>CAWJMJ010000001.1:0-201860 GCA_963843885.1 uncultured Acidobacteriota bacterium
CGCGCTGAGGACGGGGGCTTCTCGAGCAGCAGGAGGACGTTCACATGGGTCGATTCGACGGACGCGTCGCCGTCGTCACGGGCGCCGCCCGGGGCATCGGGTTCGCCACCGCGCAGCGGTTCGCCGAGGAGGGGCGAAGGTCGCCGATCCTGGACCTCGACGAGGGCCAGGCCGCGGACGCCGCGCACGGCTGGGGGAGGCCAGCTCGGCGTCGGCTGCAACGTCGGCGATCCGTCGGTCGAGCCGCCGTCACGCGTCGTCGAGGAGCTCGGCGGGCTGCACATCCTGGTCAACAACGCCGGAGTCACCCGCGACAACCTGCTGTTCAAGATGACCGACGACGACTGGGACACCGTGATGAACGTGCACCTGCGCGGCGCGTTCCTGATGAGCCGTGCGGCCCAGAAGGTCTTCGTCGCCCAGAAGTACGGCAAGATCGTCAACCTCTCGAGCGTGAGCGCCCTCGGGAACCGGGGCCAGGCCAACTACGCCGCCGCGAAGATGGGCATCCAGGGCTTCACCCGCACCCTCGGCATCGAGCTCGGTCCGTACGGCGTCAACGTCAACGCGATCGCGCCCGGGTTCATCGCCACCGACATGACCGATGCGACGGCGGCCCGGGTCGGGGATGAGCGTCGAGGACTTCCGCGGGCCGCCGCCGACCGCAACCCGGTGCAAGCCGCGTCGGGTTCCCGAAGACATCGCGGCCGCAGCCGCCTTCCTGTGCAGCGACGAGGCGTCGTACATCACCGGCCAGACGCCTGTACGTCGACGGCGGCGCCACACTCGTCTAGCCAGTCCGACGCGCCGACGCGCCGTTGCCGCCGCCTGCGCGGATCGCTCGCCGAAGTCCACCACAATGGAGCAGATTCGCTTCGCCGCTGATCGGAGAGTCCCCCTGTGCGTCGCCTTGCCCTCGCCCTCGCCGCCCTGCTCGTCGCCGCCGCGGCCTCGCCGGCTGCGGCGGCGACGACACGTCAAGCCGGCGGCCCAGCAGGCCGACCCCAGCGAGCCCTTCACCCCGGCCGCGGCCGAGGAGGAAAGGTCGAGCCGACACCTGGCCGCTGACCGGCCTCGGGTCGCGGACGGCGACAGCGCCGTGGAGAAGCACCCGATCCTGGTCACCAAGATCGACAACACCACCTCCAGCTCCCCCCAGGTCGGGCCTCACAAGGCCGACCTCGTGGTCGAGGAGGGGCTCGTCGAGGGCGGCCTCACCCGGCTGGCGGTGTTCTTCTACTCCGAGGTGCCCGACAACGCCGGGCCGGTGCGCTCGATGCGGGCCAGCGACATCGGCATCGTGCCGTCCGACCACGCGGCCGTGGTGACCAGCGGCGCCGCGGGGTCACCATCCGCCGGATCTCCGATGCCGGCATCCCGTTCTTCCAGGAGGGCGCGCCGGGATCTACCGCGACACCGCGCGCTCGGCGCCGTACAACCTCTTCGCCCACCTGACCGACACGGCCAAGTCCGACGAAGCAGCAGGCCGTGCGGCCGGCCGACTACCTGCCGTGGGGCGACGGCAGCGACCTGCCCGAGGGCAAGAAGGCGACGACGTTCGCCGCGGCCTTCTCCGGCGGGCACCGGACCGAGTGGCGCTACGACGGCAAGGGCTACACCAACCCAACTCCAACGCGGCGGCCGAGACCAGTTCCCGGCCGACACCGTGCTCGGCGCTGCAGGTCGAGGTCGGCGACGCCGGCTACCTCGACCCGGCGGGCAACTACGTGCCCGAGACGCACTTCGTCGGCACGGATCCGGCCTGGCTGTTCCACAACGGTCGGGTCATCCGCGCGACCTGACGGCACCAAGGACAAGGCTGACCTCGACGCTCAGCCTCAGAGGCGAAGGGCAAGACCATCACCGTGCCCGCCGGCCACGTCTGGATGGAGTGGTCCCGGCCGGGCCGGGCAACGTCACCTGGCAGAAGTAGGCGGCGGCTCCAGCCCGCCGGACTCGGCGAGTGCCTGGAGCCCCGTGAGGATGATGCCGATCGCCGCCTCGACCCCTTCGCTGGCGGCCTCGGGGTCCTCGGCCAGGGACACCGACTCGCCCGCCGAGGACATCGCGCCGAAGAAGATCCGGGCGAACATCCGATCAACGGCTCCGGTGGCCGGGTCGAGCGAGTAAAGACGCCCGAGGCCAACGATGAGGCGGTTTCCCACCATCTCCATGGCGCCGCCGCCGGTGTATCCCGGCGCACCCGTGACGTCGCTCTGCCACACCACGTCGCCGCTGCCGGCGTCGAACGCGGTGACGTATCGCGAGTTGCCGAAAAGCTGCCCCGACAGGACGATCGCGCGGCCATTGTCGGCGACGACGCTCCACACCGCGTTGTCGCCGGCGGGCAGGGCGGGCGCCCAGGGGGACAAGGCGCCGGTGCTCGCATCCAGGGCAATCAACGGGCGATCGACGCCGCCGACCTGAAGGAGCCCGCCGATGACGAGCGACGGGCCGACGCGAGCCATTTTCCCGAGCAAGGCGCCGGGGGGCGGCAGGAAGGCCGGGTCGCGCGAGCCGTTGGCCAGGACGTGGACGATGGTGCCGGCCGTGGCCGACGACCCGCGCGGCGCGCCAGACACGTAGTAGCCGCCGGCGCCGTCAGGCGTCAGGCTGCTGGGCTCGAACGGAAATGACGGCAGGCCGGATGGCACGACGGCGCCCGTCGCCGGAGACACGGCAAAGAGCGCACCGAGCCGCCCCGCTGAGGGAACGACGTGCGTGAAGTCGCCACCCACGTAGAGCGTCTGGCCCACCCGCGCGGTGGCGGACACCAAGCCGTCGAACAGCCAGTCGAGGCGAGGCGTCGCCGCCGGCGCCGCCGTGACGCGCGGGCCGAGGACGGCGGCCAGCGCCACGCACAACAGCGCCATGCCGCGGCGTCGGCCACGGCGCCGTGCTGTCGATCGACATCGCCGCTCACGGGCGCCACGGAAGACGTGCGTCATCTCTTCTGCTCCAAACCTTGGTTCTGACTACGGCACCACCACGACGACATCGCTCGATGCCGCACCCGAGCCGGCACTCGTGACGGCGCGCACGCGCACGTAGTACACGCCGGCCGGCACGCCGGGGATCGCAAGTGACGTGCCCGCGCCGATGGTGGCCGCGCCGATATTGGCGAGGCCAGGGGCCCAGCCGGCTTCGAGCACGTAGCCGAGGACCGGACCCGCCGGTGCGGTCCATGACAGCGTCAGCGTCGAGCCGCTCACACTCGATGTGAGATGCGTCGGCGCGGCCGGTAGCGCATCTGGCGCGCCGATGGTGAAGAACACCTCTCCGCTGGGTCCGCTCGTGCCGCACGCGTTGCTGGCCGTCATGCGCGCGAAGAACGTCCCGCCGGGCACGGGCCCCGCCACGGAGGTCTGCGGGCCGAGGGCCAGCGTGGCGGCGTTGCTCAGTCCGGACGCGGTGCCGGCCAGCAGCGTGTAACCGGTGACCGACCCGGCCGGCGCCTTCCACGCCAGTGTCAGGTCGATCCCGCTCAGCGCCGTCGTGAGCGCCGTCGGCGGCAGGGGCGGCGCCACGCAGCCGGCGACGACTTCGTTCGACACCTCCGTACTGCCCTGCGGCCGCACGCGGACGAACGCCGGGCCGGCCGGCATCGGCAGCGCCACGCTCGTGGCGTTGCCCACGGCCAGCGACGCCGCGGTCTGTCCTGCGGCGAAGCCGCCTTCGATCACGTAGCCCCCCGCCGGCGCTGGCGACATCGGGTCCCACGTGAACACCGTGTCGGAACCCGTCGGGTGCGCCCGCAGGTTGGTCGGCGTCTGCGCGCCGTTCAACCCGAACACCGCCACTCGCCAGCGATCCGACGCGTAGGTGCCTGCGGCGACCACCACATCGCCCCACACCTTGACGCCGGTCGGGTACGTGACGCCCGGATGCCGGCGAAACCCGGGGTCCCACGACGTAGATGTTCCCGGCAGCTGCACTTCGGTCGCACCGAAGCGCCGCTCGGGTCCGACGCCGATGTCGAAGCCGGCCGCAAACAGCCGCCCGTCGCCGGTATCGAACGTCGAAAATATTCCCGCCATCGGCGGCGACCACACGGGTTCGAAGGTCGTCGTGTCGAAGGCCAGCACGGTCTGCCCGCTGCCCTCGGGCCCCCTTACGCCAGCGATCTCCACCATGACGAACGCTGTGCCACCCATCAGGCGCACGGGTCCGCCAAAGTATCCCGTCGTGCGCCGCCGTTCGATGAAGCGCCCGGTGACCTGATCGAGCGCGCCGAACGCGGTCCCGGATCCCGGGCTGCGATAGAGCCCGTTGGGCCCCGGGAACTCGAGGGTGGCGAACGTCGCGCCGGCATCGGCGGTGTCGAACGATACGTGCTGTGGCGGCTGCCAGGCGGCATCCAGCACGCCGGTCAGCGGGCGAATGCGACGCATGGCGCCGGCCAGGCCCACATACTCCCAGCCGCCGCCGGCAAAGTAGAGGCCCTGCACGGCGAGGCCGGACGCCGGCCAGGTGATCGGACTGTTCGTGGCCGTGTCCACCACGGCCACGCCGGGACGAGCCACGCCGTTGATCGACTCGAAGTAGCCGCGCATGTGCAGCTGGCCTCCCGACGCCACGAGACCGTCAACCGTGGGCCCGGTCGATCCGGCAATCGTCACGGTCTGGGGCAGCAGTGTGTTGGTGGTGAGGTCGAACGCGGCTAACGCGGTGCGATTCGCCTGGCCGACATAGCCAGAGAAACCGCTGACGAACAGCGTGTTGGTCGACGAGACCTGCAGCAACTCCACCGACTCGATCGGCGCTGCCACACGGAAGGCGGTGAGGGCGCCAGCCGTGTCGATTTCCGCCACCAGGCCCACGACCTGCCCGTTGATCGTCAGGGGACCGGAGCTCTGCAACGAGCCCACCAGCACCGTGCCTGCTGGCGAAAGTGTCAGGCTGCCGACGAAGCCCGAGCCGTCGCCGGTGGTTGTGGCCTGAGGACTCCACGGCAGAAGCGTGCCGCTCGCTGGATCGACGGCCGCGAGACGGCCACGCGGCTGTCCCCAGTAGGTCTGGAAGTTACCCCCCACATATATCGCCGTCGGCGACACCGCCATCGCGAACAGACCTTCGGCGATGGGCTGTCCTGCGGCCCACGCCGGATCCATCACCCCGGTGAGCGGGTCGAGAGAATACAGCCGCCCGATCCCGACGATGAGCCGGCTGCCCGATAGCCCCATGGCGCCGGGCGCGACCTGCCCCGGTGCGCCGGTGACGTCGGTTTGCCACACCTCGTCACCCGTCACGCCGTCGTAGGCGGTCACGAAGCGCGCGTAGCCGCTGCCGTTGCGGCTGAGCACGATCAGCAGCCCGCCAACGACCTCGACGTCACGCACGATGGTGTCGGCATTGGGCAGCGTCGGCGCCCACGACGACAATTCGCCGGTGACCGGATTCATGGCAAACAGCGGCCGGAATACGCCATCCACGTGCAGGAAGGTCCCGCCCGCCACGAGCGACGGACCGACGCGCACCAGGGCGCTGATGGTGCCGCTGATCACGCCAGGGACGTTGAAGGCGGGATCGACGGCGCCGTTGGCCATGATGTGCACGACGCGGTTGCTGCCGATGTTGGTGAACGCGCCGGCCAGATAGTAGCCGCCGGTCCCATCGGGGGTCAGGGCCGTGACGCTGCCGTTGGCCGGCGGGATGATCGACGGCACCACGGCCCCGGTCGTCGCGTTCAGTTCGTGGAAGTGGTTGGCGATGGGAGCGGCCGCCGGCCGAATCGTTTTGAACCAGCCGCCCACATACAAGGTGTTGCCAATGCGCGCGGTAGAGGTGACCGTGCGGTCGAACAGCCAATCGAGCGGCGGCGTGGCCGACGGTTCGGCGCCGAGTCGTATCCGTTGCGGCGCCGACCAGGCCAAGGCCCACCGCCAGCGCCACAATCAGCAGCGTAGAAGCCGGCCGGCCGGCCGCGTCCCTCCGTCTTTGAAAACCACGTCCGCCGGTCGTCGTCATCACGAACTCCACTACGGCTGGACGGGGGAGGGGATCCGCCAACGGTTGCTGGCCAATATATAGGCGGCGGCCAGACAACCCCTATTCACAGGGGCAAGACAGTGCGCAAGCGCGGCCGTTTCAATGAAGCGCCAGATCCGTAATAAAACCTCATCTTTACTGGCGTGTGTGCATTAAATATTCATCACTCTGCATTTTTTCGACATTCTATTTGCCTTTTAATGCCTGCCGAGTGCAGAATGAATGCGTTTTCGCGTTCGATTTACACAGGAACACTTCTTCAGGAGCAGACACCCATGGCAGCCGCAACGTTGAGCGAGGCGATTGACCGCATCCGCAGCTGGTCGATGAACGAGGGCCGCGTGAACCACCCGCGCGCCCAGGTGGGCGCCATTTTCGGGTCGCTCGTGTTCAACGACTCGGTCCAGCAGGCGCGGCTGCCCAAGGCGGTCTATCAGGCGCTCCGCGACACGGTCACCAAGGGCACGTCACTCGATGATGTCCACGGCCGACGCCGTGGCCTCGGCCTTGAAGGACTGGGCCGTGGAACACGGGGCGTCGCACTACACGCACTGGTTCCAGCCCATGACCGGCATCACCGCCGAGAAGCACGACTCGTTCTTCTCGCCCACCGACGACGGCGGCTCGATGGCCGAGTTCAGCGGCAAGGAACTGGTCAAGGGGGAGCCCGACGCCTCGAGCTTTCCGTCGGGCGGCATGCGCAGCACCTTCGAGGCCCGCGGCTACACCGCCTGGGACCCGACCAGCCCGCCGTGGCTGCTGGTCACCGGCAACTCGGCCACCCTGGTCATTCCGACGGCGTTCGTGAGCTGGACCGGCGAGTCACTCGACAAGAAGACGCCGCTGCTCCGCTCGATGGAAGCGCTGTCGGTGCAGGCCACCCGCGCGCTGAAGCTGTTTGGCGTGCCGGCCTCGCGCGTGACCGCCACGTGCGGACCCGAGCAGGAATACTTCCTGATCGACCGGCACTTCTACTTCAACCGGCCCGACCTCATCAACGCCGGGCGCACGCTGTTCGGCGCCCGTCCGCCCAAGGGGCAGGAGCTGGAAGACCAGTACTTCGGGGCCATCCCCGAGCGCGTGCTGGCCTACATGGCCGAGGTCGAGACCGAGCTCTACAAGGTGGGCGTGCCGATCAAGACGCGCCACAACGAAGTGGCCCCGTCGCAGTACGAGCTGGCGCCGATCTTCGAGAGCATGAACGTCGCCACCGACCACCAGATGATGACGATGGAGGTGCTGAAGCGCATCGCGCCGAAGTACAGGCCTGGCCTGCCTGATGCACGAGAAGCCCTTTGCCGGGGTCAACGGCTCGGGCAAGCACGTCAACTGGAGCATGAGCGACGACCTCGGCAACAACCTGCTCAACCCGGGCGCGACGCCGCACGACAACATGCAGTTCCTGTTCTTCTGCACTGCCGTGGTCCGCGCCGTGGACATGTTCCAGGGCCTGCTGCGCATGAGCATCGCCGGCGCCGGCAACGACCATCGCCTGGGCGCCAACGAAGCGCCGCCGGCCATCCTGTCGATCTTTCTCGGCGACATGCTCACCGATGTCCTCGAGCAGGTCGAAAAGGGCGGGGCCAAGTCGAGCCGGCACGGCGGCATGCTCGACATGGGGGTGTCGGTGCTGCCCAAGTTGCCGCGTGATGCCGGCGACCGCAACCGCACCTCGCCCTTTGCCTTCACCGGCAACAAGTTCGAGTTCCGGGCGGTGTCGGCCAACCAGAGCATCGCCTTCCCGTCCACCTGCCTGAACGTGGCCGTGTCGGAATCGCTCGACTACATGTGCGGCCAGCTCGAAGGCGCGCTGGCCAAGGGCGAGGGCCTCGAAGAGGCGGTGACCGCGCTGCTGAAGACGACCATCAAGAAGCACAAGCGGATCGTCTTCAACGGCAACGGCTACTCGATGGACTGGCAGAAGGAAGCGGCCAAGCGCGGGCTCCTCAACCACAAGAACACCGTGGACGCGTTGCCCGAAATCGTCTCGCCGCTGGTGGTCAAGACCTTCGAGCGCTTCAAGGTGCTGAGCGAACGCGAGCTGCACGCCCGCTACGAAGTCAACGTCGAAACCTACAACAAGACCATCAACGTCGAGGCGCAGCTCATGACGCTGATGGCCAATCGCTACATCCTGCCGGCGGCGCTCGAATACCAGCGCGCGGTGGCGGCCAGCGTCGTGGCCGTCAAGCAGGCCGGCGCCGCCAGCCGCGAGGGCAAGAAGCTGCTGGCGAAGATGGTCAAGACCGTGGACCAGTTCCGCGTGCAGACCGAGCTGCTCGAGCAGGCGCTCGAGCACTCGACCCCATCGCTCGAGAAGCACGCGAAGTACATGCGCGACAAGATCGTGCCAGCCATGGTGCGCCTGCGCGACCTCGGCGACGCGCTCGAGCTGATGGTGCCCCACACCACCTGGCCGCTCCCGACCTACCGCGAAATGCTCTTCATCAAGTAGCGCTGGACTCGTGAGCCCTGGGGCGGACTCGGACCCTGGGACGTGAAGGCACGGAACGCGGCAGGACCCAATTCCTGCCGCGTTTCCTCTGTACGGCGGGTTCCTCGCGGTTGCGGCGTGGCCCCATCCGAGCACCGCACTAACGACCCAGGCGGATGGCGCTCACCGCCACGCCGAGTTCGCGCGTGTCGCTGCCGCCGGCGTCGGCTGGACGAACGGCGCGGCTCACGTCGAGCACGAGTTCGTTGGTGCCGTCCACCCACAGCGGCGCCGGCACCCTCCACTGGTACGGCTGCGTGCCCCCGACGAGCAGGCGTTCGCCCAGCGACTCGCCGTTGACGCGCAGGTGCAGGCGCACCGCGCCGTCGCCAGGGGACGCGGCCGGTCGCGCGTCGACGGCAATGGTGACCGCCTGCGACTTGGATGCAGGCACCAGCGTCACGGCGCGGGCACTGGTCCAGCGGATGGCATTCCCGCCCACGCCTTCGGCGCCGTGCCACCCGCCGGCAAAGAAGGCGTCGTCGTCGACCGCCAGGCTGGCCGTATCGGCTCGCGCCACGTCGAACGGGTCGTGGCGCGGCAGCGGCGCCGCACAGATCGTGACCTGGCCCGCCTCCCCGACGACACGGGCGGCCAGCACCGGAGAACGCGCGCCCAGGAACAGCGAGGCGTCCTGGTCGTAGTCGGGCTGGGCCGTCAGTTCGAAGCGCGTGACCGTCGCCGCCGCGTCTCTTACCAGCCCCTCAGTCAGCCACCGCGGCGGCAGCACACCGCGCAGGCTGGCGGCCGGTCCCGACGTGAGCCGTCCCGCCGGCCGTCCATCGGGCGTCGTCGCCCGCACCATGAGCGTCGGCGATCCTGCCACGACGATCTCCACGCGGGCAGCGCCTCGGGGCACGTGCACGCCCAGCCGGCCGCTGGCGTCGACGTTCGTCAGCTCGTTCCACTGGGCGGACAACGCCGTGCACCGGAAGCGTCCGTGCACGCCCGATAGCGCGTAGCCCACCGGCGCCGTCACCATTGGTCCGGGACGGAAACGGAAGCCCCACAGTTCCAGCGCGGTTCGCGACGACGGGCCCGCGAAGACGTCGTGGCCACTGGCGCTCGCCGCCTCCACGAGCGCCGGCACAGGGCGCACACGCAACCGCGTCGTGCCGCCCTGCCACGCCACCATTGCGGTGTCGAGCCGGGTGTCTTCCGCCACCAGCACGGCCCCGCGCCCGGCGTCTTCGGCAAACGCAGCGGCGAGGGCCTCGCCAAACCTCCAGGCTTCGTCCGCCTCGAGGGGGCGGACCCGCGCCGACCAGCCGCCGCCGATCAGCACCGCGCTCACGGCCGCCAACGTCAGCGGCCGGGCTCGCGGCGCCGCGCGACTCACCAGCCACGTCAGGCCCACGGCCACGAGCGGCCAGGCCGACCAGTAGAGCGCGCGGGTCGCCTCGACGCGCCAGGGGTGCGGAGCGACGGCGGCAGCCAGCGTCACCAGCCCGCCGCAGATCCACCAGTCACGACCGGGGTGACCAGTTCGCGCAGCACCGCCACGCCGCGCGGCCCCCGTGATGACCACGACCGCGCCGACGAGCGCCAGGGCCGCGGGCAGCACGGCGGCGGTCAGCGGCGGCCACGGAAAGGGAGCGGTGCCGCGCGGCGTCAGCGCCGTCGTCACCTGCCACACGTCCAGCCACGACACCGGCTCGCCGGCGAGCGCCGACGCGCGCCACGCCCACCCCTGCACCCCGGCGGCCACGCCAGCAGCCGTTGGCGCGGCCAGCAGCACGCCGAGCGCGGGGCCGGCCTGGAGCCCGGCGGCAACCACCAGCGGCGCCAGCACCACGAGCGGCGGCCACAGGGCGAAGGCCGCGGCAGCGCATAGCACCGCGGCGGCGGCGCGCGCCGTGCCTGCCGGCGGCCGCGTGTCGACAACCCCAGGCGCACTCGTGCGGGCGCTCACGAGCAGGCTGGTCCACAGCAGCGCCACGGCCACCACCGCGCCGGCGCCAAGCGACCACGGCGCGGCGAGGTCCGGGCGGGCCATCCAGGCGACGGCGGTCACGACGGCAGCCGCGGGGCCGGCGCCCAGACGCCGGCTCGCCAGCCACAGACACAGCAGCACCGCGCCGGCCGTCACCGCCGCCAACGGCGTGGCGAGCGCGCCGATCCACGGCGCGTGGATGACGGGTTCGACCAGGACGGTGGCCCGCGCCGTCGCCGCGCCGTAGTCGGCGTAGTCGCCGACCGGCACGAACGGCGGCATGAGCGGGCGCGCGGCCAGAGCGGCAACGACGCCGCCGGCCGCGGCGATGGCCGATGCTGCGGCCCACTCGGTCGGACGTCGAGCCATGGAGACGCTATTCTACCGAGGCCGTGCCAGCCGCTCCGGTCATACGATCGCATCGCGTCGAGCTGATCATCTGTCTGGCCATCGCGGTGATCGCGGCCGTCGTGCGCGGCGCGATCTTCATGGCCCCCGGCGTGCGCTTCGATGCCGACCAGGCGGTGGTCGGCTTGATGGCCAAGCACATCAGCGAGGGCCGCGCCTTCCCCGTCTACTTCTACGGGCAGAGTTATCTGCTTGCGGTCGAAGCCTATCTGGCCGCGCCGGTGATGTGGCTGCTCGGTCCCACCGAGGTGGCGCTCAAGCTCCCGGTGCTGGGAGTGAACGCGGCCACCGCCGCCCTGCTCGTATGGCGCGCGCATCGCGATGTGGGGCTGCGGCCGTGGCTGGCGCTGGCCGGAGCGCTGCCGCTGGTCGTGCCGCCGCTCGTGCCGGGCACGCGATTGATGGAGGCGATGGGCGGCAACGTCGAGCCCCTGCTCTACACGCTGCTGCTGTGGACGGTGCGCGGGCGGCCGTGGCTGTTCGGACTGACCCTGGCCGTCGGTCTGGCCCACCGCGAGATGACCATCCATGCCGCGCTCGCCCTCGGCCTGCTCGAACTCGCCTACCGCGGTTGGCCGTCGCGAGCGATGTGGGAACGCTGGGCGATGGCGGCGCTGCTCGTGGCCACGGCCAGCGGCGCCCTGGCCGCGGTGCGCCCCTTCGGCGCGATGTTCGGGCCAGGCACGACCGCGCGGGTGGCGCTCAACGACATGTCGGGCGCCGACGCGATCGGCGCGCAGACGTGTCTCTCTCCGGCCCGCTGGCCGGAGCGCGCCGCCCTGCTCGTCGGCGATCACCTGCCGCTCATGGCCGGCGGACGGCCAGGCCCAGCCAACGACACCGGCCTCAGTTCCGGCATCGGCCACGGCAATCCGGGCCTGGGGCCGTGGGCCTTGGCCTTGACCTGGCGGGCGTGGCGTTTGGTTGGCGCGCGGCCCGCCGCGCCGCGGCGTCAGGTCGTGCGGCGCCAGCCGCTGCGGGACGCGACGACGGCGTGCCCGGGACGGCGCTGCCCTGGTTCCTGATCCTGGTTGGCGTCTCGTCCACGCTCGTTTATGCCTTCGTGGCCTGCTCGCCGATCTCGGTCGCGTCGCTGCGCTATAACCTGCTGGTGGTGTTCGTACCGACGGGCGCCGTCCTGGCAGGTCTGCGTTTCCCCGCTGCGACGGTGCGCGCGGGCCTGGTGACGGCGACGGTGTTGTGGGCCGCCCTCAGCCTCGACGACTACCGCGCGCTGGCAGCCGAAGTCCGCTCGGGCCGTTGGCCCGACCACCGCGCCGAAGCCATCCGCGCCCTGGAAGCGCGACACCTGACGGCCCTGTGGGGCGAATACCGGCTGGCCTACATCCTGTCGTTCCGTTCCGAAGAGCGCGTCGTGGTCGCGCCGGTGACCGCTGGCCGCATCGACGACTACACGGGCCGGGTGGCCGGGCGGCAGCGCGCCCTTCGTGAGGCAGGGGCAGTGCGAGGCGGGCGGCGAGGAACTCGCGCCCGGCATCTGGCTGTGCCCGGCGCCGCCGCCCCAGGCGCGGCCGCCGGTATACTGAGGCACGCCACGCCTTCTGCAAAGACACCCATGTTCCGATCCGCTCGACTTGCCGCGTTGCTTGCCGTCGTCGCCACCGTCTCCGCGTGCAGCGGCGACAAGAATCCGACGGCGCCCTCAGCCAATGTCCCGTTCAGCGTCACCGACATCCGCGTCGGCACCGGCGCGGAAGCGACCGCCGGCCGCACCGCCACGGTGGCCTACGCCGGCTGGCTGTATTCGACCAGCGCGCCCGAGAACAAAGGCAATCAGTTCGACGCCGGCGTGTTCAGCTTCACGGTGGGGTCTGGCGTCATCCCCGGGTTCAGCCAGGGCGTGACCGGGATGCGCGCCGGCGGCCAGCGCCGCGTGGTCATCCCACCGGAGCTCGGCTACGGCTCCGGCGGCAGCCCGCCGGCGATCCCGGGCAACGCCACGCTGGTGTTCGACATCGAACTCCGCTCGGTGCAATAGAGCCCGTCGCGCCAAACGCACGCTCGCGGCTGCCCGCCCACGCGCTGAACGCAGGCGCGCCCAGCCAGAGACGTCGCGTGCTGGTCGTGAGCGCAGCTACGACGCGCCGCGCGGAATCGGCGGGTGCTCGCGCAACCCGCGCCGGCTGACGCCGGCCAGCTCGAACGTGTCGCCGGTGGCGGCGCGGTTGTACATCACCCAGGTTTGGACGCCGCCGCTGCCCGCCACGGCAATGCCGAGGGGATGGCGCCGCGGAATGCGGATGAACTCGCCGTAGGAGCGGAAGCGCACCGGCCGGGCGCCCAGCACCACCGGATCCGTGCCCTCGACCGGCAACACCCAGGCGCCGACCACGGCGCCCCGCCACTGCGGCTCAGGCGTCCGCACGATGAGGTCTACGTAGACCGCGTTGGCGCCCACGCCGGCCGGCACGTACATCGACACCTCGGTGACGCGGCGCTTGCCGATGCCCGCGGTCTGCGCCGCCAGTTCCTCGACCGCGCGTTGCGCCCAGCGCCAGGGCTCGCCGCTGGCGGCGTAAACCCGCACGGTCGAGACGGGCACCCCCTCGCTCGTCTCCAGGCCGACGATGGCGGGCGGGTCGGGTGAGGGTGGGCCAACGAGCCGCGCCGGCAGGTCCACCAGCCAGGCGCGGCCATCGAAGGTCGCGATGGGATGCCGCTTGCCGGAGACGTCCACGGCGCGCACGGCGAATGCCTCGGCCTTGACGATCGCGCGACCGGGGTCGGGCCCCATCGCGGGGCCGCCGACGGCCACCCAGCCTGCCAGGGCGACGCCCCACCACCATCTGCCGCGGACTGGCCGCCGGGACATGACGACGAGTGTAACCCCACTCGGCGTCGCGAGGGACGCCCGCTAGCGCGGGAACTGGCCCAGCGCCACGAGCAGCGCCAGGCGTGCCAGGCGCGCCCGATCCTCGGCCGTCGCGACCGACGACTCGGCGTCGCGCGCGCGGCGCTGCGCGTCCACCAGCTCGATGTTCGTGGTGGCGCCAGCGCGGAAGGCAACGTCGGTGATCCGCAACACCTCGCCGGCGTGCGTGGCGGCCATGCGTGCGTGCTCGAGCGCGCGGGACTCGGCGGCAATCGAGGTGCGGGCGATGCGCACGTCGACCCGCGCCTGCAGTTCGCCGTTACGGCGATCCACCTTGAAGAGCTCGACGTCGGCGGCCCGACGCGCCTTGAGGGCGGCGCGTTGCCCGCCGTCGAACACCGGCACCGACGCGCTGACCAGGGCCCGCCAGGTGCCCGAGGGCTGGAACAGCCCGGCCGGCGCGATGTAGAGCGGCTGGAACGACGCGCCCACCGTCGGCACCCAGTCGCGCCAGCTGTCGGCCAGCACGCGGCCGGCGGCATCGATGCGGGCGTCGAACAGCCGGATGTCGGTGCGGCTGGAAAGCCACGTGGCGGGATCGTCGGCCGGCGCCTCGAGCGCGGGCTCCCCGGCCGTGTCGACCGGGTGATCGGCCGCGAGCAGCGCGCCCAGCGCCTCCTGCCCGAGTTGCAGCGCCAGCAGCGCGCGTTCGAGCAGTTCCTCGACCACCGCCAGTTCCTGCGCCGCACGCAGTTCGTTCAACCGGCTGCCCACGCCGCCTTCGCGACGCGCCGTGGCGTAGTCGAGCTGCGCCTTGGCCGTGTCGCGCGCCCGCTCGTTCACCTCGACCTGGCGCTTGCGGACGATCACGGCCAGATAGGCCTCGGCCGCGGCGACGCCGACCTGGCGCCGCACGTCCTCGACCGAGATGCGGGCAATCGACACCTGGTCGCCCGCCTGCACGCGGGCCGCCCACTGCGCCGAGGCAAGCAACGGCAGGTCGGCCGACCCGCCGAAGGCCACCTGCGTGCGCGGCGTGACCACGTTGCCGCCGAAGCCGCGTTCGCCGTCGAGCATGGTCGTCACGACGCTGCCGCTCACCCCGGGCCGCACCGCGGCGCGCGCCTGCAGCAGCAGCGCTTCGGCGCTGAGCACGGCCGTGGCCGCACGCTGCACCGTGAGGTTGTTGGCAATGGCGCGTTGCACGGCCTCGTCGAAGGTGACCACCTCGGCGGCCGCCGGCAGCCGCAGCGGCGCCGGCGGCGACGGAAGCGTTGTCGTTGTCGGCTGCGGTATCGGCGTCACAACCGGCTGCGGTTGCGGTTGCGGTGGCGGTGGCGGCTGCGGTTGCGCCAGGGCGGCGCTGGCGACCACCGTGGTAAGTGCCAGGGCCATGAGCACGCGCACGCCGGAGTGGTTACGCATTGGCCACCTCCTCGGTCGCGTGCGTGCGCCGCGGCGCACCGGGCACCAGGGTCCGAATGACGACATAGAGCACCGGGATGAACACGATTGACAGGAACGTCGAGGCCAGCATGCCGCCGGCCACGGTCGTGCCCACCGAATTGCGGGCGGCGGCGCCGGCGCCGGTGGCATAAGCCAGCGGCAGCACGCCGAGGATGAAGGCAATCGAGGTCATGAGAATCGGCCGCAGGCGGATGCGCGCCGATTCGAGGGCTGCCGCGGTGATGCTCAACCCCTGCTCGCGCAACTGCTCGGCGAACTCGACGATCAGGATGGCGTTCTTGGCGGCCAAGCCGACCAGCAGCACCAACCCGACCTGGCAGAAGACGTCGTTGGCGAGGCCCCGCAGGTACTGCGCGCCCAGCCCTCCGAGCACGGCCAGCGGCACGCTCAGCAGGATGATGACCGGCAGCACCCAGCTTTCGTACTGCGCCGCCAGCACCAGGTAGACCAGCAACACGCTCAACGCGAAGATGTAGATGGCCTGCGAGCCCGCCTTGATCTCCTCGAGCGACTGCCCCGCCCACGCGAACTCGAAGCCGGGTGGCAGCGTATCGCGCGCCAGCCCCTCCATGGCCTGCAGCGCTTCCCCTGAGCTCAGGCCCGGAGCGGCCGCGCCGGTGATCTCGGCGGATCGGAACAGGTTGAAGTGGCTGATGACCTGCGGCGCCGTGACCTCGCTCACCCGCACCACCGTGTCGAGCGACACCATGCGGCCGCCGGCGGCCCGGGCATAGAGCTGCTTGAGGTCTTGCGGCGACGCCCGGAAGCGCTGATCGGCCTGCACGAAGACGCGGTAGGCGCGGCTGTTGAAGTCGAAGTCGTTGACGTACTGCGAGCCAAGGAAGACCTGCAGCGCATCGGTGACCTCGCGCATCGGCAGGCCCAGCGCCCGGGCCTTGTCGCGATCGATCTCGACGCGCAGCTGCGGGTCGTTGGCCCGGAAGCTGCTGAACAGACCCGCCACCTTGCCGGACTGGTTCCCGGCCATGACCATGGCGTCGGTGGCGGCGGCCAGACCCGCGATGTCGCCGCCGGTCTGGTCGAGCACCTCGAACTGGAAGCCGCCGAAGACCGACAGGCCCTGGATGGCCGGCGGCGCAAACGGCACGACGATCGCCCCCGAGATGCCGAAGAGCGGCCCGCGGACGCGGTTGAGGACGGCCGCCAAGCGAGTGATCGGCGCCGCGGCGCTCGTCGTAGCTCTTGAGCGAGGTGAAGATCAGTCCGTTGTTCGGCGCGGCGCCGCTGAAGCTGAAGCCCATCACCGAGAAGGCCGCCGCGATGTCGGGATCGGCGTAGAGGATCTTCTCGGCCTGTTTGGCGATCGTGTCGGTGTATCCAGCGAGGCCCCGGGCGGCGCCTGCACGATGGTGATGAAGTAACCCTCGTCCTCCTCGGGCACGAAGGCCGTCGGCACCGCCTGCGCGATCGCCCAGGTGGCCCACAGGCCGCCGGCGAAGACCAGGAGCATCACCCACTTCCAGGCCAGGGCCCGGCGCACGCCGGCCACATAGGCCGTCGTGCCGGCGTCGATCACCCGGTTGACGCGGGTGAAGAACCACCCGTGCGTGTGCACTTCCTTGTCGAGCAGCAACGCGGCCAGCGCCGGCGTGAGCGTGACGGCGTTGAACACCGACAGCACCACCGCGAAGGCGATGGTCAGCGAGAACTGCTGGTAGAGCCGTCCGGTGGTGCCGGGGAAGAAGGCGACCGGGACGAACACGGCCACGAGCACGATGCCGATGACGATGACCGCGCTCAGCACCTCCTGCATGGCGTCGACGGAGGCCTGGAAGGCCGACTTCTTGAAGTCGCGGATGTGCCGTTCGATGTTCTCGACCACGACGATGGCGTCGTCGACGACGATGCCGATGGCCAGCACGATGCCGAACAGCGTGAGCGTGTTGATCGAGAAGCCGAACAGCTTCACGAACGCAAAGGTGCCGATCAGGGAGACCGGGATGGTGAGCGCCGGAATGACCGTGCTGCGCCAGTTCTGCAGGAACAGGAACATGACCAGCACGACCAGGCCAAGGGCCTCGGCCAGCGTCTTCAGCACCTCCACGATCGACTCGCGCACGACCACCACGTTGTCGAAGGCCAGGCGCCATTCGAGCCCGGGCGGGAAGTTCTTCTCGATGCGCGCCATCTCGGCCATCACGCCGTCGTAGACGGCAATGGCGTTGGCCGTCGGCAGCAGCTGGATGCCCAGGCCCGAGGCTTCGAGGCCGAGAAAGCGCAGGTTCGAGGCGTAGTTCTCGGCGCCCAGTTCGACACGCCCGAGATCGCTCACGCGCACCAGCGCGCCGTCCTTGCCGCCCGCCACGACCACGTCGGCGAATTCCGACGCTTCGGTGAGGCGGCCCTGGGCGCGCACGCTCAAGTTGAACATCTGGTCGGCCGCCGCGGGCGCATCGCCGAGGGCGCCAGCGGCCACCTGGACGTTCTGTTCGCGCAGCGCGTTGACGACGTCGCCGGCGGTGAGACCACGCGCGGCCAGCTTGCCCGGATCGAGCCACAGCCGCATGGCGTAGCGGCGCTCGCCGAAGATGATCACGTCGCCCACGCCGGGTACGCGCTTGACCGCGTCGCGGACGTAGCGGTCCAGATAATTGCTGATGAACTGCGCGTCGTAGCGGTTGTCCTTGGTGAAGAAGCCCAGGCCGCCCAGGAAGCCGGCCGTGTTCTTGGTCACCGTGATGCCGTTGGTCCGGACGTCGGCCGGCATGCGGCCGAGCGCCTGGTTGACGCGGTTCTGCACGTCGATGGCCGCCAGGTCGGGATTCCGGTTGATGTCGAACGTGACGGTGATGGTGCTGATGCCGCTGTTGGTGCTCGACGACTGCAGGTAGGCCAGCCCCTCGACGCCGTTGATGGCCTGTTCGAGCGGCGTCGTCACGGCCGACTCGACGGCCTGCGCGTTGGCGCCGGTGTAGATGGCCATGACCGTCACCGACGGCGGGGCCAGTTCCGGAAAGCGGGCGATCGGCAGCGTGGGAATGGCAATGGCGCCGGCAATCACCACCACGAGCGCGAGTACGGTCGAGAGGATGGGCCGGCTGATGAAGACGTCGGTACGCATGACGGCTCGACCTACTTTGCTGCGCCGGCAGGCGCGCCAGGCGCCGCCGCGGTCGAGACTTCGGTGGCCACGACGGGCGCGCCGTCGCCGATTTTCTGCACGCCCGACACGATCAGGCGGTCACCCGCGGCCAAGCCCTTCAGCACCACGTAGTCGTTGCCGGCGAGCTCGCCGACCTCGACCGCGCGCTGCCGGGCCACGGTCTTGTCGCCGCTGCCCTCGGCCACGAACGCGAAGTAGCGCCCGTTGATCCGCGTCATCGAGACAAGCGGCGCGGTCAGCGCCGCGGCCTCGCGCCAGACGATCCGCGCGCGCACGTACTGGTCGTTGCGCAGATCGCCGGAACGCTCGAGCGCGGCCTTGGCCAGCACCGACTGGGTGGCCGGATCCACCGACGGCGCGACGAACGTGATCTTGGTCTCGCTCAGCGTGGCGCCGCGATCGTCGACCAGGCGGACGGGCAGGCCGACCGACAGGTCCGGGGCCTGCTGTACCGGCACCTGGATGTAGACCTCGAGGCCCTGGTTGTCGTCCACCGTGGTAAGCACCGTGCTGGTCGTGACGCGGTCGCCGACGCGCACCGGGATGTCGCCGACGACGCCGGCGGCCGGCGCCACGACGCGGTGATAGCCGAGTTCGACGCGCTGTTCGCGAATCTGCTGGTCGACGGCGGCGAGCTGGGCCTCGGCGGAGCGTCGCTGCGACTCGGCCTGATCGAACTCCTGCTGGCTGACCGCGCCGGCCTGCAGCAGCGTGCCCAGGCGCGCGCTCTGCTGCTTCCAGTACGCCTGATCGGCTTCCCGCGCGGCCCGCTGTGCTTCGAGGGTGCCGACGGCGGCCTGCTGACGTCCAGAGTCGATGTCCATGAGCACGGCGCCGGCGCGCACGCGGTCGCCCGAGCGCGCCGCGATGCGCGTGACGAACCCTTCGACTTGTGGCTGCACGGTGGCCGAGCGGCGCGACTTCACGGTCGCGATGAACTCGCTCGTCTGCTCGACCGGCTTCACGGCCAGCGTCATGACATCGACGGGCATGGGCGGGAACGCGCCCCCTGGGGGGCCGCCGGCGCCCGGCGCGCCGGACCCGCCTCCGTTGCAGCCGGCGGTCAGGACGGCCGACAGGCAGGCGGTGACGGTCAAGGTCTTCAGGGAGAGGGTCTTCATAGAGAGGAACGCGACACGGGACATGCGA
Organism: uncultured Acidobacteriota bacterium; assembly: GCA_963843885.1. GTDB lineage: Bacteria > Acidobacteriota > Vicinamibacteria > Vicinamibacterales > UBA2999 > CADEFD01. The sequence goes on from CAWJMJ010000001.1 coordinate 19,397, forward strand.
TAGAACTCCACGGGGACCGCCCCAGATCAAAAGACTGCGACCGCCAGGGAATGCGCGCACCGGCGGGCGGGGGGCGCCCTATTCTACTCGCCGCCGGACCCGGGCCGCCCAGGCCGCGCCGAAAGTTCGTGGTACGATTTACGGACATGTCTGTGACGCCGCTCGACGCCGACGAGGTTCGGCGCATCGCCGCCCTCGCCCACCTCGCCCTGACCGAAGAGGAAGTCGGCCTCTTCGGCCGCCAGCTCGCCGAAATCCTCGAGTACGTGCGCCAGATCCAATCGGAGGACACGGCCGGTGTCACCCCGATGTCGCATGCGTCGGCCGACGGGTTCGAGCGGCCCGACCAGCCGCATACACCGCTGCCGCGGGCCGAGGCGCTGAGGAATGCCCCGGAGGCGGCCCCGGCCGCCGGGCTGTTCAAAGTGCCGCGGGTCATGGCATGAGCGGGACGCCCGGACCGGTCATCCTCACGCGCGATCAGGTGGCACGCGGCGAACGCAGCGCCGAAGCGATCACGCGCGCGGCCCTCGACGCCGTCAGCCGGCAAGAGCCGGCGCTCGGCGCCTACACGGCCGTGGCGTCCGAACGCGCCCTGGGCCAGGCTGCCGCCATCGATCAGGCGCGAGCCCGCGGCGAGGCCCTCGGCCCGCTGGCCGGTGTGCCCATCGCGGTCAAGGACAACATCAGCACCCGCGGGGTGCCGACGACGGCGGGGTCGAAGATCCTCGCCGGCTACGTCCCGCCCTTCGACGCCACGGTGATCGACCGTCTCCAGGCGGCCGGCGCGATCATCATCGGCAAGACCAACTGCGACGAGTTCGCGATGGGCTCGTCCACCGAGAACTCGGCCTACGGCGTGACCGCCAATCCGTGGGCGCTCGACCGCGCGCCCGGGGGCTCGAGCGGCGGCTCGGCCGCCACCGTGGCGGCGCGGGCCGTGCCGGCGTCGCTCGGCTCCGACACGGGGGGCTCGATTCGCCAGCCGGCCGCCTTCTGCGGCATCGTCGGCCTGAAGCCCACCTACGGCCGGGTCTCGCGCTACGGCCTGCTCGCCTTCGCTTCGTCGCTCGACCAGATCGGGCCGTTTGCCACCACCGTCGAGGACGCTGGCGTGGTGCTGGCGGTGATGGCCGGGCACGACCGCCACGACGCCACGAGCGCCGCCCACCCGGTGCCGGCGTGGCCCGCCGAAGGCGACGCGCGCGGGCTGCGCATCGGCGTGCCGCGCGCCTTCATCGAGGGGGTCGACGCGTCCGTGGCCCAGGCGTTCGAGGCGGCGCTGACCGTGTGGCGTGACCGCGGCGCCACGGTCGTCGACCTCGCGCTGCCCCACGCGCCGCTGGCGATTCCCGTCTACTACCTGATTGCCACCGCCGAGGCCAGCGCCAACCTGGCGCGCTACGACGGAGCGCGCTACGGCTACCGCACGCCGCTCACGGCCAAGGACAGCTTGCGCGAGATGTACGAGCGCACGCGCGACGAGGGCTTCGGAGCCGAAGTGAAGCGGCGCATCATGCTCGGCACCTACGTGCTCAGCGCCGGCTACTACGACGCCTACTACCTGAAGGCGCAGCAGGTGCGGGCCAAGGTGCGCGACGACTACGCGGCGGCGTTTGCCACCGTGGATGTGGTGGCGACGCCGACGACGCCGACGCCGGCGTTCAAACTGGGCGAGAAAACCGCTGATCCCCTGCAGATGTACCTGGCCGACATCTTCACGGTGAGCGCCAACCTGGCCGGCGTGCCGGCGGTGAGCCTGCCGTGCGGGCTGTCGCCAGAGGGCCTGCCGATCGGCTGTCAACTCACGGCCGCGATGTGGGACGAGGCATCGCTGATCCGGGCCGGCGCGGCCTTCCAGCAGGCCACCGACTGGCATCTGCGGACGCCGCCAGCGGTGGCCAGCAGCAGCTAGCCGCGCCCGGGGCGGGCGCGGCGAAGTGACGCGGCCAGTCGGCCCCACGATTACGCGAGGGCGGCCGGTCGTTTCCACAACGACCACACGAGCAGGCCGAGCAACGCGAACGGGACGAGGGGAAGGAACACGGTCAGCGCGGCGGCCACCAGCGCCACTACGACCACACCGCCGACGCCCACCACCAGCACCGGGGCGAGCGCAAGTAGGAGGACCGTGCCGACGGCCATCGCCGCCAGCCCAAGCACGAACTTGACTACGGCGAAGGCCAGCCGGATGGGCAGGACGATTAGCTTCAGCAGGAGCCAGACGACGCCGGCCAAGCCAACGGCGACGGCACCGGCGGCAACGGCCCCGAGCGCAAGCACTGCTCCCATGGATCCCTCCAGCGGCGGTCACGTCCGCCCACCTGAGGGGACGAGATCACGCCGCCGCGGGTTCCGCCGGAGCGGTCAGCGCTTTTCGAGCAGCACGGAGAACTCGGGCAGGTCCCACTCGACCAGGCCCTGATTCACTTCTTCCATGGCCAGCCGTTCGGGCTTGACCGCGCGAGGCGTGCCGACGTCGAGCCGCACGGTCGCGCCCTTGCGCAGCTGCTTGGCGCGCGCCGCCGCGACGTCGACATAGAGGAAGCGGCTCTCGATGGGCCGGGCCTGCGGGCGGACGACCGGATCTTCGACCGGGCCGTCTGAATCGTTCTTAATATCCGACATAGCCTCTCACACTAACGAATTCCCGGGGCCGGAATCAATCCCGGCGTCGTGCGCCCGTGGGTTTCACGAGGGCGCCCACGATCCAGGCTGCCAGGCCCGTGACCAAAGCGCCGAGCACCGCCGAGAGGAACGAGGCCACGCCGAAGCCGGGCACGAGGGCTGCGGCCAGGCCGAAGGTCGCTCCGTTCACCACCAGGTAGAAGAGCCCCAAGGTGAGGAACGTGATGGGCAGCGTCAGCAGGGTGAGCACCGGGCGCACCACGGCGTTCACCACCCCAAGCACGGCCGCGCCCATGAGCAACGCGGCCCAGCCCGACACGGTGACGCCGGGCACGATGCGAGTCGTCACCCACAGCGCCGCGGCCACGACGATCCAATGCAGGAGGAACGACATGTCAGGCCACCGCCACTGGCACGGTGCGAGGTCTGGCCTCGTCCCGCAGCGGCAGGCGGACGTTGAGGACGCCGTCCTTGTAGTCCGCCTCGACTTTCGAGGCGTCGACGGAAGGGGGAAGGGCGAAACGCCGGACGAACCGGCCGTACGGCCGTTCCACTCGCCGGTAGTCGCGCCGCGACACGTCGGCCGGCAGGGGCCGTTCGCCGCTGATGGTAAGCGCGCCGTGCTCCACCGTGACCTCAATGGCCTCGCGCTTCATCTCGGGCAGTTCCGCCTTGATGACGAGCGCCCGGTCGGCGGTTTCGTAGATGTCCACCGGCGGCACCCACCCGCCGTCGCCGCGCAGGCTGCCCGGCAGCGCCGTGAGGTCACGAAACGGATTGAATCGCGCAATCGCCATGAGTTGGTTCCTTTGCATGGTCGGCCCTGCGGCGCAGCGCCGTGGTGGTGGTGGTCGCTTCCGCCTGTCGTCTCTTGCGGATGGTTGTTCGGCTTGCGTGGTCGGCATTCGAACGGCGTGACCCGGGGCCTCAGCCCCGGGCCACGACGTTTGCGTCACTTGGTCTCGGAGAACTCGGCGTCGACCACGTCGTCGTCGGCCGGCTTGTCGCCGCCGTTGCCGCCGTCGGCGCCGGGCGCACCCGGCTCGCCGCCACCGGCCTCTTGCGTGGCCTTGTAGAGCACCTCTGCCATCTGGTGCGACGCCTTCTGGAGATCGGCGGTCGCGGAGGTGATGGCGGCGTGGTCCTCGCCCTGCACGGCCTTCTTGGCCGCGTCGAGCGCCGTCTGGACGCGCTCGGCCTCACCGGCCGGCAGCTTGTCCTTCGATTCGGTCAGGGTCTTCTCGACCGAGTAGACCAGCGAGTCGAGCTGGTTGCGCGCATCGATGAGCTCGCGCTTGGCCTTGTCGTCGGAGGCATGGGCTTCGGCGTCCTTCACCATGCGCTCGACGTCGTCCTTGGCCAGACCGCTCGAACCGCTGATGGTGATCTTCTGTTCCTTGCCGGTAGCCTTGTCCTTGGCCGACACGTTGACGATGCCGTTGGCGTCGATGTCGAAGGTGACCTCGACCTGCGGCACGCCCCGCGGCGCCGGCGGCAGGCCCACGAGCTGGAACTTGCCGAGCGTGCGGTTGTCGCGCGCGAACTGGCGTTCGCCCTGGAGCACGTGCACTTCCACGCTGGTCTGGCTGTCGGCCGCGGTGGAGAAGGTCTCGCTCTTGCGCGTGGGAATGGTGGTGTTGCGCGTGATGAGCGTGGTCATGACCCCGCCCAGGGTTTCGATGCCGAGCGAGAGCGGCGTCACGTCGAGCAGGAGCAGGTCCTTGACGTCGCCGGCCAGCACGCCGCCCTGCAGCGCCGCGCCGATGGCCACGACCTCGTCCGGGTTCACGCCCTTGTGCGGTTCCTTGCCGAAGAACGCCTTGACCGCCTCCTGCACGCGCGGCATGCGCGTGGAGCCGCCGACGAGGACCACTTCGTCGATGTCGGAGGGCTTGACGCCGGCGTCTTCCAGCGCCTTCTTCACCGGGCCCATCGACCGCTGCACCAGGTCTTCGACCAGCGGACTCGAGCTTGGCGCGCGTCAGCTTCACCGTGAGGTGCTTGGGACCGGTGGCGTCGCCGCTGATGAAGGGCAGGTTGATTTCGGTCTCCATCGCCGCCGACAGCTCGATCTTGGCCTTCTCGGCCGCTTCCTTCAGGCGCTGCAGGGCCATGCGGTCCTTGCAGCAGGTCGATGCCCTCGGCCTTCTTGAACTCCTCGGCCAGCCAATCGATGATCTTGTGGTCGAAGTCGTCGCCGCCCAAGATGCGTGTCGCCGTTGGTCGACTTCACCTCGACCACGCCCTCGCCCACTTCCAGCACCGAGATGTCGAAGGTGCCGCCGCCGAGGTCGTAGACAGCGATGGTCTCGTCCTTCTTCTTGTCGAGGCCGTAGGCCAGCGCCGCCGCGGTCGGCTCGTTGACGATGCGCAGCACGTTCAGGCCCGGCGATCTTGCCGGCGTCCTTGGTGGCCTGGCGCTGCGCGTCGTTGAAGTAGGCCGGCACGGTGATGACCGCGTCGGTGACCGGCTCGCCGAGATGGTCTTCGGCGGCCTTCTTGAGCTTGCCGCAGGATCATCGCGGAGATTTCGGGCGGCGAGTACTGCTTGCCGCGCACGTCGATCCACGCATCGCCGTTGGCGTTCTGCGAGACCCGGTAGGGCACGCGCTTGACTTCCTCGGTGACCTCGTTGAACTTGCGCCCCATGAAGCGCTTCACCGAGAACACGGTGTTCTCGGGGTTGGTGACCGCCTGGCGCTTCGCCACCTGGCCGACGAGCCGGTCGCCGTCCTTGGCGAAGGCAACGACCGAAGGCGTCGTGCGCGCGCCCTCCTGGTTGACGATCACCACGGCTTCGCCGCTCTCCATGACTGCGACGACGGAGTTGGTGGTGCCGAGGTCGATGCCGATCACTTTGCCTTTGGTTGCCATATCTCTTAAGTCTCCTTCCGTGACTTGAGACGAGTGTATCACTAGATTAGTTTCAGTCAAGCAGATTATCTGATTAAGCTACACTCACATTACGGCCAGTCACGTCGTCCGCCGGGCCATCTGCCGTCGGCCGCCACGGGGGCGGTACGTTGCCGCCAATGGTCGCGGTACAATGCCGGAGTTCCCGAGCCTTCCAGATGCGCCCCCTGTCACGATTGCCCATCTCTTCCGACGTCGGTGACGTCTCGGCCGAGGTTCGACGTTTGTTCGAGGACCTGGCCCGGCAGCGGCCCGAGCGGCACCCGCAGCTCACCGGCGAATGCCTGCCCCTGCTCGACGTCTTCGAGACCCACGACCATTTCGAGCTGCTGCTCGACGTCCCCGGCGTCTCGGCCGCCAACCTCCGCATCGTCGTCAAGGCCGGCGTGGTCATCATCGCCGGCGAGAAGGATCGCCCCGACCAGACGGCGCGCGGCCAGGCCAGCTTCCACCTGGTCGAGCGCGACTTCGGCCGGTTCGCCCGGGCCGTGCGGGTGCATGCCGCCATCGACGCCGCCAAGGCCACCGCCGCACTGAAGGACGGCGAGTTGCGCGTCCGCCTGCCCAAACTCGGTGAACGCCGCGGGCAAGGCATCGTGATCCCGATCACCACGGACGCCGCGCGATGAAGCTCCTGTTCATCGGCGACATCGTCGGACGCCCCGGCCGCGACCTGGTGCGGACCGGTCTGGCGGGCATCGTCGCCCACTACGACGTGGACTTCGTCATTGCCAACGGCGAGAACGCGGCCGCCGGCTTCGGGATCACCCGCGACATCGGCGATCAGCTGTTCTCGTACGGCGTCCAGGTCATGACCTCCGGCAACCACATCTGGGACAAGAAGGAAGTGCTCGACTACATCCCGCGCGAGCCTCGCCTGCTGCGCCCGGCCAACTTCCCGGCCGGCGCGCCGGGCAGCGGCAGCTTCCTGGCCACCGCCGCCAACGGCGTCCGGTCGGCGTGGTCAACGTCATGGGCCGGGTGTTCATGACCAGCATCGACGATCCGTTCACGACCGCCGCCCGCGAGGTCGGCGCGCCTGCGCGCCGCGGGCGCGCAGCTGGTCTTCGTCGACATGCATGCGGAAGTGACCTCCGAGAAGATCGCGATGGGCTGGTACCTCGACGGCGCCGCCACGGCGGTGGTCGGCACGCACACCCACGTGCAGACCGCCGACGAGCGCGTATTGCCGAAGGGCACCGCCTACCTCACCGATGCGGGCATGACCGGGCCCCACGACGGCGTGATCGGGGTCGAGAAGGCCGCGGTCATCGCCAAGTTCCTGAGCGCCCTGCCGGCGCGCTTCGAGACGGCGGCCGGCGATCCGCGGCTGAACGGCGTCGTCGTCACGCGCCGACCCGGCGACCGGCCTGGCCACCGGCATCGAGCGCGTGAGCCTGTCGGCCGTCGACATCGAGCGCCTGGCGCGGCCGGGCGTGACGTCGCTACCGTGATCCGCAGCGGCCTTCCGTTCGACGAAGCCCGAGCCCACGCCGCCGCCGGCCCCGGCGCCGGTGCGGCGAGTGCTGACGGTCGGCGAGCTGACCGCCACGCTGCGCACGCTGGTCGAATCCGAGTTCCACGAAGTGTGGGTCGAGGGCGAACTCTCGGGCGCGCGAGTCTGGAACACCGGGCACCTGTATTTCACGCTCAAGGACGCCCACGCGCAGCTCAAGGGCGTGATGTTCCGCTCGTCGCTGCGCCTGCTGAAGTTCACGCCCGAGGACGGCGCGCGGGTGATTGCCCGCGGCCGCCTGAGCGTCTACGACCCACGCGGTGAGTATCAGCTCGTGTGCGAGCATATGGAACCGCGTGGCCTGGGCGCGCTGCAGCTGGCCTACGAGCAGCTGCGCAAGCGGCTGGCCGCCGAGGGCCTGTTCGACCAGGCGCGCAAGCGCCCGCTGCCGGCGCTGCCGCGGCGCATCGGCATCGTCACCTCGCGCGACGGCGCGGCCCTGCGCGACATCATCCGCGTGCTGCGCCGCCGCTATCCCAATGCGCACCTGGTCATCGCGCCGTGCCGCGTGCAGGGCGACGGCGCCGCTGGCGAAATCGCGCGCGCCCTGCGGCTGGTGTGCACCGTGGCCCACGTCGACGTGGTCATTGCCGGCCGCGGCGGCGGCTCGATCGAAGACCTGTGGGCGTTCAACGAAGAGGTCGTGGCCCGCGCCATCGCCGCCTGCGCCGTGCCGGTCATCTCCGCCGTCGGCCACGAGACCGACGTCACCATCGCCGACTTCGTCGCCGACCTGCGCGCGCCCACGCCCTCGGCCGCCGCCGAGATCGTCGTCGGCCGCAAGGACGAGTTCGTGGGCGCCATCGAGGTGCTCTACCGGCGCACCCGCTCGGCCATGCGGGCCACCATGCAGGGGCTGACCACGCGGCTGCATTACTACGAGGGGCGGCCCGCCTTCGCCGGCCTGCCCGGACGGCTGGCCATTCGTCAGCGGCATGTCTCGGAGCTGGCCGGGGCCCTGCGGATGGCCGCTGGAAGCGCCGCGCACGCACGCCGGCGCCGGCTCGACACGCTGGTCCGCGCCCTCGACGCCCACCGTCCGCAGGAACGCCTGGGGCGAGTGCGCGCGTCGCTCGTGCATCTGCGCGGCCGTCTCGATACGGCCATGCGCTGGCGTCAGCACGCCGGGCAGACCCGGGCCCGCGAAGCCGCCGCCCGCCTGCACGCGCTCAGCCCGCTGGCCGTCCTGGGCCGCGGCTACGCGGTGTGTTGGAACGAGGACCGGACGGCGCTCGTGCGCCGCGCCGACCAGGTGGCGCCGGGCGACCGGGTGCTGGTGACGCTCGGCGACGGGGAAATCGGCTGCGAGGTGCGCGACATCCACAGCGACCGGCAGCCACGCGGGAGAGCATGATGGACGACACAATCAAGGACTTCGAGGCGGCCATCGCGGAACTGGCTGCCATCGTCAAGAAGCTCGAGGACGGCGACCTGGCGCTCGAGGCGTCGCTGGCGCTCTACGAGCGCGGCGTGCAGTTGCAGCGCTTCTGCCACGAGCGGCTCGACGCCGCCGAACGGCGCATCGACATCCTCAACGAGCGCGGCGAACTCGTGCCGGCCGCGCCCACCCTCACCGAGATCGGACAGGACGAGGATCGTGTAGTGGTCCCGTTCGAAGTCTTCGCGGCGGCCAGCCGCGACGCGGTCGAGCGCGCCCTCGACGGCTACCTGCCGCGCCCGCCGGCCTGTCCCGCGGTCATCGCCGAGGCCATGCGCTACAGCGTGATGGCGGGTGGCAAGCGCCTGCGCCCGATCCTGGTGCTGGCTGCCGCTGATGCCGTGGCCCGGGCCCAGGGCGACGATCGCGACGAGGCGCGGCGCCTGGCCCTGCCGGCCGCCTGCGCCCTCGAGATCATCCACACCTACTCGCTCATCCACGACGACCTGCCGGCCATGGACGACGACGCGCTGCAGGCGCGGCCGCCCGACGCTTCACGTCGTGGTCGGCCAGGGGCAGGCGATTCTCGCCGGCGACGGTCTGCAGGCCGAAGCCTTTCAGCTCATCGCCCGCGAGCCGCGTGGCGGCGACCCCGTGGTGCTCGCGCGCAAACTGCAGGTGCTCGAGCTCGTGACGCGCGCCGCTGGCGCCATCGGCATGGTCGGCGGTCAGGCCATCGACCTCGAAGCGGCGGGCAAGGGGGCCGCGCCGGCGGCGATGCTCGGCGCCGAGCGACCTCGCCGACATGCACGCCCGCAAGACCGGCGCGCTGATTCGCGCCGCCGCGGCGGCCGGAGCGATCATGGCCGGCGCCGATCCGGCGCGGCTGGCCGCCCTCGACGACTCGGCCGCCAACATCGGCCTGGCCTTTCAGATCGTCGACGACATCCTGGACGTGGAGGGGGCGTCGGCCGAGCTCGGCAAGACCTCGGGCAAGGACGCCGCCGCCGGCAAGCCCACCTACCCGGCGCTGTTCGGGCTCGAGCGACTCCGAAGACGCTCGCCGAGCGAAGCGACGGCGCGCGCCGGGGCCGCGCTGGCCGCAGGGCGGCCTGCGCTGGTCCCAGCTCGACGCCATCGCGCAGTGGATCGTGGGACGGCGCTCGTGACCCGTCCGGGCCGGGCGCGATGAAGCTGCGCCTCGATCAGCTGCTGGTCCGAGCGCGGGCTGGTCGAGTCGCGCGAACGCGCGCAGGCGCTGATCATGGCCGGCCAGGTCGATCTCGATGGCCGGGCCGCCAGCAAGGCCGGCACGATGGTGTCGGAACGACGCCGACGTGAGAGTGCTCGGCCCCGACCACCCGTGGGTCAGCCGCGGCGGCGTGAAGCTGGCGCACGCCCTCGAGACGTTCGGCATCGACGTGACCGGCGTGCTCGCCGTCGACATCGGCGCGTCCACCGGGGGCTTCACCGACGTGCTGCTGACCCGCGGGGCGCGCCGGGTCGTGGCCGTCGACGTCGGCCACAACCAGTTGCACTGGCGCATCCGCACCGACCCGCGCGTGGTCGTGGTCGAAGGCGTGAACGCGCGCCATCTCACCGCCGAGTCGCTGCCCGACCTGGCCGGCGGCGCCGCCGTGGCCACCGTCGACGTGTCGTTCATCTCGCTGGCGCTCATCCTGCCGGCGCTCGCCACCATCGTCACGCCCGACGCGCACGTCGTGGCGCTGGTGAAGCCGCAGTTCGAGGCCGGCCGCAAGGACGCGCCCTCCGGCGTCGTGCGCGATCCGGCGGTGCACGCCCGGGTGCAGGCCGAGGTGACGGTGAAGGCCGCTGCGATAGGATGGACGCGCGTGGCGTCCACGCCCTCGCCGACTCGTCGGCGCGAAAGGCAATCGCGAGTTCCTGATGCACTTCCGCCTCGCCCGTTCCCAGGCCTGATCCCATGCGCATCGGCATCGTCGCCAAACCGGATCTGATCGCCGCCCGCGACACGCTGGCGCAACTGCGGGCGTGGCTCGACGCGCGCGGCCTCGCGGCGTGCTGGGCGCCGGACGCGGCGGCCCTGCTCGCCGACCCGGCCGAGACGGTGGTCGAGCGCGACGAGCTGCCCAACCGCGTCGACCTGATCGTGGTGCTGGGCGGCGACGGCACGCTGCTGGCCATGGCCGATCGCATTGCCAAGGGCGACCGGGACGTCCCCATCCTGGGGGTCAACTTCGGCAGCCTCGGCTTCCTCACCGAAATCACCCGGCCGGAGCTGCTCGACGCGCTGGCCGACGTGGTCGAAGGCCGCGCCCAGCTCGACGAACGCATGATGCTGCAGGCCACGACCTCGCGTGATCGGTCGGACCGTGGACTCCACGGCGGTGTTGAACGACGTGGTCTTCACGCGCACGGCCATTTCGCGCATCATCGACCTCTCGGTGTGGGTGGGCGACCAGTTCGTCACCCACGTCAAGGCCGACGGCCTGATCGTGGCCAGCCCCACCGGCTCGACGGCCTACAACCTGGCGGCCGGCGGGCCGATCGTGCACCCGGCAATGGACGCGTTCATCATCACGCCGATTGCGCCGCACACCCTCAGCAACCGGCCCATCGTCGTGCCCGCCACCCGTGACGTGCGCGTGGTGGTGAGCCTGGACGAATCGGGCGCCGAGGTCTACGTGACCTTCGATGGCCAGACCGGGGCGCCGCTGGCGGCCGGCGACGAAGTGACGGTGCGGCGCGCGCCGCGCACGGTGAAACTGGTGCGGGCCACGGCGCGCACCTACTTCGAGGTGCTGCGCCAGAAACTCAAGTGGGGCGAACGCTAACCGGACGGCTGCGGCCGCGCGACGAAAGCGAGAGGACGATGGGAACGCGGGACGAGCTACTCGAACTGGCGGCACACATGGAGTGGGCCGACGCGCTCGTGTGGAGCACGACGCTGCAATCGGGGCCGGCGCGCGCCGACGAGCGCATCCGCACCTGGCTGCATCACATCCACACCGTGCAACGGGCGTTCACGGCCATCTGGCAGGGCGGCACGCCGGAGCTGGTCAAGGCGGCGGCGTTTGCCGACGCGCCGGCGCTGGCCGCGTGGGGCCGGGGCGCGCACGCCGGCGTGCAGGCCTATCTCAGCACCACCACACCGGACGACCTGGGGCGCCAGGTCGTGCTGCCGTGGGCCGGCCGCGCCATCGAGCGTCACGCCGCCGTGAGCCATCCGACGCTGGCCGAAACCGCCCGTCAGGTCGCCATGCACAGCATGCACCACCGCGGGCAGGTCAACGCGCGGCTGCGCGAACTGGAGGCCGAACCGCCGCTCGTGGACTACATCGCGTGGATCTGGCGGGGACGGCCGGAGGCGCTGTGGCCGCGCAACGTCGCGGCACCCGTCGCGGCGCCGCCCGTCGCCCCGTGAGACTGGCCTCGTCCTCGGCGCGCCGTGCGCGCGCGCCTGAGGCGTGTGTGGCTACGGGCCGCCGCGGCCTTCCGCGCGTTCGCGTGCCCGGCGCTCGCGGAAGTACTTGATCTGCCACTCGAACACGTTGCGGTTGTGCTCGGCCAGCGTCGTCGAAAACACGTGGGTGCCGTCGTTGCGGCTCACGAAGTAGAGATAATCGACGGCCGCCGGCGCGACCACCGCCTCGAGAGCGCGCTGGCCCGGCGCGGCAATCGGCCCGGGCGGCAGACCGCCGTAGCGGTAGGTGTTGTAGGGCGAATCGAATGCCAGGTCGGCGCGTGACAGGTTGCCATCCCACTGGCCGGCGCGCTGCAGCGCGTAGATGACCGTCGGGTCGGCCTGCATCGGCATGCCCAGGCGGTGGCGGTTGCGATAGACCGCGGCCACCATGGGGCGTTCCGCGTCCTGCGCCGTCTCCTTCTCGACGAGCGCGGCCAGCGTGACCACCTGCCGCACCGACAGGCCGTCGGCGGCCGCGCGGGCGATGAGGGCGCCGGGAAATGCCGCGCGAAAGCCGCGCACCATCTGCGCTACCAGGACCGGGGCGGGCGTGCGGCGCGGCACCGGATAGGTATCTGGGAAGAGATAGCCCTCGAGATCGGTGGCCTCGGCGTCGAGGTCGCGAATCAACGACACGTCCGTGGCGGCTTCCATGAACGCCGCGCGCGAACCCAAGCCGCTCGACGCGTAGATGTCAGCCATCTCGGCGATGTTCAGCCCTTCCCGGATGGTCAGTGGGCGGGTGTAGATGGCGCCGCGGGCGATGAGCTCGACGACGTCCACGGCGCTGGCCGCACCGGTGAAGCGGTATTCACCCGCTTTGAGATCGCGCGCGCGGCCGGTCAGCCACAAGGCCACGCGGAACGTGCGGGTGTCGCGCACGACGCCGGCGGCGACGAGCCGGGCGCCAATGGTTCGCGGTCCGGCGCCGGCCGGCACCTCGACGAACTGCTCCTCGCCCGGGTAAGCGCGAAAGGGCCTCAGCGCGCCGGCCCGTAGGGCGTAGGCGGCCGTGCCGGCAGCAATGGCCAGCACCACCACCAGCACCGCCGCGCGCACGCCCCACTTACGCACGGGGACGCTCGTCGAGGTAATCCTGCAGCACGACCGCCGCCGCGGCGGCGTCGAGCTTGCTCTTGCGCTTACGCCAGTCGCGTTCCTTCAGTGCGAGCCGCGACTCGGCTTCGACTGAACTGAGCCGTTCGTCCTGCAGCACCACGGGAATGGCGGTCGCCTGGCCGATGGCCCGGGCGAAGGCCTCGACAATCGGGGTCTGGGCCGTGGGCGTCCCGTCGAGTCGGCGCGGCCAGCCCACCACAATCGTGGCCAGGCCGTCGTCGTCGGCGGCCAGTCGTGCGATCTCCTCGCACAGCAGGCGCACCGTCTCGGGCTCGGAGCGAGGCCGTTCGAAGGTGCGGAAGGGCGAGGCCAGCGTGCCACTCGCGTCGCTGAGCGCCATGCCGATCCGTCGTCCGCCGTAGTCGATACCGAGCGCGCGCACGGAAGAATTATAGTGTGCGGTCGGAGCTCAGCCGGACCGGCTGATGAGCGCGCCCAGCGCCTCGCGCAGGAAATAGGCCACCGTGGCTGCCGTGGCCACGAGCGCGAGCATGCGGATGAAGGCCGCCCCCGGCGCCAGGGCGCGTTGCGTGAGGCGCTGCACCGGCTGCCACGACACGAAGAACAGCAGGTAGGACAGGGCCAGACCCATGGCCGGCCCCAGCCGCGGCGCCAGAATGACCGGCATCAGCGCCAGCAGGCACACGCCACCCATCCACAGACCCGCGGTCAGCCAGAAAAGCTCGGCGGGCGTGACGACGAGCAACTCTTTGGCGGGCGTGGAGGCGGACGCAGACATCGTCGAATTGTAGCGCTCCCGCGTTACTCTAGTGGCGATGTCCTTTCGCGACGGCTCGCCACGCGCCGCTGGCTTGTGTCTCGCTGGCTTGATGGCGCTCCCCGCCGGGCCGTGGGCCGCAACGCAGATGGCCGGGCCGACATCCCACCCGGCACCACGACTGCCGGCGCAGGCGCCAGTGCAGACGCCGCCGGCCACGCCACCGGAGCAACGCCTGCCGATGCCCGACGCGGGTCACGCACCCGGGCCGGACGCGCCGCTGACAGCCGCCGATGCCGCCGCTCTGGCCGACCGGGCCGCCGACCGGATCGGGGCCTTGCAGCGCGAGTCGGACCAACTGGCGGCCCAGTCGCGGTCGCTGCTCTCGTCGCTGCGCCAGCTCGAACTCACGCGCGCCCTGCGGGCCGAGGAACTGGCGGCCGTCACCGCCAGGCTCGCCGCCATCGACGCCAAGGTCGCCAGTTCGGAACGTCGCCTGGCCGAGATTCGAAAACAACGCGTCGAACGCACCCCGGCGCTCGAGAGCCGGCTCGAAGCGCTCTACAAACGCGGCGGCGGCAAGTCGGGCTACGCCCGGCTGCTGCTGGCCAACGCCGACGGCCGCGATCTGGCCCGGGCCAGCCGCGGGGTCGTGGCGCTGGCGCGCATCGAGGAACTGCGCATCGCCGCACACCGGAAGCTGCTCGTCGACGAGCAGGCGGCGCGTGAACAACTTGCCTCCGAGCAGCGCCAGGTGACGCGGCTGCGGGCCGAAGCCGCGACGCTCGACGCCGCCGCCAGGAATGCCGTGGCCGAACGCAGCCGGCTGCTCGACGACCTCGACCGGCGGCGCGAGCTGGCCGCGCAGTATGTCGGCGAACTCGAACAAGCGCGGACGCGCCTGCAAGCCACCGTTGCCGGTCTGGCCAGTTCGGGCCCCGCCGACCTGCCCCTGCGGCCGTTCCGCGGCGATCTGCCGTGGCCGGTCAGCGGCCCGATCCTGTCACGCTTCGGCCGCGCGGCGACTGCCGTCGGCACCGCCACCCAGCACAACGGCATCGAGATCGGCGCCGCGCCGGGCGCGCCGGTACGCGCCGTTCACGGCGGCACGGTGGCCTATGCCGCGCCGTTCACCGGCTTCGGCGTGCTCGCCGTTCTAGACCACGGCGACGACACCGTCACCGTCTACGGGCATCTGGCCGGCACGGCCCTGCGTCCGGGGGCCACGGTCACCCGCGGCCAGGTGGTCGGCGCCGCCGGCGCCAACCCGACCGGACAGGGCGCCACCTACTTCGAAGTCCGCATCGACGGTCTTCCGGTGAATCCCCTACAATGGCTAGAGAGCGAAACCATGACCTCACGAACCCGCGCCGCCGTGCTCGCCGTGTCGCTGCCCGTGCTCGCCTTTGCCGTCATCGGCGGATTCCTCGGCCGCAAGGCCGACCGCGCAGGACGACAGCTACAAGACCCTGCGCATCTTCGAAGACGTCGTCACGCTGATCGTCAACAACTACGTCGAAGAAGTGAACGTCGACAAGGTGATGCACGGCGCCATGCACGGCCTGGCCGACGGGCTCGACCCCGACAGCGCCTATCTCGACAAACCAGGTGAAGACCGTCGATGCGGCGACGCGGCGGCGCTGCGCCGACCGGCCTCGAGCTGACCCGTCAGTACTACCTGCGGGTGATCGCGGCCCGCGACGGCTCGCCGGCGGCGAAGGCCGGGCTGCGCCCCGGCGATTACATCCGCGCGATCGACGGCCAGTCGACCCGCGACATCACCGTGTTCGAGGGCATGCGCCTGCTGCGCGGCAAGGCCGGCACCAAGGTCAAGCTGACCGTGCTGCGCGGCAATGCCGCCGAGCCTCACGAAGTGGAGCTGCAGCGCGAGCAGCAGCCGGCGCTGCCGGTCAAGGGCCGGGCGCTTCAAGCCGGCACCGGCTACCTGCGCATCGGCGAATTCACGAAAGCCACGGCGATCCCAGGTGCGGAGCGAAGTGCAGACGCTGACTCGCGGCGGCGCCTCGCGGCTGATCATCGACCTGCGCGGCACGGCCAACGGCGACGTCGATCTCGGGTTCGAGTCGGCGCGCCTGTTCGTGCCCTCGGGCGTGCTCGGCTACCGGCAGGCGCGCGGGCAAGGACAAGCAGGCGATCTCGGCCGCCGCCGGCGACGGCGCGCTGACGCTGCCGATCGCGGTGCTTTCGGACAACGGCACGGCGGGCGCCGCCGAGGTGTTTGCCGCCGCCCTGGCGGGCAACAAGCGCGCGAGCCTCGTCGGCGAACGCACGCTCGGCCGCGCCGGCCGTCAGAAGGTCGTGAAGCTGCCCGATGGCTCTGGCCTGCTGCTGACGCACCTGCTTTACCTCGGCCCCGGCGGCGCGTCGCTGCAAGAGCGCGGGGTCACGCCCGATGTCGCCGTCGACGTGCCGGCCCTCGACTTCGGCGCCGAGCGCGGGCCCGGCGATCCGATGCTCGACAAGGCCGTCGAGACGCTGACCGCCGCCAAGAAAGCGGCGTAATCGCAACGCGCGCGGCGCCCCATCTGCACGCAGGTGCGCGCTCCTACCCGTAAAATCGCGCTTTTGCGCTTGACGGCCGAGCTTGACGCACCGTATAACGCGGAAGCGGAATGCCGGCGCGCGTCTCGGTGATGGGCGGCCAGGCATCTGGAGGAACGGATGAACAAGCAGGAACTCATCGCCAAGATTGCCAAGGACACGGGCGGCAGCAAGGCCACCGCGGGCAAGGCGCTGGCCTCGATGATTGACGGAATCACCAAGACGTTGAAGAAGGGCGGCTCGGTCAGCCTGGTCGGCTTCGGCACCTTCTCCACCTCCCAGCGCAAGGCGCGCACCGCGCGCAACCCCCAGACCGGCGCCGCCATCAAGATCGGCAAGCGTCGCGTGCCGAAGTTCAAGGCAGGCAAGGCACTGAAGGTCGCTGTCAAGTAGGTCCGCTCCGGTTCGTACCGACCGCCCGGCGTCGCTCCATGTGCCGGGCGTTCGTGCGTACAGACAGCGCTTCCGGGCTGTTTGCGCGTGCTATACTCCAGGTTCCCGTGAGGCCGAGCACACGCACTATAGGCGCGTAGCTCAGCTGGTTAGAGCGCCTGCTTGACACGCAGGAGGTCGGCAGTTCGAGTCTGCCCGTGCCTACCATTCGACTCGGCTCGCGAGCGCGCGTTGGCGCGCCTCGCCCTCGATGCCCTGGCGAGGCCGCGGAATCCCCGACAGTCCACACGCCATTCCGATTACCGTCACGCTACCCGACGGCTCCAGCCGTCACGTGCCCGCGGGCACCACTGCCGGCGACATGGCCGGCGACGATCTCGCCGCGCCTGGCGCGAGCCGCGCTGGCGGCGGTCGTCGACGACCGGCTGGTCGACCTCTCCTTCCCGCTCGACCGCGGACGCGCGCGTCCGGATCGTCACGACCAAGAGTCCCGAGGCGCTGGCGCTCTATCCGCCACTCCACCGCCCATCTGCTGGCGGCGGCGGTCACGGCGCTGTTCCCCGGCACGCAGTGCGGCATCGGCCCGGCGATCGACGACGGCTTCTTCTACGACTTCGTCGTCGAGCGGCCGTTCGTGCCCGAGGACCTCGAGCGCCATCGAGAAGCGAAGATGCAGCGAGCTGGCGGCGCAGGACTGCGTCTACGAGCGCGCAGATGTGGCCGCGGGACGAGGCGCTCGGCTTCTTCGCCCAACGGGCGAACCGCTGAAGGTGCAGCTGATCGAGGAGAAGACGGCGGGGCAGACCGAGGTGTCGCGTCTACACCATCAAGGACCGCGACACCTTCGTCGACTTCTGCGTCGGCCCGCACGTGCCGTCGACCGGCCGGCTCAAGGCGTTCAAGCTGCCGACCACCTCCAACGCCTACTGGAAGGGCGACGCCAAGAACCAGCCGATGCAGCGCGTCTACGGCACGGCCTTCCTGTCAGCAGAAGGAGCTCGAGGCGCACCTCACGCGCATCGAGGAGGCGAAGAAGCGCGACCACCGCAAGCTGGGCAAGGAGCTGGGCCTGTTCATGTTCCACCCGTGGGCGCCGGGCGCGGCGTTCTGGCTGGCCAAGGGCACGACGCTCTACAACACGCTCGCCGAACTACATGCGCTCGCGTGCTGTTCCCGGCCGGCTACGTCGAGGTCAAGACGCCGATGGTCTTCAACAAGGCGCTGTGGGAGACCTCGGGCCACTGGGCAGCACTACCGCGAGAACATGTTCCTGGTCGAGCGGCCGACGGCGAGAGATGGGCCTCAAGCCGATGAACTGCCCCGGCCACATGCTGGTCTTCGGCAGCGAGAAGCGCAGCTACCGCGACCTGCCGCTGCGCCTGCACGAGCAGACGCCGCTGCACCGCAACGAGGCCTCGGGCGTGCTCGTCGGGCTGACGCGCGTGCGCCAGTTCGCGCAGGACGACGCGCACTGCTTCGTGACCGAGGACCAGATTGCCGCCGAGGTGGAAGCGCTGCTCAAGCTGGTGCAGCGCGTCTACGGCGACTTCGGGCTCGCATACACGGCCAAGCTCTCGACCCGCCCGGCGCAGTTCCTGGGCGAAGTGGCGACGTGGGACCGCGCCGAGGCGTCGCTGAAGCCAGGCGCTCGAGGCCGCCCAGCAGCCCTACGTGCTCAACGCCGGCGACGGCGCCTTCTACGGCCCGAAGATCGACTTCGACATCACCGACGCGCTCGGCCGCAAGTGGCAGTGCGGCACCATCCAGCTCGACTATCAGATGCCGGCGCGGTTCGAACTCACCTACGTCGGCGCGGACAACGCCGCGCACATGCCGGTCGTGATCCACCGCGCCATCTTCGGCAGCTTCGAGCGCTTCATCGCCATCCTCATCGAGCACTTCGCCGGCGCCTTCCCGCTGTGGCTGGCGCCGGTGCAGGTGGCGGTGCTGCCCATCACCGACCGCGCCAATGCCTATGCCCGCGAGGTCGCTGAGCACGCTGTCAGGCCGCGGGCCTGCGGGCGGTGCTCGACGAGCGTCCGGAGAAGGTCAACTACAAGATCCGTGAAGCCCAGCTGCAGAAAGTACCCTACATGCTGGTGATCGGCGATCGCGAGGCGGCCGACCGCGCCGTCGCCGTGCGCAGCCGGTCCAAGGGCGACCTCGGCGCCACCCCGCTCGACCACGTTCGTCGCGGAAGCGCTTGCCGAGGTCGGCCGAGAAGCGGTTACCCTAAGCTCTTTCCATTCTGGAGGCTGACTATCGCATTCGATCGCAACCGCTCGGGTCGTCGTGACGACCGCGTCCGCACCAACGAGCGCATCCGGGTCCGCGAGATCCGGGTGATCGATGAAACGGGCCAGCAATTGGGCATCATGCCGCCGCCGCAGGCGCTCACGATTGCCCGGTCCAAGGGACTCGACCTCGTGGAGATCTCCCCCACTGCCGTGCCGCCGGTCTGCCGGATCATGGACTACGGGAAGTATCCAGTACCAGGAGGCAAAGCGGGCACGCGAGGCGAAGAAGCACCAGAAGGTCATCGAGGTCAAGGAAATCAAGTTCCGTCCGAAGGTGGACGAACACGATTACCAGTTCAAGAAGAAGCACATCGAGCGCTTCCTCGAAGACGGCGACAAGGTGAAGGCGACGGTGTTCTTCCGCGGACGCGAGATGGCGCACCCGGAGATCGGACATCGGATCCTGACGCGGTTGATCGAGGACCTGGCCGATGTGGCGATGCCCGAGACGATGCCGCGGCAGGAAGGCAACCAGATGCACACGATCCTGACGCAGAAGCGCGGCAGCAAACCGGCGGTGCGGACCACGCGGTCGGCCGACGGCACTGAAGAGCTGACGGAAAGCTAGAGACGAACATGGCGAAGAAGCTGAAGATTGAAGAGTCACCGGGGGGCCGCCAAGCGGTTCAAGAAGACGGGCACCGGCAAGTTCATGCGCGCCGCCGCCTTCAAGCGCCACCTGCTCACGAGCAAGTCCACCCAGATGAAGCGTCACGCCCGCGGCAACAAGCTCGTCTCCGACGTCGGAGCAGGACAAGCTGCGCCGCATGCTGCCGTACGACTAGACCGGTTCGGGTTCCGGCGTTCGGAACCCGGCCAGCCCGCGCTCCACGAGCGCGACATCTTGGGATCGACCGGCGCGGCGGATTTCGGCAAGGCATGGCCTTCCCGAGACCGGCACCGAGCCCCGGTCCCCGACCGATGACCGGCGGTTAGGGCTATTCCGTCATCGTCTCGTGGTCCCCCAGTGTTGCGGGACCAAGTCCGGCGTCGCTGGCCCCTAACCGCTTACCGGAGTCTGCATGCCTCGCGTCAAACGCGGCACCGTTCGTCGTGCCAAGCGGAAGAAGCTGGAAAAGCTCACCAAGGGCTATTTCCAGAACAAAGCAAGCTCTACAAGTTCATGAAGGAGGCGGCCGACAAGGCAGGCGTTTACGCCTACACCGGCCGCAAGCGGAAGAAGCGCGATTACCGGAGCCTCTGGGTGATGCGCATCAACGCGGCCGCGCGCGAGCACGGTCTCTCCTACAGCGTGTTCATGAACGGCGTCAAGAAGGCCGGCATCGAACTCGATCGCAAGAGCCTGTCGGAACTGGCAGCGCGCGACGCGGCGGCCTTCGCCGCGGTCATCGCGCAGGCCAAGACCGCGCTCGGCGTCGCCTGATACGTCACACTGGCCACAGGCCGCGGAAGAACGGGCACCAGGCAGAAGAGAGCACCCTCTTTCGCCTGGTGCGTTTTTCTGTACGGCCACTCTGCGCCCGCCAGTCCGACGTCCCTGCTCCCCATCCCTGTTCTATGATCCTGCCCATGTCCACGCTCGACGAGCTGACCGCCCTCATCACGGAGCACGAGCACGCTTTTGCCGTGGCCCTCGCCGCCGCCGATGCCGGCGCGCCGGCCACGCGTGAAAACGAGCTGAAGGCGCTCGAGGTCGGTTGGACCGGCCGCAAGTCCGGCAGGATCGCCGACCTGATGGCCCGCCTGCCGTCGCTGCCGCCGGCCGACCGCCGGGCGTTCGGGCAGCAGGTGAACGCGCTCAAGACCCGCGTGGAACAGGCCCTCGAGGCCCGCGCCGCCGCGCTCGCCGCCACGCGCCGGCCGGCCGGGGCCGTCGACATCACGCTGCCCGGCCGCGCGCCGGCGCTCGGCCACCGGCATCCGCTCAGCCTCGTGCGCGAGCAGGTCCAGGAGGTCTTCACGCGCCTCGGCTACCAGGTGCTCGAAGGGCCAGAGATCGAGGACGACTACCACAACTTCGCCGCGCTCAACATGCCGGACGAGCATCCGGCGCGCGACATGCAGGACACGCTCTACCTGTCCGAGCCGCTCGCGCCCTCGCCGTCGCTCGACAGCCCCGCCGAGGCCCGCGGGTCGGAGGAGGACACGGCGCGACGCGGCCGGCGGCCCCTGGCCCCGCAGCCGCTCACGCTGCTGCGCACGCACACCTCGGCAATGCAGATCCGTTACATGGAAAAGCACGACCCGCCGGTGCGGCTCGTGGCCATCGGCCCGGTCTACCGGCGCGACAACCTGGACCTCACGCACACGCCGATGTTCCACCAGTGCGAAGGCCTGGTCGTCGGCCGCGGCATCACCCTGGCCCACCTCAAGGGCACGCTGCTGGCGATGGCCGAGGCGCTGTTCGGGGCCGGCACGCCCGTGCGCTTCCGTCCCAGCTTCTTCCCCTACACCGAGCCGAGCGCCGAGGTCGACGTCGGCTGCATCCGCTGCGGCGGCTCCGGGTGCCCGGTGTGCAAGCACACCGGCTGGCTCGAGATCCTGGGCAGCGGCATGGTGCACCCGGGCGTGTTCGAGGCGGTGGGCTACGACCCCGGCGAGGTCACCGGCTTCGCCTTCGGCATGGGCATCGAGCGCGTCGCCATGCTGAAGTGGGACGTCGGCGACATCCGTCTGTTCTACGAAAACGATCTGCGCTTCCTGGAGCAGTTCTCGCTATGAGGGTGCTGTATTCCTGGTTGCGGGATTTCGTGGACGTCCCCGACGGCCCGGCCGAACTGGGCCGCCGCCTGTCGCTGCGCGGACTCGCGCTCGAAGGCATCGAACCGGCGCCGCCGGGCGACGAGCCGCCCGGCGTGACCGCGGTCGACGGCGACGCCGTGCTCGATTTCGACGTGACCGCCAACCGTCCCGACTGCCTGTCGGTCGTCGGCATCGCGCGCGAGGTGGCGACCGTCTACGGATTGCCGCTGCGCCTGCCGTCGACAACGGCAACCGGGCACCTGCGCTCGGCGCAGCTCAGCACCGGCGACTCCGGCCGCTTCACCGTGCGCATCGACGCGCCCGAGCTATGCGCGCGCTACGTCGGGGCCGCTGCCGAGGTGCGGGTCGGGCCCTCGCCCGCCTGGCTGCAGCGCCGCCTCATCGCGCTCGGCGTCCGCCCGATCAGCAACGTCGTCGACATCACCAACTACGTGCTGCTCGAGCTCGGCCAGCCGATGCACGCCTTCGACCAGACGCGGCTCGCCGATCAGGCCATCGTCGTGCGTGCAGCGCGCGCCCAGGAAGCCCTGACGACCCTCGACGGCAAGACGCGCACGCTGGCCGCCGGCATGCTGGTCATCGCCGACGCCGAGACGCGCCGTCGCCATCGGCGGCGTGATGGGCGGCGCCGACTCGGAAGTGCGCGCCGGCTCGACGCGCATCGTGTTCGAGAGCGCGTGGTTCAAGCCGCAGTCGGTCCGGGCCACCAGCAAGGCGCTGGGGCTGCGCTCGGAAGCGTCGGTGCGTTTCGAGCGCGGCGCCGATCCGACCATGCCGCCGGCCGGCATGGCGCGTGCCTGCGCGCTGCTCGAGTTCATCGGCGCTGGCCGCGCCGACGGCACCATGGTCGACGTCGAAGCCAGTCCGCACGTCGCGCGCGTGCTGCCGGTGAGCCACGCGCACATCGAGGCGCTGCTCGGCATGCCGGTGCCGCCGCCCGAGGTGGAGCGGATCCTGGTCTCGCTCGGGTTCACGCTGACGGCCGGCGGCGACGCGGCGGCGTGGCGCGTCACCGTGCCCGGCTGGCGCCCGGACGTGGCCCGGCCCGAGGACGTCATCGAGGAGGTGGGCCGGCACCACGGCTTCGAACACCTGCCGGCCCTCTTCCCGCCGGTCTACCAGGCGCCGCCGCCGTCCGATCCGCGCCTCGCCCGCGACGCGCGCGTGCGCAAGGCCATGCTCGGCATGGGCTTCTCCGAGGCCATCAGCTTCGCCTTCATCGAAGCCAGCGCGGCCACGCCGTTTGCCGGCGGCGCGCCGCTCATCACGCTCGCCAATCCGCTCTCCGAGACGTTCGCGGTGATGCGGCCGAGCGTGCTGCCCGGCGTCATCGACGCGGTGAGCCACAACCGCCGGCACGGGCGGCGCGACGTGCGGCTGTTCGAGATCGCCACCGCCTTTGCCGGTCACGGCGAGCGGCGCGCGCTCGCCGTCGCCTGGACCGGCGCCGCGGCCGGCAATCACTGGAGCGGCGGGCGGCGCGACGTGGACTTCTTCGATATGAAGGGCGTGGTCGAGCAGGCGTGCGCCGCGCTCGGGGTCACCCCGGCGTTTGCCGCCACGACCCGCGACTACCTGGTCACGGGGCGGGCCGCCGCGGTCCTGGCCGGCAGCCACGAGGCCGGCGTCGTCGGCCTGCTCGCGCCCGCTCTGGCCGACGCGCGCGGCATTCCCAAGGGCGACGACGTCTTCGTACTCGAGCTCGACCTGGCGGTGGTGGCCGCGGCGGCCGCCACCACGACGATGCGGGTCGAGCCGCTGCCGCGCTTTCCGGCGGTGGTGCGCGACGTATCGCTGCTCGTCGACGATGCCTTGTCTGCGGGCAGCGTTCGTGACACGATCCGACAGGCGGCGCCGCCGTCACTCGTCTCCATTCGGGAGTTCGATAGGTACCAGGGGCGCGGCGTGCCGCCGGGCAAGGTCAGCGTGTCGCTGCGCCTGACGTTCCGGGCCGACGATCGCACGTTGACCGACGACGACGTGCTGGCGGCGATGCGCGACATCGTGGCTGCGGTACGCGCCGGGCTCGGCGCCGAACAGCGATAGCAGAGGAACAAGGATGGCGAAGACGATGGCGGCAGGAGTGGAGCCGTTCGACCGGCTCGAAGAAAAAATCAAATTGCTCGTGAGCACGATCTCGCGGCTCAAGGGCGAGCACACGCGGCTCACCGAAGACAACGGCCGCCTGCAGCGCGAGCTGACGGCGCTCCAGGAACGGCTCGGCCAGGCCGAGCAGACCGGCAGCGAGGTCACGGCGCTGCGCGAGGAACGCGACCTCGTCCGTATGCGGGTAGGCGAAATCCTTGCCGAACTCGACACGCTGAAGCTCTAGCGCCCCATGGCCGATCCGCGTGTCGTGCACGTCGAGGTGAACGGGCAGCGGTATCCCATCCGCAGCTCGCTCGACCCGAGCTACGTCCAGGAACTGGCCTCGTACGTCGATCGCAAGCTCCGCATCGCCTTTGATTCGGCGCCGTCCAGCGACACCCTCGGCCTGGCCATCCTGGCCGCGCTCAACATCGCCGACGAGTTCTTCCGGGCTCGTGATTCCCAACTCCAGGTCGACGGCAGCGTGGCGGCACGGGCCGGCGAGCTGGAACGCATGGTGGATCAGGCCCTGGATCTCGTCGAGCCCGCCGAGGGCT
Organism: uncultured Acidobacteriota bacterium; assembly: GCA_963843885.1. GTDB lineage: Bacteria > Acidobacteriota > Vicinamibacteria > Vicinamibacterales > UBA2999 > CADEFD01. Next base: position 43,738 of record CAWJMJ010000001.1, read on the forward strand.
GACGGCGCCCCCACAATCACCGCCCGGGCCGGGGGCGCCCCCCTCGGCTCGGGCCGAAATTGGTCCTATCCCGGCCGCTTGTAGTCCGCTACCATGTGTCTCCGTTTGCCTCCGGGGCTCCGTCCCCACACGGGAGACTGTGACGTATGAGCGACCGACACTCCTTCCCCTGGCATCGCGCCACCGTGGCCGCCGGCGTGCTAGTGGCGGCCGGCTTCGGATGGCGCGCCGAACTCGACGCGCAGGCTCCGGCCGCCGCCCCGCCCGCCGAGATCACCTACGCCAGACACATCGCGCCGATCCTGCAGCGCAGCTGCGAGAACTGCCATCGGCCGGACGGCGTCGCGCCGATGTCGCTGCGTCACCTACGAGGAGGTGCGCCCGTGGGCGCGCGCGATCAAGCAGCGCACCGGCATCGGCCCGCAGCGCCGGCGTGATGCCGCCGTGGTACGTCGAGAAGAACATCGGCATCCAGCAGTTCAAGAACGACCCGTCGCTGAGCGACGACGAGGTCGCGATGATCGCCAAGTGGGCCGACAGCGGCGCGCCGCGCGGCAACCCGGCCGACATGCCGGCCGCCGCGCGTGTGGACCGACGCCACGCGCCTGGGCGATCGGCACGCCCGACCTCGTCGTCAAGACCACCGACATCGTGGTCAAGGGCGACGCGCCCGACTGGTGGGGCGAGATCCGCGCGTCGCCGACCGGCCTCACCGAAGACCGCTACGTCGCCGCGCTCGAGGTGCAAGGAAGTCAACGACGTCGACAGCCGGCCGGCACGGGCCGCGACACGGTCGGCGGCCGCTACGTGTTCCACCACATGATCTGGAGCACCCGGGTGATCGACGGCGAACCGAGTGAGCCGGCCGACGCTCGACTGGCGGCGCTCGACGACGGCACGACCGCCTGGCCGGTGCACGAGGTGGGCCGCAACGCCGACTTCTTCGACCCGCAGCTCGGCGCGCCTGCTCAAGGCCGGCTCGCAGCATCGTCTCCGACTCGGTGCACCTGCACTCGAACGGCCGCGACACCAAGGCGCACCTCGAGATCGGCTTCAAGTTCATGCCCAAGGGCTACAAGCCCGAGTACAGCACCGCCAGCCGTCAGCCTCGGCAACGGCGTCGACATCGACATCACGGCCGATGGAAGCCAACCAGCAGCTGCACGCCTACACGGTGCTGCAGGAGCACACCAAGATCACCTCGTTCGAGCCGCACCTGCACGCGCCCGGCGCGCGGATGTGCCTCGAGGCGATCTGGGGCTACAACATCCAGACGCTGAACTGCGTCGGCTACGACCACAACTGGGTGCGCGGCTACGACTACGCCGACGACGCGGCGCCGCTGCTGCCGAAGGGCACCATCCTGCACATCATCGGCTACATGGACAACTCGCCGCGCAACAAGAACGTGCCCGATCCGCGCAACTGGCAGGGCTCGGGCAACCGCTCGGTGGCCAACATGTTCATCGACCTCGGCAAGCGCGTCTCGCTCACCGACGAGCAGTTCCAGGAGGAGATGACAGGCGCCGCGAAGGAGCAGCTGAAGCTGACCCGCAACGACGTCGATGATCGGCTGCCCGCTTCTGCAATCTCGAACTGCCAGACGCGCTGCCGGCGCCGCCAGCGGCGCCGGCCCGCACGCCCCAGCAACAGCAACAGTAGTAACGCGGGAAGACGAGGGAGACGGACGATGACGCGCCGAGTCGTTGGCTACGCGCTGGCCCTGGTGCTGGGGGCGACCGCGCCCGCGCTGGCGCAGTACGCTCACCTATTCGAAGCGGCCAGAACGTCTCGCCCGCCTACGAAGGCTGGGAAGAGGACGCCGGACGGCCGTAAGTTCTTCGTGTTCGGCTACATGAACCGCAACTGGCAGGAAGAGGTCGACGTGCCGGTCGGCCCCGACAACAGCTTCACGACCGGCAGCCGCCGACCACGGGCAGCCGACGCACTTCCTGCCGCGCCGCAACCGCTTCGTCTTCCGCGTGCCGGTGCCGCCGGGATTCACCGAGAAGGACGAGATGGTCTGGACGCTGACCACCAAGGGCAAGACCGAGAAGGCCTACGCCACGCTTGCGCCTCGACTACCGGATCGACGACGTCGTGAAGGCGTCGGAAACCGGCGCGCTCGGCGCCGGCACGCAGCAGCCCCGAAGTGCGCGCGAACAAGCCGCCGGTCCTCGAGGTGCAGGGACCACGCCGGATCGAGGTGCGGGTCGGCCAGGCCGTGCCGCTGTCGCTGTCGGTGCGCGACGACGGCATCCCGCGAGCCCGGGCTCTCGGGGCCGGGGCTGCCGTGGAGAATCGCGGCTCGGCCCTGGCCGTGGGCGCGCAGGCTTCGCAGGCCGCGCAGATCGAGGCCGCGCGCACCCGCCGGCTGATGCAGCCGCCGGCGCGGGTCACGGTCGGCAAGAACGTTGGCCTGCACGTGTCCTGGTACGTCTACCGCGGGCCGAACGCCGTCACCTTCGACCAGGATCAGATCGCGGCGTGGGAAGACACCCGCACCGGCGGCAACTCGCCGTGGGCCCCGCACTGGGTGGCGCCCGAACTGCCCGCCGACGGCAGGGTCACGGTGACGGCGTGGTTCTCGAAGCCCGGCGAGTACGTATTGCGGGCGCACGCCGACGACGGCGCGCTCACCGCCGATCAGGCGATTACCGTCGTCGTCAAGCCGTAACTCCCGGCGCCTCGGATCGTTCTTGACCGCGCCCGGGATGGGGCCTAGAATCGATCTCGTTCCTGCCGTGCTCGTGATGGAATCTTGGAGGCTTGTCTGAGCCAATGTTCCTACCAAGCGAGTCGCGTCAGCCGCGTGGTGTGCATGCCTCCGTCGTGAGGAAGCCTGAAACGCGGCTTTACAGCGGCTCCACCTGCTAATGCAGGTTCAGCAATCCTCCCCACACGGCATCGGCGGGACACTCTCTTACGGCCGACCACGCGTCGGCCGTCGTCATGTACGGGGGCATTTGGTGATCGTCCCGCCAGGCGCCGCCGGCACGGGCGTGGGCCCGCGCTCGGGGCCGGCGACGCCGGCGGCAGGGGTCGGGCCGATGCGCGGCGCGACGCACCCGCCGATGGCGCCGCTGCCGAGGCCCGTGGTACGCTCCGGCCCATCGTGACTGTCGGCCAACGCGGCGAACACGCGCTTCTCGACTGGCTCCGCCGGCAACTGCCGGGGCCGGGCACGGGGGTGATCATCGGCATCGGCGACGACGCCGCGGTCCTGGCCCCCACCCGCGGCTCGTGGCTGGTGCAGACCACCGACGCCCTCGTCGAGGGCGTGCACTTCGACCTGCGCTGGAGCACGCCGGAGGACATCGGGCAGCGCGCCGTCGCCGTCAATCTCAGCGACCTCGCGGCCATGGGAGCCCGGCCGTCGTGGCTGCTGCTCTCGCTGATCCTGCCGGACTCGCTGCCGGTGGCGGGGTTCGAAGCGCTGGTCGCCGCCGTCAGCACCGCCGCGCGCCTGGCCGGGGCCACGCTCGTCGGCGGCAACCTCACGCGCACCGACGGCCCGCTGGTCGTGGACGTGACCGCCACCGGCCACGTGCGGCCGCGACGCGTGCTGCGCCGCGACGCCGCCCGGGCCGGCGACCAGTTGTGGCTGACCGGCAGCATCGGCGCCTCGGCCGCCGGCCTGGCGATGCTGCGCGCGGGCGGTCCGGGCGACGCCGCCTGCATCGCGCGCTACAAGGTGCCGACGCCGCGCCTGCGCGAGGCCTGGGCCGTGGCCCGCGACCGGGCGGCCAAGGCCGCCGTGGACCTGAGCGACGGCCTGGCCGACGCGGTTCACCAGCTGACGTCGGCGGCGGGCGTGGGGGCGCGTCTGGACGCCGCTGCCCTGCCGATCGAACCGGCGGCCCGGGCGTGGTTCGTCGCCCGCGGCGAGGATCCGGTCGTGGCCGCCATCGGCGCCAGCGACGACTACGAGCTGCTCTTTGCGGTCGCGCCGCGCGCCCAGGGCCGCCTGCGCGCGGCCCGCGCGGCCTCGGCGACTCCTTTCACCTGTATCGGCACCCTCACCAAGCAGACCGGCTGCGTGCTGACCCGCGACGGCGTCGACGTGCCGCTGCCCGCCGGATTCGAGCACTTCGCGAGCGTGTGATGGCGTGGCTGGGGCACGCGCGCCGGGCTCTGGCCGTCATCGTGGTGGTGGCGGCCGTGCTCTTCGTGTTCGTCACGCGCGCGCGCGATTCCACCGAAGAGGTCTTCGAGGCCACCGGCCGCCCGCGCCTCGGCTCGGCGTTGCGCTTCGAGGCCACCGCGTACTGCAAGGGCGAGACGACCGCCGCCGGGGTGGCCGTGCGCACGGGCATGGCCGCGGCCGATCCGGCGCTGCTCCCGCTCGGCAGCGTGGTCCGGGTGAAGGCCGGCGGCGAGCGCTACAGCGGCATCTGGACCGTGCTCGACACGGGCCCAGAGGTGAAGGGCCGCGAGCTCGACCTCTACATGTGGAGCTGCGTCGACGCGCTCGGCTTCGGCCGCCAGACGGTGGAGGTCACCATCCTGCGACTCGGCTGGGACCCGCTCAACAGCGCACCCACCGTCATCGAGCAACTGTTCCGGCGCCGCGAGCGAGCCCGGCCGGTGGAGACGCCGCCGGCGAGCCCCGACCCGGCGGCCGTGCCGCCAGACTCGCCGCCCGTCACGCCACCGGTGACGCCGCCGGTGACACCGCCGGGCTCGCCGCCGCCTGCCGCCCCTCCGGCGTGACGCCGCGCGACGCCCGCTGACGCCCTTCGTGGCGCCGCCTCGATCCGTCCCTCGCGGCCATCACTCGCCGCCGTCGCGCGGCGCCGCCGCCAGCCGCCGCCAGCCGCCGCCGCGCCGACATGTCACGACTTGCCTCCGCGGGCGTCGGGAGGGCGAATGACAACGGATCAGGCGCGGCTTTTTGCTATCATCCCGGTCCTATGAGCGCGTTGTACATCGTCTTGCCGGCCCTCTGCATCCTGGCCATTGCCTACCGCTACTACAGCGCGTTCATCGCGACGCGCATCTGGATGCTGGATGACAGCCGTCAGACCCCGGCGCACGCCAAGTACGACGGCGCCAACTTCTATCCCACCTCCAGGTGGGTGCTCTTCGGTCACCACTTCGCGGCCATTACCGGCGCCGGTCCGCTGGTCGGCCCGATGCTCGCCGCGCAGTTCGGCTGGGCGCCCGGACTGATCTGGCTGGTGGCCGGCGTCTGTCTGGCCGGCGCGGTCCACGACTCGATGGTGCTGTGGGCCTCGACGCGGCGCGGGGCCATGTCCATGGCCGACCTGGTCAAGACCGAGATCGGCCCGATCGCCGGGGCCGCCGGCACCGTCTCGATCCTGTTCATCCTGACCATCGCCCTGGCCGGCCTGGGCATCATCGTGGTCAACGCCCTGGCCGACAGCGCCTGGGGCACCTTCACCATTGCCATGACCATTCCCATCGGGATGTTCATGGGCTTCTGGATGTATGTCTGGCGCAAGGGCCGGATCGCCGAGGCCACGGTCATCGGCGTGATTGCCATGCTGGCGGCGGTGGCTGGCGGTGAGCCGCTGAACCACCCCGACTCCTGGCTGGGCAGCTTCTTCCATCTGTCGCGGACGCAGCTCGTCATCGCGCTCTGCATCTACGGCTTCCTGGCCTCGGTGCTGCCGGTGTGGCTGCTGCTGGCGCCGCGCGGCTACCTCAGCTCCTTCACCAAGATCGGCACCATCCTGCTGCTCGCCCTGGGCGTGATGTTCGTCAACCCCGACCCTGCAGATGCCGGCCTTCACCGAGTTCACCTCGGGCGGCGGACCGATCATCCCGGGACCGCTCTTCCCGTTCTGCGTTCATCACCATCGCCTGCGGCGCCATCTCGGGCTTCCACGCGCTCATCAGTTCGGGCACCACGTCGAAGATGCTCGACAAGGAAAGCGACATCCGTCCGATTGGCTACGGCGCCATGCTGGTCGAGGGCGTGGTCGGCATCATGGCCCTCATCGCCGCGACGGCCATGCCCCCGGGCGACTACTTCGCCATCAACATGGCGCCGGCGGCCTACGAGCGGCAGACGTTCCAGGGCGCGCAACTGCAGCACGTCGACCTCGAACGGATCGAGGCGGCGGTCGGTGAACAGGTGGAAGGCCGCACCGGCGGCGCCGTCTCGCTGGCCGTGGGCATGGCGATGATCTTCAGCGCCCTGCCCGGCATGCAGGGGCTGCTCGCCTACTGGTATCACTTCGCGATCATGTTCGAGGCGCTCTTCATCTTGACGACGATCGATTCGGGCACACGCGTCGGGCGCTTCCTGATACAGGAGGCGCTCGGAAAGATCTACGCCCCATTTGCCAAGCCGGACTGGATACCCGGGGCGTTCATCGCTACCGCGTCGCTGGTCGGGGCCTGGGGCTACTTCATCTACACCGGGCAGATCGACACCATCTGGCCGATGTTCGGCGTGGCCAACCAGTTGCTCGGCTGCGTGGCTCTGGCCGTGGCCACGACCATGCTGATCGCGCAGGGCAAGGCCCGCTACACCTGGGTCACCATCGGCCCGCTGATCTTCCTGGCCGTCAATACCCTGTACGGCGGCTTCCTGAACATCCGCGACAACTACTGGCCGCGCACGATGAGCGAGGTGCCGGCGGTGAGCACGCAGGGCTACATCCTGACGGTGTGCACGGTCCTCCTGATGGTGCTGGCCATCGTCATCCTGGGGTCGGCGGTGCTGCGCTGGGCCAGCCTGCTCTCGAACAACGACCGGCAACCCGTGCCCGCCGAAAGCTGATCCCGACGCTCGCCGTCTCTCTGCCGTCGCGACCCCTGTAGGCCCCTCGGCCCCAGGCCGATAGTTCACGTAGTGACGCTTGGCTGTGCCTCCCCCGCGGGCCGGGCCTTTATTTTGTCGTCGCTAGCCAGCCCAAGGGTCGGATACATGCAGAAGCTCCACTGGTCGCCATTCCTCCTCGCCTCCGCCCTCGTGTTCGGCCTGTCGGCCGGGCGAGCCGATGCTCAGTATCGGGTGCCGGGCGGCCCGGACACCGTGGGCGAGGACTATCACATCGAGCTCTCGTTCAACTTCTGGAGCCCGACCCCCACCGCCATCATCAACAGCGAGGCGACTCGGCATCCTGGGCACCGACGTCGACCTGGTGAACGACCTCGGCGTCGAGAAGCAGCGCCTGCGCGACCTGCGCGTGGTGCTGCGGCCCGCCAAGAAGCACCGCTTCCGCATCAACTACCTGCCGATGACCTACGACGCCGAGAGCCAGGTCAAGCGCGAGTTCATCTTCAACGGGCTGCGCTACCGGGTCGGCCTGCCGGTGGCCACGACCGCGCAGTTCAAGGCCTGGCGCTTCGGCTGACGAGTACGACTTCCTCTACCGCGAGCGCGGCTTCCTGGGCGTGCTTTTCGACGTCAAATACACCGACGTCAACGTCGGGCTCAACAGCCCCATCGGCGACGAGTTCACCAAGGCCATCGCGCCGCTGCCGACGATTGGCGGCGTGGCCCGGGTCTACGCCACCAGGAACCTGGCCTTGAACGCCGAGGCCAGCTACTTCAAGGTGCCGGACAGCGCGTCGGAGGACTACAAGGGCCGCTACGTGGACTTCGACGTCTACGCCGCCTTCAACCCGCACAAGAACGTGGGCGTGCAGGCCGGCTACCGCAGCATCGACGTCTTCTACGACGTCAAGAACGACACCGGCTCGCTGACCTTCAAGGGTCTCTACCTCGGCGGCACAGTCCGCTTCTAAGGCGCGACCCGTTCGGTGCTCAGCCAGGTCACGTAGACCCCGAGCCAGCGCGCGTCGTCGTTCCCCGGCCCCTGTTCGGAGGGACGGAACCCCCGGGCGCTGGCGATCGAGAGCACGGACGGGGCTTGGGCGTCCGCCGGCAGGGGCACCTCCACGCTCTGCTCCGGGGCGAGGGTCACCGACCGCCGGAATCCCCCCGCCGACAGCGTCACGACGTTCTTCACCGGCCCGGCGTGGAGCCGCACCACCGGCGTCACGCCCGGGTCGGCCTGCACCACCAGCGCCGCCGTGGCCTCCCCCCTCACCCACTGCGCCCCCGGCTCGATATAGCTCTGGTCGTCGAGCGCAAACACCACCACCTGGCCATAGCGGACGGCAGACGAGGCGGTGGGCCGCTGGCCCCGGGGCGCCAGCCTGTGCGGCCGCAGCCACAAACGTCGGATGGAAGCGCGCGCCCTGCCGTCGCCGGTGATGGAGATCGAATGGGCATCGGCCGGCAGGCGCAGCACCAGCCCGGGTAGCGCCGCCCGCCGGCCGTCCAGGTTCCAGGTCTCCATCGGCAGGTCCTGCCGCCCCAGCCGCACGACCAGCGTGCCCGACAGCTCCGCGGGGCCCTCGATGAAGGCGTCATAGTCACCGGCCGGCAGTGACGGGATGTAGAGCAGCGGCGCGTCGGCCGCCCGGGCCGGACCGCGGACGCTGGTGCCGATCTTCAAGCGGCGCGGCACCTCACCGGGGGTGAGCGCGCGCGCCGGGTTCAACTGCAGCGCCACGGGTGCCCGGTTCGGAAACCAGCGATCGAGGAACCACATCTGCGAAGTGGACGCCGTCAGCGCGCGCCGGTCGCGCGCCGCCCACGTCGTCGTCGTCGCCAGCATCACGGCCGCCGGCACCGCCAGCCATGCGGCCGTCCGGCTCACCGACCGGCGGGTCAGCCGTGACACCAGCGTGGCCACGGCCGCCGCGAGCACTCCGGCCAGCGCCCACACGGCCAGGTCCGCGGCCGCGGCGAGGGCGCCGTCGCGGTGCACGCTCGGCAACGCCAACGTCACATCGACGGTGCGCGACAGCCACTCGAGGAGCAGCGACGAGCCGCTGCGATCGTTGTGGATGAAGGCGCCGTGATCGACGGCCACCAGCGCCCCCGTCCACACCGCTGAGATCGCCAGCAGCACGCCGAGCACGGCGCGCCCCGCCGTCGGCGCCGCACTCCACGTCGCGGCCAGCGGCACGGCCAGCAGCGGCAGGACCGCCACGGCAAAGCGCGCTGGCGCGCTGCTGCCGCCCCACCACATCGGATAGGTCGCGACGCTGACCAGATAGGGCCCGACGATCAGCGACAGCTCCGCCGCCAGCCGCGCCCGCCGGCGCGCCAGGGGGACCAGCGACGCCAGCGCCAGCAGCAACACCGGCGCATTCACGGCCAGGCCGAACTGCTGGTCGGCGAGCAGGCCGGCGAGCCCGCGCGGGATGAGGGCCATCGCTCGCTTCCGGGCCGGCGGCCGTACGGCGCGGCCGGGTTCGGCGAGCCGTAGATGAGCCAGAAGTAGCTGAACCACCCCACCGCGGCGATGGTCGGCACGAGCAGCATCGAGGCTAGCGCGCGTCCGCCGCCAGGACGTCGTATCAGGCGCAGGGCCAGCACCGCACCCAGGACCCCGGCGAGCAGCGCGAAGCGCGTGTGGAGCCACGGCAGCAGGGCCAGCGCCGCCCCCACCGACAGCCACCGCCCCGGCCCGAGCGCCGCCCTCGGCGACAGATCCAGCCACACCAGTGCCAGCACCCCCGCCATCACCGCCGCCGCGCCCACCGGGTCCGGATAGATGGTGAAGCCGTGCAGCACGATCGGCGCCGCCGTCGTGACGGCCAGCCACGCAAACCATGCGGCGGCGCCGAGCCCGACACCAGGAACGCCGCCTGCCAGACCAGGGCCATCCCGGCCGCCGTGAGGAGCACCACGGTCATCACGGCCGCCGGGGTAGCCGGCCAGCGCGAACGCCGGCGCTACGAGCGCGGACAGGCCGGGCGCGTGGATCGAGTAGATCTGGCCGTCGCTGCCCCGCTGCATGAAGTCGGGCTTGAGCACGCCCTCGAAGTAGGCGAGGTAGTCGTCGCTGCCGATGGTTGTTCTCGATGCGCACGTCGCCGTCCTGAAGCAGGCTCTGCGTGATGACCAGGTAGTGCGGTTCGTCGCCGGTCGGCACGCGCTCGCGCACCGTCGCCCAGGACGCGAGAGACACGGTGGCCGACAGCAAGCCGGCCACGAGGGCGCGCTCGGCGATGGCGTCACCGCCGGCCACGCCGGCCACCGCAGGCGGTCGCGTGGCTCAGCCAGGCCACGCCGCCGAGCGCGGCGGCCCACACGAGCGCTTCGAGGGGCCCGTCCCACAGCAGGAACGCCGCCGGCACGGTCCTGGCAGCCACGGCAGCCACACCAGCGAGAGCACGACCAGCGGGCGGCGGCAGCGGCCGGGGCACGCAGGGCCACCAGGGCCAGGGCTCCGGCTGCGGCGCTGGCCACCAGCCACGGCCAGTCCGGTGACGCGCCCACGCGCGTGCCCTGCGCGGCGTCGACCAACGCGATGACCCCGTAGCCGACAGCCACGGCGTAGCGCCCACGAACAGGCCCGCCACAGCTCGCGCAATCAGCGCTCGCGTAGGGTCACCTGGGCGCGGTCACTGCGGCTTCCGGGCCAGGCAGATGACGGAGCTGCCGATCGGCAGGTTGACGACGCGCAACAGCCACGACTCGGCGGCGAGCAGCGCCGAGAGCGCGGCGTTGACCGGCGCCGACGGCATGCTGATGTCGCCTTCGCTGACCGCCGCCTGGCCGCCTTCCCGCCAGCGCTGCCAGCTACGCACCGCGAACAGAATCGGGAACAAGGTGGCGTGGGTGTAGGAGGCGCGCTCCACGACGAAACCGGCGCCCTGCAGCAGCGTGGTCAGGCTGGCCACGGTGTAGCGGCGCACTTCCTGGCTGAGTGAGCCGTGACCGCCGCGCAACGACTCGAGCGCCGCCACCGTGATGAGCACGGCACCGCCCGGCTTGACGACCCGCGCCAGCTCGCGGGCGGCGGCGGCTTCGACGTCGTCGGACAGGGAGTAGAGCACGTCGAACGAAGTGACGACGTCGAAGGTGGCGTCGGCAAACGGGATGGCGCCGATGCTGGCGCGCGCCACGCGCGTGGCCCCCTGCGCGCGGGCAAAGTCCAGCCCGCGTGACGAGAAGTCGAAGCCGAAGGCCTGGCCGTGACGCGACAGCAGGGCGAGGTTCGCGCCGGTGCCGCAGCCGCAGTCGAGCAGGCGAAGACCGGTTTGTTGGCGCGACGCGGCGGCCAACCAGGGCGTGACGAAACGGCGGAAGCCCCGGAACCAGAAATGGGAGCGTTCGGCGACGTAGGTGAGCTCGAGCAGGCGATCCATGCGGACGAGGTCGGCCAACCCGTTGGCAGCGGCGCCATGGTACCATACCGCTCGCATGCGCAATCGCGCGCTTGCCGAAGGCGGCGGCCGTCCTCGCTCGGGCGCTTCTCCTGACGGCGGCGCTCACCTACCCGCTCATCCCGCAGATCGATCGCATCGGACGAGTGAACACCGACGACGGACGCTTCAGCATCTGGAATGTCGCGTGGGTCGCCGATGCGCTCATCGTCCACCCGCGAGCCCTCTTCGACGCCAACATCTTCTACCCGTTCAAGCGCGCGCCTGGCCTTCTCGGAAGCCAACATCGGCGCTGGTGTCGTCGCCCTGCCCGCCTGGGGCCTGAGCGGCAACCCCTATCTGGCCCACAACTCGGTGGTGGTGTTCGCGTTCGTGATGGGGTGCGCCGGCGCCTACTACCTGGTGCGCTACCTGTCGGCCAGCCGCGGCGCGGCGGCGGTGGCGGCGGTGCTCTTCGCCTTCTGCCCTTACGTCTTCGCGCGCACCGCCCACATCCAGTTGCTCATGACGTTCGGCCTGCCCTTCTCGATGCTGGCGTTCCACCGTCTCGTCGATCGACCGGGCACAGTGCGCGCCGTCGTGCTCGGCCTGGTGCTATGGGCGCAGGCGCTGTCGTGCGCCTATTACGGCATCTTCGCCGGGCTGATGGTGGGCCTGGGCACCGTGTTCTTCGCCGTGACACGTGGCCTGTGGCGCTCGCCCGGCTACTGGGCGCGCATCGCCGTCGCCGCCGCCGTGGCCATCGCCCTGACCGCGCCCTTCTTCGCGCCCTACCTGGCCGTGCAGCAAGACGGGTTCTCGCGCACCCTCGACGACGCGCGTGCCTACAGCGCCAATGCGCGGCGCCTGGCTGGCGTCGTCTGCCTGGGCCCACCGGTGGTGGCTCTCGGCCATTGAAGGCTTCTCCGAGGTGCTCTTCCCCGGCGTCATCCTGACCAGCCTGGGTCTGGCCGGCGCCTGGCGCGCCCTGACACGCACCCCTGACCCCGTGCCGGCGGCGCTACCGGCTCCAGGCCGGCTCGACGACCCGGCTGGTGCCAGGCTTGGCGCGGCAGTGCGCGCGCCAGGACTGCCGCGCGACGTGGCGGGATTCTACCTGCTCATCGCCGTGCTGGCCTTCTGGTTGTCGTTCGGTCCCGACGCCGGCCTCTACACGCTCTTCTTCGAGACCCTGCCGGTGTTCGCCTTCCTGCGCGCGCCGGCGCGCATGGGGCTGATGGTGGCGCTGGCGTTCACGGTGCTGTCCAGCGTCGTGCTCGGACCGTGGCTGGCGGCGCGGCGGCGCCCTGTGGCCTGGACCACGGCGCTCGTGCTGCTGGCGGCGCTCGAGCTGAACGGCGCGCCGCTGCGGGCGCTGCGCGCAGCGCCGCCGGTGCCCGAGGCCTACCACGCGCTGGCCCGGCTGCCCCGCGGACCGGTCGTCGAGTTTCCGTATTTCTACCGGCGCTCGGACTTCCCCCGGCATGCCGAGTACATGCTCGGCTCCACCGTGCACTTCCAGCCGCTCATCAACGGCTACAGCGACCACATCCCCGCCGAGTGGCGCGCCACGGTGGTGCCAATCAGTTCGTTTCCCACCCGGGAGTCGTTCGGCATCCTCGGGAAGATCGGCGCGCGCTATGCGGTGTTCCACTTGAACGGCTACGACCGCCGCAGCCGCGAGCGGCTGCTCGAGCGGCTGCAAGAGTATCAGCGCTACCTCCGGCCGATCGTGCAGCAGGACGACGTGTGGCTCTTCGAAATCGTCGACTGGCCCAACTAGCGCTGTTTGCGGCCATGGCCGTCGCGCACACCTGGCCTCTGGCCAGCGGCCTGGCCACGTGGTCGCGCATGGACAACGCCGACACGGCCTTGAATGCCTGGATCCTGTCGTGGGTCGCGCACCAGGTGTCGTGGGCCCCGCTGCACCTCTTCGACGCCAACATCTTCTATCCCGAGCCGCGCACCCTGGCCTTCTCGGAACACATGGTCGTGCAGGGCGTGATGGGCGTGCCGCTCTTCGCGCTCGGGCTGTCGGCAGTCACCGTCTACAACCTGCTGCTGCTGGCCGGCTTCACGTTGAGCGGCTTCGTCATGGCCGTGGTCGTCGAGGGGTGGACCGGCAGCGTCGGCGCTGGTCTGGTCGCCGGCCTTGCCTACGCCTTCAACGCTCACGTCTTCGTGCGCTTCGGCCACATGCAGGCGCTGCACGTGGAGTTCCTGCCGATCGCCTTGGCGGCGCTCTTTGCGCTCATGGCGCGGCCGGCGTGGCCGACGGCGGCCGTGCTGGCAGCGGCCTGTGCACTGCAGGCGCTCACCTCCAACTACCTGCTCGTGATGACCGCCGTCGCGCTGGCGGCGGCCGCCGCCGCCACCCCGTCGGCGTGGTTCCGCGCCGGCGCGGCGCGGCGCTGGGCGCTGGCCGGCGCGGCCGCGGCGGCCTGTGCCCTGGTCCTGCTGCCCTTCCTGCTGCCCTACTACTACGCCAAGACCACGCAGGGACTGGTGCGGCCTTTCGACGAAGTGGCGATGTACTCCGGGCAGTGGCGCGACTACCTGGCCACCGGCGGGCGTCTGCACTACCAGTTGTGGAGCCACAACTTCTTCCAGGACGCCACGCCGCTCTTTCCCGGTGTCACCGTCCTGGGCCTGGCGCTCTACGCCATGGCCGCCCGCGAGACATGGCGCGATCCGCGGTGGCGCGGCATGATGGCCATCGCCGTCGTCGGCGTGGCCTTGTCCTTCGGCGCGTCGCTGCCCGGCTACCGCTGGCTCTACGATCACCTGTCGATCCTGCAAGGCATCCGCGCCGCGGTACGTTTCGGGTGGCTGTGGCTGGCGGCCGTGGCGGTACTGGCCGGCGTGGGCGTGCGGCGTCTCGAGCGGCGCTGGCCGGCCTACGCCACCGCCATCGCGATTGCGGCGGCCGTGCTCGTGTCGGTTGAAGTGACTCGCGCGCCCATGAGCTACACCCGCTTTGCCGGCATCCCGCCGATCTACGCGCACGTCGCGGCGCTGGTCGATCCCGTCCTCGTCGAGCTGCCGTTCCCCGAGCCCGGCGCCATCCAGGACAACGGTCCCTACGTGCTGGCCTCGACCACGCACTTCCACGCCCTGCTCAACGGCTACTCCGGTTTCACGCCGGCCAGCTATCACCTGCACGCGGCCGTGGCCCGGCGCCTGCCGTCGGCTGCCGCCGTCCATGAGCTCGGCTATCTTGGCGCCACCCACCTCATCGCGCACGGCGCCAAGCTCGGGGCCGAGGCCATCGATCAGCTCGAGGCCTCCGGAGCGGTACGGCTGCTGGCCCGCGAAGGCCCGGACCGGCTCTACGCCATCGTGCCGGACGTCCGGTGATGCGGCGCGACCTGGTGGCGCTGGCCGGCGCGGTCCTGCTCACGGTGCTGCACACCTGGCCGCTGGCCTCGAACCCGGGCGGGTTGTCGCGCCTCGACAACGCCGACACCGTGCTGAACACCTGGGCCGTGGCCTGGGTAGCGCATGCCCTGCCGCGCACGCCGCTGCAGGTCTTCGACGCTCCCATGTTCCATCCGGAGCGCCGCACGCTGGCCTACTCCGAGCCGTTGCTCGTGCCCGGCCTCATGGCCATACCGCTACGCGCCACCGGGCTCTCGGCCGCCGCCACCTACAACCTGCTGGCCATGACCGGCTTCGCGTTGAGCGCCTGGGCCATGTGGCGGGTGGTCACGAACTGGACCGGGGATCCGGCTGCGGGGGCCGTGGCCGGCATGGCCTTCGCCTTCAACGCGCACCTGCTCACGCGCTTCGGCCACCTGCAGGCGCTGCACGCCGAGTTCGTCCCGCTGGTGCTGCTGGCCGTCGACCGCGTGGCGCGGCGGGCGCCGTTATCGCGACGGCCTGCTGCTCGGCGTCGCCATCGCGCTCGTGGGACTGATCTCGATCTACCAGCTGGCGTTCGTGGCCGGCGCCACCGTGGTGGGACTGCTGGCCCGGCGCGCCGATTGGCGCGACGCGCCCGGGCGGACGATCACTGCCGCGCTGCTCGGGATCGGCGTGAGCGTCGTGCTGCTGGCGCCGGTGCTATGGCAGTACCTGGCGGTCAGCCGCGACACGGGCGTCGTGCGCACCATCGAAGAGACCTCGCGCTACGGCGCGAGCTGGCGCGACTACCTCGCCACCGGCGGACGGCTGCATTACGCGCTGTGGAGCGAGCGCTTCTTCCCGCTCACGGCGGTGCTGTTCCCGGGCGTCGTGGTGACGGTGCTGGCCCTGATCGGTCTGTGCGACCGCCACGCCGACCGCGGCCGCGTGCGGATGTGCGTGGCCATCGGCGTGCTCGGCGTGGTCATGTCGCTGGGCACGGCCCTGCCCTTCTACGAAGCGCTCTACCGCTTCGTGCCGCTCCTGCAGGCGACGCGCGTGGCGGGACGCTGGGGCATGCTGTTGCTGACGGCGCTGGCCATGCTGGCCGGCTTCGGCGTGGCCGCCTTGCGCCGCGCGACCTCGACCCGACAGCGGCTGGCCGTAGCCCTGGTGGCGCCGTGTCTCGTGACCATCGAGGCACTGCGGGCGCCGATGGCGTTCACGCCGACTCCGGAAGTAGCGGCCATCTATCGCCAGATCGCCGCGCTGCCCGCGGTCGTCCTGCTCGAGATTCCGCTCTACCCCGGTCGCGAGTTCAACCTGAATGCGCCCTATCTGCTGGGGCAGACCGCGCACTTCCATCCGATGATTGCCGGTTACAGCGGCCTCTACACCGGCGGCTACGCGCGCCGCATCGCCGAGCTCGCCACCTTCCCGGCGCCGGCGGCCCAGGCCACGCTGCGCCGGCTGGGCGTGACGCACATCGTCTTCCACCTGGCGCCGCTGCGGGAGTCGTACCACGAGGCAGACATCGACGCTCTCGACCGGCTGCCCTGGCTCGAGCGGGTGCTGGCCGACGACGGCGCGCGCGTGTTCCGGGTAAGGCGTGAGCTGCTGGCTGGCGCCGACGCGCCCTGATGCGCGCGGCCGGCGCCGCGATCCCTAATTGCCCGGCGGCCGCCGGGGCGGCGTCTTCTTTTTGGCGGGGGCCTTCTTCGCAGGCGCCGGCTTCGCGGATGTCTTCTTCGGGGACGCCTTCTTCGGGGACGCCTTCTTCGAAGGCGCCTTCTTCTTGGCAGGGGGACGGCGCGTCGTCGGCGCGGTCGGCTTGGCCGGCGCGACCCGCTTCCCCGAGTCGGCCGGCTTCACCGGCTCGGCCAACGACGCCGGCGCCGGGGTCGGCAACAGGCCCGGCGCGAGCACGCCACCGCCGTAGAGCCGCCGGTAATCCTCGGCGGTGCCGAGGATGCGCTTCACGTAGTTCTGCGTCTCGGGGAACGGGATGTCGTCGATCCACTCGTCGGTCGGCAGATTGGGGCGTTGCGCGCGCCAGCGCGCGACGCGGTTTTCACCGGCGTTGTAGCTGGCCAGTGCGTAGGCGGCGTGGCCGAACTGGCGCATCAGGTCGGAGAAGTACCTGGTGCCGATCGCGACGTTGACGTCCGGCTCGGTCAGACGATCCGTGGAGAACGGCCTGATGGCGAGCCGCTTGGCAAAGCCGCGGCCCGTGGCCGGCATGATCTGCATGAGGCCGACCGCGCCCGCCGATGAGCGGATGCCGGCATCGAAGGTCGATTCCTGGGCGGCCAGCGCGGCCACGAGATACGGGTCGAGGCCCTGCGCCTTGGCGCGCGACTCGAGCAGCGGCCAGTGATCGAGCGGGAACAGCACGCGCAGCACGTCGGCCGGCAGCGATTCGCCGCCCGCCGCCAGGTATTGCGGATAGGCGCGCTTCATCTGATTGATGGCCGGGCGCAGCCGGCCGGCCCGGTACTGCGCCACCGCCGCCGTGGCCATGAGGGCCGCCGAGTCGCCCCACGCCCGGCGGGCAAACTGCGTTTCGTTCAGCGCGAGATCGTGCAGGCCCAGCGACAGCAGCAAGCCGATCTGCCGTTCGGTGGGGGGCGCCGGCGTCCGCGCGGTGGGACTGGCCGTGACCCCAGGCGGGACCAGGCGTTGCTGCTCACCCAGGCGCTCCACGGCCAGACGGCCGTAATAGCTGTTGCGGTAGTCGGTGGCAGCCAAGGTGAAGCGGGCCACGGCGCCGGCGCTGTCGCCCAGATTCGCCTTGGCGCGCGCGCTCCAGTAGAGCCATGGCGGACGGTAGTCCGACCGCGGGAAGTTGGCGGCGCCGAGCTCGAAGTACCTTCACCGCGCCGGCCATGTCGCCGTGTCGATACGCCCACCATCCGGCTTTCCAGGCGGCGCGTTCGGCAAAGCGCCCGGCGGGAAAACGGTCGACCATGGTCGCGAACGTCTCGGCCCCGGACTTGTCGTCGTCCTGCAGCACGTACCAGATGGCCAGGTGGTTCAAGGCCTCTTCGGTGTAGGGGCTGTCGGGGTAATTGGCCAGCAGCGTGCGGACGCTCTGCACGTAGTCGTCGTCGTTGCCCAGCCCGCGCTGCGCCAGGCCCAGGTGCAGGTGCGCTTCGGCCTGACTGGAACCGCTCGCGGCCAGCGGCCGCAGGCGCTCGGCGGCCGCGCGAAACTGCTTGA
This sequence comes from uncultured Acidobacteriota bacterium, assembly GCA_963843885.1. Taxonomy (GTDB): domain Bacteria; phylum Acidobacteriota; class Vicinamibacteria; order Vicinamibacterales; family UBA2999; genus CADEFD01. The sequence goes on from CAWJMJ010000001.1 coordinate 61,441, forward strand.
GCTGCACGTCGGCGGCGCGCCATGCGCACGGCCGCCTGGGCGCGGTCGGCGGGCGAACTGACCACGCCCGACACCCGCAGGTAAGCGTCGCGCGCCGGAGCCCAGCGTCGGGCCGCATACAGCGCGTCGGCGCGGGCCCGTTCCTTGGCGGCGGCGTTCTCCAGCGGCGGCGCCTGCGCCGCCAGCCGTTCCAGCGCCTCGCCCGACCGATCCGCGTCGCCGGACAACGGGAAGTCGTAGAACACGCGCCGGTGGGCCAGCACCGACCCGGCGAGGTCGCCAGCGCGCTCTAGGGCCACGCCCCAGCGGTGCGTCAGCCGGTCCTCGTTGGCGGGCGTCCCCTTCAGCACGCGCGCATAAGCGTCCGCGGCCCGGGCATACTGCCCGCGCAGCTCGTGCACCTCGGCCAGGCGGACGAGGGCCTGCTCGGCCACGTAGCTGCGGCCTGGGGTATCGGCGACGGCCGCAAAGAGCGTCTCCGCCTCGTCGAGGCGCCCCTGGCGCAGGGCGACGAGACCGCGGTAGTAACGGACATGCGCGCCCAGGGGGCTGGCGTCGAGCGCCGGGGCGGCCAGGAGCGCGCGCGCTGGAGCGACGTCGCCGCCGCCGTCGACGATCGCGACGGCCCGGGCGAAGTCGCGCAGACCCGCGGTGAGGGCCGAGGCCGGTGCGGGCGTGACGTAGTAGGCGGCGGGTTGCGCCGGGACGGGATCGTGGCGCGTGGCCCGCAACTCGCCGTCACTGGGAAGCGCCCCCTGTTGCCCGGAGATGCGCGCGGAATTGTCGAGCAGGAGGGCCACGCCAGCCACGAACGCGATCAGCGCAGCGCGCCGTTGTTGCCGAGCCGCGCGTCCGTCCCGATCGGTCATGCCGACGAGCTTACACGCATTGACGAGGCCCGCGTGTGAGCGCCGCGCGAGACGGCCATGCCTTCGAGGCAACGCCCGGCGTGACGGACCAGCACTTCGACCGGCGACGTCCACGCCGTCGAGGGCGGCGCCGTGGTTCCGAGATCGGCGTAGAGCACCGCCACGGGACGGCCGGCCACGAGCAGCGGCACCGCGACTCCGGGCCGATTCGGCGGCAGCTGACTGAAGGCGGGCGGCGCCAGCACGGCGCTGCTGCCCACGGCCGCCGTGCGGCCGGTATTCAGGGCCGCGGCCAGCGCGCCGGGGTCGGTAATGCTCGATTCAATGGAGCGCGGCTCCTGGTCGAGCACGCCGAACCCCGAGGTCCGCCAGCCAATCAGCCGGTCGCCCTTGATGACCAGCATCGCCGAACGAGCGGCTTCCTTGGCCGCCGAGGTCGTGAGCGCGTCGAGCACTTCGGTAAGCGACCCGGCGGCGTCGAGGGCGCGTACCGATTCGAGCAGCCGGCCGGCCGAGGCGACCGGCGCCTCGAGCGCCCGCCCGAGCGCCGCAACCGCGCCCTGCGCCTCGGTGCGCGCCGCAGCCAGAGCGCCAGCGTGTTCCTTGCGGATGGCGTCCACGGCGGCCACGGCGGCGGCGTGGTCTTCGCGGCCCGCGGCCACGGCGGCGGCCTGCTCCTGGCGCAGCGCGGCCAGGGCCGCTTCGCCGTCCCGACGCACCCGGGCAACCTCCGCCGCAGCCTGCTCCTTCACCTGCGCCAGCGCCGCCTGGAGTTCCTCGCGCTCTCGCAACGCTTCGGCTTGCGTCAACTCGAGATCCTGGCGCAACGCCGACACCGCGGCCTCCGCCTCTTCGCGGACTCGGGCAATCGTGGCCTCGGCGCCCGCCCGCTCTTGGGCAGCCGCGGCTTCCCGCGCCTGCGACAGCGACGTCTGATGGCTGGAGACCAGGGCGTCCTTTTCGGACTGGAACGCCACCAGCAGGTCGGCTTCAACGCGGCGCTTGGCCTCGGCCAGCTCGGCGCGCCTGGTCTCGTCGGCCGCCGCCAGCGCCGACGCTTTGTCGCTGTCGGCTTCGGCGCGGAGGTCGGCAAGGCCGATCGCCACCTCCGCCTCCAGGCGGGCACGCACCTCGGCTATGGCGTCGTCGAAGGCTTGCCGAAAACGATCTTCCAGCGACATGGCAGGTCTCATCGGGGCGGGTTGCGATGCCGACGCGGCCGGGAGCGCGCGGTCCGCCAGCGAGCAAGCCCCTGTGCCGCTGGCGTCCTGAAGAACCATTATCGGAATGAAGTCGAAAAATCGTCAACACAATCTGCGCACAATCGCGCGATCCGGCGGAGGTTCTGCGCCTGGCCCGCACCGCCACGCACGAGACGGCGGCCGTCAGGGCGAGCCCGCGCCACCGCGTCGGGTGCTAGAATGGATCCACGGTTGCGCGGCTGTGGCGTGGTCCAGCGCGCGGCGTTCTCCATCGGGGGCGATCTGGCTTCGACGGGGGCGCAGAATCGTGGGATGCATGCCGAGCTCCACTAACTCGCTAATCTGGTGGGACATCCGTTAACTGCGGACAATCAGTACGCTCTCGCAGCTTAAACAACTGTGAGCGTCTTGCCTGACCTGGCCTGGTGGTTGGGGTCAAGACGCCATTAAACAGGCTGGCTCACGAATGGCGCCACGGCGTTCGTGGGTGAGACTTACCGGGGCTGGTGCCTGCCGGTACTTCGCCGCTTCCACACGGCGGGCATGAGACCAACGAAGCGGACACGCATGTAGATTCCTGCGAGGACGTGTTCTCGGACGCGGGTTCAACTCCCGCCGCCTCCACCACTCCTCACTCCGTTCGTCGCGCTGTCGGCGGCGAAGTCAGGCACCGCAGACCGGCTTCCAGCCGGTCTGACGGGGCGCGACTCCCCGACATCTGCGGCGTTAGCGGGACGTAGCGGGCACAACTCCCGCTGACCACGACGAACGTCTCTCCCCCGATCAGCTCGATTTTCCCGCCGCCTCCACCATTCCTCCACGGCTGGACGGCCCCACGAGACTGGGGTCTGGTTCATCCACCCACGGTTCACCGCCTCCGGGCGTTCGCAGCCCGGCCAGGGATTGCAGGTAGCTGTAGTCGTGCGGCGCCTCCACGACCTCGATGGCACCGCGGCCGCGCTCCATCTGGTCGCGCAGCACCTGGGACTTCACGACATACAGCGGCGCGTCCCCCACTTGGTGCCACCACCGGCGCAAGGCAATGAACCGGGGCCCACGGAACACCCGGCGCGCCGCCCGCAGTCGCTCGGCGTGCTGCCGAAGCTCTGACTCGTCGGCGCGGGACGTCACCTCGAAGAACCACAGCAGGTCGGGCATCTGGCTCCATGTGAAGCGGCGACGCTTGGACGTGGCGTCGTCCGCTCCTCCAACACCCGCCGTTTTGGAGGCGGCGGGACAGGGGCCGTAGAACAGGGCCCGGGCACCGCTGAATCCGGTTCCCGCCGCCAAAAAGGCAAGCGGCAGGACCACTGCCCCGCCGCCGCCAATTATCCCCCCAAAATCTGGGTCGATTTCGGGTGTGTCCCGACGTAGCGGGCACAACTCCCGCTCATCACAACGGACGTCTCTCCCCCAATCAGCTCGATTCCCGCCGCCGCCACTACTTCTCCACTGCTGGACAGCCTCACGAGAATGGGGAGACGTTGCCCTCGTTCTCAGACGGGCCGCCCTAGCCGCAACCTCGTGGCGGCTCCACGGCCTGGCAGCAGTCCGGTGGTGTGTTCTTCGACGTCGTGGAGTGATCACGGATGTGCTTGCGCTCCGCGCGGCGCTGGTCGATAGTCTGCCGCATGCAGACCCCATCCTTCGGCAACTTGTCCCGTTTGGCACTCGTCCTCGCGACCGGCCTGACGATGGCCGGTCCGGCCCTGGCGGGCCCCCTCGTCCGTCAGGTAAGCGGCCCTAATGCGGCGGCTATTCAAGCCACGGTGGACCAATTCCGAACCGATCTCGGCGGCGCCAACAACGGCGTCGTCCCCGGATCGCAACCGACCGGTCGGCGCGAGATCAACTGGGATGCCGTGCCCGGCGCCGGGCTGACGCAGGATCCGAACCCGATGCCGCGCTTCGCCGCGCGCGGCGCCACGTTTGTCACGCCCGGCGGCGCCTTTGGCATCAGCGGCGCCAGCGCGCTCGAGTTCGCCGAGGTGAACGCTACCTACCCGGCGCTATTCGCGCCCTTCAGTTCGCCCAAGCTCTTCGCGCCGCTCGGCAGCAACGTCACCGACGTGCTGTTCAACGTGCCCGGCACCCAGGGCACGGCGGCCGGCGTGACCGGCTTCGGCGCCGTGTTCACCGACGTCGACAGCGCCACCAGCACCAAGCTGGAATTCTTCGCGCCCGATGGCGCCCTGCTCTACGAGGCGTTCGTCCCGGCGTGGACGGGCAATGAGACGCTGTCGTTCCTGGGCGTGTCGTTCACCGCCGGTGAAATCGTCGGCCGCGTGCGCATCACGTCTGGCAACGCCACCTTCGGTCCGGATGAAACCGCGACCCTCGACGTGGTGGCCATGGACGACTTCATCTACGGCGAACCGGTCGCCACCGCCGGGCTGACTGTGACGCCCGGTTCGGGTCGCCTCTTTCGCATCGCCGGTTTCGATATCGTGATCGCACTCGAGGGGGCGCCTGGCGCGGTGACCGGCGGGCGCATCACCTTCGACGGCGTGGACGCCACGGCGTACTTCCTCGGTTGTATCCGGCCGGGCACCATTGCCACTGGGGGACAAACGTTCCGCTGCCCGATTCCCGGGAACCTCCTGCCGGCGGGCGACCACACGCTGCAGGTGGACATGCAATTCGGCGCGCAACGCCGTCGAAACGCCGTGCGCTGGACGATCGTGGGCAGCACCGAGCCCTGAGGGCGAGATCGCTGCACGTGCCGGGGCGGGGCCCACGATCGCTGGTAACCCCGCCCTTCTAAATGCACCGCGGTCGTGGCCAGCCACGACGCCACGGATGCCGGTCGTTGGCGACGACGTGGGGCCACTGTCCTGCCCCTGCCACATCCCGCCATCGCCAGCGCTCCTCGGTGCCACGGCGCGCCAGTACAGGTGCCTCCGTCACGGCGCTACCCCGCTTGGAATCTGCAGTATCCTCCCGCGCATGACCTCGCACATGCGCGCGTTCACCATCGGGCTGGCCATCGCCGGCGCCGTTGCCTTGTCCAGCGTCCAACCGGCGGCGCGCGATGCCGGCGGGCTCACCGATGATTCCATCGCCGGGCAGGCCCCGGACGGACGGCCGCCGGCGTTGACCGGCACGCCGATCTTCGAGGTCGATCCGAACTGGCCGACGACTCCGCCCGAGTGGACGTGGGGACAGGTCATCGGCATCTTCGCCGACGCGCGCGGCCACGTCTGGACGTCGAACCGCAGCCGGATCTCGGAGTGGGACGCGCAGGGCACACTGCTGCAGTCGTGGGACGCCCGCGGGCCGCAGGGGAACTGGAGCACGATCCATGGCCTGTTCGTCGATCACAACGGCTTCGTCTGGACCAACGCGCGCGAGAGTCACCTGACGGTGAAGTTCACGCGCACCGGCCAGGTGGCGCTGGTCATCGGCCGCTTCAACGAGACCGGCGGCAGCAACGACCCCGCGTTGATGGGCCGCCCCTCCGAGATCTGGGTGGACGCCGTTAACAACGAGGTGTTCGTCGCCGACGGCTACGGCAACCGGCGCATCGTCGTCTTCGACGCCGCCACCGGCAAGTACCTGCGCCATTGGGGCGCTTACGGCAAGCGTCCCGAGGATCCGCCGCCGCCACCACCGGGCGCGCCCGATCCTGGCGCCCCGCCGGCCTCCCCCACCACCGCCTCGCCCGCCCCGCCGGCGCAGTTCCGGATCCCGCACGGCATCGTCGGCTCGCACGACGGGCTGATCTATCTGGCCGACCGCGGGAACAACCGCGTCCAGGTGTTCCGACAGAACGGCGCGTTCGTGCGTGAGAAGATTCTGCGGCCCTTGTGCGGCGCGCAAGAGAAGGCCACGTGGGTGCCGAAGCGGCCGTGCGGTGTGGAGGCGGCATTCTCGGTGGGGTTGTCGCACGACGCGCCGCAGAGCTATCTGTACGTGGCTGACGGCGGCTCCCATGTCATCACCGTGCTGCGGCGCAGTGACCTGGAAGTGGTGGACGAATTCGCCGGGCCCGGCGTGGGTCCCGGTCAGCTCGGCCGGCCTCACAACCTCAGCGTCGATCCCTCCGGCAACATCTTCGTAGCCGAGGCGGCGGGGCCGAAGGTGAAGCACCCGACCACCGGCGCGGAAGTGGCGGCCGGTTTCCGCGTGCAGAAGTTCACGTTCAAGGGCGTGCGATCGCCACGATAGCCGCCGCGCCACTCCGCCGGCCATAAGGACAAGTGACACGTGGACATCCGCCCAGGGCCGTCGCTCCCGCCCCGCGGGTTTCCGCCCACGCGGCCACTGCAGGCGCGCCCCGACGCGTCAGCTCCCAGTCCAACGCCGTCGCCCGCGATCGATCCGGAAGTTGCCAGGCTGGCGCTGGCTCAGGAGCGCAAGACGCGCGAGCTGGCGTGGCTGGCCTCGCTGGCCTACGAACCGGTGACGACCCTGCCCGGACTGCTCGAGCCTCATGGGTATAACGACGTCGAACCGGTGTCGCGATGGCTGACCGGCACGCAGGTGTTCTTCGCCATCAAGGACCGCCGTGCCGTGATTGCCTTCCGCGGCTCGGAAAGCACGCTCGACTGGATCGTGGATTTCCTGTTCCTGCCGGTTGCGCTTCCGCCGCGTCACCTGGGCTTCATGATGGCGTGGTGGAGCGTGCGCGGCCGGGTCACACACTTCCTCGAGCGACACCGCGCCGACTTCGACGCCCTCGAGTTGTGCGGACACTCATTGGGTGGGGCGGTGGCCAAGGTCGCGGCCTTCGACCTCGCCGCAGCGTATCCGATCGACGCGGTGCTTACCCTTGGCGCGCCGCGCGCGTTCTGGGGCTGGGGCGCCCGTTCCTACAACGCGAAGAAGACGGCCAACGACCGCCCGCTCGGCGACCTGACGCGCTCGTTCGTCAACGGCAGCGACATCGTGGCCAAGGTGCCCCCGTGGTTCGTCGGCTACATCCATACCAAGGGCGCCGAGCCGTCGTCGACCGGTGAGAACGACGCGTGGTTCGTCCGTCTCTTCAACCGCATCGCGGCTGAGCGCGCCGCTCCGCCGGTTGCGATCTTCCCGTCGAAATGGACGGCTGCACTCACGCCCACCACGAGGTCGACGGCATCGAGGCCTTCATCCGCACTGCGCTCATTCACGGCCGATGACGACGGCGTCGTCGATCGGATCGCTCGCGCTTACGTGTGGGGCGATAAGTATGCCCAGCTGTTCACCCACGTGCTCCTCGTCCTGGTCGCGCCCGTGGTTCTCTATGCGCTCTATCTCTGGCTGTTGGCGGCGCTGTTCAGGGCCTCAGCGGCCCACCCGAACGCCGGCTACCACAAGCAGTTCTTCCGCCCCACCCTGGCCCTGCCCGCTCTGCCGCTGCCGGTGCGCTCGAAGGCGGCGCGTCTGGCCGGCCTCGGTCTGATGTCGCCACTGCTGGCCGTCGGGTTGTGGCTGTTGTGGCCGCTCCTGATGTTCAGTTGGCGGTTCGCCTTCTGGGTGCCGCAAACAATCCATCGGGCGTTCCTGCACATGACGTCGTGACCAGGATCTGGGAGGGCAATGGAAAAAGGCCGGCAGCACCCGCTGCCGGCCCCTCATCGAATCTCGAATGACTACCGCTGCGCCGTGGTCGGGGCCTGGTAGGTCTTCTTCTCGGCCGCCACCGCCGCCGCGACGTCGGCCAGCAGCTTCTGCGCGTCGTAGACGATGCCGTCCTTGATGGTGAACTTCACGCCGCCGACCTTCTCCTGACGGTTGGTCTGCGGGTTCAACCGCATGTGGCCGGTGCCGTAGAGCACCTTCAGGTTGCTGAGCGGGTTCTCGCCGACAATCACCAGATCGGCCAGCATGCCCGAGCGCACGACGCCCATCGGCGCCGGTTCGCCCTTCGGCTCGTAGAGGGTCTTGGCGCCCCACATCGTCGCCGAGCGGATGACCTCGAGCGGCGAGAAGCCGGCCTCGCGCAGCAGCTCGAGCTCCTCGACGTAGGCAAAGCCGAACGTCTTCCAGATGAAGCCCGAGTCGGTGCCCACGGTGACGCGGCCGCCCATGTTCTTGTAGTCGTTGATGAGCCGCATGTAGCGCTCGTAGAACTTCTTCCAGTGGTACTCGTTCTCGGTGGTCCAGTCGTAGAAGTACGAGCCGTGGTTGTCACGGGTGCTCTGGAAGTAGTTCCAGAGCTGCGGCATGGTGTAGGTCTGGTGCCAGTCGGCGTTGCGCGCGCGCATCAGATCGCGCGAGGCGGCGTAGATGTTGAACGTCGGGTCGAACGTGACCTTGTTCTTCTTCTGCTGCTCGAGATACGCGATCCACTGCGGCGAACCGGGCTCGTAGGTCTGGTTCCAGATCCGCGCGATGTCACCGAAGCGATCCTGCTCGTTGTTGTAGTCGTAGCCGATCGGGTAGTCCTGGATGGTCTTGTCCTTGAGCAGCGACTCCATGTGCCCGTAGTAATGGGTGATGGTGTCGAGGTGCGCTTCGCCGGCGATGCGGCCGTTGAAGTTGGCGACGCCGTTCTGCGACAGGTGGGCGACGGTGCCCATCTTGTTCTTGTGCGCCTCGTCGATGGCCGCCGTGATGATCTCCGGCGTCTCGTCGCCGCGGTTGAAGAACTTGATGCCGTCGATGTTGTTGGCGGCGGCCCAGCGCACCCACTCGCGCGCCTTCTCGGGCGACGTCACCGGGCCCTCCGCCCAGCCCGGAACCGAGCGTCTGGTAATTGAAGATGCGCGGCGCGGCGATCTCGTTCCTGGCCGAGCGCTCCTTCTCGGAGCTGGACACCGCGGCCGACGACAGCGACACGCCCCGCACGGTGGTGACGCCGTGGGCGAGCCACAGCTTGTAGGCGTAGCTCAGATCCGGCGCCTTGCCAGTGCCGGAGCCGTGCACGTGCATGTCGACGAAGCCGGGCATCACGTACATGCCCTGGCCGTCGATCTCGAAGTCGACATCGCGCGGCTCGCGGTTGGGCGTAATGCGCCATGCCCGGCCAGCCGGCCTGCCGCACCTGGGTGATGCGGTTGTTCTCGATGACGATGTCCATCGGGCTGAGGGGCGGCCCGCCCGTGCCGTCGATGAGCGTCACCCCGCGGATGACCATCTTCTTGAACGGCCCCTGGCCTTCACCGGCCTTGCGGGCCGGCGCCGGCGTGTCGCCTTGACGGCCGCGGGCCGGCGCGGCCGCCGCCGGCGCGGCCGGTGCGGTCTGGCGGGCCTGAGCAAAAGGGGTCTCGGTGGTGGCGGCCGCCAGAGCCACGGCCGCCAATCCAGCGGCGATACAGAACGAATGACGTGTCTTCATTGATGAAAAGCCTCGGAAAACTGCGGCGTTAACCGGCCATTGTAGCGCACCCGAATGCCCTGCGCGGCCGCTGTCCGCGCCGCCGTCGGGTTTGTCGGCGCCCCGGCGCCGGCCGACGTTAGGCTATTCTGCCGCCGCGGCGTGCTCGAACCGTCAACGGCAGCAATGGGTCAGAAAGGGCGTGAACCTGTGGATCACATCGCATCGCCGGCGCAACCGATGGAGCGCGTCCGACCAGTCAAGGGCCGACGGGTGCCGTGGATCCTGACGGTCGTCCTTGGCACGCTGGTTTCGGTTGCCTGCCTCGCGCTGCTCCGTGACGTGGTCGAGGACGACACGGAGGCGGAGCGCGACCGTCCGGAGCGCGTCAGCATTGCCCGGCTCCTGGCGCAGCTCACGGCCACGGAGCGACAGCCGGGCGGCATGTTCTTCCCGCAGTTGCGGGGGACGCTCTTCTGGGAGCCGCTGGGGCCGCAGCCGATTACCAACGAGGACCTGGTCGGGTGGCGCCAATGCCTCCGGCCGCGTCTCGGCGATCGCCTTGCACCCAAGCGACGTCAACATCGGCTATGTCGCCGCGGCGGGCGGCGGCGTGTGGAAGACGACCAACGGCGGTCAAGCGTGGACGCCAATCAGTGACCAGTTGTCGTCGCTGGCGTCTGGCGCCCTGGCCATCGACCCGATCAACCCGAATACCGTCATCTACGGCACGGGCGAGCAGCACTATTCCGGCGACAGCTTGTACGGCGACGGGCTGTTCCGCACGGTCGATGCCGGGGCCAGCTGGTCGAAGATCGGAATGAAAGCCGGCGTCGGCAACTACATCGCGCGCGTCGGCATCTCGCCGGGGACCCTACACGTCTGCAGCGACCTGGGCTACGTCAGGTCGATCGACGACGGCGCCACCTGGACGGCGTTCACGCCCGGCGGCGGGGCCTGGTGCAACGATCTGGTGCGCAGCGCGGCGGCGCCGCTGACATGGTTTGCCGGCTTCTACGGGAGCGGCATCTACAAGTCGATCGACGACGGCGCCACGTGGAGCGTGCTCCGCACCGGCCTGCCCGCGAACGGCTTCCAACGGATCAACCTGGCCATCGCCGACAGCAATCCCGAGGTCGTCTATGCCAGCCTGATCGCCCCGTCGGGCTCGCTGGCCGGGATGTACAAGACCACCAACGGCGGCATCTCCTGGTCGCTGCTGTCGGCCACTCCGAACTACGTGTGTACGCAGGGGTGGTACGACAACGCCTTGGCCGTGTCGCCGGCCGACCCGAACGTGGTCTACGCCGGCGGTGTGTTCTGGTCCTGCGGCGGAGGCATCGCCAGAACCACCAATGGGGGAAGTTCGTGGACCTACGTGACGGTCGGAACCAACGGCAGCCAAGTGCATCCCGACCAGCACTACTTCACGTTCGGGCCGGACGGCGCGCTGTGGGTGGCATCGGACGGCGGCGTCTGGAAGACGACCACGAGCGGCGCCGCTTGGGTGAATCTGAATCACGGTCTGGCCATCACGCAGTTCTACACGGTGGGCACCCATCCGACCGACGCGAATTTCCTGGTGGCGGGCACGCAGGACAACGGCTCCCTGCAGTTTCAAGGGGCACCGGCGTGGCCGCAGGTGATTGGCGGCGATGGCGGACCAGTGGCGGTCGAGTGGAGCAACCCGAGCCGCTACTTCACGACCTACGTCCGGATGTCGCCGGTGTATCGCTGGCTGCGTCCCCTCGTTTCGCAGGGAACCGTCACCGGGCCGTGGTCCAACGACCGCGCCAGCTGGGCCAATGGACCGTTGGTGGTGGACCCGAACCTCCCGACCACGCTGCTGGCCGGCACTCACCGCGTGTGGCAGACGACCAACAGCGGCAGCAGTTGGAGCGCCATCAGTAGTGACCTGACCAACGGCGGCCATCTGCGGGCGCTGGCCATCGCGGCAACGGACTCGAACGTGATCTACAGCGGCAGCAGCGACGGCCGCCTGTTCGTGACGTTCAACCGCGGCGCCAGCTGGCTCCCGCGCCAGACCGGGCTCCCGCCCGGGCGGGTCGTCTCCGACATCGTCGTCAGTCCGATCGATCCGCTGACGGCCTACGCCTCGATTGACGACGCAGCAGGAGGACGGCTCTTCGCCACCGTCGACGGAGGCACGACGTGGCTCGACCGCACCGGGACGCTGCCGGCCGGCCTGCGCGGGATGTCGCTGGCCGTGGATTTCAACGCGGGCACGTTCTACCTGGGCACCGATTACGGCATCTATTCCACCGCCGATGGCGGGGCCACCTGGGTGCCGGAAGCGCTCAACCTGCCCGGAGTGCCGGTGTATGACGCGCAGATCGACGTGCTCAACGGCTACCTCGTGGCGGCCACTCACGGCCGCGGCATGTGGCGGGCACTGCTGTCAGGAGGCGGGACGCTCGGGCCGAGGCCGCTCACGACCGCGCCAGGCAGCGACCGGCCGCGGCGCGCGCGGATGCCCGCGCAGCCAATCCCGTAGGCCACGTCAGGCACCGCGGGCACGTGCACCACGGTGCCGTCAGCGCGCCCGGCGTGAGCCGGGCCGGGTGGACGGGCCGGCTCGGCTGGTGTAGAGTCGGCCTTCCGAGGGAAGCATCATGAGCGATCTCGACAAGAAGCTCGATCGAGCGAAATCGGCGAAAATGAGCGCCGCTCCGGCGCCGCAATCCACACCCGGTTCACGCGCCGCGGCGGTCAGCGCCCCGAACGGCATGGCTCCGCGAAGCCACGCCATCCAGGACGCGCTGGCCAGGCGACGGCAGGCCACGGAGGCGATGACCCCGCCCGCCGTGCAAGCCGCCACCCGCCGCGCGCGCGGGCTCTAAGCACCGCGCCCGGGCGGAGTGACGGCGCTCGACCGTGACGGGTCGACGGGCTCACTTTCGCCCAGCGGCAATCATCGGGCCCTGGGCCTCGCTCGCCGAGCCGTTGCGGTCTTCTTCGCAGCGTTGTTCGCCGTCTTCTTGCCAGCCTTCTTGGCGGCTGTGGTGGCGCTCGTCCTGGTCGGGCTCGTCGCGCGCTTCTTCGCGGCCTGCCCGGTCTTTTTCGCCGCCTTCTTCGCGGTCTTGGCCGTCCGTCGCCCTGCCGCTCCTCGCGCGGCCTTGCGGGACGTGGGCGCAGCGGACGACAAGGTGAGCGCGCCCGCAATCCGGCGCAACACGCCACCAATCGCGGCCCCGGCCGATTGCTCTTCGACGACGACCCCGTCCGATCCGGACGCGCGCGCGTTGATGCCGCCTTCGGCCAGCGCCGACAGCTTCTTGTCGGCGGCCCCCTCCTCATCCAGATTGAGCTGAAGGGCGTCCGCCGCCTCAGCGAGACCCAGCGCCCGGGCCCAGGCCACCATGGTGCCGTAGGCGGCCATCTCGTAGTGCTCCACGCGCTGGGCGCTGGCAATCAACGCGGCGTCCTTCGTGGCTGCGTCGAAGGTGTCCTCCATGACCGACTTGCCCTCGTCGAGGATGCCGGCCATGCCGTCGCAGTGCTTGCCGCGCGCCTTTTCGTCCACGCTTCCGAAGACGCCCTCGAGCCGTCCGACGTGGCCGCGCGTCTCCACCAAGTGGCTGGCGAATGCCGCACGGAGCCCTTCGTCGGAGGCGGCGCGCGCCATCTTCGGGAGGGCCTTGATCAACTGCTTCTCGGCGTCGTAGGCGTCGCGTAGTTCGTCGAGGAATGCGTCCCGTAACTTTTTGGTGTCGGCCATGACTGTTCTCCGCGTGTGGACGAAATCGATCCCGAGCGCTCCGTGGAACGGCAGCAACACGCGATGGTTTCCGCGTTGCGTAAGTCTGTGACGCTTACTACTCACATATAGCAGACGCTAACGCTTCGGGCGAGAACTGTTGCGCCAGTGATCGGCTCGCAGTTTGCACCGCGCTCCATATCCGCGCGCGACGCGAGACCCTCCAACTGCCCCCGCAGTGGAGCGCGACGCGGCGAAGCCTGGCGCGGGAGTCGGCGGATGAGCCGTCGGAGCCAGCGCCGGCAGATGGAGGAGCGCGATGGCGAAGTACGGACCAGCGGCAGCGAAGAAGGTCGCATCGACGATGCGTCGGAAGAAGAAGGGCACGCTGAAGAGCGGGTCGGGGCGGAAGGTCACCAGCCGCAAGCAGGCGATCGCCATCGGCCTGAGCGAGGCGCGTGAAGAGGGGGCCAAAGTGCCGCCGCCCAAGGCCGCGCGCAAGTCGACCGCACGTAAGTCGACCGCACGCAAGACGGGCGCGCGTAAGACGGGTGCACGTGGGACGGGCGGCCGGAAGACGTCGAAGGCGAAGACGTCGCGGAAGACATCGCGGAAGACCACGGCCAAGACCTCGCGCAAGACCAGCGCGAAGAAGTAGCGGCGGCAACGCCGTCGACGCCAGAGTTCAGACTAGAATCGACCCCCAGAGGCGGGGATGCTGAGCAGCTCGACGGCGGAATGCACGGCTCCAGGTCGGCGCGCCAAGGCGCGCCGCCGCCGACGCGACTCGCAAGCGGCGTTGGTCCCGGGTGAGTGGTCACGGTGACGCCTCCCAGTGCCCCGCCCTCGGGCGTCCTGCCGGGCGCGCCGGCTCCACTCGAGACCGGCGAACCCGGCTGGCGCCGTTCGCGGCTGACGCCATCGCTGGCCGAGGTCCACCGCACCATCCCGGTCCACGGGTTGACGTGGTGGCGGAAGATGATGGCGTTCGCCGGCCCCGGCTACCTGGTGGCCGTCGGCTACATGGACCCCGGCAACTGGGCCACCGACCTGGCCGGCGGTTCGCAGTTCGGGTACTCGCTGCTGAGCGTCATCCTGATCTCCAACCTGATGGCGGTCCTGCTGCAGGGCCTGGCCTCCAAGCTGGGCATCGTGACGGGTCGGGACCTGGCCCAGGCGTGCCGGGATCATTACTCGAAGCCGGTGGCGTTCGGGCTGTGGGTGCTGTGCGAGATCGCCATCGCGGCGTGCGATCTGGCCGAGGTCATTGGCACTGCCATCGCGCTCAATCTGCTGTTCGCCATCCCGCTGGCGTGGGGCGTGTTCCTGACGGCGCTCGACGTCCTGCTCGTCCTCTACCTCCAGAACAAAGGCTTCCGGCTGCTCGAAGCGCTGGTCATCGCCCTGGTGATGGTGGTGGGGCTGTGTTTTCTCTTCGAGATCATCGTCTCGAAACCGGATCTGGGGGGCGTGGCGCGCGGCTTCATCCCGTCCTTCGAGATCGTCGCGCGACCCGGCCCGGCTCTACATCGCCATCGGCATTCTCGGCGCGACGGTCATGCCGCACAACCTCTACCTGCACTCTTCCATCGTGCAGACGCGGCGCTACGAGGAGACGACCGACGGCCGGCGCGAGGCCGTGCGCTTCGCCTTCCTCGATTCGACCGTGGCCCTGTCGATCGCGCTCTTCATCAACGGGGCCATTCTGGTCGTGGCGGCAGCGACGTTCCACACGACCGGCAACACCCAGGTGGCAGAGATTCAGGACGCCTACAAGCTGCTGTCGCCGCTGCTCGGCGTCGGGGTGGCAAGCACCGTCTTCGCCCTGGCGCTGCTGGCCTCCGGCCAGAACTCGACGCTCACCGGCACGCTCGCCGGGCAGATCGTGATGGAAGGCTTCCTCGACATCCGGATCCGGCCGTGGCTGCGGCGCCTGCTCACGCGCAGCGTCGCCATCGTGCCGGCGGCGATTGCCGCGATCGTCTACGGCGAGAGCGGCACGGCCCGCTTGCTCGTGCTGAGTCAGGTGGTGTTATCGCTGCAACTCTCGTTTGCGGTGTTTCCCCTGGTGATGTTCACGTCCGACCCGGCGAAGATGGGACAGTTCGTGAACGCCGGGTGGCTGAAGGTCCTGAGCTACGCCGTGGCCACCCTCATTGCCGTGCTCAATGCCTGGCTGCTGGTGCAGATCTTCGGAGAATGGATCGGCTGATGTACCGTCGCATTCTCGTTCCGCTCGAGCACACCCAAACCGACGCCAGTATCCTGGAGCACGTCAAGCGCCTGGCTCGGCACTGTTCCGCCTCGGTGGTGCTGATCCATGTCGCCGACGGCTGGGCGGCGCGGAACATCGCGCATCTGCAGCTCCGCCCGTCGGAAGAAATGAAGGTCGATCGCGCTTATATCGAGCGCATCGCGGCCGACCTCGCCGCGGAGGGATTCGCCGCCGAGGCCATCCTCGCCACCGGCGACCCGGCCAACGAGATCATCGCCGCGGCCGCGCGCGAACGGTGCGACCTGATCGCGATGGGCACGCACGGACACCGGTTCATCGGCGACATGATTCACGGCAGCGTGGCCAGCGCCGTCCGTCATCAGACCTCGATCCCGGTGCTGCTGGTGCGGGCTCCATCCGAGTAACCGCGGGCGCCCGCGCCCACCGCGATCGGCGCAGTCGCCGCCTTGCGCCGGCGCCGCCGATGGGCGTGCGCCGAAGGCTTGACCGCCGCCCACGGGCCGACGCCGGCAGCGCGCAGCGCCTTCACCTGCGCCTTCTGCGATTCCGCGAGGCGCGCGCCGCGCTCGGCCAGCTGCAAGTCGAGTTGCACCGCGCTGACAGCAGGATGGCGGGTCAGGCGAGCGATGAGGGACGGCAAGAACACCATGGCTGTATCTCCGGGGGATTGTCCTCGAGTGTCGAGGGCAGAGTGTCTTCTGCTGCGCCCCTCGTGTGCACGTGGCGTGCCTTGCCGCCAGTTGACCGCCCTCCGTTGAATTCCCTGGGAAAACGCGTATTTGTCACCATGAAGGCTGGGTCCGACGTGCCCGAGTTGCCGTGCGCGGTGGTGTTTTGTCTCCTGTGGGCCAGCCTTCCTTGCGGCCTCCAAGCATGCGCAGCGCCGACGCGAACTTGATACGCACGAGATGGCGGGATGCCACCGCGGACCATTGCTGCCTGCCCCGCAGTATTGCGCCTCGAGTCCGTGACCAAGCACCGACACACGCATCACAGCGCGGCGGAGCGTGGGTAGCGCATCGCCCACAGTAGGCACGCTTGGATGCACACGCGCGCGTGGCAACGTCCCAGCATCGCCGGCAGCTCCGTCGCTTCGACGAATTGCGCCCAAATTCGCCCGGTCGAAATCGCGCCGTGACGCCGGCAGCGGGCATCGCCCTTGCACTAGCGAGCCACGCACGCGGCGCCAGGCATCTTCGTGCCCATCGCCCCTGCACCAACAGCCAGTGCCTCGCACCCGGAGCTGAACGTCCGCTTGTTTTGTCTTTGACCGGAGATCCTCGATGACCCAGATGAAAAAGAACGTCGTGTTGCTGGCGGCGCTGGCCGTTCTTTCCTACGGCTCCACCGCATCGGCGCAGGTGTTCGGCACCTTCTCGTGGCAGATGCAGCCCTATTGCAACAACGTGACGATGACCATCACGCAGATTCCGTCGGGCTACACCATCGACGGCTTCGACGATGGTTGCGGGGCAGCGAAGCGAGCGAGCGCCAACGGCATGGCCCACATCAACCCCGACGGCACCGTCGGCCTGAACTTCACGATCGTGCTGTCTGCCGGCCGGAGCGTCGACGTCGCGGCATCGCTGAGCCCGGTCTCGGGCAGCGGCCCATGGACCGATAGCGCCGGCAATGCCGGCACGCTGGCCCTGTCGGTGTCGACGCCTGGACTTCCGGTCCGTCCGCTGCCGGCCGGGGGCACGCGCGCGTCAGCGCCCTGCTACACGAACAACTCAGCTGTCCGCTTCTACGACTGCGGCAACGGCACCATCACCGATGCCTCCACCGGGTTGATCTGGATGAAGGACGCGTCGTGCCTGGGGGCCATCTTCTACGCGGAAGCGAACCAGCGGGCGGCCGGCCTGGGCACTGGCCAGTGCGGCCTGTCGGACGGTTCGTTCCCCGGCGACTGGCGGCTGCCGACGAAGGCCGAATGGCAGGCCACCATGGCCCGGGCCCTGACCCTGGGTTGCACCGGCGCGTCGGCGCCCACATTCACCAATGACGCCGGCACCGCCTGCTACGGCAGCGGCGCAGGCTCGTCGTTCACGGGGCTGACGAGCGCCACCTTCTGGACGAGCACCACCTACGACGTCAACCCCGGCAACGCGTGGTACGCGGACCTGCTCATTGGCACCATGAACGACTTCCTCAAGACCAACGGGACGCCCCGGGTCTGGGCGGTGCGCGGCGGCCTGAAGTAAGAGACGGACCCGCAGCCCGACGGCGAGAGCGAGGTCCTCCCCCTCAGGCCACGGCGGCGCGACGCGCCGCCAGGCGCGCCTTCATCGTCGGCGTCGACAGGGCCATGAGCGTGGCGGCGTAGGCCAGCGGCGTCGGCACTGCGCCGAGCACTACGTCGAGGAGCAGCGCGTCGACCCGTTCGGCCAGCCCACCGGGCGGCAGGTCGGCGGCGGCAACCACGGCGACGAGCGACGCCCGCAGCGCGGCCCAGCTTGCCGGCCGTGACGTCAGCGTGCGGTCGGTTTCGGCCTGGCGGAGCTGCCGCGCGAAGGTCGTCTGCGGCAGGCCGATCCGCGCGGCGGCGCGGGCGCCAACGCCGCCGGCCTGCTCGTGCGCCACGAGCACGAGTTCGTGTCCCAGCCAGCGGCCGAGCGGCAGGCTGAGCCGCGGGCGCGCGGCGGCCGCGGCCTGCACTTCGGCCGTCAGCCGCTCGCGCAGCACCAGCCAGGCCGGGTCGAAGAGCGCGGCGGCGGCGGCCACGGCGGGCGCCGGCGGGAGCGGTGCCCGTGACGGGACGTCGCCGGGAGCCGAGTCGGCCGAGGTCTCGCTTCCCGGCACGGGCAGATGGAGATCCGAGGCGTCGAGGCAGTCGCCTTCAGAGAGCACCACCGCCTGCAGAATGGTGTTCTGCAGTTCGCGGATGTTGCCCGGCCACGTGTGTGCGAGCAACTGCCGTTCGGCTTCCGCCGAGAACCCGAGCAGCGGCTTGCGCTGCTCGGCCGCCGAGGCGCGCGCGAAATGCTCGGCCAGCAGCCGCACGTCCTCGGGCCGCTCGCGCAACGGCGGGATGTGCAGGCGCACGACGTTCAAGCGATAAAACAGGTCTTCGCGGAAGCGCCCGTTGCGCACCTCGTCCTCGAGGCGGCGGTTGGTGGCCGCGATGATCCGCACGTCCACCTTGCGCGAGCGCGTGCCGCCGACCATCGAGATGGTCTTTTCCTGCACGAAGCGCAACAGCCGCGACTGCACGTCGAGCGGCAACTCGCCGATCTCGTCGAGGAAGACGGTGCCGCCGTCGGCCATCGCCAGCCGGCCCGCTGGAGCGCTGCTGCGCGCCGGTAAAGGCGCCGCGTTCGTGGCCGAAGAGTTCCGAATCGATGAGGGTAGCAGGAATGGCGCCGCAGTCCACGATCACGAACGCCTTGGCGCGCCGGCCGCTCAACTGGTGCAGCGTCTGGGCCAGCATCTCCTTGCCCGTGCCGCTCTCGCCCGTCACCAGCACCGTGGTATCGGTGGCGGCCAC
Organism: uncultured Acidobacteriota bacterium; assembly: GCA_963843885.1. Classification (GTDB taxonomy): domain Bacteria; phylum Acidobacteriota; class Vicinamibacteria; order Vicinamibacterales; family UBA2999; genus CADEFD01. The sequence goes on from CAWJMJ010000001.1 coordinate 80,193, forward strand.
GCGCCGGGCCCGCACCAGCAGGTCGGTCATGGCCGCCGACTGGAAGACGATGGGACTTTGCTGCGAACGCAGGTCCTGCAGTTCCGCCTGCAGGCGCCGCCGTTCGTGTTCCGCGCGCACGCGGTGCAGTTCGGCGAGATGCTCGCGGTCGAGGGCCACGGCCAGCTGGGTCGCCACGCCGGTGAGTACGTGCACGTCGGTGCGGTCGACGTCGAGCACCGCCGGACTGCCGACCAGGCACACGGCGCCCAAGGTGCGTCCATCGGTCACCAGGGGCACGACCAGAATCAGCTGCGGCCGGGCCCCGGCGGTCGTCGTCTGTTGGCGGACGGTGCTCGAGTCCACGGCCGAGGCCACCAGGGCGCGCTCGGGCTCGGTGATGTCGCTGGCCTGCAGCACGCGCGGCTCGGTGCCGTCGTCGAGCCGCTGCTGGCCGAAGAGCAGGCGCACTCCGGCGTCGTTGGAAAGGAAGAGCGCGGCACGGGTGGGATGCAGCACGCTGAACAGACGATCGACGAACTTCTCGGCCAGGTCGGCCGAACCGGTCGCGCCGGACAGCGCCTGCAGCACGTCCCACAGCAGGCCCATGTTGCGGTAGTCCTTGTCGGTGCGCCCCGTGAAGATCCCGAGCAGGCGATCGGTGGATGGTCCCGACGACACGCCGGCCTCGCTCCGCCAAGTCGCGATCTGCTCGCCCAGGCCCTGACGGGCGACGCCCAGCGCTTCGTTGGCGCGCTGCAGCAGGTCGAGCGGATCGAGCGACTCCACGGCGTCGGCCTCGATCGAGACGACACCCACGGCGCAGCGCAAGTGCACGGCGCCCTGCAGGAAGGGGTGCGTCGAGACGTGACGGCGCACGCGTTCGGCCACCAGCACGGCGCTGTCGGCGCCGATGTTGCCGAGCGGAAGCGCGAAGATGGCGCCGCCGTAGCGCATGAGCACGTCGGAGCGACGCAGCAGCCCGTGCATCGCCTGGACGAACTCGCGAATCACGCCGTCGCCGGCCTGACGGCCGTGCAGTTGGTTGACGCTGTCGAGGCCGATCGGGTTGATGAGCAGCAGCGAGCACGGCACGCGCCGCCGGCGCGCGCGGTCGAGATCGGCGCGCAGCACGCCCTGCAGTTCGTGACGCCCCGGTAACCCGGTCAGCGGATCGGTCAGCACCGAGTAGACGCAGACGATGGTCGAGGCCAGGGCATGCGCGCACACGGTGACCTGGCCCGCCGAAGGCTGCGCCGGCAGCCGCAGCCCGACCCAGCCGGCCACCGGCGAGGCCTGCCGTTGATCCTCGCTGCGGCGCTGCTGGTGGCGCAGCGCCGACGACTCGCGGGTGACGCCGCCGGCCCACAGGCTGGTCAGCAGCGGCACGGCCATGAGGTAGCCGTCGCCCGAGCGGCTCGGGATCGAGGAATCGAGTGCCACCGTCGCGCCCTGCCAGGCACCGCTCTCCAGCACCGTCCCGGTGAAGGCCGCGGCCGCGTCGGGGCTCTCCAGTTCGGGCAACGGCAACGCGCTGCCGGCGTGGACGAGCACGACCGGAGCGCGGGCATGCCACGGGGTCGGCAGGTACACCGACGCCGAACTCGCCCCGGTCTTGCCGACCAGGATCTCGAGTTGCGTCAGGAGGCGTTGGAATCCGTTCATGGGCTCGACCGGGTTATCGGCAAGGGCAAGCCGAAATTTAGCGTTCCCGCCTGTAAAAACCGGTGTCGGGGCCGCGGCGCACAGCCACGATTTCGGGGTGCGGCCCCCCGAAATACTGCCAGAACGACGCGCGGTGTCGGGGCGCCGGCACGCGGCCTCGCGCCATGCCCGAAGACCAACCGACCAAGTGCTTGCGAACACGTCACTTACGTCGACGGGCCAGTTGGTGTCGGCGCGCCAGCCAAGATGGCAGGGACATTGCGATAGGAGCAGTGTCACCCGTATGCGTGCTGCCACCGCCACCACCGCCGCTCCCGCTCGCGACACTCGGGTCTTGTCGCGGTTCGTGGCAGCCGTTACAGCCCTGGGGCTGTTCGCGATTGCGCAGTCCATCACCATGCTGCCGACCGTGGCCCACCCGGCCGAGTGGCTGACCCTGTCGGTGCTGGCCGTGGCCTTCGGACGTCTGTCGCTGCGGGTGCCTGGCGTCCCCGTGCACGCCTCGATGTCCGATACGTTCCTGTTCACGTCGGCGATGCTGTTCGGGCCGGCGCCGGCCACCGTGGCCATGGCCGCCGACGGCTTCATCCTGTCGTGGCGGCGCCGGCACAGCGCCGACCGCATGCTGTTCAACGCCGCCAACCCGGCGCTGTCGTTGTGGCTCGGAGCCCAGGGCTTCCTGGCGGTGTTGGGACACGCACCGGTGAGCGGTGAGGCGCTGACGCTCGAGGCCATCGTCGGCCCGCTGGCGCTGATGACCACGCTCCACTTCATCCTCCACTCCGGCCTCACCGCCACGGCCGCCGGGCTCGAGCGCGGCACCCACCCGGTCGTGATGTGGCGCACGCACTTTGCCGTGCTCGGCGTCAGCAACGCCGCCTCCGCCTCGGCGGCGCTGGCGCTGGCGCTGCTGGCGGCCAAGGTGGGCGTGCTGGCACTGGCGGCGGTGGCGCCCATCGTCGTCATCGTCTACATGGGGCTCAAGTCGCGCTTCGGCCGGCTGGCCGACGCCGAACAGCACGTCAAACAGGTCGATCAGCTCTACATGTCGACCATCCAAGCCTTGTCGAGCGCCATCGACGCGAAGGACGGGGTCACGAGCAGCCACATCCGTCGCGTGCAGACCTACTCGGTGGCGATGGCCAAGGCGCTCGGCATCTCGGATCCCACCGAGGTGAAGGCCATCGAGGCCGCGGCCCTGCTGCACGACACCGGCAAGCTGGCCGTGCCCGAGCACATCCTCAACAAGCCGGGCAAGCTGACCGCGGCCGAGTTCGAGGCCATGAAGCTGCACGTCGACGTCGGCGCCGACATCCTCGCCACCATCGAGTTCCCCTACCCGGTCGTGCCCATCGTCCGCGCCCATCACGAGAACTGGGACGGCACCGGCTACCCGCGCGGCCTGCGCGGCGAGGCCATTCCGATCGGCGCGCGCATCCTGTCGGTGGTCGACTGCTACGACGCGCTCACCTCCGACCGTCCCTACCGCCCGGCCATGACGCAGGCCCAGGCCATCGACATCCTGCTGGAGCGGCGCGACGCGATGTACGACCCGGCCGTGGTCGACGCGTTCCTCGAACTGCTGCCCTCGCTCGGCGCCATCGTCGACATGGAACCGAACCTGGGCCGGGCCATGCACCGCCTGGCGGCCGCCCGCGAGGCTGCGCCCACGGTGCCGGTGCCGTCCCTCACCATTCCTTCGGCGCGTCCGATCGCGCCGCAAGCGGCGCTCGAGAGCGTGGCCCGCCTGCTGTCGGGCCCGCCGCGCGCCACCGACGTGGCCGGGCTCATCGCCGGCGACCTGCGCGCCCTGGTGCCGGACGCGGAGTTCGTGGTCTTCCTGACCTCGACCGGCGGCGAGAAGATCGTGGCCGAGTACGAAACGCGCGCCGGGCTGCTGGAGCAGGGCTACGACACCATTCCCCTGGGCGAGCGCGTCAGCGGCTGGGTGGCGGCCAATCGCCGGCAGATCATCAACTCCGACGCCCGGCTCGACCTCGGACCGGCGGCCGCCGGCACGGCGCTGCTCTACTGCGTGGCCACGCCCCTCGTCTACGACGGCCGCACCACCGGCGTGCTCACGGCTTACGCCGACAACCCGCTGTCGGCCGAATCGGCGCGGCGGCTGAGCGAAGTGGCCCCACAGGTGGCCCAGGTGCTCGCCTCGGTGGCGCCGGCCGCGCCGCTCCGCCAGTCCAAGGCGCGGCTCAGCCGCCCCGAACTGCGCGTCGCCGCCAGCCGCTGACCGTTCGCGCGGACTCGGGCGTGTTACGCTCCCGGCGCCATGTCCGGATCCCGACGCGCTGTTCCCCGGTCCCTCAGGTTAATCGCCGGCGGCGTCGCGATGCTCGTGCTCGCCGCCGCCTCCGTCGCGACCCCGTGGGCGCAAACGTCGAGCGCCGATGACGCCCTGCACCGGGCCATTTTCACGGAACTGGTCGAGATCGACTCGTCGCCGGCCGGCGGTGGCGTGACCCGGGCCGCCCGGGCCGTCGCGGACCGGCTGCTCGCGGCCGGCTACCCGCCCGCCGATGTGGCCCTGGCCGGGCCCACGCCCGCCTGTCAGAATCTGGTGGCGACGCTGCGCGCGGGCGCGCCAGGGGCCACGCCGCTGCTGCTGCTCGCGCACCTCGACGTGGTCAACGCCGTCCGGGCCGACTGGGCCGACGATCCGTTCGTGCTGCGCGAAGCCGGCGGCTGGTTCTACGGCCGCGGCGCACTGGACAACAAGGCCGGCGCGTCGGTGCTCGTGACCAACATGGTGCGCTGGAAGCGCGCCGGATTCGTGCCGGCCCGCGATGTCATCCTCGTGCTCACCTGCGACGAGGAGAGCTCCGCCGAAGCCGGGATGCAGTGGCTGCTGGCGCACGAGCCGCGGCTGCGCGCCGCCGAATACGCCCTCAACAGCGACGCCGGCGGGGTCACGCCGGCGGCCGGCGGCCGCCATGTGTTCAGCACCCAGGCGGCCGAGAAGGTCTACGCGACCTTCGCGCTCACCGCCGCCAATCCCGGCGGCCACTCGTCGGTGCCGCGCGCCGACAACGCCATCTACGCGCTCGCCGCCGCCCTGCAACGGTTGGCCGCCTATCGCTTCCCGGTCGGCTACAACGACGTCACGCGCGCCAGCTTCGCGCGCAGCGCGCCGCTCGAGTCCGGGCAACTGGCCGCCGACCTCGCCGCCGCCGGCCGGGGCGACACGTCGGGGCCGGCCGTGGACCGGCTCAGCCAGGTCGCGCACCACAACGCGCAGCTGCGCACCACCTGCGTAGCCACCATGCTGAGCGGCGGCCATGCCGAAAACGCGCTGCCGCAATCGGCAACCGCCACGGTCAACTGCCGCATCCTCCCGGGTGAAGACGTGGCGGCCGTGCAGGCGCAGCTCACCGCCGTGGTTGCCGATCCCACGGTGGCGGTGACGCTGACCTATCCGCCCGTGGCCAGTCCGCCCTCGCCCCTGCGCGCCGATGTGATGCGCACGGTGGAGCGGCTGAGCGCCGAGTTCTGGCCGGGCAGCGTGGTCGTGCCGGGCATGTCGAACGGCGCGACCGACGGGTTGTATCTGCGCAACGCCGGGGTGCCGGTCTACGGCGTGGCGGCGCTGCTGCTCAACGACAGCGACGACCGCTCGCACGGCCTGAACGAGGGCGTGCCGGTCGCGTCCCTCTACCAGGCCCGTGCATTCTGGGATCGCCTGGTGCGCGCCCTGGCCGTCAGCCGCTGACGGCGCGGCCCGCGCACGCCTAGGGAGCCGTCTGCGCCTGCCGCACCGTGGCCAGCACGGCGGGGATAGTGTCGGCGATGATCTCCACCAGGCGATCGAGGTCGGCGTCGCTCGTGACGAGCGGCGGCGCGATGCAGATGCAGTCCATCACCGCCCGCGTGTAGAGCCCGCGCTCCAGCATCGCCGTCCATGAGCTTCTGACTCACGCCGAGCGCCGGCGCGTGCAGCTGCTTGGTGGCCGGATCGGCCACGACCTCGACGGCCGCCATCAGGCCCTGGCCCCGCACGTGGCCGACGCCGTCCAGCGACTCCAGCTGGCGCAGCTTGGCCAGCAGACGCGCACCGCTCGTGGCCGCCCGCGCAACCAGGCCCTCGCCTTCGATGATGTCGAGGTTGGCCAGCGCCACCGCGCAGCAGGTCGGATGCCCCGAGTAGGTGAAGGCGTGCATCCAGCGTTGGGCCGGGCCGACGCCGTTGATGACCGCGCGAATCCGGTCGGATACGCCGATGCCGCCGAGCGGCACGTAGCCGCTCGTGATGCCCTTGGCAAACTGCATGATGTCGGGCTCGACGCCGTAGTGGTCCAGTCCGAACCAGCGTGCCGGTGCGGCCGAAGCCGGTGATGACCTCGTCGGCGATGAGCAGGACGTCGTAGCGGTCGCAGATCTCGCGGATGCGCGGGAAGTAGTCGGCCGGCGGGACGATGACGCCGCCGGCGCCCTGCACGGGCTCGGCGATGAACGCCGCCACGGTGTCGGGCCCTTCCTGCAGGATCGCCTCTTCGAGCTTGTTGGCCGCCGCCACGCCGAGGCTCACGCTGGTGTCGGTGGGCACGAAGCGGTAGGGGTCGGGCGCCTCGATGTGGCTGAAGCCGGGCGTGCGCGGTTCGAACATCGGCCAGAAGGCCGGCAGGCCGGTGGCGCTCATCGCCGCCAGGGTGAGGCCGTGATAGGCGCGGTGCCGCGAGATGACCTTGATCTTGCCGGGCTGGCCCAGGGCCTTCCAGTAGAAGCGCGCCGTCTTGAACGACGACTCCGACGACTCGGCGCCGCCGCTCGTGAAGAAGAAGGTGTTGATCGACGGACAGGTCAGGCCGCTCAGCCGCTCGGCCAGGCGGATGGCTTGCTCGTTGGTGCCGCCGGCGTAGGCCGAGTGGAAGGCCAGCGTCGCCATCTGCTGCTGCGCGGCGTCGCCCAGTTCGCGCCGGCCATGGCCGATGTTGACGTTCCACAGGCCCGAGAGCCCGTCGATGTAGTCGCGGCCGGTGGCATCGGTGATGCGCGCGCCCTCGCCTTTCACCCACACCCTGGTAGCGGCGTGCGCCGATGGGTGGTGAAGCGGGTGCATGAGGTGGGCCTGGTCGGTCGCAAGAGAAGTGGTCGACATGTCGCCCACATGCTACGCGCTCCCGGTAGTGCGGGCAATGGCGGCGGCGGGCACCCGCCGCGCCCGACGGCCACCCACGCCGGACGACGCGCCTGGACACGGCGAACCGCCCGCGGCGGCCCGGGCGCCGCCCGGCCGGTTCCCCACACCGCCCGGCCCGCGCGCCGCAACCTGGCGCGGGGCCCGGCCGTCCCACCGGCCATGACCCTGCAGCCACTTGCCGACGCGTCGCTGCCAATCCAGCTGCACGTCGCGACCATCGTGCCGGCGTTCGTGATCGGCACCTGGTTGGTCTTCTTCAGCACCAAGGGATCGCGCTACCACCGGCTCGCCGGTCAGACCTACCTGGCGCTGATGGTGCTGACCTCGATTGCCGCCATCTTCGTCCGCTCGTTCAGCGGTCTGAGCGTGGCGGTGGGCCCGGTCCGGCTGGGGCTGATTCACCTGTTCGTGCCGCTCACCCTGCACGGGGTGTGGAGCACGGTGGCGGCGCTGCGGCGCGGCGACATCGCCGCGCACCGCGGCTCCATGCGCGGCGTCTACTTCGGCGCGGTGATCATCGCCGGGCTGCTGACCTTCGCCCCAGGCCGGATCATGTATCGCCTGTTCCTCGGCTGACCGGCCCGGCGCGGCGCTACCTCATCGGGGCGCGGATGGCGCGACCCGGTCGCGCATCCGTGATCGCGCCGCCGTCCACGACCAGTTCGCCCCCGACGATCACGTAAGGAATGCCCGCCGACGGAATGGTTGCGTCTTCGTAGGTGGCCCGGTCGATCACCGTGTCCGGATCGAACACGGTCACGTCCGCGTCCGCCCCGACTTTGATGCGCCCCTTGCCCGCCATCATCGGCACGCGCCGCTCCAGGCGCCGCGCCGGCATCAACGTCATGCGCGTCAGCGCGTCCATCAAGTCCAGCGCCTTGTCCTGCCGCACGTACTTGCCCAGCACCTTGGCGTATGAGCCCGACGTGCGCGGATGGCCGCGGCCGTTCTCGATGAAGCCGTCGCTGGCGATCATCGACAGCGGGCTGACGATGGCGGCCCGCGTCTGCGCCTCGCTGCGCCCATGGATGATGACCGTGCCGCCCTCGGCGCGCGCCTTGCGCAAACGACCGGCGCGTGAGCCGCTCGCCGGTGCGCACCAGCTGGTGCAGCCGGAAGCGCGCGGTCGGGCCACGTCTTCCAGTCGTCGAAGAGCGCCGACTGGATCTCGGTCATGCCGGCGCCGTAGGGATACGCCTCGGTCGTGACGTCCTGGCCGGTCGCGCGCGCCGCCTCGATGGCCGCCAGGAACTGGTCGATCTGGTCGCCGGCCGACGAGTTCACATGCACGATGTGCAGCGGCGCGCCGGCCGCCTTGGCTGCGGCGATCGTCTCGTGCAGCCCCTCGATGGCGCCGCGCATATGGATGTGCGCCGAGGCGTTGCCGGCCGCCGCCACGCGGAACATGCGCTCGAACTCCGCCATGGGCGCCCCGGGCGTGTAGGCGCTGCCGAAGCCCACGGCCACGGCGCCCTCGGCCAACCCTTTCTCGAGGATGGCTTCCATCGCGGTCATCTGCGCGCCGGTCGCCGCGCCGCTTCCGCCGACGCCGGCCGGCAGCAGCCCCTGGCCGGGGTCGCCGAGCACCTGCATGCGCGCCGGGATGTGGCCGACGCTCACGCCGTGATTCACGAGCTGACCGGCCTTGCGCGCGTCGTACCACGCCGTTACGTCGCCGGTGCCGACCTCGAGCTCGAAGGCGGAGGTCACGCCGTCGCGGACCATCATCGCGTAGGACTCTTCCTGCTGGCCGTGCTCGTGCAGGTCGATGAACCCGGGCGCGACCACGAGGTTGGCGGCGTCCACGACCCTGCGGCCCTGGAGCGGCGTTTCGGAGATGGTCACGATCTTCCCCGCCCGCACGCCCACGTGCCGCACCGCCTCGAGCCTCGACTCGGGGTCCATCACGCGGCCGTTGGCGATCACCACGTCGTAGGTCTCGACGGCCGGTGCCGGCGCGGGCGGTGGCGGCGACGAGCATCCCGCCAGGACGATCGTGCCGCCGAGCGCCGCGGCCGCCAAGCCACGACCCAGCCGGACGGCGTCACGGCGTAACCAAGGGACAGCCAGCATGCGCCTCCCTCGAGTCCCCCCTCCAGCTCCGTCGCCGCACGTCGTCGGGCGCCGCGTCATCTGGCGCGGGCGAGGTCCATGACCACGTCGAACTGGAAGCGCACGAAGCGGTGCAGCTCCGACACCAGGATGCGCTCCTGATCGCTGTGCGCGCCGAAGCCCTTCTGGCCGTCTTCCTGGTCGGTCGCCGGGCCGATGCCATAGCACTGCGGGCCCTTGGCCCGGATGTTCGACATGTCGGTGGCGCCGGTGCCCATGGTCGGCAAGGTGATGGTGTCGTAGTGCTTCTTGATCTGGGCTTCGATGGCCGTGAAGGCCTCGGTGTTGAGGCGCGAGCCGCCAGCCGGCCGGTAGCGGTCGCGCGCCCAGCGCACTTCGACCTTCGGGTCGTTGACCACCTTGCGCACCTGCTCGAGGAACTTCTCCTGGTCCTCGTCGGGGTGGAGGCGCACGTCGAGGGTGGCCTTGGCCTCGGAGGGAATCACGTTGTAGCGGAAGCCGGTCGTCATGATCGTCGGCACGAGCGAGGTGTGGGTCATCGACCAATGGCCCGGTTCGTTGACCAGCATCCAGTCCTCGGCCGGGCCGTGAACCTTGGGATCGGGATTGAGCAGCTCGCGGTACTTCTGCGCGACCTCCGGCTCGGCGATGGTCGTCAGCTTCTTGAAGTACGAGGCCGTCGTTTCGTTCAGGCGCAGCGGTGGCTTCCAGGCGCCGATCTTCCCCACCGCCGCGGCCACGCCGAGCACGGCGCTGTTCTGGTTGGGCACCGAGCCGTGTCCGGCCGGGCCGGTGACGATGAGCTCGATCGGCCGCGGTTCCTTCTCGGTCGTGCCGACATTGGCCTGCACGACCTTGCCGCCGCGGCGCACCACACCGCCACCTTCGGCCAGACAGAACTCGGCGTCGATGGCCGCGAAGTGGTTGTCGGCCATGAACTGCGCGCCGACGTCGGGCGCGCCTTCCTCACCGGCCTCGGCCAGCAGGATGACATCGCGGTCCAAGGGCGTCTTGGCGCGGTGCAGTTGCAGGATCATCATCAGGCCGGCCACCAGGTTGTCCTTGTCGTCGACGGTGCCGCGGCCGTAGACGTAGCCGCCGTCGACCGTGCCGCCAAAGGGCGGAAAGGTCCACTTCTTCGGGTCGACGGTGACCACGTCGGTGTGCCCCATCACCAGCACCGGCTTCTTCTTGCCGTTCCCCTTGATGCGCACCACCAGGTTCGGGCGCGCGGGGTCCTTGGCGAACACCTCGTAGGGAATGCCCTCGGCATCGAGCACCGTCTTGAGGTAGTTCACGGCGCGGATCTCGTTGCCTGGAGGGCTGCTGGTGTCCTGCTGCAGCAGCGCCTGGAAGTGCTTGAGCGTCTCGGCCTCGAAGGCCGCCATGTCGGCCGCCGGTTGCGCGTGAGTCGCCGAGGTCAGCGCGGCCAGCGCCAGGCTCGTGCACAGCAGTCGCAGTCTCATCGTGTCACCCCAAAAGAAGGAGCCGGGGCGGTCGAGCCCTCCGGCCGGCCTCCATGGTACACGCTCGGCCTGCCGGAGCGTCGCCACGACTGACACCACTGACACGACGGCGAGGGGCGTTCCCATCGCGTGGCCGACGGTCGAGCCGCTAGGCCGGGTCGGGCGCACCGGCGGGCGCCGCGCCGCCGTACCACCAGCGTTCGAATCGCGGCGTACTCCACAGCACCCACGGCACGAGCGCTGCCCCGGCCAGCAGGTCCACCACCCAGTGATGGCGCAGGTAGACGGTGGAGACGAGCAGCGGCACGACGAAGGCCAGCAGAATCGGGAAGAACCAGCGCAGGTGCCGCCAGGCGTACACCAGGCTGAGGCAGCTCACCGCGGCGTGCAGGCTGGGAAAGGCCGCGCGAGCGGCGTGATTGGGCATCATCTCGATGAGCGACTGCTGAAAGTCGGTGATCGGTCCGCCCCGCAACGTCACGGAGAACAGCCCCAGCGACTCGAAGTAGAGCCGCGGCGGCGCCGCCGGGAAGATCACGTAGAGCAGGTAGCCCGAGTAGAAACAGATGATCGTGCCGAGCAGCACATGGCGCGCCTGGGCGCGCCGGCCGGTCAACCACAGCAGGATCACGACCGAGGGCGCCACCAGGTAGAAGTTGGCGTAGAACAGATTGAAGAACTCGGTGCGGCCGCGGGTGATGTAGCGCTCCGCCCACACCACCGGCTGGCCGCCGAACAGCCACTGCTCCGCCGCCGCCAGGTGCTGGTGGATGTCGTTCGGATTCACGAACCGCACCGTGTCGTGCAGGTTGGTGTAGACCGCGATGCACATCACGAAGGGCAGGGCCATGCGGAAGAACTCGGCGATGCTGCGCGCGCGCGCGCCGGCCGCGGCGCGGTGCAGATAGCGCTGGATCCACAAGACCAGGACGGCGATCACGGGCACGACGGCCAGACGGATCAGGCCGCCTTCGATGCGCCGCGAGCTGATGCCGGCGTTGGCCAGATCGATATTGGCGTAGACGGTGACGATGGCCGACACGACGAAGCCGAGGACGAGCAGGCCTTCTTCCGGGCGGAGCCGGGGCACACGGGGCATCCCGTGCAGGGTACCACTGGCAGACGGGCGGACTGTTCGGGGAAGCGTGGAAAGGACGGGGCGGGGCCGTGCGCCCGCGCTGTTCGGGCCGACGAGAGGGGTGGGGGCGGAAGCGAAGAGAAGACAGCGCCGGCCGGAGCCGGCGCTGTCAGCAGCTTATCTAGCGCCAGGTGGCGGCGCGCGACGCGCCGTCGGGACGGCGCTGGCCTTTGCGGTGCGGCGAGCCCGCGCCGGGACGGCCGCCGAAACGGGCCGGAGCGCCGCCGCGGTGCCCGCTGGGACGCGGGCCGTCGAAGGCCCGCGCCACGCCTTCGGGACGGGGCGCCTGCGGCAGCGGCGTGAAGCCGGGCATGGTCGCCTTTTCAATGGCCGAGGGCAGCAGCTTCTGAATGTCGTTCAGCAGCGCGCGCTCGGCGTTCGAGGCCAGCGAGATGGCTTCGCCGGCCATGCCGGCACGGCCGGTGCGGCCGACGCGGTGGATGTAGTCCTGCGCCACCAGCGGCAGGTCGAAGTTCACGACCAGCGGCAGCTTCTCGATGTCGAGACCGCGCGCCGCCACGTCGGTGGCGACGAGCACCGAGACGTGCCCCGACTTGAAGTCGGCCAGCGCCCGCTTGCGCGCGCCCTGGGTCTTGTCGCCGTGGATGACGGCAGTGCGCAGGCCGGCGCCTTCGAGGAAGCGGCCGACCCGGTCGGAGCCGTGCTTGGTGCGGCAGAAGACCAGCGTCTGGCGCTGCTCACCAGTGGTGAGCACATGCGCCAGCAGGTCGCGCTTCTGCTCCTGCGGGCAGGCGAAGACGCGGTGCACGACGGTCGAGGCGACGACGTGCTCGGGGGCGACGTCGATGCGGACCGGGTCGAGCGAGAAGGTCTTCGAGATGGCGACGATCTCCTTCGAGAGCGTGGCCGAGAGCAGCAGCGTCTGGCGCGTCTTCGGCACCGTCGTCATGATGCGCTTGAGCGGCGGCAGGAAGCCCATGTCGAGCATCCGGTCGGCTTCGTCGAGCACGACGATCTCGATGCCGGTCAGGTCGATGGTGCGCCGGTCGAGGTGATCGATGAGGCGGCCGGGCGTGGCCACGACGATGTCGACGCCGCGGCGCAGCGTGCGCACCTGCGGCATGATCGGCTCGCCGCCGACCATGGTCATGGAGCGAAGGCGCGTGGCCTGGGCGAAGCCGCGCAGCGACTCCTGCACCTGCAGGGCCAGTTCGCGCGTGGGCACGAGCACGAGGCCGCGGGGCTTGAGGCCCTGACCGTGGTCGGCCGCGGCCAGCCGCTCGATCATGGGCAGGCCGAATGCGGCGGTCTTGCCGGTGCCGGTCTGGGCGCGCGCGAGCACGTCCTTGCCGAGCAGGGCGGCGGGAATCGTCTGGGACTGAACGTCCGTGGGCTTCTCATAGCCCAGGCGGGCCAGCGGGCCCGTCGTGCGGGGCGACAGCCCCAGTGCGGTAAACGGCATTCAACAACACTCCTTGGAATAGTGCCTGGAGCGTCGTGTGCCGCCCGAGGTCGCAGGTATAACGAAAACGAACGCGAAAATCAGAGCAGCGGCTTGTCGTTCGGAGGCGCCGGCTCCCGGACGACCAGCCCGGCCGCGACTTCTTCGCGGGCGGTGGTGGTGTGGCGGTGGGCGGCGGTCACACGCGGCGTGCTGCCCTTGATGAGCTGCTCGGTGCGCATGGCGCAAACGACGACGAATTCGAACGCCGACATATGGTCAGGACGCTCAGTCACACGCACGCTCCAACGGCCGCGGAACCAGAGGACGCAGGACACAGGCCTGCGGCCACTCAGGTGAAGACTCGTTGCTTTGGGGAAAGCGCAACCGCGGCAGCCAGCGCGCGCAAAGAAGCGAGGTGCCTAGTATACCGCATTGCCGCCGGGCCCGTCGGCCTGACGTTCCCGGCCACGACTGGCGTATGCTGTTGCTCCGGCGGCGAAGCCGCCGCTGCCTGAAGGAGACGGCGTGGCGAAGTGGACACGGACGATCGGCGTGGTGGCGGGGCTGGTGGCGGCCCTGGTGGCGGTCGCCTCGGCGCGCGACCGGATCTTCACGAACCCCAAGCCCGACGGGCACTTGCGGGCGCTTTTTCCTAAGGCGGCGGCCTTCTCGGCGCTGTCCGGCACCCCGGCCCACTTCAAGGCCTACGCCGCCGACCCGAAGAGCACGCCCGACGCCCCACTGCTCGGCTACGCCTTCTGGACGACCGACCTCGTCCCCAACGAATTCGGCTATCACGGCCCCATCCACGTCCTGGTCGGCATGGACCTGACCGGCGTCCTGACCGGCGCCATCGTCGACTACGACTCGGAGCCCTACGGCTATTTCTCGGTGCAGCCGCCCGAGTTCGGGGCCCAGTTCATCCGCAAGAGCGTCCGGGCGCCCTTCAAGGTCGGCGAGGACGTCCACGCGGTGTCGCGCGCCACCATTTCGGTGTCGAGCGCCACTCGCGCCATCCGTGACAGCGCCCGGATCATGGCCAAGACGTTCCTGAAGCCGGCTGACGTCAAGCCGTGATCCAGCCCGACGATCCCTGGGGTTTCGAGGAAGAAGCGGCGGAGACCTGGACCGACCTGCTGAACGCGCAGGCGGTCGATCTGGGCGTGCTGGCGGTCTTCCTGCTGCTCGCCTATGTGAGCTTCCACCGCAAGAGCGCGGCGCTCAAGTACGTCACCCTGGTGGCGGCGGTGGCCTATATGGGCTTCGCCAAGAGCTACCTCATCTCGATCACCAACATCTTCAGCGTGCTCGAAGGCAACCTGCCGGTCTTCAGGTACAACCTCGCCTGGTATCTGTTCTTCGGCTTCACGGTCGTCTCCACGGTGCTGTGGGGCCGGTTCTACTGCGGGCGCATCTGCGCCTTCGGCGCCTTCACGCAGCTGATGGACGCCGTGCTGCCGGACGGTGGCGCGTGGACGTGCCCAAGGCCCTCGAGCGGCGCGCCGGCTGGATCAAGTTCGGCTTGCTGGCGGCGGTCGTGGCTATTACTTCGTGACCAAGGACACGATGGTCTACCGCTACGTCGAGCCGTTCTGGATGTTCGGGCTGTCCGAGACCAGCGCGGTGCTGTGGGTAGGCCTGGCGTGCTGCTGCTGGCGACGGTCTTCGTGCGCAACCTCTACTGCCGCTTCCTGTGCCCGGTCGGGGCCACGCTGGGCCTGATGTCGCTCGTGACCATCTTCCGGATCAAGCGCTGGTCGGAGTGCAACACCTGCAAGATCTGCGAGAAGACCTGCGAGTGGGGCGCGATCGAGGGCCCGCGATCGTCCAGACCGAGTGCGTGCGCTGCGACGACTGCGAGCGCCTCTACGCCGACACGGCCAAGTGCCCGCACTGGCGGATTCTCGACTACAAGAAGCGCAAGGACGGCATGATCCCGCTCACGCCCGTGCGCGGCTGACGGCGCGCCTCACATTCGCGTCGCTCACTCGCGTCGCACTCGACACGGCATCTCCCTCCTGCTCACCCTCCGCGCGGCGCGGACGGTGGGCGGATCCACGTGACCGACCCGCCGCTGCTCCGGAGTTCGCCGTCGGGAGACACCGTGCCGTGCACGCCGCTCGCCGTCATGGGCCCGCCTCCGGTGCGCGCACGCTCGTGGGCATACGGTGCGGGTGGCGAGTGGCAGTGCGTGCTGAATAAACTTGTTGTCCTCGGAGTCCCACTGGCACTTGCAATCCACCTGGCCGTCCCGCCGCCTTCCTCTGCGCAACAACCGACGCTACCGATTGTTCCGGTCCTACCGCAACCTACCTTTCCGGTTGAACAGGCACCAATCCGGCCAGGCGCTCGAATGAAGCGTTTCGATCCGGGACAGAAGATCGTTGACAGGTTCGACGCCGCTGCCGGGGATCGCGACGTGGTCGTGGAACGGTGGGAGGACGACGGAGGAGAGACTGACGGCACACGTCCTGGACTCACCGATGTGGCTGGGAGGACGATCCTCTCACCAGTCGTGATGGTAGTACGAGTGACCTCTGTCGAAGGGCGTCTGACCGAGGACGGCACCTGAATCGAGTCGCTCGTGACTGGGACCGTCATACAACTTCTGAAGAACGCCACTCCGGCCCCACTCCAGTTGAACTCGCCAGTGTCTTTCCTACTCTCCGGAGGGACGATCAAGACGGGCACCAACGTTCTAGAAGCGATCAATCGTCCTGGGAATGAGCGCGACAAACCGTTTCGCAAGAACGGTGAATACCTCACTTTCACGGTGAAGCGTCCTGGCGACGCCCTACACACGCATGCAACGACTTCATACGAAATCGTCGGGAGGCAACTGCGTCCCCTCAGGGAGCGTGGAGCAACCTTCAAGACCGGAGTCAGTGCCGACGCTATCATCACGGGCGCAGCAGTGAGCCGTAACCTCGAAGCGCCGGTGAAAAGAAAAGTGGGCGTCTGACGCCCACCCTGGCCTCGCGGGCCGCGGCAGGCCACCGCGTCAGCCCGCGGCTCTGCAACGGAGGACGCGACGCTAAGGCGTAGGCGGATGCCGTATCGTGACGCGGCCCTGAAGGCCGCTCGAGATGCGGACCTGGTTGTCGGCCGTCACGATCACCGCCTCCACCCCGGGCAGCTGCTCGACCAGGGCCAGGCCACGCTCGGGGCCGAGGATGAAGACGCCGGTCGACAGGGCGTCGGCCACGACGGCGTCGCGGGCGACGATCGTGACACTGCGGCAGCCGCGCGCCGGCTGGCCCGTATCCGGGTCGAGGATGTGGTGGTAGCGGACGCCGTCCTTCACGAAGAAGCGCTCGTAGTCGCCCGAGGTACTGAAGGTCGCGTCGCCCAGCTCGACCGACGCGAACGGCTCGCCGCCGGGACCGCGCGGGTCCTGGATGCCGAGCCGCCACGGCGTCCCGCCGGCGCGACCGCCGGCGTAGAGGTCGCCGCCGGCCTGAATCAGGAAATCGCGCAGTCCGGCCTGGCGCAACAGGGCGACGGCCCGGTCCACCGCGTAGCCCTTGCCAATCCCGCCGAGATGCACGCGGATGCCCGGACGCGTGAGCAGCGCCGTCCCGGCCGCCTCGTCGACGACCACGGCGCGGTAATCCACGCGGGCCAGGCGCGCCGCGATCTCCTCGGGCGACGGCACGCGGTTGTCCTGATCGTGATCGAACTTCCACACCTCGGCCAGCGCGCCGAACGTGACGTCGAATTTGCCCGCCGTCCACGCGCTGACTTGGGCCGCCGCGCGCAGCACGCGGCGCGTGTCGTCGTGCACCGGCACGGCCACGCCGGACCCGGCCTGGTTGAGGCGGATGACGTCGCTGCCCTCGCGCCACACGCTGAGCAGCCGGTCGAGCCGCTCGAACTCGGCGAACACCTGCGCGAAGGCCGCGCGCGCGCCGGGCTCGTCGGCGGTCCACGCCGTCAGGTGCAATTCGGAGCCCATGGCCAGGCGCCGCTCGTCAACCAGCCGCGGCTCGACGGGCGGGGCCTCGGGAGCACACGCCCACAGGCTGATGACTGTCCCCGCCGCGACGGCCGTCCGGAACACGAGCGCTCGACGCATCTTCAACATATGCTAATCGCCGTGCGGCGCCCTGTCGCGCCGGCCGTCTCGGGATGATTACTCCATGGCCCCATCGCTGCGCCGTCTCTGGCTCGGGTCGCTGGCCGCGACCCTCGTCTTCGCCGCGTCGAGCGAGGCGGGCGTGACCCGGCTCGACATCACGCGTCGCGAGGTGGTGCTGAACGGTCAGTCGTTCGGCGCCGCCGGTCCCTACGAGAAGCTCTCCGGCACCGTCCATTTCGCCCTCGAGCCGCGGGCACCGGGCAACACCGCCATCGTCGATCTGCCCCTGGCGCCCCGGAACGCGCGCGGTCTGGTGGAATTCACGGCCGACTTCTACCTGCTCAAGCCGGTCGATCCGAACCGCGGCAACGGGCGCCTGTTCTACGAAGCGGGCAACCGCGGCACCAAGCGCATCCTGCCGGTCTTCCAGGGCGGCACCGGTTCCGACGACCCGCACACGGCGGCCGAGTTCGGCAACGGCGCCTTGATGGAGCAGGGCTTCACGCTGCTCTGGATGGGGTGGCAGTGGGACGTCCCGGCCGGCCGCATGCGGATGGCGATGCCGATCGCGACCGACGCTGGACGCGCCATCACCGGACTCGTGCGCGGCAACTTCATCCCCGGCGCCAACGCCACGACCGCCTCGATTGCCGACCGCGGCCACGAGGCCTACCCCGTCGTCGATCCCGCCAGCGCGGCACACGTGATGTACGTGCGGACGCTGCCGGCCGATCGACCCACGGTCGTCCCGCGCGACCGCTGGCGCTTCTCCGGGCCGGGCACGGTCACGCTCGACGGCGGCTTCACCGCCGGACGCATCTACGACGTGGTCTACCAGGCGCGCGACCCGCGGGTGGTCGGCGTCGGGCTGGCCGGCACCCGCGACCTCATCAGCTTCTTCAAGCACGCCACGGCGGCGGCCGGGAATCCGTCCCCCGGACTACGCCACGCCATCGGCTGGGGCGTCTCCCAGACCGGCCGGTTCCTGCGCCACTTCGTCTACGAGGGCTTCAACCAGGACGAGCAGGGCCGCATCGTCTTCGATGGCGTGTTCGACCAGGTGGGCGGCGCCGGCCGCGGCAGCTTCAACCACCGCTTCGCCCAGCAGTCACGCGATCAACTGCAGCACTACAACATCCAGTATCCGGTCGACATGTTCCCGTTCACCGACGAGGACCAGACCGATCCGGTCACCGGGCTCACCGACGGTCTGCTGGCGCGCGCGCGCCGGACCAACACCGTTCCGAAGTTCTTCCACCTGCTGACCAACTCGGAATACTTCAACCGCGCCGGCTCGCTCGTGCACACCGACGTGACCGGCACGCACGACGTGGCGCCGCCGGACACCAGCCGCATCTACATGGTGGCCTCGGCGCCGCACATCGTCGGCGCTTTCCCACCGGCGCCGTTTGCCGACCAGGATTTCCTCGGCCGCGCCGACATGAATCCGCTGGTCTACACGCCGGTCATCCGCGCGCTGTTTCGCGCCCTCGATCGCTGGGTCGTCGACGGCACCGCCCCGCCGCCGAGCCGCTATCCGACGCATCGCCGACGGCACCTTGACCACGCCCGACGCGGCCGGCTGGCCGGACGTGCCCGGTGTGGCCCTGCCCCAGGCGCCGATGACGACTTATCGCCTGGACTTCGGGCCCGGGTGGGCCACCGGTCTCGTCAGCAAAGAGCCGCCCGGTCTGGGCGCGCCGTTTGTGAGCCTCGTGCCGGCGGTCGACGACGCCGGCAATGGCCGGGGCGGCATCCGCCTTCCGCAGATTGCCGCGCCGCTGGCGACGCACACCGGCTGGAACTATCGCCATCCGTCGATCGGCGCCGCCGATCGCCTGGCCAGCGAGATCGGCGCCTACTGGCCGCTGCCGCGCACCCGCGCCGAGCGCGAGCGCAGCGGCGATGGCCGGCGATCGATTGCCGAGCGCTACGCCAGCCGCGAGGACTACCTGGGCCGCATCGCGCTGGCGGCCGTGGCCCTGGTGCACGACCGCTATCTCCTGCCCGAGGACGTGCCGGACATCCTCAGCCAGGCGGCCGCGCACTACGACTGGGCCACCCGCTGACGGCACTGCCGGCCACGCCGCCTCCCGCCGGCGCCTTTCGCGTGGGCGCCGCGACGGGCGATCACAGCATGAACCCGATGTCGGCCGTCGGGAAATTGGCCAGCGTCGGGAACGTGGCCGCCAGTTCGCCCGGCGTGGCCCCGAACCACTTGCCAAGCGTGGCTCCGAACTGCGAGGTGCTGATCCTGGGGATCCACGCGCCGCGGTTGCCGGAGTCGTCGGGACCGCCCAGGCTCAGTTCCGGCTGCTGGCCGTAAATGCCGCCGCGCACGGCGCCACCCAGCACGAACTGCTGATTGCCCCACGCGTGATCGGTGCCGGACCCGTTTGGCTGGAGCGTGCGGCCGAAGTCGGACTGCGTGAACGCGGTCACGTTGCCGGCCATGCCGATCTCCTCGGTGGCCAGGTAGAAGGCGCCCATGGCCGACGACAGCTCGCGCAGCAGCCCGGTGTGGTTGCCGTCCTGGGAGGTGTGCGTGTCGTAGCCGCCCATCGAGCAGAAGAACACCTGCCGGCCCGGCCCGATCTGCGAGCGCATCTTGATCAGCTTGGCGACCTCGCGCAACTGCGTGCCCAGACCGTTGCCCGGGAAGACGGTGTTGATCGTGGCCGAGGTGCCCTTGAGCGCCTCGGCCAGTTGCAGGCCGTCGGCAAACGCGTCGTTGGCCGCCGCCCGCAGCGGGTTGCCGCCGTCCATGGCCAGCATCGCCGCTACCGCCGCCTTGCGCGCGTCGGCGGCCGACTGCGGATAGATCGACATGCCCGAGAGCCCCAGGCTGGCGCCCGGCGGAATCACGTTGGGGGCGCCGCCGCCGCTTTGCAGGAACATCGCCGGAGACGACACCGACACGGCGCCGAGCGTGTCGTTCACGCCGAACACGTCGAGGAGGCGTCCACCCCACCCGCCCGATACGAGGTCCTGCGACGAGCCGGTCTGCGCCTGGAGCGTCTGATCGGAATGCGAGAACAGGTTGGCCGGAGCCAACAGCCCCTGTTGATACTCGGCGCGGGTCAACGGCCGTTCCAGCGATCCGGTGTTGAGCACGACCGCCAGCCGGCCGCCACCGAAGCCGGAGTTCAATTCGCTGAGCGAGCTGTTGAAGGCGTACTGGTTGCCCGAACGGTCGGCGATCGGCGCCAGCAGGCGGCTCGGCGTGAGTGCCAGGCCAGCCCGCAGCGTGCTGTAGGCCGAATAGGGCGCGCTGTCGATGGGCACGACCATGTTGTTGCCGTCGTTGCCGCCGAACAGGAACACGCAGACCAGCGCTTTGTAGTCGGTCAGCGCCGGCGCGGCCGAGGCGTCGGTCACGAACCAGGAGCGGGCCGGGCCTAAGCCCAGACCGGTGAGGCCGAGCGTGGCCAGGCGCGAACTCAGCTTCAGGAAGTGGCGGCGGGCGGGCTTGTGAGTGTGCATGGGCCTGGTCTCGTCGAGTTGTTCGCAGCGTCTAAGGAATGACGACGGTCTGGAAGGCCGTCGCCGGACCGGCCCCGCAGGCGTTGACCGCGCGCACGCTCAACACGTAGGTGCCGGGCGGCGCCGCGGCGGCAAAGGCGCGGGCGGGCGTCGGGAAGGTGCCGCTATACGTGCCCGACACCAGGATCTGGTAGCTGGTCGCGGGCGTGCCGCCCGACGGCGCCTCCCAACTCATGACTACGGCGTTGCCGGCCCGCACCGCCGTGTAGTCCATCGGCACGCGCGGCAGGGCGCAGCCGGTGCTCGGCACCGTGAGCGTCGCCGCGCTCGTCTGGGCGCTCGAGCCCGCCGCGTTCACGGCCCGCAGGCGCAGCGTGAAGGTGCCGTCGAAGACGTTGGGCACCGACAGTTCCTCGCTGAGCGGGAGCGGCACCGACGCCGGTGATCGGCCCGGTGATGTCGAGCATCAGGCCGGTCGGCTCGCCGCCCGCGTAGGAGTTCTTCCAGGCCAGGAACAGGAGCCGGCCCTGCACCGCCGCCTGGAAGTTGGCGGGCGTCGCCGGTTTCACCGGCACGGCCACGTTCACCTTGATCTCGTTGCCGGGCAGACTCAGTTCGCCGCCGTTCATGGCCCGCAGGCGCAGGTAGAAGCTGCCGGTCGGGACGGTGAAGCTGAAGGTGGTCGCGGCGCTGCCGGTCGGCACCGAGGCGACGACCGCGCCCGGCGACAGGCTGCCTTCGAGCAGATAGCTGGTCGGGGCCGGACCGAGGCCGGGCGGGTTCCAGCGCAACGTCATCTGGTTGCCGGCCTGCCATTCCACCCGCAGGCCGGTGGGCGGCTGCACCGTGCTCGGGATGACGCCACCGGCCGTGAAGCCGTTGCCGTAGACCGAGTACTCGCTCGAGATGGCGGCCAGGTAGATCGCGCCGATGGCGCGCTGGTTGGCATCCGAGGCCGGGACGGCGTTGGTGGCCGTGATCAGCACCGAGCGCAGCGAACTCGACATGCGGCCCATCATCAGGCGCTGGTTCACGAGGTCGACGAGCGCCGCGGCGTTGCCGGCTACGGTCGTGAAGATGGTGCGGTCCACGGCGTAGGCCGAGCCGTACTGCCCCGAGATGATGCCGTAGATGAAGTTGGCCCGCTGGATGGCCAGGGCCGGCGGATAGAGCTGGAACTCGGGGCCGAAGATGCCCGGCTGATTGGCCAGCGTGGCCGTCGGCGAGTAGAAGCTGAAGACCGTCTGCGGCGTCAGCACGCGCTGGCTCAGGTTCGAGAAGACGAACTGGAAGCTGTCGGGGTTGCTGATGGTGGCGCCGAGCGCCCGGCCGAAGCCGATCACGTGCAGGACCGGGTCCTTGAGCCGGCCGTGCACGGCCGCCGACGGGGTGAGCGCTTCGGCGTCGAGCAGGATGGCGCTCAGCACGGCCCGCAGGTCGCCGCGCACGCCGGCGCCGTTGTCGATGAACACGTTGACGACGCGGTTGATGTACCTGCGGCGAGGGATTGCTCGTGACCATCGAGCGGATGAGACGCGTGACCACGAAGGGCGGCAGGTTCGGATGGTTGAACACGCTGTCGACGACCAGGTCGATCTCCTGCGGGGCGGTCAGCCCGGCCGGCACGGTCACGCCGCTCAGCAGCGTCTTGGCGGCGGTGTCGTGGCGGCTGGCGGTCGGCGTGGCGATCAGTTCGCCCTCGAAGAACTCCGGGTTCGAATTGGACGGCGTGGCCCCCGGCTTGGTGGGATACGTCCATCCGGTCAGCGCCCGCGCGTACTCGGCGATGGTCGCCTGCGAGTAGGTGGACATCGGCTGGCCCAGCCCGTCGAGCTTCTGACTGCCGTCGTTGTTCAACTGCCACACCCCCAGCGAGAAGAGCTGCAGCAGTTCGCGCGCGTAGTTCTCGTTGGGCGAGGCGGTGGTCGTCGCCTTGCGGTTGAAGACGTTGTCGAGGTACTTGCCCATCGTCGGGCTGAGCGACACGTCGCGCAGCAGCGTGCGGTAGTTGCCGAAGGCGTTGCGCGACAGCAACCGCACCCACGGCGTGAGCGCCGCCCCGTCGCCGACCTTGTTGGCCGAGACGACCACGATCTGGCTCAGGGCGAACACCGCGCGCTGGCGCACCTGATCGGGTCCGGTGGCCATGTTCAGGTAGACCTGCGCGCGCACCTGGCTGCCGTCGAGCCCGTCGGGCACCAGGCTTTCGGGCATCTGGAACTGGTCGGTCAACCAGGCGTGGGGGCCCATGCCCTGCACGGCCGCGACGTCGAGGGCGGTCGGGCCGAAGGTGGCCTGTTCGAGGAAATGGACGGCGGTCGTGGCGTCGGTGCCCTGTGCACTCCCGTGAGGGACGTACAGGAATTGAACGAGCCCGACCAGAATTGCCACTCGTCGCCAGGGGGCCCGGCGGCAGCGGCCGGCCCCGAAATCCCCTGGATTTTCACGCGCTTCTGGCCGGTTCATGCGCCCTACCTCGCTCGAGAGTCGATCGGGAGAACCGATGACGAGCCTCGACCGAGCAGAATCCATGCCAGAGCTTGCCGGCCGCCGCGCGCTACTCGTAGTAGCGCTGGTAGCGGCCGCGCCGGAACAGGAAGCCGCCGAGCGGACCGAGCCAATTGAGCACGTGGTACATGTAGCCCAGGTCCATCAGCTCGATCAGGTTGCCGTCGAAGTCGCGGATGAAGAAGAACGAGTGGCCGCGCGGCGAGCGCTCCGGCGCGGTGACGATGTCGACGCCCTGGGCCTTCAACCGGTCGTGCCACTGCTGCAGACCGGTCACGTTGAACGAGAAGTGCGTGAGGCCGATGCGGTTCCACGGCATCGCCGCCGGCGGCTGGCTGGGTTCGAAGGCGAAGATCTCGAGCACCCCGCCGCCCGGCACCCGGATCCAGCCGATCTTGCAGCGCGGCGCCGGCGCGTCCACGCCGAAGAACCCGCGCACGCGGTCGGGTGGGGTGTCGGCCACGCCGACGAGCGGACAGCCGAACAGCTCCGAGTAGAACTTCACGGCCCGGTTGAAGTCGGACACGGTCAGGCCGACGTGACTGAAGGAACGAGCGCGCATGGCGCCGAATGGTATCAGGGCCGCGGGCCGGACCGGCCGAGTTCGGTGTCCCGGATGTGATCGGCGGCCCGCAGCGCCTGGGCCACGATGGTCAAGCCGGGATTGACGGCGGCCGACGAGGGGAAGAACGACGCGTCCACCACGAAGAGGTTGGGGACGTCGTGGGCGCGGCAGAACGGGTCGAGCACCGAGGTGCGCGGGTCGTGGCCGAAACAGAGCGTGCCGCACTGGTGGGTGGTGTTGCGCGTCTTGTGCGAGTGGCTCATGACCACCCAGAAGCCGAGACGTCTCAACATGCGCCGGGTCTCGGCTACGAGCTGGTCGTGCGCGGCGACGTTGTTGGGGCGGTAGTGCAGTTCCATCCGCCCGTCCGGGCCCAGCGTGATGCGGTTGTCGGGGCGGGGCAGGTCTTCGGACATGGCCAGCCAGTCGACGCCGCGCGCCACCCAGGAGTCGTAGGCCCACAAGGGAATGCGCGGGATGATGCCGTCCCCCACCACCTTGGCCATGATGCCGTGGGTGCGGCCCTGCGACTGGATGTGACCGAGGGGATAGGCGGCGCCCGGGCCGCTGAAATAGAAGTCGTTGACCGCGACGGTCTTCTGGAACACCGCGTCGTTGCGGCGCAACGGGTGGAAGCCCTGCATCATGGTGGCCAAGTGCGCCATGTAGCGGCGGCCCACCAGCCCGGACGAATTGGCCAGGCCGTCGGGATGCCGGTCGGTGGCCGAGCGCAGCAGCAACGCCGCCGAATTGGCAGCGCCGCACGAAACCACCACCAGCCCGGCCTCGACCCGCACCACCTCACCGCCGCGCTCCACCTCCACGGCCGTGACGCGAGTGCCGGCGGCGTTGGTCCGCAGCCGGCGCGCGAAGCTGCCGGTCCACAGGTCCACGTTCGGGTAAGCGACCGCCGGCGCGACGCAGCAAACTTCCGCGTCGCTCTTGGCGCCGAGCCGGCACGGGAACGAGTTGCAGGTGTTGCACAGCACACAGCCGGCGGCGCCGCCCGGATCGAGCACCCCGAGCGGCAGGGACGACGGACGCAGGCCCTGGGCGCGGAGGTCGTCGACCAGCCGCTGTACGGCCGGCGCATGAGGCACGGGCGGGTGCGGGAACGGGCCGCGTGGGGGGTCGGTGGGGTCGAGCCCCGCCTGGCCGCGCACGCCGAAGAGCACCTCGGCGCGGTCGTAGTACGGCGCCAGCGTCTCGTAGTCGATCGGCCAGGCCGGCGAGACGCCGTCGAGGTGCCGCAGTTCGCCGAAGTCTTCGCGCCGCAGACGGTAGAGCACGCTGCCCCAGAACTTCGTGTTCCCGCCCACGCAGTAGTGCGTGTAGGGCGTGAACGCCTGGCCGCGCTCGTCGAACCAGCGATCGACGGCCCGATAGCGCAGGTCGCGCCATACGGCTTCGGGGCTCCAGTTCTCCGCTTCCCTGGGCACGGCGGCGCCACGCTCCAGAATCAGCAGGCGCGCGCCGGTGCCGGCCAGCGCCCGGGCCACCGTGCCGCCCCCGGCCCCCGAGCCAATCACGACGACGTCGTAGCCCACCGTCGTCATGACGGCCTGGCCGGGCCGGCCGGCGCCAGTCCCGCGTAGATCTGCTCCATCAGGCGCTGGTCCTCGAGCGCCCGTTCGACGCTCATCTCGGGCGCGCGTCCCGCGGCGATGGCCGCCGCGAAGTCGCGGTACATCGCCTGGTAGCCGCGAATATCGCGGAAGCCCGGGAGGTGCAGCCGCGGCAGCCCCTGGCCGCGCGTCAGCACGAACAGGCCGTTCGACTCGAAGGTGATGACGCCGCGCCGGCCGAAGAGCTTCGACAGCCGCAGGCCGCGAAAGAGCGACGGCACCTCGCGCGAGTAGTAGAGCGCGCCCACCGCCTCGTTGTCGTATTCGAAGGCGACCATCATGCTCTTGGCCCGCCGGTCGGGCCCCGCGCGCGACACCGACGGGCGGTAGCCGCGCACCGAGACGATGCGCGGGCCGAGGCTGCCGGCGACGTGCAGCCAGTGGATGCCCTCTTCGAAGAAGGCATCGCCGCCGGCCATGGATCTCGTCGTTGCGCCAGTCGTCGGCGCCCTTGAGCCGGTGCGCGATGGTGGTGAAGTGGGCAAACACCATCTCGCCGATGTGGCCGTCGCGCGAGCAGGCGGCGCAGGGTCACGGCCAGCGGCTTGTAGTGATCGTTTTCGCCGACCATGACGACGCGTCCGGCGCGGTCGCGCGCGGCCCGCACCGTCTCGAAATCGCTCACCGGTCGGGAAGGCCGGCTTCTCGACCAGCACGTGCTTGCCGGCGGCCAGCGCCGCCAGGGTGAGGTCGAGGTGGTAGAGCGGCGGGACGGCGATGACCACGGCGTCCACGGCTGCATCGTCGAGCGCCGCCTGATAGCTGCCGTAGGCGCGGTCGCCCGCGAACTTGCGCTGGAAGGCCTGCGCCTTGGCCAGGTCGCGACTGGCGTAGCGAAGGCGCATCGCCGGGCCGAGCGCGCGCAGATGGTTGCTGTGCACCCCCGTGATGAAGCCGCATCCGAGAAAGGCGATGGTGAGGGGCGGCGGCATCGGGGTGGGGCCCGCCCCGAGAGGCGGCTCTTGAGTGTATAACGAGGGTCGTCCGAGCCGGCCGGTCGTCGGCTACACTGGCCCCCGTGCAGCGCCGCCACTTCGCGTCCGCGCTGGCCTCGCTCATCGCCGGGGCCGCGGTCGGCCGTCCGGCCACGAGCATGGCCCAGGCGCTCCCGTGGCAGGCCGTCCCGCGTGGCAGCTACCAGCCGAGTGTCGCCGTCCAGTGGAATACGGCGCTGCTCGAGGCCGTGCGCAGCACGACCTTCAAGCCGATGTGGACGGCGCGGGCGCTGGCCGTCGTGCACACCGCCATGTTCGACGCGTGGGCGGCCTACGACCCGGTCGCCACCGGGGTGCACTGGGATCGCGACATCCGCCAGCCGCTCCGCGAGCGGACCGAGACGGCGGTGCGCGAGGCCGTGAGCATGGCCGCCTACCGGGCCCTGGCGGACCTCTTCCCCACCGAGACCACGGCCCTGTTCGACCCGCTGCTGCGCCGTCTGGGCCTGTCGCCAGCGGCGGTCGCCACCGACCCGGGCACGCCGGTGGGGCTCGGCAATCGCTGCGCCGACCTGGTGCTCACGGCCAGCCACGCCGACGGCTCCAACCAACGGGGCGAGCTGGGCGGGGCAGCCTACAGCGACTACACCGGCTACGCGCCGGTCAACAGCCCCGACCGGTTGACCGACCCGAACCGATGGCAACCGCTGCGCAACGCCGACGGCAGCCCGCAGGTCTTCACCGCGCCGCACTGGCGCCTGGTCACGCCGTTTGCGCTCACCTCGCTCGGCCAGTTCCGGCCACCGCCACCGCCGCAGTATCCCGACCCGCGCTACCGGGACGAGGCCGACGCGGTGCTGCGGATGAGCGCCGACCTGACCGATCGCGAGAAGGCCATCACCGAGTACCGGGCCGACGGGCCGAACACCGAGACCCCGCCCGGGCACTGGGCGCTGCTGGCCCAGGCGCTGGCGGCGCGCGACCGTCACACCCTGAGCGACGACGTCGTCATGTATTTCGCCCTGGGCAACGCGCTGCTCGATACCAGCATTGCCGTGTGGGAGGCCAAGACCACCTACGACTACGTGCGGCCGATTTCCGCCATCCGCTTCCTCCATGGCGGCCGCACCGTGTCCGCCTGGGGCGGTCCCGGCCAAGGCACGCGCCCGATCGCCGGCGAGACGTTCCAGCCCTACATCGCGACGCCGGCCTTTGCCGAGTACACCTCGGGACACAGCGGCTTCAGCGCCGCCGCGGCCACGGTGCTGGCCGCCTTCACGGGCAGTCCGCTGTTCGGCGCCTCGGTCACGATCCGCGCCGGTTCGTCGGTCGTCGAGCCGGGCCGCACCCCGGCCGTGGACATCACGCTCAACTGGCCTACCTTCGACGAGGCGGCTGCCGAGGCCGGGCTCTCGCGCCGCTACGGCGGCATCCACTTCGAAAGCGCCGACCTGGCCTCGCGCGCCATGGGCGCAGCCGTCGGGCGTCAGGTGTGGCAGAACGTCGAGCGCCGGCTCGGCGGCCGGCCGCGCCGCCGCCCGTGAGCACCCGTGCTTGCGAGTCGGGAGACGCAGTCGGTATGCTCTCGTTCCCAGAGGATGTGCCATGAGCATGAAAACCGCCGCTGATTTCGATCCCGAAGTGCTGATCCTGTTCGACGCCTACGTGCACGGCGCGCTCGACCGGCGGGGTTTCCTGGACCGGGCCGCGAAGTCGCCGTCGGCGGCGTCACCGCGGCGGTGCTGCTCGAGCAGCTCAGCCCCAAGTTCGCCGAGGCCCAGCAGGTGCGCCAAGGACGACCCGCGCCTCAAGGCCGAGTTCGTCGAGTACGCCTCGCCGCAGGGCTACGGCAAGATGCGCGGCTACCTGGTGCGGCCGGCCAAAGCGGCGGGCAAACTGCCGGGCGTCGTCGTCATCCACGAGAACCGCGGCCTCAACCCGCACATCGAGGACATCGCGCGCCGGGTCGCGCTCGACAACTTCATCGCCTTCGCTCCCGACGCGCTGACGCCGCTCGGCGGCTATCCGGCCGGCGGCGAAGACGAGGCGCGGGCCCTGTTCGGCAAGCTCGAACAGCCCAAGACCCGCGAGGACATGGTGGCTGCGGCCGCCTTCCTCAAGGGCCACGCCGAGTGCACCGGCCGGCTCGGGGCCGTCGGGTTCTGCTACGGCGGCGGCATCGCCAATCTGCTGGCCACGCGCGTTCCGGAGGTGGTTGCCGCCGTGGCGTTCTACGGCGCGCCGGCGCCGATCGAGGACGTGCCCAAGATCAAGGGCCAGGTGCTCATCCACTATGCCGGCAACGACGAGCGCGTCGAACGCCTCGTGGCCGGGCTACGAGGCCGCTCTCAAGGCCGCCGGCGTGAAGTACGAGATGTTCATGTATCCCGGCACCGAGCACGGCTTCAACAACGACACGACGCCCCGCTACGACAAAGCGGCGGCGAACCTGGCCTGGAAGCGCACCATCGACCTCTTCAACGCGGCCCTGCGTCCGTAGGGCGGCGCATGCCTCGACTGAACGCCCTTGGGCAACCTGTCGGCGACGCGCTCGACGCCTGGCGGCCGCCGCCGCGCCCCGCGCATGCCGCGCTCGAGGGCCGGTGGGCACGCCTCGAACCGCTCTCGCCCGAACGCCACGGGCGCGCGCTCTTTGCCGCCAACGCCCTCGACACCGACGGGCGCAATTGGACCTACCTGCCAATCGGTCCGTTTGCGACCTTCGAGGACTACGACGCGTGGCTGCGCACGGTGGCGCCGGGCCAGGACCCGATGTTCTTCACCATCGTCGACCGCGAGCGCGACCGCCCGGTCGGCGTGGCCAGCTACCTGCGCATCGAACCGGCCGCCGGCTCGATTGAAGTCGGCCACATCAACGTCTCGCCCCTGGCGCAGCGCACCCGCTGCGCCACCGACGCGCTCTACCAGATGATGCGCCACGCCTTCGCGCTCGGCTACCGCCGCTACGAATGGAAGTGCGATGCCTTGAACGAGCCGTCCCGGGTCGCGGCGACGCGCTTCGGGTTCACCTACGAAGGGCTGTTCCGCCAGGCGCTGGTCTACAAGGGCCGCAACCGCGACACCGCTTGGTACTCGATTGTCGACCACGAGTTCCCGGCCATCGATGCGGCTTACCAGGCGTGGCTGGCCGACGCCAACTTCGACGCGGCCGGGCAACAGCGCCGCCGTCTCGCCGACCTGATCGCCGCGCACCGCGGCGGCGCGTAGGCCCCGGCCACCGCCTCGGGCTCGACCGCACTGGTCCAGGCCGGTATCCTAGACGCGCATGCACAGCTCGACCGTATTGCGTTTCCTGGCTCCGCTCACTGCCGCAGTCCTCCTCCTGGCCGCCCCCCCGGCCACGGCGCAATCCCAGGACGTCATGAATTCGGGGCGGCGCACGATGACCGCCGAGCGCATGCGCGACGACGAGCGCATCGTGCTCGACGGGGTGCTCGACGAAGCGGTCTGGGGCCGCGCGCAGCACGGCGGCGAGTTCATCATGCAGGACCCGGTGCTGGGCGGCACGCCGACCGAGCGCACCGAGGTGCGCATCGTCTACAACCGCGACCATCTCTACATCGGCGCCACCATGTTCGACTCGGAGCCCGACCGCCTGCGCGGCAACACCCGCAAGCGCGACGAGTTCCTGAGCGCCGACGACCGGTTCATGTGGACGATCGATACGTTCCTCAACCAGCAGACCGGCTACTTCTTCGAGATGAACCCGTCGGGGCTGATGGCCGACGCGCTGAAGGGCCCGAGCGGCGGCACCGCCCGCGAGTGGGACGGCATCTGGAATGCCAAGGCCCGGCAGAGCGAGATCGGCTGGGTGCTGGAGATCGACATCCCCTTCCGCTCCATCGCCTTCGACCCGAACGCGCCCGCCTGGGGCATCAACTTCCAGCGCACGGTGCGCCGCAAGCAGGAGGAGCTGCTGTGGACCGGCCACGAGCGCAATCAGGGCCTGCAGCGCATGGCCAACGCCGGCCTGCTGCTGGGCCTGCGCGACATCAGCCCGGGGCGCGGGTTCGAGTTGCGGCCCTATGTGTCGGGCCACGCCGCCGACGCGCCCGGCCTCGCGCCCTCGGTGTCGCGCGACACCTCGGGCGATGTCGGCATGCGACATGGCCTACAACCTCACGCCGAGCCTGCGCGCGGTGGCCACCGTGAACACCGACTTCGCCGAGACGGAGGTCGACCAGCGCCTGGTCAACCTGACGCGCTTTCCGCTGTTCCTGCCCGAGCGGCGTACCTTCTTCCTCGACGGCTCGACGTTCTTCGACCTGCCGTTCAATTCCTTCTTCTCGCGCCGCATCGGCCTGGTCGAGGGCGTGCCCCAGCCGATCATCGGCGGCACCAAGCTCAACGGGCAGGCCGGCCGCAACGACGTCGGCGCGCTCTACGTGCGGACTGCCGACGAGGACCGCTCCCCCGGCGAGAGCTTCCTGGTGGCGCGCTGGCGGCGACGCGTGCTCCGGCAGTCGTACTTCGGCGCGTTCTACACCGGCCGCGCCACCCACGACGGCAGCACCACCCCAGCCCGGCACACCGCCGGCGCGGACTTCCGGTTCAGCACCGCCACCTTCCTCGGGCAACAAGAACCTCACGGCGGCCGGCTATTGGGTGGCCAACTCCACCGGCGCCGGCATCGGCGACAGCGCCGCCTACAGCGGCCGCGTCGAGTATCTGAACGACATCTGGGAATCGGCGGCCGAGTTCCAGGAAGTGCAGAAGGACTACAACCCGGCCATCGGATTCACGCCGCGCCGCGAGTACCGCCTCTACAAGACGGATCTCACCTGGAGTCCGCGGCCGAAGACCCGCCATCCCTTCATCCGCCGCTTCCGGTTCGGGCTGAACCCGACCGTCTATACCGACCTCCAGAACCGGAAACAGACCATCACGTTCGACACCACGCCGTTCCGCCTCGAGCTCCATAGCGGCGACAGCGCCGAGGTGCAGGTGTCGCCCAGCTACGAGCGGCTCGACCGCCCCTTCCAGATCGCCCGGGGCATCACGCTGCCAGGCGGATCGGACTACGAGTTCCGCCGCTACAGCGTGGCCGTCAATACCGCCAACCAGCGCGTGGTCGCACTGCGTCCCCGCATCGAGTGGGGCACCTTCTTCTCGGGCACGCGCACTGAGTACAGCCGTGGGCGTCGACGTGCGGCCGCGCCCCGGCGTGCGCGTCAACACCACCTACGAGTACAACCACGTGGCGCTGCCCCAGGGCCGCTTCGACACGCGGCTGGTGCGGGTCGTGGCCGACACGCAGTTCAGCCCGTTCATGTATCTGGTCAACAACGTCCAGTACCGACTCGGTCAGCCGCGGGCTCGGCTGGCAGTCGCGCTACCGGTGGATCGTGCGTCCCGGCAACGACGTCTTCGTGATCTACACCCACAACTGGATCGAGGATCGCCTGGACCCGAGCACCCGCTTCCTCACCCTCGACCGCCGGGGCGCGGCCAAGGTGGTCTACACCAAGCGGTTCTAGGACTTCGACGCGTCGGAAGCACTCACGTCGGGCACGTCCTCACCGAGCGCCGTCGCCAGATCGATGAGGTGCTCCTGCTCCTGCCGCAGGATTTCGCGGACGTCCTCGGCGATGGCGTACTCGCCCATCGCCTCGCATTCCTTCACGCGCGCGCGGTAGTGGCGGATGGTCTCGGTCTCGTTGGCCAGGTCGGCGCGCAGCATGGTCGCCGCGTCGTCGCTGAGCACGACCGGCTTGGGGGTTGCCGTGGGCATCCCGCCCAGATAGTCGATGTGCTTGGCGATGGTGAGCGCATGGGCCAGCTCCTCGCCGGCGTGCACTTCCAGTTCCTTGGCGATGCTCATGTAAGCCGCGCCGGTCAACACCTGGGAATACACGACGTAGGCGATGATCGCCTGGTATTCGCGCGAGAGGTCGTCGTTCAGTCGTTCGATGAGCTGCTCGCGCGTCAGTGCCTTGTCCGCCATTCGAAGCCTCCTCGGCCGGTTACGATCAGGGCCGCTCTGCGACGATGCCATAGGTCGGAGCGGAACCTACCTCAGCAGCGGCGCCGTGTCGCCGGGCAGCAGCAGTTGACGGTGTGCCCACAGGGGCGCGATGCCGTTGCTCATGACCTGCTCGTGGAAGGCGCGCAGGTCGAACCGGGCGCCCTGGCGGGCTTTGACGTCCTCCCGCAGCTGCAGCAGCGCCAGCTTGCCGAGGAAGTAGCCGCCGTAAGTGGGATCGTAGGTGCCGCGCTCGGCCTCCTGGCGCGCCGCCGGGGCCGGCAGGTGGGCGCGCGTCTCGAAGAGCCGGGCGGCGTCATCGACGGTCCATTCGCCGGTGTGCTGCCGGACGCCGGAGAGGAGGCGGCAGATGCGCGTCAGGGCCTCGCTGGCCTGGGCCATCCGGTAACGCGGGTCGTCGGCGCGGAAGCCTTCGTCGAGCATCATCTGCTCGGCGTAGTGCGCCCATCCATCCTGTCCCGACGACGGCTGGGGGAAGGGGTTGAGCCCGATCCAGATGCGGCGGATCTTCCCGGGCGTCTTGCGCATGAAGACGCTGTGCACGTAGTGGCCGGGCATCACCTCGTGGGCCGTCATCACGGTCAGCGTCGGGATGTTGAACTTCTGCAGCCACGCGTCCTGGCGGGCGGCGTCCCAACCGGCCTGCGCGTCGGTAACGTAGAAGAAGCTCTTGACCGGCGTCAGTTCGAGCGGCGGCGACGAGTGCATGGAGGCCAGGCCCAGGTCGAAGGGCGGCGCGGCCGCGACGATCACCTTCTCGCTCGGCGGCAGCGTGACCAGGCCCTTGGCCACGACGAACGCCCGCAGTTCGTCGACGGCCCGCTGGGCGGCCGGGACGAGCGCCCCGCGGGCCGGATGGTTGGCCAGCACGTCATGCCACACGGCCAGGGCCGGGCGCGTGGCATCGACCTTCGCCGCGGCGGCGGTGAAGGCCGCCTCCTGCACGGCCAGCTCGCGCTCGCCGATGGCCAGGAGTTGCGCGGCCGGAAGGTCGATGAGTTCCTCGGCCCGGTAGCGCGCCTCGAGCCGGTCCGTCCCGACCGCGTAGGGCGCGTTGGCCCCCGGCAGCCGTTCCCGCTCGAACCAGGTCACGAAGGTATCGATTTCGCTGGCGGCCGCACTGGTGGCGGCCAGCAGTCCGCCCTTGAGCGTGGGGTCGCTGAGCCCGGCAAACGCCAGCGGCACGTCGCCGGTCAGCATCGCCGACGCGCCTTTGAGCATGCGCACGCCGCGGCTGGCCATGATCGCCGGCGGCGCGGTGATGTTGATGCGGGCCGCCGCCAGCAAGCTCGGTACGCCGCGCAGCTTGCCGATGATGCGCTCGGCCCGGACCTCGGCCGGCGACGACTCCATGGTCATCAGGTTGTGCACGCCGTCGGAGATGGCCGAGGCGTAGATCATCAGGTTCTTCTGCCAGTTGCGATTGGCGTCGAGGTCGAGCAGCCAGGCGTCGATCAGGCCGGCGACGATCCGGTGATCGACCCGCTCATCGGGCGTGAGCGGCGCGGCCGGGATGGCCTCGAGCCGGGTCTTCAGGGCCTGCCAGCCTTCCACCTCCGCGGCCACGGCCTGGGCGCTGAAGTCCTCGAGGCGGTCGTCGTAGATGTGCAGCCCGTTGCCGGCGGCAATCGAGGGATGACGCGCGGCGAAGTGCTCGAGGAAGGCATCGACGAAGGCGTCGAACCGTTCCGGCGCTGGCGCCGGCGGCGGGGACGACGGAGCGCAGGCGCTGACGATCACGAACCCGAGCGCGGGCAGGAGCAGGCGCGGAGCGGTTGACATCGCCCACATGGTAGCGTGTCGCGCCCTCGGGCCAGCCGCGGCCGACCGCGCGCGTCATGCCGGCCGGCTAGCCGCGGCTGAAGCGACGGAACGTGGCCACGGCCACGAACCAGTCGCGCGCGCCGATCTTCTTGCCCTCGGCCTTGCTGCGTGGGAAATACCGGATCGGCACTTCGACGATGCGGCGACCGTGCGCCAGCATCTTGGCCGAGATTTCGTGATCGAGTTCGAAGCCGCTGGTCTCGAGCGAGACGGCGCGGATGGCATCGCGCCTGAACAGTTTCAGCGCGGTCACCGTGTCGGTGAGGTAACGCCCGGTACAAAGCCAGCAGGCGACGCTCAGGCTCCGCCCCCCGAGATACGCCGGCCACGACTGCCCCGCATGTCTGCCGCTCGACAGGCGGCCGGCATCGGGCTTTCGCAGGTAACGGCTGCCGTAGACGACATCGACCTCCTGATTGAGGAGCGCGTCGAGCATCGGCACATAGTCGTTCGGGTCGTATTCCAGATCCGCGTCCTGGATGATCACGTAGTCGCCGGTGGCGCGGGCGATGCCGGCACGGACGGCGGCGCCCTTGCCGGCGTTCTTGGGCTGACGCAGCAGCGTGACCCCGGGCACGGCGCCGGCAATCGCGGCGGTCCGGTCGGTCGAGCAGTCGTCGATGACCAGGATTTCCGAGGGCGATGCCGCGGCGCGACAGATCGACGGCCGCCACGCGCTCGAGCAGCGTGCCGATGAAGCGCTCTTCGTTGTAGGCCGGAATGACGACGCTAAGAATGGGCATGGCGTAGGTGCGATTCCATAACCGCGAGGTCCTCGGGCGTGTTCACGCCCAAGGCCTCGATAGCGGCCGCGGCCGCGAAGGTCCCGACGCGAGTGCGCGCGGCGGCCCACGGCACGAAGGGAAGGAAGTTGCGTTCGCCGCTGGCGGCGCCGACCCGCGCTGCTTCGGGCGAGTCCAGGTAGGCCGGCAGCCACTGCCGGCAGGCCGCCCGCGACAGGCGGAAGAGACCGATGTCGGATTCGCCCACCGCCGGCATCACGTCGCCCTCACGCCGCTGCCGCACGCCGTCGATCCGGCCGTGCGCGTCGCGGTGGTAGTGGACGTAGGGCGGCGCGGTCGTGATGGTCGGCATGACCAGATCGTGGTCGCCGTCGAAGGCCACCAGCCGGGCGACCGTCGTGGCCGTGACGCCGATCTGGTCGCACCACGTCACGATCACCTGCTCGGCGCCGGCCGCCGTCGCCGCCGGCAAGCCGCACACGACGGCGTCGAGCATCCCGCTCGGCGTCTCCTGCACCGCGATCCGGGCCGGGAGCGGCCAGCCGGCGACGTGCGCCGCGAAGGCGTCGCGGTGAGCCGGGTGGACGACCACCGCCACCTCGTCGACCACCTCGCGGTAGAGCGCCACCAGGTGGTCAATCATCGGCACGCCGTGCACGGGCACGAGCGCCTTGGGCAGATCGGCGCGCAAGCGGGAGCCGCGCCCGGCCGCCGGGACCGAGCAGCACCCGCGCCACTAGCGGCCCATCACCAGGCGGCCGAGCCAGCGCAGCCCGCCCCCGCACCGTGGTCCGCCGCTCGATCTCGGAGGAGATCGGGAAGAACTGCACCGGCGTCTCGATCAGGTCGGCCTTGGCGTCGAGCAGCGCCGCCAGCAAACGGTGATTGAAGTCGGGATGCGACGGGTCGCCGCCGGCCTGGAGGACGAACACGGTCCGCACCGCGCGGATGCCTGAGAGCGTGTCCGACACGTAACGGCCGAAGCGCAGCAGGTAGGCGAGGCTGAGCAGGTGGCTGCCGAGATAGCTGATGTGGCCGAGCAGGGGATGGTTGCGATAGCGCTCGCGGTACGACGCGCGGATGTCCTTCACCGACAGGCGCCGGCTGCCCCAGACCGCGTCCAGTCGCCGGTTGGTCAGGAGCAGCGCGATGTTCACCAGATCCTCGCCCCGGTACATGCCCGAGGAGTCGCACAACAACACGTAGTCGGCGCCGATCGACGCCGTGGCAGTCCGGAAGCTGAAGTCGGCCGGCTCGCCCGGCGTGGCCACGTTGACGACCGGACACGGCATGCGGGCCGCGAAGTCGTCGTCGAGCGACTCGGTGGCGTGGTACAGCACCGTGAGGGCCGGCTCGAGCTGCTCGAGGCCGGCACGCACGGCTTCGAGCAGTGTCTGGCAGACCTTGTCGGCCGATCCGGTGGCGACCAGCCAGACGACCACCCGCTGGCGCGCGGGCCGGGCCGCCAGGCTCTCCACGAACGGCCCCAGCACCTTCTTGGCGTCGTGCCGGCCGCTGCTGCCGTCTTCGTAGTTGGCGACGCGCACCAGGCGCGGGTCTTCCAGCGCCTCGAGCCGGCCGAGCGGCACGTAAGGGCGATTGCCGTCGCCGCTCCGGCCGTCGTTGAGCAGGTAGTGCGAGATGAGACAGGGCGTGCGGATGGCCAGGCGGCTGCGGTTACGGAGGTAGTGCACGGCGCGGCCGATGATCTCGACGGCGCTGGCGTCGGCCGTGTCGGCATCCTCCTGCAGGTTGGTGACGAGCAGCTTGATGGCCCGCAGGTTGCCGGCAATGGCGGCGCCGACCCCGGGTGTCAGGTAGGACGGCAACAGCGACGAGTGCTGGGTGCCCGGCGCGTAGATGATGAAGTCGGCCTCGGCGAGGAGCTGCGCGACGCGCGGGTTGAGAGCAGGCTGGGTTGCGTGCTCGCGCAGGAACGCTTCGACCCTGGCCACCGGGGCGCCGGCCAGATCGGCCCGCTCGCCCGGCGTGACTTCGTGATCGACCAGCGCGATGTCGCGAATCTTGTGACGGCTGCCGGCGGCCACGATCTCCGCCTCGCTGGCCAGCAGGCGACCGCGGTCGTCGACGGCGACGAGGAAGGCGTTGGTGCCGTCGGTGACGTTGTGGATCAAGTCGGGCGGCACGCCGAGCAGGTGGCAGTAGTCGGCCAGGCCGTCGTTGAACCGCCGGCCGGCCAGCAGGAAGCTGCCCGCGAAGATCAGGTTGCCGAGGGCGCAATCGGGGTAGGGAAAGGTGGCGGCCACGCGGCTCTCTTCGTCGAGGAAGAGACGCAGCCGCTGGGCCACGGCGGCGCGCGCCGGCGCCGGCACCGCGGCCCAGCTCTCGAACCACTCCTCCTGCCACGGGGCATCGGCCACGACGGCGCCGTCGGCCAAACGGACAACGAAGTCGTGTCCCGCGCCCGCAGCGAGTTCCTTGGGCAGGCGGCGGTCGAGCAGGTCGACGAGCGGCACCGGCCCGGTGGCCAGCGCGCGGGCCAGGTTCGAGGCGTTCTTGCGGAAATCCGAGGGGCCGAGACAATCGCCCAGCAGCCGCCGCACGTCGCCGGTCGAGGCGCCGTCGTCGTAGCCGTTGATGACCAGGGC
Organism: uncultured Acidobacteriota bacterium; assembly: GCA_963843885.1. Taxonomy (GTDB): domain Bacteria; phylum Acidobacteriota; class Vicinamibacteria; order Vicinamibacterales; family UBA2999; genus CADEFD01. The sequence goes on from CAWJMJ010000001.1 coordinate 117,442, forward strand.
CAGCCGCGCGCGCTCGGTGGCGAGCAGCTGGCGGGACAGCGCACCTGAACCGCGGCCGCCCGAGAACAGCACGACATTCACATGGTCGCGGAGGCCGCTGGAGGGCGTGCTGGTGGGCATGGTCGGGGGGACGGACCGGCTACGCGGGGGCGCGCCAACTCGCCGCCCGATACGTCGCGAACCACTCGTCTCTATGATGCGCGAGAAAGATGGCGGTCAGCAACAGCGGCGCGCTCTTGGCCAGCGCCAGCACGGTGGACATCACCATCCCATCGGTGGCCATGGCCGTCCTGATGACGTTCACGACCACGATGTTCTGCAGCAGGCAGGCGATGAGCGCCGCCCCGAGCAGCCAGCGGGCGCGCCGCGAGAGTTGCCCGCGCACGGCCAACAGGTAGGTCCACAGCGGCAACAGCAGTTGCAGGTAGTGTTCCCACACGACCTGCGACACCAGCAGCGCGCCGGTGATGGCCAGCAGCATGTGGCAATGCCGACGGGCCGCCGGGGGACGTCGAGCGCACGGGCGCGCCACATGGCATGGCCGACCAGCCCGACCACGAGGAGCTTGAGCGCGAGCACCCCGGCGTCGAGCGGCGCGCTCCACGCCGGCCGCGCAGCTTTCACGCTCTCGGCGACCACGTAGAGCGAGCTGTTGAAGGGCCAGCCGAAGCTGCCCTGCGCCCCGCGCCGCAACACGTCGAGGAACTCCAGATGCAGGGGCAGGCCGACGACGACGAGGCCGACCAGCCCGACGACGGCGCCCGCCGTCGCCAGCGCCACCGGCACCCGCCACGACGACGGCACCAGCAGCCACGCCGGCACCAGCGCGAAGGCCGGTTTCACCAGGCACGCGATGACCGAGGCCGCGGCCATCGCCCAGACGCGGCCGCGGACGTGCGCGCGCAGCGCCAGCGTGAACAGGAGCAGCACGAACGGCGTGGTCTGCCCGCCGACGCGGTAGATGGCCCAGATGGGCTGAAAGATCAGCAGGCCGGCGGCCATCAGCAGGAGGTAACGCCCGCGCGCCCCCGGGGCCGTGCCGGTGTGCCGCAGGTGCTCCTGCGCGAGCAGCCACAGCGCTGTCATCCACGCCAGCGTGCCCAGCACCTTGAAGGCCACGAGCGCCGCCAGCGGCGGCAGCACGGCCAGCGGCACGTAGAAGAAGGCTGAAAGCGGCGGACTCCAATAGGCCATCTGGCCTTGCGGCTGCCGCCCCCCGATCGGCCGCTCGGGATGGTAGATGTCGTCCAGATGGCCGGTCGCGGCGCGGCTGCCGGTGTCGTAGAAATTGGCGAAGTCCCAGCCGGGACCGGCGGGCACCAGGACGCCGACGACGGCGACGGCGACGATCACCGCCGCGACCCAGCGCAAGCGCCGGGCATCAGCGGTGACCGCCGGGGACAGAAGCGACGGTTCGGCAAGCGGCACGCGGGACATCCACGGCCGCACTGGGCGTGAGGCCACCGACATTATCGGCCGAATGCGCGTCGAGTGACGGCGTCGTTGCGCGCAGGGACGCGCGCTAGTGGTTCGACGACTTGAGCCTGGCATGCACCGCGGCCAGACCGCGCACCGAGGGCGTGCGGTTGGGCGTGCGCAGGAGCGCCTGCTCGAAGGCGGCCATCGCCTCCTGGTCCTTCCCGGCCTCGGCGAGCAACTCGCCGTAGAGCTCGAAGGCCGGCTTGATCGGCTCGGGCGGGCCGGACGGCGGCGCCATCGTCAGTTCGACCTCGGCCGCGGCCTTGGCCAGCGCCAGCGCGCGTTCCTTCTCACCCTTGGCCGAGGCGATGATCGCGCCAAGCTGCTTCTCACGGATGTCGTGCGGGCGCGCGGCATACGCGTTGGCGCCGCCCTGCGCGCGTTCGCGGATGCCCTTGAGTTCGGCCTCCGCGGCGCTGGCCGTGGCCAGATCGCCGAGCTTGGCGGCGCTGACGCCGACGATGTAGATCCACGACGCGCTGCCTTCCGACGCGCCGGCGCCAGCGGGCATGGCCATGCCCGGCATCCCTGGCATGCCGGCGTGGTCACTTCCGGCGGCGGGCGGCGCCGCCGGCGCCGGCAACTCGAGCGTCTCCCACTGCCCCGTTTCCTGGATGTAGCGGGCGCGCATCCCCAGATAGCCGTCGCGGATGCCGCGGTTGGCGGGGTTGCGATCGGCGGCCGCCTTGGCTGCCGCCACGTTCTTCTTGGCCTCGTCGAATTTCCCCAGCATCAGGTTGGCGTAGCCGAGCCAGCCCAGCGTGTGGAAGTCCTCGCGGCCTTCGGCCAGCTTCATCTTGCGGTTGAGGTCCACCGCCGCCTGGTAGGCCGCGACGTTGGACGCGGCCACCTGCGCCCACATCCCGCGCTGCACGTAGATATGCGAGGGCATGTGCAGCGCGTGCGCCGCCGACGGCGCGATCTTCGCGTAGGCGTTGGCGGCCGGCAAGGCCAGCGGCGCGTGATCGGGATCGTCGAACGCGTGGATGATGAAATGCGCCGCGCCCGGGTGATTGGGATTGGCGGCGAAGATCCGCTCGGCGATCGAGGCGGCCAGGGCCTGGCGCCGGAAGCCGGCGTCGCCGGGCCGCACCGTGCCGAGCAGCGACAGCGCGTAAAGCGTGCCGACCTCGTGGTCGTCGGGATACTGGGCGTACATCTGCGCCATGTAGTTCGAATAGGCGGTGTCCCGCGCCAGCTTGTCGCCGGGACCGAAGAAGAGCAGTTGCTGTGCCTCCAGGAACTGCTTCTCTTTCGGCAGTTTCGCCTTGGCCAGGCGCGCCTCGTGCGTGGGTGCGAGCCGGTCCAGCGCTTCCTTGGCCTTGGGGATGTCCTGCTGAGCCCACAGCGGGTGGTTGTGGCTCATCGCTTCGCCCCAGTAGGCCATCGCAAACTGCGGGTCGGCCGCCTCGGCCTGCTTGAAGATCACCGCGGCTTCGTCGAACTGGAAGTTGTGCAGCGCCTTGACCCCGGTGAGGAAGGCGTCCTGCGCCGCGGCCGCGCCCGAAGTGGGAAACGTGATCGACCCGAACTGCTGGGTGGTCGGGTGCGCTGTCAGGAACAGCATCGCCGCCACGCCCGTGACCACCGCCGACGCCGTGCGCACACGAACCATGGTGTCCTCCGAGGGCGAAGTGGGCGCCGGCACGGCGGTTCCGCGGGGCGCCAGCGGCTAGCTTACATCGCCCGCGCGCCGGGATGGAGGCCATCGAACAACCTGATGGATTCCCGTCGTGGTCCGCCTGCCCGCCTTGGCACCGCCGAGGGCGGACGCCCGCCCTGGAGGACGTTGTTTTCCTATACTCTACACACTCGATTTCCCGACGGAGGCCTGTCGATGCGTACTCCTACCCTGCTGGCGGCGTCAGCGTTCGTTCTCGCGGCCGGGTCCGCGCTCCTCGTCGGTCAGCAGCAGGCCGCCGAGGCGCCGGCCTCGAGCCGGCCGGCGATGACGCGCCCGGCGGTGGCCGGCCTGTCATGGGCTGGTCACGAGCGGCCATCCCGATCGCGTCGTCGGCCGGGCCTGCAGATGCTGCTCAAGGGCGGCAACGCGTTCGACGCGGCCGCCGCCGTCGGCGCGATGGCCGCGCTCGGCGAGCCCGAGATGAACGGCATCGGCGGCAACGGCTTCATGACCGTGTTCCACAAGGAGACCGGCAAGGTGTGGTCGGTGTCGATGGCCGGCGCGGCGCCGCAAGAGCTCGTGCCCGCCGAGATGACGCCCGAGATGCTCAACGCCGGCATGAAGGCCGGCATCGTGCCCGGCAACATCGGCGGCTACCTGTCGATGCTCGGCCGCTACGGCACGATGAGCCTGGCCGAGGTGTTCGCGCCGGCCATCGAATACGCCGAGCAGGGCTATCCCATCGACCCGATGCTGGCGCAGTCGATCGCGCGCGGGCCAGGCCAACCTGGCGCAAATACCCGACCACCGGCGAAGATCTTCATGCCCGGCGGCGCAGCCGCTCAAGGCCGGGCGACCTGCTCAAGAATCCCGACTACGCCGCGACGCTCCGCAAACTGGTCGAGGCCGAAGCGCAGGCCGCTGCGCGCAGGGAGCCACGCGTTCGGCCGCCATCCAGGCCGGCGTTCGACCGCTTCTACAAGGGCGACATCGCGCAGGAATTCGAGCGCTTCTTCAAGGAGAACGGCGGCGTGCTCACCGCCGCCGACCTCGCCGCCTACTCGCCGCAGTGGACCGAGCCGCTGCACACGACCTATCGCGGCCACGACGTCTACAGCAACCCGGCGACGTCGCGCGGCGGCTTCGAAGTGCTGATGCGGCGCCAACCTGGTCGAGGGCTTCGACTTGAAGGCGTGCGGGCCGCAGGCTCCCCGGCGGCGCTGCACGCGATGATCGAGGCGATCAAGATCCCAAGGCCGACATCTACAAGCTACGTCGCCGATCCGGCGTTCGTGACGGTGCCCACGGCCGGCCTGCTGTCGCGCGAGTTCACGGCGCGCACGGCGCGCGCTGTTCGACCCGCCAAGGCCATCGCCTATCCGGCCGCCCGGCGCGCCCGAGGGCCGGCCGACGCCCTCGCCCGCAGGCTGCGGGCCCGGCCTTCGACGAGCGCCTACGATCCCGAGCAGCACACCACCTCGTTCTCGATGCTCGACCGCTTCGGCAACGCCGTCGGCGTCACGCCCACCCTGGGTGGGCTCTTCGGCAGCAACGTCGTCGTCGGCAACACCGGGCTGCTGCTCAACAACGGCATGCGTCTCGGCTCGACGTCGCCGTATCCGACCGACGCCAACTACGTGGGCGCCGGCAAGATCCCGATTCTGAACAACTCGCCGGTGATCGTGCTGAAGGACGGCAAGCTGGCGTATCGTCTTCGGTTCGCCTGGCGGTGAGACCATCGGCCAGACCGAGTTCCAGGTGCTGCTCAACCTGGTGGACTTCGCCATGCCCGTGCAGGCGGCCATCGAGGCGCCGCGCCTGGCCCTCAACGCCGTGCCGAATTTCTACAAACCCGGGGCCGCAATCACCGTGCAGATCGAAGGCCGCGTGCCCGCCGCCACGATCAGCGCCCTCAGGGCCATGGGCCACACGGTTGAGGTTCTGCCCGGCTGGGGCAGCCTCGGGAACATGCAGGTCATCCGCATCGACCAGAAGACCGGGGCCATGACCGCCGGCGCCGATCCCCGGCGCACCGGCTACGCGATGGGATACTGACGCCGTTCTCGCATACAGCTCAGGAGCCTCCTCGTGAGCGTGTACCTCAAACTTGCGCGCGCGGTGGCCGGATGGGGCGATCCCATCAGCCGCGACCTGAGCCGAGCCGGCGACCTGTTCGTCGCCCGCTTCAGGCTCGGCCTGCTGTTGCTGCTGGCGCTGGTCCCGATCACCACCTCGCTGGCCAACCCGGGGCAGGTCGAGAACTGGCTGGGACTGGCCTCGATCGCAGTGGCGCTGGGGGTCGCGCTGTGGTTCGAGCGGCTGGCCGCGCGCGCGACGCCGCCGTCCTGGCTGGGGTTCGCCACGAGCCAGTTCGATGTGGCCATCATCTCGCTCGGCTTCGTCAGCTTCATCCTGGCCGGACGATCGATCGTGGCCACCAACAGCCTGGTGCACTACACCATGTACTTCATCGCCCTGGCCGGCACCGGCCTGCGCTACGACCCGCGCGTGTGTCTGGCCGCCGGCGCCGCGGCGTTGCTGCAGTACCGGCGGCATCGTCACCTGGGTGGCGCTGTTCGAGCCGTCGGCGCGGGAGGTGTCCGAGGTCTACGGCTCCTTCCAGTGGGACTCGCAGACCAGCCGCCTGCAGCTCATCGCCGTGGCCACGCTGATCCACACCGCCGTGGTCGTGCGCTCGCGCGCCTTCTGGCTCGATTCGATGCGCGATCAGCTCACTGGCCTGTTCAACCGCGGCTACTTCGACGAGAGCCTGGCGCGCCTTCTCGCCGGCCATCCGGACGGGCGGCGGTTCACGGTGGCGCTCATCGACCTCGACGACTTCAAGTCGGTCAACGACCGGTACGGCCACGCCGCCGGTGACGAGGCGCTGCGCTTTGCCGCTACCCGCCTGCGGGAGGCGTTCCGCGACGACGACATCATTGCCCGCTACGGCGGCGAGGAGTTCGCGGTGATTCTGCGGACCGACCACGCCTCCGCGGTGGAGCGCCTCGACACCTGGCGGGCCGGCCTGCACGACGATGCGCGCATCCCGCGCCTGTCGGCCAGCGTTGGGGCAGCCTGCATGCCCGACGACGGCGCCACCCGCGGGCTGCTCGAAGTGGCCGACCGGCGCCTCTACGCGGCCAAGGCCGCGGGCCGCAACCGCACGGTCGCGGCCGACCACGCGGCAGCCTGAGCTGCCCTGGATTCGACGCGCCGCTCCCCGAGTCGCGATACTCTGCCCGGCGGCGGGAGACGGCTATGACACACCGGACAGCAATCGTGGGCGCCCTGAGCGCGCTCGTGGCGCTCGGGACAATCGAATGGGTGGTGACGCGCGCGGCGGCGGCCACGCAAGCCGCGGTGCCGGCCTTCGACGTCGACCCGCGCTGGCCGGCCCTGCCGCCACAGTGGACGCTCGGCCAGGTGACCGGCGTGGCCGTCGACGGCAGCGATCACGTGTGGGTGCTGCACCGGCCGTGGTCGCTCACCGACGACGAGAAGGCGCAGAACCCCGAGGCCGCCTGCTGCACGGCGGCGCCTCCGGTGCTCGAGTTCGATGCGGCCGGTCACTACCTGGCCGGCTGGGGCGGCCCGGGCGCCGGCTTCGAGTGGCCGGAGGACGAGCACGCCATCCATGTCGACCACAAGCGCAACGTCTGGATCACGTCCGCCGGCGGGCCGCGCCTGCGCGACGGCAAGGAGAACATGATCCTGAAGTTCACGAGCGACGGCCGCTTCCTGCTCCAGATCGGGCGGCGCGGCATGAGCAAGGGCTCGCTCGACCCCGCCAACGTCAACAACGCCGCCGACGTCTACGTCGACGCGACGACCAACGAGCTCTACGTGGCCGACGGCTACGTGAACCGCCGCGTCGTCGTCTACGATGCCGACAGCGGCGCCTTCAAGCGGATGTGGGGGGCCTACGGCCAGCCGCCCGACGACGCCGCGCCCAGAACGGTCACCGCCGACGGCCCGCCGCCGGCGCAGTTCAACCTGGTCCACGGCATTCGCGTATCCAACGACGGCAAGGTCTACGTCAACGACCGGCGCAACAACCGGATGCAGGTGTTCTCCACCGCCGGCGTCGTTCGAGCGCGAGATCTTCATCGCCCGCCCCACCAAGCTGCTGGGCACCTCGTTTGCCGTGGCCTTCTCGCCCGACGCGGCACAGCGCTACCTCTACCTGGCCGACGCCGGCAACGGCAAGGTGCGGGTCTTCGAGCGCGCCAGTCTGACCGAAGTGAGCAGCATCGGGCGGATCGGCCGCTACGCCGGCCAGTTCGTGTTCCTGCACGCCTTGGCCGTCGATTCACGCGGCGATCTCTACACCGCCGAAGTCGGCACCGGGCGGCGCGTGCAGAAGTTCGTGCGGCGCTAGCGCCCGGCCGCCGCGCGTCCGGCCTTGATGACCTCGTCGTTGGGCACGAGCAGCCCCAGGAAGCCTTCCTTCACGCGTTGCGCCACGTCCTTGGCGTCGGCGGTCAGCATGTTGACCAGCTTCACGCGCTTGGTCTCGGCCAGAATCTCCTGGTTGCCCTTCTCGGCCGCCGCGCGGTCGCCTTTGAGCGCGCCGGTGAGGCTGCCGATGCCGCAGGCCAGCACGCTGTAGCCGCCGATGTCGGCGATGTCCTTGGCCTGGGCCACGGCGCCCGGGTCCTCGAGCATCAGCATCGCGATCACCGTGCCGCCGGGATTGGTTGGCGACCACACGTTGGCGCGCGCGTCGGCAAAGAGGCTGACGGCCTGGCGGCCCTGGTCGAGCGCCTCGATGTGCGGCAACGTCACGCCGTCGGCCCCCATCGCCAGGATCTCCTTGATGCGCTGCAGCGTGACCTGCGGCCCGGCCTCGATCATCGGGGGGATGCGGACGAGCATGGTCTTGCGCCCGGGCGTGCCCTTCTTGCCGAGCCCCTCGCTGATGGCCATCACCGCGTCGCGATCGTAGCGGCCCTCGAGGTTCAGGAACACGAAGTCGATGAGCGGATTGGCCGCCAGCTTCTGCCCGCCGGCCACGGTATACACGGCCGGTCCGCGGCCGGGTCCGCGCGGCGCCGGGTTCTCGTCGGGCACGAACACGCCAAAGGCGGTCTTGCCGGCGGACCACAAATCAATCACGCCTGGACGCGAGCCCTCGGCGCCCTGCGCGCGCGCCGCCGTCGGCGCCAGCAGACCCGCCACCATCAGAACCGCCGCCACCCGAATCGCCATCGCTGACCTCCTCGTCACGCCACGATTCTACCCGGTCCGCGCGCGAGCGGTCGGGCCGCGCCGGCCGGACGCCGGCAGCTCCCTGGGGCGACCGCATCCCCGGGGCGACCGCGTCGGCCGGGGCGCCGGCACGTGGACGGATCCGCGCCCGGTCCCTGGGGCCACGCTATGATGGAGAGGTCGTGCGCCGTCTGTTCGCCTACGTGTCCGTGGTCGTGGCCTGCGCCGTGGCCGCGGCGTCGTTGCCCGCGCAAGCGCCGGCGCCGGCGCCGCTCACGCTGTTGAGCACGCAGGGCCGCCGTCCGCTCACCGTGGTGAGCGTGAACAACACCGAATATCTCGTCCTCGAGGAGCTGGCCGCCGGCCTTGGCCTCACCGTGCGCGACGACCGGGTCACCGGCGCCACCACGGTGAGCCTGCGCACGCGCTCGGTCGTGCTCACGCCGGATCGCACCGTCGTGTCGGTGCAGGGCCGGCTCGTGTCGCTGGCCGCGCCGCCCATCCGGCAGGACGGACGGCTGCTGGTGACGCCCGAATTCGTGACCCGGGTGCTCGGGGTCGTGGTCGATCAACGGCTCGAGTACCGGCGCCCCGGACGGCTGATGGTGCTCGGCGACCTGCGCGTGCCGCGCGTCGTCACCCGCGCCGAGTTCGGCCCGAACGCCGCCCAGGTCATCTTCGAGATCTCGCCGCCGACCGAGGCCACCGTCGTCACCGCCGTCGGCCAGGTCACCGTCACCTTTGCAGCCGACGCGGTGGACGCGGCCGTGCCCGCCCTCCCCGCGGCGCCGGGGCAAGGACTGCTGCAGGCCATCCGTCCCGGCGACGGCACTCCGACCCTCACGCTGGTCACCGGGCCGCGCTTTGCCACCCACCGCGCCTCGGTGCAGACGGTCGATGCCGGCACCAGCCGGCTGGTCGTCGACCTGCTGGCCACCGGCGCCGAGAGCCTGACAGCGGCGGCCCCGCCCGCCCCGGCGAGCCCGCCGGCGGCGCCGCCGGTGCCGGCCAGCCCGCCCGCGCCCGCGCTCGGCAGCCCCTACGATTCAATGAATACGGGCGTCCGCATCGTCGTCCTCGACCCGGGCCACGGGGGCGAGGCCAACGGCTCGGAGGGCGCCCGCGGAACACTCGAGAAGGACATCACGCTGCAGGTGAGCCGCCGAGTGAAAACGCTCATCGAGAGCCGCCTCGGGCTGCGCGTGGTCATGACCCGCGACGACGACCGCACGCTCGGCCAGGATGAGCGTGCCGCCATCGCCAACAACAACCGGGCCGACCTGTTCGTGAGCATTCACGCCAACGCGGCGGCACGGCCGACCCTGAAAGGCGCGGAGGTCTACTCCCTGAGCGTCGATCCGGCCGACCTCGAGGCGCGGCGGCGGGTGCCGGACCCGGCGCAAGCGCTGCCGCAACTTGGCGGCGGCACGCGCGTCATCGAGCTCATCTTGTGGGAGACGGCGCAACTCCGGCACCTGGACCAATCGGCATCGCTGGCCGCGATGGTCGAGGCGTCGTTCCGCTCGCGCGTCGACATGAGCCCGCGGCCGGTACAGCAGGCACCCTTCCGCGTTCTGGTCGGCGCCAACATGCCGGCCGTGCTCGTCGAAATCGGCTACCTCTCCAATCCGGATGAAGAGAAGGCCCTGGCCACCGGCAGCCATCAGGACCGCATCGCGCTGGCGATCTTCGAGGCCATCAGCACCTTCCGCCAGCGGCGCGAGTCGTCGACGCCATGACCCGCCGCCGTTTGCTGGTGGGGGCGGTCGTGGCCGCGGTGGCGGTGGGTCTGGGCTGGGCGCTGTTTGCCGCCCTCGGGCGGCAGCTGGCGTCGCCCACGCTCGACGCCGAGCCGCCGGCGCCGGTGACCGAGCCCGCCCCCACGGTCGGGCCCCGGATCTCGGCGCTGATTTATTTCGTGGCCGAGGACGGCGTGAGCCTGGTCGGCGTGCCGCACGACGTGCCACTCGGCCAGACGCCGGTGGCGCAGGCGCGGGCGCTGGTCGAAGCGCAGCTGGCCAGCGAGCCGCCCGAGCCGCTGGCCCGGGCGGTGCCGAAGGACGTCGCCGTCCGCGGCATCTTCCTGCCCGGCCGCGACGACGCCTACGTGGATCTCGACGGCGCCTTCGTGAAGGGGCTGCCCGGCGGATCGCACAACGAGCTGCTGGCGGCGTATGCCATCGTGTCGGTGCTGACGACCAACCTGTCGCCGGTGACGCGCGTGCAGATTTTGATTGATGGACGCGAGGTGGAAACGCTGGCAGGTCATGTCGACCTGCGCGAGCCCTTGCGGAAAAATGAAGGGCTCATCCGGACACCATGACCAGACAGTTCGATCGCGCCCCCGGGGACCTGCGTCCCGTCACCATCACACCCGGCTACCTGATCCATGCGCGAAGGCTCGGTGCTGATCGAGGTGGGGAACACGCAAGGTGATCTGCACGGCCAGCGTCGAGGACAGCGTGCCGCCCTTCCTGCGCGGCACCGGCAAGGGCTGGGTCACGGCCGAATACGGCATGCTGCCGCGCGCCACCAACGACCCGCACCACGCGTGAGGCGTCGCAGGGCAAGGTCGGCGGCCGCACCATGGAGATTCAGCGGCTGATTGGCCGATCGATGCGCTCGGTGGTCACGCTGGACCAGCTCGGCGAGCGCACCATCTGGCTCGATTGCGACGTGATCCAGGCCGACGGCGGCACGCGCTGCGCCTCGATCACCGGCGCCTTCGTGGCCCTGGTGCTGGCCTTCGGCAAGCTCAAGCAGGCACGGCCTGAAGCACGATCCCGGTGTACGACTACGTCGCCGCGACCAGCGTCGGCATCGTCGGCGGCATGCCGCTGCTCGACCTGGCCTACGAGGAGGACTCGAAGGCCGACGTCGACATGAACATCGTCAAGACCAGCGACGGCCGCTTCATCGAGATCCAGGGCACGGCCGAAAGCGAGCCCTTCGACCAGGCGGCGCTGACCGGGCTGCTCGACCTGGCCGCGCTCGGCATCGACCGGCTGATCGAAGCCCAGCGGACCATCTGCGCCCCGATTCTGGGCCGCTGATGCGGCGCGTGCTGCTGGCCACGACCAACGTGGACAAGGTTCGGGAAGTGCGCGCACTCCTGCGCGATGCGCCGGTGACGGTCCTTACGCTGGCCGATGTGCCGTGCCTCCCCGTGCCCGAGGAAACCGGCCAGACCTTCGAGGCCAACGCGCGCCTGAAGGCGCTCTATTACAGCGCCGCCCATCCCGGGCTGGTCGTGTCGGAGGACTCCGGGCTCGAGATCGACGCCCTGGGCGGCGCGCCCGGCGTGCATTCCGCCCGCTACCTGGGCGCGGACGCGTCCTACGAGGCCCGCTTCGCCGATCTCCTGCATCGGCTCGCCGATGTGCCCGAGGCCGGGCGGAGCGCGCGGTTCGTCTGCGCCCTGGCCGTGGCCGACGGCCCCCGGCTGTGCTTCGAGGCCCGTGGCGTCGTCGACGGCCGCATCGCCACAGCGCCGGCCGGCAGCGGCGGCTTCGGCTACGACCCAATCTTCGTCTACCCGCCGGCGGGCCGGACCCTGGCCGAAGCGGCTTCCCTCAAAGCCACGGTGAGTCACCGCGCCCAGGCCTTCGCGGCGTTTGCCCGCTGGGTCCGGGACCTGGGCTAACCTCGGACCCTGCCATGCACCAAGGCGAACGCTCGGAACGCAGCCGCACGGCCATTCTCGACGCCGCCCTCGAACTCTTCTCGCACCGCGGCTACGGCGCGACCAGCATGCGCGACATCGCCGGCAAGGCGGGCGCTTCGACCGGCAGCGTCTACCACCACTTCGCCGACAAGGAAACGATCTTCAAGGCGCTGCTCGACCAGTTCCAGGCCGTCACGCAGCGCGCCGACTTCCCCATCAACGTGGCCCTCGAGCGCAGCGTGGCATTCGGCGAGTTCGATGCCCTGGCCGACGCCGCCCGCGAGGTGCTCGAGCGCTGGCGGGCCCACGTCGCCCTCTTCTATGTCGATGCCGTGGAGTTCGAGGGCCGCCACATCCAGCGGTTCTATGCCGATCTGGCGGCGCGCTTCGAGCAGTTCGCCGCCGCGCACCGGGAGCGCCTGCAACTCGACCAACGGCTGCGCGACGACGTGCCGGCGGCCGCGGCCATGCTCCTTGCCACGCGCGTGTTCATCTACTATTTCTCGGTGGAAGCGATCTTCGGCGTGGAACGGCAGCTGGGCCTGACCACGCCCCAGGCCACGCGCCTGATCTCGGGCATCTTGCGGCGCGGCATGTTGCGCGACCCGGCCAGCCTGCCAGCGGCCAGCCGCCCCGGGTCGAACGGGCCGTGACGTCGGCGCTCGTCGGCTCGGGGCCCTGAATCAGTTGCGCGGCGCCATGCCGAGCGCGCGCATCTCGTGCTCGACGAGATGGCGCAGCCCTTCGTCGAGGCTCCGCGGAGCGAAGCCGAATCTGGCCGTGGCCTTCGCGTGGGAGCCGAGGTAGGTGACGCCGGCCGCCACCCGCAAGGTCTCGGACGAGAGCCCCGAGGGCGGTTCGAACACCTTCTCCAGGCCGGCCATGAGCCGGGAGGCGCCCTTGAGCACCCACGGGGCCACGCCGGCCAAGGGCGCCGCGCGGCCGCTGTACCTCGCGGCCATGACCAGCGCCTCGCGCAACGTGTGCGCCGGACCGGCGATGATGTAGCTCTCGCCGGTCACGCCGTGCTCCATCGCCTCGATGTGCGCGTGGGCGGTATCTTCGATGTGGCCCCAGCAGTAGGCCGTGCGCGACGGCACGAGCGGCAGGCGGCGCTGCAGGTGGTTCACGAACACGCCGCGGATGGCGCTGGTGTCGCCCGGCCCGTAGACGACGCCGGGCAGCACGGCCACGAGCGGCAGGCCTGCGGCCATGGCCGGGAGCGCCACCTCGTAGTGGGCCCGCCACTTGCTGCGGTCGTAGACCGACAGGTGCGGCCCGTCATAGCGGTAGACCTCGTTGACGAGCGTGCCGTGCGTATCGGAGTAGATGGCGATGGTGCTGGTGTAGACGCCCTTGGGAATGCCGAGTTCGCGCATCACGCCGAGCACGTTCCGGGTGCCCTCGACGTTGATGGCGGTGGCCAGCGCTTCGGCTTCGGGCTCGCCGGTCTTGTACCAGCCGGCGATGTGGAACACGCCGTCGGCGCCCTGCATGCCTGCCCGCAGCGACTCGGGCACGGTGATGTCGCCGACGTGCAGTTCGGCGCCGAGCAGCTTCAACAGCGCGGCCTTCTCCGGCGAACGGACGAGCGCCACCACCCGGTGCCCTCGCGTGAGCAGTTGCTTGGCCACTTCTGCACCGACGAACCCCGAAGCGCCGGTGACGAAGTAACGCGCCATGGCCGCTCAGCATAGCAAAGCCGGGCGAACTCCCAGCGCCGGCGGCCGCCGGTCACCAGATGTCACGGGGACGAACCGCGGCGGGTGGCAGCGGATACAATGAACCTCGGACATCAGACCGGGGACCCTGTGGTCGAGGCCGCCACAGGTTCGCGGACATGTCGGGGCGTAGCTCAGCCTGGTAGAGCGCTCGCTTTGGGAGCGAGAAGTCGCTGGTTCGAATCCAGTCGCCCCGACCACCTTTCGCCGCTCGCGGCGGTCGTCTGGCCGCCGTCAGGCGCGTTGCCGTGCGGTCTTGCGTGGCGGAGAGCCCTCACCACGCATCGCCGCCGGCAATCGCGCTGCCGTTGGCTCTGCCAGACCGCGCGGCCATCGCAGGCCGGGTCGACGGCCGCGAACCGTTCCGATCCAGACACGAGCGCCCCTCGACTAACCCCCGTCCCATGGTCTTGGCCACCTGTGCCGATGAACTTCGCCGCGTTGAAGAGGCTGGCCGCGGACGAGACGCACCAGGAAGACGCGCGCATCATGAGCGCCGGCGCACTGCGCCACGGCGGGAGGTGGGCCATCGGAATTGGTGAGAGCGAAGGCGCAAGTTAACATCCGTCCATGGAGAACGGCTGGCAGGACTCCGCCGCGGCATGGGTCGCCGACATGGGCGAGCACGGAGACTTCGGCCGCCGCTACGTCCTCGACCCGGTGATGCTGCCCCGCGCCCTGGCGCCGACGCCAGCGCGCGCGCTCGACGTCGGCTGCGGCGAAGGCCGGTTCTGCCGCATGCTGGGGCGGCACGGCGTTCCTGTGGTGGGTGTCGATCCCACGCCGGCGTTGCTGGCCGTCGCGCGCGCCCGCGATGCCCGTGGCAGCTACGTCGAGGGGCGGGCCGAACGGCTGCCGTTCGCGGACGCGTCGTTCGACCTCGTCGTCAGCTACCTGACGCTGATCGACATGCCCGACAGCGGCGCGGCCATTCCCGAGATGGCGCGCGTGCTGCGACCCGGCGGCGCCGTGCTGATCGCCAATCTCAACGGCTTCAACACCGCGTGCGGAGACCAGGGATGGGTCAAGGACGAGGCTGGCCGGCGTCTCCACTACCCGCTCGATCACTATCTGCGCGAGCGCGCGATGTGGATCGAGGACCCGCGGCATCCGCGTCGTCAATCATCACCGTCCACTCAGCTCCTACATGCGGGCGCTGCTCGATGCCGGGCTCGTGCTCGCGCACTTCGACGAACCGCGGCCCTCGGCCGAGGCCCCGGCCTCGCGGGCCGCCGCCTACGCCCGTGTCCCCTGGTTCCTGGTCATGGAGTGGCGGAAGCCCAAGGGCTAGCGCTCAGTCGAGGCGTGCCACCACCCGCGTGGCCACTTCCTCGCCGATAGCGAGCGACGCGGTGGCGGCCGGCGACGGCGCGTTCAGCACGTGCACCATCCGCCCGGTCTCGACGAAGCTGAAATCGTCCACCATCGCGCCCGCCGGGGTGAGCGCCATGGCCCGCACGCCCGCACCGCCGGGCGCCAGGTCGGCCGGTGTCAGGGCCGGGATGAGCCGTGCCAAGGTCGCCGCGAACGTCGCCTTGGAGAAGGAGCGCCGGATCTCCGCCAGGCCGGTGCCCATGTGCGTGGTCACGAACCGGCGCACGCCGGGGCTGCTCAGAGCCTCGCCCATGTCGCTCAACGACACGTCGCTCCAACGGTAGCCTTCTCGGGCCAACGCCATCACCGCGTTCGGGCCGGCCTCTACGCCGCCGGTGGCCATGCGGGTGAAGTGCACGCCCAGAAACGGGAAGCGCGGGTCTGGCACCGGGTAGATGAGATTGCGGACGAGCGACGCGCGCGCCGGCGTCAGCCGGTGGTCACTCACCGCGAAAGGGCGCAATCACGATGTCGGTCGCCACCCCGCACGCCGCCGCGACCCGATCGGCGTGCAGGCCGGCGCAGGCGACCAGGGCCCGCACCCGCCACGACTCGCTCGAGGTCCGGACCAGGACCTCGCCTGCCTGCTCACGCGCCTGCAGGAGCGGCGCGCCGAGCGCCACTTCCCCGCCGGCCGCGCCGATGCGCCGGGCCAGGACCGCGGCCACGCCCGGGTAGTCGGCGATGCCGGCTTCGGGCACGAACAACGCGCGCAGCCCGCGGGCGTGCGGCTCGACCGCCTGGATCTCGTGCGCATCCAGGGCGCGCACCGCCAGACCGTTGTCGCGGCCCCGCGCCAGCAGCGCGTCGAGCCGGGCCAGTTCGTCGTCGCGGGTCGCCACGACCAGCTTGCCGCAGACGTCGTGGGCGACGCCGTGCGTCCGGCAGAACGCCACCATCTGCTCGCGCCCGCGCACGCACAACCGCGCCCGATAGCTGGCGGGCGCGTAGTAGAGGCCGGAGTGGATGACGCCGCTATTGTGCGACGACTGGTGCGCCGCGACGCGCGGCTCCTTGTCCACGACCACGACCCGCAGGCGGTGGTGCGTGGCCAGGTGATGCGCCGTGGCCAGGCCGACCAGGCCGGCGCCAATGACTGCGACATCGGCAGAGTGGGTCACGCGCCCGCCAGTATGGCTCGTTGTAACGGGGCCTGTCACCGTTACATCCGATCGCGTAGCATTCTCTGCAACATTGGAGACTTTGCATTGGTGACTATCCGCCCCGCCACCATCGACGATCTCGAAACGCTCGTTGCCGGCAATGCCGCGATGGCGCTCGACACCGAGAACATGACCCTGGACCGCAAGACCCTGCGGGCCGGCGTCGAGGCCGTCCTCACCGGACGGGTCCCGGGCCAGTTCACCGTGGCCGAGCATGAGGGCCGCGTCGTCGGCCAGCTGCTCGTGACTTACGAATGGAGCGACTGGCGCAATCGGCCGGTCTGGTGGATTCAGTCAGTGCACGTCGCCACTGACGCGCGCCGGCTGGGCGTCTTCCGTGCGCTCTACGCCCACACGCGTCAAGCGGCCGCCAACGCCGGCGCCGGCGGGCTGCGCCTGTACGTCGACACCACCAACACGCGCGCCCAGGCCGTCTACACCGCGCTGGGCATGAACGGCGGGCACTACCGGGTGTTCGAGGACATGTTCGACGAGCCGTCCAAGGCGCAGTGACGGCGTGGCAGAAATTGCAGCGCGCGAAGTTGTAACGGTGACGGGCCCCGTTACAACTAGTGAACGGCGACCCAGAAAGACGTCTCCGACAGGCGTCCGTCCACGGTGAGGAATCGGTTCGTGCCATAGCCCTGTCGGCCTCCATGTGATTACTGGGCGAGAGTCTCGCGGGGATCTCGCGGGAGTATTGCGGATCTCCCCTGGAGCGACAGGCGCTAGTTGGCCGCATGCCCATGAGGGCCTCCGGGTTCGCCGGCATCAGCGCGCCGACGCGTCGGTCTGGTACGATGCCGGACACATGGCTCAGACCGCGACCCTCTACACCCTCACCGTGGATCTCTCGCACGTCGACCGCGGCGTCTACGAGACGCTGGAACTCAAGGTCGCGCGCCATCCGTCCGAGAGCGCGGAATACATGGTGGCGCGCATCCTGGCCTACTGCCTCGAATACCAGGAAGGCATCGCCTTTACCGACGGCCTGTCCTCAGGCGACGACCCGCCGGTGCTCGTCCGCGATCTCACCGGGAAGATCACCTCGTGGATCGAGGTGGGCATGCCCAGCGCCGAGCGTCTGCCACCGGGCCAGCAAGCTGGGCGCCCGCGTGGCCGTCTACACGCATCGCGACATTCGCCAGGTGCTGGCGCAGTTCGACGGCCAGCGCGTCCACCGCGCCTCGGAGATCCCGGTCTACGAACTCGATCGCTCGGCGGTGGAGGCCTGCGCCGCCGCCCTCGACCGGCGCTCGTCGCTCACCCTCAATGTCATGGACGGTCATCTCTACATCGAGATCGGCACGCAGTCCTTGTCGATGCCGCTCATCGCGCACGCTCTGCCCTGAGGGGCCGCCGCGCGGCCGCCCGGGTAAAAGTCGGTGTCGATCGCGATCCCGCGGGCAGGGGCGGCCGGAAGCGCCCCGCCCGCCGAACGCCGACGACGCCCTCGACTCCGCTTTGCTCCGAACCCGACGCCGCCTGCGCCGCCAGACGCCGCCTCGCCGCTGCCGTTGCGATTCCGTCTGCGCCGCTACTGCGCCGCGATGTTCGGCTGGCCCCTGCGCAGCACGAACTTCTGGATCTTGCCGGTCGCCGTCTTCGGCAGCTCGGTCGACGACGGTGAAGCTGTGCGGCGTCTTGAAGTGCGCGAGCTGCTGCGCGGCAGAACGCCCGCAGTTCTCGCCGGCGTGGCCGTCGCGCCGGCGCGGAAGCACGACGAAGGCGTGCGGCGCCTCGCCCCACTTCTCGTCGCGGCAAGCCCGACGACCGCCACTTCCTGCACGGCCGGATGACCGCAGCAGCGCGCCTTCGACCTCGACCGACGAGATGTTCTCGCCGCCGCTGATGATCACGTCCTTGAGCCGGTCGCGGATCTCGACGTAGCCGTCGGGATGCACCACCGCCGCGTCGCCCGGAATGGAACCAGCCGTCGCGCATGCGCCGCGTCGGTCGCCTCCGGGTCGTCGTAGTAGCCCGCCATGACGACGTTGCCGCGCACCACGATCTCGCCGACGCGTCTGCGCCGTCGTGCGGCACCTCGCGGCCGTGCTCGTCGACGACGCGCAGCTTCCCCGCCGGTGATGCAGCTCCACGCCCTGCCGCGCCTTGATGCGCGCGCGCGCCGCCGCGGTCGAGCGCCGCGTGCTCCGGGCGCGGCTCGCAGAACGTGATGAACGGCGCCGTCTCGGTCAGGCCGTAGACGCTGCGTGATCGCCCAGCCCAGCTCGCCTTCGATGCGCTCGATCGTCGCCGCCGCCGGCGGCGCGCCGGCCGTGAGCACGCGCACGCCCGCGGCACGCCGGCGCTTCACCTCGTCCGGCGCGTTCGCGAGCGCGATCAGCACCGTCGGCGCCGCGCACAGACATGGTGACGCGCTCCTCGGCCACCAGTCGAAACACCGCGGCCGGCTCGACCTTGCGCAGGCACACGTGCCTGCCGCCGACGGCCGTGACGATCCAGGTGAACGTCCAGCCGTTGGCGTGGAACATCGGCAGCGTCCACAGGTAGCGGTCGGCGGCAGTCATCGGCATGGTGCACCAGCGTGCCGATCGCAGTTCATCTAGGCGTTGCGGTGCGTGATCATCACGCCCTTGGGCCGCGACGTCGTGCCGCTCGTGTAGTTGATGGTGAGCAGGTCGCGCTCGTCGACCGCCGGCCGCGCCGGTGCAGCCGCCGCCGCGCGCCAGCAGCGCCTCGTAGTCGAGCCAGCCGTCGCGGGCGCCCGCTCGAGCGCCACGAAATGCCGCACGCCGGGCAGCTGCGCGCGCGATGGTCGTCCACGGCCTCGAGGTAGTCCGCCATCGACGCACACGACGGTGCTGCCGCTGTGGGCGATGATGTAGCGGAAGTCCTCGGCCGAGAGCCGGTAGTTGATCGGCACCAGCACCGCGCCGATCTGCGGCACGGCGTAGAACGACTCGAGCTGCGCGTGCGTGTTCGGCGCGATGTAGGCGACCCGGTCGCCCTGGCCCACGCCCAGCGCCTGCAGCGCCGCCGACCAGCGATCGCAGCGCTCGAAGAACTGCGCGTAGGTCCAGCGCAGGTCGCCGTCGACCACGGCCGGGCGGTCGGCGTAGAGCCGCCGGGCGCGGCGCATGAACTCCAGCGGCGTGAGCGGGGTCTCCATACCGCGCGGATTCTACCGCGGGCTGGCGACGACGACGGCACGGCACCAGGGTCCGGCGGTTTCCCGCACCGTCGCCAACGTCCACATCCTTTCCGCGCTACGTGGCCCGCGGCTGCGGACATGCGGCGCGAGTCGGCCCGCAAACGCACGACGCCGTCTGCCCCGAGGGACAGGCGGCGTTGGCGGGTTCTGGGCGTGGGGCGGGCTAGCGCTGGCGGGGCTGCTGCGATGTGGTCAGCTTGGCGCCCGGACCGGACAGCACCTGGCTGTCGACCGTGTACTCGGTGAACGCCTGGTACATCTCGTCCCAGCTCTGTTCCGACCAGTAGACCGGCAGGTGCGGCGCCGGGTTCCACTTGTTCTTGACCGAGTTGTCGTAGACGCCGAGGCCGAGGATCTTGCTGCCGGCCGGGAATCTTCAGCGGCTCCTTCAACTCGTAGTTGAACTGCCAGTTGAAGTCGAACTTCGGCACGTCGAGGATGGTCTGCTCCCTGCCGTCGGGATAGACGATGACCCAGCGCAGGCTCTTGCCGCGCAGGTGCATGTGCGGCGACATCGCGTAGAGCGTGATCGGCTCGGTGACCGGCGTGATGCCGATGAGCGACCAGTTCTCGGCGTAGGGCGGGATGTTCGGCGTGGTGCGGCTGCGGCGCGTGCTGCGCGGTGTCGGCCTTGTACTCGACTTCCTTGCCCTCGGCCCGGTAGAGCGACAGGCCGTTCTTGTCGGTGGCCATCGGGTCGCCGGCCTGGCGGATCAGCAGTTCGTGCGTGACCGGCACCTTGTTGAACCAGATGCCGAGCCGCGAGCGATCCTTTTCGGGCTTGCCGGTCGGGTTGTAGTGGAGCTGCCAGTTCAGGTATTTGCCGGCCGGGATGCGCTTGCCGACGTTCGGCGCGATGCACGTCGAGGCCGCGGCCGGGCACCCACGAGAGCAGCTTCGACGCGCCGGGCAGGGTGCCGGTTTCGGTTTTGGGCAGGCCGGCTTCGGTCCGCTCCATGAACGGCTTGCCGTCGGGACCGACGAGGCGGCCCTCGACGATCTGCGCGCCTTCGGGGATATCCACGACGAACACGCCCGAGTGGTGCACGACGGCGCGGTTGCTCGGCCGCAGTCTCGAGCACCTCGGCGAACTTGTCCTCGGTGAACGGGAATCTTCGAGAAGAAGGTCTGCACGCCGAGCTCGCCTTCGGCCGGGAATGTCGAACTCGACCGGCATCTCGAGGATCACGTCGGGCTCGCGGCCGTAGGTCCAGCCCTCGGCGAAGTTCGGCGCGGGCGGCAGGTCGGCGTCGTTGCCGCGCGGGCGCGCCGGCATCGGCCCAGGCCACGAGCGTGGCGATCTCCGTGTCGCTCAGGCTGACGTCGTTGCGCATCGGCAGCGACAGCGCCGGGTTGGCGCCCCACGGGCGGCATCTCGCGGCTGGCGACCTTGGCCTTGATGGCCTTGGCCCAGGGCCGCGCGTCCGTGTACGGAGAGCAGCGACATCGGCGCCACTTCGCCGGGGCGATGGCAGTTGGCGCACTTGGCGAACATGATCGGCGCGACGTCCTTGGCGAACGTGGGCGCATGGGCGGCGCGGCCGGGGCCGGACTCTGCGCCGCCGCCGGGGCGGCCACCATCAGACTTCCCATCAGCACGAACAACAGTCGACGCGTCATGGACATCTCCCCCACTGGTGGGCACAAGCTGAACGAGGCGCTCAGTTTATCGCGATTCCCAGGGGCGCCTACCGCGATTCCCAGGCCCTCCGGGGCCGCTACTTGGCGGCGCCGCAGGTCGGCGCGATGGTGACCACCGAGGTGATGTTGAGCCGGCTCACCGGCTGGGCGGGAACCAGCAAGCCCTTCACCACGACCGTGTGGTCCTTGTGGGTGGGCAGGTCGAAGATCGACACGCCAATCAGGCGGAACTGGTGCTTGCCGGCCACCGGCAGCGACGGCAGGTCGGCGGCCGCCGGGGCATTGGCGTTGCTCGGCGTGGGCTGCGGTGGCGTTCACGATCCGCCACTCGCCCGCCGCCGGCTCGCGCAGACATCCGGCGACCATGACGATCTCGGCCTTGGCCGGGGGCGCCTGGGCCACGGCCAAGGCCGGGGACGCCAGCAGCAGGATCGACGGGAGGGCACACACTATTCGCATCATCGCCTCGCAGCGTCCGCCCGACACCGGCGGCGCGGAACGCGAGCGTATGATAGCCGCGATGGGCGTGCGCGGGAACCGGGGGCCGGCCAGCCGCGCGGGCGCCCGCCCCGCGCCGGTGCCCGCGTGGCGCGGCCGGCTCCGGGCCTGGGCCGCGGCGGTGGTCGTGATGATGGCCGCCGCCACCCCGCGCGGCCACGACCTCGAGCGCACCACCGCGCATCTTGCCATCGCCGCCGACGGCGCCTTCGTCCTGCGTCTCGCCCACGACCCTGCGTGGCTGCTGCTGCGGATGGAGTCGTTTGCCGGCGGGGCCACCACCAACACCACCGACACGGCGGCGCGTGACGCGCGCCTGGCCGCGCTGGCGCCGGACATGATCGACCGCGTCGTGCTGTTCGTCGACGGCCGGGAGGTGCGGCCCGTCAGCGCCGAGTACTCGCCGCCGCCGGCCGTGGTGCCGGCGGGACAGTTCGCGCTGGCCGCCTATACGCTGCGCGGCCGGCTGCCGCCCTCCGCCCACGGGCTGCGCTGGTATTACGGCCTGGTCGTCGATCCCTATCCGCTGACCGTCACCCTGCCCGACGGTTCGTCGCGCACCGAGTGGGTCCAGGGCGACGCCTGGAGCACGGCGCTGCCGCTGGGCGGGCCATTTGCGCCGCCGTCGATGGGCGCGCGTCTGCGTGACTATCTCGTCCTCGGCTACACGCACATCCTGCCCAAGGGGCTCGACCACATCCTGTTCGTCGTCGGCCTCTTCCTGTTGCGCGCGCGGCTGCGGCCGGTGCTCGTGCAGGTCACGACCTTCACGGTGGCCCATTCGCTCACGCTGGGGCTGGCGCTCTACGGCCTGGTGTCGTTGCCGGCCCGGGTCGTCGAGCCGCTCATCGCGCTTGTCCATCGTCTACGTGGCCATCGAGAACCTGCGCACCCAGGTGCTGTCGCCGTGGCGCGTGGCGCTGGTCTTCATGTTCGGCCTGCTCCACGGACTGGGCTTTGCCGGCGTCCTCGCCGGCCTGGCGCTGCCGCGCGCCGACTTCGCTCTCGGCCTGCTCGGGTTCAACCTGGGCGTCGAAGCCGGCCAGCTCACCGTCATTGCCGCCACGGCGCTCCTGGTGGGCTGGTGGCGGCACCGCCCCTGGTATCACCGGCGGGTGGTCATGCCGGCCTCGCTGGCGATTGCCGCCGTCGGGCTCTACTGGACGGTCACCCGCCTTCTGCCGGTCTGACACCCGCCGCCGTATTGGCTGCCCGCGGCACCCCGCCGGCCGGAGATAATCACAGCCATCAGGAGGACTCATGGTCAAGACAGTGATCGGCGTGGCCCTGCTCGCAGGCACGGTGGGCTCGGGCGTCGGCTGGGCGCAAAGCGTCGCCCCCGGCGCGGCCGCCACGCGCACGCCCAACGTGGAATTCGAGATGATGACCTGGCCCGAGGTGAAGCGGGCCCTGGCCGCCGGCAAGACCACCGCCCTGGTCTACAACGGCGGCACCGAACAGCGCGGGCCGCAGAACGTCAACGGCGGCCACACACTGCTCGGCCGGGAACAGGTCCGGGCCATCGCGCTCGAACTCGGCAACGCCATTGCCGCCCCGGTGCTGCCGTTCTCCCCCAACCGCGCCAGCGCGGAACTGCCCGGCACCATCGGCCTGACCAACGAGCTGTTCGAGGCCATCAACGAGCAGGTCGCCGAGGAACTCATCAAGACCGGCTTCAAGAACGTGGTGCTGATGGGCGACCACGGCGGCGGCCAGGCGCAGCTCAAGGCGGTGGCCGCCAAGCTCGACGCCAAGTACGCCGGCCAGGGTATCCGCGTGATCTTCTGCGACGAGGTCTACGGCAAGGCCAACGGCGACTTCGACCAATGGCTGGTGGCCAACAACTACCCGGCCAGCGCCCACGCCGGCATCCCCGACACGTCCGAGATGCTCTACCTCGGAGGCGACAAGGGCTGGGTGCGCAAGGAGCTGGTGAAGGACGCGCTCGGCAATCCCGTGCTGCCGCAGGGCCAGCGGCCCGACCCCGCCACGCCGCGGGTGAACAACGGCATCAGCGGCGACGGCCGGAAGTCCACGCCGGAACTGGGCAAGAAGCTCTTCGAGATGAAGACCGCCTACGCGGTGCGGCAAATCAAGGCCGCGCTCAGCCGACCGGCGTCGACGCCGTAGCGCCGCTGGGGACGGCGCGGGCCCCTGGTCCGGGCCGTCCCGAACGTGGCGTCTTTCCGCCCGGTTGGGTGGACGAGGTAGCGAATCGACTTGGCCGCAGCGGCCGGCGTTGTTACTGTGGATCCAGCTCCGAGACGGCCACGCGCGTTCATTCCGCTCGCGCCATCACGTCTTCGCAGCAGGCGTGACTCATGCAGGTATTGACCAACACCGACAACAGCGTCCAGGGCGACGCGCGGCTGTCGGAAATCGTCGAGACGGTTGTCACCGGCGCGCTGGAGCGTTTCGCCGCCCACATCACCCGGGTCGAGGTTCATTTGAGCGACGAGAACCAGGGTAAGGGCGGCGAGGACGACAAGCGCTGCCTGATGGAGGCCAGGGTCGAAGGCCGGCCGCCCATTGCCGTCAGCCACAAGGCGGCCACGCTCGAGATTGCCATCAACGGCGCCGCCGACAAGCTGGCGCGATCGCTCGAGAGCACGCTCTCCCGCCTGCGCACGCACTGAGCCGCGGCCTCGCGATCATGGCCTTGCGCATCGAAGACTACGCGCTGATCGGCGACTGCCAGACGGCCGCGCTCGTCGGCCGCGACGGATCGATCGACTGGCTGTGCCTGCCGCGCTTCGATTCGGGGGCGTGCTTTGCCGCGCTGCTCGGCGGTCCCGAGCACGGCCGCTGGCTGATCGCCCCGGCCGAGCCGGTGGTGCGCGTGACCCGGGCCTATCGCGGCGACACGCTGGTGCTCGACACCACCTTCGAGACCGCATCGGGCGCGGTCACGCTCACCGATTGCATGCCGGTCCGCACGGACTGCCCGGATCTGGTCCGCATGGTCACGGGCGTACGCGGCACCGTCCGGATGCGCATCGAGATGGTGGTCCGCTTCGACTACGGCAGCATCACGCCGTGGGTGCGGCGCGATGCCGACGGCATCACCGCCATCGGCGGACCGGACACGCTGCATCCTGCGTACGCCGGTGCCGCTGCGCGGCGAGGGCTGGACCACGGTCGGCGAGTTCGACGTCGCCGACGGCGACGAGGTGCCGTTCGTGCTCAGCTGGCATGCCTCGCACGCTCCGGTCGTCCCGAACACTGAAGCGCGGACGCGCCATTGCCGCCACCGAGCGGTGGTGGGACACCTGGTCGGAGCGCTGCCCCTACCAGGGCGAGTGGCGCGAGGCCGTGCTCCGCTCGCTGATCACCTGAAGGCCCTCACCTACCCGCCGACCGGCGGCATCGTGGCCGCCCCGACGACCTCGCTGCCGGAGCAGATCGGCGGCCAGCGCAATTGGGACTACCGGTTCTGCTGGCTGCGCGACTCCACCTTCACGCTGGCGGCGCTGATGCAGAGCGGGCTACGTCGACGAGGCTCGGGAATGGCGCGAGTGGCTGCTCCGCGCCGTGGCCGGCAAGGGCGAGGAACTGCAGATCATGTACGGGCTCGCCGGCGAGCGCCGGCTGCCTGAATTCGAGCTGCCGTGGCTGCCCGGCTACGAGGGCTCGTCTCCGGTGCGGGTCGGCAATGCCGCCGCCGACCAGTTCCAGCTCGACGTCTATCGGCGAGGTCCTCGACTGCCTGCACCTGGCCCGGCGCTTCCAGCTCGACGGCCACGCCGACGACTGGGACTGGCGCATCGAGCGGGAGC
The DNA here is from genome assembly GCA_963843885.1 of uncultured Acidobacteriota bacterium. Lineage (GTDB taxonomy): Bacteria > Acidobacteriota > Vicinamibacteria > Vicinamibacterales > UBA2999 > CADEFD01. The sequence continues at coordinate 142,768 of CAWJMJ010000001.1, forward strand.
TGCTGCGCCGCCTCGAGGCGGTGTGGCAGGAGCCGGACGAAGGCATCTGGGAGGTGCGCGGGCCGCGCCGCCACTTCACCCATTCCAAGGTGATGGCGTGGGTCGGCTTCGATCGCGCCGTCAAGGACGTCGAGCAGTTCGGGCTGGACGGCCCGGTGGATCGCTGGCGCGAGCTGCGCGATCGGGTGCACGCCGAAATCTGCGACCGGGCCTTCGACCGCGAGCGCAACACCTTCGTGCAGTCCTACGGCGCCACCGAAGTCGACGCCGCTCTTCTGATGATGGCGCAGGTCGGCTTCCTGCCGGCGACCGACCCGCGCATTGCCGGAACGGTGGCCGCGATCGAGCGCGACCTGCTGCGCGACGGCTTCGTCGACCGGTATCGCACCCACAGCGGGGTCGACGGGCTGCCGTCGGGTGAGGGCTCGTTCCTGCTCTGCACCTTCTGGCTGGCCGACAACTACGCGCTGATGGGGCGGCGCGACGACGCCCGGCGCATCTTCGAACGGGTCCTCGCGGTGCGCAACGACCTCGGCCTCCTGGCCGAGGAGTACGACCCGGGGCTCGAGCGGCAACTCGGCAACTTCCCGCAGGCCTTCTCGCACCTGGCGCTGATCAACACCGCGCACAACCTCACCCAGCGCGCCAAGCCGGCGGAAGTGCGCAAGGAGGCGTGAGGCCGCGGCCCGCGCTCGGGCCGCGACCAGCTAGAACGACGTGCCCGGCGGCACGAACTTCTGGATGCGCTGCCCGTAGGTATCGGCGGCGTAGACGGCGCCTTTCGAGTCGACGACGATGCCGTGGACCCAGTCGAACTGCGCCCGGCCCGAGCCCCTGCGAGCCCCACGTCGCCAGGATCTTGCCGTCGTTCAGCGAGAACTTGTGGACGCGTTCGAGCAGGTGGTCGGCGATGTAGCCGAAGCCGTCGGTGCCCTTGCGCGAGATGTGGACGTCCCAGGGGTTCCACTCGTTCTTGATCTCGCGCAGGTAGTTCAGGTCCTTGTCGAACACCTGCAGCCGCTTGTTCTCGCGGTCGATGATGTAGAGGTTCTCCTGCGCGTCCACGGCCAGCTTGTGCGGCAGCGTCCATTCGCCCACGCCCGTGCCCTTGTCGGCCGGGCCGCCGGCGCCCTTGCCGACCTGCTTGATGAACTTGCCGTTCTTGTCGTAGAGGATGACGCGGTTGTTGCCGTAGCCGTCGGTGACCACGATGTTGCCGCTCTTGCAGGACGGCGATGCCGGAAGGCAGGTCGAGATGGGTGGCGTCGTTGCCCTTCTCCATCGTCGTGCCGAGCTGCATCAGGAACTTGTCCATCTTCGGGCGAGACCTTGACGATGCGGTGCGCGTCACGCTCGATGATGTAGACGTTGCCGTCCCAGTCGACGCGCGCCCGAATGCTCCCAGTCCTTGTTGATGGTCTTGCCGTTGTATTCCAGATCGCCGCCGGCCATCAGCAGCTTGCCGGCCGTGTCGAACACCATCACCGGCTTGGGGCCGCGGTTGAAGACGTAGATCCGGTCCTGCTGGTCGATGGCCAGGCCCGAGATGCCGGGCTGATTGGTCGGCCCGGCCCCGCCCCCGCCCATCTCGCCACGGGCGCGGCGCGCGGCGGCCTGCGCCTCGCGTTCGGCGGGCGGCGGCGGCGCCTCCTTCAAGCCGAACCACATGCCGGCCGGCAGCGTGGGCCAGTTGGGCACCAGCTTGTAGCCGCCGTCGCCCTGCGCGCCCACACCCGACGTGCCCGCCAACACCAACGCCGCCACTGCCACCGCGCCAATCACCACACGTCGCATGCCGTCCTCCACTCGAGAATCGAATCTGCCGGGCCGCCCAGGGAACGCGGCGACTACTGCTGCTCCGGCGCGCCCGGAACGGGTTTGCGCCACCACGGGTTGCCGTAGTTCACGAAGGCGCCATCGTCGACCGACACCGACGTGGCCACGCGGAAGGCCAGGGGCGAACCGAGGCGCATGGTGTGACGGATGCGCACCAGGTGCCCGCCGGCCGTGAAGGGGGCACTCTCGAACAGGATGTTGTAGAAGCCGCCCAGATCGGCGCCGACGTGCGCGATCTGGTCGAAGGCGAAGCCGCGGCTGTCGATGACGTGTCGCGCCAGCGTCTTGTAATCCTGGTGGTAGCCGATCACTTCCGTGACCGTGAACTTGCCGTCGGGACCCTCGGCCTGCGTGGTCGCCTGGTAGAACTTGCCGCCGAGCGCCTTGTAGGTGGTCGTGCCGGTGATGCGCCCGGCCTGGCCGAGCGGGCCTTCCGGCACGTCCCACTCGAAGGTCCACGGCGCGCCCAGGAAGTAGGTGTCGAAGTCGAGCGGCGGTTGTTCGTCGTCGTGTCTGGTCGGACGGCCGCGATCGGGCGCCTGTCCCTTGATCTGCTCACCCGCGGCGGGAGCGGGCGCCGGCGTCTGCGCGAGCGCCACGGGCGCGCACACGAGCAGCGCGGTCACGGCCAGAAGGCCAGTTGTGTACATAGGCTGCTGTTGTATACCCGTGGGCGGGCCGCGTCAACGGGGACCGGTCGGGCCGCTTACGGCGCGGACGGCATCCGCACCAGCCCGACCAGCGTCCAGCCGCCGTCGTGGCGACGGAAGTAGGTCTGGACCGGACGGCGCCAGGCCGCCGGGGCCGTGTCGTCGGCGGCGATGTCGACGCGCACGAACGCCCCGTCGGCCGTGGGCAGGGCGCCGGGCGCCGTCACGCGCGGGGTGGCGCCGGTGCTGTCGCCGATCGGCGTGGAGGCGCGTGTGTGGTTGTCGAAGGCAAACCAGCGGGCGTGGTACGACTGCGGCGGCGCGGCCACGCCGTGATCGACCGCCGCGTTGGCAAACGTGAGAACGCCGGCGGTATCGAGCGCCGGCGTGACGACGGGGTTGACGCGCGGCAGGTAGGTCTTGCCGATGCGGTCGCGCCGCTCGATGAGCACCCGCGCCAGGAGCGCCGCGGCCTTCGGGTCCGAAAATCGGGCCGTGCCGACCACGGCGCGGATGGCGTCGTCGGAGAAGGCCATCACCCGCCGGGCCGCCCAGAAGGCGTCGTCGTCGCGCATCTCGAGGAGGGCGTGCACGGGCGCGCGCGGACGCCACTCGCGCGGATCGAAGGCCTGGCCTTCGAAGCGGCCGATGGCCGGCAGCTCGTCGTAGTGGACGGTCTGCCAGCGGCTGAACGCGAAGCCGAGCGAGAACAGGCGGCGCAGCGCCGGCCCCCGCGCGATGACGTATTCCCAGCCTTCGCTCCAGTCGTGCGGCCCTTGCGCGCCCACGCCGAAGGTCGAACCCACGTCCTGCAGGTAGTGACGCACACGCGCTTGTCCGCCGTCGCTGACGAGCGTATCCAGGGTGTTCCCGGCCTTGAGGTCGGTGAGGTTGACCCACGCGCCGAAGACCCCGAGGGCACGCAGCTCGCGCCGATGCTGGTGTTCGACGACGTCATTGGGATCGTCCGGCCTGGTGCCGTCATAACGGAAGCCGCCCAGCACCTTTCCCGGCAACAGGCGGCCGGCGGCAACGCGGTAGCTGCCGTCCGGGCGCGGCCGCGCCTTGGCCATGACGACGCGCAGATCGTCGTCGGTCATGGGCGTCCGGCGGCCCGAGGGCCGCCGGATGGTGGCGGTGGGCGCAACCGTCAGGCGATCGAGGCGGACGGCGGCCAGGTGGTTCTCGACCTGGTTGTAACCAAGCGCCCAGAAGATCTTGGTGGCGACGACGATGGCGCCGGTGGCGCCCTCGGGATTGGCGGGCGCGTCGAACGAGATGAACCACGTCTCGCCGCGCGCGTCGCGCGCGGTGAAGCCGGCGGCAAAGCCGCTCGATTTCTCGCGAATCACGGTCCACGCCGACTCGTCCGGCGGCGGCGCCACGTTGGGGCCGGCCATGAGTTCCTCGAGCGACAACGCGCGGGTGCCGATCCGGTTGGTGAACCAGCTGGAGTCCGGCACCTCGTCGACGGTGTTGACGTTGCCGGCCAACCGGTCGGTGAAGGGACGCCGCGAGGTCACGAAGTAGGCGCGGGCCAGGTCGTAGGCAAGGTCGATGTCCCACGGCTGGACCTGCGCTGCGTCCTGCGTCTCGGGCTCTCGCGGCAACGGATCGTCGGGAAAGAACGCCGGTTGGGCGGTGCGCGCCGGCCCGGCGGCAACCAGGGCGAGCAGCGCGATCAGGACGGCGCGCCACGACGCGCGCGATCGACGGGAGTGCGGCACTGTCGTCATGTCAGAACGCCGCCGTGGCCCCCACGACCAGCACCATCCCCTCGCGGCTGCGGGCGAGATCCAGCCGGAACGGCGTGGCCGACAACGAGTGGAAGCGGAAGCCGATGCCGTAGCTGCGCTCCAGGTCACGCAGATCGAGGTCGGCGCGACGGGCCGCCACTTTGCCGGCGTCGTAGAACAGCGCCGCGTCGACGACGCTGTTGAGCAGGATCCGCCACTCGCCCGAGAGCAGCAGGCTGTGCCGATCGCGGAACCGTCCGCTGGCAAAGCCGCGCAAGGTCGTGCCGTTGCCCAGGGTGGGCATCATGAAGAACGGCACCAGCTCGCCGTCGCTGGCGTAGGTGGTCTCGGCGCGGCCGCGCAGCGACAGCACCCAGGCATCGCGAAACAACGGCACGTGTTGCACGACGTCGTAATCCACTTGCCTGAAGCTGTAAGGGCCGTCGCGATCGTCGAAGCGGCTGACGGTCACGCCGTAGGCGCCGCCGCGCCGGGCGTAGCCGGCGGCCGGACGCCAGTCGAAGGCGACACCGCCGCGGCTCTGCAGGTAGTCGATGGTGGCGCCGAGGCCCGGGAGTGGTTGCGTCTGGTAGCGCCGTGCGAACACCGAGCCGGCGTCGACCACCTGCTCGACCCGGGCGTAGCCGGCGCCCCCGTGCAGGGCCAGGGCGCCGCGCCACGGGCGCACGTCCAGGGTGGCCGTCGTAAACGCCTGACGGACGTCGAAGCGGGTGCGGCCGGACCGCGCCCGCGCCTCGGGGCCGATGCCGTAGAGCGGGATCTCGCGCCCGTCGCGCCAGCCGCCCAGCACCGACAGTTGGCCACGGCCATCGAATAGACGGGGCGCCCGGAATTCGGCTTCGACACGGGTCGAGTCGGTCAGCGACCGCGAGCCGCGCACGTCGAGCGACTGGATGTCCCCGAGATGCCACAGGTAGCCGGCGCCCAACGTCAGCCCGGCCCCCTGATAGGGCGTGCCAAAGAACGGATGCCACCGCACCACGCCGGAGACCAGGTACTGCTCGGCCTTGGTCACCAGCCGCTCAGCCGGGCCGGGCTGGTGCGGACGGAGCACGCGAGCCTTGTCGGCCTGGGCCGCCGCGATCACCTCGGCGCGCGTCGGCGGCGAAGACTCGGCCGGCTGGCCGGCCGCCGTGCCCGCTGCGAGCGTGACGCCGACGAGCGCCGCCAGCGCCAGGACACGTGAGGCTCGTGACGGAGCGCAAGTGGCGAAGGTATCAGGCGGCATCGGGTTCCACGGCCAGATGGGGGACAGACTACGCCAACGCCGCCGCTCTGTCCACGGCCGACCTGGAGCCACCGTCGAACCGTCGCCTCGACCCCATCCGGCAGCCATGAAGGACGGTCTGGGCGCGGCGCTGGAGCGTCGGCGGCTGGCGTCGCAAGACTGCGATACACTCCGGCGCCATGAAGGTCGCCACGCCCACGCACCAGCCCGCCGGACCGCTCGAGATAAGAAGCACCCTCGCCACCCGCTATGCCGACGTCTACACCGCGCCGGCGCTGGCCGCCCTCGAGGTGCTCGCGCCGTTCGACCGCGACCGGCAGGCGCTGATGGCCGCCCGTCTCGACCGGCGCCGGGCGCGCGCCGCCGCCGGCGAGCACATCGCCTTTCTGCATCCCGACGCGGTCATCGGCCGCACCGCCATCACGGTGCGCGACGCGCGCGCCGGCCGCTTCGAGGGCGGCGACCTCCCGGCCGCCCTGGACCGACAATGGATTCAAGGCACCGGCCCGGCCGCGCGCCCCAACGCGCCGCTCGAACGCAGCCTGCGCAACGTCGCCTATGCCCTGCTCTCGGGCGCCGACGGCTGGATGTTCGACGGCGAGGACGCGCTCGGCCAGCTGTCCACGATGGCGCTCGACAACCAGCGCAACCTGCACCTGGCGCTGTCGGGGGCACAGGTATTCCTCGACGTGGCCGCGCAGGTCGCCGACGAAATGAACGCCTGGGCGCGGGGCTTCTTCGGCCGGGCCATCATCAGCGACTGGCGGACACAGCTCGACTTCACGCTGCCGATCTTCCGTGCCCGCGGTCTGCACCTCGACGACCGCCACGTGCGCTGGGCCGACGGCACCGGCTTCTCCGCCTCGATCGTCGATCTGGCGCTGCACGTCGCCAACAACCGGCCGCTCCTCGGCGCGCGCGGCCGGCCGGTGGTGCTCTACCTCCCGAAGATCCAGACCGCCGAAGAAGCGGCGCTGTGGCACGACATCCTGAGCGCGCTCGAGCATTTCCTCGGCATCCCCGGGGCTCGCTCAAGGCCTACGTGCTGGTCGAGCAGCTCGAGGCCTGCTACCAGCTCATGGAGATCCGCGCCGCGCTGGGCGCGCACTTCGCCGGCTTCAACACCGGCCGGTGGGACTACATCAACAGCGTCTCCGACGCGGTGGCGTGGGATGGCACGTTCCACAACCCGAACATCGACGCCATCACCATGACCTACGGCTACATGCGGACCTACGAGGACCGTGTGCGCCGCGCCGTCAACACGCCCGACGCCCAGGGCCGCTGCGCGTTGTGGCAGGGCGGCATGGAACCCAACATCCCGGTGGGGTCGGCGGCCGGCGTGTCGGCGGGGATGACCCGCGCCGTGTCGGGCGCCGAACGCGAACGGAGCGCCGGCGCCAGCGGCAAGTGGGTGGCCCACTGGAAGATGGTGCACATCGTGCGCCCGGTGTGGGAGAAGGCCGGTGCGGCCAATCAGCGCGGCCGCGCCTTCCCCGCCCTCACCTACACGACCGAGGACGCCGCCGCGCTGCGGCTGCTCGAGCCGGCGCCGCGCACCGTGCGCGGTGCGCGGGATCTGCTCAGCGTCGCCATCCAGTACGGCAACGCCTTCGGCCAGGGCATGCAGGCGGCCGCGCTCAAGCCGGCCGACTTCTTCGGCCACGACGACGTGCTCTACCTGATGGAGGACATGGCCACCGGCGAGATTCGCGTGAGCATCCTGTGGGAGTGGCTGCACAAGCAGGCGCCTTTCACGGAAAGCGACGCGGCCTCGGGCGTGCGCGCCGGCGACACCCTGACGCCGGCGCTCTTCGACCGGCTGCTCGAGGAGGAGTACGGCAAGCTCCTGGCCGCCGACAACCGCGACGTCCACGACGACTCGAAGGCAACCACCCTGCCGATTGCCCGCGACCTCGTAGCCGCGCTGGTCACGACCGAGGTCAAGGCGCCGTGGTTCATCGACGTGCTCAACCTGACCCTGGACAACCACGACCGGGCCGAGTGCGCGCGGCGCGTGGCCCATTACCTGGAGGAGCTGCGGACCGGCGGCGCGCGGGTGACGCGCAATCTGGAGTTCGACGCGGCGTGACGCCCGCCCGTTTGCGGGGCCGGCGGCGCTGGCCCAGCCCCGCGGCCCGGCCACGTCAGCCCGTCAGGCGGCGGAGCTGATGGCCGCGCCGGCCCTGGCGATGGCGGCGCGCACGCCGGCGCCGAGGGCGCGCACGTGCGGATCCTTCACGATGCTGAAGTGGGTGCCCGGCACCATGTGCACGTCGACGTCGGGCGAAAGCATGCGCCACATGCGGTCGGCGTCGTGCAAGCGCAGCAACGGGTGCGTCGTGGCCTTGAACACGGTGACGCGGCCCGGGTAGGGCCGCGGCACATAGGCGAGCAGCGCGCGGTAGTGCGCGGCCACGAACGTTTCCCAGCGCTCGCCGCTCTGGGGGAAGGCGACCACGTCGCGAATCGTGACCTGGTCTTCCGCCCGCCGTAGCAGCGCCAGGCTCTTGCGCCCCATCGTCACGAGCTTCTGGCGGACGCGGGCGCGGAGCTCGGCCGGAGTGCTCTTGGCCACGTCGTCGCGGATCCAGGCCGGCACGTTGGCCACCTGTCGCACCAGGTCGAGCGGCGTGCGCCGCGGCTCGTACCCGGTGTTGTAGGGGGCGTTGTCGAGCACGGCCAGCAGGGACACCGAATGGCCCTTGGCCCGCAGCTGCTGCGCCATCTCGAAGGCCACCGTGCCGCCCGCCGACCAGCCGGCCAGCATGTAGGGCCCGCGCGGCTGGTAGGCAATCAGGTCGGCGACGTAGGCCGCGGCGGTGGCCTCGATGGTCGCATACATGGTGGCCACATCGGCCCCAAGCTTGGCGCGAATGCCGATGAAGGGCTGGTCCGGCCCGATGGCATCGGCCAACGCGCGGTACTCCATGATGTCGCCGCTGATCGAGTGGACGCAGAAGAGCGGCCGCCCCGGGCCTTCCACGAGTACATGGAGTGCCGGCCAGTCGGAGGCCGGACGGTTCTCGCGCAGCACCGCCGCCAGCGTCGCCACCGTCGGGTAGTCGTAGATCGCCGACAGCGGCAGGGTCTGGCCGATCCGCTTCTCGATCAGCGTGAACAGCCGCGCGGCCGCCAGCGAGTGGCCGCCGGCGCCGAAGAAGTCGTCGCGCGGCGAGAGGTCGGGCGCGGCCAGGACCTCGCGCCAGATGGCGAGCAGCTGCGCTTCCACGGCGTCGTGCGGCGCGATCGTCTGGACGGCAGGTGCGGAGGCCTCGGGCTCCTCGGGCAGACGGCGGCGATCGATCTTGCCGCTCGGCGTCTGTGGGAAGGACGGCACGCTCACCCATCCGGCTGGCACCATGTAGTCGGGCAGCCGCCGGGCGAGATGCTCGCGCAGCGCCTCGGCGGTGGCGGCGCGGCCGACCGGCACGTAGTAGGCGACCAGACGCACGCCGCGCCCGTCCGGACGGGCCACCACGGCCGCCTGGCGGACGGCCGGGTGCGCCTCGAGCGCCGCCTCGATCTCGCCGGGCTCGACCCGGAAGCCGCGAATCTTGACCTGATCGTCGCGCCGCCCCAGGAACTCGATGGCGCCATCCCCGCCGTGACGGCCGGCGTCGCCCGAGCGATAAGCGCGCCCCAGGTAGCCAGGCACGGCAATGGTGCGGAAGCGGTCCGCGGTCAGGTCCGGGCGTCGATGGTAGCCGTCGGCCAGCGCGGCGCCGGCCAGCCACAGCTCGCCGGTCACGCCGGGCGGCACCGGGCGCTGCGCCTGGTCGAGCAGCAGCACCTGCACGTTGTCGATGGGACGGCCGATCGGCGGCAGTTCCGGCCACGCCTCGGGGTCACCGCTCAGCCGCTGAGCCGTGACGACGTGCGTCTCGGTCGGGCCGTACTGGTTGTCGAGCGTGGCGCCGCGCAGGCGCCCGAACAGCCAGCGCAGGGCCGGCGTGAGCCGGAGCTGCTCGCCGGCGGTGATGATCTCCTTCAGCGAGGGCGGCACCACGTCGAGGTCCCGGGCCGTGTCGGCCAGCAGCTGCAGGGCCACGAACGGCAGGAACAGGCGCTCGACCGACTCGGTCCGCAGCGTCTCGAGCAGGGTGCGCGGGTCGCGCCGGGCGGCCTCGCCGATGAGCACGAGGTGACCACCCGTGGCCCACGTCGCGAAGTGCTCCTGGAACGACACGTCGAAGCTGATGGCGCTGAACTGCAGGGTGGTGAGCGCTGGCGCGGAGCGGCGCGCCTGCCACTCGACCAGATTGGCGAGCGGGCCGTGCGGCATCACGACGCCCTTCGGCTGCCCGGTCGAACCCGAGGTGTACATGACGTAGCACGCGTCGCCGGCCGACGGCGCCACGTCGGGCGCGGTCGTCGGACACAGGCTGGCTGCCCGTACCCAGTCGGCGAATCCGCGCCGGGCCGGATCGTCGCCGAGGACGCTGGCCGCCAGCGCCGGCGTGGCCAGCAGGACCCGGACGTCGGCGTCCTCGACCATGAACCGCACGCGATCGACCGGGTAGGCCGGATCAATCGGGACGTAGGCCGCGCCGGCCTTGAGCACGCCGAGCACGGCCACCGCCAGATCCAGCGAGCGGTCCAGCCCGAGGCCGACGCGGTCGCCACGTTGCACCCCGCGCGCGCGCAGGGCGTGGGCGACCTGATTGGCGCGGGCCTCGAGGCCGCGATAGCTCAGCGACGTGCCCGCAAAGGACACCGCCGGCGCGTCCGGCGTGCGCGCCGCCTGACGCGCGACCAGCGACACCGGCGTGGCCGTCTCGTCGCGGGCCACCGTGGTGACGTTCCAACGGGCCAGGTCGCGCGCTTCGTCGGCGGTGACGACCGGCAGTTCGGCAATCAACATGTCGGGCGCGGCGCAGGCCGCCTCGACCAGCTGCGTGAAGCGCGCGCGCCAGCGCCGGCACGTCTCGTCGTCAATCACGTCGGTGCTGTACTCGAAGGCCAGCTCGATGTCGTCGGCACGCTCCTGCACGTCGAGCAGCAGATCGAACTTGGCCGTGCCGCTGCCCAGGCGCAGGACGCGCACGTCCAGGCCGTCCAGTTCCACGAGCACGTCGGGCACGCGCTGCACCGCCACCATGACGCGGAAGATCGGCGTCTGCCCGAGCCCGCGCGCCGGCTGCACCGCCTGGACCACCTGCTGGTAGGGCACGTCCGCATGGGCCATGGCGCCGAGCGCCGCGGCCTTCACCCGCCGCAGCAACTGGCGGAACGTGGGCGCGCCCGACAGATCGGAGCGGACCACCACGGTGTTGGCGAAGAAGCCGACGGTGTGCTCCAGTTCCGGCCGCGACCGCGACGCCAGCGGCGTGCCGAACAGCATCTCCTCGGCGCCGGTGTGGCGCGCCAGCAGCACGTCGAGCAGGGTCACGACCGCCATGAAGGTGGTCGCCTGTTCGGCCCGGCACAGGCGGCGCAGCCCCTCGGTGACGCGCGCGTCGAGCGACCAGGTCAGCGTGGCGCCGTGCCCGGTCGGCCGCGCCGGGCGCGGCCGCGAGCCGATTTCCACCGGTTCGCCGGCCGAGCCGAGCGTGGCGCGCCAGTAGTCGAGTTGCGTGGCGACCCGCTCAGGGGTGAGGCGCTTCTGCTGCCACACCACGTAGTCGGCGTACTGGATGTCCACCGGCGGCAGGGGCGACGGCTTCCCCGCCGAATAGGCGCGATACAGGACGCTCAGTTCCTGGCAGAAGATGGCGACCGACCAGCCGTCGAACACGATGTGGTGCGCGGTGATGACCACGAGCTGGCGGCGCGGCTCGATGACCAGGACGCGGACCCGCAGCAACGGCCCGGCCGTGAGATCGAACGGCGTCGCCGCTTCATGGGCCGCACGCGACAGCGCCTCGGCATCGGCCGAGCCCTGGCCCGCCGCGGCCACGACCACGACCGGCACGGCCAGCGTGGGGTGGATGATCTGGAGCGGCTCGCCGTCCTGCGAACTGAAGGTCGTGCGCAGCGACTCGTGGCGCTCGACCAGCGTGTCGATGCAGCGCTGAAAGATGTCGAGGCGCAGGTCGCCCAGGCAGTCGAGCGCCGTCACCACGTTGTAGGTGGGCTGCCCCGGGGTGAGCCGGTCGAGGAACCACAGGCCCCGCTGCACGCCCGAGGCCGGGCAGGCGATCAGGTCGGCGCTGTCGAGCACGGTGGACGGCGGCGGTTCGTCGGCGTGCAGCGGGCTCATGATCGGGCCGTGTCCAGGTCGGCGCGTTTCACACGCAGGGTGTCCCGCGAGGTGCGCGCCAGCACGGGTTCGTCGTCGGCGTCGACCGTCGCCGTGGCGCTGTCGGCCGGAGCGCGCACGAGCTGCGCCAGGGCCGGAATGGTGGCGTGCTCGAACAACTGGCCGAGCGGGACGCTGCGGCCGAAGGCCTTCTCGATGCGCGAGAGCAACCGGACGCCGAGCAGCGAGTGCCCGCCGGCATCGAAGAAGTTGTCGTGCCGCCCGACCCCGGTGACACCGAGCAGGTCGGCCCACATGGCCGCCAGCTGGCGCTCGACTTCGTCGAAGTGCGCGTCGGCGCCGGCGGCCTCGCCTGCCGCCAGCGGCGGCGCGGGACGCTCCACCCGCATCTCCTCGTCAACCCGTGCCCGCCAGGCCTCGAGGCTGCCGGTCGACACGAACACGTGGGGGCCGGGGTCACGTCCCAGCACGCGCTCGAGCGCCTCGAGTCCCTCGGCCGTCTCCATCCCGCACTGCAGCATGTCATCGGCCAGCGTACCTGCCTTTCCAGCAGCTGGCGCCAGCGCCTGCACGGAAAGTGGCGCCACGGCGCCGAGGCCGGCCGCGACCCGGCGCAGCGAGAACCCGGTGATGTCCACGAGCACGCGGCCGTTTGGATCGCTGATCGTGACGTCGAAGGTGGCGACGCCGTGGGCCGTGCCCGGGGCCAACCGCACGTGACTGCGCAGGTGGGGCGTCAGCGCGTCGTGGACGCGCACGCGACCATAGGTGAACGGAATGTAGAAATCGGTCTCCTGCACGAAGCCGGGGATCAGGAACTGCGCGCCGCCGGTGGCCATGTCGAGCAGCCCTGGATGGAGAGCCAGCTGCGGCACATCCGCTGCGAACTCAACCGGCAACGCCAGCTCCACCAGTGCCTCGCCCTGGCCGTAGGCGATGCGCTCGAGGTTCGCCCAACGGGGACCGAAATCCATGAACGGCTGGGGCAGCAGGCCGTGCGGCTCGAGCACGCGGCCGCGGCACCGATCGCGGATGCCGTGGATATCGAGGGGTGCCGGCCCATCAGACGCGATGGCCACCCTGGCCGCGGCGTGGCGCGTCGCTCCGGAGCTGACGGTAACCGTCGTGTCGTCGCCTTCGGCCCGCACCGCAATCGCGAGGGGCACGCCCGGACCAGCCGGGACGAAGAGGGGCGCCTCGAAGAACACGTCGGCCAGTGCCACGGGCCCGGGCCGGGTCTCGGCGACGGCCGCGCGCATCAGCTCGAGGTAGCCGGTGCCCGGCACCACGGCCTCACCGCCGCGCACCACGTGATCGTCCACCAGCCAGTGCCGGTCGCGCCGCAGCGTGGTTTCGAAGGTGGCGTCGGCGCCGTGCCGGACCACGTCGCCCAGCCACGGGTGCACCGCCGGCGTGGCCCCGGGGCGGCGCCGGCCCTGCGCCGCGCTGGCGGCCAGGCCGACCTGGCGCCACGGGCCCCAGCCCACGGCGTGCACGGGGGTGTCGGACGCGGCGCTCCACGCCCCGGCCCAGGCATCGAGCGCGGCGTTGGCGGCGGTGTAGTCCACCTGGCCGCGCAGGCCGAGGAAGCTGCTGACCGATGAGTAGAGCACCACGAAGTCGAGCGGCCGCCCGGCCAGCGCCTCGTGCAAGGCCGCCGCGCCCAACACCTTCGGGTCGATCACGCTCCGGGCCGCAGCGCGCGTCTTGACCTGCAGCGGCGCGTCGTCGAGGGCCCCGGCGGCGTGGACAACGCCGTGCAGGGCGCCGAATGCCGCCTCTGCCTCGGCGATGACGCGGCGCATGGCGCCCGGGTCGCAGACGTCGGCCACGGTCAGGAGCACGTCCCCGCCGGCCGCCTCGCACGCCAGCAGGCGCTCGGCCAGGTGCTTGAGACGCAGGTCGGTCGCCGGGTCCGCGACCAGTCGCGGCCATTCACGCCGCGCCGGCAGCGCGGTTCGCGAGACGAGCACGAGCCGCGCGCGCACGCGGGTGGCGAGGTGCTCGGCCAGGGCCAGTCCCAGGGCGCCGGTGCCGCCGGTGATGAGATACACGCCCCGCTCCCGCCAGGGCGAGGGCCCGCCGCCTTCGAGCCGGCGGCGCTGCATCGTGCGGATGTAACGGGTGGCGGCGCGGTAGGCGATTGCGGGATCGGCGCCGGCCGAGCCCAGTTCGCCGGCCAGCTGCTCCACCAGCCGGGCGCGCTGCCGGGTGGAGACGGGCGGCGCGATGTCGACCAGTTGCGTCGTCAGCCCAGGCACCTCGCGGGGCGCGACCAGGCAGGGGCCGGCCAGCGCCGCACGCGTCGGCACCAGACGCGTTTCGCCCGACACGTCGGCGGTGCCCGAGGTCACGAAGGTGACGTGGAGCGGCTGCGCGAACTCCTGGGCGGCGATGGCCTGCATCAGCGCCAGCGGCCCGGCAAACGCCTGATCGAGCGCGGCGTCCACCGAGGTGACCACAGCCGCGCCGCCATCACAGGTCCACCCGTGCACGATGTGGCGCACGTCGGCGCCGATCCGGCGCAGCGTGGCAAAGAGCGCGTCGTAGTCGCCGGCCCGCAACGGGTCGATGACGAACTCGGTGTCGCTTCGCTGCTCGAAGGCGGCGCCGCGCCGGATCTCGTAGAGCCGTGGCGAGCCGGCCGTTGCCGGCGCGAGGAGGCCGACCGAGGCGGCCGCGGGCGTCGTGACGGCCCGCGGATTGTGTGTTGCCGGCGCCCCGTTGCCGGGCCGCCCAAGCGCGGACGCGTCCACGTCGTGCGGACCAGGCGGGGACGCGTCCGTGTCGCGCGAACCAGGCGCGGCGCTCGCCAGCCAGCCGCGCGCGGCGGCCACGGCGATCCCGCCGTCGTCGTCGAACGCCACCACGTCGCCAGCGCGCGGCCGGACCCCGCGCGCCATCGGCGCCGGCGTCCACACCGGCACGTAGAACCAGTCGGCCAGGTCGCGGGCCTTGTCGGTCGTGCCCTCGAGGTCGCGCGGGCTCGGGGCCGCGCCGGGCGGCGTCGCCTCCACCCAATGCCGGGCCCGTTCGAACGGATAGGTCGGCAGGGCCACCCGGCGGCGCGACAGGTTGGTGCCGGCCAGGGCCGTCCACGCCGGTGACAGGCCGGCCACCCACAAGTGTCCCGCGGCGGCGCGCATGGCCACGCGGTCCGGCGTCGTCTCTTTGGCGTGGCGCAGCGACTGCACCACCAGGGCGGGCGGGTCCGGCTGCTGGCGCGTGAGCATCCCGAGCGTGCGGCCCGGGCCGACTTCGAGGCACACGGCGCTGCCGCCTGCGAGAATCACGCCGATGCCCTCGGCAAAGCGCACGGCGCCGCGCAAGTGGCGCACCCAGTAGTCCGGGTCGGTGGCTTCGTCGGCGCGAATCCACGTACCGGTGACGTTCGACACGAACGGAATGGCCGGGGGCTGCAAGCGCACGCGGCGCACCGCCTCGCCAAACGGCCCGAGGATCGGGTCCATCATGCGCGAGTGCGAGGCATGGGAGATGTGCAGCCGCTTGGTCTCCCACCCGCGCGCCTCGGCGACGGCGGCAAAGGCCGCGACGTCCTCGGCCTCGCCCGAGACGACCGACATCGCCGGCGCGTTCGACGCGCCCAGCGACACGGCCGTGCCGGCCAGCGCCGCCACCACCTCGGAGGCGGGCGCGGCCACGCTCAGCATGGCGCCGCGCGGCATGCTCTGCATCAGGGCGCCGCGGGCCACGACCAGGCGCATGGCGTCGGCCAGCGACATCACGCCGGCCACGCACGCCGCGGAGTACTCGCCCAGGCTGTGGCCGATCATCGCCTGCGGCGTGACGCCCCAGGCCAGCCATTGCCGGGCCAGCGCGTACTCGACCGCAAACAGCGCCGGCTGCGTGTTCGCGGTCTCGTCGAGCGGGGCGGCGGCGCCGGGCGCCGCCAAGATGAGGTCGAGCAGCGACGCGCCCGTGAGGTCGCGGTAATGGCGATCGCACTGGTCCAAGGCGTCGCGGTAGGCCGGCTCGCCTTCGTAGAGGTCCCGCCCCATCTGCGCGTACTGCGAGCCCTGTCCGGGGAACATGAAGACCAACGCCGGCGGCCGGTCCGGAACCGGGCTCTTCCCCGCAGGTCTCGACGCGCAGCGCGGCGCTGGCCTCGGCGTGCGAGGCAGCCACCACGGCCCGGCGATACGGAAAGGCCTTGCGGCCGGCCTGTAGCGTGAAGGCCACGTCGTCGAGCGCCAGTTCGGGATGCGCGTCCAGATGCGCGGCCAGCCGTTCGCTGGCCGCCGCCAGCGCCGCCGCGGTGCGCGCCGACACCGGGAGGATGTGCGGCGCGTCCGAGCGAGCCGCGGCCACGGCCGCCGGCCCTTCCTGCAGGACGACGTGACAGTTGGTGCCGCCGGCGCCGAGCGAGGTGACCCCGGCCCGCCGCGGCGTCGCCGATCGCGCCCAGTCGCGCAGGCGATCGTTCACGAAGAACGGGCTCGACGCGAAATCAATCTGCGGATTGGGGGTGCGGAAGTGCAGGGTCGGCGGCAACTGCCCGTGGTGCAGCGCCAGCACGGTCTTGATCAACCCGGCGATGCCGGCGGCTTCGCCCAGGTGGCCGATGTTCGACTTAAGCGAACCGACCGCGCAGAAACCGGTGCGCGCGGTGGAGTGGCGGAACGCCTCGGTCAGCGCCGCCATCTCGATCGGATCGCCGACCGGCGTGCCGGTGCCGTGGGTTTCGACATAGGAGATGCTGTCGGCCGCGACCCCGCTGATGGCCAGCGCCTCGGCGATCGCCGAGGCCTGGCCGTCCACGCTCGGCGCCAGGTAGCCGACCTTGCTCGAGCCGTCGTTGTTCACGGCCGAGCCCTTGATGAGCGCGTAGATCTGGTCGCCGTCGGCCTGGGCGTCGGCCAGCCGCCGCAGGATCACCGCCCCGGCGCCGCTGCCGAAGAGCATCCCGGCCGCGGCCGCGTCGAAGGGGCGGCAATGCCCGTCGGGCGACAGGATCTCGCCGCGCTTGTAGAGATAGCCGCGGTCCTGCGGCAGCGCGATCACCGAACCGCCGGCCAGCGCCATGTCGCACTCGCCGTTGATCAGGCTCTGCACCGCCAGGTGCACCGCGACCAGCGACGACGAGCACGCCGACTGCACGTTGATGCTCGGACCCGTGAGGTTCAGCTCGTAAGACAGCCGCGTCGCCAGGAAGTTCATGTCGTTGGCGGTGTGGCGGAGCAGCCATTCGCCGACGGTGTCCATGAGCCGCCGGTTGGTGACCAGGTGGTGCATCATGTAGGCGTTCAGCCCACTGGTCGCGAAGACTCCGACCTGGCCGTGCAGGCGATCCGCATCGTGGCCGGCGTGCTCGAACGCCTCCCAGCCGACTTCCAGGAAGACGCGGTGCTGCGGGTCCATGATGGCCGCGTCCTGCGGCGAGACCCCGAAGAACCCGGCGTCGAACCGGTCGGCGTCGTCGAGCACCGGCCGCGCCTTCACGTAATCGGGATCGGCCAGCCAGTCGGGCCGTTCGCCGGCGGCGCGCAGCTCCTCGTCGGTGAAACGCCGCACCGACTCGACGCCGTCGCGCAGGTTGGTCCAGAACACCTCCGGCGAAGGCGCGCCCGGCCAGCGTCCGGCCAGGCCGATGATGGCGATCTCGTCGCCGCGAATGTCCATGCTCATGGCCGGTGGCCCTCGCCGGCGCGGACCGCCGCCAGCGTCGCGCGGCGTTTCCCGGCGGCGTCGAGGCGCGTGCGCGCCCGGGCCTGCCCGCGATCGAGCACGGCCGTGTCCGCCGTGGCGCGCCCGAGATGCCCGGCCAGCGCGGCCACCGACGGGAAGCGGAACAGATCGACCAGCGACAGCGGGCGGTCGAGGGCCGCGCGCAGTTCGCTGTGCGCCCGCACCATCAGCAGCGAGTTGGCGCCCAGGTCGAAGAAGTTGTCGCCGGTGCCGACGCGCTCCAGGCCCAGCAGCGTGCGCCACACCCCAGCGATGGTCGTTTCCAGTGCCGACGCCGGCGCCACAAACGGCGCCGCGCTCTCCTGCCGCGTGCGATCGGGCGCGGGCAGGGCCTGGCGATCGATCTTGCCGTTCGGCGTCAACGGCATCCGCTCGACTACGACCACCGCCGACGGGGTCATGTAGGACGGCACGTGCGCTCTCAGGTGCTGCTTCAGTTCCTGTGTGAGATGGCCGGGAACAGCGCGGGCGCGGTGCACGTAGCTGGCCCAGGGCCGGCCGGGATCGGGCTGGGGCGGATGGGCGGCGCTGCCGACGACGATATCGAACGCGCGCCGAAGCGATCGTCCTCGTTCCATACGTCGCTGGCGCGCGTGTCGGCATGGCGGCCGAGCGACGGCCTCGGGATCGAGGCCGGCCGGTAACGACGCCAGCGTCGGCGCAAGTCGCCGACGGTGGCTGGCGCGTCGCTGGCCGAGGCCAGACGCACGGCCTCGACGGCGCGCGGCGACGCGGGCGTTGCGCAGCCGGCGCAGGCGGGTCCCGGGCGGGCTTCCCGCCATCGCCTCGGCGCGCCGTCGCCGGCGTCAGGTCCACGCCCGGGCGCTCGATCGGGAGCGTCGCATCGAGCGCGCCGCGTGCCGAGCACGACGTCGTAGCGGAAGGCGGTCAGCTCGTTGGGCGCGGCGCCGCGCTTGAGCCGCACGGCCACCGACGTCAGGACCGGCACCTCCGCCGCCAGCGCCTGGAAGAACGCCGGGTCGACGACCAGCTCGTCGTCGGTCGGCGACGCGGTCGCGGACCCGCGATGCCAGCTCGCTCGTGGCCATCGCCGGCCGGCGCCTGCGCCAGCTCGACCGACATGTGGAACGGCTTCGAGCAAGGGCAAGCTGCGGACGTCGCCGACGACAGATCGAGCCGCCCGGCCGAGCCGCGAGGCGGCCGCGTCGAGCACGCTGCCGAGGTAGTCGGCATCGGGGAAGTACTGCGCGACCGAGTTGATGACGACCATGTCGACCGAGGCTCGCGCCGGCGATCAGCGCCACGTGGTCGGCGGCGGCCGCGTGCAGCTCGACGTTGGTCGAGACCGAGCCGCGGCGAGCCCGTTCGCGCGATGCGGTCGAGGGCGTGCTGGCGAGAGTCGACGCCGACGTAGCGCTCGCCGTGCGGCGCCAGGCGCGGAACAGCAGCAGCCCGGTGCCGCACCCGATCTCGAGGACGCGCCGCGGGCGCCAGCGCGCGGATGCGCGCGACGGTGCCGTCGACCCACTCGCGCATCTCGGCGGCCGGGATCGGCTCGCCGGTGTAGCTGCTGTTCCAGCCCGAGATGTCGAACGTCGGGTCGCCGAGGTCGGTGCCGCCGTCGCGATACGTCTCGTCCCAGACCGCGCGCCAGGCGTCGGCCACGCCGCGCTGAGCTCGCCGCCGGCCGCCGGGCACGACGTAGGCGACGAGGCGCGCGTCCTCGCCGGCCGTCGTCGCGTGCGGGCGACGACGACGTTCTCGCGCGACGTCGGGATGCGCGCCGAGCACGGCCTCGATCTCGCCGAGCTCGATGCGGTAGCCGCGGACCTTGACCTGGTGGTCGAGCGCGGCCGAGGAACTCGCAGACGGCCGTCGTCGCGGCAGCGCGCCACGATCGCCGGTGCGGTAGACGCCGTCGGTCGCCCCGGCACGCACGGGATCGGCGACGAAGCGCTCGGCGGTCAGCTCGGGGCGGTCGAGGTAGCCGCGCACGCACGCCGTCGCCGCCGATCAGCAGCTCGCCGGCCGCGCCGATCGGGCACGGGCTGCAGCTCGCGGTCGACGACGTAGACCTGGGTGTTGGCGATCGGCCGGCCGATGGTGATCGGCTCGCCGGCGCGCGACGCTCGCGCCGACGGTCGACCAGATCGTGGTCTCGGTCGGCCCGTACATGTTGAGCAGTCGGCCGCGCACGGCGGCCGCAGCTCGTCGGCGAGCGACGGCGGCAGCGCCTCGCCGCCGAGCAGCAGCGAGCGTGCGAGGCCCGCCGCGCAGCGGCGGCGACAGCGCCGCCGGATCGCGGCGTGCACTGCAGGTGAGTGACGGCGTGGCGCTGCATGGGTGACGAGGCGACGTCGAGCTGCCGCGTCGACCGTGACTCGGCGACCGAGCGCGCTCCGCGGGCGTCGTCGGCGCCGGCGCCGGCTGGCTCGCCGCCCGGCGCAGCTCGTCGAGGTCTCGCAGGGCGTCGAGCACGACGTGTCTGGTCGACGCCGAAGTCGATGAGGCAGGCGATCTCGTCGACGCCGAGCTCGCTGCAGCCGGTCGACCATGGCGAGGCACGAGTCCGGCGTGCCGAACAGGCCGGCCGTCGTCGAAGTAGCGCTCGAAGGCGTGGTCCATGATCGCGTCGCATCTCGTCGCGGTCGAGATCGTCGAGGTCGAGCGCCGCCGTGTCGGCCGCGCGACGTGCCGGGCTTGGCAAAGCCGGGAACTCCCAGCTGCGCCTTCTTGATCAGGTCGGTCGACGACTTCGAGGTAGTCGAGGAACGGCTCGCGCACGGCTGCCGCACCGTCGCTCGACGTCGCGGCCCGACGAACGTGTGCAGCATCAGCGTGACGTGGCCGTCGCCGGGATGCCCGGCGTCGCGGTAGCGCCGTCGCGGTAGGCGGCGACGTTGGCGACGAGGTCGTCCACGGCTCATGCACCGAGCAGGTTGGTCAGGATGTTGGCGCCGATGCGCCCGGCCAGCGCGAACGTCGTCCGGGCTGCCGCCGGCGGTGATCCAGATCGGCGGCTCGCGCTGCACCGGCGGCGGGAACATGCGGACCTCGATCGTCGCGGCCGTCGCCGCTGCGCGCCGGCGACGGCCTCGCCGCGCCACAGCGCGCCGGATCGTCTCGATGCCCTCGGCCATCAGCTCGCGCCGGCGCTCGAAGTTCTCGGGCGCGAGCGCGAAGTCGTTGGCGTGCCAGCCCGACGCGAACGACAGGCCGACGCGGCCGTTGGAGAGGTTGTCGACGACCGACCAGTCCTCGGCGACGCGGATCGGGTTGTGCAGCGGCAGCACGACGCTGCCGGCGCGGATGCTGGACGCGCTCGGTGATCGCGGCGACGGCCGCGCTCGTCACGGCCGGGTTCGGGATACAGGCCGCCGAACGCGTGGAAGTGGCGCTCGGGCGTCCACACCGCCGCGAAGCCGTGCGTGTCGGCGAACTTCGCGCCCTCGAGCAGCAGCCGGTAGCGCTCGCTGGCCGTGCGCTCGGCCGGCGTCGGCCGCGAAGTAGAACAGGCTGAAGTCCATCGGCCGTGCCGCTCGCGGCGGCGACTGGCGCGCGGCTCGGCGCGCGGCGGTCCGTCGTCGTCCTGCACGACGACCGTGAAGCCGCGGGCCAGCGTCCAGAACAGCTCGAGCACCGAGATGTCGAACGAGATGCTGGTGACGGCCAGCCACGCGCCGGGACGTCCGGCGTCGCCGAGCTGCTCGTCCATCGCCGCGAAGAAGTTGGCGACGTTGCGGTGCTCGACCATCACGCCCTTGGGCCGGCCGGTCGAGCCCGAGGTGAAGATGACGTAGGCCAGATCGTCTGGGGTGGCGCTCGGGCTCACGCGCGACGGGTGGTCGGGCGCGGGCCGGGTCAGATCGACGATCACGGGCGTGGCCGAGGGCGACGGCAGCGCCGCCGCCAGTCCGGGCTCGGTGACGATCAGGGTCGCGCCGGTGTTCTCGACCATCCACTGCAAGCGCTGCGGCGGGAAGGCGGTGTCGAGCGGCAGGTAGGCGGCGCCCGACTCGAGGATGCCGAGCATCGCCACCACCGTCTCGAGCGACCGCGTGGTGAAGACGCCCACGACCTGGCCCGGGCCGACGCCGCGCTGACGCAGGTCGGCCGCCAGAGCGGCACTGCGCCCGCCCAGCTCGCCGTAGGTGAGCGCGCGATCGCGATGGGCCACGGCCACCGCCGCCGGGGAGGCGGCGACGTGCCGGGCGATGAGGTCGTGCACGCACGAGCGTCCGATCGACGTCGCGGCCCGTGTCGTTCCACTGGGTGACGAGCTGCGCGCGTTCTGCCGCGCCGAGCACGCGGCAGGTCGCCCACCGTCGTGTCGGCCCCGGCGCCGGCCAGCCCGTCAGCACCGTCCGCAGCTGCTCGAGCCAGCGTTCGACGGCGGCGTCGCTGACCAGCCGCGCGTCGTAGGCCAGCTTGAGCCGCAACTGGTCTTCGCCGTAGACAAAGAGCGTGACCGGCACGGTGCGTCTGCTCGTGGAACACGACGTCGCGGCGGGCCCACTCCCCGCCCAGTTCCCGCAGGCGCGCGCCGATGAGCCGCGGCGTGTAGATGACCAGGCTGTGGAAGAGCGGCTGGCCGGCGGCCACCCCGCTGACGCGCTGGATGTCGACGAGCGGCGTGTGCTCGAACGGGCGCATCGCCTCGTGTTCGTCGCGCACGGCCCGCAGCCAGTCGCCGACGCGCGCCGCGCGGTCGACCGGCACGGCCATCGGCACCGTGTTGATGAACGCGCCGACGATGCGGTCGGCCTCTGGAATGGTGCCGGTCCGGGCGGCGCGAGTGACGCCGAACACCGCCCGGGCGTCGCCGCTCGCCGAGGCCAGGACCAGCGCCCAGGCCGCCTGCACGGCCGAGTTGCGCGTGGCCCCTGCGGCCCTTGCCGTCTCGCCCAGCGCGGTCGTGGCCGCGGCGTCGAGGGCGCAGACCCGTTCCCGCCGCTCGATCGGCCCGGGGGGAGCGTTCGTGGCTGTGAGCGGCAGGCGGGTCGGCGACGACAGCGCGCCGACGCGCGCGCGCCAGAAGGCGGCGGCCTCGGTCCCGATAGCCTGCAGCCCGGGCTTCGAGCCACGCCTCGAACGGCGCAAAACCCGGCGGCTCGGGCAGGGTCGGGGTGGCGCCGTCGCGCACCGCCGCGTAGATCCCGAAGCCCTCGGTCAGGAGGTCGAAGTTACGACTGCCCGTCGGCCAGAATGTGGTGGAACGTCCACACGAACTGCCAGCGCTCGTCGGCCACGCGGAACAGCGCCGCTCGGGCCAGCGGCGCCACCGCCAAATCGAAGCCACGGCGGCGGTCGTCGTTCAGGTAGGCGTCGAGGCGCGCGCGTTGCGTGGCGGCGTTGGCGCCGCGCCAGTCGTCGTCGAGCCACGGCAGGTCGACGGCCGGCTCGACCACCCGTCGCGGGCGTGCCCGTCCGGTCCACTCGAACCGGCTCCGGAACACCTCGTGGCGGGTCATCAACTGCCGCCATGCCGCTGCCAGCGCCGTCGGCTCGACGGGATGGTCGAGGGTGGCGACCATCTGCTCGATGTCTGCCCCGAGTCGGGCGCCTTGAGATGCTGGACGAGCATCCCTTCCTGAATGGGCGTCAGGGCACTCACGCGTGGATCACCGGCAGGGGTGGATGGCCTGGGAAGGCGCTGAGGAGGGCGCGCGCATCGTCCCTGCTATTGTCTCACGGCGGTGTTTTCCGGCCACCGCGGGCAGCCGCGCGCAGATGTGGCAGGCCGGTCCGGACCACGGCCGGCCACGACGGGACCGCCTTACGAACCGGCAATCACCGCCGCCGGCCGAAGCCGCGTCAGCAGGACACGCACTTGTGATTGTTGCGGGCGCCGAGCGAGGCGAGGTAGTCGATCGTCTCCGGGAACGGCTGCACGCGCTGCACCGGGCCATTGGCCAGGTCGATCGTGGTCTGACCGGCCCGGTTGACGCGGGTCACGTCGGCGCCTTTCGCACGAGATATCGAATCATCTCGGTGTCGCCCCGCGACGCGGCGTGGTGGACGACGGTGTTGCCTTCGTAGTCCGGCTCGTTGACATCGACGCCGATCTCTTCGACCAGGTAACGCACCGCCGGCATCATGCCGCCCGGCGCGAAGACGTGCGAGTTGCCGGCGAAGCCCTTGCCGTAGCCGACGCCGGCCACTGCCTGCAGCGGGGGCACGCCGGGACCGCCCACCGGGACCGGGGCCAGGCTGGAGGTGTCGCGCAGCTCGCCGACGCCGTCGAGCCCGCGGCTGCGTTCGGCCGGCCGCGCACTCGGGATGTTCGGGTCGGCGCCGCGCGAGACGAGCAGGCGCATGGCCTCGACATCACTGGCGTAGGCGGCGCGCCAGAACGGCGTGGCGCCGACTTCATCCACGCCGGACTGGTCGAAGTTGTAGCCCGAGTACCACACCTTGCGGGTCAGGCGGGCGTTGGGATCGGCGCCGCGGTCGAGCAGCGCGCGCATCAGATCGAGGTAGGTGGTGCGCTGCTGCAGATACGACGCGCGGCTGCGGATAGGCCGCCTTGGGCGCCCATTGCACGTTGAGCGTGGCGTAGAGCGGGGCGGCGCCAGCGCGGCTGGCCAGATTCGGATCGGCGCCGTGGTCGAGCATGTACTGCGCGAGATCCAGGTGGCCGTTGAGCGTGGCCATGAGCAGCGGCGTCGTGGCATCGCCGGGGCTGGGCAGGTTGACGTCGGCGCCGCGCGCGATGAGCGCGTGGGCGGCCGCGGTCGAGCCCTGGCGGGCGGCGAAATGCAGCGCCGACAGTCCGCCCTGAGCGCCAATCAACTCGTTGTAGCGGAACGGCCGCGTGGTCCCGGCCACGTCGGTGGGACGAGGCGTGGCGGCGGGACGGGCGGCGGCCGCGGCCGCCGCGGGGGCGCGGCCCCCGCCGGTCGAGATGGTCCCCGGTGTGGCGCTACCAGTCGCGGGCGGCGCCCCCTGCGGTTCGGGGGCCCGGCCCTCGCCGTCTCCCATGGTGAGCGCGGCCGAGATCCACCACCTTCGAGGTGACTCCGGCCTTGGCGCCGCGATCGAGCAGCAAGGCCACCATGTCGCCGCGATCGTAGGCGGCGGCAAACATCAGCGGCGTCTGCCCGTAGGTCTTCTCCACCGCGTTCACGTCGGCCTGAGCCTCGAGCAGCGCCGTCGCCGCCGCGACGTTCCCCGATTGCGCGGCCAGCATCAGCGCGGTCGCGCCGGTGGTGGTGGCGGCATTCGGGTCCGCCCCGACGATCAATCAGCGCCTTCACGACCACGCCGAACCCGCCCTGGCTGGCCACGTGCAGCGGGGTGTAACGGCCCAGGCGGCTGGTCGCCTTGACGTTGGCGCCGGCGTAGAGCAGCACCTCGGTCAGTTCCGCGTCACCGTAGGTGGCGGCCCAGTGCAGGGCCGTCATGCCGTCGCCCTGCGCACCGTTGACGTCACCGCCGGCGCGCAGCAGCGTGCGGACCGCGGCGGCATCGCGCCGCATGGCGGCATCGGCCACGGGCGCCGTGGCGGCGGCGTGCACGCCGCCGACGAGCGCCGCTGCCAGCACCACGCTGGCCGCGAGTCGAAACGTCCTGGGACGGGTCATGACCATGCTCCTAGAGAGCCGCGGCGGTCGCGGCCACGGCCCGGTTCAGGTCGATGGTGCCGGTGCTGTCGCCAAAGCTCGGGGCCTCGACGCCCACCGCCTGCAGCGCGCTCAGCATGGCGTTGGCCATGGGCGTGCCGTCGGCCGCCTTGACGTGAAGGTTGCCCTTGAGGCGTCCGCCAGCGTGTCCCGCCAGGAAGAGCGGGCAGCGCTTGTGGTTGTGCATGTTGGAGTTGCCCATCGCCGAGCCGTAGACGACCAGGCTGTTGTCGAGCATGGTGCCGTCGCCGTCGGGGGTGTTGGCCAGCCGCTCGAGCAGGTACGGCACCAGGCTGACGTGATAGGCGTTGATCTTCTGGAAGTCCTTGATGCGGTCTTCGCGTTCCTGATGGTGCGAGGCGGTGTGGAACGCGGCCGACGACCCGCTCGGGCCGAAGACGCGGTTCGACACGTCGCGGCTCATCTTGAACGCAAAGACGCGCGTGATGTCCGACGCAAAGGCCACGGCCTGCAGGTCGAACATCAGCTTCACGTGCTCTTCCCAGGAATCCGGCACGCCGATTGGCGCGCCCGGCAGTTCCCGCGCTTCGCCGCTCGAGTTACCGGCTTCGACCTTCTCGATGCGCCGCTCGATCTCGCGCACGTCGTCGAGGTAGTCGGCCAGGCGCGCGCGATCGGCCACACCCAGCCGGCCCTTGAGCTCGCCCACCGACTCGGCCACGAAGTCGAGGATGCTCTTGTCGTCGCGGCGTCGCGCCTTGCGCGCCTCGGGCGTGGTGCCCACGCCGAAGAGCTGATCGAAGACCGCGCGCGGATCGCGAATCATCGGCAGCGGCTCGGTCGGCGAGGCCCAGCTGATCGAGTCGGTGTAGACGCAGGAGTAGTTGTAGGAGCAGCCGCCGGCCTGGTCGACGTTCTCGATGCACAGCTGCAGCGACGGGATGGGCGTGTCCTGACCGAACTGGCGGGCGAAGATCTGGTCGAGCGACGTGCCGGCCAGCACGTCGGAGCCCTGCGTCTGCTTGGGTTTGGACTGGGTCAGAAACACCGCGGCGGACCGGAAGTGGTCGGCGCCGATCTCCGGGGCGCTGAACGCTTCGGCGTTGCGGCAGTCGGTGTTGCTCACGATGGTGACGTGCTGGCGATAGGGCTCGAGGGCCGCCATGGCCGTGCCCGACAGGTCGAAGGCCGAACCGGTGGCGGCCGGCGCCCACATGTTCATCTTCGCGCCGTAGGTGGTGCTGCCGGCGGCGCCGTGCACCATCTCGATGGCGATCAGCCGCAGCTTGCGGTCGGCGGCGGCGGCGTGGAGCGCGCGCGCCGGCCGCATCGCGTCGAGGAACGGCAACGCGATGGTCGCTCCCAGGCCCTTCAGCGCGGTGCGCCGCGACAAATGCGAGTTCGAGATGACGCTGGCCATGTTCAGTTCTTCCCCGGTCCCTGGTCCCTGTGCGCCGGTCCCTGTTCCGTGCTGATCGGGGCGGCGCTGCGGACGACACTCTTCTGGAATGAATCGCTGGCCACGACGCCCTGCACGAACGCCGAGATCCGGTAGTCGTGGCGGGCCGCGTCGACGAATCACCGCGCGCACCGCCGGCATGTCGGTCGGCTCGACGCGGCGGCCGAGCGCGTAGGTCATGAGGTGCTCGGTGAAGCTCAGCAGGAACGCGTCCTTGTGGGCCACCAGCGCGTTGCGCAGCCCCGCCTCGCCCTCCATCCGCGTGCCGTCGTAGAGATCGCCCACGGCGTCGACCGCCACGCCGTTGTCCTTGATGCGGTAGCGGCCGGTGGCGTCGAAGTGCTCGAGCGCCAGGCCGAGCGGGTCGATGACCTTGTGGCACGACATGCACGCCGGGTTCTTGCGGTGCGCCTCCATGCGTTCGCGCACCGAAAGCATCTTGCCGTCGGCTGTGCCCTTGGTGTCTTCGAGGGCCGGCACATTGGGGGGCGGGGCCGGCGGCGGCGAGCCGAGCAGCACTTCCATGATCCACTTGCCGCGCTGCACCGGCGAGGTGCGGTCGGCAATCGAGGTCAGCGTCAGCACGCTGCCGTGGCCGAGGATGCCGCGCCGCTCGGGCGGCAGCGTGACGCGGCGGAACTGCGGGCCGGTCACGCCCGGCATCCCGTAGTGACGCGCGACCCGGTCGTTCACGAAGGTGTAGTCGGCGGTCAGCAGGTCGAGCACGCTGCGGTCCTCGCGCACGAGGCTGTCGAGGAAGAGCTCGGTCTCACGCTGCAGCGCCTGGGCCAGCGTGCGGTCGTAGTAGGGATACAGAATCGGATCAGGCGAGACGTCGTCGAGGTCCTGCAGGCGCAGCCACTGCGAGGCAAAGCGCGTCGCCAGCGCGTCCGAGCGCGGATCGGCCAGCAGCCGCGCCACGTGCTTCTCGAGCGACGCCGGGCGTCGCCAGCTTGCCCTGCGTGGCGGCGGCCCAGCAGCGCCGGGTCGGGACCGGCGCGCCCACAGGAAGAACGAGAGGCGCGAGGCCAGTTCTACGTCGGCCAGCCGGTAGGGCTGACCCGGCTTGGCCGTGGCCGGCGTGCTCTTCGAGCCGGAACAGGAACTGCGGGCTGGCCAGGATCGCCTCGACCGCCTTGGTGACGCCGACTTCGAAGGTCCGGTCCTTCGCGGCCGCGTGTCGTAGAACGCCATCAGCCGCGACAGCTTCGCGCTCGGTCGGCTGCGCGGCGGAACGCCTGCGTCGCCAGGCTCTGCACAATCGAGGTGGCGCAGGCGGCTCTCGTCGGCCTCGGCTGGTCGGCCGGCAGGTGAAGATGCGGCGGCGGCTCGCCGTGTCGCGACACGCCGGTGACTCGTGCGGGCCGACCACGGCCAGGTTGCGCAGGTGCGGCAGCGTCGTGATGCCGACGGCGATGCCGATCTCGGTATCGGCCATGGTGTGCTCGATCGGCGCCATCAGATCGTTGACCGGCCCCTCGAAGCGCTGCAGGAACGCCGCGGTGACGCGCTGCGGCCCGGCCGCCACGTGCACCGGCGGCGTCTTGAGCGACAGGCTCGAGGTCGGTCTCGTTCATGCGCGGGTCGATGTCGAAGAGCGCCACGCGCTCGCCGTTGATCGATACCTCGATCTGCTCGCCCGTCGCCGTGTTCCCGAACAGCATGCCGAGCGGCTCGGCGAAAAAATCGAGCCGGAACACGTACTCGCCGTCGGCCGGGAAGGTGTGCGCCACCGAGATGCCGCCGCGCGTGCCGAGCGGTGCGCCTTCGGCCCGCGTCAGCTGGGACGCAGTCTTGGGCAGACTGTAGGTGGATTCGCCGGCTGCGCTGTCGGGGTCGCCGACGGCCAGCGCGGTGACCTTGCTGGCTGCCCGCAGGTAGCCTTCCATCAGCGCCGGTGAGAAGGTCTGCGCGTCGGCCACGTTGTCGAAGCCGTGGCTGATCGTGTCGGGCGGCAGCAGCGGCGCCACGTCCACCTCGACGCCCAGCAGATCCTGCACTGCGCGCCCGTATTCGGCGCGATTGAGCCGCTGGAACGGCCGCCAGCCGGGGTTCGGGTTGACGGCGGCATGTTCGTCCATGCGCGCCTCGAGGGCGGTCATCAACTCGTCGAGCGAACCGGCCGGAGGACGCTTGGCGCCCGCCGGCGGCATCATGCCGGCGCGCAGCTTGCGCAGCATCTTCTCGACCACCTCGGGCGACTCGGCCGCCCGCATCGCGCTGAAGTCCGCCAGCGACAGGCCGCCGGCCCTGGCGCGGTCGCTGTGGCAGCCGCCGCAGTAGGTGGCCACCAGTTCGGTCTGCGCCGCGGGAGTCATGGCGGCCGCCTTCGGCACGGCCGCTGGCGCGACGCTGCTACGGACTGGCTTCGGCGTCGGCGCGGCCGCGGCGGCCTGCGCCGCGACAGCCGGAGCGGGCCGGGTTTTGCGCATGGAGCCTCGGTGATGGTTCGGCGCCCCCCGTGGCGGTCGCCGAAAGTCCGGCGATCATCAGCCCCACTGCCGCCACCGCCAGGACCGCCGTCGCGTTCCGCTGCATCCAGTGCCTCAATGTCCGCCGCGCGGTCGCGGCGGCAGGTTCGTGCGGTTGTCCCGTTCGCGCCCCGACCACCGGGACCCGACACCCGTCTTAGACGGCCACGGTCGTGTCGCTGGCCGAATTGAGGTTCATTGCCCCGGTGCTGTCGCCGAACGACTTGAAGTCGCTCGAGGCCGAGCATCTGCATCATGCGTCAGCATCACGTTGGCCATCGGCGTGCCGTCGGCCGCCTTGATGTGCAGGTTGCCCTTCAGCTGGCCGCCGGCGTGGCCGGCCAGGAACAGCGGGCAGCGCTTGTGGTTGTGCACGTTCGAGTTGCCCATCGGCGAGCCGTAGATCACGCAGCGTGTTGTCGAGCAGGTTGCGCGTCGCCGTCCGGCGTGTTCTTCAGCTTGTTCAGGAAGTACGGCAGCATGCCGACGTGGTAGCGTGTTGATCTTCTGCGAAGTCGCTTGATGCGGTCTTCCCGGTCCTGGTGGTGCGACGCCGGGTGGAACGCGGTCTTGACGCCGCTGTCGGGATAGACGCGGTTGACGGCGTCGCGGCCCAGCTTGAACGAGAACACGCGGGTGATGTCGCGAGGCGAAGGCCAGCGCCTGCAGGTCGAACATCAGCTTGACGTGCTCGTCGAACGAGTCGGGCACGCCGACCGGCGCGCCCGGCAGCTCGCGCTGCTCGCCGCTGCTGTTGAAGGCCTCGACCTTCTGGATGCGGCGTTCGATCTCGCGCACGTCGTCGAGGTAGTCGCCGAGCGCGCGCCGGTCGGCGGCGCCGAGGTCGCTGCTTCAGGCGTGGCGACTGCGCCGACGTGATCCAGTCGAGGATGCTCTTGTCCTCGGCGCGGCGCTCGGCTCGCGCTCGGCCGGCGTGGCGCCGACGCCGAACAGCTGGTCGAAGGCCGACGCGCGGGTCGCGGATCATCGGCAGCGGCTCGGTCGGCGACGCCCAGCTGATGGAGTCGGTGTAGACGCAGGAGTAGCCGTAGGAGCAGCCGCCGGCCTGGTCGACGTTCTCGATGCACAGCTGCATCGACGGAATCGGCGTGTCCTGGCCGAACTTCTGCGCGTAGATACTGGTCGAGCGAGGTGCCGACGCGCACGTCGGAGCCCTGCGTCTGCTTCGGGTGCAACTGCGTGAGGAACACGGCGCTCGACCGGAAGTGGTCGCCGCCGATTTCCGGCGGCGTCGAACGCCTCGGCGTTGCGCACGTCGGTGTTGCTGACGATGGTGAGGTGGTCGCGGAACGGCTCGAGCGGCGCCAGCGCGCTCGGCGACAGGTCGAAGCCGCGGCCGGCGGCCGCCGGCGCCCACAGGTTCTGCTTGATGCCGAACGCGGTGCTGCCGGCCGAGCCGTGCACCATCTCGATGGCAGGCCAGGCGCATCTTGCCGCGCCGCGGTCTGCGCCGAGCGCGGTGCGCGCCGGCACCATCGCCTCGAGGAACGGCAGCGCCACGTGACGCCGATGCCCTTGCAGGACCGTGCGGCGGGACAGGTGCTTCTGCGTGAGATACATCGCGGCTCTCCGTCGAATCGTGCTGCTCAGCCGATACGAGCGTCGGCTACCGGCTGCGTCATCGTCGGCCTTCGGTCGTCGGCGTCTCGGCCACGCGCTCATCTGGAACGCCGGGCTGTTCACGACGCCGAGCACGAACGCCGACAGCTTGTTGTTCTGTCGGCCGGCGTCGCGGACGATCTGCGCGGACCGCCGGCATGTCGTACGTACTCGACGCGGCGGCCGAGCGCATAGGTCATCAGCTCTCGGTGAAGCTGCGCAGGAACACGTCCTGGTGCTTGAGCAGCGCCGCGCGCAGGCCGGCCGGGCCGTCGATCTTGGTGCCGTCGTAGAGGTCGCCGACCGGCGTCGACCGGCACGCTCGTTGTCCTTGATGCGCCACGCGCCGGTGGCGTCGAAGTTCTCGAGCGCGAGGCCGAGCGGATCGATCACGCGGTGGCACGAGCTGCACGCCGGGTTCGCGCGATGCTGCTCCATGCGCTCGCGCGTCGACAGCGTGCTTGCCGCCCTCGGTCGCCTTGGTCGTCGTCGAGCGCCGGCACGTTGGGCGGCGGCGGCGGCGGCGGCGAGCCGAGCAGCACTTCCAGCACCCACTTGCCGCGCAGCACCGGCGAGGTGCGGTCGGCGAGCGAGGTCAGCGGCAGGATGCTGCCCTGGCCGAGCAGGCCGCGGCGGTTCGGTCGGCAGCGTGCACGCGGCGGAACTGCGTGCCGGTGACGTTCGGGATGCCGTAGTGCCTCGCCAGCCGCTCGTTGACGAACGTGTAGTCGGCGGTCAGCAGGTCGAGCACGCTGCGGTCCTCGCGCACGATGCTGTCGAAGAACAGCTCGGTCTCGCGCCGCATCGCCTGCGCAGCTGTCGTCGAAGTCGGGATACAGCAGGTAGTCGGGGATGATCTTGTCGAGATCCTGCAGGCGCAGCCACTGCGCGGCGAAGCGCGTGGCCAGCGCTTCCGACGCGCTGGTCGGCCAGCATCCGGCGCACCTGCTGCTCGACACCGCGCCGGCGTGCGCAGCTGGCCGCGGCTGGCCGCCTTCAGCAGTCCGGCGTCCGGCACCGTGCCCCACAGGAAGAACGACAGCCGCGAGGCGAGGTCCTGGTCGTTCGATCCGGTAGGGCTGGCCGGCGCGCAGCGTCGCGGCTGCTGCTTCGAGCCGGAACAGGAAGCGCGGGCTGGCCAGGATCGACTGCAGCGCGAGGCGGATGCCGTGCTCGAAGTCGCCCTGTTTCGCGGCCCTGCTCGATAGAACCCCATCAGCGTCCATGCGGTCGGCCGCGTCGGCGGGCCGCGGAACGCCGCGCCGACAGGTTCTTGACGATCTCCGTCGCGCACGGCTTCTTCTTCGGCCGCCGTCGTCGGACGGCAGGTGAAGACTTGACGGCGGCTCGAGCGTGTCCGAGACGCCGGTGACCGCGAGCGGGCCGTGCACCGACATGTCGCGCAGGTGCGGCAGCAGCGTCACGCCGAAGCTGATGCTGACGTCGGCCAGCGTGTTCTCGAGCGGCACGAGCAGGTCGTCGACGGCGCCGTCGAGCTCTGGACGAAGGCCGCCGACACGCGCTGCGGGCCGGCCTTGACTGAGATCGGCGGCGTCTTCAGGTCGAGGCCGTTCTTCGGATCCGGTCTCGCTCATGCGCGTGTTGAGTCGAGAGATCGCCACGCGCTCGCCGTTGACCGAGACGTCGATCTGCTTCCTTGATGTCCATACGCGTCATCGTGTTGCGGCCGGAGAGGCCGCCGAGCGGCTCGTTGTGCAGTCGACGCCTTAATGCACGTAGTCGCCGTCGGCCGGGAAGATGTGCACCACCGAGATGCCGCCGCGCGTGCCCATCGGCGCGCCCTCGACGTGGCGCATCTGCGACATCGTGCGCGCCGACCTTGTAGGTCACCGACGCTGGCCGAGGCGCTCGCGGTCGCCGACGGCCAGACGGCTGATCTGGCTGGCGGCGCGCAGGTAGCCTTCGATCAACGTCGGCGAGAAGCTCTGCGCGTCGGCGACGTTGTCGAAGCCGTGCGCTGATGGTGTCGGGCGGCAGGAAGGCCGCGACGTCGACGTCGATGCCGAGCAGGTCCTTGACGGCGCGCGGCGTACTCGGCGCGGTTCAGCCGCTGGAACGGGCGCCAGCCGGGATTCGGGTTGATCGCGGCGTGCTCGTCCATGCGCGACTCGAGCGCGTTCGTGAGCGCGGCCAGGCTCGCCTCGTCGGGACGCTTGGCGCCGGCCGGCGGCATCATGCCGGCGCGCAGCTTGCGGATGATCTTCTCGGCCACCTGCGGCTGCTCCTGGGCGCGCATCGAATTCCAGTTGGCGAGCGACAGCCCCCCGGCTTTGGCGCGTTCGCTATGGCAGGTGGCGCAGTAGGTGGCGACG
Source organism: uncultured Acidobacteriota bacterium (assembly GCA_963843885.1). Taxonomy (GTDB): domain Bacteria; phylum Acidobacteriota; class Vicinamibacteria; order Vicinamibacterales; family UBA2999; genus CADEFD01. Next base: position 175,574 of record CAWJMJ010000001.1, read on the forward strand.
AGCTCCGTCTGGTTCACCGCCGTGAGCGTCGGCTCGGCGCCGTGGGCCGCAACCGGCTTGGGGGCCGTGGCCGACCGCGCCGCGGGCCGGGCCGCCGCGGCCGCCGCGCCCGGCGCCGCCGATGGGCGGACCGCCGGCCCGGTCTGCGCGGCCACCGTCAGGCCCAGCGCCGTCACCAGCACCGCCCCGCCAAGCAATGTCGAACGTGATGTCGTCATATCCAGGTTCATCCGATCCGCTGTGCCGCCTGCTTGCGCAAAAACGGCTGGGACATCCGGGATGCCCGCAGCCGTTCCGTGGCCCTTACCGCCGCCGGGCGCCGCGCGCTAGCACGACACGCACTTGTGGTTGTTCTTGGCGCCGAGCTTTTCGAGCAGCTTGAGCGCTTCTGGATAGGGCTGGGTGCGCTGCACCGGCCCGTTGGCCATGTCGGCGGTGGTCTGCCCTTCGCGATTCACGCGCGTCACGTCGGCGCCCTTCGAGACCAGGTATTCAATCATCTCCAGGTCGCCGCGCGCCGCCGCCTGGTGCAACGCGGTGTTGCCTTCGTGGTCGGCGGCATTGACGTCGGCGCCGAGTTCCTCGACCAGGTACTTCACGGCCGCCAGCATGCCGCTCGGCGCGTAGCGGTGGGAGTTGGCGGCGAAGCCCTCGCCGTAGCCGACGCCGGCCGCGGCCTGCAAGGGGGTAACGCCCGGGCCGCCAATCGGCAGCACCGGCAAGCCCGAGGTGTCGCCGCCCTCGCGCGCCCCGGCATCGCCGACGCGGGGCCGCCCGGCGGGCTTGGTGGTCGGGATGTGCGGGTCGGCGCCGTAGCTGATGAGCATCTTCATCGCCTCGACGTCCGACGCATACGCGGCGCGCCAGAACGGGGTCGCGCCGATTTCGTCCACGCCGGAAAGGTCGAAGTTGTAGCCCGAGTACCACACCTTGAACTTGAGGCGCGCGTTGGGGTCGGCGCCCTTGTCGAGCAGGGCCTTCATCGTGTCCAGATAGGAGGTCTTCTGCTGCAGATACGAGCGCGGCTGCGGGTACAACGCCTTGGGCGCCCACTGCACGTTGAGTACGCCGTAAAGCGGCGCGACGCCGTTGTCGGCGACCAGGTTGGGATTCGCGCCCTTCTCGAGCAGGTGCAAGGCGATGTCGAAATGGCCGTTGGCGATGGCCAGGACGAGGGGGCTGCTCTTGTCGCCGGCACTGACCTGGTTCACGTCGGCGCCGGCGGCGAGCAATACGTCCACTGCTTCACGGGAGCCTTGACGCACCGCGAAGAGCAACGGCGTGAGCCCGCCCTGGTAGCCAACCAGTTCGTTGTAACGGAACTGGCGATCCACGCCGGCCTTGCCGGTCGAGCCGCCACGACGGCCGCCGCCCTGCGCCGCCTGGGCCGGTGCGGCCGCGGCGCCAGCCGCCGGAGTTGCCGCGGGCGGAGCCGCCGCGGCATTGGGTTCTGGCGCCGGCGCGCCGGCCGGCCGGCCGCCGGCCGCCGGAGCGCCCGCGGCCGCTGCACCGCCAGCCGCGGGGGCCGGCTGCTGCTGCTGCCGGAACTCGTCTTCAGGTGAGGTCAACGCCGCCAGGTTCACGACCTTGGTGGCGGCCTTGACATCGGCCCCGGCGGCAATCAGCGCCTTCATCACCTCGACCCGCGAGAACGCCGCCGCGAACATCAGCGGCGTCTGCTGCATCGACAGCTCCTTGGCGTCGACCTCGGCGCCGGCGGCAAGCAGCGCCGTCACCGCGTCGACGTTACCCGAGGCAGACGCCAGCATCAGCGGGGTCGCGCCAGTCGAGGTCGCCGCCTTGGCGTCGGCCCCGGCCTTGAGCAGCACCTGCACCACCGGCGCGTTGCCGTTGCGGGCCGCGAGCACCAGCGGCGAGTTGGCGCCGAGCCGGGTGGTCGCCTTCACGTTGGCGCCGGCGTAAACCAGCATCTGCGCCAGCTCGGCGTCGTTCTTCATCGCCGCCCAGTGCAGCGCCGTCATGCCGTCGCCTTGCGCGGCGTTGACGTCGCTGCCCTGCTGCAGCAGCGCCTTGACCGCGTCGCGGTCGCCGCCCATGGCCGCGTCGGCCACCGGGGATCGGCTCTGCGCCACGACTCCAGCCGACGCCAGGATGCCGGCAAGCACGACGGCCAACACCCCGCGGGGCGCCCACACACGAGAGATACGAAGTGACATCGGCAGGTCTCCTACAGTGCGGCCGTCGCGTCCGGCGCGGCGTTGAGGTCGGTCGTGCCCGTGCTGTCGCCGAACGACTTGATCTCGGTCAGCCCCAGCAGGTGCATTGCGCTCAGCATCGGGTTGGCCATCGGCGTGCCGTCGGCGGTCTTGATGTGCAGGCCGCCCTTCAAGCTGTCCGCCGGCGTGGCCGGCGAAGAATGAGCGGGCAGCGCTTGTGGTTGTGCACGTTCGAGTTGCCCATCGGCGACCCGTAGATGACCAGCGTGTTGTCGAGCAGGTTGCGGTCGCCGTCGGGCGTGTTCTTCAGCTTGTTCAGGAAGTACGGCAGCTGCGACACGTGATAGGTGTTGATCTTCTGGAAGTCGCGGATGCGGTCTTCGCGGTCCTGGTGGTGCGAGGCCGGATGGAAGCCGGAAGTCACGCCGCTCTCGGGATAGGCGCGGCTCGAGCCGTCGCGGCCCATCTTGAACGAGAAGACGCGGGTGATGTCGCTGGCGAAGGCCACCGCCTGCAGGTCGAACATCAGGCGGACGTGCTCGGCGAAGGCGTCGGGCACGCCCACCGGCGCGCCCGGCAGCTCGCGCGGATCGCCGCTCGAGTTCGACGCCTCCACCTTCTGGATGCGCCGCTCGATCTCGCGCACGTCGTCGAGGTACTCGCCCAGTCGCGCCCGGTCGGCGGGGCCGAGGTCGCGGCGCAGCTTGGCCACTTCGCCGGTGATGAAGTCGAGGATGCTGCGGTCGCGCTTGCGGCGTTCGGCCCGCTCGGCCGGCGTGGCGCCGACGCCGAACAGCTGGTCGAAGGCGGCGCGCGGGTCGCGAATCATCGGCAGCGGCTCTTCGGGCGCGGCCCAGCTGACCGTGTCGGTGTAGACGCAGGAGTAGCCGTAGGCGCAGCCGCCGGCCTGGTCGATGCTCTCGATGCACAGCTGCATCGACGGGATGGGCGTGTCGTTGCCGAACTTCTGCGCGTAGAACTGGTCGAGCGACGTGCCGGCCACGACGTCGGAGCCCTGGGTCTGCTTGGGATGCGACTGCGTCAGGAACACGGCGCTCGACCGGAAGTGGTCGCCGCCGATTTCCGGCAGTTCGAAGGCCTCGGCGTTGCGGACGTCGGTGTTGCTGACGATGGTCAGGTAATCACGCAACGGCTCGAGCGGCGCCAGGCTGCTCGGCGTCAAGTCGAAGGCGGCCCCAGTGGCGGCCGGCGACCACATGTTCTTCTGGATGCCGATCGCGGTGCTGCCGGCCGCGCCGTGCACCATCTCGATGGCGGCCAGGCGCACCTTGCCGGCGGCGGTCTGGGCCAGCGCGGTACGCGCCGGCACCATCGCCTCCAGGAACGGCAGCGCCACGGTGACGCCCAAACCCTTCAGTGCCGTGCGGCGGGAGAGATGTTTTTGCGTGATGAACATGGATGTTGGCCCTGTAATCCGTCGATCTGTTTGATGCCGTGGAGTCTTGATTGGGTAGCGATCCCCGACTCACCAGATCAGCAGACGTGCCTACTGTGCACTGGTATCCGTTCCTTCGACCCGGCTCATCCGGAAGGCGCTCGAATTGACGACGCCGGTGATGAAGGCCGACATCTTGTAGTCCTGCTTGGCGGCGTCGCGAATCACGCGGCGCACCGTGGGCATGTCGTAGGGCTGCATGCGCCGCCCGGTCGCATATGTCATGAGACGCTCGGTCAGGCTCAAGAGGAACGCGTCCTGATGCTTGAGCAGCGCGTTGCGCAGCCCGGCCGGGCCTTCCATCTGCGTGCCGTCGTAGAGTTCGCCGTTGGCGTCGACCGGCACGCCGTTGTCCTTGATCCGCCACTTGCCGGTGACGTCGAAGTTCTCGAGCGCCAGGCCGAGCGGGTCGATGACCTTGTGGCACGACATGCACGCCGGGTTGGCGCGATGCTGCTCCATGCGCTCGCGCACCGACAGGAGCTTGCCGTCCTTGGCGCCACCGGTGTCCTCGAGCGCCGGCACGTTGGGCGGCGGCGCCGGCGGCGGCGAGCCGAGCAGCACTTCCATCACCCACTTGCCGCGCTGCACGGGCGAGGTGCGGTCCGCCACCGAGGTGAGCAACAGGATGCTGCCCTTGCCGAGGATGCCGCGGCGTTCGTCGGGCACGGTGACGCGCCGGAACTCGGGGCCCATGATGTTCGGAATGCCGTAGTGCCGCGCCACCCGTTCGTTCACGAACGAGTAGTCGGCGCTCAGCATCTCGAGAGCGCTACGATCCTCGCGCACGAGGCTGTCGAAGAAGAGTTCGGTCTCGCGCACCAGGTTGGCGGCGAGCGCATGGTCCCAGTATGGGAAGAGCAGCGCGTCGGGGCGGATCTTCTCGACGTCCTGCAGCCGCAGCCACTGGCTGGCAAAGCGCGTTGCCAGCGATTCCGAGCGCGGGTCGGCGAGCATCCGTCGCACCTGCGCGTCGAGGCCCGCCGTGGTGCCGAGACCGCCGGCCGACGCCACCTTCACCAGTTCGGGGTCGGGTCCCGAGCCCCACAGGAAGAACGAGAGCCGCGAGGCCAGGTCGAGGTCGCCGACCTGGAAGGTCTGGCCGACGCGCGCGGTGGCCGGCGGCTGTTCCAGGCGGAACACGAAGCGCGGGCTGGCCAGCAGCGCCTCGAGCGCCGACTGGATGCCGGCTTCGAAGTCCGCGCCGGCGCGGCCCTGCTCGAAGAAGGTCATGAGCGCCTGCACGTCGCTGGCGGTGGCCGGCTCGCGATAAGCCTGCGAGGCCAGGCGCTTCAGGATGGCGGTGGCGCACGGCACTTCCTCGGCCTGCGCGGTCGGACGGCACGAGAAGATGCGGCGGCGGCTCACCGTGTCGGACACGCCGGTGACGTTGAACGGCCCGCTGATGCTGAAGTCGCGCACGTGGGGCAGCGTGGTGATGCCGAAGCCGCTGCCGATCTGCGAGTCGGCCAGGGTGTAGTCCTGCGGAGCCAGGATGTCGTCGACCGGCGCCTCGAACTGGCGCAGGAAGGCGGCCGAGACGCGCTGGGGGCCGGCCTTGACGTGCACCTTGGGCGACTGCAGGTTCATCCCGTTGGCATCCTGCTCGCTCATCCGCGGGTCTACCTCGAGCACGGCCACCCGGGCGCCGTTGATCGAGATTTCAATCTTCTCGTCCTTGACCGTGCTGCCGTAGAGCTGCCCGGTCGGAATCGCGTGCAACATGACGCGGAAGCTGTATTCGCCGTCGGCCGGAAACACGTGGATGAGCGACACGCCGCCGCGGGTCCCGACCGGCGTGCCCTCGATGTGCCCCATCTGCGACTGCGTCCGCGGCACCTTGTAGGTGGCCTCGGTCGGCGCCGAGTTCGGGTCGCCGAGAGCCAGCGTGGCAATGCGGCCGGCGGCCCGCAGGTAGCCTTCCATCAGCGCCGGCGAGAAGCCCTGCGCGTCGGCGACGTTGTCGAAGCCGTTGCTGATGGTGTCGGGCGGCAGCAACGAGGTGATGTCGATGTCGAGCCCGACCAGATTCTTGACCGCCGTGGCGTACTCGGCGCGGTTGAGCCGCTGGAACGGCCGCCAGCCCGGATTCGGGTTGGTCGAGGCGAGCTCATCCATGCGCGATTCGAGCGCCGCCGTCAGGGCGTCGATGGTGGCGGCGTCGGGCCGTTTCGAGCCGGCCGGGGGCATCATGCCGGCGCGCAGCTTGCGAATCATCTTCTCGATGACTTCCGGCTGCTCCTGGGCTTTCATGGCGTTGAAGTTGGCCAGCGACAACCCGCCAGCCTTGCCCCGCTCGCTGTGACAAGTGGCACAGTAGGTGGTCACGAGTTCGGTCTGACGGGCGGCCGGCAGCGTTCCGGGAATAGCAGCGGCATGGGCGGCAACGGAGGGGGGCGACGAAACGCGGGCCGGCGCGATGGCCGTGGTACGCACCGCCGGCGGCGTCGCGGTCCTGGCCGTCTGCTCGGATTGAGCGGCGACGACCAGCCCGGCGCCGAGCAGCGTGGTAGTCGCGATGGCAAACGCGATCTGTTTCATGTCCACACCTAATCAGCTGACGCTAAGTGTCCGATTTCAGACACCAACACAGGCTGATTATACGGCCGATTTCGCCCGAAAACGCCTCTCACGTCGCACTTTGTGGTCTTGCCCTGTCTCCAAATGTCTCGGGGCCTGTCCCGGTTACATTTGCCGGCGTAGCGTATCCTGCGTACTCCGCCACACGTCCTACAGGCGAGGTCCACAACGACATGAACTTCTCGAAGCTCTTCGGCGGCGACGACCCTGATCTGGCGCAGTTTCCCGACCCGGTGCAGGACCTGACGGCGGGGCGTCCGGCGCCCCAGCAGGCGGTCCTCGCCGGCGGGTGTTTCTGGTGCACCGAGGCCGTGTTCTTGCCCCTCGACGGCGTGCGGTCGGTGGTCTCGGGCTACATCGGCGGCGCGGCCGAGACCGCCAACTACCAGGCGGTGTGCAGTGGCACGACCGGGCACGCCGAGGCCATCCGGATCGAGTTCGACCCGGCCGTCGTCACTTTCGGTCAACTGCTCAAAGTCTTCTTTGCAGTGGCGCACGACCCGACCCAGCTGAACCGCCAGGGCGGCGACCGGGGCACGCAATACCGCTCGGCCATTTTCCCGGTGGACGCGGAGCAGCAGGCGGTGGCCGAGGCCTACATCGCCCAGCTCAACGCCGCCAGCGCCTACCCGACGCCGATCGTGACGACCGTGGAGGCCGCCGGCCCCTTCTACCCGGCCGAGAGCTACCACCAGAACTTCGCGGCGCGGAATCCCGCCCAACCCTATGTGGCCGCGGTGGCGCTGCCCAAGGTCGACAAGCTCGAGAAGTATTTTGGCGACAAGCTGAAGCGCAGCTAGCGACCCGCGCTGGGCCCCGTGGAACCCCCGGCGGGCCTTCTCGTCTCCTACGAGCAGGAGAATCGAGCCGTGAATGTGAGGCGTTCCGCTGCGTTCCTGGTGAAGGGCCCCCTGATCCTCGGGTTCCTGGTGGCCCTCAACCTGATGACCTCGCCCGGCCACTGGTGGGTGCAATGGCCGGCCCTGGGTATCGGCATCGCCTGGGTCCTGAGCCTCGTCCGCGTCTTGCGCGCGGTGCTCGTGGGTGGCGGGCTGGCCGCGTTAGCGGCTGTGCTGATGCGCCGCCGGGTCTGAGGCCGCCGCCGGACGGCGCTCAAGCGCCACCCTTGCCAGCCGATTACCCGGGGAGCATGCGACAGCGAATGGTGCGCCTCGGAGCCCTCGACACCTGGGTGCGGCTGGCCGACCGCGAGGGTGCCCTGGCCGGCATCAGCCTGTCGGGCGCCCTGCTCGAACTGGACGGCCCCCTCGACGTCGGCACCGAGGCGATGCTGCGGGTGCGCAAGGGCGCGGGTGGGCTCGACTTGCGCGTCCGCGTCGTCCGTCAGGCGGATCCCCGGCCGCGCGCGCGAATGCCGGCAGGCCTGGCCTGGCCCGTGGGCGTCGCGTTCGTGGACATCTCGCCGGCCGAGCGCAAAGCGATTCCGCGGTTGCTCGACTGCTGAAAGCGGATGACCGCTCCCCCCTCCAGCCACGCCCAGCGCTGGACGCCGATCACCGCCGGCTAGGGCACGGCGATTGGCAAGGCCGCGCCGTAGCGCATGGTGCGGTCGTTGTCCCGTGCCGCCCACGTCAGCAGCGTTGCGACGTCCTTGGCCACCCGCCCGTCGTGAACCGTCGTTCCGTTCACGGTCACGACGACCGGGGCCGCGAAGTCCACGACGTCCGGCGACAGGAGCAATCGGAACCGCGTGACGCCGCGCGTGCGCGCCGTGAAGCGGTTGCCGTCACGCGTCACGTCCACGCGACCCGAGGCCCGACCGCGCGGATAGAGCTTCCGCTCCGGACCGCGCCGGGCCTCGGGGGGCCACGGGCCGCGCAGCGGCTCGAGTGTCCCGCGACGCTCGACGGTGATGTCGATGGTGCCGCCGGTGGCGCGCTCGAAGGCAGCAAGGATGGCCGCCAGGTCGGCCACCGGGCGATCGTCGATCTCGACAATCCGGTCGCCGACGAGCAGTCCCATGAGCTGGGCATCGGACTCCGGCACCACCTGCACGATGCGCGTGCCGTGGTCCTTGCGCGCGTCGCCGCGGATCCCGAAGTCGGGATCGGCGCGTTCCGAGACCGTGTTGACGTCTTCGAGCGCCACGTCTGACGGGCGCGCGCCGAGCTCGTCGATGACCAGCCAGTGGACGCGGTTGTAGCGGTCGACGCGTTCGGTTTCCCACGACAGCAGGGCCGGATGCGGCTGCCGGGGATGCTCGTGCACGAACGCCTCGAAACGACCCCGCTCGCTGCCCCACCAGCTCGTGTCGTGGCCGCCGGTCGTCTGCGGCCGGAAGGTCATCGTCACGCCGGCGCGATCGAGCAGTTCGAGATACGGCGCGATGCGCGCGGCCGGGTATTTCGGGTCGCGCACGCCGTTGACCACGAAGAATGGCCGGTTGACCAGATTCGCGATATAGAGCTGCCCGTCGGCCCGCACCGAGGGGTTGGCGAGCACGCCCGGGTTGCCGATGAGCGGGAGGAACGACGCGAAGATCGTCGGCTCCTTCATGGCTAGGAAGAACGTGCCGGTGCCGCCGTCTGATGTCCCGGTCACGTAGATGCGCGACTCGTCGACGTTGTATTGCCGCTTCACGCGATCGATGAGCGACAGGACGTTGTCGACCTGCGCACCGTGCCACCAGGCCGCGTCGCTCCAGCCGAACGGATGCACGTAGATCTGCGGCTCGCCAGGAATGCGGTTCTCGCGACGCCGCCGGCCCTCTTCCGGATCCTGACGGTCCACGCCGCCGTGCAGCTGCACGCGCACCGGCCAGGAGCGTGCCGGGTCGTAGTCGTCCGGCACCTCGATGTAGTTGTCGAACGCCACCCCTGCCTGCGCGGCACCGCGCATCGGGCGCTGGCCGACGGGCGCGCGGCCATACGGGCGCCCGCGCGCGAGCGCCGCCCACGCCTCGTCGAAGGCGACACCGGCGGCGACCAGCTTTTCGGCTTCCCTGGCGGCGTCGCGCGGCGAACCGGCGCGCCAGAACGCCTGCCACAGCGCCTCCAGCGGCGCATCGCGTGACGACGCCGGCGCGCCGCCCCGCGGCGGCCGCGCCGCGGCGGCGGTGGCCAGGGCCGCGCCGAGCAGCAGCGTCGCCACGGCCACAGAGGGCCGCCGCGCGGACCGCCGCGGCGCCGCGCCCGCGGGCAGCGGCACGTGACCGGCACGGGCGAAAGGCAACCTGGGCATGATGGCTCCTCGCCGCCGCGGGCGCGCGCGGCGATTCGGACGTATTCTGACCGGGCGCATGCGCCGCGCCAAGCCCCGCCCGCCCTCTGCCCCAGTGACCCTGGCGCCCCGCGTCCGCGCTGCACTCGCCGCCGTGGCCGCCGTCTCCGTGACGTGGGCCGTGGTGGTGTGGATCACCGGCGGCACGGCCATCGACCTTGGCGTTTTCCGCGTATCGTCGCGCAGTCCGGTCCGTCCCGCGCTGCTGGCGCTGCTGGCGCTCGCGGCCGCGACCTGGGGCACGACCGCGATCGATCGGCGCGCCTCTCTGGCCCGAGCGCGCCAGCGCGGCGATCGGCTGGCGCCCGCCGCCGCCGTGCTGCTCGCGCTGAGCGTTGGCACCGCCGCGGCGCTGTTCGGCGGACACGTGGCGGCGGCCGCCGATGCGAGCGGCTATGTCAGTCAATCGCGGCTCTGGGGTCAAGGCCGGATCCGAGTGCCGGCACCGGATCTGACCGGAGCGCCGTGGCCCGAACGGGGGTGGCTGGTGGCGCCGCTTGGCTACGCGCCGTCACATGTCGCCGGCGAGCTCGCCCCGACCTACGCGCCCGGGTTGCCGTGGCTGATGGCGTTTGGCGCCGCGGTCCTCGGCGAGGGCGGACGTTACGTGTGGACTCCGCTGTTCGTCGCCCTGCTCGTCTGGGGCACGTTCCGGCTGGCGCGCCGCGAGGCGCCGCCGCTCGTCGCCCTCAGCGCGGCGACCCTGGTCGCAACCAGCCCACCCGTGCTCTTTGCCGCGATGCAGACGATGAGCGACCTGCCGGCCGCGGCGTTGTGGTTGGGCGCGCTGTTGACGCTGGGGTCGAACCGCGCTGCCGTAACGCTGGTCTCCGGGACGTTGGCCGCGCTCGCGCTGGTGGTGCGGCCGAATCTCGTGGCCCTGGCCGTGGCGCTATGGACCGCGAACCTCGCCGCCCGGACGTGGGCGCGACCAGAGCTCCCCGGCCGGCTCGTGCAGCGCCGCCACCGGAGCGCCGCGCCACTTGTCGGCGTCGGGAGTGATCGCGCTCCTGATTCTGCCGACGGCGCTCCCGCAGTAGCACGACTCACGCCGGGCAGCGTGGCGCCGGTGTGGGTGCGCGGCCTCCTCGCGCCCGCAATGCTGTGGGCCATGCCGGTCGCACTGGCGGCGCTGGCCATCGCCGCCGTCAACACCGCGCTCTGGGGCGCGCCGATAGCCTCAGGCTACGGCGCCAACGCCGACCTGTTCATGGTCGCCAACGTGCCCCGCAACCTGGCGCGCCTGGGACGCTGGACCGTCGAGACCGGCGGCGGCTGGAGCCTCGTCGGCGTGGCCGGCGCCGGGTGGGCGGCCATGACCGGGGCACGACGCCGGACGTGGCCGGCGCTCGCCGTGGTCATCGCCGTGGTCGCCAGCTATCTCGTCTACGCCGTGTTCGAGGAATGGTGGTATCTCCGCTTCTACTTGCCGGCCTGGCCGGTGCTGGCTACGGCCGCGGCGGTCGCGGGATGGCGAGCACTGGCGCGGTGGCACGACGACGGAGCGGCGATGGCCGTGGTCGCCGTGGCCCTGACCATCGGTGTGAGCGGGGTCTCGCGGACCGCCGCCGTCGGCGCGTTCGATCTATGGAGAAGCGAACAGCGCTATGCCGCGACGGCCGCCTTCGTGGCCGCCGAGGCACCACGCAACGCCGTGGTGCTGAGCGTGCAGCACAGCGGCGCGGTCGCGTATTACTCGGGACGCACCATTGCGCGCTGGGACTACGTGACGCCGGGCGCGCTCGACGATTTCTGCGCCGGCCTCGCGGCGGCAGGGCGCGCTGCCTGGCTGGTGGTCGACGACTGGGAAGAGGCGCCGTTCCGCCAACGCTTCGCCGGCGATCGGCGCGGACGCCTGGACTGGGCCCCGCTGGGCGAGGCGCGGGTCGGCGCGGCCCGCGTGCGGGTCTACGACCTCACCACGCCCACTCGCGCCATGGGGCCCGCCCTGATTCCAATACGATCCGCGTGGTCGTGGCCGTGGAGGCGCGTCCAGGTGCCGGCCACGGCGAAGTAAGATCCCGCTTGTGACGCGCGCCCGTTCCCTCATCCTCGCCTTGCTGGCGTGCCTGGCCGCCGGCGCGGCTGGCTGGGCCTCGCGAGCGGAACTGGACGAGGTGATGAGCGGCGGCGCGCGCCAACGGATTGCCCTGGTGCCTTCGTGGCCGGTGTTCGTCGCCAGCCTGGCGCTGGCGGGCCTGATGGTCATCGGTCTGGGAGCGCTGGCGAGGCGTTCCCGGCGGCGCGACGGCGCCGAGGTGCGCGTCGGCACGCTGGTGCTGCCGGCGTTCGGGCTGCTCGCGCTCGTCGTCCCCTATCTGCCGTGGGCGCCGGATCGATGGCCGGTGCTGCAGGCACTGGCTGGCCCTGGACTATGGGTGGTGTGGCTGCTGGTGCTGGCCCAACTCGCGTGGGTGCTGTGGCCGGCGTTTGCCCCCGGCGCGGCGTGGCTGTCGTCCCGGAGTCGGCGCACCCAGACGGCTGCCATCTGGCTGGCCACCGCCGCGGCCTGCGGCGTCGGGGCGGCGCGGCTCACGCACACGGTCATCTTTCCGTCGGGCGACGAGCCGCATTACATGGTGATGGCGCAGAGCCTGTGGCGCGACGGCGATTTGAAGATCGAGAACAACCACGCGCGCGGCGACTACAAGGAATACTTCGGGCGCGATCTCGAACCGCACTTCCTCACCCGCGGCAAGGACCGCGAGATCTACTCGGTGCACCCGGTCGGCATGCCGGTGCTCATCACGCCGGTGCTCGCGGCCGGGGGCTACGACCTGGTGGTCGTTTTCTTCATCGTCCTGGCCGCGACCGCCGCCACCGTGGCCTGGCGCTGGGTCGGCGCGATGACCGGCGCGCCGGGCGCCACCACGCTGGCCTGGGCGGCCATCGTCTTCTCGGCGCCCTTCCTGATCAACAGCTTCACCATTTATCCGGAGGTCCCAGCCGGACTCGTCGCCGTCATGGCGGTGGCGCTCATCGTGCGGCCCGGCCCGGATTGCCGGCGCTGGCACGACGTGGCGGTCAGCGCGCTGGCCGGGTTGCTGCCGTGGCTGAGCAGCAAATACGCGCCCATGTCCGGCGCCATCCTGGCGGTGGCGTGGGCCCGCGCGTGGTGGCCGTTGCACGCCGGGCAGCCCGCCGACCGCACCCTGGCGTCGCTCGTGCGCCTGGGCGGGCCCTATGCGATCAGCGTGGCCGCCTGGTTCGCGTTCTTCTTTGCTTATTGGGGCAAGCCGTGGCCGAGCGCGCCCTACGGCCGCATGCTCCAGACCGAACTGGGCAACACCGTGTTCGGCGTGCCGGGACTGCTCTTCGACCAGGAATACGGCTTGCTCGCCTATGCGCCGGCCTACCTGCTGGCCGGGTCTGGCCTGTGGACGATGGCGCGGCGTCCGGGCGCCTTGCGGCGCGTGGCCGGGGAGGTGACGCTGATTGTCGCGGCGCTGGCGTTCACCGTGGGGGCATTCCGCATCTGGTGGGGCGGATCGGCCGCGCCGGGCCGACCGATGACGTCGGGCCTGCTCCTGCTCATGCTGCCGATGGCCGTGCACATCGGCGCCACCGCCGCCGCGCCGGCCCGGAGGGCCGCCCAGCACCTGCTCGTGTGGCTCGGCGTGGCGGTGTGCGGCATTCTCGTCGTGGCGCAAGAGGGCCTGCTCGTCGCCAACGGCCGCGACGGCACGTCGTCGCTGCTCGAATGGCTGTCGCCGCGCTGGCCGTTGTGGCGGTTGGCGCCGACCTTCATCGCGCACGAAGCGCCGCGCGCCGTGCTCGATGTCGCGGCGTGGCTGGCCGCGGCCCTGATGGGCTGGTGGGGGTTGGGCCGTCTGCGACCGGGCTCGCGCGGCGCCGCATCGCTCTCGGCGCTGGCGGCCACGGCGGCCGTGCTCGTGGCCGGGTCGGTGGCGATGTCCGCGCTGCCCGCCTCGCCCACGCCGCTGCCGGACGTGGATCTGGCGGCGCGGCCGCGCCTGGCCGCGCTCGACACGTTCGATCACCTGACCCGGCCCCTGGCGGTGCGCTACTCGCCGCTGCGGGTGTCGGGCGTGGCCGACGTCGCCTCGTCGCTGGCCTTGAGCGTGACCCCGGGACTGCGGGTCGATCCGCAGCCGATCCGGGTGCTCCACAACGGACGCTTCTCGTTGCCGGCCGGCCGCTACCGCGTGGTCGTGCGCTGGGACGCGCGAGACCCGCTGCCGGCGCGACCGGGAGCGGCCATCGCTCTGCAGGTGGGTCGCATCGGCAATCCGTTGCGCACCTGGACCGTCACGCCCGCCCCGGGCGGTACGTGGCAGGAGGAGTTCTGGCTGCCCGTGGACGCCGGCTTCGTCGGCTTCCGGGGAACCTCCGAGGTGGAGCGTTCGATCGCTGAACTGCGCGTCGAACCCATCGACGTCGTCGATGCCGGCGTCCGCACCGCCACCCCGCAGGTGCTCGCCGCGGCCGAGTACGGCCCGGTCGTGGTGCTCTTCCACGGCGAATCGATGTATCCGGAAAATGGCGGGTTCTGGACCACGGGCGAACGGCTCGGGCGCGTGTCCCTGGCGTGCGCCGACGGCTGCCCCGCCGGCGTGGAACTGCGCATTCACAGCGGCAAGCGCCCCAATCATCTCCGGCTGTCCGCGCACGGATGGACACAGGACGTCGATCTGCTCGGTGAGGTCGAGGTCCGCGTGGTCGTGCCGCCGCCGGCCGAGGGCGGCGTGATCCTGCTCGACCTGCAGACCACGACCGGCTTCACTCCGATTGCGGTCGATTCGTCGCTGCGGGACCGTCGCTACCTTGGCGCATGGGTGGCCCCGACACGGCCACCCCAGGAGCTTCACTGATGTCGATTGCCGACCTCCGCCGCGACTATCGCGCGCGGGCGCTGTCCGAGACCGACGCCCATGCGGACCCGATTGTGCAGTTTCGCGGGTGGCTCGACGACGCCGTCCGCGCCGGGCTGCTCGATGCCACGGCCATGACCCTGGCCACCGCCTCGGCCGACGGCATGCCCGCGGCGCGCATCGTGCTGCTCAAGGACGTGGCCGCCGATGGCTTCGTGTTCTTCACGAACTACGACAGCGCCAAGGCCGCGCAGCTCGAGGCCAACCCGCGGGCGTGCCTGGTGTTCTTCTGGGCCGACCTGGAGCGTCAGGTGCGCGTCACCGGCGCGGTCTCGCGCGTCGATGCCGCACGAAGCGACGCCTACTTTGCCTCGCGTCCGCTCGACAGCCAGATCGGCGCCTGGGCCTCGCCCCAGAGCCGCGTCATCCCCGGGCGCGACGTCCTGGAACGGGCCACCGCCGAGACGGCATCGCGCTTCGCCGCCGGGCCGGTGCCGCGCCCGCCGCACTGGGGCGGCTACGCCGTCGCGCCCGACACGATCGAGTTCTGGCAGGGCCGCGCCAATCGCCTGCACGACCGCCTGCGCTATCGGCGCGCCCGCGGCGAGTGGACCGTCGAGCGCCTCGCGCCGTAGTTGTAACCGGGCCTGTCACCGTTACATCTCGAGGCGCGGCCGCAAGTGCCACACCTCGAGCCCTCGTAGCCGGCGTGCGCCCATTCGCCAGCGTTCGCACCCCGCATTCCCACAGCCCGCCCAGACGTCGCACGTTCTGCAGCGGCGGTGAATGTAACGGTGACAGGCCCGGTTACAACGGCTGGCGACGGAGGCGTGCACTACAATCGCCGCGCATGCCGTCTCGCCTCTGGCTCGCGCGTCTGCTGAGGGTCGCGAGCGCGGGGGCCGCGCTGTGGCTCACCGCGGCGGTGTCGACGGTGGCGGCGCAGCCGCTCACCATCGTGGCGCCGGCGGCGCCCGGGGGCGGCTGGGATCAGACGGCGCGGGCGATGCAACGCGCGTTGCGCGAGGGCGACCCCGGCGCGGTCGTGCAGGTGGAGAACGTGCCCGGCGCCGCCGGGACGATTGGGCTGGCGCGCTTCGTCAGCGCCGAGCGTGGCCGCCCCGATGCCCTGTTGGTCATCGGTCTGGTGATGGTCAGCGCGATCGCCACCAACGGCTCTGCCGTGTCGCTGGCCGACGTCACGCCCATCGCGCGGTTGACCGGCGAGCACGAAGTGATTGCCGTCCCCGCCGACTCGCCCTACCAGACGCTCCAGGCTCTCTTGGACGAGCTCAAACGCGCGCCGGGGAGCGTGTCGTGGGGCGGCGGCTCGGCCGGCGGCACCGACGACCTGCTG
The DNA here is from genome assembly GCA_963843885.1 of uncultured Acidobacteriota bacterium. Taxonomy (GTDB): domain Bacteria; phylum Acidobacteriota; class Vicinamibacteria; order Vicinamibacterales; family UBA2999; genus CADEFD01. The sequence goes on from CAWJMJ010000001.1 coordinate 191,216, forward strand.
GCGCGGCTGCTGGCCGAGGCGGTGGGCATCGCGCCGACGCGGGTCAACTACGTGGCCTTCTCGGGCGGCGGCGAGGCGCTGGCCGCGGTCCTCGGCGGCCAGGTCACGGCCGGCATCAGTGGCTACGGCGAGTTTGCGCAAGCCCTGGCCGCCGGCCAGTTGCGCGCCCTGGCCACCTCGTCGCCGGAACGGGAGCCGGACATCGACGTGCCGACGCTGCGTGAAGCGGGCATCCCGCTCGACCTGGCCAACTGGCGCGGGGTCGTGGCCCCGCCGGGAATCAGCGCCGCCGAGCAGGCCGCGCTCACCGCGCGCGTGAAAGCCATGGCGGGCGGCGCCGCCTGGCAGGAGACCCTGCACCGCACCGGCTGGACCGACCTCTACAGCGACGGCGCGGCATTCCGGCAGTTCCTGCTCGCCGAAGAGGCGCGCGTGGGCGGCGTGATCAACCGCCTGCAGACCGGCCGCCCGGTCACGTCGACCGGCGTCATGCCGACTGCCCGCACCGCGCCGCTGGTTGCCGTCACCCTCGCCATCGGCTTCGCGCTGTGGTTGCTGTGGCAGCGACGCAGCGCCGGTGACAGCGCCACCCCGCCGTCACCGGGCGGTCTCGCAGCCGCACACAGCGCGGGCAACCCGACCGTTTCAGACAGCCCGGGCAGCCCGGGCGGACCGCCGGCACCAGGCGGCACGCGACGTGTCGCCGCCGTCGTCGCCGCCTGCCTGGCCCAAGCCGTCGCCCTGCCGGTATTCGGCTTCGTGCCGACGGCCGCCGTCGTGTTCGTCACCGCCGCATACGCCCTGGGCAGCCGGCGCATCGCACGCAATGCCGTCATCGGCGTGGCCGTCGCCGTTACGCTGGCCTTCCTGTTCGGCGCCGGGCTGGACGTGCCACTGCCGCGTGGCCGGTGGCCGCGATGAGCGCGTTTGCCGCTCTGGCCGAGGGATTCCAGCTGGCGCTCTCGCCCGCCAATCTCGGCTGGGGACTGCTTGGCGTCACGCTCGGCACCGCCGTCGGGGTGCTGCCAGGCATTGGTCCGGCGCTGACCGTCGCGTTGCTCCTGCCAGCCACCTACGGTCTGGATCCGACGGCCGCGTTCATCATGTTCGCGGGCATCTACTACGGGGGGATGTACGGCGGGTCCACGACTTCGATCCTGTTGAACACGCCCGGCGAGAGCGCCACCATCGTGACCGCGCTCGAGGGCTATCAGATGGCCAAGCGCGGGCGCGCCGGCGCGGCGCTGGCCACCGCCGCCATCGGCAGCTTCGTGGCCGGCACGCTCGGCACCATCGGGCTTACGGTCAGCGCACCGACGATGGCGCGGATGGCGATCGCCTTCGGACCGGCCGACTACTTCGCGCTCATCGTGCTGGCCTTCGTGGCCACGGCGTCGCTGCTCGGTTCGTCGCGCACCGCGGGACTGCTCAGCCTGGCCGTCGGCGTCGTCGGCGGGCTGATCGGCATCGACCGGCTGAGCGGCGAGGCGCGACTCACCTTCGGCGTCCCGTATCTGCTCGACGGGTTGGACCCGACCATCGTCGCCATCGGCCTCTTCGCCGTCGGCGAGACGCTGGCCCTGGCGGCCGCGCCGCCGGGCGAATCGCACGTGCTGCCGCTCGAGCGAACGCGCTGGATGAGCGCGGACGACTGGGCGCGCTCGTGGAAGCCGTGGCTGCGCGGCACCCTCATCGGCTTCCCGCTCGGCGCGCTGCCCGCCGGTGGCGCCGAATTGCCGACGCTGCTCTCCTATGCCGTCGAGAAGCGCCTGACCCGCCATCCCGAGGAATTCGGCCACGGCGCCATCGAAGGCGTCGCCGGACCCGAGGCCGCCAACAACGCGTCGGCCGCCGGCACGCTGGTGCCGCTGCTCACGCTCGGCCTGCCGGCCTCGGCCACGGCGGCGGTGTTGCTGGCCGCGTTCCAACAGTTCGGGCTGCAAGCCGGACCGCTGCTCTTCCAGAACGAGCCCAAGTTCGTGTGGACGCTGCTGGCCAGCCTCTATGTCGGCAACGTGTTGCTGCTCATGCTCAACCTGCCGCTCGTGAGGCTGTGGGTGCTGTTGCTGCGGATACCCACGCCCCAGCTCTACGCCGGCATCCTGGTCGTCGCCACCGTCGGCGCGTGGAGCGTGCACCGCTCGGCCGGGGACCTCGTGGCCCTGACCGTCATCGGCCTGATCGGCTACGGCTTGCGGCGGGCCGACTGCCCGTTGGCGCCGATGATGATCGGCGTGATGCTGGGTCCGGCTGCCGACATGCACCTGCGGCGCGCGCTGGCCGTGGCCGAGGGCGCCTGGCCGGCCCTGGTGCTGCGGCCGCTGGCCGGCAGCCTGCTGCTGACGGCCGCGCTCGTGCTGGCGGCCCCCGCCCTGTGGCGGCGGCTCGGGCGGGACCGCGTCGGGCCGCGCCGCGTCCTATAGCCGGCGTTACACTTAGGGTCGGGACGGGCGCTCGGCGCACCTCCCTGCGAGTCCAGCATGTCCATCTCCTCCGCTCCGCTCGTCGTCGCGCTGACCGGCGCCACCGGCATCGTCTACGGCGTGCGCCTGCTCGAACGGCTGCGCCAGGCCGGCGTCGCCTCGCATCTCGTGATGAGCAAGTGGGCCATCCAGACGATGCTGGCCGAGACGTCCTACACGGTGGACCAGGTGAAGCGTCTGGCGACCGAGGTGCATAGCCCGGAGGACTTCGGCGCGTCGATCTCGAGCGGCTCGTTCGTCACCCGCGGCATGGTCGTGGCGCCGTGCAGCATGCGCACGCTGGCGGCCGTCTCGACCGGCAGCGGCACGAACCTGATTCACCGCGCCGCCGATGTCGTGTTGAAGGAACGGCGCAAGCTCGTGCTGGTGCCGCGTGAAGCGCCGCTCAGCGACATCCACCTGGAACACATGCTGCGGCTGTCGCGGATGGGCGCGGTGATCTTCCCGCCCGTGCCGGCCTTCTACCAGCGGCCGGCCACCGTGGACGACATCATCGACCACACCGTAATGCGCGTGCTCGACCAATTCGGCTTGCACCTCGACGAGGCCGGACGCTGGAACGGGCGCAGCACCGCCGCCGGCGCCGCCCGCGACTGATCGCGGGGAGGCGAGGTCCCAGGGACGCGCGCTGCATTACACTCGGCGCATGGGTCCTCGCCACGCATCCGCTGCCCTCGTCATCGCGGCCCTGGCCGCCTGCTCGTCCCAGCCTGACACGGCCGCATCCGCAGCCGCAGCCGCGGCCACGACACCGGCGCCGGCCGCCACCGCGGCGCCGGTTGACCGCAAGTACCTGCTCGAGCGCGTCGACGACGCGGCCGTCGTGCAGCTCTACGCCGATGGTTTCAGCGCGCTGCCGCTCAACGAGAAGCGCCTCGTCTAGCATCTGTCCCAGGCCGCGATCGCCGGCCGCGACATCTACTGCGATCAGCGCTACGCCCATGGGCTGGCGATGCGCGGCGTGGTCGAGCAGATCCTGCGGCACAGCGCCGGCATCGACCCGGCGACGCTGGCCGAGATCACGCGCTACGCCAAGCTGTTCTGGATCAACACCGGCCCCTACAACAACCTGACCGCGCGCAAGTTCGTGATGCACGCCACGCCCGAGGCGCTGGCGGCCGCCGCCGCGCAGGCGGCGAAGAACGGCGCCGTTTTCGCCACCGCGCCGGGCGAGTCGCTCGACGCCATGCTGACGCGCATGCGCCCGATGTTCTTCGACCCGACCTTCGAACCGATGGTCACGCAACAAGACCCCGGAAGGCGGCAAGGACATCCTCCAGGCCAGCGCCAACAACCTCTACGTCGGCGTGGCCATGGCCGACCTGAAGGGCTTCACCGAGAAGTACGGGCTCAACTCGCGGCTGGTGAAGCGGAACGGCACGCTGGTCGAGGAGGTCTACAGGGTCGGCGGCCGCTACGACGCCCAGATCCGCGCCGTCATCGGCCACCTCGAAGCGGCCATGCCCTTCGCGACGCCGAGCATGACGGAGGCCCTCGCCGCGCTCGTCCAGTTCTACCGCACCGGCGAGGAGGCCGACCGCCGCGCCTACGACATCGCCTGGGTCAAGGACAAGGCGTCGCCGGTCGACACCATCAACGGCTTCATCGAGGTCTACCTCGACGCCCGCGGCATGAAGGGCGCGTGGGAAGCGCTCGTCTTCTACGTCAACCGGGAGAAGACCGTGGACATCAAGAAGCTGGCCACCAGCGCGCAGTGGTTCGAGGATCGCATGCCCTGGGCGCCCGAGTACCGCAAGGCGGGCGTGACCGGGCATCACCGCCAACGCCATCGACGTGGTCATCGAAACCGGCGACTCCGGCCCGATCACGCCGATCGGCATCAACCTGCCCAACGACCAGACGGTCCGCGAGGCAGCACGGCAGCAAGTCGGTGTCGCTGTCGAACGTCAACGAGGCCTACGACAAGTCCACCGTGCCGGCGCTGCGCAGCGAGTTCGCGTGGACGCCCGAGGAAGCGACGCGCGCCAAGAAGTGGAGCGCCTTGGCCGGCGAGCTGCACCACCAACATGCACGAGGTCATCGGCCACGCCTCGGGCAAGGTCTCCGACGCGGTCGAGCGGCAATCCCGCCAGGCGGTGCTGAAGGAACAGTATCTCCGCGCTCGAAGAAGGCCGCGCCGACCTGGTCGGCCTCTACTTCCTGGCCGACCCCAAGCTGGCCGAACTGGGTGATCCTGACGGCCGACGACCAGGCCGAGATCGTCGCGACCGAGTACGAGGCCTACACCCGCAACGCGCTGCGTGCAGCTGCGGCGCGTCCGCCAGGGCACGCAGATCGAAGAAGACCACATGCGCAACCGCCAGATGATCGTGCGCTGGCTGATGGCCAACACCAAGGCCATCGAGGTGCGGCAGCGCGACGGCAAGACCTTCTACGTGATGACCGACGCCGAGGCCTTCCGCGAGGGCGTCGGCCGGCTGCTCGCCGAGGTGCAGCGGATCAAGGCCGAGGGCGACTACGCCGCCGCCAAGGCGCTGTTCGAGACCTACGGCGTGCACTTCGACCCGAAGCTGCGCGACGAGGTGGTGGCCCGCGTCGACACGCTGCACCTGCCGTCGTACACGGCCTTCGTGATGCCCAAGCTCGACCGCCGTCACCGATGCCGGACGGCAAGATCACCGACGTCGACGATCTCCTACCCGCAGGACCTCACGGCGCAGATGCTGGAGTACTCCAAGGCCACGGCAGGCGTGAAGTAGGACACGGCGCCGGCGGGCCGCCCACCCAAGCGGCTGGCGCGTACGGATTTGAAGCAGGAGCACCGCGTAATGCACGGGTGACGGCAGGCGGCCCCCCGTCGATTGCGAGATTCCCGGCGATCTTCGCGCGTTCCCGGCCTGGCGCCCATCTTGCTCTGGCGCCGCCGTGCCTTTTCAGTTCCGCTCGTGTTCACCCGGCCGGCTGGTGGCCTGGATCGCCTTGGCCGCCGTCGTCGGCGGCGCGCCCGCCACCGCCCGGCTGTCGGCCACCTCGCCCGACTCCGCTCCGCCCTTGCCGGCTCCGGCCGGCGCCGTCGTGAACGTCTCGACCGAGCCGCAGTTACGGGCCGCCGTGGCCGCTCTCACCTCGGGGACGACCATCGTCATCGCCCCCGGCACGTATGCCCTGACCGCGCCGCTCTACGTCAACGGCGCCATGAGCGACGTGGGCATCCGCGGCGCCACCGACAACCGCAATGACGTGGTGCTGGTGGGCAAGGGGATGGCCGCGGCCAACGACGGCGGCGTGCCCTTCGGCATCTGGACCGGCGGCGGCGTCAGCCGTGTGACCATCGCCAACCTCACCATCCGCGACGTCTACTACCACCCGCTCATCTTCAATGGCGGCACGCAGCAGCCGCGTGTCTACAACGTGCGCCTGCTCGATGCCGGCCAGCAGTTCCTGAAGTCCAATCCCGACGGCGCCGGCGGCGGCGTCAACGGCGGTATCGTCGAGTACTCGGTATTCGAGTACCACCACCGGCGCGCCCAGCTACTACACCAACGGCGTCGACGTCCACACCGGCCGCGACTGGATCATCAGGCACAACCTGTTCCGCCGCATCCGCACCGCGCAGGGTCTGGCCGGTCCCGCCGTGCTCATGTGGAACGACTCGCGCAACTCGGTGGTGGAAGCCAACACCTTCATCGACAACCACCGCGACATCAGCATGGGGCTGATCGAGCGCACCCCCAACGACCACACCGGCGGCGTCGTGCGCAACAACTTCATCGCCCGCAGTCCCGGCGCCGGCGGGGACGTGGCCATCGGCGTGATGGATTCGCCCGACACGCGCGTCGTGCACAACACCGTGTGGATGGGCGGCGCCTACCAGAACGCCGTCGAATACCGCTTCCCCGACACGACCGGCGTGGTCGTGGCCAACAACCTCTCCGACGCGCGCGTGCTGGCGCGTGACGGCGCCGCCGGCGCCATTGCCGGCAACGTGCTGAATGCCACCAGCGCCTTCTTCGTGGCGCCGGGCCAGGCCGACCTGCACCTCACGGCGGCGGCCGGCGCGGTCGTCGACAAGGTCAGTGTGCTGGCCGATGCGCTGGTCGACTGGGATGGACAGCCGCGCCCCTCGGGCGCGCTGGCCGACGTCGGCGCCGACGAGGCGGGTCCGGTCGACAGCGAGATTTGCGGCGACCTGATCGACAACGACGGCGACGGTCTCATCGACGAAGGCTGCGCGCCCGTCGGCCAGACCCATGCCGGGGATACCGACCCAGCTCACCGGTCACGTCAGCGGGGGCACCATCTCGCTGCGGTGGCTCGCCCCCATCGCCGGCGGTCAGGTCGACGGCTATATGCTCGACGCCGGTTACAGCCCGGGCAGCACGCTCGTCAGCCTGCCGCTCGGCACCCGCCCTGACACGACCCTGCCCCGGGTGCCCGCCGGCACCTATCGGCTGCGCGTGCGCGCGGTCGGGCCGAGCGGCTCGGGCGCGCCGTCGAACGAGATTGCGGTGACGGTCGGCGCCTGCGCGGCCCAGCCCGTTGCTCCGCGCGCGCTCGCTGCCCGTGCCAGCGGCTCGGCGGTCACGCTCACCTGGAAGGACGATCAGGGCTGCGAGGGCCGCCGCTTCACGCTGCTCGTCGGAACCCGCAGCGGCGCGGCCGACATCGGCGCGGTGCCGCAGTGGCAACCGACGCTGACCGCCGTGGTGCCGCCGGGCGAGTACTTCGTGCGCGTCGTCACCGAGACGCTCAGCGGCGCCAGCGCGCCGTCCAACGAAGTGCGTCTCGTCGGCGGCGGCGTGTGTCCTCTTCCCGACGTGCCGCTCACGCTCGGTGCCGGCGTCGACAATCAGCGCCTGACCTTGCAGTGGGACGCAGTGGACCGGAGCGCTGCCGAAGCGCTCGACGCGGCCACGCCTTTTGCCTACGTGCTCGAGGTCGGGCTGGCCCCAGGCAGCAGCAACCTCGGCACCTACCCGCTGGGCCGGAATACGACGGTGTCGGCGCCGGTGCCGCCGGGCCGTTATTTCGTTCGCGTGCGCGCCGCCAGCGCCTGTGGGCTCGGGCCGGTCTCGAACGACGTCGCCGTCACGGTGCCGTGATCGGCGTGGCACCGATCGGCCCGTCGTGGATCGTATGGTTTTCACGATCGCAGGGTGGCAGACCGTGTAAGGGCTGCGTACCGCGGCGGCCGGCCACGAGGTCCGGTGCCGAATTCACGGACCTATACGAGCGGCGTCGATCTTGCTCTGCACGGGACGTGCAGAATAGAACGTCCACTCCATCAACACCGGCCTCCTCATCCTCCTCTCGTAATGCACGTTCCTGGCGCGTTCGACTCGCCGCGGGAACGGCCGTAGCTCTCGGCCTCGCCCTGCTCGCCGCCGACCATACGGTCGGCGCCGCCGCACAAGCGCCGTCACCAGCGGCAACCCGCGTCATCACCGTGAATCCAGCCAGCCCGCAGCAGACCATGCGCGGCTGGGAAGTGCTCGGCGAGGCGCACCAGGAGCGCAGCGACTACGCCAACTTCAAGCACGCCGCGCTCGACAAAGTGGTCGAGGCCGGCATCAACCGCATCCGGCTCGAGGTCCGCTCCGGCGTCGAGAACCCGATCGATGCCTTCGGCGTGTGGCAAGCGGCCGGATACCCCAATCCGCCAGATCCTGCCTACGCCCAGTGGCGGGCCAAGCGCTACGAGACCATCAACGACAACAGCGATCCGAACACCATCAACCCGGCGGGCTATCACTTCACCGAACTCGATTGGGCCGTGGACGCCATCGTGAATCCGCTGCGCGCCAAGCTTGCGGCCAAGGGCGAGGCGCTGTTCGTGAACCTGAACTACGTGGCGTTCCTGGCCCAGGTCACGAGCGGCGTACCCTACGTCCACGAGACCCCGGCCGAGTACGCCGAGTTCACGCTGGCGGCCTTCGACCACCTGCAGCAGCGCTACGGCTGGACGCCCGACGCGATCGAGATCATCCTCGAGCCCGACAACGTCCTGCCGACCTGGACGCCGACGCTGATCGGGCAGGTCATCGCCGCGACTGGCTCGACGCTGGCCGCCCGCGGTTACCGGCCCGAAATCATCGCCGGCAGCACCACCTGCATGAGTGCGGCGGTCAGCTACTTCGACGGCATCGTGGCCGTGCCGGGCGCGCTGCCCTACCTCAAGGAATTCTCCTACCATCGCTACTGCGGCACGAGCCTGTCGAGCCTGCAGACCATCGCCGCGCGCGCCGCCAACGTCGGCATCGCCACGTCGATGCTCGAGTGGTGGGACGCGAACAACACCTTCGAGACGCTGCACGAGGACCTGAAATTCGGCCGCAACGGCGCGTGGCAGGAAGGGGCCATCGTCGACGTCCAGAGCAACTCCACGGTGGGCACCATCGCTCAACTGAATCCCGAGGTGCCGGCGGTGGCCAGCTTCACGAATCCCACGCAGTTCTTCCGTCGCTACTTCGAGCACGTGCGCATGGGCGCCGTGCGCGTCGACACCACCAGCTCCAGTTCCGAAACCGACGGGCTCGCCTTCCGTAACCTCAATGGCGCGTTCACGGTGGTGGTCAAGGCCGCCGCCGGCGGCGCCATCGCGGTCGCCGGTTTGCCGGCCGGCACCTACGGCATCGACTACACGGCCAGTTCCGTGGGCAGCGCCGACACGCCCGACCGCATCGGCCGCCAACCCGATCAGACCATCGCCGCGGGCCAGACGCTAACCACCGATTTGCCCGCGTGGGGCGTGATCACGATCTACGGCAAGAGCGCCAGTGCCGAGATCTGCGGCGACCTGAAGGACAACGACGGCGACGGTCTCATCGACGAAGACTGCCTGCCCAGCGGGCCGACCACGCCGGGCGCGCCGTCCGGTCTGACCGCCGATGCGGCCGGGTCGACCTTGACGGTGCGGTGGGACGCGCCCATCGCCGGCGGGCCGGTCGCGCACTACGTGCTCGACGCCGGCCTCACGCCGGGCGCGACGCTCGTCAGCCTGCCGCTCGGCGCGGGCACCACGGGGGAACTGCCCGGCGTGCCGGCCGGGACCTACCTGCTGCGGGTGCGCGCCATTGGCGGCGGCAGCACCAGCGCGGCGTCGAACGAGGTGGCGGTGACCGTCGGCGGCTGCGCCGCGGCGCCGCATGCGCCGACCGCGCTTGCTGCCCGCGTCAACGGGCCGATGGTGTCGCTGACGTGGAACGACGATCAGGGGCTGCGCAGGCCACCGCTACCGGCTGGTGGTCGGCTCCACGAGGGGCGCGTCCGACGTGGGCGCGTTCCCGCTGGCAGGGTCGCCCTTTGTCGGGGCCATTCCCGCCGGGGAATACTTCGTGCGTCTGGTCACGGAAAGCGCGGCCGGCGTCAGCGCGCCGTCGAACGAGGTGGTGCTGAGGAGCAGCGGCGTGTGTCAGGCACCAGCCTTCGCCATCGCCCTGACGGGGGCGGCTACGGGCGGGACGCTCGGGCTGCAGTGGTCTCCGGTCGATGTCGCCGCCGCGCTGGCGGTCGATGCCGTGACGCCGCTGTCGTACGTCATCGAGGGCGGGCGCGCACCCGGCGGCTCCGACCTCGGCGTGATCCCCGTGGGCCGCACCACGAACCTGATGGCAGCGGTGCCGGCCGGTCGCTACCACCTGCGCGTGCGCGCGACGGGCGCCTGCGGGCCGGGCTCGCCGTCGAACGAGTTGGCGGTCACCGTGCCCTGATCCACAAGCCCGGAGGCCAGCGGGCGGATCCACGACACGCCACGAAAGTGGCATCATGACGTGCCCATGACCAGCCGCCCATATCGCGCCGGGCAGACCGTGGAAGACCACTGTCGGTCCTGCCACGAGGATCGCATTCACACCGTGGTGGTCGTCGACCAGCACCAGCAGCCGCTGCGCGTTACCTGCGACTTCTGCGGCAGCGAACACAACTTCCGCGGCGGTGGACGCACGCCCGTCACGGGCGGCGTCGCCGCCAGCCCGTCCGCTCACACGTCCCGTGAAGCGCGTGCCGTCCACGCTCCGTCGACCGCGCGCGCGGCCGCTCCCCTGCCCCTGGTCAGCGAGCGCGAGCTCGCGGAGCCTCCCATGAACGATGCCGCCCCGCCGGTCAACCTCGAGGCGCTGCTGCGCCGTGTGATCCGTGAAGAAAGCGGGCTGACGCCGGTGGCGCCCGCCGAGAAATGGCGAGGCGGCCACCTGGTGTTGAGG
>CAWJMJ010000002.1:0-247524 GCA_963843885.1 uncultured Acidobacteriota bacterium
CTCGATGTTCATGTTCAGCAGCCGGATCAGGCCGCCGATCGAGTCTTCGGTGTGGAAGGTGGTGAGCACCTTGTGGCCGGTGAGGGCGGCGTTGATGGCGACCTCGGCCGAGAACTGGTCGCGGATTTCGCCGATGACGATGACGTCCGGGTCCTGGCGGACGATGTGCGAGCGTCTCGGCGTAGGAGACGTTGATCTTCGGGTTGATCGAGCACTGCGAGAGCCGTCGAAGTGGTACTCGACGGGGTCCTCGGCGGTGATGATGCTGGTGCTGGCGTCGTTCAGGTAGTTGACGGCGGCATAGAGCGTCGTGGTCTTGCCCGAGCCGGTCGGCCCGGTCACCATGACGACGCCGCTCGGCGCGTCGAGGGCGTCGCGCTCCAGCGCCTCGAGCATGCGCGGCGACATGCCGATGTCGCGCGTCGACAGCAGCGTCTCGCGGTTGTTGAGCAACCGCATGACCACTTTCTCGCCGTGGATGGTCGGCGTAGATCGACACGCGGATGTCGACCGTGCCGCGCGGCGTGTCGAACTGGATGCGGCCGTCCTGGTGGCGGCGTCGCTCGGCGATGTCGGCGCCGGCCATCACCTTGATGCGGCTGACCATGGCGGTGGCGTCTTCGTTGGCCACGTCCTCGTGCGGCACCATCACGCCGTCCTGGCGGAAGCGGATGCGCAGGCGGTCGCGGCCCGGTTCGAAGTGGATGTCGCTGACCCGGTTGGCGAGCGCCTCCTCGAGCACCTTGTTGACGTGCGCCACGGCGCCGCGCTCGTTGCCGACCACGAGTGGTGGCGGCAGCGGCCAGTTCCCGTTCGGCCCGGGTCACCGCCGCGGTCACGGCGCGCCGGCCGCCGATGGCCACGATCAGGTCCTGGCCGAAGTGCTTGCGGGCGGCGTCCACGTGGTGGCGGTTCATCGGGTCGGCAAAGACCACCACCACCCGCTCGCCGTCCCGCCGCACCGGGACAAAACTGTTCGCCTTGTAGACCGATGCCGGCGCGCGTTTGAGTAACTGCGCCTCGAACGACACCGAGTCGGCCTGCACCGAGGGCAGGCCGAGCTTGTCGGCCAGCACCTCCACCACCTGGTGTTCGTTGACGAAATGGTTGTCGACGAGGAGCTCACCGAGCGGCGTCTCGGGATGCTCGCGCTGCAGGGCCAGTGCCAGCTTCAGTTCCTGCGCCTCGAGCCGGCCAAGTTCGACCAGCAGCTCCCCGAGCGGGGCGTCGACCTGGCCCGACGCAGCACGCCGCGGATCTGGTCTTCGGTGACGAACTTCAGCTCGATGAGCACCGACGACAGCGTCCGCGACGCCTGCACCTTCGAGTGGATGCGGGTCGACAGCGCGAACTGCTGTGATGTCAGCAATCCGGCATCGACCAGCAAGCCGGCCACCCGGACGCCGACCGAAGGCGTTGCCGGCCGGTCGGTCGACCCGCCGGCGCGTGTAGTGACGGCCGGTGGGATAACGATGCCGGTGTGGCGATGGGGACGGGGCTGGCCAATGGGAATGCGCCTGACCGACCTGCAATCGGCGGATCCGGCGGAGCTTGAGGGTGGGGGAGCCACACCGGGCGCCAGCGCCGGCCGCGACGGTGGCGGGGCCTAGCGTGCGCCCGAGGGACCCGGCACGATCCGTCCGCCGGTCAGGAAGCGCTTGTAGTCGCTGTAGGTGGTCGTCGTCCGCCGCCGCGATGCGCCGCGGGTGACCTGCAGCCTCACGCTCGAGACCGGCAGCACCAGTTCCTCGGCCGGTTCGGCGAAGGTCATGCGCTTGAAGCGCATCGAGACGTCGTGCCGCTCGATGGTCCAGGTCCGGCGGCGCGCCGGGCCGGCGCGCCATCTTCGCCGGCAGCGGAATCTCAATCTGTCCGCCCAGCCGCTGATCGAGGCGCAGCACGTCGACGGTCTCGGCGTCGATCCACAAGCGGCCGCGCATCCCGCCCGTGAGGTCGTAGCTGACGCAGTCTTCGTTGTCGTCCTGCTGCCGCACGTCCACGACCGTCGAGCGGCGCCTGTCTCGCGGAAATCGATCAGCAGCGCCTCGCGGCGGTCGATGCGGCCCCGGCCCGCCCAGGTGAAGGTGTAGTCGTGGCGCGCGCTGGCCAGCAGGAACGACAGCGGCTGCGGCTCGATCTCGATCTGCTCCGGCGGTGGTGCAGTTGTTGCGGTCGTTGGCGCGCGGCGGGCGCCCGTTCACGCGCAGCACCTGGCGCCGCGTGCGGGCTTCGGACGCCGGCTCGCCGCCGATCCCGGCATCCCACGACAGGCGGAGTTCGGATTCGATGGTGCGGCCGAAGCCGTCGGCGGTCAGCCCGGAGCCGAGTGGCTGATCGTGCACCGTCTCGGTGCAGACCAGGCTCTGCGCGCGGGTGAAGTATTCCTCGACGCGCGCGGCGGCCCTGGCTCAGCGTGTCGTCCAGGTCGCCGGTCGTCGACGGCGCGCTGCGCCTGGCCCGCGACGGTGGTCGACGAGCAGCAACGCCAACAGGGCCCCGGGCCCAGAGCGGCGACGGCGGGAGCGTGGCGGTCATCCACGGCGATCGCCGGGATTATAGCGGGCGTCCGCGCTCGCGGCCACCGCGCTCGTGTGTCACCATGGGCAGGCCCTGCCGATGAGTCTGCCCGCCTTGCCCGTGCCCAGCTCTGCCGCCCTCGTCCCCGCGCCGGCATCGCTCGTCTCGGTCCTCGAGCGCTACTGGGGCTACACCTCGTTCCGTCCGCTGCAGCGCGAGGCGATGGACGCGATCGTCGGCCGGCCGCGACTCGCTGGTGGTGATGCCGACGGGCGCCGGCAAGTCGCTGTGCTTCCAGGCGCCGGCGCTGGTCGGCCGACGGGCTGGCGGTGGTCGTCTCGCCGCTGATCTCGCTGATGAAGGACCAGGTCGACACGCTGGTCGGCAACGGCGTGGCGGCGGCCTGCTACAACAGCGCGCTGGCGTCGGACCAGAAGGCCGACGTCGTGGCGCGGCATGCGCGAGGGCCGCTATCCGCCTGCTCTACGTCTCGCCGGAGCGGCTCGCGGGCGAGGGCGAGCGACGGGTTCCTGGCGCGATGCTGCCGGCGCCGCGCCGGTGCAGCTTCATGGCCGTGGACGAGGCGCACTGCATCAGCCAGTGGGGGCACGACTTCCGGCCCGAGTACCGCCAGCTCGGACGGCTGCGCACGATCTTCGCCGGGCGTCGAGCCTGCACGCCTACACCGCGACCGCCACCGCGCGCGTGCGCCAGCGACATCGTCAGCGCAGCTCGGCCTGCGCGACGCCGCTCGAGCTGGTCGGCTCGTTCGACCGGCCGAACCTGATCTACCGGGTGCTGCCGCGCGCGGCGCTGAAGAAGCAGATCCTCGACGTGCTGGCGCGGCACCGCGGCCAGGCCGGCATCATCTACTGCACCTCGCGCCGGGACGTGGACGCGCTGGCGGCGTGGCTGACAGAGGAACGGCGTCCGCGCCGTGCCCTACCACGCCGGGCTCTCGGACGAGGAGCGGCACCGCAACCAGGACGCGTTCCTCGACGAGCACGCCGACGTCGTCGTGGCGACGGTGGCGTTCGGCATGGGCATCGATCGGTCGGACGTGCGCTTCGTGGTCCACGCCGGCGCGCCGCAGTCGCTGGAGCACTACCAGCAGGAATCGGGCCGCGCCGGCCGCGACGGCCTCGAGGCCGAGTGCGTGCTGATCTACTCGGCCGCCGACTTCCTCAAGTGGCGGCATGATGCTCGAGCGCAACGGCGAGCTGACCGACGCGCGGCGCTCGCTGCTGCGCGACATCGAGCGCTATGCCGTCGAGCGTCGGCTGCCGCCATCGCACCTGATCGCGCTACTTCGGCGAGCCGCTACGGCAAGCACGACTGCGGCGCCTGCGACTTCTGCCTCGGCGAGCTCGAGTCGGTGGCCGACGCGGTCGACACTGGCGCGCAAGATCCTGTCGTGCGTGGCGCGCGTCGGGCCAGCGCTTCGGCGCGGCGCACGTCACCAACGTGCTGCGCGGCAACGCGACCGAGCAGGTGACCGCGCGCGGTCACGACAGCTGACCACGTTCGGCCTGCTGGCCGGCGCGACGCATCGCCGAGGTGCGCGGCTACATCGAGCAGCTGCTGGCGCTCGGGCTGCTGCGGCAGACCGACGACGAGTACCCGGTGCTGGCGCTCACCGAGGCCGGCGTGGCGCTGCTCAAGGATGCGGGCGCGCGCGCCCGATCTGGCGCTGGCCCGGCAGCGCCGCGCCGACCCGGCGCGGGCCGCAGCGCCGCTCGCGGGCCGAAACCGAGGGCTGGGAGGGCGTGGACCGCGAGCTGTTCGAGCGCCTGCGCGCGCTGCGCCTCGAGATCGCCCGCGCCCGCGGCGTGCCGCCCTACGTCATCTTCCACGACACGACGCTGCGCGAAATGGCGCGCCTCAAGCCCACGACCATCGAGGCCCTGCGCCATGTCTACGGCGTCGGCGCCAAGAAGGCCGACGACCTGGGGCCAGCCGTGCTCGAAGCGCTTCACGGCCCGGCCTAGGCGGCGTGCGTGCTGCGTGGTCACGAGCGGCGCGCGCCGTGCGGTAAGATCGGGCCGTGGTTCGCCAGTACCTGCAGCTCGGCTCCCGCACGCTCGCCTATCTGGACAACGATCCGGGCGCCACGGCCAAGCCGGTGCTGGTGCTGGTCCACGCCTTCCCGCTGGGCTCGCAGATGTGGGAGCCGCAGTTCCGCGGCTCCTTCTACGGCTGGCGCATCCTGGCGCCCGACCTCCGTGGCTTCGGCGGGTCGACCGACCCTCGTCGCGATGACGCGACGCCGACCCTCGACGACTACGCCGAGGACGTGGCCGCGCTCGTGCGCGAGGTGGCCGGTGGGCCGGTGGTGCTGGGCGGTCTCTCGCTCGGCGGCTACGTGGCGTTGGCCGTCATGCGACGCACGCCCGGGCTCGTGCGCGCGCTCATCCTGGCCGACACGCGCGCCGGCGCCGACACCCTCGAGGCCAGGGCCGCACGCAAAGCGATGCTGACCGTGCTCGAGCACGACGGCCCGCAGGGCGTGGCCCGCGACATGATGCCGAAGCTGCTCGGCGCGACCACGCGCGAACACAATCCCGACGCCGAAGAGACGGTACGGCTGCTCATCAAGCGCCAGTCGCCGAGCGCCATTCGCGACGCAGTCGTGCGCATGATGGAGCGGCCCGATTCCACCGCGCTGCTGCCCTCGATCACCGTGCCGACGCTGGTCATGGTCGGCGACGAGGACGTGCTCACGCCGCCGGCCGAATCCGAGGCGATGGCCGCGGCCCTGCCCAACGCCTTGCTCGTGCGCATCGCCGGCGCCGGCCACCTGGCGAACCTCGAGCAGGGCATGGCCTTCGAAGCCAGCATCGAAGATTTCCTCGCCGGCCTGCCCCCGGTTTGAGGCCGTCACGCTCATGAATCTCTCCCTCAACGGCAAAGTCGCCATCGTCACCGGTTCGAGCCGGGGTCTCGGCCTGGCCAGCGCCCGCGCTCTGGCCGCCGAAGGGTGTCACGTATGCATCTCGGCCCGCGGCGAAGAGGCGCTCGCGCAGGCCGCCCTCGAACTGGCGGCGGTTGCGGCCGAGCCGGCCGAAGTGCTGGCGGTGCGCGCCGACCTGGCCACGGCCGAGGGCATCGCGTCGGTCGTCGCGGCCACCATCGAGCGCTTCGGCGGCGTGGACGTGCTCGTGAACAACGTGGCGCTCGCGCGCGGCGGGGATCTCGTGGGCACGACCGACGCCGAGTGGCAGGAGGCGCTCGACCACACGCTGTTCCCGGCCATCCGCGCGTCGCGGCTGGTCGTGCCCTCGATGCGCCAACGCGGCGGCGGCGCCATCGTCATCATCTCGTCGATCTTCGGCCGCGAGGCCGGCGGGCGCATGACCTACAACGCGGTGAAGGCGGCCGAAATCAGCCTCGGCAAGTCGCTGGCCCTCCAGCTCGCCGCCGACAACATCCGGGTCAACAGCGTCTCGCCCGGCTCGATCTCGTTCCCGGGCGGCTCGTGGCACAAGCGCCAGCAAGCCGACCCCGAGGGCATCGCCAGGTTCATTGCCGCCGAACTGCCCTTCGGCCGCTTCGGCCGCGCCGAAGAAGTCGGCGATGTCGTGGCGTTCCTGGCGTCGGCCAAGGCCAGCTGGGTGAGCGGGACCTCGGTGGTCGTCGACGGCTGTCAGAGCCGCTCGTTCTAGCCTCGCCGCGCCGCGGCGAGCAGCCGACGGCCGACTAGAATACGCGCATGGCCCCGGGCGTCCCCGCCGTCGGTTCGCAGCTCCTGCACTACCGCGTGCTCAGTCGTCTCGGCGCCGGGGGCATGGGCGAGGTGTTCCTGGCCGAGGACACGCGCCTGGGCCGCCAGGTCGCCCTCAAGTTCCTGACCTCGTCCGACACCGCCGACCCCGCCGCCCGCGAGCGGCTGGTACGCGAAGCGCAAGCCGCCTCGGTCCTGCGCTCGCCGCACATCGCCGTGACCTACGACCTGGTGGAGAACGGCTCCGACTTGTTCATCGCCATGGAATACGTCGAGGGCGAACTGCTCTCGACGCGCCTGGCGCGCGGCGCCATGGCCATCCCCGAGGCCCTCGAGGTCGGCATGCAGGTGGCCGACGCGCTCGACGAGGCCCACACGCGCGGCGTGGTGCACCGCGACATCAAGCCGGCCAACGTCATGCTCGACCGGCCGGCAGCTCGTGAAGGTGCTCGACTTCGGCCTGGCGAAATTCCTGCGCCGGATCGATGGCGCCTCGGCCCGCACCATGGGCGTGACCATGCCCGGCATGGTGCTGGGCACCCTCAACTACATGTCGCCCGAGCAGCTGCGCGGCGCCGACGTGGACCATCGCGCCGACCTGTTCAGCCTGGGCGCCGTGCTCTACGAGATGCTGACCGGCCGCCCGCCGTTCCTGTCCGATACCGTCGCCGATGCCGCCGACCGTATCCTGAACCAGGAGCCCGACGCCCTGGCGCGCTACAACTACGCCGTGCCGGCCGATGTCGAGGCGGTGGTGCGCAAGGCGCTCGCCAAGGACCCGGCGTTCCGCTACCAGTCGGCCCGCGAGCTCTACGTGGACCTGCACCACGCGCGCGAGCGGCTGCTGCGCGTGGCGGCGTCGAGCGGCCACCACACCTGGCGGCCGGGCATGCATCTGCCGCCGGTGGGATTCGGCCACGGCGCCGCTCCGGCGGCGGCCGCGTCCACCGAGCGGTCGGTGGCCGTGCTCACCTTCGCCAACCTCACCGGCACCCCGGCCGATGAATGGGTCGGCCAGGGGATGGCCGAGTCGCTGACCACCGACTTCGCCAAGGTCCGCGGTTTGCGCACCATCTCGCGCGAGCAGATCTTCGACGCGCAGCGCAGCGCCGGCTCCCACCTGGGCCGGGTCGTCGACGAACGCCAGTCGATTGAATTGGGCCGGCGGCTCGGCGCCACCTGGGTGGTGTCCGGGGCGGTGCAGCGGCTGGGCGAGCGCGTCCGCATCACGGCCCAGACCATCAACGTCGAGGCCGGGCGCACCGTGTCCGCCACGAAACTCGACGGCATGATGAACGAGATCTTCGAATTGCAGGATCGCCTGGTCGAGGACCTGGTGCGGCAGGGGCTGCAGCGCGAACTCGAATCGAGCGAGCGCCGCGCCATCGGCGCCGACGCGCCGTCGCCTCAGGCGTTCGAGGCATATTCGCGCGCCATGCTGAACCTGCGCCTGGCGACGCCGGAATCGGTCGAGCGCGCCATCGCGCTGTTCGAGCAGGCGCTGGCGCAGGAGCCCGACTACGTCGATGCGCTCATTGCCCTCGGCGGAGCGCTGCAGCTGCGGGGCGCCTTCATGAACCTGCCTCACGTGCTTCAGCGCAGCCGTGCCCTGCTCGAACGGGCCGTGGCCATTGCGCCGGGCCGTGCCGAAGGTCACGTACGGCTGGGGCAGACGCTGGCCAGCATGGGGGACAATGCCGGCGCCGAGGCGGCGATTCGCCGTGGTCTGACCCTCGAGCCCGACAGCGCTCTGGCGCACGCCCAGCTGGCGCGCGTGCTGTGGTTCGGCCATGCCGAAATCGCCCAGGCCATCTCGCACTTCGAGCGGTCCGCCGCACTAGCGCCCGAGGCCGGCTACACCTACCTGCAACTGGCGTTGTTGCGGGCCCTTTCGGGCGATCTCGACGGCGCCGAGCGCGCGGCCGAGACCGCCGTGGAACTGCAGCAGAAAGCGATGTCGGGCGCCCAGGGCCTGATCGTCGTCGGCGCGCACACGCGCCTTGGCTACGTCCACTACCTGCGCGGCCGTCACGACCAGGCCGTGCGCGAGTACCGGCGCGAGCTGACGTTCCTGACCAGCACGGATCACGGGCTGCGCGACCGCTCGCTCATCGAGGTCCACCAGAAGCTGGCCGCCGCCTATCTCCGCAAAGGCGAGCCGCTCGAGTCGCGAGCCTTCGCCGATCTCGGCATCGAAGCCTTCAACCGGCGGCTGGCCACCGGCGCCGACGATCCGTATACGCGCTACTACATGGCCGCCCTCTACGCGCTGCAAGACGATGTCGAGCCGGTCCTCCAGCACCTCGAGGCGCCGCTGGCGCAGCTGGGCCCGTTCACGCGCTGGCGCCTGCCGCGTGACCCCGACTTCGCCGGCGTGCTGGCCAATCCAGCCGTCGCCGCGCGGCTGGCCTGGAATCAGGCGTAGGATGACGGCGCGGCCGGTCACCGGTTCACTGGCGCTGGCCGTGGGCGAAGCGGCCGCGCGTCTCGTCGCGTTCGGCACCACGGTCTACCTCGCCCGCACGCTGGGTCCGGAGGCCTACGGCGTCGTGGCCGTGGCCGCCGGTGTGATGCTCTACCTGTCGCAGATCGCCGATGGCGGCGTGGAACTGGGCGGCATGACCGAAGCCGCGGCCGGTGCGGAACGCGTCAATGCGATTCTCGCCGGCGTGCTCAAGTACCGGCTGCGCGTGGCGGCGGCGCTGCTGTTCATCCTCGTGCCCGCCGGCGCCTTCCTGTTGCCGCAACCCGACGGCCTGGTGCTGGCGCTCTACGTGTTCGGGCTCCCGGCCGTCGCGCTGAGCGTGCGCTGGGTCTACCTCGGCCTGCAGCGACCCCAGTTCGTGGCCTTCTCGCGCATGGCGGGCGAACTGGTGACCGTGGCCGCCACCTTGGCGCTCGTCCGCGGACCGCGCGACCTGCTCGGCGCGCCGGTGGCGGTGGTGGTCGGCGGACTGGCGGCGGCGCTGCTGCTCGTGCGCGGGCTGCCCGGCCTGGGCGTCGACCTGCGCCACGCCGTCGGCGCTCGGCCGGTGGCCGACCTGCTCCGTCGCGGGCGGCGGCTCACGGTGTTCACGCTGCTCGGTCTGGTTCTCTACAACATCGACTTGCTGATGCTGCGGGTGCTCGGCGGGGAAGAGGCGGCCGGGCACTATGCCGCGGCCTACGTGTTGATCTCGTTCTGCGCGAACCTGATGATCGCCTATGCCCACACCGTGCTGCCGGCGCTGGCTGGCACCGCGCCCCCCACCGCGGCGACCGCGGCCACTTATGGGACGGCGCTCGTCACCGCCCTGGCCGTGACCATGCCGGTCGCCGCCGGCGGAGTGCTGGTGGCGCCGCTCGTCATTGGCTTGCTCTTCGGCGCCGCCTACGCGCCGGCCGCCATGGCCCTGCAGGTGCTGGTGCTGGCCGTGCCCATCGGCGGGCTACGCGAGGTGGCCGTGGCGTCGCTCATCGCCCGCCACCGCGAGGACGCCCTGCTACGGGTGAACATCGTGGCGACGGTCGTGAACGTGTCGCTCAACCTGGTGGTGATTCCGCGCTACGGCTTGGTCGGGGCGGCGTGGGCCACGGTGGCCAGCGAAGTGGTGCGCCTGGGCATGGCTTTCGTCGCGGCGCGCCGCCTGATTCCGGGAACCGCGCCGGTCGCGGCCCTGGTCAAGTGCCTGCTGGCCGGGGTGGGGATGGCGGGCGTGGTGACGGCACTAGGGCTGCGGGGGTCGCTGCTGGCGGTGGTGGTGGGCGGCGTCGCCTACCCGGTGCTGCTTTTCGCCTTCGGGGTGGTTCGCCGCGGCGATGGCGGGCGCATACGGATTGCGGGGTAGCCCTCCGTGACGAGCACGAGGTGCTAGGGGCCGGTCGCGCCGGTCGTGCTGACATCGTTCCGGGCCCCTGGGCGACGGCATGCCCATTTGTAACGGGGCCTGTCACGGTTACAACTTTCCCCGCTGCAGTTTCTGCGAGGGCGGATGGGTCTGGCTCGGGGCACGACCTACTTTCGCCTGTTGATCGTCTTTCGCCGGCCTAGTACGATGCCCGGGCTCACGGATTTGCGCATGTCAGCCAAGCCGACCCCTTCCCTCCCGGCGTCCACCTCCATGGTCGAGCGCAAGGATCTCGCCCTGCGCGGCGCGCTGGAGCACCTGGCGCCCGGGCCATGGATGGAGCGGCCCGACACGCCCGACGGCGTCATCACGGCCGTGCGCCGGCTGGCCCCGGTCGAGGCGAAGTTCGAGCCCTACCCGGCCGGGCTGGACCCGCGCCTGCAGGCGGCCCTCGAGGGGCGGGGCCTGCGTCAGCTCTATTGCCACCAGGCCGAGGCCTACCAGCGCGTCATCGCCGGCGAGCACATCGTGGTCACGACCCCGACCGCCTCGGGCAAGACGCTCTGCTACAACCTGCCCGTGCTCGACGCCATCCTGAAGGACCCGGCGGCGCGCGCGCTGTATCTGTTCCCGACCAAGGCGCTGGCGCAGGACCAGATGGCGGAACTGCACGAGCTCACGGCGCTCATCAGCGCCCAGGGCGCCGACGACATCGGCGTCCACACCTACGACGGCGACACGCCGGCCGATGCGCGCAAGACCATCCGGACGCGCGCGCACATCGTGCTCACCAATCCCGACATGCTGCACGCCGGCATCCTGCCGCATCACCCGCGCTGGGCCAAGCTGTTCGAGAACCTGAAGTACGTGGTGATCGACGAGCTGCACGCCTATCGCGGCGTGTTCGGCAGCCACCTGTGCAACGTGCTGCGCCGGCTGCAGCGCATCTGCCGCCACTACGGCTCGGATCCGCAGTTCATCTGCTCGTCGGCCACCATCGCCAATCCGCGCGAGCTGGCCGAACGGCTGGCCGAACGGCCCTTCTCGCACATCGCGGAAAGCGGCGCGCCGCGCGGCGAGAAGTTCATCGTGTTCGTGAACCCGCCGGTGGTGAACCGCGAACTGGGTATCCGCCGGTCGTACCTGGCCGAAGCGCGACGGGTGGCGGGGGAGTTCCTGCGCCGCAATTTACAGGTCATCGTCTTTGCCCAGAGCCGGCTCGCCACCGAGATTCTGACCACCTATCTGAAAGAGGATTTCGAGACCGTGCCGGGCATGGCCGAACAGATCCGCGGCTACCGCGGCGGCTACCTGCCGCTGCGCCGGCGCGAGATCGAGAAGGGCTTGCGCGAGGGCAAGGTGCGCGGCGTGGTCTCGACCAACGCGCTCGAGCTCGGCATCGACATCGGCGCGCTCGATGTCTCGGTCCTGGCCGGCTATCCCGGCACGATTGCCGCCACCTGGCAGCGGGCGGGCCGCGCCGGCCGCCGCGCCGCGCGCTCCGCGGCGGTCATGGTGGCGTCGAGCGCGCCCATCGATCAGTTCGTGGCCAAGCATCCCGCCTACTTCTTCGACGCCTCCCCCGAGCACGCGCTGGTCAATCCCGACAACCTGCACATCCTCGTGGACCACGTGAAGTGCGGCGCCTTCGAGCTGCCCTTCAGCGGCACCGACACGTTCGGATCGGTCGACGTGCAGGAGGTGCTGATGATCCTGCGCGAGAACGGGCTGGTGCACCGCTCGGGCGACCCGGACAGCGACGACCCGGGGCAATGGCACTGGACCAGCGAAAGCTATCCGGCCGATGCCGTGAGCCTGCGCTCGATCACCTCGGACAACTTCGTGATCGTGGACATCGGCGCCGGCGCCAAGGTAATCGGCGAAACCGATTTCACGAGCGGGCCGACGACGCTGCATCCCAAGGCCATCTACATCGTGGAAGGCCGCCTCTATCAGGTGGAGTCGCTCGACTACGACCACCGCAAGGCGTTCGTCCGCGACGTGAACTGCGACTACTACACGACGGCCATCTCCTACTCCAAGGTCACCGTGCTGGACATCGCGGAAGGCGCCGGGCAGTCGGCCACGCACGGCGACGTGCACGTGTCGTCGCGCGTGGTCGGCTTCAAGAAGATCAAGTTCTACACCAACGAGAACGTCGGCTCGGGCGAGCTCGACCTGCCCGAGCAGCAGATGCACACGACCGCCTACTGGCTGTCGGTGCCGCGGGCCACGATGCAGGCCTTGCCGTGGTCGAAGGACGACAAGCGCGACGGCGTCGTCGGGCTGGGCTTCGCCATGAAGAACGTGGCCACGCTGCTGCTCATGTGCGATGCGCGCGACCTGGGCGTGGCCTTCGGTCAGGGCGACGACGCCCAGGGCGAAACCGCGCCAGTCGGCGGCCGCACCGCGATTCCCGAAAGCCTCGGCGACGAGCCGCGCATCTACCTCTACGACGCCTTTCCTGGCGGCATCGGTTTCTCGGCGCCGCTCCACGGCATGCACGCCGACCTGCTCGGCCGCACCCGCGAGCTGATCGCCGGGTGTGAATGCGACCACGGCTGTCCGACCTGCGTGGGACCGATTGGCGAGACCGGACCGCGCGCCAAGATCGTGGCGCTGGCGCTGCTGGCGGCGCTCGGCGTGGCCGCCGCGCTGCCGGACGGGGCCGACCGCGCCGCCCTCGAGGACGCGCCCTTCTGATGGCGGCGATGCGTCCGTCGCTGGCCGACCGTCTGCGGGCCGTGGTCGGCGGCTCGCCCGTGCCGCGCGTCGACGCCGAGGTCGACGGCGCCCCCCCGCCGCGCCGCCGCCGGCGCCCGGTGCGTCCGCGCCCGGCCCGGCCGCCGCGGCGACGCCACAGGACCGCGCTGCGCGCGTGCGTTACGCCGCCGCCACGCTCGGCGGCGTCGTGGCCGAGCGGGCCGAGGGGCTGTGCATCGTCGTCGACCGCGTCTATCCCGCCGACGCGCGTCATGGCCGGCATCTGGTCGGCGACCTGGTGCGTGCGCTGCGTGAGTCGGCCGAAGGGCTGGGGTTGTTACGACGGGCCTGGCCCGGGCAGCGCGCTGGCGGGGCCGCGCCGCCGGCGGTTGCCAACGAGCTCGACGGTTTGTGCGTGATCGACCTGGAAACGACCGGCCTGGCCGGCGGCGCCGGCACGCAGGCGTTCCTGGTGGGCTGCGCGCGCATCGAGGGCGACGGCGTGGTCGTGCGTCAGTTCCTGTCGCCCGGCTTCGAACACGAACGGGCCCAGCTGGCGACGCTGGCCGAATGGATGGGCGACCGCTCCGGCATCGTCACCTTCAACGGCCGCACCTTCGACCTGCCGCTGCTCGAGATGCGGTTCAACTTCAACCGCCTGGCGTGGCCGTGGGGGGATTTGCCCCACCTCGACGCGCTGCACCCGGCCCGCCGTTTCTGGCGCGATCGGCCCGAACTGGCCGGTCCCGACCCCGACGACTCGAGCTGCTCGCTGGGGGTGCTGGAGAAGCGGCTGTCGGGTCTGCACCGCATCGGCGACGTGCCCGGCTTCGAGATTCCGGCGCGGTTCTTCCAGTTCGCCCGCGACGCCCGGGCCGAGCCGCTCGAAGCAGTGCTCGAACACAACCGCCTCGACCTGTTGTCCACGCTGCTGGTTTGCGCCCGCGCCGCCACGCTGGTGGTGCGCGGACCCGCGGTCGCGACCCAGGGCTACGAATGCCTGGGGCTGGGCCGCATCTACGAGCGTCTGGGCAGCCAGCCCGAGGCCGAAGCCTGTTACAGCCGCGCCGCCGCGCAGGGCGGCGCCGTCGGCGATGCCCGGCTCCGGGGCGAGTCGTTGCGCCGCTTGGCCCTGTGCCTGCGGCGCGCCGGCCGGGTCGAGGGCGCCGCCGAGGCGTGGCGGGCGCTGCTGGCCACGCGCGGGGTGTCGGCGCTGGTCCGGCGCGAGGCGCGGGAGGCGCTGGCCATCTATCACGAGCACCGGGCGCGGGATTTCGGGGCGGCCCGGACGCTGGTGCTGGCCGCTCTGGCCGAGCCCTCGGCGGACCGGCATCGCGCCAATGCACAGCGTCGCCTGGCACGGCTCGAGCGCAAGCTGCACCGGCTCGCCCCGGGCGAACTAATCACCCAGTTGGACGACGACCGGGTCGAGTAGTCCTGGTTTTTGGATTACGTCCATCCGGGCATTGTGTGACGTTCCCGGCCCAAAACAGCCACTTCTGCAGTACAGTAGCGCGTTGCGCCTTGCAGCGATCGACCGACCAGAGAAGTGAAGTCCTGAAGGAGAAGAGATGAATATTCGTCGATTGGTAGTAGCGGTTGCCGCCTGTGCGGCTCTGCTGCTCGCGGTGCCCATGGCACACGCCCAGCAGCAAACGGGTTCGATTACGGGTTCGGTGTCCGACGACAGCGGCGCGGTGTTGCCCGGGGTGAACGTGACCCTGACCGGCGACCGCATCATCGGCGGCACCCAGTCGAAGGTGACCGACGCCAGCGGCTCCTACCGGTTCGACCGGCTGGCGCCCGGCGCGTACGACGTCAAGTTCGAGCTCCAGGGCTTCCGGACCGTCGACCGCCCGGACGTGCGCATCAGCGCCGGCGTTCGTGGCGACCATCAACGGCAAGATGGAAGTCGGCGCCCTGAGCGAGACGATCACGGTCACCGGCGAATCGCCGACGGTGGACGTCCGCTCGAACGTGCAGCAGACGGTCATGAACCAGGAAATCCTCGAGGGCGTGCCCGACCGGCCGCGACCCGTGGTCGCTGGCCAAGCTGATCCCCGGCGTGCAGGTCGCGACCTACGACGTCGGCGGCACCCAGTCGATGCAGCAGAGCAGCATGTCGTCGCACGGCTCGAACACCAACGACGTCAGCTACAACATCGACGGCGCCACGGTGAACTGGCCCGGCGGCGGCGGCGGCGCGACGATGATCTACTACGACCAGGGGATGTTCGAAGAGGTCAACTACATGACCTCGGCGATTCCCGCCGAAATGCTGGCCGGCGGCGTCTCCATCAACATGGTGACCAAGGACGGCGGCAACAAGTGGAGCGGCAACGTCCGCTACAACTTCGCCAACGACAGCCTGCAGAGCGAAAACTTCTCGGCGACGCAGAAGCGTCAACCCGAACGTTCCTCGGCAACCCCACCAAGAAGACCTACGACTTCAACTCTGGCCGGCGGCGGCGCCATCATCCAGAACCGGCTGTGGGTCAACGGCACGATCCGCAAGTGGGTGGTCAACAAGCTGGTCAACGCCACGCAACGCCGACGGCAGCCAGGCGCTCGACGACAACGACCTGAAGAACTACTCGGGCAAGGCTGTGGCGCAGATCACGCCGAACCAGAAGGTTGTCGTGCTCCTACCTGTGGAACAACAAGATCCGCGGCCATCGGCGCGACACGCCCGCCGAACATCGTCACCGACATCGCCTCGCTCGTGCAGACCAACCCGGCCTCGACCACCCAGGCGAAGTACACGGGCATCAGGAAGCGCGTCGTGTTCGAGTCGAACTTCAGCGTCATGGACGGGCAGACCAACTACCTCTACCAGCCGGGCACCGCGGCCGACGCCATCCGCAAGGTGGACAACGCGCGCTCGGAGGCGTTCTTCGCCGCCACGCGTGAAGAGCACCAGCCGAACTCGCGCGGGCAGTGGGACAACGTCGTCACGCTACAGCAAGTCAACAAGGGCGGCGAACACCTGTTCAAGGGCGGGGTGCAGCTCGGCCGGCTGTCCTACGAGTCGCAGTACTCGGTGCGCGGCGACCACTACGTCGAGTACAACAACGGCATCCCGGCTCAGGTGCGCCAGTTCAACACGCCCGTGACCTCGAAGAACATCGCCAATCTCGTCGGCCTGTTCCTCCAGGACAGCTGGTCGGTCAACCGTCTCACGCTGAACCTCGGCCTGCGCTACGACCGCTACAACGGCGTGCTGCCCGACCAGTCGGCGCCCGCCGGCCGCTTCTCGCCGGCCCGCAACGTCAGCGAGCAGGACGCCCTCAACCAGAACATCTTCGTGTGGCGCACCGGCGCGGCCTACGACCTGACCGGCAACGGTTCGACCGCCCTCAAGGCGTCGCTACAGCCGCTACGGCCTGCAGACCGGCATCGACCGGGTCACCAACGTGAACCCGCTCACCGCCGGCAGCCGCACCTGCGTGTGGACCGACCCCAACGGCGACGGCAAGTTCCAGGAGTCCGAACAGGGCGTCTGCGCGAGCCTTCAGCGGCGGCGTTTCGACCTTCTACGCCGACGGCGTCGACTGGCCCTACTCGGACGAGATCACGGCCGGCGTCGAACAGCAGCTGTCGGGCGCCGTGCGCGTGGCCGCGATGTTCTATTACCGCACCAATCGCGAGCAGTTCGGCGTCAGGAACGCCGCCGTGCCGACCAGCGCCTACACGCCCTTCCAGCTCACGATTCCCAACGGCCCCGGCGGCACGCTGGCCAATCCCGCGCCCCAGACCGTCACGGTCTACAACCTCGACCCGGCCCTGGCCAGCGCGCAGAACAACATCCGCGACAATCAGGACTACCTCGACACCGATTACAAGGGCGTGGAGTTCACGGCCAACAAGCGGTTCTCGAACAACTGGCAGATGGTCGCCGGTCTCACGCTCGGCAAGAACACTGGTGGCGTGAACAACTCCAGTGGTCAGTCCGGCACGGCCGACCTCAACGATCCCAACAACACCACCTACCCCGACGGCATCATCGGCAACGACTCGCAGGTGGCCTTCCGCCTGTCGGGCAGCTACCGTCTGCCGTATGACATCAGCCTGGCCGGCACGCTGATCTCGAACAGCGGCTATCCCTACGTCTCGACCGCGTCGGTGACGCGGGCGCAGGCCGCCGCCGCCGGTGTGGTGATGACCCGCGCGACGCAGACCGTGCTGCTCAGCGAACGCGGCGACGAGCGCTTCGACAACGTGACGATGCTCGACCTGCGCCTCTCGAAGGTGTTCCGCTTCGGCAGCCGCAGCCTGACGCCGCAGGTGGACGTGTTCAACGTCGGCAACGCCGACACGACCACGAACAACAACGCCACGGTGGGCTCGTCGTACCTCTACCCGTCCGATATCCTGTCGCCCCGCATCATCCGCGTCGGCTTCAGCCTCAACTTCTAAGCCCGCACGGTCGGGACACTTCAGGGCGGCTCTCCCGCAAGGGAGGCCGCCCTTGTTTTGTACGCCCGGACGGATCCGACCAATTCCCCGGCACCTTCAACCCCAGCAGATCCAAGCGCTCGGATTGACTCGCAGCTCGTCCTTACGAAAGCGTGTTTTTCGGGCCGGAAGTCTGCCCCAGCCCAATTCACCGCGATGCCTGGATTCGCACGGCGTTTGCATACCCGGGGCGGTACTGAACAACCGCCATTGGGAGGACGAACTTCATGAACGTGCTTTGTCGATGGACGACCGTACTCGCGCTGGGCCTGGCGCTCGGCACCTCGAGCGCTGAGGCGCAGCAGACCGGCGCGCTATCCGGGGTGGTGCGAGACGCGCAGGGCGGCGTGCTGCCCGGCGTGACCATCACCGTTTCTGGCGAGGGCACGGCCCCCCGCTCCATGGTGACCACCGCGGCTGGGCTCTATTCGCTCACGGGCCTGCCGCCGGGCAACTACACCGTGGCCTTCGAGCTGACCGGCTTCACCACGCAGACCCGCGAGGGTGTGGCCGTGCAGGTGAACCGCACCACGCGCCTCGACCTCGAGTTGGGCGTCGGTTCGCTGCAGGAAACCATCACCGTCAGCGGCGAGACGCCGGTCGTGGACGTATCCTCCACCGTGACCCAGACCAACATCAGCAAGGACCTCTACGAGAACATCCCCTCCGGCCGCAATCCGTGGGTGATGGCCGGGCTGGTGCCCGGCGTGGTCACCGGCCGGCTCGACGTCGGCGGCACCGAGGGCATGCAGCAGTCACAACCTCG
Organism: uncultured Acidobacteriota bacterium; assembly: GCA_963843885.1. Taxonomy (GTDB): domain Bacteria; phylum Acidobacteriota; class Vicinamibacteria; order Vicinamibacterales; family UBA2999; genus CADEFD01. Next base: position 17,990 of record CAWJMJ010000002.1, read on the forward strand.
AGGCCTTCGGTTCGGCCGACAGCCAGAAGTCCTTCTCGATCGACGGCCTGAAGACCAACTGGCCGGGGGGCAGCGGCGGCGCGACGATGCAGTACTACGGCTTCGAGATGTACGAGGAATACAACATGCAGACGGCTTCTGGCACCGCCGAAAGCGATGTCTCGGGCGTTTACATGAACATGGTGACCAAGTCGGGCGGCAATCGCTTCACCAGCGATCACAACTTCTACTTCATGAACGACAAGCTGCAGGGCTCGAACATCGACGACGACCTGCGGACCCGCCTCGGCCTCGCCGCCGGCGGCCAGACCGGCGCGGCCGGCAACCCCATCGACGTGTCCTACGACTGGAGCTCGACGCTCGGCGGCCCGCTCAAGCGCGACCGCCTGTGGTTCTTCGGCGCGACCCGCCGCTGGCGGCTGGACCAGTTCCAGATCGGGGCCGTGAACGCCGACGGATCGCAGGCCATCGACGACAACCGCATCGAGAACTACATGGGCAAGGTCACCGCGCAGGTGGCGGCCACCACGCGCGCCTCGTTCATGTTCAACCGCAACCTCAAGAACCGCTTCCACCGCCGCGACTCGCCCTACCTGTTCGTGGAAGACGTGGCCACGACGCTGCAGGACCAGCCGGCGCAGAACTACGTGGCGCAGTTCAATCAGGTCGTGGGGCAGCGCGGCGTCTTCGACGCGCGCTTCGGCCGCATGTGGGGCGAGTTCCCGAGCCGCTATCAGGAGGGCGCCACCGGCATCGCCGTCCGCGACACCGTGCGCTTCACGCGCATCAACGCCGCCGAGATCCAGTCGATCAATCCCAACCACCGCTACCAGGCCAACGGCACCTTCAGCTACTTCGTGCCCAACCTGCGCCGGCACGCACGACTTCAAGGCCGGCGTGCAGCTGTCGTGGGAGCGCATGGGCTACGACCGCGTCCGCAACGGCGACATCCTGCTCGAACTGCGCGACGGCGTGCGGCTTCCAGGCGCAGATCGCCAACACGCCGATCGTGTCGGACCACAAGATGGAGACCTGGGGCGCGTTCCTGCAGGACCGCTGGGTGCTGGGCCGGGCCACGCTCAACGCTGGCGTCCGCTTCGACGGCGCCTCCGGCTACCTGCCCGAGCAATCGAGCCCGGCCGGGAGCTACGTCGGCGCCCGGTCGTTCCCGCAGACCGACATCTACGACTTCTCGCTCAACGTGGCGCCGCGGCTCGGCATCTCCTACGACGTCTTCGGCAACGGCCAGACGGCCATCAAGGCCTTCTACGGCCGCTTCTTCAACCAGTTCGGCTCGGAGCTGGTCGAGGCCACCAATCCGAACGCGCTGGCGACGCAGAACGTGGCGTGGAACGACGCCAACGGCAATCAGCGGCTCGACGCCGGAGAACTCGGCGCGCTGCCGGTCTTCTCGCGCGGTCTGTTCCCGACCTTCGACCAGGACGCCGACCGGCCCTACAGCGACGAAATCAACGCCGGCGTGGAGCACCAACTGGTGCCGAACCTGGCCATCGGCGTCAGCTATCACCGGCGCCAGCACCGCAACGGCCTCGGCCTGATCGACGCGGCCCGGCCAGCCTCGGCCTACACCCCCGAGAACCGCACCTTCACCGATCCGGTGAGCGGCCAGGTGCAGGAGATCACCCTGTACAAGCTGCAGCCGCAGTTCGGCAGCCTGCAGAACCGCGTCATCACCAACGTCGATGTCCTCGAGAGCGACTACAACGGCGTGACCTTCGACCTCCAGAAGAAGATGTCGAACCGCTGGCAGGCGCTCGCCGGGTTGTCGCTACAGCGTCACCGCGGTTTCGATCACAGCGGCACCTTCACGCAGGGCGGCAACGTCGGCGCCTGTCCGCTGCTCAACGACCCCAACTGCCTGATCAATCGAGAGGACGGTTCGGTCTTCACCGACGTGCCCTGGGTGTTCAACCTGTCGGGCAGCTACATGCTGCCTTGGTACGACATCACCCTGGCGGCGAAGTACAACGCGCGCGACGGCGACCCGTTGAGCCGCACCGCGGTGTTCTCGTTTGCCAACCCCACGACCACGCAGCCGAGCGCCACCGTGCGCGTCGCGCCGCGCGGCACCGACCGCACCGAGACGGTCAACCAGTTCCTCGACCTGCGGGCCAGCAAGCGGTTCCGCGTCGGCCCGGCCAGCCTCGAGGGCACCCTGGACCTGTTCAACGTGCTCAACGCCAACCACGTGTTGCTGCAGAACGAGGCGCTCGGGTCGACCTGGGGCCGGCCGACCCGCATCCTGACACCGCGCATCATCCGCTTCGGCGTGACCGCCCGGTTCTGACGGCGCGCACCTGGGATCTGGCGCGTCGGAGCGCGAGACCCGAACTGACAGGGCGAAGGGCGGCTCCCGCGAGCCGCCCTTCGTATGTACCGCCGCCAGCGCGTCACTGGGCCCGCCAGGAGGTTTACGCCCGGCCGGGTCGTGGGCGTGGCCGCACGGGCCGACGGGCGAGATCGCCGCGCCGCTGGTCACGTTACACTGGCACCATGCAGTTACGGACGGCCCGCCTCTGTTTGGACTGCGAGGAAGTGCACGACGAGTATTGCTGCCCGTTGTGCGCGTCTGACCAGTTCACCTACATCACCCGCTGGGTGCCCGCGCCGGAGAGCACCGGCCGTCCGCGACCGGCCCAGCCGCCGCCGCCCGAGGCGGAGGTCTACCGCCAGCTCGTGGGCGCGGCCCAGCCGCCACAGCGCTCCGGGCGGTGGTCCAAGACGTTGATGGGATTGGGTGCGGCCGGGCTTGGGGCCGCGGGTCTGGCGGGCCTCCTCCTCGGCGCGCGCCGTGCACGAAACGGCGACGCCGGGAAGAAGGGCGACGGTAGCGGGAGCTAGCTGGATTTGGCCTTGGCGGCCTTGGCGTCCTTCTTGGCCTTGGTGGCGGCCTTGAGGGCATCGACGGTCTGCGCGCCGAACTTCTTGTTGAAGCGGTCCACGCGGCCTTCGGTGTCGATCAGCTTCTGGCGGCCCGTGAAGAACGGATGGCAGCTGCTGCAGATGTCGAGGTGCACGTCCGGCTTGGTCGAACGGGTCGTCCAGCTGGCGCCGCAGGCGCAGTGCGCGGTGACTTCGTGGTATTCGGGGTGGATGGCGGGCTTCATGACTCTCGGTCCTTTCGCCGGATCCGGGCGGGCCTCCACATGGAGATCCTGACCACTTACCGGCAGACGCAACAGCCAATCAGTATATCACCCGGGTGGAGCCTGATCCGCGGCCGGGCGGAAGGCTCGCCACGCCGCGCCGAGGAGCGTCAGGCCCAGCCACACCGCGGCGGCCGCCAGCGGATAGGCCAGCAGCGCCGGCTTCCAGGCCGCCAGGGCCCCCAGTCCCAGCAAGGTGCCGCCGCCTGCCGCCAGGGTCGGCGCCTCGGCAGCTCCCAGTGCGCGGGTCGCCGTCAGGGCGGCGCCCACGGTATTGCTGAACCGCAGCGCCCCGGCCGCGGCTCGTCCGGGGCCCCCGCCCCGCCGTCGCCGCCGCGATGTGACCAGGCGCGGCGTCGGGGCGCCCTTGGTCGCGCCGGCCGGCGTCACGGTGCCGTCGGTGCGCCGGTAGCGTGCCGGCAGCACCACTTCCGTCGAGTGGCTCAGGTCGGCCAGATAGGTAGCCTCCATCACCGCCGCGAAGGACGCGTCCTCGACCGCCACGTCGAGTTCCCAGTTCCCGAGCCAGCTCTGCAAGTTGAGATTGGTCGAGCCGACCCGGGCCCACAGGCCGTCGGCCACGGCTGTCTTGGCGTGCAGCATCGAGCCGTTCCACTCGAACACCCGCACGCCTCCTTCGAGCAGTCCGCGGTAGGTGGCGCGCGAGAACGACCGCACCAGCGGCAGGTCGCTGCCGCCGGGGACGAGCAGCCGCACGTCGACCCCATCGGCGGCCGCGGCGGTCAGGGCCTGCACATGCCCGGGGACGCCCACGAAGTAGGCGTCGGTGATCCACAACCGTTCGCGCGCCAGGCTGGCCACCAGCGTGTCGAGACGCATCATGCTGGCGGCTGACGGACGGCTGCCGATGACCCGCAGGGCCACGCCGCCCTGGCGCGGCATGGCCTCGCGCTCGGGAAGTTCCGCCGCCGGCAGGGGGGCGCCGATGGCCGCCCAGATCTCCCCGAACTCGCCGTGAACGTCGGCGACGGCCGGCCCGAGGATCTCGACGCCGCTGTCGCGCCACGGCGCCACCTTGTCGGATCCGACCCAGGCGTTGCCGACGCACAGGCCCGAGACATAGGCGACGCGGCCGTCCACCGCCAGCATCTTGCGGTGGTCGCGCGTCAGCCAGGCCAGGGGCCGCCATGCCACCGGACGGTTGAAGGCGCGTACCTCCACGCCGGCCTCACGCAGCGGCTGCCAGAACGAGCGCGGTGTGGCCCCGAGCGCGCCCAGCCAGTCGTAGATGACGCGCACGGTGACGCCCGCGCGGGCCCGGGCGATCAGCGCCTCGGCGAACCGGTGGCCGGCGCGATCGCCGTGGATGATGTAGCTCTCGAAATGGATGAACCGCTCGGCGGCGGCGATGGCGTCGAGCCAGGCCGGGTAGTTCTCGGCGGCGTCGGTGAGCAAGCGGACCGCGTTGCCGTCCACGAGCGGCGCCCCGGCGGCGCGCGAGAACGCGAGGTCGGCAGCCAGGCGTCCAGAAGGCAGCGTCCGCATGCCACACTCTACCAGTCCGCCCGGGGCGGGACGGGGCGTGCGCGTCAGCCGCGCGGCTGCTGCTGCGTGAGGCAGTGGATCGCGCCCAGGCCCCAGACGAGCGCGCGGCAGTCGACGCCGACCACGCGGCGTTCCGGCAGGGCGCGCTGCAGGATGGCCAGCGCCTGGCGGTCGCGCCGCCGGTCGCCAAACGTGGGCACGAGCAGGCCGCCGTTGACGAACAGGAAGTTCACGTAGGTGGCGGGCAGCCGTTGACCCTCGTGCACCAGCGCGGTCGGCATCGGCACCTCGACGATCGTGAACGGCCGCCCGTCGGCGTCCCGCGCCTTGGCCAGGCGGCGGCGGTTGTCGGCCAGCACGCGGTAGTTGTCGTCGTCCGGATCGGGCTCGACCGCGGTGACCACGGTGCGTTCCTCGAGAAACCGGGCCAGGTCGTCGACGTGGCCGTCGGTGTCATCCCCGGCGATGCCCTCGCCCAGCCACACCACGTGGCGCTGCCCGTAGTAGGCCTTGAGATACCGTTCGATCTCGGCCTGCGACACCCCCGGATTGCGGTTCTTGTGCAACAGGCACGAGGTCGTGGTGAGCAGCGTGCCGGCGCCGTTTACGTCGATGGCGCCGCCTTCCATGACCATGTCCGGCGCGAAGACCGGCAGTCCGAGTTCGGCGGCCACGCGCGTGGGCACGGCGTCGTCGGCGTCCCACGGCGGATACTTGCCGCCCCAGGCGTTGAAGCCCCAGTCGACCACCGCCGTCTCGACCCGGCCGCGCCTGGTGCGCTGCACGAAGGCCGGGCCGTGGTCGCGCGTCCAGCACTCGTTGGTCGGGATGTGGTGGAAGTGCACCCGCGATCGGCGCACGCCCGCGGCGCGCAGCACGCCCCAGACGATGCGCTCGTAGTTGGCATTCGGGACGTTGAGGTGTACGGGTTCGAAGGCCGTGATGGCCCCGACCACGCGCGTGACGTCGGCAATCGAGCGGTGGTAGAAGTCGGGGAACGAGATGCCCTCCGGCCGCGGCCAGCTGATCCACGTGCCCGCGTGCGGCGCCCACTCGGCCGGGAACGTGTAGCCCTGCTCGGCCGGCGTGCCGGTCAGTGCCTTGGCGCGGGCAGCGGTCGGCACGGCGGGCACCGCGCTACCGCCCGGGGCCGCGGAGGGCGGGCGCATCGATGAAGCGTTCGGTGAGTTGCCCGTAGGCGTCGACACGCCGATCGCGCAGGAACGGCCAGTGGGTGCGCGCGAACTCCACGCGCGCCAGGTCGCACTCCACGACCAGGACATCTTCCCGGTCGGCGCTGGCGCGCTGCACGATCAGCCCGTCGGGCGACGCCACGAACGACTGGCCCCAGAACTCCAGGCCGTCCGGGTGGACGGCCTTGCCGTCGGGGCCGAGCACGATCTCGTGCCCGATGCGGTTGGCCACGGCTACCCAGCAGCCGTTGGCCACCGCGTGACTGCGCTGGATCACCTCCCACGACTGGTGCTGGGCCAGGCCGTACTTGCTCTTCTCGCTCGGGTGCCAGCCAATCGCCGTCGGATAGAACAGGATCTCGGCGCCCTGCAGCGCCGTCAGCCGCGCCGCTTCGGGATACCACTGATCCCAGCAGATGAGCACGCCGATGGTGCCGAACTTGGTCTTCCAGGCGCGGAAGCCGGTGTCGCCCGGCGTGAAATAGAACTTCTCGTAGAAAAGCGGGTCGTCGGGGATGTGCATCTTGCGATACATGCCGAGCAGCGACCCGTCGGCGTCGATGATCGCCGCCGTGTTGTGGTACAGCCCGGCCGCGCGCTTCTCGAAGAGCGACGCCACGACCACGACGCCGTGCTTCACGGCAAACTGCTGAAAGGCGTCGGTGGACGGTCCCGGGATGGTCTCGGCGAAGCCGAAGCACTCGTGGTTCTCCGACTGGCAGAAGTACTGCGACCGGAACAGCTCCTGCGTGCAGATGATCTGCGCGCCGCGTTCGACCGCGCGCTGCGCCAGGGCGAGCTGACGGGTGAGGTTGGCGCGGGCGCTCGTGCCGCAGGCCATCTGCGTCAGCCCGACCGTGACGATGCGGGAGGACGACGATGCCCGGGCGGGCGCGGCGGCGCGCGACGAACGACGACGGGTGGTAGCCATGGCGGTGCATCCGTTATAGCACGCGCCCCGCGCGGACGGACCTGCCGGCCCCGGCGCGGCGCGGCGCGGGTATGCTTGTCGGCGTGCAGGTGCATCTCATCGACGGCACCTTCGAGCTGTTCCGCCACTTCTACGCGGTGCCGTCGGCGCGTGACGGCGAAGGCCGGGAAGTCGGCGCCGTGCGGGGCGTGCTCAACTCGGTGCGGAGCATGCTCGACCACGGGGCCACGCACGTGGGCGTGGCCACCGACTACGTGATCGAGTCGTTCCGCAATCACCTGTGGCCCGCCTACAAGACCGGCGACGGCATCGACCCGCTGTTGTGGGGGCAGTTCCGCGCTTCTCGAGGAGGCGCTCGAGGCCTTGGGCGTGCGGGTCTGGCCGATGGTGGAGTTCGAGGCCGATGACGCGCTGGCCGCGGCCGCGGCCAAGGCCGCGCTCGATCCGCGCGTCACTCAGGTGCTCATCTGCACGCCCGACAAGGACCTGGCGCAGTGCGTGCGCGGCACGCGCGTCGTGCAGCTCGATCGGCTGCGGCGGACGACGCGCGACGAGGCCGGCGTCGTGGCCAGGTTCGGCGTCGGCGCCGAGCGTCGATTCCCGACTACCTGGCGCTCGTCGGCGACAGCGCCGACGGCTTCCCGGGGCTGGCGGGCTGGGGCGCCAAGTCGGCGGCCGCGGTGCTGGCCACCTACGGGCATCTCGAGGCCATTCCCGACGATTACCGCGCCTGGACGGTGGATGTCGCGCGGGCCGGGGCGCTGGCGGCCACGCTGAAGCGCGATCGCGCCCTGGCGCTGCGCTTCAAGGAGCTGGCCACGCTGCGCACCGACGTGCCCGTGTTCGACACGGTCGACGAGTTGGCCTACCGGGGCCCACGCCCCGAGTATCGCGCCCTGCGGCAGCGTCTCGACGCCGCCGTGGCCACGGAACGGCCGGGGCCAACCGCTCGTTGATCGTTTCCGGCAGGTCGTCTACAGTCGGTGGTTCGGGTTTCAATCCCACAGGAGTTTCCATCTATGAAGTGTCTGTTCACCGGTTCGTCCGTCCTGGCGCTGGCCGTCCTGGCCCTCAGCGTCCCCTCCGCTCATGCCCAGATGGCCCAGGGCGCGCCCCAGACCATCTCGCTCGCCGACCGGCATGCAGCGCAGCTACGACGGCATCAAGCGCAATCTCACCGAGATGTCCGAGAAGATGGCCGAGGCCGATTACACGTTCATGCCGACCAAAGAGGTCCGCACCTTCGGCCAGCTGATGGGCCACGCCGCCAATTCCCAGTTCAACGCCTGCGCCGCGGCGCGCGGCGTCGCCAACCCGAACCAGGGCAACGACAACGAGAAGAAGGCCAACAAGGCCGAATTCGTCAAGGCCCTGGCCGACTCGTTCGCGTTCTGCGACGAGGCGTTCAAGGCGCTGACCGACGCCAGCGCCGTCGAGATGGTGAAGCAGGGCCAGAACAGCGTGGCCCGCGGCTCGGTGCTGGCCAACCTGATCGCGCACAGCAACGAGGTCTACGGCACGGCCATCCCCTACATGCGGCTCAAGGGTCTGACCCCGCCCTCCACCGAGCGCGCCCAGCAGATGATGCGCAAGCCCGGCGCCAACTGAACCAGCCGTCGCTCGACCGCGACCCGAAACGGCGGGCCTCAGGGCCCGCCGTTTCCCGTGTACGACTGCGGTAGACTCGGCCACCATGCGCACTTTACGCTTTGCCGTCCTGGCCGCGGCCCTGACCGTGCTCGTCGTGGGGGCCGCGTCGTCTCCCGTGGTGGGTCAGCGCGCGCCGCGCGCGCGCGATCTCGGCGTGCCGTTCGACGGCACGCCCGGACCGCTCAACGCCATCACCGACGTGGCCGGGGTCGAGGTCGGGCACGCCACGATCATCGCCGGCGAGGGCGCGCTGGTCGTCGGCCAGGGCCCGGTGCGGACCGGCGTCACCGCCGTCCTGCCGCGCGGCCGCGACTCGATGGCAAGCCGGTCGTTCGCCGGCTGGTTCTCGCTGAACGGCAACGGCGAGATGACCGGCACGACCTGGATCGAGGAGTCGGGCTTCCTCGAAGGGCCGGTGCATGATCACCAACACGCACAGCGTCGGCGTGGTGCGCGACGCGGTCATCCAGTGGCGCATCAAGCAGCGGCCACGCCCGACGCGTCGGGCTACTGGTGGTCGCTGCCGGTCGTGGCCGAGACCTACGACGGCGTGCTGAACGACATCAACGGCTTCCACGTGAAGCCGCGAGCACGTCTTCGCCGCGCTCGACGGCGGCCACGGGCGGCGCCGTGCGCCGAGGGCAACGTCGGCGGCGGCACCGGCATGGTGTGCTACGGCTTCAAGGGCGGCATCGGCACCGCGTCGCGCAGCTGGCGACGCGAGCGGCGGCGGCTACACCGTCGGCGTGCTCGTGCAGGCAATTTCGGCCGCCGGCCGCAGTTGCTCGTGGCCGGCGTGCCGGTCGGCACGCGAGCTTCCGCAGACCCCGGCGCAGGCGGCGCTGGCCGGCGACCCGGCGCGCGGCGATCGGGGTCGATCATCATCGTCGTGGCCACCGATGCGCCGCTGCTGCCGCACCAGCTGAAGCGGCTCGCGCGCCGCGCCACGCTCGGCCTGGCGCGCACCGGCGGACTGTCGGGCAACGGCTCCGGCGACATCTTCCTGGCGTTCTCCACGGCCAACCCCGACGCCTTCAAGGCATCCGGTCTGGCGTCGCTGGCGATGGTCTCGAACGAAGAGATCAGCCCGATCTTCGAGGCCACGGCCTGGGCGACCGAGGAAGCCATCATCAACGCGCTGGTCGCGGCCGAGACCATGACCGGCGCCGACGGCCGCCGCGTCGAGCGGCTGCCCCACGACCGGCTGCGCGAGGCGCTGCGCAAGTACAACCGCCTGGCACCGTAGGGGCAGGCTGGAGGCGCGCGCCGCCGGCCGGCGCTGCGCCGGCGCGCGCCCATGACGCGCGTGCCCGGGCGTCTCGCCGCCCGTAGAATGGATCCGTGACCATCTCCGTGCTCGTGCCCGCCTACAACGAGGCGCGCGGCCTCGGCGCAACGCTGACCAGTATCCAGACCGCGGCGGCGGTGTTCGAGGCGCGCGGCTGGACGAGCGAACTCGTGGTCTGCGACAACAACTCCAGCGACGCCACGGCGGCCGTCGCCCGCGCCCACGGCGCCCGCGTGGTCTTCGAGCCGATCAACCAGATCTCGCGCGCCCGCAACGCCGCCGCGGCGGCGGCCGTCGGGCAGTGGCTGGTCTTCGTGGATGCCGACTCACGGCCCTCGCCGGGGCTGTTCGCCGATGTCGCCGAGGCCATTGCCTCGGGCCGCTATCTCGCCGGCGGCAGCACGGTGGTGATGGACGCTGGCGGCGCGCTCGCGGCCTTCGCCGCCGGCGCGTGGAACGTCATCAGCCGGGTGACGGGCTGGGCCGCCGGGTCGTTCATCTTCGTCGAGGCCGCGGCCTTTCGCGCCCTGGGCGGCTTCAGCGAAGAGCTCTACGCGAGCGAAGAAATCGAGCTGTTCCGCCGCCTGAAGCGCGTGGCCCGGCGCGCGCGCCTGCGGATCGTGATCCTGCGGCGCCACCCGCTGACGACCAGCGCCCGCAAGCTCGAACTCTACTCGCCGCTCGGAGATCGCCAGCTTCATGGCGCGCACGGTGCTGACCGGCGGACGCTCGCTGCGCCGGGCCGACGGCTGCCCCGTGTGGTACGACGGCCGGCGGTGACGCGGACGGCCGTGCCTGTTCGCGGGCCGATGGCACTCCACGTGCCACCCCGGTGCCACGGGAGCCGCAGTCCGATGCGGTGCGTATGAGGGGCGGTGGGCCGTTGGCGACGGCTCCAACGCGCGGCCGCGTTCCCCCGAATGCGGCCGCATTTGCGAAGGTGGACGGCCGTTACACGCCCAGGTCGAGGATCTCGTGTGAGAGGCGGCCGGCCTCGACGGTGAGCCGGGCGACCGTGACCGGCAGGGTGAAGCGGCGGGGCCCGGCGCTGCCGGGGTTGAGATAGAGCACGCCGTTCCGCATCTCGGCGCCCGGCCGATGGGAGTGCCCGAAGATGACGGCGGCGAAGCCCGCGGCCGCCGGGTCCAGGTCGAGCGCGGCGCGGTCGTGCAGCATGTAGAGATCCAGGCCGCCCACCGGGATGACATCGGTCAGCGGCAGCGCCGTGGCCCAGATGGCGGTATCGACGTTGCCGCGTACGGCCGTGGTCGGCGCGATGTCGCGCAGCCGCGCGAGGATGTCCGCCGGGCCGACGTCGCCGGCGTGCAGGATGAGATCCGAGCCGTGCAGGGCGGCGATGGCCTCCGGCCGCAGCAGTCCGTGGGTGTCGGCGATCACGCCGACCGTGACTCGCGTGCTGGTCATCGCCCTATCGGCGCCGGTCGCGGGCGCCGGTCGGCGGCGGCCAGCAACGCCAGCAGCGGCGTCATCAGCGCGAGCGTGCCGAAGAAGATGGAGCGGGGGAGGACGTGCAGGAAGGCGTCGCCGGCGGTCGACAGGACGGGGACGTCGAGGAGGCCGCGCGCGACCCACTGGACGACGTAGAACAGGACGAGCGCCGGTGGCAGGACGGTCAGCGGCAGCGCGCCCGCCGCGCCGGCGTTCACGCGTGTCGAGGGCCCCGCGCCGGGCTGCGGCCTGCGACCGCGCCGGCGAGCGACACCAGCACGATTCCGATCAGGGCCATGACGCTACCCAGGAGCGGGCCGCTCTGCGGCAGGAAGAACCGCGTGAAGGCCGCCATCGCCACGGCAAATGCGCCGGCCGCCACGAAGGTCGCATGCCAGGCCTCGCGGCGAGCCATGCTGGGATTGCGGCGCGCGGCGGCGATGCCCGCCGTGGCCATCAGGCCGATGATGACGATCAGGCTCAGAGCGTCGGGCGCGAGAGACTCGAACTGAGGCTCACCGCGACGCACGTAGGTCGTCACCGACAGCCCTGCGCTGGCGAGGCCGGCCACGAGCCCGAGAACCGACGGTGAACGCATGTGACCTCCAGAGTCCGTTCCGCCCATCACGCGGGCACCAGATGCCCGTCCCCGAAGTGTAACCGAGCGCTCGCACCGTATCAACGACCACGCGAGGCTCAGTTGGTGAAGCCCAGCTTCGGCATGCTCCAGCCGGCCTCGTAGTCCGGCGAGAGCGCCGGGATTCCGCAGCGGGCGAAACCTGCCGATCCGAACGCGCCGCGCCGCCAGCTGAGGCGGCTACCGGCTCACGCCGGCCGCGCTGGCCGGCCGTCGATGCCGTGGAAGTCGATGAAGCCGCGGTCCACGTCGACCGAGACCAGGCGCACGCGCACGCGCTCGCCCACGTCCATGCCGTCGAAGTGACGCACGACGCGTCCTTCCACGGGCAGCCGCAGGAGCCGCGCCCACGTGCCTTTCGACGACGCGCCGGTGACGAGCGCGTCGAACTGTTCGCCGATGCGCGACTGCAGCAGCAACGCCGCGGCCGACTTGCCGACCTGCCGCTCCACCTTGGTGGCGGCGTCTTCCTGCTCCGTCATGTGCTTGGCCAGCGCCTCGAGCTCGTCGAAACTGTAGGGCGCCTCGCCGCCCGTGACGGCGGCCTTCAGCAGCCGCTGCGTGACGAGGTCGGGGTAGCGGCGATTTGGCGCGGTGGAGTGCGTGTAATCCTTCACCGCCAGCCCGAAGTGTCCCGGCGGCGTGGCATCGGCCAGTTCCGCGACGTACTCACCGGCGCCGAGCAGCTTGATGACCGACAGCGACAGATCGGCGAAGCGCTCCGGGTCGGCGGCGCGGCTCTTGGTCAGGAACGCGTCGAGCGCCACGGCGTCCGGGGCCGAGGGGAGCGACGTTCCGTGGCCGGCGGCCAGTTCCACGATGCGCTCCCAGCGCTTGGGCGTGCGCACGACCCGGCGGATGCTGGGGAAGTGCCGGGCCGCGAGGAACTGCGCGGTGGCGCCGTTGGCGGCAATCATGAAATCCTCGATGAGTTCGGTGGCGCGGTTCTTCCGCTCCTCGTCGAGGTCGCTGAGGTCGTCGCCGGCGAACACCGGCCGCGCCCGCACCGTCTCGAAACTCAGGGCTCCGTTGCGCCGCCGGCGTTGGCGGAGGCGCTGCGCCACCTGATCCTGCCGGCGCAGGTTGTCGGCGAGACCCTCGACGCGGGCCAGGGCCGGAGGCATGTCCGCGCCGTCCTCCAGCCACGCCGCGACGCTGTTGTAGGCCAGCTTGGCGTGGTTGCGGACGAGCGCGCGGCGGATGTCCACGGCCTGCACCTCCCCGTCGTCGGCCACGTCCATGGACACGACCATCGCCAGGCGGTTCTCGTCCGGGTTGAGGGAGGTGAGGTCGGTCGAGAGCCGCTCGGGCAGCATCGGGAAGATGGTTGCCGCGGTGTAGACCGAAGTGGTGTTCTGACGCGCGTGCGCGTCGAGCGCCGAGCCGCGGGGCACGAGCGCGTCGACGTCGGCGATGGCCACCCGGATGGTTACGACGCCGTCATCCTGAGCTTCGGCCACCGAGAGCTGATCGAGGTCGCGCGAGCTGTCGTTGTCGATCGAGCACCACGGCAGGGCGGTGAGGTCGGCGACGCCGGCCCGCTGGTCGGCCGGCCCGGTCTTGTCGGGTGACGCCTCGAGCGCACGCACCTCGGCCAGCGCCGCCGGCGAGAAGTCGGGGAGCAGGCCCCGGTCGCGCATGGCGCGGGCGGCGATGTCGTGCAGAATCTGGCGATGAGGGCGGGCGGCGTGTGGTGTGGAAGACATGAGCCCGTACAGTCTACGGCGTCCCCGCGACGCGCCGCCGGCCCTTTGCTAGCCCTTGCCGCCGCTCATCGCGTTGAGGAACTCGCCGTTGCTCTTGGTCTTGCCCATCTTGGAGAGCAGCAGCTCCATCGCCTCGACCGGCGACAGCGGCGTGAGCACGCGGCGCAGGACGTAGACGCGGTTGAGGTCTTCCTTCGACATGAGCAGTTCCTCTTTACGGGTGCCGCTCTTCTGGATGTCGATGGCCGGGAACACGCGCCGGTCGGCGAGCTTGCGATCGAGGTGCACTTCGCTGTTGCCGGTGCCCTTGAACTCTTCGAAGATCACCTCGTCCATGCGCGAGCCGGTGTCGACCAGCGCCGTGGCGACGATCGTCAGCGAGCCGCCTTCTTCGATGTTGCGCGCCGCGCCGAAGAAGCGCTTGGGCCGCTGCAGCGCGTTGCTGTCGACGCCGCCCGACAGCACCTTGCCGCTGGCCGGCACGATGGTGTTGTAGGCGCGGGCCAGACGCGTGATCGAGTCGAGCAGGATGACGACGTCCTTCTTGTGCTCGACCAGCCGCTTGGCCTTCTCGATGACCATCTCGGCCACCTGCACGTGGCGCTGGGCCGGCTCGTCGAAGGTCGAGCTGATGACCTCGCCGCGCACCGAGCGCTGCATGTCGGTCACTTCTTCCGGCCGCTCGTCGATGAGCAGCACGATCAGATAGACCTCGGGGTGGTTGGTGGTGATCGAGTTGGCGATGGTCTGCAGCAGCATCGTCTTGCCGGTGCGCGGCGGCGCGACGATCAGGCCGCGCTGGCCCTTGCCGAGCGGCGTCATCAGGTCCATGACGCGGGTCGAGAGGTTCTCGGCGTCGGCCTCGAGCTTGATCTTTTCCTGGGGGTAGAGCGGGGTCAGGTTGTCGAAGAAGATGCGCTCTTTGCCGCGGGCGGGCGGCTCGAAGTTGATCGCTTCGACCTTGATCAGGGCGAAGTAGCGCTCGCCTTCCTTCGGCGGGCGGATCTGCCCGGCGACGGTGTCGCCGGTGTGCAGGTCGAACTGGCGGATCTGCGACGGCGACACGTAGATGTCGTCGGGGCCGGCCAGGTAGTTGTAGTCGGGGGCGCGCAGGAAGCCGAAGCCGTCGGGCAGCACCTCGAGGACGCCCTCGCCGAAGATGAGGCCGCTCTTCTCGGCCCGCGCTCTCAGGATCTCGAAGATGAGCTCCTGCTTGCGCATCCCCGTGGCGCCGGGGATGTCGAGCTCCCTCGCCACCTTGGTGAGGGCCGAGACGCTCATCTCCTTGAGAGTGGAGAGGTCGAGCGTTACGGCTTGGTCGGGTTGGGAGGGAGCGGCGGGCGCCGGAGCAGGCTTGCTATCAGTTTCCACAGTTCGTCCAGTCCTTCCCCGGATACCGCGGACAGCGGTAGCACAGGGCCTTGATGATGCGATTCGAGTTCACGCAGGTGACGTTGGCGTTCCGCCCGTGTCAACTTGTCGAGCTTCGTAGCCAGTACGGCGTGTTCGACGCCGGTGCTTTCCAGCCATTCCCAGGCACGGCGGTCGGCATCGAGGCCGGGATGCCGGCTGTCGACGAGCATCAGGGCGCCTCGCACCGGCGAGACCCCGTCACGACCTGCCCGGTTGAAATACGCGTCGGCCAGCACGTTGAATTCCGCCGCCGTCTCGCGGCCGCCCCGGGCGTATCCGTACCCGGGAAGATCGACGAGGTAGAACGGCGAGTCGCCCTCCCGCTGGAGCCGGTAGAAATTGGCCAACCGGGTCTTGCCAGGGGCCGCGCTCGTGCGGGCCACGGTGGCCTTCGCGAGCGCGTTGATGAGGGTCGACTTGCCCACGTTCGAGCGGCCCACGAAGGCGATTTCCGGCAGCTCCTCCTTTGGGAAGCCACCAGCGCCCGCGGCACTCGTGACGAACGTGGCGGTAACGCGCGCCAACCCTTTAGTGCGTCACTGCGTCGGGGCTCTCACCCGCCGCCACTTCGGGGTCGACCGAGGGGGGCAGCGGGGTGATGGGGCCTTCGAGCGCGAGCTTCAGCACCTCGTCCATGTTCGAGACGAGATGCATGTTCAACGTATCCAGCACGTTCTTCGGAATGTCCGCCAGGTCCTTCTCGTTGTCCTTCGGCAGAAGGATGGTGGTGACGCCGGCGCGGTGGGCCGCCAGCAGCTTTTCCTTGACGCCGCCGATGGGCAGCACCTTGCCGCGCAGGGTGATCTCGCCGGTCATGGCCACGTCGCGGCGGGCCGGGATCGCGGTCAGCGCCGAGATCATCGCGGTGGCCAGCGTGATGCCGGCCGACGGGCCGTCTTTGGGGATCGCGCCTTCGGGAATGTGCACGTGCACGTCGAGCTTGCGGTTGAAGTCCTTGGCGATGCCGAACTCCTCGGCGCGCGACCGGATGTAGCTCATCGCCGCCTGCGCCGATTCCTGCATCACGTCGCCGAGCTTGCCGGTCAGCGTCAGCCGCCGCGGCCGTGCATGAGCGTGGCTTCGCGTGACAGGATCTCGCCGCCCACTTCGGTCCAGGCGAGACCGGTGGCGACGCCGACTTCGTTCTGCTCCTCGGCCAGGCTCGGCCGGAAGCGCGGGCACGCCCAGGATACTCGCGTGACCTTGTCGGCGGTGATCGTCCTCGAACGTCTCGGGCGCCCTCGGCGACGACCTTGCGGGCGACCTTGCGGCAGATCGAGTCGATCTCGCGCTCGAGGTTACGCACGCCCGCTTCGCGCGTGTAGTGCTGGATCACCGTCTGCATGCCATCGTCCGTGAATTCGATGTTCTTGTCGGTCAGGCCGTTGCCTTCGACCTCCTTGGGCACGAGGAAGCGCTTGGCGATCTCGAGCTTCTCGCTCTCGGTGTAGCCGGAAAGCCGCATAATTTCCATGCGGTCGTGCAGCGCCGGCGGAATCGTGTGCAGCACGTTCGCGGTGCGCGATGAAGAAGACGTTCGAGAGATCGTACTCGACATCGAGGTAGTGATCCTGGAACGTGTAGTTCTGTTCCGGATCGAGCACTTCGAGCAGCGCCGCCGAAGGGTCGCCGCGGAAATCCATCGCCATCTTGTCGACTTCGTCGAGCAGGAACACCGGGTTGATGGTGCCGGCCTTCTTCATCATCTGAATGATCTGGCCGGGAAGCGCGCCGATGTAGGTGCGGCGGTGGCCGCGAATCTCGGCTTCATCGCGCACGCCGCCGAGCGACAGGCGCACGAACTTGCGGTCCGTCGCCCGGGCGATCGACTTGCCCAGCGAAGTCTTGCCGACGCCCGGAGGGCCGACGAAGCAGAGGATCGAGCCCTTCGGATTCTTCACGAGCGCGCGCACGGCGAGGAACTCGAGGATGCGTTCCTTGATCTTCTCGAGGCCGTAGTGGTCTTCGTTGAGGACCTCCTCGGCGTGCTTGAGGTCGCGGATTTCCTTGGTCTTCTTCTTCCACGGCACCGCGATCAGCCAGTCGAGGTAGTTGCGCGAGACCGTGGCTTCGGCCGACATCGGCGGCATGGCTTCGAGGCGCTGCAGTTCCTGGCATGGCCTTCTCCTTCGCGTCCTCGGTCATGCCGCGCCTGTTCGATCTTCTTCTTCAGATCGTCGATCTCGTTGCCCTTCTCGTCCTTGCGGCCCAGTTCCTTCTGGATCGCCTTGATCTTCTCGTTGAGGTAGTACTCCTTCTGCGCCTTCTCCATCTGCCTCTTCACGCGAGCCTGGATGCGCGGTCGACCTGGAGCTTGTCGACTTCGACATCGAGGATGCCGGCGACGCGGTTGAGGCGTTCGAGCGGCGAGAAGATTTCGAGCAGGTCCTGCTTCTCTTCGACGCCGACAGCAGGTGCGCGGCGACGGTATCGGCCAGCTTGCCCGGGTCGTCGACCGGACGGCGGCGATCATCGCGTCGTAGTGCAGGTTCTTCGAGCAGCTTGACGTACTGCTCGAAGAGCGCCACCACGCGGCTCATGGTCTGCTCGACGTCGCCGGCGGCGTCTCTGCTGCTTCTGCAGCACCTTGACGACGACGCGGAAGAAGCCCTTGTCTTCCTTCCACTCGATGACGCGGGCGCGCTCGACGCCTTCGACCAGCACCTTGATGTTGCCGTCGGGCAGCTTCAGGCTCTGCACGACGTTGGCCACGCAGCCACGTGAAGATCTCTTCGGGCGCGGCTCGTCGATCGAGGCGTCGTGCTGCGTGGCCAGGAAAATCCGCTTGTCCTTGCCGAGCGCGTGTTCGAGCGCGCGGATGGACGACGGCCGTCCGATCGACGAACGGCATCATCATGTGCGGGAAGACGACGACGTCCGCGCAGCGGAACGACGGGGAGGGTCTCGTAGACTTTGACCATATTTTGTAGGACTGACGCGAAGGAGACTGCCGGCTTTTTCGATGACCTCGCAGGCCGGCCGTTCTTGGCTGAGCCACCATCTCGCGGGTGACGACAAACTCACGGCGCTTTCTTCTGCCGGGGAGCGTGTACATCAAGTCCAGCATGAGGTCTTCGATGATCATCCGCAGGCCGCGCGCGCCAACCTTGCGCTCGAGCGCCATGTCGCGATCGCTTCCAGCGCGTCGTCGGTAAAGCGGAGCTTGACGTTCTCGTACTCGAACAGCTTCTGGTACTGCGTGTAATGGCGTTCTTCGGCTGGGTCAGGATCTGCACCAGCGCGGCCGGTCCAGTTCGTGCAGCATGCCGACCACCGGCAGACGCCCGACGAACTCAGGGATGAGTCCGAACTTGATCAGGTCCTTCGGGCTGCGCCTGGTCGAGCAGCGCGTCGGAGTCGCGACTGCTTCGCGACTTGATCTCGGCCTTGAAGCCCGAGCGTCTTATTGCCGAGCGCCGCTCGATCACCTTCTCCAGTCCGACGAACGCGCCGCCGCAGATGAAGAGGATGTTGGTGGTGTCGACTGGGAAGAATTCCTGATGCGGGTGCTTGCGTCCGCCCTGCGGCGGGACGTTGGCCACGGTGCCTTCGAGGATTTTCAGCAGCGCCTGCTGCACGCCTTCGCCCGACACGTCGCGCGTGATCGACGGGTTCTCGTCCTTGCGGCAGATCTTGTCGATCTCGTCAATGTAGATGATGCCCTGCTGCGCGCTCTCGACGTCGCCGTCGGCGGCTTGCAGCAGCTTGAGGATGATGTTCTCGACATCCTCGCCGACGTAGCCCGCTTCAGTGAGCGTCGTCGCGTCAACAATGGTGAAGGGAACCGAGAGCATTGGCGAGCGTCTGCGCGAGCAGCGTCTTGCCGGTGCCCGTAGGGCCGATGAGCAGGATGTTCGACTTGGTGAGCTCGACGTCGTGCGCTGCGTCGGCTGCTTCTGATCTCGATGCGCTTGTAGTGGTTGTAGACCGCGACGGCGAGCTTCTTCTTGGTCGCTTCCTGCCCGATGACGTACTCGTCGAGGAACTTCTTGATCTCCGGCGGGCTTCGGAAGCGGCGGGCGCGACGCTGCGGCTCTCGACCGGTTGTCGTCGGCAATGATGTCGTTGCAGATATCGACGCATTCATCGCAGATGAATACCGTGGGGCCGGCGATGAGTTTCCTTACTTCGTTCTGACTTACTGCAGAACGAGCAGCGCAGGATCTCACCTTCGCCGTTCTTCTTGACCATTGGGATCTCGCGGCAGGTGACGCTGGGGGCGCCTCTGTTCGATGTTACACCCGTTTCCGAATCACGTCGTCAATATTCCGTATTCCTTCGCCTCGTCGGGCGACATGATGTAGTCGCGTTCCGTGTCGTCCTGGATGCGCTTGAGGTCCTGCCCGGTGTGCAGTTCCAGGATCTCGTTGATCCGCTCGCGCATGCGCAGGATTTCCTTGGCCGCCAGGTCGATGTCGGTGGCCTGCCCGCCCAGATCCGGACATCCACGGCTGGTGGATGAGGATGCGCGAGTTGGGCAGCGAGACGCGCTTGCCCTTGGCGCCGGCCGCGAGCAGCACGGCCGCGATCGACGCCGCCTGGCCGATGCAGAGTGTCTGCACGTCGGGCCGGACGAACTGCATGGTGTCGTAGATGGCCAGCCCGGCCGTGATCGACGCCGCCCGGGCTGTTGATGTAGAGCAGGATGTCCTTGTCCGGATCTTCGGCTTCGAGGAACAGCATCTGGGCGATCGACCAGATTGGCGACGTTGTCGTCGATCGGCGTGCCGATGAAGATGATGTTGTCTTTGAGCAGGCGCGAGAAGATGTCGTAAGCGCGTTCGCCGCGGTTGGTCTGCTCGACCACCATGGGCACGAGCTGCATGCGCGGATCAGTCACGATACTGTCCCTCATCTGGTCTATCGGCATCTGGTCTATCGGCCCGCGCGGCGCGGCCTTCATTCCACCACCTGCACGCGGCCCAGGACCGCGTTCACGGTCGACTCGCGGCGCAGGCCCATCTGCATCCGGCCGAGGCCGTCTTCCTGCTCGAGCCGGGCGCGCACGGCGGCGGCGGTGAGTCCGGCGCCGGCGGCGTAGCGTTCCAGCTCTGATTCGATGTCGGCTTCGCTGACTTCGATACCGTCGCGGCGCGCCACCTGGTCCAGGACCAGGGCCGAGGCCACCGCTTCCTGCGCCGGGTCCCGCTGGCCTTGCCGGAAGGCGGCCCAGTCGATGTTGGCGCGGCGCGGGTCGATCTGCTGCGCCATGAGACGACGGGCGAAGTCCTCGACGCGGCGATCGACCTCGCGGTCGACCAGGGCGGCCGGCACCGGGAAGGGCAGGCGCGTGGCGACCTGCTTGAGCAGGTCGGCGCGGAGCTGGCGTTCCGACGAATCCTTGGCTTCGGCCTCGAGATCGGCGCGCACCCGGGCGCGCAGCGCCTCGAGCGAATCCAGGTCTTCGCCCAGGTCCTTGGCGAAGTCGTCGTCGAGCGCCGGCATCACGCGGCGGCGCAGTTCCTTGAGGTGCACGGTGTAGCCGACCGAGGTGCCGGCCAGTTCGGCGACGGCGTAATCGGCAGGATAACTGAGGGTGAAGGTGCGGCTCTCGCCCACGGTCATGCCGGTGACTTCGGCATCGAAGCCCGGGGGATTGGCCGGCGCGCCCATTTCAATGGAGACCTTCTCGTGCTTGTCGGGGGCGGCCAGGGCGCCGTCGGCGGCCGCGGCGTGCCGTTCCAGGTCGATGATCAGCGTGTGGCCGTCGGCCACGCCGCCTTCCACCGGCTCGAACCGCGCCGCCCGTTCACGCAGCCGCTCGAGCGTCTGCTGGACGGCGTCGTCTTCCACCGCCATGGGCTGACGGCGGAGCTGGATGTCGCTGAAGTCGCCCGGGTCGAACGGCGGCACCACGTCGAAACTGGCCGTGAACGAGAGCGGCTTGCCCTCTTCCACGACGACGTCCTTGACGTCGGGCGTGTCCACCGGTTCGACGCCCTTTTCCGACAGCACCTGGTCGATCGTGCGGGGAATCAGGTCGTGGGCCACGTCGTGCAGGATCTGGGCGCGGAAACGCTGGCGCACCACGGTCGCCGGCACTTTGCCCGGGCGGAATCCGGGCAAACGGGCGGACTTGGTGTATTCGCGGGTGACCCGGTCGATGGCCGACTCGACCTCGCTCGTGGGAATCTCCACGACCAGGTTTCTTCGCGTCTCGTTGACGTCTACCAGTTCAGTCTTCATCAAGGGTGTCTGGAATTGGGTTGGGAGGGCCGCGACGGGCGAGCTGCCGGCGGAGTGGCGTGCGTGGGAGGCGGCTGGTGCGAAAGGGGGGAGTCGAACCCCCATAGCCTTGCGGCTACCGGATCCTAAGTCCGGCGCGTCTGCCAGTTCCGCCACTCTCGCAGAGTCTGCTGCTCCAGCCAGAATAACACGTTGTCGGGGACGTCCAGGACTGCTGCACGGTGGTCTGACGCGGCCGGCGGCGCCGGCGTGACCACTATTTCGGTTCCACGGCGGCGCTTCGACAGGGGCGGTTTCCGGGCCGCGCCGACCGACGCGACTCGGGCAGCCAGGGGAAATAGGGTATTGACCCTCACGCCGCCGGTGTGAGGTTGCTGACCACGAGTTCGTCCACGCAGCCGCGCCGGTCGGCGCGGGTGTTGATGGCCCGGCGCGCTGGCACCCGGCGCATCTCCAGCCCGGCCGATACCGCCGACCGTCCACCGTAGAGCCGCTCGATCGACTCGGCGCTCGAATTGCTGAGCAGGACGTGAACTCCGCGGCCAGCCAACTCCAGCGTCAAACCGTGCAGCCGTTCCTGATCGGCCGCCGAGAACCCGCGCGCCGTGTAATGACGGAAATTGGCCGTGGGGCCGAGCGGCGCGTAGGGCGGGTCGAAGTAGACGAAGTCGCCCGGCCGGGCCCGCCCGGCCGTGGCTTCAAACGGCGCGCACTCGATCGCGACATTCGGCGCCGACAGCGCGGCGGACGCAGCGCGGAGCCGGGGCGGGTCGACGATCCGGGGCCGCGCGTAGCGGCCGGCCGGCACGTTGTATCCACCTGAACGGTTGAGCCGGAACAGGCCGTTGTAGCCGGTGCGATTCAGGTAGAGCAGAATGGCGGCCAGGTCCGGACCATAGGCATCCGGCAGGGCGCCGGCCGTGGCCCAGGCGGCGCGGGCCGGATTGAAGCGCCGGTCACGGACGTCGTAGTAGAACGCGGAGCCGCCGGCCGCGTGGCCCTCGGCCAGCTCTTCCAGTGCGGCGATGACGGCCTCGGCGGCGTCGCGCACACGCAGGTAGCAGCCCACCAGATCCGGGTTCTCGTCGCTCAGGGTAACGCGCGCTCCGGTCAGCCGGCGTTGGGCCCACAGGTCGAAGAAGACCGCACCCGAGCCGAGGAACGGCTCGTGGTAGCCGCCGATCGCCGTTGGGTAATAGCGGCGCAACACCGGCAGGAGCTGGCGCTTGCCCCCTGCCCACTTCAAGAACGGTCGCGGATCCAGCGCCGGTGGCACGGCGCGCATGTTACCAGTGCCGGCGGCTGCCGGCCCCACGGTCGTGGTTGCGGCTACTTGAACGCGATGGTCACGACCGGGTCGTTGACCTTCAGCCCCTGCACGTCCTTCAGGTAGGGCTTCAGCTCGCTCACCGAGGCGTCGGGGCCAAGCATCTTCTGCACGTTCTTCAGCTTGGACTCGTCCTGCAGCAGCTTCTCCATGTCCATCTCGAGCAACGTCACGCGCGAGCCGGAGACGTGGTCGGCGTTGGTCTTCAGGATCTTGCCGGCGACGGCCACGTCGATGCTGACCTTGAAGCCCTTGAACATCGACCGCATCATGTCGAGCATCTGCGGGTTGTCCATGTCGGGCCCGCCGCCGGGGGCAGGAGCAGGGCTGTCGGCCGGCTTCGGCTTGTCCTTCAACGAGACGGTGAGCGTGGACACGCCGTCGCTGCCCTGGGCGAACTCGAACGTCACCGGGTTGCTGTTCTTGGGCGGCGTCGAGATGCCGCCGGTGGCCGCGCCCGACAGGTTCGGATCCTGATCGACGCGCAGCTTGGTGATGTCGGTGAAGGCGTAGAGGGCCTTGGTGCCCTCGAAGCCGTCGTCGCTCTTGAGCGGCTGGGCCGATACGAACGTCACGCCCTCGCCCATGCGCGCGGCGCTGCGCTTGAGCTCGTCGTCGCTCGGGGCGCCCGAGGGGGTGGTCGGCGCGCCGCCCAGACCGCCGAGCATGCCCTTCATCAGTCCGAGGTTCACGAGCATCGTCTGCTCGACGGTGCCGCTGCCGTCGGCTTTCACGTTGATGACCGTGGCGCTGCGAATGCAGCCCGTGCACAGGGTGGCGACGAGCGCGGCCGTGGCGACTTTCACGAACATGGGCAACCCTCCGGGGAACCTCCATCATACCCGCCATGCCCGGGCAACCCCGGCCGGCGTGGGGTGAGCGGCCAGGGGATAATGCGCCATGGCGTTACGCGAAGGACACGGCCGCACCGCGCTCGTCACCGGCGCTTCGGCCGGGATTGGCAAGGCGTTCGCGGCGCTCCTGGCCGAGCGCGGTTACACCCTGGTCATCACGGCCCGGCGCGCCGATCGCCTCGAGGCGCTGGCCGCCGAGCTGCGCGCCGCTCACGGCGTCACTGTGCACGTGCTGCCCGCCGACCTGGCCGATCCCGCGGCTCCGGCGCGATTGTGCGCCGCCGTGGCGGAGCGCGGCGTGGTCATCGACGTGCTCGTGAACAACGCCGGCTACGGCGTGCCGGGCGCCTACGCCCGCACCGAGTGGCAGCGCCAGGCCGATTTCATCCAGGTGCTGGTCACGGCCGTGGCCGAACTGACGCACCGGCTGGTGCCGGGAATGATCGAGCGGCGCTGGGGTCGCGTGATCAACATCGCGTCGCTGGCCGCGCTCGTGCCGGCCGCGCCCGGGCACACGCTCTACGCCGCCTCGAAGGCGTTCCTGGTGAAGTTCTCCGAGGCCCTGGCCGGCGAAGTGGCGGCCGCCGGCGTGCACGTCACCGCCGTCTGCCCGGGGTTCACCTACTCGGAATTCCACGACGTGACCGGCACGCGCGCGCAGATGGAGAAGCTGCCGCGCTGGATGTGGCTCGACTCGCGCCAGGTCGTCGAAGAAGGTTATGCGGCCGTGATGGCCGGCCACGCGCTCGTGGTCACGGGCCGCCTGAACCGCGTCCTGGCCTTCGGCGCGCGCCACCTGCCGGCGGCGATCGGGCGGGCGGCCGTGGCCCGCAACGCCCGCCACTACCGCCAGCTCTGACCGAACTTTCGTCGTCCCGGTCCGTATTCCAGGGGCAGATCCCGGCATGACGCCGGCCCGGAGAAACGCATGCTCGACGCCCCGCTCAACGACCTGCGCTACGCCGCCCGGGGCATGCGCCGCAGTCCGGGGTTCTTCGCGGTGGCGGTGCTGTCGCTGGGCCTGGGCGTGGGCGTCAACAGCGCCATGTTCTCGCTGGTCGACGCGCTGTTGTTCCGGCCGCTGCCGGTGGCCGCGCCCGAGACCCTGGTCGACGTCTTCACGACCGGCGGCGACGGCAGCCAGTACGCCACCTCCTCCTACGCCGACTACCTCGACCTGCTGGCCCAGAACACGGTCTTCTCCGAGATGACCGCCTACAGCCCGATGATGGCGCCGCTCGGCCTGGGCGACCGCTCGCGCATCGCGCTGGGGCAGGTCGTGACCGGGAATCACTTCACGGTCCTGGGCGTGACGCCGTTCCTGGGGCGGATGCTGGCGCCGGCCGACGACGCGCCGGGCGCCGAGCGCGTGGTCGTGCTGTCCCACCGGATGTGGCAGCGGGAGTACGGCGGCGATCCGGCCGTGGTGGGCACGACCCTCGCGGTGCGCGGCCGGGCCTACACGATTGCCGGCGTGGCGCCCGCCCGCTTCACCGGCGTCGTGCCGCTGCTGATGCCCGAATTATGGCTGCCGATGGCGCAGGTCGAGGACGTGGAGCCGGCCGGCATCACCGACATCATCCCGTCGCCGGTCGGGCGCACGCGTCTCGAGCGCCGCGGGACGCGGTGGATGTTCGTGAAGGGCCGCCTCAAGCCGGGCGTCAGCGCGGCGCAGGCGCACGCCAACGTGGCGCTGATAGGAACTCAGCTGGCCAGCGCTCATCCGCAGACCAACGCCGATCGCCAGATGTCCGCCGTCCCGACCTCCGAGGTCAGACTGCTCGTGCCCCAGGCCGGCGGGGTGTTGTCGCTGGGCGGGGCCGCCGTGATGGGCGTCGTCGGCCTGGTCCTGCTCATCGCCTGCGCCAACGTCGCCGGCATGCTGCTGGCGCGGTCCTCGGCGCGACGGCGCGAGATCAGCCTGCGCCTGGCCGTCGGGGCCAGCCGCGGCCGCATCGTGCAGCAGCTGCTGCTCGAAGGGCTGTTGCTCGGCACGCTCGGCGCGGCGCTGTCGATGGCGTTGGCTTGGGCGGTCATTCGCGCCCTCACGGCCGTGGCCGTGCCGCTGGGCCCGGTGGCGCTCGCACTCGACCTTCGGCTGGACGCGCGCGTGCTCGGCTTCACGGTGGCCATCGGCGCGGCCACGGGCCTGCTGGCCGGCCTGGTGCCGGCCGTCAAGGCGTCTCGGCCGAACCTGCTGGGCGACCTGCGCGGCGAGGTTGCGGCGGCCCAGCTCGGCGGGCGTCGCTGGAGCGTGCGCGATGCCCTGGTGGTGGGACAGGTGGCGCTGACCGCGGTGTTGCTGGTCGTGGCCGGACTGCTCCTGCGCAGCCTCGGCGCCTCGCAGCGGGCCGACGTCGGCTTCGCGTCGCGCGGGTTGGCGGCCATCGCCTTCGACACCGACATGATGCGCTACACCCCGGCGCGCGGACTGACGTTCTGGCGGATGGCGCGGGCGCGCATCGCGGCCCTGCCGGGCGTCACGAGCGCGGCCACCGTGTCGCCGACCTTGCCGTTCACCTTCAACTTCAACCAAACCGAACTGCGGGTCGATGCCCGCTCCTACGACGAAGGGCAGCGGGCTGAGACCATCGAAAACGCCTCGGTCTCGTCGGGATACTTCGCCACGCTCGGCGCGCGGCTGCTCGAGGGGCGCGATTTCGACGCCACCGACGTCGAGGGCACGCCCGGCGTGGCCGTCGTGAACGACACGATGGCCCGGCGCTTCTGGCCGGGCCAGTCGGCGCTGGGCCACACCGTGCAGGCGGTGACCACCAAGCAGACCTATCGCGTGGTGGGCGTGCTGGCCGATCACAAGCAGCACGGGGTGCTCGAACGGCCCGGGCCGTTCATTTATTTCGCGTCGGCGCAGCGCCCGAGCCGCTACAACTTCCTGCTGGCGCGCACGGAAGGCGACGCCGGCGCGCTGCTGACCGCGATGCGTCGCGAGCTGCTGGCCATGGAGCCAGGGCTGGTGGTGATGGACGCCGGCACCATGGACGACCACCTGGCCGCGGCGCTGCTGCCGGCGCGGGTCGGGGCGTGGCTGGCCACCGTCTTCGGCGGACTGGGCACGCTGTTGGCGGCCATCGGGCTCTACGGCGTGATTGCCTTTTCGGTGGCGCGGCGCACCAAGGAAATCGGGGTGCGCATGGCGCTCGGCGCGCCGCCCGGCCGGGTGATGGCGATGCTGATGCGCCAGGGCCTCCTCCTGGTGGGAGTGGGCCTGACCGTCGGGGCGGCGCTGGCCGTGGCCACGGCGTTCCTGCTGCGTGAGCTGCTCTACGAGGTCACGCCGCTGGACCCGCTGGCCTGGAGCGCGGCCGGCCTGGCGCTGGTGCTCGCCGGCGCGCTGGCCAACGCCGTGCCGGCGCGCCGCGCCATGCGCGTCGAGCCGACGACCGCGCTACGCACCGACTAGCCCCGGGCCTTGGCCAGCACATCGAACTGCTGGAGCCTCCGCGCCAGCGCCTCGAAGGCGGACAGCGGCACCATCGTCGGCCCATCGGACGGTGCCTGGTCGGGATCGGGGTGGGTCTCGATGAACACCGCGGCCACGCCCACCGCCACCGCGGCTCGCGCCAGCACCGGCACGAACTCGCGTTGCCCGCCGGAACTCGAGCCTTGGCCTCCGGGCTGCTGCACCGAATGGGTTGCGTCGAACACCACCGGCACCCCCAGGGCCGCCATGACGGGCAGCGCACGCAGGTCGGAGACGAGCGTGTTGTAGCCGAAGCTGACGCCGCGCTCGGTCGCGAGCACGTTGGCATTGCCGGCGCCGGTGATCTTGGCAATCACGTGGGCCATGTCCCACGGCGCCAGGAACTGGCCCTTCTTCACGTTGACGACCTTGCCGGTGCGCGCCGCCGCCACGAGCAGGTCGGTCTGCCGGCACAGGAACGCGGGAATCTGGAGCACGTCGACGGCTTCGGCGGCGCGCCGGCACTGTTCCTCGGTGTGCACGTCGGTGAGCACCGGCAGCCCGGTCGCTTCGCGAACCTCGGCGAACACCGGCAGCGCCGCGTCGAGGCCGAGGCCGCGCGCGGCGGCGAGGCTGGTGCGGTTGGCCTTGTCGAAGCTGGTCTTGAAGATCAGTCCCGCCCCAAGGCGCTCGGCCATCTCACGGAGCGCGTGGGCGACCTCGAGCGCATGAGCACGGCTCTCCATCTGGCACGGCCCGGCGATGAAGGTGAGCGGCAGCGTCTGTCCGACGCGGACCACGCGGGCGCCGACCGCGATCTCGACCACCGCGTTCGGGGTGACGGCCGGGGCCGGGGACGGGGACGGGGACGGGCTCATCGGCTCGACTTTCAGACGGGTGTGGCGCGCGGTCAGCGCAGCCCGGCGCGGAGGAGGTCGTGCATGTGGACCAGGCCAACCGGCTTGCCGTCGGCGACGACGAAAAGCACGGTGACCCGCGGCATCTGGACGGTCATGGCGCGCAGAGCCTCGCCGGCCAGCGCGTGGGGAGCGATGGTGCGAGGCGCGCAGGTCATGACCTCGGCTGCCCGGCGCGCCAGCAGGCCGTCGCTGATTTGCCGCCGCAGATCGCCGTCGGTGACGACGCCGACCAGTTGGCCGTCGGCGCCGGTGACGCCGACGCAGCCGAAGCCCTTGGCGCTCATCACGCGGATGGCCTCGGCCATCAGGGCGTCCTGGCCCACGAGCGGGCAGTCGTCGCCGCCGTGCATCAACTCGGCCACCTTGATGAGCGCGGCGCCGAGCGTCCCGCCCGGATGAAAATTGATGAAGTCGGTGGCGGTGAAACCGCGGCGCTCGAGCAGCGCCACGGCCAGCGCGTCGCCGAGCGCCATCTGCACGGTGGTGGAGGTGGTGGGCGCCAGCGTCACGCCGCAGGCCTCGGGAGCGTCGGGCAGGCGCAACACGATGTCGGCGGCGCGGCCGAGCATCGACTCGGGCCGCACGGTGACGCCGATGAGCGGGATGGCGAAGCGCCGGCAATAGGCGACGACGTCCGCCAGTTCCTTGGTCTCGCCCGAGTAGGACAGGGCAATGACCGTGTCGTCGGTGGTGATCATGCCGAGGTCGCCGTGGCTGGCTTCGGTGGCGTGCACGAAGTGCGCGGGCGTGCCGGTCGACGCGAGGGTAGCGGCGATCTTGCGGGCGACATGGCCGCTCTTGCCGACGCCGCAGAGCACGGCCCGGCCGCGGTCGGCATGCCCCGCCAGCCGTTCGACGGCGCGCGCGAAGGCGTCGTCGAGCAGGGCGGCCAGGGCCCGCAGGCCGGCGATCTCGACCTCGATGACGCGGCGCGCGACGGCCAGCGGGTCGACCGCGGTGGCGCCCGCGCCCGCACGTGAGGGCGCCTTGCGGAAGGTCATCGGCCCCGATTATGTGCCCGGGCCGGCGGGAGTCGCAACCGTGGCCTCGAGCGCCCGCACGAACGCGTCGGGCGCCTCTTCGTGCGGCCAGTGGCCGGCGCCGGCGACGGCCGTGGTGCGGGCCTGCGGAAACGCCTGCTGCCAGCGGCCCAGCAGCGCCGGTGGGAAGGCCGAGTCGCGCATCCCCCAGACGAGGTGCAGGTCGGTCTCCGCCAGGCGGGCGCGGCGGTGCCACAGCGTGCCGTAGAACGCGCTCGAGCCAAGCAGCGACTGGGCCAAGGCGAACAGCACGCGCTCGCGCGACCCGGCGTCGGGGAAGACGGCCAGGTAGTGGGCGTGTATCGCCGGCGTGAGCCGCCGCCGGTCGCCGTAGGCCGCGGGCATGATCCAGCGCAGCGAGGCGTTGTAGCGCCGATAGAGCCAGCGTCCCACGGCGCCGCCGGCCAGCCGCGCCTTACGGCGCATGCCGGGATCGTCGTCGAAGGGCCACATCCAGCTGTTGACGACGACGACGTGCGCCAGTCGCGCCGGGTGGTTGAGCGCCCAGTCGAGCGCGATCGGCCCGCCGAAGTCGTGCACGACCAGCGTGACCGGATGGGCGGGACACACTGCGGCCATGAATGCGGCGAACCGGGCGGCGTGATCTTCAGGCCGGTAACCGGCGTCAGGTGGCCGGTCCGACAAACCGAACCCGAGATGGTCCACGGCGACGACGCGGCAACGTCCGCGCAGGGCGGCAATCACGTGGCGCCACTCGAAGCTCCACGTCGGCGTGCCGTGTACGAGCACGACGAGCGGGCCCGCGCCTTCGTCGACGTAGTGCAGACGCGCCCCGGCGATGGCGAAGAACTTCGCGGCATACGGCCAGGCGGCGCGGTCGAGCCAGGACGGCGTGGACATGCCCCGTAGTCAAACACAGTTAACCAGCTGCCGGGTCGCCGGTCCGGTCGCCGCTGAAGTCGCGAAAGTCCGGCCGCTACGGCCGCCGGTTCGCGGCCTCACCGCGACCGTCTGGCGGAGCCGTGGCCGGCTCGGCGTATCGATGCCGACGATCGGCGCGACTCGTGGAAGAATGGCGCGTTTCCTGACGGAGGCCCTGGCATGAAGATGTTCGCGAAGATCGGTGGGTCGCTCGTGGCGGTTGCCGTCGTGGCGGTGGGCGCCGGCCTGGCGTATTTGTATGCCCGGTATCCCGCGGTGCCGGCCGCCGAGTCGGTGCGCCTCGAGGCCACCCCGGCGAAGCTGGCGCGGGGCAAGTACCTGGTCGAGAACGTCTCGGGATGCGTGGTGTGCCACGCCGATCGTGACTGGACCAGGTTCAGCGGCCCGGTCGTCGCCGGCAGCAAGGGTCACGGCGGCCAGCGTTTCGGCTTTGGGGCAGAGCCGTTCGTCCTGTACGCCAAGAACATCACGCCCGGCGGCGTGGGCGAGTGGAGCGACGGCGAGTTGCTTCGCGCCATCACGGCCGGCGTCAGCCGCGACGGCACGCCGCTCTTTCCGCTGATGCCGTATCCGCGCTTCGCCCGGATGGCGCGCGCGGACATCGAGGCCATCGTCGTCTATCTGCGGACGCTTCAGGCGTTGCCGGCGCAGACGCTGCCGCCGCGGCAACTGCGGTTCCCGCTGCCGCTGATCGTGCGCACCATGCCCGCCGTGCCGTCCTACGGGCCGCTGCCCGACCGGTCCGATCGCGTCGCCTACGGGCGCTATATGGCCAACGCGGCGGTGTGCGCCGACTGCCACACCCCCATGGACGACCAGGGGGCGCCGCTGCCCGGCATGGAGCTGGCGGGCGGCACCGCGTTTGCCCCGAACGGCGTCGGGCTGGTGCGCTCGGCCAACCTCACGCCTGACGCCGCCACCGGCATCGGCACGTGGTCCGAGCAGCAGTTCATCGAGAAGTTCCGGGCCTTCCGCGGGACGCCGTCGCGCGTCCTGGAGGGCGCCGAGCGGCTGCAGAACACCGAGATGCCGTGGACCTATTACGCCGGGATGGACGACCAGGACCTGGGCGCCATCTACGCCTTTCTGCGCTCGGTGCCGCCGGTCACCAACCGGGTGGAGAAGTTCGGCGACCCGCAGGCAGCGCACTAGCGCGGCGGTTAGTTGCCGCCGCGCCCGGCCTTGCGGGCCTCGTCGTCCTGATACTCGATCTTCTGGCCCGACCGCGTCTCGACGACCGTGAGGGTCGTGCGCACGATGTCCTTGCCCAGTTCGAGCACGATCGCCTGCTCCTTGCCGTCCTTGTCCTTGAAGCCGACGGTGAAGAAGTGCTTCCGCTTCTTGGAGAAGAGCGCCAGCGGGCTGATCAGGATGGCCACGCCGACCCGGCGGCCGGCCTTTTGCCCGTACTCCAGGCTGGTGATGCTGGTGTAGGGCACCATCAGCGACGGTCCCTTGCCGCGCTCCGGCGTGAACACCATCTGTGTGTCGGTGGCGGTGTCGAGGTTGCCCTCGGCCCTTTCCTGGATCGCCGAAATGGTGCCGCCGACGTACTCGGCCTTCTTGCTGTCGACCGCGCCGAGCGTCACGTTGGCGGCCATCACCGTCACGAGCAGGGCGGCGGTGCCGCGGGTCCACGTCTTCATACGAGCCTCCTGCGCCGCGTCGCGGCGGCGCTGCAGCATGATAACGGCGGCGGCGTGGTCACGCCAACCGGCACGCCCCGGTCACCGCCGCGTCGCCGTGCCGCGGCGCTGTTGGACCTTCCCCGGGGCGCGCGGTCACGCGCGGACGGCGCCGCACGGGCTGACGGCGCGTTCATGTAATCTACAGGCGGAGTCACGACTGGCGGCCGGGCAGCTAGTCCACTTGCCATGCACAACGAACTGACCGGCGTCTACAACATCACGCCCACGCCGTTCCACCCCGACGGCACCCTCGATCTGCCGAGCCTCACCAGGCTCACGCACTTCACCCGCGAGGCCGGCGTGAACGGCATCACCATCCTCGGGGTGCTCGGCGAAGCCGACAAGCTCACCGAGAGCGAACGCGACCGGGTCATCGAGACGACCATGGCGGCGGCCGGCGACGCGCTCCCGATCTGCGTGGGCACGACCCACGCCGGCACCGACGGCTGCATCAGCTACGGCAAGCGCGCGCAGCTGCTCGGCGCCAAGGCCGTCATGGTGGCGCCGCCGAAACTGGCCCGCACGAACGACGCCGCTCTGCACCGCCACTACCTGGCCGTGGCCGACGCGCTCGACATCCCCGTGGTCGTGCAGGATTTCCCTCCCGCCTCGGGCGGCATCACCATGACGCCCGAACTCATTGCCGGCCTGGCCCAGGCCTCGCCACGACTCCAGCACCTCAAGCTCGAAGACGAGCCGTCGCCGATGAAGGTCAGCCAGGTGCTGAAGCTGAATCCCGACGTCAAGATCTTCGGCGGGCTGGGCGGCATGATGTTCCTCGAGGAACTGCGCCACGGCGCCATCGGCACCATGACCGGGTTTGCGTTCCCGGAGATCCTCGTCCGGATCTACCGCGCTTACGTCGGCGGCGACCTCGACGGCGCCACCGAGGTCTTCTACAAATACTGTCCGCTCATCCGCTTCGAGAATCAGCCGCGCATCAACCTGGCGCTGCGCAAGCACATCTACCAGCTGCGCGGGGTGATCGCGTCGGCGCGGGTGCGGTCGCCGTTCACCCCCGTCGATCCCGACACGCTCGCCGATCTCGACGACCTGCTGCGCCGGCTGGCCCTGGCGCCCATGCCCGCGGCGCGCTGATCGCCGCATCGTCCCTCTTCCCGCGACCCGGCCTGAACCCGGGTCCCGCCAAGGAACGTCATGAACCTCAATCTCTCCGGAAAACGCGCCCTCGTCACTGCCGCCAGCCGCGGCCTCGGCTATGCCACCGCGCTCGGCCTGGCCCGTGAAGGCGCGGTGCTCTTGATCTGCAGCCGGGACCAGGCCCGCATCGACGAGGCCGCGCAGGCGATCCGCAACGACACCGGCGCGCGCGTCGAGGCGCTTGCCGCCGACGTCAGCAGCGCCGAGGAAGCCGCGCGGCTGGTCGGCCATGCCGTAACCACGCTCGGCGGTCTCGACATCGTCGTGCACAACGCCGGCGGCCCGCCGGCCGGCGAATTCCAGTCGATCACCGACGCCCAGTGGCAGAAGGCCTTCGACCAGAACCTGATGAGCCTGGTGCGCCTCGTGAACGCCGCCGTGCCCGAGATGAAGAAGGCCGGCGGCGGCCGCATCCTGACCATCGCCTCGTCGTCGATCCGGCAGCCGATTCCTGGGCTGGTGCTCTCGAACGCGCTGCGTACCGGCGTCTACGGCCTGGTCAAGACCCTGGCCAAGGAGCTGGGACCTGCCGGCATCCTGATCAACGTGGTGGCGCCGGGGCGCATCCAGACCGAGCGGATCGAGGAACTCGACAACGCCGCGGCCTCGCGGCGTGGTGTGGAGCTCGACCAGGTGAAGAAGGAATCAGTAGCGTCGATTCCGCTCGGCCGCCTGGGCACGCCCGAGGAATTCGCCAACCTGCTGGTGTTCCTGGCCTCCGACGCCGGGCGCTACATCAGCGGGCAGGCCATCATCGTCGACGGGGGCGCGACCGCTGCGTTGTGACGCGGTCAGCCCTTGAGGTCTTCGCGCGGGGGACAGAAGACGTCGAGCACGCGGCTGTCGACGAGGGCGCGTCCGGAGTGGGGCACGTTGCCGGGAATCGCGAAGACCTGTCCGGGCGTGAGCCGGTGCGTCTGACCGCCCGCGGTCAGTTCCAGTTCCCCGGCCAGCACGGTCACGGTCTGCTCATGAGGATGCTGATGCTCCGGGAACGACGCGCCGGCGGTGCACTGCACGAACGAGTGGGTGGCAAGCGGCGTATGCACGAACCGGGCGGTGAAGCCCGGAAACAACTCGCGCGAGGGCTGGGTGTCGAGTGCGTAAACAGGCATGGCGGCTCCGGTTCGCGTTCAAGAATAGCGCGAAGACGGGCCGACGGCGCTGGTTCCGAGCCGCGCCGGCGTGCACAATGGATCGAGGACCTGCAGTGACCCAACCCGCCCCCGCCGCCGTTCGCTTCGCGCTGCTCGCCCTGGCGGCTCTGTGGGCGGCGGCGCCGACGCCCCTCGGCGCCCGTCAGGACCCATCGCCGGCCGCGAAGCCGGAGGCAGAGGTTGCCGGTCTCGACAATCCAGCCCGCTTCGCCGCGTTCCTGACGACGCTCAAGGACGAAGCGGTGGCTCGCGGCATCTCGGCGGCCGTGGCAGCCCGGGCCCTCGACGGCCTGAAGCCGCTGCCGGTCGTGGTCTCGCGCGATCGGGGCCAGGCCGAGGCCGTGCTCAGCATCGATACCTACGTGCGGCGGCGGCTCACGGCCGCCACCATCCGCACGGCCCGGCGCATGTACGCGACGCACCGCGACCTGCTCGACCAGATCGGGAAGACCTACGCCGTGCAGCCACGGTACCTGGTGGCCGTGTGGGGGCTCGAATCCAACTTCGGCGCCTTCACCGGCGTGCGGCCGACCGTGCAGGCCCTGGCCACGCTGGCCTTCGAGGGACGCCGCGGCGAACTCTTCAAGAACGAACTCTTCGACGCGCTCCGCATCGTCGAGCGCGGCCACGCCGACCTCGATGCCATGAAGGGCTCATGGGCCGGGGCGATGGGGCAGCCGCAGTTCATGCCTTCCAGCTATCTCAAATACGCCGAGGACTTCGACGGCGACGGCCGCCGCGACATCTGGGGCAGTCGCGCCGACGTCTTCGCGTCGATTGCCAACTACCTCAGGGCCTACGGTTGGGACGGGGACGCGACCTGGGGCCGTCAGGTGCGCCTGCCGGGTCCGGTGCAGGACGTGATGACGCGCGCCGGCACCCGCGGCGAGGGGTGCCGCGCCGAACGCGCGTTGTCGCGTCGCCGGCTGTTGACCGAATGGCAGGAGATGGGCGTCCGCGCCGCCGACGGCGGCAGCCTGCCCAAGCTGGAACGCCTGGCCTCGCTGCTCGACGCGGGCGACCGCCAGTTCCTCGTCTACGCCAATTACGAAGCCATCCTCGGCTACAACTGCGCCAATGCCTACGCGCTCAGCGTGGCCATGCTCGGCGATCGCCTCGCCTCGACGCCATGAGACAATTCCAGCCAGGTCCCGTGCCGCTGCCCCCCACGCCGTCCCGTCCGCCGCTCTGGCCCGTTGCCGCGACCGCCATCGGCGCGGTGGCCGCCATGTCGGCCGCGCTCTACTTCGTGGCTCAGAATCAGACGCCGGTGGCCTTGGTCGGCACCACCATCTTCGTCGGCCTGGGCGGGTTCAGCTTCGAACTCGCCCGCCGCCGCTCCGGCCTGCGCTGACCGGACGGCCGCCGCGGACGGGCGCGAACCGCGTGATAGGCTGACGTTCATGGATGCCAAACTGCTCAAAGGGATGAACGATCATCTCGAGCTCGAGTTCAAGGCGTCGCACGAATATCTCGCGATGTCCGTGTGGCTGTCAGGCCACGACCTGCCGGGCTTTGCCACGTGGATGCGCAAGCAGTCCAGCGACGAGTTGATGCACGCCCAGAAGTTCATCGATCACATGGTCGAACGCGATCAACAGGTCGTGCTGCCGGCCGTGGCCCAGCCGCCCATGCAGTGGCCGACGGTCGAAGCCCTGGTCACGCACGTGCTGCAGAACGAGCAGGCCGTCACCGCGTCGATCAACGAGCTCTACGCCACCGCGGAATCCGCCAAGGACCGTCCCGCGGTGGTGCTGCTGCAGTGGTTCGTCAACGAGCAGATGGAAGAGGAAGCGGCGGCCCGCGCCATCTTGGGCCGCATCCGCCTCGGCGGCACGACCGGCGTAGGGCTGCTGATGATCGACCAGGAACTGGCCAAGGGCACCATCCCGGGCATGCCGGCGGCGGGCGCCGCCGCCGGCGCCTAGCCCGTAGGACTCCGGCCGTGCAGGTGCGCCGCTGGAACACCGCCGCCGATGGCCCGCTGAGTGAAGCGGCGCTACGCGAGAAGCTCGAGGCGCTCGGCTACGTGGTGGCGCGCCATCATCATCCACCCGGGGCCCGGCTCCCCGATCGGTCCTGCGATGTGGACAAGATCGACGCGGTCGTGAGCGGCCGCTTCCGGCTGGTCATCGCCGGCCACACCGCGCAGCTCGGGCCGGGCGACTGGGTTGAAGTGCCGCGCGGACGTCGCCACACGGCCACGGTGATGGGCGAGACCGCGGTGGTCCGCCTGGACGCGATCCGGCCCACCGCCCACCGCGGGCCGGGGGCGTGAGCCGGCGCGCCGCCGGAGTTTCTAGCTTCGGCGCGGGCCCGGCGCGATGCGCCGAGGCCCTGTCCCTCCATGAAACCGCAGCGTCTGTCCGTCGGTGAGCAACCTCGTCCCGCGGTGAAAGGTCAGTCATGAAGATCGTGATGTTCGGTGCCGGCGGGGTCGGCGGCTATTTCGGCGGCCGGCTGGCGCAAGCGGGCTGCGACGTCTCGTTCGTGGCGCGGGGCGCTCACCTGGCGGCCATCCAGCGCGATGGCCTGCGCCTCGTCAGCCCGAAGGGCGACGCGCATGTCACGGGGCTGCGGGCCAGCGCCGACCCGGCCGACCTCGGGCCCGCCGATGTCGTCTTCCTGACCGTCAAGATGTACGACGTGGATGCCGCGGCCGCGTCGCTCGGCCCGCTGCTCGGCCCCGATACGATGGTGGTCACCCTGCAGAACGGCGTCGAGGCGACCGACATGGTGGCCGCGCACGTCGGAACGGCGCATACCGCCGGCGGCGTGGCTTACGTGGCGGCGGTCATCGACGCGCCCGGCGTCATCAAGCACACGGCCCTCGACGCGCTCATCGTCGGCGAACTCGACGGCGCCATGTCCCCGCGCCTGACGGCGCTGCGCGACGCCGCCGCCACGGCCGGGTTCACGTTCACGGCCAGTCAGCGCATCCGCGTCGACCAGTGGTCCAAGTTCGCGCGTCTGTCGGTGTTCAGCGGCATGACCTGCGTGACCCGCTCGCCGCTCGGCGTGCTGCGCGCCGATGCCGGTCTCTTCGAGATGCTGGGGCGGGCGGTAGACGAGACGCTGGCCGTCGGCCGGGCCCACGGCGTGCCGCTCGACGAGGCGGTGCGCGACGAGGTCTTCGGGATGTATCGCAACATGCCGCCCCAGGCGCGCTCGTCGATGCTCGAGGATCTCGAGCGGGGCAAGCCGCTCGAACTGCCGTGGCTGAGCGGCGCCGTCGTGCGGCTGGGGGCGGCCGCCGGCGTCCCCACGCCCACCCACGCGCACATCGAGACGCTGCTGCGGCCCTTCGTGAACGGCGGCACCCCGCCGATGGTCTGACGCCCGCCGTCGCAGAATCCGCCACGGTGGCGGGGGTGGCCGTGCCAGTGACCGGGGACGAATGGATCGCGGAATGTGCCATGGCGGGTGCCGCCGGCAGGTTGACACCAGCGGGCCCTTCCCCCACTGTAGGGGCGGCCGTCGCGCCGACGGTCACTCACGCTGGAGTCCCGGATGCGTCCTTTCACCTGCGGTAACGTCGGCCGCTCCACCCTCGCTCTGGTCCTGCTCGGCGCCCTCACGGGGGGCGTCACCCGCCTCGGGGCTGCCGGCGAGCCGTGGCAGTGGAGTGCGCCCAAGGGCGCCGCGGTCGAACTGCTCATCATCGGCGACATCCAGGTGCAGCGGCGGGCCGATCCTGCCACCGCCTTCGCCAATGTGCGCGAGACCCTGGCGCAGGCCGATCTCGTCTACGCCAACCTCGAAGGCATGCTCGTGCCGTCGCGGGGCCCGGTCGGCGACATCCCGGAC
Source organism: uncultured Acidobacteriota bacterium (assembly GCA_963843885.1). Classification (GTDB taxonomy): domain Bacteria; phylum Acidobacteriota; class Vicinamibacteria; order Vicinamibacterales; family UBA2999; genus CADEFD01. The sequence continues at coordinate 55,394 of CAWJMJ010000002.1, forward strand.
AAGAAGTGGGTGCACCCTGGCCCCGGCGGGGTCACGGCGCTCGTGGCTGCGAACATCAAGGCGGTGGGCGTCGCCAACAACGTCGTGTGGGATCAGGCGAACCTGCTGACCACGCTGCGTTTGCTCGATGCCAACGGCATCGCGCACACCGGCGGCGGCGCGAACCTCGAGGAGGCCCACAAGCCGGCCATTCTCGAGCGGAAGGGCCTCAAGATCGGGTTCCTGCAGTACACCGCCCGCTGGTACCGGCAGACCGTGCAGATCGCCACGGCCACGAGTCCCGGCGTGGCGCGCATCATGTCGGTGGACGGCGCGACCATCGACCCGGGCGACCTGGCCCGGCTCCGGGACGACGTAGCGAAGCTCCGCCCGCTGGTCGATGTGGTGGTCGTGTCGCATCACAACCGCGACGGGGCCACGCCCGTGCAGTTCGGCGACGAGCAATCGGCGGAGCGGAGCGGCGGTGCCCGGGCCGACCGCACCAAGGCGGAGGACTACCAGAAGTTGTTTGCCCACACCGCCCTCGATGCCGGCGCCGACCTGGTCTTCGGCCACGGCACCCACACCATCCAGGGCGTCGAGCTCTACAAGGGCAAACCCATCCTCTACGCCGTCGGTCATTCGGCCTTCGACCAGCCGGGGTACGAGGATTCCAAGGACGGTCTGGTCGTGCGCGTGCTGGTGCGCGGCAAGCAGATCAGCCGCGTGTCGTTCGTGCCCGTGACGCGCGACGGCGCCAACACGATGATCATGGTCAGCCCGACGTCCGGCGAGGGTGCGCGCCTGGCCGGCATCGTCAAACGCAACTCGCCGGGCCTGCCGCTGCCGGTCGAGGGTCGGGAAGTGGTGCTGCTGTCGCGGCCGGGCGGCGGTACCAGCCAGCCCGGGCCCTCGTTGCTGCAGAAACTGCAACGTCCCGGAATGTAACGGTGACAGGCCCCGTTACATTTGGAAGACGACCTTGCCGTTGACGATGGTGAGGCGCACCCGCCCGTCGAGCAGCTCGCCCGGGTTGGTCGCGCCCAGTGTAAGCGGGTCGATCGACAGCGCGGTCAGGTCGGCCAGGCGGCCGGGCGCGAGCTGGCCGGTGGCGTCCTCGGCAAACGCCGCGTAGGCGGCCCACGTGCTGTAGCCGCGCACGGCTTCCTCCGGGGTCATGCGCTGTCCGGGATACCAGCCGCCCTCGGGCTGATGGTCTTTGTTCTGGCGCGTGATGGCCGAGTGCAGGCCGTAGAAGATGTCGTGGTCGGACCCGGTCAGGTCCGAGTTGAAGATCAGGCGCGCGCCCTGTTCGCGCAGCGTCCGCCAGGCGTAGGCGCCCTTGACGCGTTCCGGGCCAAGCCGCGTCTCGGCCCACGGCATGTCCTCGACCGCGTGCGGCGGCTCCATCGAGGCGATGATGCCCATGCGCGCGAAGCGGGGCAGGTCGGCGGGCGCCACGACCTGCGCGTGCTCGATGCGATGGCGGCCCTGGCGTGCGCGCGCGTCCTTCTCGAGCACGCCTTGGAAGAAGTCCAGCGTCTCGCGATTGCCGGCATCGCCGATGGCGTGCACCCCCACCTGGAAGCCGGCGCGCATCATCATGGCCACCACGTCGCGATCGAAGCCGTAGCCGGCGCCGCTGATGCCGCGATGGCCCTTCATGTCGCTGTAGTCGGCCAGCAGCCGCGCCCCGCGCGACCCGAGCGCGCCATCGTAGTAGGCCTTGACCGCCCGCACGACCAGCATGTCGCCGGGCGCGCCGTGCGGGCCTTTCGCCGCCCACTCGCGGCACAAATCCGGATCGCGCGCCGACAGCATCACGTAGACGCGAATCGGCAGCGCCTTCCTGGCATCGAGCGCCTGCAGCCCGGCCAGCGTGGCGCGGTCGACGCCGGCTTCGTGGATGGCCACATATCCCGAGCGCGCCATCTCGCGCAGCCCCGCCAGCAACTGGCTCTCGAGCTGCTCGGGCGTCGGCGGCGGCACCGCCGCCACCATCAGCGTGGTGGCGCGATTCAGGAAGATGCCGGTTGGCTCGCCCCTCGCGTCCTTGCGAATCTCGCCGCCGACCGGCGCGGCGGTGGCCCGCGTGACCCGGGCGCCGTCGAGCGCCAGCCGGTTGCTCCACACGGCGAAGCCGTGCAGCGAGTAGAGCACCACGGGATGATCCGGCACCCTCTGGCTGAGCAAGCGCCAGTCGGGATAGCGGTTGGCCCACGCGCCTTCGTCCCAGCCGCGGCCGGTGATCCACTGGCCTTTCGGCACCTTGGCCGCGTAGGCCGCGACGCGCTCGACCGCTTCGGCTTCGGTGGCCACGCCGGCCAGGTCCACCGCCTGCAGCTTGGCGCCCAGTTCGAGCACGTGGGCGTGCGAGTCGACCAGGCCGGGCAGCAGCGTGGCGCCGCCGAGATCGATGACGCGCGTGTCCGGCCCCTGGCGACTGGCCACGGTCTCGCGCGTGCCGACGAGCGTGATGGCGCCGCCGGTGATGGCCACGGCGTTGGCATCAGGCGACCAGCCGGACGTTCCGTACGGGGCCTGGCCCGAGGGCGTGCCGTCGAGCGCAGGATCCGGCCACGACAGGGTGTAGGCGCGCGCGTTCACCAGAAGGACGTCGGCCGGGGGCGGCGGCGGGGTGGCGGGCGAACACGCGACCGTGAGGCCAATCAACACGCCGAGAGCAGAGCAGCGGGCGACACACGTGACCATGGTGGAGGTTACCGGGAAGGGACGCCGGCGGCGCTGAAGGCGACGGCCAGCCAGGTGAGACAGATGGCATAGGTGCCGAGCGCGTCGCTGGGCCAATGCGCCCCGGGCACGACCCGCGCGGCGGCGGCGATGAGCAGGACGAGGGCAGCGAAGACCAGTGTTCCGGTGCGGAGCCCGCTTGGGCGCAAGCGCCAGGCGAGTACGCCGAGGGCGCCGATGGTGACGCTGTAGATGGTCATGAACGTCGAGGGGAAGGAGTACCCGGACGGCGCGCCCATCACCGCCACGAGCTGGCCCGATGGCCGCGGGCGCTGGAACAGCAGCTTGCTCGACTCGGCCAGCGTCTGCTCGAGGGCGATGGCGGCCACGACCACGAGCGCGGCGCGCAGGCCGGCCAGGCGCCATGCCCCCAGCACACCGATGGCCATCAGCAGGAACTTCAGCGGGGCGCTGGCGGTCGAGATCACCGGAGCGACCCAGGTCGTGTCGGACGACACGGCCTGCATCGCACGCGCCACGGCGACATCGCCGGGCAGGTAGGGGAAGAGGCGCGCCTGCGCGCCGGCCACGATCGTGACGACGATGGCGATGAGCAGGAGCGAACGGGTGGAGGTCATGCGGCGGTCATTATCCCCGAGACCGAGATTCGCGGATCTCCGCGCCGTGGCTCCGGCAGGCAGACTGCCGCGTCAGGCCAGGGTGAGGGTCGTCGTGATGGCGGCGAAACGCCGCCACCGATCCCGCGACGGCACCCCGTCGAGGGCCGCCTGCACCATCAGCCGGCCGAGCGGATAGACCAGCACTTTCGTTCGCTGCTTCTCGATGAACGACAGCATGCCCTCCGGGTCGAGCACCAGCGCCTCGTCGCGCAGGCGCCCGATCATCGAGGCCGCGGTGGCCGAGGAGTCGAGGTAATCGCTGGCGATGTGCGCCACCTCGACGTCCAGCGCCGCCGCCAGGCGCTCGACACGCACCAGACGGGGCGCATCGGCCGGCGCCTGACCTGCCGCTGGCAGCAGCACGCCGGCGCACACCTGCTCGCGCGTCGGGATCGGCAGCAGCAGGTCGGCGCCGGCTTCCGCCGCGCCCTCCGCCAGCAGCCGGTGTGGGCCGAACGACGGCGTCAAGGCGCGCTCCAGCCAGCCGCGACCCTGGACCAGCTCGGCCGTCGCCAGGACGTGCTGGGCATGATGACCGGGACTGCCCTCGTGCGCCGCCAGCTGCAGGACTTGCGCGGCGTCGGCGCCGCCGCGATGCGAGACCCAGAGTTCGGAGGCCAGCGGCGCGACCGGCCGCGAGAACGCCGCCCAGCCGGTCTCGTCGGCGGCCCGGGTGGTGAGCGTCTCACCCGCCGGCAGCGGCAGATGGGGGGCCGCGGCCTGGCGGCACCACGCCACCGCGGCCGCAAACACCGCTTCCACCCAATCAGCCGGCACCGCGTGGGCTCGGCGGAAGGCGGCGTGACGTTCGGCGAGGGTGCCCGGGCCGGGCGGCAGGGCCTCGCTGAGTTGCTGGCGCCGCGCGTCGAGCACGGTCGCGTGGCGCGGCGGCGGCGCGTGGCCGAGCGTGCGCTTGGCCTCGTCCGCGAACCGCTGGCTTTCGCCGAGCAAGCGTCCAGCCGCCACGTCGAGCGCCGCCACCTGGCCGTGCAGGTAGGCGAGGCGGGCGTCTTTCGGGGCCGCCAGCGAGGCCGGCGCCGTGTCGGCTAGCAGCGCCGCGGCGCTGGCCCGGAGCACCGGCGCCGGCCGGCGGGTGCTCTCGTTCCAGGCCTCCGGGCCGAGCCAGACCTCGACGAGCGACGGCTGGTGCCTGGCCAGTTGCAGGGCAAGGCGCGTATACCGTTCCGCCAGCGCCGCGACCTCGAGCCCTGGCCCCCGCGGCGTGGCGCCGCCGCGACAGCCGGTGAGCAAGCTCGCCGCGCCGCCGAGCAGCGCCATGGCGGCGCATCCCAGTGCGGCGCGGCGCGTGGGCTCGGCCACGTGTGCGGGGCGCGGCGTCAGCCGTGCGCCGGCACGCCCGGAGACCATCGGAGACATGCGGCATCTTGTCACAGAGAAGGATTGACTTCGGACGCCGCGGCGGATTCAATGCGACAGTCCCGCTGCCGACTTCACGACAGCCGGGTGCCCCAGGAGTGTTCGATGCGGCGCGTGTCCCTGCTGTTTCTGCCCATGCTCGCGTTGACCTTGGCGTGCTCGCAGCCCGACGCGCCGCCGGCTTCCTCCGCGGCGTCGGCGGCGGCCGCGGCGGGCACCCCGAAGCTGGGCATCCGGCCCTACGGCGACGAAGAGATCAAGCCGGACATGAGCCAGGTCACGCCGGATCTCGCCAAGGTCTTCGAGCACATCGACGAGAACATCGATCAGCACGTCGTCAACCTGCAGGAGTGGATCCAGCAGCCCAGCATCTCCAACTCCGGTGAAGGCATTCCCGAGTCGGCGGAGATGGTCAAGGGCTTCTTCGACGAACTCGGTTGCCAGCAGACGCAGGTCTACGACGTCGGCATCACCGAGTACGGCACGCCCGGGAACCCGGTCGTCTACGCCAAGTGCGACGAGGGCGCCGAGAAGACCGTGCTCATCTACTGGATGTACGACACGATGCCGGTCACGCAGGCGGACGCGTGGCAGTACCCGCCGTTCGAGGCGCAGCTGGTCGAGCAGGCGCCGTTCAAGAAGGTGCTGATCGGCCGCGGCGCCACCAACTCCAAGGGCCCGCAGATGGTCCAGTTGAACGCCTTCCGCGCCATCAAGGCGGTGCACGGCAAGCTGCCGGTCAACCTGATTGTCGTCGCCGAAGGCGACGAGGAGCGCATGGACATCGGCCTGCGCAAGTGGGTCAAGGACCACCCCGAGCTGCTCGAGGGCGCCGACGGGATGATTCGCTTCGGCAGCCAGGGCGCCAGTGGCGGCGGCGGTTTCGGCGGCGGCTCGGAAGGCTGCGTCTACGTCGAGCTGACGACCTCGGGCACCGCCTGGGGCCGCGGACCGACGGTGTCGGACATCCACGGCAGCAACAAGCGCGGCACCGACAGCCCGGCCTGGCGCCACATCAAGATGCTGGCCTCGCTGGTCAGCGACGACGGCAACACCCCCAAGATCGACGGCTTCTACGACGGCATCCGCCCGCTGACGCCCGAGCAGGAAGCCAGCCTGCGGGCCGCAGCCAAGGGCACCGACCTCAAGGTGGCGGCCGAGAACCTCGGCGTCGCGCGCTTCATGTATGACGACCCATACGAAGTGCTGAAGACCCAGCGCTACGGCCAGTCGTTCAACCTCGACGGCATCTGGGGCGGCAACATGTATGCGGGCGGCGCCGGCGCCATCCTGCCGAACAAGATCACGTCCAAGCACAACTTCCGCTACGTGCCCGGGCAGAACGGCCTCGACATCGTCAAGAAGCTGCGGGCGCAGCTCGACAAGAACGGCTACAAGGACGTCGAAGTGAAGCTCATCGGCGACGTGCCGTGGGCGCTCATGAACTCCGACAACGAGGCCGGCCGCGCCATGGCCAAGGCTTACGACATCATGGGCATCCCGCACGGCCAGTTGCGCGCCGACTGGGGCATCGGCGGCGGCGCCGCCGCCGGCGGCTACTGGCCGGCGTATCTCTTCGGCAACGGCGAGGTGGGCGAGTCGGTGTCGCCGTTCAAGGGCGTGCCGATCGTCGGCGGCGGCGGCGGCCACGGCGGCCGCGCGCACGCGGCCAATGAATACTGGGTGATCGAAGGCGCGGGCAAGGTGCTGGGCATGGCCGGCGCCGAGAAATCGATTGCCGCCGCCATCTACGCGTTTGCCGGCAAGCTGTCGCCGGCCAAGAGCACCACGAATTGATGCGGTTGACGGCGCCGGTCCACGGGCCGGCACCACGAGTTGTGACTGGAGGGTGTCAGATGCGCCGGGCTTCTTTGTCGTTCATGTGTGCGGCCGCGTTCGTCGCGGCGGCGTGCCAGCAACCCGCGGCTCCGGCCGCCACCGATCCGAAGACGGCGGGAGCCGCCGCCGCGCCGAAACTCGGCATCCGTCCCGACGGCGACACCGAGATCAAGCCGGACATGAGCCAGGTGCCGCCGGAGCTGGCCAAGGTCTACGAGCACATCGACGAGAACATCGATGCAGCACGTCGACAACCTGCAGAAGTGGATTCAGCAGCCCAGCATCTCGAACTCCGGTGAAGGCATTCCCGAGTCGGCGGAGATGGTGAAGGGCTTCTTCGACGAACTCGGCTGCCAGCAGACGCGGGTCTACGACGTCGGCGTGACCGAGTACGGGTCGCCCGGGCAATCCGGTGGTCTACGCCAAGTGCGACGAGGGCGCCGAGAAGACGCTGGTCATCTACTGGATGTACGACACGATGCCGGTCACGCAGCCGGACGCGTGGCAGTACGCCGCCGTTCGAAGCGCGGCTCGTCGAGCAGGCGCCGTACAAGAAGGTGCTGATCGGCCGCGGCGCCACCAACTCCAAGGGCCCGCAGATGGCGCAGCTGAACGCCTTCCGCGCCATCAAGGCGGTGCACGGCAAGCTGCCGGTCAACCTGATCTTCGTCGCCGAAGGCGACGAGGAGCGCATGGACATCGGCCTGCGCAAGTTCGTCAAGGACCACCCCGAGCTGTTCGAGGGCGCCGACGCGATGTATGCGCTTCGGCGGCCAGTCGCCGAGCGGCGGCGGCGGCTACGGCGGCGGCTCGGAAGGCTGCGTCTACGTCGAGCTGACGACCAGCGGCACGGCCTGGGGCCGCGGGCCGACGGTGTCGGACATCCACGGCGGCAACAAGCGCGGCGTCGACAGCCCGGCCTGGCGCCACATCAAGATGCTGGCGTCGCTGGTCTCCGACGACGGCAACACGCCGAAGATCGACGGCTTCTACGACGGCATCGCGCCCGACCGACGCCGGAGCAGGACGCAGAGCTTGCAGCAGCGCGGCCAAGAACATGGACCTGAAGGTCGCGGCCGAGAACCTCGGCGTCGCGCGCTTCATGTCCGACGATCCCTACGACGATCCTGAAGATGCAGCGCTACGGCACGTCGTTCAACCTCGACGGCATCTGGGGCGGCAACATGTATGCGGGCGGCGCCGGCGCCATCCTGCCGAACAAGATCACCTCGAAGCACAACTTCCGCTACGTGCCCGAACATGAACGGCCTCGACATCGTCAAGAAGCTGCGGGCGCAGCTCGACAAGAACGGCTACAAGGACGTCGAGATGAAGATCATCGGCGACGTGCCGTGGGCGCAAGATGAACTCCGACACCGACATCGGCCGGGCGCATGCAGCGCACCTACGAGATCATGAGCATTCCGCACGGCGAGCTGCGAGCCGACTGGGGCATCGGCGGCGGCGGTGCCGCGGCCGGCGGCTACTGGCCGGCCTACATGTTCGGCAACGGCGAGGTCGGCGAGAAGATTCGCCGATTCAAGGGCATGCCGATCGTCGACGGGCGGCGCCGGGCTCGGCGGCCGCGCGCACGCGGCCAACGAGTACTACGTGATCGAAGGCGCCGGCAAGGTCTACGGCATGGCCGGCGCCGAGAAGGCGGTGGCCACAGTGATCTACACGTTCGCCGGCAAGATCCCGCCGCGCCCGCCAAGCCGGCGACCAAGACGCAACTGGATCGCGCCGGCCAGCAATGATTGGCGTTCACGATCTCGACGAAGACGCTACGACGTCGGCGACCACGTGGTGCACGCCCTGCAGGGGCGTCACGCTGGACATCGCCGCCGGCGAGTTCGTCACGATCGTCGGACCGTCGGGCTCCGGCAAGTCGACGTTCATGCACATCCTCGGCTGTCTCGATCGGCCGACCACCGGGCGTTACCTGCTCGACGGCCGCGACGTCTCGACGCTGCCGCACGACGAACTGGCGCGCGTCCGCAACGAGACCATCGGCTTCGTGTTCCAGGGCTTCAACCTGCTGGCGCGCACCTCGGCGCTCGAGAACGTCGAGCTGCCGCTGCTCTACACGCGCAAGGGCGTCGTCAAGGCAGCGGAGCGGCGCGACCGGGCCACGGCGCGCGCTGGCGGCCGTCGGCCTCGACCGATCGCGACGGAGCACCATCCCAACCAGCTGTCGGGCGGCCAGCAGCAGCGCGTCGCGATCGCCCGCGCGCTGGTCACCGAGCCGCCGCTGCTGCTGGCCGACGAGCCGACCGGCAACCTCGACACGCACGACCAGCCACGAGGTGATGGAGATCTTCGCGCAGCTGCGCGCCGAACGCGGCATCACCATCGTGGTCATCACCCACGAGCGCGACATCGCGGCCTAGGGCACGCGGACAATCGACTTCAAGGACGGCGTCGTGGTGCAGTGACCAGCGGCACCAGCCCACCATGGGCTCGCGCGCCCCGGTGGGCGCGTAGTCGGCGCCGGTCCCCGTCAATCCCAGGAGTCTCGACGTGGCCTCACCGATTCAGCGTCTTCGCGCCCTGCACCCGTCGATCGACATCGGGTTCAAGGCCCTCACGCGCAACCGGCTGCAGACCGGGCTGACCATGCTCGGCATCACCGTGGGCGTGGCCACGGTGCTGGCGATGATGGCGGTCGGTGCCGGCGCCCAGCAGTCGATCGAGCAGCAGGTGCGGGCCGCCGGGATGAACCAGCTCACCATCTCGGCCGGCAACTGGAAGCCGAAGGTCGAAGACACCGGCGGCGCCGTGGCCCACCAGGGCGACGCCGAGGACACCATGCGGCTGCCCGTCGACGAGTTGATGCCCGAACTGCCCGGGGCCGGCGACTCGTTCTACGGCGCCGACGTCCTGCCGGCCCGCTTCCATCCCGAAGACGACCCGATGGAGAAGCACGACCATCCGCTGGCGTGGCAGCGCCTGGGCGACTTGGAGGCCGGCCTCGGCGCCTCGGCCACGCTGACGTTTGCCGATGCGGAAGCGATTCGTGAGCTGCCCGGTGTTCAGTACGTGGCGTGCGGCGTGCACGGCAACGCCCGCGTGCACTACCGGCCCGGCACCGACGACGAGAAGCGCTGGTTCACCCGCATGCACGGCACCGACCTGCACCTGCTCGACATCAAACGCACCTGGACGCTCCGCAGCGGCCGCTTCTTCACCGAGCGGGAACAGAGGAGAAGGCCGACGGTGATGGTGCTCGGCTCGGTCGTGGCCGAGAAGATCTTCGGGCTCGGCGTCGATCCGGTCGGCCGGGACATCCAGCTGTGGAACCAGCCCTTCAAGGTCGTGGGCGTGGTGACCAGCGCCAGCTGGGTGGTCCGTCCGGCGGCCGGCGACGACGAGTTCGACGCCGTCTACATGCCCTACACGACCACCCACCAGCTGCTGAACCTCACCAAGCTGAACGACATCACCGTGACCGCGGCCTCGACCGGCGAGGTGTCGGCCGTGAGCAAGCGCATCACCGAGCTGCTGCGGCAGCGCCACGGCATCACCGCCGAGAAGGCCGACGACTTCACCATCTCGACCCAGGCCACGCGCGCCATCACCACTGGGGGGCTGCCGCCCAACGTGGCCTCGGCCATCGCCGGCAACGTCAAGGAGCTGGAGCGCGTCACGCTCGAGCAGCTGGCCGGCACCCTCGAGCGCGCCAGCGGCACGATGCGCTGGCTGCTGGCGGCGGTGGCGGCCGTGTCGCTGCTGGTCGGCGGCATCGGCATCATGAACATCACGCTGCTGTCGGTGACCGAGCGCACCAAGGAAATCGGCTTGCGCATGGCCGTCGGCGCCCGCGGCCGCGACGTCACGCGCCAGTTCCTGACCGAGGCGGTGGCCATCAGCCTGGCCGGCGGCGTGGTCGGCGTGCTGCTGGGATTGCTGGCGTCGTACTTGATCTCGTCGATGCTCAACTGGGCCACCCTGGTCTCGCCGTTGGCCGTGCTCGTGGCCTTCAGCGTGTCGGCGGCCGTCGGCGTGCTCTTCGGCTGGTACCCGGCGCGGCGCGCCGCCGAACTCGACCCCATCGACGCCCTCCGTCACGAATAGGACTGCCGTGTTCCGATTGCTCGTCGTCAGCGGACAGATCGCCTGGAAGGCGCTCGGGCGCAACCGGCTGCGCACCGGCCTCACCACGCTGGGCGTCGTGATCGGCGTGGCCGCGGTGATTGCCATGGTGGCGCTCGGCAACGGCGCCAGGGCCTCGGTCGAACGCACGCTCAAGTCGGCCGGCACCAGCATCGTACAGGTCAGCGCCGGCAACTTCATCAGAGGCGGCGAGAGCGTCAACATCGCGTCGGGCCTGGGCTCGGCCACCACCCTGACGCGGGCCGACGCCGACGCCATCCGCAGCCTGGCCAACGTCGAGCACGTGGCCGGCGGGCTGCGCTCGCGCACCTTCGTGGTGGCCTCGCCCGAGGCTCGGGTCTTCACCCTGGTGCAGGGCACCGAGGAATCGCTGGCCGAGATCCACGGCTGGACGTGGCTGGCGGGCAAGGGTTTCACCGCCGCCGATGTCGCCAACGCCCAGGCCAAGGTCGTGCTCGGCCGCGTCGCCAGCGCGCGCCTCTTCGGCGAAGGCAGCGATCCGGTCGGCAAGCGCGTCACCATCCACGATCGGCCCTTCGAGGTGGTCGGCATGATGCGGGCGGTCGACAAGGATCAGGACGAAGGGGCCTTCGTGCCGGTCACCACCCTGGGCCAACTCACCAGCCGGTCGAATTTCCTGCAGACGATCACCGTCGGCGTGACCGAGGCCGGGGTGGCGACCTCGGTGGGCGAGGCCATCAGCACGCTGCTGCGCGCCCGCCACGCTCCGGCCATGGCCGGCGACCAGCGGCTCTCGGACCTGGCGGCGGCGCGCGCCGCCGCGGCGCTCGGCGGCTTGCAGGGCCCGAGCGGCAAGGGCGGAGGGCCCGACGACTTCGTGGTGCGCACGCTGGCTGCGCAGCAGGTCACCAAGGGGCTCTACACGGAGGTGGCGGCGTTTGCGCTGGCCAACATGCCGAAGCTCGACTCGGCCACGATGGAAGAGATGTCGGGCACGCTGAACCGCGCCGGTTCCACGATGACGGCGCTGCTGGCCAGCATCGCCGCCATCTCGCTGGTCGTCGGCGGCATCGGCATCATGAACATCATGCTGGTGTCGGTCACCGAGCGGACGCGCGAGATCGGGCTGCGTCTGGCCATGGGCGCCCGGCGCAAGGACGTGCTGGTGCAGTTCCTCATCGAGGCGGTCGTGCTCAGCCTGCTCGGCGGCGTGGTTGGCATCGGCGCCGGCATTGCGGCCGCCCGCGGCCTGACCGCCCTTATGAGCTGGCCGACCGAGGTGTCGCCGCAGGCCATTCTGGTGGCCTTCGCCATCTCCGCGCTCATCGGTGTGGCCTTTGGCTACTACCCGGCCCGCCGCGCCTCGCTGCTCGACCCGATCGTGGCCCTGCGGCGCGAATAGCGTCTGTCCGGTAGCGGCGGCGCTTCACCCACTCGCGTCGCCCTCGACACGGCCTCTCCCTCCTGCTCACCCTCCGCGCGGCGCGGACGGTGGGCGGAGGCGTGTGACCAACCCGCCGCTGCTCCGGAGTTCGCCGTCGGGAGACACCGTGCCGAGCGCGCCGCTCGCTGTCTCGCCCGTCCCACTCGCGTCGCCCTCGACACGGCCTCTCCCTCCGGCTCACCCTCCGCGCGGCGCGGACGGTGGGCGGAGGCGTGTGACCAACCCGCCGCTGCTCCGGAGTTCGCCGTCGGGAGACGCCGTGCCGAGCGCCCCTCCTTTCCCTGCTCCGGAGTTCGCCGTCGGGAGACACCGTGCCGAGCGCGCCGCTCGCTGTCTCGCCCGTCCCACTCGCGTCGCCCTCGACCCGGCCTCTCCCTCCGGCTCACCCTCCGCGCGGCGCGGACGGTGGGCGGAGGCGTGTGACCAACCCGCCGCTGCTCCGGAGTTCGCCGTCGGGAGACACCGTGCTGAGCCCGCCGCTCGCTTTCTCGACCGTCCTACTCGCGTCGCCCTCGACACGGCCTCTCCCTCCTGCTCACCCTCCGCGCGGCGCGGACGGTGGGCGGAGGCGTGTGACCAACCCGCCGCTGCTCCGGAGTTCGCCGTCGGAAGACACCGTGCCGAGCCCGCCGCTCGCTGACGCCTTAGGGGATGTCGACGATCCGCGGGAACCCGGTGGGGAAGCTGGTGTACAACGGAACGATGAGGCGGCTGGTAGCCGGTGTGGTGCTGTGTGCGTGGGCAGGCGTCGCGGCGCCGGCGGAGGCGACGAGCTGTGTCCAAGTGCCGCTGCCCACCATCGCGACTCAGGCCGCCGCGATTTTCGAGGCGACCGTCGCTTCCGTTACCGTGCACCAGCGGCCGGAAGTGCGCCATCCCGACGGCACTGTGTCTTTCGTGGCTGCTAGCAGGCAGTCAACGGTCGAACTGCGGGATGTCACCGCCATCAAGGGAACTGCCCCCGCCAGCATCGAATCGGTCGAGCGTATTCTCGAGGTCGGCCGACGGTATCTGATTCTGGCCGTGGAGTACCCGCAGCGTCCGGGCGTGCTCGTTGCCGGCGAGTGTGCAGGGTACGTCCGTCCTTCAGCTCGCGCCGACGCATTCAAGGCGTGGCTCGCGTCGCTCGAACGACCACCAACAGGCGGGCGGATTGTCGGTAGCGTCATCGCGCGAGGCCAAACCGGAGACGTGTCGTCGTGGCCGGGCGTCGTCGGCGCGCGGATCACGGCCCGTGGGCCCGTCACCGTCGAGACCAGGTCGGCGTCAGACGGCCAGTATTCCTTTACCTCGTTGCCCGACGGACGCTATGAACTGAACGTGACGCTGCCCGATGGCCGGCACGGGCTACTTGTGCCGACGCCTGCCACCGCGACGATCGCTGGCGCGCACGCGCTGTGGAGCTGGGACTTCCGGGCCGAAGTGGACGGCGTGGTGACAGGCGCTGTGGTCGGTGGAGATGGACGCGCTGTCAGCGGCGCTCCCGTCTTCCTGCACGCCCGTCCGAGCAGTGACGATCGCGCTGACCTCGCCTACTGGATCGGCAAGTCCGACGGTGTGGGACGCTACGAGTTCCGCAGCGTGCCTCCGGGCCGCTACGTCGTGACCATCGGTGAGCCGTTCGCGCCGGCCTACGCCCCCACCGATGGCGGCGCTGCAGAGCTGATTGTCGGCTTTGCCGATCGCCTCGAGTTGGCGCCGCTCGTGGCGGTTCGTGGCACGCCGATCCTGGTCGAAGGCGTGGTGATCGACCGAGGCGGTCGGGCCGTCGCGTCAGCGATGCTCGTGGAGATCATTGGCCCGCTCGGGCCATACCCGAAATCCGGTTCGCACGAGGAGAGCGACTCGGCGGGCCGCTTCAGACTACGGTTGATCCGTGGCGCCCGCTATCGCTTCACGGTGGTCGACGCAAACGGCAACCGGCCGACCATGATAGAAGCCGTGGCCGATGGCTCGCCGGTGCGGCTCGTGCTGCAGTAGCAGGACGCCGCAACCGCGCGGTGTCACCCTCTGTCGGAACGGCCGCGACACCTGAGCCACGCGGCTCGGCGCTCGACGCCCGGGAGCAGCGTTATCGACAGCTGCGTCATGCTCTGATGCGCCCGTCCTCACAGCGAGCGGCGTGCTCGGCACGGTGTCTCCCGACGGCGAACTCCGGAGCAGCGGCGGGTTGGCCACATGTCTCCGCCCGCCGTCCGCGCCGCGCGGAGGGTGAGCAGGAGGGAGATGCCGTGTCGAGGGCGACGCGAGTCGGGTTCACGGCAGGTCCGTAGCGCCGACGCGCGCGCGACGTCGCGAGACAGCAAGCGGCGGGCTCGGCACGGTGTCTCCCGACGGCGAACTCCGGAGCAGCGGCGGGTTGGTCACATGCCTCCGCCGACCGTCCGCGCCGCGCGGAGGGTGAGCCGGAGGGAGATGCCGTGTCGAGGGCGACGCGAGTCGGGTTCACGGCAGGTCCGTAGCGCCGACGCGCGCGCGACGTCGCGAGACAGCGAGCGGCGTGCTCGGCACGGTGTCTCCCGACGGCGAACTCCGGAGCAGCGGCGGGTTGGCCGCATGCCTCGGCCCACCGTCCGCGCCGCGCGGAGGGTGAGCCGGAGGGAGATGCCGTGTCGAGGGCGACGCGAGTGAGGCGATCGTCAGCGCCGCCCGGCAACTGCGTTGGGGACGACTACGACGCCGGCGCTGGCGCGACCGGGGATGTCATCGGCCGGTCGCGGAACTGCAGCGCGTGCAGGCGATGGTAGATGCCGCGCTGGGCCAGCAGCTCCTGGTGCGTGCCCGACTCGCGCAGCGCGCCCTTGTGCAGCACCAGGATGCGGTCCATGTCCTGGATGGTCGAGAGCCGGTGGGCGATGGCGAGGGTGGTGCGGCCGCGCATCACCACGGTGAGCGCGTCGCGGATCAGCAGTTCGGTCTCGGTGTCCACGCTCGACGTGGCCTCGTCGAGGATCAGCACCGGGCGGTCGAAGGCCAGGGCCCGGGCAAACGAGAGCAGTTGCTTCTGACCGACCGAGAGCGTGGCTCCGCGCTCGGCGACGGGCGTGGCCAGGCCCGCCGGCATCCGGGCGACGAAGGGGGCGGCGTGGACCGCCTCGAGCGCCTGCTGCACGGCGGCCTCGTCGATGTCGGGATGCCCGAGGTGCACGTTGTCGGCCACCGTACCCGAGAACAGGTGCACGTCCTGGAGCACGAGCCCGAAGCGCGCGCGCAGCTCGTCGAGCGGCAGGTCGCGGATGTCGACGCCGTCGATGGTGATGCGGCCCTGCTGCACGTCGTAGAAACGCAGCAGCAGGCTCACGATGGTGGTCTTGCCCGACCCGGTCGCTCCGACCAGCGCGACGCGTTGCCCAGGCTGGACCTCGAACGACACGTCGTGCAGCACCGGCTCGCCCGGCACGTAGGCAAAGCTCACCTGCTCGAAGCGGATCACGCCGGCCGGGGCCCGGCGGGGTGGGGCCGCCGGAGCTGCGGCCGCAGGGGCGTGCGGGCCGGCCGCCACGGCCCGTGAGGCGACGTGCACGGGTGTATCGAGCAGCACGAAGATGCGTTCCGACGAGGCCATCGCACCCTGAAGCAGGTTGAACTTCTCGGACAGGTCGCTGATCGGCCGGAAGAAGCGCGCCGAGTACTGCAGGAAGGCCACCAGCGACCCGAGCGACAGCGCGTCCTGGATGACCCAGCCGGCGCCTACCCACAGAATCAGCCCCGCCGCCAGCGCGCTGACCAGCTCGATGGCCGGATAAAAGACGGCGTAGTAGAAGAGCGACTGGATGTTGGCGTCGCGGTAGGCGCCGTCGATGCGCGTGAACTCCTGGTAATCACGCGCTTCCCGGCCGAAGAGCTGCACCGTGGCCATGCCGGTGATGCGCTCGTTCAGGAAGGCGTTGATGCGGGCGATCCAGGTGCGCACCGTGCGATACGACTCCCGGACGCGGGTGCGGAACCACTGCGCCACCAGCCACACGAGCGGCAGTACGGAAAAGGCCACGAGCGCCAGCGTCTGGTCCATCCAGACCATGACGACCATGATCCAGACCAGCGTGAAGACGTCGCCGAAGACCGACACGACGCCGCCGGTGAACAGGTCGTTGAGGACGTCGACGTCGGTCGTGACCCGGGTCATCAGCCGGCCCACCGGGTTCTTGTCGTAGAACGACAGGTCGAGCCGCTGCAGATGCCGGTAGATCTGCAGGCGCAGGTCGAACATGATGCGCTGGCCGGTGAGCTGCAGCAGCCAGGTCTGCGAGGTACTCGAGGCCGAAGGCGGCCAGCAGCGTGGCCAGGTAGACGGCGGCGATGTTCACCAGGCCGGCGGCGTCGCCGGCCGGGATGTACTGGTCGATGACCAGCCGCGTCAGGTAGGGCGGGGCCAGCTCGAGCGCCGAATGCCCGATGATCGCCGCGGTGGCTAGCGCCACCTGACGCCGGTAGGGCCGCAGGTAGGTGAGCAGCCGGCGCATCAGCCGCGCGTCGTAGGCCTTGCCCAGAACCTCTTCCTCGTGACTCGACATCAGGATGCCGCCAGCTCCTCTTCGAACTGCTGCTGGCGCGCCAGTTCGGCGTAGAGCCCACCCTGAGTCACGAGCGTGTCGTGGGTGCCCCGTTCGGCGATGCGGCCCCGGTCGAGCACCAGGATCTGGTCGGCCGGCCGCACCGTCGACACCCGGTGCGACACGATAATCGACGTGCGCTCGCGCATCATCACGCGCAGGCCGTCGAGGATGTCCTGCTCGGTCGCGGTGTCCACCGCCGAAAGCGCGTCGTCGAGCAGCAGGATCTTCGGGTCGATGGCCACGGCCCGGGCGATGGCCGTGCGCTGCTTCTGTCCGCCCGAAAGCGTGATGCCGCGCTCGCCGACGACGGTGTCGAGGCCATTGGGGAACGACGCCAGGTCGGGGTCGAGCCGGGCAATCGCCGCGGCCCGCTCGATGGCCGCGCGCTCGACGTCCTGGCCCATGCCCAGGGCGATGTTCTCGGCGATCGTGGCGCTGAACAGGAACGGCTCCTGCGACACGAACCCGATGGCCCCGCGCAGCGCTGCCAGCGGGATGGTGCGCACGTCTTCGCCGTCGACGAACACGGTGCCGGGCGGCGGGTCGATCAGCCGCCCGATCAGGTTCAGCAGCGTGGACTTGCCCGAACCGGTCGCGCCGACGATGGCGGTGGTGCTGCCCGCCGGGAGCACGGCCGAGACGTCGTCGAGCACCGGCTGGTCGCCGTAGCGGAACGAGAGGTGCCGGAACTCGACCTGGCCGCGAATCTGCCCCGCCGAGCGGAGGTGCGACGTGGCCGTCGCGTCGGTGATGGCCGGCGTGGCGTCGAGCACCTCGAGCATCCGCTTCCACGACGCGCTGCCGCGCTGCAGCAGGTTGGACACCCAGCCGAACGCAATCATCGGCCAGGCCAGCATCACCAGGTAGGCGTTGAAGGCGACCAGTTCGCCGAGCGACATCCGGCCGGCCATCACGTCGCGGCTGCCGAGCCACAACACGATCAGCACGCCCACGCCCATGAGCAGGCCCATCACCGGGTAGAACACGCCCTGGATGCGGATCAGCGCGCGATTGCGGCGCACGTATTCTTCGTTGGCCTCCTGGAAACGGCGGACCTCGTGCTGCTCGCGGCCGTAGGCGCGCACCACGCGCACGCCCGACAACGCTTCCTGGGTGATGGCGCTGATGGTCGAGAGCTGCTCCTGTATCGCTTCGAAGCGCCGGTGGATGACGTGGCCGATGAAATACACCAGGATCGAGAGCGGCGGCAGCGGTATCAGCGCCAGCAGCGTGAGCCGCCGGTTGAGCGACAGCATCAGCGTGATCACGGCCACGAAGGTCAGCACCGTGTTCGACAGATACATGAACGCCGGGCCGATCATCATGCGCACGGCATTGAGGTCGTTGGTGGCCCGCGACATCAGGTCGCCGGTGCGGTTGCGCTGGAAATAGGCCGGGTCGAAGCGCTGCAGGGCGGCGAAGAAGTCGTTGCGCAGGTCGTACTCGACGTCGCGCGAGACGCCCACGATGAGGCGCCGCTGGAAGTAGCGGAACACCCCGACCACGGCGGTCAAGGCGAAGATGAGCAGGGCATAGCCGCGGACGCGATCGGCGGTGATGCCGGCGGCCAGATCGTCGACGGCATGCTTGAGCACCCAGGGACCGGCCAGGGAGAGTGCGGAGGTGCCGCAAATACAGGCGAACCCGGTCAGCAGAGTGCCGCGATATCGCCGCAAGTAGCCGATCAGGCGGCGTGCTGGCGACATCAGTCAAGTATATCGGGCCGTTCAGCGGTGCGGACCGCAGGCACCGGCTAGAATGCGGGCCGATGTCCGCCGTCACCTTGACCACGTCACGGCTGGAACTGCGGCCGTTCACCGCCGTCGACCTGGACGAGGCCCACGCGCTGTGGACGGAACCGGCGGTGCGCCGCTACCTGTGGCACGGCGTGGTCATCGGGCGCGCCACGGCGGCCGCAGCGCTCCACGCCAGCGCCCGCGATTTCGCCGGGCGCGGCTTCGGCTTGTGGCGGGTCCACGACCGCGCGTCGGGCGCGTGCATCGGCTTCTGTGGCTGCCGGACCGCGGGCGGTCCGGAGCCGGAACTGGTCTACGGACTGCGGCCGGCGTGGTGGCGCCAGGGGCTGGCGGTCGAGGCGAGCGCTGCGGTCCTCGACCACGTCTTTTTCACGCTGCTCCATACCGATGTCGTCGCGGCCACCGACCCGCCCAACCTCCCGTCGCTGCGGGTCATGGAGAAGCTGGGCATGTCGCCGGCGCGTCGCGCTACACTGAACGGCCTCGACACCATCTTCTACCGGCTGGCGCGCGCGACGTGGCGCCGGCATCGAGGCCTGGCCCTGCGCTCGGTCCCGGGAGGCACTGCGCATGCCTGAGTTCGTCACACTCCAGCCCGCCGTCGCCGCCGACCGTGCCGCCCTGCTGGCGCTGACCTCGCGCCTGGCCGAGTTCCCGCACCCCTCGGCCCGGTCGAGGCCGCGGCCATGACCATCCGCCCGGACACGTCGGCCGACGCGGAGGCGCTGTGGGCCATCCTGCAGCCGGTCATCGCCGCGGGCGACACCTACGCGTTCCCCCCGGAGATGGGCCGCGAGGAGGCGCTGGCGGCGTGGCATCCGCCCGGCGGGCACACGTTCGTGGCCGAAGACGACGGCCAGATCGTCGGCACCTATCTGCTCAAGGCCAATCAGCCCGGGCAGGGCCGCCACGTCGCCAACTGCGGCTACATGGTGGCTCCGGCAGCGCGCGGCCGCGGGGTCGGCGAGGCGCTGTGCCGCCACTCGCTCGAGACCGCGCGCGCTCTGGGCTTTGCCGCCATGCAGTTCAACGCGGTCGTGAGCACCAATCGCGGCGCCATCGAGCTGTGGCAGCGCTGCGGCTTCTCGATTGTCGGCACCGTGCCGCTGGCCTTCCGCCATCCCAGCGCCGGCCTGGTCGACCTCCACGTCATGCACCGCCTGCTCTGAGCGTTCATCCTGCTCGTGGCCACCGGCCTGCTCACGACGCCCCTGGGGTGGGCCCAACGCCGAACGCCGGCGTGACACAATCCGTCCATATCCGCGTGACCTCCGCCCCTGTCATCCGTGTCGAGGCGCTGCGCAAGGCCTACGGTCGGACCGTGGCCGTGGACGGCGTGAGCTTCGAGGTGCGGGGCGGCGAGATCTTCGGGCTGATCGGGCCCAACGGCGCCGGCAAGACCACGACCATGGAATGCGTCGAGGGCCTGCGGGCCGCCGACAGCGGCGCCATCACCGTGCTCGGCCTCGATCCGGTCCGCGATGGGCGCGCGCTGCAGGAACGGATCGGCGTGCAGCTGCAGGAGGCGCAACTGCAGAAGCGCATCACGGTGTGCGAGGCGGTCGGGCTGTGGGCGGCGCTCTACCGGTCGCCGGTCAACGGCCACGCGCTGCTCGACCAACTCGGGCTGCGCGACAAGCGGCACGCCTGGTTCATGACCCTGTCGGGAGGACAGAAGCAGCGGCTGCTCATCGCCCTGGCGCTCATCAACGACCCCGAGGTGGTGTTCCTCGACGAACTCACGACCGGACTCGACCCGCAGGCCCGGCGCGCCATCTGGGACCTGGTGCGCGGCATCCGGGCGCGCGGCAAGACGGTGTTCCTGACCACGCACCTGATGGAGGAGGCCGAGCGCTTGTGCGACCGGGTGGCGATCATCGATCGCGGCCGGCTCGTGGACATCGGCACGCCAGCGGAACTGGTGCGGCGCCACTGTCCGGTGGCCGCGGTCGTGGTCGTCACCGAAGACGCCGCGGCGCGGGCGGCCTTCTGCGCCATTCCTGGCGTCGATTCGGTGGCGGGCGACGGCGCCAGCCTCACGATTCGCGGCCGGCGCGGCGATCTGGTCACCCAGGTGATTCGCTGCCTGGCCGCGCACCAGTTCGCCGTCACCGACTTCCGCACCGAACTGCCCACGCTCGAGGACGTGTTCCTCGAGATGACCGGCCACGCCATGCGCGACTGAGGGCGGGACCGATGCTGCGCGGACTGTGGCGGCTCACCTGGCTCGAGATCAAGATCTTCGTGCGCGAGCCGCTCGGCGTCATCGGCACCGTCGGCATGCCCCTGGTGCTGTTCCTCGTGCTCGGCCGGCTCGGCGGCCGCGTCGCGCGGAGCAGGGGCCGGCCTGGCGGCTCCGCTGGGGGATGTGCCCGTGGTCGTGACCATGCTGGTGGCGGTGAGCGCGGTGCTCTCGCTCGTGGCCATCATGGCGATCTACCGCGAGGGCGGCATCCTCAAGCGGCTGCGGGCGACGCCCTTGCGCCCCCACACCATCCTGACCGCGCACGTCCTCGTGAAGCTGCTCTTCTCGGCGCTCACGCTGGCGGCGTTGGCGGTGGCCGGCCGGCGTGTCGTGCCGGTCGGGGCGGAGGTGCCGTGGCCGTCCTTCACGGCGGCCGTGCTCTTCAGCACGGCCTGTGTGCTGGCGCTGGGCTTCGTCATCGCCAGCGTGGTGCCGACCGCGCGCTTCGCGCAACCGCTCGGGGCGCTGGTGCTCTACCCGATGCTCGGCCTGTCAGGCCTGTTCGTGCCCGTCGAGGCGCTTCCCGCCGGCGTCCAGACCGTGGCGCGGCTGCTGCCCTTGACCTACGCGGTGTCGCTGCAGCGCGGCATCTGGCGCGGCGAGAGCTGGAGTGCGCACCTGGGCGATGTGGCGGTGCTGGGGCTGGTCGCGGCGTTGTGCGTGGCCGTGTCGGCGCGGGTTTTCCGGTGGGAGTAGTGCGGGCGGCGCGCGCCCGTCATAAAATCGGCCGATGCCTCTCGACGCCATTCGCCACTGGCTCGGCTTCGGCGCCGCTCCGGCAGAGGAGTCCGGGCACGGACCGCTGCGCCGCTTGATCGACACGCTCGAACACCTCGAGCCGGACCGGGCCCGGCATCTGGCCCGCTTCGCCTATCTGCTCGGCCGCATCGCCCATGCCGACCAGCACGTCAGTCCGGAAGAGACGCGCGCCATGGAAACGCTGGTCGAGCGCGAAGGCGCGCTCACCGCCGAGCAGGCGCTGGTCGTGGTCGGCCTGGCCAAGTCGAGCAATCTGCTCTTTGGCGGCACCGCTGATTTCCAGGTGGCCCAGGAATTCGCCGCAGCCGCGACCTACGACGAGAAGCTGGCGCTGCTGCGCTGCCTGTTCAGCGTGGCCGCGACCGACGCCTCGATCTCGGTCGCCGAGGAATCGGAGATCCACCGGATCGCGATCCACTTCAAGATCCTCCCGCAGGACCTGACCGCGCTGCGGGTGGCCTTCGCGCACTACCTGCCCGGACTCACGACGCGCCAGCGCTAGCGGCAGTCCCCGCCGGCCCCGGCACGCGGCGAGGCTAGGGCGTGGGCGGCGCCGTGATGACGAAGGGCAGTTCCACTTCGTGCGGCTCGCCGAGCAACGCGTACGAGACCTTGACGTAGGCGCCGTCGCCCACCACTGGACGGCCGTGCGCGATCCACGACTCGCCGCTGTCGTCGATGGACAGCTTCAGAATCTCTGGCGGCTCCTGCTCGCGGGTGATCACCATGGTGACGTCGGTGGCAACCGAGGCCGGCAGCTCCGCGCGCACCGGGTCGCTGAACCAGACCCGATGACGGCCGTCGCGGGAGAACACGACCTCGTAGTGCAGATCGCCGTTCATCAGCACCATGCCGCCCTTGTGGGGCGAGTGGTCGCCGTGCGGCTCGGTCAGGCCCTGGTGTTGCGGATCAGCCGACGGCGTCGCCGCCGGCGCCGGCGTGGCCGGCGGGGCGGGCTGGTCGGAGCATCCGGCCGCCACGAGGACGGCCGTCAAGAGCAGGAAGGAACGCATCGTCGGAAGAGGAACATCTAGTCCTTGAACTCAACCGGCAGCGTCAACGCGGCGGCGCCCAGCGGCTGCGCCACGAGCCCACGACCGGCCCGCGTAACCGGCGCCGCGCCCGTGACCGTCGCCAAGACCATGCTGCGCGTCATCGCTACCCTCCGGGGAAGAACACCCGCTGGACGAACCAGCCGGTACCGGCCAGCGCCACGACTACAGAGCCTACCACCGCCAGCCGGGCGGCCGCGAGCGGCGCGCCGCGGCGCAGCGTGGCCAGCAGCACCGCCACCGGCAGTACGAACGCCAGCTGACCCAGTTCGACGCCGAGATTGAACCCGAAGAGCGACCAGCCCAGCGCTTCGCGCGGCAGGCCGAACTCGCGCAGCACCGACGCGAAGCCGAAGCCGTGCACCAGCCCGAAAAGACCTGCCAGCCAGGGCCGCAGGTCGCGGGCGGCGCCGCCATCGGCTGCGGCGCCGGCCTGAGCGACGCGATCGCCGACGAGCAGGTTGTCCACGCCCACGAGCACGACGCTGAGCGCAATCAGCGGTTCGATGATCGACCCGGACGGCGTGACCACGCCGAGGGCTGCCAGCGACAGGGTCACGGTGTGGCCCACCGTGAACGCGGTGACGATCAGGCCGAGCCGCCGCAGCGTGCCGCCGAGCAGCAGCAAGCCGAGCAGGAACAGCAGGTGATCCGGGCCGATGGCGATATGGGACGCGCCGGCCGGTACGAAGGTGGCGAGCACCGCGCCGACGCCTTGCCACGAGCCGGCATAGTAGGTGAACGTCGCGTGCTGGGCGTCGAGGATGGCCTGTTGGCGCAGGGTGCCGCCCTCGTAGACGTTGACGAACGTCTGGTGCGCAGGGTCATAGGGGAAAAGCGTCGTCTCGAGATCGAGCCGCCCGGGCAGGCCGGTCGCGTCGAGCCGGACGGCGAACTGCAGCGCCTGCCGATCGGGCACGGGCGTGACGTCGCTCAGCGAGACGACCGCGTCGCGGCCGTCGAGCTGCACGCGCAAGCGCCGCGCCAGCACGGCCGCGAGCGCGTCGCCGTGCCGCTTGGCCACCGTCGGGTCGCGCAGCGCCGCAGCATCCTGGAGGCCGAGTTCGAAGGCGGCGTCGAGGTCGTGTACTGTGAGGGTGCCGTCGGCGGCGCCGGCGGCGAGCCGCAGATCAAGATAGCTGAAGGGCGCTGGGTGCGCGTCCGCGCGCGCGGCCACCCCGGCGAGTCCGAGAACGATCAGCACGACGGCCGGACGGGTCACGACAGATTCCGAGTGTACAGGAGACGACGATGACGATTAGAGTGCGACTGGCGGCGGTCTTGACCATCGCGATCGGGGCGGCTGGACTCGGCCTGGCACAGCAGGCCGCCAATCCGCGACAGCAGCCGGGGGCGGCCATCACCATGTTCGCCCCCGATCAGCACGACCTCTACGACGGGCACTTCGTCCTGTCGGCCTCGCGTCTCTACATGGTCGGGACGCTGAACGACGCGCCAGGATGGGACCATCTCGACAACGCCGCCGCGCATGTCACGCCGGTGGCGGGCACCGCCGAGATCGATGTCGACGACCTCGCCAACACCGGCACGTTCACGGCCACCATGACCGTGCCCGAAGGCACGCTCGTCCTCACGCTCGACCGCGTGCACGAGTTCAACCCGTGCCAGCAGGGCGGCATCGTCGGGTTCCTGCACGAGCACGGCACCGACTCGGGCTGCGGCGACAGCAACTGGCCCAAGACCTTCGTCTACCTGGCCGGGTGGGGTTTCGGCCACGCGACGCTCAACGGCAAGCCGCTCTACCAGGATTACGAAATGCACTTCATGGTCACGCAGGGGATCCGCGACCGCAAGACGCTGAAGGTGCACTACCCGCTGGCCGGCAAGAAGCTCCCGGCCGGCGAGGTGAACCCGGCCACGCAGCAGATCGATTTCTACATCCGGAGTCCGCAGACCAATCCAAAGAACACGCCCAACCGCGAGGTGTTCGCGCATTTCTTCGGGATGGAAGTGACCTGGAAGTAGCGTCCTGAGGCGCGACGTCGTGTCTCACGAGGCCCCGGCCGGTCCGTCGGTCGCGGGAAGGGGCCGTAGTAGCATCCCATCCCAGGAGTCTCGCGAATGGCGATCAAGCGACCAATCGGCGGCGTGGCGGCGGCATTGATGGTGAGCGTGGCGGTGGCCGGCGCGCAGCCGGCGGACCCGGCCCTGGTGGCCAAGGCGCGGGGCATCCACGAACGGGTGATCGCGCTCGACACCCACAACGACATCAACCCGCGCAACTTCACCAAGAGCCGCAACTACACCCAGCGGCTCGACAACCAGGTCAACCTGCCGAAGATGGTGGAAGGCGGCCTCGACGCGTCGTTCTTCATCGTCTACGTCGGCCAGGGACCGCTCACGCCGGAGGGCTACGACGACGCCTACAAGCAGGCGATCGAGAAGTTCGACGCCATCCACCGGCTGACCGAGCAGATCGCGCCCGACCGGATCGGCCTGGCGCTGACCGCCGCGGACGTGCGGACGATTGCCCGGTCGGGCAGCAAGGTCGCGCTCATCGGCGTCGAGAACGGCTATCCGCTCGGCACCGACCTGACGCGGGTCAAGGAGTTCTACGACCGCGGCGGCCGCTACATGTCGCTGGCGCACAACGGCCACAGCCAGCTGTCCGACTCGAACACCGGCGAGCGCGACGGCGATGGCTGCAACGGCCTGATCGACCTCGGCAAGCAGGTCATCGCCGAGATGAACCGCTGGGGCATCATGGTCGACGTCTCGCATCCCTCGAAGGAGTCGATGCTGCAGGCCATCGCGCTGTCGAAGGCGCCGATCATCGCGTCGCACTCGGCCGCGCGCGCCTGGCCGACGTCAGCCGCAACATGGACGACGAGCAGCTGCTGGCGCTGGAGAAGAACGGCGGCGTGATCCAGATGGTGGCCTTCGACAGCTACGTGAAGATCAAGCCGCCCGACTCCCCGGCGCGGGCCGCGGCCCTGGCCAAGGCGCGTGACGAGCTGCGCGGGCAGGGCAATCCCGGCGAGATGAGCGACGCCGCCCGGGCGCAGTTCCGCGCGCGCCTGGCGGCCGTCGACCGGGAGTTCCCGCCGGCGCCAATGGCGACCGTCGCGGACTTCGTCAATCACATCGACTACATCGTCAAGAAGATCGGCATCGACCACGTCGGCATCTCGTCGGACTTCGACGGCGGCGGCGGCATCGCCGGCTGGAACGGCGCCGACGAGACGTTCAACGTCACGCTCGAACTGGTCCGGCGCGGCTACACCGAGGAGCAGATCGGCAAGCTGTGGAGCGGCAATCTGCTGCGCGTGATGGCGGCGGTCGAGCAGGTCGCCCGGGACATCCAGGCGGGCAAGCGCTAGGTTCCGCGGCGGCCGGCCCGACGGTTGCAGACACTGCAGCGGGAAAAGTTGTAACCGTGACAGGCCCCGTTACAATTCCTCGCGCTGGACGGGCGAATAGGCAACGCCGTCCGGGCTGGCCTGGACCTCCACGCGCGCCAGCGTCTCGCCCGACACCAGGTCCAGCACCAGCAGCGAGTGGTCGTTGCGCACGGTCACGAAGGCGTGACGGTTGTCGGGATGCGGAAAGACGCCGGCGGTCTCTGGCCGGGCGACCCTGGTCAGCCCGAGCGGGATGGACTTCACCAGGGTCTGCGTGGCCACGTCGCCAACGACGAGCGATGAGGACTGCGCATGCGGCACCAGCGCGCGCGTGCCGTCGGGCGTGAACTGCACCCGGTAGGGGAAGCCGGGGGAGGGGAGGCGCTTGACCACTTCGAGCGACCGCGTGTCGATGATCGAGATGGTGTCTTCGGCGCGGTTGCCGGCCCACACCCAGCGGCCGTCCGGGGTGACGCCGACGCCCTCGCACTCCTTGCCGGTCGTGACGTCCTCGATCTTCACCCCGGTGACGAAGTCGAACGCGCTCACGCTGCCGTCGCGCAGGTTGGAGCAGTAGAGACGTGTGCGGTCGGCCGCCAGCGCCAGCATGTGGGACCCGCCAGCCTCGGTCCTGAAAACGCGCTCGATAGCCCCGCTGGCGACGTTCACGACCAGCAAGGCCTGGTTGGCCTCGGAGGTGACGACCACCCGCGCGCCGTCCACCCAGCGCACGTCATGGGGCGCGCGGTACTCGCCCAGGTCAATCGTGCGCACGACGTCGCCGCCGGGCAGCGCCAGCACGCTCAGGGTCTTCTGCGGCCCGGCGCCCTGCTTGTTGTAGTTGGTCACGACCACGGTGCGGCCGTCAGGCGAGACCGCCGCCTCGTGCGGGCCGCCGACCACTGCGACATGACGGTAGGCGGTCATGGTCTTCACGTCGACCAGCGTGACCGTGTCGGACTGCTGGTTCACGACCACGACCGTGCCGGTCAGCGCCGCGCGGGTGGGCGCGGGTGGCGCGCTCCCCACGACCAGGGCCAGACCGGGAAGCAGGGGCAGCGCGGCGGCCAGGACCACGGAGAGGCGCATGGCCACACCGTAGCGCCGCCGTCGGACCAGCGCAAGGGCGTTCGGCGTGACGCGCCGGCCAAGGCGGCCGGCGAGGGGCGCTAGGGCGCGTCGGGCCGTACTTTCGCGGACACGGTCAGCACGCCGTCGGCTGGAATGGCGACCGTGACGGCCTCGTCGCCGCGGACCTCGACATCGGGCAGATGGACGTCGAACTCGCGACTGGTGGTGTAGGTCGCCTCGTAGAATCCCGGCGGCAGCCGCGCGATCGACACGGTGCCGCGCATCGTCGCGAGGACCACCACGACCCGGCCGCCGTCGGGCCGGATGAAGGCCACCGGATCCAGCGCGTCGTCGGTGGTGGCGGCGGCGATGCGCACGTCCCCGGGCCGGATGTAGTGGAAGTACTGGCGCTTGATCCGCGTCCGGTCGTCCAGGGTGGCGAGCCACGTCGCGCGGTCGATCTTGTAATAGCTGCTGTTGAACGTGCCCTGCTGCCACGCCGAGGCGCGGCCGGCCTTCAGATCGCGGTGCAGTTCCACATGGGTGTTCCGCTCTTCCCAGCACTCGTTCTGCGTCGTGCCGAGGCCGGCGCGGCCGGCCCGTTCGCCGATCGCCTCGCGGCTGTCCCCCAGCGAATCGTAGTAGCAGTGGTAGCTCAGTTCGGTGATGTGGTCGGCGGCGCCGGGCACGGCCAGCATGTCGTCGAAGAACTCCACGGCATGCGACCGGTTGACCACCGACGGACCGATGAACTCGGGATGGAAACCGGACGCCGCCAGGCGTTCGGCCGTCGCCGCGACCACCCGGCCCATGGCGGTGCCGGTCGTGGCGGTGGTGTAGTCGGGCTCATTGGCCACGTCGATGGCGTCGGGCACGAAGCCGTAGCGCGCCTGCAGGTGATCGAACAGCACCAGCATCAGCTCCGCGTATTCGGCCGGCGCGTCCAGGTGCCGGAACGTCGAGCGGTTCTGGTCGATATACGACAGGTAGACGAAGAGCGTGCCGCCGCGCTCTTCCACCGCGCGTTTGTAGGGCACGACGAGGTTGTCCATCTGCCAGTCGAGCAGCGTGAACTCGAACCCGCGCAGATCGGCGACGTTGGGGTCGTCGTTGTCGTTGATGATGTCGTAGGCAGCGCCCTTGACCATGTCGTGCTCGCTCAGAGCGCCGTTCAGGTAGCTGGCCCCCCAGCCGGGCCGGCCCTCGGTGCCCGAGAAGACGTCGACGCGGATGCGGGTGATGTTGAGATCGCCGGCCGCCTGGGCGAAGAGCGAGGGGAAGCCGGGCAGGTCGTCCAGGTAGTCATCGCGCACCGTCGGCAGCACCGCCGCTTCCCAGCCCTTCATCGTCTGGTAGTGCACGGTGTCGTCGAGGGTCACCACGGCCGTGGCCGTGCTGAACTGAAGGCAGGACGCGCTGAACAGCAAGCAGAGCATCAGCATGTGCGTACCTCGCAACGTCATCCCCTTGCCGGCGCCCGGCGGGCGCCCCTGACATCCTGCGCCAGGCCCGGCCCCGGTTCAAGTGAATCGGCGGGGGCCCGCGCCTGTGCGATGATGTTCGTCCGAACGACGAGTGTCGCGAAGGAGAGCACGATGGCAGAGACCAAGACGATTGCGGTGGTGGGCGCGACCGGCGCGCAGGGCAGCGGTCTCGTGACCGCGATTCTCAACGATCCGCAGGGCGGGTTCGCGGTCCGCGCGATCACCCGCGAGCCGGGCTCGGCCGCCGGGCAGGCGCTGGCCGCGGCGGGGGCCGAGGTGGTGGCCGGGGACGTCGACGACCCCGACAGCCTGAAGGCCGCCTTCGCGGGAGCCTACGGCGTCTACTGCGTCACGTTCTTCTGGAATCACTTCTCGCCCGAGAAGGAGGGCCAGCACGCGAAGAACCTGGCCGATGCCGCCAAGACCGCCGGCGTGCAGCACGCCATCTGGTCGACGCTCGAGGACACGCGTCTGTGGGTGCCGCTCGGCGACAAGCGCATGCCCACGCTGATGGGCAAGTACAAGGTGCCGCACCTCGATGCCAAGGGCGAGAGCGACCATTACTTCACCGACGCGGGGGTGCCCACCACGTTCCTGCTCACGTCGTTCTACTGGGACAACCTGATCAACTTCGGGATGGCGCCGAAGCAGGACACCGAGGGCCTGCTGCAGTTCACCTTGCCGATGGGCGACGAGCCCCTGGCGGGGATCGCGGCCGAGGACATCGGCCGCTGCGCCTACGGCATCTTCAGCGGCGGCGCCGAGTTCATCGGCAAGCGCGTCGGCGTGGCCGGCGAACATCTGACCGGCGCCGAGATGGCCGCGTCGCTGGCCCAGGCCCTCGGTCAGCCGGTGCACTACAACGCGGTCACGCCGGCGGCCTTTCGCGGCTTCGGCTTCCCCGGCGCCGAGGACCTCGGCAACATGTTCCAGTTCTTCCGCGACTTCAGCGCCGATGTCATGGCGGCGCGGCCGCTGGAGGGCTCGCGTGCCCTCAACCCGGCGCTGCAGACGTTCGACGCGTGGCTGGCGACCAATGCCAGCCGCATCCCGCTTGGCTGACCCGTCGGGGCGTCACGCCCTGGACTAGCGGCCGCCGCGCCGGCGGCGCTCCTCGGCGACGACCGGGCCGCGCACGCAGCGCCGTGCGCGCACGCCGTCGGCCGACGGCGGCTAGCGGTCGAGCAGGAGCACGACGAGCACGAGCAGCAGGATGGCCAGGGCGGCAAAGAAGATCTTCACCCAGCTATAGGGCTGCTCGCCAGCGATGGCGCCGGTGACGCCGTTGACCACCACCTGATAGCTCCTCCGGCCGTAGTCGTAGTGCAGGAGCCAGACCGGCAGCAGCGTGTGTTTGAAGGTCTGGCCGCTGTAGGCCGCGTCCACTTCGAGATGGCGGTAGGTGTCGCCGGGCACGTCCTGGGCGCAGCGCGCCCGCACTTTCGCGTCCATCCCGGCGCGGGCCCGCTCGGCCGCGCCGACCAGATCCAACTGGTACTGCTCCACCACCCACCCCGACACGTAGCCACGGTCGTAGGGTTTCAGCACGGACGTCGGGAAGGGCTCGATGGCCGCCAGCAGCGCCGGATGGATGCCCTGCGTGGCGGCGACGAGCTCGTCGTCGAACAGCGCCGACAGCTCGCCGGCAGCCGGCTCCCAGCGCACGCGGCGCTCCTGCACGGTCTCGCGCCGTCCGTTGCGCGACACGGTGCGGGTCTCGTAGTAGTAGTGGCCCGCCTCGGCGCGCCAGCGCGCGTGGACCCGCGCGTCGAAGGTCCAGTAGGGCAGGTAGACGCCGGCCACGCGGTCGGTGAGCGCGGCTTTCTTCAGGCGGTTGGGGGCGAACCAGCGGCTGGCGTACCACGCGCGGATGGCCTCGCGAACCTGGCTTTCCGGGTAGGTGAAGGGCAGCAGGCTCTCGGGATAGATGACGTTGCGCGTCTTCGTGTAGGGCACGACCGACGGGGACCCGCAGAACTCGCAGCGCTGCGCCACGCGGGCGGCCTCGAAGAGCGAGATGGCCTTGCAGCTCTGGCACTGCACCGCGGCGCGGTCCTGCGCGAAGCCGCGCTGGTCGTCGGGAATGGCGCGCAGCGCCAGCGCCAGATCGTGCTCGGCCACGAGCGACCCGTCGCTGGCCAGCACCGCCGGCGAGACCGTGCCGCAATACGGGCACACCAGCGCCTGCCGGGCGGCATTCCAGTTGGCCTCGGCGCCGCACGCAGGGCAATGATGCTTGTCGAGCGCCGCGATCTCCGGAGCGGTCGTGGGCGGCAAGCGGGCTACGACTCGAGGAACTCGTCGAGTGCGGCTCTCGTGACGCGCCACGCCGAGCCGATCTTCTTGCCCTTGAGGTCGCCCTTCTCGAGCGTCTCGAGTACGTCGGCCTCGGTCACGCCGAGGGCCCCGGCCACGTCGGCCGGCGTGAGCACGTCGGGGATCGGCGGAGGCTGACCGGTGCCGTGCGCCGCGCCCGCCTGACCGCCGCCGAGGAAGCCGCCCGGCTGGTTGGCCATCTGCTGCGCCATGGCGAAGCCCATCGCTACTTCGGCGGCCGAGCCCGCCACCCCGCCACCCGATCCGGGCTGACCGAGGCCCTGCGCCATCTGGTACTTCACGTAGTCGTTGAGGTTGCCGATCGCGCTCATGCTGGAGCGCTTGTCGATGGCCGCTTCCACCTCGGGCGGGACCGAGCAGTTCTCCAGGATGAAGCTGGGAATCTCGAGGCCGTACTTGGCGATCAGGGCCGGGTTGATGAGCGGCAGCAGCGCTTCACCCACTTCCTGATAGCGCGTGGCCAGGTCCAGCGCCGGCACCCGGGCGGTGGCGATGGCGTCGCTGAACACGCTGACCACCCGCGAGCGCATGGTGTCGGCGAATTCGTCGAGGCGGAAGTTGTGATCCGAGCCGGCCACCTCCGCCAGGAACCGCTTCACGTCCACGACCTTGAAGTCGTAGGTGCCGAAGGCGCGCAGGCGCACGATGCCGAAGTCCTGGTCGCGCAGCATGATGGGGTTGGAGGTGCCCCACTTGTTGCCGGTGAACAGGCGCGTGTTCACGAAGTAGACGTCGGCCTTGAACGGCGATTGGAAGCCATACTTCCAGCCCTTGAGCTGCGTCAGCACCGGGATGTTGTCGGTCGTGAGGGTGTGCCGGCCGGGGCCGAAGGTGTCGCCGAACGCGCCGACGTAGAGGAACTGCGCCGTCTGCGACTCGCGGACGATGAGCTGCGCGCCGTTCTTGATTTCCTTGTCCTCGTCGGGGAACCGCCAACTGATCGTGTCGCGCGAATCGTCGGTCCACTCGATGATGTCGATCAGCTGCGTTTTGAGGTAGTCCATCAAACCCATGTCGCGTCTGCCTCCCAGCAGTAGTGTTGGCGGATCCTGACTTCGGCGGCACTCGGCCGCCGGCGCCGGGGCCGGCGAGACGCTGCATGGCCGCCGCGGCGGCGGCGTTGCCGCGTTCGGCCGAGGCCGCATACCACCGCTTCGCCTCGGCGAGGTCGGCCTTCACGCCCTGACCCTGTTCGTAGGCTTCGCCCAGCCGCAGCTGCGGCACGGCGTCGCCCTTGAGCGCGGCTTTGGTCCACCAGGTGATGGCCGCGGCGTCGTTGCGCGCAACTCCCCGTCCCGCCGCGTAAGCGTTGCCGAGGTTGTGTTCGGCCAGGGTGTGGCCGGTGGCCGCGGCCTTCTGGAACCACTCGAAAGCCTGCGCCGGATCCTCGGGCACGCCCAGGCCTTCGTCGTGGGCCGTGCCCATCAAGAACACCGCTTCGGCCGCCCCCTGCTGCGCCTGGCGCCGGACCGCGTCGACGAGCAGCTCGGCGATGGCGCGGGCCTTGGCCTGATCGCGCGGGTAGCCCAGGCGCCCGCGGGAGTAGGCCCGGGCCACCCACATGCGGGCCAGCACGTCCCCGTCGCGGGCGGCGGCGTCGATGAGGGCGCGGGCCTTCGGGTCGTCGACCCGCCCGGCCACGCCGGTGTACCACCCGATGGCCTCGACCAGCCGCGCATCGCTGTGCGGTTGAGCGACGGCGTGCGCCACAGCAGCGCTCAGGGTCGCGACGGCGATCGCCGCGGCCACGCCCAGGGCGGCCACGGCCAGGCCGGAGGCGACCCTGCGACGGACCGGTGTGGAGGTCATGGCCACTTTGCCGCGTGGTTTAGCTGAGCGCCCGGATCACGTCCCAGCGCGTGATGATGTAGGTCTCGTCGCTCTTGAAGTCGCGCACCAGCACGGCCGGCGAGTTCGGGCGTGATCATGCCGGCCAGCGCGTCGATGCCGGTGGAGATGTCGGCGTAGGGAAAGGCCGGCTCCATGATCGCCTCGACCGGCCCCTTGAGCAGCTCCGGGTGCTTCACGATCTCGGCAAACAGGTGCCCTTCGTTGATTGCGCCCACCAGGCGGCCGTCGGCCGTGACCGGAATCTGCGAGTAGGCGTTGGTCGTCATGATGCGCGCTGCTTCGGCCACTTCCGCCGTGCGCTCGATGGTGACCAGCTTGGCCTTCTGCCGGTCGGCGACCAGGTCCTTGGCGGTGAGCCCCTTCTTGTCGAGGAAACCCTTCTCGCGCATCCACTCGGGGTTGTACATCTTGCCGAGATAGCGCGTGCCGTGGTCGTGGAAGATGACCACCACGAGCTCGCCGGCCTTGAAGTTGGGCGCCAGTTGCAGCAGCCCGGCCATGGCCGAACCGGCCGAGTTGCCGGCGAAGATGCCCTCTTCGCGCGCGATGCGGCTGGTCATGATGGCGGCGTCGCGGTCGGTCACCTTCTCGAAGTGGTCGATGACGCTGAAATCGACGTTCTGCGGGCAGGAAGTCCTCGCCGATGCCCTCGGTGATGTAGGGGTAGATCTCGTTCTTGTCGAAGATGCCGGTGTCCTTGTACTTCTTGAAGACCGAGCCGTAGGTGTCGATGCCCCAGGCCTTGACCGACGGCTTCTGTTCCTTGAGGTACTTGGCGGTGCCGCAAATGGTGCCGCCGGTGCCCACGCCGACCACCAGGTGATCGACGCGGCCCTCGGTCTGCTCCCAGATCTCCGGGCCCGGTCTGCTCGTAGTGCGCCTGGGCGTTCGAGGGGTTGTCGTACTGGTTGGCCTTCCAGCTGTTGGGCGTGTCGCGCTCGAGCCGCGACGAGACCGAGTAGTAGGAGCGCGGGTCCTCGGGTTCGACGTCGGTCGGGCACACGATGACGTCGGCGCCGAAGGCGCGCAGCGCGTCGACCTTCTCCTTGGACTGCTTGTCGGTGGTGGTGAAGATGCAGTGGTAGCCCTTCACGACCGCGGCGATGGCCAGGCCCATGCCGGTGTTGCCCGAGGTGCCCTCGATGATGGTGCCGCCCGGCTGTAACCGGCCGTCGCGTTCGGCGTCTTCGATCATCTTGACCGCCATGCGGTCCTTGATCGAGTTGCCGGGATTCACGGTTTCGATCTTCGCCACGACGTCGGCCGCGACCACGCCCTTGGGAATCCGGTTCAGGCGCACCATCGGGGTGTGACCGATGGTCTCGAGGATGTTGTCGCAGATTTTCTTGGGCATCGTCCGAATCTTACCCCGGAGCCCGCCGGCGCCGCGCGCGGTCCGCCGCGCGGACGCGCCTAGTGGCTCATCGCGTGGAGCACGATGTTCACCGCCACGGCGTAGCCATTGGGCGAGAACTGGTAGAAGTACTCGGGGTCCTCGCCCTCGCGTTCCCAGGCGTCGGAGATGTCGGTGTTGTGGGTGGCCAGCACCAGCAGCCGCCCGTGCGCGTCGGTGATGCCGCGCAGGTGCGCCTGCGCGCTGTCGTTGCCGCGCTCCGACGACTGGCCGCCGCTGCCGCGCCAGAACTGAATCGACGGGATCTGCGGCAACTCGGCGACCGGGAACATGGTCCGGAAAATCGGGTGCTCCGGACCGATGTCGCGGAACGGATAGCTGGCGGGCGGGAGCACGCGGGCCATCTCGCCCTCGAACACGTTCCAGGCGCGCGAGCCCCAGAAGTCGTCGACCCACAGGAACCCGCCCTTGAGCAGGTAGTCGCGCAGGGCGGCGACCTCGTCGTCGCGCAGCGACATCGTGCCCACGTCGGAGGCGAGCAGGAACGGGCAGTGGGTGAGCCACGGATCGGTCAGACGGGTCACGAAGTGATTGGGGACCCCCGACGGCTGCTTGCTGACGCGGGTCTTGGTCAGCTCGGCAAAACGGATCGAGAAGTTGATGTCGGCGTCGGGGTAGTCGGTGGACCAGCCCTGACCGCCGGCCTCGCGCCACTGACTCGAATACATCATCCGGCAGAAGTTGAAGCCGCCGTCGAAGCTGGCCTCGCTGCTCGGGAAGCGGGGCGGCACGCGCCGCATCCGCCCCCACCCGCCGTACTGCGCCGCGGCCGTGGCGGCCAGCCCCAGGACGATCGCCAGGACGACGACCGCGCTCTGCCGGGGTCTCATTTCTGCGGCGCCTTCGGCCGCGCCAGGCTGCGGTAGTACTCCTCGACCAGCCCCTTGAACTCGGCCGGCACTTCGTCGCTCCCCGACAGCAACACGTCGCCGGCCTGGCCCTCGATGGCCCGGCGCAGGCCGAACTCGAAGCGGCGCAGGCCGTCGCTGACCGCACCCTGCAACCGCGCCAGCTCCTGCACGTCGCGGTAGGCCCGGTCGTCGTCGAGCGCCTTGAGGCGCTTGAGGATGTCGTCGAGGTCGCGCGTGTCGACGCCGTCGGCGCGCAGGGCGCGGCGCAGCGCTTCCAGATCCTGGCCGTAACGACGAGCCTCGCCGCGGAACTGACGCACGTCGTCGGGGTTGAAGTTGCCCGGGCGGCCGTCGCCCCAGCCGCCGTCGTCGTTCCAGCCGCCGGCGTTGCCGCCGCCGCCCATCCCGCCCCCCTGACGACCCTGTTGGCCCTGACCGCCTTGGCCCTGCTGGCCGCCTTGCCCCTGCTGACCGCCTTGGCCCTGCTGTCCGGCCTGCTGCTGGCCGGCCTGCTGGCCGGCCTGCGCCTGCTGCCCGGCCTGACCTTGCTGGCCCTGCTGACCCTTGCCGGGTTGGCCTGGCTGTCCTGGCGTGTCCTGCTGTCCCGGCTGTCCGCTCTGGCCCTGCTGACGGCCGGCCTGTTGATCGCCGCGCTCGCCCCCGGCCTTTTCCTGCATGCGCCGGCCGAGCGAGTCGACGCCCCGCACCAGGTCGCGCGTCTTCTCGAGGTTGTCGGCGCTCTTGTCGCCGGTGGCGCCGCCCTTGCCCAGGGCCGATTGCGCCTCGGCCAGCTTGCGGCGCAGGTCCATCAGGTTCGAGCCGATCTCCGCGTCCATGTCGCCGGTGGCGGCCTGGCCCTCGCGCCCGAGCAGGCCGCGCGAGTAACGCAGCTTCTCTTTGATCTTGTCGTCGCGGATGGTGCCGGCCGCCTCCTGGAGACGGCGCGAGGCGTCCCGTTCCTCTTTGGCGATCTCGTTGGCGGTCTTGTCGACTTGCTGCTCGAGCTGACCGACCTTGGCCGACAGGCCGTCGCGCCGCTGCGCGTTGAGCTGCGCCTTCTGCATGCGATCGGGTCCGCTCTCGCCGAGCTTCTCGGCGTCGCCGGCCAGGTCGGCGTGTTCCCGCGCGATGTCCTCGGCCTGGCGGATGGCCTCCTGCACGTCGCGGCCGGCCCGCGCCGTCTGCGCCCCGCGCAGTTGCCGCTGCACCTGCTGCAGGCGGTCGGCCGCCGTGGCCGCCTGGCCGGCGGCACTGGGGTCGTTGGCAGCGGCGGCCTTGCGCATGGCATCGGCGGCCTGCTGCATCTGGCGCGCGGCCGCGGCCAGGTCGGGGCGGTTCTGCTCACGCGACAGCTTCTCGAGCTGACGCGCGGCCTGCTCGGCCTGCTCGGCCAGCGCGCGCTGCTGATCGCCGCCGCTGCCGGCGGCCTGGCCGGCGGCGCGCCGGCGCTGGCGTTCCAGCTCCTGCTGCTGGCGCCGCGCCAGCTCCTTCAGCTTCTCGGCCAGCGCGTCGACCTGCTGTTCGGTCTGGTTGCTCTCGGCTCGCGACGCGGTCTCGTACTGGTTGGCCATCTTGTCCATCTCGAGCTCGAACAAGTCGGCCAGGTCCTCGGCGATGGAGCCGGCCTGCCCGCCGCCGCCCCCGCCGCCCGCCTGGCGGCTGGTCTGGACCTGCATCTCGTACTCTTCCTCGGCCTGCTGCAGATACTGCAGGGCCTTCTGCTCGGACGGCATGGCGCCGTCGGGGCTGCGCGCCTGCAGCTTGGCTTCGGCGGCCTTCATCTCGGCGGCGGCCAGCGGCAGCAGATCGGCGATTTTCTTGAACGCCGGGTCGGGCGCGACCAGCCGCGAGTTCATGCGCGCCACCAGCCCTTCGACCTGCTCGCGCAGGCGCCCTTGCGAAAGGGCCAGCACCACCGAGCTCTCGCGCAGCTTCTCGGCGGTGAGCGCTTTCTTCTCACGCACGACGTTGAACGTGCCGGCCACGATCTGCCGCTGCTGTTCCGACAACGCGCCCACCTCGGCCCCGCCGCCCCCGCCGCCGCCCCCGCCGCCCGCCTGCGAGGTGGCCGGCTTGAACTCCTTGCCGAAAGGCCGCACGCGCAGGAAGTACATGTCGCTCGTGGCCTGCTTGCCGCCGCTGGCGTCGTTGTCGTTGGCGCGCGCGTAGTAGGCCACCGCGTCGCCGGCCTGCACGCCCAGTTCCTCGAGATAGAAGGTGTGCCCGGCGGTCACTTCTTCGAGCCGCTTGGCGCCGCGGTAGAGCGACACCACCTTCTCGGGCCCGCCGTTCACCGAGTAGACCAGTTCGAGCTGGCGCACGCCGAAGTCGTCGTCGGCGCGCGCTTCCACCACGAACTCCTCGACCGGCGTCGCCGCCGTGTCGCGTCCCGGTTTGGCGATGGTCACGCTTGGCGCCATGTCAGTGAGCACGTCGATGACGTATTGCGGCGAGGCGCTGATCATCGTGCCGTCGGGCCCCTGCAGGCCGACGCGGTAGAAGCCGTCCTGGTCGGCGACGAACTTCCCCACGAGCTTGCCCTCGCCAGCCACGGTGAGCGGCACCTGCACCGACTCGTGCAGCGTGATCTGGCCGGCCGGCGCCGGCATGGTGGGCGTGACGGTGACCAGCACTTCGGTGCCGGTCAGCACGGCGATGTCGCCGGCGTCCTCGACCACGCGCGGCTCGAGGCCGGTATAGGCGGGGAAGCGGTATTCGAGATCGATGCGCTGCGCGTAGGGGAGGTCGACGACGTCGAGCGTGTAGGTGGCGGAGCGGACGCCGGCCGCCTCGGCCATGAACTCGAGCTTCGCGTCGAGGTCGAAGACCATGCCCTCGAACGTGCCGTCGTCGCCCTTGACCATGGGCACGCGCTCGAACGCGGTGGCGTCGCCCTTGCGCACGAACAGCACGGCGTCGTCGGCGGTAAAGCCGCTCAGCGTGGCGGTGAAGATCTGGTCGGCGCCGCGCGGCACCTGGCCGGAGCCGGGTGTGACCGCGACGCGATAGGGGGCGGCGGCTTCGAGGCTCTCCGACCAGGCGAACATCGCCGTGAGGCCCTGGCGCAGGTAGGCCGGACCCAACGCGAAAATGGCCAGCGCCAGGGCCACGGCGCCGGCCGCCATCAGGCTGTAGCGGCGCACGAGCGGCTGGTCGACGCGCCGGCCGGCCTCAATCTGCTGGCAGCGCGCGATCGCCTCGCCCACCAGCTTGGCGACCAGCGCCGGCGATGGCGACTGGCCGTTGCCACCGCGTTCGGCGTCCAGCGCGCTGAGCAGGAGCGCGTTGAGCGACGGCTCGTGTTCCTCCAGATAGAGCGCCACCTGCTCGTCGCTGACGCGGCGCAGCAGCGGCCGCGCGATCCACCACCCGGCCAGAGCCGCGATGACGGCCACGGTGGCGACGCGGAAAATCAGGATGGCCGAGGGGGTGAAGCGCAACGCCTCGAGGGCCACGCCGGCCCCGATGAGCACGACCGCGCCGCCAAGCAGCACCTGGAACAGGCCACGCACGAACAGCTTCCTGCGCCAGCGCGCGCGCACCTCGCCGATCACGCGGGCAACGTCGCCGGGGGCCGTG
The DNA here is from genome assembly GCA_963843885.1 of uncultured Acidobacteriota bacterium. GTDB lineage: Bacteria > Acidobacteriota > Vicinamibacteria > Vicinamibacterales > UBA2999 > CADEFD01. The sequence goes on from CAWJMJ010000002.1 coordinate 93,796, forward strand.
TATCGTTCGTGGAGCATCGGATCTTCCTCCGTGGCCGTCACGCCCGGGACGTCGTTTACGTGGCGCCGCCCGACATCCGGCTGGCCACCGCTGATTCCCCGATCAAAACGAGCATACCCGCAAGGAGCAGGTACCACCACAGCCGTTGTGACTGCTCCGTCACCTCGTCGCGGGGTGCCGACGTCGCGGCAGCGCCGCCGCCACCGGGTTCGCCGGCGCCGGTCACCGCCGCGGTCACGAGAGCCGCGTCGAGCGGCGTCAGATCCGATTCCGAGAGGTCGACGTTGGCGGCCACCACCGTGGGCTCACCGCCGTCGGTTCCGGCGCGCCGCACTTCGTAGAAGCCCGGCATGGTCACTTCGAAGGCGTCGCCGCGCGCCGCCTCGAGCGGCACCGGCGTGCCCGACGGGTCGACCACCACGCGCGGGCGCGCCGCGTCGGCGGCCGTCTCCGGCGCGGCGACCTGACCGACGGTGAGCGACGGCGGGCGATCGCGGTAGGCGGCCAACGTCCGTACCAGCTGGTGCACGAACGGCAGGAAGACCGGCTTCAGCGCCACGTCGTTCCACGACAGGTCCACGCTCGTGGTCCACACCGCCATCCGGCCCCGGCCGACGGCCCGCTCGACCAGCGCTGGCTGGCCGTCGTCGTAGCGGGCCAGCACGCGCGCCCCGTCGGCCGGCGTCAGGCGGCGGTAGCCGTAGACGCGCACGCTCGAGAAGTCGCCGCTGCGGGGGGCACGGAACGGGGCGAAGACGGCGTGTCCGTATTCCAGCCCGCTCAGCCGCCCGACGTCGCCCCGCGAGCGGTCCACCGGCTCGCCCAGCACGCCGGGCAGCGCCGGATGTTGCGGCCACGAGGCGCGGGCCGCGGCGATCAGGAGGACCCCGCCGCCCCGCTCGGCAAACGCCGCCAGCCGTCCGGCCACGGCGTCGCTGAGCGGCGTGTCGTGGACGATGACCACCTGCGCCCGGGCCAGGGCCGCGTCGGTGAGCCCGTCCACGGTGCCGGCGGTGACCTCGAAGCGCGGCGCCTGGCCGATGGCCAGCGCGCGCCGCAGGTAGGTCTCGTCGGCCCCGCGCGTGCCCGGGGCGGCCACCAGCACGCTGACCGGCTGGAGCGGCGCCACCAGGAAGTGGAAGGCGTTGTCGGCGTCGAGGCCGTCGTCGGCGACCCGCACCACGCCGCGCATCGCGGCCGGGGTCAGCGTGACTGGTGCGAAGGTGGCCGAGGCCGATGCCTGCGGCGCCACCGAGAGACGCGCCGTCTCAATCACGCGGCCGTTCAGCTCGAGGGTGAGCGCCACGCCCTCGGCCGGCTGACTGCCGCGGTTGGTCACGCCCGAAGTGATGGTGACGCGCTCCTGGCCCTCGAAGCGCTGGCGAGCCAGCGCCACCGGCGCCACCGACAGGTTGCGCGTGTCGACATCGGTGATGGCCACTGGCGTGAACGCGGTGCCGGCCGGCAGGCGGTCTTCGTCGCTCGGCACCCACGCGTTCTTCTGGAAATCGCTGATGAGCACGACCTCCTTCCGCGGCCGGGTCGATTCGGCCACGATCGTGCCGGCCACCTTCAGGGCCGGTGCCAGCCTGGTGGCCTCGGTGCCGGGCGTGGCGGCGGCCAGCGCCCCGGCCAGCCGCGCCCCGTCGTCGATCGACTGCAGCGCCACCTCCGCGCCGGTGCCGAAGAAGATCAAGCTGGCGCGGTCGGCCGGTCCGAGTGCGTCGAACACCGTGCGCGCCTCGGCCTGCGCGCGCGTCCAGCGATCGCCGTAGCGCATGCTGTAGGAGCGGTCGACCAGCACGACCACCTCGCGCGCGCCGCCGGCCATGGCCGCCATGCCGCCACTGCGGAAGAACGGCCGCGCGAACGCGCCCACGATCAGCGCCAGCGCCAGCAGACGCAGCGCCAGCAGGGCCCAATGCCGGATCTTCCGGCGCCGGACCGATTCGTAGGGCACGCGCCGCACGAACATCAGCGACGGGAAGGCGATGACGGTGTTTTTCTCGCGCTGGATCAGGTGGATGGCCACCGGCACGGCCAACGCCGCCAGCCCCGCCAGGAACATGGGAAGCAGGAAACCCATTACCGGACCCGGCTCGTGCGCTCGCGGAACGACAGGTAGTCGTAGAGCGCGAAGTCGAGCGGCTTGGTGGTGTCGAGCAGGCGGTAGTCCACGCCCCGTTCGGCGGCCTTGGCCGTCAGCGCGTCGATGTGCCCGCGAATCAGCGCCTGGTATTTCTCGCGGAACGACTCGGGCACGACCGGCAGTTGTTCGCCGGTCTCGAGATCCTCGAAGGCGGACGGGTCGTCGTAGGGGAACTCGAGCTCGGCCGGATCGAGCACGTGGAAGACCACGACGTCGCTGCCGCGGAAGCGGATGGGCGCCAGCGCGTCGAAGATGGCGGCGGGCTCGTCGTAGAGATCCGAGATGAGCACGACGACGCCGCGGCGGCCGAAATGCTCGGCCAGCCGCCGGAGCGGCGCCGATAGATGTCCTGGCCGGGTTGCCCGGGCGCGGTCGAGCGTGTGCAGCACGATGTCGAGGTGCTTGGCCGACGGCGGCACGTGGTCGACGATGTCGCTGTCGAACGTGACCAGGCCGACCCGGTCGCGCTGCTTGTGCACCAGATAGGTGAGGCACGCGCCGAGCGTCTTGCCGTAGTCGAGTTTCGAGATGCGCGCGCCGAACGCCATCGACGCCGACACGTCGAGCAGCACCGTGAAGTTGGCGTTCGAGTCGGCCTCGAACTCCTTCACGAAGTACTTGTCGGTGCGGGCGTAGACGCGCCAGTCGACGCGGCGGATGTCGTCGCCGGCCACGTAGCCGCGATGCTCGGCGAAGTCCACCGACGTGCCGAAGAACGGCGAGCGGTGCAGGCCGTTGATGACGCCGTCCACGACCGAGCGGGCGATCAGTTCCAGGTTGCCGATGCGCGCCAGCACCGCCGGGTCGACAAAGCGCGCGCCGGGAATCGTGGCCCCGACCTGCATCACATCCCCGATCGCGGCGTGGGCACCGTGTCGAGCAGCTTGTCGACGATCATGTCGGAGGTCATGCCCTCGGACTGGGCGTGGAAGTTGATGAGCACGCGGTGGCGCAGGACCGGGTGCGCCAGCGCCCGGATGTCGTCGAAGGTGACGTGGTAACGGCCGCTCGTGAGGGCCCGCGCCTTGGCGGCGAGCACCAGATACTGGGCGGCGCGCACGCTGGCCCCGAACGACACCCACTTCTTGATCATGTCGGAGGCGCCCGGCGACTTCGGCCGGCTGGCGCGCACGAGCGACAGGGCGTAGCGCATCACCGGCTCGGCCACCGGCACCCGGCGCACCAGGCGCTTGAAGGCAATCAGGTCCTCGCCGTTGACGGTGCGTTCGAAGTCGGGCTCGAGGATGGCCGTGGTGGTGCGCACCACCTCGAATTCCTCCTCCTCGGGCGGATGCTCGATGACGATGTGGAACATGAAGCGATCGAGCTGCGCCTCGGGCAGCGGATAGGTGCCTTCGAGTTCGATGGGGTTTTGCGTGGCGAAGACGAAGAACGGTTCTTCGAGCGTGTAGGTGCGCCCCTGGATGGTGACGCGGTGTTCCTGCATGGCTTCGAGCAGGGCCGACTGGGTCTTGGGCGGCGTGCGGTTGATTTCGTCGGCGAGCAGGATGTTGGTGAAGATCGGCCCGGGCGAGAACACCATCTGGCGGCGGCCGGTGGCCGGGTCTTCCTGGATGATGTCGGTGCCGGTGATGTCCGAGGGCATCAGGTCGGGCGTGAACTGGATGCGCGAGAACTTCAGGTCGACGACCCGCGCCAGCGTGTGGATGAGCAAGGTCTTGGCCAGCCCGGGCACGCCGATGATCAGGCTGTTGCCGCCGACGAAGAGCGTGAGCAGCACCTCGTTCAGCACCGCGTCCTGGCCGATGATGAGCTTGCGCAGCTCGTGGCGGATGCGCTCCTGCCCGTGCTTCATCCGGTCGGCGAGCGCGATGTCGTCGGGTGCGCTCAAGTCCACTTGCAAGTTGGCTGCGTCCACGGATCCTCCCTAACGCCGCTAGTGTGTCATGCCGTACACGATGTAGTTGACGCCGAACTTGTAGGCCTCGTTCGAGAGATCGATCGGCACCCAGCCGGTGTCCGAGAACTCCCAGTACTCGCCCAGGTCGTTGTTGTAGTTGGCCACCACCTGAAGGCGCTTGGCCGGGTCGTTGTCCTCGAACACGCCGTAGAAGAGCGGCTTCTCGCGCCCGTAGGGCGGCACGAAGGTGTCGGGGTCGATCTCGAAGAAGGTGTGGAACAGCGGGTGGGCCGGGTCGATCGGGATGAGGCGCTGCGTCGGCAGCACCTTCCGCATCTGCGCCTCGAAGTTGTCCCAGTGCTGGGCCCGGAAGTCGTCGAAGATCAGAAACCCGCCTTTGGCCAGATAGGAGCGCAGGCCCTCGGCCTCCTGGTCGTCGAGCGTCCAGAAGCCCGGCTCCGACATGTAGGCCACCGGGTGGCTGTGCAGCTCGGGGTCGTCGAGGGCGAAGATATTGCTGGCGTCGAGATGCGGCCGGAGCAGCGTGATCTCGTGCAGGATCTTCATCAGGTGCAGGTCGGCGCGCGGGTAATCGTGGGCCCACGGCGGCTCGCGCCGGAAGCCGCCGAAACTGCCGCGGCCGCCGCCGGCGTCGTAGCGCAGGCGCACGAAGGCGAACCGCCCGTCGTAGGGCACGCGCGCTTCGTCGAGGGTGGGCGCCGGGCTGCGCCGGCGGTTCCGCTCGCCGCTCGAGGGACGCTGGCCGGCCCGCACCAGCGCGGTCGCGGTCACGACCGCCAGCACGGCCAGCACCGCCACCCTGGCCACGGCGCGGCAGTCACGAGAGGCCCAGCGCACGGCGGTACCCCCATTCGGCGCTGAGCAGGCCCACGAGGAGCAGCAGCACGATCGGCGCGTTCCACAGCTCGCGTTCCTCGACCGTGGTGACGCCGCGGCCGGTGTACTGCACGTCCTCGATCAGCCGGGCCGCCGTCTCTGGGGTGTAGGCGCGGCCGCCGGTGTCGTCGGCGATGCGCTGCAGCGCCGTCATCTGCCGCGTCGTCTCGACGTACTCGGCATCGCCGGGGCCGGCGTTGACGTGGGCCGTGGCCGAGCCGAGCGAGGCGCCGGCACGCATGGCCTCGACGTTCACCTCGTACCAGCCGGCAGTTCCGGTGGCCACCATGCCGGTGTAGACGCCGTCGCGCTCGCCGTTCCAGGTGAGCGGCACGGCGGCCACGGTGCCGTCGGGCCCGGTGACGTTGGCGGTGACGACCGCGTCGCTGACCGGGACGAAGGAGCGGTCGGCCACTTCGGCGGTGATGGTCGCCGTCTCACCGGCTTCGACCCGGTCGGCGGAGGTGGTGAGCTCGACCGGATCGGGCACGCCGTCGACCAGCCAGCGCAGCAGCTGGCGTGTGAAGGTCTCGTGCGTCTGGTCCTCGACGCTGATGCTGGCGTGCATCTGCCACAACCAGGAGTCCTGCGGCAGGAAGGCCGCCGACTTGCCCCGGCCGAAGCGCTGGAAGGCCAGGACCGGACGCTCGCGCCGCGAGGCGTCGCTGGCGCTGAGCAAGGTCGTGGCGCCGGGCTTCACGGCAGCGGCGCTGTTGATGGTGCTGAGTTCGGGCAGCTCGGGCCATCTCGAGGCCGACGCCGCCTCGGTGGCGGCAATCTGCGAGACCGCATGGCCGCTGCCGGCGCGCGTCGGGCGAACCGCCAGGCGCGTCAGCGGCGGGTCGGCCGAAGGCGCCTGCCGTTCCAGCACCACGGGCAGGGTCTCGCCAAGGGCGGTGCCGGCGTAGCCCCCCTCGCTGAACGAGCGCGGCCCGCCCAGCATCAGCAGGCCGCCGCCGCGCTTGTCCACGAACTCGGCGAGCATGGCCAGCTGATCGCCCGTGAAGGCCGCCGCCTCGATGCTGCCCAACACGAGACCGCGGTATTGGAAGAGCTCGTCGCGGGTGGTGGGGAAGCCGCCCACGAGTTCTTCGGGATCGTCGACCTCGAGGCGCAGGTATTTGTTGTCGGCAGTGCGCTGCAGCACGACCAGCTGCAGCTGCTGGTCGTCGGTGAGGGCGCGCCTCAGGAACTTCATCTCGAAGCGCGGCTCGCCTTCGAAATAGAGGATCTTCTCGCGGCGCTGGCGCACGTCGACGAGCACGTCGCGGGCGTTGTTCTCGGTGAGCAGCTCGCCCGGCTGGGTCGGCACCCGGAAGGTAAAAACGCGCGGGCCGGCCTCGGCGGCGGTGAAGCGCACGCGCACGGTGGTGGGCTGGCCATCGGCGCCGAGCGTGACCGGCTGGCTGCCGACGATGTGACTGCCGTCGAGCACGTCGAGCGTCAGGCGCTGTCCGGCGTAGCCGTGCGCCGTGACGACGGCATCGAGCAGCAGCGTGGTGCCGGCCAGCACCGTGCGCGGCGCGGTGACCCGGCCGATCTGGATGTCCTTCTCGGCGGTGTCGCGGCCGACGCCGATGGCGAAGACCGGCACGCCCGAGGCCTTGAGCGCGAGCAGTGCCGGCTCGAGCGCCGCCCCGCTCGTGTCGGCGCCGTCGCTCACGACCACCAGCCCGGCCAGCGGCACGCCGGCCAATTGCCGCCGCGCTTCGTCGAGCGCGGCGGCCAGGCGCGTGTTGGTGCCGGTGAAGGTCAGGTCCTCGCCGGTCGGCGCGGGTCCGAGGCTGCCGGCGAAGCGCAGTGTGCGCACCGTGAACTTGTCCCCGAGCGCCTTGCGCAAGCCGCTGTCGGCGGTGCCGAACTCCTGCTGCACGTAGGTGCTGCGCGGCTGGCCGTCGAGGTCGGGAATCCGCATGCTGCGCGAGTCGTCGAGCAGCACGCCCACCACGTTCTGGTGAGGCACGGCGGCGCGCAGCACCAGCATCGGCCGCCACAGGCACAGGAGCAGCACGCCAATCAGGGCCGCGCGCAGCGTCGTCAGCACCCAGCGGTCGCGCGTCGTCAGGCGGCGGGGCGCGCGCCGGTAGGTGAGGACCGCGACGGCCATCGCGACCACCGCCAGCACGGCCGCCAGCACCGCGCCCGACGGCGGCGCGAAACGAAACTCGCCCTGGTCGAAGACGACCCAGCGAACGCCGAACAGAAGTTGCGTCAGGGCATCGAGCACGGGGAGTGGCCGTTCGGGCTGGCCCGTGCCGGCCCATGAGCGGATTCTAGTCTCCTTCGACTCCGGCGCAAGCGTCTTGGCTCGATTGTCACGGTTTGCCTCTCCGCGCGACGCGCCGCCGCGATAGGATGCAGCCGCGTCAGGGAGGGCGGTCGATGATGCGACGACTCGTCGGTGGAGTAGTGCTCGGGGCTGTGGCTGTAGCCGGAGCGTGGCCGGGCGGCGCGCGCCCTCATGCGCAGGCGCCGGCCGACACGATTCTGATCAACGGGAAGGTCATCACGGTGGATGCCCGCGACTCGGTGGCCGAGGCGGTCGCCATCAGCGGCGGCCGGATCGTGGCGGTGGGCAGCACGGCCGACATCAAGGCCCGCGCCGGCAGCGCCACGCAGATCGTGGACCTGGGTGGACGGACGGTGACGCCCGGCCTGATCGACACCCATGTGCACTTCACCGAAGCCGACGCGCTCTTCAGCATCGACCTGAGCGACCTGAGCGTCAAGACGATGAAGGACGTGCAGGCGCTGGTCGCGGCCCAGGCCGCCAAGGTCAAACCGGGCGAGTGGATCACCGGCGACGGCTGGGACGAGGGCAAGCTGGCGGAGCGGCGCCACATCACCGCCGCCGACCTCGACGCCGTGGCTCCGAACAACCCGGTCTGGCTGGGGAACACCACCGGGCACTACGGCGTCGGCAACAGCTACGCCATGAAGATCGCCGAAATCCGCAAGGGCACGCCCGACCCGCCGGCCGGCACCATCGTGCACGAGGCCGGCGGCGACCCCAACGGCGTGCTGCTCGAAGCCGCGCAAGGACTAATCACGCGGCACGTGCCGCCGCTGACGCGCGCGCAGCAGAAGGCCGGCATCGCCCGGATCGTCGAGGACTTCAACAAGGAAGGAATGACCGGCGCCAAGGATCCCGGCATCAGCCCGCTCAAGTGGGAGCTCTACAACGAGTTGTTGAAGGAAGGAAAACTGACCGTGCGCGTGTTCGCGCTGTGGGCGGGGGCGCGCCGGCTCGAGGACGCCCCGGCGGTGCTGGCCCGCGTCAACGCCTGGCCGCGTCCGCCGTCATCGCTCGGGGACGGGATGCTGTTCTCGGGCGGCGTCAAGATGTACATGGACGGCAGCGGCGGCGCGCGGACGGCCTGGATGCACGAGGACTGGAACAAGAACGTGACCGAGACGGACGCCGGCAACCACGGCTATCCCGCCACGCCGCCCGACCAGTACCGGCGCATCGCCACCGACCTGCACAACGCCGGCGTCCACGTGAGCACCCACGCCATCGGCGACCAGGCCATCGACTGGGTGGTCGATACCTACGATCAGGCGCTCCAGGCCAAGCCGACCAAGGGCCTGCGCCACGGCGTCATCCACGCCAACACGCCCAGCGATCATGCCAACGACGTCATGGCCCGGTTGCAGCGCGACTTCGACGCCGGCTATCCCGAAGCGTCGGCCTCGTTCATGTGGTGGATCGGCGACACCTACGCCGGCAACTTCGGCCCGTCGCGCAACCCGCGCATGAAGCCGTTCAAGACCTGGCTGAACAAGGGCATCCGCTGGGGCGGCGGCTCCGACTACGCGGTCACCCCGTTTGCGGCGCGCTACGGGCTGTGGGCCTCGGTGGCCCGCGAGACGTTGAACGGCACCTACGGACGGACGCCCTTCGGCACCGACGAAGCCGTGGACATCCGCACGGCGCTGAAGTCCTACACCATCTGGGCGGCCCACACGATGTTCCTCGACGACCGCGTCGGCTCGATCGAGGTCGGCAAGGACGCCGACCTGGCGGTGTGGGACCGCGACCTCTACACCGTGCCGACCGCGGCGCTGAAGGATCTGCGCGCCGAGCTGACGCTCGTGCGCGGGCGGGTCGTGCACCGCGGCCCGGCGTTTGCGCCATGATCGAGCCGTGGAGCCGAGCCGCGATGACGCCGTCGTCGGCCGCGCCTGACGGCGCGGGCCTGATCGAGCCGCTCGATGATTCCGCCTGAGCCCGAGGCCCCGGCCCCCAAACCGCCCCTGACGGAACCGGCCGAAGGCCATCAGCCCGACGCCGTGCCGATCGCCCGGCGGGTGGCGGCCAGCCCGTTGTTCTTTCCGCTGTGGTATCGCGCCAAAGGCCGGCCGGAGACGCGCATGCCGATGGTCGGCTGGTTCGATCCGGCGCAGCTGCTGCGCACCGGCATCAAGAGCCTGGTGTCGCTGACCGTCGGCGAGCAGAGCGACCGGCGCATCGTGCAGGCGCTGGCCTCGCGCCGCCAGGAATATTACGACCACGCCGTCCACTACCGCGACGGCTCCCGCGGGCCCCAGCCGCGGCGGGATGGGCCGCGCGACGAGCTGTGGCTCGACTACATCTGCGACACCGGCGACGGCTGGAACTCGACCTACGCGGTGGCCTATGCGGCGGCGCAGCGGGCGCTGCGGGTGAGGCACGACGGGGTCTCCGTCGACCTGCCGCGCGGCGAGGTGCTGGTCTTTGGCGGGGACGAGGTCTATCCCACGCCGTCGCGCGAGCAGTACCAGCGCCGCCTGGTGGCGCCCTATGCCGCGGCCTTCGGCGACGACGAACCGGCGGAGCGGCCGCACGTCTACGCCATCCCCGGCAACCACGACTGGTACGACGGGCTGTCGTCGTTCACGCGCCTGTTCTGCTCGGACATCGGCGGCCGGCGTTTCGCCGGCTGGTGGACGCGCCAGCGCCGCAGCTACTTCGTGCTCAAGCTGCCGCACCGCTGGTGGCTGGTGGGCAGCGACGGCCAGCTCCAGAGCGACCTCGACGTGCCGCAGATGGAGCACTTCCGCGAAATCGCCGAGCGCCACATGGAGGCCGGCGACAAGGTCATCCTGTGCCTGTCGCTGCCGGTGTGGGCCTACGCCGAGAAGTACCGCACCATGGGCCAGGTCTTCGACGAGACCGATCTCATCTACCTGCGCGAGGAGGTCTTCGCCAAGCGCGGCATCGAGGTGCAGGTCTACCTGGCTGGCGATCTGCACCACTACCGGCGCCATCAGGAGACGGCAGCCTCGGCCGGCGACGGCGTGCCGGTGCAGAAGATCACCGCCGGCGGCGGGGGCGCCTTCCTTCAGCCAACGCACGAAGAGGACCTGTCGGTGCTCCAGGAAGAGGCGGTCACCGACGACGCGCGGGCCCGCACGTTCGAGGCGCAGGCCACCTATCCCGACATGCGGCAGTCACGGCGGCTGGCCTACGGAAACCTCGCCTTTCTGATCAGGAACCCGCGCTTCGGGATCGTGCCGGCCATCATCTACCTGATGACCGCCTGGCTGGTCGGCGCGGCCGCCAGTGGCGACGCGCCGTCGAACCCGTGGCGGGCCTTGCGCGTGACGGTGGATGCCTTCAGCGGCCATCCCGGCCTGGCCTTGTGGTGCCTTGCCATCGTGATGGCGTTCCTGGCCTTCACCGACACCCACAGCCGCATCTACCGCGTGCTCGGCGGGCTGCTGCACTCGGCCGCCCATTTCGTGGCCATGTTCTACATCGGCTGGGGCGCGCTCGATCTCAGCACGGGCTGGTTCCATGCCTCGGGCGTGGTGCGCTCGGCGCTGGCCGGGGCCGCCATCTTCGCGGGCGGCTGGCTGGCCGGGTCGGTCATCGTGGGCCTCTACCTGCTCGTCTCGGTGAACGTCTTCGGCCGCCATAGCGAGGAAGCGTTCAGCGCGCTGCGCATCGAGGACTTCAAGCACTTCCTCCGGCTGCACATCGACCGTGACGGGCACCTCACCATCTGGCCCATCAAGATCGAGCGGGTGCCGCGACGCTGGCGCGACCGGGCGGCCGGCGACGTGACCATGTCGCGGGTCGTGCCGGATCAGCCACTGCCGGTGGAACTCATCGAGCCGCCGGTTCGCGTGTCGTGAGTCGACCGGCCGCGCCGGCGGCCCGGGACGTCAGCGCGGTCCGCGCCAGAATCGCATCTCGAGCGAGACGCGCGTGCGGTCGGGCTGCTGATTGAAGGCGCCGCCGTGGATCAGGTAGGGCGAGAACACCATCACCTCGTTGAGCTTCGGGTCCGGACGCTCGAGCACGAGCGGGTAGGCGGCCCCGACCACCGACGGCACGGTGAAAGTCATGCCGTTGACCGTGGCGCCCTCGACCGTGCGTTCGATCTCGGATTCCATCCAGCGGTGGGAACCGCGGACGAGCGGCAGCGATGAGCGCGGCGTGCTTCCGGCAAACGGCACGTAGATGTTCACGGCGTGGCGCAGGCGGTCGAGCCACACGTCGCGATGGGGCGGGTTGTTGTCGCGGCTGCGGGGCCGCACTACGCGGTAGCAGAAGTGCTCCGGGAACTCGGCGTGGGGCGGCGCGGTCGAGACCCGGAGCCCGAGGATCTCGCTGACCCGCTGGTTGATGGTCTCGACCGCCACGGCGAGGTCGGCGACCGGATGACACCACGGACCGCAGGCGCTCACCGCCGCGTGCGCGTCGTCGGACGTGACCACTTCGTGATAGCGCTCCAGGGCGAAGTCGGCCGGCACCGTGATGCCCGCCGCCGCGATCCGGCGGCGCAGCGTGAGCTCGATGCCGTCGGCCAGACGCGCAAACTCGCCGGGCCCGAGGAACGGCGCCACCGTGAACCCGTCAGCGGCCCAGGGACGGCCGGCAATCAGGTTGTCGTCGCCGTCGAGCAGCACCTGCGGGGGGCCGTAGGCCGCCTCGCCTTCCACCGTGAAGGTGACTTGTTCGTCGTCGTAGTCGAGCGTGAGCCGGCGCGCGGACATCGGTGAGGTTCCAGACTGCTGGGTGCCCTACAGTTGCGGCGCGATCGAGTCGGCCACCTGGCACAGCCGGCCCATCACCGCGGCGTAGCCGTACATCGAGGCGGCCTTCAACACCCCGCCGCCCTGCTTCTTGAGGAACCACACGTCCTTCATGAACTTCGGGTAGTTCTTGGCGTTGAGCTGGTCGAAGGCGACCGAGATGGTGGTCGTGAGCGAGTAGGCGCTGTGCCACAGGCCGAAGGGGATGAACAGCGTCTCGCCGGCGCTGACGGTGAAGCGCAGCGGCGTGGCCTGACGATAGAGCGGGTGCCGGTCGAAGTCGGGATTGAAGATGTCGACCTGCGACTTCCACGGATTCTCCGCCTCGGGGTAGAGCAGGTGACCCTGTTCGCGCGGGAAGACGATGAACTGCTTGTCGCCGTAGAGCTGCGTGATCCACGCGTTGAGGTGGTAGAGATCGATGTGCGCGTAGGGGAACTGGCCGCCCGGCCCGCCGATGAAGAGCTGGGTGGCCCCGCCCCATTTCCCCAGCGAGAAGGGGGCGCGCTCCAGCCAGTTGGGGGCTGCGTAGTTGAGGTTCAAGGGCGAGATCAGCGGCAGCAGCTCCGGCAGGATCGACGGCACGTCGTAGATCAGCGGGTAGGGCGCCGGCGTGCTCTCGCTGCTGGCCTCGACCAGGTCCATGACTTCGCGCATCGTGCGCACGGTGGGGCCAGTCTTGAGCACGCGCTCGCCGAAGTGCTCACGGAACCAGTCGGGCGTGAAGAGCCCGCGAGCCTTCCATACGCGCGCGGCGTTCTTGAACACCACCGGAATGCCCGGCTCGTAGAAGCGGGTCATGAACTCGTCGTGCGTGATGTCGTCCACGCGTGCCACCGTCATATGCCAATGCTCCAAGGGCGCGACCACCACCGCGTGGCCGAGACGATCGATTGTAGGCAAACGCGGAGCGCCCGTCACCTTGGCCGTGCCAGAGACCGCAAGGCGATGCGGAGGTGTGCACTGAGCAGCGCGGCTATTCGCGCTGCTTGAACGCCGCCTGCAGCGCCGCCAGTTCCTTCATCAGGTCGTCGTAGCGGTCGACGGCGTCCTGGCCGACCGCTGGTCGGCCTGGCCGACCATGCGCTGCACGTTGTTGAACTGACTGAGCAGCATCGGCTGGGGATAGGCGCCGGGCATGTCGTTGATCGACGCCACACTTTCTGCAGCGGATGCGCAAAGGCCAGGTCCATCGGGCGCGTGCCCACGGGCGCCGGCTCTGGCGGCGTGACGCTGGCCGCGTGCATCGTCTTGGTGACGGCCTCGGCCAGCTGGCGCGCTTCGCTGATGGCGTCGCGCACCGTGAGCTGGAAGGCGACTTGCGCGTCGAGGTCGGCTTGGGTCACGCCGTCGCGCGTCACGCGCGGATCGACGGTCAGCGCGAACGAGCGCGTGCTGGTCTGGCCGGCCGCGGTCAGCGCGACCGAGTAGTGGCCGGGCGCGGCGATCGGCCCGCCGGGTCCGCCGCTGGGGGCATTGGCGGCCCACGATCCGGGATAGCGCATGTCCCAGGTGAAGCGTTGCAAACCGCAGCCCGACGCCTGCACCCACGTCTCGGCCGGGTGATCGAGGCCCCAGGACACGTGCAGGCCCGTGCGGTTCTGACGCCGACCTCTTCGACGAGCGTTACAGCCGGGCCGGAATGGCGCACAATGCGGGCATGCCGTCCCCCACGGCAGCAGTGCGCGAGCGCTGGGTGTCATCACTCGTCTTCGCGTCCCTGCTGTCACTTGCCTTTGCCAATGGCCTGGCGACGACCCGCGACCTCACCTGGCCGGGCGCGGCCCAATACGGGGTCGGCATCGATCTCTATCGCGACATGGCCTTTGCCCAGACCATGCTCGACAGCGGCTTCGGTCCGGATCCGAACTACCCCGGCGAGCGGATGTGGTACACCCCGCTCGTCCCGGCGATCACCGCCGCGACCAGCGCCCTGACCGGCGCGGCCCCGTCGCTGGTCGTCACGCGCCTTGGCGCCTACGCCAACCTGATCGCGCCATTGGCCTTCTACGTGCTGGCCGCCACGCTGTTCGGGCGCTGGCTGGCGCTGTATGCGGTTGCCGGCTTCCTGTTCCTGATGGGTTCAGCGCTGCCCTCGTGGATCTCGGCTACGTATTCGCCCTGGCTCATGCCGGTCAACTTCGCCCAAGGGCTGTTCTATCTGACCGTGTGGGCGCTGGTGCGCGCGCGCCGCTCGTCCGGCCTCGGGTGGTACACCGCGACCGGCACGGTGTGGGGACTGACCCTGCTCGCCCACGTCGCGCCAGCGCTGATCTTCGGCGTGATGGCCGTCACCGCGCTCGCCTTCGACGTGCGGTGGGGGCCGGCGCCGCGGGTCGCCGCCGGCACGGCCCTGGGCCGCTTCGCGCTGATGACCACGCTGGCGCTGGTCGTGAGTAGCCCGCTGCTCGTCAGCATCGTCGGGCATTACGGCCTGCGCACCCAGCACCCGCAGCCGGCGATGTACACCGAGCCGCTCCTGGGCCGCGAGTTGCCGCGGCTGCTGTGGCTGCACCTCACGGCGCCGCTCGTGGTTGCCGCCGTCGGCGCGCTGGCGCTGGCGCGGCGCAAAGCGTCGACGGCGCGGCTGGTCGTCGGCACCTGGCTGGCGGCGGCCGGCCTGTTCCTGGTGCAAGCCTACGTGGTGCTGGCGGCGCGGTTGCTGGCGGGGTGGACGCTGCCGAGCGTCGTGCCGTCGTTCCATTTCTTCTTCTATGCCAAAGGCGCGACCGCGCTGCTCTTTGCCCTTGGCGTTGCGGCGATCGCGGCCCGGGCCGCGCGCCTCGCCATGTTCAGCCGCTGGTCGCCGCGCGTCCTGGCCGACGGCCTGTGCGTGTCCCTGCTCGTGTTGGGGGCGCCGACCTACTTCGCCCGGCCGGACTTCGGCGAGGCCCGCCGCGATGCCCTGGCCACCATGGCGAGCAGCCAGGTGCGCGTCGCCGAGTGGCTGCGAGAACGTCGCCACCCCAGCGATGTCGTGGTCACGTCAGACTACGACGCGGCGGTCATCGCCGGGCCGGCCGGGGTCAAGGTGGTGGCCGCCTTTTCGACGTTCTCGAACCCCTATGTCGACTGGGACGCGCGTGATGCCGCGCGCAATCGCCTGTTTGCCGCGCTGGACGCCGGCGACGACGCGGCCTTTGCCGATCTGGCGGACCGTTTCGCGCTGACGCACGTGATTGCCCGGGGCCGGCGGGGCAACGATTACGCTTCCCGCCCGCTCGGGCCGATTAAGGAGATATTCGCTGCCGGCGACATCCGCGTGTTCCGGCGGCGCTGACGCGCACGACGGGGCCAGTAGCCCCGGTTAACTAGTAAAGTCTGATGATGACGGTATGGGCACCGCGTCCCGGGCGCAGCCCATATTTTGATCAGCAGCTTGCTGGAGAGGGCATGGACAGAATCCAGCTGGCGGGGCCGACCAACTCGAGTGTAGTTCCGTCCGCTGCCGGGCTCGTTCGTGCTGGTCGGATCGTCGCTTGCCCGCGGAGAGCCGCCCAGTGACGTCCGAACACCTCGTCGTCGAGTCGTTCAGCCCCCACGCCCTGGTCCACGACGTCGTCGGTCAGGTGGCGGCGGAGCGTCCGGCGGCCGTGGCGCTGCGGCACGGCTCGGCCACGCTGAGCTATGCCGAGCTGGACCAGCGGGCGAGTGCGCTCGCCGTCCGCCTGCAGGATTTGGGCATCGGACCGGATGCCGTGGTCGGTGTCCGGCTCGAGCGGTCGATGGACCTGATCGTGGCGATCCTCGGCGTCCTTCGTGCCGGGGCCGCCTACGCGCCACTCGATCCGGCCTATCCCGAAGATCGGCTGGCGTTCATGCTGGCCGATTGCGGCGCCCGCGCGCTCGTCACGTCGAGCCGGCTGGCCGCGCCCGACGGCGTGCCCATCCTCGGTCTCGAAGGCCCGGCCGGGGCCCCGGCGGCGCTGGCGCCGAGCGGCGTCACGCTCGATCATCTCGCTTACGTGATCTACACGTCGGGCTCGACCGGCCGCCCGAAGGGCGTGGCCATGCCGCACCGGGCCCTGTCGAACCTGCTGGCGTGGCAGGTGGCCAATTCCACGGTCGGCGTCGGCCACGCCACCCTGCAGTTCACCTCGGTGAGCTTCGATGTGTCGTTCCAGGAGATCTTCGCGACCCTGGCCGTCGGCGGCTCGCTCGTGCTCATCGACGAGATGACCAGGCGCGATCCGCGAGCGATGCTGGCGCTGATGCGCGAGCAGCAGGTCGCCCGCGTGTTCCTGCCGTTCGTAGCCCTGCAGCAGCTGGCGCTCGTGGGCTCGGCGGCCGCGCCCGTGCCGACCCTGGTCGAGGTGGTGACGGCGGGTGAGCAGCTCAAGACCACTCCCGCGCTCGTGACCTGGCTGTCGATGCACCCGGACTGCCGTCTGCACAACCACTACGGGCCGGCCGAAACCCACGTCGTCACCGCTCACACGCTGTCGGGCGCGCCGTCGTCGTGGCCGGCGCTGCCGCCGATCGGCCGGCCGCTGCCGGGCGTGGACGTGGCGCTGCTCGACGAGGCGCGCCAGCCGGTGCCGCCCGGCGGGGAGGGCGAGATCTTCCTCGGCGGCGTGTGCCTGGCACGGGGCTATGTGAACCGTCCCGAGCTGACGGCCGACCGCTTCGAGTCGGTGACCGGCGCCGGCCGCAGCGCGCGCATGTATCGCACCGGCGACCGCGGCCGCCGGTTGCCAGACGGCGCGTTCGAGTTCCTGGGCCGCGCCGACGACCAGGTCAAGATCCGCGGCTTCCGGGTCGAGCCGGGTGAGATCGAGACCCTGCTCCTGCACCATCCCGGCGTCCGCCAGGCGGCGGTCGTGCCGCACGGCGACCCGTCGGGCGGGTTGCGCCTGGTGGCCTACGTGGCGCCGAGCGCCGCGGCCGCGGCAATGACCGACGACGCCGCCACGCAGGTGTCGCAGTGGCGGGCGGTGTGGGATGACACCTACGGCCAGCCCACGCCCTGGGCCGACGTCACGCTGGCCGCCCAGGGCTGGCGCAGCAGTCTGTCCGGCGCGGCCTACGCGGAAGCCGACATGCGCGAGTGGGCCGAAGAAACGACCGCCCGCGCGCTGAGCTTGCAGCCGCGCGCCGTCTACGAGATCGGCTGCGGCACCGGCATGATCACCTTGCGGCTGGCGCCGCACTGCCAGACCTATTGGGCCAGCGACATGTCACCGGCGGCGCTCGCCCACGTGCGCGAGCACGCCGCCCGCCACGGCGCCAGTCACGCGCAGCTTTCCGTGCGCGAAGCCGCGGACTTCTCCGGCGTTCCCGACCGGACCTTCGATCTGGTGGTGATGAACTCGGTGGCGCAGCACCTGCCCAGCCTCGACCATCTCACCAGGGTGCTGACCGGCGCGGCCCGCCTCGTCAAGCCGGGCGGCGCGATTCTGGTCGGCGACATGCCGTCGCTGGCCCTGCTCGAGATGTTCCACGCCGACATCGTGCTGTCGACCGCCGCCGCCGCCGCCCCCGCCGGCGAACTGCGGCAGAGGGTGCAGCGGCACCTGCAACTCGAACGCGAACTGGTCGTCGCGCCCGAGTACTTCGAGCAGGTGCCGGCGCTCGTCCCGGCCATCAGCGGCGCGGTGACCCGGCTCCGGCACGGCGCGCGGGACACCGAGATGAACCGCTTCCGCTACGACGCCGTGCTCACGGTGGGCCCGCCCCCGCCGGCCCCGCTCACCGTGGCCGCGCACGACTGGCGCGAGCAGGCCGTCTCCGCGGAGTGGCTGGCCGGCTGGCTGACCTCCGGCGCCGACGGTATCCGCGTCGTGCGGCACGTGCCGAATGTCCGGCTGGAGGGGCCGCGCGCCCGCGTCGAGCGGCTGGCCCGGGCCGCCGCCGCCGAGCCGGCGCAGACCATTCGCGAGTCGGCTCGCGGCGCCGAACGCAGCGCGGTGCACCCCGACGAGTGGCGCGAGATGGCGGCGCGCGCCGGTTACCGGCTCGACTGTGCGTTCTCGGAGGTGGCGACCGAGTTCGACGCGTGGTTCGTGCCGCGCACGGTGGCGGGTCTGGCGCCGGTGGCGGCCCAGGACCGGAGCCGCCCCCTGGCCCATGGGCCACTGGCCACCAATCCGCTGCGCGATGCCGTCGGCCGGCGCCTCACGCCCGAACTGCGGCGTCACCTGCAGGAACGGCTTCCCGACTACATGGTGCCGTCCGCGATGGTGATCATGGACGCGCTGCCCGTGACCCCGAGCGGCAAGATCGACCGCCGGTCGCTGCCGGCGCCCGAGGGGCGGCGTCCCGAACTGGAGGTCGGCTTCGCCCCGCCGGCCAGCGTTCTGGAACGCGATCTCGCCGTGATCTGGCAGGATGTACTACAGGTACCGACCGTGGGGCTACACGACAACTTCTTTGACCTCGGCGGCCACTCGCTGCTGGTGGCGCAGGTGTTGGAGCGCGTGCGCGCCCTCCGGCCCGACCTGTCGTGCTCGATCGTCGACCTGTTCCACTATCCGACCCTGCAGTCGCTGGCGGCGTTCCTGAGCCAGTCGGGCAGCGCCACTCCGGCCCCCCTGGCCTCGGCGCAGGACCGCGGCCGACGGCAGCGCGAAAGCCTGGCGCGCCCCGTCCGCCGTCCGGGCAGGGAGGCGTAGCCGTCATGGGCGCGGATTCGACCCTGCCGGCCGGGAGTGTCGCCATCGTCGGCATGGCCGGGCGGTTTCCGGGCGCCGATTCGACGGCGGCGTTCTGGCGCAACGTCGCGGCCGGCTCCGAGGGCATCACCGTCTTCACGGCCGAGGAACTGCGCGCCGCCGGCGTGCCCGAGTCGGATCTCGCCAACCCGGACTACGTGCCGGCACGCGGGATGGTGTCGCAGCCCGAGATGTTCGACGCCGCGTTCTTCGGGATCGGCCAGCGCGAAGCGGCGTTGATGGATCCCCAGCAGCGGCTGTTCCTCGAGACGTGCTGGCATGCGCTCGAGGACGGCGCGCTCGATCCCAGGACGTTTGCCGGGCTGGTCGGGGTGTGGGGTGGCATGAGCACGGGCATGTCCAACAACACCTACCTGATGTCGAACCTGCACGGCACGGGGGTGCTGCAGCCGGAAGATCATCTACCGGCGATGCTCGGGAACGAGAACGACTACCTGACGACGCGCGTTTCCTACAAGCTCAACCTGCGCGGCCCCAGCGTGAACGTGCAGACGGCCTGCTCCACGTCGCTCGTGGCCGTGGCGCAGGCGTGCCAGGCGCTGGCTCACCTGGCAGTGCGACGCGGCCCTGGCCGGCGGCGTGTCGGTCGTCGTATCCGCAGAAGCGAAGGCTACCTCTACCAGGAGGGCGGCATCGGCTCGCCCGACGGCCACTGCCGGCCGTTCGACGCGGCGTCGCAGGGCACCGTCTTCAGCAACGGCGTCGGCGTGGTGCTGCTGCGCCGGCTCGAGGACGCGCTGGCCGACGGCGACACCATCTACGCCGTCATTCGCGGCGCCGCCACCAACAACGACGGCGCATCGAAGGTCAGCTTCGCGGCCCCGAGCGTCGAGGGCCAGGCCGAGGTGATTGCCATGGCCCACGCCGTGGCCGGCATCGCGCCCGACTCCATCGGCTACGTGGAGGCCCACGGCACCGGCACGCCGCTCGGCGACCCGATTGAAGTAGCGGCGCTGACCAAGGCATTCCGCGCCGGCGGCGCCACCGGCATCGGGAATCTGCGCGTTGGGCTCGGTGAAGAGCCACATCGGGCACCTCGACTCGGCGGCCGGCATCGCCGGGCTGATCAAGCCGCGGCCCAGGCGGTCAGCCACGGCATCGTGCCGCCAGCCTGCACTTCCGGACGCCCAACCCGGCGTGCCACCTGCCGACCAGCCCGTTTGTCGTCAGCGGCGTTGCCCGCCCCTGGCCCGCCATGCCCGGGCCGCGCCGCGCCGGCGTCAGCTCGTTCGGCATCGGCGGCACCAACGCGCACGTCGTGCTCGAGGAGGCGCCAGCCGCGCCAACGCGGGCGCGGCCGCAGGACGCGAGCACGCTGCTGGTGTGGTCGGCCAAGCCGAGGCCGCCCTCGACGCGGCCACGCGGAACCTCGCCGCGTTCCTGGCTGCCCACCCCGACCTGCCGCTGGGCGACGTCGCGCATACCCTGCGGGTCGGGCGGCAGGGATTCGCGCATCGGCGCGCGCTCGTGTGCGCCGATCGCCGCCGACGCCGTCGCCGTCTTGGGCGCCGGAGCGTCGCCACGAGTGGCCGGCGCGGTCACCGACCTGGGCGCGCCGTCGGTCACCTTCATGTTCGCCGGCGGCGGCGCGCAGCACGTCGGCATGGCGCGCGGGGCTGCTCGCCGAGGCGCCGGTCTTCCGTCAGCGAACTGGGACGCTGCCTGGCGGCGCTGCCCGATGGCCACGCGCTGGCCGCGATCGTCCACCCGCAGGCGAGGCGGCGAGGCCGCGGCCGCGGCGCGGCTCGAAGCGCCGTCGGTCGGTCTGCCGGCGCTGTTCGCCGTCGAGTACGCGCTGGCGCGCCAGTGGATGGCGTGGGGCGTGCAGCCGACCGCCCTCATCGGCCATAGCATGGGCGAGTACACCGCCGCCTGTCTGGCCGGGGTCATGTCGCTCACGGACGCGCTGGGCCTGGTGCGGCGCCGCGGCGAGCTGTTCGAGACGCTGGCGCCGGGCGGGATGCTCGGCGTGCCCCTGCCGGCCGCCGCCATCGAAGCGACGCTCGAGCCGGGGCTGGCCATCGCCGCCGTGAACGCCGCCGGCTCGTGCGTCGTGGCCGGTCCGCCCGAAACGCTCGCGGCCTTCGCGGCGCGGCTCGACCGCGACGGCGTCGAGTGCCGCCGGCTGCACATCAGCGTGGCCGCGCATTCGCCCATGGTCCAACCAATCCTGGGCGAGTTCGAACGCTACGTCCGCACGCTGTCGCTGCGGGCGCCGGCCATTGCGGTCGTGTCCAACGTGACCGGCACGTGGCTGACGGCCGACGACGCCTGCTCGCCCGACTACTGGGTCCGGCACTTGCGCCACACGGTGCGGTTCAGTGACGGGCTGGAGACGCTCTTGAGCGAGCCCGGCCGCATCCTGCTCGAGGTCGGACCGGGCAGCACGCTGTCGTCGTTTGCGCGGCAGCATCCGGCGCTCGCCCCGACACACGTGGTGCAGCCTTCGATGCGCCATGTGCGCGAGTCCGGCGACGACTACGCCGTGTTGCTGCAGGCGCTCGGCCGCCTGTGGACGCGCGGCGTCACCCCTGATTGGGCGGCGCTGCCGGGCGCCGCCGAGGCGCGGCGGGTGCCGCTGCCGCTCTACCCGTTCGAGCGCCGTTCGTATCTCCTGGAGCCGGAGCGGGCCGTCAGGCCGAGCTTCGCTGCTCCCGCGTCCGGTTCCTTCCCGCTGCCGAGCCCGGCCGGGGGGGCGCAGGCAGCGTCCATCCCCGCAGCGACCGTCCCTGTAGCCAACATGACCCCACCATCCTCTCCCGCCGCTCCGTCCGACCGGCCCCGCGCCGCCCGGATCGCCGCCCGTCTGTCCGAGCTGCTGCAGAAGTTGAGCGGGCTGTCGGCGCAGGAGATCAGCCCCAGCGTGTCGTTCCTCGAGATGGGCTTCGACTCGTTGTTCCTGACGCAGGCCAGCCTGCGCTTCAAGAACGAGTTCAAGGTGCGCATCACCTTCCGGCAGCTCTTCGAGGACGCTCCGACGATCGAGGCGCTGGCGCGCTACATCGACGAGAAGATGCCGGCCGACGCCCTGCCGGCGCCCGCGGGGCCAGCGGCCCCGGCGGCGCCGACGGTGGCCGCCCCGGCGGTGCTGACGGCCGCGCCCAGCCCGGCGGCGCCAGCCGCGCCGGCCGCCACGATGGTCGCGTCCGTGGTGCCGGTGCCGGCCGCGCCGCCGGCCTCGTCCAGCTTCCTGGAGCGGGTGGTCTACGAGCAGTTGCGGCTGATGAGCGAACAGCTCCGCCTGTTGGGCGGCGCCCCGGCGGCCTCGGCCGTGCCGGCGGCGGCGCCCGTTGCGGTGCCCGCGCCGGCCCCCGTGCCGGTGCCCGCGATATCTGCACAGGCGCCCGCACCGGTGGCCGCCTCTGAACCGGCCGCCACGTCAGGCCCGGCGCCCGAGGCCACGGCAGCGGCGGGAGCGGCAGAGAAGCCGGCGCAGTTCGGCCCCTTCCGCGCCGTCGACAAATCGTCGCAGGGGCTGACGGCCCACCAGCAGCAGCACCTCGACGCGCTGATCGCGCGTTACACGCGCAAGACCGCGTCCTCGAAGGCGCTCACCGAAGCCGGCCGCGGCCGGCTCGCCGACCCGCGGGCGATCTCGGGCTTTCGCAAGATCTGGAAGGAGATGGTCTACCAAATCGCCACCGAACGCTCGCGCGCCTCGCGGGTCTGGGACATCGACGGCAACGAGTACCTGGACGTCACCTCTGGCTTCGGCGTGAACCTCTTCGGCTACGACGTCCCGGAAGTGACCGCGGCCGTGCGCGAGCAGCTCGAACAGGGCATCGAGCTCGGCTCGTTGTCGCCGCTGGCCAGGGAAGCCGCCGATCTCATCTGCGCGATCACCGGCATGGAACGCGCCACCTTTGCCAACACCGGTTCGGAGGCGCTGTCGGGCGCCATCCGCGCCGTGCGCACCGTGACCGGGCGCGACTACATCGCCGTCTTCGAGGACGAGTACCACGGCATCGCCGAAGAGGTGCTGGTCAAGTCGGTCGGTCCCAAGGGCCGGCAGCGCTCGGCCCCGGCCGCGCCCGGCATCCCCGATCACATGGTCGACAAGGTGATCGTGCTGCACTACGACGACCCCGGCGCCCTCGCCGTGCTGCGCGAGCGCGCCGACGAGATCGCCGGCGTGATCATCGAGCCGGTGCAGAACCGCCATCCGGACTTCCGTCCGGTCGAGATGATCCGCGCCGTCCGTCAGGTGACCGCCGAGCACGACATCCCGCTCATCTTCGACGAGATGATCACCGGTTTCCGCCTGCACCCGCGCGGCGCGCAAGGCTACTTCGGTGTCGACGTGGACGTGGCCTGCTACGGCAAGATCATGAGCGGCGGCCTGCCCATCGCGGCCATTGCCGGCTCGGCCAAGTACCTCGACGCGTTCGACGGCGGCCCGTGGCAGTTCGGCGACGACTCGTTCCCCGAGGGCGGCGTCACCTTCTTCGGCGGCACCTTCACGCGCAACGTGCTCAGCCTGGCCGCGGCCGTGGCGGCGCTGCGCAAGCTGCGGACGCTCACGCTCGGCGACTACCAGGCGCTCAACCTCAAGGCCACCCGGTTTGCGCGCGAGGTCAACGCGCTCTTCCGCAGGTACCGGGCGCCGATGCGGCTCGAGCACTGCGAGTCGGTGTGCAACATCATCTTCACCGACGAGCACCCGCTGCCCAAGCTGCTCACCTACTTCCTGCGGGACAAGGGCATCCACATCTGGGACCGGCCGTTCTTCATCTCGATGATTCACACCGAGGCGGAACTGGCGCAGATCGTGCGGGCTGTCGACGACAGCCTGGCCGAGATGGAAGCCGCGCACTTCCTGGGCGACCCGGTCCCGGGCGGGCCGGCCGGCGGCGGCCGGGCCGACGACTCGCCGGTGCCGCTGACCCCGCCGCAGATGGAGCTGTGGCTGGCCAGCCAGATGAGCGAGCCCGCCTCCACCAGCTTCAACGAGGTCGTGGCGGTGGAAGTGGCCGCCCACCTCGATCTGCCGGCGCTCGAACGGGCCGTGGCCGACGTGGTCGCCCGCCACGAGTCGCTGCGCATGACCGTCTCGCCGGACCCGCCCGGCTTTCGCCTCGAGACGGCCGCGGCGCCAAGCGTCGTGCTGCATACGCCGCCCGATGGAGTCGAGGTGGCGACCTGGCGGGCCGAGACCATCGCCCGTTACAACCGCGAGGCCATGGACCTGGCGCGGGGACCGCTGCTGCGTGTGGCGGTGGCCCGCGAAGCCGCGGCCGACGTGCTGATCATCGCCGTGCACCACCTGGTGTGCGACGGCTGGTCGTTCGGCGTGCTGCTCCGCGACCTGGCGGCCTGCTACCAGGCCCGCGTCGGCGGCATGGCGCCGGCCCTGCCCCCGGCCCCCAGGGCCACCGACTACGCCCGTGACGTGCTGGCCCGTCAGGGCAGTGACGAGGCTCGCGCCACCGAAGCCTACTGGCTGTCGCAGTACGCCACCGTGCCTGAACTCCTCGAACTGCCGCTCGACCGCCCGCGTCCGGCGGTCAACCAGTTTGCCGGCCGCCGCGTCGCCGTGACCTTCGAGCCGGCGCTGCTGCAGCAGGTCCGGCAGTTCGCCGCCGCCCGCCGGACCACGACGTTCGCGACGTTCCTGGCCGCCTTCCAGGTGCTGGTGCAGCGGCTCACCGGCCAGTCCGACTTCGTCGTGGGGACGCCCATGGCCGGGCAGTCGCTGCTCGAGGATCAGAACCTCATCGCCCACTGTGTCAGCTTCGTGCCGCTGCGCTGTCGCGTCGACGGCCGGACGACCTTCGACGCGCACGTCGCCGCTCTCACGCGTCAGGCCATGGACCTGAACGAGCACCAGGAGTTCACCTACCTGTCGCTCATCCGCGCCTTGCGCCTGCCGCGCGGCTCGGCCCGCGAGCTCGTGGCCGTCAGCTTCACCGTCGAGCCGTCGTTTGCCGACCCGACGTTTGCCGGTATCCCCGCCAGCGTGCTGTCGGTGCCGCGCACCACCTCGAAGCGCGATCTGCACGTCAACGCCATGGAAACGCCCGAAGGGCTCAGCGTCGAGGTCGACTACAACAGCGACATCTTCGACGAGTCGACCATCCTGCGGTGGGTCGAGGCCTTTCGCACGGCGCTCGTCGCCGGCCTGGCCGATCCCAGCCAGACGCTCGAGGCATTGCCGCTCGTGTCTGCTGCCGACCGCCAGACGCTCCTCGGCGCCTGGAACGACACGGCGCGGCGCTACGACCTCGAGCACCTGCTCCACGAGCACGTGGCGAGGCGCGCGGCCGCGGCGCCCGACGCCGTGGCCGTGGTTGGCGACGACGCCACCTTGACCTGGGCCCAGCTCGATGCCGCCGCCAACCGGGTGGCGCAGGCGGCCATCGCGGCCGGCGTCCGGCCCGGCGATCACGTGGCCCTGTGCCTGGAGCGCTCGGCCGCGTTCATCGTGGCGGTGCTGGCGACGCACAAGGCGGGTGCGGCCTTCGTGCCGCTCGACCCGGTCTATCCCATCGAGCGCCAGCGCGCCATCTGCGACGATGCGGCGGTCCGCGTCGTGCTCACCGCCGGCGCCGCGTCCGCCCGCGCCACTGAGTTGGGCGTCGCCGTCGTTCGCCTCGACGACGCCGCGATGGCGCCCGGCCGCGCCGAGGCGCCCCGGGTCACGACCCCGGTGGACGCCGTGGCTTATGTGATCTACACGTCGGGCTCCACCGGTCAGCCCAAGGGCGTGGCGGTGGAGCATCGGCAGATGCTCAACTACGCCTGGGCGGTCCTCGAACGCCTCGGGCTCGGCGGCGGGGCCAGCTACGCGTTCGTGTCGGCGGTGGCCGCCGATGCCGGCCTGACCGCCGTGCTCGCGCCGCTTCTCTCCGGCGGGGTCATCCACGCCATCAGCCCGCGCGTGGTCCTCGACGGCCAAGCCATGGCCGCCTATGGGCGGCAGCATCGTCTCGACGTGCTGAAGATCACGCCGCTGCTGCTGACCGAGCTGCTGCGCGTCGCGCCCGAGCGCGACGTGCTGCCGCGGCGGGCCCTGGTGGTGGGCGGAGAGATCTCGCGTCCCGCCCTGTTCGAACAGGTGCGCGCGCTGGCCCCCGAGATTGCCGTCTTCAACCACTACGGTCCGACTGAAACGACCGTCGGGGTGCTGATGTGGCGCATGCCCGATGGCCCAATCGGACCAGTGGTGCCAGTGGGCCGCCCGATCGGGAACACGCAGGCCTACATTCTCGATGGCCGCGGCGCGCCGACGCCCATCGGCGTCGCCGGCGAGCTGTGCATCGGGGGCGCGCTGGTGGCGCGCGGCTACCTGAATCGCGACGACCTGACCGCCGAGAGATTCGTGGCCGACCCGTTTGCCGGCGTGCCCGGCGCCCGCCTCTACCGCACCGGCGACCGCGCCCGGTGGCGGCCCGATGGCGTCATCGAATATCTGGGACGGGCCGACACCCAGGTCAAGGTGCGCGGCAACCGGGTCGAGCTCGGCGAGATCGAAGCGGCCTTGCGGCGCCTGCCGGGGGTGAGCGACGCGGCCGTCGTGCTGCGTCAGGACGAGGGCGACGACCCGCGCCTGGTCGGCTACGTGCTGGGCACGCCGCCTGCCGACGCCGCTTGCCGGGAGGCGTTGCGGGCCACCATTCCGGATCACGCCGTGCCATCGGCCTTCGTGCGGCTGGACGCGTGGCCGTTGACCCCCATCGGCAAGCTCGATTCGGCGCGCGTTGCCGCGTCCGGTCCGCGCCGCCGCCTCCGCCGCCCCACCCGCCGCCGCGCCGGCCACCGCCACCGAGCGGCTGCTCGCGGGTCTCTGGTCGGACCTGCTCGACGGCGCCCCGGTGAGCAGCAGCGACGACTTCTTCCTGCTTGGCGGCCATTCGCTGCTGGCCATTCGGCTCATGCATCGCGTGTGGGAGGCCACCGGCGTGCGCCTCTCGCCGGTGGCGCTCTTCAACTACCCGCGGCTGGCCGACCTGGCCGCCCACATCGACACGCTGCCCGGCGCGGCCGGCCTGGCAGCCACGCCGCCGTCCCCGGCCGTCGCCCCCCCGCCGGCCTCGGCGACGTCGTCGGCGCCGCCCGCATCCAGCGCGGCACCGGCTCTCGCCGGCGCAAGTCCCGGCACCGCAAACGACGCGCCGGTCACCGCCGCGGAACGACCGGTGGTGCTGACGCCCCGGCCGGTGCTGGTGCCGCCCAACGCGCTCCTGGCGCGCATGGCCGCGGGCGGTCCTGGCACGCCCTTCATCTGGGTGCACGGCGTCGGCGGCGAGATTTTCAGCTACATGACCGTGTCCCGGCATCTCGCGGCGCAGCGGCCGGTCTACGGCTTTGCCGCCGATTGGACGGTCGCCTTCAAGGAGCGGGAGCTGAAGCTCGAGACCATCGCGGCGCGCTACGTGCGCGAGCTGCTCAGCGTCCAGCCGCATGGGCCTTACCATCTGGGCGGCTATTGCTCCGCCTCGATGCTGGTCCTCGAAATCGCGCGTCAACTCGAAGCGGCCGGACACGCCGTCGGGGCCTTCGCCATTCTCGATTACGCCGTGGGCAACGACGCCAGCGACACTGACGCCTCGGGCTCGCAGCTCCTGGCCTTTGCCCGGAACCTGCCCCGGTGGCTCGGCGACGACGCCGTGCCAAGCGGCCTCGTGGATCTGGGCGGACGGCTGCGCAGCAAGGTGCGGCGCATGCTTCAGCACCGCGCCGGTTCGGAAGAAGGGGCCGGCACGCCGGTGGACATCCGCGACGAACTCGGGCTCTACCGCTTCCCCGATTCGCAGGTCGAGATGCTGCGCCTGCACGTCAGCGTGATCCGCGCCTACCAGCCCAAGCCGTTCAACGGCACCGCCACGCTGTTCCTGCCGCGCACGGGGCCGCTGCTCGGGCCGTGGCCGCAGGGCGACGACATGGGCTGGAAGGACATCGCCAGGGGCGGCGTCGAGGTGCACTCGGTGCCGGGCTCGCACAGCACCTTCCTGAGCGAGCCGTTTGCCGGTCCGCTGGCCGAACGGCTGGAGCAGAGCATTCGCGACGCCGAAGCGCGGATCGCCGCCCACGGCCCTCGCGCCGTGCCCACGCGGGCCAGCGCGTAGTGGCTGGTGCGGCGCCGTTATCCGCCCGGCGCGAGACACACGGGAACGGCGGCGCCAGGCCGGCTAGACCACGTGGTGTTCGCCGCCCACGGCGCCGGCGCCGAAACGGCCGAAGGCAAACGGCGCCAGGTCGAAGCGGGGATCGCGGCCGAGCATCACGTCGGCCAGAATCCGTCCGGCGGCCGGCGCGTGCTGGAAGCCGTGACCGCTGAATCCGGCGATGGCGTAGAGCCCGTCGAGGCCGAGCGCGCCAATCACCGGGTTGTGGTCGGGCGTCATCTCGTAGAGCCCGGCCCAGGCATGGGTGACCGACGCCTCACCGAGCGCCGGTAAACGGCGCACGGCCGCGGCGGTGACGTCCGGCAGGAAATCCCACTTGACGGTCATGTCGAAGCCGGGTTGCTCGCTGGGATCGCCCATGCCGAAGAGCAGCCCCGCGCCCTCGCGGTGGAAGTAGAAGGTGGTGTCGAAGTCGATGACCATGAGCCGGGAGCGCGGCGTGCGGCCGGCGTAGGCGGCGTCGTCCCAACTGGCGCCGGGCGCCGGCTGGGCGATGAAGATGTGGCGCCGCTCGGGCACCACCGGCAGCGCGATGCCGGCCATCGCCGCTACCTGCCCGGCCCACGGACCGGCGGCGTTGACGACGGCGGGCGTGGCAATCGACCCGGCCGAGGTGTGCACGCCGGTGATGCGGCCGCCGGCCACCTCGAGCCCGGTCACCTCGGTGTCGCGCAGGATGGTGAGCCCCCGGGCCTGCGCCGCCTTGGCGAAGCCCACGGTGACGCCGTTGGGATCGGCGATGCCGTCGCGGGCGCAGAAGGTCGCCGCGCGCACGCCGGCGGCATCGAGTCCCGGGGTCAGGGCCGCCGCCTCGGCGCCGGTCAGCCAGTCCACCGTCGAGGCCGAGCGAGCGCTGCAAGGCGACGCTGGCGGCAAACTGCCGCTCGCTCGCTTCCGACGACAGCAGGAACAGGTAGCCGTCCTGCCAGAAATCGATGGGCGTGCCAACCGCGTCCTCGAAGCGTTCGAAGAGGGCAATCGACTCCTGCGACAGCGCGATGTTGGCCGGATCGGAGAACTGGTGGCGCACGCCGCCGGCGTTGCGTCCGGTGGAGCCGGTGCCGAGCTGCGCGTCGCGTTCGATCAGCAGGACCTGGCCGGCGCCGTGCTGAGTCAGGTAGTAGGCCGTGGCGGCGCCCATGCACCCGCCGCCGATGATGACGACATCCGCCGATTGCATTGCCGGACATCGTAGCACCCGCTGGCGCTATGCTTGAGCGGCCCTGGGGCCGCCGCACGCGTGGCCGGCCCGTCCGGGCATGGGAGCCTTGCATGACGTGCCGGACCGCGATTGCCATCTGCACCTTGATTGCCCTGACCGTGGCCAGCGGCGGCGCGCAGACCGACGCCGTCGTGCTGTTGCAGCCGGCGCGGGTCTACGACGGCGCGGCGCTGCACGAGGGGTGGGGCGTCGTGGTGCGCGGCCGCACCATCGCGGCGGCCGGTCCGCTGGCGGACCTGGCCGTGGCCGCCGGCGCCGAGCGCATCGCGCTGCCGGGCCTCACGCTGATGCCCGGGATGATCGAGGGCCACTCGCACCTGCTGCTGCATCCCTACAACGAGACGAGCTGGAACGACCAGGTGCTGCGCGAGTCGGTGGCCTACCGCGTAGCCCGAGCCACGGTGAGCGCGCGCGACACACTGATGGCCGGCTTCACGATGGTGCGCGATCTCGGCAGCGAGGGCGCCGGCTACGCCGATGTCGGCCTCAAGAAGTCGATCGAGGACGGCATCGTGCCCGGGCCGCGCATGCTCGTGGCGGGTCCGGCCATGGTGGCCACCGGGAGCTACGGCCCGAAGGGCTTCGCCCCCGAGATGACGGTGCCGCAGGGCGCCGAGGAAGCCGACGGGGTCGAAGGCGTGACGCGCGTGGCCCGCAACCAGATTGGCCACGGCATCGACTTCGTGAAGGTCTACGCCGATTACCGCTGGGGCCCGAACGGCGAGGCGCTGCCCACCTTCAGCGTCGAGGAGATTGCCGCCATCGTGGCCGTCGCCAGGAGCAGCGGCCGCTACGTGGCGGCCCACGCCGGTACGCCAGAGGGCATGCGGCGGGCGATCATGGGCGGCGTCGAGACCATCGACCACGGCGATGCCGGCACGCCCGAGATCTGGAAGCTGATGGTGGAGAAGGGCGTCACCTTCTGTCCCACGCTGGCGGCCGGCGATGCCACGGCGCAGTACGGCGGCTGGAAGAAGGGCGTGGAGCCCGAGCCGGCGCGGCTGGCGGCCAAGCGCGCGTCGTTCCAGGCGGCCATGAAGGCCGGCGTGAAGCTGTGCATGGGCGGCGACGTCGGGGTGTTTCCGCACGGCGACAACCTGCGTGAACTCGAGATGATGGTGGCGGCCGGCGTGACGCCCGCCGAGGCCACGCGCCTCGTCACCTCCGGCAACGCCGCCACCTTTCACGTCGACAACCGGGTGGGCAGCGTCAAGGCCGGCCTGCTCGCCGACCTGATTGCTGTCGAGGGCGACCCGACGCGCGACCTGGCGGCGCTGCGCAAGGTGCGGCTGGTGATGAAGGACGGGCGCATCCACAAGCGCCCGTAGCGACAGGCGTCAGCGGGCCGGGGTGGAGCCAAACGCCGGCTCAGGCCGAGGACGTCGCCGTCAAGGCCGCAAGGTCGAGGCCGGCTCCGACCGCGGCGGCCGAGAGACTGTTCCAGGTCCGGTCGTCGAGGTCGATGCCGTCGCGTCGCCGCGCCGCCGTGGCCGCGCGCTCCGGATCGCCGGGCAGTTGCACGTGGGCGACCCCGGGGGCGGGAGGCGTGGCGCGGATGACGTCGACGAGGGCCGTCGCCTCTTGCTCGAAAGCCGCGCGGCCACCGAACGCATCCGGGTCGATGACGATCGACAGCATGTTGTTGAGAGTCGCGCCGTAGGCGCGGAACCCGGGGGTCGCGCTGGTGGCATGACCGGCCAGCGCCCCGCCGAGCAGCTCGCACAACAGCTGCAGGCCGCCCCCTTTGTGACTGCCGAACGGCAGCAGGTGGCCGCGCGGGCCGCTCGAGAACAGCGTGCCCGGGTCGGTCGTCGGCGCGCCGGACGCGTCGATCAGCGCGCCTTCACGCACCGGTTCCCCGCGCAGGTAGGCGTTGCGGACCTTGCCGATGGCCAGCGCGCTCGTGGCGAAGTCGACCACGATGTGGGCGCCGTCGGGGCGCGGCACGACGCCGCAGTAGGGGTTGGTCACCAGGCGTGGCACGCGGCCGCCGAACGGCGCCACGGTCGGCTCGTGACCGACGACGTTCACATAATGCATCGACACCAGCCCGGCGTCGGCGCACGCCTCGCCGTAGGCGCCAATCCGGCCCAGGTGACCGGCGTGGCGCAGCGCCACGCAGGCGATGCCCGACGCCCGGGCGCGGGCGATGGCCACGGCCATGGCGTCGTGGCCCACCACCTGGCCCAGACCGCAGCCGCCGTCCATCACCACGACGGCCGCGCGGTCTTCGACGACGTGGGCGCGCCGGTTGGGGAACAGACGGCCGCGTTCAATCCAGCGCAGGTAGGACGGCAGCATGGCGACGCCGTGCGAGTCGTGTCCTTTGAGATTGGCGTCGACCAGATGGGCGGCGCACAGGCCGGCGGGGGTTGGCGTCGCGCCGGCATGCTCGAGCAGCGCGACCGCGAGCCGCAGCAAGGGCTCGGCTGTGATGAGCATGATGGCTGTTCCTGGACAGGGCGCGGGCGCGGGCGGCCCCGCGGCCATGATTTCCGTCCGCGTCAGCCGACCCGCGCACTATTCTAGAGCTAGCCGGGGAACGTGCCGCATGAGACCCGCGGCAGCCGGAGCGCATCGACAGGCGGCGCGGGGGAACGACATGGACGGCGCCACGCTGATCGTCCTCGGGCTGAGCGAGCCGACGCTCACGATGATCCTCGACAACCTCGAGTCGTGCGGGCGCTTCCCCCGCATCCACGTCGTGAACAACCTGCAGCGGAAGGAGCTGCAGCCGTTCGCCAATCCGCGCTTCCAGGTGACCCTCGGCGAGCTTGCCGACCACCCCGGAGGCCCGGCCGAGGCCTTCCTGGGAGTGAACCAACCGGCCAGCAAGCTGGCGGTGCACCGGCTGTTTGCCGATCGCGCCTTCACGTTCACCCCTATACTTCATCGCTCGGCCGCGGTGTCCTCGACGGCGCGGCTCGCCGCCGGCGTCCACGTCAACAGCCTCGTGTCGATTGCCGCCTTCGCCGAACTCGGTCCCTTCGTCTCGGTCAATCGCAACGTCTCGATCGGACATCACTCGCGCCTGGGCGCGTACTCGACCGTCAACCCGGGGGCCAACGTCGCCGGGTTCGTGCGGATCGGAGCGCGCACGGCTATTGGCATGGGCGCCAACGTCACCGACGGGGTCACCATCGGCGACGACGTGATCGTGGGCGCCGGCTCGCTCGTGACCAAGGACCTGCCGCCCGGGGTGGTGGCCTACGGCAATCCCTGCCGGGTCGTCCGCGACAACATCCGGCCGTAGCCGCATGTTGCACGTCATCACGCCACTCTATCGCTACGACCTGCTGGAGCAGGTCTACCGCTCGCTGCCGGCCCACGACGACGTGACCTGGCATCTCGCCAAGACGTCGCGGCGGCCGCCGCTGACGCACGGCTTCCTGGCCACCGACCGGCGCATCCGGCTCTACGAGATCGACTGCGACGACGCC
Organism: uncultured Acidobacteriota bacterium; assembly: GCA_963843885.1. GTDB lineage: Bacteria > Acidobacteriota > Vicinamibacteria > Vicinamibacterales > UBA2999 > CADEFD01. The sequence continues at coordinate 126,184 of CAWJMJ010000002.1, forward strand.
GACATCGTGACCAAGCGCAACACCATGTTCGCCCAGGTCGCCGACGGCTACTTCTACCTGCTCGACGACGACACCATCTGCCTCGACGAGATGTATCAGGTCTACCGCGAATTCAGCGCCCGCGGCTTCAGCGGGATGATCGTCGGCGCCAGCACCGTCAGCGCCGCCCGCATGCCCTCGCTCGATCCCGCGTTGAACCGCATCGACACCGGCGCGGTCATCTGCTGCGCCTCGGTGCTGCGCGCCGTCGCCTGGGAGTGGAGCGCCGCCTACGCGCGCGATCGCTACTTCTGGAGCCGCTGCTTCGCCCACTTCGGGCCCGCGCGGACGGCGGTCGTGCCGCGCACCATCTCGGCCTACAACGCGCTCGGCCCGCTGGTGCGGGTGCGCAAGCGGATTCTGTGGCGCGCCGTTGCCTGGGACATTTACAATCCCTGGCTGGCCCGCCTCTACCTGATGGCGGCGGATCTCCGCCATCACCTCCGGACCTGGAGAACCGCCCCATGACTGCCGTGCCGTCCGATTTTCTCGGCCTCGACGGGGTCACGCACCTGGCCTCGGGCGGGCAGTCGCCGGTCTTGACCCGGCACCTGACGGCGCTCGACCGCTACGCCCGGACCAAGGGCACGGGCCTGGCTGGCCAGCGCGTGAACGACGCGGTACGGGCGTCGGCGGCCGCCAAGGTGGCGGCTCTGATTGGCGCCGCGCCCGACGACATCGGCTTCCCCTCGAGCGTGGCCCACGGCGTGAGCCTGCTGGCCGACTCGATCGACTGGCGCCCGGGGGACAACGTGGTGCTCGAGGGGTGGGAATTCCCGTCGCTGCTCTATCCGTGGCTGGCGCAGGCGCGCCACGGCGTCGAGGTGCGCGCGGTGGCGCCCGAGCCCGGCGGCTGGCGGGCGCCCCTGGAGCGCTTCGCGGCGGCGGTCGACCAGCGCACGCGCGTCGTTGCCGTCAGCCACGTGTCCTACCTGACCGGGGAGCGCAAGGACCTCGAGGCCTACGCCGCCGTGGCCCGGCCGGCTGGCGCGCTGTTGGTCGTCGATGCCTCGCACGCCCTCGGCTCGGTGCGCGTCCATGCGCCAGTCGCGGACTTCCTCTTCGGCTGCTGCTACAAGTTCCTGCTCGGCACCCACGGCGCCGCCATCGCCTATTGGAATCGGGCCCGTGTGCCCGACTGGCAACCGCGCCTCACCGGGTGGCATTCGGTGGAGCGGCGGCCCGGCTGGGAGATGCCGGCGCAGGCGAAGCCGCTCTCCACCGGGCAGGCCTTCGAGCCCGGCAACCCGGCCTACGGCGCGCTCCATACGCTCGACGGCGCCCTCGATTACCTGCTCGGTCACGGCCTCGACGCCATCGAGGCGCACACGCTGGCCCAGGCTGGCGAGCTGCGCGCGCAGCTGGCGGGGCTGGGGCTGACGGTGATGACGCCGGCCCCGGCCGCCGAGCGGGCCGCCAGCGTCGCCTTCGCGTCGTCTCAGCCCGAACGGGTGCGCGCGGCGCTCGAGGAGGCGCGCGTGCTGGTCACCGGCGAACTGGGCCGGGTGCGGGCCTCGGTGGCGCTGTTCACGACGCCGGCCGACCTCGACACCGCCGTCCGCGCCGTGGCTGCCGCCGCCAAGTAGCGGGGGTGCCGGCTAACGCCGCTCGTTCTTGTAGACCGTGCCGCCGCGCATCACGAAGCGCACGCGCTGCAGCGCGGTGATGTCGGTCAGGGGGTTGCCCTCGACCGCCACCAGATCCGCCTGCAGGCCCGGCGCGACGGCGCCGATTTCCGCCTGCAGGTTCATCGATTCGGCGGCCAGCGAGGTCAGCGACTTGATGGCCTCGGCGGGCGCCTGACCCGACTTCACGCGTTCGAGGATCTCGCGCATGTTCTGGCCGTGGGCGCCGGCCACCGCGTCGGTGCCCATGACCATCTTCAGGCCCTTGGTCTTGAGCGCGGCCGTGAACATCGCGTCCTTCAGGCCGAGGGCCTTTTCCATCGAGGCGAAGCCTTCGTCGCTGTAGTTGCCGATACCCAGGAACTTCTTGCGGTTCTCGAGGTAGTTCTGGGTGACCAGGCCGATGTTCGGATCGAACCACACGCCCTTCTCGGCCAGGAACGCCAGCGCTTCCGGGGTGGCCAGGCCGCCGTGCTCGACCACGGTGCAGCCGGCGCGGGCGGCGCGCATCATCGCCTCGGCGGCATGCGCGTGCACCATCGAGCGCAGCCCCTGGGCTTTGGCCTCGCCGCACGCCGCATCGAGCTGTTCTTGCGACAGCGTCGGCACGCCGCCGTCGCGGATGCTGGCCGACGCGAAGATCTTGACCAGGTCGGCGCCGTCGGCCTTGAACTTCTTCACCGCCGCGCGCAGATCGTCGGGCGTCAGCTTGGGATTGGCGATCTGGCCAAGCGAACTGAGCAGGCGCGGACCGGGCAGCACGCCGCGGGCCAGCGCCGTGCGCAGCGCCTTGTCGGAAGCGGCACCGACGCTCTGCACGGTGGTGAAGCCGGCCATCATCGTGACCCACGCGTTCTCGGCGGCGTAGAGGACCGCCTGGTCGGCGGGCTCGGGCCCGGTGGCGTAGCGGTCGTGCTCGTCGAAGTGCCAGCCGATGTGCACGTGCGTGTCGATGAAGCCGGGCAGGAGCGTCAGGCCGTCGAGGTCGTAGGTGGCCGGCCCGGCGGCCTCGCCGACAGCCGCGATCTTCCCGCCGCTCACGGTCACGGTGGCGTTGGTGCGCGACCCGCCGCGGCCGTCGAGCAGGAGCGGCGCGCGCAGCGTCACGGCGCCGCTTTGGGCCGTGAGCGAGCGGCCGGGGATGACGACAGCGGCGGCGAGCAGGACGGCGAGGATCAGGCGGCGGGTCATGGATATGCTCCTGCCGCGCATTCTACGCGAACGGGTCGGGCGGAGGGCCGCATCCGCGCCAGTCGGCGGCCGCCCGATGGACGCCAGCCGCGCGGCGGCCCGCGGCCGTCGTCAGATGACGTGCGCGGCGATGAGCACGCCGGGCAGCGTGAGGATCACGTCGACCACGAGCGGGCCCACGATGTCGGTGGCCAGCAGCCCCGGCCGCAGCGTGGCGCCGCCGAGCGCCAGGGCGCTGAAGGTGAGCCCGACTCGGCCCTCGGCCCACGCCATGCCCCCAGCCGTGAGCGCGAGCGCCACGGCAATGGCGATCGACGCCGTGGCCCCGAGCGTGGCCGGCAGGCTGGCCACGCCGGCGGCGCGGTCGCGCGCTTCGTCCTTCAGATCGCACAGCACGCAACCGGCGGCCATCAGCAGGAACATGGGGGGCGCCACCGGCAGCAGCAGCGCGTGCCAACCAAACCACGACCCGTCGTTGACCGACAGGGCCAGCGCCGCCCACGTCCACACCAGCGGCACGAGCAGGGCCTTGCCCAGGGGCAGACGCTTGATCGCCGGATAGATGCTGGCCAGGAGCGCGAGCACCGGGACGAGCACGGCGGTCTGCCGGGGCAGGGCGGTCACCAGCAGCGCCCCGGCCAGCGTGGCCGTGCCGCCGGCGCCAATCAAGGTGCGCCGTAGCCAGGGCGGCGCGGCCGGTGCGGGGTCGACGACGCGGTCGAGGCTGTAAGCCGCGACGATCCCGGCCAAGAGGATGCCCACTCCCGCCGGCTGCCAGGGCCGGCCGGTGGCGCGGTGCGCCACGAGCGCCAGCGACCAGCCGAGCGCGAGCGGCCACCAGATGTGGAGCAGCAGGAGGGCGGAACGCGGTGGCCTGACCATGGGGACGCGTTTCCAGTGTAGCGCCCGCGCCGCCCCGCCGGCCCGGGGGGGCGGCGGACGTGGTGCGGTGGACGAGCTAGGGTCCGTGGTGCGGTGGACGAGCTAGGGTCCGTGGTGCGGTGGACGAGCTAGGGTCCGTGGTGCGGTCCTGGAGGGCCCGCACCACGGGCGGTCGGGCCGGAATCAGAAGCGGTAGCGCGCGCTGATGCGGAAGACGCGCGCGGCCGGAATGGGATTGGCCGACGCGGCGTCGATGCCGCCGCTGGCCAGCGGCTTGTTGTAGTTGGGCCCGTTGGTCGTGATGCGCCGCAGCACGACACTCGAGTTGAACAGGTTGAACACGTCGACGAAGCTTTCGAACGAGTGGCTGCGCGGCAGCGAGAAGGTCTTCGACAGGCGCAGGTCCGACAGCTTCACCCAGTCGTAGCGCCCGGCCTGGCCCTCGACGGTCACGTTGACGAGCGCGTTGAGGGCGTTGCGCACCTGTACGACGCGGTCGAAGTAGGCGCCCTGCTGCGCCGTGAAGGTCGAGGCCAGCAGGATGCCCCCGGGCAGGCCCGCCGTGCCGCTCATGCGTACGCCCTGATGGGTCTCGGGCAGCGCCCAGGTGCCGGTCGTGCCGGTCAGCACCACGCCGTAGAGCGCCTCGTTCGGGTTACGCGGGTCGATGTTCTTGGCGTCGCGCCGGTCGACGTTGTACGAGGCCAGGAACGACCAGCGGTTCGAGAGCGCCTTGTTGAAGGTGGCCTCGAGCGCGGTATAGCGGTCGTCGCCTTCGCCGCTGGCGGCATTGACGAACAGCGACTTGACCTGGCCGAAACCCGGGTAGGAGCGCGGCACCGAATAGACTTCGATCTGACGGTCGTCGGCGGTGCCGACGAGGTTGTCGCGGCCCGGGTCGATGCCCACCGCGCGGTCGGTGAACGCCTCGTAGGGCTGGGCCACGTTCAGTTCCTTGTTGCCGCGGAAGTCGCGCTTGCGGACGAGGTTCACGCGGAACGAGCTGCTGGCGCTCACGCCCAGGTCCATGCCCACCGTGTATTCGTCCATGTACTCGCCCTTGAGCGAGGGGTCGAGGCGGCTGTCGCGGCTCTGCCCGGTGATCGAGGTCAGGTTCGCGGCCACCGGCACATAGGGGATGGTGCCGTCCCAGCGGGTGTAGGTCGAGACCAGGGTGTTGGCCGGGTTGACCTGGCTGGCCACCGGACCGGCCGCTGCCGTGACGCCCGAGCCCGCCGCCGAGTAGCGGCCGTAGCTGGCTTTGAGCGCCACGCGGCCCGTGCCGGTGAGGTCGTAGACCGCCGACAGGCGTGGCGACCAGGCGCTGTAGGTGGGGAAGTCGTGGTCCTCGGGATAGATCCGCGCCGTGGCGAACGGCCCGGTGCCGGGATTGCCCTGCTCGGGCAGCCACGACGCGTAGCGGTCGTAGCGCACGCCGGCGTTCAAGGTCAGTCGCTTCCACAGCGTCATGCTGTCGTTGGCGAACCACGAGTTGTAGAGCACGCCGGCGTTGGTTTCGTTCGGGTACTCGAAGACCTGCACCGAATCGGGATGCAGGAAGTAGTCGGTCTCGCCGGGCAGGCTGCGGTACTGGTAGATCTGCTGATTCGGGTAGCCGTAGGTCTCGACGTGGTTGGTGCTGTGGTAGCCGAGCACGCCCGACTTGATCTCGTGATTGGTCTGGCCGAAGGTGCGGTACCACGACCACGTGCCGTTCCAGCCGTAGCGCGCCGGCTCACGATTGAGTTCCAGGAACGCGCCCCGCGTCTGGGTGGTGGTCAGGTCGACGCGGCGGTTGTCGCCGGTCCAGGCCTTGTCCGGCCACCAGTAGCCCGAGCGATTGACGCTGGCGTCGAAGGTCATGCTCTGGCTCATGATGCGCGTCAGCTTCAGGGCCGGCCCGATGGCCGTCCAGGCCACCTGGTTCTGGGTTGCTTCACGCGGCAGGAAGGTGCTGGCGTTGCGATAGGGCTGCCACTTGCGGTTGAACTGCTGCGTCAGTTCGAGCTTGTTGTTCTTCGACATCTGGTAGGTGAGCTTCAGCGTCGGGTTGTCGAGCCGCGTGAAGTACTCGACCTGCTTCCCGTCCTTCTCGGACACGAACCCGGGGATGAGCAGGCCCGAGTAGTTGTAGCCGTAGGCGGCGTAGAACCACAGCTTGTCGCGCAGGATCGGCCCGCCCAGGTCGAGGCTCACGTCGTTGTAGCGCGTGAACTTGTTGTTGCCCGGGTCGAATCCTTCTGTTCGCGCAACTGGTCGGTGACGTTGTTGCCCTGGAAGGCGCCGTCCTGCCACGCGCCCAGGTAGTTGCCATGGAACTGGTTGCTGCCCGACTTGATGATGAAGCTCAGCGTCACGCCGGGGCTCTGCGCCTCGGCGCCCTTGGCCGCGCCCGACACCTGCACCTGCTCGTAGGTGTTGTAGTCGCCGAAGAACTGGTCCCACACCACGCCGTCGAACTTGATGAGCTCGCCGCCGGTGCGGCCGTAGGAACGGGCGCCGGTGGTGGTCGAGCCGCCGACGGTGTTGCCGCCGACGTCGAACTGCGTCGGGGGTCAGGCCGGGCACGAGCCGGGCGAGGCCGCGGATGCCGCGGCCGTAGGGCAGATTCTCCATCTGCGCCTCGCTCCAGTTGACCCCGACCGTGGTCGACTGCAGGTCGATGGTCGGCGTGGCGCTGGTGACGGTGATGGACTCCTCGAGCGTGTCGAGCTGCAGCGGCCCGTTCACCGTGGCCGTGGCGCTGGCGTTGACGACCACGCCGTCGATGGCCAGCGTGCGGAAGCTGGTGAGCTCGAAGGTGACCTTGTAGGTGCCGGGCGGCACCTGGTTGAAGCGGTACGTACCCGAGCGGGTCGGTGACCGCGGTGCGCACGCCGCCGATCATCGACGGGCTGGTGATGCTGACCGTGACCCCGGGCAGCAGCCCGCCGCTCGAGTCACTGGGCGCGGCCGGTAATCGTGCCGGTGGTCGACTGCGCGAAGGCCGGCATACCCGCCAGCATCAACAGCACCGCCGCCACTCCCGCACTGAACGCTCGCAAACGCATTATTCGCTCCCTGATGGCCGGCGGCGCCGATCGCCCTCCGGCAAAAGGAGGAAGGTTACCAGAGCCGACGCAACTTACGGGCGCGCGGAGCCGCGATCGCGTGCAGGTGCGACCAGCGCTTATGGCGCGATTAGGCGAAGGAACTCTTTTGAGTGTTTGAGGTTGGCAAAGAGCGGGTCGGCGGCGGCCTGCGGCTTCCACTGCTTCGGCTGCCGGGCGATGGCCACGGCCAGCTGTTCGATCGCCTTGGCTGGCTGGCCGGCCTGGGCGTAGCGCTGCGCCAGGGCGTACATCGCCGGCTCGCTGCGCGGGTTGATGGCGAGCGCCTTGTGCATCACGGCGATGGCGTCGGCGTGACGCCCGGCCTTGGCCAGCTCCACCGATTCGGCGGTCAGCCGGTTGGGTACGCCCGTCGTCATGTCGAGCAGGCGCCGCAGTTCCTTGAACGGCTGCTCGTGGTCGTCGACGCGGATGTCGACGATGCGTTCGACGGTCGAATCCGAGCCGGGCGGGATCGGCCGCACCACCAGGATCCCGGCCGACTGCATGCCGCGTGTGTCGCCGCCCTTGCTCTGGCCGGCGTCGAGCGCGTCCATGAGTCGTTCGGCCATCGCGCCCGTGCCGCGCTGGTAGGCTTCGGCCATGGCCTTCACGACCTCTTCGCTGGCCAGGGTGTTGCCCTGGGCCGAGAAGGTCACGCCGGTGACGTGCCCGGCAAAGCCGCCCAGGTGCACCGGGTCCTTGGGGTCGTGGTTGCGGTCGATGACGCGCTTGCCGGTGTAGACCGCCGACCGCCCCTGGGCGTCGATGACCGCCACCTGCCGGCTGTCGCGGCCCGGGTCTTCGTCGGTGATGCGTTTGACGACTTCGGCCGGAGTCAGCCCCTGTTCGAGCAGGGCAATGGCCTTCGGCCCGTAGAGCCGATTGGCAGACGCCTGGGTGGCCACGGCGCCGACGCCGGGCTTGGCGTAGGGCACCGCGGCTCCTGCGCCAAACGCGCGCGACTGCACGCCGACGCCGAACTCGCCAGTGGCCGGATCGACCGCGATGATCGAGAACGTGCCGAACCACGGGTCGGGCGCGTCGCGATTCGAGTGCTGGCGCGGCGGCGGGCCGGACCTCGGCCGGGCTCTGGGCCTGAGCCGGCACGATGCCGGCGACGAGAAGGAGGGCAACGAGGATGCGCGTCATGGCGGGCAAGTGTAAGCCAAGTGCCTCAAGGTTTGACTGGCGCGGCCGAAGCCCCGGGTATGGCAGGCGTGTTCCTGGCGGCTTCGGCGGCGGCGCTCGGTCTGGTCGCGGGTGTGTCGGCGGTCTGGCCGCCGGTGCTCTGGTCGCTGCTCGTCGTGCTGCCGCTCATCGCGCGTGGGCTGGCCGACATGGTGCAGACCAAGCAGGCCATCCGCCGCAACTTCCCGGTCATCGGTCACGGCCGCTATCTGCTCGAGATGATCCGCCCCGAGATCAACCAGTACTTCGTCGAGTCGAACAACGACGGGCGGCCCTTCAGCCGCACCGACCGCTCGGTCGTCTACCAGCGCGCCAAGGGCGAACTCGACACGCTGCCGTTCGGCACCCAGCGTGACGTCTACGCGGTCGGCTACGAGTGGATCAACCACTCGCTCGCGCCCGTGCACTGCGACCCGGCGGTCAGCCGCGATCACCGTGGGCGGACCAGCGTGCACGCAGCCCTACTCGGCCTCGATCCTCAACGTGTCGGCGATGAGCTACGGCTCGCTCAGCAAGAACGCCGTGCTCGCGCTCAACACCGGCGCGCAGCTCGGCGGCTTTGCCCACAACACCGGCGAAGGCGGCCTCAGCCCGTATCACCTCGAGCCGGGCGGCGACCTCGTCTGGCAGATCGGCACGGGCTACTTCAGCTGCCGCAGCGCCGGCGGCGCCTTCTCGCTCGACGAGTTCACCCGGCGCGCCACGCTGCCCGCGGTGAAGATGATCGAGATCAAGCTCTCGCAGGGCGCCAAGCCCGGCCACGGCGGCATCCTGCCGGCCGCCAAGCTCACGCCCGAGATCGTGGCCATCCGCGGCGTCGAGCCGGGGCAGGGACGTGATCTCGCCGCCCGCGCATAGCGCCTTCTCCACGCCCATCGGCCTGCTGCGGTTCCTGGCCCAACTGCGCGAGGCGTCGGGCGGCAAGCCGGTCGGCTTCAAGCTGTGCGTCGGCAAGCGCCACGAGTTCCTGGGCATCGTGAAGGCGATGCTCGAGACCGGCATCATGCCCGACTTCATCACCGTCGACGGCGGCGAGGGCGGCACCGGCGCGGCCCCGCTCGAGTTCTCGGACTCGGTCGGCACGCCGCTCAACGAGGGCCTCTCGTTCGTCCACAACGCGCTCGTCGGCGCCGGCGTGCGCGAGCACATCCGCCTCATCGCCTCGGGCAAGGTCAACACCGGCTTCCAGATTGCCACCAAGGTGGCGCTCGGCGCCGACCTGTGCAACGCGGCGCGGGCGATGATGTTCGCGCTCGGCTGCATCCAGGCGCTGCGCTGCAACACCAACCAGTGTCCGACCGGCGTGGCCACCCAGGACCCGGGTCTGGTGCGGGGGCTGGTGGTCGAGGACAAGTCCGAGCGCGTCGCCCGCTACCACAAGGAAACCGTGAGGAGTTTCCTCGACGTCCTTGGCGCCACTGGGCTGGCGTCGCCGGCCGGGCTGAAGCCGTGGTACGTCATGAAGCGGGTCGGCCCGGGCGAGGTGCTCAGTTACCACGAGCTCTATCCCGTCACCGAGCCCGGCGGCCTGCTGACCTCGAGCGTCACGGGGCCGCTGGCCGATGCCTGGGCCCGCGCCCGCGCCGACCGCTTCTAGCGTTCGCGCCGACGTCGCGCCCACTCCCGCGCCGACCGCGTCCAGCGTTCGCGCCCACTCCCGCGCCGACCGCTTCCAGCGTTCGCACCTGCCCGCCGGCCGACCGATCTGGGCCTGTGCCCGCCCTCTCCGCCGCTCCGCTTCCGGGCGGGCGCTGCCTTGCGTCCGGCGGCGATGGTCGCTACTATCGCCCGGCGCCCGTGCACGCTCGCGCCGGGCCATCAATTTCCTGGAGGTGACGGGTGAGACGTGTATTCACGACGGTATTTCTGGCCGCCCTGGCGCTGGCGCCGGTGTCCACGCAAGAGCAGGCGGTGCCGGAGCTGCCGTTCGAGTCGGTGCCCAATCCGCTGACGCATGCCCAACGACATCCACTTCGGCGAGATCGGCGGCGTCGCCGTCAATTCGAAGAAGCACGTGTTCGTGTTCTCGCGCGGCAACGTCACCGGCGCGGCCTACATGGCGCAGGCGGCGCAGCTGCTCGAGTTCGACGAGAACGGCAAGTTCGTGCGCGAGATCGGCAAGAACAACTTCGCGCTGTCCTACGCGCATGCCGTGCGCATCGACAAGCAGGACAACATCTGGATCGTCGACAAAGGGCTCGAACATGATCGTCAAGTTCAACCCGCAGGGCCGGGTCGGAATGGGTGTTCGGCCGCAAGGGCGAGTCGTCGCACCTCGACGTGCCGCCCGACTACGCCTCGCAGATCGGCGTGCTGCTGAAGCGCGCCGGCGCTGCCCGTGGAGCTCGCCGGCCAACAACAACCCGCGCAACCCGGTGCCGGTGCACCGCGACAACGTCTTCAACCAGCCGACCGACGTGGCCTGGGACTCGAAGGGCAACTCCTACTTCAGCGACGGCTACGTCAACTCGCGCGTCGGCAAGGCCAACGCCCGCGGCGAGTGGGTGGCGCAGCTGGGGGTCGCTCGGCAACGGGCCCGGGCAGTTCGACACGCCGCACGGCATCGCCGTGTCGCCGAACGACGAGGTCTACGTCGCCGATCGCGGCAACCGCCGCATCCAGGTGTTCGACACCGAGGGCAAGTTCATCCGCCAGTTCACCATCGACGTGCCGGTCGATCACCAAGCGCGGCAAGATCGTCTACGGCGCGAGCAGACGCCGAATGCCAAGACCGGCTCGCAGGCCCCCGGCGCGCCCGACGCGCTGTGCATGACGCCGGGACCCAATCCCGGTGCTCTTCGTCGGCGACCTCTACCCGAGCCGCATCTACAAGGTGTCGCTCGAGGGCAAGCTGCTCGGCGTCTACGGCCAGCCCGGCCGCAACCTCGGCGAGTTCGGCTGGATTCACGCCATCGCGTGCCCGTCGGAAGACGAAATCTGGGTCGGCGAGCTGATCAACTGGCGCGTGCAGAAGCTGGTGACCAAGGGCAAGGGCCGCGCCAGCAAGTAACCGCGCGCTACGGTTGGCCGGCGGCCCGGAAGAGGTCGTCGGCCGACTGCAGCACGATGTTCCTGAGCCGGGCCGGGAAGTCGGGCGGCAGCGTCGCCAGGAAGCGGCGCACCTCGCCGGCCGTGTCGGCGCTGGTGTAACCCCCGAGCGTGGCGTCCATCCAGCGCTTCGGGAAGAAGATGTCGCCGGTCTTCTGGATCTCCCACAAAAGATCCAGGCTCGGCCGCACGTATTTGGCCGAGGCGGCAGCGCGCAGCGGATGGTGCAGGTAGTCGAGGCCGTCGAGCACCCACGGCTCGCGGCGCCGGTTGGCGACGTCGGCCAGCGACCGGAACCAGCGCTCGCGCACGGCCGGATCGGCCGACAGCGCCGGCATGATGAACTGGAAGCGAGCCTTGCGGTCCGGGTTGTCGATGCGGGCCAGCTGACCGGCCAGGATCGCCGACCAGCGGGGTACCTCGCGCACGGCCAGCTCGAGCGCCAACGTGGAGTAGTCGGCCTCGGCCAGCGGCAGACCGGGGACCGACTGGGTCTTGTCCCACACGGCCGTGAGCCATGCCAGGGTGGGCGCGGTCGTGGCCATGCGGCGCAGTGCGCCGAACCAGGCCGACTTCTGGCTGGCGGTGGTGGCGGCGTCGAGCCCGGCCCGCAACGTGCGCTCGGTTGCGACGGCGCGCGCCGCGCGTTCCGCCGGACTCAGGAATTTCCACCACGCCGTCCCGGCGTAGCCCAGGACGCGCTGGCGCGTCTGCTCGTCGGGTTCGGCCAGGACCGCCGCGATGGCGGTGTCGACGAAGGTAGCCGCTGCAACGCTGCGGTCGAGCAACGCTTCCCACAAGGTGACCCAGGCGGCGCCGCGCGTGAGCGGGTCGGCAATCGTGGCGACGTGGGCGGCCAGGTAGTCGCGCGAGGCCGGATCGAGGACGAAGCCGCCGTAGGCCCAGCCGTCGCCGTTGGGCAGCACGTAGAGCGGCGCCGGCCAGCCGACGGCCTCGGGCACCGTGGCCTGGGCGCCGTTCAGCGCCACCTCGATGGTCCGGGGTCCGTCGGGCAGCGCCACGGTCACGTGCAGCTGCTGCGGCCACACCAGGCCGCGCTTCTGCGGGTCGGCCTGGGTGAAGGCGAGCGACTCGATGGTGCGCTGCTCGCGCTCGTCCCCGAGCGAACGGGACAGCCGGATCGTCAGCTCGGTCGTAATCACCGGCCGGCCCGGCGACTCGACCCACGCCTTGCTCCACGCCGCCAGGTCGACCGGCGTGCGCCGGTCGAGCAGCGCGATCAGGTCGCTCCAGGTGGCGTTGCCGAAGCGGTGCGCATTCAGGTATTCGCGCAGCCCGTCGCGGAACGAGTCGGCGCCGAGCAGCGCCTCGAGCTGGCGCATGACGATCGGCGCCTTCTGGTAGATGATCGCGCCGTAGAGGCTGCCGGCCTCGTTGAGGTTGTCGAGCGGCTGGCGGATCGCGTTGGTGCCGGCGGTGCGATCGACGTCGTAGGCGGCCGGGTAGTTGGCGTAGAGGAAGCGCAGCTCGTGGTTGATCGTCGGGGAACGACGGGTTCACGATCTTCGCGGCCATGAAGTTGGCGAACACCTCCTTCATCCACACGTCGTTGAACCAGCGCATGGTCACGAGGTCGCCGAACCACATGTGCGCGGTTTCGTGCGCGATGACGCGTGGCGCGGCCCAGCAGCTGGTTCTGCGTGGCCGACTCGTCGAGCAGCAGTCCCGAGGCGTTGTAGAGGATCGCGCCGGCGTGCTCCATGCCGCCGAACTGGAACGACGGGATCGGCACGAAGTCGAACTTGCCGAAGGGTAGGGGATGCCGGTGTAGCGCTCCATGCCAGGCGCAGCGGCGCGGCGTGCAGGTCGAAGATCGCCTCCCGGTTGCGCGCCACCTTGGCGGCGTCGGTCTCGCGGTGGAACATCCGGAAGGTGCGGCCGTTGCGCACGGCCGTCTCGATCTGGAAGTCGCCGACGGCGAACGAGAACAGGTAAGTGGAGATCGGCGCGGTCTCGGCGAAGCCGACCGACAGCCGGCAGTCGCTGCCGCTGAGACCGTCGGCGCACGCCCGGTTGCCTTCTTCGGTGACGGCGCCGTTCGCCACGGCCTGCCACTCGGCTGGGCACGCTCAGCGTCAGCGTCCAGCGGGCCTTGAGGTCCGGCTGGTCGAACACCGGAATGGCCAGGTGCGCGCGGGCCGGCACGAACAGCGTGTAGAGGAAATCGGGGTTGCGGTTGAGCGAGGCGTCGCCGGCGGTGAACTCGATCCGCACCTCGGTCGCGCCGGTCGTGAGCGCGGCGGCGGGGATGATCAGATGATCGGTGACGAAGGTGGGCGTGACCGGCACGGAGTTCACCGAAACGGCCGTCACGTGGCTGGCCCCGGGCGCGAAATCGACGACCAGCGGCTCCGACGCGTCGCTCAAGGCAAACCGCGCGATCATCCAGCCGCTGAGCGGCGCCGTCTGCGCGCGGGGCACCGCCAACGCCAGTTCGTAACGTAAATCCGTGATCAGCGCCGCCCGGCGGGCCGCCACCTCCAGCGGAATGCCCGGGCCGGGGGTGGCCGTCTGCGCGCCGCCAGGCGAGGCGGCGACGAGCACCCCGATGGTCGCCGCCGCGAGTGCCGTTCTCAGCATGCCCGAATTGTAACGGGGCCTGTCACGGTTACAAGCGAATCGCTGGCAGCAACTGCGCACATGGCAGGATCGAAAACAGAGAAGGTTGTAACGGTGACAGGCCCCGTTACAATTCGGCGCTACTTCGCCGCGAGGCCTTCCTTGAGGAACGCAACGAGCGGCGTCAGCACCTGCGCGGGCGCTTCGAGGTGCGGCACGTGGCCGAGGCCGGGCAGCAGCAGCAGGCGACCGTTGCCGTTGGGCACGCTCTTGGCCAGGAACGCCATGCGGTCCTGGAAGGCCTTGGCCGGGCCGAGCAGCATGTCTTCGGCGCCACCGAAGGCCAGGGTCGGCACCTGGATGTGGGCCCAGTCGTAGACCACCGGATCGGCGTAGAGCATCTGGCCGATGAGCGCCTGCACCATGGCCAGGCGCGGCCAGTCGCTGCTCAGCGTCCACGAATAGCGGATGCGCGTGTAGGTCTCGAACTCGTCGTTCCACTTGGTCGGGTCGTGCGCCACGTAGCGGCCGAGGCCGGCACGCGTGCTCTGGTAATCGGTCTTGAGGTTCTGGGCGTAGGCCTCGTCGATCGGCGTCATCGGTCGGTCGAAGCGGCCGTCGGTGAGGCCGATCGGGTTGTAGATGACCACCCGCTCGACGGCCTTGGGAAACTGCGTGGCGAAGCGCGCCGCCATCATGCCGCCCATCGAGTGGCCGACGACCATCACCCGCTCGATCTTCTCGTGCTGCAGGATGCGCCAGGTGTTCCGCACCTGCGAGTTGAAGTTGTAGGGGGCAATCGGCTTCGACGAGCGGCCGTAGCCGATCTGGTCGGGCGTGATGACCCGGAAGCCTTCCTTGGTCAGCCCGTCGATGATGGCCTTGAAGTAGAAGCCGCCGAAGTTGTTGCCGTGCAGCAGCAGCACCGTATGGCCGTTGGCCGGGCCTTGCGCCGGCGTGTCCATGTACGAGATGCGGACGTCCTGATCGTAGACGCTGATGTCCAGGTACTTGCTGGGATACGGATACGGACACTCGTCGCAGGTGATGCTGCCCGGCTTGACATCGGTGGGCGTCGGCACCGCCGGCAGCGCGCTGCGGTTCTGCGCGGCCGCGGACGCCGCCACGGCCAGGACCAGGAAGGAAGACGTCAGCGAGCGAAGGTATGTCGGCATGAGGCTCGGTCCGGTGTCATCGAGTGGCGACGCGAGGCGCCGGTGGATGGCGCGGCGCGGTGAATCTAGCACAGTGTCGGCGCTGGGCTGCTAGCCCTGCATCCAGGTGCCGAGGCGGCGCAGACCCTCGGTGATGCGGTCGGGCGTCATCACCAGCGGGCCGAACGAGATGCGCACGCCGTTGGTCAGCGACGCGCCGAAGCCACGGCCGGGCACGACCAGCACGCCCGTGGCCTTCAGGGCTTCGGGCACGAACGCCTCGGCCTCGCGGCCGACGTCCATCACCGTGTAGAGACCGCCGGCCGGCGTGAGGCGCGGCCGGCCGATGTAGGCGTCGATGGCGGCGAGCGTCACGCGCGCGGCCTCGCGGTAGAGGTCGTTGGCGTGCTCGACGTAGCGGCGCAGCGAGCCGTCGTCGATGGCCCCGGCGAGATAGCGCGCCATCGCCATCTGTTCCAGCGTATCCGGGCACAGGATGCTGCACTGCTGCACCCGTTCCAGGGCCTCGATGACCGGCGTGGCCGCCTCGATCCAGCCAAGTCTCCGGCCCAGGCCGCGCGCCCACTTGGAGTTCGAGTGGATGCCAATCACATTCGGGTGATCGGCCGGTGACCAGCGGTAATAGGCCGGGGGCGGCGCGAAGTACTGGCACTTGTAAGCGAAGTCGATGGCCAGCCACGCGCCGGCCGCGGCGGTGCGCTCGAGCATCGCTTCGGCCAGGGCCTGCGGCACCACCTGGCTCGTGGGGTTGTCGGGTGCGCCGAAGAGCACCAGGCGCGGGCGGTGCTGATCGAAGAGCCGCGCGAAGTCGCGGGCCACCCCGTCCGGGTCGCTGACCGGGCGGTAGCTCCACGTGGCCGGGTCGAGCACGGGCAGGCGCACCACGCGGATACCGGGCGCCACGAAGGCCAGCTGGCCTTCGTAGTTGGCGTAGGTGGGATCGAGCAGCATCACCGTGTCGCCGGGATCGAGCAGCGCGCGGAACAGGTCGTGCGTGAGCTGGGTGCTGCCGAGGCCGACGGCGATGTGCTCGGGACCGAGCCGCGGCACGCCGAAAAGGTGCTGCTCGAAGCGTGCAATCTGCTCGCGGCAGCCCAAGTCCCCGAGGGTGGCAGTGTAGCCGCCGCTCTGGTGGAACAGGACCGGGTCGCCGGCGATGTCGAGGTAGGCTTGCCGGAACTCGTCGGGCGCGGGGTGGTTGACCCAGCCGCCGCCAAACGAGATCACATCGGCCGGGTCGAGGCCCATCGCCAGGATGTTCTGGCGTTCCGCCATCTTCATGATCTGGCGGATGGGCGAGGGCGAGTTCATCTGCGCCTGGACGAGCGCCGACAGCGACGGGGAGGTGGTCGAAGCCATGCTCGGAGGATTGTATCCCCGGGCCCTTTGGCCGCCACCCGTCGTGGCAACCTGCGGGGCCTCGGCCCCGTCCAACCGGCGGGGGGCGATTCATGAGTCTGGACGGCGTCCGGCAAGATGTGCGGAGCGCGCTGCGTGGCCTGTCGGCGCGCCCCGGGTTCGCCGCCGCGGCGTTGATCACGCTGGCGCTCGGGATTGGCGCCACCTCGGCCATCTTCACGTGGTGAAGGCCGTGCTGCTGACGCCGCTGCCCTACGCGCAGCCCGAGACGCGCGTCCTGCTGTGGAGCCGCTGGGTCAGCTTCGACAAGACCTGGCTGTCCAGTGCCGAGATTCTCGACTACCGGCGCCTGGCCACGACGCTGACGGCGGTGGCCGGGTGGACCACGACCCAGCAGAACCTGACCGGCGAGGGCGAGCCGGTGCGGGTCAACGCCGGTCTCGTTACCGCCAATACCTTCGCGGTGCTGGGCGCCACGCCGCTGCTCGGCCGCGCCATCAGCCCGGCCGAGGACGTTCCCCAGGCGGCCGCCGGTCGCCGTGCTCGGCTACGGGCTGTGGCAGGCGCGCTACGGCGGCGATCCCACGGTGCTCGGCCGGCGCATGGTACTGGACGAGGTGCCGGTCGAGATCGTCGGCGTGATGCCCGAGGGCTTCCGCCTGCCGACCGACTTCTCCGAGGACGCGGCCGAGCCGACCCAGCTCTGGCGCGCGCTGCAACTCGACGAGCGCGAGGTCAATCGAGGGTCGCACGGCTACTTCGCGGCGGCGGTCCTGGCACCGGGAGCCACGGCCGCCACCGCGTCCGACGAGCTGCGCGTCCTGACCGCGGCGATGACCGAGCAGGGTCTGTATCCCGAGGCCATGCGCTTCTCGGCGTTCGCGACGTCGCTCGACGCCGAAGTCCGCGGCGGCGTCCGTCCGGCCATGTGGCTGCTCATGGGCGCGGCGGCGTGCCTGCTGTTCATTGCCTGCGCCAATGTCGCCAACCTGCTCCTGGTGCGGGGCGATGCGCGGATCCGCGAGATGGCCGTGCGCGCCGCCATCGGCGCGACGCACGGAACGGCTCGTGCGCCAGCTCCTCACCGAAAGCGTGCTGCTCGCTGTGGCCGGCGCCGGCCTCGGGCTGGCGCTGGCCGCAGTGGGGGTGCGCGCCCTGCTCGCGCTCGATCCCACCAGCCTGCCGCCGCTCGCCCCGGTGCGGCTCGACGGCGCGGTGGCGGCGTTCACGCTGATCCTGGCCGTGGCCACCACGCTCGTCTTCGGCCTGCTGCCGGCGCTGCGCACGTTGCGCGTCAACCTGGTCGAGTCGCTGCGGGAAGGGTCGCTCCAGGCGACCGCCGCGCGCTCGCGGCAACGCCTGCGCGGCGCGCTCGTGATGGGCGAGGTGATGCTGGCCGTGATCCTGGTGATTGCGGCTGGCCTCATGGTCCGCAGCCTCGGCGCGTTGGGACGGGTGCCCCTCGGCTTCACGCCCGAGCACGTGCTCACGATGCGGCTGGCGCTGCCGGCGGCCCGCTACGAGTCGCCCGAACAGGTCGTGGACTTCTACCGCCGGCTGCTCGAGGAGGTGCGCGGCGTGCCCGGCGTCGCCGCCGCCGGCATCGTGCGCGCCTTGCCGCTGGCCACGACCATCGGCGACTACGGCCTCGACATCGACGGCTACGACGAGTCTCCCGGCCGCAATGCCAAGGGCGACTGGCAGATCGTCTCCGACGGCGCCTTCGAGGCGATGGGCGCCCGGCTGATGCGCGGCCGCTGGATCACGCCGGCCGACACGTCCGGCAGTCAGCCGGTGATGGTGGTGAACGAGACCATGGCGCGCACCTACTGGGCCGACGGGCAGGCCGTCGGCGGCCGAGTGCGCGTCGGCGGCGACCCGGCCCGGCCCCAGGCGGTCGTCGTCGGCATCGTCGCCGACGAACGGCACAACGGCGTCACCGCGGCAGTGAAGGAGAAGTTCTACGTGCCGCACAGTCAGTGGCACGTCCTGACCCGGGGCAGCCTGGTCCGGAACACATTCCTTGTGATGCGCGCGGCCGGCGAACCGGTCGCCTTGGCTGGCCCGGTGCGCGAGGCGGTGCGGCGCCTCGATCCCCGCCTGCCGGTAGCCGGCGTGCGGCCGATGACCGATGTGGTGGCGACGGCGCTGGCGACGCCGCGGCTGACCAGCGTGCTGATCGGCACCTTCGCGGCCATCGCGCTGGCGCTGGCCGTCGTCGGCCTCTACGGCGTGCTGTCCTACGTGGTGGCCCGGCGCACGCACGAGATCGGCATCCGCATGGCGATCGGCGCCAGCCGCGCCGACGTGGTGGGCATGATCGTGCGTCAGGGTCTGAGCCTGGCTGCCGCCGGCATCGTCATCGGCCTGCTGGCGGCCTTGGCGCTGGCGCAGGTGCTGCGCGGGCTGCTCTACGACGTCGGACCGCACGACCCGCTGACGTTCGTGGCGGTGTCGGCGACGATGCTGCTGGCGGCCCTCCTGGCCAGCCTGGTGCCGGCCCTCCGGGCCGTTCGTGTCAGCGCCGTCGCGGCCTTGCGCACTGAATAGGCGTGGTGCAGCCGAGGGCCGACGCCGGCTCGTCACAGTGCGCGCGCTCTAACGAGACGCGGCTCGTCCGTCCTTTCCACTTCATGCTCGCGCAGCGGCGCCCGGTCTGGGGCCACGGTCAGAAGATCCGCTGCCAGCGGGGCCTCAGGCTCCGATCGATCTCGTCGAGCGTGTTGAAGAGCCGTTCCAGGTTGTAGCCGGAATAGCGCGCCGGCACAGGGATGGCGCGGAACACGGCGTTCTTGTCCTTGCCGATGCCCATTTCGGCGCGCACGTAGTCGACGAGCATCTGCACGAACGCCGCGAAGTCACCGAACTCGGTCCAACTCATGACCGGTCCATGGCCGGTGATGACGCGGTCCACGTCGCGCAGGCCGGCCGCCCGCGCCAGGGTGCGCGCCAGGCCCGGACCATCGCCGCCGCCGTCGATGTTGATGATGGGGGCGACGGTGTCGGGGAAGAGGTCGCCGGCGTGCAGCATCCGGGCCGCGTGGAACACGACCAGCGCGTCGCCGTTGGTGTGCGCCGGGCCATACGAGATCAACGTCAGCGCGTCGGCGCCGCTGAAGAGCGTGATCCGCTCGGCGAAGATCTGCACGTTCGGGGTCGCGCCGCGGTGCCGCAACCAGCCGTAACCGGCCACGGTGCGGATGGCGTGCTGGTGACCGACGACCACCACCTCCGCCGGCAGGACGTCGATGGCGCCGGCGTGGTCGGGGTGGGAGTGGGTGATGATCACGTGGGTGATCGGCTTGTCGGTGAGGCCGCGAATGCGCGCCTCGAGCGCCGGCCACGAGGCGGCGTATTTCGGATCGACCACCACCACCCCGGTGGCCGTGATGAAGACCGCGGTGTTGCCGCCCCCGCCGGGCACGAGATACAGACGATCGGCCAAGGCGATGGCCGCGCCGACCGGGTCGAGTCCCGGATCGGCGGCCGGGGCGGTGCGCCCGTTGACGGGTGTAGCGGAAGGCGTGGTGGCGTCAGAGGCGGACGGTGTGGCGGAGGAGGCGGCAGAAGGCGCGGCGGGCGTTGCCATGGCCGGCGCCGCCGAAGGTGGGGCCGCCGATCGCCAACGCGATAGCCCCACGACCGCCACGGCGACGAGCGCCGCCACGACCATGAGTTGGAGCCCGAGGTGACGAAGCGGCGGTAGCATGGCAGGCGGACGCGTCAGCGCGCGGCCGGCGTCCAGACTAACATGCGCCCCTGGCCTGCCCGCTTCGGCGCGCCACCGTGTGAGGCGGCGGGCAGAGGTGCGGTCGTGGGCCGTCGCGGCGGCGCGATCGCCGAGGCTATAATCCGCGCGTGACGCACAGCCCCGCCGCCCGCCGCCGCTTCCTCGCGCATTTCACCGCCGTCGGCCTGGGCAGCTCCCTGGCGCCCGGCGTGCTCTGGGCGCGCATGCAGGATGCGGGCGCCGACCGCATCACGCTGGCCATGGTCACCGATGCGCTGAAGCTGTCGGGCGTCGACTTGGCGGAAGAAGATCGCACGGCGCTCGTCGACGGCGCCAATGCGGCCCTGACGCGGCTCGAGGCGCAACGGGCCACGGTCATCCCCAACGACGTGTCGCCGCCCTACCACTTCAGCCCGATCGTGCCCGGCCTCACTGTCGACCGGACGCGCCGGCCGTTCGTGCTGAGCCGGGCGCCGGCGCTGAAGCGGCCCGCCGACCTCGAAGAAGTGGCCTTCTGGCCGGTGCGGCACCTGGCCGAACTGCTGCGCACCAAGCAGGTGACGTCGGTCGAGCTGACGCGCATGTATCTGGCGCGGCTGCACCGCCACAACGCCGTGCTCAACAACGTGGTGACCTTCCTCGACGACCACGGCCTGGCCGAAGCCACAGCCGCCGATGCCGCGATTGCCGCCGGGAAGTACCGAGGGCCGCTGCACGGCATCCCGTGGGGCGTGAAGGACATCATCACGGTGAAGGGCTTCAAGACCACCTGGGGCTCGCCCGCCTTCACCGAGCAGCAGTTCGACTACGACGCCAGCATCGTCGAGATGCTGCGCGCGGCCGGCGCGGTGCTGATTGCCAAGCTCACCACTGGCGAACTGGCGTCGGGCGACAACTGGTTCGGCGGTCAGACCAAGAGTCCGTGGGACCCGGCGCAGGGCTCGAGCGGCTCGTCGGCCGGCCCGTCATCGGCCACCGCCGCCGGCGGCGTGGCCTTTGCCATCGGCAGCGAGACCAGCGGCTCGATCCTGAGCCCGGCCGCGCGCTGCGGCGTGGTCGGCCTCAGGCCCACCTTCGGCCGGGTCAGCCGCCACGGCGCCATGGCCCTGTCGTGGACGCAGGACCGGCTCGGCCCGATCTGCCGCTACGCCGAGGATGCCGCTCTGGTGATGCAGGCCATCAGCAAGCCGGACGGCCGCGACATGAGCGTGATGGACGTGCCGTTCAACTGGAACGCGGGGCTCGACGTCCGGGCGCTGAAGGTCGGCATCCTCCAGGAGTCGTTCGACGAGCTCACCGAGCCGGCGGCCAAGGCCAACGCCGCGGCCACGCTCGCGGCGCTGAAGGGGCTCGGCGTCACCACCTTCGTGCCAGTGCCGGTGCCGGCGTTTGCGCTCGATGTCAGCGCCATCGGCGTGGAGTCGGCGGCGTTTTTCGACCAGCACCTCCGCGCCGGGCGGATGGCCAAGGCGCGTGCCGGCGTCGGTCGCCCTACCGGCCGGTTGGTCTCGGCCGTGGATTTCCTGCAGGGCCAGCGTCTGCGCATGATGATGATGGAAGAACTGGCCGCCGCCACCCGGCACGTCGATCTCTATGTCGTGGCGTCCAACAGCATCGGCCGGGGCGGCCCGGGCGGTCCACCGCCGGGTGCGGCGGGCGGAGGGGCGCGCGCTCCACGCCGGCCCCAGGGGCCCACGCAGCGCCACTTCACGATGGCCAACCTGGCGTGCTATCCGGCCGTGAACGTCCCCAACGGCTTCGCCGAGGGCGGCACGCCCACGAGCATCGTGTTCTACGCGCAGCCCTTCCGAGAGCAGGAGCTGCTGGCGCTGGCCAAGGCGTATCAGGACCAGGCGCAGTGGCACACACGACGTCCGGCGGCGGCCGGCGCGTAGCGGGAGCGCGTCCGCCAGCGTTAAGCTGTCACGATGGCGTCGTCCTCCGCCACTCCGGCCGTGCACGCGATGCGGCGGCATGGTCTCGCCTTCACCGAGCACGAGTATCGCTACGAGCTCAAGGGCGGCACCAAGGTGTCGTCGCGTGAACTGGGCGTGCCCGAGCACCACGTGGTCAAGACGCTGGTCATGGAGGACGAAGACAAACGCCCGCTCGTCATCCTGATGCACGGCGATCGCGAGGTCTCGACCCGGCAGCTCGCCCGGCACATCGGCACGAAGGCGGTCAAGCCGTGCGCCCCCGACGTGGCCGAGCGCCACACCGGCTACCAGGTGGGCGGAACGTCGCCGTTCGGCACGCGGAAGACGCTGCCCATCTACATGGAGCGCAGCATCACGACGCTGGAGTTCATCTACCTGAACGGCGGCCGGCGGGGGTTCCTGGTGCGTCTCGACCCGCGCGCCGTAGCGACCGCCCTCGATGCCCGCCTCGTGGACGTCGCCGTCGATTTGTAACGGGGCCTGTCACCGTTACACATGGCAAGAACTGCAACGCTCCGAGATGTCACGGTGACAGGCCCCGTTACAAATCGCGGGCCTTGGTCCAGGCCTCTTTGAGCGACACGGTCCGGTTGAAGACCGGCGCGCCTGGACGTCCATCGGGGTCGGCGGCGAAGTAACCGAGGCGCTCGAACTGGAAGCGGGCGCCGGCCGGCGCTTGGCCCAGCATCGGCTCGAGCTTGCAGCCCATGACCGCTTCCAGGCTGTTCGGATTCAGCAAGTCGAGAAACTGCTGGCCCGCCTTCTCGGCCGCGCTTTCCGGATCCTCCGCCGTGAACAGGCGGTCGTAGAGCCGCACTTCCGCGTCGACGGCGTGCGCCGCCGACGACCCAGTGCAGCGTGGCCTTGACCTTGCGTCCGTCGGGCGCGTCGCCGCCGCGGGTGGCCGGGTCGTAGGTGCAGTGCAGCTCGACGATCGTCGCCGGCGGCGTCCTTGATGGCGTCGCTGGCAGGTGATGAGGTAGGCGTTGCGCAGGCGCACCTCGCGGCCGGGCGCCAGGCGGAAGAACTTCTTGGGCGGGTCCTCCATGAAGTCGTCGCGCTCGATGTAGAGCTCGCGCGCGAACGGCACCGTGCGGCGTGCCGAGCGACGGGTCTTCGGGATGGTTGGCGACCTCCATCTTCTCGGCCTGGTCGTCCGGGTAGTTGGTGAGCACGAGCTTGAGCGGCCGCAGCACCGCCATGCGCGCGCGGCGCGCGGCGGTTGAGGTCCTCGCGCACGCAGTGCTCGAGCAGGCCGATGTCGATGACGTTTTCCTTCTTGGCGACGCCGATGCGGGCGCAGAAGTCGCGGATCGCCTCGGGCGTGTAGCCGCGGCGGCGCATGCCCGAGATGGTCGGCATGCGCGGGTCGTCCCAGCCGACGACGTGCTTCTGCGCCACCAGCTGCAGCAGCTTGCGCTTGCTCATCACCGTGTAGTTCAGGTTCAGGCGCGCGAACTCGATCTGGCGCGGGCGTGTGCTCGGCCTGGCGACTGCTCGCACGACCCAGTCGTAGAGCGGGCGGTGGTCCTCGAACTCGAGCGTGCAGAGCGAGTGCGTGATGCCCTCGATACGCGTCCGACAGCGGGTGCGCGTAGTCGTACATCGGATAGATGCACCACGCGTCGCCGGTGCGGTGGTGGTCGGCGTGGCGGATGCGGTACAGCACCGGATCGCGCAGGTTGATGTTGGGCGAGGCCATGTCGATCTTGGCGCGCAGCACGTGGGCGCCGTCGGCGAACTCGCCGGCGCGCATGCGGCGGAACAGGTCGAGGTTCTCCTCGACGCCGCGGTCGCGGTACGGGCTGTTGGTGCCGGGCTCGGTGAGCGTGCCGCGGTAGGCGCGGATCTCGTCGGCCGAGTGCGAGTCGACGTAGGCCTGGCCACGAGCGATCAGCTCCTCGGCATACTGGTAGAGCTGCTCGAAGTAGTCCGACGCGTAGTACTCGCGGTCGTGCCAGTCGAAGCCGAGCCAGCGGACGTCGTCCTTGATCGAGTCGACGTACTCGACGTCTTCCTTGACCGGATTGGTGTCGTCGAAGCGCAGGTTGCAGGTGCCGCCGTGACTCGGCGGCGACGCCGAAGTTCAGGCAGATGGACTTGGCGTGGCCGATGTGCAGGTAGCCGTTGGGCTCGGGCGGAAAGCGCGTGGTCACGCGCCCGCCGTCGACCCCGGCGGCTACGTCGGCGGCGACCTGCTCGCGCACGAAATCAAGCGAGGGGGCTGCGCCCTCACGGGCGCCGGCGGCGCTCGAACGGTCCGATGACGTCATAGCCGTCCAGTCTACTAGCCGCGAGGGCCGGCACCTAGCTGGGGCGGCGCCGGGCGCCAGGGAAGCGTGTGGTTGCAGGCACTCGTGCCAGTGTCCGGTGACGCGACCACCGGCAGTGGCGTCCAGACGCCACGGCCGAGAGGCGCTGCGCGGCACGAGACGCGCCCCGGCACGAGACGCTACGCGGCACGAGGCACTACCCGCCGAGAGGTGTCAGGCGAGAGAGGCGTCAGCCGCCGCCGAGGCGCCACCGGGCCCCGGCTATTGCGCGCAGGGCGGGCCCGACAGCGTGGCCAGCATGATCAGCGGGTTGCGGCCGCGGCGGGTGAGTCCGTACTCGCTGTTGCGCGGGATGACCGCGAAGCTGCCGGCCGCGATGGGGACGTCCAGACCGTCCATCCGCAGGGTGCCGTCGCCGCCGACGACGTAGAGCATCAGCTCCGCGTCGGGGTGAATACGGTCGGCCCACGGCTCGCGCACCTGCCACAGCCACGACTGGGCCCCGCCGCTGCAGCCGACGAGCGATTCCTTGTGCGGTTCCTTGTTCGAGATGAAGTTGCGCTCGATGTGGTCGAGCAGCGACATGGTCTTGGCCTTGCCGGCTGGCAGTTCCGCCGTCGCCGGTCTCGCCACCTCCGCGCTGGGAGGGGCGGCCGGCGGGGGCGGTGGCGGGGGGGCAGGGGTGAGCGTGGCTTCGGCGACCGGCGCCGGGGTACCGGCGCGCCACGACACTTCTTTCTCGAAGGTGTAGAAGCCGTCCTTCTCGAAGCGCACCCGGTAGGTGCCGGGCCGGATGCCGAGCAGCCGTACCTGGCCCACGGCCGTGGTCGTGCCTTCGCGTTCCACGGGACCGGTGACCCTCACGGTCACGTCCCCGAGCGGCGCGCCCGAAGCATCGTTGACGGTCAAGGTCAGCACCGCCGTGGCGTTCGATGGGGCCGCGGCCCGGGGCCGCGGACGGGGCGCCGTGGGCTGAGCCGGTGGCGGCGCCGGCGGCGGGGTCTGAACTCCGGGAACACCAAGCAGGGCGAAGGCGATGGGCAGAGCCCCCAGGAACTGCATGAGCCCATGCTACCTGGGAACCCGGTCGTGAGCCAGCGGGCGCGGCGACGGCTCAGCGGTCCGACATGTCGCCGTAGTAGGTCCGCTCGGCCGTGCCCGTCAGCAGCAGGTCCACCACCTCGACCCCTTGCATCAGGCTGTGGTCCTGGTTCGAGACTTCATACTTCCAGGCTCCGAAACGCCCCCGGCTGTAGATGTGCAGCGAGGTCAGGGCCTGATCGATCGGACCCAGCACGTCGTCGCGGCCGAGCCACGGCGTCGGGTAGCCGTGCTCGAGCCGGCGATGCCACAGGCTGGCGACGTCGGCCCGCGAAATGAAGCCGCAGGACACGAAGCCCTGCACCACCTCGTCGACGACGCGCGCCTCGTCGACCGGCTTGACCGGCGACTCGCTGACCTCCGCCATCAGCGACCACTGGCGGCTCGCGTCCGGCACGTTGTGGGGCGAGTAGTTGCTGAAGACGGTAGCCCGGTAGAACGGCACCTGCTCCTCGGGAAAGTACATCCAGCACTTGGTCGTCAGCGATTCGGGTGGCTGGCCGTCGAGCCCGACCCCGACGATGTGACTGGACGAGTGGACGAATTCGCCCGCGCGCGCCGACAGGTCGGGCCGGCCGTGCAGGCCGGCGAGCAGACGATCGAGCGGCATGGTGGAGATCAGCCGGTCGTAGGACACCGACGTGCCGTTGGCGAAGGTCACGACCTGCGCGGCCGGATCGATCGACTGCACCGCGTGATTGAAGCGGAGGCGTTCGGGCGGCAGTCGCGACGCCACCGACTGCCAGATGTGGCCCGTGCCGCCGTGCTTCGGGAAGCGGAAGGTCGAGTTCGGCCCCCAGCCGACGTCATCGCGCTGGTGCACGACGTTGCGGAGCACGCGCGACAGGTCCACGGTGGCGACGCGCTCGCCCATCCAGCCGACGTCCATGGTGCCAGGGTCGTAGGCCCACACCTTGCGGTTGTAGGGGAACATGAAGGTGTCGCACAGGCCGGCCCCGAACCCGGCCAGCAGCCACTCGCGGAACGAGCGGGGCTTGGGCGCGGTGGCGGCGCGGGAGTGGATTTCGAGCAGGCCGTCGAGACAGGCGCTCAGCTCGTCTTTCGGCAGACGCCAGATGTTGTTCTGCAGCGGGTAGGGCAGCCAGCGCTCGCGCATCCACACCCAGGCCTCGCGCTCGTGCGTCAGCCACTCGTCGCCCAGGGCCACGTCCATCAGGCGGTCGAAGTACTTGTAGTGCGAGAACAGGACGTGACCGCCCAGGTCCCAGGTGAAGCCGCGCTCGTCCACGGTCGACGAGGCCAACCCGCCCGGCTCGGCCGCCGCTTCATACACCGTCCAGTGGGTGTGGCCCAGTTCGTTGAGACGCCAGGCGGCGCCGAGGCCCGTCGGGCCGGCGCCGATGACGACGATGCGCTCATCGGACATTGAACAGCCTCGCGCGGAAGGCAAGCATCTGGCCGAGCGCCGTGGCGCAGAACTTGAACAGCTTCATGCGCCGGATCGACACCTCCCCGGTGTCACGCTCCTTGTGGACGATGTCCACGCGCACGATGTCGTAGCCGCGCCGGGCCGCGAACACCGCCAGGAACAGCGACGGCGCCAGCGTGTCGTCAGGGATGCAGGGCTTGGCCTCCAGCCAGATGGACCGGCGGATCAGCTTGTAAGGCACGTTGGGATCGACCAGGCGGACGCCGAACAGCGCTCCGGCGACGGTGCGGATGACGGCCGACAGGCGCAGGCGCAGCGCCGGATCGTGGCGCACGCGCCGCACCCCGAAGACGCCGTCGCGGCCGGCCTCGATGTGCGTCCACGCCACCGCGAAGTCGTCGAGCAGGATCTGCCGGTCGCTGTCGATGAGCAGCACGTAGTCGCCGCGCGCCTCGGCCAGGCCCGCCATCAACGCACCGCCGTGGCCGCGGTTGCGCTGATGGATGGGCCGCACCCGGGGATCGGCAGCCGCGGCCCGATCGATGATCGCCGCCGTGCCGTCCTTCGAGCCGTCGTTGACCACGACCAGCTCCGCCCCGGGCACGTGGGCGAGCACGTGGCACTGCACGTCGTCGATGGCCAGGGCCACGGCGCCTTCCTCGTTGTAGACGGGCATCACGACGCTGAGCGGCACGTGTTCCTGGCGGTCGGTGGTCATGGGCCTGCCTCCTAGTGTTCCGGCGGCGTCTCGCCGCGGACCACGACGAACGTCTGGAAGTGCTCGTTGAAGGGCGTGGTGGCCCGCAGGGTCAGCCCCGGCGGGAGCTTGGCGCCGACGTCCGCCGTGGTCAGGTTGACGCCGTCCATCGCCCACACCTCGTCGCCGGGCGACACGGCGAACGTCTCGAGCGCCGCGTAGGCCGACGACCGCTCGCCGATCGTGAAGACGCGCGTTCCGCCGAGCCGCAGCCGCAGTCCGTCGCCCCACAGGTCGTCGGCGTTGGCCGGACCGTTCTCGTAGCGCGCGCCGGCGGCGTGGGCATGGTAGTGGAAGGCGTGCCCGAAGCCGGCCGAGAGCAGGAGCACGACAGCGCGGTCCGGCGGCAGCGCCGACAGCCGAGCCACCGCCGCGGCGAAGGCGGGCCCCTCCCAGAACGGATAGGACTGCCGGCCGAATGCCGGGGCCGGCAGCGATCGCGCCAGCGAGCCCGACGTGAGCAGACTGCGCGCCAGCAGCGCGCCGGTCGGCATCGGGCCGTCGTGGGTCTGGAAGGTGCCGCCGTAGAAGTATTCGAGCGGCTGCGGCGGGGGCACGTGGCCGAGCGCCACGACCAGGTGCACGCTGGCGGCCGCCCCGACCAGCCCCCACGCCAGCCGGCGCGGGAGCCAGCGGCGGGCCAGACGGGCGGCGTCGGCCATGCCCACGGCCGTGAGCACCGCCAGCGGCGCGCACACGTTCACGAAGTAGCGGGTGGTGGTCGTGGCGCGGAAGTAGAAAAGCAGCGTCGGCAGCGCCCACACGCACAGCACGCCGAGCAACCGCGGGTTGGTGTCGAGCAGCCGCCGGGCCCCCCACACCGCGAACACGGCCGCCGCCGGCGACAGCGCCCACAGCCAGTATTCCCAGAACATCGATGGGTTGGGCGTGTCGCTCATGTGGCGCGACACCGCGGCGGTCGCGTTGTCCATGCGCGGGTCGAAGAGGAGCAGCCCGGCGTAGAGCGCCGTCAGCGCCGTGCCGACCGCCACCACTTCGCCCAGCGCCGTCTTCCACGAGCCGGTGGCGCGCGCGATCAGTACGAGGGCCACCGGCCAGAGCAGCGCGGCATCGCCACGCACGAGCACGGCCGCCGCCAGCCCGCCGAGCGCCACCAGCCGCGCGGCGCGTCCGATCGGGTTCGAGAGCGCGGCCAACGCGCCCGCCCCGAGGGCCGCCGACACGATGGCCGTGTTGCCGTAACGCGCGCTCTGCCAGACGGCCGGATTGATGGCCAGCACCAGGGCGACGGCCAGGCGCTGGAGCGGCGGCAACTCGCGCTGGAACATCCACCAGCCGGCCACCGGCAGCGCCGTGCCGGCTACCGCCGACGCGCCCTTCATGATCCACGGGATGAGGGCGATGCTGCCGCCAAACAGGAGCGTCACCGCCTCGATGAGGCGGTAGTAGCCGAGTTGCACGGCATAGCGATACATGTGCCCCGGTGTGCCCGCCACCAGGGCGGCGACGCCGACGGCCAGCGAGACCTCGTCTTCCTCGAAGAAGTAGACGCTGACCAGGCTCAGGGTCCGCAGCGCCAGCAGCGCGACGACGGCGGCGATCGCATAGCCGCGGGTCACGGGAAGGGTCCAGCCGCGCATGCGCCGACCATTCTCACACGACGGTGGAACGTAAAGCCGGCGGGTCGTTGCCACCACCGCCGGCGGACTGCACGCCACTGCCCTTCGTGACGGTCAAACCCGATTTCGCGCGTCCCCACGCGTCGAGGCCTGTCTGCTTCATTCCCCGCCTCGCGCCGTGCCCAAGCGCTTCCACGAGCGGTCCGACGAGCGTCGCAAGGGCCCGGGCCAGCCAAGCCCCGAGCCGCGCGCCTATATAATCGGCGCTCGCCTCGGCGTGGCTCCGGCACCGTGGTCTCTCGGATGATTCGGATGATCGGGTCGGCCACGGCCTGCGCTACGACCATGTTCGTCGCGGGCAGGCCGGCGCCGTGGGCACCTTATCCGCCGCCGACGGGTGGAGGCATGGCGGCGCGCCAGGGCCGCGCCGTTCGCGGTGCGGCCGGGCGGTGCGCGTCGCGAGATCGATTTGAGCGCCGCGGCCTGGTAGCAGCCGGCCCGGCACAGGAGACAGACGTCATGGATAAACCTACACTCGACGACGCTCACCGGCGGCTCCACCGGCTCGCCGGCCAGTGGGGCGGTGAAGAGACAGTGCATCCCGCACCGCACGATCCCGGCGGCCCGGCCACGGCCTTCCTCAACAACCGGATTGCCCTTGGCGGCAAGGCGGTCATCCAGGAATACGAGCAGTACCGCGACGGCCGGCCCACCTACAGCGGCCACGGCGTGTTCTGGTTCGACGGCGCGGCCGATGACTACGCCATGACCTGGTACGACTCGATGCTGGGCACCGCGCTCGAGTTCCGCGGCGGCTTCGAGGGCGATGTGCTGCGCCTCGTGCACACGCTGCCGCAGGGCGGCTACATCCGCGGCACCTTCGACTGCGGCTTGCCGGGCGAATACGTCTTCATGATGGATTTCTCGACCGACGGCGTCACTTGGACGCCGACCATGGAAGGCGCCTACGGGCTGCTGAACGGGCCCACGCCGCGCGAGCGCAAGAAGCGGGTGGCGCACCGGATGCAGGCGGCCACGGCGAAGGCGCCGGCGCGCACGGGCGGCGCCGGTGGCGCGGGCACGAAGAAGACCGGCGTGGCAGCGGGGAGAGCCGCCGCGGCGAAGACCGCGGGCAAGCCCGGCGGGCGGGCCGCGGGTCGAGCTGCGGCACGGCCGGCGGCAGGCACGAGGTCTGCCGCGAAGCAGCCAGGGCAGGCGGTCCGGACGGCAGCGACGAAGAGCGTTGCCAGGGCCGCGAAAAAGGCCGCGCGCGGCAAGAAGTAACCGGAGGAGAACCGACATGAGTATCGTGCGAACCACATTGCTATTGGTGGGCGGCATCGCCCTGGGCGTGGCCGCCACGCTGGGCGCCCAGACCGCGCCGAGCGGCACGCGGCGCGAGCCGCAGTTCGACAACGAATACGTCAAGGTGTGGAAGAGCACCATCATGCCCAAGCAGCCGCTGTCGATGCACCGGCACGAGCATCCTCGCGCCCTCATCGCCCTCAAGGGCGGCACGGTGGACATCGTGCAGAAGTCCGGGCAGTCGCAGAAGAACGTGTGGGAGTCGGGCAAGGCCTACTGGCTGACCGCCGACGAACCCGGCACGACCCACGCCGACGTCAACAACGGCACCGAGCCGATTGAAGTGATCGTCGTCGAGCTGCAGAAGCACTGAGCCCAGGGGCGCGGCCGGCACGCGCCACCGGGGGGCGCGCGCTCAGGGAAGGGCGATGCGGTCGAACCGGGCGGCGTCGCGCCAGCGCGGGTGGGACTCCGCCGCGGTGCACACCCACACCGTGTCGATGGCGCCGCACGCCACCGTTCCGCCACCGGCCCGCGCCAGCACGCCGGCAGCCGGCTCCGACACGATGTAGAGCGTGTCGGGGTGGAGCCGCACCGCGTCGATCTCGGCATCGAACGCGGCGCAGTAGCGGCGCCGCGCGGCGTCGTCGCCGCGCGCGATCACGCCGGCGTTGATCGAGAGGCCGTGGGTGGCGGCCAGACGCACCGCCGGCTCGTAGGGCTGAGGCGCAGCTCCGCACTGCGGCGGCGGCACGAGCGCCAGGTGCGTGTAGCCGGGGGCGATTGCGTTCCACCGGGGCGACGCGAACGGGTTGGACCAGGCGTAGAACGCACTGCCGTGGGCGGTGCGCCGGCGATCGACATGGATGGCGTGCAGGTCGGCGGCCTGCACGAGCACGGCCGCCCCCAACACGGCGAGCGCGACCCGGCGCGGGAGGCGCGTGGCCACGGTGACCACCGCCCACGTCAGCGTCACATAGGCGAGCGGCCAGAAGAAGCGGCCCGACGAGCGGAATGCGGCCAGCGGCGCGCTCCACCGGCCGCTCAGATCGGCGACGACGGCGCCGCCGACGGTGATCTTGGGACTGAGCGCGAAGGCCGTCATCAGCAGACACATGCCGACCAGCGCTGGCGTGATCAGCCGGGGGCGGGCCGCGTCGCGTCGTGGCCGCGCCGCTGCCACGCGACCACGGCGGCGACGGCGATCAGCAGGAGCACCCCCAGGCCGAGGTATTGGAATCCCTCGTAGGCCTGGCCGTCGCCAGCGATCGGCAGCTCGGGCAGCACCGCCGACCAGCCGAACGGCGAGATGGGCGCCAGCAGGTTCATCGAGTAGTAGCCGAGGCCGCCGCCAGCCAGCGACCCTTCGCCCTGGAGCACGAACAGCCCCGACAACCACCAGCCGAAGACGGTGGCGGCGACCGCCCAACCCAGCGCCATCACGCGCGTCGTGGCCGCCACCGTCGTTTTTGCCAGCGCCGCGGCCGCCAGGATCGGCAACACCATCGCCGCCAGGTAGGGCTGCGTCAGGCCCGAGGCCAGGCCCAACGCGCCCCAGGCGGCGGGACGAAACCGCTGGCTCGGATCGCGCGAGGCCACGAGCAGCGCCCACAGGATCAGCCAATGGGCGCACAGCGCGGCGTGACCGATGCGCGCCAGCAGCGTCGGCATCAGGACGAACAGCGCTCCGCCCAGCGCCTGGAGGACGGGCGACGGCGTCCAACGGCCGACCAGGCGCGCCGCGAGGGCGCCTTGCAGCACGAAACACGACAGCAGCCACAGGCCGAGGTATTGGAACGGCTGCGGCAGCAGCGGCGCCAGCGGCTTGAGCAGGTAGGCGGCCAGCGGAATCGAGTCGGTGAGGCCGATCGAGCTGCCGAGCGGCGCGTAGTAGCCGTGAATCGTTCCGGGCGGCCAGTGCCACGGCTCGGCGCGGAAGTAGTGCCAGCCGAAATAGTGCGGCACCCAGTCGCCTTTCATGATCCAGTCGATCCCGGTCGGATCGAGCGGGCGAGTGCCGGTGAGCCAGGCCAGGAACGTGCCGCCGATGAGCGCCCCGGCCAGGACACCCCAGGGGCGCGGGGAGGTGGTCATGCGCGCGCTGGGCACCGCCGTCAGCATAACGCAGGGCCAGCGCGTGATAGGCTCGAACGCCGTGGCCGTCGATGCGTTCTTGCAGGAGTGGGACCCGCGCCTGAAGGCGTTGGTCGAAGGTGACGCGGCGCGCGCCGACGAGCGGATGGCGGCGCTGGCCACGCGCGTCATCGATCCGGCGGTGCGCACCGCCACCACCACCTATCTAAGCCACCTCGCTGCCGCCGATCGGGCCGACGTCGCGACTCTGTGCCGCGACCGGCTGGTCTCGGTACTGCGGGCGGTGCGGAAGGGCGAGCGTACCGTGCCGGTCGCCGATCTCGACGACTACGCCCGCAGTGCCGCCGCCGATGTGTGCCGGGACTACCTGCGTCGTATTCATCCGGCGGCCGCCCGCCTCGCCAACCGCATCCGCCTGCTGTCCACCCGCGGCGTCGGGCTGGTCGGCTGGACCACAGCGACCGGCCGCCAGGTCATCGGCTTGCCGGCGTGGACCGACCAGGTGCCGCTCGAGCCGCCCTACCCGTGGACCGGCCGCGCCAAGGCGTGGTGGGGCAACTACCACGCCGCGGTGGACGGCCCGGCGCTCACGCCCACGCTGATTCGCGTGCAGGAGCAGACCGGGGCGCCGCTCTACATCGACGCGGTCGCGACGCTGCTGCTCGAGGTGACCGGCGCCGGCGAGGGCGCCCTGCGGCTCGATGCCAGCCCTGAAGGCGACGAGCCCGACCTGGCGGTGCTCGATGCCGGATTCGGGTCCCGATCACCTCTCCATCGCCCGCAGCTACCTGGACCGGGCGTGGACGGAACTGCTGGCCATGCCGGTGCACATGCGCGCGGCGCTGCTGCTGACCCTGCACGACCAGCACGGCTCGGCGCTGCTGCCGGTGTTCCACTGCGCGGGCGTGACGCCGCTGCGCAGCGTCGCCGAGGCGCTCGGCATGAAACCCGATGAGGCGGCGGCGATCTGGGCCCACCTGCCCTGGGACGACCGCTCGGTCGGCCGCCGGCTCGGGCTCACCGGCATCCAGGTGCTCAACGCGCGGACCGCGGCGCGTTCGCGTCTGCTCAAGAGCATGGCGCTCCGGGACGGGCAATGAGCGTCTCCGAGCACCTCTCGCTGTCGCAGGTCCGCGCCTACGTGCGCGGCGCGCTGCATCCCTCGACCCTGGTCGGCATCGACGATCACCTCGAGAACTGCGCGGCCTGCCGGGCGGCCTTGGCGCGCGAGTCCGACGCGTCGTTCGGGGCGGAGGCCTTCGCCCGGGCGCTGGCGGCGCCGGAAGCCCGCGCCGAGAGCCCGCACCTGACCTTCGATCACCTCCGCGGCGCGGTCGACGAGACGCTGGCGCCGACCGACCGGGCATGGGTCGAGGCGCATGTCACCCTGTGCGTGATGTGCGCCGAGGAGCTCGCCGACCTGGAGCGCTTCGCCGCGGTCGTGCCCGGGCGGCCCAAGCCGGCGCCGGCCCCGGCCGCCGCCCCTGGCGCCGACGCGCCGGGCGAGGCCACGCCGGCAATGACTGCGGCGGCGAGGAATGCAGCGCCGCTGCGAGCCCCGGCGCCGCGGCTGACCAGCCGCGACCAGGACGCCGGCGAGCCGCCGATGCGCTACGGCGAGCAGCCGACGGCCACGCTGCCGGTGTGGATCAAGGTGGTGGCCGGGCTGTCGTTGCTCGCGCTCGTCCAGCTCTGGGCGTGCTGACGGCGCGCTGCGCGCCGGTGTGCGGCCAGCACCGCGTCGAGGCCTGGCGCCCTGCCGCCCCGACGCGGCCCCTCGCGCCGTGCCGCCGCGGCTCGCGCGCGCCGGCGTCTCAGCTCCGGGGCGGCCACGGCACGAACGCCGAGGTCCGACGCGCGTAATCGGCGTACACCGGGCTTGGTGTCCTTCAGCCCCTGCTCGAGCAAGGTCACGCCCGACACGCGCAGCAGCAGCCACGTCATCAGCACGGGACTGACGATGGTCGCCCAGCCGCCGACGCCGGCTGCCACCACGAACAGTCCCCACCAGACGAGCGACTCGCCGAAGTAGTTGGGATGGCGTGAGTAGCGCCACAAACCCGCGTCGCAGATCTGACCGGGCGCGGCCGTGCGCTTGAAACGTCGCAGTTGCTCATCGGCCACCGCCTCGAAAGCCAGCCCGGTCACGGCGATGGCCACGCCAGTGACGTCCCAGGCACTGGGGAAATCTGCCGTCCCCTTCATGGCCGCGCCAATCGGCCACGACACGATCCAGGCCACCGTGGCCTGGAGCAGGAAGACCTTGAACCAACTGAACCACCACCACCCGGGTCCATGCTGGCGACGCCAGGCAGCGTAGCGCGGGTCTTCGTCGTGTCCGAGATTGCGCCGTCCGATGTGCCAGGCCAGCCGGAGTGCCCAGGCCGCCACCACCGCCGTCACGGCCCCTCCGCGTGGGCCGATGGACGCGTGCGCAGTCGCGTAGACGACCGCGGCCAGCGCCAACGCCGGCCCCCACCACATGTCCACGATCCCGGCGTTCCGGAGCGGCAGCGAGGCGACCCACAGCAGTGTGAAGGCGCCGACCAGCGTCGCCCAGACGACCAGGGCGCCGGGCGCGACCGCGGAGGCCGATGGGGTCAGCAGGTCCACGTGGGGAAGAAGCCCCCGGTCTCAGCTTACGGGTGGGCCCAGCGCGATGTCAGGTAGGCGACCAGGGCCGGCTTCTCGTCGGCCGTCACCTTGGCGCCCCAGCGCACCATCTTGTCGACTTCGCGGCCCCAGCCGGCAGCGGTGAGCCGTTGCTGTTCCGACAGGTCGTCGTTGTGACAGACGCGACAGGCTTCCTTGAACACGGCTTCGCCGGCGGCCACGGCGGAAGTGTCGTGCGACGGCGTCGGGCGCACGCCGAACTCGCGCGTGAGGTAACCGACGACGAGCAGCGCCGCTCCTCGGGCGAGACCTTGGCGCCCCAGCGCTCCATCTTCCCGACCTCGCGGTCCCAGCCCGCCGGCGAGAGGCGCTGCGAGACGATGAGATCGGCGTCGTGGCAGCCGATGCACCGGGCGGTGACCACCTCCGCCCCGGGCGTGGCCGGCAGCGCGGCGCCTGCGCCCGCAGCCCAGCCGGCGCTGGCCACGATCAGGCCGGCGCCGATCATCGAGAGCCGCCAGGACGTCACGCCTTCACCTCGATGCGGACCTGGTCGGGCGCATTCCACAGGTAACCTGAAGGATTCCACGCCGGCACGACCGGCTGCACCGCGCCGCCGCTGTCGACGGCCCGCGACAGGATGGTGTGCGTCTCTTCGGTCGTCGCGGTGAAGGTGAACTCGAAGCGGCGCCAGGCGTACTTCACGTTCTGCCCGGTCAGCTCGGCCGGCTGCCAGGTGGCGCCGTTGTCGATCGAGACGTCCACCTTGGTGATGTCGTTGTCGCCGGCCCAGGCAAATCCGGCGACCGTGCACCGTTCCCGGCGCGCACGACGGCGCCGTCGAGCGGGCGTGGTGATCAGCGACTTCACGGCCAGGCCCGTGAGCGGCGCCATGTCCTTGGCGTCAACGGCCGCGCCGGGCGCGACGCGCTTGTTGGGATAGCGATAGCCGGTCGCGACCCAGAAGCTGTCGGTGTCCTTGTCGGCCACCGTGAGCGTGTTGCAGCCACTTCACGGAGTAGGCGCCTTCCCATCCGGGCACGATGAGCGCGCAGCGGCGAGCCGTGCGGCGTGCGGAATCGGCTGGCCGTTCATGGCCCAGGCGATGATCGTGTCGGGGTGCATCGCCTTGGCCATCGGCACCT
The DNA here is from genome assembly GCA_963843885.1 of uncultured Acidobacteriota bacterium. Lineage (GTDB taxonomy): Bacteria > Acidobacteriota > Vicinamibacteria > Vicinamibacterales > UBA2999 > CADEFD01. Next base: position 162,288 of record CAWJMJ010000002.1, read on the forward strand.
GCCGCACGAACGGCGGCTGGGTGCCCAGCGGGCGATCGGCGCCGCTGACGTGGAGGTAGGTCATGCCGGGTCTTGGCCCCGGCCCTTCTTCAACAGGTCCGCCACACGCACGCCGGTCCACTTGCGCCGTGCCGACAGCGCCCTTGCGCCACTGGACGCCGGCGACCGGCGGGTCGAAGAACGACGCGGCCGTTGCCGGCGCATTCGAGCGTGACGGTCACCGCCGCGACCGGCATCTGCTCGAGATCCGCGACCGAGAGCGACAGCGGCGTCCCGACCCCGCCCTGCACCTCGAGCGTCCACGCCGCCCGATCGAGCTGGGCGGGCGTGGGCATGTGATTGCGCACGTAGAACGCGCTCGGTGGGCGTGATGAAGCTGTCGAGCAGCGCCACCGGCGTCTCGAAGTCAGGCGGACGCATCGAGCGCGACACCAGCCGCGGGATCCTTGCCGGGCAGGTCCTGGGCGGCGAGGTCGGCGGGCCAGGCGGCGGCCGCGGCCGCGCCGGCGCCGAGCTGGGCGACGAGCGCCATGAGCTCACGGCGCGACAACGTGTTCGGGTCGATGAGTGCCATGGCCGTGATTATAGCCAGTCAGGTCCGGATGGCAGTGCCCGGCCGCGCCGCGGTCAGCGGGGCCCTCGCGGATAACTGCCGGCGGCGGCCCGCAGGAGCTTCAGGAACACGTCGGTGTTCTCGTAGACGCCGGTGAACTGCCACGCGCCCGGACCGTCGGCCGAGAGCGGCACGTCGCTGGCGGTGTGGCCGGCAATGGCCACGGGCATCGACCGGGTGTCGTCGGGGCAGCCGTTCGGATCGGGGCAGGGCGTGGCGCCGTTCTCGATGGCGCCGAGCAGCGGGAACCCAGGATACGCCCGGCCATCGACGCCGAGGTTGTCGGCATCGGCCGCAGGACCGTCGCGCCGGGGGTTGGCCACGGCCACGCGCGTCGCCGGGTCGACGATCGTGCCGACTTGCGCCAGGCGGTTCGACAGCCAGTTCTCGTAGCGGTCCGGCCCGGCGGCAAAGCCGAGCAGCAACTTCTTGGTGGGATCGGGATCGGTCGGGAAGCCCTGGGCGTCGACCGTGTAGTTGGTGAAGAAGTCGAGGGTCTGGGCCGGCTCGAAGCGGAAGGTGGCGGCGTAGTCGCGCACCGACTTGCCGATGACGCGCGGCGCGTAGCGCTCGTTGCCGACGCCGATGATGCCGAGACCGCCGCTTTCGTGGTCGGCGGTGACGACGACCAGCGTGTCGTTGGCGGGATCGGCGTCGCTGTTGGTCTGGCGGGCGAACGCCATCGCCACCTTCACCGCATTGTCGAACTCGATCGTGTCCCAGATGGTCCGGTCGGCTTCCGACTCGTGCGACTGCTTGTCGATCGACGCGCCCTCGACCATCAGGTAGAAGCCCTTCGGCGAGTGGGCGGCCAGCGCCTTCAGCGCCAGTGCCGTCATGTCGTCGAGCATCGGCTGGTCGCGCAGCTCCCGGTTCCGGTCGAGCGCCAGCTCGTCGCTGTACTTGCCCGGCGCCGACCTTGTCGAACGCCACCGACATGTGGCGCGGGTGGAAGAGCCCGAGCAGGGCCTTGGGCGGCGTGCCGGCCAGCGTCGCCTTGACGTCGGCGCCGGTCCGCAGCAGCGCGAAGCCGGCGCCGGTGAATTCGCCGCACGAGATCCCGCCCGTCCTGGCGCGTGCCGCCTGAGGCGGCTGGCGAGAAGTAGGTCGATCCTCCGCCCAGCAGCACCGTGACGCCGCTGGTCGCGCGTTCATCGAAGAGCCGCGTGGCGATGTCGTAGTAGGCGTCGCGGAACGAGGTGTGGACGGCGTTGCCGGCCGGCGTGGCGTCGATGACCGCGGCGGTCGTGACGATCCCGACATTGAAGCCCGGACCGCGGGTGCGCCGGAGCAGTTCGCCGAGGTACTCGACGCGCGGGTTGTCGAAGTGGTCGGGGGTGTTGTCGGGATAGACGCCGACGTGGTTGTTGTTGGCCTTGTGGCCGGTGGAATACGACGACATGCCGGGCGCCGAGTCGGTCACCGTCGCGTTGAGCGACGAGGTCATCACGAGGCCGGTCACGGCCAACGTGTCCATGGCCAGCGGGCCGTTGGTCTTGCCGTAGGTCTGACCGCGCGACACGACGCGGGCCGCGGTGCGGTGCTGAATGCCCATGCCGTCGCCCACGAGCACGATCACGTTGCGCGCCTGGGTCGCGCCGGCCCGTGCCAGCTGCCAGGGCTGTACCTGGTAGGAGGCGGTCATGGTGGCGCCCTCAGCCGTGCGCGCCACCAGCGTGTGGGTGCCTGAACGGGTGAAGCTCGTGTCGCGCAGCAGGAAGTTGGTGGAGGTCGTGGGCGCGGCCACGGCTGCCCGGCCGGCGGCGCCGGCCGGCGTGCCGGTGCCGCTGCTGCCCTTCGCGCCGTCCGGGCCCGGCGCCAGCACGTTGCGCGCGGAGATGTCGACGCCGTCGAGGGTCACCGTGAGGCCGCGCGGGGCCGCCGTGTCACCGGTGGCCTCGACCCGAAGGTCGAAGCGCTGGCCGGCCGCGAAGGTGGCGCCCGAGGGCGGCATGATGCGCAAGCGGGTCTGGGCGGAAGCGGGCGGAGTCGAGGCCGCCAGCAGGACGAACGACAACACGACGAAAGCAGGCGCGCGCATCGGGCGATGCTAGCACGCACCTGTCGCACGTCGGCGGGCGCGGCCCGCTAGCGTTCCAGCTGATCGAGCAGCGGTCGCCACCGCCGTCGCGAGACCTCCACGACGGTGCCGTTCGACAGCACGATTTGCCCGGTGCCGTCGGTATGGGGCTTGGCCTCGCGCACCGCGTCGAGATGCACGACGGCCGCCCGCGACACCTGGAAGAAGCGGGCCGGGTCGAGCCGCTTCGACAACTGCGCCAGCGTCGGCTGCATGAGCAGTTGCTCGGTGGCCGTGTGCAGGCGCGTCTGGCCCTCGTCGAAGGTGAAGGCCACGACCTCGGCCAGCGGCACGACCTTGTAACGGGCGCCGCGCCGCGCCAGGAAGCGCGTCGGCGCCGCCGGCAGCGGGGGCTCGACGCCGCCGGCGGCTGACCCGCCTGGCCCAGAGGGATCGGCGGCAGCCGGCGCCACCCGCGCCAGCGCCGCGTCGAGGCGCGCCCGCGTGACCGGCTTGAGCAGGTAGTCGACGGCCTGCAGCTCGAACGCGTCGACCGCGTGCTGGTCGAAGGCCGTGCAGAAGATCACGGCCGGCCGGGCCGGTCCGAGCGAGGCGGCCACGTCGAGACCGGTGCAGCCGGGCATCTGGATGTCGAGGAACACCACGTCGGGGGTCAGTGCGTGGATGCGCTCGATGGCTTCCACGCCGTCTTCCGCCTCGCCGACGATCTCGACCTGAGGACGTTCCGACAGCAGCTGGCGCAGGCGGCCGCGCGCCGGCGCCTCGTCGTCGACGAGCAGCACGCGCAGGCTCATGCCGTTCTCCGCACGATGAAGACGGTGACGTCGTCCTGTGCCTGATCGGTTCCGCGATGGCGCCGCACCGTGCTGACAATCTCGTCGGCCAGCGTGTTCACGTCGGCGCCGGGACAGCGCGCCGCCAGCGAACCCAGGCACCCCACGTCGAAGTCCTCGCCGCGTCCGTCACGGGCCTCGCACACGCCGTCGCTCATGACGATCAGGGTCTCGCCGGGCATCAGCCGGTGCGACGCGACGTGGAACTCCGCGCCCTCGAGCAGGCCCACGGCCGGCGCCGTGGAGTCCATCATCTGCGCCCAGCGGCCGTCGGCGGCCACGAGCAACGACGGCGGGTGTCCGGCGTTGACATACTGAATCTCGCCGGTGCCGGGCGCCAGCACCCCGTGCACCAGCGTCGCGTAACGCGAGCCCTCGGTGGAGGCCATGACGTCGCGATTGAGTGCCCTCATCATCGCCACGAGCGACAGGTCGTGCTGGCGGATGGCCGCCTGCCATCGCGCCTGCACGCTCGAGGCGATGAGACCGGCCGCCATGCCCTTGCCCGACACGTCGCCGAGCACGAAGGCCATGCGGCCGTCGACCAGCTCGGCGTCGTAGAAGTCGCCGCCCACGGCGCGTGCCGGCAGAGTGCGGGCGCTGACGGCGAAGCCGGGCAGCACCGGCATGGCCCGCGGCAGCAGGAACGACTGGGCCCGCACCGCGTCGTCGAGTTCGCGCGACGCCTCCTGCCGCGCGGCCAGCTTCGACCGCAAGCGGTCGAGCGTGGCCTGCAGGCGCTGGCGGGTGACCGGCTTCAGCAGGTAGTCGGCGGCGTCGTATTGGAACGCGTCGACGGCAAAGCGTTCGTAGGCGGTGGCAAACACCACGAACGGCCGCGGTTCTGGCAGCGACGCAGCCAGCGCGGTGCCGCGTTCGGCTGGCATCTCGATGTCGAGGAAGAGCACGTCGGGGGCATGCGCGGCCACGGCGGCGCGCGCGGCGTCGGCGTCGCCGGCCTCGCCTACCACCGTCACGCCGCCCAGTTCGATCAGCAGCGCCCGGAGCCGTGCCCGGGCCGGCGCTTCGTCGTCGACGAGCAGCGCGCGCATCATGCCGGCACCGGGCGCGTGGGCTGCGGCCGCGTCTCGACGGCGACGATGGGCATGTCGATGGCGGCCACCGTGAGCCCGCGGCCGACATCGCGTGTCAGCGTGAAGGCGGCGGCGTCGCCGAAGTGGCCGCGCAGGCGGTGGCGCACGCTGCGCAGTCCGAACTGCTCGCCGGCGCGGCGCGAACCGGCCGGCAGGCCCGGGTCGCCCTCCGGCCCGGGCCCGTTGTCGGTCACGGCGATGGTCAGCCGACCGCCGACGGCGCGGGCGGTGACGTCGAGCGTGCCGTGACCGCGCACCTGCGCGATGCCGTGCTTGACTGCGTTTTCAATCAGCGTGTGGACCAGCATCGACGGCACGGGCGCGCGCCGGGCCACGGCATCGGCGTCGATGGTGTAGCGGAGCCGGGCGCCGAAGCGCGCCTCCTCGACGTCCAGATAGGAGGCGGCAAATGCCAGCTCCTGGTCGAGCGCGGCCCACTCGTTCTCGGAGCGGCGCAAGGTGTGCCGGAATACTTCGGACAACTGCTCGACGGCGCGGTCGGCCCGCTGCGGGTCGGTGTGAATCAGCGACGCGACCGTGTTGAGCGCGTTGAAGAGGAAATGCGGGTTGATCTGGGCGCGCAGCGCTTTCAGCTCCGACTGGCTGGTCTGCACCCGCAGTTCCTGTGCCAGCAGGTCCTGTTCCTGGCGCCGCTGCTGCAGGCGCAGGTTCTCGACGAGGTAGGTGATGACGGTGCCGAGCGAGCGCAGCAGCGTCAGGTCCTCGCTGAGCAGGGAGCGTTCGCCGGGTGTGACCGGCACGGTCAGCCACACGCTGGGATCGGCCGGCGTGCCGTCGATGCGGAAGGCCACGCGCGCGCTGGCATTTTCGGGCTGGCTGGTGCTGAGGCGCACGGTGACGCCGAGCACCTCCCGGAGGCTGGCTTCGGCCGCGGCCAGCAGGCTGGGCTCGTCGGTGGCCGCCTGGATCGACGCGAGCACGGTGGTCACGGCCGAGACCGGTGTGTAGTGGCGGCCGAACCAGGCGCGATCGAGCCGGCGGCTCAGGTCGCCGGCCAGGCCGGGGGCGGCCAGCATCAGCGGCACGAGGGCCAGGGCGTAGAGCCACGGCCGGGCCGCGTCCCGCGGCAAGCCGTCGAGCCAGGGCAGAGCGGCCATGAAGAACACGCCCAGGGCGCCGAGCGTGGCCAGCAGCATCGCGCCGCGCTTCACGAGCAGGTCGTAGAACTGGAAGCGGTTCTCGTAGTAGGTCGTGGCCGACAGGAACAGCAGCGGGGTCACGCTCATCAGCCGGCCGAGCATCTCGAACGAGATGACGGAGCCGCTGGTCAGCGCCGGCAGCAGGTTCATCAGCGTCAGCACCACGAACAACCCATTCAGCACGGAGCGCAGATTGTTCTGGTCGGCGGCGGCGCGCGGGCGGGGATGGCGATTCAGGACGATGGGCGAGTAGATGCCGGCCACCGCGAACAGCGCGGCAATCACCCCCCCGATCCAGGTGCTGGCGTTGGCCACGGTGACCAGGTCGAAGACCAGCGCCAGGAACCACATCGCCGCCAGTGGCGCGGCGACGTAGACGGCGACCAGGACGCGCGCGGCCCAGACGCGGGAGCGGCCGCTCCACTCGCCGCAGCGCGCTTCCTGGAACATCGTGTGCATGATGAGCGGCGGGAAGCCGAGCACGAGCAACAGCTGCGCCACGTCGAGCCAGCCGCGCCGCGTGTCTCCGCTCGCGATCTCGGAGAACTGGTCGAGGGCCAGCACCACGAACCACAGCGCCGACCAGGCAAAGAGCGTGAGGCTGGCGCCGTCGAGCCGGGTGGCGCCGGCCACGGCCCGATGGCGATACGACGACCATACCGGGCCGGCCTGGCGGAGCGACAAGGTCAGGGCCGAGCCGTAGGCGAAGGCGCCGAGCACGTAGACCAGCAGGAACGCGATCGCGACAGTGGGGGTCATGGGGCCGTCACCCGGAGCATACGTTGGCCGGGCGGCCGCGCGCGCCGGACCCGGCCGGATGGCCGGAGGCGACGATCGAGCGGCCGCGAGCGCCGGGCCGGTGGCGTCGAGCCGCATTACCCCGGCCGTGCCCGGCGATGCCCGGGGTGCCGACCCCGGCGCCAAGGCGATCACAATGTCTCGGTGAACGGAACGTCGACCCGCCCGCCGATTGCCCTCGCGCCGCTCGTGGCTCGCCTGCCCACGTCGCCGCTGACGCGGTTTGCGCCGGCGCCGACCGGCCACCTGCACCTCGGGCACGTGGTCAACGCGATTTTCGTGTGGGGCCTGGCGCGGGCCCTGGGCGGCCGCGTGCTGCTTGCGCGTCGAAGATCACGACCACCAGCGCTGCCGCGCCGGAGTACGAAGCGGCCCTGCTCGAAGACCTCGACTGGCTCGGCCTGCGGCCGGACGTCTTCCCGACGAGCGCGTTCCGCGCGGGGGCGTGCGAGGGACGGCAGTCGGACCGGAAGGCGCACTACACGCGGGCCGCCCAGACCTTGATTGCCCACGGGCTGGTCTACGGCTGCAACTGCAGCCGGCGCGAGATCGAAGCCGCCGGCCTGGTGTCCGGTGAGCCTGTGCCGGCCAAGGACACCGGTGAACTCCGCTACCCGGGCACGTGCCGCGCCCGCGGGCTCTCGCTCGGCGACGCGGTCGGCTGGCGCCTGGTCGTGGACCCCGGCCCGGTGGCGTTCGACGACGTCGTGCACGGCCCGTCGCGTCAGGATCCGTCGGCCCAATGCGGCGACCTGCTGCTCCGCGACCGGCTCGGCAACTGGACCTATCAGTTCGCCGTGGCGGTGGACGACCTGGCACAGGGCGTGGACCTGGTCGTGCGCGGCGACGACTTGTTCGCCTCCACCGGCCGGCAGATGCTGCTGGGCCGCGTGCTGGGGCGTCCGCGGCCGCCCGGTCTTCCTGCACCACGGCTTGGTCATGAAGTCGCCGCGACAGAAGCTGAGCAAGTCGGACGGCGACACCGGGGTACGCGAACTGCGCGCCACGGGCTGGTCGGCCGACCGCGTGCTCGGCCACGCGGCGCTGCTGGCCGGCCTGATCGCGGCCGAGCGCGACGTCAGCGTGGACGAACTGCCGGAGTTGGTCGCGCAGTAAGTCCGCGCCCCGCTGGCGCCGGCCCGGCGTCGCCGGCCGCCACGTGGCAGGGGCGCGAGAATGTGTCACCATCGTTGAGCGTGACTGTGAGTACACCGGCCGACGCGATCCTCGGGCCCTGGCCGCTGCACCTCCGTCCAGCGAAGCCGGACGACACCGGCGTGGGCAGCGGCGCCCGCGTCGCGTCGCTGGTCGAACCGGTGGGGCCGGCCATGATCACCGTGCGGCGCACGGCGCTCGACGACGTCCAGGACCGCCAGGTCTACATCTCGCTCGACGACGAGGAGTGGGGCACGCTCTACTACGGCAGCGTCCTCACGCGCGAGATTGCGCCTGGCCGCCATCGCCTCAAGGCCAACAACACGCTGGTGCGGCGCACGGTGGAGTTCGACGTGACCCCGGGCGAGCACGTGCGTTTCCAGTGCATCAACAAGACCCACTGGACGGGCATGCTGTTCATGGCCTTCCTGGGCGCGGCCATCCTCACCGTGAAGCTGGTCCGGGAGCCCGCCGGCGAGTAGACTGCGCGGCGATGAACGACCTGACCACCGGATCGCTGGCCCGCCATCTGTTCGCCACGGGCGGTTTCATGCTCTTCACGATGCTCTTCCAGACGCTCTACTTCCTGGCCGACCTCTACTGGATGGGACGCCTGGGCAAGGAAGCGGTGGCGGCCGTGGGCGTCGCCGGCAACATCACCTTCGTGGTGCTGGCACTCACGCAGATGCTCGGCGTCGGCACGACCTCCCTGGTGGCGCACGCCGTCGGGCGCAAGGATGCCGACGGCGCGCGGCACGTCTTCAACCAGTCCCAGTCGATGTCGCTGGCGTCCGGCGTCCTCTTCCTGGCCGTCGGCTTGCTCCTCACGCCGTCCTACGCCGCCGCCTTCAGCGCCGACGCGGCCACGGCGGCCCTGGTTCGCCAGTTCCTGTGGTGGTTCGTGCCGGCCATGGCCCTGCAGTTTGCGCTCGTCGCCGTGTCCTCGGCCCTGCGCGGCCTCGGCGACTTCAAGCCCGGCATGGTCGTGGGCAGCACCACGGTGGTGCTGAACATGGCCCTGGCGCCGGTGCTGATCTTCGGCTGGGGCACGGGCGTGCCGCTCGGCGTGGCCGGGGCCGCCGTGGCCTCGCTCATCGCCATTGCCGTAGGCGTCGTGTGGCTCTACGTCTACGCCGAGCGGCCCGGCTCGGTGTTGCGGCTGCGCCGGAACGAGATGCAGCCCGAGGCCGCCACCTGGAAGCGGCTGCTCGGCATCGGCCTGCCCGCAGGAGTCGAGTTCGGGCTCATCGCCGTCTACCTGGCGATCGTCTACGTCGTCAGCCAGCCGTTCGGCGCCGCCGCCCAGGCCGGCTTCGGCATCGGCCAGCGCGTCGGCCAGGCCGGCTTCATGCCGATTGTCGCGCTGGGCTTCGCCGTGGCTCCGGTGGCCGGACAGAACTTCGGCGCCGGGCTGGCCGAGCGCGTGCGTGCGACCTTCTACCTGGCCGCGAAGCTGTCGCTGGCCGGCACCGCCCTGTTCGTGCTCGTCTGCCAGCTCTTCCCGGCCGCGCTCATCCGGGTCTTCTCGGCGGACCCGGCGGTGGTGGCGGTGGGCGAAACCTACCTGCGCATCGTCTCGTGGAACTACCTGGCCGCGGGACTGGTCTTCGTCACTTCGAGCATGTTCCAGGCCATGGGCAACACCAAGCCGTCGCTGGTCGCCTCGGCCGTGCGCATCGTGGTCGTGGCCATTCCGACCTTCGTGCTGTCGACGCGCCCCGGTTTCCGCCTCACCTGGGTGTGGTACCTGACCCTGGTCTCGGTCACCTTGCAGCTGGCGCTGAGCCTGTGGCTGCTCAACCGCGAGTTCCGGCTGCGCCTGGCACGGCCGGGCGTCACGGCGTGATGACCGCGCATCCGCTCGGAGTGATGCGGCAGCGCCGCGGCGCCGGCCGCAGCAGCGCCGCCGCGCCATCTGGAACACGAGTTCGCCGACACCCCACCTGTCAACGGTTTGGCGTTCCGCCGGTCCGATTACGCGACTGAAATGACGCCGCGAACCAAAAACGTAATCGGTGTGTCCCGGATCGACACAGCAGCGCCTGGCGCTGGCCGCGCGGATCGCGCCTAATTGCCTTGATTTCGAGGAGTTAGCCCGGCCTCTCCTCGGCTGGCTCGACCCTTGCTGATGCGGGGGCATGCGCACCCCTCACCTCCGCCGCGGCGAGCGCGGGTTCTCGCTGGTCGAGGTCCTGGTCGTGGCCTCGCTCTCCACGGTGCTCATGGCGATGGCGCTCGTGCAGATCAGCACCTCGCGGGCCAGCATGAACGCCGACAACGCCATGCGGCTGATCACGACCGAGCTCAACCGGGCTCGTGACATGGCCGTCGCCCAGCGCAGGAACGTGCAGGTGACGTTCTCCGGCGGCAACGAAATCCGCGCCAGCCGGCTCGAGATCCCCCTGGGATCGACCCTGCTGCGCCGCGCCATCATGGAAGGCAACATCCGCTTCCTGCTGCCGGCCGGCACGCCCGACACCGCCGATGCCTTCGGCGCCGGCAGCGCCCTCGACTTCGACGGCAACGGCACGGTCATCTTCAACGGCGACGGCATGCTGGTCGACAGCAGCGGCACGGTCATCAACGGCACCGTGTTCCTGGCGGCCCCCAACGACCAGTTCGCGACCCGCGCGGTGACCATCCTCGGCGCCACCGGCCGGGTGCGCGCCTACCGCCGGCTCAACACCACCTGGGGACGAGTCTAGTCATGCAGACCTCACCGCATTCGGCATCAGGCTTCTCGCTGATCGAGACGATGATCTCGATCCTGATCCTCACCGTCGGCGTTCTCGGCCTGACCCAGGCCTTCATCAGCGGCGTGCAGAAGTCCACGAGCGCGCCCTACGAAGTGCTGGCCACGCAGAAGGCGGCCGAGGCGGTGGAGAGCGTGTTCGCGGCCCGCGACTCGCACACCATCACCTGGGCGCAGATGCGCAACGCCGGGCAGGGCGGGGTGTTCGTGAACAGCGCCACCGCCATGACCACCGCCGGCAACGACGGCATCCTCAATACCTCTGACGACGGCCCGGTCGAGGTCTTCGTCTATCCCGGGCCCGACGGCATCATCGGCACGCTCGACGACAAGACCCTGACCTTGGCCGGTTTCACCCGCAAGATCGAGATCGTCGACCTGTCGGCGTTCCTGCGCCGGATCACGGTGACCGTCACCTACCCGGCCAACGGCCAGACCAAGACCTACACGGTCACCTCGCTCATCTCGCAGTACGCGTAAGGACCCCGCCATGCATACCCTTCGCTCGGATCGGGGATTCGCGCTCGCCGAGTTCCTGGTGGCCTCGGTCATCACCATGGCGGTGATCGGCATCGCCATCAAGACCTTCGACGACGCGCTCAAGATCAACGACGCCACCTTGAAGCTGACCGATGCCGGCCAGAACATGCGCTCGGGCGTGAACCTGCTGGTGCGCGATCTGCTGCAGGCCGGCCGCGACATCCCGATTGGCGGCGTCCCGATTCCGACCGGCGCCGGATCGGCGCTGGTGCAGCGTCCCAGCCCGCCAGGGTTCTCCTACGCCTTCAACAACACCACGCTCACGACGCTGGGCGCGGTGACCACCGGCGACAACCTGGGCTCGACCATCGGCGGCCGGCAGACCGACATGATCACGCTGCTGATGGGCGATCCGTTCCTGGCCGAACTGCCGGTCGTGCACGCCTCGAATTACACCGGGCCTGGCGCGGCCACCGATCCGAAACTCTCGTCCAACGGGTCGAGCCTGTCGATCGGCAGCACCTACTCCTGGTGGTTCGTCGGCGATCTGCTCGACGGCATCGCGCCGGTCAAGGCCGGCGACCTCCTGCTCTTCAAGAATGCCACCGGCAGTTGCCTGCAAACCGTCACCAGCATCAACTCGACCACGGTGTCGTTCGCGGCCGCCGACGCCTTCAACCTCAACCAGCGCGGCGCCGCCAGCGGCTCGATCACCGACCTGCTCGGGTCGGACATGTCGGTGCGCCGCATCGTCATGATCACCTACTACGTGCACGAGACGGTGGCGGGCGAGCCGCGCCTGATGCGCGCCGTCAACCGCGGCACGCCCCAGGCGCTGGCCGGCGTGGTCGAGGATCTGCAGTTCACCTACGACCTGGTCGACGGGACCACCAACCCGGTCAACGTGCTCGACGTGCCCTTCACCGTCTCCGGCAACACCTTCACGTCCAGCCAGATCCGCAAGGTGAACCTGAAGATCGGCGTCCGCTCGGAAGAGAAGTCGCGCTCGACCAAGGACTACATGCGCAACTACGTCACCACCGTGACCAGCCTGCGCAACCTGGCGTACACGCCGGAATACAAGTAGCTACGAAGAGGTCATCTGCCATGAACGCCCGTCACCTGCCGCCGTCGCCGGCCACCGAACGTGGCATCGCCCTGCTCACCACCATCCTGATGATGGTGCTGATGTCGGCGCTGCTGGTCGGATTCACCACCGCCGTGATGAGCGATCAGGCCTACCGCACCATCGACCGCGATCGGGCGCGCGCGTTCTACGGCGCCCAGTCCGGCATCGAGAAGCTCAACGCCGACCTGGCCCAGTTGTTCGTCAACCAGGTCGGTCCCACCGACGCGCAGATCACCGCCCTCGGGGCGCCGGCCAGACAACCGTCGATTCCCGACGTGACCTTCGTCACCGTCGGCTCGAGCCCGGCGTTTGCCGTGGCGCCGATGGGCCCCGCCTCCAATGGCATCATCTCGTCGGGCCCCTACGAGGGGCTCATGGCCCTCAAGCGGCAGTTCCAGCTCGACGCCACCGCCCGGTCGGTGGACGGCGGCGAAGTGCACCTGAAGCGGGTCGTCGAAGCGGTGGCCATTCCGGTGTTCCAGTTCGGCATCTTCTCGGACGTCGACCTGGCCTTCAACGCCGCCGACAACTTCGACTTCGGCGGCCGCGTGCACACCAATCGCAACCTCTTCTTGGCGGAAGGCTCGGGCAACACCTTGACGCTGCGCGACAAGGTCACGGCCGTGGGCCAGGTGGTGCGGCAGTACCTGTCGAACGGCGAGAGCATTTCCGCGGCTGGACAGACCGGCACGGTCAGCATGACCCGGGGCAACACCACCGGGCCGTTCCGCACCCTGGCCGCCACCGAAGGCAGCGTCACCGGCACGGTGAGCTCCGCGCTCAACAACAACTGGCCGACCGTGTCGCTCAGCACCTACGTCGGCAACATCCGTAACAGCCGCACCGGCGTCAAGCCGCTCAACCTCGACCTGGTTGCCGCCAACGGCGTCAACATCGACCTCGTGAAGCGTCCCGGCGCCCTGGAACCGCCGACCTCGGCCATCTTCATGGAACGCTACTTCAAGAAGGTGAGCGTGCGGATCCTGTTGTCGGACACGGCCGCCGACATCACGTCGCTGCCGACCGTGTCGGCGACGCCGCCGGTGCGGCTCGACGGCGACTGGAACGCCGCGGCCCCGGCCGGCTACGGTCCGATTGTCGCGGCGCGGCCGCCGGTGGCGCGGTCGGCCGGACCGTATCCCGACGCCCCGGCCGGCGCCATCAACGCCCGGGTCAGCGGCGCGGTGGCCGTGGGCACGAATCAGACCATCGCTCTCGACACCGCCGGCGGCCGGCCGATGCCCAGCTACTTCAAGATGCCGGCGACCATGACGGTGACGTGGAATCCGCCGCTGGTCTCGATGACCATCACCTGCACCGGCAAGTCGCTCAACACCTTCATCGGGTGCACCAAGACCGGCGGCGCCGGCGTGCTGCCCGTGCCGGCCGGGGCCACGGTGTCCGCGGTCGTGCCGACCACGGACGGGAACCGCATCGTCTCGGTGCCGCTCACGGCCAACTGGACGAACACGGCCAACCCGATTGCCGTGGGCGCCGCCAACCGGTTCACGACGGCGGACTTCTCGGTCAACACGTTCTTCATCCGCGACGAGAACATCCAGGTCACCTGCACCGGCTACGACGACACGCCGGCGCCCCTGCGCCGCTTCACCGGCTGCAACGTGCCCTCGCCGATTGCCAACAACGACATGTTCGAGACGGCCTACCTCTCGAACGCTGGCACCGGCACCATCGGCGGCTTCCTGAAGGTCGAGATCCAGACCGCGCCCGACGTGTGGCAGGACGTGACCCTGGAGTTCCTGCGCTACGGCATCAGCGGCCCGAATCTGGGCGGACGCGCCTGCGGCGACCCGACCCCCGACGCCATCATCCGGCTGCAGCGCCTGCGCGACAACAACGAGCCGACGACGCTGCTGCCGGCCGGGTCGTGCAGCTACACCGACAGCACGCTGTCGTCGGACCATTGGCCCAACGCCCTGTTCGACGTGCGCGAAGCGCTCTCGCGTGACGCCGCGCCCGCCGGCCACGCCAATCGGGTGATGCTCGGCGGCACGATGCACTACGTGCAGCTCGATGCGCGCAATCTATCGCGCTGGTTCACGCGCGCCGGCGCCTACGCGGCCGGCACCGGCAACCAGGCGATGCGGGAAGGAGGCTCGCCGACCGGCGGGTTCTCGGTCTACTTCTCGGACCGCCGCAACAACCGCACCTCGACCAACGTCGAGACCGGCGAGTACGGGTTCGAGGACGTGGTCAATCCCTCGAGCAGCACCGGCGCCCCCAACGGCGTGCTCGACGCGGGCGAGGACGTGAACGCCAACAACGTGCTCGACATCTACGGCGCCACCCCCACCTACAACGGCGTCTTCGGCGACGTGCCGCCGGGCGCGGTGGCGCCGCTGAACGCCGCGGCCACGCCGCTCACCTTCCTGTCAGGCGGCCAGGCCCGGGTCAACCGCCATATCCTCTACCGGCATGCCCTGAAGATCGTCAACGGCGGCCTCGGCAATCTGGTGGCGCCGGGCCTGACCATCGCCGCCGAGAATGCCGTCTACCTGCAGGGCGACTGGAATGCCTCGGCCGGCTGGACCGGCGCCAGCGTGGCCACGTCGGTGGCGGCCGACACGGTGGTGGCCTTGTCGAACGCGTGGAACGACCTGAACTCCTTCGGGCCCACGTCCACCAGCCTGAACCCCTACGACATCAACGGCCGGCGGCGCAGCAGCAACACTTATTACCGGCTGGCGCTGATCTCGGGGAAGGGCATGATCTTCCCCAAGCCGGCCAGCGGCGGCGGCACCTACGGCACCGACGGCGGCGCGCACAACTTCATCCGCTACATCGAGGGCGATTCGGGGTCTGGCGACACCGTCTGGTATCGCGGCTCGCTGGTGACGTTCTACTACGCCCGGCAGAACCTGATGCCGCACAAGTGTTGCAACAACATCATCTACGGCGTGCCCACCCGGCAGTTCTCGTTCGACACGAACTTCCTCGACCCGGCCAAGCTGCCGCCGCTGACCCCGGCCTTCCGCGACATCAACGCCTTGGGCTTCGCGCAAGAGACGCGGCCGGGCAAGTAACCGGCGCGGGCTCCACTCAGGCCCAGCGGTAGCCGTGGGTCGAAAGCGGCAACGAGCGCACGCGTACGCCGGTGGCCGCGAAGATGGCGTTGCACACGGCCGGCAGGATCGGCGGCAGCGCCGGTTCGCCCAGACCGGTCGGCGCATGGTTGGTCTGCTCGAAGTGGACGTCGACGGCCGGCGGCGACTGGCGCAGGCGGATGAGCGGGAACTGCGGGAAGTTGCTCTGCACCACGCGCCCGCCGGCGATGGTGATCTCTTGCGCCATCATCTGGGACAGTCCGTCGATGACGCAGCCCTGCGCCTGGTTCTCGGCGTTGCTGGGGTTGATGACCTGGCTGCCGATGTCGCCGACGACCCACACGGCGCGAACCTTCACGGCCTGATCGGCGCTGACACCGACCTCGGCCACGTGGGCGAAGTAGCCACGATGGCTGTAGTAGAACGCCAGGCCTTGCGCCGTGCCCTTGGGCAGCGACTTCGTGCCCCAGCCGGCCCGCCGCGCCACGGTGTCGACGACGTGTCGCATCCGCGCCGCGTCGAAGCCATCGTTGGGCACGCCGGCCGGCAGGCTGCGCGGCACGCTCAGCAGGTCGAGCCGGAACTTCAGCGGGTCGACGCTGGCGGCATGGGCCAGTTCGTCGAGGAACGACTGGTAGACGAAGGCCACGGCGTTGCTGCGCGGCGCGCGCATGGCCCCGGTCGGCACGCCGAGCGGCTGCGTGGAGGCGCCCAGGTGCCAGGCCGGCAGGAAGCCGGCGGGGAACTCCGTGCCGGGCATGTTGGCCGACGGCGCGAAGCGCTCGCCTTCGCCGTAACTCACGAAGTGGCCGGTCCAGGCCACCAGCCGGCCCGTGGCATCGAGCCCGGCCTTCAACCGGTGGAAGCCGCCGGGACGGTAGAAGTCGTGGCGCATGTCGTCTTCACGCGTCCACTGCAGCTTGATCGGCTGGCCGACGACCTTCGAGATCCACGACGCCTCGACGGCGTAGTCGTTGGTGAGGCGCCGGCCGAAGCCGCCGCCGGCCTGGATGATGTGCGCGGTGATCTTCTCGGGCGGGATGCCGAGGGTGTGTGCGACGGCGTCGACGCCGCGCTGCGGCGTCTGGCTGGGCGACCACAGCTCCAGCGTGCCGTCGCTCTTGTAGTGCGCCAGGCAATTCTGCGGCTCGAGCGGGGCGTGCGCCACGAACGGATAACTGTAGGTGCTCTCGACCACCGTGGCCGCGCTGGCCAGCGCCGCCGGCACGTCGCCGAGAGTGCTGAGCGTGAAGGCCGGCCCCTGGGCGAACAGGGCCTCGGCCCGGGCCGCGAAGCCGGCGCTGCTCTGGGCCGCGGTCGGGCCTTCGTGCCACGTCACCTTCAACTGCTCCCTGGCGGTCTTGGCTTGCCACCAGGTATCGGCGACGATCGCCACGCCGCCGGCGAGCGCCGTCAGGTCGCTGCCGCCCTCGACCACGAACGCGTGGCGCACACCCGGCAAGCGCTTCACGTCGTCCACGTTGGCCGTGGCCACCGTGCCGCCGAATACAGGGCACTTCTCGTAGACGGCCCACAGCATGCCGGGCACGGTGAGGTCGATGCTGTAGATCGGCTTGCCGGTGACGATGGCGGCCACGTCGACGCCGCGCGTGGGCCGGCCGATGACGGTGTAGTCCTTCGCCTCCTTGAGCGGCAGCGTGGCCAGGTCAGGGGCCGGCAGCGTTGCCGCGGTGGCGGCCAGTTCGCCGTAGCCGAGCGATCGGCCCGAGGCGGCGTGGTGCACTCGCCCGTGCCTGGCCGCGAGTTCTGATAGCGGTGCGCTCCAGGTGCGCGCCGCGGCCTGCAGCATCAGCAGCTTGCCGGCCGCGCCCGGCCCGGCGCAGCGGCTCCCAGTTGGTCGGGGTGCCGGTGCTGCCGCCGGCGTTCTGCCGGCCGTAGCGGGCTTCGTCGAGGTCGGCTTGTTCCAGGCGGATGCTCTTCCACTCCACCTCGAACTCCTCGGCCACGAGCATCGGCAACATGGTCTTGATGCCCTGACCGACTTCGGGGTTCTTGGCGATGATGGTGACGACGCCGTCCGCGCTCACCTTGATGAAGGCGTTGGGCGCGTATTCGGCGGCCGCGGCTGCCAGCGCGGGCTCGAACCGGCGCGCGATCGGATCGAGGCAGGTGCCGAGCAGCAGGCCGCCGCCGGCCAGGCCGGAGACGCGCAGGAAGAAGCGGCGGTCGACGAGTAGGGCGCCCATGCGTGTCCTATTCCTGACCCTTGGCCTGGAGGGCCGAGGTGCTGATGGCGGCCATTGCCGCGGCTTTGTGAATGGCCTGGCGGATGCGGAGGTAGGTGGCGCAGCGGCACAGGTTGCCGTTCATGGCCTGGTCGATGTCGTCGTCGGTGGGCGCCGGCTTCTGCGCCAGCAGCGCCGCGGCCGACATGATCTGGCCGGCCTGGCAGTAGCCGCACTGCGGCACGTCCACGTCCATCCACGCCAGCTGCAGCGGATGCGGTGCCGTCGGCCGACAGCCCCTCGATGGTGCGCACCTGAGCGCCGCCGACCGCCGCCGCCTTGGTCTGGCACGAGCGCACGGCGCGGCCGTTGACGTGCACCGTGCAGGCGCCGCACGCGCCCACGCCGCAGCCGTACTTCGTGCCGCGCAGGTTGAGCACATCGCGCAGCACCCACAGCAGGGGCATGTCGGGCGCGACATCCACGGTGGCGGGTGTGCCGTTGACGGTCAGCGTAATGGCCATAGTTCCTGATTGAACCTGATGGCCGCGCTCGCGGCAAGCGTATCCGTCCGAAGAATGGCTTGACCCTTCGCCTTTTGTTCCCTTATCGTCACGGTTGCGCTGGGCCGGCTGTCCCGGCCAGATCACCCGCATCTCGAACACAACCTTCGGAGGCCGCCATGACGCCCGAGCAAGCCACGTTCCTCGCGCAGCAATACGTTCAACTCATGCAGGGCGAGTTTCCCGCCACCTGCAAGGTCCTGAAGGCGGTGAAGGACGAGACCCGCGATTACAAGCCCGACGCCAAGTCGCGCTCGGCCTGGGAACTGGCCACCCACCTGGCCGCCACCGACATGTGGTTCCTCGACAGCGTCATCAGCGGCCAGTTCGCCTGGGATCCCGAGAAGGTCAAGCAAGCCGAGGGGCAGTTCAAGTCGGTGGCCGACGTGGTGGCGTTCTACGAACGTACCTTCCCCGAGAAACTTCAGGCCGTGCAGGCCATGGCGGCTGACGATCTGGCCAAGAGCATCTCGTTCTTCGGCATGATGGAGAAACCTGCGGCCGAGTTCCTCGGTATGGCCAACAACCACAGCATCCATCACCGCGGCCAGCTCGCCTCGTATCTGCGCAGCATGGGTTCCAAGGTGCCGGCCATCTACGGCGGCAGCGCCGACGAGCCGATGCCCGGCGCCTAGCTACCGCGGCACCCGCGTCGGGGCGGCGTGGACGCCCGGACCAGGGGCGTCCGCGCGCCGGGTCAGGGCGCCGTGGGCGCCGGCCCTGCGCAACGGAAGCCGATGGTCGGCTGCGCCGTGTCCGGCGCGGTGAAGTTGCGGTAGTAGACCGTGCCCAGCCGCGTTTCGCTATCGGCCCAGCTGCCGCCGCGAATCACCTTGTAAAGGCCCGTGGCCGGGCCCGTGGGGTTGTCCACCGGGCTTTCGCTGTAGTAGTGCAAGTCGTACCAGTCGGCGGTCCACTCCCACAGGTTGCCCGAGACGTCGTAGAGGCCGAAGCCATTCGGGGCGTACGAGCCGACCGGCAGGGGGCCGGTGCTGGCGCCGCTGTGCGCATGGCGGCCGCGCCCCGGCCGGCCCGGCGGCGTCGGCGCAGCCGGTTGCGCCGCCGTGCTCGTGGCCGCAGGGGGCGCGGGCGCGGGCGGCAGCTCGTCCAGGTAGTCGTTGCCCCACGGGTAGTCGAGGTCGGCCTCGTCGCCGCGTGCGGCCCGTTCCCACTCGGCTTCCGTGGGCAGCCGTCCGCCCTGAGCGGCGCAGTATTTCACCGCGTCGTGCCAGGTCACGTTGTAGACCGGCAGCAGGGCCTTTCCGGGCGGCGGCGTGGGGCCGCCCCAGTGATACGGCACCTCGACGCCCGAGGCCGGCGTGGCCGCGAACCTCGCGTAGTCGGCGTTGGTCACCTCGAACGCGTCGATGGCGAAGGCCGTCAGCCGGACCCGGTGCACGGGCCGGTCGTCGTAGCGCTCGCGGATCTGCCAGCCGATTTCGTCCATCAGCCACAGCCGCGTGCGGCCCATCCAGAACTCGCCGGCGGGAACCGTGACGGTCGTGGCCGGCGTGCCGGCCACTCTTGGGGGCGGCGTTGGCGGGCGAGCATCGCTCTGCGCGGCGGGCCGGGCCGGCGTCGCGCCTTGACGCGGCGCAGCCGGCGCGCCTGCCACCAATCCCAGCACCAGCCCCCACGCGGCGGCCGTGCGCTTCACCTGGCAGAATGCCATCGTGCGTGTCACGCGAAGAGATCGCCGATCTCGTCGCTCTCCATCATGGCCGCGCCGCCCAGGTTGACGGTGTCGACGTAGGCGTAATCGCGCCCCGACGGCGTGTTGGTGACCATCTTCTTCCAGTCGATGCCAAGGGCCGAGTAGATGGTGGCGACGGTGTTGTCCATGAACGGCTGCGACTTGTGGCGCCAGCCGGTCTCGAGGCAGGTGCTGCCGTCGGCGTCGGTCCTGCCCAGGATGCGCCCGCCCACCACGCCCCCGCCGGCATAAAGGCCGGTGTAGGCGCCCTTGTAATGATCGCGGCCGGCCACCGGATTCATGCCGGGCGTCCGCCCGAATTCACTCTGCGCGACGATCAGCGTCTCGTCGAGCATGGTCGTGCCGGGCGCCTGGCCGGGCGCCGCCGCCAGATCATCGAGCAGGCTGACCAGGCCCTTGTCGAGGCGCGTGCAGGTCCGGTAGTGATTCCACTCGACGCTGCGATCGAAGATGCCCGAGTGGTGATCCCAGCGATCGCCGTCGTAGATGTAGATCATGCGCGTGCCGGCGTTCTGCGCCAGCAGGTTGCGCGCCAGGATGCAGCCGAGCCCGAACTCGTCGTCGCCGTAGCGGGCCTTGTCCGTGGCGCTGGCGCTGAACACCTTGGGCCACCGCTCGTCGGTAAGCAGCTTGTAGGCGTCGTCGTAGAAGGTCTGATAGTCGGCGGCCTTCTGCCCCATGGCCGCGCGTTGGCCCTCGTTGATCCTGGCCAGCTCGGTCAGCAGGCGCCAGCGCTCGCCCAGCACCTGGTTGGCTCCGCTCATGTCGCCGCCGAAGGCCGCAAAGACCGTGCTCGGATCGAGGTCCAGGCCGGTCGTCCAGGTGGGCAGGAAGCCCGAGCCAATCGAACCGGCCCGCGCCTTGGTCAGGTTGGTGCTGATGTAGGTCGGGAACGTGTCGCGCTCGCGCCGCTGCGCCGCCAGCTCCAGGGCCACGACCGAACCAAAGGCGGGAATCTCGCGGGCGATAGCCGGGTTGAGCGAGCGGCCGGCCTGCGTATGGTACTGGCCGTTGAAGTGGATGAGTTCAGGGGCTTGCAGCGACCGCACCAGCCCGACGCGCTGCATGTTCTTGGACAGCTGCGGGAACAACGTCTGCGACAGGTAAAGGCCCTTGGCCACCTCGGTCACGTCGAGGTCCTTGGGCGTCCAGCGCGTCTCCTTGAAGTCCCAGCAATCCATCGGGCTGATGGCGCCGCCGAGTTCGATGAAGATGCAGTTGCGCGCCGTCCCGCGCGGCGCCGCCTTGCCCTGCGCCGACATCTGCAGCGGCCATACCAGGCCGTCCACCCAGGTGCTGGCCAGGGCCACGCCGCCGAAGCGCAACGCCTCGCGGCGCGTCGGCAGGAGGTCGTTCAGTCGTCGATCCATGTGGGCCTCGTTCAGCGGTTGACCAGGAACTCGGGGCTGTTGAGCAGCGCCCACATCAGAATCTTCGGTGCCGCGCGCGCGGTGACTGGCCAGCGTGCGCCGGGCCACCGCGAGTTCGGCCGGCGCCGGCGGACGCGCCATCGTGCTCAAGTAGAGCTCGTCGATGATCTCGTCGTCGCTGCGTGACGAGCCGACCAGCTCGGCGACGCGACCCTTGGCCGCCACGGTGACCCGGTCGTTGACCACGGTGGACTTCATCATGAGCAGCGCCTGCAGCGTGGATGGCCGGTTGCCGGCCTGCGGGGGGGTGCGACGGTTGCTCTGGAAGAAGCTCTGCATGAGCGCGTCGACGGTCATGCCCTCGGCGCCGCGACCGATGTCCTGCGGCGTCGCCAGCTGCTTGACCCGGGTCATGGTCTCGCCGCCCATCTGGAAGGCCATGGGCACGCCGGTCACCGTGGCCACCGCGTCAATCACCTCGGGGCCGGTCAGCACGCGCGCGAAGTGGCGCGAGTAGTAGGGGATGTAGTCGTCCTTCCACTGCCCGGGAAAGCGCGACGAGAGCTGGTAGGTGCTCGACTGCAGGATGGTGCGGATGGTGCGCTTCAGGCGGAAGCCGTTGCTGGTGAATTCGCCAGCCAGCGCCTCGAGCAGCGCCACGTTGTTGGGCTGCGCGTCCTGGCCGGTCAGGCGATTCAGATCGAAGGCGTCGTGCGGCTCGACGAAGGCCACCGCCATGAGCCGGCCCCACAGCAGGTTGGCCGTGGCCCGGGCGAACTGCGGATGCGCGGTGATCATGCGGGCCAGTTCGGCGCGCGGTTCGGCGCCGGGCCGCGGCTTCTCGCCGGTCAGGATGAACGACGGCTGGTGTGTGCCCGGGGGCCGCGGGAACTGGCTTTCCGCCAGCGTCAGGAAGGGCGCGTCGTCGCCGCCGTCGTAGCCCTTCCCGAGGTCGTCGACGTGGAGGTCGCGGTCGACGTTGCGCGACTTGTCGTTCCAGTTGCCGATGAGGCGGGTCGTGCCGAAGAAGGCCGACATGGCGAAGAACTCGTCGCGCGTGCGGTCGGCCAGGTAGCCGTTGACGGCCTCGAGGTGCAGCGCGCCGTCGTGGCACGAGATGCAGGAGGTGTTGAGGCCGAGGAAGACGCGGCTGACGTCGATGGTGAGCGCGTCGACGTGATCGAGGCGGTTCGAGATGCGGTAGTCGTCCACGCTCTCGACGAAGCGGCTCTTGAGCTGATTGCTGCGGCCGATCACGGCCAGGGACGGAATCGTGGCGTGCACCTTGGCCGAGGGGGTGAGCACGTCGCGCACGAACAGGCTGTAGGGACGGTCGACCCGGAGCTGCTCCTTGAACCAGTAATGGAAGGCGTTGGCGCCAGGGCCGGCCTCGTTCGACATCCGCAGCAGGTCGCCCCAGTACCACGCCCACTGCTCGGCGAACTCGTCGCTGGCGAGCAGCTCGTCGATCAGGCGATCGCGTTTGTCCCGGGACGGATCGGCGACGAAGGCGCGCACGACGGCGGACGACGGCGGCAACCCGGTGACATCGAGATAGAGGCGGCGCACGAACTCGCCGTCGCTCGAGAGCGCCGCGTGCGGCACGCCGTCCCTGGCAATCCGCGCGAAGACGATGTCGTCGATGACGTTGCGGCGCGGCACGGCGCGGCCGGCAGCGGCCGGATCGGCGGCACCGGCCACCGCGGTGGTCAGCCGCGCCGCCTCGCGGCCGCCGTCACCGGCGCCGCGCAGCCCGTCTTCGTGGGCGGCCTCGATCCGCCGCGTGCGCGGTGGCGGCAGGCGCGGGAGGCGTGGCCTGCGTCTGGGTCCAGACCGATGCGGAATACAGACAGGTAGCGGCGGCAATCAGCGCCGACGGGCGGCGCAGCCATGACACAGCGGGCATCTCAGCCTCCGGGCCCCCCAGCGCGCACGCCGGAGTGGCGCACAGTCTAGCAGTTCACACGCCTTGAATCGCTGCGATTCCAGAGGCCCGTGCCCAGGCCAGCCCTGCCGGCCGCAGCGCACGCCTGGGCGCCGCCGGACGGCGCGACGCGGTCCGCTCGTCGGCCTCCGCTTCGCACGGCGGGTCACTCGCACCTCCCGGCGAGACTCGCGCCCGTGCAGGGCCTTAAGGGGGCCCCCATCCCCTGCCCGGGACAGATCCCCGCACTCTCGGTGCGAGTGTCGGATCCGTTCGCGCCGCGCTCAGAGTCGCCGCCGACCGGACCGCGTCACGCCGCCCGGCGGCGAGTCCGGAGCTTTCTGTCGAACGACAGCGCGTCGACAGCTCGGCCGTTCGGAGCTTTTCCATCGTGACGGCGAACACGCCGCCCTCACTGTCGAACTCGTGCCAGGGATGTGCAGCGCATCGATCTTCAGCGAGCGGCATGCGGCCAGCCTGTTCCGCGCGCGGGTTCGGCGCGGCAGGTCTGGACGGATTTCGGCGCCATCCCCTCGGCGGCGACTCTGAGCGCGGCGCACACGTGGCCGACACTCGCACCGAAAGTGCGGGTGTCGCCTGGGCAGGGGATGGGGGCCCCCTAAGGGTTTGTACAGGCTCAGGCCGCCGGGAGGTGCGAGTGACCGACGCGCGAAGCGGAGCCGCCGAGGGGATGGCGCCGGTCCGGCCAGCGGCTGGGCGATGGCGGCACCCGCCGCGACTCACTTGCTCGTCTTCGCCAGCCAGGCCGTCAGCGCCGGCGACTGGCGCACGTCCACGGCCGTGCAACTTTCGATGCGCTCGAGCGCCTGGCGCACGGCGCGGGCCGCGGCCGGCACCGGGTGGGCCTTGAAGAACGCGGCGATCTCGGCCGAACGCTCGGCCGAGCAGAACGCGCCCAACGCGCCGACGATGTTGGGGAGGCCTTGGAAGTCGCCGACCTTGCCGGTGATGGCGTCCCACTGCGCTTGCACAAACGTCCAGGCCAGGTCGCCGTGCGATCCGGCCAGCAGCTGGCCGATGAGCTGCGGGGCATCCTGCGACCGCACCTCGTCGCTCAGTGCGAATTCCAGCGTGCGCCTGGCCAAGGCGGGGTCGGCGAACGCCGGGAGGGCGTTGAAGAACCGGTAGTACTCATCCGGCGTCTTGGCGGAGGCGCGGACCCGGGCGAGGTAGCGATCGTAGAGGGCGGCATCGCCGCCGGCGGCCGCCACCTGCAGCACCGGCGCCACCAGCGTCGGCGGCAGCGACGACGGGTCGGTCATGTAGCCCTCGGCCAGCGCCCGAGCGCGTGCTTGCAGCGCCGTGTCGCCGGCCATGCCGCCGAGCAGGCGCAAAAGCGCGCCGCGGCGGCTGAGCACGTCGTCGCTGTCCCCGGCGCGCGACTCCAGCCCGACGGCCGTGAGCGCTGGAGTGAAGGTTGCGCGAATCCACGCGTCGAAGGCCGCGTGTTGCGGCGCGTCGGCAACGGCCCCGCGCACGAAGCCGACGCGGGCCACCAGGTCATTCAGCACGGCCGGCGTGTCGTCGGTGGCGAACGCCGCTGCCAGATCCAGGTAGACCCCGATGTCGTGACGCCCGGCGCGCATCATCCGCCATTCATCGCCGAGCAGGCTGAGGCGTTCAGCCGCGTTCAGCGGCGGGGTGCGCGTGGCGAAGGCCTTCACCGCCGCCGGTTCATATTCGGTGAAGTAGTAGCCGCGGGCATCGGCGTTCACGAACGTGGCGCCACAGCCGGGCGCGTCGAACGTCTCGCTGGCCGCCGCCACGACCTGGCAGGTGGTGGCGCCGGTGCCCGTCTTCACGCACACCGGCAGGGTCCAGGTAGCCGCCGGCTGCGGCGCCGACGTGCCGGCGTCGGCCGGGGCGCCCACGAAGCGTTGCTGGCGCACGGTGACCCGCGTCTTGCCGGCCACGCACGCCGTGCGCACCGACAGCATGCGGCGAGCCGGGCTGGTCCACGTAGCTCTTCATGATGCGATTCACCGGCTTCTCGGTGACGCGCGTCATCTCCTGCCAGAAGTCTTCGCCGGCGGCGTTGCTCCCGAGCATAGCGCTTCAGGTACGACGACACGCCGGCCGCGAACTTGTCCGGCCCGACGTAGGCCTCGATCATGTTCAGCACGCCGGCGGTCTTCTCGTAGGCAATCGGGTCGAAGACCTCGTTGATCTCGGCCGGGGTCTCGACGGCGGTGCGGATGGCGCGGGTCGAGCGCAGCGCGTCGAGCCCGAGCGCCGTCTGCGTTTCCGCGGCGGCGTTGACGTCCATGCGCCACTCGGGCTTCCACGCGGCCAGCGGCTTGTTGGCGGCCCACGTGGCGAAGCCCTCGTTCAGCCAGATGTCGTCCCACCACTTCATGGTCACCAGGTTGCCGAACCACTGGTGCGCGAGTTCGTGCGCGATGACCGAGGCCACCGACTTGCGCACGCCGATCGAGGCCGTGGCTTCGTCGACGAGCAGCATGCGCTCGCGGAAGGTGATGGCGCCGGCGTTCTCCATCGCCCCGGCGGCGAAGTCCGGCACGCCGATGATGTCGAGCTTGCCGTAGGGGTACGTGATGCCGAAGTAGTCGTTGAAGAACTTCACCTGGTGCTCGGCGGCGCTGAGCGCGAAGGCGGTCAGCGCCTTCTTGTCGGGCGTGGAGCAGACGCGGATGGGGGTGCCGTCGCTGGCGCCCTCGCGGCACACGAAGTCGCCGACCAGCAAGCGCCACGAGATAGGTGGACATCTTCGGCGTCGTGGCGAAGGTGACGGTGTGCTTGCCCGGCTCGGGGCCGGGCGTGTCGGACAGCGGCGCGCCGTTCGAGATGGCCGTATCGGCGGCGTCGATCATCAGCGCGATGTCGAAGGTGGCTTTCTTGGCCGGTTCGTCGAAGCACGGAAAGGCGCGGCGCGCGTCGGTGGCTTCCATCTGGCTGACCGCGTAGTTGCGGCCGTTGGCCGTGCTCAGGTAGAAGCCGCGCAGCTTGTCGTTGAGGATGCCGGTGTAGGTGATGTGGATCGTGGCCGGACCCGCGGCCAGGCGTGCCGGCACGGTGAAGGTGGCGGTCTCGGCCGCGGGGCTGGTCGTGACCGTGGCCGGGTGCGTGCGCCCGCCAGCTTCGACCGTGACCTCGCCGAACGTGATCTCGGCGGCGTTCAGGGTGATGGCCGCGGCCGGCTGGTCGAGCCGTATCTCGATGTCGGCGCGGCCGCGAAAGGTGGCGGCCTCGAGATCGGGGGCGAACCACAGCGTGTAGTGCTCTGGGGTCACGCCGCCGGGCAGGCGCTGCGCGGAGGCGGGGACGGCGGCGAGCAGGGCAAGAACAGCGGCCAGGGCAATGCGCATGTGTCCACGGTAGCAGACGGCGCGTCCCGAGCGGCCGGCGGCGGCGGGAGCGGCGGGGATGGGCGTTGTGACGGCGGCCCTCAGGGACGTTTGCGTGTCGGCTCGGGCTCCACCTCGGCCCGTTCCCCCTCTCCCAGATAGACGCGAGCCCGGCGGATAGTGCCGCCCTCGAGCTGGAAGAACACCGCGCCGGGCGTGACGTAACGCTTGTGGGTGGTCCGGTCGGTAGAGACGGCGACGATCTGAACGGCCACCGCCGGCCCGCCCCACGGGCCGGTCGTCTGGTGGAACAGCAGCGCCGTGGCCTCGTGCGCCGTCTCGCTTTCGATCCGGTAGGTGCGGCGATCGGTCTCGGCGGCCACGCGGGCGGCCATGGCGCGGATGGCCCGGTGACCGCGATAGGTCGCGGTGCCGCGCTGATCGGCCGTCGGGCCGGCGATGTGCAGCGCGTCGGGCGCATAGAGCGCGACGAACGCGTCGAGCGTCTCGGGCGCGTCGCCGAGCGCGTTCCACCGGTCGATCCAGAGCCTCACGACGGCGTCTGCCGTCGCTTCGACTGCTGGCGCGGGGGCCGGCACCGGGGCGGGCACAGGCGCCTGGGCCGCCGCCCTGGGTACGCAGAGTCCGCACACGATCAGCCACGCCATCAGCATCCGCATCCGCACCTCGTGGCGCCAAATCTAACGTACGCCGGCGGTTGTGGGGACGTCCACGAGGTGGCAGATTCTGCAGCGGCTGGAGATGTCTCCGTGCCAGGCCCCGTTACAATTCATGACAGCGGCGCGCCGGCATCGGCTATCGTCTGAAGCGTTCAGGAGGCTTCGTGCGAACTCTGACTGCGTTCATGGTGATCTCGGTGACTGCGCTCGGCGGCTTCGTCGCCGCGCAGGCGCCCACGGCCCGGCACAACCGGGTCATCGCGCTGCTCGAGCAGAAACAGCCGGTGTTCGGGCTCTACGCGCCCAGCAATCGCCGGTTCCCCGGAGGACCCCCGGGAGCCGCGCGCCCGGCCGGCACCCCGGCTCCCGCCGAGGCGCCTCCCAAGTCTCCGGCCGAGCTCGCCAAGGAGGCGGCCGCCTACAAGCTCAGCGACTTCGTGTTCGACGGTTCGATGGAGGGCGACTTCGCCAAGGCGTATCCCGCCTTCGCCGCGTTCGCCAAGGAACTCGCCGGCGCCGGCATCCTGTCGCGCACACCGTACCTGCACCTCACGCAGCCGATGATCGTGAAGGCGCCGGAATTGCACCCCGACCTGGCGGCGACGCAGGCGAGCATCGGCAAGCAGCTCAATCTGGGCGTGAGCGGCGTGATGCTGGTGACCGTCGAGACCGCGGACGAGGCGCGCGCCGGCATCGCCGCGATGCGCTTCAAGTCGAAGGGCGGCGTGCGTCCCGACGACGTGGGCACCGCCCCGGCCGTGTGGGGCATGAGCGAGGCCGAATATCGCCAGAAGGCCGACGTGTGGCCGCTCAACCCCAAGGGCGAACTGATCAACTGGACCATCGTCGAGAGCAAGAAGGGCCTGGCCAACCTCAAGGAGATCGCGGCGGTCCCCGGCATCGGCGTGCTGTGGCCCGGCGCCGGCACCCTGCGTGGCGTGTTCAGCACGACCACGCCGGGCGGCGAGCGCAAGGTCGACATGGAGGCCTGGGAAGCGGCGATCCAACAGGTCCTGGCGGCGTGCAAGGCCAACCAGCTGGCGTGCGGCTTCCCGGCCAACGCCACCGACATCGAGACGCGCATGAAGCAGGGCTTCAACGTGTTCGTGATGAACTGGGGCGACGCCGGCTTCAAGACGGTGGAAATGGGCCGCAAGATCGCCGGCCGCAGCGACGCGACGCGGTAGCCTCCAGCCTGGGAATCGTGGTACTATGTACCACGACACCATGGCGCCACGAACCGCCGGACCCGCTGCTCGCCGCCCCACCGTGACGCGCGTCCAGACCGGCGTCCGGCTCGAGAAACGCCTGCTCAAGGTCACCAAGGCGCTGGCCGACTCGCTCGACCTCACGCTCGGCGACCTGCTCGAGGGCGTGCTGCTGCACGTGCTCGACGGCAAGGCGCCATTCGGACCGGCGACGCTGGCCCGCGCGGCTCAGCTGAAGCAGGTCTTCGCGCTGGAACTGAACGCGGCTGACGCCCACCGCCTCAGCGAGGCGCCCGCGCCCTCGGCGCCACGCCGGAGGCGCTCATGACCGCGGAGGAACGCGCGGCCTTTGCCGCCTTCCGCGCCGGCACGCTCTCGACCGACGCCTTCCGTCACGCCGACCACGTGCGCATGGCGTGGGTCTACGTGCGCGAGTTCGGCCTCGATGGCGCGATGCGCCAGTTCGCCGACGACTTGAAGCATTTCGCCGTGGCCAAAGGCGTGCCGGGGCTGTATCACGCGACCATCACCGTCGCCTACCTGTCGGTCCTGGCCGAGCGTATGGCGGCTGGCCCGGTGGCTACCTGGGAAGAGTTCGCGGCCGCGCACCCCGACGTGCTGCGGTGGAAGCCTGGCCTGCTCGACGACTTCTACTCGCACGAGCGGCTGTGGAGCCCGCTGGCCCGGGCGCAGTTCCTGCTGCCCGACCGCGGGCCTGCGCGGGCGCGGGACTGACGGACGCTCTCCGCGCCGGCCTCGCGGCCCGTCCGTCGATCAGGCGGCGAACCCCACGCCGTGGACGGGCTGCAAGAACCACGGCGATCAGCGCACGCTCCACTTGCCCGAGCCGGTCGCCGCGATGTAGAGGAACAAGAAGCAGTAGAGCAGGGCCAGCTCGCCGCCGTTCATGATCGGCCACGGGCCGCGGGGCAGGTGCGCCCGGAAGAAGGCCACGGCCATCTGGCCCGAGGCCAGCACGGCCAACGGGCTGGCGTAGAAGCCGATCGCGATGCCCAGACCGGCCACGGTTTCGACCACGCCGGCAAACCACATCAGCGAGAAGGCGGGCGCGGGGGCGGCGGCCCCGAAGGCGCCGAACAGCTTCTGGAAGCCGTGAAACGAGAAGAGCAACCCGGCGACGATGCGCAGCAGCGCATAAAGGGTCGGGCGCAGCGGCTTCAGGAACGTGATCATCCGTCATGCTAGCACCGACCTCACAGGTCGGCCGGCCGCTCGACCGCGGCGGGTGCGGGCTCGTCAGGCCCCCGCAGGGCCGCGATCTCGGCCGTCGAGTAGCCGAGGCCGGCCAGCACCTCGGCGGTGTGCTCGCCGAGCAGCGGCGCGCGGCGCCGCGGATCGAGCGGCGTGGCCGACATCTTGAGGGGCGTGCCGAGCGATCGCACCGGTCCCAGCACCGGGTGGTCGACCTCGACCGACATCTCGCGGGCGTGCGCCTGCGGCGTGTCGAAGGCCTCGGCGTAATCGAGGATCGGCCCGCACGGGATGCCGGCCGCGTCGAGCCGCTGCAGCCACTCGGCGCGCGACGGCCGCGGTGGTCTCGGTCTCGATGACGGCGGCGAGCGCGTCGCGATGGGCGACGCGCGTCGTGTCGGTCGGCGAACCGCGGGTCGGCCATCCACTCGGGATGGCCGAGCACGTGCGCCAGCTTCTCGAAGGTGCGCTCGTTCGCCGCGCCGATGGTGATGTAGCCGTCGGCGCAGCGGAAGGCCTGATAGGGCGCGATCAGGCGATGCGCGGAACCGAGCGGCCCGGGCACCCGGCCTCCGAAGTATTCGGTCGCCTCCCACACCGACAGCGCCAGGCCGGCATCGCCGAGCGACGTGTCGATGTGCTGCCCGTGCCCCGAGCGCTCGCGGTGATGCAGCGCCGCCAGGATGCCGGCGAGGGCGAACAGACCGGCGCCCAGATCGGTGACGGGAATGCCGGCTTTGACCGGCGGCCGGCCGGGCTCGCCGGTGACCGACATGATGCCGGACGACGCCCTGCGCCACCAGATCGAACCCGCCCTTGGCGGCCCATGGCCCGGTCTGGCCGTAGCCCGAGATCGAGGCGTAGATCAGGCGCGGGTGCAACCGCCGCGAGCGTCGGGTAGTCGAGGCCGAACCGCGCCATCACGCCGGGCCGGAAGTTCTCGATCAGGATGTCGGCGCGTGGCCGCCAGCCGGCGGAATGCGTCGCGGCCTGGTCTCGTGCTGCAGATCGAGCACCACGCCGAGCTTGCCGCGGTTGACGGCGTTGAAGGCGTGGCTCTCGCTGCCGTGCCGCGCCGGCCATGGCCCGGGTCGAGTCGCCGCCGCGGCGGCTCCACTTTGATGACGCGCGCGCCCATGTCCGCCAGTAACATCGCGCAATAGGGCCCGGCCATCACCTGGGTGACATCGAGAACCACTATGCCTTCGAGCAACGTTGTCTGGGACATCGACGGACCACTCGCCACTTTCACCTTCGCGCGCCCCGAAGCGAAGAACGCGCTGACCTGGGACATGTACGACGCGCTCGTGGACGCGTGCGACGAGGTCGATGCGTCGGACGCGCGCGTGCTCATCATACGGGGATCGGGCGGCGCCTTCTCGGCCGGCACCGACATCGCGCAGTTTGCCGACATGACGACGGGTGCGGCCGGCATCGCCTACGAACGGCGCATCGGTGCGGTCATCGACCGGCTCGAGCAGGTGAACAAGATCACGATGGCCTCGGTCGACGGGCCGGCGGTGGGCGGCGGCTGCGCCATCGCCGTGGCCTGCGACCTGCGGATGTGCGCCGACACCGCCAGGTTCGGCGTGCCGGTGGCGCGCACGCTCGGCAACTGCCTGTCGGTCGAGAACCTGGCGCGGCTGGCCGATCTCATCGGCCTGAGCCGCGCCGTCGAAGTCATGTTGACGGGACAGCTGGTCCCGGCCGACCAGGCACTTGAGTGGGGCCTGGCCACGCGCGTGGCGCCAGCCACGGCACTCGACGCCGAGACCGAGGCCTTGGCTCGCGAGCTGGCCACGCGGGCGACGAGCACGGTCGTGGCCACCAAGGCCGTGGCCCGGCGGCTGCGCGAGCAGCGGCGGCCGCCCGCCGGCTCGTGCGACGACCTGATTGCCGCCTGCTACGGCAGCCCCGAGTTCCGCGAGGGCGTGACGGCCTTTGCCCAGAAGCGCAAGCCTTCGTTTGCCTAGTTCCAGCGACCAGGCGACGCCGGACTAGGCCACGCCCGAGTGTTCCCCGGCGCGCGCCCGCTTGCCGGCGTAGAGCCGCTCGTCGGCGCGCCGCAAGAGTTCGTCCAGGGTCGTGCCGTCGGCTGGATAGGTGGCGCTGCCGATGGTGATCGAGGCCGGAGCCCATGCCGGGGCAGGAACTTGCGCCGCCGACTGCGCCGCGACGAGTTCGAGCAGGCGGTCGCTGAAGATAGCGGCCGCCGTGGCGCTGGCGGTGGTGAGCACGACCACGAACTCGTCGCCGCCGTAGCGGCAGGCCACGTCGGACGAGCGCACCATCGTTTCGAGCTGGCGGGCCACGAAGGTCAGCAACTGGTCGCCGGCGTGATGGCCGTGCTGGTCGTTGGTCTGCTTGAGCCGGTCGACGTCGACCATCACCAGACTCATCTCGTGAGCGGCCCGGGCGGCATGCGCCAGGTGGCGGGGCGCCGTTTCGTCCAGGTAGCCGCGGTTGAACAGGCCGGTGAGCGCGTCGCGGGTCATGCGCGTGCGGGCCTGCTCGTAGCGCTGGCGGTAGGTCAGCCATGCGAAGACGTCGTCGTCGCGCGGCGCCTCGACCGACGACATCCGGCTGGGCTCGAGGAACGAGGCGTAGAGCGCGACCAGCGCGGCGTAGAAGGTCGCGCCGGCGGCTTTGGCCAGGAAGCCGGCGAGCAGGACGTTCATCAACAGCGGCCGGCCGGCGAAGGCGCCAACCGTGAAGAGCACGCTGTCGAGGGCCATGACGGCCACCAGGCACAGCCACACGCGCACGAACAGCGGCCCGCCGACGCGCGCCGTCACCTGCTCGAAGACGACGACGGTGCTGACCACATCCACCAGCAAGGCGGCGGCGCTCGACAGCGTGACGCGCGCATTGCCAGTCAGTTCGGCGAGCACCGGCGAGTCGCCGGCGCCGTCGATGACGAGGTGCTGGCGCGCGACCAGGCTGAGCGCGTAGATGGCCAGATTGGCGATGGCCAGGCCGTAGGCGACCTTTCGGGTCTCGACGGCGTCCTCTTCGA
The DNA here is from genome assembly GCA_963843885.1 of uncultured Acidobacteriota bacterium. Taxonomy (GTDB): domain Bacteria; phylum Acidobacteriota; class Vicinamibacteria; order Vicinamibacterales; family UBA2999; genus CADEFD01. The sequence continues at coordinate 194,607 of CAWJMJ010000002.1, forward strand.
TATAGGTCAGCAGCACGACCACGATGGTGAGCGGGAAGAAGACCGCCGCGGCCGGGCTGATGACGAACCCGGGAGCAAGCTCGACCTGCACCGCCGTGGCCAGCACGAACTGCAGGTATTGCAGGGTGCCGACGACCAGATAGAGCGGCGCGAGGCCGATGCGCCGGCGCAGCCAGAACAGATAGAGGACCAGCCCGCCGGCCAGTGCGGCCTCGGCCAAGAGCAGCGCGACGTGGCTGGTCACGGCACCCGCGGCATCAGAAGAGCAGCCAGCAGGCCACGGTGCCGACGACGGCCATCGACAGGCCCCAGGCGAGCAGCTTGTTGAAGAGCTGCCGGCTGTCCTCGGCGGAGTGGCCGGGGAGCGCCGCGATGCACAGCGCGCCGATGGTCGAGAGCGGCGAGACGTCGACCAGGTGGCCGCCGACATCCATCGCCGTGGCGATGCGCGAACGGGTCGCCGCCGCCGAGCTGCTCGACGAGACCCGGCACGATCGGCAGGAACGCCGGCAGGACCACGCCCGAGGTGCTGCTGTAGACCGAGACCAGGCCGGTAGCGAACGCGACCACGGCGGTGACCGTGCTCGGCGTCGAGACGCTGCGCCAGCATGTCGGTGAAGAGCGCATGCCTTGCGTCTTCTCGAGCACGCCGATGAGCACGGTGACGCCGCACACCATCAGGATCACGCCCCAGGGCATGCGCTTGATCGCCTCTTTCTCGTCGCCGGCCTTCACGCAGCGAGAGGACGGTGGCGCCGGTCGAGTGCCGCCATGCCGACGTGGACGTCGAAGAAGATGACGCCGAGCACGACCGCGGCCGATGACCCCCAGCGTGACCCAGTGCCTGGCTGTCGAAGGGCTCGGTCACGGCCGACGTCGCCGCCAGGTCGGCCGAGCGCTTGGTGGTGAACAGCTTCCAGCCGCCGAACAGGAAGTAGGCCGCCGAAGGCCACCACGACGTGCGCCATCAGGTTGTTGCCGTAGGTGCGTCCATTCGTGGCCGCGGCAGGCCGATCTTGCGTCATCACGCCGTTGACGATGATGCCGGTCGGCGCGAAGGGCGAGAGCGCGCCGGCGTTGGCGCCGTTGCCGACCATGATCGCCATCAGGAACAGCGGGATGCCGGCCTGCGCGCCGCCGATGGCCATGCGCCATCGGCGCCAGCAGCGCGGCGGTGGCGATGTTGCCCGGGCCGATGGACGCGAGCGCGACGGCGAGCACGAAGAACATGATCGGGATCACGCCGGCGTTGCCGCGGCAGCACGCGCACGGCGTGGTGCGCCAGCCGGTCGAGCGTGCCGTTGCACTGCGCCATGCGCGAACAGCAGCGTCATGCCGGTCAGCGTGAGGAAGAGCGGCACCGGGAAGGCCGCCGATCACCGTGTCGATCGGCATGCCGCCGAGGTAGACGCCGACGATCCAGGCCAGCGCGAGCGACGAGCACGCCGACGTTCAGCGTCGTCACGCAGCTGACGACGATGGCGAGGACCAGAGCGGCGAGGCGAGATCACGGCGAGATTCATGCGGACTCCTCGAGAAGCGAACGAAGCAGACCGCCGGGTGGAGGGCGGCGACCGCGGCGAAGTCGTGCAACCTGGTGCCGGCAGGAGATGCCGGCGGCGACGAGCACCGCGTGCCCGCCGAGCGCGCGGGCGGCCGGCAGCAGCTGCGCTCGCCGATCTGGCGCGAGACGTCGTAGTGCTCGCGCGTGTAGCCGAACGAGCCGGCCATGCCGCAGCAGCCGGCGTCGAGGTCGATGACCGTGGCGCCCGGGAATGCGCGCGCAGCAGCGCGCGCGGCGGCGCCGGCCAGGCCCATCGACTTCTGATGACAATGCGCCGTGCAGCAGCGATGGTGGCGGGTCCGGCGCGCAGCGGCAGCGGCGCGCGCCCGGCCTGCCACTGCGGCTTCGAGAACTCCTCGAAGAGCACGCTGCGGCGGGCCACCGTCTGCGCGCGTTCGCGGCGCCGGCCGCGCAGCAGTGCCGGCGCGTCCTCGCGGATCGCCGACAGGCAGCTCGGCTCGAGGAAGACGATGGCCGCACCGCCCGCCGCGGCGTCGATACAGCGCCTCGACCGTTGGCGCCGGCGGTCGCCGCGCCTCGTCGAGCAGGCCCTGCGAGATCAGCGGACGGCCGCAGCAGCCGTGCGGCGCGAGCCGCGGCCGAGCGCCGGCGCCGATCGAGCACCTCGACGGCGGCCACGCCGATCTCGGGCTCGTAGTAGTTCGGTGAAGGTGTCGTCGAACAGAGCACCGCGGCGCCGCGCGTGAGCGCGCGGTCACGCCGCGCGAGGCGGCCGCGAAGCGTGCGCCGCGTCCACGCCGGCAGCGTGCGCCGGCGGTCGAGGCCGAGCAGCGCTTCGTTCGCCAGCGCCCGGCCGAGCCGACTGGCCGTCGCCGCGTTCGACGAGCGGCGCGATCCGGCTGCCGATGCGCGCCACGTCGCGCACGTGCCCGAGCGCCCGCGCGCGACAGCGGCGTGCCGTGCCGGTCCCAGTAGTCGGCGAGAAACTCGCTCTTGAAGCGCGCCATGTCGACGCCGACCGGACACTCGCTCTTGCAGGCGCGGCATTCGAGGCAGAGGTCGAGCACCTCGTGGACGCCCTCGTCGCCGAGGCCCGCTTCGCCGAGCTGGCCGCTCATGCGCCAGGCGCAGCACGTTGGCGCGGCCGCGGGTCGAGTGCGCTTCTCGTCGCGCGTGGCCATGTAGGACGGGCACATCGTGCCTTCGCAGCGTCTTGCGGCAGGCGCCGAGGCCGCTGCACATCTCGACGGCGCCGGCCGATGCCGCCATGGTCGGCGAAGTCGAAGAAGGTCACCGGTTCGGCGGTGAGGTAGCCCGCGCCGTAAGCGCAGGTGCGCGGTGATCGGCGGCGCGTCGACGATCTTGCCGGGGTTGAAGATGCCGTGCGGATCGAAGGTGCGCTTGACGCGCGGAACGCCTGGTAGAGCGCCGGGCCGAACATCTTCTCGTTGAACGCGCTGCGCACCAGGCCGTCGCCGTGTTCGCCCGACAGCGCGCCGCCGAACTCGAGCACCAGGTCGGCGACGTCGTGGGCGATCGCCTCGAACTGCGCCACGCCCTCGGCGGTCTTCAGGTTGACCACCGGCCGCACGTGCAGGCAGCCGACCGAGGCGTGCGCGTAGACGCCGGCGTGCGTGCCGTGCCGTGCCACGACTGGCGGAAGCGCTCGATGTAGTCGCGCAGCCGCTCGGGCGCGACCGCCGTGTCTTCGACGAACGAGATGCGCCTTGGCGTCGCCCTTCATCGCCATCGACAGGCCGAGCGCCGCCTCGCGCAGACTCCAGATGCGCGCCTGGGCGGCCGGCTCGACAGCTGGCGCGACGCGGCAGCGGATGCCGGCGCGCGCGAGGTCGCGCTCGAGCGCCTGCATGCGCGGCAGGCAGGTCGTCGAGGTGCTCGCCGTAGAACTCGACGCACAGCAGCGCGAGCGCGTCGCCGTCGACGATCTGCCGCAGGCCGCGTCGAGCGGGCGTGACTCTGTGGCGTGGTCGAGGATGAACGCGTCCATGACCTCGACCGCCGACGGGCCCGTGCCGGAGGATGATCGGCGTGGCGCCGAGCGCATCGAGCAGGTCGTCGAACTGGATCGTCAGCACGGCTTCTGGCGGCCGGCAGCGGCACCAGGTTGAGGTGCGCCTCGAGGATGAAGCCGAGCGTGCCTTCGGAGCCGACGATGACGCGCGTCAGGTCGACCGGCGCGGCCGGATCGACGAACGCGTCGAGGTTGTAGCCGCCGACGCGGCGCAGCACTTTCGGGAAAGCGCGCGGTCGATCTCGGCGGCGTGGGCTGGCGCCGAGCGCCGGCACGTCGCGATAGCGCGCGCCAGCAGCGAGTCGCCGGCGCGGGCCTGCGCGAGCGTCGGCCGCCGCGTCGAGCGGTCCGAGACGGGCGCTGCAGCCGTCGGCCAGCACCACCTGCTGCGTCGAGCACGTGATCGACGGTCTTGCCGTAGATGACCGAGCGGGCGCCGCTCGAGTTGTTGGCCATCATGCCGCCGACGGTGGCGCGGCTGGCGACGAGACGTCGGGCGCGAAGCGCAGGCCGTGCGGCTGAAGCGCGGCGTTCAGCTCGTCGAGCACGACGCCCGGCTCGACCCGCGCCCAGCCGTGCGTCCGGATCGATCTCGAGCACGCGGTTGCAGATGCTTCGACGTGTCGAGCACCAGGCCGGCGCCGATCGACTGGCCGGCCTGCGAGGTGCCGCCGCCGCGCGCCGTGATCGGCACGCCGTGCCGGCCGGCAATCGTGACCGCGGCCTCGACGTCGTCGCGCGACCGCGGCAGGACCACGCCCAGCGGCTCGATCTGGTAGACGCTGGCGTCGGTGGAATAGAGCGCCCGGGTGGCGCGGTCCATGCGCACCTCGCCCGACAGCGCGGCCCGCAGTTCGCGCTCCAGGCTCTCGGACAGGCGGGCGGCGCCCCGGTCGGCCACTACTGGCTCTTGCCGCGCGCGGCGATCGGCCACACGTCCTCGACGTGATCGCCACGCAGCGCGTGGATCTCGTCGTAGAGATTCACCGTGGGATCGCAGTGAGGGGCGCGGAAGGCCACCCGGTCGCCGACCGTCACCCGCCGCGCCGCCTGGCGCAGGTCGAGACGGCCGTGTTCGTCGCCGGCCCAGGCGTAGGTCAGCCCGGGCTCGCCAATCGGCTCGGGACCGAAGGCCCGGTCGGTGGCAAAAGCCTTGTAGCCGCCGTCCACGATGGCCTCGTCGCCGTGCACGCTGATCACGGTCGTGATCACGGTCAGGGCGGTGCGGAAGTCCGTGTAGGCCTCGCCGCCGTCGGCGCCGCCGATCCGGGCGTAGTCGGCATCCATGAAGATGAAGCTGCCGGGCTGCAGTTCGGTGATGCCTGGGGTCTCGGCGTCGAAGCGGTAGCTGCCGGTGGAGCCGGCCGACACCATCGGGCAGGGCAGCCCGTCGGCCTCGATGAGCTCGCGGGTGGCCACGGCCTGGGCCATGGTCCCGGTCGTGCGCGCCCGGCGCGCCTCGAAGCCGAGGGTGTGCGAGGCGGCGGCGTCGTAGGACTGGAGGCCGGCGAAGCGCAGGTGCCGGCACGAGGCGATGACCCGCGCCAGGTCGCGCGCCGGCTCGCCCGGAGCCACGCCGGTGCGGCCGAAATAGAGATCCACGGCCACCTGCATCGGCACCCCGGCCCGGCCGGCGGCCCGGTCGAGCTCGGCCACGGCGCCGGCGTCGTCGGCCACGAAGATGGTGTCGGGCGCGGCCACGGTCAGCGCGGCGGCGCGTGTGGCCTTCAGCGCGCCGACGACCGCGGTGGTCACGAGCAGCCCGGGGATGCCGTGCGCCGCGAAGACCTCCGCCTCACTCAGCCTAGCCGTGCACGACCCGACGGCTCCGGCCGCGACCAGCCGCCGGGCGATGTCGGGGCACTTGTGCGTCTTGCCGTGCGGCCGGAAGCCCTTGCCGCGGGCCGCCACGAAACCCGCCATGGTCGTGACGTTCCATTCGAAGGCATCGAGGTCGAGCAGCAGGGCAGGCGTGGGGATCTCGTCGCGCACCATCGTCGGCGCGAATCCTAACAGATGTTGCGCCGCAGGTCAGGGATGCGCCACCCGCACGGTGTAGGTCGTGCCCGGCGGCGATGTGCCGACGTCGGAGATCGCCACGCAGTAGTTGCCGGCCGCCGGCAGCGACGTCTGGTAGACCTCGTCGAGCCGGGCCAGGGTGGTCGAGACCTGGACGGCGCACGCCGAGCCGTTCCAGGTGCCGAAACCGAGTCCGAGCAGGGCGGCGCTATCGGGCGCGACGGCCGTCAGCGTGAGCGTCACGTTGCCTCCGGCCTTGCCGACGAAGGGATGCACGACCGAGGCGCCAGTGGCGACGGCGCCGCTGAAGGTGTCGGTGATGGTGGTGAGCGCGGCCAGTTCCTCGAGCTGGCTCGGCGAGAGCGGGCTTCCGCCGCAGCCGGCGCTACCCAGGAGGACGACGGCCAGCAGCCACGCGGGCAGGTGCGGCGTATGGAGTGACATGAGCTCTCCCGGCGCAAGACATCGGATGAACGCGTCCCGCCATCGGTACTTCGGCTACCGTAGCTGCGCATGACCCTCGCGACGCGCGTGCTCATCGGCCTGCTCGGCGGTTTCCTGCTGGGCCTGGCCGTCGCCGGCGCCGACGGCCCGGCGGCCGCCGCGCTGCTGACCACGGCGGCGACGGTGGGCGGCCTTTTCGTCGATGCCATCCGGATGACGGCGATGCCGCTGGTCGTCACGTTGATCGTGGCCAGCGTCGGCACCACGGCTGGCGGGTTCGGGCGGACGGGCCTACGTGCCACGGTCATCGGCGTGGCCCTGCTTGCGGCCGCCTGCGCCGGCACGATCCTCATCGCCGAGCCGGTGTTGCGCCGCGTCGCCGCGGATCCAGGCGCTGTGGCCGGGCCCGCCGGAGGGACTGCGACGCAGCCCGTGCCGGCGGCGCCGCCGGGGCTGACGCAGTGGCTCCGCGACCTCGTTCCCGCGAACGTTGCGAAAGCCGCCGCCGACGGCGCGATGTTGCCGGTAATCGTGTTCGCGGTGCTGTTCGGACTGGCCCTGGCGCGCGTCGAGCCGGAGCGCCGCGAGGCGGTGGTGCGGGTTGTCGCCGGCGTGGCGGAAGCGATGCAACAGCTGGTCGGCGGCATCCTCAGGCTGGCCCCGGTGGGGGTCTTCGCGCTGGCCGTGCCGCTTGCCGCGCGTCTCGGCCTGACGGCGGCTGGCGCCGTCGTCACCTACGTGGCGCTGGTCGTGGCGCTCACGGTCGCGGCCATCGCGGCCCTGTATCCGCTCGGCATCGTGGCCGGGCGCATGTCGCCGCGCGCCTTTGCCGCCTACTGCGCGCCGGCGCAGGCCCTGGCCTTCGCGTCGCGCTCGTCGCTGGCCACGCTGCCGGCGATGGTGCAGGCGGCCGAGCGGGCCGGCTTCCCCGCGGCGGCGTCACGGGTGGTGCTGCCGCTGGCCGTGTCGGTCTTCCACTTCGGCACGGCCGTGGCGCAGACGGTCGGCGTGCTCTTCCTGGCGCGCTTGCACGGCGTCACGTTCGCGCCGCTCGAACTCGCCTCGGTGGGGTTCGCCGTCGTGCTGGCGTCTTCGGCGGTTCCGGGCATTCCCGGCGGCAGCATCATCGCCATCGTGCCGGTGCTGGCGGCCGCCAACCTGCCGCTCGACGGCATCGGGCTGCTGCTGGCCGTGGATGCCATTCCCGACATGTTCCGCACCACCGCCAACGTCACCGGCGCGCTGACGCTGACGGCCATGACCAGCGCCGACGACCGGCACGCCTGACGGCGTCATTCAGTCCGACGGCGGGCCCGGCGGGTCCGGCGATGCCTTGACTGCCTGTGCTCCGGGGGCCAGTGGGACCTGGCGCGCCCCGGCTGGGCCGGGCGCCACGAATCGCTGCCCGGGCCGATGGCGATGACGGAGGGCGCGCGTCGGCCCAGCGGCCGTGGCCAGATTCTGCGGATGTCGGCACCCGCAGCCCCTCCGGAGTTGTGCGACCGGTTCGATTATCTCTGTCTGGGCGCGGCGCAAGTGGCCGACACCATGGTCACCGAGGTCACGTTCACGCGCGTCTCGGCGGCGGCCTTCACGAGCAGCCCCTTGACCAGCACGGTGTGACCCTTGTGCGTCGGCAGGTCGAACTCCGACACGCCGATCAGGCGGTACCTCTGCGTCCCCGAGGTGGGGCCGGTGATCTTTTGCCCCGCCGCCGGCCCGTTGGCGACGCTCGGCACCGGGTCGGTGGCGTTCGTGAGCAGCCACGTTTCGCCCTGATCCACGACGCAGCCCGTCACCGCGACGATCGGCACCTTGTCCTGCGCCGCCAGCGGCGCGGCAGCAGCCAGTGCCGTCACGGCCAGCAGCAGGGCGAGCGGGCCGGTCATGGCACGGTGACGTCCTTGCGCCACCAGGGATTGCCGTAGTTGGTGAACGGGCCGCCATCGACCGAAATGGTCGTCTGCGTCCGGTAGTTGAGCGGCGCGAGCAGCCGCATGACGCTGTTGATGCGCACGGTGTGTCCCTGATGCGTGAAAGGCGCGCCGTCGAGCCGGATGGTGAACTGGCCCCCCAGGTCGCCGGCCACGGTGCCTGATTGCGTATAGGCAAAGCCGCGGCTGTCGGTGACCGTGCGGGTGATGGTCCGCGCCTGGCGGTCGTAGGCGATGGCTTCGGTCACCGTGAACGCGCCGCTGCCGTTGGTCGCCTCGGTGCGCGCCTCGAAGCGACCGGGGTCTTTCTGGGTGTAGATGGTCTGGCCGACCAGCACGTCGGCCGGACCGAGCGGACCTTCCGGATAGTCCCAGGTGACGTTCCAGGCGCCCTTGAAGTAGGCCCAGAAGTCGAGCAGCGGCGTCGGATCGTCGGGCTTCGTGGGCCGGCCCAACGTCGGCACCTGGCTTCGCGGCAGCTCCGGTTGTGGTGCCTGGGCGGCGTCGACGGGGGCCGGCACCGTGAGGCCCGCGGCCAGCATCAGGACGAAGATCGTCTGCGGGTGCATGGACGTCGTTACGGCCACGGAACCCTTAACGGCGCTGCTGCCGCGGCGGATCGCTCGTGCCGCGCCGGGCTTTCGTCAGGTCGCGGCTGTCCACCGAGAACTGCGTGGTCGGCTGATACATCTCGTCCCAGCTCTGTTCGGACCAGTAGACGTCCTTCTCCGGCGCGGGATTCCACCGGTTCTTGACCGAGTTGTCGTAGATCGCCACGTTGGTGATCTTGCTCCCGGCGGGAAGCTGGAGCGGCTGCTCGAGTTCGTACTGGATCTGCCAGTTGAAGTCGAAGTTGGGCACGTCGAGGATCGTCTCCTCGCGGCCGTCCGGATAGGTGACCCACCACTTCATGCTCTTGCCGCGCAGGTGCATGTGGGGCGTGAGCGCGTAGAGGGTGATTGGTTCGTTGACCGGCGTGATGCCCATCATCTTGAACGCCTCGGTGTAGGGCGGGATGGTCGGGGTCTTGCCGCGCCGCCCGGTCGTGTCGTCCGACTCGTAGAGCACTTCCTTGCCCTGCGCGAAGTAGAGGCCCTTGCCGCCGCTGCCCGGCACCGGGTCGCCGGCCTGCAGATTGAGCACTTCGTGCGTGACCGGGCCCTTGGCCCACCACAGCCCGAGCTTGCTGCGATCTTTCTCCGGCTGGCCGGTGGGATTGTAGTGCATGACCCAACGCAGATACTTGCCGGCGGGAATGCGTTTGGCGAACCCCTGCGGATGCTGTTCGTAGCCGCGGCCGGGCACGTAGGAGATGACCTTGTCGGCCCCGGCCAGGCCGTCGCCGTCGACGACGCGCTTGCCCATCGGCTCGGTCGGCGGCACCTGCGTGCCCTTCGCGTCGTACAGGTAACCGTCCTTCACCGTGTAGCCGTCGGGGATGTCGATGATGTAGACACCGGAGTGGTGCACGACGCTGAAGGTGCTGGGGCGAATTTCGACGCCGCTGGCGAACTTGTCCTCGCTGAAGGGAATCTTCTCGTAGAAATACAGATAGGGTTCCTGCGCGTCGGGCTTGACGGTCCACTCGACCGGCTGCTCGAAGACGTAGTCGGGCTCGCCCAGCTGCCAGCCGCTGGCGAAGGTGGGGGTGGGCGGCTGGTCGGCCGGATTGCCGCGCGGCGCGCCGGCGGCCACCCAGGCCACCACCGTGTCGATGTCGTGCTGCGCCAGGCTCCGGTCGTTGCGCATCTTCATGCTGTGCGCCGGGTCAGCGGCCCACGGCGGCATCTCGCGCGACACGACTTTCTCGCGAATCGAGCGGGCCCACGGCCGGGTGCTCTCGTAGGACAAGAAGGACATCGGCCCGATCTCGCCGGGGCGATGGCAGCTCACGCAGTTCTTGTTGAGGATGGGCGCCACGTCCTTGGTGAACGTGGGCGAAGGGCCCGGTGCCGCGGCCGGCGTTTGCGCGGCAGCGCCGCCGACCGACACCGCCGAGGCCAGGCACGCACCGGCCACCATCATCAGCGAACGCGTCATGTCGAGCTCCTTGGCGAGGAAACGTCCCGGCCGGCGCTTCCCGTGGGTTGGCTATCCCGTTGATCGAGTAGGGTCTACATTTCTCTGGCGGATGGCAAGTGGAAAAGCAGTTCATCGAGCAGCGGCGACGGGCGTGACCGCGGGTGCGGAGGACGGGCGGTTCGGCGGTAGACTCTCGGACGCGCCGGCGGCGACGGAGCACCCCGCTCCGCCTGTCGCGCGTGTGTCGAGAGCCGCCATGTCCCGGATCCTGTCGATTGTCGCCGTGCCCGTGCTCGTGCTCGCGGCGTGCCGCCCCGCGCCGCCCGCTCCCGCCACGGCGGTTGCCCCCGCTCCCGCGGCGCAGGCGCCCGACGCCGTGCCGGAACTGGCCTCGCTCGCGGCGGAGGACCTCGACCGCTTCGTGACCGCCGCCGTGGCGGCGCAGCGCGCCATCGGCGTCACCGTCGGCGTGATGCGCGAGGGCGAGGTCATCTTCGCCCGCGGCTACGGGCTCGCCAACCTCGCCGCCAGCACGCCGGTGACCGCCGACACGCTCTTTGCCATCGGCTCGGTGACCAAGCAGTTCACCTGTGCGGTGGCGCTGCAACTGCAACAGGAAGGGCGGCTGTCGTTCGATGAGCCGGTGGCCAAATACGCGCCGGCGCTGACCCGCGCCGCCGACATCACCGTGCGCGACGTCGCCGGGATGGTGTCGGGTTACCGTGATTACTACCCGCTCGACTTCGTGGACCGGCCGATGGCGGCGCCGCGGCCGAGCGCCGAGATCATCGCCGACTACGCCACGCGCCCGCTCGACTTCGAGCCGCGCTCGCGCTACTCCTACAGCAACACCGGCTACCTGCTGCTTGGACACATCGCCGAGATGGCCGGGCACGAGCCGTTTGCCACCGCGCTCGAGCGGCGGTTGCTGACGCCGCTCGGCCTGCGCCACACGCGCTACGAGCCGGCCCGCGGCGGTCCGGGCATGGCCGAGGGCTACACCCCGCTCGGCCTCGGCCCGGCCGAACCGGCCGTGCCCGAGGGCACCGGCTGGATCGGCGCGGCCGGAGGCTTGTGGTCCACGCCCACCGACCTGCTGGCCTGGGACCTGGCGCTCATGACCGGCCAGGTCCTGACGCCGGCGTCGTTTGCGATCATGAGCACGCCGCGGACGCTGACCGACGGGCGGTCGAGCGGCTACGGCTGCGGGCAGTCGATCCGCGACCGCGGTCCGGTGCTGGTGCTGCAGCACGGCGGGGCGGTGAGCGGCTTCAACGCCCGCAACGCCTTCATCCCGTCGTCGCGCTCGGGCGTCGTGGTGATGGCCAACGCCGACTGGGCCGGCGGGGTGCTGGATGCCATCGAGAGCGCCGTGCTGGCCAGGCTGATGCCGAGCGCCGACGCGCCGGTCGTGGCCGGGCCCCCGGCCAAGGACATGGCCCTGCAGCTGCTGGCCCAAATCAGGGCCAGGCAGGTGGACCGCTCGCTGCTCGGGGAGGAGTACAGCGCCTTCCTGTCGCCGGCCCGGCTCGCCGCCATCGCGGCGTCGCTCGACCAAGCGGGCGAAGTGGGCGGGGTGTCGGCGGGCCCGATCCGCGAGCGCGGCGGCATGGAGGTCTCGAGCCTCCGCCTGGTGCTCGGGTCCACGCCGGCCACGACCTTGATGTACCGCACCCCCGACGGCAAGGTGCAGGAGTTCCTGGTCAACCGGCGCTAGGCGTCTCCTTGGCGCGCTGCGGGCGACCGGAATCAAGCCCGGGCACGCGGGAGCCGATACAAGGTATAGGCGCGACGAGCCCCAGGGCCAGTCACGCCGGAACCTTGATCCCATGCCCACCACTGCGCGCCCCGGCACCCCAGTCGAGACGAAGGGCCTCCTGCAGGCATTTCCCGACCTCGTGCTCCAACTCGACCCTGACGGCGTCATCGCCGCGCAGCACGGCACCCCGGTGCCGGCCTTCGGCACGGTCGGCGAGGGGCTGGTCGGCAGACGGCTCCGCGATCTCGATCGCCGCCGGCGAGGTCGAGGGCGTCGAGGCGGCGCTGGGCCGCACGCGGGCCAGCGGCGAGGTCGCGACCGTGACGGTCGCCGGCGCCGACCCCGCCGCCGAGGTCGTGCATGAGCTGCGCCTGATCGGGCTCGGCGGCGACGGGACGGTGCTGGCCGTCGTGCGTGACGTCACCGAGGCGCGCCGCCGCGCCGCGCTGCGCCTGGCCAGGGAAGGAGCCGCGGCCGCGGGCGTCGCCAAGAGCGCGTTCCTCTCGACTTTGAATCACGAGCTGCGCACGCCGCTCAACGCCATTCTCGGTTACAGCGAGCTGCTCGCCGAGGACGCGCCGCCGGCCGCGCGGCAGGACCTCGACCGTATCCACGAGGCCGGGCGGCGGCTGCTGCACATCATCAACGCCATGCTCGACATCGCGCGGCTCGAAGCAGGACGCGTCGCGCTCGAGTTCGATACCGTGGACCTCCGCGCCCTCGTGGCTGACGCGTTGGCCGCGGTGCGGGCGGCGGCCGACGCCAAGACCATCACGCTCGCCGCTGCCGTCGAGCCGGACCTGGACACGCTCATCACCGACCGGGCGAAGTTGCGGCAGGTCGTCGTGAGCCTGCTCGGCAACGCCGTCAAGTTCACCGAACGGGGCCAGGTGGAACTCCTGGTGCGGTCGGGCAGCTGCGACGGCCGCGCCGGCGTGGTGCTGGCGATTCGCGATTCCGGCATCGGCATCCCCGCCGATCAGATCGGCCGGCTGTTCCAGGATTTTGCCCAGGTCGACGCCAGCAACACCCGGCGCTTCGGCGGCACCGGCCTCGGACTGGCCCTCAGCCGGCGCTTGTGCGCGCTGCTTGGCGGCCGCGTCGAGGTCGAGAGCACCGACGGCGTCGGTTCGACCTTCTCGGTGTGGCTGCCCGGTCCGGCTGCTCCCGACCTGAGCCTGCCGGGCGTGGCTGACGCCGGCCCGGCGACCGGCAAGGACGCGGCATGACGACGGCGTCGCCGGTCCTGATCGTCGACGACGAAGTCGCCAACCGCGACATGCTGTCGCGCCGGCTCGAGAAGCGCGGCTACCTTTCGGTCCTGGCGGCCTCCGGTCACGAGGCGCTCGACACGCTCGCGCGCCAGCCCGTGGCGGCCGTGCTGCTCGACGTGCAGATGCCGGGCATGAGCGGTCTCGACGTGCTGCGCGCCATCCGCGCGCGCTGGACGCCGGCGGAATTGCCGGTGCTGATGGTCACCGCCAAGGATCAGAGCGAGGACATCGTGACCGCGCTCGAGCTGGGCGCCAACGACTACCTCACCAAGCCGATCGACTTCCCGGTAGCCCTGGCCCGCCTGCGCACGCAGCTGGCCCTCAAGGAGGCCGAAGCGCGGCTGCGTGCCAGCGAAGAACGCTACGCGCTGGCGGTCAAAGGCGCCAACGACGGCCTGTGGGACTGGGACCTGGTGGCGCGCTGCGTCCACTACTCGGACCGCTGGAAGGCCATCGTCGACGGCGATGGCGCCGACATCGGGACCAGCCCCGAGGAATGGTTCGGGCGCGTGCACGCCGACGATTTGCCGCGGCTGCGTCAGGCGCTCGACGCGCATCTGTCCGGCCGCGTCGCGCACTTCGAGAACGAGCACCGGATCCGCCACAGCTCGGGGGCGTACCGTTGGGTGCTGGCCCGCGGCATGGTCGTGCGCAACCGGCAGGGCACGCCCGTGAGACTGGCCGGTTCGCAATCGGACATCACCGACAGCAAGGTCATGGACGCCCTGACCGGCCTGCCCAACCGCATGCTGCTCCACGACCGGCTCGAACGCTGGTTGTGCCAGCACGCCGACGGCGTCCCGGGACGCTGCGCCGTGCTCATGCTCGACCTCGACGACTTCAAACTCGTCAACGAGGGTCACGGCCAGCACTGCGGCGACCAGTTGCTGCGGGCCGTGGCGCAGCGGCTCGAGGGCTTGCTCCTGCCCGCCGACGGCCTGGCGCGCCCGAGTTCGTCGCCGAGCGATCAGACCGTGGCCAGGCTCGGCGGCGACGAGTTCGTGATCCTCCTGCCGCACGTGCTCGACGCCGCCACCGCCACCCACGTCGCCGACCGGGTACAGCGCGCGCTGGCGCAGCCGTTCGTGATCGACGGCCGCGAGATCTTCACGAGCGGCAGCGTCGGCATTGCCCTCGGCGGCGGCGACCCGGTCACGCCCGGCGACCTGCTGCGCGACGCCGACACGGCCATGGCCCGGGCCAAGAGCGTCGGCAAGGGCCGCATCGAGGTCTTCGACGTCGCCATGCGCGAGCAGGTGCTCGAGCGCTTGCGGCTCGAGACCGCGTTGCGCCTCGGACTCGAACGCGACGAGTTCCTGCCCTACTTCCAGCCGCTCATCGACCTCGAAACCGGCCACCTGGCCGGGTTCGAAGCGCTGATTCGCTGGCGTCAGCCCGACGGCACGCTCGTCCCCCCAGGGGTGTTCGTGCCGCTCATCGAGGCCAACGGCCTGATCCTGCCGATCGGCCGCAAGTTCTTCACCGCCGTCTGCCGGCAGCTCCGTGCCTGGCGCGATGCCTACCCGATGGGCGCCCCGGTGTGGGTCAACGTGAACTTCGCCAGTTCGCAGTTCGCCGAAGAGGGCCTGCTGGCCACGCTGCTCGCGACCATTGCCGAGCACGGGCTGCGGCCCGCGGATATCGTCGTCGAAATCACCGAGTCGGCGGCCATTGGCAACATCGACCGCGCCGCCGAGACGTTGCGGCAGTTCCGCGACGCCGGGCTGCGGGTCGTACTCGACGACTTCGGCACCGGCTACTCGTCGCTGTCGTGTCTGCACGAATTGCCGATCGCCGGGCTCAAGCTCGATCGCTCGTTCATCGCCAGCGAGCGGCGCCACCCGGCCATCCTGCGCGCCATCGTGATGCTGGCCGAGCAGCTCGGGTTGACGGTGACGGCCGAAGGCATCGAAACCGAGATCCAGCACGAACAGCTCCGCGACCTGGGCTGCGACTTCGCGCAGGGCTACCTGTTCGCCCGGCCGCTCGACGCCGAGTCCGCCGGCCTGCTGGTGCGCGACCGGAAGAAGTGGCGCTTCGCGCTGGCGCAGGAGCCCGCCGCCTAGCACCCGGCCGCGTTACACTGCTGTCAGTGACGCCGGTGACGGCAGGGGAGTGTGCGATGCGGCGCGTCGGTCTGATCTCGTTCGTCCTGGCTTTCGTGCTCGTGCTGGTGTCGTCGGCGCGTGCGCAAACCGGCCCGTCGGCGGTCTCGGCCTGGGTGGCCATTCCTGCGGCCGGGGCGACGTGGACGTCGGCCTACGTCGAGTTGAAGAACCCGTCGATGTACGACGTCTACGTCGTGTCGGCGGCGAGCGACGCCGCCGCCGGCGTCGAGTTTCGCGCTGCCGCGGTGGGCGCCGCCGAGCCGGCCGTGGTCCCCGAGTTCGCCGTTCCCGCCTACGGCGGGGTGGCCGCTGCCGCCACCGCCCCGCATCTGCGCCTGATCGGCCTTACCCGGGCCCTGGCCGCTGGCGACACGGTCGCTCTCACCCTGAAGACCGATACCGGCGACACCCTCAAGGTGGCGGCGGCCGTGCGCACGCCGTAACCCGCGGCGGCGGGCCGCGGGCGGGCCGGCGCCGCGCCGCTGCGGCGCGCGCCCCGCCTCGTTCTGGCACAGAATAGGGCGGTCGCCGGGGCCACCCCTGGGCTGCCGGCGTGGCAGCCCGCCCGGCCGTCATCCAGACCCTCGGCCGGGGTGCCGACCTTGCAGCTCGATCCAGAGGAGTACAGCGCATGAAGAAGACGATGTTCGCTCTCGCGACGGTGATCCTGGCGGTGGGCGCCGTCACGGCGGCCCAGCAGGACCAGCGGCGTCCGCCCGATCCGCGCTCGATGGGCGGCGGCGACTGCCGCGACAACCCCTACAACTGCGCCGACGCGCCCAACCCGCTGCCCAAGGCCGACACGGTGTGGCTCGAAGAGATGACGTGGATGGACGTCCGCGACGCGCTCAAGGACGGCAAGACGACCGCCATCATCGCCACCGGCGGCATCGAGCCGAACGGCCCCTGGCTGGTCACCGGCAAGCACAACTACGTCCTGCACGCCAACTGCGAGGCCATCGCCCGCAAGCTCGGGAACGCCGTCTGCGCCCCGATCGTGAAGTACGTGCCCGAGGGCGACATCGAGAAGAAGACCGGCCACATGGCCAGCCCCGGCACCATCACCATGCGTGAAGAGACCTTCCAGGCGGTGCTGACCGACATCGCCGAGAGCCTCCAGGCGCACGGCTTCAAGACCATCGTGTTCATCGGCGACAGCGGCGGCAACCAGAAGGGCCAGCAGACCGTCGCCGACAAGCTCACGACCAAGTGGGCCGGCAAGGCGCTGGCGCTCCACATCCCGGACTACTACACCTACAACGTCGTCACCAAGCACTTCGAGGAGCAGGGCGCGCTGCCCAAGGACCGCAAGAGCGACGGCATGCACGACGATCCGATCATCACGCTCAACATGTTCATCGACGACCCGAAGTCGGTGCGTTACGACGAGCGCGTCAAGGCCGGCAAGGCCACCATCGACGGCATCTCGATGGCCGACCGGGCCAAGGCCACGGAACTGGCCAAGAAGATCGTGGCGTTCCGCGCCGACTACACCGTCGCGGCCATCAACAAGGCCATTGCCGCCAAGGGCAAGAGCTCGATGCAGCAGTGAGCGGCGCTCGCCTCGAGTGACACCGCGCGCCGACGGCGCCGGGGCCCGCGCCCTGGCGCCCGCCGGCGCGTGACGAGGCCCTCTCTTCCCTTCGAGGTGCTTCACCGGTGAACGGCGCGACCATCGGCCCGTATCGGGTAGTGCGCGAGCTCGGCCAGGGCGGCATGGGCACGGTGGTGCTTGCCGAAGACACGCGCCTCGGGCGCCGGGTGGCGTTGAAGACCGTGGCCGGAGCCCAGGCCGGAACGACCGGCGGGCGCACCCAACTGCTCGACGAAGCCCGCGCCGCCGCGGCCATCAGCCATCCCGCCATCGCCGGCGTCTACGACGTCGTCGAGCACGATGGCGACATCGCCATCGTCTTCGAATACGTCGAAGGCGAGACGCTGGCCGCCCGACTGGCCCGCGGCCCGCTGGCCGAAGCCGACGCCGTCCGCATTGCCGTGGAACTGGCCGAGGCCCTCAACGTCGCCCATGCCGGCGGCGTCCTGCACCGCGACCTGAAGCCGGCCAACATCATGCTTGCGCCCGGCGGGGTCGTGAAGATTCTCGACTTCGGCATCGCGCGCTTCCGGCCGCGCGGCCGCCCGGACACCGAGGCGGACGAGGGCTTCATGGGCACGCCCGGCTACGTGGCCCCGGAACAGTGGGTGGGGAAGCCGGCCGACGAACGCTCCGACCTTTACGCGCTTGGCGTCGTGCTCTTCGAGATGGTGAGCGGCAAGCGCCCCTTCCCCGAGCGGGAGCCCTTCACCCTGGCCCGCGCCTCGATCGAGCGGATCGCCCGGCGCCTGTCCACGCTCGTGCCCACGGTGACGCCGGCGCTCGACAAGCTGGTGGCGCGCCTGCTGGCCGCCGACCCGGCGCTGCGCCCGCCGCGCGCGCGCCTGGTGGCCGACGAGCTGCGTGGCCTGCTCGCCCCGCCCACACCGCTGGCGGGCCCGCCGTGGCAGCGCTGGGCGGCGGCCGCGGCCCTCGGGTTGACCATCGTCGGGGCCACCGTGTGGGCGGTCAATCGCCCGGTCCACCTCGACGTCGACAACCCGGTGATTGCCGTGCTGCCGCTCACCAACGGCACGGGCAGCGCCGCCAACGACTACCTCGCGGCGGGCGTGGCCGACAGCCTGATCACCAACCTGGCGACGCTGCCCAAGATGACGGTGCTGTCGCGCACGGCCGTCGAGGAGGCGCGGGGCCGGCACACCAACCCCGGCGACATCGCCCGCGACCTCGGCGCCACCTTCGTTGTCGAGGGCACCGTGCAGGCCGCCGGCCCGCAGCTCCGCCTCGGGCTGACCCTGTTGCGGCAGGACGGCGCGGTGGCGTGGGCCGACGCGGTCGAGGGCGCGTCGGATCGGGTGTTCGAGATGCAGGCGCGCCTGGCCGCCGCGCTCGGCGGCGCGCTCAGCGTGCAGATGTCGCGCGAGCTGCGCGATCGGCTCAACACGCCGCCAACCTCGAATGCCAACGCGCTCGACGCGTATTGGCGCGGCCGGGCCGCGCTCGAGCGCCGCGACACGCCCGGCAACCTGCAGCGCGCCACCGTGGCCTTCGGCGAGGCGCTCCGGCTCGATGCCCGGTTCGTCGATGCGCACGCGGCCCTGGGCGAAACCTATTGGGAGCTCTACAACGCCACGCGCGACACGAAATACGCCGACGAAGCGGAACGAGCCGGGCGGAACGCGCTGCAGCTCGCTCCCGATCGGCCGTCGGTGCGCCTGACCTATGCGCGCGGCCTGGTCGACAGCGGTCGCACCGCCGAGGCCGTCACCGAACTCCAGCGCACGCTGGCGTTGCAGCCCGACAACGACGAAGCGCGCCGCCATCTCGGCCGCGCCCTGGCGGCGCTCGGCCGGCTCGATGAAGCCGTCGCCGAATGGCGCCGGGCCATCGCCGCGCGGCCCAACAACTGGCAGCCCTATGCCGAGATGGGACGCGCGCTGTTCCAGGCCACGCGCTACGACCAGGCGCGCGACACCGCTGAACGGCTGGTGGCCCTGCAGCCGGACAACGCGGTCGGCTACCAGCAACTCGGCGCCATCTACCAGACCACCGGCGACAGCGCGCGCGCCGTGCAGTTCTACGAGAAGGCCATCGCCATCGCCCCGGCCGCGCAGGCCTACTCGAATCTCGGCGTGGTCTACTACGAGCGGCGCGACTACGCCAGGGCGGCCGACGCCTTCCGGCGGGCCATCGCGCTCCGCCCCAACGAACACCGCACCCACCGCAATCTCGGCGACGCCCTGCTCAAGCTCGATCGCGCGCCCGAGGCCGCCGTCTCGTATCGGCGGGCGGCCGAACTGGCCGAGGAGCAACTGGCGGTGAATCCGACCGCCGTCCAGGACCTGTCGGCCCTCGGCTTGTACCTGCAGAAGGCCGGCGACGGCGCCGCCGCGCTGCGCCGTGTGGACGAGGCGCTGCGGCGGGCGCCCAAGGACCCGCAGGTGTGGTACCGCGCCGCCGCCGTGCACGCCCTGGCGGGGCGGGGCGACGAGGCGGTGACGGCGCTGCAGCAGGCGCTGGCGCTCGGCGTGAGCCGCACCCGGGTGGCCTCGGACGACGACTTCGCCGCGCTGCGCGCCCTGCCGCGTTTCGCGGTGTTGATGGGCACGTAGCCGCCCGGGCTCGTCGGCTCGTTGCCGCGTGAGTGGTGTATCGTTGCCGGGCAACGCACGACTTCCACAAGGAGCATCGACATGGCCGCTCGAGGCAGGGTGAGATATTCGACGATCTTCGTCTTTCCGTCCACGGTTCGGGGCAAGGGCGTGCGCGTCAGCGCCACGCCGGAGACGCTCACCGTGCGCGCCGGCGACATCGTCGACTGGACCGTCGTGAACGCGGCCAGCGACACCCCCTACAAGGTGTCGATCAAGTGGAAGGAAAAGAACCCCCTGAAGGGGGAGCCCAAGGAGTTCGAGCGGGCGACCCGCGCCACCGTGCGCAGCGACGTCAAGGCCGGCAAGCGCTTCCGCTACAGCATCCTCATCGACGGCGTCGAGGTGTTCGACCCCGAGATCGAGATCATGGCGTAGCACCGGCGGGCAGGTCATGACCATGAGCCGCGCCGTCCGGATCCTGACCCTCGTGCTGGCCGCGGGCCTGGCGCGGCCGCTGCTGCACGCGCAGAACCCGGCCGCGCCGGTGACCCTGGCCGTGCCGGAGCGCTCGAACTCGGCGCCCTGGATTGCCGCCCACGGCGCGCACGTGGCCGTCACTTGGGCGGCGGCGGCACAGAGCGCTGCCGACGTCTACGTGGCCCTGAGCCGCGACGGCGGCGCGACCTTTGCCGCGCCGGTGCGGGTGAACCGGGTGGCCGGCGAGACGCGCGTCAACGGCGAACTGCCGCCGCGCGTGGCGGTGCACGTGCCGCCCGGGGCCACGCGGCCCGAGGTGGTCGTGGTCTGGAACGCGAAGGGCGAGGACGGCACCGCCATCAAGCTCGCGCGCAGCGGCGACGGCGGCCTGTCGTTCGGCCCGCCGGTGTCGCTGCAGACGGCTGGGGCGCCCGGCGATCGCGGCTGGCACTCCCTGGCCCTCGATGCCGACGGCGTGGCCCACGTCGTGTGGCTCGACCACCGCGGCCTGGCCGGGCCGAAAGGCGAGCACGCGGCCATGAGCGGCGGCGAACATGACGGCGTCGCCACGGCGCAGAAGTCGAGTCTCTACTACGCGTCGTTCGGCGCCCGTGCCACGCCCGAACGGGCGGTGACGGCGGGCGTCTGCTACTGCTGCAAGACGGCCCTCGTGGCGCTGCCCGGCGGCCGGCTGGTGTCGGCATGGCGGCACGTCTATGCCGGCAACATGCGGGACATGGCGTTCACCGTGTCGCCCGACGGCGGGCGCACGTTTGCCGCGCCGATCCGCGTGAGCGCCGACGGCTGGTCGATCCACGGCTGCCCCGACGACGGACCGGCGCTGGCGGCAGGCCCGGATCAGCAGGTCCACATCGTGTGGCCCACGGTCATTCCCGGGGCCGAGCCGATCGGGGCGTTGTTCTATTCCGCCCTGCGCGATGACACCGGTTTTGCCCCGCGGATGCGCATTCCCACCCTGGGGGCGCCGAAACCCTCGCACCCACAGGTCGTGGCGCTGGCCGACGGCTCGATCGTCGCGGCCTGGGACGAATCGCTCGGCGGCGTTCGCACCGCCGCTTACAGCGCTGGGACACGTCTGGCCGACGGCTCGATGCGCTTCGCCCCGCCGGCGCGTCTGGCCGGCGGAGATTCGACGGGGCCCACGACCTATCCGGTCATGGCCGTCTCCAACCGCCAGGTGGTGGCGGCGTGGACCTCGGGCCGGCCGGGCGCCAGCGTGATCCAGGTGCGCCGTCTGCCCGGTGCCGGCGCGGCCCCGAGCGCCGTTCGGTAGAGAGCAGCGGCCGGTCGTCTCACATCGGGCAGCCGGGGTGCGCGCCCGCCCCCGCCAGGCCATCAGGTCGTTGCGAAAGCGGGTCGCCGAGCTGGGCCCGACGCAGCCCGGACTCACCCACGGATCGATCGGAGCGCGACGTCGTCGGCCGCCCGGGGCCGCGGGCCGCGCAGCCACCCGACCAGGATCGCGAGCGCCTCGCGATTCTGATACGAGGCGCTGTGCGCCAGGCCGCCCTGCTCGGGCCCGGTCGTGAGGAGCACCGCCTCGCTATACCCCGGCGGCGACCAGCCGACGTTGACCTCGACGAAGGGCGCGACGATCGCCAGCCAGCCGCCGAACGGCCAGAGACACAAGGCGGCGAACGGCCACAGCACGATCAGCAGCGGTCCCCACACGTAGGCGGTCACCAGGGACAGGGCCACCGCGGCGAGGGCCAGCCCGGTGGCGGCGGCGACGCCCGAGGCCAGCACCGACGCCAGTCCCTCCGCGGACGGTCCGCCGCGCCACCACAGCCAGCCCAACGATCCGAGCACCACCCACAGGATGGCGCTGTGCGCCAGCTTGCGCGCTTCCGTCTCGTGCCGGTCCGTGGTGAAAAACCGCAGCACCCCTTCGTTGACGGTGCGCATGAGCCGCCACGGCACCGTCCACAAGACGTTGGTCGTCCACAGCAGGAATTCGGCCGCGGCCAGCGAGAATCGACGCCTCGTCGGCCGGCGCGCGGATGGTCAGCACCGGCACGGTCACCGCCGCGGGGAACGACGCCTCGGCCACCACCCGTTCGGCCTGGCGCCGCATGGCCAGGGCCAGCGCCAACACGGCCGCGACCCCGATCGCGCACACGGCCAGGCTCACCCAGCCGTTGCGCGTCACCCAGTGTTCCGGGCTGGCGTAGGTCAGTCCAACCAGCGTCACGATCACGATGACTCCGCTCGACCACAACAAGGCATCGACGACGTCGCGCAGATTGCGCCGGCGGGCGCTGATGAACGGCGTCGAGAGGCATACCAGGCCGGCGAGACGCGCGGCCATGACAGCGCTCTCGCGCAGGGCATAGAACGCGACATTGCCGCCGTGGCTGTGAGCGATGACGAAGTGGCGGGCCTCCGGGTAGCGCGCCATCCGCGCCTCGACCTGGCGGCGCAGGCGCACCGCCGCACTTGTCCGGTCGGCGACGCCGTTGCGGCCCGACCAGAGGAACGGGTAGACGCGCACTCGATCCGGATCGCCGAGTGCGCTGACGGCGCGGCGTAGGGCCTCGTCCCGACCCAGCCACGGCGAGCGTTCCCGCATCTCCCACGCCGTGCGCCGGGGGCGCAGCCACCGCCGCCAGGTGCGCGGCCAGAACACGGCCTGGAGCAGCGCGATCAGGCGGGAACGGAAGATCGTGCCGTGCGCGACCGTGACGACGTAGGTGGGACGGCTCGACGGAATGCTCACCGGTGGTTGCCCGCCACATTCTAGCGGCGGGCCGGTACAATCGATGCGATCCGCCCATGATTTCCTTTTCCCGCATCAGCAAGCAGTACGGCCGGCAGGTCCTCTTCGTCGACGCCTCGTTCCAGCTCAACCCCGGCGAGAAAGTCGGGCTGGTCGGCCCCAACGGCGCCGGCAAGACCACGCTCTTCCGCATGATCGTCGGCGAGGAAGCCGCCGACGAGGGCGACGTCTCGGTGCCGAGGAAGCTCTCGATCGGCTACTTCCGCCAGGACGTCGAGGAGATGTCGGGCCGCTCGGTGCTCGACGAGGCGATCGCCGGCAGCGGCCGGGTCGGCGACCTGCACCACGAGCTCGAAGGCGCTGCAACCACGCCATGTCCGATCCGGCGCAGGCCGACGACATGGACCGCATCCTGGCGCGCTTCGGCGAGGTGCAGGAGGAGTACGAGCACCTCGGCGGCTACGCGCTCGAGGCGCAGGCGCGCGAGGTGCTGCACGGCCTCGGCTTCGAGGACGACCGCATCGACGGCGACGTCGGCGCGCTGTCGGGCGGCTGGAAGATGCGCGTGGCCATGGCCCGGGTGCTGCTCGGCCGGCCCGACGTGCTGCTGATGGACGAGCCGACCAACCACCTCGACATCGAATCGATCATCTGGCTCGAGGCGTTCCTGAAGACGCTGCCGGGCGCGCTGCTGATGACCTCGCACGACCGCGAGTTCATGAACCGCATCGTCACCGAAGATCGCCGAGATCGACGGCGGCGAAATCACCACCTACTCCGGCAACTACGACTTCTACGAGCGCGAGCGCGCCATCCGCGAGACCAACCGCGAGGCCGCCTACGCGCGCCAGCAGGCGATGCTGGCCAAGGAACAGCGCTTCATCGACCGCTTCGCCGCGCACGCCGCCAAGGCCGCGCAGGTGCAGAGCCGGGTCAAGGCGCTGGAGAAGATCGAGAAGATCGAGCTGCCCGAAGCGCCGGAAGCTGGTGAAGTTCGACTTCCGCCAGCCGCCGCGCTCGGGCGACCAGGTGGCGGTGCTCGAAGGCGTGACCAAGGCCTACGGCAAGCGCGTGGTCTACGACGGCGTCAACCTGCACCATCCGGCGCGGCGAGCGCTGGTGCGTGATGGGCAGGAACGGCGCCGGCAAGACCACGCTGCTCAAGATGATCGCCGGCGCGCACCGCGCCCGACGCCGGCGACGTCCGGCTCGGCGCCAGCCTGAAGATGGGCTACTTCGCCCAGCAGTCGCTCGACGTGCTCGATCCCGGACCTGACCATCGAGGAGCAGTTGCAGAACGACTTCCCGGAGGAGTCGATCGGCATGCTGCGCAGCCTGGCCGGCGCCTTCCAGTTCTCGGGCGACGACGTCGACAAGAAGATCCGCGCGCTCTCGGGCGGCGAGAAGACCCGCCTGGTCATGGCCCGGATGCTGCTCAACCCGCCGAACTTCCTGGTCCTCGACGAGCCGACCAACCACCTCGACCTGGCCACCAAGGAGATGCTGGTCGAGGCGCTGCAAGGACTTCGAGGGCACGATGCTGTTCGTCTCGCACGACCGCGCGTTCCTGCGCGGGCTGAGCAACCGCGTGCTCGAACTGGGCGGCGAGAGCGGCACCGAGGCCCAGCCGCACCTCTATCCGGGCTCCTACATCGAGTACGTCGAGCGCACCGGGCACGAAGCCCCCGGCGTGCACGCCTGATTCCGCCCGGCGCGCGCCCGGTCGCCGCCGCCTGAGCCGGCGCCGGCCGTTTCGGCGCTACTTCGAATGACAGGCTGGACTGCTGGTGCCGTTCGAGCCGATAACCCACGCGAACTCATCCCTCCCGGCGACGCATTCCGGGGCAGGATCGTGCACGTTCGGACGCGGCCAGGGCCGCGCCAAGGAGAGATCGATGGTCCGCTTTGGTCGACTGACAGCCGTGTTGCTGATGCTTGCCGCAAGCCTCGTGGGTATGCCGTCCACCGTGTTCGCGCAGGCGAAGATCCGTATCGCGGTGGCGAATTTCGAGAACAGCAGCACCTGGGCGTGGTGGGGCGACAACCTCGGCCGGGCCGCGGCCGACGAACTGGCCACACAGCTCGTGCAGAGCGGCAAATACACCGTGATCGAGCGCGCGCAGCTCGAGGCCATCCTGCGGGAACAGAGCCTCGGCGCCAGCGGCGCGGTGACGCCCGCCACCGCGGCCAAGGTCGGCAAGCTGCTCGGCGTGCAACTCCTGCTGACCGGGTCGATCACCGCGTTCTCCATCAAACGCACGTCGATCGGGCTGCGCGGCGTCGGCGGCTCCTATTCCAACGCCGAGAGCAAGGTCGACGCCCGCCTCGTGAACACCGAGACCGGCGAGATCATGATCGTGGCGGTGGGGCAGGGCAACAAGCGCATGGGCGGGGGCTATTTCAAGGGCGTGAGCGCCGAACAGACCTTCGATCAAGGGGCGGCCCAGGAAGCTCTGCGTCCAGCCATCGAGCAGGTCGTGGAGAAGCTCAGCGCCCAGACCGCCGGGCTGCAGTCGATGCAGCCGGCCGTGCCCGAGGGGCAGATCGTCAGCACCAGAGCGGGCTCCTATTACATCAACCGCGGCGCCGGCGCCGGGGTGAAGGTGGGGCAGAAATT
Source organism: uncultured Acidobacteriota bacterium (assembly GCA_963843885.1). Lineage (GTDB taxonomy): Bacteria > Acidobacteriota > Vicinamibacteria > Vicinamibacterales > UBA2999 > CADEFD01. The sequence goes on from CAWJMJ010000002.1 coordinate 219,704, forward strand.
CGAAGTCCATCACGTGGTCGACGAAATCAAGGACGCCGACGGCAAGCTGCTCGACAAGGTGGTCGAACAGACGGGCGTCCTGGAAGTCACGCAGGTGCTGGCCAACTCGGCCATCTGCAAACTGGTCAGCGGCAAGGCGGCGGTCAACGACACGGTCAAGTAGCGGCGGAGCCGAAGTCCGGCGTGAAGGCACGGCGGCCCCGCCCCGGCGGGCGCCGCCGGTTTTCTGTACCGGCGCGCTATAATTCCCCGTTTCCTCGTGTTTTCAAGGAGCTGCGCGTGAAGAAGATCAAGGTCAAGAACCCCGTCGTCGAGATGGACGGCGACGAGATGACCCGCATCATCTGGCAGAAGATCCGCGAGAAGCTGATCCTGCCGTACCTCGACATCGACCTGAAGTACTTCGACCTCGGCATCGAAGCGCGCGACCAGACCGACGACCAGATCACGATCGATTCGGCCAACGCGACCAAGCAGTACGGCGTGGCCGTCAAGTGCGCGACCATCACGCCGGACGAGGCGCGGGTCAAGGAATTCAACCTCAAGCAGATGTGGAAGTCGCCCAACGGCACGATCCGCAACATCCTCGACGGCACCATCTTCCGCGAGCCGATCATCTGCAAGAACGTGCCGCGGCTGGTGCCGCACTGGGACAAGCCGGTGGTCGTCGCCCGTCACGGCTTCGGCGACCAGTACCGCGCGCAGGAAATCCACGTTCCCCGGCGCCGGCACGATCAAGCTCAGCTGGACGCCCGACCGACGGCGGCGCGGCGATCGAGAAGGAAGTGATCAAGACCAACGGCAGCGGCGTGGCGCTGGCGATGTTCAACCTCGACGCGTCGATCGAGGGCTTCGCCCGCGCCTGCTTCACCTACGGCGCTCGGCCGCAACTACCCGGTCTACCTCTCCACCAAGAACACCATCCTGAAGGTCTACGACGGCACCTTCAAGAACACTTTCCAGGAGGTCTTCGACGCCGAGTTCAAGGCGCAAGTTCGAGGCCGAAGAGCCTGACCTACGAGCATCGCCTGATCGACGACATGGTGGCGGCCAACATGAAGTGGAACGGCGGCTACCTGTGGGCGTGCAAGAACTACGACGGCGACGTGCAGTCGCGACACGGTGGCGCAGGGCTACGGCTCGCTCGGCCTGATGACCTCGGTGCTGATGTCGCCCGACGGCAAGACGGTCGAAGCCGAGGCCGCGCACGGCACGGTCACGCGCCACTACCGCATGCACCAGCAGGGCAAGCCGACCTCCACCAACCCGATCGCGTCGATCTACGCCTGGACGCGCGGGCTGCTACTACCGCGGCAAGTTCGACGGCACGCCGGACGTGGTGAAGTTCGCCGAGACGCTCGAGAAGGTGTGCGTGGACGTGGTCGAATCGGGCCGCATGACGAAGGACCTGGCCATCCTGATTCGCGCCGACCACCCGTACCTGACGACCGAAGAGTTCCTCGACGCCATCGACGCCGAGCTCGAAGCGCGGATGGCGTAAGCGCGGGCTCGGACACGTCACGCCCGCTCGACCGTCGAGCGGGCGTTCGTGTGTACGGGTGCTGACTTATGACAGAATCCGGCGCCATGAGGCCGAGCCGTTTCCTGCGGATGTTGGTGCTGCCGACCGCGCTGGCGGCGGCAGTCGTGACGTCGCTCGTGGCCCAGGGCCCCACCGCACTGCCGAACTGGGCCGCGGTCGAGCCCGAGGCGCTGAACCTGTATCAGTCGCTGATCCGCTTCGATTCGACCACGTCCGAGCGAGCTGAGGCCGAGTACCTCAAGGGCGTCTTCGATCAGGCCGGCATCCCGGCGCAGATTCTGGCGCTGGATCCGCAACGGCCCAACGTGGTGGCGCGGCTCAAGGGCAACGGCAAGAAGCGCCCGCTGCTGCTCATGGGGCACCTCGACACGGTCGGCGTGGACGCGGCCAAGTGGCAGTTCCCGCCGTTCAGCGCCACGCGCGACGGCGGCTACGTTTACGGCCGCGGGGCGATCGACGACAAGGACAACCTGGCCTCGGCGGTGATGGCCATGCTGCTGCTGAAACGCCTGAACGTGCCGCTCGATCGTGACGTGATCCTGCTGGCCGAGTCGGGCGAGGAAGGGCAGTCGAACCTGGGCATCGGGTTCATGATGGCGCAGCACTATCCCGAGATCGACGCCGAGTACTGCATCGCCGAAGGCGGCGACACCATCCGCGAGAAAGGCGCGGTGCGCTACGCCACCGTGCAGGTCATCGAGAAGATCTCGCGCGGCGTCGAGATCACCGCGAAGGGCGTCTCCGGCCACGGCTCGGTGCCGCTCACCTCGAATCCCATCGCGCACCTCGGCAACGCCGTCGGCACGTTCATCCGGTGGCAGCCCGATGTGAAGATCGACGAGACGACCGGGCGCTACTTCCGCCGCCTGGCCACGGTCGCCGCCTCGCCCGAGCAGGCCCAGGCCTACCGCGACATCGTGTCGCCGGATGCCAAGGTGGCGGCCGCCGCGGCCGACTGGCTGTGGCAGCACGAACCCCGGCACGCGTCGATGGCCCGCACCTCGGTGTCGCCCAACCTGTTTGCCGGCGGCTACCGGTCGAACGTCATTCCCTCGGACGCGACCGCGCGGCTCGACGTGCGCATGGTGCCGAGCGAAGATCCGGCGGCGCTGCTGGCGCAGATCCGCACGGCCATCAACGACCCGGCCGTGGACGTGCAGTTTGCCGGGGGCGGCGGCAACCGTCCCGCCATTGCGCCGACGCGGCTCGACGGCGAGCTGTTCACCACGGCCGAGGCCGCGGCCGAGGCCATCTACCAGGTGCCGACGCTGCCCTCGATGAGCACCTACGCCACCGACATGTGGCCGCTGCGCGCGCGCGGCGTGCAGTGCATCGGCATCGGCGCCGGCGTCGATCTCGAGGACCAGTCGGCCGGCTACGGCATGCACGGCGACCAGGAACGGCTGCGCGAAAGCGAGTTCCAGCGCTTCGTCCGCTTCAACTGGGAACTGGTGAGCCGCCTGGCCCGGGCGCGGTGAGCACCACCCGACCTACTGCTCCGCGTGGATGGACACAACCGTCGACTCAGCCTGGAGCTGTGAGGGTTGAGGGTTGGAGAACACCAGGCAGTAGGCTCCGGCTCGCGGGTGCTCGACGGAGATCAGATTCGAGGTCCCGTTTCGGATCGAGCCCGTGGCGCGAATCTGGCCGTTGGCGAAACCGGGGATGATGAAGCTGAACCGCGAATCGACGAAGTTGCCCATGCGATCGCGGGTGAAGACCTCGACCCCTACGGAAGTGCAAATGGTGCCGCCGACGCCCTCACCGTTCCCGCCGCTGATTGGCAGCCCCAGAGTCGGCCGTGAGGGTCCTACAGCGTTGCCGGCGAACGCGAACGTGCCGCCATTGCGGAAATCGTCCGACCACGTCCCTGAAAAATTCGTCAGGTTGAAGGTCGCTGATACGTGGACGGGAACGCCGGCCGGCGGTGAGATCGAAAAGCCAAGTGCGATGCCACTGCCCCCAGCCACGGCGGTGCCGGTGATCGGGGCGGTGCCAGCGCCACACAAATCATCCTTGCCTGCCACCTGGTAGACGTTGCCCTGCTGGATGATGGTGAGCGTCACGACGTTGCAGTAGGGCTGGGTTTGCCACGTGAAGCTGCCAAGCACTTGCGCGTCTACCGCTGCGCTCATCGTGAGCAGCACCAGGGCTGTCGGAATCAGCGACGTTTTCACGGGCATCAGCTCCCCCTCTCTAGGTTGAACGCCGCTGATTTGCGGCTCGACGTCGGCCAGGGCGGGCCGGCCCGCAGATGATACGACGCCCGCTCCTGAAGGTACAATCGGCCGGCCCGGCCGCGGCGCGCCATCCGGCCGTCCGGTCCTCGTCTCCGGGCGGGCCGCGACCCAGGCCGCGCCGCCGCGCGCCGATTCGTGTCGCCTGCCGGCCGGCCGGCGCTGGTCGGGTCGTGGCGAGGTCGGGCTGATGACGCAGCCTCGACCGCATGGGCCGGGGCGTCGCGCGCCGTGTGGAGCAGGCATCGACCAACCGCTGGCAGCCCACTGTTGGAACGCGGCAGCAACACCGCCGCTGGCGGCGGCGGCGCCGCTCCGTGGATTGACCGCTCGCCGGTTACAGGACGGCGCCCGGCCCGCCCCGTAATACAATCCCGGCGTGTCCACTACCGCCGCCAAGCCCCGTATCTCGCCCACCGCCCAGATCATGATCGGGCTGGTCGTGGGCCTGATCGTCGGGTACGTGATCAGCGTCACGGACCCCAAGATCGCCGACATCATCCGGCCCTTCAGCCAGATCTTCATCCGCATGATCCGGATGATCATCGCGCCGCTGCTGTTCGGCACCCTGGTGGCGGGCATTGCCGGCGCCGGCCATTTCAAGGACGTCGGCCGCATGGGCCTGCGGGCCATGATCTACTTCGAGGTGGTGACCACCTTCGCGCTGCTCATCGGCCTGTTGGCCGTGAACGTGATGAAGCCGGGCGTGGGCATGGAACTGCCCCCACCCGCCGGTGCGCCGCCGATTGCCGCCACCGCCCAGACCTGGGATCAGATCCTGCTGCACATGGTGCCGACCTCGGTCATCGAGGCCATGGCCACCGGGGACGTGCTCCAGATCGTGGTCTTCAGCATGCTCTTCGCCATCGGCCTGGGCATGGTCGGCGAAAAGGGCCGGCCCATGATCCGGTGGTGCGAAGCGCTCACCGAGACGATGTTCAAGGTCACCCACATCGTCATGCTCTACGCCCCCATCGGCGTCGGCGCCGCCATCGCCTACACCATCGGCTCGAGCGGCCTCAGCGTGCTCTTCAACCTGGCCTACCTGGTGTTCACGCTCTATGTGGCGCTGACCGTCTTCGCGCTGGTGGTGCTGGTGCCGGTGATGCTCATCTGGCGCATCCCGATCCTGGAGTTCCTCAAGGCCATCAAGGAGCCGGCGCTGATCGCCTTCTCGACCACATCGAGCGAGGCGGCGCTGCCGCGCGCCATGGAGTGCGTGGAGGCCTTCGGCGTGCCGCGCCGCATCGTGTCGTTCGTGTTGCCGCTCGGCTACAGCTTCAACCTGGACGGCAGCACCCTCTACCTGTCGCTGGCCGCGGTGTTCGTGGCGCAGGCGGCGGGCGTCGACCTGACGGTGGGCCAGCAGGTCACCATGCTGCTCACCCTGATGCTCACGAGCAAGGGCGTGGCCGGCGTGCCGCGCGCCTCGCTGGTCATCCTGGCGGCGACGCTGGCCAGCTACAACCTGCCGCTCGAGGGGGTCACGCTCATCCTCGGCGTCGACGCGATCATGGACATGGGCCGGACCATGACCAACGTGGTCGGCAACTGCCTGGCCTCGGTGGTGGTGGCCAAATGGGAAGGCGAGTTCCGCCAGCCCGCGGAAGAGGCGGCGTAGCGCCGTGGACGGAGCCGCGCGCGTCCGCTACGGCCTGGCCGTCGCGGCCATCGCGGGCGTCACCGTGGCCGGCGCCGCGGCGCCGCGGGCGCAGACGCCAGCGCCTGTCCGCCCTGCACCCGTGCTCGCTCCGGCCGCCGCGCCGCCAGGTGCGACCGCGGCGTGCACGGTGGCCGACCTGCAACGCCGCGCGCCGGCCGGCACGGCCATCACCGCGGCCACGCCCGATGCGGCCAGCCCCGCGCACTGCCGGGTCGACGGTCACGTGGCCGTGCCCGGCAACACCGTCACCTTCCGCCTGGCCCTGCCGGCGGCGTGGAACGGCAAGTTCTATTTCCAGGGTGTCGGCGGCCTCGGCGGCACGCTGCCCGGCCTCGGCGACGGCTTGAGCCGCGGCTATGCGTCGGCCACGACCGACACCGGGCACGTGGCCAGCGACCCGGCGTGGGGCCAGAACCGCGCCAAGGAAATCGACTACGGGCATCGCGGCACGCACGTCACCGCCGTGGCGGCCAAAGCCCTCACCGCCTCCTTCTACGGCCGCCTGCCGGCGCACGCCTACTTCAACGGCTGTTCCAACGGCGGACGGCAGGCGCTGATGGAAGTGCAGCGTTATCCCGGCGACTTCGACGGCGTGATTGCCGGCGACCCTGCCATGGGCACGCCGATGCAGGCCGGCCGCGCCGTGTTCTTCCAGAAGCTCCTGGCCTCGCCCGCCAACTACCTGCCGGTCGAGAAGGTCGAATTGCTGTCGCGCCGCACGCTGGCGGTGTGCGACGGCAAGGACGGGTTGGTCGACGGCCTGATGTCCGACCCGCGGACCTGCGATTTCGCGCCCGCCACGCTGACCTGCACCGGGGCCGACACGGCCGAGTGCCTCACGCCGGCGCAGGTGGCCACGGTCGAGACCATTTATGCCGGGCTCAAGGATGCGGCCGGCCGCGACTACGCGCCGCCGTTTCCCAAAGGGCACGAGGGCGGGCCCTCGGGGTGGCGCGGCTGGATCACCGGCAACGAGCCGCCCACCCGGCAGGCCGATGGCACGCTGGCCTTCACCGGCCGCCCGCCGTCGGGCTACGGGTTGGCCGAGGCGAACTTCCGTTTCCTGGCGCTCGAGGACGACGCGCCCGGCTTCTCGTGGCGCACCTTCCGCTTTCCTGACGACCTGCCGCGTCTGAAGACGATGACCAACATCCTGAGCCCGCTCGACCCCGATCTGCGGCCGTTCAAGCAAGCCGGTGGCCGCCTGCTGGTCTATCACGGCTGGGCCGACCCGGCCATCAGCGCCTACGGCACGCTGCGCTACATCGAGGAGATGACGCGCCTGGCCGGCGGCCAGGCCGCGGCCGATGCCTTCAGCCGCACCTACTTCGTGCCCGGGATGCACCACTGCACGGGCGGCCCCGGGCTCGACGGCTTCGACATGCTGACAGTGCTCGAACAGTGGGTGGAGCAGGGCGTGGCGCCGACGCGCGTCGAGGCGCGCCACGTCGAGGGCGGCGTCGTGACCCGGACGCGGCCCTTGTGTCCGCATCCGCAGGTAGCTGCCTACTCGGGACGCGGCAGCATCGACGAGGCGGCGAACTTCGTGTGCCGGGCCCCGCTGTCCCGCTGACGGCGTCCGGCGCCGTGTCGGTGCATGACCGTCCGCAGCACGGTGGCCGGCGCGCGCCCGACCATCGGCTCCGTCACCCCGCGCTCACTCACTCGCCGATGCTGAACAGGTAGTCCGACCCGATCCGGCTCACGAGGCGGGTGTCGGGATGGCCGCGCGCGGCCGCAAGCAGGGCGGCGGCGCCGTCGGGATAGCGATCGGCGTGCACCACCACGTAGTCCACGCCGAAGTCGCGCAACCGGCGGGCGCTGGCCGGGAAGAGGCGCGCGCTGGCCACGAGGTCCGCGTAGCCGGGCGGCTCGCTGCGTCCAAACCCGTTCACGATCGGCCGCCAGTGCGCCGTCGAGTAGTAGAGGTAGTCGCTGTTCAGGGTACCACTGCGGGGTGCCCTGATAGTCGGGGAGCGAGACCAGGGCTCGCGCCTTTTGCACCCGCGGCGTCAGGTAGATGGGCGGCACGTCGAAGGGCCGCGGTTTCCCTCCGGGGAAATCGACCACGAACCACTCGGCCAGCATCAGCGGCACGAGCGCGCACAGCAGCATCGTGCCCCGCCGTCCGCCGCGCCGGGCGAGAGCCTCGGCGCCGAGCGCGGTGAGTCCCGCCACGCCAATCGTGACCAGCACCGCGAAGCGCGCGGGCGCGCGCAGCCCGCCCACGCCGGGCACGGCCGCGAGCCAGTGGAACGGCGCGAACGTGGCGCCCCCCGGCAGCTCCGGAGATGGGCCGAGCGACAGCAGCAGGCCGGCCACCGCCAGCACCGGGAAGAACCACGCGCGAGCTGGGGGCGGGCGGCGGCGGGCCAACCCCACGAAACCGATGCCGGTCAGGGTCAGGGCAATCCAGCCGAGGAACAGGCTCTTCTCTCCCCAGATCGACCCCGGCCGATCGTCGACGGCGCTCAGCCACCACCGGCCGGTCATGGTGTTGGCCGGCGGGATCCAGTAGGAATCGAGCGTGGCTGACGCGGCGGCGGCTTCGGCATCGCTGGCCTGCAGCCCCACGTAGTGACGCGCGAAGGGCCAGACGCACAGGGCCACGACCAGGGCCGCCAGTGCCAGGTGCGCGGCGCGCCGGCGCCACAGGCCGTGGCGAGGAGCGCCGCTCGTGCCGCTCGTGTCCGTCGTGTCCGGTGCGCGGTCGTGACCTGTGGCGACCAGCACCACGGCCATCACCGCGGTGGCCACGAGCACCATCACCGCCATGTACCACGACACGAGCGACTGCACGATGAACGCGCCCAGCCACGCCAGCAGGCGCGGCAGCGACGGGCGGTCGAACCAGCGTTCGGCGAGCAGCAGCGAGACCGGCAGCAGCCACGCCAGCGTGAGCTGCAGATGCGCGTGGCCATGCAGCATCATGAAGAACGAAAAGGCGAAGACCAGGCTGCCCAGGAACGAGGCCACGCGACTGGCCACGACGCGCCGCACCAGGGCATAGGCCGCCAGGCCGTTCAGCACGAACGACGACCACCAGACGATGCCGTAGGCGACGAGCGGCGAGGCACCGAGCAGCGCCCACGGCAGCGTGAACAGGCTCAGGCCGAACATGTGCTCGTTGTAGCGGAGCGCCTCCGGCGCCGGGAAGAAGGCGTTGGCGCGGAAGAGCGGCAGCCCGTCGATGACCGCCCGGTTGTCCCAGGCCAGGATCCACACGACCAGACGCGCGTCGCCTTCGTAGCCGGCGCGGCGGAACTCGCCGTAGTTGACGTAGGGCCACGTCATGACCAGCGTCGCCGCCACGTAGGCGGCCAGCACGGCAAGGCGCGGCGCCAGCGTGGCGGGGGCGCTGGAACTCGTCTGGGCCGTCGGGTGTCCGGGCGGCGCCGGCATCACGAGCGGCGCGCGGCGATCCCGGCGGCGGTGCCGCGGCCCGGCGTCATTGCTTCTGCAGCACCGGGTGGACGTAGGGCTTGAGCACGCGGTCCGGGTCGGGACGCACCGTCAGGTAGTCCACGTGATCGGGAATCTCGACCCAGCCGTGCGCGACGCCCGCGGGGATGATGATGATGTCGCCGACGTTGACGACGCGCTTGACGACCCCGGCGCCGACGATGAGGCCGCTGCACGAGGGCCCGTTGAGCGTGGTCGTGACCGGGCTGTCGGGGGCCGACTTGCGGCCCGCGGCAATCTGCCCGCCGGTGACGAGCGTGCCCGAGCCCGACACGATGATGTAGGTCTCGGTCTGGTGGTCGTGCGAGATGCCGCTGCCGTTGGTGGCGTCGGCGGGCGCGGGCGCGGGCAGGCCGCAGGGCGCCGCCGCGGGGGGCTGGGCGGCCGGCGGTGTCGGGGCCGCGGCCGCGGCGGGACCGGGGCTGAGCTTGCCGCGATGCACGATGCCCACCGCTTCGTTCAGCTTGCCGATGTCCACGCTCACAATCTGGCGGTCCACGCCGGGCAGGGCGTTGACCTTCTTCACGTCGGCGTCGGTAATGTAGGTGGCCGCCTTGGGACCCATGTTCTCGACCTGGGCCGCCGCGCTCCACGGGGCGAGCACGGCGGCAAGCGCCACGGCAGCGTGAGCGATCTTCATGCGGTGTCCTCCAGGGCGCCACTATACCGCCGGCGACCCGCTCCGGCTCGGGCCGTCACGAGCGTGCGCTTCGCGGCCCGACGGCAGCGCCCTGACGCCCCTTCATCGGACGGTCGTGGCGGGCGCCCTGGCGCCGGTCGTCGAGGTGATGCTCACCTTCTGCGGCACCGGCAGTGGCGGACCGTGGATGGCGACCAGCGGCAGGCGAAATCGCTACACCGCGCCCACGATGACGCTCGACGTCGCCACCGGGCCAGATCGAGGGCCACCATCACTGCCATCTCGTCGACTCCGCGGTCACATCGTGCGAGGCGGCGCCGGCAGGCTGAGCAGATAAGGCGCGCGCCGCAGCTCGCGGCTCAGCTTGGCGTGGCGCGCCCGCCACGGCTCGAAGTGACGCGCGAACGTGTCGAGGAAGAGCGCCCGCTTGGGTGAAGTCTCGCGCGCGGCGGCCCGGGCGTAGAAGCTGGCGCCGAGCTGCGCATACCAGCGCACGTTGTGCCGCTGCTTCATCTGGTCTTCGAAGAAGCCGGCCATGAGCAGGCAGTGGGAGCCGGCCGTCTCGAGCATGTCGGCGTCGACCGGCACCTCGCTGGTGCCGACGAAATGGTCGAATACCGTGCCGAGCGCCGCCGGCGTGGGGAAGTCGGCGTCCGAGTGCGTGGAGACCTGCGCGTAATGCGCGAGCACGCTGGCGTTGTAGAGCAGCTCCTGCCGGTCCACGTCGTCTTCAGAGATGTCCTTGAGTCCCAGGAAGAAGAACTCGAGGGTCTTGCGTTCGTCGACGGCGAGCAGTTCCTTGAGTGGGCCCATGACAACGCCTCCAACCAGCCGGCCGGGCGACTTGGCAGGCGCGCCCGGAAGCGGCAATGTCCTGGCACGAGCAACACGCATGCCACGACCTGCCGGGCTTTCGGCACAGTGATTTCGGCGAGCCGCAAAATCCTGGCGGCCAGCCAACGGCCATGCTGTCCTGTCCGCTGACGTTCTGTGACGGCGCTCGTCAACTGGCCGGTGTAGGCTGTAGCGGCTTGAGGAGCCTTCGCATGAAACTTTCCGTGTTCGTGACCGTGCCCGCCGTCGCGCTGTTGCTGGGCGTCACCGCCCTGGCCCAACGTCCCGCCAACGCCCCGGCCACCGGGCCGGGAGGCACGCCGCCCGACACGGTGTTCCTCGAGGAGCTGACGTGGGCCGAGACGCGCGATCTGGTCAAGGACGGCTGGACCAGCGTCATCATCGGCACCGCCGGGACCGAACAAAAGGGCCCGCACATGGCCGATGGCGAGCACAAGTTCGTCATGACCTACACCGCCGACAAGATCGCGCGCGGCCTGGGCAAGACGCTGGTGGCGCCGGTCATCACCTACGTGCCCGAGGGCAGCTGGGAAACGGCCGGCGGCCACATGGGCAAGCCCGGCACCATCACCCTGCCGGAAGACCGCTTCGTCGAACTGCTCGTCAACGCCGGGCGCAGCCTGAAGGCGGGCGGGTTCACGAACATCTGGCTGGTGGGCGAGTCGGGCGGCAACCGCACCGGCATGCGCACTGCGGCCGAGAAGCTCAACGCCCTGTGGGCGGGCAGCGCCAAGGCGATGTGGGTGGACGACTACTACACCAAGTCCCACAGCGACGCCGAGGCCTTCGTCGCCAAGTTCCTCGGCGTGCCCCCGGCCCAGGTCGGCAACCACGCCAACATCCTCGATACGTCCGAGCTGCTCTTCGTGGCGCCGCAGCACGTCCGCACCGACCGGCTGGCCGGGAACGACTACGAGAACAACGGCGTCAGCGGCAACAACCAGGCGAAGTCTTCGCCCGAGGTGGGCCGGCAACTGGTGCAGATGAAGATCGACCTGGCGCTGGCCCAGATGAAGCGCATGGCCAGCGGCGCCGAGGGCCCGGTGCCGGCCCTGCCGCCGCCCGGCGCCGGCCGCGGCGGCGGACGTCCGGCCGCGGCGATGCCGGCCGGGCCGCGCCGGCCCACCATGGAGACGGCGCCCGCCAGCAAGACCCCGACGCGCGCGCCCGACACCGTCTTCATCGACGAACTGACGTGGGAAGAGACGCGCGACGCGCTCAAGGCCGGCAAGACGACGGTGATCGTGCCAACCGGCGGCACCGAGAAGAACGGGTACCACATGGTGCTCGGCAAGCACAATTACGTGGTCACCTTCGCCGCCAACCAGATGGCCCGCAAGCTCGGCAACACGCTGGTTGCCCCGACCATTCAGTACGTCCCCGAAGGCGATCCCGATCGGCAGGTGCCGGGCGCGATCTCACTGCCGTCGCCGGCCTACGACCAGTTGCTCGACGCGGCGGCGCGCAGCCTCAAGGCGCACGGTTTCAAGGAGATCCTCTTCATCGGCGACAGCGGCGGCAACCAGGCCGGCATGGTCGCCGTGGCCAAGGCGCTCAACGAGGAGTGGAAGGACGCCGGCACGCGCGTGTTCCCGCTCGTCGACTACTACGAGCAGGGCCGCGTGCTCTACCGCGCCTGGCTCGAAGCCGAGTTCGATTACGACGACGACACGGTCGGCGCGCACGCCGGCATCAGCGACACCTCGCAGATGCTTTATGTCCATCCCACCGGCATCCGCAAGGACCGCATCATGCCGTGGGGCGGCCCGGCGGACTCCGGGGTCTCGGGCAACCCCGCGTTGTCCACCGCCGGCATCGGGCGCATGGGCATTGCCTACAAGGTGAACGCCGGCCTCAGCCAGTACCGGCTGCTCAAGAACCCGCCGCCGCAGCGCGGTGGCCGCCCAGCGGCCGCGCCCGGGCAGTAGGTCCAGGCGGCGCCCGGGCCGTCGCGCCAGCTCGACCTTGGCGGCCGGCCTTGGGGCCTGCCGTCACGCCCGTCCTCGAATCGGGCGAGGGCTTCGTGGCCCAGGGGCGCGACCGCCGGGCGGCCGCGCCCTCGTGCCGATCCGCGCTTCCGGAATCCCCGGTCCGGCGCTATGATCCAAGCGGTTTGGAGGCTGGGCCGCGGAGCGGTCCGGCCGCAGCGAATGCAACTTGGCTAGGAGTAACTCATGAAGCGTTTGGCTATGCGCGCCGTGCCGGTGGTGGCGCTGCTCGTGGCGGCTGTCGCGGTGGTCACACCCCGAGTCGCCGGACAGAGCACCGGTCAGCCCAGTACCAAGAACGGCGAGTGGCCGATGTACACCGCCGACTTGGCCGGCAGCAAGTACTCGCCGCTCGACCAGGTCAACGCCGCCAACTTCAGCAAGATGGAAGTGGCGTGGCGGTTCAAGACCGACAACCTCGGTCCGCGTCCCGAGACCAAGCTCGAGGGCACGCCGATCATGGTCAAGGGCATGCTCTACGCCACGGCCGGCACGCGTCGCGCCGTCGTGGCCCTCGACCCGAAGACGGGCGAGCAGAAGTGGATGTACTCGATGGATGAGGGCGAGCGCGCCACGCGCTGGGCGCCCCGTCAGCTGTCGGGCCGCGGCCTGTCCTACTGGACCGACGGCAAGGGCGACGAGCGGGTCATCTACGTGACCACCGGCTATCGCCTGGTCTCGCTCAACGCCAAGACCGGCCAGCCGATGCCCGGCTTCGGCGACAAGGGCGTCGTCGACCTCAAGGTCGGCATCATGATCAACGGCAAGCAGGCCGACCTGGAGAAGTCGGAAATCGGCCTCCACTCGACGCCCACGGTCGTCGGCGACTTGATCATCGTCGGCTCGTCGATGTTCGAAGGTCTCGGCTACACCTACAGCACCAACGTCAAGGGCAACATCCGCGCCTTCGACGCGCGCACCGGCAAGAAGGTGTGGCAGTTCGAGACCATGCCCGGACCGGGCGAGAAGTTCCACGAGACCTGGGAAGGCGGCTCGTGGAACTGGACCGGCAACACCGGCGTGTGGACGCAGATCACGGTCGATCCGGTGGCCGGCCTGGTCTATCTGCCGATCGAGTCGCCGACCATCGACGAATACGGCGGCAACCGCCTCGGCGACAATCTCTTTGCCGAGAGCCTGGTGGCGGTGGACCTGAAGACCGGCAAGTACAAGTGGCACTTCCAGTTCGTGCACCATCCAATCTGGGACCACGACATGTCCTCGGCGCCGCTGCTCATCGACACCACGGTCGAGGGCACGCCGCGCAAGCTCGTGGCCGTGCCGAGCAAGCAGGGCTGGCTCTACGTGTTCGACCGCATCACCGGCAAGCCGATCTGGCCGATCGAAGAGCGGCCCGTGCCGCAGACCACGATGGCGGGCGAGCGCACCGCGCCGACGCAGCCCTTCGTGACCAAGCCGCCGGCCTACTCGCGCACGCACATCACCGAGAATGACCTCATCGACTTCACGCCCGCCCTGCGTAAGCAGGCGCTGGACAACCTGAAGCACTTCCGCTGGGAGCCCACGCCTTACGTGCCGCCGACCGGCCCGGAATCACCGAACCTGCTCGGCTCCATCAACATCGCCAACTGGAACGGCGGCGTGAACTGGCCGGGCTCGGGCTTCGACCCGGAAACCGGCATCTTCTACACCCAGGCGGGCAACTCCGCCGTCACGGTCGGCCACTACACCAAGGAAGAATTCGACAAGGTCAACCCGGAGAACTTCAAGAACACGCCCCGCCAGCCGCGCTGGGAAGCGGAGCCCGACTACGGCCTGCCGCGGAAGCCGGGCGCCCCGCCCGAACAGTTCCCCGGCAACGAAGGCCGGCGCGTGCTGGCCGAAGGCCTGGGCGGCCTGCCCATCGTGAAGCCGCCCTACGGCGTGATGGCGGCCATCGACCTGAAGGACGGCTCGCTGCTGTTCCAGGTGCCGCACGGCGACACGCCCGACGCGGTGCGCGACAACCCGCTGCTCAAGGGGCTGGATCTGGGCAAGACCGGCCAGAACGGCAGCGTCGGCGTGCTCGTGACCAAGACGCTGGTGATCGCGGGCGACCCGCAGTTCACCTCCACGCCCGGCCGCGGCCGCGGCGCCATGTTGCGCGCCTACGACAAGAAGACCGGGGCGCAGGTCGGCGAGGTGCTGATGCCGGCGCCGATCGTCGGCCATCCCATGACCTACTCGCTGAACGGCAAGCAGTACATCGTCGTCGGCGTGAGCGGCGGCAACTACCGCGGCGAGTACATCTCGCTGGCGCTGCCCGACAGCGAACGCACCACCACCATGCAGGGCCGTCAGTAGACGCGCGCTGATTTCGACGATTGCGAGGGGGCGGGTCCAGCGGGCCCGCCCCCTTCGTGCGTTCCGGGCCCGTGCGGGGCCTCCCTGCCGCGGCCGGGCCGGGCTCGCCATCGACGGTGTAACATCGCTCTCGTCCCCGTCCCCATGGAGATCACCCGCATGACTCGAACCGTCCTGGCTGCGTTGTTCGTCGTCGTGGCAGGCACGGCCTGCTACGGGCAGGAGGGCGGCAAGTGGCCGGGCGTGGATCCCCGGCCGCCGAACGCGCCCGACCAGAAGCCCGCCTTCGCCGGCCAGAGGCGCGCGCCCGAGCAGAAGCTCGGGGTGGCCTTCAAGGTGGTGAGCGTGGCCGAGGGCCTGCAGAATCCCTGGGGGCTGGCGTTTTTGCCCGACGGCCGGATGCTGGTCACCGAGCGCCCGGGACGTCTGCGCATCGTGAGCGCCGACGGCGCCAAGTCCGAGCCGGTCGCCGGGCTGCCGATCGTGGACGCCCGCAACCAGGGCGGCCTGCTCGACGTGTCGCTCGACCCGGCCTTCGCGACCAACGGCCTGATCTACTGGAGCTACTCGGAGCCGCGCGAGGCCGGCGCCAACAACACGGCCGTGGCCCGCGGCAAGCTGGTGGACGGGGCCAAGCCACGCGTCGACGACGTCCAGGTGATCTTCCATCAGGCGCCGTCGCTCGTCTCGACCTTGCACTTCGGCAGCCGCCTCGTGTGGCGCCGCGACGGCACCCTCTTCGTCACGTTGGGCGACCGCTCGATCACCGAAGGACGGATGCAGGCGCAGCGGATGGATGGCCTGCTCGGCAAGATCGTGCGCATCAACGCCGACGGCTCGATTCCGAAGGACAACCCGTTCGTGGGCAAGTCCGGCGTCCCCCCGTCGATGTGGTCGCTCGGCCATCGCAATATCCAGTCGGCGGCCCTGCACCCCGTCACCGGCGAGCTGTGGGAGGTCGAGCATGGCACGCGCGGCGGCGACGAGATCAACATCGCGCGCAAGGGCAAGGACTACGGCTGGCCGACCGTGGCCTACGGCATCGAATATCGCGGTGGCACGATCACCGGCGGCATCCAGCAGCAGCCCGGCATGGAGCAGCCGATCTACTACTGGGACCCGATCATCGGGCCGAGCGGCATGGCCTTCTACACGGGCACGCTGTTCCCGGCCTGGAAGGACAGCCTGTTCATGGGCGGCCACGGCTCGCGCGACCTGGTGCGGCTGTCGCTCGACGGCGAGAAGGTCACCGGCGAAGAGCGGCTGCTGGTCGATCAGAAGGCGTCGCTCCGCGACGTGCGCCAGGGGCCCGACGGCGCCCTGTACTTGCTGACCGACGGCAACGACGGCCGGCTGCTCAAGCTCGTGCCGTAGCCGCCGCCGCGTCGCCGCGCGCCCCATGGACACGCCGCCGCTCGCCCACATCCCGCTGTTTGCCCGGCTCGACCAGGACGGGTTGGCGGCGCTCATGGCCGGCATGCGCCGCGAGACGTTCGCGGCCCAGCAGGTCGTCTTCTGGTTCGGCGACCACGGCGACACGCTCTACGTGGTCGACCACGGGGCGGTGGCCATCACCGCGCCGGACGTACGCGGCGACCACGTGCTGCTCGACACGCTGGGCCCAGGCGGGATGTTCGGCGAGGTCAGCCTGCTCGACGGCGGTCCGCGCAGCGCCACCGTCCGGGCGGTCACCGACACCACCTTGCTGGCCCTGCCGCGCGACGTCTTCCACGCCTTCCTGCGGCAGCGCCCGGAGGCCGCCATCGACGTGCTGCACATCCTCGGCGCCCGCCAGCGCGCCAGCACGCTGGCGATTCGCGGCCTGCGGAACCCCAATCACGTCATCGCCGACGCCACCACGGCCTGGCAACGGGCCAGCGACGTCATCGCCGACGTGGCCGCCAGCCAGGTGTTCACCCTTGCGCATCTCACCTGGTTCTCGGCCTGGATCGTGCTCAACACCGTGGCTGCGGCCGGCTTCCTGCCCCAGGCGCTGGCCTTCGATCCCTATCCGTTCGGTCTGCTCACGCTGATCGTCAGCCTCGAAGCGATCTTCCTGTCGATCTTCGTGCTGGTCAGCCAGAACCGGCAGTCGGACCGCGATCGCATCCGCACCGACCTGGACTACCAGGTGAACGTCAAGGCGCACGTCGAGATCACGGAGATCGGCGCGCGCCTCGACCGCATCGAGCGGGCGGTGACCGGAGCGGCCGCGCCCGTGGCCGCGCCCGGCCGGCCGGCGCGGTAGAATCCGCCCCATGGCTCCATTTGCTTCGCTGCCGTGCGGGCTGGCCAGCATAGACGCCGTGGTAGTCGCGGTGCCGGCGGCCGCGCCCGTGGCCGCATGAGGCGTCTCGCCGGCCATCTCTATTTCTGGGTCCTGCTCGCCATCCTGACCGGCGGCACGATCGGATACCTCAGCCCCGAGACCGGCGTGGCGCTGAAGCCGCTCGGCGACGGCTTCATCGCGCTCGTCAAGATGCTGATCAGCCCGATCATCTTCTGCACCGTGGTCCTCGGCATCGCCGGCGCCGGCGACATGAAGAAGGTGGGCCGGGTGGGCGGCAAGGCGCTGCTCTATTTCGAGGTGGTGTCGACCTTCGCGCTGGCCATCGGGCTGATCGTGGCCACCGTGCTGAAGCCCGGCGCCGGGTTCAACGTCGATCCGGCCACGCTCGACAGCCGGGCGGTGGCCGACTACGCGCGCGTCGCCGCCAGCCAGACCACGACCGACTTCGTGCTGCACATCATCCCGCGCACGTTCTTCGACGCGTTCACCGGCTCGGGCGACCTGCTGCAGGTGCTGTTTGTCGCCGTGCTCTTCGGCTACGCCATGACCCATCTCGGCAAGGAAGGGCAGGCCGTCCACGCCGTCATCGAGACCAGCTCCCACGTGTTCTTCCGGATGATGAACGCGCTGATGAAGCTGGCCCCGCTCGGCGCCGGCGGGGCCATGGCGTTCACCATCGGCCGCTATGGCCTCGGCTCGCTCAAACCGCTGGCGGCGCTGATGGGCAGCTTCTATCTGACCTGCCTGCTGTTCGTCCTGGTCGTGCTCGGCGCCATCGCCGCGCTGACCGGCTTCAGCATCGTGCGCTTCATCCTCTACATCAAGGAGGAACTGCTCACCGTTCTGGGCACGTCGTCGTCGGAGTCGGCGCTGGTGCCGCTGATGCAGAAGCTCGAGCGCCTGGGCTGTTCGAAGTCGGTGGTGGGACTGGTCGTGCCCTCGGGTTACTCGTTCAACCTCGATGGCACCAACATCTACCTGACCATGGCCTCGCTGTTCGTGGCCCAGGCGCTGAACATCGACCTGACGCTGCGCCAGGAACTTACCATCCTGGGGGTGGCCATGCTGACCTCCAAGGGCGCCTCGGGCGTGACCGGCGCCGGGTTCATCACGCTGGCGGCGACGCTGGCGGTCGTCCCGTCCATCCCGGTGGCCGGTCTGGCGCTGATTCTCGGCATCGACCGGTTCATGTCGGAGGCCCGCTCGCTCACGAACTTCGTCGGCAACGGCGTGGCCACGATCGTGGTGGCCCACTGGGAAAACGAGCTCGATCACGAGCAGCTCCGGGCGGAGCTGACGCGCGGCTAGCCGGCCGGCGTGGGGCGGGGCCGCAGGCGTGGCCGCTCGCCCTCGTCGTGCGCCACCACGAAGTGCAGCGCCAGATCGGTCAGCGACCGCGCGGCCCACGACGGGTCGACGTCAATCACCGCCGTGCGCTGGCCATCCAGCGGGTCGAGCCCGCAGCGCATCACCGGCGGACCGTCGCCGACTGGCGGCTCGGCCTGCTGGCGAGTGAGCGCAAGGATGCGGCCGCCGGCGGAATAGAGCACGGTCAGGGTCTCCGAGCCGGCCTCGTTCATCGGCGGTACCTCGTGGGCGCCAGCAGCACCGACGGCCTCACGGTCACCGGCAGGTCGCCGTCGTTGCGCAGGCGAGCCCACAGCGTGGTGACGGCGCGGGTCTCGCGGCGCGTGTTGTGGATTTCGTGGGTGGTCCACTCGGACACGATCGTGACGCGGCCAGGGGAGACGGCCGTGAACGCGAGGCGCTGGAAGTGGCGGGAGTCGAAGTCCCACGTGAACCACCAGACCGATTCCGACCCGGGGGCGAGCACCAGGTCGTCGAAGTAGCCGACGTCCGCGGTCGTGTCGAGGTTGTAGCCGCTGGCCATGTGCGCTTCCCGAGTCAGGACGCGCCCTGGCCGGCGCGACGGCACCGGCCAGGGCAGAGCAAGAGGGGTCGTGCGCGCTAGCTGCCGGGCACCATGATGTGGGCACCAGAGGTGCCGGCGTTCATGATCCAGGCGCCGCCCATCTTGTTGTTGTCGGGCAGGCCGGTCGAGGCCGTGGTCGCACCCGGTGTGGCGATGGTCATGTGGCGGCGCGCCGTGGCCTGGTCGGCGCCGCTCATGTTGTAGAACACCGAGCCGTACTCCGGCTTCTCGCGCGTGCCGTCCTTCTCGGCGGCCTCGATCGCCGCCTGCCGCTTGGCCCGGTCGGGCTCCATCTCGAACTTCTTGTTCTGGGCCACGCGCTTCAGGTTCTCGACGCTGGTGCACTGCACCGAGAAGGGCTGCTCGGTGGGCTGACCGGACTGGTCGTAGCACACCAGGCGATTGGTGCCGGGCTTGACGGTGTCGTAGGTGCCGTCGGCCTTCCACTTGATGACGGCAGTGGCTTCGCGTGCCTGGGGCGGCGCGGCCAGCAGGGCCTTGTCCACATCAGGATTGGCCTGCGCGAAGGTGTTCGCGGCCACGGCCAGGGTGCCGAGGACGATGAGGAACGTGCGTGTCATGCGGGTGACCTCCAGGTCGCACAGGCGGCGAGGGCTCGCCGCGGGACCTCCTGGAGGATACGCGAAACGGATGGCGCGCAACCGCTGTTCCGCGGTCGCCGGGACGGACGGCCGCCGTCGGGCTGGTGGCCGGCCGTCAGAAGTGGCGGCGGACGCGCAGCGACAGCACCCGGGGCGCGACCAGCCGGGTGCCGACGAAGACCGACTGGAAATTGTAGAGGGCCGTGCGGTTGGTGAGGTTCGTGACCTGCGCCTCGAGGCTCCAGACCCGGCGCCCGCGCACCGTCACGTCGTAACCGGCCGCGAGGTCCGCGAGCGTGCGCGGGCGGACCCGCGGGATGGCCGCGGTGAGATTGACGAAGGGCAGCAGGTCGGCGACATCGGGGTCGGCCGCCACCGCCGCGGGGTCGGACGGGTTCGCGACCAGGCCGCTGTCGTGGCGCACCGAGAGCCCCACCCAGGTGCGGCCGGGCGCCGCATAGTGGACGGTGCCGTGCACGCTGAAGCGCTGGTCGTGGTCGATGGCGAACGGCCCCGACGACAGGACGTCCACCGCGTCCTGGCCCAGGAACAGCCCGCCGGTGAAGGGCGGCGTGGCGGTGGCGCGTCCGGTGGAGGCGCTGAGCGTGCCGGAGACCCCGCGGTGCGGCGTGACCACGACGCGCGCTTCGCCGCCGACCACCCGTAGCCCGGCCAGTGTGGTCGGGAAGATGATGCCGGTGTCGAAGAAGTTGTTGTTGTCCTGCTGATCCCGCGACTGCTTGCGATGGGCGGAGAGGTCGAGCGTGCCGAAGGTGGCGAGGGCACGTTGATAGCCCACTTCCACGACGTGCTGGCGCTCCGGCTGAATCGGCCGGTAGCCGCCGCCCAGCGCCTCACGCACGCTGGCCGGGGCCAGCCGGCTGACCGCCTCGGAGCTCGAGAGCAGCAGGTTCTCGTTGGGCGGGGTGTGGTAGTTGCGGTTGTAGGAGGCGCGCAGCACGCCGCTCGTGCCGGGCAGGGCATAGGCCAGGCCCACGCGCGGCTGCAGCTGCTGGCCCGTGACCAGGAAGCGATAGACGTCGTGGCGCAGGCCGGCGGCCAGCGTGGCCGGACCCCGGTGGATGGTGGTCTGCACGAACGCGCTGTGGGTCTGGCCGGTGCGCGCGTCGGTGAAGGCGAACGGCGTGCCACCGCGCGACAGGTCGTGGGGCCGGAGCGAGGGGTTGAAGGTGGCGGTGCCCGGCGCGTTGAAGTCGGGCGCGGTGAGGGCCATGCCGAACGTCTCGCGCACCGCCGTGATCTGGGTGTCGGCACCGGCGCGCAGCAACTGCCTGCCCCAGGCCCGTGAGTAGCGGGCGCCGGCATTGACTACGCGCAAGCCGCGATCCTGCGTGGCCGTGACCGGCGTGTCGCCGGCGCTCGGATCGAGCCGCGCGGAGGTGGCCCGGTAGCCGACCGTCGATTCGAACGTGGAGGCGGCGTCGATGGCGCGCAGGAAGGTGCCCCACACGGCGCCGTCGGCCAGCGTCTGCCGCTGGTCCTGCCCGGCCCGCTCCTGCGATCGGCGGTTGGCCAGTTCGAAACGCGACCGTCCGCCCATGGCCTGCACGCGGATCTGATCGCGGTCGTTCGGCGCCCGGTCGAGGCGGGCAAAGGCGCGGCCGAAGCCGCCGTCGTTGTGGAGGTTGTCGCGCGACACCTGATCGAGAAAGCGATCGGTGCGCATGGTCGCGCCGGAGACGAAGTAGCCGGCGCGCGACCCGCCGCCGCCCGCGTGGCCGGCCGTGTGCCAGGTGTTGAAGCCGCCGCCAGCCACTTGCACTTCGCCGGTCAGGCGCCGATTGATGCCCAGGCCGCTGCGGCTGGTGACGACGGCCACGGCCGACACCTTGTGACCGAACTCGGCCGGCACGTTGCCGGTGACCAGATCCACGCTCTGCACGATGCCGGCATCGAGCGCATTGGCGAAGGCGCCGGTGAGCTGATCGCTGATTGGCAGGCCGTCGACCACGAAGGTCATCTGGTTGTGGGCGCCGCGGGGATGGATGGCGCCGTTGGCGTTTTGCGCGAAGCCGGGGAAGGTGACCAGCATCGACTCGAGGCCGCGGCTGCCGACCGTGGCCGGGAGGTGGGCGATCTGCTCGGCGCTGACCTGGTGGCGCGTGCCGGCCGACGCGGTGTCGATGGCGGTCGGCTCCGGACGCACCGTGACCGAGGCCGTCTGCATGGCCAGGGGCAGCGTCACGTCCAGTGCGACCGCCACGTTGGCGCGCAAGTCGAGCCGGGCGTGGTGGACGGCAAAGCCGGTGAGCTCGGCCGCGAACTCGTAGGTGTCGAGCGGCAGATTGGCAATTTGGAACAGGCCGGCCGCGTCCGTGATCGTGGTGCGGGTCAGCCCGGTCAGCGGCTTGATCAGGGTCACGGCCACGCCCGGCAAGACCGCCTGCTGTTCGTCGCGCACTACCCCGCGCACGGTGGCGGTGGTCTGGGCGTCGGCCGGCACCGTGGACCCGATGAGCAGAATGCAGAGAACCACGAGCGACAGGCGCGCGGTCGGGACAGAAATTTTCATTGGGCCGTGATTTTAATTTTGGTTAATCAAAATCTTGATTTCACGATAGTAAACACATTGGTAGGGCCCGTCAACTGTTGGGCTCTCTCGGACGAGCTGGGCATCGCCCGGCGGCAGCGAGTTGCCCTTCTGACCCGGGCTGGCACCGCTGCCCGCGGGCCGACGCGCGCCACGGATGCGCGCCAGGGCGCGAGTGACGCGAGCCAGAGACAGCTACGGCACGCGAGCGAGGCCGGCGCGCGCGGTCGTCGAGCCCGGGTCGAGCCACAGCGCCTCGGCGAAGCGGTGACGCGCTTCGGTGCGGTGGCCGGCGGCCAGCGCCAGCAGCCCCAGGTTGGTGTAAGCGGTGCTGTCGTGCGCGTCGAAGGACAGTGAGCGCTCGAACATCGCCCGGGCGCGGTCGGGATCGCCGAGCTTGGTGTAGGCGGCGCCGGCCAGGTCATAGACCGGGGCGTAGGACGGGTCAGTGGCGATGGCGCGTTGGGCGTGCGCGAGCGCGCCGTGGACGTCGTCCCTGAGGATGGCGGCGACCGCCTGGTAGTAGCCCGTCGCCGCGGCATCGGGAGCGGCGTGCCTGAGGGCGGCCACGGCCGCGTCCAGCCCGGTCACGTCGCCGGCGTCGGCCAGCAGCGAGGCAATCTGGGTCAGCGCCGCCAGCGGCGGCGGCGTGGCCGCGGCCGCCTCGCGGGCCACGGCCAGGGCGTCGGCGCGATGCCCACTGGCGGCGAGCAGCTGTGAGGTGGCCACCGTCCGGGCTGTCGAGGGCGGGTGATCGCTCCCGAGCGACGTGAGCCACGTCGCCGCGTCGGCGCTGCGCGTGAGGAGCACTGCGGACCGGACCATGCCGTCGAGCGCGGCGCGGTCATCCGGGTCGAGCGTGAGCGCGCGCTGGAAGTCGTCGTAGGCGCGCGTGTGCACGTCGGACTGGGCGAACATCAGCGCCCGCTGGCGCCAGGCCGCGGCCCCGGCCGAACGCTCCGCTCCGGCCAGTGCGGGGGGTCGCTGGCCCGGCGTCAGCAGCGCCCGCAGGGCGGCGCCGTTCTGCCCGCCGCTGCGCCGGTGGATTTCCAACGGCGCGGTGAACTCGAGCGTCATGCGATCGTCGGTCAGCATCGGCGCGCCGTCGGCGTAGCGTGCCAGTTCCGCCGGGCCGGCGACGAACAGCGACAGCACCGAGAACGGCTCGGTGGCGCCGACCTCGGCGCAGGTCCTCGGCCGCCCCCGGCCGGGTCCAGTGCTGCGCCAGGTGGCCGAGCCGCGCCGACAGCTCGACGCGGCGTCGCCGGCGCCCGGCGCCGGCCGACGAAGAGCACGTCGTTCTCGCCGACCAGCCAGGCCGTGCCGTTGGGGAACGACCGACGTGAACGTGGCGACGATCGAGCTGCAGGTCGCCGTCGCTGATGTTGTAGGCGTTGGCCCACTGGCAGATGATGCCGCCCGGCGCCAGCCGGGCCTGCGCGCGCGGTCGAAGAACTCGCGCGTGAACAGCGCGGCCACGCCGGCAATCCACGGGTTCGACGGCTCCGAGATGATCACGTCGTACTGCCGGCGGGCAGCATCAGGTGCGAGCGGCCGTCGCCGACGATGAGCGTGCGTGCGCGGATCGTCCAGCGCGTTGTGGTTCTCGACCTCGAAGAAGCGCGAGGCCTCCACCACCTCCGGCGAGATCTCGAGCACGTCGGCGCGTGTCAATCGGGTGGCGTGAGTGCCGCGCCGACGGTCACGCCGCTGCCCAGGCCGACGATGGCGACTTCGTCGGGGATGGTCGTGGAGCAGCAGCGGCAGGTGCGCGACCAGCTTCTGCGTCAGCATGTCGCTGCGGTTCGACGCGTCGGTCTTGCCGTCCACCGCCAGCGTGGTCGTGCCGGTCAGCGCTTCACCGACACCGTGGCCGCCGCGCCGTCCTCGTAGTAGAGCAACTGTGCCGGCCTTGAGCTGCGTCTCGAGGTCGAGATCCTGCGGCACGAACGGCGCGTAGAGATACGCGCCGCTGGCCAGCAGCTCGCGGTCCCACGGCGGGCTCGACGACGACCAGCAGCGGCGACGGCCACTGCCGCCGCCGTCGCCGGCGATTGCGCGGCGCGCGACAGACGCCGCGCCGACGACCACGATCAAGCGCGGCCGCGACCAGACGGCCGCTGGCGACCGTGCAGCGTCGCCTGCAGCCCGAAGCGCGGGATGAGGACGAAGCCGGCGGCCAGCGTGCCGGAGACCGCGCCGACGGTGTTCATCGCGTAGACCAGCCCGAAGCGCGCGCCGGCGACTGTCGGCGGCGGTGGCGCCGGCAAGCGCCAGCGCCAGCGGGAACGCGGCGCCGAGGCAGAGCGCCGTCGGCAGGATGAGCGCGGCGGTGAGCGCATGCCGACTGCGCCGAGCCAGCCCGTCCGCACAGGCCGGCGATCGTCGCCATCTGCCGGGCCACGAGCGCGGCACCTCGTCGCCGGCGAGCGCCGACGTGATGGTGGCCGTGACAGCGGCGGCCGCGAGCACGAGCGCCAGCCACGTCGCCGGCCTGTCCGTGCGCCCGACCAGCCAGGTGCCCAGCCACGAGCCGAAGGCCACGCCGGCGATGACGGCCGCCAGCGTCGCCGCAAAGGCGTAGGTGGTCGGTCCGAGCACCAGCGCGAGGATGCGCGTCCACACGATCTCGTGCACGCAGCGCCGCGAAACCCGACAGCCCGAGCACGGTCGCGGCCAGCCACAGACGGTCGGGAGCGGGCGTCGACGCGCTGGCCACGGCGGCGATGGCTGATTCGCGCGTCCGCCTGGTCGCGCGCGTGCGTGCCCGCGGCTGCGCCCTGTTCGCGTCGCCGACCGCGGCCACGGCGGCGGGACGGGCGATGCCGACCCGTCCACCACTGCTGCGTGCCGCGGCGGCGATGCTCAGGGCAATCACGGCCGACAGCGCGCTGGCGGCCATGCCCACCGCCGTCGACCGCGTGACGCCGAGCGACGGGATCAACACGAGCCCCGCCAGCACGGCGCCGGCCGCGGCGCCGGCGGTATTGGTGGCGTAGAGCATGGCGCTGCGCCGGGTGTGCGCGCGCGATTCGCTGGCGAACCAGCGGATGGCCAGCGGGAAGGTGGCGCCGAGCGCAACGGCCGGCAGCATCACCATCGGGAGGCTGGAAACCACCCGCACCACCGGGAAGAGCGCGCCGCCGGCGCCGTCCTGGTAGGCCCAGCGAAAGAGCGGCGCCAGCGCGGCGATCTGCCAGGGCAGGGTGAAGGCGGCCGCGGCCACGGCCAGTTCGAGCGCCGCATAGGCGCGAAGCGCTTGCACACGCGTCAGCGACTGCGCCCAGCGACCGCCCGCCGCCGCCCCCAGGGCGAGGCCCAGCAGGAAAGCGCCGACGACCGTGCTGGCGGCGGCGGTCGTATGCCCCAGGTGCAGCGTGAGCAGCCGCGTCCAGGTCACTTCGTAGATCAGCCCCGCGAGCCCGGAACAGGTATAGGCGGCGAGGAACAGCCAGGGCACGATCGCCGAAGTTTATACGACGGCAGTGGATGCCCGTGCGGGGCGGCCCGTCATGTGCCCGGGCCAGCGGCGCTGGCCTCCGGGTAGAATTGGCGGCGCGAGGACTTTCCTGATGTCGAAATTGAGCGTTTCCCTGTTTCTCTCTCTGCTGGCGGCCATGACCACGGTCGGCGCCCAGCAGGGCGCCCCGGCGCGCCCGGCGGCCGGCCCGATGGCGTCAGTGGCCGAGCGCACCGCCGGTCTGCGCAAGATGGACGGCTATTTCCCGTTGTACTGGGACGAGCGCGCCGGCACGATGCTGCTCGAGATTCCGCGGCTCGATACCGAGTTCCTGTTGTCCACCGGACTGTCGGCCGGCCTCGGGTCGAACGACATCGGGCTCGATCGCGGCCAGGGCGGCGGCGGCACGCATCGTCACGTTCCAGCGCGTCGGCCCGCGCGTCATGCTCGTGCAGGGCGAACCAGTCGTTCCGGTCGAGCAGCCCGAACCCGCTCGAGCGCAAGTCGGTCGAAGACTCGTTCGCCAAGTCGGTCCTCTGGGGCTTCACGGTCGCCGCCGAATCGAACGGCCGCGTGCTGGTCGATGCCACCGACTTCTTCCTGCGCGACATCGACCGGCGCCGCCAGCGCGCCTGCGGCCGGGCAACTACCGCGTCGATCGCACGCGCAGCGCGTTCTACCTGCCGAACACCCGCAACTTCCCGAAGAACACCGAAGTCGACATGACGCTGACCTTCGTCAACGAGGCGGCCGGCGGCGGCGGCGGCGGCGGCGGCGGTCCGGCGCAGGGTCCGGCGCCGATCGGCCAGACGCCGGCGGCGGCGGTGGCGGCGGCTTCGGCGGCGGCCTGTTCTCGGGCTCGGTCGGCAGCGTGACGCCGATCGCCCGAAGCGGTGACGCTGCGCGAGCATGTGTCGTTCGTGGAGCTGCCCGACGGCAACTACACAGCCGCGCATCGACGATCCGCGCGCCGGCTACGGCGGCCTGAGCTTCGTGGACTACAGCAGCCGATCGGCGAACCGATCCAGTTCCGCTACATCCGCCGGCATCGCCTGCAGAAGAAGGATCCGGCAGCGGCGATCAGCGAGCCGGTCAAGCCGATTCAATACTGGGTCGATCCGGGCGCGCCCGAAGACGTGCAAGAAGGCGCTCATCGAAGGCGCGAGCTGGTGGAACCAGGCGTTCGAAGCGGCCGGGCTTCCGCAACGCGCTTCAAGGTGGACGTGCTGCCGGACGGCGCCGACCCGATGGACATCCGCTACAACATGATCAACTGGGTGCACCGCTCGACGCGCGGCTGGAGCTCGGGCGGATCGGTCGAGCGATCCGCGCACCGGCGAGATCATCAAGGCCACGGTCACGCTCGGCTCGCTGCGCGATCGCCAGGACTACATGATCTTCGAAGGCCTGCTCTCGCCCTACGCGAACGGCGACGAGACGCCCGGCGATCCTCTACGAGACGGCGCTCGCAGCGCATCCGCCAGCTGTCGGCGCACGAGGTCGGCCACACGCTCGGCCTCGGCCACAACTACTACGACAGCAGCAAGGGCTGGATCTCGGTGATGGACTATCCGCATCCGCTCGAGGAGCTGCAGGCGGACGGCACCATCGACCTGTCGAAGGCCTACCACGCAGCACATCGGCGACTGGGACAAGGTCGCGATCAACTACGGCTATCGCGAGTTCGCCGAAGGGCGCCGACGACGACGCCGCGCTCGACAAGATCCTCGACGACGCGTGGGCCGCAGGATCTGCGCTACTTCACCAACCAGGACACCGACATCCACCCGCGAGGCCGAGCAGTGGTCGAACGGCGCGAACCAGGCCGATCGAGTTGACGCGGCTGATGAAGGTGCGCCGCGCGGCGCTCGAATCGCATCGGCGAGAACACCATCCGCGCCGGCGTGCCGATGGTGATGATCGAAGAGCCGCTGGTGCCGATCTACATGTATCACCGCTATGCCGTGGAGAGCACCGCGTCGATGCTCGGCGGGCAGGACTTCATCTACGCCATGCGCGGCGACGACACGCACGCCGGTCGAAGTGGGTCGACGGCGAGACGCAGCGCAAGGCGCTCGACGCGCTGGCGGCGACGCTGAAGCCGTCGGAGCTGACCATGCCGAAGAGGATGCTCGACCTGCATGCCGCCGCGTCCGCCCGGCTACGGCATGCATCGCGAGCTGTTCCCGCGCACGACCGGCGAGGGCTTCGATCCGGTCAGCCCCGGCGACCATCGCCGCCGACGTGACCATCGGCTTCGTGCTGCAGCCCGATCGCGCCGCGCGCATGGTGG
>CAWJMJ010000003.1:0-89251 GCA_963843885.1 uncultured Acidobacteriota bacterium
CTGCTGCTGGCGATGCCGACGGCGGTCTACACGATGTTCGGCGGCGTCCAGGCGGTCACCTGGACCGACGTGAAGCAGATGGTCCTGATCGTCGTTCGGGCTGCTGGCGGCGGTGGTCGTGCTGGTCCTCGGCCTGCCCGAGGGCGTTGGCCTCGGGCGACGCGCTGCAGCATCGCCGGCGCGACCGGCCGCCTGCAGACCTTCGACTTCTCGTTCGACTTGAGCGAGCGCTACACCTTCTGGTCGGGCACGATCGCCGCGCTCTTCCTGTTCCTGTCCGTACTTCGGCACCGACCAGAGCCAGGTGCAGCGCTACCTCACGCGCCGTCGGTGGACGAGGCGCGCACGTCGCTGCTGATGAGCGCCTACTGGAAGATCCCGCTGCAGGCGCTGGTGCTGCTCGTGGGCGTGCTGATGTTCGTGTTCTACGTCTTCACGCCG
Source organism: uncultured Acidobacteriota bacterium (assembly GCA_963843885.1). GTDB lineage: Bacteria > Acidobacteriota > Vicinamibacteria > Vicinamibacterales > UBA2999 > CADEFD01. The sequence goes on from CAWJMJ010000003.1 coordinate 442, forward strand.
CCGCCGCTGCTCTTCAGCGCGGCGCCACGAGCCGCGCAGTGCGGGCCAGCGCCGCGGGCCGGCGACTACGACGGCGCCGAGGCGCGCTTCGACGCGGCGTTCCAGGCGCAGCGGGCGGCCGCCACGCAGCTTCGCGCGGCAGAACCATCGCGGCGATGCCGCCGCGGCCGCCGGCGCCGCCACCGCCTTCAACGCCGCCGCCGCCGAGATGCAACAGGCGCGCGCCGCGGCCGTGGCGCATCGTGAAGGACGTCAGCGGGCGACCGGGAATACAACGACGTCAACTACGTCTTCCCGACCTTCGTCGCTCACTCATCTGCCGATCGGCCTGGTCGGCCTGCTGATCGCGGCGATCTTCGCGGCCGCGATGTCGACCATCGTCGGCGGAGCTGGCCTCGCTCGTCCACCGCCACGGTCATCGACTTCTACCGGCGCTGTGGTCCGGCCGATGCCCCGACGCGCACTACCTGCTGGGTGTCGCGGGTCGCGACCGGCGTGCTGGGGCGCTGTTCGCCTGCGTCGTCGCCGTCTACGCCGCCGAGCTGGGCTCGCTCATCGAGGTGGTGAACCGCTTCGGCTCGTTCTTCTACGGGTCGATCCTGGGCGTGTTCATCCTGGCGCATCGGCGTTCCCGCGCGCCACCGGCAACGGCGCCTTCGTCGGCCTGATCGCGCGGCATGGGCGCGGTGGCCTGCGTGGCCACGCTACACCAACGTCGCGTTCCTCTGGCACAACGTCGTCGGCGCCGTCGGCGGTGTGTCGTCGTCGGGGTGGCGGTCAGCGCCCTGACCGGCGGCCGGCCGCGCGCGGCCGAGGCATAGGGCGTTATGGCCAAGCGGCCCATCTACCTGGCCCTGTTCGGCGTGGCGCTGTTGCTGGTGATCTCGTGGGCGCTGGGCGAGGCGCTGCGCCAGCGCAAGACCACCCGGCGCCGCAAGAAGCGCTGACCTTACAGTTCGACCTGCACGCCGAGTTCGACGACCCGGTCCGGCGGCAGCCTGAAGAAGGCCGTGGCCCGCACGGCGTTGCGCGCCATCAGCACGAACAGGTGCTCGCGCCACATCGCCATCCCCGGGCGTATCGGTGACGATGAGCGTCTCCCGCCCGAGGAAATAGGTGATGTCGTCAGGGTCCAGCGGCAGCCCCTGCTCGCCGGGCGAGCTCGAGCGCGCCTGCGGCACGTCGGCGTCGTCCATGAAGCCGAAATACAGCGCCACGGCGTAGATGCCAGCGCCGACCGGCCGGCACGGTGACCCGCTCGCTCGTCGGTGACATGCGGCCTGCGGCATGGTCTTCACCGTCAGCGTGACGACGTGCTCGTGCAGCACCTTGTTGTGCCGCAGGTTGTGCGCCAGCGCCGGCGGGGTGCCGTGCGGCTGCGCCGTCATGAACACCGCGGTGCCCGGGACCCGCGTCGGCGGATGATCGCGCCAGCCTGGACAGAAGCTCCTCGAGCGGCTCCGGCGCGGGCGGTCAGCCGCGCGGCCACGACCCGCCGGCCGGTCTTCCACGTCGTCATGAGCGTGAAGAGCAGCCCGCCGATGACCAGCGGCAGCCAGCCGCCCTGCGCGATCTTCAGGGCGTTGGCGCCAAAGAACAGCAGGTCGACCGACAGGAACACGGCGGTGACGGCGAACGCCGCCGGCTTCGGCCACTGCCACCGCTCGGTGGCCACGGCGTGGAGCAGCAGCGCCGTGATGATCATCGTCAGCGTGACGGCGATGCCGTAGGCGGCCGCCAGCGCTCGACGAGGTCTGGAAGCCGATGACGATGGCGAGCGTGCTGACCATCAACGCCCAGTTCACCTGCGGCACGTAAATTTGACCCGCCGACGCCGACGAGGTGTGGTCGATGTCGAGACGCGGCGCGTAGCCGAGCTGCACCGCCTGCTGGGTCAGCGAGAAGGCCCCGGAGATGAGCGCCTGCGAGGCGATGATCGCGGCCGCGGTGGCGAGGCCGACGAGCGGCAGCAGCACCCAGGCTGGGGCCATCAGGAAGAACGGGTTGGCAGCGGCCTCCGGCCGGGCGAGCAGCAGCGCCCCTTGGCCGAAGTAGTTGAGCAGCAGCGCCGGCAGAACGAGCCCGAACCAGGCCAGGCGGATCGGCCGCTTGCCGAAATGGCCCATGTCGGCGTAGAGCGCCTCGCCCCCGGTGACGACCAGGAACACCGCGCCGAGCACGGCGAAGCCGTGGCGGCCGTGTTCCGCGAAGAACGCCACCGCGTGACGAGGATGGACGGCGGTGAGCACGACGGGATTCGTGAGCAGCCAGCGCAGGCCGAGCACGGCGATGACCGCGAACCACCCCAGCATCACCGGTCCGAACAGGGTCCCGACCCGGTGCGGTGCCGTGGCGCTGGATGGCGAAGACGCCAATCAGAATGGCCACGGTCATCGGGCACCACGTAGGGTTCGAAGACCGGCGTGGCCACTTTCACGCCTTCGATGGCACTCAGCACGGTGATGGCCGGAGTAATCATGCCGTCGCCGTAGAGCAGGGCCGCGCCGAAGAGGCCGAGCAGCACGAGCAGCGGCGTCCGCCGGGCGCTGTCGCGCGGCGGCAGCAGCGCCGTCAGCGCCAGGATGCCGCCTTCGCCGTGGTTGTCGGCACGCATCACGATGGCGACGTACTTCAACGAGATGACCATCACCAGCGAGTAGATGATGAGCGACAGCACGCCGAGCACGTTCTCTTGGGTCGGCGGCACCGAGTGCGAGCCGAAGAAGCACTCGCGCATCGCGTAGAGCGGGCTGGTGCCGATGTCGCCGTAGACGACGCCGAGCGCGGTCAGGGCGAGGGGGAGCAGTTTCTTCTCGTAATAGCCGATTGACACGTCAGGCGGGCATCCCGGCCCGGGTCCAGACCACGAGTGTGTGCGGTCCGCGCCCCGAAGTAAAGCAGCGGACCCCAGACGCGGCCGGCGGCTAGGGCTTCACGGTCTTCACGTCCGCGCTCTGCCGCACCGGCGCGACGTAAGCGCTCGTCAGGCTCTCGTGCCCGCCGGCGCCGACCGCGGCGACGCCGAAGACGAAGTCGTCGATCGACAGGCCGGGCAGCACCAACTCCGTGACGTTGCCCACGGTCTGGCGGTGCTGCCAGTCGTTGGTCCAGGTCTCGCGCCACGAGATGCGGTAGGCCACGGCGCCCGGCACCGCGTGCCACTTCAACTGCGCGTCGTACCCCGACGGCCCGCGCGTGATCAGGTTGGCGCCGGTCGGCCCGGTGACGGTCGGCGCGGCCGGAGCCAGCGCCAGCGCCGCCGCGCTGGCGGCGTTGACCCGCGCGTTCTGCGCCAGGTAGGCGAAGTCCACGCCCTCGAGCGTGTCGGCGGCGGTGTGCTGCTTGGCGAAGTTCTCGTTGGCTTCACGGAAGACCACGGCGGGGAAGCCCTGCCTGGTGAACGACGAGTGATCGCTGCCGCGCCCGAAACGGTCCTCGCGCGCCATCAGGCGGATGCGGTGCGAGGGCACGTAGAGCGCCGCGGTGCGGGCTATGTAGCGGGCCAGCGATCGCGACATCGAGTCTTCGGGACCGACCGAGTAGACCCGCACGGTCTCGGCGTCGATGACGCCGTTGCCGCCGTGGATGTTACCGACGATGTCGTTGTTGAAGTTGGCCTCGACCGCGACCTTGCCGGCCGCGAGCGCCTGCGCGTGCGCGGCCGACCCCACCAGGCCCTGCTCCTCACCTGCCCAGCAGATGAAGACCAGGGTGGCGTCGAACTGCAGGCCGCTTTCGGCGAAGACCCGCGCCAGTTCCATCGTGAGCACGGTGCCGCTGCCGTCGTCGTTGGCGCCGGGCGCCTCGGCGTCGTGGTCGAATTCGGCGCGCGCCTGGGGGTTCTGCCCACCCGCGGCGTTGAGAGCCTGCTGCCCGCCGCTGCCGAGGTTGAGCGAGTCGTAATGGCCCGTGACGTAGATGCGGCGCGGGCTGCGGCCGGGCAGCACGGCCATGACGTTACGCAACTCGGTCTGACGGGGGAAGCGCCCCTGCGGCGCGATGACGTGCGTATCGAACGACACCTGCAGCCGCGCGCTCGATCGCTGCAGCTCGTCGAAGATCCACTGCCGCGCGGCGCCGATGCCGCGCGTCGGCGAGGCGGTGTCCGACATGCTCTCGCGGGTGCCGAAGCCGACCAGCGTGGTGGCCAGCGCCTTCAGGCGCGCCTCCGACACGCTGGCGACCAGGCTCTGTATCCGCGGGTCCGCGTCTGGGGCCACCTGCGCGCGGGCTGGAGCGGAGAGGAGCAACAGGACGGACACACCGGACATCAGGGCGCGGGCAGCAGTCATGCGGACATCTCCGGCCCCATCCTACCTGAACGGCTGAGAGCTCCCCGTGCCACAGCGCGGGCCGACATGCACCGGAGATGCCGTGGTTGGGCAACCACCTACCACCACGCCGCGGCGCTCGCGGCCGCAAGCGCTCTCTGCGGGGGCGGACCGGCCGCATGAGCCCAGGGCTGACTGGCACGAAGGCTGCTCTTGCCCTGGCATGAGAACCCTGCTTCTGACTGCCACACTCGCCACTAGCGCCGTGGTCACCGGCCTGGCCCAGGCGCCCACGACCCAACCGGCACCCAAACCAGCGATGGCCAACGCGATGGTGACCGTCGTCGGGTGCGTGACCCGCGAGTCGGCCACGCCGCAGACAGGCGCGGGCACCCGCGGCGCCGCCGCCGCGCCGCAGTACCTGTTGATCGAATCAGGCGTCCGCCAAGCCGGCCACCAGCCAGCCCGAGGCCACGGCGTCGAGCGGCGCCACCCCCACCGGTGGTCAGACGCCGGCGCGCAAGATGTACGTGCTGGTGCCGCATGACGACACCATCGACCTGTCCAAGCACGTGAACCACACGGTCCGCGTCACCGGGGCGTCGACGGCGCCGATGACCACGGCACCGCTGGCGGGCCGGTCACCCGAGGCTGCACCCGTGGGCGGGGCCATCGCTCCGGCCGGCGCCACCGGCACGGCCTTCGACACCAGCAACCTGCCGAGCCTGGCCGTCACCACCCTGGTGATGGTGTCGGCGAACTGCCGCTGACGGCGGAACGGCGCGGCGCCAGGCCGTCGACGCGGGCGCCAGCAGCGTCTGGGCCGGCGGCCAGCCCGTCATCGTGTCGATGGCGGCGCGGGCCGAACGAGTGAAGCCCGACGACGGTGCCAGCACTTGCACGGCGCCCGGCTCGATGGCGATGCGGACGAGCCCGGGGCCGCCCTCGGGTTCGCCGACGATGTCGTCGTCGATGTGCAGGCGGTCGCCTTCCGCAATCTCGATGGCGGTTCCCTGCCACGTCGTCGGCACCGAGAACGTCGCCGGTTCTCCCGCGGCCAGGCTGCGCAAGTAGGCGGCCACGGCCTCGCGATGGTCGGAGCCGACGGCCACGACCGTGAATTGGCCGTCGCACGGGCTCGCGCCCGGCGCGAACGCCAGATTCGGGCCGATGGCGCTGGTGTTCAGCACCTCGAGCAGCAGGTAGTCGCCGGCGAATTCGGCGTCGTCGATCGTCCCGCTCCAGCGCCGCGGCTCGAGCGCTGCGAGAACGTCGAGATGCGTCCGCAGCGCCCGTTGTACTTGCTCGGCCGTGGTCGGACTGGTGGCATACTGCCGGTCCATTACCGCGATGCCGTGGGTGACCAGGCCGCCGCCGACGCTCTCGACGAAGAGCCGTTCGCCCCAGCCGCCGCCTGTCGCCACCCCCACGTCGAAGGCCAGCGGGCTGCTCGCCGCCCACGACGCGATGGCCTCGTCGAGCCCCCGGGGCACGCCCAGACTGACGGCGATGTTGTTGGCGGTGCCCAGCGGCAGGATGGCCAGCGGCACCGGCGAGCCACGCAGCTTCAAAGCCACCGAGGCGATGGTGCCGTCGCCGCCGGCCGCCACGACCGCGTCGAGGTCACGGGAGGTGAGGTGCTCGACTCCGTGGGCCGGCGCGCTGACGATGGCCACGTCGTGCCCGTGCCGCTCGATGGCCTCGAGCAGGGCCGGCAGAATCGCCGGCGTCTCCGGCATCGACGTTGTGGATGAGTCCGAGTCTCACGCTAGCTCCTCGCTGGGATGGCCGGGGCGACTGCAAGAGCCGCTCCGCGTTGGCGACGGGATTGCAGACCCCGGTGCATGCGCATCCTGGTGTCGAACGACGACGGTATTTATAGCCCAGGCCTGGCCGTGCTGGCGCGGGCCGCGGCCGAGTTCGGCGAAGTGCGCGTGGTCGCGCCCGACATCGAACGGTCCTCGGCAGGGCATTCGATCACCTCGACCCATCCGCTCACCTACCGGCCCACCACCATCGCTGGCCTGTCGGCCTACCGGGTGAACGGCACTCCCGCCGACTGCGTCGCCCTGGGCATGTATCACTGGGAACACGTGGATGTCGTGCTGTCGGGTCTGAACATCGGTTTGAACCTGGGCAATGCCGTGTGGCATTCGGGCACGGTTGCGGCCGCCAAGCAGGCCACCCTGCTCGGCGCGCGCGGCATCGCCCTGAGCGCCCCGGCCAGTCAGGAGGACGACTTCGACGACTACGCGCCGTGGCTGCGCCGGGTGCTGCAGACGCTGCTCATCGACACGCCGCCGGTGCGTCTGGTGAGCGTCAACCTGCCCCGCCAGCCGCGCGGGTTGATGTGGACCAACGCCTCGATCGACGCCTACGACGGCCGCATCGTGCCGGCCCGCGATCCGATGGACCGCGAGGTCTACTGGTTTACCGTTACGCCGCTCGAGGCGGCCGAGCGACGCACCGATCGATGGGCGGTCGAGCAGCAGTGGATCTCGCTCACCCCGCTTGAACTGGACGTCACCGATCGCGCCGAACTCGACCGCCGCCGACAGGCCGATCCGCTCGACGAGGCCATGGCCGACAGTGATGTGCCCGGTCGTGTCGTCGCCCGACGAGGCAGCGTCCGTCCGTGCCGATGAAGCCGCCACGGCCGCGCCCCGGGCCTGCCCGATGTCGAAGGGCGTCATCGCGTCGTCGAGCCGCCGCCGACAAGTGGCAGCCCGCTGCCCACAAGTGGGCGAGTGGTGTAGGAGCGGCCGGCTCTGGGACGGGCGTACGCAGCGCGATGAGCGGAGCGAGTCTTGCACTCGAGGTGCGTTGTCCGCTCGACGAGCACATTCAAGCAAAACCCCTGAGCCAGCGCCCCGGGACTGGAGATCGCCATGCCGTTCATCGACTCGCACGACGACACCGAGCTGTACGTGAAGGATTGGGGCTACGGACGCCCGGTCGTGCTGCTGCACGGCTGGCCCCTGTCGTCGGATACCTTGGATGATCTCGGCATGGCCATCGCCGACGCGGGCATGCGGGCCATTGCCTACGACCGGCGCGGCTTCGGCCGCTCCGAACAGCCGTGGGACGGCTACGACTACGACACGCTGGCCGACGATCTGGCCGCGGTGATGGACGCGGTCGATGCCCGCGACGCCACGCTCATCGGCTTCTCGATGGGCGGCGGCGAGGTGGCGCGCTACATGAGCCGCCACGGCGGCGCGAATGTCGCGCAGGCGGTGCTCATTTCGTCGGTCGTGCCCTATATGGCGCTGACCGACGACAATCCCGAAGGCGTCGACCCGACCACCTTCGAGATGATGACCAGCGGCATCCTCGAAGACCGGGCGCACTTCTGGTGGTCGTTCTTCAAGGACTTCTACGGGCTGGGTCTGGTCTCGCGGCCGGTGAGCGACGAGGTGATTGCCTGGTCGTGCAACATCGCCATGCAGGCCAGCCTCAAGGCCACGCTGGCCTGCGCCAACGCGTTTGCCACGACCGACTTCCGTCCCGACCTGCCGGCCATGACCGTGCCGACGCTGATCATCCACGGCACGAACGATCAGACGGTGCCCATTGCCACCTCGGCGCGCAAGGCTGCCGCGGCCATTCCCGGCAGCCGGTTGATCGAGTACGACGGCGCGGCCCACGGGCTGCTGGCCTCGCACAAGGACCAGCTCACGCAGGACGTCCTGTCGTTCCTGGCGACGGCGCCCGTGCATCAGGGCGCGCGGGTCGAGCGCGGCGCCAATGGGCCGGCCGCCGACGGCTAGCGTCCTGCGGTAGTCGGGACGGACACGCGCATTCCGCCGGCGACGACGGCGGTGGTCACCAGCTTCTGCCGCCCGGTTCGCACCGAGCGCTCGTTGTCGACGAACTCGAAGGAGCCGTCCTCGAGCTCGAAGACGGCCAGGTCGGCGGGCGCGCCTACGGCCAGCGTTCCCAGCGCGCGGAACGGTGGCAGCGCCCGGGCGGCGTTCACGGTCGCCCGCGCCACCACGCCCTCGAGCGGCATCCCGAGCAGCAGGAACTTCGACAGCACCGTGGGGAAGTCGAAGACCCGGTCGGTGCGCCCCGGCGCGGTCAGGTCCGACGAGATGGTGTCGGGCAGGAAATCCTGCTGCAGCGCCCGCTCGGCGACGTCCCAGGTGAAGTGGCCCGTGCGGCCGTTGCCGACGTCGAACAGGATGCCGCGCTGGCGCGCCTCGCGCACTTCCGGCAGCACCCGTCCGTTGGCGTCGAGGATGCCGTGCGGCGGCGGCGCATACATATGCGTGACGATGTCGCCCGGCCTGAGCAGCGCCACAATCGCCGGCAGGGGCGAGACTGTCTGGCCGATGTGGACCATCAAGGTGAGCTTGGTGGGCACCGTGATTTGGTGCGCGCGCCGCACCGCGTCGAGGTCGTGCGTGCCGGCCGCATTTCGTGACAGGCGCGCCTTGACGCCGACGATCACGCCCGGGTGAGCGTCGATCACACGCCGCGCCGCCGCCACATCGGCGTTGGCGAAATCCAGCAGCTCGCCGGCCGCCCCGAGCCCGGTCCGCCCCAGGTTTACGAGCAGGCGCACCTGATTGGGGGCCGCGGCTGCCAGCCGGACCAGCTCCGCGATGTTGTCGGCGCCGCGCGAACCGCCGTCGCACATCGCCGTGACGCCGGTCGACAGGCAGTGGGCGGGCGGCATCTCGGCATCAGTGTGCACGTGGATGTCGACCAGGCCGGGGGTGACGATCCGCCCCCGCGCGTCCACGACCTCGGCCGCGTCGGCCACCGGCAGGTTCCGGCCCACGGCCGCGATGCGTCCCTGGCTGATGGCGACATCGGCCACGCCGTCGCGGCGTGCCGCCGGGTCGATGACCCGTCCGCCGCGCACCAGCAAGTCGTAGCTGGCCGCTCCGCCGCGGGCGACGCGGGCCACGCTCAGGGCGACCGCTGCGGCGGCGTGAATCATATGGCGGCGGGTCGGCATCGTGGCCCCATCCTACGCGCTTCCGACCGCGTCGTCGTTGCCGCCTCCATGTCCGCGCCGTCGTTCGAACCGAGGCTCGGGCTCCGCCGCCGGTTTGGGCCGGCGCCGGCCTCCGGCCGCGGCTCAGACGCCGGGCGTCGTGATCCGGTCGAGGTCGTCGCGCCCGACGGCCACGTTCCAGCACATCAGCTCGTACTGCGCGATGTGCTGCTGGTAGAACGGGTCGCCGTCGCGAATCGCGTCGAGGTCACGCTGCGGGTTCTCGTCCGACACCTTGAGCAGGAAGATGCCGCCGTAACGCGGGTCCATCGGCCCGGCAGCCACCAGGCGCCCTTCGGCCTTCAACTGGCGCAGATAGGCGCGATGCGGGTCGGTGGCGGCCACGACCTCCTCGATGGGACGGCGATAGCGGACAATGGCGATGGCATACATGGGGCCCGATTATTCCATGAGCGCTGCCCAAGTGAGGTGCTCGTTGATCCGCATCCTGGTCACCGGCGGGACGTTCGACAAGGAATACGACGAAGTGCGCGGGCGGCTGTTCTTCAAGAACACGCACGTCGAGGAGATGCTGACCAAGGGCCGATCGCGGGTGGCGGTGGCGATCGAGACGCTGATGATGATCGACAGCCTCGACATGACCGAAGCCGACCGCGCCCGGGTGGTCGATCGCTGCCGTCAGTGCCAGGAGGCGCGCCTGGTCATCACCCACGGCACCGACACGATGGTCGACACGGCCCGGGCGATTGCCGCGGCCGCGCTGACGGACAAGACCGTGGTCCTCACCGGCGCGATGATCCCGTACGCCTTCGGCAGTTCCGACGGCCTCTTCAACCTGGGCAGCGCGCTCAGCTTCGCGCAGGTGCTGCCGCCGGGGGTCTACGTGGCCATGAACGGCGAGCACTTCCGCTGGGACGAGGTGCGGAAGAACCGTGACGCGGCGGTGTTCGAGCGGGTCTGAAGCCCGGCCGAGGCGGATTACTTGGCGGTCTCGACGTTCAGCGTGATGGCCGAGGGCCGCGTCTTGCTGCGGTAGACCCGCTGCGTCGCCACCTGGAAATCTTCTGGCCGCGTCTTCGGGATATCGCCGAATACCTGAGGATTGCGATCGGTCAGCGGGAACCACGAGCTTTGAATCTGCACCATCAGCCGGTGCCCGCGCCGGAAGGTGTGCGCGACATCGGGCAGGTCGAAGCGGATGCGGTCGGCCTGATTGGGGACGAACGGCACCGGTGCTTCGAAGCTGCGGCGAAACTTCCCTCGGAACGGCTCGCCGCGCACCAGTTGCTGGTAACCGCCCATGCGCACGCGATTGGCCGGTTCAGGCTGCGGCCCCTTCCACTCGGGCGTGGGGAAGTCGCTGGGATACACGTCGATGACCTTGACCACGAAGTCCGAGTCGGTGCCCGAGGTGGAGACGTGCAGGTCCACCCCGATCGGACCGAGCACGGTCAGGTCGCTTTCGAGTGGCGGGGTCTGGTAGACCAGCACGTCGGGCCGGGTCGCCGCGAAGCGCTGATCCTCGGTCATGTAATCCCGCTGCATGCCCATCTGCACGTGGCCGACGTAGGGCACGGGCTTGTTCGGGTCGCTCAGATACTGGTCGTAGCCTTCCGGTTCGCCCGGAGCGGTGGCGGCGAGGGCGCCGCGGGCCTGCAGGTACATCGTCTGCGCCGTGCCTTCCGGCGGCCAGCTCTCGAACCGGCGCCACTGGTTCCGGCCGGTCTCGAAGATGGTCGCGGTGGCCACCGGTTCGACGGTCTTGTCGAGCAGGTGCTGCATGAAGAACGGGAACTCCACGTGCTCCCGGTACCAGGCCGAGACCTCGGCGCCGAAATCGAGGTTGCCGACGGTGCGGCCGTCGCCCCGCGCCCACGAACCGTGCGTCCAGGGGCCCATCACGAGATGACTCTTCGTGGCCGGGCTGTCGCTCCTCAGCGTCTTGTGCGTGAGCAGCGGTCCGGCCAGATCCTCGGCGTCGAACCAGCCGCCCACCGTCAGCACCGCCGGGGCGATGCCCGTGAAGTGCCGCCAGATGGCCCGCGCCTGCCAGTAGTCGTCGTAGGCGGTGTGCTCGAGATTGGCGCGGTAATAGGGATTCTCGGCCAGGCCCAGCTTGGCCGCGCCGGGATAGAGCGGTCCCATGTCGAGATAGAAGTCGTAGCCGCTCGGCGTGCCGTAGTCGAACGCCGGCCGCGGCTGCGGCCGCTCGGGCGCGCGCCGCACGGGGAAGTTGGTATAGAACCCGAAGTTGGCGGCAAGCATGAAGGCGCCGTTGTGGAACGAGTCGTCGCCCAGGAAGTAGTCGGTCACCGGAGCCTGCGGCGACACCGCCTTCAACGCGGGGTGCGCGTCGATCATGCCGGCGCTGGCGTAGAAGCCGGGATACGAGATGCCCCAGAGACCCACGCGGCCGTTGTTGCACGGCACGTGCTTCACCAGCCACTCGATGGTGTCGTAGGTGTCGCTGCTCTCGTCGATCTCCTTGGCCGCCTTGCGTGGGATGTGCGGTCGCACCTCCACCCATTCGCCTTCGGAGAGATAGCGGCCGCGCACGTCCTGGTAGACGCCGATTACGCCGGCCTTCAGGAAGTGCTCCGACGGCCCGAGATTGGCGCGGTAGTTGTCGATGCCGTAGGGCGCCACCGAGTAGGGGGTGCGCTGCATGATCATCGGCTGCGGCGCGGCGCACGTCTTGGGCACGTAGACCGAGGTGAACAGCTTCACGCCGTCGCGCATCGGCACCATGTGCTCGTACTTGGTGTAGGCGGCCCGCACCGGGTTGGGCGCATCGGCCGGCGACGGCTGACGCGCCGACAAGCCGACGGCGGAGCCGGCGGCCAGGATTAGAGCAAGCACCCGTAGACGCATGGCGGCGAGTCTATCGCAGCCGCCGGGGGCGCAGGCGCGGAGCCGGCAGGTTGCGCAGGCCGCGCGTCGGCCACTGATCCGGCCCGAGCGCCGGGCTCCGTGCCCACGTGCCCTGTACAAAAGAAAGGGCACCCGGTGGTCTGGGTGCCCCTTCCAGGCTCGCGTGTCGGGCGAGCCGCTACTTCACGTCCGGGTGTCCCTGCGACGTGGGTGCCACGACGTCCGGGCGTCGCGACGCGCCGACTTCCACGGGTTGTCCATCGTCAGCCGAGGACCGGCGGTTGACTGCCGGAATCGGACGCAGGCACGAGCCTGTCTGATGTCATTTCCGCAGGCGGCGCGCGGCGCTCACAAGGAGCCGAAGCGCACGCGTCGTTCGGGTCTGGTAAAGCCCGGTGGATCCTCGCACGCGACCGTTGACAATGCGACCTCCTTCCGAGTGGGGCCTGGGTTGGAACGATTCATCGGGCCCCCGCCGAGCGGCGTCGACGAACCTGAATCCACCCTACGCCTCGCTCTGATACGTGTCAAGCTCGTGCGCGGCGGCGCAAGGAACGGCATACGTGCGTGGAGTTGTGCGAAGCTGGTCTGCTGTGCGACACCGAACTGCCATGACGCGATACACGCTCCTTACACTCGCTCTCGCCGCTGGCGCCTGCAGTCCGGCACCGTCCGGCGCCGCCGCTCCGGCCACGCCTGCGACATCGGCGTCACTGCCTTCGACGACCACGGCCATCGCCGGCGACTCCGCGGTGCATCACGACGCCGTGTCGGGCGTCGTCGCCGAAACCATGAACTCCGGCGGCTACACGTATGCGCGTCTCACGACCGGCGCCGCGGCCGTGTGGATCGCGGGCAGCGAGTTCCCGCTGCAAGTGGGCGACACGATCACGGCCGCCGTGGACCTGCCGATGGAGAACTTCCGCAGCCGCACGCTCGATCGCACCTTCCCGCTGATCTACTTCGTGCGTGACGTGGTGCTGAACGGCACGCCGTTGGCGACGGCGGCTGCTTCAGCCGCGGCGACGGCGCCGGCCATGGTCGGCAGTCACGACGCATCGTCGCCCGCCCTGATCGCGCCGGTCGCGGCCGCGCCCGGCGGCGTGACGGTGGCCGACGCCTGGGCGAAGCGTGCCGCGCTGTCCGGCAAGCCGGTCGTGATCCGCGGCCAGGTCGTCAAGGTCAACTACGACATCATGGGCACCAACTGGTATCACCTGCAGGACGGCACCGGCGTCGTGGCCGACGGCACGCACGACCTGGTGGTGACCAGCGCCGCCCAGGTGAAGACTGGCGACGTGGTGACCGTGACGGGCGTGCTCGTGACCGGCAAGGACTTCGGCGCCGGTTACTCGTACGACGCGATGGTCGAGCAGGCCGACATCAGGAAGTGAGTGGGCACGCCGTTGGGGCTCAAGGCGTGAGCGTCACCTGCAGCTCGGCGCCGTAGAGCATCGTGCGGTCGTTGTCGCGCGCCGTCCAGCCGGCCAGCGTGGCCACGCTTCGCGTCACCATGCCGGTGAACACGGTGGCGCCGTCGGCCACGACCGTGATTGGCCGGCTGAAGTCGAAGACCTCGGGTGAGAGCAGCAGCGTGAACGCCGCCACACCGCGGGTGGTGGCGCGCACGGTGTTGCCGTCACGCTCCAGGTCCACGCGCCCGTGTCCGGGGTCCACGGCAAAGAGCGGGGTGACGCGCGCCATCAGCGTTGGCTGGTAGGCGCCTTTCACCGTGGTCGTCGCGCCCTGCCGTTCCACGACGAACTCGACCGCGTCGCCCGGCGCGTAGAGATCCATGAAGTCCGTGAGGTCGAGGCCGCGCGGCAGCTCGCGGGCGTTGATGCTGAGCACGACGTCGCCCGGCAGGAAGCCCATGGCCTGCGCGTTCGAACCGGGCCGCACCGCCGTCACGCGCATGCCGGCGGTGTGCAGCCCGAAGTTCGGCGCCTCGCCACCGACCACGTCGTTGAGATCCGGCAGTGGCTCGCCCGGACGTCCGGGCCCGAGCCGGTCGATGACCAGCCAGTGCGCGCGATTGCGGGTGGCGGTATCGCTGGTTTGCCAGGTGAGCCGCGCTGGATGCGGTTCACGGGGATGGGTGCGGACGAAGGTCTCGAACTCGTCGCGGACCTCGGGCCACCACTGCGTGTTGTGTCCGGCCTCGGGCTGCGGCCGGTAGGTGAGCGCCAGGCCGCGGCTCTCGAACTGCCGCAGTACGGGCTCGACCCGCGCCGCCGGGTAGAGCGGGTCCCGGCCGCCGTTGACGACGAACCACGGCTTGTTGGTGAGGTTGTGGGGAAAGAGCGAGCCCGGCAGCCCCAGGCCGGGACTGGCAAGCACCAGCACGAAGCCGTTGAGCGGCAGGAAGCTGGCATATGGCGTCGTGTCGGACATCGCCGCGAAGTAGGCGGCGGTGCCGCCGTCGGAGACGCCCGAGAGCGCGACGCGGTTCTCGTCCACGTTGTAGGTGCGCTTCACGCGGTCCAGGATGGCCAGGACGTTGTCGATCTGGGCCGGCGACCACCAAGGGGCGCCCGCCCAGGCCTGCGGCAGCACGTAGATCTGCTCGGCGCCGGCCAGCGCGCCAATCGAGCCGTCGCCGCGCGCGCCCGGCTCGGGCCGCCCGACGCCGCCGTGAAGGTGCACGCGCACCTGGTAGCGCGTGGCCGGGTCGTAGGTGGCGGGCACGTCGAGCGAGTAGGGAAAGTCGCCGGCGGGCGTGTGGCGCACGAAGCGGTGCACGCCGCGAGGCGCGGTGGCCGGGTAGGCGCGCCCGGCCTTGAACCGCGCGAAGGCCTCCTCGAAGGCCACGCCAGACCGCACGATGGCCTCCGCCGCGGTTACCGCCTCGGGAACGGTGGCTGCCTCCCAATACGTGCGGAAGGCGTCGTCCACCGGCAGCGCCGACGCCGGAGGGGACGAGGGGGCGGCGGTCAGGGCGCCCACGCACAGGAGCGCGAACAGGGATTCTGATGGTCATGCGCTACCGGGTCTTGTAGACCACGCCGCCCTTCATCACGAACCGCACGCGTTCCAGTTCGGTGATGTCGGCGAGGGGATCGTGGTCCACGGCGATGAGGTCGGCGAAGCGGCCCGCCTGCAGCGTGCCGACGCGGTCGTCCCAGCCCATCGCCACGGCGGCGATGCGCGTGGCGCCCTCGATCGCGGCCATGGGCGCTTGGCCGAGACCGACCCGCAGCGCGAACTCGCGAGCGTTCTCGCCGTGCGGGAAGACGCCGGCGTCGGTGGCGAACGCAATGGGCAGTTGGTGTGCCAGCGCGATCTTGAACGCCTTCTCCTGCGTGCCTTGCATCGCCTTCTCGCGCTCCACCTGATGCGGCGGGATATTGAGCGCTTGGTTGTCGTTGAGGATGGTGTGGCCGACGTAGAGCGTGGGCGCGAAGAACGTGCCCTTCTGTTTCATGAGCCGGGCCCCTTCTTCGTCGAGCATGCTGCCATGGTCGATGGTGCGCACGCCGGCCCGGACCGCCGCCTTGATGCCCTCGGCGCCGTGAGCGTGGGAGGCCACGAACTTGCCCCAGCGCGCCGCCTCCTCGACGGCCACCGCCAGTTCGGCATCCGAGTACCTGCTGCGCGCCGGGGGGGATGCCCTTCGACATGACCGCGCCGGTGGCCAGCACCTTGATGAAGTCGGCGCCGTTCTTGAGGTTGGTGCGCGCGGCCCGCCGGACCTCGTCGACGCCGTCGGCCAGGTTCCTGACAATCGGCACGTCCACGTAAATCGAGAACTGACGCGCGTCGCCCGCGCCGCCGGTGGCCGAGATGTAGTTGCCGGCGACCTGCAGCCGCGGTCCGGGGACCGAACCCTTGTCGATGGCGTAGCGCAGGTCGACGTCGGTGAAAGGCCACGTCGGTCCCATGTCGCGGCAGGTGGTGAAGCCGGCCATGAGCGTGGTGCGGGCGTTGACCGCACCGTAGATGGCGGCCCGCCCTGGCGTGGTCGTGAGCAACGCCGATTCCCAGTTCGTGCCGACCTCGTCGGTGAGGTGGGTGTGCAGGTCGATGAGGCCCGGCAACACGGTGGCCGCGCCGAGATCGATCACCTGATCGGCCGTCATGCCGGCGGCCGGGCCGACCCGCTCGATCCGGTCGCCGCGAATGAGCACGCCGCCGTTCCTGAGCGGCGTGCCACCGAGGCCGTCGAGGATGTGCGCGGCCTTGACCAGTACGGTGCGCTCGGGTGCCGGCGCGGGACCCGGTTGCGTCGCGGTGCCGACCCCAGCCCAGGCCAGCGTGGCGGCCGCGGCTACCGCCCACGTGGCCATGGCCCGGGCCCGGGCGGGGGCTGCGGCCCGCGCTCGACAGGCCGAAGCGGGCCTGGCCGCAGGCGCGAAGTCGTTCATGGGCGGCACACTAGCACGAGGGGCGGCTGCCGGCGTTCGTGTCATTCCGGTCGTCCGCCCGATTGCCCCTGTCGGACCGTCCGGAATGAACGCCTCGCCGTCCCGGATCCGGACGGCGCCGGCGGAACCCGGCCCGTGCGGCGCTCGCCGAAGCCTGTGAACAGGGCCGCTACGCGCCGTCCGGCAATGGCACGCGACTCGCTATGGACCACGCCGTCGCCATGTCACCGTCCTCGGCCATCAGCCGCCGCACGCACTCCTGGTCCTACGTCCTCGGTGGCGTCGGCGTGCTGGCGGCCGCCATCACGCCGCTGGTGGCCGTGGGCACCTGGCTCCTGCTTACCGACGCGGAACTGGCCACCGACGTGGCGGTGACCGGCGACCTGATGCCGCTGGCGCTGGCCATCGCCGGCACGCTAGGGGAAGCGCTGCGTGGGCTGGTGGCGTATCTCTAGCGCGTCACGCCAGCGCGTCCGACCCGACGAGTCCGACCGACGAGTCCGACCGAAGAGTCCGACCGAAAAGTCCGACCGACGAGTCAGACCGACGCGGCCAGTTGCAGGAACGCCTGCACTTCGTCCGGCGTCGTGCGGAACGACGTCAGCAGGCGGGTCAGCACCTCCCCCTCCTGCACGGTATCGGTTCCTGGGCCGTCCCCCGGCCAGGTCGAGAAGCGCGCCCCGGCGGCGTTGATGGCCTCGAACTTCGGGCGCGGCATGATCGCGAACACCGCGTTGGCGTCGACCGGCAGCGACACGCGTACGCCCGGACAGGCCCGCACGCCGGCCGCGAGCAGGTCGGCCATGGCATTGGCGCGGCGGGCATTCTCCAGCCACAGATCGCCGTCGAGATACGCGAGCATCTGGGCCCCCAGGTAGCGGCTCTTCGACACGAGTTGTCCGGCGCGTTTCCGACGATAGAGGAAGTCGGTCGTGAGGTCGGGGTCGAAGAACACGACGGCTTCGACGCCGAGCGCGCCGTTCTTCGTGGCGCCGAACGAGAGCACGTCCACGCCTGCTTTCCACGTCAGCTGCGCCGGCGTGCAGCCGAGCCGCACCAGGGCGTTGGCGAAGCGGGCGCCGTCCATGTGCAGGTGCATGCGACGGTCGCGCGCGGTGTCCGCCAGCGCCGTCACCTCGTCCACTGAATAGACGGTGCCGAGCTCGGTCGCTTGCGAAATCGAGAGCACGCTCGGCCGCTGCTCGTGCTCGCCGCGGCCCATCGCGTCGAGCATCGTGACGATGGCGGCGGGGGTGAGCTTGCAGGCGTCGCCGCGGACCCCCATCAGCTTGGCGCCGCCGGTGTACATCTCCGGCGCGCCGCACTCGTCCACGTTGATGTGCGCTTCCTGGTGGCACACGACCGCGCCGTGCGGCGGGCAGCACGCGGCCAGCGCGAGCGCGTTGGCGGCGGTGCCGGTGACCACCAGATACGCCGCCAAATCGCACTCGAAGACCTCGCGCAGGCGGGCCTCGGCGCGCGCCGACCAGTCGTCGTGGCCGTAGGAGCGTGACGTACCGGAGTTGGCGTCGCGGATCGCGTCGAGAATCGCGTCGTGGACGCCGTGGACGTTGTCGCTGCCGAAGTTCATGGATGAAGAATCTGCGCCTATTGCAAAAACTGCGGCGCTGGGAGATGTCACCGCGACAGGCCCCGTTACATCTTGCGCCGGCGGTCACTGCATTGTCGAGGCGGCGCGATCAGCGGACCGGCACGACGGTCACGGTCACCGGCGTGGCCGCAGTGCCGGCGACCGACACCGGATGCCGCGTGGCCGTGCGCCACGTCACGCGACCGTCGACGGCCACGGTGGCCTCCACGACGTAGCGTCGGCCCGGTTGGATCGCGGCTGCGTCATAGCGCAGCGCGAACGGCACCGGCACCTGCTCGCCGCCTGTGACGATCTCGACGTGGCCGAGGCGCGTGGCCGGCGCGTCGGCGCGCGACACGTCGAGCAGGCGCACCTCGACGACGGCGCCGGACGGCAGAACCACGTTCTCGCGATAGGTGACCGTGCCGGTCAACACGGACAGGGAACCCGGTGGCGCGACGCGCAGCATCCGCGCCGCCGCGTCGTCTCTCGCCTGGGCCGCTGGAGCTTGGGCGGGAGCCGCCTGCTGACTTTCGGCCGCCGGAGCCGCCGGGGGGACCGCGAGCCGGTCTGCCATCTGTGGCGCTGCGTTCGGCCGCCCGGAGCGCTGGCCATTCACCAAGACGCCGGCCGCGCGCGCTGCCTGCTCCTCTTCTGCCTTCGCCTCCGCGGGCTTCGCCGCCTGAGCCTTCCTTCCCCCAGGCGACGAGGCCGGCGTGGCCCCAGCCCGCGCCTGCTGGCGGAGCCACGACGGGTCAGGCGTTCGATCGGCGGGTTCCTGCCCAAGCCACACCGCCACCACCAGCACGCCTGCCGCGGTGGCCAGCGGCACCATCCACCGCCAGCCCGCCCACCACGGCGCCACCGGCGCGCCGCCCTGTGCGGGCGGCGCTGAGGGCTCTGGCGCGCCACTGATGAATGCCGCCACGGTGGCCTGGCACCGCGCGCAGCCGACGACGTGGCGATCGACCCCGGCCAGCTCCTCGTCCCGCAACTCGCGCTCCGCGTAGAGCGCGAGCAACTCCGCGTCCGGGCAGTCCAGGGACGTCTCGTCCAGCGACGCGCGCAGCACCGCCGCCACCAGCGGGTCGGCGTGCGGATCCGGGTCGCGGTCCTTGGGCACACTCATGGCTTCTGTCCTTTGAACGACGGCGACCCGCCCTCTTGCGGGGCCGGCACGCCCAACGCCTCGGCCAGGGCGACGTCCCACGCGTCCTTGGCGACCGCGAGCCAGTCGTCGACGTCAGCGACCGCCAGTCCGCGCTCGGCGAGCGCCGTCTCGATGCCGCCGCGCAGCGTCCTGCGAGCCCGCTCGAGCTTGCGCGATGCGGTGGCCTCGCTCTCCCCCCATAGCCGGCCGGACTGGGCCAGCGTCACGCCGTGCGCGTAGTAGTAGGCCAGGCGCAACCGTTCGTTGGCCGATAACACGCGCAGCGCGGACGTCACGGCCGCCGCGGCCACCCGCATCGTCGCGGCGCGGCCAGGCGGTGTGGCCGGGGACGGGGGCAGCAGCCCGTCGGCTGGATGGCCCGGATCGTCGAGTGAGGTCAGCCGCCGGCGCGTGCGCACCAGGTCCACATGCCGTTGCGCGAGCACGCTGCGCAGCCACGTCGAGAGCCTGGCGCGGCCGTGGTAATAGCGGAACAGGGACTGGCGGAGGCCGTCTTTGGCCGTCAGCCCGAAGAGATCGGCGTAGAGCGAGTCGGCCAGTTCGCGTCCTGCCGCCTCGCCGGTCATGGCCCGCGCCGCCCGATACAACTCGGACCGGTAGGTGAGGACGAAGTGGTCCCAGGCGCTCTCGATGCCGGCCGCGCAGGCGCACGCCAGCGCCAGATCCGGCAGGTGCAGGGTGGCGATGAAAGCCGATGCGGCCGCCTCACCAGGCGGCGTGTCCGTGAACCGCGCGCGCACCGCGCGGTCGAGGGTCTCGGCCAGCAGCGTCCGCGGCAGGCCCCAGCGCTCGGCGCCGGCCAGGCCATACGCCCGGTCCAGCGCGGCTTCGGGCACGAGCGGTGCCGGAGCCGCGGGCGTCACTCCTCGAGCTCGAAACCCAGATACAGGTACTGCCCCTGCCGCCGGACTTGCAGAGCGCACGCCGCCCTGGCGGGCAGTTTCGCCATCGCCTGCCGCAGCTCCTCGAGGCTCCTGACCGGCGTCCTGTTCACCGCCACCACCAGATCGCCAGGCTGAATGCCGTACTCCTGGGCCTGTTCGTCGGCGAGGGCCGCCACGAGCGCGCCGCGATCGCCGGCGTCGAGACCGAGTTCCTGGCGGAGCGTGTCGTCGAGGGTCAGCGCCAGCACGCCGAGCCGGGGCACGCGGTTCCGTTCGCTCGTGACCAGCTCGCTGAAGCGCAGCAGATCGTCGCGCCGTTCGTCGACCGCGACCGAGAGGCGCAGGCGCTGGGCGCCGCGTTGCACGTCGAGCGTGGCTTTCGTGCCCGGGGCCCGGCGATAAAGGTTCACGTCGAGCTGACGGCCGTTCTCGATCGGCTTGCCGTCGAGCGCCACGACGATGTCGCCGATCCGCAGGCCGCCGGCCGCTCCCGGCCCGGCGGGATCGACGTCGGCCACGAGCGCGCCGGTGTCCTGGGGCAGTTGCAGCGCCTCGGCCAGCACGGTCGTGATCGACTGCGCCACCGCGCCGATTGAGCCGCGCCGGACCCGGCCGTGGCTCTTCAGCTGGTCGTAGACCGCGGCGACGATGTTGCTGGGCGCCGCAAAGCCCAGGCCCTCGTTGCCGCCGCCCTGCGAAAGGATCAGCGTGTTGATGCCGACGACCCGCCCGACGGCGTTCACGAGCGGGCCACCGCTGCTGCCCGGATTGATCGGCGCATCGGTCTGGATATAGACCATCGGGTCGTCGGGCTCGAGCTGCCGGCCCACGGCACTCACGACGCCCATGGTCACGGTGTTGTCGAGGCCGAGCGGGCTGCCGAAGGCGAAGACGAGCTGTCCGGCGCGCAGCGTGTCGGAGTCGCCCAGGGCCAGCGGCGACAACGTCACGCCGCTTACCTTGAGCAGCGCCAAGTCCGTCTCCTCGTCCACGCCGACGACGGTGGCGTCCACGGTTTTGCCACGCGGCCGCACCAGCGACGTTCCGGCGGGGCCGGAGGCCAGCACCACCTGCACCCGGCGCGCGCCCTCGATGACGTGGTAGTTGGTCATGACGTAGCCGCTGGCATCCAGGATCACGCCGGAGCCGGACGCGCGCCGCCGCTCGGCCGGAACCTCCCCGACGGGAGTGGCGGGGTCGACGATCAGCCCCGAGGCCAGCACTTGGACGGTGCCCGAGCCGACCTGCGCGGCCAGTGCCTCGAACGAGGCGCTGATCTCGGCAAGCGTGATGGTCCGCGCCTCCGCCGGCGACGGGGCCGGAGCAGGCGCCTGAGCGGGGGTGGGAGCAGGAGCAGGGGGACTGGGTCTGCGTGCAGGTGCAGGTGCTTGTGGGGTTACTTGTGCCGGCGTCGGTGTGCCGAGCCGACGGCGAGCGACGCTTGTGCGAGTAATCGTGCCGGTGTCCGAGCGGGCGCCGGTGCGTGTACGAGTAGTCGTTCTGGTGTCGGTGCCGGTATCCGTGCCGGCGCCGGTGCTCGTGCGAGGACTCGTGCCGGTGCGACAGCCGCCGGTGCCGGGATGCGGGTTATAGGTCGGCCGACGGCGCGGACGGTGACGCTGTGGGCGGCCGCCAGGCCAACGACGAGCACGACCCCGAGACGCATGCCGGCAGCTTAGCAGATGCGTCCGGGTCGCCCGCGCTGAGCCGGCAGCAGGTCAGCGGCGGTCTGGTAGAGTGCCAGCGGCATGGCATCGACGTTGACCTTTCAGGGCGCGGCGCGCACCGTCACGGGCTCACGGTATCTGGTGGAAGCGGCCGGTGGGCGCGTGCTGGTCGATTGCGGGATGTTCCAGGGATTGAAGGAACTGCGGCTGCGCAACTGGGCGCCGCCTCCCGGTGCCCCCGGCCTCGATCGACGCCGTGGTGCTGACGCACGCGCATCTGGATCATGTCGGCATGCTGCCGCGGCTGGTGGCGCAGGGCTTCAAGGGCCGCATCTACTGCACGCCCGCCACCCAGGACCTCTGCTCGCTGGTGCTGCCCGACTGCCGGCCGCCTGCAGGAAGAGGAAGCGCGACCGAGCCAACCGGAAGCGGCTACTCCAAGCACCAGCCCGCCCTGCCGCTCTTCACCGAAACCGACGCCGTCAGGGCCTTGTCGCGGCTGCAGCCGGTTGGGTATGAACGACCCGTTCCGGTGGGCAGCACTGGGCTCCAGGTCGAGTTCATACCACGCCGGTCACCTGCTCGGGGCTGCCTGCATCCGCATGCGGCGCACCGATGGCTCCGGCGGCACGGTCCTCTTCGGCGGCGACCTCGGCCGCTACGGCCGCCCGGTGCTGCCGGACCCGTCGGCCGGCGCCGAGGCCGACGTGGTGCTGGTCGAATCCACCTACGGCGACCGCCTCCATCCGGCTGACGACGAAGGCGAGCGGCTGGCGGACGTCGATCAGGGACACCGACCGCGCGGCCGGGCAAACTGATCATTCCGGCGTTCGCCATCGGCCGCGTCGAGGAGGTGCTCTACTGGCTCAAGCGTCTCGAGGACGCGGAAGCGCATTCCGGTGCTGCCGGTGTACGTGGACAGCCCGATGGCCATGCCAGGCGCTGAAGTTCTACGCCGCCGCGCCGACGAGCTCGATCCGACGACATCGAGGCGACGGCGCGGGCGAGGTCTCGGCGTTCGCCACGGCGCGGCTGGTCACGGTGGCCTCGCCGCAGCAGTCGACGGCGCTCGTGCAACCGGCAGGCCCGGCGATCGTCATTTCGGCGAGCGGCATGGCGACCGGCGGGCGAGTGCTGCACCATCTGGCCGACGCTGCCCGATCCGCGCAACACCGTGCTGTTCGTCGGCTTCCAGGCGGCGGGCACGCGCGGCCGCCAGCTGGTGGACGGGGCGCCGGAAGTGAAGATACTCGGGCAGACCGTGCCCGTCGCGCGCGCGCATCGAGCGGATCGATTCGATGTCGGCGCACGCCGACGCCGGCGAAATCCTGCGCTGGCTGCGGACCTTTCCGCAAGCCGCCCAGGGTGACATATCTCGTCCACGGCGAAGCCGTCGGCGCAGGATGCGCTGCGGACTAGAATCGAGACAGAATTGGCCTGGAACGTGCAGGTGCCTGCGCACGGCGATGCGTGTGCCTCGGATTCCGTTGTGAGCGCCGTCAGCCGGTCACACGCCGAATCCGTCGAGAGCTCAATTGAACACAGTCGTTCCCAACGACCTCCGACCCGGCCGATATCTGCTCGAGCGGGTCGGACGAGGCGGCGGTCGTGCAGTTGTATGCCGACGGCTTCGCGGCCTGCCGCTCGACCAGAAGATGCTGCTCTGGCACCTCTACCAGGCGGCCATGGCCGGTCGCGACATCTACTACGACCAGCGCTACCGCACAACCTCGAGATGCGCGATTTGCTCGAGACGCTGGTGCTGCACGACGCGGCGTTGCCCGCCGATGCCGCCGCCGAGCTGTCGGCGCTACACCAAGCTGTTCTGGATCAACACCGGCGCGCTACAACAACCTCACCGCGCGCAAGTTCGTGCTGCAGCTCACGCCCGAGGCACTCGTCGCGGCCGCGCAGGCGACGCGGCCGCCGCCGGCGCACGTTCCGTCTGCGAGCCAGGGGAAACGGTCGACGCATTTGCGCGGCCGCCTGGCGCCGATGTTCCTCGACGCCACGGTCGACCCGATGGTGACCACGCAAGACGCCCGGGCCGGACGGCGACATCCTGCGCGGCAGCGCCAACAACCTCTACCGCGGCGTGACGATGGCCGACCTCGAGGGCTTCGTCGAGGAGTATCCGCTCAATTCGCGCCTGGTCAAGACGCGACGGCGCGCTCATCGAAGAGGTCTACCGCATCGGCGGCCTCTACGGCGCGGCACCTCGGACGGATCGTCCTCGCATCTCGAGGCCGCGATTCCGCTGTGCCACGCCCGCGGTTCGGCGCGGCGCTGACCGCGCTGATCGCTGGTACCGGACCGGCGCGGAAGCCGAGCGCGCGCCTACGACATCGCGTGGGTGCAGGACAAGCGATTCGCCCGTCGACACGATCAACGGCTTCATCGAGGTCTACATGGACGCGCGCGGCATGAAGGGCGCGTGGGAAGGCATCGTCTACTACGTCAACCGCGAGAAGACCGCGCAGATCCAGACGCTGGCCGAGCAACGCCCAGTGGTTCGAGGACCGCATGCCGATGGGACCCGCGTCTACCGCAAGCCGGAGGTGTCAGGGCGTCACGGCCAAGGCCATCGAGGTGGTCGTCGAAGCGGGCGATGCCGGGCCGATCACGCCGGTCGGCGTCAATCTGCCCAACGACCAGCGGATGCGCGAGGTCTACGGCAGCAAGTCGGTCTCGCTTGTCGAACGTGACCGAGGCCTACGAGCAAGTCCACGCACCGACGAGTTCCGGCGCGAGTTCACCTGGGACGACGAGGAGTTCGTGCGCGGCCAAGCGGTGGGGCGCGTTCGCCGGCGAGCTGGCCACCGAGATTCACGAGGTGATCGGCCACGGCTCGGGCAGGATGGCGGACGACCCTCACGGCCAGCCGCAGGAGCTGCTGAAGGAGCAGTCCTCGGCGCTCGAAGAGATCGCGCGCCGATCTGGTGGCGCTCTACTTCTGCGCCGATCCGAAGCTGGTCGAGCTCGGGATCGTGCGCGGCCGACGAGCACGCCGACATCGTCCGCACCGAGTACGAGCGTTACGCGCGCACCGCGCTGGTCCAGCTGCGGCGCGTGCGCGAGGGCACGCAGCTCGAAGAAGACCACATGCGCAACCGCCAGGCGATCGTGCACTGGCTGCTGGCGCACACCGACGCGATCGACGGTGCGCGTGCGCGACGGCAAGACCTACTACGTGCTCGACGAGCGCGGAGCGCTTCCGGGCCGGCGTCGGCGAGATGCTGCCGAGGTGCAGCGCATCAAGTCCGAAGGCGACTACACCGCCGCCAGGACGCTGTTCGAGACCTACGGCGTGCACTTCGACCCGGAGCTGCGCGACGAGATGGTGCGCCGCGTCGATCGGCTGAACCTGCCGTCCTACACCGCCTTCGTCATGCCCACGCTCACGCCGGTCCCGAGCGCCGACGGGGAAGTGGTGGACGTGCACATCTCCTACTGCCTGGATTTCGCCACGCAGATGCTCGAGTACTCGGCGGACAGGCGCGCGCAATTGTAACGGGGCCTGTCACGGTTACACCTTTCCCCGTTGCAGTTTCTGCGACGGCGGGCGCGTGACCGGCCGGAAGTGGAATGGTCATGCCCATCAGACTGTCGCCCGATCAGACCAAGCAACTCCAAGCGTCCATCAAGCGATACGTCGCCGAGAATCTCGACGAGGAGATCGGCGACCTGAAGGCGGCGCTGTTCCTCGAGTTCTGCGTGGCCGAGGTCGGCGCCGTGGCCTACAACCAGGCCATCGCCGACGCGCAGGCCTACTTCCAGGAGCGCGCCGGCGATCTCGACGGCGTGTGCCACGAGCACGAGTTCACCTATTGGCAGAAGTCCGGAAAAGGCCGGCCGTAGCGACGCAGCGGCCCGACTGGCCCGCGCGACCGGCCCGGCGGTGTGGTCTGCGACCGCGACCGGCTGTGGCAGAATCGCCGCATGTGCGACTTCGGCCATCACCATCCCGACGCGACCCATGGGTTCCTCGTCGATGTTCCAGAGATCCGCGCCCTCATCGACACGACGCGCCGGCTCACGCGCGACGTCGCCGACCTCGCCGCACGGGTCGAGGCGCTGAAGCCGGCGTTCGGCGCGCTGCTCTCGTCGGAGGGGTGGCTGCCCGAGCCCTACGGCGCGCCGGACTTCACGAGCGGCATGGGCAGCGGCATCGGGCAGTATGCGCTCTATCGCGCGGAGGACGGCTCGTTGACGCTGTTCTCCCTGGTCATCCCGGCGGGCGCGGAGACACCGGTCCACGACCACCTCGCCTGGGGCCTCATTGGCGTCTACCGCGGCCGCCAGCACGAAACCGTCTATCGGCGCCTGGACGACGGCGCCGATGAAGCCGCGGCCGATCTCGAGGTCACCCGCGCCGCCACCATGAACACCGGCGAGTTCTATGCGCTGCTGCCGCCGCAGGACGACATCCACTACGTGAAGACGGTCTCGGACGTGCCGTCGGTGTCGATTCACCTGCTCGCCAACGACACGGCGTGTGTCTGGCGGCATCGCTACGAGCCGGGCACCGGCGCCGTCACGGCTTTCCGTTCCGGCTACAGCAACGCGCCGTGTCCGCCGGACGGCGAATCGCCAGCCGCCGCCACGGCAGGCTGACCGCTTCGACACCGCCCCATGCTTCGCGGCTCGCCTGGCGCGGATCGAGCGCCGCGTGGCTCGACGACGCCCGGCGCCTCAGGGCGGCGAGCCGTGACGGTGATGGGCCGGGGACAAGTGCCTGCCAATTGGGTCACACTGTGAATCATGTTCGACCCGTCCGCTCGTCGTGACGACGACCCTCGCCGTCGCCCTGGCCGCGTCGATCTTCGCGCCCCCGGCGGCCGTGGCCCAGGCGCCTACGGCGGCCCGGTTACTGGCCGTCGAGGACGCGCGCGATCTCGGCGCCGCCGCGCAGGCCGCGTTGGTCGCGGGGATGAAGAGTCCCGACCCGCGCCTCCGGGCGCGAGCGGTGCGCGCCGCCGGCCGCTTCGAGACCCCCGCGCTGCTCACGACCATCCTGCCGCTGCTCGCCGACCCGGACGCGGACGTGCGGCGATGGGCGGCGATTGCCGCCGCCAGTTCGGCACGGGTCTTCCCGGTGCAGGCGGTGGACGCGTTCGATCGCGGCGTTGGGCACCGCCACAGCTCCTGATTGGGCGGTGTTGGCCGGGCAAGTCGGCCGCATCGCCATGGCCACCCCCGAGATGTTCTCGCGCGTGGAACAGGTGCTGGCCTCGGGGTTGCCGCCCGTCGCGGCCAGCGCGCCGGTGGTGCCGCCCGGCGCGGCCGGTGGGACGCACCGGCGACGCCGCCAGGATCGAGGGCGCGGCGCGCGGCCTCGAGGCCTTGACGCGCGTCAACGGCAAGGTGGCGCCGCTGTCCGCCGCCACACGCTCCCGCCTCACGCTCGTGGTCGAGACGCCCGATGCGCCGGGGGCCCCAGCACTGGCCCGCGCCCGCCGGCTGGCGCTGGCGGCAATGCGCAACGCCAAGGCGGTGGACGGCTCGCTGGCGCGTGTCGCCGCCCAGGACAGCGACGACGAGGTCCGCCGGTTGGCCGTGCTCACGGCGGCGGCGGCCGTCGCCAGTGACGGCGTCGTCATCAGCGGCGACGATCGTGCAGCGGTGCTGGCCATCGGACTGAAGGACCCGGAGCCGCGTGTCCGATTGGAAGCACTGCGCGGCTGGGGACGGCATGCGCAGGCGCGCGACTGTCAGCCGGTGCTCACCGCCGTCGCGGATGCCAATGCCCACGTGGCGCTCCAGGCCCTGGATTTGCTCGGCAACGGCTGCGCCGCAGCGGCTCCGGTGTCGGCGCTGCTGCAGAAGGAGGCCGAAGCCCTGCCGGCCAGCGGCGCCACGTGGCACCGCGCCGCCCATGCGCTCGTCAGCCTGGCCAAGGCCTACCCGCACGACGTCCGCACCCTGCTGCCGCGTTTCGTCGGCCATCCCACCTGGCAGGTGCGGATGTACGCCGCGCATGCGGCCGGAGAGACCGCGTCGATCGAGGCGCTGGTCCGTCTCGGCGCTGACGTGCACGACAACGTGCGTCAGGCCGCGCTCGAGGAACTGGTCCGGCTGAAGCGCTCCGAAGCGCTGGCCGTGGCCTACGACGCGCTGGCGCGTCCCGACTACCGGCTCGTGATGACTGCGGCCGGGGCGCTCGAGGCTGAGAGCGACCGCGTCAAGGCGACCAAGGCGCTCCTGGCCGCGCTGGCGCGCCTCACGGCCGAGGGTCGCGACACGTCGCGCGATCCGCGGGTGGCGATCGTGACGCGACTGGCGCAGACCGGCACCGCCCAGGACGCCGACGCGCTCGCGCCCTATCTGCGCGATTTCGACCCCAAGGTCGCCGAGTTGGCCGCCACCGCCGTGACGACGTGGACCGGCGCGGCGCGCCAGGCGGCGCCGGACGTGCGCGCCCCGGCAGCGCCCGATGCGGCGCGGCTGGAGCCGCTGCGCGGCCGGCGGCTGCGCATCACCATGGCGAAGGGCGGCGTGATCGAGATGCGCCTGCTCGTGGACGAGGCGTCCGCGACGGTGCTGCGCGTGGCGCAGCTGGCCGCCCGCGGTCACTACAACGGGCTCACCTTCCACCGCGTCGAGCCGACCTTCGTGCTGCAAGGCGGCAGCCCCGGCGCCAACGAGTACATGGGCGACGGGCCGTACATGCGCGATGAGCCGGGCGTGGCCCACAACCGCGGCACGGTCGGCATCTCGACGCGCGGTCGCGATACCGGCGACGGACAGCTCTTCATCAACCTGGTGGATTCGCCGCGTCTCGATCACGCCTACACGGTCTTTGCCGTGATCGAGCGGGGCATGGACGTGGCCGACCACGTGCTCGAAGGCGACGTGATGACGCGCGTCGAACTCGTCAACGCGCCGGCACGGTGATCATGCGGTCGTCACGTGTGCCGCGCGACCTCACGCCCACGCCGCTCGCGGCCGCCGTGGCGCGGGCCCGGGCGAACGGGCGTTCGCTGGCCGATCTGACGCAGTCCAATCCCACCCAGGCGGGAATCCTGTATCCCTTCGACGTGCTGGCGTCGCTGGCCGATCCGGCCGGCCTGGCATACCAGCCGGAGCCGTTCGGCACGCGGGACGCACGCGCCGCCGTAAGCGCGGACTACCTCCGCCGGGGGGTCGTGGTGGCGCCCGAGCGCGTGTGTCTGACAGCCAGCACGAGTGAAGCCTACGCGCTGCTCTTCAAGCTGCTCTGCGATCCAGGCGATGCCGTGCTCGTCCCGCGTCCCAGCTACCCGCTGTTCGAACACCTCACGGCGCTCGAATGTGTAACCGCCGTGCCCTATGACCTCGAGCTGCACGGCGATTGGCGGCTCGATGTCAGCGCTGTCGCCCGGCTGGTGGACGAGCGCACGCGCGCGGTGCTGGTCGTGTCTCCGAACAACCCGACGGGCTCGGTGGTGCAACCGGGTGAACTCGAGGCCCTGGCGGCGTTGTGCGCGGCGCGAGGATTGGCGCTGATCGGCGACGAGGTGTTTGCCGATTACCGGCTCGACGGCGAGGAGCCAGGCGTCTCGGTGCTGCAACAGCACCAGGCGCTGGCCTTCGGGCTGGGCGGTCTGTCCAAGTCGGTCGGCCTGCCGCAACTGAAGGTGGCATGGATTGGCGTGAGCGGGCCGGATGCGGCAGTGGCCGATTCGCTGACCGGCCTGGAGGTGGTGGCGGACACGTTTCTCTCGGTGTCGACGCCGGCGCAAGTGGCACTGCCGCGGCTGCTCGAGCGCGGCGCCGTCGTGCGCGACGCCATCCGCGCGCGCACGGCCCGCAATCTCGCCGCGCTGCGCGAAGCGGTGGCGGCGACGCCGGCGGTGACGTTGCTGCCGCCGGCCGGCGGCTGGTGTGCGGTGGTGCAGGTGCCGTCGCTCGTGAGCGAGGAAGCGCTGGTCCTAACGCTACTCGAGCTGGACGGGGTGCTGGTGCAGCCAGGATACTTTTTCGATTTCCCGCGCGAGGCGTTCGTGGTGGTGAGCCTGCTCGTCGATCCCGGGATCTTCGCGCCCGCTATTGCGCGCGTGCTCGCGCGCGCCGTGGGGGCCGCATGATCGCCGCGCCGCGACGACTGAGCGGCATCGGCGTGGCGCTGTTCTCGCTGACCTCGTCGCGCAGCTGGGGCATCGGCGAGTTCGGCGATCTGCCGCCCTTTGCCTCGTGGTGCCGCGCCGCCGGTCAACGGGTCGGTGCAGCTGCTGCCGCTGCACGAGATCTCGCCGGGCGAGACGTCGCCCTACTCGTCGATGACGGCCATGGCGCTCGATCCGCTCTACCTCCACGTACCCGACGTGCCCGATTTCGCGGCACTCGGCGGCGAGGCGGGGTTGAGCGATGCCGACCGCGCGTTGCTGGCGTCGCTGCGCGCCGACACGCGCGTGCGTTACGGCGACGTGCGCGCGCTGAAGCTGCGCTGCCTGGCGCGCGCCTACGCCAGGTTTCGCGACGAGGAACTGGCGCGCGGCACGGACCGCGCCCAGGCGTTCCAGGCCTACGCGCGGCGCGAGTGGTGGTGGCTGGATTCGTACACGACGTTCCGGGTCATCCACGCCGCCGAGCAGGAACGAGCCTGGTGGGACTGGCCGTCGAGCCTGGCCTACGCCGATGCCGCGGCGCTGCGCCAGGTCAACGCCACGTTCGCCGACGAGCGTCGGTACCGCGCGTACCTGCAGTGGCTGGCCGAGGAGCAGTGGCAGGGGGCCCGCGCGGCGGCGGGCGTCCGCGTACTGGGTGATCTGCCGTTCATGGTGTCGGGCGACAGCCCCGACGTATGGGCGCGCAAGGACGAGTTCATGCTCGATGCCACCGTGGGCGTACCGCCCGACGCGTTCAGCGACGACGGGCAGGACTGGGGGCTGCCGCCGTGGCGCTGGGACGTGATGCGGAGCAACGGCTTCCAGTGGATGCGCGCGCGTGCCCGCCGCACCGCCGCGCTCTTCGACGGCGCCCGCATCGACCACCTGGTGGGGTTGTATCGCATCTACGTGCGTCCAGTCGACGCGACGCGGCAGAACTTCTTTTCGCCGCCCGACGAGCGCACGCAGAGTCTGCTCGGCGCCACGCTGCTCGGCATCTACCAGACGAGCGGCATGGAAGTCGTGGCCGAGGACCTCGGCACCGTTCCCGAATTCGTGCGGTGGTCGATGGCGCGGCTGGGCGTGCCGGGGTTCAAGGTGATGCGCTGGGAGCGCGTCTGGAACGAGCCGGGGCAGCCGCTCATCGACCCTGGGGCCTACCCTGAAGTGTCGGTGGCGCTATCGGGGACGCACGACACCGAGCCGCTGGCCCAATGGTGGCGGGAATTGACCGTGGACGAGCGGCGGGCATGGCTGGCTCTGCCGGCCCTTGGTGGGGCGCTGCCCGGCGACGCGCCCTTCACGCCCGATGTGCGCGATGCCCTGCTGCGCGGGTTGCTGGGCGCCGCCTCGCGCTACGTGATCTTTCCGCTGCAGGACGCGTTTGGCTGGGACGTGCGCATCAACACCCCGGCGACGGTGACCGCCGCGAACTGGGCGTGGCGTGTGCCCGTGCCCGTCGACCGGTGGCGTGAGTCGGCCGAGTGGACCGAGCGCGCCGCGGACCTTGCGGCCTGGGTCGCCGCGTCCGGCCGTTTGTAACGGGGCCTGTCACCGTTACATCTGATCGCGTAGCAGAACTGCGATCTGGCGTTACAGCGCACGGAGCAGCGCTGCTGCCGCCATGCCGGCGACGAGCGCGCTGGTCGGGCGCCCACAGGCCGCGAGCAGCACGGTCACACCCGTCGCGACGAGTCCCGGGACGTCGCCGCGCGCCAGCGTCGCCGCCACCAGCGCGACGATGACCGAGCCGCCGAGATGGCGCAGGAACGCCGCCACGCCTGGCGTCGCCGGCAGCACCTGGGCGACGACCATCCCGCCGGCGCGAATCAGGTAAGTGATGAGCGCCATGCCGCCGATGGCGATGACCGTGGACTCAGCGTCGGGTGTCACGCCAGGCTCCCACCGTCGCGCCCACGAGGGCGGCCACCAGCACCTGCCACTCAGGCGCGACCAGCGACGCCGGGAGGCGCGTCGCCAGGGCCGCCGCGCCCCACGGCACGAGGTCGCGCGGGCCGCGCCAGGCCGACGTCATGGTCGCCGCGAAGAACAGCACCAGCACGAGGTCGATGCCGAAGCGGCGCGGATCGCCAAGCGACGGCGCGGCCAGGAAGCCGACGGCCGTGCCGGCCATCCACACCGTCCACACGACCAGACCGCTGCCGACGAACACCCCCAGGTCGCGCTCGCCGCGGGCGTACGCTTCGGTGCTGATGGCCCACTGTCCTTCGCCGTTCAAGAAGACCGCCGCCCACGGCGTGATGCCGCGATAGTGCTTCAGCCACGGCGCCAGCGCCGCGCTCAGCAGGCTGAAGCGCGCGTTCACCGCGAAGGTCGAGAACCAGATCGGCGCCAGCGGCAGGGGCGCGGACCACAACGGCAGGACGGCAAACTGCGCCGCCCCCGCGAACACCGAACCGCTCATCAGCAGGGTGGCCCAGGCTGGCAAGTCTGCCTGACGCGCCGCCACGCCGAAGCCGGCGCCGAGCACCGCCGACGCAATTCCCAGGGGAATGCTGGCCAGGGCGCCGAGGCGCACGCCCCGCATGGAAAAAATTGCATCGCGCTGAGATGTCACCGTGCCAGGCCCCGTGACACATGCCGGCACAGCAGGCCGGTGGCGTTGGCGACGGCGAAGCTCAGTCCCTTGAGATTGCGCTCCGGCGGCACACCCGGAATGGGCCGCGGGTAGCCGCTGGCGCGCATGGTCACCCGCCGGATGGCGCCGTGCGCGACGATTGCGACCTCGGCCTGCTCGCGCGGGCAGACCCAGTCGAGCGTCACGCCCACGGCGTGAGGCAGGCTGCCCGGCAGCCAGCGGATGCCGTCCTGCTCGGCGGCCGCGACCAGGCAGATGCCGGCCTCCGTGGCGCGCCGCAAGGCGGCGCTCAGGCGGGCTTCATGAGCGGCGTTGGCGGTGCCGAGGCTCAGGTTGATGATGTGCACGCGAGCCGCGATCGCCCAGTCGATGGCGGCCACGAGCGCATTCACGGTCGCGCGCAGTTCGCGGTCGAAGACCTTGACCGGGACGAGCGTCGTCTCGGGCGCCTTCTCGCGGATGGCCGCCGCGACCGCCGTGCCGTGACCGAGCCGATCGACCGCGTCGTCACCGCGCGTGCCCGCGGCGTCGAACGACACGCCGCCCTCGACCCTGCTCACATGCGGGTGGGCGGCATGCACGCCGCTGTCGATCACGGCCACGCGCACGCCGCGCCCGGTGGCATCGGGATAGGTGGCCGTCGCGATGGTGCCGGCGGTCAGGCCGGAGAGCACGCCGGTCATGCGCCGACGCCGGCGTCTACGCGCGAAAAGGCGCGCGAAGGCGCCGCCCGACGCGGACAGCGCTGCGGGCGGTCCCACCTCGACCAGCCTGGAGCCTTCGACCACGGCCACCTGGTCGGCCGCCTCGGCCACCGCGGCGCGATGCGAAATGACGATCGTGGTGCGCCCGCGCATCACCGCCTGGTAGCTCTCCACGACCTGCCGCTCCGAGGCCGGATCGAGCGCGGCGGTCGGCTCGTCGAGGACCAGCACGCGAGGGATTGGCGAGGAACGCGCGGGCGATGGCAATGCGCTGCCGCTCGCCGGCCGACAGCGCCGAGCCGCGCTCGCCGACGACCGTGTCGTAGACCCTGCGGCAGGCGGGCGATGAACGAGGCCAGGCCCGCCGCCTCGCCGGCGCGCGGCCACCTCGTCGTCGGTCGCCTCCGGGCCGCGCATAGCGGATGTTCTCGGCGATCGTGGCGTGCAGCAGCGTCGGCTCCTGCTCGACGAACACGACGTGGCGGCGCAGATCGGCCAGGCGGAGCGTCCGCAGGTCGTGGCCGTCGAGGCGGACGGTGCCGGCGTCGGGATCGAGCAGCCGCAGCAGCAGGTAGGCGATGGTCGACTTGCCGCTGCCGCTGGCGCCGACGATCGCCAGCGACGTCGCCGGGGGCGACGGTCAAACTGACACTCTTCGAGCACGGCCAGGCCGCGCTCGGTCGACAGCGTGACGTCCTCGAACTCGATGGCGCCGCGCACCTGTTCGAGCGCCACCGGCGTCGGCCGCCTCGCGCACGTCGACCGGCGCGTCCAGCATTTCGAGCGACGCGGCGCCACGACACCTGCGCCGTGGCCAGGATCGTGTAGAGGCCCATCAGCGCCTGCACGCGGCGCGTATGACGCGCGATCTGGTAGGCGATGAACGCGACGAACGTGCCGAGCGTGAGCGTGCCGTTCGATGACCCGCAGCGCCGCCGTAGAGGAACACCACGACGGTGCCCAGCGACAGCGATCAGCCCGGGCAGGCCGCCGGCCAGATAGGTGAGCCGCTGCATCGCCCATCAGCGCGTCGACGAAGCGCGTCGTTGAGCGCGCGCGAAGCGCGCCGCGCTCGCGCTCCTGCGCGTTCGAGCGTGACGACGAGCGTCGAAGCCTGCAGCGTCTCGATCAGGAAGCTGCCGATGTCGGCGCTGCGCTGGCGGAGATCGGCCACCGCGCCTCGAGCCGCGCGCGGTAGTGGACCAGCGCCCACAGGCTGAGCGGCATCACGGCGGCGCGTGAGCAGGGACAGCCGCCAGTCGAGCCACGCCAGCATCACGACGCGTGCCGACCAGGAACAGCGACGTTGCCGACCCAGGCCAGCGCCGCTTCGGCGGCGACGCGCTGGATCTCGCCGATGTCGTTGTTGATGCGCGACATGATGTCGCCCAGCCGGGTGCGCGCGTAGAAGCGCGGCGACAGCCGCTGCAGGTGCCCGTAGACGGCCAGCCGCATGTCGAAGAGGATGTCGGCCGAGACGCGCGTATAGCGCAGGCCGCTGACCACGTTGAGCACGAAGCTCGAGCATCGCCAATCAGCGCGAACAGCCCGACGGTGCGCCACAGCGCCGTCATGTCGCGGCCGATCAGCGCGCGGTCGACCAAGTCCTTCGACAGGTAGGGCGAGACGAGCGACAGGCCGGTGCTCACCAGGCTGATGCCCATCACCAGCGACAGCCGCCGCCAGTAGGGAGCCAGAAATGCGAACGCCCGACGCAGGTCCGCGTCGGGCGGCGAGGTGCTCACGATAGTCGTCCTTGCGGCACTCGCGCGGTGCCGTCGCCGCCGGCGCCCCAAACTGTCCGCGATGATGTCGCCGGCCGGCGTCCGGCCGGCCCGGCCTGGGTGAAAGCGCCCGAACGCTCGGCCAGCGGCGGCCGGCTATTGCGCCGCGCTGCCGGCGCCCGGACGTGGCCCGGGAAACACGAAGAGCTCGGTGGTCTGATCGCCGCCGAGCCAGATGGTCCGCAGGTATTTATGGGTGGCTGCCTCGTAGACGTCGATGGTGGCGCCGGCCACGTAGACGTAGAGCACCTTGCCGTTGGTGCTGGGGCGCAGGCCCATCCGCGGCCGGCCCTCGAACTTGGTGCGCATGGCCACGGTGTTCTTCTCGAGGTCGAACGTCCAGAACTCGTAGTTGCCGATTTCCTGCGTGATGCCGTAGGCGCGCTTGCGATCGGGCGACATGGCGAAGGGCGAGACGTTCGCGGCCGGACCGATTGGCTGGAAGTCCAGCGTCCGCGCGGTCAGGTTGACGCGGCCGATGCCCATGAGGCGGCGGGCTGCACCGGGTCGTTCATGGTGAACAGACCCGTGAAGGTCCCGGGCGGGTCGTTGAAGTCGTGCACCGGCCCCAAGTTGATGCGGCCGAGACCCGTTCGTTGGACTGGGCGTAGCGGCCACGTCTCCACCTCGGTGAAGTTCTGGGTCTCGAGCACGTCACCTCTTCGCCGAAGATGTACATCTGTTTGCCGTCGGGTCCGAGAGCGCATGTTGATGGTCTCGCGCTCGTCGCCGCGCGGCCACGGGATGACCTGCCCGAACTGATGCGTGGTCAGGTCGTACTTCTGCAGGGTCGGCGGCCCGATCTCCCAGCGGTCGATCAGCTTGGTCGCCGCGCGGTACATCATGATCAGGAACTTGTTGTCCGGATCGGGCTGCAGGTTGAGCACCCGCACGTTCTTGTTGCCGGTGGTCAGCGTGAAGCGTGTCGATGCGTCTTGCGCGTGGCGATGTCGATGATCTCGATCTGCTCCAGGCGCGAGTCGAGGGCGTAGAAGCGCGTGCGGTCGGGCGACGGCGTGATCGAGCGCGGGATGCCGGTCTTGAGCTTGATCGTCCCGATCGAGCTTCTCGGTCGCCTCGTCGTAGACCTCGATCTCGCCCTTGTAGGTGCCGATGTAGAGCGTGCCGTTGCCGGCCGAGATGGCCGGCGCCTTGGCTCCCTTGGCCTGTCCGGCCAGCGCCGGCGCCGCCAGCACGGCGGCGGCGAAGACGGCCGTCAGGGCAACGATAGCTCGCATGTGCGGCCTCATCCTGGGAACACCAGGTCGATCTTGCGCCAGTCCTTCTGGGCGACGGCGCACTTGGCCGTCCAGTCGGGCGCGTGATTGAGCTGGTCGGGCACCTGCGCCGGCCAGAAGCAGCCCATGTGGCAGTCGAAGAGGTCGCGCTCGACCGGCTGGCACAGGCCGGCGGTGCCGCCGGCGCGATCGGCTTCCCAGCCCGGCGAGAACACCGTCGAACAGCCGGGCGGGATGTGCGGCTTCTCCGGCTGCTGCGGCGGCCGCCGCCCGCTGCTGCAGCGCGACGACATCGGCTTCGGTGCTGGCCACGACCAGCGCGGCCTTGCGATTGATGGCGTTGAGGTGCTTCATCGTCGTCTCCGTCGAACTGTCGCAGGAACGCGGGATTCTTCACGGCCAGCTCGCCGTAGATCTCCAGGCAGGTGTGCGTCCAGCCGCGAATCCAGTCGCAGTAGTGCAGGTTGGGCTGCGCCGTGTCGCCGTAGCGCGTGTGCGCTTCGTGGTAGCAGCCGCCAGCGCAGATCGGCCGCGCCCAGCAGGTGGCGCAGTCGGTCTTGTTGTTGATGTGATGGTCGTTCGAGGAACGTCGCCTGCTTGTCGCGGTCGATGCCGTCGCTGACCGTGCCGAAGCTTGATGGTCGGCGCGAACCCGCGAAGCGGTGGCAGAGCGCGACGTCGCCGTCGGTGGCGACGCCGAGCAGGCCGATGCCGGCGCCGCACGGGTAGGCCTTGGCGTGGCCCATGTGGATTTCCTGCAGCGTCTCGCGCACGTTCGAGAAGCCGTGATGGCGGTTCTGCAGCGAGGCCTCCAGGAACTCGGCGGCCAGCGCCCGGAACTGCTCGAGCAGGTGGTCGTAGCCGGGCTCGGCCTCGAGCGCGTGGTCGCGCTGCGGCGCGGTCGTGACCGGGGCGAAGCCCACTTCCCAGAAGCCCATGTCCTCGGTCAGGTGCCGGTAGATGCGCTTCACGTCGAGCGTCTGCTTGGTGAGCGTGACGCGCGCGCCGATCGGCCGTGTCTTGTGCCGCGCCAGCAGCGCCTTGATCTTGGGCGCGGCGATGTCGTAGCTGCCCTTGCCGTTGTTGAAGACGCGGAACTTGTCCTGCATCTCCTGGGGGCCGTCGATCGAGATGGTCACGCCGATGCGCTCGTCGGCCAGGAAGTCGATGACGTCGGGCTGGAGCAGCGTGGCGTTGGTGGTGAGGCTGAAGTCGACGTCCTTCTGCTGGGCCGCGGCGCGTGGTGCGCGCGTAGGCGACGGTCGACTTGAGCACCTTGAAGTTCATCAGCGTCTCGCCGCCGAAGAACGTGATGTGCGCGGTCTTGCCGGCGCCCGCTTCGCGCAACGCGAAGTCCACGCTCGACCGGGCCGTCTCCTCGCTCATGAACTTGGGCTGGCTGCCGTTCTCGGTGTCGACGATCTTGTCTTCGCCGTACTCGTAGCAGTAGGTGCAGGCCAGGTTGCACTGGTTGGTCACGTTGACCACCAGGGTCTGGATGGGCATGGGCTTGAGCGGGATGATCTTGAGGGCTGGCGGCTTGACCGCCAGGTCGTGCACGGCGCGGATGCGATGCAGCTCGGCGACCGTGTCCTTCACTTCGGCCTCGCCGAAGCGCGGCGACAGCGCCGTCAGCAGCTCGGCGGGCGAGTGCGGCCGCGCCGTCAGCAGATCGACGACGGCCGTCGAGCACTCGTCGAAGGCAAACACCGCCGCGCTCGGCACCATGTAGCCGAAACGCTGCCCCGACGCCTCGAACGTGTGGAACTCGCTCAGTCCGATTTGGGGCACGCTCATGGGGTCACCGTGGGATCGAACTTCATGTAGAGCGGCGCGGTGACGAGCAGGTGCGCGCGGCCCTGGAGCGGCGCGGTGGCGCCCGGCGGGGTGTAGGTGGCCACGGCCCAGACATCGCCCATGTTGTTGCGCTCGCCCTTGCGGTTCGGGTTCGGGCCCTCGACGTTGGGCGTGAACACGCCCGTGGCCGCGTCGATGGCGCCGACGAACTTGGTGTCCTCGTCGTCGAAGGTGGCCTTGTACTCTTCGACCGACCACGTGGCGGCGACGGCGTCGAGCCGCACGTCGTCGGCGGTGTTGGGTTTCTTGTCGGGGCCGTTGCTGTAGGTCCAGGCGTCGAAGCGGGCCAGCATCTTCGGCAGCACGACGCCGCCGACGCGGGCCATGTTCCACGACGGCGTCACCCGTATCCCGTCGATCTTGTCGTAGATGGTGAGGGCCCCTGGCTTCACCGCGCCGGCGATGATGAGCGTGCGCGGCCCGGCGGCGGCCGTGGCGGCGACGTCCACGGTGGCGGTGATGACGTCGTTGCTGACGGTGGCGGCGGTGGCCGTGACCCCGGCGCCGAGGTCGAGGTCGCGCGGCGACAGCGCGGCCGGCGCATTGGCCACGTAGATCTTCAGGGCCTGGCCGGCCTGGCCGGACTTGAGCGCCATGTGATCCACGCCCACCACGGTGAAGTCCTTGCCGAGGCGATGCAGTTCGACGTCGATCCCGAGCTCGTCGTAGCCGCCCGCGAACCAGCGGCCCGAGATCCTGCTCCAGTCGGGCTCGATGAGCAT
This sequence comes from uncultured Acidobacteriota bacterium, assembly GCA_963843885.1. Classification (GTDB taxonomy): domain Bacteria; phylum Acidobacteriota; class Vicinamibacteria; order Vicinamibacterales; family UBA2999; genus CADEFD01. Next base: position 39,218 of record CAWJMJ010000003.1, read on the forward strand.
CACCTCGCGCAGGGCCGAGGCGTCGGCATCGCCGACGGTCGAGCGCCCGCGCCACTGGTAGCCGGTATAGACGCTGACCTTGCCGGCGCGCGTGACCTGTTCACCCGAGCGCGCGTAGGTATAGGTGGTCTGGGTCGTGAACTCGTCGGTGGATCCGGCCACCGGGGTCAGCACCACGCGGCCGTAGATCGGTCCTTTGCTGGTCTCCCACCCCGAGAGCGTCCAGGTGCCGTCGATCTTGGCGGGCCGCTTGGCCGCGCTCCACTGGGCCCATTCCTTGGTTTCGAGCGGGAACTTCTCCGCCAGGAAATCAGCCGCCTTCTCGGACGGGTGGCGCAGGTCGGGCAGCCGGCCCGAATCGTCGCGGTCGCGCGGCGCCGGAGTCATGCGGCGGAAGGTCTGGCGGTCGATGACCGGATACCAGCCGCGGTGCATGGCGATGAGCAGGTGCCATTCCTGCTTCGAGCGGCGTTGCTGCAGGACGCGGCCGAGCGAGTGGCACGAGTTGCACAGGCCGTCGAGTTCGGCGGCCTCGAACGACTCGTCGCCCAGACGCCGTTCCGACTCGTACTGTGCCGGCCGGGCTTCTTCCGGCGCCAGGCCGTGGCTGTTCGACAGCGACTTGACCACCGCCCGCGCCGTAGCGGCGTCGATCTTGAGGTTGTTGAGCGCCATCATGCGGGTGATGGTGCGCTCCCAACCCTCGGGCGTGGTGCGGCGGAACGAGATGCGCGAGAGCTGCTGTTTGTCGTCGGCCTTGTGGCAGCCTGAACACGCCTTCACCACCGTGGCGTCGGTGACCGGAATGCCGGTTTCCGGCTTGGCCGTCGCCGCCGGCGGCGGGGTCTGGGCCGGGCTCGGCGTCTGCGCCGACACGGTTGCCGAGAGCATCAGCGCCACCAGCCAGGAACACGACAGCGCCACCGGGAAGCGAGCGATCTTAGCCATTTGGAGCGCTAGTTGTAGCACTTCAGGCGAGCAGAAGCCAGCCCTTCGCCACGGCCGTGGACAGCGCCTTCAGGAAGGCCGGAAGGGCCACGGCGTCCACCTCCCGGACGTAGGCCTCGAAGACATCGGGCACGTGCCGGAAGGCCGGAGCCCTCTGGATCAGCCAGGCGACATCCACGCCGTCGAGGTAGCGGATGCCTTCGGGCGTGGCAGCATCGACCAGACGCGGCTCCAGCACCAGCTCCCGTTCGCGGAGGGCCGGCCGTTCGGCTAGCTCTACCCCCGGCCCGCGGCGAAACGTCAGCTCGGCGGCGCCGCGCATCCGCTCGTAGGCGTCGAGGACGGCCTGCCGGTCGTCGGCTTCGGGCTCGAACCCGCCACGGTCGGCCCAGAACGGGTTCCCGGCGTCCGGGGCGCCGTCGGCCAGATGCTTCCGGGTCAGGGTCAGGAACTGATGGTAGGTCTCGCGTTCCCGCGTGGCGAAGTGGGCAAAGGCCGTGTCCTTGAGCGCGGGCGAGGCCAATGCCGTGTTGATGGTCACGGCCGCCAGCCAGCCCGAGGCCATGGCCTTCTTCACGCCGGCCGAGGATAAAGGGTCGATGAAGGACGCGGCATCGCCCACGAGCAGCCAGCTGTCGCCGGCCGGGCGCGCCGCGCAGTACATAGAGGCGTCCCAGCCGAACGGGCCGTGTCCGAGGTCGGCGCCGCCGAACAACCCGGCCAGATGCCGGGTTTTGGCGATCTCGCCGAGATAGACCGACCTGGCGCCTTCGCCTTTGGCCAGCGCCGTCGTCTGCGGGTCGACCATCACCGCCAAGGCGCGATGGTCGTCGTCCACGGGGATCGACCAGGCCCAGCCGTCTGCGTACGATTCGAGCAGTGTGTGCGTAGGGTTGTCCAGCGCCCAGCCCCCCGGGTGCCGCCACCGGCCGACCAGCGCGACGGTGCGGTGACCCGGTTCGTAGGTCCTGACGCCGTAGGACCTGGCCAGGACGCCGGTCCGGCCGGTGCAGTCGAGCCGGTAGGCCGCCGGCCACGCCAGGATCTCGTCGGCCGTCAGCGAGGCGCGGTGGACTACGGCCCCGGCGGCGGCGGCCGCGTCGAGCATCACCCGGCCCAGCCGGCCGGTGGTGGCTTGCCAGCCCCTGGCCCCGTCGGAGAACGGCTCGCAGCGGGGCGCGTCGTCGCCCCACCACACGGTGTGGCCGCTGCTGCGGACGAACCCGGCGCCGTCGATGTCCGCCGAAATCCCCAGCAGGTCGAAGAACTTCCGGCACGACGGGGTCAGCGACTCGGGCAACTCCGGGTCGGGGCCCTCCGGCTTCGCCACCACCACCACCGCGCGCCCCCACTGCGCCAGCAGCCGGGCAGCGGTGCCGGCCGCCGGTCCGCCGCCGACGACCAGGACGTCGCAGGGGGAGGAAGCGGAGGCCATGGTCTTGGTAGAATAGCCGACGATGTTGCGGCGATCCGCCCTGGCCGTCGGCGCCCTCCTGGGCGGATTCCACCTCTGGCTGCTCGGCAACCAGGCGTGGACCGGTCAGCTGGCCGAACCCGACGTGGTGCTGCGCTGGGCCGCCGCCCTGGCCCTGGGTGCCGGCGTCGTGGTGATCAAGCGGCGCGGCGAGACGCTGTTCGGCCGCACGGCCGTGGCCATCTGGGTTCTGGCGGCTTTGCTGCACGGGCCCGCCCTGGCCAACGACCTCGACGGCTTTGCCACGCCGTCGCTGCCCGAAACCGTCGCCACCCTGGGTCAGGTGGCCGTGTCGGCGTTGGCGCTGACGCTGCTGACGCTGCTGGCGGTGGCGCCCGGGCACGCGCCCGCGCGCTACGCTTGCGTCGTCCTGGCCGCGCCCTTCTCCGCCCGCGGCCGCGCGGCCGCCACAGACCCCGGCTTCCTCCCCCGACCTCCTCCCCGCGCGTAACCACCAGCCCATTTCCACTGCTCGTTCGACTGGTTGACGCCAGCCGGGCGCGCCTGTCTTGGCGCGCGCGGCGGCGTGGTTGCGATTGCGGAGTAGATTGATGCGTACGCGAATTCTCGTTCTTTGCACGGCGCTTGCCGTCTGGGCTGGCCCGGTCCTGGCCGCCACCATCACCGGCGTGGTTACCGACGGCTCCGGGGCGCCGCTGCCCGGCACCCGCGTGTTGCTGCGTTCGGTCACGACCGGCCAGGAGGTGGAAGTTCAGACCGGCCCGGATGGCCGCTACTCACTCGAGGCCCCCGGCACCGGCACCTACTTGGTGCTGGTGGTGCGCCCGTCGTTCTCGGAAGCGGCCCGCACCATCACGATCGACAGTCCGGACCAGACAGTGGACGTGCCGGTGCAGCTCGCGCTGGGCTCGTTTGCCAGTTCGGTCAGCGTCACGGCGGCCCGCGCCGAGCGTGAAATCACGCAGATCCCGCTGCACGTCGAGACCATGAGCGCGGCGGCCATCGAGCAGGCCAACCCCTTGTCCACCGGCGACGCGCTGGCTCGCGCGGCCAACGTCACGCAGGTCGGCAACGGCCCCTTCGGCGTGCGCCCGCGACTGCGCGGTCTCGATTCCACGCGCATGCTCGTGCTCGTCGACGGCGAGCGCCTGAACACCGCCCGTCAGGCCACCGATCGCACCGGCGCCGAGGTCGGCTTGATTCCCGCCGACACCATCAGCCGCATCGAGATCGTGAACGGCGCCGGCACGCTGCTCTACGGCTCGGACGCCCTGGCCGGCACCGTCAACATCGTCACCAATGAGCCCACCTTCACGCCGCAGCGTCAGTGGCTCTACGGGCTGAACTCCTACTACAGCTCGAACGAAGACGCCCGCCGCGGCAGCCTGACCCTGGGCTTCACCGCCCCCCGCTATGCCTTCCGCGTCCAGGCCGGTGCCGAGGACTACGGCAACTATCACGCCGGTGAGCTCGACGTGGAGGACACGCGGCCGTTCTTCGCCTCGGGCCAGATTGTCAACGCCGACACCATCGACGACAACTTCGGTTTCGCCTTCAAGGCGTTCCCGGATCCGTTCAACGCGCCGTACGTGCGCACCGACAACACGGTGCTCAACTCGCAGGCCAAGGGCAACTTCATGAACGCGGTCGGCCTGGTGCGGCTGGGCGAGAACCGCCGCGTGCGCCTGCGCTACCAGCGCCGCCGGGTGGAGGACATCGGCTTCCCCGACTTCGCCTCGCCCTACTTCTTCAACGCCACGTCGTTGCCCACCAGCAACGTCGACAAGGCGTCGGTGCGCTACGAGGCCCAAGCCGTCACGCCGTGGCTGGCCAACTTGTCGCTGACGGCCTACTACCAACGCGTCGAACGGCTGTTGCGGAACACGCTGCCGGTGCAGTTTCCGGCGCCCACGGCGGTGGCGTTCTTCCCGATCAACGTCATGCGCCTGTCGATCGTCTCCGAGACGGAACAGCGCGTGTGGACGCCGGGCGTCGACCTGCAGGCGGTGCTCATTCCGGCCCGGAACCACGTGCTGACGACCGGCGCCACGTTCTACCGCGACCGCAGCAGCGATCGCCGTCTCACGAGCACCACCATGTCGATGCTCGGGCAGGTCGTCCTCGGCGCGCGCGGGCCGGCCGCAGTGGTCTTCCCGACGCCGGTGCCACTGGGCCCGCCCTCGGTCGCCCGGCCGGTGCGGGTGCCGGACGCCGCGTTCCGCGACATCGCCGTCTTCGCCCAGGACGAATGGCGGGTCACGCCGCGCCTGTCGGTCATTGGCGGCGTGCGCAGCGACTTCTACAACGTCACGGCCGAGAACACCGTCGGCTACGACGTGGCGCCGGTGGTGGCGGGAGCCGTGCCGGCCATCGATCCCGCGACGCTGCCGGCCGTGGGCGGCGCCACCATCGCGCGCCGCGCGCTCACCGGCGACATCGGCCTCGTGGCCAATCCCGGCGGCACGGTCAACCCGTTCGTCCGGTTCGGCCGCAGCTACCGCCACCCGAACCTCGAAGAGCTGCTCTTTGCCGGCCCGGCCACGGCCGGAAGCATCGCGCCCAGCATCAAGGTCAAGCCCGAGACCGGCAACAACTTCGACCTCGGCACCAAGTTCAGGGCCGGCCGCGTCTCGGGCGGCGTCTACGGCTTCCTCAACCACTACTCCAACTTCATCTCGCAGGAGTTCGTGGCCGTCACGCCGGCCGGTCCGCTCGCGCAGGCCATCAACTTCGGCGAGGTGCGGATTCACGGCCTCGAAGCGTCGCTCGACGCGCCCATCGTCACTCGTGCCGGGGTCGTGTCATTGAGCGGCTCGAGCGCCTACACCAGGGGCACCATCCTGAAAGGCATCGGGCCGGGCGGGATCGTGCTCGACGACTCGCCGGCCGACAACATCACGCCGTTCAAGTTCGTGGGCGCGGCGCGCTTCACCGAGTCGCGCGGCCGATGGTGGCTGGAGTACGGCGTGCGCGCGCAGACCGACGTGGACCGCGTGGCCCGGACCCTGCTCGAGTCGCCGTTCCTGATCCCGCAGGACCTGCTGGCCCTCGACGGCTTCGCCATCCAGCGCGCCGCGTGGGGCATCAACCTGGCCCGTGGCCGCGACCGCGTGGGCGTGACCTTCGCCATCGAGAACCTGGCCAACACCTACTACCGCGACCACTTCCAGTTCGCGCCCTCGCGCGGGCGGAGCTTCACCGTGGGCCTCAGCCTCGGCGCGTTCTAACGCCGGCCGGGATGCCCGGGGGCGGCGGGCCCCCGGGTGCCGGCGCAGGAGGACTTCATGAGTTCATCGGCCGTCCACTTCATTCCGATCCTGACCACGCTGCTCGCCATTCCCTTCTCGCTCGAGATCTTCAGGCGCTACCGGCGGCATCCCGATCGGCTGCACCTGCTGTGGTGGGCGCTTGGCATCGCCACCTACGGCATCGGCACGCTGACCGAGTCGTTGACGACGCTGCTCGGCTGGCAGGAGCCGATCTTCCGCGCCTGGTACGTGTCGGGCGCTCTGCTCGGCGCCGCGCCGCTGGCGCAGGGCACGGTCTACCTGATGCTGTCGCGCAAGGTGGCCCACGCGCTCACGGCGCTGCTCATCGTCTACGTGGCGGTGGCCTCGGCGTTCGTCTACCTGTCGCCGATCGACTACGGGGTCGTCGAGACGCACCGATTGAGCGGCAGTGTGTTCGTGTGGCAGTGGGTACGGATGTTCAGTCCGTTCGTCAACCTCTACGCCGTGGTCTTCCTCATTGGCGGGGCGGTGCTCTCGGCCTTGCGCTACAGCAGCGACCCGGCCACGCGCCACCGGATGTGGGCCAACGTGCTCATTGCCGTCGGCGCCATCCTGCCCGGCATCGGCGGCACGGCCACGCGCATGGGCCACGTCGAGGTGCTCTACGTCACCGAACTCGTGGGCATGCTGCTCACGTGGGCCGGCTACCGCATGAGCGTGCGCCCCGCCGCAGCGTCCGGCGCCACGACGGGCCGGCCGGCAGGCCCGGTGGAGCAGACCGCGCGCGCGTAAGACGACAGACGACCAACCGGCGCCGAAGTCCGCGTGGGGTGTTCAGCGACCCGGCGCCGCGCCAGCGTCGTGTCGTGACAGTGGGCCCCGCGCTTCCGCCGACACTTGCCCCCGCAGTCGTTTGTCGGTCTGCGGAACGGGCCCGGCGGTCGGCCTGTCGTGACGCCGGGCCTGGTCTCGGCGTCGGTGGGGTGGCGAGCCCGGGCCAGCGCTGCGCCCTCGGCGCACACGACGTTCGCGTCGAGAACGGCCGACGAGCGCAAGACCTTGGCCATGGCGTGCCGTCCCGCAACTTCACCGACGATCAGCGCGCGCTTATCATCCAACAGGCGGCGGTGAATCGCACTTCGTCGCCATGAATGTAGGGCCCGAAGGCGGGACGGACTGCGGCGATTACCTGGCTGCGGGTCGGCTCGTCCGCGCCTTGCAGCGCCCGCCCCACCGGCCCCAGGCAACCCAGGTAGCGCTCCAGTTCCGACGCGGGAAACGCGCACGGCACATCGAGCGCCGCGATATCGACATGACGCCACCCGCTTTCCGCCAGGATGTGCCGCACCACGGAGGGGTCGGCCAACCCGAACTGGCCGGGCTCGTTCCGCCCCCGCCTGGCAACGCCAGGCAGCAACGGCTCAGCGGCCCATTCCGCTGCCGTCATGAAGGGATTCTCCTCGGGGCTGCGCCAGACGATGCAGCGAAGTTCGGCAGTCGCGGCCGCGGCGCCGCGCAGGTTCGCGAAGGCGCGGACCGGGTCGGCGAAGAACATGACGCCGAAACGCGAGATGGTCATGTCCACGGTGGCCGGGTCGAAGACATGGGTCTCGGCGTCGGCGCAGATGAAGCGTGCCGGCACACCCTCCTGCTCGGCGCGGGCGCGCGCCGCCTCGATCATGGCTTCCGAGAGATCGATGCCGATGCAGGTGCCCTCGGGGCCGAGGCGCTGCGCAACGGCAACGGTCGTCGCGCCGGTGCCGCAGCCGACGTCCAGCACGCGCCGCGGCGACGTGGCGCAGGCGGCCTCGGCCAGCAGGTGCTCCAGGGGCTTGAAGACCTGGTCGAGCAGGTCCTGTGCCAGCACCCAGCCCCGCCCGCCCGTGCCGTTCCAGACCTCGTGCTGGTGTGCTGCGTCGTCGCGCGAAGATTCCGTCATGGCGCTTCACAATCTAGACACTGACCGTTCCGCGAAAACCGCGTGCGGCATAGTACGACTCGGCCCCGTTGTGATACACGAAGACCACTCCGAATCGCCGATCGCAGAAAAGTGCGCCCCCGAGCTTGCGCACCTCCGGCGGCGTCTTCACCCAGCTCGACGTCTTCAGGTCGAACTCGCCGAGCGTCTGCAGGGCTCGATACTGCGCCTCCGTCAACAGTTCGATGCCGAGTGAGGAGGCCAGTTCCACGGCGCTGCCCCGGGGCTTGTTCTCCTTGCGCGACGCGAGCGCCTGGGCGTCGTAACACAGACTGCGCCGCTCCTTGGGACTCTCCACGGCGCAGTCGCAAAAGGTGACGGCGCCCGACTTCTCGTCGACGCCGATCACATCCGGCTCGCCGCCGGACCGCTCCATGCCCAGGAGCACGTCGAGCGTGCGCGCGTTGGCCTCGATCCTGGCGGCGACGGCTCGCCATGGCACTCCCTTGTGACGTTCCAGGTGCGTGCGGAACCGCGCTTCGAGCGTCTTCAGCAGCGAGGTCCTGTCGAGTGCTGTCACGGCTGACTCCCTGTGCGGCGGGCCAGTCTGGCAGCCAGGCGCCGGCCACGCATGTGAGTGGAATCGCCGCCGCCGTTCGCGGTGGCCCTGGCTGCCCGCCCGCTGCTCGCCACCGCACGGAACCGGCGGTCAGGCGGACGCCTGGGCCGAGTAGTTCACCATCCAGTTGATCCCGAACCGGTCAGTCAAGCTGCCGAAGTAGTCGCCCCAGAACTGATCCGCGATGGGCATGGTGATGGCGCCGCCGTGCGCCAGCGCGTTGAAGATCCGGTCGGCGTCCTCCCTGCTGTCCGGATGGACGGAGATGGAGATGTTGTTCCCCACGACGCGTTCGGGCCCCATGCCGGCGAGCATGTCGCTGGCCATGATCAGCTGGCCGTCCGGGAGTTCCAGGCCGACGTGCAGCACCAGATTCTGCTGCTCGGGCGTGAGCGTGAACCCGTCCTGCTGTGGCATCGAACCGAACCGGTGGATCTCGGTCAGGGTGCCGCCCAGGGCCTTTGCGTAGAAGCCGAATGCTTCTTCGGTCTGGTTGCCGAAGTTGAGGTAAGGATTGATTTTCATGGTGTACCGCTCTCCCCTCGGCTGTCGATGACCACGCCGCCGCACCGCGCCGCCGAAGGCTCATGATCCGCCGGCCCGCCGTCGACTGCAAGTCGGACGCCGTCAGCGTCGATGACGGCCGCAGCGAGAACCGGCCGGGGTGCCGAGTTGCTCGCGGTGGCCTAAGATCGAGACGGGGAGCCGCGCTGTGACCGACACCGGAGAGATCGACTCGTCATCCGCGGACACGGCCTCGCAGGATCGCCCCGCGGGCCTGTTCACGATCTGGGAGCGCCGTACCCGCATCTGGGCGCTCGTGTTCGCGGCGGTGACGCTCTTCGTGACGGTGCCGCTGGCCGTGGCATTCCGCCCGGGCTGGCTGCTGGCTACGGCGCTGTGGCTCGCCCCCGTCATCGCCGTCTATGCCTGGCAGACGGCGAAGATTCGCCGGCGCCGCGCGATTCTCAATCAGCCGTTTCCTCCCGCGTGGGAGGCGGTCCTGCAGCGGGAGGTCGTCTTCTTCCGGGCTCTCGACCCGGCGGACCAGGAGCGGTTCCGGCGTCAACTCCAGGTCTTTCTCGGAGAGAAGCACGTCACCGGCATCCGCATGCCGCTGGACGCCACCACACGCGTCCTGGCCGGGGCCAGCGCCGTCATCCCGATCTTCGGGTTCCCCGACTGGGAGTGGGACCAGATCACCGAGGTGCTCGTCTACCCGAACCGGTTCGACGGCGAATTCCAGTTCGGCGACGCGCGCGGACACGACATCCTCGGGATGGTCGGCACGGGCAGCTTGAACCGGCTGATGATCCTGTCGAAGCCCGATCTGATCAGCGGATTCCGGAACGCCACCGACAAGCGCAACGTCGGCATCCACGAGTTCGCGCATCTGGTGGACAAGTCCGACGGCGTGGTCGACGGCGTGCCCCGGGTGGGGCTCGAGCGGGGCGCGGTCGAACCCTGGATCAAGCTGATGCGCCGCAAGATGGCCGAGATCGAGGCCGGGACGTCCGATATCAACCGCTACGCGCTGACCAACGAGGCCGAGTTCTTCGCGGTGACCACGGAATACTTCTTCGAGCGGCCTGGCATCATGCAGCAGAAGCATCCGGCGCTCTACGGCGCGCTCGAGCGCGTCTTCAACCAGGACCTGCGGACGCGCGTCGCCGCCGTCCAGCGCGAACTGGCGCGGGGCCGCCAGACATTCGGCCGGAATTCGCCGTGCCCCTGCGGCAGCGGCCGGAAGTTCAAGAAGTGCTGCCTGGAGTAGCCGCCGGGCGGACCTTCGCGCGCGGCTCCAGCCCCGTGTCGCTACGGCATCTTCGCGCGGTCCACTTCAGCGGCGATGTAGCCGAAGGCGGCCCACTGCTTGCCGGCCAGGACGCGGTCGAAGATCTCCTTGGCCTTGGCGCGGTCGCCCATGACGAAGTAGTAGTTGCCCACGCCGTAGCCCTGCGTGGCGATGGTGAGGTCGTCGGCGTTGGCCGTGTCGAGCAGCGCCTCGGGCTGCTCGAGGCCCTTGTACATCAGCAGGCGTCGGTGGTACGAGCCGTTCTCGAGGATGTCCATCTTCGGCGTGATGCGCTCGAGCACCTTGGCGGCCGCCGCCTTGTTGCCCATGCGCATGTAGCGTCATCCACTGCCAGTCGCTCGTGGCGGCGATCGAGTCGTCGTTGTCCGACACCTTCATGCACTCGGCGTAGGCGCGCGCCGCATTGTCGTAATCGCCCTTCAGGTAATACGCCAGGCCGAGGTGATACCAGATGTTGAACTGCAGCGTGCTGCGCGGCTGGCCGGCGGCGTTGGGGGCGCCGTCAGGCTCGATCTGGTCGGGCTGGCCCTTGATCAACTCCACGGCCTTCTCGAAGTCGGCGATGGCCGCGTCGAAGTTACGGACCGTGATGTAGCGATGGCCGCGGTGGCGATAGAAGCGCGCGTCGTTCGGGAAGCGTTCGATGCCCTTGGTGAAGGTGGCGATCGCGTCGCGGTAGTGCCACAGGTACGCCTGCCGGCGCCCCACCCAGATGAGCGCGTCGGCGCTGTCGGGGGTCTTGGCCAGTTCCGCTTCGGCCGCGGCCAGGTTGGCCTGGAGCCGGGTGCGGTCCTCGGCCGGTAATTCCATGGGAACCAGCGGGCGCCCCGTGACGGAGCGGGCCTCGGGCTCGGACTGCGCGGCTGGTGCCGGGGCCGCGGCGGCGGCGTCGGCGGCGGGCGTCTGCGGCTGCGCGGGGCCGCAGGCCGCACCCGCGCTCAACGACACAACGATGATCAGTCCACGCACTTGCATCGGCACTCTCCTCGGAACTAGTGGGGGACGCCGGCGGCGGCGGCCGTCAGCGGTCCGTGAGGGTCGTCGGGATCGTGGGGGTCGAGCGCGTCGTGCTCGGGCAAGTCGAGCCCGTCGTCGTGCACCTGCTGGTGCTCGTGTCCGTGCCCATGCCCGTGGCCGTGCACCTGCCCCGGATCGGCTTCGGGCCCGCGCGCCTCGTGTCGGTCATGCCCGTCGTGGGCCTCGTCCGACCCGTGCCGGTCGTGCGTCTCGTCGCTGGCTCGCGCCGCGTCGATGGCGGCATCGGGCGGGCGGGTCGTGCCGTCGGCGTTGGCCAGGAACAGCCGCGCGGCCCCGTGCGGAGACCGGGGCGTGCTGGCCACTTCCCCGACCACGCCAATCGCCTCGCCGGTAGCCGCGCCCAGGTCGCGGAAGCGCCGGGCCGTCACGAGAACGCGCCCTTCGTAGGTGGCGACCGTGTCGTTGAAGGCGCGCACGGTGCCGTCGAGTCGCCCGCGCAGCGTCTCCATGCGCTCGGTCAGGTGCCGCACCCGATCGTAAAGTTCCTTGCCCAGCTTGCTGACCTGCTCGGCGTTGCGCGTCAGCCGCTCCTGGCGCCACCCGTGAGCCACGGCGCGCAGCAAGGCGATGAGCGTGAGCGGGCTGGCGGGGAACACCTGCGTGCCGACGCCGAACTCGATGAGGTGCGCGTCCTGCTGCAACGCGGCCTGGAAGACCGCCTCGCCCGGCAGGAACATGACGACGAACTCGGGCGACGGGTGGAACTGCTCCCAGTAGCCCTTGGCGCCGAGCTTCGACATGTGGTCGCGGACCTGGCGGGAGTGGTCGGCGAGTTTGGCTTCGCGCGAGGCCTCGTCGGCCGCGTCCTGCGCGTCGAGGTAGGCTTCGAGCGGCGCCTTGGCGTCGACCACGACCGTGCGGCCGCCCGGCAGGCGCACCAGCAGGTCGGGCCGCACACGGCCGTTTTCACTGGTGTGGCTCGACTGCTCGTCGAAGTCGCAGTACTCGAGCATGCCGGCCATCTCGACGACGCGGCGGAGCTGCATCTCGCCCCAGCGGCCGCGCACCGTGGGGGTGCGCAGCGCCCGCACCAGATTGGTGGTCTCGGCGCGCAGCTGGGTCTGGCTCCGGCCGATGGCTTCGAGCAGCGACGCGATCTCGGCGCCGGTCTCCATGCGGTTCTTCTCGACCTCGACCAGCTTCAGATCGACCTGCATCAGCACGTCGCGGATGGGCGTGACCAGTTCATCGAAGGCCGCCTGCTTGCGCGAGATGTCGGAGGCGGCGTCCTTGTGCATGCCCGCCATGCGTTCGGCCGCCAGCTTCAGGAATTCCTCGTTGCTGGCCTTGAGCGCCGCCCCGGCCAGGACCTGGAAGCTGTCGCGCAGTTGCGCCTGTGCCTGATCGAGCAGCGCGATCTGCTTCGGCACTTCCTGTTCCTGATGCGACAGCTCGGTGTTGACCCGCGCCAGTTCTTCCTTCAGCACCGAGTTCTCGATGCGCGAGCGTTCCAGTTCGTCGCGCGACCGGGTCAACTCGGTCTGCACCTCGCTGAGGCGCCGGGTCGTCTGGTGGAACAGCGCCTGGGCGGCGCTGACGGTGGCCTGGTGGGTGGAGATCGACTCGGTCAGTTCACGGCGGAACTGGCCGCGGGCCACCACCCAGGCGGCAAGAGCGCCCAAAGCGAGCCCGGCAAGCAGGGAGAACGAGACAACCGCATCCATTGAGAGCACCGCCTGATCGAGGCGTGCCAGGGCACGCCGACAAAGAAATTTCCGTGCGGTCCAGGGCAGTGTAACAGCGCCGGCGGGTGATCGACGCCCGAACGCGAAAATCGTGGTTCGGCGATCACCGGAATCGTGTGGGCGCGGCCATTTCTGTCAGATGGCCGTCCTGCGGCATCGGCACTCCGGCCGGCCCGGCCCCGGGATCTGCCCGGAAATGCCGGCGACGGCGCGGACCGCGGACAGGCCCGCTGGTGGTGCGGAACTTGATTCTAGGGAGGGGTTCCCATGGCCGAGTCTTCCCCGATTTTCGCCGACGGCTTCGGCCGCCGCGTGGTTCGCGTCACCCGTGGGGACGGCCCACCGGTCGAGCTGCTTCTGGTCGATTCGGTGCTGGCCACCCACGCCGGCTTTGCCGCCGCCCTGCGCGAGCGGGTGGCCCACCTGCATGGCCGCCGCCTGACGTCCTACGCCCGGGTCCACGGCCTGGACGGCGACGACGGCACGGGCGGCCTGGGCATCATCTCGGAGCACGTGCGCGGCTGGCGTCTGGCTGACGTGCTCGACGTGGCCGAGTCCGAGAACCTCACCTTCGACATCGGCGTCGTGATGCTGCTCCTGCGCCAACTGCTGCCGACGGCCGCGCTGCTCGGAACGCAGCGCCGCGATACGGCCAGCGGCGCGCTCGGTCCAGAGCACCTGCTGCTCACGCCGCAGGCCCGCCTGGTGCTCACCGACTACGTGCTCGGGGCAGCCATCGACGCGCTCGAGTGGCCGGCTGACAGGCTATGGAGAACGTTGCGGGTGGCCACGCCGCCCACGATGGAAGGGCAGATGGTGTCGCCGCGGGGCGACGTCGTGCAGGTCGGACTGACCGTGCTGTCGCTCATCATCGGCCGCCGCCTCCGGGACGACGAATTCCCCGCGCGCCTCGAAGACCTGGTCACCAGCGCTCGGCAGAAGACGCCGTCGGTGATTCACGCGCCGCTGTCCGGGCCCCTCCGCGACTGGCTGCTGCGCGCCCTGCAATTGCAACCGAAGAGCTTCGCCACGCTATTCGAGGCGCAGATGGCGCTCGAGCGGCTGCTCAGCGCGGAGCCGTCGCTGCTCGCGCCGCCGGCCGAACTCGAGAACGCGGTGGCCCGCTTCGAGCGGTTCATGCCTGCTTTCGAGTTGCCGGTCCCGGAACCCGAACCCCTCTTCCTGCCAGCGCCCCCGCCCGGGGCGGTGCCCATGGCGGTCGCCTTCGACCGACCGTCCGCGCCGACCTCCGAGGGCCGCGACGAGGGGGTGGTCCGTGCCGGAGCCCAGGCCGGGCCTGCCGCCGCCGAGCCGCCTGCCCCGGCGGTTGCTGCCGCGCCTCCGAGCCGCAAGTCCGGCGTGCGGAAGCGAGGCGAGAAGGCCGATCGCGCCAGCAACCACCCCGGCGCGGAAGGGCCGGCCGCGCCGCGGACCGCCAACACGCCGCCATCTCCGACGACGCCGCCCCCTGCGACCACCTCGGTGGCGCTGCCTGACGAACAAGTGCCGCCTCACGCCGTCGCGCCGCCCCCCGCCCTGGTGCCGCGACCGGAGGTCGCGCCGCGGCCCGACCCGATCGACGAGTTCGTGCCGCCGCCCGAGGCCATCCCCGCCGCGCCGCCCCTGTGGCAATCGGCCCGCGCCCTGGCCGCGCTCGTGGCGGTGGCCGTGGTGCAGGCGCTGCTCATCGGCTGGCTGCTGTCGCGCCCGAGCGAGGGCCTCGGCGGCGACGGCGAACTGGTCGTCCAGTCCCGGCCGGCCGGCGCCAAGGTCGTCGTCGACGACGCCGAGCGCGGCGTGACCCCTTTGACCTTGCGCATCGGCCCCGGCACCCACGTGCTGCAGGTGCAGGCGGGCGCGGCCGAGCCGCGGGTCATCCCGCTGCTCATCCGGCCGGGCGTGCAGACGGCCCAGTACGTCGAGTTGCTGGGGGTGGCCTCGACCGGTGTCCTCGAGGTGCGGAGCGATCCGGCCAGGGCCAAGGTGACGGTGGATGGCCAGGAGCGGGGAGCCACGCCACTCACCCTGCGCGACCTGGTGCCGCGCGACTACCGGGTCGTCGTCGAGCGCGGGGGGTGGACGTCCACGCAGGTGGTGCGGGTGGAGCCCGGGGCCACGGCTCAGCTCATGGTGCCGATCCGGTGAAATTTCGCGCAAGGCTCCAGCGAAACCGTGGGTTACAATTCCGAACTTCGCGGCTGCCGGCGTGCGTGCGGGAAGTCACCGCGCTGTGAGAACCCGGCCCGCGTCGGATAGTCGTGCTGACCGGCCCCGGTCGAGCCGACGGATACGAAGGGGAGGCGAGGACTCATGATGCGACTGGCAGTGACGGCCGCGGTGCTCGTGGTCACGGCGAATCCCGCGTTCGCGCAAGGCAAGGTCCTCGCCGACGCGCTCGCCCGCATGCATGCCGGCGTCAGCCTCAACGTCGTCGAGGCGGCCGAGAAGATGCCCGAAGCGGGGTTCACCTTCCAGCCCGCCAAGGACGTGCGGACCTTCGGCGGCTTCGTGGGCCACGTCGCCAACGCCGCCTACAGCTACTGCTCGCGCGCCAAGGGCGAAGCCAACCCCAACAAGGAAGACTTCGAGGTGCCGCTGTCGAAGGCGGCGCTGGTCGCCGCCATCAAGGGCGCCACGGCCTACTGCGACGGCGTCTACAAGAGCCAGACCGACGCGTCGCTCAGCGAACTGGTCGCGGTGGGGCAGAACCAGCAGCCCCGCGGTCAGCTGCTCATCCAGAACGTCAGCCACAGCAACGAGCACTACGGCAACCTCGTGACCTACATGCGTTTGAAGGGTCTCGTGCCTCCGTCCACCGAGCGCGCCACCCCGTCCCGCCCCGGCGGCAACTGAGGAATCCCGAAAACGATGATGCGTCCCCGCACCCAGCTCCTGATCGGACTCACCAGCCTCTCCCTCAGCTTCGGCCTCGCGCTCGTGCGCGACCGGCTGCCCGAGAACACCGGCAACGTCCTCACCGATGCGCCGCGGCGCCTCGCCGACATCATCCTGCCGCGTGATTCGGACGTGATCTCGGCCGTGGTGCCCAACGGGACGACGGTCGCGGCCATGCTCGGCAAGCACCTGCTGCCCGAATCGGAACTCTCGGCGCTGGTCCAGGCGGTGACCGCCAGTTTCGACGTGCGCAAGCTGCGGGCCGGCAACATCTACAAGATCGACCGGCTGTTCGATGGCCGCATCCGCTCCTTCGAATACGAGATCGACCCGACGCGCGCGCTGCGCGCCTCACGCCGCGACGGCGACATCGGGCTCTTCGACGCCGAGGTCGTGGAGCTGCCGCTCACCACCATCCGGGTGGTCGTCGAGGCCACCATCGACCGCGCCGCGCCGTCGATCAGCGAGGCGCTCGAGCGGGCCGGGGAACGGCTCGATCTGGCGCTGTCGCTGGCCGATATCTTCGGTGGCGAAGTGGACTTCAACAGCGGCGTCCAGCCCGGCGACACGTTCCGCGTGGTGGTCGAGAAGTCGATGCGCGAGGACGGCGTGTTCACCGGCTACGGCCCGGTGCAGGCGGTCGAGTTCCAGAACGACGGCCGCATGCTCACCGCGATGCGCTTCGTCCTGCCCGACGGCAAGCCCGGCTACTTCGACCGGGACGGGCTGTCGCTGACGCGCTTCTTCCTGAAGTCGCCGCTCAAGTTCGAGCCGCGCATCACCTCGAAGTTCTCGAGCTCGCGCATGCATCCCGTGCTGAAGTACGCGCGGGCCCATAACGGCGTGGACTACGGCGCCCCGACCGGCGCCCCGATTGTCAGCGTGTCGAGCGGCGTCGTCACGTTCGCCGGCTGGACCGGCGGCGGCGGCCGCACCGTGCGCGTCAAGCACGCCAGCGGCTACGAGAGCGAGTACATGCACATGTCGGCGATCGCCTCGGGTATCCGCCCGGGCGCGCGCGTCGGGCAGGGCGAGCTGGTGGGCAACGTCGGCATGACCGGCACGGCCACCGGACCGCACCTGCACTACGGCCTGCGGAAGAACGGCGCCTACGTGAACCCCGTCACCGAGCATCAGAACCTGCCGCCGGGTGAGCCGGTGCCGGCCGTGATGAAGGCGGCGTTCCTGACGGCGCGCGACACGATCTTCGGCCAGTTGCGCGCGCAGCGCACCCTGCATACCAACGACGAATAGGCCGAACGCCGGCTCGCGCACAGGGTAACGCCATGTCCAGGTTCACGCCGGACCCGCGGGTGAGCAGGTTCCGCGAGCTGCACGGAGCGGGCTGCTTCGTGATGCCCAACCCCTGGGACGCCGGCAGCGCGCGGACGCTGGCGCAGCTCGGATTCCCCGCCCTGGCTACGACCAGCGCCGGCTATGCCTGGTCGGCCGGGGCCCGTGACACGGGGATCGGGCTCGACGAGACGCTGGCGCACCTGCGAGCCATGGCTGCGGCCGTGACCGTGCCGATCAACGCCGACTTCGAAGGCGGCTTTGCCGTCGCGCCGGAAGGCGTCGCCGCCCACGTGCGGGCCGCCACCGCCACCGGTGTGGCGGGGCTGTCGATTCGAAGACTCGAGCGGCGACCCCGGGGCGCCGCTCTTCGACCGCGAGCTGGCCATCGATCGCATCCGCGCGGCCCGACTGGCCATCGACGAGAGCGGCTCGGGCGTGCTGCTGACGGGACGCTCGGAAGGCTTCATCGCCGGTCGGCCCGACCTCGACGAGACCATCCGGCGCCTCGTGGCCTACGCCGCCGCCGGGGCCGACTGCGTCTACGCGCCGGGCATCCGCACTCCCGCCGAGATCGCGGCTGTGGTCGCGGCGGTAGCGCCCACGCCCGTGAACCTGCTCGTCAACGGCGACTTCACCACCGTCGCCGCGGCCGCGGCGCTGGGCGTGCGCCGCATCAGCGTCGGCGGCGCGCTGGCCCGCGCCGCCTGGACGGGGTTCCTCGAGGCCGCTCACGAGCTGGCCGACCATGGCACTTTCGGAGCGATGTCGCAGGCGGTGCCGTCCTCCGAGCTGAACCGCCGTTTCCCACCACGTTCCCGCTGAGGGCCGCTGACCGCATACCCTGGACCGCGACAGGTGCGCGCGGCGCCGACCGGCGGCCCGCGATACCATCACCGCGCCCCATGGCCACCATTGCGATTGGCGACATCCACGGCCAGCTGAAGCCGCTCTGCGACCTGCTCGAACGGGTGCGCCCGAACATCGGCGGCGACGACACCGTGGTGTTCCTCGGCGACTACATCGACCGCGGCCGGAACACCCGCGGCTGCATCGACACCATCCTCGAGTTCACCGCCACCGTGCCAGCCCGGGTCGTGTGCCTGCGCGGCAATCACGAGGACTCGATGCTGCGCACCATGGAGGACCCCTCCGACCATGCCTGGCTGCTCGGCATGGAGGCGGACGCCACCATCCGTAGCTATTCGCCCGAGGCCGCCGACGCCCTCAAGGCGGCGGCCCGCGCGGACCGCCCCGGCGTTCACGCCGGCACCTGCGCGCTGCCCTACGAGCAGTTCTTCGACGTGCTGCCCGCCGCGCACCGGCACTTCTTCGCGTCGCTCGAACGGTGGCACGAAACGCCCGAGTGCGTCTGCGTTCACGGGGGCCTCGACCCGGCCATCGGCGATCACGCCGCGCCGCAGTCGGCGCACCAGTGGGGCGCCCCGGGCTTCCCGGAGCACTACCAGGGCGAGCCGACGGTCGTCTACGGTCACATGAACAACGCCGCCATCGACGACGACGACTGGCCGCGCCCTCGCGTCGTGGGCCGCACCTATGGCCTCGATACCATCGCGCACGGCGTGTTGACCGCTATACGATTGCCCGGGCCCTACCTGCTGCAGAGCGCGCGCTACGAGCGGCGCCGGCGCTAGGGCCGGTTCGGCCGAGGCCAAGGAGTGGTGTGATGACGCGACAATTAGCCGGTGTGCCGCTGTTCGTGTGCTTGGTGACCGTGATGGGATGTGGCGGCCCGTCGAACCCGCCGTCGGCGCCGGACGCTGGCAACTCCGGGGCCGACTTCGACGTGGTCGAGGCGACCATCCCCGAGATCCAGGCCGCGCTGCAGTCGGGCCGGCTCACCTCGCGCCGGTTGACCGAGAAGTACCTGCAGCGGATTGCCGTCTACGAGGATCGGCTGAACGCCATCATCACGGTGAACCCGCGGGTGCTGGCCGAAGCCGACGCCATGGACGCGGAGCGGGCCGCTGGCAAGACGCGGGGGCCGCTGCACGGCATCCCGATTGCCCTCAAGGACAACATCCACACCACCGACATCCGCACCACCGGCGGCGCGCTGGCCTTCCGGGATCTGATGCCGCCCTACGACGCCACGCTCACCAAGAACCTGCGCGACGGCGGGGCGGTGATCATCGCCAAGACCGTGCTGACCGAGCTGGCGCACTGGACGGCCGGCGCGCCCACGCCGATGGTGGCCAACTACACGGGCGTCGCCGGCTTCGCCTACAACCCCTACGATCCACGCATGGACCCCCGGCCCGATACCTACGACGGCCGTCCGGTGCTGCAGACGGGCGGATCGAGTTCCGGCGCGGGGACGGCGGCCAGCTTCTGGGCCGCCAGCGTCGGCTCCGATACCGGCGGCTCGATCATCAGCCCGTCCAACGCCAACATGCTGGTCGGGATCCGGCCGACCATCGGCCGCATCAGCCGCTACGGCGTGATCCCGATCACGGCCGACCACGACACGGCCGGTCCGATGGCCCGCACCGTGGCCGACGCGGCCATCCTGATGGGCGTGCTCGAGAGCCCCGCGGCCGACCCGAACGACGCGGCAACCACCGCCTGCACGCCGCCGCCGAACCGCGACTACACGCCCTTCCTCAAGGCCGACGGCCTGAAGGGGGTACGCATCGGCGTGCCGCGCGCCTTCTACATCGACCCCGTCCTTGCGCCCGGCGAGAAGGAGCCGCGCGGCGGCGTGAACGCCGCGCAGAAGCAGGTCATGACCGACGCCATCGCCGTGCTGAAGGCACAGGGCGCGGAAATCGTCAATCCGGCCGACGTGCCGAGCATCGTGTCGCCGGATCCCGCGGCCAACTTCCTGCTCTTCGACTACTGCCAGGGCGCCGAGCACAAGCGCGGCGGCGACGGCAACTGCACGGTCAACTTCAAGTACGGCATGAAGCGCGACTTCAACGCGTGGCTGAAGAGCCTGGGCGACCGGGCGCCGGTGCCGTCGCTGACGGCGCTGCGCGAGTGGAACGTGGCCCACGCCGGGGCCGGCGCGATGCGCTTCGGCCAGTCGCGCCTCGACATCTCCGACGAGATGGACGTCGAACGCGACCGCGCGCGCAATGAGGCCGACGTGGCCAGGGACAAGATGCTCAGCCGCACGCAGGGCCTCGACGCGGTGCTGGCCGCACACCGGCTCGACGCCATCCTGACCCCGGCCGGGAGCGGCGCCGGGCTGGCCTCGCGGGCCGGCTATCCGATCATCGCCGTGCCCTTCGCCATGGTGCCGAACGCGCCGACGCCGGCGTTCCCCGAAGGCTTCAACGCCAATCCCGCGCCTTACGGCGTGACCTTCACCGGCCCGGCGTGCAGCGAGCCGAAGCTCATCACGATCGCCTACGCGTTCGAGCAGGCCAGCAAGAAGCGCGTTCCGCCGCCCAATCTGCCCTAACCTGAATCGTCACGCCCGGATCGAGCGTGGGTCGGGAGGCCTCCGACCGGTCCGGGCGAGGGCTAGAGCTGTTTCCGGATGGTGAGGATGGCGCGGACGAGTTCTTCGGGGACGGCGCCGAGGGCCTCCGCGCCGGGCTCGGCACATGCGGTCTTGCCGGCGCGGATGGTGATCCGGTACTGCCGGAGATAGCGCTCGCACGGGGGGCAGGCCACCATGTGGCGCTCGAACGACGCGTGTTCGTCGGGCGGCAATTCGCCCTCGAGGTAGCGGAGGATGAACTCGGTGCACTCGCGGCAGTTCATCGGGTCGTCCCGGCCACCGCGGCCGCTCCGCCGAACCGCTCGTCGAGCAGGGCGCGCAGCGCCTGGCGGGCGCGGTGCAGGCGAATCTTGACGGCGTTTTCGGTGATTCCGAGCATATCGGCTGTTTCCGGGGTGTTCATCTCTTCGATGTCACGGAGCAGCAAAACGGTACGGTAGGTCTCGGGCAGCCGGTCGATCTGCTCGCGGACGAAGGCGCGGGTCTCGGCCCGTTCGAGCGCCACGTCGGCCCCCTCCTGCCAGTCGGCCCCCAGCTGGACCTGGTGGCCGTCTTCCTTGAACGACGGCAGCATTGGCTCGATCGGCTCTTCGGGCTTGCGCTTGCGCGTGCGCAAACGCATGAGCGCCTTGTTGACCACGATGCGGTGCAGCCACGTCGACAGCTTGGCGTTGCCCTCGAAGCGGTCGAGCGCCTTGAACGCCGAGATGAACGCTTCCTGCACCACGTCGCGGGCGTCCTCCTCGGAGCCGACGATGCGGCGGGCCACGGCCAGGAGCCTGGACGAGGTGGCACGGACCAGCGCTTCGTAGGCGGCGTCGGAGCCAGCGCGCAGGCCGGCGAGCAGCGCGGTCTCGGCCGAGTCGTCGGCGAGCGGATCGATCGCGGAGTCCATCGAGCGTGCGAGTGTACTACGCGCGCGGCGTCATTGGTCCTCCGGCGAGCCCGGCAGCAGCGGCTCGAGTTCGGGCGCCTGCGGTCCGTTCTCGGTGCACACGGCGTATTTCGTCTCGCCGGCGCGATACATCGCCACACCGGCGTACTCGCCGCGGGCGTTGAGGGCGAAGAAGCGGATGTTGAAGTTGGGATTGCCGCGGGCGTTGAGCAGGCGCTTCTCGACCGTGTTGGCCTTGATGCGGGTCAGCGCTTCCATGCCGGCGTCCTTGGGCGACAGGCCGCGCCGCATCGCTTCCACGATCAGGAACGACGACAGGTTGTAGAGGTTGGCTTCGCCCCGGCCCGTGGATCCGGCGGCGCCGACGGCGTTGTCGACGTAGAGCCCGGCGCCAAGGATGGGCGAGTCGCCGGTGCGCCCGGGGATCTTCCAGGCCAGGCCGCTGGTCGTGGTGACGCTGCAGATGTCGCCGCCCGGCGAGATGCCGCTGCAGTTGATGGTGCCCCAGAAGCTGCCTTCGCGAATCAGCCCGTCGCGCACCATCGAGCGGCCGGCCGCCAGCGCCCGCGCCTCCCACGCCCTCTCGTTCAGTCCCGGGTCCTTCTGATGCTTCGGGATGGGCGCCCGTCCCGACCCCTGCGGGTCGAGGTAGTGCTCGGGATCGACGCGGCGCTTCCACGCCAGCCACAGCTTGCGCGAGTTCTCGGTGTTGAGATCGGGTTCGATGGTGAAGCCCATGTTGCGGGCGAAACGCTGCGCCCCTTCGCCGACGAGCAGGTGGTGGTCGGTGTAATCCATGACCGCGCGGGCCACGAGCGACGGCGTACGCACGCCCTGAATCGCCGCCACCGCGCCGGCGCGTTTCAGCGGACCGTGCATGCACGAGGCGTCGAGTTCGACGACGCCGTCGGCATTCGGCAGGGCCCCGTAGCCGATGCCGGTCTCGAGCGGGTCGGACTCGGGGATGTTGACGCCGGCGATAAGGGCGTCGAGGACATCCTTGCCCTCGGTGATCAGCCGGAAGGCACGGGCCACGCAGTTCTCGGTGCCGCCGTTCGTGAACTCGAAGCCGGAGTAGTCGGCAATCACGACCGGTGCGACGGTCTTCTGGACGAGCAGCGCGGCCGACCGGGCCGGGGCGGCCGCCGCCGTTGCCGAATGCGCCGTGGCCGCCGCCAGGGAGGCGGTGGTGGACTTGACGAAATCGCGTCGGGTGATCATCGCGGAACTCCTCGGCCGCGCGGGCGGCGACGAGGCATGCTACCGCAGGATGACGACCCCCGCGTCAGTCCTGTTCGATGCTGGAGAGCGCCTCGGGCGTGGGCTCCTCGGTGTTCGGCCGCCACAGCACCATCACCTTGCCCACCGTCTGCACCGCGGCCGCGCCGGTGCGGGCGCAGATGGCGGCAAACGCCGCCTTGCGCTCGTCGCGATCCGGGCCGCCGGCGCGCACCTTGATGAGTTCGTGGGCCACGAGCGAACGCTCCACCTCGGCGATGAGCGCGTCGGTGACGCCGCCGTGGCCGACGTGCACGACCGGCTCGAGCGCGTGGGCGCGGGCTTTCAGATGAGCGCGTTCGCGAGCGGTGAGGGTGACAGGCATTCCTTCGATTGTAGCCGTCCTCTGGCCTGGGCCGGCGCCGACTGCTGCGGGCGTCACCCGGGTGTGCGCCGCCGGCGGCGCGCAGCCGCGGTTCGTCCCATCGGCGCAGTCACCGGACCCATGGCGCTTGGCTCTCTCACCCTGGCGAGGCAGGATAGGCACGATCGGAGGCGGCTGATGAGCAGAATGATGGCGACCGCGATGGCAGTGCTGCTGGCGGCCGGGCCGCCCGCCGGGGCGCGTCAGCCGGCCGCCCCCGCATCGCCGCGCGCGGCGGCCGAGGCTCTGCTCGCGGCCGACCGCGCCTTTTCGGCGGTCAGCGCCACGGTGGACGCGGTCACCGGGCTGACGGCGATGTTCACGCCCGACGTCATCATGCCGGGCCCGCCCGGACGTCTCTATCGCGGCCTGCCTGAAGTGACCGCGGCGCTGCGCGGTCAGCCCGACACCGCCGCGGGCCGAGTTGAATGGACACCCGTGGGCGTGGGCCTGTCGGCCGACGGCGAGCACGGCTTCACCTTCGGTTTCATGACGCTGCGCCGCCAGGACGCGCCGGCCCTGCCGTTGAAGTACATGGCGTATTGGATCAAGGGCAACGCCGGGTGGCGCGTGGCCGGCTACAAGCGCGCCCGGCGCCCGGAGGGCGAGGTGGCCGCGACGCCGGTCGCGCCCCTCCTGCCAAAGACCTTGGTGGCGCCACGCCGGGAGCCGGGGCGGCTCGAGTCGTTGCGCCAGAGCCTGCGCCAGGCCGAGCGCGCCTTTTCCGACGAAGCGCAGCACGTGGGCCTGGCCGCCGCGTTCACCAAGTGGGGCAGTCCGGCCGCGGTCAACATGGGCGGCCCGGACCGGCCCGGCTTCGTCATCGGCAACGCCGCCATCGGCGCGGCCGTGGGCGGTGGCGGACCGACGACGTCGAGCCCGGTGGAGTGGTCGACCGACGTGGCCATCGTGGCCTCGAGTGGCGACCTGGGCATCTCGTTCGGTCACATCAGGCCGACCGGCCGGCCGGCCGCCGAGGCGCAGCCCACGGGCCAGCCGTTCTTCACCATCTGGCATCGGGCGAACGAAACGTCGCCGTGGCGCTACGTCGCCGAGTAGCGCGGCGCCGCGCACCACCCCGTCGCGGTACGTCGCCGAGTCGCGGCGCCCTGTGCACGCTGCCGTCGTGCTCCGCGGCGACCGGGCTGACCGCCGCGTCGGGCGCCGGCAACGCCAGGCGGCGGCTGCGTTCCCGGGTGCCGGCGACGGCAATGGTCAGTGCAGGGGCTGTTCGTTCCCGGAGGTGCCGAGCACGATGCGGACGCCGTGCGTCCGGCCGTCGTCGCTGAGCGGCAGCGCCGCGGCGTCCATCGGGACGCCGTCGAGCGTCGCCGAGCGCACGCCCCGGCACTGGCTGTCCGGGTTGGTCACGACGATCTCGTAGATCGTGCCGCCGACCGTCCACGTGATCTCGTAGCCGGGCCAGGTCGACGGGATGCACGGGTCGATGCTGAAGGTCGCGCCGCGTCGCCGCAGGCCGAGCATGCTCTCGAGGCCGGCGCGGTACAGCCACGCCGCCGATCCCGTGTACCAGCTCCAGCCCGCCGCGGCCGGCGTGCGGCGGCCGCGCGTAGACGTCGCCCGCCACCACGTACGGTTCGGCCTTGTAGCGCTCCACGTCGCGCCGGCGTTCGCGTGTGGTTGATCGGGTTGAGCATGTGGAAGAGCTCGGCCGACCTCGTCGCCGCTGCCGAGTCGCGCCAGCGCCATCACCACCCAGACGGCGGCGTGCGTGTACTGCCCGCCGTTCTCGCGGATGCCGGGCGGGTAGCCCTTGATGTAGCCGGGCTCCTGCGCCGACGGTCGAAGGGCGGCGTCGAGCAGCAGCGATGCAGCCTGCGAGCCGCGCGACACCAGCGACGTGCGCACGGCGTCCATGGCCCGCTCGGCGAAGCGCTGCGGCACCGCGCCCGAGAGCACCGCCCACGACTGCGCGATCGAATCGATCCGGCACTCGTCGTTCTGCGCCGAGCCGAGCGGCGTGCCGTCGTCGTAGTAGCCGCGGCGATACCACTCGCCGTCCCAGGCTCAGCTCGAGGCTGCGCGGCGCAGCCGCGCGGCCTCGTCGCGATAGCGGCTGCGCCCGGCGCGACGTCGCCGCGGTCGTCGCAGAGCGGCGGCGAAGTCGCGCAGGACCGCGTGCAGGAAGAAGCCGAGCCACACGCTCTCGCCGCGGCCCTCGTGGCCGACGCGGTTCATGCCGTCGTTCCAGTCGCCGGCTGCCGATCAGCGGCAGGCCGTGCGCGCCGGCCGTGAGTGCCGCGGTCGATGGCGCGCAGGCAGTGCTCGAAGAGCGTGCCGTCCTCGGCCGCGACGCCCGGCAGGCCGTAGGCCTCCTGCTCGCCCTGGCGCCAGCGGCGGCGCCTGTGAGGAACGGCACGCGCTCGTCGAGCACGCGCGGCGTCGCCGGTGACGCGCACGTACTCGGCGACCACGTACGGGCAGCCACAGCAGGTCGTCCGAGCAGCGGCGTGCGCAGGCCGCGCCCGGCCGGCTCGTGCCACCAGTGCTGCACGTCGCCTTCGACGAACTGCCGCGACGCCGCGCGCAGCAGGTGCTCGCGCGCCAGCGTCCGGCCGCGCGCAACGTCAGCGCCATCACGTCCTGCAGCTGGTCGCGGAAGCCGAAGGCGCCGCCCGGCTGGTAGTAGCCGCCGCGCGTCCACAGCCGGCAGCTGAGCGCCTGGTACAGCAGCCAGCGGTTCATCAGCGCGTCGAACGAATCGTCGGGCGTGCGCACCTGCATCGCGTCGAGCAGTGTCGTCCCAGGACGCGCGCACGCGGGCCAGGGCGGACTCGGCCGGCGTCGACGGCGCCGTGGCGCGCGATCAGCGCGCGCGCATGCGCGCGGTCGATCGCCCTGTCCGAGCAGGAACAGCAGCGTCCGCTGTTCGCCGGGCGCCAGCGGCGCACGTGCACCTGCAGCGCCGCGCACGGGTCGAGCCCGGCGCCGACTGCGCCCGACAGGGTGCATCTGGCGTCAGCGCCAGCGGGCGCCGACGAGGCTGCCGTTGCGGCCGAGGAACGAGCGCCGGTCGCCGGTGACCGACCGCGAGCGGGCTCGACTGGCATACGCGAAGGCGACGCGGCGGCGAACGTCCTGGTTGTAGGCGTTGCGGGCGCAGCACGGCGCCGGTCGTCGTCGTCGAGCTCGGTGACGACGTGCAGGTGCTCGCCGTCGCGCGGCGGCCCGAGCACCCACTCGTTGTAGGCGAACAGGCTGAGGCGCGCGCGGCCTGGCGCCGTGATTGGTCAAGCGTGAGCAGCGAGAACTTCACCGGGTCGTCGGCGTCGACGAACACCTCGAGCTCGTGCGCGATGCCGTGGGCGCACCCGCGTGAAGCGCGTCAGCCCGGCCGTGTGCTGCACGACGCACGCCGGTCGCTCGCGGCGCGCGGCAGCGGGCCCGGGGTGGGCGACCAGAACTCGCCGGTGTCGTCGTCGCGGACGAAGATCGCTTCCGCCGGTCGGATCGGTGACCGGATCGTTGGCGAACGGCGTCAGCCGGTTCTCGCGGCTGTTGCCCGCCCAGGTGTGCGCCGCGCCGGACGCGGTGACGATCGTGCCGAAGTGCGGGTTGGCGATCACGTTGACCCACGGCATCGGCGTCTCGCTGACGCCCTCGAGCGCGATCGCGTAGGCGCGGCCGTCGTCGGTGAAGCCGCCGAGGCCGTTGGCCAGCGTCAGCGCCGGCATCGAGCGCCGGCGCCAGCGCCGGCGTCGCGCGGCGCGCGCGGCCGCGGACGGCGACGGCGCGGTCCGGTCGGCACGCGCCGGCATCCGGCCGGTCGAGCTGCGACGCGCAGGTCGCCGCGCATCGCCGCGCAGCACCGCGCGGGCCACCGTCTCGAGCAGCACGCGCTCGGCCTGGCCCATCCGGTCGGCCGCGCAGCAGGTAGGCGCCGCCGGGCCGGTGCTGCCACGTCGCTCCACGGGCCGTCGTCGAGCAGCGCCGTGAGCTGCGCCTGCATCTCGTCGAGATAGCTGATCGGATGCTCGTTGAGGATCACGACGTCGGCGCTCAGGCCCTTGAGGCGCCAGTACTCCTGCGCCTGCAGCGCCTGCCGCACCAGCGTCACGCCGGCGTCGCCGACGACGCGCACGAGCAGGATCGGCAGGTCGCCGGAGATGGCGTGCGGCCACAGGCCGGCCTGGCCCGAGTTCGTTGGCGGCGATGACCTCGGGCTCGGCGCGCGAGCGAGCCGTCGGTGCCGAGCACGCGCGACGCCAGCCGCTCGAACAGCACCGCGTCGTCGGCCGAGATGCCGAGGTGGCGCAGGGCGCTCTGCGCGTGGGTGGTGGCCAGCGCGAAGGTGCGGGCGGCGGCGCTCGGACTCGTGATACTTGCGCGCCAGCGCCACGGCGGTCTCGCGGTCGGCGGCCATGCCGGTGGCGAAGGCCAGGCGGACGGTGGCCCCGGGGGCAGCCGGATGCGCTGCCGCAGGCTGACGATCGGATCGAGCACGATGCCGGTGGTGCCCGAGAGCGGCGCGGCCGTCGAGCGCCTGCGGGTTGGCCGGTGGTGCGGCCGCGGCCGAGGAAGCGCGCGCGGTCGGTTTCCCACTCGAGCGGTCCCTGCGGCCGGCCCTCGAGGCTGAGCGCGTGGAACAGCCCACGCGCCCGGCTTCGTCCGGGTCGCGCGGCCGGCGGTGGCACAGCAGGGCGGCGCTGTCGGCCAGGTACTCGGTTTCGACGAACAGCTTGCCGAAGGCCGGGTGGGCGAGGTCGTGCGGCCGCCGCGGTCAGGACGATCTCGGCGTAGCTGGTGACGTCGATCTCGCGGATGCGCGTCGCCGTGATTGCGCACGGTGAGCGCGCCGCACCTCGACGTCGTCCTCGGTGGACACGGCGACGTCGAGCTGCGTCGCGATGTCCTCGTCGCGGCGGCGGAACGTGGCCCGGTCGGCCGAGAACGTCACGGCGTAGTCGTCGGGCTCGCTGCCGCGTCGGCTGGTAGGTCGGCCGACCAGACCGTCGCCGCTGCGGACGTCGCGCAGGTAGACGAACTGGCCGTCCGCGTCGCAGGTGGCGTCGCGGCGCCAGCGCGTCACCGGCAGCCCGCGCCACGTGCTGGCGCCGCCGCCGGCGTTGGTGAGCGAGGTGACGTAGCGGCCGTTCGACAGGAACTGCGTGTGCGGGCACGAAGGTGTGCGGCGTGCGGAAGCGGCGCGACCGGCACCGACGACGATCGGCGCCGGCCACGCGCATGTCGTCGTGCGGCCGCGGCTCGATCGGCGCCACGCCGCGCGGCACCCGCTCCTGCAGCAGCAGCTCGGTGGCCTGCACGCGCGGGTCGGCGTGGAAGCGCTCGACCATCCGGTCGCTCGAGCAAGGCGTTGGCCAGCGCGACCAGCGTCATGCCCTGGTGGTGCGCCATGTAGGCTGGCACGACCACCGCGCCGGCGGCTGCCGTCGACCCGGCGCCGAGCGCGTCGGGGCCGCGATGCGTGTAGTCGATGGCCTCGTAGAAGCCGTAGACGCCGTCGAGCCCGACCTCGGCCAGGCGGCGCAGGTTGGCGGTGCGCCGTCGCCGGATCGAGCATCACGGCCAGCGCCGTGGCATAGGGCGCGACCACCAGCTCGTCGCCGAGCCCGCGCTTCAGCCCGAGGCCCGGGCACGCCGAACGCCTTGTACTGATAGGTGCCGTGGCGATCGACGAGGTTGTAGGCCGACTCCGAGATGCCCCACGGCACCCCGCGCGCGGCGGCGTAGTCGATCTGGCGCCGCACGACCAGCCGGCACGAGTCGTCGAGCAGCGTGTTCGGGATAGCTGCGCATCAGCAGCAGCGGCATCAGGTACTCGAACAGCGTCGCGCTCCACGACAGCAGCACCGGCGCGCCGCGCACGCTCGTCACCGGCCGGCCGAGGCGGAACCAGTGCACTTCCGGCACGTCGCCCTTGGCGATGGCGATGAAGCTGGCCAGCCGCGCTTCCGAGGCCAGCAGGTCGTAGTAGGACGCGTCGAGCCGGCCCGGCGTTCTCGGCGTCGGGCAGCCGGTAGCCGATCGCGAACAGCTGCCGCTTCGGGTCGAACAGGAAGCGGAAGTTCATGGCGTCGAACAGCGCCGCCGCCCGCGCCGCCAGCTCCGGGGCGAGCGTCGCGCAGGCCCGACGGCCAGCGTCAGCAGCGCGCCCGCGAGGTTGCCGCTGTCGACGGTCGAGACATACGCCGGCGCCAGCGGCGCCAGGTCCGGGTGTCGTACCAGTTGAGCAGGTGGCCTTCGTGACGCTCGAGCCCCTCGACCGTGGTCAGCGTCTGGTCGATGCGGCGCGACAGCTCGGCGCGTATCGATGAAGCCGAGGTCGTGGGCCGGCAGCGTCGCCAGCAGGCCGAGGCCGATGTTGGTCGGCGAGGTGCGGTGGGCGATCACCTCGTGCGGGTGCATCTGCACGTTGTCGGGCGGCAGGAAGCGGTCCTCGGCGGTGACGAACGTGTCGAAGTAGGCCCAGGTCCGCCGCGCCACGTCGAGCAGGTAGGCGCGATCGCGGCCGGCAGCGGCGCCCGCTCGACGCGGCGTCGGCCGGCTGAGCGCGAAGGCAATCCACGGCGCCGCCATCCACAGCAGCAGCACCGGCGCGGCCACGGCCAGCGCCGCCGGACGACAGCGAGGACGGCGACGAGCGGTGACCAGCGCCAGCGCCGGGCTCGCCGCCATGCCGCGGACGAACGCCGCGGGGCCGCAGCCGCGCCGGTGCGCGCGCGCACTCGCCGCGGCGGTCTCCCATTCGAGCAGCCGGCGCTGGGTGACGACCAGGCGGATCAGCGTCGATGCCGATGGCGTGCACGCTGCTCGCTAGGCTTCGTGGGCCATGAAGGTGAGTTGCAGCCCGAGCCGCGCCGACTGCCGCCTCAGATCTTCGATCGCCTCGCGCAGGAACAGGCTCCAGGACTGGCCGCGGCGCGGCCCGCGCAGCACCTCGAGCCCGCCGGTCACGAGCGGGAAGGACATCGCGGCCAGCGCCGATCGCCGTCCACGCGCGACGGATGCCCGGGCAGCACCGTCCAGCCGAGCACGAGCAGCAGCGAGCGTGCGCCGGCGGCAGCAGGCTGCGGCGCAGGTTGTCGAGGATCTTCCAGCGCGCGATGCAGCGGCAGCCGGTTGCGGGCCGGCCCGCCGCGCGACGGCACGAACGGGAACAGCCACCACAGGATCTGCCAGTCGCCGCGCACCCAGCGGTGCTGACGCCGCGCGTGCGCGAGCACGCTCGACGGGTAGTCGTCGACCACCTCGACGTCGGTGACCAGCGCGGTGCGCGCGTAGAGCCCTTCGAACAGGTCGTGCGACAGCAGCGCGTTCTCGGGCACGCGACCCTCGAGCGCCGCGGAGAACGCGTCGACGTCGTAGAGGCCCTTGCCGGTGAAGATGCCTTCGCCGAACAGGTCCTGGTAGACGTCGGACACGGCGGTCGTGTAGGGGTCGACGCCGGTGTGGCCGGCGTAGGTGCGCGCGAACAGCGACCCGGCCGCGCTGGCCATGGTCACGCTGACGCGCGGCTGCAGGATGCCGTAGCCGGCGGTGACGCGGCCGAGCGCCGGGTCGAACTGACCGGCTGGTTCAGCGGGTGCGCGATGATGCCGATGAGCCGCCGGGCGGCATCGCGCGGCAGCCGCGTGTCGGAATCGAGCGTGATGCAGTAGCGCACCGACGGCAGCACGTCGAGCGACGCCGACCTGGGTCGAGAAGCTGGTGTCGGTGGCGCCGCGCAGCAGGCGGTTGAACTCCTCGATCTTGCCGCGCTTGCGCTCCCAGCCCATCCACGCCTGCTCGCCTGCGTTCCACTGGCGCGTCGCGGTGGAAGAGGAAGAAGCGGTCGGCGTGCGCGGCGCCGATACTTCGCGTTCGAGCGCCTCGATGCCGGCGCGGGCGCGTTCGAGCAGCGCGGCGTCGCCGGGCGCGTCGCGCGTCGGTCGTGTCGGCGAAGTCGCTGAGGATGGCGAAGTGGATGCGCGGATCGAGGTTGCCGAGCGCCAGCACCTCGATGTGCTCGACCAGCGCGTCGACGCCGGGCACGCTGGTGAGCATGGTCGGGACGATCGACCATCGTGCGGCCGTCGTCCGGGCACGCCGCTTCGAGAAGTCGAGACGCGGCAGCCGGCGCGGGCCGACCAGGCGGACGACCACGTGCTGCAGCGATCGCGATGGTCGAGGTCGCTGGCCGGCAGCAGGGCCACCAGCGCGGCCACCACCTGCGACGAACGGCGTCGCGCCCGCTGCTCGGCGTAGGCGTCGGCGCCGCCGGCCATGACCAGCGGTGCCGGCCACGATGCTGCCCAGGTAGAGAGCCGGCGCGTGACGCCGAGCAGCAGACGGCGCACGCGCTCGCCCAGGCGCGGCTGGTAGGCCAGGTCGGCCTCGAGATCGGCGCGGCCCGCGGTCGACCAGGTGGTAGCCGACGTGCGCGGCGCGATCGGCGGTCGAGCCGGCGGCCGCCGCCTGCCGCGCGGTCTCCACCGCTTTCAGCGCCACCCGCACCTGGCGCTTCGCCGGTCGGCTCGGCCAGCTCCTCGACCGCCTGGCGCTGCTGGTCGCGGCTCAGGAAGTCCATGCGCCCGTAGGCGCCGGCGGGATCGCGCTGCAGCACCTGCTCGACCAGGCTGACCGATTCGAAGTAATCCTGCCAGTCGAGCGTCGCGCACAGGCGCAGGCTGGTGATGGCGTTGGCGACCGAGACCTGCGCCACGCCCTGGCGGCTGATGCTCGCCGCGGATCGTCTCTTCGGCCGTGGTCTGGCGCGGCGGCCAGCGCTTCGTCGACGGCGACGCGGATCGCCGGCAGGCGCATGCCGTACTCGCGCATGCGATGCAGCAGCTGCACGATGAAGGCGGAATCGGTTTGCGTCGGTGCG
The DNA here is from genome assembly GCA_963843885.1 of uncultured Acidobacteriota bacterium. Classification (GTDB taxonomy): domain Bacteria; phylum Acidobacteriota; class Vicinamibacteria; order Vicinamibacterales; family UBA2999; genus CADEFD01. Next base: position 70,949 of record CAWJMJ010000003.1, read on the forward strand.
ACCGTGGCGGCCGTCCCCGTCGGCGCTGGCCGCGACGTAACGCGTCGGCGGCGCGACGCGCGGCGCGCGCCGTCAGCAACTCGTCGGCGAGCCGCCGCAGGTTCTCGATGAGCGCCAGCTTGAGCATGCTCGGCCACGCCCACAGCTCGCCGATGGTCAGCGGCGCGACACGCTGGTAGGCGTTCAGGAACTGCGCGAGCTGCTGGCGCGTCGAGCCGGCTGTCGCTGTGCCGGACCAGCTCGACCGCCATGGCGTAGACGCGGGCTTGGCCGGCGTGTTCACGCGAGGCCAGCGCCGGCAGCGTGCGCGAATAGGCCCGCGGCAGGTTGCGGCGGATGTCGGCGATCTCGGCGGTGACGAGATGGAAGTTGTCGAGCAGCCAGTCGGCTGTCGGGGCTGACGAACTGGCCCGTGCGGACGTCGTCGGCGAGGACGTGCGGTAGGCCAGCGCGCAGCACGCGCACGTTGTCCTGGAAGCGCGGGTGCGTGTCGAGGGCGCGGCGGCGGGGATTGGGGTCGAGCGTAAGGCTGGCGGCGAGGGCCAGGGCCCGGCCGTCGAGCCCCTCGATGCTGAGCAGCTCGTCGCGGAAGGGCTTGGCGTCGGTGACGGGACGCCGGCCGAGCCAGGTCGAGAGGCGTGTCAACGGCCTACCGCGAGACCTTCGCCGCCGCCGGCCGTCTCACCAGCGCCAGGCGCGCCAGCGCCGCGGCCCGGCGTTCGGCGGCCCCCCGCGCGGCCGCCTCGCGGCCGGACGGCGCGGGGCCGCGCCACACGAGGAGGGCCGTGGCGTCGGGTTGTCCGATAACGAGGTTCGAGTCGTTCACGAGCACTCCGCGAATGTGCTCTGGAGAGGGCGGACGGCCCGAATAGCCGCGCTGCTCAGTAAAGCGGGATGCTCCGAGTATACGTCGGGGCGGTCTACGCTGCGGCTGAGCCGGCACGGCCCGCGATGGGCAGACGCACGTAGAAGGTCGTTCCGGCGCCGCTCCTGACGTCGAACGTGATGTCGCCGCCGTGCTTCTCCACCACGATGGCGCGGGCGATGGCCAGGCCCTGGCCCCGGCCCGTGCCGAGCGGCCTGGTCGTGAAGAACGGATCGAACACCTGGGCCCTGATGGCCTCGGGAATGCCGCCACCGGTGTCGTCGACGGCGATGATCACGTGACCTCCGTCCTGCCACGTCCGCACGCCGATGCGGCCGCGCGCGCTCGTGCCGTGCACGCGCTCGGCGATCGCCTGCGTGGCGTTCACCACGATATTGAGCACGGCCCGGTTGACCTCGCCGCCGTGACACGTGACCGGCGGCAGCGGCGCCAGTCCGACCACCACATCGGCGACATCACGATACTCGTTGCGCGCCACGATCAGCGTGTTGCGCAGCGAATGGTTGAGGTCGACCGGCCCCATTTCCTGGGCATCGGGATGGGCGAATTCCTTCATCGAACGGACGATCGTGCCGACCCGCTCGAGTCCGTCCATGGACAGCGACAGCGCTTGCGGCACCTGCTCCATCAGGTAGTCGAGGTCGGCGGCGTGGGCCGCGGCGTCGAGCTCTTCCCTGGCCGCGGCCACGGCTGCGGCCGTGGGCAGGTCGAGCGCGGCGCGGTAGCGCGCCATGAGGGGCAGCAGCTCGTCGAGGCTGGCGCGCAGGAAGCGCATGCTGTCGCTTACGAACTCGACCGGCAGGTTGATCTCGTGGGCCACGCCGGCGGCGAGCCGGCCCACCGATTCGAGCTTCTGCGCCTGATGCAGTTCCCGTTCGAGGCGCCGCTGGGCGGTGACGTCGAAGGTGATGCCGCGCAGGACGACCGAGGTGTCTCCGGGCGCAGGCCGGGCGCCGACGATGGAGCGCACGTGAGCGAAGTGGCCGCCGCCAGCGTGCACGCGGAATTCGGTTTCCAGCCCTTCGGGCAGCGTGCCGGCGGCCAGCGCCGCAAACTCGGCGCGGACCCGCTCGCGATCGTCGTCGTGCACCTGGGTCCACACCTCGACGTTGCCGAGCGCACCGTCGACCGGATAGCTCACGAAGCGCGCCAGTTGGGGCGAGATGTAGCGGAACAGCAGCGACTGGCCGTCCATCTCCCACGGGATGGCGTTGGTCGTCTCGACCAGCGTGCGATAGCGGTCGAGACTGGCCGTGACCGTGGCCGCCATGGCCGCGACCTGCTCTTCGGCTTCCTTGCGGCTGGAGATGTCGATGACCGTGCCTTCGATGATTTCCGGATGGCCAGGGCCACCCTCGACCAGGCTGGCACTCTCGATGACCCAGACCAGGCGCCCGTCGCGCCGCTTCAACTGGTGCTCGAAGTCGGGGAGGGCGCGCGTCACGCACAGCCGCTGCAGCCAGCGCTCGCGTTGCTCGTGGGCGGGGAAGAGGGCCAGCGCGTCGCCGCGTCGCAGTTCGTCGACCGAGGCGAAGCCGAGGATGCGAGCCAGCGCCTGGTTGCCGTCGATGAGGCGGCCGTCGAGCGTGCTCCGATAAACGCCGGCCAGGCTGCGGTCGAAGAGCAGGCGATACCGCTCCTCGCTGTGGCGCGCCGCCTCGGCCTGCGCCGTGAGCCGCGAGTCGGCCTGCGCCGACAGGGCGGCCAGGGCCAGCACCATGGTCGTGACGGCGAACACTCCGAACGTGCCCAGGGTCGAAACGCTCACCGCCTGCCCCAGGTCGCCGTGCTCCGCCCCGGCCGAGAAGCTCGCGGCAGCCATGCCGGTGTAGTGCATGCCGGCGACCGCCAGGCCCAACCCCAATGCGGCGGCGAGCTTGAGCGGCGCCAGCGGCCGGGCCTCGCGACTGATATGGAAGGCCAGGCGCAGGGCCGCCCACGACGCGAGCACGGCCACGGCCACCGACATGGCGACGGCAGCACGGTCGTAGTGATGCATGCCCTGGAAGCGCATCGATGCCATGCCCAGGTAGTGCATCGCCGCGACGCCCGAGCCCATGACCACGCCGCCGGCCGCGGTCGTGTCGGAGGACAGCCGGGTGCGGCTCACCACGCCCAGCGCCACGCCGGCGGCAAACACCGCCGCCAGCCACGATTGCAGCACCGTCGGCAGGTCGTACCACACCGGCACCGGCAGCTCGTAGGCGAGCATGCCGATGTAGTGCATCGACCACACGCCGGTGCCCATGCTGATGGCCCCGCCCAGCCACCACCAGCGCCGGGCGCGTCCCAGCGAGGTCCTGACACGGTTCGACAGGTCGAGGGCCACGTAGGCCGCTGCCGACGCCATGAGGACGGAGAGCAGCACCAATCCCGGGTTGTAGCGACCGCCCACCTGTGAACCTCGTCCTGCGCTGGCGTGCCCATGGCGGCACGCCTCGACCCGAGCGGCGGTGCCGGCCACGCGTCGGCCCGCGCACTGCACCAGTGCAATCGGCCGATGAACGGCCCGGTTGAGCCCGGCCGTCGCTCGCCGCGCCCGGATGTGGAGGGTGAGGGTCGCGCCACCGCGCGGATGAGGGGAGGGAGGCGCAGGCGCGCGCCTGGCGGTCAGAGCAACTGCACGACGGCCAGGGCCGCGACCGCCCCGGCCGTGACCAGGGCCAGCTCCGCGCGGTCGCGGACGAATGCGATGCCGGCAAGCAGGAACGCGGCGCCCAGCGCCAGGGCGGCCCAGTAGACCTCGTCGGCGCCTTCTTCGATGCCGCCGCGCGACATCTTGCGCACGCCGTCGATGATGGTCACCGCGATGTCGATATCCCGCTCGCGGTCGAGTTCCAGGTAGCGTCCGCCGCCTTCGCTGGCAATCGCCGCCAGCGACTCGCGGTCGAGCCGCGAGTAGACCGGCACGACCACCTTCTCCGGCGTGTCGGAGGGCGGTTCCGGAATGAAGCCGCCGTTGCTCGTGCCGACGCCCACCACGAACACCGGCACCTGCTCGGCGCGGGCCGTCTGCAGCGCCCGCTGCACCTCGCCGCTCCAGGCCTGGCCATCGGAGAGCAGCAGGAACGCCTTGGCGTTGACCGACTTGCGCTTCATGATCCGCTCGTCCTGGGCCAGCAGCTTGAGGCCCCACGAGATGCCCATCTCGATGTTCGTGTCCCACGAGGCGTCGTCCTCGGCGCGGAACGGCGGCTCCTCGAGGTGATCGATGAAGAAGAAGAACGTGTTGGGGTCTTTCGTGAGCCGCACCTGCGGCGTCGCGATGCGCGCAAACGAGGTCATGGCGATGCGGTCGCCGTCCCAGCGCATGGTCTCGGCCAGGGCGCGCAGGAACCGCATCGAACGCTTCCAGCGGTCGCCGGTCACGTCGGTGACGCGCATCGAGGTCGAGCCGTCCTGCAGAATCACCAGGTCGATGCCGGCGCGGCGCACCCGCGTGGTCACGACCTGCGGCCTGGCCAGGGCCAGGATCACGGACGCGGTGGCCCCGAGCAGACACAGCCAGAACAGCAGCCCGCCGAAGGCCGAGAAGGTCTCGCGCACCGGCACGGCCCGGTGGCGCAGATAGCGGCGCACGTCGGTCCGGCGGCGGACGACCTGCCAGATCCACACGACCAGCAGGGCCGCCGGGGCCGCCAGCAGCCACAGGTAGTCGGGCTGCCCGAACTTCAGCGCCTGCCAGTCGACGGAGGGGAGGGTCATGCTCGTGCTGCCTTGCTTGCCTTGCCGGTCGGGAACCGCCGTGCCGCGCTAGCCGCGGCGCTTGCGCCGTTCGCCTTCGCTGGCGCCCTGCGGCAACTGCTTGCGTTCGTCGGGGCGCATCGGCACGACCACTTTGAATTGTTTCATCTCGGCGCCTTCGGGCGGCGCGCCCGGTGTGCCGTGCAGCGTCGGGCCGGCCGGCAGGTCGCCGGCCAGGCCGCCGGTCGCCGGTTCGGGGAAGACCGGCTGCTTGCTCTGCGCAAAGCTGGCCCGCACGCGCGACACGAATTCGTAGTTCCAGGCGGCTGTTTCGTCGCCCGGGTTGGCCCGCACGACGTCGGCGTAGCTGCGGACGATGTCGTCGATCCGCTTGACGGCCGTGGCCTGATCGGCCGAGAACTGCGCGGCGCGATAGGCGGCGTGGGCGCCGAGCTCGAGCACCACCGGGTCGGCTTCCGCCAGCGCGCCGCCGGCGTCGCGTTCCGGGGTGAGCCGCCCGTAGGTGCCCAGCCAGTAACGCGTCGTCGCCTGCTGCTCGCGCAGCGACGAGAGCAGAGAGCGCGACAGCCGCGGCACCACGGCGCCGTCGGCCGCTTCGGCCCGCAGCGCCTCGTAGGAACTCTCGAGGTCGCCGTAGCGCAGCGTGAGCAGCAATTGCTGGGCGTCGGCCGTGCGCGCCTCGAGCTGCGACGCGCCGAACAGCACACGCCCGCCCATCACCAGGGCGGCCGCAACCACGAGATACCCAATCACCGATTTCATCACGTGCTCCTACGGAAACGTCCGGAACTGTGGGGCCATGAGGCGCAGCGCCGCGGCCAGCGTCCACAACGCCACCGCCGCCAGGGCATAGGGGGCGAAGCGCGGCAGACGGGCGCTGTATTCCTTCACTTCCACCGTGCCGGCTGAGAGCCGGTCGATGTCGCGGATGGCGCGCAGCACTGCCGCTTCGTCGACGGCGGTATAGAAGCGGCCGCCGGTCTTCTGGATGGCGCGCTGCCACATGGCGTCGGGCAGCTTCGAGTTGCCCTTGCTGATACGCACGAAATAGACCGGCACCTTGGCCTTGACCGCATCGGTGAGCACGTCGTCGATATTGCGGCCCGACTCGGTGACCTCGGCGTCCTCGCCGTCGCTGAAGATCACCATCAGGTTGCCCGAGGCGTCGAGGAAGTCGAAGGCCCGGAACAGGGCCACGGCCTGTTCGACAGCCTGCGCGATGACCGTGCCGCGGTCGGGGAAGTTCTCCCATTCGACCCATGTTGCCGATGAGCGACAGGCTGAGCAGGATGTTGTCGTAGTCGGTCGTGAACGGAGTGATGACGTAGGCGGTGTCGGCAAACTCGATGAGCGATACCAGGTCGCGGTACTGCCCGTCCATGCGCAGGCGCACGAAGCGCTCCGCCGCCGCCACCGACGTGAAGAACGTGGCTTCCATGGGCGCGTCGCTGGTGGTCAGGGTCCGCGAGGCAAACGGCGCCAGCATGCTCGACGAGCCGTCGATCATCAGGCTGATGCGGCGGCCGGGCCGGGTCACCTCGCGGCGCGAGAGTGGCGTGGCCGGATCGGCCAGGGCGATGGCGAAGAGCGGCATGCCGGTCAGCATCAGGATGAGCGGAATGTGGCGCAGGGCCGGGGTCCACGAACGGACCCAGTCGCCAAGCACGGCCGGCAGCACGACGTGGCCGCGCCCGGGTGTCCTGGTGACGACCGAGCGCACGACCAGGGCTACCAGGCCGATGCCGACCAGCGCCAGCACGATGAGCAGCGCCAGATCCTTCTCGCCGAACACGAGCTCCGAGAGGCGCACGCCGTCCCAATCGGCACGGGCGCGCTCCACGAAGCGCGAGACGGCGGCAAACACTCTCACGCGTGGCCTCGCCAGGACGCGACCGAGCCGACCAGCGCGCGCCACCGCACGACCGGCCAGGTGTGCTTCAGCGCCAGCGAGCTGGCCAGCGGCCCGGCGGCGCTCACGGCGTTGTCGAGCGCGCCGTCGTCGAGCGGGGCCCGGCCGAAGCGCGAGGCCGTCAGCGCCAGCAGCCCGTCGCGCACGAGCTGAAGGGTGCCGTTGGTCGCGGCGTAGGGGGCCAGGTCGTGTGGCGTGACCGAGGCCGACACGAGCGCGTGCCGCCGGCGGAGCAGACCCTGGCTGAGCGCGATGTGCCCGCCCTGGGCATTCTGGGCCAGCCCTTCGGTCTGGGCCGCGGGCCGGCCGATGGCGTAGCTGGACACGATGCGCAAGGCCGCCGAGGCGCGGGCGATGAGCGCGTCGGTCCACCCGGCGGTCCGGCGCTCGCGCGCCACAGCGGCCAGTTCGCGGCCGGCGGCGCGCAGCACGGCGTAGCCAGACACCGAGGTGACCCGGGCCGCCGCCGGCGTGCGCATGGCCGAGTACATCCGCACCAGACCGAGCGCGGCCACGCCGAACGCGAGCGCGTAGAGGAACCAGCCGGCCATGCCGAGCGCGCGGGAGCGGAAGCGCCGCGTCTCCAGGTCGGCGAAGGTCATGGTCGTGGCGTCGCGGATGTCGCGGGCGTCACCGGCCACGAGCGACAGCACGCGGATCGACAGCGCGGGCATGCCGTAGGTCTGGTCGCGTCCCTGCGAGGTCGTGCCGTCACCGGTTGCCGTGTCCATGCGGTAGCCGATCGACAGTCCGGCCAGGCGGATGTCCTGACCGAACGCCGTGTCGTTCAGCAGCCGCAGCTGGTAGACGTACTGGAAGAAGCGGCGCGAACCGCTGACCACGTCCGCGCCGGCGGCGCCGCCGAGCACGTCGAAGGGCGGCAGCGCCATCACCGTGTGGTCGAGGCGCGACCGGTCCACGACCGCCTTGGTCGACGCCGTTTCGAGGACGGCACAGGTGAGCACGGCCGCGAACGGCTCGCCCATGCGGATCGAGGCGCGGTCGGTGCGCCACCAGCACCGCACCGGGTCGGCTTCCACGGTCGAGGCCGGCGGCGGGGCCTGGGCCCGGGAAACGAGCGGCACGGCCACGAGCAACGCGGCCAAGGCCGCCACGGCAATCGATTCGAATCATCGTTTCCTCAGTCGGCGCTCGACCGCGAACTCGGCCAGCGCGATGTCGCTCTTCGTGTCGTTCAGATCCAGCCGCAGCACGTCGAGGCCAGCGGCCTGGGCCCGCGTGGCCACGCTGTCCTGCCAGCTGCGCACCTTTTCGGCCATGCCCTGCAACTGGCCGCGTGAGACCACGCGGGCGCGCCCGGTCTCGACGTCCACCGCCTCCACCCAGCCGGCCGAAACCGAGGGCAGGCGGTAGGCGAACGTGGCATCGACGATGACCAGGAAGACGTCGTGCTGCGCGTTGACCCGCGACAGCTCCGACAGCATCGGATCGATGTCGTCGAACAGGAAATCGGAGACCACCGGCACCAGGGAGGTCTTGCGCATGAAGCCGGACAGCGAGCCGCTCAGGCTGCCGAGGCTCTTCAGTTCTTCGAGGCCGCGTTCGTGCTGATAGGCGTCGAGGCAGTGGATGACCTGGTTCTTGCCGACCCGCGGGCGGACCGCCTGGAGCCGCTCGAAACCGCCGTGGAAGGTGATGAGCCCGAAGGTGTCCTGGAAGAACACCGCCGACATGCCGATGGTGGCGATGGCGCGGGCGACCGCGTGCGCGATGAGCACGTTGCCGCGGGCCGCCGCCGGCCCGGCCACGCCCTCCGGCAGCGCGTCGACGCCGCAGCGGGTCGAGCGCGAGTGATCGGCCACGACCACGACCCCGGCCGTCGAGCGGCTGCTCGAAGTCGCGCACCACCAGCGGCGCGAAATTGGTCAGCGACGACTGCGGCCCAGTCGATGTGTTCGAAGCGGTCGCCGGCCTCCCAGCCGCGCAGGCCGACGAAGTCGAAGCCGTTGCCGTGGAAGAGACTGCGGTGCTCGCCCAGCGTGAACTCGCGCATCCGCTTCAGGATGACCAGCTCGATTTCGCTGATCTCGGAGAGATTGACGAGCGGCGCGATCTCCTGTTCGCGCGTTCTCATGGAATCGGCACCCGGGCCACCACGTCCTTCACCACCGATTCGGCGGTCAGGCCGTGGCTCGCCGCATGCGGGCCGAGCCAGACGCGGTGGCTGAGCACGTAGGGCGCGAGGTCCTGGATGTCCTCGGGAAAGACCTCGTCGCGGCCGCGCACGAGCAGGGCCCACACCTTGGCCAGGCGGCCCCAGACGATGATCGCGCGCGGCGACGCGCCCAGGTCCACGCCACGCTCGACCAGTTCGGACGGGGAGTGACGGAGCCAGTCGGTGTCGGCGTTGTAGGGCCGGGTGGCGGCGACCAGCTGCTGGATGTAGGTGCCGAGGCGCTCGTGCAGGTAGACGTCCTCGTTGATGCGCGAGCGCATCTGGATGATGCGCTCCTTCGGACATCAGCGCGTTCAGGCTGACCCGCTTGAAGTCGAAGTTGACGAGCTTCGCTTCTTCCTCGGGCGGCAGATAGCCGACGTTGATCATCACGGCGAAGCGGTCGGTGGCGGCTTCCGACAGCGGGAAGGTGCCCTGTCCCAGCTCGACCGGGTTCATGGTGGCGATGGCGAAACTGAAGGCGGGCAGTTCGTAGGTGGTCTTGCCGACCGTGACCGTGCGATCCTGCAGGCCTTCGAGGAAGGCGCTCTGCGATTTGAGCGGGATGCGGTTGATCTCGTCGAGCAGGATGACTTCGGCCGAGGCCAGCGGGCCGAACTCGGTGATGAGCTCGCCGGTGGCCGGGTTGATCATCTGGAAGCCGACCACCTCGGTCGGCTGCAGGTCGGCGCGGCCCTGGATGCGGGCGAACTTGGCGTCCGAGATGGCCGCCAGGATCACGCCGAAGAAAGTCTTGCCTACGCCCGGGACGCCCCGGATGAGCAGGTTGCCGGCGTTGACCTGCCGGTTCTCCTTCTTGTCGTAGGTGGTCGGGATCTCCGACAGCAGCACGACGTTGGCCAGGGTCTTGGCCGCTTCGTAGCCGACCAGGGCCTTGCCCCCTTCGGCCAGGATGGCATGATGGAAAGCAATGGCTTCGGTGAGATCTGGATGCACGTGGGATCCTGGAAAGGCCAGATCCTATACCGTGCGGGCTCCAGGACCATAGGCCGAGTCGTGTCGTGCCGATATGGCAAGTGACCCGCGACGGCGCGGGTGGGACGGGAAGGACAGTGCAGATGACGAAGGAACGCCGCGGCGCCCGTCGGCTCACGGGCCCCTACGATGGGGGATGGGACGGCGCCTCGGGCATGCGCGAGTGCCGGATCACCGACTTGAGTGCGACCGGCTGCTTCATCGACGCCATTGCCAGCAATCCGGTGGGGGCCCGCCTCACCACCGAGGTCCGGCTCTCGGGCCAGACCTTCCGCCTGCTCGCCGAGGTCGTCTACGTGGACCGCGTCCAGGGTTTCTCCGTGCGCTTCCTCGACGACAACGACCCGGCCGTGGTGAAGGCCTTCCGCGAGAGCATGGCCGCCCTGGGCGGCTAGGACCGGCGCCGTCCGGCCCCGAGGTTGACTGGCACAACCACATCGATGATGCTGGCGGCCTCGTTGGGTCAGGAGGACGGATGTCCCGTGCCAGTCAGGCCGACATGACCGGGGCGGGGCGCCGCTTCAACCGCGGCGCGTTCGGGAAGCCACTCATGTTCGAGACGTGGGCATTGACACGGGGCCGTCCGCGATGAGCGACAGCCAGCGCGTTCGCGACGTGCTCGGTCATGCGCCGCAGGAACGGGCGCGGCTCGAGGACGCCGCCCGGTCCGGCGCGGTACTGAACGGCCCGCTGGTCGTGGCCGCGTGGTGCCGGCTGGCATGAGCGAACCGCCCGAAGCCACGGCGCCAGGGTTGGTGATCCGCCAGGCGCAGACCGCCGCCGACCTGGCCGCCGCGCGGGCGCTGATGCTGGACTATCACGCGTCGCTCGGCATCGACCTGGCGTTCCAGGACTTCGCGCGCGAAGTGGCCACGTTGCCGGGCAGTTACGCGCCGCCCGACGGGGTGCTGCTGTTGGCCGTTCTCGACGGCACCCCGGTCGGCTGCGTGGGCGTGCGCCGTTTCGACGCCCTGCGGTGCGAGATGAAGCGCCTGTACGTGGCGCCAGCGGCCCGGCGCAGCGGCGCCGGCCGGGTGCTGGCCGAACAGGCCATGCGCCAGGCCCGCGGTCTCGGCTACGCGCGCATGCTGCTCGACACGCTGCCCGCGATGGCGGCGGCCCAAGCGCTCTACGGGCGCCTCGGTTTCCGCGACATCCCGCCCTACCGTGAGAACCCGGTGGCCGGCACCCGTTATCTCGAAGCGCCGCTCTAACGGATACCGGAACCGGCGTCGCGGTGGGTGTCGCGCCCGCCGCGCGGCTAGGGCGCGTCGGTGCGGGTCAGCACCAGAATGTGCTGCCACGGCAGATCGTCGAGCACCTCGGACAGCGTGAAGCCCTCGGGCTCGAGTTCCTGCCGGACTTCGGCCACGCTCATCTTGTGCTCGGGCCGGATCGGCACCCTCGGGTCTTCCTTGCGGTACTCGAGCAACACCAGCCGCCCGGTGCGCTTGAGCGACGCGCGCAGCTTCCGGATGAACACCTGCGGCGCGGCCAACTCGTGGTAGACGTCCACCATGATGGCCAGGTCGAGCGCCTCGGGCGGCAGCTTGGGGTCGTCGGCAGTGCCGAGCACCGTCACGACGTTGCCGAGCTTGGCCGTGGCCACGTTGCGCCTGAGCAGGTCGAGCATGCCCGGCTGGATGTCGGTGGCGAACACCTTGCCGGTCGGGCCCACCGCGCGGGCCAGGCGAATGGTGTAGTAGCCGGATCCGGCGCCGATGTCGGCCACTGTCTGCCCGGGGCGCAGCGTCAGGGCCTTGACCGCGACGGCCGTCGCCTCTTCGGCGTCGCGCTCGGGCCGGTCGAGCCACGGAGCCCCGCCCACGCCCATGACCGGCGCGATGACGCGGCCGCTGACCGGATGTCGGAGCTGCGCCTGGACGGCGATCGAGAAGGTTGCGACCAGCCCCAGAACGGCCGCGCCCACGCGCACCTGCAGGATGGTCACGGTGTCCGGCATGGTAGTGCCGCCGCCGGCCGCGGTCAAACCAGCGCCGGGGTTCCGCTCGTGCGCGCGGCCCCGAACCCGATAAGATATGCGCACTCATGGCTGCGCTATACCCATTTGCCGCGTTACGTCCGACGCCCGCCGCTGTGCTGCGCGTGGCGGCCGTGCCCTACGACGTCGTCAACAGCGACGAAGCCAGAGCCCTGGCGGGCGACGACCCGCTGAGCTTTCTGCGGGTGTCGCGTCCCGAGATCGAGTGCCCACCGGGCACCTACATCTATTCGGACGAGGTCTACGCCAAGGCCGAGGACAACTTCGACCGGCTGCGGCGCGCCGCGCCCCTGGTGGTCGAGGACGTGCCCAGCCTGTATGTCTACCGCCTGCACATGGGCGAGCACGTGCAGACCGGCGTGGCCGCCTGCTATTCGATCGACGAATACGCGCGCGAGCTCATCAAGAAACACGAGAAGACGCGACCCGACAAGGAAGACGATCGCACCCGGCACATGCTGGCGCTGCGGCGCCCAGACCGGCCCGGTGTTCCTCACCTATCGCGCCTCGTCGGCCGTGGACGCGGCCGTCCAGGCGGTCACCGCCGGCGAGCCGCTGTTCGACTTCACCGCCGCCGACGGCGTGCGGCACGTCGTGTGGCGCGTCGCCGGAGTCGGCCGGGAACCGCTGGTCGCGGCGTTTGCCGACGTGCCCGCGCTCTACATCGCCGACGGCCACCATCGCGCCGCCAGCGCCTCGCGCACCCATCAGGCCCTGGCCGCCGAGGGTCCGGGCGAGCACGAGCGCGTTCCTGGCGGTGGCGTTCCCCGACGACCAGATGCAGGTGCTGCCCTATAACCGCGTCGTGCGCGACCTGAACGGACTGTCGCCGGCGAGCGTTCCTGGACGGCGCTCGGCCGAACGCTGCACGATCACGCCCGGTGGCCCGGCCACGCCGGCGCGGAAGGGTCAGATCGCGATGTATCTCGCCGGCGAGTGGTACACGCTGGACGTCGGCGCGCCGCCGCCGGATCTCGGCCTGGACGCGTCGCTCGACGTGAGCCGGCTGCAGGATGCGGTGCTGGCGCCGATGCTCGGCATCCAGGACGTGCGCACCGACAAGCGCATCGACTTCGTCGGCGGCATCCGCGGCACCGGCCGAATGGAACGGCTGGTCGACGGCGGCAGCTTCGCCGTGGGGTTCTCGCTGTATCCCGTATCGGTCGACGACCTGATGCGGATTTCGGATGCGGGCGGCATCATGCCGCCCAAGTCCACCTGGTTCGAGCCCAAGCTGCGCGACGGCGTGCTCAGCCACCTGGTGTGAGCGCCGGCCTGGCGCGAAAGTTCTCGAGGGATACCGATGAAAGTGCTCGTCGCTGACAAGTTCGAGCAGACGCGGACTGGAGGCGCTGAAGGCCGCGGGCTGCGACGTGTCGTATCGAGCCCGACGCTGAAGGACGACGCGCTGGTCGACGGCGATCGCTGCGACCGCACGCCGACGTGCTCGTCGTCCGCTCGACCAAGGTGCACGGAAGCGATGCTCGATGCCGGTGCGCTGTCGCTGATCGTGCGCGCCGGGGCCGGCGTCAACACCATCGACGTGGCGGCGGCGCCTCGGCCGCGGCATCTACGTCTCGAACTGCCCGGGCAAGAACTCCGTCGCGGTCGCCGAACTGACGATGGGCTGATCCTGGCGCTCGATCGGCGCATCCCCGACAACGTCGCGGAGCTGCGCGCCGGCACCTGGAACAAGAAGGAATACTGCCAAGGCGCGCGGCCTGTACGGGCAGCACGCTCGGCCTGCTCGGCTTCGGCAACATCGGCCAGGAAGTCGCGCAGCGCGCGCCGGGCGTTCGGCATGCCGGTGGTGGTCTGGAGCCGGCGCTTCGCTGCCAACGCCGAGGCAGCCGCCAGCGTCTGCCGACGAATCGGCATCGCCATCGCCGACCTCCGGAGGCGGTGGTCGCAGGCCGCCGACATGCGTCAGCGTGCACCTCGCGCTGAGCCAAGGACACGCGCGGGCTTCGTCGGACGCGGCGCTGCTCGCGCACGCTGAAGCCGGGCGCCTACTTCATCAACACGGCGCGCGGCCGAAGTGGTGGACTACGCGGCGCTGGCGAAGGCCGTCGACGGCAAGGGCATCCGCGTCGGACTCGATGTGCTTCGCAGGCGAGCCGGCAGGCGCCACCGCCGAGTTCGTCGACGACGATCGTGCTCGCTGCCGGCGCGTCTACGGCACGCACCACATCGGCGCGTCGACCGACCAGGCGCAGGAGGCGATCGCCGCCGAGACCGTGCGCATCATCGCGCACCTACAAGGACACCGGCACGGGTGCCCAACGTCGTCAACCTGGCGAAGCATGACGCCCGGCGACGCACATGCTGGTCGTGCGTCACCGCGACCGGCCCGGCGTGCTCGCGCACGTGTTCGACGAACTCCGTGCCGCGCGGCCTCAACGTCCAGGAAACCGAGAACATCATCTTCGAGGGAGCGGAAGCGGCCGTGGCGCGCATCAATCTCGACGGCGAGCCCTCGCCGAGCGTCGCGGCGGCCCTGCGCGACGCAATCAGCGACATCCTCGACGTCCGCGTCGTACCGCTCTGAAGCTCCGTTACAATCGGATGTTCGCCCGTGCGTAGTGTCCGGCTGCTGCCGGACCCTCCGGCCTGAGCTGGAGTTTTACGGAGATTTTCATGACCACCGTGCATCGCATATTCAATTTCTCGGCCGGCCCCGCCGTGCTGCCCGTGTCCGTCCTCGAACAGGCGCAGCGCGACCTCCTCGCCCTGCCCGGCGTCGGGCATGTCGGTGCTCGAAGATCAGCCACCGCTCGAAGACGTTCGAGGCGATTCTCGCCAAGGCCGAAGCGGACATCCGCGCGCTGGCGAACGTGCCCGCCAACTACAAGGTGCTGTTCCTGCAGGGCGGCGCGAGCCTGCAGTTCTCGATGGTGCCGATGAACCTGCTCGACCGCCGGCGCGACCGCCGACTACATCGTCACCGGCGGCTGGGCGCAGAAGGCGGTGAAGGAAGCGCAAGCGCGTCGGCACGGTCAACATCGCCGGCGTCGACCGAGAGCGAGAACTACACGCGCATCCCGCGGCAGGACGAGCTGAAGCTGACGCCGGACGCCGCCTACGTGCACATGACCACCAACAACACGCTCTTCGGCACCGAGTGGACGCGGCGCTGCCGGAGGTCGGCGACGTGCCGCTCGTCGGCCGACACCTCGTCGGACATGTTCAGCCGGTCCGATCGACGTCGCGAAGTACGGCCTGATCTACGCCGGCGCGCAGAAGAACATCGGCCCGTCCGGCGTGACGCTGGTGATCATCCGCGAAGACCTGCTGGCCGCGCTCCGACCAAGTCGCTGCACGACGATGCTGAACTACGCGCGTGCACGCCGAGAACGGCTCGATGTACAACACGCCGCCGTGCTTCGGCGTCTACCTGATGGGCCTGGTGATGAAGTGGGGCTGGTCGCAGGGCGGGCTCGACGGCGATCGGCGCGGTCAACGAGCGCAAGGCCGGCGAAGCTCTACGCCGAGATCGATCGCACCGGCTTCTACCGCGGCACCGCGCGAGAAGGACAGCCGCTCGCGGATGAACATCACCTTCCGGCTGCCCAGCGAGGAGCTCGAGAAGCAAGTTCGTGAAGGAGATCGACGGCGGCCGGCCTCGACGGCCTCAAGGGCCATCGCTCGGTCGGCGGCATGCGCGCGTCGATCTACAACGCGTTCCCCGAAGAAGGCGTCGACGCGCTCGTCGCGTTCATGCAGCGAATTCGAGACAGAAGAACGGCTAGTCGTCGCGTCGCGGCGCAGTCGGCTAGCCGTACGAGCGGCGGCCCGAAGCGGCGCGACCGCCGCGACGGCGCTCGGCCACTGCGGCGGCGCGCGGCGGCGGCTCGTCGCCAGCCGGCGGCGGCGCCGGCCGGCTCGCGCCTCGGCGGGCGCCTGCGCCTCGGCAGCCGAGCTGGCCTCGATGAAGCCGCTTCCAGTGCTCGACGACTTCCGGCGCGTCGGCCGTGGATCTCGAGCCAGGTCAGCGCATCCTCGAACGGCGCCGCGGTGCGATCAGCGCGCGCTTGGCCCGCGGCGACGCTCTCGAGGTCCGTGCAGCCGGCGCTGCAGCGCCAGCAACTGGCGCAGCCGCTCGGTGTCGCCGCCGCGCGATCGGCAGCATCCCGATCTTGAAGAGCGGCTCGGGCGGCCCTCGCGCCGGCGCCGGCGTCGTCGCCGGCGGCAGTCCAGCTTGCGGCATGTCCTCTTCGTCGTGGTCGTCCTCGTGGTCGTCCGGCGTCGACCGGAGCGGTGCGCTCGCGCGCGGCATCAGGCCGAGCGGCACGAGCAGCGTGCCGAGCAGGATCGGGTTCGAGCAGCGACGCGGGCGCCGACTCGAACGCTGCGCGATAGGCGTCGAGCGCGTCGAGCGCGTCCCAGGCAGCGCCTCGTCTTCGGCGCGCGCTGCAGTTCGGCGTCACCGGTTCGAGCAGGCGGTGCTCGGCCAGCGCGCGGAAGGTCTTCTCGCGTGGCCCGACCGCAGGATCTTGTAGTACTCCTCGATCATCCGCGCCGGCGCGGCGTGCGCCAGGCAGTGCGCGATGCGTGGCGATGGCCTCGACGATCGGCGGATCGAGCGTGAAGTCGAGCCGCGCGGCCAGCACGACCGCGCGCAGCATGCGCACCGGATCTTCCTGGAAGCGCTCGTTCGGGATCGCCGATCGAGCGGATGAGCCGCGCCCGCAGGTCCTCGAGGCCGCCGACGTAGTCGATGATCGAGAAGTCGGCGATGTCGTAGAACAGCGCGTTGACGGTGAAGTCGCGCCGGAAGGCGTCTTCCTCGGGCGTGCCGAAGGTGTTGTCGCGGTGGATCGAGGAGATCGCGCGCGGTCTCGGCCGAGAGATCGGTCGAGCGTCTCGTCGACGCCGTCCGGCGCGATCGTCTTCGCCGGCCGGCACTGAGCTTGCGGAACGTGGCGACCTCGATGGTCTTGGTGCCGAACCTGACGTGGGCGAGCCGGAAGCGGCGGCCGATGATCCAGCAGTTCCGGAACAGCTTCTTGACCTGATAGGGATGCGCCGACGTGCCGATGTCGAAGTCTTTGGGGCGCCGACTGAGCAACAGGTCGCGCACGCTGCCGCCGACGAGATAGGCGGTGTAGCTGGACTCGTGCAGCCGGTACAGCACCTTGAGGGCGTCGGGGTCGATCGACGCGCGTGAAATCGGATGGTCTGATCGCGGTACGATTACGGGCTCGCTCATCAGCCGGCATTGTAACAGACGCGGCCCCTGAACCGGCACTGAACTGTATTGTTTTCAATACGTTACAGGTTATATTCGGTAGCGTTGTGCTAGGATGCCTCTATGTCGCGCCTCCCGGGCATCGCCCTGGCGCTCGTGCTGTGCAGCGCTGCGGCGGCGGCCACGCGCGAGCGATCTGGCCCGAGCTCGCACCCTCTTCAACGAGCGTAAGTTCGAACGAGGCCATCGTCGCCGCCGGGCTGGCGCAGAAGCACCCCCGACACCGCCGACGCGGCCGCCATCGTGCTGGCCCGTGCCCACCTCGAGCGATTACCGCCAGGAGCGCCGACCCCGCCGACCTCGGCGCCGCCCGCGAGCGTCTCTCGGCGGCTCAATCCGAGCGGCTTCGGCACCGCGCGGAACGGGCTCGAATATCATGGTCGGCCTTGGCGAGACGCTGTATCCTCGACGACGACGTCGGGCGCGGCCGCGGCCGTGTTCGAATCGCGTGCTGGATGCGCTGCGGCGCGCGAGCAGATCCCCGAGGCGGTGCTCGACCGGGTCGGCGACGGCTGGAGGGCGAGCGGCGCTCGACAACGACGCCGCGCCGCGCCGCGATGCTCGATCGGCATGGCGCGTGTATCAGTGGTGCGGACGCGGAGGCCGAGGAATGGCGCGAGATCCGTCGCGCGCCAGCGCTCGCGTACTGGGCTGGCGGCCGGCCGCGCGTGCGCAAGGCGACTGGACCGGGCGCGTGGCAGGCGGCCATGGCCGGCGTGGGTGCGGGCGCCTCTCATTGCCGGCCGTGCCGACGGGCTGCGCGCCGATCTCGACCGGCTGGGTCCTCGCAGGGCATCATCCCGGGATCGCGGCAAGGAAGCGCACGATGGCGAACGGATCACGCGCGAGAGGGCGCTTCAAGCTGGAGTGGGAACTGCGTCAAGGAGCGCTGGAAGTAACCGCGACCGAGGCTGGCGGCTCAGGACTTCGCGTCTTTCCAGTTGTCACCGATACCCACGTCGACCGACCAGCGGCACCCGCAGCGGCGCGGCGCCGGCCCTGCATCGTCTGGCGGACGATTTCGGCCACCTCCGTCGGCTTCCTCGCGCGGCGACCTCGAACAGGAGCTCGTCGTGCACCGTCAGGATCATGCGGGCGCGCGGGCGCGCGGAGCGCGGAGCACGCGCGTCGACGTCAATCATCGCGCGCTTCATGATGTCAGCGGCGGTGCCCTGAATCGGCAGGTTCACGGCAATGCGCTCGGCGGCGGCGGCGAACTGGAAGTCGCGGCTGGTGAGTTCGGGCACCGGGCGGCTGCGGCCGAACAGCGTCTGACCATGCCGTTGGCGCGTGCCGTCCTCGAGGGTGCTGGTCGATGAAGCGCGCGGACGCCGCGGGAAGCCCGCGAAGTAGGCGTCGATGAACTCCTGGGCGGCCTGCT
>CAWJMJ010000004.1:0-94548 GCA_963843885.1 uncultured Acidobacteriota bacterium
AGCAACCGGATGTCCTCGGCCACGAGCGGCATCGACGGTCCGAGCCGGGTGAGGTACCTGTTCGCCAGGTCGAGGGTCCGGCCGATCTGCTCGCCGCGGCCGTCGAGGGCGCTGGACAGGCTGTGCAGGGCGGTGGACAGCTCGGCGGGGCCGAGCGCGTCCACCAGCTTGTCGATGCTGTCGAGGGCCTTCTGGAGCTCGAGGGTGGGCGTGCTGGTGTCCTGGCGGATCATGTCGCCGGCCTCGAGGTGGGGGCCGGTGCGGTCGCCACCGCGTGCGTTGAGGTCGACGAACGAGGTGCCGAACACGGTGGCCGGGAGGACGCGGGCCTCCACGGTGCGCGGGATCTGGTCCAGCAGGTGTCGTCGAGCTCGAGGTCGAGGACCACCCCGTCCTCGTCGCCACGGATCTCCTTGACGCTGCCGACGACGAGTCCGTCGAGCTTCACGTCTGACCCCGAGATGATCGAGCCGCCGGCCGTGTCGAGCTTCGTGGTGACCGCGGAGGTGTCGGCGAACGCACCACCGACGCTCATCGTCATCACGACGAGCAGGAGCCCGAAGGCGCCGACGAGCATGAGCCCACGCACGGCGAGCTCACCCTGCGTCGGACCTCGACGGCCGGAGCGGAAGACCCCCATCGGCGACTACCCCGAGACCCGGAACCCGGGGCTCGCGCCCCAGAAGATGAGGGTCAGCACCATGTCGAGCAGGACCACGGTGACGATCGAGGCCCGGATCGCGCGGCCTGTGGCCTCCCCGACGCCCTGGGGGCCGCCGGAGGCGTTGAAGCCGTACCAGCAGTGGATCAGCGAGACCGCGAACGCGAACACGACGATCTTCACCACGGAGAGGAAGATGTCGCGGCCCTGGATGAAGGCCGAGAAGTAGTGGTCGTAGGTGCCTTCGGACTGGTGGAACAGGAACACCACCGAGAGCTCCGCGGCGATGTAGGAGCCGATGAGCCCGATGAGGTAGAGCGGCAGGATCGCCACCATCGCCGCGATGACGCGGGTGGTCACGAGGAAGCGCATCGGTTGCACCGCCATCACCTCGAGCGCGTCGATCTCCTCGTGCAGTCGCATCGAGCCGAGCTGCGCGGTGAAGCGGCACCCGACCTGGGCGGCGAGCGCGAGGGCTGCGATCAGAGGCGCGATCTCGCGTGTGCTGACGGCGGCCGAGATGAAGCCGGTGAGCGGAGCGAGGCCGATGAGCTCGAGGCCGTTGAAGCCCTCGATCCCCAGCGAGGTGCCGGCCGCCACGGACAGCAGCACCATGACGCCGATGGTGCCGCCGCCGACGATGATCGCGCCGCTGCCCCAGGCGATGTCGGTGAGCTGACGCATCACCTCGAGCCGGTAGCGCCGCAGCGTGACGGGGACCACCGCGACGCTCTCGACCGAGAACGTCGCGAAGGAGCCCATGTCGGCGAGCGCGCCGACCGTCGCGTCCCTGGCGCCGTCGACAGCGCGACCCCATCCCCTGCGCCGCGCCATCAGGCGATCCTCTGCGGCACGAGCATCACGTAGGCCTGGGTGAGCCCCACGTTGACCACCGCGAGCAGGATCACGCTGAGCACGACCGACTGGTTGACCGCGTCGGCGACGCCCTTGGGGCCGCCCTTGGCGTTGAGGCCCTTGTGCGCCGCCACGACGGTGGCGATGAAGCCGAACAGCACGGCCTTGAGCTCGGCGAGCAGCAGGTCGGTCGGCTGGCCGAACGAGACGAAGGCACCCAGGTAGGTCCCCGAGCTCACGTCGCCCGAACCGACGACCAGGGCGAAGCCGGTGACGATCGCGGTGGTCGCCACGACCGCGCTGAGCAACGCGGCGACGACGATCGCCGCGACCACGCGAGGGGCGACGAGCCGGCGTACCGGGTCGAGACCCATCACCTTCATCGCGTCGATCTCCTCGCGCACCGTACGAGCGCCGAGGTCGGCCGTGATGGCGGAGCCGACGGCGCCCGCGATCATGAGCGACGTCACGAGCGGCGCACCTTGCCGGAGCACGCCGATGCCGTTGACGGCGCCGATGAACGAGGTGGCGCCGATCTGCGACGCCACGCCCCCGACCTGCACGGAGACGATGACGCCGAACGGGATCGCCACGAGGATGGTGGGCAGCAGCGAGACCCGCACCATGAACCAGGCCTGGAGGAAGAACTCCTGCCACGAGAAGTTGCGCCGGACCATGTCGTCGACCGCGCCGGTGACCGAGTCCCACGCCAGCAGGACCAGCTCGCCGCCGGTCACGATGCCCGTGCGGGCGCGGTCGGAGAGGTCCGCGTACGTCGCGCGGGCGGTGGTGGCCACGCTGCTCATCGGCAGACCCTTCCCAGGTACGGAGGCAATCGACAACGCACGTTTCCAGTTCGGTGCGCCCGCGAACGTAGCACCGGCCCAGGGGGAGGGTCGAGACCTCTTGGACGAGCAACGAGCGGCCCCGCCGTGGGTCACGCGCGATGGTCAGGCGGCGTCGCAGACCATCGGTTCGGTGCGGAACGTGGGCATGGACCGCATGGTGATCGACAGGCAGTACCTCGAGACGTCCGCCTCGTCCTTCGCCCACACCGTCGCGGAGAACGGGTGGTCGCGGTGCAACCAGGCGCTCTTGTAGAAACCCTTGCGGTTCGGCTGGGGCAGGACCCAGTGGTACCCGGCGGTCGTCCCGTCGAGCTCGAACGTGGTGGGACGGTGGCCGAACACCTGGTTGAAGTGCGCCTTCGCCTCCGGGAGCGAGGCCCACTCCGTGTAGCCGACTCCCTCGACCTTGCTCCCCACCGGGCAGAACCACGTCCACAGCGACGCGTCCTCGCGGGCGTCGGAGTTGATCTCGCGCGAGTCCCCGGTCTGCCGGTAGCAGCTGCCGAAGTCGCGGTCGAGTGAAGGGAACATCCAACGCAGTCCGTCGGGCCCTGCCGGCGCCGTGCACTCCTGGGGCCGATCGACGCGTTGGTCGTCCCAGCACTGGAGCGGGCCGTCGGGGATCAGTCGCGGGACGAGAAAGGCTGCGGCGGCCGCGAGGGCGCCCACCACGAGGACAGCGAGGGCGGCTCGTCGACCCCGTCCACGGCGAGGGGGCTCGGTGCGAGGCGGCGCCTCCGTGGTGGGCGTCCGTGGCGCGTGCGCGACGGTGGCGACGGTGCGCTCGACTCCCGGCCCGCTCGCGGGCAGGTCCTCGAGCGCGCGCTGGGCAGCGACGAGGTCGAGCCGCATGGCGTGCGCCGTCGGGTACCTGGCTGCGGGTTCCTTGGCCAGGGAGCGCCGGTAGATGCCGTTGACCGCCGCGGCCGTCCGTGCGTCGCCCGTGTGCTCGGGGACGTCACCGTGCAGGTGCTGCATCGCGACCTGCACGTCGGTGCCCTCGTAGGGAGGCCGCCCCGTGAGCGCGGCGTGCAGGACGCACCCCAGGGAGTAGATGTCCGACGCAGCCGTCGCCTCGGTGCCCTCGTGACGCTCCGGGGCCATGTACGCGTACGTCCCGAGCACGCCGCCCGTCCTGGTCCGCTCTCCGTCCTCGGACTGCGAGATCCCGAAGTCGCAGACGTAGACGAAGAGCTCGTCAGTGGAGCGACGCATGAGGACGTTGCTCGGTTTGATGTCCCGGTGGATGATCCCGGCGTCGTGCGCGTCCGACAGCGCTCCGGCGACCTGCGCGGCCACGCCCAGCGCCTCCGCGGGCGTCAAGGGGCCGTCCTGCGCCAGCACGTCACGGAGGTCGCGTCCGACGACGAGCTGCGTCGCGATGTAGAGCCAGCCGTCGACCTCACCACACTCGTAGACGTCGATGACGTGCGGCGAGTACAAGCGCGCCAGTGCGTCGGCCTCGCGCTCGAAGCGGCGTCGGAACTCCGCCCTCGAGGCCAGGTCGGCGGACAGCACCTTGACGGCCACCTTGCGACCGAGCTTCACGTGCACGGCGGACAGGACGACGCCCATGGCGCCGTGTCCGAGCACCCCGGTGATCTCGTAAGGCCCGAAGGTACTGCCGACGGCCGGGTAGGCAACCACGCTCGCCCCTCTTGGTCCCGTCAGGGCCTGACGTGGTCCCCGAACGACTCGACGCGTCCACCCTAACGATCTGCGGCGCGGACGAGCCCGGCCAGCTCGTCCCTCACGGCCCGGATCGTGGCGTCCGGGAAGAACTGGGCGTAGTGCGAGACCACGATGGCCAGACGCTCGCCGCGCTCCGGCACGTCGAGGTCGGCGGCCTCCGCGGCCTCCTTGAGCCGCTCGTTGATCCAGTAGGTGCTGGTACGGCCGCACCAGGCGGCCACTGCGGCGCGCAGCCCTCTGCTTCGACGCACGCTCGCCTTGCCGTCCGCCTGGCCGGTCACCTCGGGGTACCGGCTGGCCACGACCGCGAGCGCCGCGACCGCGATCCAGGCATGCTCCTCCGGCTCACCCGGCTCCGGCACCCACGCGTGCCCCGTCGGGTCCAGGGCGCCGGCGCTGTGCCGTGCCGGCGCGGCGGCGTCGACGATCCGCCGGACGTCGGGAACCGCGAGCTGCATGCGCAGCACGACCGGCGGCAGCTCGACCTTCAAGGTGAAGTTCCCGCGTGACAGCAGCACCGGCGCCGACCCGCGACTGAGCACGTGGCTCTCCGACACGTCGTCGGCCGCGATCAGCACCCGCCCGGTGTTGCTCTGCCGGGACACCACACGCAGGCTGCCCTCCTCGAGGTGCTGCAGCACCAGAGCGACTCGGCTCAGGGCGGGAAGTGCCAGCGTCTCGGAGCACTCCTTGCTCCGACCGAACGTCCAGAGGTCACCCGGCAGGAGGCGCACCGTCCTCGGCGAGCCGTCGACGACCTCGTACTCCAGCTCCGCAGCAAGACCTGCGGCGTGCGGTCCGGGCGTCTCGGCCATGGCCCGAGCCTAGGCGGGACGACGCCTCCGCGCCGGTGAGGCAGATCGCGTTCTGTTCCGGGTCGACGCGCGCCGGCCGTGACTCGACTCTCTGCTCATGCGAGGCACAAAGCAGTTTCCCGGTGGCCCAGCGGGATCCCTGGCGACGATCGTCGTGGGAGCCATGGCGGTCGGTCTCGCCTCGCCCAGAGCGTCCGAGGACCTCACGGAGCCGGCCCGCCTCGAGGTCCGTCGCCCCAACGTCGTGCTGCTGCTCACTGACGACCAGACGGTCTCCGACATGCGGGCCCTGCCGACAGTCAGGACCAGGATCGAGGCCCAGGGCACCACCTTCACCCGTGCCTACTCGACGTACCCCCTGTGCTGCCCGTCCCGGGCCACGATCTTGACCGGGCAGTACGCCCACAACCATGGCGTCATGGACAACGTGGCGCCGGCCGGTGGCTTCTCGCGCTTCGATGACGACGAGACCTTGGCCGTCTGGCTCCAGCGGAGCGGCTACAACACCATCCTGCTCGGCAAGTACCTCAACGGCTACCACGGCAAGGTGGCGCAACGGTACGTGCCTCCCGGCTGGTCGGAGTGGCAAGCAGCGGTGAAAGGGGTCTACGACTACCGGTCGTCCACCATCAACGAGAACGGGCGGATGGTGTCCTACCAGCGAGGTCCGATCGCCCACGTCGCCCTCCGCGGTGCGGACCTGATCACCCGCTATGCCGCGCAGGACGCACCGTTCTTCCTGTTCGCGTCGTTCATCGCCCCGCACAGCGGCACGCCCGTCGAGCCCGACGACCCGGCCGCGGTCAACGGCTCCGACGCCCTCCAGACAGCGGCCGTGGCACCGCGGTACCAGGACGCGTTCGAGGACGCCGCTCTGCCCGACAAGCCGTCGATCTTTGAGCGCGACATGGAGGACAAGTCCGAGCTGCGTGATGTCAGACGCCGTCCATGGTGGGAGTACCGGGAGGCCTACCAGCAGCGGCTCGAGGCACTCCTCTCGGTCGACGACGCGATCGACCGTCTCCTCGAGGCTCTCGAGGCTTCCGGCGAGAGCAACGACACGGTGGTCATCTTCGCCTCCGACAACGGCCACCTCGTCGGCGAGCACTGGGTCTACAACAAGCGGTACCCCTACGAGGAGTCCGTGCGGGTCCCGCTGGCGGTGTCCGGCCCCGGCTTCCCCGCGGGCGTCCGCAGGGACCAGCTCGTCACCCTGGCCGACATCACGAGCACCATCGTGAAGGCCGCAGGATCCTCACCTGGACTCGTGCAGGACGGGCGGCCTCTCCAACCGCTGGCGCTCGACCCCGATGCCGGCGCCGGACGCGACCTCGTGCTCGAGGCCGGTCCCGGTCGCGACACCGGAGGGCGGCGCCTCTACACCGCGTTGCGGACCTCCGACGACAGGGCGCTGATCGCCTGGCACTCGGGAGCCGTCGAGCTGTACCACCTCGACGAGGACCCCTACCAGCTCGACGGAGGGCTCGACGGGTCGGAGACCTCCGAAGAACGCGACCGCTTGCTCGCCCGGCTCGCAAAGCTCCAGGACTGCGTCGGCCCCGAGTGCGGCTGACGCCATGCCCCCGACCGCCGTGCCACCCGTTGTCCTAGGCTCGGCCCGGTGCCGACCGACCTGCTGACGCGCTGGGGCCGCGCGCTCGATCCCGAGCACGTCCTCCCGGAGCACCCGCGCCCGCAGCTGGTCCGGAGCTCCTACCTGAACCTCAACGGCCGGTGGAGCTACGCCTTCACCTCCGCCGATGAGAAGGCGTCGGCGGAGGTGCCGGCCGAGTGGGACGGCGAGATCCTGGTCCCCTTCTCCCCCGAGGCTCCGCTCTCGGGCGTCGGTCGACAGCTCAAGCCCGACGAGCTGCTCTGGTACCGCCGGATAGTCAAGCATGCGGTTGATGATGGCGCGGCCGTCGGTTTCCTCGGCCAGGATCTGCAGGGTGCTCTGCGTCTGGCGCAGGGCGTCCTGACTGGGCCGGGCGGTGACGTTGTCCTGGATGTCGAACTCGCCGGTCGACAGGCCGCGCGGGTCGACGGCGTAGATGGTGGTGTTGCTGCGATTGGCGGCGTCGAAGACGCGCTGCAGTTCGGTCTGCACGTCGAGTTCGGCCGAGAACCGTGCCCGGTCCTCCATCAGGTCGTTCTCGCCGGCCAGCGGGTTGTTGCGGTTCGGATTGCCCAGCCCGGGCATCGTGGCGACGGCGCCCCGCAGCTGCGGCGGCAGCATCGCCAGATAGCCCTCGCTGACCAGCACGATTGCCTTGCGGCCCTCGCGCAGCGCGCCGAGCTTCACCGACAGCCCTTCCAGCGCCGACAGCGACACCTGGCGCCGCACGCGCTCGACCACCTCGGTCGGGTAGTTGGCGTAGCGATCTTCGAGGGCATTACGCGGCGTGTAGTCGAATTTGCGGCCCTGGAAGCGCTCGATGGCGTTGACCAGCTGCCGGTGGTCGCGCGTCAGCACGACGCTGTCGATCGGACTCAGCGGATACATCACCGAGACCAGGTCTTTCGGGCCGAGTTGTGTCTGGACGAACTCCACCAGGTGCTTGCGGGCCGCCATGCTGTTGCCGAGCCGGACGTGGTATTCGTCGAGGAAGAACACGAAGATGCGCGCGTCGTCGTTCTGCGCGGCGGTTTCTTCGTCGGCGCGGGACGACAGGCGCCCGAGCGTCTCGACCGGCGCGGTGGTGTCGATCTTCACCAGCCGGAAGGTCTCGACCGTCTGCCTGGTGTCGTCCTCGACAATCTCGAAGTCGTCCTGGGTCAGGTCGGTGATCGGGTTGCCCTGCCGGTCGGTGACGATGACGTCGACCCGCACGAAGTTGATGCCGGCGCGGAAGATCGGCTGGCCGGCCTGGTCGGCGGGCGTCGGCGCGGTGCCGGACTCGGCCGGCGGCGGCGACACCGGAGGGGATGCCGGAGCCTGCGTCGCGGGCGGGGCCGGCGCCTGGCCGACCGCGCGGGCCGCTCCCGCCATGCCGATGGCGGCGCACATCACCACGAGCGACGCGACGGCGAGACGAACCCTGGTCGACAACATGGGCGGCGTACCTCGGGAGGCTGCTGGCTGGCGGCGCCGAGGCGATGATAACATTCCCTCCGGGGCCGATTCGGGCCCCACCGCACAAGCCCGCCGCGCTGCCGCGCGTCCTGCCGAGGTGTCCGTGACCGACACGATTGCTGCCCCGCCGCCTGCCCTCACCAGCCTGTCCGAGGAAGAGCGGCTGTTTGCCGACAGCGTCTACGAGTTCGCCGACCGCGAAGTGCGCCCGCTGGTCCGGGAGATGGACGAACACGGCGCCATGAACAAGGCGCTGCTGCCGAAGCTGTTCGATCTCGGCATCATGGGCATCGAGATTCCCGAGGAGTACGGCGGCGCCGGCGCCACCTTGTTCCATTCGGTTCTCGCGGTCGAATCGCTGTCGCGCGTCGATCCGGCGCTGGGCGTGCTCGTCGACGTCCAGAACACGCTGGTCGTGAATGCGGTGCGTGCGCTGGGCCAACGACCGACCTCAAGGCCCGCTACCTGCCGCGCCTGGCGGCCGACGCCATCGGCGCCTTCTGCCTGTCGGAAGCCGGCTCGGGCTCCGACGCCTTCGCGCTGACCACCCGCGCGGTCGAGAGCGGCGACATTACCGCTGATCGGCCGCAAGCTGTGGATTACCAACGCCCACGAAGCCGACATCTTCATCGTCTTCGCCACGGTCAACCCCGAAGCACGGCTACAAGGGCATCACCGCCTTCGTGGTCGAGCGCGGCATGCCCGGCTTCACGGTCGGCAAGAAGGAAGACAAGCTCGGCATCCGCGCCAGCAGCACGTGCGAGCTGCTCTTCGACGACTGCGTCGTGCCCAAAGCCAACGTGCTCGGCGACGGTGGGCAAGGGCTACAAGGTGGCCATCGAGACGCTGAACGAGGGGCGCATCGGCATCGGCGCGCAGATGCTGGGCCTGGCCCAGGGCGCCTTCGACCACACCGTGAACTACGTCGAAGGAGCGCGCGCAGTTCGGCAAGCCGATCGCGAGTTCCAGGGCGTGCAGTTCCAGATCGCGCGCATGGCCGCCGATATCGAAGCGGCGCGCGCTCCTCACCTACAACGCGGCGCGGCTGCGCGACGCCGGCCTGCCGTTCCTGCAGGAAGCGGCGATGTGCAAGCTGGTCACCTCCGAGATCGCCGAGCGGGTGGCCTCGGAGGCCATCAACCTCTATGGCGGCAACGGCTTCGTCAGGAATACCCGGTCGAGAAGCTCTATCGCGACGCCAAGATCGGCCAGATCTACGAGGGCACGTCGAACATGCAGCTGGCCACCATCGCCAAGCATTACCTCGGCTAGCGCGGACGTTGACGCCACTGGCGCCTAGACACACACACCCGCAGAGGCCGCCAGACGCTCACGCCGGCAGCACGGCCGCGGCCACGACACGCTCGGCCGCAGCGGTCTGACCGAACACCCGCACCGCCGTCGCCAGGTCGCGGGCGATGCGCTCCAGCGGCGCGCCCGGACGCGAGGCGTCGGCCGCGGTGGCCCGCTCGGCTGCAGCCAGCGCGGCCCCGCCCGCCTCGACCGCCTGCAGGCGCGCCATCGCCCGAGCCGCCTCGCCGTCCCGTCGCGCCGCATCCCACAGCAACATCCGGGCGCCGTCCACCAGGGTGGCGGCGTCGGCCAGCGGCGACTGCCCGCCGTCGTCGGCCTGCCCGGCCGCGCGCGCCTCCCGCAGCGCGGCTTGGGCCTGCTCGAGCGCCGCCCGCCCGAGGCCGACGAGCACGGCGGTGACCGCCAGTTGGCCGCGGGCGTCGCTCGACAACGGACCGGCCAGAGCGTCGACATCGGCGCCGCGCAGGCCGGACCAGGCCGGCTCACCCGAACGCGCGCCCGCACCGAGCCCGGCACCGGCGGCGTCGATGGCCACGGCGGCATTGACCACGGCCAGCTCTTCGAGCGCCACGGCCCAGGCCACGCCGTCGCTCGACGGCTCGGCCGGCAGCACGGCCTGCACCGCCCGGCGCACCTCCTCGGGGATGGCGCCGGTCTTGTCGATGTCCGCCGACGCGGGGCCGACCAGGTCGGCGGCGCAGGCCCGGACGTGATCGCGGAGGGTGGCGGCGGCGGCGTGCAAATCGCAGTTCATGGCGTGATGGTCTCGTCGGAAGCCGGGGACGTGAGGCGCGCGAACACGGGGCGCAACCGCGCCGCCGTGGTGGTGAGGTCCTCGGGCAGAACGCGCACGTTGCCCACGACCGGCATGAAATTGGTGTCGCCGTTCCAGCGCGGGACCAGGTGCACGTGCACGTGGTCGACGATGCCGGCACCGGCCGGGCGGCCCAGGTTGAGGCCGACGTTCAGGCCTTGGGGATGATAGGTCTCGTCGAGCGCCATCTCGGCGATGCGGGTGAGGCGCGCCATCTCGACCAGTTCGTCGTCGCTCAACCCGGCCAGCGTCGCCACGTGGCGGTTGGGCACGACCATCAGATGGCCGCCGTTGTAGGGATAGAGATTCAGGATGACGTAGCAGGTGCGGGCGGTGTGCACGATGAGCGACTGGGCGTCGGATAGCCCGGGCGCCAGGCAGAACACGCAGCCCGCCGGGTCGGCGTCGCGCGTGACGTAAGCGTGGCGCCAGGGAGACCAGAGCCGTTCCACGACCGTCGCTCGCCTACAGACTCGAGGGCGCGCCCGGGGGCGCGAAGCCGTCGGCGCCGTCGCCGTCCTCGCCCTCGCGGTTGATGAGGTCCTTCAGTTCCTTGCCGGGTTTGAAGTAGGGCACGCGCTTGGGCGGCACGTCCACCTTGTCGCCGGTCTTGGGATTGCGGCCCTTGCGCGGCTCGCGCTTGCGCAGCCGGAAGCTGCCGAAGCCGCGCAACTCGATTTTCTCGCCGCGGTGCAGGGCATCGATGATGCTCTGGAACACCGTCTCGACGATCACCTCCGAGTGCTTCTTCGTGAGGTCGGAGACGCGCGACACTTCCTCGACGAGTTCGGCCTTGGTCATAGGGCGGGGCTCGGGTCCCAGGTGGAGGGACTCGGGAGCAGACGCGCCGGCCGGTGTGGCCGGCGGATCCGCTCGCGTGACGTCGTTCGGTGGTGCGTCCACACCCCGGGACCGCAGTCCCGGGGTGTCGATCCGTTACTTGATCTTGAAGTGATCGCCCAGCGTCGCGGAACCGTCGCCCTGCGAGGCCGAGTAGCTTTCCCAGTCGGTCCGGATCTCGTCGGACTTCATGGCGCGGATGCTCAGGCCGATCTTGCGTTCGGCCGGGCTGAGCTTGATGACCTTCATCTGATAGGTGGTCCCGACTTGCAGGTCCACCTTCTCGCCGCCCTGCGTGTCGTCGAATTCGGACACATGGATGAGGCCTTCGATGCCTTCGTCGAGTTCGACGAACGCGCCGAAGTTGGTCATGCGCACCACCCGGCCCTCGACGCTCTGTCCCACCTTGTGGCGGGCGAAGAAGTCTTCCCAGATGTCGGTGGCGAGCTGCTTGAGGCCGAGCGACAGGCGCTGGTTCTCGGCGTCGATGCTGAGCACCATGGCCTCGACCGAGTCACCCTTCTTGAGCACTTCGCTCGGGTGCTTGATGCGCTTGCTCCACGACATGTCGCTGATGTGGATGAGGCCGTCGATGTCGTCCTCGACTTCCACGAACGCGCCGAACTCGGTGAGGTTGCGCACCTTGCCGGTGATCTTCGTGCCGACCGGATACTTCTCGACCAGTTCGTGCCACGGATTGCTCTCGACCTGCTTGAGGCCGAGCGAAATCCGCCGCGCCGAGGGGTCGACGCCGAGCACCATGGCTTCGACGTTGTCGCCGACGTTGAGGATCTTCGAGGGGTGCTTGACGCGCTTGCTCCACGACATCTCGCTGACGTGGATCAGCCCTTCGACGCCGGGTTCGAGCTCGATGAACGCGCCGTAGTCGGTCAGGCTCACGGCCTTGCCGCTGACGCGGGCGCCGGCCGGATAGCGTTCCATGACGGTCGTCCAGGGATCGGCCACGAGCTGCTTGTGGCCGAGCGAGACGCGCTCGGTGGCCTGGTCGTACTTGAGCACCACCACTTCGATGTTCTCGTTGACCTTGAGCACTTCCGACGGATGACCGACGCGGCCCCACGACATGTCGGTGATGTGCAGCAGGCCGTCGATCCCGCCGAGATCGATGAAGGCGCCGTAGTCGGTGATGTTCTTGACCACGCCGGTGAGCACCTTGCCCTCGGACAGCGTCTCGAGCGTGTGCTTCTTCTTCTCGGCGTTCTCCTCTTCGAGGAGGACCTTGCGCGAGAGCACGATGTTGCCGCGCTTCTTGTTGACCTTGATGACGCGCATGCGCAGTTCCTGGCCGCGCAACGCGTCGAGGTTGCGCACCGGGCGCACGTCGATCTGGCTGCCGGGCAGGAAGGCGCGAACGCCGATGTCGACGGCGAGGCCGCCCTTGATCCGTTCGATGACGCGGCCGATGACGACCTTGCGGTCCGCAAAGGCCTTCTCGACTTCGTCCCAGATCTTCATCTTCTCGGCTTTTTCGCGCGAGAGGACGATGTGACCGTCGCGGTCTTCGGTGCGTTCGAGCAGCACGTCGACGAGGTCGCCGGCCTGCACCATGACGACGCCGTTCTCGTCGAGGAACTCGTTGACCGAGATCACGCCCTCGGACTTGTAACCGACATCGACGACGACTTCGTTTTCGTTGACTTTGAGGACCGTGCCCTTGACGACTTCACCTTCCGCGATGTTGCGGAAGCTGTTATCGTAAAGGTCCAAGAGGCGGGAGAATTCCGCCGGGTCCATATCCTCGTCGAAACCACCGTGGATCTGCGGGGTGGCTTTGAGGGTGTGCCGGCCCGCGGGCTGAGAAGCTCCCGGGGTCGGCGCGCCCTGGGGCTCTTGTGCCTGCTCTTCGTGCGTTGCCATTGACGTGCGCGTCCTCCTGACGTCTAGATTTGCCGGTCGGGGTAAGCGGGGGCCGGCGCCCCGCGATTTGTTCCGCCGCTGGGCCCGAAGGCTCCACAGGCGTAACCAACAGAATTTACGTCACTTAGGTTGCACTGTCAAGGAATCCCGAGAGGACGCGACATGGCGAAGAGAACGGCAGCAAAGCGCAAGGCGACCCGGAAGACCTCGGCGAAAGCCGCCACACCAAGCAGATCCGCGGCGGCCAGGCCACGGGTGAACAAGGGCGCCAGGCCCGCGGGCACGGCCAAGGCCGCAGCCAAGTCCCAGGCCAGGGCCAAGACGCCCGCCAAGGCGAAGACCGCGGCCAAGGCGACATCCGGCTCCAAGAGCAGCGCCAGGCGGAGCGCCACCGCCAGAACGGCTGCCAAGCCTCGAGCAACCACCAAGGCCGGCACGAAGCTGCTCCCGTCGAACGGCAAAGCCAAGTCCACTCGCGCGGCGGCCACGGCCAAGCCGGCCGCGACGCGAGCCATGAAGACGGCGGGCCAACCGGCAACGCGCGCGACCGCCGCGCGCCCGGTCGTCGGAAAGGCCACCGCTAAAAAGGCCCCCGCTAAAAAGGTCACCGCCAAGAAGGCCGGAGCCAGGACCGGCTCCGTCCGCACGGCTGCTCCGCCCAAGGCCCTGGCCGTAAACCTCGCGCCGATGAAGTCCGGCCCGACCCGGCGGAACGAGAGCCCGGTCGAGCCGCCGAGGAAACCGGCGCGCAAGGTGCCATCGCTCGACCGCGAGCGCCGCATGGTGCGCGAGTCCGAACTGCCGTCGCCGCCCTCGAGCCTGGTGCCCAACCGCCACGCCAGCGCCGCCAGCTCCGGCAACGACGAGATGCGTGGGCGGTTCGCCCAGAACCCGACCGGGCCCGACCTGGCGGCCGGCAATCCCGACGTCGATCCGCAGTTGGCCGCAACCGTGGGCGACGAAGCGCCGGGCGGCGATAACCCGACGCCGGATCAAGACGTGGTCGAAGACATCGGCCGGGCCCTCGGCGTCCAGTACGACGACGACGAGGAGTTGCAGGGCGGCGACGAGAATCGCGGCCCGCGACCAGGATCGATGGGAACTCGATCCCGCGTCGTCCGAGGACTTCGAGGACCGGTAGCGCCGCCTATTCCTCGCCCTTCGGCTCCTGCTCCCCGGTCTCCGGGTGCTGGCGCGCCAGCGCGAGCACCCGACCGACCACAGCGTCGATGGACATGCCGGTCGTGTCGATGTACACGGCGTCGGCGGCGCGCGCCAGCGGCGCTACCGCGCGCGTCGAATCCGATTTGTCGCGCGCCGCCAGATCTTCGGCGACGTGCGCCACGCTGCCCTGCTTGCCGCCGGTGTGGGCCGGATCGGAGGCACGGCGGCGGGCTCGTTCATCCGGAGACGCGTCGAGGTAGATCTTGACCTCGGCGTTCGGGAACACGACCGTGCCGATGTCGCGCCCTTCCATCACCACGCCCCCGTCGCGCCCCATGGCGCGCTGCCGCTCCACCAGCACTTCCCGCACGCCGCCGTTGTGCGCGACGAGCGCGGCCGCGCGGTCGATCTCGGGCGTGCGGATGGCGGCCGAGACGTCGTGGCCGTCGATGCGGACGTGGCCCTCGTCGAGATCGAAGACGGCATCGCGGGCGATGGCCGCCACCGCCTCGGCATTCTCGATCGGCGTGCCGCGGGTGAGCGACAACCACGCCACCGCGCGATACATCGCGCCGGTGTCGACGTGCCGATAGCCGAGCGCGCGGGCCGAGGCCCGCGCCACGGTGCCCTTGCCCGCTCCGGAAGGTCCATCAACGGCGATCACGAGGCGCTTCACAACCGGGCAGTGTAACATGCGGCCTTCGTGGTCAATTTCCGCGTCCAGCGCGCCGCGCTCGTTGCCCTTCTGCTGGCCGCCGTGGTGGTGTGGGGCGCCCTGCCGTATGTCGACGCCGCGGCGTTCATCGTCCGCGCCGCCAATCTCACCGACGGCGTGCCGGGAC
Organism: uncultured Acidobacteriota bacterium; assembly: GCA_963843885.1. Taxonomy (GTDB): domain Bacteria; phylum Acidobacteriota; class Vicinamibacteria; order Vicinamibacterales; family UBA2999; genus CADEFD01. Next base: position 14,797 of record CAWJMJ010000004.1, read on the forward strand.
GGGTCGCCGCGGCCCGCGCCCACGCCACCACGCGCCTCGATCTGCCGCCCATCGCCACGCGTCACGGCGCGGTCCCCGCCCGCCTCTACCGCGCGGCGGGCGCGGCGCGCGCGGTGCTGCTGGTGCCCGGCGTGCACATGGACGGCATCGACGAGACGCGGTTGGTCGGCATGGCCGAGGATCTGGCCGCCAGCGGTTACGCGGTCGTGACCGTCGCGCCGCCCGACCTGCGCGAGTTCCGGATCACGCCCGCCAACACCGACGTCATCGAGGACGCGGCGACGTGGATTGCCCAACAGCCCGCGCTCGCGCCCGACGGCCGGGTCGGCATGATCGGGATCAGCTTCTCGGGCGGGCTGTCGGTCGTGGCCGCGGGCCGGCCGGGACTGCGCGATCGCGTCGCGTTCGTGATGTCGTTCGGCGGCCACGGCGACCTCGGGCGGGTGATGCGCTACCTTTGTTCCGGCGGGACGCCGCCACCCCCGCCGGCCGAGGCGCTCGGCGACGTGGTGGACGGCGCCGGCTCGCTCGTGATGCGGCCGCCCCACGACTACGGCGTGACCGTGGTCCTGCTCACCTTCGCCGACCGCGTGGTCCCGCCCGATCAAGTCGCCGCCCTTCGCGCCGGCATCGGCATGTTCTTGCGGGCGTCGTCGCTGACCCTCGTGGACATGGGGCAGGCCGACACCGAGTTCGGGCGCGCCCGTGCCTACGCCGAGACGCTGCCCGAACCCGCCCGCGGGCTGATGACGCACGTGAACAACCGCGCCGTCGACCAGCTCGGCCCGCTGCTGCTGCCGGTGGTGGAGTCGCTCCGCGCCGCACCGGAGGTCCGCGCCCTCTCGCCTGAGCTGGTGGCGCCGCCGCGGGCGCCCGTGTTCCTGCTCCATGGCAGCGAAGACTCGGTCATCCCGCCGCTCGAAACGCTCTACTTGGCGGCCCACCTGCGCGGCCGGGTGAAGGTCCGGGCGCTGCTCAGCGGTCTCATCACCCACGCCGAAGTGGACCGCTCGGCCTCGGCGGCCGACGTGTGGGACCTGACGCGTTTCTGGCGTGACCTGATGCGATACTAAGGGCGTCCGCGTTTCCGGCAGCTGGGCACCAGCGGCGAGCGGCCCAGGATCCAAACTGCACATGCCACCTCGCACCCCGACTCGATCCTCGTCGCGCCGCCCCTCGGGCCCGGGCCGCCCCGCGGCCAAGGCCAGCGCTCCGCCGCGCACCCGGGCGCCGCGTGGCGCCGCGGCGGCGCGGCCGGCGCGTCCCGACGAACGCGTGCCGCCACGCCCTCGCGGGACTCGGCCCGCTGCCGCCGACGACCGGCCCGGGGCCATCCGCCTGCAGAAGCTGCTCTCGGCCGCCGGCATCGCGTCGCGGCGCACCGCCGAATCGCTGATCACCGAAGGACGGGTCACCGTCAACGGCGCCGTCGCCGACACGCTCGGGGTCAAGGCCGTGCCCGGCGTGGACGACGTCCGGGTCGACGACCGGCGCGTCAAGACCGTCACCCGCCAACGCTACATCCTGCTCAACAAGCCCCGCGGCTATGTGACCACGCGCGAGGATCCGGAAGGTCGCCGCACGGTCATGGATCTGCTCGGCGGCGTCCGCGAGTACAGTCTATCCAGTGGGCCGGCTCGATTACGACACCGAGGGCCTGCTGCTGCTCACGAGCGACGGCGATCTGGCGGCCAAGCTGACGCACCCGCGCCACGAAGTGGCGCGCGTCTACGAGGCGATCGTCATGGGCGAGCCGAGCGATGAAGCCCTCGACGAGCTGCGCCGCGGCATCTTCCTCGACGGCCGCCGCACCGCCGAAGCCGAGGTGATGCGCGGCAGCACGATCGGCAAGGGCCGCGACCACACCACCAAGATCGTGCTGACGCTGCGCGAGGGCCGCAACCGCCAGGTTCGTGAGATGTGCCAGCGGATCGGGCACCCGGTGCGTTCGCTGCAACGCGTGCGCATGGGCCCCCTGTCGTTGCGCGGGTTGCCGACCGGCCACTGGCGGGATCTCACCGCCGAGGAAGTGGCGTCGCTGCGCACCGCGACGTCACGCACCGGCCAGCGATGACCGGCGCCCCTGTCACGCCCGTCGCCGTTTACCGCCCCTGCCTCCTCTGACCTCGACCATGCCCAGCCGCCTCGCTCCGCTGCTCATGTGCGTCGTCCTGGCGTCCGCCCCCAGTCATGCCGACGCCCAGGGGACCGGCGCCGCCATCGCTCCACCCGCTCGTCAGGCGGGGGCCGGCCCTCGGTCGAGCGCCGGCTCGACGCCGGGCATCCCGGTGCGGCTCACGCCCTCTGCTCCCGGGCAGGACACCATCGGGCCCGGCGGGACGCCGGGCATGACCAGCGTCGTATTCCCGTCGAGCACCGCCGTGTTCCCCAACCCGGATCGCGGCTTCTACGCCTGGGCCGAATCGGACGCGGCCGGGTACGCGTCGGTCCGCGCCGCCGGGTTCACGCTGGTCCGCCAGTACTTCATGCTCGACGCGTATCGCGACAGCGCCCTGCCGCCGTCGTTCCTGGCCAGCCTGAGCCAGGAGTTCACGCTGGCCCGGCAGGCCGGCGTGAAGCACATCGTGCGCTTCGCCTACAACTTCGGCCCGTATCCGAATTCCGGCGCCGATGCCTCCCAGGCGCGCATCGAGCAGCACCTGCTGCAACTGGCGCCGCTACTGGCCGCCAACGTCGACGTGATCTCTTCCTTCGAGGCCGGTTTCATCGGCGCGTGGGGCGAATGGCATTCGTCCACCCACGGCCTCGACACGATGCCCGCCGCCAAGGCGGCCATCCTGGCCGCGCTGATGGCCGCGGTGCCGCCGTCGCGCATGATCGCGCTGCGCTATCCCTCGGACATGCAGCTTCTGAACGGCGTCCCGATCACGCCGGCCGAGGCCTTCTCGGGCACCAGCCGCGCCCGCGTCGGCTCGCACCAGGATTGCTTCCTGGCCAGCGACGACGACTGGGGCACGTGGGGCCGCAGCGGCAATCCCATCTGGTACGACAAGGCCTACGTCGCCGAGAACGGCCGCTGGGCCGTGGTCGGCGGCGAGACGTGCAACGTCAACCCGCCGCGGTCGCTGTGCCCGACGGCGCTTGCCGAACTCGAATACATGCACTTCAGCAACCTGGACGTCGACTACGACCCGGCGGTAGTGCAGGGCTTCAGGAACGACGGCTGCTACGACGAGATCAATCGCCGCCTCGGCTACCGCTTGGAACTCGGCGCCACCACCTTTGCAGCCACCGCCGCGCGTGGCACCAGCCTGCCCTTCACCGTGCAGGTGACCAACGTCGGCTATGCCGCGATGTTCAACGCCCGGCCGGTGTTCGCGGTGCTGACCGGCCCGGGCGGGCGCTACCTCACGCCCCTGGCGGTCGATCCGCGGTCGTGGGCGGCCGGCGCCAGCTTCGCCCTCAGCACCGCGATTCCGCTGCCCGCAGGCATGACCCCGGGCTCCTACCGCCTGTCGCTGTGGCTGCCCGACCAGGCGCTCTCGATTCGCGACGATCCCCGGTTCGCCGTGCGCCTTGCCAACGACGGCGTCTGGGATGCCGCCACCGGCGAGAACGTCCTCGCCGCTAGCATCACCATCACGCCGTAGCCGCGCTCAGTGTTCTTCGGCGCCGGGCGAGGCGGCCGGCTCGTCGCCTTCTTCGAGCGGCAGCATCTCTTCCGGGACCGGCTTTTCCATGAGCAGCGCCGGCGCGTCGAAACCGAGGGCCTGCACCATGTCCTGCATGTTGGGCAGGTCGGCCAGATCCTTCAAGCCAAAGCGGATCAGGAATTCCTTGGTCGTGCCGTAGAGGAAGGGCCGCCCCACCACATTCTTCCGGCCGACGATCTTGATGAGATGACGCTCGAGCAGCGTCGACAGCACGCCGGACGCGTTCACCGCGCGGATCTCGTTGACCTCGGCCGCCGTGACCGGCTGCCGGTAAGCAATCACCGACAGCGTCTCCAGCGCGGCCACCGACAGCTTCTGCGTGTTGCGCTCGTGGAACAACCGCCGCACCCAGTCGTGCAGTTCGGGCCGGGTCGTGATCTGGTAGCCGCCTGCGACCTGGGCCAGGTGGAGGCCGCCAGGCTGGCCGTAGCGCGTGACCAGCGCTTCGATGGCTGCCTGCACGTCTTCCTTCGGCTCGTCGGACAGCAGCTTCATGAGCATCTTCGGCGTCAGCGGCTCGGGCGAGGCGTAGACCAGCGCCTCGACGATGGCCTCGAGCTGCGCCAGCTCCATGCGCGGCCGGGGCTCGGGTTCCGGCGCCGCCTCGGGCTCGGTGTCGAGCGTAGTGTCGGGCCCGGACTCGAGCGAAGCGTCAGCGTCAGCGTCAGCGTCAGCACCAGCACCAGCACCAGCGTCAGGCGCGGGAGTGGACCCGGGCTCGCGCTCGAGTTCGTCCGTACCCTCGGGCGCGGCTTGCGCTTCGAGCCAGTCATCGACCGAGGGAGCGGCGCCCTCGTCGGCAACCGCCACGTCGTCGGCTCGTGCGTCGGCGGCGGCAGCCGGTTCGTCGTCGCCGGCGGCCGTGTCGTCGCCGGCGGCCGTGTCGACGTCGACCGTGTCGCCGGCGGCGGCGGCGCCCGGCGCGTCAGCGCCGGGGAGCAGGGGCGCATCATCGTCGGCGCTGGCAGAGACGGCCTCGTCTTGTGGCGCCGCCGCGTCGGCGCGCCGCTGCGCTCTGGTGCCGTCGTGCTCGTCGTGCTGGTCGCGCGGCTCGGACGCGTTGGGATCCTTGGGCATCTCGTCGCTCATCGGTCGTCGTCCTCGTCGTCCTCGTCGCCGTCAGCGGCCTCACCCAGCCCGCCCGGCTCGTCCTCCGGCGGTGGCGCGTCGGCTGACGGCGGCGGCACGTCGCCGGTAGGGTGCTGATGGGACTTGTACTCGTCTTCGGGATCGTGGATGGGATGCGGCGCATCGGTGGGACGCGCCCGCTTGATAGATGCGGATGGCGCCGGACCCGCCCGGCTGGAACACGCGCACCAGCTTCAGGCGAATCATCTCGAGCAGGGCCAGGAACGTGACGATCAGATCGGCCGCGCCCGGCGACGTCGTCGAAGAGCTCCTCGAAACCGCACGCTTCGGTTTCGGACAGCTGCGTCGAGCAGCTGCTCGATGCGCGTCTCGATCGACATCTGTTCGGGCGGCAGCACGACGTGCGGCGCGCTCCTTGGCGCGCTCCAGCACGCGCCGGAACGCCGCCAGCAGGCTGAACAGATCGACTTCGAGCTCGGGCTCGACTCGGCTCGCCGGCGATTTCCTCGATGCGCGCGTCGGGCCGCGTCCACTGCGCGTTGCGCAGCGTCTCGCGCTCGTGCAGCAGTTCGGCGGCCGCTTTGAAACTCTGGTGGTCGAGCAGCCGCTGCACCAGCAGCGTCGCGCGGGTCGATCGTCGTCGTCCGGATCGGCCGGCGGCCGTCTCCTGGCGCGGCAGCAGCAGCGGCTCTTGATGTGGATGAGCGTGGCCGCCATGACCAGGAATTCGCTGGCGACGTCGAGGTTGAGCTCCTGCATCAGATTGAGATAGGCCGAGGTACTGCTCGGTGATGAGCGCGATCGGGAATGTCGTAGACGTTCACCTCGTTCTTCTTGATGAGATGCAGCAGCAGGTCGAGCGGCCCGTCGAACTGCTCGAGGTGCAGCGGAATCGAGTCGAGCTGCGACTCGAAGCCGTCACCCGCCGAGCCGCGCTCTCGCTCGTCGTTAGTAGACAAGCTTCACGGCCTCGCGCACGCGCTGCCATCGTCTCGGCGGCATGCGAGGCGCGCCCGGCGCGACCCTTCGATCACGATGTCGCGCAGATAGCCGGGCCGGGCCAGCGCCGCGGCGCGCCGCTCGCGCATCGGCTCGAGGCAGCGCGTTGATGGCTGCGGCCAGCTTGGTCTTGACCTCGACGTCGCCGACCTTGCCGGCGCGGTAGCGCGCCTTGAGGTCGTCGACTTCGGCCCGGTTGGGATTGAAGGCGTCGTGGTACATGAACACCGGGTTGCCCTCGACGGTGCCGGGGATGTCGGCGCGCACGCGCTTCGGGTCGGTGTACATCTGACCGCACCTTCTTCACGACGCGTCGGCGGCGTCGTCGGACAGGTCGATGGTGTTGCCGTAGCTCTTGCTCATCTTCCGGTTGTCGAGCCCGGGCAGGCGCGGCGTCGGCGTGAGCAGCGACTGCGGCTCGACGAACACCGGCGCCGTAGAAGTTGTTGAAGCGGCGCACCACCTCACGCGACAGCTCCAGGTGCGGCACCTGGTCCTCGCCGACCGGCACCACGTTGGCGTCGTAGATGATGACGTCGGCGGTCTGCAGCAGCGGGTAGCCGAGGAAGCCGATGTTGACAGGTCGCGATCGGCGAGTTGCTCGATGCTGCTCCTTGTAGGTCGGGACGCGTTCCAGCCACGGCATCGGCGTGACCATCTGCAGCAGCAGGTAGAGCTCGGCGTGTTCGGGCACCAGCGACTGGACGAAGAGCGTGCTCGTCTCGGGATCGAGGCCGGCGCCGATCCAGTCGGCGACGTTGTCGATGGCGTTGGCCGACCAGCTCCGACGGTCTCGGCGAAGTCGCTGGTCAGCGCGTGCCAGTCGGCGACGAAGTAGAAGCAGTCGTAATCGTCCTGCAGCGCGCACCCAGTTGTCGAGCGCGCCGACGAGGTGGCCGAGATGCAGTCGTCCGGTCGGGCGCATGCCCGACACCACACGTTTCTTCGTCACAGCAGCAAACCGCAGGATGAAGCCCTGCACCGGACGGCACGACCACGGAACAGACACGCCGCTGAGAACATCAGGGCATAGAGCACGAAGAAGCCGTAGGGGCGCAGCCGGTCGATCACGGCAGCCAGCGGGCGCGGCAGCACGCCCATGAGCACGTTGCCGCCGTCGAGCGGCGGCACCGGGATCATGTTGAACACCGCCAGCAGCACGTTGATCATCGTGAAGAACAGGGCGCCCGCAGACCAGCCGCCCGACGTTGGTCGCCAGCGCCTGGTAGACGGCCGCGAACAGCCATCGCGCCGACCGTCGCCATGAGCAGGTTGCTGGCCGGACCGGCGGCCGCGATGAGCGCGAAATCGCGGCGCGGCGAGCCCAGATTGCGGAAGTCCACCGGCACCGGCTTGGCCCAGCCGATGAGCGGCACGCCGGTGACCAGCGCCATGAGCGGGAAGACAGCACCGTGCCGATCGGATCGACGTGCACCAGCGGGTTGAGCGACAGCCGCCCGAGCAGGCGGGCGGTCGGGTCGCCGAGCCGGTCGGCGGTCCAGGCGTGGGCCGCCTCGTGCACCGTCAGCGACACGATCAGGACCGCCAGCGACAGCCCGATCTGCAGGAAATCCACGTTCTCCAAAGCGCACAAGGGTACCACAGCCGGTCGCGGCGACGCAGCCATGCCAGACCGGGGCGCGCGCCCTCAGACGGGGCTGGCCTTGCGGCGAAATGGGTCAGCACGGCGTCGGCGCACTTCTGGCCCGACCAGCGGCACGAGCTCCTCGCGCGTGGCGCGGCGCACGCCGGCCAGGCTGCCGAAATGGGTCAGCAGCGCCCGCCGCCGGCGCGGTCCGATGCCCGGGAACGTCATCGAGCTCGGAGCGCAGGTCGCGCATCGTCCGCGCCTGGCGGTGGAAGGTCACGGCGAAGCGGTGCGCCTCGTCGCGGATGCGCTGCAGCAGCAGCAGCGCCGGGCTCGTGCGAGGCGAAGGCAATCGGCTCGATCGTGAGTCGCGCGTGAACAGCAGTTCCTCCTTCTTGGCGAGCCGATGGCCACCAGGTTGGCCAGCCCGAGCGCTTCGAGCGCCGCGTAGGCCGCGGACAGCTGGCCCTTGCCGCCGTCGATCAGCATCAGGTCGGGAAACGGGCCGCCGGCTGCTCGAGCAGCTTGCGCGAAACGCCGCTGCACGACCTGGGCATCGCCGCGAAGTCGTCCAGGAATCGCCCCCTCGCGGCCTCGGTGCCCAGCACCGGCGCGGCGGCATCGGAGATGCGGAACTTGCGGTACTCGCTCCTGGCGCATCCGGCCGTCCTCGCAGACCACCATCGAGGCGACGGTCTCGCTGCCCTGGATGCGTCGAGATGTCGAAGCACTCGATGCGGCGCGGCAGCGACCGGCAGCGCCAGCACCGTGCTGCAGCGTCTCGAGCGCCGTCGGACTGGGCCGCCGGTGTCGTTGAAGCGGGTGCTGGTACGACGAGCTCGGCGTTGCGGGTGGCCAGATCGACCAGGCGCCCGCTTGTCGCCGCGCTGCGGCACGACCAGCTCGCACCCGGCGGCTGGCCGCGCGCCGACAGCCACGCCTCGAGCGCCTCGCGGCTCCTCGATCTCGACCGGCAATGTAGATCTCCGCGCGGCGGCGTCGCGCAGCTCGTAGAACTGCTGCAGCGCCGCCGTGCATCACCGCCTCTTCGCCGCCGAGCGACGTCGGCCGCCTCGGCTGTCGCAGCTCGACCCGCTCGACGACCCGGCCGCGCCGCGACCTGGAACACCTGGATGACCGCGCCGCCGCTCGGCCGAGCTTCAGGCCGAAGACGTCGCGATCGCCGAGCTCGGCGGTCGCCATCTTCTGCTGGCGGTCGCGCAGCGCCTGCACCGTCGCGCATGGCGTCGCGCATGCTGCGCCGCCTCCTCGAAGCGCTCGCGGCTGGCCGCGTCGCATCATCCGCGCTCGCGCAGCGTCCCGGCCAGCTCGTCGTTCCGGCCTTCGAGAAGCAGCTGCGCGTCGTCGACGGCCTGACCGTACTGCGTCCGGCGAGCAGAGCGTCGCCACGCACGGCGCGATGCAGCGCTTGATGTCGTACTCCAGGCACGGCCGGGCGCGCTTGCCGGTAATCACCTCGTTGCACGAGCGCATGCCGAACAGCCGGTGGCGTCAGCGACATGGTCCGGCGCGCGAAGCGCGGCCGGCAGGAACGGCCCGGCGTAGAAGTTGCCGTCGCGCTCGACCTGGCGCGCCACCAGCACGCGCGGGAAACGGCCTCGTTGGTCGTCAGCTGCAGGTAGGGATAGTTCTTGTCGTCGCGGAGCAGGATGTTGTACTTCGGGCGTCCGCTGCTTGATCAGATTGTTCTCGAGCGCCAGCGCCTCGACCACCGAGTCGGTGACGATGACCTCGAGCCGGGCGATCTCGTCGAGCAGCGCGTCGGTCTTGGGCTCGGTCCCGTAGGCGCCGAGATAGTTGCGCACCCGGTCGCGCAGCGACGCGCGCCTTGCCCACGTAGATCGTCTCGCCCGCCGCGTTGAAGTAGAGGTAGACCCCGGGCTGCTCGGGCAGCCGGGCGATCTGATCCTTGAGATCCATGGATGGGCATACGCGATGTCTGACTCATGACGAGCATTCGCCACCGCTGCACGCGGCCGGTCGAACCCTCCGATCGTCGCCGCCGACCGCTCACGAATGACCTTCACCGGGCTCATCGGCGCCGTCTGCATGTTCCCGCTGCGCGCCATCATCGACACCTGCGTGGCGCTGCGGCATCCACCCGAACGTCCTGACGCTGATCGGCGTGCATCATCAACGTCGGCGCCGCCTGGGCGCTGGCGCACGACCGCTTCGTGCTGGCCGGCGTGATCATGATCGTCGCCAACATCTTCGACTTCATCGACGGCAAGGTGGCCCACATCACCGGCAAGCAGTCGGAGTTCGGCGCGTTCTGGGACTCGACGCTCGACCGCTTCTCGGATCTGGCGCTGTTCACCGGGCTGATCTGGCTCTACTCGTCAGCTCGGCCGCACCGACTACGTGATGGTGGCGACGCTGGCGCTGATCTTCTCGATCATGACCAGCTACGCGCGCGCCCGCGCCGAGTCGCTGATCGAGAAGTGCAAGGTCGGCTTCATGGAGCGGCCCGAGCGCATCGTGCTCTTCATGATCGGCGCGTTCACCAACCGCATGGCCGGCGTGCTGTGGGTGATCCTGGTGCTGTCGGTGCTCACCGTGGCCAACCGCATCTACTACACCTATCTGGCGCTGAACGCACCTGCCGATGCCGTCGACCGACGGCGTCACCGGCGCGTTCTGCGCGCGCCTTCTTCTGGCGCGACGAACGCGCCACGCTGCCCTACGACCTCTGGGTGATCGCCATCCTGGCGTTCGTCTGGCTGGCGCCGCCGGACTGGCTGCGCGACCCGACGGCGTCGGGCCTGGGCCTAGCTGGCTGCTGCTGCGCTGAGCTGCCGCGGGCTGTACGCCTCAGACGGCCTTGCGCGCCGCGTCGAGCGCTCCGACGCCTGCCGCTTCGGCGCGATGGCCTTCGGCCGCTGCCGTCTTGACGGCCTTGTTGCCGCGACCTCCTGCGCCGCTCACCTTGGCCTTGGCGTCTTCTTCTCCGCGCTGACCGAGTCGAGGCTCGGCGCAGCGCTTCCATCAGGTCGACCACCTTGGGCGGCGCCTCCTGTCCTCGGTGCGCGACGACCTCCTCGCCGGCGATCTTGGCGTCGATGATCTGCCGCAGGCCTTCCTGGTATTCGTCCTTGTAGGTCGTGAGGTCGAGCGGCGCCTCGAAGCTGTCGATCACCTGCTGCGCCAGCTTCATCTCGTCCGGCTTGACCTTGCCGCGCACCTCGCGCAGCTCGTCGATCTGGTCGATGGTGCGGATTTCGGCGGCGTGATGCAGCGTGTACATCACCATGCCCCTGCTTGTGCGGCTTCACGGCCACCAGGTACTCGCGGCCGTGGATGCGCCAGCTTGCCGATGCCGGCCTTGCCCTTCATGCCGTCGCGCATCACCGCAACGCGTCGGCGGCCATCGGCGCCGTCGGGCGCCAGGTAGTAGGCCTTGTCGACGTACATCGGATCGATCGCCGTGTCGTCGGCGAACTGCACCAGGTCGATCACCTGGGTCGACTCGGTCTTGACCTTGGCGATGTCCTCCTCGTCGACGACGACCCAGCGGCCCTTCTCGAACTCGTAGCCCTTGACGATCTCGGCGCTGGTGACCTCGCGCTCGCACGTGCGGGCACCACTTCTTCTGCTGGATGCGCGTCTGGCACTCGCCGTGGAGCTGGTTGAACGAGATGCGTCGCGCTCGACTCGGTCGCCGGAAACACCTGGACCGGGATGGTGACGAGGCTGACCTTGAGAAAGCCCTTCCAGGTCGGACGTGCGGCCATGTCGGCAACTCCAGTGACCCGTCCGGGGTCCAGCACAGTGTCCTCAGTCCTATCGGTCGGTCCGCCGTGGGCAATTAGGGGCAGCGCCGTGCCGTCCCTCAGACGTCCTGTCGCGCGTCGTGCCCGCCGAGGTGCAGGCCCGGGCCGGCCTCGATGTCGATGGCGTGTTCGCCGATCTTCTCGCGCAGCAGGCGGCGCGCCTCGCCGCATGCGCGGCCCGGGCACCGGCAGGCGGCGGGCCAGGGTGCGCAGCCGCGAGACCACGATCAGCGAGTCGACGGCTCCCCTTCCCGCCAGCTGAGGCCGCCAATCTGGTCGTAGGGCATGAAGCCGGAGTCGGCCCAGATGCCGTCCGCGTAGAACCCGCGGCGGATGCGCGGCTCGAGCGGCACGGCGTAGGCGTAGTAGACGAACATCATCGTCTCGCCGAAAGCGCCGGCAGCGGGCGCGGCACGACGACGACGCTTGACAGACAGACAGGAAGCCCAGGACGACGCCGATGGCCAGGCTCATGCCGTAGAACGGGCGGCTTCGGGCCCGGCCAGATCAGCGAGCGCGTCGCGGCCGCGGCGCGGCCAGCGCAGCAGGTCGCATCGCCGGCGCGGACGTTGGCGACGAGAAACCCGAGCCCGAGCAGGAACAGCGACCTGCGGCAGCAGGTCGACGAGCGTCACAGGCACGATTCTGCACGCACCGCACGCCCGGCCGTCAATCGGCGGGCGCGGTTGCCTCGGCTCGCGCGCCAGCGTCGGATCGAAACAGTGGCGGCAGCGCGCCTCGTAGAGTGCCGCTGGCGCCGAGCAGCACGCGGTCGCTGCTGGCACGAGGCGCTGCGTGTGGTTGGCCGGGATTGCCGCACACCATGCAGATGGCGAGCGTCTTGGTGATGTACTCGGCGATGGCCAGCAGCTGCGGCATCGGCTCGAACGGCCGCCCGAGGTAATCCTGATCGAGACCGGCGACGATGACGCGCTTGCCGCGGTCGGCGAGCGTCGTTGCACGCCGCCGGCAGGTCCGCGTCGAAGAACTGGCCTTCGTCGATGCCGACCACTTCGGTGTCGTCGCTCGACCTGCGCGCAGCAGCTCGGCGGCGAGTCGCCGCCGTTCTCGACGGCGATCCGCATGTCGCTGTGCGAGACGATGTGGTCGTCGGCGAAGCGGTCGTCGACGGTCGGCTTGAAGATCTGGACCCGCTGCCGGGCGATCTGCGCGCGGCGCAGCCGGCGGATGAGCTCTTCGCTCTTGCCGCTGAACATGCTGCCGGCGATGACTTCGATCCAGCCCGTGCTGGGCTGCTGCGGACGACTTCCATCGTTACCGATGATGCTGCATCCGATGGCCGGCGACGCCCGGACTCGCGCGATCACGCCCGCGACTGGTACTCGCCGGTCTCGGTGTTGACGCGGATCACGTCGCCTTCGTTGACGAACGGCGGCACCTGGACGACCAGGCCGGTCTCGAGCGTCGCCGGCTTGACCTGGTTGCTGGCGGTGGCGCCCTTGATGCCCGGCACCGTCTCGTTGACGACCAGATCGACCGTCGGCGGCAGCTCGATGCCGACCGGTTCGTCGTCGTAGAACTCGACGTCGATGGTCATCTCGGGCTTCAGGTAGCCGACCGAGTCGCCGAGCGCCTCGCTCGTGAGCTGGATCTGCTCGTAGGTCGTCGTGTCCATGAAGTGGTAGTCGTCGCCGTCGCTGTAGAGATACTGCATCTGCCGCTCGTCGAGCGTCGCGCGCTCGACGATGTCTTCCGAGCGCAGGCGCTGTTCTCGAGCCATGGCGCCGGTGCGGATGTTGCGCACCTTGACGCGCACGAAGCCGCGCAGGTTGCCGGGCGTCATGTGCTGCGAGTTCGAGAACGCGGCAGGAGCTCGTCCTCTTGCTTGATGATCATGCCCGCGCTTGAGGCGCGTTGCCGAAAGGTTGTCTGCCATGGGAATCGTCTTCTGCTGCCGTCGTAGATCCGCTGGATGTTACCACGCAGCCCGGCCCGGCTGGCCGTATGGCCCGGGCCCGCCGGGCCTTCGGCCCGGACGGGCGCCGTGCTACCATCGGCGTCGTGGCGTTCGCACGCTGGGATCCGGTTCGCGACCTGCTCGCCATCCACTGAAGATGGAGCGCCTGCCCGCACCTGCTCACAGGGCTGGGCGCCGGCCGTCGACCTGTGCGAAACCGCCGACGCCTACATGGTCACCGCCGAACTGCCCGGGCCTCGCGCGCGAGCAGATCCGCGTCGACATCCAGGACAGCCGCTTGACCCTGCACGGCGCGCCGCGATGCCCGCGTCGCCTGCGAGCAGTATCACCGGGTCGAGCGCGGCCACGGCGAGTTCCTCCGCACGTTCGTGCTGCCGCCGAGTTGACGCCGACGCGCGTCACCGCCGAACTGAAAGACGGCGTCCTCACGATCGTCGTGCCCAAGCTGCCGGCGACGGTCCGCGCCGCGTCGACGTCGGCGTGATCGCCGTGCGCCGCGTCTGCCTTCGCCGTCTGCTCGTGCTCGTCGGGCTCACGGCCGGCCTGGTCGTCTCGGGCCGCCTGCACGACGACCAGCGACGCCGCCGCCGTCGAGCGGCAGCCGCCTCCTCGCCGGCCGCGCCCGCCCCGCGCCTGCGCCGGTGGCCGCGCCGGGCCCCGATTTCACGCGCGTCGCTGGCCGACACGGTCGCGTGCCGTCACCAACATCTCGTCGCTGCAGGTGGTGCCGCGCTCGGCGTCGCCCTTCACCAACGATCCGTTCTTCCAGTACTTCTTCGGCGACGCCGACGAGATGTTCGGCACGCGCGACCGCTACGAGTCGAGCCTCGGCTCGGGCGTCGTCATCTCGACCGACGGCTACGTCGTCACCAACAACCACGTCGTCGGCGAACGGCGATGCGTCGAAATCACCGTCGGCGCTCGGCCGACAAGCGCGAGCTGCGCGGCCAAGGTCATCGGCGTCGACCCGTCCACCGACCTGGCCCTGCTCAAGATCGACGCCAACGGCCTGCCGGTGATTCCGTGGGGCGACTCGTCGAAGCTGAAGGTCGCCGAATGGGTGCTGGCCATCGGCAACCCGTTCCAGCTCAGTCAGACGGTCACGCTCGGCATCGTCAGCGCGCTCGGCCGCGCCAACGTCGGCATCGCCGCCTACGAAGACTTCATCCAGACCGACGCCGCGATCAACCCCGGCAACTCGGGCGGCGCGCTGATCAACGCGCGCGGCGAGCTGATCGGCATCAACACCGCGATCTTCTCGCCAGAGCGGCGGCTACCAGGGCATCGGCTTCGCCGTGCCGAGCAACCTGGCCCGGCGCGTCGTCGACGACCTGACCAAGTACGGCGTGGTGCGGCGCGGCTCGATCGGGTATTTCGAGGCTCAGCCGCTCACCTCCTCGGTGGCCAGCGAGCTGCGCGCCCCGACCACCGACGGCCTGGTGGTGATGCGCATCAGCCGGGTCAGCCCGGCCTACGAGGGCGGCCTGCGCCCAGGCGACGTGATCCTGTCGCTGAACGGCCAGGCCATCACCGATCCGGCCGCCTTCACGCGCAGCGTCGCCGATGCGCCGGTAGGCGGCTCGATCCGGATGGAGATCCTGCGCGAGGCCCGGCGTCAGACCCTGACCATCGCGGTCCAGCAGGAGCCGCCCCGCCAGCGGCGACGCTAGCCCCTCCGGCCGGCCCCGCCGTCAGGACCGTCGCCCGGTAAGCAGATCGAGCGGCGCCGGCGGCGAGGGCGCCGGATGCCCGTCCCTCACCCATTGCCGCCGGCCCGAGACTGCCGGTTGGTCGCGCGCCACGCACCGCCACAGGCGATCGGCGCCAGCCGAGACGCCGATCCGCGGCGTCCAGACGACCTCGAGTTCCGGCCCGGCATCGCGCTCAATCCTCAGGGGCCCGGCGCAGAGCGATGCGCGGTTGGCCGCCATGGTGATGCCCATGGCCCGCCCCAGGTTGCCGGGCCCGCGGCACAAACCGGCGGTGTCGTGTTCCGTCTCAGCCGCGCCATGACGGCGCTGGCGCATGAGCGCCTCGCCCTCGACCGGAACCAGGGCCCGCAGCAGGACCGCCGCCGGGTGGCCGTCGGCTTCGGTGACGGCGTTGAGCAGCAAGTGCATGCCGTAGTTCAGGTAGACGTAGGCGTGGCCCGGCGGGCCGTAGAGCGGCGTGGTGCGGGCGGTGCGCCCGGCGGCGGCATGACAGGCCGGATCGGATTCCCCGATGTAGGCCTCCACTTCCACGATCCGTCCGGCGGTGCGCCCCTCGGGGGCGTCGTGCACGAGCAGCGCGCCGATCAGCTCGCGCGCGACCGTGAGCGTCGGCCGGGCGTAGAACGACGGCGGCAGGACGCGGCGCGGCATCGCCGATCAGTACCTGCGTCCGCCGGCCGCGGCTCGCCGATGGCGGTTCGCCACTGGTGAGACGACCAGCCGTGCCGTCACGGGCGGAGGCCGGCCTCCAGCACGGGTCGCAGGTAGCGGCCGGTGTGCGAGTCCGGGTTGCTGGCGATCTGTTCCGGCGTGCCCATCGCCACCAGGCGGCCGCCAGCCACGCCGCCGTCGGGCCCGAGATCGATGACCCAGTCGGCGGTCTTGATGACGTCGAGGTTGTGCTCGATGACCACCAGCGTGCTGCCGGCGTCGAGCAGCTTGCGGAACGCGGCCAGCAGCTTGGCGATGTCGTCGAAGTGCAGGCCGGTGGTCGGCTCGTCGAGGATGTAGAGCATGCGGTCGCCGCCGGCCGAGACCAGGTGCGAGGCGATCTTCACACGCTGCGCCTCGCCGCCCGAGAGCGTGGTCGCCGGCTGGCCGAGGCGGATGTAGCCGAGGCCGATCTCGTCGAGCACCTGCAGGCGGCGCAGCACCTTGGGCGAGCCGCTGAAGAACTGCAGGGCCTCGCGCACGGTGAGGTCGAGAATCTGCGTGACGTTCTTGCCCTTGTAGCGAATCTCGAGGATGGCCGGCTTGAAGCGCTTGCCGTCGCAGTGCTCGCACGGGACGTAGACATCGGCGAGGAACTGCATCTCGACCTTCACCTCGCCCTCGCCCTGGCAGGCCTCGCACCGCCCGCCCGGGACGTTGAACGAGAAGTGGCTGGCTGACAGCCCCTTGGCGCGCGCGTCCTTGGTCGTGGCCAGCAGTTCGCGGATCGGGTCGAACGCCTTCAGATAGGTGACCGGATTCGACCGCGGCGTGCGGCCGATTGGCGTCTGGTCGACCAGCACCACGTCGCTGAGCATCTCGGCGCCTTCGAGGCGGCGGAAGAACCCGACCTTGCGGTCCCAATCGCCCTTGGCCCGTTTGAGCCCGGCATAGAGCACGTCGTGCACCAGCGTGGACTTGCCCGAGCCGCTCACGCCGGTGACCACCGTGAGGGTGTTGAAGGGGATCTCGATGTCCACGTCGCGCAGGTTGTGCTCGCGCGCGCCGATCAAGCGCAGGCGCTGGGCGAACCCTTGCGGCGCGTCGCCGGCACCGAGATGTGCAGCTCACCGCGCAGGTACTTGGCGGTGAGCGAGCGTGGCTCGGCGGCCAAGTCGGCCAGCGGCCCGTTGAAGATCACCCGGCCGCCGTGCTCGCCGGCGCCGAGGCCCATGTCCACGACGTGGTCGGCCACGGCGATCATGTCGGCGTCGTGCTCGACGACCAGCACCGAGTTGCCCTGATCGCGGAGCTGCCGCAGGATGGCGATGAGCCGCTGGTTGTCGCGCGGGTGCAGGCCGATCGACGGCTCGTCGAGCACGTAGAGCGTGCCGACCAGCGACGCGCCCAGCGACGTGGCCAGGTTGATGCGCTGCGCCTCGCCGCCCGACAGCGTGGACGACAGGCGGTCGAGCGTGAGGTAGTCGAGCCCGACGTCGCTCAAGAAGCCGAGACGACGACGGATCTCGACCAGCACCTTGTCGGCGATGGCCGCTTCCTGCGGGCTGAGCGCCAGTGCTTCGAAGAACGCTTGCGCCTGGCGGGTGGTCAGCGCCGACACCCGGTCGATGGTCTGGTCGCCGACGCGCACCGCCCGCGCCTCGCGGCGCAGGCGCGTGCCGGCGCAGTCGGGACAGGTCTGGTAACCGCGGTAGCGGCTCAGGAACACGCGGACGTGCACCTTGTATTTCTTGCGTTCGAGGAACGTGAAGAAGCCGCGGATGCCGGTCCACCCCTTGGTGCCGTCGCCCTCGACCACGAGCTGCCGCTGCCCCGGCGTCAGGTCGCTCCACGGCACGTCGAGCGGGATGGCGAGCGTCTTGGCGGCCTTCTTCAGGTCGGCCAGGTGCGAGCGGTAATGCGGCTTGGTCCACGGTTCGATGGCGCCCTGCGCGATCGACTTGGCCGGATCGGGCACGACCAGATCGAGGTCGAGCTCGACCACGTTGCCGAAGCCGTGACACGACGGGCAGGCGCCGAACGGGTTGTTGAACGAGAACAGGCGCGGTTGCGGATCCTCGTAGGGCAGGCCGCACGACCGGCATTCGAAGCGCTCGCTGAAGACGTGACGGACGTCGGGCGCGCCCTCGTCGCCGAGCTGCACCACCCAGACGGCGCCGCCGCCTTCGGCGTAGGCAATCTCGATCGAGTCGGTGAGGCGCGTGCGCTGGTCGGCGCCGACCTTGAGCCGGTCGACCACCACCGGCAGCGACGCCTTCCCCTCGAGGTCGGCCGGGGTCACGTCCTCGAACGCCACGGCTCGGCCGGCGACCAGCAGGCGGCCGAAGCCTTTCCGCCGCAGCGTGTCCACGGTGACCGCTCCGGCCGACGTGGCCGTCGCGGCGGTGGCGGCTTCGACCGCGATGTCGTCGGCGTCGGCCGCGTCGTCGCCGTTCTCGTCGCCGTTGGTGCTCGTGGCCGGAGCCACCGACGCGGCCAGCACCGGCATGTCGAACCCCACCAGCAGGCGGGCGCCGTCGGGCAACGCCAACAGCCGGTTGGTGACCACCTCGGCCGTCTCGCGAATGACCTCGATGCCGCAATTGGTGCAGTAGGTGCGGCCGACGCGGGCAAAGAGCAGGCGCATGTAGTCGTGCACCTCGGTGACCGTGCCCACCGTGGAGCGCGGATTGCGGACGCTGTTCTTCTGGCGGATGGCGATGGCCGGGGCGATGCCCTCGATCCGGTCGACGTCGGGCTTCTCCATCCGCTCCAGGAACTGGCGGGCGTAGGCCGACAGCGACTCGACGTAGCGCCGCTGCCCTTCGGCGTAGATCGTGTCGAAGGCAAGCGACGACTTCCCCGAACCGCTGACCCCGGTCAGCACCACCAGCTTGCCGGTGGGGATGACCAGGTCGATGTTCTTGAGGTTGTGGGTACGAGCCCCCTTGATGACGATGGACTCGGGCGCGCGGGGGGATGGCATGGCAGGTGGACGGCGCACGAGCCGGCGCCGGCGGCAGTCTCCAAACCCCTAATGTTAACGCACCCGTGGCCCGCGCCACTTGGCGGCGGTGGGCACGGGCCTCCGCCGAGCCGCAAATTTGGCGCGGCGCGATCGGCCGAGGCACAAATCCGGCGGCCGGCTGGTCCGGTGCGCCGAATTTGCGCTCGCCGCGACGCACGACTGCACGCGGCGACGCAGCTCGACGGCTGGCATGGATCCTGATAAGAGGTGCCCCTGTGTCAGTCCTTGGCGAGCGCATGATGCCGGGCAGGCGAGGCAGCGTCCTGGTCGTGAACCACCAGAAGTGGCTGCGTGACGCGGTGGTCAAGATCCTGCACCAGCGCGGGTTCAATGCCCGCACGGCCGAGAGCGGCCGCCAGGCCATCGACCTGGCCCGTGCCGATCGCCCCGACGTCATCCTGATGGACATGGACCCGCCGTCGCTGGAAGGCTGGGAGTCGGCGCGCCGGCTCAAGGCTGACCCGCTGACCAGGAGAATCCTGGTCGTGGCCATGTCGGAAGACGCCGAGACCGACTGCCGCAACCTGGCGATGCGGATGGGCTGCGACGGGTTTGCCGCCAAGCCGGTCGACCCCGGCCATTTGGTCGACAGCGTCGAACAGCTGCTGCCACTCTGACCGAAACGTTCTGGCCTTCGGCCGCGCCCGCGGCTACCATCCCAGACGCCGCCCCGCCCGTCGGCGGGTCGAGGCGGCGCACGCCCATGGCCGTTCCTGATTCCGATCCCAGGCCCGACCCGTCACCCGGGGAGCCGGCAACCTGGGAGTGGCGCGTGGCGTCGGACCGCGTGTCCTACTCCCCGGGCTGGCACGCCCTGCTTGGCGAAACCCACGGCGCCACGACCGACTCGCTGCACTGGTGGCTGGGGCGCGTCCACCCCGACGATGTGAGCGCGCTCACCGCCGCGCTCGACCAGCACTTGTCGGGCGGCAGCGCCGAGTTCGTGTGCGAACACCGGCTGCGCTCCGCGCAGGGCCCCTTCCGCTGGATGCTGGCGCGGGGCGTTGCCGAACGCGACGGCGACGGCATGGCCGTGCGCCTGTTCGGCACGCTGGCCGAACTGCCGGAGCGCAATCGCATCGACCCGCTCGTCGGCCTGCCGGGCCTGTCCGCGCTGCGCGCGCACGTGGCGCGGCTGGTGACGGAGGCCCGCCGCCAGCCGGCCAGCCAGTTTGCCCTCCTGCTGGTGGACATCGACGCGTTCGGCGCGCTCAACACGCTGCTCGGCGCGGCCGGCGGCGACCTGCTGCTGCGCGAAACGCTGACCCGCGTGGCCCGCTGCCTGCGCGAGGGCGACCTGGTGGCCCGCTTGGGCGCGCGCCAGCCCGGCGCCGCCGATGACGATGCCGGACTGCCTCCGCTCGGCGGCGACGAGTGCGCCGTCGTGCTCTCGAACCTGTCCGGCGTGCGCGACGTGCAGCGGGTGACGGCACGCATTCACGACGCCCTCGCCGCCCCCTTCCCCATCGCCGGGCATCGGCTGTTCGTGTCGGCCAGCATCGGCGCGGCCGTGAACAGCGCCGCCCACGACGCCGCCGACGACCTGTTGCGCGATGCCTACTCCGCACTCGTGCGGGCGCAGTCGCGCGGGCCGGGTGAAACGCGGATCTTCGACGACCAGGTCCGCGCCGACGCCGCGGAGTTCATGGAGTTCGTCGAGGATCTCGGCCCGGCCTTGCGCGACCGTCAGTTCGAGATGTGGTTCCAGCCCACCGTGAGCCTCGCCGACGGCGCGATCGTGCGCGCCGAGGCGCTGCTGCGATGGCGCCACCCGGCCCGCGGGCTGCTGCGGCCCAACATCTTCGTGCCGCTGCTCGCCGACACCGGCGCCATCGTGCCGCTTGGCTGGAGCACGATCGCCGACGCCTGTGCGGCGCTGGCGGCATGGCGGCGGGCTACGCCGCACGCCGCCGGCCTGCGGGTGTCGGTGAACCTGCTGGCCAGGCAGTTCCTGGCGCCCGACCTCGTGCCCCGGCTGGTCGAGGCGGTGACCGGCGCCGGCGCGGCGCCGGGCGACCTGGAACTGGAGATCGCGGAGCTGGAAGCCATGGCCCATTACGACCAGGCCGTGGAGGTGTCGCGCGCCCTGCGCGCCGCCGGCTTCAAGGTGGCGCTCGACGACTTCGGCCTGGGCCTGGCCAGCACCGATCACCTCCGCGGCCTGGCCGTGCACACGCTCAAGATCGACCGCGCCTACATCGGCTCCGGCCCTCATCAGCAAGGCGGCAGCTCGGCGATCGTGCAGTACACCCTGGAGCTGGCCGCGCTCCTTGGCCTCGACGTGGTCGCGGAAGGCATCGAGACGCCCGCCGAACTGGAGGCCCTGAAAGGGCTCGGTTGCCCGCTGGGGCAGGGCTTCCTGTTCTCGCGCGCCGTGCCGGCCGACGAGATGCTGGTCCTGCTGCAACGCGACACCGGCGCCGCAGCGCCGGATTGGTGGGCCCGGGCGCAGCCGCCGTCGGCGCTGCGCCGGCGCGGCTCGGACGCGGGCGGAACGCCCGCCGCAGGCGTGGACTAGAGGCTGCCGTCAACGCCGCCGCGCCGGCAGGTGGCGGACCGCCCGCGCCGCGCGGCATGGTAGGATTGCTGTTCTGTGCGGGAGGGCATTCGTCCCGCGCGCACCACGCCGGGCCGGCGTAGCTCAGTTGGTAGAGCAGCTGATTCGTAATCAGCAGGTCGGGGGTTCGAGTCCCTTCGCCGGCTCCACGATCCCCCCTTTCATTGCGACACGCGACCGCCGTCTCGCATCGTCGCGCGCCGGCGCCATCGCGTCGGCGCGCGCGACGCCATGTTTGTAGCTGGGGTTACCTCGGCCCGCCGCGCACTGGCCACATCGGCACGAACAGGTTCTTGTTGAAGTCGTTGAAGACACCCATCAGCAGGTCCGCGTAGATGCCGTTCCCGGGACTGGCGTCGTAGGTGGTGGCCGACCAGTAGCTGTCGTTGGCCACGTTCGTGAACGACGACGTGCCGTCCTTGAGGCACACCAGCCCGGTGTCGTCGGTCAGGCTCGGGGCGTTGGCTCCGGTGCAGTTGAGTCCGCCGGGGCCGGCCCCGGCCTTCGCAATCGTCGCCACCCACTCCGCCTGAGTGGGCAAGCGCCAGTCGCCGGGGAACGAGCCGTCGGTCAGGCCGCACGTGCCGCTGCCCAGGGTCGCGGCCGCTTGATGCGCGCCAGCCCACTGCTGTGCGCCCATGCAGGCGGCGTCTTTCAACCAGATCAGCCCCGTGGCCGAGTCGGTGACGGTGCCGTTCCCGCAGTCGACATAGCGGTTGCCGTTGTTGGCGTAGCACGGCGACGCCGCGCGGGTGGGCAGCGCCACGCACACCACCGTGCCGTCGGCGTTGATGGTGCGGACCGACTGGCCCACGACGCACGTGCCCGAGACGCGGGCTTGCACCTGGGTGGTGACGATCTGCGGCAGTCCCACCGCACCGGCGGCCAGTTCCACCGAGGTGATGGTGCCCGCGCCGATGGTCGCGCCGGCGCATTGCACCGTGCCGTCGGCGTTGATGCCGCGGACGGTCTGACCGGCGGCGCACGCGCCGGCGACGCGTGCCTGCACCTGGCTCGGGATGATCTGGGTCGCGCCCACTGAGCCAGCGGCGAGTTCGACGCCGGTGATGGTTCCGGCCGCCACCCCGCTGGCAGGCAGCGGTCGCGCTGGCAAGCCAGGCACGGCTCCGGCCAGCACCAGGGTGCCGCTGTTGCCGACGCTGTCGGTCCACGGGCCGCCGGCGGTGGCCACGCTGAGGGCCGCGGCGACATGCACGGCGCGGCCGTTCGGGGTGGTGACGACGGTGAAGTTGAGGCCGATCGTGCCGTCGGCGTTGATGTGCACCATGCCCACGGCCCCGGCCTGCCGGGCGCCGCCGCACTGCTCGTCGAAGCCGTCGAGGGTGTAGCCCGTCGGAATCTGCGTGATGGTCAGGGTCACGCGGTTGCAGTAGGGCTGCATCTGCCACGTGAACGTGCCGAACACCTGCGCCGAGGCGGTGGAGGCGTAAAGCAGGCTGGCCAGCGCCGCCAACAGGATCGCGCTTCTAGGACTCGGAGTCATGGCATCTTCTCGGTTCTGAGGGGGGTCAGGTTAAGGACGCGCCACAAATACCAACGGCCCGCCGCAGAGTCTAGTGAAAGCTTGGCCAAGATGCACCCGCTGGGCGCGGACGGCCGGGGACGCGGCCGCCGGGCATGTTAGGGTGGAACTTCAGGGTGGCGGTTCCACAGGGAGGAGGCGCATGGCCCACGACCGACCCGTCCGACGACGCGTGATCATGGCAGCCCTGGCGGCGTTGCTTTGGTGGCCGCCCGCGGCAGCCGTGGCCCAGACGCGGGAGGATCCCGCGCCGCCCCCGAGTGCCGGCTCCCCCACCTTCCGACTTCATGATCGGGCAACCGCGCGTATTTTTCGCCCTCGACAGCGGTTTCCTGTTCGCCAACACCTCGAGCGACCTCTACGAGTTTATCGGCCGTCAGCTCACCATCGATAGGAAGTCGTTCAACTCGCCGGTGCTGGGCGGGCGCTTCGGCGTCTCGCTGACACCACGCCTCGATGTCGCCATCGGGGTCGAACGCACGCGGTCCGAGACCGACTCCGAATACCGCGACTTCGTGGGGTCGGACCTGCTTCCCATCACCCAGACCACCAGGCGCGAGGAGTTCAGCTTCAGCGGCAGCCTGCGGTTTGCGCTGCTGCCCTCGGGACGGCGCATCAGCCGCTTCGCCTGGATTCCGCGCGCCCTCACACCCTACGTGGGGGCCGGCGCCGGCGCGGTGAAGTACGACTTCGGTCAATCCGGCAGCTTCGTGGATTTCCAGACCAGCCGCATCTTCACCGATCAGTTCGACGCCACCGGTTGGACGCCGAGCGCCCACGTCCTGGCCGGAGCCGACCTGCGCGTGTGGCGTCGGATGTATCTGACGGCGGAAGGCCGTTACACCTGGGCCAACGCGACGCTCAGTGACGACTTCGTCGACTTCGAACCGCTCACCCTAGCCGGCTTTCGGCTGGGCGGCGGCCTACGCGTCTACTTCTGAGCCCGGCGCAGGAGACTTGCCATGACCTCATCCCGCTTCGCCGCCCTCGCCGTGGTCCTGATCAGCGCGACCCTCGCGCCCGGTGCCGCGGCGCAACCCTCGCCCGCGGCGGCCGCCACCGCCCCGACCGACGCCAAGTGGACGCCGTGGCTCGGGTGCTGGCGTGCCGTGGACGACCCGGGCAGCGGCGGCGCCCGGGTGTGCATCATGCCCGGCGACGGCGGCGTCACGCTGCGGACGATGGTGGGCGGGCAGGCCGTCAGCGACGCGCCGCGCGTGGCCGACGGCGCGCCCCGTCCGGTGCGCGAAGACGGCTGCACCGGCACCGAGACGGCCCGCTGGTCGGCGACCGGACTGCGCGTCTATCGCACGGCCACGGCGGCGTGCGGCACCGAGGGGCCGCGGACGCTGGCGGCGGTCTCGTTCTTCGTGCCCGGCCCCGAGTGGATCGATGTGCAGACCGTTCGCTACGGGGGCGCCGTCAACGTCCGCGTCGTGCGCTACGTGCGCGCCGCCAGTCAGCGGCTGGCCGACGGCAGTCCAGTGGCGCAGGCGCCCAGCGGCGCCGGTTCGGGACTCGTGTCGCGTGGCTGGACCACCGACGAGGTCGTCGAGGCCAGCGCCCTGCTGCCGCCTGAAGGCGTCCAGGCCGCCATCAGCGAAGGGCCCGCCGCGTTTCGCCTCAACGCCGCCTCCCTGACGCACCTGGCCGACGGCGGCGTCGCCGAGAACGTCATCGACCTGATGGTGGCCCTCACCTATCCCGAGAGGTTCGTAATTGACAGACCCGGGGACTGGGGCGGCGGGTTCGCGCCCATGGGGGTCATGGCCGGCATGATGGCCGACCCCTTCTTCACGCCGCTCATCGGTCCGGCCGCGCTTTACGACTGCTACGGCAACTACGGCTGGGCGTCGAGCAGCTACTGGTCGCGCTGCGCCGGCTACAGCAGCTACAACCTCGGGATGTATCCCGGGTACTTCAATGGCTACTACGGCGGCAACGGCGCCTACGGCGCGTGGATTCCCGTCACTGTCGGCCCCCCCGGTTCCGACGAGGCGCAGGGCGGCGGGCGGGTGGTCAACGGCCGCGGCTACACGCAGGTGCGGCCGATCGACACGTCGATCATGGGATCCCAGCCGGGCGACCGGTCGAACGGCGGGAACTCGTCGGGCACATCCAGTTCGAGCGGATCGCCATCCGGCGCCACGTCGTCGGGCTATTCGGGCGGCGGCGGCATGAGCGGCGGCGGCGATGGCGGCCGGACGGCGGTGCCGCGCCCGCCGGGCGCTTGAGCGCCCCGTGCTAGCGCCGGGTCATATCGCGCAGCAGCCGGGTCTCCTTCAAGACCACGCGGTTCTTGCCCTGCCGCTTGGCGTTGTACTGCGCCTCGTCGGCGCGCTCGAACAGGCTCGCGGGCGTGTCTCCGGCCGAGAATTCGGCCAGGCCGCAACTGAGCGTCGGCATGCTGGCCGGACGTTCGCCGTCGGCCTGTTCGGCGTTGGTGATGCGCGCCAGCACCGCGGCGAGGCGTGATTCCGCCTGGCGCAGGGTGAGGTCGGCGGCCAGCACGGCGAACTCGTCACCGCCCACCCGGGCCAGGAGATCGTCGGAGCGGAACGACTGCGTCAGCACCTTGGCCACATAGCGCAGCACGTCGTCGCCGGCGGCGTGGCCGAGCGTGTCGTTGATCTGCTTGAAGTCGTCGACGTCCAGGATGGCCAGGACGAAGTTCGGGCGCGACAGGTTGATCCAGCGCTCGCACGTGTCGTCGAAGCCGCGCCGGTTGGCGATGCCGGTCAGCGGATCGGTGGACGCCTCGCCCTTCACCACCGAGAGATCGCGCTCGAGCGTGGCGACCCGGTGACTGAGCGTGCGCGCGGTGTCTTCCCAAGCCCGGCGCCGCTTGGTCGCCACCTGCTTGAGGGCCTGCACTTCGGCCATCAGCCGCGCCTTGATCTGCTGCGGGTTGCTGAGCAGGCCGATGGCCTCGAAGCGTTCGGTCGATCGCGAGATGCTCGTGTGCATCGTCGACATCTCGGCGCCGATCGTCGCCATGACCTCGCGCAGCGCCTCGACCACGGCCAGCGAGTCCTGCACCCGCTGGGCGCGGACCTGGTGGGCCTGTTCGAGCAACTGGCGGCCTTCGCTCAAGCACCCTTTGGTCAGGTCCTCGATGTCGCTTGGCGGCACCCCGGTCGCCAACGCGGAGCGACACGCTTCGAGCCGCTCGGCCAGCGGACCCCAGGTCGACTCCTCGTCCGACGCGAGGAAATCGCGCAGCAGCGCCAGCACGTCGTCGAGCAGGCCGGTGACGGCGGCAGGGTCGGTCTCGCGGGTGCGCCGCCGGAGATCGAGCGTGACTACGGGGTTGTTTGACATGTCGCTCTCGTCCACGAGTTGCCGCTGAAGTGAGACCATCCGCTACGACGCCGTCAAGGGATGAATCGGCGGAGTGGGACCGGATTTGAGCAGGGTGAGCGGGCCGATCGGGGCCGCCATCGGTGCCTGCCAGAACGTCGCGGCCGGCGCCTCGAGCAGCGTCCGCACGGCGTCGGCGACCTGGCTGGCGGCCAGCGGACGGGCCACGACGGCCAGCCCTGTCCCCTCGGGCACCAGCGCCATCTCGTCGCTCACCGCCGCCGACGTGCCGAGCACGCGCAACTGGGGATGGGCATCGAGCCAGCGCATCAGACCCGAGGCGCCGTCATCCGGCGCGGAATCCGTCACCACGAGGTCGATGGCCTCGTGCGCGAGCACCGCCTCGGCCTCCTCGGGCGTGCCGGCCGTGACGACGCGGTAGCCATGGCCCTTGAGCACCGTCCGCAGCAGGCGCTGTAGGGTGGGGTCCTGTTCGACCAGCAGCAACGTGGCGGCAGCCGGGGCCGGCACGGTGCGGGGACGCAGCACGGTCACGCCGTCGGAAGGCAGCAGCACCGCCACCGAGGCCACGCGCACCCCGTCGCTGTCGAAAAGTACCCGGCCGCCAGCCTGGCGCAGCGCGTCGAGACCAGATGGAGCGTGGCTGTCGGTGTCCCGGCGCGAGGGCCGGGCCGGCGCCGGAATGCCCGTGGTCAGGTAGGTGACCTCGACGCGCACATAGCGGCCCGGGCGCACCGGCACCGGCGCGGCCGGGCGGCGCGGGCCCACTTCGACGTTCATGGTGCGGAACGTCAAGGTGCCGCCGTGCGGCATGGCGTCGATGGCATCGGCGGCAATCGAGGCCAGCGCGTGCTCGACCACGGCGCGGTCGATGGCCACGGTCCAGGGATGGGGCGCCGGCTGCACCGCGACGGTCAGGCGGTGACCAAAGGTGCGGCGCAGATCCGCCTGCACGCCCGAGAGCAGCGAGTCGATGTCCACGCCCCGAACCGCCGCGTGGCGGCTGCGGCCGAGCGTGCGCACCCGCGCCGTGACGTGGGCGGCCCCCCGGATGGCGTGCTGGATGGCCGCCACCGCCGAGGCGTCGACCACCGCGCCGGCCGGCGTGGCTGCCAGACATTCCGAATGGCCGCTCATGATCGCCAGCAGGTTGTTCAGTTCGTGGGCGAGCTGGCTGGCTTCGTCGCGGTTGACGCGCGGTCGCGCCGGCCCGCCGGCGGCGGCGGCCGCCCAGGCGCGCACGGGTTTGATCGAGACGCGCAGCGAGGTCAGCACCCGCGGCTCGTCGAACGACGCCACCAGGTCGACGACGGCCGGCAGGGCCGCGCCGTCGAGACGGACCAGGTCCGCGTCCCAGCGTTCGAGCCGGCCGGTCACCGCCGCGGCGCTCAGCGCCTCGGCCAGCCGCTCGGCGTCACGGCAGAACAGGCTCAGGTGCACACCCCGGCCTTCGGCGTCGCTGGCCAGCCCGAGCAGGCGCGCCGCCGAGGGGCTGCACTCCGCAATCCGCCCGTCGGGCGACACCACCAGTTCGGCCAGGGCGTCGGTGGGAATGGCGGTGGGCGTGGTGAGGCTGACGACTTCAGGGACGGCAGCAACGGACGTGTGGGCAGCGATCATCGGCACCTCGCCGGGACGTAGTCGTGACGACGCGGGTCGCCGCGCCGCGCGGGCGCGGCAGCAACGAATGTTTCCCACAGAGAAATCGGCATGGGCGGCCCGGCCTTTAGTGTCCGCCGGGCGCGGCGGCGGACGGCATCGTGGTCGGGGTCGCGGCAGAACCGTGAACGGCCGACGCGGCCGGAGCGTGGCTGGCCGACCCGGCTGGCGCCTGGGCGCCTGGGTCGGCCGCGGCCTGGGCGGCCTGGCCGCCCTGGCGCATGGCCTGTTCGAGTTGCGCCTGCGAGTGACTGCGCACCACGATCGAGACGCGGCGGTTGCGCGCGTCCATCGGCGCACCGGGCAGGCGCAGCTGAGTGGCGGCGAATCCGCGCACGCTCTGGACCTGGCCGGGGTTGAGTCCCACCGCCTCCATCACCCGCCGGGCGGCGTTGGCGCGGTCGGCCGACAGCTCCCAGTTCGAATACTGGTCGGCCGGCGCCGAACGGACGGCTGTCGGTGTGGCCTTCGACCACGACGTCATTGCTGAGCGTGCCGAGCTCGCGGCCGATGATGCCGAGGATGCGCACGCTGCGCCGCGCAGCACGGCGCTGCCGCTGTCGAAGAAGCTCGAGCCGTCGCCTTCGATCAGCTCGATGCGCAGCCCCTCGGCGGTGACCTGGAACTCGATCTGGTCGCGCAGCGACTCGAAGCCGGGGGTCTGGCCGAGCATCGTCGCGGATGTGCTCGGCAGCGGCGTTCGAGCCGTCTGCCGTTCTCACGGTGCAGCGCCGCCGCGTCTGGCTGCTGCACGGCCTCGGGCGGCGCGGCCCTCGGTCCACGCCGGTCATGCCGCCGCGGCAGCATGCCAGTGGACTGCTGCGAAATCGAAGACGCCGGGATCGCGGAAGTAGCCGGCCGACCGCCTTCTTCACGTCGGGCTCTGGCGCCGACCAGCCACATGACCAGGAAGAACGCCATCATCGCCGTCACGAAGTCGGCGTAGGCCACCTTCCAGGCGCCGCCATGGTGGCCGCCGTGGCCGCCGCGGTTCTTCTTGATGATGATGATCGGCTGGCTGCGGCTTCATGGCTTACGCCGCCGCCGCCTCGGGCTTGCCGTCGCGGCCTTGCAGAACTTTTCGGTCTCCTCGAAGGTCGGCCGGACTTCGTGCGGCAGCACGCGGCGCGCGAACTCGATGGCGATGGCCGGCGGCAGCCCCTTGTAGATGGCCAGCACGCCCGGCCTTGATGCACTGCTCGTAGTTGCCGTCGTCGTCGACCCGCGCTCGAGGCTGGTGGCCAGCGGCTGCACGAACAGCCGTAGGACAGCAGAATGCCGAGGAACGTGCCGACCAGCGCCGCGCCGACCTGGTGGCCGATCTCGGCGGGCGGGCCGTCGATGGCCCATGGTGATGACGATGCCGAGCACGGCGGCCACGATGCCGAGGCCGGGCATCGCGTCGCCGACCTTGGTCAGGGCCGCCGCCGGCGCGCGCGCCTCGTCGTGGTGCACGTGGAGGTCCTCGTCCATCAGCGCCTCGAGGTCGTGCGGCGCGATGCCGCCGACGATGATCACCTTGATCGAGTCGGACAGGAAGTCGAGCGACTCGTGGCGCGCCAGGAACTTCGGGTACTTGGAAAGAATCGCGCTCTCCTTCGGGTTCTCGAAGTGCGACTCGAGCGACATGATGCCGGCCTGCTGCGCCAGCCGGAACAGCTGGTACAGCATCGCCAGCAGGTCCGCGTAGTCTTTCCGGCCGATGCCCGGGGACAACACCCCGACGGTCTGCTTGAGCATCTTCATGATCACCGGCAGCGGCGTGCTGATGAGCATCGAGCCGATGGCGGCGCCGCCGATGATCAGGAATTCGTTGGGCTGGTTCAGCAAGGCGATCTTGCCGTGGTGCATGACGTAGCCGCCGAGCACCGAGCCGATGACGACGAGCAGGCCGACGATCAGGAACATGACGGGATTCCGAAGTACGTGCGAATCATGGGATGTGCATGGGCAATCGGCGCGACCCGCCGATCCTTGACCCCGGGCCCGAAATTTCGGGGCCTATAATCCGGGGCACGCTGCCCATGCCCACACCCATCCTGCACGTGGCCCCATTTCTGTGGAGTGGCGCCGGCCGGGTCATCACCCGGCTGTGCGTCGATCAGGCCGCGCACCGCCCCGTGGCGATCGTGACGACCGGCGCCAGCGACGGGCTGACCGACTGGCCGTCGTATCGCCGCGCGCTGCGCCGGGCCGGCGTCACCCACCACCGGATCGACGTCTTTCATCGGGACGCCGAGCGTTTCTGGACTGGCACCGCGCGTCTCGCCGCGGTCGTGCGAGACGTGGCGCCCGGGGTCATTCATGCGCATGCCGGCGTGCCGGCGGCCAGCGCCGCGATGGCGCGTGAGATGAGCGGCGCCCGCGCCCGTCTCATTGCCCAGATGTATAGCTGGGGCCCGGACCGCCCGGCGTGGATGGACACGCAGGACGTGTGGGCGTTCCGCCAGGCCGACCGCGTCGTCTGCTCGGCGTACGCCTATCGGGATCTGCTCGTCGGGCACGGCGTACCGCGGTCGCAAATGTCGTACCTGCCCTGGGGCCTCGATCTGGCGGCGCTTCCCTACCAGCCGCGTGTCGGCGCGCCGACCACCGCGCCGGTAATCGGGTGTGTCGGCCGCGTCGAGCCGCGCAAGAACCAGGTGGCGCTGGTCGAAGCCTTCGCGGTGCTCCGACGCCGCTTGCCCGGCGCGCGGCTGGAACTGGTCGGCCCGGTGGCCGACGAGTCCTACGGCCGCCGCGTGACTGCGGCCATAGCCCGTCTGCGTTTGCGCGGCGTCGTGCGCGTCGTCGGCCAGGTCCGGGACGTCACCCGCTTCGTGCGCGGCTGGTCGCTGTTTGCGTCGCTGTCGTCGGACGAAGGCCAGGGGCTGGCCGTGCTCGAAGCCATGGCCCTGGGCGTACCCGTCGTCGCGCGGCGGGTGGCCGGCATCGAAGACTTCCTCGTGCACGGCCAGACGGGTTCGGGTGATCGAGGGACAGAGCGCCGCCGCCACGGCCACGTCCCTGCGGCGCGCCCTGGCCGACCCCGATGCGCCGGCGGTCGTGCGACGAGCGCGCGCCCTGGTCGAACGCAACTACGACTGGACCACGATGCGGCACCGTTTCGACCGGCTCTACCGCGCCTGATCGAGCATCGCCAGGGCCGGCGGCCCGAGCAGCCGCGAGGCGACGGTGGTGCCGGCCAGCCGCGCCACGCGGCCACGCACCGCACTGAGACGGGTTGCGCCGTCGGCGCGCAGGCGCGGCTCGGCGGGTCCACCGTGGTCGAGAAAGTGGCGCAGCAGCAGCCCGGCGGCGATGTCGAGGCCGGCGCGCTCGCTGCGCACGGCCGCCGAGAACAGGAACTCGCTGACGTCGGCCGCGGCCACCGCCTCGTCGCCCGCCCCGGGCCGCTTGGGGCCGACCAGCCGTCGGTAGGCCGCGTGCCGGAGGCGCGCGAAGTAGTCGCCCGCGTCGGCTGTCTCGGCCCATGCGTCGAGGCGCGTCTCCGCCTCGGCCAGCTTCCCCGCGAGCAGCAGGCACTCGACCTGCAGGGCGGCGTATTCCGGCCGCGCCGCCGCCGGTGGCAGCGCCGCCACCGCGTGGGACGCCGCCGTCAGGTCGCCGCGACCGAGCGCCAGGCGCGCGCGCACCGCCGCCGCGCGCGGTCCCCCATCTTCGAGGCCATCCAGCGCGCCGAGGACGCGGTCGCGCCGCCCGGGCTGATCGAGCGCGTCCTCGCACAGCGCCAGCCGCTCGAGCGTCTCGTCCACGCGGGCGTAGAGCGCCAGCGGCGACGCGGCCAGCGCGTGCGACGTGATGGGGTCGAACGGGCTGGCGTCGACGTCGGCGCCCTCCCACGGCCGACGCAGCGCGTAGTGCAGCACGTCGCGCGCCAGTGACACGTGCCCGGCGGCGCGCAGCACGTCGGCTTCGCCGGTGAGCGCGTCGAAGCACATCTGGAACGGGCGCGGCAGCGTGAGCCGCGCGTCTTCCAGCGCGCCGCCCTCGAGCAAATCGAGGGCGCGCGCGAAGCTCGCGTCGTCCCCCTCGCCCCGCCAGCAGGCGAACGCCGCCGAGTCGAATGGCACGAGCTCGCCAGCGGCCGCGTCATCGCCGCGCGGCGCCGGCCGCGGCCGGTCGCGGCGTGGGTACTCCGCCGCGACGCGTTGCATCTGCACGTCCCAGGCCGCGCGCGAGATCTGCCGGGTGGCCGCCAGCTCGTCGCGCCCCAGCGCGCCACGCATCGGCGGGTGCCACAGATGCGTCACCAGCGTGTCGGGCAGGTGCCGTCGCGTCAGGCCGCGGGCCGCCGCCGTCACCAGCAGCTCGCGGTCCTCCCAACCCCAGTATTCGAACGATTCGTCGTACCCGCCCAGGTCGCGCAGCACCTGCGTGGCGCACGCCAGTGCCCCGTGCAGGCCGCCGACGCCGTCGGGGCTGTAGACCTGGTTGGGGCGACCGGCCGCCGCCAGTCGGAGGGCCGCGGCGGTCACGGGGGGCGCGCCGGCGCGGAACACCAGGGTGTCGGTCGCTTCGCGCGTCAAGGGGTAGTAGCCGTCGCACGAGCACAGCGACCGGTCATCGACCGCCGCCCGGACCGCGGCCAGGATGTCCGACACGAACACGATGTCGGGATCGGTCTGAATCACGATCGGGTAGCGGGCCACCGCCAGCCCGGCGTTGCGGGCGCGCGCGTTGTTGCGCGGCCGGCCGGCGCTCCGGAGCGTGACCAGCCGCACCTGCAGCCCCGCCCGCCGCCATGTGTCGACCACGCCTGGCAGGTCATCGCCGCCGCCGTCGTTGACGACCACCACCTCGAAGTCGTCGGGGCTGATCACCGACCAGGTGAGCGACTGCAGCAGGACGTTCAGATAGGGCGCGCGGTTGTAGCTCGGCACGACCAGAGAGATGCGGCGATCGGGCATCGGCAGCAGCCTCAGGCGGCCACGGCCGCGCGGATGTCGTGGAGCCGGGCTTGCGCGCGCGCGTGGCCTGGCAGGATGGCCACGCAGGCCGACAGGTAGCGGCCGGCACGCGGCCGGTCGCCCGCCGCCAGGGCCAGTTCGCCGGCATGGAAATAGGCGGCGGCCTGCAGCGGCGGTTCGAGCAGCGTCACGCCGCCGCCTTCGAGAATCTCGTCGAGGCGGGCGGCCGCTTGCGGTAGACGGCCCAGCCGCTTCAGGGCCGAGCCGAGGTGGTAGGTGGCCTGCGTGAACACGCGCGGGGCGTGGAGCGCCCGGCCGCGGCAGGCCTCGAGCAGCGCCACCGCGGTGACGTCGCGCGAGCCGCGGATGGCGGCGGTTGCGGCGGCCAGCAGCCGATCGGCCAGGCGCGGCTCGTGCGCCGTCAGCCACTCGTGCCAGCCAGCCGGCGCCACGCCGGCGGAACCGGGACGAGATCATGATCGTCGCCGCGCACACCAGGCAGGCATCGGAGGTGTCGCGCATGGCCGCAAACCCGCGCCTTGCCAGTTCCCCGGCGCGTGCTGGATCGTCGGCCAGGGCCAGCTCGATGGCCATGGCGTAGTAGTCCGGATGGCCGGTCAGCCCGAGCGCTTCGGCAATGAGTTCCGCGGCCTCGTTCCGGGCTCCGGATGCGAACGCCGTCTCGGCCCGGCGCGCCACGCCCACGCCGCGGGTCGCGGCGGCCTCGATCGAGCAGTGCCGTGGCATAGGCCACGAGCGGCTCGTCGCCGCTCCACGCGGTTGCGCGCCGCTGAAGCGGCGGCGCCATGGGCCGCGGCGGCGGCCCGATAGTGCTCCGCCATCCGGTCGGCCATGGCCACGTGGGTGCGGGTCGTGACCGACTCGATCGCCGACAGTCCCAGACGACGGCGCAGCCCCTCATCGCTCATCAGCCGGTCCAGCGCCGCGGCCAGCGCCGCCTCGTCGTCCGGGGGCACGAGCAGCCCGTCGATGCCGTCTCGCACGACATCCGGCACGCCGCCCACCGCCGAGCCGACCACCGGCACGCCGTGCTGCATGGCCTCGAGGTAGATGAGCCCGAACGACTCGAAGAGCGACGGCGCCACGAACACGTCGGCGCGGGCGTAGCGCGCCGCCAGATCGGCATCGGCGACCGGGCCGGCGAAGGTCACGCGCGGCAGCCATTCGGCCCCGGCGTGGCGCTCGAGGAAGCGCTGGGCGAAGGTGGCGCCATCGGTGTCGACGGCCGCGTGGCTGCCCACGAGCTCGCAGGTCCACGAGGGATGCCGTTCGAGCAGGCCCGGCAGGACCTGGAGCAACACGTGGATGCCCTTGCGCCGCTCGTGACGCCCCACGAAGAGCAGGCGGCGCCGCCCATCGGGTCGGCGGAACGCGGGCGCGGCCACGACGGTGCCCAGGGCGACGGGATGCACGCCGCGACCGGACCAACCCTCGCGCGCCGCATAGCTGGTCACCACCTTCGCCGAGGGCGCACATACGCGGTCAGCGGCCTCGACGGTCCACTGATCGAGATGGACGTTGGCCGCCAGGTCCAGCGAGGGGGCCCACTGCTCGGCGGCCATCACCGCTTCGAGCGGCGTCACCAGCATCAACGTCAGGGGACAGCCGCCCCACGCCGCCAGGCCGAAGCCCTCGAGCCCCCACGTCGTCGCGTGGACGGCGTCGAACGGCGCCGGCCCGGCCTGGCGGGCCTGCACGTAGCGGGCCACGGCCTCGGCGTAGCCCAGGTTGCTGGCCAGCACCGGCGTCTGCGACAGGCCGGCCGTGGGCACGCCCCCGTGCACGCCGACGACGGCAAAACCCAGTCCCACGCGCGCCAGCGGCGTTTCGCTCTCGGTGATCAGGGTGACGTCGTGGCCACGTTCGAAGAGCCCGCGCGCCAGGTCCCAGGTATAGCGGCCGACCCCGCCGCCCTGCGGATCCGGCGGTATTCGCCGGGCGCACAAGGCTACGCAGAGACGCGGCGATGGCGATGCCTCCTGGAAGGGCACGAAGGGCGGCGGCGCCGCCGCGGCAAGGGTCAGCGCGCGCTGGCGGAAGAGACCGAGCACCAGACCCTCAGCGACGCCGCACAACCACTGGGTGCGGATGGCGCGGGCCTCATGCGGCTGCAGCCGGCCCTGCTCGACCAGCTGCGGCACTTCGGTGACGAAGTGCTTGCGCGGCGCCAGGCGCAGCGTCGTCCACAGCCGCGTCAGCCAGCCGTCGCCGCCGTTCTTCAGGCAGTAGTAGGTGTCGCTGCGGGCGATGACCCGCCGGTTGCGGATGAAGGGCGGGCCGAGCGGCGACATCGCCGGGTAGTGCCGCACCGGCGCGTCGGGGAGGTACACCGTTCGATAGCCGGCGCGCTGCAGGCGCAAGCAGACGTCGGTTTCGTCGAGATAGTAGGGGAAGTGCTCGTCGAACCCGCCGATCGCGACGAGGGCCGCCCGGCGGAAGGCGCTGTTGTTGCCGACGGTGCGGCGGGCCCAGCGGGCGCCGTCCGGCACGGGGCTGTCGGCGAAACGTTGCTCCGCGTAATCCGACGTCCAGCCGCCGGCAAACTCGGGCCAGTCGCCGTCGCGGTGCAGCGACGGGCCGCCGGCCGCGCCGACGGCGGCGTTGGCTGGTCCGGCGAAGGCCGCCGTCAGTTTGCTCAACCATGCCCGGTCGCCGGGCAGCGCGTCGTCGTCGATGAAGACCACGATCTCGCCGGCCGCGGCGCCGATACCGAGATTGCGCGAGCGCGACAGGTTGGCCGTCGGGCAGGCGACGATCTTGACCCGGTGCGCCACGCGTGCCAGCACCTCCATCGTGTCGTCGGTCGAGGGGCCGTTCACGACCACCACCTCGCACTCGCCATCGAGCTGCGCCAGCGACGGCAGCAGCCGCTCGAGCGACCGCGCCCGGTTGTAGGTGTTGACGATGACAGAAACGGTCAGCGGCGCGTCCATGGAGCCCTGCTTAGCGGACGGTGCCGGCGCGATCGACAGCGACGGCCTTCCAGAACATCAGGTTGCGGCCCTTGGCCGCGGGTTCGAGGGCCTCGCTCGACGCCATCTCCAGCGTGTGACGGCCGGGAGGCAGGTCCAGCCAGCGCTGCTGCACGAAGCCGCCGAGTGGACTGTAGATGGCGCGCTCGACCAGTTCGCCGTCGACCCACATGCGGACCCGGCTGCACCACGGATGCGACCACAGGAACACGATCAGGCCGTCGCCTTCGAACTCGAGTGACAGCCGCGACTCGGGGCCCTTCGCCACCGCGGCGGTGAGCGGACCGTGCAGCGTGCACGTGTCCCACGCACCGGTGTAGGTGACGGCCGCGGCGCTGTGCGGGAACTCGGTCTCGCGCACCCGCCGTGGCGTGTGGTCGGGCCGCGGACTGGCCATCAGGATGACCCCGGTGGCCAACTCCGGCTGGTCCTCGAAGGCCGCCGTCCA
The DNA here is from genome assembly GCA_963843885.1 of uncultured Acidobacteriota bacterium. GTDB lineage: Bacteria > Acidobacteriota > Vicinamibacteria > Vicinamibacterales > UBA2999 > CADEFD01. The sequence continues at coordinate 50,699 of CAWJMJ010000004.1, forward strand.
GGCCTCGGCGAAGGTGTCGTCGGCGACGCTGTCGAAGCTGCGGTGGAACGAGCCGTTGAAGCCCTTGGCGATGGTGATGACGAAGCGCTGCTCGACCAGCGCGCGCAGTTCGCCGTAGGTCATGAGCGAGACGTGCTCGGCGTTGTGGCAGTAGCGTTCGCCGTGGGCCTTGTAGAGCACGGCGTCGGCGTTGGGCGTGGTGACGATGAACGTGCCCCCGGGCGCGAGCACGCGGTGGACCTCGTCGAGGAACGCGTCCACGTTGAACACGTGCTCGATCGACTCGCCGGCAAAGACCACGTCGACCGAGCGGTCGGGCAGGTCGATGGCGCTGCCGGTCGAGGTCAGGTAGCGGAACCGGTCGCCGTAGGGGAAGGCCTGCGAACGCGACACCTGGTCCGAGATGCGCACCGCCTCGGGGCTGAGGTCGATGCCGATGGCTTCACGGCAGGCGTGGAGCTTCGGGAACACGCAGGCGAAGCCCCACGGGCCGACGCCGTAGTCCACGACCACCTTGTCGGACAAATCGCCGAGCGGCAGCGCGTCGAGCAGCGCCATCCGGCGGTAGTGGCTGGCCTGGGTGATGGCCGGCAGCTTCTTCAGGTCGTAGAAGGCGCCCGGCCGCGCCTCGGCCGCGAGGAAGCCCGCGTCCCAATACTCGGTCATCTCGTTGCGCACAGCGGTGTCGGCAATCATGGCGGGCTCCTAGGTCAGCGAGGTGGTGGCGACGCGCAGCAGGCGGAAGCCGCCCCACTGCGCCGCACTGCCGTCGGGCGCCTGGATGGGGTCGGTCGCGAGCGCCGACAACGTGCCGGCGTCGACCAGGCGGCCGGGGTGGCGGGCGACGCACGCATCGATGGCCTCGCGTACTTCCCAGTAGTGCGAGTCGTGGAACAGCAGGTGCGCGCCGGGCGCGGCCACCGTCAGCACGCCGTCGACGTCGCGGACCACCCCGTCGCGCGTGTGATCGCCGTCGATGAACACGAAGTCGAAGAGGCCGCCGGCCAGCGCCACCGCGTCGGGCAGGGCGCCCGGCGAGGTGCCGCGGATCATGGTGGCGCGGTGCGCCAGGCCGGCCCACACGTCGGCCGGCACCAGCGGATTCGGGTCCACGCACACCAGACAGCCGGCGCCGACATCGTCGAGCGCCGCGCAAGTAATCGTGGTCGAGCCGCCGAAGTGCGTGCCGATCTCGAGGCAGCGCCGGGGCCGCAGGCCGCGCACCAGCGCGTACATCAGCAGCCGCTCGGGCAGCAGCAGTTCGGCCGGTGCGTCGAGCAGGTGCTGCACGCGGCCGGTCAGGTCGGCGTCGGTCAGTTTGAGATGGTCGAGGGTGCCCATGCGGTGTCGGTCTCCGGGGCCGCGACGTGCGGCGTTGGTGTGGTGATGAAGAGCGGGCTCGGCGTGCCGTCCCGCAGGAACTGCACCGCCGCGGCCAGGCGCTCGGCGGCGGCGGCCGCCGAAAAGGCCTGGAGGCGATGGCGGCCGTAGGTCACGAGGGCGTTCCGCCGCCACGGCGTGGCGAGCAGGTCGGCGACGAGATCGGCAACCTCGTCGTCGTCCCAGTCGGTCACGAGCAGTCCGGACCGGCCGACGGTTTCCGCCACCGCCCCGCGGTCGAGGGCGACGACCGGAACGTCGAACGCCATGGCCTCGGCCAGCGGCAGGCAGAAGCCTTCGTGTTCGGAGGCGCAGACGACCACGCTGGCCCTCCGGTAGAAGCCGCGCAGCGCCGCATCGGCAACCGACGGCACGAGCGACATGCGGCGGCCATGCGCGAGACCACGCTGCAGCCCGGCCAGGTGCTCGGCGTAGCCAGGGACCGCGGTCATGTCGCCGACCAGCGCCAGCCGCCCCCGGCCGGTGCGCGTCACGAAGCGGTCGAAAGCGCGCATGACCGCGTCCTGCCGCTTGTTCGGTGCCATCCGGCCGACAAAGAGCCACAGCGGCTCATCGCCCTCGGGCGCGACGTGCGCGGCGGGTTGCGGGTCCCACGGCGCGGCGGTCAGGGCCTGGCCATCGATCACGGGATACAGGCACAGACCGGGGCGGGGCTGCGCTACCAGGCGGCCCAGTTCGGCCAGGTTGTAGCTGGAATCGCCGATGAGCAGGTCGAAGCGGTCGACGATCCGCGCCAGTTGCGCGTAGCCCCGCCGCGTCATCTCGTAGGGGGCGCTGCCCGGAGTGAAGAACCGCGGCGGCGTGATGTTGTGATAGTGCAGCGCCAGGGGGCCGGGCCACGTCTGAATCCGCCGCTCGAGGCGGCTGTAGCCCCAGTAGTGCACAATCGCCGCGTCGCCGGTTCGCGGCCGCAGTCCACGCAGCCGCCCGGTCTCGGCGCGCACGCCTTCGGAAGCAAAAAGCGCCATGACCGGACGCTCGCCGCCGAGCCCCGCCAGCACACCCGCGTTAGTACGGGCGATGCCGCTGACCGCGTCGCGGTCCTGCAGCGCCTCCATGACCTGGAAGAGGCGCGGGCGGCGGCCGGCGGCCGGCGGCGGCTGGACCGCCACCCGGGCGTAGACGGCGGCCGTCTCGCGCGCCATGCGGGCGCTGGTGAAGCGCGCCTCGAAGGCGCGGCGCCCGGCGGCGCCCAGCCCGCGGCGGCGGGCCGCGTCGCCAGCCAGCGCGATGGCGGCATCGACCAGCGCGTCCATGCGCGGCGGCACCAGCACGGCGCCGTCCCCCGCCCCGTTGGCGAAGACTTCGCGCGCTCCGCCCACGGCAAAGGCCACGACCGGCACGGCCGCGCGCATCGCTTCGACGAAGACCAGGCCGAACGACTCGTAGTGGGCCGGATGCAGCAGCATGTCGGCGGCGGCGAGCCGCCGCGCCAGGGCGGCGTCGTCGAGATAGCCCTCGAACACCACGCGGTCGGTCAGCTCCGGGTGGGCCGCCGTCCAGGCCTCCGGATAGGTGCGCCCGGTCTCGCGTCTGAAGCCATCGGCGCCGCTGTTGTCTTTGCCGACGAAGCGGACGCGCAAGCCGGGCACGGCAGCCAGCAGGCGCGGCAACTGCGAACACAGATCGGCGGTGCCCTTGCGCTGCTCGAGCCGGCCCACGACCAGCGCCTCGACGCCGCGGGCGGCGGGTCGGCGGACCGGCGGGCGGTCGTCGAGGCCGGGATAGACCAAGGTCGCTTTCCCGGGCCACTCGCCGACGCCGTAGAGCCTGGTGACCTCGGTCACGATCGACGACGAATCGGCGATGCACGCGGCGGCGTCGCTTAGAGCCTGGCGATCGAGCTCGGCCAGCACCCGCTCGTGCGGACGGGGCGGGCGCTGCTGCAATTCGACCAGCTGCAGCAGCGTCGTCTGCAGCCACACCACCACCGGACACGGCGCGTGCCGGACGAGCGCCATCGGCTGGGCCAGCCACAACGGCACGTCCACCACGTCGAGCCCGGCGCTGGCGTGCACCGCGAGCACGCCTTCGCAGAGCAGCTGCGCGTGGGTCAGCGGCAGGTCGAGCACCGGCAGGGCGGGGTCGAACTGGTTGACGCGGTCGGCGTGATAGCGATGGACCGTCACCGCGCCGTCGCTGGCCGTCTCGGTCCGGCCCCCCATGGTGACCACGTGCACCTGATGGCCGAGCCGGGCCAGGGCGTGCGCCAGCGCCTGCCGCTGCCGGGCCACGCCTTCCACGGCGTCGGGCGGATAGTCGAGGGAGACGAGGCCGATGCGCATATCAGGCCTCTCCCTCGCGCTGGCTGACGCGGCCAAGGCCGGCGGCGGCCGTCGCCGCGGTCAGCGCGCGCGCCAGTGATTCCCCTTGCGCCAGGCCCGCCGCTTCGTCGTCCGAGCCGGCGCCAGCGGCGCTGATCCGTTCCGTGAGCCGGCCCAGGGCGTCGGCCGCGCGCCGCGTGAGATCGACATGACCCTGGTCCTCGGCGCCGGGCTCGACCTGCGACAGCAGCAGCACCCCGTGCTCGAGGACGCGCTCCACGGTCTGGCCGACGAGCCCCGCTACCGCCCGGCCCTCGTGCCGCAGACGCGCCACCGCGCCGTGAGCCGCCGCGACCGCCGGGAGTTGATGCAGGAGGAGCGGCGTCAATTCGAGGCCGGCGTCCGGGTTGTCGACGAGCGCGTGACACGAGACACACTCGTCCAGGCGCGCGATGATGGCCGCCGCCGCCGCGCGCGCCGCGATCTCGGGATCGCGTGGCAGCCCGGAAGCGCCCGAGGGCTCGGGAGCCAGCAGGCGCCGGGCCGCGAGACCCCGCTCGCGTAGCGCCGGCACGTCGTGCCACGGCGCCGCCTCGATCACCCACGGCTCCCACCCGGGAGCCAGGCCCACCAGCGGGCCGGTGGCCCCAGTGAGGTCCATCCACGAGGCCACGGCGGCCCCCGACGCGGCGCCCAGCGGCGTGACGTTCTCGAAGCCGCGGCCGCACGGCGTGCGCCGCGGCACGACGCACAGATTCGTAGGCGGCGGCGCGGAGCGCCGCGTGGGTGGCGGCGGGCAGCCGGCCGAGGTCGAACGACGGGCCAGGGAAGGTGATGACGCGACGCACGCCCGGCAGGGCCGCCGTCGCGGCGGCCAGCGGTTCCGGGCAGAGCACGTCGATGGCGGCCGCCGGCAGGCGGCGCAGATGGCCAAGCAGGCGCCCGAAGGCGGGCGCCGGCAGGCAGCGGATGGTCAGGACCCGCTGCGGCCCGGTGCCGGCGCCGTCGCGCCAGAACGCGAAGCGCGCCAGCCGGGCGCCGGTCAGGACCTCGGACACCGCGTCGAGTGCGTGCGGCTGGCCGACAGCCAGCAGGGCGCGCTGCAGCGTCACCCCCCAGCCGACGTCGCCGCGCGACGCCAGGCGGAGTTCCGGCAGTTCGGGCGCGGCCGGCACGTTCACGCACTCGGCCGCGGACGGCGCGAGGCCCGCCGCCGCCTGCGCGCAGCCTCGCGGCGTGAGCAGCTCCACGAAGGCGCCGCCACTCAGGTCGACGTCCGCATCGTATTCGCTGACGGCGCGCACGCGAGCCGTGATGTCCGGCCGCGGCGCCGCGGCCAGCGCGTCGAGACGGGCCGGATCGGCGAAGAGCTGCCACACCGGCACGGGGGCGACGAGGTCGATACCGGCCGCCTTCGCCGCCCAGGCCATCGCATCGGCAGTCACGACCAGCTCGGTGCCGGCCGGCACGTGCGGCGCCAGCGCGGCCAGGCAGGCCGGATGGCAGGCCACGACCACGCGCGTCACCGACGAGGCGTGCTCGAGCCGGGCCACCAGGTGCGCCAGCCACGGACGGCCATCGATTGGCGTCGCCGCCAGCGGCGCCTCGGCCCACTGGGTTACGGTCACCATCGCCAGCACGCTCACGCCGCGACCTCCCGGTAGAACGCCTCGGTGCGCGCCACGACCGCGTCGAGCGAGTAGGTCTGCTCGACGCGCAACCGTCCGGCAGCCGCCATCCGCTGCCGTTGCTCCGGATCGGCGAGCACTTCGGCCATGACCGCCGTCAGCGCCGCCGCGTCGCCGGGCGGGACCAGCCGGCCGGTGACGCCGTCGGCGACAATCGCGGGCACGCCGCCGGCCGCGCAGCCAATCGGCACGCAGCCGCACGCCATCGCTTCGAGATAGACCAACCCGAACGCTTCGTAGGGCGACGGCGCGACCATCACGTCGCAGGCCGAGTAGATGGCCGGCAACGACTCATGGGCCACCGGGCCGAGCAGGCGCACGCGCTCCGGCGGCACGCCAGCGGCCGCCCAGGCCTCGGCCATGTGCTGCCAGTAACTACCGCGTTCAGCCGGACCAACCGTATCAGGACCGGCCACGACCAGGGTCGCTTCGGGCATCCGAGCGACCAGCGCGGCAAACGCCGGCACCAGCATGTCGATCCCCTTGCGTGGCTCCATCCGGCCGACAAAGAGCGCCACCGGGGTGCCGGCGAGGCCCCACGTCTGGCGCAGGGCCGACGGGGTGGCCGCGAAGCGCCGGGTGTCGATGCCATACGGCACGTGCGCGAAGCGCGAGGTCGGCAGGCCGTAGTCGCGGCCGCAGCGCTCGGCCAGGGCGCGCGAGTTGGTGTGCACGGCCCGGGCCCGGACCAGCGTCTCCCGCTCGAGATCGGCGAGGAGCGCGGTGCCGGTGTCGAGGGGCACGCCGTTCAGATCGAGGCACAGCTTCAGATGCGCATGGCACTTGACGACGAGCGGCAGGCCGCGGTCGCGGGCGGCATAGTAGCCCTGCGCCTTGTACTCCGGCGCCTCGACGATCGCGAAGGGGCCGTCCGAGGCGGTGAGCGCGCGGATCTGCCGCCAGGCGTGCCAGGCAAACGCCAGCGCCTCGCGGGCTTCGCCAAGATCGACGGCCGCGGCCGGCCATTCGTCGGGCACGTGCACGCCGTGCAGGTGGACGCCGCGCCTGACGGTCGTGTGCGTGTGATGCTCGGCCCGGGCGATGACGTGGACGTCGTGGCCGGCAGCAGCCAGGCCCTCGGCCATCACGCGCACGTAGGTCTCGATGCCGCCGCCGCGGCCGGTCGGGCCGTCGACCACCCAGTCGCTGGCCAGCAGCGCGATGCGCATCGGCGCGGGCGCGCTCATGCCACCGCCTCGGTCGCCACGACCGGCGGCAACACCGCGTCGAAGTCGGCCACATGATAATCGCGGCTCTCGTGCCACCCGAGCGCGTTCAGCACCGGCACGATGGCGGCGGCATGGATCGACGCCACGATCACGAACGGACGGTCCGCGGCGCGCACCAGGGCGGCCGGTCCGGTCACCGTCACGCCGGCCCACGTCGTGCCCGCCCGCCGCTCGTCGCTGTCGATGAAGCGCGCGACGCGGCCGCCGGCGGCCGCGAGGCGGGCCAGCACCTGACGGCCGGCCGCGCCGGCGCCCCAGATCCACACCGGCCTGGCCCGGCCGATGCTGTCGCGCGCCAGGGCCTGCACGAGCGCTTCGGCTTCCGGACGCCGCGACGCGGCTGACGCCCCGGCCAGCACCGGCGCCGGCCGCGGCGCGGCGGCCCCGGCTGCGTCCTGACGTTCGGCGAGCAAGGTCACGGCCAGCCCGCGCAGTTCGTCGCGCGCGATCTCCAACTCGCGGACGCGCCGCTGCGCCGTGCGCAGGGCCCGGGCTGTGGCTTCGGGATGCGTCGCGCAGAGCTTGGCGAACACGAGATCGGCCGCCTGCGCCATCGCGCGCGCGTCGGCGCTCATGCTCGACGGCGTCGAGCGGTAGCGCACCAGTGGCTCGGCCAGCACGTGATATTCGGCGCCAGCCACCGCCAGGCGCATCCAGAAGTCGATATCGGCCCAGCCCGAGGTGCGCCGATCCGCATCGAAGCCGCCGACTTGGCGCGCCAGCGCGGTGCGGACGAGCGGCACCACCGGCGGGAACGGCCCGCCCAGCAGGCACACCGACAGCAGCGGCGGATGGCCGGCAAACCGCCGCAGGTCCACCAGCGTCGGCCACACCTGCGAGCCGGCGCCGTCGATGACGCAGCCGTCGCACAGGACCAGTCCGATGGCCTCATCGGCATCGAGGACGGCGCCTTGACGGGCGAGCTTGTGCGGTTCCATGAGGTCGTCGGCATCGAGGAACGAGACGTAGCGGCCCCGGGCCCGCGCCAGGCCGGCGTTGCGGGCGGCGCCCACGCCGGCGTTCTGTTGCCGCACGACGCTGACTCGCGCGTCCGCTTGCGCGAGGGCCAGCGCGATGCCGGCCGACCCGTCGGTCGAGCCGTCGTCGACGACGATCACCTCGAGCGCGGCGGACACCTGGCCGAGGGCCGATTGCAGCGACTCGGCCAGCGTCGCCTCGCCGTTGAAGCACGGCACGATCACGGTGAACGTAGGAGGGCTCATGGATGGAAGAACGTCAGCCAGGTTCGGGCGAGGGCGGCCGCGACGTCGGCCGACGGCGCGGGGGAGATCGAGAACTCCGGCGCCAGCGCCGCGGCGACGCGATCGCGCCGCTGGGGCTCCGGGTCCTGCCACGCCCGCACGCTCTCGAGCAGCCCTCGATAGATCGCGGCGGCAGGGGCGGTTGGTGCGGCCAGGAGCGAGGGCCGGCCGATCAGGCCACGCGCGGCGGCCGCGGCCAACCACTCGTGGCCGGCTCGCACCCGTCGCGCGACGGTGCGGGTGAGCGCGTCGCGGACGACCGCGGGATCGCGCTCCCATCCCAGTGCTGCTTCGAACTGCTGCAGGGCCTCGCCGCAGTCCGCCACCGCGTCGGGAACCGGGGCCAGGGCAACGCCGGTGAGTTTCGCGGCGAAGGCGCCGTCGATGGCCGTGCGCACGGCGGCCGGCAGCGCGGTGGCGAGGGCGGCAAAGCGCCGCCGCCGCACCTGATACGACGCGTGATAGTCGGCGTGGGCCATCAGCCAGGCGTCGGCCAGCGCGAGCAGGAACTTGCCGCGCTGGCGGTCGCGGAACCCGTCGGGATCGGCGGCGCCGGGCCCGTCGGATTGGCCGCCGGGCCCGTCGGATTCGGCCGTGAGCCCAAGCAGCAGGCCGCCAGCGCGGGTGCCGATCTGGAAGATGCCTTCGTCCACGTGCAGGTCGGCGGGCGCGTGGCGCGGCAGCGTGTCGAGTGCCAGCGGATCGCCCCACAGCAGCGTCGCGCCGTAGCGGAGGTCGAAATCGAACTGCGAGAGCGGCGTGGCCGGCTGGAGATCCGCGCGCGCCCACAGATCGACGAAGTCGAGGCCGAACCGCGTCCTCAGTTCGCTATCGAGGCCGTCGAGCGCGCCGGCGCGGGCGCCGACCACCACGATGTCGTAGTCGTTCACCGGCTGCGGCCGGCCCGAGGCCGGCCCGGTCACGACCGTGCCTTCGCCGCGTCCGAAGCCGCCGGCCAGGACGATCGCCGCCGTTTCCGGCGCGCGCTGCCGCACCGCCTCGACGATCACCGCCAGATGCGCCGCGACGACGGCGTCGGATGCCGCGGTGCCGTTGACCGACCAGCGGCCGGGTGCCCTCGAGGGCTCGCCCTCACACGCCGTCAGCGGCGCCCCCGCGCCGTTCTTCACGGCTGCCGCCCCGCCACCGGGTGGCGCCGTGGGCGGGGTCTGGTCCAGGCCAAGCCACGACTGGAACATCGGATGGAGGTCGCGCGCCGCCACCACGCCGCACTCGCCGCTCGTGGGCGCATGGGGACGGTAGATGAGCAGCGCGCCGCGGTTGTCGTCCACCTCGGGGGCATAGCCGTGCATGCCGCGGATCGTGGCGCTGCCGGTCCAGTCGAAGAAGTTGGGGCTGAAGAGCACGCCGGGGTCGGCCAGGAAGATGGCGTGGCCGCTTCTGGGGTCGATGCCGGTGAGCCCGTATCGGGCCCAGTCGGCGGCGTCGAGCAGGCGCCCGCCGCCGCACGCGTCGAGCGCCGCGGCGGCGATCGGCAAGGCCGCCGGCGAGAGTCCCCACAGGCGCACCATGGTCGAGTCGATGAAATAGGCGATGTCGGCGCCGAAGCGCAGGCCGGTTGCGGCCAGGGCGCTGGCCACGTCGACGCGCCGCACCACCGGCAACATCCCGTGATCGCCGGCAATGACGACGACGGGGTTGCGATACAACTCGGCGACGCGCGCGCACAGCAGCTCGCACAACCGGTCGGTGTCTTCGAGCGCGGCCTGCAACTCGCGCGAGCCGGGGCCGTAGGCGTGGCCGACCATGTCGAGTTCGGGCAGGTGGATGAAGGCCAGGCGCTGCGTCGGCCGCAGGGCGTCGAGCGCCATGCCGGCCACCCGTCCGCTGGTCAGCGGTCCGGTCCAGCCCAGGTACGGCCACGACAGGTCCAGCCACGGCTCACCGCGCGCGTCGAGCTGATGAAAGAGCGAGTGGTATCCGACGGTGGTGCTGGCCGGCCCCTGGCGTTCGCAGACGTCGAAGTAGCCGAGCCACGGCAACGGGATGTCCAGCGGGTCGAGGTACATCGCGGCAAAGGGCGGCACCACTGCCTTGGCCCGCGAGACGATCCCCGGCCGGAGCGCCGCCCGCAGCGCCGCGTCAGCGTCGTCGCCGCCGGTCAGCTCCCGGGTCCAGGCAAACGGACTGTTCGGAGGGTCGAACCGGAACAGGTTGGTGTAGCCCTGCTCGGCCATCGTCAGGCCGCCGAAGTAGGCGCCGCGCGGGCAGAACCCGAACGGTTCCTCGAGCTGCCCGGTCAGGCTGCGCGTGGCGAGGTCGGCCAGAAAGCGCGTCCGGCCGACATAGTCGTGCCGAAGTGCGTCGACGAGCAGGAACACGACCGTATCGGCCGCTCCTCCGGACATGGGGTGACGGGGGTCCGACACTCCGGTCCTGGCGCTGGTCCCGTTGTCGACGGGTTTCGTCTGGATATACACGCCGCTCTCGCCTCTCGACGCCCGAAAGAGCAAGGCGCGTGCCGCGCCGGGGCTACGCGAACGCCGACACGGTGTCGGCCAGCCGTTCGAACAGCAACACGTCCCCGGGCGCCGTGCAGGTGACGAGCGACCGACCAGCCCACGCGACCGTCATCGGGTAATGGCAGGTCAGATTCGACGCGGCGCCCAGCCCGCTCGAGCAGGATCACATCGGCGTCGGGGTGGGCGGTGGCCGTCCACCCGTCCGGCCCGGTGACGCGGCTGGTCGCGGCGCCCTCGGCCGGCAGCGCGACACCCTCGCGGGTGCCATCGGCGCGGAGCCGTGAGCCCGCCGCGTGGACGCGCCGCACCACGCGGCCCTCGGTGTCGCGCGTGGCCGGGGCCAGGACCAGCGCCTCGCCGTCGGCGAACACGCCGCTGCATGTCTCGTCGTCGAGCAGCAGCTCGCCCGGCGTCCCGGGCCGCCACCGGCCCAGCCCGGTCCGGAACGTGTTCCAGTAGAGATGGCCGTTGAACCATGCGCCCGCCGTGGGCCGGAAGGGCAAGGCGTCGACGCGGACCGGGCCCGCGCTGGTCGTCCGGTACATGACGTAGCCGGGATCGAGGTCGGGCCACGCGCCAGTGCCGTTACTCCACGCCACCGCGCCCTCGCCCATCGGCAGCTCACCGACAATCGTGCGTGGCCAGGACGCAAAGGGGCGGACGGCGCCGTCCTCGCCGATCCACGTGCTCGCGTGGCGGTGCAGCGGCGCCACCACCGCGCCGCCTTCCACACCGTACGCCGAGGCGCTGGGCGCGAGCCCTTCGGCCGTGAGCACCCGCGGCGTGACCACGGCCGCGACATCGCTGACGTCCACGTCGATGCGCGCGCCGTGTCTTGCATACGAGGCCAGCCGCGCCGGCCTCGCCGCGGCGGCGGCCGGAACGCGCAGACAGCCGGTGAGAACGCGCGGGAGGTGCGCGCCGGCGACGCGGCGAGTGACCTGCACGGCCGGAGCGCCGCCGCCCGTCAGCGACACCGTCAGGGCGGGGCCGAGCGCCCTCCCCGGCGGATCGGGTTCGCCGGCGCCTTCGATCAAGGCGGCCACCCCGCGCACACGCGCCGCCTGCGCGTCGCTCGAGTGGCCAACGGCAGCGCGCATCCATCGCACACTCACCTGCGACGCCAGCGCCCGCGCCACCTGGGCCAATGTCGCCCCAGGACACGCGGGCCCCGGCGTCGGGGCCGGCGGGGCGAAGAACGACGCGGGGCCGGGCTCGGTCTCCGGCACGAGCGCGTCGAAGAGGCGCAAGGGCCACGCCACGAGCGGCGGCCACGGGCGCAACCCTGGGGCGAGCGCCGACGACATCACGTCGGCTGCACTCGATGCATCAATGGCGACGGCGCCGGCCTCGAGCATCGGCACGAGCGGCGCGAGCAGCCACGGCGCACCGCACCGGATCCGAGCGTCCGATGCGGTCCCATTGGCGGTGGTGACGTGCGCCGGCAGGTCGTGGAACCATTTCAGCGGCACGCCCGCGGCGACCAGGGCCGGCCACGGCAGCGACGGCAGGTCTGGCGTGACCGACGGCTCGCCGCCGCACCCGGCCGCGGCGCGGTCCAGGGCGGCGCGCACGGCGGCCCGGTCGAAGGCGCCGCCGCTGAACGCCGTCCAGGCGCGGACGAGCGGCTGGTCCGCGTCGTTCGCGTCGACCGCGTCGCGAACGTCGGCGACGGCGCCGGCGAGCGCCGTCAACGGCGTGGACGTGGTGGGGGTGCTTCGCCACACGGGCGCCGGCACGGTCGATCCACCGCCGATGGCCGCGCGCAGCGTGGTCTGCTCGATGCCGGGACCCGCCAGGATGCCGCCGCCGGTGGCGTTGAACACGCGCCGGCCACAACGGCCGATGCGGTTGACCAGCCAGTCGCCGAAGACCTGCAGCGGCCGGCTCGTCTCGACCAGTCCGCCGGTCACCGACCGGGTGGTGAGGCGCTCGGTCATGGCGGTCTGCTGCCGCCAGGCTTCTTCCAGCCCCACGCCGAGGGCCGCGGTGTAGGCCCAGTCGAATTCGTAGGTGGTGCCGCGCGCATACGGGCGACCGCCGGTGTAGGCCAGGTCGGCGCCGATGAAAGTGATGGGGCCGCCGCCGCCGAGAAGGGCGACGCGGAAGGCGGCCGTGAGCACCGAGCCCCACATATCGAGGGGTCCGGTCTCGACGCCGAGCGTGCCGAACCAGGGCCACGGATCGTGCTCCGACACGCGGAACCAGAACGTGCGGCCGGCAAACGTCGCGGCCGCGTCGGGGTCGAGCGCGGACTCGGCGACCAGCCACGTACGCGGGCACGGCGGCAAACCAAAGAAGTGCCGCGCGTTCCTGGCACTGGGGTCGGCGCCGACGACGAGATGGGGCTCGATACCGGCGTGCAGCAGCGGCCGCAGGGTCGTGTCGGTGGCGATCACCACGGCCCGGTTCTGCAGCGCCGCCAGATCGGCGAGCGCCGCATCGAGCGACGGCCCGGCCCCGACGACCACGACCGGGCGGCCGGCAAAGGCGCCCGCCAGCGCCGCCACGCTGCTGCCCCGCGCGATCGCTGGCAGGTTGGCCAGCGAGTTGGCGAGATAGCGCGGCGCGAAGTGCCGGCGGGCCTCGGCATTGGCACGCGCCCCGAACAGGATCTTCCCGACGAGCCGCGCCGCCTCGAGCACGCGGGCGCGGTCGCGGGCCGCGTCGGGTGAGACGAGCAGCACGTGATCGTCGGGATTGGGCGGGTAGAGCCGCCACGCCTCATCGGCGCCGGCGTAGTCGGGACCGCCAAGACACAACAGGGTTCCTGCGGCCAGGCGGCGCCGGCCGTCGTCGCTGGCGCGGAACGCCGCCGCCACCGCGGCGTCGGGCTCCACCAGCAGGAGGCGCACGCCCGGCCGCAGGCCGTCGATGGCGTCGAGCACCGCGCCGTCGCCGAGGCCGATGAGGACCGCCATTGGCGGCATCGGCCGATCGCCCAGTGCCGCCTGCACCCAGGGCAGGGCGTGGGCGGCGGCGCCACCGTCGCGCGTCACGTCGGCACTCCGGATCCGAACCGGCCGACGACGATGCGTCCCGCCCGGGCGGCGGCCAGCGCCGCACCCGGCAGCCGCGGCCGCGTGACGCACGCGTTCGCGCGCCGGCTGCTCACCGTCGGCGTGACTCGGGCGGCAGCGTCACTGCCGACCACGGCGCTACACGCCCAGCGCAGATAGCTCAGCCACTCCTCGGCCGGCAGCGCATGGCCGTAGAAGTAGCCCTGCATGTCGTCGCAGCCATGCGCGCGGAGGAACGACGCCTGCTGCCCGGTCTCGACCCCCTCGGCCATCACGTGCACGCCCAGCGTGCGGCCCAGCGTCAGCACGGCGCGCACCATTTCCTCGCTGGCGCGCGTGCCCGGGACCTGCCGGACCAGTTGCCCGTTCATCTTCACGCGCCGCACCGGCAGACGCTGCAACCCGGCCAGCGACGACGTCCCGTTGCCGAAGTCGTCGACCACCAGCGGCACACCCAGCGCGTCGAGGCCGGCCAGCACGGCGACGACCCGGGCGTCGGCGTCGACCAGCACCGATTCCGGGATCTCGAGGTGCAGATCGCCGGGGCGCAGCGACTCGGCTTCGAGCACGCGCTGGACATCGCCGAGCAGCGACGGCTCGGCAATTTGCCGCCGTGACAGGTTCACCGACACGCCGACGGCGAAGCCGGCCTCGCGCATGCGGCGGGCCTGCGCGCCGGCGGCCGCCAGCACCCAGCGGCCGATCGGCACGATCAGCCCGCATTCTTCCGCGACCGCCAGGAACGCCGCTGGCGCCACGATGCCGTGCCCGGGACGGCGCCAGCGCAACAGGGCCTCACAGCTCGAGATGCGCTTGCCCGAGGCTTGCCACACCGGCTGGTAATGGAGTTCGAACTCGCCGCGGTCGAGCGCGCCGGCCAGGGCCGTCTCGAGCGACGCGCGCGAGCGCGAGTGCGCGTTCATCGCCGGGGCGTAGTAGCAGTAGCCGTTCTTACCGGCCGCCTTGGCGGCATACATGGCCACGTCGGCGTGCCGCATGAGGGTGCCGGCATCGCGTCCGTCATCCGGGAACAGGCTGATCCCGACGCTGGTGGTCAGGCGCACGGTCCGGCCATCGACAACCACCGGTTCGGCCGCCGCCGCCACCACCTTGGCCGCCAACGTCGCGGCGAAGCGGCCGTCGCGGAGATCCTCCATGACGATCACGAACTCGTCGCCGCCGAGCCGCGCCACCGTGTCCATGGCGCGGCTGCGACCGGTGAAGCGGCGGGCCACCTCGGCCAGCACCCGGTCCCCGGTCTCGTGGCCATGCGCGTCGTTGACGTCCTTGAAGCCGTCGAGATCCACGAACAACACGGCCACGGCGCGACGGGTGCGCCGGGCCCGCGCCAGCGCGTGCTCGACGCCGGTGCGCAGGGCATGACGATTGGGCAGGCCGGTCAGCGGATCGGTGACCGCCGCGGTGCGCAGCGCCGCCGCATGGCTGGTCCGTTCGAGCGCGCAGAGTATTGCCCGCACCAGCGACGGGCCGCTGGCGCCACGGAGCGGCACGCAGTCTTCGGCCCCGGCGCGCACGGCCGCCACGGCGGCGCCGTCTTCGTCGTCGCCGGTCAGCAGCACGACCGGGAGCGCCGGGCGTACCCGCTTCAGTTCGGCCAGCGCCGCCCGCGCCCCCTCGAGGGCTGCCGTCTGCACCAAGGCCAGCGCCGGCGGATGCGCCGCCAGCTGGGCCAGGGCGCGGCCCAGGCCGACCACGAGGTCGACGCGCAGGCGGGTTCCGCCTGCCGCGGCAATCTGGCGATCGAGATCCTCGGCTTCCGCTTCGGCGTGGCCGATGAGGACGTGGAGGATGCGAACGTGGTCGCGACGCGCGGCGGCGCGGGCGCGGGGGCGCGACAAGGCCAGCAGGTGGGCAGCCATGACTACGCGAGCTCGTTGCGGGACCAGCGGCGCGCGCGCGTGGCGGCGGCCAGCACGCCGGGATGCACTGGTGTGAGCCGATGAGGGAGGCCGTCGTCGCGCCGGCCGCGCGGGGCACGCTCAGCCGGCACGGCCATCGCCAGCAGCGTGCCGCCGGTTGGACCGGTCGGGTCGGCGCCGGCCACAGGCCACGCGCGCCTGTGCAGTCCAAGCGCCGCCCCGTGATGCGGCCAGTCATCGGCGCTGGAGCGCGTCGCGACGGCGCGGTCGGCCCGCAGCGGCCGGCCCGACACTTCAATCAGCAGCACCTCGCGGCCGACGCGGGCCAGTTCGTCCACGGCGGTTTCGAGATCGTCGGCGTCGAGATGCTCGAGCCAGTCGGCCGAGACCAGCACCGTCGAGAAGACGTGGTCGGCAAAGGGCAGCGCCAGCGGCGTGGCCGGCGAATAGCGGTTGCGATCCGGACGGTTCAGGCGACGGGCCACGTCGGCCCCCCACGGCCGCAGCCCGCACCGGGCCAGCGCCTCGACGATGCGTCCCTGTCCGGCGCCGGCGTGCAGCACGCTGCCGCCGGGCGGCGTCATCATCCTGACGGCGGCCACGACGGCGTCGATCGACCCGCTCCAGGTATCGTCGCGTCCGGCTCCGCCGAACCCGGGTCGCAGCCGCGCGAAGGTGGCGTCCACGCGACCGGCGGCCGTCCGGCCGGCGGCCGTGAACCACGCGCGCGCGGCCATGACGGCCGCCACGCGCCCGGCCAGCGACAGCGACGGGTCGGCCGCCGCGGCTGGATAGCCGGGAATCGTCTCGAGCAGGGCCGAGGCGGCCGGGTCGGGGCCCAGCACCACGAAGGGCACGCCAGCCCTCAGGGCAAGACAGGCGCCGTCGTAGCCGCCGCAGAGCACCACCGAGGCCGTCGCCAATCGGCCACGGCGCCGCGCCACGCGCCGGTGCCGCCGGCGGCGTCGAGGGCGTAGTCGGCGACCATGCCCGGCCAGGCAGCGCGGACGGCGGCCAGGGCCGCCACGAAGCCGGTCCGGCGCGACGGATGGCAGTCGGTTACGACCAGGTGGCCGGTGAAGTCGCGGTGCGCGCGATCCACGAAGGGCGCGGTGAAAACCGTGTCGGGCAGCAGGCGATGGGCCACCCCCAGTTGCGTGAGGCGGCGCGCGCTGTCAAGGTCGCGCACGGTGCAGTCACTGAGCCGGGCCAGCACCGCGCCCGCGTCGGCGCAGTCGCCGAGCGACGCGTTCACGAGATAGGTCGGCACGTCCATCTGCTGGGCCGCGGCCAGGATCGCCAGCAGGTGCACATGCGGCTGGTCGCGCATCGTGTCGCCGGCGACGACCAGGGCGTCGACCTCGGCAAAGACGCGGCGCAGTTCCGGCGAGGCCAGGGCGATGGCCGTGCCCTCCTCGAGCGTGCCGGCCGCCAGTTCCTGCCAGTCACCGCGGAAATAGGCGTGGCGCACTTCGGCGCCGGCGCGACGCAGCTGACGCCGCCGCGCGTGCGAGGTGGCCTGGGCCACCACCTGCGGGTCATCGCCGCTGTCGTTGAAGAGGGCGACTGCCAGCGGCGCGCCGGCCGCGACGCGTGCGGACGCGGCGGAGAGACGGGCAGCGCCGAGAGCGAGGAGATTCGGGGTCAGCCGTTCCATGCGCCGTCGATGAGCAACGGCGGTGCCACCTCCGCTGCGCCGGCGGGCGGTGCCGGCCCCGGCACTTCCGTGAAGCGGGGCGTCGGCGGACCGACCAGCGGGGCTGGAGCTGACCGGACGTCCGGCGGCCGCGTCGCCCGGCCGACACGCGGCCGACACGCCCGACCGGCGCCGGAGGGCACGTCGCACCAACACGTCAGGTCGTGACGTCATGCCGACACCGCGTCGCCACGCGGTGCGACGGTTCACGCGAGCCTGGCGTACTCGCGCAGGTAGCCGCTGACCATCCGGTCGACGGTGAACTCCGACTGATAGCGCACACGGGCCCGCTGGCAGAGCGCGCGCAGCTGATGGGGCGCGGTGGCGCCGGCCAGGCCGATGGTCTCGGCCAACGCCCTGGCCTCGGTCGGGTCGAACAGCCACCCGGTCTGGCCGTCCTCGACGAACTCGGTCAGTTCGGGCACGCGGCTGGCCACGACCGGCACCTGGTCGCAGAACGCCTCGAGCACCGCCAGCGGCTGCTCGCCGTCCCCCGAGGGCAGCACCACGAAGTCGGTGGCACGGAGGTATGGCCGCACGGTCGCGCCGGGCGGCGCGAAGCGTACCTGCACCCTCCCGTCGGCCGGGACGACTGGCTGCCCCGCCGCCGGAGCGCCGCCGAAGACCACGCAGAGCAGCGTCAGCTGGGTCTTCACGAAGGGCAGCGCGTTGATCAACAGCCGCAAGTCGTGCCAGGAACCGGGGGCCGTCAGATAACACAGCACGACGCCGCCGCGGGCGCGCCACTCACGCATGTCCTGGTCGAGCCGGTCGGTCGCCGCGGGCGGCGGCTCGTGCGGCACGCCGTAGGGCACGACGGCGAGCTGCCGGCGCGCGACCCCGCGCGTGGCCAGGTGCGCGGCCATTTCCCAGGTGGGCGCCACCGCGCGGTCCACCAGATTCATGACTTCGAGATCGTAGGGTTGGCAGCCGCTCGACGGCCGCGTCACACTCCACTCGTGAATGGTCTGCACGACCGGCACGCGCCCCGTCACCTTGTGAACGGCGGCGATGGCCACCACGCTCGGCACGGTGCCATGCGTGTGGAGCACGTCGAAGGCGGCCGCCGTGCCGAGTTGCTCGTGGATGAACTCGGCCACGGCGGCGTTGGCACCGGCCTGGCGCGCGGCCAGCGAATCGACCTGATGGACCGTCACGCCGCCAGCGGTGAGACGGGCGAGCAGCGCCGGCTCGTTTACGTGCGCGCCGACCGCCGTCAGCGACGTCACCAGCACGACCTCGTGTCCGGCGCGGCGCTGGCCGAGCGCCAGCTCGCTCGCCGCCTGGCCGGCGCTCCCGTCGACGAACGACGTCAGATGCAGTACCCGCACGGCTGCTCCTCCGCTATGCGCTGCGCCGGAGCGGCGCGCGTCGGCCAGCCGCGGCCTGCTGGCGCCGGGCGGCCGCCCACGCTTCGGCGCTGGCCTCGAAGTCCGGCACGGCCGCGGCCAGCAGCCGCAGCGCCGCTTCGGCTTCGCCGCGCGCCACCAGCCGCCGCAGCCGCTCCAGCGTCCGCGCCACGGCGGCGCGGTCGCTCGGCCGCTGCCGCGCCACCCAGATGCGCCGGTGGGGGGTTGGACACATGCGCAAGCCCTGCGTGGTCAGTTCCTCGCAGCGTTTCTCGCCCGGGCCGAGGCCCACCACCTCGATTGGGACGCGGGCGAAGCCGGCCGCCGCCTCGATGGCAAGCAGCCGCTCGGTGAGATCGCCGATGCCCACTGGCTCGCCCATGTCGAGCCAGTAGGTCTCGGGGCGGCGGGCCAGCACATCGGCCTTCATCATCAGCGACACGGCTTCGCCAGCCGTCATCACGTAGCGCGTCGCCTCGAGATCGGTGATGCGCAACGGCAGGCCGCGGCGCACGCGGTCGCGCAGGACCGCCAGCAGGCTGCCGCTGCTGCCCAGGATGTTGCCAAAGCGCACGACCAGGGGACGGAACGACGGCCCGGCTTCGGCCAGCGTCGCAAACTCGGCCAGCCGCTTGGTGGCGCCCATCACGCTGCGCGGCGCGGCCGCCTTGTCCGACGACACGAGCACGAAGCGCGCGCCCTGCTCGCGGCTGGCCCGCACCACGTTGACCGTGCCGATGACGTTGCCGGCGACGCCGGCGCAGACATCGCGCTCGACCATGCCCACGTGCTTGTAGGCGGCGGCGTGGAACACGACGGCGGGGGCCGCGGCGGCCAGCGTGCGGCGCATCAATTGGGTGCCGCACACGTCGGCCAGCACGGGCTCGACCGTGACGTGCGGCGCGCGTTCGGTGAGCTCGCGCAGGATCTCGAAGAGCGCCAGCTCGGAGTGGTCGACCAGCGTCAGCGCCGCCGGACCGCAGTCGGCAATCTGGCGCGCCAGTTCCGAGCCGACCGAGCCGCCGCCGCCGGTGATCAGGACGCGCTTGCCGGCAAAGGCCCGGCGATCGGCCGCGGTCAGCAGCTGCCGCACCGGCCGGGCCAGCAGCTGTTCCAGTTCTTCGGGCGAGAACGGCAATCTCATGGCTGCGCTCCGGGACCGGGCTCCTCGGCGCGGGCCGTCGCGGCGTTGAGGATCACCAGGTCGACGCGCCGGTTGCGCGTCCGGCCGGCCGACGTGGCGTTGGCGGCGCGCGGTTTGAACTGCGAATAGCCGGCCGCCGACAGCCGCGCCGGATCGACCCCGCCGCTGGCCATCAGGAACTCGACGACACGGGTGGCCCGGGCCGTCGACAGGTCCCAGTTCGAGGCGAACTTGACGGTGCGGATGGGCGCGTCGTCGGTGTGTCCTTCGACCCGCACCTGGTTGGGCAGTTCGGCCAGCACGGCGGCGACGCGGCGCATCATGCGCTCGGCATCGGTCGAGAGTTCGGCCCGGCCGACGTCGAACGAGCCGGCTTCGGGCACCTCGACGACCAGGCCGCGGCGGTCTTCGATGAGCTGCAGATACCCGGCGGCCAGTTCCTCGGCCAGCCCGGCTTCCACCGCGGCGCGCAGCGCTTGGGCCTCGTCCGGCGGCGGCACCGCCTCGGGCGGCGGCACGAGCGGCGCCGGCGCGATCACCTGCAACGGCGCGGGCGCGGGCGTGGCCGGCTTGGCCGCGTCCACGAGCGAGGCGGCGTAGAGCGTGGTGAAGAAGGCGCACAGCAGCGTCATGAAGTCGGCATAGGAGATCAGCCAGCGGTCCCGCGACACCTGGGTGGCCGAGAAGCGGATGTTCATGACTTCACCAGCGTCGGAGCCGCCGGGGGCGTGCCGGCGGACCCGCCCTTGCTCTTGGTCTTGGCCTTGCGAGGCACGCCGTGCCAGGCCAGCAAAAGGCTCTGGAGGTGGCCGTCGACGAGCGAGGGATGGATGCCCTGCTGGATCGCGACCGCGCCCTCGATGACCACTTCCCGGCTGAGCGCGGCGGCGCGGCCGAGGCTGCGCAGGCGCGTCGCCAGGGGCAGGAACACGAGGTTGGCCGAGCCCACGCCGTAGACAGTGGCGACGAAGGCCACCGCGATGCCCGGGCCGACACTCGACGGCGTCGTCAGGTGCTCCATCGCCTGGATGAGGCCGAGCACGGCCCCGAGGATGCCGAGCGTCGGCGCATAGCCGCCGGCCGCCTCGAGCACCAGCGCGCACTCGGCATCGGATTCCTCGCGGGCCTGGCTGAAGGTCTTGAGCGTGTGGCGCACGTCGGCCGCCGGCACGCCGTCGACGACGAGCGAGATGGCCCGCACCAGGAACGGGTCGTCGTTGACGCCGACCGCGTGCTCGAGCGACAGCGCCCCGCGGTGCCGGGCCCGGACCGCGTAGTCGCCCATGCGGGTCAGCAGCGCGAGAATCCGATTCCGGGGCCTTGCCGAATGCCTTGCGCAGGGCCCGCCACGTGCGGGCCAGCAGCGCCAGCGGAAAGCTGAAGATGACGGCCGCGGCCGTGCCGCCGAAGACCACCAGCGCGGCCGACGGCTGCAGCAGCGTCGCCAGGCGGCCGCCGTCGATTGACTGGGCCATGACAATCAGCGCCACCGTCAGCGGCACGCTGAAGAGAAACGCCGCGTCGTTCAATCGTGAGTTGCTCACCGCGCGTCGGCTCCAGGCTGTTCCGAATCGCGGGCGCGCAGCCGATCGGCGGCGGCGATGAGCAGGTCGAGCGCGGCCGGGGTGGCGCCCGGCCCGGCCTCCTGATAGACGCGACGCATGTACTCGAGGTCGTCGGCGGTGTCGACCGTGAAGCGGAGGTCGGGACGCCGCAGCGCCGTCGGCGCCAGCGAGTCGACGGCCCGCGACCGGGCGTCGCGGCGGATGAAGGGCGTGACGTGCTCGCGGTCGTAGGCGTCGGTGGCCAGCGCGGCGGCGCGGATGAGCGCCGGCACGGCGATGGCTTCGACCGTGGCGCCGAGCGGCAACCCATAGTCGACGACGTAGTCGGCGCCCGAACGTTGCAGGATCTCGAGCGTGCGCCCGGGCGACTCGAGGTCCACCGCCGGATTGTCGGCCGTGGCCCTGACGATCGCCGACACACCCAGGACCGAGGCCGCAAACGCATAGCGGCCGAGCACGTCGTCGGCCGAGCCGCGCAGCACGGCAATCTCGAGCCGCTCGGCTTCCTCGCACAACAGGTCGTCTTCGAGCAGGGTGGTGGTGGCGAGCACCACCGGCAGGTCGGCACGGGTGGTCAGGCGCTCGACCACGCGGGCCAGCAGCGACCGGCCGGCAATCGGCGCCAGGGATTTGCCGGGCAACCGGCTCGAGCCCATGCGCGCCTGGACGATGATGGCGGCCCGCAGGCTCATGCCACGTCTCCCATGGCGACGTGGCCGGGATACTCCGGCAATTCGATCCGGGCGCCGTCGAGGAACACCGACGCCTCGTAGCTGGTCATCCACAGGTTGTCGCGGAAGTGGCCGATGGTCGCGGGCACGCGCTTCCCCGCCACCAGATCGACGAGCATGCGCGGGAAGTCGGCGCCGGCCTCGATGGTCAGCGGGATGCCGCCGGAGAACCGCGGGTTGATCTCGAACACCACCGGGACGCCGTCGACGATGCGGCACTGGATGTTGACCGCGCCGACGAACGGCAGCGCGGCGGCGCAGCCGCGCCAGCTCGATCAGCGCCGGGTCGTTGACGGTCCGGCCGCGATCGATGACCCCGGCGCGGACGACGACGCGCTCGCGCGGCACGATGGACAGCGGCTGGCCCAGAAGTCGCACAGCATGTCGATGGTGAACTCGGGGCCGTCGAGATACTCCTGCACCACCGGATCGGGCACGTAGTCGACGAAGAAGTCGAGCTCGCGGCGCTGGCGCACGTGATAGGCGCCGACGCTGCCGCGTCCGCGGCGCGGCTTGATGAAGAGCGGAAACGCCGCGTCGGCCGGCACGTCGGCCGGCAGCCAGGACGCGGCCGCGGCAACGCCGTGCTCCAGCAGGTAACGGCAGGTCGCGTACTTGTCGTTGCACAGCTCCGAGGTGTGCGGCGGCGACACCGCGACGCGGATGCCGGCTCGCGGAAGCGGGCGGCGGCGTGGCCGAAGAGCACCAGTTCGTCGTCGATGGTCGGCACGACCAGCGAGATCCGTTCGCCGGTCGCGATCGCGAGCACCGCGTCGAGGTAGTCCGGAGCGGTGGCCAGCGGCACGCGGTAGGCGCGGTCGGCGACGTGCACCGCCGGCGACAGCGGGTTGACGTCGGTGACGATGACGTTGCCGCCGCGATGGTGCGAGCGGCGCGCTGGAAGGCGCGCACCAGCGGCACCCGGCGCGACGCGGCGGTGATGAGGACGTTAAGCGACATGGTCGGTTCCCTGCTCGAGGCGCTGCAGGTCGGCGGCATGGAAGGCCGTGCCGCCGTCGACGGGCCGGGCCAGCCTGGCGCCGACGAGGTCCCGGAGCCGCTCGGCGCCGAGGCCCCCGCCGGGACGAAGCGCGATGACGTCGTCGGCGGCCACCACGTGGCCGGCCGGCAGCCAACGGCGCGCGTGCAGCGCGCGGCGGCTGCGGTGAGGTTGGCATGTTCGGCCGGCAGGCACCGCTTCGCGCCGCTGCCCAGGGCGGCGGCGGCGCGGGCGGTGGCCCGCACGATGGCGGCCAGTTCGTCGGGCGTGCTCGACACGGCCGCGTCGATGCTGCCGTCGTCGGCGGCGAGCACCAGATGGCGCTCGTAGATGGCGGCGCCGAGGGTGACCGCCAGGGGCGCGGCAAAGGCGTCGGCGCCGTGATCGGACAGCCCGACGACCACGCCGCAGGCCTCGGCCAGCGTGGCGATGGCGCGCAGGTTCTCGCTGCCGGACGGGACCGGATACGCCGACACGCAGTGCAGCAGCGCGATCGCCGCCGCTGCCGGCGCTCGTGGCCCAGTGCACGGCGCGCTCGGCCTCGTCCAGCGTCGCCATGCCGGTCGAGATGACGAGCGGCTTGCCGGTCCGCGCCGCTCGGGCGATCAGGGCTTCCCAGGTGATGTCGCCGCTGGCAATCTTGTAGGCATCGACCCCGACCCGTTCGAGCAGGTCCACGGCTGCTTCGGAGAACGGCGTGGCCATGAAGGCCAGGCCGCGCTCGCGCGCCCGCGCCGCCACCGGGGCGTGGGCGTCCTCGTCGAGCTCGAAGCGGCGGAAGAAGTCCACCAGCGAGGACGCCGGGACATGGGCCGGGGCGGGCGCCCCGGGCGCCACCAGGGCCGCGGCGTCGAGCGTCTGCAGCTTCACCGCCGAGGCGCCAGCGTCCGCAGCCGCGTCGACCAGGGCGAGGGCCCGGTCGGTCGAGCCGCCGTGATTGAGGCCGATTTCAGCGATGACGAAGAGGGGCGCGCCGGCGCCGGCGACGCGGGGGCCGATGCGCAGGGGGCTGACGTCAGGCGACATGGGAACTCCAACGGGATGCGAGCAACTGAGTGGCGGCCGCGGGAACGCCGGCCAGCGACGGGAGCGTGCAATCGGCGCCGGTCGCGCCCGCCGCCGGCGGTCCGGTCGGGCCGGCCGTGGCCGACGGTATCCAAATCGTGGCCATGCCCACGGCGCGCGCCCCGGCCATGTCACACGTCAGGTCGTCGCCGACAAAGACGGTGCGTGAGGGAGCCACCCCCAACGCGGCGCAGGCCGCGAGGAAGGGCGCCGCATCGGGCTTCCCCGCCCCGGTGCCATGCTCGGACGCCAGGACGACGGCGTCGACGTGCGGTGCCAGGCCGAGGGCCGCCACCTTTCGCGCCTGGATATCGGCGCGGCCATTGGTCACGATGCCGACGCGCCAGGTGGCGCGCATCGCGACCAGCACCCCGAGGGTGCTCGGTGACAACCGGAGGCGGGGCTCGTGCTCGCGCATGACCTCGATGAGCGTCGCCACCGCGCCGGCGGGCAGCAGCAAGCGCTCGGCCAGCAGGTCCAGTTCATGGCCGCGCGCGACGGCGAACGCCGCGGTCAGCACCGCCAGCGCCCGCTCGGCCGCGTAGCCCCAGCGCTTCTCGACGTGAGCCGCCGCGGCGCGAAAGCCGCTCTTCACGAACTGCTCGAGCGGATAGAGCGTGTCGTCGAGGTCGAACAGAATCGCGCGCGCGTCAGGCGGCATGGGTTGCTCCCTCCCGCACCGCGGGCGTCGCCGCCAGGGCGCGCAGCGCCGCCGCGACGCGGTGGCTGCCGTGCCCGTCGATGAGCGCGCGTCCAGCCGCCGACAGTCGCGCCTGCGCCGCCGGCGCGGTCACGAGTTGCGCGGCCAGGCGGGCGACGCGCGCGGTGGCCGGGCCCGGCTGCAGCAGCCCGCCGTCGAGGGCGGCGCCGTGACGGGCCAAGGCCCGCACGGTCCGGCGCTGCGCCGGGGTGACGGCCACGGCCACAAAGGGCGTGCCCGCGGCACAGGCCTCATAGGCGGTGACGCCGCCAGCCACAATCGCGACGTCGGCGGCAGCCAGGGCGGCGCCGAGTTCGTGCGGCCGGAGCCACTGTCCGCCCTTCAGGTCCGGCAGCGCGGCGCGGGCCACGAAGCCGCGAGCCGCGCGGATGTCGAGGCCGGGCAGCCGCGCCGCCAGCGCCGCCACCAGCATCGGCACGAGCGTGAATGCGTGGGCGCCGCCGCCGAGCGCGATGCACACGCGCCGCCGGCCGGTCCCCGGCCGGTTCGCCCGCGGGCTCCGCGCGCCGGGATCGAGCATGGCAAAGGCCGGACCGAGCAGCCGCGCGGGGTCGTCGAGGACCGGCGCCACGCCGACGCTGCCGTCCACCACCAGATCGGCGGCCACGCGGCGACGGCCGGCATCGTGAATCGTGCACACGGGCACGCCGTGCGCCCGCGCCCGGCGCACCGCGGCCGCCGCGACCGTTGGCGACGGGTCGTCGATGACCAGCAGGTCGGGCGCGGCGTCGGCGAGCGACAGCGTGGCCGGCAGGACCTGGCAGCCGAGGGCGCTGGCCGCGGCCCGCGTCGCCGCGCTGCCGCGCACCCACACCCGCGGCGTCA
This sequence comes from uncultured Acidobacteriota bacterium, assembly GCA_963843885.1. Taxonomy (GTDB): domain Bacteria; phylum Acidobacteriota; class Vicinamibacteria; order Vicinamibacterales; family UBA2999; genus CADEFD01. Next base: position 76,022 of record CAWJMJ010000004.1, read on the forward strand.
CGCCGAGCGCCCGCGCCAGCGACCGGCAGCGAACGAGATGTCCGAAGCCCAGACGCGGCCCCGCCGCCACCTGGAACAGCACCACCACGTCCGACGTCATCGGCTTCACCGCCGCCGCCCTTCTTCGACCCCGGCCGTGCCGGTGACGGGCGGCGCAAAGCGCACGGCGGCAGGGGCGGAGGTCATGAATGTCGCGCTCCCATGGGGGCGGGCACCAGCAGGCCGGCGAGCCGCGCCGGCTCGTTGGCGAGCAGGGCCGCGCTCAGATGCACGGCGGTGCGGGCGCCCTCCACGCCGGTGATCTCGAGCACCGGACCGCGCCACGACAGCGCCGTCGGCGGCCACCGTCGCCCGTCGCTGCCGTCGACGTGAAGCTCGCCGACGACCGTGCCGTCCAATTCGAAGACCTGGACGCGCCGGTTGCCGTAGTCGGCCACCGCCATCCAGACGGTGTCGGCCGAGTCGGCCGGGAGCTGCTCGCCGGCAAATTGCGGCCGTACGAACACCAGGTCGAGCGGCGTGTCGAGACAGCCGGGCGTACAGGCCGTAGCCGCCGAAGGCGCGCACGACCCGGCCGGCCGCGTCGCTGACGACCACGCGATGGCCCAACGGGTCGCAGCGATAGAGGAAGTGCATGCCGTTGCTCGGGAAGAAGATCGAACCGCTGCCCGGCGCGGGGTGCTCGCAGTGGATGTTCATGCCTGGGCTCGCTCGCGAATCGGCTCGAGGACGTCGTGCCACCCGGCGATGGCCGGAGCCAGACGCGTGTCGAGCGCGTCGGCCAGCGCCGTCCACTCTTCGGCGGCTTGATGGGCAACCAGGCCGCCGAGGGCCGTCTCGAGCCCCGCGCAGGCCGCCACCACCGCGGGCGGGGCGCCGGAGCCGGCGCCGAGCGACACGTTGGCGGCCGTCGCGGCCGCCGCGGTCAGGGCCACCAGCGACTGCACCGCGGTGACGAGCGTCACCAGGCCAGACTGCGCGTCGGCCGCGCCGGCGCGCAGCGACGCCGCGGTCATCCGCACGCCGTTCACCAGGCCGGCCAGGCTGTCGCCGGCCGCCGCCACTGCCGCGCCGAGCAGCGCCGCCGCGTCCTCGGCCTCCACCTCGACTCTGTCAATCCGCCCCAGGTCGACCGCGGACAGCTCCGGGCTGCGGAATGTCGGCTGGTCGACACCATCGAATCGCACGGCCGTCACCACGCGCCGGCCGGCGACCAGGGAGTGGTCGAGCGAGTCGAGCAGTTGCCCCCACGTTTCCTGGGGGAACTCAAAGGTTTCGGGTGTGTCGTTGACCAGGCAATGGGCCATGTGTCGCGTCTCCGGCACCGTCAAAGAGCCGAATCCGTGCCAACCCGAAAAGAGCCATTCAAGAACCTGGGACGAGGTCCGATTACTCCTCCGACGCGTGGGAGGCAAGCCTTCCCGGTCACGCCGGCAAGGACGCCGGCGGTTCGCTCACGGAGGAGACTCACATGGCTTCATTCTCGATTGTCAGCAACGTGTCGGCGTCCAACGCGCAGGCCAACCTCAACACCACCAACATCGGCCTGCAGAAGACGCTGGCCCGCCTGTCGAGCGGCTTCCGCATCAACCAGGCCGGAGACGACGCCGCCGGTCTCGCGGTGGCCAACAACTACCGGTCGCAGCAGGCCGTTCTCAACCAGGGGATCCGCAACGCCAACGACGGACTGTCCACGCTCCAGATCAAGAACGGCGCGCTCGACAACGTGAGCTCGCTCCTCGACCGCCTGTCGACCCTGGCGTCGCAGTCGGCCTCGGCCGGCTTCACCGGCAACCGCACCACCCTGAACAACGAATTCACCGACGTGGTCGCGGAAATCGCCCGTGAAGTGGCGGTCGCCGGGCTCGGCTCCTCGCAGGGCTTCTCGGTGTTCGTGAGCTCGGGCGCCAACGGCACGGTCGGCGGCACCATCGGCGCGGCCGACACGACCACGCTCGGCATCGCGTCGCTGAGCGTCTCGACGGCGTCCGGCGCGGCCTCGGCGGTCACCGCTTTGACCACTGCCGTCTCGACCATCGGCGCCGTCGTCGGCACCGTCGGTTCCATCCAGAACCGGCTCGGCTACGCCGTCGGCCTGGCCCAGTCGCAGTCGGTCAACACCAAGGCCGCCGAAAGCCGCATCCGCGACGCCAACGTCGCTGAAGAGTCGGCCAACCTCACCCGCTACAACATCCTGACCCAGAGCGGCATCGCCGCCCTGGCCCAGGCCAACCAGCAGAGTTCGTCGGTGCTGTCGCTCCTCCGGTAAGCCGGAAGCGCCAACCGCGCGAGATGACGGGCGGGCAGGTCACACGCCTGCCCGTCCTTTCCCTTGGCAGGAGTTTCGCACGTCGATCGGGACCGGAGCGCCAGTCGCTTCGGGGTAAGGAGCACCCGTGGGATCGCCAGTCACGCTCAGCGGCTTCAACAACATCGACTTCAACCTGATTCTGTCGAGCATCATGACTCAAGAGAGTCAGCCGCTCGTCGCCCTGCAGAGCCGACAGGCCTCGCTCCAGTCGAAGGCCAGTGCATTCGGTTCGCTGTCCAACCGGGTGGCGGCGCTGCAGTCGGCCGTGGCCAAGCTGTCAAACGCCGCGGACCTCGCGGCCACCAAGGCCACGAGCAGCGACAACGCCGCCGTCTCCGTGTCCTCGACCTCCGGGGCCGCGCCCGGCCGCTATGACGTCGTGGTGCAGGAACTGGCGCGCGCGCAGGTCACGGCGTCCACGACCGTCGCGCCCGATCCCGATTCCACGATCGTCGCCTCGGGCGGCACGTTGACCATCGGGGGCGTCACGGTGACCCTGACCGGCGCCACCACGTTGCGGCAACTGGCCGACGCCATCAATGCCTCCAGCACCCCGCCGGCGCGCGCCTCGGTCGTGCAGTCCGGCCCGTCGAGCTACCGGCTCGTGCTGTCGGCCAAGGACACCGGTGAGGCCAACGCCTTCACCGTCCGCAACAACCTCACCGGCGGCACCGGCGTCGCGTTCGGCGACGCCGACGGCGACGGCCTCTCGGGCGACGACGCCGCCGACAACGCCCAGCAGGCCAGCGACGCCTCCCTGCTCGTCAACAACATCCCGATCAAGAGCACCACCAACACCATCGCCACCGCCATTCCGGGCGTGACCATCACCGCCTTCAGGAAGGATCCGGCGGCCACGGTGAGCGTCGACGTGAGCAACGACTCGACCGGGCTCAAGGACAACGTCAAGGCCTTCGTCACGGCCTACAACGACCTGGCCCGATATGCCACCGACCAGGCCGCGCTGGCCGGCAAGAACGACCCCGCGAGCATCGGCCGCGACCCGGTCATGACCCAGATCAAGAGCCAGCTGCGCATGGCGCTCTCGTCGGAGTACGCCACCGGCGGCGTATTCTCGGCGCTCTCGCAGGTTGGCGTCGAGTTCACGCGCACCGGCCAGTTGACGCTGAACGAGACGGCCTTCGGCGCGGCGGCCTCGAAGCCGGCCGAGCTCGAGAAGATCTTCGTCGGCACCACCGCGACACCGGGCGCCTTCCGCACCCTCGACAAGCTGCTCGACACCTTCACCACCTCCGATGGCCTCCTGCCGGGGGCCCGCCGCACGCTTACCGATCAGGCCTCGCGCCTGACCGACAGCATCGCCCGGATGCAGGACCGCCTGGCCGTGCGCCGCGCGGCGCTGCAGAAGGAGTTCACCGCGGCCGACATGGCCATGAGTCAGCTGAAGAGTCAGAGCGGATCGCTGGCCCAGTTCGGCGCGTCGATCTAGTCACGATTCACCCCCCGATCCCAGCGGAGACCCGACGGATGTCACTTCAACGCGGACTCTCGACCTACCGTCAGACCCAGGTGCAGTCGCGCACCCCTCTCGAACTGGTGGTCATGCTCTACGACGGCGCGCTCAAGTTCCTGAACGTGGCCCGCGAGGCCATCGAACGGCGCGACCTGGTGGCCCGGCGCGAGGCCACGTCGCGGGCCCTGGCCATCGTCTCGGAACTGCAAAGCACCCTCAACATGGCCGAGGGCGGCGACATCGCGCAGCGTCTCGACGAACTTTATTCGTTCGTCAACCAGCGCATCCTCCAGGCCGTGCAGACCAACTCGGTGGCGCCGCTCGACGAGGCGATAGGCGTGCTCGACACGCTGCGCGGCAGCTGGGTAAGCATCGCCGCGCCGGCCGACGCGGGCGTCCGGGGAGCCGCGTGACCGAGCGCGACCTGGCCGACGGCCTGGCGCAGTATCGCGCTGGCCTGGAGACGCAGATAGCGCTGCTCGGGCAACTCGAGCTGGTGGCGGCGCGTCAGCGCGGCGTCTCGGCGCGGCGTGACTACGACCAGCTCGGGCTCGAGGGCGAGGAGCGCGACCGCCTGACCCGACTGCTGGTCTCGGTCGAGCAAGACCTGCAGCCGGTGCGCGCCCGCCTCTTCGACGCGCGCACCCTGGTGGCGCGCGCCGCCGGTTACAGCGACGTCCTGGCCCTGCGCCAGCGCGCGGTCGCGCTGGTGTCGCGCATCCTCGCCACCGACGAGGAATCGATTCAGTCCCTGACCGATGCCGAAGTGGCGCGGCGCGCCGCCGTGGCCAGCCTCGAGCAGGGCGAGACCACCCTGGCGGCGTACCGCCGCGTGCTCACGCCCAGTCTTCCGCACGCCGCGCTGGTCGACCGCCGCGGCTGAGCGGCCTCCCCCCTTTCCCGGCACGACCGTCCTCAGGCTGCTGGCGCACCCGCCTGCCCCACCCGGGAGCGCGACCGGGTCGCCGACACGAACGCGCCGGCCGGCGCCAGTCCCGCCCTTTCGTACAGCCGGCGGGCGCGCACGTTGTCCTCACTCACGAGCAGGGACAGGCGCGCGAAGCCGGCCTCGCCCGCGGCCGCGCCGACGGCGGCGAGCAGGCGCGTGCCCAGGCCGGTGCCGGCAGCCGCCGGAGTCACGGCCAACTGCGCCAGGTGCGCCGACGTGCCGGACACGGCGGTGACCAGGGCTGCGGCTGCCAGCGCCCCCGACGCAGTCCAAGCCAGGCGCGACAGCGCCGGCTGGAACCGGCCGCAGCCGGTGGCCACCGTCAGCTGCTCGGCGTAGAGCCGCCAGTCGGCCACCAGACCCGAGGGCACGAACGCGCGGTGCGGATCGGGGCCGCCGTACGCGGCGGCCAGCAGTCCGGCCACGTGGTCCAGGTCGTCGCCGTGCCACGGGCGGACGGTGGCCGCGACGGCGCCGACCCGCTTCCACCCCAGCCGCCGCCCCATCTCCTGGTCGAGGGCGCTCACCCGCGCCAGCGGACCGGCCAGGTAGTGCTGCGCGCGAACGTCGAAGCCTCGGGCAGCGAGCAGCGCGGCGACGTCTGGCGCGGCCGTGAAGGCAAAGACCAACGCGCGCGCCGCCACCGTCGCCGCCGGCGAGGCCAGCACCGCGTCGAGCAGGGTCGCCGCGAGCGCGGGCGTGGCCGCGGTCAGCGCGCCGATCTGCAGTTCGCGGCCGTGCAGCAGATAGTAAGTCCAGCCGCCGATGGCGCCGTCCGACAGGCGCGCCACCACTCCCGGCACGAGGCCGTGGCGGCGGGCGCGTTCGAGCGCGTCCCAGGTATCAGTCGTGTCCCAGTCCAGTTGCGCGTGCCACCGCGCGGCGTCGCTCCGGTAGAGATCGGCCATCTCCTCGGCCGGCACGCGTGCCCAGTCCTCGAGTCGGCACGCGGCGTCGGTGGGCCCCGGGGCCACGTGCCGTTGGCGCCTCGCCTGCTCCGCCTCGTGGCACACGGCGTCAGTCCACCGGTTCGAGCAGCGGGTGCAGGCGCAGGCGCCCGGCGAGCAGGCCGAGGGCGGCCACCGGCGCGGCCGCGGCCGACTGATTGGCGGCGCCGACCGCGTCGTAGACCTCGCGCCGGTGCACCGGCACGTCGGGCGGCGCGGTCACGCCGATGCGCACCGCGTCTTTTCCGGTGCGCAGCACGCGCACCTCGATGCCGTCGCCGATGACGATGGCCTCGTCGCGCCGCCGGGTGAAGACGAGCACGGCTAGGCCCCGTCCAGGAGATGATCGGTGGCGTAGCCGGTGTCGGCGGCCATCACCTGCAGGCCCACCATGCGACGCGGGTTGATGACCACCGGCGCTTTGAGGTTGGCCCGCGCCGCCGTCTCGTCCACCTGCACGATGGCCAGCCACAGCAGCGGCTCGCCGCCGATCAGCCCGAGGCGATGCCGGTCGCCGTCGCCGAGCGGGACGTCGTAGTCGGGGACGACCCGGCGCGGATCGAGCGTGAGGAACGAGGGTTCGGGGGCGTCGATGCCGTGCAGGCAGGTGAAGGGGTCGAGCGAAGGCGCCGACACCAGCACGAAGCGGCGGCAGCGCTCGAACCCGGGCAAGCCGTGCGCGAAGCTCACGATGTCGCCGGGATCGACGGTGAAGGTCCCGAAGCGCGTGACGATGTCGAACTCGGCCGGCGGCGTCATCGCGATCAGCGCAGGTAATCGAGCAACGAGTTGCGCGAGGCGGTGCCGACGGCGCCGAGGGCGGCCCGGTAGGCGATGTCGGCGCGGTTCATTTCGGAGATGGCCGAGGCCAGGTCGGCGTCCTCGTCCTTGGAGACGCGCGTGAGGATGGCCAGCCGCGACGAGGTCAACTGCACCTGACCCTCGACGATGCTCTGCTCGTCCACGCCGACCTGACTCTGGGTGCGGGTGGCGCGCGAGAAGGCGCGGCCGAGTGCGGCCAGCCCGGTGGTCATGGCGGCGTCGTCACCGGCCCGGACCGCGACGATGAGCGTCTCCAGATCGTCGAGCATGTTGGTCGGGTCGCTGCCCTGCGCCAGCGCCTGGCCGTCGCGCGCGATTTCGACGTTGCGGCCGGCGCCAATCGCCACGCTGACCGGGGTGTTGTCGCCCTGATAGGTCCAGGTCGTGCCGACCTTGGCGTAGGGCACGGTCGTAGCCCGCGAGCCGCCGAACACATAGGCGCCGCGAACGGTGGTGTTGAGATCGGCGACGAGCGAGTCGCGCAGGCCCTCGAGCGTGAGCGCCGCCGAGTCGCGCGACGACTGGCTGGCGATCGAGCCCTTCACCGAGGCCACCGCCACGGTGGCCTGCTGCAGCTTCTCGACCACGGCCGAGAGCACGGTATCGAGCGTGGTCAGTTTGGCCATCGCCGAATCGGCCGTGCGCGAGTAGGTCTCGATGGTGCGCATCTCGCCGCGCCCCGAGACGGCGCGTTGCATGGCCGCCGGGTCGTCGCTCGGCTTCTCGACGCGCTTGCCGGTCTGAATCTGCTGGCGCGCACGGGCGGCCTGCTCGGCCGCGATGTTCACGTATTGGACGCCCCCGTAGGCGGTCTGGAAGGTGACGCGCATCACACGCCTCCCACGGTCCGCATGAGGGTCTGGAGCATCGTGTCGACCGCCGTGAAGTATTTCGCGTTGGCCTCGTAGGCGCGCTGGAACTTCATGAGCGAGGCGGCCTCCTCGTCGAGCGAGGCGCCCGACACCTGATCGCGCAGCCGCTGCATCTGGCCGAGCACGTCCTGGCGACTGCCCTGTTCGGCCGCGGCCGCATCGGCGTCGCTGCCGACGGCGTAGGCCAGTTCCGCCCAGCCGTCGATGAAACTGGTCGTGCCGCCGCCGAGCACCGGTTGACTGCGCAGCGCCGCGATGGCCTTGGCCACCTGGTTGTCGCCGGGCGCGCCGCTCTGCGACGCGGCCACCAGGCTCGGGTTGCCGATGAGCGACGCGGAGACAGTGAAGGCCGCGGCCGCGCCGGCCACACCCGCCGGCGGCGTGAAGAACGCCGCCCCGGCGTTGCCGTTCAGGTCGAAGCCGCCCTGGTGCAGCGTGTTGACCTCGGTGGCGACGCCGTGGGCCAGGGCATCGAGCTTGGCCTGGTATCCGGGAATCAGCACGTCGCGAGCATGGAGCAGGCCGCCAATCTTGCCGTTCGTGATCTCGCCCGTGATGTCGGCGCCGCCGAGCGATAGCGTGGCCCCACCGCCGGCGCCGGCGCCGACCGTCACGCCGTAGCGCGAGCCGCCGATGACCAGCGCGCGGCCGGACGGAATCGTGACGTCCATGCCGCCGTCGCTGCGCGACAGCACGGCCACCTGGGTGAGAGCCGACAGCTCTTCGACGGCGAGGTGCTGGCGATCCTTGAGCGCGTCGACGTCGACGCCGTTGGCGGCGGCGATGGCGTCGTTCAGCGCGGCGATCTGCGTGGTCAGCGTGTTGAGCTGCGTGGCGGCATCGCGCACGCCGCTGTCGGCCAGCCGGACGCCGTCGGCCAGCCGCGCGGCGGTGGCGTTGAAGGCGCTGGCCAGCTGCCGGCCCTGCACGAGGACGCCGTCGCGCGCGACGCTGGAGGTGGGATCCACCGACAGCGCCGAGAAGGCGTCGAAGTACGCGGCCAGCGACGCGTCGATGCCCTTCCCGGGCGCGCCGATGGCGGTTTCCACCAGAGCCAGGGTGCTCACGAGGGCGCCTTCACGCGCTTCGTCGGGGATGGCCGTGCGCACCCGGGTGTCGAGCACCCGGTCGCGCAGCGCCCGCGTGCCCAGCACCTCGACGCCCCCGGTGCCGTTGACGACCTCGGCCAGAGCAATCCGGCGGCGGGTGTAACCGGGAGTGTTGAGGTTGGCGATGTTCTGGCCGGCGACATCGAGCCCGGCGCGCTGCGCCTCGAGCGAACGCGAGGCCATCGACAGACTGGAGAAAAGGCCCGCCATCACACCCTCGCTTCCAGGCCGCGTCGGGGCAGGCCCCGGGACGGCCCGGCGCCGTGACGGCCGTAGGAAGGGGCGCCGCCGAGGGCCGCCAGTGTGACGTCGACCAGGCGCGCGGCGCCGGCGCCGAGCACCCGGCACCTGGCCAGCGCGGCCCGCGCGCCGGCAATCTCGTTCAGCAGGCGCGCGCGACTGGCGGGGTCGGCCACCACGGTCGCGAGTCCGCCGGCCGCGGCCGCGTGCGGTGGCGGTTCGGTGGCCGCCTGCAGGGCCGATTCGGCGGCCAGCACGGCGTCGATGTCGCCGCCCGCCATGGCGGCGGCCAGCTGGTCGAGCGCAGTGCGCAGCCCGGCCGCCACTGCGGCAGGGTCGGCCGGGCGGGAGCTGGTGGTGGTCACGGGTCAGGCCTTGTCGATGGCGTTGTCGATGAGGGCGTCGGCGAGCCGGTTCGCGTCGCGCCCGAGTTCGCCGCTGGCCAGCAGCTTGCGCGCTCGCTCGACCACGTCGGGTCGGACGTCCGGCGTCTGGTCGGCGGCCGACGCGGCCGCCGCCGCCAGCTGCCCGGCGGTCGAGACGCGCACCTGGTCGGTGGCCTTGTCGCTGGCGGCGCGTTCGGCAGCGGCCCGTTCGTGGGCCACCGCCTCTTGGCGCACGGTGCCCACGGTGTCGAGGTTGGCGCGGTTCTGATCAATCTTCATCGTCATGTCCTCCCAGGCAGGCCCCACGCCCGCTTGGTCGTGCATCCGGGAAATCGGCAACTACGTCCGCACCATTAGTCACGCCCGCCGAATTCGTCCGTGTCCCCGACTCCCGTGTCGGATTTTCGGCCGGTCCAGGTGGTCGACGCCAGCTTCAGGATCCACCGGACGCCCGTATTCCCGTGCCTCGAAGTGCAGATGTGCGCCGGTCGACCGGCCACTGTTGCCCGATCGTGCAATCAGCTGGCCACCGTCCACCGGATCGCCGGGCGCGACGTCGAGCGCCGACAGATGCGCGTAGCGGGTCTCCCGGCCGGCGCCGTGGTCGACCACCACGGTGAGGCCGTAGCCCGGCCGATCGCCGGCCGCTACGACGACACCCGGCGCCGCGGCCCGCACCTCCGAGCCGTAGGCGAGGCGCAGATCCGTGCCGTTGTGGAACTTCAGCGCGCCGTTCAGCGGGTCGTTGCGCCAGCCGAACGCCGAGCTGACGGCTGCCGAGGGCAGCGTCAGGCCGTCGATCGGGGTCGCTGTCGGGCCGCCGACGTCATGCCCGTGGCCGGCCTCGCCGGCACACGGCGCCACCGCCGGCGCCACGGGCATCGCCGCCCGGCTGGTCCCGGCCGCGGCCGCGAGGGTCAGTCGCGCCGGGGTCACGTCCGGCGCGCCGCCGTCCTGCTGCCGGGCCAGGGCCTTGGCCAGCATGTCGCCCATCCCCAATCCGCCGGCGCGGCTGAGGGCGGCGCCGAACTCGGACCGCATCATGTCGTTCATGGTCGAGCCGCCGAGGCCGAAGGAGCCCTCTTTCTCCTCCTCGTCGCCAGCGCCGACATCGCGCAGCATCTCGGTCAGCAGCATGCCCTCGAACTGCTGGACCAGGGTCAACACCTGCAGCCGCTCGGCCTCTTTCGAGGCCGGAGCGGCCGTCGGCGCGACGGCAGCGGGCCGACCGGTGAGTGGCTCGGTCACGGCCCGCCTACAGGATGATGATCTCGGCGCGCAGCGCGCCGGCAGCCTTCAGCGCCTGCATGATGGCGATGATGTCGCGCGGCGTCGCGCCGAGCGTGTTGAGCGCCCGCACCACCGCTTCGAGCGTGGTGCCTTCCTCGAGCGCCACCAGGCGGGCGGTGCCCTCGCGGACGTCGACCTCGGTGTTGGGCACGACCACCGTCTCGCCGGCGCGCGCGAGACCACCGGGCTGCGAGGCCTCGAGCCGCGTGCTGATGCGCACCGACAGGTTGCCATGCGCGACGGCCGCCGCGGCGATGCGCACGCTGGCCCCGACCACGATGGTGCCCGAACGTTCGTTGATGACCACCCGGGCCGGCGTGTCGGACGAAACCGGCAGCATCTCGAGCCGGGCCATCAGCATCCGACAGCGAGGTGCGGTATTCCTGGGGCACACGCACTTCCACCGTGCCGGGGTCGACGACATGCGCCAGGTCGGGCCCGAGGTCGGCGTTGATGGCCTGGGCCACCCGCAGCGCGTTGCTGAAGTCCGGGTCGCGCAGCGACAGCGACACGGTCTCGCTCACCGGCAGGGTCACGCCGCTGCCCATCTGCACCAGCGCGCCGCCGGGCACCCGCCCGACCGTCAGGTGGTTGACCACCACCGAGTTGCCGCCGCCGCCGCCGCCGAAACCGCCAATCGACAAGCGGCCCCTGCGCCAGCGCGTGAATCTGCCCGCTCGGGCCGCGCAGCGCCGTGGCCAGCAAGGTGCCGCCTTGCAGGCTGCGCGCATCGCCGATCGAGGAGGCGGTGATGTCGAGTTTGACGCCCGGCCGCGCATACGCCGGCAGGTTGGCCGTGACCAGCACGGCGGCGATGTTTTCGACCTTCACTTCGCCCGGATTCACCGCCAGGCCGAACTGCTGGAGGATGTTGGCGAGCGACTGGGTCGAGAAGATGGTCTGGCGGCGGTCGCCGGTCTTGTTCAGGCCGACGATGAGGCCATAGCCCATCAGCGGCAGCGCCTCGGGGCCCTGCAGCGAGACCACGTCCTTGAGACGAGTCGTCGGATCGGCGTGGGCTACGGACGGCACCGCGGCCAGGACCAGCACGACGGCGACGAGGCGGCGGGTTGCATGTAGGGTCATCATCAAAACACCTTGTTCAGGATCCGGATCAGCCATCCGGGCGTGAGGCTGCCCTTGGTCAGGCCGCGGCCGAAGTAACTGATCCGCAACTGTCCGAGCGCCGTGGAGAGCACCACGTTGCCGGGGCCGACATCGGCCGCCCGGGCCACGCCGGTGAGCACGACCACCTGCCGGTCGCCGTTGATCTCGATCTCGCGCACGCCCTCGATGAGCAGGTCGCCATTGGGCAGCACTTCGGCGACCCGCGCGCTGATGGTGGCGGTGAGCAGGCTGGCGCGTGCCGTCGTGCCGCTGCCGGAATAACCGGTGCTGGCCTGGCTGCTGGCCAGGTCGCCCAGGCCGATGCCGGCCGGCACCTTGTTCTGCAAGCCGAGCAGGCTCGAGATGCCGATGCCGGTGCTGGTGCTCTTGGCCAGCGACGAATCGGCGCTGCCCGAGGCCGAAATGCTCTCGAGCACGCGCACCGTCACGATGTCGTTCTGCTTGCGGGCCCGCAGGTCCATGGTCAAGCCGTTCATCCAGCCGTTGGCATCGACCGGCCCGGTCTGCCGCGCCGCCGCCAGGTAGGCGGCCAGGGCCGCGTCCTGCGAATCGGCGGCCGGCTCGGGCTTCTGCTTCTTCTGCGCCCAGGCCGCGCCTGGCGTCAGCAGCAGGGCGGCGACGACGGCCCCGGCCCAGACGGCCTTGGTCTTTTCACTCATGACTGATCTCCACGACATCGCGGGCCACGACCCGCGCGCGAAACGTCTTGCGGCTCTGCGGATTGGTGACGCGCACCGTCTCGCCGGGCTCGCCGCTGTCTACGGACACGAGCGCGGCCCGCACCTCGACGCCGCCGCTGCGCATGATCGCCTCGACCTCGGCGCCGGCGCGCACGGCCGGCGTCGGCTGGAACGCCTGCGGCGTGAGACAGGCGCCGGCCGGCAGATCTCGCAGCGCGCGTCCGTGCAGCGCGTCGTCGGCGGTCGGCAGGCGCTTGAGCGCGCCGGCCGCGAACAGATGACGCGCCGGCTCCAGATCGCCGGGCGTCAAGGCCGCCCCCCGGCGGACGGCGCGCGCGGTGTGGGCATGGACCATGACGACGCGCAGCGTCACGGTGGCGTAGCCGACCGGGAGCAGCCGCGACGGGTCACCGGCCGTATCCGCCGCGCCGCGCAGCACGAAGCGGGTGACGCCGCCGAGTTTGGCGCCTGGGGCCGGCACCGCGTCGACCAGCGGACCGCCCGTCATCGTGACCTCGTGGACGGCGTCGACCAGCACCTCGGCGTCCCCGCCAAGGCGCGCCTGCACCGCCGCCACGACCGCGCGGGTCGCTGCCGCGGTCGACACGGGCGAGGCCGGGGCGGACACCGCCGCCGCCGAGGCCACCGAGGCGAGGAGCAGGGGGAGCAGCATCATCGAACGATGTTGTTGACCTGGGCGAGCATCTCGTCGGCGGTCTTGATCACCTTGGAGCTGGCCTCGTAGGCGCGCTGACCGAGGATCATGTTGACCATCTCCTCGACCACGCTGACGTTCGAGTCCTCGAGGAAGCCCTGGACCAGCGTGCCGCGCTGCTCGTTGCCGGGCGGGCCGGTCTGCGGCTCGCCCGAGGCGCTGGTCACCTGGAACAGGTTGCCGCCGAGCGGCGTGAGGCCCGAGGCGTTCTGGAAAGTGGCCAGCTCGATCGTGCCGACCTGCTGCGAGGCGCTCTGGCCGGGCACGGCCACCGAGACGACGCCGTCCTTCGAGATCGCCACCGACGTGGCGTTCGCGGGGATGGTGATCTGGGGCTCGAGCGGGTAGCCTTCGGCGGTCACGACCAGGCCTTGCGCGTCGCGATGGAACGAGCCGGCGCGCGTGTAGGCGGTCGTGCCGTCGGGCAGGTTGATCTGGAAGAAGCCGTCGCCCTGAATGGCCATGTCGAGGGAACTGCCGGTCGACCGGAGGTTGCCGCTCGTGAAGTCGCGCGAGGTGGCGACCGCGCGGGTGCCGAGGCCCACTTCGAGACCGATCGGGGCCTCGCCGGTGCCGGTGGCGGCACCGGGCACGCGCGTGTGCTGGTAGACGAGATCCTCGAACTCGACGTGGCTCTTCTTGTAGCCGGCGGTGTTGACGTTGGCCAGGTTGTGCGCGACGTTGTCGATGTTGGCCTGCTGGGCGTTCATCCCGCTGGCGGCGGTGTAGAGGGCGCGAATCATGGCTGTCTCCTTGCGAGTGACGACTAGCGGCGTCCGAGCGACTCGATGGCCTTGCCGTCGACGTCGTTCATGAGGACCGAGACGGCCTTCTGCAAGGCCTGGAAGCTGCGGTTCACGTTGGTCAGTTCGGCCACGCGGTCGACGACCGAGATGTTGGCCTGCTCGAGCGAGCCGGGCCGCACCGTGGGCAGCGCCACCGGCGTGGGCGTCTGGTCGCTGCGCAGCAGCGCGCCGCTCTCGCGCACCAGGGCGCCGGGATCGGCGAATTCGACGATGGCCAGCTTCCCCACCGACACGCCGTCGCTGTAGACGGTGCCGTCGTCGCCCACCTTGAGGGCGCCGGTGCCGACCGTGATCGGCCCATCGACGCCGCGCACGACGGCGCCATCGGCGGTCATCAGCGAGCCGTCGACGGCGCGGTTCAAGTGGCCATTGCGGGTGTAGCGCTCGCCTTGCGCCGTGTCCACGACCAGGAACCCGCCGCCCTCGATGGCCACGTCGAGGTTGCGCCCGGTCGAGGCAATCGCGCCGGCGCGCACGTCGAGGCGGCGCCCGCCCATCGAGGCGTCGATGGCGGTCTCCAGCGCGTCGTCGAAGACCGGCCGCATGGCCGCGCGCTGGCCGGTCCGCTCGGCCTTGTAGCCGGCCGTCCCGACGTTGGCGATGTCGTTGGCCAGCCGGTCGAGCTCGTCCAGCCGTGTCCGCATGCCGCTCAGAGCGACGTAGTGGCCGCCTGCCATGTGCCCTCCTGTGGCCGGGCCGCAGCCCCGGCATGATCGAGCAGCAGGTCGAAGCCCGCGCCGCCGCCCTGCAGCCGCACCCAGATGTAGTGTCCCCAGCGCGCTTCGCTCATCGTCGTGGAGCGGGCCGTCATCGCCGCTTGCGCCAGCCGGCGCACGGCCCGGGCGGCGTCGTGTTCACGCGTGAAGGTCACCGGCGTTCCCCCGGCCGCGGCCCGGCCGGCCGCCGACGTGCCGTAATGGTCGACCAGCGCCTGCCAGTCCTCGTCGCTGACCAGGAACGGCTCCGGCACCCAGCCGGTCTGCTGGCGAAACGCGGTGAGCGCGGCGCGCGGCACCGGCGCCGCGAAGGCCACGCGGATGCGGCCCTGGTCGGGCGGCGCGATCGGCATCACCCGCAGCGCCTGGACGGCTTCGAGGCTGAGGCCGCCGGGCGCGTCCTGGACCTTGGCTGGATCGACCGCGGCCAGGTAGCTCACCCCGGCCTGGTCGGCCAGCGCACGCAGCAACGCATGCGGTTCGACGGCGCCCATCGAGCGGAGCTGCTCGCCGAGGCGGAGCCGGCTCGTCACCTGGGCGACCAGGGCGGCGGCAATCTTTTCGGGCGGGCACGCCCGGTGATGGCGTAGCAGCGCGCCCAGGCGCACGCCGGGCAGGCGCGGCACGACCGCGCTCGGCGCCGTCACCTCGGTCATGCGCTCGCGCAAGACGGCCTCGAGGCACTCCTGCGAGCAGTACCACATCTGGTCGACGGTGGCGCCGCTGGCGCGCCGCGATCGCCACCAGCTCGGCGTCCGATCGCAGTTGCTATGCTCGCACTGCGGCATGGCGTCCTCCCCGCGCTCGGCGGCCCTTCTGCAACGTGGTCATCCACGACTCGAGTTCGTCGAGCACCCCGGGCCCGGCCGGCTCCGGCTCTGGTTCCGTGTCGTGCGTGGGCTCCAGGGCGGGCGCCGGCTCCCGCGCCGGGGCCTGCGCCCTGACGTCCGCCACGGGCGTCACCGGCGACGCGGCCGCGCCGTCGAGCCCGAGGTGCAGACGCACCTCGCTTTCCGACAGCGACTCGGCGATGGCGATGTCCTCGACGGCCCGCCCCTTGCGCACCGCCGCGGCAATCCGCTTGGTCGTGGCCCGCCGCGTCGACCCCGACGGCAGCGGCCGGGCGCCGAGCCGTTCAAGTTCCGTGGCCACATTGACGAATCCTTCTTCAGTGGTATCCGTCAGCAACGCCAACGCCGCCGTCAACTGCGTCACGCGCTCGTCCGCCCGGGCGGCGACGCGGGCCGAGCGCACGAGGCGGACGATGAGCGCAAGCTGTGCCAGCGACAGCAGCGCAAGACCGAGGGCCGCGTAGATCATCGGGTTCATAGCTCCATCGCCTTCAGGCGATCGGCGGGACTCACCAGGCTGGTGATGCGCACGCCGTAGTTGCCGCCGACGACCACGACCTCGCCTTCGGCGATGACCCGGCTGCCGACCAGCAGTTGCACCGGCTGGTCGGGCGAGCGGCCCATGTCGACCATCGAGCCGGGACCGAGCATGGTGAGCGCCCGCAACGTCAGCTCGGTGCGGGCGAAGCGGACGACCAGCGGCAGGTCGATGTCGAGCAGCGCGGCCAGGTTGCCGTGGTCGGCCGCTCCAGGACCGCGTTCGTCGGCCGCCACTCCGGCCTGACCGACCGCCGTGCCGCTCACGGTCACGAGGCCGGTCACCGCCAGGGTCGCGATGGCCTGGTCGCCGGCGCGCAGCACCCACGCGCCCGTGCCGGCGTCCAGGTCGGCCGCCACCAGCGTGCCGACGTCGAGAGTGAGGCCTTCGAACCCGGCCCGAAGCACGGTCGCCGCGGCGGTCCGCGTCCACAGGTCGCGCAGCAGGTCGGCCACGACCGGGTCGGCCGGCCGGTCGTCGCTGCCCGACAGCCGCGCGGCCATGGCCTGCCCACCGGCGGCGTCCACGGAGACCGTCATCAGGCCGGTCAGCGCGCCGCTGGCGGTGATCGGCGCGGCCCAGCCCGGGCCGCTCGGGGCGGCGGGCGCGGTCGCGAGGGTGACGACCGAGCCGAGCACGGCCTCGGTCGCGGCCCGGAACTCGGCGGCGAGGGCGCTGGCCAGCCCCTGCGTTCTCACGGTATGCGACATCTCAGGCCTCCGCCGATCCGGCGCCGTCGCACCGATGCTCGACCGCCACGGTGGCGCGGCCGGCGACCACCGCCGGATGGCCGCGGAACTTCAACGTCCGGCCGACCCGCAAGTCGATCGGCCGGGTGGCCGGCAGGCCCAGGGTGAGGACGTCACCCGAGCGCAGCGCCATGAGTTCGCGCGTGGTGCAGCGCGATTCGAGCACCGCGCTGACCGGCACGGGCACGCGCGCCAGGTTCTCGAGCAGCCACGCCCGCTCCCTGGTGGTCGGCTCGCGCCGGTGGCGATCGATGGCGCCGGCAAAGTGCGTGTCGGTCTTCTCGACGATGCTCGCCGGCACGCACAGGTTGAGCATGCCCTGCGCTTCTCCGATGCGCATGTCGAAGGCCAGCATCACCACGGTGTCGTTGGGCGAGGCCACCTGCAGCATCTGCGGCCGCGTCTCGCGGGCACGGATGCCGAAGCTGAGGTCGATGACCTGATGCCACGTCTCGGTCAACGACTCGAGCAGGATCTTCACGACCGAGTCGACGACGTTCTGCTCGATGTCGGTCAGGGCCCGGTCCACGGTGGCGTTCTTGCCCTCGCCGCCGAGCATGCGTTCGATCATGGCGAAGGCCACGGCCGGGTTGATCTCGAGGCCGCCGAGGTCGTCGAAGGGAGCCATCGAGAGCGCGTAGTAGGCGGTCGGGTCCGACAGCGACATCAGGAACTCGGAGTAGGCGAACTGCTCGACCGAGACCAGCGTGACCTCGGTCATCGAGCGCAGGTAGGCGGCCAGCGACTGCGACAGGTTGCGGGCGAAGCGCTCGTGCAGGAACTGCAGCGCGTGGATCTGCTCCTTCGAGATGCGGTCCGGACGGCGGAAGTTGTAGCGCACGAAGGACGAGGGGACGGCATCCTCGGGCTGGTCGGCCACGACCGGCTGGGCGAGCAGCGCGTCGATTTCGTCTTGCGAAAGAATCTTGCTCACGGCTTAGTGCGCGTCCTTGCGCGTCAGGTTCGAGGCCAGGGCCGACCGCAGGCGGGCGATGGCCTGGGTGCGGATCTGCGAGACGCGCGATTCGCCGACGCCGATGACCTCGCCAATCTCGGCCAGGGTGAGTTCCTCCTCGTAGTAGAGCGCCAGGATCTGGCGTTCGCGCTCGGGCAGGTCGCCGATGGCCTTGGCCAGCAGCCGACGCAGTTCCTCGCGTTCGAGGCGGGCGTGCGGCCCGTCGGACGGCTCGATCTCGACGTCGAGGGCGGAGCGCCCGTCTTCGCCGACCGCGCTTTGACGGATGGTCGCCAGCTCGGCCGACTTGAGCTTGTCGAGCATCTTCTCGTATTCGCTCTCCGAGACGTCGAGCGCGCCGGCGATGTCGGCGGCCTGGGGCTCGCGGCCGAGCGTGAAGCGCAGGTTGGCGATGGCGCTGTCCACGTCGCGGCGCAGCTTGCGGACGGCCCGCGGCGCCCAGTCGAGGCCGCGCAGCGAGTCGAGCATGGCGCCGTGGATGCGGCGGCGGGCGAAGGCGCTGAAGGGCACCCCGAGCGACGGCTTGAAGCGGCCGGCGGCGTCGATCAGGCCGAGCACCCCGACGCTCACCAGTTCCGACACCTCGACCTGCGGCGGCAGCCGGTTGGCCAGGCGGCTGGCCATGGCCTTGACCAGGCCCACGTGGGCCATGACCAGCTGGTCTCTGACCGAGGCGTCGGTGTCGATGTCCGAAGTGCTCATGCGCATCGCGGTAGCTCCGTTGCGGCGGTCGTCACGAAAGTCATCAGGCCCGGCCCAGCGCGGCCGCGGCCGGCTCGTCGCGCAGCAGGGTGGCGGCCAGCACCGCCGGCGTGGCCCGTTCCAGGTCGTCGGGCACCCGCTGCCCGGTCGTGATGTAGGACACGGGCAGGCCCCGCTCCAGCAGCCAGGTCAGCAGCGCCTGGGGCGATTCGGCTTCGTCGAGGCGCGACACCACCACCCGATCGGGCTGGGCGTCGGCAAACCGG
>CAWJMJ010000005.1:0-118339 GCA_963843885.1 uncultured Acidobacteriota bacterium
GGGATAGCCGTCGCTGCGCAGCACGACGAAGTCCTCGATGTGGCGTTGTCGAAGCGCACCTCGCCGTGCACCAAGTCGGGGAACACGGTTTCGCCCGGCGGCACCAGGAAGCGTACGGCGTAGGGCTCGCCGCCCTCAGCCGCGCGGCCACCTCCTCGGCCGGACGTGCCAGGCACCGCCTCCCGGTCGTAGCGCCGCTCGTCAGCTGCCGTCGTCGGCCGGCTCCGCGTCGCCGCGCTTGGCCGGCCCACAAATCGTAATCAGGCGTGTCCGGCCGTCACCAGGTCCTGCGCTGCGGCGCGGTAGCGGTCCAGCCGCTCCGACTGGAAGTAGGCGCGTGCGGCCCACCCACCTCCGGACCCTCGTCCCAGTCGAGCCCGAGCCAGCGCAGTCCGTCGAGGATGCCGGTCACCATTCGGTGGACGACGTTCCAGGTCGGTGTCTTCGATGCGCAGCACGAAGGTGCCCCTGGCGGCGGGCAAAGAGCCAGTTGAAGAGGGCCGTTCGGGCGCCGCCCACGTGCAGATAGCCGGTGGGCGAGGGGGCGAAGCGGACGCGCGGGGCAGAAACGGCGGACGGCTCATGCGGGACCCCTCGAGGATACCGCGCCCGGTTAGCATGGCGCGATGGCTCCGTCCGCCCCGCTCGCCGCGCGCCTGCGCCATCAGCGCTTGATCGACTCGCCCAACCGGACGCCGCAGCAGGTGGTCTCGTGGCTGGGCGCCGTGCAGGCGCAAGACTACCCAGGCGCGGCCTGGGCCCTGGCGCTGCGCGCCGCCACGCTGACGTTCGCGGCGGTCGATGCGGCGTTGGCCGCCGGGCGCATCCTGCGCACGCACGTCCTGCGGCCCACCTGGCATCTCGTGGCGCCTGCGGACATCCGCTGGATGCTGGCGCTGACGGCCCGCGCGTGCAGGCGGCCATGCGCACCTCCGACCGCCGCTTGGAACTCGACGCCGACGTCTACCGCCGGGCCCGCACGCTCCTGACCCGGGCCCTCGAAGGCGGTCGCACCCGCACGCGCGCGGAGCTGTCGCGGGCGGCTCCACCAGGGCGGCATCGTCGCCACCGGGCAGCGGCTCGCGCACGTGATGATGCACGCCGAGCTCGAGGGCGACATCTGCAGCGGCCCGCGCCGGGGCTCGCACTTCACCTACGCGCTGCTGGCCGAGCGGGCGCCCCAGGCCACGGCCCTGCCCCGCGACGAGGCGCTGGCCCGGCTGGGTCAGCGCTACTTCCGCAGTCACGGGCCGGCCACCGTGCGCGACTTCGCGTGGTGGTCCGGCCTCACGCTGACCGACGCGCGGCGTGGCGCCGAGAGCCGCCGGCGCGGGCTCGGTGCTGACCACGCCGCTCGCGCGGCAACGCGTGGCCGGCGCCCACTTCCTGCTGCCCAACTACGACGAGTACCTGATTGCCTACAAGGACCGCGAAGCCGTGCTCGACCCGGCCCGGGCCCGCAATCTGGGCATTTACACGGCGGTCGAGTTCCCGCATCACCTCGTGGTCGACGGCCAGGTGGCCGGCAGCTGGAAGCGCGACGTGACGGCGGCCTCGGCGCGGGTGACGCTGCGCTGGCACGCACCGCCCACGCCTCGTCAACGAGCGGCGCTCTCGGCCCAGGCGGCGCGCTTCGGCCGGTTCCTGGGCGTGCCGTGCGAGGTGGCGCACGACGGCCAGGGCGGCCCGATGGCGCCTCGGGATTGAACCGGCCGGACTGCGCCATCGCCAGCGGCTCGGGCGCCCACGAACTCTCCGCGGCGCCTCGTATAAAGTGCTCGGTACGGTGCTGGCACGGCTGACCGTGCCGGCCTGGAGGCAGCTAGATGGAAGTGCGGACGTTTTCGAACGCGGGCCGGCCGGGCGTCGGGATGCGCCCCAAGCGCGAGGCCCAGCGGCCGCTGCTGCCGCAACACGCGCGCCACTGCCCGGTGCTCGAAGCCGGCAGCGCCCTGGGGTTCATGGTCTACCCGCCGCTCGAACCCAACGAGGCCGTGCACATCGGCTACGACGGCGAGGGCAAATACACCTGCACGTTCTTCCTGGCCCAAGCTGCCGGCAAGTGGGACAAGATCTTCACCGTCGCCTTCCAGCTCGCCGGTCGGCGGCCTCGGCGCCATCGCCGAGCAGGTCGAGTTCCGCAAGCCGATGATCAGCGACGAGAACGCGGTCAACATGGCCAAGGCGTTCCTCGTGCCCGAAGATCTCGGCACCCCGCCAGGCGCGGTGTCGCTGTGCGGCGCCACCAACTTCCAGACGCCCCAGGGCTGGGACACGGTCTACACGCCGATCTTCAACATGATCGAGCGGCCCATCGCGCCCATGCTGATCGTGCGCGTCGAAACCGACTGGTTCGCGCATGCCACCGAGTTCCGCTACGTGCTGCAGCCGGGCGAGGGCATGAGCCTGGGCCACACGCTGCCCATCGGGCAGGTGATGTTCGTGCCGCGCGAGGAGGTGTCGCTGGTCGAAGGGACGGCGGCCGAACTGAAGGCCTTCAAGCAGTCGGTGTCGACCTTCTTCGCGACCAAGGCCGAGCACAAGATGACCACCCCGTACGGCCTGCAGTTCAGCCCGCACTACCTGCGCGAGAGCCGCCGGCAGCGCGACGACGCCGCGGCCCTGGGGACCGCCGGTCCCGCCGCTTCGGACGGCGCCGACGCCGCCGACCCCTCGGAGCCGAAAGGGTAGCCGCCGCCGGGCGCACGGCGATCGCCCTCGTGGCGCCGGGCTACTTGGCGCGGGCGAAGACGCGCCAGGTCTTCCCCTTGACGCTTTCGGTGATGTAGAGCGAGCCGTCGGGGCCGATGGCGATGCCGTTGGCGCGTGACACCGCGTCGGACGGGTTCATGATCGGCGTCTTGCCAGCGAAGCCGTCGGCGAACACCTCGTACTTGCCGCTGGGCTTTCCGTTGGCAAAGGGCTGGTAGAGGATGTTGTAGCCCTCCATCGGCGCCGGCGCGCGATTCCACGAGCCGTGCATCACGACGAAGGCGCCGCCGCGGTACTTGGCGGGCAGGGCGGGGCTGTTGAAGAACTGCAGGTCCACCGGCGCGGAGTGAGCAGGGAAGCCGGCAATTGGCGCTTCGAACTGCGCGCAGCGTCCGATCTCGGTGCCGTTGCCGCCGTATTCCGGGGCCAGCACCATCTTGTTCACCTTGCCGTCGAGGAAGCAGTAGGGCCAGCCGAATACCGACCCCTCCTTGACCTCGAGCAGCGGCTCGAGCGGCCGGTTCTGGTTGTCTTCGGGCGTGAAGTGATCGGGGTAGAGCGTGTCGAGCGAGTCGCGGCTGTTCATGGCCAGGTAGAGCCGGCCCTCGTGCCAGGCCAGCGCCAGGCCCTGACGCACGCCCGTGGCGTAGCGGTTCTTGTCGGCGTAGGTCTGGCCGGGCGTGTCGCTGAACTTCCACACCCCGCCGCCGTTCTCGAGCTGCGGGCAGGGGTCGATGCCCTTGGCGCCCGGCTGCCGATCGGGCTGCGCGCAAGCGTTCGAAGGCAGGCCGATGGTGACGAACATGTTGCCCTGGTCGTCGAAGGCCACGTCCTTGTCCTGGTGCCCGCGCTGCTCGGGAAAGCCGCCGACCATCACCTCGGCCGCGCCCGTGGGCACGAGCTGCCCGGGGGTGAGCTTGAAGCGTTCCACCGAGAGCGGCGTGGCGAAGTAGAGATAGCCGTTACGCAGCACCAGCCCGGTGGCGCCGCTCGTGCCGAACTTCTCTTTCTGGTCCATGACGCCGTCGCCGTCGGTGTCGCGCAGCGCCATCAGATACCCAGGCTGTGGCGGCTGACCGGGGGCGCGGGCGCCGTTTCTAATCGACACGTAGACGTCGCCATTGGCTGCCACGGCAAGGTTGCGCGCGGCGCCGAGGTCGGTGGCGATGACCTTGGCGCAGAAGCCGGGCGCCAGGGTGAGGCCGCCGTTGCCGGGGTCGCAGGCCGGCGCGGTGGCGCGCTGGCCGACCAGGCCGACGGTGCTGGCCATCACGCACGAGGTCAGGGCAAGCAGGGGCATCGCGCGGTGCATCACGGGGAATCCTTTGGAAGCAGCCGGGCACGGTCCGGCCGCGTCCTCATCATACTTGCTGGCCTCGTGCCGCCAGCCGGGATCGCGGCCGTGCCCCCGGGTAGAATGCGCCATGGCGCAGACCGGCAGCGACGACCGCCGCCGCGGCCCGTGCACGGCCTTCGAGGGGCATCGGCGCCTGGTCTCGGGACCTCTCGACGAGGTGGCGCGCCATGCCAGGTCCGCCTTCGGCCGCTCTTCGACTTCGACCGTCCTGGTCTTCGACGACGCCACCGGTGAGCAGATTGACCTGGACTACGGCGGCACCGAGGCCGAGATGCTCCGCAGTCTCATGGCCCGCGAGTCGGCGCGACTGCGCGGTGAGGCGGCCGCGGCTCCGGCCGGTCCGGGCGGGCCGGGCCGCCCGCGGCTCGGCGTCGTCGCCCGCGAGGTCACGCTGCTGCCGCGGCACTGGCAGTGGCTCGCCGGTCAACCGGGCGGCGCGTCGGCGGCCCTGCGCCGGCTGGTCGACGAGGCGCGCCGCGCCAGCGTCGGCCGCGACCGCGTGCGCCGCGCGCAGGAGGTGGCCTACCGCGTGATGGCGGCGCTGGCCGGTAACCTGCCCGGTTTCGAGGAGGCGATTCGCGCGCTCTTTGCCGGCGACGCCGGAGCGTTTGCCGGCCACGTCGCGGCCTGGCCGCCAGACGTCGCCGCCTACGTTTCGCGGCTCGCCGGCGACGCCCTCAATCCGCCGCGCGCGTAGACGTCGCGCGCGGGCCGTCGTCCAGCCCGGGGCGCGGGCAGGTGTCGCGCCGGTGCACGGGAGACCTTGCGCCCCCGGCCGCTTGGTCAGGTCGGCTCGTCGCCCGTGTAGGCCGGGCGTTTGTCGCGCACGAGTCCGGGCACGCGGCCGACCACGGCGCCCAGCCCGCCGGCCCCGCGCCGCCACGCCTGGAAGGCCGTGAGGAAGGCCCACTGGCCGCGCGTGACCGTGCTGCGCCGCCATGCCCCGGCCACCGCTTTGTTGGCTTCGGCCATGGTCGGATAGGTGTGAATGGTACCCAGGATCTTGTTCAGCCCGAGGCCGTGCTTCATGGCCAGCACGTATTCGGCCAGCAGGTCGCCGGCGTGCTCGCCGACGCAGGTCACGCCCAGGATGGTGTCGGTGCCGGGCTTGGTCAGCACCTTGATGAAGCCGTGCGCCTCCTCGTCGGCGATGGCGCGGTCGAGTTCGCCGATATCGTACGTGCTCACCGTGCACGGCACCTGTTGCTCGCGCGCCTCCTGCTCGTTGAGCCCGACCCGCGCCACTTCGGGATCCGTGAACGTGCACCACGGCACGACGCGGTAGTCGGCCTTGTAGCGCTTGAAGGTGCCGAACAGCGCGTTGACCGCGGCGTACCAGGCCTGATGCGACGCCGTGTGGGTGAACTGGTAGGGCCCGGCCACGTCGCCGCAGGCCACGATGTTGGGATAGATGGTCTGCAGGAACTCGTCGGTCTGCACGGTGCGCGCCGCCGTCGTGGCGATGCCCAGCTCCTCCAGGCCGTAGCCGGCGGTGTTGGCCACGCGGCCCACGGCCACCAGCACCGCGTCGAAGGGCACACGCAGCTCGCCCTCGTCGTGCGTCGCCACGAGCACCTTCTCGCCGCCCTCGACCACGAAGCGGCTGGCGGTGTGGCCGGTGAGCACGCGCACGCCCTCGCGCGTGAAGCGTTCTTGCACCAACGCGGCCACTTCGGGATCCTCGCGCATCAGCAGGCGCGGCGACTTTTCGACCATCGTCACCTGGCTGCCCAGGCGGGCAAACGCCTGCGCCATCTCGGCGCCGATGGGCCCGCCACCGAGCACCACCAGGCGCGCCGGTTGCTCGCGCAGGTTCCAGATGGTGTCCGACGTCAGGTAGCCGACCTCGTCGAGACCGGGAATCGGTGGCACCAATGGCTTGGCCCCGGCGGCAATCACGATGCCCTTGGTGGTGAGCGTCCGCGGCCCTGCCGCCGTCGTCACGTCTACGGTCCACGGCGAGGTGATGCGGGCCCGCCCTTCGAGCACGTCCACGCCCAACCCGGTGTAGCGGGCCACCGAGTCGTGCGGCTCGATGGTGGCGACGACGCGGCCGATGCGCTCCATCACCGCGGCGAAGTCGAAGCGCGCGCTGGCCTCGGCAATGCCCAGTGCCTTGGAGCGCGCGATGTGCGAGAGGAGCTTGGCCGACCGGAGCAGCGCCTTGCTCGGCACGCAACCCGTGTTCAGGCAGTCGCCGCCCATCTTGTGGGACTCGACCAGCGCCACCTTCGCCTTCGTCGCGGCGGCGATGTAGGCCGAGACCAGGCCGGCCGAGCCGGCGCCAATCACCACCAGGTTGTAATCGAAGCTCGCCGGGCGCGCGGCGGCCCAGCGCGCGTAGACCTTTCGCGCCTTGACAGCGGCGAGCACGCGCCGGGCCACGAGCGGGAACACGCCGAGCAGCGCCAGCGCCAACAACAGCTGCGGTGACACGGTGAAAGTGCCAAGTTGCGTGCCGGCATAGACGAACACCGCCGTGCCGGGCAGCATGCCGAACTGGCTGACGCCGTAGAACACGCCAGTGCCGAGCGCGCGTCAGGCCCATTGCCAGATTGACCAGGAAGAACGGAAAGAGCGGCACCAGGCGCAGGGCGAAAAGATAGAACGCGCCCTCGCGCTCGATGCCGCTGTTGATCGGCGCCAGACGGGTGCCGAAGCGCTGCTGCACCCAGTCGCGCAGCAGGAAGCGCGCGCTCAGGAAGGCCAGGGTGGCCCCGACCGACGAAGCAAACGACACGATCAGGATGCCCGCGAAGAAACCGAAGATGGCGCCGCCAGCCAGCGTCATGATGGCTGCGCCGGGCAGCGACAGCGCGGTGACCGCCACGTAGAGGCTGGCGTAGGCGGCGATGGTGCGCGCCGGATGGGCCGCGTAGTAGGCGTCGATGGCCACGCGCTGGCTCTGGAAGAACTCGAGCGACAGGTAGCGCTGCAGGCCGAGGGCGAAAAACGCCGCCACCGCGGCCGCGAGCGCCACCAGCAGGCCGATGCGCGACTTGGTCATGGCTCCATTGTCATCCGACGCCCCTATGACGCGCCGGCGACGTGCCCGTTTCGCGCCCGGTGCGGCCACGGACCGCGGCGGCGACCGCTCAGAAGCGGAACAGCCGCGTGGCCTTGACGGCGAACGTCCGGTTGAGTAGCGCCGGATAGCCCGGGCCGCGGGTGTCGCGGCCGTCGCTGTAGACCACGAAGAGTTCGCTGCCGCCGGTGTATTCCCAGCGGAGTCGCGCGCTGGAACTGACGTTGCGGGCGTCCACGTTGTACTGCACCAGGCTGCTGATCAGCATGCGGGCGGTCGGGGTCACCGTGAAGCGCGTGCTGAGGAGCCGCGCGGTGAAGTCGCCGTAGGGCAGGCTCACCCAGTTGAGCGACACGCCCGGTTCGAGCGAGAAGCGCGGCACCACGCCCCAGCGGCCGTTGTACGACACGTCGCGGCGGGTGCCGCGGTAGAGCGTGCCGGTCGCCCGCCGACAACCGGCCGGACACGCGTCGCTGCTGCCCGAGCTTGTAGTTGAGACGGGTCTGAGTCGTAGGTGTAGCCGCCGGCCGGCACGGACACGCCGGGGGCGATGGCGAAGCGCGCCGGCAGCAGCTCGAACTCGCGCGACTGCTCGAGCGAGGCCGAGTCGCTCGACTGGAAGTCGACGCGGAACAGCCCGTTGGCCTCGCGGCTCTGCAGCTCGGTGGCGCCGGCGTCGGTCACGTAGTCGAGGCTCGCCTGCCAGGTGAGCTTGCGCACGACCGAGCTGCGCCGCGGGCGCGGGCTGAAACGGACCTGGCCGTAGCTGCGGCGCACGTCGGTGCGGCGCACGAAGCCCACTTCCGGCGTGAAGCCGGCGTCGATGAGCATGTGCTCCATGACCGCCCCGTAACGGTCGTTGGTGTAGTCGAAGCGGCCCCGGTAGCTGGCCCCGGCGACGGTGGCGCCCCGCGCGGCGGGCGTGCTGGTGCGGGCGTAGTAGCCGGTCAGGTTGATGCTCTTGAAGAACAGCATCGTGGCATCGGCGCCGACGCTGTAGCTCGGCTCCTGTTGCGCCGACGTGGCGCCGGCCACGCCGGGATTGCGCAGCGTCGCCATCACGCCGACGTTGCTGCGCCGCAGCAGATTGCGCTTCAGCCGCACCGCCGAGAAGTTGGTGGAGACGGCGCGGGCCGCCGGCGCGTCGTCGGTCTGGATGTTGAGCAGGCCCACGCTGTACGGCCCGGTGCGGCCGGTGAGGCGCAAGCCGCCCACGACCGGCACGGCCTGGCCGGCGCTGAGGCCGATCTGCCGGCTGAAGAAGAGCAGCGGCACGTCGCCGGGGCTGTTGCCGGCCTGCACGCCGCCGAAGTCGAAGATGCCCTGACCCTCGATGAAGAAGTCGCGCTTCTCGGGGAAGAACAGGCTGAAGCGCGTCAGGTTGATCTGCTGCAGATCTTCTTCGACCTGCGCGAAGTCGGTGCGGTAGGTGGCATCGAGGATCAGGCTGCGCGTCAGCCCGTACTTGAAGTCGAAGCCGGCGTTGGCGTCGAGGCGGTTGTCGAAGGGCGTGGCGCCGGTGCGATTGGTGAGCGCCGACGACACCGCGTACGGCTTGAACTCGAGGTTCTTCGACTGACGCCGGCGTCTCCAGGCCGATCACGCGTGGCGGCCGAGGCCATGCGGCTGACCCCGGTCGTGCCGAGGGCCGCCGGCACGAGCGACAGGTACGAAAACTCGTTCTTCCAGCGCACGAGCCGGCGCAGGTTGATGCCCCAGGTCTGCGGCGCCGCTGCCGGTGATAGCGCAGCGTCTTGAACGGGATGGCCACCTCGAGCGTCCAGCCGCTGGTCGAAGCGCCCCGTCTTCACGTACCAGATGCCGTTCCAGGTCGGAGTTCTGCTGGTCGTCGGTGACCGTCATGTCGCGCAGCGCGCCGAGCGGATTGGTCTGGAACATGTAGCCGTTGCGCTTGTCGTGCAGGGTGTCGATGACGAAGGTGAAGTTGTCGTTGCCGAGGATGTTGCCGTTGTCGCGCCGCATCTCGTTGGCGACCTCGCGATCGGGCTGGCTGTCCCAGTTGCGGGCGCAGATGTAGAGGTTCTCGTCGTCGTAGAGGATCCACGCCTCGGTCTTCTCGGTGGCCGGCTGGCCCTCGCGCGGCTCCTGCTGGATGAAGTCCGCGATGGCCGGCAGCGTCGCGTAGATGGCTTCGTCGAGGCGGCCGTCGATGGTGAGCGGCGCCGCCACGCGCACGGCCCGTACGGTGACGTCGTCGGCGGCCCGGCGCTCCACGAGCGAGGGCGCGTCGAGGGGGGTGGGGCTGGGGCCCGGCACGGCGGTCGCGCCGGCGACGAATTGCGCCGCGGCCGGCTGGGCCAACGCCAGTCCGGCCAGTCCAAGCCACAGTCCCAGCAGGGCGGCCCGTCCCACGCGGCCCGGGGCGCTCGTCGTTCCGTGCATTCCCGGATTACTTCGTCAGATCGCCGAGGAAGGCGCGGATGCGCTTGGCGTTGGTGCCGACGTCGCTTCGGCCGACGCGCGAGACCGAGCGCATGTCGACGCGGCTGGTGCCGTCGGGCAGCGCGCTGACCCGAATGGCGACGTCGTCCTTGAAGCCGAACCAGTAGGTGGTGGCGGTGGCCTCGATGCGCCGGCTGCCCTTGTCGGCGGCCACCACCACCCAGCCGCGGGCGCGCACCAGGTCCAGCGCCTCGGAGTAGGCCTCGTCGGGCGCCGCGGCCAGGAACACCGGAACCACCTCGGGATAGCGGGCCAGTTGCTGCGCCGCCACGTCGGCGCTGTAGTCCAAGCCGTTGGCGGCCTGCTGCTCGCGGCGCACCGCCGCCACCTCGACGAACAGCGGCGGCGTGATCGTGTCGGTGGTGATGTCGTGGATCGGCGGCACGCTTTGCGCCTGCCGCTGCCACCGCAAGGGCACGGCGACGCTGGCCACGCCCAGGGCCAGCGCCACCAGCGCGGCCATCGTGGCGCCGCCGCTGCCGCGGCGGCCGTTCACCTTGAGGGCGAGCAGCGCCAGGCCGGTGGCGGCGATGCCGAGGTAGGCCGCCCACGTGAGCATCTGGCGCAGCGCCGTGCCGAGCGCGATGCTGCCCGTGCGGTAGCCGGGGCCCGACGCGGCCAGCAGCCCGATGGCGCTCAGCGCCACGAGCAACGCGAGCCACGAAAGCCAGTTCCAGCGCGACCTTTGCATCCGGGCGTTATATCACTAGCGAGGCTCGCCCCGTGCCGGCCGATGCTGGTAATGCGTGGCCACATTCAGCACAATGCCGGTTCGAGACCGTCGGCCGCTGGCGGCCCGGCGCGGAGACTTGACGGGAGACGTGGCGGGATGGCCGAGCGGTTCGGGTTGATGATTCGGGCGGATTCCGGGCCGGGCGTGCTGTTCCAGCTGACCGGCGTGATCGCGCGCCACCGGGGCGACATCTCGTCGCTCGAGATCGTGGCCGCGGCTCCGGACGAGGCGCGGCTCTACTTCGAGATCGATCTGGCCGGCGCGTCCGCGGCCCTCGTGGCTGACCTGCAGGCCCTGCCAATCGTGCGCGAGGTGGCGACGGTGGGCACGCTGCAGGCCATCTACGGCAAGCGCGTGATCATCATGGGCGGCGGCGCGCAGGTGGGGCAGGTGGCCATCGGCGCCATCTCGGAAGCCGACCGGCACAACATCCGGGGCGAGCGCATCTCGGTCGACACCATCCCGCTCGTGGGCGAGCAGCCGCTGGCCGACGCCGTGCGGGCGGTGGCCCGTCTGCCGCGCGCCAGGGCGCTGGTGCTGGCCGGTGCGCTCATGGGCGGCGACATCGAGGTGGCCGTCCGCGAGGTGCGCGCCCAGGGCCTGCTGGTGGTGAGCCTGAACATGGCTGGCAGCGTGCCCGACGCCGCCGATCTGGTCGTGACCGACCCGGTCCAGGCCGGGGTGATGGCGGTGATGGCGATTGCCGACACGGCCAAGTTTTCGGTGAGCCGTCTGCAGCGGAGGGTGTTCTGATGACGCGCGCGTGTGCCGTTGGAGCGACGACCCGGCTGACGATGGTGGCTGCGGCCCTGCTGACGGTGCTGTGGGCTGTCGTCGGTGCCGCTGGCGTTCACGCGCAGGGCCGGGCCCTGGTGGTCGGGTCGAGCGCCACCTATCCGCCGTTTGCCTACGAGACGCCAGCCAAGCAGATTGTCGGCTTCGACGTGGACATCATCAAGGCGGTGGCGCAGAAGGCCGGCCTGACCGTGCGCCTGGTCAACACGCCCTTCACCGGCGTCTTCGCCGCGCTCAACAACGGCGACATCGACCTGATCATCTCGGGCGTCACCATCAACGAGCGGCGCCGCCAGTCCTACGACTTCACGGCGCCCTATTTCGAAGCGCGCCAGCTCATCGCCGTTCCGGCCGCCAGCACGGTCAAGAGCCTGCACGACCTGGCCGGGAAGAAGGTGGCGGTGGTCACCGGCAGCACCGGCGACGACGTCGTCTCGCGCGCCTTCGGCAAGACCAGCCCGAACATCCGGCGCTTCGACACGACGCCGCTCATCATCGCGGAGCTGGTCGCCTACGGCGTGGACGCCGCCATCGGCGACAACGGCGTCATCGCCTACCGCGTGCAGGAGCAGAAGGCGTTGAAGACGGTGAACGACCCCAGCTTCCCCAAGGAATACTTCGGCATCGTGGTGAAGCAGGGCAACGCGGCACTCAAGGGCAAGCTCGACGCCGGCCTGGCCGGGATCGTCGCCGACGGCACCTACGCCCGCATCTACCGGCAGTGGTTCAAGGCCGAGCCGCCGGTGCTGCCCAAGCCGTAACGCTCATCCCGATGGAGCCCGTCCTCTGGTTCGGCTGGTTTCGGGCCGACATCATCGCCGAGTACGCCGAGCTGTTCTGGCGCGGCCTGCAGACGACCATCGCCGTCACGCTGATCTGCATCGTGCTGGGCTCGCTGCTCGGGCTGATCGTCGGCATGGCGCGTCTGGCCGAGGCCCGGCACGCGCCGGCCCGGCAGCTGTACCGCGTGCTGCTGCGCTGGCCGGCCACCGTCTACGTCAGCTTCTTCCGGGGCACGCCGCTCTTCGTCCAGCTCCTGCTGATGCACTTCGCGGTGCTGCCGCTGCTCATCAACCCGGTCGACGGCTGGCTCATCGCGGGCGACGCGGCGAGAGACATCAAGCAGGACTACGGCGCGCTGCGTCTCGGGGGTGCTGGCCCTCACCCTCAACGCCGGCGCCTACATCTCGGAGATCTTCCGCGCCGGCATCCAGTCGATCGACCGCGGCCAGAGCGAGGCGGCGCGCTCGCTCGGCCTGTCGTTCCCGCGCACCATGTACCACGTGGTGCTGCCGCAGGCCTTCCGCCGCATGCTGCCGCCCCTCGGCAACAACGCCATCGCGCTGCTCAAGGACTCGTCGCTCATCTCGGCCATCGGCCTGTCCGAGCTGGCCTATGCGGCGCGCACCGTGGCTGGCGCGTACTCACGCTACTGGGAACCGTATCTCACGATCTCGGTGATGTACTGGACGTTGACGCTGGGCCTGGCCTACCTGGTGCGCCGGCTGGAGTTCAGGTATGGGCGAGGCGATACGCGTTGAAGCGCTGACCAAGCGCTTCGGCCCGCTCCAGGTCTTGCGCGGCATCGACGCGGTCATTGCCGATGCCGAAGTGGTGTGCGTGATTGGTCCATCGGGCTCGGGCAAGAGCACGCTGCTGCGCTGCATGAACGGTCTCGAGGAGGCATCCAGCGGGCAGGTGCGCGTGCACGGCGTGCCGGTGCACGGTCCGGGGGTTGACCTCGACCGGCTGCGCACCGAGATCGGCATGGTGTTCCAGCGCTTCAACCTGTTCCCGCACAAGACCGTGCTCGAGAACCTCACGCTGGCGCCGGCCATCCTGCGAAAACTCACCGGCGCGGCGGCCCGCGACCGCGCCGAGGCCTTGCTCGAGAAGGTGGGGGTGTCCGACAAGCGCGACGCCTATCCCAATCAGCTCTCGGGCGGGCAGCAGCAGCGCGTGGCCATTGCCCGGGCGCTGGCCATGCAGCCGCGCATCATGCTCTTCGACGAGCCGACCTCGTCGCTCGATCCGGAGATGGTCGGCGAGGTGCTGGCGGTGATGCAGGCGCTCGCCGACGAGGGCATGACCATGGTGGTGGTCACGCACGAGATGGGCTTTGCCCGTCGGGTTGCCCACCGCGTGCTCTTCCTCGACGACGGCCAGCTCGTGGAAGAGGGCGCGCCGGCGGATCTTTTCGACCGTCCGCGCGAAGTCCGCACTCAGCAGTTCCTCAGCAAGGTGCTGTAGTCACTCCCGCCCGCGCATGGTGCGGAAGGTGATTGAGTAGCGCAGTTCGGTCACGGCCGGGATGTGATGTTCGTAGGCGCTCCGCGCCGGCCCGGTCATGAGGTAGGCCGAGCGCGGCTCCAGCACGAGCTCGTGCGTGGCGTCACGCCGCCCCGTCGCCTTGGCCGGGCCTGAGGCGCGGGGCGCCACGTAGGGACGGAACTTCATGCGGCACGACGAGAGCAGCGACACGCCGGCCACGATGCCGTACTGCGGCGCGTCGCGGTGCCAGCCGATTGGCGAGCCCGGCCGGTATTCGTTGACGAGCGCCATGGCAAACGCGGGGCCGTCGAGCCCGGCCCACGCGGCTAGCCGGTCGCGCAGCGGCCCCAGGAACCCGGGCATGGGCTTGGGTGGCGCCTGGTCTGGGCGTACGACTCGCCGAAGAAGGCCACGCGCCGGCGCGCCACCACGCCGCGCATCTCGAAGGTAGCGAACTCGATGCCGGCAAGGTCGGCGAGCAGTTGCCCCTCCTCGTCGCGCGTGACGAAGTCGTCGCGATGCCGCAGGCCCTCGGGCACATCAGGGTCGAAGAGGGATCCGGACGAGGCCATACGCCAGTGTCCCATGCGGCGCGTCGTCCTCAGCTCGGCCGCGCCGGCGGGCGCGATAGACTCGGCTTGAGATGTTCGGTACGCCCCTGCCAGCTCTGGCGACGGTCCTCGTGCGCGCGCTGGTCGTCGCGGCTCCCTTCCTGCTCGTCCTACCCCTCCCCGCCGCGCAGACGTCGGGCCGGCTGCGCGTCACGGTGACACTCCTCGACGCCGCCCAGCAGGTCACGCCGGTGGCCCGTCACGTGCTGCTCGTCAGCGACAACCCGGCCAGCACCGTGCCGCGCCGGCTGGTGACGGCGGCCGACGGCACGGCGTCGGTCACGCTGCCGCCGGGGAATTACACGGTCGAGTCCGATCGGCCCGTGGCGTTTCTGGGCAAGGAGTATCAGTGGACGCAGACGCTGGACGTCGTCGCCGGGCGCAACGCGGTGCTGGACCTGACGGCAGCCAATGCCGAGATCGGCGAGATCACCGCGGCCTCGGACGTGCCCGCGGTCCGGCCGGCCGATCCGTCGGACGTGCTGACGGCGTGGCAGAGCAGCGTCGTGGCGCTGTGGACGCCGACCCGGCGGGCGTCGGGCGTCGTGATCGACGCGCGCGGGCTGATCGCCACCAACCAGCAGGTGGTGGGCACGGCGACGTCGGTGGAAGTGCAACTCACCCCGACGCGCAAGGTGCTGGCGCGCGTGCTGGCGGCCGACGCGGTCAACGACGCCGCCATCCTGTGGGTCGACGCGGCGGCCGTCGCCGCCGCCCGGCCGGCAGCGCTGGGCTGCGCGCCGGCCATGAAGGTGGCGCTCACCAACGGACAGCAGGTCGTGGCGCTCGGCACGCCGGCCGGCCGGCAGCCGCGCAGCACCACGGGCACGCTCAGCCGCGTGACCGGGCGGGCCATGCTGGCCGACTTCTCGCTCGACGACGACGCCACCGGCGGACCGGTCTTTGCCGCAGCCGGCACGCTGATCGGCCTGACCTCGTTTCTGGGCGAGAAGGAGGGCGACCCGCGGCGCGAGTCGCGGGTCGTGCGCCTCGATGCCGTGTGCGAGGTGCTGGCGCAGGCCGAGCCGGCGCTGGCCGTCACGCCGCCGCCCAGCCCCGCGCGGCTGCCAATCGAGCCGGCCCAGGTCGTGCCGGCCGACGTGCTCGAGGGCATCGTGAAACGCCGCGCCGGCAGCCTCAGCCCGGTCACGGCTACGTCCACCGGCTTCGACCTGGCGTTCCTGACGCCAGTGCAGGTCTACGCCCGGCCCGGTTCCATGGACTTCGCCAACTGGTCCGACTACGTCG
This sequence comes from uncultured Acidobacteriota bacterium, assembly GCA_963843885.1. Classification (GTDB taxonomy): domain Bacteria; phylum Acidobacteriota; class Vicinamibacteria; order Vicinamibacterales; family UBA2999; genus CADEFD01. The sequence goes on from CAWJMJ010000005.1 coordinate 15,216, forward strand.
CCGACACGCCGTCGGTGCTGCTCGTGCGCGTCACGCCCAAGCAGGTCGAGCGCTTGTGGACCACGGTGGCCCGCGGCGTGGCCAGGACGCAGGGCCTCGCGCTGCCGCCGATCACCTCGTTCAAGCCAGGCTTCGCGCGCTTGCGGGCGTTCTGCGGCGCCGCCGAGGTGACGCCGATTCATCCCTTCCTGCTCGAACGCCGCGTGTCCGAGACCGACGCGATCTACGAAGGGCTCTACGCCTTCGACCCCGATGCGCTGGGCCCGCACTGCGACGGCGTCAGGCTGGATCTCTTCTCCAGCAAGGAGCCGGACAAGGCCGACCCCGCGATAATCCCGCCCAAGGTGCTGCAGCAGATCCACGACGACTTCGCATCGTATCGCGCGTTGCAGCCGCGCGTCGTGGCGCCCTGACGACGATCACGAACGCGACCCGCCCGCTGCCGCAGCGCATTCGCGGATAGAGTAATCGTCGTATGACGCACTCCAGCGCGCCTGCGCCGCCCGGCTGGTCGGCCCGCCTGCCCGAGGGCGTGCGCCAGTACCTCGAGGCGGCGCCGCTGGCGGCGGTCTGTCCTCGGCGTGTCGTCCGGCGCGGCTTTCGCGATGATCGGCGCCACGCTGACGACGCGCCTGGCGCAATACGGCCTGCGCAAGAGCGCGGTGACCGCGTTCGCCCTGACCTTCCTGGCCTACAACCTGAAGTTCCTGTGGGCGCCGTTCCTCGACACCGTGCGCCTGCCGCTGCTCGGCCGGTTCGGCCAGCGGCGCTCGTGGCTGTGGCTGGTCGGCTTCCTGGTGATGGCCGCTGTCGTCTATCTGGGCAGCGTCGACCCCACCGCGGCGCTGCCGCAAGTGGCCACCGCCGCCATCCTGGTCGGCATCGCCGGCGCCACCTTCGACATCGTCATCGACGCGTATCGCATCGAGTTGCTGGAACCGCGTCAGCTCGGCGTCGGCGCCGGCATGTCGCAGTACGGCTGGCGCATCGGCGCCGCGTCGGCCGGCGCGGTGGCGCTGGTGGTGGCGGCGCGGTTTGGGTGGGCGGCGGCCTATAGCGCCTGCGCGCTCTTTGCCGTGCCGGCGATGCTCGTGGGCGTGGTGATGGGCGAACCGGCGCGGCGGCGTCCACCGGCGCCGCCGCGGGGCCTGGTCGAGTCCGTGGTGGCGTATTTCAGCCCGCTCACGGAGTTCCTGCGGCGCCCGGGCGCGCTCGTGGTCCTGGCCTTCGTGCTCATCCACAAGGTCGGCGACACGCTGGCCAACCTCACGCTGCGCCTGCTGTTCGTGGACCTGCGCTTCACCAACGACGAGATCGCGTTCTACGACGTGGCGGTCGGCTTCGCCGCGCTGCTGGCCGGCGTGTTCGTGGGGACGGCGATGTACGCCGCGATGGGCATGAAGCGGTCGGTGTTCGTCAGCCTGGTGCTGATGGCCGTCTCGAATCTCGAGCTTCGCGGCGCTGGCGGCCTACGGCCACAGCAACCTCGGGATGGCCGGCGCCATCGGCTTCGAGAACTTCGCCAGCGGCGTCGGCGGCGTGGCCGTCGTGGCCTATCTGTCGGCGCTGTGCAACCTGCGCTTCACCGCCACGCAGTACGCGCTGCTGTCGGCCATGGCCAGCATCGCCGGACGATTCCTGACCGGCACCACCGCCGGCGGGCTGATCGAGGCCGTGGGCTACGTGAACTTCTACCTGCTGACGACGCTGATCGCGTTGCCGGGCGTGGCGCTCTACGCCTACATGGTCCGGTCAGGACTGGCCGACGTCTCGATGGGCACGGCCGGGAAGAACGGCGAGTAGCCCCCCGGGCGGCGAGCGGTTACTGGCCGGCGCCCGGGGACGCGAGCGTCCCCATGGCGCGCCGATACGACAGATACGCATCCGCGAGGCGTTCGGCCACCGCCGGATCGGCCCGGGCCAGGAGCGTAATCATCTGGTCGCGCTCGGCCAGGAGCGGCTGCAGCACGTCGCGCTGGGGGGGCGACAACGCCGATTCGCGTTGGTCGAGGTCGGCCTGGAGATTGGTGTAGAACGTGCTGGCCGCTTCGCGCGCCGGCTCGTAGTCGCCGCGTCGAGCCAAGATGGCGGCGGCGCCCAGCGTGTTCTCGGCCTGCGTCAGGCGAAGCTGCTGCCGCGCCTCGTCCCGCTCAGTGCCGCGCGTCTGCGCCCGCAGCCACATCGGTACGAACCCGAGAAGGAAGGCGACCACGACCAGAGTGGCGTACAAACCAAAGCGCTGTGCTCGCGCCACCTTCACGGGCTGATTCGTCTGCGCATCCATATATCGTGGCCTCTCAGGCGGCTGCTCTACCGACAGCCCGCGCATGTAGTCTAGCGCCTGCACGACGGCACAGTGATGCCTGCGGCCAGACGTGCAAAACAGCACATTGCCGGTCGCCTGTTGCTGGCATGCTCAGGTGGGTTCGTCGCTTCTCGCGGAGGGCCCGCCGACGCAGTGTTACGCTACCCGCATTCGGCCCGTCGGGCCCCACCGGGCAGGTGCTGAGGGGACGACATGAGCAAGAACAGCGTCAAACCCAAGGACGGCAAGGTCGCCGGGCAAAAGCGCGGGCACAATCTGGTGCCGGGCAGCGCGGCCCCTCACGCGCGCTTCGCCAAGACCAAACCGTTGGCGCTGCTGCCGCCGACCGGCACCGTTCGGGCGCCGGCCTTGAAGGTGGCCGTCAGGCCAGCCGGCCACAAGCCGGCGCCGAAGAGCGCGGCCAACGCCGCCACCACGATTGCGGCCAGAACCACGGCCAACGCCGCGAGGAAGGCGAGCCGCAAATCGCCAAGGGGATGAGTTGCCGATGATCGGTCCAGGCCATAGCGCCGTCAGACGACACGCCGTCATCGGCGCGTTGTGCCTGGCCCTCGTGGCGGCGGGCGCCGCCGGGCGCAGCGCCGCGCAGACGCCGCGTCCGGTGGTCTATGTCGTGGCCGATCGACGGCATCGATCGATCTCGGGCTGGCGCCGTTCCTGGCGCGGACCATCCGCGAGGCGCAACGAGGCCGGCGCCGCCGCGGTGCGTGCTGGACATCAACACCTTCGGCGGCCGCGTCGACGCGGCCGTGGCGATGCGCGACACGCTGGTGGACGCCCCGGTGCGGACCATCGCCTTCGTCAACCAGCGGGCCATCTCGGCCGGCGCGCTGATCGCCCTCGCCACCGACACCATCGTCATGGCCGCCGGCGGCACGATCGGCGCGGCCACGCCGGTGGTCGGCGGCACCGGCCCGCCGCAGGCCGCCGACGAAAAGTCGGTCTCCTACGTGCGCAAGGAGTTCGCGCGCCACCGCCGAACGCCGCAAGCGCCGCCGCTGTTCGCCGAGGCGATGGTCGACGCCGACGTCGAGATCGCCGGGGTGGTCGACAAGGGCAAGCTGCTCACGCTGACGACCGACGGAAGCGCTCGAGCACAAGGTGGCCGAGTTCACGCGCCGACACGCCTGACGGCGGCCCTGGAAGCGGCCGGCCTGCCCGACGCGGAGGTGCGGCAGGCGTCGCAGACCTGGGCGGAGACGCTGGTCCGCTTCCTGACCAATCCCGTCGTCAGTTCGCTGCTGATGACGATCGGCATGCTCGGCATCCTGGTCGAGATCCGCACGCCTGGGTTCGCGGTGCCCGGCACCATCGGCGTGCTCTTGCTCGGGCTGTTCTTCTGGGGCCACTGGCTCGTGCAACTGGCCGGCTGGGAGGAGCTGCTGCTGGTCGTGCTCGGGGTCGTGCTGCTTCGCGCTCGAGGTGTTCGTGATTCCCGGCTTCGGCGTCGCCGGCATCGCCGGCATCGTGGCGCTGGTCGCCGGCCTCGGGCTGGCGCTGGTCGGCGCCGGCGCCACCGGCGGCGGTGATCATCGGCGCGCTCGGCCGGGTGGCCATCTCCATTCTGCTGGCCGCTCGGCGCGCGGCGCTCGTGCTGCTGCGGTTCCTGCCCCGCCTGCCGTTCGGCCGCCGCCTCGTGCTCGACGCCGAGATGCGGGCCGAGGCGGGCTATGCCTCGGCGCCCGACGGCCGATCGCCGCTGGCTCGGCCGGACCGGCACCGCGCTCTCGCCGCTGCGCCCGGCCGGCATCGCCGAGATCGACGGGGCGCGCGTCGATGTCGTGTCGGACGGCAGCTTCATCGACGCCGGCGCCGCCGATCGAGGTCATCCGCGTGGACGGCAACCGGATCGTCGTCCGGGAGCTGCGTCGCGCCCTTTCAGAGACGGAGTAGCACGCCATGAACGGAATCGACCCCGGCGCCTTCGGTGCCATCGGCCTGCTGATGACGGCCGTTCTGGCCCTCTTCTTCGTGCTCTATTTCGTGCCCGTGCCGCTGTGGATCGCGGCCTGGTCGTCGGGCGCCTACGTGGGGCTGCTTCACGCTGATCGGCATGCGGCTGCGGCGCGTGCCGCCGGCGACCATCGTCAACGCCCGCATCAGCGCGGTGAAGGCCGGGCTGGAGCATCTCGATCAACGACCTCGAAGCGCACTATCTGGCCGGCGGCAACGTCGTGCGGGTGGTCAACGCCCTGATCTCGGCCGACAAGGCCAACATCCCCATGCCGTTCAAGCGCGCCGCGGCCATCGACCTGGCCGGGCGCGACGTGCTCGAAGCGGTGCAAGATGTCGGTCATCCCCAAGGTGATCGAGACCGCGCGCGATCGCCGCCGTGGCCAAGGACGGCATCCAGCTGATCGCGGTGTCGCGCGTGACGGTGCGGACCAACATCGACCGCCTGGTCGGCGGCGCCGGCGAGGAGACGATCATCGCGCGCGTCGGCGAAGGCATGGTGAGCACCATCGGCTCGGCCGCCACGCCACAAGGACGTGCTCGAGAATCCCGACCACATCTCGAAGAACATCCTGTCGCGCGGGCCTCGACGCCGGCACGGCCTACGAGATCCTGTCGATCGACATCGCCGACGTCGACGTCGGCGAGAACATCGGCGCCAAGCTGCAGATCGACCAGGCCAACGCCGACAAGCAGATCGCGCAGGCCAAGGCCGAGGAGCGGCGCGCGATGGCCGTGGCGCTCGAGCAGGAGATGCGCGCGCGCGTCGTCGAGGCCGAGGCCGAGGTGCCGCGCGCCATGGCCGAGGCGTTCCGCCAGGGCAACCTCGGCATCATGGACTACTACCGGATGAAGAACATCCAGGCCGATTCGTCGATGCGCGAGTCGATTGCCGACCAGGGCGACGGCGGGACCCCCGGCGGCAAGCCGCCCATCAGGTAGCCGGCCGCCTCGTCGCGCCGGCCCCCGCAGGGAGGACCCATGTCCATCGAATCGTTGCTGCTCGTGGCGCTTCTGATCGTGTTTCCGCTGCTGGAGCGGCTGAGCCGCTACCTGCGCGCGCGCGCCGCCCAGATCCCCGCCGACCCCGTCGGCGCGCGGCCACCCCAGCGGGCGCCGGTGCCGGCGTCGCGACCCACGCCGCCGGGGGCGCCGCTGCCCCAGCGCGCCCCCGGCCCCGAAGGGGCGGACCTGCCCGCAGAAGGCTCAGCCACGCGGGAAACGGCGCCGAAGCTGGAGCGGGTGGCTCCCGAGTCAGCCGTCGTCTCCGGACGGACCGCGGACGCGTCCGGCGCGCCGGGCCCAACCGTTCGTCCGGTGACAGCGCCGCCGCCGGTGCCGGGTCAGCCGGCGCTGCCTTCGCGATATCGGGCGCCCGCGCGGCTCACGGCCAGCGATCGCGTTCGAGCGGCGCGCACGGTTCCGGCCGAACCGGCCGCGCTGGAGCGCGCCCGCAGCACGCCGGCCCGCACCCGCCACGCCGGCCTGCTGCGCGGCGGCCGGGCCAATCTGCGGCGGGCGGTAGTGCTGATGACGGTGCTGGGTCCGTGCAAGGCGCTGGAGAACGAAGCCGGACGCCATTGAACGGCGCCCGCGCCCCGCTTGGCCTTACCCACTGGACCGGCCGGCCGGCGGCGTGTCGCCGTTGGGCGGGCGGCGCTCGGCGAGCCGATGGTCCGTGGCCGGTCCCGGCGGCGCCGCCGCGAGGGCCGCACGCGCGTCATCGGCCGAGTGCGCTGGCCACGGTAGGACGACTCCTCTCGGCTGCGGCCGGCGAGGCCGGAGGAGCGGAGTGGCCGCGGGTGTGAGCCGGCGCACGTCGTCGGCCCGCATGGACCACAAGTAGCAATCGGTGGTTTTGTCGGCCAACCCCCCCGGAATCATCCGTTCACACCGTGCGCCGAGGCGCCGCAGCGTGGCGATGGCCCGCCGGTTGTCGACCGCGGTTCTCGCTTCGATACGTTCCACACCGAAGTGTTCGACGGCGTGGCGGAGGAAGGCCCGCCCGGCCTCCTGCATCAAGCCTTGGCCCCAGCGCCCGCGCGTCAGCGCGAAGCCCCATTCGATGGTCTTGCCCGAGGGCTCCACGGCCGAGCCTTGAATCAGGCCGATGACGTCGGGTCCGATGGTGATGACCATGCTCAGGTTGCGGGTGACCCCGGCCTGCCGGTCCACCCAGGCCGTGAACTGCGCGATCCGCTCGGCGCTTTTCGGCGAGTCCGGCATGTAACGCCGGACCTCGGGGTCGAGCAGCCAGTCGAGCGACGGCGCGTGCGACGGGTGGAGCGGGCGCAGGGTCGTCCGCGGCCCCGGCAGCGGCGGCGGGACCTGGCCATATGGTTCGAGCACTGTCACGGTGAGGGGCAGCGCCATCACCGCTCCCCGACGCTGAGATCCACGATCGACAGGCTGCGGGATGCGCGTGCCGGCGGCAGCGACCACACGAGATTCTCGAGCGCGACGTTCCCCCACAGGATCTGGTTGCCCGACGTGGTGCCGGAGGAGCCGACGTGGGCCAGCGCGTTGCCCCACAGAAGCTGTTCGCCCCACAGAATCTGGTTCTGCCAGACGACGTTGTCGCCCCAGAGAATCTGGTTGCCCCACAGGAGCTGGTTGCCCCAGAGAATCTGATTGCCCCACAGGAGCTGCTCGCCCCACAGGATCTGGTCGCCCCACAGAAGCTGCTCGCCCCAGAGAATCTGCTGATTCCACAGGACCTGCTTGCCCCCGAAGGTGTCGTAGGGCTGCAGGCCCTGCGCGTTCCACTTCGGGTTGTCCTGCGCCTTGGGGACGCTCGAGAGGAAGCGGATGAGACCCGAGGGATTGAGGGCCCCGGCGCCCTGCGTCAGCACGTTCTCGCCAGGCATGTTGACCGCGGTGAACTGCAGCACGGCCTTGGCCGCCACCGGCGACAACTGACGCTTGTCGTCCTTGGCCCAGTAGGCCTCGACGCCGGCGGCCAGCACGCCGGTCGTCACCGCCGCCGACATGCTGGTGCCGCTGAGGCGCAGGTAGGTGGCCGGTTCATCTTCGTCGGCGTCGTCCTGGGCGGCGACGCGCAGCGAGGTGTTCTCGAACAACGTGCTCCGCGTGGCAGCGGCCGCGACCAGGCGATGCCCCGGCGCGGCGATGTCCGGCTTGGCGAACGCATCGAACCACGTCGGCCCGCGTGAGCTGTAAGCCTGGATGAAGTCGTCGCTTCGGCTGGCGGTGTTCTGGATGTCGATGGCCCCGACGGTGATGGCCGAGCGCGCGTTACCGGGCGAGGTGATGCCGCCGTAGCCAGGCAACCCGGTGTCCGGGTTCACGCCCCGGTTGCCGGCCGACACCACGACGATGATGCCCGACGCCACCGCGCGCTCAACGGCCCGCACCAGCGGATCGCTTTCGGCCGACTCCATGATCGTGTGACCGAGCGACAGGTTGATGAGGTTGATGCCCAGGGCCGCCCGGTTCTTGGTCGCGTGGTCGAGGGCGGCAATGACGTGGCTGGTGTAACCGGCGCCGTTCTTGTCGAGCACCTTGTAGCCGACGAACTTGACCTTCGACCCGGCGCCTTGGAAGCGGGCGTGGGAGCGGTTGCCGCTGCCGCCAATCAGGCCGGCGACGTGGGTGCCGTGGCCATGGTCGTCGTAGGGCAGGACCGCGGCCGGCACGCCGTTGACGGTCACGTCGTAGAAGGCGATGATGCGCGACGCCTTGAGGTCCTTCGACGGCTCGATCCCTGAGTCGATCACCGCCACGACCACTTTGTCGCCGTTATAGGCGTTGCCGCCGATGAGCAGGCCGCCGCCCTTTTTCAGCCCGAGTGAGTCGCGCAGGACGGGCCCGTCGGTGAAGGAGGTCTGCCGGGACGAAGCTTGCTGCGGGGCCACTTCGGCGTCGGTCGAGAGATGGGCGGTGGCCGCATCCGCCGCCAGCCACACCAGTTGCGAAGGCGCGACCCGCGCCACGACCGCGCCGTCGCGGGTGCCGACGCCGAGCACCTCCACGCCGGCGGCCCGCAGGTTCTGGAGAGCGGCGGCTCCAATCGCGGCCGGAACGACCGGCTGAAGGATGACGCGCACGGGCGCGGTCGAGCCCTGTTCCACGACCCGGCGCAGGCCCAGGTCCATCTTCGCCAGCGCCCGCCCCGTGGCGGCCGTGGCTGCCGCGTCGGCGGGCGTGTCGGCGGCCACCGCCCTCGTCGCCGCCGCCGTGGGTGAGGCCGGCATCAGCTCCGGTGCCCGGCCCGGTTGGCCTTCATTGATGCTGGTATTCGCCGCTGGCGAGAGCGGCGGAACGACGCGGTCGGCGCGTCGGGTCGCCGCTGCCGCGGCCAGGGAAACCGGCCGGGGCAATGACCGCACAGCCGTCGTCTCGGCGCCACCAAGCGCGGTGGGACCAGGCGGCAACGGCGTCGGCCGTTCCGAGCTCGTGACCGCCACGGCGACAAACAGTGCGAGCAACCCAACGACGGTCAAGGGGGAGGGCGAACGACGGATCTTCATGGACACCTCAACGCATATCCCTGCGGTGGGAACGTCACCGGCAGGGGCCGACCTTCTACACAGTCGCAATCGACAGACCAGCCCAGGGCACGGCGCCGTGAGCACGCACACCACGGACGGGGCGTGCAAGGTTGGCCAGCCGGATGCGGACGACCGCGCCGACGACGTGTGCCGTTCCCGGACGGCGGGGTACACGGGTGTGCTGAAACGCCGCACGCCGGCGCAGGCGTGGCGCCGCGGGTTACGGGTTGCGCGTGATCATCAACGGTGACACGCTGTGCATGTGCCTAGCCCGCGCTCTGACGCGACGCGCCGGTCTCCCCCCGCCCCTCGGGCGTCAGGCCACGACGTCCACTCGCACCCCCAGTCCGCCGGCGCTGGCGCAGCGCCGCTGCCACGGCCGTGCTGCTGCTCGCCGCGGGCTGGTCGATGGCGGCCCGTCAACCCCAGGTGCCGACCGACGTGTGGCTCGACGTCGACACCGCCATGGGCCCGGTCATCGACCGCCCCCGCGACGTCGACGACGGCCTGACGCTGATTCAGGCCCTGGCCACCCCGGAAGTGCGCGTGGTCGGCGTCAGCGCCGTGTTCGGGAACGCGCCGCTGCCCGAGGCGGTGGCCAACACCCGGCACATCGTCGAGAAGTTCGCCCCGCCCGGCACCGTGGCCCACGCCGGCGCGGCCTCGGGCGACGACTTCCTGACCGATACGGACGCAACGCGCGCGCTCATTGCCGCCCTCGAGCGTCAGCCGCTCACCATCCTGGCCCTCGGGCCGGTCACGAACGTGGCCACGGTGGTGGTGCGGCGTCCCGACCTGAAGCCGCGCATCCGCGAGATCGTGCTGGTAGCGGCGCGGCGTCCGGGCTTCGACTTCCATCCGGTCGACCGTCCCGACCTGAAGTTCCCGGATGCGAACTTCGAGAAGGACGTGCCGGGCATGCAGGCCCTGCTCGACTCCGGCCTGAAGCTGGTCTTTGCCGGCTACGAGGCCAGCAGCGACGTGTGGCTGACGCGCGCGCACCTGGCCGCCGTGGCCGCCAGTGGGACGCGCGGGCAGTGGATCCGAGACACCAGCGACCCCTGGCTCTCCCAGTGGGAACGGCACCTTGAAGCTGAAGGGGTTCAACCCCTTCGACACGCTGGCCGTGGGCTGGGTCGCGCACCCCACGTGGTTCACCGCCATCCCCGTTCAGACCCACATCACGACGGGCCCCGACGACCGCGTGGGGAGCGGACCGGCGGCGGGGCGCGCCACCAAGGCGTATCTGGTGTGCGAACCCGCGGAGAGCGGCGCCCGTCACCTTTACCTGACGGCCACCGCGCCGTCGTTCGTGCCATGGCTGGTCGAGCGCCTGTCCGCGTTCTAGCCGCGGCGCTGGTGCTGCTGACGGCGCTGGCCTGGCCGGCGTCGGCGCCGGCGCAGCCCCGTGCCTTCGATCACACCTACGCGACGTGGGACGCATTGGTCCACCAGCATGTGCGCTGGCTGCCGGACGGCGTGCAGTCGCGGGTGGACTACGACGGCATGGCGCGCGATCGGCAGCGGCTGAAGACGGCGCTCGACGCCATGAGCGCCGTGTCCCGCGCCGACTTCGACCAGTGGAATCGTGCCCAGCAGATGGCCTTCCTGGTCAACGCCTACAACGCGTTCACGGTGGAACTGATCCTGACCGAGTGGCCCGGCGTGCAGTCGATCAAGGACCTGGGCTCGATCCTGCGCAGTGCCTGGCGGCAGCAGTTCTTCGAGCTGCTCGGCGCCCGGCGGCACCTCGACTGGATCGAGCACGAGCAGTTGCGCGCCCGCTACGGCGACCCGCGCCTGCATGCCGCGCTGACCTGCGCCTCGATCGGGTGTCCGGCGCTTCGACCCGAAGCGTTCACCGGCCCGCAGCTCGAGACGCAGCTCGACGACGGCCTGCGCCGCTTCCTCTCGGACCGGACGCGCAACCGCGTCCGCGATGGCCAGCTGGAAGTGAGCATGATCTTCAAGTGGTATGCCGGCGACTTCGAGGGCGGCCAGTTGGGATGGCAGCGCGTGGCCGACGTGTTCGCCCACTACGCCGATCAGCTCACCAGCGACCCCGGCGAGCGAGCGGCGCTGCGACGCGGCGCCCTCGACATCACCTACCTGCCATACGACTGGTCATTGAATGCCGTCCGACGCTAGCTGGTCACGCGGGAACGCCTTCGTCCTGCACGTCGATGAACCGGTCGCGCTGACGGCGTACCTGCGGCAGCACGGGTGGCTCGACGGGTCCGAAACCGTCAGGGCGGTGGCTCCGGCCGGCGACGGCAACATGAACTGCACGCTGCGCGTCGACACCGGCGCCCGCACGATGATCGTCAAGCAGGGGCGGCCATGGGTGGAGCGCTATCCCAGTATTCCCGCGCCGCCGGACCGCACCCTGGTGGAGGCGGCCTTCTACGGGGCGGCGGCCGCGTCGCCGACGCTGGCGGGTGGGATGCCGAGGTGCCTTGGCGTCGAATTGCGACAACCGCGTGCTGGTGCTCGACGACTGCGTGGGCTTCACCGACATGACCGGGCTCTACACGGGCGGCGTGCTCGATGACACCGCGCTCGACGGCCTGCTGGCCTACCTGTGGGGCCCTCCATCGGCTGCCCGTGACCGACGTCGAGGCCGCCCCGTTTGCCAATCCCGCCATGCAGGCGCTCAATCACGCCTACATCTTCGCGCTGCCGATGACCTTCGACCCCGCCGTCGGCGACCGCCTGGACGACTTGACGCCCGGACTGGGACGGGTGGCGGCGACGCTGGTGGCCGACCAGGCCTATCGCGACGCCGTCATCGGGTTGGGCGAGCACTACCTGCACGCGCCGCCGCGCGCCCTGGTGCACGGCGACTACTTTCCCGGCAGCTGGCTATCGCGGGACGGAGCGGTGGTGGTCATCGATCCGGAGTTCTGCTTTGCCGGCGCTCCTGAGTTCGATTACGGCGTCATGGCTGCCCACCTGCTGCTGGCCGATCAGGACGCGGCGCTCGTGGCCCGGGTCGCGCGCGCGGCGTCGGCCGAGGGGCACGACCTGGCCCTGGCCGCGGGCCATGCCGGCGTCGAAGATCATGCGCCGCCTGATCGGCGTGGCCCAACTGCCGCGCTTGGCGCGATCGCTGGCGCAGAAACAGGCGCTGCTGGCGCGCTCCCGGCGGCTGGTGCTGGGCGACGAGCCACTGGGGTGATGGTTCATCCGGGGTGCAGCCTCACCTGCCGGGGGCGTCGGCGCCCGCTTTCACGAATCCCGCCAGCCACTCCACCGGATCGGTGCCGCTGAGCGGCGCGGGCGGCTCCTGCGCGCTGAGACCGGCCACGCTCACGAGCACGTCGCTGACCAGGGCCGGGCCGGCGTGATCCCGGGCGCGCTGCGTCGCCGCATCGGCGTCGAAGAGCGCCGCCGGCGTGCGTCCCACGACCACCACCCGCCCCTCGGCCCGCACCGCCGCGCCCAGCCGCGCGGCCATCGCCGTCAACGCGGCTGCCGCCGGCAGCGTCTCGATGAGCACGCTGTCGAACGGCGTCTGATCGGCGATCGTGTCGAGGGTGACATCGAACACCTGGCCGGCGCCGAGCAGGGCCGCGATCTGCGCGCGGGCCGCGCTGGCCCGGTCGCCCATGAAGGCCACGCGCGCACCGGGCGGCAGGTCCAGCTCGCGCACGATCCGGGCAACACGCGTCTCGGTGCGGCCAGCCGGGCGAGCGGCGGCATTCCGGCCGGCGGGCAGCAGTGGCGACCGGCCGCCTGGTGCCGGCCCCGAACCTGGCGGGTTGGGCAGGGAGGTCGTGACCTTGCCTTCCACCGACGACAGCAACGAGGTGAACAGGCGCTCGGAGAAACCGAGGACGAAGCCCGTGCCGATGAGCGTCGCGTCGCTGCCGCCGTCCCACGTGATCAGCCCGAACATCGCGTCGTCCAGGATGTTCATGGCGGTCAACCACATGATGAGCGCCACGCCGAACCACGCCGAGATGGCGCCGAGCAGCGGACTGAGGAACAAGGTGGTCCACGAGGCCCCGTAGTCGTTGGGCACGTCTTCACGGAACAGGGCCCGCGCCATGCGGCTCATCAGACCGCCGGCGGCGCCAATCAGGAACAGCTCCTCGTGGTGGAAGGCCACGCCGACCACGAGAATGACCAGCAGCGACAGGTAGACGAGCCACATCGCCTTGTTGTGCCATTCCATGAGGGTCGCAAAGCGCGTGTCGCCGTCGCTGTGGAGCACGGTCAGCGACTCGGCGAGCTGCTGCTTGAGGTGCTCGAGCGCGCAGCGGTCGATGGGGCAGGTCGGCGCGCCGCCGGCCACGATCTGCACGAGCGTGGCGCGCAGCCGGTCGGCCAGCGCCAGCGCCGAAGGAGACGCCAGCGTGCGCAGGTCGGCTTCCGCCGTGGCAGCGCGCTCGACGGCCCGGGCGCTCGGCACCAGGAAGGCCACCAGCTGGCGCTCCACTTCATGTAACCGCGTCCAGGCGCCGATCTCGCGGCCGCGGCTCCAGAAGAACCACTCGCGCCAGGTCAGCTCCGATTCCACCGCCGCCCAGATGTCGAGCACGCGCGCCTTGAGCGCGCCGGCTTCAGCCGGCCGCCGCGGATCGGCTTCGAGCGGAATACGCGCCGCCAGGTTCTCCAGTTGCGCGCGGAGCAGCTCACGGTTGGTATGGACGATGTTGTGGTAGCGAAAGGCGAGCAGCGCAAACACGTAGGCCAGGATCGAGATGACCACCAGCCCGGAAGACCAGGCCGAGCCGGCGCCACTGATGACGTGATGCTCGATTCTCTGGCCGGGGCGGACCGCGACGCGCGAGCCCGCGGGCGGATGCGGGTCGCCGACGACGTCCACCACGTAGTTGCCCGGCGCGAGCGCGGTGAAGTCGAACCCGCCGTCGCTCCCGGCGATGTCGACGAGGGGATGGCCGGGGCCGTCAGGCCGCGCCCGTACCGGCACACCGGGCCGAATGCGGCCGCTGGCGTCGAGGACCAGGCCGTGCATCGACCCTGGTGTCGCATCCGGCGGGCTGTCGCCTTGCGCGACAGCAGCCGCCACGCACATCAGGTTGGCCAGCAGGCACACGACCACGGCGCGAATTCGCACGGCGAACCCCCTCCGACGTCCCCATCGACCCAGTGCCGGCAGGCGACGTCCCCTGCATAGACGGACCGGGTCGAGGCTTTCAGGTCGTGCCCGAGGCGAGCGTCAGGTCGGCAACCAGCATCTGGAAATACTCGCCGGCGCGGTCGTCGCTGCGCAGCACGGCCGACGGGTGGACGGTCACCACCATGCGAGGGGCCCAGGACTGCCCTTCGATCACCGCGCCGCGCAACGCGCCGACCTTGGCCTGGGGGCCGAGCAGCGCGCGGGCGGCGGTGGCGCCGAGGCAGACCACCACGTCGGGACGAATGGCCTGCAGCTCCGCTTCCAGCCACGGGCGGCAGGCGCGCATCTCGCTCATCCGCGGCGTCTGATGGATGCGCCGCTTGCCGCGCGGCTGCCACGAGAAGTGCTTCACGGCGTTGGTCAGGTAGACCGTCGCCCGGTCGATGCCGGCGGCGCGCAGCGCCTGGTCGAGCACCTGCCCGGCGGGACCGACGAACGGACGTCCCTGCACGTCCTCGGCGTCTCCGGGCTGTTCGCCGACCAGGACGACGCGAGCATCGGGCGCGCCTTCGCCAAACACGGTCTGCGTTGCCCGTTGGTGGAGGTGGCAGCCGCGGCACGTCCGGCGCCGCGGCGCGCAGGTCTTCGAGCTGGGTGGTGTCGGGCACGAACGGCCGCGCCGTCTGCGGGGCCCGCACGCTGAGGGCCTGCCCGGTGGATTCCTGCGCGCGGTTGAGCAGCGACGGGATCAGCGCCGCTTCGGGCAGCTGCGCCCAGTGCCGGAGCGGCATCTCGCGCAGCGTGGCTCGCAGATTGGCGCGCGCCGGGTTGAACACCGAGGCGTAGTAGACGCGCCACAGCTCCTCGATGTCGCCGGTCGCATGCGCCACCGGCGTCGGCACGCCGCTGCGTGAACGTCAGCTCGCGCCCGTCCCAGTGCGCCGACAGCTCGGGCGTCAGAATCGACCAGCGCATCGACGCGAAGCGCTCGGCGAAGAACGGCGCCGCGCGCCGCACGATCAGATGGTCGGGCCGATACCAGGCGACATAACGCTCGCCGCCTTCGTCCACTCACCGTGGTGAAGCGCACGAAGGCGTGCATCTTGTGCTCGTCGCGGCGGACCTGCGCCGCCATGTCGTTCACGGCCCGCACGTCGGGGTCGGAGGCCAGCTCGAGCACCTCGCCGCTGCCGCGGTCGATCCGCCACAGCAGGCGATAAAGCGCGTCCCACCGCGACGGACTGCGATGGCACGCCGCCGCGGCGGCCAGCGCGACGAAGGCGCGCGGCACCCGGCGACCGCTCGTCGCCGGGGCGGCTCGGCCAGGCTCGCGCGGTCAGTTCGCCATCCGCCAGCGGCAAGACCGCCTGGCTCGCCTCCTGGTCGACCCACTGCACCTCGATCCGGGGACCAGCTGGCTCGGCGAGCAAGCGGCGCGCGGCCTGGCGCCACTCGTCGAAGTCGGCGACCGTGACCGTCACCATCCGAGCGTCTGCTGCACCGGCCTCGCGAAGACGTCCGGCGTGGTCGTCAACGCGGCCGGGCGCGAGTCCGCGGTGACCACGAAGTAGCGCGCTTCGGTCAGGCGGACGCGCAGCGCGGCCAGGTCGCCCAGGGTGAGGCGATGATGCCGGCGAATGCGCAGCAGGCGTGGTCACCGTGCGCGCGCCGACGCCCGGCACGCGCAGCAGCAGCTCGCGCGGCGCGGTGTTGACGTCGACCGGGAAGACGCTCGGGATGCCGCAGCGCCCACGCCAGCTTCGGGCTCATCGACCGGCTGAGATGCGGGTCGTCGGCCGTGGTCAGCTCGTCGGCGTCGAACCCGTAGAAGCGCATCAGCCAGTCGGCCTGATAGAGCCGATGCTCGCGCACAGCGGCCACCGGCACGATGCGGCAGCGCCGTCGGCGCGTGCGCGAACGGGCTGAAGCCGGAGTAGTAGACGCGGCGCAGCCGGTGCGCGCTGTAGAGCCGCGACGCCGTGTCGAGGATCTGCGCGTCGGTGCTCGCGCTCGCGCCGACGATCATCTGCGTCGTCTGGCCGGCCGGCGCGAACGGCAGCGGCTTGCGCATCGTGCGCCGGTCCTCGTCGGCGGCCTCGACTTTCCGTCGCAGACCACGGTCATCGTCTGTTCGATGGCGGCGTGCGTCTTCTCCGGCGCCAGCCGGTCGAGGTCCGCTGCGTCGGCAGCTCGATGTTGGCGCTGACGCGGTCGGCTAGACGGCCCGCCTGGGCTACCAGCTCCGCGCTGGCGCCGGGAATCAGCTTGAGGTGGATGTAGCCGCCGAAGCGGTGGTCCTCGCGCAGCTGCCGCGCCACCTCGACCAGCTGCTCCATCGTGTAGTCGGGCGACTGGATGATGCCCGAGCTGAGGAACAGCCCCTCGATGTAGTTGCGGCGGTAGAAGTCGAGCGTGAGGTCGACCACTTCCTCCACCGTGAAGCGCGCCCGCTCGACGTCGCTCGAGACCCGGTTGACGCAGTACTGGCAGTCGTAGATGCAGAAGTTGGTCAGCAGGATCTTCAGCAGCGACACGCAGCGGCCGTCGGGCGTGTAGCTGTGGCAGATGCCGGTGCCGTCGGAGTGCCCGAGCCCGCCCGGCGTGCCGCGGCGCACCACGCCGCTGCTGGCGCAGGAAGCGTCGTACTTGGCGCCGTCGGCGAGAATGCGGAGCTTGTGCGTGGTGGTCATGGTCGGGAAGTCGAAGTCGCACGCCGGTGGCCTGTGAGCCTGGAAGGTGGCTGGAAACGCGGCAGACTCACGGTGCGTGAATCTGCGAGGTAGGAGAGTTAGGGGAGCTCCAGGCCAGCTGACCGCGCCTCAAATGGCGCGGCGTCGGCGGCCGCAGCCATCTGCGGAGCGTCTCTCCAGCTGATGCAATTATCCAGCACGAAACCCCACCGCGCCACCGCGACCAGCCGTGACCGGCCGCTGCTTCGGCGTGGTGCGCCGTCGCGCGGTGGCTCGTCATCCGCTGCGGGACGATATGCTGGGTCATCTGAGAGTTCACCGCAAGATACGCGGGCGAGCGCCGTCCGCCGTCCGAACCCTGGATGGCATCCGCACGCCGGACGGCCGCTACCTCGATCATGCGCGGGCGGCTGTGGCGGGTCGCGAACCCGGCGCTGGAGAGGCGGAGCGGGATCGCCTGGTGCACACGCTGATGGACGCGCGGCGGGCCATCGGCCGCGCGAAACGGAGCGGCGACATCGGCGCCGAGCGGGCCGCGCGCGCGCAGGTGCACCGCGCCAAGGTCGCCCTCGGCGAGCGCGGACCCGTGTGGTGGGACGACGACGCGCCCGACGACAACCGGCGCATGGTGGAGAACACGGGCTACGCCGCGTGGTTCGACCAGGTGGAGCGCTGGCAGGCGGCCATCGAGGCGCTGCTCGACCAGCGCCAGCCCGGGGCCAGCATCTGCCCGTCGGAGGTGGCGCGCGCCGTCTCACCGCGCGGCTGGCGCGCGCACCTGACTGGCGTCCGCGACCTGGCCCGTCATCTGGCCCGGCGCGGGGCCCTCGCCATCACGCAGCGCGGGCGGGTTTGCGATCCCGATGCGCCCATCCGGGGTCCCGTCCGCCTGCGCCGGCCTGTGCCAGACGGCGCGTAGTGGTGAGGCCCGACGGCCGTCGGGCAGGCCGGGCCAGGCTCGGGCTCGGGTCGGCCACGGGCTCGGGCACGGGCGCTCAGCGGGTCTTGTCGGCGACCAACGTCGGGTCCGGACCCACGGACGGCGTGGCGGCGCTGGGGCGCACGGCCGGGCCATTCAATTCGGCGCGGGCCTGCAGCAGTGCGGATAGTGGTTTCGGCCGACGATGCCTTGGAACCGTCCTTCGGACATCACCGGCAGCTGATTGACATCCTCGCGCCCCATCAGCCTGCAGCGCATCAATCGCCAGCGTGTCGGGTTGGATCGCGTGCAGCTGGTCGATCGGGCGCATGACATCGCTGAGTGGCGTGCTGGCCCAGCGGTCGCGGGCCAGGCCCTTGATCTCGTGTGACGTAATCAACCCGAGGATGCGGCCGCGGCTCGCCCACCACGAAGCAGCGTTGGCCGGTCCGCAGCAGATGCTCGTCGACAAGGGTCTGGACCCGCATGTCGGCGCCCACCGTCGCGCAGTCGGTCGACATGATGTCGCGCACGTGGACGCCGCGCAGGTCGGCGACGACCGCCACCTGGGCGTAACTCGCCTGCGCCGCCTGCAGCAGGAACCAGCCGATGAAGGCGATCCAGAGACCGCCAAATCCCGGCGCCGCCGAAGAATCGCATCACCCCGAGCGAGAATGAAGCCGAATGCGACGGCCTGCCCCACACGCGCCGCGCTCATCGTGGCCCGGTCGGCGTCGCCCGTGCGTCCCCAGAGAACCGCCCGCAGAATCCGGCCTCCGTCGAGCGGAAAGCCAGGAATCAGATTGAACACCGCCAGCGAGATGTTGATGTACCCCAACCAGCCCAGCACCGCCGTCGAGGGGCTGACGTCGGCTTGTGGTGACCAGCCGAGTGACGCGGCCAGGGCGTAACAGCCCAGGCCAATCGCGACGCTGGCGATCGGTCCGGCGGCGGCGATCCAGAACTCGGTTTTGGCGTCCGGCGCCGGGTTCTCCATCGTGGCGACGCCACCGAGCGCGAACAACGTGATCGAACGCACGGAGACGCCGCGGGCGCGTGCCACCAGCGCGTGAGACAGCTCGTGGAGCACAATCGAGGCGAAGAAGAGCACGGCGGTGATGATCGCCGAGGCCCAGACGATCGCCGCGGCTCCAATCGGGATCGGTCGCACCAAACTGCCCGACCAGCGACAGCGTGATCAGCAGCGCGATGATGAACCAGCTGTAGTGGAGTCCGATGGCGACGCCGAACAACCGGCCCAGAGTAATGCTTGGCTTCATCCGCTCCTCAAACGGGTGCCTGGCACAGGCACCTGCCTGCCACTGTAGAAAGATGAGCCCGTTCCGCCTGTACCGAAGTGCACACGTGGACGGGACCGGACCGTGCCACCCTACGCTCGCCGCCATTACATGCCTCAGCCGCGACCGGATGATGACGCCCTGCTCGACCGGCTCCAGCGCGAGACGTTCGAATACTTCCTGCAGCGAGGTCAATCCGCTCAATGGGCTGATTGCGGACAAGAGCGCGGGACGGCTGGCCCGCCAGCATCGCGGCAACCGGCCTGGCGCTCGCGGCCTACCCGGTTGGCGTGGAGCGCGGTTTCATGACACGCGACGCCGCCGTGACGATCACGCTGACGACCCTGCGGTTCTTTCGCGACAGCGTGCAGGGGACGGCGCCGGACGCGACCGGCTACAAGGGCTTTTACTACCACTTCCTCGACATGAAGACGGGACGGCGAGCCTGGCGGTGCGAGCTGTCGACCGTTGACACGGGATTCCTGCTGGCCGGCGCACTCACCGCCGCCGCCTACTTCGACGCGCGACACGCAGGACGAACAGCAGATCAGAACGCTGGCTGACGAGTTGTACCGGCGTGCCGATTGGCGATGGGCGCAGCACGGCGAGGCGACGCTCACGCATGGCTACCGGCCACGACGCGGCTTCCTCAAGCATCGATGGAAGGGATACGACGAGGCGCTGCTGCTCTACGTGCTGGCGCTGGGATCGCCCACCTACCCGCTGCCCGGACGAAAGCTACCCGCGCCTGGCTGTCCACCTACGTCTGGAAGAAGATTTACGACTACGAATTCGTCTACGCGGGTCCGCTGTTCATCCATCAGCTGTCGCACATCTGGATCGACTTCAGAGGCATTCAGGACGCCTACATGCGCGACAAAGGGCTCGACTATTTCGAGAACAGCCGTCGCGCCACCTATGTGCAGCGCGAGTACGCGATCCGCAATCCACGCGAGTTTGCGTTCTACAGCAAGGACTGCTGGGGCATCACCGCGAGCGACGGGCCTGGGCCCGCCACCTTGAAGGTTGACGGCGTCGAGCGCCAGTTCTTCGATTATCTGGCCCGCGGCGCTCCGCACGGACCCGATGATGGGACGATTGCGCCGTGGGCGGTGGTCGCCTCATTGCCGTTCGCGCCGGAGATCGTGCTGCCCGCCGTCCGCTACTTCACCGATCAGGTCAAGCTCGAACAGGCCGACTCGTACGGCTTCAAGGCGACATTCAACCCGACATTCCCCGTGGCGTCGGACAACAACGTACGGGTGGGTGTCGCCATGGAACTTCGGCCTGAATCAAGGGCCGATCGTGCTGATGATCGAGAACCAGCGCAGCGGTCTGATCTGGCGGCTGATGCGGCAGTGCCCGTACATCGTCCAGGGATTGCGCCGGGCCGGGTTCCGAGGCGGCTGGTTATGACCCGGCGCGGGGCGGCGGCAGTGACGGTCACGCTGAGACGCTGCGTTTCTTCCACGGGCCGGCGCCCGTAATCACGGACGGGCGAAGAGCGGGCCGGCGAGCAGGTAGACCGTCACCGGCAGCAGCAGCACGAAGAACAGATTCAGCCAGATGCCGGCCGTGGCCATTTGCGGAATGGTGACGGCGCCGGTGCCGTAGACGATGGCGTTCGGGGGCGTGGCCACCGGCATCATGAAGGCGCAACTGGCGGCCAGCGCCGTGGGGATGGCGAGCAGCAGCGGGTCCACGCCGAGCCCGACCGCCAGCGACGCCACCACCGGCAGAAAGGCCGCGGCCGTGGCCGTGTTGCTGGTCAGCTCGGTGAGGAAGATCACGACCGTGGTGACCACCAGCATCACCGCGAACACCGGCCATCCCGCCAGGGCGCTCATTTCCTGGCCGAGCCATTCGGCCAGCCCGGTGTCCTGCACCGCCGCGGCCAACGACAAGCCGCCGCCGAACAGGATCAACACCGCCCAGGGCAGCCGCTCGGCGTGGGCCCAGGTGAGGGCCACGCGCAGTGGCCGCCAGGTGAGCGGCACGACGAACAGCAGCATGGCGCCGCCGACGGCGATGCCGGCATCGGTGAGCGCCGGAATCCAGCGCTCCACCATGGGCCGGGTCACCCACGCCGTGGCGGTCAGCGCCGTGATTGCCCCGACCGTCCATTCACCTCGCGAGATGGGCCCGAGCGCCAGCCGTTCTGCGCTCAGCATCGCCGCGCCTCCGGCAATCGGATCGACGCCGACCGGATAGAGCCAGCGGGTGAGCAGCAGCCATGCGACGGGCAGGGCAACCACCACGATTGGCACGCCCAGAATCATCCATTCCAGGAAGCCGATCTCCACGCCGTAGGCATCGGCCATGAAGCCCGCCAGCAGCGCGTTCGGCGGGGTGCCGATGAGCGTGCCCAGGCCGCCGATGTTGCCGGCGTAGGCGATGCCAAGCAGCAGCGGCACGGCAAACGCACCGCGCGACGCCGCGCGGGCTACGGTGGCGCCGCTCTGTTCCAGGGCGATGACCGAGGTGGCCATCGGCAGCATCATCACCACCGTGGCCGAGTTGCTGACCCACATGCTCATGAACGCCGTGGCGGCCATGAAGCCGAGAATGAGCGGCGCCGGCCGGGTGCCGACCACGCCGAGCACGGCCAGGGCCATGCGCCGATGCAGGCCGCAGCTTTCCAGCGCCATCGCAATCAGGAAGCCACCCAGGAACAAATAGATGACCGGGTTGGCGTACGGCGCCGTCGTGGCCGCGATGCCAGCGACACCGAGGGGTGGGAAGAGCACGATGGGCAGCAGGGCCGTGGCGGGGATGGGGATGGCTTCGGTGATCCACCAGACCGCCATCAGCATGCCGACCGCCGCGGTGCGCCAGGCCGGAAGGGTCATGCCGTCCGGTGGCTCCACGGCCAGCATGGCCGCGCACAGCAGCGGCGCGGCCACGAGGCCGATGTGCATCCGGGTGAGTGGGCGGGGGGCTTGGTCCATGTGGTCGTTCGGTGACGAACGCGCTGACCGTCACACTACAGCAGCGCGGGCATCCACCGCGTCAACTCCTGCGGGATCGCGCCGACACAACCTCCGCGCGCCGCACCAGACACGGCCGTTCCGTGCGCGTCTCACCAGGACTCCGGGCCGGGGTCGTCGCGGCTGTTCCAGTGCCCGCGCCTGCGGGCCTTGACGAACGAGACGGCGCTGACGCCAACCGGTGCGGCCGCGGGCTTCTGGTCAGAATGGGATACGCATCGAGGCGCACTCAGTCCGCGCCCGGCGGAACCTTGCCCGGCTCGTTCGCGACCGCAGCAGCCGACTGGATTCTGGCGACGACCTCCGCGACCGGCGCCGAGGTGTCGAGCCGCAGCCACGAGATGGCGCCAACCGGCTGTGCCCGCTGGGCCTCGAGCACCGCCACAGTGGCATCGGAAGCGTCGTGGGTCCGCGCCTCGATTCGCGCCGCCTGCTCGTCAGGGCTGGTTTCCAACCACACGCCGACAAACGGCACCCCGGCCGCCTCCGCGACTCGGGCGGCGGCGGCGCGGTCTTCCGGTCTGGCATGCACTGCATCCATGATGGCCGACCGGCCGGCGGCTAGCGTCGTGGCCGCACGGCGGGCCAGCGTCTCGTAGACCAGACGATTGGCCTCCGTGCCATAGGCACTCGGCGGCAACCGGCTGTCTCGGCTCACCCCTGCGAGTTGCTTGCGCACGACGTCGCTGCGGACCACCAGGGCACCGGGAGCGGCGCCGATGGCCGGCGCCAGCGCCGCGGCTACCGTGGACTTGCCGGACCCGGACAGGCCGCCGATGGCCACGAGGACGGGTGGCGTTGGCGTCAGGAGTTCTGATGCCAGGCCGAGATATTGCCGCGCCGTGGCGGCCAGGTCCGCCGCCGCGTCCGGGTTGAGCGTGGCGGCCGTGGCCGTCGTCTTCGCGCGCACCGCCGCGCGGCACGCCATGAAGAAGGGGAGCAGCTTCAGCCCGTCGAGGTCCAGCTCGAGAATCGGCGTAGCGCTGCAAGGCGGCTTGGGCGTGCGCCGCCAGATTGCGATGGCACAGATCCATCAGCAGGAAGGCCAGGTCGTACCACACGTCCACGCACGCGATGGCGTCGCTGAATTCAATCGCGTCGAAGAGCCGGGGCTCGCCGTCCAGCATCACCACGTTGCCGAGGTGCAGGTCTCCGTGGCAGCGTCGCACCCAGCCAGCAACGCGGCGCTGCTCGAGCAGGGCCGCATGCTGATCGAGCGCACGGCGGCACTGCTCCGTGACGTCCAGACTCTGACGACGGTCGAGGATGCCAGACAGTTCGTCGAAATCACGATCGTTGCCGTCGACGACCCAAGCCATGCCGGCCTGGCCACCTTCCGAGGGCGTCGGTTCGCCCGTGGTGTGCAGCGCGTGCACGGCCTCGGCCAGCGGCCCCATCACCGACAGCGGCAAAGCGCCGCGCGCGGCCAGCGCGTCGAGCAGCTGGCGGTCGTCGAAGCGGCGCATCACGACCAGCCAGTCGATGGGCGATCCAGCGCCGTCCACGGCCAGCGTGCCATCCGGCTGCCGGGTCACGGCCGCCACCCTCAGGTAGAGGTCGGCGGCGGTGCGCCGATTGACCGAAAGCTCCGCCTCGCACGCCTGTCGCCTGAGATCGGCTGTGGAGTAATCGAGATACTCGAAGCGCACCGCGCGCTTCAGCTTGTAGGCGTGTTGTGGGGTGAGGAACACCACGGAGGCGTGGGTGTCGCGCCGCTCGACCGAGTGCGATCCGTCCAGGCTCCCGGGGGTGCCCAGGAACGCCAGCGTCTTGGCTTGAGCGTCGATGACGGTCATGTCGCGAACAGTATCCCGCCTGGCGCGGGCCCAGCCGAAGGACATCGGCATCCCACGCAAACCGTGGTCTGTCAACGATTTGCAGGGATGGTTTCCGCCGCACGAGCGGCGCGTCCGGAGGGCTCGGTGGCTCGATCGGGCCTTCGCGCGCGGGCTGGACGCTGAGAGGGACAATTTCAGGGCGATACTGGGGGCCGAGGGCCACTCCGTCAATCCAGCCGTGTCGTATACTTGCACTCTTGCCGCGGTGAGGTGGCTGAGTGGCCGAAAGCGGTGGTTTGCTGATTCGCGGCGCCCTCTCCGAAGCCTCACGGAAATCCCAGTAAGTCTGGCCTTTTTAAGCACTTGCCCGATTGGGCGAGTTGGCTCCTGTTGGCTCGACGAGCCCGGTTCTGCCCGTCGCAGGGACAATTTCAGGGACAGGGCTCGCTCCCGCGTTGACCCACGCGGTCGACTCGTGCGACCATCAAATTCGCATCGAATTAGATGAGGGCCCATGCTCGATCTCGCCAACGACATCCGGTCTCTGAGTGACTTCAAACGCAACACCGTCGCGCTGCTCGACCGGCTCCGAGAGACTGGAGGCCCTCTGGTGCTGACGGTGAACGGGAAGGCCGAGCTGGTGGTGCAGGATGCAGCAGCCTATCAGGCCCTGCTCGACCGCGTGGAGACCGTCGAGGGCATTCAGCGCGGCCTGCTGGATGTGAAGGCTGGGCGCATGAAGCCAGCAAAGCAGGTCTTCGACCGACTCCGCCGCAAGCATGGCATACCGCGTTGAATTGACGCGGGCGGCGGAGGGCGAGCTCGAAGCGCTATATCTCTGGGTGACGAGCCGGGCGCCATCGCAGGGCGCCGCGTGGTTCAATGGCCTCGAGCGAGCCGTGTTGGCGCTTGACGAGCATCCCGAGTCGGTGTCCGGTCGCACCCGAAAGCACGCAAGCTGACCGTCCGATTCGAGTGTTGCGCTACGGACGAAAGCCCTACGTCTACCTGGTGTTTTTCACTGTGGACCCGCACAAGCAAAGTGTCCAGGTGATTCACCTGAGGCGCGGCGCTCGGCAGCGACCAACCGCTGAGGAGCTGGAGGCAGAGCGATGAAGGCGTACGGGATGGCGATGTCCGGCGCGCGGAAGGACTCGGTGCGGGCACGCTTAGTTAGTTCCTCCGGGTCCGAATGGAAGAAGCTACCTGCCCGCCGCCAGTGCGGCCGCGAAAGAACCGTGAACGCTTCGCTCGTGCCCGTGCCCGCCGCGACGCTCGCGCCCAGGATCCGTCCGCGATTGTCGTCGCGCGCTACGATGCCCGCCCGCGATGCCATCGAGCTTGTTGCCGCTCGGTGAATTCTGACCAGGAACGGCTGGTTCTGCTCACCGAACCTGAGCTCGGGACGGCGTGTTCGCCGCCGGCGTCGGCCGCGACGGTTCTTCAGACCGGTCCTTGTGCCTGGGCGACCGCGTTCCGCAGTTTTCGAGTCGCACGGCGCACGACGGGCCGGGATGTCCGCGATCGCGGACACCGGCGTCGTCTCGCAAGCCGTGG
Source organism: uncultured Acidobacteriota bacterium (assembly GCA_963843885.1). Classification (GTDB taxonomy): domain Bacteria; phylum Acidobacteriota; class Vicinamibacteria; order Vicinamibacterales; family UBA2999; genus CADEFD01. Next base: position 40,321 of record CAWJMJ010000005.1, read on the forward strand.
TCTGCCAACGAGTTGCAGTGATGGTTGCCGCCGAGAAAAACCGTTGAGTGTTGGCCGGGTCTCGGCAGACACGGATCGAGAGGTTTCGAGCCCGCTCCCGGAACGCTGGCAGGGACAATTTCAGGGACAATCCTGGGGACAACGCGTCGGTCCGTAAGTCCAACCGTGTCGTATACTTAGGAAATTCGTCGCGGTGAGGTGGCTGAGTGGCCGAAAGCGGCGGTTTGCTAAACCGTTGTAGGGGGTAAACCCCTACCCAGGGTTCGAATCCCTGCCTCACCGCCAATTCAACGGCGTTGCTTTCGCGCCTCGGCAGGTCTTCAGGCGCGCCGCGATCGGCCGGTGGGCCGCTCGTTCGCGAGCGGTCACAAATCCTGCCTCACCGGCCATTGTCTCCCCGGATTCATTGATCTGTGTGGAAACCCGGGCGCCGTTTCTTCAGGTCCCGCAACTCTGCAAGCTGCGTAGCGCCTGAGACCGTCCCGCCGTTTCCCCAGCAGCCGAATCGCCGCGTTCAGCGCCGCCGGAAGCGCGTACCGCGGGCTCGTCGGGAACTCGCGATTTTGCCCGTTCCTGAATTGCCCGGGCCGGCGCCCGCACCCAGACCGAGGGACCACTCGACGCCGCGCGACCTCCTTGTTCGGTCGCAGGCTACGTGATCGAAGGCGCCCTGCGCGTCGGTGCGCTTCCTGGCGTATCCGGCCTGCGACGGGACAGCGTCGCAGTAGCCGTCACTGCACTACCAGTTGCACGTCCGCGCTCGCGGGCCCGGGGCCCGTCGCGTTCACTCCGCGGACACGGAAAAAGAAGCTGCCGGCTGGCACGCCTGACGCGGAGAACGTCGTGGCCGTGACCGGTACGGTTGCCAGATTAGTCAGGCCCGAGGCCGAGCCCACTTCGAGGATGTAGGAGTCCGCGGCACCGCCAGTAGTCGGCGGCGCCCATGTGACGGTGATGGTCCGGCCGCTCGCCGTCGCCGCCAGGTTCCGGGGCGGGCCCGGGGGTGTCAGGTCTGCGGTGAGGAAGCCGTGAATCAGCGCGTCGGCCGATCCCAGGGCTGCGATGTTGTTGACGCCCCAACACGGGTTGCCGGCCTTGATGGCCACGCCCGTTACGACCGCGCTGACGCCGGCGCGGCCGTCGGAGCTGCCGGGCGCAGCCATGAGATCGACGATTGGAAAGTTGACGCCGATGTTCGCCGCCGACGGAAACAGGAAGAACTCCTCCTGCTTGCCAGAAACGCCGGTGCTGCCCTGCCGAAAATCCACGCTCGTCACGATCAGCACCTGTCCCGCCGGAATGACGAACGGCGAAAGGGTGCCGTCGCCATTGATCTGAGTGTCCAGCTTGAGCCATGGACTGGGGCTGCACTTCACTCCAGACGACCGGATGGTGACCAGATCACTGGGCCGGCTCGGCGCGAGCTGTTCGAGTACCCCGCGGGCGTGCGCTACATCGCTGGGGGACCAGAGACCCAGGAGCGCGGCGACCGTCACGGCCAGGATCTGTTTCGAAAACGGTGGAACTCTGACCACGGCGTCCTCCTTGAGGGCAACGAGAGTGCCGCGGCAGGTGAGTGCGACGGCCGAAAGGGGTTGATGGAGACGATAGGCTACATGAGAAGGGTGTGGACGCGCTGCCACTGCCGGCTAGGCGGGTTTGAGTCGAATCCACATCGGCCGGTGGTCGGAGATGTAGTACCGCAGGTATGCCCTGAAGTTCGTTACGTTGTTTCCGTTCTGCCAGAGCGTCGGAAAGATCGCGCCGTCGAAGTCGAAGATGCCGGTCGGCCCATCGATCAGGCGCTTGCTCTCGCCCGGGAAGTAGGCGATCTGGTCGTAGTGTTTGTCCGAGGACAAGTTCGATCCGATCTCGGACGAGTGCGCGGGCAGCTCCAGCCCCAGCTTCGTCAGGGCGTCGAAGACCGGGTCGCCGGCCTTCGTCTTGGGCATGTTGAAATCACCCATCGCGAAGACATTACGCGCGAACGAGAACTGGCTCATCTGCCGTGCCCGCGCCCACTTCGCCACCGCGAAGGTCTCGAGCGCGCGCCGATTCATGTCCCTGGCGCTCTCCGACCCGAAAAACAGGTGGACGTTGACCATCATGAGGCTGGTCTTGCCGGTCTGGAAGGCGGCGAGGTACGGCGTGCGGTCGAAGCCGTCGAATTTCTGCTCGACGCCGGGCAGCCTCACGTTCTTGAGCTGCGACACCGGGAAGGCAATCTCGCCGACCTCCTCGAGAAGCCGGAGCTTCTTCGAGTCGTACAAAAACCCCATCCGCTCGTTGTTTCCGGAAGAGTCCGAGAACAGCATCCTGTAGGGTGCGCCGAGCTGCCGCGCCACGTCGTCCAGATGGCCGAAGTTCTCCTTCAACTCCTGCACGGCAATGATGTCGAACCAGCTCATGATCTCGGCGATCAGCTGCAGGTGGCGGTCCTCGCGCTCCTGTGTGCCAAAGTTCGCTACGTTCCAGGTCGCCGCCAGCACCCGGCCCGTCTGCTTGTCAGGAATCGCGCGCTTCCTCTTCCACCTCCGCAAGTGCGTGATCTCGTCTCTGACGTCGAACGTGAACGCGAAACCCAGGCTTGTCGAAATCCGGCATGGTCGCCTCCCGGCTCAAATCGCCCTAGTGGTGTGGACGGCCCCAGAGTCCGGCTTGCACACCGCCTACGGCGTCCCTCCCGACCAACCCGTTGGAGACGTCAGGGCGCTGCTCGCACGCTGGGCAGAGGAGTCGAGCGGGCCATCGGCCCGAGCCACGCCGGTCGCGCGGTCTCCACTCTGCAGAAAACGGATTTATGAACGGCGGCGGGCACATCCGTTCCGGCGCCGAGAGCTCGGCGAACATGAGCGCGGCCGCGAGGGGCGTGCATCCGACGCCGTTGCGACGAGAGACGACCCGCCGGGCCCTTGTCACCCACCGGGCGTCACCGGTGAGCTGGTAACGGCGCAAGAGGGTCAGCACGCGCGGAAGGGAAGCGGCCGGCAGTGGCGTCGAGAGTGCCAAACCCAGAAACCGCGGGTCGGCGAAGAGGTCATATGCGATTGCCCAGAGCCACTCGAGCCCGACGACACGCGTCCGTGTGTCCTCGCTGGCTGCCGTCGCGTCTGCCAGGCGCCCCAGTTGGGCAGGCAGAGTCGGTGGCAGGGCTACCACTCCAGCTTTTGCGAGTGCGAGGGAGAGGTATATCGCCAGCGGCTCGGTCGAGCGGCACTCGCTGCACAGTGCGGACCCACTCAATCGCGGCGTGACATGTGCGCGGACCCATCGCGCCAGGTTCTCGGTGTCAGCGGACGCGCGCGCACCGTCCAGCACGCAAGTGGCGGCAAACAGAGCGCTGGCTCGGGCCGACCCTTGCTTGAGCGGCGCGACTGCCGCAACGAAGCCAGCGGTGGCGTGACGCTCGCCGCGGACGTCCGATCGCGCCCGCGCTACGAGCGTCGCGACCGCCTGTGTCGCCCAGCCATCACTCGTGTCCGAACTCAGAACGTCGGCGCTTGCGAGGAGTTCCGAATCTTCAAGCAGTAGGGCCGCCCGAAGCGCGAACCAACCCTGCTCCCAGACGGGCGCGACGGGTGCGACCGCGCGCACGGTCTCGACCGCCGACGTGAACGCGTCGTTCCGGCTGGCGACACGGTGCGCCGTTCGACGCGGCACCGTCGCCCGGGCGAACGCGCCAGCAAAGGCCGCCACATCGGCGAACCGGTCGCGTGGACGGTGAGCCAAGGCACGCCGCAAGACGGATTCCACTTCAGGCCAGGCCGCGACACCTCGTGCGGTGAACGGCAGCACCGCCCGGTCGACGATGCGTCGTAGCAACGCTCGCTGTTCGCCGGGCGCCTCGATCGGGTGAAGTCCAGTGAGCAACAGGTAGGCGAGCACCGCGATCGAGTACTGCTCGGTCATGGCGTCGGCGGCGGGCGGCACCCGCTTCGCGAGTATCGCCCGGGCCAGTTGCGGATCGTAGAACTGCGGAATGCCGGTGCGCGCTGCGTCGGCGCCGCCTGCGCCGCCGAGGGCGCGCGCGTTTCCGAAGTCGATCAGCACGATGCGGCCGTCGTCGCCAACGAGGCAGTTGCCAGGATGGACGTCGCCGTGCAGCACACCCCGGCCATGCAGGCGCCCGTACGCCGCCAGCATTCTGGCAACCAGGGAGTGCGCGCGGCGGCGATCGCCCGAGGCGCGAGCCTGCTGGGCCGCGGTTGCAATCGATACGCCCTCGCACCACTCCATCGCGATCCAGGTCCGCCCGTCGTCTGCGCCGGTCGCCAACAGGCGGGGCACGTCGCGCCCGTCCAGACTGGCCAGCATCCGCGCCTCGTGCGCGAGCATGGCGTCCAGATGCGGCCGGTGGCCGCGGCCGATCTTCAACGCGGCCGCCGTGCCGTCGGGGCCGTGGGCCCGGTAGACTTCAGAGTCCTCGAGTGACCGCACCAGGGTGTCGATCTCGAAGCCGGCAAACGCCTGTCCGGCCGCCAGCGACGGGTCAGGCGCGGCCAGGTCCGGCGAGCCCGCCGGAACGAGGATTCTGGCCTCGACCAGATTCGCGAGGCCGTCGAACGCCAGTTCTACCGTCTCGAGGGGATCCTGCGCGTGCCCCCGAGCGAAGCGCAGCACCGCCTCGCTCAGCAGGGTCGGGCTGCGAAACTCGGCGAGCAACGCGGCCAACGGGGCAGGAACGAGCCGAGCCGCCACGCGATACCCCGGGCGGGTCACCACTGCCTGCTGGCCCTCCACCGGGCCGATGCGCGCGCGCAGCCGCGGCGAGAGCTCCGATACCTGCACGACCTTGGCATCGGGCGGCAGCGCGAACGCCGTCGTCGTCACGTCCATCGGGGCGGTACTCATGGCCACCGGGCCTCGAACGTGTCGGCGCTTGCGATCCAGGTGTCGGGGTCGACGCCCCTGCGCCGCACGTCGGCTAGAGCCACAGCGATGCGTTCATCGCGCGACGCCCCCGGATGCGCCGTCAGGCTCGATGCCAGCCGCTTCGTGATCCAGGCGCGCCAACTCTCGCCGCTGGCACCCAACTGCGGATCGATGCCCCAGGACAGCAGGCCGTTGCCGGCGAGATCACTCGTGAAGGGCACTCCTTGGACGGAACAGCCGCGCAACACCGGCGCGAGCGAGCGAGCCACCGCGCGCAGATGCGCGTGGTCCTCGAAGTAGGCCACGATCTTGTCCGGCCGGAGCACGCCCAGGATGCCGCGGCCGACCTTGAACGAGCGCACCTCAGCGCGCACGAACTCGTCGACGATGAGCGGGAAGGCCTGGCCCAGCGCCGCAGGGATAGGGCTCACGTAGAGCTTGCAGGCCGCTGCCACATGCCTGGTGGCCGGCACTTGCGCGAATGAATACCAGCCGGGAAGCGTGGTGGGCGCGTATCGCGCTTCCAGCGCCCGCCGGGCGCGGCCGCCCCTGGTGAGCCCGAGGACGGCCATGGGGTCGTCGTCGGGACCGAAGTCGCGGTCGCATGACGCCGCGTGGGGCAGCGTGCCGAACTTGTACAAGCGCTGCGCGGTGCCCGCGGCGTCAGCCGTGGGGTCGCTGGCCGCCACGCGTAGCGCGGCCAGCGACAAGCGATGGATACGGTCCAGTGCCACGGCGATCCTCTAGCGCAGGCTCTTCAGTGCTCCTTCGAGCCCGGCCCGCACCGCGGCAACTTCCTCGCCTTGTGGCGCTTGCGCCTCGACGGCACGATCCAGGTAGGCCATGGACTTCACCAGCTGGCTCTTGAGGCGCTGAAGGTCCGCGACCTTGTGGACGGCCAGACCAGTGTGGACGACCGGCGTGAGCGTTGGCGGGATGGTCTCGAACGACGTTCCGCCGCAGTTGGGGTCGACCAGGCCGACTGCGCCGCCGAGCCCTGCGAAGGCTGCACTGGCCACCACGGCCACGCCCACCTCGTGAATCGCCGTGCGGATGGCGCCGTTCCCGCCCGCGTCCCCCGGTACGAACGCGCGGGCGATGTCGTCGAATTGCTTGTTCTTCATCGCCTCGGCAATCGTCCCCCGCACCGCTTCGATGTGCGCGAGGTTCGCCACCACGCTGGCGATCGGCGAGATCGGCGACGGCGGCGTCGAATCTTCATCGACCGGCAGCCATGTGCCGCCGCGGCCGGCAGCGCCGAGGCTGACCGCCACATCCTTCACGATGAAGTCTTTGCGTAAGAACTTCTTGGCCATTTCAGCTCCTTCCATTGGTTCGAGGGCGCGATCTCTCCCTTCACCTGCATGGACGGTCGAGCGTCGAAACTTTTCTGTGCCACGGCGCAGACCGGCTGCTGCGCAGGGGGAGCGGCGACAAGGAATCGGAGGGCGACTCGTCTGTGCTCTAACGCCGGCGCGCCATCAGGCTGGCTGGCCGTCTTCGCGCCCGCCCCCGCAGCTCAGGCCGGGGCCCCTATTGCCCAGCTTCGCTCAGTCCACGCGCCGCCCAGTCTCCGCGTCGAACAGGTGAACGACGCTGCGGTCGAGCCGCAGTCCCACCCGGTCTCCGACGCGCACCGCCACGCTGGCAGGCACCTGCACGCGGACCAGTTCCTCCAGCGCGCCTTCGAGCCGCGCATGCACCGTGCTCTGCGCCCCCAGTGCTTCCACGATGGCCACATCGGCGTCCACGTGCCCCTGCCCCGGCGCCACCAAGGCCAGGTCGTGCGGGCGGATGCCCAGCCACACCTCGGCGCCGTCTGTCACTGAGGCACGCGGGCCGTCAGGCAGAGCGAGGGCGAATGGCGGCGTCGTCACCCGCAGCCCGTCCACCGGCAGCGCGCCTTCACGCGCAAGAGCGGGCGCGGCTTCCCCGAGCCCCGGCACACGCGAGGCTCGCCCCCGCCACAGGTTCATCGCCGGCGCGCCCACGAAGCGCGCCACGAATACGGTGGCGGGACGCGCGAACACCTCCAGCGGTGGCGCCACCTGCTCCACCGCGCCCTCGTTCATCACCGCGATGCGTGTGCCCAGCGTCATCGCTTCCTCCTGGTCGTGCGTGACGTAGACCATCGTCGTGCCCAGACGGCGGTGCAGCAGCGCCAGTTCGGCGCGCGTGGCCACGCGCAGCAGCGGGTCGAGGTTCGAGAGCGGCTCGTCGAGCAGGAAGGCCTGCGGCTCGCGCACGATGGCGCGTCCGAGCGCGACGCGCTGGCGCTGGCCGCCCGACAGCTGCGCCGGCCGGCGGTCGAGCAGCGCCTCGAGGCCGAGCGACGCCGCGCGGTCGCGCTACCCGCGCCGTCGATTTCGGCCGCCGGCCGACCTGCCGCACGCGCAGGCCGAACGCCAGGTTCTCGCGCACGGTCTTGTGCGGGTAGAGCGCGTAGCTCTGGAAGACCATGGCCAGGTCGCGGTCGCTGCGGCGGCACGCTCGGTCACGTCGCGATCGCCAATCGCGATCCGCCCGGCGGTCGGGCGTCTCGAGGCCGGCGATCAGCCGCAGCACCGTGCTCTTGCCGCTGCCGGACGGTCCGACCAGCACCAGCAGCTCGCCGTCGGCGATCGTCGAGCGACGACGATCGCGCACGGCGACGTGGCCGTTGGGAAAGACCTTGCGCACGTCGTGCAGGGCGATGGCGGCCATGTCAGCCTTTCACCGCGCCGGCGGTCAGGCCGGCAACGATGCGCCGCTGGGCCACGAGCACCAGGGCGGCCACCGGCACGGTGGCGACGACCGCTGCCGCCAGGATCTCGCCCCACGGCACCTGGTACTGGCCGCGGAACAGCGCGATGGCGACGGGCACGGTGTAGCGCTCGGGTCCGAGGGCGAACGACAGCGCGAACAGGAACTCGTTCCAACTGTAGAGGAACGTCAGGATGGCGGTGGTGGCCAGCCCGGGCGCGGCCAGCGGCAGCACGACTTCCCACAGCGTGCGCAGCCGGCTGGCGCCGTCCATGAACGCGGCTTCTTCGAGCTCGCGCCGGCAGGTGCGCGGAAGAAGCCCACCAGCATCCAGATGGTCAGCGGCATGGCAAAGGTCAGGTAGGGCAGCACCAGGCCGGGGTAGGTGTTGAGCAGGTGCAGCGCACGCAGCAGCAGGTAGAGCGGCGACACGATCGAGATCTGCGGGAACATCGACACGGCCAGGATGAAGGCCAGCAGCGGCGCCTTGCCGGGGAAGCGCAAGCGCGCCAAGGCGTAGGCGCAGGCGGCGCCCAGCGTGATCGACAGCCCGGTGGTGAGTCCGGCGACGATGAGCGAATTGCGGATCGGCGTCCAGAAGTCGCGTTCGTCGAAGAGGGCGCGGTAGTGGTCCAGCACCAGCGCCCGCGGTACGAGCGACGGGGCGGCGAGCAGGCGGCTCTCGGGCGTGAACGAGGCGACGAGGGCCCAGTAAAGCGGGAAGAGGATGGCAGCCACGAGCGCCGTGGTCAGCACGGTCCAGCCCGGAGACGTAACAGTCCAGCCCCGCGACGCGACGGTCCAGCCCCGCGACGCGCCCTTCATGGTTCCCGCCTCACGACACGCGCTCCAGGAAGGCGCGCCGGCCCAGCAGCCCGACAACGCCGAGCGCAAACAGGAAGGCCAGCGCGAACACGACGATCGACAGCGCCGAGCCGAGGCCGAACTCGAGGTTCTGCAGCAGGGTGGTGAAGGTTAGCAGCGCAATCGGCTCGGTGGCCGTGCCGGGGCCGCCGCCGGTCATGACGTAAACGAGGTCGAACACGCGGAAGGCGTCGAGCGCCCGGAACAGCGCGGCCACGAGCAGGGCCGGGCGGAGCAGCGGCAGCGTGATGTGCGTGAACTGCCGCCAGGCGCTGGCGCCGTCCATGCGTGCCGCTTCGTACAAGGCGCCGTCGATGGTCTGCAGGCCGGCCAGCAGCAGGATGGCGACAAACGGCGTGGTCTTCCACACGTCGGCAAGAACCATCGGCACCCACGCGCCGATGGCGTCGGCAAACCAGGTGGGCGCCGGGAGTCCGGCGGCGGTGACCAGCGCCGTGGCCAGGCCGTCGGGGCTTTCGAAGATGAAGCGCCAGACCAGCGCCACCACCACCGTGGGGACCGCCCAGGGCAGAAGCACCGCCGTGCGCACCAGGCCGCGCCCGCGCGAGAGGCGGTCGAGGGCCACGGCCAGAACCAGTCCGGCCACCAGTTCGAGCACCAGGGTGATGGCCACGAACACCCCGGTGCGGCCCAGCGCGGCCCACACGCGGGCATCGCCGGCCAGCGCCAGATAATTGCTGGCGCCGATGAACGGACGGCCGAGCCACGGCATGCGCAGATCGTGCTGATGCAGCGACTCCCAGAACGTCCACGCGATGGGGAAGACCGCCACCACGGCGATGACCGACAACGCTGGCAGCGTCAGCGCCCAGGCCAGCCGCCGCTCGCGATGCCCCGTCGTCACGACGGCGTCCAGACCGCAGGCGCGCCAGCAGCGCGCGCATATCGGCGGCGGCCTCGTTCAGGGCCGCGCCGGGTTCCTGCTGACCGGTCAACGCGCGGTGCAGCGACACCTGCAGGATGCCCGACAACTGGCTGTAGACCGGCGGCACCGGTCGCGGCACCGCCGAGGCGATGATGCGGCGGGCTTCGGCTGCCGGCACTCGCAGCGCGCCGGCCAGCGCGTCGCCGTCGTAGAGCGCGGTGCGCGAAGGAAACTGACCGGCCAGGGCGGCGCGTTCGATCATCTGTTCGGGCTGCAGCAGGAAGGCGATGAGCGCGTAGGCGTCGTCGGGTTGATCGCTGTAGGCGTTGACGGCCAGCGTCGACCCGCCCAGGGCCGCGGCGGCGGCGCCGCCTGGCTGCCCTGGCATCGGCGCCACGGCGAAGCGCCCGGCCACCGCCGAGTCGCGCGCATCCGCCATCAGCGCATAGGCATAGGGCCAGTTGCGCATGAACACCGCCTGGCCGTTCTGGAACGCCAGGCGCGTCTGCTCCTCCTGCCACGTCAGCACCGCCGGCGGCACCACCCCGTCGACGCTCGATCGCGTCGCGCATGAAGGTCAGCGCGGCCACCGCCGGGGCGGCATCCACGGTGACGTGTCCGGCCTGGTCGAGGATGGCGCCGCCGAACGCGGTCAGATGTTCCAGGAAGACCGTGACCAGCCCCTCGTAGCGCGCGCCCTGCCAGACGAAGCCGAAGGGCACGCCGTGCGTGGTCTGGGCCGTAGCGGCCAGGCGCCGCAGTTCGTCGAGGCTGTGCGGCGGCGCCGGCCACCAGGTCGGTGCGCCAGTAGAGCATGCCGACGTCGATGAACCACGGCAGTGCGAAGAGGGCGCCGCGCCAGCGATTGGCGGCCACGGCGGCGGGGAAGTAGTCGTCGACCGGCGGCGCGTAGCGGTCGAGCGGCAGGATCCAGCCGGCGGCGGCGAACTCCGGCGTCCACACCACGTCCAGCTGCAGGACGTCCGGCTCGCCGACGTGCGCGTTCAGCCACTGCACGTAGAGCTGATGGCGCTGGTCGGCGGCGTCGGGCGTGGCCCGCAGCGCCACCGCGATGTCGGGGTGCGCCTCGTGGAAGCGCGCCAGTTGCCGGCGGATGACCTCGCCCTCGCGGCCGAGCAGACTGCCCGAAAGCGTGAGCACGCGGGCGTCCGGTCCGCTGCAGGCCACCGTCAAGGTCAGCGCGGCCAGGACGCACGCGGCCATCCGGCCAGGGCGCGTGAGCGGCGGCGAGGGCGTCACCCGTCCTACTGTATCCCCCCGGCACACGCGCCGTCCGCGCCATGGCCGAAGCGCAGTAGGCTGTTGGCTCGCGCGTCAGCAGGCGCACGTCAGGCGAAGGGGATCCAGGGGCATGAACAGTGCGGCACTGACGCGATTTGTGGCCGACACCACGGCGACGCTGCGCGGCTTGCTCGCGGAGCCGGCCACCTACGTGCAGCTCGGGCTGGTGGTGACGGCGTTGGTCCTCGCCCACCTCATCGCCGGCTGGCTGCGCCGCCATGTGCCGGTGTTTGCCGGCCGGCGCGCGGCCGAGGGCGGCCTGGCCGGGACCATCCCGGCGCGCCGTTCGAGTCGCCCGATCGGGCCGCTGCTGTCGGCCATCCTGCTCAGGATTACCGTGGACATCGCCTTCGGCACGGTCGGCCGGACCTGGCTGGTGCAGGCGGCCCTGGCGCTGGCCGTGCTGCTGCTCTTCCACACCTTCGTCCGCGATGTCGTCAAGAGCCGCGTGGTCGCCACGTCGCTGGCGTGGCTGGGGCTGTTCCTGCTCACCCTGCACTACCTCGGGCTGCTCGACCGCCTGATCGCCATTCTCGACTCGATCGCGATCACGGTCGGCAACCATCCACATGTCGCTCTACGGGCTGATTCGCACGGTGCTGTTCGGGTCGGTGCTGTTCTGGCTGGGTCGCCTCTCGAACACCGCCGGCCAGGACATCATCCGCCGCCAGCAGCAGTTCGACCTGCGCACGCGCGAGGTCGCCGCCAAGCTGTTCCAGGTGTCGATCGTGGCCGTCGTGTTCCTGCTGCTGCTGCAGGTGATGGGCGTGAACCTGACGGCGCTGGCGGTCTTCGGCGGCGCGGTCGGCGTCGGGCCTTGGCTTCGGCCTGCAGTCCATCGCCTCGAACTTCATCTCCGGCATCATCATCCTGCTCGACCGGTCGGTGTCGGTCGACGACTACATCCAGCTCGAGGACGGCCGTACCGGCATCGTGCGGGAGCTGAACATGCGCTCGACCACGCTCGAGACCTTCGACGGCAAGGACGTCATGGTGCCGAACGAGAAGTTCATCGTCGAGACCTTCACCAACTGGACGCACAAGAACAACCGGCAGCGCTATCGCGTCGATTTCTCGGTGGCCTACGACTCCGACATCCGTGCGCTGGTCGAGATCATCAAGGGCGTGGTGGCCACTCATCCGCAGGTGCATCAGCGGCGACCGACGTGCCTCTCGAGGAGCGGCCCGACTGCGAGATTGCCAGCTTCGGCGATTCCGGCATCAACATGCTCGTCGAGTTCTGGATGGAGGGTATCGACGACGGCCGGAACCGCGTCGGCGGCGATCTGCTGCTGATGATCCTGGAAGCGCTGCGGGCACACGGCTACGAGATTCCGTTCCCCCAGCGCGAGGTGCGCATGTTGGGCCGCACCGACCCGCAGTAACCATCAGCGCCGCTATTGGTTCCGCAGCACCACGGTGGCGTTGCGCTTCGGCACCTGGCCGACCGGAATGCGCGCCACCTCTTTCAGCGTCTGGACGTCGATGGCGTAGGTCATGTTGTCGCCGGCGGCGCCGACGTAGACCAGTTTGCTGTCGGGCGTGAAGGTGATCCACTCGGGATGCTGGCCCACGAACACCGTGCCGAGCGGCTTCAGATCGGGCAGCGCGAACACATAGGCGTGGCTGTAGACCTTGCTCGTGGACCACAGCGTCTTGCCGTCAGGCGAGACGCCCAGGCCGTGCGCCGGCGCCCCCTGCAGGCCGTCGGTGTGCGGGTGTTCGCCAGGCACCGGCGGGTGCTCGATGCGCTGCGTCTCCTTGCCGGAGGCGAAGTCCACCACCGCCAGCCCGTGGAAGTCCGAGAGCTGCACGTAGATGTTCCTGGTCGAGCCGTCGGGATGGCGGTCGAAGGTCATCGGCCGGATGCCTGCGCTCATCTTGATGGTGCGCACCAGCGTGTCGGTGGCGGTGTCGACGATGCTGATGGTGCTGGCCGGAATCGAGCCGGCCACCGCGAACTTGCCGTCGGGCGTCACGTAGACGTTGTGAATCGCCCCTTCGACCTTCACGCTCTTGACGTTGGCCAGCGCCACGGTGTCGATCACGTCGAGTGCCCCGGGCGCCTGCGCGATGCCGACGTAGACCTTCGTGCCATCGTTGGTCACGGCTACGTTGTTGGGGCGGCCGCTCAGGTGAATCCGCGCCGTGACGGCCAGGGTCTGCGCGTCGACCACGTCGAGGGTGTGCAGCGACTCGTTGCTCAAGTAGATGCGGCGGCCGTCCGGCGCCGCCGTGACGCCGTGCACGATCTCCACGTCCGTGATGACGCCGACCACCCGGTTGGTGGCCGGATCGATCACGTGGGCGTTGTCGCCGGCGGCGTTGGTCTGGATGATCCGCACGGCGGCGGCGCGGCCAGTGGGCGGAGGCGCTGCCGGGACCGCGCTGCCGCTGTTGACCCAGCGCGCCAGGGTGCGCCATTCGGCGTCGTCCTTCGAGGCCCAGTGCTTGCCGCCGCCATGGAACGGGTCGCCGCCGGCGCTCCGGGCCAGCGGATGCAGCAGCAGCCGGCTGGCGTCGGGCTTCCCCGGCGTCACCCATCGCCGGGCCGCAGCGAAGTTCTTGCGGCTCTGCTCGTCGGTGAAGTCGGTGCTGCCTTCGGCCGGGCTCTGGATGGCCAGGCCGCCGGCGCCCCCGCCGCGCCCATGGCACTGCACGCAGCGCACCAGGCCCTCGCGCTTGGCCACGAACATCGGCTGGATGGCGCTTTTGAACAGCTCGTAGTCGAGGCTGTCGGCCGCAGGCTGGCTGGCCGACTGCGCGCGCACCGGCGCCACGGCCAGGCCGAGCGCGGCCGGGAACAGGAGCGCGACGACGGTGGCCACGGTCGTCGGGTTGGTGAAGTGGGCCCGGTTGGTCACGGTGAAGACCTCTCCGCAGGAAGCGAGCGTCTGCTCGTCGCGAAGCCTAGGCGATACCCGGTGCGGATGTCGAGTCGAACCAGCCCGGGGCGCGGTCCCCGCCGGCGTGGAAAGCGTCGGGCCGGGCCGTCCAGTTCTCTAGTCTCGTCGCCACCGCCACCACCACGTCGTCTCGCCCCGTAGAGGGAGCGTCATGAGATTCAACTCCGACGGAATGAAGAGCTGGCCCGTCGCCGGCGTCGTTCTCGGCCTCGTCCTGACCGGCGCCCTGTCGCTGGCCTACTGGGAGCACTACCAGGATCAGCAGCGCTATCTCCAGCGCCGCAACTTCCGGCTGCTGTCGGTGCTGGCCAGCCAGGTCGGCAACCTGGTCGACAACCGCGCGCGTATCGTCGTCAACGCCTTGCAGATCGGACCGGCGGGCGCGTCGGCGACGCCGCTGGCTGACCCGTCGAAGGGCGCACCGGCGCCGGACGTGGAATCGTGGCTGCCCCAGACGCTCGCGTCGCAGACGATCGTGCCCGCCACGGCCGCCCTGCGCAGCACCGGTCCGCCCGATCTCGCCGAGACCTTGAAAGCGTCGCCGCAGATCGCCGGCGAACGCAACGCCATTCGCGTCAGTTGGGTGCCGGCCGACCCGGGCGCTCACGCCACCGTCTCGGTGACGTTCGTCGCGGCCGAGGCGCTGCGCGCCATCTTCGCGGCCAACCAGGGGCAGGGAGCGTTCGATACCCTGGTGCTGGCCACGCCGACCGGCCATGTCGTGCACGCGTCGGGGGCCCGCGCCGGCGACGTCGACAGCGTCTCCTTGGCCGGGCTCGTGCCGCCGGCGCCAGGACCGACGCCGGCCGCGGCGTCTCCGCCGCCACCACTCGGGCAGACCATCGCCGAGCAGCCCGTGCGCATCGCCGGCGTGGACTACCGGATGTTCGTCCAACCCTGTTGCCGCGGACGTGACGAGCGTTCGGCGGCCGTAGCTTCGTCGGGACTGGTGGTGATCGGCCTGGCGCAGACCGACGCCATGAGCGCGGCGGCGCTGGCCATCTCGCCAGTCATCGTGCTGGTCGGCATCGCCTTCGTGCTGGCGGCGGTGTTCGGGTGGTCGTTCCTCAAAATGGCGCTGGTCGGTCCGCAACAGAGGGTCACCCAGATCGACGCCGCGCTGCTGGCCGCCGCGGGTGTGTCCGGCGTGGCTGTGACCACGATTCTGCTGCTGACGACGGCGGCCTACGCCCGGCTCAGCGCCGATGTGGACGATCAGCTCGCCGTGCTGGCCAGCACGCTCAATGCGCGGTTCGACGACGAGGTCGCCAACGCGTACCAGCAGACGGACGCGATGACCGAGCACCTCGTACGCGCAGGGTGCCTGGACCCGCCCTCCACGACGGAGAAGGCGCTGTGCGTATCCCAGGGGAAGACCATGGGCGCGGACTTCGCCCGGCCCGGCCAGCCCTACCCCGGGTTCAGCACGTTCGCGCTGATTGACGCGGATGGGATGCAGCGTGTGAAGGTGGCACACAATGCCGCTACCAGCCGCTACATCGACGTCAAGGAGCGAGGCTACTTCCAGGCAGCGGCCACCGGGTCGCGGGGCGCGTGGCCCTTGCGGCAATGCCCGAAGGGGTGCGTGCTCGAGTCGCACTGGTCGTGGACGACCGGCGAGCCCCAGGTGGTGTTGTCCATGCCCACCGGCATCGCTGGCCTGCCCGTGGCCGCGCTCTCCATCCCCATGAAATCGCTACTGGCGCCCGTGCTGCCGAACGGATTCGCCTTCGCGATCATCGACGAGACCGGGCTGGTCCAGTTCCATTCGGACCGGCAGCGCAATGTCCACGAAGACCTGCTGGTCGAAACCGATCGGAACCCGCGTTTGCGCTCGGTCGTGAACTCGCACCGCGCCGGCGTCCTGAACACCTCCTACTGGGGCCGCCCCCACCGTGCCTACGTCGTGCCCGCCGCGGCCGTGCCGGGCTGGTCGGTGGTGGCGCTCTACGACAAGCAGCTGACGCGCGCCGTCGTGCTCGAATGGACCGCCGTCAGCTTGCTGCTGCAGGTCGGGTTCATGGTGGCGTGGATCATCGGTGTGGTCGTCGCCCTCAAGCGCGGCATCCCCTGGATGTGGCCCGACCCGCTGCGCCGGCCGTGGTACTCGACGCTGGGCGGGTTCTACGGCGGCGCGCTGCTGCTGTGGGGCGTGCTGGCATGGCGCGCGGATGTCGTCACCACGGCGGTCGTCGGCGTACTGCTGCCGGCCATCGTGTGGTTCGTCACCTACGCGGTGCTGTCGGGCCGCCCGCCCGGCGTCGGCCGGGTCGAGGGTTGGTCCGAACTGTGCCGCGACTACCGCCGGGCCGGCGCGCTGCTTCTGCTTGTGACGGCCGCGGTGCCGGGGGCGTCGTTCTTTGCCTTGTCTTACCACCTGCACATCGAAGGGTTCATCAAGCACCGGCTGGTCTTGCTGGCCCGCGCGCTCGACGGCCACCTGGCGTGCAACGCGTCGGCGGACGGTGGCGCCAACCGGAATAGCTACGCCAACGTGTTCTACGGCAGCGTCGTGACATGCCGCGCGGAGCCCGAGCGGGCACCAGCTCTCGAGGCCCAGAGCGCTGTCGCGCCACTCGCTCCCGAGGCCCAGGCCGAGGCCACCTGGGACGCCGTCGACGAAGCGCTCCAGGGGCTGCCGTATCTCACGTCGGCCGCCGTCGACACGCGCGGCTTCCTGCGCCGCGATCGCGCGCAAGACAGCAGCTGGGTCAGCAATCGGCCCAACCCCACCACGCTCGAGGTCAACGTCGCATCCCGAACGCCGCGCCGGCGCATCTTCGCGGCCTCGCACGTGCCCGCGTCGCTGGGTGTGCGCACGCAGTCCAGCCAGACGCTGGTGTGGCTGTCGGTGGCCGCACTGCTGGGGCTGGTCGTCGGCGTGAGCCTGCTGGCACGCGCGATCGTCAGCTTCGTGCTCCGCCACGTGCTGCTGGCCGGCATCGTCGAGCCGATGCGCGCCAACGAGCACGTGGTCACCGCGGTCGGGCAGCACCTGCTGGTTGCTTGCGACGATCCGGCGGCCAAGATGAAAGCCTTGGCGCAGGTCACCCCGCTGGAGCTGACGCCCGTTGTCGGCGCCGTGAATCCACGGGCGGCGTGGCGCGCTGTGCTGGTGGAGCTGGCCGCGACCAGTCCCGTGAAGCCGGTCGTCATCCCCGATCTCACCGACGACTTGGACGACCTGACGATGTTCGGCCGCAAGCTGGCGCTGATCGAGCAGTTGATGAACGACCCGGAGCAGACCGTGGTGGTGTTGTCGCGAGTGCCGCTATCGGTGTTGGCCACCAGCGCCCGTGAGGCCTCGCAGGGCGAATCGGACACGGAGCGTTGGCCGCGGCTGATCGCGCGGCTCATCCTGCTCGACCACCGCAATTCGGACCAGGGCGCGGATCGGCCCGAAGGGCAGGTCGCGACCATCGCGGGGTGGCGTGGCCGCTTGGCGCAGGTGGTGTCGGCGTGGACGCCGACGACGCCAGCGGGTGGCTGGCGTCAGCAACTGCTCGACGAGGAAGGCCGGCCGAAGCGCGCCCTGCGGAAGATCTGCGACGAACTGGGTCAGACCGAAGCGTTTGCCACCGGTTCGTTGACCCGCGACCAGATTCTCGAGGAGATCGAAGACCGCGCCGCGGCGCTCTACCTGCGCGAGTGGCAGGCCTGCGACAACGAGGAGCGGGTGGTGCTCGAGCATGTGGCGCGGCACGGGTTGGCCAGCGCGGCCTCGCGGCGGGTGGTGCGGCGCCTGCTGGTCAAGGGCCTGTTGCGCAAGGACCCCGAACTCCGGTTGATGAACCAGAGCTTCCGGCGCTTCGTCCTCACGGCCGAAGTCCGCAAGGAGGTTGCCGCGCTCGAAGGGCTGGCCGATCCCAGCATGTGGGACCGTCTGCGTCTGCCCCTAGGCCTGGGCGCGGTGGCGACGCTGCTCTTCCTGCTCGTCACCCAGCGTGAAGCCTTCGACGCCACCGTGGCGATGGCCGCGGGCGTGACCGCGGCGTTGCCAACGCTGATGCGGCTGACGACGGTGCTGACGCAGGTGAGTGGCAGGGGCGCGTCGGCCCCGAAGGAGAACGCGTAGAGCGGAGTGGAAGGGGCAAGGTAGACGCCACACGGACGTCCATTGACATCCGTGTGGCGCGATCGCGTGGTGCTGCGGTTAGGGGTTCGCGACGACGCGAAGGTTGTCCTTCACGCTCTTCACGCCGTCGGTGCTCTTGGCGGTGGCCACGGCCTTGGCCTTGGCTTCCGCCGACTTCACCGTGCCATTCAGGGTCACGACGTTGTTGTTCACGTCGATGTTGATGTTGCTGTCGTCGAGCACGGTGTTCCAGTCGGCCATGTACTGCGCGTAGATCTTCGAGCTTGATCCAGCCGTCGTCGATGGCCCGGCCGGTGCTCCGCGCCGCGTGCTCGGACTTGTCGCCGGCCCGGTCCATCTTGTCTTCGGCCTTGTCGGCAGCCTTGTCCATCTTGTGCTCGGCCTTGTCGGTGGCTTTCTCCATCTTGTCGCCGGTCGTGCCGGTCATCCGGTCGTTGCGAGCCTTCATCGGCACCACGCGCAGGTTGTCGATGACGTCTTTCACGCCGTCGTTCTGACGGGCTTCGGCTACGGCCTTGGCCTTCGCGGCGACGTTCGGGACGGTGCCCTTCAGCGTGACCACGCCGTGCTTGACGTCGACGTCGATGTTGCTGCCAGCCAGCTCGTCCTCGCCGACGAACTCCGAATGGATCTTCATGACCAGCCAGCCATCCTTGATGGCGTTCACCTGGGCGGTTGCCGCCGAAACCCCGATGGCGGACACGGTGAGGATGGCGATTGCCAACGTTCCTACTGGACGACTCAGATATGACATCGCTTTGCTCCTTGACGACCCCATATTGGGTCCGCGATTGAAACTGCAAGGGTGGGGCCACCTTTCCTCGCTCGACTGAAGCAACCGCTTCGATGGCCGATTCCGAGTCGTGAAAGAAAACACGGCCCGGCTGTCAGTGGGCTCCAGCGGGACGTTGCTGGCGGAGGCCCTGCTCGGCTACTTTGCCCTGGTCATCCTGGTCATCACGCTCAGCCCGTTCGACTTCGCGCCGTTCGACCGCATGCGCCTGTCGCTCCACATGGTCCCGAGCGACATCCTCGCCAACGTGGTCATGTTCCTGCCGCTGGGCGTACTGCTGCGCATCCTCGAGCGCAGCCGCCCAAGCACCCGCTGGTCCACGGTCTGGCTGGCCGCGGTCTTCAGCCTGGCCATTGAAACTGCCCAGCTCTTCATTCGCGACCGCTACGTCTCGCCGGTGGACGTCGCCACCAACACCCTGGGCGCCTACCTGGGCGCGCTGCTCCGGGACCGGCTCGACGCCTGGGCCGAGCGACAGCCCGAGGTCGTGGCTCGGCTCGGCCTCGACCTGCCGCTGATGGGGCTGATCTACCTGCTGGCGCCGCAGTTGTGGCTGAGCACCGTGGGTCTGGTCGAGGATTCGCGCCGGCTCATCACCACCCTGCTGCTCGGTTGGGCGGCCACCGTCGTGCTGATCGAGTTGTATCGCCATCGCTGGAGCCACGACCTCCGGGCCGCCGCCCTGGTCGTGCCCGGGCTGGCGCTGTTTGCCTTCACGACCGCGGCGTTGCCGTCCCTGTTCACCTACCCGGTCCCCTTCGCGGCGGCCGCGGCGCTGTTTGCGCTGTTCACGTGGCGGGTGTCACGGGCCACCCGCCCGCCCTACGGCCGCCGCTTCGAGGTGGCTACGCTCCAGCGCTTCCTGCCGATCTTCTGCGGCTACCTGATGGTGGCCGTCCTGTGGCCGCCGTTCCGCGCCATCGTGCCGTGGCATGGGGCCATCACCTTTGCCGACCGGCTGGACGACGCCAGCGTCGTGGCCCTGCTGCTGTTGCTCGAACAGGTCGGGGGCTTCACGCTGCTCGGCTACGCCGCGGCGGAATGGCGAGGGCGCCGCGAGCTCACCCTGCGCGCGGATCTGCCGCGGGTCGTGGTCATCGCCACCGTGTTCGCGGTGCTGCTGGAGCTCGCCCAGGGCCGCCTGGCCGGGCCGGGCGCGTCGGCGGTGCGGGCGCTGCTGGCCGTGGCCGGGGCCGTCTACGGCGCCGCGGTCTACCATCTCACCCGCGCGCACGTGCGCGCCGTGCGGGCCGGCGAGTCCGACTTCCAGCGCGATCGCGAAGACGCGGCGGCCTGACCCCGGCGTCGTGCCGCGCCGCGCCCGTCAGGCCCTGAAGCCGCGCTCGCGCGCGAACACGATGGCCTGGGCGCGTGACCACACCCCGAGCTTGTCGAACACGTTCGAGGCGTGATTCCGCGCCGTCTTCTCGCTGATCGCCAGCCGCTCGGCGACCTCGGTGTTGCTGAGCCCCTCGGCAATCAGGGCCAGGACCTGCCGCTCGCGCGGCGAGAGCGCGGCGAAGGGCGACCCGCTGGACGCGGCCTCCGCCCCGGCGGCCGGGCGCTGCGTGAAGGCCAGGACCTCCTCGCGGAACCGAGTCCAGGCCGGCTCGTGTTCGAGCAGCACGTGGTTGCGCGAGTCCAATTCGACGAACTCAGCCCCGGGAATGCCTCCGGCCAGCTGCCGCCCCTGCGCCACCGGCACGACCTCGTCGTTGCGTGCATGCAGCACCAGCGTGGGCACGCGCACCTCGGACAGCGAATCCGTGAGGTCGGTGTAGCCGCGCGCCTCGAGCAGGCTGGCAGCGATCTCGCCCGTCGTCGTCTTCAGACACAGGTCGTTGTACCACTCCAGTTGTTCCTGCGTGCCACCCGGGATGAAGCGCGACGTGAACACCTGCCGGAAGACCGGATTGGCGCGCCCCCACGCCACCCGCGCCGAGATCGATCATGGCCCGGTGGGCCACGGCGCCGGTCGCACCGCCGCGGACGAGCGCGCCGTGCGCGTAGCCACCGTAGAGCACGAGCCGCGCCACGCGTTCGGGATGGCGGAGGGCGTAATGGATGCACGTGGCCGCGCCCTGTGAAATGCCCAGCAGCGTCACCGGCCCGGTCACCGCGGCCGCCTCGACGACCGTCGACAGGTCCGCCGCCCACTGATCGAGCGTCAGGGCCGCGTCCGGCGCCCACTCGCTCATGCCGCAGCCCCGCTCGTCGTAGCGCACGAAGCGGAAATGCTCCGAGAAGAACTGCAGCCAGTGCTTCCAGACCGGACTTTCCAGCTCGTATTCGAGGTGGGTCATCCAGTTGGCGGCTTTGACCACGACGGGACCGGCGCCCGACTCGGCCCATGCCAAGCGCGTCCCATCGGAGGCGCTCACGTAGCGCACGTGCTGGCGAAGCTTCATTGCGGCCATTTCCCCGGTGCTTGGGACATTTGTCTCACATCGGTGCCGGCGCGGCCGACGCATTCGGGACATTGCGCCGATGGCGCGTGGACGGTGGACGGCTCATGCTCGACGACGTTCCAAGGAGGGAATGCCGTGCTCAAACGCTTGTTGTTCTTTGCTTACGGGGTCGCGTCGTATCTGGTCTTCCTGGCGACCTTCCTCTACGCCATCGCCTTCGTCGGCGGTTTCCTCGTGCCGAGCCGGCTCGACGGTCCATTACAGGGATCGCTGGGGGCTGCGCTGACCATCGACCTCCTGCTGCTCACGGTCTTTGCCGTCCAGCATAGCGTCATGGCCCGCCGCTGGTTCAAGGAGTGGTGGACCGCGATCATCCCGTGGGCCGTCGAACGGTCCACCTACGTGCTGTGCGCCAGCCTGGCGCTGTTGCTGCTCTTCTGGCAGTGGCGGCCGATCGGCGTGCCCATCTGGACGGTCGAGGACCCCACGGCGCGCGCCGTGTTGTGGACGCTCTTTGCCGCCGGGTGGGGCACGGTGCTGGCGGTCACGTTCCTCATCAACCACTTCGACCTGTTCGGCCTGCGGCAGGTGTGGCTGCCGCTCGTCGGCCGGCCCTACGAGCGCGTGACGTTCCGCACCCCGCTGCCCTATCGCTACGTGCGGCACCCGCTGTATTTCGGGTTCCTGCTGGCGTTCTGGATGACACCGACGATGACGCTGGCCCACCTCGTGTTCGCGGTGGCCACCACCGCCTATATCGTCATCGCCATCCAGTTCGAGGAGCGCGACCTGGTGCACGAGCATGGGGCCGACTACGAGGCGTATCGCCGCCGCGTGCCGATGCTGGTGCCGGGCCGCCCGCGCCGTGGCGTCGCCGCCGTGCCAGGACCCGCGGGCCCAGGTAGGCCGTCGGGCCGGATCGCGATTCCATGAGGGGGCCGGTGGGCCCCAGCCAGATGTGGTGTGACGCGGGCACCGCGCCGGCTCCCGGCGCCGCGGCTCAGCCCGCGTTCCTCGACGGCTGCGGGCGAATGCGGGCCGCGTACCACCGCATCAGCGAGGTCACCGTGGCGCCGTGCAGCACGATCGACGAGGCCACGACCACCAGCGTGATGTCGGCCAGCACCCGCGCGGTCGGCTCGGGCGCGCCGTGTGCCACCGCATAGGCCAGGTAGTAGATCGAGCCGACGCCGCGCACGCCGAACCAGCCGATGAAGGCGCGCTGCGGCTTCGAGAACTTCGATCCCCACAACGCCAGGGCCACGGCCAGCGGCCGGATCACGAGGAACAGCGCTGCCGCCATCAGCAGGCCCGGTCCCGGCGCGGCCACGCCGGCCAGCATCGCGCCGACGACCACCACCACCGCCAGCTCGCCCAGCCGCTCGAGCTGCTCGTTGAAGGCCAGCACCGCGTGAGCCATGTAGACCGGCGCGGTTTCGGGATCGGTCGCCTGCGCCTCGTGGCCGGCGACCGGCCGCTCGATCGCGGCCGCCGGCATGGTTTCGCTGTGCTCGCGCTCGATGCGGCGCACCGAGAGCCCAGCGGCGAAGACGGCCAGGAAGCCGTAGGAGTGAATCGACAGGGCGAGGCCGTAGGACAAGGCGATGAGTCCCAGCGCCAGGAACTCGTCGAGGCCCACGGCTTCGCGGTGCCGGCGGCGCAGGTGGATGACGAGGCGGGCGATGCCGGCGCCGCACAGCGTTCCCACCGCCAGGCCCGCGCCGACGGCCCATAGCAGATCCACGGCCAGCCACCGTCCGCCTGACGAGCCGAGGTCGTGGGCGCCCATCAGCCCCAGGCCGAGCATCACGAACGGGAACGCGGTGCCGTCGTTCAGTCCGGCTTCGCCGGTGAGCCCGAACCGCACCGGCTCGGCGTCGTGCTCGTGTTCCACCTGCACGTCGGAGGCCAGCACCGGATCGGTGGGCGCGAGGACGGCGGCGAGCAGCACGGCGGCGCCCAGGGGCAGGCCCAGCACGAGCACCGCCACCCCCGTGATGCCGGCGATGGTCAGGGTCATGCCCACGCTGGCCAGGAGCATGGCCGGCTGCCAGCGCCGTTCGGAGAGCCGGAGGCGCAACTTCAGCCCGGCCGTGAAAAGAGAGATGAGGACGGCGACCTCGGTGAGGACTTCCAGCATCCCGACCTGCTCGATGATGTCGACCCGCAGCAGGTTCGCGCCCCACGGTCCGAGCGCGGCGCCGATAGCCAGGTAGAGCATCGAGGTGGTCAGCGGGAGCCGCTTCAGCACCGTGCCGGTGAGCGCCACACCGATGAGCAGGGCACCGGTGATCAGGAACCAGATGGTAGTCATGTGCTCATTTCAGGGAAGCCGCGGCCAGTGCGGAGGCGCGACGCCCGGGCACGTGCAATCTGGTCGCCGGGATTGCTCCTGCGCGGGCCTTGGCGGGAACCTTGCAGCGCAGGGGCTCGAGGACTGCCCATGGCCAAATCATCATCGAACGCCCACAGCGGCGCGCCCGCCGACGGCCGCTCCGCCACCCCTGAGTTGGAAGACCGCGACGAGCGGCTCGGCGTGATTCGCGAGACCAGCCGCGGCGGCAACGAGCCGTCGCCCGAGGTCAACGATCGCCCGGATCAGAACGTCGGCTACGACGAAGCAGTCAAAGGCCGGCCGCTCACCGACGAGGAACGCGAACGCGCCGAACGTGAGAGCCCGTTGGCCGACGAGCCGTAGGCGGGTTACCCTGCGCCCGTGGGCGAGGCGCAGGAGTGGGACCGCCGGGCGACGTCCTGACCGGTCAGGGCCGCGCGGCGACCGCCGTCCGGGCCAGCATCTCGTCCAGGACGCGGCCGTCGGCGCTGCTTGGCGCCGGCACGCCCACCATCGCGGCCACCGTCGGCGCCAGGTCGTTGAGCGCGGCGTGCTGATGGTAACGGCCGGGCGTTACGCCGGGCCCCATGAACACCAGCGGAATGTGGGCGTCGTAGTTGTAGGGGGTGCCGTGCGTGGTGCCGCTGACCGCGCGCATCCAGAACGGCTCGAAGATGATCTCGAGGTCGCCCGAGCGCTGCTCGTTGAAACCGCGAAGCACGCGGCGGCCGATCAGGTCGTCGCCCACTTCGCCGCGCCGCAGTTGGTCGCGCGTGTAGACGCGGAGCACGTGAGGTGTGCGCCGGGCGGCGTCGGCGGCCACGCGCCGCACTTCCTCGGCGTCGAGGCCCTTCTCGGCGATGAGCGCGTGGTTCAGGTAGGGTGACGAGCCGGCGGTGGCCAGCAACCAGGCGCCCGCCCCGAACCGCGCCTCGAGTGCCGCCACGATCGGCGGGTAGAGCCCGTTGGTCTGGATCCGTCCGCCAGGAAGCCGCCGCTCCTGCTGCGTTTCCGGCACCGGCGCCACGCCGTGGTCGGCGGTCAGCACGACGAGGGTGTGCGCCAGCCCCACCTTCGCGTCCAGCATCGCGAAGAACTCGCCCAGTTGCCGGTCGGTGCGCAGCGTGACGTCGTGAACCTGCGGCGAGTCCGGCCCGAAGGCATGGCCCACCGTGTCGTTGTCCGACAAGCTGACGCTGAGCAGGTCGGTGACGCCGCGCTGCCCCAGGCGCTCGACGCTCACGGCCTCGGCAGCCAGCGCCAGGATGCGCGCCGTCGTGTCCACGGCGTCGCCCTCCTGGGCCATGACCCGGCGCGCGTTGAAGGCGACGACCCACGGCGGCAGCACCGGGAAGTAGTAGGTGCTGCTCACGAACGGCCCGGCGGGGGTGGGCAACCAAAAGGCGCCATCGGCGGCGTGGCCGACCGGCAGGATGGCGCTGCGGTCTTTCATCGAGATGCCGAAGACGCGCGGGGTGCGGGCAGGGTCGCCGGGCGGCGCGGCCATCTTCAGCTCGTCGCCGATGGTCGAAGCCAGCAGGCGACGCGGCGAGGCGCCGGGGCCGGTGGCGCCGAGCAGGGTCACCGTCAAGTCGGTGATGCTCTGGATTGAGGTGGCCGTGGCGCGGTCGTACCAGTCGTTGCCGATGATGCCGCTGACCGACGGCGTGGCCCCGCTCAGCATGGTGGCGTGACCCACGGCCGTGACGGTGGGGTAGTGCTCGAGATAAGCGTTCGTGAAGACGGCGCCCTGCGACAGCAGGCGGCGCAGACCGCCGGTGTACTCTCGTTCCTGGCGCCATAAGTAGTCGGAGCGGAACTGGTCCACGGCAACCAGCACCAGCAGGCGAATGGCCGGGTCCGGCCGCGCCGTCTGCGGCGCCGGGGGTGGGGTCTGCGCCGGCGCGCGGTCATGGGCCGAAAGGGGCGACAGCGAGCCGAGCAGCAGCGCCGCGAGGACACCGGCAAGAACGCGTGCGGTCATGGCGCCGATTCTACTTGCGCCGGATGCCGCTTGCGGTGGCTCACCAGGCCACGTCCATGGGCAGGCGCGCTGCCATGCCGTTTCGCGCTTCGATGACCTCGGCGGCGGCCAGGCACAAGTCCTCACGGAAGCGTGGCGCCAGGATCTGGACGCCCATTGGCAGTCCGTCCACGACGCCGGTTGGCACCGCCAGCGCCGGCACGCCGAGCAGCGGCACCGCCGTCAGCGTGGCGCACTCGCGCCACATCTCGGCCGTGCGCTCGACGCTGTGCACGTCGAAGCCGCGCTCGTAGACCGGCTGGCTGCACACCGGCGCCAGCACCAGCGGCACCCGCTCGAGGAACAGCTGCCAGGCGCGCACCACGCTGGCGCGCGCCGCCAGCGCCTTCATGTAGGGCGCGCCGTCGGCGGCGGGGTGGGCGTCGAGCATCAACTGCATGGCGCGGCGGATGCCGAGGTCGCCGAACTGCTCGATGGCCGGCCACAGGAACAGCCGGATCTCGGGCATCTGCACGGCGAACCACAGCTCCATGGCGCGGCTGAACCCGGGCGTGGGCGTGTCCACGATCTCGTAGCCGGCCTCCGCCAACCAGTCGGCCGCCTGACGCAACGCGCCGGCCACGGCCGGATGCAGTCGGGCGCCCCCCAGTGCCTCCGGCTCGGTCACCACCGCCACGCGTAGCGGGTGAGGCAGCGGCGGGCCCTCGAGCGGGGCGGCGATCCACCACGGGTCACGCGCGTCGCCGGCCGCCATGGCGGCCAGGCCGACACGGATGTCGCGCACCGTTCGGGCCAGCAGCCCCTGCACCGACAAGAGCTGCGCCGACATGGAGCGCTCGGCGCCGGCGCTGGGATTGAAGGCCGGCACCCGCCCGAACGACGGCCGCAGCCCGACCACGCCGCAGGCGTAGGCGGGAAAGCGCACCGACCCGGCGATGTCGTTGCCGTGCGCCAGCGGCGTGATGCCGGCCGCCACCGACGACGACGCGCCGCCGCTCGATCCGCCTGGGGTGTGGGTGGCCGACCACGGGCTGTAGGTCAGGCCGCGCAGGTCGTTCTCGGTGTCGAGCCGGAAGCTGAACCCCGGCGTGTTGGTCCGACCCATGACGATGGCGCCGGCCCGCGTCCAGTTGGCGACGACCGGGCTGTCCTCGGCGGCGACCAGCTCACGAAAGGCCACGATGCCGTTGGTGGTGGCGCAGCCCGCCTGGTCGATGTTCTCCTTGATCGACACCGGCACGCCGTGCAGCGGCCCCAGCGCGTCGCCGCGGGCCACGGCGGCGTCGGCGCGGCTGGCGGCCTCGAGCGCCTGCGCGCCCAGATTCACGGTGACGGCGTTCAGCGGCAGATTTACCGCGTCCATGCGCGCCAGGCACGAGGCCACCGTCTCGCGGCACGACACCTCCCGGCGCGCGATGGCCTGCGCCATCCGCGTTGCGTCCCACCGCCAGATCCCGTCGTCCATGCGCTCTGCCTCCGCCGCGCAAGCATAGAGGAAGGGGCGGGCGCCGGGACCGACAACACCTTCCTGCTCGACGACGACCCCCGGCCCGCGCCCGGTTCGCGACCGGCGGCGTCCGGTTCAGCGACGCGGCGGCACCCGGCGCATCGTGCGCAGCGGCGACCGCCACTGCCACGCGAGCCGTCCGGCCTGCCGCAGCCCCAGGGTCACGGCGTAGATGCCATACAGGACCCCCGCCGCCGTCATGCCCCACAGGTACCAGAACGCCGCTAGCGGATAGCCGGCGGTGACGCCGTAGTAGCCGGCCACGAGGGCCACGCCACCGAACATCGCCCCCGACATCAGGTAGACGGCCGCCATGCCGCCCTCGCCGATGACGCGGAACAGGCTCGACGAGAAGACCTCGGGCGAGCCGGCCGAGACGGCCACGGTCGCGACCGGCTCGGGCACGAACGGCGTCAGCGGCGCGCCCGGGCCCGCGGCGGCGAGGTTCAACGTGACGACGACGCCGCGCGGCAGGTCCACGAGGCCGGTGAGCCAGGCGGCGTAGTCGGGCAGCCACGCGTCGAGCGGCCGCAGGATGCGCCACGCCGGACAGCGCCAGGTCATGCCCGGGAAGGCCACGAGCAGGTGCGCGCCGCGGAAGGCACAGGCGAAGCCGCGAGCGTGAGCCAGTTCGTCGAGCGCCTCGAGGCGGTGCAACAGGCTGGCGGTGAGCGTGACGCGGCTGGCCACCTGGTCGTCGCCGTAGACTTCGAACCGGCCTTCGAACTCCGGATCTTCGAGCGTGAGCCGTTCGATCTGACGGCCAGCACCGGCCAGCAGGTTGCCGAGCAGGCCCCGGTCGCGGGTGACGACGGTGAGGCCCGAGCGCGGCCGCGCCAGGCGGAAACTGGCCAGCACGCCGCCGAACACCCGGTAGCCCTTGGCATCGAGCAGCGCCACCTCGGCGAGCGCGAAGGGCACGCCGGCGGCTTCGCCGGCGAGCACGTGCTGCACCGCCGCCCCCGTGAACGCCTCGACCAGCCCGGCGTCGCGGAACGCGCCGAGAGTGAAGGCCGGGGAGGACAGCGCGGCTTCGGTCGCGCGCGGCTGCTGCTCGCTGTCGAAGTGCGCGATGTCGGTGCGATCGAGCCACGGCCGCCGCCACCATGCGACGGCGCATGTGCCCCTGCCACGCGCGCACGATCCACGGCGCCGCCACCAAGCCGACAAGGCCGGCCGCCAGGAACGCCCCGGCGATGGTGTCGGCGGTGTCGGAGCCGTCGATGGCCGCGCCCGGCGGGAACGCCACGACCGCCAGGGCCAGCATGGCCACGGCCCAGCGCAGCGAGCGCTGCCGCCGGCGCTCCAGGGCGATCAGGTCGAGGGACGGCGCGGTGGGGCCGCGCGCCGACTCAGTCGTCACGGGCGGCGTGCGGAGCGCTCGCCCACGGTGGGCGCCTCGCGCGCGGCTGCGGTTGCTTCGAAGAACGGCATGCTGTGGACGCCCGAGGCGGCCGCGATGATCGAGCCGGGGAAGGTCTGCACGGCGTTGTTCAACTGGTTGACGGCGGCGTTGTAGAACCGGCGCGCCGCGGTGATGTGCGCTTCCACCTCGACCCACGTCCGTTGCGCGTCCATCAGCGGGGCGGCGGCCTTCAGGTCGGGGTACGCTTCCATCCGGACGAAGAGCTGACCGACGCGCTGGCCGAGCTCGGCCTTCAACCGCCAGGCGCCGGCCGAGGGCCTCCGATGACAGGCTGCTGCGGTCGCCAGCCGCCTCGCGCAGCCGCGTCACGTCGGCCAGCAACTCGCGCTCGTGCTGCATGAACTGACCGGCCAGCGGCGACGATGTTGGGGATGAGGTCGTGGCGCTGCGTCGAGGTGCACGTCCACCGAACTCATCGCTTCGCGCACCTTGTTCCGGCGGGTGATGAGCGTGATGTACCAGAGGTAAGCGCCGGCCAGCGCGGCGGCGGCGACGATGAACCCGACCATCATGCGGGAAATCTCCTGCGCTCGCGGCGGCGCGGGACGACGCCTGCCGGAGCGAGCGCAGTGTAGCGCGAGCCGGCCTATACCCGGGCAGGTAGTCTTCGATGCCCCCGACGATGAGCACGATGGCGCCGCCCGGGGTCGTGATCTCGCCGTGGTCGGAGGCGGCGTCGGCGTGGTGGAAATCGCCCGCGTGCAGCTCGCGGCCGTCGATGACAATCGACCCGCTGACCACGTAGCACTCTTCGGGCGCGTGGTGCGTATGCGAGGGGTAGACGGCGCCGGCCTCGGCGCGGATGAGGAGCGTGGCCAGTTCGCGCGACCTGTCGAGGGCCAGTACCTTGGCCTGCACGCCGGCCAGGCCGGTCTCCATCCAGTCAGGATCGCTGCGCGGTATGGTGTAGCGCCCGGGCGTGCGCGCGGCGGCGAGGACGCGCTCGCGCAGCGCCGGCGGCGGCTCCACCAGCTCGACATCGGCAATCATGGCCGCCGTGGCCGCGTCGTAGAGCCCGGCCACCTGCGCCCGCAGCTCGACCGGGAGCCGGGCCACGCGAGCGGCCAGCTCGGCCTGCTCCTCGGCGTCGAGCGCGCCGATGGCGTCGGCGAGCGCCAGTGCTTCCACTTCGTCGGGCATCAGGCGACTCATTGCAGGCGCCCGCGCATGGCGATCAGGCCGGTGCGGATCCTGGTCTTCACGGTGCCCAATGGTACCCCGAAACGCGAAGCCAGCTCGGCATGGGTGCAGCCCTCGAAAAAGGCCGCCTGAATCAGCTCGCGCTGGGGCGCCGGCAGGCCGGCGACCACCGCGCGGAGCGCGTCGGCCCGGGCCGCATCGTCGAGGACGACTTCGGGCGTTTCGTAGGTGCCCGGTTCCGGCCGCGCCCCCGTCTCGCCGTCGCGTCCCGTGCCCGGGTCGACCGAGATGTCCTTGCGCACGCGCTGGGCGCGCAGCCGATCGATGGCGCGATTGCGGGCGATGCGGGCGAGCCACGCCGCCGGGGCGCCCAGAGAGGGGTCGTAGCTGTCGGCGCGCGCCCACAGGCGCACGAACGTCTCCTGCAACACGTCCTCGGCCTCGGCCGTGCTGCGCAGAATGCGCAGGATGACGCTGTAGGCAAGCCGGCTGTGGCGGTCGTAAAGGCTGGTCAGCGCACCCTCGTCGCGGGCCGCGATGCGCTGCAGGAGGTCGAGATCCGATGACGGAGACGGGGTCGCGGCTGACACCTCCGGCATGCTGGCATAGCGCCCGGTCGGGGCACAAGCCGCGGGCCACGCGGGCCCGTTCGCGCGTGGCGGCGCGACGGTCGGCCGAGCGGCCAACTGGATGGACGAGATCATGGCGCTGCAAGGATTACGGTTGGGGGCGGCGCTTGGATGGGCGCGGCCAGCCGGGCGGCCCTGATACCTGGCATGAAGCACGAAAGGCCTTCGAGCGGGAATCGCCCGGAGTGCGTCTACCGCGCCGGGTCGAACGCAGGTGGGCGCCGGAAGGCGTCGTCGCGCGCGCCCTGCCAGGCGCGGGCCAGCACGACCAGGTCGCCTTCGCGGTAGAGGTGGCCGGAGAACATCACGCCGGTGGGCGTGCCGTTGGCGCGGAAGCCGTTGGGGACCGCAATCGACGGATGGCCGGTCAGGCTCATGACCGGGTTGAGGCTGGTGCGCGAGTCCAAGGTCAGGGACGTGAACATCACCGCGTCGACGTCGCCGAGCGCCGCCGCCACCTGCTGCATGATCGCGGCGCGACGGCGGTTGGCCTGGAGGTAGTCGACCGCGGTCACGAGCTGACCGGCGCGCAGGAAACGGCTGGTGCGCGGGCGCAGGCCGGTGTGCCGGCCGCTGGTCGTGAAGCTGTCGAAGGCGGCGGCGCGCTCGGTGTATTCGATGAAGTAGCTCAGGTCGCCACCCGGCAGCGCAATGGCGTGCGTGGTGCAGCCCAGGCGGCGCAGCAGGTCGAGCGCCCGGGCGTTGTTGGCGCGGGCCTCGACGTCGGGCTCGGCCTCGAGCATGGCCGGCACGTAGCCGATGCGGGTGGGCGGGGTGGCGGTGGCATCGAACGACACCGGCCGATCGCGCGGCACCGCCAGGTCCTGATCGTCGGCGCCGGCCATGGCCTGCAGGACGATGGCGCAATCCTCGGCGTGGCGGCACATCGGGCCGATCTTGTCGAGCGTGGTGCCGGCCGCCATCACCCCGTGGCGGCTGACCCGCCCGAAGGTGGGCCGCAGACCGACCACGCCGCAGCGCACCGCCGGCGACAGGATCGAGCCGCCGGTATCGGTGCCAATCGAGAAGGCCACGAGGCCCGCGGCGGTGGCCGCGCCGGGACCGGCCGACGACCCGCTCGAGCCCTCCTCCGGGCGCCACGGGTTGTTGGTTCGCCCTCCGGCCCACTGATCGCCAAACGCCATCTCGCCGGTGGTGAGCTTGGCCACGAGCACGGCGCCGGCCGCGGCCAGCCGTTGCACGACGGTGGCGTCGGCGGCGAAGGTCTGCTGCTCGAACGGCGGCGCCCCCCAGCGGGTCGGCGCGCCCACCGCCGCGATGATGTCCTTCACGCCGTAGGGAATGCCGTGCAGCACGCCGCGATAGCGGCCGGCGGCGATTTCCGCGTCGGCCGCCTGCGCCTCGGCCAGCGCCCGCGTCTCGGTCAGCGCGGCCACGCAGTTGAGCACGCCGTTGTGGCGCTTCAGCCGCTCCAGGTACATGGTCGTGAGCGCCAGCGACGTCACCTGCCGCGTCTCGATCAGCCGGGCCAGGTGCGTGACCGGCCAGAATGCCGCCGTCTCCAGGTTGGCTGGGCGCGTCACGCTTGGTGCCGGCGTGGTTCGAAAAACGGCCGGCGGCGGTGGCGGCAGGGGCAGGCCGGGCGGCACCGGGTCGAAGTGCAGCGGCAGCGGCGAGGCGTTGGTCAGCGACGGCTTGTCGATGTCCTCGGCGCCGCGGGCCAGGCGCGACAACGAGTCAATCAGCTCCTGGCATTCCGCGTCGGTCCACGGCAGGCCGGCCAGTTGCGCCGCGTAGCGCACCATCTCGAGGGTCACCGGCTTGGTGCCGGGCTGGATCTGCGCCCACAGCACGCCGGGCAGCAGCGAGGAGGTCAGGCCGCTCGCCGCGCACACAGCCAGGAACGCCCGTCGGTCAGGTGCGCCCATGTCAGTCGCGCAAGCCGAACGTGAACAGCGCGTTGCCGGCAATCACCGTGACGTATTGCCGGCCCTCGACCAGGTAGGTGACCGGACCCATCACGATCTGCCCGCCCAGACTGGTTTTCCACAGCAGCGCGCCGGTCTTGGCGTCGAGCGCCATGAAGTAGCCTTCGCGTCCGCCGGTGAAGAGCAGGTCGGTGGCGGTGGTGAGCATGCCCGCGTCGGTGACGTCGTACTGGCGCAGCGTCCACTTGGCCGTGCCGGTCTGCGGGTCCATGGCCATGACCGCGCCGTTGCCGACCTCGTCGGTCCAGTTGTTGATCGGGCCGCGCCGTCCGATGCCGATGGTGGGCGCGCCGGGCGCCGGCGCCACCACCGCGAAGCCGCCGCCGTAGAAGTGCTGTCCGGGCTTGTAGCTCGGCATTCCTCGGGCCGGTAGATCGAGCCGTAGTTCTCCCACGCCGAGAAGTAGAAGAGGCCGGTGCGCGGGCTGATAGGACGGCGGGTACCAGTTGGTGCCGCCCTGGTTGCCGGGATAGGTGGGCTGGCCGGCGGGCTGCGGCGTCTGGATCGGACGGCCGTTGGCGTCGAGGCCGCTGGCCCAGTTCACCTTCACGAACGGCTGCCCGAGCAGGAACTTGCCGGTGGCGCGGTCGAGCACGTAGAAGAAGCCGTTGCGGTTGGCCCACAGCATCAGCTTGCGCGGCGTGCCTTGCCACGTCGATGTCGACCAGCACCGGCACCTGCACCGAGTCGTAGTCGTAGCCGTCGTTGGGCGTGAACTGGAAGTGCCACTTCAGCGTTGCCGGTGTCGGCATCGAGCGCGACGACCGAATCGGTATAGAGGTTGTCGCCGGGCCGCTGCTTCGGGTTCCAGTCGGGCCCCGGATTGCCGACGCCCCAGTAGGTGAGGTTCAGCGCCGGGTCGTAGGAGCCGGTCACCCAGATCGAGCGCGCCGCCGGTCTTCCAGTCGTCGCCGCTCCCAGGTGTCGTGGCCCGGCTCGCCCGGCGCCGGGAATGGTGTAGAAGCGCCACGCTTCCTTGCCGGTCTTGGCGTCGTAGGCGGCGATGAAGCCGCGGATGCCGTACTCGCCGCCGCCGACGCCGACGATGCACCTTGTCTTTGACGACGAGCGGCGCCAGCGTGATCGAGTAGCCGAGCTTCGACGTCGCCGACCGTCACGTTCCAGAGCGGCCTGCCGGTCTCGCGTCGAGGGCGACCAGGTGCGCGTCGAGCGTGCCCATGAAGAGCGTGTCGCCGAGGATGGCGACGCCGCGGTTGTTGGCGCCGCAGCAGACGCGTGGCATCCGGCGAGGGCGTGTAGCGGTAGAGCCAGAACACGCGCGCCGGTCTTCGCGTCGACCGCCATGACGTCGTTCGGCCGCTGCGTGAGGTACATCACGCCGTCGACGACCAGCGGGTTCGACTGCCAGGCGCCGAACACCTGGTTCTGCAGCACCCACTTCGTCTCCAGCCGCGTCGACGTTGGCCGGCGTGATCTGCGTCGAGCGTGCTGTAGCGCTGGCTGGCGTAGGTGCCGCCGTAGGTGAGCCAGTTGTGCGGCTCCGCCGCCGCGTTCAGCAGGCGTTCGGAGCGTGACCTGGGCAGCGAGCCCGTAGCTGGCGACCATGACGGCAATGGCCGCCAGGGCCAGCGCGGAACGGAAACGGCAGCTCATTGCACACCCCGCAGCGACAACAGATACGCGACCAGGTCGCCGACCTCGTCGGGCGACATGGTCCGGGCCACCGACGGCATGGGCGAGGTCTGGGCCGCCGTGAACGACTTCATGTCTTTTTTCATCACCGTGACGAGGCGGCCGGTCTCGTCGATCAACTGAATCGTGAACGTGTCTTCGTTCAGGCGCCGTCCGCGGACCGTGCGGCCGTCGGCCATCGTGATCGTGACCGGCCGGTTGATCGGCAGCATGGCCCGCGTCGGTTCGAGCAGCGAACGCTGCAGCGCCGCGGGCGTGCGCAGCGCGCCGATGTCGCTCAGGTCGGGGGCGGTGCGCGGTCCGTCGCCGCCGGCGCGATGACAGGTGGCGCAGGCGCCCTTGCCGGCAAAGAGCGCCTCGCCCCGGGCCGCGTTGCCGACCTTCACGGCCGTGCCCCCGGGATCGAAGCCGGCGCGGATGAAGGCAATGAGACCGGTGGTTTCGCCCGCCGCGAAGCTGAAGCCGGGCATGGCGCCGGTGCCGTTGGCGATGACCTTGGCCAGGTCGTCGTCGGAGACGGCGCGACGGAAGCGCCCGCGGCGCAGGTCGACGCCGTTGACCATGTCGCCGTTCGGTCCGTGGCACCCGGCGCACTGCGCGCCGTAAAGCCGTACGCCGGTGGCGATGTCGGCCGTGGAGTAGGTGTGGTCCTGCGCCGAGGCGCTGACCGCGCAGAGCACGACAGCGGCCAGGGCGGCGGAGGCGATGCGCATGCGGCGCATGCTAGCATGCCGGCCATGCCGACCTGCTCTCGCGTTCTGGCGGTGTGGTGCGTGCTGGCCCTGGCTCCGGTGGCCGCCCGGGCGCAGGCACCGGTTGCCTACCGCGTCTCGTTCCCCGCGCCCGAGCATCGCTGGCTGCAGGTCGACGTCACGTTCCCGGATGTGCCTGCCGGCCCCTTGCACGTTCGCATGAGCCGCAGTTCGCCGGGACGCTACGCCCTCCACGAGTTTGCCAAGAACGTGTTCGACGTGGGGTTCACCGACGGCGCCGGCCGCGCGCTCGTGCCTGGGCACCCGAGTCTGCACCAGTGGGACGTGACCGGGCACGACGGCACCGTGGTCCTGAGCTACCGCGTGTTCGGCGATCGCACCGACGGCACCTACCTGAGCGTCGACGCCACGCACGGGCATCTCAACATGCCGGCGGCGCTGATGTACGCGCGCGGCCTGGAGCAGCGCCCGGCCCGGGTCCAGTTCGAGCCGCCTCCGGGCCAGCCCTGGCGCGTCGCGACACAGCTCTTCCCAACCGGGAGCCCGCTGGTCTTCACCGCCCCCAATCTGCAGTACCTGATGGACAGCCCCACGGAAGTGGGCGCCTTCGTGATGCGCGAGTTCATGGTGGACGACGGCAAGGGCCCGCAGACCTTCCGCATCGCGCTGCACCACGACGGCACCAACGCCGAGGCCGACGCCTTCGCCGCGGACGTCGAACGCATCGTGCGCGAGGCGCTGCCGATCTACGGCGAGTTGCCGCGCTTCGACGGCGGCACCTACACCTTCCTGTGCGATTACCTGCCGTGGGCCAACGGCGACGGCATGGAGCACCGCAACAGCACCGTGCTCTCGTCGAGCGGGGCGCTGCGCAACCCCAGCCAGCGCACCGGCATCCTCGGCACGGTCGCGCACGAGTTCTTCCACAGCTGGAACATGGAGCGCATCCGCGCGCGCGCCCTCGAGCCGTTCGACTTCGACGACGCCAACATGTCGAGCGAGCTATGGTTCGGCGAGGGCTTCACGAGCTACTACGACACGCTCATCACCCACCGCAGCGGTCTCGACCCGTTGCCCGAGGCGCTCGACAGCCTGGCCGGCTTCATCAACCAGGTCACGCTCTCGCCCGGACGCAAGCTGCGCACGGCGGTGGAAATGAGCCAGCTCGCGCCGTTTGTCGACGCCGCCGTGTCGATCGACCGCACTGCCTGGCCCAACACCTTCATCTCCTATTACACGTGGGGCGCGGCCATCGGCCTGGGGCTCGACCTGTCGCTGCGCGACCTCAGCAACGGCAAGGTCGGCCTCGACGACTACATGCGGCTCATGTGGACCAGCTACGGCGTGCCCGGCATGGCGGCGCCGCCGGGCGCCGTGGCCAAGACCTACGGCCTGGAAGACCTGCAAGGCCGGCTGGCGCAGCTTTCGGGCGACGCCGGGTTTGCGCGCGAGTTCTTCGCCAAGTACGTGCAGGGCCACGACGTGCCCGACTACGCGCGGCTGCTCGGCCGCATGGGTCTGGTGATGCGCAAACGGGCGGCGGGGAAGTCGTGGCTGGGACAGGTCACGATGACCAACAGCGGCGGCGGCCTGCGCGTCGGCCTCGTGCCCTTCGACTCGCCGCTCTACCGGGCCGGGCTGGCGCAGGACGACCAGATCGTGGCGATTGCCGGGGTGGAGGTCGTCTCCAGCCAGGCGGTGCAGGACGTGCTGGCCCGTCATGCGCCCGGCGCCAAACTGGCCGTGAAGTTCGTGCGCCGCAGCGGCGAGACGGTGAACGGCGGCGTGATCCTCGACGAGGACCCACGCATCGAGATCGTAACCGCCGAGTCGGCCGGTCACGCCGTCACCCCCGAGCAGCGGCGGCTGCGCACGGGCTGGCTGGGCGCGCGGCGAATGAAGTAGGGTGAAAGCATGACGAGACGACTTGCCCTGGCGGCCGTGATGGCGGCCGCGCTGGCCGCGCCCACCCTCTTCGCCCAGGCCGACGACCTGACCAAGGTGCCGCGCCTGTCGCTGGCGGAGTACAAGCCGCTCCACGCCAAGAATGCCGTGCTCACAATCGACGTGCGCGACCCGCATGGGTTCGACGCCGGCCACATTCCCGGCGCGCTCAACGTGTCGGTCGTGGACGTCGAGATCATGGGCAACCGGATGCTCAAGGAGAAGCGTCCGATCGTGGCCTACTGCGCCTGCCCGGACGAACACTCGAGCCTGGTCGTGGCGGCCAAGCTGATGCGCATCGGCGTCAAGGACATCAAGGTGCTGGTCGGCGGCTGGGACGGCTGGAAGAAGGCCGGCGGCAAGGTCGAGGTCACCCCCGAACCGAAGTGACCGGTCGCGTTACACTAAGACCATGACGACATCCCGACTGTTCATCGCCTTCAGCACCGCCGCCGCCGTGACCGCCGTCGCGTGGATGGGGGCCATCGACGCGCGCGCCTTCCAGACCACGCCCGCCACCGCCAAGCCCGCCACCGAGGCCAAGCCTGCCGGGCAAGCCAAGCCCGCCACCGAAGCCACGCCCGCCGGCGGAGGCAAGGTCGCCAGCGCCGGCATCTACACCGCCGCTCAGGCCGAACGCGGCCTCACCGTCTACGACGGCTCGTGCGCGTCGTGCCACGAACTGGGCAAGTTCAAGGGCGCCGAATTCGCCAAGGTGTGGGTCGACAAGCCGCTCACCGAGCTGCACATGGCGCTGACCTCGATGCCGATGGACGCGCCCGGCAGCCTGAAGCCGCAGGAATACGCCGACATCATCGCGTATTTCCTGAGCATCAACGGGTACCCCGTGGGGCAGACCGAACTGGCCGGCGACGAAGCGACCATCAAGTCCATCAAGCTCGACGCGAAGAAGCCGTAGCTTCTCGCTCGCGCGCGTTCGAGAACGATCAGCCGTCCTGGGCGCGCGTCGCCCAGGACGGTCGCGTTTTGTACGGGGATGAAGCATTCCCGAGCGACTGATTACTGGGCCCATCAAGACGAAGGTCGACCAGTCTGGAACGCCTTCCGATCGGGCGGCATCTCCAACCCCCTCGCGGTGATCGAACAGATAACCTACCTCCTGTTCCCGCGCCGCCTCGACGCCTTCCACACGCTGGAACTGAACAAGGCTGGCCGCCTCAAGACCGTGCCGGCGCGCCGCATCTTCCCTGAAGGGAGCGACGCCAAGGGCCGCCCCTACGAAGACTTCGCTGGTCGCGGTTCAAGAACTCCGCGCCCGGCGAGATGTTCACCGTGGTGAGCGAACACGTCTTCCCCTTCCTGAGCACTCTCTTCGCCTCCCTCCAGCATCGCGCCTTTCGCGGCGAGCTGTAGACCGCAGATCCAACGCCGGACTGCCGGCTCCCCGGTCTGCTACCATGCACGCAGACCTTCCTCCGATCCGGAGGTTTCCAATGGCCATCGCGAAACCCGCATTCGACCCATACTCCGGCCGCGATCCGCGCGACATCCCCGCATACGGGACGCTCGAGGCCGCGCACTACCTCTGGGTGCCAGAGCGCACACTGCAGGGATGGGTGCGTGGCTACTCGTTCAAGCGGGGTGAGGCCAGAAGCCGCCAGCAGGCCGTCGTGCCTGTCGACCCTGAGACCGGTCTGTTGTCGTTTGCGGATCTGGCGGAACTGCATGTCCTGGCCGCGCTTCGCCGGGAGCACGGCGTGCCGCTCAAGAGCATCCGCCATGCGCGAGACTTCGTGCAGCAAAAGTGGGGCGTCGCGCATCCACTGACCAGCGAGGAAATGGAGACGGACGGCAAGGCCGTTTTCCTCCGGAAGCTCGGCACGCTGATGGACGCCAGCCGCGACGGCCAGATCGTGCTTGAAGAGATCATCGGCGCGCGTTTGAAACGCATCGAGCGCGACACCGCCGGACTGGCCAAGAAGCTCTTCCCATACACCTCGAAGGCCGTGCTCGACAAGCCGGTGGCGCCCACGATGGTCACCATCGATGCCCGCCATGCCTTTGGCCGGCCGGTGATCACTGGCACGCGCATTCCCACCGAAGAAATCGCCGCAAGATTCTTTGCCGGCGACGCGTTCGACCGCCTGGTTGAAGAGTATGCCCGCGGCCCGGAAGAGATCAGCGAAGCCATCCGCTACGAGTGGTGGCGGGCCGCCTGAGCCGCTGACCTTTTTCGTCGACGAGTGCCTTGGCGGGAAGGCACTTGCGGTTGCATTGTCCGCGTTGGGGCACAACGTCATCCTTCATCGCGAACGCTTCGCGGCCGGCACCGACGACGTGGCGTGGCTCACGGCGCTTTACGAGCGTCGCACTGAGTGGATCGTGCTGACCAAGGACAAGCAGATCCGGAAGCGTCCGCTGGAAAAGCAGGCACTCATGGCGGCGAGCCTGCGGGTCTTTGCGCTGACCGCGGGTGATATCGGCACCGACGCCCAAGTCGACGCATTCGTTCGCGGCCTCCGCCGGATCGCGCGGATATCGCGACTGCCAGGACCGTTCATCGCCAGGGTCACCGCCGGCGGTGATGTGAAGGTCGTGGAGCGGGCGAAGCCGCGCCAGCGCAAGGAGCGCCTGCGACGCCGCCCGGCATCTACCTGACGCGTTGCGTCCACCACGATTCGGCAACCAGCACTGAGGCGCGCAGTCACGGGCGAGAGCGCATGACTTACCTCCGCGGTCCACGGAGTCGCTGACGCGCATGTGTGGACGTCCTGCCGCACCCGCCGCCTCCTGACGCAAACGAGCGGACCTCCCTCAGCGGTCGACGCGTCACCGGAACACCGCTGACGAGCGCGCCATACCGAGTGGCGCGTGAGCGGGGGGCCGCCGGACGCGAGGAGTTCCTTCCCAGCACCGGGAGCTTGCTTACCCAGTAGCGGGGAGTCAGGTTCGCGATGGTGGTCGTCCACAATCGTGGAAATGCGCGCCGGCCTCTTGGCGCGCCCTAAGTCTCGTATTCCCCGACACCTACGGGTTGCACGATGGCGGCGGTGGCTGCACCGGCTGCTCACACCAACTGCCGGGACTGGGGTCGGCGGGTGCAGCGGCTGGTGCAGGCAGCTGCATCGCCTGGGGATGCAGGTGTCGCGGATGCAGCGGCATATGCGCCGGCCCGGGACGTCGTTCTCGCGGGTGGTGACAGCGCGCTTGTCGACTGCCAACGCGGGTGCATTGGTTGGTGACAGCTGGTGCAGCGACAAGGGTAGCAGGTGCGCCGCATGCTGAATGCAGGTGTCGCGATAACGGCAGCCAGTCCATCGGGCGGTGACGAAGGTCCGTCGCGTGCGGAAGCAGGTTCATCGACGACTGCACTATTCACTTGACGGGTTTTCAGAGGCCCCTTCAGAAAAGTTCGCATTCACGCGAGAGGCGGCTCCCGCAAACGTTACGTGTCGCCACAACGCACGAAGGAGCTTGTGGCCACGATCCGCGCTGATTGACCCCGCGTTCGCCGCGCCTGTGCCATCCTCCGCCGGTAAAAACTGCCACGATAGGATGCGGAATGCACCCCGCATTCCCCGTTGATTCACCCTCGAACGAGGTTTCGCCGGCCGCCCTGATGCGCCAGCACTCGCAGGAGACGGAGGCGCTGGGCGAGACGATCGCCGCGCTGGCCGCGCGCCTGCACGCCGCCACCTACGAGTTGCTCGTGCTGCTACGCGACTTCGACGCGTGCAACGGCTGGAACACCGGCTTCCTGTCGTGCGCGCATTGGCTGCATTGGCGCACCGGCATCGACCTCGGTGCCGCGCGCCAGAAGGTGCGCGTGGCCAAGGCGCTCGGCACGCTGCCGCGCGTGAGCATGGCGATGCAGCGCGGGCAGTTGTCGTACGCCAAGGTACGCGCGCTCACCCGCGTAGCCACGACGGACGACGAAGCTGCGTTGCTGGACCTGGCGCTCGCCGGCACCGCTGCCCACGTGGAGCGCTTCGTCCGCGCCGGGCGCCGTGTGGACCGCGCCGAAGCCGCCAAGCAGGCGGAGGTGCAGCACCTGAACCGGCAGCTTTCCACTTGGCTGGACGACGACGGCATGGTCGTGATCCGTGGCCGCCTCACGCCCGAAGTCGGCGCGGTGGTGCAGCGCGCGCTCGAAGCTGCGGCCGACCGGCTGTTCCGCGAAGCCGCGGGGTCGCCATCCGGCAACGTCATCACGGAAGAACTTACGCCCGCGCAGCGGCGAGCGGATGCGCTGGGTCTGCTCGCCGAGGCCGCGCTGGCAGCCAACCTCGATGCCGGCACGGCCGGTGATCGGTATCAGGTCGTGCTGCACGTGACCGCGCCCGAGGGCGAACCCGCGGCAGCGGTCGCGCAAACCGCGTCAGCCGACACCTTCGACGGCGCCATTGAACTGGACCACGGCGCGCACTACGTTTCCGCGGAAACGTCGCGCCGCATCGCCTGCGACGCCGCCACCGAGCACATGCATCACGATGCGGACGGCGACGTCATCGCATCCAGCCGCAGGACGCGCACGATTCCACCCGCAATCCGCCGGGCCCTTACCGTCCGCGATACCACTTGCCGCTTCCCGGGCTGCACGTCTCGCCGTTGCGACGCTCATCACATCGTCCATTGGGCCGACGACGGCGAGACCAACCTCGAGAACCTGGTGCTGTTGTGCCGCCCCCATCACCGGGCCGTGCACGAGGGCGGATTTGGCGTGAGCCGCGCAACGAACGGGGCCGTGACCTTCACCCGACCGGACGGCGAGCGTCTGGATACCGCTCCACCAACGCCGCGAGCTTGGTACGAGCAGCCCACCGACCCGCCGATAGCCCCGAACGCGCCCCCGGTGTGGGATGGCACGCGGTTCGACGTCGTCTGGGCTGTGGATATCCTTCGCACTGGCGGCAGTGCACTCGAGAACTAAGAAGGCAGAAAAGGAGGGAAGTGATGGGAGCCGTTGTGCGCGCTTACGCTCGGCAGGCGTGGCCGGAGGCATCAAGGCGGAGGATGTGGCGCCTCGCCCTGATGCGTTGCCGTTGCAGACCGGCGGCCCGCGCACCGAGATCGTATTAAATGGCTCCCATGACGCTTCCCCGGTCGTGGTCCGTGCCCTTCTACTCGCTGTTCGTGCTGACCGCCGCCGTCTCCGCCGCCTTCGCGGCCCCCGCCGCCGTTCCCGCCCCATCCGCCGCCCTGGCTGCTCCCCCCGTCCCCGCCATCCCCGCCACCTCCGCCAACTCCGGCCGATCCGGCGCCGCATCGTCCGCTTCCGCCACACCCTCCACGGCCGCGCAGACGCCCGCCGCCGCTCACCGTGGTGCGCACCGGCCCGGCGGGCCCGCTGGCCGCGCTCGACCAGGCCAACGAGATCCGCATCGTCTTCTCGGAGCCGATGGTCGCTGCCGGACGGATTCCCACGCCGGTGACGCGCGCCGTTCGTGCGCATCCGCCCGGCCATCAAGGGGACGTTCCGATGGTCGGGCACCACCATCCTGATCTTCACCCCCGACCCGCAGCAGCCGCTGCCCTACGCCACCACCTACACCGTCGTGGTCGACACCACGGCCACGGCCGTCAGCACGCGCCGCCTGGCGGCGCCGCGTGACGTTCAGCTTCACCACGCCCGACCGTGAAGCTGCTGGAGACCAACTGGTATCGCCGCGGCGGCACGGTGAACGGCGCCGATGGTGCTGCTGCTGCGCTTCAACCAGCCGGTGCGCCCGCGTGACCTCGCGGCGCATGTCACGGCCGCCCTCGAGCCGCACGACTGTGCACGCCGCCGGCGTTCACGGCCGAAGAGGAAGCCCGGCTGACCGCGCAGGATCCCGCGGCGCTCGCCGCCTTTGCCGCCAAGGTGGCGGCGGTGCAGCGAGGTGGCGTCGAGCACGGAGGCGGTGCCGCTGCGGCTGACGACGACGTGGGACCGGAAGCGTTATCCCGCCGCGCCAGACCTGCTCGTCCTCGAGACGACGGCGCCGGTGGCGCCCGAGAGCTGGGTCACGGTGTCGGTCGGGCCGCGGGTGCCCTCGCCGGCGGGACCGGCCACGCCGGGCACGGCGCAGGCTTACACGATCGAAGTCGAGCCGGCCTTCTTCCTCGACGGCTTCGCCTGCCGGACGGCCTGCGACGGGGACGCCCGCAACGGCGTCGCCAGTCGCGCCGACATCGCCGTCACGGCGTTGGCAGCGGCGCTGACGGTCGTCGACATCACCGGGCCGGCGGCGCAGCCGGTGCGCAAGCCGGCGGCGCGTCCGGCGCGTCCCGAGTACGCGCCGGAAGCGGGCCGCGACCTCACGCTCGAGGACGCCGGCTTCGTCGCCCAGCCGCCTAACCGCAAGTACCTGGTGTCGGCGCCGCCCACCCTCGTGGCCGCGGATGGCCAGACGCTCGGCTATTCCTGGCTGGACATCGTCGACAACTGGCACAAGCCCGCCTTCACCAGCTTCGGCGACGGCCACGGCGTGTGGGAGAAGGAGCGGCGGGCCCGCAGCTGCCGTTCTACGCCCGCAACCTGCGCAACATCACGCAGTGGGTGTTCAAGCTCGCGCCGGCCGATGCTGATGCCGACGCTGACGGCGCAGGCCAGCAACGGCTTCCGCCTGCCCCCGCCTGGCCCCGGCACCGCTCGGCGCCTGGCGGTCACGCCCGACCGCATCGCAATCGCACGGGCTCGACGTCTCGGCGGCGCTTGGACCGGCGGCACCGGGCTGGTGTGGGCGGCCGTGCGCGCCGGCGACATGCTGCCAGCGCAGCTCGCGGCGCCGCAGCCGCGTCCGCGCCTCGATCGTCCAGGTCACGAATCTGGGCATCACGGTCAAGGACAGCCCGCAGAACACCCTGGTGTTCGTGACCCGGCTCGACACCGGCGCGCCGGTGCCGGGCGCGGCGGTGTCCATCGTCCGCGCTCGACAACCGCACCTTCTGGAGCGGCACGACCGGCGCCGACGGCGTGGCGATCGCGCCCGACACCCCGCTGCGCGATGCCGACAACTGGTGGAAGTTCGCCTTCATCGTCACCGCCGAGAAGGACGGCGACTTCGCCTACGTCGGCAGCGACTGGAACGAGGGCATCCAGCCGTGGGACTTCGGCACCTCGGTCAATCTCGAACGAGCGCGGCGCCGCTGCTGCGCGGCACGGTCTTCACCGATCGCGGCGTCTACAAGCTTGGCGAGGACGTCACCTTCAAGGCGATGCTGCGCCACAACACGCGCGGACGGCATGCGGCTGCTGCCGGCCGGCACGCCCGTGCTGCGTCAGCGTGCGCGACGGTCAGAACCGGCGTCGTCGACGAGCGCACCGTCACGCTCAACGCGTGGAGCAGCGCCGAGTGGACGCTGGACGCTGCCGGCGGAAGGCACGCTCGGCAACTACACCGTTCGGGTCATGCTCGAGTCCGACCGGCCCACGCCGCCGACCCCGGCGGCGCGCCCGGGGGGCCCGGAGCCCAGTCCCGACCACGACGACTACGTGCCCTATGAACGCGTCGTCGACGGCTCGTTCCTGGTCGCCGCTTATCGACGCCCCGACTTCCGCGTCGACGTCACGCTGACCGGCCCGGACCGGCCGATGGCCGGCGACGCGCTGAACGGCGTGGTCACCGCGCGCTACCTCTTCGGCGCGCCGATGGGCGCGCGAGCCGGTGACGTGGACGCTACGCCGTGGCGCCGGGCGCGGGCGCGCCGCCGGCGATCACCGAGCGGTTCCGGCACCGACCGCTGGGTCTTCGTCGGCGAGACCTCGCGACGACGGCGAACGCCTGGGGCGCGACCGACCTGCGCCGCGAGGAAGGCACGCTCACGGCCACCGGCGACCTGCCGCTGACGCTCGAGACCGACGCGCGACGCCGGCATTCCCTACATCTACACGCTCGAAGGCGACGTCGAGGACGTGTCGCGGCAGCACATCGCCAACCGCGCCAGCGTCACCGTGCATCCGGCGCCGTGGTACATCGGCGTGCGTCGGCCGCCGTACTTCCTCGAGCAGAAGAACGGCCTGGAGACCGAGGTCGTCGCCGTCGGCCTCGACGGCACCGCCAGCCGCCGGTGTGCCGGTGAGGTCACGCTGACGCAGATGCAGTGGAGCAGCGTGCGCCGCGCCGAGGGCAACGGCTTCTACACCTGGGACACGCGAGCGTCGCGAGGTGCCGGCCGGCTCGTGGACGGTCACGACCGCGGCCGAGCCCGTGCCGCTCGCCATCCCGTTCACGAGCGGCGGCTACTTCATGCTCGAGGCGCGCGCCCGCGCCGCCGACGGCCGCTTGGCCGTGACCACGCACGTCGTTCTACGCGCTCGGCGACGGCTACACCGCCTGGGCAGCGGTTCGATCACAACCGCATCGATCTCGTCCCCGAGCGCAAGACCTACAAGCCGGGCGACACCGCGCGCATCATGATTCAGTCGCCGTGGGAGCAGGCCACCGCGCTGGTCA
Organism: uncultured Acidobacteriota bacterium; assembly: GCA_963843885.1. Lineage (GTDB taxonomy): Bacteria > Acidobacteriota > Vicinamibacteria > Vicinamibacterales > UBA2999 > CADEFD01. The sequence continues at coordinate 84,866 of CAWJMJ010000005.1, forward strand.
CGACCGAACGCGAAGGCATCCGCACGCATCGCCAGTTCGCGCTGACCTCGACGCAGCAGTCGATCGCGGTGCCGATTACCGAGGACGACATCCCCAACGTGTTCGTGTCGGTGCTGCTGGTCAAGGGGCGCACCAACGCCGCCGCCGGCCAACGCCGCGGCCACCTCACGCCACGGCACGACACGAGCGATCCCGGCAAGCCGTCGTTCCGTCTCGGCTACGTCGAGCTGAAGGTCGAGGATCGCGTCGAAGCGGCTGACGGTGGCGGTCACGGCCGAACCAGCAGGAGTACCGCCCGGCGGCCACCGCCAAGGTGCGCGTGGACGTCAAGGACCAGGCCGGGGCCGGCGCCGCCGAGCGAGGTGACGCTGTGGGCGGTGGACTACGGCGTGCTGTCGCTGACCGGCTATCAACCGCCCGACATCTCGGGCTCGGTCTACGTCGAGAAGGCGCTGCAGGTGATCAACCAGGACAACCGGCAGCGCATCGTCAGCCGGCGCGTGCTCACGCCCAAGGGCGACACCGACGGCGGCGGGGGCGGCGGCGACGCGGGCGCGGGCACGCTGCGCAAGGACTTCCGCGTGCTGGCGTTCTGGGTCGGATCGGTCGTGACCGACGCCGACGGCCACGCCGACGTGGACATCAAGCTGCCCGAGTCGCTGACCACCTATCGGATCATGGCGGTGGCCGCCGACCGGCGATCGCGCTTCGGCTCGGGCAGACGCCGAGGTGCGCATCAACAAGCCGCTGACGCTGAAGCCGACGTTCCCGCGCTTCCTGGCCGTCGGCGACAAGGCTCACTTCGGCGCGGTGGTCGGCAGCCAGTTGGCCGCAGGCGGTACGGCGGTGGTCACGATGCAGAGTCGCTCGACCCGGCGGTGTTCGCCCTGACCGGTCCGGCCGAGCAGCGCGTCGCCGATGGGCCCCCGCAGCACCGATCGAAGTGCGCTTCGCCGGGTGCCGCCAAGGCGATCGGCCGGGCGCGCATGCAGATGACGTGCCCGACTCGGCGCCGAGAGCGACGCGTTCGAGGACGTGATCCCCGTCGAGATCCTGGCGTCGCCCGAGACGGTCGCGGCGTACGGCGAAGCCGCGGGTGCCACGACCAGCGCGCGCGAAACGATTGCCGTCCCGACCGGCGTCGTGCCCGGCTTCGGCGGGCTCGACGTCGAGCTGTCGTCCACGGCTATGGTCGGCCTGGGCGAGGGCGCGCGTTATCTCGTCGAGTATCCCTACGGCTGCGCCGAGCAGAAGGCCTCATCATCGTTGGCGCTCGTGCTGGCGGCGGATCTGGGCGACGCGTTCTCGCTGCCGGGCATGACCCCGGCCGAAATGCGACCGGCGGCGCAGAAGACCCTCAAGGAGCTCGAGACGTTCCAGTGCGAGAGCGGCGGCTTTGCCTACTGGCCGGGCGCGTGTCACACCGTGTCGCCGTATCTGACGGCCTACCTGCTCCAGGTCTTCGCGACGGCCGCGGATCTGAAATACGCCATCGCGCCGGGGGTGCGTGACCGCGCCTACGACTACCTGGAGCGCGAGCTGGCGGCCCCGCCGCCGCGTCCGCCAACGAGGGCTGGTGGCCGGCCTACACCGCCTGGCAGGCGTTCGCCGTGAAGGTGCTGGTCGAGGGCGGGCGGGGCGTGGACGCGCAGCTGACGCGCCTCTATGGCTACCGCGAGCGCATGCCGGTCTTCGCGCTGGCCTACCTGCACGACGCGCTGCTGGCGCGCGGCGGCGTCGCCACCGACCGCGCCGGCGACCTGCGGCGGCGCATGACCAACGCCGTTCTGCCGGAGGCCGGCGGCGCGCACGTCGGCGAGCTCGCCGATCCCTACCTGCTGTGGTTCTGGAACTCGAACGTGCGGTCCACGGCCATCGTGCTCCAGTCGTTCGTGGCCGCCGGCCTCAGCGACCTGCCGCTGCGCGAGCTGGTGCGCTGGATGATGGCGGCCCGCACCAACGGGCGCTGGGGCAACACGCAGGAGAACAGCTACGCGCTGCAGGCGCTGGTGGCCTATTACCGCAAGTACGAGGCGACCGTGCCGGACTTCGTGGCCACCGTGAAGCTCGGCGCGAAAGAGCTGGCGCGCGACCAGTTCCGCGGCCGCAGTGCCGAGGCCAGCACCACGCGTCTGCCCATGGCGCAGGTGCTGGCGGCCGGGCCGGCCGGCACGACCACGCCCTTGACCTTCGCGCGCGAGGGCGCCGGCACGCTCTTCTACGCGGCGCGGTTGCGCTATGCCGCCGACACGCTGCACCAGCAGGGCCTCGACGCGGGCTTCGACGTGGAGCGGCGCTACGAGCCCTTCGTCGAGCGCGGCACGAGGCCGGCGGCAACCGCGTATGCCGCCGGGGATCTCGTCCGCGTCACCCTGACGTTCCGCCTCACCAAGGAGCGGCGATTCGTGGCGGTGACCGATCCGCTGCCGGCCGGGTTCGAAGCGGTCGAGTCGTGGTTCGCCACGACCGCCGCCGATCTGGCGGCCGGGCAGGACGTGCAGACCAGCGACGACGGCGGCGAGGCCACGAGCTGGCTCAACTGGTGGCGCGCGGCGGTTTCGATCACGTCGAGCGCCACGACGATCGCATCCAGCTCTTCGCCACCCGCCTCGACGTCGGCGAGCACACTTCAGCTACATCGTCCGCGCCACCACGGCCGGCACGTTCCGCACCGCGCCGGCCCGCGCCGAGGAGATGTACCAGCCCGAAGTCTTCGGCCGCACGGCCACCACGGTGATCGAGGTCAAGCGGTGACCAGCCGCCGGGCGGGTCTGGCCCGCCTGGCGCGGCGTCCAGCCGCGTGGGCGGCCGCCGGCGCGGCCGTGACGCTCGTTGCGTGGCTGCGCCTGGGCCCCCTGCCCGAGGGGCTGCTCGACGACGCCGCCGGATCGTCGACGCTGGTCGTGGATCGGCGCGGCGTGCTGCTCTACGAAGCGCTGTCGGGCGAGGCCACGCGCAGCCAGCGGCTGACGTCGGCCACGCTGCCGCGCCTGCTCGTGAACGCGACGGTGGCGGCGGAAGACCGCCGCTTCTGGCGCCATCCTGGCCTCGACCCGCTGGCCGTACTGCGCGCGGCCCGGGTCAACCTGGCCGAGGGCCGCATCGTGGAAGGCGGCTCCACCCTCACGCAGCAGGTCGCCAAGCACCTGCTGCAGCGGCGCGATCCGCAGCGCGTCCGCGGCGTGACGGCCAAGCTTCAGGAGGCGCTGGTGGCGCTGCGGCTCGAGCATCGCTTCGACAAGCGCGAGATTCTGGCGCTGTATCTGAACCTGGCGCCCTACGGCAACCAGATCGCCGGGGCCGAGCGGGCCAGCCGCGCCTACTTCGGCGTGCCGGCGGCCATGGTCACGCCGGCCCAGGCCGCGTTCCTGGCCGGCCTGCCGCAACGGCCGTCGGCGTTCAATCCCTACCGGCGCATGGACGCGGCGGTGGCGCGGCAGCGCGTGGTGTTGCGCCGCATGCAGGCGGAAGGGCTGTTGAGCGACGAGGACGCGCGGCAGGCGCGGGCCGACCAACTGGTGTTGGCGCCGGAGCGCTCGCCGCTGCTGGCGCCGCACTTCGTCGAGATGGTGCTGGCCGGCGCCGGGCCGACGCCGGGCGGTCGCATCGTCACCACCCTGGACGCGGACCTGCAGGCCGACATCGCCGGCATGATCGAGAGCCAGCGCGGCGTGCTGACCCGGCACGGCGCCCGCAACGTCAGCGTGGTCGTGCTCGACAACGCCAGCGGCGAGTGGCTGGCCTGGGAAGGCTCGGGCAACTACTTCGACCGGGCCCACGGCGGCGCCATCAACGGTCCGGTGAGCGCGCGCCAGCCCGGTTCAGCGCTCAAGCCGTTCACCTACGCGCTGGCCTTCGAGCAGGGTTTCGGCCCGGCCAGCGTGCTGGCCGATGTGCCGTCGAGTTTTCCAACCGCCGAGCCCGGTGTCGTCTACAGCCCGCGCAACTACGACGGCCGGTATCGCGGCCCGATGCTGGCGCGGCACGCCCTGGCGGGCTCCGAGAACGTGCCGGCGGTGGTGCTGGCCGCGAAGCTCGGGGTGCCGTCGCTGTTGCGCTTCCTGGCGCGCGCGGGGCTGACCACGCTCGACAAGACGGCGGCGCACTACGGCCTGGGCGTCACGCTCGGCAACGCCGAGGTGCGGCTCGACCAACTCGTGGCGGCCTACGCGGCATTTGCGCGTCAGGGCGAGTGGCTGGCGCCCACCGACCGGCCGCGGCAGCCCGGCGTCGCGCCGCGCACGCCGCCGGCTCGTCTCGGCGCGCAGCGCCTACTGGATCACCGACATCCTGTCGGATCCGGAATCACGCGAGTTCGCGTTCGGCCGCGGCGGCAGCCTGGAACTGCCGTTCCCGGTGGCGGTCAAAACCGGCACGTCGCAGGCCTATCACGACAACTGGACCATCGGCTATTCGCGACGGGTGACGGTCGGCGTGTGGGTCGGCAACTTCGACCGGACGCCGCTGCGCGATTCGAGCGGCGTCACCGGCGCCGGGCCGATCTTCCACGCGGTGATGCTGGCGGCCGAACGCCGGCTGAGCGGATCGGCGAGCGACTTCTCGTCCGAGCCGATTGCCCGTCCTCCAGCCACCGTCGTCGAACGCGAGATCTGCGCCTTGTCGGGCGAGACCGCCAACCCGTGGTGCCCACTGCGCCGGCACGATACGGTAGCCGCCGAGTCAGCCGAGGCGCCGTGCCGGTGGCATCATCAGAGCGACGACGGCCTGCTCACCATGTGGCCGCCCGAGTACCGCCAGTGGGCGCGCGCCCGCGGTCTGGACGAGGCGAGCCACGCCCAGTGGCGCGGCGGCGTGACGCGAGCCGCCGCGACGGGTGCCGGGGCCGGGCCCGCGCGTCCGGCGGCGCCGGCGGCGCCGTTGACCATCGTCAGCCCACCCGACGGCGCCACGTATCTCATCGATCCGACGCTGCGGCGCGAGTTCCAGACCTTGCCGCTGCGGGCGGCCTCCACCAGCGGCGGGCCGATCGAGTGGCGCGTTTCCGGGCAGGTCGTGGGAACGGCGGCAGCCGAGGGCGCGGTGGAGTGGCCGCTCGCGCCGGGCACGCATCGCATCGAGGCGCGCGATCGGCGCGGCCGCACCAGCGAAGCCACGGTCATCGTGCGCTGACGCCCATGATCAGGATCCGCAGCGACGGCGCGGCCGCGGCGCTCACGAGCGCCCTGGCCGCCACGGTGGTTGCGCCGTACTTGCTCGGCTGGGCCGGCCTGGCGCTTTCGCCGGCCGTGGTCGCGGCGGTGGCGGTGGCCATGGGGCTGTTGGGGTTCACCCGTGCGCCGGCCCCGGCGGCGGATGACGCCGCGCCGCTGTGGGCGTGGCTTGCCGTCACCACCGGCGCCGGCGCCTGGCTCGTCTGGATCTCGTGGCCGTGGTTGCTGCCGCCGGGCGGCGGGTCCGACCTGACCCACCATCTGCTGCTCGTCGACGTGCTGGCGCGCACCCGGCATCTGGTCGACGGCGACACGATGGGCGGAGCCCTGGGCGAGATGGCCCATTACACGCCTGGCCTGCACCTGGCCATCGCCACCCTCGGATCGCTCGTCCGCGTCGACGCGTGGCGGGCGGCGCACCCGTTGGTGATGGCCACCGTGGCGCTGAAGGCTGGCGTCCTGTTCCTGGTCGCGCATCGCCTGCTGGCGGGCCGGCGCGGCCGGCTGCCGCTGGCGCTGGCGGCGGTGGCCTTCGTCCTGTTCGTGCCGCGCGTCTACAGCCTGGGCGGATTCCTCCAGTCCGGCTACCTGGCGCAGGTGGCGGCGGAGCTGTTCGTGGTGGCGGGATGGTGGGCGCTGGCAGAGTGGCAGGCGTCGCCGCGGACCTTCTGGCTGGCGCTCGTGGGCGCGTGCGGCGCCGCCACTTTCCTGGTGTGGCCGATCTGGATTGGGCCGCTGATGGTGGCTACCAGCGCCGTGGTGCTGATGCGTGCCGATTTGCCCGTCGCGGCGCGCGTGCGGGCGTTGACCCTGGCCACGGCGCCGGCGCTGCTCGTGGCCGCGTTGCATCTGTCGCGGCATGCTGCCTGGCTGCGCATGGCCGGCACGAGCGGGGCGGTGCCGGGGTTCGTCCCGGATCTGGCGTGGTGGGTGCTCGTGGCGCTGGCGGGCCTCGGCGGACTGGCCACGTGGCGTGAGCGCAACGCGCGCGCCACCGTGTGGCTGGCGCTCGCCCTGGCCGTGCAAGCCGTCGCCCTGGTCGTCGTGGCGCGGTTGCGTGGGGCCGAGACGCCCTACATGGCCGTCAAGATGACCTATCTGGCGGCGTATCCGCTGGCGGTGCTGGCCGCGGCGGGCCTCGCCCATCTGGTGCAGCGGCTGCCCGCGTCGATGAGCGGAGTGGCCGGCTGGGGCGCGGCGGTGGCGGTGTGGGGCGTCAGCGTGCGCCTGGCGACCGCCTTCGCGGTGCCGCCGCCGTTGGTCTCGCCGGATCTCTTCGCGGCCGGCGCCTGGGCCCGCGCACATGTCGCGCCGGCGTGCGTGGACTACCTCGTCGCCAACGGCGACACGGCCTACTGGCTGCATCTGGCGGTGCTGGGCCAGCCGCGTGATGCCGCGCGCACGGCCGCGCTCGATGGCTACGCGCCGAACGCGGCGCTGGGCCGCTGGGTCGAGGGCGCGGGCTTGCCCTACGCGGTGGCCGACCGGACCCTGCTGCCGGCGGAAGTGCGGGCCGAGACACGGGCCGTTTACGACAGCGGCGGCGCCGTGGTGATCGCGCGACGGCCGCAGCCCGGCGACCCCGACTGCCGGCCTTAGCGCGGAGGAGCGCTACCGGTTTTCCACGACCCGCGCCACTTCGTCGAGCACGAACGCCTGCCACTCCGCCGCGGTCCGTACCTCGAACAGCGCGCGCATCCGGTAGTGACCGAGGCCGCACAACTGCGAGCAGCCGACCTCCCACGACCCGGTCGCCACTGGGGTGAACCACGCGGTCACGGGCAGCCCCGGCATCACGTCCTGCTTCACCCGCATGGTGGCCAGGGTGAAGCTATGGATGACGTCCTTGCTCGACAAGTAGACGACGACCGGCCGATCGACCGGCACGACCAGCATGCCGATGAGGACGAAGTCATCGGCGGCGGCGGCGTCCGTGCGGTCGATGCCGATCGGGTCGGCGGCGCTGATGAGGGCGCGGTCGGTGCGCCCGAAGCGGCCGTCCGGGCCGGGATAGTGAACGTTCCAGGCGAACTGCTCGCCCACGACCCGTACCTCCACGGCGCCGGGGGGCGCCGGCAGGGCGCGGGCCCGCCACGCCGGCAGGGCCAATCCGGCCAGCAGCCACACGTCGCCGAGCACCACGAGCGCCACGGCGGCCAACGGCCAGCGCGAGCCGGCGGGACGTCCAGGCGCGGCGCCGGGCCGGGCGCGGAAGCGCACCAGGATGACCACGAACACCGCCAGCCAGCTCACGAACACGATCGCGGCTTCGGTATGGGCCGAGGCCAGCACCGCGTCGAAGCGCGCCGCGTGCGCGGAGCCTGCCGTGGGCAACCAGCGATTGAGCCAGGCGCCGATCACGGTCGTACTCCGTGGTCGGCGGCGAGCGCGGCAACCTCGTGGTTCGTGCTGACGGTCTGCTCCGGGCCGTCGTCCGGGCCCGGGCCGATGGTCGCCGCGGCGTCCTCGCGCAGCAGGCGCAGCGCGCCGCGCGCGATGGCCGCCAGAATCGCCACGACCACGACGGCCATCACCAGCACGCCGGCGTGCAGGCCGCTCGTGAGCAGCGAGTCGAACGGCCGCGCGCAGACCATGCAGGCAATCACGGCGCTCATCCCACGTACAGCCCGGCCACGGTCACCAGCCACAGGACCAGCACCATCACCCAATAGCGTTCCAGCATGGCGCCGCGGCGCGCGCGGCGCGTGTCCGACGCCGGCTCGAGCGCGATCCAGGCCGACGCGATCGTGCCGCCCGCGACCAGGCACGCCACCGTCCCGGTCAGCACGAACCAGCAGGCCAGCGCCACGCTCACATCCGGCGTGGCGCCGCTGCCGACCAGCACCGTCCCCACCAGCCACGACCGCCACACGAACATGGCGCCAGCGGCCACGACCAGCCAGGCAAAGCGCGGCAGCCCCAGCGCCGGCGCGCCGACGCCGCGCAGGCGGCGCGACTGGAGCACGGCGAAGCCGAGCCACATGGTGCGAAACCAGTGGTCCACGGTCATCGGCCACTTGCCCAGCTCGCCCTCGGTCCACGGCGTCGTCCAGACGTCGCTGCCGGCGCGCAACAGCACGTAGCCCGAGAAGAGTGCGCCGTAGAACATCGTCAGCGACGCCAGGAACAGCCACGTGCCGAGGTCGGCGGCGCGGGCGTCGCGGTCGGGCGCGGCGAGGGCCATCAGGCCGGTGGTCACGCGCGCTCCTCGTCGTAGCGATACGGAGCCCCGGTCACGACCGGCGGCTCGGCGAAGTTCTGCGGCACGGGCGGCGATGACGTGGCCCACTCGAGCGTGGTGGCGCGCCACGGGTTCTCGGCCGGCCGGCCGTGACGCGCGCTGCGCACGATGTTCCACAGGAACACCAGCTGGAACAGGCCCAGGGCCACGGCGCTCCAGGTCATGACCGGGTTCCAGGCCAACGCCGGCTGGCCCAATTCGGTACTGCAGCCCGCCGTCGTAGAGGCGGCGGTTCACGCCCATCAGGCCCATCAGGAACATGGGCAGGAAGATGGCGTTCATGGTCACGAAACTGCCAGCGAAGTGCACCAGGCCGAGCCGCTCGCTCAGCCGCCGTCCCGTGACCTTCGGGAACCAGTGATAGACGCCGGCAAAGAGCGCGAAGAGCGTGCCCGGCGCCACCAGGTAGTGGAAGTGGCCGACCACGTAGTAGGTGTCGTGCAGGATCACGTTGCTGGGGCCCAGGCCGAGCGGCAGGCCGGTGACCCCGCCCAGTCCGAACATGGGCAGGAAGGCCAGGGCAAAGCACATCGCCGTGGTGTAGCGGATGGCGCCGCCCCACAGCGTGACGACGAGCGAGGTGACGAGGATCACCGACGGCACCGACACGGCCACCGTCGTGATCTGAAAGAAGCTGCTGAGCGTGGTGCTCATGCCGGTGAGCAGCATGTGGTGCGCCCACACCACCATCGACCAGGCGCCCAGGCCCACCACCGCGGCCACCATCAGCCCGTACCGCCACAGCCGCCGGCGGGCGTGGGCCGTGATCACCTCGGCCACGATACCCAGGGCCGGCAGGACGAGGACGTAGACCTCGGGATGCGCCAGGAACCAGAACAGATGTTGCCAGAGCAGCGGGTTGCCGCCGCCCGACACCGGCAGCGGCGTGTTGCTCACCGCCAGCCCCGCGGGCAGGAAGAAGCTGGTGCCGGCCACGCGGTCCATGAACTGGAACAGGGCGGCGGCCTGCAGGGCGGGGAAGGCAAGGAGCAGCAGCAGCGCCGTCACCACCTGGGACCACACGAAAAAGGGCAGACGCATCAGCGTCATGCCGCGCGCCCGATGAGCCGCCACGGTGGCCACGAGGGTGATCGCGCCGAGCATCGACGACACGCCCAGCAGGAAGATGCCCACCAGCCACGCCGTCTGACCCGACGAGGCGATGACCGAGAGCGGCGGGTACGAGGTCCAGCCCGAGTTGGCCGCGCCGCCCGGCAGCGCGAAACTGGCCGCCATCAACAGCCCGGCCGTCAGGTAGACCAGGTAGCCGACCACGCTGATCCGCGGGAACGCCAGGCCCGAGGCGCCGATCTGCAGCGGTACCAGGTAGGTGCCGAAGGCGCCGGTGGCCAGTGGCACGACCGCCAGGAAAATCATCACCGACCCGTGCATGGCCACGAGCTGGTAGTAGAACTCGGGCAGCAGGATGCCCCCGGGCGCGTTGCTCTCGCCGAAGATCGCCGTGGCGATGCCGATCGGCTGCCCCGGCCAGGCCAGCTGCCACCGCAGCAGCAGCATCAGGAGAAACCCCAACAGCAGAAACCCGCTGGCGGTGACCCCGTAGAGCAGGGCCAGCGTCTTGTGATTGGTCAAACGCATCGGCGGGGACCCGCCTACAATATCGCCCATGCGCCGCACGCTGCACCTGTTCTTCGCGACGCCCGCGCGCGCCTTCGCCGCCGTGCACTCCGGCTTCGCGCGTGAAGATTGATTCCGCCGCCGCCCAGACCCGGCGACGCCGCCCCCTCGTGCGCTTGTCGGCGCCGCCACGTCCAACCTTCCATCACGTCCGCTCGTCTACTCATAGGTCCATGAACGTGCGAACGGGCGGCGGCATCGGCGCGGCGATTGTCGCCCTTGGACTGGTGTGCGCCCCCAGCCCGGCCGCCGCCGGGCCGGCGCCGGGAGACGGCCGGGATCGGGCGGGCGCGTCGATCGAGGCGCAGGCCGTGGCTACGGCCACGCCGATGGTCGTGGACGGCCGGTTCGACGAGCCGGCCTGGCTCGAGGCGCCGGTCATCGACGGGTTCGTGCAGCGCGAGCCGGCCGAGGGCGGGGAACCGCACGAGCGCACCGAGGCGCGGCTGGTCTACGACGAGACCGCGCTCTATGTCGCCATCGCGGCCTTCGACCGCGAGTCCGACCGCATCACCGGCATGCTCACCCGCCGCGACGAGCGTTCGCCCTCCGACTGGGTCAAGCGTGGTCATCGACTCGTTCCACGACCGCCGCACCGCCTACGAGTTCGCGGTCAACCCGGCCGGGGTCAAGACCGACCGCTATTACTTCAACGACGGCGACAACGACGACAGCTGGGACGCGGTGTGGGACGTGGCCGTGGCCCGCGACGCCGCGGGCTGGCGCGCCGAGTTCCGCATCCCCTTTTCGCAGCTCCGCTTCTCGCGCGGTGGCGAGTCGATGGGGCTGGCCATCATCCGCGAGCTGCCGCGGGTCAACCAGACGGTCACCTGGCCGTTGCTGGCGCGCAGCGTCAACGGCTTCGTGTCGCAGTTCGGCGAAGTGACCGGCCTGCGCCGCGGCGGCGCCCCCAAGCGCCTCGAGCTCGATGCCCTACGCGCTCGGCGAGTTCGTGCTGGCCCCGACCGAGGCCGGCAACCCGCTGTCGTCGCGGGCCGACCCGGGCGCCGCGCTCGGCGCCGACCTGAAATACGCGGTGACGCCCGCCCTCACGCTCACCGCCACGCTCAACCCCGACTTCGGCCAGGTCGAAGCCGATCCGGCGGCCGTCAACCTCGATGCGTTCGAACTGTTCTTCTCGGAACGGCGTCCGTTCTTCGTCGAGGGCTCCGGCGTGTTCCGCTTCAACATGGATTGCAACGACGGCTCGTGCACCGGGCTGCTCTACTCGCGGCGAATCGGCCGCGCGCCGCAGGGCGCCGCCGGACACGGTCGACGACGAGTTCTACAAGGCGCCGCCGACCGCCACCATCCTCGGCGCGGCCAAGCTGACCGGGCGCGTCGGGGTCTTCTCGGTCGGCGCGCTGAGCGCCGTGACACAGGAGGAACGGGCCGTCATCGCGGCGGGCCCGGCCCGTCGCCGGCCGACCATCGAGCCGCTCACCAGCTTCAACGTGCTGCGGGCGCGGCGCGAGTTCGCCAACCGCTCGAACCTGGGCATGATGGTCACCTCCACCAATCGCCGGCTCACGCCCGACACCCGCTTTCTCGCCGACCACGCGGTCACCGGCGGCGTGGACTACGACTGGCGCTTCTGGCAGCGCTACAGTTTGTCGGGCTACGTCGCCGGGACCCGTGTCGACGGCGCTGCCGCCGCCATCACCCGTCTGCAGGAAAACGCCGTGCATTACTTCCAGCGCCCCGACGGCGAGTACCTGGATTACGACCCCACCGCCACCTCGCTCTCGGGCCACGGGGCGGCGGCCAACTTCGCGAAGATCGGCGGCGAGCGCGTCCGGTTCAGCGCCAACTACGGCTACAAGTCGCCCGGCTTCGAGTCCAACGACCTGGGCTTCCTGCGCCGCGCCGACGAGCGCAACATCAACCACTGGTTCCAGTGGCGCGACAACGTGCCGGGCAAGTACGTTCGCTCCTGGATGCGTCAACCTGAATCAGTGGGCGGGCTGGAACTTCGGCGGCGATCGGCTCTACGGCGGCGGCAACATCAACATGCACTGGACGTTCCAGAACAACTGGCGGACCGGTTTCGGGCTGAATGGCAACGGCCCCGGGCTCCGCGATCGCGCCAGCCGCGGCGGCCCGGCGGTGCGCAGCAACGCCAGCATCGGCCTGTGGCACTACCTCGACCTCGACGACCGCCGCGCGGTCACGCCGGGTTACAACGGCTACTACGAGCGCGACGGCCTGGGCACCGTGCGGATTGAAGCCAATCCCAAGCTGACGTGGCGCCCGACTCGGGCGGCGCGGATTGACACCGGCATCCGTCTCGTGCGCAACAGCGACGACGCGCAGTGGGTCGAGAACGTGACCGATGGCGCGGGCGGCAAGCACTACGCCTTCGGCCGGCTCGAACAGCGCACCGTGGCCATGACGCTCCGCGCCAACTACACCATGTCGCCGACGCTGTCGTTCCAGAGCTACGCCGAGCCGTTCATCTCGGCCGGCAAGTACACTCGCTTTCGCGAGCTCGTCGATGGCCGCGCCGCGGTCTACGCCAGCCGTTATCAGCCCTACGCCTACGCCGACAACGCCGACTTCAACTTCCACTCGTTCCGCACCACCAACGTGCTGCGCTGGGAGTACAAGCCGGGTTCGGCGCTGTTCGTGGTCTGGCAGCAGGGCCGGCAGGAGCGCGGCGAGCAAGGCGACTTCCGCTTCGGTCGCGACCTGCGTGCGCTGTTCTCCACGCCAGGCCGCGATGTGTTCCTGGTGAAGTTCAGTTACTGGTTCAACTCCTAGCCGGCCCTCCCCCTGGCGCCCGGCGTCGTTCCGTGTCGCCCCCCGTTGTCCCGCGTCGCCCCCCGTCCTCTCCCGCCTGCCGCCGCCATCTGATAACCTCGGTGTCGCGTCGCCGGGAAGCGGTCGAACCGCCTCTTCGGCCCGGGCGCGGCCGCCCGCAGCGGAGATGTCCGGCGATGGCGGTGGCGGCAATGTGGGAGGAATCATGAGAGTGGTGCGTGGGTGGGCCGCGGCGGTGTGCGCCGGCCTCGTTGCGGTGTCGGCAAGCTCCTGGATTGGCGTCGAGGGGGTGGCAGCGCAGCAGCGCGAGGCGGCCGCCACGCCGGCCCCGGCCGGGCCCAAGGGCGATGTGGCGCGCGGCCGCTACCTGGTCGAGCGGGTCATCATGTGCGGCGAATGCCACTCGGCGCGCGATCAGGCGGGCGACATCATCGAAAGCACCCGGTTGCATGGCGGCGCCATGCCGGCGCGCGTGCCCTGGCCGGCGGACTGGCCGGTGCAGGTGCCCCGCATCCTGGGCCTGCCGGGCTACTCCGACACCGAGGCCATGCGCCTCCTGACCGAGGGGGCGATCAAGCGCAATGGCGTCCGCGCCCGCGCGCCCATGCCGCGTTTCCGCATGGTGCCGCAGGACGCGGCCGACATCATCGCCTTCCTGCGCGCGATGTAGGCGTTGCGCCGCGCCCGGTCGCGCGGGCCGGGGGCCTCGGCCCCCGGAGTACAATCGCCGCCGGTCATGGGGAAGACACGGCTCGAGGCCTTCAGCGACGGCGTGCTGGCCATCATCATCACCATCATGGTGCTCGAGCTGAAGGTGCCGCACGAGCCCTCGGTTGCGGCCTTGGGGCCGTTGTGGGGCGTGTTCGTCAGCTACGTCCTGAGCTTCGTCTACCTGGGCATCTACTGGAACAACCACCACCACCTGCTGCATACGGTGAAGACGGTCACCGGCGGCATTCTGTGGGCCAACCTGCACCTGCTGTTCTGGCTGTCGCTCGTGCCGTTCGTGACCGGGTGGATGGGCGAGAACCACTTCGCGGCGGTCCCGACGGCCGTCTACGGCGTGGTGTTGTTGATGGCGGCCATCTCCTACTGGGTCCTGCAGCAGCTGATCGTCCGGGCCCAGGGCCCCGACTCGGTCCTGCGCACAGCGCTTGGCAGCGACTGGAAGGGCAAGCTGTCGCCGCTGCTCTACGTGCTGGCCATCGGTCTGGCGACCATCAGACCGGCGCTGGCCGGAGCGCTCTACGGCCTGGTGGCCGTCATGTGGCTCGTGCCCGACCGCCGAATCGAGCGGACCCTGCACGGCTAGCACCCGTGCCACGCCGCTAACCCCTGACTGCCGGCCACGAGTACTATGGCCCGATGTCGATCGCGCAGAACCTGCGGGACATCCTCTACGGCGTCGCCTACGGCCGCTACGAGCGCGAACTGAAACTGCAGGCCGCCGAACTGAACGACTACTTCCTGCTGCTGTGTTACATGGAGGTCGTGGGGCTGCCCAATCCCGCGGCGTTCTACCTGCTCGAGATCTACCCGCACCTGCTCGAACAGTTCCACCTGTGGCACCGCCGCATGGGCATGGACCGCTCCCCGCTCGGCAGCTTGCCGTGTTGCTGAACATGCACGGCCTGCTCAAGCGCGAGGTCCTGTTCTTCGGCGGCAAGGGCGGCGTGGGCAAGACCACGTGCGCGGCGGCCATGGCCCTGGCGGCCAGCCGGCTGGGCCGGAAGGTGCTGCTCGTCTCGACCGACCCGGCCCATTCCACCGCCGATATCTTCGAGCAGAAGATCGGGGCCGACCCGGTCGAGTTGCAACCGCACTTGTGGGGCCTCGAGATCGACGCCGCAACCGAGTCGGCGCGCTACGTGCGCGAGGTGAAGGACCGCGTCCGCGATCTGTTCGGCTACAACATCCTGAAGGAGGCGGACAAGCAGATCGACCTGGCCGCCAGCATGCCGGGCGCCGAGGAAGTGGCGCTCTTCGACCGCATGGGCGGGTTGATCCGCGGCGAGGACACGCGTTTCGACCTGGTCATCTTCGACACCGCGCCGACCGGTCACACCCTGCGCCTGATCCGCATGCCGGAGCTGATGGAAGCGTGGATCAACGCGCTGACGCGGTCGCGCCGGGCCATGCTGGGGGTGGAGGGCGACGAGCAGGCGGATCCCATCCTGGTGTCGTTGCGCGACCGCTTCGAACGGCTGCAGGCGCTGCGGGCGCGGCTCATCGGCGGCCGCACCACCGCGTTCGTGCTGGTGCTCATCCCGGAGCGGCTGCCAATCGAGGAAACCGGACGCGCCCTGACACAGCTCGACGACACCGGCGTGAAGGTCGGCGGGCTGATCGTCAACCGCGTACTGCCCGAACACACGACCGACGCCTTCCTGACCGAGCGCCGCGCCCAGGAACGTGTCTACCTGGATGAAATCGCCACGCGCTTTGCCGCCCGGCCGCGCGTCTACCTGCCGCAGTTCCCGCGCGATGTCTACGGCCTGGGCAGCCTCGGCCCGATTGCCGACGCGCTCACCGCCGCTACAGGAGCCCACTGATGACCATCACCAAGCCGCAGCCCGGCGACTTCGCCCCCTACTATCAGAAGTATGTCGACGCCGCCGCGCCGGTCGACAACGCCGTCGACCTCTTTGCCCAGCAGGGCGACGTGATGGCGTACATGGCGACGTGGTCGGAGGACCAGGCCGGCCACCGGTATGCGGAAGGGAAGTGGAGTGTCAGCGAAGTGATCGGCCACATGGCCGATACCGAGCGCATCTTCGCCTATCGGCTGCTGCGCATCGCGCGCGGCGACCAGACGCCGTTGCCCGGCTTCGACCAGGACGACTATCAGACCACGGCCGGCTTTGCCGCGCGCCCGGTGGCCAGCGTGGTGGCCGAACTGCGGGCCGTGCGTCAGGCGTCGATGGCGCTGATTCGCAGCCTCGACCCGGCGGCGCTGGACCGCGCCGGCACGGCAAGCGACCACCGGGTCACCGCGCGGGCGCTGGTGTGGCTCATCGCCGGTCACTTCGCGCACCACACGGCGATCCTCAAGGAGCGCTACGGGTTGTAGGCGGCCGCAGGCCGCCCCGGCCTATTCCTCGGCGGCTTTGGCGGCCTTGACGGCCTTGGCCGCCTTGGCCTTGCGCTTGGTGCCCGCGGCCTTGGCCTTGGCGGGCGAGAGCGCGCTCGGGATCAGGTCGAACGCCGGGTCGGACTGCACGCTCGACCGCGTCAGGTGTTCGATGGTCGCCTGCACCTTGCGCAGCGGACCCTGTTCCGTGTCTTCGAGCGAGGGGAAGTGCACGAACGCGTAGGGCGCGGCCACGTCGACCACCTTGCCGCGCTGCCAAACCGTGTGGTCCACGAGCGTGCCGATGTCTTTTGCGCTCAGAATCATGCCTCTATGGTACGCCGAATCGGCTATCGGCGGGGAGCGCTTTCGGGCAGCCGCCCGCGCAACTCCGGCCGATCGCATGAGCTGAACAGCTGGCCAACCCGGGCGTTGCGGTAGGCTGGACCGCCCCGTGGCCTAGTTGGAGATTGCCGTGACCCGTAGCGCCCCCCAACCTCTCGAAGTCTGGAAGTTCGGCGGCGCCGCGCTGGCCGACGGCAAAGCCATCGACCGCGCCGCTCGCCGGATTGCCGCCCACGGCGGACGCCTGGTGGTCGTGGCCTCGGCGCTCGGGGGCGTGACCGACCTGCTGCTCGAGGGCGCCGGCCACGCCGCCGCCGGCCGCATGGCCGAGGCGGAGCGCTGCGCCGCCACGCTCGGCCTCCGCCACCGTCAGGTCGCCAAGGCGGCGCTGGGCGGGACCACCAGCCGCGCCGCCGTACGGGCCATCGACGAGGCCGTCAGCGAATATCGCGACGTGTGCCGGGCGGTGAGCGTGCTGCGCCACCTGGCGCCGCGCACCCGCGACGCCATGGTGGCCCGCGGCGAACAGCTCTCGGCGCTGGTGCTGACGGCAGCGCTGCAGCGGGCCGGCGTCCGGGCCCGGGTGGTCGACGCGCGCGAGGTCGTCCTTACCGACGACCATCACGGCAGCGCCACGCCGGTACTCTTCACCTCCGTCTCCGCGGCGCGACGCGTCCTGCGGCCGCTCGTGGCGGCGGGCGCCGTGCCGGTCGTGCCCGGCTTCATCGGCAGCGCCCCCGACGGCAGCACCACCACCCTGGGCCGCGGCGGCTCCGACCTGACGGCCACGGTGCTCGGCCGGGCGCTCAACGCTGGCCGCGTCGTGTTGTGGAAGGACGTCCCCGGCATTCTCACAGCTGACCCCCGGCTGGTGCCCGACGCGCGCGTCATTCCGGCGCTGCACCATCAGGAAGCGGCCGAAGTGGCGCACTACGGCGCCAAGGTGCTCCACCCCCGCGCCCTCATCCCGCTCGTCGGCACGCGCATCCCGCTGCACGTGCGCTCGTTCGTCAACGTCGAACTGCCCGGCACGGTGGTGTCGGCGCGGCAGTCGCTGCCCGGCTACCCGGTGAAGGCGCTGGCCCTGCTGCCGACGCAGGCCGTCGTGACGGTGGCCGGCAAGGGCATGGTCGGCGTGCACGGCATCGCCGCCCGGACGTTCGCGGCAGTGGACGCCGAGCGGTTGTCGGTGTCGACGATCTTCCAGGGCTCGTCGGAAAGCTCGATCGGCTTCACGGTGCCGGCCGAGGAAGCCGACCGGGCCGTCCGGGCCGTGAGCAAGGCGCTGGCGCTCGAGATCCAGAGCGGGCTCGTCGACGGCGTGTTCGTGCGCGCCGACATGGCGGTGATGGCCGTGGTTGGCGACGGGATGGCCGGCACCCCCGGCATCTCCGCGCGCGTCTTCTCGGCGCTGGCGGCCGGGGGCATCAACGTCGTGGCCATCGCGCAGGGCTCGTCGGAGCGCAACATCTCGTTTGTCGTGGCCTCGCGTTCGGCGGCCGAGGCGGCCCGGCGCGTCCACGCCGCGTTCCAACTCTCGAAGATCGGCGGCGGCACCGTGCGGCCGGTGCCCTACACCGATGTCGTGCTCCTGGGCTTCGGCCGGGTTGGCCGGGCACTGGCCGACCAGGTGGCGTCGCTGCGCGGGCCGCGCCGCGTGCGCATCGTCGGTCTGCTCGACCGTTCCGGTTACGTCTTCGACGCCAGGGGCTTGTCGCGCGCCCGGCTGATGAAGCTGTCGCGCGAGAAGGACGGCGGCACGCTGCTGGCGGCCCTCGGCGGCACGCGGGCGGCGGCCGGCGCGGCCCTGGGCGTGATGGCCGGCCACGCTGTGTCCCGGCCGATTGTCGTCGACGTGACCAGCGAAGACACGGCCGACCTGCTCCAGGCAGCGGCCGAGCAGGGCTTCGACATCGTGCTCGCCAACAAGAAGCCGCTGGCCGGCTCGTGGGAGCACTACCGCGCGCTCGTCGATGCCTCGGCGACGGCCGGCCGCCGCCTGCGCTACGAGGCCACGGTCGGCGCCGGGCTCCCGGTCATCGACACCTTCCGCAAGCTCGCCGACACGGGCGACAAGGTGCGCCGCATCGACGGCTGCGTGAGCGGCACGTTGATGTTCGTGTTGTCGGAAGTGAGCGCCGGCCGGCCCTTCTCGACGGCGGTGCGCGAGGCCGTGGCCCGCGGCTACGCCGAGCCCGATCCGCGCGACGACCTGTCGGGCATGGACGTCGCCCGTAAGGGCCTCATCCTCGGGCGTCTGCTCGGCTACCGCGGCGCCTTCCCGGTCCCGGCCGACCTGGTGCCGCCGGCCATGAAGGCCTTGCCGCTCGACCAGTTCCTGGCCCGGATGCCGGAGCTCGACGAGGGCTGGCGGGCCCGCGCCGCCACCGAGGCCGCGCGCGGCCGGGTGCTGCGCTACGTCGTGAGCGCCACGCCCAAACGCGTCACCGCCCGGCTCGAGGCGGTGCCGGTGGCCAGTCCCATGGGCGCCGCGTCGGGCACGCGCAACATCATCACGTTCGTGTCGGACCGCTATCTCGACGAGCCGCTGGTCGTGAGCGGCCCCGGGGCCGGCGCGGCGGTGACGGCGGCGGGGATCCTGAACGACATCCTGGCCCTGGCGGCCGACTAGGCGCACCCGCCCGCGACCGAGGGTGGCGATTCTAGCCGACCGTCACGAGCTCGAGGTCCGGGTTCTGCTGCTGCAGGTAGTTGAGGTGCCACTGCGACTCGAAGAGCAGCACCGGCCGCTCGTCGCGGTCGACGGCGCGCAGAATGCCCGATGAGCGGTTCTCGAGGTCCGACAGCGTCTTGGCATCGCACTTCACCCAGCGCAGCGCCACGTACGAGATCTGGTCGATCTTGCAGTCGACGCTGTATTCCTGTTTGAGCCGGGCCTCGACGATGTCGAGTTGCAGCGGGCCGACCACGCCCAGGATCGGCTCGCGCCGCCCGTGCACCGGGAACACCACCTGCATCAGGCCCTCTTCTTCGAGCTGGGTGACGCCGGTCTCGAACTGCTTGCTGCGCTGGTCGAGCAGCCGCGCGCGGCCGAAGTGCTCGGGCGGGAAGCGGGGGACGCGCGGGTAGCGCACTGCCGGCCCGGCGTAGAGCGTGTCGCCGATGGCGAACTTACCGGGGTTGGGCAGGCCGATGACGTCGCCCGGGTAGGCCCGCTCCACCGTTTCCCGGCCGCCACCGAAGAACTTGTAGGGTCGGGTGGCCCGCACGGTGTCGCCGACCCGGGCGTTGGTGACCGCCATGTCCTTCTCGAACACGCCCGAGCACACGCGCACGAAGGCCACGCGGTCGCGGTGCTTGCGGTTCATGTTCGCCTGGATCTTGAAGACGAAGCCGGAGAAGCCGGGCGCGACCGGCGACACGAGGCCGGTGTCGGTCAGGCGCGGCTGCGGTGACGGGGCCAGCGTCTCGAGCGCTTCGAGCAGGGCCTCGAGGCCGAAGTTGTCGAGCGCGCTGCCGAAGAACACCGGCGTCTGCCGTCCGGCCAGGTACTCGTCGCGATCGAACGCCGTGCCGGCGCCCTTGATGAGCGACGTGTCGCTGATGAGCGTGGCGTGCGCCTCGGGTCCGAGCAGCTCCACCAGGATCGGGTCGGTGGCGTCGGTGGTGCGCACGGGCGCGCGGAAGCCGCCGCCCTTCACTTGTTCGTAGAGCCGCGTCTCCTGCGTGATCAGGTCGAATACGCCGCGAAAGCGGTCGCCGCTGCCGATCGGCCAGTTGAGCGGGGCCGTCTGGATGCCGAGCACCTGCTCGATCTCTTCGAGCAGGTCGAACGGATCGCGGCCGGGCAGGTCGAGCTTGTTGACGAAGGTCAGCAGCGGCAGGTTGCGCAGGCGCACCACTTCGAACAGCTTGCGGGTCTGCGCCTCGATGCCCTTGGCGGCGTCGATCACCATCACGGCGCTGTCCACCGCGTAGAGCGTGCGGTAGGTGTCCTCGCTGAAGTCCTGGTGGCCCGGCGTGTCGAGCAGCGTGATGTGGCAGTTGCCGAGGTCGAAGTCGAGGGCCGCCGACGTCACTGAAATGCCGCGCTCGCGTTCGACGTCCATCCAGTCCGACACCACGTGGCGCTGCGTCTTGCGGCCGCGGACGGCCCCGGCCAGCTCGATGGCGCCGGCGTAGAGCAGGAGCTTCTCGGTCAGGGTGGTCTTGCCGGCGTCGGGGTGGGAAATGATGGCGAACGTGCGGCGGCGGGCTACTTCGGCCTTCAGCCGGGCATCCACCTCGGCCGGCGTCTCCAGGGGCGTCTCTGATTCCACCCGTCAAGGGTAGCTGACTCCTAGGCCCACCTCGCCCGCCGGCTTGCAAAACCTGGGCGGGCCTCGTCATAATGAACGGTGTTCACCCCAGCGAACCTTGTTCGCCTTTCCGGCGTCTAATTGGGTGAGCCCGCCTCCTCCTCCCCCCAATGACCCGACTCGACCGTCAACAGCAGCACCGCGACGCCAACCGGCGCGCCATCCTCGACGCAGCCCTCGAGTTGTTCGTGGCCCACGGCTACGGCGAGGTGTCGATTCGCAGCATCGCCAGCCGGGCCGACTACAGTCCGGCCGCGATCTACGTCTACTTCGCTTCCAAGGACGACATCTTCTTCGCGCTGGCCGAAGAAGGCTTCCGCCTGCTCGGCGCCACGTCGATGACCTCGACGCCGGCCAGCGATCGGCCGCTCGACGACGTGCGCGCCACCCTGTGGCGGATGCACGAGTTCAGCGCCCAGCATCCCGAATATTTCGCGCTCGTCTTCCTCGACCGGCGGGTGCCGCGGATCGGCCGCGAGTACGAGCGCTTCGCCTTCATGTCCGAGATGCGGGCGCGCTTCCTGGCGCAGATCACCCGCGCCATCGAGAGCGGCGATCTGCCGTCGGCGCTGGACCCGCGTGTGGCCATCCGGCTGCTGATCGCGCCGATCCTCGGCCTGGCGGCCATGCGGCTCTCGCAGCGCCTGGGCGCCGGCGAAGACCCCGACGCCCTGGCCCGCAACGCCATCGACGTCACGCTCGCCGGCCTCCAGGCTGGCGCCGCCGCTCATCCCGCGCGCTTGGCCGCCGACGACGGCTGCCTGCTCGGCGTTGGCCCCGACGTGCCCGCCGACCCCGCGGCCTCCCGTCCCGATTCGCACCGTCCTCACAGCACTCGCCCGGAGCCTTCAGATGTCTGACCGTTTGCGTTTCCTCTCTCCTGTCCTGCTGGCCGCGGCGCTGGCCTCGGCTTGCTCTGGCGCGGCTGCCCCGGCGCCCGTTCCCGAACCGACCCCACTCGCGGTGTCGGTGGCGTCCGTCGTGGAGCAGCCGATCACGCGTTACGTGCGGGTCACCGGCACGCTGACCGCCGAGGAGCAGGCCGAAGTGGCCGCCGAAGTCGCCGGCCGCATCGTGGCCACGCCGGTCGAACGCGGCACGCGCGTCGGGGCCGGCAGCGTCCTCGTGCAGATCGCGGCCAACGACACGCAGACGCAGGTAGCCGAAGCGCAGGCCAACGCGGCGCAGATCGAGGCCGGCCTGGGCATGGGCGACGGCCAGCCCTTCGATGCCGGGCGCGTTCCCGACGTGATCAACACCAAGGCCGCCTACGACCTGGCGCAGGCCGATTTCGCGCGGCTGAAGACGTTGCTCGATCAGAAGGTCATCTCGCCGGCCGAATACGACCGTGGCGTCGCCACCGTTGAATCGGCGCGGCAGCGCTACGAGATGGCGCGCAACACCGCCAGCCAGCAGGTGCAGGCGCTCCAGGCCGCCCGCGCCCGCGTCACCCGCGCCAGCAAGGCGCTGGCCGACACCGCGGTCAAGGCGCCGTTTGCCGGCCATGTGGCCGAGCGGCTGGTCTCGGTCGGAGACTTCGTCACCCCCGGCACGAAGGTGGCCGTGGTCGTGCGCGTGGACCCGCTGCGCGTCGAGCTGACGGTGCCGGCGCAGTTCGTCTCGGTGGTCGGTGTCGGGCGGCCCGTGTCGCTGCAGGTGGATGCCTACCCGGGGCGCAGCTTCCCGGCGACCGTCCGCTACATCTCTCCTGCTCTCAGTGCCACGACCCGGGCCCTGATCGTGGAGGCGACCGTCGCCAACCCGTCGGGCGAGCTCAAGCCGGGCTTCTTCGCCACCGCGCAGATCGAAGAAGCCGAGCAGACGACGGCGGCGCTGGTGCCCGCCGCGGCCGTGCTCACCGCGTCCGGGGCCACGCGCGTGTTCGTGGTGGCCGGCGACCATGCCGAGGAACGGATCGTCACGACCGGCCAGGTGGTGGGCGATCTGGTGGAGATCACGACCGGCGTGAAGGCCGGCGAACAGGTCATTCTCGACCGCAATCCGCAGCTCGCCGACGGCGTGCGCATCGCCCCCTCGGGCGCCGTCGCCGCCGTCGTCCCGGCCGGCGCTGTGCCGGCGAAGCAGTAAGAGGCATGACCCATGCAATGGCTCGCGGCACTCTGCGTCAAGCGTCCGGTCTTCGCGTCGGTCCTGATCCTGTCGCTCACGGTCATCGGCGGCTTTGCCTTCTTCCGGCTCGGCGTCGACCGGTTCCCGAAGGTCGATCTGCCGACCGTCATGATCACCACGCGCCTCCCGGGCGCGGCGCCCGAACAGGTCGAGACCGAGATCACCGACAAGATCGAAGAGGCGGTCAACACCATCAGCGGCATCGACGAACTGCGCTCGGTGTCGTCTGAGGGCGTGTCGCAGGTCATCGTCACGTTCCTGCTCGAGAAGAACGTCGACGTCGCCGCGCAGGAAGTGCGCGACAAGGTCAATCGCGTGCTGCAGCGGCTGCCGGCCACGGCCGAGCAGCCGACCATCGAGAAGATCGACCCCGACGCCTCACCGGTGCTGAGCGTCGCGGTCACCTCCACCCGGCCGGTGCGCGACATCACCGAGTTCGCCGACAAGGTGCTGCGCCGCGGCATCGAGAGCGTCAGCGGCGTCGGCCAGGTGCTGGTGGTCGGCGGACGGGCCGCGCCAGATCAACGTCGTGGCTCGACGCGGAGCGCCTGCGCGCGCACGGGCTGACCGGTCGACGGACGTCGAGCGCGCGCTGCGCGGCCAGAACGTCGAGGTCCCGGGCGGCCGCGTCGATCAGGGCCGACGGCGCTGACGCTGCGCACGCGCGGCCGCGTCGACATCGCCCGAGAAGTTCGGCGAGATCGTGGTCAGCCAGCCGGCGGCTGCACCCGGTGCTCGTGCGCGACGTCGCCAGCGTCGAGGACGGCAAGGCCGAAGCCGACCACGCTGGCCAACATGGACGGCGTGCGCACGGTGCTGCTGCAGATCCGCCGGCAGTCCGGCACCAACACCGTCGAGGTCGTGCGCACCGTGAAGGAGCGCCTCGACGAACTGCAGGCCACGCTGCCGCCGGGCTACGGGCTGCGCATCGTGCGCGACCAGTCGGAGTTCATCGAGGCGTCGATCGAGAGCGTCGAGGAGCACCTCGTCGCTCGGCTCGATCCTGGCGGCGCTCGTCGTGCTGCTGTTCCTGCGGCAACATGCGCTCCACGATCATCGCCGCCATCGCGATCCCGACCTCGATCATCGCCACCTTCGGGCTGATCTGGTACATGGGCTTCACGCTCAACGCCATGACCCTGCTGGCGCTGACGCTCGCGGTCGGCATCGTCATCGACGACGCCATCGTGGTGCTCGAGAACATCTATCCGGTTCATCGAGGAGAAGGGCATGCCGCCGATGCGAGGCCGCCGTCGAGGCCACCAAGGAGATCGGCCTGGCGGTGCTGGCCACCACGCTGTCGCTGGTGGCGGTCTTCGTGCCGGTCGGCGTTCATGGGCGGCATCGTCGGCCGCTTCATGCAGAGCTTCGGCCTGACCATGGCGTTCGCCATCATGGTGTCGCTGCTGGTCAGCTTCACGCTGACGCCGATGCTGTCGCGCGCTGGCTGCAAGCGTGCCCGTCCGCAAAGACGCCGCCGGCCACGCTCACGACTCCAAGCATTCGCGGCTTCTTCGTCCACATCGACCGCACCTACGCGGCCATGCTGGCCTGGGCGATGCGGCACCGCGTAGTCATGTCGGTGGCCGCCGTGCTGGTGCTTCCTGTCGAGCGTCCCGCTCTTCATGATCGCCAACAAGCTTCCTGCCGCACGACGACCAGGCGGAGTTCGAGGTCAACCTGCGCGCGCCCGAGGGCACCAGCCTCGAGGCGACCGAGATGCTCGCCAACGCGTCGGCGCGGCGGTCAAGCGGCTGCCCGAGGTGGACTACACGCTGGTCACCATCGGCCGGCGACGGCGCCGCGACGCGGAACGTCGCCAACCATCTACGTCCGGCTGACGCCGATCGGCGACCGTCAGCGCGATCAGTTCGAGGTGATGGACGCCGTCCGCAAGGACGTGCTGCCGCTCGTCGCCAAGGCCGGGCTGCGCACGTCGGTGCAGCCGGTAGCGACGATTGGCGGCGGCGGCGCGCAGGCGGCCGACATCCAGTTCGTGCATCAGCGGGCCCGACCTGAAGGCGCTCGAAGGCTTCAGCCAGCAGCTGCGTCGAGAAGGTCAAGCACGATCCCGGCTGGTCGACGTCGACACTCGCTCAACGTCGGCAAGCCCGAGCTGTCGGTGCACGATCGACCGGCCCAAGGCGGCCGACCTCGGCGTGCCGATCGGCGACGCGGCCGAGGCGCTGCGCCTGCTGGTCGGCGGCGACAGGTGACGACCTACAACGAGGGCGGCGAGCAGTACGAGGTGCACCTGCGCGCCAGCGCCCAGGACCGCGACGACCGCGGCGGCCATTGCCGGCCTCACCGTGCCGTCGTCGCGGCTCGGCAGCGTCGCGCTCGAGAACGTCGCCAACTTCTCGCGCGCGTCGGCGCCGGCCGACATCAGCCGCGCTGTCACGGCAGCGCCAGGTCACGATCACGGCCAACCTGCTGCCCGGGCGCGTCGCAGTCGGACATTGCAGGCGGCCATGATGGCCGAGGCCGACGCGCTCGGCATGGGCCCCGACTACCGCGGCCGCCCTGACCGGGCGCTCGCGCGAGCTGCAGCGCGCCGCCACGAACTTCGTGCTGGCCTTCGCGCTGTCGCTCGTCTTCATGTACCTGATGCTGGCGGCGCAGTTCGAGTCGTGGCTGCACCCGGTCACCATTCTGCTCTCGCTGCCGCTGACGCTGCCCTTCGCGCTGCTGTCGATCATCATCTTCCAGCAGTCGCTCAACATCTTCTCGGCGCTCGGCCTGCTGGTGCTCTTCGGCGTGGTGAAGAAGAACTCGATTCTGCAGATCGACCACGCCAACCAGCTGCAAGGCGACGGGTCTGAACGCGCACGACGCCATCGTCCAGGCCAGCCGCGATCGGCTGCGGCCGATCCTGATGACCACGCTTCGCGTTCGTCGCCGGCATGATCCCGCTGGTGCTCTCGAGCGGCGTCGGCTCGGGCACCAACCGCGCGATCGGCTTCGTGATCATCGGCGGCCAGACGCTGGCGCTGCTGCTGACGCTGCTGGTCACGCCGGTGGCCTACTCGCTCTTCGACGACCTGGCCCAGAAACGGATCTTCTCGCGGCTCTTCAGCTGGGGGCGCGGCGCCGGGCGCGTCACGCAGACGGCAACCACGCTGCTCGTTCTTGCGGCCTGTGCGCTCACCCTGACCGCGCCGGCTCCGGCCGCGGCGCAGTCCGGGCGGCTGCCCCTCACCGTCGACGACGCGCTCCGCATGGCCGAGCAGCACAACCCGCGGCTGGCCGCGGCGCGTCTCGACCCGGCCATCAGCGACGCGCGCGTCGATGAAGCGGTGGCGGCCTTCAGGCCGGCGCTGTCCTGGAACTCGCAGTTCACCGACCAGCGCGACCCGCCCTCGAACTTCCTGGTGGCCAACGGCCAGGTCACCAAGACCGCGCTGGCCACCGCCGGCATCCAGCAGCGTCTGCCGTGGCTGGGCACCTCCTATTCGGTGGCGTGGGATACCTCGCGGACCACCAGCAACAACTTCCTCAACAACTTCAATCCGACCCTGCGCTCGGGGCTGAACCTGTCGGTGTCGCAACCGCTGCTGCGCGGCTTCGGGATCGACCCGGCGCGCCAGCAGATCGAGCTCGGGCGCCAGAACCGGTCGGTGGCCAGCGAGAACTATCGCGAGCGCCTGGTCACGACGCGCGCCGACGTCAAGCGCGCCTACTGGGATCTGGTGATTGCCCGGGCCACCGTCGAGGCGCAGCAAGCCTCCTTCGAGGCCGCGCAGGAGCTGGCACGCACCAACCAGGCGCGCGTGGACGTGGGGCAGTCGCCGCCGCTCGACCTGGTGTCGGCGCAGGCGGAAGTGGCCGGCCGCCAGGAAGCGCTGATCATCGCCGAGACGCAGGCGCGGCAGGCCGAGGATCGGCTGCGGCTCCTGGTCATCGATCCGAGTGACCTGGCGGCGTGGCAGACCCGGCTCGAACCGAGCGACCCGCCGCCGGCGGTGCGGTCCACGCCCGACGTGACCGCGGCGGTGACGCTGGCACTGGCCGAGCGGTCGGACGTGACCCGCGCCCGCCTCGCCATCGACGCGGCGGCGACCAATACCAGGTTCGCCACCAATCAGCGTCTGCCCGATGTGCGGTTGCACGCCAACTACGCCGCTGCCGGCCTGGGCGGCACCCGCCTGGTGCGCGAGGGCGGCTTTCCCGGCACGGTCGTCGGCACCAACGGCGGGCCGGCGCTGTCGGCCGTGCTCGACCAGGTGGTCTCGCGCGACTACCCGACGTGGACGGCCGGGATGAGCGTGAGCTACCCGGTGGGCAAGAGCGCGCAGGACGCAGCGCTGGTCCGCGCCCGGCTCGAGCAGCAGCAGGCCGAGCAGCGGCTGAAGACGACGCAGGGCGAGGTCATCCGGGAAGTGCGCGACGCCGCCCTGCAGGTCGAGATGCAGGCGCGCCGCATCGAGGCCACACGGGCCGTGCGCGACCTGGCCGAGCAGCGCCTCGACGCCGAGCGCAAGCGCTTCGACGTCGGCATGTCGACCAGCTTCCTGGTCATCCAGGCGCAGCGCGATCTCGCCCAAGCGCGGACCAACGAGCTGGCGGCGACGCTGGCCTACGACGTGGCGCTCGTGAACTTCGAGGCCGTGCAGCAGGTGCCGGCCACCGCCGCCCGCTAATGCCTGGCCGCGCGCCGCTTCGCGGCGAAGGGCCGGTTCACGGCCCGAGGCCTAGTCGCGCGGGTTGGTGGCGAAGATCGACAGCTCCGGCGTGAAGCCGCGGTCGTCCATCTCGAGCACCGCCTTCACCGCGTGGGCGATGTCCGCGGCATGCAGCTTGGTCGGGTTCTCGGCCTGCGGCCGGCCGATGGCGTCGAAGAACGGCGTGAGCACCTCGCTCGGGTTGATCAGGAACACCCGGATGTTGTGCGGCCGCAACTCGCCGCGCCAGCACTCGGTCATGCCGCGCAGCGCGAACTTGCTGGCGTAGTAGGCGGTGCCGTTCGGGGCCCCGCGGGTGCCGGCGGTCGACGAGATGTTGACGATGTTGCCGCGCTTCCGCTCGATGAAATGCCGGGCCGCTTCGCGGGCCATCAGCATCGGGCCGGTGACGTTGGTGGCGAAGACGCGTTCGAAGGTGGCCAGGTCCTGATCGACCAGCGCCTCGAAGGTGCCGATGCCGGCGTTGTTGACCAGGATGTCCAGATGGCCGAAGCGGTCCAGCACTTCCTCCATCGTGCGCACCACGTCGGCTTCCTGCGAGACGTCGGCCCGAATCGGATGGGCGCCGAGGGTGGCGGCGGCGCGCGTGAGCTTGTCCTGGTCGCGGCCGGTGATGGCGACGCGCGCGCCGGCATCGGCCAGCGCCTTGGCGATGGCAAAGCCGATGCCGCTGCTGCCGCCGGTGATGAGTGCCGTCGATCCGTCGAGGTTCATGCCCTCAGCGTATCGTGAGTCGCCGGTGGGAACCGAGTCCGACTGGCCCGGGCCCCGGCGTAGGCCGCCGGCGGCACCACGGCCGTCGTCGGCACGGCGACCCCCGGCGCGGGCGCGCGACGGTCGGCAACCGGCAACCGGCGCGAGCCGTCGGCCGAGAATTCCCGAATCATGATGTCGGCGTCGGCGTAACGGACGGGCTGGCGCGGCACCTTGACGGGCACGATCACGTCGGTCGCGGGCCCAGCCGGCTGTTCGGCCAGCCGCTCGAGGTAGATCTGCGGATAGGACGGGAAGTTGCGGAAGGCCGTGGCCACGACCGCGCCGTAGCGCGCGCGCAAGCCGGCGAAGTCGTGGCGCAGGAACTCGTAGATGGCCGGGTCCGGTTGCGAGTGCAGGTAGGCTCGCACGAACCCGGCGACATCGCGGTAGAACGACTCGCTGTGCTGGCCGCCGGTGCCGCTGCCCGCGTCCGGCATGGTGCGGATGCCCTGGCGGTGCGGGTCGATGTGATAGAGCTCGTGCACGAGCGTGTCGAGTTTGGCGACGTACGCGTCGGCGCCGGGATAGAGCATGGCCTTGCGGCCGAGGCCGAGGCGCTGATCGCAGAAGCGGGGCAGGGCCACCGAGATCAGGTAGTCGAGCCGCGTGCCGGTGCGCTGCACCACCGGCGTGCGCGCCACGAACCACTCGGTGCGCCGGGTGACGACGCCGGTGCGCTGATCGCGCCAGAAGTAGTAGCCGGGCTCGTCTTCGGGCAGGCACAGGCAGTGGCACGACGCGTTGGCGCCTTCGACGTCGCGCCGGCCGACGCGGGCGAAGATCAGCATCCGATCGATGTCGAGGAACGACAGCGCCGGCACCCGCGACGTGATGTCGCGGGCCAGGGCGGTCAATGCCTCGGTGTAGTTCAGCATGGACGCACCGTCCCACGCCGGCGATGCAGGCAGGTCGTGATCACGGCCGCTGCTCATGGGCGTTCATCTCGCCGAGGAGCGCCACGCTCTCAGCCAGCTGTGAGTTGAAGTACTGCTTGAGGAGATCGAGGACCTCGACGAGGACGGGGTCACGCAGGGTGTAGAGCACCTGGTTGCCGTCCTTGCGGCTCAGCACCACCTGCTTGGCGCGCAGCACGGCCAGGTGCTGCGACAGGTTGGCTTGCTCCACCTCCAGCGTCGCCAGCAGCGCCCCAGCGCTCAACTCGCCGTCACGAAGCGCCTCGACCACCGCCACCCGTGTGGGATGGGCCAGCGCCTGGAAGATCTGCGCCTTGAACAGGCGAAGCGGCGAGTTCACGATACGAGAATATTCGACATTTCGAATACTCGCAAGCTCGTGCATCGGCCTGCACGAACTGTCTCCGACGGCGAGGTGCTAGCGCTTGCCCGACGCCGACCCCGCGGCGGGGGAGAGCACGACGGTGGCTTCCGCCACCGACTCGACCTTGCTGCGCGAATAGGCCACGGGAAAGTAGCGGCCGCGCGCCCACAGTTCGAACAAGTCGCGGTAGTGCGGGCTGTCGGGGTCGCCCGATTGGCCGGGGGTATTCAGGCCCACGCTGTTGTCCCAGTTCTCGGTGTCGGCCACGATCTTGAGCGACCCGCCGCTGCCCTGGTTGTCCTGGCCGCCGGTGGCGCTCACCGTGGTGCCGTCGCCGCCGCGCGGGAAGGGGCCCACTTCGAGCTTCTTCTTCATCTCGACGTTGACCGCCGCGGAGAGCGGATGCTTGATGAGCGCGTGGTGCAGTTTCCCGTCGCCCCACTTCCACGCGGTCATGTCGGCGCCGAAGCGGGCGGTGACGTCGGCCACGCCGAGCGCGAAGGCCGCCGCCACCATCGCATCGCGCCCCGCCGTGGGGTCGCTGCCGAAGCGCCCGTCGGGGGCCCACAGCCAGTCGACCATCGTCTTGACGCCGATGATGTTCCCGGGCACGACGGCGCGCGCCGCGGCGGGAATGGCCATCTCGCGCACGCTGGTGAACAGGCGGCGTGAGAAGAGTTCGTAGACGGCAGCGGCCGGCGAGTCCTTGTCGAGCACGAAGTCCCACCGCGTGACCAGGTCGCGGGCCTGGGCCACCGCCGCGTCGGGGAACGTCACGTCGCGCAGCAAGGGCACGATTTCTCGCGCGGCAATGGAGAAGTCGTCGTTCTGCAGCCGGGTCATCTCGGCCACGTTGAAACGACGACCGGAGCCGAGCACCTCTTCGATGCGGTTGGCGCGGTAGGGGTCGGCCCAGCTGTAGTGCCGGGCCTGGGGGTACGGGTAGTCGTTGGGGAAGAGGTAGTGGTTGGCGGTGGCGACGAAGCCGCGATCGGGGTTGACCTCGTGGGGCAGCGCCGTGATTGGCAGGTAGCCTTCCCACTCGTAGCGCCCGTCGCCGGGCACCGGCAGCAGGCCGCTCCAGGCGCGCAGCGGCGCGATGCCGGCCGCCTGCCAGCCGATGGTGCCGGTGCGATCGACCCACACCATGTTCTCGGAGGGCATGCGATTGTAGGCGCACGCCTCGCGGAATTCGTCCCAGGTCCGGGCCTGGTTCATCCGCAGGCTCGCCAGGTAGGGCGCGCCGCCGGGCTCCAGCCACGCTGCCTTGAGGGCGTAGGCGCGGCGATTGGCGCGGTCCTCGTAAATCACCGGCCCGTGGCGCGTGAACTTCAGCTCCACCTTCTCGGGGCCCTGGCCTTTGACGGGGACGGTGTCGGCCAGCACCCGCATCGCCTCCCAGCCGCCCTGATAGCGATATTCGCTGGGATTGGCGGGATTGGTCTCGTAGACGAACAGGTCCTCGCTGTCGGTGCCGAAGATGGTGAGGCCCCAGGCGCCGTATTCGTTGTGGCCGATGGAGACCCCCGGCAGCACCGGCTCGCCGCCGCCAATCACGTTCCAGCCGGGGGCGACCAGGTGTACCCAGTAGCGCAGCGACGGGGCTTCGATGACCCGGTGCGGGTCGTTGGCCATCAGCGGCATCGTGCTCTGCGCGCGGGCGCCGCTGACTACCCAGTTGTTCGAGCCGATGCTGGTATCGACGATGCGGCTCTCGGGCGCGGCGCTGGCCGCCAGGGCCACCGCGGCCGGGCGGGCTTCGCCGCGATACGCCGGGGCCACGTCCTCTGGCTGGAACGCGATCGGGTCGCGGAAGGCGTTGTAGAGCTTCAGGACGTCGGCGGGGAAGGTCTTGGGATCGATGAGCGGGTCGAGGGCCAGCGACGGCTCCGGGCCGCGTCCCCCTTGCAGCCACAGCAACTCGCGCAGCTTGTCGCTGCTGCCGAGC
The DNA here is from genome assembly GCA_963843885.1 of uncultured Acidobacteriota bacterium. GTDB lineage: Bacteria > Acidobacteriota > Vicinamibacteria > Vicinamibacterales > UBA2999 > CADEFD01. The sequence goes on from CAWJMJ010000005.1 coordinate 116,204, forward strand.
GCGCCGATCGCCCGCACATGCGTCACTTCGTTGGGCACGTTCGAGGTCAAGGCCTGGTGGCGCGAGATGACCACCTCCGGCGTCCACTTGCCCGGGGTGATGCCGAGCATCTTGAATTCGATCGGCAGCGAGGCGGGGGCGCGCATCGCCTCGTCCACGTAGGCGTTCACGCCGCGCACGTAGGCCTCGACGATGTGCTTGCCGCGTGGGTGGTAGTGATTCAACTCGGCGTCGAGGTCGCCGCGGAACTTGTGGAGGCGGGTGCCGATGTCGCGCGTGAGTTCGCGCGGCCCGAGGATCTCGGCCACGGTGCCGGTGGCGCGGCGGCGCCACACCTCGAACTGGAAGAGCCGGTCCTTCGCGGCCAGGTAGCCCTGGGCCATGAACAGGTCGTCTTCGTTCTGGGCGTAGATGTGATTGAGGCCCCAGCGGTCACGGATCACCTCGACGGGCTGCGTGAGGCCGCCTACCGCCAGCGTGGCGCGCTGACCCGGCGCCTGGGCCTGTGCCTGGGCCTGGGCCTGGGCCTGGGTCGTGTGCGTGCTCTGCACCGCGACCCCGCCGACCACGACCAGCACGGCGACGAGTGAACGAAGTCTTCTCATGGCACCCCTCCGTGGCCGCCGTCGCGCCCGTCCGGGCCGCTGGCCGGGGCGAAGTATACTGGGAAAAATGCGCTTTGCCCCCGAGTACGTCCGCCACGTACTCACCGACAACTTCGAGGACGCCAAGACGCTGCTGCTGGCGCCTCTGATGTCCATCCACTACGCGCATCTGGTGATGCTCACCGAATGCCGCATCATCGCCCGCGACGACGCTCGCGTGCTGCGGCAGGCGCTCGACGGCATCGACGTCGGCGCGGTCCGGCAGATCCCCTTCGACGGCACCTACGAAGACCTGTTCTTCTACCTCGAGCATCTCATTGCCGAGGGCGCCGGCGAGGCGGTGGCCGGCGCGCCTGCACACGGCCCGCAGCCGCAACGACATCGCCATGACCACCTACCGGATGTGGCAACGCGAGCGGATTGCCGCGCTGGCTCAGGGCACGCTGGACCTGCGCGCCGCCCTGCTCGGCCTGGCGGCTCAGCACACCGGCACGCTCTACGGCGCGCACACGCACACGCAGCCGGCCCAGGTCTCGACCATCGCCCACTACCTGCTGGCCATCATCGAGCAGCTCGAGCGCGACGCCAAGCGGCTCGAATCCGCCTACCGTTCGACCAACGCCAACCCGCTCGGCGCCTGCGCCATCACCGGCACCGGCTTCCCGATCGATCGCCAGCGCACGAGCGCGCTGCTCGGCTTCGACGGCCCCACCGGCAACACCTACGGCAGCATCGCCACGGTCGACTACCTGTTGGAGGGCGTCTCGGCCGCGGCCATCACCGTGGTCGGGCTCGGCCGCGTGGTGCAGGACCTGCTGCTCTGGGGCACGATGGAGTTCGGCTACCTGTTGCTGGCCGAGGGCTTCGTGCAATCGAGCAGCATCATGCCGCAGAAGCGCAATCCCGTGGCCCTCGAGCACGCGCGCGGCATCGGCAGCCAGGCCGTGGGCCAGGCGCAGGCCATCGTCACGGCCGTGCACAACACGCCCTTCGGCGACATCGTGGACACCGAAGACGACCTGCAGCCGCTCATCGCCTCGATGTACCGCGACGCCACGCGCATGGTCACGATCGTGGCCGCGGCCCTCCAGGACGCGCAGTTCAACGTCGAACGCCTGGCCGAGCGGGCCGGCGAAGGCGGCACCACCATCACCGAACTGGCCGACACGCTGGCGCGGGATCACGACCTGCCGTTCGGCACCGCCCACAAGATCGCCGGGCTGGTGATTCGCGCGCTCAACGACGATCCGGCGGCCAGCATCTCGCGCCTGCTCGCGACGGCGTCGGCGGAGGTAGTGGGTGCCGCCATCGAATACGACGACGCGGCGGTCGAGCGCATGCTGAGCCCGCTGCACTTCGTCGAGATTCGCAAGACCCACGGCGGGCCCGCGCCCGAGCGCACGAGCGAGGCCATCGCCGCGCACGCGCCGCCCTGGCCGCCGACGAGGCGTGGTGGACGGGTCGGCGCGAGGCCCTGGCCGACGCCGCTGCCACCCTGCGCGCGGAGGCGGCAGCGCTGTGACGCCGATGC
>CAWJMJ010000006.1:0-24093 GCA_963843885.1 uncultured Acidobacteriota bacterium
CCGCGGGCTTCAGTCATGACGGTACCAGCCTCCTGGACCTCGCACGGGCTCGTGCCGGCCGACCTACCTACCGTATACCACCCCCCCTCGCTCCCTCCTCGCGGCTTCGTCAGCTGACCGGACAGCATGCACGAGGTCTGCGGCTCATTCTCCCGCTCCAAGGACGCCGATGCCCGCGAAGAAGAGACCGCTGAGCGCAGGTCCGGCCCTGCCAGTCAGGGGGCCACGAGCGGTCACGCCGAGACCGCGGACGCGTCTTGGGCGACTGCCGGCCAGGCTCGAACCGGGCTCGCGTCCGACTCGCCGCTCGCCCGATACTGCCGTCGCCGTGGCCGGGCCAGAAGCAGTGGCCACGGCCGCCAAGCGCCGCGACCCCTTCGACGTCGAGGCCTTTCTCGGCTCGGTGGGCCTCAATCGGAAGATCGTGACCTACGGCCGGGGTGGCGCCATCTTCAGGCAAGGGGACCCCTGTGACAGCGTCATGTACCTCCAATCCGGCCTGGTGAAGATCTCGGTCGTGTCGAAGAGCGGTCGGCAGTCGGTCGTGGCGATGCTGCGGCCCGGCGATTTCTTTGGTGTCGGCGGCCTGGCGGGGCAGCCGGTCCGCATGGAGAGCGCCACTGCGGCTGGCGGCACCACCATCCTCGTCGTGGACCAGACCGACATGGTGCGCCTGCTGCACCAGCAGCACGCGTTGTCGGACATGCTGATCGCGCATTTGCTCATGCGCACCATCCAGATCGAGGAAGATCTCATCGATCAGTTGTTCAGTTCCAGCGAGAAGCGGCTGGCCCGCAAGCTGCTGATGCTGGCGCGCTACAAGGAACGTGATCACGCGGTGCGGGCCGTCCCGGAGATTTCACAGGAAACACTGGCGGAAATGGTCGGCACGACGCGCTCGCGGGTCAACTTCTTCATGAAGAAATTCGAGCGACTGGGCTTCATCGACTACCAGAACGGGCTTCGAGTCCACGATTCGCTGCTGACGGTCGTGCTCCAGGATTAGCATGCACGCCATGGTGCCCATGCCTCGAACGTCGTCGACCGCCGCGTCGGAGGGCCTCCGGAGGTGACGGCGTTCGGAGACGCGACGATGCGGCAGTTGGCATTCCGAGTCCTCGTCGAGCGGGCGGGACCCGATGCGGGGGCGCGCGCGGTCGCCGACGCCGCCCAACGGGCCTATGACGACCTCACCCAGGTGGCCACACCGCTCATCGGCCGGGTCGCCGTCGACGCGCTGACCGGCCGGGCCCTCTACCTCGCGCAACAGGCCCACACCTGGCTCGGGACGGCGCGCCAAGCGAGAGAGTGGAGTGGGCCGTTCGCGCAGGTCGTGTCCGGCTTGGAGCAGCAGGCCCCGGCCGTTGCCCTGGAAGCCGCGGGAGCATTCCTCGCAACACTGACGGAGTTGCTCGTCACCTTTATCGGGCAGTCGTTGACCATGCGCCTGGTGCAGCAGGCGTGGCCGGATGCTCTTGCCGACGCGGAACCGAGGAGACACAAGGCATGACGGACCGGGTAGTAATACGGAAACTTCCCACGGGCGTTCCAGGACTGGACCAGCTGCTGGGTGGTGGCCTGCCGGAGTTCTCCTTCAACCTGATTGCCGGCGCCCCTGGCGCTGGCAAGACCACGTTCGCGCAGCAGATCATGTTCGCGCTCGCCAGTCCCGAGCGCCCCGCCTTGTATGTCACGGTCGTCGGTGAGCCGCCACTCAAGATGCTGCGGTATCAGCAGCAGTTCACCTTCTTCGACAGCGCTCGCGTGAACGTGTCCGTCCGCTACGTCAATCTGAGCGATGAAGTCGTCGACGGCTCGCTGGAAACGCTCCTGGCGCGCATCGTTCAGGAAGTGGAAGCGACCAGCCCCGGCGTGGTGATCGTCGATTCCTTCCGCACGGTCGCCCAGGCCATCAGGCCGGCAGCGGAAGGCGGCCTCAATCTGCAGCACTTCGTGCAGCAGCTGGCCATCCGGCTCACCAGTTGGCAGGCCACGACCTTTCTCGTCGGCGAATACCAACCGTCCGAGGTCGACCAGAACCCGGTCTTCACCGTCGCCGATGGCTTGCTGTGGCTGGAGCAGAGCGTCGACCGGAATTCGATGGTTCGCAAGATGCAGGTCATGAAGATGCGGGGGCAGGCGCCGATTCCAGGACTGCACACGTTCCGCATCAGCGAAGACGGCATCCAGGTGTTCCCAAGGGTGATTGTCGGGCCCGAGGACAACCCGTCGGTGCCCGCCGCGACTGCACCCGGCCACATGCGCGAACCCAGGCCACGGCTGTCCATAGGAGTCACGGAGCTGGACGCCATGCTCGGCGGCGGTATTCCCAGCGGCTATTCCGTGCTCATCGCCGGGCCCTCGGGCTCGGGCAAGAGCGTGCTGGCCAGCGAGTTCATCAGCGAGGGCGCCCGCCGGGATGAACCCGGCGTGATTGCCGTGTTCGAGAAGCGCCCCAACGAGTACCTCGCAGGACGGCCCCGGCGGGCAGCGGTTCGACCGGTTCGTCCGCGAAGGCAAAGTCGCCATCCTGCAGACCCGTCCCTTGGATCTGTCGATCGACGAGATGCTCAGCGAGGTGGTCCTCGCCGTGCACCGGCTCAAGGCGCGGCGCCTGGTCATCGATTCGCTCTCCGGCTTCGAGCTGGCCCTGGCGCCGACGTTTCGGGAGGAGTTTCGGGAGTCGCTCTATCGCATGGTCACCGTCCTCACCGGCATGGGCATCACCATGATGATGACGGCGGAGGTCGAGGACAGCTACACCGACCTCCGTTTCAGCCCGCATGGAACGGCCTTCCTCACCGACGCGATCATCATGCAGCGCTATCTCGTCCTCGGAGGGCAGCTGCGCCGCCTCATGGCCGTGGTGAAGGTGCGGGGCAGTGAGCACAGCAAGGATCTGCGCGCCTACGAGATCACGAAGGACGGGATTGTGATGGGCGCGGCCCTGCACGGTTACGATGGGCTGCTCACCGGCAACCCATCCTTGATGTCGGCGCTCGAGCCAGAGGGCGGGTAGCACCCAACCGCAATCCACGGCGTTGAACCACCGTCGCGGCGGCAGCGCCGGCGCAGCGCCGATCGTCGCTTGATGGTGCGGGCGGGGGCACTTGGTAAAATGGCGAATCATGCCTCGCCGCCCCTCTTCCCCGCGCACCACTCTGGTGCAGCTACCTGCTGCGCAGACGGCGCTCCTGCTCATCGACGTCATCAACGATCTGGCCTTCGACGGGGCCGGGCCGCTCATCGCGCGCTCGGAAGCCATGGCTCCGCGCCTGGCGGGTTTGAAGCGGCAGGCCGTGCGCGCTGGCGTGCCGGTCGTCTACGTCAACGACAACTTCGGGAAGTGGCGCTCCGACTTTCAACGGACCGTGGCGCACTGCACGCGGCCCACGTCGCCGGGCCGGGCCGTGTCATCGCGGCTGCGGCCCACGGCTCGCGACTACTTCGTGCTCAAGCCCAAGCATTCGGGGTTCTACGACACGACGCTCGACACCCTGCTGCGCGAACTGCGCATCCGGCGCGTCGTGATGGCCGGCCTGGCGGGCAACATCTGCGTGCTCTTCACCGCCAACGACGCCTATATGCGCGGGCTCAAGATCTACGTGCCGGCGGACTGCGTGGCGTCGAACACCGATGAGGACAACGAGCACGCGCTGCGGCAGGTCGCGGTGGTCATGAAGGGCGACACCACGCCCGCGGAGCGGCTGCGCTTTCGGAAGGCGACGGCGCGCTCACGACGTCGTGCCGTGGCCTGAGTGATCGCGTGCCTGGCGCTTGCTGCGATGCCGCTGGCGTGCCTCGTCGATCGAATGGGACCGCGTCGTGTCGTTCTCGGCGCGGCTCAGGGTGGCCAGTTCGTGGTAGTGGGAGCGCAGCGCCTTGAGATCCTCCTCGGATAGCGCCTCGACGTCGATCAGGCGGTTGCTGGCGCCCTGCATCGCGGCCACCAGCTCGTTGAGCTTCAGGTGAATGGCCAGCGCGTCCTTGTTCTGCGCCCGCTGAATCAGGAACACCATCAGGAAGGTGACGATGGTGGTGCCGGTGTTGATGACCAGCTGCCAGGTGTCCGAGAACCCGAAGACCGGGCCCAGCGCGCCCCACGTCACCACGATCGCCACTGCCGAGGCGAAGCCGCCGTTGCCGCCCGTCCACTGGGTAACGCGCTCCGCCAAGCGTTCCAGGATTGTGCCCAAGCCGTGCTTCATGATGTGAGGTTCCTCGTGCGGTGACTCAGCGGCCGAGCACTTCGCGAATCTTGCGGCTCAGTGCGTCGGCGGTAAATGGCTTGTGCAGGAAGGCGATGCCCAGCTTCAGCACGCCGTGATGCACGATCGCGTCTTCGGTGTAACCCGACATGTAGATTACTTTCAGCTCGGGACGGCGGGCCAGCAGCTGGGCGGTCAGCTCGGGGCCGCTGGCGCCGGGCATGACCACGTCGGTGAGCAGCACGTCGATAGTCTGGTGGTGGTCGAACTGGCGCCGCGCCTCGGCGGCGTTGGCGGCCAGCAGCACCGTGTAGCCGCGGCGCTGCAGGGTCTTCTGCATCAGCTCGCGCAAGGCCTCGGCGTCGTCGACGACCAGGACCGTGCGCCCGTCGCCCCGGATCGCCTCGTCCGCGCGGCGTGCCGCCGGTGGGGCCGCCGCGGCCGCTGCCGCCCCGCGCGGGAAGTAGACCTTGATCGAGGTGCCTTTGCCGACCTCGCTGTAGACGCCGACGCTGCCGCCACCGCGCGCGACCACCCCGTGCACCGTGGCCAGCCCGAGCCCGGTGCCCTTGCCTGGTTCCTTGGTGGTGAAGAACGGCTCGAACAGGTGCGCCTGCACTTCCGGGGTCATCCCGGTGCCGGTGTCGGTCACGGTCAGCGCCACGTAGGCGCCGGGCTTCACTCCCAGGTGCACCGCGGCGTAGTCTTCGTCGAGCTCCACGTGCGCGGTCTCGATCGTGAGCCGGCCGCCCCGGGGCATGGCGTCGCGGGCGTTGACGGCCAGGTTGACGATGATCTGCTCGATCTGCCCGCGGTCGGCGTTGATCAGCATGGGAGTGGCGCTGAGCGCCGTGACGATCTCCACGTCTTCGTTGATCAGCCGGCTGAGCAGCGAACGCAGCCCGGCGACCACGTCGTTCAGGTCGAGCACCGTCGGCTCGATGATCTGCCGGCGGCTGAAGGCGAGGAGCTGGCGGGTCAGTTCCGCGGCCCGGACGCCGGCCTTCTGGATCTCGACGACGTCCTGGCGAATCGGGTCTTCGGCCCGCAGGTCGTCGAGCAGGATGCCGCAATAGCCGAGGATGGCGGTGAGCAGGTTGTTGAAGTCGTGCGCGACCCCGCCGGCCAGGCGGCCCACGGCCTCCATCTTCTGCGCCTGCTGGAACTGGGCCTCGAGGATGTGCCGCTCGGTGACGTCGAGCGAGACCCCGACGCCGCGCACCGCCCGCCCGCCGGCGTCCAGGTGAATCTGGCCGGCGCCGTTGACCCAACGGACCACGCCGTCGGGCCGGACGATGCGGTGCTGCAACGAAAAATCGGTGCCGCCGGCCATCGCCTCGGTGATGGTCGCGCGCACCGCCTCGCGATCGTCGGGATGGATCCGTTCGAAGAACGACTCGAGCGGACGCTCGAACGCGCCCGACGGCAGGCCGTACTGCGCCTCCAGCACCCCGGACCAGCGCACCGTGCCGGTGGCGTAGTCGGCATCCCAGATGCCGACGCCGGCGCTCTCCAGCGCGAACCGCATCCGTTCCTCGGCAGCGCGTACCGCCGCGACGGCGCGATTGCGGTCGGTGTTGTCGCGGAACATACCGAGCACGTTGCCGTCCGGCATCTGCGTGGCGATGACGTCGGCCGCGAACACCGTGCCGTCGCCGCGCTGAATCTGCCACTCCTCATGATGGTCGTGGCGCGCGGCAATCGCCTGCATGGTCGGGCCGAGGCGGTCGTGCTCGATGGGGGCCACGATGTCGCTGGCGTCGAGGCCGATGGTCTCTTCGCGCGTCCGCCGCAGCATGCGGCACATGCTGGCATTGACGTCGATGTAGCGGCGGTCGGGGGTTGCAATCAGGATGCCGTCGGGCGCGTAGTCGAAGAGCGTGCGGTAGCGGCCTTCGCTCTCGCGCAGCGCCGCCGCGGCGGCGTTGCGCTCCGTGATGTCCTCCGAGAAGATGATGACGCCGCCGATGGTTCCGTCGCCCTGGCGCCAGGGCCGCACCTCCCACCGCAGCCACGCCGTCGTGCCGTCGGCGCGCCGGTACGGGTCGTCGTCCGAGGTCTCGATGGCGCCGGCCAGCGCCCGCTGGTGCACCTCGCGCCAGTGCGGCGGCAGGTCGGGGTTCACGTCGTAGAGGCTGCGTCCCACGAGCGGCTGGTCGCCGAGCTGGTAGTCCTCCACCCAGCGCCGGCTGGCGACGAGGTAGCGCATGGCCACGTCGAACATCGCCACGGCAACCGGGCTGTGCAGGGCGTAGAGGCGCAGCTGCGACTCGCGGGCCTGCAGCTGTTCAATGGGCGCGCTTCCGCTCGGCCAGTTCGCGCGCGACCTGCGCGCTCATGGCGTTGAACGACCGTCCCAGCCGGCCAATCTCGTCGCGCCGATCGGTGGCGACCCGGCGCGAGTAATCGCCGCCGGCGATGGCCTCGGCGGCCGTGGTCATGGCGGTGAGCGGCGTCGTCACCTCCGCCACCAGCCGCCGCGCCAGCAGCATGGCGGCGACCGCCACCAGGAAGACGATGAAGGCCATCCGCCACAGGAACGCGTGGGCGGTGGCCACCGTGGCCGCCCGCGGGAAACCCACCCACACGAGCCAGCGCGTGTCGGGCAGGTCGCTGAGCGCGCCGATTCGCTCCTCGCCGCGCACGTTGCGGAAGCGCTGGAACTGGCGCGACGTGAGGTCCACGGCCGGCCCTTCGGTGACGCGCGTCATGTCCGTCCACAAGCCGCCGTCACGGCTGCCGAACAGGATGCGGGCGTCGCCGCCGACCAGCCGGCTGAGCGCATCGGCGGGCGTGACGCTGAGGACGGCGCGAACGCTGACCCAGCCGAGCGGTGCGCCGGCGTCGTCGGCGATGGGGACGCCGTAGTCGGCAAAGGCGACGTCGCCCTGGGCCTGGATGGGGCTGATACCGGGGGCCGGAGGACGCTGCGGCGGCGGGAGCGCCCGCGCGCTGGCGTCCTCGCCACCGGCCTCCGGCAGCTCGAACAGGCGCTCACCGGCAGCATTCCAGACGATGACGTGGCGGGTGGCCGTGGGAGGAACGGCCGCGAGCGCCGTTCGAGCGCGCTCGAGCAGCGCTGGCGTGGGATCTTGCAGGTAGTCGCGCACGGCCGGCGCCACCCGCTGGAGCCGGGTCACGGTCTGCCCCGTGGCCGGCGCGAGCATCGCGGCAATCTGCTGGGCGGCCTGCTGCGCCCGCTCGCCGGCACCGCGCTCGAGGGTGACTTCGACTTCGCGGTAGGCGGCGTAGACGACCGCGGTCAGCACGATCACGAACAGGCCGCAGATGAGCGCCGGCAGCCGCCACTGAAGGGAATGCCGCCGGAGCGCGACCTCGACGGGGATGCTTGCTTCCGGCATCCCCCTGTCATGCGTTTCATTCACGAGAACAGTGCCTGGATCCAACGAGCGCGCACGACGCGAATGTCGCGGGCCGGACTATGGTTGCACGGTTAGAGCGGTCGAGCTTGCACGGAAAATGGCGAATGGCGTTCGCCGCGACGGGTGTGGGAACATCCGGCAGAGAACCCGAGTCTCAACCACCATGCCTTTTGTGAATCGTCGCGGCCTGCTCGCCACCGGCGTGCTGGCCGGCGCCGGCGCGGCCTGGACGGCCGTCGCCGATTCGTGGAGCGCCCGCTTCCTGCGCGCCCGCCTGGCCGAAATCGGCACCGACGTGCCCAGGGCCCGGCACCGGCCGACCCCGGCGACGTGGCGCGACAATGCCGTCACGCTGGCCTGGCTTGGGCATGCCACGGTGTTCATCAACTTCTACGGCCTGCGTATCCTCACCGATCCCGTGCTCTTCAACCGGATTGGCGTGGACCTCGGCATCGGCAGCTTCGGACCGCAGCGCCTGGTGCAGTGCGCGCTGCGCGCCGACGAGGTGCCGGCGGTCGACCTGGTGCTCGTCTCGCACGCCCACTTCGATCATCTCGACACGCCGTCGCTGGCGGCGGTGCGGGGCACGCCCGTGGCGGTGATGGCGGCCGAGACCGCGGACCTGCTCCCACGGCGTGCCTACGGGGCCGTGCACGAGCTGCGCTGGGACGACGCGGTCACCGTCACGACCCCACGCGGGGAGGTCAGGGTGCGGGCGATCGAGGTCAAGCACTGGGGCGCGCGCATCCAGCGTGACACCCACCGCGGCTACGCCGGGTGGGTGGTCGAGCGCGAAGGCCAGCGGCTGCTGATTGGCGGCGACACGGCCCACACGGCGGCGTTTCGCGGCCATCGCCGCTACGGGCCGTTCGCGGCCGCCATCATGCCGATCGGCGCTTACGACCCGTGGATCACCAACCACTGCACGCCCGAGCAGGCCGTGGCCATGGCCGACGCCGCCGGCGCCCGGCTGTTCGTGCCGGTGCACCACCAGTCGTTCGCGTTGAGCCGCGAACCGGTGGACGAGCCGATCGCCGGTCCTGCCCGGATGCTCGACGCCGAGCGTGGCCGTCTGGGCCTGCGCGACATCGGCGAAACGCTGGTCGTGCTGGCCTGAGCGGGCGGCGGCCGGCGCCCCGCGCGCACGCGCCCGGACGGCGACGGCCCGCCCTTAGCCCAGCGTGGGCCGGTAGGTCGGCGGCTGGCGGCGATGGGTGGCCTGCTCGTAGGCGTAGGCGATCTTGAACAGCGTGGGTTCGCTCCACGCCCGCCCGAAGAACGACACGCCCACCGGAAGCCCGGCCACTAGTCCCATCGGCACCGTGATGTCCGGGTAGCCGGCCATGGCGGCCGTCCCGGCGCTGTCGCCGCCGTCGAAGCGATCGCCGCGGATATGGTCGATGAGCCAGGCCGGGCCGGCCGTGGGCGCCACGATGGCGTCGAGGTCGTGCCGGGCCATGAGCGCGTCGATGCCCTCGTCCCGCGTCACGCGGCGCACGGTGGCGAGCGCGTTCAGGTAACGCGGGTCGTCGAGGCCGCTCGTGGCCTGTGATTGGATCAGGCGCTCCTGTCCGAAGTAGGGCATCTCGCGGTCGCGGTGCCGCTCGTTGAAGGCGATGAGCTCCTCCAGGGTCTTCACCGGCGCAGTCGCGCCCAGGCTCTGGAAGTACTTGTTGATGTTGGCCTTGAATTCGTAGTTCAACACCACCAGCGGCAGTTCCTGGAAGACGCTGCCGGCGTCCAGGTTGGGGAGGTTGGCGGGATCGACGACGACCGCGCCGGCGGCCCTCATGTCTTCGACCGCTTGCGCGAACACCTGCAGGACACGCTCGTCGAAGCCCGGGAGGTTGCGCACGATGCCGAGCCGCGCGCCTTGCAGCCCGGCGGGATCGAGGAACGTGGTGTAGTCGCGGTGGAACTTGCCGGCGCTGGCCGCGGTTGCGGCGTCGCGGGGATCCACGCCGCACGCGGCGCCGAGCAGGATGGCGGCATCGCGCACGGTGCGCGTCATCGGGCCGGCGGAATCCTGGGAGTGGGATATCGGGATGATGCCGGCGCGGCTCCACAAGCCCACCGTCGGCTTCACGCCGACCACGCCCGTGATCGATGACGGGAAGATGATCGAGCCGCCGGTCTCGGTGCCCACGGTAAGGGCGGCCAGGTTCGCCGCGGCGGCGGCGCCCGAGCCCGAACTCGAGCCGCAGGTGGTGCGGTCGAGCGCGTAGGGATTCCGGCCCTGGCCGCCGCGGCCGCTCCAGCCGCTCGACGCGTTGAAGCCGCGCCAGTAGGCCCACTCGCTCATGTTGGCCTTGGCGATCAGAATGGCGCCCGCCTCACGCAGCCGCGCGGCCACGAACGAATCCTGCGGCGGGATCGAGCCTTCGAGCGCCAGCGAACCGGCGGTGGTCGTCATCCGGTCGTGCGTGTCGAGATTGTCCTTGAGCGCGATGGGGATGCCGTGCAGCGGTCCGCGCACCCGGCCCGCCTGGCGCTCGGCGTCGAGCCCATCGGCAATCGCCAGCGCGTCCGGGTTGGTCTCGATGATCGCGCGCAGCTCCGGTCCCGCGGTGTTGAGCGCGGCAATCCGCGCCAGGTAGAGTTCGGTGATCTGCCGTGCCGTCCGCCGGCCCGAACCCATGTCGTCCTGCAGGCTGTCGACCGTGGCCTCGTGCAGCTCGAACGGCTCGGCGCCGGTGACCGGCACGGGCGCGGGCGGCGCCGTGGGGCTCGTGGTGCTGCCGGTCGGCGCGCAGCCGGCATGCCCAGCCACGAGGCCGGCCCCGCCGAGCGCCGAGGTGGCCAGGAAGCGTCGTCGTTGCATGCGGGATTGTGTGCGGTAGCGGTCCGCCCGCACAAGGACATGGGCGGGCCGCAGGGCAAGGGCGTGAGCGGCGGCGACGGCGTCAGGCGACGACGGCGTAGAGGGCCAGCTTCAGGGTACTCCAGCCACAGCGGCGCGAACGCTTCGGCGCTGAGGGCCCAGTCGATGGCCGCGTAGGTCGTCACCGTCACCTCGGGGCCGAGGCGCCGGCGAAAGGCCAGCCCGCTGCGGCGGGTGTGCACCGGCGAGGTCACGACCACGAGGTGCCGGACCTCAGGCGGCAGCGCCGCGCGCACGAGGTCGGCTTCGTGCAGCGAGCCGAGCCGCGACCCGGGCTGGTCGGCCACCAGCGTGACCTGCGCGGGCGGCACCCCGAGCCAGCCCAGATAGGCCACCATCCACTCCGTGCGCGACAGCGGGCGGCGCTCGGTGAAGGAGTGGTAACTGCGGCCGTCGTCGCGCAGCAGGTAGAGGCGCGGCACCCGGCCCATGTGATACAGGTCGGCGGCGGCCCGCAGGCGCTCCTCGCTGGCCAGGCCGCCGGCCATGACATAGGCCGCGTCGCCGTGCGCGTTGTCGTCGTGGACGATGAGCGGCGCCGACAGCGCGTGCCGCACCGGGGTCAGGCCCGGGGCCACGGCGAACGCGAGGAAGCAGCCGAGCGTGACCGCCAGCAGGCGCCCGGAGCGCCGCCCTCCGCTCGAGTACGGTCGGGCGGCCGTCACCGCGCTAGCGCTTCTTGCCGATGCGCTTGGCGATGTCGTTCACCACGCGCTCCCAGACCACGAGCGCCGTGGCGTAGCGTTCGGCTGCCGGGCTGTCGGCAGGGGTCGTCGCGTCGAGCGCGAAGTCCTTGGGTTGCGGCATGGCCGGGAGGTGTACGACTACACGTTCGCTCATGCCCCGAATCCTACATCGGTCCGGGCGGCGTCGCTTGTGGCCCCCGCCGTCTCGGCCGCATCCCGGCTGGGCCAACCCGCCTCGGCCGGGGCTCGACGTCAGCGACCGGCGAAGCGCACGCGCACGCCGGCGTTGACCAGGCGCGGCGTGCCGATGGTCGACGGGTTGGTCTGCACGAAGTAGACCTGGTCGAACAGGTTCTGCGCGCCCACGAACACCTCGACGTTCCGGCCCATCCCGCGCGAGGCCGAGACGTCGACCGCCGTGTAGCCGGGCAGGCCGGGCGGCAGGTCGGCGGCGTAGCCGGCGTAGGTCAGGGTGGCTGCCGGGATGGTGTTGACGTTCCGGTCGTCGTTGAACTGCGCCCCCTGCATCTGCACGCTGACCGCGATGGTGGCGAAGGCGGGGTGCGTGTAGGAGAGCTGCACCGAGCCGCGGTGTTTGGGCACCTGCGCCAGGTACTTGCCGACCAGCGCGGCGTTGGCGTCGCCGCCGTCGGTGACCTTGGCTTCGTTGTAGAGGTAGGCGCCGGCCAGGCGCCACGCCAGGCCGAGGCGATATTCGACGTCGGTCTGCACGCCGCGGATGCGCGTCCGGCCCAGGTTCTGCTTCTGGGCCAGCGTCGGCGTCAACGTGACGTTCGACACCGGGTTCTTCACGCGGTTGTCGAACCAGGTCATCCGCGCGGTCAGGTTGCTTGACCGGCGCCACGTTGACGCCGAGTTCGCCGCCGACCAGCCGCTCCGGGCCCAGTTCGGAGTTCGGACGGGTCACCACGGCGCCCACCGAGAACTGGCGGTAGAGCTCGGTGAGCGTCGGCGCGCGGAAGCCGGAGTTCACCGCCCCCCAGGCCGTGACCCGATCGGTGAAGTGGTAGAGCGCGGCGACGCGCGGGCTGAACACGGTGTCGGTGCGGTCGGCCAGGTCGTCGCGGTTGTTGGCGGTGGGCAGCCCCGTGGCCACCGACGTCTCGAGGTTGTGGCCGTCGTAGTTGCGCCACTGATCGGCGCGGGCGCTCAGCGTCAGCACCAGCTTCGAGGTCGGGCGTGATGACGTCCGAGACGAACGCGCCGAGACTGCGCTGCGTGCCGCCCGAGATGCGGCGCAGCGACAACGTCGCGGCCTGCGTGACGCCGGTGATGACCGTGGGCACGGCGGCGATGTAGGCGTCCTCTTCGCTGTCGCCGTCCACCCAGCGCAAGTCGGTGCCGGCGCTGAACACCTGCGTGGCGCCGAGCACCTTGGTCCACTGCACCATGCCGCCGACGCCGTTGGTCGGCACCTTCTGGTCGGTGGCCAGGCGCACGACGCTGCGCGTGGTGGCGGCGTTGGTGACGGCCAGGAAGTTGAAGTGCGAGCGCTGCCGGTCGACGAAGACGTGCGCCTGCAGCGTGCTGTTGTCGGGCAGCTGCGCCTGGGCGCCGCCGCTGGCCGAGGTCCACACCGTGTCGTTGACCTCGCCGACCTTGCCGTTGGTCCGGTCCTCGGCGAACCGTCCGGCGCGGACGAACGTGTGCAGCCGGTCCGACGGGTCGAACTCCAGCTTGCCCGTGAAGTTGGGGTAATCGACGTCGGCGTTGTTGTCGATCGGACCGCGCTCCGGCGCGGCGACGATCGGGAAGCCGTCGGTGTCGAAGACACTGCCCTCGACGGCCACGCCGACGCTTGCGCCACCGGTCGCTGGCGAAGAAGTCGACCTTCGGCGCTGCTGCGGTTGCCGTACTGCGGCTGCAACTCCACCGTGCGCCTGCGTCGGGCGGCTGGTGATGATGTTGATCACGCCGCCCATGGCGTAGTTGCCGTAGAGGCTCGAGGCCGTGTCTTCGGTGATCTCGATCTGGTCGACGCTGAGCAGCGGCACGCGCGTCCAGTAGACCCAGCCGCCGAAGGGATCGTTGAACGGCACGCCGTCGAGCAGCACCAGCGTGCGGCTCTGGCCGCTCGGGCCGATGCCGCGCAGCGACACGCCCTGCGTGGTCGGCTGGGCGGCCAGGCTGCTGGTGCGGCGGAACAGGCTGAAGCTCGGCACCTGGCGCAGCACATCGTCGGCGACGACCGCGGGCGAGGCCTTGATGCCTCGCTCGTCGACCACGTTCACGCTCGCCGGCACGTCGCCGAGGCGCTGTTCGGTGCGAGTGGCGGTGACGATGACCGTTTCGAGCACCGACGCGGGCGAGAGCACCACTTCCATCTCGGCGGCCGGCGATGGCCTGCCGCTTCTCGGCGAAGCCGGGCGCGCGCACGACCAGCGTGGCGCCGGCACCGGGCGCCACCATCGATCGTGAAGCGGCCTTCGCCGTCGGTGACGGTCTGCCGCACGGCGCCCGACGGCGTGCGCACCGCGACGGCGGCGCCGACCACCACCTGACCGTTCGTGTCCTTGACCACGCCGGCAACGCCCGAAACGGCCTGCGCGAGGGCCAGGACCAATGCCAATAACATGTGCCACTCCTGTGCCGTCCACCGGCTCGGCCGAGCCCGTTCGAGACGACGCAAGAATTATAGGCCGTGTCACCGGCCGGCCCGGAGCGCGCCCTGTCCCCGCGCCACCGAGGATCCGCCGCGCTCGCGGCATATCGCTTGCACCGGTCGCCGCCATGTCGTGTCCGTCGCCTGCCTGTGTCCTCGCCAGCCTCGTCCTGGCCCTGGCATTGGGCGCGGCGCCGGCGGTCGCGGGAGCGCTAGCGCCGCCAGTCGCGGAAGCACCAGCGCCGCCCGAGTGTTCGGTTGCCGAAGTGCCCGGTCTGGCCACGCAGTATGCCCGGGCCGTGCGGGAATCCCGCGCTGACCTGGACCCGCGCCGATCGCCGGCGGGGGACGATGCGGACGTGTTGGCAGCCGGCCCAGCGGCCGACTTCTGGCGCGTTACGGCGGCCATTCTCGGACCCGCGGGCGCCGCCCTGGTGGCGGCCGGCGACGTCACGCCGTTCCAGCCTGTCGGCGGGACGTCACGGCTCGCCCTGCCGTGCGATCGCGGCGTGCGGGCGCGCGACCAGATTGCCTGGTCCATGGGCCTCGGCGGCTACAGCGCTCAAGAGATCGCCGACGTCCTGGCCGGGCACCTGACACTCGCCGACCTCGACGGCGCGCGCGCCGCCCTCATGGCCGGCCAGCCGCGCCCGTCGGTGGCGGCGTTCCTCGAGGCGCGGTGGCGGGAGCCGCAAACGGCGGTCACGGCCAGGGCGGCGCCGGCGCCCGGTCCCTGGCAGACCCTGGCCCACCTCGAGGCCGACCTGCTGGCGCTGTCGGCCCGCCACGGCGTGGCGCCGGAACTGGTCCGCGCGGTCATCGCCGCCGAATCGGCCGGCAATCCGCGTGCGGTGTCGAGCGCGGGTGCCATCGGGCTGATGCAACTGATGCCGGCAACCGCGGCGTCGCTCGGCGTCGACCCGTGGCAGCCCACGGAGAATCTAGCCGGCGGCATCGCGTATCTGTCGAGCCTGCTGCGGGCCTACGGCGGCAACGCGCGGCTGGCGCTCATCGCCTACAACGCCGGACCGCAGCACGCCAACCGCGTGCGCGACGGCAGCGCCGTCGCCTATCGCGAGACCCGCCGCTACCTCGAGGCCATCGACGCGCGCTACCCGTTGCCGTAGCAGGCCGGGTGGCCCGAGCAGGCCGCGCAGCCATTCGGCCAACGGACCATCAGCGCGGGCGCCTTCGCCCTGGTCGACCCGCGGACTCGGTCTATTCCGGCAGGCTGAAGGCCAGCAAGGTCGCCTCGGGACCGCGTCCCGTGGCCACCACCACGAACTGGCGGCCCGCCGCGGTGGCGTAGGTCATGGGCGTGCCGGTGGTCTCGAGCGTCGGCGTACGCCACAACTCCCGGCCGGTGGTCGCCTCGAGGGCGTGGAAGGCGCGGTCGCCGCCGCCCACGAAGATCAGCCCACCCCGCGTCACGACCAGGCCGGCCGGCCCCTGGGCGCCTAGTCTTTCCGGCGCGGCCACGCCCAGCTTCTCGAGCTGCTGGCGCACGGCGGGATAGTCACCGAAAGCCTCGCGCCACTTGATCGTGCCGGCGTTCAGATCCATGGCCACGATGCGCGCGTAGGGCGGCTTGGTCAGCGGCAGGCCGTCCATGAACCATCCGGGCAAGCCGCGGTTGACGTAGTCGGCGTCCACCTCGCCCGGGCGGTTGGTGGGCGCGTCGGGATCACGCTTCTCGATCCGCACCACCTGGCCGGCGTTGATGGCCTTGAAGTAGAGCATGCCGGTCTCGGGGTCGAAGGCGGCGCCGCCCCAGTTGGCCCCGCCCCAGACGCCCGGGCGCACGCAACGTGCCCTGCAGCGAGGGCGGCGTGTAGAGCGGTCCCAGCCGGAACTTCTGCAGCTCGGCCCGGGCGGCCGTCTTCAGTTCGGGCGTCAGATCGAAGGCGTCATCGAGCGACACGCCCTGCTCGGTGAAGGGCGCCGGCCTGGTGGGGAAGGGCTGCGTCGGCGAGGTCTGCTCGCCCGGCACGTCGCTCTGGCGGCACCGGCCGTTCTTCGATCGGCCACACCGGCGCCCGGTGACCCGATCGAACACGAACGCGAAGCCCTGCTTGGTGAGCTGCACCACGGCGTCGATGCGCCGGCCGTCGACGCGTGAGGGTCACGAGGTTGGGCGGCGACGCCGGGTCGTAGTCCCACAGCCCGTGATGGACGATCTGGAAGTGCCACTTGCGCTTGCCGGTGGCCGCATCGAGGCACACGAGCGATTCGGCGAAGAGGTTCTGGCCCGGGCGGCGCCCGCCGTAGTAGTCGTTGCTGGGCGTGCTCACCGGCAGGTAGAGCAGGCCGCGTTCGGCGTCGAGCGTCATCGGCGCCCACACGTTGGTGTGGCCGGTGAACTTCCAGGCGCCGTCCTTCCACGTTTCGTTGCCGAACTCGCCGGGCTGGGGGATGGTGTGGAACGTCCACACCTGCTTGCCGGTGCGCGCGTCGAAGGCGCGCACGTCGCCGGGCGGATCGTTCTTGTAGGTGAGCCGGTCGCCGACGCCGTTGCCGAGGATCACGAGGTCCTTGTAGACGACCGGCGGCGACGTGTTCGCGTAGTGCTTCTTGTTGATCGGCCAGAGCAGCCCCTCGGCCGAGAGTCGATCTCGCCGGCGGTGCCGAACGTCGTGACCGGGCGGCCGGTGTGCGCATCGAGGCGAGATCAGACGGTGGCGGGTGTTGAGGAAGATGCGCAGCGGCCGCTCGGTCGCGCCAGGCGGCCACGCCGCGATGGATGAAGCCCTGGCCGCTGGCCGGCTGGCCGTCGTCGTAGGCCTTCGGGGATCGTAACGCCCAGATCTCGCGGCCGGTCGCGGCCTCGAGCGCGACCACCCGGTTGTAGGGCGTGCTCACGTAGAGCACGTCGTCGATCATCAGCGGCGTGTTCTGGAACGCGCCCGGGAAGGTGCCGAGCTGCTGGTTGGGTTGTTCGCCGGTCTTCCATTCCCACGCCTGACGCAGGCCCGCCACGTTGGCCGGGGTGATGGCCGTGAGCGGCGAGGTACTTGCGGCCGCCGGCGTCGCCGCCGTAGATGGGCCAGTCGCGCACCGGCGCGACCTGGGTGCTCACGGCGGCGCTGACGACGGCGACGAGCACGACGGTCAGCGACGCGGATGTCCTGTTCACGCGGCTTCCTCCCCTGCGAGCGGATTGTAGCGAGTTCTGCCGCCACCATGCCGTCGGCCGGCTGGCCCCCGGCGGTGCCGCTAGTCGAGCCGGGCAGTCAGCCGTGGTGTGGATCGGCGCCGGCAGGGGTGGATTGGCGCCGGCAGGGAAAGTGATATCGTCCGCGCCAAGAGAGGACACATGCGCATGAGTCGCCAGCTCGGCTCAATCGTGGCCGCCGCCGGGTGGCTGGCCCTGGCCGAAATGGCCGCCGAAGTGCACGCGCAGGCGCCGTCGCTCACCACCGGCGACCTGACGCACCCGCAGGGCACCAACGGCGGCATCTTCGCGTTCACCGCCAAGTGCGCCTCGTGCCACGACAACGGTACCGATCGCGCCCCGGATCGATACGCCTTGAACCAGCGCACGCCCGAAGAGGTGCTGGCCAAGATCACGAGCGGCCCGCACGCTTCACACGCCACCGGGCTCACCGAGTGGCAGAAGCGGGTGATGGCGGTCTACCTCGGCGGCCGTCCCCTCGGGTCTGCCGCCACGGGCGACGCGTCGACCATGAAGAACCGGTGCGAGGGCACGCCGGCCTTCACGCCCTTCACTGGCTCCGAATGGAACGGCTGGGGTGCCGACGGAGCCAACACGCGCTTTCAGGCCGCGCCAGGCTTGACCGCCGCCGACACACCGAAGCTGGGGTTGAAGTGGGCGTTCGGGTTCCCGATGGGCAACTCGGCTTACGGGCAACCGGCGATTGTCGGCGGCCGCGTGTTCGTGGGCGCCGATACCGGCTTCGTCTACGCGCTCGATGCCCAGACCGGCTGCGTGCACTGGTCGTATCGCGCCGCCGCGGGCGTGCGCACGGCGCCGACGCGTCGGGCCGGGGAACGGCGCGAACCGCTACCTGCTCTACTTCGGCGACATCCGCGCCAACGTCTATGCCGTCAACGCCGAGACCGGCGCGCTGGTGTGGAAGGAGCGGCTCGACCCGCATCCGATTGCCCGGGTCACCGGCGCGCCCAAACTGGCCGACGGCCGGCTCTACGTGCCGCTCTCGTCGCTCGAGGAATCGGGCGCCGGCCATCCGGACTATCCGTGCTGCACCTTCCGCGGCGGCCTGGCCGCCTACGACGCCCTCACCGGGAAGCGCATCTGGAAGTCGTACACCATCGCCGACGAGCCGAAGCGCACGAAGAAGACCACCAGGGGCACGCAGCTCTACGCGCCCGCCGGCGCGGGGGTGTGGTCGTCGCCCACGGTGGATGTGAAGCGGCGGCTGGTCTACGTGGCCACCGGCAATGGCTACACCGAGCCGGCCGACATCGCCTCGGATGCCGTCATCGCTTACGACCTCGACACCGGGGCGCGCAAGTGGGTGAAGCAGGTGATGGCCCTCGACCACTACGTGCGCGACTGTCCGGGCGTGTACCGGCCCAACGTGCCGACCGACAACAAGTCGGAGACCTGTCCCGACGACCTCGGGCCGGACTTCGACTTCGGCAACGCGCCGATCCTGCGCACGCTGCCGAACGGCCGCTCGTTCATCGTCATCGGTCAGAAGAGCGGCGACGCCTGGGGCCTGGACCCCGACCGGCAGGGCGAGATCGTGTGGACCCGGCAGCTCGGCCTCGGGTGGGAGAACGGCGGCGGCGGCATGATGTGGGGCTCGGCCGCCGACGGCCGCCTGGCTTACTTCCCCAACACGCGGGCCGACGCGCGGCTCGGCCTGGCCGCCGTCAGCATCGCCAGCGGCGAGCCGGTGTGGCGCTCGTCGCCGCCGGTGGGCGGGGCCGCGCCCATCTCGGTCATGCCGGGCGTGGTCTTCATGGGCACGAGCACGGGCACGGTCTACGCGTTTGCGACCGCCGACGGCAAGGCCATCTGGTCGTACGACACGGCCAGGACCTTCCCCACCGTCAACGGCGTCGAGGCCACCGGCGGCGGCATCAACGCCGCCGGGCCGGTGGTGGCCGGCGGCATGCTGTTTGTCACCTCGGGCTATTCGGATCTGGGCGGCGGCACGCGCGGCAACGTGCTGCTGGCGTTCGGCGTGAAGTAGGCGGCGTGCGGTAAGGAGAGCGTCGGACCACGCGGCAGATTCACCGGCGGCGTCGACTTCCGCCAAGGCGGTGGTGAAAGGACGAACCCATGGACACAGCACGAGTGACGAGGCATTGGGGACGGATGGCCGCGGCAACGGCGCTGGTGGCGCTGCTGCTGCCGGGGGTGACCCCGGCGCAGATGGTCGGCGGCAACATCTCGGGACGGATCGTCGACGAGGGCGGCGGCGCGCTGCCCGGCGTCACGGTCACCATCACCAACAAGAACAACGGCGCGCAGCAGACCGTGGTCACCAACGACGAGGGCGCCTACCGCGCCGTCTCCCTGCAGCCGGCGCCCTATGTCATCAAGGCGGAACTGGCCGGCTTCGGCACGAGCACGCGCGAGATGGTCATCACCATCGGCGCCAATGCCACGCTCGATCTCAAGCTCGGCGTGGCCACGCTCGAAGAGAGCGTGACCGTGACGGCACAGACGCCGATCATCGAGGTGGCCAAGGCGGCGCCGTCGTCGACCATCGTCGAATCGCAGATCCAGGCGCTGCCGGTGCTGGAACGCAACTTCCTGGCGCTGGCGCAGCTCATGCCCGGCGCCGCGCCCAACTACATCAGCAAGTTCTCGCGCGTGAAGTTCGGCGGTCCGGCCGACCAGCGCAACGGCTACACCACGATCGTCGACGGCGGCGATCTCGACGACGCCATCTGGGGCGACCCCACCGTCAACATCAGCCAGGACGCGGTGCAGGAATTCAAGGTGTTCCGCAACCAGTTCGACGCGCAGTACGGCGCGGCGCTGGCGGCGGTGGTCACGGTGGCCACCAAGTCGGGCACCAACAACCTGCACGGCACCGGCTACTACTTCGGACGCGATGACGCCCTGAATGCCAAGAACGCCTTCCAGCGCTCCAAGCCGACCTACGGGCAGAAGCGCGCCGGCGGTTCGGTGGGCGGGCCGATTCGCCAGAACCGCACGCATTTCTTCGGCGCCTACGAGTTCACCGACGTCGACAAGCAGAACATCATCGCGCTGCCGGCCAGCAATCCGTTCGCGGCGGCCGAGAACGGGGCGTTCCCATCGACCTCGCGCGAGCACCTGCTGGTCGGCAAGTTCGATCACCGGCTGAACGACCGCAGCTCGTTCTTCGTGCGCTACGCCTTCGACGACCAGTTCCATACGCGCACCGCCAACGTCACGTCCGACTCGGCCAACGTCAACGACTCGAGTAAAATGCACAGCGTCATCGGCGAGCAGAACTGGGTCCTGTCGAACGCGGCGGTGAACACCTTCCGGGCCCACTACATGTGGAACGAGGTGGCCACCGTGCCGGTGACCCTGGGCGTGGCGCAGGTGGTGCGGCCGTCGGTGACGACCGGCCAGAACTGGACGTCGCCGCAGTTCTTCCCGCGCACGCGCCTGCAGTTCTTCGAGACCTTCTACACCACCCGCGGCCGCCACGACCTCAAGTTCGGCGGCGACTACACCTACGCCAAGCACACCTACGAAGCGCACTTCTACGAGAGCGGCTAGTGGCAGTTCAGCACCGACGCGCTGTTCGACCGCAACAACGCCGCCACCTGGCCGATTGCCTTCGTGCAGCAGACCAACGGCGTCTACGACTACAACTCGCACATCCTGGCGGCCTACGCTCAGGACGACTGGCGTGTCACCGACCGGGTGCGGGTGAACCTGGGCCTGCGCTACGACCTCGACACCAACCTGCGGATGAACGACGTCTACCGCCGGGTGCTGGCCAACTGAAGACGGGATAGAATGGCCGGAATGTACGATGGGCCGGCAGCTTGGTGCGCGCCGCGCTTTTGGCGCCGTGTGCTGCCCGCCCTCGCTGTGCTGTGTACGCAGGAGCGCAGCGCCGTTTTCCAACCTGAACATGCCACTTGATTAATCTGAATGCGCGCAGGTTGAAGTCAGGGCAAAAGCATCCATCCATCTATCCATCCATCCATCCAACGTGTTGCGATCCAGGTACCGTTTACAACTTTGTGTTGGCTGCCCTTTCCTCCTGGTCGTGGTGAAGGTCGCGCAGGGGGTGTGCGCTGGCGTCGCGCCACGGAGGCCGTCAAATCGCCGACCACTGTGGGCGGTCCCAGGTGCAAGGTCGGATGGCACGCAGCCCAATGTGTCGCATAAGGTGCACCCCATAGCGTGTCGGCGGTTCAGAGAAGGGTGGATTGGACCTGCATTTATGCCCCCATGACCGGTGGAACATCAGGGTCTTTTCATTCTCATATTTGAGGTATACGGGGTAGACCCTTTGGTTTCCAGTTGCCATGTGCCTGGCCGATATGTATTGCACAGACCTGATTTGAGAGCGCGTCAGCTGGCTCCTCACTCCCACTTGTTTAGTCTAGGGGCAGCATAGTTTCTCGATTCTTGTATATGCTGCCGCCAGTGACGCGCCGACAATGTGCAGCCGAAACGCGCCCTGCAACAATTACCTGCACGTGTTGAAGCGTGTCGACACACTTGCACGGCCTGCGCCGGTGCTGTATGTGCAGCGCCGCTTAGATGGCAACCTCTGCCTGGATACGAATCGAACATCACCCCTGTCCCTGCTGTCACCCGTTCCGGGTCCTGGAAACAACATCAATGTGTCCTGCACGCTCCAAACATCTGATGATGACTGCTTTGATGCTCAATCAAGGCGGGCAGACCACTGAGGGGCCCGGCCAATGCAGGGCGCCGCGGTGCTTTGACATGGCCGCCCGCTCGCTTGACATCACCGCAGACCCCAGGCCGAGCCCCGTACCGGCCAGCAGCGACTGGTCGGGCCAAGCGTCCCGGGATGTGTGAGTGAGCATGGCGTCTCCCAAAGCCAAGGCCTGCCAAAACAAAGTCCGCTACGTGTCCGAAAACAGGCGCCCGAGGAGTGTGGCGTGCACAGACCGCTCGCCGAGGGTGGTGCAATCGAAGGGCTGCAAAAAGACAGGAACTGGTGCAAGGGCGCTTTAACAGCGAAGGACAGAGTTCTGCCCACCGGCATGCTGCACGCGCTCTCCCTCCTTGGCAGGGCCGCCCGATTGCAACGATTCCCTGCCTGTCCCCAAATGTTCGGGGGCCCGACCGGGCAGAGCCAGGCACAGCACCACCGGCAGACATTGGGTCGGGCCCACTGGGCCCAATGCCATGCATGCATGCATGGCATGCATGCCCAAGAGGCAATCGTCCAAGCACAAACAATGCAGGGGTGCTGTTTACCTGATCAAGTTTTTTGGGCCTTTCTTGCTTCCATCGAGGTGGACGCTGAACGGGGCAGATTACGGAATTATGGGGGGCCAGAATGCTGCAAACAGCTCAACATGCAAGGCTGGGGAGAAGGAGGGTGTGTGTAGCACGCACACCTGCTGATGAGCCGGTGGCACTTGCCGTCGGGCGCAAGTGCTGCTGACCGCACGGGCTGTCGGCGGCTGCGCCAAGTGGAGATAGGATCGTGGGCTTAAACCCATCACAGCCACCGTTGCGTTGCCGTCTTTCCTGCAAGCCCGCCATCCCGGCGCTGCCACAAACAAGCTGCCTCCGCCCGTCGCCGCTGATGCCCCGCTAACGCCACTGCCGCGCCCCTGCCACTCACAGCCACCACCGCGATATCGTTTAATCCGTCGTTGCCGTGCCTTCACCGCCGCCGCCTGAAACCAGGCGCACAAAATGATGCGCTCGGCCGCCGCGTCCCACTTCACAAATTGGTGATTGATAGGAAACCGCTGCGACCAGGCAAGTCCGCTGTCCTTGCACTTCTTTGTGCCGAGCGTCGATGATGCAAAACTTCATTGTATGTAAGCGCAATATGCAAGCCCGTCGCACTGCACGCCGCGTCGACGTCAGGGCCGGCCCCGGCCGGCCATGTCGGAGGTTGTGGCCACGCTGTGTCGGAGCCGGCCGGCGGCTGCCGCTGCTGCTGTTGCTGTTGCTGTTGCTGAGGTTACTGCTCCTGCTGCTGCTGCTGCTTGCAGCAGCAGCTAAATCTGCTCCCAGGAAGCACGCTAGGGCTGCCAGGGACCGGCAGAATCTGCATATGGCAAGCAACAAGCACAAGCACGGGCCCAGGGCGTCGGTAGCCTACTGGACCAGTACGGGTGCGTGGGCAACGAGGCAAGTGATAGAGAGTGACGCAGAAGAACGCACGAGGTGCCGAAACGCAAAGCTTTGCCACGCGCATCGCAACGCAAGTGCAGGGATGGAGCAGCTTTGCTTTTGTTACCACGCATGCAATGCAGACTCATGTTTCTGACCGTCGCCGCCGCCCCCCCCCCCCCTCCCGCGTGCGGACCCCTGGCAGAGGTGTGCCAAGTGCCAAGGAGTGAAGAAGACCGGGCGCACGGGCGCACGGCAAGCGATGGACCGCCCCCTCCGCCCAACCGGCGTGTGTACGGGCTTCCTTCCCTAGCAGGGCCGCCCGGGGCGCAACATGCGACCCCCTGCCTGGACCCCTGGTTGGGCGGGTCCTAACGGGTTGGAGCGCACGCACAGCAGCACCAGCCGACATTGAGGTTCAGTCCATGCAAACGCAAAACGCAAGGTGATAACGCCGTCGTGAAGGTACAAACAATGCAAGGTGCTGTGTTTGGCTTTTCTAGTGTTTCCGAGGGGAGGAAATTGCACGGAGTAGGTGCTGCGCGCGGTCAGGGCTTGCAAAGGCCACCAGCGCGCCAGGGAGAAGGAGGGTGCGAGCAAGAATGGAGTGGTGTGGGGTGGCGGAGGTGGAAAGTCGCCGCTTAAAACGTCGAAGCTGCCGCTGTGCTGCCGCCGCCGCCGTCGCGCCGCTGCAGCGCTGCCCACGCCGCCGTCCGTGCCCCGTCATCCCACCGCCGCCGTGCCCGTGCCGCTTCCGTCATCGCCGCTGCTGCCCTGTCGCAGCGCCGCTGCCGTCGTCATCGTCGCTGCCGTCGATGCCGTTGCCACCGCCGCCCGCCGCCGCCGTTCCGCCCAAAGCTCCCACGCACAACTGTAACCCGCCCTGTTCCCGCCATCGTCGCTGCCGCCGCCTCCCAGCCGCAGCTGTTGGCACAGACCGCCGCCGCCTTTGTCAAATCCCGCCCACGCCACTGCTGCCTCGCCGCCTCCTCGAGGCCTTCGCCGCCATCCCCAAAACGCTACCGCCACTCGCCCGACTTT
>CAWJMJ010000007.1:0-39243 GCA_963843885.1 uncultured Acidobacteriota bacterium
TATGTTCCTGCCGCGCTTCAACCGGTACGTCTTGCTAAAGTTGGCCGCGGCCTGCAGCAGCAGCGTGGACTTGCCGATGCCCGGCTCGCCGCCGAGCAGGACCAGCGAGCCCGGCACGATGCCGCCGCCGAGAACCCGATCGAATTCGTCGATGCCGGTCGTGAGACGCGCCGTCTCGCTGGCTTCGATGTCGGCGTATTTGATCGCCCCGGTGGTGCCGCCCGGCATCGAGTAGCGGTGCCCTCCGGCCGCCAGGCCACCGCCCCCGCCGCCCGCCAGCGTCTCGACCGGCCGTTCTTCGACGAACGAATTCCACGCCTCGCAGTCCGGGCACCGGCCCAGCCACTTGCTCGCCTGGGCACCGCACTCCTGGCACACGAATATCGGCTTGGGCGCCTTGCTCATCCTTGCGATCCTATCGCGGCTGCCGCGCCTCGCGACGGCGGCACCGTCACTTCCCCGCCGCGGCAGGCGCAGGACGGCGTCAGTCGTAGCGGCGCGCCACCCGGGCGCCCAGACGGCACAGCACTTCGTAGGGGATGGTGCCGATCCACGCGGCCATCTCGCGGGCGTCGATGGTCTGCCACGCCTCCGGTCCTTGCGTGCCCAGGAACACGACCTCGTCGCCGGGCGCCACGCCGTCGATGGCGCTGACATCCACCGTGAGCATGTCCATGCTGACGGCGCCGACGATGGGCGCGCGCCGGCCGCGGACGAGGGCGGCGCCGCGGCCCTCGAGCCGCCGGTCGAGGCCATCGGCGTAACCGGCCGGAACGACGGCGATGGTGGCCGGGGCGGATCGCCTCGTGGCGGGCGCCGTAGCCGACGCGCTCGCCCGTCCGCACCCCCTTCACCGCCACGACCCGGCTGGTGAGCGTCATGGCCGGCTGGAGGGCCAGGGTGGAGGCCAGGGGCGGCGGCACGACGCCGTAGAGCAACAGTCCGGGCCGCACCAGGTCGCCCCAGGTGCGCGAATCGCGCAGGCAGGCCGCGCTGTTGGCGGCGTGGAGCAGGCGCGGCCGGCCGTCGAGCGCCGCGACCTCGGCGGCGGCGGCCGCAAACCGCGTGCGCTGCCGTTCGAAGAGTTCGTGTTCGGCATCGTCGGCGGTGGCGAAATGAGTGAACACCGCCGCCACGTCGAGCCACGGGCTGGCCAGCACCTCCGGCAGCGTGCGCCGCAGGTTGTCGTCGCGGAAGCCCAGCCGGTTCAAGCCGGTATCGATCTTGAGATGACAGGTGAGGCGCCGGCCGCTGCGCCGCGGCGGCGGCCGCCAGCGCATGCGCCGCGCCGGGGCTCGAGATGGTCGGCGTCAGGTCGTGCGTGAACAGGCCGTCGGGGTCGCTGACGCTGAGGGCGCCGAACACGAGGATGCGGCCGCCGATGCCGGCCTCGCGCAGCTCGACGCCTTCCTCGATGTCGGCCACCGCCAGCCACGTCGGCGCCGGCCTCGACCAGGGCTCGGGCCACCGGCACCGCGCCGTGCCCGTAGGCGTTGGCCTTGACGACCGCGATGACGCCGGGCGCGCTGGCCCGCCCCGGCCCGTGCGCCTGGCCGAAGGCGGCATCTTGGGCCAGATAGGCCGTCAGGGCGCGGTAGTTGGCCCGCACCGCGGCAAGATCGACCCGCGCCGACGTGCAGCGAATCACATTCCCGAGGCGAGGGGCATGAACTTGGTCTGCCCCGCGATGAAGGCGGTCTTGACCGTGCCGGTCGGGCCGTTACTCTGCTTGCGAGATGATCAGTTCGGCGATGCCGTCGCTCTCGGCCACCTCGGTCTTGTCGAGCTTGTACATCTCTTCGCGGTAGATCATGATGACGACGTCGGCGTCCTGCTCGAGGGCGCCGGATTCACGCAGGTCCGACAGCATGGGGCGCTTGTCGGAGCGTGCCTCCGGGCGCGCGGGACAGCTGCGACAGCACGACAATCGGCACGCTCAGTTCCTTGGCCAGGCCCTTGAGCGACCGCGAGATCGCCGCCAGTTCGAGGGTGCGGTTCTCGGACTTGCCGCGGCCGGTCATCAACTGCACGTAGTCCACGGCCAGGATGTCGAGGCCGTGCTCGGCCTGCAGGCGCCGGGCCTTGGCGCGCATCTCCAGCACGCCGATGCCGGCCGAGTCGTCGACGAAGAGCTGGGCCTCGCGCGAGCGTCTCCATGGCGTGGGTGATCTGGCCGTATTCCCGCTGGCCGATCTGGCCGCTCAGCAGCCGGAAGCTGTCGATCTTCGCTTCCGACGCGAGCATGCGCATGAACAGCTGCTCCTTCGACATTTCGAGGCTGAAGACGCCGGCGACGCCCATGCGCTGGTGACCGTAGGGCGCGGCGTGGGTCGCCACGTGCTGGCAGACGTTGAGCACGAGGCTGGTCTTGCCCATCGACGGACGGGCGGCGACGATCACCAGGTCGCCGGGCTGGAAGCCGCGCGTCATCTTGTCGAGGTCCGGCAGGTGCGTGCCGACGCCGGTGATGTGGGACTGGTGCTCGAACAGCTTCTCGATCTTCGGGAAGCTCTCCTGGACCAGCTGTCGCATCGGCACGAAGCCGGCCTTGACGCGGTCTTCGGCCACCGAGAAGATCGCGCCCTCGGCGTCGTCGAGGATGAGGTCGGCGTCCTGGTCGGCCTCGTAGGCGTTGGCGACGATCTTGTTGGCGGCGTAGATCAGGCTGCGCAGCGTCGCCTTCTCCTTGACGATGCGCGCGTAGTACTCGACGTTGGTGGCGCGCGGCACGCCGTCGACGAGCGAGGCCAGATAGGCGGCGCCGCCCACTTCCTCGAGTTCGCCGGCGCGCGCCAGTTCCTCGCGCAGGATCACGAAGTCGATGGCGCTGCGCCGTTCGACCAGCACCGTCATGCGCTCGAAGATGCGCCGGTGCGCGTCGCGGAAGAACGCCGCCGAGGTGATGATCGCGATGGCCGTGTTGAACGCCTCGTTGTCGAGCAGGATCGCGCCCAGCACCGAGCGCTCGGCGTCGAGGTTGTGCGGGAGGGTGCGTTCGTGGGCGGCGACGGCGGTTTCGGCCATGGGCAGAGCAGGTTTCGGGGCTCGGGCCTCGGGCCGGCGCGCGAGCAGTGGAACTGTACGCTCGACACTCGGGCCGGTTCAAGGGTGATTTGACGGGAGATCGGCCGGAAAAAGCAACGGCCGGACACCGACGGGGCGTCCGGCCGATTGGCGCTGTTTCGCAACCCGGGACCGAGTCCCGGGCCGCGACAGCCTATTCCTTGGTGATCGTGACCTTGAGCTGCGCGGTCACGTCGCGGTGCAGCTTGACCGGCACCGTGAACTCGCCCAGCGCCTTGATGGCATCGGGGAGCAGGATCTTGCGCTTATCGACATCGAAGCCCTTGGCCTTGACGGCGTCGGCGATGTCCTGACTGGTGACCGAACCGAACAGGTGTCCGGTCTCGCCCACCTTGCGGGTGAAGGTCAGGTCGAGCGCCGACAGACGCGTGGCAATGGCTTCCGACGACGAGCGCTCTTCGGCCTCGCGCGCTTCGGCGATCTTGCGTTCGCGCTCGACCCGCTTCTTGTTGGCCTCGGTGGCCAGCAAGGCGAGCTTGCGCGGCAGCAGGTAGTTGCGGGCGTAACCGTCGGCCACCTTGACGATCTGGCCGCGGGTTCCCAGGTGTTCGACGTGGTCGCGGAGGATGATTTCCATGCTGCCTCCTACTCGGTCACGTAGGGCAGGAGCGCAATCTGGCGCGCCCGCATGATGGCCGTGCGGAGCTTGCGCTGGTGCAGCGCGCAGGTGCCCGAGATGCGGCGCGGCAGCACCTTGCCGCGCTCCGGCACGAAGCCGCGACAGCATCCGCATGTCCTTGTAGTTGATGTCGTCCACGCGCTCCGCGCAGAACTTGCAGACCTTGCGGCGGCGGAACATCCCGCGGCGCTGGCCGTCCTTCTTGTCGCCGGTCGCCTTGGCGCCCCGGCCGCGGCCCTTACCGGCCGGTCCTGATTTCTTTGCAAATGCCATGATGCCTATGCCTCCGTCGCGATCGAAACCGTCGCGGTCGTCGTCATCGCCGTCCTGCGCCTGCGGGCCCTCACCGGGCTGGCGGTCGGGCGGCAAGCCACGCGCGACGCGACGCCGGCGGGAATCTTCCACACGAATGGTCTTGGCGCGCTCGGCCTTGCGCTCGTGCTCGTCGACGCGGACGATCAGGTGACGCAGCAGGCCTTCGGTGTTGCGCAGCCGGCGGTCGATTTCCTTCATGAGCTCGCCCAGCCGGCGATCACGTGCAGGACGTAGAAGCCTTCCTTGTGGTCGCCGATGTCGTAGGCGAGCTTGCGCCGGCCCCACGGGTCGGTCTTCTCGAGGGTGCCGCCCACGTTCGCGATGATGGTCTCGACCTGCGTCTGCTGGTCGGCCACCTCCGCCTCGGTGGCATCGGGCTTCATGACGTACACGAGTTCGTACTTCCGGTCGTTCATCCGTTCTCCTTGTGGACTCGCCTGGGCGTGTCGCGCTTCGCGAGCTGGGCTCGCTGAAGACTGGCGCCTCGGCTTGGCCACCGTAGTGGCAAGGAGACCTTCCGGGCCGTCAACCGACGGCGCCGGGGTCCTGCTTGTCGTTGGCTGCGTTGAACGCGTTCATCACGCGTTCGATGCCATCGATGACGAACATCATCCGCGGCATCGGCGGCCCGCAGCACGGCCGCCTCTGCTTGTCCGCGTTCGTCCTCGGCGAACGTGCCGAGGACGTGATCCGCGAGTTCCCGCCGCCCGTCGCCCCGGCCCACGCCGATGCGCA
The DNA here is from genome assembly GCA_963843885.1 of uncultured Acidobacteriota bacterium. Taxonomy (GTDB): domain Bacteria; phylum Acidobacteriota; class Vicinamibacteria; order Vicinamibacterales; family UBA2999; genus CADEFD01. The sequence goes on from CAWJMJ010000007.1 coordinate 4,754, forward strand.
GGCGCGGCACGTCGCTGCGTGCCCAGGCGACCGATGATCGACTTCAGCCCGTTGTGGCCGCCGTCGCTGCCCCCGCGTCCGGCCCGTAACCGACCCAGCGGCAAGCGCCACTTCGTCGAGCACGACCAGCGATGTCGGGAACGGATCATCTTGTAGAACCCCACGATGCCGGCGACGGCATCGCCGCTGAGGTTCATGAACGTCATCGGCTTGGCGACCAGCACCGCCTCGTCGCCGAGCCGCACCCGGGCCACCAGGGCCTGGTGTTCGTTGCGCCACTGGTCCACGTGCCAGCGCCGCGCCAGTTCGTCGATGATCTGGAAACCGACGTTGTGCCGCGTCTGCTCGTAGCGCGCGCCCGGATTGCCCAGCCCGACGACGAGCTTCACTTCTTCGGCTTGTCCTTGCCTTCGGCTTCCTTGTCGGTCTTGCCCTTCTTGACCACTTCGGGCTCGGCGGCGCCAGCCGGCGGCGGTCGGCGCCCTCGGCCGCGGTCTCGGCCACGACCTTGTGCCGACGACGTGCACGAGCATCAGATCGGTGTCGCTGAGCGGCGTCCACGATGACGTTGGCGGCGAAGTCGCGCACGTGCATCGGCCTGGCCGACGTCGAGCTCGCTGACGTCGACGTCGATGTGCTCCGGAATGTGCGGTCGGGCAGGCACTCGACTTCGATTTCCTGGTGCACGAACTCGAGGACGCCGCCTGCTGCTTGACGCCCTTGCGGCTCGCCGTGCAGCACGATCGGCACGGTGATCTGAGATCTTGCGCTCCATGTTGACGCGGTAGAAATCGGCGTGCAGCAGGTGCTGCGTGACCGGATCGAGCTGGTACTTCGTCGGACCAGCACGCGCTGTCGTGCTGTCGCCGTCGACGTTCAGCGTGATCAGGGTGTTGAGCGCCCGACGCCGAGTGGAGGATGCGCATGAACGCCTTCGGGCTCGACCGCGACCGAGTCGGGCGCGATGGCGTCGCCGGCCTTCTGCGCGCCGTAGAGCACGGCCGGCAGTTGTCCGGCGGCGCGGAGCCGGCGCGCTTCGTTCTTGCCCTTGCCCGTGCCGCTTGACTGCCTCGAGAATTGCTTCCATGACTTCGATGACCCTCGTTCCTAGCCGAATCTAACCGAGCCGCTGGCCGCTAGACGCCAGCCGCGCTGTGCCTGACCTCGGGCCGCCGGGGCTCCGGACCGTCACTAAACGAACAGTGACGAGACCGATGTCTCTTCGTGGATGCTGCGGATGGCCTGCCCGAGCAGGCGGGCCACCGACAGCACCACGATCTTGCTCGCACTGCGCCCGCTTGCCGCGGTCGAGCGGGATGGTGTTGGTCACAATCAGCTTGTCGATCGGCGACTTCTCGATGCGCTCGATGGCCGGGCCCGACAGCACGCCGTGCACGGCGCACGCGAGCACCCGCTCGGCGCCTGACTCCTTCAGCGCCTGCGCGGCCTTCTGGATCGTGCCGGCCGTGTCGATGATGTCGTCGGCAATGACGCAGGTGCGGCCCGCGACTGTCGCCGATCACGTTCATCACTTCGGCCGTGCCGTCTTCGCGTGCGCCGCTTGTCGATCACCGCCAGTTCGGCGTCGAGGCGCTTGGCGTAGGCGCGGGCGCGCTCGGCGCCGCCGGCGTCGGGCGCGACGATGCGTCAGCTTCTTCAGTACGACTGGCGCGACAGGTAGTCGATGATGACCGGCGCCGCGAACAGGTGGTCGACCGGGATGTCGAAGAAGCCCTGAATCTGCGCCTTGTGCAGGTCCATGGTCAGCACCCGGTTGGCGCCGGCCGCGGCGAGCACGTTGGCCACCAGCTTGGCCGAGATCGGCACGCGCGGCTTGTCCTTGCGATCCTGACGGGCGTAGCCGTAATACGGAATCACGGCGGTGATGCGCGCCGCCGACGAGCGCCGGAAGGCGTCGATCATGATCATCAGCTCGATCATGTGCTGATCGACCGGCGCGCAGGTCGGCTGGACGATGAAGACGTCGGTGCCGCGGATGTTCTCGTCGATCTGGAACGAGACTTCGGTGTCGGGAAAGCGGCGCAGCCGGGCCTGCCCCAGCGGCACGCCGAGGAACTGGGCGATCTCACGCGCCAGGCGCGGGTGCGCACTGCCGCGAGAACACCTTCAGATCCCCGAAGCCCGTCTGTGGCATTGCGTGTCGCCGCTACGGCTCGCCGGACTGACCGGCGGAACCCCTCGATAAAAAGTTGGTTGGGGCGGAAGGATTCGAACCTTCGAATAACGGGCTCCAAAGGCCCGCGCCTTACCGCTTGGCCACGCCCCATCACCCTTGGCCCGATTGCCAAGCCCGCGATGCCCGGCCGCGCCGCAGCCCGAATCCGCAATCCGGGGCCCCTGCACGGCCGTTCGTCTACGGCCGAAACCCCTAGTCTATACGAGCTATTCGACCAGCGGCAAGCACGCGCTGCCGCTGCTCGGCCACGACCGACTCCGGAAGGGTGGCGGTGAGGATGGCCATTTCGCCCCGGCCGGCCAGTGCCGCCTGCGCGGCGGCGGCCACGTCGGGTTGCCCGAACAGGCCGAAGACCGCCGAGCCGCTGCCGGTCATGGCGGCGTGAACGGCTCCGAGCGCGGTCAACTCGCGCAGGGTGCGGCGGATTTGGGGAAACCGGCTGGCCACCGGGCGCTGGAGGTCGTTGCGCAGGTCCTGGGCCCAGGCCGGCCACCCGGGAACGGTCCGGGTGACGGCGCGGACCGTGCGCTCCGCCCGATCCTCGTCGTACCACGCATAGGCATCGGGCGTCGGGACGCCGAAGGGCGGCTTCACGACCACCACCGGGGTGGGGGGCGGCTCGACGAGCGGCGAGACGTCGTCGCCCTTCCCCGAGCCGAGCGCCGTGCCTCCGCCGAGAAAGAAGGGCACGTCGGCGCCAAGGCGGGCGCCGAGCCGGGCCAGGCTGGCCAGGTCGAGCGACATGTCCCACAGCCGCGCCAGGGCGATCAGCGCCGCGGCCGCATCGCTGCTGCCGCCGCCCAGACCGGCCTCCGCGGGCACGCGCTTGACAAGGGCGACCTGCACGCCCTCGAGGGGAGCGCCGGAGCGCAGCGACCACAGCAACTGCGCGGCCCGCCACACGAGGTTGCGGGCATCGGTCGGGACGCCGGGCTGGTCGCAGGTGATGGCAAACGGCCCCTGGACCGGCGTGAAGGTGAGGGTGTCGTGCAGTTCGAGCGACTGCAGCACGGTCCTGACCTCGTGATAGCCGTCAGGCCTCATCCCGAGAATCTTGAGGTCCAGGTTGACCTTGGCGTAAGCGCGGACGACGAGCGGCGCAGCGGCAGCCATGCGAAATTACGGGCTAGGGTTCGCGCGAAGCGAACGGACTGGCGGCGCGTAGCTCTCGAGCGTGATGGCGACGGCGGTTGACGGCACGGCCACGGTGAAGGCGGCAGCGTCGAGGGCGACGTTGATCTCGACGCTGGCCAACGTGGCCAGCAGGTCGAGCTCGCCCGACGGCAAGGCCCGGCGCACGCGCACCGAACGCGGGATGCCGCCCTCGTGGGCGGCGTAGTCCACCTGCCAGCCACGATAGTCGGCGGCCACGAGCACGCCGTTCTTGAGGAAGGCGCGCGTGTCGCCGTCCTCGACCACCTGCCAGGCGCTGCCGTATTGCAGGCCGTGTCCGCCCTCGCTGGCGACGCACCCGAAGAGGAGCTTGCGCAGGTCACCGGCGTCGAGCGCCAGGCCGGTCAGCGCATCGAGGACGGTGGCCACCGGGGCCTCGCGCAGCACCTGCTCCTCGCGGGGAAAGAACAAGGTCGTGTGCGCGCCATCGGACGCCAGCACCAGGGCCGGTGGGCCGAACGGGGCCAGAGCCTCGAGCCGGCACGGAGTCGGGTTCGGCGAAGCCCGCCACCAGCCGGGCCCGCACGCGCTCACCTCCGGCCCGGCCGGACAGACGGATCTCGGCGGTGGCGGTTCTTAGCGGGCGGCAATGCGCGGTGACCTTGGCCAGCAGCGGCACCACGGCCGGCGCGGGAACGGGCGTGCCCGCGGGACGCTCCGGCGCCCGCGCCGCGCACGCCGACACCGCCATGACGGCGGCGACCGCAACCACCCGAGCCAGCGTCACGGCGTCCGGCGGCCGCCCAATTGGCGTAGCCGCCGCTCGAGCACGACGCGGTCGACATCCACGCCGTCGCCGGCGAGCGCCAGTTCGAGTCGCTCGACGGCTTCGGCACGCTTGCCCACCGCCTCGAGCACGTCGGCAAAGTGCGACTGGATGACCGAACTGCCGCGTAGCGCGTCAGCCGCCGTGCGCAGCGGCGCCTCGGCGTCGGCCGGCCGGCCCAGCTTCATCAGCGCCCAGCCGCGGCTGTCGAGAAACGCGGGGTTGCCGGGCTCGGCCGCCAGGGCGCGATCGATGAAGCCGAGGGCCTCGTTCAGGCGCACGCCGCGATTGGCGAGCATGTAGCCCAGATAGTTGAGCGCGTTGGCGTGCAGCGGGTCGCGCGCCACGATACCCCGGAACGTCTTCTCGGCCTCGGCCAGCCGGCCAGCGTTGTCGTAGGCGGCGCCCAGGCGGAAGGCCAGCGCCTCGTCTTCGGGCGCGGCGGCCGCCAGGGTGCTGACGACGGCGATGGCGGCCTCGTGCCGCTTGGCCTCCTGATAGATGTCGGCCAGTGCGAAGGCGGCTTCGGGGGTGCCTTTCCGCGACGCCAAGGCACTCTCGGCGGCGGCGATGGCGGCCGCGGCCCGCTCGGCGCGCACGCCGGCAATCGCCTCGATGCGGATGAGGCCGATGTCGTCAGCGGCGCGCTCGCGCGCTGCCTGGGCGGTGCGGATGGCCTGGTCGTAGTGCCGCGCCTGGACCTGCGCCTGAGCCAGGGCCGCAGCCACACCGGCCGATTCGGGCAGAAGCTGTTGCGCGCGCTCGAAGGCCCGGACGGCGCCGTTGCTGTCGCCCAGTTGCTGACGCGCGCCGCCGAGTTCCGCCAGCAGCCGCACCATCTCGCCGGGCGCGGCGCCGCGAGGCGCGGGCCCGCCGTTGTCGAGCGGCGCCAGCAGCCGCTGCACCGCGGCGAAGTCGTAGCGCTCGCGATAGATGGTGGCCAGGACGATCATGGCCGGGAGGTGCCCCGGCTCGGCGGCGAGCACCCCCTCGGCCGCGGCCACGGCCTTGTCGGTGTCGCCGCGCTGCTGGTGCGCCTGCGCCAGCAGATAGAGCGCGGTGACGTCCTTGGGCGAGCCGGCGAGGAGTTCAGTGAGCGCGGCCACGGCCCGCTCGGCGCCGGCGCCGTCGGGCACGTTCAGCAGGGCGGCGGCGCGCCGCAGGCGCAACTCGCGCCCGGGTGCGCGCGCGGCCTTGGCGCCCTTGTCGAACGCGGCCGCGGCCTCTTCGAACCGGCGTTGCCGCTCGTAGAGGTCGCCGAGGGCCAGGTAATAACGGGGATTGGCTGCGGCCGCCTGTTCGAGCGCCGCGGCCGCCTGGTCGTAGTGCCCGAGCGCCCGATGCGCGTCGGCCAGCATCGCGATCGGTTCGCCGCCGGGCCCAATCTGCCCCACTACCCGCTCCAGAATCGGCACCGCCTTGGCGTTGTCGTCGGCAGCCATCAGTTGACGCGCCAGCGTGACCTGCAGGCCGAGGTCGGTGGCCATCGCCGGCGTGGTCTGCACCTTGGTCAGGTGCAGGATGGCAGCGGCGCGCCAGCTCTCGGTGTTGCCGCCGGCTGGACCGGCGACGACGCCGTCGGCCCACGCGGCATTCACGAGCCCCAGAATCCGGTGACCTTCCTCGGAATCGGGCTCGAGCGCCACGGCCCGTTCAGCCGCAGCGACCGCTTCGGCCGGCTCGTTCTGCCGGGCGTGGAAGGCGGCCATCTCCGCATGCAGCTCAGAGGCCTCCGGGTCGATGGCCAGGGCGCGCGCAAGCGCGCTCCGGGCGGCGGCCTCGTCGTCCTCGGCCTCGGCCCGGCGGGCCAGCAGGAACTCGTACATCGCCGCGGCGCTGGCGGGCCGGCGGGCCGCCGTGGCCGGCGCTGGCGCCGGCTGGTCCTGCGCCGCCGCAGGGCGTTCACCAACGGCCACGAGCAGCACGAGCAGGGCGAGCGCGAACGGCATGCCTGCATCTTTTCATACTTCGGCGGCCGATCCACGGCGGACCCGGGCCTGCGCGTTATACTCGTCCGGCGGAGTTCACCGATGCCTATTGATGCGGAACTGCTCGAAATTCTGGCCTGCCCTGCCTGCAAGACGCCGGTCACGCTGGTGCAGGACGGCGCCGCGCTGAAGTGCGCACCTGCCACCGCGTCTATCCGATCAAGGACGACATCCCGGTGATGCTGATCGACGAGGCGACGGCTCGAGCCCTGAAGATCCTCCTCGTCCGGCTGCGCCTGATCGGCGACGTCGTGTTCACGACGCCCGCCATCCGGGCGCTCCGGCGCCAGTATCCCGACGCGCGCATCGACCTATCTCGTCGAGGCCGGCGCGCGCCGGTCGTGCGCCACAACCCGCATCTCGACACGGTCATCGTCGGCCGGCCGCGCGGCCTGGCGGCGCGCTCGCTACGATCTGTCGCTGGCCCGGCGGCTGCGGCGCGAGCGCTTCGACCTGGTCGTTCGATTTCCACGGCGGTCCGCGCAGCGCCTGGCTGGTGCGGGCCACCGGCGCGCCGCGCCGCATCGGCTACGACATGCCCGGGCCGCCGCTGGCTCGTACACCACGCGCGTCGCCGTGGACGCGCGCGCTGCTGCCGCCGCGCCATTCGGTCGTGAACCAGTGGGATCTGCTGACGCCGCTCGGCATCGGCCCGCCGGATCCGGCGCGCGATCCGGTCGAGATGGCCGATCGATGCCGACGCGCACCGCGCAGCGCCGCGTCGCGGCTGGCCGCCGCCGGCGTCGCCGACGACGCCGCCGCTGATCGTGCTGCACGTCAGCGCCGGCAACCCGTTCCGGCGCTGGCCGCGCGACTCGTTCGCCGACGGTCGCCGCCGCGCTGGCGCGTCGCGATCGATCGCGCCGCATCATCATCACCTCGGGACCGTCGGAGGCCGACGCCGCCGAGCGCGGTGGCCGACGCGGCCGCGCGCAGCTGGCCGGCGACGCCGGCCGCAGCGCATCGTCCGACTGCGGCGAGTTCGACGCTCGCCGAACTGCGCGCGCTGGTCGCGCGCGCCGCGCTCTACATCGGCGGCGACAGCGGGCCGATGCACATCGCCGCCACGACGCGCGGTGCCGATCGTCGCGCTGTTCGGCCCGACGCTGCCCGAGCGCTCGATGCCGTGGCGCGATCCGGCCGATCGCCGCCGCGGCCGTCGATGCCGGCGCCGCTGCCCTGCCGGCCGTGCCATCAGCGCGTCTGCGTGCCCGGCGACTTCCGCTGCCTGACGACGATTACGCCGGACGACGGTGATCTGGCGGCGGCCGAGCAGCCTGCTGGCTGGAGGCCGAACCCGTGACGAGCGATCGCGCTCGTCCGATGACCGCAGCGCCACCACGCTGCGATCGGCTCGAGCAGGTCGGCCTGCTGGTCGCTGCTTCGGCGTCGTCGCCGCGCTGCAGCTGTCGATTGCCGTGGCGCAGATCCTGCTGACGCGTCGCCGTGCTGGCCTGGCTGGCGCTCGCACATCTCGCGCGGCGAGCGGCTCGAGGCGCCGGCGTTCTTCTGGCCGCTCGCTCGCCTACGCCGCGCTCACGCTGGTCGTCGGCCGGCGTTCTCGCTCGACCCGCGCGGTCAGCTTCACCGACTGCAAGCAGCTGGTGCTCTTCCTGCTGGTGCCGGTGGTCTACGACTTCGCGCGCGGCTCGCGCGCGCCGACCGGTGCTGACCGTCGTGGTCATCGGTCGGCGCCGCCAGCGCGCTGGTCGGCATCGTCCAGTACGGCGTGCTGCAACTACGACAACCTCGGCCGGCGGCCGCAAGGCACGCTGTCCACTAGATGACCTACTCGGGCATGCTGATGCTGGTGATCTGCGCGGCGCTGGCGCGCCTGCTGTTCGGCCGCCGCGAGCGGCTGTGGGCGGCGCTGGTGATGCCGGCGCTGCTCGTGGCGCTGGCGCTGACCTTCACCCGCAGCGCCTGGGTCGGCGTCTGCGGCGGCGTCGGCGCTGCTGTTCGTGCTCAAGGACTTCCGCCTGCTGGCGCTGCTGCCGATTGCCGTCGGCGGTGCTCGTCGCCGCTGGCGCCGGCCGCGGTCACCGACCGCGTCGTATTCGATGTTCGACCGCAACGATCCGACCAGCCGCGATCGCGTGGCCATGCTCGAAGCCGGCGTGGCACATGGTACGCGACCATCCGCTGACCGGCGTCGGGCCCGACATGGTCGAGCGGGTCTACCCGCAGTACCGCGTGCCCGATGCGGTCAAGACGAACAACCCGCACCTGCACAACGTGCCGATGCAGATCGCCGCCGAGCGCGGCCTGCCGGCGCTGGCCGCGTGGCTCTGGTTCCTGGCCTCGGTGCTGCGCCGCGACTGCTGGCAGCTGGTCTGCGACGCACGCCGACAAGCGTCGCTGGCGGCCGCGGCGCTGGCGGCGGTGGCGGCGATGCTCGCCGCCGGCCTCTTCGAATACAACTTCGGCGACTCCGAGTTCCTGATGCTGTTCCTGGTGCTCATCACGCTGCCCTTTGCCGCCGACCGCGACGGCGGCCTGCCGTCGATCGACGCTCCCGCTGCTGCCGCCGACTGACCGCGCGCGCGCGCCACGAGCTGATCGACCGCTTCGCGCACGCCGCCGCGTCCTCGTGGTCGGCGACGTGATGCTCGACCGCTTCATCATCGGCCGCGTGACGCGGATCTCGCCGGAAGCGCCGGTGCCGGTCGTCGAGCTTCGAGCGCGAGGAGTTCCGCCTCGGCGGCGCCGCCAACGTGGCCACAACATCGCGCGCGCTCGGCGGCGCACGTCGACGCTCGTCGGCGTGGTCGGCGACGACGCGGCCGCCGCGACTGCGCGAGCAGCTCGCGGCCGCGGGCGTCGGCACTCGACCGGCCTCGATCACCGATGCCGCGCGGCCGACGACCACGCAAGATGCGCGTCGTCACCGACGCGCAACCAGCAGGTGGCGCGCATCGACTACGAAACCGACGCGACGACGTCGGCGGCGCGATCGAGGAGGCGCTCGTCGCGGCGCTCGACGAGGCGCGCTGCCGACGGCGCGGCGCGATCGTCGTGTCGGACTATCTGAAGGGCGTGGTCACGCGCGCGCGTGATGGCGCACTGGTCGCCGCCGGCGCAGCCGCACGCGGCATGCCGGTGCTGGTCGATCCGAAGATGCCGCACATCGACTACTACGCCGGCGCGACGCTGGTCACGCCCAACCACCACGAAGCCGAGAGCGCCACCCACATGCGCATCCGCACCAACGACGATGCGCGCAGGCGCGCCGCGCGGCGCTTCGCGCGCGCGCTGCGCGTGCGACGGCGTGCTGATCACCCGCGGCGAACACGGCATGTGGCTGTCGCACCGAGCAGCACGAAGGCCACCTGCCGGCGACGGCGCGCGAAGTGTCGGACGTGACCGGCGCCGGCGACACGGTGATGGCCACGCTGGCGCTGGCGCTGGCCGCCGGCGCGACCTCGGCCGAAGCGGCGCGGCTGGCCAACGAAGCCGCCGGCGTCGTGGTGACCCGGTTCGGCACCGCGGCGGTCACGACCGACGAGCTGCGCGCGCGGCTGTGACCCGCGCGCGAAGCGCTAGTGCCGGAAGTGCCGGCGTCCGGTGAACACCATCGCCAGGCCGTGCTCGTCGGCCGCGGCAATCACTTCGGCATCGCGCACCGACCCGCCGGGCTGCACGACCGCCGTGGCGCCGGCAGCGGCGACCGCATCGAGGCCGTCGCGGAACGGGAAGAACGCATCCGAGGCCGCGACCGATCCCGTCGAGGGCGAGCGCCAGGCCGTCCTCCAGCCGCCGGCCTTCATGACCGCGACCTTCACGGCGTCGACGCGGCTCATCTGGCCGGCGCCGATGGCCAGCGTGCGGTCGGCGTCGGTGAAGATCACGGTGTTCGACTTCACGTGCGCGCAGACGCGCCAGGCGAAGCGCAGCGCGTGCCACTCCTCGGCCGTCGGCTGGCGCTTGGTCACGACCGTGCACGGCCTCCGTACGGCCACGGGCTGGCGCGCCTCGACGCACGCGATCGCGCTCCTGCACGAGCATCGCGCCGAGGATCGAGCGCAGCTCGCGCCGAGCGCCGGCCGACCGGCTGCCGAACATCTGCGTGGCCGCCACCACGACCCGCAGGTTGGCCTTGGCGGCCAGGATCGGCGCGGCGTCCTCGTCGACCGCCGGCGCGACCACCGCTTCGATGAAGGTGGACACGATGGCGCTCGGCCGTCGCCACGTCGATCGGCCGGTTGAGGCCGACGATGCCGCCAAACGCCGACGAGCGGATCGGCCTCGCGCGCGCGGACGTAGGCGTCGGCGGCGTCGGCGCCGGTCGCCACGCCGCACGGGTTGGTGTGCTTGATCACCGACCGCCGCCGGCTCGTCGAACTCGAGCGCGATGCGCGCCGCGGCATCGAGATCGAGCAGGTTGGTGTACGACAGCTCCTTGCCCTGCAGGACGGCCGGACGACCGAGGCCGTCGCCGGCCTCGATCGCATACCAGGCGGCCGGCTGGTGCGGATTTTCGCCGTAGCGCAGGTCGCGGACCTTGCGCGGCTGCGACGATCAGCCGGGCGGGCGCCAGCTCGGCCGCTCGCGCGTGACGGCGTGCCGTCGGCGCAAGCGCGATCGTCGTCGAGCACGTCGCGGCGATGGCGCGTGTCGTAGGCGCCGGTGTGCGCGAAGGCTCGCCGGGCCAGGTCGAAGCGAAATCCGCGTCGCTCGGACCGCCTCGCGGTCGAGCGCCGCCAGCACCGCGGCGTAGTCGGCCGGATCGACGACGACCAGCACATCGCGGAAATTCTTGGCGGCGGCGCGCACCATGCTCGGCCCGCCGATGTCGATCTCCTCGATCAGCTCGTCGAACGTGGCGCTCGGGGTTGGCCGCGGCCTGCGACGAACGGATACAGGTTCACGACCACGAGGTCGATGAGCCCGATGCCGTGCTGCCGCCGCCGCCGCGAGGTCGTCGGCGCGATCGCGCCGGCGCGCCAGGATGCCGCCGTGAATGGCTGGGTGCAGCGTCTTCACGCGGCCGTCCATCATCTCGGGAAAGCCGGTGACGTCGACACGTTGATGACGGGCAGGCCGGCCTCGGCCAGAGCCGCGGCCGTGCCGCCGGTCGAGACCAGCTCGAAGCCGCGGGCCGCCAGCCCGCGCGCGAAATCAATCAGACCGGTCTTGTCGGAGACACTGAGAAGAGCTCGTGGCATGCGCCTGAATCCTTGGAAGCGCCCGGAAGGCAAATCAAAAGCGAAACAGTGAAAGTTCGGAAAGAAACGCCGATACGGCCATTGACACTCGGAGAAATGCGTTTGTATCATCCCCGTGCGAACCCCCAGTGGGGCGCGCAGGAGGCTGCGATCGCGGCCTTTTTTGTGGCTCTGGCGCTCCGGACATGGGACTGGAGTCGGTCGACAAGGTGGCGCGAGCCACCAGCAAGCAGGAAGAAGAACGATGCGTATCACAGGCAAGGTCAAGTGGTTCAACAACGCCAAGGGCTACGGCTTCATCGAGCGCGAAGGCGGCAGCGACGTGTTCGTGCACTACTCGGCGATTCAGGGCGCCGGCTTCCGCTCTCTCGAAGAGGGCCAGGCGGTCGAGTTCGAAATCGTCGACGGTCCGAAGGGCCCGCAGGCCGGCAACGTCCAGCTCGTCTGAGCTCACCCACTGATGCAGCCCGGCGCCGGTCTCGAGACTGGCGCCGGCTCGTGCCGCCCGCCACGGTTCTTCCCTCCCGCACGGCCCCCTCACTCTACGTCACCGGATCGGATCACCGGCTTGGCCGTGAACGCCACCCGGCCGTCCTTCACCGACACCCTGAAGGCCACCTCGCTGCCGTCCTGGCCCAGCTTCGTGATCTGCGCGCGCACCACTTCCTGAAAACGCTCGAACGGCACTTCCCCCTCGCCGACGGCGCGACGCGCGGCGTTGAGTTGCTGGTGGAGCGCTTTGACCTTGTCGACCTCGGCCACCGGATCGCGCACCGAAGTCACCGCCGGCGCGGCCGGCGGCGGCACGGCAGCTTCGGGCGGAGGCGGCGGCGTGGCGCGAGGCGGCGGCCGGTAGATCGAACTTCCCCGCGGTGCCGGCCGGCCCCCTTCGAGCGACTTGAGGTTGCGTTCCCACAGCTCGCAGAACGCGCTGAAGCGCGACTGCAGGCCCTGGAAGCGGAAGCGCTCAGCCGTGTTCTGGATCGCCATGCGGTCGTAGCGTTTGATCAGCCCTTCGACCCGCGCGCGCGTGTCCCACGGCAGCTTGGCCAGCCGGCCGGCGAAGAACAAGTTGTACTCGACCTCGAGCCGCTTGATCTCGGCCTCGAGCTCGCGCAACTGTCGATCGAAGTCGCTGGTCGGCGGGGCCACGGGCTTATCGCAACAACTGGAACCAGAGCAGCGGGAGCCACAGCTCGCGCGCATAGGGCACCGGCCGGTCGTCGATCAGCACTTCCGTCTCGGGCAGGTGGCCGACGAGCGCGTAGAGGTCGCGCAGGCGCGCCGCCTCGGACGTGAAGAAGCGCGCGCGATGCCGCCGCGCCGCGCCGCTGCCGATGTCGCGATACTCAGCGGCGGCCTCGGCGCGGGTCAGCGCCTCCGTGTAGGCGTCGCCCTCGAACGGCGGAAAGACCAGCGTGAGCGAGAAGGGCAGGTCGCGGGGACCGAAGAGCGCAGCGTGCAGATCGGGATCGAGCGCCGCGAGTTCCGCCGCCGACGGTTCCTCGGCGAGCTCGACGTAGGGCCAGAACCGCTCGAGCGGGCGGCGCGCGGGCGTCTGGACTGGAGGCACGGCAGAGGGATCGTCGGGCATCGGGGGGCACGTTCGCGGGCGGCGCGACACGTGAGTTTGTGATGGTATCCTGAACCGCTACCACCCGCAAGACGCCGCCCATGGCCGAGTTCCGCGCAATTCCTTCCATCGAGCACCTGCTCCAGCGGCCCGCCGGGCGCGCGCTCGAACTGCGCTTCGGCCGCGACGCCGCGACCGTGGCCCTGCGCGATAGCGCCGCCGCCATGCGCGGGGCCATGAGCGACGGCCACGCCGTGGCGGCCGAGGCGGTGCCCGACGCCATCGCCGCGGCCGCCGGCGCGCGGCTGGCCGCCACCGATCGCGGCTCGCTGCGCCCGGTCGTGAACGCCACCGGTGTCGTGATCCATACCAACCTGGGCCGCGCCCCGCTCTCGGCCCGCGCGCTCGAACGCGTCACGGCCGTGGCCCGCGGCTACGCCACCTTGGAGTACGACCTGGTCAAGGGCGCGCGCGGCTCGCGCTCGGTGCACGCCGAGCAGCTCCTCATCGCGCTCACCGGGGCCGAGGCGGCGGTGGTCGTGAACAACAACGCCGCCGCGATGATGCTGATGCTGGCCGCCCTGGCGCGCGGCCGCGAGGTGCTGATCTCTCGCGGCGAACTGGTCGAAATCGGCGGCGGCTTCCGCGTGCCCGACGTGATGGCCCAGTCAGGCGCGGTGCTGCGCGAGATCGGCACCACCAACCGCACGCGGGTCTCCGACTACTCCGCCGCCGCCGGCCCGAAGACCGCGCTGTTCCTGCGCGTGCATCCTTCGAATTTCCGCATCGAGGGCTTCACCGAACGTCCGACCCTCGGCGACCTGGTGGCGGCCGGGCGGGCGTGCGGGGTGCCGGTGGCCGAGGACCTCGGGGCCGGCAATCTCGACCCTGCCTCGCCGTGGGAGCCGACCGCGCAGACCTCGCTGGCCGCCGGCGTGGACCTCGTGGCCATCAGCGGCGACAAGTTGCTCGGCGGTCCGCAGGCCGGCATCGTCCTCGGCAAGAAGGCGCTCGTCGACCGCCTGCGCACGCACCCGCTGATGCGCGCGTTGCGCGTCGACAAACTCACCTATGCGGCGCTCGAGGGGACGCTGCTCGACCACTGGGCCGGCCGGGCCCACGACGACGTGCCGGTGCTGCGCATGCTGCACGCGCCCGTGGCCGCGCTGCGCCAGCGCGCCGCGGCGCTGGCGGAGGCCCTGCAGGGAAGCGGCTGGACGACATCGGTCGTGGCCGGCGAGTCGGCGATCGGCGGCGGCAGCGCGCCGGGCGTGACGGTGCCGACCGCGCTGGTGCAGGTGTCGCTGCCGGGCTGGAGCGCGACACGGCTGGAGGCATGGCTGCGCGGGCTCGACGTACCGGTCATCGCGCGCATCCAGGACGACGCGGTGATGCTGGATCTGCGCACGGTGGCGGAGGACGAAGACGCCCTGCTCGTCAGGCTGCTGGCGACGCCGTCGGCGTAGCCGGGCGGTGGCCGGGCCGGACGCCGGCCGGCACCAAGACCCGCGCCGCCCCCGCCGGGGTTCAGAAGATGGTCGCGATCGACTGTTCCGCCCAGGCGATCATCTGCGCCGGCAGCACGCCCAGGTAGAGCACCGCGAGCACCGACATCACCAGCCCGGCCATGGCCAGCCCGGAGACGGGCGGCGGCACCGGGCGCGCGTCGCGCTCCGACATGTACATCATGACCACGATGCGCATGTAGAAGAAGACCGACACCACGCTCGACAGCATGCCGATGATGGCCAGGCCGTAGTAGCCGGCGCTCACCGCGGCGCTGAAGGTGTACCACTTGGCGATGAAGCCGACGGTGGGCGGAAAACCGCCGAGTGACAGCAGGAACACCGTCATCAGCAGGGCCAGCGCCGGGTGCGAGTGCGCCAGCCCGGCGTAGTCGCGCAGGTCGTCGTTGGCGTGCTCGCGCGAGCCGAGCAGCGCGATGATGCCGAAGGCACCGAGGTTGGTGACGGCGTAGCCGGCCAGGTAGAAGAGCAACGACGCCTTGCCCATCTCGTTGGCGGCCACGATGGCCACGAGCAGGTAGCCGGCGTGAGCGACGCTCGAATACGCCAGCATGCGCTTGAGGCTGGTCTGCGAGACGCCCACGACGGTGCCCACGACCATGGTCAAGGCCGAGATGACCCAGAGCACGGGCGTCCAGTCGGCCACCACCGGAGCCAGGGTCGACAGGAACACGCGGGCAAACGCCGCGATGGCCGCCGCCTTCACGCCCGTGGACATGAACCCGGTGACGACTGCCGGCGCGCCTTCGTAGGCGTCGGGCGACCACATGTGGAACGGCACGGCGGCGATCTTGAAAGCAAAGCCGACAATCAGCAGGCCCACGGCGATGAGCAGCATGGGACTGGCCGACATCGACTGCGCGGCAATGGCGGCGCCGGCCGGTTCGAGATGCGTCGTGCCCGTCACGCCGTAGATGAACGCGATGCCGTAGAGGAAGAACGAACTGGCGAAGGCGCCGAGCAGGAAGTACTTGAAGGCCGCTTCGGTGGCGTTGGCCTGCTCGCGGCGCAGGCCGGTGAGCACGTAGACGGCAATCGACATGGTCTCGAGGGCCAGGAAGATGAGCAGCAGGTCGGTGGCCTGCGCCATCAACATCATGCCGACGATGCCGAAGAGGACGAGCGCGTAGAACTCCCCCACCGGCAGGCCGTCACGCTCCAGCGTTTGCGACGAGAACAGCACCGTGAGCAGGCCGACCACCACCAGGATCAGGTTGACGAAGAGCGAGAAGTTGTCGGCCGTGACCACCCCGAAGCTCGAGGCGTTACGATCCCAGAGCAGCACCGAGGACACTCCGGCGCCGAGCAGGCCGATCACCGCCAGCCCCCCGATGGGCATCCGCTCGCCCTTGGCGCGGAAGGCCTCGGCCAGCAGGGCGAACAGCCCCGCCAGCGCGACACACACCATCGGAACGACCGCGTCGAACGCGCTGTTGAACATCTACTGCCCCTCGACGGCGCTGGCGCGCGCCGCAACCGGCGCCGTGGCGCCGGCAAACCACGAACGCCACCCGGCCTCGACCCGCATCGGCTCGCGGGATTCCATCCGCTGCACGATCCGGGTCACGGCCGGTTCCATGGGCGCCAGGAAGATATTGGGCGCCACGCCCATCAGGATCGACATGGCGCAGAGCGGGCCGATGACCGCCCACTCGCGCACGCCCAGATCCTTGAGGCGGCTGTTGGCGGGGTTGGTGACCGGGCCGGTGAAGACGCGCTGGAACATCCACAACATGTAGACGGCCGACAGGATCACGCCGAGGGCGGCAACCACGACGAAGCGCGGATCCCAACGGAAGGTGCCGAGCAGGATCAGGAACTCGCCGATGAACCCGTTCATCCCGGGTAAACCGACCGACGCCAGCGTGATGATCAGGAAGGCGGCGGTGAGCCGCGGCATCACCGTCTTCAAGCCGCCGAACTCGCTGATGAGGCGCGTGTGGCGTCGATCCGAGAGCATGCCGACCACCGCGAACAGGCCGCCCGTGCTCACGCCGTGCGCGAGCATCTGGTAGGACGCGCCCTGCAAGCCGTTGACGTTCATGGCGGCGATGCCCAGCACCACGAAGCCCATGTGGCTCACCGAGGAGTAGGCCACGAGCTTCTTCATGTCGGGCTGCACCATGGCGACCAGCGCGCCGTAGACGATGGCGATGACCGCCAGCGTGGCGAGCAGCGGCGCGAAGGCCAGCGCCGCTTCAGGGAACAGCGGGAAGGCGAAGCGCAGCAGGCCGTAGGCGCCCATCTTCAGCATGACGCCGGCCAGGATCACCGAGCCGGGGGTGGGCGCCTGCACGTGCGCGTCGGGCAGCCAGGTATGGAACGGGAAGAGCGGCACCTTGATGGCGAACGCCAGCGCGAAGGCCAGGAAGAACCAGTACTGCAGATGCTCGGGCACGCGCAGCTCGTAGAGCTTCAGCACGTCGAAGGAGTACTGCCCGGTGGCCTGCTGGTGCAGCCAGGCGGTGCCGATGATGGCGACCAGCATCAGCACGCTGCCGGCCATGGTGTAGAGCAGGAACTTGATCGACGCGTAGAGCCGCTGGTCGTAGCCCCAGATGCCGATGAGGAAGTACATCGGGATGAGCACGAAGTCCCAGAACACGTAGAACAGGAACAGGTCGAGCGACACGAACACGCCGATCATCGACGCCTCGAGCAGCAGCATGAAGATCGAGAATTCCTTCACGCGCTCGTGAATCCCCTCCCAGCCCGAGAGCAGGGCGATGGGCGTGAGGAAGGTCGTGAGCACGACCAGCATCAGGCTGATGCCGTCGAGTCCCAGGTAGTAGTCGATGCCGAAGGTCGGAATCCAGGCGTGGCGCTCCACGAACTGGAACGCCGGCGCTGCCGCCGAGGCATCGAAGCTGGCCCACATGGCCAGGGACGCCACGAACGTCAGCAGCGAGATGCCCAGGGCGCCCAGGCGCATGGTCTGGTCCTGCGAACCGTCGCGATTGGGCAGCGCCAGCAGCAGCAGCGAGCCCACGATGGGCAGCGCGATGAGCAGCGTCAGGATCGGCACACCAGTCACGTTATCTCCAGAGGTAGTAGCCGAGCACCAGCACGACGCCCACGAACGTGGACGCGGCGTAACTGCGCACCGACCCGGTCTGAAACAGCCGCAGCACCGCGCTCACGCCAGCCACCAGGTAGCCGGCCACGTTGACCGCGCCGTCGATGATCCGGACGTCAGCCACCTTCCACAGCCCCTGGGACGAGACGGTCTGAATGGGGCGGACGACGGCGGCGTCGTAGAACTCGTCGACGTAGTACTTGTTGAGCAGCAGCCGGTGAAGGCCCGGGAAGTTGACGGCCATGGTTGCCGGGATGTGCGGGTTCTTCAGCCACAGATAGGCGGCCAGGGCGATACCGAGCAGCGCGATGAGCGACGAGACGCCCATCAGCGTGAGCTCCAGCCGCGTCTTGTCTTCCGCGCCGTGTCCGCCCTCGGCTGGCGCCTCGTGAGACTCTCCGGCCGTCTGCAGCGAGGCGGGGATGGGACGTTCCGCCGCCGTCTGCGCGGACGAGGCCACGGCCGGAGCCGCGTCGCCGGGCGCGCATTCGGCCAGGGTCATGCCGGCCGGGGCGCCGGGCAGCGCCACCGGGATATTGCACGCGGCCAGGGCCGTCGAGGTGGCCGAGAACGACGGCCGCAGCCATTCGCCGAGCAAGTTGTGCCCGCCCATCAAGGCGTGCGGCCAGCCGATTCAGCCGGCTCCGACCGAGCCGAGCGCCAGCACGATGAGCGCCACGGCCATGGCCGGGGGCGCGTCGTGCAGGTGCCCGCCGCCGTGGCCGTGCCCGCCGCCGTGGCCGTGCGCCGCGTGATCGTCGTGGCCGTGCGCCGCG
This sequence comes from uncultured Acidobacteriota bacterium, assembly GCA_963843885.1. GTDB lineage: Bacteria > Acidobacteriota > Vicinamibacteria > Vicinamibacterales > UBA2999 > CADEFD01. Next base: position 22,994 of record CAWJMJ010000007.1, read on the forward strand.
AGACCGTGAGCATCGGCCTGACCGTGGGCGTGAGTGTCGACGTGGCCGTGAGCGGCAAGGCCGTGGCCGTGAGCGTCGGCCTGGCCGTGCCCGGCCGCTGCCGGCGCCAGCCGCCGCTCGCCGTGGAAGGTCAGGAACACGAGCCGGAACATGTAGGTGGCGGTGAGCAGCGACGTCACGACGCCCATGAACCACAGAATCTGATGGCCGTGGTCGAAGGTCTCGAACAGGATCTCGTCCTTCGAGAAGAAGCCGGCCAGCAGCGGCACGCCGGCGATGGCCAGCGACGCGATCAGGAAGGTCCAGTAGGTGATCGGCAGGCCCTTCTTCAGCCCGCCCATGTAGCGGATGTCCTGCTCGCCGTGGAGCGCGTGGATCACGGCGCCCGAGCCGAGGAACAGACAGGCCTTGAAGAACGCGTGCGTGAACAGGTGGAACACGCCGGCGCCGAACGCGCCGACGCCCATGGCCAGGAACATGTAGCCGAGCTGCGACACCGTCGAGTAGGCGAGCACCCGCTTGATGTCGTTCTGCACCAGGCCGATGGTGCCGGCAAAGAGCGCCGTGGCCACGCCGATGACGGCAATCACGCCCAGCGTGATCGGGGCATGCTCGAACAGCACCGCGTTGCGGCCAATCATGTAGACGCCGGCCGTGACCATGGTGGCGGCGTGGATCAGGGCCGACACCGGCGTCGGGCCTTCCATGGCGTCGGGCAGCCAGGTGTAGAGCGGAATCTGCGCCGACTTGCCGGTGGCGCCGCCGAAGAGCAGCAGCGTGATCAGGCTGATGGTCAGGAACGACGTCTCGACCGGCATGACCGAGGCCTTGGCCGCGATGATCTGGAAGTCGAACGACCCGAACGTGACAAACGCCAGCAGGATGCCGAGCAGGAACGAATAGTCGCCGATGCGATTGACGATGAACGCCTTCTTGGCGGCGTCCCCGGCCGACTTCTTCACGTGATAGAAGCCGATCAGCAGATACGAGCACAGGCCCACGCCTTCCCAGCCGACGAACATCACCAGGAAGTTCGAGCCGAGCACGAGCAGGAGCATGAAGAAGACGAACAGGTTGAGGTACGAGAAGAACCGCGCGAACTCGCTGTCGGTCTCCTCGCTCATGTAGGCCGTGGAGTAGATGTGGATGAGCGAGCCGATGCCGGTGATGACCAGGATCATCAGCGCCGACAGCGGGTCGAGCCGGAACGTCAGGTCGAGCAGGAAGTCGCCCGACTTGATCCAGGTGAACACCGTGTGACTGAGTTCGCGGCTGGCCACCGGCTGCGTCGCCAGGCTCATCACCTGGGTGACGGCCACCGCGAACGACGCGAGCATGGCCGCGCAGGCCAGGCCGCCGGAGACCGCCTTGGGCAGGCGCCGGCCGAGGCTGGCGTTGACCAGGAAGCCGAGGAACGGGAAGAGCGGGATCAGCGCGAGCACGGCATCACCACTTGAGGTTCGTGAACGCCTCGGGACTGAGCGATTCCCGATGGCGGAAAAGGGCGATGACGATGGCGAGGCCGACGGCCGCCTCGGCCGCGGCCACCGTCATGACGAAGAAGGTGATGATCTGGCCGTCGACCGTGCCGAACTGCCGCCCGAAGGCGACAAAGGTCAGGTTGACGGCGTTCAGCATCACTTCCACCGACAGCAGCAGGGTGATGACATTGCGGCGCAGGAACACGCCGGCCGTGCCGATGGCAAAGAGCAGGCCCGACAGAATCAGGTAATGGCTGATGGGGACCATGGTCAGTTCCCCTTCTTTCCGGCCAGCACCACGGCGCCGATCATGGCCGCGATGATCAGGATGGACGTGGCTTCGAAGGCGAACATGTAGTCGGTGAAGAGCACCCGGCCGAGCAGCCGGACGCTCGACGCGGCCGGGGCCGCTTCGCCCACGCCGGCGCCCAGGTCGCTCATGCGCGAGAAGGTCCAGGCCAGCTGGCCGAGCAGCACCACCGCCAGCACCGCGCCGACGCGAGTCGGGCCGGGCCGGTAATAGGGGTGCGAGCGGTCCCACTCCGCCCCGTCCTCACGCGACGCGTTGAGCAGCATCACGGTGAACAGGAACAGCACCAGGATGGCGCCGGCGTAGATGATGATCTGCACCACCGCGACAAACGGGGCCTCGAGCAGGACGTAGAGGCCCGACAGGCCGCAGAACGCCGCCACGATCGAGACGACGCTGTAGACCGGGTTGCGCTGCCCGACGACCAGCAGCGAGCCGCCCACGGTGATGGCCGCGAACAGATAAAAGAGCAGCAGATCAAAGGCCAAAGGCGATCACCCCCGCTGCCACGATGAGCAGATTCACGGTCGCCAGCGGCAACATCACTTTCCAGCCGAGCGTCATCAGTTGGTCGTAGCGCACGCGCGGCAGCGTCCAGCGCAGCCACAGATAGATGAACAGCAGCACGGCCAGCTTGACGAGGAACCAGATCCAGCCGTATTCGGGCGGCAGGAACGGTCCGTGCCAGCCGCCCAGGAACAGGTTCACGGCCACCGCCGAGACCGTCACCATGTTGATGTACTCGGCCATGAAGAACATGGCGAAGCGCATCGAGCTGTATTCGGTGTGGTAGCCGGCCACCAGTTCCTGTTCGGCTTCCGGGAAGTCGAAGGGCGCGCGGTTGGTCTCGGCCACGCCGGCGGTGAAGAACAGCAGGAAGGCCACCAGGCCGAACGGGAACACGACAAAGACGTTCCAGCGCGGAATCAGGTCGAAGAAGTAGCCTTGCTGCGCGTCGACGATCTCGCGGAAGGACATCGAGCCGGCCAGCAGGATGATGGTGGCCAGCGCCATGCCGTAGGCCAGTTCGTAGCTGATCATCTGCGCCGAGCTGCGCAGCCCGCCGAGCAGCGAGTACTTCGAGTTGCTGGCCCAGCCGGCCAGCACGATGCCGTAGACACCCACCGACGACACCGCGAAGAACGCCAGCACGCCGACGTTCAGGTCGGCCATCTGCAGCGCCATCGGCTCGTCGAGCCAGCCGAAGAAGGTGGTGGTGGCGCCGAACGGCACCGGCGCGAAGGCAATGAAGCAGGTCGCCACCGAGATGATCGGCGCCAGCGAGAAGAGCCACTTGTCGGCGGCCTTGGGCTGCAGCTCCTCCTTGAAGAAGAGCTTGACGATGTCGGCCAGCGGCTGGAGCAGGCCCCGGGGCCCGACCAGCCACGGACCGTAACGCTGCTGCATGAGCGCGGCGATCTTGCGTTCGGCGTAGACCATGACGGCGGCGGAAATCTGCAGTGCCAGGAACAGCACGCCGACCAGCGTCGCGTAAGCGACCCACCAGTTCTGGGGTGGGCGAAGCGGCCACATGAGGGTTTCGAGCATGACGTCGGTGCCTCGGCTCCCTGTCTCAGTGATGCGCGCCAGCCGGCGAGCTGGCGCGGTAGTCGGCGGCGGCGGGTTGTTCCCCGCGCGCGTAGACTTCGTATTCGTTCTTGAACAACTTCAGCGTGGTGAGTACGGGCGTGGCCGCGGCATCGCCGAAGGCGCACAGCGTCTTGCCGTTGATCTGGTTGGCCACGCTCTCGAGCAGCGCGATGTCGCGGGTCGAGCCTTCCCCGCCGAGCATGCGGTGGAGGATGCGGTAGAGCCAGTCGGTGCCCTCGCGGCACGGCGTGCACTTGCCGCACGACTCGTGGCGATAGAAGTGCAGCAGGTTCTCGGCCAGCCACACCATGTCGACCGTGTCGTCGAGCACCATGATGGCGGCCGAGCCGAGCAGCGAGCCGGCCCGCTGCACGTCGTCGAAGCTGGCCGGGATGTCGAGCTGATCGGGCAGCAGAATCGGCACCGACGAGCCGCCGGGGATCACCGCCTTCATCGTGTGCCCGTCGCGCATGCCGCCAGCGTAGTCGTCGATCAGCTCGCGCAGCGACACCTTCATGGGCGCTTCGAACACGCCCGGGCGCTTGACCTGGCCGCTCACGCAAAAGAGCTTCGGGCCGCCGTTCTTCTCGGGGCCGAGGGCCGCGAACCACTCCGGACCGCGGGTCATGACCAGCGGCGCGTTGCACAGGGTCTCGACGTTGTTCACGGCCGTCGGGCAGTTCCACAAGCCGGCCACTGCCGGGAACGGCGGCTTGAAACGCGGCTGCGCGCGCTTGCCTTCGAGCGAGTCGAGCAGCGCGGTCTCCTCGCCGGCCTCGTAGGCGCCGGCGCCGCGGTGCAGGTAGACCTCGCAGTCCCAGCCGCTGCCCAGGATGTTCTTGCCGACGAAGCCGGCGGCGCGCGCGTCGTCGATGGCCTTCTGCAGCGGCTCGAACAGGTGATAGAACTCGCCGCGGATGTAGATGTAGGCGGCGTGCGAGGCAATGGCGTGACAGCCGATCAGGCACCCTTCCACCAGCAGATGGGGGTTGCGCTCCATCAACAGGTGGTCCTTGAAGGTGCCCGGCTCGCTCTCGTCGGCGTTGCACACGATGTACTTGGGCTTGGGCGATTTCTTGTCGACGAATTGCCACTTCAGGCCGGTCGGGAAGCCGGCCCCGCCGCGCCCGCGCAGGCCCGAGGCTTTCACCGTCTCGATCACCTGGTCGGGGGTCATGGCCAGGGCTTTCTTGAGCCCCTCGTAGCCCTGCTGGTGCTTCAGGTAGTGGTCGAGCGTGTTGCCGCCGGGCGTGAACGCGAACTTCGTGAGGACCGGTTCGTAGCCGTTGACCGAGGCCGGCTGCACCGGCACGGTGCTCTTCCCGGCCGCGTCGCTGCGCCGCTCGACGTCGAGATGACAGCCGCTGAGCGCCGCCACGCCGTTCGTGCGCATGCCCTCGATGAAGGCCGGCACGTCGTCGGGCTGCAGGCACTCGTGCCAGTGTTCGTTGTTCACCATCACGACCGGGGCCTTGTCGCACGCGCCCAGGCATTCCATCGGCTGGACGGTGAAGAGGCCCGACGGGTCGACGGCACCGGCCGGCACCCCGAGCACCTGCTCCAGGCGCTCGAGCACGCGCTCGGCGCCCGCCAGCGCGCACGACAGGGTGGTGCACACCTGCAGGACGTACGTGCCGGTCGGGGCGCGGTGGAACATCACGTAGTAGCTGACCACGTCTTCGACGTCGGCCGGGGTGATGCCGACGACCTCGGCCACGTGCCGGGCGGCGTTGTTGCTGATGTAGCCCTGCTGGTCCTGCGCCAGGTAGAGCGCGTAGAGCACCGACGCGCGCCGGTGCTCGGGCGGATATTGCGCGGCCAGGCGTTCGAACTCGGCGCGCCGCTCTGGCGTGAACACGAACTCGGGGCCCTCGGGCAGCGTCTTGCGCTCCGAGCGGTGCCACCGCTCGGTGCCGTACGGCATCGCGGGATGAAAACTCATCGATCCACGTCTCCCATCACCACGTCGAGCGAGCCGATCACGGCGACGACGTCCGCGATCATCCCGCCGACGACGAACTTGTGCAGCGCCTGGCAGGCCATCAGGCCGGGCGAGCGCATGTGCACGCGCCACGGCCGGTTGGAGCCGTCCGACACCACGTAGCAACCGTGCTCGCCGCGCGGTCCCTCGATCGGCACGTAGGCCTCGCCGGCCGGCACGTTGAAGCCCTGCGAGTAGATCAGGAAGTGCTGAATCAGCGCTTCCATCTCGGTGTAGACCTCGTCCTTGGGCGGCGGCGCGATCTTGCGGTCGGCCACCTGCCAGTCGCCGACCGGCTCGATCCGCTCGAGCGCCTGACGGCAGATCTTGACGCTCTCGCGCATCTCGGCGACGCGCGTGATGTAGCGGTCGTAGACGTCGCCGTTGCTGGCGCCGATGACGTCGAACTGGTAGGTTTCGTAGCCCGAGTAGGGGAAGGCGCGGCGGACGTCGTAGTCGCCGCCGGCGGCGCGCGCAATCGGGCCGTAGAGCCCCCACTGATAGCAGTCGGCCAGCGAGATGATGCCGACGCCGCGCGTCCGATCGAGCCAGATCGGATTCTTGGTCAGCATCGTCTCGTATTCGTCGAGCTTGCCCGGGAACCGGTCGAGGAAGTCGGTGACCGCCTGCTTGAAGCCGCGCGGCAGATCCTCGCGCAGGCCGCCGACGCGGATGTAGCTCGGGAAGAAGCGGAACCCGGCCAGCATCTCGTTCAGGTTCATCAGCAGCTCGCGCTCGCGGAACGCGTAGAGCATGACCGTGATGGCGCCGATTTCCATGCCGTGGGTGCCGAACCATACGAGATGGCTGCTCAGGCGCTGCAGTTCCGCGATCAGCACGCGGATGTCCTTGACCCGCTGCGGCACCTCGAGACCGAGCATCTTCTCGACGGTCAGGCAGAAGGCCAGGCTGTTGGACTGCGCGCCCAGATAGTCCATGCGCTCGACCAGCGGGATGACCTGCTGCCACTTCTTCTGCTCGGCGGTCTTCTCGATGCCGGTGTGCAGGTAGCCGATCGTGGGGGACACGGAGACGACCGTCTCGCCGTCGAGCTCGAGCACGAGCCGCAGCACGCCGTGCGTGCTGGGGTGCTGGGGCCCCATGTTGACGGTCATCGTTTCGGTGCGTACTTCAGCCATCTTCAGCCTTCCACTTCCCGGTCGACGATGGCACAGAGCAGGTGCAGCACCGTCGTGTGCGCTTCCTGCACCCGCGCCGTCACCGCCTCCGGGACGTTCACGTGCACCTCGGCGCTGCGGCCCGCCGCCCCGCCGTCGTTCCCCGTGAGCGCGATCGTCCGCAGCCCCCGCGCCTTCGCCGCTTCCAGTCCTCGCACCACGTTCGGCGACCCGCCGCTCGTCGTGATGCCGACCGCGACATCCCCGGCCCGCCCGAGCGCCTCGACCTGCCGCGCGAACACTCGCTCGAACCCGTAGTCGTTGGCCGACCGACGTGAGCACGCTGGCGTCGGTCGTCAGCGCCACCGCCGGCCAGCCGCGCCGTTCGCGCACGAACCGCCCGACCAGCTCCGCCGCGAAGTGCTGCGCGTCGGCGGCGCTGCCGCCATTGCCGAACACCAGCACCTGGCCGCCGCCCGAGAGCGCGCTGACGAGCACGTGGCCCGCTTGCGCGATCGCCGCCGCGGCGGGACCATCGGCCAGCGCGTCGTGGACGCGAGCGGTCGACCTCAACGTGGCGACCACCAGCGCCCGGCGCGCCGACTCCGGCTCCTCCATGTCGTTACGTGGGACGCGTTCGCGAGTAGCGATCGCGCTCCATGTTCGGCTCGGAACTCCTCTGCGGTGACCTGCAGCGGCATGTAGGTCTGGGCGTCCTTCCGCACCTGCACCGGGTAGTCCTTCCGGAGCGGATGGCCTTCCCAGTCCTCGGTCATCATGAGCCGGCGCAAATCGGCGTGGCCGTCGAACACGATGCCGAACAGGTCGTAGAATCTCGCGCTCGCACCAGCCGGCGCCTTCCCACACGGACGTCACGGTGGCGATGGGCTGGTCGGGCGCCGAGCTGCGCTTTGAGACGGACGCGCGCCCGGCGGTGGGGCGACACCACGTGGTAGACCACGTCGAACCGCGGCGTGCGGCGCGGGTGATAATCGACCGCGGTGACGTTCGAGAAGGCGAGGAACTCGAGACCGGGGGTGTCGCGCAGCGCGAGGCACACCGGCACGATGTGCGCGGCCGACACAAACAACGCCGGGGTGTCGTCCACGTCGGCGCCGGGGCTCGGCGTCAGCTCCGCGCCGGGGACGAGCGGGGTCAGCAGGTCGATGATCGCCTGGGCATCCATGCGCTACGCCCTGAGCCTGGTGGCGTCGATCTTCTTCTGCAGCTGGACGATGCCGTAGATGAGCGACTCGGGCCGCGGCGGGCAGCCGGGGACGTAGACGTCGACCGGCACGACCTGGTCGGAGCCCTGCACGATCGCGTAGTTGTCGAACACGCCGCCGCACGACGCGCAGGCGCCCATCGAGATGACCCACTTCGGCTCGGGCATCTGGTCGTAGATGCGGCGCAGCGCCGGCGCCATCTTGCGCGACAGACGGCCGGCGATGATCATCAGGTCGGACTGGCGCGGCGAGCCGCGGAAGACCTCGGCGCCGAAGCGCGCGATGTCGTAACGGCTGCAGCTCATCGCCATCATCTCGATGGCGCAGCACGCCAGGCCGAACGTGACCGGCCAGATCGGCCGAGCGGCGCGCCCACTGTCACGATCTTCTCGAGCGTGGTCGTCAGGACCGGAATTTCCGGAAATCAGTCTCGAGTCCCATAGCTGTATCTCTTCACCACCGCCGGGCCGGACTTGGTGCGGCCGCACGTAATCGGGATCGCTCTCGGGGCCCCAGTCGAGCACGCCCTTGCGCCAGACGTAGATGAAGGCCACGGCGAGAATCATGAAGAACAGCGTGATCTGCATGAAGCCGGCCCAGCCGAGGTCGCGCAGCGCCATGGCCCAGGGGCCAAGGAAGGCCACTTCGATGTCGAAGAGGAGGAAGATCATCGCGACCAGGTAGAACTTGACCGACTGGCGCTCGCGGGCATCGCCCACCGGGGGCATGCCGCACTCGTAGGGCGCGTCTTTTTCAGGTGTAGGATGCCGCGGGCCGAGAAATTGGGAGAGGATGACCGACACCACCCCGAATCCCAGCGCCACCGCGACCATGATGGCGATGCCACCCCAGCCTTCCATGATTTTTCCTGTCCGTCAGACGCACGCGCGCCACGACGCTGCTTGTGAAGTATTTCGCAAGGGCCGCGTAGATGTTAGGCAATTCACCGCGTCGCCGTCAAACGCCCCACCTACAATCAGCAGGGTGAATTACCGGTGACGGCGCCGTCCCAGCTGCCCGAATCGACCAGCCTGCGCGTGGCCTGGTTCAGTCCCCTGCCGCCCTCTCGTTCGGGTATCGCGGCCTATTCGCACGAGCTGCTGCCGCTCCTGCGCGGCCGCGGCTGGGACATCGACGTCTATGCCGAGCCGCTGCCCGGCAGCCTGCCGGCCGGCCCGACCGCGCGTGATTTCGTGTGGACGGCGCGGCGCCGGCCCTATGCCCTGACCGTCTACCAGCTGGGCAACGCCGCCTGCCACGATTACATGTGGGGCTATCTGTTCCGGTATCCGGGGCTGGTCGTGCTCCACGACGCACAAGTGCACCAAGCCCGAGCCCAGGGCCTGCTCAAGCGCTACCGGCCCCGCCGCGACGATTACCTGGAAGAGTTCGCGGCCAATCATCCGGACGCTCCCCCAGACCTGGCCCTGCTGGTGGCCGAGGGCCTCGGCGGCAGTCTCTTCGCGCACTGGCCGCTCATCCGGCTCGGTGCTGCAGGCGCGCCCGGCTTACGGCCGTTCACAGCGCCGGCCCTGGCCGCCGCAGCTGCGCGCCGACTACGAGGCGGAGGTGGACGCGGTGCCGATGGGCGTGGCCGATCCGCTGGGCCACCGTCGGCCCAACCACCCCGGCAGAATCCGCGCCGCCGCTACGCACCTGCCCGAGGACGCGCTGATCGTCGGCGGCTTTCGGCGGGGTGACGCCCGAGAAGCGGCTGCCCGAGCTGATCGACGCGATCGCGTCCCTGACCGCCGCGCATCCCCGCCTGCACTTGCTCGTCGTCGGCGCGCCCGTGGCGCACTACGACGTCATGGCCGATGCCGCAGCGCGCGGCATCGCCGGGCAGGTGCGGGTCACCGGCTACGTGCCCGATGCCGAGCTGCCCGCGCACCTGGCCGTGGCCGACATCTGCGCCTGTCTACGCTGGCCGAGCAACGGCGAGACCTCGGCCTCGTGGTTGCGGGCCATCGCGGCCGGGCGCGCCACGATCGTCACCGACCTCGGGCATCAGCCGGAGCTGCCGGTCGCCGACGCGCGCAACTGGCAACCACTCGGGCGCGCCGGCGAAGCGCCGGTGGCCCTGGCCGTGCCCATCCTCGACGAGAAGCACGCGCTGAAGAGCGCGCTCGACGCGCTGGCGCGCAGCCCTGAACGGCGCGCGCGGCTCGGCGACGCGGCGCGGCGCTACTGGCAGGCGCACCACACGCTCGACACGATGGCGGATGAATATGAAGGAGTGTCGAGGCGGGCCGCGCAACGCCCGGCCCCGGCCGTAAAGCTGCCGGCCCATCTGGCCGCCGACGTGGACGAGCGGCTGGCGGAAATTCTGGCGCCGTTCGGGCTCGAGCCGCCAGCGGTGGTCCGCGGCAGCCAACGCTGAGGAGAACGGGCACGACGCGGGACCGGCGTGCGGTGACGCCGGCCGGCGTCGCAGATCCTGGCTAGGCCAGTTCCTTCATTCGGCGGTCGAGTTCGGCGACGGCCAGTTGAATCTGCTCGCGGCGCGCAGGGTGAGCCGTGAGTTCCAGCTGGCGCGACATCTCGATCGAGGCCAGGCGGCAGGACTCCAGCTCCCGTACCTTGACGGGATCCTTCGTCGGGCCGAGCTTGCGAGCGGCCTTGCGCTCCTGCTCGAGCTCTTCCATCCGCTCCTGAATTCGGAGATCGGCGTCAATCAAACCTTCAGCAGCGTCACCCATGAGTTTGGTCGGTCCTCCCGGCGGTCGGGCCAACCGTCACGATACGGTGCTGGCACCAACATCCGAGCCATTATAGCTGGTGATGGCCTCGTCGGTCCTGCGTCTCTTCCATCCGCCGGTCGCGACCTGGTTCGCCGCGGCCTTCGACGCAGCCGACCCGGCCGCAGCGCTCGGCTGGCCGGCCATCGCCCGCGGCGACTCGACGCTGATCCTCGCGCCGACCGGCACCGGCAAGACGCTCGCCGCGTTCCTGTGGTGCCTCGACCGGCTGATGTTCTCGCCGCGTGCCCGGCCAAGGACGCGCGCTGCCGCGTGCTCTACGTCTCGCCGCTCAAGGCGCTGGCGGTCGACGTCGAGCGCAACCTGCGCGCGCCGCTCGCCGGCATCGCGCACGTGGCCAGCGGCCGCCGGCGCGCCGTTCCACGCGCCGACGCATCGCGATCCGCACCGGCGACACGCCGGCCGCCGAGCGCGCGCGCTTCCAGCGCGACGCCGGCCGACATCCTGATCACCACGCCGGAGTCGCTCTACCTGCTGCTCACCTCGAACGCGCGCGAGCGCGCTGCGCGTCGGTCGAGACGGTGATCATCGACGAGATCCACGCGCTGGTCCCGACCAAGCGCGGCGCGCACCTGGCGCTGTCGCTCGAGCGCCTCGGCCGCGCGTCGACCGGCCGGCCGCTGCAGCGCATCGGCCTGTCGGCGACGCAGCGCCCGCTCGAGGAGGTGGCGCGCTTTCTCGGCGGCGTCGACGCCGGCCGCCGCGCCGACGGCCGCGAGCGCGCCGACGGCGGCGCGCCGCGCCGACGCTCGACGGCGGCGATCACGACGAGTTCGCGGTCGACGACCGGCGCCGTCACGTACCGCCCGGTCACCATCGTCGACGCCGCGCGAGCCGAAGCAGCTCGCGCTCACGCATCGAGGTGCCGGTCGAGGACATGGCGCAGGTCGGCCAGCCGGTCGAGCTGCCGAGCGGCCCGGCGTCGCAAGGCCCGCGCGCGCGCAGTCGATCTGGCCGGCGATCCACCCGCGCCTGCTCGAGCTGATCCGCGACGCACCGCTCGACGCTGATCTTCGTCAACAGCCGGCGCCTGGCCGAGCGGCTGGCCGGCGCGCTCAACGAGCTGGCCGGCGAGGCGCTGGTGCGCGCGCACCACGGCTCGCTCGCGCGCGCGCAGCGCACCGAGATCGAGGACCGGCTGAAGGCCGGCCAGCTGCGCGGCGCTCGTCGCGACCTCGTCGCTCGAGCTCGGCATCGACATGGGCGCCATCGATCTGGTGGTGCAGATCGAGGCGCCGCCCTCGGTGGCGAGCGGCCTGCAGCGCATCGGCCGCGCCGGCCACCAGGTCGGCGCGGTCAGCGAGGGCGTCATCTTCCCGAAGTTCCGCGGCGATCTGCTCGCCTGCGCCGCGGTCACCGCGCGCGATGCACGACGGCGCGGTCGAAGCGACGCGCTATCCGCGCAACCCGCTCGACGTGCTGGCGCAGCAGATCGTGGCGATGGCCGCGATGGACGCACTGGCCGGTCGACGAGCTCTTCGCGCTCGTGCGCCGCGCGGCGCCGTTCGCCGAGCTCGCCGCGCGCGTCTTCGAGGGCGTGCTCGACATGCTCTCGGGCCGCTACCCGTCCGACGAGTTCGCCGAGCTGCGGCCGCGCGTCACCTGGGACCGCGTCAACGGCACGGTCGCGCGCGCGCGAGGGCGCCAAGCGCGTCGCGATCGCCAACGCCGGCACGATTCCCGACCGCGGCCTCTACGGCGTGTTCCTCGCCGGCGGCGGCAAGGGCGCGGCGCGCGTCGGCGAGCTCGACGAGGAGATGGTGTTCGAGGCGCGCGCCGGCGAGACGTTCCTGCTCGGCGCCTCGTCCTGGCGCATCGAGGAGATCACGCACGACCGCGTGCTGTCTCGCCGGCGCCCGGCGAGCCCGGCAAGATGCCGTTCTGGCACGGCGACGGCCCGGGCCGGCCGCTCGAGCTCGGCCAGGCGATCGGCGAGCTGACGCGCGAGCTGCGCGGCGCGCCGCCCGACGCGGCGCGTCGCGCGCCTCGACACGCGAGCACGACCTCGACGCCGCGGCGCCGCCGAGAACCTGCTGCAGTACCTCGACGACCAGCGCGCGGCCGCCGGCGCGGTGCCCGACGACCGGCACGATCGTCGTCGAGCGGTCCGCGACGAGCTCGGCGACTGGCGCGTCTGCGTGCTGTCGCCGTTCGGCAGCCGCGTGCACGCGCCGTGGGCGATGGCCGTCACCGCACGCATCCGCGACGAACGCGGCATCGACGTCGAAGTGATGTGGGCCGACGACGGCTTCGTGGTGCGCGTTCCCGGACGGCGACGCGCCGCCCGACCCGGCGCTGCTGCTTCCCCGACCCCGACGAGGTCGAGCGCGCTGGTGGTGCGCGCAGCTCGGCGGCGACGGCGCTGTTCGCGGCGCGCTTCCGCGAGGACGCCGGCCGCGCGCTGCTCCTGCCGCGCCGCCGGCCCGGGCAAGCGCACGCCGCTCTGGCAGCAGCGCAAGCGCGCGGCCGACCTGCTGGCCGTGGCGGCGCGCTTCGGCTCGTTCCCGATGATGCTCGAGACCTACCGCGAGTGCCTGCGCGACGTCTTCGACCTGCCGGCGCTCGTCGACCTGCTGCGCCGAGATCCGCAGCCGCGCGGTCCGCGTCGTGACCGTCGACTCGCGGACGCCGTCGCCGTTCGCCGCGTCGCTGCTCTTCGGCTACGTCGCCAACTATCATCTACGACGGCGACGCGCCGCTGGCCGAGCGCCGCGCGCAGGCGCTGTCGGTCGACCAGGCGCAGCTGCGCGAGCTGCTCGGCGAGGCCGAGCTGCGCGAGCTGCTCGACCCCGAGGCCCTGGACGCGCATCGAACGCGACGCTGCAGCACCTGCGCCGCGAAGTACCACGCGCGCACGACCGACGCCGTGCACGACCTGCTGCTGCGCCTCGGCGATCTCACCGCCGACGAGATCGCCGCGCGCTGCGCGTGCCGGGCGTGGCCGACGCCGCCGTCGCCGCGCTGGTCGCGACCCGGCGCGTCGCTGCCGTTGCGCATCGCCGGCGAGCCGCGCTACATCGCGGTCGAGGACGCCGCGCGCTACCGCGACGCGCTCGGCGTGCCGCTGCCGCCGGGCCTGCCGGCGGCGCTGCTCGAGCCGGTCGCCGATCGCGCTCGGCGATCTGGTGCTCCGCTACGCGCGCACGCACGGCCCGTTCACCGCCGCCGAGCGCGGCGGCGCGCTACGCGGCTCGGCGCCGGCGGTGGTCGAGCGGACGCTGCGGCGGCTGCGCCGCAGACCGGGCGCTCGTCGAGGGCGAGTTCCGCCCCGGCGGCCGCGGCGCGAGTGGTGCGACGCCGAGGTGCTGCGCACGCTTGCGGCGCCGGTCGCTGGCGCGCGCTGCGCCAGGAGGTCGAGCCGGTCGAGCCGCACGTGCTCGGCCGCTTCCTGCCGGCTGGCACGGCCTGGCCGCGCCGCGCCGCGGCCTCGACGCGCTGCTCGAGCCATCGAGCAGCTGCAGGGCGCGCCGCTGCCGGCCTCGGTGCTCGAGCGCGAGATCCTGCCGGCGCGCGTCGCACGGCTACACGCCGGCGCATCTCGACACGCTGGTCGCCGCCGGCGAGGTGGTCTGGGTCGGCGTCGAGCCGCTCGGCGAGCGCGACGGCCGCATCGCGCTCTACCTCGCCGACCAACGCGCGGCGCTGCTGCCGCCCCGCGCCCGACACCGTCCGAGGCCTGGCGGAACGCGAGGCGCACACCGTCGCCTTCCTGACGCGCCACGGCGCCGTCGTTCTTCGGGCCGCTGCACGAGGCCGTGGGCGGCGGCTTCCCGCAGGAGACCGTCGACGCGCTCTGGACCTGGTGTGGAAGGGGCTGGTCACCAACGACACGCTGCACGCGCTGCGCGCCTACGCCGCACCGGCGCGAACGGGCGCGCCGCGATCGCCCGGTCGCACCGCTTCCGCTCGCGGCGGCTGGTGCCGCCGTCGGCCGAGGGCCGCTGGTCGGTGCTCGACGCCACCGCCACAGCCATCGCCCACCGGCCTGGGCGGCGGCGCTGGCGCGGCAGTTGCTGGCCCGCCACGGCGTGGTGACGCGCGAGGTCACCGCGCTCGAACCGCTCGCCGGCGGCTTCAGCGCGGTCTACCCGGTGCTGCGGCGCTCGAGGACACGGGCCGCGTCCGCCGCGGCTACTTCGTCGCCGGGCTCGGCGGCGCGCAGTTCGCGCTGCCCGGCGCCATCGATCTGTCTGCGCGCCGTGCGCGATCCGCGCCCGAGGCCCGGGCGGTGACCCTCGCGGCGACCGATCCTGCCAATCCCTACGGGGCGCTGGTCGAGTGGCCGACGTGGCTGGGCGCCCCGGCGCTGCGCGCCAGCCGGGTGGCCGGCGCGCGCGTCGTGCTCGTCGATGGTTACGCTACGGCCTGGATTGCGCGGGGCAATCGGCAACTGCTCGTGGCCCTGCCCGAGGAGGAGCCCGAACGCGGCCGCCGGGGCCGCGCCCTGGCTCGAGAGCTGGTGCGGGTGGCGCAGCAGTCGCCGGCCGAACGCCGCGGCTGGCTCATCGCCGACCTCAACGGCGCGCCGGCCACGGGCAGCCCGCTGGCGGCGTATTTCATCGAGGCGGGCTTTGCGGCCACGGGCGGCGGCCTGCAGTTACGCGTGCCGCGGCGCACGGCGGCGCTGCCCGCGGAGGTCGTGATCGCGCATGCCGCCGACGCGGCCAGCGACAACGCCGCCGATCTCGCCGAGGACGGCCGTGCCTGAGGGGGATACCATCGCCCGGGCTGCGCTGGCCATGCATGCCGCGCTGGCCGGGCAGACCGTGACGCGCTTCACGACCGCGCTGGCGCACCTGGCGCGCATCGACGTCGACACGCCCTTGGCCGGCCGCACCGTCGACGCCTGCACCGCCCAGGGCAAGCATCTGCTCATCACCTTCTCGGGCGGCCTGGTGTTACGCACCCACATGCGCATGCACGGCTCGTGGCACCTGTACCGGCCCGGGGAACGGTGGCAGCGGCCGATGCGGGCGATGCGCGTCGTGATCGAGACGGCCACCCGCGTGGCCGTGGGCTTCGATGTGCCCGACGCGGAGTTCATCCGCGCCGCCGACCTGCCGCGCTCGCGCGCCCTCGCCCGGGTGGGGCCCGACCTGCTGGCCCCTGACGTGGACGTCCCGGCCATCGTGCAGCGCATCGCGGCCGAGGGCGATCGTCGGCTCGGCCAGGTGCTGCTCGATCAACGCATCGCCGCGGGCATCGGCAACGTCTACCGCTCGGAGCTGCTCTTCCTGGCCGGCCTGCACCCGGAAACGCAGGTATGGGCGGTGCCCCCGGCCACGCTCACGGCGGTCGTCGAGACGGCCGTGCGGCTGCTAAGGGTGAACACCACCTCGCCGGTCGGCGGGCGCAACACCACGGCCCGGCGCGCGCCGGGCGAGAAACTGTGGGTCTACAACCGCACCACCCGGCCGTGCCGGCGGTGTGGCACCGCGGTCGTCTCGGCCGCCGACGGGCTCGAGGCGCGGCGCGTCTACTGGTGCCCGCGCTGTCAGCCCCGTCAGCCCGAGATGCGGCCCGGGTGAGCGTAGACGTTCATGGTGCGGCCGCGCACGAAGCCGCACAGGGTAATCCCCGACGCCACCGCCAGTTCGACCGCCAGGCTCGACGGGGCCGAGACGCCGGCCACGAGCGGCACGCCGCCGAGCAGCGCCTTCTGCACCAGCTCGTAGGAGGTGCGGCCGCTCACGACCAGCATCGTCCGGTCGAGCGGCAGTTCGCCGTCGAGCAAGGCGCGCCCGATGATCTTGTCGACGGCGTTGTGGCGGCCGACGTCTTCGGC
>CAWJMJ010000008.1:0-74968 GCA_963843885.1 uncultured Acidobacteriota bacterium
GAGCGCAAGAACAAGATCATCGCGCTGTGGTCGGACGTGACCGAAAAGGTCGCCGACGAGATGTTCTCCGAGATGGAGAAGCTCGACCGGGAAGGCCGCACCTTCAACCCGGTCTTCATCATGGCCGACTCCGGCGCCCGCGGCAGCAAGCAGCAGATCCGCCAGCTGGCCGGCATGCGCGGCCTGATGGCCAAGCCGTCGGGTGAAATCATCGAGACGCCGATTCGCGCGAACTTCCGCGAAGGTCTGTCGGTGCTCGAGTACTTCATCTCGACGCACGGCGCCCGCAAGGGTCTGGCCGACACGGCCCTGAAGACGGCCGACTCGGGTTACCTGACGCGCCGGCTCGTCGATGTGGCCCAGGACGTGATCATCTCGGAGATCGACTGCGGCACGGTCGACGGCATCGAAGCCCGCGCCATCGTGGAAAGCGGCGAGATCATCGAGCCGCTGCGCGACCGGATCATCGGCCGCGTGTCGCTCGAGAAGATCATCGACACCATCACCAGCAACGTGATCCTCGACGTGAACGACGTCATCGACGAGGACAAGGCGGCCGAAGTGCAGGACGCCGGCATCGAGAAGGTGAAGATCCGCTCGGTGCTGACCTGCCAGTCACGCCGCGGCGTCTGCGCCAACTGCTACGGCCGCGATCTGGCCACCGGCAAGCTGGTGGAACTGGGTCTGGCCGTCGGCGTCATCGCGGCGCAGTCGATCGGCGAGCCCGGCACCCAGCTCACGATGCGCACCTTCCACATCGGCGGCACGGCCTCGCGCGTGTCCGAGCAGTCGGGCCTCGATGCCAAGCACAAGGGCATCGTCCGCTTCGACAACCTGGCGGTGGTCGAACGCGTGAAGGGCGCCCCCGGCACCGCGGCCGACCTGATCGTGATGAACCGCAACGGGCACATCGTGGTCCAGGACGACAAGGGCCGCGACCGTGAACGCTACCAGGTGGTCTACGGCGCGCACTTGCGCGTCAAGGACGGCGACCAGGTGGAACAGGGCCAGATCCTGGTCGAGTGGGATCCCTACACCTTCTCGATTCTTACCGAGGAAACCGGCAACGTCCGCTTCAAGGACATCATCGAAGGCGTGACCGTGCACGAGGATCTCGACGAGATCACCGGCCTGTCGCGGCTCATCGTGATGGACTCGGCCGACGAGAAGCGCCAGCCCACGGTCGAGATCCGCGGCGCCGACGGCAAGGTCGGCCGCAAGTACATCATGCCGGTCCACGCGCACATGATGGTGCAGGACGGCGAAGAGGTGCAGGCCGGCGACGTGCTGGCGAAGATTCCGCGGGAAACGACCAAGACCAAGGACATCACGGGCGGTCTGCCGCGCGTGGTCGAGCTGTTCGAGGCGCGCAAGCCGCGCGACCCGGCGGTCATCAGCGAGATCGACGGCATCGTCAAGCACGGCGGCGTCGTCAAGGGTCAGCGCAAGATCCTCATCGTGCCCGACGAGGGCGGCGGCGAGGCGCGCGAGTACTCGATTCCGCGTGGTGTGCACGTCAACGTTCAGGACGGCGAACGGGTGCGCGCGGGCGATCCGCTGATGGATGGTCCGAGCAACCCGCACGACATTCTGCACGTGCTCGGCGAGAAGGAACTGCAGAAGTACCTCGTCAACGAGGTGCAGGAGGTCTACCGTCTGCAGGGCGTGAACATCAACGACAAGCACATCGAAGTGATGGTGCGTCAGATGCTGCGCTGGGTCCGCGTCGAGGACGTCGGCGACACCGAATTCCTGATCGACGAGCAGGTGGACAAGTTCCGCTTCCTGAAGAGAACGAGCGGGTGCTCGCCGACGGCGGACGCCCCGCCACCGCGCAGCCGCTGCTGCTCGGCATCACCAAGGCGTCGCTCTCGACCGAGTCGTTCATCTCGGCGGCCTCGCTTCCAGGAGACCACGCGCGTCCTCACCGAAGCGGCCATCTCCGGCAAGGTCGACTATCTGCGCGGCCTCAAGGAGAACGTCACGATGGGCCGCCTGATCCCGGCCGGCACGGGCTTCTGGTGGTATCGGCACGTGTCGATTCCGCCGGACGAACCGCCGCCGCCGCCGGCGCTGCCACAGCCGGCCGACGACGAGCTGGAGCTCGATCGCGAGCTCGAGTATCTGGTCGAACCCGACGAGCCGGTCGTTCGTGGCGGCGCCGGTGGCGGAGATCTGGCCGACTACCAGGGGTCAGTGCTCCGCAGGACCGACAGCAACGGCACGAAAGGGCGCGCGGTCGGACCGCGCGCCCTTCGTTTGGCGCCCGCTCGTCGCCGGTGCGCTGGAATCAGGGTGCGGCGACTCGGCGCTGCCTGGCGCGGCACGCGCTGCCGCCCGCGCTGATTAGGGGGTGGCCATCGGCCGCGCGGCCGGCGCCGCGGCCGCGGTTCTTGGCGGCGGCCGCAGATCATCGACGAGGCGGTGTAGAGCACCACGACGACGACCAGCCAGCGCATGTCAGAGACGGCAGCGACTTGACGATGAACGCCGCGACCAGCACGGCCGAGCGGTCCGCCGAGCGTCAGGCCGATGCGCGGCGCGCAGCTGGTAGGCGTCCTTGCGGATGAAGCTGCATGCTGCCGACCGGCATCAGGAACGCGCACGAGCCCATCATGATCGGGAAGGCGGCCGTCGGGTTCATGCCGAGCAGGCTGATCAGGATCATGCAGGGCGCGTAGAGGCCGATGCCGAGCGTCATCAGCGCGCCGAGGACGAAGTTGCACGCCGACGCGCGATGGCCAGCTTGGCGCCGGTCAGGCCCAGCGCCGCGCCGCCGCCGGGCACCAGCCCGAGCAGCTGCAGCAGCATGATGCCGGCGGCGCAGCGAACAGCGCCGAGCCCATGCCGACCTGCACCGGTGCGCCGCGGCATGCCGGCGACGACGCCGGCGCCGAGCCACGCGCCGAGCGACCGCCGCCGCCGATCAGCGGACCAGCGTGGTGAAGTCGACCTGCACGAGCGTCATGTAGATCACCGCCTGCACCACCGTCGGGCAGCACGTGGCCGACGTTCAGCGTGCCGGGGATCAGTTCGTCGGGCACCAGCCGCCAGCGCTCGGAACATCGCGGTGGTCGTGGCGAACGAGCCGATGCCGAGCGTGTCGAAGAAGTTGGTGATGGCGCCGATGACCAGGTGCAGCGGCGTCGGCTGGAGCGGTCTCGTGCGCCCGTGGCCGCCGCGGCGCGCCTGGCCCGGGCGACGACGAACCAGCGGACGAGGAAGACGACGGTCAGGGCGACCATCGCGGCAATCAGCAGATTTTTAGCGTCCATCAGGGCTCCGGTCGAAAGTGTAACCCGGGCCGGAGCCCGGCTGGTCCTGGTGCTGCTCAGCCCGACGAACTTGTAGCCGCTGCCGTGGATGGTCAGGATGTGTTCGGGCTCGTGCGGGGCCCGTTCGATCTTCTGGCGCAGCTTGGCGACGAAGTTGTCGATGGTGCGCGTCGTCGGGAACTCCTCGTAGCCCCAGACCTCGTTCAGGATCTGCTCGCGGGTGACCACCTGGCCGCGTGTGCTGCGACGAAGTAGCGCAGCAGCTCGAACTCGCGGGCGGTGAACTCGATCCGCGCGCTTGTCGCGCCGCGCCTGGTGCAGCTTGAAGTCGATCTCGATGTCGCCGATGCGGACCACGTCCTCGGTCGGCGGGCGTGCTGGCCGGTGCGGCGCAGCACCGCGCGCACCCGGGCCAGCAGCTCGGTGATCGAGAACGGCTTGGTGACGTAGTCGTCGGCGCCGAGCTCGAGCCCGAGCACCTTGTCGGTCTCGGCCGAGCGCGCCGTGAGCATGACGATCGGCGTGGAGATCGAGCGCGCGCGCAGCTCCCGGCACACGTCGAAGCCGTTCTTGCGCGGCAGCATCACGTCGAGGATGACCAGGTCGGGCGTTGAAGCGGCCGCGCTTGGGCCAGGCCCTGCTCGCCGTCGGCCGCGGTCTGCACCTCGTAGCCTTCGAGCTCGAGGTTGTCACGCAGGCCGAGCAGCATCTGCGGCTCGTCCTCGATCACCAGAATTCGCTTCATGTCGACTCTCGCGTACGCGTCGGCCGTGCCGGCCGGAATGGGGAAGTGCGAGCGAGAACGTGCTGCCGCGGCCGGGCTCGCTGTCGACGCGCACGAAGCCGCCGTGGCCGCGCATGGTGTGGTCGACGATGGCCAGGCCGAGGCCGCTGCCCTGCGGCCCGCCGCCGAGGTCGCGTCTGACCCGGTAGAACTTGCGGAAGATGCGGCGCTGGTCGCGCTCGTCGAGATGCCGATGCCGTGGTCGGTGACGCGGACGCACGATGTGGCCGTCGGCGCGCCGGCCTCGACCTCGATGTCGCCGGTTCTCGCCGGAATACTTCATCGCGTTGGCCAGCAGGTTCTCGATCGCCTGTTCGCGCGGCGCCGTCGTCGGCGATCGACCCGCGGCAGGTCCGGCTTCGATCGTCGTGACCACGGTGAAGTGGCCCTGCTCGAACTGGCTCTCCAGCCGGCCGAGCGACCTCGCGGGTCGACCTCGCCGAGGTCGGCGCGGCTCGATGCGGTACGGGCCGCAGGCCCGCTTCCATCCGCGAGAAGTCGAGGATGTTCTCGATCAGGCGCGTCAGCTTCTTGCGCCTCGCCGTTGATGATCCGGTAGTACTCCTGCGCGCGCTCGGGCGTGCGCACGCGCCCGAGTTCCAGCGTCTCGGCGAACAGCTGGATGAGCGCCAGCGGCGTCTTCAGGTCGTGCGAGACCGAGGCCACGAAGTTCGACTTGAGCTCGGCCAGCCGCACCTCGCGGGCGGCGGCGCGGGCGACGAAGAACACGCCGGCCGCCATGGCCACCGCCAGCATCGATCATCAGCGCCAGCTGCGGGCGGCTGCTGGAGTCGGCGATCGCCGCGATGGTGCGATTCCCGAAGCCGGTCTGCAGGCGTCCAGGTTTCGGGCTCGGCTTCGAACGGCGCGGCGTACTCGAGCAGCTCGCGGTCGAAGAAGACCAGCGGGAAGCTGCGCTCGTCGACGAACACCTCCGGGGGCTCGGGCGCCGACGTGAAGACGGCGTTGCCAGTGGCGTCGCGAAGCGTGAGATCGAGCTGCGGGAAGCCGCCCAGGTGCTGCACCTTGGCCAGCCGCGCCTTCATCAGCGCCGGCAGGTGCACGGTGCGCATCTCTTCGGCGTCGACCACCAGCGCGATGAAACTCGAGATGGTGTAGCGCTCGGGGCTGGGGAAGCGGAGCTGGGCCTGCACGTACTTGCGCCGGCCGCCGATGGTGGCGGGGAAGGCGACGATGGCGCGCTTGTGCTCGAGCAGTTGCTCCAGCCGCGGCAGGATCATCGGCGCCGACGCCGGGCGCGTCGCGGAACCGGCGTTCGAGATCGGCCGAGTCCTCGGCCAGGCTGTCGCGGTTGTAGACCAGCATCTTCTCCCGGTCGTGCGCGGCCACCGCCGACCAGACGTAGAAGGCTTCGACAAACGGGCTCTCGGCCAGCCCCTGGCGCATCACCGGGATCCATGAAGTTGCGGTCGAGCGCGTCGGTGCGCGCCTGCGGGATGCCGAGCAGCACGCCGATGTGCGGCCGCTTGAGCGTGTCTTCGACGTCCTCGGCGGCGGCGTCCGCGGTTTCCTGACTGAGTTGGCGCAGGACCACGGCCGAGGTACTGGCCAGGTCGTTGATCGACTGGAACTGGAAGTAGAAGAGAACGGCCACGGGAATGGCCACGACCACGGCCAGACCCGCCGCCAGGCGGATGCCGCGGTCGTCGAGCACGGGGTCGAGCCACCCGGGCCGCTGGCGCGCGACGAGGAGGAGCCGGATGCCGCCGACTGGTTGTTGCCGTCGCCCATGTGATGCCTCCTCGTCAGACTACGACTTGGCCAGTTCCGCCGTCAGCCAGTCGCCGACGAGGCGCCAGTCGCGCAGGTCGGGCGAGGTCGAGAGCAGCGCCAATGCCACGTCGTGCGTGTCGCTCAACAACTGCCGCCGGTAGTCACGCGGCAGGGTGACGGTGCAGCGCTGCAGGTCGCTCAGCGCCCCGGCGGCGTCGCCGGTCGCCAGGCCGGGCCAGCGCCAGGCGGCTGGCCTGTACCGCGTTGCGGGCCGGGTCGCTTGCGTTGACCGGCGACGTAGGCCGAGAGCGACGGCCTGGTAACGGCCCTGCAGGAACAGGGTATGCCCCAGATTGTAGTGCCCGAAGGCCAGGTCCGGGGTGAGCGCGATGACGCGGCGGAAGGCGGCCTCCGACTCGGCCAGGCGGCCCAGTTCGCGAGCTGACCACGCCGACGTTGTTGACGGCCTGCGGCATTGGCCGGATCGAGTCGAGCGCCCGCGTGAACGCCGCCAGCGCCTCCTCGGGCCGGTCGAGTTCGCCGAGGGTGCGCGCCCCAGTTGGCGGCGCCGAGGCGAACGTGGGCATGCAGCGTCGAGGCGCGGCCGAACGCCTCGCAGGCCGCCACCATGTCGTCGCGCCGGCAGCCAGTACTTGCCGTGCTCGAAGTGCGCGGCGGCCCACTCGGGCGCGGCCGCGACCGCCTCGGCGAGCAGCGCGCGCGGCGTTATCGAGGTCGTTGACCTCCATGCAGGCGCTGGCCATCGCCAGGAGCCGGGCGGGGGTGCGCGCCTCATCGAGGGCCTGGCCGGCGGCCGCCACGCGCGCGGCGGCATCGGGCGAGCGGAAGGCCGCGGGTAGTCCGGCAAGCGGCGGCGGGACGTCGGCGGGCGACTCGGCCTCGCCAGGCGCCTCGATGAACGTCACTGCGCGCCACGGCCCGCGACCCTCGAGCGCCTCGGCCGCATGGACGCGCATGAGGGCGGTGTCAGCCGTGGCCACCAGGGTCGCGCCAGGCCGTGTGGCCAGCGCATCGGCCCAGACCTGCAGCACGTGCAGTGGTTGCGTCGTCACCAAGCGCGTGGAGTTTCCCTGGAGGTTGACGAACGCCTCGTGCAGGTCGGGCACCCAGCCCACCGGCGGACCCTGCGCCGGCCATGGCGCCGGCACGAACGGATGCAGGAAGGGCCAGTCGTGCCGCCGGCGGCGGCTCCAGCACCACGGCGTCGGCGTGGGCCTGCGCGAGGCGGGCGAGCACCTGGGCGGCGAGGGCGCTGCGTCCGGCCGGATCGTGGCCGAGCACGACCACTACCGGATCCGCCAGGGGCGGCGGCCAGGGCACGGCGCCGCGGCCAAGTCGGGCAATCAGGGGGGCAAGGCTCACGGCGTCGGGTTCGAAGGACTCTTCTTGTAGCACAGCGTGGGGATCGCAGACCCGCGTAATACGCCGGAAGACAGCCCATGAACAATCAAGACAACACTAGACACGGCGCCGGGCGGACGTGTTCGTATAATGCTCCGGCTCCACCTGCTTCGGGTGGGACCGTGTCGGCGCCGGCGCGGGCTTAGAGCAGAAGGTAAGGCACTCGCATGAGCACCGGCACAGCCCGGACCGGATCCTCCGGCCGTAGGAACTTCCTCATCCGCGCGGTCATGGCCGTCCAGGCGGCCATTGCCGGCACCATCGGCCTTCGTGGTCGGCGGCGCGGCGCTCGGTCCGAGCTTCGGCGGCGCACCGATCGTCGTGGCGGCGGGCCACGCCAGTGGCCGACCTGAACGCCGACGGCCCCACCCCGGTGACGCTGCGCATCGCCAGGCAGGACGGCTACCGCCAGGTGGTCGAGCGCCGCGTCGTCTACGTGAGCCGCGACGGCGACGACGTGCGCGTCACTCGACTCGACCTGCACGCATCTCGGCTGCCGCACGCGCTACGACGCCGAAGCCAAGCAGTTCCTGTGTCCGTGCCACGGCGGCGTCTACGACGCCGAGCGGCGCGGTGGTGGCCGGCCCGCCGCCGGCGCCCCTGCGCCGACTCGACGCCCGCGTCGAAGACGGCCACGTCGTGGTGCAGGTCTGAGCCGTCATGGCGACCGCCTGCTCGACTGGCTCGACTCCGCACCGGTTACCGCGCGCTCTCGCGCACGTGCTCGACGAGCCGCTGCCGCCGGCACCGGCTGGTGGTTCACGACCGGCAGCGTGGTGGCGCTGCTGCTCGGCTGCCAGTTCCTGACCGGCATCGGGCTGTCGATGTATTACGTGCCGTCGCCCGAGCTGGCCTACGACAGCCTGCGCTACATCATGAGACGAGCTGCCGCTCGGCTGGCTGCTGCGCGGGCTGCACTTCTGGGGCGCCAGCTTCATCGTCGTCGCCGCGGTCGTCCACATGCTGCGCGTCGTTCCTGTTCGGCTCCTACAAGGCGCCGCGCGAGATGACGTGGATCACCGGCCTGGTCATGCTGCTCGTCATCCTCGGCTTCTCGCTGAGCGGCTACCTGCTGCCGTGGGACCAGAAGGCCTACTGGGCGACGACCGTCACCATCAACATCGCCAAGAGCTCGCCGGTCGATTGGCGACCTGTCGCCAACATCCTGCGCGGCGGCAGCGACCTCGGCGCGCTGACGCTGGCCGCTGGTACTCGGCGCACGTCTTCCTGCTGCCGGGTGCGCTGGTCGCTTCATGGTGTCGCACATCGCGCTGATGCGCCGGCACGGCATCTCCGGGCCGATCACGCCGAGCACGGGCCCGCCGATCGTCTTCTTCCCGTATCACGTCATCAAGGACACGGTGATGATGGCGGCCGTGTTCGCGGCGCTGTTCACGCGCGGCCGTCTACTTCCCGGCGCACCTCGACGAAGTCGCCAATCCCTCCGACGCCGACTACGTCCCGCGGCCCGAGTGGTATTTCCTGTCGCTGTTCCAGATGCTCAAGTACTTCCCGGGACCGCTCGAGGTGGTGGCCACACAGGTGGTGCCCGGCCTGGTCGTGGGCGGCATGTTCGCGCTGCCGTTCCTGGACCGCGGCGCCAGCCGCCACCCGTGGGCGCCGTCGCGGCGCGTGTTCACCGTGGCCATGGCCGTCGTGTTCTCGGGCATCGTCGCGCTCACCTGGCTGGGCCTGAAGGACGCCCCGACCAGGTTCGATCCGAACCGCTGGGGCCCGCAGGCGGTGGCCGGTTTCCTGATCGCCGAAGGCGAGCAGGGGCCCTGCTCGCGTTGTCACGTGGAAGGAGGCCCGGCGTCGCCCGTGACCGACACGCGCATCAGCCGCGATGACGGCTGGCTCACGTTCCACATGAGCGACCCTGAAACGATCGGGCCCGGCGCCAAGCCGGTGGCGGCCACGTTCTCGCCGATGCTGGACGAGGACCAGTCGCGCGCGGTGCTGGCCTATCTTCGCCGCACTCGTGCCGGCGGCGTGCCGCCGACCGTGACGCCCGCGCTGGCCGGCGTGCTGGCCACGCTGGGCACGCGCTGCGTTGCCTGCCACTTGATCGACGGCGACGGCGGCGATACCGGGCCGGTGCTGACGCACGTCGGAGCCCGGCGCGATGCGGCCGCAATTGCCCGGATCATCAACGACCCGATCGACGAGTACGGCGACTCGATCATGCCGGCCTACGGCGGGCAGTTGAGCACCACCCAGATCGCGGCCATCGCCGACTACCTGGCCGCGCACAAGTAAGGCGCCCGCGGCGCCCACGAGCCTGGAAGTCGCGCGGACGTGCTGCGGACGCAGCGCGGCGGTCGCGGCCCGGCGGACGCCGTGCCTACAGGCCGGGAACCGGCGCGGCCATCCTGGGTTGCGCTGAGCCCTGGTGGCACGTGAAACACGTGACCCGGCCCAGCGACGTCTCGCCCTCGGCCGGGGTGTAGTCCGGGAAGAAGCGCTGATTCAGGCTGCGCGTCATCTCGATCATGCGCCGGGCCGTGGCCTTGCGCGGGTTGTCCTCGCTGGCGAAGTTGCCGCGCGCGTGACAGCCGCCGCAGTTCATCCCCAAGGCCTGCACGAAGTGCCGCATCTCGACTTCGAATTGCGGCACCATCAGCCCCTTCAACACCGTGATGGTGGGGCTTTCGGCCAGCCCCGGCTTCACCGGGTCGGGCTCCTGCGCCGCGGCCGTGGCGGCGGCGACCAGGCCGAGCCCAAGCGCCAGGACGGCAGGCCGCAAGAACGAGCACAGCGTGGGTCGCGTCATCGCGCAACGCCTCCAAATCCGGCGGTCAGCCGGGGCGTGGCCGCGCCCTGGTGACAGGTGTAGCAGGTGACACGTCCCAGCTTCGACTCGCCGGACGCGGGCTGGTGGCTGGGAAAATACTCGGCGTTGAGCGCCAGCGTAAGCGTCAGCATCCGGCGGGCCGTGTGCTTGGCGCGCTTCTCGTCGCTGGCGAAGTTGCCCTGCACGTGACAGTGGACGCACCGCACGCCGATGGCGTCGCTCATGCGCTGCATCTCGTCGCGCACTTCGGCGCTCGTCCAGCCGGTCAGCACCTTGATGTTCTCGAGCGGGCGCGCCGGTCGGGCCGGCTGGGCCGCGGCGGGCGTGGCGCACAGCGTCGCGACGAAGAGCGCGAGCAACCTTGACATGTCGGGTCGTCCTACTTGGTCTCGGCGAAGATGGCTTGTGCGTCGGCCTTGACGCGCGCCGGCTGCGGCGTGGCGTAGCCGCTGTATTTGGCCGGCGTCTTCCAGGTTGCGACGACGTCGTCCACGGTCTTGCCGGCCTTCTTCGCGTCGCGGACCGCAATCACGAAATCGGCGATGAACTCGGCATAGGTCTTCAGGTCGGCCGGCGTGGTCGGCTCGGGGTTGTGCCCGTTGATGATCGTGGTCACGCCGGGCACGGCCGCGGCCTTGGTGAGCGTGGCGGCGAAGGCCAGCCCGCTGCCGCCGTTGTTGAGGTCCATGATCGGCAGGTCGCGATTGGGGAAGGTGTCGCCGGCGTGCATGACGCCGAGCGCGGGGAACACCACGTAGGCGTCGCCGCCGGTGTGGGCGCGCCCGAAGTAGTGCAGGTCGATGCGGTCGGCGCCGCTGCCGATGGTGAGCGAGTCCTTGAACGTGCGCGTCGGCAGGCCGCGCCCGCCGCGCTCCTTGAAGAGATTCGGCTGCGGGCCGCTCTGCAGGCCGTAGACCGGATTGGACTGCTCCATGTAGGTCTTGGTGTTCTCGTGCGCCACCACCTCCACGCTGGCCGGGAACTCCACTTGCCCGTTGGTGTGGTCGTAGTGGGTATGCGTGTTGATCACCATGGTGAGCGGCTTGGGGGTCACGCTCTTGATGGCGTCGAGCAGCGGCTGGCCCCAGCCCTGCAGCTTCGAGTCGACCACGACGGCGCCCGTGGCCGTCAGGAACAGCGCGGTGTTGCCGCCGCCGCCCTTGAGGACGTAGAGGTTGTCCTTCAGCTTGTCGACGGTCACCACCTTGGGCGGCGCCTGCGTGGCGCGCACCTGCGAAGCCGCCACGGCCATCGTGCCCAGTCCCGTCGCCGCCACTATCGCCAATACGCACATGCGCTTCGTCATACGGACCTCTAAGGGTGCCCGCCGCCAGAGCGGCGCGGGCCCTGGCATTCTACGACGGCAAGCCGTTCCTGGCGACGCCGCGCAGCGCTTCGACGAAGGTGTCGATCTCCTCGAGCGGCGTGTAGATGTTCGGCGTGACGCGCAGGGCCCGGTAGGACAGCGCTGGATTGTCCGGGTTGTCGTGGCCGATGGCGGTGATCACGATGCGATATCGATCCCACAGGTGCTGCACCAGCTTGTTCGTGTCCACCCCGTCGACCGACACCACCGCCAGGCCCCACGTCTGACCTTCGGCGAGATTGGAGTGGATGCGGATGCGGGGCTCCGGCTTGAGCGCGTTGGCCCACCGCAGGGTGAGGTAGCGCAGGCGCGCCGCTTTGCGCTCCAGGCCGATGGCCTGCTGGAACGCAATGGCTTCGTTGATGGCCGCCTTGGCTCCGACCGCGTGCGTGCCGATCTCCTCGAACTTGCGGATGTCGGTGTCGCGCGTGGCCGGCGCCGCCTGCAATCGGCCACGTCGAGGCGATGCGCTCCTTGCGCACGTAGAGCAGGCCGGTGCCCATCGGCGCCAGCAGCCACTTGTGCAGCGACACGCCGTAGTAGTCCATCCCGAGATCGCGCAGCTTGAAGGGGAAGTGGCCCATGGCGTGCGCCCCGTCGACAATCGAGATGATGCCGCGGGACGCGGCACAACTCGCTCAGTTCCTTGACCGGGAAGAGCTGACCGGACTGATTGGTGATGTGGCAGAAGTGCATCACCTTGGTCTGCGGCACGACGGCGCGGGCCAGCCGGCCGAACAGATCCTCGCCGCTCGTCGGCACGGGGAAGTCGATGCGCGTCAGCTTGATCTGGTCGCGGCGCACCCGCTGGTCCCAGGTCGTCAGCATGCGTCCGTAGTCCTGCTCGGTCGTGAGGACCTCGTCGCCGGGCTTCAAGTCGATGCCGTTCTGCGCGATCTGGAGCGACTCGCTGGCATTGCGCGTGATGGCAATTTCTTCGGGATCGGCGCCGAACTCGGCGGCGAGGCGGCGGCGGGTCGTCTCGACGTTGCGCTCGGTCATGCCCCGGTGATACACCGGCGCCTGGTTGGCCCAGTCGTTGTAGCGCTGGCAGGCCTCGTGCACCACCGTCGGGGCCGGGCTGGAGTTGCCGTTGTTGAGGTTGATGATGGTCCGGTCGAGGGTGAAGGCGAACTGAATCTCGCGCCAGTAGTCCTCGTCGGCCGCCACCTGCGCGGGCGACCGGCCGCCCGCCGTCGCCTGCCTTGTGAGGGCCGCCACCTCGTCGATACCGTAGCGGGCGGTGGCCAGGCCGGCGCCAGCGGCGCTGCCAGTGAGACGCAGGAAGGATCGACGGCTTCGCATGGGCAGGCCCTCCGGGCAGATGACAGGCGAGCAGTGTAGGGGGAGGGCGTCCGGGAAGCAATATTGCGGGTCAGGAGCCACTGGAACGGAAGAACACGGAAGAACTTGTGGCAATTTTCCGCCCGATCGGGCACACTCTGCAGGTCGGCCTTGCCGACAACCTCCCGGCCAAGGATCGTGCTTGCGCTGGTAGTGCGGGTATGTGCTATGCTCGCAAGGTTCTCGTGGTTCTAGGACACCCTATCTAGGACCTTCCGCTCCTCGTAGCGTCGACTCCCCGGTTTGCGGGGGCGACCACGACCGGAGCACCGTGACGCCAGTCTCTCGCGCGCCGAGTCACCCTCGGAGCGTGGCGCGTCCGCCGGTGCCGCAGATTCGACAGCAGGGTTATTTGCGCGTCGGGTGCCAAGCCGCGAGGCTTTCAGGCCCAACGCCACACGAGCGCCGCCATGGCTTTGGGCGGAGCTCGTGGATCGAGTTGATTGCTCTCGCCTGCCTTCCCGGCCGGGCGATGCGATGGCGTGAGCCATCGCGGGGTGACGCGGGCCCGACGAACCCGCGCGAGTGGAGAGATCGTGCCGACGATCAGCCAGTTGGTCCGCAAGGGCCGCGACGCGGTGAAGTGGAAGACCAAGAGCCCGGCGCTGCAGGAAAGCCCGCAGAAGCGCGGCGTGTGCGTCCGCGTGTTCACGCAGACGCCCAAGAAGCCGAACTCGGCGCTCCGCAAGGTGGCGCGCGTGCGCCTCACCAACAAGATTGAAGTCACGACCTATATCCCGGGCGTGGGCCACAACCTGCAGGAGCACTCGCTGGTGCTCATCCGCGGGGGCCGCGTGAAGGACCTGCCGGGTGTGCGCTACCACGTGGTGCGCGGCACCCTCGATGCCGTGGGCGTCCAGGGTCGCAAGCAGAGTCGGTCGAAGTACGGCGCCAAGCGCCCGAAGCAGTAGGAACGACGTTATGCCTCGCAGACGAAATTGTCGCCAAGCGCGAACTCCCCGCCGACGGTATCTATGGCAGCCCGCTGGTCACCAAGTTCATCAACTGCATGATGAGCGACGGCAAGCAGTCGACCTCCATGAAGATCGTCTACGGCAGCTTCGAGATCATCAAAGAGAAGTCGGGCGACGACCCGGTCAAGATCTTCAAGAAGGCCCTCGACAACGTCAAGCCGTCGCTCGAAGTGAAGTCGCGGCGCGTCGGCGGCTCGAACTACCAGGTGCCGATCGAGGTCAACCCGAACCGCCGCCTGTCGCTGAGCATCCGCTGGCTGGTCGGCTATGCCCGCTCGCGCGGCGACGGCAAGACCATGCAGGAAAAGCTCGCCAACGAACTGCTCGATGCCGCCAACCTGCGCGGCGGCGCGGTCAAGAAGCGTGAAGACACGCACCGCATGGCCGAAGCCAACAAGGCCTTCGCCCACTACCGCTGGTAGAGCGTTCCACTTCGCCCTGGGGATCCTGAACCAATCATGGCTCGATCGGCACCACTCGAACGCACTCGGAACATCGGCATCATGGCCCACATCGATGCCGGCAAGACCACGACTACCGAGCGCATCCTGTTCTACACCGGCATCACCTACAAGATCGGCGAAGTGCACGAAGGCACCGCGGTGATGGACTGGATGGAGCAGGAGCAGGAGCGCGGCATCACCATCACGTCGGCCGCGACGACCTGCTTCTGGAAAGAACACCGCATCAACATCATCGACACCCCGGGCCACGTCGACTTCACCGTCGAAGTGGAGCGCTCGCTGCGCGTGCTCGACGGCGCGGTCGCGGTGTTCGACGCGGTGTCGGGCGTCGAGCCCCAGTCGGAAACGGTGTGGCGCCAGGCCGACGCTACCGCGTGCCGCGCATCTGCTTCGTCAACAAGATGGACCGCATCGGCGCGGACTTCCTGGAGACGCTGTCGCAGATCGGCAGCAAGCTGCAGGGCAACGCCGTGGCCATCCAGTTGCCGATTGGCGCCGAAGACAAGTTCCGCGGCGTCATCGACCTCGTCCAGATGAAGGCCCTCGTCTACAAGGACGAGACCATGGGCGCCGACTACGACGTCCAGGACATTCCCGCCGACATGCTGGCCGAGGCCAAGGCCCGCTACGACATCCTGGTCGAGAAGGTCAGCGAGACCGACGACAAGCTGCTCGAGAAGTACCTGAGCGGCGAAACCATCAGCGACCGCCGAACTCAAGGCCGGCCTGCGCAAGCGCTGCATCGAGTCGGTGCGCAACGAAGCGGCGCCGTTCGTGCCGGTCATCTGCGGCACCGCCTTCAAGAACAAGGGCGTGCAGCCGATGCTCGACGCGGTCGTCGACTACCTGCCCTCGCCTCTGGACATCCCGCCGGTGACCGGCATCGATCCCGACTCGAAGGACGAGAACAAGATCGAACGCAGCGCCAGCGACAGCGAGCCGTTCTCGGCCCTGGCGTTCAAGATCATGACCGACCCGTTCGTCGGGCAGCTCACGTTCTTCCGCGTCTATTCGGGCACCCTCACCTCGGGCTCCTCGGTCGTCAACTCGACCAAGGGCCGGACCGAGCGCATCGGCCGCATCCTGAAGATGCACGCCAACAAGCGCGAGGAAATCAAGGAAGTCAACGCCGGCGACATCGCCGCCGCCGTCGGCCTGAAGTCGGTCACGACCGGCGACACGCTGTGCGACGAGAAGAAGCCCATCATCCTCGAGAAGATGGAGTTCCCGGAGCCGGTCATCTCGCTGGCCATCGAGCCGAAAACCAAGGCCGACCAGGAAAAGCTCGGCCAGGGCATGGCCAAGCTGATGGCCGAGGACCCGACGTTCCGTGTCAAGACCGACGAGCAGACCGGCCAGGTGGTCATCGCCGGCATGGGCGAGCTGCACCTCGAGATCATCGTCGACCGCCTCAAGCGCGAGTTCGGCGTCGAAGCGAGCGTCGGCAAGCCGCAGGTGGCATACAAGGAAACGCTCACCAAGCCGGCCGAGGGCCATGGCCTGTTCAAGCGTCAGACCGGCGGCCGCGGCCAGTTCGGCGACGCCTGGATCCGCCTGTTCCCGCTCGAGCCGGGCACCGGTTACCAGTTCGAGAACATGACCGTGGGCGGTTCGATTCCCCGCGAGTTCATCAAGCCGGTGGACCAGGGCATCCAGGAAGCGCTGACGCGCGGCATCCTGGCCGGCTACCCCATCGACGACGTGCGCATCGAGCTCTTCGATGGTTCCTACCACGACGTCGACTCGTCGGAAATGGCCTTCAAGATCGCCGGCTCGCTGGCGTTCCAGGACGCCGCCAAGAAGGCTGGCGCCGTGCTGATGGAACCGGTGATGCGGGTCGAGGTGGTCTGCCCGAAGGACAACCTCGGCGACGTCATGGGCGACCTGGCGTCGCGGCGCGGCCGCATCCAGTCGCAGGAAGATCGCGGCGGCACGCAGATCATCTCGGCGCGCGTGCCGCTCAGTGACATGTTCGGCTACGCGACCGACCTGCGGTCGCGCACGCAGGGGCGCGCCACCTACTCGATGTACTTCGACCGCTACGAACAGGCGCCGCGCAACGTCAGCGAAGAAGTCATCGCCCGGGTCCAGGGCACCAAGTAGTCCCGGACCCGAACCAGAGACTCGAGAAGGATCAGCACATGGTTGGCGACAAGATTCGAATCCGCTTGAAGGCCTACGACGCGCGGCTGCTCGACCAGAGCACCGGCGAAATCGTGGACACCGCCAAGCGGACGGGCGCGCGGCTGGCGGGACCGATTCCGCTGCCGACCGAGATCAACAAGTGGACCGTGCTCCGCTCGCCGCACGTCGACAAGAAGTCGCGGGAACAGTTCGAGGTGCGGACGCACAAACGTCTCATCGACATCTTCGAGCCGACGCCGCAAACCGTCGATGCCCTGATGAAGCTCGACCTGCCCGCCGGGGTGGATGTCGAGATCAAGGCCTTCGGCAAGGAACACGGCAAGTAGCTCTGCGGTGAGGTCCGGCGCGGCGAAGTCGCCGGGCGGACCGTGCCTGATGAGTGCCCCAGCGGTTAGGTGAGTGAACGATGGTGAATGGAATCATCGGTAAGAAAATCGGAATGACGCAGCTCTTCCTGGAAGACGGCACGGTCGAACCGGCCACCGTCCTGCAGGCCGGTCCCTGCGTCGTGGTGCAGGCGAAGCGTCCTGAGCGCGACGGTTACGAAGCCGTGCAGCTCGGCCTCGTCTCGCCCAAGTACAAGGCCAACAAGGCCATTGCCGGCCACCACAAGGCCGCCAATGTCCCGGCGACCCGCGTGCGCCGCGAAGTCAAGCGCGTCGCCGGCGGCGAGCAGCCGAAGCCGGGCGATTCCGTGGTCGTGGCCGCCCTCTTCAACCAGGGCGAGCGCGTCGACGTGATCGGCACGAGCAAGGGCCACGGCTTCCAGGGTGTGGTCAAGCGCCATCACTTCGCCGGCGGCGCGGCCACGCACGGCTCGATGTTCCACCGTGCGCCCGGCTCGATTGGCGCCTCTTCGTACCCGTCGCGGGTCGTCAAGGGCATGCGCATGGGCGGACACATGGGCGTCGACCGCGTCACCGTGCGGAACCTCAAGGTGCTGCGCATCGACGCCGACAACAACCTGATGGTCGTGCGGGGCGCCGTGCCCGGCGCCAACGGCGGCTACGTGCTCATCCGCAAGGCCATCGCGGCCAAGCCGGAACCGCAGCCGCAGCTGCAAGAGAAGCCCAAGAAGGGCAAGAAGTAGGACGCCATGACCGTAGATGTCGTCAACGCAGAGAACAAGAAAGTGGGCTCGCTGGAGCTCAGCGACGCGGTGTTCGGCGGCCGCGTCAAAACCGACCTGATCCACGCCTCGGTGGTCCGGGCCAACGCGGCCGACCGACGCGGCACCCACGCCACCAAGGTGCGCGGCTCGGTCAGCGGCAGCGGCAAGAAGCCCTGGCGCCAGAAGGGCACGGGCCGCGCCCGTGTCGGTGAAATCCGCAACCCGCTGTGGCGGGGCGGCGGCACCGTGTTCGGGCCGCAGCCCCGCAGCTACGCCTTCACCGCGCCCAAGAAGGTCGAACTCGGCGGCCTGCAGGCGGCGCTGGCGCAGAAGGCGCAGGACGGCGCTATCGTGGTCGTCGACGCGCTGAGCGCCTCCGCGGTCAAGACCAAGGCGGCCGTGGCCATGCTCGCCAACATCGGGGTGACCGGCAAGGCGTTGCTCGTCGACGTGCAGCCCGACGAGCAGCTGCTGCTCTCGGTGCGCAACATCCGCGGCGTGAAGTTCCTGGCCAGCTCGCGGATCACCGCGCGCGACGTGATCGACACGGCGCACGTGGTGCTGACGCGGACGGCCGTCGAGAAGCTGCAAGCGGCGCTCGGCGCCTAGCAGGAGAACGAACATGAAGCTGACAGAAGTGATTCGGCGGCCGCTCGTCACGGAGAAGACGACCGTGATGCGCGAAGACGGCCGGACGCTGGTGTTCGAAGTGGCGCGCAACGCCAACAAGCTCGACGTCAAGCGGGCGGTGGAGAAGCTGCTCGGGCCGAAGGTGGCGCTGGTGCGGACCGCGCTGGCCCACGGCAAGCAGAAGCGTCAGGGCCAGTTCGTGGGCCGGCGTTCGGATTGGAAGAAGGCGTACGTCGTGTTGAAGGCGGGCGAGAAGATGCCCGAGTTCACCGAGAACGTCTAGCGCCGCCGCCAGTGCGACGCCCCTAGAGATACAGAGAGACGGCCATGCCGATTCGCAAGTACAAACCCACGTCCCCCGGCCGGCGGTTCCAGACGGCCCAGGTGTTCGACGAGATCACCACGGATTCGCCGTACCGCCCGCTCACCGAGAAGCTGAACAAGTCGGGCGGCCGCAACAGCACCGGCGAGCTCACCAGCTGGTGGCGCGGCGGCGGCCACAAGCGCCTCTATCGCGTCATCGACTTCAAGCGCGACAAGAAGGGCATCCCGGCCAAGGTCTCGACCATCGAGTACGACCCGAACCGGTCGGCCCGCATCGCGCTCGTGACCTACGCCGACGGCGAGAAGCGCTACATCCTGCAGCCCCTCGGACTCAAGGTCGGCGACGCGATTCTCGCCGCTGACACGGCCGACATCCTGCCGGGTAACACGCTGCCGCTGGCCAACATCCCGCAGGGCACCCTGGTGCACAACGTGGAGCTCAAGCCGGGACACGGCGGCCAGCTCGCGCGCAGCGCCGGAGCCGCCGTCCAGGTCGTGGCCAAGGAAGGCGAATACGTCTCGGTCAAGATGCCGTCGGGGGAAATCCGCAAGATCCTCCAGAACTGCCAGGCCACCATCGGCCAGGTCGGCAACCTCGACTTCGAGAACGTGTCGATCGGCAAGGCCGGACGCAATCGCTGGCTGGGCAAGAAGCCGCACGTGCGCGGCGTCGCCATGAACCCGGTCGACCACCCGCTCGGCGGCGGCGAGGGCCGGACCTCGGGCGGCCGTCACCCGGTCACGCCGTGGGGCGTCCCGACCAAGGGCTTCAAGACGCGCTCGAACAAGAAGCTCAGCAACCGACTCATCGTGCAGCGGCGGAAGAAGTAGGCGTTATGAGCAGATCGCTTAAAAAGGGGCCGTTCATCGATACCCACCTCCTCGAAAAGGTGGAATCCATGAACCGGGCCGGTGAGAAGAAAGTGGTGAAGACCTGGTCGCGCCGGTCCACCGTGATCCCCGAGATGGTCGGGCACACGCTGGCCGTGCACAACGGACGCAAGTTCGTGCCGGTCTACCTCACCGAGAACATGGTCGGGCACAAGCTCGGCGAGTTCTCGCCCACGCGGCAGTTCAAGGGTCACGCCGCCAAGGCCGACAAGACCGCGTCATCCGCGCCGTCGGCAGGAGGGAAGGGCTGACATGGTGCGGTCGGAGGCAACGGCGAAATACATCCGCACGTCGGCTCAGAAGGCCGGGCTCGTGTGTGACCTCATCCGTGGCAAGGACGTGAACCGCGCGCTCGCGGTGTTGCAGTTCGCCAAGAAGACGGTGGCGCGCGACCTCGCCAAGGTGCTGCGCTCGGCAGTGGCCAACGCGCGGCTGCGCGAAGGATTCGGCGGCGATGTCGAGCGGCTGTTCGTCTCGGCGGCGTATGCCAACCAGGGTCCGTCGCAGAAGCGGGTCCGTCCGGCGCCGATGGGCCGGGCCTTCCGCGTGGTGAAGCGCACGGCGCACCTCACCGTGGAAGTGACCGAGCGGCCGCAGAAGATCGCGGCGGTCGGCGACGGCGAGACCAAGACCCCGGCGCGGCGAGCCCGCGTCAAGAAGGCCGCGGCGGCCGAGTAGTCACGAGGAGATCGCAGTGGGTCAGAAAGTTCACCCGTACGGGTTCCGGATCGGGTTCAACAAGACGTGGAAGTCGCGCTGGTTCGCCGACAAGGACTATGCCGACCTGCTCCACGAGGACCTGGCGCTCAAGGCCGACCTCAAGAAGCGGTTCCAGCATGCCGGCGTCGCCAAGATCGAAATCGAGCGCGCCGCCAACAAGCTGAAGATCGACGTGCACACGTCGCGCCCGGGCATCATCATCGGGCGCAAGGGCACCGAGGTCGACAAGCTGAAGCAGGAGATCCAGAAGCGCACCAAGCGCGAGGTCTTCATCAACATCCAGGAGATCCAGAAGCCCGAGCTCGACGCGCAGCTCGTGGCCGAATCGGTCGCGATGCAGCTCGAGAAGCGCGTGGCGTTCCGCCGGGCGATGCGCAAGGCGGTCGAGTCGGCACTGCGCTTCGGCGCCCGCGGCATCAAGGTGCGGGTGTCGGGCCGGCTGAACGGCGCCGAGATCGCGCGCTCCGAGTGGTATCTGCACGGCCAGCTGCCCCTGCAGACGCTGCGCGCCGACGTGGATTTCGGTTTCCACGAAGCGCACACGACCTACGGGCAGATCGGCGTGAAGGTGTGGATGTACAAGGGCGAGCGGCTCACCCCACGCGTTGGCCGCGACGAAGAGTATCGCGACCGTCCGCGCCGGGCCGCGGGCGCTCGAGGATAGCGAGTAACGACGATGTTGATGCCGAAGAAGGTCAAGTTCCGGAAGCAGCAGCGCGGCCGCATGTGCGGCAAGGCGTGGCGCGGTTCGGACGTGTCGTTCGGCGATTACGGGCTCAAGGCAATGGAGCCCTGCTGGATGACCGACCGGCAGATCGAAGCGGCCCGCGTGGCGATGACCCGGTTCATCAAGCGCGGCGGCAAGATCTGGGTGCGGGTGTTCCCCGACAAGCCGGTCACGAAGAAACCGCTCGAAACCCGCATGGGTAAGGGCAAGGGCGCCCCCGAGGGCTGGGTCGCCGTGGTGCGTCCCGGCAAGATCTTGTTCGAGATGGAAGGCGTGAGCGAGGCCGACGCGCGGCGCGCCATGGAGCTGGCCGCGGCCAAGCTGCCCATCCGGACCAAGTTCTCCGTGCGGTTCGGCGAGGAGAAGCAGGCATGAAGGCAACGGAACTGCGTGAACTCGACGCGGACGGTCTGACGGTCAAGGTGGCCGAGATCGAGGACGAGATCTTCCGGCTGCGCATCCGCAAGTCGATGGGGCAGCTCGAGAAGCCGACCATCATCCGCGACGCCCGCAAGAACCTGGCGCGCGCCAAGACGATTCTCAGGGAAAAGGCGAAGTAGCCATGGCCTCGAAGACCGAAATGCAGGGTGTGGTGGTCAGCGACCGCATGCAGAAGAGCGTGGTCGTCGCCGTCAAGCGCCGTGTGCAGCACGGCGTCTACGGCAAGATCCAGAAGCGCACCACCAAGTTGATGGCGCACAACGAGAACGACGACGCCAAGATGGGCGACCTCGTCTCGGTCGCCGAAACCAAGCCGATGAGCCGCCGCAAGAGCTGGTCGGTCACGCGCGTGATCGAACGCGCCCCCAAGGTCTAGGAGA
This sequence comes from uncultured Acidobacteriota bacterium, assembly GCA_963843885.1. Classification (GTDB taxonomy): domain Bacteria; phylum Acidobacteriota; class Vicinamibacteria; order Vicinamibacterales; family UBA2999; genus CADEFD01. Next base: position 21,527 of record CAWJMJ010000008.1, read on the forward strand.
TCCGCCATGATCCAGATGCGGACGATTCTCGACGTCGCCGACAACTCCGGCGCGCGCAAGCTCGCGGTCATCAACCCGATCGGCGGGTCGACCGGTCGCTACGCCCGCCTCGGGGACATCGTGACGGCCTCGGTGAAGGAAGCCACGCCCGAGTCCAACGTGAAGAAGGGCTCGGTCGTGAAGGCGGTCATCGTGCGGGTGCGTAAGGAACAGCGCCGTCGCGACGGCAGCTACATCCGGTTCGACCGTAACGCGGCCGTCCTGGTGAACGCCGAAGGCGAGCCGGTGGGCACCCGCGTGTTCGGCCCCGTGGCGCGCGAGCTGCGCGAGCGGCGCTTCATGAAGATCATCTCGCTTGCGCCCGAGGTGCTCTGAGTCATGGCCAAAGTGCGGATCAAGAAGAACGACACGGTGCTGGTGCGGGCCGGCAAGGATCGCGGCAAGCGCGGCCGCGTGTTGCAGGTGCTGCCCGACAAGAGCCGGGTGGTGGTGGAAGGCGTGGGCCTCATGAAGAAGCACACCCGCCCCAACCCCCAGAAGAACATCAAGGGCGGCATCCTCGAGCGCGAGGCGGCCATTCACGTCTCGAACGTGATGCTGGTCGACCCGGATTCGAACGAGCCGTCGCGCATGGGCGTGCAGACGCAGCCTGACGGCGCCAAGCTGCGCGTCCGCCGCAAGCGCGGCGGAGTGGGGGCGAAATGAGCAACGCGAAGGCAAACCGGCTGCGGGAGCGCTACCTGAACGACGTAGTGCCGGCCCTGTCGAAGGAATTCGGTTACACCAACGTCATGGCCGTGCCCAAGATCGCCAAGGTCGTGGTCAACATGGGCCTGGGCGAGGCGACGCAGAACGCCAAGGTCATCGACGTCGGCGCCGACGAGCTGGCCAAGATCACCGGGCAGAAGGCGGCCGTGCGCCGGGCCAAGAAGTCGATTGCCCAGTTCAAGGTGCGCGAGGGCATGCCGATCGGCGCGGTGGTGACGCTGCGCGGCGACCGGATGTACGACTTCCTCGACCGCCTGATGAGCATCGCCCTGCCGCGCGTCCGCGACTTCCGCGGCGTCTCGGGCCGGGGCTTCGACGGCCGCGGCAACTTCACACTGGGGCTGCGCGACCAGCTGCTCTTCACGGAAATCGATTACTTGAAGGTGGACAAGGCGCGCGGCATGAACGTGTGCGTCGTCACCACCGCCAAGACCGACGACGAAGCCCGCAAGCTGCTGCAGCTGCTGGGCATGCCGTTCCGGACGAACTAGGACGAGGATTCGAGCGATGGCGACTACGGCAAAGATGGCTCGTGAGAAGACGGCGCTGAAGTTCAAGGTGCGCCACCGCAACCGGTGCCGGCTCTGCGGCCGGCCGCGGGCCTACCTGCGGAAGTTCGCGCTCTGCAGGCTCTGCTTCCGCGAGCGCGCCCTGACCGGCGATGTCGCGGGCGTGACGAAGAGCAGTTGGTAACACTGGCCGCGCAACACTAGCGGCTAGGGGCTAGAGAGAGCACGAAGAACATGACTGATCCGATTGCAGACATGCTGACCCGGGTGCGTAACGCGGTGTCGGCTCGACACAGCCGCGTGGACATGCCGGCGTCGAAGCTGAAGACCGAGATCGCCAAGATTCTGCAGGACGAGGGCTACATCGCCGGCTTCAAGCTCGTCGACGAGAAGCCCGCCCGGCCGGGCGGCATGGCCCGTCCGATGATTCGGCTCCTGCTCAAGTACGGGCCCGGAGGCGAGCGCGTCATCACCGGGATCACGCGCGTGAGCCGGCCCGGACGCCGGGTCTATGCCGGCGCCGACGGCATCACGACGGTGCTCGGCGGCCTGGGTGTGAGCATACTCACGACGTCGCGCGGGGTCATGACCGGCCGATCCGCCAAGAAGGCTGGCGTTGGCGGGGAAGTGCTCTGCAACGTGTGGTAATGGCCGGCCCGGGCCCCGGGTTCCGGGGCACGGGAATGGTGCCGGGGCAGTGCGCGCCGGCCTGGTTCGCTAGAAGGCCCGAGACCCGACCGCCGGGACCCGGGACCCGATTGGGACACTGAAATGTCACGTATTGGCAAGAAACCGATTCCGATTCCGAAGGGCGTCACCGTGAAGGTCGACGGCGACGCCGTCGACGTCAAGGGGCCCAAGGGCCAGATGCGCCAGGCGCTGCCGCCGGGCGTGGTCATGACCCTCGAGGACGGGCAGATCATCGCGCGGCGCGAGCGCGACGAAAAGGCGCTGGCCAAGTTCCACGGCCTGGCCCGCAGCCTGGTCGCCAACGCCGTCCAGGGCGTGGCCGAAGGCTGGAAGCGGGAACTCGACATCGTCGGCGTCGGTTACCGCGCCGAGGTCAAGGGCAAGCAAGTGAACTTCGCGCTCGGCTATTCCCACCCGGTCGTGTTCGACATCCCGGTGGGTATCGAGGTGACGGTCGAGAAGCAGACCCACCTCACGGTGACCGGAGTGGACCGGCAGCTGGTCGGGCAGGTGGCGGCGAACATGCGCTCCCTGCGTAAGCCCGACCCGTATCAGCAGAAGGGCGTGCGATACACCGGCGAGGTGCTGAAGAAGAAGGCCGGAAAGACGGGGGCGTAGCGCCATGAAGGTCACCAACAGAGAAGAACGTCGTCAGCGCATCAAGCTCCGCATTCGCAAGCGCGTGCGGGGGACGGCCGAGCGTCCGCGCCTGAGCGTGTTCCGCAGCGTCTCCCACATCTACGTCCAGGTCGTCGACGACCTGGCCGGCCAGACCCTGGCTTCGGCGTCGAGCGTCGAGCCGGCAATCAAGGCCAAGATGACCGATGGCGCGAAGGCCGGCAACAACAAGGGCGCCGTCGTCGTCGGCGAGACCATTGCCGAGCGCCTGAAGTCGAAGGGCATCGTGAAGGTCGTGTTCGATCGGAACGGATTCCTGTATCACGGCCGGGTGCGCGAAGTCGCTGAAGCGGCGCGCAAAGCCGGGCTCGAGTTTTAGGCGAATCGGAAGGCAATGATGCGGACACGCGAACGAATCGATGCAGGCCAGCTCGACATCAAGGACACGGTGGTTGCCATCAACCGCGTGACCAAGGTGGTCAAGGGCGGCAAGAACCTGAGCTTCAGTGCGCTCGTGGTCGTCGGCGACGGCCAGGGCGTGGTGGGCTTCGGCATCGGCAAGGCCAAGGAAGTGCCCTCGGCCATCAAGAAGGCCATCGAGGCCGCGAAGAAGAACCTGATTCGCGTGCCCCTCAAGGGCACCTCGATTCCCCACCCGGCCCTCGGGCGCTACGGCGCCGGCCGCGTGCTGCTCAAGCCGGCGCCCGACGGCACCGGCATCATTGCCGGCGGCGGCGTGCGCGCCGTGGTCGAGTCATGCGGCATCCACAACGTGCTCACCAAGTCGCTGGGCACGGCCAACCCGCACAACGTCGTGCGGGCCACCTTCACCGCGCTTTCGATGCTGAAAGACCCGCGCCACGTCGCGCGGTTGCGCGGCAAGGACCTGGAAGACGTCGTCGGCGTGACGGCGTAACGGGTCGCTGAGGACACCATGTCGAAGCAGGCAAAGACCGTAAAAGTGACCCTGGTGAAGAGCCCGATCGGGTTCAACCGCACGCAGGGCGAGACCGTGAAGGGCATGGGGCTGCGACGCATCCGTCACACCGTGACGCTCGTCGATACGCCCGAGACCCGCGGCATGATCCACAAAGTCCGTCACCTCGTGACGGTAGCCGAGTAGACGCCATGGCAACCAATCTCAGTAATCTCCGTCCGGCCAAAGGCTCGAAGTTCCCGCGCAAGCGCGTCGGCCGCGGCCCCGGCTCGGGCAACGGCAAGACCGCCGGCAGCGGCCACAAGGGCGCCCAGTCGCGCTCGGGCTACAAGCAGCGGCGCGGCTTCGAAGGCGGCCAGATGCCGCTGCACCGCCGGGTGCCGAAGCGCGGCTTCAACAACATCTTCCGCATCGAGTATGCGGTCGTGAATCTGGACGCCATCGCCGACCGCTTCGACGCCGGCGCCACCGTCACGCCCGAGTCGCTGCGCGAGGTCGGGCTGGTGCGCGACCGTACGGCCAAAATCAAGGTCCTGGCGCGGGGCGAGGTGGCCAAGGCCCTGACCGTGCACGCGCACAAGTTCAGCGGCAAGGCGGCCGAGAAGATCGCCGCCGCCGGCGGCTCCACCGCGGTTCTCGGCGCGTCGGCGGCCTGAGCGCGCTGGCCCCGATCACCGACAAGGCTTAGCACATGCTGGATGCACTCAAAAACCTCTTCGCCATCGCCGATCTGAGGAATCGTGTGCTCTTCACGCTCGCCATGCTGGGCGTGTACCGCGTGGGCAGCCACATTCCGACGCCCGGCGTGAACACCGCCGCGCTGGCGCTGCTGGCCGAGCAGGCGCGCGGCACCATGTTCGGCTTCTACGACATGTTCTCGGGCGGCAACCTGTCGCAGGTGACGATCTTCGCGCTGGGCGTCATGCCCTACATCAGCGCCTCGATCATCCTGCAGCTGCTGACGGTCGTGTGGCCCTACCTCGAGCGTCTCTCGAAGGAGGGCGAGCTCGGCCGCCGCAAGATCACCCAGTACACCCGCTACCTGACGGTGCTGCTGGCGGTCGCGCAGTCGATGGCCATCGCCATCTACCTGGAACAGCAGACCAACATCGCCGGCGGGTTGCCGCTGGTCTACGAGCCGGGCTGGTCCTTCCGGCTGATGTGCATCCTGACCCTCACCACCGGTACCATGTTCGTGATGTGGCTGGGCGAGCAGATCACCGAGCGCGGCATCGGCAACGGCATGTCGCTGCATGATCTTCGCCGGCATCGTGGTGAACTTCCCGCGGGCGGTCACGCTGACGTTCGACCAGCTCCGCACCGGCCAGATCGGGCTCATCCGCCTGATCTGCTCGTGACCTTGATGGTCGCGGTGGTGGCCGCCATCGTGTTCGTGGAGCGCGGGCAGCGGCGCATCGCGGTGCAGTACGCCAAGCGCGTCGTCGGCCGGCGGCAGTACGGCGGCACGAGCACGCACATCCCGCTCAAGGTCAACACCGGCGGCGTCATCCCCGTGATCTTCGCCAGCTCGCTTCTGGCGTTCCCGGCGCACGCTCACCGGCTTCTTCCAGGCGGGTGGCTGGGCGACTCGGCAGTCGCGGCAGCTGGCCTACGGCATGCCGCTCTACAACCTGCTCTTCGTCGCGTTGCATCATCTTCTTCGCCTACTTCTACACCGCGATCATCTTCAATCCGGATGATGTGTCGGAGAACATGCGCAAGTACGGCGGTTTCATCCCGGGCATCCGTCCGGGCAAGCGCACCGCCGAGTACATCGACACCATCCTGACCCGCATCACCCTGGTCGGCGCCGTCTACCTGTGCCTCATCGCCATGCTGCCGGAGTTCATGATCACCGGCTTCAAGGTCGCGCCGATTCCGTTCGTGGGCGAGTCGCTCGACGCCGCCCTGCCGCGGTTCGTTCACCAACGGCCTGGGCGTGAACTTCTTCTTCGGCGGCACATCGCTGCTGATCGTCGTCGGCGTGGCCATGGACACCGTCAACCAGATCGAGTCGCAGCTCATCATGCGGCACTATGACGGCTTCATGAAGAAGGCCCGCATCCGCGGCCGGCGCGATTGAGGCCATGGCGTTGCGTCTGTTGGATCCTGGGCCCCCCGGGCGCGGGAAAAGGGACCCAGGCGATGAAAATCGCTCGTGAACACGGCGTCCCCAAGATTCGACCGGGGACATGCTGAGGGACGCCGTCACGTCGGGGAGCCCGCTTGGCGCCCTGGTGAAGGAGACGGTGGCCAAAGGCCAGCTCGTGAGCGACGACGTGATCGTCGAGCTCGTGCGGTAGCGGCTGGAAGAGGACGACGCCCACAAGGGCTTCGTGCTCGACGGGTTTCCGCGCACGGTGGCGCAGGCCAAGGCCCTCGACGGCCTGCTCGACGGCGCGCCGCTGGCGGTGGTGGAGATTCGGGTGCCCGACGAGGAACTGGTGCGGCGGGTGCGTGGTCGGCGGATTTGCGAGCGCTGCGGCACCACGGTGTCGGCGTTCGACGGCGACCCGGCTCTGGCGCAGTCGTGCAAGTCCTGCGGCGGGCGGCTGGTGCAGCGCTCGGACGACAGCGAGTCGGTGGTGCGTGACCGACTGAAAGTGTATTGGCGGGAGACGCAGCCGATGATCGGCTTCTACGAGAGCCGGCCGACATTTCGTCGCGATCGACGGCACCGTCTCGCCGGTGGAAGTGTATGCGGCCATTTCGGAGGCGGTTGCCTCCGTGGGCGCGGAAGGGTGAAGCGGAAGGGCGATGATTGTCTGTCGATCGGCGGCGGAGCTGGAGCGGTTGGCGCGAGTCAATGCGCTGGTGGCTCGCGTGCTCGTCGAGCTGGCGGCGATGATTGCCCCCGGTGTGACCACCGCCGAGGTGGACGCCGTGGCTGAACAGCGGCTGCGGGAAGCCGGCGCGGAGCCGGCCTTCAAGGGCTATCACGGCTATCCGGCGACGATTTGCGCGTCGGTCAACGAGCAGGTGGTGCACGGCATCCCCTCGTCGCGGAAACTCGCGGCTGGCGACATCATCTCGGTCGATCTGGGCGCCAGGATGGACGGCTTCTACGGCGACAGCGCCGTCACGGTGCCGGTCGGTCAGGTGTCGGCGGAGGCGGCCAGGCTGCTGGAGGTCACGCAGCAGTCGCTGCAGGCGGCGCTCGACGTGGTGAAGGCCGGCGCCCGGGTGTCGGATATCGGCGCGGCGGTGCAGCGGCACGTCGAGGCCAACGGATTCTCCGTGGTGCGCGAGTTCGTCGGCCACGGCATCGGGGTCACGCTCCACGAGGAGCCGCAGATTCCGAACTACGGCACGGCGGGGCGCGGTCCGCGGCTGGCCGAGGGCATGGTGCTCGCCATCGAGCCCATGGTGAACACGGCCAGGCGGGAGTGAAGGTGCTCGCGGATGGGTGGACGGCGGTGACCAAGGACGGCAGCCTGTCGGCGCACTTCGAGCACACGGTGGCGGTGACCGCCGACGGGTGCCGGGTGCTGACGCGGGCCGGTGCCGCTGCCAACGCCGCGGCGTAGGAAATGACCGGCGAAACGACGCCGTCGCCCCTGGCAGTCGAGGGCACGGTGCGGGAACTGCTCCCGAGCGCGCTGGTCAGGGTAAGTGTGGATGGGAAGCACGACGTTGTGGCGCACCTCGGCGGATCCCCGTCGAGGAACTACATCAGGGTCGTGGTTGGCGACCGGGTGAAGCTGGCGCTGTCGCCCACGGATTCGGACCCGTGGGCGCATCGTCGAGAAACTGTAGGGACGAGCGAATGAAAGTGCGAGCGTCAGTCAAGAAGATTTGCGACAAGTGCAAGGTCGTGCGTCGCAAGGGCGTGGTGCGGATCATCTGCACGAACGCCAAGCACAAGCAGCGACAGGGATAAACGGCGGGACGCGGGACACGGGTCCCGTGGCTCGGGAATGCGCCGACGCGGCTCGCGGCGGCGATGTTCGAGAACGAATAGTGGTCCGGACGTCGGGCTTCGGGAGATATCCCGGAAACCGAGACCCGGGCCCCGAGGGCGAAAGCAGCTATGGCACGCATTTCAGGCATTGACCTTCCGCGCACCAAGCGCGTCGAGATCGGGCTCACCTACATCTTCGGGATCGGCCGGCACCGCGCCGTCAAGATCCTGGAATCCGCCGGCGTGAGCGGCGACGTCCGCGTGAAGGACCTGTCCGACGACGACGTGCGCAAGATCAGCCGCGCCATCGAAGAGGCCGGCAGCGTCGAAGGCGACCTCCGCAAGGAGGTGTCCCTGAACATCAAGCGGCTGATGGAAATCGGCAGCTACCGGGGCATGCGCCACCGTCGTGGCCTGCCGGCCCGCGGCCAGCGCACCAAGACCAACGCGCGCACGCGCAAGGGTCCGCGCAAGGGCGCGGTTGCCAAGAAGAAGACGGTGTAGACCATGGCCAAGACCGAAGGCGCGAAAGAATCGACTGCCAAGAAGAAGACGTTCAAGAAGCGTGGCGAGAAGCGCGTCGTGCACCACGGCTACGCCCACATCCAGGCGTCGTTCAACAACACCCTGATCACCATCACCGACACCGAGGGCAACGTCGTGTCGTGGTCGAGCGCCGGCGCCATCGGCTTCAAGGGCTCGCGCAAGGGCACGCCGTTCGCGGCGACGCAGGCCGCCATGACCGCCGGCAACGTGGCCAAGACCTTCGGCATGCGCTCGGTCGAGGTGCTGGTCAAGGGCCCGGGTCCGGCCGCGAATCCGCCGTCCGCGCGTTGCAGAACGCCGGCATCGAGGTGCAAGTCGATTCGCGACGTCACGCCCGATTCCGCACAACGGTTGCCGGCCCCCGAAGCGCCGCCGCGTCGTAAGCTCACGCGCTCACTGGATTTAGAGAGAAGGACGACGTTACATGGCTCGATATACCGGTCCGGTCTGCCGCCTGTGCCGCCGCGAGGGCATGAAGCTGTTCCTCAAGGGCGAGCGCTGCTACACCGAGAAGTGCGCCATCGAGAAGCGCAACATGCCGCCCGGCCAGCACGGCCGCCGGCGCAAGCGAAGATGTCGGGCTACGGCGTGCAGCTGCGCGAAAAGCAGAAGGTCAAGCGCATCTACGGCGTGCTCGAAGATCAGTTCCGCCGCTACTTCGAGAAGGCCGATCGCACGCGCGGCATCACGGGCGAGAAGCTGCTGCAGTTGCTCGAGCGGCGCCTCGATAACGCCGTCTACCGCATGGGCTTTGCCACCTCGCGGGCCCAGGCCCGCCAGCTGGTGCGCCACGGCCACTTCCTGGTGAACGGCAAGAAGGTCAATATCCCGTCCTACTCGCTCAAGCCCGGCGAAGTCGTCATCGGTGCGCGGCCGCAGCCAGGAAAACGCCGACCATCCTGCACGCCGTCGGCGAGGTCAAGGGCCGCGGCATTCCCGACTGGATCGCGCTCGAAGGCGACGCTCGGCGCCAAGGTCGTATCGCTGCCGACGCGCGAGCAGATCAACCTGCCGGTGCAGGAACAGCTCATCGTCGAGCTGTACTCGAAGTAAGCACGGCCCCGGGTTTCGGCCCGGGGGCGCCCATCGTCGGCCCGCAGCTCGACAGACCTGCAGCGGGAGGCCGGCGATGCCCACACGCAGGTCTGGAGGCCGGTCTGCCGGCCCGTTGGCGAAAGGATGAGTCATATGTTGTGGAAAGGTTTTCAGCGCCCCAAGCGTCTCGAGTTCGAACGCGATACCCTGACCGACCGGTTCGGCCGCTTCTACCGCGCAGCCGTTCGAGCGCGGTTTCGGCACGACCATCGGCAACGCCATGCGGCGCGTGCTGCTGTCCTCGATCGAGGGCGCGGCGATCACCGCCGTGAAGATTGACGGCGTGCTGCACGAGTTCTCGCCGATCAAGGGCGTGGTCGAGGACGCCACCGACATCATCCTCAACCTGAAGCAGATCCCGCTCAAGGTGCCACACCGACGCTCCCAAGACGCTCACGCTGCGCGTCGACAAGGCCGGCAAGGTGAAGGCCAGCGACATCGAAACCGACCAGGACATCGAAATCCTCGAGCCGGACGCGCACATCGCGACCATCTCCGAAGGTGGCAAGCTGCACATGGAACTGCGCGTCAAGCGCGGCCGCGGCTACGTCGCCGCCGACAAGAACTTCGACGAGGACCTGGGCATCGGCTGGATTCCGATCGACTCGGTCCACTCGCCGGTCAAGAAGGTCAACTACCTGGTCGAGGCGGCGCGTCTCGGCCAGACCACCGACTACGACAAGCTGACCCTCGAAGTGTGGACCAACGGCTCGGTCACGCCGCGCGACGCCGTGTCGCTCTCGGCCAAGCTGATCCGCGACCACTGAACATCTTCATCAACCTCGACGACGAGGACGAGCCGTCCGCGGAGGCGGCTGGTGAGGCGGCCCGCGTCGGCGGCATCCAACGAGCACCTCGACAAGAGCGTCGAGGAACTCGAACTGTCGGTGCGCTCCTACAACTGCCTGAAGAACGCGAACATCCGGACCATCCGCGAACTGGTGCAGAAGACCGAGGCCGACATGCTGAAGACCAAGAACTTCGGCCGCAAGTCGCTCAACGAAATCAAGGAAATCCTGCAGACGATGGGACTCGGTCTGGGCATGCGCCTCGACCAGGGCGGCGCGCAGGACTGAGGGGCGGGCCGGGTCTCGCGACCCGGGCTCGGCGATACCCACGCAGAACGACTAGGAACAGACCAATGCGTCATCGAGTAGGACATCGCAAGTTCGGGTCGGACCACCGAGCATCGGATTGCCATGCTGCGCAATCAGGCCGAGGCTCTGCTCACCCACGAGCACATCACACCACGGTGCCGAAGGCCAAGGAACTGCGGCCGTTCGTCGAGAAGATGATCACCGTGGCCAAGCGCGGCGTGAAGGCCGCCGATCCGAAGGGCCGAACGCTCGCGGCCAAGCGCCAGGTGGTGCAGGACGTGCTCAACCCGGACGTGGTGGCCAAGCTCTTCGCCGACCTGGCACCGCGCTTCATGGAGCGGCCGGGTGGCTACACCCGCATCCTGAAGCTCGGCCATCGTCGCGGCGACGGCGCCGAGACGGCGCTCGTCGAACTGGTCGGTTCGGAATACGACCCGAAGAAGGCGGCGGCGGAGAAGGCCGCGGCGGCCGAAGCCGGCGAGGCGCCCAAGTCGCAGAAGAGCGTCGGCGAGCGTCTGCGGGCGGCAGCGTCGCGCATCCGCGGCGACAAGAAGGAAAAGAAGACCGATGTGACCAAGGCTTCCAAGCCGGCCCGCGGCGCGGCCAAGAAGACGACCACTCCCCGCAAGGCGGGCGGTTCGTAACCCTCGCTCCGGTCAGCTCTGAACACGGCCAACAGCCTGGCAGCCTCGCGGCGGTCAGGCTGTTCGTCTGTACGGGGCGCGGCGTTGCCAAGCCCGCTACGCGTGGTCGTGCCCGTGCGGGTGCTCGTCCTTGAAGGCCTCGATGATCTTCGACTGGATGTGCGGCGGGACGTTCTCGTAGTGCGAGAACTCCATGTGATAGCTGCCGCGCCCGCCGGTCATCGAGGTCAGGTGCTGTTCGTAGGTCAGCATCTCGGACATCGGCACCTGGGCGCGAATGACCGTGTCGCTGTCGCGTGCGTCCATGCCCGCGATCCGGCCGCGCCGGCCGTTCAGGTCGCCCATCAGATCGCCGGCAAAGTCGCTGGGGGCGTAGACCTCGACGTTCATCACCGGCTCGAGCAGCGTGGGCTTGGCCCGGGTCATGCCGTCGCGGAAGGCCAGCGAGCCGGCGGTCTTGAACGACATCTCGTTGGAGTCGACGTCGTGGTAGGAGCCGTCGACCAGCGTGACCTTCAGGTCCACCACCGGATAGCCCGCCAGGAAGCCGCGCTGCCGTGACTCCTGGAGGCCTTTTTCGACGGCGGGAATGAACTGCCGCGGGATCGAGCCGCCGAAGATGTCGTCGACGAACTGGAAGCCCTCGCCCCGCGCCAACGGCTCGATCCGGATCTTGCAGTCGCCGAACTGGCCGTGGCCCCCGGTCTGCTTCTTGTGGCGCCCATGGGCGTCGACCGCCGCCGTCACGGTTTCGCGGTAGGGAATGCGCGGCGGCTTGAGCAGCACCTCCACGCCGAAACGGCGCTTCAGCTTGGCGACGGTGACCTCGATATGGAGCTGGCCCTGGCCCGCCAGCAGCAGTTCGCCGGTATGCGGGTCGCGCGTGTAACGGACGGCGCCGTCTTCCTCCTCGAGCCGGTGCATGGCCGTGCTGATCTTGTCTTCGTCACCGCGGCTCTTGGGCTCGATGGCGTAGGACAGCAGCGGTTCCGGGAAGGTCAGCGGCAGGAAGGTGAGGCCGGCGCGGTGGTCGGCCAGCGTGTCGCCGGTGCGCGTGTCCTTCAATTTGGCCACCGCGCGCGATGTCGCCGGCCCTCACTTCGGGCACCGCCACCTGCGTCTTGCCCTGCAGCAACGAGAGGTTGCCGATCCGCTCGTCGCTCTCGCGCGTGGCGTTGCGCAGGCTGGAGTCGGCCGTCAGCACGCCCTGGTAGACCCGGAAGATGGTGATGCGGCCGGCGAACTGGTCGGCGACGGTCTTCCAGACGAAGGCGGCCAGCGGCGCCTGTTCGGCTACCGGACGCGTCACCTTCGCGCCGGTCCGATCCAGCGCCGTGAACGAGCGGTCGGCGGCGGCCGGCAGCCAACTCAGCATCGCGTTCATGAGCGGCTCGAGGCCGACGTTGCGCAGGCCCGCGGTGCAGACCAGCGGGAACAGGACGCAGGCCGCGGTGGCGCGCTGCAGGCCGGTGATGAGGTCGTGATCGGTCAGCGTGCCGGCGTCGAGGAACTTCTCGAGCAGGCCCTCGTCGCTCTCGGCCACCATCTCCATGAGCACGGTGCGCGCCGTTTCGGCTTCGGCCTGCAGCGCTGGCGGCACCGGGCCCTCGGTTGCCGGCCCACCGTCAGGCGGAGCCACGAAGGTCTTCATCCCGATCAGATCGACGATGCCGGTGCAGCCGTCCTCCTCGCCGAGCGGCAGGTGCACCGGCACGATCCGCGGACTGCACGAGCGGCGCAGCGACTCGAGGGCGCGGCTCAGCGAGGCGCGGTCGCGATCGAGGCGGTTGACGGCGACCAGACGGGGCAAGCCGAGCTCGTTGGCCGCGGCCCAGGCCTTCTCGGTCTGCACGGCGGCGCCGGCAACGGCGTCGACCACCACCAGGGCGGCGTCGGCGATGCGCAGCGCGGCGCGGGCGTCGGCGAAGAAGTTGCCGACGCCGGGCGTGTCGAGCAGGTTGATCTTGGTCTTGCGCCATTCGGCGAAGGCCAGCGACGTGCTGAGCGTGTGGGCGCGCGCGACGGCGTCCGGGTCGTGGTCGGTGACGCTCGTGCCGTCGTCGACGCGGCCGAGGCGATTGACCATCCCGGCGGCGAAGAGCAGCCCGGAGACGAGCTGGGTCTTGCCGCAGCCGCTATGGCCCACGACAGCGACATTGCGAATGCTGGCGGCGTCGTACACCTTCATGGCCGATCCCCTCCGCGGGCGCGTCGCGACCATCTCCGGCCCAGTGCCGGCAACGGCCCTGTGACGAGTGCTTTTGCGTAGAGTATGCCTTCGTCCCGGGAAGTCAAGCGGCGCCCGGGCCGGACCTACTCGTAGCGGAGGGCTTCGATCGGGTCGAGCCGGGAGGCGCGCCAGGCCGGCAGCATCCCGAAGAAGATGCCGACGCCGGCCGAGAAGCCGAGCCCGAGCGCAAACGACCACCACGGCAGGGAAATCGGGAACCCCGACAGCACGTTGACGAGGAAGCCGAAGCCGCTGCCCAGCGCGATGCCGAGCACGCCGCCGATCGAGGTGAGCACCACCGCCTCGATCAGGAACTGGAACAGGATCTCGGTGCGCCGCGCGCCGATGGCCTTGCGCACGCCGATCTCGCGCGTGCGTTCGGTGACCGAGATGGTCATGATCGACATGACGCCGATGCCGCCGACCATCAGCGCGATCGACGAGATGACGACCAGCGAGAGCAGCACCGCCTGCGAGATCTGGTCCCACACCTTCAGGATGGCGTCCTGGGTGACCAGGTCGAAGTCGTTGGGCTTGTCGAGGGTCAGGCCATGGCGGATGCGCATGACCGCCTCGACCTCGCGCATGGCGTCGTCGCGCGAGACGTCCTCGCGCGGCACGACCGCGATCATCACCGAGGCGGCGCCGAACTGGCCGCCGCGGACGCGCTCGTTGCCGAACTGCTTGCGATAGGCGGTGTAGGGGATGATGGCGAAGTCGTCGGGACTCGGCGCCGAAGCCGCCGCGCTCGACGGCCGCTTGTCGATGACGCCGATCACCGTGTAGCGGCTGGCGCCGAGCCGCACCTGCTTGCCGACCGGATCGATGCCGCGCTTGAAGAACAGCGCTTCGTAAGGGCCGTAGCCGAGCACGGCGACCTGGCGGCGCCGCTGCACCTCCTGGTGCGGTGAACGAGCGGCCGGCCGCATCTTGGCGAAGTTGACGTCGACGAAGCTCTCGGTGGCGCCCATGATCGACCAGCGGCGCGGTGCGCTCGCCGCCGTAGAAGATGCGCTCCTGGCGTCGGCGGGCCGCCGGCGCCGAGCCAGATGTCGACGATGCCGACCGAGGGCGCCAGCCGCTCGATGGCGTCGCCGTCGTCCACCGTGAGGGTCGGCCGCCGCATCAGCTCGACGAACGACGCGCCGCGACGAGAAACTGAGCGCCGCCGAAGCGCTGCACGAAGATCGTGTTGCGGCCCGAGGGCGCGGATCGAGTCGCGCAGCGACTCGTCGAAGCCGCGGATGAGCGACGGTCATGCCGACGATCGAGGTGATGCCGATGACGACGCCGAGCACGGTCAGCGCCGACCGCATCTTGTTGCCCGCAAGCGTGTCGAGCGCCATCGCCGCCGTCTCGCGGAGCAGCGCCAGGCTGCTTGGCGAGTCCGCGCATCTATTCCCGCCTCAGCGCTTCGATCGGATCCAGCATGGCGGCGCGGCGGGCCGGATACCAGCCGAAGAACAGGCCGACGACGCGCGGTGATGAGCACGCCGAGCGCCACCGACCACGGTTCGACCGCGGCCGGCAGCGGCGTCAGCGCCGAGATGATCGTCGGCGAACAGCGCGCCGAGCGCCGATGCCGAGGAAACCGCCGATCATCGACAGCGTGATCGACTCGGTCAGCACCTGCGACATGATGTCGCGCGCGCTTGGCGCCGAGCGCCTTGCGCAGGCCGATCTCGCGCGTGCGCTCGCTGACCACCATCAGCATGATGTTCATGATGACGATGCCGCCGACCAGCAGCGACAGCGCCGACGATGCCGACCAGCACGGCGGCGATGCCGGCGGTGGCCTGCTGGAAGATGCCGAGCACCGAGTCCGAGGCGACGATGCCGAAGTTGTCGGGCTCGCCGGCTTCGAGGCCGCGATCGACGCGCAAGCGCGACGCGCGCCTCGTCGCGCGCCATAGGCACGGCGAGCGGCGCATCGCGCGGCTTGACCATCAGCGCCAGCGACTGGCGCGCGCCGAACAGTTTCTGGTAGCTGCCGAGCGGAATCACCACGAACTCGTCGAGCGAGTTGCCGAACGAACGCGCCCTTCTTCTGCTGACGCCGACGACGCGGAAGGGCACGCCGGCGATCTTGATCGTCTTGTCGAGCGGGTCGGCCGCGCCGAACAGGCGATCGGCGGTGCGCCAGCCGATCAGCGCCACCGGGCGGTTGCGCTCGATCTCGATCGGGCTGATCATGCGGCCGCGTTCGGCGTCGAAGGTCGCGAAGTCGAGATAGTCGTCGGTGACGCCCTGCACCTGCATCGACTCGAGCTCCTCGTCGCGGTAGGCGACCGTGCGCGTCTGGTCTGCGCCTGCGCCATCACCGCGGCGATCGAGGTGCCGAAGCGGCGGATGGCGTCGGCTTCGTCGAGCGTGATGAGCGGGTTGTTGCGCATGCCGCTCGAAGTCGTCCTCGTTGCGGGTGATGCCGGTGCCGCTGGATGGTGAACGAGTCGGCGCCCGAGGTCCGAGACGATGGCGTCCGTCACCGCCGCCGTTCACGCCCTGGATGAGCGCGACCACGGTGATGATCGACGACACCGCGACGATGTTGCCGAGCAGCGTCAGCATCGACCGGAGCTTGTTGGCCCAGATCGACGCGAGCGCCAGCTTGACCGACTCCCAGAATCTGTTGCATGCGCGGTCCGTCAGGACTACGGTTACCGGCGGCGGGGCTGGGCGTGTTCTCGCGCACCGCATCGCCGTCGAACAGGTTGCGCACCGAGTCGAACGGGCCGGTGATCACCCGGTCGCCTTCCTTCAGACCCGACAGCACCTCGAAGTAGCGCTCGCCGGCGATGCCGACCTTGACTGGCACGAACTCGGCCTTGCCGTCGCGGATGCAGGAACACGCCTTCGACTTCCTCGCGCGTGTGCCCGGGCGGCAGCTCGGTCGGGCAGCGCCGGCGCGGTCTGCGGTGCCGGCGCGCCGAAGCTGCGAAGCGCGAGCTCGGGCGGGACGCGGCTCGCGGCACGACGTCGCCCTGCGCGTCGTACACCAGCTCGCGCACGGTCAGCGCCTGGATCGGCACGGCCACCACGCTGCTCTTGCGTGGCGGTGGTGATCTCGGCGGTGCAGGTGAAGCCCGGGACGGACTTCGGCGAGCTGCCTCGTCGAGGGTGACGACCACCTTGAAGTTGGTGGCCGTTCGCTGGCCGGTGGCGGCGCCGGTGGCCTGGATCGGGCTGTTGCCGATCTCGGTGACGTGGCCGGTGAAGGTCCGGCCGGCGATGGCGTCGATGGTGATCGTGCGGCCTTCTGGCCGATCTGCACGAGCGGGATGTCGGTCTCGTCGACTTCGACCTCGGCCTCGATCACCGACATGTCGGCGACCGTCAGCAGCACCGTGCCGGCGTTGTTCATCGTGCCGACCACGACGTTTTCGCCTTCCTCGACGTTGCGGCGGGTGACGATGCCGTCGAACGGGCGATTCGAACCGCACCTGCGCGAGGGTGTAGCGGCTGCTGGCCAGGCCGGCTTGCTGCTGCCGCACCTGCTCTTCGCGGGTCTTGATCTCCTGCTCGCGCGCGTTGAGGTCGCTCTCGCGCATCTGCGACTTCGGCCTGCGCCTGCTCCAGCGTCTCGCGCGTGGTCAGGCCCGCTGCCCACAGTTCCTGCTGGCGCTTGCAGCGCCTGCCGGGCCAGGTCGAGACTGGCTTGCGCGCTCTGCAGGTCGACGCGCGACTGCTCGAGCGCCGGTGCGGGCGCCCGGCCACCGCGGCTTCGTCGCGGCGCACGGCGCTCTTCGGCGAGACCGGATCGATCTGCAGCAGGAACTGGCCGGCCTTGACCCGGTCGCCTTCGCTGCACGCCGAGCCGCGTCACCCGGCCCATCGACTGGGCGCTGATGTTGACCGGCGGCTTCGGGTCGATCTTGCCCGAGGCCGAGACGAGCGACTCCAGGTCGCGTCGCTGGACGTTTTCGGCCGTGACCAGCGTGCCCTTCTCCTGGCGGGACCGTGAATAGAATGCGCCCGCGATGGCGGCGATGAGCAGCACGCCGATGACCCACGGCCATTTTTTCCGGAACACGATCACGACCCTCCCGTCAGCAACAACGCGCCGGCGAGCACCGCCGCCACGCCCGCATAGACCCCGACCAGCGGCCCGATGAAGGCGCGCGCCCGGCGTCCGGCCAGCACGGCCCCGCCCAATGCCAGAAGCACGATCCACCACAGTCCGAAGACCTCCACCGTCCCGAGGAACCGGGCCGCCGTCGAGCCTTCGTCGAAGAAGGGCAGCAGGGCGGCGAGATTGAAGGGGCTGGTCAGCGATTCCCGGACCAGGTGCAGCGGCGTCACGACGAGCTGCTGGAGGACCAGCACCCAGGTGGCGTGCACCGAGATGCTGAGGCACTGCACGAAGGTGACCGGCCGGCTGCGACGCAGCCACAGGAAGAATCCGGCCGCGACCGCCAAGGTGACGGCAGGCGTGAGCAGCATCCGCCCGCCGCTGGCGAAGTAGACCCAGGTCGGCGGCGCGGCCTGCAAGCGGGCGTAGGCGGCGTCATCGATTCGCCCGCCGACGCTTTCGACCATCCGCACCCGCTCGTCGACCAGCGCCTGACGGCCGATCGGGGTGCCCAGCAGCGCGGCGCCGGCGGCGGCCCACAGGGCGAGCAGCACCAGCCAGGTCACAAGGACGCGCCCCACAGACAGCCGGGCAGCGGCGACCATCGCCGTGCGCGGTGAGGTGACGAGCGCGAGGAGGCGGCCAGGGAGCGTCATGGCCGGAGGGTTGCTAGGGGTAGACATTCGCAGCTGGGGTTGGGATCGGCAGCGGCCGTCCAACCCCAAGCTTAATACGGGACGCGGGCCTGGAATGTTTCCCGACAGGAGCGTCAAGTCGCTGATACCGATGGAGTTCCAGTCCTCTGGATAGGCGGGGGCGGGCGCCGGCGCGACCCGGCCCAGGAGGCAATTGGCGAACGACGCCGCCGATGTCGCCGCGACGGAATCGTAAGTTGAGGCGTATTTTTGACGGATCGTGACCGGTGGGCGCCGCGAAATCGGTCACGCCTGGTGAATTTTTGAGGGCCATGCGGGTGGCACGACACGGAATTGCACCCATTCGCCGGCCGATTCCCGGCCGTCCAGGGCCGGCCAGCCTGAAGCTGACGGGGGCGATGACCGAAAAGGTAATGGGGCGACAGGCCTGGAATCCCATCCAGCACTGACGACCGAAGGCGGACACGACGACATGGCGGTGCGGATCGGTGAACTGCTGCTCAAAGAGAAGCGGATCACCCCAGAACAACTCCAAGAGGCGCTGGGCTACCAGCGTTCGAACGGCGGCAAGCTCGGCGCCAACCTGGTGAAGCTCGGCTTCGTCAAGGACGAGGAGATCACGTCACTGCTCTCGAAGCAGTACGGCGTGCCCTCGATTTCCCTGAACCAGTTCGAGATCGACCCGGCCGTCATCAAGCTCGTTCCGGCCGAGACCGCGCACAAGTACCAGATCATCCCGCTCAGCCGGGTGGGCGCCACCCTCACGATCGCGATGACGGACCCGACCAACGTCTTCGCGCTCGACGATCTGAAGTTCATGACGGGCTACAACGTCGAGCCCGTGGTGGCCTGGGAGACGGCGGTCCTCGACGCCATCCAGAAGTACTACGGGGCTCCTGGGCAGCGGCGGCAAGAGCAGCCAGAAGATTGCCGAAGCGGCGCCCGGCGAGAGCGCCCTCGACATCGCCACCCGGGCCATGTCCGAGATGCCGATGATCGACGCCGAGGACGTCGAGGTCCTCGACGAGCTCGAGGAGATCAGCGCCGAGGCCCTGACCCGCCAGGGCGAGGAAGCGCCGGTCATCAAGCTGGTCAACGTGATCCTGATGTCGGCCATCTCCAAGGGCGCCAGCGACATCCACGTCGAGCCCTACGAGAAGGAATACCGCGTCCGTTACCGCATCGACGGCCTGCTGCACAACGTGATGAGCCCGCCGCTCAAGATGAAGGACGCGATCACGTCGCGCATCAAGATCATGGCCAAGCTCGACATCGCCGAGAAGCGCCTGCCGCAGGACGGCCGCATCAAGATCCGCTTCTCGGACGCGGGGCAGCAGCGCGACATCGACTTCCGCGTCTCGGTGCTCCCGACCCTGTTCGGCGAAAAGATCGTCATGCGTCTGCTCGATCGCACCAAGCTGATGCTCGACATGACCAAGCTGGGCTTCGAGCCGGAGTCGCTCAAGAAGCTCGAGGCCCAGATCGCCAAGCCGTGGGGCATGGTCCTGGTCACCGGCCCGACCGGCAGCGGCAAGACCAACACGCTCTACTCGTCCATCTCGCGCATCAACACGATGGACACGAACATCATGACCGCCGAGGACCCGGTCGAATTCAACCTGGTCGGCGTCAACCAGGTGCAGGTGCGCGAGAGCATCGGTCTCAACTTCGCCGCGGCCTTGCGCAGCTTCCTGCGCCAGGATCCCAACATCATCCTGGTCGGCGAGATCCGCGACTTCGAGACGGCCGAAATCGCCGTCAAGGCCGCCCTCACCGGCCACCTCGTGCTCTCGACCCTGCACACCAACGACGCGCCCAGCACCATCAACCGCCTCATGAACATGGGCATCGAGCCGTTCCTGGTGGCCAGTTCGCTGAACCTGGTGTGCGCCCAGCGTCTGGTGCGGCGCATCTGCACCAACTGCAAGGTCGACGACCCGCTGCCGCCGGCGGCGCTCGTCAACGTCGGGTTTTCGCTGGCCCTGGCCGAGACGGTGGTGCCCAAGAAGGGCAAGGGCTGCGACAAGTGCAACGGCACCGGCTACAAGGGCCGGGTCGGCCTCTACGAAGTGATGGAGATCAACGAGGAACTGCGCGAGTTGATCCTGGTGGGCGCGTCGGCCATCGAACTGCGGCGCAAGGCCGTCGAGGAAGGGATGATCACGCTGCGCGGCAGCGGCCTCCGGAAGATCGGCGACGGCGTCACCACCATCGAAGAAGTCGTGCGCGAAACGGTCAAATGACGGCGACAGCAAGCCCCAATCGCAACTGACGGAACAGGGCACGGACACATATGGCCACGCTGCCAGACCTTCTCAAGATGACCGTGGAGCTCCAGGGGTCGGACCTCCACCTGTCCATCCAGACGCCGCCTCAGGTGCGCGTCCACGGCGAGCTGCGCCGGCTCGACCAGCCGGACCTGACGCCTTCCGACACCAAGACCCTGGCCTACAGCGTGCTGACCGACGCGCAGAAGAAGCGCTTCGAGGAAACCCAGGAACTGGACTTCTCGTTCGGCATCCGCGGCCTCGCCCGTTTCCGCTGCAACCTCTTCAACCAGAAGGGTGCGGTCGGCGCCGTCTACCGGCTCATTCCGGAACGGGTGCGGCCGTTCGACGAACTCGGCCTGCCGCCGGTCATCGGCCGGCTGGCCGAGCGCCCGCGCGGCCTGGTCCTGGTGACCGGTCCCACCGGCAGCGGCAAGTCGACCACCCTGGCCGCCATGATCGACAAGATCAACGTCGAGCGGAAGGGCCACATCCTCACCATCGAGGACCCGATCGAGTACCTCCACCAGCACAAGGGCTGCCTGGTGAACCAGCGCGAGGTCCACAGCGACACGCAGAGCTTCACCCACGCGCTGCGCGCCGCCCTCCGCGAGGATCCCGACATCGTCCTGATCGGCGAAATGCGCGACCTCGAGACGGTGGAGGCGGCGCTCCGCATCGCCGAGACCGGCCACCTGACCTTCGCGACTCTGCACACCAACTCGGCCTCGTCGACCATCAACCGCATCATCGACGTGTTCCCCGCGCACCAGCAGTCGCAGGTTCGCGTGCAGCTCTCGCTCGTGCTCGAGGGGATCGTCTGCCAGTCGCTGCTGCCGCGCATCAACGGCCAGGGACGGTGCGTGGCGCTCGAGATCCTCGTGCCCACGCCGGGCATCCGCAACCTGATCCGCGAGGACAAGGTGCACCAGATCTACTCCGCCATGCAGGCCGGGCAGGAGAAGCTCGGCATGCAGACCATGAATCAGTCCCTGGTCACGCTGCACCAGCGCCGTCAGATCTCGCTCGAGACGGCCATGGCCGCTTCCGGATTGCGCGATGAATTGACCGAGATGATCAGCCGCGGCGTCGGCGTGGTCGCCGGCGCCGGCCTCGGCCGGACGGCGCCGCCCCGGCCGGGCGCGCGGTAGAGACATTCGAGCACGACCACTCCCCCAGGAGACGCACATGCCGACATTTGCATTTTCAGGCCGCACGCGAGGCGGCGAGACCATCACCGGCGAGCGGATGGGCGACACCGTCGAAACGGTGACGTCGGCGCTGCGCCGCGAGCAGATCCTGGTCACGCGCATTGCGGCCGTCGCCGTCAAGGCCGTGAGCGCGCCCAAGAAGGTGCGGGCCAAGGCCGTCAATCCCAAGAACCTGGCGGTGTTCACCCGCCAGTTCTCGGTGATGATCGATGCCGGCCTGCCGCTCGTGCAGTGTCTCGACATCCTCGGCAACCAGGAAGAGGACAAGAACTTCGCCGCCGTGATCCTGGCCACCCGGTCGGACGTCGAAGGCAGGCGCGTCGCTGGCCGACGCGATGAAGCGGCATCCGAAGACCTTCGACCCGTTGTTCACCAACATGATCGCGGCCGGCGAAGCCGGCGGCATCCTCGACACGATTCTGAAGCGGCTGGCCACCTACATCGAGAAAGCCGTCAAGCTCAAGGGCCAGGTCAAGTCGGCCATGATCTACCCGGTGGCGATCGTGGTCATTGCCGGCGCCGTGGTCACCATCATCCTGTGGAAGGTCATCCCGACCTTCGCCAGCCTGTTTGCCGGGCTGGGCGCCGAACTGCCGTTCCTCACGCGCATGGTCATCGCGCTGAGCAACATGCTCGTCCAGTTCATGCCGTTCATCATCGCGGCTCGGCGGTGGCCCTGACCTTCGCCTTCCGCCAGTACTACGCCACCGAAGGCGGGCGCCGGGTGGTCGATGGCATCGTGCTCAAGCTGCCAGTGCTCGGTCCGATCATGCGCAAGATTGCCGTGGCCCGCTTCTGCCGCACGTTGTCGACGCTGATGACCTCGGGCGTGCCGATTCTCGACGGCCTGGAAATCACCGCCAAGACCGCCGGCAACGCCATCATCGAGGACGCGCTCTTCGAGGTGCGGCGCAGCATCGAGCGCGGCGAGACGGTGGCCGGGCCGCTCAAGACCACGGGCGTGTTCCCCGGCATGGTGGTGCAGATGATCGGCGTCGGCGAGGCCACCGGCGCGCTCGACACCATGCTCGCCAAGATCGCCGAGTTCTACGAGGAAGAGGTCGACACCGCCGTGGCCGGCCTGCTGACGCTGCTCGAGCCGGTGATGATTGCCTTCCTCGGGATCGTCGTCGGCGGCATCGTCGTGGCGATGTACCTGCCGATCTTCGGCCTGATCAGCCAGCTGACCTGATGTCTGCGCTGGGGCCTCGACTCGCGAGGCTGGTCGCGGTCCGTCTCGGGGCCGCGACGCTGCTGGTCGTGTTCGCGGTGGCCCTCGCCCTGGTCGGCTCGACGCTGTGGCCGATTCGAGCGCGCCGTCGCGGCGCTGGCCGGGCTGTTCGTCATCGCGCTCGTCGACGCGGTGACGGTGCGCTTCGCCAACCGCTTCGCGATTACCGCCGACCTGCACTTCGCCCTCGACGCGGCCCTCATCTCGGTCTACGTCTACGCCACGGGCGGGGTGACGAGCGTGTTCACGCCGCTCTACGCCCTGCCGATCGTGGCCGCCGCCGGTGTCCAGTACCGCCGCGGCAGCCTGCGCGTGGCCGCGCTGGCCAGCGTCTGCGTCGTGGCCATCGTCGTCTTCCAGTACGCGGCGCCGCCGTCGGTGCTCGGCCTCGAGCCTCCCGTGTTGCCGCGGGTCGACGTGGCCTGGGCGACGGTCGGCATCAACGTGTTCGCGTTCCTGGCGGTCGCCTTTCTGGCCGGGCAGCTGGCCGAGAACCTGCGCTGGGCCGACGTGGCGGTCGAGGCCGCCTCCGAGAAGATCGCCGATCTCGAGGCGTTCAACCGCAACGTCATCGATCACCTGGCCGAGCGGCTTGACCACGATGGACGCGGCCGGTCAGGTGATGACCTTCAACCGCGCCGCCGCGGCCATCACCGGCTGGAGCGTGGACGTGACGGGGAAGCCGGCCTCAGAGGTTCTGCAGCTTCCCGAGGAGTTCGCCCGGGCCCTGCCCGGGGACGGCGATGCCGCGCGGTCGCGCCGCGTCGACTACACCTACCACCGCGCCGACGGGCGGCCGATCGAGCTCGGCGTCAGCGCTGCGCCGCTGCCGCTCGGGAACGGCCAGTTCGGTTTCATCTTCACCTTCCAGGACGTCACCGCCATCAAGGGGCTCGAACGCACCGCCCAGATGCGCCAGCGGCTGGCGGCGGTCGGTGAGATGGCGGCCGGCATCGCCCACGAGATCCGCAACCCGCTGGCCTCGATGTCGGGGGCCATGCAGGTGCTGCGCGGCGAGCTGCCGCTTTCGGCCGAACAGGCGCAGTTGATGGACATCGTGTTGCGCGAATCGGACCGCTTGAACGGGACGATCTCGTCGTTCCTGGCCTACGCCCGCCCCAGCCGCGTCGCCGTGTCGCGGATCGACGCGCGCCGGTCGGTGCAGGATACGGCCGCGTTGCTGCGCACCAGTCCCGAGACCTTGCCCCGCCACCGCATCGACGTGACCGTGCCCGACGGGCCGGTGTGGGTCGACGCCGACGAGAACCAGTTGCGGCAGATCGTCTGGAACCTGGCCACCAACGGCCTCAAGGCCATGCCCGGCGGCGGGCGGCTCCAGCTGTTTGCCGCCGTCGACGCCGGCGCGGTGACGATTGGGGTGCGCGACGAGGGCACCGGCATCGCGGCCGACGAGGTCGATGCCATCTTCCACCCGTTCCGCGGTTCGTTCGGACGGGGCAGCGGGCTGGGGCTGGCCATCGTTCACCGCATCGTCACCGACTACAATGGGCGCATCGATGTCCAGTCCGTGTTGGGCGAAGGCACCACCATCACCGCCAGGTTCCCGGCCCCGCAGGCGGCGAGCGCGTCCTCTGGCCTGCTCCGGTAGCTGACCCATGAGTGTCTCGCCCGAACGGAAATCACGGATCCTCGTGGTCGACGACGAGCGCTCGCTGCGCGAGATGCTGTCGATCGTGCTCGGCCGCGAAGGCTACGACGTGACCACGGCCGAGAACGTCGGCTCGGCCCTCGACCAGATTCGCAACGGCCCGCTCCCGGATCTGCTGATCAGCGACCTGCGCATGCCCGACGGCTCCGGCGTCGACGTGCTGCGCGCGCTCAAGGAGCGCAGCCCCGGCTCGGTGGGCTTGCTGCTGACGGCCTTTGCGTCCGCCGACACCGCCGTCGAGGCCATGCGCCTGGGCGCCGTCGACTACCTGACCAAACCGTTCGACGTGGCCGACCTGAAGCAGCGCGTGGCCCGTTACCTCGAGACCAAGCGGCTGTCCGAGATGCAGGTGGCCCCGGCCGACGGCCGCAAGGGCCAGGGTTTCGTCCTGGCCGGACGCAGCCGTCAGATCCTCGACGTCATCAGCCTCGTGGCCCGGGTGGCCCGCACCGACGCCAGCGTGCTCATCACCGGCGAATCGGGCACCGGCAAGGAGTGGACCGCGCGCGAGATCCACCAGCAGTCGACGCGCCAGACGCAGCCCTTCGTCGCGGTCAACTGCGGCGCCTTCACCGAATCGATTCTCGAGTCCGAATTGTTCGGCCACATGAAGGGCTCGTTCACCGGCGCCGTCGAGACCAAGAAGGGCCTGCTCGAGTCGGCCGACCACGGCACGCTGTTTCTCGACGAGGTGGGCGAGACCAGCCTGGGCATGCAGGTGAAGCTGCTGCGCGTTCTGCAGGAGCGCCGCTTCCGGCGGGTGGGCGGCACCCAGGAACTCGAGGCCGACGTGCGCTTCATCGCCGCCACCAACCGCAATCTCGAGGAGATGGTGCGGACCGGCGCGTTCCGCGAGGACTTCTTCTTCCGCATCAACGTCATCTCGGTGCGCCTGCCGGCGCTGCGCGAGCGCGCCGAGGACATTCCCGTCATGGCGGAGCAGTTCGTGAAGCGTTTCGCCGAGCGCATGGGGCGGCCGGTGAGCGGCATTGCCGCCGATGCCATGCGTCTGCTCATGGCTTACCGCTGGCCGGGCAACGTGCGGGAACTCGAGAACGTGATGGAGCGCGGCGTGGCGCTGGAGCAGTCCGGCGTGCTCACCGTCGAATGCCTGCCGCCGCACCTGTCGGAGGTGTCCGGTGGCGGCGCCCATGCGGTGGAGGCCATTCCCGCCTCGGGCTTCAACCTCGAGACCCACTTGCAGCAGATCGAGCGGATGCATCTCGAACGGGCGCTGAAGCAAGCCAACGGCGTGCAGGTGAAGGCCGCGGATCTGCTCGGAATTACCTTCCGCCAGTTCCGCTACCTCGCCAAGAAGTACCAGCTGAAGTAGTGCCCAAGGCTGTCAGTCGCCGCGACGCGGCTGACAGCGGTCGTCAGCAATTCCTGCGCTCCCGCCCCCGTCCCGCCCGCTATTCCCCCTCGTAAGTCACTCGATCGACGCGGTTTGCAGGACTCCTCCGAGATCACGGAAGGGTTGGCATTGCCATTGCTCTAGGAAGGGCAGCGACGCCGACCGTCAAGCGGTGTCGCGACAGCGAAAGCGACGTGACGACAACCGCACGTTCACTGGAGGTTCAAACACACCATGCGTATTCGTGACACCAAGGGTTTCACCCTCATCGAGCTGCTGATTGTCGTTGCCATCATCGGCATCATCGCGGCCATCGCCATCCCCGGTCTGCTGCGCGCCCGCATGGCCGGCAACGAGGCCTCGGCCATCGGCTCGGTGCGCGCCATCAACAGCGCGGAAAGTGCCTTCTCGGCGGCCGGTGTCGGCAGCCCCTACTCAGCGACCCTCGCCCGTCTCGCGGGCGGCTGTGCCGGCGGCGCCGGCTTCGTATCAACCGACATCGCTCTCGACCCGTCGGTGAAGAGCGGCTACACGGTGCGCGTCGTGGCGGCGGCCGGCGCCGGAGCGCAGGGCACGGGTTGCGACGGCGCGGCGGGCACCAGCGGCTACTACGCGACGGCCATCCCGGTCACCTTCCAGACCAGCGGCAACCGCAGCTTCGGCAGCACCACGGTGGGCACCATCTTCTGGACCAACACGGCCGCGGCCCCGACGGAAGCGGACATGGCGCCCGGCGGCGCCGGCACGGCGCTGCAATAACGCGCCGCAGGGCAGCGCTCGGGCACGACTCTCAGACATCGGGCACGACTCGCCCGGCGTCCCGTTCTCCAAAGCACCCGCTAATAACTGGAGGGTGCTCGTAGTTAGAAGTTCGGCTTCGGCCGAGGAGCAGACAGATGCGTATTCGTGACACCAAGGGTTTCACCCTTATCGAACTCCTGATCGTGGTCGCCATCATCGGCATCATCGCGGCCATCGCCATCCCCGGTCTGCTCCGCGCCCGCATGGCGGGCAATGAAGCCTCGGCCATCGGGTCGGTGCGCGCCGCCAACAGCGCCGAGGCGGCGTTCTCGGCGGCCGGCGTCGGCAGCCCCTACTCGGCGACCCTCGCCCGTCTGGCGGCCGGCTGTGCCGGCGGCGCCGGCTTCGTGTCGACCGACATCGCCCTCGACCCGTCGGTGAAGAGCGGCTACACGGTCCGCCTGGTGGCGGCGGCCGGCGCGGCAGCGCAGGGCACGGGCTGCGACGGCGTGGCGGGCACGAGCGGCTACCTGGCCACGGCCGTGCCGGTCACCTTCCAGACCAGCGGCAACCGCAGCTTCGGCAGCACCACGACCGGCACGATCTTCTGGAACAACACGGCCGCGGCCCCGACGGAAGCGGACATGGCGCCCGGCGGTCCCGGCACGGCTCTGCAGTAAAGCGACGAGCGGTCGATTGCTCGACAAGCGGAACAGTGGCCGGCACGGCCAACGACACGCCGTGCCGGTCCTTTCATACGGCGCCGCCCAATTCCGGGCGGCGATGGATCGGGTTCGGAACAACGGCTCAGGCCGGAGGGGAGTGGGCAATGCGTATTCGTGACAACAAGGGTTTTACCCTGATTGAACTTCTGATCGTCGTCGCCATCATCGGCATCATCGCGGCCATTGCCATTCCTGGCCTGCTGCGGGCCCGCATGGCCGGCAACGAGGCCTCGGCCATCGGATCGGTTCGCGCCATGAACAGCGCCGAGAGCGCCTTCTCGGCTGCCGGCGTGGGCAGTCCCTACGCCGCGACCCTGGCGCGGCTGGCGGCCGGTTGCGCGGGCGGCGCGGGCTTCGTCTCCACCGACCTCGCGCTCGACCCGTCGGTGAAGAGCGGCTACACGGTGCGGCTGGCGGCCGGCGCCGGCGCCGTGGCTCAGGGCACGGGCTGCGACGCCGCGGCGGGCACGAGCAGCTACTACGCTACGGCTGTGCCGGTCACCTTCCAGACCAGCGGCAACCGCAGCTTTGCCAGCGGCACCGCCGGCACGATCTACTGGAACCCGACGGGAGCGGCCCCGACCGAACCCGACATGGCTCCCGGCGGCCCCGGTTTGGCCCTGCAGTAAACTTCTCGATCTGACGAAAAGACTTATACCCGATTCGGTTCGACACCCGCGGGCGCGGCTCCCTGAGCCGCGCCCGTCCGCGTTTGACAACGGTCCCGTTCAATTCCGAAAGGGTCCGCGTGGGGCAGGGTGCCGGCTTTGGCCGAGGGAGAACAGATACATGCGTATTCGTGAGACGAAGGGTTTCACCCTGATCGAACTGCTGATCGTGGTGGCCATCATCGGGATCATCGCGGCCATCGCCATCCCTGGCCTGCTCAGGGCCCGCATGGCCGGCAACGAGGCCTCGGCCATCGGCTCGGTCCGGGCCGTCAACAGCGCGGAAGCCTCCTTCTCCGCGGCCGGCGTAGGCAGTCCCTACGCCGCCACCCTGGCCCGGCTCGCCGGCGGCTGTGCCGGCGGCGCCGGCTTCGTGTCGACCGACCTCGCCCTCGACCCGACCATCAAGAGCGGCTACTCCGTCCGCCTGCAGGCGGCGGCGGGCGCCGCGGCCCAGGGAACGGGCTGCGACGGCGCGGCCGGCACGAGCGGCTATTACGTCGCGGCCACGCCGGTCACGTTCCAGACCAGCGGCAACCGCAGCTTCGCCAGCAACACCACCGGCACCATCTTCTGGACCAACACGGCGGCGGCGCCGACGGAAGCCGACATGGCTCCGGGTGGCCCGGGCAGGGCGCTGCAGTAGGCGCCGGCATCACCTGCCCAGGGGACGTTGGCCGGGGGCCGGCGTCCCGTGGGTGGCTTGCCCCTCGTCTCCGGAGGGGCCGCGAAAGCCGCTACAATAACCACCGATGGCGCAGTCACCCCACCAAACCGGGGCATCTCCCACCGACGCCCGAATCCCGCTGCTGATGTGGGGCGCGGCGCTGCTCGGGCTGGGCGCGTCGAGCGCCTCGGCCTGGGTCCACTACCGGCTGCTCAACGACCCCGCCTACGCCAGCTTCTGCGACGTCAACCAGACCCTGAGCTGCACCAGCGCGTACGCCAGCGCCTACGGCTCGGTGGCCGGGTTGCCGGTCGCGGTGGTCGGGGTCATATTCTTCGCGGTCGTGCTGCTGGTGCTCGGCCTTGCGTCGGGTTCGCCGGCCAGCCGCGCCCACGCGGCCACCTACGTTCTGGTCCTCTCGATCGCGGCGGTGCTGCCCATCGCCTATCTGGGCTACGCCTCGTTGGTCGTGCTCGAGACGGTTTGCCTGTTGTGCGTCGCCACGTATGTGGCGGTGCTGGGATTGCTGGTGTCGGCCGCAACGGCCACGAGGATGTCCATGAGCGCACTGCCCGAGCGTCTGGCGGCGGATGTCCGCCGCGTGTTGAGAACCCCAGCCGCCGTGATGTCGGTCATCGCCGTCCTGGGCGGCGCGGTCGCGCTGGTGTGGGCGTTCCCGGCCGAGACGGTAAGCGCGGCCTCGAGCGCGACGGACGAGAGCGGCGACCAGGCGGCCCAGCCGATGGGCACCGCGGCGCTGACGCCGGGCCAGCTCCAGGAACTCGAGAAGTTCATGAACGCGCAGCAGCGTATCCCGGTGATGGTCGCCACCGAGGGCGCCGCGGTGGTGCTCGTGAAGTTCAACGACTACATGTGCCCGCCGTGCGGCCAGACCTACACCGAGTACAAACCGGTGCTGGCGCGCTACCAGAAGGAATACCCGGGCAAGCTCAAGTTCGTGACCAGAGACTTCCCGCTCGATCCTGAGTGCAACCGCTTCACGCCCTCGGGCAGCCACATGGCCTCGTGCGAAGCGGCCGTGGCCGTCCGTCTGGCCCGCGAGAAGGGCAAGTCCGAAGCGATGGAGAACTGGCTGTTTGCCAACCAGCCCACGCTGACGCCGACCAACGTGAAGGAAGCGGCGCGGATGCTCGCCGGGGTCACCGATTTCGACGCGCGCTACTCGACCACGCTGGAGCTGGTGAAGGGCGACATCGAGCAGGGACAGCAGCTCCAGGTGCAGGGCACGCCGACGTTCTTCCTGAACGGCATCCGTCTGCCCGGCCTGCGCGCGCAGTTCCTCGACGCCGCCATCGCCCTGGAGATGAAGCGCGCCGGCGTCACCCTCCGCTGACGATGCTCGCCATCGAGACCGAGGGCCTGACCAAGGACTACCTGGTCGGGTTCTGGCGCCCGCGGCCGTACCGCGCGCTCGATCATCTGACCCTCGCGGTCGAACCCGGCGAGGTCTTCGGGTTCCTCGGTCCCAACGGGGCGGGCAAGAGCACGGCCATCAAGCTGCTGATGCAGTTGATTTTTCCGACCAGCGGCAGCGCCCGGATCCTGGGCCGTCCGGCCGGCGATGTCGAGGTGCGGCGGCGCATCGGCTTCCTGCCCGAGAACCCGGCCTTCTACGACTACCTGAGCGCCGAAGAACTGCTCACCTACTTCGCCAGCCTCTTCGACATTCCCGCGGCGGACCGCGGCGCACGCGTGGCCAGCGTCCTCGACGAGGTGGGGATTGGCGCCGAGCGGCGTATGCGGCTGCGTTCCTACTCGAAGGGCATGGTGCAGCGGGTCGGCATCGCGCAGGCCATTCTCAACCAACCCGAAGTGGTGTTCTTCGACGAGCCGATGTCTGGTCTCGACCCGCTGGGGCGGCGCGACGTGCGGCACCTGATGCTGCGGCTGCGCGACCGCGGCTGCACGGTGTTCTTCAGCTCGCACATCCTGTCGGATGCCGAGGCGCTGTGCAGCCAGGTGGCGATCATCGCGCAGGGCCAGCTGGCCACCGGCGGGCGGCTGTCCGAGATCCTCGGCGCCGACGTCGTCGGCTGGGAGCTGGTCGTCGAACGCGTGTCGCCGGAGGCGCTGGCCCTGGTGCAGGCGCGGGCGCGGAAGGCGACCGACCTGCACGACGGGCGCTTTGCCCTGGAGCTGCCGCCAGAGCCGCCCGACGCCATCCTGCAGCAGCTCGCCGCCGCCGGCGCGCGCGTCGTCTCACTGAACCCGGTGCGGGCCACGCTCGAGGACGTCTTCGTGAAGCACGTCGCGCAGACCGCGGCGCGGGAGGCCGCGGCGCCATGAGCCTGCGCGCGGTCGGCAAGGTGGCCGTGGCGGTCTTCAAGGAGTCGGTGCGCGACCGCGTGCCCTACAGCCTGGTCATCTTCGCCGTCGTGCTGATGGCAGCCTCGTTCCTTCTCAGCCGGCTCACGGCCGGGCAGGACCTGAAGGTCATCAAGGACCTGGGCTTGGCTACCATGAACGCCATCGGGCTGCTCATCGCCATCTTCATCGGTACCGGCCTGGTCTCCAAGGAAGTCGAGCGCCGCAGCATCTACTCGCTCATCGCCAAACCGCTCTCGCGCTCCAGCTTCATCGTCGGCAAGTACGCCGGGCTCGTGCTGACGCTCGCGGTCAACCTCGGGCTGATGACCATCGCCTTCTACGCGATGATGGAATACCTGTCGCTCACGACCGACGATTGGATCAAGCAGGGCTGGCGCGCGCCGGCGCTCGACCCGGGGTTGCTCGTGCCGATCGCGCTCATCGGGGTGCAGCTCATGATGACCACCGCGGTGGCCGTCTTCTTCTCCACCTTCTCGAGCCCGCTGCTGGCCATGCTGTTCACCCTCGGGGTCTGGGTGGCCGGGCACTTCAGCGGCGACTTGCGCGACTTCCAGGCGGCGGTGGATTCGCCAGCGGCGGCGGCCGTGGCGCGAGCGCTCTACTACCTGCTGCCCAATCTCGCCGCCATCGACGTGAAGAACGAAGTGGTGCACGGCCTGGCCGTGCCGTGGACGGCGGTGAGCCTGGGCGTGGCGTCGCTGCTGGCCTACATCGGCGCGCTCGTCACCGCGTCCACCTTGATTTTCAACCGGCGCGACTTCAACTAGGCGCGTGACTGTTACCGCCAGCGCCCACGCCCGCGACCGTTGGACCGTCATCGTCATGGCGGTGCTGCTCGTCGCCGCCGTGGGGCTGCAGGCAGCGCGCGAGCGGCTGGCGCCGCCCCGGGCACCGGCGCCGCCGGCCCTGTGGCTGCGGGCGCCCGAGGCGGCCCGTCGCGTGATGCTGTCGTTCACCGACCTGGCCGCGGACGTCTACTGGGTGCGGGCCGTGGTCCATTACGGCGGCGAGCGGCGCGCGCCGGCGGCAAGCGGCCGCTACGCCCTGCTCTACCCGCTGCTCGACCTGACGACCACGCTCGACCCGCATTTCGACGTGGCCGCCCGCATGGGCGCGATCTTTCTGAGCGAAGGGTATCCGGGCGGGCCGGGACGTCCCGACCTGGCGCTCGAATTACTCAACAAAGGGCTCCGCAACGACCCCGGCCGCTGGCAGTACCGCCACGACATCGCCTTCGTGCAGTTCTGGTGGCTGCACGACTACCAGGCGGCGGCGCGGGAATTCGAAGCCGCCGGCAAGATGCCCGGCGCGCCGCCGTGGCTGCGCACCATGGCGGCCGTGACGCTCACCAAGGGCGGGGACCGCGAGTCGGCACGGAAGCTGTGGAGCGAACTGCTGGCCACCGCGGAACTCGACTGGATGCGTGACGCCGCGGTCTTCCGCCTGCGGCAGCTCGCCGCGCTCGACGATCTCGACGCGCTCAACGCGCGGGTGGCGCCGTGGCGCGGCCGCCGCGAACTGTCGTGGGCCCTGCTCATGCGCGCCGGCGAGTTGAGCGGCGTGCCGGTCGATCCGGCCGGCACACCCTACGAGATCACGCCGGACGGCGCCGTTGTCCTCGGCGCCGGCTCGCCGCTGGCCCCCCTGCCCGAGAGCGCGACCACACCATGACTCCCGCCGACCTTCCCGTGCTCCCCATTGCCGCCGCGTTCGGGCTGATCGTCGGCTCTTTCCTGAACGTGGTCATCTACCGCCTGCCGCGCGGCACGTCGGTGGTGTGGCCGGCGTCGGCGTGTGGCGGCTGCCAGCGCCAACTGCGCTGGTTCGAGAACATCCCGCTCGTGAGCTGGGCGGTGCTCGGCGGCAAGTGCGCGCGGTGCCGGGCGCCGATCTCGATCCAGTACCCGCTGGTCGAGGCGACGACGGCGGTGCTCTTCGTGGTCGTCGCGGCGATGACCCCGCTGGGGCCGCTGCTGGCGGCGCGCCTCCTCTTCGTGTGCCTGCTCGTCGTCCTCTTCGGCATCGATCTCGAGCACCAGATCCTGCCCAACGTGATCACCCTGCCCGGAATCGCCGTGGGCCTGGCTTTCTCGCTGCTCGGGCCGCCCGGCTGGCAGGCGTCGCTGCTCGGAGCGTTGCTCGGCGGCGGCGTGCTCTACGCCATTGCCGCCGGCTACTACGCCGTGCGCAAGGAAGAAGGCCTGGGCATGGGCGACGTGAAGATGCTGGCGATGATCGGCGCGTTCCTCGGCTGGCAGGCGGTGCTGCTGACGCTCGTGTTGGCGTCGCTCTCGGGCGCCGTGATCGGTGTGGCGATGATTGCCCTGCAACGCGGCTCGATGAAGTACGCGTTGCCGTTCGGCACGTTCCTGGCCCTGGGCGCGCTCGTGGCGATGTTGACCGGGCAGCCGATCATCGACTGGTACGTGGGCTTCTACTGACATGCCGCAGTTCTCGCCGGCCGGCGCCCTGCTGCTCGGGCTCACCGCCATCGTTGGATTCCTGGCTGGGGTGCTGGGCTTCGCGCTGCTTCGCATCGCCGCCGGCGCGCGCGACTCGGGCCGGCATCTGCGCGAGTCGACCACCGACACCACGCTGCTCTCGGCGGCGCTCCAGGAGGCCGTGGCCAAGATCCGGCAGCAGGAGCGCTCGAGCCTGGCGCGGGCCGAGGCGTCCGAACGTCTGAACGCGCAGATCGTCGACGGCCTCACCTCGGGCTTGCTCGTTGCCGGGGACGATGGCCTGGTGCGGATGCTGAACCCTGCCGGACATCGCATCCTGGGCATCGAACCTCGACCCATGCCGGCGCCGCTGCACGAGCTGCTCGCCGCGGTGCCGGCGCTGGCGCAACTCGTGAAGGACGCCGCCACCGGCCGCCGGGCCGTGGCCCGCCGGCACATCACCACCGGCGTCGCCAACGGCGGTCCCTCGCATCTGGGGGTCACGCTGTCGCCCTGGTCGGGCGGCCCGGCCGAGTCCGGGGTCATCTGCCTGTTCACGGATTTGTCGCGGGTCGTGGCGCTCGAGGAGCAACTGCGCTTCAAGGACGCATTGGCCCGGCTCGGCGAACTCACCGCCGGCCTGGCCCACGAGTTCCGCAACGGGCTGGCCACCATCCACGGCTACGCCCGGCTGCTCGAGCCGACGGCGTTGCCGGCGCCGCACAGCGCCTACGCCGCGGGCCTCCGCGCCGAAACGCAGGCGCTCGGCGACGTGGTCACGCGCTTCCTGGCCTTCGCGCGGCCGGAACGCCTTACGCTGCAGACCCTGGCGCTCGAGCTGGTCGTGACGCGCGCGGTGGCTGATGTCGACCCCGGCGGCAGTGCCGTGACCGTGCACGGGACCTTTGGTCACGTCGAGGGCGACGAGGTGCTGCTCCGTCAGGCGTTCGCCAATCTGGTGCGCAACGCACTCGAAGCCTGCCAGCGGGCCGGTGTCGCGCCGGCGGTGCGGGTCGAGGGCCACGTGCACACCGTGGAGGGGCTGGTGGAGGTCATGGTGTCGGACAACGGCCCGGGCCTGCCGCCGAACGACCGCGCCCGGCTCTTCCAGCCGTTCTTCACGACGCGCTCCGACGGCACCGGTCTTGGGTTGGCCCTGGTGCAGAAGTTCATCGTGACCCACAACGGCACCGTTCGCGCCGACGATGGCGCCGAGGCCGGAGCGGTCTTCACAGTGCGCCTGCCGCTCAAAGTACTCGTCGCCTGATCCGCGCCCGTGCTCGCCCCTGGGGCCGGTGCTGCGCCTGGCGTGTGCCGTTCCGGCGGCGTGGTCACCCGCACCGGTGGGGCCCCGCACACGCACTTCCTGCCACGCGCGTCCAGCGCCGGCCGCGCAACTTCTGCGGCCTGCTTCTTCCCGCGCCCCGGCTTGGCCCGAAAACGGCGACCGCGCCGGGCGTGCGCGGCTGGCGCGCCGGTTGCACAGCGGGTTGCGCGACCCGATCAAGGCGTCGTGACCGGAGGTGCGATGCGTAAGACGACCGCGGCCGAAGCAGGATTCACGATCGTCGAAGCCATCGTGGCGCTGGCTATCGTCACGACCGGCGTGTTGGCGCTCGCCAGTCTCGCGACCCAAGTCACCGACGCGGTGCTGCGCGCGCGCCGGCACACGATGGCGGCGGTGCTTGCCGACCAGGCCGTGGCGCTGCGTCTGCGCCAACCGCTCGCGGCGACGCCGCCCGATTGCCTGGAGCACGATGTCGCCGGTTGCGTCGAGCTCCTCGACGGCAGCGGGGCGGTCACCGCGGGTTCAGCCGCGTTCGTGCGCCGCTGGCGGGTCGCCGCGGTCGGCGGCGTCGTCCCGACCGCGTGGACGCTCGGCGTGTGCGTCGTGCCCGTTCACGAGCGTCGCGGCACGGGGCCGGCGCCGGGCGCCTGCGTGGCGCGGGTGGCCTGGGAGGCCGCGCCATGAGGTCACGTATCGACGTGCCGCGCTACGCCCGTGGCGTCACGGGCACCACCCTGATTCGAGCTGCTCGTTGCCGTGGTCGTGCTCGGCCTGGCGCTCAGCACGGTGGCGATGCTCGCCACCGCCGTCCTGGCCGGTTTTGAAGCCGATCCGGCCGCCGCCGATGAGCAGCAGCGCGCCCGAAGCGGCGTCAACGCCCTCGTCGACGACGTGCTCCACGCCGGCAGTGGTTTCGTGCAGGCCGCCGACGACGCTCCCGGTGGCGGCCTGCCGGCGCTCGCTCCCGATCTCGTGACGGCGGGGGCCTGGGCGATGCGGGCCGTGCCCGACACCTTGACGACGATTGCCGGGCGCCGCGGCGCGGCGCACGCACGGCTGCGCGGCCCTGCGGCCGCCGGAGACACCTGGCTCCGTCTCGAGCGTCCGGCCTTCTGCTCGGCTGTGTCGGTCACCTGCGGTTTCGCCGCCGGCGACGACGTCTTGATCTTCGATCGGCACGGCCGCTTCGCCGGCGCCGGGATCGCGAACGTCGTGCCGCCGCTGGACCTGGAATTGGATGCGCCGCTGGCCGAGGCGTGGCTCACCGGCGCGGCGGTGTCGTCGGTGGTGGCGCACTCGTATGCGGCTCGCGCCGACCCGGCCACCGGCCTGCTGCAACTCGTGCGTCGCCTCGGTGGTGGTCCGGCCAGCCCGGTCATCGACTTCGTGACGCGCTTCGATGTCCAGTGGCACACGGACGCCGCGGAGCCATTCGTACGGGTAGCGCCCGACGGCACCGTGGAAGATGCCAGCGCCGGTCCGCGTCCGCCACCGACCGGCGTGCTCGGCGACCCGTCGTGGCCGGCCGGTGAGAACTGCGCCTTCGCGCGAGGCCCGGCCGGCCAGCCGGCGTGGCGGGGCACCACGGGGCCGGCGACGCTGACCGCGTTTGCTGATGGACCCTGGTGTCCCGCTGCAACCGCGCCCACGCGCTGGGACGCGGACTTGGCGCGGGTGACCCGTGTCACCGTGCGCCTGGGGGTGGCGGTCGCCTCGGCGCGCCTGCGCCCCCCGGTCAGCGTGCTCTCGCGGGTTCCCGGCGGCCGCGTCGTGCCCGACCTCACGCTGGTCGCCGACCTCATTCCCGGGAGGCGCAATGGAGGTGGATGACATGGCTTCTACGGTGGCTCGCGCCGACGCAGGGTTCGGGCTGGTGGCGGTGCTCGTGTGGCTCAGCCTGCTGGCCACGTTCGCCCTCGGCGTGGCGCTCTCGACATCGGCCGAGCCGCCTGCCGCCGGAGCGCTGCACGAGAAGCTGAGGATGACGCGCGCCGCGGAGTCGGCGGTGGCGCTGGCGGTGGCCACACTGGGCCAGCAGGCCGACTGGAGCAGTGCGCCGGCCGGGGCCGTGCCGTCCTCGTTCACCGACGGCGCGCCCGGCCCGCGCATGGTCGGCGGGGCAGTCATCGATCTGGCGGCCGAAACCAACCTGCGCACCTGTGGACGGCGCAGCACTTGCGACGACGCCGCGACCTCGGTCTCGTCCCCGGCGCGGCCGTGGGGCGTACGCAATCCGCGCTGGCAGCTCCTCGTTCATCAGCCGCTGGCGGCGCTCGACGCGGCGGCCGGTGCGGTGTGTCCCTGTTACCTGATGGCGTGGGTGGCCGACGACCCGGCCGACGCCGACGGAGATCCGCGCCACGACGCCCCGCCCGGCGTCGACGGGCACGGGGTCCTGCTGGTGCGCGGTGTCGCGTTCGGCAGCACCGGCGCAGTGGGGGAGGTCGAAGCGCTGGTGGCGCAGCCGTGTCGTCGATCCGGTGTGCCCTGTGGCGGTATTCGCGTGCAGTCCTGGGGCGCTGTGAGCGACGGCGTTCCTTGACCGCCTTCCGCGCTGGGCGTACCATTTCGACAGGGTGATTCCGTCCATGATTCCAACTGCCTCACGCCGTCTGGCTACCGTGTTCGTGGCCGCGCTGCTCGTGGCGCTCCCCGGCCTCGCCGGCGCCCAGTCGCTCGCCGACGTGGCCCGCGCCGAGAAGTCTCGCCGGCAGGAGCAGCCGACGGCGTCCAAGGTCTACACCAACGACAGCGTGAAGTCCGACATCACGCCGAGCACGACCAGCACGCCGCTGCCGGGCGTCGCCACCTCCGACGCGGCCTCGGCCGCCGCGATGGCGGCCGCTCCGGTGGCAACTGACGGTAGCGGCACCGATGTCGCCACGGCGCCCTCCGCCGGCGGGGAACGCCGCGATCAGGCCTACTGGAAGAACCGCATCTCCGCCGCGCGCGAGCAGCTGGAACGGTCCAGCACCTTCGCCGAAGCGTTGCAGACCCGGATAAACGCGCTCACCGCCGATTTCGTCAATCGTGACGACCCCGCACAGCAGGCGCAGATCGGCCAGAACCGCGCCAAGGCGGTGGCCGAACTCGATCGGGTGCAGCGCGAGATGGCGGCGCAGAACAAGAGCATCGCGGCCATCGAGGACGAGGCGCGCAAGGCAGGCGTGCCGGCCGGCTGGCTCCGCTGAACGAGGTGAACCGCCCAGTGGCTGATCCCGACGAAGGGGTGGTCCTGGTCGTCGAGGATCGCGACTCGCTGCGCACCATGCTGCGGCTCGCGCTCGAGTCGCAGGGGCACCGTGTCGTCGAGGCGCGCGACCAGCCCGAAGCCGAAGCGGTGCTCGCGGCCAGCCCGCCCGGCCGTGGTCATCACCGATCTGCGTCTGCCGGCTGGCGATGGTCTGGGCGTGCTCCGGGCCGTGAAAGCGGCCGATGCCGAGCATTCCCGTCATGGTCATGACCGCCTATGGCGGCGTGCAGGACGCCGTCGCGGCGATGAAGGAGGGCGCGCTCGACTTCCTCGCCAAGCCGGTCGACCCCGAGCACCTGCAACTGGTCGTCGGGCGGGCCATGGCCCAGCAGCGCCTGGTGCGCGGAACACGAGCTGCTGAAAGCAGGAGGTCGCCGAACGGCGCGGCGCGCCGCGCATCATCGGCGACGACGCCGGCACTGCGCAAGGCCACGCAGACCATGCAGCGCGCCGCGGCAACCGACACCACCGTGCTGCTCGAAGGGCGAGAGCGGCACCGGCAAGGAACTGTTCGCGCGCGCGCTGCATGCCTCGAGCGACCGCGCCGACGGGCCGTTCGTCGCCATCAACTGCGCCGCGATTCCCGAGACGCTGCTCGAGACCGAGCTCTTCGGCTACGAGAAGGGCGCGTTCACCGGCGCGCAACCAGCGCAAGCTCGGCCGGTTCGAGCTGGCCCACGGCGGCACGCTCTTCCTCGACGAGATCGGCGAGCTGCCGCTGGCCATCCAGGCGAAGATCCTGCGCGTGCTCGAAGACCGCGCGAGTTCGAGCGCGTCGGCGGCACCGCGACGCTTGCGCGTCGACGTGCGGATCGTGGCGGCCACCAACCGCAACCTCGGCAGGCGGTGGCCGAGCGGCAGTTTCCGCGAGGACCTCTTCTTCCGCCTGTCGGTCATGCCGATCACCGTGCCGCCGCTGCGCGAGCGCGGCGACGACATCGCTGCTGCTGGCGCA
Source organism: uncultured Acidobacteriota bacterium (assembly GCA_963843885.1). Classification (GTDB taxonomy): domain Bacteria; phylum Acidobacteriota; class Vicinamibacteria; order Vicinamibacterales; family UBA2999; genus CADEFD01. The sequence goes on from CAWJMJ010000008.1 coordinate 60,106, forward strand.
GTCACTTCATCGAGCGCCACGCCCAGGCGTGCGGCCGGACAGCTCGCCGATGCTCGACGGGGCGGCGTGCGCGGCGCTCGCAGGCCTACCCGTGGCCGGGCAACGTGCGCGAGCTGCAGAACTGCCTGGAGCGCGCCGCCATCCTGTGCGACCGCGGCGTCATCACGCCGCGCCATCTGCATCTGGCCGAGGCAGCCACGGCGGCGCCGCGTGCCCGAGCCCTCGGGTCCGGACCTGTCGGGCACGCTGGCCGAAGTGGTCGAGCGCGCGCGGCAGGATGCCGAGCGGCGGAAGATCGCGGCCGTGTTGCGCGACACCGCCAACGACACGGTGCGGGCGTCCGAGTTGCTGGGCGTGGGTTTCCGCGAGCTCATTGCCAAGATGCGCGCCTACGATCTCGGCACCAACTGAACGAGTCCGCGCCGGCCGCGACAGCCGCCGCCGGGGTCAGCGCGCGACCACGCCGAGCGGCGTCAGCGCGGCCCGCAACTCGCGGGTGGTCACGTCCGTCACCGTGACGGTGGCGCCGCCGCCGGCCGCCAGCACGAAGTGCAAACGGCCGTTGATCACCTTCTTGTCGCGGCCCATGGCGGCGACCAGGCTGGCCGCCGGCATGTCGGCCACGGAGGGCAGCGGCCCCAGGCGCGTGATCAGCGCCGAGACGCGCTCGGCCAGCCGCGGCGGGGTGATGCCGCGGGACACGCCCAGCGCGAGGGCCGCGCGCATGCCCAGCGCCACCGCTTCGCCGTGCCGCAGCCGGCCGTAGCCGGTCGTCGCCTCCAGCGCATGGCCGACGGTGTGCCCGAAGTTCAGGGTCCGGCGCAGCCCGTGCTCGTGCTCGTCGGCGCTCACGATCTCGGCCTTGATGCGGCAGCACCGCTCGACGATCCCGGTGAGCGCGTCGCCTTCCTGCGCCAGGATACCGGGCAGCTCCGTGTCGATCGTGTCGAGCAGCGTCTCGTCGGCGATGACCCCGTATTTGACGACCTCGTAGAGCCCCGCACGGAACTCGCGGCGCGAGAGCGTGGCGAGCGCGTCGGGATCGACCACGACCACGGCCGGCGGATGGAACGCGCCAATCAGGTTCTTGCCGGTGCTGTGGTTCACGCCGACCTTGCCGCCGATGGCGCTGTCGACCTGCGCCATCACGGTCGTGGGCACGTGCACGAGGCGCACCCCCCGCAGGAAGGTGGCCGCGGCGAAGCCGACCATGTCGCCGATTACTCCGCCGCCTACCGCCACGATGGTGGAGCCGCGATCGACCCTGGCCGCGAGCAGCGCGTCGTAGAGCCCCGAGACCGTAGCCAGCGTCTTGGCGCGCTCGCCGTCGGCGACGAGCAGCGGCATGACGCGGCCGAAGTGGCGGCCCTGCGCCGTCCAGACGCGGCGGCTCGACACCACCACGGTCTTGCCGGTGATGCCGGCCGCGGTCAGCACGGCACGGAGGCGCCGGCGCGACCCGCGGGACACGAGTACGCCGTAGCTGCCGTGCTGCGAGCGGACCTGGATGGGGGATGGAGCCATGGACGATGACGCGGGCCGGACGCCGAAGATGCGGATGGTAGGATACACCCGGTGCGGGATGCGGCGGATTTCCTGATTATCGGCAGCGGCGTGGCGGGCCTGCGCGCGGCCGCCTCGCTGGCGGCGCACGGGTCGGTGCTGGTCCTCACCAAGGCCGACGAGCCGGGCGAGAGCAACACGGGATATGCCCAGGGCGGCATCGCCGCGGCGCTGGGTGACGACGACTCGCCCGACCTGCACCTGCGCGATACCGAAGCCGCCGGCGACGGCCTGTGCCGGCACGAGGCGGTCCGCGTGCTCGTCGACGAGGGGCCGGCCTACGTGCGCGAACTGGCCGCCTGGGGGGCACGCTTCGATCGCGCTGAGGACGGGCGGTTCGCGCTGGGCCGCGAGGGCGCGCACAGCGTGCGTCGGGTCCTGCACGCGCGTGACGCCACCGGCCGCGAGATCAGCCGGGTGTTGTGGGAGCACGTCTCGGCCCTGCCCTCGGTACGCGTGGTCGACGACGCCCGGGCCGTCGGCCTCACGATGGCGGGCGGCGCCTGCGTGGGCGCGCGCTACGTCCGTGCCGGCGCGGACGTGGAGGTGCGCGCTGCGGCCACGCTGCTGGCCACCGGCGGGGCGGGGCGCGTGTACCGCGAGACCACCAATCCGCCGGTCGCCACCGGCGACGGCATCGCGCTGGCGTGGCAGGCCGGCGCGGCCGTGGCGGATCTGGAGTTCGTGCAGTTCCACCCCACGGTGATGGCCGTGCCGGGCACGCCGAGGTTCCTGCTCTCGGAAGCCCTGCGCGGCGACGGCGCGCATCTCCTGAACGTGCACGGCGAACGCTTCATGACGCGGTATGAAGCGGCCGGAGAACTGGCCTCGCGCGATCTGGTGGCGAGGGCCATCGTCACCGAGCAGGTCCGCACTGGCGCGCCGATCACGCTGTCGATGGCGCACCTCGACCACGCGTGGGTGCGCCACCGCTTCCCGACGATTGCCGCCGCCTGCGCCGAGCGCGGGTTGGATGTGGCGACCGACCCGGTGCCGGTTTCGCCGGCTGCGCATTACATGATGGGCGGCGTGGCCACCGACATCTTCACCCGCACCAGCGTGCCGGGGCTGCATGCCGCCGGCGAGGTGGCGTGCACGGGTGTCCACGGCGCCAACCGGCTGGCCAGCAACTCCCTGCTCGAAGGCCTCGTCTTCGGCGGCCGCGCGGCCGAGGCCATGTGCCAACCAGGGCGGGCCGGCGACATCGAGCGGCCCCGGCCGCGAGGCCCGATACCGGCCGCCGCGGGAGCCACGGTGATCCCCGCCGCCGACGCGGTGCGCGAGTTGATGTGGCGCGACGTGGGCCTGGTGCGCGAGGCCGACGGCCTCCGCCGCGCCGTCGTTACCCTCGACGGCTGGCGCCGGGCATCGCAGGCCGCGGGGCAGCCGGATGCGGCCGCCGCCGGCGCGCTCACCACCGTGGCCTGGCTGGTCGCCCGGGCCGCCCTCGATCGGGCCGAGAGCCGCGGCGGGCACGCCCGCGCCGACCATCCATCCAGGGACGATCTACACTGGATGGTTCATATCGCTGAGAGCATTCATGACCAAGACAGCTGACGCGGGTTCCGGTTTCGTCACCGAGATCACCCCGCAATCGACCGACTTCTCGCGCTGGTACCTGGACGTCGTCCGCAAGGCCGAACTGGCCGACTATTCGCCCGTCAAGGGCTGCATGGTCATTCGGCCCTACGGTTACGCCATCTGGGAACTGATCCAGCGGCAGCTCGATGACCGCTTCAAGGCCACCGGGCACGTCAACGCCTACTTCCCGCTCTTCATCCCCGAGAGCCTCCTCATGAAGGAGGCGGAACACGTCGAGGGCTTCGCGCCGCAGGTGGCCTGGGTCACCAAGGGCGGCACCGAGGAACTGGAAGAGCGGCTGATCGTGCGGCCCACGTCCGAGACCATCTTCGGCGTGATGTACCAGAAGTGGATCCAGTCGTGGCGCGACCTGCCGCTGCTCATCAACCAGTGGGCCAACGTCGTGCGCTGGGAGAAGGTGACGCGTCCGTTCCTGCGCACGACCGAATTCCTGTGGCAGGAAGGGCACACGGCGCACGAGACGGCCGACGAGGCCCAGGAAGAGACCTTGAAGATTCTGGGCATCTACAAGGAGTTCTGCGAGAACGTCCTGGCCATGCCGGTGGTCGACGGTCAGAAGAGCAGCAGCGAGAAGTTCGCCGGCGCCGAGCGCACCTACTCGATCGAAGCGCTGATGGGCGACGGCCGGGCGCTCCAGGCCGGCACCTCGCACAACCTCGGGCAGAATTTCGCCAAGGCCTTCGAGATTCAGTTCCAGGGCCGCGACAAGACGCTGCAGCACGTCTGGACGACCTCCTGGGGCGTGTCGACCCGGCTGATCGGCGGCGTGATCATGACGCACGGTGACGACAGCGGGCTCATCCTGCCGCCCGGTGTGGCGCCGTGGCAGGTCGTCATCATCCCGATTCCGCGCGGCAACTGGCGCGAGACGGTGCTGCCGGCGTGCGAGGCCATTCGCGAGGAACTCAAGGCCGCGGGCATCCGCGTGCGGCTCGACGACGACGAGAGCCAGACGCCCGGCTGGAAGTACGCCGAGTACGAGATGCGCGGCGTGCCGCTCCGCCTCGAAATCGGGCCCAAGGACATCGAGAAGAAGACCGTGTTCTCGGCGCGGCGTGACACGCGCGTCAAGGCGGCGCTGCCGATGGCGGGCATTGCCGGCCACGTAAAAACGCTGCTCGACGAGATTCAGGCGGGGCTGCTGGCCAAGGCCCGCGCCTTCCGCGAGGCGCACACGTCGACGGCGGCCACCTACGAGGAGTTCAAGGCGATCATGGAGGGCCGCCCCGGCTTCGTGATCTCGCCGTGGTGCGGGTCGGACACGTGCGAGGCCGAAATCAAGGCCGAGACGCAGGCCACCATCCGCAACGTGCCGTTCGGCTCGGAGCCGCCCACCGGGCCCTGCCTCAAGTGCGGCAAGCCGGCCGAATACAACGCCTGGTTCGCGAAAGCCTACTAGGCGCTAGGCCTTGTCGTCCTGATCGTCCTCATCGGTCCGGCGCTTGCGCTGGAAGATCCAGGCGACGCCGATGCTGATCACGTAGAGCACCAGCATCGGGGCGGCCATGACCGTCTGGCTGACCGGGTCGCCACCCGGCGAGGCGACGGCGGCCACGATGAAGATGATGAGCACCGCGTACTTGATGTTCTTGGTCATGAAGCCGGCGGTGATCATGCCCATGCGGGCCAGGACCATCACCAGCATCGGCAACTGGAACATGACGCCCATGGCCAGCAGCAGCCAGGCGTACATCGAGAACACCGGCGAGATGCGCGGCATGAAGCGCACCTGGTCGGTGGAGAAGCTGGCGAAGAACTGGAACGCCATGGGGAAGGCGAGGTAGTGCGAAAACGCCGCCCCGGCCAGGAAGAGCGCGCTCGAGAAGAACACGAAGGGCACGGCCAGCTTCTTCTCGTTGGCGTAGAGGCCGGGCGCGATGAACAGCCAGACCTGCAACATCACATAGGGCGATGAGATGAGCAGGCCGAGGATGGCGGCGATCTTGATGAACAGGAAAAACTGCTCGCCCGGCTCGGTGTAGACGAACGAATCGCCCGCCGGCAGCGTCGCCAGCAGCGGCTTCATGACGAATTCCTGGGCCTGTTGCGCGAAGGCGAAGGCAAGCAGGAAGCCGGCCAGCAACGCCACGATCGCGTGGGTGAGCCGCTTGCGCAGCTCGTCCAGGTGATCGAGGAAACTCATCCGCCCGTCGAGGTCGTCCTCCGGGTCGAGCGGCTCGGCCGCGCCTCCCGCGTGCTGCCCGAGAGGTTCGACGGCGTCCGATTTCTTGAAAGGTACGAGGGCCACGGCCGGTCTAGCTGCCGCTCTCGCCCCGCGACACGGGCTGCCCGTGGGTGCCGTTGGCGTCAATCACCTCGGCCGGGGGCGGCGCCGGCGGCGGGGTCGCCGCCGCGGTCTTCGACCGTTCGTCCTTCTGCTCCTCGAGCTTGATTTCCTGCTCGAGCGTGTTCTGCAGTTCGGCCGAGGCCTTCTTGAACTCGTTGATGCTCTTGCCGAGCGACTTGCCCAACTCCGGCAGCTTCCGTGGCCCGAAGATGATGAGGGCGATCACCAGGATGATGACCAGTTCCGGCATGCCGATCGATCCGAACATCGCGAACTCCAGGGCAGGGGGCGGAGCCCGAGGGCGCCAGCCGTTACGACGGCGACCGGCTCGCGGTCACCGTGTCTCCAGTATAGGCCCGTTCCTCCCCGGCGCCGCACCTCCGGACCGGAATGTCGCGGATTCCCCTGCGTAACGGGTGGCCCGCCGGGGTAGGATGCCAGTATGCCGACCTCCAGATTCTTCACCGTCGCCGGCCTTGCTGTCGCCCTCTCGGCTGGGCTGGGCGGCGCCTTCGGCCGTAGCGCCCTGGCCACGGAAGACAAGGTGCCGGCGCACTACAAGGCGTTCACGGCGGCGCTGGCGGCGATCGAGGCGGAGTACGTCGAGCCGGTCGAGTCCGACCGCCTGGTCTACGGCGCCATCAACGGCATGCTGCAGACGCTCGATCCGCATTCGAGCTTCATGGACCCGAAGACCTACGCGCAGATGCGCGAGCGGCAGGAAGGGCGCTACTACGGTCTCGGCATCACCATTCAGTCGGTCGACGGCGACATCACCGCGGTGCGCGTGTTCGAAGGCTCGCCCGCGTACCAGAAGGGCATCCGCCGCGGCGACGTCATCGCCAAGACCGGCGACGCAGGACCCAAGGGCTGGACCACCGACCAGGCGGTGACCAAGCTGCGCGGGCCCGAAGGGCACGTTCGTCAACATCGTCGATGCGCCGCCCGGGCTTCGCCGAGCTGCTGCCGATGGAGGTGATGCGCGACGAGGTCACCATCCCGAGCGTCCCGGCGCACTTCATGATCGACGGCGACGACCGGCTACATCCGCCTGCAAGACTTCGCCGAGAACACCGACGACGAACTCGGCGCCGCGCTCGACGACCTGCGCGGCCAAGGGCATGACGCGGCTGGTGCTCGACCTGCGCGGCAACCCCGGCGGCCAGCTCGATCAGGCGATCCGCGTCTCCAACCGGTTCCTGCCAAGGGCGAAATGATCGTCTACACGCGCGGCCGCGTGCCGAACTCCGACCAGGACTACCGCGCCACCGAGCAGCAGCGACTTCCTCGACATGCCGATGGTGGTGCTGGTCAATCGCAACAGCGCCAGCGCCTCGGAGATCGTCTCGGGCGCGCTGCAGGATCACGACCGCGCGCTGATCGTCGGCGAGACGACGTTCGGCAAGGCGCTGGTGCAGTCGGTCTATCGCGTCAGCCAGGGCGCCGGCCTGGCGCTGACCACCGCGCACTACTACACGCCGAGCGGCCGGCTGATCCAGCGGCCGTGGGACGGCGCGTTCGACGAGTACCTGACCTACACGCTGCGCGACCAGGACGAGCGCGCACGCACACCGCCGACGAGCTGAAGCTCACCGACGGCGGCCGCAAGGTCTACAGCGGCGGCGGCATCGAACCCGACGAGCGCTTCGACGGTCCGGTCGAGGGCTTCAACCCGACCCGCTTCGGCCGCATCGCTCTTCGGCCGCGCAGCTCTTTCGCAGCTACGCCGAGAAGTTCTGCGCCGAAGGGCGACACGCGCGCCCGGCGCCGCCGGGCGACGCGCCGCAAGGTCGGTGAACAAGGACTTCACGGTCGACGAGGCGATGGTGGCGGACTTCACGACAGTTCGTCGACGACGCAAGCGCGTGAAGATCGACGAGGCGGCGTGGACGAAGGACCGCGAGTTCATCCGCGGCGATGATCCGCTTCGAGATCGACGAATCGCGTGTTCGGCATGCGCGACGCGCGCCGCAGCACCTGATCGAGGTCGACCCGCAGGCGCAGTTCGCGTCTCGAGCCTGTTCCCGCGAAGCCGAGAGCTCTCGCTGCACGCTGGCACGAAGGTCGAACGACCGCCAAGCCGTTCAGGGCAGCTAACCCGCGCCAAAATGCTAGGCAGTGGTCTGGACCCCATTGGCCTTGCCCCTAAATATTGGTAGGGTCTTGTCTAGTACTTGCTACACAGGCAGTGCTTGGTCTAGACTGACGGCGTTTCCGCCCACTTCCCGCTAGGCACGTCGCGGGTTTCCATGCGTCTCGAACGCCTAGAAATCTCCGGCTTCAAGTCCTTCTCCGATCGGTCCGAGCTGGCCTTCGACCGGGGCGTCACCGCCATCGTCGGACCCAACGGCTGCGGCAAGAGCAACGTCGCCGACGCCCTCACGTGGGTGCTGGGCGAGCAGAGCGCCAAGAGCCTGCGCGGCGACAAGATGGAAGACGTCATCTTCAGCGGCAGCGATGCCCGCAAGCCGACCGGCGCGGCCGAGGTGCGTCTGCGGTTGAGCGGCGTGACCGCTGCCGCCGCCGGCGCCGCCACGGCCAGATGGCCGCGAGGGCGTCAACGGCCACGGCCACGGCAACGGCAACGGCGTCAACGGCCACGAGCTCGACCGCTCGAGGACGCGCTCGAGCTGCTCGACGCCGAGTGCAGCGCCGTGCGCGAAGTGGAGGTCACGCGCCGGCTGTACCGCTCGGGCGAGAGCGAATACCTGATCGACGGCCAGACGTGCCGCCTGCGCGACATCCACGAGCTGCTCATGGACACCGGCCTCGGCGCCAAGGCCTACGCGATCATCGAGCAGGGCAAGATCGGGATGATCCTGAGCTCGCGCCCGACCGATCGCCGCCAGCTGATCGAGGAAGCCGCCGGGCATCACCAAGTACAAGGCGCGCCGCCGCTCCGCCGAGCTCAAGCTCGAAGCGGCGCAGCAGAACCTGACGCGCCTCGACGACATCGTCTTCGAGGTCGAGAAGCAGCGCGGCTCGCTGAAGCGCCAGGCCGCAAGGCGCGCCGCTACACAGCGGCTGCGCGACGAGATGCGCCGCTGGGAGAAGGTGCTGTTCGCGCGCCGGTATCGCCAGCTCGCGGAGGCGATCGAGTCGGCGCGCACGCGGCTGAACGACGCGCGTGAGCGACGAAGCGGCGGCGTGCGGCGCGGCTGGCCGAAGTCGAAACCGAACTGGGGCGCGTCCGCATCGAGCTGGCGAAAGCCGAGCACGCGGCGACGCACGGCGCGCGAAGCCGCGCACGCGCGCGAGCTCGAGATCAATCGCCGGCAGCAGCAGATCGCGCTCGATACGCAGCAGGCGGAGATGCTCGAGACGCGGGCGGCGAGCTCGACGCCGAGCGGCTAGCAGCTCGAGGCGCGGCGCGAGCCCGAGCGGCTCGCGCTCGAGGACGCGGCGCATGCGCGAGCGGCGAGGCCGAACGCGCGCGCGACGAGGCGGCGGCGGCCGGCGGCAGCGGCCGCCGAGGACTATCGCCGAGGCGCAGCAGGCGATCGAGGCGCTCGAGCCAGGACGTCGAGACGGCGCGCGGCGAGGTGCTACGCGGTCATCAACACCATCACCGCGCTGACCGCGGCGATCGAGCACGCGGCGGCCGCAGCGCGAGCGCGCCGCCGCGGCGCTCGGCCGGCTCGAAGTGGAAGCCCGCGACCTCGGCGCCGAGCTGCGAGCGGGCCGCCGAGGCGCCGCGACCGCGCCAGCCGACGCGCTTGCGTCGCGCGCAGTCGGGCCTGGCCTCGACCGAGATGGCGCGCTCGGCGCGCGAGTCCGAGCTGGCCGCGCCCGCATCGAGCACGAGTGGCGCGACGCGCGACGTGCGGCACGCGCGAGCACGAGCTGGCCGGCAGGGCGCGCGCCTGCGCTCGCTCGAAGAGGTCGAGGCCGCACCGCGGCCGGCTTCGGCGACGCGGCCCGCATGGTGCTGGCCAGCGCCGATACGGCCAGGTGGGGCAGCGGGGCGCGCTCGCCGACTACCTCGAGGTCGAGCCGCGCTACGAGCGCGCGGTCGAAGCCACGCTCGGCGATCTGCTCGAGCACGTCGTCGTCGACAGCCACGAGCAGGCGTCCGCCGGCTTCGCAGCTGGTGCGGCGCGAGGGCGCCGGCCGCTGCGGCTTCATCGTCATCAGCGACCGCGTCGCCGGACGGCTCCGCCGCCGGCCGTGGCCCACGTCCCGCCGGGCTGCGTGCACGCTGTCGAGCGTCGTGCAGGATCGGTCGGGCCCGTTCGCCGCCGCCCTGCGCAGCGTGGTCGGCGAGGCGCTCGATCACCGAGGCGCTCGACGACGCCGTGCGCGCTGGCGCGGCATGGCCGGCGTGCCGGTCGTGACCCTCGACGGCGACGTCTACCGCGGCCCGCACGTGGTGAGCGGCGGCAGCCGGACCGAATCCACCGGCATCCTCGCGACCAAGCGCGAGATCAGGAACTGCGCGAGCGGGTCGGCGAAGGCGCAGCGCGCCGTCGCAGTCGCTGGCCGAGGAACTGGCCGGCTTCGAGCACGCCATCGCCACGGCCAGCGCCGCCGTGATGGGCCTGGTCGCCGACGGTCCACCGCCAGGAGAAAGCCATCGTCGGCGGCGCAGGCCGACGTGGCGCGGGCCACGGCCGACGAAGCCCGCGTGCGCCAGCGCGTGGAGCTCGTCGCCACCGAAGCGCGCGGCGCCCGCGAGACGATCGACGAGCCTCGACGCCCGGCAGGCCGAAGCCCAGGCCACCATCGCACGGCTGGCGAGCGAACGCGAAGAGCCGAAGCGGCCTGGCCGAGACGCAGCGGCTGCTCTGCGAGGCCGCGAGCACGCGCAGGACCTCAGCCAGCGCGCCGCCGAGGCGCGGGCCATCGCACGCCGGCGCTGGTCGAGCGCGCGCGCTCGGCCATGGCCGAAGTGCAGCGCCTGGAAGAGGCCGCCCGCGAGCTCGAGCGCGCGGGCCGAGGCGTGCCACCGCGACATGGCGCTCATGCGCGAGCAGCGCGAGCGGCTGCTGGCCAGCAGTCGACGACGGCCAGCGGCTGATGGACGAGAGCATCCACGCGCTCGAAGAACTGCGCGAGGAGATGCTCAAGGCCGACGACGAGACGCTGGTGCTCAAGGCGGCCGGCGATCGGCAGGAGCAGTCGATCCGCGACGCGCGCCGGGCGCTCGATGCGGTGCGCGCCCTGGCCGCGGAGCTCGACGTCTCGCGCGCCACCGGCGAGGCCGAACTCTCGCACCTGGCGCAGCAGAGCCTCGATGCCGTGCAGGCCGACCTCGACGACGGTGGCCGCGCGAAGTGGCCGAGATGGAGGCGCAGGGCATCCACGCGCCCGACGCGCGGATGATCCGCCGGGCCGTGGCGGAAGCCGCCGAAGCGACCGACGCGGACAGCGACGAACGCGGCCGACGCGGCCGTCGAGACCGGCGCCGACGCCGTGGCCGGCGATGCCGCGGCCTGGCCGAAGCCGCCCAGGCCGGCCATGACCGCCGAGGAAGCCATCGCCGAGCTGCGCGCGAAGATCGACCGGCTCGGTCCGGTGAACATGATGGCCATCGAGCAGTATCGACGAGCTCGACGAGCGCCACATCTTCCTGACCACGCAGCGCAAGGACCTGGTCGACTCGATCGCCCAGACCAACGAAGCGATCAAGCGCATCGACGAGACCACGCACGCGCGGTTCCGCGAAGCCTTCACCGCCATCAACGCGAACTTCCAGGTGATGTTCACCACGCTGTTCGGCGGCGGCCGCGCCGGGCATCACGCTGCTCGACGAGAACGATCCGCTCGAAAGCGGCATCGACATCGTCGCGCAGCCGCCGGGCAAGCGTCTGCAGAGCGTGATGCTGCTCTCGGGCGGCGAGAAGGCGCTGACCGCCATCGCGCTGATGTTCGCCATCTTCAAGTACAAGCCGAGCCCGTTCTGCCTGCTCGACGAAATCGACGCGCCGCTCGACGACGCCAACATCGGCCGCTTCGTGGAGATGCTGCAGTCGATGCTGGACCAGACGCAGTTCATCATCATCACGCACAGCCGCAAGACCATGGAGATCGCCGACCGGCTCTACGGCGTGACGATGGAAGAGCCGGGCGTCTCGAAGCTGATCTCGATGCAGATGAACTGACGCCGCTGAACTTCGGCGGCTCGCCCGGCCGTATTGCCTGGCAGGGGAGGGGCTCGTATGCGCTCGATGAGACCTCGTGCGGGACTGGCGGCGGCGCTGCTCGTGGCGGCCGTCACCCTGTCGGCCGGCTGCGACGTCAAGATGGCCGCCGACGGCGATCTGTCCGTCGACATGTTCCACGGGCAGGCGCAAGACACCTGGAGCCGCAGCTACACCATCGCCCCGGGCGGCCGCCTGGAGATCATCAACGTCAACGGCCAGATCAGCGCCGAGGCCGCCACCGGACGATACCGTCGAGGTCAGCGCCGAGCGTTCCGTCTCGGCCAGCAGCGACGACGCGGCCAGGGAGGTCCTGGCGCAAGATCGAGATGCGCGAGGAGGTCGGACCCGACCGGGTGCGGATCGAGACCATCGCGCCGCGGGTGCGGCTCGGCGGCCACAAGGTCACCTACCTGGTGAAGGTGCCGGCCGGTGTTCATGTCGACCTGCGCACCGTCAACGGCGGGGTGCGCCTCGAGAACGTGGGCGGCGAGGTGCGGGCCACGTCCACCAACGGCGGCGTGCGCGGCCGGATCGCGGGCGCCTCGCTGATCGACGCGCGCACCACCAACGGCGGCGTCGACCTCGAGTTGACCGGCGCCCTTCTGCCCGACGGCGAAGGTGACGCTGACCAGCGTCAACGGCGGCGTCCAGCTGAAGGTGCCGCACGATACCCGGGCCCAGGTGCGGGCGCGCTGCACCAACGGCCGGGTCAGCGTCGACGGCCTGCCCTTCTCGGTCGAGGGTGAACAGACCCGGCGACGGGTGGACGGCACCCTCAACGGCGGCGGCGGGCGCATCGAACTGCAAACCACCAACGGCGGTGTGTCCCTCGGCCCCTCCTAGTCGCCCCCGCGCCGGTCAGTCCGCCCGTTGTCGCCGGGCGGCCAGTGTCGTACGCTTTGCGGACGACATGAGTCCGCCGTGAACGAAGACAAGTCCACCCGGTATCATCGGCGGCGCCGCCGCGCGGACTTCTCGGGCACCGTACTGGTGGGGTTGTTCTGCTGGTGCTGTCGGTGTCGGGGCTCGCGCTGTTCTTCCGCAGCGCCGCCGAGTGGTTCACGGCCTGGCTCCCGTCCGTGCTCGAAACCGGCGCCAGCTCGGCGCTGTTCCTGGCCGGCCTGGTGGTCGCCGTGCAGGCGCTGGAACTGCCGTTCGCCTGGTATCAGAGCTTCTGGCTGGAACGCCGCTACGGGCTGTCCAGCCAGATCATGGCGCACTGGCTTGCCGACCACGTCAAAGCGGTGGCGGCCAGCAGCGCCGTGATGGTCGGGGGGGTGTGGGCCGTCTACTTCTGCATCCGGCACTGGCCCGAGGCGTGGTGGTTCGTGTCCGCCAGCGCATTCACGCTGGCCATGGTGGTCCTGGCGCGCCTGGCGCCGATCCTGCTGCTTGCCCATCTTCTACCGGGTCCGGCCGTTGCGCCGCGCCACCTTGACGGACCGGTTGGTCGGTCTGGCCGAGCGGGCCGGGGCGCCGGTCATCGGCGTCTACGAGTGGGCGATCAGCGGGCATACGCGCAAGGCCAACGCCGCGCTGGCCGGCATCGGGCGGTCGCGCCGCATCCTGCTCTCGGACACCATGCTCGACGCCTACTCCGACGACGAGATCGAGGTGGTGCTGGCTCACGAACTGTCCCATCACGTGCATCACGATCTGTGGATGAGCATGGTGTTCAGGACGGCGACGCTCTTTGCCGGGTTCTACGTGGCCGCCCAGGGGCTGGTGGCGGTCGCGCCGTGGCTGGGGCTGCGCGACCAGGCCGACGTGGCCGGGGCGCCGGTGCTGCTGCTCCTGGCCGGGGCGTGGTCGTTCCTGATGCTGCCGCTCGGCAACGCCCTGTCGCGAGCCCAGGAGCGCCGCGCCGACCGGTCCGCCTGCGGCTCACCGCGAATCCGGCGGCGTTTGTCACCGCCATGAAGCGCCTCGGGCAGCAAAACCTGGCCGAGGACCGGCCGTCGGCGCTGGCCCGGTGGCTGTTCTATTCGCATCCGCCGCTGCGCGAGCGCATCGCCGCGGCCAAGGCATGGCCGGTGGCGTCGCCGTTACCGGCGCACGGCATCATCACCGGCGAAGACTGACGGGGGAGGCCCATCGAGCCGATGCACCCGGCGGTGCGCTGCGAGCCGCCGCAGGCCTGTCAGCGACGGCGCCGGCCGCCTGGGTGCGGCCGGCCAACGATTCAGCGCGCCGCGACCACCAGCGTGCCCTTCATCGTGCGACACCGCTCGTCGCTCGAGAGGCTGCAGTCAGTACTCGAAGCGGCCGACCTGGTCGGCGCGGAACTCGAAGGTGATCGTCTCGCCCGTGCCAGCCCGCTTCATCACCCGGTAGGCGTCGATGGCGAAGCTGTGCGGCCCGCCCTCGCTGCGCAGCGTGATGGTGACGAGATCGTTCCTGGATACGTCGAGCCGGTCGGGCTCGAAGCGCCCGTCTTTGGCCACGACGGTGAACGCGCGTCTCGTCGGCGCCACTTCCTGCGCGGCGGCGAGGGCCAGCACGGGCACGAGGACCAGCGCCGCCACGCTCAACCGGGTGCCATTCATGGACGGATTGTAGCCTGGAGCCGGAGGGCCGGAACCGATTGCCGGAGCGAACCGTGACCGCCAGTTGCCACACCGCGGGCCGGAGAGATTCCCGGCCGTATGTGTATCGTCGATGTGGCCGTCGAGCGCCGGTGAAACGGGGACGAACCGCCCCCCTGGCGGCCCGGCGGCTACGGCTGCTGCGCTACTCGCGGCGCGGGCCACGATCGCGGCGCGGGCCGCGGACGGTCGCCGCCAGCGGCGTCGCCGCCGCCGCTGGGAGCGTCGTTCTCACCACCCGGCCGGCGGCGGGCGGCCACCCTCGGCGTGCATCAGCGCCTTGCGGCTGAGGCGAATCTTCCCGGTCGGGTCGATGTTGATCACCTTGACCAGAATCTGCTGGCCTTCCTTCAGCTCGTCGCGCACGTCCTTGACGCGGTGGTTCGCGATCTCCGAGACGTGCAGCAGGCCGTCGGTGCCGGCCATGATCTCGACGAAGGCGCCGAAGTCGGTGATGCGCTGGACCTTGCCGAGGTAGGTCTTGTTCAGCTCCGGCGTGGCGGTGAGCTCCTGGATCATGCCGATCGCCTTCGGCCGCCGCGGCTTCATCGGCCGAGGCCACGTTGACCTGGCCGTTGTCCTCCACGTCGATCTTGACGCCGGTCTTCTCGATGATGCTGCGAATCATCTTGCCGCCCGGCCCGATGACGTCGCGGATCTTGTCGACCGGAATACGAGCGATG
>CAWJMJ010000009.1:0-845000 GCA_963843885.1 uncultured Acidobacteriota bacterium
GCTCCGGCCGAGTTACGCCATTACTGAAGCTGGCCCGCCCCCCTGGTGGATTCCCAGGATTCAGGGCACAGCCTGTTCCGGAACTTGTGAGCGGCGGCGAACTGCTCCGGTCTGACACCACCCAGAGGGCTGTGCCAGCGGGAGCTATTGTAGAACGTCTCCACGTCGTCGGGTGATGGCGGCCGTCACTCGCCCGCTGGAACGTGGCCCGCCGACCGCAGTGGTAGCCGCTGTGACGAGAACCAAGGCGCACACTTTGGCCGACCCCGCCGCTTCAACAACGAGCCCATCGCCGGGACGACTTGCCGCAACCGACTCATCCATGAAGCCTGCGTCGGCCTTCCTCCCGAAGATTCGCCAGGGTTTGCGATTGACCTGCGCCCATAAGCGGCGAGGGGATCAGGTGGGACGGCTGATTCCAAGAACGAGAACTGGATGCGCGCCGCCCGCCGGCGTGCGGATGCCGGCGTGCCTCGGGGCGCCGCGCACAATCGGGCGAACGGTTACCCGGTCTCCTTGGTTGGGCGTCACCAATACATTTCCGAACTGTTGGCGGCCGATCGAAAGCCGTGGTCCGAACAGCCAGGCTTCGGCTAGCTGCCGATCGCCTGCTTTGGCGGAGGCGGCGCGCACTCTCACCAGCACGTCGTTGTCACCACGCGTCGGCACGGGCACATCGACAGATGCAACACATCAGGCGGTCCGTACAGTCTTTCGCACGATGGCTTTCATGCTTCACTCCCACCAGGTCTGTTTTCGCCCGCATCAAGAGCCAGGCAAGAGCCGCCGCGGCGCCGACGTCATATGCCAGACACCATGCCGGCCACCAGGCGGGCACGCCGGCGTTTGCCACGATGTAGCTGTGGACGGAGTCCTGAACGCCATGGGCAGCGAGTCCACCAACGACAATCCATGGGCTTCCCTTGTATCCGGCCACCGCCGCGACCACGAACACCGCCATGAGAATGGACTCCACAAGGACGGTTTCCACCGAACCGATCATCGCCGCAAATAGCACGTAGTACGACGCGATCACGATCAGCACGGTGGGATAGAAGGCTCGATCGCGATCGAAGCCCACCCACCTGGCGAACACGGCAACGGCAATCGAGAGGACGATTCCGACAATGTATGGCAGCATGAGCGCTCCTCGGTCTCTGCGTTTACAGCGATTTGACCACAGGCGCGTTGGAGCGCACCGCATGCACGCCGTCACAAATCGCCTGGATCGATGTTTGGGCGGGCGTCCGATCTGCGACGAGCGCGATCCAGACTCGCCACTCGTCGTAGCGGGCGAGTGCTCGCGAGGCCTTGTCGATGGTGAAGCAGTAGCCGTCCTCGTCACGGCACGAGCGGGATGCCGACGACGGGAATGCGCGCCGCGTTCAGTGCACGTACTGCGTCAGCCCGGGCGGGACTGAAGTCGGACAGCATCACCGTGACCCGCGCCGCGAGGCGACGGAGTGCCTCCAGCACTGTGGCATCGGCAACAAGCGTTTGAGTCGAACTGCGTCCAGCTCGCCGGCAAGTTCGACTGGAGCCGTGCCTGCGGCCGCGTCGCCCGTGTAGCCGCGACGCGCTCGATCACTGCGCGAACTGGAACGCGATCTCGGTCACGTGGCCGCGCCAGTACGGCTTCGGCCCCCCGGGCAACAACCACGCCACTTCACCATCCATCGGCACGCGCACGCCGCCGCGATCCTCATAGTTCCAGAAGCGGTCTTGCCATGGCGTGGGAACCAGCGCGCCGCCCACCGTGCGCCCCCGCACCTCGGCGAAGACCGTGTCGACGGGCCCGTCAGGATGGAACGTGAACCGCAAGGTGACTGACACCGCTCCGTCAGTCAGGCTGGCAGACGCCGACCGATCGTCGAGACCGGTCCACCGCACGCCCTCGCTCGGGAGGAGCGCCGTCGGATACCACGTCGCTTCGGCGAGGAAGCGCATCAGCTCGCCCTGAGCAATGTCGCCTCGGCCGCGGAGGTCGGCCACAGCGATGGCGCCCAGCAAAGACGCGTGCAGCATTGCAGTGCGTCCACGATGTCCGTGACGGAGCGGCGTGGCGCGGCCGCGGGCCCGCCCGACCGTAGCGCCACCAGCAGCCGCAGTATGACGACAGAATAACTATGCGGCCGAACCGCTCGTCAATGGGCGGACGCGGGTTCTGCAGCTCGTCGCCGAGGGGCGGGTCGACCTCGACGCCGCCCCTGACAACCGCGGCCAGCGCGCTCTTGACCAGCAGCACCATCATCAGTGACCATCGCGTGCTTGACCGACTGGACGAGCACTACTTGTCATCGCGACCGGTGAAGGTGGCATGAGGGCGATCACCTACTCACGGTACGGGCCACCCGAGGTTCTGCGGCTCAGTGACGTGAGAACGCCCGAGCCGAAGGACGATGAAGTCCTGATCCGCGTGCGGGCAGCGGAAGCGACGAAGGCCGATTGCGAGATGCGCAGCTTCACGTTCTCGGTGAAGTGGTTCTGGCTCCCGCTGCGCATCGCCGTTGGCGTGAGGCGGCCCAGGCGCCAGATCCTCGGTGGCTATTTCTCCGGCGAGATCGCAGCGCTCGGGAAGGACGTCACCACGTTCTCGGTCGGCGACGCAGGTGTACGGCACGGCCGGGCTGCGCTTCGGCGCCTATGGCGAGTATGTCGCGCTGCCGGCGCGCTCGACGATCGCCGCCAAGCCCAGGAACATGAGTTTCGCGGAAGCCGCCGCGGTACCGCTGGGTGGGCTGAACGCGCTGCACTTCATGCGCCGGGCGCAGCATCCGCGCCGGGAGAACGGGTGCTCATCAACGGCGCGGGCGGCAGCATCGGCTTGCATGCGGTGCAGATCGCCAAGTCCATGGGCGCGGAAGTCACGGCCGTCGACACCACCATCAAGGAGGCCGCCGTGCGTCGACTGGGCGCGGATCACTTCGTCGATTATACGAAGGAGGATTTCGCGGGCCGCGGCCAGACCTACGACGTCATCTTCGACATGGTCCCGAGTAGCTCCTATACCGCCTGCATCAAGGCGCTCAACGCCAACGGGCGCTATCTGTGCGGTAATCCCCGCCTGTCGGTCATGCTGCGCTCGCTGCTCACCACCCGGTTCACGACCAAGACGGCGACGTTCGCATTCGCGCGGGAGTCGAGAGAGGAATTGATGGCGCTCACAGAGATGATTGAAGACGGACAGATCAACCCGATCGTCGATAGGGTGTTTCCCATGGAGCAGGCGCCCGACGCGCATCGCCTGGTCGAGACCGAACAGCGCCTGGGGGCGGTCGTCATCGCCATCGGCGGCGACGCGGGTCAGTCGTCAGCGCGGCTCTAGCCGCTCCCGTAACACGCTCATCGATCCGGCGAGCGCGACACCCGAAACAGATCGACACGAACGGGCGCGGGCGCACGATGGGTGGTCCGACGGAGTGTGACGATGCGAGTCGCCGTGTGTTGAAGTCCCGACGCCGATTCGAGCAACCGGAGGTAAACTCGTCATGCACGACATTCGGGCACAGTCGAGCGGCGCTACTCTCCCCCGGGGCAGTCGAGCGCCGTGCCCCCAGCAGCGCATGACGCGGAGGCGTGCCTGAACAGGCAGGCGAGGGGCGTATGCGCCGTTCACGGCACGACGACAATCACGTCGGCGGAAGGCGCGCCGGATCCCGCGCTGGTCACGGCCCGCACGCGCAGCGCATAGGACCCCGACGGGACGCCCGGCAGCACCAGCGACGAGCCCGGCCCCAACCGCAGCGCTCCGAGGTTTGCCAGACCTGGCGCGGTGCCAGCCTCCACCACGTAGCCGGTAACGGGTGCGCTGGGCCCCGTCCACGACAACGACACGGTCTGTCCGGTAACCGTGGCAGCGAGGTTCGTCGGGGCTGCCGGCAGCAGATCGGGCGCGCCCATTGTGAAGAACACCTCGCCCGACGGGCCGCTCGCGCCGCACGCGTTGGACGCCAGCGCACGCACGAAGAACGTCCCGCCGGCCACCGGACCCGCGATCGACGTCTGCGCCCCCGACAACGACAGCGTGGCCACGTCGCTCCCGCCGGTGGTGCTGCCGGCCACGACCGTATACGTCGTGACTTCTCCGGAAGGCGGCGTCCACGTCAGCGTCAGGTTGGTGCCGTTGATCGCCGCCGTGAGGGCCGTGGGCGGCAGCGGCGGCGCGAAGCATCCTGCCACGATCTCGTTGGAGGTGTCGGTGCTGCTATGCGCCCGGACGCGGAGGTACACCGGACCCGCCGGCATCGGTAACGCCACGCTCGTCGCGTTACCAACCGCGAGCGCGGCAGCGGCCTGCCCCGGCGCGAAACCACCCTCGATCACGTAGCCGCTCGGCGGCGGAACCGCCATCGGGTCCCAGCTAAACACGGTGTTCGGGCCAACCACCTGCGATCGCAAGTTGGCAGGCACGCTGTTACCCGACAACGGGTACGCGGTGAGACGCTCGGTTCCTCCGGTGCCGTCAGACTTGCCACGCACCACCAGGAGGTCGCCCGCGACCGAGACGCCCAGGACCCCGCGGGGGAAATTGGCTTCGCCCAGGTAGCCGAAGAACAGCGGCGCATTGCGCCACGGCCATCCGGCATTCCATGCCGTGAAGCGACCGTTCCGAGACACTTCGGCGACCTCGGCCCGTTCGTCCCCGTTCATGACCAGCCGGCCGCCATATGGAATCACGCGACCATCGGCCACGGCGACGCCGTTGATGAACCCCCGGACAGCGGGGGCCACCGGCACGCCCGTGGTGCGGTCGAAGGCCATCACGGTGTCGGCGAGGTCACGTCCCGCCACTCGATCTGCGCCCGGAACCCAACCGGCGAGGTAGACAGTCTGTCCCATCACCGCCAGCCCTGACCCAAGCCCGGATAACCCTCCAGTGAGCGTGCCCACGGACGTGGTGCGGAACATCTCGGTGAATTGCCCGGTCGTTGAATCCAGAGTGCCGACCGCGTTTCCTTCGGGCTGAAGCCTTACGGCCGCAACCAACACGTTTCCGTCGAGAGTCAAATCCCACACCGGGGGTGGGCGCCACGCGACGTCCACGTCGCCAGTGGTGGCACTGAGTCGCCGGCCTTGTTGACCGGAGGTAGTGTAGATGAAGCCGCCATGTGCGAACCTCAGTCTCTGGCCGGCCGGGAGGGTCCAGGGCAGCACCGTGTTGGTGGCAGTGTCGACCGCCGCGCCAAACTGGCGGGCCACCCCGTTGACCGACGTGAAGTCTCCGGCGAGGTAGAGGGTGGTGCCGATGCTCACCAGGCTCGACACCGTTCCCCCGGCGATGACGAGGGCCTCCGGCAACAACGCGCCCGTCGTGGTGTCAAATGCGGCGAAGTTGACCCGAGGCGTACCTGGTAACGCCAAGCCGGTGCCTACCAGGAGATTGCCAGACGGCGACAAGTCGAACGGAGTACCGACGTACGGCGTGACCCACGGGGTCTGTGCCCCGGTGGCATCGAGTTCGACGAGGTGCCGAGTCGCCTGACCGACGCCGGTGCGCAACAGCGACGCGTAGACCGTCCCGGACGGCGACGCGACCAGCTGATCGACAGTGAGTGACGGCGGCGGGTTAAAGGCGGTCAGCGCGCCTGTCGCGAGGTCGAGCGCCGCCAGATTGCTTCTCGGCGCGCCCATGAACTGCGTGAATCTGCCGCCCACGAACACGGTGGCTGGGCCCACGGCCACATCCCGCACGGTAACCCCGGTAAGACTGCCTCCCCAGTTGGGATCGATGGCGCCCGTCGCCAGGCTCAGCGATTGAATACCGCGGTCGGTCGCCACGATCAATCGGCCTGCTCCGATCGCCAGGGCTCCGTTGCCGTCGTTCGGATAGCGAACGGTCTCTGGCACCACCTCAACCACCCACAGGAGCGCACCTGTGGTGCCGTCGAAGGCCGAGACGTGCCGCCCATTGGAATCGTAGAATGGCATGGACAGCACGTAGAGGCGGCCGTTCGCGACCTCCATGTCGACTACCAAGGGGTAGCCGATTAACCCCGGCCGCCCACCGGGCAAGGCCGGCGCCCACCCTGAGAGCGCGCCGCTCACAACATCGAGGGCAAGCAGCGGGCCGTTCACGCCGGATAGGTTGAGGCCGGTAGAGACTACCAGCGATGGTCCTACCCGCGCGAGGCGGGAGACCGTTCCGGAAAGCAACGATGCGAACGTGGGGTCGACGGATCCGTCGGCTCGGACGTGGACGACCCTGGTGGCAGGTAGCACCGACAAGCTGGCGTCGGCCAGTTGAGCCAGGAAGTAACCGCCACTGCCATCAGGTTCCAGGGCCGTGATACGGCTGTTGGCAGGCGTGAAGTTGGGGTCGGCAGCCCCGGTGGTGGTGGAGACCGACACCAGGTAGCCGAGCGCGGAACTCGTGGGTGCCACGGCTTTGAAGAAGCCGCCGGCATAGAGCACATTGCCGACCCGCGCGGTGGCCGACACGATGCCATCGAACATCCAGTCGAGTCGCGGCACAGCGGCAGGCTCCGCACGCAAGAGTCCCTGCTGAGAAGTCAGGACCGCGATGAATACAGCGAGGATGGCCGCGGGGATCTGAAGGGACCGCACCCGCTTCCGGACCGACACTGGAACCGCGAGCTTGCTGAGCATTTCGAGACTCCGGTGGGGGCAGGATTCAGTCGCCGCGTCAGGCGCTGCGCATGGTCGGCGCCCGCATCGCGCATGAGGACCGTCAGCGTATCGCGCCAGCGTGTCCGGGGAAAGCTCGGCTGAGGGTTGAGCTTCGGCCGTTCGATCCATCCGCGGCCAATCTTAGGCGAGTGGGCACAAATTGGACACGCGCGCGAGGACGCCCATATGCACTTGGCAGCAAGTTGTTGATTTGAATGACTCCTCGGGCTGGATTCGATTCCGGTCACGCCGAGCCTGCGGGGCGTGGCGCAACCTGGAATCAGCACGAAGCTGGATTCGAGCATGCTCCCGCCGAGCGTGCGAGGCGGGGCTTGAGCTTGAAGCCAGGCTGGATTCGTGCCGAGTCGCGACGCGGGAACGCGTCGCGAGGATGCCTGAAGCCAGGCCGAGGTTGCCAACTTCGTGAAACGAAGTTGGCTCCTCGGGCTGGATTCGAACCAGCAACCCTCCGGTTAACAGCCGGATGCTCTGCCGTTGAGCTACCGAGGAACAGGCAGGACGCTCGCCCTCAGCGCGAATGCCCAGGGCCAAACGAACGTTCATCGTAAACCGAACCGTGCGCGCCTCGCAAGACCTTCGCGCGCGGGGACGTCTCGCTGGCGGAGCGGGTCATACACTGTATTCATGCCCCTGCTCGTCGCCGACGCCCTCGAAAAGACCTACACCGGCGGTGCCGCTCCGGTCGCGGCCCTGCGCGGGGTCTCGCTGGTCCTCGAGCCCGGCGATTTCGTGGCGCTGATGGGGCCGTCCGGCTGCGGCAAGTCCACGCTGCTGCACCTGTGCGGGGCCATGGACCGCCCCTCGGCGGGCACCCTGACCATCGAGGGCCGCGACATCGGCCGCCTCGACGACGACGCGCTCACCCGGCTGCGGCGCGACCGCATCGGCTTCGTGTTCCAGTTCTTCAACCTGCTGCCCACGCTGACCATCGGCGACAACATCGCCCTGCCCTGCCTGCTCGGCGGGATGGCGGTGCAGGACGCGGAGCAGCGGGCCGCCGCTTTGGCCGAACGGGTCGGCATCGGGCACCGGCTCGCCCACTATCCGCAGCAGGTGTCCGGCGGGGAGGCGCAGCGGGCGGCCATCGCCCGGGCGCTGGTGCACCAGCCGGCGCTGCTCGTGGCCGACGAACCCACCGGCAACCTGGACTCGGTCAACGGCGCCAACGTGCTGGCGCTGCTCTCGGACTTGAACCGCGACCTGGGCATCACCATCCTGCTGGCCACCCACGCGGCCGATGTGGCGGCCGCGGCCTCGCGCACGTTGCGGATGCGCGACGGGAAGCTCGACGGCGAGGCATGAGGCTGCGCCTCTTCCGGCAGTTCATCGTGCGCCGCATGGCGCACGAGCGCGGCCGCACCCTCACCACCGTGGCCGGCATCGCGCTCGGCATCGGCGTGGTCATCGCCATCCAGCTCACCAACGCCAGCTCGGTGCGCGGCTTCGAGACGGCCCTCGATACCGTGTCGGGCCGGGCCTCGATCGAGATCCTGGGCACCGGCGGCATCGACGAGACGCTGCTGCCGTCGCTCGGCTGGCTGCGCCAGTTCGGGTCGGTGTCGCCGGTCATCGAAGGCGACATGGCCATCGTCACCGACGAGACGCCCACGATGTATCGCCCGCGGCGGAGCGAGGCCGTGAAGGTGCTCGGCGTCGACATCCTGCGTGACCGCACCCTGCGCGACTACGCGGTGGGCGCCTACGCTCCGGCAGCGTCAGCGGGTTCGGAGTCCGCAAGCGGCGACGCGGCGCCGGCTTCCGGGGCGCGAGGCACCGAACTCACCTCCCAGGCATTCCTGGAACTGCTGACCAGCCCGCACAGCGTGGTCATCACCGAGAAGCTGGCGCGGCGCCGCGGCTACCAGCTAGGCGACGAGATTCCGGCTGATGGCCGGAGACCGCGTCAACACCTACGTCGTGCGGGCGCTGCTCGAAGACAAGGGCCGGCGCGGGTGATGGACGGCAGCTTCGTGCTGATGGACATCGCCGCCGCGCAGCTGGCGTTCGCGCGGCTCGGGCGCATCGACCGGCTCGACGTGCAGATTGAACGCGCGCCGACCGCGCTCGATGCTTCACGCGCGCCCTCGAGCGCCGACCTGGATGCCGCCGCCGAGGCCATCGGCCAGCGCCTGCCGGCTGGGCTGACCGCCGCCCGGCCGTCGCGACGCGGCGCAGCAGGTGGAGCGCATGCTCGCCGCTTTCCACCTGAACCTGACGGCGCTGTCGTGGGTGGCCCTGGTCGTGGGGCTGTTCCTGGTCTACAACACGGCCACCGTGTCGGTGCTGGCCCGGCGCGACGAAATGGGCATGCTGCGCGCGCTCGGCGTCACCCGCCGCCAGGTGCTCGGCCTGTTCCTGGGCGAGGCCGCGCTGATGGGGCTGGCCGGGGCCGCCCTGGGCCTGGGATTGGGGCGGCTGCTGGCCGATGCGGCCGTGGGCGTGACCGGCGCCACGGTGAGCACGCTCTACATCGCCACGGCGGCCGCGCCGCCCGCCCTGGGCTGGGCCCACGCTGGTGCTGGCGCTGCTCATCGGCGTGCCGCTGTCGTTGCTGGCCGCCGCGGTGCCGGCGCTCGAGGCCAGCCGCGTGCCGCCCACGGCAGCGATGCGCGGCGCCGACCGTCTCGACACGCGCGTGCGCCTGCGGCCGCGCACGTTCGTGGTGCCGCTGCTGGTGCTGGCCACCGCGCTCGGCCTGGCGCAGCTCGGGCCGGTCAACGGCATGCCGCTCTTCGGGTATCTCTCGGCCTTCGTCACCATCATCGGCGCCGCCCTGCTCGTGCCGGCGCTGGTCTACGGCATGGCCCGGATGGCGCGCGCGCCGCTGCGGCGGCTGCTCGGCGTCGAAGGCGTGCTGGCCCACGCGCACCTGGCGTCGGCCATCCCCCGGCTGTCGATCTCGATTGCGGCGTTGTCGGTCAGCCTGGCCATGATGGTGGCGATGGCGGTGATGATCGGCAGCTTCCGCGACACGGTCAATTACTGGGTGGGCCAGACGCTGCAGGCCGACCTGTTCATCGGCCCCGGCGTGCAGCCCACCACCGGCTCGGGCCAGCCGTTGTCGCCCGCGGTGGTGGACGCCATCTCGGCCCATCCCGCGGTGGCCGCCGTCGACACCTTCCGCAACCTCGATCTCGGTCTACCAGGGCAACCTGGTGGTGCTCGGCGCCGGGCGGTTCGACGTGGTGCTGTCGCACGGCGCCCTGCTCTTCAAGGAGCCGGCCGATGGCCGGGCCGCGCTGGCGCGCGCCATCGGCACCGACGCGGTAGTGGTCTCGGAGGCGTTCGCCAACCGCTACGGCACCAAGGCCGGCGACACGATCCAGCTGGCCACCAAAGCCGGGGAACGGCCGTTTGCCGTCGTGGCCGTCTATTACGACTACGCCGTGGACCGCGGCGTGGTGGTGATGGACCACCGCACTTTCGCCAAGCACTTCACCGACCAGCCGCCCACCAGCATGGCCGTCTACCTGCGCGACGGGGCCGACCCTGAGCACGTCCGCCAGGACATGCTCAACGGTCTCGACGACGGCCATCGCGCCTTCATCTACACCAACCGGTCCTTGCGCGCCGAAGTGCTGCGCATCTTCGACAGCACCTTCGCCATCACCTACGCGCTCGAACTGATCGCCGTCGTGGTGGCGATGCTGGGCGTGGCCGGCACGCTGCTCACGCTGGTCATCGAACGGCGGCGCGAGCTGACCATGCTGCGCCTGATCGGGGCGGCGCGGCGCCAGGTGCAGCGGGTGGTGGTCATCGAGGCGGCACTCATCGGCGCGGCCAGCATGAGCATCGGCCTGGCCGTCGGCCTGGCGCTGTCGGTGCTGCTCGTCTACGTGATCAACGTCCAGAGTTTCGGCTGGACCATCCAGTTCCGCGTGCCTGTGGCCTTCCTGGCGCAGGTGTCGCTGCTGGTCGTGGCCGCCACGGCCATCGCCGGCTTCATCCCCGCGCGGCGGGCCACGCGCTTGGTCGTGGACCATGACGAATAAGCAGACGATTGACGACCGGGCGCACCGGCCAGAAGCTGTCGCCCCCGCGAGGGCGCGGGGCCGCCGGCGCCCAGGCTCGCGGCTGGCCGGGCCAGGCCGGCGTGCGATCGTGCTGCTGCTGGCCGCGGCGGCGTCGCTCTCGCTGCACGGACAAGCGCCGTGGCGCGAGGCAACGCCCGGCTACCAGTTCGCGTTCCCGCGCGATCACGCCAGCCATCCCGACTACAAAATCGAGTGGTGGTACTACACCGGCAACGTGGCCACCGCCGCCGGGCGGCGCTTCGGCTACCAGGTGACGTTCTTCCGCGTCGGCGTGGACGCGGCCCCGGTCAATCCGTCGCGCTGGGCCATTCGCGACATCCACATGGCGCACCTGGCCGTGTCCGATCCCGAGGGCAAACGGTATCGCTTCGACGAGCGGCTGAGCCGCAGCGGGCCGGGGCTGTCGGGTGCGTCCACCGACACCTACCAGGTGTGGAACGAAGACTGGTCCGCGGGCCTCGACGCGCAGGGCCGACACGTGATTGCCGCCACCTCGGGCCGGGCGGCGGTGGCGCTGACGCTCGACCCGGGCAAGGCGCCGGCGGTGAACGGCGTCAACGGCATCAGCCAGAAGGGCGCGCGCCAGGGCAATGCCTCGCACTATTACTCGATGACCCGCATGCCGACGCGCGGCGCCATCGTGGTGGACGGCGAGCGCTTCGCGGTCACCGGCGAGAGCTGGATGGACCACGAATTCGGCACGAGCTTTCTGGAGCCGGAACAACAGGGCTGGGACTGGCTGTCGCTGCAACTCGACGACAACCGCGAGCTGATGCTCTACCAATTGCGGCGCGCCGACGGCACGCGCGATCCGCGCTCGAGCGGCACGCTGGTAGACGCCCGTGGCGGCACCACGCACCTGACCGCGGCCGACTTCACGCTGGCCCCGGCCGGCGCCACCTTCACGGCCCCGTCGGGCGCCACCTACCCGGTGGCGTGGACCATCGGCCTGCCGCGCGAGCAGCTCACGCTGACCGTCACCACCCCGTTGGCCAACCAGGAGCTGGCCACCACCGGCGCCGGCATCGCCTACTGGGAAGGGATGGTGGCGGTGAACGGCACGGCGCGGGGACGCCCGGTGCGGGGACGCGGCTACCTGGAGATGACCGGCTACAAGGGCAGCCTGGGGCGGGTGATGAGCGCCACCGGCGGGCGGTGACCGGCCGGCGCGGTTACTTGCGGCTCTTCTTCACGACCCGGCCCGCATGGCCGCCGGTGACATAGAGCTGCATCAGCACGCCGCCCACGCCGAGCGCCAGCCACGCCCACGGCAGCCACGCCTGGCCGGGCGCCGGCTGCATTGGATACGGCACCCACACATCGCCGGCAGCCGCCGCGGCCAGCTTGCCACTGTCGCCCGAGAGCGCCAGCGCGCCCACCAGCAGCGCCCAGGCCCCGCCGAACGCGGTGCCGACGATGGTCACGTAGCGCTGCAGCCACATGGCCAGCCACGCGCCGGCCACCGACGCCAGAATCACCACGTAGGGATGCGGGTCGCCCGGGAGCTGCGTATAAGCCAGCGTCACCGCGGCCGCGCCCAGGCCCGCGCCGACGAGGGCCACGCCGATGAACGAAGCCGCCACCATGATTACGGCGCCGGCCAGGCCGCCAACCAGGAACGCGCCGATCATGTAGGCCGTCTCACTCGCGCCCAGCAGCGAGCTGGCCGCCAAGCCGCCGATGATGAAGCCGAAGGCCGCCAGCACGACGCGCAGCAGCCGGAAGCCGGCCACGCACGCCGCCGCGCCGAATACGAGCAGCACCACGGCTGCGGGCATCTGATAGGAGATGGGGAGCATCTCGCGAGACCGCCGACGATTCTAGCCCGGGACGCGCCCCGGACTACGACACGTCGCGGCGTCCCTCCATGGCCTTGCCCATGGTCAGCTCGTCGGCGTACTCGAGGTCGCTGCCGACCGGGATACCGGTGGCGATGCGCGTCACCCGCACGCCCAGCGGGCGCAGCAGCCGCGCCAGGTAGATGGCGGTGGCTTCGCCTTCCACGGTGGGGCTGGTGGCCAGGATGACTTCGTCGACCTGGCCCTCGCCGATGCGCGTCAGCAGGCCCTTGATCTTCAGGTCGTCGGGGCCGATGCCCTGGAGCGGCGAGATGGTGCCCATGAGCACGTGATACACGCCCTTGAAGCCGCGCGACTTCTCGATCACGTTGACGTTCTGCGGCTCTTCGACGACGCAGATCAGCCGGTGGTCGCGGCCCTCGTCGGCGCAGTAGCGGCACGGGTCCACGTCGGTGATGTTGTGGCACACCGAGCAGTAGGTGACGCTGTCCTTGACATGCCGGATGGCCGCGCACAGCCGCTCGGCGTCTTCGCGCGGCGTCTTGAGGACGTGAAAGGCCAGGCGCTGCGCGCTCTTGGCGCCCACGCCGGGCAACTTGCGGAACTGGTCGACGAGCGCGTCGAGGGGCCCTGGCAGCACGTCACATCTCCTCGATCTTGGTCCGTTCGACCGGGAAGATCTCGAGCAGCGCCTGCACTGTCGGGTCCGACAGCGCTTCCTGGCGCAGATCCTCTTCGCTCGGCCCGGCCAGCGGGCTCTTCAGCGCGGGCCGCGCCGGCGCGGCCGCCGGCATCGCCGGCCCGGGTTCGGCCGGCGGCGCCCCGGCTTCGGTCACGGCGATGTGCACCGGAATGACGCGCCCAAACAACTGCTGGGCGAGCGACTCGAGCCAGGCGCGGTTCTCTTCGCACTGCGACCGCGGCACCTTCTGATTGGGCAGGAACGAGAAGGTGATGCGCGCCGGGGTGACGTCGATGCGGTAGGCCTGGGCCACGACCGCGTTGTAGAAGAACACCTTGCCGCCCTTCACCGCGGCCAGATACTGCTCGCGCGCGCTCTCGGGCAGCAGCTCCCCGGAGTGGGCGGGGGCGCTCGGCGCAGCGGGAGGCGCGGCGGGAGGCGTGGCGGCGGGCGGCGCAGCGCCGGCCGCGCGCGTGGCTGGCACCGTGGTCCGTGCGGCCGGGGCGGGCGCCGGACGGGCCGGCGGCATCGCCGGACGGGCGGCCGCCCCTGACGACGCCGGAGCGGTGCGGGCGATGGCCGGCGCGGCCGGGCGCGGCATGGGCGCGGCCAGGCCACGGGCGCCGCTGCCTTCGAGCAGTTCGGCCAGCGGCAGCAGCTTGCGCAGGTGCATCAAGCGCAGCAGCGCCATCTCCAGCTGGAAGCGCGGGTAGTCCGACTGACGGACGTCGTATTCGGCCCGGGTGAAGCCATCGAACGTGCGCAGCAGGTCTTCGCGCGAGAACTTCGCGCCGATCGACTGCACGCGCGCCCGTTCCGACTCGCTGGCCACGTCGGGATCCTTGAGCCGGCCGCTGTCGACCGACACGACCAGCAGATCGCGCGCCGCGCGGGCCAGCTCGCGGCACAACAGCCGCAGGTCGTAGCCCCGCTCGATGGCCGCGTCGACCAGCGTGAAGGCCTGGCTGGCATCTTCCCCGGCGATGGCCTCGAGCATGTCGAACACCAGGTCGCGGCCGACCAGGCCGAGCACGGTGGTGACGTCGTCGAGCGTGAGCGTGTCGCCGGAGAAGGCGCGCACCTGGTCGAAGGCGCTGAGCGAGTCGCGCATGCTGCCCTCGCCGGCGCGGGCCAGCAGCAGCAGCGCGTCGTCGGGCACGGTGATGCCCTCCTGCTCCGCGATGAAGCGCAGGCGTTCGACCACGGTCTTGGACGGGATGGTGCGGAACTCGTAGATCTGCGAGCGCGACAGCACGGTGTCGGGAATCTTCTCGAGCGCGGTCGTGGCCATCATGAAGACGACGTGCGCCGGCGGCTCTTCGATCGACTTGAGCAGCGCGTTGAACGACGAGTTCGACAGCATGTGCACTTCGTCGATGAGGAAGACCTTGTAGCGGTTGCGCGCCGGGGCAATCGACAGCCCCTCGATGATGACTTCGCGCACGTTGTCGACGCCGGTGTGGGTGGCGGCGTCGATTTCGAGGACGTCGATGTCACGGCCCTCGGCAATCTCGATGCACGCGTCGCACGTGCCGCAGGGCGTCGGCGTGGGGCCCTGGGCGCAGTTGAGCGCGCGCGCCAGGATGCGGGCGGTCGTGGTCTTGCCGCAGCCGCGCGGGCCGGCGAAGACGAACGACTGGGCGATCCGTTTGCTCTTGAGGGCGTTGCGCAGGGTGCGGGTGACGGCCTGCTGCCCCAGGACGTCGTCGAGCGTCTGGGGGCGCCACTTCCGCGCGAGAGCCTGATACATCTAGCGACGCTCCGCTTCCAACCGTCCAGGGATTTCCGGGCACGGGACCCACCGCAGCCCGGAGGGCCCACGCACATGCCAGGAGCTGCTGAGCGCTGCTGCCTTCCGGCCCTGACGCGGTTCGCAGACTGACATTGCACAGGTTCCGGGCCGCGGTGCGACCCGCCGCCTCGACTGCCCGCGCCAGCGCGCGAACATGGACGGGACGAACGCCAAGTGTAGCGTGACGGGGCGGTGCGCGGCAAGGAAGGGGGCAGGGCGGCCGTGCTAGCATTCGCGCACCGCTTGACGGTTCGGCGTCGCGCCGGCTCGCTCCTCGACGGCTCATGGCTCTCGGTAGTGGAGGTAGGCAATGCGCACTTTCGCCGGTTCGGCCCTGCTCGGATTGGTCCTTTCTCTCTTCGCCGCTGCGCTGCCGGCCGCCGCGCAGACCCCGACCTTCGGCGTGTCCGGCGTGGTCAGCGACGAGCAACAGGCGGTGCTGCCGGGCGCCACCGTCACCATCCGCAACGTCGCCACCGGTCTCAACCGCACGGCGGTGACCGATCCCGACGGCCGCTACGCGTTTTCGGCGCTGCCGCCCGAAGGCCGCTACGAGATCACCATCGAACTGGCCGGCTTCGCCACCCAGGTGCGCAACGACCTGGCCTTCAACGCCGGCCAGCGCGCCGTGATCAACGTGCCGATGAAGCTGTCGACCATCCAGGAGACGATCACCGTTTCCGGCCAGGCGCCGCTCATGCAGGTGACGTCGTCGGAAGTGTCCTCGACCATCGACCGCCGCGCCTTCGAGACCCTGCCGGTCGCGCAGCGCAACTACATGCGCCTGCTCTCGCTCGACTCCAACGTCGTGCAGAGCCGCCCCGGCACCAACGCCGTGAACGTCGGCGGCGGCGAGGTGTGGAACTTCGGCACCTACGTGGACGGCACCAACAACCACTCCAAGTGGCTGACCCTGCAGCGCGCGCCGCAGCAGGGCTCGGGCGGCTTCGCGCTCGAGACGGTCAAGGAAGTGCAGCTCATCACCAACGCCTTCTCGGTGGAGTTCGGCGGACACTCGGCCGGCGTCGCCAGCATGATCACCAAGAGCGGCACCAACGCCGTGGCCGGCTCGCTGTTCGGCATGCTGCGTCCCGGCGCCCTCGACGCGCGGCCGCCGCTGGCCCGGGTGGACGTGCCCTACAACCAGCAGCAGGTCGGCGGCGTGATCGGCGGGCCGCTGCGCAAAGACAAGATGTTCTACTTCGGCAGCTACGAGTACCGCCGCGAACGCAGCGAGGTGGCCATCACCTCGCCGGCCGCCACCGAGCCGTCGGTCAAGACCCCGGCCAACGAGCACCAGGCCCACCTGCGCCTCGATTACCGCTTCGACGACCGCAACAACCTGGCGCTGCGCTACAACATGGTGCGCTGGCAGAAGGACAACGAAGCCGGCGGCCTGAGCCTGCCCGGCACCGGCTTCATCTGGGACAACAACGTCGATACCGTCCACGGCATGTTCACCACCGTGAAGTCGTCGCGCTTCCTGAACGAAGTCCGCGGCCAGTACTCGCGCTACACCGACAGCCGCGCCGCCAAGCTGCGACGCCGTCAACATCACCCGCACCAACTACTCGATCAGCGGCGGCAACGATCAGGGCACGTGGGGCGTGATTCCCGAGACCACCTACGACCTGTCGGATACCGTGTCGCTGTGGCTGGGCAAGCACACCATGAAGACTCGGCGCGTCGGTCACCTACGACGTGACCAAGCAGCTCTTCCAGCCGCTGCAGAACGGCGTCTACACCTTCAACGGCAACCCCACGCAGTTCCCCAACCCGTCGCAGTTCCGGCAGTCGTTCGCGCTGATGCCGGAAGCGGCGCTCATGTATCCCAAGGCCACCGTGCTCAGCGGCTTCTTCCAGGAGGACTGGCGCGCCCGGAACAACCTGACCCTCAACCTCGGCCTGCGCTACGACGTCGAGATCATCAAGGACATCCCCGACTGGCCGGCCGGCACCGACGCCAATAACTTCGACCCGCGCGTCGGCTTCAACTGGGATCCGACGGGCCGACCAGAAGTGGTCGGTGCGCGGCGGCTTCGGCCGCTTCACCCAGCAGCACCCGATCTTCACCATCGTCAAGGGCGGCGTGAGCGGCCGCAATGGCCAGGTGGTGCTGTCGTTGACGCCCGCCGATGCTTTGTTCCCGACCTTCCCCAATACCCTGCCGGCGTTCCCGCCGGGCGCCGTGCTGCCGGCGCGCGACATCCAGGAGATCTCGCCCGACCTCGAGAACGAGTACGCCTGGGCCGGCAACATCGCCATCCAGCGCCAGCTCGGCCCACGCGCCAGCGTGGAGATTGCGGCCAACCTCAACCGCGGTCAGAAGCACGGCTTCCTCGACATGAACCAGGCCGCGCCGATTGACAAGGCGGCGCTGAACGCGGCGATGGCGGCGGCGCCGCTCACGACGGTGTTCCGCACCACCGCGCAGGCCGATGCCACGCGGCCCAACACGCCGGTGCCGAATGGGTTCCGCCGCATGGACGTGCTGACCAACGAGGGCCGCTCGTGGTACCAGGGCGTGCGGGCCTCGTCCCGGTATCAGTCGGCCGAGCTGACGCTGACCGCGTCCTACACGCTGTCGAAGGCGGAGGACCGGTTGAACCACTGGTTCGCGCCCGAGGACAGCTCGAATCCCGAACTCGACCGCGGCCGCACCGGCGCCGACACGCCGCACAACTTCGTGGCCAGCGCCACCTGGGAGCTGCCGGGCCGCGGCATCATCCTCGACGGCTGGCGCCTGAGCGGCGTGCAGCACTCGCAGAGCGGCACGCCTTACTCGATCCGCTACACCGGCTTCCCCACCGGCACCGGGCTCTCCCAGTGCAGCAACCGCGGCTGCCAGGCCGCCCGGCCGGGCGCGCGCAACACCGAGCGCGGGGCGTTCATCAACTACACCGACATGACCTTGTCGCGGACGTTCCCGATCGGCGAGGACCGCCTCGAGTTCCGGGCCGATGCCTTCAACGTCCTCAACAACTGGAACCTGACCTCGGACGGCTACGTCGGCATCGTCGGCGCCGCCAACTTCGGCAAGCACACGGGCGGCTCGGCCGTCTTCCCCGGCCGGCAGTTCCAGTTTGCCGCCACCTATCGATTCTGACGGACCTGGATGCGGGGCGGCGGGCCGGCTCGATGCCGCCGCTCGCGGCCCCGCCCTGGCCTTTCGCGGGAGCAGCCTCATGACGCGTTTACGATTCCTCCGACTCGCCGCGGCCGTCGTGTTGGTGGCCGGCGTGGCCACCGCCGTCGAGGCCCAGGCGCCCGAGCCCGTACGCGTGCGGGTGCAGACCGCGCTCGGCGACATCGTGCTCGAACTCGACCCGGCGCGGGCGCCCAACACCACCGCCAATTTCCTGAAGTACGTCGACGCCGGCCACTACGACGGCGGCACGTTCCACCGCACCGTGAAGCTCGACAACCAGCCCGAGAGCGACATCAAGATCGAAGTGATCCAGGCCGGCGTGCATGCCGACAAGGCCAAGGCGGGCTTCGCGCCAATCAAGCTCGAACGGACCAACGCCACCGGGCTGCTGCACAAGGACGGCGTGGTCTCGATGGCGCGCAGCACCGCCGACAGCGCCACCTCGGGCTGGTTCATCTGCATCAACGACCAGCCGTCGCTCGATTTCGGCGGCATGCGCAATCCCGACGGCCAGGGCTTCGCGGCCTTCGGCCGCGTCGTCTCGGGCATGGACGTGGTCCGCACGATTCAGCAGGCGCCCTCCTCCACGGATCGGTCGAGCAACACCGAGGCGCAGAAGCTGACGCCGCCGATCGTGGTGACCAAAGTGGCGCGGGTGGCGCGCTAGCGCGTCGGCCGTATGTCACGAACCTCGCTCATCATCGCCGCGGCGCTCGTGGCGGCCGCGCTGGCGGCGGTGGTGCAACTGAACCGCGCGCAACTGGGGGTCGCCGACGTGGTGGCGCCGGCCGGCGCCCCGGCGGCGCCGTCGATCACCGACGCCATCGCCGCCGCGCCTGCGGCGGCCCGCGGTGAACGCCTCGACTTCCTGCGTCCGGCGGCGCTCGGCGAGGCCATCGGCCCCGATGACCGTCCCATGATCGCCAACGTCGCCATCGTCGACCTCGACCGCGACGGCCTGGCCGACGTGGTCGTCGCCGACGCCACCACCAACCGGGTGACGTGGGTGCGGCAATCGCCCAAGGGGCGCTTCACCGAGCAGGCCTTGGCCGACGTCGCCGGGCCGGCCCACGTGCACGTGGCCGACCTCGACGGCGACGGCGACCTCGACATCGCGGTCGCCAGCCTTGGCGTGCTCTTCCCCAACAACGCGCGCATCGGCGCCGTGATCCTGCTCGAGAACGACGGGCGGCAGCGCTTCACGCCGCGGCTCGTCGCCGACAAGCTGGCCCGCGTCGCCGACGTGCGCAGCGGCGACCTCGACGGCGACGGCGACCTGGACCTGGCGGTGGCGCTCTTCGGCTACGACCAGGGGGAGACGCGCTGGTTCGAGAACCTGGGCGGGGGGCGCTACGAGAGCCACCTGCTGCAGGAACTGTCCGGCGTCATCAACGCCGAGATTGCCGACATCGACGGCGACGGCGACCTCGACATCATCACGCTGGTCAGCCAGGAGTGGGAAGAGATCTACGTGCACGTGAACGACGGCCACGGCCGGTTCACGGCGCAACGCATCTTCGGCGCCAGCAACGAGGACTTCGGCTCGAGCTGGATCTCGCTGGGCGATCTCGACGGCGACGGCGACCTCGACGTCATCTACAGCAACGGCGACGCCTTCGACTACGCCACGACCGCGGGCCGGAGCTGGAACGGGCTGCAGTGGCTCGAGAACACCGGCGGGGTGGCCTTCCCCTATCACCGTATCGCCGACATCGCCGGGGGCGTCGAGCCCGCAGGCCGTCGACCTCGACGGCGACGGCGATCTCGACATCGCGGTGGTCAGCGCCTACAACAACTGGGCCGAGCCGTCGGCCCAGAGCCTGGTCTGGCTCGAGAACGACGGCACGGCCACCTTCACGCTGCACGACGTGGCCAGTTCACCCACGCACCTGGTCACGCTCGCGGCTGGCGATCTGGACGGCGACGGCCGCCCCGATCTGGTCACCGGCGGGATGCATATGAGCTGGCCCTACGACCGCCTCTCGCGTCTCACCGCCTGGACCAACACGTGGCCGGCGCGCACCCGGTAGCGGCGTGGCCCTGGCGGGCTGGACTGGCCGTGGCCGCCGCCGCGACCGCGGCCTGGCTGGTCACCGGCTTCGTGACCGGCCGGGCGCTCGGCGCCCGCATGCCGCCGCCCGCAGACCTGGCGGGCGTGTCCGCGCCCGTGCGCGAGGCCATCCTCGACGCCGACGCGCAAGCGCGGAAGGCGCCGTCGGCCGCCACCGCCGGCGCGTTGGGACGCGTCTACCACGCCAACCTGCGCGTCGCCGACGCCCTGGCCGCCTACGCCGTGGCCGAGGGCCTGGCGCCGGCGGAATGGCGCTGGACCTATCTGCGCGCGCTGATTCACGAGGAGCGCGGCGACCAGGGGCCCGAGCGCGCCGCCCTCGAGCGCGTCACCGCGGCGGCGCCGACGTTCGGGCCGGCGTGGTATCGCCGCGGCGAACTGGCCTTCAAGCAGCGCCGGCTCGACGACGCGCGCGCCGACTACGAGCGGGCCCGCGACGCCCCGGCCACGGCGCCGTTTGCGCCGCCCGGCGTGACCTCGCGCCAGACCGTGCCCCTCGGCGCCTACGCCGGACTGGGGCTGGCCCGCGTGGCCCTGGAGCAAGGCGATCGCCAGGACGCGGTGCAGCGGCTGCGGACGCTGGTTCAGAGCTACCCGGCCTTTGGCCCGGCCCGGACGCAGCTGCGGGCGCTCGACGGCGAAACGGCGCCGGGGTCCGGCGCGTTCGCGGCGCCCTACGTGCCGCCGGCCGACCCCGTGCTCGATGCCCTGGTCGCCGAGTCGCGACACAGCGACCTGCTGCTCAAGCATGCCGGCATCGCCACGCGGGCCGGCGACGCCGCCTGGCGCGAGTTCCTGGTGCGCCGCGCCCTCAGCTTCAATCCGCGCGACCTGAACGTCCTGATGGAGATGGCCGCGATGCTGCAGGCCACGGGGCGCCCGGCCGAGGCGCTGGCCGTGCTGAAGCAGCACGAGGCGCTGGCCCCCGGCGACCACAACACGCTGGTCGAACAGGGCCGGGTGCTCGGCGACCTGGGCCGTCTCGGCGAAGCGGAAGCGGTGCTGCTGCGGGCCGTGACCGTGCGTGACGCGGCGGCCGAGTACAACCTCGGCGCCGTCCTCGATCGGCAGGGACGGTGGGCGGACGCCCAGGCCCGCTACGCCCGGGCGCTGACCATCAATCCATTCCACGCGCGGGCCATGAACAACATGGCCGTCGGGCTCGACCGCAACGGCCAGACCGCTCAGGCCGTGCCGCTCTTCGAGCGCGCCATCGAGATCTCGCCCACCTCGGCCGAGTTCTACGTGAACTACGGCAGCGCCCTCATCCAGCAGCGGCGTTTCGATGACGCCGTGCGGGTGCTCACCGAGGCCGTCGGGCTCGACCCGCGCGCTCCCAATGGCCACAACAACCTGGGCATCGCGCTGGCCCAGCGCGGCGATCTCGGCCGGGCCCGCGAGGCCTTCGCGCAGGCCCTCGCCCTCGACCCTGGCCACGTCAACGCGCGCCGCAACCTGGAACGCGTGAACGCCGTGCTCGGAGCGCGCTGAAGCTGACCGGACCGGCGCTCAGGCGCCGTCGGCCAGGAGCTGCCGCGCCAGGTCGGCGTAAAGGTCCACGGCGCGGTCGAGGTCGGCAACGGCGATGTGCTCGTGGTCGGTGTGGGCGACGTGGATCGAGCCCGGGCCGAGCAGCAGCGGCGTGCCCCAGTTGGTCAGGAACGGGACATCGCTGAAGTAGGCGAACACCGCGGTCTCGAAGCCCGGCACCGTGTGCAGGCGCACCGCCGGCAGCTCCAGGATCTCCTGCACCTCGACCCGCCCGGCGACGGTCGCGGCCAGGGTGCCCGCAGCTCGTCGTGCCCGCCCACGGTGCGGAAGAACACTTCGGCCTCGGCGTGCGGCGGAATGACGTTGGGCGCCACGCCGCCCGTCGATCAGGCCGACGGTGTAGTGGGTGCCGCCGAGCAGCGGATCGTCGGCCAGGCGGCCGCGCGCAGGTCGTGCGAGCACGTCGATGCAGCTTCTCGATGGCCGATTCGCCGAGTTCGCGGATACGCCGGAGTGCGCCGCCTTGCCCGGCGCCGTGCAGCCGCACGCGGAAGCACGCCGCGCGTGGCCAGCGCCCAGCCGGTCTGTCGGTCGGCTCGCCGTTGATCAGGAACCTGGTCGGCGAGGCGATGCGTGTTGGCGGCCTTGGCGCCGTCGCTGCCCCGCTCCTCGCCGGCCACGAACACCAGGCCGACCCGCGTCTCGCCGGCGCGCCCGCAGCCGCTCGGCCGCCGCCACCTGCGCGGCCAGGATGCCCTTGGCGTCGCACGCGCCGCGGCCATGCAGGATGCCGCCCTCGACCCGGCTCGGGAAGAACGGCGGCACGCAGTCGAAATGGGTCGAGACAGGCCACGACGCGGCTCGCCGGCCGCGGCGATGACGTTGCAGCGGCCGCCCTCGAGCGGCTGCTCGAGCACCGAATAGCCACGGCCGCGCAGGTACTCGGCCAGCCAGCGCCGCGCCACCGGCCCTTCGCGGCCGGTCGTCGACTCGATGTCGATGAGCGTGCGCGCCAGCGCGACGACGTCTACCGGATCCACTCGTTCCAGCTCCGTGCGCGTGTCGGTCTTGTCGTCGCGGTACTTGACGATGACCGGCGTGGCCAGCGACAGGCCCCAGTCCTTGCCCGCGCCGACCGTCACCGACGCGCGCGCCCGGCACGACCACGGCGCCTTCGGGAATGACCAGCGGCTGGCCCGGCTCCGGCTTGATGATGCGGCCGTGGACCAGGTCGTAGACCGGCGTCGAGCCGGTGAGCACGGTGCCGGCGGCGATGACCGCCCGCGCTTGATCACCGCGCCTTCGTAGATGCCGGTGTTGCCGCCGACCAGCACGTCGTCTTCGATCGATCACCGGCATGGCGCCGACCGGCTCGATCACGCCGCCGATCTGCGCGCCGGCGCTGAGGTGCACCCGGGCGCCGATCTGCGCGCACGAGCCGACCAGCGCGTGCGAGTCGACCAGCGTGCCCTCGCCGACGTAGGCGCCGATGTTGATGTACATCGGCGGCATGCAGATCACGCCCGGCCGAGATAGGCGCCGTCGCGCACCGCCGAGCCGCCGGGCACGATGCGCACGCCGGCCGCCGACGCCGGGCCGCTTCAGCGGCAGCGTGTCCTTGTCGTAGAACGGCAGCGGCCGTGCCAGACGACACGTCGACCAGGTCGCCGAAGCGGAAGCCGAGCAGGATGCCCTGCTTCACCCAGGTGTTGACGCGCCAGCCGGTGGGCGACGAGGCGTCGGGCTCGGCCGAGCGGACCGTCACCGGCTGCCAGCTGCCTCGCTGCAGCTCGCGTGAAAGCGTCGCGGGCCGCGTCGCGGTCGGCCGCCGGCCCCGGCGGCAAACAGCGTCTCGATGGTCGGCTGAAGCGGCATGGACGGCATCCCGCTCAGGCCGCCGACGGCGCCACGATCGGCAGCTTCAGTTCGCGCATCGCGGCCAGCACCTTCTCGCGCGACGCCGGCCCGCGGCGGCACCATCGGCAGGCGGAAGACCTCCTCGAGCAGGCCCATCGCCGCCATCGCGGACTTGACCGGCACCGGGTTCGACTCGACGAAGTTGACCTGCATCAGCGGCAGCAGGCGCTGGTGCATCTGCGCGGGCGGCGGCGAAGTCGCCGCGCTCGGCGGCTTCGACCATCTGCGCCATCTCGCGCGGGCATCTCGTTCGAGCCACCGAGATGACGCCGCGGCCGCCAATCGCCATCAGCGGCAGCGTCAGCGCATCGTCGCCGGAGAGCACCAGGAAGTCGTCGGGCACGGCGCGGCAGACTCGCACATCTGCGTGATGTTGCCCGAGGCTTCCTTGACGCCGATGATGGTCGGGAATGCGTGGCGAGCTGGCGCAGCGTCGGCGCCTCGACGTTGCAGCCGGTGCGGCCCGGGCACGTTGTAGACGACGATCGGCAGCGGCGTGGCCTCGGCGATCTTCGCGTAGTGCTGGTAGAGCCCTTCCTGCGTCGGCTTGTTGTAGTACGGCGTCACCGAGAGCAGGCCGTCGGCGCCGAGCCCGTGCATCGTCACGGCCGCCTCGGATGACCTCGCTGCGTGTCGTAGCCGCCGGCGCCGGCCAGCACCGGCACCTTGCCGCCGGCCTCGTCGACGACGATGCTCGACGACGCGGCGCCGCTCGTCGGCGCGTCAGGGTGGGACTTCGCCGGTGGTGCCGCAGGGCACGAGGAAGTGGATGCCGGTGTCGATCTGCCGGCGGGCCAGACGGCGGATGGCCGCCTCGTCGAGCGCGCCGCTGGTCGTGAACGGAGTGATGAGCGCCGTGCCGACGCCGGTGAACTTCGTGCGCATGTCAGTCAATCTCCAGAAGTCGTGAGGAAGTCCCGCATCGTGAACCAGCCGCGCCGGCCCACCAGCCAGCGCGCCGCTTCGAGCGCGCCGCGGGCGAACACGCCCCGGTCGCGCACCTGATGGGTGAGCGTCATCGTCTCCGACGGACCGTCGAAGCCGATGGTGTGCGTGCCGGGGATCGACCCGGCGCGCGTCGCCGCCACGTCGATCGTCGCGGGCGTAGCCGGCCGCTACCATGGCCCGCTGCAGCATCAGCGCCGTGCCCGACGGCGCGTCCTTCTTCGCGGCGTGATGCAGTTCGTGGATCCACGCGCCGAAGCCGTCGTGCGCGGCGAAGCGCCGCGCCGCCTCCTCGGCCACCAGTTGGAACAGGTTCATGCCCACCGAGAAGTTGGCGGCGGCCAGCACGGCCGTGCCGGCCCGGGCCACCTCGGTCCGCAGCTCGGCTTCGTGCGCCTGCCAGCCGGTCGTGCCGACGACGACGTTGATGCCGCGCGCCGCCAGCTTCGGCAGATTGACCGGCACGGCGTCCGGCACGGTGAAGTCGATGGCCACGTCGACCTGGCCGTAGTCGCGGCTCGAAGCCGTCGGGATCGCCGGCGTGGTCGAGGATGCCGGCCAGCTCGAATCCATAGGCCGGCGCCAACTGCTCGACGAGCTGGCCCATGCGGCCGTGGCCGACGAGCAGGAGGCGGTTCATGCCTGCTCCCCGGCATCGGCCGGCGCGAAGAAGTGGTCGTGCAGCCGCCCCAGGACGAGCGGCACGTCGGCCTCGCGCAATCACGAAGGTGATGTTACGCCGAGAGGCGGCCTGCGACACCAGCCTCAGCGGCACGTCGCCCGACCGCCTGCAGCACCTGGGCGACCAGCGCCGGCGCCCGCTGCAGCCCTTCGCCGACGGCGCAGATGATGGCCATGTCGTGCTCGAGCGACACGTCGGCGAACTCCGACAGCGCGGCCACGATTTCCGGCAGGCGGCGCGCGATCGTCGACCGTCACCGAGACGCTCACTTCCGAGGTCGTGACCACGTCCACCGGGGTCTTGTACCGCTCGAACACCTCGAACAGCCGGCGCAGGAAGCCGTGCGCCATGAGCATGCGCGTGGACGTGATGTCGACCACCGTGACCTGTTTCTTCGAGGCCAGCGCCGTGAGGGTGCCGTCGCTCGGCGGCCGCTCGGCGGTGATCAGCGTGCCCGGGGCTTCGGCCCGCTGCGAGTTGAGGATGCGCACCGGGATGTTGCGGGCCACGGCCGGCTGAATGGTGGCCGGGTGCAGCACCTTGGCGCCGAAGTAGGCCAGCTCCGACGCCTCGGCAAACGAGAGGTGCGGCACGACCCGGGGCGCCTTCACGATGCGCGGGTCGGCGGTGAGCATGCCGTCCACGTCGGTCCAGATCTGGATCTCGTCGGCGTCCAGGCAGCGCGCCGACGATGGCCGCCGGAATAGTCCGACCCGCCGCGCCCGAGCGTGGTGGTGACGCCCTCGACGCGTGGCGCCGACGAAGCCGCCCATGACCGGAATCCGTCCGGCGGCCAGCGTGGATCCAGCATGTGCGCGGCCAAGGCCGCCGTGGTTTCGGGAAACAAGGGGGCCGCGGCGGTGTGCTCGCCGTCGGTCACGACGGCCTGGCGCGCGTCGACCCACGCGCCCTGCAATCCGTGCGCGGCCAGGGCGGCGGCCACGATCCGGCTGCTCACGACTTCGCCGGTAGCGGCGATGGTGTCGAGCCAGCGCGGCGACACCTCGCGCAGCACCGCCGAGCGCCTCGACGACGCGTTCGAGCTCGTCGAAGGCGGTGTCGATGTCGGCGGACACGGCCGCGCGCAGCGCCTCGTCGGTGACGACCTCGGCCACCGTCAGGTGGCGGGCCCGCAGCTCCCGCAGGTTGTGCCGCGCCCCCTCGGCATCGCCGGCGCCCGCCTGCGCGGCCACGCCGAGCAGGCGGTCGGTGACGCCCGACAGCGCCGACACGACCACCACCGGTCCGCGCACGCCCGCCGCCGACGCCGCGTCCTTCGCCCGTTGCCGGCGGACGATGGCCATCAAGCGCTCGATCGCCGCCCGATCCGCCACCGACGTCCCGCCGAACTTCATCACCACCATACAGATCTCTCGCTTGCTTGACTGGCGCGCCGGAGGCCGCGCGACGGCCCGTCGCCCGATTGCGCTCACCGGCCCGGCCTTCCCGACGGGCGCGTTCCCGGTGCCGGCAATCGTGCCCAGGGGCGGTTGACTAGATCACGCGCTCCCCGACCATCAGCTCCGCGTTCAGGATGGCCGCGCCAGCCGCGCCGCGCACGACGTTGTGCGCCAGGGCCACGAACTTCACGTGGAACACCGGGCAGGGGCGCACGCGGCCCACGGACACCGTCATGCCGTCGCCGCGATCGGCATCGAGGCGCGGCTGCGGCCGGTTGGGCTCGTCCATCACCTCGATGGCCGGATGCGGCGCACTGGGCAGGTTCAGCTCCTGCGGCCGGCCCTTGAAGGCGCGCATCGCGTCGACCACCTCGGCGATGGCCGGCGCCTGCGCGAACTCGACCGAGACGGTGATGGTGTGGCCGTCGATGACCGGCACGCGGTTGGTGTGCGCGCTGACGCGCATGGGGTGCAGCTGACGGCCGCCATCGCCGCCGAGGATTTTCTGCGTCTCGGTCTCCATCTTGTCTTCTTCCCCGCCGATGTAGGGCACGACGTTGCCGAGGATGTCGAGCGAGGGCACGCCGGGGTAACCGGCGCCCGACACGGCCTGCATGGTCTGCACGATGACGCGGGTGATGCCGAAGGGGCGAAGCGGCGCCAGGGCCGAGGCCAGCACGATGGTCGAGCAGTTGGGGTTGGTGACGATGGCGCCCGT
The DNA here is from genome assembly GCA_963843885.1 of uncultured Acidobacteriota bacterium. Lineage (GTDB taxonomy): Bacteria > Acidobacteriota > Vicinamibacteria > Vicinamibacterales > UBA2999 > CADEFD01. The sequence continues at coordinate 27,328 of CAWJMJ010000009.1, forward strand.
CCAGCCCTTGACGCGGCGCTGCTCCGCGATGAGGCCGAGATGGTCGGCGTTTACCTCGGGGATGAGCAGCGGCACGAGCGGGTCCATGCGGAAGTTGCGCGCGTTGCTCACGACGATGTGACCGGCGGCGGCAAACGCGCCCTCGACGTCGCCGGCCACCGAGGCATCGAGGCCCGAGAAGACGATCTTGGGCGCGCCGCCTGGAAGGCACGCGTTGACGGTGCGGCTGGCGGCGTCGGCCGGCATGGGCGCGGCCAGGCGCCACGGCGCGGCGTCCCGGTAGGCCTTGCCTTCCGAACGCTCGCTGGCCGCCAGCCACACCGGTTTGAACCACGGATGACGCGACAGGCGCGCGACGAAATGCTGACCGACGACGCCGGTGGCGCCGAGCACGCCGACTTCGATTGACCGCTGCTCCATGAACTCGATCCTTCCGCGAATCCGCCCTGAAAACACGAAACCCGCCATGCGCACGAGGCGCTTGTGGCGGGTTGCTCTGGTGCCCTGAACGCTGGACGTGTGTCCGGTCTCTAGGCGCGCACCTGGCCCTCCGCCGCGCGTCGCTTTCGCGTCGCACGCTTTCGTGAAGCGGGGCTGAAGAGAGCCGGCATGAGTGGGAGGCAGTATAGAAGTGCCGGCGCGGGCAGGTCAAGTGGCCGCGGCGTCAGTGGCCGCGGCGTCAGCGCTCCCGCAGCAGCTTGCGCGTCAGCACCAGGTGTCCGCCCAGGGCAATCACGACCAGCACGGACGGCAGCCAGATGTAGGGGAAATACAGCACCCAGGTATTGACGTGGCGCGGATCGTCCCCGAAGGCCCGCACCAGGGGCGACGAACTGCGCGCAATCCAGGCAATCACGGCCAGGCAGTAGAGGCCCCACAGGTTCCACGCCCACACGAGGACGCGCGGCACGCGCGTCGCGCGCAACGCCAGGAACAGGCCCAGCGCGCCGACGCCGGTGACGATGTCGAAGTTGTAGCCGGAGTAGGAGAGTTCGGCCGGCATGACGCCGATCTCGGCGGCGCGGTGCATTACGAGTTCGAGCGGCAGCCGGAAGGTCTGCAACCCAATCAGCGCCACGACCGGCAAGGCGGCGGCCATGCGCCGGCCGATTGGCGACCAGGCCACCAGCAGCGGCACCCCGACGATGACCGGCAGCAGCATGGCCAGGATCGGCAGTGGCCGGTCGACACGGGCCAGTTCGCCCGACAGCGCCAAGCCGGCCGTCGTTGCCATCCACAGCCCGAGCACGGCGGCGGTGGGCCACGGACTGACACGTTCGTGGCGGACGCGCAGCCACACCACCACGCCGGCCATGACCATGGCCAGTCCGCCGATGCCGGCGGCGGTCACGACATCGGCGATGGGCGGGGTGACGACGAACGAGACTGGCGGCATGGCGGTTCAGGGCCGGCTCAGGCCGCGAGTTCCTTGTTGTGGGTGTCGGGAATGCCGACCCAGGCCAGGGCTGCCAGGAAGAACGCCGCGCCGGTGATGGCAAAGGCCACGCCGAACCCGCGCGACCCGGCGAGCGAGCCGACCACGAACGGCGCCGCCGCGCTGGCGATGCGCCCGACGTTGTAGCCGACGCCGGCCGCCGTGGCCCGGATCGAGGTGGGATAGAGCTCGGCGATGACCGCGCCGAATCCGCTGAAATAGCCCGTGCCGAAGAACGCCACGAAGGGCCCGAGCAGCAGCAACAGCAGCGGCTCGCGTAAATACCCGTAGAGCGGCAGCAGCACGCTGGCCATGAGCACGAAGCCGATATAGGCGCGCTTCCGCCCCAGGGCATCGGCGATGTAGCCGAAGCTGATGTAGCCGAACCACATCCCCACCTGCATGGCAATCACGAACCACGACATCGCCGCCGACGTCAGCCCGATGCCGCCGCGCTCGACCGGCAGGTTCAGGTAGGCCGGCACCCACAGGTTGAGCCCCCACCAGCCGAAGAGACAGCAGGCGTTCATCAGGATGATGAAGCTGGTGACCTTCCGGCGCTCGGCCGTGAAGAGATCGCCGATGCGGCCGCGCTGCGCCGGGGCCGTGCGCTTCCACAGCTCGGGCTCTTCCACCTTGCGGCGAATCCACAGGGTGAAGAGCGCCGGGATGACGCCGACGAAGAACACGCCGCGCCATCCCCACAACGGCATGACCAGCAGGTTGACGAGCGCCGCCAGAGCGTAGCCGATGGCCCACGAACTCTGCACGAACGCCAGCGCCTTGCCGCGATGCCGGGCCGGGAACGTCTCGGATACCAGGGCCACGCCGGTGGCCCATTCCCCACCCATGCCGAAGCCGAGCAGGATGCGGAAGACGGCAAGCTGGGCGACGTTCTGCACCAGCCCGCACGCGGCCGTGAACACCGAGTAGATGAGCACCGCCGCCATCAGCGCCCGCTTGCGGCCGATGCGGTCGGCGAGCACGCCGAAGACCACGCCGCCAGCCGCCGCCGAGAGCAAGGTCAAGGCGCCGAGCTGCCCGGCCACCGCCGTCGACAACTGCAGGACCGGGTCCTGGATGAGCGCCGCCAGCACCAGCGAATAGAGCATCACGTCGAACGAGTCGAGCATCCAGCCGAGCGACGCCGCCGCAAAGGCATGCCGGGCGCGGGTATCGGCCGCATGCCACCACGCGAACATTCCGGTGTCGTCGACGGCGGCCGGAGCCGTGGCAGTAGCGGCGGGCGGGCTGACGATCATGCAAGGCCTCGTGCCGCGAAGCAGGCCGCGACGGCCACACAGTAGCACCACTGCCGGGCCGGACGCGCGGGCGCGGCGCGTGCTGAGCGGGCGACTCAGCGGCGGCCGAAGCGGATGGTGCAGTCGCTGCGGTCCGCCCACGCCATTCGGGCCACCGACTCGAACCAGTAGCCGCCGAGCGGCAGCGCCGTGGAGCACGCCACCGCGCCCGCCTTACATCCCTTACAAGCCCAGGACATTTCGTGACAACATGCGCGCGCGGGAGGCAGACATGGCCGAAAGACGCCTGACGGGCTCAGGACGCGGATTGCTGGTGACCGGACTGACGATGCTGATGGTGCTCGGCGCCGACCTTCATAGCGGCGCGCAAGGCCCGCTGCGGGCGCAACTGATTGGCACCTGGCGCCTGGTCACGGGCGAGCAGGTCCGCGAGGGCGAGCCGCCGATCTTCTCGATGGGCGCGTCGCCGGCCGGCATGCTCACCTACACGGCCGACGGCCGCATGCAGGCGCAACTGGCCGCGACCATCCGGCCCAAGGTGCGCAGCGCCGACGCGACCGTCGAGCAGCAGCGCGAGCTGATGCGCACGTTCACCGCCTACTTCGGCACCTTCGACGTGGACGAGCAGGCTTCCACCGTGACGCATCATCGCGACGGCACCCTGGCGCCCGGCGAACGGGACTTCGTGCGCTCGTTCACGGTGAGCGGCAATCGTCTCGTCGTGCTCACGCCGACGGTGGTGGTCGACGGCAAGAAGCGTTTCGCCCGCACCACGTGGGAGCGCATGAGCCCCGCGCCGCCGGCGGCCACCTACCAAGCCGCGGCGCGCAGGGCGGTGGCCGGAACGTGGGAACTGGTTGAACACACGACCACGATGGCCAACGGCGAAGTGCGGCGCAACTTCGGACCCGCCCCGCGCGGGCAGTTCGTCTTCACCGCCGACGGCCAGACCAGCGTCCAGATCGTCGACACGACCCGGCCGACGACGCCGCTCGCCAAGGCCAGTGACGACGAGGTGCGCGCGATGAGCCGGTCCTACCTGGCCTACTTCGGCACCTTCGACGTGGATCCGGCGACGATGAAGATCGTGGTTCACACCACGGCCGACCTGAATCCCTCGAACAGTGGATCCGAACAGGTCCGCTTCTACCAGCTGCAGGGTGACCTGCTTATCCTGCAGCCGCCACCGGCGGCCGTGGCCGGAGGCGGCCAGCAGGTCTCGCGCATCACCTGGCGGCGGGCGAGGTAGAACCGCCGCTCCGCCGGCGCTCTGGTCGGCAGCGGCCATGATGTAGAGTCAGCGTGGCATGACGATACCCACGGAACCGATCGGCAGCCTGCCCCGGCCGCCCGCGCTGATCGACGCCATGCTCGAGAGCCGCCACGAAGACCCGCGGCTCGATTCGCTCTACGAGCAGGCGGTGAGCGACACCATCGCCCGCTTCGAGGCGACCGGCTCGCCGGTGATCACCGACGGGGAGCAGCGCAAGTATCACAACTTCTGGACCTATTCGGTGCACGGCCTGCCCAATACCGCGCCGGACGGCTTCCGGATTCCGTTTGCCGCCGGCCACACCCGGCGCATGCCCATCCTCACGGCGGGGCCGTTCCGCTACAGGCGCTACGCCGACGCCTATCTGGACGTCGCCCGGCGCTATACCAACCTGCCGTTGAAGCAGGCCGTCATCTCGGCGTCGGCGCTGAGCCTGATGTATCCAGCAGAGCCGATTCCCGGCTACTCGCGCGACCAGTTCATCGAGGACCTCCTGGCCGAGCACGAAACGGAGATCCGGCGTTGTTTCCAGAGGGGCGCCTACAAGGTCCAGATCGACTTCACCGAGGGCCGACTGGCCATGAAGGTCGACCCGTCGGGACAGCTGCTCCACAGCTTCATCGACCTCAACAACCTGGCCCTGTCGCGCTTCTCGCCGGAGGAACGTCAGCACATCGGTGTGCACACCTGTCCCGGTGGCGACCTGGATTCGACGCACAGCGCCGAAATCGACTACGCCGAGCTGCTGCCGGCGTTGTTTCGCTTGAAGGCCGGCAGCTTCTACGTCGCGCTCGCTGGTGAACGCGACCGCCCGCGCGCGCTCGACCTCATGCGACGGCACCTCAAGCCGGGCCAGCGGGTGTTCGTCGGCGTCGTCGCTCCGATCGACCCGCGGATCGAAACGCCGGAGCAGGTGCGGGATCGCGTGCTCGAAGCCGCGCACTACATCCCGGTCGACCAGCTCGGCACCACCGACGACTGCGGGTTCTCGCCGTTCTCCGACGACCGGTCGACGAGCCGCGACACCGCGTTTGCCAAGATCACGGCTCGCGTCGCGGGGACGCGGTTGGCGGCCGCCGTCCTCGGAGCACGGTAGTGGCAACCCTGGACGATGAAGACACGCGCCTCCGTTCGGTGGCGCTTCAGAATGCCAACAGCATCGTGCGGGCGCGCGAGCGAGCCGAAGCGGAGCTGGTGCGCACCAGGGAAGCGCTCCGCCTGAGCCAGGAGCGCCTGACGGCGGCGTTGAGTGCCGCTGGCACCGGCACCTTCCGCTGGAACATCCAGACCAACACGGTCGAGTGGGACGGCAACCTCGAGGGGCTGCTCGGCCTGCCTCCCGGCCCCGGCCTGCAATCCCTGGACGCCTTCGTCGCGTCCGTGCATCCGGACGATCGCGCCGGCGTGGTGGCCGGCTACGAGCGCTGCCGGCAGCGCGGCGCGGATTTCGACCTGGAGTTCCGTGTGCTGCGGCCCGATGGCAGCAGCTGCTGGATACACGCGAAGGCGAAGACGTTCGTCGGGGACGACGGCCAGCCGCACTACGTGACCGGCGCCTGCGCCGAGGTCACCGGCCGGCGCGACGCCTCCGAAGCGCTGCGCCGGAGCGAAGAGCGCCTGCGCGCGATGTTCGCCCAGGCCGCGGTGGGCATTGCCGTGGCCGATCTCAACGGGCAATTCCTCGACATCAACCGCAGGTTCGCCGACATCCTCGGCTACTCCGCCGACGAGTTGCAGCAGTTGACCTTCGCGGACATCACGCATCCCGACGACCTGGCCGCCACACGCGCCTTCGTCAGCCGGATGCTCTCCGGGCACATCCGCGAATACTCGTTGGAGAAGCGTTATCTCCGGAAGGACCAGAGTCCGGTCTGGAGTCTCACGACCGTCACGCTGCTTCAAGGTGCGGTCGGCGACCCCCAGCGCTTCCTGGGAGTCATCGAGGACATCACCGCCCGCAAACAGGCGGAAGACGCCTTGCGGGAGGAGACGCGGATCCTGGATCTGCTCAACCGGACCGGGCAGACCGTGGCAGCCAAGCTCGATCTCGAAGCGCTGCTGCAGGCCGTCACCGATGCCGCCACTGAGCTGAGCGGAGCCAAGTTCGGCGCGTTCTTCTACAACACGACCGACGGGCACGGCGACGCCTTCCTGCTGTATACCCTGTCGGGCGCTCCGCGTGAAGCATTCGAACGGTTTGGCAAGCCGCGCGCAACCGCGCTGTTCGGGCCGACGTTTCGGGGCGAGGCGCCCATCCGCTGCGACGACGTGTTGCGCGACGCTCGCTACGGCACCATGGCCCCCCACCATGGCATGCCGCACGGCCACCTCCCGGTGCGCAGTTACCTGGCCGTTCCCGTGCGCTCCCGGTCCGGGGAAGTGCTCGGCGGGCTGTTCTTCGGCCATCCCCAGCCTGGCGTGTTCACCGAGCGGACCGAGCGGCTGATCATCGGGGTGGCCGCACAGGCCGGCGTGGCCATCGACAACGCGCGCTTGTTCGAGACCACGCAGTCGTTGCTCGACAGCGAACGCGCGGCGCGCAGTGCCGCCGAGCGCATGAGCAGCCTCAAGGACGACTTCCTGGCCACTCTCTCGCATGAGCTGCGCACCCCGCTGAATGCCATCCTGGGATGGTCGGCACTGCTTCGCAACGCCGCCGGCGATCGGCCCGATCTCCAGAAGGGCCTCGAGACCATCCAGCGGAACGCCCAGGCGCAGACGCAGCTCATCGAAGATCTGCTCGACATGAGCCGCATCACCGCGGGCAAGCTGCGGCTCGACGTCCAGCCGATCGCGCCGGTGTCCGCCATCGAAGGGGCGCTCGAGAGCATCGCGCCGGCAGCCGCCGCCAAGGGCATCCGGATTGAAAAAGTCCTCGACCCGTCGGCCGGACCGATCTCGGGTGACGCCGGCCGCCTCCAGCAGATCATCTGGAACCTGCTGTCGAACGCCATCAAGTTCACGCCCCGGGACGGCAAGGTGCAGATCGTCCTCGAACGGGTGAATTCTCATGTTGAAATCAGCGTGGCCGACACCGGCATCGGCATCCAGCCCGAGCTGATCCCGCAGTTGTTCGAGCGTTTTCGCCAGGGCGACGCCTCGACCACCCGTCAACACGGCGGTCTCGGGCTGGGCTTGTCGATTGTCAGGAGCCTGACCGAACTGCACGGCGGCACCGTGGCCATGACCAGCGCGGGCATCGGGCTGGGCACGACGGTGACCGTGCATCTACCCCTGAGCATCGTCCACCGGGCGGCGGTCACCCCCGAGCGCCAGCACCCTCGCGGCAGTGTGCCGGCCAGCGCCGGCTTCGTGCCGGCCGAACTGGCCGGAGTGACCGTGCTGGTCGTGGACGACCAGGCCGATGCCCGCGACTTGATCCAGCGCGTGCTCGAAGAGTGCTCGGCGCGGGTCATCACCACCAGCGCCGCCCTCGAGGCGGTAGAGCTGGTCGAGCGACATCGGCCCGACGTGCTGCTCACGGATATCGGCATGCCGGGCATGGACGGCTACGAGCTGCTGAAACACGTCCGGGCACTGGGCGCGCACCGCGGCGGCAGGATCCCGGCCATCGCCCTGACCGCATTTGCGCGCAGCGAGGACCGGACGCGGGCCCTGCGCGCCGGCTTCGTCGTGCACGTCGCCAAACCGGTCGACCCGTCGGAACTGGTCGCCACCGTCGCCAGCGTCGCTGGGCGTGTCGCCCCCGAGCAGTAGGGTTCTGGCACTTCGCGCGCCACCGCACGCAGACCTGGGATGAGGCGCGCTAGGCCGGGGCCCGGGCTGACCGTATAGTGGAACCACCGACATGAATCACGCGGACGACCACGACCATTCGAGCGACGCCCCGGCAGAGACGCCGGTCCCCGACGGCGCCGTGCCCGACGATGGCGGGGATGGTCGCGAACCGTGGGCCGAACTATTGGCCAGTGCCGGGCCGCGCGATCACATCGTGCAGCTCTATCAGGATCAGCAGTTCCTCAACCGCGCCGTCTGTCGCTTCGCTGCCTCCGCGCTGGCCAACGGGGAGGGCGTCATCCTGGTGCCGACCGCCGCCCATTGGGACGCCTTCCGCCCGAGCCTGGAAGCCGAGGGCGTCGACATCCACGCCGCTCAAGAGCGTGGCCAATTGACCGTCGTCGACGCCGACCAGCTGTTGCCGCAGTTCATGCGCGACGCCATGCCGCAGGCACCGCTGTTCCTGGGCCTGGCCGGGGACGTCATCGCCAAGGCGCGCGGCGGAGGCCGCTACCCCAAGGTCCGGTGGTGGGGCGAGATGGTGAACGTTCTGTGGGAACGGGGGGAGGTGGCCGCGAGCATGGCACTCGAGGACCAGTTCGACCGCCTCGCCCGCGAACACGAGATCGCGGTCTTTTGTTCGTTCGTCATGGACAATTTCGATGGCGAGGTGCACACGTGCGTGATGCCCCGGCTCGGAGTGAATCATTCGCACCTGATCCCGGTGGAAGATTACGCCCGCCTCGAACGGGCCGTCGCCGAAGCCCTCCGCGACACGTTCGGGGCGGATGAGGCCCTCGTCCTCGAGCAACAGCTGCTCTCTCGTTACGCGGCGCCCTTTCAGATGCCGCGATCGCAGGCGCTGCTCATGGCCCTGCGTGACGCCCTGCCGCTGGTCGCCGATTCAGTGCTGACGCGGAGTCGCGCGCTTTACCGGGCGGCGCAGGACCAGGCCAAGTGACGCGTCCGCCGGCCGGTGGTGCGGCCTCGCCCGACGACGCCCGCAGCGGGGCGGACAACGTCACCGCGGTGGCGGCCGCCGGCGGGGCTCCGGTCGACGTCGACGCGGTCGGCATCCTCAACTCGATCGATGTTCCCATCATGGTGGTCGGCGTCGATGGCACGCTGGCGCGATTCAACCGGGCCGCGGCCCACACCCTGGCCCTCACGGTCTCGGACATCGGCCAGCGCCCGAGCGCCGTCGCGGCGCTGGCGGAGGTGCCGGAGCTCGATCAGCTCTGCGTGCAGGTGATCGCTGGCGGCGAGCCGGCACGGTGCGACGTCCAGAGCGGCGATCGGAACTTCCTGCTTCGCGTCGTCCCGAATGTGACCAGCACGGGGGAGCTGGCGGGCGCGGTGCTCACGCTCACGAACGTGACCGCGTTTCGCGCCAGTCTCGACCAGGCCGTCTACGAACGGGAATACACCAAGGCGATTCTCAACACCGTGGGCAACCCGCTGGTGGTGCTGGACAGCGCGCTGCGCGTCCAGTCGGCCAACCGCGCCTTCTACACCTCGTTCGGCTGCTCACGCGACCGGACGCACGGCGTGCCGCTGCGCGACCTGGGCGACGACCACTGGAAGACCTCGCCCATGTGGGCGTCGCTGCGCGCGCTCCTGGACGGCTACAGCGACTTCGCGCGGCTCGAGATCGCCCGCGGCTTTGCCGGGCGCGGCCCGCAGACCCTGCTGCTCGACGCACGCCGGGTCTCCCGTGCCGGTGAGGCCACGCTCCTTCTGGCCTTCCACGACATCACGGAACGCAAGCTCGCCGAGACCGCCCGCGCCCGGCTGGCCGCCATCGTCGAGTCGTCGGACGATGCGATCATCGGCACCGATCTCGACTGGCACCATCACCAGTTGGAATCGTGGCGCGGAACGGCTGTTCGGCTACACGGCCCTCGAGGCCGTCGGACAGCCGGTCTACATCCTGATTCCCGCCGATCGCCTCAACGAAGAGGACTCGATCCTGGCGCGCATCGGCCGCAACGAGCGCGTCGAGCCCTTCGAAACGGTGCGTCGCCGCAAGGACGGTGGGGCGTTGGACGTCTCCTTGACCGTGTCGCCCATCGCCGACGACGGCGGCCAGATCGTGGGGGCATCGAAGACGGCCCGGGATATCACCGAGCGCAAACGGACCGAAGCGGCTCTGCAGGAAAGCGAGCGGCGTTTCCGCGAGATGGTGGACGCGCTGCCGGTGGCCGTCTATACGACCGATGTCGACGGCCGGCTGACTCACTTCAACGCGGCGGCCGCTGAGTTCGCCGGTCGCACCCCGGACCTGGGCCTCGACCGCTGGTGCGTGACGTGGAAGCTCTATAACGCCGATGGCACGCCGCTGCCGGCCGATGAAGCGCCGATGGCCACCGCGCTCAAGGAGGCGCGGCCGGTCCGGGGCATGCAAGGGATCGCGGAGCGGCCCGATGGCGAGCGGCGCTGGTTCGAGCCCTATCCCACGCCGTTGTTCGACGCGACCGGCCGGTTGAGCGGCGGCATCAACGTGCTGGTCGACATCACCGAGCGGAAGCGCGCCGAAGAAGCGCTCAAGGAGGCCGATCGCCGCAAGGACGAGTTCCTGGCGCTGCTGGCGCATGAGCTGCGCAATCCCATGGCCCCGATCCGCACCGGCCTCGAGCTGATTCGCCTCTCGGGCGACAGCCCGCACACGGTGCGGCGCGTGCGCGCCATGATGGAACGCCAGATCCGCCAGATGGTGCGGCTGATCGACGATCTGCTGGACGTGTCGCGCATCGCCTCGGGCAAGATCGTGCTGCAACGGGCCCCCAGTGCGCTTGGCGAACTGGTGCAGAGCGCGATCGAAGCCCACCGCGCGGCCATCGAGGCAGCGCGGATCGACCTGACCGTCGACCTGCCCGAGCAGCCAGCGGTAATCGATGTCGACGCCACGCGCTTCGTGCAGGTGCTGTCGAACGTGCTGCACAACGCCACGAAGTTCACACCCGCCCAGGGCAAGGTCCGCGTGTCGGTCGACCTGCTCGATTCTGGCGGCACGCCGCAGGCCGCCATCTCGGTGTCGGATACCGGGATCGGCATCTCGAACGAGCTGCTGCCGCACGTCTTCGACATGTTCGTGCAGGCCGAACCGGCGACCAAGCGCGCTCACGGCGGCTTGGGCATCGGCCTGGCCCTGGCCCGCCGACTGATCGAAATGCATGGCGGCGAGATCGTGGCCCGCAGCGAGGGCCCGGGACACGGCGCCGTCTTCACCATCACCATGCCCTTGTGCACGGCTTCAGCCCTCCAAGCGCCACCGCCGACCGACTTCCCGCTCGTCGCCAGCCGGGTCGTGATCATCGACGACAATCGGGACGTCGCCACCACCACGTCGATGCTGGTCGAACAGCTCGGCGGCTCGGCGCGAATGGCTCACGACGCCGAGAGCGGGCTGACCGCGATTCGGGAGTTCCAACCCGACATCGTGTTCCTTGATATCGGGATGCCGGGCATGGACGGCTACGAAACGTGCCGGCGCATTCGCCAGCAGCCGTCGCCCCGGCCCATCCTGGTAGTGGCCGTGACCGGCTGGGGGCAGTCGCAGGACAAGCAGCGCGCGCGTGATGCCGGGTTCGATGCGCACCTGACGAAGCCGGTCGACCCGGCAGCCCTGGCCAACTTGCTGGCCGGCCGCGCCTTCGGCGGACAGTTGGGACCAGCCACCTACGATCAGCCGGCGACCGGGCACGAGACGTAGCGCTCGAGAGCCACCCGGGGTTCGAGGGGCAGCGCGCCGCGCAGATCGGCGTGATCGCCGCCGTGGCGTGGCACTGCGCCGGTCGCGTCTATACTGGATGCTGGCGTCGGACGACTTGGGCCGCGCCGAACCTCTCCACGCGGGCCTGGCCACGTCGTCGTGGCATCGCAGCCGGTTGGGAGGGGCGGCACGATTCGGGTTTACGGGCACCGGCACGAGCCTGTAAACTGCTGATTCTAAGGACGCGGAGAGATGTCCGAGTGGTTTAAGGAGCACGCTTGGAAAGCGTGTATACGGGAAACCGTACCGTGGGTTCGAATCCCACTCTCTCCGCCACTACGTGAACCCAGCCTTCTTCCGATCTACACGTCTTCCTCTCGTCGCTGCCCTCAGCCTCGTGTCGGCGAGGTCCCGGCAGCGCACGGCGCGGTCGCGCTCTTCCGTGACGTGTCGCAAAACGCCCTACTTGCTGACTTCGTCGCGTAGATCGTCGCCTGATGAACAGCTACTTCGATAAAGGCGGTCGCTTTGCGCTAGTTCTCTCTCACCTCGGGTGAGGTCTTTGCCGGCGTGATCCTCACGTTCCTCGAAGGGTCACAACATCGCCCGCCTCGGACGGCTTGGCGGCCCGTCGACAAAGTGGAGCGCAGCGACGGCCGCTGCCTGGCCCATCACGGCGAGGCCGCCTCTTGGTGGAGCTCAACTGTGGGACCGCCCCGGGGCGTGGCAGGCCGAATTATGGCAGCGCCGTCGGCTAGTCTGGCAGCGCGTCGATGTCGCCGGCCTGCTGGCGCAGGCGGAACGATCGCTGACCGTATCGCCGTCGCCATTGCCCGGCACATTCTGTGCCCGGACCGCGCGCTGGCACATGTGACAGCAGACTCAGGCGACCTGACCGACGTCGATATGGGATGCGATCGCGCAGCGGTTTCTCATCGGTGATACCAGAAAGTTCGAGGAAGTCCCCGGTTTGAGCCTCATCGTCCTTTCTGAGATTGCCAGCCGCGCGTTGTCGCTCGGCCGTCAACGATCCCGGTACGGCGATCGATCTGATTGGCACGTTGGTGCGACTGTTCAGCGCCATTGGGCTGGACCTCTCGAGGAAGAGGGCAAGCCGGCGTCCGAGCTACGACCGCGTGGAGGTGCCCGAGTTGTCCATGCGGGACATGTTCGACGACGCCTTCTCGGCGATGGCCCGCGACGGCGCCGGCACCATCGAGGTCGTGGTACGGCTTCAGAAGGCGTTCGGGTCGCTGGCATCGCTCGGCAACGGGCCGATGCGGGACAGCGCGACCGCCCACGCCCGCTTGGCCCTCGCCAGAGCGGAAAGACAACTCGAACTTCCGGAAGACCCCGCGGTCGTTCGCCGGTCGGCTACTTGTGCCAATCCTCCACTCACGAAGAGCGTCAGGGCAGCCCGCTACACCTGGCCGTCGGCGCGGACAACGTCGGCGGCTCATACTGGAAGGTTATGCCGATGCACGCTGGCCCACGGGCTGCGCGCCCGGAACGTGATCGCGAGAGGTGCAGGGCCTTACGAATTCGCCACGCAATTTGAGTTTACGGCTCTGCCCCTAGCCTGTAAAATGCGGATTCTACACGACGCGGAGAGATGTCCGAGTGGTTTAAGGAGCACGCTTGGAAAGCGTGTGTACGGAAACCGTACCGTGGGTTCGAATCCCACTCTCTCCGCCACTACGTGAACGGTCCCGCGACTCCCAGATGCCCCCCACGTGCTGAGCACGGCCAGGCCGGCGCCCTATATCTCGACCGTGAACTCGACATGATTGCGGTCGTTTGGGAAGTTGCCGCCGTCGTGGTCGAAGGTGGTGGTGCGCCCCCCGCCCGCGGCGATGGTCAGCGCAGTGCTGGCCTGCGACGCGACGATGTCATCCCCGTCGGACTCCGGCCGTGCTCGTAGTCGTGCGCGCTCAGCGCCGACGTCGGTTGTCACGACGAGTGGGCACGCGCGGCAGCGGTACGGCCGCCCACAGGCTGTAAACGCCATCAGCGGATGCCATACTGAGGCCCCGGTTGCTACTGCCTTCGACCTGCACCGTCAGCCGCGGTCGGTGCTGCGTGAAGCGATGTGGCCAGGCGTCCCGCATCGAGCCGGTGCCCAAAGGAGAGAGCCCGTGGATCCGCATCACACCGTGCCCCCAATGTTCGATTTCAACGCCGTGTTCGACGTCGACGATTACATGTGCTTCTACCGCGACCTGCTGGACGACGCGGCGTCCGAGGCCGACGTGGCGGCGTTGGTCAGGTTGCTCGACCTCACCACCCCCATGCGGATCCTGGATCTGGCGTGCGGGTTTGGTCGCCACGCCAACCGCCTGGCGGCACTGGGGCATGCCGTAACCGGCGTGGACTTCATGCCGGGCTTTCTCGACCTCGCGCGGCAGGACGCCGCCGCGCGCGGCGTGCACGTCGACTACCGGCAGGAAGACATGCGCACGATCGGTTTCTCGGACACCTTCGATCGGGCCGTGATCCTGTTCGGCACGTTCGGCTTCTTCGACGACGACGAGAATCTGCGCGTGGTGAAGAACGTGGCTGCCGCGTTGAAGCCCGGGGGGCTGTTTGCGTTCGACACCAATAATCGCGACGTCGTGCTGAAGAGTTTGCCGCCCTACAATCTCATCGAGAGCGGCGACAACCTGATGGTCCGCTACAGTTCGTTCGACATGCTCACCGGCCGCTGGAACAGCCAGCGGATTGTCGTGCGCGACGGCGTGAAGAAATACAAGCCGTCGTCGCGGCGGCTCTACAACGCCACCGAGATTCGCGACCTGCTGGCACGCGCCGGGCTCAGGGTCCGACACATTTACGGCGGCTGGGACGCGCAGCCGCTGTCGGTCACGTCCACGGCGATGATCGTCATTGCCGAGAAGCCGGCCTGATCGGCGCGCCGTCGTAGCGGGCGAACTCCACCCCCAAGTCCTGACACGCCTGGCGGAAGGCTGGGTCGAGCAGCGCGCGGCGCACCCGGTCGCGGCGGCTGGCCACTTCGCCGGGGGCATGGCCGCGCCCATGGAAGGCCCTCATCTCCTCGTCGTCGTAGACCGGATGAGTGACCAAGGCGTAGCGGCCTGGGGGCGCCTGACGCAGCTGGTGCAGCCACCACTCGCTGAGGTGACCCGGTGGCAGCTTCGGACTGGGCAGCCAGGGGATGGAGGCGGCACAGACCAGATGCTCGCGCGCGCACAGCGCCGCCAGACGCTCGCCCAGGCCGGTCAACGCGCCGACCGACATGTGCTCGTCGAGATAGGAGATGCGCAGCCCATGCCGGCGCGCGGTATCCAGCTGCGCCTGCACTTCGGCCATCGCTTCGTCGGCGTCGAAACCGACCGCCCGGAGCGCGTCGGGGGTCGTCGCGAAGTAGCCCTCGGCGGTGACGAGCGACGGCACGCGGTGCGCCGGCAGCAGCGGGCCCCACTTGGGCGTCGTCCACTCCGAGTTCAGGGTGGCATGCAGGCCGAGACAGACGTCGTCACGTCCGGCAAAGAGCGTCACGGCATGTGCAAACGCGGGGCCCGGGGTCATGACACTGACGTTGTCGAGCACCCCGGCGGCGCAACAGTCGAAGAGCGCGAGGTTGGCGCTGCGCGAACAGCCCAGGTCATCGCCGCGGACCATCAGCTGGATCGGATGCGCTGCCGAGGCGCACGCCGGCCTGGACGCTCGAAGCCACCGCATGAGCCGCTCTCCTGACCAAATATCGCGATCGTCAACCGCGCCTGGCCCGCACGCCGAGCTGGAACGCGTGCAGCCTAGCACTGGTCCCGAGGCGGACCAAGGACCGTTGTCGAGTGGCGCGGCGACTTACGTGGCGACGAGCGTGATCGCGCCGGTGCGTCCGCCCCGGTCGGCGAACCAGGTGATGGCCTCGTGCACGAGGTCCACGTGCAGCACGTAAGTGCCCGGCGCCTCCGGCACGTCGACGCGCAGCGGCACGGTCACGCGCGAGCCGGGCGCGACGTAGCCCGGCAGATGCGTGCGGGCGTTGTCGAACGACACCATCTCGCCGTCCCGCGTCAGGTGATAGCTGGCGAAGACCGGGATCTGACTGTCGCTGACCCAAGCCGCCAAAGAGCGGTTGATAACGGCCACGTCGATGGTCGTCGCCAAGCCGCGCGGGCGCTCGACCGCCGCCGCCGGTCCCTCGATCGCTACGTTGTAGAAGGCGCCGAAGAGCTCGTCAGCGGCGTCGGCCGGAGCGAGACGGCGACCGGGCCCCCCGGTCTTGCGGTAGACCGCGTCGAAGGAGCGACCGGCCGCAAACGACACGAGCTCCAGCCCCGCCGCCACGAAAGCACTGTGCCACTCCTCGAGCCGGTAGACGTTCTCGTTGATGCCGGCGGCAATCTCGTCCACGCCGAAGGCGGCTTTGGCCTCGGGGTAATACCAGTAGGCCTCGACGAAGCCGAGCCGGCCGTCGACCCGCAGCACGCGCGCGAGGTTGGCCGCCAGGGCCGGCAGCCGGGCCGAGTGATGCAGCGCGTTGAAGGCGATGACGGCGTCGAACACGCCGTCGCCGAAGGCCGGCGCGTGCATGTCGACGTTGACGGCGGCGTAGGGCACGCCCCGGGCGCCAAGCACGGAGGCGGCGGCGAGGTGATGGTTGATGTCGACGGCGATGGGCCGATAGCCGCTCCGGGCCAGCCGCGCCGTGGACCAGGTGAGGTCGGCGCCGACGTCGAGCACCGACGCGCCCGGCGCCAGGGCGAGTTGGCCGAGCATGAAATCGAACGCGGCCGCGAACTTCCGCACGTTCCGCACGTACTCGCTGGCCGGGGCCGCCGTCCCGTCTTCGTAGGGCAGCGCCAACACCGTGTCCTGCACCCGCGGATCGACCAGCACGTCGGCGATGGTGAAGCCGGACCGGTCGCGGGGATGCGCGTCGAACTCGAGCACGGCGGCCCGTTCGGCCACGACCGCCTGGTCCTCGTCCGCCACCGGGCAGTGGAGGACGCCGTCGCGCACGGCGAGTTCGTGGCCGCACGACGCGCAGCGGATCCGCAGGCCGGACAGCTCGTGCTGCCGCCCCTCGCAGCGCAGGCAGCGCAGCCGCGGCACGACGTCGCGTTGCAGCGGCGCCAGGGTCGGTTCGGACGGCTCGGACACAGTCATCAGCGTCGCATTATCGCAGACCGCTCGCGGCGCGGTCCCTGCTCCACGTCAGCCGTTGGCGCGAGGGGGAGACTATCGCCGCCGTGCCGGTACATACTGACGACATGAACTGGTTGGTGAAAGAAGAGCCGTCGCACTACAACTTCGCGACGTTCCAGAAAGATGGCCGCACCGTATGGTCGGGCGTGAAGAACCCGGTGGCGCAGAAGCATCTGCGGTCGATGCAGCCCGGCGACCGCGTCTTCTTCTAC
Organism: uncultured Acidobacteriota bacterium; assembly: GCA_963843885.1. GTDB lineage: Bacteria > Acidobacteriota > Vicinamibacteria > Vicinamibacterales > UBA2999 > CADEFD01. The sequence continues at coordinate 44,132 of CAWJMJ010000009.1, forward strand.
CACACGGGCGACGAGAAGGCGATCGTGGGCACGGCCCGCGTCGCCGCGCCGCCCAGTCCCGACCCCGGTAACGCCGACACGTCACTCCATGTCGTCGAGTTCACGTGCGAGGGGCCGCTGCCGGCGCCGGTGACGCTGAAGGCCGTCAAGGCCGACCCACGCCTGGCCGACTTCGCGCTGGCGCGCGTGCCGCGCCTGTCGGTCATGCCGGTGACCGACGAGCAGTGGGACATGCTCATGGCCATGGCGCGGAAGTAGGCCTGGACCCAAGTTGGGCCGGCCGGGATCGGGTCGGACGCGCCGGAGCAAGGGAGAGTCACTGATGCGGTATCGCGAGTTCGGGCGCGTGGGTTGGCAGGTTAGCGAGATCGGCTACGGGATGTGGGGCATGGGCGGCTGGTCAGGCTCGGACGACGTCGAGTCACTGGCCTCGCTGCACCGGGCCGTCGAGCAGGGCTGCACCTTCTTCGACACGGCCTTGGCCTACGGCGTCGGGCACAGCGAGCGCCTGCTCGGCCAGGTGGTGCGCGCGCATCCGGGCCGGCAACTGATCGTCGCCACCAAGGTGCCGCCCAAGAACCTGAAGTGGCCGGGCCAGGCGGAAGACCCCGTGGCCGAGACCTTTCCGCCCGACCACATCCGCGAGTACGCCGAACGCAGTCTCGCGAACCTCGGTCTCGAGCGCATCGACCTGCTGCAGTTCCATGTGTGGGACGACGCCTGGGCCGCCGACGACGGCTGGCCCAGGGCCATCGAGGCCTTGAAGCAGGCCGGAACCATCCGCGCGTTCGGCATCAGCGTGAACCGCTGGCAGCCCGAAAACGTGCTGCGGGCTCTCGGCACGGGCCTGGTCGACGCGGTCCAGGTCGTCTACAACATCTTCGACCAGGCACCGGAGGATCAGCTCTTCCCGGCCTGCCGCGAGCAGAACGTCGCGGTGATCGCGCGCGTGCCGTTCGACGAAGGCACCCTCACGGGCACGCTGACGCGCGACAGCCGCTGGCCCGAGAGCGATTGGCGCAGCAGCTACTTCACACCAGCCCACCTCGAAGACAGCGTCTCGCGCGCGGAGCGCCTGATGCCGCTGGTGCCCGCCGGCGCCACCATGGCGGACCTGGCCCTGCGCTTCATCCTCGCCTCGCCGGACGTGTCCACGGTCATCCCGGGCATGCGCAAGGCCCGGCACGTGGACGCGAATCTGGCCGCCAGCGACCGTGGCCCGCTCGACCAGGACCTGGTCGCGGCGCTGCGCGCGCACCGCTGGGATCGCACCGCCCAACGCCACGCCGTAACCGCGGCCACGGCCGGCCGACCGACCGGCGGCTCAGACGTTGGCGTCGACGTAGGCTTCGTGCGACGGCAGGCGCGAGATCAGCACCTTGTCGATGCGCCGGCCGTCCATGTCGATCACCTCGAAGCGCATGCCGCCCCACTCGAAGCTGTCGGCGGTGCGGGGGATGCGCCCCAGCCGGGCCATCACGAAGCCGCCCAGCGTGTGGTAGGTGCCCTCCTCGCCTTCCGGCAGGTCGTCCATGCTGAGCTCGTTGGCCACGTCGTCGATCGGCGTCGCGCCGTCGATGAGCCAGCTGCCGTCGGCGCGCTCGACGATGGCGCGATCGGCGGCGGCGTCGGTCGGCAGGCTGCCGACGAACGCCTCGAGCAGATCGGTCACGGTCACGAGCCCTTCCACGGCGCCGAACTCGTCGAGCACGATGGCCAGGTGCCGGTGCGACGCTTTGAGCGCCTCGAGCAGTTTGAAGACGCCCATCGAATCGGGTACCAGGAGCGGGTCCTGCACCAGGCTGCGCAGCGCGATGGGCGAGTTCTTCATCGCCACCGACAGCAAATCGGCGGCGCGGACCGTGCCGATCACGTTGTCGAGCGACCCGTGGCAGACGACGTACTGGCCGTGCCGATGGGCGCTCAGGAACCCGCGCAGGGCTTCGCCGGTCGCGTCCACGTCGACCCATTCGATGTCGAGCCGCGGCGTCATGATGGCGCCCACCCGCTGGTCACCGACGCGGAACACGCGCTGCACCAGGCTCTCTTCGTTCTCCTCGAGCGCGCCGCTCTCGGCGCCCTGGCTGATGACCGCGCGGATCTCGTCTTCGGTCAGATGCGCCTCGGCGTTGCCCTTGATGCCGAGCAGGCGCAGCACGAGGTTGGTGGAGCCGGTGAGCAGGGCCACGACCGGGCCGCCAATCCGGGCCAGCAGCGACATGGGCCGGGCGACCCATGAGGCGATGGTCTCGGGGTGGTTGAGGCCGATGCGCTTGGGGACGAGTTCGCCGACGATGAGCGACAGATAGGTGATGGCGGCGACGACGAGGCCGAGCGACAGGCCGCGCGCGTAGGGCGCAACCACCGGCACCTGGAGGAACGTCTGCTCGAGCGGCGCGGCGATGGTGGCGCCGCCGTAGGCGCCGGCCAGCACCCCCACGAGCGAGATGCCGACCTGAACCGTGGAGAGGAACTGCGAGGGGGCGTTGGCCAGGGCTAGCGCGGCGGCGGCCCGGCGGTCGCCGTCGTCGGCACGCTGCTGCAGCCGCACCTTGCGGGCGGCCACGATGGAGATCTCCGACATCGCGAACACGCCGTTGGCCACGAGCAGCAACAGGACCACGACGATTTCAGTGCCGACACCCAACATCTCCCGAGATTGTAGTCCCGGCGGGCCGGCGGGGAGGGCACGGACGGCACGGACGGCGCACGGCATATACTCGCCGCCATGCGCGCTGCAGCCGTCGCGATCATCCTGGCGCTGGGGGCCGGCGCCCTCACGGTCACCGGTCAGACCCGCTCGGGGTTGACCCCGGAGGACCTGTTCGCCCTGACCTCGGTCGGCCAGGTGGAGCTCTCCCCCACGGCCAGGCACGTCGCCTATTCGGTCGTGCACAACGACGGAAAGGGCCGGCCCTACGCCATCATCCACGTCCTGAATCTGGAAACCGGGGTGACCCGCGCCTTGCCGCGCGGCTCGTCGGGACCCCTGTGGGCGCCCGATGGCCGCCGCCTGGCCTTCATGGGGACCGGGCCAGACGGGTCGGGCCTCATGGTCAGCGAAGCCGACGGCAGCGGCGCCCGGCTCATCGCGCCGGTCGAGAACACCAACCATCCCCTGCCTTCGGCGGGGCGGTCGGTGGCGTGGGCGCCCGACGGCCGCCGCCTCGCGTTCGTGTCGGCCACGGCCGGGCCGGAGAGCGACGAGGCCAACGGCGATCCGATGGTCATCACCCGCTATCTCTACAAGCCCACCGCTGGCGAGGGCCTGACGCGGTTCAACGACAACCGGCGCACGCATCTCTTCGTGGCCGACATCGGCACCCGGCTCGTCACGCAGCTGACGAGCGGCGACGCCTACGAGCACTCGGTCGACTGGGCGCCGGCCGGCGACGACATCCTGTTCGTCTCGAACCGCGAGGCCGACGCCGACAGGACCTTCAACTACGACATCTTCACCGTGTCGGCCCGCACGCGCGAGACGCGCCGCCTGACCAGCAGCAAGAGCGCGGAGTACACGCCGGCCTGGTCGCCCGACGGCACGCGTATCGCGTTCTCGGGCACGACCCGCGAGCTGACCTCGTCGGAGACGACCATGGAGGACACGCACGTGTGGGTCATGGGCGCCGACGGCACCGGCCGCGTGGAGATCGGCAAGAGCCTCGACAACCGGCAGGGCGCGCCGCAGTGGTCGAGCGACGGGCGCCACGTCTACTTCGCGCTGCAGGATCGCGGCAGCGTGAAGCTGGTGCGCCTGCCCGCCGCCGGCGGCGCCGCCGAGACCGTGGTCGGCGAACGCGGCAGCCTCGGCGCCTTCTCCACCGCCGGCAGCACCGTCGCTTATGCCTTCGCGTCGCCCGCGGGGCCCGCCGACCTCTATACCAAGTCGGGCACGGCCGCGCCCGTGCGCCGCACGTCGCTCAACGCGGCGCTGCTCGACCAGCGGTCCGTCGCGCCGGTCGAGGCGCTCACCTTCACGAGCGCCGGGGCTACCGAAATCGAAGCGTTCCTGACCCGCCCGCTGGGCCAGACCGCGACCTCGAGGCACCCGCTGATCGTGATGATCCACGGCGGCCCGCATGGCCAGCAGGGGCCGGCCTTCACCGCCAAGGCCCAGGTCTACGCCGCGCGCGGCTGGGCGTCGCTGATGGTGAACTACCGCGGCTCGACCGGCTACGGGCAGGCCCTCGCCGACAAGATCTTCGGCGACCAGAACGGCGCCGAGGCCGCTGACGTGCTGGCCGGCGTCGACGCCGCGCTGGCCCGCCACCCGTGGATCGACCGCGACCGGCTCGGCGTCGAGGGCACGAGCTACGGCGGCCAGCTCACCAACTGGCTGATCACCGAAACCACCCGCTTCGCCGCCGCCATCCCCATGGCCGGCATCAGCAACCTCGTGAGCTTCAACTACATGGCCTACTACCACGACTACCTGGCGGTGGAGTTCGGGCGCTACCCTCACGAGGACGGCCTGATGGACGTGCTGTGGCAGCGCTCGCCGCTGCGCCAGATCCACAAAGCAAAAACGCCCACGCTGATCATGCACGGCGAGAACGACAACGACGTGCCGATCGCCGAAGCCGAGCAGCTCTACATCGCGCTCCACGACGTCGGCGTTCCGACCGCGCTCGTGCGCTATCCGCGCGAGGGGCACGGCCTGCGTGAGACCGGCCATGTCGTCGACGCCCTGACCCGCAGCGTGGCGTGGTACGAGCAGCACTTCGGCATACAGTAGAGGCGTGTTCAAGCGTCAGACCGAAGGCTCGGTCATCTGCACGTCGTGCGGGGTCCTGGTCGGGGTCAACGACCCGATCTGCTACAACTGCCAGCGGCGCAATCCAGGACTGTGGGGGTTCGCGCCCGCCTTCCGCCGGCTCGGCAACGACCTCGGCTTCGTCACGCTGGTCATGGGCGGCACGATCACGCTCTACGTGCTGTCGCTGCTGCTCTCGGGCTCCGGGCTGCAGACCATGCTGGCTCCGAACGGCCGCGTCCTGCTGTTGCTCGGCGCCAGCGGCGCGCTGCCGGTGTTCCAGATGGACCGCTGGTGGACGGTGCTCACCGCTGGCTGGCTGCACGCCGGCGTGCTGCACATCCTGTTCAACGTGCTGTGGATCCGGCAGCTGGGGCCGGCCGTGGCGAATCTCTACGGCCCCGGGCGCATGGTGATCATCTACACCGTCGCTGGCGTCGTCGGCTTCACCTTCACGTCGGTGGCCGGACAGTATCTCGGCTCCAGCATCCCGATCCTCGGCCGCCTGATCGGCGGCGCGTCGCTGTCGGTCGGCGCCTCGGCCTCGATCTTCGGCCTGCTCGGCGCGCTCGTCTACTACGGGCGCCGCACCGGCAGCCGCCATATCGGCGAGGCCGGGCTGCAGTACGCCCTGATGATGGGACTCTTCGGCCTGATCATGCCGGGCATCGACAATCAGGCGCACCTCGGTGGCTTCGTGGGCGGCTACCTGGCCGGCCTGGCGCTCGACCCGCTCAAGCCGGAACGCATCGACCACATGGTGGCTGCGGTGGTGTGCCTGGCCGCCACCGTCGTCGCGATTTTGGCTTCGATTGTAACGGCCCTCCCACTGCTGATGCGCTGAGGAACTGCGGCGGTTCGAGTTCTTGAATCCGCCGCGCCTCAAAACCCCAAGGCATTGGACGGCCCTGCCGCGAAATTTCGTGGCACGCGATGCGCCGGCGCGGGCGGCGGCACCGAACCTGACGGTTGGCCCAGCCGCTTGGCCTTCCTGCCTCCGCTGAGACGCCCGATTTCGCGGTAAATCGCCTGGTTGGCCACGTCCAGTGGCCATTCGTCCCACCGATCTCGATTCCGCGAGCCGTTTGCGCCTGCCGACCGCGCGCTGCGCAATTTCAGGCATCGACCTTGCTGTAGAGGCGCACTGGACGGCGCCGGGCCACGACGGGCGGCGCCGTCTTTTCACGAACCGGCTGATTGGCCGGCTCGTTTTTGTAAGGCGACCCCACAGGAGGTTAGTTACATGGCACGTTGGAGCAGATCTCTGCTCGCGCTTGCAGCCCTGGTGCTGCTGGCCGTCCCGAGCGCGTATGCGCAGGGCGGCGGCGCGAGTTCGACCGGCAGTATTTCCGGTGAAGTCAAAGACGATCAGGGCGGGCTGCTGCCCGGCGTCACCGTTACGGCCACCAGCCCGGCGCAGCCCGGCGCCCTCACGGCCGTCACCAGCGAAGCCGGCATCTACCGCTTCCCGGCGGTGCCTCCCGGCGCTTATGCCCTCACCTACGAGCTGGCCGGCTTCGGCACCGTCAAGCGCGAAGGCGTGCGCATCACCCTGGGCTTCGATGCCCGGGTCAACGTGACGCTGGGCGTCGCGTCGCTGCAGGAAACCGTGACCGTGAGCGGCCAATCACCGGTCATCGACACCTCGGCCACACGCCTGCAGACCAACTTCAACCAGGAGCGCCTGGCGTCGATCCCGAACGCCCGCGACATGTGGTCCCTGCTGGCCACGACGCCTTCCGTGACCCTGAACCGGGTTGACGTCGGCGGCGCCACCATGGGCACGCAGACCACCTACTTCGCCTACGGCTACTCGGGCCAGAACCGCCCGCTGGTCGAGGGCATCAACACCACCGAAGGCACCTCGGCGGCCGGCTTCTACCTCGACTACGGCTCCTTCGAAGAAGTGTTCATCGGCGCGGCCGCCAACTCGGCCGAAATGCCCAACTCCGGCGTGCTCACTCAGTTCGTGAGCAAGAGCGGCGGCAACACGCCCAGCCTGGGCTTCTACTTCGACATGGAAGACGAAAGCCTGCAGAGCCGCAACCTCGCGGCCGACCAGGTCACCCCCTCGCCCGGCGCCATCATCCGTCCTGACGGCAACCGGCTGGCCAGCTACAAGAACACCAACATCAACGCCGGCTTCCCCATCCTGCGCGACCGCCTGTGGGCCTTCGGCGCGTTCCTCGACCAGCGCAACTCGGTGGCGGCGCCGCCCTCGGGTTCGTTCCTCGACGGCACGCCGTTCAACACCAAGCTGCGCAACTACACCGGCAAGCTCACCTACCAGCTGAACCAGAACAACAAGTTCGTCGGCTACATGCAGTGGGGCGCCAAGACCCAGCCCAACCGCACCGACAGCAGCAACAAGCTGGGCGCGCCCATCCACATCACCGCTGACTCGACCACGCTGCAGGATTCGCCGAGCTGGGTCTACAAGGGCGAGTGGAACGGCACCATCAACCAGAACACGTTCGCGGAGTTCCGCGCCGGCCAGTTCGGCTACAACTTCGGGCTCAACAGCAACACCGGCGCACCGCGCTACGAGTCGATCAGCACCAACCAGGTGCTGGGCGGCGGGCGCGACTGGGAACTGCGGCGCCGCCGCAACCAGTTCACCGGCGCGGTCAGCTACTTCAAGGACAACTTCGCTGGCGGCTCGCACAACCTCAAGGTCGGCGGCGAATACATGGACGAGAAGGGCACGACCCTGTGGAACCAGGCCTACACCAACAACGTGATCCACTTCGTGCGCGGCGATCTGACGGGTCCGCTCTCGGCCGTGACGCCCGACACGGTGCGCCTGCAGAACAACGCCGTGTCGGTCAACGCGCTTGGCGACGACCAGCGCGTTCGTCACCGACACCTGGACGGTCAAGCGCCTCACCATGAACATCGGCGCCCGCTTCGACCGCTACCGCGTGTGGCTGCCGGAGCAGTCGCTCGCCGCTGGCCGCTTCGCTGAAGCCGAGACCTTCGCCGAGCAGTCGAGCATCGTCACCTTCAATCACGTCGTGCCCCGCTTCGGCGCCAGCTACGACCTGCTGGGCGACGGCAAGACGGTGGTCAAGGCCAACCTGGGGCGGTTCTACTTCAACCCCGGCGTCAACCTGGCCGACGCGGTCAACGCGAACACCGCCAACCAATACAGCGACTATTCCTGGAATGACCTGAACGGCGACCGCCTGTTCCAGCCGGGCGAGACCGGCGCACTGCAGGTGAAGTTCGGCGGCGTGGCCAACGCGTTCATCAGCCCCGAACCTCGAAAACGCCTACACCGACGAGGCGTCGGTCTTCGTCGAACGCTCGGTCATGACCGACCTCGGCGTGCGCGTCGGCTTCGTGTGGAAGAAGGACCAGAACGGCTGGCAGCAGTTCAACACCGCCCGCCCGTTCGGCGCCTACAACGTGCCGGTCACCATCACCGACCCTGGCCCCGACGGCGCGACGGGCACGGGCGACGACCGCTCGGTGTCGGCCTTCAACCTCGACCCGTCGCTGCTGACGGCGTCGCGGCAGGAAGCCACCAACCTCGACGGCTACGAGGGCACCTACAAGACCTTCGAGGTCTCGACCAACAAGCGCTACTCGAACCGCTGGGGGCTGAACGCGTCGTTCTCGTACACCTGGACCGAAGAGTACGGCAACAACTACTTCAACAACCGGTTCGGCACGGCCGTGTCCAACTTCTCGTTCTTCGGCAGCTTCCCGAGCAACCCGAACGAGAAGACCCTGAACGACTTCACCAACTGGAACGGCAAGCTCAGCGGCACGGTCGACGCCGGCTGGGGCGTCACGGTGACGCCGGTGTGGAAGGTCCAGAGCGGCGCGCCCTACGGCCGCTTCTTCAACGCCGCGCTCAACTACGGCACCCAGATCATCCTGGCGGAGCCGATTGGCACGCGCCGGCAGGACACCGTCTCGGTCGTGGACCTGCGCGCCGAGAAGAAGATGACCTTCGGCAGCAAGGCCCGCGTGGGCGTGTTCGCCGACCTCTTCAACGTGTTCAACTCCAACACCGCCGTCAACGTCAACTGGCGCTCTGGCGCGTCGTTCGAGAAGGCCACGACCGTGCTCGGACCGCGCATCGCCAAGTTCGGCGTCAAGTTCGACTGGTAGCCCCCTCGACTCCGTCCTGACGACGCCTCCGGGCGCCGTCAGGCGGAAGCGTGGGATCGACTGACAACGGGCCGGACGGCGTCATGCCGCCCGGCCCGAAGTCTGTACGGCTGCGGGCCAACCTGTTCGTTGCTGGAACGCGGCGTGTGCCGGATCCGGACGCCCGGGAAAGGCGACCAGCGCCATCTCAGAAGGTCTTGCCGAGCCGCTCCTGAAGCTTCTCGCGGTAGCCCCGGCTGAGCGTGAGGCGGGTGCCGTTCTGCAGGATCACGACGTATTCGCCGTTGAACCACGGCTGCAGTTCCTTGATCCGGTCGCTGTTGACGATACGCGAGCGGTGGATGCGCACGAACCGGCGAGGGTCGAGCCGGGCCTCCATGCCGTTCATGGTCTCGCGGAAGAGGTGCGAGCCATCGCCCAGGTGCAGGCGCACGTAGTTGCCGGCGGCCTCGATCCAGTCGATCTCGTCGGTGCGCAGGAAAAAGACGCGCCCGCCCGACTTCACGACCAGCCGATCGAGACGTTGCGGCTCGGGCTTGACGTCCTGCACGAGCGCCATCAGCCGCCTGCCCAGGTCGCCGGCCCGGCGCCGCTCGACGTGCGCCCGCGCGTGGTCCAGGGTCTGCTGGAACCGCTCGCGGCCGAAGGGCTTGAGCAGGTAGTCGAGCGCGTGGACCTCGAAGGCCTTGAGCGCGTATTCGTCGTAGGCCGTGGTGAAGACCACCGCCGGCATGTGCTCGGCGCCGACATGACGGATGACGCCAAAGCCGTCACACGCCGGCATCTGGACGTCGAGGAAGACCAGGTCGGGCCGCTGGTCGTGGATGGCGGCCACCGCCTGCGCGCCGTCGGCGCACTGGCCGATCAGCTCGATGTCCTTCTCCTGCTGCAGCAGGCCCACGATGCGCTCGCGCGCCATCGGCTCGTCGTCCACCACCATCGTCCGGATCTTGGTCACGCCACGCCCTCCATGTCGCCGGCGACGCCAGCCTCGCTTACCACCGCGTCGACCGGAATCACCACCGCCACCGACAAGCCGCCGCCGCTCGGGCGGGTCACGACGAAGCGGTGCCGCTCGCCGTAAAGATGCGCCAGGCGCGCCCGCGTATTCGACCAGCCCACGCCGCTCGACAGGTTGGCCAGCGCGGCTTCCGCCACGCCGACACCGTCGTCGCGCACCTCCAACTCGAGCGTCTCGCCCGTGCGCGTCGCCCGCACCAGGACGTGTCCGGGTTCGACCCTGGGCCCGATGCCGTGGCGTATCGCGTTTTCGACGAGCGGCTGCAGCAAAAGGTTTGGCACCAGACAGTGACCGGTGCCCGGCTCCACGTCGATCGTGACGTGGAGACGTTCGCGGAACCGGGCTTGTTCGATGGCCACGTACTTGCGGAGGAAATCGAACTCCTGCTCGAGCGCCACTTCCTGCACGTCCAGGGTCTCGAACGACATGCGCAGCAGGTCGCCCAACTGCGCCAGCATGGCGTCGGCCGCCTCGACGTCGCGGTGCATCAGCGCCGACACGGTATTCAGCGCGTTGAAGAGGAAGTGCGGCTGGAGCTGGCGCTGCAGGGTCTGGAGCTGCGCCTCGATCAGCCGCGTCTCGAGCTGCGCCGACGCCAGCGCGCGCCACCGCGCTTCGTAGTGATAGCGGACGGCGTGGCTCAGGCCGACGATGGTCCAGTAGGTCATCATCTCCCAATCGAAGTTCAGGAAGAACATCTCCTGGAACTCCGCCAGCCACGACATCCGGCGGGCGTGACCGAACCACGCGCCGATGCCGCTGCGGCCGACCATCACCAGCGAGACGTGCGCCAGGGTGGCGACGAACACCCCGGCCACGTGTACCGGCACGCTCCGCCGCCACGTGGCGCGCTCGAGCGGGAAGCAGCGCGCCAGCCACAGCACGGGCGGCGCGAGCAGGGCCCAGCTGAACCAGTAGTTGAGATTCAGGAGCAGCAGGTGCGGGAAGGTCGCGGCTTTGGACTGGCCGGTCGCGAAGGTGGAGACGTAGTAGAAGGCCTGGAACGTCGAGAAGAGACCCAGCAGGGTGGCCGTGACCAGGATCCAGCGGAAGCGAATCACGCCGCTGGATCGCGGCATCCAACTCCGGTCGCCGTGCCCGTCAACCCGGCCCCGGGCGTCGCCGTCCGGGCGCCGCCGCATCACGGAATGCCGGTCATCGCCGCCATGCCGGCGGCCATGCTGCCCGGCGCCTTGGCGGCCGGTGGACGGGCGTGCGCCCCACCGCGAGGCCTCACGAGGGCCGGTATGGAGTGCCGCCATTCCGCAGCCCCGTGTGCACACGCCGTGCCGTGCAGCGACCGCACTGCCGTCCCGTCAACGGACGCTGAGCGGGAGCGGACAGCACGGCCGCGATCCGGAAATCTGCGATGGCGCTCCGTGCTCGGAAGTTGCCCCACTCTGTGACGTCCAGCAAGCATGGCCGCCGGGTTCGAACAGGGTCACCGAGACGACCTCACCAACCGAGGTCGAGGGCGCCGGGCGCGGCGCCGACCCTAAGATGCCTCGGACATCGGCTCGAGCAGCAGGAAGCCGAGCGGCGGCACCATGAGCGACAGCGACTGCGCGTGCTCGTGGTAGGCGATGGGCTGGCTCGTCACCTCGCCCGCGTTGCCAGTGCCGCTGCCGCCGTACGGCACGGCGTCGCTGTTCAAGCGTTCGCGCCAGCGTCCGGCGCGGGGCACGCCGATGCGGTAACCGCGACGCGGCATGGGCGTGAAGTTGACCACCGCGACGACGGTCTGGCCGGTGCGGGGATCCCGCCGCAGCAGCGACACGACGCTGTTCTCGTGATCGTGGCAGTCGATCCAGGCGAAGCCCTCGGGGCTGAAGTCGGCGGCCCACAGCGGCGCACACTCGCGGTAGACGTGGTTCAGGTCACGCACCCAGCGCTGCAGCCCGGCGTGCTGCGGGTCGCCAAGCGCTGCCCAGTCGAGTTCCCGGTCGTGGTTCCACTCGCGCCACTGGCCGATCTCGATGCCCATGAACAGCAGCTTCTTCCCGGGATGCGAGAACATGTAGCCGAGCAGCGCGCGCAGCGTGGCGTGCTTCTGCCAGGCGTCGCCGGGCATCTTGGTCAGCATCGACCCTTTACCGTGCACGACCTCGTCGTGCGAGAACGGCAGCAGGAAGCGCTCGCTGTAGGCGTAGAGCAACGAGAAGGTGATCTTGTCGTGATGCCATTTGCGGTAGAGCGGGTCATGTCCGATGTAGTCGAGCATGTCGTGCATCCAGCCCATGTTCCACTTGTGGGTGAAGCCCAGGCCGCCGATGCGGGCGTCGCGCGTCACGCCCGGCCACGACGTGGATTCCTCGGCCATCAACGCCGCGCCCGGCTGTTCGGCGCGCACCACAGTGGTCAGGTGCTTCAGGAAGTCCACCGCGTCGAGATTCTCGCGGCCGCCGTAGCGGTTCGGCACCCACTGCCCCGCCTGCCGCGAGTAGTCGAGGTACAACATCGAGGCCACGGCGTCGACGCGCAGGCCGTCGATGTGGAACTCACGCAGCCAGAACAGCGCGTTGCTCAGGAGAAAGGTGCGCACCTCGTAGCGCGAGTAATTGAAGATCAGCGTGCCCCAGTCCTGGTGCTCGCCCTGGCGCGGGTCGGCGTGTTCGTAGAGCGCCGTGCCGTCGAACCGGGCCAGGCCGTGCGCGTCCTTGGGAAAGTGCCCCGGCACCCAGTCGAGCAGCACGCCCAGACCGGCCTGGTGACACGCGTCCACGAAGAAGCGGAAGTCGTCGGGCGAGCCGTAGCGGCTGGTGGGCGCGAAGAAGCCGATGACCTGATAGCCCCACGAGCCGGTGAAAGGGTGTTCCATCACCGGCAGCAGCTCGATGTGCGTGAAGCCGAGCGCGCGCACGTAGGGCACGAGTTCGGCCGCCATCTCGCGGTAGGTCATGGTGCGGGCGCCGTGGTCGGCGCGCCGCCACGAGCCGAGATGCACCTCGTAAATCGACAGCGGCGCCGCGTCGGGCGCTGGTTCGCGCCGCGCCGCAATCCAGGCGTCGTCCTGCCACACGTACGCGTCTTGCCACACGACCGACGCCGTATCGGGCGGCGCCTCGAAGGCCCGGCCGTAGGGATCCGACTTCTGCTGGGCGCGGCCGCGGGCGTCCACGATCTCGAACTTGTAGCGGGGGCCCGCGGCCAGGCCGGGCAGGAAATCTCCCACACCCCGGAGCCGGCTTGCAGGCGCATCGGATGCACGCGCCAGTCCCAGTCATTGAAGTCGCCGACGAGGCTGACACTGGCGGCGTTGGGCGCCCACACCGCAAATTGCACGCCGGGGGTGCCGCCATGCGTGACGAGGCGCGCGCCGAGCGCATCGTAGGCGCGGTAATGCGTGCCCTCGGCCAGCAGGTGCGCGTCGATCGAGCCGAACAACGGACCGTAGCGATAGGGGTCGTCGATGACCTGCGAGCCGCCCGCCGCGTCGATCAGCTCGAGGCGATACGCAAAGGCGGTCCGCGCGCCGGGCACCCGCGTCTCGAAGAGTCCGCTGTCGTGCGCGCGAGTCATCGGCAGGCGTTCACCCTCCGGGTGAGTGATCACCGATACCTGGCGGGCGCCGGGCCGGAATACCCGGATCACCACCTCGCCTCCCACCGCGTGCGGCCCCAGCACCCGGAACGGGTCGCGGTGGCGGCCGGCCGCCAGCGCGGCGATATCGGCGGCGGCAAGAGGAGCGGGCCCAGCGGTCATGGCCCCGTGATTGTACTGTGCGGGTGCGCGCCCGATCCCTTGCTATGATCGGGGGCCATGACACCAGGACTGTATGCGCATTTCACGACCAGCGAAGGCAACTTCACGGTCAGGCTGTTCGAGAAGGACGCCCCCAAGACCGTGGCCAATTTCGTGGGCCTGGCCGAGGGCACCAAGGAATTCACCGACCCGGCCACGCGGGCCAAGGCGACCCGTCCCTTCTATGACGGGCTCATCTTCCACCGCGTCATCGCCGACTTCATGATCCAGGGCGGCTGCCCCAACGGCAACGGCATGGGTGGTCCCGGCTACCAGTTCGAGGACGAGTTCGCGCCCGGCCTGAAGCACGGCAAGGAGGGCATGCTGTCGATGGCCAACTCCGGGCCGAATACCAACGGCAGCCAGTTCTTCATCACCCTGGCGGCGACGCCGTGGCTCGATAACAAGCACACGGTATTCGGAGAGATCGCCGAGGGCATCGACGTCATCAAGGCGATCGGCAAGACCGCGACCGGGCGGCAGGATCGCCCCGCCAAGGACATCACGATCGAGTCGGTGAAGATCGAGCGCGTCGCCTGACGCGCGACGGCAGGAGGCGGGTCTAGGGCTGGTCGGCGTTGCCTCGCGGCCCGCGCGAGGCGGCGGCGCCGGCCTTGGGCCCGGTGCGCCGCACGGCCACCGAAATGCCCGCCAGCACCACCGACAGGAGGGCCATCGAGGCCAATTCGGGCACCTCGGTGGCGTGACGACCGACGGGCTCCGCCGCCGCCGTCACTTCCGACAGGACCGTCAACATCGTGAACATCAGCGCCCTCATTGTATCCGTGATTGTGTAGGCGCCATGGCGCCTCACATCCCCTCATCACGGGATCTCACCCGCCGGTATTGAAGCGGGCCAGGCAGGACACACCGTCGCTCGACGTCGGCGCACCGTGTCGTCCGATGACAACGGCGGGCATGAGCGTCCGGACTCCGCGGCGGCCGGCGAGAGGCCGGGCCGCGGAGGGCGACGGGCGGAGGGAGCCGGACAGGAGGGGGCCGGGGAGGCGGCGCGGCCGCCGCCCCGGGTCAAGCAGCGGTTACAGGCTCGACGACTTGGACAGCGCGCCGGCCAGGTTGTTGAGCGCCAGTTCCAACGTCTTGCGCGACGTGCCGACGTTCATGCGCATGTGGTTCTCCGAGCCCTTGCCGTAGGACTGACCGGAGTTGAGGTGCACCTTGGCCGTCTTGATCAGGTGCCGCTCGAGCATCTGCTCGGGCGAGAGCGCCGGCGCGTCGGGCGCCTTGGTGCGGTTGTAGTCGGCGGCCATGGCTTTGGTGCCGATCTTATTGGCGTACTCGGTGAAGTCGAGCCACATCAGGTACGTGCCCTGCGGCTTGTGGGTCTTCACGCCGGCCAGCTTGCTGTTGACGAAGTCGGTGGCAAACGAGGTGTTGCCGTCCACGTACTCGACCGCCTGGGACAGCCACTCCTCGCCCTCGGGAGTGTAGGCGCCCATGTTGGCCACGATGCCGAGCGTGTTCAGCTCGGCGCGGTGGTTCACCTTGATGCGGTCCATGTAGTCCTTGTTGGTCGAATAGAACCACGCCACCTTGTGCGCGGCCAGACCGAAGGACTTGCTGGCGGCCTTGAACGTGATGCTGTTGTCGACCACGGCCTTGTTGGGCAGGCTGGCAAAGGGCGTGTACTTCTGGCCCTTGGCCACCCAGTCGCAGTGGATCTCGTCGGCCAGGACGACGACGCGGTGCTTCAGGCAAATCTCGCCGATGCGCAGCAGGTCGGCGGCGCTCCAGCAGTTGCCGGTGGGGTTCTGCGGATTGCACAGGATGAAGGTGTTGGTGTCGACGCTGATCTGCTTTTCGAACTGATCGAAGTCGAAGGCGAAGGTGTTGTCGGGCCCTTGCGTCAGCTTCACTTCCTCGGCCAGCGTCTGGGTGGCCGTGAGGTCGCCGTAGAAGCCGTTGTAGGTCGGGGTCGTGAGCAGGACCTTGGTGCCCTTGGGCGAGAAGGTGCGCAGCGTCGCGATCAGCCCGGGGTGCACGCCCATGGTGATGACGGCCTGGGACGGGTCGAAGGTCACGCCGTAATGGCGCTTGTTCCACGCCGCCACGTTCTCGAGGAACGACGCCGGCATGTCGAGGTAGCCCCAGTTCTCGTGCTGGAGCCGCTCCATGAGCGCCTTGGTGATCGAGGGCGCGACCTTGAAGTCGATGTCGGCGATGCCCATGCCGACCTGGATGCTGTCCTTGCCGTAGAGGCGGATGATCGAGTCGTACTTGATTGAGGAAGTGCCGAAGCGGTTGTAGGGGGTGTCGAAATCGAACTTGCCCTGGCCCGGCGCAAACGCGCCAGTCGCCGCGGCGGCGGCCATCGACGGCACCCCGCCGCCGACCGCACCAAGTAGCGCCGTCATGCTGGCATTCTGAAGGAACGATCTGCGCCCAACCCCGTATGGCTTCGACATGTGTTGTCTCCGGCGGCGGCACCCGGACACGGCCGACATGGCCGGTGCGGCGCGCGATAAGAACGCGCTCATACTAATCCAACGCTCCGGCCCCTGATGACTTTTCTTCGTCGTCACGATTCTCCGGAGGCATCGCCCAGTCCGGCGCGCGGCTGCACCAGCGTGGCGCGTCGATTCCGGCGTTTTTTGGGTCCCGGGCCGACATTCCGCCGACGAGCGGCTACGGCAGACGTAGCGCGACGCGGGCCACGCCCAGCGGCTTTTTCTCCGAATACAGGTGAAGGAAGAGCCGGCCAGCCACCAGATCTTCGCGGTCGCGCCCCCGCAGCGCCAGAGCGGCGGTGGCCGAGCCCCGGCCGCGGGCCAGCAAATGGGCCACGATCGGGCCCGGTTGCTCGCCGTCGCTACGCTGCAGGGTCACGGCCAGCAGCCGGTCGGCCGTCGGCATCGTGGCGATGGCGCTGTAGCTGAGCACGCCGGTCGTCGGCTCGTAATCGCCCTGCACCCGCGCTCCCGGGCCGGCGGTGGGGTCGCCGATGGCGGCCGCGAACTTCACGAGCGGGGGCGCCGCGCCGTTCACGAGCGGCGGCGTGCTGAATGGGGCCCGGCGCGGTCGGGCCGACGTCTCCCAGGCCTGCGCCAGGCCCAGCAGGCGCCCCTCGGCAAACTCCCCGCCGAGCAGTTCCACGCCGATCGGGAGGCCATCGACGGTGAAGCCGGCCGGCATGGCCAGGGCGGGCAGGCCGGTCGTCGCGCTCAACTGACAGGTCGTGCCGATCTGCGCCTCGCCGATCAGGGTGGGCTTGCGCCGCAGGGTCGGATAGGCCATCGCGTCGAGGCGCAGGCTCTCGAGCGTGGTGACCACGGCCTCGCGCAGGACGCGGCGTTTGAGCAGCGCCTGGCGGTAGTGCTCGGTGTCGCGCCGCTCGGGCGCGTTGCGCAAGCGGAAGGTCGCGTCGAGGGCCACGTCGTGCAGGCCGCGCTCGAGGATCTCGCCGAGTGATGCCACCGGCGCGCCCGGGTGCCGGGCAAGGTAATCGGCCAGGTCGAACTTGAACTCGTCGCCGATGACGCTGCTCTCGCGCAGCAGTTCCTCGAGCCCGGGCACGACCACGTCCACCACCTCGGCCCCTTGGGCCGTCATGGCCTCGAGTGCCTTCCTGACGATCTGGTCGACTTCGTCGTCCTCGGGCGTCGTGCCGAAGAGCGCCCGCAGCACGCCGATGCGCGCGCCTTTGAGGGTGCCTTCACGCGTGGCGTCGAGGTACGAGCGCGGGACGTGCGCGGCGGCGCCGGCGGTGATCGGATCGGCCGGATCGGGCCCGACCGTGGCATCGAGCATGAGGGCCAGGTCGGCGACGGTGCGGGCCAGCGGCCCGGCCACGTCCTGGGTGTCCGAGAGCGGCATCACGCCGGCGCGGCTGGACAAGCCGCGCGTGGCGCGCAGCCCGACCAGGTTCTGGTTCGCGGCCGGGATACGAATCGAGCCGCACGTGTCGCTGCCCATCCCCGCCGCGCCGAAGCTGGCGGCGACGGCGGCGCCCGTGCCGCCGCTCGAGCCGCCGGGCACGCGCATCAGGTCGTAGGGGTTGCGGGTCTGGCCGGTGAGCGACGAGATGGTGGTGATGCCGGCAGCCAGCTCGTGCATCGTGGTCTTGCCCAGGATCACGGCGCCGGCCGCGCGCAGCCGCTTCACCTGGAAGGCGTCGTCCTTGGGCACGAGCGTGGCCAGGGCCAGGGCCCCGCCCGAGGTCGCCAGACCGGCCGTGTCGTAGTTGTCCTTCACGCAGCACCGGGATGCCGTGAAGCGGACCGCGCGGCCCGGTGGCGGCCCGTTCGCGGTCGAGCGCATCGGCCTCGTCGCGGGCGTGGGGGTTGAGCTGGACAATCGCATTCAGGCGCGGACCTGCCTGGTCGTAGGCCGCGATGCGTGCCAGGTACGACTCGACCAGGCCGCGGGCGGTGACCTTGCCTTCGGTCTGCGCTGCCTGCAATTGGGCGATGCTGCGCTCGTGCACTTCGAAAAGGGAGACCGCTGGCGCCGCGTCGCGCGCCCGGCCGCGTTGCCCATCAGCCCCGAGCGGGCCGGTCGTCCCGCCGAGCGTCGCCACTACCAGGGCCGTCATCGCCAACGTCCGCATACGTGTCATGTGGCGCATTCTAGCGGCGGGCGCGTCCCGCCAGGAAGAATCCACACGCTTACTTCTTACCGGGACTCGCCCAGACGGCGTAACGGGGCGTCTACCGCGCCGACCGGCGCGGGAAGTGAGGACCGGGGGCTACAGTGACAACGGCGCGGCCGGTTCCGCGAATGCCCCCTCCAGGTTCACAGCGCCGACAGCACGCCGTTGCCACCACTGACTTGGACGGACCCGGTTCCAGAATTTTTTCTGGCGCGCGCGGGGCCGCCGATTCCGGCCCTCCGACCCTGTGGCACGATCGTCCGACTGTGACGCCGCCGGCCGGGACACGGACCCCCTCGCTCCAGCTCGTTGTCGGCGCCTTCGCGGTCATTTATCTGGTCTGGGGCTCGACCTTCCTGGCGGTGCGTTTCGCCGTGGCCGCGATTCCGCCGTTCCTCACCGGGGCCACCCGCAACGCCGTGGCCGGCCTGGTGCTGGTCGTCTTCGGCATCGCCCGCGGCGCCACCCGGCCCACCCCGGCAGCGTTTCGCCAGGCCTTCGTGGTCGGCGGCCTGATGTTCGTCGTCAACCATGGCGGTATCGGTTGGGCCTCCCAGCGCAACCCTTCTGGCATCACCGCCCTGCTGGCGGCCACCATCCCCATCTGGATTGTCGCCCTCGAGTGGGTGACCGGTGCCGGCCGCCGGCCATCGCGGCGCACGACCGGGGGCGTGGCTCTGGGCTTCGTCGGGTCGCTGCTCCTGCTCTGGCCCGCGGCTGGAGCCCCAGCCCTCGACCCGGTCGCCGCGGCGGTCACGTCGGCGGCGGCCATGGCCTGGGCAGCCGGCACGCTGCGAGCGCGGCGCATGCCCGTGTCGGATTCCACCGCGCTGTCCACCGGCCTGCCGATGCTGCTCGGCGGCGCGACGCTGATGATCGTGTCGGGCGCGTCGGGCGAACTGCGCGGCTTCGCCCCGGCGGCCGTGCCGGCCAAAGCCGTGCTCGCCCTGCTCTACCTGATCGTGATGGGCTCGCTGCTCGGCTTCAGCGCCTACGTCTTTCTGCTGCGGACGATGCCGGCCGCGCGAGTCGTGACCTACGCGTATGTCAATCCGGTCGTGGCGCTGCTGCTCGGCACGTGGCTCGGCGGCGAAGCCGTGGGTGTGACGACGCTCGTGGCGGCCGCCATCAGCCTGGCCGGGGTCTACCTGACGGTCTCGGACTAGTGTCCCGCATCCGCGGTGTGCCCGACGAGCCCTGCGCCGGCAGCGACCCGGTTGCCGGCATGTTGCAGCACCGCCACCGCGAGGCGGTCGACGTCGCTCATGTCGTTGTAGATCTGCGCTGAGATGCGGACGTGCCCGCGGTCGCGATAGGTGGACACGTGCACCTCGATGCCGTGCTCGAAGAGCAACAGGTCGCGCAGCGCCATCGCCTCGTGACGCGTGGTGGCGGCGGCCGCGGGCAACATCACCGTGGCCATCGACCCGCTCAGGGCCGAGGGCGTGGTCACCGTCGTGCCCCACCGCTCGGCCAGACGCTGCGCGCCGGTCGTGGCCAGGTGGTGGTTGTAGCGGCGGATGTCGTCGCCGCCCCACTCCGCCAGCAGCGCGAGAGCGGCGGGCGCGGCCAGATGCGCCGAGGCATCGCGAGTGCCGACGAGATCGAACTCGTGCGTGAAGCCCTCGTCGAGCCCCCACGAGATCACGGCCGGATGGAGGCCGGCCTGCCGGCGCTCCGGCGCCCACAGGATGCCGCTGCTGCGCGGCGCCCACGCCCACTTGTGCAGGTTGGCGACGTACCAATCGACGCCGAGTGCCGGGATGTCGAGGGCCACCGAGCCTGGCGCGTGCGCGCCGTCGGCCAGGACCGCGACGCCCTTGGCGCGCAGCGCCGCGGCGATCTCGGCAAGCGGCATCACGACCGCGCTGTCGGCGGCCACGTGGTCGATGACGGCCAGGCGCGTGCGTGGGCCGGCGGCGGCGGCACAGGCGGCGACCAGGCCGGGCGCGGTGAAGGGATACGGCATCTCGACCGTCGTTACCGCAGCCCCACGCGCGCGGGCCGCAAACTGGGCTGCCCGGGTGATGCCGCCGTAGCCGAGGTCGGTGACCAGGACCTCGTCGCCTGGCTCCAGCGGGAACGAGCGCAGCACGGCATTGGCGCCGGTGGTGGCGTTGTCCACGAACACGACATCGTCGGCCCTGGCGCCGACGAAGCTCGCCACCACGGCCGCGGCCTCGCGCAGGCGCGGCACCGGGCGGCGCCACAGGCCGGGGGCGTGGGCTGTCAGTTCGCGCAGCACGAAGCGGCTCGGATGCCGCTCGGTCTCGTCGAGAATCGCCTTCTGCACCTCGAGCACCCGGCGCGGGGTGGCGCCCACCGTGCCGTGATTCAAGTAGGTGCCGGCCGGGTCGAGCAGCCACTCCTTCAGCCAGTCACGTCCGAACGCCATGAGTCCTCCTCCGGGAAGCCGGCCTACCGACGCGAGGCCGCGGCGGCTGGAATGGCCACGCGCGCGGTCCGCACGCGGTCCTGGCGCCAGGCGACGATCACCCGATCGCCAGCGCGCGCCATCATCGGGATGCCCGTGGCGCGGCCGCTCGAGGCGGTCGCCACGGTGAGCGCCGTGGGTGCGGCGCCCGCCGGGCGAGACTTCGCGCAGGCGAATCTCGCCGCTGCCCTCGCCGGTGCGTTCGAGCCAGCTGACGAGCGCGCGCCCGTCCTCGAGCAGGAGGACGTCGGCCCAGCCGGTAGGGGTGCCGCCGTCCACGCGGATCGGCGCCGCGAAGGTCGCGCCGCCATCGTTCGAGAACGCCACCTTCACCTGCGGCTGGTTCCCGGCGGCGGTGAACCAGCTCACTGCGACGCGCGTCCCGGAGGCCGCCACGGCGGGGCCGTTGGTCGGGCATCCCGCAATCATCCAGCCGTCTCGGTGCACCGGCGCCGGCGAGGTCCACTTGCCGTCCACCTTGCGCACGATCGAGATGTCGCGAATCTCGCCGGCGTCGTGATCCCGGTAGACGGCCACCGGCCCGGCCGCGGCTTCGGCGAGGTCGGTGCTGCAGCACGAGCATGCGTCGCCGTCCACGATCTGCCGCGACAGCAGCACGCCGTCGGGGTCGAAGGACGCCACGCCCACGGTCTTGATGTGATCGTGGGCCACGCTCGTGCCGTCGTCGGGGGCCAGCGGCGTGAGATAGACGGCGTCGACGCCGCGGGCGGTCGGCAGGAAGGAGAGGAAGCCAGAGTAGTCGTGGACGTTGCCGCGCCCCTCTTCGAAGGCCGTCGTCCAGGAACGACCGCGATCCCCCGACGTGGCGACGCGAATCGCATAGCCGTAGCTGCCGCCCTTGTGACCGGTGTTGATCAGCCAGTGCACGAACAGCCGGCCATTGGCGCCAGCCGTGAGCGAGGGGTGGTCGGCCCAGTTCACGAACCAATCACCGCCCCGCGCGATCTCGACGGGCGTCTCCCAACCGGCCGCGGCCAGCGCTGCGAACTTCAAGGCGTGGCCGCCCTCGGCCGGCTCGATCCACACGAGGTAAGTGCGGCCGTCGGCGGCGGTCGTGAGTGAGTACATGCCGCTGTCGGCGCCGGCCGGGGTCGGCAGCACCTCGACGCCGGGCTGGCCGTGCACGGCAACGGCCGCCAGCGCGCACGCCACCGCCACAACCGCGAGTCGCGTCTGCATGCGGCTCATTCTCCCGCAAAATCGCCCGTCGTGAGCGCCGTCGCCCGGCGAGTGACCATGGGACCGGCCATGCCCGCCCCCGCCTTTCCGCTCATCGGCACCCGCTGCCGGCTCCGGCCGTGGCGGCCGGACGATCTGCCCGCGCTGGTTCATCACGCCAACAACAAGAACGTCTCGAAGGAACTGCGCGACGCCTTCCCGTTTCCGTACACCGACGCCGACGCCCTGGCTTTCATCGCCATGAGCGGCGCCACGCCGCCGCCGCAGGCGCTGGCCATCGAGGTCGAGGGCGAGGCCGCCGGGGGCATCGGCATCGTGCCGCGCACCGGGAACGAACGCCTTTCGGCGGAGATTGGTTACTGGCTGGGCGAGTCGGTGTGGGGCCGGGGCATCGGCCCGGACGCGCTCATGCTCATGACCCGCTATGCGACCTCGGTCTTCGGCCTCGCCCGCCTGGAGGCGTTCGTCGTCGTCTCGAACACGCGCTCGCGCCGGACGCTCGAGAAGGCTGGCTACCAACTGGAGGGGCTGACGCGGCGCAGCTTTCTGAAGGACGGCGTGCTGCACGACCAGGCGTGTTACGGCTGGGTGGTCGACGGACCGAGCCTGGACAGGGACGCGACGCGGCGCGGGTGAACATCGCCGCCCGCCACCGCTGCCCGCCACTCCCGACCACGCACCCCGCGCCACGCCCGGGGTGCCGCTGAGCGCCGCGGTCGCTTGTGCAGCCCCGTGGTACTCCGGTCGATACAACGAGTGCGCCCGAGCGCCCACATGATGACCAACCGAAACCTCGCTGTCGTAGCCGTGGCCGTGCTCGCGTGCACGAGCGTCGGCGTTTCTGCACAAGTCGACGCCGCGCGCCTTAGCGGCCGCGTTACCGACGGGTCGGGGGCCGCCCTGCCTGGTGTCGTCGTGACCATCGCGCCCTCCGTCGGAGCGCCGGTGTCGGTCGTGACCGACGGCGTCGGCCAGTTCCTGTCGCCGCCGCTGACCGCCGCGACGGTCGCCATCACCTTCGCGCTGCCCGGCTTCGAGACCCACACGCGGAGCGGCGTGGCCCTGCGCGGGGGCGATGTCTTCATCCTCGATCAGCAACTGGAAGTGGCGGCCCTGCAAGAAGCCGTGGAAGTCGTGGCCGCGGCGCCCGCGCCGCCGCCTCCGCCGGCACCACCCGTGCGGCTGGCCGCACCAAAACGGCCCGAGCCCGTGCCGGTGGCCAGGGACGTGCTGGCCTCGGTGTGCGGCGCGGTTCAGGCCAGCGACGGCGCGTTGGCGATCGCGCGCCTGGTGGGGCACCGCGACGACCGCCACCGCACGCTCTACGGCAACGGCGACGTGCTGATCGTCGACGCCGGCACCGACATCGGCCTCGAGGCCGGGCAGAACCTGGTCGTGCGCCGCACCTTTCGCGCCGGCGCGACCCGCGGCGGCGCCGGCCGCGCCCCGACCGGCGAGCAGACGGCCGGCCTCATCCAGATCGTCGAGGCGCGCGATCGCGCGTCGATCGCGGTGGTGGTCTACAGCTGCGGCGAACTCTTCGCCGGCGACACGGTGGAGCCGTTCGCCGGCCTGCCGCTGCTGACGGCGCACGCGCCGCTGGCGCCGCACTACGCCGATCCGGCGCATATCGTCCTCGGCGAGCACGGCCAGATACTGGGCGCGGAGCGGCAGCTGATGGTGATTGATCGGGGATCCGCGCAAGGAGCTGCGCGCGGTCAGCGGCTGACGATTTTCCGGCGGGCGCTGGACGGTCTCGGACCGGTGCAGGCGATTGCCGATGCCATCATCGTGGCGGTGCGGGCGGAGTCGGCGACGATTCGTATCGAACGCACGAGCGACGCCGTGAGCGTTGGCGACCTAGTGGCGTTGCACCGCTAGTCCGCCCTAACAGCCCGCGGGGTCCGGCCGGAGCCGAACCCCGCGGTTACCTAGCTACGCCAGCCGGATGTTCTCGGCGCGCGGTCCCTTCGGGCCCTGTCCCTTTTCGAACGTCAGCGACTGTCCTTCGCGCAGCTCGTCGAAACGGGCATCGGCGCAGGCCGACTGGTGGAAGAAGTCCTCCGTGCCGTCTTCAGCCTGCACGAAGCCAAATCCCTTTTCGCTGACCAAACGCTTGATGGTGCCCTTGATACTTGCCATGTCGTCTCCTCTGTCGTCGCGTCATCACCCGGCTCACCCAGATTAGGGCGCCGCCGGGGGCTCCACTGCACTCCACGGTCGTAGCCGTGTCGCGGTCGCGCAGCACGCGTCACGAAGTGCGACGCGTGGCTTCGATGAGAGCTGGAGACATGATTTCGACACCGGACGGCGTCGAAGCAGCGGCAGGACTCACAAAGCGGAACTCACGCAGTATAGCAGGACTTTCGCGTGGCGCGACATCGGCCACCTCAGCAGGACGCCCTCCCCCCGTGGCCCGAGCCTCGCCCATGCAACCCCAGACCCGGCAGAGTGTTGCTGATGAGCGGGTGTGCCGCGCCGTTCACGTGATCGCTCCTGTCGCCCGCCGTGACGATGGCCTCGTTGTATCTGAAGAACAGCACGGTCCGGCGCGCGCCGGCACGCTCGTCATGGTCGTCTCACGCTCCGACGCAGACCTCTGAATCCAGCCGCGGCCTGTACACAAGTGAACAGCGACTGCCCACGGCTTCGGACATCGTGGAAACGTCGAATGGCCTTGTCGCGCTGACGCGCCGGCAGGGCGGAGCCAGGAGCGCGACGTATGTCCAAGCGGATGGTGACGCACTCGGCCGGCGCCACGCTCGACGCGATTGGCGATGCGGTGGTGAGCGTCGACGCCTCCGGCACCGTGGCCTACCTCAATGCCGCCGCCGAGGCCATCACGGGCTGGAGCCGCGCCACGGCGGTAGGATGTCCCGTCGCCGAGGTCGTCCGGCTGGAACACGCGAGAACGCGCCAGCCCATGCCCAACCCGCTCCTGGAGGCGCTGGCGCGTGACGCCACGGTCGGCATCCCTGCCGATTGCGTTCTCGTCGATCACGCTGGGCGCGACCACGCCATCGAGGATTCCACGACGCCCATCCACGACGACGACGGCGGCGCCCTCACCGGCGCGGTGATGGTCTTCCGTCACGTCGGACCGGCGCTGGCCCTGGCGCGCCAGATGGCGCACGCCGCGCTTCACGATCCACTGACCTCGCTGCCCAATCGCGTGCTGTTGCGCGATCGGCTACAGACCGCGCTGGCGCTGGCGAGCCGCCGCGACCGCCCACTGGCGCTGTGCTTCCTCGACGTCGACGATTTCAAGAACGTGAACGAGCAACACGGCCACGAGTCTGGTGACGAGCTGCTGCGGTCGATCGGCCGGCGACTGCGCGAGTCGGTGCGACAATCGGACACGGTGTGCCGCTACGGCGGCGACGAGTTCGTCGTCCTGCTCACCGACGGCGCCGGCCTGACCAACATCGCCGGTATCGCCGCCCATCTGCTGCACATCTGCGGGGCGCCGCACGAGCTCGCCAATGGCACGGTGACAGTGACCGTCAGCCTCGGTGTGGCGCTCTATCCACGCGACGGCCGCGACGCCGCCGGTCTCATCGCCAACGCCGACCGGGCCATGTACTCCGCCAAACAGGGGGGCAAGGGCCGCTACCGGCTGTTCGACGCGACGCCCCGGCTCTCGACCGTCTCGCTGTGACCGCCGCGTCGCTCGCCCGTTCGCCAGGTTCCGGCGAATGCAGGTGCACGCGCCCGAGCCCGCGCTGGCGGTGGCCGCTCGCAAAAAGGCGCGGCCCCGGACCGTGGCCCGTGGCATCATGCCGGACATGGCTTCCCGCCGAGCTGCATCGCGCGGCCTTCCGGGCTTCGACGTGAGCGCCATGCTCGAAGCCGCCGGCGTGCCCTACCAGAGCCAGCGTGCGGCTGCCGGCGTCTCGGTGTTCGCGCAAGGCTCGCCGGCCTCGAGCGTGTTCTACGTCCAGGACGGCGGGGTGAAGCTCTCGGTGCTGTCGTCGGGCGGCAAGGAAGCCGTCGTCGGCATGCTCGGGCCCGGCGACTTCTTCGGCGAAGGGTGCCTGGCCGGCCAGAGCGTCCGCATGAGCACCGCGACGACCGTGCTGCCGACGGTGACGCTATGCATCACCAAAGCGCTGATGCTCGGGCTCCTGCACGACCACACCGCGTTTGCCGAGCGCTTCCTCGCCCACATGCTGGCGCGCAACATCCGCATCGAAGAGGACCTGGTCGATCAGCTCTTCAACTCGAGCGAGAAGCGCCTGGCCCGGGTGCTGTTGCTGCTGGCCCGCTACGGCCGTGAAGACGAGGCCCACCGCGTGCTGCCGCAGTTGTCGCAGGACGTGCTGGCCGAGATGGTCGGCACCACCCGCTCACGCGTGAACTTCTTCATGAACAAGTTCCGGAAGCTGGGCTTCATCGACTACAACGGCCATCTCAAAGTGCACAGCTCGCTCATCAGCGTCGTCCTGCACGACTGAGCACGGTCCCCTCGGCCACGGCGGGCGACGTCAGCCCGTGTCGTTCTCGCCCGGGCACTTGCCCGGGCGTCCGAGTCATACATCCACGAATATAGATATGTTGCTTTAGGCCTGCCGCTATGGCACGGTGGACCGGTGAGCGCGACTACCGAGTCCACCTCCGCGGCGGCCGCCGCGACCCTGCGCCGCCTCGACGTCGCCCGGCCGTCGCTCGTGATCGAAGGCCACGCGCTGAGTGAGGTGGTGCTGTCGGGCTGGGCCTACGGTCCGGAGCTGGGCACGGCGCCGGTGGTGGTCGTCGTCGGCGGCATCACCGCTTCGCCGTTTCCGTTCGGCGACGGGCGCGGCGAAGGCCACGGCGGCACCGACGCCTGGTGGCCGGCGCTGTTTGCGCCCGACCTCATCGACGTGTCGCGCATGACCGTGCTGTGTCCCTGCTGGCCCGGGAATGGCTCGACGTGGCGCGGTCTCGACGAGCCGGGCCCGCCGCCGGCGATCTCGGTGCTCGGCCTGGCCGACCTGGTGGCCGCGTGGCTCGACGGCTGCGGTTGTGCCGTCCCGGTGACCTTCGTCGGCGCGAGCCTCGGCGGCATGGTCGGGGTCGCGTTCGCCGTGCGTCATCCCGAGCGGTGCGGCACGCTCGTCACCATCTCGGCCGGCTTGCGCCCGGACGGCTGGGGCACAGCTACGCGTCACCTGCAGCGCGAACTGGTCCGCGACGGCCTGCGCAACGGCGACGTCGCCACCGGCATGAGCCGCGCGCGCCAACTCGGCATGCTGACCTACCGTGGCCGCGACGAGCTCGACACGCGGTTCGGGGTGCTCGAGCCCGGGCTCGACCGGCCGCCGGTCGCCGAGTACCTCGAGCACCACGGCCAGCGCTTCGCCGAGCGCTTCCCCGTCAAGACGTTCCTGCTCCTCAGCGAGGCCATCGATCGCGGTTTCATCGGCACCGACGCGCCGACGCTGCGCGCGGCGCTCGCGCGCGTCACCGCCGACATCATCGTCGTCGGCGTCCCGGGCGACCTGCTGTTCCCGTAGGGCCTGCAGGTGGAGCTGTATCGCGAGCTGCAGGCGGCCGGGGCGCAGTCGTCGTTGTGGAAGCTGGACTCGGTTTACGGCCACGACGCGTTCCTCGCCGACCAGGATCGGCTGGGCGAGCTGCTGCGCGGCGCGCGCGCGTTCGGCGGCGCCCCCAGGCTGGGCGCGCGGCCGCGTTTCGAGGGCGTCGGCGTCGAGCCGGTGCGCGAAATGCGGATCGGCATGGTCGGCTGCGGGACGGTCGGCGGCGGAGTGCTCGAGATGATCGAGCGCCAGCAGGGCGCCGTGGCCGATCGCTACGGCGTGCGGTTCCGCGTCGACGCGTATCGCCGTGCGCGATCTCGCCAAGCCGCGATCCCCGCTGGCCGCCGGTATTCCCCTGACCGACCGGCCGCTCGAACTGGTCAGCGATCCCGACGTCGACGTGGTCGTCGAGGTGGCCGGGGGGGCGGCCATGGAGCCGATCCTGATCGCCGCCTTCGCCGCCGGCAAGCCGGTCGTCACCGCGAACAAGGCCCTGCTCGCGTCGAAGCTCGCCGAGCTCGGCGTCCTCGCGCAGCGCACGGCGACGCCGCTCTCTGCGAGGCCGCGGCCGCGGCGGCGCTGCCGATCATCCGGCATCTCAGCCATCGCGCCGACGAGGTCGACAGCCTGGCCGGCATCGTCAACGGCACCTGCAACTTCATGATCACGCGCATCGAGCAGGACGAGCTCTCGCTCGACGAGGCCGATCGCCGAGGCGCAGGCGCTCGGCTTCGCCGAGGCCGATCCGTCCGCCGACCTCGACGGGCTCGACGCCGCCGCGAAGCTCTCGATCCTGGCGTACCGCGCGTTCGGCGCGTGGGTGCGTCCCGACGGCTTCCCGGTGCGCGGCATCCGCGAGCTGTGAGCCGGCCGACTGCGACCTCGCCGAGGCGATGGGCTGCCGCATCCGCCTCATCGCCCATGCCGCCCGCATCGACGGCGCGCTCGACATGGCCGTCGAGCCGTTGCTGCTGCCGACGTGGCACCTGCTCGCGTCGGTCGAAGAGGAGTACAACGCCGTCTACCTGCGCTGCGCGTCCTCGGGCGACCTCTGGCTGTTCGGCAAGGGCGCCGGCGCGCTGCCCACGGCCACGGCGGTGCTCGGCGACCTCATCGATCTCGCGCAGGACAACTCGGTGCGGTGGCCCGTGCCGCAGGCATTGCCGGTGGCCGGCTCGCCCGGAGCCGCGCCTCCGGCGCTCCGCCGCCACTACCTGCGCGTCACCGGCACGAGCCGCATCCGGGCCTGGAGCGCCGCGTGCAGAGCCTCGTGCGCCGCGCCGGGCTGGCCGTGCAGAACCGCGCGGCGCGCGCCGAGGGCGAGCGTGGTGCATCTGCGGCTTCATGCTCGTCGTCCAGCGACGATGAGCCCGATCGAACGACGTGCGCGCCGCGGTGGCGCGGCTGGCGCGCGTCGAGCAGGCGTGTGTGGCTCGGGGTCTACGAATGAGCGGCGTCGCGCGCTGGCTCGATCCGCGGACGTGCCCGGCCGAGCGCCCGCCCCTGGCCGACATGGCGCCGCCCACGCGCGCGCTGCACGCGGCCCTCGACGCCGCACGCGCGCCGCGCTGGACTTCCCTATCTGCATCCCGACGAGCCCACCGTCCAGCTCGATCTCTCGGCTCGGCCCGCGCCGTCGCCTGGCAGGAAGCCAAGGCGGCGTTCCTCTTCGCCGGGGACGGCTGCTGGTCGGAACTGCCCCACCTCTACGCCCGCTACGGCACGACCGCCACGGCCGCGCTGATCGGCAAGGTGAAAGCCCTCGAAGCCGCGGGCGCGGTGCTGGTCGTGCGATTCCGGCATGCAGGCCACGGCGGTCACCTGCGACGTGCTCATGACGCCGGGCAGCCACGCCGTGATGCTGCGGCAGGTCTACAACAAGACGCGGACCTATCTGCACTGGCTGGCCGACGCGCGTCGGCGGGCGCGTGACGCATCGTCGACGACGGCGATCATGCGGCGCTGGCCGCGGCCATCCGGCCCGAGACGCGGTTCGTGTTCGCCGAGACGTTCACCAACCCGCTCGTGCGCGCGCAGGACGTGGCCGCGCTCGTCGCGCTGGTGCGCGCCGCCCGCGCCACGGCACCGGAGTTGCGCCTGGTCCTCGATTCGACCATCGCCACGCCGTGGGCGTTCGCGACGCCGCTGCTCGCGCAGGGCGTGGACGTGGTGCTGGCCAGCGGCACCAAGGCGCTCGGCGGCAGCGACCGCGACCTGTGGGGCTACATCGCGACCAACGACACGCCGTTCGGCGAACGCCGCGATGGATCTGCTCGCGATGCGCGGCGGCATCCTCGACTGGCGGCGCGGCCGAGGCGGTCGTGGCCGGCTGGGACGGCGCCGAGGCCGCGCACGCGCGCCGCTCGGCCACCGCCAGCCGTGTCGCCGCCTTCCTGGCCGGCCATCCGCGGGTCGAGCGGGTGTTCCATCCGTCCCTGCCCGAGCACCCCGACGCCGCCGTAATCGCCGCGCAGTACGGCGGCACGGCTCGCTGCTGTCGTTCCGCGTCGCCGGCGCCGACGAAGACCAGACGCGCCACGTCGCCGACGTGCTCGCCACGACGCTGATCGCTGCGCTACGCCCTGTCGTTCGACGGGCTGGCCACCAAGGTCAACCACCACCAGACGGTGTCCGAGTACTTCACCCCCAAGGCACAACTGCGCCGCACGGCTTCGACCGGCTGATCCGGCTGGGACTCGGACTCGAGGACGCCGACGATCTCATCGCTGCCTGAACTGGACGCTGCACCACGCGAACGCCGTCACGCCCGGGGACGTGACGGCGTGGCAGGAGGCGCGCGCCGCGTCACTACTCGGCGGCTCGGCCTGAACGCGCCCGGCGCGCCGGTCAGTTACTGAACGCCGCGATGCCGGTCTGGGCGCGGCCGAGGATCAGGGCGTGCACGTCGTGGGTGCCTTCGTAGGTGTTGACCACCTCGAGGTTCACCAGATGCCGGATGACGCCGAACTCGTCGACGATGCCGTTGCCGCCGATCATGTCGCGCGCCAGGCGCGCGATGTCGAGCGCCTTGCCGCACGAATTGCGCTTCAGCATCGAGGTGATCTCCGGCGAGGCCGTGCCCTCTTCCTTCATGCGGCCGAGGCGCAGGCACGGCCTGCAGGCCGAGCGCGATCTCGGTCTGCATGTCGGCCAGCTTCTTCTGCATGAGCTGATTGGCGGCGAGCGGCCGGCCGAACTGCTTGCGCTCCATGACGTAGTCGCGCGCGCGGAACCAGCAGTCCTCGGCCGCGCCCAGCGCGCCCCAGGCGATGCCGTAGCGGGCGCTGTTGAGGCACGTGAACGGGCCCTTGAGACCGCGCACATCGGGAAAGGCGTTCTCTTCCGGGCAGAAGACGTTGTCCATCACGATCTCGCCGGTGATGCTGGTGCGCAGGCCGACCTTGCCGTGGGTGGGCGGCGCGCTCAGGCCCTTCATGCCCTTTTCGAGGACGAAGCCGCGGATCTTGCCGTCGTCGTCCTTGGCCCACACGATGAACACGTCGGCGATCGGGCTGTTCGAGATCCACGACTTGGTGCCGGTGAGAGCGTAGCCGCCGTCGACCTTCTTGGCGCGCGTCGTCATGCCGCCCGGATCGGAGCCGTGCATTCGGCTCGGTCAGGCCGAAGCAGCCGATCCACTCGCCGGTCGCCAGCTTCGGCAGGTACTTCTGCTTCTGCGCCTCGGTGCCGAACTCGTTGATCGGCACCATGACGAGCGAGCCCTGCACGCTCATCATCGAGCGGAAGCCCGAGTCGACGCGTTCGACCTCGCGCGCGACCAGGCCGTAGCTGACGTAACCCATGCCGGCGCCGCCGTACTGCTCGGGAATGACGATGCCGAGCAAGTCGAGCGCGCCCATCTCGCGAAAGATCGCCGGATCGGGCTTCTCGTGGCGGAACATCTCGAGCACCCGCGGGGCCAGCTTCTCCTGGCAGTAGGCGCGCGCGGTGTCGCGCACCATGCGTTCATCGTCGGTGAGTTGCTGGTCGAGGAGCAGCGGATCGCTCCAGTTGAATCGGGTCTCGTTGGTGGCCATGGTCTGCTCTGAACCGGCGACCGGACCCACGGTGCGTTCCGCCGGCGGCGCCGCCCCGATGATGCCACGAAACTGCCGGGCTCGCGGGTTCGCGCGCGCCGGCCCGCACCACCAGACAGCTTCCCGAGACGGACGCGCGACGAAACGGCCACCGGGCCGTCGCTACGCGTCCCCGTCGTCGTGCGCGTCGTGGAATGCGTCGCCGGCGCGGTCGTCGGCAGTCGCGCTTTCCGCCACGTCCTCGCCGAGGGCGCCGCCGAGCGGCCCGGTCTTCTGGTAGACGCCGGGCGCCACCATGGTGGCGTAACCTTCCGCCACCAAGGCCTGGTTCCCGAGCCCGGCCTCAGCGCGCGACAAACCGGTGACCCGCGCCAGTTCGCCGCGCGCCGTTCGGCCGGCGCCGTCGAGAAAGCAGCGCGCGATCTCCTTGAGCGCCGTCTTCCGGCTGACCCGCGTGGTCAACGCGTCGGGAAAGCGGCCCACGGCCAGGGTGTAGATGTAGGTGAAGGTCGGCTCGTAGTAGACGGCGCTCGGCACGACCAGCATGGCGGCCTGGAGTTCGTCGAGCGCCCGCGTGAACACCGCGCGGTCGGTCAGACCCGAGTCGGCCTTGAGGTCGGCGGTGCCTATTTCCCATTCCCGGCGTAACACCCGCAGCAGTCGACGGGCGCCGAGGCTGAGAACCGCCGACTCGGCGGAGCGCCGCACGCCCCAGACGGCATGGAAGAACGGAACCATGCGCGGCGCGATGAAGGTCGCCTTGCCGCGGGCCAGCTTGGCGTAATACACCCGGCCCCGATTGACGAGCTCGTCCTTGAGCATCCAGGTGAGCGATGCCTCGGGGTCCTTCTGGACGTGGCGGGGCATGACCGCATCGCGGCGGCCGCAGACCGCGACGTAGAGCGACGGCCCAGGCCGTCGGGAGTCGGTCAGGCAGGCGGTGAAACCAACCTGCTCGACGAACCGCTCGGCGTCGCGCGCGGTGGTGACCTGACGGGTGTTCTCACGGCGCCAGCACCGGTCGCGGTGTTCTTCGACGTGCGGGGGCAGCAGGCGGAACGGCGCCACGGGCATCGCGCCACGCTAGCATGCTCCGGGCTGCCGGCCGCCGGTCAGCGGCCGGTTTCGTCGTGCGGCGCATGCACCGGCTTCGACTCCGGCGACCCGCGCTGCCGCAAGTAGACGGCCAGCCACACCATTGCCGCCACCGACAGGAATTCGCTCTGCCAGTTCTGGAACGATTCAAACCAGAACAGCTGCGACGTCACGTAATCCTGGAGTGCGGGCTCGGGCCGGCCATGCCAGCTCTCGGACGCTGCAAAGGCGCGCCACCCGCCGAGGGCATGGCCCAGCCAGGACAGGAGGAAGAGCAGGAACAGGGCGAGGCCGAGCGAATGTTCGTAGACGCGGAGCACCCATCCGCCCCGCTTCACCGGCCACGGAACGCCGGGCAGGTGAGCGAAGCGGCGGGGATCGGCGTCCACCAACTCGATGGCGCCGGGCCGGCGCGATTCGGGCGAGCCGCGCTGGTAGAGCACGGTGCTGAACGTGACGAACACCCCCATCTGCAGGAACTCGCTCTCCCAGTTCTCGAAGAGCGCTTCCCACAGATGGCCAGAGCGCAGATAGGCGCTCAGGGTGACGAGCGCATGGCCGTGGTCATGGAGTTCGTCGTTGTAGGTGTGCCACCCCGTCAGGAGCTGCGCCACCGCGCACACGACGAACAACCCGAGCAGCGTGGCGGTCAGCGACCGATCGCGCCACCAGTCCACAGCGCCTCCGCAGGCCTACGCCTGGCTGTCGAGGGTCGACTCGGCCTGCTTGGCCGCGCCGCGGACCCGGCCCTTGGCGCTTTCCAGCATCTCGCTGGCGCTGGTCTCGAACGACTGCGCGGCACTTTCGGCGTAGGCCTCGAGGTCTTCGAGTTCGACGCCGGCCTTCCGGGCCAGCTCGCGGTAGCGGCGCGCCACTGCGTCGCGCAGCGACGAGACCGACTCACCCAGATCGCCGCGCAGTTCCACGCCGGCCTTCGGAGCCAGCAGCAGCGCCACGCCCGCGCCCACCATCGCGCCCATCAACACGCCGGTGGCGAATCCCGTTCCGTTGTCTCGCTGATTCTCGTACATCGACTCTCTCCTTCGGGCGCCTGCGCCGGCGCCGGTTCGAGCGCACCGTATGCTCGGCCATCAGAAGTGCACGCGGCGTGCCACCCTAGCGGCGGCTCCTCCCGGGCGGATGGCCGTCGCGCTGCCGTTCCTGAGTAGGCGACTGCTCACCTGAGGGCGCGTCGACGTCGTCGTGGGTCTGGACCGGCATCTCCTCGCCCACCGGACTCACGATGTCCGGCGCGTCCAGGTCGCCAGGAACTTCGGTCTGTCGAGGGTCGAGGCCGGCGCGCGGCTCGGCGTCATCGGGCGAGGTCGTCATCGTTGGCTCCTGTTCGAGTGGCATTCGAGGCAGCGTCAGGTCCGTCCGCCAGCAATGGCAACGGCGTCTCGGCCGGGCCGGACAGCACGGCCCCGTCGGGGGTGAAGCGCGAACCGTGACAGGGGCAGTCCCAGGTGGCTTCGGTTTCGTTCCACGCCACCCGGCAGCCCATGTGGGTGCACAGCGCCGACCGGCGCTCGTACGACCCGTCCTGGCGGCGGTAGACAGCCGCCACGACGCCGTCCACTTCGAGAATGCAGCCCGAGCCGGGCACCAGCGCCGTCGCCTCCGCGTCGCGGGCACCGCTGACGGCATCGTGAATGCGGTAGCGAGGGAAATCGATATTCTCGCTCATCACGGCGCTGGCGCCGCCGCCACGCAGGCCGCTGCGCCCATAGGAAAACACTTCGGCGAACGGATTCGCCACTTCCGCCGCCCAGTCGGCGGCCATCATGCCGGCGATGGTGCCGAAGGTGATGCCGTTGCCGCCGTAGCCCGTGGCGCTGAACTGCCCCGCCGAGCTCTCGCCGATGAACGGCAGGCCGTCGGACGGCTCGACCACCTGGCCGGACCAGCGGTAGTCGACGGCGGCCTCGGGCGCGAGGGCGCGGGCCACGGCTTCGAGTTCGCGGTAGACCGCCGCGCTATCGTGCGGTTGGCCGGTCTTGTGGTCGCCGCCTCCGACGATCAGGTAGTCGCAGCCGTCGCCCGGGTCCAGCCGCACGTAGCGATACGGATCGACCGTATCCCACCACAGGGCGTCGGGCACCCGGCCCTGATCGACGCGCGCGCGCAGGGCGTAGCTCGTGTAGAGCGCGAGGCGTACCTGCGACAGCATCGTGCCGAGCGAACCGGCCGCACCTTGCAGCGGCGTATGGGTGGCCAGGACCACCCGCTCGGCCTCGATGGTGTGGCCGTTGGCCCGCACCCTGAATGGCGGTCCGGAGATCTCGTCGACCGCCGTTTGCTCGTGGACGACGCTGCCGGCGCCCTGGACGGCGGCGGCCCGCGCTTGCAGGTAGGGCAGCGGCCGGAAGCGCGCCTGATCGGCGTAGCGGATGCCGGGCGCGGCCAAGGCCGGCACCGCGTCCCGCCACTCGGCTGCCAGGGGCAACACAGCGCTGCTGTCCAGACCTTTCCGGAGCGCCGCTGCATCGTCGGCGGCGCGGGCGTGGCCGGGACGGGCGTGGAGGTAGCCCGGCACCCGGGCAAAAGCGCAGTCGACGGCATGCGCCGCGACCGCGCGCTCGATCTCGGCGATGGCCCGAACTCCGGCGTCCCAGACCAGTGCGGCGGTCGTGGCGCCGAAGGTCGCCAGCAGGTCGTGAGGCGGTCGGTCGGTCACGGCCGCCAGGTGGGCCGTCGTGTGGCCAGTGTCACCGTGGCCGATCTTGCCGCGGTCGAGCAGCGCCACTCGGAAGCCCCGCTCCTTGAGCAGAGCGGCCGCGGTCACGCCGGTGATGCCGGCGCCCACGATGACGACGTCGACTTGCAGGTCGCGCTCGAGCGCCGGATAGGCCTGAACAGGGTCGCTCAGCCAGGGGGACGGTTGCATGGCAGCCTCACAGTTGGTTGTAGGCGACAGCCGTGGCATCCGAGACCAGCACCTGCGCCCAGCCCAGATCGAGGCTGTCCACGGCGTGTGCCGGACTCGGACCGCTGGCCGGCGCGGGTAACAGGTGTTCGGTGGCCGCCGCCATTGCCGTGGCGGTCAGACCGGGGGCGACGGCGGTCGCCGCGATCAGGGCCTGAGCCTGCCACCCGGGCGTCACCGCCACGCGGCCGTGACGGGCGGCCTCGAGGATCTCCACGGGCAGCGGCGGTGGCGTTGGTCGAGGTCAGCGAGGAAGCCGACATGGCCGCGAACCAGCGGGCCTCGGCCTGGTGGTGGCCGCGCACACGCACGTGGCGCACCGACCCGGTGCGCATGAGCCCCGGGGTGGCCAGGGTGACGTGGACATCGCTGGCCGCCAGTTCGGCGCTCAACACCTGCGAGAGCCCGGTCAAGGCGAACTTGCCGGCGCAGTACGGGGCCAGATGCGGGACGCCCACCCGCCCACCGACCGACGAAATGTTGATGACGTGCCCGGGCCGCGCCTGCCGCAGCCACGGCAGGGCGGCCCGGGTCAGATAGAGCGGTCCCCAGAAGTGTGTGGCGATCGACTCCTCGAAGTCGGCCACCGTGGCGTTCTCGAACGGCATGGCGGTGATGACACCGGCGTTGTTGACGATGACGTCGAGGCGGCCGTGCCGCGCCATCACCGCCGCGACGAGCGCCTCGACCTCATCGGGCCGGGTCACGTCCGCTTCGAAAGCGTGGGCCTCGCCGCCCCGGGCTCGCAGACGGCGGACGGCGCGCGCCAGCTGGTCAGGGGTGCGCGACACCATCCACACGATGGCTCCCGCTTCACTCAGCTCGCGCGCCAGTGCGAAGCCCAGCCCGCGCGCCCCGCCGGTGACCACGGCCACACGGTCCCGCCACTCTGTCGGTCGCGCACGTCGCGACCACATGAAGAGCAGGGCCGCGCCCGCCAGCAGGCCGGTCGCCGCCTGAGCCGAACGTCGGGTGGCGAGCGGAGTCTCTTCCATCAGTTCTTCTCCATCAGCCTAGCGGTGCAATTCGAGGTCCACGACAACACGGCACGGCGGCGGCCCAACGCCCTACATCTGGGTAGCTGCCTGCACATTCTGTGTAGTGCACCCCCGGCGTGACGCCGCTTATCGCAGGCACGCAGCGTGCAATGGCTGGAAGCATCGACCTTTCCCAAGGCACCAGGAGACGAAGAATGCGTAGACACATTTCCGCGGCGGTGGTCCTCCTACTTTTGAGCGCCACCACAGCACGAGCCGATTGGCTCCTCACCCCGTATGCGGGTGTGACCTTCGGTGGCGACACCCCCAAGAGCCAGGCCACCTATGGTCTGAGCGCGGCCTTCCTCGGCGCCGGCCTGTTCGGTCTGGAACTG
This sequence comes from uncultured Acidobacteriota bacterium, assembly GCA_963843885.1. Lineage (GTDB taxonomy): Bacteria > Acidobacteriota > Vicinamibacteria > Vicinamibacterales > UBA2999 > CADEFD01. Next base: position 80,958 of record CAWJMJ010000009.1, read on the forward strand.
GACGCGGCCGTCACTCCGAACTTCTTCGAAGCCAACGACGGCGACCAGCTCGACGGCTTCGACGGCATCGACGACAGCAACGTGGCCACCTTCATGGCCAACCTGATGGTGGCCTCGCCCTCGGGCGCGCCACTGCGGCCCTACGTCAGCGGCGGCGCCGGAATCATCCGCACCAAGGCGACCAGCGTCGACAACTTCTTCGACCTGAACGACAACAGCTTCGGCGTCAACATCGGCGGCGGATTGATTGGCCAGTTCAACGACCGGGTTGGGCTGCGCGGCGACGTCCGCTACTTCCGCAGCATCCAGGACTCGAAGGACGACGGCGTCAATCTCGACCTCGGCGGCTTCAACTTCTGGCGCGGAACTCTCGGCGTGTCGTTCCGCTTCTAACGAAAGGGCGTCCACGATGCTATCTGGTGAACTGCTCGTGGCGTATGACCAAGACGTGCCGGTCGGGGCGGACATGGCGTTCCGCGCCGACCGGCTGTCGTCTCCAGCCGCCGATCAATGGGTGCTGTGCGTGGCCAGCGACCGCCCGGCCATTCGCCTGACAGGGGTGTGGCCGGAGCCGCTCGGCTACGTGCTCGACTGCGAAGGGGTGCTCGGGCTGATCTTCGCCTCGGCGGTTCGCTCGGTCCGTCTCGACGTAGCTGCCGCCGAACTCGGGGTTTCGGAATGGCAATTCTGGGTCGACGATGAGTCGCTCGACGCGTGCGTCCAGACCAGGGGCGGTGCATGACGCCCAAGAGCGGGTTCGCCCACGGCGCGCAGGGCGCGGAGATTCTACGACCGACCGGACGACTACGACCTCGAGCATGAGGGCGACGACCTCGATGCCCGCTTCTACGCCCGCCTCTTGCGGCGGCTACACCCTGCAACAGTGCTGGAATTCGGGTGCGGTTCGGGGCGCATCACGACGGCGTTGGCCGGCGCCTTGCCCAATGCCGAGTTCACGGCCGTCGATACCTCGACCGCCATGCTCGACCGGGCGGTCCGGCGGCTGCAGCGGGAGCCGCGTGCGGTGGCCAGCCGGATCGCGTATCTCGAAGGCGACATGCGCCGGTGGCCTGGCCGTGACGGGCCCTACGACGTGGTGCTCATCGCTGGCCGCTCGGCGTCCCACCTGTTGACTCTCGACGACCGGCTCCGCACCTGGAACAACGCCTTTCGCTTACTGCGCCCTGGCGGCGCGTTCGTGCTCGACGTGGCCATCCCCGACTTGGCCATCCTGGCCGAGTCGCAGCGCGTCTGGCCGCGCGCCAACCTGCAGTTCGACGTCGACTCCACCCGCCAAGCCGAGGATCGCGCGCGCCTCCTGCGCTGCACCGCGACCTCGTACCACCCGCAGGACCAGCGCGCCGACGTGCGCTTTTTCTACGACCGGTTCACGACCGAGACCACAGGACGGTTCGTCAGCGACTTCCAGAGCCACATTTACTTCCCGTCGGAACTGGAACTGCTGTTCGTGACGACCGGCTTCCGGATGGCGCAGCGCTACGGCGACTACACCTTCACGCCGTTCGGTCGCACCTCGCCCTACCTCATCACCGTCGCGTTCCGCCCCGACGTGTCGTAGTCCGGGATCGTGAATCGTCCCGACGCGTCGTCGTCGGCTCCGTGGGGATCGTCCGTCTGGTCGCGCCGAGTCCCTCCGCGTCGACCGTCAGTCGCGATGGCCGGTGGGGGCGGTCCAAGGTCGGCCAGGCGAGGCGCGGACGCGGGGGCGTTGCCACCCCCGCGCTGCCAACCGCCGCCGCGGCTAAACCGGGTTGCGGCCCTGGATGACGCGAATCAGCACGACGGCGATCGCGAGCACGAGCAGGATGTGGATGAATCCGCCCATCGTGTAGGAGCTCACCATTCCGAGCAGCCAGAGGACGATGAGGAGCACGAGAATCGTATTCAGCATGGTGTGGTTCCTTCTCCGTTGATAGTGAATGAGTAACGCGGCTTGCGTCCGACCCGCTCGCCGCGTCGTGGGTCTGCGGGATCCGTGCTCGGGTTTCCGATGCGTGGGCAAATAGTTGCCATTCTTTGCCCCCGCCGTTCCACTTCTCACGTGCCGGTCGCTTGACTCGAGGCCCAACTGTCGACCTCGTGCCGGACCGCCTTCCGAACTTCAAGGCTCGTGCCAGTTGGCCATTCGGCGTAATCCTTGCGCCGCAGCCGGTCTGGCGCGACTGTTGAATATCTGAAGCGCGCGGGATGAATACATGAGCACAGCGACACTTGCCGTCGTCGACGACGATCAGCCGTTTGCAGAGTATCTGCAGAGTTGGTTGAAGAGCCGCGGCTACGAATCCACCACCTTCACGAGCGGCGACGCCCTGCTGCAGGCCTTGCACGAGGGCTTGGCCCCGGACGTCATCCTGCTCGACGTGTCGATGCCCGGGATGGACGGACTGCAGACCTTGCGCAGCATCCGCATGGCGCATCCGGCCTCTCACGTCGTCATGCTGTCCGGGGGCAAGGCCCCGGCCACCATCGTGGAGGCGCTACGGCTCGGGGCAGCCGACTACGTCCTCAAGCCTGGCGACCCCGACGGGGTCGGGGAGATTGCCCTGGAGGCCTCGATCCGCAACGCCCTGGAGCGCCAGGCCCTGGCCTCGGAGGTCAGCCGGCTGCGCACGCAGATGGAGGAGGATCCCGACGGCGTGCAGCCGTGCTGGAGCTCCGGCCGGGCCATGCAGGGGGTGATGACCATGGTCGAGCGCGTAGCCGACAGCGACATCAGCGTGTTGCTGCGGGGCGAGAGCGGCGTCGGCAAGGAAATCATCGCCCGTGAGCTCTACCGCCGCTCGCCGCGCAAGTCGCACGCCTTCGTGAAGGTCAACTGCGCGGCGCTGCCGGCCGATCTCCTCGAGAGCGAACTCTTCGGGCACGAGCGGGGCGCCTTTACCGGCGCCGCCAACACCCGCATCGGGAAGTTCGAGTTCGCCAACCACGGCACCATCATGCTCGACGAGATCGGCGAGATGCCGCTGGCCCTGCAGGCCAAGATCCTGCACGTGCTGCAGGATCGCGAATTCACGAAGCTCGGCAGCAATCGCGGCGTCGAAGTGGACGTGCGGGTCATCGCCGCCACCAACCGGGACCTCGAAGCGATGATGAGGGAGGGGACGTTCCGCGAGGACCTCTACTACCGGCTGCAGGTCATCGAGATCCGCATTCCCAGCCTGCGCGAGCGTCGCGAGGAGATTCAGCCGCTCGTCGATTACTTCCTGATGAGGTACTCGTCGCACTACCGCAAGGCGCCGATCCGCCCGTCGCTGGTGCTGCAGGACGCGCTGCAGGCCTACGACTGGCCGGGCAACATCCGCGAGCTCGAGAACATGATGAAGCGCCTGGTCGTCCTCCAGGACGAGGCGCATCTGCTCGGCGAACTCGGCATGGGCCGCGCCGCGCGCGCCCCGCACGCCGATAGCAGCGGCTGGAGCGGAGCGTCGCATGGCCGCTACGCCGGCAGCGGCGGCGCCGCCACCGCCGTGGCCCCGCCGCCAGTGCCGGCGCCGGTGGCGGCGGCCCCCCCGCCAGCGGCACCGTCGGTGCCGGTGCCGCCGGTCGAAGCGCCCACCGCCATCAACCTGCACGACCTGGCGAGGAACGCGGCCATGGCCGCGGAGAAGGAAGCGATCCAGGCCGCACTCGAACGCTTCCGCTGGAATCGCCGCAAGGCCGCCGCCTTCCTGCAGGTCAGCTACAAGACGCTGCTCAACAAGATGAAGGAGTGCGGCATCACCGAGCCGCGCTCGGCCTAGCGACGAACGCCCCGGGCTCCCGGGGTGGCCGGCTCAGAGGCGGGGCGACGGCGGCGGGTCGAGGATTGGCGACTCCGACGGCGCCACCACCGGGGGGGCGCTCGAAGGCGGATCGATGCTCGGCTCCCGCGTCACGTCGGGGCGATTGGGGTCGTCAGGCGGCACCACGGGCGGATCCGGCGGTGGTTCAGGGTCGGGGGGAGTCGGCGAAGGGTCTTCCGCTGGCACCTGCGCGCGCGGGCGCCGCTCTTCCGCTATTCGTCCAACGGCCGCTACTTGCTCTGGTGATGACTGATCGATCGTCGCGCTCGGGTCCATTGCGTTCCTCCTGCTGGTGTCTGCCCCGCGGTGCTTCCGTATGGTCGTGGGGGCTGCACGATCCCTTCCCACCTCGACGGCTCCTGTTGCCTCGCGGCCATATCTTGGGCACGCGCCTGCCCAGCGCGACGCGAACACAAGCCGCCTCGTTCGATTCTGCACCAGTCGGAGCTGGAACGGTCCGTGCAATGCGGTGTGGCGTATGACTCCGGCCCACCGCGGAGAACCCTCATGATCGAACTGACTCCTCTGCACGAGGCGCTGGTCGGTGAGGTTCGTGACTTGTACGGAGCAGAGAAACAGCTGTTCGGTGCGCTGGCCCGCGTCGCGCCAAAGCTGCGCAGTGTGCCGGCGCGCCAGCTCGCCTCGCGACTGGTCACCGAGACCGGGAATCAGCTGTGGCGGCTCGAGCAGGTCTTCACCTTGCTCGACGAAGATCTCAGCCAGCGGCACAGCCTGGGCATGGCCCGCATTCTCGACCCCGGTCATGAACCGCCCGAGCGAGCGATGCTGCCCGTGGAGACGCGCTTTGCCGTGCAGGTCGAGCGGGCCATGCAGTTCCTGGCGGCGGTTTACTCGACCGCCGCAGCTCGGGCCCGCACTCTTGGCTACGACGAGGTGGCTGTCCTGCTCGATCACTCGGCCGACGAGGCCCTGGCGGCTGCCCAAGGTCTCGTCACGCTGGCCGTGGCCGCGCCGCGCTCCATGACCGCGATGGAGTTGCGCGGCTGACGCGCCCCCTCGCCGTTCAGATCAGTCGTCATCACCAACCCACGTCCGACTTAAACAACCGCCCGCTATCAGGAGAACGACCATGGCCGACTCTGGAACCCTGTACGACGCCTTCATCGACGAATTGCGCGACGCCTACGACGCCGAAAAGCAGCTGATCAAGGCCCTGCCGAAGATGGCCAAGGCCGCCACCAGCGAAGGGCTCCGTGAAGCGTTCGACAACCATCTGGCCGAGACCCGCGAGCAGGTCAGCCGCCTCGAAGAGGTGTTCGCGCTGCTCGACGAGAAGGCCCGCGGCAAGCACTGCGACGGCATCGCCGGCATCATCGACGAAGGCAAGGCGGCGATGGAGGAAGACTTCGACGAGGCCACGATGGACGCGGTCCTGATCGCCTCGGGCCAGCGCGCGGAACACTACGAGATGGCCGCCTACGGCACACTCGTGGCGTGGGCGCGGGCCCTGGGCCACGGCGACGCCGCCGACATCCTCGAGCAGATCCTCGAGGAAGAGAAGGCGGCCGACGAGACGTTGACGGCGCTGGCCGAGGGCGGCATCAACGACGACGCGGCGGAGCTCGCGTCGCCCGAGAACGAGGACGACGAAGACGAGGTGGAGGAAGTCCCCGCGCCGCCGCCAGCCAAGAGTGCGAAGAGCGCCAAGGCTACGAAGAGCGGAAGCAAGGGCGCCCGGAAGTAGGGTCACCCGCCGGGGGCGACCCTGCGCGCACACACAAGAGGCCGGCTGCCCCACCAGGCAGCCGGCCTTTTCGTTGAATCGGGGGCACGCAAAAGGCCCGCCCCGAATCGGGGGCGGGCCTTCAAGCACCACCGAGACAACACCTAGCGCGTTGTCACAGGTCTTTCCATATCAGAAGCGGACGCGAACGCCGCCCCAGAACTGGTAGTTGTTGTCGATGTTGTCGATGCCGTCGAAGAACAGGCGTCCCTCGATCAGGAAGTAGGTCGGGAAGCGCGCCGTGTCCCACAGCGGCACGCCGGCGTGGACGAGCGCGCCGGGGGTGAACGTGTCGCTGCGCGTCAGATCCCAGAAGGTGGCGCCGAACCCGACGAAGCCGCGGCCAATCCACTTGTTGGCTTCGACGTCGACGAACAGCTCGTGCTCACGCACCTTCTCGTCCTTCGAGACCAGGCTGAAGGCCACGCCAACGGCGCCGGCCAGTTCCCAGTCGTTGGAGTAGCGCTTGGCCACGCCCAACTTCACGCCGAGCAGAGGCGAGCACTGCGAGAACTCTTCGTCGCTCTGAAGCAGCGCGTCGCTGTCGAACGGCCGCGTGCGGCGTTCCTTGCCGAAGAGCGCGTCGCCGAAGATCGACACGGGACGGACCGACGCGGGCTCAGGCATCGGCGCCGGGGGCGGCACCTGCACGGGCTCGGGGGTTGGCGCGGGGGCCGGGGCCGGCGGGGGCGGCGGGGGCGGCGGGGGCGCGACCGCGGCGGGCGGGGGCGGAGGGGGCGGCGGGGGCGCGGGCGCGGCGACCGCTTCTTCGGCTTGCCGAGGCGCGTCCTGCACCTTCAGCAGTGACAGGTTGCCGCAGTCCTTGGGCACGACGAACGAGTAGGTCCGGCCGGCGTCGTTCACCGTGAAGAGGTAGGCCCGGAACGGCGCCCGCCCAGCCCAGCGCACGTTGCGCATGATGGTGGCATTGGCACGGCCGCCCGGCCGGAACGCCATCCACTGCAGCGTCTCGCCGGGACGCACGTCGCACTCGACCATCGTGCCTTCCTGCGGCGTGGCGTCGTGGCAGGCGGCGCCCGGATACGAGGCATCGACCGTCGTCAGCGTCGTCATCACCTTGTCGGCCAGGTGCGATACACCGCCTTGCTCGAGTACCCCCGGAGACCGGTGGCCATCCGCGGCTCGCTCGACATCTTCTTCAGGCTGGCCACGTTGGTGAGCGTCGTGCGGTAGAAGCGGGTGCTGCCGCCGAGGCTACGCACGTCGCGGGCGCCGGTGGGGTCGGCAGCCTGCCGTCCTGCGCGCACCGGTTGCGGCTGTGCCGCGGGTGAGCCGCCCCGCGTGGCCGGCGCGGGCTGCGCACTGGCCGCGGCCGGGGACACGAGCAGGGCGACCGTGAGCGATCGCACGAACGAGTTTCTGAACACGCGGAACATGTACACCCCCAAATGCCGGCGCGCTCTTGCACGCCGAACCTGCCAGGCCCTAGTGCAAGCCCAGTGCCGCGCCAGGGTGCGCAGTTGGTAGCGAGCCGGCCGTCGAAGTGGGTGACCTGCTGCCGCTATTGGGAACGGCGACGCACCGGCCACGCATGGTCGGTGCGTACACAGCAACGCGGGGCGCGCCTGAGCGCGCCCCGCGCCTGTCCGAACCGAGGTCCTGACTGAGAACTAGCGGCCGTCGCCGTCGGCATCGCCCGGCATGGCGCGCTCGACGCGGTGCCAGCCGTCGCGCACGGCGTCCTTGGCTTCGATCCAGCCCAGACGGGAGTTGGCCTTGGCCTTGTCCCAGCCACGCTCGAGGTCGTTGGCCGTCGAATCCCAGTCGCCCTTGTTGTTGGCGCGCGATTCCCAGCCGTAGCGGTAAGCGCTCTGGTAGTCGTCGTAGTTCGAGCCGGCGCGGACATACGGACGGGTCTTGTAGTTCTCCCGCCAGTAGGCGTCCTCCACGGCCGGGTCGACGGCGGCCGCGATGCCGTGACCGGTCAAGCCGCCCACGGCGCCGCCCACGGCCGCGCCGACCACCGCGCCCACCGGGCCGCCGACCGCCGCGCCCACGGTCATACCCGCTACCGCGCCGCCCGCCGCGCCCACGCCTTCAGCAACCGGATGGTCCTTCGACTTGTCGTTGTTGTTCGCCATGGTGTTCTCTCTCCTGAAAAGGGTTGCGGTCGTAGGAACTGTCTATCGCGTCGAAACCACGAGGTCGTTCACCACGCGATACCCGGTCGCACGCTTGGTGGCGATGTCGCCGGCGATGGTCTTCTCGGCCGCGCTCTTCACGCTGCCCTTCAGCGTCACCGTCTTGGTCTCGTGGTCGGAGTCGACGTTGATGTCGCTGGCGTCGACGCGCGAGTCGGTGGTCAAGGCCATCTTCACGTCCATGGTCTCGACCGCGGCGTCGGCGGCACGGCCGCCCTCCATCACCGCATTGCCGGCGTCGTGCGCGGCGTCCTTGGTGGCGGCGCCAGCGTCACGCGCGGCCTCCTGCGTCGCCGCTCCGGCGTCCCGCGCGCTGTCCGACGCCTTGTCCTGGGTCCGATCGCTGCACGCGGCCGCGAAGACCGCCAGCGCAATGGCGCCACTCAACTGTCCGATTGTCGTCATGCGTTTCATCTCGCGTCTCCCGTGATTGGTGCGCCGCGCTCGAGTATTCGAGCCTGCCGCAACTGTGCCGAGTGTTAACCGGCGACTGCCATCAGCAACGCAAAGCGCGTGCCCGCGTCGCAGCGTAGTTGTTGCTGTGGCTCTTACCCTTTGTGGCCCGCCGGCTGCCCTTCCTGGGCAGGGCCCGGCTTCCACGGTCGAGCCGCGCGTGGCATTGTTCTTGGTAGGACGGCACGGTGGAGGTGGAGCTATGCGGACCTGGATTCTTACCGGCCTACTGGTCGCGGCGACGGCCGCATCCGGCGCCTGTGGTCGAGGCACCGATGTGCAGAAGATGGCCGACGGCGCGCTCGACAGCATCGCGCTCGACGGCAAAGTCGATGCGCACTTCGATCGCGGCTCCAAGGTGCTGCGGCTGACCGGGACGGTCGACAGCGACCGCGAGAAGCTGCAGGCCTTCGAGGTCGTCACCGCGGCCATCGGCGCCTACGCGCAGGTGGCCAATGAAGTGGTGGTCCGCGGACTCCAGGCCGAGGCCGCCGACGACCTCGACGACGGCATCGCCGAGCGCTTCAAGACCCTGATGAAGAACGCACCGGAGCTGGCGCGCGGCGACATCGACTTCCGCATCAAGAACGGGGTCGTCACGCTGAGCGGCAAGACGACCGACGCCGCGGCCAGCCAGCGCATCGAGGACATCGCCACGTCGATTCCGGGCGTCACCCAGGTGGTGAATTCGCTGGCCATCGACGCGGCCAAGGCGGCGCGGGCCGGGCGTCAGTGACCCGGGCTGCCTGACGCCGGTCCCCCCGGCGGTGGGTCAGGCCACGCGTTTACGTGGCTTGACCGCCGCGGTTCTCGCCGCTGCCGCGGGAGCAGCGCGTTTCTTCGCCACCGCTCGTTTGGCGCCGGGTTTCCGCGTAGCGGTCGTCTTGCCGCCGTCGCGGCCACCGCGGTTATTGCCCTCCGCGCTGGCGGCGGCCAGGCTGGCCCGCAGCCGCGCCACCAGATCGGTGACGTTGGTCACTGGCTTGGGCTTCCCCGCCGCCTTTTTCACCGGCGCGCCATCCGCTTTGGCTTCAATGACCTTCATCAGCGCCGGCACGTAATCGTCGCGATACTGGTCCGGTTCCCACGGCACCGCCATGCCCTCGATCAGTTGCGCCGCCAGGTCCAGTTCACGGCTGGCCAGCTTGGTCTTCTTGGGCGCCTCGGGCAAGGCCACCAGATCCTCCGGGAAGCGCATGGTCGAGACGACGAGCCGCCCGTCGACCACCACCAGCGCCGCCAGGTGCTGGCGCTGCCGCATGACGTACTTGGCGATGCCCGCCCGTCCGCTGCGCGCCAGCGCCTCGGCCAGCAGCGCATACGAGTGTTCGGCGCCTTTGCCGGGGACGGCGAGATAGGGCGTGTCCCAGTAGCGCGCGTCGATGTCGCCCACCGGCACGAACGCCGTGATGTCGATGCTGCGGCTGCGCTCGAGAGCCGCGGTCTTGAAGTCGTCTTCGGTGACGGTCACGAAGCGGCCGGGTTCGATTTCGTAGCCCTTCACCAAGTCGTCCCAGTCCACCACGTGGCCGTCGGTCTGGCAGACGCGCTCCATCTTGATGGGCGAGAGGTCGGTGCGATGCAGCAGCCGGAAACGCGGCGTGTGGTCCCGCGCCCCCGTGTGCAGCTCGACCGGGATGTTCACCAGGCCGAAATTGACGAGTCCCTTCCACAATGATCGCGGCATGCCTCGAGGTAGGAGCAAAAGCGGTTCCAGGAGCGCGTTGTGCCGGCGTGGCCGCTGTCGCCATCGAGCGTACATGGCAACGGCACGCGGATGAGGAGGAGGGCACCCGCGTGCCGTGCGTTCTATCGGGGCAGCGTGATGAGCGCTACTTGCAGGTCGCGGCGATCATCTTGAGCGCCGTAACCGTGAGGGTGGGAGGGGTGTCCATGGCGCCCGCCGAGCGGCCGGTCGAGCCCATCGTGCCCGTGCCAGTGGTCGCCGTTCCGGTGGTCGCCGTCCCGGTCGTCGCCGAGCCCGTGCTGGCCGTGCCGGTCGTCGCAGTACCGGCCGCTCCGGTCATGCCGTGCGCCGGTTCCATGCTCGCCATGCGGCCCGTGATCTCGACCTTGTGGTTGACATGCTGGCTGAGGTTTACCGACGAGCCTTCAGCCTTGAGCAGGTAGCGGCCGTGAGCCGCGTTTTCCGGATGAGCCATCGTGCCCGGCGTCGGCGTGGTCGTTCCCGGCGTCTGGGGCGTCGTGCCCGGCGCAACCGTGCCGGCGCTGCCGGTGCGGTTGGCCATGTTGCCCATGGGCTCGACGTTGGTCAGGACGTACTGCATCCCGCCGGCGCCGGCCATGGCGCCCGCCGTGCCGGCCGTGCCGCTGGTGCCCGCCGTGGCCGTGCCGCCCGTGGTACCCATGCTGGTCGTGGCCGAGCCGGCATACGGCATCAGGCAACCGGTGACGGTCACCGTGCCCCCCTTGCCCTGCGCCGATGAGGGCGTGCCCGGTTGCGAAGTGCTGGGCGTCTGCGACGCCGACAACGTGATACCCGCGATGGCAAGTGCACCGCAGGCAGCGAAGATGTTGCTGTTCATGTTTCTCTGCCTCCTTTGCCTGACGATTTGCGCTCGCCGGCTCACTTCCTGAACTGCACGATTCACGCCACGTCGTCCGGCGCGTGAGGCGACTGCGATCTGAGCGGGTCACGACCCCGCGAGGGCGCTTGGGTACGTGACTGCTCAATTCGGAACGGCCGTGCGCCAGATCGACCCGGTACGGACGAGCAGCGTTGCGGGTCGAGCGGGAACACAACGTGCAACCCCGTCCGCCAACAAGGAGTTCCTCATGAAAGACGAGATGATCGAGTCGGTGGAACGCTGGGCTGTGCGTGGCACGCGCCTGGCTCCTGGGCAGAACATCGCCGCGCCGGAACGGGCCGCAACCGCCATCATCGGCCTGGGCTTGTTGATGATCAGCCGGCACGACAGCCCGTGGCGCGTGCCGGCGGCGGTGGCGGCCGGCGCCGCCCTGACGAGGGCCGCGACCGGCGTGTGTCCGCTCTACGCGGCCAACCAGGGGGATCGCCCCCGGTCCACTGCCGAACGGCTGTCGGGCGACAAGGGCACGCACGTCCGCGAGCAGATCACGATCGCCCAACCGATCAGCGCCGTATTCGGGTTCTGGCGCTCGCTCGACACGCTGGCGGCGGCCACGGACCATCGTCTGTCGGTCGTGACGCTCGACGCACGGCGGAGCCACTGGACGGTACGCAGCCGTGCTGGCGGCGCGCCCCTGGTGGAATGGACGGCCGAACTCATCAACGAAGTTCCGGATCAGGTGCTCGGGTGGCGCACCACCTCAGACGCTGACGTCGTCAGCGCTGGCAGCGTCAACTTCGCGGTCGTGCCCGGCACCGGCGCCACGGAGGTGCGGGTGCACCTCCAATACGACCCGCCGCTCGGAAGGATCGGCGCCGCCGCCGCGGCTGCGGCCGGCCATGCGCCAGACGCGCTCATCCGGGAGGCGCTGCGCGATATCAAGCGCTACCTGGAGGACGGCCGCGCCGAACCGGCCGAGCGCTGAGCGCCGACGCGCTCTCTCAGCAATCAGCGAGGGTCAACGCGAAGCCCGCGTGCGCGTCCAGCCACTGGTCGCGCGCGCGGAACCCGCACTCGGTCAACAGCGCCTGGACGCCCTGAGCGGTGTATTTATAGGAGTGCTCCGTGCGGATCGACTCGCCGTCCTCGAAGGTGATGTCGAGTTCGGCGCGAGCGATGCGCACGCTCTGTTGGCGCGTGCTGACCAGATGCATCTCGATGCGCGAGGCCGCCGCGTCCCACCGTGCTTCATGGCGGAACGCCGCCAGGTCGAAGTCGGCGTGGAGTTCGCGGTTGATGCGCGACAGCAGGTTCAGGTTGAAGGCACGCGTGACGCCCAGCGGATCGTCGTAAGCCAGCAGCAGGTCGGCCTCGGGCTTCACCAGGTCGATGCCGAGCAGGAGCGCGTCGCCGGGGCGGCGGGTGGCGCGCACGTGGCGGAGGAACGCCCGCGCCTGATCGGGCTCGAAGTTCCCGAGGTTCGAACCGAGGAAGAGCACCAGCGCCCGTCCCGACAACCGCGGCCGCCGCAATTGCTCGAGCCCCTCCTCGTACGACGCCTGGTGGGTGGTGACCGCCACCGGCGCTGCTGCCGTCACGGTGCGCGCCGCCGTGGCCAGGGCCGCGCTCGACACGTCCACCAGATGGACCGTGGGCCGGAGGGGCCCGGCGCTCGCGGCCAGCAGGGTGGCCAGCTTCGTCCCGTTGCCCGCTCCCAACTCCACCAGATGCGCCGGCACCCCGAAGCGGCCCAGGATGGCCCGGCCGTGAAGGCGCAGCAGACGCGTCTCGGCGCGGGTCACCGGATACCAGGGCAACTCGCAGATGGCATCGAACAGGGCGGAACCGAGGTCGTCGTAAAAATAGCGCGAGGGCAGCTCGCGCGGGCTCTTGCTCAACGACTCGCGCACGTCGTCGGCGAACTCGCGCTGCCGGTCGGCCGCGTCGACCGCGGCGGGGGCGGTGGCATGGCTGCTCACAGGGTCGTCCCTTCTGTCACGCAGCGGAAAGTGGCATAGACGTAGGGATAGCGTGGCCGGAACCAGTTCCGGAACGACGGCCGCAACAGCTCGGTGGCGGTGGCCGACGACGCGCCTTTGATGACGTAGTGCTGCCCGTCGAAGAAGTCGGCGGAGTACTCGGGATACGACGGCATCACCGCGAAGCCGGGGAACGGCGCGAATACCGACGAGGTCCACTCCCACCCGTTGCCGACCAGGTCGGCAACGCCCCAGGCGCTGTCGCCGTCGGGATGGCTTCCCGCCGGCTCGGGGTCCCAACTCGCCAAATCGAAGACGCCGTGACGCGCGGCCGGTGCCGCGGAACCCCAGGGATGCCGCCGTTCGCCGTCCGCCGGATCTCCGAACGCAGCCCGATGGAACTCCGCCTCGGTCGGCAGCCGTGCCCCCTGCCAGCGGGCGTAGGCCGCCGCCTCGGCGTGGCTCGACGTACACCGGCCAGGCTTCGGGGAGCGGCACGCGCTCGAACATCGCCCGCCACCACCACTGGCCGTCCTCGTGCAACCAGAAGCGCGGGTGGGCGAGACGCTCTTCGCGGCGCCACGCCCGATTGGCGTCCGGCCACCACCGGTCGTCGTCGTAGCCGCCGGCGGCAACGAACTCCATGAACGCGCCGTTGGTCACGTCGTGCTTCTGAATCCGGAACGCCGGCACGCGCACGGTCAGCGCCGGCCGCTCGTTGTCCCAGGTGAAGCGCTCGTCGGCCGCATTGGCGCCAAGGGTGACCTCGCCGGCCGGAATCTCGATCCACGACTGTTCGGGCGCGGCGCCGCCGAGCACGGGACGGCTGGCGTCAGGGCGGCGTTTCTGGTCGAACGGCACGCGCTGCCACATGTAGAGCAGCGTCTCGTGATGCATCGCCTCGTGTTCCAGGATGCAGTGCGCGGCCTCGGCGCGGTCGAGCAGCGGATGCCCCGGCTGTTCGATGTCGCCGCTGGCCAGCGCCGCGATGACCCGCCGATCGGCCTCGGCCGCAAACTGCCGCACGGTGTCGCGCGACGGCCACAACCGGGCCAGCGCTGCTGAGTCGTCGTCGGCCGCCGCCGACTCGTGCGGGTCGATGCCGCGCGCGAACAACCGTTCGAGCTTGTCGTCGATCGACGGGCCGCCCAGTCCGCGCTTCACGAGCGTGTTGAAGCTGAAGGCCGGCAGGTGCCCCTCGTAGAACACGATCGGGTGGCGTAGCGCGATGGGCCGGCTGTAATACGCGTCGGGACTCAGCAGGTCGAACAGCTGCTTGGAGCGGTCCCGGTTACGGCCGTAGTTGGCCACGAGCGCGTCGCGGTCCAGGTGCAGGCTGGTGCCTGCCGCCGTGTCTTCCTGAAGGTGGTGCTGGGTGGCCATGGCAAAGAGCGGTTCACATTCGGTGCCACCACGACGGGGCGAGCCTGGCGCACCGTCGCCATCAGGCCTGCACATTGTGAGCACGCCGATGCCGTACCCCGGCATCAGGTCGGACGAGAGGATTCGCGGCGACCCGCCGGACTGAACTCGCGGCCTTGGCCGGAGCGTCGGCGAGCGTAATGGGGCGCTCGTGACACTCCGGGCCCGGGCCGCGTGGCCGCCGTCCGACGCATCGGCTAGGAGCAGGTCTTGGCGACCATCGTGATCGAGGTGATGTTGAACGTCGACCGCGCCGCGGCGGCGCCGGCCCGCTGGCTCATCGCGGCCGCGCTGGTGGTGCCGGTGCCCATCGTCCCGGTGCCGGTGGTCGGCGTACCGGTGGGCGCGCCAGCGGTGCTGGTCGTCGGGGTGCCGCCGGTGCTGGAGGTAGGCGTGCCGCCAGTGCTGGTCGTGGGCGTGCCGCCAGTGCTGGTCGTCGGCGTGCCGCCAGTGGTGGTGGTGGGCGTGCTCGTCGTCCCGGTGCCCGTGACTCCGGCCGTCCCCGGCCGCACGTTCGGAGCGACCATCAACGTGCCCATGACCTGCACCTTCTGGTTGACCATCGCCGCCAGGTCCATGCCAGCCGCCGGCTTCAGCAGGTAGGTGTCATGCGCGCCCACGTCTGGCGACGAGCCGATCGGCGGCTGTGTCGCACCGGGAGCGGTGGTGCCGGGCGTGGCGGCGTGCTCGGCGCCGGTCAGCACGTACTGTTGGGAGACCGGGGCCGCGGTCGTACCGCTCGTGCCGCTCGTGCCGGTGGTGGTCGTGGTGCCCACGTGCATGGTGGCGGGATTCCACGGCTGGAGACAGCCGGTAAGGGTCATGGTCTGCGCCGTCTCAGTGCCAGCCGGCTGGCGCGCGCCGGGCTGAGCCGGCGTCTGCGCCGACGAAACCGCACCCACCAGGACGGACACGCTGAAGGCGACGAAAGTCGATCGGGTCATGCTCTGCTCCTTGCGCCGGACGAGCGCACTCATGCCTCGCCGACGAGGTCGAGGATGCACGAAGCGCGCCACGCTCCGCAGCCAACCGGGGCTCACGCGGCGCGGCGCAAGTCGACGCGCAAGCGCCGCTGCAGCAGCGCAAGCACGGCCGTTTCGAGGGGCCGCGGTGCCGGCGTGGCTTGCATCCGCCGGAGCGCTTGCGACTGCAGCGAGCGGGCCAGCGACCCGTCGAGGTAGGCATCGATCACGGCCGGGTGGACGTAACACTTGCGGCACACCGCGCGGGTGTTGCCGAGCTGACGGGCCACCGTCTCGACCGCCTGCACCACCGCCTTCTCGTGCGGCGCATGCGGCGAGACTTTGGCCATTTCGTGGAACGCGCGCGCCGCCAGCACCGTACCGGCCCAGGTGCGGAAGTCCTTGGCGGTGAAATCGTCGCCCATCACCTCGCGCAAGTAGGCATTCACATCCGACGACGAGACGTCGCGTACCTTGCCGTCGCCATCGCGGTACTGGAAGAGCTGACTCCCCGGCAGTTCCTGGCATTGCCGCACGAGCCGGGCCAGGCGGCGATCTTCGAAGGTGACATCGTGGGTCTTGCCGCTCTTGCCGCGGAACCGGAAGCGCACGGTGCGGCCGGCGATGGTGGCATGGCGGTCGAGGATGGTGGTGAGGCCGAACGAGCGGTTGTGACGCGCGTACTCGTCGTTGCCGATGCGGATCAGCGTCGTCTCGAGCAGCCGCACGACCAGCGCCACCACCTTACGGTGCGACAGCCCCGGCGCCTTCAAGTCGGCCTGCGTGCGCCGGCGCAGCGCCGGCAGCGCCTTGCCGAAAGCGACGAGCCGGGAATACTTGGCCGCGTCCCGCTGCGCGGTCCACTGCGGATGGTAGCGATGCTGCTTGCGCCCGCGCTGGTCGCGGCCCGTGGCCTGCACGTGGCCGTTCGGCCGTGGCGAGATCCACACTTCGGTCCAGGCCGGGGGGATGGCCAGGCTGCGGATGCGCGCCAGCGTGGCGGCATCGCTCACCACCCGCCCGTCGGGCCGCCGATAGGAAAAGCCGGTGCCGCGCTTCACGCGGGTGATGCCTGGGCCATCGTCCGACGAGTACCACAGCCCGCGCATTGCCCTGACCGGCGCCCGTCGGGCGCGCTCCTTCGTGCTCATCGGCGTCGTTCCTCATGGATTGGCAGCATAGGCAGAGGCAAGGCCGGTCCGCCCGGCCACTCTGGTCGAGCCCGAACGTGGCGACACCGTGGCGCTGGGCCTGGCCGGGGTCATGCCTCCGGCCCCCGGCTGCCGTCTCGAGCCGGCGCCGCCACTGGACGCGCCATCTCGGCGGGGTCGACCCAGCGGTCGAAGTCGTCGGCGGTCAGCGCGCCCGAGGCGAGCGCGGCCTCGCGCAGCGAAAGGCCCTCGTGGTGGGCCGTGAGCGCGATCGCCGCGGCCCGCTCGTAGCCGATGTGCGGCACGAGGGCGGTCACGAGCATCAGCGACGCGCTCAGGTGCGTCTCGATACGCGCCGGGTCGGCCTCGAGCCCGTCGATGCAGAACTCGGTGAACGAGCGGCAGGCATCGGAGAGCAGGCGCGCCGGCACGAGCACGTTGTGGAGCATGACCGGCTTGTAGACGTTCAGCTGCAGGGGCCCTTGCGTGTTGGCCCACGCCACCGCGGCGTCGCAGCCGAACACCTGGACGGCCACCATGGTCAGGGCTTCACACTGGCTGGGGTTGACCTTGCCGGGCATGATCGACGAGCCCGGTTCGTTGGCCGGCAGCACCAGCTCGCCGAGGCCGCCGCGTGGACCCGAGGCATACAGGCGGAGGTCGTTGGCGATCCTGAAGAGCGCGCTGGCCAAGCCGCGCAGCGCCGCGCTCACGGCCGCCATGGCGTCGTGCGCGGCCAGGGCCGCCGGCAGGTTCGACGCCACGCGCAGCGGGTAGCCGGTGGCGGTGGCCAGCGCCTCGACCGCGAGCGCGCCGAAATCGGGGTGGGCGTTCAGCCCGGTGCCCACGGCCGTGGCGCCGAGCGGCAACGCGTGCAGACCGGCACGGGCCTGCCCGAGACGCGCCCAGGCCTGATCGAGCTGCGCCGTCCAACTGCCGACCACGTCGCCGAGCATGATCGGCGTCGCGTCCTGCAAATGGGTCCGGCCGAGCATCGGCAGGTCGTGCCAGCGGGAGGCGTGTGCCGCCAGTGCCGCCGACAGTCCGTGCACCGGCACTTCGAGGCCGTGTAGCGCCTCCAGCGTGGCCAGGTGCATCACCGCCGGAAACACGTCGTTGGACGACTGCCCGCGGTTGACGTGGTCGTTGGGATGAATGGGCGTGTAGGCTCCGAGCGTGCCGCCGGCGAGGAGGTTGGCCCGGTTGGCAATCACCTCGTTGGCGTTCATGTTGGTGTGGGTGCCCGAGCCTGTCTGGAACACGCCGAGCGGGAACTCGTCGTCCCACTGCCCCACGCTCACTTCGAGCGCGGCCTGGGTGATGAGCGAGCCCAACTCGAGGTCGAGTTCGCCGGCCTTGACGTTGGCGGCGGCGGCGGCGCTCTTCACGAGCCCGAGCGCGCGAATCACCTCGCGCGGCCAGCGCATGGCCAGCGGGTCGCCAATGGCGAAATGATGGCGGGAGCGTTCGGTCTGCGCACCCCACAGGCGTTCGGCCGGAACGGCGACCACGCCGAGGGCGTCGTGCTCGTCGCGCATGGCGACCGGCGCGGCCGACGGGGCGGCAGGCGTGTCAGGGCGCGTCTTGGCCACCTACGCCTCGCCTGCCAGGGGCGCGAGAGCGGCGCCTCGGCGATTGGCCAGCAACCGCGTCACGAGCACCGGCCTCCTATGCCCATTCAAGCTCATCAGTGCGGCCTCGCGAAGAATCATCCAAATGGCGTTCATCGCTGCTCCGGCATCGGCCTCTTCAGTTCGCCTTCCGCTGATACTGACCGCGGCTGCTGCTCAGCACGCCGTCCTGCACCAGGGTGGCCATGGCCTGCTCGCACACAGCCCGATCCAGATGCCACAACCGGGCGGCCTGCGGAAGAGTCAGTGACAAGCCGGGCAGCGCCTCGAACTCCGCTCGGATCCGGGCGACGACCTGAGCGGGGTCCGGCTTTGCGCGTCCGGCCTTGGAATCGCGTTGCAGGGTGCTCATGCCGGAGTGCCTTGCAAGGAACGCTCCCACTCGCGCGCCACCGCCGGGCGCGCAATAGTTGTTGCCGCGTCGCGGCGAAGCAATCGCGGGATGCTGGTGTGGGAGCTCGATACGCACGGTCGCGATCTTGCACGCCTCGAGGGCAACGTCCATGGCGGACGCCGAGTCAGGAGATCGCAATGCCGCCCGAACGCCCTAACGACGAACGCCCTAACGACCTGTCTTCCGATCCCAACGCGGTGATGTCCGCGGCCGGACCCGCCGCACGCCCGGCCCACGAGTTGGTCACGCCCACCGGCGATGCCCCGGGCCAGGACGGGCCGGCCCTCAGCCCGGCCGTGCCTGAGCGCATGCACCGTGCCGACGACGACCCGCTCGCCCGGGCGACCAGTCCGGACTTCAGCGATCATCCCGCCCACGTCGTCACCGGCGGAATGCCTGCCGTCCAGGCCGACCTCGACCAGGGGGCGGACGTGGCCGCGCGCGCCGACACCGCCCGCCCGCCCGCCGGCGGGGGCTCTGGCGGAGACCGCTGACCCGCCGCCGGCGCGACCGCGCGGCGGCGAGGGTCGCTACGATTACGGCCGCACCGTCAGGCTGACGTAGCCGCGCCTCACCACCGGCACGTTGGCGCCGGTGGCGGCAGCCCATTCGACATGTCGCGCACGGTGCAGGTCCTGCCCGACCAGCGCCAGCTCGACGTGGCGCAGGCGCCGGGCCACCCGCACGTTGGTGGTGCCGTAGCTGCTGATGGCCGAGAACGGCAGCGCCGACACGTAGCGCCACATCACGTCGCCCTGAAACCCGCGCGGCAGGTCGATCGACACCGCGGCCAGCGCCTTGTGGCGAGGACTCAGCCCTTCGCCGCGCCGCTCCTGCATCAGGTCGCGGCTGCCACGGTCTGGCGTCAGCTGCACGCGCAGCAGTGAGTACGACGCGGTGGTCCGCAGCCACGAGGCAGGACGCACGTCGCCGGTCAGTTCGACGCCGTGACTGTTGCCATGAAGCCCGTTGCCGAACTGCACCGGCAGGATGACCCGGGGCGAGGGCGTCGCCGGCTCCACCACGGCCGGCAGCACCTCGGTGCTGAGCACATCGTCCAGCTGAGTGACGAAGGCGTTGACCGTGAGATACGCCCGGGCGCCGGCCTGCACGCGGTAGCCGGCTTCATAGGCCACGAGCTTCTCGGGCACGAAGTCGGGGTTGGGACGCAGCCGCGCGAAGCTGGGCACGGCCGGATCGAGCAGGGTGGCGGTGCTGAAGTCGCTCTCGACCCGCGAGGGCGCGCGCACCGCCCGGGTCACCGAGGCCATCACGCGGTGGGCGCCGTGCGGCGTCCACAGCACGCGGGCGCTCGGCTGCACCTCGACGCCGCTGATGGCGTTGTGTTCCGCCTTGGCGCCTACCGACACCCGCACGCGTTCAGGCACGAGCACCATTTCGTCTTGCGCCAGGAGGCTGAAGAGGCTGTCGGTGCGCTGAGCCGGAGCGAAGTGCGCGGGTGACGCCGCGGTGATCTGGCCGCGCGTGACCCGGTAGCCCGCCCCGGCCGTGACCGTGTGGCGGGCCCAGCGGCGCGTGTGTTGAACGTCCAGGTCGAACGTGTCGCGGGTCTCGGCCACCGGCCGTTCGTCGCGCCGCGTGCGGTCGTAGTAGCTCTGCACCTGCAGCCGCCCGGCGGCACCCACTGGCGCCGACCACCGCCCCAGGACGTTGCCGCCATAGATCCCGGCGTCGCGCTCGACCAGGGTCGAGGCGGGCGGCGCGAACGACACCGCGGCGTACTGCTGGCCCAGGCCGATCCGGTAGGCGTCGCCCTGCACCGTCACCGCGCGCCCGCCGGGCAGGGCCCAGTCGGCCCGCGCACCGCTCTGCGCCATGTGCCAGCCGTCGTAGCCGGTCGCGGCTTGGCCGTCGCGCTGGAAGCCCGTGGCGTAGGCGCGGGCGTGGCCGTGCGTGCCGATCTTCGCGCCGTAGCGGACGCCGAGTGGCGCCCACGACGTCGTCCCGACGCCGCCCGTGATCACCAGGCCGGGCGTGTCGCTGGCGGACTTCGTCACGATGCTGATGATGCCGTTGACGGCGTTGGCGCCCCACAACGTGCCGCCGGGGCCGCGGATGACCTCGATGCGGTCGACGTCCTCGAGAAGGACATTCTGGGCTTCCCAGTAGGTGCCGGCAAAGAGCGGCGAGTAAACGGCCCGCCCGTCGATGAGCACGAGCATGGACCGTGACAGCCGGTCGCCGAAGCCGCGGACGCCGATGGCGTAACGGGCCGCGTCGATCCTGGCGACATGCAGGCCCGGGACCAGCCGCAGCACTTCCGGCAGCGACGTGGCGCCGGAGCGGCGGATGTCGTCCCGGGTGAGGACGAATACCGCGGCGGCGACGTCGCCGGCCGCCTGTGGCGTGCGCGACACCGTCGACACCTCCACCCCCAGCAGTTCCTCGAGCGACATGCGCGTGAGGTCGGCGGTCGATTGCGCCGCGGCTGCCCCGGCGCTGCCGACCAGGCAAGCCAGCGCGCCGACGAGAGGAAGTGCCCGGCGCCGACGCGCCTCGATCGATCCTTCAACCACGAGCGTGTCCTCGACCCGCGCCGGGGGGCGGCGTGTCCCTGTGCACTTCGTCCGAGGCGGCTGCGCCACCGTCGTGCGTGAGTGCGATGAGTTCCAGGAGCGTCTCGATGCGATACGGCTTGGCCACGTGGTGCTCGAAGCCGGCCTCGCGGCTGCGCCGCCGGTGCTCGGCGGTGGCGTGGGCGCTGAGGGCGATGGCCGGCACCCCGCCGGCGTGCTGCTGGCGCACACGGCGCAGCACCTCGTGACCGTCCATGCCGGGCATCGACAGGTCGCACAGCAGCACATCGGGGCGCACGACGCTGGACGAGGCCAGCGCGGCCAGGCCGGATTCGGCCGTGACCACGTCCGCCCCGGCGGCGTGGAGGACCTGGCGCAGCACCTCGAGGGCATCGGGGTTGTCGTCGACCGCCAGCACGCGCACGCCGGCCAGGGCTCGCGCCGTGCCCGGGCCCGGATCGCTGCTCACGACGGGCCCGTCCGGCAGCGACTCGCGCCAGGCCGGCAGCCGCACGCGAAAGCTCGCGCCGCGATCGCGGCCGTCGCTGTGCGCCGAGACGGTGCCCCCATGCAGAACGGTAATCTCGCGCACGATCGCCAGGCCCAGTCCCAGGCCGCCGTGATGTCGGGTGAGGCTGCCATCGGCCTGACGGAAGCGGTCGAACACATGGGGCAGGAACTCCGCATCGATGCCGATGCCCGAGTCGGTGACGTCCACCTCGTAGCCGCCACCAGCCTCGGTCAGGGCCAGCCGGACCGTGCCGCCGGCCGGGGTGAACTTCACGGCGTTGCCGGCGAGGTTGCTGAACACCTGCTGCAGGCGGTCGCGATCGCCGCGCACCAGGCAGGCGTGGCCCGGCCGCTCGAACACCATCTCGATGCGCTTGGCCGCCGCGGCCGGCCGTGTGTTCTCGATGGCCCGGTCCACGGCCTCGCGCAGGTCCACGACCTCGTCGCGCAGGGTCAGCTTGCCGGCCACGATCCGCGACACGTCGACCAGGTCCTCGATGACCCGCGCCTGCGCTTCGGCGCTACGCGCGATGCTGGCGATGCCGCGGGCGGTGAGCTCCGGGTCGGTAGCGCGTACGCCCAGCACCTGGGCCCAGTTGGCGATGGTGCTGAGCGGCGTGCGCAGCTCGTGCGAGACCGCGGCCAGGAATTCGTCTTTCAGCCGGCTGGCCTCGCGCTCGCGCTCGAGCAGCTCGGCCCGTTCCGTTTCCTTGCGGCGCAGGGCGTCGTTGGCTTCGCCAACCCGCGCCAGCATGTCCGAGAAGGCGCGCACGAGTTCGCTGATCTCGGCCAGCTCGGTCATGATCGGCGGGGCCGTCCAGCGCGGCGCGTCGCCGCTCGTGGCTCGGGCCGCGGCCGCCAGTTGCACGATCGGCTCGGAGATGCGGCGATTCAGCCGGTCGGCGATGGGCAGCGCCACCAGCCCGGCCAGCAGCAGCATGAGCACCCCGGCGGCACAGCCCACGGTCACGCTGGTCCACAGCTCGGTCAACTCGCGCTCGACCGTGACCACGCCGATGGTTTCGCCGTTCCTGACGATTGGGGCGGAGCCCGCGATGGTCATCCACGTGGATTCGCGCGGGGGGGCCGGCGCGCAGTCGCGGTCGGGATCGCGCGCAAACGAGGCGAACAGCTCGCCGCTCGGCAGGTAGAGGCAGGCCCGGCGCACCGACTCGCGAACGGCAACGGTGGCCAGGGTCTGGCGCGCGTCGTCGACGTCGTAGAAGAGCACGGCGGCGGCGGTGTTCTCGGCGATGACCGCGGCCAGCAGGCGGGTGTCCTCGGTGGCCGTGGCCCGGTGGCGCCAGGCGTCGGCCACAATCAACCCGGTGACCGCCAGCGTCAGCGCCACGGTGGTGACCGCCAGGGCCATCAGCACCAGCTTGCGGTGCAGGGGCAGGCCGCTATACCAGCCCCTCATGGCCGCTTCTCGTGAACGGTTTGCGCCAGGCGCAACAACTGCGCGCTGAGCTTGAGGCCGGCGCGCTCGGCGGCCCCGGCGTTGATATCGAAGCGCACGCGCTGCTCGGCGACGTGCAACTGCATGACGCCGCCGTCGGCGATGAAATCGGCCGCGTCACTCATCGTCAGGATTGGGGAGCCCTTGAGCCTCCGCAGCAGCAAGGCGCGCCCGGGCGCGGCCGCGGGCACGAACAGGACATGGCAGCCCGTCGCCTCCTCGCGGCTCACCTGGCGCACCACCAGCTTCCGACTGCCCAGGCGCTCGCCGGCCACGAGCTCCTGGAGCGCCGTGCCAAAGGGATTCGGCGCCAGCACGCACACATCCACCGTCGGCCGGTGGGCCAGCGCCGCCGACGGCCACTCGACGAACTGTGGCGCGCGCAGCACGATGGCCGCCTTCAGACGGTACTCGTCGACGACCGGTGCGCCCGACGCCACGACGAATGCCGTGCTGGCGCATAGCACTGCGCTTACCCCCGCGCGCCAGAAACTCGACACTACGCCCACTTGCCTCCGACGTAGCAGAACCTGGGCCAGAAATCGCACGGATCGGCGCGGTGCGGCCGAGCTGGACGGACCCACTTGTGGGCAGAACCGTCGCCACTGTTGGCATGGCCGAGCCAACTCTGCAGTCGACCACCGAGACCGGTGGCGCAACCGCTAACGTGCACTCGTGGGCGGCACGGCCGATACGCGCCACACCACGTTGCCGACGTCGTCGGCGACCAGCAGGCCGCCGCGCTGGTCCACGACGACGCCAACGGGGCGCCCCATGGCCTCGCCGTTGGCGCGCACGAAGCCGGTCAACACGTCGATTGGCACGCCCGACGGGCGGCCATTCACGAACGGCACGAACAGCACCTTGTAGCCGGAGCGCGGCGTCCGGTTCCACGAACCGTGCTGGCCCACGAACATGCCGGCCGCGAATCTCGCTCCCAGATGGTTCCCGTGACCGCTCGCGAGCCCGAGTGACGCGGTGTGCGCGCCCAGGGCGTAGTCGGGGACGATGGCGGTGGCCGTCAGGTCGGGACGCGGCGGCTCCACGCGCGGGTCGAGGTGGCCGCCGAAGTAGCTGTACGGCCAGCCGTAGAACCCGCCGTCCCGCACGGCGGTCATGTAATCGGGCACGAGGTCCGGCCCCAGTTCGTCGCGTTCGTTGACGGCCACCCAGAGGCCGCCCGTGGTCGGCTCCCACGCCATCCCGACGGGATTGCGCAGGCCGGTCGCAAAGGTCCGCGACGCGCCGGTGATCGGGTCGACCTCCCACACCTCGGCGCGATTGCGCTCGGCCTCGAGGCCATTCTCGGCCGCGTTGCTGTTCGACCCGATGGCGACATAAAGGTGTTGTCCGTCGGGGCTGGCAATGAGGTTCTTGGTCCAGTGATGATTCAGTGTCCCGCCAGGCAGCTCGCGCACGGAGGTTGGGCGGACGTCGATGGTCGTCGCCCCGGCCGTGTAGGGCACCTTGACGACCGCGTCGGTGTTGGCGATGTAGAGGGTGTCGCCGGCCAGGGCCATCCCGAACGGCGAGTGCAGTCCGGCCAGGAACGCCGTTTTGGTCTCGGCCACGCCGTCGCCGTCGGCATCGCGCAGTAGCGAGATGCGATCGGCGCTGGGCGTCGCGCCGCCGGCCTTTTTCTGGAAGCGCTTGAAGAACCAGCCGCGGATACCAGTGCTGTCGTCGGGACGCGGCGGCGCGTTGGTCTCGGCCACGAGCACGTCGCCGTTGGGCAGCACATGCAGCCAGCGCGGGTGGTCGAGGTCTCGCGCAAATGCGGTGACCTGCAAGCCGTCGGCCGGCTGAGGCGTGGCCTCGCCGGTCCAGCCCACGGCCTCGACCACGTTGATGTCGGGAATGAGCGCCTTGTGAGGGGCGACCAGCGTGGGCGCGGGACCGATTGTGGCCGACTCGGTCAGCTTCGACCCGCCGGCGCACCCGGCGGCGCCGAGCACGGCCGCGGCCACGGCCATCGCAGAGAGCATCGAGGACGTGGTTGTCATGTCCAGCATCAGTGCAAGAGGCGAACCCGGGGCCGCGCGCCCGACCGCACGGTCGAGCTCGCTCGTGCCCGGCTGGCAGTGTTCTTGATTGACCTCGAGCGTGCGCTCCTTGGCCACCCTGACCATCGTCGTGATCGCGGCGCTGACGACATCGGCGTGTCGCGACGCGCCGCTCTCCACGTTCGGCGGTGCCGGCCGGGATGCCGCGGAGATCGAACAGCTGTTCTGGGGCATGAGCGCGGCGGCGCTGGTCATCTGGGCCGCGATGATGGCGTTGCTGTTCTACTGCCTGCGCGGCGCCCGGCCGGGGCGGCCCGTGCGGGCGCGACGGCTGATCCTGGGTGGGGGCGTGCTGCTGCCGACCTCAGCGCTGTCGCTGCTCGTGGTCACGGCGCTGCCGCAGCTGGACGCCCGCGTCGATGGCCCGCCGGAAACCGGCGACCCCGCCGCGCTGCGCGTGCACGTGGACGGCGAGCAGTGGTGGTGGCGCGTCCGTTATGAGCGGCCGGGGGGCGCTGCGGTGGAACTGGCCAACGAGCTGCGCCTGCCGCGCGGCCGGACGGCGCACCTGACGCTGTCGAGCGACAACGTCATCCACGCCTTCTGGGTGCCGTCGCTGGCCGGCAAGATCGACATGATTCCCGGGCGCACGACCTACCTGACACTCGAGCCCGACCGCACCGGCACATTCCGCGGGCTATGCGCGGAGTATTGCGGCGCGTCCCACGCGCGCATGGCCTTCGAAGTGCTGGTCATGGAAGCGGCAGAATTCGAAGCGTGGCTCGAACACCAGGCGTCGCCCGCGGCAAACGCTGCACCCGAGGCGGGAAGCGGGGCGGCCGCCTTCGCCGCCAGCGGCTGCGCCGCGTGTCACACCGTCCGCGGCACTGCCGCCACCGGGCGCATCGGCCCCGACCTGACCCACGTGGCGGGACGCGCGCTCCTCGCCGCCGCCACTCTGCCCAACGACGCGGCCGGCCTGACGGCGTGGATCCGCGACCCGGCGCACTTCAAGCCCGAGGTGCTCATGCCGCCCTTCGCCGCCCTCGGTGACGACCAGGTGCGGACACTGTCGCGCTATCTGGGCGGATTGCGATGAGCCCGCCCGGTGCCGCCGCGGCACCCGATCCCGAGCCGCTGCCGGCGGCGCCGCCCGCCGACGTGCGGGCCGCCCAGGAAGCGCGGCTGCGTCAGGCGTGGCGGCTGCCGACCGGCTGGCGCTACTGGTCGGCTGTCAACAACTCCGTGGTCGGGCAGTGGTACGTGGCGCTGACGCTCGTCTACTTCCTGTTCGGCGGCGTGCTCGCGCTGCTCATGCGCCTGCAGCTGGCCGTGCCCGGCAACGACGTCCTCAGCGCCGATCGCTACAACCAGATCTTCACCGTGCACGGCTCGGTGATGATGTTCCTCTTTGCCATCCCGATCTTCGAGGCGGTGTCGATCCTGCTGCTGCCGCAGATGCTGGGGGCGCGCGACCTGCCCTTTCCGCGCCTGTCCGCCTTCGGCTTCTGGGCCTTTGCCATCGGCGGCCTGTTCCTGTGCGGGTCGCTCTTCGTGGACGCGGCGCCCAAGGGCGGCTGGTTCATGTACCCGCCGCTCACGAGCGGCTACCAGCCGGGCATCGGCGCCGACATCTGGCTGCTCGGCTTCTCGTTCATCGAGGTGGCGGCGATTGCCGCGGCGGTGGAGCTCATCGTCGGCATCTTGCGCAGCCGGCCGCCGGGCATGCGCCTGAACCTGATGCCGCTGTATGCCTGGTACGTGCTGGTGGCCGCGGGCATGGTGCTCTTTGCCTTTCCGCCGCTCATCGCCGGCACCATGCTGCTCGAACTCGAGCGCGCGCTCGGCTGGCCGTTCTTCGATCCGCGCGGCGGCGGCGACCCGCTGCTGTGGCAGCATCTCTTCTGGATCTTCGGCCACCCCGAGGTCTACATCATCTTCCTGCCCTCGGTGGCGCTCGTGGCGATGATGGTGCCGACCTTCGCGCGCCATCCCATCGTCGGCTACAGCTGGGTGGTGCTGGCCGCCATCGGCACCGGCGTGCTGAGCTTCGGCCTGTGGGTGCACCACATGTTCACGACCGGCCTGCCGGGCGTGACCCTGGCCATCTTCTCGGCCGCCTCGGCGGCGGTGGCCATTCCCACCGGCGTGCAGTTCTTCTGCTTCCTGGCCACGATGCTGGCCGGCCGCGTGACCCGCTCGGTGCCGATGCTCTTCGTCATCGGCGGACTGGCCACCTTCGTCATCGGCGGGCTGACCGGCGTGATGGTGGCGATGGCGCCCTTCAACCTGCAGGCCCACGATTCGTTCTTCGTCGTCGCCCACCTCCACACCGTGCTCATCGGCGGAGCGGTGTTCCCGCTGCTGGCCGCGCTCTACTACTACCACCCGCTGGTGCGCGGGCCGCCTGCTCTCGGAACGTCTCGGGCGCGTGGCCTTCTGGCTGGTGTTCACCGGCTTCAACTTCACCTTCATGCCCATGCACGCGCTGGGCATGCTGGGCATGCCGCGACGCGTCTACACCTATCAGGCCGGCCTGGGCTGGGACACCTTGAACCTGGTCGCCACCCTCGGCGCGGGCGTGCTCGCGGCCGGCTTCGCGGTCGTGATGTGGGACGTGTTGCGCCCGGCCCGGCGCGAACCGCGGGCGCCCCGCAACCCGTGGCAGGCCGGCACGCTCGAATGGCTGCAGGAAGTGCCGGGCGAGCAGTGGGGCGTGCGCACCATCCCTGAAATCGACGCGCGCTACCCGCTGTGGCAGCAGCCGGACTTCGTGCGCGACTACGACGAGGGGCGCTTCTATCTGCCCGACGCCGCCGAGACCCGGCGCGAGATGCTGGTCACGAGCACGCTCGATGCCGTGCCGCAGCAGTGCTTGCGCCTGCCCGGCCCGAGCTTCATCACGCTCGTGGCGGCGCTGTGCGTGGGCGGCATCTTCATCTTCTCGACCTTCAAACTCTACTGGTGGGCGGCCGTCTGCATCGCCTCGTCGCTGGGCGTGATTCTCACGTGGCTGTGGACCGGCACCGGCGAGATTCCCGAAAAGGACGACAAGGACATCGGCCTCGGCGCGCGCGTGCCGCTCTACCTGCGCGGCCGCGATTCGGTGGGGTGGTGGGCCATGCTCATCACCATGCTGGCGCTGTTCACGGCCTTCGTGTCGCTGGTCTTCGGCTATGTCTTCTACTGGACGCTCGACGCGCGCTTCCTGGCGGCCTCGGCCGGCGGGCCAGGGGTGGCCGCGTCGCTCGGCGCCGTGGCCCTGGTCGGGGCGTCGTGGGCGCTGACGCTGCTGGCACGGCGTTGGAACGCCGGCAACCGCGTGCCGGCCTTCTACGCCGCCCTCGTTGCCGCCACCGCCCTGGCGGTGGTCGGCGTGGCCGCGCTGGTCGGAACGGTGACCGCGTCGTCGCTCGACCCGACCACCACCGCCTATGCCGCTACCGTCTGGCTGCTGGTCGTGTGGGCGGCCGTGCACGTCGCCCTCGGCGCGGTGATGCAGGCCTACTGCCTGGCCCGGCGCCTGGCCGGACGGATGACCGCGGCGCACGACCTCGACCTTTGCAACGTGACCTTGTACTGGCACTTCACGCTCGTGACCGTGGCCGCCGCGATGCTCGTCGTCGCCGGCGGACCGCGCCTGGGATGACGACCTCCATGGAAGCCACCACCTCGCCGCCGTCGTCGGCCGGCTCCGATTCGTTCTGGACGCTGACCATTGCACCGGCGCTGTGGCTGACCCACTTCGTGGCTTGCTACGCCACCGCGGCGCTCGGCTGCGGACGGTGGCGCCCCGCCCCCGGCGAGGGCGGACCGCAGCTGGCCATCGCCGTCTACACGGTGCTGGCGCTGAGCGGCATGGCCTGGTGTGTCGTGGCCGGCCTGCGGGCCCGGCGCGAAGCCGCGTCCGTCATTCGCCTCGACGACGACTCGCCGGAGAGCCGCGTCCAGTTCGTGGCCACCGCCACCGTCCTCCTGGCTCTGCTGAGCATGCTCGGCGCGCTGTTTGTGGCGGCCGCCATCGCGATCGTGCCGGTATGCGCGTGACCACGCTGGCCGGGCTCGCCGGCATGCTCGTGCTCGTGGCCGCGTGGGCCGGACCGTTACCGGCCTGGGCGCAGGACTCCTTCACCGCGCACATGACGCTGCACATGCTCATCGTCGCGGTGGCCGCCCCGCTCCTGGCCGCGGGCCTGGCCGGATGGCGTCGCGCCGATCCGGTGCGCGCGTTCCCGCAGCTGTTCTCGCCGCTGCCGGCCTCGGGCGTGGAGCTGATCACCGTGTGGGCGTGGCACGTGCCGGCCTTGCATCAGGCGGCACGCATCCACGCCAGCGTGTTCGCGCTCGAGCAGTTCACCTTCCTGGCGAGCGGACTGCTGTTGTGGCTGTCGGTCCTGGGCGGGCCGGCGCGGCGACGCGCGATCATGGCCCTGCCCGGCCTGGCGGCGCTGGCCTTGACGCTGGCGCACATGACGCTGCTCGGCGTGTTGCTCTCGCTCAGCCCGCGGCCGCTCTACACCCACGGCGCGGTCCTGGCGACGGCGCTGCACGACCAGCAGCGCGGCGGCGCGGTGATGCTCGCAGCCACCGGCGCGGTCTGCGTCCTCGGGGCGCTCGTGCTTGGCCGAAGGCTGGTGCAGGCGGTGGCCCGCACCGGGTTGGAGGGGGCATGACCACGGGACGGCGGCTCCTGGCCGGCGGCGCGCTGCTGGCCGTGATCGCGGCGCTGGTGGTCATCTCAGGCGTGATCTCGATCAAAGCCAGTTCCGGTCACCTGGCCGTGACCTCGTGGCTGCTGGACTTCGCCAAGCGCCGTTCGGTCGACACGCGTTCGCTCGGTCTCGAGGTGCCGCCGCTCGACGACCCTGGGCTCGTGCCCCTCGGCGCCGCGCACTTCGACCGCGGCTGCCGCCCCTGCCACGGCGCGCCGGGTACGCCCACGCCGGTCGTTCCCTCGCGCATGACGCCGCACCCGCCCGACCTGGGCCGGCAGGTCGGGCGTTGGAAACCGCGCGAGCTTTTCTACGTCGTGGCCCACGGCATCAAGTTCACCGGCATGCCTGGGTGGCCCGAGCCGCGAGCGCACCGACGAGGCGTGGGCGATGGTGCCGTTCCTGCAGGCGCTGCCCGGCCTCGACGCGGCCGGCTACGCCGCGCTGGTCAACGGCGTGGGGCCATCGCGGCCGGGCGCCAGCGAGGCCGTCGACACGGCGGCGCGGCGGTGTGAGGGCTGCCACCTGCCGCCCGCCCCCGGCCGGCGGGCCACGCTCGTCCCGTCGCTCGCGGGCCAGCCGCTCGCCTACGTCACCGCGGCGCTCGACGCCTACGCCAGCGGCGAGCGCAAGAGCGGCATCATGCGCACCGTCGCGGCGTCGTTCGAGCCGGGCCAGCGCGCCATCATCGCGGCGCGCGTGGTCGCCAGGCACGAGGGCGCGGCCCAGGCGACGGGCACCCGCGCGGCGGAAGAGCGGGCGCCGCTCGAAGGGTCGTCGCGCGGCGTGATCTGGCGGGGCATTCCCGACCGCGACGTGCCGGCGTGCGCGTCGTGCCATGGTCCCGGCATCGGCGATCGCGACCCGCGCTTCCCGGTGCTGGCCGGTCAATCCGAAGCCTACCTGCGCTGGCAACTCCGGCTGTTTGTCGAGAACCGGCGCGGCGGGTCGTCCTACGGCGAGATCATGCGCGCCGTGGCGCGCCGCCTCACCCCCGCTGACATCGACGAAGCCGCGCGAGCCTACGCGGCCCTGCCTCGAGGTCGGCAATGAATCAGGCGCCCTCGCACGCGGCCAGTCAGACCCGCGCGCTCTGGATCCTGGCGGTGCTGGCCGTCCTGGCGGCGTTGCGGCTGGCGGCGTCGTTCCTGATCCCGATCGTGCTGGGGGTCCTGTTCAGCCTGGCGCTCGAGCCGGTCGTGGCGTGGCTGGTGCGGCACGGCCTGCCGCGCCTGGCGGCCACGGCGCTGGTCCTGACGGTGCTGCTCGGCGGCCTCGGCGCCGGCATCTACGCCATGAAGGACGGCGTGGTCAGTGGCATCCAGGCGCTGCCCCAGGCGCTGCGCCGCGCCGAAGCGATGGTCCAAGAGCAACTCGAGGCGGCCGGCGTGCCGACCGCGACATCACCGTCGGCCCCGTCTGCTGACTCGTCGGACCCGCCGGCCGCCCAGTCCGCGGCCACGCCCTCGGCCCCATCACCACGCGCCCCGTCGCCGCCGCCCGGCGCCAACGACCCCGGCGCCAGTCCGGGACAGGTCCTGCCCGACGCCATCAGCAGCGCCACGGCTGCCGCCCAACGCGGCGCCCAGACCCTGATGGCCGGGGCCGGGCAACTCATGGTGATCGTGTTCCTGATGTTCTTCCTGCTCCACGCCGGCCCCGAAACCGGCCAGCGGATCGTGGCCATGGCCGGGGACGACGAGCGCCGGCGCGTCGTGGCCACGATCATGAACGACGTCAACGAGCAGATTCAGCGCTTCCTGCTGGTGCGTCTGATCACTTCGGCGGCGGTTGCCGCCGCCACGTGGGGCGTGCTGGCCTGGCTGGGGGCCGACAACGCCGTGATTTGGGGCCTGCTGGCGGGCCTCTTCAATTCGATTCCCTACTTCGGCCCGGTCATCGTCTCGGGCGGCCTGTTCGTGGTGGGGATGGTACAGGGCGGAGCCGGCGAGGCGTTGCGGATGGCCGGCGCCGCGCTGGTCATCACCTCGCTCGAGGGCTGGCTGCTCACTCCCCCGCTCATGGGCCGCGCCGAGCGGATGAACGTGCTGAGCGTGTTCATCGGCCTGCTGCTCTGGACCTGGCTGTGGGGCGCGTGGGGCACGTTGCTGGCCGTGCCCATGCTGGCGGTGATGAAGTCGGTGGCCGACCATGTCGAGAGCCTGAAGCCAGTCGGCCGCCTGATGGCCGTGAACCTCGATGGCGATGCCGGCCCGACCTGACCAGACGTCCTGGATCCGAACCGGTGAACGCCCAGCCCGCTCAGAAGCCGGGCATCAGGTTGAAGCTGAAGACCCAGCCGCGCCGCTCGCGGTCGAGGGGACGGGCCAGCGCCAACTCCACCACGGCGTAGCCGAAGGCGTTGACCCGCAGGCCGCCGCCGGCGCTCCGCACGAACTGGCGTGGCCCCCCGGCAAACGCCGGGTCGAGGGCGGAGGTCCAGGCGACGCCGCTGTCGGCAAAGGCGAAGCCCTCGATGGGCAGCGGGCCGTAGTGATAGCTGCGGCTGAAGAGTCCGAACAGCGGGAAGCGCAGTTCGGCGTTGCCGACGAGCACGCGCGAGCCGAGCAGCGCATCGAACGCGGGGCACTGGCCGTCGAGGATCGGCCCGCAGTCGTCGGCGGTCGTGAACGAGCCGACGCCGTAGCCGCGGACGAGCGACGGGTAGCCCAGGAAGAGCGGCGTCAGGCGCGGATCCTCGCCCCCGCCGCCGTAGCGGCCGACATGTAACCCGCGCACCGCGAGGGTCACCGGACGCACGAGCGGCACGTAGCGGCGGTAGTCGAGGGTCACGCTGGTGAATTGCAGCGACCCGAAGGTCGGCGTGACCTCGAAGCGATAGCGCTGCCCGCTGATTGGACTGGTGGGGCCGATCACGGCCTGGTCGAAGACCAGCGCCGCCGCCCCTTCGGCCAGATTGAGCGCGGCCGGCGCGTCGAAGTCGTCGCGTTGCTCGCTCAACTGTTGGCCGGTGCCGCCGTCGTAGACCCGCGTCGTCAACTCACGGCCGAACCAGATCCGGCGCCCGCCGCCCTGCACCTCGAAGCGCAGCGCCCGGCTGAACGGATACGCGGCGATGGCGCGCAGTTCGGCGTCGGTCTGGCGGATCGAGTACTCCTGCTCCACCACGACCTGCCGGCCCTCGGGTGTCTGCTCGACCGACTGGCCGAACGAGCCGGTGACGTAGGGCTGCAGCATCGCCGCCCCGCCCCAGTTCCAGCGCGACGCGCGGTTGATGTAAATCGCCTGACCGCCGATGTCGCGCACGCCGCCGTTGGCCGACACGTAGACCCCGAGCGTGTGGTCGCCGATCATGTCGCTGAACTGCATCCCGACGCCGCCGCCGAACATGGCGCCGTAGCGGCTGGATGTGCCGACGCCGCCCGAGGCGCCGGCGATGTCGAGGCTCAGGGACGGACGGTAGGGCTCGACCTGCGAGACGTCGACCGTCGGCGCCGCCGGCGCGCTTTCGGTCCCCGGCACCGGCCGCAGCAGATGGCGGCCGCCGTCCGCTCGGCAAACAGCACGGACGCCGCGCGGCTACCGGCCGAGGCGGTGGCCGCCGGCGGCAGCCCGTCAGGGCCCGGCGCGTCGAGCACGCGGATGTCGTATCCCCCGCCGCGGAACACGCTGAAGGCCAGGCGATTGGCGCGCGGCGCATACGACAGCGCCGGGCTGAGTTCGGTGATGCCGGTGACGCCGGTGCCGACGTCGGTCACGCGCCCGTAGCTGCGCGTGGCCAGGTCGAGACGATAAACGTTGGCGATGCCGTCGGGCGCGGCCACCAGGAACAGGCCGGTGCCGTCGCTGGTCCACTGCGGGTTGATGTGCTTGCCCGACGCCAGCGCCGGCAGCGGCTCGATGGCGCCGGTGGCGAGGGTCAGCACGGCGAGACGCGGCTCCCCGAAGGTGAGGGTTTCGAGCGACGAGGAATAGCGGTCGGTCACGAATGCGAGGCGCCGGCCATCGGGCGACCAGGCCGGCTGCAAATCCGCGAACGCGTCGTTCGTGAGGCGCTTCACCGTGCCGCCCGCAAGGTCCAGCAGGTAAAGATCGGAGACGCCGCCCGAGAGCCCGGCAAACGCCACCGAGCGCCCGTCCGGGGCCCAGGTCGGATGCCACGCCTCGTCCACCTCGTCGAGCGGGAACGTGCGCTCGCCGCCGTGACCGGCCACGTCCGCCACCACCAGCGTGGCCTTGCCGCGCGTGACCGTGACATAGGCAAAGCGCGCGCTGGCCGCATCCCAGGCGCCCGCTGAGGCGATGAACTGCAGGCTCTCGATGTGCGGGTCGGTGTCGGTCTTGGTCAGGCGGCGCTCGACCCGGCCGGTGACCGCATCGGCGATGTAGAGATCGATCGAGAAGAGGCCGCGCTCCGACAGATAGGCCAGCCACTTGCCGTCCGGGCTGAGCGCCGGCGAGACGTTCAGGGTGGCGCCCCCGCGCGGCGAGTCATCGGCCACGAGCGGGCGTCCGGCGCCGGCGGCGACGCGCGGGGCGCCATGCAGACGGCGGATGGCGGCGTGCCAGTCGGCCGAAAGCTCGTCGCTGCCGACCCCGGTCGTGTTCTCGATGGCGGCAATGGCATTGCCGGTGCGGGCGCCCTCGAGGAGCGCCTCGCCGATGATCGCCGTGCCGAAGCGCGCGGCCAGGTAGGCCCACGCGGCGTGGCCGAAGCGATAGGGGAAGTAGCGGGGGTGGTCGAGGTCCTTGAATCCCGGCAGCGTTTCCTGCTGGGCGAGATCCCGCAGCCACATCGCCGTCTGCGCGTCGTCGGGACCAATCGACAGGAATTCGGCCATGCCCTCGATGAACCACAGCGGCAACGCGCCGGCGCGTTCTCCGCCCACGCTGTACTGGAAGGCGTGGACCATCTCGTGCCCGAGCACATGGCTGGTCTCACCGAACGTGCTGCCGAAGGGCATGACCATGCGGCGCTTCAACGACTCGGTGACGCCGCCCGTGCCCTCGCCGATCAGACCGGAGATGACCTGCGTCTGGCTGAAATGGGGGTGGCTGGCGTAGAGCACCAGCGCTTGCCGCCCGGGCAGCGCAAAGCCGAGGTCCCGGCCCAGACGCGCGCGCCACTGCTCGGCCAGCCGCGCCGCCTGCCGTACGGCTTCGGCTTCTTCGGGGTAGTGGTAGATGTCGAACGACTCGGTGCGCAGCACCTGGAAGTCGAAGCGCTCGTACTGCACCTTGTTCTGGCCGAAGTACTGCGCGTTGGCCACGAGCGGCGTGGTCGCGAGCGCGAGGAGGACGCCGCCAACGAGGCGGAGCCCGGCGGCGCGGCGGGAACTGGCGTGCATGCTTGACCTCACAACTACTCCTCGTGGGGAGGCTTGACCTCGACCAGCGCCGCTGTGCGACGCGGCGGCGCCAGCGCCAGGGCCTGACGGCGCTCGGGTCCCGGCTCCGAGAACGGGGCCAGGGCGATGGTCGTACCGCGGCGGGCCGATTCATGGAGGGCCTCGATGATGCGGACATCCCAGGCCCCTTCTTCGCCCGAGGGCTCCGGAGCGACGTCGTTGCTGATGCATTTCGAGAAGTAGACGAGTTCGGCCGCGACCTGGTCGAGCTTGCGGCCCTTCTTCTTGGTCGTCTTCTCGCCGATGGTCATCGTGTAGGCACAGCGGTTCCGCGTGCTCGAAGCCCGGGTCGACCACGATCTGCCCCTTGGTGCCGACGAGGCGATAGGCCGAGACGTCGGCGGCGTCGAAGCTGACGGTGAACGTGGCCAGCCGATCGCCGGAAAAGTGCAGCACCGCCGAGGTGGTCTCATCCACGTCGGGCATGCCGGAGCGCTCGCCGGGGACCACCACCGCCGACACGCGTTCGGGCTCGGCGTCGAAGAGCATCCGCGCCGCGTTGATGCAGTAGATGCCCAGGTCGAAGACGGCGCCGCCGCCGAGCTCGCGGCGGGTGCGGATGCCGCCGGGCCGGGTGCGCATCGAGAAGGCGGCGCTGAAGTAGCGCAGTTCGCCCAGCGTCCCGGCCCGCGCGTGGCCCAGAACCTCGAGGGTGAGCGGCTCGAAATGCAGCCGGTACGCGGTCATCAGCTTGACGCCGCCCTCATCACGCGCCGCCAGCATGCGCGCGCATTCGTCGGTTGTGACGGCCAGCGGCTTTTCGCACAGCACGTGGCGGCCGGCCCGGGCAGCGCGCTCCGCGTAGGTCGCGTGTTCGGAGTTGGGGGTGCAGATGTAAACCGCGTCGACGTGCTCGAGACAGTCGTCGAACTGCTCGTAGCTGAAGCGGGGCACGACCCCGTAGCGCTCGCCGAGGGCGGCGAGCTTCTCTGGGCTGCCGCTGACCAGCGCGGTCAGCTGGCTGGTCTTGGCCGCGTTGGCGAAGGCGGGCAGCACCGACGCCTGGGCGAAGTGGCCCAGACCGACGACGGCATAACGAACGGGTGCGGTGCGACGCGACTTCACCATGCGCTGGCACATTCAACCCACGTGCCAGAGCGAAGGTGATGAGGCCTCAATTCAACGCCACGATGGCGCCGTTCAGCGTCGCCGCGTAGGTCACCCACACGAGATACGGCAGGAGCAGCCATGCCGCCGGCCGGTCCACCCGCGCGAAGCCCCATGCCGTGACGACGATGAGCAGCCACAGCACGGCGATATCGGCCAGGGCGAGCGCCGGCCGCTGGGCCACGAAGAAGAAGAGCGACCACGAGAAGTTGGCGAGCAGTTGCGCCAGGAACACGGACAGCTCCGGCCGCCGCCGCTCCCATCCTCCGTGACGCCAGACGCGCCACGCCGCCACGGCCATGAGCAGGTACAGCGCCGTCCACACCGGGGCGAAGAGCCAGGACGGAGGGTTCCAGCCCGGCTTGCGCAGGGTCGCGTACCAGAGGCTGTCGCCCCCGTTGCTCAGGATGCCGATGAGCGCGCCGCCGCCGACGCACAACAGCAGCCACCCGACTAGCACGAAGAAATCCCCGCCGCTGGGGGCGCTGGCCGCCTCGGTGCGCCCACGACCGATGAGCGGCTCAGCCGGACGATGGTAGTCAGTCTGTGGGGGCGGCACGCCGTGGCCGGTGCAATGCGGTTGCCAGTCGGCGCCAACCAGGTGGCGTGGGTTGCCCGCAGGGACTGGGTCTGGGGTGAAGGTTGCTCACACTAAGCTCTCGAGCGGGTGCGGGTTGGCAACGGGCGGTGTCACACAATGTCTCATCTCAGGGCAGAGACATTGGCAGTCGACTTGCTTCTCGGAGCGTCATCGTGACGGTGTTGATGACGACCGAAGCGGTTGGCGGCGTGTGGGATCTCGCCCTCGACCTGGCGCGTGGACTATGTGACGGCGGGGTCGAGGTGGTACTTGCCGCCATGGGCGGGCCGCTCACCGCCGTCCAGCGGCTCGACGCCGCCGGGATCGAGAGCCTGACGCTTTTCGATCGGCCCTTCCAGCTGGAATGGACCGACGACCGGTGGGAAGATTTCGAGGCCGCCAGCGCGTGGCTCCTCGAACTCGAAGCCGCCTATGCGCCCGAGGTGGTGCACGTTCATGGCTACGCCCTCGCCGGCCTGCCCTTTGCGGCGCCCGTCGTCGTCACCGCCCCCCGCTGCATGGCGTCGTGGTTCCGCGCCGTACGCGGCCAGCCGCTGCCGTCGGCGT
Source organism: uncultured Acidobacteriota bacterium (assembly GCA_963843885.1). GTDB lineage: Bacteria > Acidobacteriota > Vicinamibacteria > Vicinamibacterales > UBA2999 > CADEFD01. Next base: position 118,052 of record CAWJMJ010000009.1, read on the forward strand.
GGCACCCGTATGAACAGCGGGTGAAGCGGGGTCTGGCCGCAGCGCGGCTGATTGTCGCGCCGACCCGCGCCGCCGCCGTGGACCTGTTGAGCGCCTACGCCCCGGTCGCCCCCGTGATGGTCATTCCGATTGGCCGCGATACGTCGGGCTTCGCAGCGGCGGCCGTCAAAGAGCCGTTCGTGCTCACCTCGTCAGGCGTGACCGACGAGGCCAGCAACCTCGCGGCAGTGGTGGCGGCGGCGCCCCGCTTGCCGTGGCCGGTCTACGTGGCGCGGCGAAGACGGCGAGCAGATTGACGGCGTCCGGACCCTCGGGCCGGTGCCCGCCGGACGGAGCTCGCCGGGTGGCTCGGGCGGGCCGGCATCTTTGCCCTGCCCGCGCTCTACGAACCGCTCGGAGTGTCAGTCCTCGAAGCCGCCGCTGTCGGGCTGCGCGCTGGTCCTTGGCGACATCCCGAGCCTGCGCGAGACGTGGGACGGCGCCGCCTGCTTTGTCGATTCCGGCCTCGCCGGCGGCGCTCGAGCAGGCGCTGCTGGCACTCATCGCCGACGAGCCGGAGCGCCGTGGGCTCGCCAGCCGCGCCGCCGTGCAGGCACGGCGCCTCACGGTCGGGGCGATGAGCGCGGCGTATCAACGCGCCTACGAGCAGCTGGTTGCGCTGCCGCCCTCCCTGCCTGCCATCCAGCAGGTGGCGTGCGCTTCGTGACGGCGCCACGCGTACGCCTGAGACGGCGTCGGCCACAGGCGTGTCGTGGGCACACGGCTTGCTCCCTTGAGCGGAGAAACGCGTGGCGAGATACGCGCTTCAGGAATCGAGGACACGATGGCCAACAAGGATCACACGGAGCACGACCGGAAAGACGCCAAGTCCGGTTCGGACGGCGAACCGTTCACGCAGGCGGGGGCCCCGCAGCGTCAAGACCAGTCGAAGACTTCGCTCGACACGACCAGCGAATCAGGCCGGGCGCGCGATGAGGGGCCCGACCGCATCGAACGCACGACCGCCCAGCGGCCCAAGCGCGGGGCAGACGCCACGGCAACGTCCGATATCGATCCGGACGAGCGGGAGACGCTGTAGCCGGCGCGCACGCGATGTGCCGCCACCAGCGGCCGAGCCGCAGTGCCGGCACAGCGCGGTAGCCTGCCCCGCACCACTTGCGACAGTTTCCTTTCGCGACGCCATGTTTCCTCTGAGGGATCAAGTGGGCACGCAGGGGCCCACTTGTAGACCTCACGGCGACAGCCGGCCAGAGCGCCACGAGGAGCACGAACCGCCACGCGTGGCAAACACCTTGCAAATCACACGTAAGAGTAATAACGCGCGACCCGTTGAACGGGCCTGCGCTTCGCACGGGAGAGCACGTGATGGCTGATCAGCATCGTAGAGATTACGAAGACGACTACCGTCAGCAGGGTGGTCGTGGGTGGACCGAGCGCGCCAGCGACGAGATGCGCTCATGGGCCGGCGACGACGAGGCCCGGGCGCGCCGGCAGCAGGACGAACGTCAGCGCTACCTCAGCGAACGCGACGGGTCGCGGCGTGACCAGGGCGATGGCGGTCTGCGCGATCGCGACCAGCACGCGCCGGGCGCACGTTACTCGCAAGGCGGACAGTACTCCGCAGGGTGGGCAGGACGGGCAGGTGGGCAGGACGGGCAGCAGGGTCGCGGCCAGGACGGCCAGGGCAGCCGGACGGCCAGGGTGGACAGGCACGGCCAGGGCGCGCAGTATGGCCAGCAGGGCGGGGGCCAATACGGCCAGGGGCAGCACGACCAGCAGGACCGGCGGCAGTTCATCCCAGGGCCGCGGCTATTCCGACAACGACTTCGTGCCGCACCGCATCGGCTCGTCCAGCCGTGAGTCCGAGCATCGCTATGGATCGGACTACCGTTCTGGAGCGTCCGAGCAGCAATACGGATCGCGCTACGGTTCGTCTGAGCCGCGCTACGGCTCCGGCGGCGACTGGGGCTCCAGTGGCCAGGACCGATACCGGCAAGGCAACGAGCCGTCGTTTGGCAGCTCGGGCAGTTATGGGCGGAGCCAGGGCGCCGGAAGTTTCGGCGGCGGCAACCAGGGCCGCGGTGACTACGGCGGCGGCTATCGCGGCGACGAGGGCCGCGGTTACGGCGGACACTACGCCACCGGCACCGGTCCCGACTGGAGCACGGGTGGCGGCTACGGCGGCGACACCAGCTTCGGCCCGCGCAGCGGCTGGAGCAGCGGCGCCAGCGGCGGCGGCCAGAGCATGCGCGAAAGCTACGCCGGCCGCGGGCCGAAGGACTACAAGCGCTCCGACGACCGCATCCGCGAGGACGTCTCGGACCGTCTGGAGCAGGACCACGGCGTGGATGCCAGCGACATCTCGGTGCAGGTGCAGAACGGCGAGGTGACCCTCACCGGCACGGTCAACAGCCGCGATCAGAAGCGCCGGGCCGAAGATTGCGCCGAGGCGGTGAACGGCGTCAAGGAGGTCACCAACAACCTGCGCGTCAACCGGTCCGACTCGCGCAGCCAGCAGGCGCCGGTGTCGGAGACGTCATCGAGCATCCTCGGGCTCGGCGGTCAGAAGAGCCGCGAGCTCGAAGACGGCACGGCGACGACTTCGTCGGAGGGCCGGTCGACGCCGGTGCTGTTACCGCGGCGAATCCTGCTGCTGACGGCAGCAAGCCGGGCGAGAAGGGCAAATCGGGGCGCTCGACTCCGGGGACCGGTGCTCCGGGCACGCCGACCATCTCGGCGTAGCCGCCTCACGGTACACTCGGTCGGCGCGGGCGTGGTCCGCGCCGACCGAGTTGCCTCATGCCGACCCGCCGTTCCAATCGCGATGTCGACCTCAACGGCGTCGCCGCCGCAGCCTTGCAGGACATGGCGGCCCTCCAGGAATCCCAGCATAGCCAACGTGGCTACATGCAGGCCGCCGCGGCGGTGTTCGAACTGGAACAGGCCCTTGATGGCTTGCGCCATTCGGATGGCTCGCTGCCGCGCATCGCGCGCGTGGGCCCGTCGTCGACGCGCCTCCTGCTGGAAATCCTCGATGAGGGGTCGTCGCCCACACTCGAGCGCCTGACCGACCAGCGCGGGCGACGTGCCGCCATCGAGCGCCTGCGCGCGTTCCGGCAGGGCTTTCTGAGTCGCGCGGCGGCGCTCGAGATGCTGGCTCTGGCGGGAGCCGCCCTGCAGGGCGCCTATCGCGGCGACCTCCAGATGCACTCCACGTGGAGCGACGGCGTCGACGGCGTGCTGGCGATGGCCGAGGGGTGCCGCGCCCGCGGTTACAGCTTCTGCGCCATGACCGATCACTCCGGCGGCCTCCCCATCGCCGGCGGGCTGTCGGCCGAACGGCTTTCCAGCCAAGCTGCGGAAATCGCCGCCATCAATCGCGACTACGCCGGCGCCTTCGAGGTGTTTGCCGGCGTCGAGGCCAACATCACGCCGTCAGGGGACGTGGACGTGAGCGCCGACGAGCGACGCGGCCTCGATCTGGTGGTGGCGGCACCGCACTCCGGCCTGCGCTCGTCGCAAGCGCAAACGGCGCGCCTGCTCGCGGCCGTGCGGACCCCGGGCGTGCACATCCTCGGCCATCCGCGCGGTCGTCAAGTCCGGCGTGCGCGGCGGCGTGACCGCCGACTGGCCGGCGATCTTCGCTGTCGCCGCCGAGCACGGCGTCGCCATCGAACTGGACGGGGATCCGTCGCGTCAGGACCTGGACTGCACCCTGGCCGTCCAGGCCCGCGCGGCCGGGTGCCTCTTCGCACTCGATAGCGACGCGCACGCCGTGTCGCAGTTGTGGTACGCGGACATGGCCATGGCGCATGCCTTGCTGGCCGGCATCCCGATCGACCGCATCATCAATTGCTGGCCTCTCGATCGCTTCCGCGGCTGGCTCGGTGCGCGCCGCCGTGGTCTGGCCGGTTAGGCCTCACGCCCGGAGTACCACCTTCTCGCAGTTGTCCTGCTTGTTGAGGAAGATGTCGTAGCCGTCCGCCGCATCGGCCAGCGGAAGACGGTGCGTGATGACGAACGTCGGATCGATCTCGCCCCGCTCGATGCGCTCGATCAACGGCCGCATGTAGCGGTGCACGTGGCACTGGCCGGTCCTGATGCGTCAGCGCCGCGATTCATCACCGCGCCCATCGGGAACTTGTCGATGAAGCCGCCGATACACGCCGATGACCGAGATGATGCCGCCGTTGCGGCAGGCCATGATCGCCTCGCGCAGCGCGATCGGCCGGTCGGATTCCAGGCCCGCCGCCTGCTTGACCCGGTCGTAGGCGTAGACGCGGCCCGTGCCCGTGCGCCTCCATGCCCACGGCGTCGATGCAGCGCGTCGGGACCGCGCCCGGCGGTCATTTCGATCAGCGCCTCGCTGACGCTGTCGACCTCCTCGTAGTTGAGCGGTATCGGCGCCGCACTAGTCGCGGGCCATCTCGAGCCGGTACTGGAAGCGGTCGATGGCGATGACGCGTTCGGCGCCGAGCAGGAAGGCGCTCGCGATCGCGAACAGCCCGACCGGCCCGCAACCCCAGACGGCGACCGTGTCGCCCGGCGTGATGTCGCACATCTCGGCGCCCATGTAACCCGTGGGCAGGATGTCCGACAGGAACAGCACCTGCTCGTCGGGCAGCCCGTTGTCGACCTTGAACGGGCCGAAGTCGGCAAACGGCACGCGCACGTACTCCGCCTGGCCGCCGGCGAAGCCGCCGGTCAGGTGCGAGTAGCCGAAGGCGCCAGAACCCGAATGGCCCATCAACTTCTCGGTCAGGGCTGCGTTCGGGTTCGAGTTCTCGCACAGCGACCAGAGGTCGTGCCGCGCAGGGCCAGCAGTGACCGCAGGCGATGGTGAAGGGCACGACCACGCGGTCGCCGACCTTGAGATTCGACACGCCGCGTCCGACCTCGACCACTTCTCCCATGAACTCGTGGCCGAGGATGTCGCCCTTCTGCATCGACGGCATGAAGCCGTTGTAGAGGTGGAGGTCGGAGCCGCAGATCGCGGTGGACGTGATCCTGACGATCGCGTCCCGCTGGTTCAGGATCTTGCGGATCGGGCACGTCGCGGACTTCGACGTGCTTCTTGCCCATCCAGCAGGTTGCCTTCATGATCCCTCCTCCACTCCGAGCGGCTGGGCCGGGCGCTGCTTCGACAGCCCCTGCCTGCCCCTCGCGGCTGCCGTCCGACAGCACGACTTCTCCGGTTTCCATGACCTGCTTGAAGCGTCGCAGGTCGTCGCGCAACTGCTGCCCCGGTTCTTCGCCGAAGAGCTTGGCCACCATGACCCCGGCCCCTCCCCCGGCGCGTCGTACTGCAACTGCACACGCAGCTCGGTGCCGCGGTCGGCGGGCGCCGGCAGGAACGTGACGACGCCGGCGTTGGGCACCCTCGCGCCATCGACCGAGCGCCACGCCAGGAGTCGTCCCGGCTGGTCTTCGGTGATCTCGGCGTCCCATTCCACGCTCGTGCCCGCTGGCGCTTTCGCCACCCAGTGGGACCGAGTGCCCGGGCCGGCCGTGACCGACTCCAGGTGATACATGAACCGTGGCAGGTTGCCGAGGAATCGCGCCAATAGGCGTAGACCTCGTCCGGGCTCCGCTTGATGGTCACGCTCTTCTCTACTTTCACCATGACGTCTCCTTGGTCTGGCGCTAGACGCGTGGCGGGTCGGTCTCGCGCTCGAAGTGGCGGTGCCGCGCCAGGGCGGCCATGAACTTTTCGGCCGTCGCCGTGTCCCCCGTGCCCGACAGCAGGCCGGAATCGGCGGCGCCGTCCGGTAGCGTCGTGGGAATGCCGGCCTTGTCGAGGATGCCCTGACCGGCGCCGAGCACGAGCAGCGGCTTGGCGTGGCGGTACTGGTCCTTGACGAATTCGAGCACCCGGCCGTCGGCCGCCAGACGCTGCGCGGCCGCTGTCCCGTCGGGAAGGACGACGGCGTCATAGAGCACCGACGGCGTCGCTTCGACGCTGACATCGACCGCGAGCGGTTCGCCGCCCGACGTCCGCACCGCGCCGATGGTCGGCCCGAGCAGGCGGGGCACCGCCCCGGCGGCAAGCAGGTGCGACGCGACGGCGCTGACGCCGTCCAGGTCGACGCCGTCGGCCACGAGGATGGCCACGCGCCGCCCCCGTACCGTGCCATCACCAGGGCGCGCGAAGAGCGAGAGCGTCGGCGACGACTCGACTTCGGGCGCAGGCACCTGCTCGAGGGCGCGCGGCATGGGCGGCGGCAGTTCGAGCATGCCGAGCCCGGCCGCCACCTTCTCGGCCAACTCCGAGGCGACATTCCTCAGACCAGAGACCATGCGCTCGCGAATGGCCGGCGTCTGCACGCGCGACAGCTCGAACCGGTAGGCGTTAACGATGTGCTGCTTCTCGACCTCGCTCTGGCTGTTCCAGAAGAGCGTGGCCTGGTAGTAGTGATCGGCGAAGCGCTCGGCCTTGCCGCGCACCTTGTTCGAGGCCTGACGCGGTTCAGGGAACGAGACGAACCCGCCGCGCCGGCCTGGAACGGGCAGCCTCCGCCGAGCGAATTCGGCTCGTAGCTGACCCGCCCGCGGTTGATGGTTTGCCGATGCATGCCGTCGCGCTGGTTGTTTTGCACCTGCGCGAGAGGCGCGTTGATGGGAATCTCGTGGAAGTTGGGGCCTCCGAGCCGGGAGATCTGCGTGTCCACGTAGGAGTGGATCCGCCCCGCCAACAGCGGGTCGTTCGAGAAGTCGATGCCCGGCACGACATGCGCCGTGCAAAACGCAACTTGTTCGGTTTCGGCGAAGAAGTTGTCGGGGTTGCGGTTGAGCACCATCCGGCCGATCGGCATCAGCGGCACCAGTTCTTCCGGCACGATCTTGGTGGCGTCGAGGACATCGAAGGTGAAGCCCTCGGCCTGCTCTTCGGTGAAGATCTGCACGCCCAGCTCCCACTCGGGATAGACGCCGGCCTCGATCGACTCCCACAGGTCACGACGGTGGAAGTCCGGGTCGGCGCCGGAGATCTTCACGGCCTCGTCCCAGACCAGCGAGTGCGTGCCGAAGATCGGGTCCCAGTGGAACTTCACGAAGTGCGAGACACCCTCGGCGTTGACCAACCGGAAGGTGTGCACGCCAAAGCCCTGCATCATGCGATAGCTGCGCGGGATGGCGCGGTCGGACATGGCCCACATCAGCATCGCGGTCGACTCGGGCATGAGCGACACGAAGTCCCAGAAGGTGTCGTGCGCGGTTCCCGCCTGCGGCATGGCGAAGTGCGGTTCGGGCTTGGCCGCGTGGACCAGGTCCGGGAACTTCATCGCGTCCTGGATGAAGAAGACGGGAATGTTGTTGCCGACCAGATCCCAGTTGCCTTCGTCGGTGTAGAACTTGACGGCGAAGCCGCGCACGTCGCGTGCCGTGTCGGTCGAGCCGCGCTCGCCGAGCACGGTCGAGAAACGGACGAACACAGGCGTCTGCTTACCCGCTTCAGCGAAGAGCGAGGCGCGGGTGTAGCGGGCCAGCGGCTCGTAGCATTCGAAATACCCGTGGGCGGCGGAACCACGCGCGTGCACGATGCGCTCGGGGATGCGCTCGTGATCGAAGTGCGTGATCTTCTCCCGCAGGATGAAGTCCTCGAGCAGCGTCGGGCCCCGAAGCCCGGCCTTGAGGGAATTCTGGTTGTCGGCCACCAGCACACCCTGATTGGTGGTCAGGGGCCGCGCGGTGGAGTCGGCACGCACCCGGTCGAGCGAGCCGGTGGTGCGGTTGATTCCGGGCGAAGGGCCGCCGCTCCCGACCTTCGGGGAGCCGACGGCCTCGCTGACCGTGCTGGCTCCCACGATGGGATCGGTCGACTTCATGGCCACACCCGCTTCGGGCGCAAGAGCGGCGCGCGGATCGTATTCGCTCGGCTTGAGCTCGTTGAAGGGCATGGCCGCAGCCAGGGCGTCGGTGCCGGCGGCCTTTTCGGCCAGGTCATCGAAGGCGGCGGCGGGGGCCGACGGATGGGCGGGCCCCCCGATGGTCATCCGCCCCTGGGGCAGGCCGGCCGGAGATCCGCTGGTGTCGTCGTCGTGAGGACGCTTGGATTTGGACATGAGTCAACTTCGAAGAATGAATCGACGGCGGTGAGTGGCAGGCCGAGACGGGACGGCGTCCCGGCGTCAGGCGCCGTCCCGGTGGGGTTCCTTCAGCTCCTTGGTCTCGCCCATCTCGACGTGCGTGCCGGTAAGCCAGCCGCGCACCAGTTCGAACAGCAGCACCGGCCGGGGCTTGGTGAGATCGAGGAACTCAGCCGCATGGACGGTCACGCCGATGAGCACCATGCGCGGGTCGTCGGCGGTGCCGTGCCGTGGGTCGCCTTCGTCGGGGAACCACAATTTCCAGTCGGCCGCGTAGAGTTCGTGGATCTTGGCGCGATCGGCCGTCACCTTTGCCGTACCGGAGATCGACACCCACTGACGGGTGCCATCGCGGTAATAGGACAGGTTGACGTGAGGGTCGGTTTCCAGGTCGGACAGCTTGGCGGTGTCGTCCAGCGACACGAACCACAAGTCGGCCCCCGTGGCGCGTTTCTGGTTGGCCATTGCGCGGGAACGCAGATGGCCGTCGGGCCGGCGAGTGGTCATCATCGCCACCTCGATGTCGTCGATGAGGGCGTAGAGCTTGCTGAGGTCGCTAGTCATGAATCCTCTTTCCTGCCGCCGGGTCCATAGTCTTTCGGACAGGCTTTGCAGGGGACATGCCAGCGCGTTGTGGTCGGCCGTGTCCGAGCGTCGCGCTGGGCTGAGTAGCCCGATGCCATAAAGAGGCGCAGCACGGTTGACACTGGGGCCGGCGCGAGCGCGCGGCGAGCCGCCTCGGGCTCAGCCAAGGCGCGCGATCTCAGCTGATCTGAGGCGGGTCGGAGGACGGCGCCAAGCTGGCCAGCAGCGCGCCAAGGGCGCTGATCTCGACCGGCTTGGTGAAGTGATAGTCGAAGCCAGCCTGGGCGGCCCGCTCCTTGTCGTCGGCCTGGCCGAGCCCCGAGAGCGCAATGAGCAGCCGCGGCCGGGCCCGGCGTTCGCGCGTCAGCACCTCGGCCACGGTATAGCCGCTCATGCCGGGCATGCCGATGTCGAGGATGGCGACATCGGGCCGCAGCCGGTTGATGGCCTCGAGCGCGGCGTGACCGTCGGCGGCGGTCTCGACCGCGTGCCCCTCGCCGGCGAGCAGGAAGCTCAGCATGTGGCGCCCGTCGTCGTTGTCGTCGGCCACCAGGATGCGCAGCGCTGGCCGCGCCCGGCTCGACGGCGTCTCCCGTGGCGCCGCCAGGGGCTGCGCGGCGGCGTCGAGCGGCAACACGACGATGAACTCACTGCCCCGCCCGGCGCCCTCGCTGCGCACTTCAACGGTGCCGCGGTGCAGCCCGACCAGGTTGCGCACCAGCGTGAGCCCGACGCCCAGCCCGCCGCGACTCCGCTCCAGCGTGCGGTCGCCCTGCATGAACATGTCGAAGACGTGGCCGCGCAACTCGGGATTGATGCCGATCCCGGTGTCACGCACGCGGATCCGCAACTGGTCTGGGGCGTCCGGGCGTTCCCCGGTGGTCTCGGCGACGAGCCAGATGTGGCCGCTGTCGGGCGTGAACTTCACGGCGTTGTTCAGCAGGTTGACCAGAATCTGCGTGAGCCGGATGCGATCGCCTGTCAGCACCACCGGCTCGGTCGGCAGCGACACGGTGAGCTGGTGCCCGGCCGCGTCGATGGCGGGGCGGGACAGCTCGATGGCGCCCTCGACCACCTCGCCCAGCGGAATCGGCTCCACTCGCAACTCGATCTTGCCTTGCGCGATGCGCGAGACGTCGAGCAGATCGTCGACGATCCGCACCAGGTGCGCCACCTGGCGTTCGATCACATTCCGCGCCTTGGCGCCCTCCGGCGAATCGGCCTGGCCGCGGCGCAACAACTCGAGCGCGAAACGCATGGGCGCGAGCGGGTTGCGCAGCTCGTGCGCCAGGATGCCGAGGAACTCGTCCTTGCGCCGGTCGATCGCGCGCAGCGTCTCGGCGTCGACGCGAAGCTGCTCGGCCCGTCGCGCCGCGGTGACGTCTTCGATGCTGAGGAGCACCAGGCGGGCGTGCCCGGGACGGGTGACGCCGTGCCCGTTGAGCAGGAACACCCGCTCCTCCCCGGACGGCTCGGTCCGCCGAATCTCCAGCCCGTCGATGACGCCGCCGCCCCGGCAGGCGTTTCGCATCTGGTCGCGCAACTGGCCGTCGTCCCAGAACCGCGCCGCCGACTCCCAGATGGGCCGGTCTTCGGTGGCGTCGGGCGTGACGTCGAAGAGCCGGTAGAAGGCGTCGTTGGCCAGGCCGACGCGGCAGTCGGCGTCGAGCACGCGAGCGGCTCGCGCACCGCCTGGACCACCGCCATGGCATAGTCGCGGGCGTCTGCCAGTTCGCGGTTGCGACGGATGCTGTCGATGTCCATGGCGATGAGCGTCGCCCCGTCGATGCGCTTGTCCGCAGTGACGAAGGGGCGCACGCGCAGCAGCCACCAGCGTCCTCCGCGGTCGATCGCCTCGGCGCTGCCACGGCTGCATCGCGGCGATGACGCGCTCGATGATCGCGGCCGATGCCGTCGATCTCGAAGGCGAACTTGAGGTGCTCGATGGAGCGGCCCGACATCGGTCGGCAGCAGGTTGAACGCCCGCTGCGCGGCGGGGGTCAGCCGGCGGATGCAGCAGGTCGCGGCCGACCGTGACCATCGGCACGTCGGCGCTGGCGATGAAGTTGGAGAGCTCGTCGGCGAGCGCGTCGAGGTCGCGGTTGCGCAACTGGAATTGCTCGTTGACCGTGGTCAACTCTTCGTTGGCCGACTGCAGCTCTTCCTTGGTCGTCTCCAGTTCCTCGTTGGTGCTTTGTAGTTCCTCGTTGCTCGACAGCACCTCTTCGTGCGCCGCCCGCAGTTCCTGGTCGGCCGCGGCGTGGTCGTCGATGATCGTCTGGACGTGGTGCTTGGCCGCCGCCAGTTCCTCGCGCAGCCACCCGGCATCGCCGTCAGCCATGCGCTCGTCGGCGGGAGCGGCGGGGGCGGTCCAGCCAGCGCTGCCCCACCGGCTCGAACAGCACCAGCAGGCGGAAGTCGCTCGATGGCCCGACGTTGACCGGCAGGATGCGCAGGGTGAACTCGACGCGCTCGCCGCCATCGAAGACGTGCAAGCCGTCGCGGACCACCGGCCCGCGGCTGGCCTTGGCCTCGGTCAGCGCGCTGCGCAGTTCCATGACCAGGCCCTGTTTCACCATCCGCAGCAGGTTGGCGGTCGGCTGTCCGGCCGGCGGTTCCAGGAACGCCGCGGTCTTGCCGCGGAACTGCTGGATCTCGTAGTCCTGGTTGACGAGCACGCTCGGCGGCGCATAGCGGCTGAGCACGAGCCGATCGGCGGCTCGTTGCGAATTCGGAGAGGGGCTGGACCGCGCTGGCGCCGGCCCGCGGCGACAGTCCGGCCAGCCAGGGGCTGGCGGCGAAAGCCAGGGCCGGCCGCCGCGAGCTTTCTTTCTTCCGGAAGATGCGGTGCGGCCCGTCGACGGCTTCGAAGAGATCGCCGAAGCGGCCAATCGACTCGGAGATGCCGAGGACCAGGAAGCCGGGGCGATTCAGAGCGAAATGGAAGATGGGGAGCAGCCGTTCCTGAAGCGCCGGCGACATGTAGATCAACACATTGCGGCAGGTCACCAGGTCGACGCGCGAGAACGGTGGGTCGACGGTGAGATTCTGTCGGGCGAAGACGCACAGGTCGCGCACGCTCTTCTGGATCCGGTAGTGCCGGTCCTGCTTGACGAAGAACCGGCGCAGCCGCTCCGGGCTGACCTCGTCCTCAATACTTTCCGGGTAGATGCCAGCGCGCGCCCGCTCGAGGGCGGCCGGGTCGCCCAGGTCGGTTGCGAAGATCTGGATGCCGCGCTTGGACCCGACGCTGTCCAGGTATTCGAGCAGCGTGATGGCGATCGAATACGTCTCTTGCCCGGTCGAGCAACCGGCCGTCCACGCACGGATGGGCCGGTGGTCGTCGGCCGCGGCGACGAGCGCCGGCAACACATGCTGCTTGAGCGCCTCGAACATCGTCGGCTCACGGAAGAAACTCGTGACGTTGATGAGGACGTCGCGGTAGAGCGCATCGGCCTCGCTCCGGTCACTGGCCACCAATTCCGCATACTGGCCGGTCGAGCGGATGCCGTGCAGCAGCATGCGCCGCGCCGTGCGCCGCTTGATGGTCGTGTCCCGGTAGTGGCTGAAGTCCACGCCGGAACTGGTCCGCAGCGCGGCGATGACCTGCTGGAACTCGGCGTTCTCGTCGACGGCCTCGAGTACGGCGTCGGCGGCGACAGCGACGAAGGGGTGACGGGGCAGCTCGGCCAGCTTGGCGCCGATCGCCGCCGGGGACATGACCAGGTCGATCGCGCCGCTGGCGATGGCGCTACGCGGCATGCCTAGATGCTCCGCCGAGTCGTCTTGCGCGAACGTCACCCCGCCGGCGGCCTTGATTTCAACGGTGCCGAGCGTGCCGTCGGATCCGGTGCCCGACAGAATGACGCTGGCGCACAGTGCCCCCTGCACCGCCACGAGCGAGCGAAGGAAGTGGTCGATCGGGTAGTTCGGCTGGGCGTCGGTCGAACGTGGCGTCACCGACAACACCCCATCGGCGATGGCCACGACGGTGTTGGGTTGGATCACGAAGACGGTGTGGGGCGTAACCTTGATCCCGTGAACCGCGTCTACGACCTGCAAGGCGCAGTGCGGCCTGATCAATTTGGCGAGATGGCTCTCGGCGTGCGGACTGAGGTGCTGGACCACGACGACGGCCAAGCCGGCGTGGGGCGGCAACGCAGCCATGAGCTGCGTGAGAGGCTTCAAACCACCCGCGGAGGCTCCAATCCCGACGATTGGGTATGGATTGTCGGGCCGCTCGGGCATGCAGTGGACTCTTGGGGCGCCGTGAACGTCGGAGACTATAGAACGTCGGAGACTCATATGGGCAGCCGTGCGATCCTGCGAGGATGCAGGGAGCGGCGCGGGTGGAACTGCGTGAGAACGGCCAGCGGTAGGGCCACGTCACGGGCCCTCTCCGTGGCGCTCATGCAATTGCGCCGCCACCCAAAATCTCGCGAATCAGTCGGGCGGTCAGGCGCAGGACGCCCGTGACGGCATTGGGGTGCCAATGTTGGCCATAGCCACGACCCTGTGCAGCACTGCTGAGCGGGAGTGACCTACGCCACGGCCTCGGGGAGCTCGCGCGGTGGCCTGAGACAGTTGTCGCAGTGGCCGCACGTCTCGAAGCCGGCGTCGTCGGCAAAGTAGTCGAGCAGTTTGCCCCAGCGGCACAGCGCGGTCTGGCAATAGATGATCATCTGCTCCAGCTTGTGGGCGTCGGCCGCCCGCAAGGCGTCGTAGACCTCGGTCACCCCGTCGGCGCTGACTGTCGTCCCGCCAACCCGCCGCAGCCGTCCCCTGGCGACGCGGACCACCAGCCCCGCGTCCTCGAGCAGGTTCACCGCCACCTGGGCCTTGCGCCGCGACAGGCCACCCTCGGCCACCAATTGCGCGAGGGTGGCATCGGGGTGCTGGTCGAGCCAGGCCGCCGTCTGCGCGACCACGGCGGCGGCGGGATATTTCGTGGCCATGAAGAACCGGTGCGTGCGCGCGTCGTCGCGCCCCCATAGACACGTGCACTGCGCCGGCTCGCCGTCGCGGCCGGCCCGGCCGGCCTCCTGGTAGTAGGCCTCGAGCGAACCGGGCATGTCGAAGTGCACGACGAAGCGGATGTCGGGCTTGTCGATGCCCATGCCGAAGGCGTTGGTGGCCACCATGGTGACGTCTTCGCCGCTCATGAAGCGCTCCTGCGCCTGGCGCCGGGCGGTCAGCGGCCGGCGGCCGTGGTAGAGCTCCACGCCCGCGCGGTGGCCGGATAGATGCGCGTAGGCGGCCTCGGCGTCGCGCACGGTGGCGGCGTAGATGATGCCCGAACCCGACACCTTCGCCAGGATTCCGTCGAGCGCCGCCAGCTTGTCGTCGCGGCCGCTGGCGGGCAGGACACCAAACGAAAGATTCGGTCGGTAGATGCCGTGGTTGAACGACCGCCGGCTGCCGCATCCCGAGGCGCGCCTGGATGTCGTCGAGCGTCCGCTGCGCCGCCGTGGCTGTGAGCGCCAGCACGGGCGGACGGCCGATGGCCTCGATGGCCCTCCGCAGGCCGAGATAGGCCGGGCGGAAGTCGTGGCCCCACTGCGAGATGCAGTGCGCTTCGTCAATCACGACGAGGTCGATTTCCGTGCGCCGGAGCAGCGCCTGAAAGGCCTCGTCGGTCATCCGCTCGGGGGTCGTGAGCAGGAACTCGAGGCGCTCGTGGGCGACGTCCTCGGCCACCTGCTCCTTCTCGCTGGTAGTGCGCGTGCTGTCGAGCTGCGACACGTCCAGACCCAGGCCCCCGAGCTTGTCGACCTGATCCTTCGATCAGGGAGATGAGCGGCGACACGACCACGGTGACGCCGCGCAGGTAGAGGGCCGGCAGTTGATAGCACAGCGACTTGCCGGCGCCGGTGGGCATGACCGCAACGGTATCGCGGCCGGCCAATACCGAGCGAATCACTTCTTCCTGGCCGGGCCTGAAGGCTTCGAAACCGAAGACGTTGGATAGGGTACGCCGCAGAGCGGCCATGCTTGCCGAAGTCGCCATGAACTTTGATGGCGAGCAAATCCCGCTCCACCTCATTCGCCGGTGGCGCGCCGTGGGGGTGTCCGCCATGCTCGTGTCACGGCGCGATCCGCTCCGCCCGCGCGCTGCCAACTGTCGGCGCGGTCTTGCTCACCTGCAGTCCACCTGCGCCTCAACGGCGGCGCGGCGGCCACGGCCTGCCAGTGGAACGCGTCGTGCAATGCCGGGCGCTGCCGGCACGACTGGCGTGACACCGCGCAGACCAAAGGACCGATGAGATGGCTGAGACCACCCCGCTTCACGACGCCCTGCAGAACGAGACCCGCGACCTGTATCTCTTGGCGACACAACTGGCCAATGGGCTTCCGTTGATGGCGACGTCCGGCGACCTTCACGCCGCCGGTGATGACGAGGCCGAGGCCACGGACGACGAGGACGAGACGAAGACGACGAAGAAGACGACGAAGAAGACGACGAGGAGAAGACGACGACGAAGCAGACGACGAAGACGAGGACGAAGAGGACGACGACGAAGAGGAAGACGACGAAGAAGAAACCGACGAGGTCGACGGCGATCCCCTCGATAAGACCGGCGATCCCCTCGATAAGACCAAGTAGCCCGGAACCGGCCGCGGCTGGGACGTGGTCCGCATGTTGACCGAAACCGTCGACGGTCTCTACTGCGAGGCCGGCGACTTCTACATCGACCCCTGGGGGCAGGTGCCGCGCGCGGTCATCACGCACGCGCACGGCGACCACGCCCGTCCCGGCAGCGCCGCCTACCTGTGCGCCGACCCGTGCACGCCGCTGCTGGCGCGGCGCCTGGGCCCGAACGCGACCATCGAGGGGCAGCCCTACGGACGCGCACTGACGCTTGGCAGCACGCGCGTCAGCTTTCATCCGGCCGGGCATATCCGAGGCTCGGCTCAGGTGCGCGTCGAAGGTCCGGAAGGCGTGTGGGTGGTCGCCGGCGACTACAAACGCGCGCCCGATCCGACGTGCGAGGCCTTCGAAGTGGTGCGCTGCGACACGTTCGTGAGCGAGAGCACGTTTGCGCTTCCCATTTACCGGTGGGACGCGACCGCCGAGGTGATGGCCGAGACCATGGCGTGGTGGGATGGCAATCGCGCCCGCGGTCTGACCTCGGTGCTCTTCTGCTACACGCTGGGCAAGGCGCAACGGGTGTTGGCGGAACTGACGCGGTTCACCGACCGGCCCGTCTACGTGCACGGGATGATGCAGCCGCTGGTCGACCTGTACCGGGCCGCGGGTGTCGCGATGGCGCCGACGCAAGGCGTGGTGGAGCGGGCGCGCGGCACGTCGCTGGCCGGTGAACTGGTACTGGCGCCGCCCTCGGCTCGTGGCACGCCGTGGATGCGCCGCCTGGGCGACTTCTCGGACGCCCTGGCGTCCGGGCTGATGCGCGTTCGCGGCGTGCGCCGCCAACGCGGCTACGACCGCGGCCTGGTCCTGTCGGACCACGCCGACTGGCCGGCGCTGCTCCAGACCATCGGCGAGACCGGCGCCGCCCGCGTGCTGGCCACGCACGGACACGCCGAGCCGCTGGCCCGGCACCTGCGTGGGCTGGGCCTCGACGCCGGGGTGATGCGCACGGCCTGGGACGACGAGGCCGGCGCGGACGATCACGAATGACCCGCTTTGCCGCGCTCTTTGCCGCTATCGACGCGACCACCTCGACCAACGCCAAGGTCGAGGCCATGGCCGGCTACTTCGCCGCCGCACCGCCCGCCGACGCGGCCTGGGCAGTGTTCTTCCTGACCGGCCGGCGGCTGAAGCGGCTCGTGCCGGGCCGGGCCGTCGGCGAGTGGGCGAGGGCGGCCACCGGCGTCGAGGACTGGCTGCTGGCCGAGTGTTATGCCGTGGTCGGCGACGGCGCCGAGACGGCCGCCTTGATCCTCGACCAGCTCGAGTCCGTGGCGGCTCCACCGCTCGGCCTGGCAGCGTGGCTCGAGACGCGCGTGCTGCCACTGCGAGGCGCGCCGCCCGAACGGCAGCGCGCCGAGGTCATCGCCTGGCTGCGCGAGCTCACCCGTTGGGAACGCTTCACCGTCCTGAAGCTGCTCACCGGCGAGCTGCGCGTCGGCGTTGCCCAGACGCTGGTGGTGCGGGCCCTGGCGCAGGTCGCGGCGGTCCCGGCCACCAGCATGGCGGCGCGGCTCATGGGCGCGTGGGCGCCGACGGCGGAGTGGTATGGCTCGTTGCTGGCCGCGGGCGTCACCGATGCCGACCGCTCCCGACCGTATCCGTTCGCGCTGGCCTCGCCGATCGACGGCTCGGTGACCGATGCCGCCGGCGTGGCCGCCGTGCTCGAGGACCGCGCCGCGTGGCAGGTCGAGTGGAAATGGGACGGCATCCGCGCGCAGGTCGTCTGCCGCGACCGGGCGGTACACCTGTGGTCGCGCGGCGAAGAACTCGTCACCGACCGCTTCCCGGAAGTCCGCGACGCCGCCGCGGCCCTCCCCGACGGCACCGTCCTCGACGGCGAGGTGCTGGCCTTCCGCGACGACCGCCCCCTGCCCTTCTCCGCCTTGCAACAGCGGATCGGCCGGCAGCGCGATGTGGCCCGCGCCGCCCGCGCCGTGCCGGTCGTGTTCATGGCCTACGACGTGCTCGAGCACGAGGGCGTGGACGTGCGGAGCCAGCCGCTCGCCGCCCGTCGCGCCACCCTCGAGACGCTGGTCGCCGCGGCGCAACGCGTAGCGCACCCGGCCGCGCCCGTCCTGGCGCCTGGCCCGGACCTGCTGCCTTTCGACGAAACCGAGGGGGCGGCCGCCCCGGCGGTGGCGCCGACGCTGCTGGTCTCCGCGGTCGTGGACGCTCCCGACTGGGTCACCCTGGCGCGGCTGCGCGACGAGTCGCGCGGCCGCGGCGTCGAGGGCCTGATGATCAAGCGCCTCGCCTCCCCCTACGGCGTCGGCCGCACCCGGGGCGACTGGTGGAAGTGGAAGATCGAGCCCTACACCATCGACGCCGTGCTGATCTACGCGCAGCCCGGCTCGGGCAAGCGCGCCAGCCTCCTCACCGACTACACCTTCGGACTGTGGGACGGCGACGAGCTGGTGCCGGTGGCCAAGGCCTATTCAGGGCTGACCAACGACGAGATCGCGGTGATGGACCGCTGGATCCGCCGCCACACGGTGCAACGCTTCGGCCCAGTACGCCACGTCGAGCCAGTGCACGTCGTGGAACTCGGCTTCGAGGCCATCGCCCGCTCCTCGCGGCACCGCTCGGGCGTGGCCGTGCGCTTCCCGCGCATGCGGCGACTGCGCCCCGACAAACCGGCGCGCGAGGCCGACACCCTGCAGACACTCACCCGGCTGATCGACGACCAGCGGGCGGCGGGGGCTGAACCCTAGCGGGCCAGTTGCCCGTCGTCGACGATCAGCTCGTGGACGATGGTCATGACCACGCGCGCGCCGTCGGCGGCGGCCTGCAGCGCCTGCTGCGAGGCGCCTTCGGCCAGATCGCCGGCGACGTAGAGGCCCGGTGTCGGCGTCTCGCCATGTTCGTCGCGGCGCACGCCGCCGTCGTCGGCAAGCGCCAGACCGAGCGCGGCCGTGAGGGCGCGCTGGCGCTGCGCCGGCCGCACCCACAGCGACGACACGGCGACGCGCCGGCCGTCCTCGAGCTCCACCGCCTCCAGGTGTTCGTCGGGGCCGGGGATGACCCGCGCGATGGCCGCCGTCTCGAGCACGACCCCGGCCCGCTCGAGCTTGGTCACGGCTTCGCCTCGAGGCGCCTGTCCGAGCGTGAACAAGGTGACCGAGGCGGTCCAGCCGCGCAGGAAGTGCGCATAGTCGAAGACCGTCGGCTCGTCGGCGATCACGCCCCAAGGGCGATCGCGTCGCTCGTAGCCGTCGCAGTAGGGGCAATGGTGCACGCCTCGCCCCCAGCGCTCCCGCAGTCCGGGCACGTCGGGCAGCACGTCGACGAGCCCGGTGGTCAGCAGCACGCGGCGCGCCGCGACGGTGCCGCCCTCGGCCAAGGTGGCGCGAAACGCGCCGCACGCGCCGGTGATGGCCGTCACCTCGCCGTCGCGCACGCGCACGGTGTCATAGGGTTCGAGCTGGGCGCGGCCGATGTGCCGGAACTCCGCCGGCAGCACGCCGTCGCGGCTCAGGAATCCGTGGATGGCCGGGGCGACGGCATTGCGCGGCTCGCCGCCATCGACCAGCACCACCCGCCGCCGGGCCCGCCCGGCCACCAGGGCGGCCGCCAGTCCGGCCGGCCCGCCGCCCACGATCAGCAGTTCGACTTCCTCACTCATCGTCACACCGAAGTCTCTTCCCAGCCGCGCACCGAATAGAGCAGCGGTCGCGTCCACAGGCTCTCGAGGCCCTCGAGGATGTCCGAGGCCCAGTTGAAGACGTTGCGGCCGGCCACGATCTTGCGCATCGTGCGCATGCGCGCGGCCTGCTCGTCGAGCGGCATGTCGATGGCCTGGACGAGCGCCGCCGCAAACGCGTCCACGTCGTAGGGGTTGATGATCAGCGCGTCGTCGAGTTCCTGCGCGGCGCCGGCCAGGGCGCTGAGCACGAGCACGCCCTGCTCGTCGTCGCGCGCGGCCACGAACTCCTTGGCCACGAGATTCATCCCGTCGTGCAGCGAACTGACGATGCAGAACTGCGCCAGGCGATAGAGCGCCACCAGGCTGAAGGCCCCGAGCGGCGTGGTGTAGTAGCACACGACCGGGGCGCCGCCGGACACGTGATGGCGCGCGTTGAGCGCATCGACGCGCCGCCCGATTTCGTCCTCGATGGCGGCGTAGCTGCGCAGGTCGGAGCGCGACGGCACGCCGATCTGCACGAAGGTCAGCCGGCCCCTCAGCTCCGGCCGCTGCGTCATCAGCGCATCGAGCGCGTCGAGCCGCTCGGGAATGCCCTTCGTGTAGTCGAGCCGATCGACGCCGAGGCCGATGATGTCCGCGCGCAGATCGAGCAGTTCGCGCAGGCGCTGCTGCTCCGCCGGTAACGCCGGGTCGGCGGCGAAGCCCTGGATGCGATCGAAGTCGACCCCGATCGGCACCGAGACGACCGTGCTGGTGCGCCCGTTGTAGCGCACGCGCGAGGCTTCGATCTCGACATCGGCCTGCAGTTCCTCTTCGGCCGCCATCAGGAAGTTGCGCCGGTCGCGCTCGACCTGGAAGGCGATCAGGTCGTTGGCGAGCAGCCCCGCCACCAGTTCGCGCCGCCACGGGCAGATGCGGAGCCGGTCCGGATACGGCCACGGGATGTGCCAGAAGAGGGCCGTGCGGGCGTCGGGCCGCAGCGCCCGCAGCGCCGGCGCGACCAGCGCCAGGTGGTAGTCCTGGATGAAGACCGGCGACTCCGACGCGCCCAGCTCCGCGTGCGTGGCCGCGGCGAAGCGCTGGTTGATCTCCTGATAGGCCGCCCAGTCCTCGCTGCGGAACTTCGGCCGCACGTCGACGACGTGGCACAGCGGCCACAGGCCCTCGTTGGCGAAGCCGCCGTAGTAGGCCGAGAACGTCGGCTCCTCGAGCCACAGGCGGCGCAGTTGATAGGTGGGTTTCTCGGGGGGCACGGCCACCTTGTCGTGGGCGTCCACGACCAGGCGATCGGCCGCCCCCGCGCCGTGGGCGATCCACACGCCGCCGCGTTCGCGCATCAGCGCGTCGAGCGCCACCGCCACGCCGCCCGTGGCCGACGTGACCTGCGTGCGCCCCTCGGCGTCCACCTGGTGCAGGTAGGGCTCGCGATTCGAGACGACCATGAGCGGGCGCGGCACTTCGGTGTCGATTTCGCCGGCCTGCTGGAGGGCGTAGCGGAACAGCACCGGCCCGACCAGCTCGTGGATGGCAATCGAGGCGACGACCAGCAACTGCAGCTGCTGGCCCCAGCCCGGGAACTCCGAGGCCACCACCGAGGCGAAGCCCAGGGTGATGCCCGCCTGCGAGACCAGACCCGTCCACGCGTAATGGGCCGGCGCGCCCTGCAGGCCCGACGCCCGCACGCCGGCGCCGACGCCCAGCCGGATGGCCCCGATGCGCAGCGCCACCAGACCAATCGCGGTCAGGCCGATGGCGGCTACGGCGTCGAGCCGCAGCGACGTGCCCACGGCCACGAAGAACACCACCAGCACCGGCGGCGCGCCGCGGCGCACCGCCGCGCGCAGCATGTCGCCCTGGGCCACGGCCAGGTTCTCGATGACCAGACCGGCGGCCACCGCGGCCAGCAGCGGCTGCAGCTGCTGGGTCGAGCCCACCTGACTGAGCACCGCGCACACGACCAGCACGGCCAGCGTGATCTCGCGGCCGATGTAGCGCATGTAGAGCGCGAAGAGCACGCCGATGAGCACGCCGAAGGCGACGGCGCCGCCGATTTCCCAGGCCAGGCGCGCCAGGGCGCCGTCACCCAGTCCGTCGCCGATGCCCACCTGGCCGCGGGCGAACTCCATGGTCACCGAGAACAGGACCAGGATGACGAGGTCGGCGAGCACGACCACGGCCAGCACGGTGTCGCTGACGCGGCCGCGAGCGCCCGAGTCGGCAATCACGGCCGCGGTCATCGTCGGCGAGAACGACACCACGACCACGATCAGCACCACCAGCATCGCCAGGCGTTCGAGGCCGACGGCCGCCGGCGCGATCGGCAGCCACGGCCACGCCAGCCACGCCACCAGCGCCATGGCCGTCATGGCCACGGCCAGGGTCGTGGTCGTCAGGCGGGCAATGGCCATCAGGCGCGAGCCCAGCCGATCGAGGCTCAGGGTCAGGCCGGCGATGAGGGCGATGAGCGTGGTGGCGATGCCAGTCACGACCTGCAGCTGCGCCGCCATCGGCTCGGTGATGAGGTTGGCCACGTAGGGGCCGGCGATCACCCCGAAGAGCAGGTAGCCGGTGACGCGCGGCAGCTTGAAGCGCCGCAACGCGTCGCCCAGCACCGAGGCGCCCACCAACGCGAAGCCCAGGGCCAGGGCCATGGTGGCCGAGGCCGTGGCTTCCCCGCCCAGCTCGCGGACCCACACCATGGCGCCAATGGCCAACGCCAGCGCCAGTGCCCGGCTCATTCGTCGGCCCTCACGGCTGGCAGGAAGACGCCGGCGGCCTCGGCGGCGATGGTGCCGGCCACGACCGTCGCCAGCACGAGCGCGCCTGCCGATCCAGCGATCGAATGGGCGTTCATCGCGAAGGCCACGCCGAGCACGCCGGGCGACAGGAGCCGCCACGTCAGACCGGGCGGCGCCCCTCCGCCGATGGCGCGCATCGCCAGCACCCCGCCCGTCCCCTTGGCCAGCAGCCGGACCAGCAGGTAGACGCCAGCCAGCGTCAGCGACTCGGACGTATGCACGGCCGCCGCCCCGGCCACGAGCAGCACGAGCACCACGCAGGCATGCTGCACGAGCACGACGTCGCGGCTGATGGTGTCGCGCGGGTGTCGTCCCGCGAAGCGCCAGAACACCCCGGCCACGAGACCGGTCGCCAGGGCCGAGAGCGACAGGGCGCTGGCGATGCCGCCGACCAGCAGGAGCAGCGCCACGCCGAAGACACGCTCCTCGGTTTCGGTGTCGGCGCGCGTGAGCAGCAGCCACCCGGCCGCGGCCAGCGTCAGCGTGACCCCCAAGGCCTGCACCACGAGCGCGCCGGCCTCGAGCGCGGTCGCCGTTCGCAGCCCGGCCAGCAACAGGGCCCCGGCCAGGATCGGCAGCACCGCCCCCAGTTCGGTCACCCGGACGCCGGGCGGCCGCGGTTCGAGCGGATTGCCGCGCGGGAAGGCCAGCGACGTCGCCGCGCACACGCCGCACGCCGCCGCCGCCAGCCACGGCACGCTCGCTCCCTCCGGCCGGCGCCAGACGAGAAAGGCGCCGACGGCGGCCGCCACGGCCGCGGCCGTGAGCGTCGCCTCGAACGTGGCGGCCGCCAGCAGACGGGGCCGCTCGGTGCGGCGATCGCCCACGCCGATGCCGACCATCACGCCCAGCGCAGCGATGGCCACCGGCAGGAACGGCCCGAGCGACGCCAGCACGGACGCCGACAGCAGGTTCACGCCTTCGGGACCGATGGCGCTGCCGGCCAGGAGCAGCAGCGCCACCGGCGCCGTCATGATGTGGCGGCCCAGGCGCTGCGGGAACTCGCGCGCCCACCGGCCGCGCGACTCCGGCGGGACGGCGCGCGCGCTGGCCGGGTCGACGATGGCCGTCACGTCGGCCCCGCTCATTGCCCGAGCACCAGCACGTGATGGCTGTCGCCGCGCGTGATCGCCAGCATCAGCTGCTGGCCGTCGCCCAGGGCGGCGAAGGCGCGGGCGAGGTGCGCGGGCGAGGGCGCGGCGGTGGCGCCGACGCGGGTGATGACGTCGCCGCGCAGCAACCCGGCGCGGGCCCCCGCCGAGCCGCGCTCGATTTTCGTCACTTCGGCGCCGCTGCCCGGCACGGCGCGCAGCGCCAGCCCCAAGGCGCGGCTCGGGGCGGGGCGGGCCGTGGCCGTCACGGTCACGGCGAGCACCTCGCCGTTGCGACGCACCCGCAGCGTGGCGCGGTCGCCGGCAGCCAGGGTAGCGCTGCGCGCATGCCAGTGCTGCGGCGTCGTGATCGGCTGGCCGTTGACGGCGTCGACGACGTCCCCGACCTGCAGCCCCGCCGCGTCTCCGCCTGGCGGCACCCAGGTCACGACCACGCCCTGGGTGGCGCCGGTCAGCGCCGCGACCTGCGGGGTCAGCGGCTGGACCTCGACGCCGAACGTGGCCCCGCCGCCGCCCGGCGACTCGAGCAGCTGCGTCGCGGCCGCCAGCACAGTCGCGGCGGGGACGATGGCCACGCCGGCGCCGCGGCCGACGGTTACTCCGGCAAATTCGGCGTTGCTGCTGAACACGAGCGTGCCTGGCGCCAGGGCGGCGCCCGCGGGCACGGCCCAAACCGGCTCCGGCCACGACGGGCTGTCGAGCACGTCGAGCGCCCCGACGTAGACCGGGCGCAGCGTCACTCCGGCGGTAGAGACGTCGCTGGCGAAGAGATACCGCGGCTGCCGCTCGCGGCGCGGCGTCCACGGGATGGGCTCGGGCACCGGCTCCGAAGACGGCACCCGCACGACCGCCAGGCCCGTGCCGGCATCGTGACCGATGACGCGCGCGTCGGTCAGTTCGCCGCCGCCGTCGCCCGCCGCCAGGGCGACGATGGCCACGCCGTCACGCCAGCGCAAGGCAGCCCGCCGCTCGGGCACGCCCAGATCGAAGGACGGCAGCTCGACCACGACCATGGACGGCTCGAGCCGCGCCTGCAGCTGCGCCAGCGGCGCGGCCAGGTCGTCGTAGGACGGCGGCGCCGCCAACTGGCTGAACACGGCCGGGACCGGGTTGGCCGTGAGCACGCGATCCTCGTAGCGAACACGGGCGAGCAGCCACAGCGCGGCCACGGCCAGCGCCCCGGCCAGCAGCAGACGTCGCGTCTCACGAGACACGCTGGGGCGATAGTGACTGGTCGGCTCCACGTCGGCCATTGTTACGCAGATGCGGCACGACGGCGCGCCGGCGGGCGAGTCCGGCTGCCGCCGCGGCGCGACGCCCCCCGCGCCGGCACGAGCCCGGCCCACAGGTCGCCGACACGTTCGAGGCGGTCCGCCATCGTGCGTAACGTGAACGTCCGCGGGTCCACCTCCCCCGACGCGACCTCGTCCCAGGTGCACGGCGCCGACACCGGCGCCCCCGGCTTCGCGCGCACTGTGTAGACCGCCGCGAACGTCGCCCCGGCGCGATTGCGCGCGGTGTCGAGGTAGATGCGCTCCTCGCGCTCGGCCTTCGCGAAGGCGCGGGTGAAGATCCTGGGTTGGCGGGCCACGAGCTGGTCGGCCACGTCGTCGGCCAGCGCCGACGACCGGTCGAAGGTGGCGCGCGGCCCGAGCGGCACCACGACATGGAAGCCCTTCGAGCCCGAGGTCTTCACCCAGCTCGGATGACCGAGGTGGTCGAGGACGGCGCGCAGTTCGAGCATGGCCTGGCGCAGGGTCTCGGCATCTTCACGCGACGGGTCGAGATCGAACACGCACACGTCCGGGCGCTCGATGTTCGGCGCGCGCGACGGCCACACGTGCAGGGTGATGGTGTTCTGATTGGCGAACCAGGCCAGCGACCGCGGGTCGTTGGCCAGTGGATAGTGGACGACGCCCCCCTTCTTGGGCGCCTCGATGCGCTTGAGCCACGCCGGGAAGCCGGTGCTGACGTCCTTCTGGATGAAGCCCTTGGCGCCGATGCCGTGGGGATAGCGCTCCATCGTGATCGGGCGGCGGCGCACGTGCGGCAGCATCACCGGGGCCACGGCGGCGTAATACGCGGCCAGTTCGCCCTTGGTGATCCCGTCGTCCGGGAACAGCACCTTTTCGGGATGCGTGATCACGGCTGCTCCCTGACGACCTCGGCCGCGGCCTTGTCGATGCGGACGCCGAGCAACCGCGGATGGCGCAGCTTGCCGTGGACGGTCCATTCCGTGAACGCCACCTGCACGACGATCCGCGGCGTCACCCAGTGGACCCGCAGGCGCGGCAGGCCGGCGCCTTTGGTGAAGGGCGGCGTGGCCCGTCGCGCCGCCTCGAGGCGGGCGCGCAAATCGAGCAGCAGCGCGGTGTCGAGGCCGGTGCCGACCTTGCCGGCAAACACGAAATCCTGGCCCTCGAAGTAGCCGACGAGCAGCGCGCCCAGGCCGACCCGGCTGCCTTGCGGGTCGGTGAAGCCGCCGACGACCAGCTCCTGCGTGGCTTCGCACTTCATCTTCAGCCAGGCCTTCGAACGGCGGTGCTCGTAGGGGGAGTCGAGGCGCTTGGCGATCACCCCTTCCCAGCCCCGCTGACAGGCCAGCTCCCACGGCGTGGGCCCGGTCATGGCCGGGACGCGCGCGATCGGCAAGCGGAAGGCGATGCCGTCGAGCAGCACCCGGCGCTCGCGCAGGCTCTGCTGCGTGACATCGCGCCCGTTCAGCCACAAGACGTCGAACACGTGATAGTCGGCCCGCCCCTGCCGGCCCCAGGCTCCCGTGGCTTCGCCGTCGAGGATGGCCTGACTCACCGGCAGTTCCGCCACTGCCGCCGCCACCGCTGGATAGGTCTCGGTCAGCGGCAGGCGATTACGGGACAGCAGACGCACGGTGCGGCCTTCCTTGAACGCCAGCAGGCGAATGCCGTCGAGCTTGCGCTCGAAGGTCCATGCGGGATCGGCGAACCGCTCGTCGGTGAGGGTCGCGGCCATCGGCTCGAGCCATTCCGGAGCACGCATGTTGCCGGCGGATAATGCAATGCGAACGCCACCCGCAGCTCCGGCGCAGGCCCCCGTGGCGCCGCGGTTTCGGGGCGGCTGGGCACCGCGCTGCCGACAATGGGCTGGGGCATGCTCATGCTGCTGGCCTCCGGGGAGTGCGGCGTGCGATGGTTGACGGACCGCGCGTGGAGGACAGGAGCCGGGGCCGGAGCGCTGCGCGCCGCTGGCCGGCGCGGGCCCGACTGGTCGCACGTTACGCATCACCGGCGTCGATCGCCGACGAGCGACGCCCGCCTGGGGAGTCATGACCACGAACCGCGCTTACGGCATCGCCCCGCCGGCCTACCGTCTGCCCGACGCCACGCGCGTCGGCAGTGTGCAGCTCCAGGTCGTCGACCTGCAGCGCTCGATCGACTACTACACCAGCGTGGTGGGCTTGCGGGTCGTGTCGCGCGACGGCGCCACCGCGACCCTGGCCGCCAGCGACGGCTGCCCGCTGGTGCGGCTGCTGGCCAGCGCCGGCACGCTGCCGGCGCCGCCCCGCGGCGCCTTCGGGCTGTATCACTTCGCGCTCCTGCTGCCCGATCGCCCGTCGCTCGGGCGCTTCGTGAGCCACCTCGCCAACCTCGGCGTGCGCGCCGGCGCCGCCGATCACCTGGTCAGCGAAGCGCTGTATCTCACCGACCCCGACGGCCTCGGTATCGAGGTCTACTGCGACCGACCGCGATCGGCGTGGCGGCACCAGCACCGCGAGCTGGCCATGGCCACCGATCCGCTCGACGTCGCGGCGCTGGCCGCAGCGGGACGCGACGAGCCGTGGACCGGCGCGCCGGCCGGCACGGTCATGGGCCACCTGCACCTGCATGTCGGCGACCTCGACCAGGCGCGGGCGTTCTTCCACGTCGGCCTCGGCTTCGACGTGATGGTGTGGAGCTACCCTGGCGCGTTGTTCTTCGGCGCCGGTGGTTATCACCATCACCTGGGCACCAACACGTGGGCGCCGGGGCCGGCCGCGAGCGCCGCGCACGCGCGCCTGCTCGAGTGGGAGCTGCTCGTGCCCGACCCTGCCGACGCCGCCGCGGCCGCCGCCAGCCTGGCGGCGTGCGGCTACCGCCCCGAGCAGCGCGACGCCGGCTTCGCGATGGCCGATCCCTGGGGCACCCGCCT
This sequence comes from uncultured Acidobacteriota bacterium, assembly GCA_963843885.1. GTDB lineage: Bacteria > Acidobacteriota > Vicinamibacteria > Vicinamibacterales > UBA2999 > CADEFD01. Next base: position 145,093 of record CAWJMJ010000009.1, read on the forward strand.
GCTCGTGCGGTCCTGACGCGCCGCGCCGAGGCATGATGGAGCCGATGGTTCCGGCCGCCCCGGTACGCGCGCGTCGCCTCCCCGCCGGGATTCTGGGTGCTCGGCGTCGTCTCGCTCCTGATGGACGCGTCGTCCGAACTCGTGCACAGCCTGCTGCCCGTGTTCATGACGGTGTCGCTCGGCGCCAGCGTGGTGACGGTGGGCCTGCTCGAGGGCGTGGCCGAAGCCACGGCGGCGTTCGCCAAAGTGTTCTCGGGTACGTGGAGCGACCGGCTCGGGCGCCGCAAGGCGCTCGTGGTTACCGGCTACGGACTGGCCGCGCTCGACGAAGCCGCTCTTCCCGCTGGCGTCGTCGCTGTCCTGGGTCTTCGCCGCGCGCTTCCTCGACCGCATCGGCAAGGGCATCCGCGGCGCCCCGCGCGACGCGCTGGTGGCCGACATCACGCCGCCCGAACTGCGCGGCGCCGCCTACGGCCTGCGCCAGGCACTCGACTCGGTCGGCGCCTGCCTCGGCCCGCTGCTGGCCATCGGCTTCATGCTCTGGTTCGCGGGCGACGTGCGCCGCGTGCTGTGGATCGCGGTCGTGCCGGCGGGCCTGGCGGTGGCGCTGCTGATCGTGGCCGTCCGCGAACCGGAAGGCGCCGTCGCGCCCCGCCGCGGCCCGGCCGCGCTGACGCGCGCTGGCCTGGCCCACCTGCCCCGCCGCTACTGGGGCGTGGTCGCGCTCGGGGCGCTGTTCACCCTGGCCCGCTTCAGCGAGGCCTTTCTCGTGCTCCGCGCCAGCGACGTCGGCCTGGCGGCCGCGCAGGTGCCGATGGTGATGGTGGTGATGAACGTGGTCTACGCCGCGGCGGCGTACCCGGCCGGCCGGGTCTCCGACCGGATGCCGCCTCGCGTCCTGCTGGCGCTCGGCTTCGGCGTGCTGGTCGCGGCCGATCTGGTGCTGGCGTGGGCCGGCACCCCGGCGCTGGTGATGGCTGGCGCGGCCGGCTGGGGGCTGCACATGGCGCTCACGCAGGGGCTGCTCTCGAAACTTGTGGCCGAAACCGCGACAGCCGACACGCGAGGCACGGCGTTCGGCTTGTTCCACCTCGCGACCGGCGTCACCCTGCTCCTGGCCAGTGCCCTGGCCGGCGTGCTGTGGAGCACGTCCGGGCCGGCGGCCACGTTCATCGCCGGCGCCGCCTTCAGCGCTGCCGGGGCGGCCGCCGTGCTGGCCTACCCGCGCGCTTGAAGGCCGGGGCCGGCCGGTTCGAGGCGGACCGGCCACGGCGACCCGGATATGCCCGCCTGGTGGCATCCCGGCAATCGAAGATCGCATCCCCTTGTTGCGTTGCAGGCTCAGGTGGCTACCATGGTAGGGCACCTATGAAACCCGAGCCGGCCCTGACCACTGCTGACATCCAGGACATCGTCCTGGCGGCCCTCGACGCCGCCAATCTGGCACGGGACCAGGCCCGTCAACTGGTCGTTGCCCCCGACGCACCGCTCTTCGGCCCGGGCAGCGCGCTCGATTCCCTGGGGCTGGTCGGCCTGCTCGTCGACATCGAAGACGGGCTGCGCGACCGCGGCGTCGAGGTGGAGTTGAGCGACGCGCGCGCCATGTCGCAAACGCGCAGCCCCTTCCGCGACGTTCCGGCCCTGGTCGGCTACATCGACGGATTGCTGGTCCGACCGGCGTGACCCCCCGGCGCGTGCTCGTGACCGGCGCGAGCCGCGGCATCGGGGCCGCGCTGGTGGAGCGCTTCCTGGCGGCCGGCGACCAGGTGTTCGGCTGCGGCCGCGGCGCCGTCGACCGGCCCGAGGCCGACCGCTACGTGCACTACGTGACCGACGTCGCCGACCACGGCGCGGTGCGCGACATGTTCGGCGATATCCGCCGCCGGGCCGGGGGCCTCGATGTGCTCGTCAACAACGCCGGCATCGCCCGCATGAACCTGCTGGCGCTCACCCCTCCGGACGACGCGCGCCAGGTGGTCGAGACCAACGTGCTCGGCGTCTTCAATTGCATGCACCAGGCCATCCGCCTGATGCGGCACGCGCCGCACGGGCGCATCGTGAACCTGACCACCGTGGCCGTGCCGCTGCGGCTCGAGGGCGAAGCGGTCTACGCCGCGTCGAAGGCGGCGGTCGAGTCGCTGACGCGCGTCACCGCGCGCGAAATCGGGCCCATGGGCATCACCTGCAACGCCGTCGGCCCCAGTCCCATCCGCACCGATCTCATCGCCAAGGTTCCCGAGGCCAAGCTGGCGGCCCTCGTGGCCCGCCAGGCCATTCCGCAGTGGGCCACCGTCGACGACGTCTACAACGCGGTCGACTTCTTCCTCCGGCCGGAGAGCCGCATGATCACCGGACAGGTCCTCTACCTCGGAGGCATCAGCTGATGATTCAGTTCCTGCTCGACGCCATGGACGACGACCCGCAGCGTCTGGCGGTGGCCGATGGCGACGGCGCCTGGACCTCCGCCGACCTCAGGCGCGCCATCGCCCGCATCGGCGCGCAGCTCGACGCCGCCGGCCCGTCGGCGGGCCGGGTGGTGAGCCTGGAGGCCGAATACGGACTGCCGGCGGTGGCGGCGTTCCTGGCCCTCACCGAGCGCGGGGCGATCATCGTGCCGCTGTCGCAGGCGGCCCGCGCCCAGCACGAGGCGTTCCTCGAGATCGCCCAGGTGGAACGCCGCGTGGCGTGCGGCGGCACGGCGGACGCCGTCATCACCGACACCGGCCGCCAGGCGGCCCACGCCATTTACGACATCCTGCACGAGCGCCAGACGCCGGGCCTGGTGCTGTTCTCCTCGGGCTCGACCGGGCTGCCCAAGGCGGCCGTCCACGACCTGGAGCGGCTGCTGCGCAAGTTCAAGGTGCGCAAGCGCGCTTACCGTACCATCGTCTTCCTGCAGCTCGATCACATCGGCGGCGTCAACACGCTCTTCTACACGTTGTCGAACAGCGGCGCGATCATCGTCCCGCCCGACCGCTCGCCCGACGGCGTGTGCCGCGCCATCGCCACTCACGGCGCCGAACTGCTGCCCACGTCGCCGACGTTCCTGAACCTGCTGCTCATCTCGGGCGCGCTCGGACGGCACGACCTGTCGTCGCTGAAACTCATCACCTACGGCACCGAGCCGATGCCGGCCAGCACCCTGACGCGGGTGGCCGCGGCGTTCCCGAACGCCAAGCTGCAGCAGACCTACGGGCTCACCGAAATCGGCATCCTGCGCTCCGAATCGCGCGGCCCGGATTCCCTGTGGGTACGGGTCGGCGGCGAGGGCTACGAAACCAAGGTCGTCGACGGACGCTTGTGGGTGCGGGCCGAATCGGCGATGCTCGGCTACTTGAACGCGCCCAGCCCGTTCTCGTCCGACGGTTTCCTCGACACCGGCGACCTGGTCGAGGTCGACGGTGAGTGGCTGCGCATCCTGGGCCGCCGCAGCGAGATCATCAATGTCGGCGGCAGCAAAGTGCATCCCGCCGAGGTCGAGAGCGTGCTGCTCTCGCTCGAAGGTGTCGAGGACGCGGTGGTCGCCGCCGAACCCAACGCCATCACCGGACAGATCGTGGCCGCCACGGTGCGCCTGGCCACCGGCGAGTCCCTGACCGAGTTCAAGGGGCGGATGCGGGCGTGGTGCCGCGACCGCCTGGAACCCTATAAGATTCCGGCGAAGGTGCGATTCGCCGAGGGACCGCTCTATTCCGAGCGGTTCAAACGGAAACGCTGAGTCCGTGGCTAGCGACGAGACGACGGCCGCCGTAGCGGCATTGAAGGCGATCGCCGACGCGCTCGCCCTGGTCGTGATGCTGCCCTTGGGCGCGGCCTCCGGCCTGGAGCGGCGGACGCGCCGGAACGCCGAAGGCGTGTTCCATTTCTGCGCCCACACCGTGGCCCTGTTTCCCGGCTTGCCCGGCGCCTACCTGCGCCGGGCCTTCTACCGCCTGGCGCTCGACCGGTGTCACCGGCTATGCCACATCGGCTTCGGCGCCATGTTCACGCACCGCCAGGTGGTGGTCGGCCCGGGCGTCTACCTGGGCACCTGGGCGCTGGTCGGCTCGGCCGACCTGCGCGAGGGCACGTCGATCGGCAGCCGCGCCAGCCTTTTGAGCGGCACCGACCTGCACGAATTCCGCGATGGCCAGTGGACCCCGTTCGACGCCGACAAATTGCGCCAGCTCGTGGTCGGCCCGCACGCCTTCGTGGGCGAGGGCGCCATCGTCATGGCCGACGTGGGCGCGCGCACCATGGTCACGGCCGGCGCGGTCGTGTCGAGCGCGGTGCCCGACGGCATCGTCGTCGCCGGCAATCCAGCCCGCTTCGTGCGGCGCCTCGGGCCCGCGCCCGACCTTCCGGCTCCGGCTCCGGAGGCCCAGCGATGACCGCGCCCCGATTGGCCTTCATCGACTGGATGAAGGCGATCGGGATGTTCCTGATCGTGTTCGGGCACGTCGTCGGCGGCCCGGTCAACGCGCTCACTCCCCCGATCTACCAGAAGCAGCTGGGCGTCGCGTTCTTCCTGTTCGTCACGGGCTTCACCCTGGCCCGCGAGACGCGGCCGGCAGGCGGCGTCGTGTTCCGACGCCTCTTCGAGATCCTGTTGGTTGGCGCCGCGTTTGCGGTGCTGGCGACCGTGGTGTCGCTCGCCAGCGGCGGACGCGGCTGGTTGAGCAACTACCTGCCGCTGCTGCTCGGAGCCAACGTCCTCGTCAACAACTTCCCCGTCAACCCGACCACTTGGTACATCGGCACCTACATCCACATCATCCTGCTGTGGGCTGCGGTCGTGCGCCATGTGCGCGTCACGCCGGCGCTCATCGCCGGCGTCGTCGTCGCCGAAATCCTGATTCGCGCCGCCCTGTGGACGTGGGCCGGCACCTTCATTGCCTACATGGCCTTCACCAACTGGCTGTCGGTGTGGCTGATGGGCCTCTATGCCGGGCGCGTGTCTCCCAGGCCGCCACCGGCTTGGACGCTCGCGGCCGCCGCGCTGGCCGTGGCCGCGCCCCTCGTCTGCGGGCTGGTCTGGCCGTTCGACGACGGCTTCCCCTTGCGCGCGCTGCCCGCCGCCGGTGCCTGGAGCCGGCTGGTGGCGTCGGTCGGGGTGTCGCTGTTCTACGCGGGCGCGACCTGGCTGGCGTTCGCCGGGACCCTGCGGCTGGCGCCTTCGCGGCTGGTCGCGTTCCTGGCCGCGCAGACCGTGGTCGTGTTCGTGGTCCACATGCCGGTCTACAACCTGCTGCTGCCGGTGGTCGGCCACTGGCCATTCTGGCCGCGGGCCATCCTGATGCTGGTCGTGAACTACTTCGCCCTCGCCGCGTTCGGCGCGCTCGTTTACCGCTGGCTCGAACCGTCGGCGTTGCGCGCGCGGGTGGCGCGTCTGGCGGCCTGAGTCCGGCGTCGTGCCGACGTACGGCACAGGTTCGCGCCCGGCCGCCTCCAAGCGCGCTTTCAGGCCACGAGCGGTGGCCGGCTGCCGCACAATGTACTGGTGAAGCGCTCCGGCACCGCCGATCTCCCGCTGCACGGCGGGCGGGTGCCGGCGTGGCTGGCGACCCGCATGGCGCCGCTCGGCACGGCCATCGCCGAAAGCGTCGTGCACCACTACGGCCGTCCGGCCCTGCTCTCGCGCCTCAGCGACCCGTTCTGGTTCCAGGCGCTGGGCTCGGTGATGGGCATGGACTGGCACTCGTCGGGCATCACCACCGCTACGCTGGCGGCGCTCAAGCGGGGGCTCAACCCGCGGGCTGGCGAACTCGGCGTCTACGTCTGCGGCGGCCGCGGCAAGCAGTCGCTGCGCACCCCGCAGGAACTGCGCAGCCTGTCGGACCGGGTCGGCTCGACGGCGACGCCTGGTCCGCACCAGCCGCCTGACGGCCCGCGTCGACAACAACGCCGTCGCCGACGGCTTCCAGATCTATCTGCATTCGTTCGTCGTCACCGTCGACGGCGACTGGGCGGTCGTGCAGCAGGGCATGAACGCCGCCACTCGCCTGGCCCGCCGCTATCACTGGCACTCGGCGGCCGTGCGCGACTTCACCGCCGATCCCCACACCGCCATCGTCGGGCCGTCGGCTGGCGTCATCCGCAACCTGGTCGACGGACGGGCGCGGCCAGCGCAGGAGGCGCTGCTGGCCATCGCGCGTGACGACCCGGCCCGGACGCTGGCGGAGGTGCGGCGGCTCGAGATGCCGCCCCGCCACGACGTGCGGCCGAGCGATGTCCACGCGCGGCGCCTCGGCGCCGTGCTGGCCCTGGCGCACGAACGCGAACTGCGCGACTTCGCCTCGCTGCTGCTGCTCGAGCAGCTCGGGCCGCGCACGCTGCAGTCGCTGGCGCTGGTCGCCGAAGTGGTCCACGGCACGCCGACGCGCTTCGACGGACCCGGCGCGCTTCGCGTTCGCCCACGGCGGCAAGGACGGCCATCCGTTCCCGGTGCCGCTGCGACGTCTACGACGAGTCGCTGGCAGTGCTGAGGCGGGCGCTCGATGCCGCCAAAGTCGGTCATACCGACAAGCTCGACGGGCTGAAGCGGCTCGACGCCTTCACCCGCGCCATCGAACGCACGCGTCAGCCCGAGGCCGACGTCGCCGCCGTGATCGCGCACGAGCGGCGGATGGCGCCGGCCCTCGGCGGCCGGACGGTGTTCGACGACCGCCCGGCCCGGCCACCCCGGCGGGCGCCGCGCGGACAACTGCCGCTATTCGACTGACGGGCTTGGCCGGGCGGCTACTTGGGCCAGCGCTCGCTCAGAACCTCTCGCAGCCGGTCCAGGTCGGGCGGCTTGACCAGATGATGGTCGAAGCCGGCGGCGCGCGCCAGCCGCACGTCGGCGTCCTGACCCCAGCCGGTGAGAGCAATCAAGGTGAGGTCGTCGGGGCCGCGGGTGGCCCGCATCCGGCGCGCCACCTCGTAGCCGTCCATGCCAGGCATGCCGATGTCGAGCACGACGGCGTCTGGCGCGAAGGCCGCCACTTCCTCCAGCGCCTCATGGCCGTTGTTGGCCACGGCCACCGTCACGCCCAGCGCGGTGAGCAGGGCCGCCAGCGTTTCGGCGGCGTCACGGTTGTCGTCCACGATCAGGAGCCGGCGCGCCGGGAACGCCGCCATCCGGCCTTGGGACGCTCCGAAGGCCACGGCCGACGTCAGCACCGGCAATTCCACGACGAACTCGCTGCCGGTGCCGGGGCCGGCGCTCCGGGCGTAGACCCGCCCGCCGTGCATCCCGACCAGGGTGCGGACCAGGGTCAGCCCGATGCCCAGGCCACCCTGGGCACGCCGGTCCGAGCGGTCGACCTGCATGAACATGTCGAACACCGACTCGAGCTGGTCGGGCGGAATGCCGATGCCGTTGTCGCGCACCGATACCCGCGCCGTATCGCGCGCGCGCGTGACCGTGAGCCAGATCTTGCCGCCGCTGTTGGTGTATTTGGCCGCGTTGGTCAGCAGGTTGGCAAAGACCTGGGTGAGCCGGACCGTGTCGCCGGAAACGACGATCGGGTCGCCAGGCACGTCGACGACCAGGGCGTGGCCGGCCGCGTCGAGCCCCGGGCGGCTGGTGTCGATGGCGGCCCGGGCCGCGACCACCAGGTCGAGCGGCTCGTGCCGGATCTCGACCAAGCCGCGCGTGATCCGCGACACCTCCATCAGGTCGTCGACCAGCCGCACGAGGTGTTGCAGTTGCCGCTCCATCACCGAGGTGATGCTTTTCAGCCGCGTCTCGTCGCCAGCGGAGGCCCGGAGCAGGTGCAGACCGGTAACGAGCGGCGCCAGAGGATTACGCAACTCGTGCCCAAGGGTGGCAAGAAACTCGTCCTTGCGTTGGTCGACCTGGCGCAACGACTGCTCCGCCTGCTCGCGGTCGCGGAGCAGTTCGCGAATCTGGATTTGCCGCTCCCGGGCGCGGAGCGACGTACGCACAGCGCTCAGCAAGGTGGCGACCTGGACCGGCCGCTCGAGCACCGTTACGTTGCCCAGGGTACGCACCGCTTCGCCGGTGGCGGCTGACCGGGCACCCGGGCAGGCCAGCACCAGCACGGGCAGGTCCGACCAAGGGGGCTGGCGGTCGAGTGCCGCCTGCAACTGACTCTGCAGGGACGCCGCGCCGGTCATTTCGCCGGGGATAAGGATGGCGGCGGCGCCGCGGCTGATCTCGCCGACCAGCTCGTCCAGCGTGCCGTAGGTCTCGACGGCGATCCCGGCCGAGGCCAGCACTGAGGTGATGAATGCTCCATCTTGGCTGGTCGGTGCCACTAGCAGCACGCGGCGTTCCACGGCCGTCGCAGCCACCGCCTCTTCACGAGAGACAGGCACAGGCTGCGGCCCCGACGGCGGGCTGGTACGCAGGTGTCCCCGCGTCACCGCCTCCAGCATTTCCCTTGTCACAGAGCATCACACACGGCATTTTGAAGCGATACTCGTGCCAAGTGGCGCTCCGCCCCCGCGCGCAGCCAGGGCGCCAGTCGCTGGAGCTTGCAGGCGCATCGCCCGATAAACCACACGCGCGCTGACGCTTTGCGCACGCCAAGGCAGGAGCATGAACAAATCCGAAAATGACGCGGTCGTCGCCAGCCGGCTGGCGGCGGTCGTGGACTCGTCGGACGACGGCATCATCGGCACGGACCGGCACGGCACGATCACCAGCTGGAACCGGGGCGCCCGCGACCTTCTCGGGTTCAGCGCCGAGGAGATGATCGGCACGCCGTTGTGTCAGCTGGTCCCGCCCGGCCGCGAGGCCGACGAGGCTCACGCCCTCGCAGAGATTCGCCGCGGCCAGCGCGTCGAGCATTTCGAGACCCGGCGCCGCCACCAGGATGGTCGCCTCATCGAGGTGTCGGTCACGGCGGCGCCGATCCGCGACGGCAACGGCCAGCTCGTCGGCGCCGTGGAGGTGGTGCGTGACATCACCGAACGGCGGCGTGCCGACGCGGTGGCGGCGCGCCTGGCCGCGCTCGTGGACTCCTCGGACGACGCCATCATCGGCACCGACTGCAACGGCCTGATCACCAGCTGGAGCGCGGGCGCGTCGCACATGTTCGGCTACGGCGCCGAGGAGATGCTGGGACAGCACGTCAGCCGGTTCATCCCCGAAGAGCGCCGGCGCGAGGAGGTCGACTCCATCGAGCGGCTGCGCCGTGGCGAGCCGGTCCGGCCGTTCGAGACGACGCGGGTGCGCCGCGACGGCAGGCTGATTGACGTGACCATCACCGCCTCGCCGATTCGCGACGCCGCCGGACGCATGGTCGGGGCCTCGAAGGTGGCGCGCGACACCAGCGAGCAGAAGCGGGCGCACGAGGCGCGCATCCTCGCCGAAGGCCGCTACCGCACGCTCTTCGAGTGCGCCCCCGACGGCATTGTCATTGCCGACCGCGACGGCCGCTACCTCGACGCCAACCCGAGCATGTGCCGCATGCTCGGCTACGCCCACGACGAGCTCGTGGGCATGGCCGCGGCCGACATTCGCGTGGCCGAAGAAGTGCCGGACGTCGCGCCCCTGATCGACGCCGTCATCGCCGGGTCGACCATCCGTCGCCAGTGGCACCTCCGGCGCAAGGACGGCACGACATTCCTGGCTGAAACCATCGGCACGGCCATGCCCGACGGCCGGCTGCTCGGGCTGGTGCGCGACGTGACGGAGCAAAACCAGGCCACCGAGGCGCTCCGTGCCACCGAGGAGCGGATGCGCTTCGCGCTCGAGGCGGCCGATGTCGGCATCTGGGATTTGGACTGCGCGACGGGCCGCCTGCAATGGTCTGACACCATGGCGCGCCAGCACGGACTGGCGCCGGGCGCCTTCGGCGGCACTGTCCAGGAGGCGATCGCCCGCGTGCACCCGGAGGATCGGGCCGGGAGCATCGCCGCCGGCAGGGCCGCGGCGCAGTCGGGCAGCGATTTCCGCACCAACCACCGCGTGGTGTGGCCCGACGGCACCATTCACTGGCTGAGCGGCGCCGGCCGGGTGCGCCTGGCCGCCGACGGGTCGCCGCTGCGCGGCGTCGGCATCTCGCTCGACATCACCGAACACCGTTTGCTCGAGGCTCAATTCCAGCAGGCGCAGAAGATGGAGGCACTGGGACGGCTGGCCGGTGGCGTGGCCCACGACTTCAACAACCTGCTGACCGCCATCAGCGGCTACTGCGAGCTCCTGCTGGCCGACCTTCCCGACGGCGATCCGCGCCGGGACGACGTTCTGGAGATCCACAGTGCCGGCGACAAGGCGGCCGGACTCACCCGCCAACTGCTGGCCTTCAGCCGTAAGCAGATCATCGAGCCGATGCGCATCGACCTCAACGGGGTCATCAGCGACCTGCAGCCGCTGCTGGCCCGGCTGATCGGCGCCGACGTCGCCGTCTCGCTCGGCTTGGCGACAGGGCTGGCGGCGGTCATGGCCGACCGCGGCCAGATCGAGCAGGTGGTGATGAACCTGGCGGTGAACGCCCGCGACGCGATGCCCGGCGGCGGGCGGCTCACCATCGCCACCGCCAACGTGCACCTCGACGAACATGCCGCCACGCACCGGGCGCTCGCCCCCGGGGCCTACGTCGCGCTTCGGGTCACTGACACCGGCACGGGCATGACGCCGGAAGTTCAAACCCGGCTCTTCGAACCGTTCTTCACGACCAAGGAGGTCGGGAAGGGCACGGGGCTGGGCATGGCGACGGTTCACGGCATCGTGGCGCAAGGGGGCGGCAGCGTCGGCGTCTACAGCGAGGTCGGCCGGGGCACGGCCATCAGCGTCTACTTTCCGCGGCGGCGGCCGCCGCGGCCCTGGCGCCCGGCGATGCGCCGCCGGTGCCGCCGGCCAGCCAGCCGCAGCGGGCCACGGTCCTGGTCGTGGACGACGCCGACAGCCTCCGCGTCCTCACCCAGCGCCTGCTGGAACGGCACGGCTACACCGTCTTGACCGCGGCCAACGCCGACGAGGCCGAGAAGCTGTTCGAGTCGAATCCGGGCATCGACGTGCTGCTCACCGATGTCGTGATGCCCGGCGCCAGCGGCCCGGACCTGACCCGCCGGCTGCTCGAGAAGCGGCCTGGGCTACGGGTCGTCTACATGTCCGGGTACACCGAGGACGCCATCGTGCACCACGGCGTGCTCCAGCCGGGGGTCTGGTTCCTGCACAAGCCGTTCACGGCCGAGTCGTTGACGCGCAAGCTGGTGGAGGTCATCGCGGAAGCGGACCGGTCGGGCTGACCTTGGGCAGCGGTTCGGACTCGGAACGAAGTAAGTTACAGTTGCGAGTTCACATTCGCGGGGTACGCCATGCCGACGACGTCCGGTCTTGCCGAACTGATCACGACCCACCAACAGGCGCTGCAAAGCGAGTGGCTCGCGGCCTTGTCCGAGCACGGCGGCGACAGCCGCATCGCCACCGCCGAGGTTGCCCGTCAGACCGCTGAACTGGTCGAGTTGATGGCCGCCGCCGCGCCGAGCGGCCTCGAAGTCGGCGCCCCGGCGTGGCGCGAGGTGCGCGACTACCTCGATGGCGTGTCGCAGGCCCGGGCCATCCAGGGGTTCACGTCGACGGAGACGGCCACCTTCGTGTTCTCGTTGAAGGGTCCGCTCTTCGCCCACGTCCAGCGCCAGATGGGCGGCAATCCAACCGAGCTGGCCGCCACGCTGCGGGCCGCCTCGGACCTGGTGGATGCCCTCGGCATGCACACCATCATGGCCTTCCAGAAGAGCCGCGAGGCGATCATCAGCCGGCAGCAGGAAGAGCTGCTCGAGCTGTCCACGCCGGTGGTGAAGCTGTGGGACGGGATCCTGGCCCTGCCCATGATCGGCACGCTCGACAGCGCCCGGACGCAGGTGGTGATGGAGTCGCTGCTGCACCGCATCGTCGAGACCGGCGCCCAGGTGGCGATCATCGACATCACCGGCGTGCCCACGGTGGACACGCTCGTCGCCCAGCACCTGCTCAAGACCGTCACCGCCATCCGCCTCATGGGCGCCGAAGCAATCATCAGCGGTATCCGCCCGCAGATTGCCCAGACCATCGTTCACCTGGGCGTCGACCTGCACGACGTCACCACCAGGGCCAACCTGGCCGACGCGCTCGCGATTGCCCTCGAGCGCACCGGCCAGACCATCATCAAGACCGGCACGACGTAGAGGCATCGTCGTGGACCGGATCCCAATCCTGCGCATGGGCGACGTGCTGCTCATCACCATCCAGGTGGACATGCACGACCAGCTCGCCGCCGTCCTGCAACACGACCTCACCGAGCGGATCCGCGCCACCACCGCCAGGGGCGTCGTCATCGACATCTCCGGCCTGGACATGGTCGACTCGTTCATCGGGCGGATGCTGGCCGACACCTCGCGCATGTCGCGCATTCTTGGCGCGCGCACGGTCGTAGTCGGCATGCAGCCAGCCGTCGCCATCACGCTCGTGGAACTCGGCGTCAGCCTCGAGGGCGTGGACACCGCCCTGGACGTCGAGCGCGGCATGGCATTACTGCGGACGGTCACGGCCCGTCCGGGTCAGCATCGTGGTCATCAACGGCACTGAAACGCATCCCCTGCGCGGCGAGCTGGACATCGTCCTGGCGCGCCAGATCGTGCGCCGCCTCACCCACGACCTGGGCTTCAGTCTGGTGGACCAGACCAAGCTCGTGACGGCGGCCAGCGAGTTGGCGCGCAACGCGGTCACCTACGGCCGCGGCGGCACGATGACCTGCCAGACCCTGGCAGACGAGGGGCGCGTCGGCCTGCGCCTGGAGTTCGTCGATGAAGGCCCGGGCATTCCGAACGTGGAACTGGCCATGACCGATGGCTGGACGTCGGGTCGCGGCCTGGGCCTCGGCTTGTCGGGCGCGCGCCGCCTGGTCAACGACTTCCAACTCGAAAGTACCCCTGGCCAAGGCACCCGGGTCACCGTGGCGCGCTGGAAAAAGTAGCGATGGTGATAGGGGGCGAGCAGCAGGCGATTGCCGTGACCGAGCTGAGCCAGATTGGCGAGGTCCGGCGGGCCGCCGTCCGCCTGGCCGAGGCCATCGGCCTGACCGAAGGCCGGCGCGGCGACGCCGCCATCATCGCTAGCGAACTGGCGACCAATCTCGTGCGTTACGGCCGGCGGGGACACGTGCTCGTCCAGCCGCTCCATTCGGCTGCCGGCCAGGGTCTCGAACTGCTGGCTATCGACGCGGGTCCGGGCATGGCCGACCTGCAGCGATGCCTGCGGGACGGTTATTCCACCGGGGGGGGCGCCGGCACCGGCCTGGGCGCGATCCGGCGGCTGTCGGACGAATTCGACATCTACTCGAATGCCGGCGCCGGCACGGTGGCCGTGTCACGGCTCTACGGCGCCGGCTGGAACGGCACCGCCGCTCGCTTCGTGCTCGGCGCCATTTCCGTCGCCGCGCCCGGCGAAAGCGTCTGCGGTGACGTGTGGGCCGCCGCCCAGCGCGAGGGGGAACTGGCGGTCATGGTCGCCGACGGCCTCGGCCATGGCCCGGCCGCGGCCGAAGCGTCGCACCGCGCCCGTCGGGTCTTCGCCGAGAATCCCTTCCTCGACTTCGTGCCCTTCTTCGAACGCACGCACGCGGCGCTGGCGGGCAGCCGCGGGGCGGCCGTGGCCCGGGCCCACGTGACCGGCCCGACCGGCTTGTCGTACGCCAGCGTCGGCAACATCAGCGGGTCGCTGCTGGGACCGGCCGAGAGCCGGGGGCTGCCTTTCCAGAACGGCACCTTGGGCGTCCACAGCTTCCGCAAGCTCGACTACGCCACCTACGCCTGGCCGGATCGAGGCTTGCTGGTGCTTCACTCCGACGGGCTGACCACCCGCTGGAACATGGCCCGGTACCCCGGTCTGCAGAGCCGCCACCCGGCCGTGGTGGCGGGCGTGCTCTATCGTGACCACCTGCGCGGGCGAGACGATGCCACCGTAGTGGTGGCTCGCCCCAGTGAGGCGACCCTGCCGTGTTGACCGACCCGCCCGACTCCGCGGCGCTGCGCCTGGCCGCCCTCGAAACGCGCGTGGCGGCCGCCGAAGCGCAACTGGCCGAGAAGGACGCCGCCCTGGCGGCCCTGTTCACCGAGCTGGCCGACACCAACCAGGGCGTGCTGGCGCTCTACGCCGAGCTCGACGACAACGCCGTGCAGCTCCGGGAGGTGGCCGACCTCAAGAGCCGCTTCCTGTCCTACATGAGCCATGAGTTCCGCACGCCGCTCGGCGCCATCAGCAGCCTGGCCCGGATCCTGCTCGACCAGATGGACGGCCCGCTCGGCCACGAGCAACGCCGGCAAGTGCGTTTCATCCAGGACGCGGCCGGCGAACTGACCGACATGGTCAACGACCTGCTCGACCTGGCCAAGCTCGACGCCGGCCGGGTGACGATCTCGCCGGCCTGGTTCGAGATGGTCGATCTGTTCTCGGCACTGCGCGGGATGTTCAAGCCGATCGTGGCGTCCGAGACCGTCGCGCTCATCTTCGAGGAACCGACGCACGTCGCCCGGCTCTACACCGACGGCAAGAAGCTGTCGCAGGTGCTGCGGAACTTCATCGGCAACGCCATCAAATTCACCCCCCAGGGGGAAGTGAGAGTGACGGCGACGCTGGTCGAGGGCGAGCGTGTGCGCTTTGCGGTAAGCGACTCCGGCATCGGCATCGCGCCGGAGCACCTGGCCGGCTTGTTCCAGGACTTCGTGCAAGTCGATGCGCCGATCCAGAAGCGCCTGCGCGGCACCGGGCTGGGCCTGTCGCTCAGCAAAAAGCTCGCCCACGTCCTGGGCGGCGACGTCGCCGTGACGAGCGAACTGGGCCGCGGCTCGACCTTCACCGTAACCATTCCCCTGACGCTGCCCGGCGTTCCCCTGACGCTGCCGGGCGTCGAGCCTGCCGCCGACGGCGGGTCCACTCCGGGCCGCGGGGCCACCCCTGATGACCACTGAACCGCGCCCTGCCGACCGCTCGGCCACCGTCCTCGTCGTCGACGACAACACGGCGACGCGCTATTCGACCAGCCGCGTCCTGCGCGGGGCCGGGCTGCGCGTGGTCGAGGCGGTGACCGGCCGCGAAGCGATCGACAAGGCCATGGACGGCCCTGACCTGATTGTGCTCGACATCAACCTGCCCGATATCGACGGCTTCCAGGTGTGCCGCGAACTGCGGGCCCGGCCGCAGACGCGGCGCACGCCGGTCATCTACCTGTCGGCCACCTTCGTCGACGATGTCGACAAGGTCCACGGCGTCGACGCCGGCGCCGATGGCTATCTCACCCATCCGGTCGAGCCGCCGGTGCTCATCGCCACCGTGCGCGCGTTCCTGCGCGCCCATCGCGCCGAAGAGGCCGTCCAGACCAGCGAGGCGAAGTTCACCGCGGTCTTCGACCACGCCCTGAACGGCATCGCCCTGCTCAGCGACGACCTGATCCTGATTGACGTCAATCCCGCCATGTGCGCGCTGCTCGGGCGCGAGCGCGACGCCATCGTCGGCCGCCACCTGTCGGCCTTCAGCGCCAAGGGCCACGCGCTCGACAGCGACGCCCTGGCCGCGGCGCTGGCCGCCACCGGCGCCTGGCGCGGCGTGGCGCCGGTGCTCAATGCCGCCGGGCTCCAGGTCGATCTCGAATGGAACGTCTCGATTCACTCGCTGCCCGGCATCAGCCTGGCGGTGGTGAACGACATCACCGAGCGGCGGGCGATCGAAGCCGAACGCGAGCGGCTGCTGGCCGCGGAGCGCGCGGCGCGGGCCGACGCGGAACAGGCCAGCCGTCTCAAGGACGACTTCCTGGCCGCCCTGTCGCACGAACTCCGAACGCCGCTCAACGCCATCATGGGCTTCTCGCGCCTGCTGCAGCTGCGGCCCATCGGCGACGACCCCGAGGCCAAACGGAGCATCGCTGCCATCGAGCGAAACGCCCGGGTGCAGGCGCAGCTCATCTCGGACCTCCTCGATCTATCGCGGATTGCCGCCGGCAAACTGGAACTCGACCGTCAGTGGTTCAATCCGGTCGACGCGATTCGCTCGGCGCTGACCAGCAGCCAGAACACCGCCGCGGCGCGCCGTGTGACCATCGCCGTGGACGCCGACGACGCGCTCGACGATATCTGGTGGGATCCCACGCGCTTCCAGCAGGTCGTGTGGAACCTGGTCGACAACGCGGTCAAGTTCTCGAGCGAAGGCGGCACGGTCGACGTGCGGCTGCGCCAGAACGGCGGCGACGTCGAATTCGAGGTCCGCGACGCCGGGGTCGGCATCGCCGCTGAGTTTCTGTCGCATGTCTTCGATCGCTTCCGTCAGGAGGATTCCAGTTCCCGGCGGTGGCACGGCGGGCTTGGCCTGGGGTTAACGGTGGTGCACCAGATCGTCGCGGCCCACGGCGCCACCATCGAGGTCCACAGCGCCGGCAAGGGCCACGGCTCCTCGTTCGTCGTGCGCATGCCGGGGATGGCCGGACGCACCAGACCCGGCGGGCACTCCGCGGCGACGGCGCCGGCCGCGGCGAAGACCGATCTGCGCGACCTGCGCGTGCTCGTCGTCGACGACAACGCCGACGCGCGGGCGCTGATTCGCGGCCTGCTCGAAGAGGCCTCGGCCCAGGTGCTGGACGTGGCCACCGCCGACGCCGCCGTCGAGGCCCTGCCCGCCTTCAATCCCGCGGTGCTGGTAAGTGACGTGGCCATGCCGCAGCAGGACGGCTACGACTTGATCCGCCGCGTGCGGGCCGCCGGCTGGACGGCGCAACGACTGCCCGCCATCGCGCTGACGGCCTTCGCGCGCGACGAGGACCGCCGCCGCGCCCTCGAGGCCGGCTTTCAGTCGCACCGCGCCAAACCACTCGAGCCGGCCGCGTTCCTGTCGGACGTGCGGGCGCTGGCCAACGGCCGGCGCTGAGCCCCGCGGACCTGGAACCCGACCATGGCTCACCCGCTCTTGCGCGCCTTCACCGACCTGGTGGGGCCGCGCCGCACGGTCACGACGGTGGTGCCGAGGCGCAGCTTCGACGACGTCATCCTGCCGGCCGCGACCCGGCGGGCGCTCGACCAGGCGCTCGTCCACATCACCAGCCACGACCTGATCTTCACTCGCTGGGGCCTGGGCGAACGGCACCCCACAGGGCTGGCGCTGGCGTTCAACTTCGCGGGCCCGCCCGGGACCGGGAAGACCATCTGCGCCGAGGCCATCGCGCACGCGCTGGGCCGGCACCTGCTGGTGGTGCGCTACGCCGAGATGGAGTCGATGTGGATGGGCGAGACGCCCAAGAACGTGACGGCCGTGTTCCGGCTGGCCCGCGAGCAACGGGCGGTGCTGTTCTTCGACGAAGCCGACGCCATCGCCGGACGCCGTTCGTCGTCGACCGACCAGGCCTTCATGCGCGAGGCGAACACCGTCGTCAACGTGCTGCTCAAGGAACTCGAGACGTTCAGCGGCGTGGTCATCTTCGCCACCAACCTGGCCGCCAACTTCGACCCGGCCTTCGAACGGCGCATCCGCACGCACGTGCTGTTCGAGCGGCCCGGTGTCCAGGAGCGCGCGCGAATCTGGCGGGTCCAGATGCACCCCACGCGCACGCCCCTGGCGGCCGACGTGGACTTCAGCGCGCTGGCCGACCGCTACGAGGCGACCGGCGGCGACATCCGCAACGCCGTGCTGAAGGCGGCCATGGCCGCGGCCGCCGAACCGGGCCGCGACGCCGAGAAGATGATCCACCAGCGCCACCTCGAGGATGGGATCCAGGAGGTGCTGGCCGGGAAACGGGTGATGCGCCAGAGCCTGCTGAATGAAGACGCGCCGCCCACCCCCGAGAACACGCTGACCGAGTTCATGCGCGGCTTGCACTCGCGCGAGCGGCTGGTGGCCCTGGTCGTGAGCGGTATCGCCCTGGCGCTGGCGGCCCTGGCGCTGGCCGTGACGCTCAGTCGCTGACCCGCGCGCCACAGAAGGCCGCACGCCGGCATAAGCTGAAGGCCGGCGCCCCGCGCCGGCTGGCCGTGAACCTGATCATCGTTGCCCCAGACGAACTCGACCCGGCCGGCGCCGTCACGCTGTCGGGCGTCCGCGCCCGTCACCTCACGTCGGTGCTGCGCGTCACGCCCGGGCAGCCGGTGCGCCTCGGCATCCTCGACGGGCCCTTTGCCACCGGAGTGGTCACGACCGCCGCCGACGTGGTGACGCTGCAGTGCACGCTCGACCGCGAGGCACCCGCCATCCCGCGGGTCGACGTGCTGCTGGCCCTGCCCCGGCCCAAAGTGCTTCGGCGCTTGTGGGCACAACTGGCGGCGCTCGGCGTGGGCCGCGTCATGCTCACGAATGCCGAGCGGGTCGAGCGCAACTACTTCGACACGCACGTGCTCGACCCTGCCACCTACCGCCCGCTGTTAATCGAAGGACTGCAACAGGCCCGCGACACGCGCCTGCCCCGCGTCAGCGTGCATCGGCGGTTCCGCCTGCTCGTGGAGGACGAACTCGCGGGGCTCTCGGACGCGGGCCGGCGACTGGTCGCGGATCCGTCGGGACGCGCGTCGATCGGGCAGGTGCTCGGGAGGGCGCCGGTGGGGCCGGCCGCGGCCGGGGCGTCGCCGGCCGGACGGGTGCTGCTGGCCGTCGGCCCCGAAGGCGGTTGGAACCCCTTCGAAGTGGAGTTACTGGCAGCGCAGGGCTTCCAGGCCGTGAGCATGGGCAGGCGCACGCTCCGCTCCGACACCGCCTGCGTGGCGCTGCTCGCGCTCGTTCACGACGCGCTGTAACCGGCGGCGCCGGGTGCGCTACTGGCGTCCACGGCCAGGGCCACTACCGTGGTTCTGTCGTCCAGCCTCACCTCGAATCGTGCTCCAGGCAGTTGGCTGCGCGGTCGGGCTGGGTTGCATCGACGGTCGTAGGTCACCGGCCTGATAGCCCGAGAACCGCTGCGGGAGCGCTTCGGCCGCCGTCTGCTCGTGACCGCCGAGGGTGAGGTACGATGGCAGCGTGCCGAAAGCCCCACGACCAGTCGCGCCGGCCGCACCCACGATGTCAGCGCGCGTGAGCGCGGCCCTGCACGAGTTCACCATCGGCTTCCAGCAGTTCTGGCAGGGCTACTGGCAGACCCCGCCCGGTTGTTGAGGGATCGATCCAGTGGCCTGGGAGCAGGACACACGCGCACGCTACGAAGCCCGCCTCGCCGCGGCGGCGGCTGAACACCAGCCCCGCTGAGCGGCCATCCGCCGCGCCGCGCGCTGGCGCCACCCTTGAAGGCGCCCGCGACGGCCCAGCGGGCGATCGCGCGGCGTCGGTAAACTGCCGCGCCCAGCGCGGAGTATTCCGCGTTCGGCAGCGCTGCCGTCCCGGTCGCGGCGCCATTTCCTCAACCATTCCTGCGATCGGCCTCGTGGCCCGGCCCTTGCTCCTCCGTACGGTGTGGAGCGGCCGGACCGGCCGATGATTTGATGAGGCATCTGCAGATTCGATTGGCGGCTGGGCGCGCGGCCTTCGCCGCCGTGGCCCTGGCTCTGGCCGTGGCCATGACCGCAGCGGCGTGCGCGACGGCGATGACCGTCAGTTCCCATGTCGACCGCGACATCGACTTCTCCCGCTATCGAACCTACGACTGGGGGCCGGCCGACGCGCTGCCCACCGGCGACGCGCGTCTCGATGCCAATCCGTTCTTCAAGGATCACCTGCAGGGCGAGGTCGAGAAGCAACTGGCCGCTCGCGGCTACACCCTGGCGGGGCCCGACCAGGCCGACCTGCTCATCCACTACCACGCGCACATCGACCAGCGCATCGACGTGACCAGCGTGGACCGGTCCTACGGTTACGGCGGCGAGATCCGCGACTACGAAGCGGGCACGATTGTCCTGGACCTGGTCGATGCCCGGACCCAGAAGGTGATTTGGCGCGGCTGGGCTCAGGACGCGGTGTCGGGCATGCTGGCCGATCAGGACACCATGGCCGGCAAGGTCAACGAGGCCGTCACCCGCATGCTCGCGCAGTTGCCGGCCCGCCAGTAGGCCTACGCGCCCCCGGCGGGTCATCGGATGGACGGCCTCGGTTACAGCGGGAACATCCCGCGCGGGAGAGACGATGACTCGGTTTGGTCGATGGGCACGATGCGGTGTGCTGACGCTGGCGACCGCGACGGCGGCCGCCTGTGCCGCTCCGATACGGGTCAACTCCTACGCGGAACGCACGGCCGACGTCAGCCGCTACGGCACCTACGACTTCGCGCCGGTCGCGGAGGTGGCCACGGGAGATCCGCGGCTCGACAGCAATCCCTTCTTCAACGAGCGCGTGCGTTCCGCCGTCGACAAGGCGCTGAGGGCCAAGGGCTACACGCGCGACGCGTCCGGCGCGCCCGATGTCACCGTCCACTTCCACGCCAGCGTAACGCAGGAGATCCTCGACGTCTCCGCCGCCGATCGCCGCGCCGGCTACTGCGGCGAGCATGACTGCCGCCCCTTCGTCTACGACGCCGGCACGCTGCTCATGGACCTCGTCGACACCGGCACCGGGAAGCTGGCGTGGCGCGGCTGGGCCGAGACCGCCTTCGACGGCGCGGTCGACGACCAGGCCTGGATGGACAAGCGCATCGACGCCGCCGTGGCCCGCATCGTCGCCCAGTTGCCGCGGTCGGCCGTCCGGAACTGACGGGCCGACCGGGCTCTCCTGCCGCGGCCCCCCAACGTCCACCCCTCACGACGGACGACGTCGGCCGCTAGAACCGCACCCGCAGCCCCAGTTGCCACGCGCGTGGGTCGCCCACCGCCGTGACCTGGCCGAAGGACGGCGCGGGGCTGTCCGGATAGGCGCCCGTCCCGAACGTGGTGTTGCGTGCGATTTCGTTGCGGGCATTGGTCAGGTTGGACACCTCGGCAAGGGCCTCCAGGCTGACCGCGCCGGTCACGTGGAGCACCCGGCTGAGGCGCAGGCCCATCGAGAAGAAGGCGTCTCCCACGCCCGAGTTGCGCGCGATGAACTGGCCGTCGACCAGCGGCCGTCCCGCCGTGCCCTGCACCGTGGTCGCGCCCGAGGTGATGTTGAACGGCGCGGCCGAATAGGCCTGCAAGAGCGTGCTCAACTGGAACCCGCGGGTGAGCCGCTGCCACACGCCCGCACCCGGCGTGGCCGGCACCTGCAACCCGGCCGAGACGACCAGCATGTGCCGGCGGTCGTTATCGGCGCGGCTCCAGTCCTTGCTCAGATCGAATGGGTCGATCGGTCCGCTGAAGAAGAACTCGCCGACGTTGTTCTCGGCCTTGGACCAGGTGTAGCTGGCGCGATAGTAGCCCCACGGCCCGGGGCGGCGCGCCACCGACGCCTGCAGCGCGTGATAGCGGGACGCGCCGGCCGAACGGTATTGGCTGTTGTTGGCGTAGTCGGCGATGGGCCGGCAGCCGTTGTTGGTGCCGGCGGCGACGCAGGTGGGGACGTTCTGGTTGATCGACATCAGCAGGTTCCGGCCGCGCACGTACGAGTAGCCGGCGGTTACCGTTCCGAAGCTGCCGACCTGGCGCTCGATCTCGAGGCTGGCCTGCGTCGACATGGCGTTCTGTAAATCACGCTGCATGGTGGTCAGGCTGAAAAGCGTCACCGACGGCACCGGCGCCGGCAGAATGGCCGGGAATACCGGCGCCGCCGCCTGGCCCGGCGTGAGCGTGATGTTGCGCTGACGCAGTTGCGTCAGGTCGGTGGTGTTTCCGGCCGAGAGCAAGGCGTTGGCCAGGGCCCGCAGCGGCACGCGGTCGAAGAACAGCCCGGCGCTGCCGCGCACGACCAGATCGCGCGCCGCCGACGGCGTCCAGGCGAAGCCGGCCCGCGGCGAGACGTTGTCGGCGTCGGTGTCGATGGTCTCGAGGAACTGCAGGTCGTAACGGACGCCGAGGTTGAGCGTGAGCTGCGAGGTGGCGCTCCACTCGTCCTGCGCGTAGAGGCCGAGATTGGGGCTGGCCTGCGCCACGACCGTGTCGCCGAAGGTCTGCGTGAAGCCGGCGTTGTTGTAGGTGCCGGACAGAAAGTTGGCGAGCGACGAGAAGGCGTACGAGCCGCGCACCGCCCTGGGAAACGTGATGGTGTCGTCGTTATGGACGACATCGACCCCCGCCCGCAGCGCATGGGCGCCGCGCTGCTGGGTCAGGCTGCTCACGATCTGCAGCATGTCGTTGCGGCGTCCCTGAGGGCTGGACGGGAACGTGCCGAACGAGGCGGCGCCGGCGATGCTCACCGCTGGTCCAATCGGATCGGAGGGCAGCGCCAGCAGATTGCTGTGGGTGAACTGCGCGCGCGTCTCGTTCACCGTGCGGTCGCCGATGGTCAGCGTGTTGCCGAGGGAAAGGGCCTGGTCGCGGTTGTCGAGTCCGGCCGAGGCCGACGGCGCGCTCAGACCGCCAGCGCCACGCGCATTGGCGGACGCCACGTCATACAGGCTGTAACGCACGCTGAGCTGATCGCGGCCGGTGAAAGCATGATCGACCTTGCCGAGGCCGTGGAGGCTGTCGACCGGGCTGCGGTAGGTGCCGGTGGCGATGGCCTGCCCGGGGTAGCCGAGGGCGGCCAGGCGGGCATTCACGAACGCCGCGGTGGCCGCGGCGATGTTGGTGAACCCGGACTGGTCGAGGCGACGCTGTTCGGCGTTCACGAAATAGAAGGTGCGTCCGCGGCGAATCGGACCGCCGACGCTGGCGCCGTACTGCTGTTGCGACATCGGCAGGGTCGTGCGCGACAGCGCGTTCACGGCATTGAGCGCGTCGTCGCGGAAGAACCCGTAGGCGGTGCCGCGCACCTGGTTGGTGCCGCTGCGCGTGACCACGTTGACATAGCCGCCGAGGGCGCGGCCGAGCTCGGCCTGGCCACCGGAGGTGACTACCTGGAACTGCTCCACGGCGTCGACGCTGTAGGGCAGTCCGCTCAACCCGGCCGCGTCGTCATTGGCCGACAGCCCGTCCACGATGAAGCTATTGGACAGGTTGCGCTGACTGCCCACCGACAGGCCGACCCCAGGCACGGCGGAGGTCTCGGCGAAGAGCTGCGTGCTGTTGATATTGGGCGGGGCGACACCCGGGGCAAGCAGCGCGATGTCGAGGAAGTTGCG
This sequence comes from uncultured Acidobacteriota bacterium, assembly GCA_963843885.1. Taxonomy (GTDB): domain Bacteria; phylum Acidobacteriota; class Vicinamibacteria; order Vicinamibacterales; family UBA2999; genus CADEFD01. The sequence continues at coordinate 168,090 of CAWJMJ010000009.1, forward strand.
GCCGTTGAGGGGCAGCGCCTGCACCTCGGTCACCGACACGGTGGTGGCGATCTGCGTGCGGGCGGATTCCAGCACCGGCGCGTTGGCGCTGACCACGACGGTGGCCGCCACGCCCTCCGGAACCAGCACGAAGGGAAGCTCGAAGGCCGAACCCACCGACAGGGCCAGCCGGCGCCGCACCTCGGTGAATCCGCTCAGCCGCACGGTTACCTCGTAGGGGCCGACCCGCAGGTATGGAAACCGGAAACGCCCGCCCCCGTCGGTGACGGCGGTAGCCGTCACGCCGGTCTCGAGGTGACGGGCCGTCGCGGTTGCGCCCGGGACCACGGCACCCTGGACGTCGCTGACCCTCCCGCTTACGCTGCCGTGGTTGATCGACTCTTGAGCGGCGGCGGGCACAGCCGTCGCCAGCGCGACGGCCGCGGCCGCCAGCGCAATACGTATGCACTGCATGGAACACCTCACCTCGGATGCCTTCACGACTGCAGGGCGCAGCCGTGGCCTTCACCGTGAATGCGAGACGGCGACGGCTAGAGGCGAGGCGGAGGTGAGTCGGGGACGACGGCCAACGATTGGGCGACCACGAACGGCGGCCGCCCCACGCGCTTCGCGGCGACGGCCGGGACCGTCAGCGCCGCGCGGACCAGCACGGCCGGCTGCAGCACGACCGAGGCCAGCGCCGACTCGGGCGCGTGACACCGGCCCGACATCTGGCAGTCGGCCGAGGCCGCGGGGGCGCGATGCATAGGGCAGGCGGCGCCATCGGCGGACGCCATCTGGCAATGCTCGCCCGGTTCAGGCGCGGCCGGGGTCTCGTGACACGGCGGCGCCGCGTCGGCGGCCGCCGCCTGCTCGCCGGCCGACCGGCCATGGCCGTGCGCGGCACAGCAATCGCGCGGGACGAGCGCCGAGAAGGTCAGCGCGTGGCACGCGAGCCACACGACGACGCCGCGGCGGAGAGACCGGCGAACCAGGGACATCGGAACTCCGCAAGCGTAGCGACAGCCCGCTCGGCGGTCAAGCGATGTGCCCACGCCCGCGCCGCTCGAGGTTCCGCACCACCCGCGCCGTCAGACACTCGGGGTGTGACGTGATCGCTCTGGCTCGTGTCCCGAATCAGCGAACCTCTGATTCGGGACGCTAGGGTCGCTTCGCGGCCGGACGCCGCTTGGCGCGGAGGAGGGCCACGCCGACGGCAATGGCGGCCAGGGCGAACAGATGCGCTACCGCCAGCGGACCGGCCACCGGTTCACGCACGCGCAGGAACTCGATGACGAAGCGCACCAGGCCGGCGGCAATCAGGTAGGCGCCCAACACGAAATGGTCCGGACGCCCCTGCCGCCGCCACCGCAGCAACAGCCACATGAGCGGCAACAGGGCCACCGTCTCGTAGAGTTGCGTCGGATGCACCGGCGTCAGCGTCGGCGGCAGGCCTTCGGGAAACGCCACCGCCCACGGCAGCGTGCTCGGCACGCCGTAGTCGTCCCCCACCAGGAAGCAGCCAACCCGGCCGATGGCGTGCGCCAGCGCCAGTGCCGGCGTGGCCGCGGCCAGTACCGGCAGGATCGGCAGGCGCCGCCGGCGCAACATCAGCATGCCGGCCAGCACGCCGCCGACAAAGCCGCCGAACCAGCTCAAGCCGCCGCGCGACAGCAGCAGGTCGAGGAACGGCTCCTGCCGGCCGGCGTGCTCGATGGCCCAGATGACCTTGGCCCCGGCCAGGCCGCCGAACACGCCGGCCATCGCGGCATCGACAACGGAGTCTGGCAGGTTCGACCGCCGCCGCTCGCGGTCGAACAGCCACAGGCCGGCGACCGCCGCCACGGCCACCATGACGCCAAAACTGGTGATTTCGAACTCGCCGATGCGAAAGAGAACCGGGTAGATGACGCCCTCCACTGGGCGGCCGCGGCGGCCGCGCGCTGCCTCAGGTTAGCGGTTGCGCCGTCGCCAATCCAATCCATTCGCCGCCGCAGGTCGTAGAGAATAGTGGCTGAGCCATGCGCAAGCATCCAGGAACCATCACACGCCTGCGCCTCATGGTTGGGCCGCCGCTGCTCGCGTTGTTCCTGGTAGCCACGCAATTCGCGCCTGCGGCCCACCTGTCGGCCCACCGCGATGACCACACGCACGGCGCGGACCGCATGTCGGCATCCGCAGCACCGCACGGCCATGACGGCCAGTCCGGCCATGAGCACCAGCCACGCCGCCGCGAAGGACGAGAACCGGTCGCGGATCACGATCATGGGACGGGCCGCCCCGAACATGCCGACGACCACGACGGCATGCCGGCCTCCGATCACCGGTCGGGAAGCCAGCATGGCCAGTCGAGCGCCGCGCACTTCGGCCTGGCGCTGATCCAGGCGCCCCCGGCGCCGTTCCTGCCCCTCCCTCCCACGACTCTCGCCTCGCCGCCCGCGACCATCCTGCAGGGACGGTGTGCCGGCGCTCGACGCCAGCCGTCCGCCCGTGGTCCGCCCGTGCTGCTCCGCTGATCCCTGTCGAATCGTGCCGGGACACAAGGCGGCGCCCATGTCGGCGCGCCACAGCAGCAGAGGTGTGTCATGACAGCAGGACGCATGGGGAGACGCATGTCCCCCGGACGCAGGATGCGCGTGGTCGGCGCGGCCATCGCCGTGCTGCTGGCATCGCCGCCGCCAGGGGCGGCGCAGGGGATTGCGGCTGGCCGGGTGCAGGGCCAGGTGTTCGACACGACCGGACAAGCGTTGCCGGGGGTGCGCGTCGAGCTCGAAACCGAGGGGGCCGCGCTCTTGTCGGCACAGACGGCGGCCAGCGGCCGCTACGAGATCGACGGGGTGCCCGCCGGTACCTACAACGTGCGCTTCTCGCTGCTCAGCTTCGTCACGCTGCTGCGCCGCGATGTCACGGTTGGCCCGGGGGCAGTCGCCACCGCCGACGCCACCCTCTACGTGGCGGCCACCGCCTCGGTCGTGGTCAGCGGTCGCAGCACCTTCCGCAACCTGTCCACGGTCTCGGACCAGGATGAACTCGTCGGCGTCGCCGATGCCGCCAGCACCGGCGTGATCACGGCGCTCGAGTTGAACGAGCGCGCCCGCCGGCGGCCCGCCGAAGCATTGGAGAGCGTGCCTGGCATGGTCGTCAGTCAGCACAGCGGCGAGGGCAAAGCCAATCAGTACTACCTGCGTGGTTTCAACATCGACCACGGCACCGACCTGGCGCTCTCGGTGGCCGGCATGCCGGTCAACCTGCCGACGCACGGACACGGGCAGGGCTACGCTGACATGAACTTCCTCATTCCCGAGCTGGTGAGCGGCATCCAGTACCCGCAAGGGCACCTACGCGGCCGAGTCCGGCGACTTCTCCGCCGCCGGCTCGATCCGCGTGAGCTACGTGAACCTGCTCGACGCACCAGTGGCGCGCGTCGAGGGCGGTCGCTACGGCTACGGCCGGGTGTTCGCTGCAGCCTCGCCGCAGGTGGGCGCCGGTCATCTGCTGGTGGCCGCCGAGGGGATGGGCAACGACGGCCCGTGGCAGCGGCCTGACGGGATGCGGCGCTGGAACGGCCTGGCCCGGTACAGTGTTGGCACGGCCACGAGCGGTCTCTCGGTGACGGCGCTGGCCTACGACGCCCGCTGGAACTCGTCGGATCAGATTCCCCGCCGGGCGGTGGACGCCGGCGTGGTGTCGCGCTTCGGCTTCCTCGATCGCAGCAACGGCGGCACCACGCACCGGGCCGGGGGCATGGCCGAATGGCAGCGCACGACCGCCGCTGGGATCACGCACGTCGAAGCCTATGGCTTCAGCTACGGCCTCGATCTGTTCTCGAACTTCACCTACTTTCTCGTCGACCCGGAACGCGGCGATCAGTTCGAGCAGCGCGACGAGCGCGTCACTTACGGCGGCCGCGGCAGCCACGCCTGGCCGGCGACGATCTTCGGACGCCGCGCGCAGGTCAGCGTCGGCGGCGAAGTCCGGCGCGACGACATCGGCGCGCTCGGGCTGTATCGCACGGCGGCCCGGCAGCGCCTGTCCACGGTCCGCGAGGACGGCGTCGGACAGACGAGCGGCGGGATCTACGGCGAAGTGCAGACGCAGTGGTCCAACGTGGTGCGCACGACGCTGGGCGTGCGCGGCGACCTCTACCGCTGGCACGTGAACGCTGGCGATCCGGTCAACGGCGGCATCGCCACCGCCGGCATCGTCAATCCAAAAGCGACGGTGGCGGCGGGGCCTTGGCGGCGCACCGAGCTGTATGCCAGCGCCGGCGGCGGCTTTCACAGCAACGACGGGCGCGGCGCGACCCTCCGGCGTGATCCGGTCAACGGCGATCCGGCCGATGCGGTGGACCCGCTGGTGCGGGCGCGCGGCGCCGAGGTCGGAGTGCGGACGCTGGCCGTGCCGCGCCTGCACACGACGGTGGCACTCTGGAGTCTGTGGCTCGACTCAGAGCTGGTCTTCATCGGCGATGCCGGCACCACCGGCGCCAGCCGGCCCAGCCGCCGCGTCGGCGTGGAGTGGGACGCCGACTATCGGGCAGCGTCCTGGCTTGCGCTGGACGCCAGCGTAGCCTACTCGCGCGCCCGCTTCTCCCAGGGCAGCGTCGGCGACGACCGCATCCCGGGCGCGATTGAAGGGGTGTCCAGCGCCGGAATGACGGTCACGCCGGGCCGCCGCTGGAGCGGCAACCTACGCTATCGCTTCTTCGGTCCGCGGCCGCTGAACGAGGACGACAGCGTGCGCAGCCGCGCCTCGCACCTGCTCAGCGCCGAAACCGGTTATCAAGTGAGCCGGGTGTGGCGGCTCAAGGCCGACCTGTTGAACCTCCTCGACTCGAAGAGTTCGGATATCGACTACCTCTACACGTCGCGGCTGCGCGGCGAGCCGAGCGGCGGCGTCGAAGACATCCACTTCCATCCCGTCGAACCGTTCACCGTGCGGCTTGCGCTGGTGGCCAGCTTCTAACCGACCGGGGAACTCCCGTGCGCGTGGCCCTGACCTGGCGCCGGGACCCGGGGCAGGTCGACGGTGAAGACGCAGCCTATGGACGGCAGGCTGCGCACCGAGATCCGGCCGTCGTTGATCTCGGCGCCCCACTTGCTGAACGCCAGACCGAGACCCAGCCCGGTGCGGTCGGCGTGGCGCTGCTCGAAGGGCCGGAACAGCACCGGCGTCACGCCCTCGGCCATGCCGCCGCACTCGTCGGCCACTTCGATGAGGACGCGCTCCTCCGCGGTAGTGACGCTCACCTTGACGCTCGTTCCGGGCCGCGTGAACTTGAAGCCGTTCTGCAGCAGGTTGACGACCACCGCGGTGAGAATGCGCCGATCGGCGCAGACGGCAACCCCGGCCTCGCCGCGTTGCACGGTGAGGTGCACGCCGCGGCTCGCGGCCTCCTGTTCGGCGGCGGGAGTCAGATCGTCCAGCAACTCGGCGACGACGACGTGGACCCGCTCGCGGAGACGGTGGCCCTGCCGCACCTCGGCGACCGATCGGGCGATGAGGTCGCGCAGCCCGTCCAGGCTGCGCTGGAGTACCCGCCCGGTGCTGCCTTTGACGCCGACATCGCCGCGGTTCAGCACCTCGAAGGCGGTATTCGCCGTGCCGATCAGATTCCGCGCCTCGTGCACGAAGAACCCGAAGCGCTGCTCGTGGCCGGCGGCGTCGTCCAGTGCCGTAGCCGCGCCTTCCCGCCCGAACTCCGTCACGGCGCTGGCAATCGCGTCGTCGAGGCAGAGGTTCAGCGTGCGGAAGTCGGCGACGCTGATCGGGACGCCGGTCTCGACGGCCAGGTCGGTGATCGACTGGCACACGTCGCCGTAGTCGTGCACGACCTGCGACACGGTGAAGCCCTGGCCCCGCAGGTCGCGCCCGTGCTGAGCGGCACTGCGATCGATGGCGAGATGCGGTTCCAGGCGGTGCTGCAGCGCCTCGACCAGTTGGTCCAGGAACTGCGGGATGCCGGATTCGAGTTCCTCCGCCGTGGGCGCCGGCATGGAGCGCCCCCCTACCCGGGCGCGGCAGCGGCGAATCAGCTCCTCGCGGTTGGCGATGACGAACACGTCGAGCACGATACCCTCCTATGGGCGTGGCCTTCGCAGCGCGGCCTGCCCTGGATGGCGCTCGGGGCGGAGCCCCGACAGCGCGACTGTAGACGGCATCGTGCGGGGCCGGCTGTTCCGTAGTGAACAGGTCTCGCATTCCTGATCCATGGCCACCACCCGGGCTGGTGAGTGAGAATGGAGGCCGCATGCAGACCCAGCACTTCATCGACGGCACGTGGCAGGCCGGAAGCAGCGGCGAGACCATCCCGGTCGTCGACCCGAGCACCGGCGAGGGCTTCGGCGCGCTGGCCCGAGGCACCGCCGCCGATGTCGCGCGGGCGGTGACCGGGGCGCGCGCGGCCGTCGGCGAGACCTTCGACGGCCCGTGGGGACGGCTTGCCGCGGCCCAGCGCGGACGGCTGATGGCCCGGCTGGCCGCCGCCGTCACCGAGCGCACCGAGGAGTTCGCGCAGCTCGAAGCGCGCGACACCGGCAAGTCGCTCAAGACCGCGCGCGTCGACGCCACGGCGCTGGCCCGCTACTTCGAGTACTACGGCGGGGCCTGCGACAAGCTGCACGGCGAGACCCTGCCCTACGAGCCGGGCTACACGGTGCTCACCATCCGCGAGCCGCACGGGGTCACCGGGCACATCATCCCGTGGAATTACCCGATGCAGATCTTCGGGCGCACCGTCGGCGCGTCGCTGGCGGCCGGCAACGCGTGCGTGGTGAAACCAGCCGAGGACGCCAGCCTCTCGATCCTGCGCCTGGCCGAACTGGCCGCCGAAATCGGCTTCCCCGCCGGCACGCTCAACGTCGTCACCGGCTACGGGCACGAAGCCGGCGCGGCGCTGACGGCCCATCCGGGCATCGATCACATCTCGTTCACCGGCTCCACCGTGACCGGTCGTGTGGTGGCGGCCGCGGCCGCCACCCGGCACTGCCCGGTCACGCTCGAACTCGGCGGCAAGTCGCCGCAGCTCGTCTTCGACGACGCCGACCTCGACGCGGCGCTGCCGGCAATCGTCAACGCCATCATCCAGAACGCCGGACAGACGTGCTCGGCCGGCAGCCGGCTGCTGGTCCAGCGCGGGGTCTACGAGACGGTGCTCGACCGTCTGGCCGAGCGCTTCAGCGGGCTGCGCGCCGGCCCGCCCGCGCTCGAACTCGAGATGGGCCCGCTCGTCAACGAGAAGCAGTTCGCGCTGGTGCAGGGCTTCGTGCGGCAGGCCGAAGCGGCACGCATTCCGGTGATGGCCCGCGGGACGCTCCATCCCGACGCCGCCACCGCCGGCTACTACCAGCCGGCGGTGCTGTTCCGCGACGTGCCGCCCGACAGCGAACTGGCGCAGCGCGAGATCTTCGGGCCGGTACTGGCGGCGATGCCCTTCGCCGACGAGGACGAGGCCATCCGCCTGGCCAACGGCACCGACTACGGGCTGGTGGCGGGGGTGTGGACCCGCGACGGCGCCCGCCAGTTCCGCGTCGCCCGCAAGCTGCGCTGCGGGCAGGTGTTCATCAACAACTACGGGGCCGGCGGCGGCGTCGAATTGCCCTTCGGCGGGGTCAAGTCGAGCGGCCACGGGCGCGAGAAAGGTTTCGAAGCGCTCCTCGGCTTCACCGTCCTCAAGACCATCGCCATCAAGCACGGCTGAGTGGCGACAATCACGGAGCCGTGCCGATGACCAGGACGTGGCGCGTCGCGGGACACGCCTTCCTGCTGGCCACGGTCGTGGCCCTGGCCGTGGACGGCGTGCTGGCGGCGCTGGCCTCCCTGGTGAGCCTGGGAGGCCAGGGCGGCGCGGCGCCGTGGTGGGTGGCGGCGCATGTCGTGGAGCGTGGACGCTGGGTGGTCGTGGCCGTGCTGGTCGCTGCCGCCGGCAGGCGCGTGGCAATGCGCGGGGACCTGGTCCCGGCGGACACGGCGGCGATCTGGCGCGCGGTCGGGGTCGCCGTGATGGCGGCGCCGATCGTCTGGATCGCCGCCACCTGGATCGTGCAGGCCACGCTCTTTACCGTGGCCGACCGCTGGGACGTCGACGGGCAGATGTTCCTGGCCTCCGCCTACTATCAGCGCCTGCTGGCCGACTACACCCCGTGGCTGCTCGGCGGCGCGGCAACGATGGCCGTCAGCCATCACTTGCGCTGATCCCGAGAGAAGACTTCACCGCGGCTGCCGCCGCTGGATGAACTCCAGATACAGCGTCAGCGCCTCGATCTGCGGCGTCACCGCCGTTGCCACCTCCCGCTCGACCAGCCGAGCAAGATCGGAAGGGCGGTGATGTGATAGGTGGCCAGCGGTTAGGGCCCGACCACGGGCCACGGCACGCGCAACGACGGCCGTTCCGCCGTGGAGCCCGGTCGGGCGCGCCGGGAATCTTCCGTGCGTCGTGGGAACAACTGCCCACTCATCGCACGACGGCGCGTGGAAGGGCAGCACATGGGGCTCATGCACCGAGCCCGTGACCGGCACGCGGGTTGCTGTGGAATCGAATCGGTTGAAGCTGTGGCCCATGTCATCGTCGCCGACGACGAATCGCTGTTCCGCTGGGCCGTGGTGCAGCGCCTGGTCCGCGAGGGTCACGCGGTGACCGAGGCCGAAGACGGTGCGGCCGCGCTGTGGGCCGCAGAGGCGGTGCCGGCGCCGGACGTGATGCTGCTCGATCTGAAGCTGCCCGACATGTCCGGCCTGCGCGTCCTGAGAGTGCTTCGCCAGCGTCATCCCGGCATGGCCGTGGTTATCATGACCGCCTACTGGGCCGCCGAGGCGCTCGAGGACGCGCGCCGGCTCGGCGTCCACCACCTGCTCGCCAAACCGCTCGACCTGGACCGCGTGGCGGCGGTCGTGGCCACCGCCAGAGGAGATTGGCCGATGCTGACACTGACTCGCGTCCTCTGTCCCACCGACTTTTCCGACATCTCCGTCAAGGCCGAAGCCTACGCCACGGCCCTGGCCCGTTATTACGACGCGCGCTTGACATTCCTGCACGTCGCAGCGCCCACCATGACGACGGCGCCCTACGACGGGATTCCGATTGACGTCCATCTGTTCGACGAGCAGCAGCGGCAGGCCGCGCGTGGTCTGGCCGCGGCCCAGGAGCGCGCCCGCGCTCAGGGTGTGGACGCCGACGTCTCGCTGCGGAGCGGCGATCCTGCTCGCGAGGCGCTGACCATGGCCGACGCCCAGTCCGCCGACATCGTCGTCCTCGGCACGCAGGGACGCAGCGGCGTGGCGCATCTCGTGCTTGGTTCGGTGGCCGAACAGGTCATGCGCAAGGCGTCGTGTCCGGTCATGGTCGTGCCGAGCGGCGCCCGCGGCGGCACGGAAGGACTGTTCTCGCGGATCCTCTGCCCCATCGACGGCTCCGAGTCGTCGGGTGACGCCGTGAAGCACGCCGTGTCGCTGGCGCGCGAGACCGACGGCCGTCTCATCCTGCTCCATGTCATCGAGCCCGGGCCGCCCCGCGACGCCTTCAGCACCGTCTACGGCGCCGAGTATCAACGGATGAACGAGGTCCAGGCACAGACGCTCGTGCACGAGGCCCTCGCACCCGACGTGCGTGAGTGGTGCCACTGCGAGGAGGTCCTCGCCCACGGCGCGGCCAGCGCACGGATCCTCGAAACCGCCGCCGCCCGGGACGCCGACGTGATCGTGATGGGCGTGCGCGGGCGTGGCGCGTTGGACTTGATGGCCTTCGGGTCCACGACCAACACCGTCATCCGCCAGGCGACCTGCCCGGTGCTCGCGGTGCATCCGCGCGCGGCCCGGGTGGCCCAGCCCGGGGCCGAGGGCGGCCACGTGCCCGGGGAGGCCGCTCGATGAGCCAGCCCGGCGTGCGCACGCCCTCTGGCCCTGCCGACCGAGTGCCTATGTCTTCTTCGCGTTGGTCCTGGAACCGCGACCTCGCCATTGCCGTGCTGGCCGTGGCCGGGATCGCCGCGTACCTGGTGGCGTGGGCGCTCGATCTCCCGGTGCCGGTGCGCCATCTGCCGCTGTTCGCCGTCCTGGCCGCTGGGGGCGTGCCGCTGGTGTGGGAGCTCGCCCGCAAGGCCCTGCGCCGGGAGTTCGGGGCCGACCTGCTGGCCGGCGTGTCGATTGTCACCGCCCTCCTACTGGGGCAGTATCTGGCCGGCACCCTGGTGATCCTGATGCTCTCGGGCGGCGCGGCGCTTGAACGCCACGTCGTGGGCCGGGCCTCGTCGGTGCTGCAGGCGCTGGCCAGACGCATGCCGTCGACGGCGCACCGGCGCAGCGATGGGCACGTCGCCGACGTCACCCTGGACGACCTCCGCATCGACGATCACATCGTCGTCTTCCCGCACGAGATCTGCCCGGTTGACGGCGTGGTCATCGAAGGCGCCGGCGTGATGGACGAGTCGTACCTGACCGGCGAGCCCTTCGTGATGCCGAAGGCCGTGGGCTCGGAGGTGTTCTCGGGCGCCATCAACGGCGAACAGGCGCTGACCATTCGCGCCCTGCGCCGGGCCGTGGATTCGCGCTACGCCCGCATCATGCAGGTGATGCGCGACTCCGAGCAGCGGCGGCCGCGGCTGCGCCGGCTCGGCGACCAGTTGGGCGCGTGGTATACGCCGCTGGCGCTGGCCATCGCGGCCGGCGCCTGGCTGGCCAGCGGCGATCCCCTTCGCTTCCTGGCCGTGCTCGTCGTGGCCACGCCCTGTCCGCTGCTCATCGCCATTCCCGTGGCCATCATCGGATCGATTTCACTGGCGGCCACGCGCAGCATCGTCGTCCGCGACCCGGCCATTCTCGAGAGCATCGACCGCTGCCGCACGTTGGTGCTCGACAAGACCGGCACGCTCACCTTCGGTCAGCCGACGCTCGTCGAACGGCTGGCGGTGCCGGGGGCCAGCGACGACGGCGGCGGCGACAGCGACACCTTGCGCCTCGCCGCAAGTCTCGAGCGCTATTCCAAGCATCCGCTGGCGCGGGCCATCCTCCAGGCAGCCGAGGTCGAGCACCTGGTGCTGAGCGAGGTGACGGCCCTGCGTGAGCCGCCCGGCCAGGGGCTCGAAGGCCACGTCGAAGGGCGGACGGTTCGCATCGTGGGCCGCCGGCAAGCCGAAGCCGCCGGGTTCGGCGGCGAGCTGCCGCCGACGGCTGCGGGACTCGAGTGCGTGGTGTTGATCGACGGCCGGCCGGCCGCCACCTATCGCTTCCGTGACGCGCCCCGGCCCGACAGCCGGGCCTTTGTCGGGCACCTGGCTCCCCACCATCACCTGACCCGCGTCATCATCGTGTCCGGCGATCGTGAGTCGGAGGTGCGCTACCTGGCCGACCAGGTCGGCATCACCGAAATTCACGCCCCGTGCACGCCCGAGGAGAAGGTGGCCTTGACCCGCGCCGAGGTAGCCAAGGCGCCGACCATCTTCATCGGCGACGGCATCAACGACGCGCCGGCCCTGGCCACGGCCACCGTTGGCCTGGCGTTCGGCCACCAGAGCGAGATCACGGCGGAGGCAGCCGGGGCCGTGGTCATGGACACCTCGCTGAAGCGCGTCGACGAGCTGCTCCACATCGCCCGGCGCATGCGGCGCATCGCGTTGCAAAGTGCCATCGGCGGCATGGCCGCGAGTTTGGTGGGCATGGGATTCGCCGCGGCAGGGCTGCTGTCGCCGGTGAACGGGGCGATCGCGCAGGAGGTGATCGATCTGGTCGCGGTGTTGAACGCGGCCCGCACGGCGCGGGCCGGCGGCACCCTGAGCGACTACTGAGCGCGCACATGGCACCCGACTTGCTCAGTCGCCGGTGAGGGATGGCGCGGTGGGACACACCAGGGAAGCCGGGCCACCCGCCGGGAATTTCACGGGGCGTGCGGGGTATATCTGATCGGAGGCGCATGATGCATCGACGATCGTTTGTCGCCGTCCTCGGTTTTGGCTTGCCCGCGGCACTGGCCGGTTGCTCTGCCCAGGCCGATCAGCCCGGTTCACGACCCGAGGGCACCACGGCCGGGTTCGAGGTGGTCAAGACGGACGCGGAATGGCGCGCGGTGCTGACGCCAGACCAGTTCCACATCCTGCGTGAAAGTGGCACCGAGCGGGCCGGGTCCAGTGCGCTCAACCACGAGCATCGCGCGGGCGTGTTTCACTGCGCCGGCTGCGACCTGCCGGTTTATTCTTCGGAAGCCAAGTACGACAGTGGCACCGGCTGGCCGAGTTTCACGGCCCCGCTGCCCGATGCCGTGGCCACGTCGCTCGACCGCAGCCTGTTTGCGGTTCGCACCGAAGTCCACTGTCGGCGGTGTGGCGGTCATCTCGGTCACATCTTCGACGACGGGCCGCCGCCGACTGGCAAGCGCCATTGCCTGAACGGCCTGGCGCTGCGCTTCCGAGCTGACGGAGCCTGACCATGAACCGATACGCCATCGCCCTGATCCTCGCCGTCGCGGTCGGCACCGTCACGACCCCAGGGACCTCGCAAACCTCCGGGGTGCAGAACCCCGAGACCGCCATCTTCGCGGCCGGGTGCTTCTGGTGCGTCGAGGAAGCCTTCGACAAGGTCGACGGCGTGTTGACCACCACCTCGGGGTACACCGGCGGCCGTCTCGAAAATCCGTCCTACGAGGCGGTGTCGTCGGGCGGCACCGGACATACCGAGGCGCTGCAGGTCACCTACGACCCGTCGCGGGTCAGCTACGACACCTTGCTGCAGACCTTCTGGCACAACGTCGATGCGGTCGATGGCGGCGGGCAGTTCTGCGACCGCGGCGATCAGTATCGCCCGGCGATCTTCTATCGCTCGGACGACCAGCAGCGGCGGGCCGAGGCCTCCAAGGCGCGGATCGCCACGCAGTTGGAGGGCACCGTGGCGGTGCAGATCGTGCCCGCCGGAGCGTTCTACCGCGCCGAGGATTACCATCAGGACTACTACAAGAAGAATCCTGTGCGCTACAAGTTCTACAAGTGGAGTTGCGGACGGGCCCAGCGCCTCGAGGCGCTGTGGGGCAAGTCCCGCTGAAGCGGCCGGCGATGCGCCTCTCTGTTCGTCACGGCGCCTTGTTGACGGTCGCGGTGATCGTCTTGGGCCTCGAGCGGCGCTGGCGGGCGCGTCCGAATGTCGAGCCGCCGGCGCGGCACACGGCCCGGAACCTGGCCATGGCCGGCGTGTCCGCCGCGACCGTGCAACTGGTGGAAATGCCGATCGTGCTGCCGCTGGCGCGGCTGGTCGAGCGGCGGCAATGGGGGCTGACGCACGCCCTCGGCGGACCGCTCTGGCTGCGCCGGATCATCGCCGTCGTCCTGCTCGACTACACGCTCTACCTCTGGCACGTGCTCACCCATCGCACGCCGTGGCTGTGGCGCCTCCACCTGGTGCATCACGTCGACCTCGACCTCGACGCCTCGACCGGGCTGCGCTTCCACGCGGGAGAACTGGCGGCGTCGGTGCCCTGGCGGGCCGCGCAGATCGTCGTCATCGGGGTCACGCCGGCCGCGTTGACGCTGTGGCAGCAGATCACGCTGGCGTGCGTGCTCTTCCATCATTCCAACACCAGGTTCAGCGACCGAACCGAACGCACCCTCTCGAGGGTCGTGGCCACGCCGCGGATGCACACCATCCACCACTCCACCGACCCGGCCCATCTGCACTCCAACTTCTCGAGCGGTCTGTCGATCTGGGACCGCTTGCATGGCACCGCGCTCGTGGTCGAGCCGGATGGCCTCGAAGTGGGCGTGGCGGGCTATCTCTCGCCGCCAGTGACGTTCAGCCGCGCCCTGACGTTGCCTTTCGAGCCGTCTTCGCCGCCACTGACCGAATAACGGCCGGGGCGCGGCAGCAGCGCGACGGTGGTATCGATCCTGCATCGCCGAGGTTGCTCGGCCGAATCGGCGGGCGGGCGCACGAGATCGGCCTGGGAAGTTCCGGGCCAGACCCAGAGGTGGAACCGTGAAGAGACTCCTGATGCTCGTCGTGGCCTCGGCATTCGCCGTGGCGTGTTCGTCCGACAAGGAACCCGCGCAGGCGGCCGTCAACGGCCTCGAGTCGGCGATCGACGCCGCCAAGCCGGACATCGAACGCTTCGCCGCCGACCGGATGGCGGCGGTGGATGAGGGCCTGAAAGCCGCGAAGGCCAAGCTCGACGACGAGAACTACGCCGGGGCGATGGCCGACGTGCAGGGCACCACCAACACACTGACGGCTGCGGCGGAAGTCGCGGCGGCCCGCAAGTCCCAGCTTTCGACCGATTGGGCCACGTTTGCCGGCATGCCGGCGATGATTGGTCAGATCAAGGGGAAAGTGGAAGAGCTGGACGGCATGCGCCGGCTCCCGCGCGGCATGACCAAGTCGTCGGTCGACGGCGCCAAGTCCTCGTTGGACAGCGCCAGCGAACTGTGGGACGACGCCGAGGATGCGCACGACAAGGGCGATCTGGTCGTCGCCGTGGCCAAGGCCCGGGAAGCCAAGCCGATCGTCGAATCGTTGATGAAGACCCTCGGCCTTCCCGCGGCGTCCATGTAGCACGCGCGGCGCTCGACAACTGCCCGATGCCGGGGTCGACCCCTGAGCATCGGGCCACCCTATAGCAGCAGCCCGCTGCCGCTTAGTGGCGTCGGACGGGCGTGCGCGGCGTCACACCACCGGCTTCGGCGGGATCGGGTTGGTCGGTGGTGTCCCTGGGGGCGCCGGCGACGGCACCGGGGGGCGGGGCGACGTCGGGCCCGGCTGCGGGCCGGTCGGTGATCCGGGTGGATGCGGATGGGAGATGGTCATGGCGCATGATCCGAGCAAGGTTCGGACCATCCCGAGCCGTGACGGCGAAGTCGAACCCAACCCTGAAGCCGAGGCGCTGACCGGAGAGCGTCAGCGGCTGCTGCAGCGGCTGGAGTCGTGGCTCGAAGGGCCGATGGTGACGCTGGCCTTCGTGTGGCTGGCGCTGCTGGTCGTGGAGCTGGTGTGGGGGTCGAGCCGCTGGTTCGAGACGCTGGGCCTGGCCATCTGGGCCGTCTTCATCCTGCATTTCGCCCTGGAACTGACGCTGGCCCCGCACAAGCTCGACTACGTCAAGTCCCATTGGTTGACGGCCCTGTCGCTGCTGGTGCCGGCGCTGCGGGCGGTGCGCGTGGTGCGCGCCTTGCGCGTGCTGCGCGTGGCGCGGGCCACACGCGGGTCTGCGCCTGCTACGGGTCGTCAGTTCGCTCAACCGCGGCATGAGCGCGCTGGGCACGAGCCTCAGCCGGCGCGGGTTCGCCTACGTGGTGGCGCTGACGCTGATCGTGACCGTGGCCGGCGCCGCCGGGATGTATGCCTTCGAGTCGACGCCAACCGGCGGCCTGGCCAGCTACGGCGAGGCGCTATGGTGGACGTCGATGATCATGACCACGATGGGTTCGTCGTACTGGCCCCAGACGGTCGAAGGGCGCGTCCTGTGCGTCTTCCTCTCGCTCTACGCCTTCGGGGTGTTCGGCTACGTGACGGCCACGCTCGCCACCTTCTTCGTGGGCCGCGACGCCGGGACGAGTGACGCCGGCCAGAACGTCGTCCAGGCGCTGGCCGACCTGCGCGCCGAGGTCTCGGCGCTCCGCTCCGAGTTGCGCCGGTCATGAGGGCGCGTCTGCTGCGGCTGACCGATATCCTGCGCCACAGCTATTGGTTCATCCCGACCCTCATGGCCCTGCTGGCCATGGTGCTGGCCGCCGCCATGATCGCCTGGGACACCTGGGTCGGCCCGGCGTGGCTGGACGGCGTGCCGGGGCTCTATGCGGCTCACCCCGGAGGGGCCCGGCTGGTGCTGTCGGCGATCGGCGGCTCGATGATCACGGTGGCCGGCACGGTCTTCTCGGTCACGATTGCCGCGGTCGTCTATGCCTCCGGCCAGTACGGGCCGCGCCTGCTCACCAACTTCATGAGCGACCGGGGTAATCAGGTCACGCTGGGCACGTTCATCGCCACCTACCTCTACTGCCTGCTGGTGTTGCGCACCATCCGCTCGCCCGACGAGGCCGGAAGCGGCGTCGGCTTCGTCCCCAACGTGGCGCTGCTCGTCGGCGTGATCCTGGCGCTGTGCTCGATCGCGGTGCTGATCTTCTTCATCCACCACGTGCCCAGCCGGATCCACATCAACAGCGTCATCGAGGATGTCGGCGCACGGCTGCTCAACGACATCGGCCAGCGCTTCCCGCGCTTCATCGGTGCGCCGCTGGTGCCAGGCGAGACCCCGGCCCGTGCCGCCGACGGTGAGGACGCCGGGGCCATGTTCGACGACCCCGCCGGTGACATGCGGCCGGCCGCCATCCGCGCCTCCGATACCGGCTACGTCCAGTTGATCGACGAGGAAGCGCTGCTGACCCATGCGTCGGCCAACGGCCTCGTGCTGCGGCTGCACTACCAGCCGGGCGACTTCGTCCATGCCGGTCGCACGGTGCTCGAAGCGTGGCCGCCCGAGCGTTGCCATGCCGAGACCGCCGACACGCTGGCAGCCGCCTTTGCCATTGGCGCCAGACGCTCGGCGCTGCAGGACATCCGGTTCCTCGTCGACGAACTGGTGGAGATCGCCGCGCGGGCGCTGTCGCCAGGGGTCAACGACCCATTCACGGCGGTGACCTGCCTTGACTGGATGGGAGCCGCGATGTCGGACCTGGCCAGGCGCGAGCTGCCCTCCCACCTGCGGGTCGATGACGAGGGCGAGCTGCGGGTGATTGCCCACCCCGTGACCTTCGACCGGTTCCTGGAACAGTCGTTCGGGGCGATGGCGCAGTACTGCGCCTCCGACATGATCGCGTCGTTGCGCTACCTGCGCGCCCTCGGCGAAGTGTCGCTCGGCTGCGACGACCCAGGCCGCCTGGCGGCCCTGGCCGCCTGCGTCGACCGGCTCGATGCGCTCTCGGCGGTGTCGCTGCACGGCATCAACCGCGTCCGCGTCCACGAGCGCGCTGAGCAGTTGCGCCGCGCGCTGTCCGAGCCCGAGTTCCGGCGGGACTTGCGCACCAGCGCGGCATGGATGGGCGGCACCGCCTGATGAGGGAGACTCGATGCAGGCCAACTCCGGTGAATCGGTAGCCGCCAGCGGCGGCGTCACGGCGCTCATCTGGCGCACCGTGAACGACATGACGACGGGCTTCGTGGAGATGCTGCCGTTGCTCGCGGCGGGGTTGGTCATCCTGCTGATCTTCTGGGCGATCGCCGCCGGCACACGGCGCAGCGTCTCGAGTTTCGCCCGGAAGCGTTTGGAGTTCCCCGGCGCCGCCACGGCGTTCGGCCGCCTCGCCTACGTGGTCATCCTGCTGTTGGGGCTGCTCGTGGCCATCACCGTGGCCTTTCCCTCGATGACGCCGGCCCGGCTGTTCTCGGCCCTGGGCATCGGCGGCGTGGCCATCGGCTTCGCTTTCAAGGACATCTTCCAGAACCTGCTGGCCGGCATCCTGCTGCTCGTGCGTCAGCCCTTCCGGGCCGGTGACGAGATCCGCTCGGGAGCGTTCACGGGAGTCGTCGAATCGATTGAAACGCGCGCCACCTACATCCGGACCTACGACGGCGAGCGGATCATCGTCCCCAACAGCGTGGTCTACACCGAGCCGGTGACGGTGATCACCGCCTACGACTTGCTGCGGAGCCAATACGACGTGGGCATCGGCTACGGCGATGACGTCACGGCCGCCCGCGCGATCGCGCTCGAGGCGGTGGCTGGCGTGGACGGCGTCCTCGAGGATCCGCCGCCGGACGTGCTGCTGTGGGACCTGGCGGGCTCATCGAAGAACCTGCGGGTCCGGTGGTGGACGCGCCCGCAGCGGGCCAATGTCGTCCAGGTCCGCGACCGCGTCCTGCAGGCCGTGGCCGAAGCGCTCTCTGGGGCCGGCGTCGATCTACCCTTTCCGACGCAGGTGGTGTTGTTCCACGACCAGACCGAGGCCATCGACGGCGATCGCACCCGTCAGCGCGAAGGGTGGCCGGCCGGAGATGCGCCGCCCGAGGCCCGCGCCCGGGTGGGGGCAACCGCCGAGGTCAGGGCTGCGAATCGACGATGAGCTCGTTCTCGACCGCGAAGGCGCCGCTGACGCCCCGAGCGGCGATGTTGGCGACGTTCTTGTCGGTCTGGTTGTCGACCACGCCGAGCAGCCGGATGCGGCCGCCTCCGACCACGATGTGAATCGGATAGCTGCCCACCGGCTGGTCGCCAGGGAAGGCGCCGAAGCGCGGCGACCACCCTGGCGCGAACGAGCCGCGCCGGCCCCACAGCTGGCCGCCGCCGGGCGCGTACTTCGCCAGGAACTCGTTGGTGTAGATGGCGTAGAACGTCCGCCACCGGATGTCGTCGTCGTTCAGCGACACCGGCAGGTCGACGATCTTGTTGACGACCGCGTCCACGCCGGCCACACGCTTGGCGGCGCGTTCGGCGTCCTGCTTGAGACGCCCCTCGTAGGCGTAGCCACTCAGCGTTACCGTGCCCCGGTCGTAGCTGAAGGCCAGGAAATCGAAGACGCCGTAGTAGGGTAGCCTGAGCAGCGCGTCGCGTATCGCCTCGACACGCCGCTCCACCGCCGGGTCGGAAGCGGCCGCCTGGGCGGGAACGCTGGCGCCGGGACGCGACCCGGTGGCTATCCCTGAACCGGGACCGACGAGGGCGGCAAGAAGGGCGGCGGAGGTGACAACGGCGGTGCTGGTCATATCGTCTCCTGCCTCGGCTCCCGCGAGCCGCAGCTAGTCGCCGGCCGGCTTCCGGTCGAGGCCCTTCAGGGTGACCGTGAACGAGATCGGCACCCTGGCCGGATTGAAACACACGGTGTCGTCGCACGCCTGATACTCGAGCGCGCCGGTGATGGTGGCCGAGGGCATGCTGCCGAGCAGCTTCTGCATCTCGGGCGTGGCCAGGAGCGTGACATCCCGGAGCAGGCGGAATGGCTTGGAATACACCTCGACGCGCTCGTCGAGCGGCTTGAAGTGGTAGATCTCCGACGCCGGGTAGACGGTGTCGTGCGCCTGCAGCCAGGGTTGCGGGTCGATCGTCAGCCGGACGACCTGGTAGTCGTGCTTCCCGGGGGCGTAGAGGTGCATGGCGGGTCGCGGCGTGACCTCGGCCACGATGGTCAGGCGATGCCCCGGCGCGGCTTCGGCGTCGCTGATGGTCGCGGTCATCGACAGGTGGCTGGTCATGGTCGTGACCGCGGCGCCCGCGGGCGTCGCGCCCATCGTCGCCAGGATGGTCGCGGCCGTGTAGCGCTCCTGATAGGCGTCCTCGAAGAAGCGGGCCACCACGACGCCCGTGGCATCGAGGATGAACGTGCCCGGATGCGGGATGCCGTAGGCCCTCGTCTTCGGATCGACGGAGGCGTTGAACAGGCCGTAGCGCTTGATGATCGCCGACCCGGCGTCCGACATGAGCGGGAAGGTGATCCCGCGCGAGTCGGCGAACTTCTTGAGCGTCTCAGGCGAGTCGTAGGAGATCGAGACGAGACCCAGCCCCTGTGCCTTGATGTCGTCGTAGCGGCCCTGCAGCTCCACGAGCTGCGTTTTGCAGTACGGTCACCAGTCGGCCGAGCGGTTGAACACCAGCATCAGCCCCTTCGGCCCGGATAGCGACGCCAACGACTGCGGTTTGCCGAACTGGTCGACACCGGAGATCGGCGGCACCGTGGCTCCCACCTGGGGCCCGAGCTTGGATGTGTCGACGACAGGAGCGGGCGGCTGGGCCGGGGCGGGCGTGGGCGCCTGCGCCGCGCCAGTCACCGCGGCCACCGTCACCACGGCCACCATGGTCCAGGGCATGAGACGTCTCTTCACACTCACGGATCTACCTCTCCCGGCGCGCCAGGTATGGCGTTGGCGCGGCAACGGCCGCGACGGCGATCCCACCATACCGCGAATACGCGGCGCGCGCTCGCATCCGTGATTGCACCCCGCGGCGCTCGACAGTAGCATCCGAGCCGGAGGATGATCACGCATGTTCCAGTCGAGCACGCTCCTGACGTCGCTGCGCGAGACCTGGATCCGCATGCTCTCGGTCGTGCCCGACCTCGCCCTGGCCATCGTGCTGCTGGTGGCCGGGTGGCTGCTGGCGCGGTTCCTCCGCCGTCTGTGCGTGCGCGGCCTGCGCTGGCTGCGCGTGGACGAGTTGGCCGAGCGCTCCGGCTTCGAGGACTTCCTGATGCGCGGCGGCGTCGACGCCACGGCGGTCACGCTGATGGCGAGCGCGGTCTACTGGACCGTGCTCCTCGGGGTGTTCCTGGCGCTGCTCGACGCGCTTGGCCTGCGCGCCGCCAACGTGCTGCTCGAGCGGATCGGCTCGTTCATCCCCAATCTCGTGGTGGCCATCGGCATCCTCGTGTTCGGCTCGCTGCTGGCGCGCATCGCCGGCGGGCTGGTCTACAGCTATCTCAGCAACATCGGCACTCCGGCGGCCGCTCCGCTGGGCGCGCTGGCGCGCTACGCGGTGTTCGCGTTCGTGGTGTTCATGGCCGCCGAGCAGCTGGCGGTGCGCAGCGAGGTGCTGGTCTCGGGCTTCCAGATCGCGTTTGCCGCGGTATGCCTGGCGGCGGCGCTGGCCTTCGGCCTGGGCGGCAAGGAGTGGGCAGCGCAGGTGATCGAGCGCTACACTCGCAAGTAGCCCGCATGATCATCGACTGCCACACCCACGTCAACCGCTACGAAGACGAAACCGCGCCGGCCCTGCCGCAGTGCCTCGACCGGCTGCTCACCGCGATGCGGCGCAACCGCGTCGACGTGTCGCTGGTGCTGACGTCCTACAAGGTCACGCCGGGACGGCCATCGACGCGCGAGGTGGTGGCCGCGACCGCGCACCTGCCCAACGTGCACGTCGTGGCTGGCCTGTCGTGGTCGACCTTCTCGGCGGCCGATGTCGACGATCTGCGCGCGCTGCTCGACGCCCAGGCCATCAAGGCGCTCAAGATCTACCCGGGCTACGAGTACTTCTACCCTGCCGACGAGCGCCTGGCGCCGGCCTACGAACTGGCCGAGACCTACGACGTGCCGGTGATGATCCACTCCGGCGATACCTACGCTCCGCGCGGCAAGGTGAAGTACTCGCACCCGCTGCACGTCGACGACGTCGCCGTCGAGTTTCCGCGCGTCAAGTTCCTGATCTGCCACCTCGGCAATCCGTGGTTCCGCGACTGCATGGAAGTGGTCTACAAGAACGACAACGTCTACACCGACATCTCCGGTCTCGTGCTCGGCAACTTCACCGACCGTTTCGAAGCCTACATGCGCCAGCAGTTCAAGGAGATGGTGTCGTGGGGCATCAACCCGGCCAAGGTGCTCTACGGCACCGACTGGCCGATCTCGTCGATGGAGTCGTACCTGCAGTTCATGGACGAACTGCCGCTGCCGCCGCGCGACAAGGCGATGCTGCTCTACGAGAACGCCGTCCGCCTGTTCAAGCTCGAGGTGGCGGCCCCCGCCGCCGGGCTCCGCTCGATCCTGAATCGTTTCTGACCGCGGTCAGATCTGCTGGGGCGGATCGCCCGGCGCCGTGAACTGCACGGAGTACAGGTCGCGCCGCCGGTCTTCCCAGTTCATCACCGTGCCTTTGCGCTGCTGGCGCCGCAACATCTCCAGATCGACGTCGGCGAAGACCACGGTTTCCACGTTGGGCTGGCATTCGGAGGCGACGCCGTCGCGGCTGAAGTAGAAGTCGGACGGCGCCAGGATCCCGGACTGCGCATAGTGGATGTCGGCATGCTCGACCTCCGGCAGGTTACCGACACAGCCCGACAGCACGACGAACACCGGATTCTCGACACAGCGCGCCTGGGCGCAGTAGCGCATCCGCAGGTAGTCGTTGCGTTCGTCGCTGTTGAAGGGCACGAACAGGATGCGCGCGCCCTTCTCGAAGGCGATGCGGGCCAGTTCGGGAAACTGGACGTCGTAGCCGACCAGCACCGCGATCCGCCCGCGATCGGTGTCGAAGGTCTGCAGCGTCTGGCCGGGCTGCACGCCCCACCACTTGCGTTCGTGCGGTGTGATGTGGAGCTTGCGCTGGCGCTCCACCGAGCCGTCGCGGCGAAACAGGTGGGCGGTGTTGTAGAGCTGGTCGTCGGCCAGCTCGAACTGGCTGCCGGCGACGATGTTGAGGTGGTATTTCAGCGCCAGACCGCGGAAGAGTTCGGTGTAGCGGGGCGTGAGCCCGGCCAGCATCCGGACCGACCGTCCGGGCCGGTCGGCCTGGATGGTCGAGAGCAGCTGGGTGGTGAAGAGTTCGGGGAAGAGCAGGAAGTCGGCGGTGTAGTCCGAGGCGACGTCGACGAAGAACTCGCACTGCCGGGCGAAGTCGTCGAAGCTGGCGATGCGCCGCACCTGGTACTGCACCGCCGACAGCCGCACCGGGCTCGAGCGCCGGAGGAGCTGCCGCCGGTCGGGCGCGACGTAGTCGAGATTGGTCCATTCCAGGAAGGTGGCATAACCGCGCGAGGCGGTATCACTGGGAAAGTAGTTGGGAATCAGGCCCTTCAGCACGAACCCGTTCGACAACTGCGGCGTGAGCACCGGGATCGAGGAGGCCTTTGTTGATGACGCGCTGCACGTACTCACTGGCCGACAGCTCATCGGCGTGGTCGCCGTAGCCGGGAATCCGGCCGCCGATGATGATGCCGCGCAGGTTGTGGTCGCGAGCCGTCTGGCGGCGGGCGTCGTAGAGCCGTCGCGACAGCTTCATGCCGCGGTAGTCGGGATCGACCATGATCTCGATGCCGTAGAGCATGTCGCCGTGCGGATCGTGAGTGCGGATGTAGCCGTTGTCGGTGATGAGCTTCCAGTCGTGCCACTCCGAGTGGCCCGACGCGTCGACGATCAGACTGCTCGACGAGGCCACGATCCGGCCGTCGAGGTCGAGCACGACCTGGCCTTCCGGAAAGATCTTGAGCTGGCTTTCAATCTGCGGACGCGGCCCACGGCCCCATGCCCGGGAAGCAGCGCAGCTGCAGCGCCACGAGCGCATCGAAATCGTCGAGCTGCATCGGGCGCAGACGAAGCGTCTTCTCGAAACCGGGCGGGGCGGTATCCATCCCCATATGCTATCCCCAGCTGCGCCGTAGCGTGCCACCTGACCGGCCGGCGAGGACCAGCGCTCTATAGGCAGCACAGAGACCGCACCCGCACCCGCGGCGGCGACGGTCCTCGGCTGACCGTCTGCGCGGGGAGGCCGTCGCTGTCGTCGTCGACGGGAGCGACTTTCTCCACCTCCGACGCGGTTCGCACCCAGGGCCAGGCCAGACGCTGGTATTGACGCCCGCGATACCAGATGAAATCCCAGGCCGGCGGGGCGGCACGGTTCTGGATGAAGCGGCTGAGACGCCGCTGGACCGCCGACAGGTAGCTGGTGCCGGTATCGTCGAGCGCGTCCCTGATGCCGCGGTTGTAGGCCCGCACGGCCAGCGGCAGGTCGCCCCGCGCTTCGTCGAGCAGCAGCGAAAACCACAGCGCGGCAAACTGGGTGCCGACCCAGGGATTGAAGTAGGCGTCATCCGCGAACGAGGCGTCCACCGCGCCGTGCTCGTGCAACTGGCGCAGGCGCACCCGCGCATACTCCGAAGCCATGCCCAGGCCGACGTCGACCGAGCCGTCGCGATTGACGTGCTGGGCGCGATGCTCGAACCAGGACTCCGACATGACGATCGCGGCCAGTGTCTCGGCCACCAGGGAGGGTCGCAGGTCGTAGCGACGGCCGATCCGGTAGAAGCCGGTCCAGTAGTCGACCATGGAGCGGTAGGCCACGGTGCGAATCGGTTGTGGCACGTCGTCCCAGTCCGACGGGCGCATGCGGTCCCAGACCTCCGGGTCGGTCAGCAGCGGCTGGTAGTGGGCCAGCATGGCGTTGAGGCCGTCCTGCCGCAGCGCCAGCGGCACCGCGTTCCAGTTGGCCAGATGCATCCGCTTCCACAACACCGCGCTGGTCCGGACCTCGTTCGCGGTGGTGTCCCAGACGGCCTCGAATCCGCCGGCCCACACGGTCAGGCGCACGGGCGTGTCATCCACGAACGACCGGACGGGCGGGGGCGGACCGACCGAGGGCACGCTCATGGTCATGAACCGCTCGTGCCAGATCAGACCGGCCACGCCGCCGCCGGCGAGGAGCATGAGCACGAGGAAGGCAACGAGTAGGCGTCGGGTCATGGCGCCCGGCGGGCGGACCGCCGGGACGCTCGCATCATACGCCCGAATCCTCCCGCCTTCCTGGCGTCGTCACCTCACGGTCCCCCTCGGTGCTCTCCCTGGCCGCGCTGCCCTTCCGTCTGGCGCGAAGGCGGCGCGACCCGACCCGCTACCGCTGCCCTGCCTCGAGGTCGGCAATCAAACGCTTCATCTCGTCGATCTCACGGAGCTGGGCCTCGATGATCCCATCGGCCAGCTTGCGCACGCGCGCATCCACGATGCCCGCCCGCTCACTGGTCAGGATGGCAATCGAATGATGGGGAATCATCGCCCTCATGTATGACACGTCGTCGATGGTGCGCTGGCTGCGAACCAGCCACAGCGCCACCGCGAAGACCAGCACGCTGCCCACCACGATGCCGAGGTTGGTCCGCTGATCCTTGTACATGTGCCGCATGAACCCGAGCATGATGACCGCCATGGTGGCACCCATGACCAGCGCCATGTAGGCTCGCGTCTCGCTGAAGAAGATGTGATCGACCTGGTAGGTGGTCAGGTAGGTGAGCAAGAACATCACCACCGTGCTGACGGTAATCATGGCGCCGAAGCGGACGTAACTGGACATGGGTCTCCTCCTACAACCAGAACCTGAGGCCGACGGCCAACCGTGCTCCGCCGGTCCGTTCGCCGACGGCCTCGGCGGAGTCCGCCGTGCCGAAGAACTTGCGGTGCCACACCACCCCGACGTAGGGCGCGAACTCGCGACGGAACTCGTAGCGAAGCCGCAGGCCGAGCTCGCCGGCCGTCAGTCCGGTGCCGAGGCCACGCTGGGGATCGGCGCGCCCGTAGATCTCGAATTCGACCAGCGGCTGCAGCACCAACCGGTTGGTCAGCAGCACGTCGTGCTCGGTTTCCACCCGCACGTGCGTGCGTCCGGAGGGCTCGACGTAGGCCGAGGCCTCCACGTCGAACCAGTACGGCGCCAGCCCCTGCACCCCGAAGGCCAGGGCGACGCGGGGCGTGTCGGGCAGCGTGTCGAGCCGCACGCCGGCCGTCACGTCCCACCACCGCGCGATGGCGCGTCCGTAGAGCAGGTTGGTCTGGGCCTGCTCGAAACGGCCGCCGAAGCGCTCGCCCTCGGCGCGGAACCACAGCCGATTGCGGTCCTGCCCCACCCAGCCCTTGACGTCCCAACTGACGCCGTCGGGCCCGTGGCCGGTCTGGCCCTCGAGCTGATCGAACAGCACGAAGTAGTGCACGGCGCGGTCGTGCACGGTGTGCCCTTGCACGTCGGGAAACGCCGCCTGACGAGCGGCCTCGGTGACCGGCGTGACCGACGGCGGCGGCGCCTGCTCCGCGCGGGCCGCGCAATCCTCGGAGGGCGCCGAATCCTGATGGGCCGAGTGATCCTCGACGGACGGCGGCAGCGGCGGCGCGGGCGGCGGCGAGCCATGCTGGTGCGGCGCGGCCGGTGGCTGCGCGTGTGCGGCAGGCGCCCCGATCAGGGCCAACGCGGCGACTAGAGCGGCCCAGGCGCCGTTCACGACACCCGCCCTTCCTCGACGCGCACTTCCCGGAACATGCCGGCTTCCATGTGGAAGAGCAGATGGCAGTGGTAGGCCCACCGGCCCAACGCGTCGGCGGTGACGCGATAGCTGCGGCGGCTCCCCGGCGGCATGTCGATGGTGTGCTTCCGCACCTTGAACTTGCCGTCGTCGTCTTCGAGGTCGCTCCACATCCCGTGCAGGTGGATGGGGTGGGTCATCATCGTGTCGTTGACGAGCACGATGCGCACGCGCTCGCCGTAGGTGAGGCGCAGCGGTTCGGCGCTCGAGAACTTGATGCCGTCGAACGACCAGGCGAACCGCTCCATGTGCCCGGTCAGGTGCAGTTCGATGGTCCGGCCCGGCTCGCGGCCATCCGGGTCGTCGAACACGCTCGTCAGGTCGGCGTAGGTCAGCACGCGCCGGCCGTTGTCGCGCAGGCCGATGCCCGGGTCGTCGAGCTTGGCGGACGGCATCATGGTCTGCATGTCCACGAGCGGGTTGCCCTCCTCCGATGGCGGGTGCGCCTGCATCGCCCCGCCCATCGCCGACAGGTCGTGCCCGGCCGCGGGCGCCGACGGCGCCCCGGCAGTTTGCGGCATGGTGTGCCCTGCGTGCGGGTCTGGTGCCGACGGCGACGCCTCGGGCATCGCGTGGCCGGCGTGGGGGTCCGGCATCGGCGCCGGCATGGCGTGGCCGGCATGCGGGTCGGCGGCCGGCGCGGCGCTGGCGCCGCCAATCGCGCTCATGTCGTGCCCCATGCCGCCGTGACCCATGTCGGCCATGGTCAGCACGGGGCGCGGGTCCAGTTCGGGCACCGGCGCGCGCAAGGCCGGCCGCGCATGGCCAGCGTGCCGGCCGCAAAGCCGGTGCGATCCATGGCCTGCGCGAAGATCGTGAAGGCCTCCTGGCCGGAGGGCTCGACGATGACGTCGAAGGTCTCGGCGACGGCGATGCGGAACTCGTCGACCGTGACCGGGCGGACGTGATTGCCGTCGGCCGCGACCACGGTCATCTTCAGCCCGGGAATGCGCACGTCGAAGTAGGACATCGCCGAGCCGTTGATGAAGCGGAGACGCACCTTCTCGCCGGACCTGAACAGGCCCGTCCAGTTGCCGCGCCGGCGCCTGGCCGTTCATCAGGTAGGTGTAGGTGTAGCCGGTGACGTCGGCCAGGTCGGCGGCGCTCATCCGCATCTGGCCCCACATCCGCCGCTCGGCCAGCGTCGCGCCCAGGCCGTTCTTGCGCACGTCGCGGAGGAACGTCGCCGACCGTGCGCTGGTGGAAGTTGTAGTAGTCCGATTGCTTCTTCAGCTTGGCGAACACGCGCTCGGGCCGCTCGTCGGTCCAGTCGGTCAGCAGCACGACGTGCTCGCGGTCGAACTCGAAGGGCTCGGGTTCGCGCGGCTCGATGACCAGCGGCCCGTAGACGCCCTGCTGCTCCTGGAAGCCGGAATGGCTGTGGTACCAGTAGGTGCCGTGCTGGCTGCACCTGGAAGCGATACTGGTAGGCCTCGCCGGGATGGATGCCGGAGAAGCTGAGTCCGGGCACGCCGTCCATGTTCGCGGGCAGCAGGATCCCGTGCCAGTGGATCGAGGTGTCCTCGTCGAGCGCGTTGGCGACGTCGCAGCGTCACCGTGTCGCCTTCCTTCCAGCGCAGCAGCGGCCCCGGCAGCGAGCCGTTGATGGTCAGGGCGGTGCGTGACCGGCCGGTGAGATTGGCCTCGGTCTCGCCGATGCGGAGGTCGAACTCGGTGCCGGAAAGGACCGACGGTTCTTGCCGCTGACGGGTTTGTGCCCAGGCGGGCTCGCGCAGCAGACCCGCGGTGGCCGCGGCGCCGCCAATGGCCAGGCCCTTGACGAAGGTCCGCCGCGAAGGACCGGTAACTGGCCGCACACGCTGATCACGCGCAGTCATCTGTAATTCCTGTGTGTGTGAAGGCGGCGTCGGCTCGCACCGAGGGGACGAAGCGACGTCTGGAACACCGCACCGACACGCGGTGCCGCAGCGGGTCGGAGAGGTGCGAACGAAAATGAAGCGGGACGCGCGGACGGCGCGCAGGTGGGGCGGGATCAGATCCGGAGAACGAGCGGCGCGCGCGTCGACGACGGCGGTGACACTGGCGGGCCGGCGGACACCTTCGCGGGCGGTGACGTCGTCACCAGGAAGGGCGCGACCGGGACGACCGGCGGCCCGGCGAGCAACAGCCGCACGGCGGTGCGTTCGGCGCGGAGCCCGGCCGCGATCGCCAGGCCATCAGAACAGCAGGTGCCACAGGTGGCCTCGACACGGGCCATTGCCGACCCTGCGGCCGACCGGGGCGCGGCGGCCGCGGCGGCCGCGGGCGCTTCGATTGGAGCGCCGTGGTGAGCGTGATCGTGCGCCACGGCCGACAGCCGCGACCGCCGGCGCATCCCCGGCCGTCGCGCTCAGGAGCTGCGGCCATGGCCGACAGCGGCGCCTGGTGGAGGCACAGCGCCAGACACGCCGACATCACCGCCGGAGAGCCGGACAGCGCAATCGCTATCGCGACACTGGTCAGCCGATGAGCCCTAGACGCCACGTTTCGAGTATATGCCCATCGCACCCGAGCGCTGCGGACCCGGCCGCCAGGATATGCGCCCAGCGCGACACTACAGGTCCTGCCGCCTCAGCCTGAGCGCGTTGCCGATCACCGACACCGAGCTGAAGGTCATGGCGGCGCTGGCGATCATCGGACTCAGCAGCAGCCCGAACACGGGATAGAGCACGCCCGCCGCCACCGGCACGCCCAGCACGTTGTAGACGAAGGCGAAGAACAGGTTCTGCCGGATGTTCCGCATGGTGGCGCGGCTCAGCCGTCGAGCCCGGACGAGCCCGCGCAGGTCGCCCTGCACCAGCGTGACGCCGGCGCTCTCCATCGCGACGTCGGTGCCGGTGCCCATGGCGATGCCGACGTCGGCCTGGGCCAGGGCCGGGGCGTCGTTGATGCCGTCGCCGGCCATGGCCACCTTCCGGCCTTCCGCCTGCAGGCGCTTGATCACCGCCGCCTTCTGCTCCGGCAGCACCTCGGCCTCGACGTCGTCGATGCCGACCGAGCGGGCCACGGCCTCGGCGGTGACCCGGCTGTCGCCGGTCAGCATCACGATGCGCAGGCCTTCCGCGTGCAGCGCCTTGATCGCCTCCGCGGTCGTGCCCTTGACGCGATCGGCCACGCCGACCAGCCCCGCATAGGCGCCGTCGACCGCCACGAACATCACCGTCTCGCCGTTGCGGCGCAGTTCGTCGGCGCGGGCCGTCGACGCCACGGTGGCGCCGACCTCGGCCAGCATCGCGGCGTTGCCGATGGCCACCGTGCGACCGTCGACCACGCCCACCACGCCCTTGCCCGTGACCGACCGGAAGTCGGCCACCCCGCCTGTCGGGACGCCCCGCTCTTCCGCACCGCCGACGATGGCGGCCGCCAGCGGATGCTCGCTCACCTGCTCCACGCTGGCCACCAGCCGCAGCAAGGTCGGCCTCGTCGAATCGGCCCCTCGGCGACGACGGTCGTCAGCGCCGGCTTGCCCTCGGTCAGCGTGCCGGTCTTGTCGACGACCAGCGTGTCGACCTGCTCCAGCACTTCCAGCGCTTCGGCATTGCGCAGCAGCACGCCCAGTTCCGCGCCGCGGCCGGTGCCGACCATGATCGACATCGGCGTGGCCAGGCCCAGGGCGCACGGGCAGGCGATGATCAGCACCGCCACGGCGTTCACGAGCGCGTGGGCCAGGCGCGGCTCGGGCCCCCAGACGGCCCAGACCGCGAAGGTCACGACCGACGCCAGAATCACGGCCGGCACGAACCAGCCGGCGACCGTGTCGGCCAGGCGCTGAATCGGCGCGCGCGTGCGCTGCGCCTCGCCGACCATGCGCACGATCTGCGCCAGCAGCGTGTCGCTGCCGACGCGCTCGGCCGCCATCACGAACGTGCCGGTGCCGTTGACCGTGCCGCCGGTCACCTTGCTCGTCGCCGGTCTTCTCGACCGGAATCGGCTCGCCGGTGACCATCGACTCGTCGACCGTGGTCGTTCCGTCGACGACCACGCCGTCCACCGGCACCCGTTCGCCGGGGCGCACGCGCAGGCGGTCGCCGACGTGCACCTGCTCGAGCGGCACGTCCTGCTTCGGCGCCGGCCGCGTCGACGCGCCGGGCCGTCGTCGGCGCCAGGCCCAGCAGGTTCCGGATGGCCGAACTGGTGCGGCTGCGCGCCCGCAGTTCGAGCACCTGGCCGAGCAGCACGAGCACGACGATGACCGCCGCGGGTTCGAAGTAGACGCCGATCTGGTCGCCGTGCGTGCGGAACGACGCGGGGAACAGGCCCGGCGCCAGCGTCGCGACCACGCTGAAGGCGTAGGCCGCGCCGACGCCGAGGGCGATGAGCGTGAACATGTTCAGGTGGCGGTTCACGACCGACGCCCAGCCCCGCACGAAGAACGGCCAGCCGCCCCACAAGCACCACCGGCGTGGCCAGCAGCGAACTGCAACCAGGTCATCGCCGCCGGGCGGCAGCGCGTGCTGCAGGGGCTGTCCCGGCAGGAACTCCGACACCATGAACGGCGAGGATCGGCGCCGTCATGGCCAGCGACCACCAGAACCGCCGCGTCATGTCGTCGAGCTCGGGGTTCCGCTCCTCGAGCGTGACCGACGCGCGGCTCGAGCGCCATGCCGCAGATCGGGACACGACCCGGGCTCGTCGCGGACGATCTCCGGGTGCATCGGGCAGGTCCACTCGGTCTTCGTGACCGGGGCTGCCGACACCGGTTCGAGGGCCATGCCGCACTTGGGGCACGCGCCCGGGCCGACCTGCCGGACCTCGGGATCCATCGGGCAGGTGTACTCGCGCGCGTCTCCATGCGCGGGGCCCGGCGGCGGCGCCGGGGCCGGCTTCGGCTTCAGGTAGGCCTCCGGCGTGGCCTCGAACTTCGCCTTGCAGCCCTTGGAGCAGAAGTAGTACGTCTGCCCCTGGTAGTCGCTCGTCCCCGCGGCCTTGGCGGGGTCGACCTGCATGCCGCACACTGGATCCTTCATTGACGCCCTCGCTTCTATCCTCCTCCACGCAGCCGTCGCCGTTTCATTACACCGGCACTTTCCTCAGGTTGGTCCGCACGAACAATCGAGGCAGCCATGCTCGGCGCAGGTACCGCACGACGCCGCGACCTGCCGCCGCAGCGCCGCGCGCGCCCGGAACAGCCGGACGCCAGCGTTGGAGGGCGTCAGCCCAGCCGCATCCGCGAACGCCTTGACGGGGACGCCCTCGACATCGACCGCCTGAAGGGCCTGTGCGTACTCCGGCTTCAGGGTCTTGGCCAGCCGGCCCACGCACGCGCAGATCTCCCGGTGCAGGTCGCCGGCGGATGGAGCGGCGGCGGGCAGCTCTTGCGCGAATGCCGCCAGCGCGCGGGCCTCGGCCCCCTGACGCCGGTGGCGGTCAATCGCGGCATTGCGGAGCACCCGGTAGAACCACGGCACCAACCCTTCATCGGGCACGTCGGCGAGCCAATCCAGGTTGCGCGTGAAGGCCTCCTGCAACAGATCTTCGGCCAGCGCCGGGTTTCCGAGCCGCCGCTCGAGGAAGCGCAAGAAGGCGCGGTGGTTCTCGACCAGCACGTCGGCAATGCGGGCCCGCTCGTCGGCGACCTCTGGGGGCGATATGCGTCGTTCGTGCATGTCCGCAGTATAGGCAGCTGCAGCGCGCCGCCGACCGCCTGGGCGGCTGGCTTATGATGAGCCCCCAATGACGCCCTTCCTAGTGGTCCCGCGCGACCGATGCCGGCCCCGGCGCCGCGCCAGCGAAGCCGACCTCCCGATCATGGGCAACGCCATCTCCCGATCGGCTGCTGTTCTCGGCGTCGCGGCAGTCGCGCTGATGCTCGGCCCGGCGTGTGCGATGCGCGCTCACGAAGCCCCACAAGACGCCGCGGGACGCCTGCAGGCGCGCACCGGCGCCGCGCCGCGGGTCACCGCCGCCGGACCCGCAGGAATCCCCGCGGGCGTCCGCCTCGAGGACGGCCTGTCCGCCGACGAGGCCGTGGCCATCGCCCTGTGGAACAACGCCGCTTTCCAGGTCAGCGTGAGCGACCTGGGTTTCGCGCGGGCCGATCTGCTCGATGCCGGCCTGTTGAGCAACCCGGTGCTGTCCCTGCTCTTCCCGCTTGGCCCGAAGCAGCTCGAAGCCACGCTGCGCTGGCCGGTGGAGATGCTGTGGGAGCGGCCGCGGCGCGTGGCCATGGCCCGCCTGGCGGCTGACGCCGCGGGTCACCGCCTCGAGCAGGCCGGCCTGGACCTGGTGCTGTCGGTCCGCAGTGCGCACGCGGATCTCGGCCTCGCCCTCGAACGCCGCCGCCTGGCCACCGAGGCCTCTGAGCTGCTGGCCCATATCGACCGGCTCACGCAGTCGCGCTTGGCGGCCGGAGACATCGGCGAGCTGGACGCTCGGGCGGCGCGGGTGGACGCGGCCCGGGGTGAGCAGGACGCCGAACGGGCCGTGCACGACGTCGCCATCGCCACGGCCCGGCTACGGCTCCTGCTCGGGCTCGCCAGCGACGCCCCCGCCTTCGACCTCGGTCCGGCGGCCGTCGCCGCGGCGTGTGGTCCGCCCGCCGACCTGCTGCGAGAAGCGCTGGCGGCCCGGCCAGACGTGCGCGCCGCCGAGCTCGGGGTGGAAACGGCGGCGGCGCGCCTGGGCTGGGAACGGTCGCGAATCCTGACCTTCACCGCCGTGCTCGACGCCAACGGCCAAGGCCGCGACGGCTTCGAAGCCGGTCCAGGCGTGGACGCCAGCCTCCCGATCTTCAACCGCAACCAAGCGGGACAGGCCCGCGCCGGCGCCGAACTCCAGCGGGCCTCGGCCGCGTATGCCGCCGTCCTGCAGCAGGTGGCGTTCGAGCTTCGCGAAGCCACCGCGCTCTTCGACCAGGCGCGCGAGTCGCTGGCAATCTGGCGCGAACGGATCGTGCTGCCGCTCGAAGCCAACGTGGCCGACGCCGAATCGCTCGTTCAGCGAAGGCGACACCTCGTATCTCTTCGTGCTCGAGCATGCCCGGCGGCTGACCGACGCGCGCATGCGCGAACGGGAGCTGGCCGCCGACACGCAGCGCGCGCCGGGCGCGCATCGAGCGAGCCGTCGGCCGTTCGTGCAGTGCCCCGCCGCAGGAGGCCTCGCGTGACCACTGACGCTCGCTCATGCCGGCCGCGGCGGCCCCTTCGCCTGGCGGTCGTGTGCCTCCCGGTCGTGATGGCGGCCTGCGGCGGAACGCCGCCTGCGCCCCGGCCACGACGGCGCCGGCGGCGAAGGTCGCGGCGCCGGTCACCGAGGCCGCGCTGACCAGCATCACGTTGTCGCCGGAGGCAGTGGCCCGCCTCGGCATCGAGACGGCCCGTGGTCGAGGAACGCGGGGTGACGCGCAGCCGCACGCTGGGCGGCGACGTCATGGCCCCCGGCGGCGCCCAGAGCACCGTCACCGCGCCGCTGGCGGGCACGCTGGAAGCCGCGGCGCGCCTCGCCGGCCGTCGGCGGCACGGTGAAGAAGGGCGCGACGGTGCTTCGGCTCGTGCCGCTGGCCCCGGCCGAGCGCGACGTGCGCATCGAAGCCGAGCGGGCGGTCACCGAGGCCGCCGGCCGCCAGGCCATGGCCGCGCAACGGGTCGAGCGCGCCACCCGGCTGGCCATCGACGGCGCCGGCAGCCGGCGCGCGGCCGAGGAAGCCCAGGCCGACCTGATCGCGGCCGACGCCGCGCTCAAGGCGGCGCAGGAGCGACTCGCGCTGGCCTCACGCGGCGTCAGTGCGAGCGGCGCCCTGGCCATCAACGCGCCGGCGGATGCGATGCGTCCAGGCGCTCTATGCCAACCCGGGACAGACGGTGGCGGCGGGCGCGCCGCTCTTCGACCTGGTCGACCTCGACTACCGTGTGGATTCGCGTGCCGCTCTACGCCGGCGACATCGCCCTGGTCGACCGCCGCAGCCCGGCTCGGGTCGTCCCCGTCGGGGCACGCGGCCGGCGCGCCCGGCACCGAGGCGCGGCCGGTCGACCGGCCCCCCGTCGGCCGATCCCTCGACCGCCGGCGGTCGACCTGTACTACGCCGCGCCGAATCCCGGCGGCACGTTCGGCCCGGGCGAGCGCGTCGGCGTGCGTGTGCCGCTCGACGCACGAGGCGCAGAGCCTGGTCGTGCCCAGCGCCGCGCTGCTGCACGATGCCTACGGCGGCACCTGGGTCTACGAAGCGCAAGACGGCAACGTGTTCGTCCGTCGGCGTGTGTCCGTGGTCGACATGGTCGACGGTCTCGCCGTCCTGCGACCACGGCCCCGCCGCCGGCACCCGCGTCGTCACCGTGGGCGCCGCCGAACTGTTCGGCACCGAGTTCGGGGCCGGTAAGTAGATGCGCGCGCTCGGTCGCCGCGGCCCTGCGGCTGCGCATTCTGGTGCGTCGCGCTCGTCGGTGGTGCTGATCGTCGTCGGCATCCGGACGGCGCAGGACGCCCCGCTCGACGTCTTCCCCGAGTTCGCGCCGCCGCTGGTCGAGATCCAGACCGAGGCGCCCGGGCTGTCGACCGAGGAGGTCGAGAGCCTCGTCACGCGTGCCGCTCGAGAACGCGCTCAACGGCATGCCGGGCCTGAAGACGCTCCGCTCGAAGTCGGTGCTCGGGCTGTCGTCGGTCGTGCTGATCTTCGAGCGACGGGACCGACCTGCATCGCGCGCCCGGCAGCTCGTGCAGGAGCGGCTCGCCGCGGCGCGCCGCGCGCTGCCCGCGGTGGCGCGGCCGCCGGTGCATCCTGCCGCCGCTGTCGTCGACGAGCCGCGTGCTGAAGATCGGCGTGTCGTCGAAGACGCTGTCGCAGATGGAGCTGACGATGCTCGCGCGGTGGACGATCCGGCCCGCGGCTGATGGCCGTGCCCGGCGTGGCGAACGTGGCGATCTGGGGCCAGCGCGACCGGCAGTTCCAGGTGCTGGTCGATCCCGACCGGCTGCGCGCCGCACGGCGTCACGCTCGACGCGGTCGTCAAGGCCGCGGCGCGACGCCGTCGGTCGTCGGCGCCGGCGGCTTCGTCGACACGCCGAACCAGCGGCTCGCCGTCCGGCACGCGGTCGCCGGTCGACGACGCCGGACGACCTCGCGCGCAGCCGTCGTCGACGCTTCCGCAACGGCGCGCCGCTCGCGGCTCGGCGACGTCGCCGAGGTCGTCGATCGGCATCCCGCCGCCGATCGGCGACGCCGTCATCAACGACGGCCCCGGCCTGCTGCTGATCGTCGAGAAGCAGCCGTGGGGCAACACGCTGCGAGGTGACCCGCGAGGTCGAGGCGGCGCTCGACGGCGCTGCAGCCCGGCGCTGAAGGGCGTCGAGGTCGACTCCGACCATCTTCCGCCCCGCGACGTTCATCGAGCGGTCGCTCGACAACCTCACCCGCGCGCTGCTGGTCGGCTGCGTGCTGGTCGTCGTCGATCCTGGTCGCTGTTCCTGTTCGACTGGCGGACCGCGGTGATCAGCCTGACCGCCATCCCGCTGTCGCTGCTCGCCGCGGCGCTGGTGCTGCGCTACCGTGGGCGGCACGATCAACACGATGGTCCTCGCCGGGCTGGTCATCGCGCTCGGCGAGGTGGTGGACGACGCGATCATCGACGTCGAGAACATCGTCCGCCGGCTGCGGCTGAACCGCGCGCGCCGGCAGCCCGCGTCCGCCGTTCCAGGTCGTGCTCGACGCGTCGCTCGAAGTGCGCAGCGCGGTCGTCTACGCAGCGCTGATCGTGGTGCTCGTCTTCCTGCCGGTGTTCTTCCTCGACGGCCTGGCCGGCATCGTTCTTCCGGCCGCTCGCGCTCGCCTACGTCCTGGCGATCGTGCGCGTCGCTGCTGGTCGCGCTGACGGTCACGCCGGCGCTGTCGCTGATGCTGCTGCCGCGGCGCGCGGCGCGCAGCGCGAGTGCGCCGCTCGTCCGCGTGGCTCAAGGCGCGCTACCGCGCGATCCTGCCGCGGCTGGTCGCCGCGCCGCGGCGGGCGCGTCGTCGATCGCTCGTCGTCGCGTTCGCCGGCGACGGGCTGGCCGTCGCCGCGGCTCGGCGAGGAGTTCCTGCCGAACTTCAAGGAGACCGACTTCCTGATGCACTGGGTCGAGAAGCCCGGCACGTCGCTCGAGGCGATGACGCGCATCACCGTCGCGCGCCAGCAAGGAGCTGCGGGCCATCCCCGGCGTGCGCAACTTCGGCTCGCACATCGGCCGCGCCGAGGTGGCCGACGAGGTCGTCGGCGCCGAACTTCACCGAGCTCTGGATCAGCATCGACCCGACGGTCGACTACGACGCCGACGGTGGCGCAAGATCCAGGCGGTCGTCGACGGCTACCCCGGCCTGTACCGCGACGTGCTCACCTACCTGCGCGAGCGGATCAAGGAAGTGCTCACCGGCGCCAGCGCGACCATCGTCGTGCGGATCTTCGGCCCCGACCTCGACGTGCTGCGCGGCAAGGCCGCAGGAGGTCGGCAGGCGCGATCGACGGCGTCGCCGGCGTCGCCGACCTGAAGGTCGAGCCGCAGGTCGCTCGTGCCGCAGGTCGAGGTGCGGCTGCGGCCCGACGCCGCCGCGCAGTTCGGGCTGACCGCCGGCGACGTCCGCCGCGCGGCGACCACGCTGCTGCAGGGGCACGAAGGTCGGCGAGGTGTACGAGGAGCAGAAGATCTTCGACGTGGTCGTCTGGGGCGTCGCCGGCGCGCGCGACGCGACCTGTCGCGCTCGCGCGAGCTGCCGATCGACACCGCCGCGGCGGCGGCACGTGCCGCTCGGCGACGTGGCCGACGTCGCGATCGTGCCGACGCCCGAACGAGATCAAGCGCGAGGGCGGCTCGCGGCGGATCGACGTCACCTGCAACGTCGCGCGGCCGCGACCTCGGCGCGCGTCGCCCGCGAGATCGAGGCGCGCGTCGGCCGGCGTCCCGTTCGACGCGCGAGCTACCACCCGGAGTTCCTCGGCGAGTACGCGGCGCGCGCAGGAGTCGCAGCAGCCGGCTGCTCGGCTCTCGGCGCGCTCTCGCTGCTCGGCATCCTGCTGCTGCTGCACGTCGACTTCGGCTCGGTGCGGCTGACGCGCGCTGGTCGCGCTGACGCTGCCGTTCGCGCTGGTCGGCGGCGTGGTCGGCGCGTTCCTGACCGGCGGCGTGCTGTCGCTCGGCTCGCTGGTCGGCTTCGTCACCGTGCTCGGCATCGCCGCGCGCAACGGCATCATGCTCGTCAGCCACTACCGCCACCTCGAGCACGAGGAGGGCGATGCCGTTCGGCCCGGCGCTGGTCCTGCGCGGCGCCGAGGAGCGGCTCGCGCCGATCCTGATGACCGCGCTCGGCGACCGGCCTGGCGCTGGTGCCGCTCGTCGCTGGCGCGGCAACAAGCCCGGGCCACGAGATCGAGCACCCGATGGCGGTCGTGATCCTCGGCGGCCTGGTCACCTCGACGGTGCTGAACCTGTTCCTGCTGCCGGCGCTCTATCTTCGCTTCGGCAAGCGCGTCGCGTGACGTCATCGGCTGATACCGCCGGTGCCGTGCCCGCTCGCCTCGGTCGCGGCCATGGCCAACCTGGTGGAGGATGTTCCACATGAGGCATCGTTTTCGCTGGTGGTTCGGCCAGCTCCGTCACCGTTTGTGGGCGCGGCCCTTGTTGTACGCCGCGCTGGCCATCGCCGCCGTGCTGGCGTGCCTCGCCGCCGATCGCTCCATCGCCGCCGACCGGGCGCCGTCGAATCGATCCCGACACGGTCGTGAGCCTGCTGGCGATCATCGCCACCAGCATGCTCTCGGTGGCCACGCTGGCGGTGGCCTCCATGGTGGCGGCTTACGCCTCGGCCGGGTCGACGGCCACGCCACGGGCGTTCTCGCTGGTCATCGCCGACGACGTCTCGCAGACCGCCCTGTCCGGGTTCATCGGCGCCTTCATCTTCAGCATCGTCGCGCTGACCGCGGTGGAGAGCGGCGTCTACGGGCGGGTCGGCGCTTTCTCGTCTTCGTCCTGACCGTGCTCATGTTCGCGCTGGTCATCCTGATCTTCCTGCGGTGGGTGGACCGTATCGCGCGGCTGGGACGGCTGGGCAACACCATCGACATCGTGGAGCGCGCCGCCGCCACCGCGCTCGACGACCGCCGGCGCCATCCCACCCTGGGTGGGCGGCGTCAGCGACAGCCGGCGCGGGCGCGGCGTGGCGATCTACACCCGCACCATCGGCTACGTGCAGTCGATCAACATGAGCGCCCTGCAGCGCTGCTGCTGAGCACGCCGACGTGACCGTGACCGTCGAGGCCCTGCCCGGCACCTTCGTCGGGCCCGGGCCGCGCGCTGGCGGTGCTCGACTCGCCATCGGCCCCGCCGGCCGACCTGCGCGAGTGCGTGAACGCGGCGTTCATCGTGGGCGATGACCGGACATTTCGCGACGATCCGCGCTTCGGCCTGGTGACGCTGGCGGAGGTTGCCGCCCGCGCGCTGTCCCCGGCGGTGAACGACGTGGGCACGGCCATCGACATCGTCGGGACCTTCGTGCGCCTGCTGGCGCGCTGGGCCGATCCCGTCGCGGAGAGCGAGGTGATCTACGACCGCGTCTCGGTGCCGTCGTTGACCGTGGCGGAGATGTTCGACGACGCGTTCACGGCCATTTCCCGCGACGGCGCCAGCCTGATCGAACTGGAGATCCGCCTGCAGAAGGCGTTCATCCTGCTGGCGGCCACCGGCCATGGCGAACTGCAGGTGGCCGCGGTCGCGCACGCCCGGCGGGCGCAGGCGCGGGCGACGCTGGCGCTGAAGCTGCCCGAGGAGCAGGAGATGGTGGTCGCGCTGGTGCGGAGTGTGGAACAGGCGGCTGGCGCACCGGGGTAGAAGCGCGGCGGCTGCCGGTGTCGATCGTTCCCGATGACCAACGCTGCCGGAGGGGCACGCCAGTTTCCGAGGAGCTCCCTTCAGGATTCCGTGGACCTGACTCAGCTGGCCGCATCCATGGCCATGAACAGGTTGTTCAGCGACTCGGCCAGCGTGGGATGCGAGAACACGCCGTCCTTGAGGGCCGTATAGGGCAGGCGCGGCCATCATCGCCACCTGAAGGACCGCGGCGATCTCTCCCCCTTCGATGCCGAGGATGGCCGCACCCAGGATCAGTCCGGTCTTGCCGTCGACCACGGCCTTCATCATGCCGCGCGTCTCGTCCATCTCGATGGCGCGCGCCACGCGGCTCATCGGCAGCGTCGCCACGCGCACCTCGTAGCCCTGCTCCCGCGCCTGGCGCTCGGTGAGACCCACGCGTCCCAGCTGCGGGATCGATGAAGACCGTATAGGGCACGAGGCGGCCGTCGGTGCTCGCCTGCCCGCCCCGCAGCACATTGGTCGTGACGATGCGGAAATCGTCGTAGGACACGTGGGTGAACGCCGGGCCGCCGTTGACGTCGCCCAGCGCGAATATCCCGGGCACGTTGGTTTCCAGCCGATCGTTCACCGTGATGAAGCCGCGCTCGTTCACCGCCAGTCCGGCCTTGGCCGGATCGAGCGTGTCGCTGTTCGGGATCCGCCCGGCGGCCACGAGCACGTGCGACCCCTCGATGCGGCGTGGGCCGTCGGGACGAGTGGCGGTCACGACCACCTGTCCGTCCGGGCCGCGCTCGACACGCTCCACTTTCGTCTCGCACAGAATCTCGATGCCGTCTTCTTCGAGCACGGCCCGGATCGCCTGCGGCGATGTCCTCGTCCTCGCGCGCGGCAGAAGCGCGCGTGCGCCTCGAGCACGGTCACCCGGCTGCCGAAGCGCCGGAACATCTGCGCGAACTCGAGGCCGATGAACCCGCCGCCAATCACGATCAGATGGTCGGGCACCTCGCCCAGTTCCATGACCGACTCGTTGTCCAGCGCGCCGATGTCGGCCAGCCCCGGGATCGGCGGCAGTTCGGGGCCGCGTGCCGACGTTGATGAAGATGTGCTCGGCGGTCAGCACGCGCGCACCGCCGCCGTGCGGTTCGACCGTCACCTCCTTCGGCCCGCTGAACCGGGCCTGGCCCATCATCAGCTCGAGCGTCTCGTGCTGCTCCAGGCCCTTGCGGCTGCTCGCGCTCCACGAGTCGACGATGTCGCGCTTCCGCTGCGCGGACGGCGGCCATGTCCACGGCGATGGCGCCCGTCCGCACGCCGTAGTCGGCGGCGCGCCTGGCCAGATGCGCCACGCGGGCGCTGGCCACCATAGTCTTGGTCGGGCGTGCACCCGGAGACGATGCACGTGCCGCCGACGCGCTCGGCCTTCTCGATGATCGCGGTCTTCCAGCCGGCTTCGGCGAGCGCGCCCGCCAGCGGCTTGCCCGCTTGCCCCGTGCCGATGATGATCGCGTCGAGTTGCTCGGGCATGCTGTTCTCCTCGATGGCGCGACAGTTCGGTCACGCGCTTGCTCATACGGCGCATTCCCGCCGCCGCGCCGATGAGGGCCATCAGAACACGAGTTCCTGACCAGCCCTGGCCTCATCATCAACGCGGCGTGGTCGAGAGGCCAGGCCGAGCGGCAGGATCCGGCGTGGTAGACGTTTCACACTGAAATGCCCCTGTCCTTTTGAAGAGGGTTTTCCAAGCAGGCGACGTCAACATGTGCCCGACCGGCGTGACCACGCAGAATCAGTGGCTCCAATCGGGCCTGGACCCCACGGACAAGGGCGTCCGCGTCCGCAACTACGCGCTGGCCCTCGAGCGTGACCTCCACATGATTACCCACTCGTGCGGACTGACGCATCCCGGCCAGCTTCATCGCGGGCACGTCGTGATGAACACGTCGCCTGGGGTCAGGACGTCGCTCGCGGATTTGTTCCCGTATCCCACCAATCGAGAGGAGCCGGCGAGAACGACGGCCAGAAAGTCCGGGCCGTTCACCGTTGACGCGTATCGGCCCACGTCACTTCACGCGGGGTGAAATCGTAGGCCTCTGTCGTGACCTGTGGCGTCACGGCGAAGTTTTCGGTCAACGGCGGCGATGCCGTCGTCCACTCCAGGCCGGAGGCCCGCCACGGGTTCGGTCCGCTGACCGCACCCCACTTCAGCGACCACAGCAGGTAACACACCGGGATGAGGTATCCGACGCCCAGGATTGACGCGCCCGCCGACGAGAGCACGTTGAGCAGCTGGAACTCCTCGGGGTAGGCGTGATAGCGGCGCGGCATGCCCAGGTAACCGAGGATGAACTGCGGAAAGAACGTCAGGTTGAAGCCGACGAAGATCAGGATCGCGGCGATCTTCGAGGGAAACTCGGGTACATGCGGCCGACCATCTTCGGCCACCAGAAGTGCAGGCCGCCCAGGTAGCCCATGATGGCGCCGCCCACCATGATGTAGTGGAAATGCGCCACGACGAAGAACGTGTCGTGGACGTGGATGTCGAGGGCCAGCGTGGCCACGAACAGCCCGGTCAATCCGCCGATCGTGAACAGGCCGATGAAGCCGTAGGCGTAGAGCATCGGGGTGGCGAACGAAATGGATCCTTTGTAGAGCGTGGCGGACCAGTTGAACACCTTGATCGCCGAGGGAATCGCCACCACGAAGCTCAAGAACGAGAAGACCATCGCGGCGTAGACGGAGATGCCGGCCACGAAGAGGTGGTGGGCCCACACCAGAAACCCGAAGATGGCGATCGCCAGACTCGAGAAGGCGACGAAGCTGTAACCGAAGATCCGTTTGCGCGAGAAGTTGGCGATCAACTCGCTGACCACGCCCATGGCCGGCAGGATCATGACGTAGACGGCCGGATGCGAGTAGAACCAGAAGAGGTGCTGGAACAGCACCGGGTCGCCACCCCGCACCGGGTCGAAGATCGCGAATCCCAGGACGCGCTCGGCAAACACCAGCACGATGGTGATGGCAATGACCGGCGTGCCGAGCACCTGGATGAGACTGGTCGCGTAGTGGGACCACACGAACAGCGGCAGGCGGAACCAGGTCATGCCCGGGGCGCGCATCCGGTGGATGGTGACGAGGAAGTTCAGGCCGGTGAGGATGGACGAGAAGCCGGCGACGAAGATGCCGATCCCGGTCGCGATGACATTGGTGCTCGACACGGCCGTGCTGAAGGGCGTGTAGAACGTCCAGCCGGTATCGACGCCGCCGGCGACCATGGCGAAGACGGTGAAGACGCCCCCGATCATGTAGAGGTACCAGCTGAGCAGATTGAGGCGCGGAAAAGCCAGGTCCCGCGCGCCAATCATCGGCGGTATCAGGAAGTTGCCGAGCACCGCCGGAATCGAGGGCAGCAGGAACAGGAACACCATGATCACGCCGTGCAGCGTGAACATCTTGTTGTAAGTGTCGGCTTGGACGAAGTCGCCGGCTGGGGTCGCCAACTCGACCCTGATGCCAACCGCCATCAGCCCGCCGATCAGGAAGAAGACGGTGATCGAAATCAGATAGAGAATGGCGATCCGCTTGTGATCCCTCGTCAGCAGCCACGAGGCCACGCCGTGACTGGCGTTGAGGTAGTGCAGCACGGGCAGGTGCGGCGGAGGCTGGTTCACTAGGTGGGCACCCGAGCAAACGCTGGGCCAACCGCGCGGACCAGGCGCGGGCAGACGGTCACGGGGCAGCAGGGTGACTCGGCAGCGCGCCCCGCCCGGGTGGCGTCGCGCTTCCGTTTCATCTCGAATGCCCCCGTTTCATCGCGTAATGCCGTGGCCCGGGCCGGCACTAAGCGTTGATGCCGTAGTGCTTCATCTTCCGCCACAGCGTGACGGTGCTGATCTTCAACGCCGCGGCCGCCTGGCGGCGATTGCCGCCAAAGCGCTGCAGCGCCCGTTCGATCAAGATCCGCTCCTGGGCGTGGAGGTCGAGGCCGTCACTGGCCGGGCCCGGCGCGGTCTTCTGCGAGAGCTCGGGCGGCAGCTCACGAACCTTGAGGCTGGTGCCCCTGGCGACGATCACCGCGCGCTCGATGGCGTGCTCGAGCTCTCGAACGTTACCAGGCCAGTGGTAGCTCATCAGCGCGGTCATGGCGTCGGCCGAGACGACTCGTCACGTCCCGATTCACCCGCGCGGCGGCCCGACGCACGAAATCAAGCACCAGTCGCGGAATGTCCTCGCGCCGATCCCGCAAGGGAGGCACGGTGATGACGAAGGCGCCGAGGCGAAAATACAGATCCTCGCGGAAGCTCCCTGCCGCCACGGCGGCTTTCAGGTTCCGATTGGTCGCGGCCACCACCCGGACATTGACCTTGATGTCGCGCTCCGCGCCTACCCGCCGGATCTCGCGCTCCTGGAGCGCCCGGAGGAGCTTCGCTTGCACGGTCGGCGCCACCTCGCCGACCTCGTCGAGGAAGAGCGTGCCGTTGCCGGCGACTTCGAACAGCCCCTGCTTCTCCCTGACGGCCCCCGTGAACGCGCCCCGCACGTGACCGAAGAGCTCGGACTC
Organism: uncultured Acidobacteriota bacterium; assembly: GCA_963843885.1. Classification (GTDB taxonomy): domain Bacteria; phylum Acidobacteriota; class Vicinamibacteria; order Vicinamibacterales; family UBA2999; genus CADEFD01. The sequence goes on from CAWJMJ010000009.1 coordinate 211,128, forward strand.
CAGCAGGGTTTCGGTCAAGGCCGCGCAGTTGATCGACACGAAGGGTCCACTGGCGCGCGGGCTCTGGTCGTGGATCATCCGGACGATGAACTCCTTGCCGGTGCCACTCTCGCCCTGGACCAGCACCGTCGTATCGAGCGGCGCCACACGGCCGGCCAGTTCGAGCACCTCCTGCATGGCGGCGCTGCCGGCGACGAAGTGCTTCGCCTCGGCGTGACGCGCGACGCGTTCCCGCAACAGGTCGAGCTCGCGCTCGCGGCTCGCGACCTGCCGCTCGCGCCGGTCGAGCTCCGTCAGTCGTTGGTGCACCGTGTCGCGGAGCCGCTCGACTTCGCGGCCCAGTTCCGCGCCTTGGAAGTCGAACCGGAGCGCCGCCAGCTCATCGCCCCAGCTCACGGCGTCCTTGCCGGCGGCCGAGCACGTGCGGGCGCCCTGGCCGGCACACTCGACCTCGCGAAAGTAGATCTCCTGTCCGAAGCAGGCGCTCGCGTACCCGCTCGAGTAACCCACCAGCGACCAGCACATCGGCACGCTGCCCTTGCCGTAGTGGTGCAGATGCTGCTCGGCGACGTAGGAGTCGTGCCAGACCACGTCCGCTTCGAAGCGACCCGACGTCGCCTCGTGTTCGATCGAGGCGATCTCGGCTCGGACAATACCTTCGAGCCGCTGCAGGGCGATGCCGGCCCGGAAGCCCTGCAGGGGGCTGGCCCAATGCGAGCGGTCGCGCAGGCTCACGGCATCATGGTAGCCGTCGGCATAGCCGAACCGCAGGAAGATGCGTCGGGCGGTTTCGAGACCGAGGGTGTCGATCAGCTCTTTGCGGAGCAGCCCCATCGCCGCGGCGCTCAAGATGACGACCCGCTGCTCGTGAAGCCGGATGATGCCCCGGTCGGGACGACAATCGAGCACCTCGGCCAGGTTCAGATGCTCACGGTCTGTCGTCGGCGGCGGCACCAGGCGTTTCACATCGGCACGTTGAGTTCATTCTAGTAGCCCGACGACACCAACTCAAGGCGCGCTCACCTCGGTTCACGAATCGCTGCCGCGCGTGCGCCGTCCGGAACAGGGCGGCGCCCGTCCCCCGGCGGCGGCCGGGCCGCACAGACGGCGCCGCCCGGATTCCATGACGGCGGATTGCTCGCCGGGAACGACTCCGCCAGGGCTTCGTCGACCGCCCGCTCGACGTCGAACTGGCGACGTCGGACCTCGACGCCGACCGTTGGGCCGACCGTGACCGTCTTCATCTCAGTCATATGCGGCTTCCTCATGCGGCGCGGCGGCGACGAGGGACGTCATCCGCCCCCGCCGCACCTCGCTCCCGTAGTCCGCGAGTTCACGTGACACGAGCGCGCCCACCAGGCTCTCGAGTCTCAGCGACACCAGACTACGCCTCCTGGTTCTGGGTGGGGGCGCCGAACGGCTGGCGCGGGCTGGTTGCCTGCTGCCGCCTCACTGGCGGCGCCGCGACTCCGGCGGTGGCGCTGGAGCGCAGGAACGCGAACTCGTGAGCCCGGTCGCCGAACGTATCCAGGGCTTCCGCCCACAGCGCGCCCGCCTCGCTGTGCGGACACTCTTCGTCACATTCGTCGTCGGCCCGGCCAGACGCCAAGCGTCGCTTGTGCGCCACCATGGCGTCGTGCCAAGTGGCCAGGCGTGCCGCCAGGGCGGTGGCTGCGCCGGTTCCCACTGCTTTTCCGAACAAAGTATACGGACTCATGTTTCCCTCGCGCGGGGGCACCGCGGATGATGTTCAAGGTGATCCGTTGTGCCCAATGCGCCCTGTCATGGACAGGGCCCATCCGGGCGCGCTTGCGCCTGCGGTGATGGAGCGTTGGGGGCACGCCCCCCACTGACACGGTCGGATCAGAGAGGGGCGAACGTTGGCGAGACTCGTCGACCGGTGGACCTGGCGACATCGATGCCTGTCCAGCATCGGGTCGGCCACCTGAAGCGACGAGGAGTGGTGATGGCAGGCATGGCGTGCAGTGCTTTGGTCTGTTGCAACTTGCGATCCATTTGACGAACCAGCAGCGCGCCTCGACAACCTCTCTCTCCAGAGCACCGGCAACACGGCGGGGCGTTTCACTTTGCGCACGGGGCTTTCAATTTGAACGATGCCGTTGGCCCGGAACGACCGGCCTGCTGCGCTTGCGCACCCGGGGGCCGGATTCGTTCCGCGTTGGGTCGCCAGGAATCGCCGCGCCGTGGTCCGACGTTTGCGTGGCTGGGCGGTGATGCAGGTCCAGGTCGTCGCGGAAGGCGGGTTCGATAGCGCGCAGGCGCTCGCCTATGCCGAGTATCGCGTGTTCGTCGCTCTGGCCCGCTACGACGCTCACGTCCAGGCCGCGCGAATCGCACTGCGATACGAGGGGGAGGAAGGGCCCACGGCGTTTCGCTGCCGGTTGACCGTGACCCTGGCGCCGACCGGGTCGGTCCGCACCCGGGTCTCCGCGTCGCACCCCTATGCCGCGATTGACCGGGCCGCCGCTCGCATCGGCCACCTCGTCCAGTGCCGGGCGAAGCCGCTCGGTTCGTCGTGACCTGTCGACCCGGTGACCATCTGCGCTGGCGCGCAACGTGCAAATGAAAACGGCAGGACCGCAATGAACCCACTCATAGCGCTGACCCAGCATGGCCAGGCCGTCTGGCTGGACGCCATCAGCCGCAGCCTGATTCGCGACGGCGCCGTGCAACGGCTGATTGACGAAGACGGACTCACTGGCGTGACCAGCAACCCGACCATCTTTGCCAAGGCGCTGGCCGACAGCTCGGACTACGACGAGGCCGTCCGCCGGGTGTTGGCCCTGAACTCCATGGCGGCCAACGAGGTGCTGGCCGAGCGCCTGATGGTCGAAGACATCCAGATGGCGGCCGAGCTGCTCCACCCGGTCTACCATCGCACCGACGGCGCCGACGGGTTCGTCAGCCTGGAGGTCTCGCCAGGGGTCGCGCACGACACCGCGGCCACCGTGGCCCAGGCGCGGCGACTCTGGTTCGAGGTCGCCCGCCCCAACGTCATGATCAAGGTGCCGGCGACGTCCGAGAGCCTTCCGGCCATCGAGATGCTGATCGCCCAGGGCATCAACGTCAACATCACGCTGATGTTTTCGCTGGAGCACTACGACGCCGTCGCGCACGCTTACCTGCGCGGGCTGGCCGGTCACGCCGATCCGGGCTGTGTCGCATCAGTCGCGTCGGTCTTCGTCAGCCGCCTCGACACGATGGCCGATCGCCAGCTCGAGGCCATCGGCTCTCCGGAGGCGCTGGCGTTGCGCGGGCGGGTGGCGATCGCCAATGCCCAACGGATCTACCAGCGCTTCGACGAGCTCTTCCATGGCGACGCCTTCGAGGAGCTGGCTCGGCGCGGCGCGCGAGTCCAGCGGCCGCTCTGGGCCAGCACCGGCACGAAGAACCCCGCCTACTCCGACGTCATCTACCTCGAAGCATTGATCGGACGCGATACCGTCACGACGGTCCCGCCGGCCACGCTCGATGCCTTTCGCGAACATGGGCGGGTAGGCGCCAGCCTCGACGGGACTGCGCACAGCGCCGACGCCACCTTGGCAGCGGCGGCACGCCTGGGCGTGGACGTGCACGCGCTGACCGAGCAGCTCCAGAACGACGGGATCGACGCGTTCGCGGCGTCCTTCGCGCAGCTCCTCACCACAGTCGACGACAAGCGGCGCGCCCTCGCTGCAGTGACGCACTGACCATGGCCGGGCCAGTCGTCTTCACGGTCGGGCACTCGACCCGGACCATCGACGCCTTCGTGCACCTGCTCACCTCACACGGGGTGCGACGGGTGGTCGACGTGCGCACGATGCCGCGCTCGCGCTTCAATCCCCAATTCGACATCGCCCAGTTGCCGCATCTGCTGGCGGCGGCGGGGCTGCACTACTCGCACCTGCCGGGGCTGGGAGGCTTGCGGCGGCCGCGCCCGGATTCGGTGAACATGGCCTGGCGCAACACCAGCTTTCGCGGCTACGCCGACTACATGCAGACGGCGGTCTTCAGCGAGAGTCTGGCGCAGTGCCTGGAGCTGGCCGCCGCCGAGCCGGTGGCGCTGATGTGCGCGGAGGCGGTCCCGTGGCGGTGTCATCGCTCGTTGATCGCCGACGCGCTGCTGATCCAAGGCGTCGCGGTCAACGAGATCGTCAGCGCCGTGCGCGTGCGGCCGCACGCGTTGACGCCCTTTGCTCAGGTCCACGACGGCGTCGTCACCTACCCTGCACCGGCCGACGCCGCATGGTTCGCTGCCTCGCCCTCGAGACCGGCGGCTGGCGGCCGGACCCCCAGGTGTTGATCCCACGTTCGCCGCGGCGCTGCTGGTCAGATCGCGACGCCAAAGATCCACCCGACGCCTGCCGTCACAGCCATCGCAAATGCTCCCCAGGACACCACTCTCAGCGCTCCAATTCCCAGTGGCGCCCCGCCGGCGCGCGCCGCCGAGGCGCCAAGTCCGGTCAGGCAGACCAGCGACGCCGCCGCGACGAAGAGCGTCACGCGGTCCACTGGCGCGGCGGCGGTGGTCAGCACCGGGACGGCGGCTCCCGCCGCGAACGCCGCCGCCGATGCAAGCGCGGCTTGTAGCGGCCGGGGGCGGCTGCTCGTCGAGAAGCCGAGTTCGTCGCGGGCATGCGCGCCGAGTGCGTCACGCGCCATCAACTGCTGTGCCACCTGCCGTGCCAGCGCCGGTTCGACGCCGCGTTCGACATAGATTCCTGCGAGCTCCCGCGCCTCACTGTCGCCATCTTGCATCTGTTCGAGACGCTCGCCTTCGAGGTCGGCGCGCTCCGTATCGGCCTGGGAACTGACCGACACGTACTCGCCGGCCGCCATCGCGAGCGCTCCGGCCGTGAGACCCGCCACGCCTGCCACCAGCAGCGCACTGCGCGTGGCATCCGCGGCCGCCACGCCGATCAGAAGGCTGGCGGTTGAGACCACCCCATCGTTGGCGCCGAGGACCGCTGCGCGCAGCCACCCGATGCGTCCGCCTCGGTGCCGTTCAGGCGCACCCGTCATCACGACCGCTCACGACGTTCATCGGGCCACCGCCAGTCACGAATCGCTGGCAGATCTTCGCCCTGCGCGCGGATGTAAGCGTGATGCTCCGTCAGCCGCTCATACAGGTGGGCGCGGGCCACGTCGCCACGGGCGCCCAGGTGCGGCAAGCGGGCGATCGCGTCGGCCGCCAGATGGAAGCGATCGAGGTCGTTGAGCACCGCCATGTCGAAGGGCGTGGTGATGGTCCCCTTCTCCTTGTAGCCGCGCACGTGGATGTTGGGGTGGTTGGCGCGCCGGTAGGTGAGCCGGTGAATCAGCCACGGGTAGCCGTGGTACGCGAAGATCACCGGCTTGTCCCGCGTGAAGAGCGCATCGAACGCTCGATCGTCGAGCCCGTGCGGATGCTCACTCGCGGGTTGCAGCCGCATCAGGTCGACGACGTTGATCACGCGGATCTTGAGCTCGGGGAGCGCCGCCTTCAAGAACGCCACCGCCGCCAGCGTCTCGAGCGTCGGCACGTCCCCTGCCGCCGCCATCACCAGGTCGGGTTCCCCTCCATCGTCGCTCGAGGCCCACGACCATCGGCCGATGCCCTCGGCACAGTGACGCACCGCGGCGTCCATTTCGAGCCATTGCGGCGCAAAATGCTTCCCCGCCACCACGACGTTGACGTAGTGACGACTGCGCAGGCAGTGGTCCATGACGCTGAGCAGGCAGTTGGCGTCGGGCGGCAGGTAGACCCGTACCACGGCCGGCGCCTTGTTCAGGGCGACATCGATGAAGCCGGGATCCTGATGCGTGAAGCCGTTGTGATCCTGCCGCCAGACATGGCTCGACAACAGATAGTTCAGCGACGCGATCGGACGACGCCACGGCAGCGTGCGCGACGTCTCCAGCCATTTCGCATGCTGATTGAACATCGAGTCGACGATGTGCACGAAGGCTTCGTAGGTGTTGAACAGCCCGTGCCGCCCGGTCAGCAGATAGCCTTCCAGCCAGCCTTGGCACTGATGCTCGCTGAGCATCTCGATGACGCGACCTTGGGGTGCCAGCCATTGGTCGTCGGGCACCTGTTCGCCCATCCATTGCCGCGACGTAGCTTCGAAGACCGCGTCCAGGCGATTCGACACGGTTTCGTCCGGCCCGAACATCCGGAAATTGCGCTGCTCGGCGTTGAGCGTCACGACCTCGCGCAGCCAGTGGCCCAGCACGCGGGTGTCTTCGGCGTCGCCCGCACCGGGGGCGCCGACACTGACGCCGTAGGTCCTGAAATCAGGCAAGACCAGATCGCGCAGGAGCCGTCCCCCGTTGGCGTGCGGATTCGCCCCCATGCGCCGCGGCCCTGACGGCGCCAGCGCCGCGATCTCCGGATGGAGACGCCCCTCGGTGTCGAACAGCTCCTCGGGCCGATAACTGCGCATCCAGGTCTCGAGCAGTTGCAGGTGCGCTGGATTGGTGCGCGGCGCGGTCAGGGGAATCTGATGGGCGCGAAACGTCCCTTCGATCCGGAGCCCGTCGACGATCGCCGGACCAGTCCAGCCCTTCGGGGTGGCCAGAACGATCATCGGCCAGGCCGGACGCGCCCCCACCCCACCCGTGCGCGCGGCCGCCTGGATGTCGCGGATCGACTGGACGACGGTGTCGAGCGGTTTGCCATGTCGAGATGCATCTGCGCCGGATCGTCGCCCTCGACGAAATGAGGAGTCCACCCGTAGCCGCGCAGCAGCTCGGCGAGCTGGCTGCGGGGAATGCGCGCCAGTCACCGTCGGGTTGGCAATCTTGTAGCCGTTCAGGTGCAGGATCGGCAGCACCGCGCCGTCGCTGGCCGGATTGAGGAACATGTTCGAGTGCCAGGCGGTGGCCAGCGGGCCGGTCTCGGCTTCCCCGTCGCCGATCACGCAGGCGGCAATGAGGGCGGGATTGTCGAACACGGCGCCAAAGGCGTGGCTCAGCGAGTAGCCCAGCTCGCCGCCCTCGTGGATGCTGCCGGGCGTTTCCGGCGCCACGTGGCTGGGGATGCCGCCGGGAAACGAGAACTGCCGGAACAGGGCCGCGAGACCCGCCCGATCTTGCGTGATCGCGGGATAGACCTCGCTGTAGGTTCCTTCCAGATACACGTTGGCGACCACCGCCGGGCCGCCGTGGCCTGGGCCCGACAGGTAGATCATGTCGAGATCCAAGCGCCGTGATCACCCGATTGAGGTGCGCATAGATGAAATTCTGGCCAGGGGTCGTGCCCCAGTGGCCCAGCAGTCGCGGCTTGATGTGCGCCGGCTGCAATGGTTCCGTCGAGCAGGGGGTTGTCGAGCAGATAGATCTGACCGACCGCCAGGTAGTTTGCGGCACGCCAATAGGCGTCGAGCCGCTGCAGCGATTCAGGGAGCGTGGTCGTGGGCATCATGGGCTGGTCATCGCTCAGGTCGTGGACGCGGTTTCATCAGCACCGCATGCGCTTCGCGGGCCATCATCAGGGCTTCGTTGGTCGGGATCACGCGCACCTGGACTCGGGCCGCCGGCAGGGAGATCAGCGCGGCATCGGTGGCGTTCTGGTCTTCGGGCAATTCCACGCCGAGGAAGGACAGGTCGCGGCAGATCCGGCTCCTGACGGCCGGCGCGTGCTCGCCGATGCCGCCGGAGAACACCAGCGTGTCGAGACCGCCGAGCGCGGCCGCGAACGCGCCGATCCACTTCCTGACCTGGTAGCAGAACACATCGATCGCCAGGCGTGCCTGCGGGTCGGTTGGCTCGTGCGCCTGCAGCTCCTGCATGTCGCCGCTGCGCTTGGAGATGCCACGCAGCCCCGACTGGTGGGTGAACAGATGGTCGAGCTCGTCGATCGACAGGTGGCGGTGTCGCGCCAGGTAGGTGACGACGCCGGGATCGAGGTCGCCGCTGCGGCTGCTCATGACCAGGCCGCCGGCGGGCGTCAGTCCCATGCTGGTGTCGATGCAGCGTCCACCGGCGACGGCTGCGAGACTGGCGCCATTTCCCAGATGCGCCAACACCACCCGGCCGCCGGCGACGGCGCGACCGGCCATCCGCTCGAGCTCGCCCAGCAAGTAGGCGTAGGACAGCCCGTGAAAGCCGTAGCGACGCAGGCCCGGGGTCTCGGGCACCGGCAGGGTGCGGCTGACCAGAGGCAGATTGTGATGGAAGGCGGTATCGAAGCAGACCACCTGCGGGATGTCTGGCCGGGTGCGGCCGCAGCTCTCGATGAGCGCCAGCTCGTCGGGCAGGTGATTGGGCGCCAACGGCGCGAGCGCACGCAGTCCGGCCAAGGTCTCGGTCGTCACCCGCTGCGCGCAATCGAAGCGCTCTCCGCCATGGACGACGCGGTGCACGATGCCGGCCAGCACCCCCGACACGAGATGGGGGGCGATCGCTTCGAACAGGCGGTCCACCGCGGCGCCTGCCCCCATTCCGCCGACGGAGCCCTGACAGACCCGCAGGGGTTCGGCCTCGAGCGTGAACAGCGCGTACTTCAGGCTCGACGAGCCGCTGTTGACGGCGAGCAGGAACGAGGGCTCAGGCATACGCCATTATTCCGGAGCGTCGTTTCTGAGGATCACCTTCAGCGCGCCCTCTCGCGCGGCGTGTTCGAACGTCTCGTAGGCTTGCATGATGTCGTTGAGCGCGAAGCGGTGAGTGACCAGCTTGCTCGGCTGCAACCGTCCCGAACCCACGACCTTCAGCAGCATGGGCGTGGTCGCCGTGTCGACCAGGCGAGTGGTGATGGTGATGTTGCGATCCCACAGCTTCTCGAGGTGCAGGGCCACCGCCACCCCGTGCACGCCGACGTTCGCGAGGCGTCCACCCGGCGCCAGAATCGCCTGGCAGATGTCGAAGGTGGCCGGCACGCCGACGGCTTCAATCGCCACATCGACGCCCTCACCCCCGGTCAGCTGCCATGACGCCCTGGATCGCGTTGCCGTCGCTGCTGTTGATGAGCGTGGTGGCGCCAAAGGCTTCGGCCACAGCCAAGCGCTTATCATCGAGGTCGATCATGATGATGCTGGCGGGCGAATAGAACTGCGCGGTCAGCAGCGCCGCGAGCCCGATCGGACCGGCGCCGACAATCGCCACGATGTCGCCGGGCTGCACCTGGCCGTTGAGGACGCCACACTCGAAGCCCGTCGGCAGGATGTCGCTCAGCATCACCAGCGACTCTTCATCAGCGTCCGCGGGAATGGCATACAGGCTGGTGTCGGCATACGGAATGCGCACGTAGCCGGCTTGGGTGCCGTCGATGGTGTTCCCGAGGATCCAGCCGCCATTGTCGACAGTGAGAGTACATCTGCTTGCGGCAGAAGTCGCAGCGGCCGCAGGAGGTGATGCACGAGATCAGCACCCGATCGCCCACGTGAAACGTGGTGACGCCCGTGCCCACCTCGGTGACCACCCCGACACCCTCGTGACCCAGGATCCGGCCTTCGGTCACCGATGGCACATCGCCCTTCAGGATGTGAAGGTCGGTCCCACAGATCGTGGAGGTGGTCAGGCGGACAATGGCATCGGTCGGCTCTCGGAGCGCGGGACGCGGTTGCGCCTCCCACGAGCGCCGACCCGGACCGAGATACACCAGGCCGTGCATTTGAAGGTCGTCGTCCGACGCGTTGGGGGACTGCATCCAGAAGCGTAACGCCGCGCCCCGACGAGCGTCTGTCCCCTTTGACACACCGCTGGCGGATTGGCACGGGATGCCGTCCATGCCGGCCCTCCGTGCGCTCGTGGCCGGTCTCACCCGCGCGTCCGTGCGCCTGCCGGCGCTGAGTGTCTGGCTCAGCCAGGGGCTGCGTCGTCAGCCGTCACTTCACGTAGTGCGCAGGGTCCGCATCGAACTTCGTCTTGCACCCCTTCGAACAGAAGTAGTAGGTCTTGCCTTGGTGGTCGCTCGTGCCCGCCGCGTCCGCGGGATCGATTTGCATGCCGCACACAACGTCTTTTTCCATCTGGTCTCCTTCGCTGGACACGGCTACAAGCTACTACGCCGGCGGTCGTTCACGCGAGCGTCGGCTCGCTCTGGTGGCCACGCTCGTGCTGGGCTTGCGTGCAGCCTCGTAACAGCTTCAACGCCACGACACGCAAGCGCCTTCCGAGACTGGTCTACTCGGGCGGGGCGGGTCGCCGGTACAGTGACGTGTGGCTGCCGCCGTTGCCTGTATCAAACGGCACAGTGTGCACTGGGAGACAGATGCGTGGCTGACTGCCGTGGGAAGCTGGCTCGCTGGCACGGACGTCAGAAGGAGTCACGCATGACGATGAAGAGAATCGCAACGGCGCTGGCGGGTTTGGCGGTGGTCGTAATGTCGTCGGCCTCGGGGCTCGCCGCACAGGCGCCGGAGCCTCAGCAGGCCGCCAGCGACAAGACGAAGCCAGGCTCGGGCATGGCAGCCAAGGATCACGCCATGATGGCCGAACGGCAGAAGATGATGGCTGACATGAAGGTTGCCGATCAGCGCCTCGATGGGCTCATCGCCACGATGAACACCGCATTGGGCCCGGAGAAGACGGCCGCGACGGCTGCTGTTGTGACCGAAATGGTGGCGCAGAGCCGGGCGATGCGCGACGGCATGATGAAGATGCAGCAGGGCATGATGCCCCACATGATGGAGCACATGCAGGAGGGGACGGCTTCGATGGCGATGTGCCCGATGATGAAGCCGATGGCCGGTATGAAGCCATAGCCGCTGGGCCCGTCATTCGTTGACGTGACACCTCACGCGGAGGAGTCTCCTCCCAACGCCTCGAAGCCGGCGACCACGTCGAACAGCTCCTCGTCGATGCCGCTCTGGCGCAGCCGGTGGAACGTCCGCGTTGAGCTTCGTCGAGCAGCTCGTCGATGTTCTCGTCGGCGCGCTGCATCGCCGCCAGACGGCTGGCGTTCTCGCTGGCGAGCGACTCGGCACACGCCCGGAAGAGCGAGATGAACAGATATTCGCGGACGAGCGCCGTAGGGTCGACGTGCTGCCGCCCAGAGACCTCGGGCAACGCTCGTGGTCGGCCACGGGTCGTGCCGCCACGGCGCGCGCGCCACGGCGCGTCCAGCGGCAGCAGCCGCTGACTGACCGGCTCGTACAGCGAGCCGGACTGCGGGCGGTTGTAGAGCAGATGGAGCTCGGCGTCTTCGCCGAGGCCGCTGTCCCGCTTCGGCCTCCACCAGGATCTGCCCGACCAGCGGGGCGATCGCGGTGCACCGAGCTCGGCACCGCGAAGACGCCGGCCACCGGCAGGCCGCGCGTCGGCCAGGCGCGCCTGGACCCGCTCCCCGACCGCCCAGATCCGCGGTCGCTCCGGGCAGCGTCGCGAGCCGCGCGATGGCGTGGTCGGCCACCGTCTCGTTGAACTGGCCCACCAGTCCCTGGTCCGAGCCGAACACGATTGCGCCATCGGCGACCGACGCGGCGCGGCGCGCGCCCGTCCGCTGCGACCGCGCTCGCCTGACGCAGCCGCCCGGAGGCAGGCGCCCAGGCCGAGCTCCACGGTGCGGTAGTAGTCGGCCAGCGCCCGCACCGACCGCTCGTATTGGCCGATGCTCGACGCCGCCAGGGCCTTCATCGTGCGGACGACGGAGTGCAGGTCGCTGGCGCTGCCGATCTTTCGCCGCAGGCTCGCCGTGGTGCTCGCTCACGTGGGCTCCTCCGGTCGCCGGCGGCCGTCGGCCGCCTCCGGCGGCCTGGAAGGCGCGCCAGCGCCGCGCGTGCGAGCTCGAGTGATCGTCTTGCGGTCCTCGTCCGCTCAGCGTCTCGGCCGTGTCGAACCGCGCGCGCACGTCCGCCGGGATGCTCGGCCGCGGCCTCGCGCACGGCCTGCTCGGCCTCGGTCATGCGCTCGAGCGGCACCGTGTCGAAGAGCCCCGCGGTCAGCGCCAGCAGGACGGCGATCTGCTCCGGCACCGGCACCGGATTGGACTCCGGCTGCTTGAGACAGGCGCGGATGCGCCGGCCGTGCTCGATGGTCTTGCGGGTGTCGTCGTCCAGCCGGGCGCCGAAGCGGGCGAAGGTCTCGAGTTCCTCGAACTGGGCATAGGCGAGCTTGAGGTCGCCCGCGACCGCGCGGTAGGCCGCCCGCTGCGCCTTGCCGCCGACCCGCGAGACACGGACTTGCCGACGTCGACCGCCGGCAGCACGCCCAGCTCGAACAGCGACGGCGACAGGTAGATCTGCCCGTCGGTGATCGAGATCAGGTTGGTCGGGATGTAGGCGGAGATGTCCTGCGCCTCGGTCTCGATGATCGGCAGCGCGGTCAGCGACCCGCCGCCGCGCTCCGGGCGCAGGTGGGTGGCGCGCTCCAGCAGGCGCGAGTGGATGTAGAAGATGTCGCCCGGGAACGCCTCGCGGCCGGGCGGCCGGCGCAGCAGCAGCGACAGCTCGCGGTAGGCGCGGGCGTGCTGCGTCAGGTCGTCGTAGACGATCAGCACGTCGCGCCCCGCTTCCATGAAGTGTTCGGCGATGCTGGTCGCCGCGTAGGGCGCGATGTAGGCCAGCCCCGGCGGCTCGTTGCCCTCGGTGACCACGACCACGGTATAGCGCCAGCGCGCCCTGCTCGCGCAGGTCGCCACCGCCTTGGCCACCGCGGAGGCGCGCTGGCCGATGGCGCAATAGACGCAGACGACGTCCTTGCCGCGCTGGTTGAGGATGGTGTCGATCGCGATGGCCGTCTTGCCGGTCTGCCGGTCGCCGAGGATCAGCTCGCGCTGGCCGCGGCCGATCGGGATCAGCGCGTCGACGACCTTCAGCCCGGTCTGCAGCGGCACGGTCACCGGCGCGCGGTCCATGATCGGCGGCGCCGGCCGCTCGATGGGCAGGCGTGCCGGTGACGACCGCGGCCCAGCGCCGTCGAGCGGCCGGCCCAGCGGATCGATGACCCGGCCGAGCAGCCCGTCGCCAACCGCGACGTCCATCACGCGGCCGGTGCGCTCGACCTCGTCGCCGGCCTGCAGGTGCCAGTAGTCGCCGAGCAGGACGACGCCGATCTCGTCTTCGTCGACATTGAATGCGATGCCCGAACACGCCGCCCGGAAACGCGACCAGCTCCTCGAAGCCGACGCCCGGCAGGCCCGGAGACCGTGGCGATGCCGGTGGACGACGCTGGTGATCGTGCCGACCTCGCGCGGCGCGAGCTTCGGCACGAAGGCCTCGCGCGCCTCCGCGATGGCCGCGAAGGCACGATCGAGGACCTGCGCGCATGGCCTTCAGGCTCGGTGCTGCGCGACCGTCTCGTCGGCCGCGGCCCGGCGTTGCCTCTGCGGCGGCTCGGGTGTCGCCGGCGGCGCTCAGGAGCTCGGCCACGACGCGTTCCAGCGAGTCCAGATAGTCCGCGATGCTCCAGCCGACCTTCTGTCCGTCGGCGGTGAGCTCGATGCCGCCGACCAGGTCTGGCGCGGTCTCGAACCGCAGCGGGCACCTCTGCCGAGAAGCGTCTCGTTGAGCGCGCTGCTGTATCGCCGGCCGCTGCGTCGCCGGCAGCTCGAAGCGCGCTGCGCACGACCGCGGCGCCCGGGCGCCGTCGCAGGGCGCGGCGCCAGCGCTGCCTTCGCGTCCCGTCGAGCGCCCGCAGGCGGCGCGACGAAGACGTCGCGCCATCCGCTCCTCCAGGCTGGTCGTCGCCAGGTCGGCCAGGACCTGGCGGGCGATGGCGAACACCTCCTGCTGGGTGCGGCGCGCGATGGCCTGCGCTGAGGTGCCGCGCGTCTCGCCGTGCAGCGCCTCCGTGCGCTTGGCGCTCAGGGCGTCGGCGGCCTGCCGCGCCTCGTCGAGCGAGCCGCTCGCGCTCGGCGCTTGGCCTCCGCGCACGCCTGTGCGCAGGCAGCGCCGGCGCGCTGCGGTCGAACTCCTCGTTCTTGCGCTGGAATTCGTCGCGTTCGGCCTGCGCCGTCGGCCTGCTTCGCGTCGGCGTCGGCGAGTTCCGCGGCAATCCGCCGCTCGCGCGCGTCGATGGCACGCGAGAATGGGCTTGTAGAGAAAGCGCTTCAGCAGCCACACCAGGATCACGAAATTGAGCGCCTGCGCGCCGACGGTGAACCAGTCGATCAGCATGGCCTACTTTCCCGCGGCACTGGCGAGGACGTGGTTCCAGAACGGATTGGCGAAGATGCAGGATCATCGAGACCACGAAGCAGTAGATCGCGGTCGACTCGATCATCGCCAGGCCGACGAACAGCGTCCGGGTGATCGTCGCCGAGGCGTCGGGTTGCTGCGCCAGCGAGGTCAGCGCGGTGGCCACCGCGCGGCCTTCGCCGAGCGCCGGCGCCATGCAGCCGATGCGCGGTCGTGAGGCCGGCGGTGACGATCGACACGACGGCAATGAGGGTCGGTGCTGTCCATGTAGATTCCTCGTGCGAGATGTCATGCGCGGTCGGGCGCGCGGGTTCGGGCGCGGCGGTGCCGCGCGCGCGTGGCGGCGGCGATATAGACCGCCGCCAGGATGCTGAAGATGTAGGCCTGGACCATGCCGGTCAGCAGGCCGAGCACCGTCATCACGATCGGGAAAGACGAAGGGCGTGATGGTGAGCAGGATGCCGATGATCATCGCGCCGCTCATCATGTTGCCGAACAGGCGAACGGCCAGCGCCAGCGTGCGCGAGACCTCGCTGATGATGTTGAAGGGCAGCATGATGAGCGGTCGGCTCGACGTACGACGCCAGGTAGCCGCCCAGCCCCGGTCGCAATGCCAAACACCGGCACGGCAACGAAGACGCACAGCGCCAGCGCCAGCGTGGTCGAGAGCGAGCCGGTCGGCGGTTCGTAGCCGGGGATGACCGTGCACAGGCTGGCCGTGGCCACGAACAGGAACAGGGTGCCAAGGAAGCCCAGGTATCGTCGCCGGCATGCGCCAGGCCGACGTCTTCGATCTGGCCGTGCGATGGCGGTGACACGATTTCCAGCAGGTTCTGCCAGCGGGACCGCGGTCAGCTCGGTGGACAGCTCGGCGCGTGATCAGTCGTGAGCCGACCGCCAGCATCAGCATCAGCCCCCACGTGAACACGATGGTGGCGTTGAGCGTGACGAACCCGTACTGCCAGAAGATCACCTGGTCAGGGCTAAGGCGCATGGCCGCCTCCGGCGCCGGCCGGGTGCGGCCGGGATCGGCCACCGCGCCAGCCGGGTCACGACCAGGCGCGCGATGGCGAAGCCGACCAGGCACGCGAGCAGCCGCTCGCCAGCTGACCGCCCGCCACGACGTAGCATCCCGCCCAGGACCATGCTGGCCCGGGCTACCAGGCTGACGACGAACCACAGGCCGGCCGCCCGCGACGACAGCGCCTCGGCGCACCGTCCACCACAAGCCGCCGAAGAAGAACGCGCCCAGGACGAGGCCGCCCAGTCCGGCCACGCCGAGCGCCAGTCGCGTTCAGGCATCGTCGTCACGCTGCTCGCTCCCGAATGGCCGCGCTCTTCCTTGGCTACCCAGTGCCAGGCGTTGAAGCAGCCCAGCACGAGCCCGGCGACCAGCAGCGCCAGCGTCCAGCCGTGAGCGCCCGGGTGGCGGCGGTCCAGCCACAGGCCCAGCGCCGCGCCGATCAGCGTCGGCACGACCACCGACCAGCCGATCGAGCCCCATCATTCCGAGGCCGAACCAGACGCCCGGCGTGTCGCGACGCCTGGCCCTGAGCTTGCGCGCCGCCTTGGCGCCGATCTGCCCGGCCAGCGACGGATCGGCAGACGCCTTGGCCTCGACGGGCGTCTTGTCAGTCATGCTGGAACGCCACCAGGCGCCGCAGCGAAGCCGGCTTCCAGCTTGGTCATGACCGAGCGCAACTCCGCTCCTGTTCGTCCAGGGTCAGGAACTCGTGCGTCGACCAGTGCGCGCAGTCGGCCAGGTCCGTCCCAGCCACGGCCCGCCGCACCGACACGAGCACATCGGGGCCGGTCTTGACCAGGACGCCCTCGTCGACCGCCACGTAGACCTCGCCCTCGGCGCGCGGTCTCGTAGACCAGGATGCCGGGCGCCAGCGCGGCGACGCAGTCGAGGCGGTGCGGCAGAGTCCCGAACGAGCCCTGCGCCCGTCTCGGCGACAATCCGCAACACGCTCGGCTCGCTCGGCGAAGACCGCGAACGGCAACAGCACTGTCAGGGTCACGTTCGACCACGGCGCCGCTCTTCGCCTCGGCGATCGCGCCGATCATGTAGAGCGCGCGCTCCGGGTAGTCCTTGAATTCGTCGCGCAGGATGCGCTCGCAGCCGTCGAGCGCGTCCGTCGAGGCTGACCAGCTTGCCGTTGAGGCCGGTGAACTGCTCGGTGGTGAAGAACGGCTGGGTGAGGAACCGCTCCAACCGCCGCGCGCGGGCCACCACGTTGCGGTCGTCGGGCGACAACTGTTCGAGGCCCAGCATGGCGATGATGTCCTTCATCTCGGCGTACTGCGCGAGGGTATGCCGAATCTCCTGCGCCAGGCGGTAGTGCCGTTCGCCGACGATGCCCGGGCGTGGCCATCTTCGAACTCGACTGCAGCGGGTCGATGGCCGGATACAGGCCCTCGCTCGCCCGCTTCCGCGACAGCACGATCGAGGCCGACAGATGCGAGAAGGTATGCACCGCGGCCGGATCGGTGAAGTCGTCGGCCGGCACGTAGACCGCCTGGATCGAGGTGATCGCGCCGGTGTCGGTATTGGCGATGCGCTCTTCCAGACGCGACAGCTCGGTCCCCATCGTCGGCTGGTAGCCCAGACGCGACGGCATCTGCCCCATCAGGCCGGACACCTCCATCCCGGCCTGGATGAATCGGAAGATGTTGTCGATCAGCAGCAGGACGTCGCGATGCTCGTCGTCGCGGAAGTACTCGGCCATGGTGAGCGCGGCGTGACCGACGCGGAAGCGGCTGCCCGGCGGCTCGTTCATCTGGCCGAAGATCATCACCATGTTGGGCAGCACGCCGGCGTCCTTCATCTCGCGATGGAGTTCCTCGCCCTCGCGGCAGCGTTCGCCGATGCCGCAGAAGATACTGACGCCATCCTGGTGCCCGACCATGTTGTGGATCATCTCGGTGAGCAGCACCGTCTTGCCCACGCCTGCGCCGCCGAACAGCCCGGCCTTGCCGCCGCGTTCCAGCGGCACCAGCACGTCGATGGCCTTGATGCCGGTCTCGAAGATCTCCGACGTGGTCGACCGCCGCGCCAGCGGCGGCGGGTGCGTTGATGCACCGAGCGCCACTCGCACGTCGGCAAGCGGCACGTCACGGTCGATGGCGTGGCCGAACACGTCGAACATGCGTGACAGGATGCCCTTGCCGACCGGCGTTTTCAGCGGCCCGCCGGTGTCCTCCACTGCCATGCCACGCGCCAGGCCTTGCGTGGACGTCAGGGCAATGCCGCGCACGTGCCGGGCATCGAGCTGGGCCAGCACCTCGACGGCGATGTCGTCGGTCCGGGCCCGTGCGCAGCAGCGAGTAAATCGGGGGCAGCGCGTCGTTCGAAGCGGACGTCCACGACGCTGCCGCGCACCGCGACAACCGTGCCGGGATTGGCCGGCCCGCTGGCCCGGTCGGCCGGCGTCAGCCGGCGGTCGTCGCCTGATGCGATCATGGGAGTGAATCCGATCGACGCCTCGGCCTCGGCCCTTCGTTCATCGTCGCGACTCCGCAGAGCGGCCTCCCGCCTGGCGTCATGAGGTCCTCGGTTCTGAGAGGTGCACGGGCCTCCCAGACGACTCTAGCCGCGTCGGACTGTCAGGCCTGTTCCAAAGCGGACACGTCGGCCCGGGCCGTCAGAAGCACACCGCGCCACGGCCGCCAGCAGCTGCGACCTTACGGACCCGGCATTCCGGCCTGGCCATAGCCCTCGTCATTCCGCGCCACGGTGTCGCCTATTGAACATACGCGACGCCGGCAAACGCGTAGGTTGGCTCCGGAGACGACGGGTCCCGCCCGACACAGCCCTTCCGGGCGGTGAAGGTGCAAGGGGGATGGCGACGTCGCGTCGACCATCGACCGATCGCCGGAGGAGGACATCGTGATTCGCATCACTACAGCCGTGATCGTGGTGACCGGGTTCGTCGTCGGGACGGCCCACGCGGCGGCCGCCCAGACCCAGGGACACCTCGACCGCGGGGCGAGCGTGTACGCGGCACAGAAATGCGGGATGTGTCATGCCATCGCCGGCAAAGGCAATGGCAAGGGACCACTGGACACGGTCGGCAGCACGTTGACGCCCGACGAGATCCGCGAATGGGTCGTCAATCCGGCGGCCATGACCAAGAAGGCGAAGGCAGAGCGGAAGCCCGCCATGCGCGCCTACCCGCAGTTGTCGAAGGATGACCTGGATTCACTGGTCACCTACTTGGTCAGCCTCAAGAAGTAGCCGGTCAACGGAGGATCTGTGCGTCCCGTCGTCGCCGCCGCGCTCCGTCATCCCATCTCGAGACTTGGCGTCGCTCTCACGACCGCCAGTGCACTGCTGTTTCTGGGTCTCATGGCGGTCCAGCTGGCCGGGTTCCTGCAGAATCCGTATGCCGGCCTCCTGGTCTTCATCGTGGTGCCGGCGCTCTTCGCCCTGGGGCTGGTGCTCATTCCCATCGGCGTGTCGGCCGAGCGTCGTCGGCCCCGCACACAGCCCGCCGGCGCGGAATGGCCGCGGCTCGACCTTCGCGATCCCGCACAACGCCGGACCGCGCTCGCGCTGGTGGCGCTCACGCTCGTCAATCTGCTCATCCTGTCCATGGCCAGCTACGGCGCCGTCGAGGTACATGGACTCACAGTCGTTCTGCGGTCAGGCCTGTCACGCCCCGATGCAGCCCGAATTCGTGGCCCACCAGGCGGGCGCGCACGGTCGGGTTCACTGCGTCGCGTGCCACGTCGGGCCGGGCGTTCAAGGATTCGTCGAGGCCAAGCTGTCCGGCACCCGCAGGCTCGCCTTGATGATGACGGGCGGCTACGCCCGTCCGATTCCGACGCCTGTCCACGGTCTGCCCAGCGTGACTGATTCATGCGAGAGCTGTCATCAACCCGATCGCTTCGTCGGTGATCGTCTCAAGACGGTCTATGAGTTTGCCGACGACGCGGCCAACACGCCGACCGCGACGACACTCCGTCTGCACGTCGGTGGTGCCATCGGTGGCACCGGGACCGGCACCGGCATTCACTGGCACATGAACCGGGCCAACACCGTGGAGGTACGTGGCACTGGACGCACAGCGCGAGCAGATTCCCTACGTGCGCGTGGCCACACCAGATGGCGCCGTCCGGGAATACTTTGCCGAGGGGGTCACGGCCGCGGACATCGCAGGGAAGCCCCGTCGCCGCATGGATTGCCTCGACTGCCACAGCCGACCCGCGCATCCCTTCGCCGCGTCCCCGGAGCGAGAGGTGGACCGCGCGCTCGGCAGCGGCCAGATCAGCCCGACGATCCCGTTCATTCGCCGCGCGGCGGTGCGTGCGTTGACCGCCGACTATGCCTCGCAGGAGCGCGCCACGGCCGAGATCGCGCGGGTCATTCGCGAGGGCGTAACGGCGACGCCACGCGACGACGCCGCGGTTTCTCACGCCGTCGCCGTCACCCAAACCATCTATCGCACGAACATTTTTCCGTCGATGAAGGTCGGCTGGGGCACCTATGCGGACCAGCTCGGGCACACGACGTCGACTGGCTGCTTCCGGTGCCACGACGAGAGTCACACCACGACAGACGGCGTGGCCATTCGCCAGGACTGCGGCCTATGCCACTCCTTCGAATAGGACCGCGGTTGTGGGCGGCATCCTGAGCCCGGACATTCGGGTGCGCGATTGGAGACAACGATGCGGTTCTTGACGCGCTCGGTTCGGCTAGTGGCGCTCCTCCTGGTAGGCGTGTGGTGCGCGGCCCTGGTGATGGCGTCCGGCGTCACCGACGCGGGTGTCTCGGCGCGCTCGGGTGTCTCGGCCCGGTCGGCTGCCTCGACGCCGGCGGGTGCCTCAGCCCGGGCGGGCGCCCCGCCGGACGTCCTGGCTGTGGCTGGTCAGCCGGCCGCGGGATATGTCGGGCAGCAAGTTTGCGTCACCTGTCACAGCGACACCGGCGAGGCGCTCGCGCACACGGCCCACGGCCGCAGCCAGAATCCCCGCTCGCCGGCCAGCGCCCAGGGCTGCGAGTCGTGTCATGGCCCGGGCCGCGAGCACGCCGACAGCGGCGATCCCGCGAAGATTGTCCGAATCGCCTCCCTCTCGGCCCGAGACGCCAACAGCACCTGCACGAGTTGCCACAACCGTGGACCGCATGCGCAATGGTCGGGCAGCACGCACGACATCCGCAACGTCGCGTGCGTGACCTGTCACAGCGTCCACAGTCCCAAGTCGGAGTCCGCGCAACTCGTGACCGCGACCCAGGCGGCGCTCTGCGTGACGTGCCACCGGGCCCAAGTGCTGAAGATGCAGCGCGCCTCCCACATGCCGGTGCGCGAGGGCAAGATGGAATGCAGCAGTTGCCACAATCCGCACGGGGCCACCAACGTCCGACTGTTGAAAGTCGGCAACTGGGTGAACGAGTCCTGCGTGAGCTGCCATGCCGAGAAACGCGGCCCGTTCTTGTGGGAGCATGCCGCCGGTCGCGAGAGCTGTATCACCTGCCACGATCCGCATGGGTCGTCCAACGACCGGCTGCTGGTCGCCAAGTTGCCCATGCTCTGCCAGCGGTGCCACATCGGCACCAGACACCCCTCGACAATCTACGACAACACGGTGCGGGGTAGCAGCAACCGGCTCTACGGGCGGTCGTGCGTGAACTGCCACCAGCAGATTCACGGCTCCAACCACCCCTCGGGACACGCCTTCCTCCGCTAGCCTTTCGTGAGAACTGTCATGCCAAGGTCACTCTTCGCTCTGGCGACGGGACTACTCCTGGCCACGGTGGCCTCGGCCGCGGCGCAAACCGGCCCGGGCGGTGCCGCGCCGAGCACGAGCACCGGCACGGTCGATATCGGCGGCCGCGCGTTCGCCGTTGACGGCGACGAGGCTCGCGCCCAGCGCTACCGCGACTTGCGGGCTGGCGGCGTGCTCGACGATGTCCGGTTCGCACGAGAAACCGATCAGTGGCTTTTCTCGGCGACAGCCGCGCACGTGGGCTACCGCGACCAGCGCTACGACGTCACCATGACTCGCTTCGGCACGGTCAAGGCATGGCTCCAGTGGGACCAAGTGCCGCTGTTCTATAGTACCGACACACGCACGCTCTACACACGCGAAGCCCCGGGCGTCCTCCGAATCGCCGACCCCATCCAGCAGGGCATCGAGAATGGCACGCTGACGCTGTCTGGCGTCGCTCCCCTGGCGGCGCCGTTCGATCTGCGCCAGCGTCGCGATACGTTGCGATTCGGCGTGGTCGTGACCCCGACGCCGCATCTGGACCTCTCGGCGCAGTTCGCCTCGGCTCACCGCGCGGGTGCCATGCCCTGGGGCGCCTCGTTCGGTTTCAACAACGCGGTTGAGGTGGCTGCGCCGCTCGACCAGCGTACGACCGACTTGAACGCCGCGGCCGAATGGGGCGGCACGCGTGGCTCCGTCCGTCTGCAATACGACGGGTCGTGGTTCACCAACGAGGTGAAGACGCTGGTCTGGGACAACCCGATCACGTTGACCGATTCGACCTCGCCAACCGCGTATGTGGGTGGCGACGGCAGCTCGCAAGGACGCATGGCGCTGTCGCCGGACAGCACGCTGAACGCCGTCAGCATCACCGCGACGGCGAAGCTGCCGGCCCGTGGTCGGGCGACGGCCTACGCCTCCTTCGGCACGTGGAATCAGAACGACGCCTTGCTGCCGTTCACGATCAACACCGCCATCCCCGTCATCCCACTGGCGCGTCCCACGGCGGATGCCGTGGCCCAGGTCACGGCGTTGAACTTGAGCTTCAGCGCCCGGCCGACCACGCGCACGTGGATCAGTGCCCGGTATCGCCGCTACGACTTCGACAACCAGACGCCGCGCTTTCCGGTGACGAACTACGTCCGTTTCGATCAGGTCATCGAGCCCTCGGTCCTGGGCGGGTCAGAACCTCTGGGCTACGCGCGGAACTTCCTCGACCTCGACGTCTCCTACAACCTGAGCGCCTTCGCGGCGGTGCGCGCCGGATATGGGCTCGAAGACGTGAAGCGGACCTTCAGATTGACCGAATCCACCAAGGAGCACGCGCTTCGCTTGTCGATTGATGCGACCGGTAACCAGGTACGTGTCCGTACGCGGGGTCTACGAGCACGCCACGCGGGTCGGGCGCGGCCTCGACGAAGAAGTGCTGGACGGGATTGGCGAGCAGGTCTCGCTGCGGCAGTTCGACATCTCCGACCGGAATCGCGATCGCGTGTCGCTCATCGTGCAGGCGACGCCCGTCGCTATGCTGGGAGTCAATGCCACGATTGGTCTCGGCCGCGACCAACGGCCCGACGCGGCCTTCGGACTCCAGGACGTGCAGACCCGCTTCTACAGTGTCGGATTCGATGTGGTGCCGACCGACGCCATCACGACTGGCCTGACCTGGGGCTTTGACAAATACACGTCACTGCAGCGGTCCCGGCAGGCCAACCCCGGCGCGCAGTTCAACGACCCGACGCGGGACTGGGCGACCGACGGCAGCGACCGGGTGCACTACGTCGCCGCGCACGTGGACCTGCCGAGGGCCATCCCGAAAACCGACCTCCGCGCCGCCTACGACTTCAATCGTTCCCGAGGCCGGTATGTCTATCTGCTGCCGGCCGACAGCACGCTGCCGCCGGTCGAGCAACTGCCCGAGGTGATCAATGCGCTGCACCGGGCGACGCTCGACGCGAAATACGCCCTCCGCCAGCACCTCGCCTTGGGATTCAGCTACTGGTTCGACAAGTACGACGTAGAGGACTTCGCGCTGGGGCCGCAAACGGTCTCGCCGATCGCGTTGCCCGGAGGCACCCTCCTGGGAAACGCCTGGCGGCCCTATACCGCCCACACCGTGTGGGCGCGTTTGTCGTACTTCTGGTAGACGCTCGCAACGCTGCTCGAGCGCGCCCATCGACCGCAGCCGGCCGGGGTGCCGGACCTGGGAGGACGGACCGCACGAAGATGGCCGGCCCGGTCTGCCGCTCACGGCAACGACGCGCGCTGTCTAGGTGCCCGCCGGCACTCGCTGGCGATGAAACTGCTCGAGCGCGGTGTTCGCGTTCAGGATCGTGCGCAGACTCTCGACGATCGGGCCGAGCTGCGCGCCCGGAATGGCGACGTAGGCCTCGTTTTCAGTGGCGCCGGTGTAGACGCGGTTGCCGACGCAGCCGAAACTGGTCGCTACCGTCTGCGAGTTGATCGCCGCAGGCAGCACCGCACACGTGGGCCGTCCCATCGCGGGACCGACGCCGTCGACCCCGGCCAACTGCGCCGCTTCGGTCAGCAACATGAGCTGCCGGGGATTCCCTCGCGCCAGCACCACGTCGGGCGGCACCGGCGCCGCGGCCAGCGGCGCGTACACCGCCACGCGGAGCGGCGTGGTTCGCCTGGGAATGGCTGGCACATCCGTCATCTTGAGGTACGAGAGCTCCGCCATGGTGCCCAGCAGCGCCATCAACTCCTGCTGCTCGTCAGCGGACGTCTCGACGTGGTGGGTGTGCGCGCCGATCGGGCACGCCTTGTGGTCCTCGGCGTCGGTGTAGAACGTCTCGCCCAGGGCCGCCCTCCGCCAATAGTCACAGCTGGCCGGCCCCGAGCTGGCCACGCGTTCGACGCCAGGCGGCGGTGTATCAGTGAAGGCGATCGCGATGGCCGGCGACGAAAGGCCCAGAAGTTCAGTCAGCAGGTCGTGTCTCATAGACACATCATGCCGTGTCTGGTGGCGGGGAGCAGCATGAGCATCCTCGAGTCATCGGCACGGGGCCTGTCGCCTCCTGTGTTATGGTGCCTCGCATGCGCATCGTGGGCACCGTAATCGGGCAGTGGCGCTATCCGGTCAAGAGCATGAGGGCCGAGGCCCTCACGCAGGCGTTCGTGGGCTTTGCTGGCGTCTACGGCGATCGCATCTATGCCTTCCGGCGTTCCAATGGCCCAGCGGGCTTCCCGTTCCTGACGGCCCGCCAGTATCCCGAGATGCTGCGCTACGGGACCACCTTCCTGCATCGCGGTCCGATGACGCTCCCGCCCAATCTCCGCGACGCCGAGGCGCTGCCGCCCGGTGCCACGCCCCTCTACGCCGGCACCTCCGCGACCGATGTCGACGTCCACACGCCGGCGGGCCAGGAGTGGCGCGTGGACGATCCCGCGCTGGCGACGCATCTGGCGGACGCCACGTCCGGCGGCGGCCAGATGACCCTGCTGCGCTCCGACCGCGCTTTCACCGATTGTCGGCCGTTCTCGTTGATCTCCGCGCAGACCGTGCAACAGCTCGGCCGGGAGGTCGCCGCGGACTTGGACGTGCGGCGGTTTCGGCCTAACGCCTGCGTGAACCTGACCGGGGGCCAGGGCTTCGACGAGGATCAGTGGGTGGGACGGCGCTTGCGGCTGGGGGCGACGGCCGAAGTGATGGTGCTGGCCAAAGACCCACGCTGCAAGATGATCACGCTCGACCCTGAGACAGCGGGCGCCATGCCCGACCTGATGCGCTGCGTGTCCGAGAATCATGGGGGGAACGCCGGGGTCTACGCCGCCGTGATCACCGAGGGCACGATTCAGAACGGCGACCCGGTCGCGTACCTGGACTAGCGACCCGCGCCGCTGCGTGGCTCACCTTCCCCCGGGCCGCGCCGTGGCACGAGGCCAGGCGCACCTCGGCGCGACAGCCCCGAGCCACCCCGCCCTCGGTGTCGGGCTCGACGCGCAACGCCCAGCCGTAGCGATCGGCGATCGTGCGCGCGATGGCCAGACCCAGGCCGTTGCCGTCGGGCGCGTGCCGGCGCGCCAGCTTTCCACGGTAGAACCGCTCGAAGAGCCGCGGCGTTTCCGCGGCATCCACCCCGATCCCGTCATCGGTCACGGCGATCGTCAGGACGCTGCCATCGTCACGACCGTCGCGTGTGACCTCGACGCTGACCTTGCCGCGAAGCGACGAATACTTCACCGCGTTGTCGAGGAGGATCAGCAGGAGGCGCTGCAGCGACGGGCCATCGCCGTTGGCGACGAACGGTTCGTCCGGGCCGTCGAGTGTGAGGTCCACGCCTCGCGTCTTCGCCAGGACCGCCGCCCCGTGACACGCCGCTCTCGTCACCGCCAGCGCGTCGAATGCACTGTCACGCGGCGGCTCGATGCCGGCATCGGCACGCGCCAGCACCAGCAGATCGTCAACCAGTGTGGACATGCGGGCCGTGTGGTCCAGGACCTCGGACAGCGCGGTCCGATACTCGTCGGGCCTGCGCTCCCGGCGCAGCGCCAGCTCGGCCGTGGTGCGGACCAACGCAACCGGGGTTCGCAGTTCGTGCGAGGCATCGGCGGTGAACCGCACGATGTCGCCGACGGCCACCTGCAGTTGCGCCAGGACCGCGTTGAAGGTCGAGGCCAATCGGCGGATCTCATCATCGGCCGGCGGCAGTTCGACGCGCTGGTCGAGGCGCTGCACGGTGATGGCTTGCACGAAGCGCGTGATGTGGTCGACGGGCGCCAACGCGCGGCCGCTGATCCAGTAGCCGCCCAGCGCCGCCAATGCCAGCACGACGGGCAGGAGCAGGAGCAGGCGGCGATGGAACCGGTTGAGGGCGTCGTAGGACGGCCCCATGGGCGCCGCGACGGTGACGCGGTATCGCCCGCCTGCGGCGTCGACCGCCGCCGACGCCACGCGAAATGGCAACCGCCCCAGCGTGCGATCGCTGGCGACCACGGCGGACGCTGCGGTAGGCCGCACGTCAGCGCTCGCCGTGTCGGTCCAGCCAGGGATCGACGGCTGGACCAGGACCGCTCCCGACGGGTCGAGCACTTCCAACAACGCTTCTCCACGCGTCAGCTCGGCATATTCGCCGAACTCGTCCTGCAGGCCTTCAACCGTCAGCCGCGTGCGGGGGTTCTCGAGGAACTGGCGCACGCCGTCCACTCGCGCCTGGAGGCTGACGTCGACCGCGCGGATGACGCTTTGCGTGGAGAACCACCACCCCGCGCCGGTCAGGGTCAGGGTGGCGACGGCGAGAACGGTCACGTACCACACCGTCAGGCGCGCCCGAATCGACAGGGGCGTCACGTGTTCGTCCGCACGCTGTAGCCGACGCCCCGGACCGTGTGGATGAGGGGCGTGCCGTGGCCGTCGACCTTCTGCCGGAGCAGCCGGACGAAGGCGTCGAGCGTGTTGCCCTCTACGTCCCGGCCGTCGCCCCACACGCCCTCGATCAAGGCCTGTCGCGGCACGACGCGGCCGCTGCGCCGCATCAAGCACTCGAGCAGACTGAACTCGGTGCGTGTCAGTTCAACCACGACACCGCCACGGGTGACCGTGTGGGTGGCGGGGTTCAAGGTCAGGTCGGCGACCTGCAGGCACACGGCTCGGGGGATTGGCCCGCGTCGCGCCAAGGCCTGCACGCGGGCGACCAACACGTCAAAAGAGAACGGCTTGGTCAAGTAGTCGTCGGCCCCGGCGCGCAGCCCGGCAACGACGTCCGCATTCGCATCCCGGGCCGTGAGCATCAGGACCGGCGTCCGATTGCCTTCGCGGCGCAGCAGCCTGACGAGCTCGAATCCCTCGATGTCCGGCAACATGACATCGAAGACCAGCACGTCGAAGTCGGCACCCCGTGCCAGATCGATGGCCTGCCGGGCAGTCGCCGCGCTGTCCACGACGTGACCCTCTTCCGAGAGCCCGCGCTGCAGCAAGGCCACCATGCGCGGGTCGTCCTCGGCGAGCAGGATCCGCATGCGGGGCATTCTGCCAGATTGCCTGCGGCCCTGCCTTTCAGATGTCCTTCAGGTCGGCGGAGCCATGATCAGCCGACCCGTGTTCATGCCCCTGCCGACCTGGCCGTCCGGCTGGCAATCGCCGCTGCTCGTGACGCTGTCGTTAGCGTTCACGGCCGGGTGTGTCCACTACCAGGCGCGCCCCGTCGCACCGGAACAGCTGTTCGAGCGGCTGGACGGCCGCACGCTGGTGGACGGGGACCTGGCCCGCGCCGTGGCGCCCGCACATCTCGGGCCGGTCTGGCCGCCAGACGCCTGGGACCTGCCGTCGCTGACGGCCGCCGGGTTGTACTTCCATGCCGACCTGGCCGTCGCCCGCGCCTCGTGGGCCGTGGCCCGCGCCGGTCGGATCTCGGCCGGTGAGCGCCCCAATCCCGGCCTGACGGCCGGACCGGGCTTCAATGCCAGCACCCCGCCGAACACCATCACTCCGTGGATCTTGAATTTCGATTTCGACTTCACCATCGAGACGGCGGGCAAGCGCGGCTCCCGCATCGATCAGGCCACCGCCCTGGCCGACTCGGCCCGGTACCGCATCGCCGAGGCCGCGTGGAGCGTCCGCGCCCGCGTGCGACAGACCTTCCTGGATCTGTTCGCCGCGACCGAAGCCGCCGGCCTCTTGCGACGGCAGCAACAGGTGCTCGACAGCAGCCTGGTTCTCTTCCAGCGCCAGCTCGACGCGGGCGAGATCTCGGCGTTTCAGATGTCGCAAGCGCGCCTGCAATTGGCCACGCTGCAGGTGTCGCTCGCCGACGCCGCCCGCCAGCAGCAGGACGCGCGGGCCCGACTGGCGACGGCGCTGGGCGTTCCACTGGCCGCGCTCGACGCCACGCGTTTCAACTACGACGTGTTCCGAAGCACGCCCAGCGACATCCCCGACGCGGCGGCACGACGCCAGGCAGTGCTCAACCGCGCGGATGTGCTGGGCGCACTCTCGGACTACCACGCCAGCCAGGCGGCGCTGCAGCTCGAAATCGCGCGACAGTACCCGGACCTGCGGCTGGGTCCTGGCTACCAGATGGACCAGAACAGCAACAAGTGGTCGCTGTTGTTTCCGCTGACGTTGCCGGTGTTCAACCGGAATCAGGGACGGATCGCCGAAGCGGAGGCCCGGCGCAGCCTGGCGGCCGCTCAGGTCGAGGGCGTCCAAGCGCGTGCGGTGGGCGCGGTCGACCGCGCCCTGGCCGCCTATCGGGCCGCCCTGGCGAAGGTTGCCGTGGCCGACCAACTGCTGCTCGACGCGCAGCAGATCGAGGACGTCGCCCGGACCCAGTTCTCAGCCGGCGCCATCTCGCAACTCGATCTGAGCGTGGTCGAAGTCGACGTGATGACTCGGACCGTCGTCCGCCTCGACGCAGCCGTCCAGGCGCAACAGGCGCTGGGCGACATCGAGGACGCGATGCAGCGGCCGGCCGATCTCCCCCTCAACCCCCTTCCAGGAGAACCGCAATGACTGGGGCCCGGTACGGCGCACCCGCGATGGCGATGGCCGTCCTCGTCGGGCTCACGGCCTGTGCCGCCGCGCCGGCGGATCCGCCCGCGTCCGAGGCCGAACCCGAGGTCGCGGTCACCGTCACCCCGATTGTGCAGACCACCCTTCACGCCTACGTACAGGGCTTTGGGCGGGTCGAACCCGAACCGGCCAGCGCCGGCAGACCGGCGGCGAGCGCGCGCGTCACCTCGCCGGTCGCCGGGGTGATCACGGCCGTCGTGAGCGCCGAGGGGCAACGCGTGGTGCGAGGGGCCACCGTGTTCCGGCTCGACGGCCGTGTGGCCGAGGTCGCGGTCGAGCGCGCCCGGCAGGCGGTTGCGGTTGCCGAGCAGCTGATGCAGCGGCAGGAGCAGCTTGGCCCGGGCCAAGCGACCTCCCAGAAGGCCTATCAGGAAGCGGCCGCGCAGCTGGCCGCGGCGCGCAGCGAGCTGGCCGCGGCGGCATTGCAACGGCGCCTGCTCGACGTGCCGGCGCCTATCACCGGCACCATCGTGACGCTCGGCGCCCGCCTCGGCGATGCCGTCGATCCGTCCACCAACCTGGCGGAACTCATCGACCTCGAACGCCTCGTCGTGAGCGTGTCGATTCGCAGTGTCGATGTGGCCACGGTCAGGCGTGGTCAGCGGATGGAGGTGCTGCCCGGCGCGAACGCGGGCGAGCCCGCGGCCACGCCGGCTTCGGCAGCCACCACGACCACGGTGGACTACATCGGGGCGCAGGTCGACGGCGCAACCGACACGGTCGTGGTGCGAGGTCGCACGGCGGCCGGCGCGGCGGTGCGCCCTGGTCAGTTCGTGAGCGTGCGCATCGTGACCGAAGAACGGCGCGACCGGCTGGTCGTGCCGGTCGAGAGCATCGTGCAGGTGGACGGCGGACACGAGCTGGCCGTCGTCGACGGAGACACGGCCGTCAAGCGGCGGGTCACGCTGGGACTGCGCGAGGGGGGCGTCGTCGAGGTGCAGGGCGACGGGCTGGCGGCCGGGATGGCGGTGGTCGTGCAAGGCGCCTACGGCCTGCCCGCCAAGAGCAAGATCACGGTCATCGGACGCTGACATGGCCGCCGGAGACCACGTCGCGCCGCCCCCGCCGCCCGCGACTCCGCGGTCGGCCCGATGGGTGACCCACCACGCGCTCTCGGTCACGTTCGTCAGTCTCGCGCTGTGCGTCGCCGGCGTCTACAGTGCCTACCGCCTGCCGTCCTCGGTGTTTCCCAGCACCGATTTCCCGCGCGTCGTCATCCTGGTGGACAACGGCGTCATGCCCGCCGACGAGATGATGGCCACCATCACCCGGCCGATCGAGGAAGCGCTGAAGGACATTCCCGGAGCCGAACGCGTCACCTCGGGCACCGGTCGCGGCTCGGCCGAGATCAACGTGTTCTTCAACTGGTCCGTCGACATGGTGCAGTCGGAGCTCTATGTCGTCGGCCGCCTCTCGCAGATTCGCAGCAGCCTGCCGACCTCGGCCTCGACCTCGGTGTTCCGGCTGACGTTCTCGGCCTTTCCGATTATCGGCATCAGCCTGACGAGTCCGACGCGCGACCTCACCGAGTTGTGGGAGGAGGCGCGCTACACGTTGAAGCCGCGCTTCCTGCGCATCCCTGGCGTGGCCCGGGTCGACCTGGTTGGGGGGCGCGCGCCGGAATTCCACGTGGTCATCGACTCCGTGCGGCTGCAGGCCGCCGGCTTGGGCGTGACCCAGGTGACCGAGGCCCTGGCGAAGAACAACCTGGTGGCCCCGACTGGCATGCACGAGGAAAATCACACGCTCTACCTCGCCCTCGTCGATGCCCGGGCGCGCACCGCGGCCGACATCGGCGGCATCGTCGTGACCGTATCGGGCGGGGTGCCGATTCGCGTCCAGGACGTCGCGCGGGTGGAGCGCGGCGCCGAGCCCGTCTTCAACGCGGTGACCGCCGACGGCGTCAATGCGGTGCTGCTGAACGTCCGCAGCCAGCCCGATGGGAGCACGCTCGAGATCGCCCGGCAGCTGGCGGCGCAGATGCACGAGGTCAGCCGTGAGCTGCCACCCGACATGACGCTGGCGCCCTTCTACGATCAGTCCCTGATCGTGCAGGATTCCGTGCGGTCGGTGTGGGAAGCCATCGGCTTCGGCCTCGTGCTCTCGGTCCTGATCATCTTCCTGTTCCTGCGCACCTGGGGCACCACGCTGGTCGCCACCCTGGTCATTCCGGTGACCATCCTGATCACGCTGGTGATCATGCGCCTGGCCGGGCTGACGTTCAATCTGATGACGCTGGGCGGCATCGCCGCCGCGGTCGGCCTGGTGATCGACGATGCCATCGTCGTGGTCGAGGCCATCCACGCCAAGATGATCGCCGGGCTCAGCCGGGTGGACGCCGTGCAGCAGGGCGTGAGCGAGATCGTCCGCCCCCTGGTTGGCTCGACCTTGACGCCGGTGGTGGTGTTCATTCCGCTGGCGTTCCTGGACGGCATCACCGGCGTGTTCTTCCGCGCCCTGGCCCTCACCATGGTGACGTCGCTGCTCACCTCGCTGGCGCTCGCCGTGTCGCTCACGCCGGCGTTGGCCCTGTGGCTGACGCGCGCCCCTCGCCACCGCGCCGGCGCCGCCCACAGTGACGAGGGCGCCGTCCTGGCCGCCATTGGCCGCACCTACGAACGGGCGCTACGCGCGTCGTTGCGCTACCGCTGGGTGGCCCTGGCACTCTGTGCCGGGGTGCTGGCGGCCACTGCCGGCCTCTACGCCAGGCTCGAATCCGACTTCCTGCCGCCCATGGACGAGGGTGGCTTCGTCATCGACTACCGGACGCCGCCCGGCACCAGTCTGTCCGAGACCAATGCGGAGTTGATGCAGGCCGAGACCTACCTCCGGTCGCTGCCGGACGTCGAAAGCTACTCGCGGCGCACCGGCGCGCGGCTGGCCCTGGCGATCGCCGAACCGAACACCGGCGACTTCCTGGTCAAGCTGCGTCCCGGTCGCGTGCGCCCGACCGAAGAGGTGATCTCGGACCTCAGAAGCCACTTCGCCAAAACCCTGCCGGGGGTGGAGTTCGAGTTCCCCGGAATCCTGGGGGACCTGATTGGAGACCTGATGTGGGCGCCCAAGCCCATCGAGATCAAGGTGTATTCGACCGACAGCGCGTTCCTGAAGCTGGCCGGTCCGGCGATCGAAGCCACGCTGCAGGCGATTCCCGGCGTGGTCGACACGTTCGATGGGCTCACCTACGCGGGAACGACCCTACGCCTGCGGGTGCGACCGGTCGAGGCGCAGCGGCTCGGCTTCACGGCCGACGATATCGCCGTGGCGGTGACCACGGCCATGCTGGGGACGCCGTCGTCGACGGTACTCGAAGGGGACCGGGTGGTGACCATCAGAGTCACCGTCGACCCGGCGCAGATCGCACGGATTGCGCAATTGCGCGAGCTGCCCTTGCGGTCGGCGGCGGGACAGACCGTGCGGCTCGCGGACCTGGTCGAGATCAGCGAAGACGCCGGTCAACTGGAACTGCGGCGCGAAGACCTGCGCCAGGACATCGCGGTGACGGCCCGGCTCGAGGGCCGGGATCTCGGCAGCGCCATGACCGAGATCCAGCAACGCCTGGCCAACGATCCGGCGCTGGCCGGCGCGGTGATCGAGTACGGCGGTCTGTTCCAGCAGCAGCAGGCCTCGTTTCGCAACCTGGCAGCGGTGCTGGGCATGGCCATCGTGCTGGTCTTCACCGTCCTGCTGATTGAATTCCGGTCGTTCGCCGCACCCGTCGCCATCGTGGCCGGGGCGATCCTCTCGCTCTTCGGCACGACGCTGGCCTTGTGGCTGACGGGGACGTCGCTCAACGTGGTGTCGTTCCTGGGCGCCATCATCGGCATCGGCATCGTCGCGAAGAACGGCATCCTGATGCTGGATTTCGTCGAGCACTTCGTCGCCGATGGCCAGTCACTCGACGACGCCCTGATCACGTCGGGGCGCCGGCGCCTGCGGCCCGTCCTCATGACCTCCCTGGCCGCGGCGCTCGGTATGCTGCCGCTGGCCTACGGCGTCGGCTCGGGGGCCGACATGTTGAAGCCGCTGGCCATCGCCGTGATCGGGGCGCTGGCCATCTCGGTGCTGCTCTCGCTCGTCGCCACACCGACCGTCATGCGCGTTCTTCGCCGCACCGCTCCGTGACGGCAAGAGACCGGCACACGAGCGACCCTCGTTCATCGCCTCATTCCAGAAAGCAGGTCGTGATGCGTCGCACCCCCGTCGTCTCCGTGTTCATACTGGCCGCGGTCCTCACCGGCCAGGCCGCCGGCACCTATCATCTGGTCAAGGAGATCCCGATCGGCGGTGAGGGGGGCTGGGACTACATCACCGTCGATCCCGCCGCCCATCGTCTCTACGTGTCGCACGCCACCAAGGTCGTGGTCGTCGACATCGACGCCGGCACGGTGGTTGGAGAGATTCCGGACACCCCCGGCGTGCACGGCTTCGCCATTGCGCCGGACCTCGGGCGGGGGTTCTCGAGCAACGGCCGGGCCAATACCTCGACCATCGTCGACCTCAAGACCTTGAAGCCGCTCGGCACGGTGGCCACCGGCGGAAATCCCGACGCCATCTACTACGAGCCGACGCGCCAGCAGGTCTACACGATGAATGGCACCGGGAAGTCCGCGACCGTCTTCGACGCGCGCAGCGGAAAGGTCGTGGCGACCATCCCGCTGGGCGGCAAGCCGGAAGCCGTCGTGCAGGATGAGGCGGCCACACGGCTCTTCGTCAACCTCGAAGACACGGGCGCGATTGCCGTGATTGATATCACTGCGCACACGCTCCTGGCTACCTGGCCACTCACCGGCTGCGAGGAACCGACGGGTCTCGGCTACGACGCCAAGAGCCACCGGCTGTTCAGCGCCTGCGCCAACAAGGTGATGGTGGTGACCGACAGCACGACCGGCCGGCACGTCACCACGACGCCGATCGGCGCTGGCGCCGACGGCGGAACGTTCGATGCTGGGACCGGACTGGCCTTTGCCTCCAACGGCGCGGACGGCACCGTGACGATTGCCCACCTGGATGCTCCCGATTCGCTGACGGTGGTCCAGACGTTGCCGACGATGGTCTCGGGACGCACGATGATCCTCAATCCTGCGACCCACGACATCTTCGTGCCGGCGGCAGCGACCGTGCCGAACCGGTCCGGCAAGGGACGCCCGCAGGTCGTGCCTGGGTCCTTCAAGGTCCTGATGTACAGCCTGAAGTAGGGCCCCTGCGAGTCGTCGCTGCCACGGGGCATGTTGGCGGGGTTCCCGATGATTGAGGTCGTCCAGCGCTAGAAACTGAGCACCACGTGCAGCCGCGCGGTGCGCGGCAGCGCTGGGTGGGTGTGGATGTCGAATCGCCCGCCGCTCGGCTCTCCCGGCAACCGCGAGGCATAGTAGTAGTCGATATCGCTGTCGGCCACGTCGAACAGGTTGAACACGTTGAGGGCCAGACGCGCCCGCTTGCTCATCCGGCAACCCGCCTGCAGGTTCACGACACTCGACGGCTTGGAGCGCACCGTGTCGTCGTCGGTGAGCGAGCGCGGCCCGAAGTAGCGCCAGCGGATACCCCCGAAGACGCGGCGCCGTTCCTCGCTCGAGAGCCCGGCCGAGAAGACCGTGCCGACCGACTCCGCGATGTATTGGCCGGACGTCTCGAAGGTGGTGAAGCGCGCGCGTGACCACGAGAGGTCGGCGTCGATGAGCACGCCCGGGAACGCCCGGTAGTAGTTCGTCCACTCGACGCCGCGGCGCGCGCTCGGCCGGCTCGCCTCCGTGGCCCCTGCGTCGCCGGCGAACACCAGCTCCGAATCGAGCCGGAGCATCCAGAGCGAGAGCGTGCTCTGCAGGTGCGGCACGAGCACCGAGCGCACGCCGAACTCGGCGCCCTTGGCCCGGACCAGCGGGTCGACCCGCTCGGCCGGCGCGCCGTCCGGGTCGCGCACGATGGTCGTGCCGCGCGCGTCGTTGCTGTGGAAGCCCGTTCCGGCGTTGGCATAGAACTCCGTCCGCCGCCAGGGGCCGATCATCACGTCGGCCTTGGGACTGACCATCACGGCCGCGGCCGAGCCGCTGTTGAGGGGATCGCGCGCGGTCACGGCGAACCGCGCGCCATCGGCGCGTACCCCGGTCATGGTGCGGAACCACGGCGTCCACTCGACCTCCGTCTGCGCGTGGGCCCCCGCGGTCGTGGCCATCACAGCGTCGAGGGAACGCGTCTCCAGACGGGCGCGCCTCTGGGTGTGGTACAGGCCGATGGTGCCGACAGCGTCGTTGCGGCCTTGCACGCCCACGGTCGTCTGCACCGGACGACCCCGCCAGCGCCCGGCGCGCCGGTAGACGATCTTGCCGCCGCTGATGAGGCGGCGATCGGCCTGCTCGAACTGATCGCCGCGCGCCGGGATCGTCGAGAAAGAACGTGAAGTTCGAGAACAGGTCGAGGCCATAGCCGATGGCGTAGGCGGTGACACTCGTCGACGCCTGGCCGTTGGCGCTGCCGTGCTGCCAGCCCCCGGACAGACTGACCCGGTAGGTGTTGCCGCCGTCGGTGGATCGATCGAGCCGAAGCGGCCGAGCAGCTTGGTCGTCGACCGCCCGCAGCGGCACCTGGTCCGTCGCGTTCCACTGACCGTGATACCCCATGGCGGTGAGCGACAGGCCGTTCACCGCGTTGCCCCGGGTGTAGCGGACGACCCCGTTGAACTTGCGATACTGGTCGGGGCTGGCCCATGGGCCGTCGTCGTGGCCGGCCTCGACGGCCAGCACCACGTGCCCGGCGCCGAGCCTCGGTGACACGGCGGCCAACGCCCGGGCGAACCCGTAGCCCCCGACCTCGAGCTGGACGATGGGCTGTTCGAGCGCGTTGCTGTAGCGGATGTTCGACGATCCGGCGGTGGCGAAGTCGCCCTGCTCCGCGAAGTACGGCCCCTTCGAGAACTGCACGCCGCTCACCAGTTCCGGAATCAGGAAGTTGAGGTCGGAGTAGCCCTGGCCGTGCGCGTGCGTGGGCATGTTCACCGGCATGCCGGCAACCGTCGTGGCGAAGTCGGTGCCGTGATCGAGGTTGAAGCCGCGCAGGAAATACTGGTTGGCCTTGCCCTCGCCGCTGTGTTGGGTGACGATCACGCCCGGCACCGTTTCGAGCACCTCACCCTGGCGCATGAACGGCCGCGCTTCGAGCTGCGCGGCGGTGATCGCCCCCTGGCTCGCCGACTGCGCGATGCCGACGAGGTTGTCGGTGGGGTTCTCGACATCAGCCAGGTTCGCGAACGTCCGCGCGCCAGTGACCGTCACCTCCGCGTTGAGCGCCAGATGCAAGACGGCGTCGACCGTCCTGGCACCGGCCAGCGGCACATCGATCTCGCGCCTGCCGCCCGCGAAGTTCAGCAGCGAAAAGGTCAAGGTGTAGTGCCCGCTGACGAGGTTGGCGAAGCGGTAGGCGCCGCGGTCATCGGTCACCTCCAACAGCGGCGGCTGGTTGGCGCGGCGCAGCTCCACGGTGACGCCCTGCAACGACCCGCCGGTCTCGTCGCGCACGGTGCCCGACAGCTCGGGGGGTTGCGCCGCGGCCGGCCCGGCCACGGCCAGGCCCATGAGCAGGCCCGCGGCCAGCGTGGCGAGGAGATGCGCGGCGCTCGAGGTGAACGGCCGGGGCGGCATGTTCACGCCTTGGGCCGCGCCAGGCGCGAACGGCCCACCGTGGACATCGCCCACATTGCGGCCACGAACACGGCGATCCCGAGCACCCACCGGAACAGGGCCGCGAAGAACGCCGTGGTGAGGTCGGGCATCACCATCAGGTAGCTATGGCGCAACACGCCGGCCCGCTCGACGAACCAGTGGGCGCCCTGGTGCGCCACGAAGGCGGACAGGCAGACGACCCCCACCTTTTCGTCGACGTAACGGAAGATCACGCCCAGTGCCGGGATGACCAACGCCAGCACGAGCAACTGGCCGAGTTCCACGCCGATGTTGAAAGCCAGCAGCGACGCGAGCAGGTGTGCGCCGGCGAATTGCAACGTCTGCTTGAGCGCGAACGAAAAGCCAAAGCCATGCACGAGCCCGAACGCGAAGGTGATGAGCCAACGGCGGTGAAGCTGGGCGCCGATGATGTTCTCGAACGTCATGTAGACGATGGAAGCGGCAATCAGCATCTCGATGAGCGGCGGGAACCAGGGGGCCGCGGGCGCCAGATCGTAGGCCGAGGCGATGAGCGTGATGGAATGGGCGAGCGTGAACGCGGTGACCACCACCACCAGCTCGCGAAAGCGCCGGAACGGGATGACCAGCGCGAACAGGAACAACAGGTGGTCGAAGCCTCCGAGGATGTGCTCGAAGCCCAGCGCGACGAATCGCGCCGTCGCCTGGTACCACGCCGGGTCGAGTTGCACCCGGCCGACGTCCCCGACCAGCTCGTAGGCGCGCACGCCGCCGTCGGGCAGGATCAAGCGGACGATGGTCAGCGAGACGGGACCCAGGGGCGACCAGCGCGCATCGATGCTGAACTGCGACGAGGACGACGCAATCGGCACCTCGAAGAGCACGTCGAGCAGGCCGGTCGCGACCGAGATGGTCTCGTCGTCGGCCGGCGGCGCGGTCGCGTGCGCGATGGCGGCGTCGTGACGATTCGAACGACCGGTCGCCCGCGGCCGTGGCCCTTACGGCGGCGATGGTCGGGGCCGGCAGGAGCCGCTCACCCTCGAACAGCGTGACCCGGTCGCCGAGCCACTTCGTGGCGGCCGAGGTGAGCACCGGGCCGGCCTGGGCCAGGTCGAGCGTGTCACCCCCTTCGTGTAGCGGCCAGTTGGTGTCGCGCAGCTTGGCCAGCGGCACGCGCACCAGGAGGCGCAACTGCTGCCCCTCGGCCTTCAGGTAAGTCGCGATGGTGACGTCGTAGACCAGGTCGTGCGCGGCCACCGGAACGGAGACCAGCGTGACCAGCACGACGATGGCGGCGCGGCGAATCCGTAGCAGGTGGTCGGTCGACATGACGAGACTGCCTTTCGCTCGGACGCCAGAGAGGGGGCGCCACAGGCGAGCCGGCTCTGCAAAACGGCGGCCGGGACGGGAGCGGGTAGGGTTCGGCGGGGGCGGCCACCAAGTGCGCAGTTTTTCCGTGTAATTATCGATGTCTGGCGCGCGGACGGCGGCCAATTGGGCGAGCCACCAGACGCCAGGCGGAGCGGCTTTGTCGGCCTTGGGCAGCCTTTTTCCTGGTTGGCTGTGGTCTTTTCGAGGACTGGCTTACGGGGTGCCAGACACGCGATAGTTCTGGTTCTCCCACCGCTGCGCCTTCGGCCAGTAGAACGTGAAGTCGATCGCGTCACCGGCGGGTAGCCTGCCGACCGCAACGTCAACGACGTGGATACCGAGCGCGGTGTCCCGGGACGTCGCATCGGCCGTCGTCGCCCAGGTATCGCTGCTCCAGTGCAGGACGAACGGCTCGAGCGCCTCGACGCGAAGGTCGCGACCGGCCGGCACGCTGCGGATCTTGTGGTTGAAGCGCCAGCAGGCGTAGCGCGCCGTCGTCCCCTCCACGACGTAGCGTCGCCGGGTGGCCTCGGGCATGTCGAAGACGCGGCCATCCTGCACCGAGCGCACCAGCTTGATGTGTTCGGCGTGAGCCCAGACGAGCGGCATGGCCGACCCTGACGGCCGGCCCCGGAACAACTCGCGCGCCGGGATGTCCTCGCTCTCCCACACTTGTTCCGGGAGCAGGCCGCCCTCGCCCGCACACGCTTCGAACGCGGCCAGGAGCCGCGTGGCTTCCGACCTTCGCCCGGCCGCAAGCTCGTAATGGGCGCGTTCACCGGTCAGCAGCGGCCATACCCGCCCGAGGCCGGCGCCGTTGAACGCCCGGCCGTCGAGCTGCTCGCCGTAGCCGTCGCCGTTGTAGCGGCGCCAACCGGGCCCCGACGGCAGATCCACTTTGAGCAGCGCGTCGATGACCCGCACCGTATTCAGGATCTTGGGGTCATCGGCGGCGCGCAGGCCGAACCGCACCAGGGCCAGCGCGTCGGGGCTGACCAACTCCACGGCCGGCACCTCGGGCTGCGGCCATGCCCGGTTCTTGATGGGGACGAAGCCGGTCAGCGGCGAGGCGCCGTCCGCGATTTCCAGCGGCGCCACCCGCACGTAATAACCCTCGACCCCGACCCGCGCCGCCAGCTCGGTGCCGGTGGCGTAGGTGCACGAGTCCAACGCCTCGTTCCAGGCGTCGGCCGTATCGCGAAGGTCGCGAGCGATGGCCGGTTCGCCGAACCCGTCGGCGACCTCGGCGGCAATCAACAGCGCCGACACTTCCACGGCCACGGTGAACGGCGAGAGCCCGGCGTCTTCCTCCCACCGGTCCTGTTCCGAGCTGGGGCCGTTCCGGACCACGAAGGCCGCGGCGGTCCTGACCATCGGCCAGTACGCGCGCAGGCCCGCCTCGTCGAGATGCCCGCTACGTCGAAGCAGGTCGACGAGCAGCACCGGGAACGCCGTCTCGTCGAGCTGAACGCCGTGCCAATACGGCCGCCCATCCAGCCACATGTTCTGCGGCCACGAGCCGTCGGCGTTCTGGGTGACGCGCAGGTAGTCGAGGACGCGACGGGCGTCGCCCCAGGTGCCCAAGGCCACCAGGGCGCCGGCAGTCTCGACCAGGTCCCGCGGCCATACCAGGTGATACCCGCCCAGGTCGCTGTCGCCCTTGGTATTGCCCCAGGGGATCGACAGGCTGGCGATGATGCCACCCGGAAGCCGTTTCTCCTCGTGCGTCCGAATCACGGCCGCGCTCACCGCCACCGACGTTCGCCGGGCGCCGGCAGCGTCGTTGCTGATTGCCACTCGGTGCTGCCACGCCGACCACGACGTGACGAACGCCGTCCGCGCCCGGTCGAAGCCGTCGAGCAGGCTGGCGCGCACACGGAACCCCGCTTCCTCGGGCGTAATCCCGAACCCGAGGGCGATGAGGCACTCGCCCCCCGGGGCGTCAACATCGAGCTCGCCCGTGAGGGCGACGTTGCCGTTCTCGGCGCGTTGGTAGGTGTGCGTGAGGTGCTTGTGGGCGTTCAAGTCCTGCCAGCCGTCGGACGCACCCACGAAGCCCGCCGAGCCCCGTTTCAGTGACGGCGTGCAACCCAGTGCCAGCGCCAGCCCATTCCGTTCCGCAAACAGCATGGGCACGCCTTTGTAGTCGCCCACCCAGGCCGTGTTGCCCCAACCGCCATTGGCCAGGTGCGGCGCCAGCAACAAATAGAGCTGCAGGGCGGGTTGGTCGTCCCCCGGGAGCGACTGGAAGACGGTGCGCTGCAACACGACGTCGCGTCGCGGATCGGCCAGCACTTCCTTGACGATCCGGTAACGGCCCGCATGGCACGTGTTCGTGACCACGAAGCCAGGCACGCCCGGCGCCAGCCACGCCACGGTACTGGCCGCATGGCGGCGCTCCTCCGAGAAGAAGGTCGCGCCAT
Organism: uncultured Acidobacteriota bacterium; assembly: GCA_963843885.1. Classification (GTDB taxonomy): domain Bacteria; phylum Acidobacteriota; class Vicinamibacteria; order Vicinamibacterales; family UBA2999; genus CADEFD01. The sequence goes on from CAWJMJ010000009.1 coordinate 250,861, forward strand.
CGGTGACGATGAGGCCCAGGTCGCGGACACAGGCCTGGTCGAGCCGTGGGTAGTAGACCTCGTTCAACACGCCGTGGCTGAGCGTGAACCAGACGCGGCTGGTCGCCTCGAGCGCGGTGCCGACGCCCTGTTTCGCGCTCGACGTCCAGCGCGGCGCGATCCCCGGCCAGCCTGGCGCGATCCCGTGCTCGGTCATGACGTCCACGAGGGAGCTACTGGGTAGTCCATATCGCTGGTCTCATTGGCAGGTCGGCGGGCGCGACCGGCTCCTACTCTACTGCTCGCGGAGGAGCAGCCGCGGCCTACTGCCCTTGCGTCGCGGGCCGCCAGACGTCATCGGCCGTAGCCCAGCAGGCGGAGCGAGTTGGCGACCACCACCATGGTGCTCCCTTCGTGCAGGAGCACGGCCGTGCCGATCCCCGCCCAGCCGCCCAGCGTGGCGACGACGAGCAGGGCAATCACGGCCATCGAGAGGGCGAGATTCTGCGTGATGATGCCGGCCGCCTGTCGGGACAACCCGACGGCGAAAGGCAACGTCGCCAGGTCGTCGCCCATCAGCGCCACGTCAGCGGTCTCCAGCGCGACCGCGGTGCCGGCGCCGCCCATCGCGATGCCCACCGTGGCCTGGGCCAGCGCCGGGGCATCGTTGACCCCGTCGCCGACCATCGCCAGCCGGCCGTGGGTCTCCATCAGTGCTCGAACAGCGGTGACCTTGTCCTCGGGCAGAAGGCCGGCGCGCACCTCGTCCACGCCAATCTCGCGCGCCACGGCCTCGGCCACCCCGCGGTTGTCTCCGGTCAACATCACGAGCGGACCCAGGGAGAGACCACGAAGCCGTTCGAGCACCGCTCGCGCTTCCGGTCGCGGCTGGTCGGCCAGCCCCAGCACGCCGAGCCAGCGCGGTCCGTGCTTCACGACCATGACACTCCGGCCGGCGTCCTGCAGCCTGTCCAGTGCCGTCGCGATCTCCATCGGGAGAGGGATCTGCTGGTCCGTCCACAGCCGCGGGCTGCCGATCTCGACCAACTCGTCGTCGACGGTCGCCCGTACCCCGCGCGCCGTGATGCTCTCCAGCGGTCCGGCGGCGGGGACGTCGAGCGTCCGCTGGGCCGCCGCTCGAACCACGGCCTGCGCCAGGGGGTGTTGGGACTGTCGTTCGACGGCCGCCGCGACGCGGAGCAACGCCTCCGGCGAGTCCGCGTGCAACGGCTCGATATCGGTGACGTCCGGCCGGCCGACCGTCAGGGTGCCGGTCTTGTCGAAGGCCACGACCGTCAACGTCCCCAGGTTCTCGAGGTGCACGCCGCCCTTGATGAGGACACCCCGGCGCGCCGCCTGGGCGATGGCGGCCAGCACGGCCGACGGCGTCCCAAGCGCCAGGGCACAGGGCGACGCCGCCACCAGCAGCGCCATGCTGCGATACACCGCCGGCTGCCAGGCGGACCAACCCGCCAGGGGCGGCACCACCATCACGAGCGCGGCGGCGACCAGGACCACGGGGACGAAGACGCGTTCGAAGCGGTCCGTGAACTGCTGTGTCGGCGCCTTCGCGGTCTGCGCGTCCTCGACCAGCCGAATGACCCGATCGAGCGTGCAATCCCCCACCGCGCGCGTCGTCCGCACCTCGAGCGCCCCTTCTCCGTTGACCGTTCCCGCGAACACGTCGTCGCCGGCGTCCTTGTCCACCGGCACCGATTCCCCGGTGACGGGAGCTTGGTCTACCGACGAGCGACCCGTGGCCACGACGCCGTCGACAGGGATCCGCTCACCCGGCCGCACCAGCACGATTTCGTCGACCGCGACAGCCTCCACCGGCACGTCGACATCGGCGCCCTTCCGGCGCACGCGCGCCCGGGCCGGCGCCAGTTCGGTCAACGCCCGGATGGCGCCCCGGGCGCGGTCCATCGCGTAGTGTTCGAGCGCGTGGGCCAACGAAAAGAGCGCCAGCAGAAACGCGCCCTCCGCCCACTCACCCAGCACCGCCGCACCGACCGCGGCCACCAGCATGAGCAGATCGATATCGAAGGTGAGCACGGCGCGGCGCAGCCGAGCCACGGCGTGTCGCACGAGGTCCCACGCCCCGAACGCATACGACACGAGATAGAGCGGCATCGCGGTGGATGCGGGCCAGCCGCCGAACCGTTGGCCGCCCCACGCCGCGACGAAAAAAATCGCGGCACACACACTCCAGACCAGCTCGCGGTTGCCGCGATACCAGGACCCTGCCGGCGCCGCGACGTCCGTCCCGGCGGACGGGTCCGCCGTCGCGGGCGGGAAGCCTGCCTGCGCGACGGCCCGGCTGAGCCCCTCCGCATCGATCACGCGCCGGTCGGTACTCGACGTAGACGCGCTGCGCCGGCACACTGGCGGCGACACCAAAGACGCCAGGCACCTGCCTCAAGACCTCTTCGAGGCCACGACCGGCGTCCTCCGCTCGAATCGCCCGGAAGGGAATGGACACGTGGCCGTACTCGTCTCCGAGGCTGGCGCCCGTGGCGACGACCAGGCGCTCCACGTCCGCCAACCGGATGCGCGCCGGGTCGAAATGCACACAGAGCGTGTCGTCATCGCCCGTGACGTGCGACAAGGAGATCCCGTCGCGGCCGGCGATGCGCGCACGCAGCCGCGCGATGCAGGCGTCGGCCTGGTGTCCGACGTCAGGGAGGACGAGGCGCAGTGGGAAGGTGACGGACACAGCCTGGTGACCTGGCGGACCAATCCGCTCAACCGTCAGTATCAAGGAGAAGACCGGGACGGCCAAATGGCTTCGGCGCACTGCCACGGCCGGCGCGAGCGCGACTGGAGCACTCGACACCCAACGCCGCGGAACGGAGCGTCGTGGCCGGTCACCGTGGTGGGCGTACCCTCAGCCTGACCGTGCACTGCTCGCGCCACTAGAATGCATGGCACCGCCGCTGCCGCCGCCATGGTGGCAGGCCCAGGGAGACGACATGCACTCACATCGCCGCACGTTCTTGAAGTCCGCCGCCGGGATGGTCTCGGCCACGGCCGCGACGCTGGCGTCACCAGCGCCTGTGGCGGCCCAGGCCGGACCCGCGCCAGCGGGCGCGTTCGAGATGCCACGCAACATGACGCTGCTGAACATGCGCACCGCCGCCGGCCCCCGGCTCGGCGTGAGCCTGCCCAGGGGCGTGCTCCAGGTGGCGGCGGCCGCCGCACGGTACAAGCTGCCGGCGCCGATCGACACCGACGATTTGCTGCAGAACGGCAAGGGCGGCCTGCTGGCGGCACTGGTGGCGGCGGCCGCCGATGGTCCGGCCAGCCTCTATGTCCCGGAGAGCACGGTCCGGCATGCGCCGCTCGTCACCCGTCCCGAGAAGATCATCATGACGGGGTTCAACTACCGGCGGCACGCCGCCGAGACCGGCACGCCCATCCCCGCCAACCCAACCCTCTTCAACAAGTTCAACAACACGCTCAACCACCACGGCGGGACGATTACGTTGCCGACCGCGGCGGCGACGCAGTTCGACCACGAAATCGAGTTGGTCATCGTCTTCGGCCGCGAGTGCCGCAACGTGTCGCCGGCCGACGCTCTCAGCTACGTGGCCGGATACTGCACCGGCAACGACTTCACGGCGCGCGACCTGCAGTACCTCACGTCGCAGTTCATGATCGGCAAGACCTTCGACGGCTTCGCGCCGCTCGGTCCGCACCTGGTGACCAGCGACCTCGTCGGCGACCCCAACGCCCTGCGCCTCGAATGCCGGATCAACGGCGAGCAGCGGCAGGACTGGAACACCAACGACATGATCTTCAACTGCCGGCAGTTGATCAGCTTCGCGTCGCGGATGATGACCATCAAGCCGGGCGATCTGCTCTTCACCGGCACGCCGCACGGCGTCATCTACGGCAAGCCGAAGGCGGAGCAGGTGTGGCTCAAGCCGGGCGACCGCGTCGTCTGCAGCGTGGAAAAACTCGGCGAACTGGCCTTCGGTCTCGTCTGACGAGGGGCCCCGCTACCGTGATGCCCCGGTGCCCTCGCGCCCGGCGCTCTCGCGCCCGGCGTCGTCGCCGGCGCCTGGGAAGCGGGATCGGACCTCCTCGGCGCGCGCCAGCGCCGCTTGCACGTGCGGCACGATGTTGTCGGCGCCGACGTGAGCCAGGAAATCGGCCTGACGCAGGAACGCGGCTGGCTGCTGGCGGGCGCCGCACAGAATCAGCGTGCGGCCAGCCCTCCTCAGACGGTCGCTCAGCGCTTCCAGCGCGTGCAAGCCGGTGGCATCGATGGCCGGCATGTGACGCAGCCGCAGGATCACGATGGGAGCGAATGCAGACAGGTCCGTGGTCACATCGGCCAGCTTGTCCGTCATCCCGAACAAGAAGGGTCCGTGGATGCGCAGGATCGTGACGTAGGGCGGCACGTGTTTGTCTTGCAGCGCATGCGCCCGGCCGCCTTCGATGTCGTCCGGTGACAGCGTAGAGACGACGGTCGTGTCGGTGACGCGGTAGATGTAGAGCAGCGCGGCCAGGGCCATGCCCACCTCCACGGCTACCGTCAGATCTGCCATCACCGTCAGCCCGAACGTAATCATCCACACCGACTTGTCGGCCCAGTCGAGGCGCCAGATTCCGGGAATCTCACGCCACTCCCCCATGTTGTAAGCCACGACGAAGAGCACGGCCGCCAGTGTCGCCAGCGGCACGTAGGCGGCGAGCGGAGCGAGCAGCAGGATGATGGCGAGCAGGGTGGCCGCATGGACGATGCCAGCCACGGGCGAGCGCGCCCCCGAGCGGAAGTTGGTGGCCGTGCGCGCGATGGCGCCGGTGACCGGGATGCCGCCAACGAGCGGCGCTACCAGGTTGGCGACCCCCTGCGCCATCAGCTCCGCGCTCGAGTTGTGCCGGTCGCCGATCATCGAGTCGGCGACCACGGCCGACAGGAGGCTCTCCACGGCGGCCAGCACGGCCACGGTAAGGGCCGACGGCAGCAGCGGGAAGATCAGGTCGGCGCGAAATGCCGGCATGCTGAACGCAGGCAGCCCACTCGGGATGCCGCCAAACTTCGAGCCGATGGTCTCCACCGGCAGCTGGAAGGCCACGACGGCCACGGTGCCGAGGACGAGCGCCACGATGGACCCGGGAACGCGCGGCAGCCAGCGTGGCACGAGCAACACCAGCGCCAGTGACCCGATGGCCAGCGCCAGCGCGGCGGGGTGCCAAGTGAACATTCCCTCGGCCAACGCCGTCATGCGCGCGAAGAACTCGCTCGGCGGCTCCGCGATTCGCAGGCCGAAGAAGTCCTTGATCTGGGTCGACGCAATGAGGAGAGCAATGCCGTTGGTGAAACCCACGACCACGGGACGGGGAATGAACTTCACCGCCCGCCCCAGACCGGTCACGGCCAGGAAGATCAGGATGACGCCGGCCATCATCGTCACCATCAACAACCCGGGCAGGCCGTGGGCGGCGATGATGCCGGCGACGATGACGACGAACGCGCCGGTGGGTCCGCCGATCTGGATGCGGGAGCCACCCAGCACGGACACCAGGAACCCGCCGACGATGGCGGTATAGATTCCCGCCTGCGGCGTCACGCCCGAGGCGATGCCGAAGGCCATGGCCAGCGGCAGCGCGACCACGCCTACGGTCATGCCGGCGATGACGTCGGCGAAGAAGGCGCGGCGGCTGTACGACGTCAGTGTCTCGAAGAGCTTGGGCCGCCACCTGGCCCACGGGATGCGCGCCAACAGTGTGTTCATAGCGACTGGCCGTCGAGGCGCCGCGCGACGGCCAGGCCGGCGCGGGTGTTCGACGTGGAGAGGGGTGGAAACGAGCCCTTCGTCGTGATCGCGGTGCGAAATCCTGGCGGAATCCGCAGAGGTCGACGACGACCTTGGCGTCGAAACGCCGACGATAGGCACACGAGTCTTAGCTTATGGGTATAAATACCTCATTCATTAAGAGTTTTCTGAAGGCGCGCCGCAAGAAGCAGGCCTGCAGCTTGTGGTTCGTCACGACGGCGTCACGCAGGACGCCAGGATCGATGAGCGCGGCGTGCCGGGTCCTGTCTGCGACCGAATCAACGCTCTTGTGTGGGGTACAGGAATGAAGGTTTGCATCGTCGGGGCCTCCGGGAAGCTCGGGAAGTACATGGTGCAGCACGCGCTGGATCGCGGCTACGAGGTCGTCGGGGTGTGCCGCGAGCGCAGCGTGGAGAAGCTCGACGCCTTCAAGGGGCGCATCACGGTCATGCCGGGCGCGACCAACGACCGCGAGGTCATCAAGCGCGCCGTGGCGGGGTGCGACGGGGTGCTCGTCGTGCTGGCGCCGTGGGGCGTCCAGCAGTACGCGTCGGGAACGGCCCAGGCGGTGCTCGACTACGCGCGTCCGGGGGCGCGGCTCGTCTTCTCGTGCGGGTGGCACATCACGCGCGACGGCCAGGACGTGTATTCATGGAAGCTCAAGGCGATCGTGAACGATCTTCGGGCCGCTGCGCGCGTCTGGCTCGATTCGCCGAGCTCGACGACCAGGTGGAGGCGTGCCGGCGGATCTTCGCCAGCGACACGCGGTGGACCGTCGTGCGCGGGAGCGACCTCGAGGAGGGCGAGAGCCAGGGCCTGCCCGTGTGGAGCCGGCACGTCGGCGACCCCATCCTCGAGAGCAACCTCACGCGCCGCGTGGACTTCGCCCTGTTCATGGTGGAGGCTCTTGAGAACGACGAGCTCGTCCACGAGGCCCCGGCGATCGTCGGCTGCAAGACGCCCTCGGCACTCGCCCACGCGGCGAGCCGCTGAACGTCAGGCCCGGCCACCTCAACGTCGCCAGCGGTGTTTGACAGGGCCGTGGGGCTATGTTGCAATCGAGGCGCTTCGATTGGGGAGTAGCCGGTTCGTGGGCGCGGGAAGCGCTCCCCGGACCACTGCAGTGCCGTCATTACGGTCGGCAGGTTTTCCGGCGTGAAAACCGTCGCCCGGCACAGCAGGCCATATGCCGCAAGAGCATCGGCCAGGCAAGACCATCCGGCATCATCGTCAATCCGCCCACGCCAGGGGCGCCGGAACTAATCGAGGAATGGTCCATTGACCACCATCGGTACGCCGATTCTCTGGACGCTGTTCGCCGCGTTCGTTCTTATCGCCCTGCTCGTGGATTTCTTCGCGATGAACAAGCAGGGCGCGCACAAGGTATCCATCAAGGAGGCATCCATCTGGTCGGCCATCTGGGTCGCCCTGTCTGGCGCCTTCGCCGGCTGGCTCTGGTGGTACCTCGGTGGGCCGCGCGGCAATGCCGTGGCCGATGTCAAGGCCCTCGAGTTCGTCACCGGCTACCTCGTCGAGAAGGCACTGGCCGTCGACAACATCTTCGTCTTCCTGATGCTGTTCACCTACTTCGCGGTGCCGGCCGAGTTCCAGAAACGCGTCCTGATGTTCGGCATCCTCGGCGCGCTGGTGCTGCGCGCCGGAATGATCCTGATCGGCGCGTGGCTGATCGCCCAGTTCCACTGGGTGCTCTACGTCTTCGGCGCCTTCCTGGTGTTCACGGGCGTCAAGATGTGGTGGGCCGCCGGCCAGGAGCCGGACCTCGACAGCAATCCCGCCTTGAACTGGGTGCGGCGGCACATGACGATCTCGCCGGTCTACGACGGCGAGAAGTTCTTCACCGTCTTCAACGGCGTACAGGACGGCGACGCCGCTGTTCCTCGTCATCCTGCTGACCGGCATCGTCGACCTCGTGTTCGCGGTCGACTCAATCCCGGCGATCTTCGCGATCACCACCGACCCCTTCATCGTGCTGACCTCGAACGTGTTCGCGATCCTCGGCCTCCGGGCGATGTACTTCCTGCTGGCCAGCATGCACGAGCGCTTCCATCTGCTGTCGTACGGGCTGGCCATCGTGCTGATGTTCATCGGCGCGAAGATGCTGCTGATCGACGTCTACAAGATCCCGGTCGCGATGTCGCTGTTCGTCACGGTGGCGGTGCTCGCCACGACGATGATCCTGTCGTTACGGCTACCGCCCGTCAGGAAGGGTGGTTCGGCCTACCCGTTCAAGGCCAAGGATGCCGGCACCGAGAAATCGCCAGGCCCCGACGCCCCGGACACCGTGTGATCTTCGTCGAACACGATCTTCCTGCCGTTGCGATCGACGTATCAGGCACAACCCAGGTACAGCCACATCGTGCTCGGCTCGGGCCGCGTCCATCCGCCCGGCATGACGACGGTTGGCGCGACGTCCATCGGGGCCATCGCCTACGTCCTCACGCCCTCGTCCACCCGACCGGATCAGGCGCAACCCTCGGACCGACGACTGCCAGCCAGACCACAGAGCTGAACGCAGGCTCGCGTCCTGTCCAATAGCGCACAGACAGCCGCAGGATCAGTCACTACAGTAACGAAACGCAGGCCTGAGCGATAACGCGACCTGGTGGGGACCCTCTCAGCGGTGGAGTCTGTCGGACGCTCCGCGAAGCCGCCACTCGGCGCTGATCGGACAGCCATGCTCGCTCCCCATCGAATCATGTTCATAGCGCTCGTCGGCTTGCTCACCGTGCACGGTCTCCTTCACCTGCTCGGGTTTGCCAAGGCATTCGGCTACGCCGAGTTGCCACAGTTGACTCAGCCCATTTCCCGCGAATGGGGCATGCTGTGGCTGCTGGGAAGCGGCCTCGTCGTCGCCACCGCGCTCATGCTCGCCCTCGGAGCGCGCACGTATTGGATCGTCGGCGGACTGGCGCTAGTAGTCTCGCAGCTGCTCATCACGACGGCATGGCGAGACGCCTGGGCAGGCACCGCGGCCAATACGCTGCTCCTGGTCGTCGTCGCGCATGGATTCTTTACCGAAGGCCCCTGGAGTTTCCATGCGCAGTACCTACGCGACGTAGACGAGGGACTGTCGCGCGCGGCCGACGCGCCCGTGGTCACCGAGGCAGATCTCGTCCCATTGCCCGAGCCGGTGCGGCGTTATCTGCGTGTCACGCGCGCGCTTGGACAACCTCGCGTCCGTAGCTACCACATCCGATTCACTGGGCGCATCAGGAGCGATCCGGATGCCGCGTGGATGCCCTTCGAAGCCGAGCAGCACAGTTTCGCGGATGAGCCTACGCGCCTGTTCCTGATGCGCGCGCACATGTTTGGCCTTCCAGTCGAGGCCTTTCACCGCTTGATCGACGGGCACGCGACCATGAGAGTCACTGTGGCCGGGGTCGTGCCGATGGTGAATGACCGCGGCGACGACATGGACCGGGCCGAGACCGTGACGCTCTTCAACGACATGTGCATACTGGCGCCTGGCACGCTGGTGGGGCCGGGCATCACCTGGGAGCCGGTGGACGAGGCGACGGTGCGCGCGAGGTTCACGCATCGGGGCCACACGATCGCAGCCACGCTGTTCTTCGCGCCCGACGGTCGGCTCGTCAACTTCGAGTCCGACGACCGCGCACGCCCATCGCCAAACGATCCATTCGCGAACGCACGGTTCTCGACACCCCTGCGCGACTACCGCAACTTCGGGCCGTCGTTTCTTGCCGGGTACGGCGAAGCCCGCTGGCGGCTCCCTGAGGGGGAGTTCGTCTACGGTGAATTCACGATGCTGGACGTAGTCGCCAACGATACCGGGTCGAGGCAGACCTCGAACGCGACGGCGCCGTGAGTCCGCGCGCTCGAGCGTCGGCTGAGCCCGGCGACTGATCGCGGCCTCGGATCAAGGAGGAGGAGACGACGTGCGCAGGAGTAGGGTCCTGGCGAAGGCAGCGGCGACGGCCGCGCTCGCTGGCCTTCTGGCCGCTGGGTACCTGCTCGTGGCGCGTCCGTATCAGATGCACTGGGGCGCGACGGCGGCCGAGGCCGCCCGGCCCATGCCCGGAGACGCGCTCAGTCGCAATCCCACCTTTCTGGCGACGCGGGCCATCACCATCGACGGAACACCCGAAGAGATCTGGCCATGGCTCGTACAGATGGGCTACGGGCGAGCCGGCTTCTACGGCTACGACATCCTCGAGAACCTCGGTAGTCCACGCGGGCTGCGCAGCGCCGACACCATCGCATCGGACCTTCAACACCTCGCGGTCGGCGATCCGCTGCCCCTCAGTGCCTTAGGCGGTCTCGTGGTGCATGCCGTCGCCCCCGACGCCTACCTGGTCTGGGCCGGCCCATCTGGCGAGTACCCAGGCGCCTTCACCTGGGCTCTGTATCCACTCGATGCCCGGCGCACGCGCCTGGTCAGCCGCATCCAATGGCGTCACCACTGGAGCCCGCCGCTCGCCTTCGCGTTCGACGCGTTTACTGAGTTCACGGACGGCATCGCCGTCCGCAAGATTTTGCAGGGGGTGAAGGACCGTGTCGAAAGCCGCGTCGAGCCCTTCGCCAGGCAGAACGCAGAATTCGCGGTCTATGTTTGGGCGCTCGTGTCCCTCCTGGCCGCGATCGCCGCGCTCCTGTGGCGGCCCCTCGCTGCGCCGACGTGGCTGACGGCCCTGGCCGCCGGCTGCGCGTGGCTGCTCGTCTGGTATGCGCCGATCGCGTTAAGCACCGCAGCGCTGGCGAACGTCGCCGTCCTGTGGGCGCTGCTGCCGACGAGGCTGCGGTCGAGGTCGGCGACAGGAGGACCCGCATCATGACGACATCAGTCTCACTCCCACACGCCGTCACTCGCCTCGGCATATGGTCGGCACTCCTGACCGCCGGGTTCACGATGGCGTTCACTGCCGCCGCCATCCTGACGGAAACACGGCTGTTGCCACCTCCGTGGGACGCCGTGTTACCGCTTGTCCCGTCGCTGCTGCTCGCGCCAAGCTTTCTCGCCACGCTGGTCTGCACCAGCGCCGCGGTGCCGCGCGACCGCAGAATCTGGAGCCAACTCGGAGTGGCGTTCGCTGTGGTGTACGTCACGCTGTGCTCGGCGGCGTACGTCGTCGAACTCTTTGTGGTCGAGCCGCGCGTCCTGCGTGGGGCGGCTGCAGAGACGGCGCTCCTCACCATCGTCCGCGGCGACTCGGTGTTCAACGCCATTGACGGACTCGGCTACATCTTCATGAGCTTGGCCACCCTCGTCACCGCGCCCGCGTTCGGTCGCAGCCGCCTCGAGCGATGGATTCGTTGGCTGTTCATCGCGCACGCGGCGGTGGCAGTGCCGATCTTCCTGACCTACTTCGTCAGCCGGACGTTCATCTACGGGGCAGCCCTCTGGTCGGTGACGCTGTCCGCGTCGGGGTTGCTGATCGCCATGTTCTTTCGCCGAGCCGCTGATGTGCGCGATCGCCAAGCTGGGGACAGCGTCCCACGTCGCCTCGCACCGTGTCCGTGATGTTGCTGCCCATGGGACCGCAAGCGGCTCAGTGGGTCCCCGGCCCGAAGGCCATGGCAGGGACGACACTCAGCGCCTTCGCCTTGATCGTGTACCCGGTCTGGTCTGCCTACGCCGGCCATCCCTATCCGGAGACGCCGACGTTCGGTCTGCCGTGCCCGACGACGATCTTCACCGTTGGCGTGCTGTGTTTCGCGGTGCCACCAACGCCGCGCAGCCCAGTGATCGTTCCTGTGCTGTGGTGCCTTGTCGGTGCCCAGGCTGCGTTTCTCTTCGGCGTCCGGCCTGACCTCGGTCTCATTGCGGCCGGTGTGGTGGGCATCGGTCTGCTGGCGACAGCCGGACAACAGCATCGGACGGTGACGTCATGATCACGCCCACACGCCCTGCGTTACGAGCTCATGCCACAACGGCCGCAATGGCAGGCCAGGCGTCGTGTGCCGGTGGTCGGCTGGGTAATCATCCGGTCTCTGGTCGTTGCCGCGTAGAGCATCCCGCATCCGCTCGGCCGGCCGGTCACAGGCCGGCGAGCACATGAGGCTGATGCTCTTGGTCAGGTCAGGCGCCATCGTCCCGGTGCTGCTGATGCTCCCGAACGTGGTCTGGATGCTGTTCTACAGCCTGGACACGGGCGCGAAGGACGCCGTTCCCCTTGCGCTTTCCATCGCGGAGAACGTGGTGCGGTCCGTGGCGCTGACACTGCCGTTCTTCTATCCGCTGAACCTGAAACGCGCCTGGTCGAGGGCGGTGTTGATCGGCATGGCCAGCGCACTGGCGATCTACTACCTGGCTTGGGGACGGTTCTTCCTGGGCGGCGGCTCCGTGGCGCTCTTGAGCGCACCTCTGTTGGCGATTCCTTCGCCGCTGGCGCTCGCACCACTGGCCCTTCTACTGCTCGCGTCGTACCTGATGAGTTCGTGGTTGATGTTCGGCGCCGCCTTGTGTTTTGGCGTCCTTCATGTCTGGGGCCTGTCCCTGACGGCACTATGACGGCGCTCTCTCTCGTGCAACTCGACCCGTCGGCGCACTCCGTTGGGACGAAGCCATGATCACGCTCTTTGTCGCGCAATTCGCCGTGCCGCTGGCCTTGATGCTGTGGATGGCGCTGGCGCCGCCGCGCAGCGCGTCCCTGTTTGGCCTTCAGTTCGCCGCCAGCGCCGCCTGTCTCTGGGCGCTGGCAGTGCTTGGCATCTGGCTGTTGCCGCCGTGGTGGGCGCCTCACGGGTTCGGTTTCGGTCTCGGGGTGGTGGCGTGGGTGGGACTGCGCCAGCGCTGGCCCTTTGCCTCCTCATGGCCGGTGACCACGGGTGCGTGGGTGGTCGCGGCCCTGTTCATCGCCCTTGGCGCGGCGTCGGCCTACGGCATCGTGCTCGCGTCGCGCAGCCGCACTGTGCCGCCAGGGCCGGCCGTGAACCTCGCGTTCCCCCTGGGGCCAGGCACCTACCTGGTCGTCAATGGCGGCAGCGACATCAGCACCAACGCGCACCTCATGACCCTCGATACCAGCGTGCCCAGATTTCGCGCGTGGCGCGGGCAGTCGTACGGGGTCGACATCGTTCAACTCGATCCCTTCGGGCTGCGCGCGCGTGATGTGCAGCCTGCCGATCCGCAGGCTTACCGCATCTACGGTGCCCGCGTGCTGGCGCCGTGCGCCGGCCAGGTGGTGCTGGCGGTGGACGGTCTGCCCGACATGCAGGTGCCGGAGGTGGACCGCGAGCATCTTGCGGGTAACCATGTGCTGCTGCGCTGCGCCAGCGGCGACGCTGGGACTGGCGCCGGGGCCGATGTGCTGGTTGGGCACCTGCGGCCAGGCAGCCTCCGGGTTCGTCCGGGCGCCAACGTGGCGGCTGGCGACTGGTTAGGTGCGGTGGGCAACTCGGGCAACACCGGCGAGCCGCACCTGCATGTGCACGCGCAGGCCATCGGCCCGGCCGATGCGCCCTTGGGCGGGGACCCGATGCCGATTCTCTTCAATGGCCGCTATCCGGTGCGCGGGGACCGCATCGAGTCACCGTGACGCTGCTCACGCGCCGCCGCAGGCCTCCCCTGCCGGTCGGGGTGCCCGAGAATTCAGGAACCGCGAAGGTCTTCATGGCCAACCGCAGTCAGGCCGTGCGGCTGACGAAAGAGTTCCAGTTCGCCACCGACGAGGTCCTGACCCGCAAGGTCGGCGACGACGTCATTCTGTCTCCGCGACCAAAGGACCGGCGCAGGTACCTCGAGACGGCGCCGGTCGCTTCTGACTCGTTCATGGCCGAGGGAGGATCTGCCCGTCCAGGAACGAGAGCCGTGATGCCTCGCTTCATGCTGGAGACGGACACGTGCTCCTGCATCATGAAGCGGTCGCACCCGCTGGTGCTCAAGCGGCTGCAGTCGGTACCGGTCGACGACGTGTGCATGTCGGTCGTCACCAAGGCCGAGCTGCTGTACGGCGCGGCGGTCTCGACACTGGGCCGTAGGGGCTGGCCGGGAGTCGTGGCCTCGCCTGATCGCCGTCACGCGGGAAGCTAGGAGTCGCTGGCGCGTCTGGCTCGATTCGCAGCGCTGGACGACCAGGTGGAGGCGTGCCGGCGGATCTTTGCCAGCGACACACGGTGGACCGTCGTCCGCGGCAGCGACCTCGAGGAGGGCCCCAGCCAGGGTCTGCCTGTGTGGAGTCGTCACGTCGGCGACCCCATCCTCGAGAGCAACCTCACGCGTCGTGTGGACTTTGCCCTGTTCATGGTGGCGGCTCTTGAGAACGACGACCTTGTGCATGAGGCCCCGGCCATTGTCGGATGCAAGGCGCCTCGGCACTCGCCCACGCGGCGGGCCGCTGAACGTCAGGCCCGGCCCTCAACGACGCGGGCGGTGGGCCGTCGCCGTGTTCTTCCGGTCAGACCATGCGAGTCCGCGTGACGCGCCTGGCCAGGACTGCTGATTGCGGCGATGTAGGTCACGACGAGAGCCGCGGTTCGACCCTGACCCAAGAGGTACAGCGCGACCGCGATGGCCGATGGGGTTGATGCTGTCCACCAGGGCCAGCGCGAGAAGACTGATGAGCACGGGGAACAGGGATGCCTATCCGGCGTGAGCTGCCGTTCTCGTTCGTGCGCGCAGATAAATCACCGCCGCGGCGATCGCCGCCGCCCAGCCTGCGAGCAACGGAACGACGGCTTCGCGCAGTGCGGTGCCGATCACGAGGAAGTCGGGTCCGCCGGTCTGCCAGTAAGTCCATTCGGACGCGAGTCGGGTCGCGAGGAGTCGGCCGCCCGACGTGAGCGCGATGATGGCGTCCCCGTTGTCGGGGTTGATGCGGACCGCGGCGTTGATGGCCGGGTCGTTCTGGCCATCGTGGCCAAAGACAAAGGCGTCTGCCGCCGTTGGGGCGTACAGCATCGTTCCGAGGCCCCAGATGTCTGCCCCGAACCGCGTTCCGTGAGGCTCGCGCATCCGGCGCCGGAGGTCGGCATCGAGCGGTGCTGCCGGGCGGCTGTTCACGTGCGCCTGGACCCAGCGGACCATGTCGCCGACACACGTCGAGAAGCCGGTCGCACCCGCGGCGGCGTACTGATACGTTGGCGCCGCGTGGCCAGTCGCGTCATACGCGTGAGCGGCATTGGCCGACGTCCTGTGCTCGAAGCTCGAACACGAGAGATGGAGCGGAGCGAGCACGGATTCGCGCATGAAGGTGGCAAAGGATTGTCCCGACACCTCCTCCACCAGCAGTTGCAGGATGAGATAGCCACCGCCCGAGTACTGCCAGCGCGAGCCGGGGTCGTATTCGACAGCGATGGTTGTCGGCTGCCCGGTTGATGCCCGAGGGGCGCGGAGAGACTCCTCGAGTGTGGGCAGCCGCTCGTCGAGCCGGTAGTCGCCGAAGCCGAGCCCGTCCGTGAGCCCAGCCGTGTGGCTCAAGAGGTGGCGCGTCGTGACACCGCTGCTATCGAACTGGCCCGCTGGCAGCGTCCATCGCGTGAGATATCGAGCCACCGGGGCGTCGAGGTCGACCTTCCTATCGCGGACGAGCTGCATCACGCCGACCGCCGTCACCCACTTGCTCATCGACGCGACCGGAAAGACCGTCTCTCGGTTCACGGCGTCGACCGCGCCGGTGTAGTGCCTCGTCAGCCACCTGGCCCCTGGTCATGAGCGCGACTGCAACGTCGCCGTGGGGCTCTGACGACACCATCGTCCGAACGGCTGCCATGAACGAAAGCGTATCCCCTGTCCGTGCGAACCCTCGGTGCCACCGACCGGCGAGGACGCCGTAGCCGACGACGGCCGACCACACGAGTATGCCCATCAGGCAACAGGCCACAACGACGCTTCGCTTCATCAGTTGACCATGGCTCCCCGATGCCTACCGGCGGGATCGTCCGCCGCGAGGCCGTCTGTGAGTTCGCGACCGGCGAATCAGACGGAGCGTCTCGAATGGCCGTTCCTGCGCTCACGAGGGGTTCGGCGACCCACGACGCAGTGTAGTCGATGGCCGCTCGCAGGCATCCTCGTCGACCGACGGCCTCCACGCTGAACGTCACACGGTCTGTCGCGCAGTGGCGAGTTGAGAACCAAGCCCTGCGGCTTTCCCAGCTGGATGCGAGGGTGGAACAGCCGCGTGGGTGCCACGCGCGTCACCTTAAGCGCGAGTATCAGGCACAAAACAGGTACAGCGCAATCTTGACGCGCTGGGCCCGATCAGTCAGCGCGAAGTACCTCGGCCGGCTCGACACGGCCGGCCGATCGGAGAGGCATCGCGAGCGCCGCGATCGACACCATCAGAATTCCGCCAACCGCGCCGAGTAACGACGCCGGATCGAACGGCTCCACGCCGTATAGCAGACCACGCAACGCCTGCGCGACGCCGAGGGCCATCGAGAGCCCGATGGCGATACCGCCGACCACCAACCAGGCGCTGTCGCGCATCATGAGCCGGCGAACGTCATGGGCCTCGGCGCCAAGAGCCATGCGCACGCCGAATTCGCGGCGCCGCTGACGCACGCTTGCGGCCACCACACCGTAAAGACCGACGACCGCCAGCGCCACGCCGGTCGCGCCGAACACGGCCATCACGGCTGTGTAGAAGCGTGGCCGTGCCAGGGGCACTTCCAGCAACTCGGTGAAGGCACGCAGCGGCATGACCGTCACGTCGGGATCGAGCTCTCGCACACGAGCCCGGACCAGGTCCATCACATGCGCCATCGGCATCGACGTCCGCACCGCGATGTGCTCGGCCGCCCCGATCATCTGAGACGCGGGCAGATACAGCGTCGCACGCGCCGACCGCAGATCCCGATATCGCGTCGGCGCCGTGATGCCGACCACCGTCAGCCAGCGGCCGTGCGACCCCGGCGTGCCCATCTTCAAGCGCTGGCCGATGGGGTCGCGGCCCGGCCACACGCGCGTCGCGACGTCGGCACTGACGATCGCGACGGGCGGCGCGGTCTCGGTGTCGGCCACCGTGAAGGCTCGGCCACGCATCAGCGCCACCTGGAAGGTCGAGAAATAGCGCGGGTGGATCTCTTCGAGGTTGAGCGGCGGGTTCGCGGTGGCCTCCGCATCCGATTGCCCCTCCGCCGTGAATACCGGCACGTCCCATCCCGCTCCTGAAAATGGGGTGGCGTTGATCGGCGTGGCACCCGCCACACGCCGATCGGCTTCCAGGTGCTCGGCGAGGCTCGTGACCAAGCGCCGCAGCCGGGCGCGGTCGCTGTAAGTGTCCTGGGGCAGGTCGAGCGGCACGTCGAAGAGCTGGTCGGTCGCCAGCCTGGTGGCTTCGGCCCGGAGCTCCCGGAGGCTGTTCACGAGCAGACCCGCGCCGGCCAACCCGACCACGGCCAGAGCCACTTGCGCCACGACCAGCGCGCGGCGCCAACGTCCAGCACTCGTCGCCGTACCCCGCGAGGCGGCGCGGAGGTTTGCGGACAGCTGCCGGCCGACCGACGTCAGGGCTGGAAGGAGTGCGGCGAGAACGGCAGACACCATGGCCAGCACGACGCTGGCGCCGATGACTCGAGCGTCGACGCGAATCGCCTCCGCGCGGGGCAGGCCGTCGGGCACCCACCGTATCAGGGGCGGCAAGAGCGCACTGGTCGCAACCACGGCGACAGCTGACGCGATGCCTGCGAGGGCGACGCCTTCTACCAGGACCTGTCGCACGAGCCGGGCTCGTCCGGCCCCGAGCGCGGCGCGCACGGCGAACTCCGACCGGCGCGCGTCGCCACGCATCAGCAGCAGACTGGACACGTTGGCGCAGGCGATCAGCAGAACCAACCCGACGGCCGCACACAGGACCAGCATCACGGGACGCACGTCTCCGACCACGAATTCCTTGTAAGACTGCAGCTGCGGCACAAAGCCACGCCCGTCACCGGCGGGCCGCAGCGCGTCGAGACTCGGCCCGAGCCGCCGGAGTTCATCGGCCACTTGTGCCGCGGTCACGTGCGTTCTGACGCGCGCGAGCAGGTCGAGCTCGGTCGAAATACCAAGTTGCCGCGTCGGATTCGATGTCGTCGTGAGCATCGCGGCCACGGTCATCCACACCTCGACCCGGCGCGGATGCTCCACGTCGCGCGGCATGACGCCGACGATGATGAACGGTTGACCACCGATCGAGACGCGCCGGCCCAGCACGTCGGGCGCCCCGCCGAAGCGCGCCTGCCACAAGGCATGGGTGAGCACGAGCACGTTCTCGGCGCCCGAGACGTTGTCGGCAGGCTCGAGCGCGCGGCCGAGCAACGGCTCGACGCCCAGCACGTCGAAGAACTCGCCGGTGACCCGCGAGGCACGCACGTCGCTGACGTCGCCGCCAT
Organism: uncultured Acidobacteriota bacterium; assembly: GCA_963843885.1. Taxonomy (GTDB): domain Bacteria; phylum Acidobacteriota; class Vicinamibacteria; order Vicinamibacterales; family UBA2999; genus CADEFD01. The sequence goes on from CAWJMJ010000009.1 coordinate 268,917, forward strand.
CCGAGAGCGGCACCGTCGCCGGATCGTGGTAGCCCACGCCTGCCACGCCGGCCAGCGTACGGCTCTCCGAGCGCAGCAGATCGAGAATCCGCCGTCGTGAACGGCCAGCGTCGGGCACCGGCCTCAGGCCGGCCTCTCCAGCCGACGACGAGTTCCTGCTCTTCTCGCACCGGCAAGGGGCTCAGGAGCACGCCGTTGACCAGCGTGACCATAGAGATCGTCCCGGTCAGCCCGATCGCCAGCGTGAGGACCGCGGCCGCTGTGAATCCCGGGCTGCGCGCTAGGGTGCGCGCGGCGTATCGCGCGTCCTGGCTCAGCTCGCTGATGTAGTCCGCTCGCTTCATTCGACGCCTCCGGTCGCGACTGACCGCCACGCACTCGTGCCGCGTGGCGTCGTAGTTCCCGAACCGCCCGCGCGCGCGATCTGCAGCGCGCGCTCAGGGGTGTCCCCGCGTGCGATCAACTCCTGGACCCGCATGTCCAGATGGAACGAGAGCTCCTGCTCGTGAACGGCCGTTGGACGCGCCGAGCAGGCGTGCTGCTTGCCATGCGGGACATCGTATCCACTTTCGGAACGCGTCCACGGAATCGGGTCACGCGCAGATTCGCTCACACGCACTGGTCAACGGGCGTCGCGGTTGGCGCGCGCGCCGTCTGCATGCGGGCGGCACGGCTAGCTCGGCGGAGCACGCCGGCGGCGGCGTCCAGCGTCAGGGGGTGGCGAGCGCCTTGCGGATCGCTTCGACGGCCAGCTTCGCGCGCAATTCGACGAGCTTTCGGCCATTGGCGACCGTGGTCTCGAGCGGCAGCAGCGACTGGCCGTTGATCGACGCCTTGCCGGCGCCGCGCCGCTCCTCGAACCGGATCTTGCCGGGATCGACGGTGGCGATGATGGCGTTCACGCTGTAGTCGTCGTGGATGCCTTCGTCCACTGTCTTCGGCACGCCGAGTGACGGCCACGCCGCATCGGCCGCTTCCCAACTCTCGTAGTACTCAGGGATGAAATGGATGGTGGTCTTCCCGCCTGCCCAGGTCGCCGCCAGCTTCTTCGCCACGTTGGCCAGTCCGCGCTGGTTGCCGCCGCTGTCACCGATCAGCACGACGTGCTCGAAGCCGTTGGCCTTGAGGCTCTCGGCCTCGTCCTCGATCAGCGCTTCGTAGGTCTCGGGACGGAGTTGCAGGGTGCCAGGCGTCGCAGACGTGCCGCCCGGTTCGAAGGGAATCAGCGGCGCCACCAGCGCCGTGCCCAGGCTGCGGGCGATCGCGTCGGCGGTCGCGCGCAGGACGTAGATGTGCTTGCCGGTGGGCACGTACGGACCGTTCTGTTCGGTGCTGCCGGCAGCGATGAGGGCCGTGGTCTTGCCCGCCGTCATCGCGTCGCGCACCTCCATCCAGGTCAGCTCTTCGATCCACACACTGTCGCGGGCGGGAATCGGCCGCGGCGTGGTCAGGTCGAAGGCGCGACGCTGCGGGCGCGGCGCCGCTGGTGGCTGTTGCGCCCCAGCCACCGTGCCAAGCGCCAGCGCGACGCACGTTCCGACCGTCAACCCTCGCACCGTCATTTCTCGCTCCTTGCGGCCTGCCGCCGTCGCGACGGCGGCGCTCACGTGGTGGCATTGTGTCATGAGGCGGCTGGCCGCGTGATCCGCGCCTTGCATCGAAACGGCCAGGCCGAGGCTGCAGACGCTCTCGCCAGCGTGACATCTTTCTTGGCGGCGTCCAGGCGAACACGCACAACCTCGTCGCCCGCTACCGTGGCAGGGGCGGGGCCAACGGTCCCAAGTCGTCACTGTTGCTCGCGCATCTCGATGTGGTCGAGGCGCTCAACGCTGATTGGTCACCCTGGCTGGGGTCGCGTTACCCTTCGCGGCCGCGGTCGTGTTCGCCAACGTCTTCCCCTTCAGGAGCCCGGATTGGCTCGCCCCCCCCGAACGGCAGCGACACTCAGGTGCTGAGCGTTCTGCACCTGCCCATCGCGTTGCGGTTGATTTCAGTCGGTGTGGCGTACGTCGGAGGCCGCCGGCTTTCGTCCGAACGGCGTATGGACTTCGTGCGGTTCTCGGGCGAGCTGGCCATCTACTACGTGCTCATCGCGCTCGGCGGCGGGGTCGTCACCGGCTTTACGGCCATGTTGTTCTCCGCCATCGATGACTCCTGGGTGGTTCATCGCGGGCTGGCTGATCCCGTGTGGCGCGGCCGGGGCCCTCGTCATCGGTTCGTGGCTCGTCGAAGCCAAGCAAAGCGTCATCGAGAACATGGCACCGGTACTGACCAGGCTGTTCACGCCTCTTTTCACGATGCTGCTGCTTGGATTTCTCGCGACGATGGCGCTGACGGGCAATCCAATCGACGTGACACGGGAGATGCTGATTGGATTCGACCTGCTGCTGGCCGTCGTCGTCGGGTTGGTGCTCTACGCCGCTTCCGCGCGCGACCCGCAGGCACCGCCTGACTTCTTCGACGGCCTGCAACTCTTGTCGTCGTCAGCGCGCTCGTGGTCGATGTGGTGGCGCTGACGGCGATCACACAGCGTAATTCCGAGGTTGGCTTGACTGCCAACCGGGTAGCCGCTCTTGGCGAACATCTCATCCTGCTCGTCAACCTGACGTGGACAGCGTGGCTCTATACATTCTTCGTGCGTCGCCGCAATTCGTTTGCAGCGCTGGAGCACTGGCAGATCGCCTACCTTCCTGTCTATGCAATCTGGGCGGCGCTAGTGGTTGTCGGGTTCCCGCCCTTGTTCAGCTACCGTTGATGCCCTGACTTCACGATGCACATGGGCTGGTCCGGCCCTGCTTTCGTCCCGGAACATTGACGCGCGCCGATTCGTAAGCATTCGACATGTCATCCGTGCGCGCGCTCATCAACCACTCGCTGCAGTCACTCCGGGGCGATGTGGTGCATGCGCTGCGCACGCTTGCCCGGGAACGGGCCTTCACCCTCGTCTGCGTCGTCTCACTCGGCATCGGGATGGGCGCGGTGGTGGCGCTCGCCACCTTCGGCCGCGCGTTGTCGGCGCCGGCACGTGGCATCGATACCGATGGACTGGTCGAGCTCCTGGTGCTGCCGCAGGGGCCGTTGCGCGAGAAGGCCGGACAGTGGGCGCTCGAACGCTGGTCGTACCCGGACTATCAGGCCCTGCGCGACGCGGACGTCGGCATGGCACTCACCGGCTGGACCCTCGAGACCAGCGAGTTTGGCGACCCGACACCGGACCAGAAGACGCCGTCGCGGGTAGACGCGCTGTATGTCTCGTCCAACTACTTTCAGACCTTCGGCGTGCCCCTCGCCCGTGGCCGCGGCTTCGACGCCGCCATCGACGATGCCCCGTCGGCCGAGCCGCGGGTCATCCTGAGCCACGACCTCTGGACCAGCCGGACCGGCGCCGCCCCTGACATCGTCGGCAAGTCGGTGATGGTCGATGGCGTGCCCCACACCGTTGTCGGCATCGCGCCGGACGGCTTCCGCGGTCACTTCCATTTCTTCGACTCGCCCCCGTCGCTGCTGTGGTTGCCGCTCGAACGCCATCCGCGCCTGCGCCAGGCCGCGGGTGTGCGGAACGATCGGGCGGCCGAGTGGGTTCGCATGCACGGCCGGCTGGCGCCTGGCGTTAGCCTGGCCCAGGCCCAGGGGAGGACTGCGTCGGCGGCAGAGACGCTGGCGCGCCAGTACCCGGCCACGAACCAGTTCAAGGCCGCCACGGTGGAGCCGTACGCCTCGCTCGGCGCCGCCGGCCGTCCCGAATCGCAGCGCGTCTTCAGCGTGCTGCTCAGCCTGGCGGGCGCCGTGCTGCTGATCGTGTGCATCAACATCTCGGGCATGATGCTCGTCCGTGGCGCCACCCGCGCGCACGAGCTCTCCATTCGCGCGGCGCTCGGCGCCGGCCGGCAGGCCCTCGCGCAGCACCTGTTCTTCGAGGCGCTGGTGCTGGCGGTTGCCGCCGGCGCGCTCAGCGTCGCCGTGCTGTTCGGCATCCCTGCGGCAATTGGCTGGTGGATGGGCGTGCCGGTGCCCACGGAGGTGGACTTCGACGCCACCGGCGCACTGGTGGCGGCGGGCCTGTGCCTGGGGGTGAGCGTGATCTTCGGCCTGCTCCCCGCCATCCGCTTCAGCCGTCCGGCCCTGCTGCCGGCGGCGCAGGACAATTCGGGTCGCGGCGGCACGCCGCGGATCCGCGCGCATCGCATCGCGGCGATGCTGCAGATTGGCGTGGCGGTGCCGTTCCTGGTCGTCAGCGGCGTGATGATCGACCGCGTGCGGACCGCCGACTACGGACTGCCGCTCGGCGGGCTGGCCGGCGCGCGTATCCCGGCGTCCGCCCGGCACCACGACGCTGGGGCCATCCGCGCGGCGGCAGATGGACTGCGGCAGGCGGAGGGCGTTCGGGCGGTGGCTGTCGCCGAGGGCATGCCGATCGACTTCGACTATCGCGAGTTCCGCGTCTCGCGGCCCAACCGCGCCGCGTTCGCCACCGCGCACATCACCCGCGTCGGCGAGCACTTCCTCGAGACAGTTGGCGCACCGCTGTTGCACGGGCGCACGATCACGGCGGACGACCTCCTGATGGGCGCGGCCGTCGCGGTGATTTCCGAGCCGCTCGCCCGGCAGATCTTCCCGGACGGCGACGCGATTGGCCAGCCTCTGAGAGTCACGCTCGAAGAGGACGGCGAGCAGGACGTCACGGTGATCGGCGTGTCGGGCGACTTCGCCACCTCGCAGCTCACCACCACCCGCCTCCAGATCCTGCTGCCACTGCCAACCCTCGCGCCGGCCACGGAAGCCGTCCCGCAGGATGTCTACCTGATCGTGCGCGGCAAGCCCGGCGACGAACCGCAGCTGAAGTCGGCGCTCGAAACCGCGCTGCGCGGGCTCGGCGTCGAGGCACTGCCTGGAGTCGCCTTCCCGGGCATCGTCACCGGACCGGAGCTCGATGAGAAGAGCAAGGGCGACCTGGTGGCCGAAGGCACCGCGGTCGGCGTAGCCGGCGGACTGGTGCTGATGGTGGCAGCGCTCGGCATCCTCGGCGTTGTCGGCTTCATGGTGGCCACGCGCACGCGGGAGTTCGCGGTCCGGATGGCGCTCGGGTCCACGCGGCGCCGGGTGTTCGGCCTGATGCTGTCGGATACGGTGAAGCTGGTCATTCCCGGCGTGGCGGGCGGCCTGCTGCTGGCGGCGGTGCTCATTCGCACGCTGCAGGATGTGATGGGCACGCCGCTCACGCTCGGCACCGAGCCGCTCGGCGTGATGGAGCCGGTGATCTACGCCAGCGCTTCCCTGCTGGCCTTGACCGTCGCACTGCTGGCCGGCCTTCCGGCCGCGCGCCGGGCGACGTCGATTGACCCCATGGCGGCCATCCGCTCGGAGTGAGTGGTTGCTACAGCCCCTGCTCCGACACCTAACACGCTGGGGCGACGGCTGGGTGGGCGGCGAGGGTCGGATAACGCTGATTTCGTCGCCTCCGAACGTGCTCATGCTTCGTCCCCTATCCGGCCGGCGTCTACAGCTGACCATCAAATCGTTGACAGCGGGCTTCCTGTCGACCGCGCCATTTATTTTCCACGTGAGGAACTAAGGGCGAAGACCTGGACGATGGCCAACGGGGCCCAGTTTCGTCGTGTGGCGTGACTCGATGCTGCTGAGTCTGCTGGCGCTGGCCTCGTCGACAGCGTCAACCCTTCGGCCCTGGTCGTCACCCTCCACCTGTTAGGGCACCATCGAGCGCCGGGGCAGGTCGTCGTCTACATGCCGCGACCTTCGTGACCTACCTGGCGCTGGGCGCGACACTGAGGTCGGGCATCGACGCGCGGCGGCCGTCCGTGGGAGAGGTGCTGAGCGGCCTTTCAGGGAGATCGCGGGGCGAGGGATCCACCTACTCGGCTCGCAACGTCTCGATCGGATCGACCCGCGTCGCCCGCCATGCCGGGATCCAGGTGGCGACGAGCCCCACGGCAATCACGATCACCGGCACCAGCGCAAACGTCCGCGGGTCGTACTCGCTCACGTTGTAGAGCATCGACGTCATCAGCCGCACCAGCAGCGCCGCCATAGCCAAGCCCAGCGCCACGCCCATCAGCGTCGGCCTGAGTCCCTCGGCCAGCACCATGCGCAGCACGCTCGCCTGCGGGGCGCCGAGGGCCATGCGGATGCCGATCTCGCGCACCCGCTGCCGCACCGTATAAGCCAGCACGCTATAGATGCCGACCGATGCCAGGATCAGCGCCAGCGCCGCGAAGCCCACGAGCAGCCGCATGGCCAGCGGACGCTGCCCCAGTGACTCCTCCACCACCTGCGTCATGGTGGCGATTTCGAGCACCGGCTGCGCCGGGTCGATCGCGTGCACTGCCGCCACCAGGGACCCGGTCAGCAGCGCCGGCGCCCCTGCCGTGCGCACGAACAGCGTCGAGAAGGGGATGCCCATCTGCCTGGCCGGCACGTAGATCACCGTCTGCGCGTCCGACTCCCGCGAGTCGAGCCCGTCGATCTTCACTTCGCCCACCACACCCACGACCTGGCGCGGCTCCGGCGACATCATCTTCAACGTCACGTGCTTGCCAATCGGATTCTGCCCCGGCCAGAACCGCTCGGCCGTACGCTGGCTGACGAGGATCACCTTGGGTGAGGGGAAGTCGTCGGCGTCCGTGAAGTCGCGGCCGGCTCGCAGCGGGATACGGGCGGTGCGGAAATATCCCGGCGAGGCCGCGCGCATCGCGACCGTCGGCAGCTCCGAATCCTGCATCGGCGGCAGACCTTCGGGGACCACGAACTGCGTGGACCCGCCCTGCAGTGGCACACTATCGACCCAGGCCACGGCCTCTACGCCAGGGAGCGCGGCCACACGCTGCTGCACCCGGTCGAAGAACTGGTTGCGGGCTTCGGGCGTAGCGTACTTCGCTTCAGGAATGGCGAACTCCGCCTTCAGCACGTTGTTGGCGTCGAAGCCGGGATCGACGCTCCGCAGGCTGCCGAGGCTGCGGATCAGCAGCCCGGCGCCGACAAGGAGCGTCAACGCGAGCGCCACTTCGCTGACCACCAGCCCCTGTCGCATCCAGCCGTCGTGGCCGCCGGAACTGCCACGCGTGGCGCCCTGCTTCAGCACCTCGTTGGCGTCGCGTCCGCTGAGCCGCCAGGCCGGGACGAACGCCGCCGCCAGGCCGGTCAGCATGGCGATGGCCGCGGTGAACACCACCACCGGGAGGTTGATCGCCACGTCCTGCCACCGCGGCAAGGTCGTGCCCAGCGCCGCCAGCAGCGCCTCGACTCCGTAATAGCCGGCAAGCAGGCCCACGGCACCGCCGCACAGCCCCAGCACCAGGCCTTCGGCCAGCAGCTGCTGCACGACGCGCCCGCGGCTCGCCCCAAGGGCGCCGCGCAAGGCAATTTCCTTGGCTCGGGAATGGTTGCGGACCAGCATCAGGTTGGCGAGATTGGCGCAGGCGATGAGCAGCACCAGTCCCACGGCACCGAGCAGTAGTAGCAGCGCCACCTTCGCGTCGCCCACCAGATCCTCCTGCAGCGGCAGGACCAGCGCACCCCACCCCTTGTTCTCCGCCGGGTACTGTTGCTCGAGCCGCGCCGCGATCGCGGACAGCTCCGCGTTGGCGCGCGCCACCGCCACGTCCGGCTTCAGCTTGGCCACCGCGAGGAAGTTGTGGTTGTCGCGCACCGCCCATTCGGCGGCGGTCAGTTGCAGCGCGGTAAAGAGTTCGGCGTCTGACAGGAACGATGTCGTCGGCACCACGCCTACGACCTCGTAGGGCGTGCCATCGAGCTGGATGGTGCGGCCAATCAACCCTGCGTCGGCGCCGAAGCGCGACCGCCAGAACGGTTCGGCCAGAATCGCGACACGCGTGGCTCCTTCGGCTTCGTCGGCCTGCGTGAACGTGCGCCCGAGGATCGGCTGCAGGCCGAAGATTGGCAAGAAGCTGGCCGGCACGCGCCGGCTGTGCACCGCGGCCGCCTCGCCCTGCCCGGTGAGCACGGGCCGGCGGCTGGTATAGAGGGCCATCGCTGCGAACGACGTGCTCTCCGACTGCCAGTCCAGGAAGTTCGCGGGCGACAGGGCGAAGGTCTTCATGCCGGGGAACGTCGCCTGGGGCGGCGTGTGCCACACGCGCACGATGCGGTCCGCCTCCTTGAAGGGCAGCGGCTGCAGCACCACGGCGTTGACGACGGTGAAGATGGCGGAATTCACGCCGACGCCGAGCCCGAGGATGAGGATGCCGGCGAACGCGAACCCAGGGCTGCGGAAGAGCGTGCGGGCGCCGTAGCGCAGGTCACGCACGAGCGACTCGACGCTGGGCAACCCACGCCGTTCGCGCACCGCTTCCTTGGTGCTCTCGACTCCGCCGAGGGCGACGAGGGCTTGGCGCCGCGCCTCCGCCGGCGACATGCCGGCGCGCAAGTTATCGTCGGTGTGGTACTGGAGGTGGCTTTCCAGCTCCGCCGCGAGCTCCTGCTCCGCGCGCCGTCCGGCGAACACTCCTCTAACGCGATGCCACAACGCCCGCCACTGCCGCATGTCGGCCTCTTTCTGGTTTCCGGATGCCCAGGAATCTACTCTTCCGCCGGGGCGAGGAAGCGGGCGATGATGGCGGCCGTTTCCTCCCATTGGCGCGTCTCGGTCTTCACTTCCTTCCGCCCGACCTTGGTGAGCGTGTAAAACTTGGCCCGGCGGTTGTTGTCGGACACCCCCCACGACGACGTGATCAGGCCTTCCTGCTCGAGCTTGAGCAGCGCCGGGTACAGCGTCCCGTAGTTGATCGAGAGCCGGCCCTCACTGGTCTGCTCGATGCGGCGGGCGATGCCGTAGCCGTGCTGCTCGCCCATGGAGAGCAGCGTCCGCAGCACCATCAGCGAGAGGGTGCCTTGCCACACGGCATTACGGTCGGCCTGGGTCATGACGGATAGCGCTCCGCCAGGCAGCACGGACCGGCCGTCATGGCCGGCTCGCCTGCCCTATGGGTTTGCAATAGGAGTGGACGGAGGCCCGGAAGAAAAGGTTGCAGTGGGCGCGCTGCTCTACCGCTTCTTATCCGCCTGACCCTGGGCGCCGGGCACGCGGGAATTGGCCCCGAGCCCATTCTCCCCCTCGAGGAGTGCCTCAACACTCGGGTGGGCGTCACTCATTGGGGCCTGGCGCTGGATCAACCCTCCGGTATCGGCGGTCGGCCGTAGGGGCTGTGTGGGATTCGAACTCTTCCAGCTCCTTTAGAATCTGCAAGTTACAGAAACCACGTTGCCGGCAATGCCATGAATGCCGTCGTTGCCGTCGAGCATTGCCCGCCATTGCCCGCCGGCAGGCCGCTGGAGTTCCCAGGATTCAGTGGACACCCTGTTTCCGGAATTTGTGAGCCGCTTCGAATTGCTCGGGGCTGACGCCGCCCAGATGGCTGTGCCGGCGTGAGCGATTGTAGAACGCGTCGATGTAGTCGGCGATGGCGGCCGTCGCGACGTCGCGCGACCGGTAGATCTGCTTCTTGATCAGCTCCTTCTTCAGGCTGCCAAAGAAGGCCTCGGCGACGGCGTTGTCCCAGCAGTTGCCTTTGCGACTCATGCTGGGTTCGAGACGGTGCGACCGACAGAAGCGCCGCCAGGCGTCCGACCCGAACTGGGTGCCCTGATCGGAATGAATCAGCGTGCCGCGCGGGCGTCGCGTACGCACGGCCATCAGCACGGCGTCGAGTACGAGTTCGCGGTGGATCGTGGGACGCGCAGCCCAGCCGACGATCTTGCGCGAGCACAGATCCATTACGACGGCCAGATACAACCAGCCCTGCCACGTCCGCACATACGTGATATCCGTCACCCACGCCTTGTTCGGCGTGGTCACCGTGAAGCGTCGCTGCAACAGGTTCGGAATCAGGACCGCGGCCTTGCCGACTGCCCAGCGCCGCGTACGGTAGCCGTGCAGCGCTTGCAGCCGCTGCTCCCGCATGAGGCGCGCGACGCGGTGCTTGCTGCCTGTCTCGCCTGCCTCTCGCAGGTCGAGGAACACGCGAGGCGCGCCGTAGATGCCCTGGCTCGCGACGGACGAGGCCCGAATCAACCGGACGAGGCGGGCATCCTCTTGCGCCCGCTTCGAGAGCGGTTGTTGCAACCAAGCGTAGTAGCCGCTGGGCGCGACGTCGAGCACACGGCAGAGCACTTGGACAGGAAACGTCGCGCTCTGCGCCTTGATGAAGTCATACGTGGTGCGGACGCGGCTGACGGGCGTGGACTTGGACATCGGCGCAGGCCCTCCCGTGGCCCGAACTGCCTACTGTCCACGAAATCCTGGGATCTCCACCGCACCGTCCGGCCGTGTCGCATGCCATTCGTCAGGGCCATCGTTGCGCTCCGTGGAGGATGCGAACGACGTGGACGACGTCGTCGCGCACCACGTAGACGACGATCCATGGCCAGGGCGAAAGCACCAGTTCCCGTGTGCCAGCCTTCTTCCCCGGCCGCCCGCGATGTGGGAACGACAACAGCGTCTCGGGCGCCTCGTGGATTGACCTGATCAGGCGCGGCGCGCGCTCTGGCGCGTGACTGAACAGGTAGTCGGTGATGCGTTCCAGATCGGTCGCCGCCGCCTCCGTCCACCGCAACCGCATCAGCGTCTGGCGTCGGGCTCGGCCAGCTTCTTCGCCATCCGCTCACCTACCGCCTCGTGGGTCAGCGTCTGGCCGGCATCGACCTGAGCCAGGCCGGTTTCGACCTCGCGAAGGAACCAGTCGTCGAAGTCCACGGCGCGCTCGAGCGCCTCGCGGGCGAGCGCCTCGACCGACACGCCTCGGCGGCTCGCCGCTGCGGCGAGCTTGCCCTCGAGTTCAAGCGGAAGGTGCAGTTCCATGATGAATCCAGTGTAACTATCCCACGCTTGTGATCAACACGTGGCCTGAGCCCCAAGCCGAAGGGTTCCACAGGCGACAGCCCAGGCGTGGCTCTTGACCGTGGACACCGGGCAGCTTTACGAGCCGCACGTCGAGAACGTGCGCTACCAAGTTGGAGATCACCGGCGAACTGGGACTCCCCTGAGGAAGAGTGTGGTCGTGACAGGCGATCTGGGCGATGACCGTAGCGTCTTTCTCGTCGAGCGCGAAATCACGGCTCTTTTGATGAGGAATCCCAGAACGCGGCCGAAGTGATCGACGGGTAAAAACGTGCGAGTGCCCGGTGGATCAACACGCCTCAGTGAGGCGACCTTGGCTGACACTGCTCGGCGAGCGCAACAATGATGCCCTCGGGCCCGCGGATGTAAGCGAGCTTGTAGGCATCCCCGTACCGCATCTCGCCCATGAGTTCAGCTCCAGCGGCGCGCATCCGCGCCACGACCGCATCGATATCGTCGACAGCAAACATGACGCGACGAATCCCGAATGTGTTGACCGGCGCGTCTACGGGCCCGAACCTGATCGCTGCCGGCGTGTGGAACTTGTCCAGCTCAATGCCCTGCCCGTCTGGTGTTCGCATCATTGCGAGGGTCGCCCGGACATTCTCCAGCCCGATCAGCCGCCCGACGTCAGGTCCTTCGACGGTCGACTCGCCCTCCAGCGTGAGGCCCAATTCGAGGAAGAAGGCTTTGGTGGCTTCCAGATCGTCAACCACGATGAGAACGTTATCCATTCGCTTGACCGACATGTGGTTCCCCGTCTCTCGTCTCGATCCTGCCGCTGCCCGCGCGGCGACGCGAGTAGGCACTTGTCCCAGCGGCGCAGTTCCGACGCCCGCCAGAAGCGTGGCAGTCCGCACGCGCCGCCGCCGTCGTCGGCGCTTCCGGCCGGGTGCTCGCCATCGAACTCGACACAGAACTCGCGAGTCGCGCAGCGCAGAATCTCGCTGAGCTACGCCAGGTGCAAGTGGTATGTGGTGACGGGACGTCGGTCGAACTGCCGCCGAGTGATGCAATATTGGTGAACGCCCGCTGCTGCGCATGACCTCGAGTCGGCACGCGCTCTCAGGACGGAGACCATCGCACAAGGTAGCGCAGTCGTCTAAGCAGGCGCAGCATCGCGGTCATGTCCTCGCCAGCACGCGTTGAATCGCGCCCACCAGCCGCTCGAACTCGCTGCGTTCGGCAGCCCATTGTTCCGGCCGGCCGGCGTGAGCGTGTAATAGTGGGCCCGCCGGTTGTTTCGGAGGTGCCCCACAGCGTTTACCAAGCCGTTGAACAGCAGACGTTGGAGCGCGGGATAGAGCGCACTCTCTCCGACCTTCAGCATGTCATGCGATGCCAGCCGAAGATGCTCGACTTAGGCCTGATTCGCAGCCCTCAAATCACCAAATCCACTCAAAGCCTGAGTATCAGGTACAAAACAGGTACAGCGCAATCGTGGCGCCCCAAACCTTGAACGCCGGCACGAGCTCGAACCTTACGGGCCTCTCTGGAGAGCATCTGAGGTTCTCGAGCCAACAACGCGACGCTGCTGGTCTGGCCTCCCCGCTACTTCACGATCTTAATCGGGACGTCTTGGTCAGGCCCAGTGTTGCCTGGTTGACGACCAAGTAGAAACAGCCGTCCGTCCCCTTCGGCGTCTTCCAGATGAACTGCCACGTCTTGGTCGCGACGTGTAGGTGAAGCCACCGGCGCCCGGCGCATCGACGGTGACCGTGGTCCCGCCGGTTGCAGCGCCGCAGGCCACCGGCCCGTACGCTGCCAGCGTGGGCTGGTAGGCCGAGCCATCGATGACGCCACCGGCAAGGGTGTACTGCCACTTTAGTGGAATGAAACTCCCGCCTTGAACTGCTGCAGCTCAGGCGGACCGTGGCGACTTCAAGGTACAAAACGGGTACAGCTCAGCCATTTGCGCGCTGTAAGTTATTGACCTGGAATGACTTATTGTTGGCGGAGAGGGTGGGATTCGGCTTTCCGCTTCCTCCCGATCCGCCAGAAACGCTCGAAAGCCGAGATGGACGCACGTATCGCGCACGCGGCGCCATATACCGAATGTATATGGCATACTGGCTTCGGGAGGTGCCCGACATGTCACGAACCGCGAAGGTCTTCATGACCAACCGCAGCCAGGCGGTGCGACTGCCGAAGGAATTCCAGTTCGCCACCGACGAGGTCCTGATCCGCAAGGTCGGCGACGACGTCATCCTCTCCCCTCGTCCCCGGGACTGGAAGACGTACCTGGCGTCCGCGCCCGTGGCCTCGGCGACCTTCATGGCCGACGTCGAGGACTTGCCCGTTCAGGAACGAGAGCTGTGATGCCCCGCTTCATGCTGGACACGGACACGTGCTCCTACATCATGAAGCGCTCGCATCCGCTGGTGTTGAAGCGGCTGCAGGCCTTCTCGGTCGACGACGTCTGCATGTCCGTGATCACGAAGGCTGACTTGCTCTACGGTGTCGAGCTGTCACCACGCCGCGCGCATGACGCCGCCGCCCTGGCGGCTTTTCTCCCCTATGTCGAGGCGGTGGATCTCGACGAGGGTGCGGCGCTCCACTACGCGGAGATCCGAGCGGACCTGAAGCGCCGGGGCGTCATGATTGGCGCCAACGACCTTTTCATCGCTGCGCACGCCCGAGCTCTGGGACTCACGCTGGTCACGAACAACACCGCGGAGTTCGAGCGGGTGCGTGACTTGAAGCTCGAGAACTGGACACTGCCGACGCGGCGTTCACGCTGAACTCTCTGTCGAAGAACGTCGCACGATTCCCGACCCAGCTGGCGTCTTTGTGGGTAAGCGGCGGAGGCCGGCACGCCGGAGGTGTGAGTTGGCGGAGAGGGTGGGATTCGCACTCTGCCTGCTGCTTGATTCCTGCAACGCCCTGAGGGGCGTGAACCTTACACGGGCTACCAGCGTCGACGCCGCTGGCACGTGGGTTCTCAGTGGTCGCGCCGTGGCGCGATTCGCGATTGAAGCAACATCTGGACCGGAACGCGAGCCGGGCCTCATCGACACTTCGTCGTCGGACAAACTCACATTCCACGTGTAGCGGATCCGGGGGCAGGTCACCCAGGGCTGACAATGGCTGCGAGAACCGCGCGCTGATACCTGACGTCTGTCGGGCGCTGGCGAGCTTCCGGCTGCGAAGCTAGCGTGTCACGGCGGCGGGCGCCGCGCGTTTCAGTAGATCGTAGATGTTGGCACCTGGTCGCACCGCGCGGATTTCACGTGCGCCTAACTCGGCGGCGCACTGGCGCGTGGAGCCAGTCGTCGACCGCGCGGAGGACGCCGGCCCTCTTGCCGGATGCCCCGGCAACCAGCCTGCGCACCTGTGCCCGCTGCCTGGTGTCGACCGGGACCTTCCTCGACAGCGTCAGCGCGCTGGCGGACGTCAACTACTATCGCTGCGGGCCGTTGCGACCAGGTGTTCTTCATCCCCAAGGACGACCCGGCCGCGCCCCCGGTGCGGCTCGTGGGTGGGCGCCCGCGCGGGTGGCCACCTGAGTCTGCGGCCCACGACACCCCAGCGACGGTGGGCGGACCGCGCGTTGCAGACGACGATTGACACGTCGGGCGAGACCGGCTCGGCTCGCGGCAGTCTTCTCCTCGGCGCGCTACCGCACGCGGGGGTAGTAGACTTCGCGTTGAAAACCCGTTCTCCGGCTCTCCTGGACTCGGGAGCTCTCCCGTAAGCGGTTTTGCCAGTCGCGCTTCCGCCTTCGCTCCTGCTTCGGCGGACAGGCCCACGAGGTCCTGTTGCCGTTGGCATCGGCGAGCGCGTCGAGCGCGCCGCAGGAGAACCACACCTGCGTGATGACGCGGCCTTGCGGGTCGAGCGTGGTTGTCGGGGCGCGTGCGCCGCCTGAGCACTCACTTCGCGCTCGGTGGGCACTGGTCGTCATAGTTCGCCTTCCACCGCCCAGGCACTCGTTAGAGGTCGTAGCTTCGGTCGCGCGAGGGGGAGTCTGGCCACATTGTCACTCGCACCACACTTGACTTCTCGGCTTGCGGTCGAAGCGTCTTCTTCCAAAGCTCCTGCACTTCGGCCAGAATGTCGACGCACCGTGTCGACGGCGTCTTATAGAAAAAGTAGATTGCTTTCTCCGCACTTGACTTGTTCAGTTCATCTATATCGATCGTTATCTCCGTCAACACGACTCCACTACTCAGGGTCATGTCTGGGCGACGTTCGGACGCTCCCTTGGTCTTCTCAATCTGCGGTCGCGAACACCCCAACGTTGCCAGGACAACACAGACGCCTACGAGGCACCACGTGAGGTGCGACACCGTCGGCGCCGGTCGGCATCTCGGCCATACATAGTTCGAGGTGGGTTCACTCATTCGCATTTCTCGCAGCACAATATCGTCCTTGAGTTGTAATACTGGCCTCGGGCGCCCGCCTTTGGGCGCACCGGAATTACACCATTGAAAGGGTGTCGTTCGCCAAGACTCTCGAACTCCCCTACAACCGCGTGATTCGATGCGGGCCGAGGACGCTACCCTGGGTCATGCTCGCCCGCCGGCTTCGCGTCCTTCGGCTGCTCACTGTTCTCGCGGGCGGGCACCGAGCACTCGCGCTCGAGAACGTCGCCCTCCGGCAGCCGTTGTCCATGTACCGACGCGCTCGGCCGAGACCCGCGGTCCGCTGGTCCGACCGGTTGTTCTGGGTCGCCCCTGCGCCGCGCGTGGACGGACTGGCGATCGGCCCTGGTGATTGTTCGGCCCGCGACGGTCGTCGCCCGGCATCGACGCGGGTTCGTCTGGTACCTGGACCTGGCGGTCGCGTCCAATTGGAGGCCGCCCTCGTGTGAGCAACGAGCTGCGGCGCCTCATCGCCGAGATGGCCGGCGCCAACCCGTTGTGGGGAACGCCACGCATCCACGGCGAGCTTGCCAAGCTGGGTTTATCCGTATCAGAGCGAACGGTGTCCCGTCTCATGCCTCGTCGGCGTCGGCCGCCCTCTCAGACGTGGCGCACCTTCCTCCAGAATCACGCCAGCGCGCTCGTCGCGCTCGACGTCTTCACCGTGTCGACCCTCACCGGTCGCATGCTGTTCGTGCTCGTTGCCCTCGCCCACGAGCGCCGGCGCATCCTGCACGTCAGCGAGACGGCGCGGCCGACATCGGCGTGGACGCGCCAGCAACTGCGCGAGGCGTTCCCCTGGGACGTGACCCCGCGCATGCCCCTGCACGACCGCGACGCGATCTTCCTGCGGTCGGTCGCCGCCTTCGGCCTGATGGATGTCCGGACCGCGCCGCGGTCCCCGTGGCAGAATCCATGCTTGGAACGCCTCAGGTTCGCTGACGGCTCAATGACGCGTAAGACCGCATCGAGCACAGCGTCCAGTTCCTTGCCGACGTCTTCCGCGAGGAACCGCAGGACGAAGTAGCCGTTCTCCTGTAGCAGCTGGTCCTTGCGGCGGTCGCGTCGATACGCGACCGGATCCGCCAGATGCTGCGCGCCATCCAGTTCCACGGCGACGCGCGCGTCTCAGCGCACAGGAGGTCGACTTCCAGCGTGCCAGACGCCATCGAACGCGATCGGCAGTGCCGCGTTCAGCGCGAAGCGACCTCGGGTCTCGGGAAGCGACTCCAGGCGCCTGAACAGAAACGCTTCCGTCGCGCTCCTCGCCCTCGCGAGTCCGTCGGCGTCGGCCGAGACGGGCCGAACGGCGTGCACGAACAGGCTGGCCAGCGGGCTGTCGACGCCATCGCGAATCAAGCCGGCGACGCTCCCCGAGTAGTCGCGCTTCCAGATCGGATCCGCCGGAAGTGTCACGTCAGCGGGCCAGCCGGGAATCGCGCTGGCTGGCAGCAGCACCGTATAGCCCATGGCTTCATAGCCTCGGCACCGCCGATCGAACATTCGAGCGAGCATCGGCACGTCGACGTCGGCGTAGTCGTAGACGCGCACCTCGCGCTTGGCATCGTGCAGCCGGTGCAGGCGACCCGCGTACTGCGCAACCGTGCCGCGCCACGACACGGGCAGTGTCAGGAACAACGAGTCCAGCCGCGCATCGTCGAACCCCTCGCCCACGTACTTGCCGGTCGCCAGCACCACCCTGCCCTCCTCGGTGGGAATCGTCGCCAATCGCTCGGCCACGGCCTGCCGCTCCCGCTTGCCCAGCTCCCGCTCGGAGCACGACCAGGTGCCGGACGTTGGGCGCGAGCAGCTGCTCGAGGCTGTCGAGATGATCGTTGCGCTCGGTCAGGACCAGCGGGAGACCGGCCGCTGTTCACGGCGTCGGTCACGTCATCCGCGATGCGGCGATTGCGCGCCGTATCCTCGACGAGTTCCTGATAGAGCGCCTGGAACTCCACACGCTTCGGTCCGGAGTCAGGTGCCCGCCTCGAGCGGAACCCGGTCGGCTGCACGAGGACGACGTGCTCGAACGGACGCGCGGCAGCCTGGACGCGCGCGTTCACGCGGTGGCGCACCGGCCCGCACTGCATCGTGACAATCGGATGATGCCCATCCTTGCGTGCCACCGTGGCCGACAACCCGAGCACGAACCGGGCCTTCGCCCGTCGCACGACCGACTCGAACGTCTGCGCCGACAGGTGGTGGCACTCGTCAACGATGACGTGGCCGTAGTCGGCGACGAGGTCGTCGACGACGCCCTTCTTGACGAGGCTCTGTATGACGGCGACATCGATCAGACCTGTCGTTCGCTTGCGGCCGCCGACCACACGGCCGATCGACTTCGCCGGAATGCCCAGGAACGTCGAGAGTCGCTCGACCCATTGATCGAGGAGCTGCCGTCGGTGGACCAGCACCAGCGTGTTCACCCGACGCTGGGCAATCAGCCATGCGGCAATCACCGTCTTGCCGAATGCCGTCGTCGCCGCCAGCACGCCCGTGTCGTGCGATGCCATCGCTTCGGCAGCGGCCATCTGCTCGGGTCTCAGTTCGCCGGTGAATGTCACGTCCAGGGGCCGACCGGCCTCACGTTCGTCACGAATGACGACGCGTATGCCGAGATTCGCCAGTTCGGCGCGGATGTCGTCCAGGCATCCGCGCGGCATGCCGATGTGCTGTGGATGGTCCTCGGCGCAGGCGATGACGCGCGGCTTGTCGTAAGTCGACAACCGCATCGCCTGTGCCTTGTAGAACTCCGGGTTCTGAAAGGCGGCCATCCGCAAGAAACGGTTCCGCAGCCCTGCGTTCAGGCCGTCCTTGGCGATGTAGATCTGGTTGGCGAGGACGAGTTCGAGAGTGTCTGGCAACTCGCCGACGATCGCCGCCTCGCGCGGACGCCGCGAGGGTGCCATCGTCCACGGCTCGTCGTCGCCGTCCTCCTGCGGCGGCAGACGCACGCCCAGGACTCGACCACGTCGTTCCGCGTCCTGAACGATCGTTTCGACCTCTGCACGACCGATGCGTCGCACGCTCGCCAGGAACGCCCACTGGTCGGTCCATGGCACAAGATCGTCGTCAACGAACACGCTGTTGCCCTGGTCACGCGGTGCGCTTTGCAGGGGCAGTGCGATCAGGTTTCCGAAGCCGCCCTGAGGCAGCGTGTCCTGGTTCGGGAAGAGGCGGTCGTAGGAGTCCAGGCCGATGTCAGGTCGGTTCTCCATCGCCTCCGTGAGCAGGTGCGAACCGAGCCGGCGCGCCAGCGAGGCGGGAATGGCCTGCTCGAAGAAGAGCCACACGTGTCCGCCACGCCCGGAGCGCGATCGCTCGAGCGCGGCGGCCAGGCCCAGGCGTCGACAGCCGCACACGAAGGCGACAGCATCCGCCTCCCATCCTGCCTTGTCGAAATCGACGGCCAGAAAGTAGCAGGTCTCGTCGAGCAGCATCGGGTAGACGCCAGCGACGAATGGCTGATTACTGGCGTCTCGCCCGGACAGATGCCATCGGATCACCTCGTCGGTGATCGGGAGGAAGCGGCGATGCGGGCACACCGCACACTTGATCCTGGGCTTGTCGCAGATGCCCCGCACCCACTCGTTCGCGCACGCGGGCGCATAGCCGGACTTGCCCGGTCTTCGGCTCTCGAACCGACGCGGGTAAACGTCTTCGCGGCCGCGGAACAGCGATCGGAAGAGGGCGATCTTTGCCGCTACAGGCGAATGCTGGCCGAGGAGCGGAGCGTTGGTGTCGGGCAGCAACGGGTGCGGACTACTCGACATGGACGTCTTGCCTGCAACGACTCTGCCCCGAGGATTCTCAGACGGGCCTTTTGATCCGCACCTTCGTTGGCGTCGCTGTCACCATACAACCGGACCATGTGTCGACCACTTCGGTCCGAAACAGGCTGGTGACCCTGTCCTGCAGGGCGATGCGACCAGGCTGCGGTAGCCGAACCAACAGCAGACCGTGGTGGGTTCCTGGCACGTACTTTCGGGCGTCCGAGAAGTCGAGGTCTTGGGTCACCAGGAATCGGCCGTCCGCCTGCGCCGCCCGCCACACGACGTCGTCGTCCTCCCCGCCGATGCCCTCGGCCGGTACGGTATCGACCTCGTGCCCGAGGGCGGCAAGAAGTGGCACCAGCCCGGCCGGCAGGTTCTCGTCGAGCTTGATCCTCACCGCACGTGGGCCGCGCCGACTGGCAGATCCTCCTGCGCCGAGGCTGCGGCAAACGCGATGGCGGCTCGGACGTCTGCCTCGGTGAGCGTCGGGAAATCCTGGAGAATTTCGGCGGTCGTCGCGCCCTCTGCGAGGCTGGAGAGAACGGTCCGAAGCGTGACCCTCGTGCCTTTGATGACGGCTTCTCCGCCGGCGACATTCGGTCGTCGCTCGATTCGCTCGTCGTAGTTCATCACCAGTGCCTCAGCGGCCATTCTACGCCCGCGCGAACATCTCGAATCTGTCACGGTCGTTCCGCGAGGTCCTGCGCGGCGTGGGTTCGCACAGTGCACCCACGTGGCCGTGGAAAGGAACCCAATGGCCGAAAACGCCCCTGTTTCCGCTGGTCAGAGAGGCGAAGGTCGAGGCAAATTTCGGCGTCATTGCCCACGGTCGCCCACGAGAACCCGCCAGGCCTAGCTAAATTGTTAAAAAGAAAGGATCAGGAATTGGCGGAGAGGGTGGGATTCGAACCCACGTGCCCTTTCGGACAACACGCTTTCGAGGCGCGCCCGTTACGACCACTTCGGTACCTCTCCGCAGAGGTGGGACCGCGTCCGGCGAACCGGAACGTCGAATTATAACGGATCCGGAGCCGTCTGGTCGCCGCCGCCCCGCCGGAGCCTGAAGAATCCCTGCAGCAGGCGCCGGCAGTCGTCCTCCAGCACACCCGCCACGACCGCCACGCGATGGTTCAGCCCGGGCGTTTCGTGCGCGGCAATGGCGGACCCCAGCCCGCCCGTGCGCGGCTCTGCAGCGCCGTAGACCACCGTGCCGATGCGCGCGTGCACCATCGCTCCCACGCACATCAGGCACGGCTCGAGCGTCACGACCAGGGTGGCGCCGCTCAGGCGGTAGTTGCCGACCCGCGCCGCCGCCTCGCGCATCGCCACGATCTCGGCATGGGCCGTGGGGTCGTTCGTGGCGATGGGGCGGTTGTAGCCCTCCCCCACCACCTCGCCGTTCAGCACCACCACGGCGCCCACCGGAACTTCCCCGGCGGCGGCTGCCTGCTCGGCCAGGGCCAGGGCACGACCCATGTGCACGTCGTGGGGACCGGGCGCGTCGCTCACTCGATCACCGAACTCGCGTCGAGCTGCGCCACGGAGCGGCGGGTCAGCGCGTCGATGAGCGTGCCGGCCGTGACGAGCACGATCGGGCCGATCACCAAGCCGACGAAGCCGAACGCCGACGCGCCCCCGAGCAACCCGATGAACACCACCAGGCCGCTGGCCGACGTGCGGCCGCTCAGCAGGAGCGGACGCAGCACGTTGTCGACCGAGCTGAGGACGAGCGCGCACACGCCGGTGAGGATGATGGCGGTGGTCACCTGGCCCGAGAAGTACAACCAAAGCGCCACCGGCACCCACACGATGGTGGCGCCCACCACCGGCAGCAGCGAGCAGATGGCCAGCACCACGCCCCACACGGCGGCGGCGGGAATGCCGAGCGCCCAGAAGGTCACGCCGCCGATCAAGCCCTGCACGGCGGCCACGATCAAGCCCGCGCCGACACTGGCCACCACCAGGTCGCGCGTCTCCACGATCAGGCGTTCGCTCTCCTGGTCGCTGAAGGGCAGCAGGCGGCGGATCACAGCCGCATAGGCCCGCCCGTCGCGCAGGAGGAAGAACAGCGTGAACAGCATCACCAGGAGGCTGCCGATCATCGCCAGCAGATCGGCGAGCAGCGACCCGGCCTGCGGCAGGAGCACGGCGGCGCCCTTCTGCAAGCCCTCGCTGATGAGCGCCATGGGGTTGTCCGGCAACTCGACCGGAACCCGCGCGCGCACGAGCGCCCACGCCTGGGTGAGCTGCTCGGGCGTCGTCTCCGAGAGCTTCTTCAGGTAGGCCAGGGCTACCGGCACCTCCTGCACCACCACCGAACCCAGGAACACGGCCGGCGCGATGATCAGCACGGCCGCCAGCGCGGTCGCCGCCAGCGCGGCGTTGGCGTTGCTCATCCGGATGCAGAACTTCAGGTAGACGGGCCGCAGCGTCATCGCCAGGATTGACGCCCACGCCAGCGGCACCAGGAACGGCCAGACCACCAGCATCGCCAGATAGGCGACCAGGATGACCGCGGCGTAGAAGAGCAGTTCGGAGAACCGTTCCCGGCTCGATCGGACGTGGGCCATACCAGGAACCGCGCTAGCTGCGCTTCACGCTGAGCGGCAGCGACCCGCCGCCGATGGCCAGGGCCAGCAGGCCGCCCAGCACCGGCAGGCCATAGCCGTTGGTGAGAAACCGATACTGGAAGATTGTCCCGCTGGCGAAGTGGATGTTGAGCACCATCAGGAACGCGGCGATGGCAGCGTAGCGGGCGTAGGCGCCGAGCACGAACGACAGCCCGGTGGCCAATTCGCCGAACAGCACGAGGCGCGCGAACAGCGGCGCCAACGGGATGCAGACCGCTTCCAGGTAGGCGCGGTTCCACTGATTGGCCGACTGCAAGTACCCGGCAAGCTGGGTCGACAACGGCGACGGGTCCATCAGCCAGCCGATCTTGCCGATCCCTTCGAACAGGAAGAACACGCCCAGGAACAGGCGCAGCGCAGTCAGTCCCCGCGCCGGAGCGTTGGCGGCCATCCCTTGAAGCTTAGCGCAGGGACAGCCGCCATCGTTGGCTATTGCGGCTGGGGCACGATGCGCAGATACGGCCGTGGCGCCTTCCATCCGTTCGGATAGATGGTCTTGGCCTCGTCGTCCGAGACCGCGCCCGAGATGATCACGTCTTGCCCCTGCTGCCAGTTGACGGGGGTGGCCACGCGATGTTTGGCGGTCAGTTGCAGCGAGTCGAGCACCCGCAGCACCTCGTCGAAGTTGCGCCCGGTGGACATCGGATAGGCAATGATCAGCTTGACCTTCTTGTCCGGCCCGATCACGAACACGTTGCGCACGGTCATGTTGTCGGCCGCCGTGCGGCCGTCGCACGACTCGCCGGCGCTCGCCGGCAGCATGCCGTAGAGCTTCGACACGGCCAGGTCGGTGTCGCCGATCATCGGGTAGTTGGGCTTGTAACCCTGCGTGTCGTGAATGTCTTCGGCCCACTTGGCGTGGCGGTCGGTGGGATCGACGCTCAGCCCGATGATCTTGGTGTTCCGTTTATCGAATTCGGGCTTCAGCTTGGCCATGTAGCCGAGCTCGGTCGTGCACACCGGCGTGAAGTCCTTGGGATGTGAGAACAGCACGGCCCACTGATCGCCAATCCACTCGTGGAAACGAATGCGTCCCTCGGTGGTGTCGGCTTCGAAGTCCGGTGCGGTCTGTCCGAGTTGCAGTGACATGGATGCCTCCCAGGTATGCGTCGGCTCGCCAGGTTGCCCGGTGACGGGCCGCGCGTCGAGGCAGCATAACGCGGGGACGGCTGGGAATCAGCCTGGGGGAGGGCGTCGACCGCGGGGGCCACCTCAGTGAGAACCGAGGTGGTGCGCCCTACATGATTCGAACATGTGACCTTCTGGTTCGTAGCCAGACGCTCTATCCAGCTGAGCTAAGGGCGCGATGGGTCGAGAAAAATTGATTCTAGCACAGCCAAATGCCGCGTGGCTTCACTCGTGCGGCGAGGCCGGCGGAATCGTTCGCGTCAGGCCGAATCCCACGCCGGCACCGGCACCCAGCGCCACCGGCAGCGTGCCGCGAATCGCAATCTCTCCGGCCAGGGCCCGCGCCGCCGCCGCCTCGGCGAAGTCGCCGAAGTCGTAGGTGACGAGCACGGCCGGCAGCGTGGCCGCGGCCACGGCCGCGTAGGGGCTGCCGAAAAACACCGCCACCAGCGGCTGGCGCCGTCGCGCCGACGCCGCCGCCAGGTCTTGCAGCAGGCGCACGACGTTCGGTCCCAGGTCGAGCCGGCCGCTGCCCGACGACGCGCGCACGAACACGCCGGCCACAACGGCGTCGAAGCTGCCGGCCATGGCGCGCACGAGGTCGAGATCGTCGGCGGTCGTGCGGTCGGTCACTTCCACCGCCGTCACGCTTTCCCACCGCTGGCGCAGTGCCGGCAGCAGCGTCCGACTCGGCGCCGCGGTCCGCCAGTTGGACGGGTAGTCGAGCACCGACAGATACAGGACGGTGCCCGTGCGCGGTGTGGCCAGCGGCACCGACGCGCGCTCGTCGCGCAGCAAGGTGATGGCGCGCTCGGCGGTGAGCCGCGCCGTCTCCGCCGCGGCGCGCGTGCCCACGGCGCTCATCACCGCCTCGAGGTCCACGGTGCGCAGGCGATGCAGGCCGAGCCGCGCCTTCTGCGTGAGCACGCGCCGCGCCGAGTCGACCAGCCGGGCCCGCGTCAGCCGGCCCTGGGCCAGGGCCGCCTTCAGGCCGGCCGCGGCAGCACGCGCGTCCGGCGGGTCGAGCACCACGTCGACCCCCGCCTCGATGGCCTTCACGGCCGCTTCTCCAGGGTCGGCCAGCGCGTTGACGGCCTCCATCAGCATCGAGTCGGTGTAGACGACGCCGCCGAACTTCAGCTCGCGGCGCAGCAGTCCGGTCACGATCGGCCGGCTGAAGGTGGCCGGTCCGGGCCCCGGGTCCAGGGCCGGCATCTCCACGTGCGCCACCATGGCGGCGCCGACGCCGGCGGCGATGCCCGCGCGGAACGGCGCCAGTTCCACCCGGTCGAGACGCGCGCGATCGTGCGGCACGGTGGCCAGCCCCAGGTGGGTGTCGACAGCCGTGTCGCCATGCCCGGGAAAGTGCTTCAGCGTGGCCACGACCCCGCCGCTCTGCAATCCCTCCACCGCCGCCCGCACGAGCACGCCTACCTTGGCCGGATCCTCGCCGAATGCACGGATGTTGATGACCGGGTTCCGCGGGTTGTTGTTCACGTCGGCCACCGGCGCGAAGTTGACGTGCACGCCGAGCGCGCGCGACTCCACCGCGGTGAAACGCGCGGCCTCGCGCACCAGCGCCGGATCCCCGGCGGCGCCGAAGGCCATGGCGCGCGGAAACCGGGTCGCGCCATTGAGGCGCATGCCGACCCCGTACTCGAAATCGCCGCTCACGAGCAGCGGCAGCGTGGACAGTGTCTGCAGCCGGTTGAGGATGGCGGCGAGTTCGAGCGGCTGGCCCAGGATGGTCGGTCCGTAGGTGGCATTGAGCATCACCGCCGGCACCGGCTCGACGCCGCCGAAGGCGCAGAAGCCGCCGATGTGCACGTCGCGCACCAGCGCCGCCAGTTCCTCGAACCGGGCCGAGTCGGCGCTCAGGTAGGTGGAGTCGAGCCGGCCCATGAGCAGCTGGCCCACGAGCTGGTCGTCGGTCAGCGCCGTGAGCGTGGCCTCGACCCAGGCCGCGGCCTCGCGGTCGAGCGTGGCCGCGAACGCGGGAGCCGCTGGCGCGGCCGGCGCAGGCGCAGCAGCGCGCTCCGCTGGGCCCGATCGCGACGCCGAGCCCTGCGCCCAGCCCACCGGGGATCGCGGGTCGAACAGCACCAGCACCAGTGCAGCCAGGGACAGCCAGGGGACGAGCACGCGACGCACGAGGACGATCATAGCCGCGACCCGCCGCGCCGACACATGGGACTCGGCCCTGTTCTATGATCGCCGGGTGTCCCAGGAACTCCACAAAGCTGCCGGTCCCGCGTCGGTTCGCGTCGCGGTGCTCACCATCAGCGACACGCGGACGGAAGCCACCGACACGAGCGGCGCGGCCATCGCTTCCATGCTCGAGCACGAAGGCCACGTGGTCACGGCCCGGGCGCTCGTCAGAGACGAGCCCGCCGACGTCACCGCCTTCGTTGCCGCGCAGCTTCGCGCCGAGGCGCAAGTCATCATCACCACCGGCGGCACTGGCATCACTTCCCGCGACGCCACCTTCGAGGCGATTGACGAGATGCTCGAGAAGCGGCTCGACGGTTTCGGCGAGCTGTTCCGCATGCTCAGCTACGCCGACATCGGCGCCGCGGCGATGATGAGCCGGGCCTGTGCCGGCCTGGCGCGCGGCCGCGTGGTGATTGCGCTGCCCGGGTCCGAGGGCGCGGTACGCCTGGCCATGACGAAGCTGGTGTTGCCGGAACTCGGCCACCTCGTGCAGCAGGCTTCGAAGTAATGCGTCCGTTCCAGTCCACCATCCCGCTTGAGGAGGCTCGCGCCCAGCTGGCCGCCGCCGTGCGGCCGCTGCTGCGCACCGAGCACGTGCCCCTCGCGCAGCTGGCCGGACGCGTGGCGGCGCGCGACGTCGTCGCCGCAGGCGACGTGCCGCCGTTCGCCCGGGCGATGATGGACGGCTACGCGGTGCAGGCGGCCGACACCGCCGGCGTCTCGACGGCCACGCCGCGCGCCCTGGTGTGCGTGGGCCGGGTCTTCACGGGCGAGGTGATGGCGCGGGCGGTGCACGCCGGTGAGTGCGCCGAGATTGCCACTGGAGCCCCGCTGCCCCCGGGCGTCGACGCGGTCGTGATGGTGGAAGAGACCGCGGCCGGGCCCGACGGCGTGGTCCACATACTCGCGCCGGTGCACGCCGGTCAGCACGTGGGCCGGGCCGGCGCCGACATCGCCCGCGGCGCGACCGTGCTGCGCGCCGGCGACGTCCTGTTGCCAGCCCGCGTGGGGGTCGCCGCGGCCCTCGGGCACCCGGCGCTCGAGGTCTACGCGCGGCCCCGGGTGGCGGTCGTGTCGACCGGCAACGAAGTGATTGCGCCGGGCCGGCCGCTCGGCGCCGGCCAGATCTACGACGTCAACCGGCACACGCTCTCGGCCGTGGTGAACACGCACGGCGGCGTGGCCGTGCCGTTCGAGGTGGCGGCCGACACGCTCGAGGCGCTGGACGCAGCCGTCGACGAGGCGCTCGGCTGCGATCTGGTCGTGTTCTCGGGCGGCAGTTCGGTGGGCGATCGCGATCTCGTGCTCGACATCCTGGCCCGCCGCGGCACGGTGGTGTTCCACGGCATCGCAACGCGTCCCGGCAAGCCCACCGCCTTCGGCTCGATTGGCGACGTGCCGGTGTTCGGCATGCCGGGCAATCCTGCGTCGTGCCTGACCAATGCCTACGTGTTGCTGGTGCCGTTCCTGCGGGAACTGGCCCGCCTGCCGCCGCATCAGCCGCGCGTGATTGCCGTGCCGCTGGCGCGCCGCGTGGCATCGAGCCTGGGCCGCCACCAGTTCTACACCGTGCGCCTCGTGGACGGCGCCGCCGAACCGGCCTTCAAGGCCAGCGGCGACATCACCAGCATGGCGCACGCCGACGGCTACATCGAGATCCCGCCCGACGTCGCCGCGGTGGAGGCCGGCACCCGCGTCGACGTCGTGCTGTTCTGACGCGGCGCCGCTCGGGCCGCGTCTGGTCCACTCGGAGGCCAATCGCCCAGCCACGGCTGCGACACGTTCGAGGTGGCGGGTCCAGGCACGTGGCCGCGCTCAGAAGCTGAAGCGGGTCTCGAACCAGGCCGTGACGAGACGGTCGCCGGCGAACACCCGACGCACCGCCGCGCCGCCGGCCATGTGCCCGGCGTAACCGCGCAGTGTCCACCACCGCGCGACCCGCCAGGCGACCTCGCCTTCCACGATCCGCCCGAGCCGGGCGGCGCCCCGGGTGTCGCGCCCCTGGAAGCCGAAGTAATTGCCGGTGCGGCCGGTGGCGCCGCTGCCGGTGTACCAGCGGTCGGTGGCTCGCGCCAGCCCGACGGAATGTACCGCCGCGGCCACGTCGAGCGTCCGAGCGGGGGCGACCCGGGCCTCGGCCCACCCGTCGCGGACGTTCATGAGCGCATACGTCGACGAACGCGACAGGTGATTGCCCGACGGCAGCATCGGAAAGAACGTGCCGTGCGTGCCGTCGCCGGCGTCGCCGTCGCCCGAGGCGTAGTCCACGCCCGCGCGCAGCCACGGTTGCCACGGCGCCGCGGTCCACTGATGGCCGAATTGCGCCGCGGCGGCGTAGGCGCGATGGCGCTGGCCGTACCAGTCACCCGCCTGCACCGCCGTCCACGCTAGTCCGTCCCAGCGCCGGCCGTCACGCGGCACCGCCGTCACCGCCGAGGCGCCCACGGTCCCGATGCGCACGTCGACTTCGTTCCCCGGCATGGCCGGCGCGAGGTTGTCGGGACGGGCCGTCACGCGCCGGCGGTCGTCGTAGCCATAGGTAAACGCCGTCACCGCCGTATGAGGCGCAAGGGCGCCCGGATCGGCGCGGACCTCCGCCGCGACCACCCGCACGCGGTCGAGCGGCAGATTGGCTGACTCCTCGAACGTGCCTTGCGTGGGCAGGGCCGCCGTCAGGGTCGTGTGCCAGCGGCCACGATCGACGCCGCCGCGCAGGCCGTCCCAGGCGCGCTGGTAGAACGTCCACTCCATGTCGCCGAGCAGCCGCCCGTTCACGTGGGCGCGCGTCAGGGCGTCGATGACCGCGTCGCCCGACGTGGGTTCGACCGCCGCGGCACGCGAGAAGCGGCCGGCCTCGAGCCACACGCCGCTGCCCGGTTCACGGAAGGTGAGGCTGAGCCCGCGCAGGTAGAACTGGTAGCTGAACGAGCCGCCGGCCTGGAAGTAGTAGGCGCCGCCCGTGCCCAGCAAGCCCGGCCCGATGGCCCCGGCCGGCAGGTTCTCGACCCGCACGTATTGGATGGCGCCGCGTATCGCCCAGCGCGGCCCTCGGTAATGGGCACCGAGCGTGGCCCGGTTGCCGACGAAGGCGTAGTCGGGATGCTTCCCTCCCGCAGGAGGAGGAGTGAAGAAGCGCCACAGCTCGGCGCGGGTCACGTTCTCGACCGTGAAGGTCGTGTCGCCTGGGGCCGCTGCGGCGGCTGGCGACAGGCGGCGCGAGGGGGGCCGCCTCCTGCGCGGTCGCGACGGCGGCCGAGCACACCAACAGGAGGCTTCCGAGCCTCACGTGAACGCGCATCGCCACCGTGGTGCCTGGCGTCGGGGCGGGCGACGCCGTGCGGCGTCGCCTCCGAATCCCGCCCGACCTCAGCCCTTCAGGAGCTGGTTCACTTCGTTCCAGTTCACGACGTTCCAGAACGCGGCCAGGTAGTCGGCGCGGCGGTTCTGGTACTTCAGGTAGTAGGCGTGCTCCCACACGTCCACGCCGAAGATCGCCTTCTTGCCGTCCATGAGCGGGTTGTCCTGGTTGGGCGTGCTGATGATCTCGAGCTTGCCGCCGTTGTCGACCAGCCACGCCCAGCCGCTGCCGAAGCGGCCCATGCCGGCGGCCTGGAACTGCTCCTTGAACTTGTCGAAGCTGCCGAAGGCCGCGTCGATGCCCTCGGCCACGTCGCCGGTCGGCGCGCCGCCGGCGTTGGGCGCCATCAGCTTCCAGAACAGCGAGTGGTTCCAGTGGCCGCCGCCGTTGTTGCGCACGGCCGTGCGGATGTCTTCGGGCACGCGTCGCCACGCCCTTGATCAGTTCGTCGAGGCTCTTGTCGTGCAGCTCGGGGTGCTTGTCGAGCGCGGCGTTCAGATTGGTCACGTAGGCCTGGTGGTGCTTGCCGTGGTGAATCTGCATCGTCTGCGCGTCGATGTGCGGTTCGAGCGCGGCGGGGTCGTAGGGCAGGGCGGGCAGGGCATGAGCCATGGGTCGGGCCTCCTCAGGCGTGTGTCGATGTCTGAATGACTGCGATGAATCGTAGCAGACCTGCCGCTGACGGCACTACCGCCGGGCGGCCGGCTGAACCGATGGAACGGAGCGCGCGCATCCACCGCGTGGCGGCGCCGGGGCTGCGCCGCCGGTCAGTGAATCGCCAGCATCCGGTCGAGCGCCACGCGCCCCCACTGGATCTGGTGCTCAGGCACTTCCACCTGGTTGTAGACCTGACCGTCGACCAGCCCTTCGAGCACCCACAGCAGGTGATTGGGCGACACGCGGAACATCGTCGAGCACAGGCAGCCGAGCTGATCCAGCGACAACACGGTGATGCCCCTGGGCTCCACCTCGGCCGCCAGCCGGTGCACGAGGTGCACCTCGGTGCCGACGGCCCACACCGACCCGGGGGCGCCGGCGCGCACCTGGCTCAGGATGTACTCCGTGGAGCCGCTGTCGTCGGCGGCCTCCACCACTTCGAACGGCACCTCGGGGTGCACGATGACGCGCACGCCCGGATGTTCGGCGCGCACCTGCGCGATCTGCCTGGCGCTGAAGCGCACGTGCACCGAGCAGTGGCCCTTCCACAGGATGAGCCGGGCTGCCTCGACCTGCGCGCGCGTGAGCCCGCCGAACGGCTGGTGCGGATCCCACACCACCATCTGGTCGAGCGGCACGCCCATGCGGAAGAACGCGGTATTGCGGCCCAGGTGCTGGTCGGGCAGGAAAAGAATCTTCTCCTTCTGCTGCCAGCCCCACTCGAGCACCGCGGCGGCGTTCGACGAGGTGCACACGGTGCCGCCCTGCTCACCCACGAACGATTTGATGGCGGCGGCTGAGTTGATGTAGGTGACGGGTACCGTGCGCGACGCCACGCCGAGTTGCTCCAGTTCGTTCCAGCACGTCTGGAGTTCGTCGGCGGGGGCCATGTCGGCCATCGAACAGCCAGCCGCCAGGTCGGGCAGGATGACTTTCTGATGGGGCAGCGCGAGCACGTCGGCGCTCTCGGCCATGAAGTGGACGCCGCAGAACACGATGAACTCGGCCTCGGGGTGCTGCGCCACTTCGCGCGACAGCTTGAACGAGTCGCCGGTGTAATCGGCAAACCGGATCACTTCGTCGCGCTGGTAGTGGTGGCCCAGGATCACGAGGCGACTGCCGAGCGTGGCGCGCGCGGTCGCGATACGGCTGGCCATCTCGTCGTCGGACAGGCCCAGATAGCGATCCGGCAGCGGCTGCCGTTCGTGGATGCTGGCCTTCTCGACTTCGTTGAGAACCGGCAGAAATGTGCCCGTGCTCATCGGCGTGTCCCTCGGCGCACCAGGCGAGCAGATTGCGAGCTTGTGAAATATTTCGCAATCTCGAGGCGCGAAAAGACCAAGGATTGCCGACGCGCTATTGCGGCTGGCGTTCCTTGGTCTGGTTTCGATGCTATCACGTTAGACGCCGGATGTCGGAGTAGGGTCGCACCCCCGGCACGTGACATCCTGAGCCGTGCCCGAACTGCCGGAAGTCGAGCTGGTCCGGCGTGCGCTGGAGCCCGTGCTCGTCGGCGCGCGCTTCGACCGCGTGCTGCTTCGCCGCAAGAACCTGCGCGTCCCGTTTCCACGCCGCTTCGCGGCCCGCCTGACCGGGCAGACCGTGACCGCGCTCACCCGCCGCGCCAAGTACCTGATGGCCACGCTGTCCTCGGGCGAAACGCTGCTCATCCACCTCGGCATGACCGGCGGCTTCCGCGTCGAGGACGCGCGCGTCACCGGCGGCTATCGTTCCGAAGAGGTCACCGACGACGAGAAGCACGACCACGTCATCTTCACCATGGCGTCGGGCGCCGTCATCACCTTCAACGACGCGCGCCGGTTCGGCTTGATGGACCTCGTCGTCCGCGGCGGCCTGACGGGCCATCCCGTGGTGGGCCGGCTGGGCCCGGAACCGCTGTCGGCCGACTTCGACGGGGCCGCGCTGGCCCGCGCCTGCCATGGGAAGTCGGTGCCGCTCAAGGTCGCGTTGCTCGATCAGCGCGTCGTCGCCGGCGTGGGCAACATCTACGCCAGCGAAGCGTTGTGGCTGGCGCGCCTGTCGCCGCGGCGCAAGGCCGCCACCATCGCCACGCCTACGGGCCGCCCCCGGCCGGCGGCCGTGCGCCTGGCCGCCGCGGTCACCGAGGTGCTGGTCGCCGCCATTGACCGCACCGGACCCCGCTTTCGCGTCTACGACCGCGCAGGCGGGCCGTGTCTGCGCCGGGACTGCGGCGGGACAATCCGGCGCGTGGTGCAGGCTGCCCGCTCGACCTTCTACTGCCCGCGCTGCCAGCGCTGACGCGACCCGGTGTGGACGTGAGGGCGCGCGGCTAGACGGCCACCGCGTCCGGAACGCGGACCACGTTGTAGAGCGTGTCGCGCTCGATCGGCTCGCGGCCGGCGTCGCGCACCAGCCGCTCGATCTGCGTCGTGCTCAGCGCCGTCGGCGTCTTCGACCCGGCCATGTGGTAGATGGTCTCTTCCTGCACGGTGCCGTCGAGGTCGTCGGCGCCGAACCAGAGCGCCGTCTGCGCCAGTTCCACACCCGACGAGATCCAGTAGGCCTTGATGTGGTCGACGTTGTCGAGCAGCAGGCGGGCGACGGCGTGCACGCGCAGGGTGTCGGTGGCGGTGGGCGCCGGCAGCTTGCGCATCTGGTTGTTGTCGTTGTGGAACGCCAGCGGAATGAAGGCCTGGAGCCCGCCGGTCTCGTCCTGCAGCGCGCGGATCTGCAGCAGGTGATCGACGCGCTCGGCGATGGTCTCGATGTGGCCGTAGAGCATCGTCATGTTGGTGCGCATGCCGAGGGCGTGCGCGGTGCGGTGGACCGCGAGGTAGCGGTCGCCGTCGCACTTGTCGTACGAGATCTTGCGGCGCACGCGCGGCGCGAAGATCTCGGCGCCGCCGCCCGGCAGGGAATCGAGCCCGGCCGCGCGCAGTTCCTCGAGCACCTGCCGATCGGTCTTGCCGTAGTGGTCGGCGAAGAAGGCGATCTCCACGGCCGTGAAGCACTTCAGGTGGATGCCCGGGCGCACGCGCTTCAGCCCGCTCAGCAGCTCGGTGTAGTAGCTGAACGGCAGGTCGGGATGCAGGCCGTTGACCATGTGCACTTCGGTGAGGGCTTCGCCGGCGCGGGCGCGCAGCCGGTCGAGCATCTGCTCGAGCGTCTTGGTGTGCGCGCCGGGCTTGTCGGGCTTGAGGCGGGCAAACGAGCAGAAGAGGCACGAGGCCTCGCACACGTTGGTGGCCTCGAGGCGCAGGTTGTGGTTGAAGTAGGTGCGGCCCGCGTGGCGCCGCTCGCGCTCGCGATTGGCCAGCCAGCCGAGTCCGAGGAACTCCGGCGTCTCGAACAGGCGCACGCCGTCGTCGAAGGTAAGGCGCTCGCGCGCCTCGACCTTGTCGGCGATGTCGAGGAGTCCGGCCGCGCGAAGTCGTTCACGCATCGGTGCTGTCCCGGGCCCTGGTCTGAGCCTGCGAAGACCCGGGGCCTGAGCCTGTCGGACGCGCCCCGCCTACGACACGCCCCACACCTGCGCGCGCAGCGTGCGGGAACGGGGGCCGTCGAGTTCGGCCATCAGGATTCGCTGCCACTGCCCCAGCACCACTTCGCCGCCGCTGATCTGCAGCGTGATCGAGTGACCGAGCAGCATGGCGCGCAGATGCGAATCGGCGTTCATCCGGTCGCAGTCGGAATGCTCGGGATCGTTGTGCTGATAGTAGGTATCGCGCGCGACCATCTCTTCGAGGAAGCGGCGGATGTCGGTGAGCAGCGCCTTCTGGAATTCGTTGATGAACACCGAGCAGGTCGTATGCATCGACCACAGCGTGATCATGCCCTCGCTGATCCTGAACTTCCGCACGTACTC
This sequence comes from uncultured Acidobacteriota bacterium, assembly GCA_963843885.1. Lineage (GTDB taxonomy): Bacteria > Acidobacteriota > Vicinamibacteria > Vicinamibacterales > UBA2999 > CADEFD01. The sequence continues at coordinate 301,755 of CAWJMJ010000009.1, forward strand.
CATCACGCGGTCGGTCAGGTCTACCAGCTCGAGGCGCTCGTCCGTGTCGATGACGAAGTTCTCACCGTGGATGACGAGGCCGCCAGTCGTCGCGCGGGCAACCGCCTCAACAGGGGTTTCGCGGACGGTCACGGTCGAACTCTTACTCATACGGTCCTCTCGGTCGGACAGCCGCCAGGCTGCCGATGACATCGAAACACAAACGCCGTATTCTACGCAAACTCGGTGCGCCCCCGCAATCGGCGCTATACTGAGCCCAATCGACGCGTTCCCGTGGCTGACCAGGGAAGTTGGGTGCAAATCCCACACGGTTCCGCCACTGTAAGCGGGGAGCGCCCGTCCATTTGGCTGGCAACGAGCCAGCCCGTCACTGCCGATTGCCGCCAGGCGGCGCAACGGCGGGAAGACGCGGACGCGGCGCGCTGATCCGCAAGTCAGGAGACCTCCTCCACGGGCATTCGTCCTTCTCCCGCCCCACCGGGGCGGATCGGCGCGGACAACGCCGAGGAGGGCCCAATGCTCTATATCCATCTGCCGTCGTTTATGACGGTATTCCTGCAAGTCCGGGTCCAGAGCGGCGCGCGCCTGCTGTCTGCCGTGGCGCTGGCCACCGTTCTGGCGAGCGGCGTGGCGCATGCCGACGTGCTCCGGGGTCGCGTGCTTGGCCCCGACGGGCGTCCCGTGGCTGGCAGCGTGGTGGCCGTCAGCGGGCCGCTGGCGGTTCCCGTCACGGTCGCGACGGACGCCGACGGGCGCTTCGCCATCGACGTCCCCAGTGGCCCCGTGACGGTCCGGGCGTGGGCCCCCGGCATGGACGGCGCCGCGCACCAAGGATCGGCCGCCGACGAGGTCACGCTCGTGCTGGCGGTGCGCGCGGTGAGCGAGACCCTCACCGTCACCGCATCACACATCGCCGTCCCGTTGTCGGAGGTGCCGGATAGTGTCACCGTCGTCACGCGCGACGAATTGGTGGCCCGCCAGATCACCAACCTCGGCGACGCCCTGCGGCTCGTGCCCGGCTTCGCGGTTGCCCGCAACGGGGGCCCGGGCACGGTGACCTCGGTCTTCCCGCGCGGCGGCGAATCGGATTACACGCTGGTGCTGGTCGACGGCGTGCGCGCCAACGCCTTCGGCGGCGGATTGGACCTCTCGCAGGTGCCGATCGCCGATGCGGAGCGGATCGAGGTGGTGCGCGGTCCGCAGAGCGCCCTCTATGGTTCCGACGCCATCGGCGGCGTCGTGCAGATCCTCACCGCCAAGGGCGGGCCACTCACCGCCAACGTCTCGGGCGAGCTCGGCGGGCGGGACGCGCGCAGCGGCCGTGCCGCGGTGCGCGCCGGCAAGGGCCGGTGGTACGGCGCCGCCAGCAGCGCCTACGACCGCGAGGACGGCTTCACCGGCACGGCCGCCGACGCGACGCCGGTCACCAACGACGACGGCGAGGTCGCGCAGCTTTCCGGCACGCTCGGCTGGCGGAACGCCGGCACGGACTTGGCCGGCACGCTGCAGTTCGTCGACACCGAGCGCGGCTCCCCCGGTCCCTACGGCTCGAATCCCGCCGGCAATTTCAGCGGCGTCAACCGCGACGCGCGCGGCCTCACCCGGCGCCGTTCGGCGGCGGTGCGCCTGGCCCAGCCCCTCGGGGGCAGCGCCAGCCGCGTGCGGCTGCGCGCCGATGCCGATACGGCCGACTTCGACCTCGAGTTCCGCACGCCGTCGTCGGGCTCGCGCGGCGAAACCGGGCGCAGCCACGGACGCGTGCAGCTCGATGCCGCCCTCTCTCCGGCCGTGGCCGTCAGCGCCGGCATCGACGGCGTGCGCGAGCACGGGGCCAGCACGTTCATCACCGACGGCGCCGCGGCCATGCCGGTCGAAGCGTCACGCGCTGGCCGGCTTCGCCGAAGCGCGCTGGCACGCGCACGAGCGCGTCACCATCAGCGGCGGCGTCCGCGCGGAGCGCATCACACGCGACGCGCTGGCCGCTAATCCGTCGCCGTTCTCGGCGCGCCCGCTCTTTCCTGCCGACACGATCACGGCCGTCAATCCAAAGGTGACAGCCAGCTGGGTTGTCGTGCCCGACGCCGGCACCCGCCATCACTCGACCCGGCTGCGCGCGGCGGCCGGCACCGGCATCCGCCCGCCCGACGCCTTCGAGATCGCGTTCACCGACAACCCGGGGCTGAAGCCGGAACGCAGCCTGAGTGTGGAAGCGGGCATCACGCAGACGCTCGCCGGCGGCGCGGTGCAGGCCGACGCCACCTGGTTCCACAACACCTACGACGACCTCATCGTGTCGGTTGGCCGGCTCAATTCGACCAGCCGCTACACGACCGACAACATCGCCAACGCCCGGGCGCGCGGCGCCGAGCTGGCGCTGGCCTGGCGTCCCGCCGCGGCGCTAAGCGCGCGCGCCACCTACACCTTCCTGGACACCGAAGTGCTGGCCGTCGACGGCGCGGCTGGCCAGGCCCCGCCGCCGTTCCGGGTCGGCGACCGCCTGCTGCGGCGCCCCCGCCATCAGGGCAGCGTCGATGTGGCGTGGAGTCATGGCCGGCTGCAGGGCTTCGCCACCGCGGCGCTGCGCGGCACGACTCTGGACGTCGAACCGAACTTCGGCACCTTCGGCGGGCTCTTCGAGAACGACGGACACGCGGTGGTCACGACCGGCGCGGCCGTCACGCTGGCGCCCTACCTGACGGTCTACGGCCGCATCGCCAATGTCTTCGGCGACAACTACGAAGACGTGTTCGGCTACCCGGCGCTCGGACGCACGGCCTACGTGGGCTTCCGTGTTGCTGCGCGCCGCTGATCTCACCTTTGCCTACGACCCCCGCCAGCCGGTGCTGGCGGGCGTGTCGCTCGAGGTGCGCGCCGGCACGCTCATGGCCATCCTGGGCCCGAACGGCTCGGGCAAGACGACGCTGCTGCGGCTGCTGGCCGGCATGCGGCGGCCCGTCCAGCGGCACGGTCACCCTCGACGGCCGGCCGCTCGCGGCCTATCGCGGCGCGCAGCTGGCGCGCGCGCATCGCCGTCGTGCCGCAGGAAACGCACCTGCGCCTTCGACTTCACCGTGATCGAGATGGTGCTCATGGGCCGCTACCCGCACCTGGGCCCGTTCGAGCTCGAGGGCCCGGCCGATCGTCGCCGTGGCGCGCGACGCGCTGGCGGCCACCGGCACGCGCGCATCTCGAGAGCGCGCGCTTCGCGCACGCTGAGCGGCGGCGAGAAGCAGCGGGTGGTCATCGCGGCGCGCGCTGGCCCAGGCCGCCGACGTGCTGCTGCTCGACGAGCCGACGGCGTCGCTCGACCTCGGCTATCAGCTCGAGATCGCGGCGCTGCTGCGCGCGCTCAACGCCGAGCGCGGCGTCGACGATGGTCGTGTCGACGCACGACCTGGACTCTGGCCGCCGGCGTCTGCCGCGAGCTGGTGCTGCTGCGGGAGGGCCGCGTGCTGGCGCACGGCGCCGACCGCCGACGTCCTGACCGCCGCGCACATCCGCGCGCTCTACGACGTGGACGCCGACGTGCCAGGTGCACCAGCGCGCCGGCCACTGACGGTCGTGCCGTTGGCGCGCGCGGCGCGATGACGGTGCGATGCCGGCCGGCGCGTGCGCACGGTGCTGCCGTTCTTCGGCGGCCGGCGCGGCTGCGCCGCCGTGCCTGCTGGCGCCGCTCGTCGGCAGCACGCTCGATCAGCCTGACGCGCGCTCTTCGACCGGTCGATTCCGTGGGCCGACAACGTCGACGCGCAGATCTTCTTCGTCGCGCGCCTGCCGCGCGTGCTGGCGGCGGCGCTGGTCGGCGCCGCGCTGGCCGTGGCCGGGGTGGTCTTCCAGGCGCTGCTGCGCAATCCGCTCGCCTCGCCCGTTCACGCTCGGCGTCTCGGCCGGCGCGGCGCTCGGCGCGATGCTGGCCATCGCCTTCGGCGCTCGACTTCAGCGCGCTCGGCGTGTCGGCGGTGCCGCTGGCCAGCTTCGCCGGCTCGATCGTGCGCCACCGGCATCGTCTACTGGCTGCGCGCGCGTCAGCACGCGGCCTTTCGACCAAGGTGCTGCTGCTGGCCGGCGTGACGCTGAACGCGTTCTTCTCGGCGCTGATCATGTTCGTGCAGTACCTGGCCGACTTCACCGCAAACGTTCCGCACGCGTGCGCTGGCTGATGGGCGACCTCGACGTCGGCAGCTACGGCCGATCGCCGCCGCGCTGCCCTCGTGCTGCTGGCGTTTGCCGTCTTCGCCGTGCTGCCGCGCGCGCTCGAATCTGCTCAGCCTCGGCGCCGAATCGGCCGCCGCGCGCGGCGTGGACGTCGCGCGCGCCGAGCGCCTGGCGTTCCTCAGCGCGTCGCTGGCCACCGGCGCGGCCGTGTCGCTGGCCGGCCCGATTGGCTTCATCGGCATCGTCGTGCCGCACCTGGTGCGCCTGCTGGTCGGCGCCGACCACCGGCTCGTGCTGCCGGCCTCGGCGCTGTTCGGCGCGGCCTTCCTCATCGCCTGCGACCTGATCGCGCGAACGGCGCTGGCGCCGCTGGAACTGCCGGTCGGCATCGTGACGGCGATGATCGGCGGGCCGTTCTTCCTGTGGCTGCTCGTGAGGCACAGCTGATGCGCGGGCCTCACCTGCCGCGCCGCCTCTGCTGATCGTTGCGGGATCGCCGACGGCGTCGCTGCGCCGGCGCGGAGCCGGGCGCTCGCTCCGGCGCGGAGCCCGCGGTGCTAGGCGGCGACGCGCCGAGTTCGACTTCCGCGCGGCGCACGAGGCGGGTGGTCAGCGCGAGCCGCGACGCGCGGCACCGCCGCGCAGCCCGCGGCCCGGTCCAGAGCGTGGCGCGCAGCGGATCATCTCGCTCGTGCCGGCGCTGACCGAGATGCTGTTTGCCATCGGCGCCGGACCGCAGGTGGTGGCGGTGAGCTGCTACGACACGCTATCCGCCGGAGGTCGCAGCGCTGCCCAAGGTCGGGGCGCTGCTCGATCCCGACGTGGAGCGCATGCTCTCGCTCACGCCCGATCTGGTCGATCATCTACGGCAGCCAGAGCGACTTGCGGCAGCAACTGCAGCGCGCCGCCGATCCCGATCTACGAGTATCGCCACGCCGGCCTGCGCCGACATCCTGACGACCATGCGCGACCTGGGCCGCGTCACCGGACGCGCAGCCGCGGCCGACGACGCCGCCGCCGGCATCGAGCGCGACCTGGCGACGGTTCGGCAGCGCGTCGGCGGCCGCGCCGCGGGTGCGGACGCTGCTGGTCTTCGGCCGCGAGCCGGGAGCGCTGCGGAACATCTACGCCAGCGGCGGCAAGGGCTTCCTGCACGACATGCTCGAGTTGCCGCCGGCGGCGTCAACGTGTTGGCCGACGTCAGGCGCGGAGGCCGTGCAGGCCACCATCGAACTGCTGCTCACGCGCGCGCCGGACGTCATCCTCGAGCTGCGCGAAGGTCCGGCTGACAGCGAGCCGCGCGGCCGGCCGACACGCGTGGCCGAATGGAGCCGCCTGGCGTCGTGCCCGCCGTGAGGACGGGCCGTATCCACGTGCTCAGCGGCGACGGCCTGGTCGTGCCCGGGCCGCGCGTGGCCGCGGCCGTGGCTCGTCTGGCGCGGGCACTGCATCCGCCGAGGCCGTCACGCCGTGAAGGTGCTGGTCTCGCTGGTCGAGCGGCAAGGACAGCGCCTGGATGCTGCACGTCCTGCAGGCCGAACACCCAGGCGCGGCGCAGGGCCTGCTCACGACCACCAACGAAGCATTCGAACGGGTGGCCATGCACGCGCGTGCGGCGCGAGGTGCTGCGAGGCGCAGGCCCGCGCGGCCGGGCTGCCGCTGCATGTCGTGCCGATCTGCCGTGCGCCGTGCAGCAACGACGACTACGAGCGCGCATGGGCGCGGCGGTGGCCGGCGCCGTGGCCGAGGGCTTCACGCACGTCGCCTTCGGCGATCTCTTCCTCGAAGACATGCGCCGCTACCGCGAAGAGCGGCTGGCCGGCACCGGGCCTGACGCCGCTCTTTCCGCTCTGGCGGAGCCGACCACCGCGACCTCGCGCGCGCAGATGATCGCCGCCGGCCTGAGCGCCCGGCTGACGCTGCGTGGATCCCGCGCGTGCTCGACCGAGTCGTTCGCCGGCCGCGAGTTCGATCACGCGCTGCTCGCGGACCTGCCCGCCGGGCGTGGACCCGTGCGGCGAGAACGGCGAGTTTCACTCGTGTCGTCTGGGACGGGCCGATGTTCCGCGCGCCGCGTGCCGATCGAGACCGGCATGGTCGTCGACGCGACGGCTTCGTGTTCGCCGATCTGCGCTCGCGCCGGCCGATGATCTGACCTGCCGGATGCCTATCCCTTCCCGACACCGCATCGTCTGCCTGACCGAGGAGACCACCGAGACGCTCTATCTGCTCGGCGAGGGCGACCGCGTCGTCGGCGTCTCCGGCTACACCGTGCGGCCGCCGGAGGCGCGGCAGAAGCCGAAGGTCTCGTCGTTCCTGCACGCCCGGTTCGACAAGATCGAGGCGCTCGAGCCGGACCTGATCCTGGCGTTCTCCGATCTCCAGGCCGACATCACCACCGAGCTGGTCAAGCGCGGCTACCCGGTCTTCACCTTCAACCAGCGCAGCGTCGCCGAGATCCTGCAGATGATCCGCGTGCTCGGCGGCATCGTCGGCGTGCCGAGCAAGGGCGGAGGCGCTGGCGGCGCGGCTCGAGCGCGGGCTCGACGACATCCGCGGCCGCGGCCGCGCGCTTGCCGTGCGCGGCCGCGCGTCTTCTTCGAGGAGTGGGACGAGCCGCTGATCACCGGCATCCGCTGGGTCGAGGAGCTGGTCGAGATCGCCGGCGGCGACGCCGATCTTTCCCGAGCTGCGCACGGCGCGGCTCTGGCGAAGGATCGCATCGTGACCGGCGAGCAGGTCATCGCCGCGGCGCCCGAGGTGATCATCGCCTCGTGGTGCGGCAAGCCGGTGCAGCAAGGACCGGTGCGCCAGCGCGCCGGCTGGGAGGCCGTGCCGGCCGTGCGCGACGACCGCATCTACGAGGTGAAGTCGACCTACATCCTGCAGCCCGGCCCGGCGAGCGCTGACCGAAGGCGTGCGGCAGCTGCACGCGGTGCTGTGCCGCGCGCTGGGCCTCGACCTGGCCGCGACGCTCACGCCTTCCGAGCGGTGGGACGCGGGCGAGGGCGCGCTGCTGCCGACGACGACGGCGGCGCCACCGGCTCCACGACGACCATGACGAACCGCGTCGGCCGGCCCCTGGCCGAGGCATAACGATGCGGACGGTCGGCGCGGAACACGACGCATTCACCAGCGCCGATGGCCACCTGAACGCCGTCCACGGTCACGACCGTGTCGCCCTCGAGCACGTGGATGAATTCGCGGGTACCGGCGGGATGGGCGATCGCCTCGTAGGCATCGCGCGGCCCGATGGTCCAGTCCCAGAGCTCGACCGGCATCGGCGCCTCGATGCCGGCGACGAGGCCGGCGGCGCTGCCCCGCGCCTTGCCGCGCCACAACCAGGCGACCTCATCCGCGGTAACCTTGCGCACGATCGGCTCGTCGTCCACTTCGACCAGGCGCGGCAGCGCGACCCCGAGCGCATTGGCAAGTTTGCAGAGCGTGGCAATCGACGGGTTGGTCTTGGCCTGCTCCACCTGCACGAGCATGCCTTTGCTGAGACCGGCGCGGGCCGCCAGTTCCGCCTGGCTCCAGCCGCGCTTGGCGCGCCACTCGCGGAGGTTGCGGGCCAGGGCGACCTCGACGCGGCGGGGATCGTTCATGTGGTCAGTATATTGAACCGAATGGTCACTTTGATATAGTCACCGGATGATCTGCGATCGTCTTGCGGTGGCGCCCGACATCCACCGGCTGCGGCCCGATTTCGCCGTGCTGGCGCTGGCCGTATCGGGCCTCGTGAACGGCCCGGGCGACGCGCAGTCCGACGGCTGGTTGCGCGAGGCTGAAGAGCACGCCCGTGCCGCCGCCGCGGTGCCGGCCCACATTCAGAGCTGGCAGGAGGCGTATCGCGCGTTCGGCGCCAAGCCGCAGCGCACCGCGTCCTCGGTGGAAGCGCTGTGGAAACGCGCGACCGGCGCGGGTCTGCCGCGCGTGAACTGGCTGGTCGACGTCTACAACGCGGTCAGCGTCGCGCACGAGCTGCCGGTGGGCGGCGAAGACCTGGCGCGCTTTGCTGGAGCCGATCCGGCTGGTACGCGCCGAAGGCGCCGAATCGTTCGCCACGACCAGGGACGGCCAGCCGTTCAACGATCCGCCGGCGCCCGGCGAAGTGGTGTGGGCCGACGACCTGGGCGTGACGTGCCGGCGCTGGAACTGGCGCCAGGGCACGCGCACCCGGCTGACCGAGGACTCGGTCTCGGCGCTCTTCCTGCTCGAGCGGCTCGCTCCGCTTCCGCTCGCAGCCCTCGACGCAGCTGGCGACGCGCTGATCGCGCGGATCCGCACGCGCGTACCCGACGTCCAGGTGGACGTGGCCCGCGTCGGACCGGCGGCACCATGACGTCGCTGTTCGCGTTGATGGCGGCGGCCGTCTACGGGGCTGCTGACTTCCTGGGCGGCACGGTGGCCCGGCGCGCGTCCACGCTGGCGGCGGTCATCGCCACGCAAGGCGCCGGCCTGGTCCTGCTGCTGCTGGGCACGCCGCTGATGCTCGACGCCACCGTCACGGCCAACGACGTCCTCTTCGGCGCGCTCGCCGGGCTGACTGGCAGCGTCGGCGTCGGGCTTCTCTACCGCGGGCTGGCGATGGGCCCCATGAGCGTCGTGGCGCCGGTCACGGCAGTGTGCGCGGTGGTGGTTCCGCTCATCGCCGGCCTGCTGTTCGGCGAGCGTCTCACCGCCGCCGCGGCCCTCGGCGTTGCGCTGGCCGTCGTGGCCGTCGTGCTCCTGGGCCAAGCCGCGCCTGGCAACTCGCCCGCGCACGAGCCGCCCCGGTCGGCCGCGCAGGTGACGCAGGCCGTGCGCATCGCCCTGGCCTCGGGGGTGGCTATCGGCGGCTTCTTCGTGTGCCTGGGCCGCACGGCCGCCCCGGCCGGCCTGTGGCCCTTGGCGGTGTCGCGCACCGTGTCGGTGACGGCGTTCCTGGCGGTGGCGCTGCTGCGCAAAGAGACGTGGAAGATTCCCTCCGGGGCGATGGCGCCGGCGGTGGCCTGCGGCGCACTCGACATGATCGCCAACGGCCTCTATCTCGCGGCCGTGCGCCAGGGCCAGCTGAGTCTCGTGGCCACGCTGGCGTCACTCTACCCGGCCAGTACGGTGCTGCTCGCGCGCTTCGTCCTGGGTGAACGGCTGGGACGGTGGCAGCAGGTGGGGGTCGTGACGGCCGTGGCCGCCATCGTGCTGATCGTGTCCGATTTGTAACGGGGCCTGTCACCGTTACAAATGGCAGAAATTGCGGCGTCTTGAGATGTAACGGTGACAGGCCCTGTTACACCTCGGAGAAATTGCAGCGCCTAGAGATGTAACCGTGACAGGCCCCGTTACAAATGCCGAATCGGCGCCCCTATTGCGGTGGCTTCGGCGCCGGGACGTTCACGCCCGACTCAATCAGCCTCTGGTAATTGCGCAGGTCGCGGAGGTAGCGCCAGTCCTGCACCTTCTTGGCACCCGAGCCGGCGGCGCCGACGAGCAGGCCCAGGAAGTCGACGCGCGGCGAGCGGAACGCCTGCGGCGTGAACATATACAGCATGTCGGCGTGCGTTGGAGACGACCCGGGCACGGCGCCGAACATCAGGTCCTGTCCGGCGAAGAATCGGAGGGCCGGCGCCGCCCCGAAGACGTCGACGCGGTATTCGATCTTGAGCGGATTGGCCCCCAGGGTCTCGGCCTCCGCGTCGGCGGCGAGACGACGCTTGATGCGGGCCAGGGACACGCCCAACGCGTCGGTGGGAAGCGCCGGCGACGGCACGGCTTGGGTGGCGGACGGCGCCGTCTCGGGCGACGGTGTCTGGGCGGCCGAGGTCGCCATGGCCACCGACGTCGTCAACACCGCGGCGAGAAGGCGTCTCATAACCACTTCAGACGGCACCCCTGCGCCGACGGTCTGATGGTAGCAGGGTTCGAGCGGCGCGGTGACGCTGCAGAATCAGCCGGGCAAGCCTACGGCTTCCAGCCCCGCGGCGACGGCAACGCGCCGCCCCAGCGGGCCAGGCTCGATCTGCGGCGCGACGCAATCGTCGCCAGTATCCCGGTGCGCATGGACTTCAACCGCGCCCGGGAAGGACACCGGCGTGGTCACCCGCGTGGCGCTGACCAAGCAGCCGGCGCGGTCACAGGCGCCGGAGCTGCACTTGCTCGACGGCGTGCGTCGCGCCCTTGCGCAGGATCAGGTTGGCGCGCATCCGCGTCGGCGCGATGTTCTCGCGCAGGTTGACGCCGTTGATCTCGTTCCAGATGGCGGCCGCGGTGGCGCGCGCCTGCGTTTCGTCGAGCGCGCCGTAGCGGTGGAAGTAGGACTGCGGATCCTGGAAGACCGTGTCGCGCAGCTGCAGGAAGCGCTCGCTGTACCAGCGCCGGATGTGCTCCTCGGCGGCGTCCACGTAGATCGTGAAGTCGAAGAAGTCCGAGGCGAACACCTGCGTTTCGGCGCGCTCCGGCGGCGCCTGCAGCACGTTCAGCCCTTCGACGATGACGATGTCGGGATGGCGCACGGTATGCGAGGCCCCGGGCACGATGTCGTAGCGCTGATGCGAGTAGACCGGCGCATCGACGGCGTCGGCGCCGGCTTTGAGATCGGCCAGGAAGCGCACCAGCTTGGCCCGGTCGTAGCTTTCGGGGAAGCCCTTGCGGTGCATGACGCCGCGGCTGGTCAGCACGGCGTTGGGGAACAGGAACCCGTCGGTCGTGACCAGATCCACGGCCGGCTGGCCGGGCCACCGCGTCAGCAGCGCCTGCAGGATGCGCGCGGTCGTGCTCTTGCCCACCGCCACGCTGCCGGCCAGCCCGATGATGAACGGCACCTTCTCGGTGTGGGCCCCCAGGAACGTCTGCGAAGCGCGATACAGCTGCTGCGTGGCCCGCACGTAGAGCGTGAGCAGACGCGACAGCGGCAGGTAGATGTCTTCGACCTCGGCGATCGACACCGCCTCGTTCAGGCCGCGCAGTTCGTTGAGGTCGTCTTCCGAGAGCGTCAGCGGCGTGCTGTCGCGCAGCTTCGCCCACGCCGCGCGGTCGAAGACCAGGAATCGGGACGGTGCGGGCGGCGTTTCGGACATCGGCGCGCCGCCGCAGCTTACAACAAACCCAACTGCAGCTTGGCCGCGTCGGTCATCCGTTCCATCGTCCAGGTCGGCTCGAACACGATTTCGACCTGGGCGCTGGCCACGCCCTCGACGCTCCGCGCCGCGTCGCGGACCTCGCCCGGCAGCGTCTGCGCGGCCGGGCAGGCCGGCGCCGTGAGGGTCATGCGCACGCCCACCTTGCGATCGGCGTCGACCAGCACGTCGTAGACCAGTCCCAGCTCGTAGATGTTCACCGGGATCTCCGGGTCGAACACGCGCTTCAGCGCCTCGATCACCTTGGGCCCGAGTTCGGCCATCTGGACCTCGTCGGGGGTGATCTCGAGCGGAATGCCGAACTCGGCGGGCACCTCGGACGGTTGATCGGAGTCGTGAGGAATCACGGGCAGCATCCTTGGTACGGGCATGGTCGGCTACTCGGTGGAGACGGGCGCGGGTGACGCGCCGTCGAGGGCGGCGTTGACCGCGTGCCAGGCCAGGCTGGCGCACTTGATCCGGGTAGGGAACTCGCGCACGCCAGCCAGCACGCTGAGCTTGCCGAGGTCGGCCGGCGGCGTGGACGGGGACGACGTGATCATGTCGTGGAAGTCGGCAAAGAGCAGGCGCGCGGTCGCGACCGGCTGGCCGCGCAGCGCTTCAGTCATCAGTGAGGCGGAGGCCTTCGAGATGGCGCAGCCGGAGCCCTCGAAGGCGATGTCGCGGACCACGCCTTCGGTCACCGTCACGTAAACGACGAGGCGATCGCCGCACAGCGGGTTGTAACCCTCGCTGGTGGTCGCGCCGGCGATGGCGCGGAAGTTCCGCGGCCGCCGGTTGTGATCGAGGATGACCTCCTGGTAGAGCTCCTGCAGGCTGTCCATCACGCGAACACCTTCCGCGTCTCGTGCAGGGCGGCCACGAGCTGGTCGACGTCCTCGCGCGTGTTGTACATCGCCAGCGAGGCGCGCGCCGTGGCCGGCACGCCGAAGCGGGCCATGACCGGCTGGGCGCAGTGATGGCCGGTGCGGATGGCCACGCCGGCGCGGTCCACCACCGTGCCGATGTCGTGCGGGTGCACGCCGTCCATCACGAACGACAGGATGCTGGCCTTCACCGGCGAGGTGCCGATCAGGCGCACGCCGGGCACCGTCTGCACCGCTTCGGTGGCGTAGGCGAGCAGCGCCGCTTCGTGAGCGGTGATCCAGGCAAAGCCCACGCGCTGCAGGAAGCGCACGGCGGTGCCCAGGGCCACCGCGCCGGCGATGTGGGGCGTGCCGGCCTCGAACTTGTAGGGCAGCACGTTCCAGGTGCTCTTCTCGAAGGTGACCGACGCGATCATGTCGCCGCCGCCGAGCACCGGCGGCATGGCGTCGAGCAGCGCCGTCTTGCCGTAGAGCACGCCCATGCCGGTCGGCCCGTAGAGCTTGTGGCCGGTGGCGACGTAGAAATCCACGTCGAGCGCCCGGACGTCGATGGCCATGTGATACGCCGCCTGCGCCCCGTCGACGAGCACCACGGCGCCGGCGGCGTGCGCCGCCGTGATGATCTCGGCCACTGGATTGATCGTGCCGAGCGCGTTCGACAGGTGGCTCACGGCCACGATCCTGGTCTTGGGCCCAAGCAGCCGATGGAAGGCTTCCAGGTCGAGCGTGCCGCGATCGTCGAACGGCACCACCACCAGCCGCGCGCCGGTCCGTTCGCAGATCATCTGCCACGGCACGATGTTCGAGTGGTGCTCCATGGCCGAGATGAGCACCTCGTCGCCGGCGCGCAGGTTGGCGCCGCCCCAGCTCTGCGCCACCAGGTTGATGCTCTCGGTGGCGTTGCGGGTGAAGACGATCTCGTGGGCGTGGGCCGCGTTGAAGAAGGCGGCCACGTCTTTCCGAGCGCCCTCGAACGCCGCGGTGGCCCGCTCCGAGAGCAGGTGCACGCCGCGATGGACGTTGGCGTTGGCGGTCTCGTAATAACCGGCCAGGGCGGCCACGACCTCCCGTGGCTTCTGCGTCGTGGCGGCGTTGTCGAGATAAGCCAGGCGCTGCCCGTGCGCGCGCACGCCGAGAATCGGGAACTCCGCGCGGAGCAGTTCCACGGCAGCGGACGTGACGGCAGTTGGCGTGGGCAGCGTGGACATGACCATGACCTAGGACACGTGACGAGCCAGGCGGGCGAAGAGCGACTGCTCCAGCACGTCCCGCAGCTCGGTAGCCGAGATCTCGCCCAGCACCTCGCCGGCAAAGGCGTGCAGCAGCATGTCGCGGGCCTCGGTCGGCGTCAGGCCGCGTGCCTGCAGGTAGAACATCGCCTCCTCGTCGAGCTGCCCCACGGCGGCGCCGTGGGTGCACTTGACGTCGTCGGCAAAGATCTCGAGCTGGGGATTGGAGTTGACCTGCGCGTCGTCCGAGAGCAGCAACGCGCGGTTGGTTTGCTTGGCGTCGGTCTTCTGCGCGTCCTCGCGGACCAGGATGCGGCCGTTGAACACCGCCCGCGCCTGTCCGGCCAGGATGCCCTTGTAGAGCTCGTGGCTGGTGCAATGCGCCACGGCGTGATCGATCGACGTGTGGTTGTCGACCAGCTGGGTGCCGTCGGCCACGTAGACGCCGTCGAGCGTGGCATGGGCGTCCTCGCCGGCGAGCACGGCCTCGAGGTCGTTGCGGACCAGACGGCCGCCGAGCGACACCGAGCGCGCGTGCAGGATGGCCGAGGCCGCGCAGGTCGCGTGCAGCCGGTGCACGTGGAAGGCCTGCGCCGTCTCGCGCTGGTCCACGACCAGTTCCAGGACGGCGCCGTGGTTGACGACCACTTGCGTGACGGTGTTGCACAGATAGGAGACGTCGCCGCCGCCCACGAACGACAGCAGCACCGTGGCCTGGCTTTGCGCGCCGGCCTCGATGACGATGCGCGGATGCGCCATCACCGGCTCGTCCCCGGGCAGGGTGATGACCAGCACGTGAATCGGCGCGGTCAGCACCGCCCCTTCGGGCACTACGATGTGGACGCCGTCGTCGAGGAACGCGGCGTTCAGCGTGGCGAAGGGATGCCCGGTGGTGTCCAGATCGAGCGCCAGCTCCCGAGCCGAACCGTCGTCGTCATCCATGCTCGCGGCCAGCGCTTCCACGACCACGCCGAGCGGCAGCGCGCCGTAGGACGACAGCGTCTCGTCGAAGCAGCCGTTCAGCACCACCGCCGTGGCCGCGGTGTCCCGCAGCTCGTGCTCCTGCACCAGCGCCTCGGCGGCGTCGGCCTCGGGCGGCGCCAGCGCGAACGTCGTGGCGGCCACCGGGGCCATGTTGGTGAAGCGCCACGCTTCCTGGCGAGTGGTCGGGAAGCCGGCCGCCTCGAAGGCCTCGAGGGCCTCCTGGCGATGCCGGGCGAGCCACTGGGGCGCGCGCTGGCCGAGCGCGGCCTGGCCGGCGCGCACCCAGTCGAGGGCCTGGATGGTCGTCACTGGGCCGCTCCGGCAGGGGCTGCCTCGATCCACCCGTAGCCCTTGGCTTCGAGCTCGAGCGCCAGATCGCGCGGCCCCGAGCGCACGATGCGGCCCTCGCTGAGCACGTGCACGACGTCGGGCACGATGTAGTCGAGCAGGCGCTGGTAGTGGGTGACGACGATGAAGGCGCGCTCGGGACTGCGCAGGGCGTTGACGCCCTCGGCCACGATCCGCAGGGCGTCGATGTCGAGGCCCGAGTCGGTCTCGTCGAGGATGGCCAGGCGCGGCTCCAGCACGGCCATCTGGAAGATCTCGTTGCGCTTCTTCTCGCCGCCCGAGAAGCCTTCGTTGACCGCGCGCTGCAGCATGCTCTCGTCCATCTGCAGCCGCTTGGCCTCGGTCTTCACGAGGGTCATGAAGTCGATGGCGTCGAGCTCCTCGAGGCCCTGCTCCTTGCGCCGGGCGTTGAGCGCGGCCTTGAGGAAGTAGGCGTTGTTCACGCCCGGGATCTCGACCGGATACTGGAACGCCATGAACACGCCGCCGCGGGCGCGCTCTTCGGGGGCCAGCGCCAGCAGGTCCTCGCCCTGGTAGAGCACCTCGCCGCCGGTCACCTCGTAGCCGGGATGGCCGGCCAGCACGTGCGCCAGCGTGCTCTTGCCCGAGCCGTTCGGCCCCATGATGGCGTGCACTTCGCCCGCCTTCACCGTCAGATCGATGCCGTGGAGGATGTCCTTGTCCGCCACCTTCGCCGTCAAGTCCACGAATTTCGAGCATGTCGTTCTCACCTCGGCGCCGCGGATGTCGTGGGCGCCGGTCTCGTTCATGAATCGGCTCGGGCGCAGGCTCGGCGTTAGCCGACGCGAGCCTTCCAGGCGACACGCCGAGCAGCTTCTGCGCCTCGACGGCGAACTCCATCGGCAGCTCGCGGAAGACTTCCTTGCAGAAGCCGTTGACGATCATGTTGACCGCGTCTTCCGTCGAGATGCCGCGCTGGCTGGCAGTAGAAGATCTGGTCCTCGCCGATCTTCGAGGTGCGACGCCTCGTGCTCGACCTGGCCGAGCGTGTTCTTGACCTCGATGTACGGGAACGTGTGCGCGCCGCACGGTCGCCGATCAGCAGCGAGTCGCACTGCGTGTAGTTGCGCGCGTTCGTCGGCGCCCTTGGCGATCTTCACGAGGCCGCGGTAGGTGTTCTGGCCGCTTGCCGGCGCGAGATGCCCTTGCGAGACGATCGTGCTGCGGGTGTTCTTGCCGATGTGGATCATCTTCGTGCCGGTGTCGGCCTGCTGGCGGTTGTTGGTCAGCGCCACCGAGTAGAACTCGCCGACCGAGTCGTCGCCCTGCAGGATGCAGCTCGGGTACTTCCAGGTGATGGCCGAGCCGGTCTCGACCTGGGTCCAGGTGATCTTCGAGCGCTGGCCGCGGCAGGTGCCGCGCTTGGTGACGAAGTTGTAGATGCCGCCCTTGCCGTCCTTGTCGCCGGGGTACCAGTTCTGCACGGTGGAGTACTTGATGGTCGCGTCGTCGAGCGCGACGAGCTCGACCACGGCGGCGTGCAGCTGGTTCTCGTCGCGCATCGGGGCGGTGCAGCCCTCGAGGTAGCTGACGTAGCGCGCCCTCGTCGGCGATGATCAGCGTGCGCTCGAACTGGCCGGTGTTCTTGGCGTTGATGCGGAAGTAGGTGGACAGCTCCATCGGGCAGCGCACGCCCTTGGGGATGTAGACGAAGGAGCCGTCGCTGAAGACCGCCGCGTTGAGCGCCGCGAAGAAGTTGTCGGTGTACGGCACGACCGAGCCGAGGTACTGCTTGACCAGCTCGGGATGGTCCTGCACCGCCTCGGAGAACGAGCAGAAGATGATGCCCACCTTGGCCAGCTTGTCCTTGAAGGTGGTGGCCACCGACACCGAGTCGAACACCGCGTCGACGGCGACGTTCGGCGAGCAGCTTCTGCTCGTCGAGCGGGATGCCGAGCTTCTCGAAGGTCGCGCAGGATCTCCGGGTCGACCTCGTCGAGGCTGTTCAGCTTCGGCTTCTGCTTGCGGCGCCGAGTAGTAGCTGATGCCTGGTAGTCGATCGGCGTGTAGTCGACGTTCTGCCAGCGTCGGCTCCTTCATCGTCTGCCAGTGCGCGGAACGCCTTGAGCCGCCACTCGAGCAGCCACTCCGGCTCGTTCTTCTTGGCCGAGATGAGGCGGACGACGTCCTCGTTCAGCCCCTTGGGCACGATGTCCTGCTCGACGTCGGTGACGAACCCGTACTTGTAGTCCTGGGCCGCCAGATCCTCGAACACCTTGGTCGTCGCTGTAGATTCCATATCGCTTTCGCTTCGCTGGCGGCTCGCCCGTCCCGGGGCCGCGCCCCGGCACGCGAGTCCCGGACAGGTCACTAGACACTGAAGGACGTGCCGCAGCCGCACGCGCTCTTCGCGTTGGGGTTGCGCACGGTGAATGTCGTGGCCATCAGGTTGCCTTCTTCGAAATCGAGCACCGTGCCCTCGAGCAGGGCCAGGCTGCGCGGATCGACGAACACCTTCACGCCGCCCGGCCCGTCGAAGAGGTGGTCGGTATCGCGGGGCGTGGGCTCGAAGCGGAACACGTAGCTGTAGCCGGAGCAGCCCCCGGCCTTGACCGCCACGCGCAGCCCGCCGGCGTCGCCGCCGCTCTTGGCGACCTGCTTGGCGATGACCCGCGCCGCGCTTTCGGTGATTTCGATCATCGTGTCTCCCTCGAGCCGGCCCCAGCAGCGGGGTCGCCCTCAACTCGCGCCGTTGTCTGACGTTCCCATGCGGCCACCGCCTGGCGCGCCGCCTCGGTGGCGAGCGCGGCCATGGCGCGCTTGTCTTCCGGCAGGTCGAGCGCCGCGGCCACGTCGGCCGGCGTCAGCCGCGCCGCCTCGGCCAACGTGGCGCCGACGAGCGCGTCGGCGACGTAGCTGGCACTGGCGATGGCGGCGCTGCAGCCAAATACCTTGAAGCGCGAGTCCGTCACGCGGCCATCGGCGCCAACGCGCACTTGCAGCCTCGTCCAGGCGCCGGCATCGAGACTGCCGGCCGAGCCCGCCGCCACGCTCCCGTCTCCGTCAGGCCAGGCGCCGGCCCGGCGCGGCTCGCGGCAGCGCGCCCGCACGGCCTCGGAGTAGGCGGTGGCCGTCATGCCCGGGCTCCCGTCGCCACCGGCGACATGGCGCGCAGGCGCGCCACGTGCGCGACGACGCGCGCGGCCGCCGTGTCGATCTCGGCGGCGGTCGTGCCTCGGCCCAGGCCAAAGCGCACCGCCCCCCAGTTGTCGGCCCGGCCACGGCCGAGCGCCTTCATCACGTGCGACGGCTCGCGGCTGGCCGAGGTGCACGCCGAGCCCGAGGACACGGCCACGTCGTTGAGCCAGCATCATCAGCGCCTCGCCGTCGACGCCGGCGAAGCTGACGTTCAGGTTGTGCGGCAGGCGATGATCCATCGATCCGTTGACGGTCGATCGTCGTCGAGCCCGCGCTGCAGCCCGCCAGCAGGCGGTCGCGCAGGGCGGCCAGCGCGCGGAGCCGCTTCCGCCATCTCCGTGCGGGCGAGCGCCGCGGCGGCGCCGAAGCCGACGATGCCCGGGACGTTCAGCGTGCCGGAGCGCATGCCGCGCTCGTGGCCGCCGCCGGCGACTGGCGGCCAGCGGGACCTTCGGGTTGCGGCGCACATAGAGCGCGCCGACGCCCTTGGGGCCGTACATCTTGTGCGCGCGTGAGCGAGACCAGGTCGACGTTGAGCGCCGTCGACGTCGAACGGCACCTTGCCGGCCGCCTGCACCGCGTCGGTGTGGAACAGCACGCCCTTCGCCGCGGCAGACCGCGCCGATCTCGGCGATCGGCTGCAGCACGCCGATCTCGTTGTTGGCGGTCATCATCGAGATCAGCATGGTGTTGTCGGTGATCGCCGCCGCGCAGCTCGTCCAGGTCGATGCGGCCGTCCTGCTCGCACCGGCACCATGCGTGACCGCGCAGCCCTGCTGTCTCGAGGCTGCTTGCAGGTGTCGAGCACCGCCTTGTGCTCGGTGGCCACGGTGATGATGTGGTTGCCCTGCTCGCGGCACATCGCCGCGGCGCCCTTGATCGCGAGGTTGTTGGCCTCGGTGGCGCCGCTGGTGAAGACGATCTCCTTCGGCGTTGGCGCCGATCAGTCGCGCGACCTGCTTGCGGGCGTGCTCGACCGCCTCCTCGGCCTCCCAGCCGAACGCGTGGTGGCGGCTGGCGGCGTTGCCGAATGCTCGCGTGAAGTACGGCAGCATCGCCTCGAGCACGCGCGGATCGACCGGCGTCGTGGCGTGATGGTCCAGGTAGATGGGCCGCGACGGTCGTCACGGTCTGCCTCACTTCGCCGCCGTCGCGAGCGGCGCGCGACCGGCGCATGCATCACGAGCGGCGACGACACCGTCGGCGGCGGCGCATGCGGTTCGGCCAGCTCGGCCAGGCTCACCGTCGCCAGCGCATCGACGATGCGCGTCCTTGATCTGCCAGAGCGGGTCGCGAATGCTCGCATTGCTCGAACTGCTCGCAGCGCCTGATCCTCGGTCGAGCACGCGGTCACGGTCACCGGGCCGTCGATCGCCTGGATCACGTCGGCCACCGTAATCGCGCCGCGCGTCGCGCACCAGGCTGTAGCCGCCGCGCGTGCCCTGCACCGACACCAGCAGGCCGGAACGCACCAGCCGCTGCAGCACCTTGGCCAGCAGCTCCGAGCGGGATGTCGTAGCCTCGGCGATCTCGCGCGCGCTCGACGGAGTCGCCGGCTTCGCCGGCGGCCAGGTGCTTCATGGCGATCAGCGCGTAATCCGCCTTCTTCGAAAAGCGCAGCATGGATGTTGGGTTCGGGCCCGGGTGCCGCGCTGAAGACGACCAGCACGCGCAATCCGACCAGCAGTCCTATTTTAGCCGGATGTCCGACTGCGCAAGTCGGATTTACGCAGGTGGAGCCGCGCGCGGACCGCGCCCACGGGCCGGCCCACCAGGCAGGACCCGGCTCGCCGGCAACTGCCCTAGTATTTCGGCTGCGACGGATCGACCTTGATCGATCCAGTCGGGATGCCGCCCGTGAGGTTGCGGACGTTCGTGAAGCCGACCGACGCAGGAAGTCCGCCGCCTTGGCGCTGCGTCCGCCCGACTTGCACTGGCACACGATCTCGGCCTTCGGGTCGAGTTCGCCGTACGCGCGCCGGCAGCTCGCCGAGCGGAATCAGCGTCGAGCCGGCGATCCGGTTGATCTGGTATTCCTGCGGCTCGCGCACGTCGAGGATGAACGGGCGCCGTCCCGGCGTCGATGCGGGCCTTGAGTTCGAGCACGGTCATGTCGGACATGTCTCTGGGGCTGGGCAGCGGTCTGCAGGCGGCGCGACGCCGCAGAACTGGTCGTAGTCGATGAGCGCGGTGACGGTGGGGTGGGTGCCGCACACCGGGCAATCCGGATCCTTGCGCAGCTTCAGTTCGCGGAAGCGCATCTTCAGCGCGTCGTAGATCAGGAAACGGCCGACCAGCGGCTCGCCGATGCCGAGGATGAGCTTGACCGTTTCGGTGGCCTGGATGATGCCGATGAGGCCGGGCAGCACGCCGAGCACGCCGCCTTCGGCGCAGCTCGGCACCAGCCCGGGCGGCGGCGGCTCAGGATAGAGGCAGCGGTAGCACGGGCCATCCTTGGCGCCGAACACCGACGCCTGGCCTTCGAAGCGGAAGATGCTGCCGTAGGCGTTGGGCTTGCCGAGCAGCACGCAGGCGTCGTTGACCAGGTAGCGGGTCGGGAAGTTGTCGGTGCCGTCGAGGATGACGTCGTAGCCGCGGAACAGCTCGAGCGCGTTGTCCGAGCTGAGCGCCACCTCGTAGGTGATCGACGTTCACGTGCGGGTTGAGATCGTGGAGCGTGTCCTTGGCCGAGGCCAGCTTGGAGCGGCCGACGTCCGACGTGCCGTGGAGGATCTGGCGCTGCAGGTTGCTGAGGTCGACGACGTCGAAGTCGACGATGCCGATCGTGCCGACGCCGGCCGCGGCCAGGTACATCGCCGACGGGCGAGCCGAGCCCGCCGGCGCCGATGCACAGCACCTTGGCGGCCTTCAGCTTGCGCTGCCCTTCCATGCCCACCTCCGGCATGATGAGATGGCGGCTGTAGCGCTGGATCTCGTCGGGTTCGAGGGCCGGAAGCGCCGGCGCGGCGGTGCCGGCGCCGCCCGCCACCGACGGGATGATGCTCACCGTCTCGACCGTCGGCCACCGGCGTCTGTTCCTTCTGCAGGTAGCGGATGTCTTCGTCGTCAACGTAGATGTTGACGAAGGTGCGGAGCCGGCCGTCGGCGCCGTAGAGGTGCTGCTTCAGCCCGGCATACTGCGTGGTCAGGTCGGTCAGGACCTCGCCGACGGTGGCGCCGCTGGCGTTCACCACGTCCAGCTTGTTGGTGAAAGGACGCAGCGGGGTGGGGATATGGATGGCAACGGGCATAGGGGTCCTCGGATCCAAGCTTATGACGCTCCGGCGCCGTCGTGCGTGTCGTCGATGGGCCGTTCGTCGAACCCCGACCGGTCGTCCCGCAGGGCCCAGGCGCGCAGCGCTTCGGGTTCGCCGCCGCGCACGGCGAGGATCGGATAGACGAACGTCGGCCAGGCGTGGTCGAGGTCGTACTGCGACGGCACGGCCGGATGGTCGGGGTGGGAGTGGTAGAAACCGAGCAGCGTGAGGCCGGCGACGCTGGCCTGACGTTCGGCCAGCAGGTAGTCGCGGTCGTCGATGCGGAAGCGGCGACGCGGCCCCTCGGTGGTCACGTTGGGCAGCGGGTGCACCGCGGCCACGAGGTCGCCCGCGCCCAGCAGCGCACCACAGCACTCGTGAGGGTAGGTCTCGCGGCCGTGCTGTTCGATCGCCGCCCTGACGCCCGGACCGAGGGAGAGCGGGGTCATCGCGGCGCCCCTCCGCTCCCAGCGGCGGTCGCGCCCGCGGCCTTCGCTGCCGGTGCTGGCCCCTCGTCCCAGAAGTGCTCGGACAGGTAGCGATCGCCCGCGTCGCAGAGAATGACCACCATCACGAGGTGATCGCGCGATGCCCGCGCCTCGGCCGCGTGCGCCAGCGCGGCGGCCAGGTTGGCGCCGCTCGACACGCCGACGAGCAGCCCTTCCTGGCGCGCCAGCCGCCGCGTCATCTCGTGGGCGTCTTCGGTCGACACCTCGGCGGCGTGGTCGGCCAGCGTCGCGTCGTAGATGCCGGGGACGATGGCCGAGGCCATGTGCTTGAGCCCTTCGAGGCCATGGAGCGGCGATTCCGGCTGCACCGAGATGAGCACCACGCCAGGGACCTGACCGCGCAGGAAGCGGCCCGTGCCCATGAACGTCCCGCTCGTGCCCAGCGCGGCCACGAAGTGCGTCACCCGGCCTGAGGTTTCGGCCAGGATCTCCGGGCCGGTGGTCTCGAAATGAGCCCTCCAGTTGAACGGGTTGTTGTACTGGTCCGGATAGAAGTACAGCCCGGGGTCGGCCGCGTATCGGCGCCGGGCTTCGACGATGGCTCCATCCGAGCCGTCCATCGGGTCGGTGAACACCAATTCGGCCCCGTACGCGGTGAGAATCCGCTTGCGCTCGGGGCTCGCGCTCGACGGCAGGCACAGCGTGACCGGGAAGCCGAGCGCGGCGCCAAGCATCGCGTAGGCGATGCCGGTATTACCCGACGTGGCGTCGAGCAGACGCTTGCCGGAGCCGAGGGCGCCACTGCGCAATCCCTCGAGAATCATGTGGCGGGCGGCCCGGTCCTTGACCGACCCGCCGGGGTTGCTCGCCTCGAGTTTGCCGTACAGTTCCAGGCCAGGGACGTCGCGCTCGAGGCGGCTGAGGCGGACGAGAGGCGTGCGTCCGATGGCGGACAGAATCGAGTGTTCCATGGCGACGGTGCTTTCAGCTTACAGGGCGCGGCCGTCGCGGACGTGAAAGATTCCGTCGGACGCCGGGCGCCCCGACGCCGTGGCAAGATGCCCTGTGACCATCGACACCCGCCGCGCCCGCCGGCATCTGATGGCGACCGACCCGGCGATGGCAGCCCTGATCCGGCGGGTCGGGCCATGCCGGTTCCAGGCGCGTGTGCACGGCGATCCCTTCACCACGCTGCTGCGCGCCATCGTCGCGCAACAGGTGTCGGCCGCCGCCGCCCGCACCATCTTCGCGCGCTTGTGCGCGCTCTTCCCCGGCGAGACGCCGGTGCCGGCGCGACTGCTCCACCTCGACGACGACCAGCTGCGCGGCGCCGGCCTCAGCCGGGCGAAGGTCGTCTACGTGCGGGACCTGGCGTCGCGCGTGGCCGACGGCCGGCTGCACCTCGCGGCCTTGCCGGGGCACAGCGACGCCGAGGCGGTGGCGGCGCTCACCGAGGTCAAGGGCATCGGCACCTGGACCGCCGAAGTCTTCCTGATGTTCCACCTGCAGCGCCCCGACGTGTTCCCGGCCGGCGACCTGGCGCTGATGGTGGCGATCCAGCGCGCCTACCGGATGCGGGTGCGGCCCACGCCGGCCACGGCGCGAGCGCTGGCCGAGTCGTGGCGGCCGCACCGCTCAGTGGCGAGCTGGTATCTGTGGCAGAGTCTGGCGCCCGACCGGGCCCAAACCGCGGCCGCGGCTACTTGATCGACGCGGTGAGCGTGACGCTGGCGCGCACCACCACTTCGCCGGCGGCAATCGGCGGCGTACTCTGCGCGGCGTCGGCCGCCATGCGCATCATCGGCGCTTCCATCGGCCTGGCTCCCCCTCCCGATTCCTCGATGCGGAGCACCGACACGACCACGGCCCCTGCGCCCTTGGCGGCGGCCTCGGCGCGGGCCCGGCCATCGGCCACCGCCCGCGTGAGCGCGTCGCGTTCGAGCAGGTCGCGCTGCTTGAGGTCGAAGCGCACGCTGTGCACCGACGTGCCGCCGGCGCCCACCGCCAGTTCCAGCACCTCGCCAACCTTGGCCAGATCGTCGAGACGGACTTCGATGACGTTCCGCGCCAGGTAACCACGCGGCACCTGCTTGCCGTTGGTGTAATCGAACTGCGCCTGTAAATCGTAGGACACGGTGCGAATGGCCTCCTTGGGCACGCCGGCTCCCAAGATCTGCTGTTGCACGGCGGTCATGGCCGCGGCAGCCGAGGCCTGCGCGGCCTTGGGTGTCTGCGCGCGCAGTTCGGCGCCGATGGTCACGAAGGCGACATCGGGCGCGGCCTTGACCTCGCCTTCGCCGTGCACCACCACCATGGGCCCGGCCGGGGCCGGCAGCGGCTGCGTCCAGGCCGCCGTCGCCGCCAGGAGCACCGCGCCGAAAGACAACAGGACCGTTCGCATCATTGCAGCGCCTCGTCGGAGATGATGTGCTCGGCCAGATCGCGCGTCTCGGTATAAGTCACGCGGAAGCCGATGCTGTAGGCGTAGCTGTCGGGCGGCACCTTGTGCCGATAGGCGCAGCGCAGTTGCCGCACGTCGTGGGTGACCCACGACCCGCCGCGCAGCACGCGCATGCTGCCCGACACCGGACCGGTCGGGTTCCGGGTTTCCTTGCCGTAGGTGTCCGGCGCGTACCAGTCGGCCACCCATTCCCAGACGTTGCCGGCCATGTCGTGCAGGCCGAACGGATTGGCCAGGAACGAGCCGACGGGACGCGTGCCGCGCTGGCGCTTCGCGGAAGCGTCGGGCAGGAAGTTGGAACGCGAGGCATCGATGTCGTTGCCCCACGGATAATGCAGGCCGTCGACGCCCCCGCGCGCGGCCCGCTCCCATTCGGCCTCGGTCGGCAGCCGCACGGCGCGCCCGAGGCGCGTACCCAGCCATACGCAGTAGGCCACCGCATCGGCGATGGTGACGAGCGTGACCGGGTGCAGGCCGCGGTCCTTGGGCAGATCGCCGCCGCGCCAGACATACGGCGAGGCGAGTTCACGGAAGGTGGGCTCGGCGGCCGGCGACACGAACGACGGCAGGTCGCGCACGTCGGGCGCACGGTGGCCGGTGTTGCGGACGAACTCGGCGTATTGCGCGTTGGTGACGGGATGCGCGGACAGGTGGAACCGGTCCAGCACGAGCTTGACCGGCCGCTCGTCCTCGTCGCCGTCGGTCGAACCCATGGTGAACTCACCGGCGGGCACCTCGACGAATCGCGGCAGCAACTCCTCACGCATGGCCGATATGGCGCTCAGTATACTCGTCGCCATGCAGGTCGAGCCCTTTGCGTTGGAGCGCTTCCAGTCGGAGTGGGAGCACCGGGTCCGCTTCAACCTGTCGGAAAGCGGCGTGCGCCCGCTGTCGGTGCGCGAGCTCCTCGGCGACGGCCCCGCGATTGACGCGGTGTTGGACGCGCCGCTCATTTACACCCAGACCAACGGCACGGAGGGATTGCGCGAGCGCATCGCGGCGCTCTACCCGGGCGCCAGCGCCGCGCACGTGCAGGTGACCAACGGCGGCTCGGAAGCCAACTTCGTGACGGCCTGGCGGCTGGTCCAGCCCGGCGATGAGGTGGTGGTGCTGGTGCCCACCTACATGCAGGTGGCGGGACTGGTCGGCGCCTTCGGCGGCGTCGTGCGCCACTGGCCGATGATCCTCGACCGGGCCGCCGGGCGATGGCGGCCTGACCTCGAGGCGCTCGACCGACTGGTCAACCCGGCCACGCGCGCCGTCGTGCTGTGCACGCCCAACAACCCCACCGGGGCGCGGCTGACCGCGGCGGAGCTCGATGCCGTGGCCGCGGCGGCAGCCCGCCACGGCGCGTGGGTGGTGTCCGACGAGATCTATCGCGGCGCCGAACTGGACGGCGTCGAATCGCCGTCGATGTGGGGGCGCGGCGACCGGGTCATCGTCACGAGCGGGCTGTCGAAGGCCTACGGCCTGCCCGGCCTGCGCGTGGGCTGGGCGGTGGGCCCGCCGGCCCTCGTGGCGTCGTTGTGGGCCCATCACGACTACACGTCGATCGCGCCGGGCGCGCTCAGCGACCAGCTCGCGACCGCCGCCCTCGTGCCGGACCGGCGGGCGCAACTGCTGGCGCGCACGCAGGGCATCCTGCGCGAGAACCTGCCGCGGGTCGAGGCGTGGCTGGCCGGGTGCGGTCACGCCTTCGACTGGATCCCGCCCGAGGCCGGGGCCTTCATCTTCGCGCGCTACGCCTCCCCGGTGAATTCCACCGCGCTCGTGACGCGGCTGCGCGATGAAGAGAGCGTGCTCATCGTGCCCGGGGATCACTTCGGGATGGACCACTACCTGCGGCTCGGCGCCGGCGAGCAGGCCGACTACGTACTGGCCGGACTGGAACGGCTCAAGGCGTTCCTGGATCGCCTGGCCACAGCCCCCGCGCGGTAAGCGCCGCGGTCAGCGCGTCGGGCACGAAGCCCACCACTGCGTGGCCGTCGACGACGGTAAGCGGCACGGTCCGGAAGCCGGTGGCCACGAGGGCGTCGTAGGCCGCGTCGTCCTGGTCGACATTCCGGGCGGTGAAGGCCACGCCCGCGTGTGAAAGCCACGCTTTCACTTTGTCGCAGGCCGTTCACGCCTCGCCGGAGAAGACCACCACGCGGCGGGCCGCGTCGAGAGCTGCGTCCATCCCCGCAACTTACCAGAACACGGCCCGCGTGGGAGCGGATACCATGACGGGCGAGATATGGGACCCCTCAGCGACATCACCGTTCTTGATTTCACGCGCGTTCTCTCGGGCCCGTATTGCACCATGGCGCTGGCCGACCTGGGCGCGCGGGTCATCAAGCTCGAACATCCCGGCCGCGGCGACGACACGCGCCGCTGGGGCCCGCCGTTTGTCGGCGACGAGAGCGCCTATTTCCTGAGCGTCAACCGCAACAAGGAAAGCATCGCCATCGACTTCAAGACGCCGGGCGGCCGCGAGGTGGTCGACCGCCTGATTGCGAAGGCGGACGTGATCGTGGAGAACTTCCGGCCGGGCACCCTCGACGCCCTCGGCCTCGACGCGGCAACGGTGCGCGCCGATCGGCCGGCCCTCATCTACTGCTCGATCTCGGGCTATGGACAGACCGGGCCGCGGCGCGACGAGCCGGGCTACGACGCCGTCATGCAGGCCGAGGGCGGCCTGATGAGCATCACCGGGGCGGCCGACGGTCCGCCCTACCGGCTGGGCGTGGCGATCGTCGACATCGTTTCGGGCATGTTCGCCGCCCAAGGCGTGCTGGCGGCTCTGGTGGCCCGCGGCAACACCGGCCAGGGCCAGGTCGTGGACATCGGCATGCTCGACGCCACCGTGGCGCTGCTCACCTATCAGGCCGGCAACTACTTCGCCACCGGCGACGTGCCCGGACGCCTGGGCAACCGCCACCCCACGATCGCGCCGTACGAGACCTTCGCCACCGCCGACGGCGACCTGGCGCTGGCGGTCGGGAACGACGGGCTGTGGCAGGCGTTCTGCCGTGCCGCCCAGCTGGACGACCTGGCCGCCGATTCGCGCTTCGCTACCAACGCCTTGCGGTTGGCCAACTACGACGCGCTCAAGCCGCGCCTCGACGCCGTCTTCGCCACCCGCACCCGCGCCGACTGGTCGGCCCGTCTGCTCGAGCACGGCGTGCCGTGCGGCGGCGTGCGCACGGTGGCCGAAGTGTTTGCCGACCCCCAGACCCTGGCCCGCGAGATGGTGGCGACCGTGCCCCACGCCACGCTGGGCGAGGTGCGCGTCACCGGCGTCCCGGTCAAGCTGTCGGAGACGCCCGGTAGCGTGCGCACCGGGCCACCGACGCTCGGCCAACACACCGCCGCGATTCTCGAAGAGCTGGGATACGATCGGCAGGCCGTCCGCGCGCTGGCCGACAGCGGCGCGGTGCGGCTCTGATCATGGATATCGCCCAACTGCGCAAGAGTCTCATCCAGGCCATCGAAGCCGCCAGGCGCGACGGCACCGCCAGGCGCGCGCGGGCCGACGAAGCCAGCCGTCTTTACGAAAAATTCCTCGAGGACACGGCGCTGCCGGTGTTCCGCGCCATGGCCGGCGCGCTCAAGGGCGAGGGGCTGCTCTTCGAAGTGATGACGCCGCTCGGCGGCGTGCGGCTCGTGCCCGAACGGCAGCGCGAGGACGGCATCGAACTCACGCTCGACGCGACGCTCGACCCGCCGGCGCCAGTGCTGAGCGTGCTGCGCTCGCGCGGCAGCCGCACCGTGCGCAAGGAACGCCCGCTCACCGACAGTCAGCGCGTCGAGGGGCTCAGCCAAGAGGACGTCGCCCAGGCGTTGCTCGAAGAGCTGCGCCCCTGGCTGGAGCGCTAGCTCCGTCATCCACGTCGGCGGCGTGACCCGGCATCCCGCTCCGCCGCCGGCACCTCCCCACTTCATGCGTCGGCTCCGCGGGACCCGGCCACGCCGCCTCGCTATTCCGTCTGCATCATTAGGGCTGCAGGTCCCGCTCCGCCGCCGGCACTTCCCCACTTCATGCGTCGGCTCCGCGGGACACCGGGCCACGCCGCCTCGCTTGGGCGGTCCGCACCATCAGGCTCCGCGTCGAAACGGCGACCGGGACCACCGCAGGACGACCGCGTGGGTGAGGGTGCGTGGCCCGGTGGCCCGCGCGGCAACTGCATGCTCGTCCAGCGAAGTCCCAGTTGCGGCGCGGGATACCGGGTTACGCAGCCGGCCGAGCGCGGCCTCGCCCGCGCAGCCGACGCATGCGTCGTTCAGCGAAGTCCCGGCGGCGGCGCGGAATGCCCGGTTGCGGCGGCGACGGGGCGGCGCCGAGCCGGGGCGCAACGCAGTTGGCGAACGCCCACTTCGGCGGCGTGACCCGGCATCCCGCTCCGCCGCCGGCACCTCCCCACTTCATGCGTCGGCTCCGCGGGACACCGGGCCACGCCGCCTCGCTTCGGGGCCGGTCCGCACCATCACGCTCCGCGTCGAAACGGCGACCGGGACCACCGCAGGACGACCGCGTGGGTGAAGGTGCGTGGCCCGGTGTCCCGCGCGGCAACTGCATGCTCGTACAGCGAAGTCCCAGTTGCGGCGCGGGATACCGGGTTACGCAGCCGGCCGAGCGCGGCCTCGCCGGCGCAGCCGACGCATGCTCGTTCAGCGAAGTCCCGGCGGAAGCGCGGAATGCCCGGTTGCGGCGGCGACGGGGCGGCGCCGAGCCGGGGCGGCAACGCAGTTGGCGAACGCCCACTTCGGCGGCGTGACCCGGCATCCCGCTCCGCCGCCGGCACCTCCCCACTTCATGCGTCGGCTCCGCGGGACACCGGGCCACGCCGCCTCGCTTCGGGGCCGGTCCGCACCATCACGCTCCGCGTCGAAGCGGCGACCGGGACCACCGCAGGACGACCGCGTGGGTGAGGGTGCGTGGCCCGGTGGCCCGCGCGGCAACTGCATGCTCGTACAGCGAAGTCCCAGTTGCGGCGCGGGATACCGGGTTACGCAGCCGGCCGAGCGCGGCCTCGCCGTCGCCGCCGACGCATGCTCGTTCAGCGAAGTCCCGGCGGAAGCGCGGAATGCCCGGTTGCGGCGGCGACGGGGCGGCGCCGAGCCGGGGCGGCAACGAGGTTCGCGAACGCCCACTTCGGCGGCGTGACCCGGCATCCCGCTCCGCCGCCGGCACCTCCCCACTTCATGCGTCGGCTCCGCGGGACACCGGGCCACGCCGCCTCGCTTCGGGGCCGGTCCGCACCATCACGCTCCGCGTCGAAGCGGCGACCGGGACCACCGCAGGACGACCGCGTGGGTGAGGGTGCGTGGCCCGGTGGCCCGCGCGGCAACTGCATGCTCGTACAGCGAAGTCCCAGTTGCGGCGCGGGATACCGGGTTACGCAGCCGGCCGAGCGCGGCCTCGCCGTCGCCGCCGACGCATCCTCAGTTCAGCGAAGTCCCGGCGGCGGAGCGGAAGGCCCGGTGCGGCGGCGAGGAGGACGTCTAAGCCAGGCGTTCCACGAACGAGGTGTCGATGCCTTCGCGCCGCAGGATCGCCAGCAGCCCCGCCTTGTCGTCGGCCTTGCGATAGGCCTCGCGCACGTCCACCGCGCCGCTCTGCACGAACGCCGACGAGCGCGTCGTTGAGCGGCGCCATGCCCAGCTTACGGCCGCCGTCGATGGCGCGCGGCAGCTGGGCGATCGGCCCGTCGCAGACGAGCGTCGCCACGGCGTCGGTGTTGAGCACGAGTTCGCGGGCGGCCAGACGCCCGCCGCCGGCCTTGCGCAGCAGCACCTGGGCGACGACGCCGCGCAGATGCGCGGCCAGCGCGGCGCGCACGTTGCGGCGCTGTGCCGGAAGGGCAAAGATTCGACGAGACGTTCGAGGGCCGCGGTGGCCGAGGCCGCCGGTGACCGACACGATCACCAGCAGGCCCGAGCCGGCCGCGTCGAGCGCCGCCTGCAGGACGTCGGGCGAGCGCAGGTCCTCGATCACCAGCACGTCGGGATTCTCGCGCAGGGCGGCGCGCGCCGCCTCGACGCACGTCGTTGCCGCCGCCGCGCACCTCGCGCTGGCTGATGAGGCATCCGCGGCTGTCGTGCACCTGACGTGATTTCGCCTTCGATGGTGATGACGTAGTCGTTGCGCTGGCGGTTGATGAGGTCGACGAAGGCCGACACCATCGTCGACTTGCCGCTGGCGCGCGGGCCGGTGACGATGACCAGACCCTCGGGCTCGGTGGCGAGCGACTGGATCTCGCGGACGAGGCCGAGCTGCTCGGCCGAGGTGACCTTGGTTGCAATGAACTGCAGCAGCGCGCCGGTGCCGCGGTGGTCGCGGAAGGTGGAGATGCGCACG
This sequence comes from uncultured Acidobacteriota bacterium, assembly GCA_963843885.1. Classification (GTDB taxonomy): domain Bacteria; phylum Acidobacteriota; class Vicinamibacteria; order Vicinamibacterales; family UBA2999; genus CADEFD01. The sequence continues at coordinate 332,118 of CAWJMJ010000009.1, forward strand.
CGACCCACTTCGGCCAGGTCGCGGACCCACTCGACGGTGTCCCAATCGCGGCCGCCGTCGGGCGCCAGTTCCAGCAGGGCGGCCTCGACGTCGTCGTTCGACAGCGCCGGCTCTCCGTCGAGCAGACGGATATCGCCGTCGACCCGCATCGCCGGACGGGCCTGCGTGGTGAGGTAGAGCGTCGAGGCGCCACGGGCGGCGGCCAGGCGCAGCAGACGCTCGACGCCGCCGGGACGCGCGCCGCTCCGCCCCGGGTTGCCGTTCGAGCGGGCCGAGTCGCGCGTGAGCGAGAGCACGACGGCCGGCGCGTCGGAGCTTTCGGTGCGCGGCTGCTCGCCGCCGAACGGCGCGGCGGACTGCCCCGCCGTCTGCGACTCGGACGCGGCGCCGAGCGTCGTGTCAGCCGCGGGCGCCTCATGGCGTGTGGCCACGGCGTAGCGCGGAGCGGGCTCGTGACGGTAGGCCACGCGCGGTTCCACCGCCGTGATGTGGGCGGGCGGGGCTGGCGCCACGAGCGGCATCCGGGGGGCACCGGCACGAACGGTCACGGCCGCGTAGTCGTCGAATGCCGGCTCATCGGCGGACGCCGCCGGGGCGGGGGCTTGGCCCGAAGGATGCTTTGGCTCCGCGTCCTGGGCCACGGCCACCATGACGGGCACGGCCAACGGCACCGATTCGGGTTCGGCGGTGTTTGCGACGGGCGCGGAGGCCAGGCCGGCGCCGGCAGCGACGAGCGACGGCACGTGGCGGTCGGCCTCGGACTCGAGGCGCGAAGCGTAGGGACTGGGCTGCGACGGACTGGTGGCATGCCGCATCGGCGCGAACTCCGGCATTGGCACCGGCTCCATGCGGGTCGACGTGTCGTTCATGGTCTGGCTCACGCTGTCGTTCAGGGTCGGGGACTCGGCCGGTGCGGCCAGAGAGGAAACCGCGGTCGCGGCCGGGGCGGAGGCCAGGACGGGGAGCGCAGCAGAGACAGGGGCGGACCGGTCGACAGCCACCAGCAGATCCGGGATCTCAGCCGTGGGTGTCACCACGGCCGTCGTGTCGGCCCATCCCATGGTGGGTTCGGGCACGGCACGAACCAGCGCCGGCCAAGCCACCCCTGAAGGGGCGGCGACGTCCGACGCGGGAGCGGACGCGGGAGCGGGAACCGATGCGGACGCCGGAGCGGGAGCGGGAACCGAGGCGGGCGCCGGAGCGGGAACCGACGCGGACGCGGACGCCGATGCGGGGGCCGAAGCCGAAGCAGGAGCGAGAGCGGGAACCGAAGGGGAAGCCGACGAGGACGCCGGATCGGCAATGGGCGGCAACTCGACCGTTTCGACCTGCTCGGGATCAAGCGCGGAGGTGGCAACCGCCGCCTCGACTGAGGGCGGCACTGCCGCGCGCATGCGCCGGTGCCGGCGGAGCTCGATCCAGATGTCGTCGCCGCCGCGCGCCGCTACTACGGTGAAACGGTCGCCGGTGGCCGCCGGGCGATCGTCGAGTTCGTGCTCGACCGCGCCCATCTCGCGCAGCGAGCGCAGGGCGTCGGCCGACAGCAACTGGGCCAGCATGCCTTCCATCGCGCCCAGACCCAGGCCCTGCTTCGACAGGTCCACCTGGCCGCCGGCCGCGACCACGTAGGGCTTCTCGCCGACATGCAGGACGAGGGCGTCGCCGTCACTGCGGACGACGGCGGTGAGGAGCGAATCTACCAGGGCCATTTGATGTCAGTGCAAACGGTTGCGCTAGGCTGCACGATCCCTCACCGTGCGGCCTGCCGCGCCGTCCTGCACATGCCATATTTCGGACCCTGACGACAGCAACGTTAGCGGTCGGCCCTCACCCGGGACGCCGCGCGACGTGAATCGTCATCAATCCGCCGAGCAGCGGTACGGCCTGGACCCCGGTCAGCCCAGCCGTGCGCAGCAGCTCGGCGACGCCGCGCGCGCCAGGGTAACGGCGAATCGACGCGGGGATGTAGCGGTAAGTGTCGGGGTCGCCGTGGAGCGCCCAGCCGAGCGTCGACCCGACGACGGTCAGATAGCCAAGGTAGAGGCTGCGCAGCGCCGCGCCGTCGGGGCGATTGAAGTCCAGCGACAGGAAGCGCCCGCCCGGGGCCAGCACGCGGACGATTTCGGCGATGGCCTCGGCCAGGTCGGGCACGTTGCGCAGGCCGTAGCTGGTCGTGACCACCGAAAAGGCGTGGGCCGGGTAGGGCAGCGCCGTCATGTCCCCGGTGGTCCAGGTGACGTGCGAGGCGCCGGCATCGGCTTGCTTGCCGCGCGCCAGTTGCAGCATGCGGTGGGTGACGTCGAGGCCGTGGACCACCGCCCCTTGGGCGGCCAGGCCGAAGGCGACGTCGCCCGTGCCGGTGGCCAGGTCCAGGGCCCGCTCGCCCGGCTGCACGGCAGCGCGGGCGATCAGCTGGCGCTTCCACCGTCGGTCCATCCCGTAGGAGAGGACCCGCGTGATGAGGTCGTAGCGGTCGGCGATGGTGGCAAAAAGCTGACGCACGTGGCGACGCTTGGCCGCGGGCGACGTAAAGGCAGAGGACAACGGACGGCCCACGTTCACCCCATCACGAGTCGCCACGTCTGCGCGACGACAAAGCACAGCAGGAAGCCCATGCCGAGCGGAAGCAGCGCCGACACGGCCGTCCATTTGACGCTCCGTGTCTCTTTCCAAATCGTGAAGATGGTGGTCGAGCACGGATTGTGGACCAGGCTGAAGAGCATCAGGGACACGGCCGTGAGCAGCGTCCAGCCGCCGGCCCTGAGTACCGCGGCCGTATCGGTGGTGGAGTCGAGTTCGAACATCACGCCGGCGCCCTCGCCGACGCCGGGCGCACCGGTGACGAGCACGGTGAGCATCAGAATCGTCGGCACGACAATCTCGTTGGCCGGGATGGCGACGATGTAGGCCAGCAGGATGACGCCCGAGAGTCCGAGCACGACCCCGAACGGCTGCAGCCAGTCGACCATGGCCGCCGCCAGACTGACCTCGCCGTAGGGAATGTTCGAGACCAGCCAGATCACCGCGCCGGCCGGCAGCGCGAAGACCACCGCGCGCCACAACACGTAGAGCGTGCGGTCGATGAGCGAGGTGTAGAGCGTGGCCAGGACCCGCGGCGGGCGGTAGGGCGGCAGCTCGAGGCTGAAGGCCGAGACCTCGCCGCGCAACATCGTGCGCGAGAGCAGCCACGAGGTGGCAAACGTCAGCACGACGCCGAACACCGCCACGCCCACGACGGCCAGCGCCGAGATCAGGCCCGCCCAGTGCGCCGGCACGGCGCCGCCGACGAAGATCGTCGCGACCAGGATCTGCGTGGGCCAGCGGCCGTTGCAGATGGCGAAGTTGTTGGTGATGATGGCGATGAGCCGTTCGCGCGGGCTCTCGATGATGCGGGCGGCCACGACGCCGGCGGCGTTGCAGCCCCAGCCCATGGCCATGGTCAGCGCTTGTTTGCCGTGCGCGCCGGCGCGGCGGAAGGTGCGGTCGAGGTTGAAGGCGACGCGCGGCAGGTAGCCGAAGTCCTCGAGCAGCGTGAAGAGCGGGAAGAAGATGGCCATGGGCGGCAGCATCACGCTCACCACCCACGCCGTGGCCAGGTACATCCCGTCGATGACGAAGCCGGACAGCCACCAGGGCACGCCGATGGCCGCCGCGCCCGACCTGAGGGCCGGCACGGTCCAGTCGATGAGCAGCGTCGCCAGCATGGCTGAGGGCACGTTGGCGCCGGCGATCGTCAACCAGAACACCCCGGTGAGCATGGCCAGCATCAACGGCACGCCCCACCTCCGGCTGGTCACCAAAGTGTCGATGGCCCGGTCCAGATCGAAGCGCCGGCCGCCGGCCGCGCGGGTGACTGCGCGATCGGCAATCCGCGCCGCTTCGGTGTAGACGGCTTCCATCAGCGACTGGTGGAACTCCGCGCCGGCCTGCCAGCGCAGTTGCGAGGCCAGGTCGAGCACGGCCCGAACCGCCGCCGCGTCGGCGACCGGGGCTGGCGCTGGCGCCACCATGCCGGGAGGCGCGGCCGTCTGCGTGGAATCGCCGAGTTCGCCGGCGCGCATGGCCGACTGGATGCGCTCGTCGCCGTCGAGCAGGCGGAGGGCCACCCACTGCGCGTTGGGAAGCTGCGGGTAGAGATGGAGCACCGCCTCGGTGAGACGGATGACGGCGCGTTTCAGCGCCGGCGACTGCTCGCCGACGCGGTGCGGCGCGCCGCCGACCTCGCCGCGCGCCACTTCGGCGATGGCCTGCATCAGCTCGGGCAGGCCCTCGTTGTAGCGGGCGGCGGCCGGCACGACGCGCACGCCGAGGTCGCGCGCCAGCCGGCGGGGATCGACCTCGATGCCGCGACGCCGCGCCTCGTCCATCAGGTTCAGGCACACGACCGCGCGATTGGTGATCTCGAGCACCTGCAACACGAGATTCAGATTGCGCTCGAGGCAGGTGGCGTCGACCACCACCACGACCACGTCCGGCTGGCCGAAGAGCAGGAAATCACGCGCCACCTCTTCGTCGAGGCTCGACGAGAGCAGCGAGTAGGTGCCCGGCAGGTCGACCAGCTTGTAGCGTTGGTCGCCGCTGGCAAACGCGCCTTCGGCCCTGGTCACGGTCTTCCCGGGCCAGTTGCCGGTGTGCTGGCGCAGCCCGGTGAGGGCGTTGAAGACGGTGCTCTTGCCGGTGTTCGGATTGCCGGCGAGGGCCACGACGAAGTCGTGCCCGGTCATGTCGACCCCGAGTTTCTGCAGGTTGGCGAGGTGGTGCGCGGGGCAGGCCGCGCACGCCTCCGGGCTGGGGTGGCTCACGCCGAAACCTCCGGGCGCTTGTGGACGAAGATGTGGCTGGCCTGATCGACCCGCAAGGCGATGAGCGCGCCGCGGATCCGGTAGGCGGTGGGATCGCCCGAGGGCGCGCGCAGCTCGCTCGTCACCTGGGTCCCGGCCACCAGGCCGAGATCGAGCAGCCGCCGGCGCTGGGCGCCGCGGCACGAGGCGGCGAGCGCCACGACCTCGGCCGACTCGCCCGGCAAGAGCGCGGACAGACGCATCATCGAGGTGACGGCATCCGCCACGTCGATCGGCACGACCGTGACGTTGGCGGCCACGACCGGCGCCAGCACCACTTCCTCGGTTTCCGCTTCGAGGCGGATGCGCTGCGGCGAGCGGTCGAGCACGCGCACGCGCATACCGGGGACGAGTCCGGCAGCGACAATCTGCGCGAACACGGCTTCGGGCTCGTCCTCGATGTGCACGATCTCGGCCGCCTGGTCGGCGGTCAACTGCGTGAGCGGAATGCCTTGGTGCGGCGGCACTTCCCCGCTGGCCAGCGGAATCGGATCGCCGTGTGGATCGAAGCGCGGATGGCCGAGGGTGGCCGCCATGGCCTCGGCCTGCTGCGCGCTCGTGCCGTGCTCGCGTCGTTCGGCGTGCGCGTGCCATTCGCTTGGATGAAGGCCGGTCTCGTCGGCGAGGTACCGTTCCCACAGACGGTGGATGCGGATGACGCGCAGCGCTTCGCGGCGGCCCTCGGTGGTGAGCCGCAAGGCGCTGTCGTCGAACTGCAGGAGGTCGAGCCGTCCGAGCCGGTCGGCCAGCTCCGCCGCGGCGCGGCCCGAGAGGCCCAACGCGCCCGCGAGGCTGTCGAGGGTGGCCGGCCGCTGCCGGTACTCGCCGTCCCACAGATGCTTGAGCGCGTCTTCCACTTCCACGCGGTCCGAGGCCGCCGCCCCCCGGCGCCAACGCCAGGCCAGCCCGGTTGCGGGCCAGAACAGCGCCGCGCCAAGCGCAAGCCCGGCGGCAACGAGCAGCAACGACAACAGGGGGTCGATCATGGACAAAGGACTTATCGGCGGCGCGGACAACCGAGCACGGGTCAGGCACCGCGCGCGATTTTGACCAGTCAAAACAATGGTTGAATGGTGGCCAAAAGTCAAGGGACGGCGGGACATTCTGCTACGATCGCCGCGTCCATGGCCCACTCGAGCACGGTCGAGAACTACCTCAAGGAGGTCTACCTCGGCGTCAACCGCCTGCCTCCCGGCCAACCGCTGCTGCCGATGGGACAGCTGGCCGCCGCCCTGCGGGTTGCTCCCGGCACGGCCACCACCATGGTGAAGGCCTTGGCCGAATCAGGCCTGGTCGAGTACCGAGCCCTACAACGGCGTGCGCCTGACCGCCGCCGGCACCAAGCTGGCCGCCACCGTGCTGCGGCGGCACCGGCTGGTCGAGCTGTTCCTCGTGCAGGTCATGGGCATGCGCTGGGACGAAGTCCACGACGACGCCGAGCACCTCGAGCACGTGGTGTCCGACCGCCTGCTCGATCGCATCGACGAGATGCTCGGGCATCCCGATACCGACCCGCACGGCGATCCCATTCCGGGTAAAGAGGGGACGATACTCGAGCGCCATTTCGAGACGCTGCTCACCTGCCCGGTCGGCGTCCCGGTGGTGGTCGCGCGCGTGAGCGATCAGGATCCGGTGTTCCTGCGCTTCGTCGAGCGCCACGGCCTGAAGCCCGGCGAGCACGTCGAGGTGGAAGCGCGCGACGAGCCGGCCGATGCCGTGCACCTGCGCGGCAAGGACGACGCGCTCATCACCATTGGCGCGCGGGCCGCCTCGAAACTGCTCGTGGACGTGGCCTGACGGCTAGGCCGTCATGGCCCCGAGGCGGAGCGCGTCGGCGATGACGTCCGGCAGCTCGCCGGGCGAGGCGGCCACGAACCGCGGCGGCGCCTGACCCGCAAACTGGGCCGCGCCGAAACCGTACTGCGCCAGCACGAACGCGGCCCCGGCCCGTGCGGCGGTGGCGCCGTCCACGGGCGAGTCGCCAACGAGCAGCAGCGGGCCGCCGGCGCCGTGGCGGCGCAGCGCGTTGAGGCCGGCAGGATCCGGCTTGCGCGGCCACGGCCCGTCGCCGCCAATCACCTCGACGAAATAGCCGCGCACCCCGAGCGCCTCGAGGATGCGCTCAGCGGGCGCCACCGGCTTGTTGGTGAGCACGGCCAGCGGCACGAGCGGATCGAGCGCGTCGAGCGCGGCGCGCATGCCCGGATAGAGCGTGGTCGTGTCGAGCAGGCACGCGTCGTAGAGTTCGAGGAAGCGGGCCGTGGCGTGCGGGGTCTCCGGATCGAGACCGGCGGCGGTCAGCGCGCGGCGCACCAGCACGGCGGCGCCCTCGCCGACCATGGCCACGACCTCGTCGAGGGTCAGCGCCCGTCCGCCCAATTCGGCGGCCAGCGCGTTGGCGGCGGCGGCCAGGTCGGCGACGGATGACACGAGCGTGCCGTCGAGATCGAAGACGACCACGCCGGCGTTGGCGCGTGTCACCGACAGCCCGCGTGAAGTAGTTGTGCCATCACCGTTGCCGATGATTGTATCCTTCGGCTCGCGTGATTGCCCGACCCTCGTCGCTCGTGCTCGTCTCCGGAGGCCTCGACAGCGCCGTGCTCCTGGTCCACGAAGCCGCGCAATTCGAAGTGCGCCCGGTCTACGTCCGGTCCGGGCTGGCGTGGGAAGCCGCGGAGCTGCGGATGCTGTCAGGCCTCATGGCCTCGCCGGCCATGGCCGGGCGGATTCAGCCGCTGACCGTCGTGGACATGCCGATGCGCGATGTCTATCCGCCGGATCACTGGGCCATTGCCGGCCGGACGCCGGCCTACGACTCGCCCGACGCCAACGTCTATCTCGTCGGCCGCAACATCATGCTGCTGACCAAGGCCGGCATCCTGGCGGCGCGCGGTCACGCCCGCCGCGTGGCCATCGGTCCGCTGGCCGGCAATCCCTTCCCCGACACGACCCCGGCGTTCTTCGCGGCCATGGCCGAAGCACTGGCGCGCGGTCTCGCCTACTCGCTCACCATCGTCACGCCGTTCTCGGCGCTGCGCAAGCCGCAGGTCATCGAACTCGGAGCGCGGCTGGGCGTGCCGTTCGAATTGACGTTGTCGTGCATGGCGCCGCTCGGCGGCGCTCACTGCGGGCAGTGCAGCAAGTGCCGTGAACGGCGCGAGGCCTTTGCCGAGGCCGGCGTCTTCGACCCGAGCTGTTACGCGCAGCCGGCCCCGCCGTCACGCGGCTGAAACCCGCCCGGTCAGGATTCGAAGCGAATCGTGCCGTCGCCGGTACGAACGCGCAGCGTGTGGCCGCCGCTGCCCAGGGTGGCCTTCAGCTCGCGCCGATCGTCGCGCGCGCGCTCGTCGGCGCTCCGCTCCGGCACGGTGAGGCCGGGATAGCTCGAACGGATCACCCCGTCGGACGTCGAGGCGTCGACGTTCATGGCGGCGCCGCGCGGCAGGCGCAGTTCAACCGAGCCGTCGCCGGTCTCGACCAGCCAGTCGTCGGCCAGAGCGCTGCCCGTTTCGGCCCCGATGCGCACCGAGCCGTCGCCGGTCTTGGCGCGCAGGTGCGTGAGCGTGCCGTTGACGGTGATGTTGCCGTCGAGCGTCTCGACGTCGATCTTGCCGGTGATCTCGCGGAGCCGGATGGAGCCGTCGTCGGTGCGGGCGCGGATGTCGCCCGTGAGACGGGTCCCGACGATGGCGCCGTCACCCGACTGCAAGGCCATGACACCGGCCACGTCCTCGACGCTGATGGTGCCGTCGGCGCTCTTCAGTTCGAGCGTGGCGGTTTTCGGCAGGGCCACGCGCAAGTTGGCCCGAGGCGACAACGACACGCCGATGACGACTCCGGACCGGGAGGCGTTGGCCGGTCCACGCACGCGCAGCGTCACGCGATCGCCGTCCTGCGACGGCTCGACGACGATCCGACCGAGCAGGGCGTCGTCCTGCGCCTGCTTGTCGACCACCACCTCGACCTCGTTCCGGTCCCACGAGTGCACCTCGATGGCGCCATCGAAGGTGTCGAGCGTGACCGTCGGGCTGCCCGAAACCGCGAACTTATGGGTCTCCGAGGCGGTGGCCCCCTCGGTGTTGACGTTGACGGTGCAGGCCGAGACGGCGCAGGCCGCGAGCAGCACGCCGAGTCCGCCCAAGCGGGGTGCGGGGAATCTCACTGCAGGCCTCCGGTCGGAGAGACGGCGGGAGCCACGCCGGAGTTCCACGCCGGCGCCCCGTCCATCCAGGTCTGGCGCACGCGAAAGCCGGCGTCGAGCACCACCAGATCGGCCACCGAGCCGGCCACGAGCCGCCCCAGATTGCCGCGGCCCAGGGCGTCGGCCGGCGTCGTCGCGGTGTGGTGCGCCGCCTCGACCGGGCTCAAGCCGACCGGCCCGACAAGGAAGCGGAACACCGCGTCCATGGTGGTGATGCTGCCGGCCAGAGTGCCGTCGGCCAGCTCCGCGCAGTGCTCGCGCACCACGATGGTGTGTTCGCCGAGCCGCGCCGTCGCGCCGACCGCCAAGCCCACGCCGGCCGTGCCGTCGGTGATGGCGATCAGGCCGGCGCGGCCCTTGATCAGGGCCGTCATACGCACCACGGCCGGGTGCACGTGGTAGCCGTCGCAGATGACCTCGCAGATCACCTCGGGCGCGCCCAGGACCGCGGCGGCCAGCCCCGGGGCGCGATGCGACAGCGGCGGCATGCGATTGAAGAGATGCGTGGCATGGCGCGCGCCGGCGGCGATGGCGGCGAGGCCCTGGTCGTAGCTGGCCGCCGAGTGTCCGAGCGACACGCGGTGGCCGGCCCCGGAGAGCGCCCGCACCAGGTCGAGGCTGCCGGGCAGCTCCGGCGCGAGCGTCACGATACGCACGGCGTCGCCGTAGGCCTCGATCACCTGGAGGATGGCCGCGGCGCTGAACTCGCCGGCAGGTTCGGCAGCGGCCCCGGACGGCGGCAGGCGCAGGCAGCGTTCCGGCTGGGCGCCCTTGTAGGCGGGATGGATGAAGTTGCTTTCGAGGTGGGCGCCGAGCACGCGCGCGGCCTCCGGCGCGCGCCGGTCGCGGGCCGCCCCGACGGCGGCCAGGAAAGCGCGCAGCTGATTCGGGCGGGCACGCGACGGTCGTCGGCAGGAACCCGGTGACGCCGTAGCGCGGCAGGTGCGCGGCCACGCGCGCCACCGCGTCGCCCCCGTCGAGCACGTCTATGCCGTGCCCGCCGTGGATGTGCGTGTCGATGAAGCCGGGGACGATCCAGCAACCCCGGCAGTCGATGTCGTCAGGCGCGCCGTCGGCCTCGGGGCGGATCGCGGCGATTCGCCCGTCGGCGAGCACGACGGTGGCCTGCCCGAGCACTCCCTCGGGCGTCACGACCTGCCCGCCGCGCAGCCGCACCATGGTCTACGCGTCGTCGCCGTCGCGCGGCTTGGAAGCCTCGGCCTTGAGCGCCGCCACCAGCCCGTCGCGCTTTTCCACCAGGCGCTTCAGCGGCCGCCGGTTGTTGGCGTGACCGACGGCATACTCGGCAAAGAGCGGGAAGGCGATGGTCGAGTCGCAGTAGGTCACGCACGGTATCGGGCAGCACGCCGGGGTTGACCTTGCCCCAGCTCACCGCCTCGGCCGGCGTCGCGCCGGACAGCCCGCCCCAGACGACCTGGTCGGTCGTGATCTGGATGAAGTAGTCGTTGCCGCCCTTGGGGATGCCGTAGACCTCCCACAGCGTGGGCTGGCCCTGCAGATAGAAGTTCTTGGGCGAGCCGCCGCCGAGGATGACGGCGCCGTTCTTCTCGCCCGCCAGGATGATGGCGCAGATCTCGTTCACGTCCTTGTTCGGGTCGATCATCAGCCTGCCGTCGTTCATCAGCTCGTGGAACGCGATGTTCATGCCGATCGAGCTGTCGCCCGGCGACGAGGTGTAGATCGGCACGCCCGCGCTGGCCGCCGCGGCCAGCACCGAGTACTCGCTCGCAGCCCGGGTGCAGCTTCATCAGGTCGAGGCCGAGGGCGTAGTGCAGTTCGGCGGTCGAGACCGGACCGTCCAGGCCGGAGCGCACCAGGAAGTCGCGCACGTAGCGGTCGGTGTCGAGCAGCACCTGGGCCGGGAACAGCACGTCGTAGATGCGGATGACGCCGTCTTCGTAGAGCTCGCGGTCGTCCACGAACGGCGACCCGCGGTGCAGGGTGAAGTTCAGGGCGTAGTGCAGGTCGTGGTAGAGGTTGGCGCCGGTGCTGATCACGAAGTCGACCAGCCCGCGCTCCATCAACTCGATCATCGCGCCGCCCAGTCCGGCCGGGGTCAGCGCGCCCGGCCACGGTCAGACGCGATGGTCGTGTCGTGCTCGGGCGACAGCATCTTGTCGCAGAAGATGCGGCACGACTCGCCCAGCCGCGCGGCGTTGAAGGCCTGGAAGCCCTCGTCGATCAGGGTGCCGCACATCGGCGCTGCCGCGCGGGCGGTAGTAACGGATAGGCTTGCCGCTCAGGTGCGAGCGTGTCTGCCGGGGGAGCCAGGGGCGCGGTGGGGCACGGGCGGGATTCCTCCAGAAGATCAGGGCAACGGGATACACAGTATCACCGCAGGATTACACGACTGCTACGGCCGCGCGGCTCCGGCGCCGCCGCCAGACCCGAGCCGGCACACATGAGGCAGCACCCGCCCCCGCCCCTAAGATTCCACCACCTACTGTCCGATAGAAGGACACTAGAAGAGGTCCCGTGGACGACATCACATTCGCTGCCCGTCGCGCCACGAGCTCGACGACCCGACACGAGCCCGACGCGGAGGCGCGGTTCCGCATCCTGGTGCAGTCGCCGCTGCGCGCCGGCATCCTGCGCTTCCTGAGCGCGCGCCCCGGCGAGCAGTTCGACGCCGAGGCGCATCATGCAGGCGTTCGGCCGCATGCGGCTGGACGTCGAGAACTGCGTCAGCGAGCTGGTCGAATCCGGCGTGGTCCGGCGCGTCTCGGGCGACCCGGTGTGCTACGCCGCCGCCCGCATCGACCCCACCTCCGCGCAGGGGAGCTGCTCGACACCTTTCTCGAGCGCCGCGCCACGGTCGGCATCGAGGACACCTCGCCGTCGGTGCAGCGCTTCCGCGAGATGATCGGCCGCGACGAGAAGATGCTGGCCATCTTCGAGTGGATCCGCACCGCGGCCAAGTCCGACATCTCGGTGCTGATCCTCGGCCCGACCGGCTCCGGCAAGGAAGTCGTGGCGCGGATGATCCACGAGCTGTCGCGGCGCGGCACCGAGAAGTTCCAGGCGGTCAACTGCGCCGCGCTGCCCGACACGCTGTTCGAATCGGAGATCTTCGGCTACGAGAAGGGCGCCTTCACCGGCGCCACACGACCGCAAGCCGGGGCGCCTCGAACTGGCCAACGGCGGCACGCTGTTCCTCGACGAAGTCGGCGACATGTCGCTCGATCGCCCAGGCCAAGCTGCTGCGCGTGCTCGAGGAGCGGCGCTTCGAGCGCCTCGGCGGCAGCAAGTCGATCCACGTCGACTTCCGCCTCATCTCGGCCACCAACCGGCCGCTCGACAGTTCGTGCGCGAGAGCCGCTTCCGCGAAGACCTGTACTACCGCGTCAACGCGTTCTCGATCCGGCTGCCCTCGCTGCAGCGAGCGGCCGGTGGACATCCCGGTGCTGGCCGCAGCGTTTCCTCGCCCGCTACTGCGCCGCCAACGGCCTGCCGCTCGACGCCAAGCGGTTCTCGCGCGAGGCGCACGACCTGCTGCTCGGCTATCACTGGCCCGGCAACATCCGCGAACTCGAAAGCACCGTGTCGCGCGCCGCGCTGTCGGCGCCTGGCCACATCATCCGCAGCGAGGACATCGAGTTCCTGCACTCGCCGCTGGCCTCCGGCACGACCGCGCCGGCGGCGACGCCTGCCCACCCTGCGCGGACGCCGAACGCGCGCACATCGTGCGCGTGCTCGAAGCGGTGCAGCTGGAACAAGCTGGAGGCGGCGCGCGTGCTCGACATCAGCCGCGGCACCCTTTACCGCAAGATCGACGAATACGGTCTGGAGCCCGGCCAGCCGCCGGCGCCGCGGAGCCGGTCGAGCGCTTGATCGCCGCGCCGCGGCACAGACTAGGCATGCGCGCCCTCCCAAACGCGGCCCAGGTCTTCATCGTCAGCGTCATCGTCATCGGCGCGGCGCTGCTGGCCTGGACCGTGCCGAACACGCCGATCCTGCGTGACGCCGTACCTGTTCCTGGCGCTGCTCCTGATGTCGAACGTGTCGTCGGCCTTCAAGGTCGCGCTGCTCTCGTCCAGCGGCTCGACCATCTCGGTGCAGCTACGCCGTCGACTTCGCGGCTCTGCTGCTGCTCGGCCCCAATCCCACCATGGTCGTCGCCGTCACGAGCGCGTGGAGCCAGTGCACGTTCCGGATGAAGCAGCCGACGCCGCTCTACCGCACGCTCTTCAGCATGGCGTCGCTGGCGATCACGGTGCAGGCGGCCGGCTTCGCCTACGTGGGGCTGGGCGGCCTGCCCGGCGTCTTCACCAGCTCCTTCGCGGTAGCGGCGGCGCTGGTCGGCGCGGCCACCACCTACTTCCTCTTCAACACCGATCCTGATCGCGGTCGCCATCTCGCTCTCGACCCGGCAGTCGATCGTCGGCGTCTGGAACGAGAACTTCCTGTGGAGCGCGCCCAGCTACTTCGTCGGCGCGCGCGGTGGCCTTCGTCACCGGCGTGGCGGTCGCTGAACCTGGGCATCGGGATGGGCATGCTGCTCATCGCCGCGCCGCTCTACCTCACCTACCGCACCTACAAGGTCTACCTCGGCCGCATCGACGACGAGCGGCGTCACGTCCAGGAGATGTCGGACCTGCACCTGGCGACGATCGAAGCGCTGGCGCTGGCCATCGACGCCAAGGACCAGACGGCGCAGAGCCACATCCGCCGCGTGCAGGTCTACGCCGCCGGCCTGGCCAAGGCGCTGGGCATGCGCGAGCAGCGAGATCCAGGGCGTGAAGACCGCGGCGCTGCTGCACGACATCGGCAAGCTGGCGGTGCCCGAGCACATCCTGTCGAAGCCGGGCCCGCTGACGCAGGAAGAGTTCCAGAAGATCCGCATCCACCCGCAGGTCGGCGCCGAGATCATCAGCGCCGTGCCGTTTCCCTATCCGGTGGCGCCGCTCATCCTCAGCCATCACGAACGCTGGGACGGCAAGGGCTATCCGCAGGGCCTGAAGGGCGACGAGATCCCGCTCGGCGCGCGCATCCTCTCGGTCGTCGACTACTTCGACGCGCTGACCTCCGACCGCCCCTACCACCGCGCCATGGATCACGAGGCCGCGCTGTCGGTGCTCGAACAGGAATCGGGCAAGGCGCTCGACCCGCAGGTGGTGAAGATCTTCTTCGAACAGTTGCCGCTGCTGGCCGCCGAGGCCGACCGCCTGGAGCACGCGCCGGCGCGCCGGCTCACGCTCGAACCGACCTCCGAACTGCGGCCGCCCCGCCGTGGGCTTCGAGAACGAAATCGGCAGGGGCAGCACGGTGTTCGAGGACATCGCGCTCGCGCACCAGGAAATCTACGCGCTCTACGAGATCGCCCAGTCGATGGGCACGAGCCTGGGCGTCGCCGACACGATGGCGCTCATCAGCTCGAAGCTGAGCAACCTCGTGCCGTTTTCCGCGTGCGCGCTGTTCCTCTACGACGAGGAGCAGGACACGCTGCGCTGCCGCTTCGCCACCGGCGTCGATGCCGAACTGATCGGCGGCATGACCATCAGAGCGGTCAGGGGCTGACCGGGTGGGTCGCGCGCAATCGCCGGCCGCTGGTCAACGCCCGGCCGAGCGCGGAATTCGAGGCGGCGGGGCTGCCGCCGGCCAGCACCTCGCTCCAGTCGGCCCTGATCTCGCCGCTGATCTTCAACGACCGGCTTATCGGCACCCTGGCCGTCTACCAGGAAACCGAGGAGGCCTACACCGACGACCACCGCCGGCTGCTCGATCGCGTCTGCGAGCAGGCCTCGGCCGTGATCTACAACGCGATCGTGTTCGAGCGACCCAGGAAGACTCGCTCACCGACGCGCTCACCGGCGCTGCCCAATACCCGGTTCATGTTCATGCACCTGACGCGCGAACTGGCCCGCGCCGAGCGCCTGAAGTCGGAAGTCTCGCTGCTCGTGATGGACTGCGACAACTTCAAGGAAATCAACGACACCCACGGCCACCACGTCGGCGACCGGGCGCTGCGCGAAGTGGCCAATGTCCTGCGCGCCGGGATCCGCCCCTACGACATCTGCGTCCGCTACGCCGGCGACGAATTCATCGTGGTGCTGTCGGGCTGCGGCGCCGACGAGGCCGAGCGCAAGCGGCGTCGAACTCAAGCAGGCCATGGAAGACGTGGTCTTCGAGCCGCGGCCCGGACTCCGCCTGCACGCTTGTCGATCAGCGTCGGCGCGGCCGTCTACCCGCACGACGGCGAAACCTACGAAGCGCTGCTCGCCTCGGCTGACGGCCGCATGTATCGCGACAAGACCCAGAGCAAACACGTGGCGCGCAGCAGCCCGGGCCGGCTCGGCGCCCGCGGTCGTTCCGGCATCCGCCTGCCGCCGCTGCCGAGCGACATCACCGATGGCGACATCGAGCGCGCCCGCACCGGCGTGCTGTAATAGGCGCGTGCTCACGGTGCTGCTGCGAGAGGCCGTGCGGGCCACACCCCGCACGCGCCTGCTCCGCCTCGAACTCCCCGATGGCGCGTTCGTGTTCCGCGCCGGCCAGGCCGTGATGGCCGGCTTGAGCGGCGCGCCGGCGCGCTCGGCGTATTCGATCGCGTCGCCGCCGTCGCTGGCCGCGCGGGGCGGACTCGAGCTGCTCGTGCCGGCCGACGGCGCCTTCGGCGATCCGGGCCTCGATCCGGCCGCGGTCGTCGGCCGCACCCTGACCCTCGACGGGCCGATTGGCGGCTTCGGCGTGCCCGCCGCGGCCGAAGACGCGCCGCTCCTGCTGATTGGCGGCGGCACGGGCATCGCGCCGCTGCGCGCCGTGGCCCTCGACCGGCTGGAACGGGGCGGCGCGGCGCCGATCACGCTCGTCTACAGCGCCCGCACGGCCGACGAGTTCGCCTTCGACGAGGAGTTCGCCGGCCTCGACCGGGAGGGCCGGCTGCGCCTCCACAAGACCGTCACCCGCGATGTGCCCGCGCCCGGCGGCTACAGCCGCTCCGGGCGCATCGGCGATGGACTGCTGGCGGCCGCCTTGCCCGGCGCGGACGCGTGGTGCCTGGTATGCGGGCCGGCCGGCTTCGTGAGCGCTGTCACCGCCAGCCTGCTCGGCCTGGGCGTGCCGGACGGGCGCATCGTGGTGGAACGGTAGCGTCTCCGGACGGGACTCCGGAGTTCCGTCAGCTGGTTACATCCCCACGGCGTGGTAGCCGGCGTCGACCATCAGCACTTCGCCGGTCACGCCCCGCCCGGCGGGCCCGAGCAGGAACACCGACGCATCGGCCACTTCCGACGTCTCCACCGTGCGGCGCAGCGGCGCCCGTTCGCGGACGACGTTCAGGATGGACGAAAAGCCGCCGACCCCGGCGGCCGCCAACGTCTTGATCGGGCCGGCCGAGACCGCGTTGACGCGGATGTTCTGGGGGCCGAGGTCGGCAGCCAGGTAGCGCACCGTGGACTCGAGCGCGGCCTTGGCCACGCCCATGACGTTGTAGTTGGGGAAGACGCGGTCGGCCCCCAGGAAGGTCAAGGCCACGATGCTGCCGCCGCCGCGCGCCTCCATCAACGGCCGGGCGCCGCGGGCCAGGGCAATCAGCGAGTAGACGCTGACATCGAGCGCCACGCGGAACCCGTCACGAGTGGTGTTGGCGAACGGATTGGTAAGCTCGTCGCGCGGGGCGAACGCGGCGCCGTGCACCACGAAGTCGAGGGCGCCCCCGTGGGCCGTGAAATGCGCGAACAGGGCCGCGATCTGGGCATCGTCCTGGACATCGCACGGCAGCAGCACCGGCACCGGGTCGAGCGTGGCCGCCAGCTCCTGGACGTGCTCGGCGAAGCGGTCCTGATAGGTCAGCACGAGTTGCGCGCCTTCGCGCGCCGCCGCTTGCGCGATGGCCCAGGCGATCGACCGCTTGTTGGCGACGCCGACGATGAGACCGACCTTGCCCTCGAGTGCTCCTGCCATCACGACTCCCTGTCAGCGCGCCGGCCGATCCGGCGCCCCGCGATCTTCCTTCATTCAGCGGGGCCGGACCAAATCCGCCGGCCCGCCTGAGGCGACATGACCAGCCGGATCAGGCGCCCTCGGCCGCCAGCCACGTCCGCGTCTCGGCCAGCGCCGCCGCGACCGCGTCGGGATTGGTCGACTGGGGCGTGCGCCGCGCCCGCACCGAGGCCAGGGCACTGACCGCCTGCTTCACGTCGTCGCCGAAGAGTTCGGAATAGGCACGCCATTCGTCCCGGGACAGATCGTCGAAGTCGCGGCCGGCCAGCAGCAACTCGCGCACCATCTTCCCTACCACCTCGTGGGCGTTGCGGAAGGGCAGGCCCTGGCGCACGAGGTAGTCGGCGGCGTCGGTGGCCAGCAACAAGCCGGAGGCCGCCCGCCCGGTTCGCTCCGGCTGCAACTTCAGCTTCGAGATGACGGAGGTAGTGGCCTCGAGCGACACGGCCAGGGTCCGCTCCGAGTCGAAGACGCCTTCCTTGTCCTCCTGCAGGTCCTTGTTGTAGCCGGTCGGCAGGCCCTTCATGGCCACCAGCAGCGCCACGTGGTTGCCGATGGCGCGCCCGGCCTTGCCGCGCACCAGCTCCATCGGATCGGGATTCTTCTTCTGCGGCATCATGCTGCTGCCGGTGGCCGACGAATCGGCCAGATCGAAGAAGCCGAACTCCTCGGCCGTGAAGTAGATCACGTCCTCGGCCAGACGGCTCAAGTGCACCATCGCCAGCGAGCAGGCGTGCAGAAAGCTGACCGCGAAGTCGCGGTCCGACGAGGTGTCCATGCTGTTGGGCACGACCCGCGAGAAGCCGAGCGCCGCGGCCAGCGCCGCCGTGTCGATGGCATAGCCGGTGCCGGCCACCGCACCGGAGCCGAGCGGCAGGGCGTCGGCTTCGTCCATCGCCACGGCGAGCCGGCGATGATCGCGCCGCAACGCCGCCGCGTGGCTGAGCAGATAGTGACTGACCAGGACCGGCATGGCCCGACGCATGTGCGTGTAGGCCGGCATCAGCGCCTCGCCCGCCGCCTCGGCCTGATCGGCCAGCGCGGCCACCAGCGCGCGCACGCGGCCTTGGAGAAGCGGAATGCGGCGCTTCAGATAGAGGCGGAAGTCGACCGAGACCTGCTCGTTACGGGAGCGGCCGGTGTGGAGACGGCGGCCGTCGTCGCCGATCAGCGCCACCAGCTGACGTTCGACGAAGGCGTGGATGTCCTCGTCGTCGCCGGCCACCCATGACGCGTCGTGGCGGCCGGTCTCGAGAATCGTCTCGAGGCCGGTCCGGATGCGCGCCACGGCCGGCGCATCGAGCACGCCGGCGCGGCCAAGCGCATCGGCCCAGGCCAGGCTGCCGGTGACGTCGTCCTCGAACAGCTTTCGATCGAACGGAAACGAGACGCCGAAATCGAACGCCGCCGCATCCGGCGCTTCGTCGAACCGTCCCGACCACAAATGCCCGCCGCTCATACCTGCACCTCGGTGTCCCCGCGCCCCATGCGCTCCGTCACGTTCCCGCCCCTGTACTAACCGGCGGCGAGTCCTTCGAACTGCTGCATCAGATGCCGCGCCGCCCGGGCGTCGCGGCCGATGACCAGCACCGTGTCATCGCCGGCGATGGTGCCGAGCACGTCGGTCAGCTTGGCGCGGTCGATGGCCAGCGCCAAGAGTTGCGCCTCGCCGGCGCCGGTCCGGAGCACGAGCAGCTGCTGCGACTGCTGGATGCCGGCCAGGTGATCGACCAGCGCGCGCTGCAAGCCATGGCGCGCCTGCTCGGTCGGCGGCCGCGAGCCGTCCTCGTCGGGGGCCGACTGGTAGGCCCCGTCGGCGGCGCGTTTCATCAGGCCCAGTTCCTTGATGTCGCGCGACAAGGTCGCCTGGGTGACGTCGTAGCCGCGCGCCGAGAGCCGCTGACGCAGTTGTTCCTGGCTGCGGACCGCATCGCGGCTGACGATCTCGAGCACGGCGGCCTGGCGGCGGGCCTTCATAGTTATGCAGCGGAGTGTATATCAATATGCAGGAGTCGCGTACGTTATCCCGCGGAAACTCTTGACGGGCCCGTGGATTCTCCGCATAGTTATTCTTTCTCGTGAATAACTTTGCGCGAATCCCAGACGATGACCGAGACTGCTGCCCACCCCTCTCCGACCGGTCCCGTGCGCGTGGCCGTGGTTGGCGCCACCGGCTACGCCGGGCAGGAACTGGTGCGCCTGCTGGCGCGCCACCCGCACGCCACCCTGACCACCGCCACCGCCTCGCAGGCCACCAGCACGCCGCGTCGGCTGCCAGGATTGGTGCGCATCTGGGACGGCGAGGTCGTGCCGCTCGATCCGCAGGCGGTCGTCGCTAACGCCGAGGTCGTGTTCCTGGCGCTGCCCGAGGCCGCGTCGGCCGAAATGGGCGCGGCCTTCCTGGCCGCTGGCCGCCGCGTCATCGATCTCTCGGGCGCGTTCCGCCTGCGCGACGACGCGGCGCGCGCCAGGTGGTATCCGGCCACCGGCGTGATGCCCGACGGCGTCGTCTACGGCCTCACCGAATTCGCCGCCGCACGCATCCCGGGCGCCCGCCTGGTGTCGTGCCCGGGCTGTTATCCCACGGCGTCGCTGCTGGCCCTGCAGCCGCTGGCCGAGGCGGGTCTGCTGGCCGACGGCGCCGATGTCATCGTCGACGCCAAGTCGGGCGTGTCGGGCGCCGGCAAGGCGCCGAGCGACCGCACGCACTTCTGCGAGAATCACGGCTAGCGTGGCGGCCTACGGGCTCTTCGGCCACCGCCACACCGCCGAGATGATGCAGGCGCTCGGCCGCGAGGTCACGTTCACGCCGCACCTGGTGCCGCTCGATCGCGGCATCCTCTCGACGATCTACGCGCGGCTGAAAGCCGGGGTGAGCCCGGCGCAGGCCGCCGATACCTTGCAGGCGGCGCACGCGCGTTCGCCGTTCGTGCGCCTGACCGGCGACGCGCTGCCCGAGATCAAGCACGTCGCGCTACACCAACTTCTGCGATATCGGCTGGAAGGTGGACGAGGCGACCGGGCGGATCATCCTGGTGTCGGTCATCGACAACCTGCTCAAGGGCGCCGCCGGGCAGGCCGTGCAGAACTTCAACCTGCTCCTCGGCTTCGACGAGCGCGCGGGCCTGCTGTGACCGGGCGGCCCGTGGTGCTGAAGCTCGGCGGCGAGCTGATCGAGGATCCGGACCGCGTCGCGGCGCTGGCCACGGTCGTGCGCCAGGTGTGCGCGCGCCTGCCGCTCGTGGTCGTCCACGGCGGCGGCCGCGAGATCGACCGGGCGCTGGCCTCGGCCGGCATCGCCAAGCAGCAGGTGGACGGCCTGCGCGTCACCGATCAGGCCACGCTCGACGTGGTCGTGGCCGTGCTCGCCGGCACCGTCAACACCACGTTCGTGGCCCTGCTCAACGCCGCTGCCGTGCCGGCCGTGGGCCTGACCGGCGCCGATGCCGGCGTGGCGCCGGTGCGGAAGGCCGCGGCGCACACGACGACGGCCGGCGCGCGCGTAAGTCTCGGTCTGGTCGGTGAACCCGTGGCCACGGGCAAGGCGCCGCTGCTGACGCGGCTTGCCGCCGGCGGCTTCGTCCCGGTCATCGCCAGCGTCAGCGCCAGCCGGACCGGCAGCCTCTTCAACGTCAACGCCGACACGATGGCCGCGAGCGTCGCGGTCCGCATCGGCGCGCGGCGGCTGATCATCGCCGGCGCCACCGCGGGCGTGCTCGACCAGGCCGGGGCCACCCTGCCGCTGGTCGACGCGGCGGCGGCCCGGCGCATGGTGAAGTCCGGCGCGGTCAGCGCCGGGATGGTGGCCAAGCTGAAGGCGTGCCGGGCGGCGCTGACACGGGGTGTGACCGACGTGCGCATCGCCGACGGCCGCGTGCCGGCCACGCTGCTGGCGGCGTTGAGGGGCGAGGCGGCCGGCGCCTGGACCCGGATCAAGTGAGGACGAGCGTGAAGACTGCCACCGACATCCAGGCCACCGAAGCCCGCTACGTCCTGCAGACCTACAAACGGCTGCCGGTCGTGTTCGTCCGCGGCGAGGGTACGCGCATCATCGACATCGAGGGGCGGCCGTATCTCGACTTCCTGTCGGGCATCGGCGTGTCGGTGCTCGGGCACGGCCACCCGGCGCTGGTCCGCGCCGTGGCCGACCAGGCCGCGGCGCTGCTCCACACCTCCAACCTCTACTTCCATCCGCTTGCAGGGGCAGGTCGCCGAACGCCTGGCCGCGCTTTCCGGCCTGCAGCGCTCGTTCTTCTGCAACAGCGGCACCGAGGCGATGGAGGCGTGCGCTGAAGTTCGCGCGCCGCTACTGGTTCACTCAGGGAGTCCGCGACCGCACCCACTACGTCGCCTTCGAGCACGGCTTCTCGGGCCGGTCGATGGGCGCGCTGTCGGTCACCGCCAACCCGCACTACCGCGAGCCGTTCGAGCCGCTCATCCCGGGCGTGACGTTCGTGTCGCCCAACGACGTGGCCGCGCTCGCGGCCGCGGTGACTTCGCGCACGGCGGCCATCATGGTCGAGCCGATCCAGGGCGAGGGCGGCGTGCGCCCGCATCCCGGCGGCCATGGCCGAGGCCATCGAGCAGGCCTGCGCGCGCACGGGCGCGCTGCTCATCGCCGACGAGGTGCAGTGCGGGCTCGGCCGCACCGGCGTGCCGTTCTACTTCCAGACCCTCGGGCTGACGCCCGACCTGATCACCGTCGGCAAGGCGCTCGGCGGCGGCGTGCCGATCGGCGCGGCGCTCGTGTCTGAAGCACGTGGCCGCGCAGGTCATGCCCGGCGACCACGGCACCACCTACGGCGGCAATCTGCTGGCGACGCGCGCCGCCTTGACCGTGCTCGAGGAGTTGATGGACCGTGGCCTGCAGGCCCACGTCGCGGAAGCCGGGCGCTACTTCGGCGCGCGGCTCGACGAGCTGGCCGCGACCCATCCGGTCATCGCCGAAGTGCGCGGCGCCGGCCTGATGCGTGGGCTCGAACTGACGCAGGACGCAGCGCCGGTCGTGGAGGGCGCGATGGCCCGCGGGCTGATTGTGAATCGCACGGCGGAGCGCGTCGTCCGCATGCTGCCGCCCTACACCGTCACCACCGCCGAGATCGACGAGGCCGTGGCCACGCTCGATGCCGTGCTGGCCAGCCTCCCGGCATCGTCCTAGGAACGCCATGACCCCGACCATCACCCCGACCGAAGGCGGCGTGACCGCGCCCCAGGGCTTCCGCGCCGCCGGGCTGCACTGCGGCATCAAGGCCAACGGCAAACACGACCTGGCGTTGCTCGTCAGCGACGTCCCGGCCGCCGCCGCCGGCCTGTTCACCACCAACCTGGCGCAGGCGGCGCCGGTGATCGTCTCGAAGGAACAGCTGGCCGCCTCCGGCGGACGGGCCCGGGCGATCGTCACCAACAGCGGCTGCGCCAATGCCTGCACCGGCCCGCAGGGTCTGCTCGACGCGCGCGAGATGGCCGCCCTGGCGGCCGCGGCGATTCCGGTCGGGGCCACCGACGTGCTGGTCGCGTCGACCGGCGTCATCGGCGTGAACCTGAAGATGGCGGCGTTGCGCGCCGGCATTCCGGCCGCGGCCGCGGCGCTCTCGAGCGCCGGCGGCGCCGACGGCGGCGCTGGGCATCATGACCACCGACCCTTTCCCCAAGGACCGCGGCCGTGACGGTGGCGACGAGCGCGGGCACCTTCCGCGTGGGCGGGATGGCCAAGGGCTCGGGCATGATCGAGCCGCGCATGGCGACCATGCTCGGCTATCTCACGACCGACGCCGCGGTCGATCCGGCGCGCCTGCGAACGGTGCTGCTCGAGGCCTGCCGCCTCACCTTCAACGCCATCACCGTGGACGGCGAGCCTTCCACCAACGACTGCGTGTTCGCGCTGGCCAACGGCGCCTCGGGCGTGGTCATCGACGACGCGCTCGAGGCGGCGCTCTTCGAGGGCTTCCGCACGGTCGCCGCGGAGCTGGCGCTCGGCATCGTGCGCGGCGGCGAGGGCGCCACCAAGCTCGTGGCGATCACGGCCACCGGCGCGGCCACCGACGCCGACGCCTGGACGGCGGCGCGGGCCATGGCCAACTCGCTGCTCGTCAAGACGGCGATCCACGGCGGCCGACCCCAATTGGGGCCGCCTGCTCGCGGCCGCCGGCCGTTCCGGCGCCGCCTTCGTGCTCGACGCCGCGCGCGTGCGCATCGGCGATCTGGTGCTGTTCGCCGACGGCCGGCCGTTCGACGAGCTCGCGCCCCAGGCCGCGGCCTACCTGCGGGGCACCGATCTGGCCATCGAGGTGGACCTCGGCGCCGGCGGGCCTCACACCGCGACGGTGTGGACGTGCGACCTGTCGAAGATGTACGTGCAGATCAACGCCGAGTATCGGACCTAACGTCCCAGGACCCTGACCGTGGCCAAACACTTCCTCTCGCTGCTCGACTTCACGCCCGACGATCTGCACCGGAGCCTCGAGCTGGCCTCGTCGCTCGGCGCCGACCGGCGCGCCCGGCGCATCAGCCCGCACGGCTCGGCCCTGGCCGGCCGCCACGTCGGGCTGCTCTTCGAGAAGCCGTCGCTGCGCACGCGCGTCACCTTCACCATCGGCGTCGGCGAACTCGGCGGCAGCATCGTCGACATCCCGTCGGACGTGATGCACGCCGACCGCGAGCCGCTGCACGACGTGTCGCGCAACCTCGAGCGCTGGGTCGACGCCGTCGTCATCCGCACCTTCGCCCAGGCGCGCCTGTCGATCTTCACCGAGTCGGCGCCGGCGCTGCGCGTCATCAACGCGCTCTCGGACGAGGAACATCCGTGCCAGGCGCTGGCCGACATGCTGACGCTGCGCGAGCGCTGGGGCTCGATTGCCGGCCGCACGCTCGCCTTTGTCGGCGACGGCAACAACGTCGCCACGTCGTTTGCGCACGGGGGCCTGATGCTCGGCGCCCACGTGCGGGTCGCCACGCCCGAAGGCTTCGCCCTGCCGGCCGAGGTAACCGCGGCGGCCGAACGGATCGCCGTCGGCGGCGCCGAGTTGACGCAGTTCACCGACCCCAAGGACGCCGTGAAGGGCGCCGATGCGGTCTACACCGACGTCTGGACGTCGATGGGCCAGGAGGTCGAGTACGCCGAGCGCAACAAGATCTTCTCGCGCTACCAGGTCAACGAGGCGCTCATGACCCGCGCCAAGCCCGACGCCATCTTCATGCACTGCCTGCCGGCGCACCGTGGGCAGGAGGTGACCGACGAGGTGATTGAATCGCCGGCGTCGGTGGTGTTCGACCAGGCCGAGAACCGCTTGCACGCGCAGAAGGCCATGCTGGTCACGCTGTTCTCCTGAGACTGCCTGCCATGCGCATTGACCTCAACGCCGACTTGGGCGAGTCGTTCGGACCCTGGACCCTGGGTCAGGACGCCCAGCTCATGGCCATCGTCTCGTCGGCCAACGTCGCCTGTGGCTTCCATGCCGGCGACGCCGGCACGATGCGCACGACGGTGCGGCTGGCCCGCGCCCACGGCGTGGCGGTGGGGGCCCATCCCGGCTTTCCCGACCTGGCCGGGTTCGGCCGCCGCGAGATGCGGCTGACGCCGCAGGAGATCGAGGATCTGGTGCTCTACCAGATCGGGGCGCTGGCCGCGATTGCCCACAGCGAGGGCGTGGCCTTGCAGCACGTCAAAGCCCACGGCGCGCTCTACAACATGGCCTGCCGGGACGAAGCCATGGCCGAGGCCATCGCCAAGGCGGTGCTGGCCTTCGACCCGACGCTGGTGCTCTTCGGCCTGCCGGGTTCAGCGCTGCTCCAGGCCGGGCTCGACGCCGGTCTGCCGGTCGCTGCGGAAGCCTTCGCCGACCGGGCCTACCGCGCCGACGGCACCCTGGCGCCGCGCTCGGAGCCAGGCAGCGTGATGCACGAGGTGGATACGGTGGTGGCGCGGGCCGTGACCATGGTGTGCGAGGAAACCGTGGCGGCCACCGACGGCACGACCATCCGGTTCGAGGCCGACACGCTGTGCGTGCACGGCGATACCCCTGGAGCGGCTGTGCTGGCGGCGGCCGTGCGCCTCGGGCTGGAAGACGCCGGGGTCACGATTGCGCCCCTGACGCGCCGCTGACCGCTTTGCCGGAAGGCTGACCCACTTGCCGGCGGTCTCAAGCCGCCTGCGCCCGATCGGCCGATTTTCTCCGGCACGGAGCTTGGGGAAGCTGATCGCGTCGCCAGTGCTGATGTTTGCGGTCTGGTGCCGCGGACGCTGGGAGGAGCCAGGCTGGCGACACCTTTGCGCGGGCATCCCGCTACTGTCCGGCGCCCTCGGGATAGAGCAGCGCCAGGCGCAATTCCTTGGCCAATCCGTCCACGCTGGCCGAGCGCTTCCAGGCGCCGTCGGTCTCGAAGCGCAGCGCGCCGATGCGCCGGCCCCACGGCGCAATGACCCGGCCGATGGCCCGGAAGTCGGTGCGTTCGGCATGCTGCTGATCGATGGCCCGGACGACGTCCGGCGCGACGCGCACGAAGGCGCGCAGCGCGGTGGCCGAGCGCGATGCTGTACTTGCGGCCGTTCCAGGCCGTCTCGAAGACCGACGACGATCTGCTTGAAGTAGTTGACGAAGAACTTCTTCGACTCGTCGCGGAACTGGGCGGCCTTGCGCGGCCCGCCGAGCGCGTCCTCGTCGGCGAACAGCCGCTTGAGCTCCTGCGCCAGCGGCGCCTGCGCGACGCGGCCCTTGCCCACGCCGAGCAGCTTGATCTCGTCGTGGAGCGGCGAATCGTCGCGATCGTTGAGCGCGCGCACCACGTCGTGCGCGGCGGCCAGCGCCTCGTCACGATAGAGCTGGCGGCCCGACAGCGACACCAGGTGCGACGGCGTTGAGCCGGGTGTGCTTGGCGTTGATGGTGACGAACATCTGCACGACGTGATCTTCGGGCAGGCGGTCGAAGATGATCGCCGGCACGGTGAACTGCTCGCCGTCGAAGCGGTCGATGTCGGCGTGCAGCGCCAGCAGGCGGTGCTGGCCGTCGATGGCGCGCAGGATGCCCTCGCGCTCGGGCACCTTCAGGCGGCCGAGCGCAGCTGCGCCGCTTCCGATCGGCTCGAACGTCAGCTTCTCGTCGCACGAGATGATGACCGCGCCGGGAATCGACGGCAGGTCGCGCGCCTGGCGGCACTGCTCGTAGTACTGCACCAGCTCGTCGATCTTCTTGCGGATGATCTGGCGCTGGTAGGCCTTCTCGCTCGACGCGATGCGGCGCTCGAGCAGGTCCCAGTTGATCTTGGACGCGGCGCCTTTCTTGCCTGCCGCGCACCCCGCCGGCGCTCTGGTCGCCGTAGCTCAGCACCTCGAACCGCACCAGCTTGTCGATATCGCTGGCGGTCAGCGACGCCTGATAGAACTGCACGCCGAACTGCTGCATCCGAATCGCGGCGACGCTGATCATAGGAGTTTCGCTCGGGACGGCCGGATTCTACTGCGAGTCTCCAGCTTCACCAGCTTTTTTTCCCGGACGCGGTTTGGTGGGTGCCACCGGGCAGGCCTCCGGAGGGTCGCCTAAGCCACACGCCGTCAAGGACTTGGCCGAGAGGCGGCAGGGCCAGGAAGCCGGCTGGCTCACGCAGGTCCAGCCGCCGGCACCCCGCCCGACTCGTCTCCCAGGGCCGAGCTGGCGCTCCGGCGGGTCCAGCCCAAGCCAGCCTGGCTGCGTTCGAACGCCAAACGCAAGTCAGTCGCGCGTCGCCGACAGCACCACGCCGGGGTCGGCAATCGTCAACCGCGCCACCCGCCCGTTCTCGCGCGCGAAGGCGATCTTCACGGAGGCAACACCGGCCGGGTAGAAGACGAGGTCGCCAGCATGGAAGAGGTTCCGCCGTGAGTCGCCCGGCCGTTCGAGGCCCAGCTGGTCGTTCTGCACCGCGACCACGAAATGGTCGCGCGGGCCCGGCCCGAACACGAACTTTCCGACCACGGCGTCGCGGTCAGCCGCCGCCAGCGGCTGGGTGGGCAGCCGCACGTCGGCTCCGCCCACGCCCTCGAGGTAGGCGACGACCGCCGCCGCGCCGCCCGTCCTGGCATGCGCCAGCAGGGTGATGCCGTGCGGGCCGAGCGTGCGCTGGATGCCCGGACTGGCGGCGACGAAGGCCTTGACTACGTCGAGCTGGCCGAGCATCGCGGCCGAGAACATGGTGGGCTGGGCCCCGTTGGCCAGCAGCAGCTCGGCGATTTCGCGGCGGCCGGTGTGCGAGGCGGCCCCCAGGGCCGTCTCCCAGTCGCCGAAGCCCCAGTCGATGCCGGCGCGCGCCAGGGCCGGCTGACGTTCCACCAGCTCACGCACGCGGGCCAGATCCCGGTGCGACACGCCGACCACCTCCTGGGCCAGGGCCGGGTCCTGCTTGGGGAACCAGTCCTCGGGCGGCGGCGGCGCTTGCGTCAGGCTCCAGGCCCGGGCGGGCCACGCAGCACCGGCCAGGCCGGCCAGGGGCAGGGTGCGAACGAACCGTCTGCGGTTGGGGAAGGCCATGCGACACCTCGGGAAGTAAGTTGCGGATGACGCGCATCATCTCGGTCGGGCCGCGCCACCGCAAGAGCGGATGCGCGCAGGACCGCGTGAGGACGCAAACCCTTCGCACGCAGGCACTTGCCTGCCCGGCTCAGGACGGGGCCGGGGCCAGGACGTAGGTCTGCGCGAGGCGCTCGGCCTCGGCGACGACGTCGGCTTCGAACTGCGCCACCTCGCCGGGCGGCCGGATGAAGCGTTGCGCGGCCAGGTGAACGCCGTCGGAGAGGCGGATGAAATGGACGATGAACCGCAGGTCATCCCCCTGCCGCTGCAACTGCCCGAGGATGACGTAATCCGCGTCGAGTGCCGTGGCCAGCGCCTTGAGGTTGCGGATGTTGCGCGCCTGCCGGAGCGGAGCGGCGTTGCCGATGACGCCGAGCCGTCCCGGGGCCAGGCCGGTCAGGTGGGTGACGACGACGTCCGAGAGGCCGCGCACGAACCCGTCGTGGGCCGGGTCGCCGGTTTCGTTGTCGAAGATCGACACGGCCACCGTGACCGGCTGCGGCGGTCTTCCGGAGAGCTGCCACCAGGCGGCGCCGGCGGCCAGGACCGCGACGGCTGCCGCCAGCATCCATTGCTTGCCGCGTGCCGCGCCGGATCCGGCCGCGACCCTCGTGGACGGGGTCGCCGCGCCAGCGGAGGCCAGGGGGGGCGCCCCGGGGGCAACCGCAATCGGGTCCACCGGCGCGACCGGCGCGACCGGCGCCACTCGCGCCACTGGCGCCACGAATCGGAACCCGCGTTTCGGCAGCGTCTGCACGAAGCGCGGGTTGTCGCCACTGTCCCCGAGCGCGACGCGCACCTGGCCGATGCAGTAGGCCAGCCCGCGGTCGTAGTCGACGTGCGTCTGCTCGTCCCAGATGGCGGCGCGCAATTCCTCGCGCGTCACGAGGTCGCCGGCCCCGCTCAGCAGCCGCGCCAGCGCCCGGGCCGGCTGCGGCTCGAGCGCCACCCGCCGCCCCTGACGCGTCAGTTCGAGCGTGGCGTCGTCGAAGACGAAGGTGCCGAAGGAGTGGGTCAGCGTCCGCTCCCCTCACTTGATGATCAGCAGCCGGTAGTTGGCCGCGTGCAGGAACTGGACGCCGTGCTCCATCAGGATGGCGTCGTCCTCGATCGGGATGCGCAGCTTCTTGCCACCCCATTCGGCGATCGGCGAATAGGCGAAGTACTCGAACGAGAACATGTGCTGCAGGTTCAGCGTGAAGGTGCTCTGCAGCGGTTGCCAGGTGGTCATCGACGGGCCGCTGCCGTGCCCGGTGTTACCGACCGGATGGAAGCCGTAGGTGATGTCGGTCTTGGCGTCGGCGTTCGGCTGGTTGAACGCGATGACGCCGAAGCCGGCCGCGGTCAGGGCGGCGTCCATGGCCGCCATCGTCTCCTTGGCGGTGCGTCCGGGCTTGATCGCCGGCTTGATGGCGTCGCGCGCGGCGATGGCCTTGGTGAACGCCTCCTGGATGCTCTTGGGCGGCACCGTCTCACCCGGCTTCAGCACGTAGGCGACGCGTTTCACGTCGGTGCCGAAGTTCATCAACTGCACGCCCCAGTCGATCATGATGACGTCGCCCGGCTGCACGATGCGTGAGTTCGAGGTGGCCACGATACCTTCGGGACCGGTGACGTAGACCGACGGCATGTCGAACTCGGAGCCGAGCCCGCGTTCGAGCAGGCGGTCTTGCAGCCACCACGCCGCCTCTTCGAGGGTGGTCTTGCCCGGCGTGATTACCTCGTTCGAGAGCGCCCGCTCGGCCAACCCGATGGCGATGTTGGCGGCTTCGCCGAAGGCCACGATTTCCGAGGCGACGCTGCGCGAGCGGAACTCGCTGACCAGCCGCTCGGCGCTGACGAAGCGCGAGGCGTAGGGCTCGCCCAGCGTCTTCACCAGATGGCGATGCATGGTCAGGCTGAGGCCGTCGGCGGGGCCGATCTCGTCCGACATGTTGATGCCGATCTTCTTGGGATCGCGCTGGCGGACGACCGCGGGCAGCGACGAGGCCGGCCCGAACGTGTCGTAGGCGCCCGACTGCTCGATGAGATACCCGCTCGGCCCGAGCGCCAGGCGTTCGACCTTGTCGCCACGCAGGAAGAAGACGTAGTAGCCGAGCCCGCTCACGTAACCGCGGCCCAGGTCCTCCCACAGCGGGTCGGTGTGATTCTCCTTCACCGCCACCAGCCACATGTCGATGCCGGTGTTCTTCATGACCACCGGCAGCACCTGCTCGAACTTGTCGAGGCGGATCTGCCGCTGCATCTCCCAGCGCCGCCGCGCCTCCTGCGCCTCGGCGACACCCGCCGCCATCAGCACCAGCAGCACCGCCGCCGTCATCCGCCTCGTTGCCATCGTCACAGCCTCCCGCGCCGCAATTGTAACGGGGCCTGTCACGGTTACAACTTTCCCCGCTGCCGTTTCTGCAATGGGGCGGCGCGCGGGCGCTAGAGGAGCTTGGCGACCAGCCGGCGCATGGAGGCGGGACGGCGTTCGGGTGTGGTCACCCATGCCCGCGCCCAGGGGACGAGGCGGGCCAAGCCGTAGCACAGCAGGGCCGTGCCGATCAGCGAGAGTTCGAGCGGCACGCGCCGTTTGATGAGGACGGCCGGTCCGCCGTAGACGAGCTCGACATGCACCCAGTAGACGAACAGCGAGGCCGCGCCCAGCGAGGCGACGCCGAGGCCGAGCCGCGCCGGCATCACGGGGCGCAGCGCCCAGAACAACGGCACCAGTGTCGTCACCACGCCCAGGCGCATGAAGAAGAACGCCGGCGATGCTCCCAGAAAGTCGAGCGTCCGGGCGGATAGATGGTCGGCTGCAGCGACGCCCAGTAGGCGACGGCGATGCCGGCCGCGCCCAGCGTCGCCAACGCGAACTGCAGACGTCGCTCGGCGCGCGTGTCGCCGGCGGCGGCAAGAGCCACGCCGGCGGCCAGCCCGGCGCACACGAACGCGGTCCACGGCAGCAGGGTGAAGTTGGTGTGTCCAGGCGACGGCCGCAGGTACCACTGCGCCGGCACCGGCAGCGCGTCGACCCAGCCGGCGGATCGCACGAGGGGCGCCACCATGGCCAGCGCCAGCGTCGCCGCCACGGCCAGCAGCACCCGGGCGCGCGCGCTGTCGACCGCCCCCCAGAGCAGCGCCGCAAGCATCAGCGCCAGCCCCATCACGTTCAGGATGTCCACGCGCAGCAGATCGATCAGCGAGCCGAAGCCAAGGATGAACGCCTGCAGGCGGAAGACGAAGGCCAGGCCGAAGATGGTGAGGCCGCGGCGCAGCAGCGCGCGGCGCGCGTCCACGCGGGAGACGCCACGCCGCTGCTTCGCGGCACCCGAGAGGGCCGTGCCCAAGCCGGCGAGAAACAGGAACGCCGGCGCCGCCAGACCGACCAGGAAGGTGATCGAGTAGAACGCCTCCCGGCCACGATCGGCGTCACGGGTCCAGGCGTCGACGACGTGGCCCAGCACCATCAGCACGACCGCCACGCCGCGCATCCAGTCGAGCCACGGCTGGCGCGGTCCGGTGCCGCCGCTCGTCAGGGGGCGACCTCGAACGAGGTCTCGAAGGTGATGTCCTGCCGCAGCGAGTGCCAGACCGAACAGTATTTGTCGCGCGACAGGGCGATGGCGCGCTCGACGGCATGCTCGGGAACGTCGCCCGCCAGCCGGTAGTGCAAGGTGATGGCGGTGAACCGGCTCGGCGGTTCCGAGGCTCGCTGTCCGGTGAAATCCGCCGTCAGGCTGCGCACGGTGTAGCGGCCCTTCTGCAGGATGTCCACGACGTCCACGGCCATGCAGCCAGCCAGCCCCAGGGCCAGCGCCTGGACGGGCGAAGGGCCGGCCACGGACTTCCCGTCGATGACGAGCGGCACCCCGTTGGGTGAGGCCTGGAAACGCAGGTCGCCTTCCCAGGCGATGGAGATGTTCAAGGGCGGTTTGGCCACCTCGGGAGCGTACTACACGCGGCCACACGCGCAGGCTTACCGCGGAGCAGCCCGTGAGTGGTGGTCCCCGACGCGGCGGTGGCAACTCGATCAGCCGGCGAGGGTCCGGCACGACCTGAGGATGACTGATATTCCGGACTGTGATATATCGTCCTCCATCATGTCTACGAGCAACGCCGACGTTCTCCGCGAAGCGAAGAAGGGCAGCGCCGAGCTGGTGATTCTCTCGTTGCTCGAGCACACGCCGCGGCATGGCTACGACCTGGCCGCCCGCATCGAGGAAGAATCGGGAGGCGCCCTGGCCTACAACTTCGCCTCGCTCTACGCCACGCTCTACAAGCTGGAAGAACGCGGCTGGAATCCAGGGACGCTGGGTGGAGCGCGCCGGACAACGGCGCCGTCGCTACTACAAGCTGACGGCCAACGGCACGGCCGTGCTCGGGCGGCAACGCGATGAGTGGAAGCAGTTCGTGCTGGCGCTCGGCCGCATCGCCGGCATCAGCTTCGCGTGAGGGTCACCGCCATGACCGACTGGCAGACGCGCGTGACGTCGTCCCTGCGACAGCGAGGTCTCGACTTGCCCCGCGAGGTCAGCGAGGAGCTGGCCGCGCACCTCGAGGATGCGTGGGAGAGCGAACATGGCCCGTGCGCCGGCAGCGACTTCGAACGGACGCAGTTCGTGGCTCGCGTGCTGCAGGGCGCGGACCTCGTGGCGCTGACCCGTCGAGGACCGGCGCCTCCGCCCGCGCCCGAACCCGGCACCGCCGCCCTTCTGGGCGGGCTCGGCAGCGAACTGCGCTACACGGCTCGTCTGCTGCGGCGTGCCCCGATCTACAGCGTCGCGGTCGTGACCGTGATCGCACTCGGCATCGCCGTCACCACCGCAGCCTTCGGGCTCGTCCACTCGGCGCTGCTGGCGCCGCTGCCTTATCCCGACGCCGACCGGCTGGTCATGGTGTGGGAACACAACCTGGCCCGCAACCGGCCGCGCAACGTCGTCAACCCCGGCAACTTCTTTGCGTGGTCGGGGCGCAGTCGCTCAATCGAGTCAGCCGGCCTCTTCACTCCGACCGTCGGCAACCTGTCGGGCGGCGGCGGGCGCGCCCGAAGAACTGCGCGGCGTCATCCTGCAGACCAACGTGCTCGGGCTCCGTAGGGGCGCGCGCGATTGCCGGCCGCCTGTTCGTCGCCGCCGACGGCCACGCCTCGGCCCCGCGCACGGCCGTGATCAGCGAGGGCCTGTGGCAGCGCCGTTTCGGCAGCGCGGCCGACGCGGTTGGGCGCACGGTGACCCTGAACGGCGAGCCCACGACCATTGTCGGCGTACTGCCGGCCGCGTTCACCCTGGCCGGCTTCCGGGGCGACTTCTGGCGCCCGATAGTGCTCACGCCGGAGCAGCAGACGAGCTTTCGTGGGCGGAGTCTGCTGTCGATCGCGCGGCTGCGGCCACGGGGCGTGTCGCCGCAATCGGCCCAGACAGGAACTGGCGGCGATCTTCGCCGGCCTGGTCGACGAGCATCCCGAGTTCAACACCGGCTGGACGATCAACGTCGTGCCCCTGCGCGAGCAGCTGACGAGCGCAGACGCGGGCGGCGCTGTGGCTGCTCTTCGGCGCCGTCGTCGCGGTGCTGCTCGTGGCGTGCGCCAACGTCGCGGCGCTGATGCTGGTGCGCGCCACCGGTCGGCGCCACGAACTGGCCGTGAAGGCTTCGCTCGGCGCCCGTCCCAGCCAACTGGCGCGGCAACTCTTCCTCGAGACGCTGGTGCTCGTGGGCGCCGGCGGCGCGCTAGGCGCGGCCTTGGCCAGCGTGCTGACCCGCGTCGTTCGACGTCGGCGGCCGAGGCCGGCGTCACGCTCGTGACCGGTGGCCGGCTCGGGCCGGAGCCGCTCCTCTTCGCACTGGCCGTGACGGCGCTCACCGCTCTGGCGTGCGGCCTTGGACCGGCGGTGCAGGCGCGGCACGTGGGCGTGAGCGGGGCGCTGCGCGAAGGGGGACGCGGCGGCATCGGCAGCCGGCAGCGGCTGCGCGGCTGGCTGGTAGTGGCGGAGGTGGCCGCGGCCATGCTCATCCTCTCGGGCGCGGCGCTGCTCGCTCGCAGCTACGTCTCGCTCCAGGAGGTGGACCCCGGCTTCATGGCTGCACACGTGCTCACCGCCCGCGTGTCGCGGCTGGGCGTGGAGGCGCAGAAGACGCAGGTGGCCTTCGGCAACGAGGTGTTGACGCGGTTGCGGGCGCTGCCCGGCGTGACGGCGGCGGCGGCGACGTCGTTCCTGCCACTCGACGGCATGCCCGGCATCGCCTCGACCTTCCTGCTCGCCGATCGTCCGGTGCCTCCGGCCGGCGAGCGCCCGACGGCCGACTTCCGTCCGGTGACACCCGGCTATTTCGCCACCCTGCGGATCCCGGTACGGCAGGGGCGCGACTTCACCGCCTCCGACCTGGCCGATCGGCCGGGCGTCGCCATCGTCAACGAGGCCTTCGTGCGCGCAGTTGTCGGCCGACGCGTCCGGTCATCGGCCGGCGCCTCGACGACTCGCTTGGCCAATCGCAGGAGATTGTCGGCGTGGTCGGCGACGTGAGCCTCGCCAGCCTCGATGGCGAACGCCGGCCGGCCATCTACCTGCCGTTGGCGCAGTTGCCAGTTGGCGCACTCACCTTCGTGGTGCGCACATCGGGCGACCCGTCGGCACTCGGCCAGCTCGTCGAAGCCGCGGTGCGCGGAGGTCGATCCGAACCAGCCCGTGTCTGACATCCGCACTCTGGAGGATGTGGTGGCGCAATCGCTCACGCGCCCGCGCGTGGCCTCGGCCGCGCTCGGCCTGTTCGCGGCCGCGGCGCTGCTGCTGGCGGCGGTAGGCGTCTACGGGGTCGTGGCCTACGGGGTGTCGCAGCGGCGGGCAGAGTTCGGCGTGCGCCTGGCGCTCGGCGCGCAGCCGCGTGATGTCCTGCGGTTGGTGCTGCGCCAGAGCATGACCACGGTGCTCGGCGGCGTGCTGGTCGGGGCCGCGCTCGCCGTCGCCGGCCACGGCCTCGCTCGCGCTCGCTGCTTTTCGGCGTGCAACCCGGCGACCCGGCGACGCTGGCGGCCGTGGCGCTGCTGCTGGCCGCCGCGGGATTTCTGGCCACCTACCTGCCGGCCCGCTCGGGCACGCGCGTCGAATCCGGTGACCCGCGCTACGCGGCGACTAGCCGCCGGCGTGCACGACCTTGCGGCGGCTGCGGTGGCCGGCCACCAGATCGGGCCGCAGCTGCTTGCTCAAATACACCTTCGATTCAGCCGGTCCGACGGCGTCGCGTTCGAACTTGACCACGTCGAACCCGAGTTGCGCGAGCACGGCGCGCATGTCGTAGAACTTGTTCTTCGTCTTGACCACGACTTCCTGGTAGCCAAGCGCCACGGCCCACGCTTCCGACTGCTCGGTCAGCGCCCGGAAGTGCCCTTGACCGCGCCAGTCGCGCCGGGTCGCGCCAATCCACGAGTAGATGATCCGGTGATTGTCGAAGTCCACGCAGCCGCGCAGGCGCTCGACCAGGTCGCGCAGCTTCGGCTCGGTTTCCACAGCGCGGAGCTCGTGCACCACCTTGTATGCCACCGGCGCCAGCGTGGCGGGGTCCGACGGCAGCGCGGCCTCGGCCATGAGGATGAGCGACTCGCGCCCCTCCAGGCGAGCGAGCACCTCGGCGGCGGTCTTCCGGCGCGGGAACTCGCCGAAGAACTCCTCGATGTACTCGATCTCGAGCGCACCGGCCTCGAGGGCATATTGCTTGATCAGGTATTCCACGGGGTGAGCGCGATTATAACCAGTGGCCGGCGCCTGCTCCAGCCAGGCGCCGGCGGCGGGTCAGTAGTCCATGCCGACGATTGCTCCGTCGTCGGTGACATCGAGCTTCTGCGCCTGCGGCACCTTGCCCAGGCCCGGCATGAGCATCATGCTGCCGGCCGTGGCCACGACGAAGCCGGCGCCGGCCGAGAGCGAGGCGTCGGAGATGGTCAGCGTCCAACCCACCGGCGCGCCCATCACCTTGGCGTCGTCGGTGAACGAATACTGGGTCTTGGCGATGCACACCGGCAGGTGCCCGAAGCCGAGGTCGGCGTACTGCTTGAGACGGGCCTTGGCGCCCGGCTTGAAGGCCACGCCGTGGGCCCCGTAGACCTTGGTGGCCACCTCGGTAATCTTCTGCTCCAGGGGCAGCTCCGGCCCATAAAGCGGCGCGATCTTGGCCGCGTCGGCGCGATCGGCCGCGGCCACCACGGCGCGGGCCAGATCGGCCATGCCCGCCCCGCCCTTCAGGTAGCCCTCCGACAACGCCGCTTCCACGCCAATCGAGGCGCAGTAGTCGAGCACGGTGGCGAGGTCCGCCTCGGAGTCGGCGGCAAAACGGTTCAGGGCCACCACCGGCTCGGCGCCCCACCGGCGGATGTTGGACGCGTGCCGGGCCAGGTTGGGAAAGCCGAGGCTGACCGGGGCATCGGGCGCGCCGCCCTGCGCCCGCAGCGCCTTCAGGGTGACGATCATCACGGCCACGGAGGGCACGTGGCCGGACATCGGCATCACGATGTCGAAGAACTTCTCGGCGCCCAGGTCGGCGGCGAAGCCGGTTTCGTTGACCACGTAGTCGGCCAGGTGCAGGCCGATACGCTGCGCCAGCACGCTGCTCGTGCCGTGCGCGATGTTGGCAAACGGGCCGCAGTGCACGATGGCCGGGCAGCCCTCGCCGGTCTGCACCAGGTTGGGCATGATGGCGTCGTTCAGCAGCAGCATCATCGGCCCGACGGCCGCGAGGTCGGCGGCGGTGACCGGCTGGCCGTCATAGTTCGAACCCGACGACGATGCGGCCGAGCCGCGCCCGCAGGTCGGCGCGGCTTTCGGCCAGCGCCAGGATGGCCATGATCTCGGAGGCGGCGGTGATGATGAACCCGGTTTCGCGCGCCGGGCCGTTCTCGCGCCCGCCCATGCCGGTGGCGATGCGGCGCAGCGCCCGGTCGTTCATGTCCATGCACCGCGGCCACAGGATCTCGCGGGCGTCAAGGCGCAGGTCGTTGCCGAAGTGCAGGTGCGTGTCGAGCAGCGCCGCCAGCAGGTTGTGCGCGGCCGTGATGGCGTGGAAGTCGCCGTTGAAGTGCAGGTTGATTTTATCGACCGGCTGCAGCGTGGCCTGACCGCCGCCGGTGGCGCCGCCTTTCTGGCCGAAGACCGGGCCGAGCGACGGCTCGCGCAGCGCCGCCACCGCGTGCTTGCCGATGGCGGCCAGCCCTTGAGTGAGGCCGATGGTGTTCACCGTCTTGCCCTCGCCGCTGGTCGTCGGCGTGATGGCGGTAATCAGGATCAGCCGGCCGCGGCGGGTGGGAAACCGCTCGAGCGTCTCCAGCCGGATCTTGGCGGTGTAGCGGCCATACGGTTCGACCAGATCTTCCGGGAGTCCGAGACGGGCGGCGATATCGGCAATAGGCTGCATGATCGGGCCGCATGATACCCCGAGTGAAGATGCAGGGAATGGGGACGGCGACGCCGGTGTAGCGTCTATAGAACACACGCCGTGTCGATCCTGCACACTTCCCTGTTCCTGCCGCATGCCCTTGACGAGGTCTTCCCGTTCTTCGCCGAGGCCGCCAACCTGCAGCGCATCACGCCGCCGTGGGTGGACTTCCGGA
This sequence comes from uncultured Acidobacteriota bacterium, assembly GCA_963843885.1. Lineage (GTDB taxonomy): Bacteria > Acidobacteriota > Vicinamibacteria > Vicinamibacterales > UBA2999 > CADEFD01. The sequence continues at coordinate 369,244 of CAWJMJ010000009.1, forward strand.
TCGTTACGCCGCTGCCGATCGAGATGCGGGTCGGCGCCGTCATCGACTATCGGCTCACAGGTGCACGGCGTGCCAATCAACTGGCGCACCGCCATCACCGCGTGGGACCCGCCGCACCATTTCGTGGACTCGCAGATACGCGGGCCGTACTGGCGCTGGATCCACAGCCATCGCTTCCGCGCCGTGCCCGGGGGCACGGTCGTGGACGACGCGGTGGACTTCGCCGTGCCGGGCGGCTGGCCGATCGAGCGGCTGTTCGTGCGCCGCGACCTCACCGGCATCTTTCTGCACCGCCAGCACGCTACCCTGGCGGCGTTCGGCGTGACCGCGGACGAGCCGCCCTCGGTGCGGTTCCAGTAGGCACGGTCGCCGCAGGTCGTCTCGCCGGCGGCTGACTGGCCGGGGACGCGATGGCGGCGCGCCGGCGCACAACTCGCGACGCCGTGCCTCTGGGGGATGCCCGCTCCGGCGTCCTACCTGGCGCCCATGACGTCCTGGAGCTTGGCCGTGTCGACGTACTGCTGAAACCTGGTCACCTTGCCGTCTTTGACGTCCCAGACGTGGCAGGCCTGCGTGTCCATGCTCTGCCCGGTCGCCTTGTGCGTCCCGCGGTAGCGGGCTTCAACGACAACGCTCTCGCCGGCACCGTGGAACGTCTTCGGCTGAACGGCGAAACCGTCCCACTCTGCCCCCAGCTTCATGAACAGATTATTCAAGACGGCGTCGGGCCCGACCCAGGCCTCGCCGCTGGGCCTGTAGGGGTTGCTTTCCGCCTGATGCCACCTGATGTCCGGGCTCATCGCCCCGAGAACGGTGTGCACATCGCCGCGCCCAAACGCGTCGTAGAGATGCTTCAGCAGCTGTACGTTGTCCATGGTCGCTCCTCGGATGTGAATCGCTGGCGCGCGCCACGCGGCGGTAGCGCGGAAGCACCGCGCGGGACGCTCACCCCCGCCGGTCCTCTCCCACGCCGGTCGCCTCGCCAGCGCCCGCGGCTTCAGCCGCAGCGCGTCAGCATGCCACCACCCGCCGTCGCCTGCAACTGCCGGCCTGCGCCCATACGGCCATCCGTGCCTACAGATCGAGGCCGTCGAGCACGGCCACGAACTCCGCCAGAATCATGGCCGTGGCGCCCCACACCTTGACCCCGTCCACCGGGAAATAGGGCACGTCCATCACCAGGGCCGGTTCGAGTTCGCGCATCAGCACCTCGCGCCGCACCACATCGGGCGCGCGTAGCAGCCGCAGTGGTACTTCCACCAGCCGCTCCACTTCGGCGGTCGCCACGCGGAAGTCCGGGCGGACGGCGGCGGCGCCCACGACCGGGTGCAGCAGGTGGCCGCTCACGGGGATGTGAAGCGAGGTGAGTTGACCGACGAGTTCGACCTGGTCGGCCGGTACGCCAATCTCCTCGTGCGCTTCGCGCAGCGCCGCCTGCTGGATACTCTCTCCAGGGTCCACACGGCCGCCCGGCAACGACACCTGCCCGGTGTGCTGGCGCATCCACGAGCCGCGCAACGTCAGGGCCACATGCCACTCGCGGGCGTGCGGGTAAACGAGCACGAGCGCCGCGGCGACGCGCAGCCCGTCGGGCACGATGTTCGGATCCCAGCCGGGGCGCGGCAGCGGCGCCATCCGCAACTGCGCGGCCAGGCCCGGCAGCGGCGCCGCCAGGCGCTGGCGCAGAACCTGGGTCAGGGACGTCATGCCCGTCGATCGTAACGTGTGTTGACAGGTTGCGCGACGGCGGGCCAGAGTTTCGAGGCCCCGCCGACCGGGGCTCGGAACGAGGAGAACGCCGGTGACACGTAGCGCAGCGCAGCGGGTGATGGTCGTGATGACGATGGCGATGGCCACGGGGGCCGGGTGCACGAGCGAGCCCAAGGTGGAACCGGCCTCGATGGTCTTGCGCGACGGCAAGATCGTGACGATGGACCCGGCCACGCCGGAGGTTCAGGCCATGGCCATCCGCGGCGACCGCATCGCGGCGCTGGGCACCACCGCCGACCTGCAGCCCTACATCGGCCCCGCCACCGAGGTCGTGGACCTGAGCGGTCTCACCGCCGTGCCCGGCCTGATCGAGGGGCATGGCCACTTCATGGGGCTGGGCCAGTCGCGCATGGTCATCGACCTGATGGACGTCACGAGCTGGGACCAGATCGTGACGCTCGTCGCCGAGGCCGCCGCCACGGCCAAGCCGGGCGAGTGGATTCGCGGGCGCGGCTGGCACCAGGAGAAGTGGACCTCGGTGCCGCAGCCGAACGTCGAGGGCTTCCCCATCCACGACGCGCTGAGCAAGGTCTCGCCCGACAACCCGGTGATCCTCGAGCACGCCAGCGGCCACGCCTCCTTCGTGAACGCCAAAGCGATGGAAGCGGCCGGCATCACCGCCGCCACCAAGAACCCGGCCGGGGGCGACATCCTGAAGGACGCGAGGGGCCGGCCGATTGGCGTGCTGCGCGAGACCGCGTCGGATCTCGCCGAGGACGCGATGGCGGCCTGGTTCGCAAGCAAGACGCCGCAAGAGCGCGCCGCCGACACGCGCCGCCAGATTGAACTGGCGGTCGAGGCCAGCCTGCAGAAGGGCATCACGTCGTTCCAGGATGCCGGCGAGAACTTCGCCGCCATCGACGTGCTCAAGCAGGCCGCGGCCGACGGGGCGCTCGGCATCCGCCTGTGGGTGATGGTGCGCGACAGCAACGAGAACATCAAGAGCAAGCTGCCCGCCTACAAGGCCGTGGGTCTGGCCGACAACCACCTGACGATTGCCGCCATCAAGAAGACCATCGACGGCGCGCTCGGCTCGCGCGGCGCCTGGATGCTGGAGCCTTACAGCGACTCGCCGGGCAGCAGCGGCCTGAACACCGCGCCGGTGCCCGAGGTACGGGAACTGGCGGCGATTGCCGCGGCCAACGGCGTGCAGCTCTGCGTGCACGCCATCGGCGACCGCGCCAACCGCGAGGTGCTCGACATCTACGAAGCGACGTTCAAGGCCAACCCCTCCGTGTCACGACTGGCGCTGGCGCATCGAGCACGCCCAGCACCTGGACGCGGCCGACATCCCGCGCTTCGGCCAGCTGGCGTGATCGCCTCGATGCAGGGCATCCACGCCACCTCCGACGCGCCGTACGTGCTGGCGCGCCTCGGCGACGCCGCGGGCCGAAGACGGCGCTTACGTGTGGCAGAAGCTGATGACGATCGGGCGCCATCATCGCCAACGGCACCGACGTGCCGGTCGAGCGCATCGACCCGATGCCCAACTTCTACGCCACCGTCACGCGCAAGACCAAGGACGGCACGGTGTTCTACCCCGATCAGCGGATGTCGCGCGAGGAAGCGCTGCGCTCCTACACCTACAACGCGGCCTACGCGGCCAAGGAAGAACAGCTCAAGGGCTCGCTGACGGTGGGCAAGCTGGCCGACATGACGGTGCTGTCGAAGGACATCATGACCGTGCCGGAGGACGACATTCCGGCCACCGGCGTGGCTTACACCATCGTCGGCGGCAAGGTGATGTACCGCGCGCCGGCTACTTCTTCAGCGCATCGCGGATCTCGCGCAGCAGCAGCACGTCCTCCGGCGTCGTAGGCGGCGCTGGGGGCGCCTCCGGGGCCGGCTTGCGGGCCGCGTTCACGGCCTTGACCACCAGGAAGAGCGCGAAGCCGACAATCACCAGCTTGACGACGGTGTTGACGAAGGCGCCGTAGTTGAGCGTGACGGCGCCGGCCTCCTTGGCCTTCGCCAGCGACGCGTACGGCCCCGGCACCGCGCCCTGTTTCAGCGTGGCAAACAGGTCGGAGAAGTCGGCGCCGCCCAGAATCGTGCCGATCGGCGGCATCAGGATATCGCCGACCAGCGAGTTGACGACGGCCCCGAAGGCCCCGCCGATGATGACGCCGACGGCCAGGTCGAAGGCGTTGCCCTTGACGATGAAAGTGCGGAATTCCTTGAACATCTCTAGGCCTCGGTGTCTGTCGTGGGCGGCGGACCGCACCGTCGCGCGGGTGCCCGTCGCCAGCCAGGGATCGCCCGTAGGCGGCCACTACATCCAAAAACGATAGCTGATCTCCGCTACGAATCGGAATGTCGCAGCGGCCTCGGGCTCGGCAACGGGTGCCGCCGTGAACTCCGGGCCCTGGTCCTGTGCGTCCGTGCCGCCGCGTCCCCTGCTCCTATAATCACCACGCGCGCGCGAACCCGCGACCGCGCAGCCTGGAGGCGGAGATGCGCGCACGGTGGGCGATCGTGGTGGGAATGGTGGCGGCCTGCGGGGCGCTCGGCGGCGCGCAGCCCAGCGGCCGAAGCGTAGCGCTCACGCTCGCCGAGGGCACGTCGATGGCCGCCGCCCTGTCGCCCGACGGCACGACCATCGCGCTCGATTTGCTCGGCGTGATCTGGACCATGCCGAGCGACGGCGGCCGCGCCACCCGCGTCCTCGACGACGGCTACGACGCGCACGCGCCGGCCTGGTCTCCCGACGGCACGCGGCTGGCCTTCCAGGCCTACCACCGCGACACCTGGCACATCTGGACGATGCGAGCCGACGGCAGCGACCTGCACCAAGTCACGTCGGGCCCGTACGACGATCGTGAGCCGCACTGGTCGCCCGACGGCACGCGCCTGGCCTTTGCCTCGGACCGCGGCGGCAACTACGACGTGTGGCTGCTCACGCTGGCCACGAGCGAGGTGCGCCGCTTCACCTCTGGGGCGGCCAACGAGTCGATGCCGGCCTGGTCCCCCGACGGCACCGAGATCGCGTTCGTCTCCGACCGCGAAGGGCGCGGCATCTACGCGCGCCACGTGGCCACCGGCGCCGAACGCCAGCTGGCCGCCGACGCGGCGGTGCTCTACACGCCGTCGTGGGCGCCCGACGGCAAGACCGTCGCCTATGTGGCCGTGGACGGCGCGGTGACGCGCCTGATGGTGGCGGGCAAGAACGTCGCGGGGGCCAACGAGGACGTGTTCCCGTTCCGGCCGTCGTGGGTGTCGCCGGGCGAGCTGCTCTACACCGCCGACGGGGTGACCAAGCGGCGCGCCGTGGGCGGCGGGGCCGCGCGCGCCATCCCCTTCACCGCCGCGGTCGCCTTCACCCGCGCTGGCTATACGCCAGCCCGGCGCGCCTTCCCCGAGCCGGGGCCGCAGCCGGTGCGCGGCGTGATGCACCCGGCCATCGCTCCCGACGGTTCAACCATCGCCTTTGCCGCGCTCGGCGACCTGTGGCTCGTGTCGACCGGCGACGGCGACCACGTGCCACGACGAGTCACCAACGACGTGTTCGTCGACACCAACCCGGTGTGGTCGCCCGACGGCGCCAGCCTGGCGTTTTCATCGGACCGCGACGGCGCCGTCGGCCTGTGGGTGCACGACCTGAAGACCAACGCGGCCCGCCGCCTCGCGCCCGACGGCACCACCGCGTCGTGGTCGCCCGACGGCTCCCGCCTGGCCTATCTCGACGCCGAGTCGACGTTGCGCGTGGTGCAGGTGGCCACGCGCGAGCAGCGCCAAGTGCATGCGCGCATCTTCGAGCCGGGCCGCCCGAGCTGGTCGCCGGATGGACGTGCCGTCGTCATGTCGGCGCTCCGCCCCTACTCGACCCGCTTCCGCGAGGGCACCAACCAGGTGCTGTGGGTGGCGGTGGAACCCGACGCCACCCCCGACGGCCGCGCCGCCTTCGCCCCCGACCGCTGGATCGATCCCATCCCTCACAAGTCGGTCGGCATGCGCGAGAATCTCGGGCCGGTGTGGTCGCCCGATGGCCGCGCCATGGCCGCCATCGTCGACGGTCAGCTGACCACCTACCCGGTCGGACCTGACGGCGCGCCCACGGGTCCGCCGCGCCGCATCTCGACCGAGCTGGCCAGCTCGCCGTCGTGGACCGCCGATTCGCGCCGTCTGCTCTATCAGACCGCCGACCGACTCCGCCTCGCCGACGTGGCCGACGGCAGCGTTCGCGACATCGTGCTCGATTGGACGTGGACGGCCAGGACCACCACCGCCACTACCACCATTCATGCCGGGCGGCTCTTCGACGGCCGCGCCGGATCGGCCGCGCAGGCCGAGGTCGACGTCGTCATCGAGGGCAATCGCATCGTGTCGGTGGCGCCGCACCGCGACGGCCAGCATCGCGGCACGGTCGTCGACGCCTCCGCCGGCACGGTGCTGCCCGGCCTGATCGAAAGCCACACCCACCTCGTGAAGTCGTTCGGCGAGGCCCAAGGCCGCATCTGGCTGTCGTTCGGCGTGACCACCGTGCGCAATCCGGCCACCAATGCCTTCGAAGGCCAGGAAGACCGCGAGGCCATCGAGTCGGGCGTCCGCGTCGGACCGCGCGTCATCACCACCGGCGAGCCACTCGACGGCTCGCGCATCTACTACCCGGGCGGCGTCGCGCTCGACGGCGACGGCCCGATCGAGGCGCAGATGGCCCGCGCCAAGACCATGCGGTTCGACTTCATCAAGACCTACGTCCGCCTGCCCGACCTGTTGCAGCAGCGCATCATCGAGGAGGCGCATCGTGAAGGCCTGCCGGTCACGTCGCACGAGATCTACCCGGCCGTCGCTTACGGAGCGGACGGCGTCGAGCACGTGCGTGGCACCAGCCGCCGCGGCTACTCCCCGAAGATGAGCGAGCTGCGGCGCTCCTATAGCGACGTGCTGCAGTTGCTCACCGCCTCGGGCATGACCCTTACGCCGACCATCACCATCCAGGGCGGGTTCGCCGTGCTCAATGCCCGCGATCCCTGGTGGGTGGACGACCCGCGCGTGGCCCGGCTCTTCCCGCCGTCGATTGCCGCGGGCGGCAAGGCGATGCGCGCCAAGCCGCTCACCGGGGCCGAACTGACGGCGCGCGAAGCCCTGGTCACTCCGCAGGAGAAGCTGGTGCTGGCCGTGGTGCGCGGCGGCGGGCGGGTCATCGCCGGCACGGATTCGCCAATCAATCCTTACGGCGTCGCGCTGCTCTCGGAGCTGGAGCACTACGTGCGCGGCGGGCTGTCGCCGGCCGAGGCCATCCGCACGGCCACGGCAGTGCCAGCGGAGGCCTTCGGGTTGGGCGCCGACCTGGGCACCATCGAAGTCGGCAAGCTGGCCGACCTGGTGATCGTCGACGGCAACCCGCTCGCCGACATCAAGGCCTTGCGGCGCACCCGGCGCGTCGTGAAGGACGGCGTGGTCCACGACGTCGCGACGCTGCTCAAAGGGCCGGCCGTGCCGTGACAATCGGGCCAGCACGCGCCCGAAGTTGACTCCGACGGGTGGTTCGGAGTCCACTCACCGCCCATGACCACGAGAGGCGCCGCCGTCCTGGCTTCCCTGTTCGCCGCCGCCATGCTCGCCCCCGGCGCGCGGGCGCAGTCCACCACGACGACGCCCCGGGCCACCCCGGCAGCTCCGGTGGCGCCGGCGGCCGTGCCCGAAGGTCCGGTGGGGCCGAGCCCGTACGACATCGTCCGCGGCTGGCACAAACCGTTTGCCGAGCCCGGCTTCGCCTTCGGCGGCAACTCCGGCGTGTTCGCCGAGTCGCCGGATCGCATCTTCGTGGCGCAGCGCGGCGAGTTTCGCTTGCCCGACGCCGATGCCGGCGGAGTTTGCCGGCTTTGCCGGCTCGATCAAGATCAACGTGCTGAACGCGGCCGATCGCCGGGTGTGGCAGAACTGCCTCTACACCCTCGACGGGAACGGCCAGGTCAAGGAGCGCTGGACGCAGTGGGACTCGCCTGTGTGAAGGGTCGGCGGGTCCCGGCCCGCATCGCCTGCGCATCAGCCCCTACGATCCCGGCCCAGCGGGTGTGGGTGATCAACGAGACGTTCCACACCATCTACGTCTTCTCGAACGACGGCGCGACGCTGCTGAAGACGCTCGGCGAAAAGAACGTGCCGGGCAGCGACGCCACGCACTTCGCCAAGCCGCAGGACGTCGCGTTCCTGCCCGACGGCCGCATCCTGATCGCCGACGGCCTCGACAATCACCGCGTCATGATCCTCGACCAGGACCTGAACTATCTCGGCGAGTTCGGCGGCAAGGGCACGGGGCCGGGCCAGTTCAACGGCGTGCACGCCGTGGCCGTCGGACCCGGCGGCCGCATCTTCGCGCTCGATCGGTCGGGCGGCCGCATCAACGTCTTCCGCACCACCGCCGATCCGGCGAAGGTCGAGTTCGTGGCGGCCTTCCCGGGCTTCTCGCTGCCGCTCGACCTCATCGTCAACGACGACAGCTTGTGGATCACCGACCTGAAGCCGCTGCGCTTCGTGAAGCTCGACTTCAAGGGCCGCCATCTCTACACCTGGCTGGTGCCGAGCGACCTGCCCGACGGCTATCTCGAGGTGCACACCTTCACGCGTGGACTCCGCCGGCAATCTCTACGGCGGCGACAACCAGTACGGCCGCACGCAGAAGTTCGTGCCCAAGCCGGGCGCCGATCCCGCGCACTTGATTCGCGCGCCGTGGGTGCAGCGCTAGACCAGACCGCCGCGCGCCGGCACGAAGCGGTGCCACAACTCCTGCCGCTCGGGTCGTGGCAGCGACAACGCGAAGACCGTCAGCGGGACGGGCAACGTCGCCGCCACGCGCACGGCGATGACGAAATACGACTCGGTGACCGAGACGTGCCCGCTCACCCAGTAGAGCGCCAGCGTCAGCGCCGCGACGACCAGGCCGGGCAACACGCTGGTCCGGTAGAGCACGCGCAGCGGCAGATCGAGCCGCCGGCACAGATAGGGCGGCAACACCAGCGCGCTCACGAGCAGGGCCGGCACCACCGTGGCCACGGCCACGCCCACGATGCCCAGCCGCGGCGCCAGGTAGAGACTGAGCCCGAGGTTGAGCACGGCCTCGAGCGTCAGCACCAGGGCCGGCACGGCCACGATGTGCAGCGCCTGATAGAAGGGCAACGGCACCTGCGTCGACAGGACCTGGCCGAACGTGGCAATGGCCAGCCACAACATCACCATCTGCACCGGCGTGCCGAAGTCGGACCCGACCCACCGGTTGAGGAAGGCCGGTCCGACGGCGATGATCGAGGCCACCAACCATCCCGACAGCACGCAGGCAAAGCGCATCGTGCCGAGATAGGCGACGCGCAGCCCGGCGTGATCCTGCCGGGCCGCCAGGCCGGCCAGCCGCGGCAGGAAGACGCCCGAGAACCCGGTGATGGCGGCGCGCGCGTACTCGACCAGCTGCAGCGGCAAGGTGTAGAGGGCCACGGCCCCGGCGCCCAGCGTGACGCCAACCACGGTGGTGTCGGTGTAGCTGATCAACTTCACCGCGAAGATGATGAAGAACGACTGCAGGCCGAAACCGTAGAGGCGGGCCAGTTCCGCGGTCGTGGGCCGCAGCAGGCGCAGCGCCAGGCCGGGCACGGTACGGAACGCCACCGCTGCCAGCATCAGCACCGACAGACCCGAGAGCGCCGACGACAGGATGGCCAGCGTCAGCAGCGGGTCGTGTCCGGGCCGCACCAGCAGGGGCGTGCCCACGAAGCGGATGACGGTGCCGACCAGATACACGGCGTTGGCCAGGTCGTACCGTTCGTAGCCGCTCAACAGCCCCACGAAAGCGCTGCCGAGGAAGATGAAGAACAACTGACCGCCGAGCAGCCCGCACGTGATCATCGCCGCGCGCGCCGTTTCCGGGCTGAGCGGCGCCGCGAACATCGCCGGCACCCAGCCGCTGACCGCCAGTCCGACGATCAGGCAGACGAATCCGAGACAGCCGTAGATGAGGGTGACAACCGACGCCAGCCGGTTGACGCCCGCCTGGTCGCCCTTGGCGCGACTCTCCGCGATGTATTTGACGAACGCCGAGCCGAGGCCGAAGTAGAGGACGTCCGAGTAGGCGATCAGGCCGTTCAGGAACGACCAGACGCCGTATTGCTCCTGACCGAGCGCGCGCACGATGACCGGCGTGATGAACAGGGCATAGACGATGCCGGTCGCCAGCACGAACCAGTTCGAGAGGACATTGCGGATGAGCGAAGGCGCGGTGGCGATACGGGTCATCTGGCGCGGGGCAACCGAGCGTACGATGCCGGCCGCCGCAGCGCAAGGCGGCGGACACGGGGCTGCGCAGCACTGCGAACAATGACGTGGCGCCGGCGCGGGGCAGCCCCGTTCGGGCCGCCGGCGCTGCGTGTCTGGCCGCCGCCGCGCCGGGTCTGCTCTTCCCCGAGACGCGCGTCGGTCAGCGCAGCAGGACGCGCCCGGCCAGAGCCAGCATCGCCAGCGACGCGACCAGCCCCAAGGCGCGGCGCGCGCCGCGGCGCTGGAACCCGGCGCGCATCCGGTGCAGGGCCAGAACCCAGGCCGAGTGGCACGTGAAGGCCAGGGCGACGTGACACGCGGCCAGCAGCGCATAGGTCGATCGCGGCCAGGCCGGGCGCATGAACGTCGGCACGACCGCCAGGTAGAAGGTCAGGATCACCGGGCCGAGCAGGTTCACCGCGAAGCCCTCGCGCAGGCTGCGGTGGTGCGATTCGCGGGCGGTGACGAGCGGCACCGCGAGCGGCGCCGCGCCCTGGGTGTGGAGCTGCCACAAGCCGCGCAGGCCCAGATAGGCCAGGTACCCGCCGCCCAGATAGCGGATCGCGTCCAGACCGCCGGGCCAGGCTGTGAGCAGCGCCGCGCCGAAGAGGCGGGCCACGAGAGCGTGCGTGGCGTTGGCCGCGGCTGCGCCCAGGGCCGCGAAGATCCCGGCGCGCCGCCCGCCGTCGAGCGCGTTTCGGACGACCACCGCGGTGGTGGCGCCGGGGGTGGCAACGAAGATCAGCGTGAACGACAGGTAGGCGGCAAACAGCGGATCGCCGAGCACGCTGCCGCTCATGCCGGCACGGCTGGTCGGGGGGGCGCTGCCGCCGGCCAGCGCCACGCCACCAGCGCCACGACCGTGAGCGCGCCGAGCAGCAGACTGGCGGCGGTCAGGTGCACCACCTGCGCCCACGGCGGCAGGCCCAGGTAAGCCAGGGCGAGGCCGGCCAGCATCTGCGCGACCACGAGGGCCAGCGCCGCGCCGGCGGCGCGGTCGAGGGCCCGGTGCCGGCGGTGGCGCAACCACGCCCCCGCCCACAGCCCCACCACGGCCAGCGTCACGACGGCGGCCAGTTCGCGATGCGTGAGGTCGAGCGCGCCGACGGTGGCCAAGGCGTCGGGCCGCGGCACGAACCGGTCGAGCGCCGCGTCCACCTGCCCGCGGACGAAGGTACCCAACGCCACCTGCACGAGCAGCAGCGCCGTCGCCGCCCACGTCCACCACCCGAATGCGCGCAGCCCGGCCGAGGGCCGGGCCGCCGGCCGATCGACGACCAGCGACTCGACCGTGGCCCACAGCAGCAATTGCACGATCACCAGCGCCACCAGCAGGTGCACGGTGACGATCCAGGCGGCGAGTTCATGCGCCACGACGCGGCCCCCGAGCCAGCCCTGGAATCCGGTGAGCAGCACGGCCGCGACGATGGGCCACACGATGCGCGGCTGATGGCGGTGCCGGCGCCACGCCGACACGGTCGTGGCCAGCACGGCGAAGCCGACGAACACGCCGAGCAGCCGGTTCAGGTATTCGGTCCACATCAGGGTGGGGTTGAACTGCGCCACGTCGAATTGCGGCGGCAGCTCCGCAGCCGACGCTGGCGGAACCCACGACCCGAAGCACCGCGGCCAGTCGGGACAGCCCAGACCCGCGCCGGAGGCGCGCACGAGCCCGCCGACCCCGATGAGCAGATAGGTGAGCAGCGTGGTGGCGACGGCGAGACGTTGGAAAGAGCTCAGGCGCATGACGGGGCCATTGCCAATGGTACACCGGCCGAGACGGCACCAGCCCCGTCGCCGCGCGCGCGTCGGATGGGGCTCGTCCCTATCGCCCAGGCAGTGACGATCAGGCCACCGGCGCCGGCTGCCGAACCGTGGCTGCCTCGGCGGCGTCTTCTCCCTCGGCCGTCACGACGCCCACCGGATCGGGCGCCGCAAACACCGCCATGTCCGTCTGTCCCAGCCAGCGGCTGGTCACCGTGCCCGCGGTCATCGAGCCGCTGACGTTGATGGCCGTGCGACCCATGTCGATGAGCGGCTCGACCGAGATGAGCAGGCCGGCCAGCGCCACCGGCAGGTTCAGGCTCGAGAGCACCACCAGTGCCGCGAAGGTCGCACCGCCGCCCACGCCGGCGATGCCAATCGAACCAATGGTGGCCACGGCAACGAGCGAGCCCAGGAACGACAACGAGGTCGGGTCGAGGCCGGCGCTCGGGGCGATCATGACGGCCAACATCGCGGGATAGAGCCCGGCGCAGCCGTTCTGGCCGATGGTGGCGCCGAAGCTGGCGGCGAAGTTGGCGATGGCCGGCGCGACCCCCAGCCGGCTCACCTGCGTCTCGACGCTGAGCGGGATGGTGGCGGCACTGGAGCGCGAGGTGAAGGCGAAGGTGAGCGTCGGCCAGATCTTCTGGTAGAAGCGCACTGGACTCAGACCCGACAGGCCGATGATGGTGGCGTGCATCAGGAGAATCAAGGCCAGGCCCACGTACGAGCGCGATCACGAAGCCGCCGAGGCTGATCACGTCGTCGACATTCGAGGTGGCCACGACCCGCGTCATGAGCGCCAGCACGCCGTAGGGCGTGAGCCGCAGCACCATGCGCACGAGGCGCAGAATCAGGGCCTGGAACGTCTCGATCCCTTTCAGCACCCGCGCGCCGAGCTCGGGGTTGTCCTTGCGCAGCATCAGCACGGCGAAGCCGAGCATGGCGGCAAACACCACCACGCCCATCACCGAGGTGGAACGCGTGCCGGCCAGGTCGGCGAAGATGTTGGTGGGCACGAACGACTGCAGCAGCGACGGGATGTTGAGGCTCGCCACGTCGCCCACGCGCGCTTCCAGCGAGACGCCCTTCTCGAGTTCCCGCGCGCCGCGCACCAGCCCGTCGGCGCGCAGGCCGAACAAGGTGGTCACCGCGATGCCAATGACCGCGGCCACGGCGGTGGTGGCGATGAGCACCCCGAGCACCCCGGCGCTGATCTTGCCAAGCGAGCGGGTGTCGTTCAACTTGGTCACGGCCGACAGGATCGAGATGAGCACGAGCGGCGAGATGATCATCTGCAGCAGGCGCACGTAGATGCCGCCGACCACGCCGACCCAGGTCATCGTGCCGGTCACGGCCGGCGTGCCGTAGCCGTAGAGGGCCTGTGCGACCGCGCCAAGTGCGGCGCCGAGCAGCACGGCAATCAGCACGTTGCTCGACACCGTGGCGCCGGCCTCGCGCCGGCGATAGAGCCAGGCCATGGCCAGGACGAACACCGCGACGTTTGCCAGCACTGCCAGATTCATACGCGCTCCGGAAAAAAACTATCGCTACCTGAGATGCGGCGGAGCCGCAGAACGTGTCGGGCCGCCGGCCTCACTGACAAAAAAAGCCCTCCGGGTGACGGGAGGGCTTGAACGGTGACTCGGTGGCTGGTCATGACCGCGAGCGTCATGGCACCTGTGGTCCCGGCCTCCCCAGGAGGGAGCGGCAACAACAGCAGCCGTTCGACGCGCACATGGTCAGGAACATGAAGGTGCCAGGGCCGCCTCGTGTGGCAATCTCTCTCGGCGGAGTCTAGCGCCCCGTCGGCGGTCCGTCAACGCGCCACACGGCTGGGGCGGGTGGCGGCACCGCTGCTAAGATGCGCGGGACTTTCGCTGCAGTGCGGTTCGGCAGCGGCACGCGGTTCAGCAGCGGCACGCGGTCCGGCTGCGGCTCCGGCGGCAACGCGTTCCATAAGGGGATCTTGATGACAGCTCTCAAAGGGGCGGCCCACGTCCGCGCCGCGCTCGTCCTCACGGCCATGCTGCCGTGGCTCGGCTGTGGCCGGGCGGCCTCGCCCCTGGTGGCGCCGATGACCCGCGTGGACACGGTCATCGACACGCTGCACGGCGAGCCCTTCCCCGATCCCTACCGCTGGCTGGAGCAGCAGGCCGCGCCCGAAACGCGCGAGTGGCTGGCGGCCCAGGCCGCGTACACCGACCGGGTGCTGCCCCGCGACGAGCAGCGCCTCGCCCTGGAACGGCGGCTGGCGCCGCTCATGGACCGCGCCGAAATCGGCGCGCCACGCCGCGGCGGCGACTTCGAGTATTTCACCCTGCGCCGGGTCGGCGAGGAGTTGCCGGCCATCTACCGGCGGCCCGCGCCAGCGGCCACCACGACGCCGGGCTCGGCCCGCGGCGGGACCGAGGCAGGGCGCGACGTCCCGCCAGCGCCGCGCGCCGCCATCGACCCCACGCTCCGCTACGACGTGGTCGTCGATCCGCTGCCCCTCAGTTCCGACGCCACGACGCGGGTCGAGCTCGTGGCCGTGGATCGACCCGGGCGTTACCTGGTCTACGCGGTGCGCGACGGCGGCCAGGACGAACACCAGTTGCGGATCCGCGATCTCGCGGCGCAGCAGGACCTGGCGGACCATTTCGACCCGGGCCTCTACAGCAGCATCGTCCTCTCGGCCGAAGGCGACGGGTTCTACTACAGCCTGCGCTCCCGCCAGACCGGCGCCCGCATCCGCAAGCATCTGTGGCGCACCGGTCCGGAGACAGATCCGGTGGTGTTCGGCGAGGGCTACGGTCCCACCACGTTCGTGTCGGTGCTGCAGAGCGACGACGGCGCCTGGCTGGCCTTCACCGCCGCCCACGGCTGGGCCTCGACCGACGTCTTCGCACTCGACCGCCGGGCGCCAGGGGCGACGCCGTTTGCGGTCGCGCGTGACCTGGGCGCGCGCTTCTATCCCCGCTTCGTCGGCGGCGAGCTGTGGCTGCGCACCGATCTCGACGCGCCCAACAACCGCGTCGTGGCCGTGAACCTGCGCCAGCCGGACCGGGCCCATTGGCGCGTGGTGCTGCCCGAGCAGCCCGACGTCCTCGAGGACGCGGTCGTCATCGGCGAGGCCATCTACGGACATTACCTGCGCGAGGCCGCTTCGCGGATCGTGCGCTTCGACCGGCGCGGCGCCAACGGCGTGGAGGTCGAGGTGCCGGCGATGTCGAGCGCGTCGCTGCGGGGCGATGGTCCCGGCCAGGCCATGCTCACCACCGAATCCTTCACCGTGCCCGAGCAGTCGTGGCGCGTCGACCTCACGACCGGAGCCCGGACGCTCGAGCGCGGCCCCGAGATCCCCTGGGAGGGCGCCGACGTGGACGTGCGCTACGGCGCCGCCACATCGAAGGACGGCACCCGCGTGCCGGTGTGGGTGATACACAAGAAGGGGCTGGCGCGGACCGGCACCACGCCCACGCTGCTCTTCGGCTACGGCGGCTTCTATGCGGCGCAGAAGCCCTCGTTCAACCCGCTGGCGGCGGCGTGGGTCGACGCCGGCGGCGTCTACGCGGTGGCCATCCTGCGGGGCGGCAGCGAGTTCGGCGAGACGTGGCACCGCGCCGGCATGCTTACCAACAAGCCGCGCGTCTTCGAGGACTTCATCGCCGCCGGTGAATGGCTGGTGGCCGAGAACTACGCCAGCCCGGCCACGCTCGGCATCACCGGCGTCAGCAACGGCGGCCTGCTCGTGGGCGCGGCGCTGACGCAGCGCCCCGAGCTGTTCCGCGCCGTGCTGTGCGGCTTCCCCGACGTCGACATCCTGCGCTTCAACCAGTACACGGCCAACAACAACCTGCCGGCCCTGCTCGAATACGGCGACGCCGCCACCAAGTCCCACTTCGACGTCATCAAGCGTTACTCGCCCTATCAGAACGTCCGCGCCGGCACCTCGTATCCCGCGGTGATGGTGACGTCGGGCGACCTCGACACGCGCGTGCCGCCGCTGGCGGCGCGCAAGTTCACGGCGCGGCTCCAGGCGTCGTCGACCTCGGGTCGCCCGGTCATCCTGCGCTACCACCCGAAGGCCGGTCACGCCGCCAACTACGGCATGCCCTTCAGCCTGCGCGTGCAGCAAGCCGCGGCGGAGTTGGCCTTCATGATGCGTGAACTCGGCTTGCCGATGCCGGCGCATTTGTAACGGGGCCTGTCACGGTTACATCTTTCCCCGTTGCCGTTTATGCAATGCCGATTGGCGGGACGGAAGGGGAGTTCGGAGGGGCGCGGCGCGATCAAGGTAGCGGTCTTTCGGCACCACGGTGGATGGCCGCGTCGCGCCGATGTCTCGAGCGGGTTGCGGTCGAGCAACACGACGTCAGCGCTCTTGCCCGCCGCCACTTCGCCGGCGCGGTCCTCGGCGCGCAGGAACGCTGGTCCGCTCACCACCGACGCCGCCAGCGCCTGCTGCGGCGTAAGTCCGTACTTCACCAGCAGCGCGAGCTCGTCGTGCAGCCGATGCCGGATAGTTGAACGAGTTCAGGAACCGGCGTCGGTGCCGGCCATGAGGACGACGCCGCGCGGCGCAGCAGCGGCAGCAGCCGCGCCGCCTGCTCGAAGCGCTCATGGCGACGGAGCACGGCGGCGGCTCGTCGGCGGCCGCGCGGGCCACCCGCCCTCGTAGGTGGCCTTCAACCCGGCCCAGATATTTCAGGTAGTCGTCGGTGGCGTGGCTGTCCTATGAGATAGGCAGAATGCGACTGCCGTTGAGCGTCGGCGTGACGGCGGTGCCGCGCACGGCGAGCCGGCCGTAGGTGGCCAGCGCCGTGGCTTCGTCGAAGCTGTCGATCATGGCGGTCACGGCGGTTGCCGCCGGCATCGTCGGTGCCCACCGCCGCGCTGAGTTCGGCTTCGCGGGGTGAGCCGCCGCGCAGCAATGACTGTCTCGATTGATCGAGGCCGGCGTCCGCGGCTTGGTCGAGCGTGACGGCGACCGGCACGTGGCCAGGTCAGCAGGCCGCGCGCCCGGCCATGCGCAGCCGCATACAGTTCCGGCGCGAGCGTGTTCTCCGTGAGTTTCACGAAGTCCACCTTATGCCGCAGGGTCGAGGGCGGCGAACTCCTGTGGGCGCCGACCTCGAGGTCGCCGGGCCAGATCGAGGCGATGCCTTCATTTCGGCCCCGAGGTGTAGATGGTGGGCCGAGCAGCGCGCTCGACGCCACCGCCGCGCGCACTCGAGCCGCTGGCGCTCAGGTCGCCGGCGCGTCGCGCACCGTGGATGCCGTGGGCGACGTAGAGCGGCAGCAGTTCGGTTCTCGTCGATGAGCGCGTCGCCGCCGCCGAAGTGGACGTGCATGTCCCACAGGCCGGGAATGCGAAGCGACCGGCGGCGTCCACGTACGCCCGGCACGAAGCCGTTGGCCGAGTCGGCACGGCACGATGCGGTCGGGTGATGACGATGGTGCGGGGGACGCGGGCGCCGCTGGCCATCACACGTCGCGAGGTGATGGCAGGTGGCGGCGTGCGGCAGGGCGCTGCCGCACGCCGCAGTGCCGCGATGAGGAGGGTGGTCGCGAGGACGCGCATGCCCCAAGCCTACTCCCGGCAGTAGGGCGCGGCTCCCCGTCATCGGACAGCGAGGGGCAGACACGCTCTAGCCCCGAGATTGAAGCGGTCGAGTGGCTGAGCGTGACCTCCGAACACCGCGATCAGGTGCATGCGAGGGAGCGGTCAGGTGCGCGACGGACGCGCGATCATCCGGTAGATGGCGAGTAGCAACACCGCGCCCACCACCGACATGATGAGCCCGGCCGCGTCCCCGTCCCGGTAGAGGCCGAGCGCCTGACCGATGTAGCCGCCAATCACCGCGCCGGCGATGCCGAGCACGGCCGTGATGATGAAGCCGCCGGGATCCTTGCCAGGCATGAGCAGCTTGGCGATGACGCCGGCGATGAGCCCGAAAATGATCCAACCGAGAATGCCAAACATGACCTTGCTCCTCCACAGGCAGCCGCGTCATGCGGCGCCGGAGGCGAACGGTGCAAGAGGCGGGCCGTTTACAGCACCGCGAGCGCGACCGGCAACGTCGCCACGGTCTTGTCCCAGCGGATCTCGAGGGTCGCGTTGGTCGGAGTGACGTTTACGAACCCGATCGTGAGCTGCTCGGTCGAGACGTCGGTCTGGCGCACGGTCATGGGCGCGCGGAGCACGTCGAACTTGGCGTCGTAGTTGTAGGCACCGTAGAGCTTCACCTTCTCGTTCGGGTCGTATTTCTCCTGCACCGGCTGGGTGTTGAGCACGAACGTCCAGGCGCCGGGCTTGAGTTCGGCAAACACGTTGTAGACGCCCGGTTCAATGGCCTTGCCGTCGATCTGCAACCGGGCCTGCGTGGTGAGGCGGGTGGTGTCGTTGGCGCCCACCCGCCAGATGGCGGCGTCGCCGTTGACGAGCTTGCCGTAGTCGGCGCCCGAGCCGAAGATGTCGGAGCGGCCGCGCAGCAGCGGCCGGCTGTAATCCACGACCAGCCACTTGCCGTCGCGGTAGCGCTGCCCCTGGGCCGTCGTCTCCCAGCGACCGCCGAGCTGCACGGAGGCCTGGCCCAGCGGCGACGGCGGCAGCTTGACCTCCGGGGCGGTCTGGGCGAGCGAGACGACGCTCAGGGCACCGCACAACGCGGTGATGGTCAGCAGGTGCAGGGATCGCATGCCGCCATGATAGCCCTCGGCCTGTGCCGACGCCGGCCGAATCGCCCGGCGACTTTCCCGCAGACGGGGCCGGACCGGCGCGGCCGTCAGAGCTCTTTGCGGGCGATGCGACCGTTCACGCGAATCCAGCGCACCGCCCCGCTGCCGTCGCGGATGAACTCGTAGGGCGTGCCGACATAGGAGCCGTCGAGCGCGTAGGCGACGTCGCGTCCGTAGAAGGTCAAGCGCGAGTCGGGCTGATCGGGCCCGGTGATGGCCACCAGACGCTCGCCGCGCCGGCGCACGTCCACGGTGCCGACGGGGGGACGCGCGTAGTGCCCCTCGTAACCCTCGAGCCGAGGCTGCACCGCCAGCCGCTGCGCGTGGAACGTCATGGCCTCGTTCACGCCCCGATGGCCAATCGGCTGGCCGGGCGCCAGCGCCACGCCGGCGACGCGCCGCAGAATCGCCGCCTCCACGTCCTGCACCAGGCGCCAGCCGTCCTGGTGGTTGGTGAGCACCGCGAACGCCAGATTCTTCTCCGGCACGAGTTCCGCCAGCAGGCAATGGCCGTTCAGCGTGCCGCCGTGGGCGACCGTGGCCACCCCGCCGACCGGGCGCAGGTGCCAGCCGGCGCCCATGGCGTCGCCGGTGCCATGTTTGGGCACCTGCGCCGTCTGCATCGTGTCGAGCCGCGCCCGCGTCACGTAGGGCGTGCCGCCCGGCGCGCGGCCGTCCCCGAGGTGGAACCGCGCGTAGGCCATCAGATCGGCCAAGGTGGTGAGCACGCCGCCGGCGGTGGTGCTGGAGGTCGTCTGGAATGGCCGGATCACCTCGACCCGGCCGGCGCGGTCGCGGTGCCCGAGCGAGAGCGGATAGGTCATCGCGTCGGTGAGCCGCGTGAAGGTGCGCGACAAGCCGAGCGGCGCGAACACGAGCTCGCGCAGCGCCTGGTGGATGGGCTTGCCGGTGACCACTTCGATGACCCGGCCGGTCAGCGCGAAGCCCGCGTTGTTGTAGCCCCACACTTCGCCGGGCGCGGCCAGTTGCGGCAGCGTCGGCATGATCGTGGCGGCGAAGTGCGCGAGCGCCTCGGCGCCGCGGTCCTCGGTGGTCAGCTGTCCTTCCCATCCCGGCGTGTGCGTCAGGCAGTGCCACAGCGACACGGTGCGGCTGGCCTCGTCGTCCTTCACGTGGAAGTCGGGCAGGTAGGTGCGAATCGGCGCGCGCAGGTCCAGACGGCCGGCGTCCACCAGCTTCATCACCGCCGTGGCCGTCATGGTCTTGGAGATGGACGCGATGGTGAAGAGCGTCTGGTCGGTGACCGGGCGCGGGTCGGCCAGGCTGGTCACGCCGAAGCCGCGGACGTGCACCTGTCCGTCGGCGTAGAAGCCGAGACCTACGCCTGGCACCCGGTACTCGGCCATCTTCGCGGTGACGAGCGCGGCAATCTCGTCGAAGGCGCTGACCGATTGCCGGACGGCGGCGGGCGCCGCGGGGACGTCGAGCGGCAGGGCGGCGCCGGCCGCGGCCGAACCGGTGAGGGAGAGGAACGCGCGACGGTTCATCGGGCGCCAGTGTAGCCCGAGGCCGCCGGCCGGCGCGACGGGCCCCACTGCCTGCTAGCATGCGGTTGCGCGCACGACGTCCGGGGAGACCACGATGTTCACGGCATACATGGATTGGCTGGCGCTGGTTGGCACACTGCTCGTGCCGATGGCAATGGGGCTGGCGGCAGGCACGCAGGCCGCTCCCTTAACCGACGAGGCGGCAATTCGCGCCGCCCGAGCGCAATCCAACCAAGCCATCGCTGCCCACGACGTGGCCGGCATCGTCCGGCACTGGCTGCCCGACGTGCACATCGTCACCTCGACCGGCTCGCAGGGCACGGGGCGCGACGACAACGGCCAGCGCATGGCCGGGCAGTTCGCGCGCCGCCCCGATACCGTCTACGTGCGTACGCCAACGACGGTGGAGGTGCTGGCCTCGTGGCACACGGCCTCGGAACGAGGGGAATGGACGGGACGCTGGACCGAGCCCGACGGCGTCGTGCAGGTCGGCGGCACCTACCTGGCGCAGTGGCGCAAGGTGGACGGCACCTGGCTGATCCAGGCCGAGCTGTTCGTGCCGACGCGGTGCACCGGCTCGAGCTACTGCGCCGCCCACCCGTGAGCGGGCGGCGCCTCCGGAACGGCTAGCCGATCTTCGTCTGGTTGCTGATCTGCAGGTCCCAGCCGTCGGGATCGAGCACGTGGAAGCTCTTGAAGTCGGTGCCGACCATGTCGGGGCGCGGGTTGAGGCCGCGCTTCTCGAGTTCGGCCTTCACGCCGTCGGTGTCCCACGGCGCGATGCCGTAGGAGATGTGGTTGACGACGCCGGTGATCGGCGGGCGCGCGGGCTGGCCGGCCGCGCCGGGCGTCGGAGCTGCCGCCGTGGGCGCCGCGCCTTCGGGCCGGCGCGAGTTGCGGATGATGATCTCGCCGACGTCGCCGATGCGCAGCGTCGCCTGATTGGTGCCGTTGTCGTTGGCGATCTCCCAGCCCATCAGGTTGGCGTACCAGGCGGCGCTCTTCTTGTAGTCGCTGACCGAGTAGGAGATGTGGTCGAGGTGCACCGTCTTCCACGGCGCCTTGGCCGGCGTGCTTTGCGCGGCCGCGGTCGCGGGCGCCGCCAGGGACGCCGCGATGGCCAGGTGCTTGATCAACTGGCGGCGGCTCATCTTGCCCTGTTCGAAATCGTTCAGCAGTGTCTCGATGGTCTCTTCCATGACATTCCCTCCGGGGCGCGTGGATTCTAACGCCTGCGCTACCCCGGGGCAGCACTAATCTGGAGGGGTGCCGACCTTCGTGCGACCAGTCGTGATCGACGCCCCAGTGGAACGGGTGTTCGCCTTCCACGAGCGCGACGACGCGTTGCCTCGACTCAGTCCGCCCTTTCCGCCGATGCGCGTCGTCAGCCGTCAGGGCGGTATCCGTCCGGGCGCCCGCGTGGACCTGCGCATCGGTCCGATTCGCTGGCTGGCGCGGCACACCATCTACGAGCCGAACGTGCTCTTCGTCGACGAGCAGGTCGCGGGCCCATTCGCCTCGTGGGTGCACCGGCACGAGTTCGAGCGGCTCGGCCCGCGCGCTACCCGCCTCACCGACCGCGTCACCTTCGAGCTGCCCGGCGGCGCCCTCGTCAACGCCCTGCTCGGCCCCCTGGTGTCGGCGGCGCTGGTGCCGATGTTCCGCTTCCGGCACCGGGTGACCAAGCAGGCCTGCGAATCCCCGAAGGCCTGACGCGCTACAATCCCGTCCGTCCGCACGTCGCGGGAGGTTCCTATGCGTCAGTTCCTGCCGGCCGTGCGTGCTACGGCCCTCGCCTTCACCCTGGCCGCGCCGCTGGCCGCGCAAGCGCCGTCGACACCGCGCAACGACCTGCCCCAGCCCTACCGGACGACGCGCGACTGGGGCCAGCTTCCGCCCGGCGTCAAGTGGGCGGCGGTCACCGCCATCGAGCCGGCGCCCGACGGCACCCTCTTCGTCGTCCACCGCTGCGTCAACAACTCGTGCGAGGGCCGCAGCGAGCCGCCGATCCTGGAGTTCGACCAGGCCGGCACGCTGCTGCGCAGCTTCGGCCAGGGCATGTTCAACTTCCCGCACGGCGGCATGGTCGATGGCGACGGCAACCTGTGGGTGACCGACGCGCGCGGCGGCAACGGCATCGGCCACCAGGCCATCAAGCTGAGCCCGCAGGGCAAGGTGCTGATGACCCTCGGCACCAAGGGGGTGAGTGGCTCGGGCCCGGCCCACTTCGATCAGCCGACCGATGTCGTCGTCGCCCCGAACGGCGACCTGTTCGTGAGCGACAGCCACCGCGACGGGAAGAACAACCGCGTCGTGCACTTCACGAAGGACGGCACGTTCGTCAAGGAATGGGGGACGAAAGGCGCCGGGCCGGGCCAGTTCAGCGAGCCGCACACCATGGCCATGGACTCGCGCGGACGGCTCTTCGTCGGCGACCGCGAGAACAACCGCATCCAGATCTTCGACCAGGGCGGCAAGTTCCTCGAGGAGTGGCGCCAGTTCGGCCGGCCGAGCGGCATCGTCATCACCGCCGACGACACGATCTACGTGGCCGATTCCGAGTCGGGCGGCCGCGATACCGGGGCCCACGAACTGCCCGGCATCAAGAAGGGCATCCGCATCGGCAGCGCGAAGGACGGCAGGGTCACGGCCTTCATCGAGGACATGGAGCCGCTGGCCGTGGAGCACGCCGGCGCCGAGGGCGTCGGCGTGGATGCCGCGGGCAACGTCTACGGCGGCGTGGTGCGGCGGCAGATGCTCGAACGCCATGTGAGAAAGTAGAGGGAATGCCGGCGCGCGTTCTCGCCATTACCAGCGAATTGCCGTGGCCGCTGAACACCGGCGGCCACATCCGCTCGTTCCACCTGCTGCGGTCCGTGGCCCGCCGTTCCGAGCTGCGGGTGGTCGCCGGCGTCGACACCGCGGACGATCCGGGCCTGGCGGTGATGCGCGAGCACGGCATCACGGTGCTGCCGGCGGTGACCGGCCCGCGCCAGCAGGTCAACGAAGCCGCCCGCGCCGCCCGCGCCATGCTCAAGGGCGAGCCGTATGTGATGTTCCATCGCCACAACCGCTCGGCCATGCGCGCTCGCATCACCCAGGCCCTGGCCGAGATCCCGCCCGACCTGGTCTACCTCGATCACCTCGACCCCTACGCGTTCCGGCCGCTGTTCCCGCAGGCGCGCATCCTGGTGGATTTCCACAATCTCTATGGCCGGTTGGCCGCCCGCGTCGCCACCGAGCGGGCCGGCCTGGCCGGACGCTACCTGGCCCGCGAGGCGCGGCTACTGAGCCGCATGGAGGCGCGCGCGGCCACCGACGCGCGAGCGGTGATGTCGGTCTCGGCCGAGGAAGCCGAGGAGTTCCGCCGACTCGGCGCCGCGCACGTCACGCTCGTCCCCAACGGCGTGGACTGCGCCGCCTACGCGCACCTGCCGGTGGGCCGCACGCCGTCGCCGCCGGTGCTCCTCTACATCGGCGCGCTGTCGTGGGCGCCGAATGCCGTGGCCTCGGACTACCTGGCGCGCGTGGTGCTGCCCGAGGTGCGGCGCGTGCATCCCCAGGCGGTGCTGAAGCTGGTGGGCCGTGACCCGGGCCCGGCCGTGACGGCGCTGGGCAACGTGCCCGGCGTGGAGGTCCACGGCAACGTGCCCGACGTGGGCGTCTACCTGGCCGAGGCGTCGCTCCTGGCCGTGGCGCTGGACTCGGGCGGAGGCACGCGGCTCAAGATCCTCGAGGCGTTCGCCGCCGGCCTGCCGGTCGTCAGCACGCCGGTGGGCTGCGAGGGCATCGAGGCCAGCCACGGCGAGCATCTGTGGGTGGCCCACTACCACCAGTTCGCCGCGGGCGTGACCGCGGTGCTGGCCGATCCGGCGGCCGCCACGGCGCGCGCCGCCAACGCGCGCCGCCTGGCCGTCACGTCCTACGACTGGACGGCGCTGGGCGAGCAGGCCTGCGGTGCCATCGCTGACGCGGTGCGCTCGTGACCACGACGGCACGCACGGGGCTGTCCGCGGGGCTGGTCATGGCGCTGGCCGCCGCGGCCTGCCAATCGCCCCCAGACCTGCGCACGCTCGAGCCTGGCGTGTTGACAGTGGCGGTTACGACCGGCGCGCCGACCAGCCGGTTCGACTCGCAGCTCTGGATCCGCAGCTACGTCGAGCGCTTCGCCGGGCAGCAGCGGCTGCGCATCGTGTGGCAGGTGGTGCCGTTCGACAAGTCGTGGGAGCTGGCCGGGCAGGACGTCGTGGACCTGGTCGCCACCAACGTCGCCAACTTCCCCGATCGCGTGAGCCGGGGCGGGACGTTCTCTGCGCCGTTCCTCTACGAACGCCGGGCGCTGCGCATCCAGCCAAAGGACGCCGGCGGCTACAGCCGCATCGACGACTTCGTCGGCAAACGCGTCGGCGCCGTGCAGGGCATGGCAGCGGAACGCGATCTGCGCCGCCGTGCTCCCGAAGGGGTGACCGTGGTCACGACCCGCAGCTTGCCCGAACTCTACGAGCAGTTCTCGGCCGGAGCCCTGGACGCGGTGGCCGAGGCCGAGTACTACGCGCTCGACGGCACGGTCATCCCGTCCCACGGTCCCGAAGTGGTGCTGATCGACCACCACGACCTTACGCCCGGGGCGCGCGAGGAATCGGTGTTCGTGGTCCGCGACCAGAGCCTGGGGCTGCTGTCGGCCATCAACGCCTTCATCGCCACGACGCGCTTTCCTCTGGAACTGCCCGGGAGGGCCCCATGAGTGACGACCACGACAGCGTGGACCGGCTGAACGCCGTCGGCGTGCTCACGCGCCGCGAGATCGAGGCGCGCATCCTGGCCCCGGTCGTGGCCGCGCTCGGCGACCGTTTCGGCCGCGACGAGGTGGTGGCGATTGTGCGGGCGGTCGTTGCCGGCATCGCCCGCGACCAGGGCCGGGCCATCGCCGAGAGCCGCGGCGACGCGTCGCTGGCCAGCTTCGCCCAGACGCTCGGCCCGTGGACCAAGGACGACGCCCTGCGCCTGCGGGTCATCGACGAGTCGCCCGAGCACTTCGCCTTCGACGTGACCCGCTGCCGTTACGCCGAGATGTACCGCGCCCTCGGTATCCCTGAACTGGGCGAGGTGCTGTCGTGCCAGCGCGACGCCGCGCTCATCGAGGGCTTCAACCCCGACGTGACGCTGACGCGCACGCAGACCATCATGCAGGGCGCCGCCTGCTGTGATTTCCGCTACCGCCGTTCTTGACCTGACCCCGACGGCCGGGCCTCCTTGTGCCGTCCGCCGCGGGCCGAGCGGACCCGCAGGCCGGTCGCCAGACCGATGAGCGCCGCCGCGCCCACGGCCACGACCGGTCCATACCAGCCCAGCGCCACGCCCGCGCCGGTCACTCCGCCCACAATCAGGGCCGCCGCAATCACCGGCCCGAGGGTCATTCCCGAGAGCTTGGCGGGAGCGCTGGACATCGCCGCAGTCTATCCGGGATTGCGGTGCGTCAGCTGGGCGTGCCGTCCATCTGTTCCAGCGCCTTGACGCCGCTGCGCATCCCGATCAGCCACAGCGCCACGCTCAGCACCGCCGCCGTGCCGAAGGACGCCGCCATCAGCCACAGCTGCGGGGTCGTGACCGGCAGGTTGCGCGTCTGGGCCACGAGATACACCGACGACGGCCAGCCGGTGAGCGCGATCATCGTCAGGACGTAGAGCACGGCGAACACCATGAACACGACCCCGCCGTAGGAGCCGGCCACCTGGCTGGGATTGTCGGCGGCAAAGCGCGGATAGCGCGCGCCCAGGCCGGCGGCCAGGCCGACCAGCGCGAACGACATGAAGGCCACGGCCACGGCCGCCACCAGCTTCACAAACGGGTCGCTGCCCAGGAACTGGTTGCCGACGACGGTCAGGCCTTCGCTCAGCAGCAGCACCGGCACCAGCCCCGTCCAGAACTTGGACCACAGGAAGTCCTCGAGCGAGATCGGCGCCGTGCGGATGATCCAGAAGGCGGCGCCCTCGGCCGACACCGCCGGGAAGACGAATCGCACCGTGATGGTGGCCATCACGAATCCCGCCATGCCCAGGTTCAGGAAGGCATAGACGTTCTTGATGACGCCGCTCATGTAGGGGATGCGGTCGAGGTCGAGGACGCGGAAGTTGTAGAGATAGACCAGCACCAGCGCCAGCAGCAGCAGGAGCTGCGACCACTGGCTGACATCGCGCAGGAACACTTTCAAGTCCTTCACGAACAACTGCCGGCGCACCGGCGAGAGCGGCAAGCGGCGGGCCACGTGATCGATCACCCGCCACTCGGCACAGCGCGCCTTGCGCGCTTCCTGTGACTTGCTATACCCGGCGAAGTGCCACCTCTCGAAGGCCGTGGCCAGGCCGATGACGACGGCCGCGGCGGTGGTCCACAAGGCGGCGACATGCAGCCAGTCGTGGCCGCCCTGCAGCCCGGCGAAGATCGCCTCGCCCGCCCAGAACGACGGCAGCAGCGGCGTGACCGGCGAGTGCAGCGTGGCGAAGAAGTCGGTCACGACCGGCATCGACTCGACGCGCAGCAGGCGCTCGGGCCGGATGACGCGCAGCAGGATGATCAGGCTGGTGGCGAACACCAGCCCCATCAGCATCAGGAGGTCGCGGGCGCGCCGCGCCGGGAACACGTTCACGAGCAGCAGCGTCACGACCGTGCCGAGCCCGACCGGAATCACCACGAACGGGGCCACGGTCAGCATCGCCACGGCCACGAACGACCAGGGCGCGCACTTGGCCAAGCCGACGCCGGCCAGCACCGGCGCCAGGAACACCACCACCATCCAGCCGGACTGGGCCAGCGTGCGGGCGAAACGCGCCATGAACACGCGCCGCGCCGACACCGGCGCCACCATGATCAGGCGCAGGTCGTCGGCCAGGAAGAAGGTGGACAGGGCCGAGACCACGCCGCTGAAAGCCAGGAACGACAGGAACGTGAGGAACAACCACGACAGGCCGATGCGGATCAGGTAGTCGCCCAGCTCGCCGTACTGCGCGGCCTGATAGGTCACCCAGAACGCCCCGGCCACGAGCGCCGCCATGACCCCGGCACCGAGCGCGCCAAACACGACGGCGCGCATCAGGTCGCCGCGGTGGCGCCGCCGCGCCCGGTTGCGCGACGACCACACCACCGGCAACAACAGGAACGGAAACGCTCGCGGGCACGCGTGGGTGGCCGCCCCGGCGGGGCCAGCGCCGGACTGGGGGCCTCGAGTGCCGGGACGCTGGACCGCGCTGCCGTGGGCGCCGGTGGGCATCACAGAATCTCGTCGATTTCCTGCAACCCGCTCCCGCCGGTGAGCTTCAGGAACACCGCCGTCAACTGGTCGTCGCCGGCGTCGCCGAGCGCGCGCAGCTCGGCCACGGTGCCGCGCGCGATGATCCGGCCCTTGAGGATGATGCTGATGACGTCGCACATCTCCTCGGCCACTTCGAGCGTGTGCGTGCTCATCAGGATGGCGACACCGCGCTCGCTCATCTTGCGGAAGACGTCCTTGATGAGGCGCGCGCCGCGCGGGTCCAGGCCGACCATCGGCTCGTCGACGAGCACGGCCTTGGGCCGGTGCAGGAACGCCGCGCTCATCACCAGGCGCTGCTTCATGCCGTGCGAGAAGCTCTCGACCAGTTCGCCGCGCCACCGCGTCAGCTCGAACAGCTCGAGCATCTCGCCGACGCGCGTCTCGATGGCGCCGTCGTCCATTCCGTAGAGCCCGCCGTGGAAGCGCAGGAACTCGCCGGCGGTGAGCTTGTCGTAGATGAAGGGCCGGTCGGGGATGAAGCCGAGCGCCGCCTTGGCGGCTTCCGGCGCCAGCGCCGTGTCGTGCCCGTCGACCACGATGCGGCCGACCGCTCGGCTTGAGCAGGCCGGCAATCATGCGGATGGTGGTCGTCTTGCCGGCGCCGTTGGGGCCGAGGAAGCCGTGGATCTGCCCGGGCGCCACGTCGATCGACACGCCGTCCACGGCCGTGAACTCACCGTAGTGCTTGCGCAGGTCGTGCACCGCGATCACGGCGTGCCCCGGCACGGCAGGGCCCAGCAGCCGCGCGGCTGCCGCGTCGGCCAGGCCAGCGAGAGCGGCCGCGCCTCGGCGGCGTCGGCCAGCTCGCGGCCCACGGTGATCGGCGAGGTATCGGGGGCCATGTCGGCCTCGAGTACGGTCAGCTTCAACCGGCCGATGAGCGGCAGGATGGCCGCCTGCCGGTCGAGCCCGCCCTGCAGCAACCGCAGGTGCGTGGTGTCGGCCGGGACCTGATTGAACGTGGGATCCACTGGCAGCCAGTAGCCGCGCGTGGGTCCGTCGTCGATCCACACTTCTGGCCAGGCGTGGTAATAGAAGGCGCCGCGCACCATGACCAGGCCGACGTCGATGCGCGCCGGGATGCCGACGGCGCGGGCCATGGCCACGTAGAGCGCGGTGTGCTCGTTGCAGTCGCCGACTTTCGTGCGCAGCACCTCCCGGGCCGAAGGCACGCTGATGGTGGGCTTCTTGTCGAGCAGCGCGTTGACCTCGCGGACCAGCCGCTCGGCCCGGGCCCGCGTGCCGGTCACGCCGCCCACGATGCGCCGCGCTTCGGCCATCACCTCGGGGTCGTCGCTTTCGAGGAACAGCTCGGGCCGCAGGTAGCGAGCCAGCTCCGGGTCGACCGGCCCGGCGGCGAGCGCGCGCGGGTCGCGAACCTCGAGGATGCGGCCGTCGAAGGTCTGGGTGCTGCTGGTCAACTGGAAGGCGGCCATGTCGACGCCGTCGAACGCGACCTTCAGCCGCGTGACGTCGGTTGGCTCAGTGACCGGCGTGCGCAGCGTCGGCACGATGGCCGCGGCCTGGAGCATGTCGGAACGGACTCGCGCCGACACGGCCAAGGCCTGCGCCTGCTCGGGCGTTTCCCGCACCGACATCAGCCCGAGCGGGCTTTCCTCGCGGACGATCTCGCCGGTGTCGGTGATCCACGCCGTGGTCGTCAGCCCGGAGAACCCCATCTGGACTTTGAAGGCGGGGGTCGGCCGGCTGCCGGCGAGCACGATCTCGCGGCTGCCGACATCAACGGTCACCGGCGTGTTGCCGAGCGTGGCCGGGTCGAAGACCATCAGCGCGTGACGCGCCCCGGCGGTCAGGCCTTCGCCGGCCAGGCGCCGCGCCAGGTTGAGCATCAGCGCCGGCGGCTCGGCCAGAGTGCGCGACTCGGTGCGGGTCCGCCCCGCCGACGTGACCTGGATGGTGAGCACCAGGCCCGCGACGGTGCCGGACACGTGCAGCGGCCCGGTGCCCGGGTCGAGCGAGAAGTCGAACGACTCGAGCGCGAAGGCGCGGTCGACCCGGGCGGTGGTCTTGATCGTGGCCGGCGTGGTGGCGCCGAGCAGCGACATCTGGAGGCGGCCGTCCTCCTGCAGTTCGAAGCCGTCGGCGGTGGCGACGGTCTGGCCGACCGTGAAGCCGACCTTCTCACCGCGGTAGTAGACGCCGCGCCACTGCGCCGTCGTGCCATACCGGGCCAGGTCGGCGGCCAGGCTCGGCCCCGAGGCCTGCAGGTAGGCGCGCTGCACCACCAGCCCCATGCTGCCCAGCCACGCCGCCAGCGCCACATAGGACAGCGGACGGGTGACGCGTCGGGAGAGCGGACGCAAGGCCCAGAGACGGGAGCGGGCGGGCGCGGGAGTCACCGCTGGAGGTATCGGTTCGAGGCCGGAGGGGCGTGAGGGGACCGCGCGCCGTTTCAGACGTCGAGCGCCTGGCAGTAGAATCTCGCTCATCCGCACGTTGCGATTCTCGATTCGAAAACTTGGTGCGGGCCAGTGCCAGACCGGCCCGGCCGATGGACTCGCGCAACGGCCGCGACTCGATGAGCGCGCACAGGTGCCGGTAGACCTCTTCCGACATGTACTCGCGGAAGTCGTCGGGCAGCTGGTTGACGACGTAGCCGCTGAAGAGCGAGTCGCCGCCGAACTTCTTGTGGTCGATGAGGTAGCCGGAGACGCCGTCCTCGATCATCTCGGGCAGCGCGAAGCAATTGCTGGTGATGACCGGAATGCCGAACGACATCGCCTCGAGCGCCGCGAACCCGAAGGTGTCGGCGTAGGTCGGCAGCAGGAAGATGTCGGTGTCGGGCAGAATCCGCGTCAGGAGGTCTTCGCGCGTGACCCGGCCGAACGTGATGCCCGGGTTACGGCGGATGCGATCGAGGTAGCGCGCGCGCAGGTCGAGGTCGGCGGTGTTGAAGTCGATGCTTTCATCGCAACAGCACATCAGGTGAATCGACGGGTAGCGCTGCTGGGCCCGCTCGAAGGCGTCGATGACGTTGGCGCCGCCCTTGCGGAAGAAGTCGCCGCTGAAGAGCAGTTGCAGCGGCTCGTCCTTGAAGCGGACCTGGTCGTCGGGCATGCGCCGCACGGCCGGATAGACCATGGTGAGCTTGTCCAGGATTTGCGGGTCGGTGATCTTGCCGTAGGAGGTGAACGTCTCGAGGCCAGCTTGGCTCCACACCACCAGCTTCTTCAAATTCGGCTGTCGGAAGAGCTGTTCGAGGTAGTGCAGGCGCATCGAGCGAGGCAGCGGCAGGCCGAGGAAGTTGAAGGTAGCCGGGGCCTGCAGGTTCTCGACCGAGTAGACCCAGGGCCGCGCCGTGACGATCGGCGTGAGCACCGCTTCCAGAAGATCGTGCTGGTCGGATTCGAAGTGCCTGAGAAAGCCCTTGATGGGACTGCGCATCCACCACACGGGCCGCTCTTCGACAGGTTCGAGGAACGAGTAGGACACGCCCGTCGGAGGCAGCAGGTGCGCTTCGTCCGCCATCCCGTGGCGTTCGGTGAGACCGACGCGGATGGTGCGTCCAAGCGGCTCAGCTTGAACGGCAGACGAAGCCAGGAGCATCCCACTATCTTACCGCGTCCCTCGTGGCCGGCCCGCACGTGTCGCAGGCATTGGCGGCGCGCACGAATGCGTCATCGGACGCTACGGCGTGTACCCAGCACGACCTTAGCGCAGCGTCGCGGCCCATTCAGACCGCCCTTAATGCGAGCTGCCGCTCAGGGCCAGGCCGAGTTCGCCCGCACCGCGCTTGAACAGTTCGAGGATGCGTCCGTTCGAGCGGAAGTCTTCGAGGATGGCCGCCCGGCGGCTGGTGCGCAAGTCGCCAATCACATAGGCGAGCAGCGCCGCCATCACCGTGCCCTCTTCGCTGCCGGTCGCCTCGAACCGGCGCCGGTGCTCCTGCAGGATGAGTTCGAACGACGGCTCGTGCCAGCGCCGTACGCCCGGCTCGAGTTCCAGAAAGGCGTCGAGCGCCGCGGTGAAGGCCGGCGTGGCCGGCCGGTGCCAGAACGACACGTCGTCGCCGAACTCGGGCACGCGGGTCGGCAGGTAGATGTTGGCGTGCGCCGGCACGGCGCTTTTCAGCGCCGGGTTGAAGCGCTGCACCTCGGTGGCCGTCAGGCCGGTGCGCCTGGTGATTTCGCCCACCGGGATGGAGCGCGCCGCGCGCGAGGCGAAGATGCGTTCCTGCGGCACCTCGCCGCGAATCCGCTGCACGACGATGGCGTTGCCGAAGACCATCTCGGCGTACCGGAACGAGCGCACGCCGTAGGTGCGGTAGAGGTCGCGGTAGCCGAGCAGATCGACGGAGCGCAAGTCGCGGGCGAAGCGTGAGCCCAGCAGGTACTGCTCGCGCGTGGTGGCGCCGCCCAGCCGCTCGCCGTTGATCAGGGCGCGGCCGACGTTGACGCCGCCCGAGTGATGTTCCGACAGCGCCGGAATGAAGCTGCCGTACATGGTGCCGAGAATCGACAGGTAGGCCGCGCAGTAGGGCGCCTGCGTGGTCTGGTTGAAAGGCTCGATCACCGCCGGCGACAGGCGGTCGAGCGCCTGCCAGTTGCGGCGCAGCCACTGGCACAAGCCGAGCGCGTCGGCCCGCGAGCGGGCCGTGCCGTTCAAACCGGACTCGAGGATGGCCTGCGACAGGCCGATGTCGGCAGGCACCCCGAAGCGCTCGTAGATGAGACTCCATTCGGCGAGGAACGGGCCGTAACGCGGCACGTTGGGCAGCAGGAACAGGCCGCGCGACGGGTTGTGCAGCAGCGGCCCGGCGGTGGCCGCCAGCCGCCGCACCACCAGGTCGCGGCGATCGTCGAGACGCTGCGGCCAGGTGGCGCCGGCCAGGGCCTTGGCCTGCGCGGGGTCGGCCCATACGGCGCCGCGGCTCCAGTCGCCCTTGGTCGGGAACGACGCGATCAAGTGGCCGTCACGCTCGCTGCCGAAAACGATACGGCCATCGGGGATGGTGAAGATGTGCTGCCAGAACGGGTAGGCGGGACGGAAGCTCTGCACCACCGCCAGGTCGCCCGCCAGACGTTCGGCGACGCGGGCGGGCGGCTGGGCGGCCAGGGTCGGGCCGAGGAGGCTGGTGAGCACGAGCGCCAGCAGCAGGGGGTGGGGGCTGTGGTGGAGTTTCACGAGGGGTGCTCCTCGATATCAGGGCCTACTGGCGCGGCTTGCGCGGTGACTGCTGGCGCGTGTCGGGCACGAAGTGCTCGCGCGCCGGCATCTTCACGGCGGGCAGCGTCGTCTGGTCCATGATCGCCTCGGCGGTGATGAGCTCGTTGGCGTGCAGCAGGAACGCGGTAAGCGCATAGACCTCGCTGTCGGCCAGCGAGCCGGGAGCAGTGGGCGGCATGGCCCGCCGGATGTAGTCGAACACGGTGGTCGCGTAGGGCCAGTAGTTGCCGATCGTGTGCGGCAGCTTCGGGTCCTGCGAGAACGGGAACCCGGTGCGAGGTTCGCGGCCGACGAGCACGTCGTTGGGCCCTTCCCGGCCGGTCTGGCCGTGGCACTGCGCGCACTTGGCCGCATAGATCGGAGCGCCCTCGGCGGCAGTGCCGCGTCCGGCCGGCAACCCGTGTCCGTCCGGCATGATGTCGATGTCGAGGGCCGCGATCTCCTGCGGGGTGGCCGGCCTTCCGATGCCGAAGCGGGCGGGCGGCTGCCCGAAGGCCGCCCCGGCCAGGGCCGTGACCAACAGGGCCGCGCCGGCGGCGGCACAGCAGGTGCGCCTCATCCCCACGACTCCTCCTTGTAGATCACCGCGCCGCCCGGCTGCACGACCCAGCCGGTGATCGGGTTCAGGTGATAGCCGGCCGTGCCCGGCCCGCGCTGCTCCAGCAGCGTGGCGCGCGTCGGCTGGACGTAGCCGGTCTCGTCGACGGCGCGGCTCATGATGACCGCTTCGCCGCCGGTCCAGTTCCACAGATGGCGGAAGCGCGTGTGGGCCATCGGCAGCACCGGCTCCTGGAGCGCTGCCGCGGTCCAGGTCGTGCCGCCGTCGGTGCTCACCTCGACCCGGGCGATGCGGCCGGCGCCGGTCCAGGCCAGGCCCTGGATCTCGACCCAGCCGCGTTCGAGCGTGTTCGGGAAGGCGGGATAGGTGATGAGCGAGCGGGCGTCCATGCGGAAGCTGAACATGCGCGCGGTGCCGTTGGCGAAGGGCTCGGTGTACTTCGACGTCTCCTCGCGGGTCATGAACGGCCGGTCCGACACCTCGATGCGCCGCAGCCACTTCACGCTGGCGTTGCCTTCCCATCCGGGCAGGAACAGGCGCGCGGGATAGCCCTGCTCCGGGCGGATGGCTTCGCCGTTCTGCCCGTAGGCGATGAGCGCGTCGTCGAGCGCCTTCTCGATCGGCACGCTGCGCGTGAGCACCGCGGCGTCGGTGCCCTCGGCGAGCAGCCATTTGCCCTGGGCCTGCACGCCCGCTTCTTTCAGCAGCGTGGCCAGCGGCACGCCGGTCCACTCGCTCGTGCTGGTCAGGCCGGCCAGTTGACCGGGCGTCGGTCTCGGGACCCGCCGTCCGCCCGAGGTTGCCGGAGCATTCGAGGAAGTGGATGCGGCGAGACCGAGGGGAAGCGCTTCAGGTCGGCCAGCGTGAAGACCATCGGCCGCTCGACCATGCCGTGGATGAGCAGCGAGTAGGTGGCTGGATCGACCTCGGGGACGCCGCCGTGATGGCGCTCGAAGTGCAGGTCCGACGGCGTGATGATGCCCATCAGGTCCTGGTGCGGCGTGCCCGACGAGGTCGCGCCGCGGACCAGCCGCTGCACCTTCTCGGTGGCGGCGCGCTGGCCGGTGGCGCGCGGTGGCTTGCCGCGCACCTTGCTGGGATCGGCGGCCGGGGTCTGCGCCCGGGCACTGGCGCTGAGCGCCACCGCGCCGGCCGCGCCGGCGATCAGATCGCGTCGCGTCACTTTCATGGGAACCTCGCTTGGCTCGATGGGCGGAGTATAGCCCCAGACTGCCCCGCGCCCGCACCGCCTGCGCAGGTGCCCTGCAAGGATTCGGACCGGCGTCGTTCTCAGCCTAGAGGACGACGCCCATGCCCTGCTCCACCCGCCTCTGGACCACGCTCACCGCCGATCCGCGCCACGGGCAGATCGTCACGCTGGCGGCTCTGCTCGCCTACGGGATGGCCCGACTCGATTTCGACGTCTCGATCGCGCAGGCGCTCGTCACCGTCGGCACGGCGCTGGCGGTGCAGCGCGCCGCCGATGCGCGGACCGGCGCGCCGTGGCCCTCGGGGGCCAAGAGCGCGCTCATCTCGGCACTGTCGCTGTGCCTGCTGTTGCGCACCGACGTCCTGGCCTGGGCGGCGGTGGGCGCCGCCCTGGCGGTGGGTTCGAAGGTGCTCATCCGCGCCCGCGGCAAGCACGTCTTCAATCCCACCAACCTGGCCCTGGCGGCCTTGCTGCTCGACGACGCCCGACGTGTGGGTCTCGCCCGGACAGTGGGGCACGGGCGCCAGCTTCGCCTTCTTCCTGGCCTCGGCCGGATTGGCCGTGACCTTCCGCTCGGCGCGCAGCGACGTGACCCTGGCCTTCCTCGGGGTCTACGCCGGCCTGGTCGTGACCCGATCGCTCTTCCTCGGCGAGCCGCTGGCCATCCCCTGGCACCGGCTCGAAAGCGGGGCGTTCCTGCTCTTCACCTTCTTCATGATCTCCGACCCGAAGACCACGCCCGACTCGCGCGCCGGCCGCGTGCTCTTCGCCACGCTCGTCGCGCGGTCGGCGCCGCCTACGTCCACTTCAGCCGGTTCCGCCCGAACGGCTTCCTGTGGGCCCTCGTCCTCGCCTCGCCGCTCGTGCCGGTCATCGACTTGCTGCTCCCGGCCGCGCGTTACCAGTGGCCGCGCGCCCACGCTCCGCTGCACCCGCTTCAATTGGAGGACTCCCATGCTACGCAAGACCACCATGCTCCTGTGGGCCGCCGCGGCCCTGCTTGCTCCCGCCGCACCGGCGCGGCGCCTTCTGCGGTTTCTACGTGGCCAAGGCCGACACCACGCTGTTCAACAAGGCCTCGCAGGTGGTGCTGGCGCGCGACGGCGACCGCACCGTGATCACGATGGCCAGCGACTTCCGCGGCGACCCGCGCGAGTTCGCGATGGTCATCCCCGTGCCCACGGCCATCACGCGCGACCAGATCCATGTGGCCGAGTCGTCGCTCGTCGCGCACCTCGACGCCTACACCGCGCCGCGCCTGGTCGAGTACTTCGACGGCGACCCGTGCGCCCTGCGCGATCGCCTGGAGGCCAGCGCCGGGCCGCGGGCACTGGCAGCGCGCGAGGCCGGTCCGAGCGCGCCGGGCGCGACAGCCTGGGCGTGACCATCGAGGCGCGCTACACCGTCGGCGAATACGACATCCTCATCCTCTCGGCGGCGCAGAGTCGCGGCCTCGAGACATGGCTGCGCGAGAGCGGCTACCGCATTCCCGCCGGCGCCTCCGAGGTGCTGGGCAGCTACATCCGCCAGAACATGCGCTTCTTCGTGGCCAAGGTGAACCTGGCCGAGCAGTCGAAGCTCGGCTTCGCGACGCTGCGGCCGATTCAGGTGGCCTACGAGTCGCCGAAGTTCATGTTGCCGATCCGTCTCGGCACGGCCAACGCCGACGGCCCGCAGGAACTGTTCGTCTACACCCTCACCCGCAAGGGGCGGGTCGAGAGCACCAACTACCGCACGGTGAAACTGCGCACCGACGTCGAGATACCGGCCTACGTCAAGGACCCGGCCGAGTTCGCCAAGATGTACAAGGCGATGTTCGACGCGCACGTGCGGCGCGAGAACATGAGCGCGATTTTCCAGGAGTACGCCTGGGACATGGGCTGGTGCGATCCGTGCGCGGCCGATCCGCTGTCGAACGACGCAGCTTGCGCGAGCCTTGGCGCGTTCTGGCTCGACGAGAGCGACGCCACGACCCCGCGGTTCGTGCCGCGCCGCACGGCCTCGCCGCAGAACGTGTTCGTCACCCGGCTGCACGTGCGCTACGACCGTGCGCACTTCCCCGAGGACCTGGTGTTCCACGAAACCGGCGACCGCACCAACTTCCAGGGCCGCTACGTGTTGCGTCACGCCTTCACGGGGCCGGCGACCTGTGCGGCCGGCGGAGGCCTACCGGCGCGAGCTGGCGGGGCGGCGCGAACAGGAGGCCCAGACGCTGGCGGCGCTGACCGGCTGGAACATCCAGGACATCCGCCGCCGTCAGGGCCGCGGTCCGGCCGTGCCGCTGCCCGCCGCCGACGCGGTGCCGTGGTGGCGGAAGTTGTGGCCGTAGCCACGGCCCCGGCCTACCCTTGACGGCAGACCGCCGCGTCCCCAGCCCATGTCGAATCGCCACGTGCCCGAGTCGTCGTCCCGCCGTCAGCCCAGCGCCGTCACCGACGACGACGCCCGGCTGGCGGCCGCGGCCCTCCGCGCGGGCGCCGCTGGCGCCAACGCCGCGTTCGATCGGCTGCTGCCGGCGGCGCTACGCGACGTCGCCGACGACTACTGGACGCCGACGCCGGTGACCCAGCGCGTCGCTGCCTGGCTCCAGGCTGAACGGGTGCGCACGGTCGTGGACATCGGCGCGGGCGCGGGCAAGTTCTGCGTGGCGACGGCGCTGCTGACGCCGTGCCGCGTCATCGGCCTGGAGCAGCGTGGTTCGCTCGTCGCCGCCGCGCAGGCCCTGGCGCGGCGTTTCGGCCTCGGGGACCGCGTCAGCTTCGTGCACGGGGGCTTCGGCGAGGTGCCGACGCCCGAGGGCGATGCCTATTACCTCTTCAACCCATTCATCGAGCACTCGTTCGACGCGCCCGGCTACGCCGACGACGGCGTGACCTTCACCAGGCGCGCCGGCCAGCGCCACTTCGCCGCCCTGATCCGGCTGTTGGCCAGCGCGCCGGCCGGCACCACGGTCGTCACCTACAACGGCATCGGCGGCCCGCTGCCGCGCAGCTACGTGCAGGTCCGCGGCGACGAATCGTTCCGTGGCGCGCTGCGCTTGTGGAAGAAGCGGCCCGCCGACCCGCGGCGGCAGCCCCGGAGTATTTGAGGCCGGCCGCCCCGTCGGGACGGTAGGATGCTGCCTACGGAGGAGGAGCCTTCATGTCCAAGACGCTGACCCGTCGTCAGTTCGTGCAGACGTCCACGGCCGTCGCCGGCCTCGCGCTCGGCACCCCGCCCGCCTTCGGCCAGGCCCCGGCCGTGCGCACCGTGTCCAGCACCCCGGTCGTCATTGCCTCCGACAACGGCAACGTCTACAAGAACGGCGGCACCAAGACCGCCGTGGAGCTGGCCTTCGAGCTGATGACCAGCGGCGGCAAGGACGTGCTTGCGGCGCTCGTCGCCGGCGTGAACCTGTGCGAGCTGGATCCGGAGGAATCGGGCGTGGGCTATGGCGGCTTGCCCAATGCCGAGGGCGTGGTGCAGCTCGACTCGTGCTGCATGCACGGCCCGGCCCGGCGGGCCGGCGGCGTGGCGGCGATCGAAGGCGTGCGCGCGCCGTCGCAAGTGGCTGTGGCGGTGCTCGAGCAGACCGATCACCACCTGCTGGCTGGCCAAGGCGCACAGGACTTCGCGCGGAGCATGGGCTTCACCATCGAAGCCGACCTCAACACCGAGAAATCGCGCCGGCTGTGGCTCGAGTGGAAGCGGCGCGTCGACCCCGAGCACTATCTCGACCCCAAGAAACGCGACCGCGCCGGGTTGATGGCCGGGCTGAGCATGGTGCGCGACGGGCTCATCGACCCCAACCACTTCTGGGGCACGATCAACTGCGACGGCATCAACGCCGCCGGGGACATCGCCGGCGTGACCACCACGAGCGGGATGGCGTGGAAGATTCCCGGGCGCGTGGGCGACTCGCCGATTCTCGGGGCGGGCCTCTATGTGGACAACGAAGTGGGCGCGGCCGGGTCCACCGGGCGGGGCGAAGCCAACCTCTACGGCCTCAACTCCTATCTGATCGTCGAACAGATGCGCGCCGGCAAGTCGCCGAAGGACGCCGGCATGGAAGCGCTGCGGCGCATCAAGGCCAACACCGTCGAGCGGCGGCTGCTGAACACGGCCGGCAATCCCAAGTTCAACCTGAGCTTCTACATGTTCAACAAGAAGGGCGAGTTCGCCGGGGTCTCGATCTACGCCACGAAGTTTGCCGTGTGCACCGCCAACGGTCCCGAGACGCGCCCGTGCGAGCCGCTGCTGCCCGGCGACGGCAGCGACTAACCGCCGCCAGGCCTGGCCAGGCTGCTACGGCTTGGGAATGGTCCAGAAGTAGATCTTGCGGCCGTTGACATCCAGTTCCTGGTCCGGCTTCCAGTCGCCCATGTCGAAGGCATGCGAGACGATGCGGGTGCCAGGCTTCAGTTCCCTCTTCAGCTTCGGCATCAACTTCTGGTTGAGGCTGGGCAGCAGATACAGCGTGACGACGGTGGCCTCGTGACAGGTCCGTCTCGAACAGGTCGGCGTGCAGGATCTTGACCTTGTCGCCGACGCCGTTCTTCTGCACGTTCTCGTTGGCTTCCTTGATGCGCTGCGGGTCGATGTCGATGCCGACCCCGCGCGCGCCGTACTTCTTGGCGGCCGTGACCGGGATGCGGCCGTCGCCGCAGCCCAGGTCGTAGATGACGTCGTTCTTCGTGACCTTCGCCACCTGCAGCATGGCCTCGACCACTTCTTCGGGGGTCGGGCACGTAGATCACGTCGGGCCGGCGGGTGGCCGGCGCGGCCGTCTGTGCGTAGGCCACGGCCGTCGCGGCGGTCCGGGCGTGGGCCACGGGCGCGGGGGACGCGGCCAGCACCGCGACGAGGCCGAGCGCGAAGATCTGTGTCGTCATGCGTGTCTCCTTGGCAGGGCGGCCGCCGCCGTGGCGGCGACGAAGCGGGACGGTCCAGCCTCTCTCGTCACCATTCTGACCCAGGGCGCGGGCGGGCCGCACAGTGCAGTGTGGCCGAGCCGGAGGCCGGCGCCGGCGCGGGCGTGGGATTCTCAGTGCGCAGCCTGCCGCTCATCAGCTGCGTCTTTACCGTCGACTTGCGCCGGGTCCTGGCGCGTGGGCGCCACCACAGAGCAGAGTCCGCGACCACCGGGCGTACGCCCTGATGACACGACGCGCCGGCCGTGATTTCATTCTGCCCGAGGAATTCGGTATCGTTCGCAGGCGCGCATGACTCCGCAGGCCGACGTCGCATCCTTCGCCCGCGCGAGCGCCACGCCGTTCCGCACCCGCCTCCGCAACCGGGAACGCCTGATTGGCACGTTCATCAGGACCGTGTCCCCCCACGTGGTCGACGTGCTCGGCCGCTCCGGCCTCGACTGCCTCGTGCTCGACGGCGAGCCCACCGCCTGCCGTGGCCGCGAGATTGACCTGGCGATGCTGGCGGCCCGGGCGGCGCATTGCCCGCTGCTCGTGCGCGTGCCCGATACCCGCGCCGACACGCTGCTCGAGGCCCTGGACCTGGGCGTCGCCGGCGTGCTGGCGCCGCGCGTGCGCAGCCTGGCCGACGCCACCCAGGTGGTGGCGGCCTGCCGCTACCGCGACGACGCGCGCGTCGCCGAGCCGGCGCGTCACGACGGATACGGCGCCCAGGCGCTGACCATGCCCGAACTCGTGCAGCACTCCGACGCCGCCGCCGTGCTCTGCCAGATCGACGACCGCGACGCGGTGGACGCGGTGTCCGGCATCGCGGCCCTCGACGGTCTCGATTGTCTGTTCATCGGCCGCGCCGACCTGACTCGCTCGCACGGCGCCGCGACGCTGACCGACGCAGCCGTGATGAGCGCAATAGAGCGGGTCTGCGCCGCCGGACGGGCAGCCGGGTGCGCCGTCGGCATCGGCCTTCCCGACCTGCGCGACATGGCGGCCTACGAGGCGCTCGGAGTCACCCTCTTCCTGATCGGCTCGGACCAGTCCATGCTGCGCGCCGAGGGCGCCGCGCTGGCCACCCAGTTCCGGCGCGATCCGTGACCGACAAGACCCTCGACTCGGTGGCCACCGCGGCCCGCGTACTCGAGCAACTCGCCGACGCGCCGCACGCGGTCGGCGTGACCGAACTGGCGCACCGGCTCGGCACGTCTAAAGCCCGCGTCTACCGGGTCCTGACGTCCCTGGCCCAACACGGACTGGTGGACCAGGAGCACGCCACCGAGCGGTATCGTCTGGGCTGGAAGCTGTTCCAACTGGGCGAACGGGCCGGGGCGCAGTTCGATGTGCGCCGGCTGGCGGGGCCGGTGCTGCAGCAACTCCGCGATCGTTCCGGACAGAGCGCGCTGCTGTCGCTGCCGTCCAACGGCGAAGCGGTGGTGGTAGCCGCCGTCGACACGACCGGCGGCGTGTGCATCACGGTCAAGCCCGGCCACCGGCCGGCGCCGCACTGCACGGCGCAGGGCCGGATGGCCCTGGCCTGGGCGACCGCCGCCGACGCGGCCCGGTTGCTCGGCGGGACACTGCCGGCGGCGACGGCGCACTCACTGGTCGACGCCGGCGCCATCCGCGCGCGTCTGGCGCTCGTGCGTCAGCGCCTCTGGGAGGACGCGCCGAACGAGGCGTTGGTCGGCATCAACGTGGTGGCCGCGCCGGTGCTGCGCGAGGGCGACGTGCTGGCAGGCATCGTCGGCGTCATCGGCGCGCTGTCGGATGTGCCCTCGCCGCCGAACCCGAGCCAGCTCGCGCTCGTGCAGGGCGCCGCCGCTGCGCTCAGCGGCGCGCTCGGCAGCACACGCTACGCTGAGCGCGGCCTCGAGCCGACGCCGGAGCTGCGGCCCTCGTCGCCGCGTCGCCTGTGACCGGCAACGGCCATCCGGGCCGCGTGGCGAGAGGCTATGCTTGACCGTCACCCATGAAAATCGCCACCTGGAACGTCAACGGCATCCGCGCCCGCCAAGGGCAACTGCTCGAGTGGCTCGCCGCCGAACAGCCCGACATCGTATGCCTGCAGGAGATCAAGGCGTCGCTCGACCAGTTGCCGTTCGAGCTGCGTGACGTCGAGGGCTATCACGCCGGCTGGCACGGCGAGAAAGGCTATTCGGGCGTGGCGCTGCTCGTGGCCAAGTCGTTCGTGACCGCGCCGCCCGTCTTCGTGCACCCGCTCTTCGACTTCGAGCAGCGGGTCATTTCCGCCGAACTCGATTTCGGCCACGGCCCGGTGCTGGTGTCGTCGTTCTACGTGCCCAACGGCGGCAAGGACTACGACGCCAAGCTCAAGTTCCTGGCCGAAGTGGACGCGTGGGCCGCCGCCGCGCAGGCCGCCGGCCGCGCCCTGCTCTTCTGCGGCGACCTGAACGTGGCCCGCACCGACCTCGACATCCACCCGCGGGAGCGGAAGCTGAACCAGGTCGGCGCGCGTCCCGACGAACGGGCGCTCATCGAGCAGATGCTGGCCCGCGGGCTCGTCGACGTGGGCCGCACCCTGCACCCGGACGACGACGCGCTGTTCACGTGGTGGGCGCCGTGGCGGAACCTGAAGCAGCGCAACATCGGCTGGCGCATCGACTACGTCGTGGCGTCGCAGGGGCTGGCCGACCGCGCCCAGGCATGTGTCGTCCAGCGCGAGGTCGGGACGAGCGACCATGGGCCGGTCGTGGCCACGTTCGCCTAGCCATGTGTAACGGGGCCTGTCACGGTGACACCTTTTTCTGCGGCAGTTTCTGCGAGGTGGGCCGGCCGGACCGTGGGGCCATGTATCGTTCCCGCGGAAATTTTCGTCTATCCTGAATGGACGTGTCTTCCGACGCTCAGCTTTCCACCCGATTTCGGCTGTTCTTTCCGACCGTGCTTGCCGCCCTCGCCCTGTCAGGCTGTTCGGTCAAGACGTTCGCGGCCAACAAACTCGGCGATGCCCTCTCCGCTCCCGGGCCGTCGGTCTATGCCACCGACGACGACCCCGAACTGATTCGCGAGGCGCTGCCCTTCTCACTCAAGACAGTCGAATCCCTGCTCCAGGCCTCGCCCCGGCACAAGGGCCTGCTGCTGACGGCCTGCTCGGGGTTCACGTCGTACGCCAACGCCTTCGTGCAGCTCGATGCCGAGGCCCTGGAAGCGACCGACTACGAAGAAAGCGAACGGCTCAAGGCGCGGGCGCGCAAGCTCTACCTGCGCGGCCGCGATTACTGCCTGCGGCGGGTCGAATTGAAGCGGCCCGGCCTGCGCGCCGCGCTCTCGGCGGATCCGGAGACGGCGCTCGGCCACGTGAAATTCGACGTCGACGAGCTCTACTGGCTGGGCGCCTCGTGGGGCTCGGCCATCGCTCTTGGCGTGGATCAGCCGGACCTGGTCGCGGACTTCCCGGTCGTCCGCACGCTCATGCAGAAGGCCTTGGCCATCGACGAGGATTACGCCGACGGCGCCATCCACGAGGTCTTCATCACCCTCGACGGCATGTCGCCATCGATGGGCGGCGATGCCGCGCGGGCGCGGCAGCACTTCGAGCGCGCCGTCGAATTGTCCAAGGGCCATTCGGCCTCGGCCTACGTGGCCATGGCGGTGAGCGTGGCGCAACCGGCCGGCAACAAGGACGAGTTCACCAGCCTGATCGACCGGGCCCTGGCGGTGAATCCGAACGACGTGCCGGAGACGCGGCTGGCCACGCTCATCGCCCAGAAGCGGGCACGCGTCCTGCTGGCGCGGATCGACGACTTGTTCACCGAAGAGGATCGCATTCAATGACCCTGAAGACCCGTTCGTGGTTCGCTGCTCTGCTCCTGGTCTGCGCCGCCGGCACGGCCAGCGCCCAGACCACCATCCGCCTGGCGTCGCCGGCGCCGCTGGGCTCGGTATGGCACAAGGCCCTGAAGCAGTTCGAGGCCGAGGTGAAGACCGCCACCAGCGGCCGCGTCGTCGTGCGGGTCATCGGCGCGGCGCAGGACGACGAAGCCACGATGATCTCGAACATGAAGATCGGGCGCCAGCAGGCTGCCTCGATCACCGCCGTGGGCCTCGGCTCGGTCGACAGCGCCTTCAACCTCTTCACCATCCCGATGTTCTTCTCGAGCTACGACGAATACCGGGCCGTGCGGGCCAAGCTCGAGCCGATGCTGAAGAGCAGGCTCGAAGCCAAGGGCCTGGTGCTGCTCAACTGGGGCGACACCGGCTGGGTCTACCTGTTCAGCAAGGAGCCGGTGCCCAACGTCGAGGCGCTGAAGAAGACCCGGCTTTACACCAGCGCCGGCAACGACCAGTTCGTGCAGCTCTACAAGCAGAACGGCTTCAACCCGCGCCCGCTGCCGTTCTCCGAAGTGCAGAGCGGCCTCATGACCGGCCTGCTCGACGCCGTGCCGTCGACGCCGCTGGCCACGCTGGCGTTCCAGTGGTACCGCAACGTGCCCAACATGCTCGACCTGGGCGTAGGCCCGCTGGCCGGCGCCACCGTGGTCGATGCCAAGACCTGGGGCACGATCGCCGAGAACGACCGCACGGCGATTCTGGGCGTCGCCAAGAAGATCCAGGAGGCCCTGGGGCGTGACGTGCCGCAGCA
Source organism: uncultured Acidobacteriota bacterium (assembly GCA_963843885.1). Classification (GTDB taxonomy): domain Bacteria; phylum Acidobacteriota; class Vicinamibacteria; order Vicinamibacterales; family UBA2999; genus CADEFD01. Next base: position 413,028 of record CAWJMJ010000009.1, read on the forward strand.
GGACGAACAGGCCAAGGCCGAGATGCTGAAGCGCGGGCTGAAAGTGACCACGCCGGACGCCGCCAGCGCCAAGGCGTTCCGCGACATGGCCGACAAGTTCGCCGCGTCGATGAAAGGCCTGATCGTGCCCGCGGACGTCTACGACCAATCCGTGCAGGAACGCGACGCGTTCCGCAAGAGCCACGGCACCAAGTGACCGTCGCCCCCGCCGCCCCCGCCGAGGCGCGGGGCATCGACGACCGGGGGCCGCTCCGCCACGCCGAGCACGGCCTGTCGGTGCTGGCCCTGACGCTGCTGACCCTGCTGCCGATCGCGGAGATCGTCTTGCGGCGGTTCGACGCGGGCATTCCCGGCGGCACGCCGTTCGTGCAACACCTCACGCTCGTGGTCGCGCTCATCGGCGGCGCCTTGGCCGCGCGTGACGACCGGCTGCTGGCGTTGGCCACCGGCGCCCTGCTGCCGGCCGGACCCGTCGCCACCTTCGCCAAGGCGCTGGCCGCGTTTGTCGGAGCCGCGGTGGCGGCCCTGCTGACCCGCGCCGGGGTCGATCTCGTGCGCTTCGAACGCGAGGCCGGCCGCACCATCACCGAGGGCGTGCCGGTGTGGGTCTTCCAGGTGCTGTTGCCGCTCGGCTTCGCGGTCATCACCTGGCGCATCGCCCGGGCGGCGTTCGCGTCGCACCGGGTGGCTGGCGTCGCGGCGCTGGCCGGCATCGTGCTCGGCGTCTCGATGGGGGCCGGCTTGCCCTTCAACTGGGCCGATCCGTTCTCGGCCGTCATCGAACAGGGCCCGCAGGCGGCCCTGCCGGGCGGGGCCGGCTCGTATCCGTGGTGGCTGCTGGCGCTGCTCGTCGGCGGCGTGGCCGGCGCGCCCATCTTCGCCCTGCTCGGCGGCGCGGCCGCCATCATGTTCCTCTCGGAAGGCGTGCCCGGGTCCGCCATCCTGATCCAGACCTACCAGCTCTCGACCAAGCCCACGCTAGCCTCGATTCCGCTTTTCACGCTGGTCGGCGTGCTGCTGGCGGAAGGCGGCGCGCCGCACCGGCTGCTGCGCGTGTTCCGCGCGCTCTTCGGCCGGTTCCGCGGCGGCACCGCCGTCGTCTGCGCGATGCTGTGCGCGTTCTTCACCGTCTTCACCGGCGGGTCGGGCGTGACCATCCTGGCCCTCGGTGGCCTGCTCTACCCGGCCCTGGTGAAAGACGGTTACGGCGAGAAGTTCTCGCTCGGCCTGCTCACGGCCTCCGGGTCGCTCGGCCTGCTGCTCCCGCCGGCGCTGCCGCTCATCCTTTACGGCATCGTGGCGCAGGCGCCGATCGAGGATCTGTTCATCGGCGGCCTCCTGCCCGGAGCGTTGCTCATCGGCATGACCTCGGCCTGGGGGATCCGGGCCGCCGTCACCGCCAAGGTGCCGCGCACGCCGTTCGCGTTCGGCGAGGCCGGGGCGGCCCTGTGGGCCGCCAAGTGGGAGATGGCGCTGCCGCTCATCATCGTGGGCGCGCTCTTCAGCGGCCTGGCCACGACCGTGGAAGCCGCCGCCATCGGCGCGCTCTACACCTTCTTCACACAGGTCGTCGTGCACCGCGACGTGAGAATCGGCCGCGACATCGGCCGCGTCGCCGCCGAGTGCGCCTCCACCGTGGGCGGCGTGCTCCTCATCCTCGGCGTGGCCGTGGGCCTCACCAGCTGGATGATCGATGCCGACGTGCCCGGACGGCTGCTCGAATTGACGCAGCAGTACATCAGCAGCCGCTGGGCGTTCCTGCTGGCGGTGAACGGCTTCCTGCTCGTGGTCGGAAGCTTGATGGACATCTTCAGCGCCACCTTCGTGGTGGCCCCGCTGCTCGTGCCGCTGGCGCTGGCCTACGACGTGCACCCCGTGCACATGGGCATCATCTTCATTGCCAACCTGGAGCTGGGTTACCTCACTCCGCCGGTGGGCCTGAACCTGTTCCTGTCGTCGTACCGCTTCCGCAAGCCGCTGATGGAGGTGGCGGCCGCCACCTTCCCGATGCTGCTGGTGCTGGCCTTCGGCGTGCTGGTCATCACCTACGTGCCGTGGCTCACCACCGGGTTGTTGCAGCTGATGGGCAGGATCTAGCCTCCCGGCGATCCCGCGCCTGACGGAATATGGCGCCAGATGACGCCATCTTCCCCGGAGGCCAGGATGTTCAATCGGTTGCTCGCGCCGCTCGTCGGCATTGCTCTGCTCATGGCGCTTGGCGCCGCCCCTGCCGCGGCGCAGGTCATCGGCACGTTCAAATGGCAGACGCTGCCCTACTGCAACGTCGTCACCATCACCGTCACCCAGCAAGGCGGGATGTATCAGCTGAACGGCACCGACGACGTGTGTGCCGGCGCCAGCGCGCCGGCGACCGGCACGGCGGTCGTGGCCGGCGGCGGACTGGCGCTCGGGTTCACCATCGTGCTGCCTACGGGCCGGGCCGCGCACATCACATCGACGGTGAACGTCGCGACGGGCAACGGCACCTGGTTGGACGCGGATGGGAACGGCGGCACGTTTCTGTTTGCGTCGGGGCCGGCCGCCCCGGGACCCTCGCCCCGCCCGGCCCCGGCGGCCGCGGCGGTCATCACGCCGGCGCAGCTATCGCCGACCATCTTCGGCGGCACCGGCGCGGCAGCCACGATTGCCCGCAGCGATCACACGCACGACAGCCGCTATTACACCAAGACCGAAGTGGACACCCTGCTTACCGCCGCCAAGGACGACGCGTGGGGTTACGTGGTCGGCGCGAGCTTTCACGCCAGTTCGGGCAATGTCAGCGTCACACACCCGGCCGTCGGGTTGTACTGTCTGGTGGTGAGCAAGCGCTACAGCCACAAGGCCGCGCAGGTGACGTTGTCGAATCCCGGCGGCACCAACATCGTGAGCGTGGCTACCGGCCACGGCTCCGCCTGCAATCCGCTGAGCACAGCCACGCACGACGTGGTGCCTGTTTATATCAGGACGACGGCCGGCGCGGCGATCGACGACTGGTTCGTGTTCTACATCCCGGCGCCGTGACGCCAGCGAAGGGCCGGTTGCAGCGGGGGCGCCGCGCCGGCCTTTCCCTTTCGCCACGCGCCTGATTCGCGCAGGATAGCGGCATGGCCGACACCATCGACACCTACCGGACCGTCACGCCGTATCTCGTCGTCCCGGACGCCGGGGCCGAGATCCGGTTCCTCACCGCCGCCTTCGGCGCCACCGAGAAGGACGTCTCGCGCGGTCCCGGCGGCGAAGTGATGCACGCCGAGCTCAACGTCGGCGACTCGCTCGTGATGCTTGGGCAGGCCAACGACACCTGGAAGGCGCTTTCGGGCGCCCTCTACCTGTGGGTGGCCGACGTGGACGCCACCTATGCCCAGGCCCTGGCCGCCGGAGCGACGTCGCAGATGCCGCCGGAGGACAAGCCCTACGGCCACCGCAATGCCGGCGTCATCGACGCCAACGGCATCACCTGGTGGATTGCATCGCCCGTCGCCGGCGCATGACGACCGACCACGACGCTGCCATCAACCGGCGGCAGCTGCTGCTCGGCGCCGCGGCCACCCTGCTGACCGCCACGGGCTGCGGGCCGGCGGGCGAATCCGACGCGCCCCGTCCACCCGGTCTGCCGGTGAACGACTTCGACGCCAGTTCGACGGCTGAAGACGTCACCAGGGGGCTGGACCTCGCCGGGCGCACGGCCCTCGTCACCGGGGCCACGTCGGGCCTCGGCCTCGAAACCCTGCGGGTGCTGGCCTTGCGCGGTGCCCACGTGATCGCCACCGGCCGGACGCGCGAGCGCGCGCAGGACGCCATCGACAGCGCGGGCGCCACCGGGCGGGCCACGCCCCTGGCCCTCGATCTGGCCGACTGGGACACGGTGGTGGCGGCAGCGGGGGCGGTGCGCGCACTCGGCCGGCCGCTCGACATGCTGATCTGCAACGCCGGCATCATGCAGCCGCCGGAGCTGACGCTGGTGCACGGCGTGGAGCAGCAGTTCGCGGTCAACCATCTGGGCCACTTCGTGCTCTGCCATCACCTGCTCGACGCGGTGAAGGCGGCACCGCAGGGGCGCGTCGTGGTGGTGTCGAGCCAGCTGTATCTGGCAGCCCCGCCCACCGGCATCGACTTCGACAACCTCGACGGCGCCAAGGGCTACGACCCGCAGCAGATGTACGGCCAGTCGAAGCTCGCCAACGCGCTGTTTGCCTTCGAGCTGGCGCGACGCGTGGCCGGCACGCCGGTCACCGCCAACACCTTGCACCCGGGCGTGGCCAATACCAACCTCGATCGCTTCAAGACCGGGTGGCGGCGGTTGGCCGGCCGCGTGGCCTCGATCGGGCGCTCGTATGTGAAGTCCACCGAAGCAGCCGCGGCCACGCAGGTCTACCTGGCCACCGCCCCGGCCCTGGCGCGCGTCAGCGGCGTCTACTTCGAGGACTGCAATCCCGTGGTGCCGGCCGGGCCGCACATGCGCGACCGCGAGCTGGCGGCGCGCCTGTGGGCGAGGTCCGAGGAACTGACCCGGCCCTTCCTCACCTGAGCCCGGAACCGGTGGCCTTCTCGATCTCCGCCAAACAGCGGCTGACGCGCCACGACCTGGGACGCTTCCCTGGCGAGACGCTCTTCGCACGGCTCGGCCGGGCGGTGTGCGCCGCCGGGGTGCTGCCGCGCAAGGAACTCTACGAGGCCTGGGAGGTGGCGCGCCGCCTGCGCCGGGTGGCGCGCGGCGGACGCGTCGTGGATGTGGCCGGGGGTCACGGCCTGCTCGCGCACGTGATGCTGCTGCTCGACGACACGTCCCCCGCCGCGCACGTCATCGAGCCCGCGCCGCCCTCGTCCGGGCCGGCACTGCACGACGCGTTGGCGGCCGCCTGGCCGCGCCTGGCCGGCCGGGTGCAGGTTCACGCGGTGCCGCTGGCGGCCTTCCCCCTCGCCGCGGGGGACATCGTGGTGTCGAGCCACGCCTGCGGCGCGCTCACCGACCACGTGCTCGACGCCGCCGCGGAGGCGCGGGCCGTGGTGGCCGTGCTGCCGTGCTGCCACGACCTCGAGACGTGCGCCGCCGGGCCGCTCAGCGGCTGGCTGGACGGGCCGCTGGCCATCGACGCGCTGCGCGCCGTGCGCCTCGAACAGCGCGGGTATCGGGTGTGGACGCAGGCCATTCCGGCCGCCATCACGCCCAAGAACCGGCTGCTCATCGGCGTGCCCGCGGGGCCGGCGCCAGCGCTCGACGGCGCTCGCCGCCAGCGGCCGTTTCCGGCACAATGACGGCGTGCCGAAACGTCACTGGCTGATGAAGTGCGAGCCCGGCGCCTACGCCATCGACGCCCTGGAACGGGACGGCGTGACGAGCTGGGAAGGCGTCCGCAACTACCAGGCGCGCAACTTCATGCGCGACGACATGCGGCAGGGCGACGGCGTGCTCTTCTACGCGTCCAACGCCGACCCCTCGGGGGTCACCGGCCTGGCCGTCATTGCCCGCGCCGGCTATCCCGACCACCTGGCCTGGAAGAAGGGCCACACCTACTTCGACGCGGCCAGCACCAAGGACAAGCCCATCTGGTACATGGTGGACGTGGGCTTCGTCGAGCGCTTCGCCGAGGTCGTCCCGCTCGAAACGCTCAAGACCACCAAGGGGCTCGAGCAGATGATGGTCATCCAGAAGGGCAGCCGCCTGTCGATCCAGCCGGTGACCAAGGCGGAGTACGACATCGTGGCTCAGCTGGGACGGCGCGCGAGAAAGCGCCGCTGACGGTGCCGGGCAAGCTACAATCAACTGTTGAACACCACTACTGACGTCCCTACACCGCTCGGGTTCGCCGCCCTTGGCCTCGACGACGCCATCGTCACGGCCGTGCTGGCCCTGGGTTACGAAGAAGCCACTCCCATCCAACGCGCGGCCATCCCGGTCCTGCTGACCGGCGCCGACATCATCGGCCAGGCCGGCACCGGCACCGGCAAGACCGCTGCCTTCGCCCTTCCGCTCCTCCACCGCCTGATTGCCACGCCGGCCGAGAAGAAGGGCGTGCCGCCGGGCCATGATCCTCGTGCCGACGCGCGAACTGGCCATGCAGGTGGCGGAAGCCATCCACAAGTACGCCAAGAAGACCGCGCTCACCGTCGTGCCGCTCTACGGCGGCGCGCCCATGGATCAGCAGATCCGCGCCCTGCGCCGCGGCGTCGAGATCGTCGTGGCCACGCCCGGCCGCGCCCTCGACCACCTGCGCCGCAAGACCCTCGACCTCTCGTCGATTGAGATGGTCGTGCTCGACGAAGCCGACGAGATGCTCGACATGGGCTTCGCCGACGACCTCGAGGCGATTCTCACCTCGATGCCGGCGACGCGCCAGACGGCGCTCTTTGCCGCCACCATGGCGCCGCGCATCGCCTCGATTGCCGAGCGGCACCTGCGCACGCCGGAACGCATCACGGTCAAGGCCGAGAAGCGCGCGCCCGGCAAGATGCCGCAGATCCGCCAGGCAGCCTATATCGTGTCGCGCAGTCAGAAGGGCTTCGCCCTTGGCCGCATCCTCGAGTTCGAGGATCCGACGTCGGCCATCGTCTTCTGCCGCACCCGCATCGAAGTGGACGAACTGACCGACACGCTCAAGTCGCACGGCTACGGCGCGCAGGCCCTGCACGGCGGGCTCGACCAGCGGCAGCGCGACCGCGTGATGCAGTTGTTCCGCACCGGCAAGGCCGACGTGCTCGTGGCCACCGACGTGGCCGCGCGCGGCCTCGACATCGACCACGTGTCGCACGTCATCAACTACGACATCCCGACCGCCCCGGAAGTCTACGTGCACCGCATCGGCCGCACCGGCCGCATCGGCCGCGAAGGCGTGGCCATCACGCTCATCGACCCGCGCGAACAGCGCACCCTGCGCTACATCGAGAGCCTGACCAAGCAGAAGATCGACATCGCGACGCTGCCCACGCTGTCGGCGCTCAAGGCCAAGCGGCTCGACGCCACGCGCGGGGCGCTGACCACCCGCATCGCGGCCGGCGATCTCGACGAGACACGCGCCGTGGTGCAGGCGCTGGCCGCCGATTTCGACATGGCCGACATCGCCGCCGCCGCGGTGGCGCTGTTCCAGGCCGCCGGTGAAACCGCGGCCGACAACGCCCCCGACGTGGAGGCGCCGGCGAGCCGGCCGTCCTACGAGGACCGGCGGCCCGAGCGGCGCGACGGGCGCGGCGACAGCCGCCCGCCCCGGCGCGACGCGGACTCGCGGCCCGGCCGCTCGGAGGGCGACTACGAGCGCCGTCCGGCCCGCGCCTCCAGGGCCGAAGGCGCCTACGGCGCCGCGCGAGAGCCGGCCGCCGCGGCCCAGCGGCCCTCCCGGCGAGGGCTTCGATCAAGCCAACGCCGTGGTCCTGGCCTTCAGCATCGGACGCAACGAAAACGTGCGTCCTGGCGACCTGGTCGGGGCCATCACCAACGAAGCCGGCATCACCTCGCGTGAACTCGGCGCCATCAACATCACCCCCAGTTCGTCGATGGTCGAAGTGGCCGGCCCGGTGGCCGCGACGGTGGTCAAGGCCATGCAAGGCAAGACCATTCGCGGCGAGACGTTCGACGTGAAGGTGCTGAAGCGCACCACCTAGCCGCACCGTGCTGACGCTCCCGATCGCCGTCCGGGCATCGGGGGCTCCGCGCCGCTCAACCTCGCGCCGCCGGCCACTCGCACCTTCCGCCGACTGGTCCGACACACGAACGACGCCCGCTATTCGCCTCCCGTCGGCGTCACCCGGACTCACGGTGCGAGTGGCGCGTCAGGAGCACCCCGGCGAGGGCTCCGATTTCGCCGCGCGGAGCCCCCGACGCCCGCACGGCTCGCAGAGTCATGCCGGCGTTCCTCTTGTTCGCGGCTGGCAGCGGATGGAGCGCGAGACCCCGGCGTCCGGCCGGTGGCACCGACCGCGAACCGTAGTCCGGTGTACGATTCGGACGAATGGAATTGCCGCTGCTCGCGAAAGCCTTGATTCTCGGCGTCGTCGAAGGCCTCACCGAGTTCCTGCCCGTGTCCTCGACCGGTCACCTCATCCTGGCCGGCGATCTGCTCGGCTTCAACACGCCGCAAGGCAAGGTCTTCGAGGTGGTCATCCAGACCGGGGCGATGCTGGCCATCATCCTGGAATACCGCGAACGGTTCGTGCGCACGCTGTCGGGGCTCGGCGCGCCGGGGCCGGCCCGGCGGCTGGTCATGAACCTGGCCATCGCCTTCGTGCCGGCGGCGGTCCTCGGCCTGCTCTTCGGCAAGTTCATCACCGCGCACCTGTTCAGCCCCATCCCGGTGGCCACCGCGTTCATCGTCGGCGGCGTGGTCATCCTGTGGGCGGAACGACGGCAGCACGTCGTCCACGTCCCCGACGTGGACAGCATCACCGCCCTCGATGCCTTCAAGGTCGGCTGCGCGCAGTGCCTGGCGCTCATCCCCGGCACGTCCCGCTCCGGCGCGACCATCATCGGCGGGCTGTTCTCGGGCCTGTCGCGCACCGCCGCCACCGAGTTCTCGTTCTTCCTGGCCGTGCCCACGCTCATGGCCGCCGGTGGCTACCAGTTGCTCAAAGAGCGCGACCTGCTGTCGGCCGCCGACGTCAGCTGGTTCACGGCTGGCGGGCTGGCGGCGTTCGTGTCGGCGTTCTTCGTGGTGCGCTGGCTGATTCGCTTCGTCAGCCGCCACGACTTCACCGCCTTTGCCTGGTATCGCATCGCCTTCGGAGTCGCCGTGCTCGTCACCGCGCAGACCGGGCTGGTGGAGTGGTCGGCGCGGTAGCGGACTGAGCTCATGACGATCCGCTGCACCGGCCGCGTCGTGCTTGCGGGCCTGGCGCTGGCCGCCGGCCTGCGCCCGGGCGGGCTCCTGGCGGTCGGCCCGACCGCGCCCTCGCCGGTGACCATCTCGATTGTCGGCACGACCGATTTGCACGGCCGCATCTTCGCCGAGAACGGCCGCGGCGGCCTGGCGCAGTTCGGCGGCTACCTGGCCAACCTGCGCGCCGCCCGCGCGGGCGACGGCGGGGCCGTCCTGCTGCTCGACTCGGGCGACACCTACCAGGGCGGCATCGAGTCGAACCTGTCGGAAGGCGCGGTCGTGGTCGACGCCTACAACGCGCTCGGCTACACGGCGGCGGCCCTCGGCAATCACGACTTCGAATTCGGGGCAGTGGACGTGTGGCATCCCGACCAGGAAGCGCCGGGCGACACGCGCGGGGCCTTGAAAGCGCGAGCCGCACAAGCGCGCTTCCCGTTCCTGGCTGCCAACCTGCGCGAGCACGGCGAGCCGGTGCACTGGGCCAACGTGGCGCCGTCGGTGCTGGTGACGGCCGCCGGCGTGACGGCCGGCGTGATTGGCGTGATGACCCACGATGCGCTGAAGATGACGCTGGCGGCGAATATCGCGGGGCTGCGCGTGACCAGCCTGACCGAGGCCATCGTCGCCGAGGCCACGCGCCTGCGCGGCGCCGGTGCGACGGTGGTGGCCGTGGCGTCACACGCCGGCGGCGACTGCGCCGCGCTCGCGCTGCCCTCGGACCTCGGCTCGTGCGACGACACGGCCGAGATCTTCGAGGTGGCGCGCGCTCTGCCGCGCGGACTCGTGGACGTGATCCTGAGCGGGCACACCCACGCCGCGGTGGCCCACGAGGTCAACGGCATCGCCATCGCCCAGGCGTATTCGTGGGGCCGCGCCTTCAGTCGCATCGACGTCACCGTGGACCGCGCCGCGGGACGGGTCGCAGCCGTGCGGATCTTCGCGCCGCAGGCGGTGTGCGCGCGCGAGGCCCCGGCCGGCCAGTGCGCCGAGGACGGCGCCCCGGCGCGCTACGAAGGCCGGGCGGTGGCGGCCGACGCGGCCGTGGCCGCCGCCATGGCGCCGGCGCTGGCCCGGGTGCAGGCGCTGCGCGCCACGCCCCTCGGAGCGGTCCTGTCGGCCCCCGTCGCGCGCGGCGCTGGCGAGGAGGAATCGCCGCTCGGCAATCTGTTTGCCGATGCCTTTCGCGCGCGCCTGCCCGCCACCGACGTCGGCCTCAGCTATGCCAGTGGCCCCGGAGGCTTGCGCGCCGACCTGGCCGCCGGTCCCGCCACCCTGGGCGGACTCTACGACGCGTATCCGTTCGACAACCGGGTGGTGCGGCGCACCCTGACCGGGCGACAGTTGCGGCAACTGCTGGCCGGCCAGCTGCGGCGCACCCGCTTCGGCGGCGGCCGTGCGCTGGGCGTGTCCGGCATCCTCGTGCGCCTCGGCTGCCACGAGGGTGCGTATCAGGTCGAAGCCAGCCGCGAATCGGGCGCGCCCGTGGGCGACGACGAGCCGTTGGTGGTCGCCATGTCCGATTTCCTGGCGGCGCGCACGAATGCGGTCGCACCAGCAGCGGCGGCGGCGCACGCGGCCGAGCCGCCGGCGCAGATGCGCGACGTGGTGGCCGGGTGGCTGCGCCAGGCCGGGCACGTGGAGGCCACGCAATTCTCGGATTCCGGCGAAGCCGCGTTGGCACCGGCTGCCAGTGCCGGCCGGCGCCTGTCCGGCGGAGTGACGCCGTCGAGTCCGGCGTCGTTTTTGCTAAGTCGCTAGCGTGCCCACCGACCTCTTCGCCGCGGGATTCGACCAGGTCGCGCCTGACCCTGGCCATGCTCATCGCGGCCACGGCGCTGGCCGGCCTCGGCGCCCAGGGGCCAGCCGTCCCCGCCCTGTTGCTGCCGGCCGGCCCGGCCGCGCGCGTGCCGGCGGCGGTGCTCGCCCGGGTGGACACGCTCCAGGCCAGCGTCGCCCGCGCCAATCTGTCGGCTCTCGCGGGCGCCGAGTTCGACGTGACGGTAACCCCCGGGCGGACGCTGCGCGCCCGCCTCGATTGGCGCGACGACCACCGCAACGGCGCGCACACCTGGGCGGGTCACCTGGCCGGCGAGCCGCTCAGCACGGTCACGGTCGTGGTCATGGACGGCGTCGTGCAAGGCTCGATTCGCCTGCTCGACGAAGCCTGGCTGATCGAACCCGCCCCCGGCGGCGCCTACTCGGTGGTGCGCCGGGTCGATCCCGATGCCACCGGCACCGACACCGAACCGCTCGTGCCCGATGTGGCCGCGCCGTCAGCCCTCGCCGGGGACGCGCCGGCGGTCGCGGTCGACGACGGCAGCACCTTCGACATCCTGGTCTTCTACACGGCCGCGGCCCGGGACGTGGCCGGCAGCGACACCAACGCGCAGACGAAAATCGCCCTGGGCGTCTCGGAAACGAACACGTCCTACGCCAACAGCGGCATCACCCCCCGGCTGCGCCTGGTCGGGGCGGAACTCATCAGCTACGCCGAATCCGGCGATCTGGCCGTGGACCTGGGCCGCTTCCAGCACCCCTCGGACGGCTTCATGGACGCGGTCCACACCCGCCGCGATCAACTCGGCGCCGATCTGGTGATGCTGGTCGTGGGCACGGCCGCCAGCAATGCCTGCGGCGTCGGCTACGTGATGACCGGCCTGTCGTCGGCCTTCGCCTCGTATGCGTTCACCGTCACCGCCTATCCGTGCATCAGTCCGAACTACACCTTCGCGCACGAGCTCGGGCACAACATGGGCTCGGCGCACGCCCCGGAAGACGGCAGCGGCCAGGGCTCGCTCTACCCCTACTCGTTCGGCTACAAGCACCCGTCGCACCTGTTCCGCACGGTGATGGCCTACAACTGCCCGAGCACCTGCCCGCGCGTGCTCCACTTCTCGAACCCGAACGTGTCTTACAACGGCGCCGTCACCGGCACGTCCTTGCAGCACGACAACGCGCGTTCGATCAACAGCGCCGCCAGCACCATCGCCAACTGGCGGCCGGCGGTCGGCGGCGGCGGCAGCGCGCCGACCATCACCGCCATCGGCGCGGTGTCGATCGACGAGGACACGGCCAGCCCGCACCTCGCCTTTACCATCGGCGACGCCGATACGGCCGTGTCGAGCCTGGTCGTCACCGCCGCGTCGAACAGCCCCGCGCTCGTGGCCAACGACCCGTCGGCCCTGGCGCTCGGCGGCTCCGGCGCCAGCCGCTGGCTGGTCGTCACACCGGCCGCCGACCAGTTCGGGACCGCCGTCATCACCGTCACCGTCAGCGACGGCGCCCAGACCGCATCGCGCCCCTTCACGCTCACCGTCGCCAGCGTCAACGACCCGCCGACCATCGCCGCCATCGCCGCCAAGACCACGGCCGAGGACACCGCGCTGGCCGTGACCGTCACGATCGCCGACGTGGACACGCCGCTGGCCAGCCTGGGGCTGCAGGCCACCTCGTCGAACCAGGTGCTGGTGCCGGCCGGCAACGTCGTGTTCACCGGGAGCGGCGCCACGCGCACGGCCACCATCACGCCCGCCGCCGACCAGTGGGGCACGACCACCATCGGCATCGCGGTGAGCGACGGAGTGGCGCCAGGGGCCTCCACCTCTTTTGCGCTGACCGTCACCGCCGTCGACGACCCGCCCGAGTACGCCCCGGGCACGCCGCTAGCCGTCTCCACGCTGGCCGGAACCCCGACCTCGTTCTCGGTCATCGTCACCGACCGCGACACGGCCGGCCCGGGACTCGCCCTGGCCGTGACGACCACCAGCGCGGCGCTGCTGACGAATGCCGGGATCGCCGTCGCGCCCACGGCCTCGACCGCTACCAGCCGCACGTTCGCCGTCACCCTCACGCCCGGAGCCGGGGCCATCGGCACGGGCGGGGTCAGCCTGAGCGCCAGCGATGGCGTCACGCAGGTGACGCGCGCGGTGGCCCTGGCCGTCACCGCTGCGCCCGGTCCGCCCGATCCGCCGGTGACGCTGACGGCGACCGTGTCCGGCACGGCGCTGCAGCTGGCGTGGACGCCCGCCTCCACCGGCACGACGGCCGCCAGCTACGAGGTGTCGGTGGGCACGGCGCCTGGCGCCACCACCCTGCCGGTGCACACGACCAGCGCCACGGCGGTCAGCCTGGCGGTGCCACCCGGCGCTACCTACTACGCGCGCGTGCGGGCCGTGAACGCGTTCGGCACGAGCCTCGCCTCGCCCGAGACCTCGGTCGCCATCACCGGGTTCGATCCGAAGCCCGGACGGCCAGCGCAGTTCGGCGCCTGGTTCTCCGGGCGCACGGTGATCGTGAGCTGGGCCGCGCCGGTCACGGGCGATCCGGTGACCAACTACGTGATTGAAGGCGGCAGCGCCCCGGGCCTGGCCGATTACGGCACGGTGCACCTCGGTGCGGTCACGTCGTTCACCGTGCCCGGCGTGCCCGACGGCACGTTCTGGCTGCGCCTGCGCGGCACCAACGGCGCCGGCACCGGGCCGAATGCGCCGGACCTGGCACTCGTGATGCGGCCAAGCGGCGGCTGCGTGGGCCTGCCGATGGCGCCCACCTACCTGGCGCCGGACGTCGCGGGCAACGACGTGACGCTGCGCTGGTCCGCGCCCACCGAAGGCACCGCGCCGGTGGCCTACGTGCTCTTGGCGGGCTCGGCGCCGGGCACGTCCGATATCGCGGTGCTCGACCTCGGCTCGCCGGCCACCAGCATCAGCGGCGTCGTCCCCAGCGGCACCTACTTCGTGCGCATCGCGGCGCGCGGCGCGTGCGGGCTCGGCCCGGTTTCCAACGAGCGTCCGCTGGTCGTCGGCGGCACGCCCGAATAGGGCGACGCTCTCGACAGCCCGCGGGACATGGCCGCCGTTCCGGTCACCGGTCGGCTGCGCCGGGGGGCCTACCCAACCCGTCCGGCACGAGCACGCGAAGCGGCGGGTAGCCGTGAGCGGCGCGGTGCGCCGCCGCCTCTTCCACCACCTCGCGGAAGGTGGCACAGACGTCGGGCGCGCGCCTCTCGAGCACGTCGGGATGGCGCCACAGGAACGCGATGCCGCGAGCCGGCTCGAGCCAGGCGAGGTCGCGCAGCACGTCGAGCAGCGCGTCCCAGTTGAAGCCGAAGCCCGCCGGGAACTCGCCACTCTGGTAGAGCGCGTGCAGCAGCGTGGTCTTGTCGTAGACGGGCGCGCGGTCGAGCGTGCGCACGTACCAGCCGGCGCGCTGCACGGCCCCGGGCACATCGCCGTCCAGCAGCCACCCGTCCGGCACCTCGAGGAAGGGCGGCGCATCGACGACGGCGAGGGCGGCCAGCAACGCCGCAACCCGCGTCTCCTGTTCCGGGTCGCTCCTCGTCATGAGGGCGCCCGCACGGGAACGAACGTCTCGTAGTGATCGGGCGTGTAGAAGGCCTCGCCCTTGCGGCCGGTGATGAGGCGCTGCGGGCCGACGTCGCGCACGCCTTCGGTGCGCACCACCCATTCGGTGTAGTAGCCGCGCGGCGCCGGTGGCAGCCGGCCCTCGCGATTGGCGAACACCGTGCCGTCGTTGCGATGCGGGTCGCGCCGGCCGGCGGCGATGCGCGCGAAGACCGGTCCGAGATCGATGTCGCCGGAGAAAATCAGATGGCCGCTCGAGTCGTGGATCTGCTGCGCGCCGATGATTGGCCCGGCCGACGGCGCGTCGCGCGCCGGGCGTTCGGACCCTGCCGACGCGACCGCCGGCGGCTCCGCATCGGGGGCGCTGGCGCCCGGCGCGGCCGCCCCGCCCGACGGCCGGGTGATGGCTGGAGCCCGCACCGGGGCCTGCTCCGGCGGGCGGCGCTCCGACCAGGAGACGACGGCGACGAGGGCCGCCAGGGCGACCGCCGTCGCGACGGTGCCGGGCGTCGGCCAGCGGCGGGGAACGGTCACGACGCGGTCAGTTCGTGCCCGCCGCGAGCATCCCCTTCAGGTGCCTGGCGATGGCCTCGTGCGTGGCGAACCACACGCCGGGCCGGCCCTTCATGTGTTTGATCAACCGGTCGAGCATGGCGACGCGGGAACGATGGCCCATGTAGTGGGGGTGCATCGTGAGCACGTAGAGCCCGCCCTCGTCGTAGGCCACGTCGAACTCCGACTGGAACACCTCGAGCACGTGCTCGGGCGACGGCATCGAGCCGTCGGCGGCGCCGAAATAGGGCGCGTCGTCGACGATCCGCTCGATCGGCAGTTCCACCATGCCGGTGGGCGTGCCGTCCATGTTGATCTCGTAGGCGTCGTCGCTGGCCATCAGGCTGCTGTCGTAGAGGAAGCCGGCCTTGACGATCTGCGCCAGTGTGTACTTGCTGAACTTCCACGACGGCGCGCGGTAGCCGACCGGCCGCTTGCCCATCAGCTTGGTGAGGGTGTCGAGCGACTGGTCGAGCAGCCGCTGCTCTTCCTGCTCGTCGTCGAGCTGCGGCAGCCGCTCGTGAATCCAACCGTGGATGCCGATCTCGTGCATGCCCGACTTCATGATGGCCGGCACCATGGCGGGATGCAGCAGCGCGCTCACCGCCGGGATGAAGAACGACGCCGGCATCTTGTGCGTGTCGAGCAGCCGCAGGAGGCGCGGCAGGCCATCGACGGCGCCGTATTCGCCACGCGACAGGACCTCGTAATCGAGGTTGCCCTGCGACAACGCCATGGTGGCGTTGTCCACGTCGAACGACAGGGCCACGGCCACGCGGTTGCCGCCCGGCCACTGCGCCGGCTTCAGGCGGCGGCCGGCGCCGACGTGGAACATCTCCGCCTTGAGTTCGTCGAGGCTCTTGGTGACGCCGGGCAGCGGGTTGGACGCCCGGCTTGCCCCGGGGGACGGCGCCGCGGCCGCCGGCTGCGCCTGCGCGCCGCCGGCGCCGTTCTGCGTGCAGGCCGCGGCCACGGCGCTGGCGCCGACGGCCAGTCCACCGAGCAGGATTAGCAGTGGCTTGTTCATGGTCGCAGCTCCGGGCGGGCGCCCCCGAGGGCCTCCGCGATGTGGTCCGCGCTGCGCAAGGTCAGGGCGGAGAAGGTCAGCGTGCCGTTGGTGCAGCCGGCGGTGGGCAGGGTCGGGGCGCCGACCACGAACAGGTTGGCGTGGTCGTGGGTGCGGCCGTAGCTGTCGGTCACGCTGGTGGCCGGATCCGTGCCCATCCGGCAGCCGCCGGCGGGATGGTCCCAGTAGGTGCCGAAGTTGAGCGGGCGCATGGCGGCGTTGCCGTTCCTGGCGAGCCGCTCGAACACCCCGCGCACGTGAGCCACGGTGGCGTCGTGGCGGGCCAGCGAGGCGGCGTCGGGCCGATGCACGATGGCCGGCAGCGGGTCGCCGTAGGCGTTCTTCTTCGTGGCATCGAGCGTCAGCTCGCTGGTCCGGTCCGGGTGGATGTCGTAGTAGGCGCGCACGCGGGCGGTGGCCCTCTTGGTGCGCGTCCGCCAGTCGGCCATCACCGCATCGCCAAGCAGCAGGGCGCCACGCTCGTCGCGCAGGCGCGGGCCGCGATTGACCGCGCTTTCCCACAGACGCAGGTCGTGGCGCACGAACGGCTTGGCCGGGTCGGCCCGGAAGAACTGACGCGAGATGAGGCTGTGCTGCTCGTTCATGCCGGGATAAATCTCGGCGTCGAGCTCGATCTGGGTCTGGATGAAGGCGTGGCCGTTCATGTACTTGCCGACCAGCCCCGACGAATTGGCCAGACCCTGGGGATGGCGCGAGGAGGCCGAGAGCAGCAGCAGGTGCGCGCTCCAGGCGTAGCCCGACGCCACCACGAAGGTCTTGGCGCGGTATTCGACCGGGTCGTCGGGGCGGTCGCGATGCACGCCGTGGGCGACCTCGATCGGCGCGGCGGCTCCGCCGCCCGCGCGCGCGTCCAGGCGCCGCACCAGCGTGCGATCGTGCATGGTGATGGCCTTGCTGTCGAGCAGACGCTTGAACGTGTGGTCCGGGGCGTAGCGCGCCTGCGTCGGGCAGATCTCGCAGGTGTTGCAGCGCTTGCACTCGCCCCGCCCGTCGTAGGGCTCGGTGTTCTTGGCCTGCGGCGTGCCCCAGAACGGGATGCCGCTCTGCTCGCCCCACGCCTTGAGCTGCGTCAGGTTCCACGACAGCGGCATGCCCTTCATGGGATAGGGCTCGCTGCGCGCGTCCTCGGGCAACGGACTCGGATCGCCCGAGACGCCGAGACGGCGCTCGGCCTGACAGTAGTAGCGCTCGAGTTCGGTGTAACTGATGGGCCAGTCGGTGGCCAATCCGAACATCGATCGCAGGCGCGTGTCTTCTTCGGAGAAGCGATTGGTCACGCCGCCCCAGTGCATGGCCGAGCCGCCCACCACCATCGAGCGCGAGATCACGCCCTCGCCAGCCTGGCCTGGCACGTAGTCGCCCGGCCACGGATCCTCGCCGTAGTCGAGCATGCGCTTGCGCTGCTCCCAGCGCTTCTGGGCGTCGAACATGCGGTCGCCGGCTTCCACGATCAGGATCGACGTGCCGGGCCGGCGCTCCGACAGCTGCCACGCCAGCAGCGCCGCCGAGATGCCGCCGCCGATGATGCAGACGTCGGACTCGTAGCGCGCCATCAGCGCCTCCCCATCGTCGGCAGTTCCGCCGGGCGTGCGCCGGAGCCTTCGAGGCCGCGGCAGGCATCGCGGCCGATGGCCCGGCCGTAGGCCAGGTCGTTGGCAGCGGGACTATGGAAGTAGTGGCTCATCAGAATCGGTGGCGATATGGGCGCCGGTCGGGCGGCCCGGCAAGTCGCGCACGTCGGCTGCGGCGATGGCCTCGGCGACCGCGCGGTGCTGCGCGGCGGCTCCCGCCGTAGCGAACGATCCGCCGGCGCGGCGGTCGAGGTCGTCGAGCTGCGCGGGATACTGCCCGGCCGGTGACGGCCCGGTCGTGCGCAAGTTGGGCACGCCGTAGCCGTGGTCGCGTTCGGCGCCCACGCGGTAGTCGCGCACCCAGCCCATGAATTCGGCCACGGCTCGGCGCTGTCCGTCGGCGCCAAGTTGTTGCGGCAGCACGACCGCGGCGAGGGCCGCGACCCGGGGCAGGTGCGCATCGCCGAACGACGTCGCTTGCGCGGCGACCGTCGGGCTGGACGAGCCTGAAGCCAGCACGGCCAGAGCAGATTGCAGAAGAGTGCGGCGTCGCATCGTGATCATCTCCACGGAAGGTGGTTGCATCCTGGGCCACGCGGACACGAGAGTCAATAGCACCGGTGGAATGACATCTCGCGTGCTGCTAGCATGGCTGCTCCCCCGGAAAGAGGCCCTGGTCTTATGTGCGCTATCGTTCGTCGTGGATTCACCGTCGCCCTCGCCGCCGCCCTGCTGACGCTCGGCTCGAGTGCGGCTCACGCCCAGGTGCTGGGCACGTTCAATTTCCAACTGCAGCCCTACTGCAACGTCGTCACCATGACCCTCACGCAGGAAGGCAGCACCTTCCGCCTGGCCGGCTGGGACGACAACTGCGGCGCCAGCAAGCGCTATCCGATGTCGGGCACGGTGACGCAGAATCCGGACGGCACCTACGCTTTCGGCTTCGTCATCACGCGCGACAGCGGACAGGACGTCCACACCATGGTGCAGTTCAACGCCGCGACCATCTCCGGTCCCTGGGTCGACAGCGCCGGCAACGGCGGCACGTTCGCGTTCAACGGCACCGGCGGTGGTCAGGCGCGTCCCGGGCCGGCGGTGTCGCCGAACCTGATTCGCACGTTGACCGATGACAACGCCGTCCTCAACGGCTTCACGTCCACGTGCGAAGACATCGCCGCGGTGAACTTCGGCACGGTGGCCGCCGGCACGCTGGTGTGCACGGCGACCGTCCATTCGGTGTTCAACCACACCAACGGGGCGCTCTCGCGGCTCGAGTTCGACGTGGCCACGGCGCAGGCGGCGTGCGCCGGCAATCCGCAGGCCGGGGTGTTCGAGATGGCCGGCGTGTTTCCCAGCGTCACCGGCCAGGACGTCACGGTGCCCGTGACCCGCGCCTTCGCCGTCACCGCCGGTCCGCTCGTGGTCTACCTCAACGCCCGCACGGTCACGCTGCCGGCGGCCGACGAGTTGGGCCACAGCTTCAGCTGCACCTTCACGCCCCAGTAGGGCGCCTCTCGTTCGCGCACGCGAAGGGCCTGTTTCCGCCGCCCGGCGGGGGCAGGCCTTTCGCCTGTACCTAGAGCGCTTGCGCCACGAGCAGGCTGTCGGCGTAATGGGCCAGGAGCAGGTCGGCCTGGCGCACGGCGACGAAGAGCAGTGCGCGGTCGAGCGGGCGCTGGGCCTCGCCGCACGCGCGCGCCGCTTCCACGCGCAGCACGTCGTGCGAGAGCTGCAGCCAGCGCGCCAGCCCGCGGGCGGCGTCGGCCTGATAGGTGACCCAGGCACCGAAAGCCTTGGCGGCCAGGTACCGGCGCACGATCGGGCCGACCGCCGGCCATTCCGGCGCCACCCACGCGCGGTCGTGTTCGTCCACGTCGTCCGGCGCCGCCGGCCACGTCCATGGCTCGCGGCAGGCCTGCGCCACCACGCGCATGGCGCGGCGCTGGCGTTCGAGACGGTAGGGACCGCCGTCAGACCCGCGCTCGGCCGACGCCGTCGTGCCGCCAAAGCCGGCCAGCGAATCGTCCGATCCATTCAAGCCGGCAATCACCTCGACCAGCGACGTCGCCCCGGGCGCCCACCGCACCAGCCGCTCGGTGTAGGCGCGAACCCGGGCCAGAGCCTGGGCCGGCGTGCCCTCGGGCGCATCCGGGCCGGCCAGCACATTCACCACCAGCCGTTCCCAGGCGGTCAGGGCCTCCAGGTCCATCAGCACCGTGGGCGTGAGCCGGGGCGGCAGCGCGGCGCGGGCGTCGAGCCCTTCGGGCACCGGCCGGCCGGGCACGGCTGCCGGTCCCGCCACGATCTCCAGCGGCCCGCGGTGCTCGAAGAGCATGGTGGCCGCCGTCGGGCAGAAGTGCGAGAGCGACACGCGCACGCCGCGATCGTCGATCAGGCACACGCGCGGGAAGTGCTGGCAACTGGCCGGCAGGGCCTCGGGCCCGATGACGGCGTGCACGGCGCAGTGATGGCTGCCCGGGCCAGCGGCCGCGGCGGCCTGGTCGCGCGGGAGGTGGAACACACAGCCTGGTCCGGCCAGGCGGAAGGTGCCGGCCAGTCCGGCCGGCGCCTCGGCCGACTCGTGCAGCCAGATCGGATCGGCGTCGACCGTGCGGACCCGGCCGGCGGCCACCGCCGCGGCAATGGCTGGGACCACCGCGGCCTCGACCGGCAGCGGCCACCCCGATCGGCAGCAGGCACCGGTGTGGCGGCAGCCGTAGTGGACGTGGCACGAAAGCCACAGCGTGGTGGGCGATGCGGTCACGATGGCAGCGCTCACGAGCGGTAGAGGTCGCCGCGCAGGTATTTCAGGCCCGAGTCGCAGACGATGGTCACGATCCGCGCCGACGGCGGCAACTGGCGGGCGCGTTGCAGCGCCATCCACACGTTGGCGCCCGATGACATGCCGCCGAAGATGCCCTCTTCCCTGGCCAGGCGGCGGGCCGTGGCAGCGGCGTCGTCGTCGCTCACCGCGAGCGTGCCGTCGACGAGGTTGGGCCGGTAGTTGCCGGGCGCGAAGCCCGCCCCGGTGCCTTCGATGCGATGCCCGGTGAAGGGGCCCGCCCCGCTCAGCGCGCGGCTGGTCGCCGGTTCGCCCGCCAGGCAGCGCACGCCCGGCACCCGCGCCTTGAACATCGCGGCGTTGCCGCTGAAGGCGCCGCCCGTGCCCACCATCATCACGAACTCGTCGAGCCGCCCATCGAGCGCCGTCAGCGTCTCGTCGGCCATGGCGTGATACCCGGCGGGGTTGTCGGGGTTGTTGAACTGGTCGGTCCAGAAGGTGTCGGGCTCGGCGGCCAGCTCGCGCACCCGCGCCAGGCACGTCTGGAACAGGTCGGGCGTGATCGTGCCGCCGACGCTGGGCACGACTTCGAGCTGCGCGCCGAAGGCGCGCATGGTCTGCAACTTCTCTTCGGCAAAGGCGTCGGAGGAGACGAAGTGCGCCTGGTAGCCGAGGGCCGCGCACACCATCGCCAGCGAACTGCCGGTGCTGCCGCCGGTGAAGTCGACGACGCGGCCGCCGGGACGCAACTGCCCGCGCTGCTCGGCACCGCGGACCATGGCCAGCGCCATCCGGTCCTTCATGCTGCCGGTGGGATTGGCGCCTTCCCACTTCACCCAGATCTCGACCCCGTTGTCCGGAACGACCCGCTCGAGCCGGATCAGGGGAGTCTGGCCGATGTGCATGGCCGCGATCCTACCGTGGCCACCCTCAGGAACGGCGTTCCGATTCGGCGCCGCCCGATTCGCTATGAAGAACCGCGCGTCGGCGGGAAGCCAGGCGGCAGCGCGCCGTCTACCGCGGGTCGTCGACCTCGGCGTCGGCCTCGATCTCGACGAGATACTCGGGACCGACCAGCCGCGCCTCGACCAGGGTGTTGGCCGGCTGGACGCCACCGAAACGCTCGCCGTGCGCGCGCGCCACCGGCTCCCAGTGCTCGATGCTCGACACGAACACGCGGGTGCGCACCACCTGGTCGAGCCGCCCGCCGAGCGATTGCAGCGCGCCCTCGATCTTGTCGATGACGGCGTGTGTCTGGGCCGCCGGGTCGGTGCCGCCGAGCAAACGCTGTCCATGCGTGGCGGTGGTGCCCGAGACGCTGATGCGCGAGCCGGCGCGCGCGGCGCGCGCGTAGCCGGCCATCGGCTCCCAGGCCGTGCCGCTGAAGCAGCGGCGCGTGCCGTTCGGTCCGGGCCGCACCCCGTACGGCGGCGGAAAGGCGTCGAGGTGGTGACTGAGGTCGCCCGAGGCGGTCAGGAACGGCGGCTTGCGGTACTCGTCGCCGCAGTCGCCGGGAATCGGCGCGAGCGTGGCGATGGCGCGCTCGAGTTCTTCCCGATCGTCGGGCGTGAGCTGGAAGCCGCACAGCCGGGCGTTGTCGTCGAGGTGGGCGCGCTCGCCCAGGCGGGCGCCGACGATCACGGCGGTGACACCGGGCTGCTCCATGACGAAGCGCGTGGCCACGTTGGTCAGCGACACGCCGTGCCGGGTGGCGACGGCCTGGGCGGCGCGCAACACCCGTTGCAACGCCGGCCAGCCGCCGGCCTCCCGGATGAAGCGCCCGTATTTCATCTGCGACCACGTGCCGTCGCGCGGCCAGTCGGGTTCGTCCTGCCCCAGCCACTTCTCGCTCAGCCAGCCGCCGCACACGGTGCCGTAAGCGAGCAGGCCCACGCCGAACTCGGCGCACACGGCCGCCAGCTTCCCGGCGGCGCGGCGATCGATGAGCGAGCAGCTGACCTGATTGGAGACCACTTCGATGCCGCTGGTCAGCACCAGGCGCAGGTGCGCGGCGTCGACGTTGGTCAGCCCGAGATGGCGGATGAGCCCGGCGCGCTTCAGCTCCTGCAAGTGGAAGAGCGCGTCGAGCCACGACGGATCGGCGTAGTTCCAGGCGTGGAACTGCAACAGGTCGAGCGTCTCGGCCTGGAGGCGCGTCAGCGACCGTTCGACCGCGGCCCGCACGTCGGCAGCCGTGACCGGGCCCGGCTTGGGCACCCATTTGGTGAAGAGCTGCACGCCCTCGCCAGCGCCGAGGGCGCGGCACTTGCCGGCAATGAGCTCGGCCGAGCCGTAGTGGTCGGCCATGTCGAACGAGGTGAAGCCGGCGGCGAGGTACGGCGTCATGGCCGCGGCCGCGGCATCGAGGTCGAGCACCCGGCCGTCGCGCTCCATGTCCGCGATCTGCCACAAGCCGGTGACGACACGCGAGATCTCCAGGCCGGGGGCGAGCATGACGCGGGCTATGGTGGACACGTCGTCTACTCCGGAGGCAAGGTCGCGAATCGGGCGGCGACGTCCACGCCCCGGGCTTCGAGGGCCCGCTTCTCCCGCGCATACACCATCGTGCCCAGCGCCATGACCACGAACCAGATCGGGGTCGAGCGGAAGTACCACGCGGCCGCCGGCGCCGTCAGGTCCTTCCACGTGTGCACGCCCAGGAAGACCGCCAGCACGATCAGGCCGAGCACCGCCACCGGCACCTGGTGGACGCGCGCCGGCAGCACCGTCACCGCGGCGGCCAGGGTGGAGTTCCGGGACGGCAGCACCAGTACCGACAGCGCCATCAGCAGGAAGTTCACGAGCATCGACGTCACCAGGATGTCGACGCCCAGGAAGAAGTCGCCGGCCAGGTGGCTGCCGAGCACGCCGAGGGTCGCCATCGCGGCGCTGGCGAGAATGGCGACGTGCGGCGTGTGCCAGGCCGGGTGCACCGCCGCCACGGCCTTCGGGAAGATCCCGTCCTCCGCCCACGCGAACATCAGGCGCGACACGCCGAGCATCATCGCCGGCAGATCCTCGATCAAGGCCACGGCGGCGCTCGCCACGATCACCACCGTCCAGAAGGGCGGCAGCACGACCCCGAGCAGGCCCGGGGCGGTGACGTCGCGCTGCTGCGCCTCGGCGGCCACGTACTCCCACGGCACCGCATGGTAGACGGCGGCGGTGAAGAGAAAGTAGAAGACGGCCACCGAGCCGATGGCAATGAAGATCGCCAGCGGCAGATCGCGGGCCGGACGCCGGGCTTCCCCGCCGGCCTGGGCGATCGAATCGAAGCCGATGAACGACGCGAAGAGCAGGGCCGCGGCCGGCATCAGCACCCGGCCGGGCGGGGCGGCCACGGCCAGCGGCAGTTGCCCGGGCCCGCCCGGCGCGGCGGCGTCGCCGCGGCCGGCCAGGGCTGCCAGGAAGTCGGCGTGGGTGAACGAGAACCCGGCCACGATCACCACCGCGCCGAGCGCGAAGGTCAGGAACATCAACGGCACCATCAGGCGCTCGTAGGCCTTCACCCCGCGCAGGTTGACGCCGGCCGCGCCCCACAGGAAGAAGAGCGAGATGGCCAGGCGCGCCGCGCCATGCTCGAGCGCGGCGGCGGCCCCGGTCCAGCGCAGGGCCACGCAGATGTCGCGCAGGAACGGCGTGATCACGTAGGAGACGACGCCGATGGCGACGCACAGCGAGAACCACTGCGAGAAGGAGGCGACAAAGCCCAGGTAGGGCGACAGGGCGCGGCTGGCGTAGATGTAGCTGCCGCCAGCCCGGGGCATGGCCGAGGCGAGAATCGCGTAGGCCAGGCCGGCCAGCACCGCCGGCACGGCGCCGAGCAGGAACGCGGTCAGCACGTTCGGCCCGATGCCGGGCACGTTGCGCTGGATCATGAACGGGATCACATTCAGCCCCGCGCCGACCATCGAGCAGATGCCGGTGGCGGTCAGGCCCGAGCAGGCCCATCTCGCGCGCCAGACCGGAGCGGGCCGTCACGGCCGGGCCCGACGCCGCGGCGCTCATCGCCGGCCGGGCGTGGCCGGCGCTGCCGGGGCCGTCGGGCCGCGCCCGAGCGGCGTGCTCATCGACGCAAACAGCTGCACGTGGTTGTCGACGATGCGGCTTTTCTCCGCTTCGTTGACCTCGGTGGACCACTGGTCGCGTTCGGAGGTGCCGCCGAGCACGATCCCGTCCTGCCGCGGCATCATGTGGATGAAGAGCCCGCGCTGCGATTCCGGGATGTTCACCCCACCGCTGGTGCTGTAGGCGACGTCCTCCTGAGGCGGCAGCAGCACGAGCAGCCCGCGCAGCGGCGTCAGCTCGGCATCGCCGAAGAGCGCCTTGGCGCCCAGGCCGGTGCAGTTGACGATCACGTTCTCGGACAGCGCCAGCACGTCGCGCGGCGTCTCGAAGGTGCGGATGACGACCTGGCCGCCAAAGGCGAGCACGTCGTCCATCAGCGCCGGCAGGTAGATGTTCGGCTCGATGCGCAGCTCGGGCCGCTCGATGGCGTACTCGACTCGGGAACGGATGTTCACCCGGCTGCAGCAGCGTCATCTCGCTCTGCAGGTGACGGGGCAGCAGCGCGTTCTCGCCGCTCGCCGACCGCAGCGATTCGGTCGGCGTGTAGTTGGTGATCCACGAGATGCCGTAGCGCGGCGAGGCCATGAACTGCAGTTGCCGGTAGGCGATTTCGGCCGCCTGCACGAGCTGCGCGCTCCACTCCGGCGTGCGCTTCGCGAACTCGACCAGGCCCGAGGTCGGGGTCCACGCCGCCAGCGACCAGTTCGAGGTCACGTCGGGCGGCACGTGGGCGGCGTAGATGGTGACGGCAAAGCCGCGCCGCTGCAGCTGGCGGGCGGTCGTCAGGCCGACGACGCCGCTGCCGAGCACGGCCGCGCGGCGCTCGGTGTGCGCCAGCGCCATATCGGCGGCCATGGTGGCCGTGCCCCACGAGAGCGACATGCCGGAGCCGCCGTGCCCGTAGTTGTGAATCACCGTCTTGCCGTCGAGGCGCCCCTCTTTGAGCACGAACCCGGAGGGACGATGCGGACGCAGGCCGACGGTGGTGCGGATGACCCGGTCGCGCGAGACGCGCACGGGCGGCAGGTAGAGCATCGGCCGGCGCGGCCCGGTCCCGGGCAGCCCCCGGGTGGGCATGACCGGCGGCATGGGGGCGCGGGTTCGGGGCGTACACGCGCCCAGGCCGAGACCAGCGAGCGCCAGACCGGCGTTGCTCAAGAGCGTGCGGCGATTCACGTCAGTCCTTTCGGGCTCAGCGGCCGGCGCGGGCGAGGTCGCTGACCACGTCGTGGAAGTAGCGCACGAAGCGATAGAGTTCCGCCTCGTTGATGCGCTCCTGGTCGCTGTGCGCGCCGAAGCCCTTGGGGCCGTCCTCGATGTCGATGGCCGGACCGACGCCGTAGCACTGGACGCCCTTGGCGCGCAGGTAGGCCATGTCGGTGGCGCCGGTGCTCATGGCCGGCAGCGTGATCACGTTGTAGTGCTTCTTGACGTTGGCCTCGATGGCCGCGAAAGCGTCGGTGTTCAGGCGCGAGATGCCGTTGGGCCGCACGTCGCGCGAGCCATAGGTCACCTCGACGCTCGGATCGTTGACCACCTTCTTGACCATCTCGAGGAAGGCGGCCGGATCCTGGTCGGGCATCATGCGCACGTCGAGCGTGGCCGCCACTTCCGACGGGATGACGTTGGTGCGGTAGCCGGCCTGGATCATGGTCGGCGAGATCGAGGTGCGGATGGTGGAGGCGTGGCGCGGCTCGTTGTCGAGGAAGTACTCGTCAGCCGCGTCCTGCACCTTCGGATCGCTGCTCAGGATGGCGCGGTAGCGCTCGGCGGCGGCCGGGTCCGAGATGCTGGCGAGGCGCTTGAAGTAGGCGGCCGTGGTCTCGTTGAAGCTGATCGGCGGCTTCCACTTGGCCACCGCCGACACGGCGGTCGTCAGCTTCACGACGGCGTTGGTGCGCAGCGGTACCGAGCCGTGGCCGGCCGTGCCGCGGGCCGTCAGGGTGATGGCGCGGGGAATCTTCTCGAGCGTCTGGATGGAGGCGAACGTGACCTTACCGCCCTGCCGGTTGAAACTGCCGCCCTCGGCCAGGCAGAACTCGGCCTCGATCTTGGGGAAACGCTCGGCCTCGGCCATGTGCGCGATGCCGAAGCGCACGGCCCCTTCTTCACCGGCTTCGAAAAGCGCAATCACGTCGCGGTCGAGCGCGACGTTCTGACGCTTGAGCAGAATCATGGTCATCAGCGTCGCGGCGACGTTGTCCTTGTCGTCGACCGTGCCGCGGCCGTAGATGTAGCCGTCCTGGCGGAGGGCGCTGAACGGGGGATTCGACCACTTCTTCAGGTCGACGTTGACCGTGTCGGTGTGCGCCATGAGCAGCAGCGGCCGCTTCTTGCCGCTGCCCTTGAGCCGGGCCACCAGGTTCGGCCGATTGGGGTCGAGGGCGAACGTCTCGGTGGCGATGCCTTCCTTCTCGAGCACCGCGCGGAGGTAGTCGACGACCGGCTTCTCCACCCCCGGCGGCGTGGTCGGCGGGTCGGTCGAGTCGATCTGGACGAGGGCCTGGAAGTGCTTCAGGGTCTCGGCGTCGAGGGCCGCCCAGTCGAGGGCAGCCGGGGTCTGCGCCGAGAGGCCAGCGACGGCGGCGACGACAATCGCAAGCAAGGCAAGTCTTCGCATGCGCGGGATGGTAACACGGACATTTGCACGGCCCGACCGGCCCAAAACACTGCCAAAACCGTCGGCGAATCGACGAATCGGTGCGCTGGATTGCGCGTTTGGGCTAATCCTGCCCGGAGATGTGTCCGATATGTACGAATTGCTATGGCAGATTCATTGCAACCTCGTCAGCCGGTCATGTCCACGACCCCTCGCATCGGCATTGCCTGTCCGCGCCCGGGCGAACGGGCGGCGGTGTCCGACTGGCTCCGCGCCGCCGACCTCGAACCGGTGGTGCTGGTGGAGGCCTGCCTGGTCAACGCCGGCGTGAGCGGCCGCCCGCTCGACTGCGTGGTGGCCGACGTGGCCCTGCTGACCCCGCACTTCCTCATCGCCCTGCGCCGGGGCGACCCGAACAAGGCCATCATCGCCATCGGCGACGAGGGCGACCCGGGCACGGCGGCGCTCGTGCGCAAGGGCGTCACGGTGCACGCCCGGCCCGTCAGCGAAGCCGACCTGCTCTTGTCGGTGTCGCTGGCCGTGGCCGAAGGGGGGCCGCAGCATCGCCGCTCCGTCCGCCGCGCCGTGCCGCGCCTGGCCACCAGCATCGAGGGGGAACCGGCCGAACTGCTCGACGTCAGCCACGAGGGGCTGCGCCTCGAAGTGGCGGCGGCCAAGGCCGCGCGGCTGTCGCCCCAATTCGTCGTGCACGTGCCAGCGCTGAAGCTCTCGGTGCCGGTGCAGCGTGTCTGGGTCAAGGCCGGCGGCGGGCCGGGGCGCGGCAGCCGCGTGCAATGCGGCGCGTCGCTGCTCGCCTCCGACGAACGGACCCTGCGCGCCTGGCAGCGGCTGAGCGACCCGGCGGCCGGGTCGCTGGCCGCCCCCAAACCGGCGCCCGCGAAGGTCTCGGCCGAGCGGTTCGTGGACCGCGTGGGGAAAATGATCGCGGGCACGCCGCTGGTCGGTTCGCTGGCGCAGTTGCCCTGGCGCGGGCGGTCCTAGCCGATCCCGCAAGCGCCGCAGGCGCTGCGGCTTACGGGCTGCGACAGAACTATTACAGTGGCCCGCCGCGGATCCCGCTAGCATCGCTACATGGTTGCTGTTTCCGATATTTACGGCCGCAAATCGGCCACTGGTCTCAACTGGATCACTTTCATTGCGATGACGGCGTTCCACATCGGCGCCGTCGCGGCGTTCTTCTACATCGACTTCGGGGCCATGTTCACGGCCGCCCTCCTCTGGTGGGTGTCGGGCAGCTTGGGCATCGGCATGGCCTACCACCGCCTGCTCACCCACCGCGGCTACAAGACGCCGAAGTGGATGGAGTACTTCCTGACCATCTGCGCCACCCTCGCGCTCGAAGGCGGCCCGATCTTCTGGGTGGCCACGCACCGCATCCATCACCAGTTCTCGGACCATGAGGGCGACCCGCACTCGCCGCGCGAAGGCACGTACTGGGCGCACATGGGCTGGATCATGATCGGCAAGGCGATGCATCACGACACCGAAGTGCTCGCGCGCTACGTGCCCGATCTGAGCAAGGACAAGTTCCACGTCGCGCTCACCACCTGGCACTGGGTGCCGCAGGTGGTCGTCGGCCTGGCCCTGCTCGCCTTCGGCGGCATCGCCTACGTGCTCTGGGGCACGTTCTTCCGCACCACCTTCGGCCTGCATGCCACCTGGCTCGTGAACTCGGCCACGCACATCTGGGGCTACGCGCACGCTTCCGGACCCGCGACGACTCGACGCAACTGTGGTGGGTGGCGATGCTGACGTTTCGGCGAAGGCTGGCACAACAACCACCACGCCCACCCGGTGTCGGCGCGCCACGGCCTGGCGTGGTACGAGATGGACATGAACTACCTGCAGCATCAAGGCGCTCGAGAAGCTGGGCTTGGCCTGGGACCTGAAGATGGCGCGGATGCCGAAGGACGCGGCCGAGATCGTGCCCCAGGAATCGCCCGACGCCGTGGACATCTCGTCGGCCGCGCCGGTGATGTAACGGGCGGGCCGTCGCCGCGCCGCCTGACGGCGGCCGTGTGCACCGCTCCGGAAGGGCCTGGCGTAGTCCGCCAGGCCTTTTCGCTGTACGACCCGAGCCCGCGAAGCGGCCTCGCCGTAGAATGAGCCCTATGCGGCTGTCCGCGCCCCGCCCGGTGTTCCTCATCTTCCCGCCCCGGACCACGAGTCCCGCCCTCGATGACGCGCCGCCAGACGGCCACGGTCGCCTTCATCGTCCTGTGCGTCGTGCTGGTGGCGGCGGCGGTGACGCTGAACGTCGGCTGGATTCTGGCGACGGGACGCGAGGTGCTGCCGCTCGTCCTCGGCGGCGCTGGCGTTTGCGTTGATCATCGCCGGCATCATCGTCTACACGGTGTTCCTCGTGCGCGAGATGCGGCGCACCGAGCAGCAGGACAGCTTCCTGAACGCCGTCACGCACGAACTGAAGACGCCGATCGCGTCGATCCGGCTCTATCTCGAGACGCTGCAGGCGCGCGACGTTGACCGACGCGCAGCGGCAGGAGTTCTACACGGTGATGCTCGAGGACACGGAGCGGCTGCAGCACACCGTCGAGCAGGTGCTGCGCGCCGGCGTGGCCAGCCAGCGGCGCAAGCTGGCGCACCGCGCGCCGGTGGACCTGGCGCGCTGGCGCAGGAGTGCATCGACACGGCGCGCGGCGGCATCACCTGGCCGGGCGAGGCCGTGGCCCTGGCCGGTGCGGCCCCGGTGCCGCTGATGGTGGACGGCGACGCCGACGAACTGCGCACGGCCATCGGCAACCTGCTCGACAACGCCGTCAAGTACTCGACCCAGGGCGTCCACGTCAGCGTGGAACTGGCTTCGCCCACGCCCGAGACGGTGTGGGTGCGGGTGCGCGATCGCGGGCGTCGGCATCCCGCGCCGCCAGCTCCGGCGCATCTTCAACCGCTTCTACCGCTTCCAGGCCCGCGGCCTCGACGGTGAAGGGCACCGGCCTGGGCCTCTACATCGTGCGCTCGATCGCGCGCCACCACGGCGGCCGCGTCTTTGCCGAGAGCGAGGGCGAGGGCAAGGGCGCGATCTTCACCCTGGAACTGCCCGAAGCTGGTCGGCCGGCAGTCGGCATGAGCCGCATCCTGATCGTCGAAGACGAGCAGCACCTGGCCGAGGGGCTGCGCTTCAACCTGGCCGCCGACGGCCACGACGTGGTCGTGATCGGCGACGGCGCCGAGGCGCTGGCGCGGCTGCGCGCCGAACGCGACCAGTTCGACGCGGTCGTGCTCGACATCATGCTGCCGGGCCGGAACGGCTTCGACGTGGCGCGCGCGCTGCGCGACGAGAGCGACTACGTGCCGATCCTGATGCTCACCGCGCGGGCCCGGCCCGAGGACGTCCTCAGGGCTTCGAGAGCGGCGCCGACGACTACCTGCCCAAGCCGTTCGAACTGGCGATTCTGCTGGCGCGCCTGCGCGGGCTGCTGCGGCGCCGGCACTGGGTGCGCGGTCCGGCCGAAGCGCCCAAGGCGGCCCCGGTGCCGGCCGTCCCGGCGATGCCCGCCGAGACGCTCGAGTTCGCGGGTCATCGCCTCGACCTGCGGGCGCTGGAACTGCACGCCAATGACCGGGCCTACCGGCTGACGGTGATGGAGGCGGAGCTGCTGGCGTATCTCGTGCGCCACGCCGGCCAGGTCGTGGCGCGCAAGGCGATCCTCGAGGACGTGTGGGATCTGCACGAGGACACCGACACCCGCGCCATCGACAACTTCATCGTCCGCCTGCGCCGCTACCTGGAAGTCGACCCGGCGCGGCCGTCGCTGATCCAGACAGTGCGCGGCGTCGGCTATCGCCTGGTGCTGCCGCAGAAACTGCCACACGAAAAGTTGTAACCGTGACAGGCCCCGTGACAACTACGGGAGGGCCAGCCACAGGAGCGCGGTGGTCTGACTGGCGCGCAGGTTGTCGTCGCTCAAGAGGATCACGGTGCGTTCGCCGCGCGGGCCGCGCGGGCCCCTGGCCAGGGCCTCGAAGTTGCTGCCGGTGGCCCACGACGGCGGCAGGCCCGGCAGCAGCGTCGCGATGTCCAGCACGAGGCGCTTGGCCACGAGACGCGGGCTGCGGCCAGCCAGCGACGGCAGCGCCGACACCTCGTCGGCGTCGCGGGGCGACACTTCGAACAGCCTGACCGGGTTGTAGGCCGGCGCGCCGGGCGGGCCGAGCAGGCAGGCGCGTTCCAGCGTGAGCCAGCGCTCGTTGCCGATGGCCAGCATGTCGGTGAGGCCGTTCTCGCCGTCCTGGCAGGGACGCGGATAGCCCGGCACGGTCGCCGTCGGCTCGAGCTGATACGCCCACTCCCGGCCCGGTGTCCAGCCGGCGCCTCGGCGCGCCACGAACTCGAGCAGCCGCACCACCCCGCCGCGAGCGGCATTCGACATCGGGCCGTCCTGCGCCAGCGGCTGCTCCAGGCCGCTCAGCAGCCGGCCGTCCGGGGTGCGCGTCAAGCTCTCGAGGCCGAGGTTGTGACGGACGCCGTGCGCGCGGTCGCCGGCCGTGATGGCGAAGTGGGCCCGCGGGCGCACCGCGCCGGTCACGGCGCCGTTGCGCCGCACGAACACCACTTCGGCCTGGTGGACGATGTTGCGGCTGTCGTGATGGCCCTCGGTCGTCACGGCAAAGCTGCCGTCGGGCAGGGTCACGATCGACTCGGGCTCCAGCCCGGCCAGCGTCTCGGCCACGGCGCCCGGACCGCCGTGGAGCAACGTGAACCGGGCCGGCGTCACCGCCAGGACCGGCCCGAACGCGATGTCCATCCAGGCCAGCCGGGGCGGGGTCTTCTCGTCCATCGCCGCGACCCACTGGCCCGACCCCGGGTCGAAGGCCAGGCCGGACAGGCTGCCGAAGGGCGGCCCGTCGCCCAGAGTCAGCGCGCCGGCCGGATAGGCCACCGCCCCGAGCAGCCGCAGTCCCTCGCCGGCGGGGCCGGCGTCGGGGCCGGGCCGCGCCGCGCGTGAGGCGCAGCCGGTCAGCAGCATCACGACGAGCGCCAGGGTCAGCGGGCACCGGAGCGCGAATGGCGCTATGCTCGACCAGCCCCGCTCCAAGGAGATCCTGACCATGAAGCCCATGCCTGCCTTGTTCCTGTGCGTCGCTCTGCTGGCGGTCGCGTCGCCGGTCTTTGCGCAAGACCCCGCCACGGCGGCGGTGAAGTCGCAGTTCGGCATGATCAGCGGCGTGCTGGCCAAGACCGCCGAGAAGATTCCCGAGTCGGTCTATGGCTTCAAGGCTACGCCGGAAGTCCGCTCGATGGGCCAGCTGATCGGCCACATCGCCGACAGCCAGTTTGCGATGTGCGCCGCGGCCGCCGACGCCAAGCCGCCCCAGAGCGGCATCGAGAAGAGCATGACCAGCAAGGCTGATCTGAGCAAGGCGCTGGCCGCGTCGTCGGCCTACTGCAACACCGTCATCGACGGCCTCAACGACCAAAAAGGCATGGACGTCATCAAGTTCTTCACGGGACCCACGCCCCGCCTGTTCGTGCTGACCTTCAACGTGGCGCACAGCTACGAGCACTATGGCAACCTGGTGACCTACATGCGCTTGAACAAGATCGTGCCGCCGTCGAGCGAGCCGCGCTAGGCGCTGGCCGGAAGCCCACGACGCCCGGCTCGTGATGCCGCCACTGGAAACGCCGGGACCGACCCGCGCACGTCCGGCCGCGCGCCTGCGTCTGGCCGTCGCCCTGGCCGGGGTGCTGGCCAGCCAGGCCTGCGCCCCGATCTACTGGCTCGGCGCGAAGCTTCTCTACGACCGGGCGCCGGCTCCGCCCACGGCGCAACTGAACGTCGCCTACGACCCGGCGGCGCCCGACGACCCCAAGCGCCAGCTCGATCTGTACCTGCCGGGCGGACGCGACTTCCCGCTGGTCGTCTTCGTCCACGGCGGCGGCTGGGCCTGGGGCGACCGCACCCAGACCTTCGGCGGCGCCGACGTCTACCGCAACATCGGCCGCTTCCTGGCCAGCCAGGGCGTGGGCGCTGCCGTAATCAACTATCGCCTGGTCTGGCCGAACGACTGGCAGGCGCAACTGGGCGACGTCGCCCGCGCGCTGGCGTGGGTGCAGGCGCACGCCGCCGAACGGGGCGGGCGGGCCGATCGGATCTTTTTGATGGGCCACTCGGCCGGGGCGCAACTGGCGGCGCGGGTCGCGACCGACCCGGCCTGGCTGGCCCGGGAGCAGGGCCCGCACGCCCGCGTCTGCGGGGTCATCGCCGTGAGCGGCGCCGGCTACGACCTGGGCGACATCGGCACCTACCGCACCGGCGTGGACCCGCTCTACTTCGCCGAGCGCTTTGGCGGCAGCCGCCTCGATGGCACGTGGTGGCGCGATGCCTCGGTGGTTCCCTTTCTCGACGCCAGCGATCCGCCGTTTCTGGTCGTGTCGGCCACCGGCGAGTCCGCCGGCCTACGGCGCCAGTCCAAGCTGTTGTACCGAGCACTTGGGCCAGGCGGGAGTGCGCGCCACCCTGGTCACGGTCAAGGGATCGAGCCACGAGCGGATCATCCTGGAGCTGAGCCGCGCCGACAAGACCGCGGGCCCGGCGGTGCTGGAGTTCCTGCGCACGACGCCGTGCCCGCGACCGGCAGGCTAGCGGCTAATCCCGGGCGCTCTCCGCGGCCGGGAGCGAGGTGCTGAAGTCGTCGGCCAGGCGTTTGGCGTAGCCGGCCACCAGGGCGGCCACACGCGCGCGATCGGGCGAGGCCACGATCACGCCGGCATGGTGGCGCTTCTGCAGGCGCCACACCACTTCCGGATCGGCGAACGCGGAAAGGTCGGGCCACTCCTGCTTGGTCAGCGAGGTGACCAGCCCGGCGTAGTCCTGCCGCTCGGTCGGCACGGCGTAGGGGCCCTTGCCGCCGGCCAGTTCCACCTTGGCCCACTCGGCCCACAGGTTCATGCCGGTGGCCGCCTCGATCAGCTCCACGATGTGGGCGCCGCCAGCGCGGGCCGAGGTCTCGAGGAAGTAGTAAAGCCCGTCGGCGCCTTTGATGAACTCGGTGTGCGACACGCCGCGCACCAGTCCCAGCGCCCGCAACACCTCGCGGTTGAAGGCCTGCAGGACGTTGTCGTCGGCCGAGCCGCGCTCCACCAGCTCGGTCGTGAACACGCCGCCGCCGTGCGCCACGTCGAAGGGCGGACGGCCGTAGCGGCTCACCACCGCGGTCAGCACCTCGCGCTCGTTGACCACGGCGTCGACGTGGAAGACATCGCCGGGGACGAACTGCTCGAGCAGGTGATACGAGGCGCGGTCGCCGAGCGCGTCGATGAGCGGCCACAGGTCGTCGGCGCGGTGCACCTTCTTGATGCCGATGGTGCCGGCCTCGAGCCGCGGCTTCAGCACCCACGGCGTCGGCACGGTGGCCGCGAAGTCGCGGAGCGCCTGGTCGTTCAGCACGTGGACGAACGGCGGCACGCGCTGTCCGAACTCGCGGGCGCGCATGCGCATGGCCAGCTTGTCGCGGAAGTAGCGGGTGGTCGTCTCCCCCATTCCCGGCACGCGCAGGTGCTCGCGCAACGCCGAGGCCTTCTCGAGATCGAAGTCGTCGAGGGGCACGACCCGGGCCAGGGGGACCCGCCGGGCCAGGTGGCTCGCGCCCAGGATCAGGTGGTCGAGTTTCCAGCGCTTCTGGTCGTCGTGGACGAAGAAGATGTCGTCGAGGCAGTCGCGCGGCCAGTCGGCGTCGCGCAGGCTCTCGGACGTGACGAGGAAGACGCGCGCCCCCTGGCGCTTGGCCTCTCGCATGAACTCCTGTCCCTTGTGGAAGGAGGCGATACACAGAATCGATAGCGGCTCGGGCATAGGAAGAATCCGACGGTGAGTCGCATGCTACCATTCGCCGCGTGAGCGTCTTCGATGAGACCCCCACGGAGGCCCCGAATCGCGCGCCGATGGTCGTCGGAATCGTGGTGCTTCTGCTGATTGGCGCCGGGGCCTGGTTCCTGACCCGCGGCCCCGAGGAGGCGTCCTCGCCGGCGGCGCCGCCGAGCCCGGCCGCGCCGCCGAGCCCGGCCGCGCGGGCCCCCGAGACCACCGCCGAGCCGACGCCGGCCCCGCGCTCGGAACCGGCGGGCCGGGCGGCCCGCACCGCCCCGCCACGCGCGGCAGCGGCCACCCCGGCCCCGGTGGCCAGCGGCCCGAAGGCCGGGACCGCCACCCTCACGGTCGAGTCCGACGTGCCTGGAGCGTCGGTGTTCGTGGACCGGGAGTTCGTCGGCACCGCCCCGGTCACGCTCGAGGACGTGGCCCCGGGCAGCAAGCGGATCAACCTGTCGGCGGAGGGCTACGACGGCGTGCTGCGCTCGGTCGACGTCGCGCCTGGCACCCAGACCGTGACCATGCGCTTCAAGGAAGTGCGGCTCGACACCTCGGTCGGGGTGGCGCACAAGCACGGCATGGGCGGCTGCGAGGGCACGCTGCGCGCCACCATCGACGGCCTGACCTACGACACCGCCAACCGGGGCGACGCCTTCACGCTCAAGTACGCCCAGATCGAGTCGTTCGAGCTGAACTATCTCGAGAAGAACCTGAAGGTGAAGCAGCGCGGCGGCAAGACCTGGAACTTCACCGACAAGACCGCGGCCAACGCCGATCTGCTGTTCGTGTTCCACCGCGACGTGACCGCCGCGCGCGACAAGCTCGCCAAGGGCTACGCGGCCGTCCGTTAGAACCCTTTTGACGCATCTGGGGGGCCGGCCGTTCCCGCGGACCGGGCCTGTGTTGTCCGGTTCCGCTTGATCCCGCATCAGCCGGGCCCTATTCTGGATGCACGGCGCCGTCATCCCGGCGTTCGAGTGCGAGCCACCTAACCATATGAAGCGTGTCCTCCTCTTCGTCGCCACGAACATCCTGATCTCGCTGGTCATCACGGTCGTCCTGAGCCTGCTCGGCTTCGGCAACTACCGCATCGCCGGCGGCGGTCTCGACTACTCGGCGTTGATGGCCTTCTGTCTGCTCTGGGGCATGATTGGCAGTTTCATCTCGCTCCAGCTCTCGCGCTTCATGGCCAAGCGCGCCATGGGCGTGCAACTGGTCGACGGCCGCACCGGCCACGAAGAGGCCGACTGGCTTTACCGCACGATCGAACGGCTGGCCACGCAGGCGCAGCTGCCGATGCCCGAAGTGGGCATCTACCAGTCGCCCGAGGTCAACGCCTTTGCCACCGGGCCGAGCAAGTCCCGCAGCCTCGTGGCCGTCTCCGCCGGGCTGCTGCGCGGCATGCGCCGCGACGAGGTCGAAGGCGTGCTGGCGCACGAGATGTCGCACATCAAGAACGGCGACATGGTCACCATGACGCTCATCCAGGGCGTCGTCAACGCGTTCGTGATGTTCGCGGCGATGGTCGTCGCCAACATCGTCCGCAACATGCTGCAGGGCAACCGCGACGAGCGCGGCGGCGGGGGCGGCGGCTACATGATCGAGTTCATGGTGCGGATGGTGCTGCAGGTGGTCTTCGGCATCCTCGGCGGCATGGTCGTCGCCTGGTTCTCGCGCGCCCGCGAGTTCCGCGCCGACGCCGGCGCCGCGGCGCTGAGCGGCCGCGACAAGATGGTGGCGGCCCTGCGCCGCCTGCAGAGCACGCGCGAACTGGTGGACCCGTCGCACGCCGAGATGGCGACGATGAAAATCACGAGCGGCGGCGCGAGGTGGATGATGCTGCTCTCCACGCACCCCCCGCTCGAAGCCCGCATCGCCGCCCTCGAAAGCCTGCGGTGACGTCAGGCGCGCGCCTGGTTCCGCTCACCCGCTGCGCCGCCGCCCTGCTCGTGGCGGCGGCGAAGACCGGTCCGCCGCAATAGCGGGAGGGGCCCGCTGCACTGGCCCGACAGCCCCCGGTCTCCGGGGCCGCTGCTCGAGAGACTAGAATAGGCGTCCACCCAGTACGACAAGGGACGCGCATGATATTCGAGACCGTCGACGCCCAGGGTCACCTCATCGACTCGGGCGACCTGCAGGCCATCCTCACCACCGTCGTCGAGCACGGCGCCAGCTACGAGATCCTCAACTTCGACGTGGGCCGCACCAACGCCGACACCTCGCAGCTGTCGCTGCGCGTGGCCACCGACACCCGCGAGGCGCTCGACCACCTGCTGGCCACCCTGAGCAACTTCGGCTGCTACGTGCAGGGCGCACCCGACGCGCTGCTGCGCGTCAACGACATCGCCGGCGCCGCGCCGATCGACTTCTACTCGACCACCAACCACAAGACCGAGTTCCTGCTCGGCGGCAAGTGGACGGCCGTCGCACACCAGCGCATGGACGCCGCCATCGTGGTCGACAAGGGCCGCGCCGAGTGCCGCAAGCTGCGCGACCTGGCGGTCGGCGACGAGGTCGTGTGCGGGATGCAGGGCATCCGCGTGCTGCCCGACCTGCAGGGGCGCGACAAGCCGACCTTCGGCTTCATGAGCAACGACGTGTCGTCGGAGCGCCGGGTCGAAGTGGCCGTGGGCCGGGTGGCCGCCATGCTGCGCGAGACGCGGGCGCAGGGTCAGAAGATCTGCTTCGTGGCCGGGCCCGTCGTGGTCCACACCGGCGGCGGCGAGTATTTCGGCGAACTGGTGCAGAACGGCTTCGTCGACGTGCTGCTGGCCGGCAACGCGCTGGCCGTCCACGACATCGAAGCGGCGCTGTCGGGCACCTCGCTCGGCATCGACCTCGACACCGGCCGGCCGGTCGAACACGGCCACCGCAACCACATGCGCGCCATCAACGCCGTGCGCCGCGCCGGCGGCATCGGCAAGGCGGTGGAGTCGGGTCTGCTCACCCGCGGCGTGATGTACCAGCTGCACGTGCACCGGGTGCCCTACGTGCTGGCCGGCTCGATCCGCGACGACGGCCCGCTGCCGGAAACGGTGATGGACCTCACGCTGGCGCAGGACAAGTACGCCGCGGCGCTCGAGAACGTGGGTGTCGTGATCATGCTGTCGTCGATGCTGCACAGCATCGGCGTCGGCAACATGGTGCCGTCGTGGGTGAAGGTGGTGTCGGTCGACATCAACCCCGCGGTCGTCACGAAACTGAGCGACCGCGGCTCCACGCAGACCATCGGCGTCGTCACCGACGTCGGCCTGTTCCTGCACCAGCTCGCCGTCGCGCTCCGAGGAGCCCAGCCCGATGCCCACCACGCTCATTGATGCCGCCACCCTTGCCGCCCACCTGAGCGATCCCGACTGGGTCGTGCTCGACGCCCGGTTCGACCTGGCGGCACCCGAAAAAGGCGAGGCGCTCTACCGCGCCGGACACATCCCAGGCGCCCGCTACGTCAGCCTCGACACTCACCTGTCGGGCGCCAAGAGCGGCGACAACGGCCGCCATCCGTTGCCCTCGCCCGAGGCCGCCGCCGCCAGCTTCGCCAGCCTGGGCGTCTCGCGGCGGAGCCAGGTGGTGCTCTACGACGCCGACACGGGCATGTTCGCGGCCCGGGGGTGGTGGATGCTGCGCTGGCTCGGCCACGAGCGCGTCGCCGTGCTCGACGGCGGCCTGGCGGCGTGGCAGCGCGCCGGACTGCCGGTCAGCGCCGCGGCCGAGACGTGGGCGCCGGCGGAGTTCGCGGCGGCGCCCGCCGAGGACCGTCGCGTGCCGGCCGCCGACGTGCAGGCGCACCTGGGTGACGAGGCGCGCGTCCTCGTCGACGCGCGCGCCGCCGAACGCTTCCGCGGCCAGAACGAAACGCTCGACAAGGTCGGCGGCCACATTCCCGGCGCGGTCAACCGCTTCTTCCAGCTCAATCTGAACGAAGACAAGACCTTCAAGACCCCCGAGGCGCTGCGCGCCGAATGGGCGCCGATCTGCGCCGACGACGCCTCGCGCGTGGTCATGTACTGCGGCTCGGGCGTCACCGCCTGCCACAACCTGCTGGCCCTGGAACACGCCGGCCTGCGCGGCGCGCGTCTCTACCCGGGCTCGTGGAGCGAGTGGTCCGCCAATCCCGAACGGCCCACGGCCACCGGCGACTAACCGGCACGGTGGGACGCGGCCCGTTCGGGTCCGGGCCAACGTTTTCCTGACTCGCGCCGTCAAAGCCCTCGACGTTCACGACGGAGGGAAGCGATGACGCGATACCTTGCCGCCGCCTTGCTGGCGGCCACGACGGTTCTGGGTTCAGTGCTGGTTTCGGCGGCCACCGAGCAATACGGTCGCGATGGCACGGCGGCACTCGAGGTGGCACGCGCGGCGCGGATGGCCGCGCGTCACGCGTGGCGCGACGCTGCGCGCGAGGTCCGGCTGGCGGCCCGCCAGGCCCGCGCCGAATTTCGGCGCGCCGCGCCCGTCCGCACCCACAGCCACACGCATACCCGTACGTTGGCCGGCAGCGCCGCGCAGCCCGGCCGGGACCGCGACCGCGACGGCTTCCAGCAGGCCAGCCCCACCGACGACCCGTGCGCCCGCAGCCGACGTGGCGACCGCGGGCAGGCCTGCGAAGTGCGCGACACGCGGCTGCCGGCCCCGGCCAGCCCCCTTACCGTGGACGCGTCGCCCAATGGCGGCATCCTGGTGGAAGGCTGGGATGAGCCCGACGTGCTCGTGCGCGCGGTGGTGCAGACCTACGCCGACACCGACGCCGAGGCCGCGCAACTGCTGCCGGGCGTGCGTGTCACCGCCGCCGGCGCCAACGTCAGCGCCGATGGCCCGGAACGCAGCCCCGGCGAGCGCCGCGGCGGGTGGTCGGTCAGCTTCCGCATCTGGGCGCCGCGGGCCACGGCGCTGGCGCTCTCGGCCAGGAACGGCGGCATCTCGGTGCGGGCCATGCGCGGTGAATCGCGCTTCACGACCGAGAACGGCGGCGTGACCCTGGACGACGTGAGCGGCCAGGTCGTCGGCACCACCCGCAACGGCGGCGTGCACGTGCGCCTGACCGGCGCGACCTGGGACGGCGCCGGGCTCGACGTCGAGACGACCAATGGCGGCGTCACGCTAGCGGTGCCGGGCGGCTATTCCGCCGCGCTCGAAGTCGCGACCGTCAACGGCGGCATTCGCAGCGACCTCGCCGCCGTTCCGGCCGACCGCCGCGGCCGCCAACTGCGGGCCACGCTCGGCAGCGGCGGACCGCTGCTGAAGCTGCGCACGGTCAACGGCGGCGTGCGTATCAACACGCGCTGACGGTTCCCGGTTTCAGCGCGTGCGACCGTCGTGGGCCGCCTACTCGGGCAGATGCGCGGTGACGCGCCCCTCGGCTGCCTCGTAGAACTCCGCGTCGTCGGCCGAGAACTGCACGAGCAGCAGGCGCGCATCGGCGGCGCCGTTGGGAAACCAGGGCTTGAAGGCCGGGCGCCAGGCCCGCGCCGCCCGGTCGTGGTCGGTGCTCACCTCCGCCTTCCCGGACACGCGCAGGAACACGCGCTCGTCGGCGCTCAGGAAGGTCAGCGTCACCGTCCGCCGCCGGCTGGACTCCCACGCAAGCATGGCCCGGGCATCGGCCAGGAACCAGAGCGTGCGGCCGGGGGCGGGGGCCGACGCCGCCGACGCGTAGAATCGCGCCCAGCCCGTCGGCGGTGAGCAACACCGCCGGTTCGAAGCGGGCCAGCGCGCCGGTCACGCGCGGCAGCGCTTCAAGCCCGCTGACGTGGTCGACGCGCGCCGGCAGGTGAGGCGATGAAGGGTCAGCAGCCACGGCCCGCCTAGCATAGGGCCAGTTCGCCGCCACGCAGCCCCGGCCGCGCCAGCTACAATGTCGGCGCGCGTGTGGAGGCGCCAACCGGCATGGCAGAGTTGCTCGGCATCTGGGTGAAGCGCGCCCATCGCGGCCGCATGGATGCGGTTCCTTCGGCGACGCTGGTGGCCGGCCGGGGCCTGCACGGCGACGCCACGCAGGGCGGACGTCGCCAGATCACCATCATGTCGCGGCAGCACTGGACGGCGCTGACCGCGCATCTGCCCGGCCCGCCGCCCCCGGCCCTCCGCCGGGCCAACCTGCTCGTCGACGACCTCGATCTGCGCGGCGCGCGCCGGCGCGTGCTGCGCATCGGCGACGCCCGCGTGCGCATCTTCGGCGAGACCCGCCCGTGCCGGCAGATGGACGACGCCTGCCCAGGGCTGCAGGCGGCGCTGGCGCCGCCGTGGGGCGGCGGCGCGTTCGGCGAGGTGCTGAGCAGCGGCACGATTCGCGTCGGCGGCCCGGTGGAGTGGGAGCCCGAGGATGTCACCACGGCGCTGACACGGGGCGCCGACGTCCAGCCGTCGCTCTTCTGAGCCGGACCCTCTCAGAGTCCGAACACCGCCATGGCCAGCCAGCCCTTGAGCTCGGCCAGATGCGGCCTGACCAGCTCGCGGTTGCGGGCGGGCGCGTCGGGCAAGGTGAGCTCCGGCGTCTCGATGCGAGCGCCGCGCGACATGGCCGCAATCACCTGCTCCAGGCCGCGGGCGTCGTAGCGCACGGCGTCGAGGCCGGCCGCCTGGTAGACGCGTGACCGGACCCAGGCGAACTCCTCGCGCGAAAAGCCCTCGGTGTTCATGGCCTGCACCTGCGCACGCCAGGCGTCGAGGTAGACGGTCGGCAGATCGCCGATGCCGGTGAGCAGTTCGTCGAGCGATGGCACCCGGGCGCTGCCGTCGGGCCGCGTTCCGGCGAGGGCACGATACCTGGCGCCGAAGGTCTCGACACGCGCGCCAAGCACCAGACGCACGTGCCGCTGCACGCGCAGGAAGCGCTCGACCTGGGTTGGCGTGAGCTCTCCAGAGGCCGGCGCGACAAACGGCGCCGAGTTCTTCAGCTCGTCTTCGATGGCGCGCAGTCCGCCCAGCCCGGTCACTCCCGCCGTCACGCCGGTCACCTTCCGGAGGACCGGGCTGACGTAATCCCACACGTAGTAGCCCGCCGCGCCCGCCAGCACGCCCATGAGCAGGACGGCCAGCAGGCAGCCCACCGCCAGCCTGCCCATGGGGGGATTCTACTGGCGCAGGGGATGACTTACAGTGGAGCAATGACGCACCCGACTCGCTCCGCCTGGATCCTCGCGGCCACGCTGGCCGCGTCACTCGCGCCGGCCACGGCCTCGGCCGACCTGCGGGCCACGGCGTTTGCCGGCACCACCCGGATCAACGAAACCAACAAGGGCACGCTCGGCGCCGCCGTCACCTTCGGCGGCCTGCTCGGCGTCGAGTTCGAGGCCGCGCGCATCTGGCTCGGCAGCCTCGACGTCAACGGCATCGAGGTCGCCGAGGTGAAGGCCAACCTCACCACCTACATGGGCAACCTGGTGGTGCGCCTCCCCACCGGGCCGATTCAGCCCTACGCTTCGGCGGGTGTGGGCGTCGTCCGGGTGACCGGCAACATCGACGTGCCGTTCCTGGGCAATGTCCTCAGCGCCAGCGCGCAGGACGTGGCCTACAACTTCGGGGGCGGCGTCTATCTGCTGCCCACGCCCAACTTCGGACTCCGCGCCGACGTGCGCCGCTTCCAGACCGGCGCGGTGTCGTGGAAGGACCTGACCAACTTCGGCGACCTGCCGCTGCCCGAGTTCGACTTCTGGCGGGCCACGGCTGGCGTCACCGTCAAGTTCTGACGTCGGGCGCGCCTATTCCAGGTTGTCGATTGGAATCGGAATGAGCGCGTCGGCCGGCGTGAAGCCGAATACGCGACCGTAGAAGTACAGTTCCGATTCCAGCGCGCGCACGATGTTCTCGGCTTGGCGGAAGCCGTGCTGTTCGCCAGGGAAAGTGACGTAGGCCACCGGCAACCCTTTCCTGCGCACCGCGTCGGCCATCATCTCGGACTGATTTGGCGGCACGACCTTGTCTTCGAGACCCTGCAGCAGGATCAGGGCGCAGTTGAAGCGGTCCACCGCGTGGATGGGCGACCGCTCGCGATAGGTGGCGCGACTCGCCGGGTAGGGTCCGACCAGGCGATCCAGGTAGCGCGACTCGAACTTGTGCGTGTCCTGCGCCAGCCCCTCGAGGTCGCTGATGCCGTAGTAGCTGGCCCCGGCCTTGAAGGTGTCGTGGAAGGCCAGCGCCGCCAGCGTCGTGTAGCCGCCGGCGCTGCCGCCGCGGGTGATGAGCCGGGCCGGATCGGCCTTGCCGGCCGCCACCAGGTGCCTGGCGGCGTTGACGGCGTCGCGCACATCGACGATGCCCCACTGGCCGTTGAGGCGCTGCCGGTAGGCCCGCCCGTAGCCGGTGCTGCCGCCGTAGTTGACGTCGACCACCGCGAAGCCGCGCGTCGTCCAGAACTGCACCTCGGGATCGAACACCGCGTCGGTGGCGCCGGTCGGCCCGCCGTGGCTGAGCACGAGCAGCGGCGGCGTGGTGCCGGCCGGCGCGCGGAAGGCGGGATGGGCGGGCGGATAGTAGAAGGCGTGCACGGGCAGACCGGCGCTGTCGAAGGTGATGGCCTCGGGAGCCGAGACGAAGGCCGGCTCGAGCGTGTCGTGGCGCGAGCGCTTGACGATCTCCGCCTCGCCGCCGAAGCTCACGCGCGTGATGGCCGGCCCCTCGCTGGCCGATCCGCCGACGAAGTAGGCGGCCCGCGACGTCGCCACCACCGCGTCGAGCGGGTCGAGCGTCAGGTCGAGCGGCTCGCACCGGCCGGGGTCGATCGACAACAGGGCCAGGCGCCAGCGGCCCTGGTCGGCGTAGGTCACGACCAGCCGGTTGTCGTCGGCAAAGGCGTAGGTCGAGGTGCCGAGCTGCCACTGCGGCTTGCCGAAATCGAACGGCATCGGGTGAACGGGTTCGGCCACGCCCTGACGCCACCGGTAAAGGTTCCACCAGCCCGTGCGATCGGAGATGAAGTAGAGCACGCCGCCGGGTGACCAGGTCGGCTGGAACACCGACTCGTCGGAATCCGCCGGCCACGCGTCGCGAGGCGCGCGGCACGCCGCGGCCGTCGAGTTCGGCGACGTGGAGTTCCGTCCCGTCCCAGGGCATATCGGGATGATTCCACTGCAGCCACGCCAGCCGCCGTCCGTCGGGGCTGAGCACCGGATCGGAGACGAAGTC
Source organism: uncultured Acidobacteriota bacterium (assembly GCA_963843885.1). Taxonomy (GTDB): domain Bacteria; phylum Acidobacteriota; class Vicinamibacteria; order Vicinamibacterales; family UBA2999; genus CADEFD01. The sequence continues at coordinate 456,827 of CAWJMJ010000009.1, forward strand.
GGGGCCGGACACGAGCACTTCGCCGGCCGCCAGCGCGGTCGCGCCGAGCGGCACCGCGACGATGGCCGCGGGCGGCTGCGCGTCGCCCTGGGTGTGGTCCTCGCGCACGCACAGCAGTCGCTGGCGGCCAGCGTCGACCCGGCCCTGCGCGTAGAAATAGCCCGGCAGCGTGAGCGGCGTGGGCGGGGCCCCGGCGGTGAAGGCGTGCAGCTGCTGGTCGGCGAAGTTCGAGGCGTAGACCGTGCCCTGGTGGACGGCGTAGGCGGCGCCGCCGTACTCGTGCACGCGGCTGCGGACGTTGAACCCGGGCGGCGACACGTCTGCCGGGGGGCTCCCCGCCGACGAGCGCACGAGCACGTTGCGCCCGCCTTCCGACGCCCGGCCCTCCAGCCAGTAGAGGTCGTCGCCGTCAACGGCGATCTGTCCGAGACGCAAGGCGCCGGCCGTGGCCCGCGCGGCCGTGAGCGGCGAGGCCCAGGTGCCGTAGGGCGCCTCGGTCACCGCCCGACCGTTGGTAGGTGTCGCACCGTCGCAGCCCGCCGTCATTCAGCACTCCCCGGAACGCCGCCGCGATGGTCACGGACGTCATGCCGGGATCTTACTCGGGGGCGGGATCAAGGCCGGGGTGTCCGGATGGGCGCGCGGGCCTCGGCGCGCGGGCGTCAAGGGCGCACCCCGGCGCATCGCTGTCACCGGTTATAGTGTCGTCCGTGGCCAAGATCGGCGTGGTCGTGCCTGTCTACCAGGCCGAATCGACCCTCCAGGAACTGCATCGACGCATCGTCGCGGCGCTGACGCCGCTGACCGACGACTGGCAGCTCGTGCTCGTCGACGACGGCAGCCGCGACCGATCGTGGCCGCTGATCGAGGCGCTGGCGGCGGGCGATCCGCGCGTGCGCGGGGTGAAGTTCATCCGCAACTACGGCGAGCACGTGGCCATCACCGCCGGCCTCGACCACGTCGACGCCGATCACGCCGTGATCATGGCCTGCGACCTGCAGGACGATCCGGCGGCGCTGCCGGCCCTGCTCGACGCCGCCCGTACAACCGGCGCCGACCTGGTGCTCACGCGCCGGATGCGCCGGCAGGACCCGCTGGTGAAGCGCACGCTGGCGCGGCTCTTCTACGCGCTCATCCAGTTATTCGTCAAGGTGCGCTACGACCACCGCGTCGGCAACTACCGCTGCCTGTCGCGCCAGGCGGTGCTCTACTTCCGCGAGTACCGCGAGCGCACTCGCAACGTCAACGCGATCATGGCGATCATGGGCGTGTCGACCACGACCATCGACGTGCAGCATCAGCCCCGGGGCGGCGGTGCCAGCGGCTATTCCCTGCTCCGCTCGATCCGTCTGGCCTTCCACGTGCTCGTGGCCTACTCCGAGGTGCCGCTGCAACTGGTCGTGATCCTGGGCGCGCTGATTTCGGCGGTGGCCGCCGTGGTGCTGGCGCGCACCGCGCTGACGCCGCCGCATGCCGATGCCGCCGTCCAGGCGGTCCACTCGGCCACGGCGGTGCTGGTGCTGATCGGCGGCCTGATCATCCTGGCCATCGGCATGGTCGGCGTCTATCTGACCAAGAGCTTCGTCGAGACGATGAAGCGCCCGCTCTATTTCGTCGCTGCCCGTCGAGGCCTGCCGTGACCATGACGCCACCGGCCGCCCGCCTTGCCGTCGCCCTGCTCTGTCTGTGTCTAACTGCGTCGGCCGCGGCGCAGTCGCTGCCCAGGGCCGCCTCGCCCGAGGCCGTGGGCCTGTCGGCCGAGCGGCTCGAGCGGATCACCGCGGCGATGCGCGCGGCCGTGCGCGACCAGCAAGTGGCCGGCACGGTCACTCTGGTCGTGCGCGGTGGCCAGGTGGCCTACCTCGAAGCCGCCGGCGCCCAGGACGTCGAGCGCGGCACGGCCATGGCCACCGACAGCATCTTCCGCATTGCCTCGATGACCAAGGCGGTGGTCAGCGTCGGCATCATGATGCTGGTCGAAGAAGGCCGGCTGAGCCTCTCCGATCCGGTCGCCAAGGTCATTCCCGCCTTTGCCAGGACCACCGTGCTGACCGAGCGCGACGGCCGCGTCGAGATCGTGCCGGCGATTCGCCCGATCACCATCCGCGACCTGCTGACGCACACCGCCGGCATCTCCTACGGAACGGGCGCGCTCGACCCGTACTATCGGGCCGCCGGCTTCACCCAGTGGTACTTCGCCGATCGCGCCGAACCGATGAGCGCGTGGATCGACAAGCTGGCCACCCTGCCCTTCGAGTCGCAGCCGGGGGAGCGTTGGGTCTACGGCTACAGCACCGACGTGTTGGGTAACGTCATCGAGCGAATCACCGGACTGACGCTGGCCGAGTTCGTGGCCGCCCGCATCACGACCCCGCTGAAGATGATCGACACCTCGTTCTTCCTGCCGGCCGGGAAGGCGGACCGCCTGGCGGCCGTTTACGCCGTCGGCGCAAATGGCAGGATCACGCGCGCCCCCGAGGGGCACCCGGGACAAGGCGCCTACACACACGGGCCGGGCGTGGCCTACTCGGGCGGCGCAGGACTGCTCTCGACCGCGCAGGACTACGGCCGCTTCATGTTGATGATGCTCAACGGCGGCGAGCTCGAGGGCGTGCGCCTGCTCAGTCCGACGACCGTGGCGCTCATGACCGCGAACCACGTCGGCACCCTGTACGTGGACGGCACGCTCGGCTGGGGCCTGGGCTTCGAGGTGGTGGAACAGCTCGGCCGGGCGCCGCGCTACGGCGCGGCCGGCGAGTTCTCGTGGAGCGGTGCTTATCACACCACCTATTGGGCCGACCCGGCCGAGAAGCTGGTGGCGGTGTTCCTGACCCAGCTCCTGCCGGCCGGCCCGGTGGATCTGCGCTTCCGCATACGCACCCTGGTCAATCAGGCGATCGTCGGTCCCGTGCCGAAGCGGAGCGCCGGGCAGTGAGCTGGCGCCGCCCGAGGTCGTGCTGCTGGCCGCCGCGATCATGTTGCTGGCCGCCGCGGTCGTGTTGCTGACCGCGGCGCTGCCCGGGCCGGCGGTCGTGGCCTTCGCGGCCCTGACCGTGGCCATCCTGGCCTTGTGGGCGCCGCGCCTGTCGGCGTCGCCCCGCGCCGTCTCGTTGTGGGTGCTGCCCTTCGCGGTGGCGCTCGTCGCCGCGCAGTTCGGCGGCCTGGTAGCCACGCCCGGACTGGCGGCGCTCTTTGCCTTCGTGTCGGCGTGCCGGGTGTCGTCGCTGGCGCCCGACGGCGCCCTGCGCGGCTTCGCCATCGCCGTCATGCTGGTGATGAGCGGAGCGCTGCTGGCCCACGCCGTGCCCGGCTTCACCAACCCGCGCGTGCTCGACGACGTGCGCCTCGCCGCCGACGCGGCGCCGTACACGAAATATCTGAACTTCGACAAGGGCGTGATGGGCCTGTTCCTGCTCGGCCTTGTCTACCCGCGCCGCGCCATCAGCCCCCTGCGGGCGCCGGCGCCGGCGGTGCTGTCACGCTTTGCCATCATGGCGGCGGTCGTGATGGCGGCCACGGTGGCGGCCGGCTCCGCGCGGTGGGATCCCAAGCTGCCGGCGTGGTGGCCGTTGTGGCTGTGGAGCATGACGTTCCTGACCGCCGTTCCCGAGGAAGCCCTGTTCCGCCACGTCATCCAGCGGGGCCTGCAAGCCTGGCTCGGCGACACCGAGCGGGCGCGCTGGACGGCAATGCTGGCGGCCGGGGCGCTGTTCGGCCTGGCCCACCTCGGCGGCGGCTGGACCGCCGTGGCGCTGGCCACCCTGGCGGGGGTCGGCTACGGCTGGATCTACGCCGTCAGCGGCTCGCTCGCCGCCGCCGTGCTGGCGCATATCGGACTGAACCTGCTGCACCTGCTGTTCTTCACCTATCCCGCGCTGCAGTCGGCGGTGCGCTAGCGCGTCACGACTCCGGCCGCGGCCCGGTGTAGACGGCGCGCTGACGAAACGTCGTGGCCTGCGCGTATTCCTCGAAGGCATGGGCGAGCCAGCCGGCCAGGCGAGCGACGGTGAACAGCGTCTCGCCGGCGCCCGGCGTCAGGCGGAAGGCGCGCGCCACCACGGCCAGCGCGAAATCCACGTTCGGCGGCGGCACGCCTTGCTCGCGCGCCACGCGGACCAACGCGTCGGCCTCGGGCACCGCGCGGCCCGCGGCGGCCGCCCGCCGCAACACGGCCACGCGCGGATCGCCGTCTGGATACAGCGGATGTCCGAAGCCCGGCACCATGTGCGGCTCGTGCAGCAGCCGGCCGACGGCGCTGTCATCGGCGCCCGGCGCGGCCAGGGCGGTCAGCGTATCCTCGACGCGGCGGCTGGCGGCGCCGTGCCAGGTGCCGGCCATGGCCCCGAGGCCGGCCAGGACGGCGGCGTAAGGGTCGGCCCGGAACGACGCGGCCACCCGCACGGCCAGCGTGGAGGCCGCCAGTTCGTGGTCGGCCATCACCGTCAGCGTCGTGTCGAGCGCCTGGACCGCGGCGGCGGGCAGGCGGCGCGGGCTCACGCAGCCGGCCAGTTGCCGGGCGACGCGAAACCGGGCTCGCCGGCCAGCCGGCACCGACGTCTCCGACAGCGCCGCGACCGTTCCGGCCATCAAGCGGCGCGCGCTCGCCAGCGCCCCCGCCGGACGCAGATCGAAGCGCAACCGGTCGCATGCGCCAAGCACGGCCACGGCCACGCGCAGCCAATCGGGCATGGGCGAGCCGGGCGGCAGCGCGGCCAGGGCCCGCCGGGCCGAGGCGACGGCGCGCGCGTCTTCCGGCCACGGCGGCACGTCCTCGCTCAACACCCCGGTCCACAGGAACTCGGCCACGGCTTCGAAGGCATGCGCCGCGGCCAGCGCCGCGGGGGCGCGGCCGCGGTACCGATCGTGGCCGCGCTCGAATCAACGTGACCGCCGAGGCGATGCGCAGGTCCGGACGGCGCTCCTCGGGGTGGCGGGCCTTGCGGGTCAGCGCATCGAGTTGCACCGGGTCGAACCAGCTGCCGCGTCGTCCCGGCACCGAGAACGCCGTCAGCAGCCCTCGGCTGACATAAGCGTAGAGCGTGGCCCGCTTCACGCCGACGCGCGTGGCGGCAGCCGCGGCCGGCAGCAGATGCGTGTCCATCGAGGTTGATCGTAGATCAAGATTGATCAATCTCGTGCTCCGGGCCCATGATGCCGCCATGAGCACCGTGATTGACGCACCCGCCGGCCTCGAAGGGGTGGTGGTCGCCGAGACCGCCATCGGCGATGTCCGCGGCGACGAAGGCTTCTTCCACTACCGCGGCCACCCCGCGCCCGCGCTGGCCCTCACACACTCGTTCGAGGCGGTGTGGCACCTCGTCCACCACGGCCACCTGCCCGACCGCGTCACCCTGGCGACGTTCACGGCCGAGACCGCCGCCCTCCGCGTGCTGCCGCCGCCGATGCTCACCGCGTTGCCGCACCTGGCGGCCTCCGGGCCGCTCATGTCGGCTTTGCGCACGGCCTTGTCGCTGGCCGGACAGGACCAGCGGCCGTGGCTGGACCTGCCGCCTGAAGGCCGCGGTCCGGCGGCGCTGCGCCTGGCGGCCATACTGCCGACCCTGGCGGCTGCCGTCTTCCGCACGCGCCAGGGCCTCCCTCCGGTGGCCCCTGACCCATCGCTGGGCCTGGCCGCCGACTATTTCCGCATGGCCACTGGCGTCACGCCTACGCAGCCGCAAGCCGAAGCGCTGGAGCGCTACCTGCTGCTCACCATCGACCACGGCTTCAACGCCTCCACCTTCACGACCCGCGTGGTGGCGTCGACCGGCGCGGACCTGACCGCGGCCGCGGTGGCGGGACTGGCGGCGCTCTCGGGCCCGCTGCACGGCGGCGCCCCGAGCCGCGTCGTCGACATGCTGCGTGAGATCGGCTCGGTGGCGGCGGCGCGCCCCTGGGTCGAGCGCGCCCTGGCGTCGGGCCAGCGCATCATGGGCTTCGGCCACCGCGTCTATCGCACCGAGGACCCGCGCTCGGCGGTATTGAAAACCACGGCCCAGGCGCTGGGCGGGCCGATCGTCGACCTTGCCGTTGAAGTGGAACGCGTCGCCCTCGAGATTCTCGACGCCAGGTATCCGGAGCGGCGGCTGCGCACCAACGTGGAGTTCTACGCCGGCGTCGTGCTGCACGAGATCGGCCTGCCGCCCGAGCTCTTCGCGCCGACCTTTGCCGTGAGCCGGATGGTTGGCTGGATGGCCCACGTCCTCGAACAAGCCGACCACAACCGCATCATCCGGCCGTCGTCGCGCTATACCGGTCCGATCCACGCCGCCTGAGGCGCTGGCCGCCCGGCGAGTGGTGGGAGAGCCGGCCGCCCGAGGGTGGTGCGACAGCCGTCCGGCCAGCGGACCGTGGGACCCCGATCTCGACGGGGACCGGCGCCGTGCCGCCCGCTGTCGGCTTGAGGCATGATGGCGGACAGGAGACGACTCATGCCACGACGCCTTGTGACCTGTGCGCTGCTGGCCCTGCTGGCCGTAGGCTGGCCCCTGCCCGCGGCCGCCGCCCCGGCCGACTTCGTGGTGCCCTACGAGTACTTCACCCTGCCCAACGGCCTGAAGGTGGTCGTCAGCCCCGACAAGAGCGCGCCGATCGTGCTCGTCGAGGTCATCTACAACATCGGTTTTCGGGTCGAACCGAAGGGCCGCACCGGCTTTGCCCATCTGTTCGAGCACCTGATGTTCCAGGGCTCCGGACAGCTGAAGAAGATGGAGCACGTGCAGCTGGTCTCGCGGGCCGGCGGCCTGCTCAACGGATCGACGCGGTTCGACTACACCAACTATTACGAAATCCTCCCGGCCAGCGCGCTCGAACTCGGCCTGTGGCTCGAGGCCGACCGCATGCGCTCGCTCGATGTCAGCGCCGAGAACCTGAAGAACCAGCAGAACGTGGTCAGCGAGGAAGTGCGCGTCAACGTCCTCAACCAGCCGCACGCCAGCTTCGAGTGGCTGGACCTGTGGGAGAAGGCCAATACCAACTGGCACAACGCCCACAATTTCTACGGCGACCTCTCGGAACTGGAGGCGGCCACCCTCGAGGACGCGCGCGCCTTCTTCCAGACCTACTACACCCCCAACAACGCCGTGCTGGTGGTGGTCGGCGACACCACCGCGGCCGAGGTGCGCGCGCTGGCCGAGAAGCACTTCGGCGGCATTCCGCGCCGGGCCGCGCCGCCGCCGCCCGACGTGAGCGAGCCGGCGCAAACCGCCGAGAAGCGCGCCACCCGGCAGGACGCGCTGGCCCGCACGCCGGCCCTGGCTTCGGCCTGGCACCTGCCGCCACGGCTGTCCAAGGACTTCTTCGCGCTGGCCGTGCTCGACCCGCTGCTGGTTGGCGACGAGAGCGCGCGCCTGCACCAGAAGCTGGTGCGCGACACCCGCTTGGCCCGCGCCGTGGCCGGCGCGTTCAACCTGCTCGGCAGCAATTGGGACATGCACGGGCCGATGCTCTATACGGTGCGCGTCGACTACGCGCCCGACAAAACCGCCGACGACGTGCTCGGGGCCATCGACGAGGTGCTGCACGACGTGCGCACCAACGGCGTGCCCGAGGCCGAACTGGCCCGCGCCAAGAACGCGCTGCGCTCCAGCTTCTTCGAAGACCTCGAAGGCGGGGGCCTGCCGCGCTTCGGCCGGGCCAATCTGCTCGGCGCCTTCGCGCTCTTCGACGACGACCCCGGCAAGATCAACAGCATCCTGAAGGAACTGGACGCGGTGACCGTCGCCGATGTCAAGGCGGCGGCCGCCAAGTGGCTGGTGTCGGCCAATCGCACCACGCTCGACAGCCGCCCCGCCCCGACCCAGCCGGCGCCTGGAGGTGCGCGATGAACGCGCGTCGCCGCGTGTTCCGCGCCGCCGTGGCGGTGGTCGCGACAATCGTGAGCACGGCCGGACCGGCGTGGGCGCAGCCCGCGGCCGCGCTGCCGCCGCGCCCGGCGGTGGGCCCCGAGAAGCCCTTCGCGCCACCGGCCCGCGTCGAACGCACGCTCCCCAACGGCCTGCGCGTGGTCATCGCCCGCTTTGCCACGGTGCCCAAGGTGTCGGCCGTTCTCACCATCCGCTCGGGGCTCGCCGTCGATCCGGCCGACCGCGCCGGGACGGCGCAGCTGGTGGCCGACGCGGCCCAGGAAGGCACCACGACCCGCGACAGCCGCCGCATCCGGGACGAGATCTTCGGCCTGGGCGCCACCCTGGGTGCGGCCGCCGGCCAGGACACAACCTCCTTCACCATGCGGGGCCTGGCCGACACGCTGCCGACGATGCTCGACCTGCTGGCCGACATCGTCCGTCGCCCCACCTTCCCCGAAAACGAGGTGCAGCTGCTCCTCGCGAACGCGACCCAGCGTCTGCAGGCCCAGCTCGCCTCGGCGCAGTTCGTCTCGAACCGCCAGTTCCGCCGGGCCCTGCTCGGCGAGCATCCCTACGCGCGCACCGGCGCCACGGCCGAGACCATCACGGCCATCGACCGGGCCGCCCTCGCCGCGTACCACGCCGCGCACTACCACGCCAACAACGCCTTCCTGATCATCACCGGCGACGTCGCACCCGAGGCCGCACTGGCCGCGGTCGACAAGACGTTCGGCTCGTGGGCCCGCGGCGAGGCCCCCAAGCCGACGTTCGTGGCGCCGCCGGTGCTGAACGGCCGCAAGGTGGTGTTCGTGCACCGCCCGGGCAGCGTGCAGTCGTCAATCTCAGTTGGCAACACCACCATCAAGCGGGACGACCCGCGCTGGTTCATGGGCCAGCTGGCCAACCAGGTCTACGGCGGCGCCTTCGACTCGCGGCTGGTGCGGAACATCCGCGAAGAGAAGGGCTACACCTACTCGCCGTCCTCGCAGTTTGCCGCCTTCGGCGACCTGGGCATCACGCGCATCGTCGCCGACGTGCGCAACGAGGTGACCGGGGCGACGCTGAAGGAGATCTACGCCGAGGCCGACCGCCTGCGCGCCACGGCGCCGGAGCCGGCCGAGCTCGACGGGGCCAAGGCCTACGCCCGCGGGCTGTTCGTGGTGCAGAACGCCACGCAGGGCGGCCTGGCCAGCACCCTCAACACCGTGCAGACCTACGGCCTGGCGGCCGACTATCCGGAGACGTTCCAGAGCAAGATCACCGCCCTCACTCCTGAAGCGGTGGTGACCGGCGCGCGCATGGTCGTCGGCTCGCCCGATTCGCTGATCGTCGTCGTCGGCGACTACACCAAGGTGAAGGACCAGTTGGCCGGCTTCGGCGAGATCACGATCGTGGACGTGGCGGGCCAGCCCATCGCGCCGCCGCAGTGACACTTGCGGCTCGCACGTCGGCGACCGGCGGCGCGGGCCGCCCCGTCACGCGTCGGCGTGGTCGCTGAGCGCCGTGAGCAGACCCACGGTGAGCACGATGCAGGCGCCCGGGAAGAGCGCCAGCCACGGCTCGGTGGTCATCGCCGACTGCGCCTGGTAGAGCATGCTGCCCCAGCTCGCGGCGGGCGGCTGCACGCCGACGCCGAAGAAGCTGAGCGCCGACTCCACCAGGATGGCGCGGCCGACGGCCAGCACGGCGGCGGTGCGGATGGCGCCGGAGGCGTTGCCGAGCAGATGCCGCCACAGGATGCGCAGGTGCCCGGCGCCGACGGCGCGCGAGGCCAGCACGAACTCGCTGCCGAGCAGCGACCGCACGGCCGCGCGCGTGACCCGTGCCGTCTCCATCCACCCGACCGCGCCGACCAGCACCACCAGCGCCGGCACCGAGGGTTGCAGCGTCGCCGCCGCCACCATGAGCAAGAGCAGACGCGGCACGGCCAGCACGGCATCGGTGGCGCGCATCAGCACCGTGTCGGTCCAGCCGCCGACGTAGCCGGCCACCGCGCCGACGGCAACGCCGAGCACGGCCGCCACCAGCGCCGACAGCAGGCCGATGGCAATGGACACGCGCCCGCCGAACAGCGCCCGGCTGAAGGTGTCGCGCCCGAGGTCGTCGGTGCCGAACCAGTGGACCAGCGACGGCGCCGCCCGGCGGTTGGCCAAGTCGAGCGCGTCGGGCGCATAGGGCGCCAGGAGCGGCGCGGCCATGGCCACCACCGCCAGCGCGGCCAGCCACAGCCACGCCCGGGTCACGACGCTCCTCCCTGGTCGAGACAGACGTCGGGCACCACGCCATTTTCAGATTTATCCAGGCGTGCGTCACGATGCCGGTTCCGGATCGGGCCACGCGCGTGGGTCACGACGCCACCCGCGGATCGAGCCACGCGTGCAGCAGGTCGGCCAGCAGGTTGAAGGCCACGACCGCCACCGAACTGACCATCAGCAAGGCCATGAGCACGGTGTAGTCGCGCCGGCCAAGCGCTTCGGTGAACAGGCTGCCCACGCCGGGCCAGGCAAAGACGCTTTCGGTGACGACCGCGCCCGGCACGAGCAGGGCGGCGTCGAGCAGCACCACCGTGGCCACCGGCGCCAGGGCGTTGGGCAGCGCATGGCGCGTCAAGCGCGCGCGCGCGTCCAGGCCGCGGGCCTTGGCGGCGGCCACGAACGGCGACTTCAGCACCTCGATCATCGAGGCCCGCAGGTAGCGCGACCAGGCGGCGGCGTGCACGAAGGCCAGCACCGAGGCCGGCATCACCAGATACTGCAGCCGCGCCAGCCCGTCGCCGGCAGCGCCGCGGCCGGCCGAGGGCAGCCAGCCGAGGCCGATGGCGAAGACCAGCTGCAGCATCAGCCCGAGCCAGAACGCCGGAATCGACACCCCGGCGGCAGCGATGGCCGCTATGGCGCGGCCGGTCAGGGCGCGCCGGCGCACCGCCGCGATGATGCCGGCGGGAATTGCCGCGGTCAGCGCCAGGACGAGCGAGGCGCCCAGCAGCTCCAGCGAGGCCGGGAGCCGTTCCACGATCCGGTCGAGCACCGGCCGTCCGTCGCTGAAGCTGAAGCCCCAGTCGCCGCGCACGAACGCCGCCAGCCAGCTGACGTATTGCACCGACAACGGCCGGTCGAGCCCGAGCGCGCGCCGCAGCCGTTCCAGATCCTCGGGCCGCACGCCCGGATTCGAGAGGTAGACCTCGATCGGCCCGCCCGGCACGAGCTGCAGCAGGCCGAAAGCGATGCCCGACACCAGCAGCAGCAGCGGCACGGCCTCGGCCGCGCGACGCCCGGCCAGCCGCGCCAGCGGCCCTACTCGAGCGTCCACGCGTGCACGTTCCAGAACGGCCCGGTGTTGGTGGGGTTGCCGGTGAACCCTTTCAGGCGCGCCGGCACGGCGTCCAGCTTGGTCACGCCGTAGAGCGGGATCTCGATGGCCAGATCGGCAATGCGCTCCTGGGCCGCTCCCAGAATTCGTTTCCGTTCCGCCTGGCTGACGGTGCGGTCGGCGGCGTAGACCAGGTCGGTGAGCGCCGCGTCGGCCACGTAGTTGATGTTGCGGCCGCGCGGCGGCATGCGGTCGCGCGCGAAGAACAGGGCCAGCTCGGGATCGGCCGGGAGCTGCCACCAGTGCAACATCGCGTGGAACTTGCCCTCGAACCACAGCTTGCTGATGCTGGTGCCGTCGTGGAGCTGCACGGCCGCCGCGACGCCTACGTCCTTGAACTGGCGTTGCACCACCTGCGCCACGTTCTCGCGCACCGCGAAGCCGGCCTGGGTGATGAGCGTGAAGGCGAAGCGCTGGCCGTCCTTGTCGCGCACGCCATCGCCGTTGCTGTCGCGCCAGCCGGCCTGATCGAGCAGCGTCTTGGCCCGCGCCGGGTCGAACGGGTACTGCCGGACCGCGGGGTTGTACGCCCACGACACCGGTTGGACGGGACCGTGGGTGACTGGGGCCAGGCCCTCCAGGATGGTCGTGGCGATGAGCTCGCGGTCGAGCGCGTGGGTCAGCGCCTGACGGACCCGCACATCGGCAAAGGCCGGAAAGGCGCGCTGGTTGAGGGTGATGTGCTCGTAGCCGTTGCCGTCGATGCGGTGCACCGACACGCCGGGGATGGCCGCCACCTCGCGATGCTTGTCCCAGGGGAACATCACCACCATGTCCACTTCCCCGCTCTTCAACTGGTTGATGCGGGTGTTGGTGTTGGCGATGAACTTGAAGAGCAGCGTGGTGATGGCGGCGGGCCGGCCCTGCCAGTAGGTGGGCACCGCCTCGAGGCGGATGTACTCGCCGCTCTTCCACTCGGCCACCTTGTAGGGGCCGGTGCCGAGCGGGGCCCGGTTGTAGTCATTGGCGGTGTCGATGTCACGGCCCTCGAGCACGTGCTTGGGCAGGGTGCCGCGCACGAACTGCAGCGCGTAGGGCGCGTAGACCTCCTGGTAGTGCAGCACCGCGGTGAGCGGGTCGGGCGTGTCCACGCCGGTGATGCGGTCGAAGCCGTCGGTGCTCTCGGGGTTGTAGCTCGGGCTGTTGATGGCCTCGACCGTGAACTTCACGTCGGCCGAGGTGTGGGGCGTGCCGTCGTGCCACTTGACCTCGGGGCGCAGCGTCCAGGTCACGTCCATGCCGCCGTCCGGGCGCAGCACGACGCCGCCGTTCTCGAGCGTGGGCACGCTGCTGGCCAGCAGCGGCACGATCTCCATCTTCTCGTTGGTCGTGACCAGCCCTTCGACCACGCAGGTCTCGATGTCTTCGAGGATGTGCGTGCTGAAGCGGTTCAGGGTGTCGGGCTCGCGGTCGTAGCCGACCACCAGCCGGGTAGAACCCGCGCCCGAAGCCGTGCCGCCCGCAGTCCCGGGCGCACTCGAGCCGCCGCCGCATCCCGCCAGGGTCGCTGCCACCGCCAACGCCACCGTCGCCGCCGTTGCCGTTGCCGCCGTTGCCGCGCCGAGCCGGAGCCGCCACTGGAACCTCATGACGCCGTCTCCTCGGCCAGCATCAATCTGGCAATCAGCGCCACCGGAATGGCGCCGTGTTTGAGCACGCGATCGTGGAACGCCCGCATCGAGAACGCGGCGCCCTGCCGCGCCCAGACCTCGGCGCGCAGCTGGTGCAGACCGCGCGTGCCCAGCCAGTACATCACGGCCGTTCCGGGATACATGCCGTTCCGCACGGCTTCGGCCCGCGCCCCGGCCACCGGCATGAAGGCGCGCTCCTCGTAGAGCCACGCCGCCTGCGCCGCGGTGAAGCGGCCGGTGTGGATCGAGAGATCGGCGACGGCTCGGGCCGCGATGCGCACGCGGGTGTGCTGTTGGGCAATCCGTTCGAGCGGCGTCAGGAACCCGATCTCTTCCATCAGGTCGCACACGTAGCAGGCCCAGCCCTCGGCCAGGCTGCCGCCCGAGAACATGCTGATGCGGTTGGCCGTGTCGACCGCCGCCACCTTGCCGACCCGCGAGCGGCCCAGGTAGGCGTGGTGATTCTGCACGTGATGGCCGATGGCGCCGTGGTGCACGACGTGGTTGAGCGTGATCACGCTGTCGTTGACGGCGCGCAGCTTCGCTTCCAACGCCTCGCCGGTGAGGCCGTCGATGGCGGGCACGACGTAGTCGAACAGACCGAACGGATCGAACGGCGCCGGCGAACGGTAGTGCAGGTAGTAGAGCGACGGCGCGGCGGCGCGGGTGTGCTCGGGAATCGGCACGTAGCGCAGCGGCGCCATCGGCCAGGTGACGAGCTTGTAGTCCTGCGCCGCCTGCCAGCAGGCGCGCCACTTCTCGTCGAAGCGCGCCAGGTAGCCGTCCGCCGTAGGATGCTGCGCGGCCAGCAGCTCCTGCACCGCCGGCCAGCCGCCGTGCGGGGCCGCCATGGTGTCGAGGCGCGCGCTGGCCTCGTCCAGGGCCGCCGTCGCCTCGCGCAGCAGGTCCGGGACCGGCGTGGTCACGAAGTGGCCGCGGCGTAACAGCAGTTCGAGCAGCGCTTCCCCGGCGTGTTCGCGCTCCGGCACGGCGGTGGCCAGCGTGGCCGGGGTGCGACGCTTGAACAGCGCACTGACCGGCCCAGGGGTGGCCGAATCCGGACGGGCGACGCCCCCGCGCTGGTCGGGCGGCGGCAGTGCCAGCCACGTTTCGAACGCCGCGAAGGCGGCGCCCGCCGCCCGCGACGCGCGTGTCCACTGCGCGACGTCGAGCCCCGCGGCTTCGTCTGGCCCACGTGCCGCCACCCACGCCGGCAGCGTGTCGCCAAACAGCGTCTGCGCCGCGCGGCACTCCTGCGTGGCCCGCGACTTCCAGTCGAGCGGCGCCGCCACCATGGTCTCCCGCGCCTGCGCCAGGAACGCGGGAATCGCCTCGAGGCGCGACTGGGCGTGGTCGAGCCGCTGCGCCAGCGGCGCGAAACCGCGCGTCACCAGGCCGAGCACGCCGAAGATGGCCTCGCCCGTCCACATCGCGGGATTGTGGTGCACGAAGTGGCCGCTCTCGTGTTCGGCCAGGGCGATCTCGAGCGCGCCGTCGGCCAGCGCCACATCGGTCTGCGCCGGGAACTCCGTGACCCAATCGTCGGCCACGCGGCCGGCCGCGTCGAGCGCGCGCCGCTGCGCGCGCATCTCGTCGGCGGCGCGGGCCAGGCCGTCCGGCGACCAGTCGGGCAACACGCGGTCGTAGGCGTGGATGCCGGTGAAGGTGGCCGTGACCGGCCGCTGGCGATAGTAGCTGTCGAAGAAGGCGTCGAGCGCGGCGCCAGCCGCGGACGAGGCCCCTACGCGAGCGGGAGCGTCACCCATCGGCGTTCCCGGAACGACAGTTCCACGGCGTTGATTGTCTCCTGCACCCAGGCGCCGTCGTCGAAGTTGCCTTCGTTGGTGTCGTCGCCCGCCAGGATCTCGGTGATGAAGCTGCTGACCAGGTTGGCGTAGAAGAGCGTGCGCCAGGATTCCTGCGGCGAGCCGCCGGGCGGATAGAACTCGGCCGGGACCTCGGCGCGCTTGAACTCGACGTGGTCCTTGTCGGCCAGCCGATGCGCTCGCAGATGCCGTGCTCCTCGACCAGCCGGCAGATGATCGCGCCCTTGCTGCCGTAGAGCCGCGCCTCGATGCCGGGATAGTTGCCGACGGTGACATAGCTCGTCTGAATCGAGCACAGCGCGCCATTGCTGAACTCGCCCAGGTAGATGTCGCCGTCGTCGATGTTCATCCGCTGCATCCGGCCGGTAGCGCGGACCATGCGGTCCGGGATGAAGTTGCGCATCGTGCCTACCACCTGGGTCAGGTCGGCGCCGACCATGAGGTGCGACAGGTCGATGACCGGCGCGCCGTAGCCTTCGAGCGACGACACGTGGAGCACGTTCGGGTCGATGTCGGGATCCACCTGGCGCAGCGGGTTCATCGGGTCGAGCCACTGCGAGTTCTGCTCGTAGCCGTTGAAGATGAAGGGCGTGCCCACGAAGCCGTCGGCCACCAGCTGGCGGAAGTAGCGCATCGCCGGGGCGTAACGGAAGGTGAAGCCGAGCTTGGTCTTCAAACCCTTGGAGCGGGCCAGCGCGGCAGCCCGCCGGGTCTCGCGGAAGTCGAAGGCCACCGGCTTCTCGCACAGCACGTGATGGCCGGCCTCCAGCGCCGCCCAGGACAGGGCGAAGTGCGTGCTGCTGGGCGTGCACACGTCGATCAGGTCGAGGTCGCCGCGGGCGATGAGCGCCTCGTGGGAATCGTGGACGTGGGCGATGCCGAACTGGCGCGCGGCCTCGTCGGCCAGATCCCGCTTGGGGTCGGCAATGGCCACCAGCTCGCACCGGGGATCGCGGGCGAAGCCAGGAAGGTGGGCCCCTTGCGCCCAGATGCCGGCGCCCAGGACGCCGACGCGAACACGACGCGGTGTAGACATTGGCCGCGATGATAGCGCGGGAGCCCCGTCCGGAGGGCGGAGAACCCGGGCCCGTCCTGAACTACAATGCGCCCGTTCCCTCCAGAACGGAGCTCCCGATGCGACGTCTGGGTACGGCTGGCTGTCTCGCGGCGTGGGTGGTGCTGGGCGGGGCCACGTCAGCTTCCGCCGATGTCCCGCCGCAACGTGACTGGCGTCAGATTCAGAGCGCGCACTTCCGCGTGATGGGCGACGTCAACACGCGCGCGCTGCGCCAGGTCGCCGCGCGGATGGAACGCCTCCACGAACTGCTCACGATGCTGGCGGCGGGGTCCACGCCGGCCGGGCAGGTCCCCGACACGACGGTGCTGGTGTTCGGCACCCGCAACGCCTATCGCCCGTTCGTGCCGACCTACAACGGCGTGCCCACGGAGGTGGGCGGCTACTTCCAGCCCGGGCCGATGAACTACATCACGCTCCTGATGAGTCAGGAGGACGACGAGCAGAGCGTGGTCTACCACGAGTACGTCCACCTCGTGATGAACCGCAGCCTGGGCCAGGTGGACCCGTGGATCGGCGAGGGCCTGGCCGAGTTCTACAGCACCTTCGACGTGAGTGACGGCGGCAAGACGGCCCGGCTGGGACGGATGCTGCAGCGGCATCTGTGGACCGTGCAGCAGAATCCGTTGCCGCTCGACACCCTGGTGCGCGTGACCCACGACTCGCCGCTCTACAACGAGCGGTCGAAGAGCACCGCGTTCTACGCGCAGTCGTGGACTCTGATCCACTACCTGCAACTGGGCAACAAGCGGAAGTACGCGCCGAAGTTTGCCGCCTTCCTGGATGCGGTCATCGCGGGCACGCCCTTCGCAACCGCCTGCGAAACCGTCCTCGGCGTGGCCCCCGCGGTGCTCGAGCAGGAGCTCCGCAACTACGCCTTCGCGCCGGTGCTCTACCGAGTCGACGTGGCGTTGCCGGCGCGCTTGTCGACCATCGAGCGGCTCGAGCCGGCGCCGGTGCCCGAGGCCGAGGTGCACGCCGTGCTGGGCGACCTCATCACGCACCTGGACGAGCGTCCCGAGGGCCGCGCCCACTTCGAACAGGCGCTCAAGCTCGACGCGCGACAGTCGCTGGCGCTGGCGGGGCTGGCCCGGCTCGAGGCCGACGCCGGCCGGCTCGAGCCGGCGAAGGCCTACGCCACCGCGGCGGCGGGCCCGCCGACGTTCTTGTCCGAGTTCTACCGCGCCCGCGCCCTGGAACAGATCACCGACGAGGCCGAGAGCCTGGCGCCGGCCATCGAGGCCGCCTTGCGCCAGGCCGTGGCGCTCAACCCGGACTTCGCGCCGGCCTACGAGCGCCTGGCGCAGCACCTCGCGGGAGCGGAGGCCACGCGGGACGAGGCCCGCCGGTTGATCGCGCGCGCCATCACGCTGGCGCCGGTGCGCGACGACTACCGCCTGGCGCTGGCGCGCCTCCACCTGCTCGACCGGGATCTCACGGCGGCGCGAAACGTGCTCGGCCCGCTAGCCGCCCGCGGCAGCAGCGCCGGAGTCAAGACCGCGGCCCGCGAGTACCTGGCCTACTCGGCGCGGATCGCAGCGGCGCTGGCCGAATCGGCGGCTCGTGAACTGGAGCCCCCGCCCGACGTGCCTGCGCTGCCCGATACGGCCACTGAACCGGACCCCGATCGACCCGCGCCGGCGCCGGCACGGCCCGGCGATCCCGACCCGATCCGCGTCTCCGATTTCGATCCGGCCGGCACGCCGGTGCTGCGGAAGCTCGGCGCCGGCGAGTCGCAAGCGTTCGGCACGTGGGTGGCCATCGAGTGCAGCGCCACCGGCGCGGTGCTGATCGCGGCGGTGGCGGGCGGCGAACTGCGCGTGACCGCGACGGGCGTCGACGCCGTCGTCTTCACCTCCTTCCGCACCGACACGCCCCGCACCATCGGCTGCGGGCCGCAGGTATCGGTGCCGGTCGTCGTCACCTACCGGCCCGGTGGCGCCACCGGGTCGGCGGGCGAGGCGGTGGCCGTCGAATTCCTCCCCGATGGATTCCGTCCCCGCGGTCAGGAACGCTGACGCCCTGGCCGCCGGTCGTCGCCATCACCCCGGCCGACGGCGAGGACGCGGTCTGCGACTTCGGGACGTCCCACCACTCACATGGCGGTGGGCCGCGATCCCGGGGCCGCGGCTGGGGCGCGGCTCGCCCAGGAACGCGCCATCGTAAACTAGGCCCGACTTCCGGCCGTGAGCAGCGCCCCAGACGACGTCACTCGCCTTGAACCACCCGACCTCCCGGGCACCGCCGGCGCCCGCGTGGGCGCCTACCGCCTCGTCCGCGAGCTGGGCCAGGGCGGCATGGGCACGGTGTATCTGGCCGTGCGCGACGACGACGTCTTCCACAAGCGCGTCGCGCTCAAGATCCTCAAGCGGGGCATGGACACCGAGGCGATCGTGCGGCGCTTCCGCACCGAGCGCCAGATTCTGGCCGGCCTGGATCACCCGAACATCGCGCGCCTGCTCGACGGCGGCACCACCGCCGACGGCCTGCCCTACCTGGTCATGGAATACGTGGACGGCGCGCCGCTGGCCGAGTACTGCCGACGGCCATGCCCTCGACACGACGGCGCGGCTGCAGCTCTTCCAGGTGCTCTGCGCAGGCCGTGCAGTACGCCCACCAGAACCTGGTCATCCACCGCGATATCAAGCCGGCCAACGTGCTGGTCACGAGCGAGGGGGTGCCGAAGCTGCTCGACTTCGGCATCGCCAAGCTGCTCAACGCCGACCTGACCGGCCAGACGCTGGCGGCAGCGACCGCCCCGGGCCTGCAGCTGATGACGCCCGAGTACGCCAGCCCCGAACAGGTGCGCGGCGACGCCGGTGACCACGGCCACCGACGTCTACTCGCTCGGCATCCTGCTCTACGAACTGCTCACCGGGCGGATGCCGTACCGCATCACCAGCCGCGCCGTCCCCGAGATCGTGCGGGCGGTGTGCGAGTCGGACCCGGTGCGGCCGAGCCTGGCGGTCACGCGGCCGCTCGAACCCCGCGACGTCGTCGCGGCCCCGGACGGCGCGGGCCCGGCTCCTGTCGGCGGCGACGCGCCGACGACGCGGCTGCGCGACACGGAGCGCTTGCGCCGCCGGCTCGCCGGCGACCTCGACAACATCGTGATGAAGGCCATCAGCAAGGAGCCGCCGCGCCGCTACGCGTCGGTCGACCAGCTGGCCGAGGACATCCGCCGCCACCTGGCCGGCTTGCCGGTGCTGGCCCGGCACGACACGTTCGGCTACCGCGCGTCGAAGTTCGTGCGCCGGCATCGCGGCGCGGTGACCGCCGCGGTGGCGGTGTTCCTGGCGCTCGTCACCGGCCTGGTCGGCATCGCCTGGCAGGCGCGCGTCGCGCGCGCCGAGCGGGCCCGGGCCGAGCAGCGCTTCAACGACGTGCGCCTGCTGGCCAACGCGTTTCTCTTCGACATCCACGACGCGGTGAAGGACCTGGCCGGCTCGACCCCGGCCCGCCAGTTGATGGTGCGCACCGGCATCGAGTACCTGGACAAGCTGGCTGCCGACGCCGGCGACCGCGCCGACCTGCGCCGCGAGCTGGCCGCCGGCTATGTCCGCGTCGGCGACGTGCAGGGTCGCCCGCTCAATCCCAATCTGGGCGACTCCCCCGGAGCGCTGGCCAGCTATCGCAAGGCCGTGGCCCTCTACGAGTCGCTCCGGGTGGACCAGACCAGCCCGCTGGAACTGCGCCGCGACGCCGCCACCGCGCAGCTGCGCCTGAGCGAGCTGCTGGCGGCGACTGGCGACACCAAGGCCGCGATGGCGGCCGTGCGCAGCGCGGTGGCCCTGGTCCGCGACACCGCCACCGACGCCTCGGCCTCGCCGGCCGCGCGCCGCGACCTGGCGGTGGCCCACAGCCGCCTCGGCGACATGCTGGCGGCCACCGGCAGCACCGCCGAAGCGCTCGACCAGCATCGCCTGGCGCTCGGGGTGATGGAGGGTCTGGCCGCCACGGCGCCTGACGATCCGGCCAACCTGCGGCAGCTCGGCGTGGCGTATCACAAGGTCGGCAACGTGCTCGGCAATCCCAACTACCCGAACCTGGGCGACCACGAGAACGCCCTGACCGCGATGCGCAAGTCAGCCGCGGTATTCGAGCGGGCCGCCGCGCGCTATCCCGACAACGCCATGTTCCACCGCAATCTGGCCGTGGCCCGCAGCAACACCGCCGACATCCTGACCGCGCTTGGCCGGCGCGGGGAAGCCATGGCCGAGGAGCGGCGCGCGCTCGAGACCTACGAAGCGCAGGTGCGCGAGGATCCGGCCAACGCCGCCGCCAAGAACGACCTGGCGATCGCCCATTTCAAGCAGGCTGAGATGCTCGACGCCGACGGCCGCACGCGCGAGGCCTTGATGGCGCTCGAGCGGGCGGCGACGCTGCAGGACCAGTTGGCCGCGGCCGACCCGGAGAGCACGCGGGCGCGGGCCGAGACCGCCACGAACCACGGCATGCGCGGCCGGCTGCTGGCCAAGCTCGGCCAGCGGACCGCCGCGTTTGGCAGCCTGCAGCGCGCGGTCGACACGTGCCGGGCGCTCAGTGAGGGCAATCCCGACAACGTCGAGTTGCGCGTGAGCGTGGCCTCGGCGCTGATCGAACGGGGCGATGCCGCGGTCGTCCTGAGCGGCCTGCCCGGCGGCGGCCCGGCCGACCGCGAGCTGGCCGTGCGTGATTACAGCGAGGCCGTGCAGATCCTGAGCGCGCTGGAAGCGGCCGGTGAGATTGACGGCACCGACGTGGACACGTTGACGGCGACGCGCGGCAAGCTGGCGGCGCTTGCCGCGGCGCGCTGACGCGGAGCCCGGCGCTCGCGAAGGACCAGGCCCGGGCGACGCGAAGCGGCAGCTCGGACAGCACAAGGGCCCGATGGGGTTGTCCACCGGGCCCTGGCAGCGGTCGAGCCGCCGCTTGTGCCCTCGTCTCGGGCACGCGCGGCGGAGCGTCGGAGACGCGGGTGCGCGCCGATCAGAAACGCGAGGCGCGAATCCAGGTGTCCGACCGCTCCCACGCTTTTTCGAGCTGCGCGTCGACGTCGGCGGTGGGCTTGCCCTGTGCCTTGAGCGACTGCTGCAGGCCGAGCAGCGACCAGCCGTTGTGCGGATGCTCTTCGAGTTCCTCGCGGTAGGTCGCCTCGGCCTCGGCCGGCAGGCCGGCCTCGAGCAGCGCCGCGCCGAGCCAGTGCCGGGCGGCGAACGGCAGCGGCTCGGGCTCGTCGTAGACGAGCGCGTCGTCGAGCTTCACCGCGGCCTCGAAGCTGGCGAGCGCGGCCTTCTTGTCGCCGAGGCTGCGCTGGATCTCGCCTTCCAGGATGTTGGCGGCGATGCCGAGCAGGGCGCTGGCTGGATGCTGGCGGAACTCCTGCTTCGACGTGTCGGCCGCCTTCTGCACGCGCGCCAGATAGAGCTTGGCGAAATCGATCTCGCCCTTGCGCAGCTGCGCATAGCCCTGGGCGAAGTCCCACAGCGCCGCCGTTGACGTCGCGCTCGGGGCGCTTGCTCGACCTCGAGGACCTCGTCGAAGCGGCCGAAACGCAGCAGCGTCAGCACCTGGTAGAAGGTGTCGCCGGTGCTGCTTGCGCGTAGTCCTTGCCGGCCTGCGTCGCGATGGCGCCCTGGCCGTCGTTCGAGGCCGCGTAGAGCAGCATGTGCAGGTTGTGATCGGGGTAGATCGCGAAGCCCTCGCCGATGCCGGCCTTCGAGGTCCGAGTGCCACGCCTCGAGGTTGGCGCGCACCGAGTCGCCCCAGCGGCCGACCTCGTTCCAGGTGTGCGACGGCATGTGGTTGATGTGGCTGGCGCCGGGAATGAGGCTGCCGAGGAACTCGGCGCACGCCTCGGCCTTGCCGGGGACCACGGTCGACTCGGTGGCGTGCACGTAGAGGTGGCAGGCGCCGGGGTGCTTGATGTCCTTGGCGAGCACGCTTTCGAGCACCTGGTGCAGCCGCTGCACGTTCGGGTCGTTGACGTCGCGCGTGCCGCGGCGCGGCTCGAGCAGGAACAGCGCGTCGGCGTAGAGCGTCACCGCATCGAGGTCGTCGGGATACTGCTCGGCCACCTTGCGCATCGCCTCGGCGTAGGCCTTGTCCTGCTCGCATGCGCTTCTTGGCGCTCGAAGTCCTTCGACGTAGCGCACCGGCATCGCCTCGATGAAGCGCCCGCTCCATCGGCGCGGCGTCTGCGCGCAGGGCCAGCGCCTTCTGCATCGCGGCGTAGGCGAACGGCGAATGCTCGGGCAGCATCGGCGCGTTCAGGTACGACCCCCAGGCCCACGCCTCGCCCCAGTAGCAGATGGCGCAACTGGGATCGCGCTTCCACGCTTCGCGGAACGAGCGCACCGCGTCGGGCTTGGCGAAGGAATACATCATCTGGAAGCCCTGGTCGAAGAACGCCTGGGCTTCGTAGTTGGTCGAGGAGATCTTGCGGGTGAACGGCCCCAGGCCCACCGAGTAGAGCGGAATCGGATCGGCCACGTACTTGGGCAGCTCCAAGGGTTTGGACCCGGTCGGCTTGGCCGTGGCCTCGCCCATCGGCATGTCGTGCTGGGCCGACGCCGGCGCCACCGCGGTCAAACAGGCCATGCCGGCCGCGAGCACGGCCACTCGAACACTACGACGTGTACACCCCATGGAACCTCCCCAGCTCCCGCGACGTGCGGGCCGGGGCGATCATAGCGGAATCGCATGGGGATCATGCGGGCCTGCCCTGGCAGCCCTGCCCACCGCGGCACGCCGCCGGCGGCATTTGTAACGGGGCCTGCCACAGTTACATCTCGAGACGCGGCAAAAACAACAGCGTACTGAGGACGCGCGGCGGGTGGACGGCCGGTGCCGTTCGCAAGCCGCGGACCTGCCCTCCTCCCAGCACGCGGGGCGGCCGGTTTGGCACCTCGCCGCCGCCGGAGGGCGCGCCGGAACTGCGGTACAGTTCTTGGCCTGAGGTTTCAGATGATGCGTTCGACACCCCGCCGTTCCCTT
Organism: uncultured Acidobacteriota bacterium; assembly: GCA_963843885.1. GTDB lineage: Bacteria > Acidobacteriota > Vicinamibacteria > Vicinamibacterales > UBA2999 > CADEFD01. Next base: position 479,550 of record CAWJMJ010000009.1, read on the forward strand.
CTTGCCACCACCTGCACCGTCCTCGTGGCCATCGCCGCCGCGACGTCGTTCGCGCAGGGGCCCGCCCGGGTCGTGGCCCCACGCGTCACCGCGCCCGAGAAGTTCTTCGGGCACGAGATCGGCGCCGATTACGTGCTGCCGAACTACACCAAGTTCGCCGAGTACGTGCGACTGCTCGACAAGGAGTCTGACCGCATGGTCGTGCAGTCGATCGGCAAGACCGGCCGAGGGCCGCGAGCAGCTGATGGCGATCATCACGGCGCCGGAGAACTTCGCGAAGCTCGATCGCTACAAGGAGATCTCGCGCCGCCTCTCGCTGGCCGAGGGGCTCACCGACGACCAGGCGCGCGCGCTGGCCAAGGAGGGCAAGGCGGTGATCTGGATCGACGGCGGCCTGCACGCCACCGAAGTGCTCGGCGCGCAGCAGCTGATCGAGACCATCTATCAGTTCGCGAGCAAGACCGACGACGAGACGATGCGCATCCTGCGCGACGTCATCATCCTGGCGGCGCACGCCAATCCCGACGGCATGGAGCTCGTCTCCGACTGGTACATGCGCAAGCCGACGCCGACCGCAGCGCAGCACCGGCCAGATCCCGCGGCTCTACCAGAAGTACGTCGGCCACGACAACAACCGCGACTTCTACGTGATGAACCAGCCCGAGAGCACCGAACATCAACCGCGTGCTCTATCGCGAGTGGTACCCGCAGATCATGTACAACCATCACCAGACCGGGCCGACCGGCACGGTGATGTTCTCGCCGCCCTTCCGCGATCCTTTCAACTACGTCTACGACCCGCTGGTCGTGAACACGCTCGACCAGGTCGGCGCGGCGATGCACACGCGCTTCGACGCCGAGGGCAAGCCGGGCGTGACCACGCGCTCGGGCTCGAACTACTCGACCTGGTGGAACGGCGGCCTGCGCACGATGGCCTACTTCCACAACCAGGTCGGCCTGCTCACCGAGAGCATCGGCAACCCGACGCCGGAGGAGATCGGCTTCGTGCCCGATCGCGATGCTCGCCAAGGGCGACTACGCCGCGCCGATCGCGCCGCAGACGTGGCACTTCCGGCAGTCCATCGACTACTCGATGACGGCCAACTACGCGGTGCTCGACTTCGCGCAGCGCTATCGCGAGACCCTGCTCTACAACATCTACGTGATGGGCCGGAACGCCATCACGCGCGGCAGCGAGGACCACTGGACCGACTACCCCGAGCGCGTCGCCGAGGTGAAGGCGGCCATTGCCAAGGACATGAAGACCGAGTCCAGCGATCCGCGCATGGTCGCCGGCGGTCGCGCGCAGGTCGTGCCGGCCAAGTACTTCGCGCTGCTGCGCAAGCCCGAGTGGCGCGACGCGCGCGCCTACGTGCTCTCGGCCAGCGAGGGCGACTTCCTGACCTCGACCAAGTTCGTGAACGCGCTGATCAAGGCTGGCGTGGCCGTGCATCGCGCCACCGCGCCGTTCACTGCCGGCGGCAAGCAGTACCCGGCCGGGTCGTTACGTCGTGAAGACGGCGCAGGCGTTCCGCCCGCACGTCCTCGACATGTTCGAGCCGCAGGATCATCCGAACGACTTCCAGTATCCCGGCGGCCCGCCGATTCCGCCCTACGACAACGCCGGCTGGACGCTCGCCTTCCAGATGGGCGTGAAGTTCGACCGCGTGCTCGACGGCGTGGACGGGCCGTTCCAGGCGCTGACCGAGGTCGTGAGGCCGGCCGCCGGCACCGTCACGTCAGCCGCGGGCACGACCGGCTACGTCGATTGCCCACAAGCAGAACGACGCCTTCACGGTCATCAACCGCCTGCTCAAGGCTGGTGAAGAGGCCTACTTCGTCGGCAATCGCACCTGGCAGAGCGCTGACGGCACGGGCGTGATCTACGTGCCCGCCAAGGCGACGACAGCGGCCGTGCTGCAGAAGGCCGCATCGGACCTGGGAGTGAGCGCGACCGGCGTGACGGATCGGCCCACGGGGGGGATGTACAAGCTGGCGAAGCCGCGGCATTGGCCTGTGGGATCAATACGGCGGCTCGATGCCGTCGGGGCACGTCCGCTGGCTGCTCGAGCAGTTCGAGTTCGACTTACGAGGTGGTCTATCCGCAGACGCTCGACGCCGGCAATCTCAAGGCGAAGTTCGACGTGCTGCTCTTTCCCGACGGCGGCATCCCGGAGAATGCCGGCGGCGGCGGGGGCAGCTTCTTCGGCCGCCAGCCGCGCGCCGAGGACATCCCCGAGGAGTACCGCGCGCGACTGGGCAGCGTCACGGTGGCCAAGACGGTGCCGATGCTGAAGCAGTTTGCCGAGGCGGGCGGCGTCGATCGTGGCGTTCGGCGGCTCGGCCACGCTCGGCGAGCACATGGGCCTGCCGGTCGGCAATCACCTGACGGAGATCCAGGCCGACGGCAGCGAGCGGCCGCTGCCCGGCACGAAGTTCTACATTCCCGGATCGATCCTGCGCATCGCCGTCGACAACACCGCGCCGCTGGCCTTCGGGTTCGAGTCGGAAGTGGATGTCTTCTTCGACAACAGCCCGGTGCTGGAACTGGCGCCGAATGCCTCGCTGAAGGGCATCCGCCCGGTGGCGTGGTTTGCCACCAAGGAACCGCTGCGATCCGGGTGGGCGTGGGGGCAGCACTATCTGGAGGGTGGCACCGCGGCCCTCGAGGCCCGCGTCGGCAAGGGCAAGGTGTTCCTGTTCGGGCCGGAGATCACCTTCCGCGCCCAGCCGCACGGGACGTTCAAGTTCCTGTTCAACAGCATCTATTACGGCGCCGCGGAGGCGACCGGCGTGTCGCCGCGCGCGACGATGCAGCATTAACTTGGCTAGGGGTCTGATGGTAGGGTCTGACCCCGATGGCACCGTTCTCGTGCCATCGGGGTCAGACCCCTCTTTGCCTCGCCAGCCCGGGTCGGCTGGCCCGCGCTTTGCGTTCGCGTGGACGCGAGGTGCGATGCGATGCCACGGCCCCCACGCCAATTTCCTCCAGACCTTGCACTCCACATCATCAACCGCGGCAACGACCGCCGGCGGTTGTTTACCCGCGCCGGCGACTACGCTCGGTTTCTCGTCCTGATTCGCCGCGCAGCTCGCCGCTACCCGGTTGACCTACTCGCGTATGTCCTGATGCCGAATCATTGGCATCTGGTGATGTGGCCCGCCCAGGCCGAGGACATCTCGCGGTTTCTTCAATGGTTGACCGGCACACATGCGTCAAGACTGCGACGCCTGAGCAACACCGTGGGAGAAGGCCACGTCTACCAGGGTCGATATCACGCCTTTCCCATTGAGTCAGCCGAGCACCTGCTCCGCACCATGCGCTACGTCGAGGCGAATCCACTGAGGGCGGCACTCGTCGACCGCGCCGAAGACTGGCCGTGGTCCAGCCTGGCCGACCGACGTGGCCAGGTCCGGTTGATCTCACCTGCGCCCACCGATCTTCCCCCGCTTGCTGACTGGCTGACGCTGGTCAATGCGCCAGTGATGCCAGCACTTAGGCCCGACCTTCACGGCACCCCGCGCAAGAAGTAGGCCAGAGGGGTCAGACCCCTCACTCCCACCCTCCCCTCACCCTCACCCTGCCCACTGTGCCCCTCACCGGCGGGACAGAGCCCGGTACAATCAGCCGCATGCTCGAGACGATCTTCTCCACCTGCAGCACACTCGCGGTCCTGGGCTGGGCACTCCTCGTATTCCTCCCGAGCCAGCGCCAGGCCCACCTCGTCGCCGCGGTGGCGATCCCCCTCGTCATCAGCGTCGTCTACTTGGTCCTCATCGCGCAGCACTTCGGCCGCAGCCAAGGCGGATTCGGGTCGTTGTCGGACGTGGCGCAGCTATTCTCGAACCCCGCGCTGCTGCTGGCCGGGTGGGTGCACTACCTGGCCTTCGATCTCTTCATCGGCGCCTGGGAGGTCCGCGACGCGCGCAGCCTCGGCATCCCGCACCTGTTCGTCGTGCCGTGCCTGCTGCTGACCTTCATGCTCGGCCCCATTGGCTTGCTCTGTTACTGGGCCGTGCGCACCTGGCGGACGCGCGGCGTGCACTTGGCCCCGAGCTATTAGGACGCACATGCACACGGTCGTCCGCGCGCTGCTCGCCCGCGACCGCCTGCTGACGCTCACGGCCCTGGCCATGGTCGCCGGCGCGGTGGTCGTCGCCACAATCGCGCCGTTCGACACGCGGGTGGTCACGGGCATCAATCCGTGGATCAAGCCGCTCAAGTTCCTGACCTCGATTGCCATCTTCCTTGCGACCATGGCGTGGTTCATGCCCGACGTGGACGCGTCGCCACGCCTGCGCCAGCGGCTGTCGCGCACGTTCGCCGGCACGATGATCGTCGAGATGCTGTGTATCGCCGGCCAAGCGGCGCGCGGCACCACCTCGCACTTCAACTACGCCACCGGGGTGGACGCGGCCATTTTCCAGATCATGGGCATGGCCATCACCGTCAATACCATCGCCGCCGCGGTGATGCTGTGGCGGATCCGTCGCGACACCCCTGGCGCGCGCGCGGGGTATCTGTCGGGCGTGCGGCTCGGACTCGCGCTCTTCGTGCTCGGCAGCGTGCAAGGCTTCGTGATGGTCGCGAACCTCGGCCACGCCGTGCCGGGCCCCGATGGCGGCCCCGGCCTGCCCTTCGTCAACTGGGCCGTAGACCGCGGCGACCTGCGCGTTGCGCACTTCATCGGTCTTCATGCGCTGCAGGCCCTGCCGGTCCTGGGGTTTTTGCTCGACCGCAGCCCGATCCTGGCGCCCTCGACGCGGCGCATCGCGGTCGGCGCGGTCGCGCTGGCTTGGGCCGGCGCGATGGGCACGACCCTCGTCATGGCGCTTCGCGCCATGCCGCTATTGGCACAATAACGGTGCCAGTGGGGTCAGACCCCTCACTTCAGACCCCTCACTTCCCCTCCCTCACTTCCCCTCACTTCGCCAACACCGTGCTGACACTACAATCAGCGACGCCCATCCTATCGGCTATCCCTCAGGAGCACCTGCACACATGACTTATTACGGCGCCACCGACTTGGCCACCTCGTTTCGCACGGTTCGAGAGAACACCATCCAGACGGCCCAGGACATTCCCGAGGACAAGTACGGCTTCGTGGCCGCCGAGGGCTGCATGACCGTAGCGGCCACACTGGCGCACGTGGCGGCGAGCACGAATTTCCATCACGCCCTGCACGGCATCGACCACAAGACGCAGGTGTCGATGGAAGATTTCGGCGCCTACATGGGGCAGGCCAAGCAGATTGAGGCGTCGCTCACGACCAAGGCCGCCATCGTCGACGCGCTCACCACCCGCGGCGAACAGTTCGCGGCGTGGCTCGAGACGCTGACCGAGGACCAGCTTGGCGAGCACGTCCACTTCCCGCCTGGCCTCACGCCGCCCAGCAAGTCGCGATTCGAGATGATCCTCGGCGCCAAGGAACACGAGATGCACCACCGCGGTCAGCTCATGGTCATCCAGCGCCTGCTCGGCATCACCCCCCACCTGACGCGCAGACGCCAGGAGGCCATGGCGGCCCGCGCGGCCGCGGCGACGCGTTAGTCTGCGCAGCCCCTCCTCTGGACACCGTGCCGGCCCTGGCGCCGGCGCGGAACCGTCCGTGGCCCGACAGGCGTCGTACCGGTGATGCGCATCCTGGTCACTGGCGCCAACGGCTACGTCGGCGGGCGCCTCGTGCCCCACCTGCTGGCGCGCGGCCATGCGCTGCGCTGCATGGTCCGTGACCCGGCCCGCCTGCAGGGACGCGCCTGGGGCGACCACGTCGAGGTCGTGACCGGCGATGTCCTGCGCCCCGACTCGCTCGTCCCTGCCCTCGCTGACATCGACGCCGCCTACTACCTCGTGCACAGCCTCGGCGTGGGCTCCGCCTTCCACGACCACGACGTGCGCTCCGCGTCGGCCTTCGGCCAGGCCGCGGCTGCCGCAGGTGTGAAGCGCATCATCTATCTGGGTGGACTGGGCGACGCCAACGACGCGCTCTCGGAACACCTCCGCTCACGGCACGACACCGGCGCGGCACTGCGCGCCGCCGGCGTGCCGGTCACCGAGTTCCGCGCCGCCGTCATCGTCGGCTCCGGATCGGTGTCCTTCGAGATGATCCGCTATCTCGCCGAGCGCGTCCCGGTGATGATCTGCCCAAGCTGGGTTTTTACCCGTATTCAGCCGATCGCCATTCGCGATGTCATCGCCTATCTCGGTGAAGCCATCGAGACGCCCGCCTCGACTGGTCAGATTGTCGAGATCGGCGGTAGCGACGTCCTGACCTATGGCGAGATGATGATGGGCTACGCCGCGCAGCGCGGCCTGCGCCGTTGGCTGGTGCCCGTGCCCTTCCTCACCCCGCGCCTGTCGTCGTACTGGGTGCACCTGGTCACGCCCATTCCCGCGGAGATCGCGCGGCCGCTCATCGACGGCCTGCGCAATGAGGTGATCGTGCGCGACCCGCGGGCGCGCACGATGTTCCCAGGTATCGTCCCGGTGCCCTACGCCGACGCGGTGCGCCGGGCCCTTGTGAAGCTCGACGGCGCCAACGTCGAGACGGCGTGGTCGGACGCGCTGACGTCGAGCCGGCTCGCGGCCGAGCCCGTGGTGCTCACGACGCTGGAGGGCATGACGCTCGAGCGGCGGCAGCGCACCGTCCGCGCTACGCCCGAACGCGTGTTCGAGGTGATCAGCACCCTCGGAGGCGCCACCGGATGGCTCCGGCTGAACTGGGCCTGGCAGCTGCGCGGACTGCTCGATCGGTTGGTGGGCGGCGTCGGCATGCGGCGCGGCCGTCGCGATCCACTGGAGCTGCGGATTGGCGACGCCGTGGACTTCTGGCGCGTCGAGGCGATGGAGCCGGGACGGCTCGTGCGCCTGCGCGCCGAGATGAAGGTGCCCGGCCGCGCGTGGCTGGAGTTCCAGGTCAAACCCGAAGACGACGCCGTCCCAGGCGCGGGTACGGCCGCGGGCACCGGCGCCACTGTCGTGCAGACCGCCTACTTCGCGCCGAAGGGACTGTTCGGCGTTCTCTACTGGTACGCGCTGTATCCCATCCACGGCGTGATCTTCGGCGGCATGCTGCGCGAGATCGCGCGGCGCGCCGAAGCCGCCGCGCCGGAGTAAACGCGCGCAGGCCTACGACGGGACCATCGCGCGCGCCACCATGGCCAGCGACACGCTGGCCCGCGCCGTCCATGCCACCGTACGAATCCAGTTGGTCGCAAGCAACGCCCCATGCGCCGAGGCATTGAAGCCGCGAGCGAGGGCGTCGTGCTGCGGCACCGACAGCCACATCGTCGTGCCCCACACCACCACGAGCAGCACCACGCCGAGCCACGCCAGCCACGGCGGCGACAGCCGCAGCATGGTCACGGCGATGGCCGCGCCCGCCTCCACCAGCATCAGCGGACCCACGACCAGCGTGATGAGCCGCAGGTGCTCGCGGTGGTAGGCAGGGAACGCTGTGGGATCAATGGCGGCAAACAGCGGGTAGTGGACCACCTGCACGAGCCAGATGAGTCCGGTCATCGCGCACGTCGCGGCCACGTGTGTCAGCAAGATCCAGATCGACAGCGTTCCGGGCATGTCCATTGGACGCGCGCCGCGCGCCTGGGTCCCGGAACGCGGGCGCTATCGCCTCGTCGGGGGTCACCCGGCGCCGGCTACTCCGCCCTCAACGCCAGGGCCGGATCGATGCGCGCAGCGCGCCACGCCGGCACCAGGCAGGCGGCGGCTCCGGCCACGAGCAGCGCGCTCACGGCGCCGGCCAACGACGCCGGGTCCAGCGGCTGCACGTCGAATACCAGCTCGCCCATGGCGCGCAGCGCGAACATCGACACCACTGCACCCACCACCAGGCCGAACACCACCGGCCGCAGGCCGTTCACGAAGACCATCCGGCGAATCGCGTCGGCCCGCGCCCCGAGCGCCAGCCGGATGCCGATCTCCATGCGCCGCTGCGCCACGGTCACGCTGAGCGCGCCGTACAAGCCGACGATGGCCAGCACCAGGGCAGAGGCGGCAAAGATGCCAAGAGCTCCGGCCACGAACCGCCGCGTGCTCGTGGTCGTCGCCACCACGGCGTCGTAGACCTGCACATCGGTGACCGGCTGGGCCGCGTCCACCTCGCGCACGGCGCGGCGGGCCGACGGGGCCAACGCCGCCGGGTCGCCGCTGGTCCGTACGACCAGTGTCATCTGCGTCTCGCTCCAGGCCCACTGCGCCTGCGGCACGTAGACCTGCGGCGCCACGTCGCGGTCGAGGCCGTGATGCCGCACATCGCCGACGATGCCGACGATGGTGCGCGGCTCGCCGGACGGGCCGCCGAGCACCACGGCGTGCCCCAGCGGATCCTCGCCAGGGAAAAGCGTGGCAGCCGCGGTGCGGTTGATCACCGCGACGCGTTCCGCCGTCTGGGTGTCACGCGCCTCCAGGACACGGCCGTGCACGAGAGGAATCTGCAGGGTCGTGAAATAGCCGGGCGTGACCACGAAGCGATCGGCCGAGGGCGCGTCTTCCGGGTTGGCGGTAAAGCGGCCCACGATGTGCAGCCCGAAGCCGTCCACGCCGCCACCGAGCGGCAGTGTCGTCACGGCCGCGGCCGCGGTCACGCCGGGCACGGCGCGCATCCGCGTCAGCACCTCGTCGTAGTAGCGGACCGCGGTCGCCACCTGCTGCGGCGTCTCACCCTCGCTGAAGCGCGACCCTCCGGCCCACAGGCGCAGGGTCAGCACCCCGTGCGGCGTGAAGCCCGGCTCCACTGCCAAGAGCCGGGTGACGCTGCGCACCAGCACGCCGGACCCGGCCAGCAGCACCGTCGCCAAGGCGACGTTCATGGCCACGAGCGCCGAGCGCGCCCGCCACGTCCCGCCTCCGGCCGAGCGACGCCCGGCGCCATGCAGAACAATCGAATCGTTCTGGCGCAGCAGCTGCCGCAGCGGCACCAGACCGAACAGCACGCCGCTGACGGTGGCCAGGGCCACCGCTGCAGCCACGGCGCGCGCGTCCAGCGCCGCCATCGCCAGACGCGGAAGTTCCGCCGGACCGGCTACGGCAATCAGCCGGACAACCGCCCAGGCTGGGATGAGGGCGGCGGCCGCGCTCACGGCCGAGAGCAGCACGGATTCGGTGAGCAGCTGGCGCACGAGCCGCCCGCGCGTCACGCCCAGGGCCGCGCGTACCGACACTTCCGCCGCGCGCTCGCTGGCGCGCAGCAGCAGCAGGCTCGCGACGTTGGCGCAGGCGACGAGCAGCAGCAGCGCCACGCCGCCCCAGAGCAGCCCCAGCGCCGGCCGAACCGGACCGAGGAACACATCTGCGAGCGTCGTGACCCGGGCGCCAGGGTCGGTGTAGTCACGCGGATGTTCGCGCGCCATCGCGCCCATGAGCCCGCTCAGCTCCTGCTGCGCGGCGGCCGCCGTCACCCCCGGCGCCAATCGACCGAAGACCCGCAGGTGCCGGCACGTGCGGCAGGCGAACGATGCCGCCGGGTCGTAACCCAGCGGGAACCACAACGCCGCCTCGTTGTAGAAGCGGCTGGCCACCAGGTCGTCGAAGCCAGCAGGCATCACGCCGACGACCACGAACGTGACGTCGCTGATGGTGACGGGCTGGCCGATCACGGCCCGATTGCCGGCGAAGCGCCGGCGCCACAGCGCGTCACTGAGGACCACGACCCGGCGCGCGCTCCCAGGCTGATCCTCGGCGGCGGTGAACGCGCGGCCCAGCACGGGCTGCACGCCGACCAGGTCGAAGTACTCGCGGGACACCCGCATGGCGTTCACCCGCTCGGCGTCCTGGCCATCGCCGGCAAACGTCGCGGTGGATTGCGTGGCGGCCACCAGCGACCGCACCGTGTGGGCGCGCGTCTTGAGATCCAGGAACGAGAGATAGCCCAGGTTGCTGGCCTCGCCCCGCGACGTCTCCTGCACCGCCACGAGTTCGTCGGCATCGCGGTAAGGCAACGGCGAGAGCAGCACGGCATCAACCACCGCGAACATCACGACGTTGGCGCCGATCCCGAGCGCCAGGGTGACCACCGCGGTGAGCGTGTGTGCCGGCCGCGCCGCCATGCCCCGCCACGCCACCCGCAGGTCGCGCGACAGGATGTCCAGGTGTTCCCCCGGCGCCGCGCGCAGGATATCGGCCACCGTCGCCAGCCACAGGCCGAGTGGCGCATGCGCCTTGGCGCTTCCCCGCGCCGTCTCGAGTTCGGCCGCAAACGTCGCGGTCATGTCGCGCGCATACCCTTCGCGCAATTCCGCCGGCAACACCCGCAGCAGCAGCCGAAACAGCCGCGCGTGCATCACAGCACCCCGAGTTTGGCGCGGGCCTGGGCCAGCGTCTCGGTCATGCGCCGCGCCTCGGCCACGGCCACCGCGCGGCCACGGTCGGTCAGGCGATAGTAGCGGCGCCGCTCGTCGTCGAGGGCTGGGTCGGGCCGCTCCGCCGACTCCTGGATGAGCCCGGAATCCACGAAACGGCGGATGGCAGTGTAGAGCGTGCCGGCGCGCAGCAGCACCTTGCCGTCGGTGCGGCGCGACACTTCCTTGATGATGGCGTAGCCGTGCTTCTCGCCGTCAGCGAGTGCCACCAGAACCTGGAACATCGCGGGCGTGAGCGGCAGATGGGAGCTCGGATCGAATCGCACCATGGCCGGCACACTATATCGATCGTAGACATAGTTGCAAGCAGACGCTCAATTTCGGTGGGACGAGCGCCGTTACAATTGGCCGGACTGTGCCGGAAGGCGTTCCGACGACACCGGGGGGCAATTCGCGGGGAGGTCGCCGAGTGTCAGCACGCACGCGAGCGGGGCGCACGTGCCATCACTGCAAGACGTGGATCGCCCCCGGCGACGCGCACGACTGCTGGACCACGACGGAAGCGGCCCTTACCGCCCACCTGTCAGACGACCTGCGCGAGGCCTGGCACCGACTCCGCGACAGCGCCGCCGCCCTCGGCGAGCAGCGCATCTACGCGTCGGGCACATGCATCATGTTCGCGCGCGACACCTGCTATGCGTTCGTCCGGCCGAAGAGGAGCCTGCTCGAGCTGTGCGTTTTCCTGGGACGCGAGGTCACGGCGCCGCAGATCCGCCGTGCCGATCGCCGCTCGAAGACCAAAGTCGCGCACACCATCAGGGTCACCCATCGCGACGAGGTCGAGGCCCCGCTCACCGACTGGCTGCAAGAGGCGTACGCCCTGCAGGACGGACCGGCGGCGGGGCCCAAGAAGCGCACGCAGAGGTAGCGGCCGCGGCCGACCCCTGTCCTGCTACGGCACGGCCTGCAGGATGAAGTCGAACGAGCCTCCCGAGAGCGATCCGATCGCATAGACGAAGTAGCGCGTCTGCGACGTCAACGCCACCGGCACGGTCGGGGTCACGGCCGCACCCGTGAATGCCGCCTGCAGTTGCAGCGGGATCACCGCCGCCGGCACTTCCAGGTCGCCGAAGTAGGGATTGGTCAGCGCGAGCTTGGGGAATCCGCCTGCCACCAGCTGCACCGCCGGCGCCTCGGCCGCGTGCCGCACGCTGACCCGCGCCATGCCCGGCCGCACCGGCGAGTCGTCGTTCTGGTAGATGGTCGCCGTCGGCGCGCCATGCCCGTCGAGATGGGCCAGGATGCTCAGCTCGGCATTGTCAGGAATGGCCGCGCCGAGCACCTCGATCACCGGATGCGCGGTTTGCGGGTCGGCGCCGCGCGCATAGATGCGGACATCGACGGTGAGCGGCCCGCCGGTGGGCACGCTGACGATCGCCTTCGGCTGAAACCCGGGAATGGTGGGCGTGCTCGGAATCGGCGCGCCCGCGAGCGACGCGTAGACGTCCACCGGCACCCCGGGGATGCCGTGGATGACAAAGACGCGAGACGCGGCTTCGGCTGCGCTGGCCGAGACGAGCGCCGCAATCATGAAGGCGAGGGCGAAGAACTTCCGCATGATGAACCTCCGGTAGACACGACTGATGGAACGCTTGGCGCCGGATGCCGTCGGCAGCGATGGGCGCACGGATGGCGGCACGTTTCGAGCGCGCCGTTCCGGTAGTGACGCGGCCGGGAATAGGGAGGTTGCGCAGGGGTTTTGAGGTGATGTGCCGGAAGCGGCCGACGCGGATGGCGACCGGCGGGTCGCCCTGTGGCGCGATGCGATACGATCGGCTCGATGATGCTCGCCCGCCTCTCGCTCGCCTGCCTGTGCGCCCTCTTCGCGATGGCCCAGGCTCCCACGCCCACGCCCACACCCACACCCAGGTCCGCTCCCGCGCGCCCCACGCCCGCCCCAGTAGGCGCGCCCGTGCGCGTTCTCCAGCCAGACCCGCCGAAAAGGTGCTCCTCGTGCGCTGAATGGAACGGCCCGCGCGATCCGTTCAAGCTGTTCGGCAACACCTACTTCGTCGGCACATCGGGCCTCTCGGCCCTGCTGATCGTGACCGACGCCGGCCTGATCCTGGTCGACGGCGCGCTGACGCAAAGCGTGCCGATCATCGACGCCAACATCCGCGCCCTGGGCTTCAATCCCGCCGACATAAAGTTCATCCTCGCGTCGCACGCGCACTACGACCACGCTGGCGGGTTGCACGCGATGCAGCGCTACACCCGGGCCACGGTGCTGGCCAGCGCAGGCACGGCGCGGGCCCTGGCCCTCGGCCGGCCCGTGCCCGACGACCCGCAAGTCGAGGCCGACGACTCGCAGAACTTCCCCAAGGTCGAGAACGTCCGCGTCGTGAAGCACAACGAAGGCATCCGGCTCGGCGCCACCACGGTGCTGCCCCACTACGTGCCTGGACATACCCCGGGCGCCACCAGTTGGACCTGGCAGGCGTGCGAGGGCGCCAGGTGCCTGAACGTCGTCTACGGCGACAGCATCTCGTCGATCTCGAACGCCACCTTCCGCTTCACCGGGAGCGCCACGCAGCCAAGCATCGTCGAGAGCTTCCGGACGTCGATCAATCGCGTGGCGGCGCTGCCGTGCGACATCCTCGTCACCACCCATCCGCAGGCCTCCAACTTCGACGCCAAGCTGAAAGCGCGCGCGGACAAGAACCTCGCGCCCGGTGCGCCCGGGGATCCATTCGTGGCGCCCGGCGAATGCAAGGCGCTGGCGGAACGGTCGATGAAGCAACTCGACGAGCGCATCGCGGCCGAGGGGAAACAGTAATCGATGCCCGCGCTTGGCCCAGTCGTGCTTGGCGCCATCGCTGTCTTCCTGCTGGTGCTCGTCTCGCTGATCGTGCAAGGCAAGCGGCAGGCCCGGGCCCGTCAGGGGCAGCGCTCGGACCTCGGGCTGCGGCGCGTCGCGGTCCCCGACCCGGTGCTCACCGCCGGGCTGCTCTCGGCGTTTCCGTCGGACGAGGGTGAGCTGTCGCTGGCCGTGCTCGAGCGGGTGACCACCAGCGAGCCGGGCACGTGGTACGTGGCGATGGTGAAACGGTCCGCCCGCGACGGAGGCATCGATCGGGCGAGCCTCGCCTCGGACGTCGACGCGACGGGTGCCACCGCGGGGCCGTCGACGGCGCCGATGCGTGTGCTGCTGGTGCTTGACGGACTGCCGGGCGCGGGCGGGCCGACCGAACCGGTGCCAGTCGACGGCACGGGCGGGCTGTGGACTCGCCGCTGGACGACGTCTGGGCTGCTGCTCGTGGAAGGCGCGCCCGACGCCGGCGACGCCGTACGCGATTTCGACGCCATGAAGGAAGCGGGGACGCGGGCCATCGCTCAGTCGACCGCGCACTAACTGCACAGATCGCAGAATCTGCAGCGGTTCAAGATGTCTCCGTGACCGGCCCCGTTACAATTCGACGCGCGCCATCTCGACGAAACGGCACAGCGCGTTGGCGAGGCGCATCTGCCGCGGGGTGCGGCACTCCGGCTGCAAGCAGGCGTGGGCTGGCCACGACGAACGCCGCGCACCGGGCCCGTGACGTCGCCACGTTCAGGCGATTGAGGCTGTAGAGGAACTCCATGCCGCGCGGTGCGTCGTTCGGGCTGGAGCTGGCCATCGAGTAGATCACGACCGGCGCTTCCTGGCCCTGGAACTTGTCGACCGTGCCGACGCGGACGCCGCGCGCGCTGAGGGCATCGGCTAAACGGTTCACGTGAGCGTTATAGGGCGCCACGACCAGCACGTCGGCGGGCGTCAACGGCCGCGAACCGCCGTTGCGCGTCCACCCACTGTGCGCCCGGCGCCAGCAGACGGTCGAGCAGCGCCGACACCGCGTGCGATCTCCTCGGCCGACCAGTTCTGGTTGCCGTCGTGCGGCACCGGCCGCCACCACACGCCAGCCCCATCGAACGCACCGACGCCCGCCAGCCGCTGCCGGTCGAGCCCGGCGCGCGATTCCAGCTTGCCTTCGTAAAACAGCTCCGACGTGAACGCGCACACCGGTGGCGCCAGGCGCCACGTCTCGGGCAGGAACAGGCCGCGCTCCTCCGGCATGGTGGCCGCGCCGCCGAGCACATGCTCGAGCGCGGAGATGTCGACGCCGTCGGGATGACTGCCCTTCTGCGGCTGCTCGAGCTGCTGCGGATCGCCGAGCAGCACCAGGCTGTTGGCCGCGCGGCGAGACCGCGAGCGCGTTGGCCAGCGACATCTGGCCAGCCTCGTCGACGAACAGCACGTCCACCGACGCCGCCGCTTCCTCGCGCGCCCACAGCCACGCCGTGCCGCCGAGCACGTCGCACGTCACCGGCGGCCAGCGCGTCGAGCGCGTCGCCGTTGTCGGCGAACGGGCGCACGTTCGAGGCCGGGTCGTCGGACCCGTCGTCCTCGCCGCCCTTGTGTCCCAAGCGGACGTCCTCGCCCGCATCCGCGGCCTGCGCGCGCACGGCGTCGAGCAGGTTGCGAATCACCTTGTGGCTCACGGCCACCACGCCCACCCTCCGGCCGGCCGCCACGAGCGCGCGGATCATCTGGGCGCCCACGTAGGTCTTGCCGGCGCCGGGCGGTCCCTGCACCGCCAGCGTCGTCCGGTCGAGAGCGAGGGCCACGCGCACGGCATGCTCCACCAGTGACTCGCGCCGGCCGCGAGCGCCAACGCTCCCAGATGCAAGCGAGGAGCCCGGCGGAGCAGCAGATCCATGCCGCACGTCACGGCGACCTCGCCCTCGCCGTCCAGCGCCCCAGCGAGCCCGCTGGTCGCGCCCAGCCGCAGCAGCGACTTCTGCAGCGTGTCGGTCGGGACGACGTCCGCCTGGAACACCGCCGCGGATGCACATCGGCGGTCTTCTTGCCTTTGCTGACGTCGAGTGCACGCAGCGCCAGATCGTGTGTGTCGATCTCGCCCCAGGCCGAGGGACCGGCCATGAGCAACTTGCCCCTGCGGATCTCGACGTCCTGCGCGGGGTAACGGTAGCGGTCCACGACCGTGCCGGTGGGCTTCCGTGTCGTCTTGTGCAGCACGACCCGCACCCGCTCGACGAACTCGAGTCCCGCAAACGCCTGCCGCTCGTCGAGCAGTTCCTCCTCGGTGAGATCGTTCAGGCGGTAGCGTTCCCAGTAGTGCGCCTTGTCCTCGCGACGGTGCCAGCCGACCAGATGCGCCAGCAGCCAACGGGCGTGGTCCGCGTGGGTCGGATCGTGCGCGTCAGGCGCGAGGCCCGTCAGCAGCGCCGTCCGCACGAGCTCTTGCTGGGCCTCCAAGTCGCCTACTTTCTTTGGCGCTTCGGGCGGCGTCATCTCCGGCCGCGCCACCGGCGTGCCGGCCGGCCTCGAGTCCGGCGCGCAGCGTCTCCAGCCAGTCCCGCAGCGCCTCGGTGGACCGGCAGTCGTCGCGGTTGTAGCCGCGCACTGCCGCTCTGGCCTCGGGGGGAATGGTGCCAGGCGCGCCGCTTTCGAGCGCCAGCTCGATGGCGCGGAGGTGCGCGCTGGCGTCGCGGAGCGGCGACATCGCGCCTGAAGGCGTAGAACTGCTCGAGCTGCTTGATCGAGTAGCTCTCCACGCCGGCCCGCAGCGATTGGCGCACGACCGCATACAGGTCGATCAGCCGCTCGCCGCGCAGCAGCCGGTCGAGCTCGTCGGCGCGGGTCGCGTGGCGTCCCATCAGCCGCTTGAAGGTGGACGCCTCGTAATGGCCGAAGTGGTAGACGTGCGCACCGGTATGCCCGGTGATCGCCGCCTCGATCAGGTCCATCACCGCTTCGAAGGCTGCCTGTTCCTCGGCATCGGTGTGGGCCCACCACTCGTGATACTCACCGCCGGTCCACACGCCGAACAGGTACTCGCGCCCGCCCTCACGCGCGAAGCGCGCGCCCTCGAGGTCCAGGAACACGTCGCCGCTGGAAGGCACGGGCAGACGGGCCAGTCCCATGCCGTCGTGGACCGGCAACAGTTCGTGCACGGGGACGTGAGCCAGGCGCTGCTGATGCTGCACACGGGCCTGATCGCGCAACCGCGCGTAGGCGTCGCGCGAGCCGCGCAGGGGCACGAACGGCAGCGGGTCGGGCAATCCCGCGGCGGCGGCCAGGGTAGGCACGCCATTCGCCACCAGCTCCGCGCGATGGGTGCGCAGACTGCCGGCAATAAACGCCAGGTGGTCGTCCTGGCGACGGCGGTCGTTGCACGCGGTCCACCAGCGGCAGATTTCGCACTGTTCCACCGGCTCGGGATAGTGCGTGTTCTGCAACGCCTCGGAGCCCCCAGCCACGGCGTGCATTAATTGCGCCTTCACCCCCCGGTAGTAGGCGGCGTAATCTGCCACGCGGTAGCAATGGATCTGAAACGGGCGGCCAGAAGGGGCGAGCCAGTCGGCGCGGCCCTGGCCGGGCCCCGGCGCCGCCGCCTCGTGACCGCCAGGCTGGTGGCTCCCGTTGCCGTTGGCCCTGGCGGAGCCCACTTCGGAGACCAGCGCCGGCGTCACCACCCGGAAGTGCTCGGGCCACTGGCCCTGGAGGCCAGCGACGAGCTCCGAGTAGGCCATGAGCTGCAGCACCGTGCTGCCCCGCGTGTCGCGGGCCAGCTTGGTGTCGTGCACCTCGTAGCTCCACGGCCCGAGCGCGCTCGGCGTGTCCACGCGGCGCAGGATGTCGGCGTAGCCGCGCCATTGGTCATCGGCGAGCAACGCCTGGTAGATCACCGGCACGCCCTGCTGCATGGCCGCGCGGGACAGCGCCACGGCGTCGGCGTCGGTTCTGAAGGCGGCGTCCGGACCGGCGCTCAGGTCGAGTACGTCCAGGCCTTGCGCGCGCAGCCAATCGACGTAATGCCGCTCGTGCGCGAGGCCACGCTCGGCCAACGCCTCCCCCATCGCGTCACGCCACTCGGGCTTGGCCAGCGTGCCGTGCGCCACGGCCAGATCGAGGCCGGTGCGATGTCGGCAGCCGAGGAAGGCAGAGAGGTCGGTCGGGGACAGAATCAGCTGCGCGGCACGGAGGAACATCTGCGCTGATTCTAGAACGTCGCCAGCGCGTTCACCGGGAAGCCGGTGCCGCCGGTGACCGGCACCGGCGCCACCGTCAGCAGGAACTCCCAGCGCTTCTGACTGGCGGCCAGCTCGCCCACCGCCTCCAGGTCCTGGTTGTCGAGGATGTTGATGCCGAGCGCGGTGATGGCCAGCGTGTGGACCGGCAGGTTGATGCCGGTCGACCAGCGACGGCACGACGTCGAGGGCATCGTCGCTGCCGATCAGCGCCACGCCGCGCGCCTTGAGCCAGGCCGCCGACCGAGGCGTGGAGCCCGGCGGCATTCTGCCCGACGTTCCACGGCCCGACCTTGGCGCGGCGGGCCCAGCGGCCGGTGCGCAGAAGCAGGGCGTCGCCGGACGCCACCTTGACGCCCGGCGTGCTTCTCCCACGCTTCGAGGTCCTCGACGAAGATCGGCGTGCCCGGCTCGAGATACGGCAGGCCCTTGAGCCGCGGGATGTCGATCAGCATGCCGCGCGTGACGTAGCCGTTGCGGAAGTTCTGGATGCCGAGCTTGGTGCAGCCCTTCTCGGTGTTGACGTCGGCGCGCGCGTAGCCGTTGTAGGTCTGGTCCTTGTAGAGGATGTGGCACAGCGCGTCGATGTGGCTGTGCGCGTAGCCGTGATACGACACGCGGTAGGTGTCGGTCGAGAAGCCGCGGTTCATCGTGTGCTCGAACGGGCTGGCGTTGTCGGGGTCCTTGGCGGTGAGCGGCGAGTGCGCCAGACCGACCGCGCTGGCCGAGGCTTCACCAGCGCCGCGCCTGCTTGCGCTTCGCCTCGGTGATGAGATTGGCGGCCCCGAGTTCGTCGGCGGCGCCCCAGCGGCCCCAGTTCGTCACCTGCTTGAAGTAGGTCGTCGAACTCGTCGGCGTTGGCCGGTGTACGCGCGGCCGACGGCCCGGGAGAGAGGATTGCCGGGCCGGAGCCGGCGGGGGTCTGCGCCGGCGGCGTCTGGAAACTCAGGGCGGCGAGGGGCACTACGGCGGCAGCAGCAAGCACGATAGCGGCGAGCATCCAGGTGCGCATGCCCGACAGTCTATTCCCACCCTGACTTAGCGCAGATTCCGCAGCGCCGCGAGATGTAACCGTGCCAGGCCCCGTTACAAGTTGAAAAGTGCGGGCGGACGCCCGTATGGTATCCACTCACCCGAGGAGACCGCCGATGTCGCAGGACCGCCGCAGCCGTCGAGAATTCATGAACCTGACCGGGGCCACGGTGGCCGGGGTAGTCGGCGCCCCCTTCGTGGGCGGCTCCGCCACGGTGCGGGCCACGCAAGCCGCGGTCGGCGGCGGCACCGATCCCGACCTGATCGTCGTCAACGCCAAGGTCTACACCATGGACCCGCGGTCGCCGCGCGCGGAGGCGTTCGCCGTCACCAACGGCCGCTTTGTCGGCGGTCGGCAGCAGCGCCGACATCACGGGCCTGGCCGGGCAAGACGACGCAGACCTTCGACGCCAAGGGCATGACCGTCGTGCCGGGCTTCATCGACTGCCACAACCACGCCGGCGGCGAGACGCTGCTCTACGAAGTGCTGGTCGGCAATCCCTTCGAGGTGGAGTTCGTCAGCATCCGCAGCATCGTCGGCAAGCTGAAGGCCAAGGCGCAGCAGACTGCCGCCGGGCACGTGGGTCGAGGGCTACTTCTTCGACGACACCAAGGTGAAGGACAAGCGCGGCGCTGCACCGTGCACGACCTCGACGAGGTGTCGAAGGACCATCCCGGTGGTGGTGCGCCACCGCGGCGGCCACACCTCGTTCTACAACTCGCAAGGCCTTCGAGATGGCCGGCATCACCAAGGACACGCCCAACCCGATGGGCGGCACCTACGACAAGGATCCGGACGGCGAGCTCAACGGCCGGGTCACCGACCGGGCCATGGACGCCGTTCGACAAGGTCGGCACGCGGCCCACCTACACCGCCGCCGAACAGGAGACAGCGCGGCCGCGACGGCATCGCCCACATCTCCAAGCAGTTCGCCCGCTACGGCCTGACCAGCGTGCACCACGAGGGCGGCGACCTGCCGCCGATGCAGGACGTCCGCGCCCGCGGCGAGCTGCTGCACCGGGTCAGCTACGAGGCGCAGCGGCCGCGGTGCTCGAGGCGATGATCGCCGCCGGCATCAAGACCGGCTTCGGCGACGAGTGGATCAAGTTCGGCGCCACCTCCGAGCACACCGTCGACGGCTCGTTCTCGGAACGGACCATGGCGCTGAGCACGCCGATTATCCCGGGCGTGACGCCGCCCTACAAGGGCAACGTCACCGAGACGCAGGACGTCCTCAACGACGTGGGTCGAACGCGTGCATCGCGCCGGCATCCAGGTCAACTTGCCACGCCAACGGCGACGTCGCCATCGACATGCTTCCTCACCGCCGCTCGAGCGCGCGCAGAAGCTCTACCCGCGCGCAGACGCGCGGCCGAAGATCACCCACTGCACGCTGATCAACCGCCGAACTCGATCAGCCGCATGAAGGCGCTCGGCGCGGTGCCGGCGCTGTTCACGACCTACGCCTATTACAACCCCGACAAGTTCGTCTACTACGGCGAAGAGCTGATGAAGCACGCCATGGCGTTCCGCGACACTGCTCGACGCCGGCATCTACGCCTGCGCCGGCTCGGACTTCAGCCCTGGCCCGTTCGCGCCGCTGATGGGCATCCAGGGCATGGTCACGCGCAAGGGCTGGGACGGCAAGACGTGGGGCGCCAACCAGCGCATCAGCGTGGCCGAAGCGATCGCCGTGAACACCTACAACGGCGCCTGGGCCTCGGGCGAAGAGACGATCAAGGGCTCGATCACGGCCGGCAAGCTGGCCGACTACGTGGTGCTGGCCGACGATCCGCACACGGTCGACGTCGAGAAGATCAAGGACATCCAGATCGTCCGCACCGTGGTCGGCGGGAAGATCTCGCATCAGGCGTAGCGAGGCGCGGCCTGACTTACCCTGAGTAACCCGGCGCCGCAGCGGACGCCGTAGAGGGCGCACCGCCGGTCAGCGCGCCGGCAGGCCACGAGCGAACAAGCAGGGCTTACACGCGCAGCAGCGCCTTGCACTCGCCCTCGCTCACGACGATGGTCTCGACGAAGGGCGCGCGGAAGCGATCCCGCCCGCCTTCGAGCGGATCGGCCACGGCGTGGCCGTCCTGCCGCGCCTGGCGCATCAGCTTGATGGCCAGGGCCTCGGCCAGCCCCTCGCCGGCGTAGCGGAACATGCCGCCGTCGCGCAGGCTGGCGGCCACTTCGGGCTCGCTGAGAGCATCCTTGATGGTCTGGCGGATTTTCGGTTTCACCACGAATTCCTGGATCGCCAGCGCGGCCGCCAGGCCCAGGCCGGCGCCGAGCAGCACCCAGATGATGATCGCGACCGTCAGAGCGCCGATGATCACCGGAGCCACGACCAGAAAGATTGGCAGCAGGATGGCCATGACCGCCACCGTGCCGGCCGCCGCGATGGCCGCCGGCACGAGCGCGCCCAGCACCCAGCCGGCGCCCGTGAGCCCGGAGTCGACGGTCAGCTCGCTGTCGGCCAGCGACGTGGTGACGTCGCCCACCGGCAGGCAGCACAGCGCCGACGGCAGCATGACGGTGCTGACGGTGAAGAAGCCCACGTCCTTGGCCTGCACCGTCTCCGACCCGTCCCACCGGTCGCGCCGTTCGGACGTCTGCACGCCAATGGTGTAGTTCTGGCGGCAGCGCAGCACGGCGTCGACACGGCGGATGGCCACGAGTGCGCCCAGGCCGCCGCCGAAGTCTCCGGTCAGCCGCACGTCGGTCATGGCCACGCGCACCGGCATCTCGAGGCGCACATCGCCTTGCCCGCGCGCCTGGCCCAGGAAGCGGAAGCGGCTGTCGTGGACGGTGCTCGTGTTGATGTGCGCGCGGGTGCCGCGGCCCGTGGCGTCCACCTGATAGCGCAGCGCGTAGCGGAAGAACGCCAGCGTCACGTCGCGCACGAACATGCCCGGCGCCAGATAGCTGGCCCACTCGTCTTCCGAGATTTGCCAGTCGCCGTTGTCGTCGAGCACGTTGTCGGGGGCGTGGCGGAACGCGCTGTAGCCCGACCAGAGCGTGGCCCAGAGCGACCGCGGCAGCGCAAAGCTGGTGGTCACGGTGCTGATGACGCCGTCCGGGCGCGTCACGGTCAACGTGGCCGAGGCGACGGGCCGCCGGCCGCCCGGGTTGGCCCGTGAGAAGTCGGGCAGGGTGCGCGGCAACTGGTGCTCGACGTGGCGGCCGGTGAAGGTAGCGCCGTCCGAGAAGGTCCAGGCGAACTGGAACACGTTCTGGTCGGGCACGTCCACCACCCGGGCGTCGAACGTCAGAACCTCGGACGCGAAACGCAACGCCGTGGGTTGCTGGATCTCGATGGCAAAGGGCTGATCGCTGCCGGACCGCGCCGGTGGCGGCGGCACCAGCTCGGACTGCTCCACCACGAAGGTCTGGAGGCCGTTGGCGCTGTCGCTGCTGAGCGACAGCGAACTCACGAGCTGCCCCGACAGGACACTGGGCGCGTCGCGGTAGCGCACCACGCCGTCACCCTCGTCGGGCACGGCAAACGACAACGGGTCCAGCGCTGTAACCGGCGCAGGGGCGCGCAGTCGATCGGCGGCAAAGGCCAATCCGTCGAGCGCGCGCTGCTGGTCGCACGCCAGCGACTGCGGACTGAGGGCCGTGGGGGCCACGAAGTAGCCGGGCAGCTCGGCGGCCACGAAGTCGGGCGCCTGCAACCGCACCCAGACGCGTCCCGGCATCGGCGGTTCGGCCACCCACGCCGGCTGGAACATCTTGTCGTCGGGCGCCGCCGTAGGCGGAGGCAGCGCCAGCCGCGACTCGAAGACCACGCGCGGTCCCCCGTCGCCCATCTCGGTGTAGGCGTAACACGATTCGGGACGGTCCACGGCAGCCGCGAGCATGCCGCCCATGGTGTTGCCCGGGTCCTCCACGCGCTGGATGTCGAGCGGCACCGCGTCGGTGGCGTCGGCATGGCCGGCGCTGGTGTCGATGCGGTGCGGCCGGAGCTGCTGGTGCTCCACCGGCTCGTCATCCGGGTCGGACACCGCGATGTGGCGGTGCCCGAGATCGAGCAGCGTGAAGCCGTCCGGCAGGGCTTTGAGCGTCTCGCCGGCGTCGTCTTCGAACACGCGGAAGGTCGAGGCGCGCACCGCACCCAGCTCGGCGTCCTGATGGCCGAAGGTCAGCAACTGGCCCTTGTCGGTCGCCTGAGACGCGAAGAGCACCGTGGGCCGCAGGGACCACAACGACGTCCACGCCAGCTCCACGCGCAGCCCCTGACCAGCGACGTTGGGACGCACGGCGATGCTCTGCTGCACGCGGGCGAACGTCTGCAGGTAATGCGGCCAGCGCATGGGTTCGGCCAGCAGCAGCGTCGTGCGCCAGCCCCGGCGCGTGGCCATCAGCAGGTGGCACTGCGACTGGAACCGCCGCAGACGCAACCGCCCGAGGCCCACGGTGATGTCGCCCTGGCGCAGCCGCTCCACGGTGGCAACCAGGGGCGAGATGCGGTGCAGTTGCGGATTCTCGCCGAAGGGCAGGCCGGTAGTCACGCGCGTGACCGTGGTGGCGGCCAGGTCCACTTCCACGAGCGTGAGGCTGGGCACGGCCATCTGCGTCAGCGTGCGCGGCACCAGTGCGGGATCGTCGTGCAGCGGCACCGCAATCGAACCGCCGGCGAAGGCCGGATCGAGCGCGAACACTTCCGTGGCATAGGCGTGAGCCACGCGCCGGTGCAGCACGGCCAGCGTGGCGCCCTGGCGCCGGGCGTCGAAGTCCCAGCCGCCCTCGTCGAGCGGGGTCAGCGTCCACGACGCGGCGTCCTCGAGCGCCGGCGAATCGACGATGGGCACGCGCGCGGTGAGCAGCACCAGGCGCGGCCGGTCCAGGGCGCCGGCAAAGAAGGCCTGCGCCACCACCTGCAGGCGTTGGTCCGCGGCCTCGGCCCACACGGTGAAGCCGAAATGCTCGATGTCCCAGGCCTGGCGCGGCACGCGCCGCGGCGCGCCGCCCTGCAGCCGCTCGGTGGCGGCGTCGAAGGTGAACGGGTCGACCCACGAATCGCCCGCCGGCGATTCGTTGAAGCGGCGTTTGTAGACCAGTACCACCTGGTGGCCGGCGCCAGTCGTGGCGATGCGCCTCGACCAGCCGGACTGGCGGCTGCGTTCGGGACGTCGCGGGACCAGATTGAGAGCGTCGTGGTCGCGGACGAGCGACGCCCAGGTGCCGTCGTCCTTCGACCAGAACAGCGTGAAGCGCTCCCGCTCGGCCACGACCACGGCCGCACGGCTGCCGTTGGCCGCAAAGCGGGCCACGTCCAGGCTGAACGCGCGCTGCTTCGATTGGTCCAGGAACGGGAACTTCTCGGCCATGGCTCCCCCTCGAGGGCGCGGCTGCCGGCACGCCCGTCGGGGAGGATAGCGCTGTTCTCTACGTTCCGGTGGCACGAGGGGTGACAACCCGTCATGTCCCGGTGGCTCGTGCAAGGGTGTGCGGCTCAGGGGTGACGTGCGCAAGACCTGCGCGCGCCGGCGCGGCGCGGCATCGGGAACGTCCGTGCGCACGCCGTGGCCGTGCCTCGGCGCCACGCTCTGCCATAGAATCGGCGGGCATGCCGCGCAACGCCGAAGTCATCCGTCACTGGCAGATGCTGCTCTACATCGACTCGATCCGCGCCGGCGTCTCGGTGCAAGACCTGGCGCAGCGCTTCAACGTCACGACCCGCACCGTGTGGCGCGACCTGGCGGCCCTGCAGGAGGTCGGCTTCCCGCTCGTGGACGAGAAGCGCGACCGCCTGACCTATTGGCGGCTGCTGACCATGCCGCTCAAGGCGCTGAACGACGCCGGCCTGTCGGTCACCGAAGCCTGTTCGCTCTACCTGAGCCGGGCGCTGCTCGTCAGCTTCACGGGCACGCCCTTCGAGCCGGGCCTGGCCGCCATCATCAGCAAGATCGAAAAATCGTTGTCGCCGCGGGTGCGTGCCTTCCTGAAGAAGCTGCCAGATGTGGTGCAGGTGAAATCGGCACCACGCAAGAACGTCACCTCGCCCAAGCACGACGAGTTCGTGGCCCGGCTGATCGAAGCGGCGTCCGACACCCGCGTCACCAAATTGTTGTACCTCTCGGTCCACAGCAATCGCGAAAAAGACTACGAGCTGCATCCCTACAACATCGCCTACGCCGAAGGCGGGCTGTATTTGACCGCCTACGTGCCTGAGTACCGCCAAGTGCGCGTTTTTGCCCTGGAGCGCGTGCGCAAGGTGACGCTGCTCGAGCAGACCTTCACGCCGGTGAAAGATCTAACCACCGAAGCCTTCGGCCATTCGCTGGGCGTGAACCGCGGCAAGCCGGAGCGCATCCAGATCCAGTTCGCGCCGCGGGTGGCGTCGTACGTGCGCGAGCGGACCTGGCATGCGTCCCAGGCCATCGAGGCGCTGCCTGACGGCGGCGTGCAGCTCACGCTGAAGGTGTGCCGCGACTGGGCGCTGCGCTCGTGGATTCTCGGCTGGGGCGCCCATGCGCGCGTGCTGGCGCCGTCGGCGCTGGCCGAAGAGATCCTGGGCCAGCTCAACGAGGCGCGGGACGGCTACGCGCCGAAGCTGGCCTTCGACGCGTCCCTGGCGCTGCTGGCGCCGCAGGCGCCGAGGCTGCCGCTGCGGGGATAGTGGCAGGCATCGCCCGCGCTCACGACCCGCCCGCGGCCGTCGTGGGTGGCCGCCTCGTGGCCGACTCGGCGTCGCGTCGGTGGCGGGTGGCCTTCATCGTCGGCACCCGCCCCACCCCGTCCCGCCCGCGAGCGTCGCGTGCAAGTGGGCGATGGCCCGCTCGGCGTCAAGCCTTCCGGCCGACAGCAAGCGCAGATGGCGCGACACCGCCAACACGATCGCAGCGGCCTCGTCGTGGGCGCCGCGATACTGCGCCTCGCGCACCTGCGCACCCGCCGCGCCGGCCAGCGCCGCGGTGACCGCCTGCACCACCTCGTCATTGACCGGCTGCGCGTCGTTGACGGCCGCGGCCACGGCGTTCCAGCGGCCGATCTGGTGTTCGCCCTGCCCTTCCTGCCGCCCCTCGGACACGGGTGACCGCATCACCCCATCCGCGTCACGCAGCGAGCCGTGCACGTGAACGGCCGCACCAAGCGGCGCCTCGGCGACGCGGACGGCCAGCAGCACGGTGGCGACGCGCCCGGCAGGTCCACGCCCCAGCCACACCTGCAGCCGCGACGGCGCGGCCGGATCAGGCGGGTCCACTGGCCAGCCGTTCACCACGGCCACGTCGGTCAACGGATCGAGCGCGAGGTCGAGCACGACCCCGCGCGGATCCAGCGGAACCACGACGCGCAGGTAGCGCACCGACGCCACCTGAGCGGGGAGGAGCGAGCGATCCGTCGCGACCTGCATCCCGCATCGTCGCGGTAGGCCGCGACAGGTGGGGTCGCACGTCCCTCTACCCTGGCGACGCTGGACAGACGCCAGCGGGCCGGGGCTGCCACGCTGATGGCACGGTGGCGACGTAGACCAGGCTCGGCGTGAGCGCGCCCGGATCCGGACCGCATCGCCGCCACGTCGCCGCCGCGCGCCGGCGGTGGCTACCGCGCGACGATGTAGGGCTGCCCGGTCGCGCAGCGCGCCAATACCTGCGCGGTCGTGACTGGGACGTGGCCCGACTCCTGGAACGACCCGCCGCTGAAGCTGTAGGCGACCACCATTCCGCCCGGATAGCCGTTCTGATTGTCGGATCCGTGCAGCTGCAGGTAGTAGCTGCCGGTGTTGAAGATGCACGCGCTGCCGCCGTTGTCGTTCAGGATCGCGAGTGACGTGCCAATCGGGACCGCGCTCGACAGCGTGAGCGAGTCGAGATACGCGTCAACAGGCGACTCCAGCGCCGCGATCCGCGCGGTGAGTGCCTGCACCGTGCTCAGCAGGTCGGTCAGCGAGGAGGAGCATGCCCACGCGTTGTGGACCGCGTCCCACACGACCACGTTGCTGCCGCCGCAATCGGTCCGGAAGCCGACGCCGGGCAGCCCTTGCGGACCGGTGGCGCCGGTCAAGCCCGTCGCTCCGGTGAGACCCACGGCACCTGCCGGACCTGCCGGACCTGCTGGACCTGCCGCGCCCATGGGGCCCATCGCGCCAGTCATACCGACGGGGCCGGCAAGGCCCTGCGAGCCCGTCAGACCAGCCACGAGGTCGTGGTTGCGCAGCACGCGCCCGGCCGAGAGCGCGGGCGGTGTGGGAGACGCCAAAGACAGCGTGGTGGCCGCCTGCAGATACACGCGGTCGAGGACCGAGCCGAGGAACGGCGCCACGAACGGCACGCTGGCCACGCCCAGGCCGTCGAGCATGCCCTGGGCCACGGTGACATAGTCCGCGCCCACGGCCAGCGGCAGGCCGGCGTAGCTGCCGCCGGCGCCGACGACGCTGCCGACGATGGCGTAGTGCGCGCCGGGCGTGCCGGTCACGGTGAGCGTGACGCTGGTGCCAGGGACGACGACGTCGCTGGATGTCGCCAGGGTGGGCGTCTGCGCCACCGCCACGGCAGTGGTCGCCGACAGGGCGAGGGCGAGCAGCGTCATGGAACGAACAAGGCAAGGGAGGGTGAACTTCATGTGGACGAACTCCGGCAGGGGTGTTTCGCGTTTCCCGGACGGAAGACAGCAAGCCGCGGTCCACAGGGCGGAGGCGCGACGACGCGCGCCACCACGTGCACCTCGACGGGGCGACGCGCGTGAGGTGATACGGGGTGCCGACACGCGTGGCGACGAGACGTTCAGGTGATTTCGAGTCCTGGCCCTGCACGCTTCGCCGCGATTAACGCTTCATCAATGACCGTGAGCGCCATTGACGCGCGAACCGTAGCCGTGAGACAGTCACCAGGTCGCGCGGTGATTTCACCGGCTTGATGGGCGCGCGACGGCACCACACAACCATCTAAGTCGCGGCCTCGAGGCCCGCGACGATTTCCGTCGGCGGGCCCTTTTCATTGGGCCCGAGTAAGCTCTGGCAGCGCACGTCCCGCTGCCGGCATGAAGAGTGCGGCGAGAGTTCCGGCTCCGCGACCCGCACGCCATACCGTCGTCCTGTTCCGCGTCTGGAACGTCACGGTGGCCCCGCCGGCCAGGCTCACGCCTGGAGCCATGCGCGATCGGACGGACTGCGCGCCGCTACGGCGGCGCCATCGAAAGGACACGTCCATGCGCGCCATCGACCCGTCTACCGGGCTCGAGCTGCCCTTCTTCGACGGCTTCCCCTACTGGAACACCCGTCTGGCTCCCGGGATCTACCACATCACGCTGCTGCCGCCGGCGCCCGAGATCATCCTGCTCGACGCCACGTGGCTGCAGGCACACTGTAACCAGCTGCCGGTGTGCCTGGTGCAAAGCGGCACCGACGCGCGCTGCTACCTTGGCGACGGTAGGGTCGTGACGATCGACCCACCCTGTGGCGGAGTCATGCTCTCCGGCATTCTGCGACCGGGACTGGTCGGCGATCCGTCGAGCCAGGACTTCGTCCTGCGGAGGCAGCGGCTGGCCACGCTCCTCTGGCGCCCAATGGCGCCGTGTTCGGGGACCTGACCAAGGGCGGACGACCTGCCACGCCAGCAGAGGCGGCAAGTCTTGCCGGCTTTCAGTCCGATGGCACGCCGCGTGGGTTGGACCGATGTGCGGAGTGCGGCGACTGGAAGGGCGTGTGCCTCGACCCGAGCCCGATGCTTGCCGGGGATCTAGTGAGGGTGCACTGCCTGTGCGAGAACGATAACCGCTGCGCGCGGTGCTGGGGATTGCTGCACGAGCGCCTGCTCAACGGGAACTACTACAACCCGAAGGACGGAAAGATCTGGCATGTGCCGGGGTTCTCCTGCATGGAGCATCGCTGCCCGGGGACGCCTCCGTGACAATCGCGTGCCACGAGCTACGACGCCTTCCGCGTCTTCTCCGCCTTGGCCTCGCGCCGCCCTTCGGGCTCGAACGTGATACTCAGGCGCGTGCCGGTGGCCTCGGCCAGGCGCTCGAGCACCGCCGTCGAGGGACGCACTCGCCCGCCTTCGATGCGCGCGATGTACGACTGCGACGTCTTCATGCGCGCGGCCAGTTCCGCTTGCGACAGGCCGGCGCGGCTGCGCGTGGCGATGAGCACGTTCGGAGCGGAACGCCCGGCTACGTGTCGTTGCGGAACAGTTCGCGTAAGTCGATCTGGCAACCAGGCAGCAGCGGCGTGGTCAACACGTCGCCGTCTTCGGCAGTCAGTTCCACCACGCGGGCCAGCCTCCCCTCGAGCGTCGGCCGGAACACCTGCACGGCGTCGAGCTCCGGGTCGACCAGCCAGTACTCGCGCACGCCGCTCCGCTCGAACAGGCGCCGCTTGGTCTGCGCGTCGCGCTTGCGCGTGCTCTTCGACAGCACCTCGATGACCAGCGCTGGCGGCCCCTGCACGTTCTTCTCCGTCAGGATGCCGGCCTGGTCGCCGGTGACGACGAGCAGGTCCGGCTCCACGATGTCGTAAGGCGACAGCAGCACGTCGAGCGGCGCGCTGAACACTTGCCCGGCCTGCGGCTGCGAGCGGAAGTAGTGCTCGAGATCGTAGAGAGAGCCGCCGCACCAGCACCTGATGCCGCACGTTGGGCGACGGGGTCACGACGTGCTCGCCGTCGATGATCTCGTGGCGCTTCCCGTCGTCGGGGAACAGCACGAAGTCGTCGTAGGTGAGGCGCATGTCGGCGCGTGCCGCTGGCGAGCGCATCGGATCCTCCCCGGCCATGAACGGAGTCTACATCCGGCCATTGCACGGGACAATGCGAGCCCCGTGCCGCCCGAGAACTCACGCGAATCGGAAGAGCAGGAGCGCGGTGATGCAGAATCTGCCCGAGGTCCGCTGGTGGAGGGCGCCGCAGAACCTGCCCCGGGTTCGCGATGCCGCCAGGTCTGGCCACGCCGGCTCGCTGCCGGCATTCGGCGGCGCCAGCCCGGAGCCCCGGCCCCTGGAACCCATCTCGTATCGCCGTGAGGCCCACCGGCACACACAGACGTCGCAGATTCCAACCACCGGGCCGCGTGCGCAGTTTGCAGGTCGGCAGCGATCACCTTGGTCGGCGGCATTCTCCACACTTCGCTGCCTGGCAGCCGACATGCACTGCGGGTGGGGGGTCACAGGCGCGAAGGGACCGGCCCGAGGTGCTCGGTGAGCGTCCCGATAGCCTCGGTGCGCTTCGACGCGTTGCGGGTGCTACTGTTCGCGTTGGGGTTCACCGAACGCACGCATGGAAGCCACGACCTCTTCGCAAAGACCGGGGTCCGGGATATTCTGAATCTGCAGCGCGACGGCCGGGACGCAAAGCCCTACCAAGTGCGGCAAGTCCGACGGGCCATCGTCAAGTATCACCTGACGCGTTCGAGGCTGAGATGTCACAAGAGTACGAACTCACCGTCGCCTGGAGCCAAGAAGACGCCGCCTTCGTTGTGGACGTGCCGGAATTGCCCGGCTGCATGGCCCCGGCGCCACTCCGGAGGAAGCCGTAGCCAACGCCCAGGACGCCATCAGCCTTTGGCTCGAAACCGCGCGCGACCTGGGGAGGCCCATCTCGGCCGCGAGGGCGCCGGCTGATGTCAGCGTAACCTGCGCACCGAGCGTATAGGTAGGGATGTCTTCGTAGTAGACGTGGACGCGTCCGCCTTGGCGCGCCAGTGCGGCCAGCGGCTCGACCTCCGTGGGCGGATGCAGGTCCACACACACGAAGCCGTTCTCGTGCTGGATGGCGCGCACCAAGTCGGGCCCAAGCAGGGCGGCATCAATGGTCCAGAGCGCGATGCCGGCCTGCAGGCGCGTGGCGCGCGACAGCGCGGCGGTGAGCGCGGCCTTCACGCTCGACGGAGACCAGGCGGGAAGCAGAGCGATATCCAGAATGCCATCGTCCATAACGGGCACACCTTGCGCGGTGAGATTGCGTTGTTTGGTGGATGGCCTGGCGACTTCGGCAGCGTGTGCGTGGCCACCCACATCTCCGGCGTGCGTCCCTGGTCCTTGCGCCGTCCCATCGCCATGGCGCATCGTAGTAAACTAGATTAGGCCCGTGTCGATCCCTTTAACCACGGGCTGCCAGGGTCCGGGCGGTGCTTCAGCGACCCGGCGTGCTGGCGTAGGCCGGTTCCGCGTCCGCGGCAGTGGGAGCGGCCGCGGACGGAGGTCGCGCGAAGAGGCAGTGGCCCGCGGCCTGCCTGCGACCTCCGCCACGCGGGACGCGGGCCATGACGGAGCCAGGGCCGTTAGGCGCCGTTGACGCGGTGCCAATGCCACGGGGCGGGCCGTCGACCGGCTCGCGCCCGGCAGTGGCTACTGACAGACGTCGGTCCTGAGCCAATTCATCAGGCTGGGGATGGCTTGATACGCGAAAGGGTTCAGCGTGAGCACCCCGTAGAACGCTCCCGTCGCTGCTATACACCCCGGAGGAGACTCGCGTACGGGTTGCACGGAGCTGTAGGCGCCATACGGGCTGCCGGACCGCCCGTAGCGATTGCGGATGCTCGTGGGTGAATACGGACTGCCGTAGTTGCCGTACTGGTTGTTGATGGAGTCGCTGCCGAATTCCTTGCAGAAGGTGCAGGTCCAGTAACCGAGACCCTGCGTGTCACCCGGACCGCCCCACACGTTGAACGTGGTGCCGCCTCCCTCCCCCTCCGGCACCGTGCCCGACACGTTCAGGACGTTG
This sequence comes from uncultured Acidobacteriota bacterium, assembly GCA_963843885.1. Classification (GTDB taxonomy): domain Bacteria; phylum Acidobacteriota; class Vicinamibacteria; order Vicinamibacterales; family UBA2999; genus CADEFD01. The sequence continues at coordinate 510,657 of CAWJMJ010000009.1, forward strand.
CCGCCGGCGGTGGCGTCGCTGATGACGCTGAGCACGCCGCCGTAGGTAATCGCCGCCGCGGACTGAAGTGACCGTAACCGTCTTGCTGCCTCCGGCCGGCACGTGCCGCTCGTGGGGGAGGCGCAGAACACGCGCACGATTGCACGAGCAGGTGATGGACGAATAGGTCAGCGCGCTGTTGCCCGTGTTCGAGATGGTCAAGGTGGCACGTGGCGGTCTGAGCCCAACGGTGACGGTGCCGAAGGCCAGATTCCCGGACAGGCCAATCACCCGCGTGAGGCCAGGCGCTGGCGATCGTGAAGGTGGCCTCGCCCGGAAGTTGCCCCCGGTCCGCAGGCGTTGAACGCCCGAACGCGCACGAAGTAGGTGCCCGGCGCCAACGCCGACAACTGCGCGGCGCGGCGGGAGCATTTGGGTACGCTATGTTGCTGGCGCCCTTGGCGGCCGTGCCGAGTTCGAGCTGGACCGCGGGTAGCGCCGCTCACGGCCCCCCACGAGATTGACGCGGACGAACCGGACACGGCGCCGACGGCGTGCCGGGCGTGCCCGGCGCGTGCGCAGCCCATGGTGAGCAACTGCGTGGGCTGACGGCGGCCCGAGGCCACAAGCGTTCCGCGCGCGCAGGCGCAGGTAGTGCGATCCAGGCGGCACTGGGCTGGCGAACGACAGTCCCGTCAGCGGCAGGGTGCCGAGTTCGGTGCCGGAGGCCTGGTTCCCGCTTCCAGCAGGTAACTGGTCGGCGGATCGCCGCTCACAGGCGGTTGCCATTGAAACGAGGCGAACGTGCCGGCGGCCTGCACCGTGAACGCCTGCGGCGCCCCAGGCACGGTGCAGCTTGCACCCACCACGAGCAGCACTTCGTTCGACGGCGCGCCCATGCCCCACGCGTTCGCGCCGCCACGCGCACGAAGTAGTGCCCGGCGGCGCGGGCGCCGAGAGCGAGGTCTGCAGGCCGACATCGGCGCTGCCGATATCCGAGAGCCCGGACCTGAGCCGACGCTAATGGCGTAGTGCGTGGGCGCGCACCCGCCGGCCGCGGGCGTCCAGGCGAAGGCGACCACGCCGGCGGCCAGGCTCTGTGTCAGATTCTGCGGAGCACCGGGCGCGGCGCCACATCCGGCCGTGCCCACGGTGACCGGCACTTCGCTCGACAGCGCACTCACGCCCACGCCGTTTACGGCGCGCACGCGCACTACATAGCTGCCGTCTGGCACGTTGTGCACTGTAAGGGTGGGTGGCGTGACCGGCACGCTGCCCACGGCGGGGCCTCCTGGCGTGAGCGCGGCTTCCAGCTCGTAGCCGGTCGGCGCGGCTCCGGCGCCAGGCAGCCAGGTGATGACGATGGATGTGCCAGACACCGCCACCTAGATTGGTGGGTGCCCCGGGGGCACCTGCCTGCGCGGCCAGCGACGCACCGGCGATGAGCGCCGCCAGGGCACCGAACGAGAGCCTACGAGCCAGAATCATGCGGACGACTCCTAACCCAACGACAGCCAGAACGGCGTTCTGCTTCAGCGAGGGCGTAGTGGATGGTAGTGGATGGGTGTGACAGGGTAGGTCACACCTCCAGCAGTGCGCGTGCCGCAGAAATCGAGCGTCGCTTCGCATCGAACCGTGCACCTTGTTGAGCGGCGGTAGCTGCCCGTCGTTCAACATGGCCTGGTTCGTCCAGCCCCGCTCAACCTGCGCCACGTTCTCTGGCAAGCGGGGGAGGTAGTGGAACCAAAAGCCCGCGCCCTGAGGTCCGGTGGCCCGCTTGGCCGGTGTGTCCAGGTGCACCCGCATTCGGTCGCGAATGCTCGTCTCCGCTAATCCCACGTAGAGCACCTCGCCGTGATAATTGGCAATCACGTAGCAGCCGGGCACTGCGGGCACGGTCTTGTGATGCGACCACGCAAACAGCGTTTTGCGGGCGGGCGCCGGTACAAGCGCGTCAACTGTCACAGCGCCACGCGGCTCGCGTGCATACCTGCACGTTCAAGGCATGGCTCAAGGATGTGGCGATTCTCCCTCACCGCACCCGAATTCAGGCCCGAAGCGACGCTACCGCGCTGCCACCATTCCGGATGGGACATGGCGATGTTCTCGTCTGGTAGATTCTGGAACCCCTTCCGGAGCAGCTCCCGGATGGCGCCCTTCGTGAAGTCGTTGCGCGTGGCCAAATGCGTGAACACGGTCGGGCCTGCGTGCGTCAGCGTGACCACCTGGCCGGCCACGGTCTTGCCGGGTCCGCGTCGAGCGGCGCGAACCGCGGCGCATGCGCGGTCGGCTCCGCCGGGAAGCTGCGTGGCGAAGACCTCGTTCGCCCACTGCGCAGAGCTGGGGCGCCGAGCGGAAGTTCAGCGTCAGCGGCAGCACCGAGCCGACCGCCGGCTCGCTGAACCGCGTCGCGGACGATGTTGTAGATGTCGATGTCGGCGCGGCGGAAGCGGTAGATCGACTGCTTCGGGTCGCCGACGACGAAGAGCGCGCCCGGGCGCAGCGGCACGGTCGCGCCAGTCCGGCGGCTGGCGCGTCCGACGCCGGTCGGACGCCGTCGCCGATCCTCCGCCAGCCAGAAGCACGATCTCGGCCTGCACCGGGTCGGTGTCCTGGAACTCGTCCACGAGCAGGTAGCGGTACTTGCTGCTGCAGCGCGCGGCGCACGTCGACGTTCTCGCGCAGCACGCGCGCGGTGAGATTGAGCAGGTCGCCGTAGTTCAGCGCGTTGAGGCGGCGGCGCTCGTCGGCCGCGCGTCGTCGCGCGCGCGGGTGAGCAGCCGATGGACAGGCGGTAGACGTACTGGCGCCACTGCGCCAGGTACGGCGTCGACCACGTCGGCGCGAAAGTCCTCGTGCAGCGCCTCGATCAGCTCGCGGAGCCGCTTCTTCTCGGCCGACGTGTCGGCCCACCACTTCTGGATGATCTTCGACTCGCGATCCCACGTGCCCAAGCAGCGCGGCCACGACGGCCGGCGTCGCAGCCGCTTCCGCGACACGCGCAGCTGGCCGCTCGAAATCGCGCGCCGCCTGCTGCATCTTGCACGTGCGTGTCGGCGTCGATCGACGCCGGCAGGTGCTGCTGCAGCGCCGTCCAGAACGTCTCGAGCGCCGTCGCACGCCGGCGTCGGGTCCGGGCACGCCGCCGTCGCCCGGCGGGAACTCCACATCGTCGTTCTCGCAGACCATCGGCGAACGCGTCGTCGAGATCCTTCGGCTTGACGTCGGCGTCGAGCAGCGCCAGCATCGTCGGGATCGCCGGCCGGCGCGCGCGCTGGTGATGAAGTCGCGCCAGGCGCGCTGGCGCAGCTCGAGGTCCTGCACCTCGTCCAGCTCGGTGAAGCCGGGCGACACGCCGGACTCGACCGGCCGCTCGCGCAGCAGCCGCGCGCAGAACGAATGGATGGTGCCGGCGAAGAAGCGCTCGAGGTTCGAGAGCGCGCCTGCGAGCCGCGCGACGCCTCCGCGCCGCGGACGTCCGCAGGCGCCGTCCGCGCCGCGCGAGCGCGCGCCTCGAGCGCCAGGTGGAAACGGCCGCGCAGTTCGGACGCGGCCTTCCGCGTGAAGGTCACCGCGGCCATGTGCTCGACGCGATAGACGCCCGCGCGCGACGCCGGCGGCCATGCGCTCGGCCAGCATCTGCGTCTTGCCCGAACCGGCGCCGGCCTCGACCAGGATGTTCGTCGAGCAGCTCCTCGCGGATGCGTCGCGGCGCGACTCGTCGGTCGATGCGCGCGCGACTCAGGCATGGCGCGCCAGCCTTCCGAACGCCGCGAGCGCTCGGATCGCGCCAGCTTGGCTGTCGGCCTGCGTCGTTCGACGTCGCCGCCGCACGCCGCGGCGTAGTCGCAGAAGCGTGCAGTTGCCGCTCGTCGGCCGTGCGGATGAACGTGCCCGGTGGCGATCACGTCGCGCAGGTCGGCCAGCACCGCGGCGATCGGCCGCGAGCGACGGGCGCGGGAATGCGCACCCGTTCCTGCCGCGCCCTTGCGACTGGAGAAGTAGTAGACGCCGCCGTGACCGTCGGCTTCTTGTAGCGCGTCCTTCAGCAGTTCGACCGCCGCCAGGCCGTAGAGCGCGTGCTGCAGGCGGCGGCCGCCGTCGAACGAGCCCTTCCAGCTGTCGCGCCAGTAGCCGCCGGTCTTGTAGTCCAGCACCTCGAAGATGCCGCGGCCCGACCTGGTCGATGCGGTCGATGCGGCCGGCAATGCGGAAGCGTCAGGCCGTCGCCGAGGCTGATCGTCGACCGGCTCCGCGCGCGCCAGCGGCTCCTCGTCGTCGTCCAGCGGCCGCCCGAACGACACCTCGAAGCCCGACGGCGGTGGCGTCGGGCCGGTCGACTTCCGCCTCGAGGAACAGCTCGACATCGGCGAGGAAGTCGCGCGACTCGCGCTCGAGGATCTCGGGCGTCGCGGCCGGCATCTCCTCGTGCAGCTGCGGCCAGCCGGTCGCTGGCGCAGGCGCGTCAGCCAGGCGCCATCCTTCGGCGTCGGGACGGCGGCTCTCGTCGCGGCATCGCCGCAGCAGCGCCGCGTAGATGTCGTGCAGCTCGGAGCCGCGGGTGAGCGGGTCGAGCCAGACGTCGTTGTCGCGCTCGCGCTCGTCGACCGGCCGCACGCCCAGGCCGCGCTTCAGGAAGAAGCGGAACGGACACTCGGCCGCCTTCTCGAGCTCGGTCACCGAGTAGACGTTGCCGGGCGCGCACGGATCGAGCGACGGGCCCGCGGCGCGGCACCAGGCCGTCGAACTCCGTGAACTGCGTCCGCGTCGCGCGCCGCTCGTCGGCCACGCGGCCCGCGCGCGACGCCGGGAACGCGCGCGTCGAGCGACGGCCGCGCCGTCGTCGCCCGTGCCGACGACGCGAGCGGAGCCACCAGCCGGCCGCGGAGAGCGCCGCGTCGCGCGTCGGCGGCACGCGCGGACGCCGGCTCGCCGAGCGCCTGCTTCATCTGCCTGATACGACAGCGCGTCGTTTCCCTGCTGCAGCCGGAACGCCTGCAGCATCAGCCACGAGGCGTAGGTCTCGCGGAACTCGCGCGTGTCGCGGCACGAGTAGCTGAAGGTGACCGTGCCCGCCGACGCCGCCGAGCCGGCTCAGCACGGCGTACACGGCCTCGTCGATCCGGTCGGTCGACAGCGCGCAGGTCGCGGCGAGATCGCCGCGCGCTCGGCGTCGAGCAGCACCGGGTCCTCGGTGGACGACGGGAACACGCGGCCTTCTTCGAGCCCGACGACGAAGAGGTGCGGGCGGCCGGCGTAGCCGGCCTGCGGCGAGCGCGCACGCGTAGAGATGCCCGGGGCGCGGACGTTCGGGCGCCACCGTCAGCGACTCGCACGCGCTCGCGCATGAAGCGCAGCGCCTGCGGCAGCGCGCACGCGAAAGCGCCCAGCGCGCGCAGCTCGCCGATGTATTCGTGCAGCGCCGCGGCGGCGCGGTGGTCGAGCGCGTTGCTGCGCGCCGTGCTGCTGTTCGAGGAACGCGAGCGCGCGCGTCCGACGACGGCCTGCAGCGGCACCGGCCGTCGGCGCGGCGTGCGGGATCGGCGTCCACGCAGGCCGTCGATCCAGGCGCGGACGCTGCGGCGCCTGCTGGCCCGCGCCGTGCGCGTCGGCGCGGTCGTCGTCCGACGCGTCCGGATCGGCGGCGCGCGCGTCGTAGCGCCTTGAGCAGACGTCCAGCGCGAGGCCGTAGGTGGCGCGTCCCCATCCGGCTCCGAGCCGCGCCAGCATGCGCGCCGCCTGGCCCGCGCTGAAGCCGTCTCTCGTCGTCGACGCTGACGTCGCCCGACTGCAGCAGGCGGCGGAAGTGGCCGGCCGAGAAGTCGGTCTCGATCCAGTCGCACAGGCCGAGCAGCGCGCGGCCGGGCCGCGTGAACGTGGCGGGGATGCCGGCGCCGAGCGTGACCGGCCAGTCGTGGCGCAGCGCCTTTTCCCACACCAGCGCGACGTGCGCATCGGAGGCGCACGCGATTTCCACCTGGTCGAGCGGCGCGCCGCGTCGCCAGGATGCGGCGGAACACCTCGTCGATCTCCGCTTCCCGGCCGCCGGCATGGAACAGGTGGATGGCCGGGAACGGCGCCTCGGGAGTGCAGGTGTCGCGGGCGTGGTGGTGCCGCGCACGGGCGCGTGCCAGCGGCGTCATCAGGAACGCCAGCGGATTCGCGCCCGCGCTGAGCGGGCACGCGCTCGTCGGCTGCGGCCGCCAGCCGTCGCGGCACGGCCGCGCCCGGCAGCGCCAGCGCGCGCGGATGCGATCCGCTCGCCGGGCAGGCGTCGATCAGCTGCCGCGCTGCAGCGGGTTCCAGTCGCGTCGGGCAGCTCGGTCCAGCAGTCCTGCGGCTGGATCGGGCACCAGTCCGCGGTGCCGCAGCGCCTCCTGGTAGACGGCGGCCATGTCGGCGCGCTGCTGGTCGGCAGGAAGCGCTCGTAGGCCGCGAGCAGCGCCACGAGCTCCGCGTGCTTGGCCGGCGACGCGAACGCGTCGGCCGGCAGGTCGCGCCGGCGGCACGCCGGCCATCCGCAGTTCGCGAATCGTCGTCCACAGCGCCTCCGCCAGCGTCGGCTGATCGGCGAGCGGACGGAAGTAGCCGCCGTCGTCGGGAAGGTCGAGCAGCAGGCGCATGATCAGCGCCGGGCCGAGGCCCTCCTCGGACGGATCGATGCCGCGCTCGACGAGGAACGGCGCGCCCATGCGCAGGGCGATGTCGAGCGGCGTGACGAAGCGCAGGTTCAGCCAGTTGGTGCCCTCGAGCACGATCCGTTCGCCGAGCGTGCGGCCGATGGCGTGGGTCGGCACGAACACCCACTTGGCACGGGTGGGATACGCGGCGCAGCAGGCCTTTCAGTTGCTAAACAAACGGATCCATAGAGGCCTGAACGACGAGTCTGAGGGACGGACGGTAGCACGACTGACGCGCATTCCGCTCACCGGCACGGAATTGCGCACGGGGGCCAGCGTAGCGGCGAGGCGTGACAGGCTAGGTCCTACGCCGGAGTTTCGCCAGTGCAGGGCACCAGCGCCCTCGGAGATGCGGTGAGGGGTTCGTGGCATGGTGGCGGAGCCTCGAGCGCCCCCCTGCGGTCCAGCCGTCGACTCGAGTCGGTCATCGTGGCCTATCGCTGGCCGACAGCGTCAGGCGTAGTGGCATGGACGCAGTCCGAAGTATCCTGTTCGGTCCGCTTGCGTCAGATGCCCGACACGAAGGGGCGCGGGTCCCGACTCGCCGCCCTCTCTCGACCACGCCGTGAAGGAGTTCGGCCTGAGGCTAGACGAGCCTCGCATAGTTAGGCCGGAGACGCCGATATCACACGTACTCGAAGGCCAAGTAGAGTCGACCCCGATTCCTTGTCTTCTCCGCGGCCGGGCAGCTCCTCTTCGGCATTCGCTACCCCCTTCGACCTTCTGTAGCACGAGATGCGCGATCAATCTAGCGGGTCTCGGCGTCGCCTCTGAAGACATTGACGTGGTGGTAGTCAAGGTATGCCTGCTGCTCGCGGGTGAATTCCCCGACGTTCACCAATGGGTCGATGCCCCAAGCGTCAAGCAGCTTTTCTCGAACGTCCGGGACGACCAGCAGGCGCTGGCTGCAGTGAAGGTGATATAACCCTCGTCGAACAGGTGGTCGATGTGCGGCGACAGCAGGAGGCCGTTTGCGCCGTCGAGCCGCTCGGCGCCAGAGCGTCGCGCCAGGGCTTGATGTGGCTCGCCATCAGGTGTCGAGCCTCGCGGACGCGGTCACGCGGCAAGTACTCCTCGCGCAATAACACATTGGACCGGAAGACGCCTTGACCTCGTCGGGCGCGGAGGATCCGCTCCTCCGAACGTCGCCCTCAGGATCATCGATCGGTTGATGTCGTCGAGCTCCGTCGTCACCGGCGGTCGCCTGGAGCGCCGCGATGGCCGGGTATGCCTCCCAGAACGCCGCGCCGATGAGCCCGATCAGCGCGTCGGCAAGCGCGTCGGGAATCCCGGCAAGGTCCACCGACTGAAGGCCATCGCCGTTCGTCAGAGCGGCGAGTACTTGGACTGGAAGGAAAGGCCCAGGATCGCCATGTGGTCTTTCGGCCGAACTTGGTGTCGAGGCCAGTAGTCCACCGGAACATACCAGCCCTCCTGCGACCAGTACGCACCGGCGGTGCCGAAATTAGGTTTCGGGACGGTCTGGGCCCGCCCGTAACCACACCGATGGCTTGATCCGGGTGTCGCAGAACGAGAACACGATGTCGCCAGGCGACACTTCGCGCATGCGAGAACTGGTTGCGTGAGCCATCGGCACGGTGTCTCGGCCACGACATCAGCTGCCGCGTAAGTCCTGCTCTGAACGTCTGGTTTCAATGACTGACCAAGAACCCGCATGGGCTTCGCCGTGCGAACTCAACCAGGCTTCGATGCCCAGCATGAAAAAATGCAGGTTAAGAGGTAGCGTCACCGACAGCGGGCGATGGTCACTGCGCGTTGCCCACGACTCGTCGGCAGTCACGTCGACTTGGGTCACCTGCGGCAATAGCGACCTAGACACAAAGCAATAGTCGATGTGCCAGGCGTCATCGGCCTTGAAGCGGTGGAAGTAGGTGGGATGCTGCTCCTGCCCATGCCCGAGCCGATGGTGCGCATGGTAGGCACTCACCAGCCCGAGCTCGGCCAAGCGGCCGAACACCGCCCCGCCCTTGATGTACGAGGTCGCCAAGCTTCGGGCCGGTGTTGAAATCTCCCAGGAGCACGGTCGGCATCTGCGCGATCAGGTCGCCAAACGCGGTGGTGAGCTGGTAGATCTCCGCGCGATAGTCGGGCGGGTGCGTCCACAGTCCCAGCACGAGACACGTCAGCGGACCGGTCGCGATGGCGGCAATCGACGATGCCGGCGCCTCCGGCCTGGTCAGCCGCTCGAACTTGACACGACCTGTTGGCGCGGCAAGCGCCAGCCCCTTCCGCTGGCCGACCGGCTGTAGCAGCAGCTCCCCGTGGAGCGGCAGCACTGGTCCGGGCCGGCATTCCTGTAGGAAGATCGATGTCGCTGTCGAGTCGGCGCACCTCATGTCAGCCGGGCGCTCGACGGCGCCGGATCCGGCAGTTCCAGGTGGTGAGCCGCAAGCATCTGTTCACGCACAAGATTATCCGTCACCGCCGTCAAAATTCGACCTGCTTCCCGCATGATCCAGACCAGCGACGGGTAAGCCTTGACGGCCTCGACCATCACAGGTCTCGCGAAGACTTTGACGCGGTCCAGCACGTCACAATTCGCCGACACTTCGGGCAGGCCGGCATGGCGCATGGCGCCGAGATGAGCAACCCGTTGACCTTGCCGTCGCAGGCGGGCACACGGTTCTTGCTCCGCAGGTACGACTCGCACGCTTCAGGTCGGCGAGGAACCAGAATCTCCCGACCACGATCATCGTCGCTCACGTTGTCGCCACTGCACGTTCGCGTAGGCGCCGCCGCGAGCAGATTGTTCGCTGGCGGTAGCGCGTCCGACATACCGGGAAATCAGCGACGGGTAGAGCCGACCCTTGCCGCCCGAAAGGTAGACCCACGGATCCAAACAATCCTCCACGAGGCCCGCATGCGCGCGCTGGAAAGCGGGTCGCCACCGGCTCCGTGAGACGTCGACACGGCGCGGACCCGCAAGCCCGCGCCGCCCTGCGGCCGCTACCGCTTGGTGACCCCGTCCAGCCTTGACGTCACCACTGCCACGCCGGGTATGCCCACAAGCCCCGCGTTGTAGGTGAAGTTCCCCGTCATCGACGAGCCGTTCACCGACACGTTGAAGCCCGAGAGCGCGACGGTAATCTGCCCGCCCACGGCCGTGCCCTGCAGCACCAGCGTCCCGGCGCTGTTGACGGTGCCGTTCACCGAGCCGGTCACCTGTCCGAACGAGATGTGCCCGACACCGACGACCCGGACTGCGAGAGATTCAGGTTGATCGGCAGGCTGGATCCCGGCGGGAAGGCGCCGTGATTGGTCGAGCAGAAATAGTCCTGGTTCGAGCCGGTGCCGTCGCACCGCTCCACGGTGTAGCGTCCGGACCAGTTGCCCTGAGCGCTGGCGCCGGTGGCGTTGCCGCTGATGGCCGTGGTGTTGGAGCCGCTGGTCTGGTCCCCGTTCACCGTCAGCGTGCCGCTGTAGCTGCCCGCGGCCGTGGGCTGGAAGCGCACCGTGACGGTTTGCGACGCGCCGGCGGCGATCGTCGCCGCTGGTCCAACTGGCCGTGGTGTGGGTGACGAGCCCGCCCGACACGGTGGTGCCGGTGACGGTAAGCGTGGCGTTGCCGCTGTTGGTGATGGTGTAGGACAGCTCGCGCTGGCTGCCGACCGGGACGTCGCCAAAGGCGAGGTTGCCGCTCACGCTGATGATGCGCGTGGGCGCCGACGGCGTGGCGGCCGAGGGGCTGGTGGGCGTGGAGCCTTCGCCGCCGCCGCACGCGATGGTCAGGGGCAGCAGGGCAAGGAGCAGGTGACGAACCGGGAAACGCATGTGAGTGTCCTCCAGAGCACCAGGGGGCGATGGGCTCGGTGGACACGATGCTAGGGAGGAGCCGTGACAGGACGGGTCACGGCAGGATGCGCGAGCGCGGCGGCGACGAGCGGCCGCGCTACCATCGAGGCGTGACCGCCGTGCTCGGCATCGACCTGGCCAGCGCCCGCTGGAGCTCCAACGGCAGCGCGCTGCTCCACTACGATCGCTCTACTGGTGCGTTCACGCGGGTGGTGCCGGGCCGTCATCGCGTGGCCCGATGGGCCTGATGCATGGGGCACCGCGCTCACGCCGGAGTCACTGGCTTGGCGCCGTCGATGCCTGCGCGCGGCGCGAGCAGGTGCGCGCCGTGGCGCTCATGGTCCGCACGCCTGGCGCAGTCCGATTACGCCTGCGGACGTGCCTGGCGTGGGCCGCCGCTGGCGAGCTTGCCTGCCGGACGCAGGGCAAGACCGGCGTGTATCCGCGCGCGTATCCCGGGACGCAGTTTGCCTGGATCTACTTCTGCGTGCGGGTGTTCGACGCGCTGCTGGCGCTGCCGGACGTGCGTCTGGCCGACGGCCTGCCGCCCACCGCCGATGAAGGTTACGTGGTGCTGGAATGCTTCCCACGTCCACCTGGCGCGCCAGTGGACTAACGCCGCTGCCGGCCAAGGCGCGGCGTCCCGACGTGCAGCGTCACTACGAGGCGCTGGCCCGGACGTATGCGCTACCGCCCGTGTCGGTGGCCAGCCACGACGATCTGCAGGCTGTAGTGGCGGCGCTAGCTGGGACTGGTGCGATCGGCGGCCCGGTGACGGCGCAACCGCACGGCGAACCGTGCCGGGTCGAAGCGCATCCGGATGGACCACGCCGAGTGGAAGGGTTCATCTGGAACGCGGCGCCAGGGCCTGCACGCGCGCCGGCCACGGCCTGACGGCCGTAAACAGCGCCCGCGTCGACGGGGCCCGCGCGGCTACCAGCGCATCACGTCGCTGCAGTTCTTGTAGCCGGTGGCGCGGCCACCCGTGCGGCACGCGTTGCACCAGCCGTAGTGCGGGTCGTCGGACGTCTCGCCTTCCGGCGGCGCCACTTCGGTGGCGTCGAACGAGGCGGATACGGCAGGAACACGTGCTGGCGGCCGTTGCGGCCCGAGCACTCCACGCACGAGCGCCAGCGGCCGTCGGGCGAGGAGACGACGTCGCGGACGTCCTTCGAGCAGGTGTTGCAGGGGGTGCGGCGCACCGGCGGCATCAGCTTGCGCGTGGCCTGGGGTGACATCGCGGTGATCGGCGCGGTGCTGGAGGCCAGATGCTGCGCGGCGCCGTCGGCGCTGAGCAGCACGTCGCCGCTGCGGCTGGCGAACTTGATCAGGACTTTGCCTTCGCTGGTCTCACCGGTGATGCGGCCTACGCCCCATTCAGGTTTCGAACGATGGCGGACGAGGTCTCCCGGTTTGAACATGTATCCACCAGCGTACACCGTCCGCAGGTGCAGTGCCCGGCAACGACGGCTGATCCGGCCGACGCGGCACATGCGCGCTTCGGCGGACGCCTACAGGCGCGGCCAGGCGGCGCCTGCGCGGCCACGCGGCAACTGCGCGGCCACGCGCCCCAGCTTCTGGCGCCTTCTGGCGCCGACTGCGCCGCAATGCGAGGAATGCGCGTCACGGGATGCATGCGACTGAGCAATTCGGCCTCGGCCTCCCCTCTTTCCCCTACAATCCCGCCATGCCTGCCTCTGCCCCGGTCCGTAGCACGAGCCGTCGTCCCCATTTCGCTGGCCTGGCCCTGCTCTCGTTGGCGTTGATGGCGGCCGGGGCCGCCGTGCCGCGCGCGCAAACGCCTGCCCCGCGCATTACCGCCATCACCGGCGCCACGCTGATCGACGGCAGCGGCGGCGCGCCCGTGCCCGACGCGGTGGTGGTGGTGACCAACGACCGCATCACGGCGGCCGGGCCGCGCGCGACGGTGGCGGTGCCGGCCGGGGCCACGGTGATCGACGCCACCGGGCAGTTCATCGTGCCGGGCTTCTTCGACACCAACGTCCACCTGTCGCTCTACGGCGGCGTCAACGACCGCTACGAGACGCTGGTCCGCTACAACCCGCGCCAGGCGGAGATCGTGCTCGAAGCGGCGCAGCTCCAGTTGAAGCACGGCGTCACCACCGTGCGCGACAGCTACGGCGTGCTGCCGGCGCTGGTCGAGACGCGGGAGCGCATCGCGGCCGGTCAGGCCGTGGGCGCGCGCATCCTTGCCGCCGGCAACATCGTCGGCTGGGGCGGGCCGTACTCGGTGTCGTTCAGCCTCATCCGCGAAGCCGGGCTCACGTTGTTCCAGGAGCAGATGAACGACCAGATCGCGCAGGGCGCCGGCGAGGATCTCGGTGGACATGACGCCCGACGAGCTGCGGGTGGCCATCACCGCGTATCTCGACAAGGGACCGGACTTCCTCAAGTACGGCGGCACGGCGCACTTCGCGCGGCCGTCGTTCGTGGGCTTCTCGCCCGAGGCGCAGCGCGTGATGGTCGAGGAAGCGCACAAGCGCGGCAAGAAGATCGAGACGCATGCCACCACGCCGGACGGACTGCGGCTGGCGGTGGACGCCGGCATCGACGGCATCCAGCATCCCGAGATGCTCGGGCCGCGCGAGCTGCCGGACGCGCTGGTCCGCGCCATCGTCGCGAAGCAGATCGCCTGCAACATGCTGGTGAACACCATCACCGGCGCGGCATGGACCAAGCATCTCGAGGAACGCGCCAAGGCGCAGAAGGCGCTGAGCGAGGCGGCGGCGAAGGGACCGGCCCGGGCGAAGACATCGGCGGAGCTGCGCAAGGAGGCCGCCGACACCGGCGAGGAGATGCAGATGCGCCGCAAGAACGCGCAGAAGCTGATTGCCGCCGGCGCGGTGGTGACGGTGGGCACCGACAACTACTGGGCCGCGGCCGCCGAGCTGTCGCGCACGCCCAAGCCGGAGGCGCAGGACCACGGCATCGGCACGATCATCGGCATCGAGGGGCTGGTGGAGCTGGGGATGACGCCGATGCAGGCGATCGTCGCGGGGACGAAGAACGGCGCGTTCGCCGCCGGGCGGAGCAGCGATCTGGGGACCATCGCGCCGGGGAAGGTCGCCGACTTGCTGGTGCTCGGGGCGAGTCCGCTGGCGGACATCAAGAACATCCGCCAGATTCGCGTGCTGATGAGCAAGGGCCAGGTGGTGGATCGCGAGTCGCTGCCCCAGGTGCGGGTGCTGTCGCGCGCGCCGACGCCGGGCACGAAGTAGGGTGCCGGCGCGGAGCCTCGAGGCACAGCTCAGCCGTGCAGGGCCGTGCGCTGGAGGTTGCACTTTTCGCCACGCCGGGAGATGTCACGGTGACAGGCTCCGTTACAAGTGCCAACCAACTGGCGCGCTCGCCCGTCCAATCGGGCCTATGGCCACCGCCCTGCGTCACGCTCTCCGCCAGTTCCGCCAACGGCCCACGTTCGCGCTGGTCACGGTGCTGGTGCTGGGGCTCGGCACCGGCGCGGCGGCCACGGTCTTCAGCGTCGTCGATGCCGTGGTGCTGCGGCCCTGCCCTATGGCGCGCCGGACCGGCTGGTCACCCTGTGGGACACCAACAGCCGAGAAGGGCTCGCGCACGACCCGATTTCTCCGGTCAACTTCATGGATTACCGGGCGCTGCCGGTGTTCGCGGACGCGGCGGCGTGGTGGCGGCCGGGCGTCAACCTGGTGGACCCCGGCCAGGAGCCGTTGCGGGTCAACACCATCGAGGTCAGCGGCAACCTTTCGAGATGCTGGGCGTGAGCCCCGCAGGTCGGCGCCGGCTTCCCGGCCGGCGGACCGCTGCACAGCCCCGAGCTGGTCGCCGTCATCAGCGACCGTCTGTGGCGGACCCGCTACGGCGCCGACCCCGCCATCATCGGCCGGCCGCTGTCGTTCAACGACACGCCCTACGTGGTTGCCGGCGTGATGCCGACGGGCTTCCACTATCCCGACGACGTGGACGTGTGGCAGCGGCTGCGCTGGGACCTGACGCAGCACAGCCGCGCGGCGCACTTCATGGAAGCGGTGGCGCGCCTGGCGCCGGGGGTCACGCTCGCCCAGGCCCAGGCGGCGACCGAGACGCTGGGCGGGCGCCTCCAACAGGAGTTCGCGGCGACCAATCGGGGCTGGAACGCGCGGCTCGTGCCGCTCATCGACGAGCAGCTTGGCTATTACCGGCCGGCCCTGATGGTGCTGCTCGGCGCGGTCGGCCTGCTGCTGGTCATCGGCGTGCTGAACGTCGCGTCGCTGCTGCTGACGCGGGCGCTGTCGCGCGAGCGCGAGGTGGCCGTGCGCATGGCCCTCGGCGCCTCCACGCGGCAGATCGTGACGCAGCTGCTGTGCGGAAAGCCGGTGCTCTCGGCGGCCGGCGCTCTGGGCGGGGTCGCGGCACGGCCGTGGCCGTGCCGCTCGTCGTGGCCTTCACGCCGGTCGCAGATCCCGCGCCTGGCCGACGCCGGCGTCAATGCGCGGGCCCTGCCCGTGTGCGCGTCGGTGTGCCGTCGGTGTCCACCCTGGTCTTCGGACTGGTGCCGGCGCTGCTGCTGCTGCGTGGCGATGCCGGCGCCGACCTCAAGTCTGGCGAGCGCGGCAGCTCCAAGAGCTCGCGCCGGCTGTATTCGGCTGCTGGTCGGCGCCGGAGTGGCGCTGGCGTGCGCGCTGCTCGTCAGCTCGGCCCTGCTCGTGCGCACCGTCGGGCAGATGACGCGCACGCCGACGGGCGTGGACGCCGACGACGTGCTGACCACTGCGGTCCAGCTCACGCCGCGCAGCGTCCACGCGCCGGCGGACGCCAGCCCGCGCCGAGTCGTGGCGTCTCATCGCCGCCACGCACGCGCGTCTGCTCGAGACCATCCGCCAGCAGCCCGGCGTCAGCGCGGCCGGCGCCGCCAACTTCCTGCCGCTCAGCGTCGGCTGGCGCAATCCGTTCCAACTCGACGGTCAGCCGCCGCCCGCGCGTGTCGAGGACCTGCCGCAGGTGCAGATGCACAGCATCAGCGAGGGCTTCTTCGAGGCGATGGGCGCCACGTTCGCCGCCGGCCGATCGTTCACGGCCTTCGACGGCGCCGACGCGCCAGGCGTGATCATGGTGAACGAGATGTTTGCGAACCGCTATCTGCCGGACGGCGCGCTGGGGCGGGTGGTGCGGAACTGGTCATCCGCGATCGGGCCGCTGGGAGCGAGCCTCAAGGCCGTCCGGAACAGCGCGCCAGCGGTTTTCCGTTCGAGATTGTCGGCGTCGTCCGCGACGTGAAGAACGGGCCGATCGGCCAGGACGTCGAACCGGCCATCTATTTCACGACGCGCCAATACCCTTTCGCCGAGTTGTTCGTCGCCGTGCGGGCCACCGACGTCGCCACCGCGCAGCGTGCCGTGCATTCGGCGCTGCAGGCGGTGGTTCCGGCTGTGCCGATGGGCCTGACGCACACCTGGGGCGCGCGCATGGCCGAACGTACGGGGGAGGCGCGACTGCTGATGGGCGTGCTGCTTGGCTTCGGCGCGCTGGCCGGACTGCTCGCGGCCCTGGGCGTCTACGGGCTCTTCGCCTGGGTGGTGGCGCTGCGCACGCGCGAACTGGCCATCCGGCTCACATTGGGCGCAACGCCTGCGTCCGTGGGCGGGGCCGGTGCTGCGGCAGAGCGCGCGGCTCATCGGCGGCGGACTGGTGGCTGGCATCGTCCTGGTGCAGGCCGCGGATGCGGTGCTGGCGCGCGTGCTCTACGGCGTCCGTTCGAGCGATCCCACCGCCATCGCCACCGCCGTCGCACTGCTCCTCGTGGCCGCGCTCGTCGCCTGCCTGCCAGCGGCGGTCCGGGCGATGCGCGTGGATCCTGCAGCCGGACTGCGCGCCGAGTGACCGCAGCGAGTTGAAGGGTCGGCCGGCGCGAGCACCGCGGTGCGGCGGGCCGCCGGACGAAGCGGGTCGAAGGAGGGGCGACCTGCGCCGCACGGGCGTGCACGGCCGGGCACGCCGCCCGCCAGCGACTACGAATTCGGATCGGCCAGTTCCGCCAGGTCGGACTCGTCCACGAACACCAGCGATTCCGAGTTGACGCAGTGGCGGTCGCCGGTCGGCTTGGGGCCGTCAGGGAATACGATGCCCCAAGTGCCCATCGCAGCGCGCGCACAGGATCTCGACGCGCATCATCCCGTAGCTGGTGTCGGTTTCGGTGACCACGTTCTCGTCGGCGATGGGCTGGAAGAAGCTGGGCCAGCCGGTGCCCGACTCGAACTTGGCGTTCGACGAAAACAGCGGCAGCCCGCAGCACACACAGGCGTAGACGCCGTTCTTCTTGTTGTCGAGCAGCGTGCCGCAGAAGGGGCGCTCGGTGCCCTGCGCGCGGGCCACCTGGAACTGCTCGGCGGTGAGCTGGGCGCGCCACTCGGCATCGCTCTTCTCGACGCGCGGCACGGCAATTGGCCCCACCAGCTGGCCGTCGCGGTTGAACACCTTCACTGAGACTTTGGCGGTAGACATGTCCTCCATATGATGCCCCGGACGCACGGCCGGATTCGCGACGGGGCGGAGCGGCGCATCGTCGTCGCCCAGCATGGCAGTTTCTGCAGCGTCGGCAGATGTCACCGTGACAGGCCCGGTTACATGCCGTTACACCTGCCGACATGACGGGCTACAATCCCGCGTGGCCATTCCCACGCTGCTCACGGCCGGCGAGGCTTTCGAGGACCTCGTCTTCGTCGGGCTGGAGCGGCTCCCCGCGCCGGGGGAGGAGATCAAGACCGACCACTTCCACGCCACCATCGGCGGCGGCGCGGTCATCACGGCGGTGGGGGCGGCCCGGCTCGGCATCCCCACGGCGATTGCCAGCGCGCTCAGCGAGGCCGCCGTCACCCGGCTGCGGCGCGAGAAGGTCCGCGTCCACAATCTCAGGCGCGGGCGGGAGCTGCATGCCATCAGCGCCGCCCTCTCCACCGGCGCGGACCGGTCGTTCGTCACCTTCAACGGCGTCAACGCGGTGCTCGAGCCGCGGCTGATGACGTCGCTGGCCGAGACCCACGCCCGGCACGTGCATCTGGCGCTCTGCCCCATTGACTTGGCGGGATGGACGCGCCTGGTGACGCGGCTGCGTGGCGACGGCGTGACCGTGAGCTGGGACTTCGGCTGGAGCGAGGAACTGGCGCAGCGCGACGAGCTGCCAGCGCTCATGGACGCGCTCGACTTCGCCTTCCTGAACGAGCTGGAGGCGCCCCTCTACGCCCGGGTCACCGCGCTCGACGACGCCTACCCGGTGCTGCGGGCGCGGACCTCGGCGGTGATCGTGAAGCTGGGCGCGCTCGGCAGCCGCTGGCTGCGCCGCGACGGCGACGTGGTCATGCCGGCTCCGCGCGTCGATGCGATGGACACGACCGGCGCCGGCGACGCCTTCAACGCCGGGTTCCTGGCGGCGTGGCTGCGCGGCGAACAGCCGGCCTTGTGCCTGGCCACGGGGAATGCCGTAGGCGCGGCGTCCACGCGAGCCGCGGGCGGGCTCGACGCCCTGCCCGTAGCGGCCAAGCTGCCGGCGCTGCTGCGGCCGACAGGGCGACGGCGGACCCAGCCGGCAGGCGCTAAGACGTCGCGCGGCCGACGGGGGGCAAAGGCGGCAAGGCCGGCAGCGCGCGGGCGAGCGGCGACGACAGCGGCGCGCTCGCAGGCCCGCGCAGTGACCGCGTCGACGGCGGCCCAGGGAACCCGGCGTACGGCCCGGACAGCCGACACGCGCGCAGTGCCAAAGGCGACGAGCCCACAAACGCGAACATCAGCCCAGACCGCGGGAGCGACTCGCCCACAGGCGCCGAAACACGCCAAGTCCGCGAGGACGAAGGCCACGGTGACGAAATCCGCAACGGGGAAGACCGCGGCGACGAAGACCGCGGCGGCAAAGCCGACGCGAGCGGGTGCGCAGGTGCCGGCGCAGCCGCGGCCTGCCGCCACGTCAACGGCGAACAAGGCCGCGCGGACTCAAGCGCGGACGTCGGGCAAGCCTGCGTCCAAGAAGGCTACGCCCGCGGCCGCGAAGGGCACGCCCGCGGTCACGAAAAGGGGACCAAACCCGCGGTTACGAAGGCCAAGCCCGCGTCGAAGAAGCCCACTGCGGCCGTCCGCACCCCGCGCACACCTCGCTCTCGGAGAATCTCGTGAAGCTTGCCATCATCGGCGGGGCCGGCGTCCGCGTGCCGCTGCTCGTCGGCGGATTCGCCCGGTCGACCCTGAAAATCGACCAGATCGACCTCTACGACCTCGACCAGCCGCGCCTGGAAGTCATTGCCGGCCTGGCGGCGCGCATGGCCCACGGCATCCCGGTCAACGCCTGCGGGTCGGCCGAGGCGTGCATCGACGGCGCCGACTTCGTCATCACCAGCATCCGCGTCGGCGGCGTCGCGCAGCGGGCGCGCGACGAAGCCATCGCCATCGCCCACGGCGTGGTCGGCCAGGAAACCATCGGGCCGGCCGGCTTCGCCATGGCGGTGCGCACCATCCCGCCATGGTGCACTACGGCCAGCTGGCCTCGCGGCGGGCGCCGCAGGCCTGGTTCGTGCAACTTCAGCAATCCGGTCAGCGTCGTGTCGCAAGCCGTGCACCAGCATTCCGACGCGCGGATCATCGGCATCTGCGACACGCCCACCGAAACCTTCGAAGACGCGGCGCACGCGCTCGGCCTGCCGCCCGCCGCCTGCGACTACGACTACTTCGGCCTCAACCACCTGGGCTGGCTGCGCGAGGTCTACTTCCAGGGCGAGCCGCAGATGGCGCGCCTGTGGGACGACGACGCCCGTCTCGACGCGGTCTATCGCACGCCGCTCTTCGAACGCGAGCGGCTGCGCGACCTGCGCCTCCTGCCGACCGAGTATCTCTACTACTACTACCGTCCGGCACGTGGCCCTCGCACACCTGCAGAAGGCCGGCACCAGCCGCGGCCAGGTGGTGTCGGCGCTGACCGAACAGTTCTTCAAGGATCTGGCCGGCGGCGCCGTCGATCCGGTGGAGCGCTATCAGCAGTATCTGGCGGCGCGCGATGCCAGCTACATGCAGCTCGAGTCGGGCAGCACCACGCCGCGCGTCAAGCCCGACTGGGCCGAGCTGTCGGGCTACGACAAGATCGCGCTCATGACCATCTCCGCCATTGCCGGCAACACTGGCGCGGTCATTCCGCTCGACGTGCCCAACCGCGGCATCCTGCCGTTCCTCGACGACGAAGACATCATCGAGACGCCGTGCGTGGTCGATGCTGCCGGACCGCACGCGCGGCCCGTGACCCCCGTGCCCAATCACGCGCGCGCGCTGATTTCGCTGGTGAAGGCCTTCGAGCAGGCCACCATCACCGCCGCGATGAGCGGCGCCCGCGAGGACCTGGTGGACGCGCTGGCCATGAACCCGCTGGTGCACTCGCGCCCGCTGGCCGCTCAGCTCGTCGACGCGCTGCTGCCCGCATGAGCACCCCGCCGACGCCGCCGCCCGCGGGCTCGAGCCCCGGGACTTCGTTGCCCCGACCCCCCGTGCCTGGAGCCCGCTCTTCGTCGGGGTCCGGGTCAGCGTCTGGGCCTGGGTCCACGTTCGGTTCCGGACCCCTACCCGAATCTACGTCCACGCCGCCCCCCCCGCCCCTCCCACACTCGATCGGGCCATGGGGCTGCTGCAGGCCACCGCCACCAACGTCATCAGCATGGTGGGCGTCGGCCCGTTCCTGACCATCCCCTTCATGGTCGCGGCCATGGACGGGCCGCACGTGATGTATGCCTGGATTGCCGGCGGCATCCTGGCCGTGGCCGACGGCCTGGTCTACGCGCAGCTAGGCGCGGCGCTGCCCGGCAGCGGCGGCGGCTACCTGTATCTGCGCGAGGCGTTCAAGCCGTTCGGGCTCGGGCGCCTGATGGCGTTCCTGTTCATCTTCCAGACGGTGCTCGTCGCGCCGCTGTCGGTGGCCGGCGGCGCCGTTGGCTTTGCCGACTACCTGCAGTTCGTGTGGGCCGGCATGTCGCCGCTCACGCACCACCTGATCGCGGCCGCCGTGTGCCTGCTCAGCACGGCGCTGCTGTGGCGGAAGATCGAGGACATCGGCCGGCTGAGCGTGGTCATGCTCGCCGTGGTCTTCGTCACCGTCGGCTGGGTGATCGTGGCCGGGCTCTTCAACTTCTCGCTGGCGCAGGCGTTCGACTACCCGGCCAAGGCCTTCACCTTCGACGGGGCGCTCATCACGAGCCTCGGCGCCGCGTCCGTGCTGGCGATGTACAGCTACGGCGGCTACAACCAGGTGTGCAACATCGGCGACGAGATCAAGGACCCGGCGCGCACGGTGCCGCGCTCGATCTTCCTGTCGATCGTCATCGTGGCCGTGCTCTACATGCTCATGACCATCGTCATCCTGGGCATGATTCCGTGGGAGCAGGTGCGCGATTCCCGCACCGTGGCGTCGATCTTCATCGAGCGCACCTTCGCCGACCCGGCCACCGGCCGCCTGGCCGGCACGGTCATGACCGGGCTGATCCTGTTCGTGGCCGCCTCGTCGCTCTACGCCACCATCCTGGGCTACTCGCGCATCCCCTACGCGGCGGCGCGCGACGGCAACTTCTTCCGGATCTTCGCGCGCGTCCACCCGACCAAGCATTTCCCCGATGTTTCGCTCGTGACCATTGCCCTCGTCTCAATCCCGTTCTGCTTCTTCACGCTCGGACAGCTGGTGAGCTGGCTGATCCAGGTGCAGGTGCTGCTGCGCTTCATCTGGCAGTGCGTGGCCGTGGTGCTGCTGCGCCGCTACCGCCCCGACATCGCGCAGCCGTTCACGATGGTGCTCTACCCGTGGCCGGCGGTACTCTCGGGCGCGCTGTGGCTGTTCATCTTCTTCACCGGACCGTGGGAAGGCATCGTCTTCTCGGTGGCCTTCCTGCTCGTGAGCGTGGCGGCCTACTTCGTCTTCTCTCGCGGACGCGCCTCCGCGGCGGCGTAGCACCGTGAGCGACGTCGCGGTGCCCGCGCGCCGCCCCATGACGGAGGGCGAGCGTCTTGCCGCCACGCCGCGCTTCCCGTGGGGCGATGTGGCGCTGGCGCCGCTCAACGGCCTGCTTGCCGCTGTCCCGGCCGTGGTCCTGGCGGGGCTGCCGCTCTACGTCGTGCTGTGGCTCACCGGCACCGACGAACCCGGCCGCTGGGCCAGCTTCGTGGCCGTGGGCGCCTTCGGGCTGGCCGCGGCCTCGGCCATCTACACGGCGGTCGGCGGGTTCCTGCGCGCCCGCGCGCGCGTCGACGACGACCTGCTCGACGACGAGGTGGACGACCGCGTGGTGGAAGTGGCCGAGGCCATCGGCATCGTCGCCGACCCGCCGGTGATGTACTTGCGCTTCGTCGACGGCGAGACCATCACGCTGATCGGCGACTACCTGACGCGGCTGCGCCAGCACGGCGACTTCCCCTCGACGGTGCTGCGCCTGGCCCAACTGCCGCGGTCACGCGCCGTGGTCGGCGCCCGCGCGCTGGGTGAGCCGCTGGCGGTGGCGTTCGTGTCGGGCCTCGATCATCGGCCCCGCGAGCTGGACGGGCACCCGGCCGAAATCGACCTGGCCGAGCTGCGCGCCAAACACGCCGTCGTCCTCGAGCGCGACGGCACGCCGACGTAGCGAGGGCGGCCGTTGCGGAGACAAGGCAGGCTTGATGGGCCAGGCCTCCATCCCGGAAAAGCCGGCGCGGCGCAAGGGTCGGCCTTGCCAACGGCACGCCATCGACCGGCGGGTGCCTTGCCCGGAGACGCGGCGCTAGCGGCCGGCCGGCGGCCGCCTGCCGAGCGCCAGCAGGTTGGCCGTGATGCGATAGGCGCCGGGCACGCCGTAAGGCAGCTGCCGGTGCAGCGCGTAGGCGAAGTAGGTATAGGTGCCCTTGCCGTAGCTGGCCGTCAGCCAGCCGCCGCGCTGCGGCGCCTGGCCCTTGTCGAAGGTGGCGACCATGGGCGTGTAGGCGGTGTCCCAGGTGCTGAAGAACTTCGAGCCGCGCTGCTCCACCCAGCCGTCGAAGTCGGCCCGGGTGATGGCGTTGGGCCAGCGGAACACCTGGTGCGACGGCGCCAGGATCTCGACCGGCGAGTCCTCCTCCGACACCTCTTCGGAGTTGCGTGGGTTCTCGGCCGGGAAGGGCGCAAACTGCGCGGGGACGAGCTCGGCGGTGTTGTAGAGCACGATCAGGTTGCCGCCGTTCTTCACGTAGTCGAGCAGGCGCGTGTTGTAGGTCTTGAGGTCGTCGCGGACGGCGTAGGCGCGCGTGCCGGTCATGATCGCGTCGAACTGCGACAGGTCGCCGCTGGCCAGCTCGCGCTCGCCCAGCAGCGTCACGTCCGCGCCGAGCTGCTGCAAGCCGAGCGGCACCTGGTCGCCGACGCCCATCACGTAGCCCACCTTCAGGTCGGGCAGCACGGTGACGTCGATGCCGCGCACCTCCACGGTGGACGGCCGGTAGAGATAGCGCACTTCGAGATCGCGCTGGTCGATGAGCTCGTAGCCTTCGCGGTAAGTGCGTCCGCCGCTCGTGGCCACGGCCTCGACCGTGTAGGACCGGGCGCCGATGGCGGACGGCTGGACGGCAAAGCGGTAGCTGGCGCGCTCGCCGGCACGAGCAAACGAGAAAGCGTGCTGCGGCGGCGTGGACGTCCAGCCGGCGGGCATGGTCAGCGACACGGTGCCGGTGCTGGCCGCGTCGGCGTTGTGGACCACGTCCACCTGCAGCTCCACGGGCGTGCTGGCGGCGGCCAGCGGCACCACCGCGGCAAAGGGCGACACGGTCACGGCCAGGCGCGGCACGCTGCGCACCTCGCGCATCACGTCGCCGTAGGGCAGCTTCGCTTCACGCCGCTTGACCACCTGGCGCAGGGTCACCGGCACGCCGTCGATGGTGTAGCGGGCCACGGCCACGAGCGGCGGCGGCCGCGGCGGCGCGGCCGAACGACTGGGGATCGGCGAGCGTGTAGCGGCTCTCCTGCAAGCCGGCGCGGCTGAAGTACGGCCGCGTGCTGATCGGCGCGTCCGTCCCCACCGACACCGTGAAGCGCTGCGTGGCCACCTGATGTCCCGCCAGCGTGCCCGGCAGGGCCGCCCCGGCGGCGGCACCGGCGGCGGGCGCGGCCTGCCAGCCGGCGGCGGCTTCGATGGTCAGGCCGGTCGGCACGATCGCCGCGGTGCCGCGATTGTCGAGCCGGGCGCGGACGTCGAAACTCTGGCCAGGCACCGGCGCGGCCATGGTCGGCGGCGGGGCGAAGGCCGCCATCGGCCCGGTCGGCTCGGCCTGGCCGGCCGGCTGCGCCGTGGCCACCAGGTCCAGGCCGAGGCAGGCGTTGATGGCGTCCTGGATCTGCTGCTCCTTGATGCGCAGCACGAACAGCACCTCGTCTTCGCCGGCGCTCTTGGCCATGGCATCGCGCAGCAGGTTGAGCGCGCCGACGAGCGCCGGCACCGCCGCGGCGGGATCGGTCATCTTGAAGTCGGTGGCGGCCCGGCCGAGGGCGCCGTCGACCCGGGCCAGTTGATCGGCCGCGCCCTCGGGGGAACGCCGGCCGAGCTGCGAGTAGAGACCCGGTACCGAGGTCATGATGCCGTCGAAGATCGAGCCTTCCTTCTCGGCCCCGCCGATGCGCGAGCCGACCCGCGTGTAGTAGCCGTAGTTGGGCCCGGCGCCGGGAGTGAAGCGGCCGCCGTTCTGCGACCGCTGGAAGCTCAGGCCGTAGCGCGCAAGGTTGTCGTAGGAATCGCCCAGGACCGGGCTGTACTCGCCGCTGTCGATGCGCACGGTCCAGTGCTCGTTCTCGCGCACGCCGCCGATGTAGACCTTGAACGGCTGCCACGGGCGCAGGCCTTCGGCGATCTGCTCGGGAAACGCCTTCGCGTCGCCGGCCATCTGGAACGCCAGCTGCGTGATCAGCCCGGCCGTCTGGTGGTTGCCGTGGCCGTCGCGCTCGTTGCCCTGGAAGCGCGAGAGCAGGACAAAGGGCCGGCTGATGCGGATGATCCGCACCACGTCGCGCAGCACCGCGTCCTTCCCCCACTTCTCGAAGCGCCTCTTCGAGGCGCTTGGAGAAGCCGTAGTCGACGACGGTCGTGAAGTACTGCTCGTCGAGCCCGTAGTAGCGCCCGGCGACGCGCAGTTCCTCGGTGCGAATCAGCCCCAGCGCCGTCGAAGAGCTGCGGGCCGATGGCGTTGTCGCCCGACTCGCCGCGGTTGAGCGTCAGCAGCGCCACCCGCGCGCCGTCCCGCGGCTCAGCCGCGCGATCACCCCGCCGTGCTCGTCGTCGGGATGCGCGGTGGTGTGCATGACGCTCGCCGTGGTGTGCAGCTTCTGCAGCGCCTGCCACGTACCGGCCGCGCCCGCGTCCTGCGGTGTCGATGCCGAACGCGCCGTGGCGCGCAGGCGACGAGCGCAACGGCCGCGAGCGGCCACCGCGCCGTTTCGGAGCGGGACGATAACGTCATCAGAAGTAGAACTTGACGGCCAGCTGAATCTCGCGCGGATCGCCGAGCGTGCTCGTGATGCTGCCGAACGTCCCAGGTTCGAGACGTTGGCGGCCGGGAAGCCGTAGTTCACCCAGTTGAACAGGTTGAAGGTCTCGACGCGCAGCTCGAGGCGCCGCTCGCCGCCGAGCGCGATCGCTGCGGAACAGGCCGACAGGTTCATCGACTTCGAGCCGGGCCCGCGCAAGGTGTTGTAGCCGCAGGTGCCGTAGGTGACGGCCGGCGTGGCGGTGAACGCCGAGGGTCGAACCACGCGTCGAGGGTCTGCGTCGAAGCCGTCGGGCACCGGATCGCCGACGCAGTTGGCGCGCGTGATGCGGCCGGCGCCGGTGCCCGCCGGTGTCGATCGAGGTGACGGTGAACGGCCGGCCGGCGCTCAGCGTCAGGATGCCGTTGACCGACCAGCCGCCGAGAATGGCGCCGCCGACGCCGCTCGGACTGGAACGCGGCGGCCGGAGCCGAAGGGCAGCTCGTAGATGAAGCTGGCCACGAAGCGGTGCGGGATGTCGAACGGCCAGCGGGCCGTAATCGGCGGCCATGTTGTAGGCGTTCTGCGGGAAGTTGCCGATGGCGCCGCCGCCGGCGCTCAGGTGATCGAGGAAGTCGCCGAGCGCCTTGCTCCAGGTGTAGGCGAAGGTGTAGGCCAGCCCGCCGGCCATGCGCCTCTGCATGCGCGATCTGCAGCGCGTCGTAATCGGCGCGGCCGTTGGTGACGATCTGCTCGAGGAAGGCGTTGCCGTAGCCGTACTGCGCGTAGGGGAAGGTCACCGTGCCGTGTCGGCTCGATGATGCCCTGGTTCAGGTTGCGCAGGCGGCGGCCGTTGCGCGTGCGGTTGCCGACGTACTCCACGGCGCCGACCATGGTGTCGGCGAACTGGTACTCGGGACCGACGCTGAACTGGTGCACCACCGGCGTGTCCTGGTTCGGGTCCTGGATGCGCCACTGCACCACCGCCGGGTTGACGGTCTGCGGCGTTGAGCGGCGTGAAGCCCTGCGCGAAGGTGAAGGCCGGCGCGTCGTTGCCGGAGTTGGCGTTGATCGAGGCGTCGACCAGCTGCGGCAGGTTGAGCCCGAGCTGGCTCTCGCTGCCGTAGCGATCGGTCTGCTGGTAGAAGATGCCGTAGCCGCCGCGCAGCACCAGCGCGCGTGACCGGGTTCCACGACAACGCCGACGCGCGGCGCGAAGTCGTTGCGTGTCGGGCTGGATCAGGGTGCGCTCGAAGACCGCTGCCGTCCTTGGCGCAGGACGACCTGGCCGGTGGCCGGGTCGATGTTGGTGAGCAGGTTGCTCGCGGTCGAAGAGCGGCGTGAAGCGCTCGTAGCGCAGGCCGGCGTTGACGGTGAGGTTGTCGCGCAGGCGCCAGCTGTCCTGGGCGTAGACCTGCCAGCCGTCGGCGTAAAGGTCGGGCTGATGGAAGAGCGTGAGGCGCTGCGTGCTCGACAGGCCGAGCAGGAAGTCGCCCAGGCCGAAGCCGGTGTAGCGGCCGTCGTTGAAGCCCAGCTCGCCGTTCAGCGAGCGCAGGTCGATGTAGTTGACCAGGTCGCGCCGCCGCTCGAGCGCCGAACTTCATGCGCGTGCCGGCCCTTGGTCCAGGTGAGGTTCTCGGAGAACTGGAAGACCTGCGAGGTCTGGAACTGCGGCCGGAAGAACGGGCCGCCCAGGCGGGTGAAGCGCGCAATCGGCATGTGCGGCAGGCCGCCGTAGAAGCGCGGGTCGTTGGGCACGCCCTTGATGCCGTACTGGGCGTTCGAGTCGATGCCGAACGCGGGGTGCACGGCGTCGGAGCGCACGCGGTTGTAGCCGGCGCGGAACTCGCTGAACACGCTGGCGCCGAACACGCGCGACCACCCGGCCACGCGCGTTCTGTCCGCGGATCAGGATAGTTGCTGGCGAAGTCGCCCGAGGCCACCGGATCGTCGAGCAGCGGCGGCTCGACGCGGTCGGTGTCTGCTGGAAGCTGTAGCGCACGAACAGGTTGTCGCGTCCGGCGCCGACGTTGTGGTCGACGCGGACGTCGAACTGGTCGATGTCGTTGTTGAGGATGCCGTTCGAGATGAAGTTGTTGTTGAAGAAGCCGGCGCCGGGCACGTTCGGCAGCGGGTAGAGGTTCATCAGCCGGGCCGCCACCGGGTCGAGGCACGACGGGTTGATGCGGCTGGTTGACCGCGTCGACGCAGCCGGCCGGCACGAACGGGTTGGACGGCCACCATGGTGCCGGTCAGCTCGCTCAAGTCGCCGGTGCGCATGCGCGCCGTCGGCACCGTCGCCGTCTGCGACAGCGCGCGCTCGGTGCGCGTGGCCTGGTAGTCGCCGAAGAAGAAGGTCTTGTTCCTGACGATCGGCCCGCCCAGCGTGAACGCCGGCGATGTGCTGGTTGAACGGGCCCTTCGCCGCGCTGCGCGCGGTTGTTGTCCCAGGTGTTGGCGTTGAACGCCTCGTCGCGGAAGAACTCGAAGGCCGAGCCGCGAAAGCTGGTTGGTGCCCTGCTTGATCGAGGCGTTGATGACGGCGCCGGCGGCCTTGCCGAACTCGGCCGAGTAGGTGCGCGTCTGCACCTTGAACTCCTGCAGCGCGTCGACCGGCGGCTGCACCACCTGCGGGCTGCGTTCCTGCAGGTTGGTCGAGAACGAGTTGTTGTCGGCGCCGTCGAGCGTGTAGTTGTTCCAGGTGGCGTAGTTGCCGTTGGCGTTGAAGAACGAGTCTTCGCCGCGGCTCGTGATGCCGGCCGGCGCGGCGACCACGCCGGGCGCCAGGAAGGCGAGCTCGGAATAGCGGCGGCCGAGCAGCGGCAGGTCGCTGCACCTGGCGTTCGTCGACCACGCGTGCCGATATCGGCCGACTGCGTCTGCAGCAGCTCGGCGCCGGCCGGTGACCGTGACTGCTCTCGGTGAGCGCGCCGACGCCGAGCTCGAAGTCGAGCTGCAGGCGGTCCTGCACGCTCAGCCGCACGTGCGGTGTAGCTGGACTTGCTTGAAGCCCTGCAGCTCCGCCGCCACCGTATAGCGGCCGACCTTCTGGCCGGGGAAGACGAACTCGCCGCGGTCGTTGGTCACGGTCGTCGACGACCACGCCGGTGTCTTCCTGGGTGGCGGTGACGGTCACGCCGGGCAGCACCGCCCCGCTCGGGTCCTTCACGCGTCCGACGATCGTGCCGGTGTCGAGCTGAGCGGCCAGCGCCACCGGCAACATCAGGGCAAAAACGGCAGAAAGGCCTGCGAATCGGACCTGCAGAGCAGTCATCAGTCACTCCTCGAAGGGCGGGTCCCCGCGCGGGCCTGCACGAATCGGGGCAGTATCCAGCCCAAACCGGACGGGAGTCAACGTCCGAACCGGCGGTTGAAGCCGGGCGCGGTGGTGTGATACTGGCGCCGTGCCGCCGGGCTCTCCGTTCCCGACGCTGGGCGAGACGCCGCGCCGCTCGAGCGACGCGCTGCCGACACTGGGACGCTGCCTCGTGCCCGTGGCGGTCATCGTGTTGGCGACGACCTGGCCGTTGTCGCGCTTCCAGCCCCACGCCCACTGGGCCGCGGTGGAATGGATTCCCTTCACTCGCTTCATCCGCCCGGTCGACGTCGCCGCCAACGTGCTGCTGTTCTTTCCCTTCGGCGCGGCCTTCGCGTGGGACGGCACGACCGAACGACGCATCCGCCGCGCGGTGGCGTGGGCCTTCGCGTGCTCGCTGGTCGTGGAGCTCGGCCAGGTCTATACCCACAACCGCGTCGCCTCGGTGACCGACCTCCTGGCCAACACCGCGGGAGCCTGGCTGGGCGCGCGCTGGGCGGTGCGGCAGCACCTGGCGGATCTGGCGCTGCACCGCCAGCGCGAGCTGGCCACGGCGCACGAGTTCGAGCCCGGTGCCCTCGAGGCGGACGAACCTCTCGCCGACGAGGCCGCGCTCACTCGCCGCGAACTCTGATCGCGCCGAGCGACAACCAGCCGGCCACGTGCTGCTGCCACGCCGCGTTGGCAAAGACCAGCGGCCGGCCGTT
Source organism: uncultured Acidobacteriota bacterium (assembly GCA_963843885.1). Taxonomy (GTDB): domain Bacteria; phylum Acidobacteriota; class Vicinamibacteria; order Vicinamibacterales; family UBA2999; genus CADEFD01. Next base: position 539,601 of record CAWJMJ010000009.1, read on the forward strand.
GGGCAGCGGGTTCTCGACCCGCATCACCACCGAATAGACGCCGGGCGCCAGGCGGGCGCCCTTCAGCTTCGCCGTGAATCTCCGGTCCCGACCCGGATCGACGACGCGAGTCAGCTTCCACTTGGTGGTGGTCGACGCCACGACCCGGCCGGCGGCATCGGCCACGGCCAGCCGCACCGGCCAGTCGTAGTAGAACGGCGCGACGCCGCGGTTCTGCATCTTGATCTCGACCTTTACCGCCTGGCCGGCCTGCGCGTCCTTCAGCTTCACCGCCGCCACGAACAGCTCGTAGCCGAGGCTGCGCGAGGCGGCGAGAGCGCGTTCCAGGTCGCTGCCGCCGTGGCCCCAGCGGAAGGCGAAGTAGTCCATCAACCAACTGGCGTGGGTCGCCTGGACGCTGCCGGCGAAGTCCTGCCCGGGCGGCGCGCACGTGGGCACGCTGAACACGCAGTGCTGCACCTCGGGACGCAGCTCGCCGCCGATCGGCTGCCGCCGCCACTGGCGCGTCGCCCGGGCGCGCTTGATCTTGGCCATGAACACCCAGTCCGGCGGGTCGAGCGTCTGGTAGGCGAAGGAGTCGTCGTGGAAGCCCATGTCGTGGCCGTCCCAACCGACATCGGCGTAGCGCACCAGGAGCTTGGTCCGGTCGAAGGCCTCGTCGAAGGCCGCGAGCACCGCGCGCTGCGTCTTCGCCGACGGCATCCACTCGTCGCACTCACAACTCGGCCGATAGGTGTGCCACTCCCCCCAGAAGCCGATGAGACCAACGGTGATGAAGCCGATACGCGGGTCGCCGTCGTAGCGCGCCCCCAGCGCCGCGATGAGCCGGCGCATTGCGCGCACGACCCGCAGGTCGTCGTAGTCGGGCGCGGAGCTGACGGCATCCTTCCCGTTCTCGTAATCGGCGTATTCGTGTCGGGCCACGTCGCCAAGGAAGGCGGGCAGGGCCGACGGCGTGTTGGGGTAGTCGGCGTAGATGCGGAACGCCGCCTGGTGCCCGCGCCCGGCGATGTCGTCGAGGAACGCATCGAGCGGCGCCCAGGTGAAGGTGTGCTCGTCTTGCTGCAGGTCCTTCCACGGGATGTAGCCCCACTCCATGCTGTGGGGGAACGACTCGAAGCGGCCGCGGAACGGCATCAGCCCTTTCAGCGGATTGTCGGCCGGCGCGGGCGCATACTGCTGCGCGGTCCAGGTGCCTGGCGCCACCGGCGCCGGCTGGGACCACGCCGCAGCGGGCGCGAGGCTCGCGACGAGCACGCACCACAGGCCGGCCACTAGGCGATGCATGGTGCGGACGCTACCGACATTCCGCGCGCGACGCAAGGCGCCGCCATGTGTCGGACGAAGTGACGGCCGCGGCCACGTCGCGGGCACAACGTAAAATGGGGCCGCCGTTCATGTCGTCGCCCGACGCCTACGCCGCCTTGCGCAATCCGATCGTGCGGCGCTACGCGCTCGGCCGCTTCGGCTCCGTGCTCGGCCTGCAGATGCTGTCGGTGTCGGTCGGCTGGCATCTCTACGAACTCACGGGCAGCGCCTGGGCGCTCGGGCTGGTCGGCGCGGTTGAGGTCCTGCCCGTGTTCTTGCTGATGCCGCTGACCGGCACGGCCGCCGACCGCCTGCCGCGGCGGCGCGTGGCGGCGGTGGCTCACGCGGCCATCGCCGTCGCCACGCTGGGTCTGGCCTACCTCACCGCCCAGGGCGCCGGGGTGTCGGCGTTCTACCTGCTGCTGGCGCTGATCGGCGCCGGGCGCGCCTTCGCGGTGCCGGCCGTGCAGACCATCCTGCCGCGCCTGCTCACCCCGGCCGAATTCGCCAATGCCAACGCGTGGGTCGCGTCCACCTTCCAACTGGCGGCAGTGACCGGTCCAGCGCTGGCCGGCGCGCTCATCGGCCTCACCGGATCGGCCACCGCGGCCCTGACGGTCGCCGCGGCGGGACAGGTGCTCTTCGTCTCGCAACTGCTGCGCCTGCCCGAGGTGCACCCGTTGGCGTCGGCCCGCGGCGCCGGCTGGCGCGGCGCCTTCGACGGCTTCCGCTTCGTGCGCCGCACGCCGGTCTACCTGGCGGCCATCACCTTGGACCTCTTTGCCGTGCTGCTCGGCGGCGCCACCGCGCTGCTGCCGATCTTCGCCAAGGACGTGCTCCACGTCGGTCCGGTCGGACTCGGCTGGCTGCGGGCGGCGCCCGCCGTCGGCGCCATGCTGGCCGCCCTGCTGCAGACCCGCTTGCGGCCGTGGCCCCGTCCGGGCCGCGTGCTGATCACCGCGGTGGTGGGGTACGGCCTGGCCACCATCGGCCTCGGGCTGTCGCGGCATTTCGGGCTGTCGCTGGCCTGCCTCTTTGCCACCGGGGTGTGCGACTCGATCAGCGTGGTCATCCGCCTGACCCTGGAGCAGGTCATCACGCCGGACGAGCTGCGCGGCCGCGTCTCGGCCATCAAGTCGGTCTTCGTCAGCTTCTCGAACGAGTTCGGCGCTTTCGAGAGCGGCGCCACGGCTGCGCTCTTCGGCCCGGTGGCATCGGTGGTGGGCGGCGGCCTCGGGGTCATCGTGGTGGTGGCCGGGATCGCCTGGGCATGGCCGCAGCTGGTCCGGCTCGGACCGCTGCATACGCTGCGTCCGGACTGAGCCCGGCGGGGTATCCTGCGCAGACGTCTCGCGAGGATCTCCATGGACCGACACTTCAGCCTGCTCCTTCCGCTCGTTCTCGTTCTTACCGCCGGCTCTGCCTGCGACCGGCTCACGCCCGAGCAACGTCTGGTGCACGAGGCGGCCGAGGCGCTGGGCGGTCTGCAGAGCGTGTCGACCACCGACGCCATCGTGCTCGAAGGCACCGGCCGGCAGTTCAACCACGGCCAGGACCTGCGTCCCGAGCTGGCCGAGCAGACCTTCACGGTGACGGCCTTCGAACGGGCCATCGACCTCGAGTCGCCGCGCATGCGGACGACCGTGACGCGCACGCCGAACTTCGCCTATTACCAGGGCACGCAGGCGCAGACGCAGGGGCAAGGCGTGGACGGCGACGTCGCCTACAACGTCGCCGCGTCGGGTACCTCGACCCGGGCCACGGCCGCGGTGGCGGCCGAGCGCCGCGTCGAGCGCCTGCACCACCCGCTGGTGCTGCTGCGCCTGGCGCTCGACGACGGCGCCACCCTGTCGCCCGCCGCGGTGCGCGACGAGCGGGCCCGTGCCGGCGAGAGCGCCATCCTGATGCAGACCAACGCCGGCCCGATCACGCTCGTGCTCGACGCCGAGAAGCGGCCGCTGCGCATCGAGTCGCCGGGTACGCACCCGAACCTGGGCGACGTGCGACTGACCACGACCTTTGCCGACTACGCCGAGAACGACGGGCTGCGCCTGCCCACGCGCATCACCACCATGATCGACGACTACACCACCGGCGAATACACCGTGACCACGCGCGTGCGCACTTCCGACACGCTGGCGGCCCCGCCCGCGGCGCGGGCCGCGGCCGTGCCCGGCGCGCCGGCGGTCAATGTCACGGCCGAGGAAGTGGCGCCCGGCGTGTGGTTCCTGGCCGGGCAATCACACCACAGCGCGGTGGTGGCGTTCAGCGGCCACATGGTGCTCATCGAGGCGCCGCAAAGCGAGGCGCGCACGCTGGCGGTGCTGGCCAAGGCCCGCGAGCTGCGGCCGGGCACGCCGGTCACGCACCTGGTGATGTCGCACGACCACTTCGACCACTCGGCCGGACTGCGGGCGGCGATCGCGCGCGGGCTGACGGTGATCACCCAGGCCGGCAACAAGGACTTCGTGAGCGCCATGGCGACGCGCCCGTTCACCCGCCAACCCGACGCCTTGGCCATGTCGCCGCGGCCGCTGGCGCTGGAAGTGGTGAACGACACGCGCACCATCAGCGACGGCACCCGGTCGCTCGTGCTCTATCACCTCGCCGGCAACCCGCACAGCGACACGCTGCTGATGGCCTACCTGCCCAAGGAGCAGGTGCTCATCGAAGCGGATGCATTCAGCCCGGGCGGCAGCTACCACCCCTACGCCGCCAACCTCCTCGAGCACATCCAGCGGCTCAAGCTCCCGGTGGACCGGATCGTGCCGCTGCACGGCGATATCGTGCCGATGGCCGAACTGGTCGCGGCCGTGCGCCCGCCGGCCTAAGTCAGCGGCCGGCTTCAGCGAACTCGACGGTCCAGTAGGTGCTGTAGCGGGAGCCGCGGATGCGGGCGAGCCCGACGCCCACCAACTCGTGGTCGTCTTCGAGCAGCGCGCGTTTGTGGGCCCGGCTGCCGAGCCATCGTTCCACTTGCCGGTCCGCCGTCGCGCTCGTGCCGATCACCTCGGCCAGGCGATCCCATGCGGCCAGCGACCCGTCGTCGACCCGCCGCAAGCGGTCCGGCAGGCCCTGGCGCTCCGGGTTACGGTGGGCGAAGTAGTTGCGGCAGGCCATGTCGGCGGCCTGCGCCATCGCCATGCGGTCGAGGACCGGTTGACGGCGCAGCGCCGGGCGCCGCACCTTGGCCCGTGTCGTGTTGAGCAGGGCGAACATCTGATCCTGCTCGACCGGTGACGAGGTCCAGACGCGGCCGTCGCGACAGCGGCCGCTGACCGAATCGGCATCGGCAGCCACGGATCCGGGGACGACGCCCAGGACGATCGCGACGATGGCGCTCCAGATCATCTCGGAGACTTCAGGCTAGCAGCACTCGTGCCAGATCGCGAGCGGGGGGACGTGTCCGACGCGACGTCGTGCGGTCTTGACACCGCCTCGGGGGCGGACCAAGCTACGGCGGTTCGCCGGCCGGCTCATGGCTTCGCCGCTCCCGGGTGGCCAGTGTCCCTGACGCCGCGAACCGCGCGACCCGTTTGCCCGAGGAGGACTCCATGACCACGCTTCGTCACTTCACCGTGCCGCTCCTGCGCGTGTTCGCGCTGGTGCTGTGCAGCGCCGGCGCCGCGCACGCCGGGGGCCCGGGACTCAACCCGGGGCAGTTCGAGGTGCTCTCCAAGACCGTGCCGGTCAACGTGGTCTTCATCGGCTACGACCGTCGCCACCTCGACCTGGCGGCGTTCAAGCAGATCCTCCCGGCCGGCTACGACCCGGTCGTGCGCTACCCACAGTTCTACGGACTGAGCGGCCGCAATCTCGGCCTGTCCTACCAGTTCAAGTACAAGTTCGACTTCGCCGACGCCGCCTTCGAGCGGCGCTTCTTCGCCTTCCTGGCCCGCACCGGAGTCGAGGGGCCGCCCACGGCCTTCCAGAACGCCTACAACGCCGAGACCAAGAACGTCCTCGACGTGACCGGCCCGGTGCTGTTTATCGACGCGCCCAAGGTCGAGCAGTACCTCGAGGCCAACGACGGCAGCCGCCGCTCCGGCTACACCATCTACTTCGTGAACTGGTACGGGCGGCCGGACTTCCGGTTCCACGTCTACTCCAAGACCGACGAAGTGGACCCGGACACCCAGGTCAACTTCGGCACGCGCGGCTCGCGCCAGATGATTGCCTGGGGCGGCAGCGACTCGCGCTCGTGGTTCTACGACCTCTCGGCGGGGCCCGAGTCGTGGTCCAACAACTGGATGGTCGACGACGACCAGAGCGAGTACCACATGCCGCCGATTTGGGAATACGCCACGCCCGGCTATCGCCCGCCGGCCCGGCTCAGTCAGGATCTGGCGCTGGTCGCGCGCTTCGTCGGCATCGACCTGCTGTTCACGACCTCGCCGCTCTACGACCCGCTCGTGACCGCGCCCGAAGCGGGCGGCGGCAAGGTGGCGCACGTCGCGATGCTGCAGGAGGACGCCTCGAGCAATGGCCTCGCCTACTTCAACGCCGATTTCATGAAGCGCGAGCTGCGGAAGTTCCAGCCCTACTACCCGTGGACGGTGGGCCTGTCGAACCACCCCGCCCCCATCGACGCCGGCGCCCAGAAGGCGCTCGACATCTTCACCGACCGGGTCGTCGACGCGAACGAGTGTTGGACCAACTACGGCGCGCCGTTCGCGCAGTTGTTCTGCTATTACGACGCGAACGTCGGGAAGTACGTACCGTCGTATGGCCGCAAGGACTACGTGGGCGAGATCTTCGCCTACAACGCCACCGACACCAGCATGGGTTCGCAGTTCGGGCTGCTCGGGTTCGCCGACGACAACTGGACCGACGGCACGCAGAGCTACGTGTTCATGTTCGACTACCCGGCAGTACGCGCCGCCGGCTTCGGCTTCACCTCCACGGCGGTGCACGAGTTCGGCCACCACATCGGGATGTCGCACCCGCACGACGGCTACGACTCGGAACTGGACTTCGACTTCGGCCCGTCGGGGCCCTTCGAGTTCGCCTGGTCGGGCGACGAGAGCCAGACGGTGATGCACTACCTGGCCCTGGCCAACGGCTTCGGCCGCTTCGACCAGGACAACGCCTACCGCTGGGAGACGGCCGGGTACCTGAACCTGGCCAACGCCCTGGCCGGCGACATCGAGGCCAGCGCCGACAAGTTCCGGGTGCGGCTGCTGCTGGCCGCCGCCGACCTCGTCGCGCGCGGCGCCAAGTCGTCGTTCCGCAACTGGGATTACCAGAACGCCGCGGCCAGCGCGCGGCTGGCCTACACGCTGGTCTCGGCTGCCGCCAATCACATCAACGTGGCGTCGGCTACCTTGACGGCGGCGCAGCGCCCGCTGCCCGGGCGCCGGCATCCCGACGGCTGCTACGTGCGCGAGCCTTTGCGGTAAACGCACGTAACGCCATTCCGGGCGAATGGGGGGATCGAACGACCCGCGCCGATCGCCCGGCGCGACCAGCGACGACATGAGGACGGCCCGCTCCGGACATCCGGGGTGGGTCGGCTCAGCCCCGGCGCTGTTGTGCCCCGAGTGGCGCGGGACGCGCCGGCGGACGCTTGCCGGGCGTGGCGGGGCAGCGCCGGACGGTGCCGTATTTGTCGGCGCGATACTCGTAGTGTTTTCCCGCGTGGGCCAGCGTGAAGCCGTAGCCATCGGTCGGCACCGGTTCAAACACGCCCTTGCGCGGCGCGCAGCCAAACGCGGCGTCGGGCCACCGGCGCTCCTCGCGCTGCACCACCGTGATCTCTTCGGGCCGCACCTCGAGGGCGGCCGCCAGCGCCCGCCTGGCCAGCGCCTCCGTCTCGTCGATCGAGTGCACCTTGGGCGGGGGCGGCTGCGCGGCGGCGACGACCGCCGCGCCGGCCAGCAGCGCGGTGGCGAGAACAAGCGTGACACGCATGTGCGGCCCTCCTCGATCGAGTGTGCGCCCGGGGCAACGGCCAGGTCAATCGCAGGCCAGCCGCACGCCGGGGCCTACGGGACCGTCAGCGACACCTCGTTGGAGGGCGCGCCCACCCCGCACGCGCTCTCGGCCGCGACCCGGAGGAAGTAGGTGCCGGCCGGGACGCCGCCCAGCGCGACCGGCAGGGTCGTGGCCGCCCCGACCGAGACGTCGGCGAGATTGGCCACGCCCGACGCGGAGCCGACCAGCAGGCGATAGCCGGTGGCGCCGAGCGGCGGCAGCCACGTCAGGGTGGCCATGCCGCCAGTAATGGTCACGGCAAGGCGGGCCGGCACCACGGCGGTGGGGCTGCACTGCAGGATGATTCGCACCTCGGCCGAAGGCGCGCTCACGCCGCACGTGTTGGCCGCGCGAAGGCGTGTGTAATAGGTGCCGGGCGGCGCCACGCCCTGATAGGCCGTGCCGCCACCGAGGTGCGTGGGCGGGAAGCTGGTCGCCCCGCTCGAGAGCCCAGCATCAAGCAGATAAGCCGTGGCCCCGGGCGACGCCGTCCAGGCCAGGGCCAGGAACAAGCCACCGGCATGAGCCGTGTACCCGGTCGGCGGCGGCGGCGCCGTCACGCACGCAGCCGAGGTCGTGATCTCGACCTGGAGTTCGGCCGACGCCGCGCTGCTGCCCGCGGCGTTGGCCGCCCGCAGTCGCACGTAATAGGTCCGCGGCGGGACCAGGCCCTCGATCGAGGTCACGTCGCCGATCGGCCGGTTCACGAGATTGGCAAGACCGGGCGCCGTGCCGGCTTCGAGGATGTAGGTCTCCGCGCCGACGCTGCGGGCCCACGACAGATGCAGCGAGGCGCCGTTCACGGCCGCCGTGAACGAGGCGGGCGGCGGGGGCGACGCCAACACGCTGACCGCCTGGAAGGTGGCGGCGAGCGTGGTCGTCTCGGTCGGCGTCACCGCGTGCGTCGCCGCGCCGCCGTCCGACCACCCGGTCCACTCGTAGCTGGCGCCGGCGGCCGTCTGCGCCGGCGCTGCGATGGTCCGCACGACGCCCGCCACGCTGTCGACCGACACCGGCGCCGACACCGGCTGGCCGTCCAGCCGCACTTGCAACCCGCTCGGGCTGGTGTCGAGCGTGAGCCGGACCTTGCGCGGAAAGACGTCGCGTTCGACGCTGTGCGTCAGGCCGCCCGGGTCGGTGACCGTGAGGTGAATGCGGTACCACACGTCGGGCGAGGTCTCGCCGCTGGCCGGCACGACGAAGCTGCCGCTGGTAATGCCGGTGGTCGCGAGCAGGACCGGATGGGTGTGCGTGTCGTGGTGAAAATCGACCCGCCACGTGAATGCGCTGGCCGGCAGCGTGGTCGGGGTGCCGTCGGGATCGGTACCCGTGCCGGCGAACGTCACGGTCATGCCGCCGGCGTAGAGCAGCCCCGCGGCCGGGGTCGTGATGGCCGCCACCGGCGGCACGTTGCTGGTGACGGTGAGCACGCCGGCGTTGCTGAACACCGTGCCCACGGCATTGGACACGGCCACGGTGAACTGCGCGCCGCTGTCGGCGGGCTGCGGGTTGGCGATGGTGTAAGTGGAGGCCGCGCCGCCAGCCCCGGCGATGTCCACGCCGTCCCGCCGCCATCGATAGGCCAATGGCGCCGTGCCGGTGGCCGTCACCGTGAACGTCGCCGGCTGCCCTGGCGACCCGATGTGATTGGCGGGATGGCTGGTGATGCTCGGCGCGACGACCGCCTGGAACGTGGCAGCGTAGGTGGTGTCCACGGTCGGCGTCACCGCGTGCGCCGCCGCGCCGCCGTCGGACCACCCGGTCCACTCGTAGCTGGCGCCAGCGGCCGTCTGCGCCGGCGCTGCGATGGTCCGCACGACGCCCGCCACGCTGTCGACCGATACCGGCGCCGACACCGGCTGGCCGTCCAGCCGCACTTGCAACCCGCTCGGGCTGGTGTCGAGCGTGAGCCGGACCTTGCGCGGAAAGACGTCGCGTTCGACGCTGTGCGTCAGGCCGCCCGGGTCGGTGACCGTGAGGTGAATGCGGTACCACACGTCGGGCGAGGTCTCGCCGCTGGCCGGCACGACGAAGCTGCCGCTGGTAATGCCGGTGGTCGCGAGCAGGACCGGATGGGTGTGCGTGTCGTGGTGAAAATCGACCCGCCACGTGAATGCGCTGGCCGGCAGCGTGGTCGGGGTGCCGTCGGGATCGGTACCCGTGCCGGCGAACGTCACGGTCATGCCGCCGGCGTAGAGCAGCCCCGCGGCCGGGGTCGTGATGGCCGCCACCGGCGGCACGTTGCTGGTGACGGTGAGCACGCCGGCGTTGCTGAAGACCGTACCCACGGCATTGGACACGGCCACGGTGAACTGCGCGCCGCTGTCGGCGGGCTGCGGGTTGGCGACGGTGTAACTGGAGGCCGCGCCGCCAGCCCCGGCGATGTCCACGCCGTCCCGCCGCCATCGATAGGTCAATGGCGCCGTGCCGGTGGCCGTCACCGTGAACGTCGCCGGCTGCCCTGGCGACCCGATGTGATTGGCGGGATGGCTGGTGATGCTCGGCGCGACGGCGCCGGCCTGCACGACGAACACCGTGCCGCTGGCGCGCGACAGGTAATAGAGCGCGCCGTCGTCGCCGACCTCGAGGTCGACCGGGCTGCCGCCGCCGGTGGCGAAACCGACGACCGTGTTGGTGGCGGTGTCGAGTCGCTGGATCCAGCCGCTGCAGTAATCGGCAAAGAAGTAGTCGTCGAGGTACTCGGCCGGGAAGGTCGGCGCGGCGGGACGGTAGAAGGCGCCGCCGGTGATCGCGCATCCGGTCGGCGCCCCTCCGCTGTGTCCATACGCATAGCGAGGAGCGCGGTAGGACGGGTCGTTCGTCGGCCCTTCGGTGGCTGGCCAGCCGTAGTTGGCGCCGGCCACGCCCTCGTTGATCTCCTCGAACGACGCCTCACCGACGTCGTTGATGAGCATGGTCGGCGCCGGTGCGCCCGGGCCGGCGTTGAAGGCAAAGGTGAACGGATTACGCACGCCGATTGCCCAGATAGCCCGGTTCTGGCCCGTGGGCGACCCGGACACGGCGGGAAAGCTGGTCGGGTTGTCGCTGGGAATCGAGCCGTCGGGATTGAGGCGCAGCATCTTGCCGAAGCGGTTCGCCAACGACTGCGCGTTGGCGCGGGTGAAGTCGTCGCCCACCGCCACGTAGAGCTTGCCGTCGGGACCGAAGGCCAGAGCGCCGCCGTTGTGATACGGGCTGCCGCTCAAGGGGTCGAGGTCCATGATCACGACCTCGCTGCCGGGCACGGCGACGTTGCCGTTGGCGGTGAACCGGCTGATGCGATTGTGAGCCGCGGCGCCGGGCACCGTGTAGTAGACGTACACGAACTGGTTCGAGGCGAAGTTCGGATCGAACGTCACACCGAGCAGGCCGCGCTCGCCGTTGGCGTCCACGTTCACGCTCAGGAACGGGGTGGCGAGCAGCACGCCGTTCTCGATCACGCGCAGCTGGCCGGTCTGCTGGCACACGAACAGGCGTCCGTCGGACGCAAACTGCATGGCGGTGCCGTTGGGCAGAGTGCCGGCCGGAGCGAGCGCCGTCTCACTGAAGCCCGGAGGCAAGGTGGCGGAGGAGGCTTCGGCGGCGGGGCCGAGCATCGCGCAGGCACACAGCAGCAGACACAGCGGACGGGCGACGAAGACGAACATCAGAGTCCTTCCGAGACGGGAGCACAGCCATCCATCCTACCGTCCCCGCCCGCTCGTGAAGTCGGCTTCTGCGGCGCGAGGCGCACAACCTCGCGCGGCGCGGCGGCGCGGCCGGCGTGCCGTCCATGCAGGGCCGGGCAGATCCGCGATGGTCGCGGCAACCGGGGCCGGGGACAGGCGGACTGAGTGGCCCCGGACGGCCGGCAGCGGCTGAACTAAACTGCTCGGCATGTCATTCCCGCCGAACCGCTTCCGTCGTGCCGCCCGGCGCGCCACCCTGACGCTGGCCCTCGCTGCCGCCGCCGTTCCGGTCGCCGCGCAGGGTCTCTATCCCGATCCCACCCAGCGCGTGCTCACGCAGCGCGAGCAGGCGCCGATCCAGCGCTCGTGGATCGTCAAGCGCTTCGACACGGTGCTGCCGATGCTGATGACCCGCGAAGGCATCGACATGTGGATCATCGTGTCGCGCGAATACAACGACGACCCGGTCTTCCGCTCGATGTCGCCGGTCACCACCTACTCGTCGCGGCGGCGCACCATCCTGGTCTTCGTCAATCCAGGTGGCGGCAAGCCGGTCGAGCGCTACTCCATCGGCCGCGACTACGACAACCTCTACACCGTCATCCAGACCACCAACGACGGCCAGTGGCAGGGGCTGCGCACGCTGGTCGAGCAGAAGGATCCCAAGGTCATCGGCATCAACGAGTCGGAGGCATGGAACCACGCCGATGGACTCACCGCCAACGAGAAGAAGCAGTTGCTGCAGGCGCTCGGCGAGAAGTACGCCGCGCGCACCAGGAGTGCCGAGCTGCTGGCCGTGGGCTGGCTCGAACACAAGCTGCCCGAGGAACTCGAAGCCTACCGCCACGTCATGAAGGTGGCGCACCTGGTGATTGGCGAGGCGTTTTCCAATCAGGTCATCACGCCCGGTAAGACGACGACCGAGGACGTCGTCTGGTGGATGCGGCAGCGCGTCGTCGAGATGGGCCTGGGCAAGTGGTTCCATCCGTCGGTGACCATCTGGCGGCAGGGCGGCGCCAAGGACGATCAGGTGATTCGTCCGGGCGACATGCTGCACACCGACTTCGGCCTGGTCTACCTCGGCCTGTCCACCGACACGCAGCATCTGGCCTACGTGCTCAAGCCGGGCGAAGCCGATGCCCCGCCGGGGCTGAAGGCCGGCCTCAAGGCCGCCAATCGCCTGCAGGACCTGACCATGCAATACGCCGTGGTCGGGCGCACCGGCAACCAGGCGCTGCGCGACGCGCGCATGCAGGCGGTGAAGGAAGGGCTGGTGCCGTCGATCTACTGCCACGCCATCGGCTACCACGGCCACGCCGCCGGCCCACCCATCGGCATGACCGACTACCAGGAAGGGGTGCCGGTGCGCGGCGACTACCAGTTCCGGCCCAACACGTGGCACTCGATCGAGCTCAACGCCACGCACAAGGTGCCAGAGTGGGGCGGCCAGGAAGTCCGCTTCGCGCTCGAGGAAGACGCCGCCATCCTGCCAGACGGGTCGTGGGACTGGGTGCTGAAGCGCCAGGACCAGTTCCATTTGATCGACGCCGGCCCGAAGATGTAAGCGGCACGCGCGCGAAGCTGAGCCACGTGGACACGCCGCGACCGCGTTGACTGTCGAGTCCGACCGCTCAGCTGGGGATTGCGCGCCGTCTCGGATGTCTGCTCTACTTCGAGAAGACACTTTACAAGGAGCCCTATGAACCGCACTCTCTCACTCATGGCACTGGTCGTCGCGGCTGGTGCATTCGCGGCCGGCGCCGGCGCACAGGGCATGGCGCACGTGGACGTCAAGGACGCGGCCGGCAAGTCGGTCGGCATGGCCATGCTCTCGGCCACCAAGGACGGGGGCGTCAGCATCGCCATCGACTTCAAGGGCCTGCCGCCCGGGGAGCACGCGCTCCACTTCCACCAGACCGCCAAGTGCGAGGCCCCCTTCACGTCGGCCGGCGGCCACTTCAACCCCGGGATGAAGAAGCACGGGAGCGAGAATCCCGAAGGGCCGCACGCCGGCGACATGCCCAACTTCACCGTGGCCGCCGACGGCACGGCCAAGACGACCATCGTCAACACCAAGGTCACGCTCGGCGCCGGCGACAACTCGGTCTACAGCAACGGCGGCACGGCGCTCATGATCCACGCCAAGGGCGACGACATGAAGTCGGACCCGGCCGGCAACGCCGGCGACCGCATCGCCTGCGGTCTCGTCGTCAAGTAACCGCGCGTCACGCTCTGCGAGGGCCGGTCGCCGTCAGGCGCGCCGGCCTTCGCCGTTTTACATCGTTCGCCGCTACTCGTAGCGCAGCGCCAGATTCGGATCGACGCGGCTGACGCGGAACGCCGGGATGAACCCCGCCGCCGCCGAGACCGCCGCCAGCAGCGCTACGGTCGCCAGCGCCATCCACGGATCGTTCGGCTGGATGCCGTAGAGCTGCGACGAGACGAAGCGGCCGAGCAGGACGGCCGCCGGCACGCCGACAGCCAGGCCGATACCGACGAGCAGCAGCACTTCGCGCATCACCAGCCACACCACGTGTGACGGGTCGGCGCCGAGCGCCAGGCGCAACCCCATCTCCTTGCGGCGGCGCGCCGCCACGAAGGCCATCACCCCGTAGAGCCCGACCGAGGCCAGCACCGTCGCCAGCAGGCCGAAACCGGCCGAGAGCATCGCGATCAGCCGGTCGGTCAGCAGCGTCTCGTCGAGCTGCCCCTCCACCGTCTTCATGGCGTAGATCGGGATGCCGGCGTCGAGCGCCCGCAGCTCGCCGCGGATCTGCGTGAAGGCGCTGGCCGAGCCGTGTTGCGTGCGGGTGTAGAAGGTCGCGCCGTTCTTGCCCCAGCTCGGAATGAAGACCTGCCGGCGCACGCCCTCGCGCGGCCCTTCGTAGAGCGAATCGGCGGCCACCCCGACGATCTCGATCTCGAGCTTGGTGCCGGGCCGATCGCCGAAGCCGAGATGGCGGCCGAGCGCGCTCTGGCCCTTGAAGAAGTGGTCGGCGAAGCGCTTGTTGACGATGGCGACGCGCGTCTCCTTGGCCTCGTCGCCGGGGCGGAAATCGCGCCCTTCGAGCAGCGGGATCTTCATGGTGCTGAAGTAGCCGGGCGAGAGCATGTTCATGTAGGCCTGCATGTCCTCGCCGTCCTTGGCCTGATGCCCTTCGACCGACATGGTGCTGTCCCATTCGTCGCCGCTCAGGATCGGCACGGTGGCCCAGGCCGCCGAGACGACGCCGGGTGAGGCCAGCAATCGCTCCTGGAGCTGCGCGTAGAGCGCCCGCGCGCGCGTGTCGTCGTAGCCGCTCAGGGCCGGCGAGAGCTGGAAGGTGACCAGGTTGTCGAGCGCCACGCCGGTGTCGGTGCCCTTCAGGTTCTGCAGGCTCTGCACGAACAGGCCGGCGCCAAACAGCAGCAGGAAGCTGAGCGCCACTTGAGCGGCCACCAGCCCCTTGCGCAGGAAGAGCGATCCGCCCGACCCAGCCACGGCGCCAACGGTGTCCTTGAGCGTGCTCCAGGTGTCGGGGCGGCTGGCGCGCAGCGCCGGCAGCAGGCCGAAGATCACGCCGGTGAGCAGCGTGAGCGCGAAGGTGAAGGCGAGGATGCGGGCGTCGGGCGACGGGCTGACGAGGAGCGGCGCCCCCTCGACCGGAATGTAGGCGAGCAGCGCGCGCGTCATGCCCGACGCCACCACCAGACCGACGGCCCCGCCGGCGCCGGCCAGCAGCAGGCTCTCGGTGAGGAGCTGGCGCACGAGTTGACGCCGGGTGGCGCCGAGCGACAGGCGCACGGCGATTTCCCGCTGTCGCATGAAGCCGCGGGCGATGAGCAGGTTGGCCACGTTGGCGCAGGCGATGAGCAGCACCAGGCCGACCATGCACATCAACACCACCAGCGGCGTCGAGAAGTCGTTGCGCAGCGACGAGTAGCCCATGGCCGCCGGCGCCACGGTGAGCGTGCCGGTCATGAACTGGTCGCGCATGTAGGGCGTGAAGTCCTTGGCCCCGGGCAGCGTCATCTCGTGCTCGCGGATCTGCAGGAACAGCCCCTGCAGCGGCCCTTGCGCGGAGGCCACGGTGTAGCCCGGTTTGAGCCGGCCGAAGACCTGCACCCAGCGCGTGCGCTCGTCGTCCATCTTGAGCCACGCCCATTCCGGGGCGACCACCGGCTGCATCAGGATGGGGACGCGGAGCTGCGGCGAGCGCGTCGGATCGAGGCCGGCAAAGCCGGCAGCCGAGACGCCGACGATGGTCATCGGGTAGTTGTTGACCAGGATCTTCGTGCCCACGGCCGAGGGCGCGCCGGCAAAGCGCCGCTGCCAGTACTCGTGGCTGATGACCACGACCGGATGGCCCTGGAAGATGCGGTCGTCTTCCTGCGAGCTGAACACGCGGCCGGCGGCCGGAGCCACGCCCAGCATCGAGAAGTAGTTGCCCGACACCAGTTCGGCCGCCAGACGTTCGGTCTGGCCGTCGATCGTCACCGACGTCTCGACCGGGCGCCGCGCCAGCACTTCGCTGAGCGGCTCGGCCCGCTTCTGGAACTCGCGGTACATGGGATACGAGTGCATCCGCGAGCCCATGTTGCTGCCGGCGTGCATGCCCTGCTGGTAGAGCATCACCAGCTCGTCGGGCGCGCGCACCGGCAACTTGCGCAGCAGGATCTGGTCGATGAGCGTGTAGATGGCGGTGTTGGCGCCGATGCCCAGGGCCAGGGACAACACGGCGACGACGGCAAAGAGCGGACTGCGTCGCAGCCCGCGCAGCGCCAGGCGGAGGTCGTTCATGAGCGGCGTCATCGGCCACATAGACGGACCGGGCGGCGGAAAGGTTGTCGTCCCTGCCCGCCGCCGGCCCGGCCGTGACGGCGCGCCAGACCGGCGCTAGCGCGCCGGATAGGAGAACGGAACGGCGGTGAAGGTCTGGCCGCCGGCGGCAAACGACTTCACGACGCCCTCGAAGGCGGCAACGCCCTTGAGGCTGGGATGCGCGCCGCCGAACTGCGACGAGTTGCCGACCGTGTCGCCGGTCAACCCGTTGGCCGTCGAGGTGAGCGCCACCGTGACCTTGGCGCCTCCGGGCGGCGTGACCTCGACCTCGATGGCCTTGGCCGGGCTGCGCATGGTGGCCGTGCCGGCGCCGTCGAGCACGTAGGCCGTGAGCATCCCGTTCGACGGGTCGTGCACGAACTCGAGGCTGGCGGCCGGGCCCAGCTTCACCACGGTGCCGCCGTGCGGGGCGGTCGACATGGCCGTCGTCTCGGCCGGCTCGCCGGGGCTCATGCCGCCGGCTTCCTCGGGCGACATCTCGCCCACCTCGGTGGGCACGATCTTGTCGGTGGCGGCCGGCGCGGCAGGCTCGGAGCCCCCGCAGGCGGCCGTCAGGGCGGCCGCCAGCACCAGCGGGGCGGCCTTCAGGGCGAAGCGATTAGGTGTCACGTCTCTTTCCTCCGGATGCGCCGCCAGCGGCGGGCAGCTTCTCGTCTGACGAGTCGATCTTATCGTGGCTTCGCGCCGCGACGGACCGCACCGCGCACGTTTCCTGGCGCTCGGCGAGCGGCCGGCTACGCCGCCGAGCCCGGGCGCTGGGCGGGCGGCGGCAGCCGCGGCGGCCGGCGCCGCTGGTAGACTCCCGCCCATGCCTCGCCTCCGCCTTGCTGGCGCCGCCCTTGCCGTGGCCGCCCTCGCCCTCGTCCCGGCCCTGGTGCCGGTGTCCGCCGTCACCTCGCTGCCCTCGGCCGACGGCCAGTTCTGGGACATCCAGGACACGTCGCCGTGGGCGCAGGACAGCGGCGGCATCGCCACCGGCGGCCGCGCCAATCCCTTCAACGGCTTCGGCTACCTCAAGCTGCAGGTGCGGCACGCGCGCGAGGCGGCGCCGACCGTGGCCAACCACTACCTGCGCGGCTTCGGCCTGGCGGCACGACGGCGAGCGCTTCGACAGCCTCACGCCAGTGCTGCACGACGGCGTCGTGGTCGCGCGCTCGCTGTTCGCGCCCCAGGACACGACCTACCTGCGCTATCTCGACAGCTTCACCAACGGCACCGCCGAACCGCGCGTCGTGCAGGTCGCCTGGGGCGGGGCCACCGGCGCCTACGACGACGGCGGCCGCGCCGTGGTGGCGGTGACCTCGAGCGGCGACGCCACATCGACGGCGCCGACACGTTCGTGACCATGATGCAGAACGCCCGCGGCGTCGCCGATCCGCGCCAGGGGCCGTCGGGCCACGGGCCGTCGGCGCACGTGCTCGGCACGGCCACGGCGAGCCGCACCGGCGTCGGCGACATGTACGCCAACCCGTTCAGCGACACCTACCCGGGCTTCGACAGCGCGCACATCGGCTACGTCTTCACCCTGGCGCTCGCAGCCGGGAGAAACCGCCGCGCTCATGACCTTCGTCGTCAAGGGCGTGAGCGAGGTCTACGACCCGCGCGGCGGCTACCCGATTCCGCGGCGGGACGCGCTGCTCTCGAACTGGAGCGAGCCGGAGTACCGCGGCGCCGACAAGCGCGTGCCGGCGGCCGGCATCGGAGATCGCGCGCGTCACCGCCGAGGCGCGCCGGCTCGTGGCCGCTCCCGACCTGCGCGGCCTCACGCCGCGGCAACGCGCCACGATCGTCAACTGGACGCTGCCCGCACGACCGCGCTCGCCGCCGTTCTCGGTCTTCGAGAAGACGGTCGTGGACCTGCAGGAGGCGATGACGGCCGGCCAGGTCACGAGCGAAGACATCGTGCGCGACTACCTGACGCGGGCCACGCTCTACGACCGCAACGGCCCGACGTTCCGCGCCATCCTGGCCCTCAACCCGCGCGCCATCGCCGATGCGCGGGCTCGCGACGCCGAGCGCGCCGCTGGCCGCGTGCTTGGCGCCTATCCACGGCATTCCGATCGTGCTTCAAGGACAACATCGACACGACGGAACTGCCGACCACCGGCGGCGCGTGGGCGCTGGCCGACCACCGTCCGCGCCTCGATTCGCGGGTCGCGGCGGGCATGAAGGCCGGCGGCGCCGTGATTCTCGGCAAAGCCAACCTCGACGAGTTCCCGTTCGGCGACTTCGGCATCAGCTCGGTCGGCGGCACCGTCGGCAACGCCTACGACCCATCGCTGAGCACGTCGGGATCGAGCGGCGGCAGCGCCACGGCGGTGGCCGCCAGCCTGGCCGCCCTGGCCTTCGGCACCGACACCTGCAATTCGCTCTCGAACCCGGCCGGCTTTGCCTCGCTCGCCACCATCCGCGTCACGCGCGGATTGATGAGCCGCGCCGGCGTGATGCCGCTCAACACCTACAACGACGCCGTCGGCCCCATGGGGAAGACCGTCCGCGACGTCGCCCTGGCGCTGGACCTCGTGACCGGCGCGGATCCTGACGACGCGGTGACCGCCGTGGCCGCCATCCACACCGGGCCGTCCTTCACGGCCGGACTGGCCAGCGCCACGCTGGCGGGCGCGCGCATCGGCGTCTTCCGGCAGCGGTTCGTCAGCATCACCGGTGAACGCGAGGTGGTCGAGGTCATGGACCGGGTCGTGAAGGAGCTCGAGGCCGCCGGCGCCACCGTCGTCGAGGTGGCCATTCCGGACTACGACGCGAAGTACGACCAGGCCCGCGGCAGCGCTCCCGGGTCGCTGGCCGCCGCCTGGCAGACCTACCTGTCGCGCGGGGCCAGGCCGGGGGAGCCGGTGATCACCATCCAAAACCTCATCGCCTCGGGCAAAATGGCGCCGGCCGGGCAGCGCCGCCTCGAGGGCGCGCTCGCGCCGGGGCCGGCCGGGGCCGAGCTCGAGGCCGCCACGCAGCGGTTCTACGCCGGCCGCGAGGCCTTCCGGGCAGTGCTCGTGGCAGCCATGGACGCCGGTCGGCTCGACGCGCTGCTCTACCCCGCCAACCAGGCGCGGCCGCACACCCACGAGGGCGGCGCGGAGCGCTACGGCAGCGAACCGGGCACTTGCCAGGAAAGCGCGGCCACCGGTCTCCCGCAAGTCACCGTCCCGGCCGGCTATCTGGGCGGACGCTATCCGGTCGGCATGTCGATGCTCGGCCGCATGTGGGACGACCGGAAGCTGCTGGGGCTGGCTCACGCGTACGAGCAGGCCACCAGGCATCGACGAGCGCCGTCGACTGTCCGCTAGCAGCTCGTCGGCGGCTCGGCTGTCCAGGCGGTTCCCAATGCCGGACGTTCGCCTCGCGAACAGGCGCTGCCGACCTGTGCTATCTCAAGGGGCCGCGCGTCGGGAAGTAGAGACCGTAGGGGAGTTTTTCGCTCTCGGCGACATCGGCACGACCCATCTATAAGTCACCCTATTCTAATTGAAACAATCAATAAGATTGACTTCGCAGCGACCATGAAAGTAGGTTGTTTATAAGATGAAGCCAACAAAACTGACCGGCGCGCAGATCCTCTGGGAATCGCTCGTCCGAGAGGGCGTCACGTCGTCTTCGGCTACCCGGGCGGCGCGATCCTGCCGGCCTACGACGCGATGCTCGACTACCCCATCCGCCACGTCCTGGTCCGCCACGAACAGGGCGCCGCGCACATGGCCGACGGCTACGCGCGCGCCACCGGCAAGGTCGGCGTCGCCATCGCCACCTCGGGCCCGGGCGCCACCAACCTGGTCACCGGCATCGCCACCGCGATGATGGACTCGTCGCCGATGGTCTGCATCACCGGCCAGGTCGGCAGCAAGCTGATCGGCACCGACGCGTTCCAGGAGAACCGACATCACCGGCATCACGCTGCCGATCACCAAGCACAACTATCTGGTGACGCAGCGCCGAGGACATCGCCGCCGACGATCCGCGAGGCGTTCCACATCGCCGCGCTCCGGCCGCCCCGGCCCGGTGCTCGTCGACATCACCAAGGACGCGCAGCAGGCAGTCGTGCGAGTTCGCGTGGCGATGCAGCCGTCGCCGGTGCGGCTGCCGCGGCTATCGCCCCGAAAGCACGCCGCTACCGTCGAAGTCGACGCCGATCGCCCTGATCAACGCCGCGCGAGCGCCCGGTCATCCTCGCCGGCCACGGCATCATCACCGCCGGCGCCAGTGACGAGGTGCTGGCAGTTCGCCGAGCACGACCGACATCCCGGTGGCGCATGACGCTGCTCGGCCTCGGCGGCTTCCCGGCCTCGCATCCGCTCAACCTCGGCATGATGGGCATGCACGGCGAGGCGTGGGTCAACACAGGCCATCCAGGAGGCCGACCTGCTCATCGCGCTCGGCATGCGCTTCGACGACCGCGTCACCGGCAACCTCAAGACCTACGCGCCGCAACGCCAAGAAGATCCACGTCGAGCATCGACCCGGCCGAGATCAACAAGAACGTCAAGGTCGACGTCGGCGCTGGTCGGCGACGTCGCGCGAGATCGCTGGCGGCTGCTGCTGCCGCGCGTGGCCGAGCGCGACCGCAGCGCCTGGCTGGCGCACATCGACCGACCTCGAAGGGCGACGCGGCGGTGCGCGACATCCAGAACCTGCCCGACAACGGCCACCTCTACGCGGCGCACGTCATCCACGACCTCTGGCGCATCACCGAGGGCAAGGCGCATCGTCGTCACCGACGTGGGCCAGCACCAGATGTGGGAAGCGCAGTACTACAAGCACGATCACCCGCGCACGCTCATCACCTCGGGCGGCCTCGGCACGATGGGCTTCGCGCTGCCGGCGGCGATCGGCGCCAAGGTGGCGCGTGCCCGACGCCGAGGTCTGGGTGGTCGTCGGCGACGGCGGCTTCCAGATGACGCTGTGCGAGCTGGCGACCTGCGCGCAGGAGGACATCAAGGTCAACGTCGCCATCATCAACAACGGCTACCTGGGCATGGTGCGCCAGTGGCAGGAGTTCTTCTACGAGCGCCGCTACGCCGCGACGCCGATCACCAGCCCGGACTTCGTGAAGCTGGCCGAGGCGCACGGCCTCACGGGCGCTGCGCGTCGACGGCCCGCGCCGACAGGTCGAGTCGCGCGGTCGCAGGCGGCCCGCGAGCACACCGGGACGGTGCGTCATCGACTTCCGCGTCGAGCAGGAAGACAGCGTCTACCCGATGGTGCCGGCCGGCGCCGACCTGCACGACATGATCCGCCGGCCGTCGCCGGTGCTGGCGGAAACCGCGGACGGACAGACCGAAGTCCGAGCCTGCTGCAACGTTCGTCGTCCTACGTCGAGAACAAGCCCGGCGTGCTGAACCGGGTCGCGTCGCTGTTCCGGCGCCGCGCCTACAACATCGAGTCGCTGACCGTCGGCCGCACCGAACGGCCGGCGTCTCGCGCATGACCATGGTCGTCGACACCGACGAGGACGGCGCCCACCGCATCGAGGCCAACCTCTACAAGCTGGTCAACGTGCTGCGCGTCGAGAACATCACCGACGCGGCCCAACGTGATCCGCGAGCTGGCGCTGATCAAGGTGGCGACCACGGCCCGACGCGCGGCCGGAGATCTTGCAGCTCGCGACGTGTTCCGCGCCCGCATCATCGACTGTCGGCCCGAGGCGCTGGTGCTCGAAATCACCGGCGGCGCGGACAAGATCGATGGCCTGCTCGAAGTGCTCGAGCCCTACGGCATCATCGAGATGGTGCGCACCGGCACGCGTCGGCGCATGGCTGCGCGGCGAAGGCACGTCGGCCATGGCCCGCGGCGAGGCTCGGCCGCGGCCGGCGACCAGGCGGCCGTTGCCGCCGACGACAGCCCATTCCGACATCGCGTATTCCGTGTGATTCGCCGCCGGCCCGGCCGAGCTGTTCCCAGGCACTATCGAGGAGATCGTCTCGACATGGCCGACATCTATTACGACAAGGACGCCGACCTGCGCCTGATCCGCGCACGCAAGGTCGCGATCATCGGTTACGGCTCGCAGGGCCACGCCCACGCGCTCAACCTGCAGGACAGCGGCGTCGACGTGCGCGTCGGGCTCTACGACGGCAGCCGCTCGGCGGCCAAGGCGCAGGCCGCCGGCCTGCGCACGGCCTCGATTGCCGAGGCCGCCGCGCGAGGCCGACGTGATCATGATGCTCGTGCCCGACACGGTGCAGGGCGAGATCTACCGGCGCGACATCGAGCCGCACCTGACGCCCGGCAAGATGCTGATGTTCGCGCACGGCTTCAACATCCGCTTCGGCACCATCACGCCGCCCGGCGACGTCGACGTGTCGATGGTGGCGCCCAAGTCGCCCGGCCACCGCGTCCGGGAACTCTACGAGGAGGGCGCCGGCACCCCGGCCCTGTTCGCCATCCACCAGGACGCCACGGGCCAGGCCCGCGCCGTGACGCTGTCGTATGCCAAGGGCATCGGCGTGACCCGCGCCGGCGTGCATCGAGACGACCTTCTCGGAAGAGACCGAGACCGACCTCTTCGGCGAGCAGGCGGTGCTGTGCGGCGGCGTGAGCGCGCTCGTCAAGGCCGGCGTTCGAGACGCTGGTCGAGGCCGGCTACCAGCCCGAAGTGGCGTACTTCGAGTGCATGCACGAGCTGAAGCTGATCGTCGACCTGATGTACCGCGGCGGCCTCAACTACATGCGCTACTCGGTTTCGCGACACCGCCGAGCACGGCGACTACACCGGCGGGCCGCGCATCGTCACCGACGAGACGCGCGCCGAGATGAAGCCGCATGCTCGACGACATCAAGAGCGGCGGCCTACGCCAAGCTGTGGATGGACGAGCACGCCGCCGGACGGCCGACCTTCACGGCCACGCGTCTGGCCGAGCAGCGTCCATCCCATCGAGAAGGTGGGCGCGGAACTGCGCGCCATGATGCCGTTCCTCGACCCGGTCACGGTCAAGCCGGAGGAACAGCGCCAGCCGGTGTGAGCCGGCGGGCCGAGACGTTTCCTGCGTCTCGGCCGAAAGACAGGATAGGCTTGTCTCCATATGCTCATTTCGAGACTCCACCTGTCGACCGTCGCCTTCCGTCACTCCGCACTGCTGGGCGCCGTGGCCCTGGCCAGCCTGACCGCCGCCTGCGGCTCCAAGACCGGCGGCACGGCGGCCGCCCCGTCTTCGACGGCCTGGGCCGTCGTCGACGGCCGCGAGATTTCGGGCGAGGACGTCGACAAGGCCTACCGGCGCGTGTCGCAGGGCCAGGAGCCGCCGTCCGACGAGGAGAAGCTCAGCGCCAAGCTCGGCTTGCTGGACGACCTGATCATGCAGGACATCCTGCTGGCCAAGGCCCGCGAGCTGAAAGTGGAAGTGACCGACGCGGCCGTGGACGAAGCGTTCAACCAAGGCCGGAAGGGCATTCCCGACGAGACCTTCCAGCAGGAACTGGGCAAGCGGAACCTGACGACCGCGGACATGCGCGAGGGCGTCCGCCGCGAGTTGCTCACCCAGAAGCTGCTCGAAAAGGAAGTCAGCTCGAAGATCACGGTGACCGATCAGGATCTGGCGTCGTTCTTCGAGGCCAACCGCGCGCAGTTCAACCTGGCCGAGACCTCGTACCAGATCGCGCAGATTGTGGTGACCCCGAGCCGTGATGCCGAAGTGGCCAACCGCACCGGCGACGACGCCACCACCCCGGAGATGGCGGCCCGCAAGGCGCAGATGTTGATGGAGCGCCTCAAGGGCGGCGCCACCTTCGCCGACCTGGCGCGCGACTTCTCCGAAGACCCGCAATCGGCGCCGCGTGGCGGCGACCTCGGCCTGGTGCCGCTGTCGGCGCTCAATCAGGCCCCGCCGCCGCTGCGCGACGCGGTGTTGAAGTCGGCGCCCGGCACCGTCAGTGCCGTCAGCGGCGGCGGCGCGCACACGCTGGTGCT
This sequence comes from uncultured Acidobacteriota bacterium, assembly GCA_963843885.1. Lineage (GTDB taxonomy): Bacteria > Acidobacteriota > Vicinamibacteria > Vicinamibacterales > UBA2999 > CADEFD01. Next base: position 563,287 of record CAWJMJ010000009.1, read on the forward strand.
GCTCGTGAAGAAGGAAGAAGCCGGCCAGCGCGACCTGAACACGCCGGGCGTGCGCGACCAGCTGACCAACACCCTCAAGCAGCGCAAGGAGCAACTGCTGCGCACGGCCTTCCTCGCCGCGGCGCGCAGCGACGCCACGGTCGTGAACGCGATGGCCAAACGCGTGCTCGCCTCGCCCGGGCAGATGCCTACCCTGATGCCCACCGCGCCCGGCGCGAAGTAGGCGGCCGGCCGCGGGCGCGAAGTACGGCGGCCGCCGCGGGCGCGCAAGAATGATGAGCTGACCCCGGAGACGGCGCCGCGCTGCGTTGCCACCCGATGCAGCCCCGAGCAGCCTGCGGCTTGGCGCGGTGCTGGGGTGCGCCGGAAGTGTTAGGCTACTGCCCATGGAAATCCTGGCGGCCGCTGCCCTGTCATGGGTGGTGCCGATGCAGCTTGCGGTGGTGCTGTACATCGGGCCCGACGTGTTCCTGCCGTTGACCTCCGCCCTGGCGGTCGTGGTTGGCGCCGCGCTGATGTTCTGGCAGAAGCTGGTCGGCCTCTTCCTGTCGGTCTGGCGCAGCGTCTTCAAACCCAAGCCGTAGTCCCGGAGCCGTGGCCTGCGCAGTTCCGGCCCCGGAGGGCGCGTGTCGTTGATCTGGATTGGCCTCGTGGCAGCGCTCATCCTGCTGCCCATCGCTGGACTCGTCTACGTCGCGCTCTACCTCCGGTGGGAGGGGCGCCAGACAACGGGCATGGCCTACTACGGCCGCCCGCTCGCCGCCCGGCGCATGCTCAAGCGCAAGATCCGCCTGTTCTCCTGGCCGGCCCGGCCACTCGTGCACCTGCTGGCCCGGCTCGGGCGCGGACGCGCCGTCATGCCGGCCTTCGAGTTCGAGCAGGTGAGCGGCCCGCCCAAGGTCAGCAGCCCCGAGGTCTTTGCGCGCGCCAAGGCCTACCAGCCCCGTGCCGATGACATCTTCGTCGTCACCCAGATGCGCTGCGGCACGACCTGGATGCAGCAGGTCGTCTACGAGATCCTCACGCGCGGACAGGCCGGCAGCGAGGGCCGGCAGCGCCCTCATCTCTATGCTGAGAGTCCGTGGATCGACGCCGTCAACAGCGTCGACATCGACGCCGCCCCGCGCCTTGGCCACCCGCCGAGCCGCATCATCAAGTGTCACCTGCCGACCGAGCTGTGCCCCGACAGTCCCGCCGCCAAGTACATCTACGTGGCGCGGCACCCGGTGAGCTGCTTTGCCAGCATCGTGGACTTCAATCGCGCCATGCTCGGGCCGTTCCTGCCCTCGATCGGGACGATGACCGAGTGGTTCTGCAGCGAGCGCATGTACTGGCGGCCGTGGCCCGCGCACGTGGCCGGCTGGTGGCAGCGGGCGGCCACGCGGGACAACGTCCTCTTCATACATTTCGAGGACATGAAGCGCGACTTCGACGCGGTGCTGGACCGGGTCGCGCAGTTCCTGGGCTGCACGCTGACGGCCGAGGAGCGCGCGCGCGTGACCGAACACTGCAGCTTCGCCTACATGAAGGACCACGAGGAGTTCTTCGAGATGGCGCCGCCGACGATGTTCTCGGTGAACGGCGGGCGCTTCCTGGCCAGCGGCAAGACGGCGCGGCACGACGACGTCACGCCCGACGTGCGCGCGCACATCGAGGCCTACTGCCGCACCGCCCTGGCTGGCTCGTCGTATCCCGTGGAACGTTTTTACCCGGACCTGGCCGGACCACGCCCATGACCCCGGCCGTGTTCCTCGACCGCGACGGCACCATGATCGACGATGTCGGTTACCTCGGCCGCGTCGAGGAGGTGCGCTGGATTCCCGGCGCCATCGAGGCCGTCGCCCGTCTCAACCGCGCCGGCTACCTGGTGTGCGTCACGACCAACCAGGCCGGCATCGGCCGCGGTCTGTTCACGCCGGAAGCGGTCGAGGCCATCCACGCGCACCTGGCCGCGGCCCTCGCGGCGGGCGGCGCGCACGTCGACGGCTGGTTCTACTGTCCGCACCATCCTGAGGCGGCGCTCGACACGTATCGCCTCGTGTGCCCGTGCCGGAAGCCGTCGCCCGGCCTGATCCATCAGGCGTGCGCCCGCTTCCCCATCGACCTGGCGCGCTCGTTCGTGGTCGGCGACAAGCCGCTCGACATGGGCCTGGCCGCAAACGCGGGAGTGCCCGGCGTGCTCGTGCGCACCGGCTACGGCGCGGAGGCCACGCGGACTCATCCGGGCGGCGTGCCCGGCGCCGTCTGGGTGGCGGCCGACCTGGCCGACGCCTGCACCTGGATGCTGGCGCAGCCACCCGCCATCCAGCCCGTCCCGGCCTCGTAAAGGATTCGCGATGACGCTGCGGCGCTACGTGCTGGTGACCCATCGCTGGATCGGTCTGGCCACCGGGCTGGTCCTGGCCATCGCCGGGGCGACCGGAGCCGTGCTGGTCTTTGCCACGGGCCGGCTGCGCGGACTCACCGGACCGGTGCACGAGTCGCTGGGCGTCGACGGCCCGGGCACGTGGATCGTGCTGACCGCCACGGCGGCGGCGGTGCTGCTCGAAGCCGGCGGGCTGGTCCTGTGGTGGCGGCGCAAGGTCGTCCGGATCGAGATGCGGTTCGGCTGGCGGCGTTTGCTCGTCGACCTGCACCACCTCACCGGGGTCGCCGGCCTGGTGCTGATGGCGGCCCTGGCCCTCACGGCGTTGCTGATGCGGCTGGTGACGCCCGAGGCGCACCCGTGGCTGCGCACCCTGATCGTGGACCTGCACACCACCCGCAATTACGGCTGGCCGCTCAAGACGCTCTTCGGCGTGGCCTCGTTGGGCTTCGTCGTGCAGGGCGTCACCGGCATCCTGATGTGGTGGCGGCCCGGGCGGGCGAGGGTCCCGGGATAGCGCGCCCGCCGATCAGCAACCTCGGCGGCGGCGTGTGGAAGGCCCGGCGGCGCCACCGCAGGGCGGGACGATCAGCGTGGCGGCAGGGCGGAGGCGCTGGCGGCGGCGACGCGACGGTAGATCAGGTAACGGCCGATGGTGCGTTCGTGCGCGTAGCGCGAGTCGATGAGGGCCTTGAACGCCGGGAAATCGCGCAGCAGTTCCTCCGACGATTGCTCCTCGGGCGACCACCACCAGTGGTCGTCCCGCACCACGGCGATGTAGGCAGGCGGCCGCGCCGAGACGTCGGCTACCATCTCGGCCCGCCAGCGCTCCTGCATCGGCGAGAGCGCACCGCCGGGCACGCGCATCACGAGCGGGTGGGTCATCTGAAAGCGGGTCGAGGCCGGACGGTCAGCCAGGAAATACACCAGCGACTCGTAGCCCCATACGTGAACCGGCTCGCCCGGCCGGGTGTGCGCGCGCAGGTAGGCGGCGGTGTCGTAGGCCTCGGTGAAGTCGAAGAGGTCGCGATTGCGGAACTCGCCGGGCTGCGGCGGCGCCAGGAAGGTCAGCGCCGCAAGCCGTCCAAATGGGGCGCGGCGCAGGTAGAAGGCCGACATCGGAATGAGGGCGAGCACGACCAGCACGACCTCGACCGGCACTCGACCGATGGTGCGGCGGCCGCGCCACCGCGCCATCATCCACTCGAGCGTGGTGCCGGCGATCTCGCCGACGAAGACCGCGCCAAGGGCCAGCCCGGGCAGATAGTGGTAGCCGGCAAACGTGCCCTGCACGAAGACCGCGTAGGTGGCTCCGAGGTAGGCCAGCCACAGCATGAGCCGCTCGGGCCGCCGGCGGTCATCGAACGCCAGGAACGGCGCATAGAGCAGCGGCAGGACGATGGCGTTCAGGCCGAGGGCGCGCAGCTTCTGCAGCCAGTAGACGCCGAGCGGCGCGTCGCCGCGCAGGCGGGCCGTGTAGATCGCCTGGTAGGCGATGCACGCCTCGTAGATCTGCGTAAGCGTGCCGGTGGCCCAGTAGCCGGCCATGATCACCCCTGCCGGCAGCGCCGTCGCGACGCCGCCGGCGATGGCCACGCGCCAGGCCGCGCGCGTGCGCAGATGCAGCGCCAGCGGCAGGTAGAAGAGCGACAGCGCCAGCAGCGTGGGCTTGATGGTGACGGCCACGCCCATGCCGAGGCCGGCCAGCACGGCGGTCGCCAGCGGCGGACGTTTCTCCGCCGACAGGGTCAACCAGAAGCCCGCCAGGATGAAGAGCATCCCGAAGCCCTCGCGCTGGGCCGTGTTCCACGGCCCGTAGCCCTGGTAGATCAGGCAGTACAGGATCGGCGCGATGGTGGCGGCAACCCACCCGGAGGTGCGTCTGGCGATGCGGTGGATCAGGTAGGCGCTCAGCACCTGCACGCCCAGGTCGAAGGCGCGAAACGCCACGATCGACTTGCCGAGCACGAACATCTGCAGCGCCTGCAGGAAAATCAGACCCGGAAAGTCGCTCTCCCACGTGCCCACGTAAGGCCACTTGCCCTCGAGCAGCGCGGCGCTCATGTAGGCGAACACGCCCTGATCGACGCCCATGCGGTAGGTCAGGGTGGGCAACAAGACGAGCACGCAGGCGCCGAGCACCAGGGCGGCGTGACGCCGTCCCTCGAAGGCCGTGAACCGGTTCACCGCGCCGGTCCCTCGTCAGTCCGCGTGGTCCTGCGCACGTCCTTGACGGTGAACTGCGGCGTGCGGTTCTGAGTGATGAAGATGCGGCCGATGTACTCCCCGACGGCGCCCAGGGCCACCAGCTGGATGCCGCCCAGGAAGAACACCGAGACGATCAGCGACGGGTAGCCTTCGGGGATCTTCTCGAGGATCAGCGCCTGGAGCAGGAGGACGAAGCCATGAGGAACGACAGCAGGGCGATGGCGCCGCCCATGAAGGTGGCGATGCGCAGCGGGATGACCGAGAACCCGGTGGCCAGCTTCAGCCAGACGCGGACCGAGCGAATCAGGTTGTAGTTGCTCTGCCCGGCAAAGCGCGTGTGGTGCGTGGCCGGCACCTGCGTGATGGCGCCGGTGATGGCGAAGATGATCCCGTCCACGTAGGTGAACGGGCCGTCGTAGCGGACGATCTCGCGCACCACCTCCCGGCGGATGGCCTTGTAGGGCGACATGTAGACGTCGGGCGGTTTGCCGAGCACGAGCACGGCCACGCGGCCGTTGAACCAACTGCCGGCGTTCTTCCACCACGCCTGATGGATCTGCTCGAAGGTGGCGTAGACGACGTCGGCGCCGGCGTCGAGGGCGGTGACCAGGCGCGGAATGTCGGCCGGGTCGTGCTGCAGATCGTCGTCCATGATGATGACGGCCTCGCCCGTGGCCTGATGCAGCCCGGCCATGATGGCGTTGTCCTGACCGACGTTCTTACGCAGGTTGAGACCCACGACGAACGGGTGCTGGTCGGCGAGGGCGCTGATGACCGGCCAGCTCCGATCGGGACTGGCGTCGTTGACGAGAATCAACTCGAACCGTTCGAAGTGGGGCTGCAAGGCGTCGTGCACCCGCTGCACGAGCTCGGGCAGGCAGTCGGCGCTGCGGTAGACCGGCACCACGACCGACAGGTTCATGGCTTCCTCCGCAGCTCGACCAGGGCGTCGCGCGCCACCGACACCACCCGGTAGTCGAGCGGGTGCCGTGCCTGCTCGCGCCGGATGGCGTCGAGGAAGGTCTGCTCGGTGAAACGGAACTCGGCGTGGCCGTCGCCGGCGTTGGCCGAGCGCCGGGCCCACCATCCGATCGGACCGGGCTGCGACGACAGGTTGCGCACCGGCTCGGAGAGCACGAGGCGGCCGGTCTTGGTCCAGATGCGATCGAACAGTTCCGGGAGCCGCGCGTGGAAGTGATAGAGCGAGCCGGCCATCACGAACACGTCGGCCGCCGGCAAATCCACCGCGAACAGGCTGCCGTGGACGGCGCGGTGGCCGCGTCGCACGGCGGTGGCGCAGAAGACCGGGTTGAGATCGACGCCGGTCCAGGCGATGCCGCGGTCGCGGCACCAGTCGGCCACGACGGTGTCGCCGAAGCACAGCTCGCACACCGAGCGCGCGTCGGTCCCGACCACGTCGATGACGTCGCGGAAGCGCTGGCGGTACTTGCCGCCGTAGAGCGCGTTCATCACCAGCCGGTAGACGTGGATGTTCGAGTAGACGACGCTGGTGCTCATGGCTTGGCCGTGGCTGCGCCACGCGCGCGCGCGACGTCGGCGCGGGCGGCATGAAGCGCGGCCTGGTGTTCCGGCGCTTGGGCCAGGTCGTGCGCCTCGAGCGGATCGGCGCGCCAATCGTAGAGCTCCTCGCGGCCGTCTCCGTTGCGGATGTAGTGGAGCGGTCCGACCACGGCGCCCACCATGTCGCCTTTGCTCGAGGGAAACCAGTCGGGCTGCCCCGGCGACGGCTTGACCTCGAAGACGACCGGGCCGGCCACCGCGGCGGGGTCGGTCCAGGCGCGGGCCAGCGACCGGCCGGGGAAGCCGCCGCCTTGCTCGAGACCGAGCAGGTCGCTGACGGTCGCCGGCAGGTCGCGTAGCGAGACCGGCACGGCCACGCGCTCTCCCGCCGGTACACGGCCGTCCGCGGCGATGAGCAGGGGCACGCGCAGACTGAGCTGGTAGAGCGAGTAGCCGTGGTCGTAGACGCCGTGTTCGCCGAACTCCTCGCCGTGATCCGAGGTGACGACAATCACTGTGTGCTCGGTGAGGCCGCGCGCGTCCAGCGCCGCGAGCAACTCGCCGACCTGCCCGTCGAGCGCCGCCAGGGCGCCGTCGTAGGCGTCCATCTCCTCGCGTCGCTCGGCCTCGCCCATGTTGTCGTGGCCGACCGCCGGATTCCACAGCCAGTGGTGGAGCGGGCTGTGCTTGCCGTGTGCCCGCGCCGGGCCGAACGTTCGGTCGAACGGCGGCGGGGGCAGGTACGGCTCGTGCGCGTCGAAGTAGTTGAGGAACAGCATGAACGGCGCGGCGCCGTGACCGTCGATCCAGGCGAGCGCGCGGCGGTTCAGGGAGGCCGCGTCGACGCGGTTCAGGTGTTCGTCGTTCTCGACCAGCCGCCGCACGCGGAAGTTGTCGGCCACCGCCCGCAGGAGCGTGGAGCTGCTGGCGATCTGGCCCAGTGAGCGCGGGTAGTCCTCGAGGTGCTGGAAGCCCCGCCCCAGCCCGCTACCCTCGCCGACGTAGCCAAGGTTGGCAACGAAAGCGGCGGTGGCGTAGCCGCGGTCGGCGAGCACTTCGGCCAGGATTGGAAAAGCGCCGTCGAGCGGCACGTCGTAGTCGACCGACAGCTCGTGCGGCCAGCGGCCGGTGAACATGCTGGCATGCGACGGCAACGTCCACGGCGCGGCGGCAAAGGCCGCGTCGAAGGCGACGCCGCGGGCCGCCAGCCGCGCCAGGTTGGGCGTGGTCGCGCGCGAGTAGCCGTAGATGCTCAGGTTGGCCGCGCGCACGGTGTCGAGCGTGATGAACACCAGATTCGGCGGCCCGGAGGCGGCGGGCGCGGTTGCGGAGGGCGGCGAGGCCGGACGCAGCGCCAGCCACGAGCCGATGCCGACGACGGCGGCCACGGCCAGCAGCGGCGCCAGTGAGCGCTGCACCAGATGGCGGGCCGCGTCATCGCGCTGGGCCACGGCCCGCGCAATCTGCACGGCGATGCCGGCGGCCAGGATGGCCGCGGCTGGCGGCGCCAGCCACGGCACGAGCAGCAGCACATCGAGTGTCACGACCAGGGCGCCGGCAAAGAGCGCTACGGCTGCCGCGGCCTTGCGGCCTCGCAGGCGGCCTACAGCGGCGCCGGCGACAACCGCCACGGCAGTGGTCGCCACGAGGGCCAGCGGGGCCATCCAGACCAGGTCTTCGCTGCCGTGCATCAGCGGGTTGGCGTGCTTGCGCCACGACAGGACGGCGACCTCGATTGCGCCACCGGCGACCGCCAGCCAGAGGGAGAACGAGAACGCGGTTCGACTGCTCATTGAAGGACGCGCCGTCGCGACAGGCGGATCGTGGTGGTTATCGGGCAATTGGCGAAGCCGCGATAGCCGCCGGCTGAGATGGCCGGCCCGGCGCACGGTGCGGCAAATGGTACTCCACCGCAGGGGCGCCAGGCCCGGCGCGCACCTACTTCGCCAGCGGATCCGGCCGTAACTGGAAATGAGCGGCCAGGGGCTTGGACCCCTTCCCGCCCTCGATCAGCCAGGGGGTGCGGTCGCCGTTGGCTGCCCACAGCCCACGTCCCTTCCAGCCCGCCTGAGGATCGTCGATGCGCCCGTCGAAGCCCTTGGCGTAGAAGCCCATGGGATAGGGCACGCGCAGCGTCACCATCCGGCCGTTGGCGAAGGCGATGAGGCCGTCGTTCAGGTTGCCGGTCGACATCGGAACGTCCCGGCCCAGGCCGAAGGTGTCGTGCTGATCGACCCACGAGTAGTAGCTTGCTTCAGCGCTGTTCTCGCCGACGCCCTGGAATCCGGGACCGGGGTACTGGTGGAACGACCAGCCCTCGGGACAATGATCGCCGGTGGCCTTCGGGCCGTTGAGCGGCCCCTTGCACTGGCGCCGATCGAAGCTGCCCAGGTGCCCGCTGCCGAGCGAGACCCACACGACGCCGCTGCTGTCGATGTCGGCGCCGCGCACTCCGAAGCCGGGCATCGGCACGTTGTAGATCTCGGCCAGGGCCGTGGCCGGCGGATTGGCGCCCGGCATCAGGCGCACGACGGCGCCGCCAGCCGCGCCCATCACCGAGCCCCACACCGATGCGTCGGCCGGGTTCGGCATCACCGCGTAGAACGGCGCGTTGATACGCGTGTCCTTGGTGGCATCGGCCGGCTCGTTCGGCTCGATATAGGCGTCGCGCTGGCCGTTGCCGTTGGTGTCGAGGACCAGCGCCGTCCAGCCCTGCGACTTGGCGGCATCGCCGGTGGCGTCGAACATCTTGGTGTTCAGCCAGCCGACGACCGGGCCGCCGCCGCTCGTCCATAGCGTGTCGTTGGCGTCGTAGCCGAACTGCGGATGGTGCGTGGAGTAACAAGTCTCGATGAAGTGTACTTCATCGTCTTGGCATCGAGCACGGCCAGATGGCGCACGGCCCGGTCCATCGGGAACGCCTCGCGCCGATGGGTGGTCGGAACCGGCCTTGCACCAGGCCGGGTTCTCGGCGGCGCGCACCGAGGCGGCCAGCCACAGCCGGCCGTCGCGGCCGAACATCGAGTTGTGGTTGTTGACGCGCGTCTCCCAGATCCGCTCGCTGCCCCAGTAGGGGGAGGGCTGCCAGCACGTCGAGCCCGGCGGCGTGACCGGGCCCGAGATTGAGCGGCATCTGCGGATCGCGGACCGGCGCCTTGAAGGTCGTCGCCACGTTCTTGACCGGATCGAGGATCGGCAGCAGGTCCGAGCTGTACTCGGGCGATCCGACGAGGGGGCCGTAGGCGTTGACGGTCGGGTGCCGGCGATCGCTGGCGATGAGGTCGTGCAGGTAGTGCTTCTCGCTCATCCAGTCGCGCAGCGTGATGACCACGTTGCGTTCGACCCCCTGGGGCCGCGGCGGAATGGCCGCGGGCAGCTCGCCTCGGGCAATGCGGTCGGTCCACTCGCCGTAGTTGGCAAACGACCGGTCGCCGAGGTTCGTCAGCTGGCTGAACATCATCTGCCCCGCCTGTCCCGACTGCACGCGACGGCGCCAGGCGTCGGCGCCGGACGCGAACGTGCCAAGTGACGGCGGCACCGTGCGCGTGGACTCCTGCCCGAGCTGGTGGCACCCGATGCAGCCGGTGTTCTTCATGCTGGCGATCCACTGCCGCTGCGTGATCCGCGCCGGGATGCCGCTGGCGCCGCCGAACTCGTCGGCGGCCGGAATCTTCAGCATCGCGTACCAGTAGATGGCCGGGTAGTAGTGCGCGGCCGCGGCTGGACTCGGCGCCACGGTCGCGGTCAGGGCCAGCCGTTGGCCGGGCCGAGCCGACGCCTTGGCGCTGTCGACGAGGCCGTAGCCGCGGGCCCAGACCGAGTAGCTGGCCGCCGGCAGATCCGGCACGACGAAGCGACCGCGGTCGTCGGTCACGACCGTCTTGATGTAGCGCACCGGCAGGTCGTGGGTCTCGGCGATCACCCAGACGCCGGCCTCGGGGCCCTTGGGGCCGATGACGACGCCGCCGATGTCGTCGGCATCGATGGCCACCTCCGCGGCTGGCGCCTGTGCGTCGGGAGCGGTCAGGAAGAGCGTCGGCACTGCGGCAAAGACCGTGGCGGCCAGGGCGAGCTGAAGCGATCGGCGCGGCATGGCGATGCTCCTTTGGTGAGGCGGGAGGAGGCCAATCTAACACGTCGGGCCCAGGCCAATGGGCGGGCCTACTTCGGCAGCTTGTCGGCCATGTCGGCCACGACGTAGGTGACGACGGCGATGGCGGCCGCGGCCTTCGACACCTCCTCGGGCGCGATCCGATCGACCGTGTCGGCCGGCGTGTGGTGGATGGTGAAATAGCGCGTCGCGTCGCCGTCGTAGGACATCATCGGCACCTTGCCGGCCTGTGCAATCGGACCGATGTCGGCGCCGCCGCCGCCGGGGCCAATCGGCACCTCGAGCGGCGCGAGCAGCAAGGCGATGTCGGCCATGCGCTGCCGGGCGGCGTCCGAGCCGGCGAAGCCCATACGCGCCGGGGCGAAGACGCCCGAGTCGGATTCGAGCGCCAGCACGTGCTGTTCAGCCGAGGCTCGGTAGGCATCGCGGTAAGCCGTGCCGCCGCGCAGGCCGTTCTCCTCGTTGGTGAAGAGGCCGAGCCTCACCGTGCGCCGCGGCTGGAGCCCCAGCTTCTTCATGAGGCGCAGGGCTTCCCACGTGGCGATACACCCGACGCCGTCGTCGGAGGCGCCGGCGCCGACATCCCACGAGTCGAAGTGGCAGCCGACGAGCACGATTTCATCTGGGAACTCGCGGCCGGTGATCTCGCTAAACACGTTGGCCGACTCGGCGTCGGCTTCGAAGTGCGCCTCCATCTGAAGCCGCACGCGGACGCGCAACCCGCGATCGGTCAGCCGCTGCAGACGATTGGCGTCCTCGACGGAAATGGCGGCGGCCGGGATGCGCGCGACGCCTTCGCCGTAGTTCATCCCGCCGGTATGGGGCGTGCGGTGCGCCATCGGGCCGACGGAGCGCACGAGCGCCGCCACCGCCCCGTGGCGGGCGGCCGCGGTAGCCCCGCCCGACCGGTACGGCACGGTCTCGCCGTAGGTCGTGTAGGGCACGTTGAACAGCACGATCTTGCCCTTGGCTTGCGGGCCGCGCGCCTCGAGGTCCTTGAAGTCCTTGACCACGAGCACCTCGGCTTCGAGGCCTGCGGGGGGCGTGGCCACGCTGCCGCCCAGGCCGAGCATGGCCAAAGGATGCTCCGGGGGATCGACGATGACGGCGCTCTCCTGCCCGCGCACCCACCGTGGCACCATCACTTTCTCGGCCCGCACCTTACTGAGCCCGTCGGCGGTCATGGTGGCCTGGGCCCAGCGGATGGCGCGAGTCAGGTTCTCGGACCCCGAGATGCGATTGCCGTAGGTGTCGGTAAGCTCCGCCAGACGACGCCACGCGAAGTCGTCGGCCTGAGCCGCGGCCATGAGTGCGCTGGCGGCCTCGCGGTGCGGCGCCAGCCAGGCCGGCGCCGCCGCTTGTTCGGCCGCGACGGGCAGGGACAGGACGCAGGCGAGGCCGGCGCAGACGACAACGGCGGCAATCAGGCGGGCAAAGGTCCGTGGCATGCCGGCCATTCTACGTGGAACGCCGCCGCCGGTCAGACACCGCGGCCGGGACGAGAACCGGTCCAGCGGCTCAGAACTTCACGGCGTAGACCAGGCGGAAAGCGCGCCCGATCTCCGGCACGAACTCCTTCAGGTAGTTCAAGTGACTGCGGTACAGCGTGTCGGTGGCGTTGTCGAGACGCGCCGTGACCGTCTGGATGGCGCGGTCGGTCTGCCGCGTGTAGCTCGCGAAGAAGCGGAGCATGGCGTAAGCGGCCGTTGGCGTTTCGCCGCCGAAGACACGGTTCTGGGCGCTGGCGCCGGTGACGTTGCCCCCGACCTGGAACGGTCCGTTGGTGTAGCGCAACCCCGCCACCACGCGCTGCGGAGGGATCCGCGGCATCGGCGCGCCGTCGGCGGTGCGCTCAGCCCGCACCAGATCCCACGTCAGTTCGGCGCCCAGCGTCGCGGTCAGGGTCACGTCGGCGTGCGCTTCGAGGCCGTAGAACATCGCGTCGGTGTTGGCGTATTCGACCACGGGGAACTCGCCCAGGTGACCGCCGTCGTCGTGGGTGCCGTGGGTCACGCCGAAGCGCGCGTCGAACTCGGCTTCCCGCGCCGTGAACTCCTCGTCCGTGAGCGGATTGCGGAAGATGAAATCGCTGATGTCGTTGCGGAAGAAGGTCAGTTCGCCGCGCACGCGCCGGGTCCGGCCGCGCAGCGAGATATCAAAGCCGAGCGCCTGCTCGGAGAGCAGCGACGGGTTGCCGATCTCGAACGCCAGGTTGCCGGTGTGCTGGCCGAAGAAGAACAGCTCCTCGAGCGCCGGGTTCCGGGCCGCACGGGCCAGGCTGAGAGCCACGACGAAGTTGTCGTTGGCGGCCTGCGGCCGGATCAGGGCGCCGACCGAGGTGGAGTACTGGGTGAAATCGCGTTCGGGCAGGCCGCCCTTTGGTGCGAAGGCCGTGTGATCGACGCGGCCACCGAACTGCAGGGTGAAATGCGGCCAGGTCAGCTCCTCGTAGAGAAACGCGGCGACGCCCTTCTGGTCGACCGGCGGCGACAGCGCTTCGGCCCCCGTGGCGATGAACTCGCGATTCAGAAACCAGCCGCCCACCGATCCGGACATGCGGCCGGCCGGCCGGTGCGAGAGCAACACTTCGCCTTCCACGGTGTTGTTCTCGAACTTCGTCCCGACCGCGGCGCCCTCGAACTCCGTGTGCGCATAGCGCCGCACGCCGAGGGTCGTCCGGTAGGACGAGAGCAGCCCGGTCAATCCCTGTCCGCCGGCTCGCGCCGAAAATGCATGGCGCTTGGGCGTGAGGCTGATGGTGCCTTGCTCGAGCACCGGGACGCCGTATTTGGTGTCGTCGTATCCGTAGCTCACCCCGGCGTACTGACGCGCGCCCGTCCAGCCGCCGCCCAGATTGACGAAGCCGCTGCGCGAGTTGGAGTTGGGCACGCTCGCCCGCCGGCGTCTTGTAGTCGTCGGAGCGCTGCCCGCCGCCGCCGAGGTGCATGGCGAACGTGCCGTTGCCGACGTGCACGTCGGCGGCCGCGCCGACCGGGACGGAGTTGCTGCCGAGATTGAAGTTGACCGAGCCGGTGGGCTCGGTGACCGCCTCGGTGGGAATCTGGTCGGTGACGATGTTGACCAGCCCGCCGATGGCGTTGGCGCCGTAGAGCAGCGTCGCCGGGCCCGCGCACCACCTCGATGCGTTGCGCCGCGGCGGGATTGGTGGGCACGCCGTGGTCGCCCGACTGGCTCGACAGGTCGCCCATGCGCTGGCCGTCCTGCAGGACCAGCACGCGATCGCCGTCGAGGCCGCGAATGACCGGCCGGGCCGGACCCGGACCGAGCGAGCGCATGGCCACGCCAGGCTGCGACTGCAGCGTGGCGCCGATGGTGTCTTCGAGCTGGCGGGCCAGATCCTCGTTCGACAGGACCGACGTGGGCTGGAACGACTCGAATTGCGGCCGCGCGGTGGGACTGACCGACAGCACCTCCGCGAAGTGCAGATCGAGATCGACTTCGAGGTCGAGCGTGGCGCCGGCGGCCGTCACCGACACCTCGGCGCGACGGCTGCTGTAGCCCTCGGCGCGCACCGACACGTGATACTGCCCCGGCGCGAGTCCCTCGACACGGTAGACGCCATCGGCGTCGGTGCGCACCTCACGGCGCACTTCTTCGACCACGACGGCGGCGCCGGCCATGGGGTCGGCGCTGCCGGCCCGCGTGACCTTCCCGGCGAGCGTGGCGCCGCCTTGGGCCCACGCCAGGGGCGTCGTGAGCAGGCCGGCGACGAAGAGCAGGATGAACAGCGTAGGACGCAGCACGCGATATCGCACGGGGTGTGGTCTCCGGGAAAGGACTGACGTTCAGCCTACGGCGGCGCGGCGCGCTACCCAAGGACGAGCCTGCGAACGGACGGAACGAGCCAATGAATGGACGCCGTACCGCCATGACCAGCGTGCTACCTTCAAGACAGCCATGTCCTGTAACGCCACCCGTGATGTCCGCTGCCCTGCTGCTCGCGTTGGCCGTCGCCGCCCCGCCCGTCTTCGCTCAAGGCGGCACCATCACCGGCATCGCCACCACCAGCGCGCGCGCGCTGCGGCCGCTGCGGGTCACGATGGACACGAAGGTCTGCGGCACGGAACTGCCGGACGAGACCATCGCCGTGGGCGCCGGCGGGGTCCTGGCCAACGTGGTCGTGACGCTCAGCGGCGTGAAGCAGACCACCCCATATCCCGAGCCGCAGATCGTCAACGAGAAATGCCGCTTCCTGCCCCGCGTCCAGTTGGCGCGCCCGGGGGCGCCGACCAAGACCATGAGCAAAGACGCGCTGCTCCACACGACCAACGCCCAGCAGGACGGCGGCCGCGCGCTCTTCAACGTCGGCCTGCCGGTGCCCAACATGGTCGTGACACGTCCGCTGAACGGACCCGGCTTGGTGCGCATCACCTGTAACACTCACCAGTGGATGCGCGGCTTCATCATCGTCACCGATGAGATGGCGGCGGTCACCGACGCCAACGGCGCTTTCAGCTTCACCGGCGTTCCGCCCGGAACCTACGAACTGAGGGTGTGGCACGAGTTGCTCAAAGCCGCCCCCGTGAAGGTCACGGTGACGCCGAAGGCAGGAGCTACCGTCAAGCTGGAACTGGCCCGTTGATTGCAGCCACCCCCGCCGTGGTGCATGCCGTACAACCGCCAGGTCAACCTTGGGAGCCGATGTCATGAGCTTGCTTTCTGCCGACCGCCGCGCCTCGCGCGTTCTGGCCGTGTTCATCGCGGCCTCGATGGGCGTGGCCGCTGCGGCCCAGACCGTCATCACGCCGCCCAAGAACAAGTACACGCCGCAGCAGGATGTGGAACTGGGAAAGGAAGCCGCCGCTGAAGTCCGGCAGCAATACCCCACCATCTCCGACGAGATTATCTCGGGCTATCTCGACCGCGCCGGTCGGTCGCTCGTGGCCGCGTCGCCGAAAAACCTCAACAATCCGGTCTTCGAGTACTCGTTCACGCCGGTGAACCTGAAGGAGATCAACGCCTTCGCCCTGCCCGGCGGGCCGATGTTCGTGAACCGCGGGATGTTCGACGCGGCCGAGACGGAAGGCGAAGTCCTGGGCGTCATGGCGCACGAACTGGCGCACGTGCTCTTGCGCCACGGCACGGCCAACGCCACCAAGGCCCAGAACTTCCAGATCGGCGCCGTCGCCGGCGCCATCGCCGGAGCGATCATCGGCGGCGGCTGGGGCGAGGCCATCGCACAAGGGTCGCAGTTCGGCCTGGGCGCGTGGTTGATGAAGTACAGCCGCGAATACGAGAAACAGGCCGACCTGCTCGGCGCGCAGATCATGGCCCGCGCCGGCTACGACCCGCGCGATCTGGCGCGGATGTTCGAGGCCATCGAGAAGGAATCCAAGGGCAGCCCGCCCCAGTGGTTGAGCAGCCACCCGAATCCCGGCAACCGCGTGCAGTACATTCGCGACGAAGCCGCCAAGCTGAAAATTGCCGAGCGCCCGAGCGGCACCGGTTTCGCGCAGGCCAAGTCCCGGTTCTCATCGCTGCCGGCGGCCAAGTCGATGGCCGACATGGGCCGCGGCGGCGGCGGCGGCCGCGGCGGCGAGGCTCCGGCGTCCGTGGGCCGGGTCGGCGAGCCCGTGCCAGCGCCGGCCAGGCAGTACAAAACGGCTAAAGGGGGGCAGCTGTTCCAGGTGAGCGTCCCCGCGAACTGGACCGGTGTCTCGGCCAACAACTCGGTCAAGTTCGTGCCTCAGAACGCCCTCGGCGACTACCGCGGCCAGAGCGTCATGACCCACGGCGTGGAATTGGGCGTGGCGCGGGCGTCATCGCGAGACCTGCAGGACGCCACCAACACCTTCGTGAACGCGGTGCTCCAGGGCAATCCCGGCATGCGGGTGGCCGGCGCCCAGCAGCAGGTGCGGATTTCGCAGCGCCCCGGCATCGTCACGCCGCTCGTCGGGCGCTCGGCGCTCGACGAGACGGAGCGCGTCGGCATCTACACCACGACCTTGGCAGACGGCAGCCTGTTCTACTACCTCACGGTGGCCCCGGAAAACGACGAGCAACGTTTTGCCGCCGCGTTCGACCGGATCGGCTCGTCGATCCGCTTGAACGACCGCTGAGCAGTCTAGAAGTGTGTCGTCAACGCGACGCGGATGCCACGCGGCGACCCTGGGGTGATGTTCGTGTTGCTGTGCGCATTCAGGAAGTAGTCCTCGTCGAACAGGTTCTCGACGTTGATCTGAGCCCGGAGCTGCGGCGTCAGGTGATAGTAAAGCGCGGCATCGATGCGGATCCAGCTTGGCAGCACCACCGTGTTGTCGGTGGACGTATAAACGTCGCTGCGGTTGATCACGCCGACCGCCGCCGCAATCCGTGGCGTGAAGTCGTACTTGTTCCACAGTGAGACCGAGTGCTTGGGCAGTTGCGCCAGTTCGGCGCCGGCTTGTGCCGTGGCCGAAATGGACCTGGTGATCTCGCCGTCCTGATAGGCGTAGCCGCCGGCCACGCTCCAGGCACGCGTCACATTCCCGTTGAGCCCGAGTTCCAGGCCGCGGGTACGTTGCGCGTCGACCAGGCTCGATAGCGTCGGGTTGTTCGCGTCCGGGACGATCACGTTGCCGCGATCTAGCCGGTAGAGGGCCGCAGTCAGCGCCAGCGCCGGCACGACGTCCCATTTCATGCCCACCTCGTAGTTCTTGAACTGTTCAGGATCGAGGGCCTGATTCGTCACCGACAGCGACGACAGTTGTTCGCCGGCACGCGGCAGGTAGGTCAGGCTGAAGCTTCCGTATAGCGACAGCGGCGCGATGGGTTTGTAGAGCAATCCCAACCGCGGAGACACCAGGGTGTCGTCGCTGCTGAAGTCGGCGGCACTGCGGTGATTGGTGACGTCGGCCTGAAAGCTGTCGATGCGGAGACCGAGCACCGCGTGCACGCGGGCGCTGATGGTTACCTGGTCCTGGGCGTAGAGACCGGCGACGTTGGTGACGCCGTGGTTGTCGGCGTCCGAGGCAGCCTGCCGGAACTGGATCGGCTGCGAGATGGTCGGCGACGAGAGTGGCGCATGGAACGTCGACGCCGTGGCACCGAGGTTCGAGAAGTAGCCCGTGTTCCGGAAATTCCTGGTGCTCTGGCGCCCGACCTCCGCGCCGACGAGCACGGTGTGGCCAATCCGACCAGTCCGTGCCAGCACGACGACGTCCGTCTGGTTGAAGAAGTTCTGGCGCGCCGTCCGGTTGTTATATGCGGCAATCGCCACCGTCCCGGCCGTGGCGTTCACGGCGCCCGGAAAGACGTTCTGGTAGAACTTGTCGTAGTCGCCGTAGCTGACCCGATTCTTCACCGTGACGCGCGAACCGACGCGATGTTCGAGCGTCACGGACCCGAGATTGACCGTGGCATCGGTGGGACTTTGCGCCGGGTCGCCGAAGAACGTTCCCGGACTGGTGGAGAGAGGACGATTTCCCAGCGACGAGATGCCGCGGTCGGCGACCCGCTCGTCGTGGAAGTACTCGTAGCTGGCTCGCACCGTCGTGTTCCGACCAACGCGCAACGTCGTCGTCGGGTTGAAGCCATGGCGTTCGACGCCAACTCCCCGGCGATACGAGTCCGAACGCTCGTAGAGCCCGGTGGCACGGACGGCTACCGTCGTGGTTCAGTCCGCGGCCGTAGTCGGCGGTGACCCGCTTGTTGTTCCACGAGCCGCCCTGCACCGACACTTCGTTCGACGACCCCCAGTCGGCCTGCCGCGTCACCCGGTTGATGACGCCGCCGCTACCTCCCCGTCCGAAGATCATCGCGTTCGGGCCTTTCAGGGCCTCGACGCGTTCGACGTTGTAGAGATCCCGGAAGTACTGCACGTCATCACGCACGCCGTCGACGAACAAATCGGCCGTGGTGCTGTTGCCCCGGAGAATGGGGGTATCACGATTGCCCTCGCCTTGAGCAAAGCCCACGCCAGGCATGTAGCGCGCCACGTCCGCCATGCTGGACATCCGCTGGTCGGCGATGAGAGCTCTCGGGATGACGGATATCGACTGCGGCACGTCGCGAAGGGGCGTCGCCGTCTTCGTCGCTGACGACACCGCGCCGACGGTATATCCCCCGGGCGCATCGACCCTGATCAGCTCGTGGACGCCGGCCACGACCAGAGTGAAGTCGGCGGTTCGAGTGGCCGCCTCGCCGAGCGTGATCCGGCGAGAGGTGTCCACGAAGCCGTTCGCCGACACCGCCACGAGGTAGCTGCCGGAGCCCATCACCATCTCGAACTCACCCTGGTGGTTCGTCACGGTCGATGACGGCACCCCAGCGCGATCGGAGGTGACACGCACTTGTGCTCCGGCGATTGCGCCGCCGTGGGAGTCGACGACCCGGCCGTGCAGAAGGGACGGCGTTGGCGGCCGTGAATCCGAGGCCGGCGCCGATTGCGAGAGGGTCTCCGCGGCAGCCGGCAAAGCGTTGACGATGAGCAGCTGCGCGGACAGAGCGACGGCGACGAGAAGCGTACGTGAGGGCAATGGATGATTCATGGAACCAGAACTCCGTCAGGTGATCGCGAGAGGATGGCCGCCTGGCGGCGGCGGAGGACGAGGCGGCGCGGCCTACGCGGCTCGAGACTCGGCGTCGCAATACAGCCGCCGTCGCCACCACGCCCACAGTCGGCGCAGCGCGAGGGCGATGCCGGTGTAAACGAGCACCGCTGCGCCGGCGGACGCGAGGCCCGCGATGGTCTGACCGGCCAGACCGTAGGTACTCACCGGTGTGTGCAAAGCGCAGCCAACTCCGCGCGCGACGGCCAGCTCCCAGGTCGCTGAACGTCTCGGACTTGAGCAGCGTTCCAGAGGCCGGGTCGATGGTGAGGGTCGTCCGCCCCTGCGGCTGGCCCCCGTAGCCCTGGTCGAGGGCGATGACGAAGGGCGCCGTCGGGGTGCGGGCGAGGCGCACGTTCATCGAGCGCCACTCTGGCACCTGGGACTCGGCCGTCGCCCACGCCGGATCGAGACCCGCCAGATCGACAACCGGCGGTGCGGCGTGGCCAGCATCGGCGTGGGAGTCAGGGAACCCGACGCCTCTCGCCGTCCCCACGGGCCCGCCCACCCGGCCGGGCCGCGCAGCCAGGAGCGGACGGGCCGGCGGAACCTCGCCACTCAGTCGATACACGAGGTCGCTCGCCCAAGGAAAGGAAATGGGCACGGCCCCAGCCACAACGAGCGCCAACGGGATCGCCGACCAGAAGCCGATGACGTTGTGCCAATTGAATTCGCGCGCCTTGGCCGGGAGCCCGCCGCGGAACCAGAGGATTTGCCCGAACTGCCGGCGCGTCCACAGCCGCGGGAGCCACAGGTAGAAACCGCTGAGCACGAGGAACAGGAAGCCGAGGTTGGCGGCGCCGGTGACCAGCCGCCCGGTCGACCGGCTGGCCCCGTCGAGCGCCAGCCACCGATGCCAGTTGGTCATGGTCCGGAAGAAGCCGCGCAGCTCCGGAGCAGGCTCGCCCAGGACCACGCCGCGGTAAGGGTCGACGAGCACGGCCCGCCCGCCTTCGAATGTGACCGTCGCAGGAGCGCCGGGATCGGCGCGACGGGTCAGACCGGTGGGAACCGCCCCCGGCCGGGCGGCCGTCGCCGACGCCAGCAGCGTCCCTGGCGGCAACGGTCGCGCCTCGGCCGACGGCGCGACCACCTGGGCCTGGCGACGGTCGGCCCACTCGAGCATTTGCTTCTCGTAGGTGAGCGACACGCCGGTGACGGACATGAGCAGGATGACCAGGCCGGCGGCGACGCCGGCGACGAGATGCATCCAGAAGAGCGCGGTGCGGAGCAGCTTCATGGCAATCTTGAGACTGTGTCTCAGAATAAAGCCATGCTATTGGCGACCGAAATGGTCGGTCAAGCCCAAAATGAGATCCAGTCTCAATTATTACGAACCGGGTACACGAAGCCCCGGCCGCAGCGCCGGTAGAATGCCTGAATGAGACTCGCCGCTCTTCCCTGATCCTGCTCGTCGCCGTTGCCGGAACCGCCGCCCAGGACGCGACCAACCAGGAACGTAGCTTCCTGTCGCGCGTCCGCCGTCTCACCGTCGAAGGCAAACGGGCTGGCGAAGGCTACTGGTCACCCGACGGCAAGCGGCTGGTGCTGCAGAGCGAACGAGAAGCGGGCAACCCCTTCTACCAGATGTACGTGATGGACCTCACCTCGGGCGAGACGACCCGCATTTCGCCCGGCATCGGCAAAACCACGTGCGCGTTCTTCCGGCCGGGCAGCGACGACATCCTGTTTTCGTCGACGCATCACGACCCCAAGTCCAAGCAGTACCAGGACGAGGAACTGGCCTTCCGGGCATCGGGAAAGGAACGCCGCTACTCGTGGGATTACGACCCGGAGATGGAGATCTACGCCTACAACGAAGGGACGAAGGCGCTGACCCGGCTGACCAACGTCGAAAGGCTACGACGCCGAGGCCGGGTACTCGCCCGACGGGCAGTGGATCGTCTTCTCGTCGACGCGCCTGGCCTTCGACCACGCGCGCACGCCTGCGGAAGAGCAACAGCTCACCACGGACCCGGCCTGGTTCGCCGAGATCTACATCATGAAAGCCGATGGCTCCGGGCAGAGGCGCCTGACCTCGTCGCCCGGCTACGACGGCGGGCCGTTCTTCACGCCCGACGGAAAGAGGATCCTGTGGCGGCGCTTCGACGAACGAGGCCTGATCGCCGACGTCTGGACGATGAACCTCGACGGCACCGACCCGAAGCAGATCACCGACTTCAAGGCCATGAGCTGGGCGCCCTACATGCACCCGTCGGGCGAGTACATCATGTTTGCGTCGAACAAGCTCGGCTTCGAGAACTTCGAAGTCTTCATGGTCGATGCCGCCGGCACCAAGGAGCCGGTGCGCGTCACGTACTCCGACGGCTTCGACGGGCTGCCCGTGCCCTCGCCCGACGGCACGCAGCTGGCGTGGACCTCGACGCGCTCCGGCGGCGGCGCCGGGCAGATCTTCCTGGCGCAGTGGAATCACGAGGCGGCGCTGGCGGCCCTCAAGGCCGCGCCACCGCGCAAGCACTGATGGCCGGCACGATCCGAGGACTGCGATGACCAACCGACCCCTGACCCGCGCCGTGACCGCCGCCCTGCTCGGGGCCGTGCTGGCGACACCTGCATCCTCCGCAGGACAATCCGCGACTGCCGCGTCGAGGACGCGGGCCGACGTCGCGGTCGTTGGCCTCGGACCGGCTGGCCGGACGACAGGCCGGGTCGGAGGGCGCGCAGCTCGCCGGCGACTACATCGTGACCGAGCTGAAGCAGATGGGCGCGCGGCCGCTGCCTGGGCAGAAGGACTTCCTCCTGCCCTTCAGCTTCACGGCCGGCGTGAAGGACGGCGGCACCGCGCTGCAGGTGGCGGCCATGCCCGCGCCCGGCGCCGGCGCCACTCGGGTCTTCGATCAAGTGTCGCAGGTGCAGGCGCTCTCCTTCTCCGACAACGCCGAGGTCAGCGGCCCGGTCGTGTTCGCCGGCTACGGCCTGGTCGTGCCCGAGTCGCAGAACTTCGGCTACGACAGCTACGCCACGCTCGACGTCAAAGACAAGGTCGTCGTGGTCTTCCGCTACTTTCCCGAGGACGCCGATCAGAAGACGCGCGCAGATTCTGTCGCGCTACGCCGATCTCCGTTACAAGGCGATGCCGGCGCGTCAGCGCGGCGCCAAGGCGATGCTGGTCGTCACCGGCCCGCGCTCGCCGAACGCCGGCGAGACCATTCCGATGAGCTTCGACACGGCGCTGGCCGGGTCGGGAATCGTCGCGGCGAGTGTCAGCGGCGCGGTCGCCGCAGGCGCTGTTCGGCGGCATGCTCCGGCAAGACGCTCGACGACATCCAGAAGTCGTTCGACTCGCGGCAATCCTCACACCGCCGGCTTCGCCGCTGCCCGGCGTGACGGCCACCATCAAGACGCGCGGTGATCCGCGAGAAGCGGACGGCTTCAACGTCGTCGGCTACCTGCCCGCTACGGCGTCGAACGGCATGGCGAAGCCGTGGGTGGCGCTGGGCGCGCATTACGATCATCTCGGCCGCGGCGAGCCACGGCAACTCGCTGGCCGACCAAGGACGACGCCGGCAAGATCCATCACGGCGCGGACGACAACGCCTCGGGCACGGCGGCCGTGCTGGCCGCGGCGAGGCGCTGGCGCCGAAGCCGCGCGACACGCAACGTGCTGCTGCGGCTTCTGGTCGGGCGAAGAGACTCGGCCTGATCGGCTCGAACGCCTTCGTGACGACGCCGCCGGTGCCGCTCGACCAGATCGCCGCCTACTTCAACTTCGACATGGTCGGCCGCATGCAGGACAACAAGCTCACCGTGCAGGCGACCGGCACGAGCCCGGGCTGGGCGCGGCTCATCGAGCAGGCCAACATCGCCGCCGGCTTCGACCTCGTCCTGCAGCAGGATCCCTACCAGCCGACCGACGTCGCCAGCTTCAACCAGGCGGGCGTGCCGTAGCCTCAGCTTCTTCACCGGCACGCACGCCGACTACCACAAGCCGTCGGACACGGCCGACAAGATCAACTACGAGGATCTCGACCGCGTCGTCGACGTTCGCCGCGGCCATCGCTCGCGGGTCGGCGATCAGCCCGAGGCGCCGGCACTTCACCAAGGTCGAGCAGAACGGCCAGCAGCCGGCGGGGGCCGCGCCGGCGTGCGGCTGTTCACCGGGACCATTCCCGACTACGCCACCGAGGTGAAAGGCCTGCTGCTCGGCGGCGTCATCGGCGGCGGTCCGGCCGAACAGGCGGGCCTGCAGAAGGGCGACGTCATCGTCGAGATTGCGCGGCCAGACGATCGCCAACATCTACGACTACACCTACGCGCTCGAAGTGCTGAAGGTGGGCGTGACCGTGCCGGTCGTCTACATGCGGGGCGGCGAGCGGAAGGAAACAACGCTGACGCCGGCCGCGCGGAAGTAGCCGGTGCCGCTCGCCCCGCTGTCAGGTGAGTTCGTCAGTGTCGGCTCGGCCGAGGCGTTCGGCCCCGGCGGCCACTTCATCAAGGTGGAGGGCCGTCACCTGGCGCTCTTTCGTCTCGAGGACGGGTTCCACGCCATCGACAACTTGTGCCTTCACCACGCCGGGCCGCTGTGCGAGGGCCCGATCGACGCCAACGACGAGGTGACGTGCCCGTGGCATGGCTGGAGCTACGAGATTCGCACCGGCGCGCTCGTGCAGGATCCGAGGCAGCGGGTCACCCGGCACGACGTGCGGGTCGTGGACGGCGCCGTGCAGGTCCGAGTCAACCCGTAGCGACGCCGCGGTGCCGGCGGGCTGGCGCACCGAGGGGCCGACCTGGCTCGGCACCGCTCCGCCGCTGGCGTCAGTAGTTGACGAGCAGCCGGGCCGCGCGCTCGATCTCGCGCGTCGCTGACGGCAGGAAGAACTCCTCGAGCGGCGGCGAGTACGGCACCGGCGTGTCGAGCGCGCCGAGGATCCGGACGGGCGCGTCGAGCGACTCGAACGCCTCTTCCTGGATGATCGCGGCGAGGCTCTCGCCGATGCCGCCGGTGCGCGAGTCCTCGTGCACGATCAGCACGCGGCTGCAGTGGCGGGCGACGCGCAGCACCGCCTCGCGGTCGAGCGGCACGAGCGTGCGCAGGTCGAGCACGCGACGCCTCGATGCCCTCGCGCGGCCAGCGTCTCGGCGACGCGCAGCGCAGTCGTGCACGTAGGCGCCGTAGGAGATCGATGGCCAGGTCGCCGCCGGCGCGGCGCAGCGCCGCCTTGCCGATCGGCATCGGCGCCGGCGCGGCCGCCGGCAGCACCTGCTTGATGCGCGGATCGCGGTAGAGCGCGATGTGCTCGTAGTAGAGCACCGGGTCGGGATCGCGCCACGGCCGCCGCCATCAGCGCGCGCGCGTCGTGCGGCGTCGACGGGCACGACGATCTTCAGGCCGGGCGTGCGGTAGAACCACGGCTCGGTGTTCTGGCTGTGATACGGACCGGCGTGGCGCAGGCCGCCCCACGGCATGCGCACGACCATCGGCACCTCGCCGCCCCACCGGTAGCGGATCTTCGCGGCGTTGTTCACGAGCTGGTTGAAGCCGGTGGCGACGAAATCGTTGAACTGCATCTCGCCGATCGGGCGCTGACCGGCCAGCGCCGCCCCGACGCACACGCCGAGCACCGCGCCCTCGGCCAGCGGTCGAGTTGAGGATGCGGTCGCCGAACTCGTCGAGCAGCGGCCGCAGCAGCAGGAACGCATTGCCGTAACGGCCGCCGACGTCCTCGCCGTAGACGAACACGCGCGGGTCGGCGCGCAGCGCGTCGCCGATGCCGAGCATGACCGCGTCGAGCAAGGTGCTGCCGGCCTGCGTCGAACGGCGCGAACGGCTCCAACGCTGGCAAGGGCGGCGCGGCCGTGCCGGCCTGGCGACGGGCCGGATCCAGCACCTCGATGCGGGTGCGGGGCGGCTCGTCCTTGAAGACGCCGATGCCGGCTTCGTGCGGCTCCGGCCACGGCTCGGCGTGCACGCGCTGCGCCTGCGCCTCGACCAGCGCGTCGGCCCACGTGCGCAGGCGCATCGAGTTCGCTGTTGTTGATGACCTTCTCGCGCTCCAGCCGCGCCGCATAACGCGCGATCGGATCCCGCCCCGACCAGAACTCGTACAGGTCGCGATTGGCGTAGCCGCTGTCGTGGAGCGGCGGGTATTCCCACGACGGCGGCGGCTCCTTGCCCAGGTAGAGCATGTCGTCGTGATGGGCGTGCCCGCACATGCGCATCGCCACGAGCTCGATGAGCGTCGGCCCGGCGCCGGCGCGCGCCCGGTCGGCGGCCCAGGTGAACGCCGCGGCGACCGCGTCGGGGTCGGTGCCGTCGATGGTGATGCCGGGCATGCCGTAGCCGACCGCCTTGTCGGCGAAGACGCGCGCGGCCGAGTTCTCGTGCACCGGCGTGGACAGCGCCGTCTGGTTGTTCTGCACGCAGAAGATCGGCCGGCAGCTTGCGGGCGGCGCACAGGTTGATCGCTTCGTGCCATTCGCCGAGCGAGCTGCCGCCGTCGCCGATGAACGAGAAGGCGACGCGGCCGGCGTTCTGCGCGCCAGAAGGCCATGGCCATGCCGGCCATGGTGAGCGAGCCGACGGCGAGCGGCGCCGCCGCCGGCAGCACGCCCCACGCGAAGTCGCCGGTGTGCAGGTCCTTGCCGCGCATCGGCGGACCGGCCTTGCCCATCTGCGCGCGCAGGATCATCGCTGACCGCGTCTTCGTCGCCGCGCATGGCCAGCGTCACGCCGAGATCGCGGATCAGCGGCGCGATGACGTCGCCGCTCCAACGCGCCGTCGCCGTCGCCGTCGTGGAACTTCGCGCCGCGCTTCAGGCGGATCGCCGGCGGCGTAGATCGCCTCCTGGCCGAGCGAGCGGAAGCCCTTGCCCTGGAAGGTCGTCGACGCCCCAGCGCACTTCCCCGCCGAGGAAGAACTGCTTCAGGCGGTTGTCGACGGCGCGGGTCAGGCACATGCCGCGCAGGATCTCTTTGCGTTCCTCGTTCGTGAGCGACGCCGCGATCGCCTCGCGCCGCAGCGAAGCCATCGCACGCATCGAGCACCTCCGCGCGCGCCTGCTCCAGCCGACGGATCGCCGACACCCCCGGCGTGGTCTCGTCGAGCGCCTCACCGCCCGATAACTCCCGGTAGAGGCGACTGGCGAGTTCGCGCCGGAACAGCGGGCGGAGCGCGTCGAGGCCCGCCTTGTCGCCGTGCTTGACCTTCCCGCCGCCGGTCGCCGTGAAGACCTCCAGCACGACGCGCAGGAGGGCAGGATGCTGTTCGGCGACGAAGGCGCCGAAGCGCGCGGAGATGGGCGGGGGACCGAGGGACGCTGCTGGTCGAGCCATGCGCCGTTCATTGTACCTGGCGGCCGGTGTGAAGCAGGTCCGGATCGCGGGGCCCGCAGGGCGCGAATGGCGCCACCGCACAACCATGGCGCTGCCGCACAACGGGGAGCCGAGCTTTCGCTCGGCTCCCGCCGGGCCGTTGCACGGACGCCCGCGTGAACGGCTACTGCGGCTGGCTCGTGGCCGCGGTCCGCACCGTCGGATAGGTGTAGCCGAACTGATCCTTCATCTGATCCAGGTAGGTCTTGTACTTGGTGTGATCGAAGTAGTACTTCTTCATGTCCGCGCGGTAGCGGTCCATGATGCCCTTGTTCAGGTGGATGGCCGGCTTGTCCCCGGGACGGAGGAGCGGGGTGTACTTCTTGTTCTTGGTCTGCACGTTGACGAAGTAGTCCTTCGCCTGCGTCACGAGTTCCGGCCGCATCATCGATTCGAGCAGCGTCATGGCCTGGGCGCGCGCGCCGTAGTTCACGCCCTTGTGGGCGATCGGCGTCGCCATCGGGATGGCGTTGGCCCAGTTGTGCCCGGGCCCGGCCTGGAAGTTGGCGGGGAAGCAGAGCGACACGGTCGGGACGTTCCACGAGATGTCGCCGATGTCGTCGGAACCGCCGCCGCGCTTGTCGTCTTCGGGGATCTGCTCGGCGCCGCGCAGATCGCGAATCTCCTTGACCAGCCCGATTTCCGGCACCTTCAGCTCCTTTTGCGTGGCGGTGGCCAGCGTGATGTCGGCCTCGGTCCACGTCGGCAGGCCGACCGCTGCGATGTTGGCGTGCATCGTCTCGGCCAGGGTGCGGTTCATGTGCGACGGCCAGGCGGAGCCGAGCACGCGCGAGCGTGACCGTGGTGTCGGTCATCATCGCGGCGCCCTCCGCCATCTTGTCGCCGATGTCCCACAGGTTCTTGATGCTCGTCGTAGCAGGTCTCGCGGAGGTAATACCAGACACTCGGCGTTGGCCGGTACGACGTTCGGCTGGTCGCCGCCGTTGGTGATCACGTAGTGCGAGCGCTGCTGCATGCGCAGGTGTTCGCGCCGGAAGTTCCAGCCGACGTCCATCAGCTCGACCGCATCGAGCGCGCGAGCGGCCGCGCCACGGCGCGCCGGCGCTGTGCGCCGTTTCGCCCTTGAAGGTGTACTCGAGCGAGATGAGGCCGTTGCCGCCGCTGTCGCCCCAACGTCGTGCCGAGGTTCGACGCCGACGTGGTTGTAGAGCACGAGGTCGACATCCTTGAAGACGCCGGCGCGCACGTAGTAGGCCTTGGTGCCGAGCTGTTCTTCGGCGACGCCCGGCCAGAGCAGGATGGTGCCGGGCAGCTTCTCGCGCTCCATGATGCGCTTGACCGCGAGCGCCGCCATGATGTTGAGCGGCATGCCCGAATTGTGCCCCTCGCCGTGCCCCGGCGCGCCCTCGACCATCGGATCGTGGAAGGCGACACCGGGCTTCTGCGAGGCCTGCGGGATGCAGTCGACGTCGGAGCCGAGCGCGATCACCGGCTTGCCCGAGCCCCACTTGGCCACCCACGCGGTGGGGATGCCGGCAACGCCGTTCTCGATGGTGAAGCCGTTGTCCTCTCGAGGATGCCGGTCAGATACTTCTGCGTCTCGAACTCCTGGAACCCGAGCTCGCCGTAGCTGAAGACCTGGTCGGTCATCACCTGCCCGAGGTCGAACATCGCCGGCGACGAGACGTCGGCGAGCACCTGTTCTTTCAATTTCGCCACCCGCGGATCCGCCTTCACGGACCCGGTGGCCGGCGCGGCGGGCTTGGCCGCGGGCGTCTGCGCCGATTGCGAACCCGCCTGCGGCCCGGCCGCGGCCAGCGTCACGGCGCAGCCGGTTGCGGCTAACCAGAGAAATCCTGTGCGCGTCATCCATGTCCTCCCAAGCAAGGCAACGCGCCACCCGGGCTGGCGCTGCCCCGACGATCGGCGGATTATCACACCTTCGCAGTTTCTTCCACGTCCGGAAATGTCTCCGTGACAGGCCCCGTTACGAACCCTCGCGCCCGACGCGGTTTCTCCAGCCGGCGAGGTCTACAATTCCCCAGTGGGGGCGCCAAACGCCGCGGAGCTTGTGAACCTCGTCGGCTTCGTCACCGGCGCGGCACTGTGCGCCATGCTGCTGAGCCTGGTCGTGCAGGCGCGCGCCACCGCCGACCGCAGTGACGCCCTGCCGCTGGCCACCGCCGTGCTCGGCCTGCTCTGGAACGTCGGCGAACTCGGCGACTACCTGCTGAACAGGCTGGGACGCAGCGGCCCGGAATCGTGGTTGAGCGCGCTGTCGTTTGCGGCGCTGGCGACGCTGGCCGCCGTAGTGGTGCACTCGGTCGCGCGCGACGTCCGGCGCGGCCGGCTGATCATCACCGCGGCCTACGTATGCAGCGCGGCGGCCACGGTCCTGCAGTTCGGCACGCTGGCGTCCGGCGACGCCCGCCCCTCGGCGCTGGCGTTCACCATCCTCACGGTGGCCTTCGGGGTCATCGCGCTGCCGCTGGCCGTGCTCACGCGCAGCCAGACCAACGGACGACGGGCGTTGTGGATGCTGGCGCTCGCGCTCTTCGCCGTCTCGGCCAACCACCTCGGGCACTTCCACGACGAGGCCGGTGGGTGGATGGCGGAACTGGTCGGGCACCACGCGGTGCTGCCGCTGGCCTTCGCCATCCTCTACCAGGAATACCGCTTCGCGCTGGCCGATCTGTTCCTGAAGCGCGCGCTCACGCTGTTGGCGGTGGTGGCCGTGGCGGTGACGTGCTACGCCGGCGTCGCGGCGTTGCCCGTCGGACCCCTGCCACAGGCCCTGCTACTCGCCTGTTGGGTGCTCACCGCCGTCCTCTATCCGGCGCTGCGTCGCGGCGTCTCGCGCTTCGTCGACACCGCCCTGCTGGGACGCCAGGACTATGCCCAGCTGCGCGGTCATCTGACCACCGCGCTACAGGCCTGCGACACCGTGGACGGCGTGCTCGATCGCACCGCGGCCGTCATCGCCACCGCCCTGAATGCGCGACGCGTCTGGTGGGTGCACGACGCGGCCCCAGCGACGCCCGACGTCCGCGTCACGACCGAGATCGAGGTGCCGGCCACGGAGGCGCCCCGGCCGCGGTTGCGCGTCGGCGATCTGGTGGGCGGCCGGCGCCTGCTCTCGGACGACCGCGCCTTCCTCGACGCGGCCGGGCTGACGGCCGCCCGCCGCATCGACGCGGTGCGGCTCACGCTCGAGCGCATCGATCAGCGGCTGCGCGAAGAGGAGATGGAGCGACTGGCCACCGAGGCCGAGCTGCGCGCGTTACGTGCGCAGGTCAACCCGCACTTCCTGTTCAATGCGCTCACGACCATCGGCTACCTCATCGACGCGGCGCCACCCCGCGCCCTCAGCACGCTTCTGCGCTTGACCTCGCTGCTGCGTAGCGTGCTTCGTTCGGACGGCGAAATGTCTACGCTCGGTCGCGAGTGCGAACTCGTGGAGCACTACCTGGACATCGAACGCGAGCGGTTCGAGGAACGTCTGGAGGTCCACCTCGACGTGCCGTCGGCCCTGCGCGCCCTGGCCATGCCGTGCCTCATCGTGCAGCCCCTGGTCGAGAACGCCATCAAGCACGGCATCGCCCCCGCCGTCCGGGGCGGCGAGGTGCGCGTCGTGGCCCGTCTGCAGGCCGAGGGCGCGCGGCAGACACTGGTCGTGACGGTGCTGAACACCGGCGCGCCGCTCACGATCGAGCCCGACGGGCTGGCTACGCGTGTCGGCCTCAACAACGTGGAGCGCCGCTTGGCTGGCCACTTCGGCGACCGGGCGTCGCTGTCGCTGTCGTCCCAAGGCGGCGTGACCACCGCCATGGTCCGGCTGCCGGTCGCCGGAACCGTGGCGGTCAGGGAGCCAGCCAGCCGGCGGGCCAGTGGATGACGGCCATCTCCCAGCTGAGAGTGGTGATTGCCGACGACGAGCGGCCGGCCCGCAAGTTCCTTGCGAACGTGCTGGCCACCTGGCCCGACGTCGCGATCGTCGGTGAGGCGTCGAACGGCAGAGACGCCGTCGAGCTGATCGAGCAGCTGCGACCCGACCTGGCGCTGCTCGATTTGCAGATGCCCGAACTGGGCGGGCTCGACGCCGCCCGCCTGGTATCGGCCGGAGCGCTGCCGGCCATCGCGTTCGTGACCGCGTTCGACGAATTCGCCGTGCAGGCCTTCGAGTTGAACGCCGTCGACTACTTGCTCAAGCCCGTCGAAAAGGCGCGCCTCAGGGCCACCATCGATCGGGCGCGCACTCGCCTTAACGCCGGTGCCGACGAACGCGCCCGAACCATGACGGCGGCCGCGAATGCCTACGATGCCGCCACCCGGCGCGCCTTTCTGGAACGCATCCCCGTGCGCCGACGCGACGAGGTGGTGATCCTGCCGGTTCGCCACATCGCGTCGATCCTGGCCGAGGGTGAGCTCCTGCACATCACCACCGTGTCGGGCGAGCGCTACAGCATCTCCCACCGCCTGCACGCCCTCGAGGCCCGGCTCGACCCACGACGATTCCTGCGCCTGGGCCGCGGTTCGCTGGCCGCGCTCGACCTGATCCAGCGCGTCAGCCCCATGCCCGGCGGCACCTATCTGGTCACGCTTACGAATGGCCAGGAGCTGCCGGTGAGCCGGATGCAGTCGAAAGTGCTCCGCGAGACCCTCCTGAAACTGTGACGTTTCTGCGACTTGTAACGGGGCCTGTCACCGTTACAATCGCCGCATGCGCTCCGCCCTTCGCTTTCTGTGCGCGGCCGCCGCGGCTGCTCTCCTCGGGTCGTCAAGCGGCGTCTCGGCCCAGCAAGACCTGCTGGCCCGCGCCCGGGCCCTGCACGCGCAGGTGCCGCTCATCGACGGCCACAACGACTACCCGTGGGCGCTGCGCGGCATCGATCCCGGCCGCGACTTCGCCAAAGCCGACATCACCAAGAGCGTCCCCGCGCTCATGACCGACATTCCCCGCCTCAAGGCCGGCGGCGTCGGCGGCCAGTTCTGGTCGGTCTACGTGCCCTCGACGATGCCGGCGCCCGAAGCCGTGACCGCGACCCTCGAACAGATCGATGTCGTCCACCGCATGGTCAAGCGCTGGCCCGAGACCTTCGAGCTGGCGCTGACCGCCGACGACGTCGAGCGCATCTTCAAGAAAGGCCGGATCGCCTCGATGGTCGGCATCGAGGGCGGCCACTCGATCGACAGTTCGCTGGCCGCGTTGCGCATGATGTATGCCCTCGGCGTGCGCTACATGACCCTCACGCACAACAACAACACGCCGTGGGCCGACGCCGCCGCCGACCAGCCGGCGCACGGCGGTCTCACGAAGTTCGGCGAGGAGATGGTCCGCGAGATGAACTGGCTCGGCATGCTGGTGGACCTGAGCCACGTGTCGCCGGACACGATGGAGGACGCGCTGCGCGTCGCCGCGGCGCCGGTCATCTTCTCGCACTCTTCGGCGCGCGCCGTCGCCGATGTGCCGCGCAACGTCCCTGATGCCATCCTGCGGCAGATGCCGAAGAACGGCGGCGTCGTGATGGTCAGCTTCGTGCCCGGATTCACGTCGCCCGAAGTCGTCGCCTACGACCAGCGCGCCTCGGCCGAGCGGACGCGCCTGCAGCAGACGCTGCCGAACGATCCGGCCGGCCTGACCCGGGCCATGGAGACATGGCGCACGTCCAACCCGGGGCCGCGCGCCACGATTGCGCAGGTGGCCGATCACATCGACCATATCCGCAAGGTGGCGGGTATCGACCACATCGGCCTGGGTGGCGACTTCGACGGCATCACCGAAGTGGTGCAGGGCCTCGAGGACGTCTCGACCTATCCGGCCCTTACCGCGGAGCTTCTCAAGCGCGGCTATTCGGACGACGACGTGAAGAAGGTGATCGGCCTGAACGTCCTGCGCGCGATGCGGCAGGCCGAGCGCGTGGCGGCCGACCTGCGCCAGCAGCGGGGCCCCTCAACAGCCACGCTGGCGGGGCTCGACGGCGCGAAGTAACGCGCGGCAATCCCTCGCGCCGCCCGGTGCTCGGACTAGCGTGTCGGCGCCAGTGCCTCGAGCAGCTTCAGCGGATCGACCCGGTCGCCGTGGAGGCGCACGGCCCAGTGCAGGTGCGGACCAGTGACCCGCCCGGTCGCGCCGACCTTGCCGAGCAGCGCGCCTTTGGCGACCCGTTCCCCTTCCTTCACGTCGAAGGCCGACAGGTGGGCCATCGTCGAGAACAAGCCGCCGCCGTGGTCCACGATGACGGTGTTACCCGAATAGTAGAACTCGCGCGCGAAGACCACTGTGCCGGCCGTTGGCGCATAGACCGGAGTGCCCGTGACAGCGGCCAGGTCGAGCCCGGCGTGGGCCCCGCGCGGCTGACCGTTGAGGATGCTGCGGACGCCGAAACCGCTCACGTTCACGCCTTCGACTGGCCGCGCCGCATCCGGCGCCCACAGCCGAGCTGACGGCGGCTTGGCGAAGAGCTCGTTGAGCAGCGCGGACTCGCGCTGGATCCTCGGCAGTGCGCTCTTGGGCGGGGTGACGAACTTCGGGTTGACCTTGATCCGGCGCGTCCGCACCGCCTTGGGCGAGATGGTCAGCGTCTCGACGGCGGTGACCGCGGCCTGGCCGTCCCCCGCGCTCGTCAGGGTCAGCGTCTGCTGCCCGGGCGCCGTGTCGACATCGATGCCGAGCAGCGCGCGCCAGACGCCGTCGGCGTCGCGTACGAATGGGACGACACGCTCGTGCCAGGTTCCAGTGACCGCGGCCGTCTTGGCCGGCGCATTCACCGCCAGATGCAGCACGTCGCCGGGCTGGATGAGGCCAGGTCGATAGACGACCGCCAACTCGTCGCTGGCGCGCAGCGTCGGCGCCAACAGCCACACACAAGCCATGAACCATCCGAGCGCGCGCGTCAGGACCACGACGCGATTATAGGCTCGCGGCGTACTCGCGTTCGGACAGCTCACGCTTCCAGAGGACGCCGCGCCGCGCGACCAGACGCGATCACGCAAATTTGCTCAGCAATCGACGACATCTCGAGAGCTCGAGGCTCGGCACGGTCCTTGATAGGTATAGGAGCAGGAGGATTTGACCATGCGCTACTTTCCTGGATGGGCGGTTGGAGCACTGAGCACAGCGGCCATCGTCGGCGCGTTCTACGCGGGCGGCGCGCTGAAGGATACGCGCACGACGCCTCTTTACGCGGCACAGACGGCGGCAGCGGCGGCACCGGCTGACGCAGCGGACGTGCAGATCGCGTGCGAGCCCGGACAACGGGCGGTCGTGCGCCAGGCCACGGCGCTCGTGCCCGGGTCGGTGGCGTGCGTCAGCGCCGTCCCCGCCGCGCCAGCGGGCTATTACGCGGCGACGCCGGGCGTGGCCACCCGCGTGAACTACGTGCCGGCCGGCGGCTACGCCTCGCCCGCCGTGATCAACGAGCCGGTCGAGGTCTACCGGCCTCGCGCGACGCCGGTCCGGTATCAGACCCGTGAGGCCGCGCGGCCCACCCGGTCGGTGAAGAAGAGCGTCGCCATCATCGCCGGTTCCACGGCCGCGGGCGCCGCGGTTGGCGGCCTCACCAAAGGCAAGAAGGGCGCGCTCATCGGCGGCATCGTCGGCGGCGGGGCCGCCACGGTATGGGACCAGGTGACCCGGCGCCGCGACGACGGCCGGTAACATGCGCTCCGACGCCGCTCAAGCGTCGGCCTCGGTTCACGCGCCGGGACGGCCCCTCGTCTCGGCGCGTGCGCGTCTGCAACCGGCCGGTCAGCCGAGCGGCGACTTCCCCGCCAGGCACACTTCTCTTCCCCCAATCAGTGCCGACGATCGCCGGCGGCGGCGTCCCGATCCGAAACGTGACGGGAGCGGCAAACGTTCCAGAAGGGAAGGTGGCGGCAAGAGGTCCGGAGACGCGCGTGGGCGGGGCGCCCGGCCTCAGGCGCGGACGCTGCGCAACTGACGGCGCATGACGGGCGAATCGAGGCGGGTGAAGACGAGTTGCGACGAGGCGCGGACCGACACGGACGGTCCCGTCCGGTGCGTCACGATGCCGACGAGCAGGCCGTCCACGAACACCGGCCCGCCGCTGTCGCCGGCGCACACGCCGGCCGGGTGTGCAATCACAGCGGTGGCCGACGACGAGGTGAGCGCGATGACGGAGGCCGCGCGTCGCTCGAAGCGCCAACCGGTGTGCGCCACGAAGGCCACGCGCGTGCCGCGCCGTACCAGCACTCGCGTCGCCAGGCGCACGGCGTGGCTTGGCGGATAGCCGGGGACGGGCGAGCCGGCGCCGGAGCCGGCGCCACCGACGGTCCGCAGGAGGGCCAAATCGACACACTCCGGCAGCCAGCGCTCGAGGACGCGCCACTGGCACGTGTCGTTGCCGATGATGACCCCCCGTCCCCCATCGACGGCCGCAAGGCAATGCGCAGCGGTCACGGCCCGCCGGTCAGCCAGCGAGACGATCGTGCCACTACCGCCGAAGCGGCGCTGATAGCGATGGAGGCCGCCTAGATGAGGGCCGGTGGGCACGTGGGGGTATCGATCACTGGCCGCGTCACCGTGGCCATGGGTTTCCCGAGTCGCGGCGGCAGCGCGGCCAGTACCTCGACGGTCGGGCCCTCGATCGCGCGATAGAACGCGGCATAGTGCGGCAGCTGTGTGGCCGCGGCCTTGGCCGCCTTCCTCGACAGCGGGCCACGCAGCGTCGCCGCCGACGGCGTGGCTTCGTGGACCACGGAGAGCCGGATCGGTTTGCGGCCCCCACCGCGCAGACGAATCGTCTGACCGCGGCTGCCCGCGTAGCCGTGACCCTCGAGAGCGGTGCCGGGCAACTCGCAGTGGAACTCGAAGCGGTCGGTGATGACCTGGCTGAAGCCGTCGCTGAAGTACCACGGCGTGGCCACGCCGGCGGGATTCTTCGGCGTGGCTCCGCGCAGTTCGCCGCCGGTGAAGCGGACGCGTCCGAGCACGTGCATGCCAATCTTCTTGTGCGTGGCGCGCAGCCTTGCGCCTGGAGCGATGCGCGACAAATCGGGGATGCGGCGCCAATCCAGCCACGTTTCGTCGCCAGCCGCGTGGCCTGGGTCCCTGAGCCGCCCGCTGGTGTCGGCCTCCTGGTTCTCGTACATCACGATGCCGCGACCGGTGCCGAGCGTGACCTCGAGCCCCGAGAGATTCCAGGCGTGCGCGGCGCCGGCGACGAGATGTTCGGTGTCCACGAGGGAGTCCGCCGCCGGCACGGGCGACCAGCTCGATTTCTTCGGCTCGGCATTCCGGACCGGTACGAACAGGAGCGGATGGTGGAACGGGAGCCGCGTGCCGCCGCCGGCCGCGCTCGTGGACGGCGCCGCGCCGTTCAGCAACAACACCGTTGCGGCCCTGGCGCGCGTGCCCTTCCGACCCTCGAGTACGCACAGACACATGCCGTAGAACGACACGACGAGTTTCATGGCCTCTCCGCTTCAAGGGGGCAGCGAGCCGGGGGACACACTACCACCGCTCGTCGCGGCGGTGGCGGTGAACGCGACATAGCCGGCCCAATCGCGCGGCCGCCGGTTCGGCTCCTGGCTGAGGACCCGTTGCGCGTGCCGCACCGCGTCCCACGGCTGCGCGCCGGCGGCCAGGGCTTCGTGCACCAGGTCCATGACATCGCTGGCCGGCTGATCCTGGACGTCCCACTGCGTGGCCACGACGTGGCGGGCGCCGGCCCGGAGGAACTCGCCGGCCACGCCGGTGCCGCCGTGGCCGCGACGCTGCTCGGCGTCGCTCGTGCGGCAGGCCGAGAGCAGCACGGTCTGCGCCGCCAGTGGATGTGCGAAGAGGCGGGCGAGCGGCACGCGCACTCCGGCGCCGCTGGCGTCGGTCATCACCAACGCCGAGCGGCCTGGATAGCGTTCGTCGGGTGCGGCGTGTCCAGCAAAGTGCACGAGGTCGGCCCGGCCGAGTGCGGCGACGACCGCCGCTTCGCTGGCCACGTCCACGGTGGCCCCGGCATATCGTCGCCCGATGCGTTCGGCTTCGACCCGCGCCAGTGGCAGGGGCGCCAACTCGCCGTCACCGGCCGGAGAGTAGAGCGCCGCCACGCGCGCCCGCGCCACGCCCTGCGGTGCTGGCGCCGAGGCGCACGCGGCCACCGACGGACACACGACCAGCGCGGTCACGTCGACCATTCGCTCTGCCGCCGTCGCGGCCCACGGCAGGAGGGCAAACGGCACCTTCTGCAAGACCGGATCGAGCACCAGCGCCAGGCGGGGCGTGTCGTCCGGTGAAAGCCCAGCGGTGACCGGCCACACGACGTCGGCGGCGATGGCGGCCGCCTCCGCCTGCAGGGCCGCCGCCGCGCCGTCGAGCGCCAGCAGACGCGTCAGCCGGGCGCTGCGGCTGGCCAGCGCGCCTTGCGTCACGGGCACGCGCCGCTGCGTCACGGCGCCGTCGCGCACGACCCAGGTCCACAGCGCGTCGGGCCGGGACAGATACGCCACGACCGGCCCGCTGGCCGACACGTCGCGCCACGACACTTGGCCGGCCTGGACCTGCCAGTGCCGGCCGACGTCGTAGCCGCGGTCCAGCCACTGCAGCGCCGCCTGCGCATCGCCGTGTGACGCCTTCAAGTCGACCAGCTCGGAGAAGACATCCCAGCTGGCATCGATGAACGAGGGCAGGAAGTCGGCGCGACCGACCAGCCGCTGCTGCTCCTCGACCAGCGCCACTCCTCTGAGCAGCGCCGCTTCGGCCGCCGGCACGTTGCCAGCCCGGCGCTGGGCCCGCGCCTCGATCACCGCGAGGGCCAGCAGACGATGACGGGTGCTGTTCGAGCCGAACGAGAGCGCGGCTCGCTGCGCGGCGGCCACGGCCTGGCCGGGCTGCGTGGCCCAGCGAAGCTCGGCCTCGGCAAAGTCGAGTTCGGGCAGGATCCGGCGCTGGTGGGACACGTCGGTGCCTCGTGCAAACGCCGCGCGCGCATCGGCCAGACGCTGTTCGGCCGCGGGCAGGTCACCGAGTCGCGCCAGCGCCCTCGCCGCCGAATAGCCGGCGATCGCCAGATACTCGTCATGGCGCGCGCCTTCAGCCTGCACCGTGGCTTCCGAGGCCAAGGCCAGAGCCACGGCGGGCATCTCCGCGATGGCGACGCCGCCAGTCGGACTTATGAGCCGCACGTGCTCGAGCAGCGGGTCACCCAGGCT
Organism: uncultured Acidobacteriota bacterium; assembly: GCA_963843885.1. Taxonomy (GTDB): domain Bacteria; phylum Acidobacteriota; class Vicinamibacteria; order Vicinamibacterales; family UBA2999; genus CADEFD01. Next base: position 600,501 of record CAWJMJ010000009.1, read on the forward strand.
GCCGGCGCCCAGCACCCGGAGGTACCGGCCCCACGCGTCGGGAATCCGGCCCAGCGAGCGCAGCGCTTCGGCCGCCGCCAGGCGGGCTGAAGCCGCCATCTTCTGGTCGGCGAGCGCCTCGCGGATGGCGACCGCGCGCTCATAGCCGGCCAGGGCCAGGTCGTAGGCGCCCCTGGAATAGTCGAAGGCCGCGATGCGCAGGTGCACGTCGGACTCGAGCGCGCGGTAGCGCCGCCGCTGCAACTCCGGCAGCAGCCGCGCGGCTTCGGTCCTGCCTGCTGCGCCCTGGCCGGCGTAGAACGCCGCCGTCAAGCCGATGCGCCGCGCCCACAGCGTCAGCGGGGGTGTTGCGCCGTGCCGCGCCACGGCCGCTGCCGCCAGCTTGCCGCCGGCGGCGAATTCGGAACGAGCCATGGCCGCTTCGGCAGCGCGCAACTCGATGAGGGTCGAAGCGAGCGCCCGCTTCGACGCCGGTGAGGATGCGGCGATCGCAGCGGCGAGATCGGCATAGAACTGGTCGGGCGCGCTCAGCGCCGGCAGGAACGCTGCGTTCGGGTCCCGGGCCGCCACTGCCGCCCATTCGTCGAGCCTCGCGTCGGCGACCGCCGCTGGCGACGGCGGCAGCGCCGCCGGCTCCCGGGCCGCGTCGTCACGGCGCCGTCGGGCCTCGTCGGCCCAGCCGGGCTCGTCGCCAAAATCCAGCAGATACCCGTCCCAGGCCCGCACGGCCTCGTGACGCAGGGACAGCGCGCTCACGGCCAGCGCGCGATTGAAGAGCGCTTCGCGCAAGTGGGGGGCCAGGCGCACGGCGCGGTCGGCCGCGGTGAGGGCACTCGGCACATCGAGGGCGGGACCGCCGTGGGCATACCTGGCCAGATAGGCCGCGGCCAAGTCCGACAGGTAGCCCGCGTTGTCGGTGTCGCCGCTGAGCGCGTCTTCCAGCGCGAGCACGGCCTCGTCGCCGCGCTGCACGAGCAAGGCTGCCACCCCGAGGGCATGCAGGTTCTCGGGCGTCGGTGCGGTGTCGATGGCTTCCTGCAGTTGACCGGCCACGGCCAGCACGCGCCACGAGGGCAAGGCCGTCTGGTCGCGGCGGGTAGGCGCGACCGGCGTGAAAGCGAACCCGCCGGTGAGCCGGCCTTCCACCGTGCGCGAGGCGCCGGCCGCCTTGACCACCATGGCCATCGGCGGCACGGGACGCAGCAGCACGCCGACGCCGATGACGCCGACGACCGCGGCCGTGGCGGTCCCGAGCACGAAGAGCGGCGTCCGGGCCACGCCGGTCGTGGCCCCTTTGCGACGTCCGGCGCCGGCGCGGGGGGCCTCAGCCACTAGTGGGCGCCGGCGTTCACTCGGCCGAGTGCGTCCGCACGCCAGCCATCGTCGGTCGGAAAGCGCTGGGCGTAGTCCTGCCAGGCCTGAGAGGCCTCGGCGCGGCCCAGGCCCTCGAGGGCCAGCGCGCGATTGAACCAGCCCGCCGCCCCGCCGGGATCCGCGGCGCAGGCGCGCTCGGCGGCCTCGGCGGCGCTGAGCCAGTCCGCGGTAGCGGCCGGCGAACCCGACCCGTGCCGGGCCGCGCGCGTCGCGTAGGCCGCCGCCAGGTCGGCGAAGAGGCCCGCGCTGACCCGGTCGGAGGTGGCGGCCTGGGCCAAGGCCCGCTGCGCGTCGTCGGTGCGTCCCACCACCAGGGCAGCCACGCCAGCGGCGTGCAGGTTGCCCGGGGTCGGGTCGCGCTCGGCCGTCTCACGCAGACGTGCCGCTACCGCCTCCAACTCGAAATTGGTGGGCGCCGCCTCCGCCGACGCGGACCGCGTGGGCGAGGCCAGGGGACGGTAGACGCGCTCCACGCTCAGGCGCGCGGCGATGGTGCGCTCGGGGCCCATCGCGGCCTCGATGTCGCGCCACGCCGACGCCGGCGGGGTGGGCGCGCGCGGAATCAGGACAACGGCCAGCGACGCCGCCAGCGCCGCGGCCAGGCCTGCCAGCAGACGCCGGCGGCGAAACCGTGGGGTCCTGGCCTGCTGCTGCTGCTCGCGCTGAGCCGCTTCCAGCGACACCAAGGCCACGACCTCGCGGCAGTCGTCGCAGGCGGCGACGTGCGTCACGATACGGGCGCGGGCGTCGGTGGGTAGGTCGCCGTCGACGAAGGTCGCCAGGTCGATGTCGGAGGGACAGCCGAAGCGGACGTCCTGATTGTGCTCGCTCAAATGCTCCTCGGACCCGGGCGACGCTGGGGTCTGGCTACAGGGACGGCCTCGCCTCGAACCTTTTACCGGGGTGTGCAAGCAGCGGCTGCCCCGCCCCCAGCTCGACCTCCCCGATTATGGCGCGGGTGTCCTCAACCGACAGCCCCTGGGCCTCGAGCGCCGTCCGGAGCCGCGCCATCAGTCCGCGGAAGCGCGGGTAGAGCCTCGGTTGGTCGATGTGCAGCAGCCGGGCGACCTCGGCCAGGAACAGATTGTCGTGGAAGAACAGCTTCAGGATCAGCCGATCTTCGTCGCCCAGGCCGGCCAGGGCACTGGCCAGGCCTCGTTCCACTTTCCCGGCCAGCCGGCGCCGTTCAATCTGCTCGACCAGCACTTCGGCATCGCCGCCGGCCTGCTCCGTCTCGGCCAGCTCCGTCACGCCCACGAAGTAGCGGCCCGACGGGGCGGGCAGCTTCACGTAGATGTCCCACAACTCGTCACGGGTCGCGGGCGCCTGGTGTTCGGCCTGGAGCGTCTTCACGGCTTCGTCGAACGACAGCCGCGAGCGATGCGTGAGCCGCCACAACATGAGCGCCAGCGGTCCCAGCCGCCGCGCGATGGCGGGCGGCTTGGCCTTGCCCCACTCCTTGTTCCGCAGGTCGAGGAAGACGCGGCCGATGACGGTCGTGAGGTAGGTCTGCAGCGAGCACTCGCGGCGCCACTGGCGCAGCACCGCGTAGTCGTGATCGACGAGATGCAGCAGCGCGCGGCTGTTCAGCTCCTCGGTCATGTCGGTCGACAGCCGGTAGCGGGAAGCCACGAAGCGCACGGCATCGCCGACGGCGCCCATGTTCTCCTGGAGCAAGCGGCAGTAATCCGTGGCCTCCGGCGGCGCCGGCGCCCGCGCCGCCGCCGGCGGGGGCGTGGACGCCACCACTTTCAACGCGGTTTTCAGTTCCGAACGCAGAGCGGACCGCGGCGGTATGGGCACAGGGCGTAGGGGGAGCGCACAGATTATTCGAGAGCGGCCGGCAAAGCGCAAGGCACCAGTGCGATACATCCGGGGTGTCCGCGCGGTAGAGGCTTCAGGCACGACGGTCTCCTCCCTCTGACGGCCCGGTTCAGGGAACTCCTGGAGTGGCGTCATTGGAAGAGAGCGGGAACGGTCGGGAAAACCCCTCGTCCAGCGAGAGCCATCATCAAAGAAAAAGGGCCGGCGGCATCTCGCCACCGGCCCTGAGTTCCCGTGCCGCCGCCCGCCCGGGAGGGCGGGTTGGGACGGTCTGGACTAGAAGGTCAGCTTCAAGCCGAACTGCGCCTGGAACGGGTCGAAGGCCTGCCGGGGCCGGCCGAAGCCGGTTGGAATGCCCGTCGAGGTGACGCCGGCGGCCGACAGCTGGTTGCCCTGGTAGTTGTTGAAGTTGACGGTGTTGAAGACGTTGTACATCTCGCCGAGCAGTTCGGCCGAGACGCGGCCGACCGTCAGCTTCTTCGACAGACGCAGGTCGGTCTGGAAGTAGCGGTCGCCGCGGCCGGCGTTGTATCCCAGGCCCGCCGGACGGTCGTTGTTGTCGCCGTCCCGGTTGGCATCGGTGCCCAGCGTGATGTTGTAGGGCGGAGCCGAGTTGGCGGTGACGATGCCGCCCACCTGGAAGCCGTAGGGCAGTTCGTAGATCACGTTGCTCACGAAACGATGCCGCACGTCGTTGGCGGTCGGGCCCCAGTCGGCCATCAGGTCGTATTTGTCTGACGGCGTGCCGTTGTCGGCGATGCTCTTGGCGCTGCCGAGGGTGTAGCCCAGGAGGAAGCCCAGACGGTCGGCGAAGCGCTTCTGCACACGGAACTGCGCCTGGTGGATGCGGATCGGCGAGACGTCGTCGTAGAGCAGCAGGCGCAGACCGTTCGACAGAATCGGGAACGTGCCGTCGGCCTGACGGGCGTTCACGTTGCGCGTCAGCGGGAAACGCTCGCCGCGCATGTAGACGTAGTCGAACGAGGCGGCGTAGTTGGTGCCTAGCTGGCGCGTGCCGCCGGCCGTCATCTGGTGGGTGTAGGGCGACTCGGCCGACGGGCTGGCGATGCGGAAGGCGCTGCCCACCGACGGGGGGAACGTCTGGGTCGGGACGTTCGGGAAGAAGTCGTTGGGGATGCGCGCGCCGGAGCGCGAGTCGTTGGCGAACTGGGTGGTGATGAAGCCAGGGTAGCCGGCCACCACCCCGCGCAGCGTCGTGGTGTTGATCTGGTCGTAGTAGATGCCGTAGCCGCCGCGGAACACCATCTTGCCGCTGTGCGTGGGATCCCAGGTGACGCCGAGGCGCGGCGCGATGTTGTTGCGGTCGTTGGGCACCGGCTTGAAGTTCTGGCCCTGCAGGTCGCCGGTGATCTGGCGCACCCAGAACTGCTCGATCGGGATGTCCGACGGGATGTCCTGGCCGTTGAGGTCACCGCGCCACAGCTGCCAGTCGTAGCGCACGCCCAGGTTGATGGTCAGGCCGCTGGCCGGCTGCCACTGGTTGTTGATGAAGGCCGAGTAGATGTTGACGTCGCGCGCCAGCTCCGACAGCTCGCCGCGCAGTTCCACGCCCTGCGTGTAGCGGAACGGCAGCGTGTCCAGGCTGCCGGGCACGACCGGCGCGTCGCGCAGGAATTCAAACAGCCCGTTGAACGACTGGTTGATCTTGCTGGAGGTGGGCACGATGTTCGCCTCGAAGCCCACCTTCAAATCGTGCGAGCCCTTGGCCACGAAGTGCATGGAGGTGGCGTTGGTGATGATGTGGTTGTCCTGGGTGCGCGACTGCGGCACGTTGCTGGCGCGGCCGAACTGCACGGTCGGGAACCGGATCTCCGGCTTGGACGTGGAGCCGGCCGGCAGCACGCGGTCGAGCGCCTGGTGCGACGAGCTCACCCGCAGCTCGTTCACGATGCTGCCCTTGAGCACCGACGTGAGGTTGCCGACCACGAACCAGGCGCGGCGCTTGTCGTCGTAGCCGTGATCCCCGGCGCTGTCGCCGCCGATCTGCTGGTTGGACAAATCGCGGTGGTCGTACATGTAGATGCCGTTCAGCGTGTGGTTCTGCGACGCCAGGTAGGTGAGCTTGCCGAAGAGGTTGTTCTCGTCAGCGGTCACCGGCACGTCGGTGCGGGTGTCGTAGCCCAGGCTCTTCACGAAGTCGGCAATCGAGGTCGGGATATTGACCTGCACCGACCGGTTGTTGGCGCGGCGCTCCCACGAGGCGAAGTAGAAGAGCTTGTTCTCCTTGATGGGACCACCCACGGTGGCGCCGTACTGTTCGATCTTGAAGGGGGGCACGGTGTCGGCGAAGTAGTTCGGCTTGTCGAAGGTGTCGTCGCGGCGGAAATAGAAGCCGGCGCCACGCACCTGGTTGCCCCCCGACTTGGTCAGGATGTTGATGGCGCCCGAGGCCGAGCGGCCGAACTCGGCCGAGTAGGAGTTGGCCATCACCTGGAACTCCTGGATGGCCTCCTGCGCCAGCGCGATACGGGTCGCCGACGACAGCGAGCTGCCGCCGCCCGTGACCTCGTCGTTGAAGTCCACGCCGTCGAGCCACACCGACTTGTAGTTCTCGCTCATGCCGCCAAACGAGATGGAGTCGGTCTGGCCGCCCGAGGCCGAGCCCTGGTCGGTCACCACGCCAGGCGCCAGCAAGGTCAGGTCGAGGAAATCACGCGACTTGAGCGGCAGGCTGGCGATCTGCTGGGTGTCGACGAGCGTCCGCACGACGTTTTCGGTCGTATCCACGAGCGGCGCCTGCTCGGTAACGGTGATGGTTTCGGTCATGCCGCCCACGTCGAGCACGAACGGGGCCGACACCTGCGAGTTGATGGCCAGGCGCAGATCCGCGCGCGACGCTTCCTTGAAGCCGGCCAGCGAAGCCTTGACCGTGTAGACGCCGGGCGGCATGGCCGCGAACCGGTAACTGCCCAGCTCGTCGGTGACGGCCTCACGGGTCAGGCCGTTGGCTTGGTTGACCGCCGTCACCGTGACGCCGGGCAAGGTCCCGCCGGTGGAGTCCTTGACCTCGCCGAGAATTGTGCCGGTCGTGGTTTGCGCGGCGGCCAGGGCGGGCACGAAGGTACTGCCAGTGCCAGGCATGCGCATGCCGTACGTAATTGCCTCATCTTGCTCTTTCCTCCAGATTCCGGAGCCCGCTCGCTCGAAGGTCATCTTGCGCTCACGAGAGGCGCCCGGTCGGAAGGCCAATTCTACTCGGCTTCACGGCTCCCGGCGGGTCGAGAGGTCTACGAATGTCATCTCAACAGCCGCCGGCGCCACGCCTGTGGCGGATTCGGAGCGGCGGTGACAAATGGCGAAAAGCGCACACACCGCGAACCATCTCGGCCCAGGAACATGCGGCATAATGCTCGGTACAGGGCGACCCAGATGACCTCGGTCGCGGTGCAACACGCGGGCCCATGTGCTGGGCCAGGGCGAGGGTGGCAATGAGACAGCTGTTGATGGCGTCGGCGTGTGTGACGCTGCTTGGACTCGGCTTGGCCGCGCGTGAAGGGCAGGCGCCCGCTGGACAGCGTGCCCCGGCTCCCGCCGCGGCCCCCGCGCAACGCGCGACGCCAGCACGGCCCGTGGCCGCGCGAACCGGCGCGGCGGCGCCGGCCACGCCGGCGATGGTGGCGGCCGAACAGACGCGCCTCATCACCACTTACTGCGCGACCTGCCACAGTGAACGGGGCAAGGCCGGCGGGCTGTCGCTGGCCGGCTTCGACGCCATGAAGGCGCACGAAAATCCCGAAGTCATCGAGAAGATGATCCGCAAGCTGCGGGCCGGCATGATGCCGCCGCCCGGCGCCAAGCGGCCCGACGAGGCGGCCCTCGAGTCGCTCACCGGCGCGCTCGAGAGCCGCATGGACGAATTCGCGGCCAGCAATCCCAATCCCGGCTGGCGCCCATTCCAGCGCCTGACGCGTTCGGAGTACGAGGCGGCCGTGAAGGAATTGCTCGACCTCGACATCGACGTCTCCCCCTATCTGCCCGCCGACACGCAGGCGCACGGCTTCGACAACATCGCCGAGGCGCAGGCCTTCTCGCCGGCCTTGCTCGACGGCTACCTGCGCGCCGCCTCGCAGGTGAGTCGCTTCGCCCTGGGCGACAAGTCGGCGTCGCCGACCTCGGCCACCTACCGTGTGCTCCAGACCGAATCGCAGATGCGCTACGTCGAGGGCACGCCCTTCGGGTCGCGCGGCGGCATCGCCGTCACCCACAACTTCCCCGCCGACGGCGACTATGTCTTCAAGGCGCTGATGCAGCGCACCATCAGCGGCGAGCTGTTCGGCAACACCGGGATCGCCATGGCCGGCAGCAACGAACTGCTCGAGATTTCCGTCAACGGCGACCGCGTGGCCCTGCTCGAAGTGGTCGCCAGCATGAGCGACGCCAGCGAGAAGGGCTTCGTCATCGACACGCCGGCCATCCACATCAAGGCCGGTCCGCAGCACGTCTCGGCGGCGTTCGTCCCGCGCTTCGTCGGTCCGGTCGACGATCTGATGATGCCCATCGACCACACCCTGATCGACATGCGCATCGGCACGGGCTTCGGCATCACCGCGGCGCCGCACATCCAGGACCTGGTCATCGCCGGGCCCATGAAGGTCACCGGCATCTCCGAGACCCCCAGCCGCAAGCGCATCTTCGCGTGCCGGCCGACGGCGGCCGAGGAAGAGCGTCCGTGTGCCACCGACACCATCAAGCGCCTGGCCACGCAGGCCTTCCGCGCGCCCGTCACCCCGGCCGACCTGGCCGACCTGATGAAGTTCTACGAACAGGGCCGCCAGGACGGCGACTTCGAGGGCGGCATCCGCATGGCCGTGCAGGGCATCCTGGCCCACCCGCGCTTCCTCTTCCGCGTCGAGAACCAGCCGGCCAACACCACCGCCGCCTTCCGCGTCAGCGACATCGCGCTGGCCTCGCGCCTCTCCTTCTTCATCTGGGGCACCGTGCCCGACGCCGAGCTGATCAAGGTGGCCACCGCCGGCACGCTCAAGACCACGGCGGAACTCGACAAGCAGGTGCGCCGCATGCTGGCCGATCCCAAGTCGGAAGCGCTGGCCACCCGCTTCGGCTCGCAGTGGCTGCGCCTTCAGGACGTCGAGAAGATGCGTCCCGACGGCATCCTCTATCCCCAGTGGGACCAGTCGCTCACCGAATCGATGCGCGAGGAGACCGAGCGCTTCTTCGCCAGCCTGGTGCGCGAGGACCGCAGCGTGCTCGACCTGCTCAACGCCGACTACACCTACGTCAACGAGCGGCTGGCCCGCCACTACGGCATCCCGAACGTGACCGGGTCGACGTTCCGCCGCGTGTCACTGCCGGCAACGCGCCGCGGCGTGCTCACCCAGGGCAGCATCCTGATGATGACCTCGGTGGCCGACCGCACCTCCCCGGTGCAGCGCGGCAAATGGATCATGCAGGTGATGCTCGGGTCGCCGCCCCCGCCGCCCCCGCCCAACGTGCCCGCCCTCGAAGACACCGCGGCGGCGCAGGGCGGCAAGCTGCTGTCGGTGCGCGAACGCATGGAGCAGCACCGGTCCAACCCGGCCTGCATGTCGTGCCACCGCGTCATCGACCCGCTCGGCCTGGCGCTCGAGAATTTCGACGTCACCGGCCAGTACCGCATCAAGGACAACGGCGTGCCGGTCGACTCGACCGGCGAGCTCTACGACGGCACGCAGATGAGCGGCGCCGACGGGCTGCGCCAGGCGCTGCTCAAGCACAAGGACGCGCTGCTCACCAGCTTCACCGAGAGCATGATGACCTACGCGCTCGGCCGCCACGTCGAAGCCTTCGACATGCCCACGGTGCGCGCCATCAACCGCGACGCGGCCAAGCAGGACTTCCGGATCTCGTCGTTCATCCAGGGCGTCGTCAAGAGCCCGGCGTTCCGGATGAGCCAACCCAATCCGACCCCTTCGACCGAAGCCGACGCACGCCCTTAAGAAAGCGATACTTGGAGACGCCATGCTGATTACCAAGCGACATCTCTCCCGCCGCACCGTTCTGAAGGGCCTCGGGGTCACCGCCGCCCTGCCGCTGCTCGAAGCCATGCTGCCGGCCAACAGCGCGGCGGCGCAGGTGGCCGCCAAGGGCAAGGTGCGCCTGGCCGCCATCGAGATGGTGCACGGCGCGGCCGGCAGCTCCGTCTACGGCGCCAAGATGAACATGTGGGCGCCGGCCGCCACGGGCCGCGACTTCGACCTGTCGCCGAGCGCGCTGTCGCCGCTCGAGTCGGTCCGCGAGCACATCACCATCGTGAGCAACACCGACCTGCGCATGGCCGAGGCGTTCACGACGCCGGAGATCGGCGGCGACCACTTCCGCGCCAGCGCCGTGTTCCTGACCCAGGCCCACCCCAAGCAGACCATGGGCTCCGACGTGCGGGCCGGCGTCTCGCTCGACCAGCTCTACGCGCAGCGCTTCGGCCAGGACACGCCGATCCCCTCGATGCAGCTGTGCATCGAGCCGGTGGACCAGTCCGGCGGCTGCGAATACGGCTACTCCTGCGTCTACACCGACTCGATCAGCTGGGCCCAGCCCGACGAGCCGCTGCCGATGATCCGCGACCCGCGCACGGTCTTCGACCAGCTGTTCGGCGTGGGCGCGACCAAGGAAGAGCGGGCGCAGCGACGCAAGGAGGATCGCAGCATCCTCGACACCCTGACCGGCTCGGTCGATCGCCTCAAGACGCAGATCGGCAGCGCCGACAAGGCCCGCCTCGACGACTACCTCTCGGACATCCGCGAGATCGAGCGGCGCATCAAGAAGGTCGAGGAATACAACATGAGCGGCGAGCAGCGCGAGCTGCCCGGCGCCCCGATCGGCGTGCCCGACTCCTACGAGGAGCACGTCAAGCTGATGTTCGACCTGCAGGCGCTGGCCTTCGGCTCCGACATCACGCGCGTGTTCGCCTTCAAGATGTCGCGCGACGTGTCGGGCCGGGTGTTCCCGGCCACGGGCGTGACCACCGGGTTCCACAACGCCTCGCACCACAACTCGCGCGAGGATCGCATCCGCGACTTCGCCAAGATCAACCGCTACCATGTCAGCCTGCTGCCCTACTTCATCGAGCGCCTCAGCAAGATGAAGGAAGGCGACGGCACGGTGCTCGACAACACCCTGATCGTCTACGGCTCGCCCATGGGCGACCCCAACGTGCACAACCACCGGCGCGTGCCGCTGCTGTTTGCCGGTCACGCTGGCGGCACCCTCAAGGGCGGCCTGCACATCAAGGCGGCCGACGGCACCCCGATGGCCAACACCTTCCTCGACGTGCTGCACCGGATTGGGATGGAAGACGTCCCGTCCTTCGGTGACAGTTCCGGCAAGCTCGACCTGAACGCCGTGCAGGACACCACGGCAGCGGCTCAGTAGGAGATGGCGAACATGCAACGACGACTTCTCAGCGGATTCTTCGCCGGCGCGCTCGGCGCCGTCACGCTGTCGGTGGCGCTCAGCGGCGCGGCCGTGGACACGGTGCCCGACGCCGCCATGACCGGCGATGTCGCGGCCGTGCGCACGCTGCTCAAGGGCGGCGCCGACGTGAACGCGGCGCAGGGCGACGGCGTGACCGGTCTGCACTGGGCGGCGCGTCAGGGCCATGTCGAACTGGCCAACACCCTGATCGTGGCCGGCGCCAACGTGCGCGCCACCACGCGCTTCGGCGCCATCACGCCGCTGCACCTGGCCGCGGAACGCGGCAGCGGCCCGATTGTCAGCCTGCTCATCAAGAGCGGGGCCGACGTGGACGCCCTGACCGGCACCGGCGCTTCCCCGCTCATGTTCGCCGCCGCCTCGGGTGACACCGCCGCGGTCAAGGCGCTCATCGACGCCGGCGCCGACCTCGAGGCCAAGGAGCGTGACCGTGAACAGACGCCGCTCATCTTCGCGGCGGCGGCCAATCGCGTCGATGCGGTGAAGCTGCTGCTCGCGGCCGGCGCCAACAAGAACGCCTTCACCAAGGTGGTCGACCTGATGGCGCTCAGCGCCAACGGCGAGAACCCCGACGGCCGAAACCTCGCCGCCAAGGCCGAGACGCCCGGCGGGGCGCGCGCCGCGACCCCGCGCGCGGCCGCGGCGGCCCGTCCGCGCCAGCCCGGTCTGGACCGCGGCTACCTGATCAACGAGCAGGTGCACACGCAAGGCGGCATGACCGCGCTGCTCTTCGCCGCCCGCCAGGGCTACACCGACGTGGCCATGGCGCTCATCGACGGCGGCGTGGACGTCAACCAGTGGAAGAAGGGCGACCATGTGTCGGCCATGCTGGCGGCGACCATCAACGGTCACTTCGATTTGGCCAAGGCGCTGCTCGAACGCGGCGCCGACCCGAACCTGGCCGCCGAGAACGGCGTGGCGCCGCTCTATGCCGCCATCAACCTGATGTGGGCCTCGCGCGCCGGTTACCCGCAGCCGCGCGCTCAACTGAACCAGAAGACCAGCTATCTGGAGTTGATGAAGGCGCTGCTCGACAAGGGCGCCGACCCGAATGCGCGGGTCAACAAGAAGGTGTGGTACTCGAACTACAACTTCGACCAGTCCGGCGTAGAAGAAACCGGCTCGACGCCCTTCTGGCGCGCGGCCTACGGCGCCGACGTGGACGCCATGCGGCTGCTCATGTCCTACGGCGCCGATCCCAACATCCCGACCGTGAAGCCGCCCGAGCGCGGCGACTTCGGTGACGCCGGCCGGCGCGTGCTCGCCGACGTGTCAGGCGTGCCGCCCGTGCCGGTGGGCGGTCCCGGCGTGCCGGCGCTGCTCGCCTCGACCGGCGTGGGCTACGGCGAAGGCTTCGCTGGCAACTCGCACCGCTTCGCGCCCGGCGGCATGCTGGCCGGCGTCAAGTTCCTGGTCGAGGAAGCCGGCGCCGACGTGAATGCCCGCGACCACGAGGGCAATTCGGCCCTGCACCATGCCGCCTCGCGCGGCGACGTGGAGATGCTGAAGTACCTGGTGTCGAAGGGCGCCGATCCGCTGGTCGTGAACCGCGAAGGCCAGACCACCGTGGACATGGCCAACGGTCCGGTGCAGCGCACCCAGCCCTGGCCGGAGGCCATCAAGTACCTCGAGAGCCTGGGCGCCAAGAACAACCACAAGTGCCTCTCCTGCTGAGGTCACCGCTCTAACCGCCGGCTCCACAGCCGGCCTCGCACGACCGACGGGCCCGTCGGTGCCGAACGCAAGGTTCGGCATCACGGGCCCGTTTCATTTCTGACGACTGGTTTGGCCGGCGCGTGCAGTTCTTGTAAATCGTCGGAAATTATGAGAATGTCGCGCGCGGGCTCGTCGACTGCTGAGGCGAGCCGGACCACCGCCCCAGCAAAGGATGGCGAGCATGCCCTTACTCCTGTGCAGTCAGCTCCCGGCCTCGTTAGACGCGCCCGGCCCGTTCGACAACGCTCCCGCCTCCTTCGACAATGTTCCCGCCTCGTCCGACAACGCGTCCGCCAAGTTCGACAACGCGTCCGCCAAGTTCGACACCCCGGCCGCCAAGGTGGTGTGGACGCGGCGTCGCGAGCGGCTCAGGGCTGCCGGCTGGGCGCAGCCGGTTTGATCGCGGCCACGACACGCTTGACGAACTCGGCCTCGTTGCCGGCGTGCCACCGCCACACCACCACCAGGTCCTGATCGGGAAGGATGGTGATGGTGTTGCTGCCGGCGCCGCGCGCGCCGTACGCGGTCGTGGGCAGGCCGGGATAGTTCTTGCCCTGCGTGTTCAGCCACCACAGGTAGCCGTAGTCGGGACCGTGCTGGCTGGGCGAGATGGCCGCCTTCACATACGCCGGCGGCACGATCTGCCGGTCGCCCCACTTGCCGCCGCGCAGCCACAGGTAGCCGAAGCGGGCCATGTCCATGGCGTTGATCCAGACGCCGCCGCCCCACCGGGTGCCGCCGCTCACCGACGCCATCTGCTTGCCGTCCACCTCGACGTAGCTGTTGTGGTACGGAATCCAGCGCCAGGTGTTCGAGGCGCCAATCACGTCCATCACCTCGCGCCGGAAGACGTCGGGCACCGGCTCCTTGAACGTGCGGAGCAGCGACAGGCCGAGGCGGTTGATGCGCACGTCGTTGTATTCGTAGAAGGTGCCTGGGCGCTTCAACTCGCGCGGCTTGCGCTCGCCTTCGCCGAAGGCCTTGGCGCCGACGAAGTCGTCCTTCTTGCCGAACATCTCGCCTTCCCACTCGGTTTCCTGCTGCAGGTGCATCTTCCAGGTGACGAGCGCGTTACGCGGCGAGTCGTAGCCGCCGTCCTTGACGATGCGGTTGACCGGCTCGTCCAGATTGGTCAGCTTGCCGTCGCGCACGGCGATGCCGGCCACCGTGGCCAGCATGCTCTTGGCGACCGAATAGGTGGGGTCGGCCCAGGTCGGATCGCCGAACTCGGCCACGACGTAGCCTTTGTAGACGACCACGCCGTTGGTGTGGGCACGGATGTTCGGCACCGACCCGAGCAGCGTGCCGAAGATGCGCTCCTGGTCGCTGAAATCCATCGCGCGGGTGGTCTCGTGGGTCCGGGCGAACTCGACGGCGGCGTCGAGCGCCGCCTGGTCCATGCCCAGTTCAGCCGCGGATTTCTTCTGCCAGGCGCCGGCCGGCGGGTAATAGACCGCCGCCGGGGCGGCAGCCTGCTCGAACGCCGACACGGACACCGTTGCGGGCGGGCCGTGGTGAAGAGCAACGAAGGACGCGCCGGCCAGCACTGAGCACGCCGCGAGCGACAGAGGGAGTTTCATACGCAGTCTCCTGGGCGCGGACATCCGCGCGGCGGGCACTACTCTACACCCCTCCGGGCCCCGGACCGGGCGCAGCCACGCGACGAGACACCCAGGCCTCGGTCACAGCCCGGTCACCGGCGCCTGGTCGCGCCCGGCCGGCGGCGCATCGTGTCCCAATCGGCGCCTGGCGAAATGCAGCGCGCCCGGCCGGCCTCGCGGGGTGCTACTAGTAGGCCGGCCCCAGCAGCACCGCGTTCATGAACAGCAGCATCGTCGCTTCGGTATAGCCGCGGTAGTTGGCGTCTTCGGCAAAGGCGATGACATGGCCCTGGCCCATCGGTTGGTGCATCAGATACGCCTTGCGCACCAGCAGATCCTGTCCGTCCGGCCAGATCAGCCCCGACGCGACCAGCGACGCCTTGGGCGCGTAATAGACGACGTTCCGGCCGGCGTTCAGCTTGAGCGGCGCGAAGACCCGCGAGCCCTCGATGACCACCTGGGTCTCGGCGTCGCTCCCGGCACTGAGCCAGTGGTCGGTGTCGACCGTCGCGCGCAGCAGCGCGCCGGGTTGCGCGTCGGGCCGTTCGCGATCGGGCTGGATCGCCTTGTCGAAGTCGAAGCCGGGGCTGGCCGGCCCGGTCGCGGGTTTGGCACCGGCGCCAGCCGCCGTGGCCGCCGCACCGGCTGAGGGACGGGTGCGAGCCGCCGCGGCGCCGCTTCCGCCGGTGGCTGGACCCGCGACTCCCGCGGGCCCTGTCGCCGTCGGCGTGGTCGTCGCCGCCGGCGCCGAGGCCGGGCCGCCGCCGGTGGCGCCAGCGGGGGCCGGGCCGGTCGTCGCCGGCACGTCGGGTCGCCCGTCCTTCAGCAGCGCGTTGGTGTCGAGCAGTCCGGCCGCGGCCGTGGCCGCCCACCGGGTGGCGTCGGCCAGCGTGACCAGGGTGCCGCCCAGGCGGAATCCAGTCCTTGAGCCGCGCCAGCACGGCGTCGTTGATCTGGCCCGCGTAGTTGCCCGACGGCAGCACGACCACGTCGTAATCGGAGAAGTCGGCGCGCGCCAGCGAAGCGGTCCGCACGACCGTCACTGCCTGCCCGTAGCGGCGTTCCAGGACGTAGCGGGCCCAGCCCGCCGAGAGCGAACTGGTCGGCTGGTCCCAGGCCATCAGCACGCGCGCTTGCTTGATGAAGCCGCCCTCGTTGCTGCCGAGCGACGTGCCCGATTCGACGTAGGCCGAGTCGATCGGCACCACTTCGGCGCCGTGCGCGGTAGCCAGCCTCGCCATGCGTGCCTGCAGGTCGGCCGGATTGCCGGCGGTGCGGACCAGGGCCGTGCCGATGGGATACGTGCGCCCGCCGAGGGTGAAGGCGCCGCCGATGCTGTGGACGCGCAGTCCCTGGGCGACGGCGTCGACGGTGAGCGCGGCCGCGGCCGACCCCCACGGCACCAGGTACCCCACTTTGCCGGCCGCCACCGGGCGCGGAACCGGCGCCACGACGTAAGACGCCGGCACCGGGGCGGCCTGGACGGCAATCGCCGCCGGGCTGGTCAGCACCTCCACGTCGTAGACGAGCGGCAGGCTCCAGCCCGTGATGTCGTAGATCTGATCGGGCTGCCGGCGCTGCCGGCGCGCTTCCTGGCGCGCGATGAAGGCGTCGTCCTGCTTGGTGTCCAAGTCGAGCAGGTTGCGCACCAGGCGTCCGGCCGGCTGCCCGTTCGCCACGACATAGGCGCCAGCGGGAATCGTGCGGGCGCCCACCGTCACCGGTTCCGCGGTGCGGCGCACCTCGATGCCTTGCGTGGCCAGGTTGCGGGCCAGCGCATCGGCGCGCGACGGATCGTGCCCCGGCACCAGCACGTACTCCCGCACCGGACCGCTCTCCCCTTCGGCCACGGCGCTGCGGCGGAATTCGAGGAAGTCGCCGACCAGTTGCTGGCGGTTGCGGGCGGCGGTGACGGCGGTGGTGATGGCGGCGTTGAAGTGGTGCATCACGCCGTCGCGAAAGGTCAGCACCGTGCCGTCGGTGCGGGCAAACGACAGGGCGCGCGCCGAGGCTTGTTCGTAGGTCATGCCGATCGAGCCGTGCATCATCGGCCAGCTGTCGCCGTAGCCCGGATAGAAGCCGTCGTAGACCTCCCGGATGTAATACGCCCAGCCGCGTTCGTCGAACCGCGCGGCGTTGGCGCGGCCGAACAGGTCGAAGCCGGCGAGCTGCTGCTTGGTGTAGTGCGGGTTCACCGGATCGGCCGGAGGCGCGAAGTAGTAGCTGTTGTTGCCGCCCTGCTCGTGCAGGTCGACGGTCACCTGGGGAAAGAAGTCGAGGGCGATGGCGACGCGGCCGCGCGTCTCGGGCTGCGTCTGGGCAAACCAGTCGCGGTTCATGTCGAAGAGGTAGTGGTTGGCCCGTCCGCCCGGCCACGGCTCGTCGTGCTCGGCGTTGAAGGGCGCCGGGTCGGGCGCGGCCGCCTGGCCTTGCAGGTTCTGGAAGATGAACCGGGCCCGGCCGTCGGGATTCTGCATCGGGTCGATGAGCACGAGCGCGTCCTTCAGCACGGCGTCCACGCCGTCGTCGCCGCGCGCGGCCAGCAGGTGGTAAGCCTCGAGCAACGCGGCGTCGCCAGAGCTGATCTCGTTCCCGTGCACGCCGTGCTCGAGCCACACGACGACCGGCAACGACGCCACGAGCCGGTCGGCCTCGGCCCGGGCCAGCCGGCGCGGGTCGGCCAGGCGCTTGATGTCGGCCTTGACCTGGTCGAGGCCGGCAATCCGCGCCGGACTGCCGATGACGAACAACCACAACGGCCGTCCTTCCCAACTCCGGGCGTATTCGGTGAGACGCGTGCGGTCCGGCGCGGCCTGGGCCAGCGCGGCCAGGTAGGTCGCCATCTGCTCAGGCGTCGTGATCTTGTCGCCGGGGCGGTGGCCGACCACCTGCTCGAGGGTGGGAATCTTGGCGTCGTAGGTCGCGCCCGGCCAGAAGGGCTCGGGGGTCTGGGCCAGGGTTCGCGAGGCCGTGACGGCAGCCATCACGAGGGCAAGCAGGGCGTGTCGCATGGCCGTAAGTGTAACGGGGGGCCGGGGCTAGAATCCCACTATGGCTGGACCGCTCCTCGGCTTGCACCATGTGACCGCCACGGTCGACGAGCCCCAGGCCGACCTGGACTTCTGCCTCGGCGGCCTGGGCCTGCGCCTGGTCAAGAAAACCGTCAATTTCGACAACCACGACGTCTACCACTTCTATTACGGCACCGAGCGCGGCGCTCCGGGCACGATCTGGACGACGTTTCCCTACCACCAGCGCGGGGTGCGGCCGGGAGTCCGGGGCGCGGGTCAGGTGGCGGCGACGTCCTTCTCGGTGCCGGCGGCGTCGCTCGATATCTGGCGGGCGCGGCTGTCGGCGCACGGTGTGGCCATGCACGGCGACGAGCAGCGCTTCGGCGAGACGCTCCTGCGCTTCGCTGATCCGTCCGGGTTGAGGTTCGAACTAGCGGGAACGACGGGCGACCCGCGGCCACCCTGGACCGGCAACGGCGTGGGCGCTGATTCGGCCATCCGCGGCCTGCACAGCGTCACCATGCTGGTGCGATCGCTGCCGCCCTCCTTGGCGCTGCTGACCGGCGTGCTCGGCTACGCCGTCGTCGAGGAGAGCGCGCACCGCACGCGCGTGGCGGTGGGCGGCAACGGCGCCGGCCACCTCATCGACCTGGTGGTCGACCCCGACGCCCCGCGCGCGATCAACGGCTTGGGCACCGTGCATCACGTGGCCATGGCCATCGGCAGCGCCGACGAGCAGCTCGCCCTGCGCCACGAGCTGCTGGCACTGGGCGTGGGCGTGACCGAGGTGCGTGACCGGTGCTACTTCCAGTCAATCTACTTCCGCGAGCCCGGCGGCGTGCTCTTCGAGGTGGCCACGGTGCAGCCCGGGTTCGCGGTGGACGAGGAGCTCGCGTCGCTCGGCCGCGAGTTGAAGCTGCCGCCGTGGGAGGAGCCGAGCCGGGCGAGCATCGAGGCGAATCTGGCACAGGTGAAGTACCGGTGAGCACAACCGCTGGCCGTCGCCTTGCCGTACAGCGGTAGCGCGCTACCCACAGGGACGGGGGTCTGCCCGGCGGCATCGACGGTCCCGGAGCGCCAAGACGTGGCTGGGCCGCTGGTGGCATTCTTGCAGCGTCGCCGCGCATGTCACTCACAGCCAAAGACATCATGACCCCCGATCCGCAGACCTGCACTGCGGAGCAAACCCTCAACGACGTGGCCAAGATGATGGTGGAATGCAACTGCGGTGAGATTCCCGTCGTCGATGCCGGGAAGAAGCTCGTCGGTGTCGTCACCGACCGCGACATCGTGTGCCGCGTGGTCGCCGTGGGCAAGGATCCGTCGGCGGTCACGGCCGAGCAGACCATGAGCCAGCCGGTGATTTCCGTGCTGCTCGAAAGCTCGCTCGACGCCGTCATGGCGAAGATGGAGGAGCACCAGAATCCGTCGCGTGCCGGTCGTGGACGCCGAGGGCGCGTGCGTCGGCATCATCGCCCAGGCCGACGTGGCCCGCAAGGCGGAGGAGCAGGACACCGGCGAGCTGGTGCGCGCCGTGTCGCGCTAAGCTCGCCGCGCCGCTACTGGTCGACGTAATCGACGATCTTCTGAGTGATCCGGCCCATGCGGTCCTCGGCCTCGCCGTAGGGCTCGGTGATCGCGTTCAGGAAAAAGCTCACGACGATCGGCCCGGACTTGGCGTAGACGACCCCGACGTCGTTGGCCAGGACCGGGCCGAAGTCGCCGGTCTTGTGCGCGACCGGCAGGCCCACGAGGAAATGTGGCAGCCGGCGGGCGCCGGATTGTTGCGCCCGCATCATGCGCAGCAGCTGGTCGGCCCCCTCCTTGGACGGCAGGGTCCGGCGCTCGATCGCCTCGAGCATGCGGCCGGTGGCGCGCGGCGTCAGCTCGCCCAGCCAGAAGGCGCGGTCGCCGTTGGTCTTGCCGTTGCGGTCGTCGGCCGGGGTCAGCCCCTCGTACTTCTTGAAGAGGTCGCCGGTCGTCTGCACCAGTTTCATGCCGTCGCCGTAGCCGGCCTGGGCCAGCCACGCGTTGACGCTGGCGACGCCGCCGACCTTGGCGATGACCAAGTCGGTGGCCGTGTTGTCGCTCGTGATGATCATCTGCAGGATGAGGTCGCGCAGCGTCGGCTGCAGGCCGGCATCGTGGTAGCGGAAGACGCCCGACCCGCCGCGCACGTCCTCGGGACGCAGCGTCGTCCGGTCCGACAACGAGAGCGTCCCGGCCTCCGCCATCTGCAGCGCCTGGACGGCCACCGGGATCTTGATCACGCTGGCCGAGTTGAAGGTGTCGTCGGCATTGACGCTGCCCTCCTCGCCGGTGGTGAGGTGCTTCACCCAGATCCCGGCCTTGGCGGGAATCGCCGGCAGCTCGGCGTCGAGCAGCGCCTGCAGCGACTTGTAGGCGACCGCCGGAGCGGGCGCGGTGGTGGCGGCTGGCACGGCGCTCTGCGAGGGGGCCTGGGCACTGCACGCGGCCATTGAGAGCGCGGACGCAAAGATCAGGGCGTGTCGTCGCATGAGGTCTCCTACCTGGCGCCGCTGAGGGCGTGCATCTCGAGTGCGGCCGTGAGCGCCATGGCCCCGCCGCGGTCATCGGAGCCGAAGAGGGCCGGCCGGTTGAGATAATAGTCGTGCGTGGCGTTCTGGCCGGCGCCCGTCCCGGCGCAGACGTCCACGAGCTCGCCGCTTTCCGAGGTGCGCGCCTGCACGGCCCGCCAGCCGCGACTCACGACCTCGCCGAAGCTGCGGTCCAGCCACCCGAGGCGCACCCCCCGGGCCATCGCCGTGACGACCATGGCCGTGACGGTGAACTCGCGATACGAACCCGGCTCGTCCACCAGCTGATGCCACGAGCCGTCGGGCGCCTGATGCCGGCGCAGCCCGTCCATCAGCCGGCGGAAGCTGTCGAGCACCTGTGGGCGGGCCGGCCACGACGCCGGCAAGTGAGTCAGCGCCTCCATCAGCCCGAACGCGGCGAAGCCGTTGCCGCGGCCCCACGCATGCGGGCCGCTCTCGGCATGGATGAACAAGCCGTCCTGGCGCTGCAGCCGCGCCGCGTAGGTGGTCAGGAGGCGGGCCACCGCATCGGCGTACTTGGTCTCTCCGGTGCGGCGGGCGGCGCGCGCCAGCACCGACGTGGCCATGAACATGTCGTCGGTCCACGACGTGGCGAAGCGGACAATCTCGTCGGGCTGCCCGGCGAGGACGAACTCAGCGGCCGCGCGCGCCGCCGCATCCGCTTGGGCGTTGCCCTCGAGTTCCGAGAGGTCGAAGAAGGCCTGATGCCCCGCCAGGCTGGTCAGCAGGAACGGCGCGGCCATGGCCGGCTTCGCACCCGAGAGGAACGGCGTCATCTGGGCCACGGCGCGGTCGCGATACTGCGGGTCGCCAGTGATGGCCGAGACGCGCAGCGCGCCGCTCCACGCCAACGCCGGGATATAGCTCATCATCGGCGAGGCCGGATAGCGCGCCGCGAGCAGGCGCGCCACGTCGAGCGGCGAGCGCGCCTGCCGCGCGGTCAGCGCCCGGCCGAGGGGCGAGGGCGAACGGGTGGCCCGGAGGTCGAGGAGCTCGCGCACGGCGCGCGTCACCTCCGCCGGCGGACCGCTCACCTGCAGGGCCGCAACCGGCGCCAACCCGCCGGGGGCGCCGGCGCCCAGCGCGCCGGCCAGCGACGCGGGCGCGGCCTCGGTGGCCGCCGGCACCCGCTCGCGACCGAGCGGATTGGCGCGCCATTCGAGCGCTGGGCCAGCGCGGACTTCAATCACCAGGTCGGGCCCGAGCATCGTGACCCAGCGCCACAGGTAGCGCGTCTCGCGGAGTTCGGGCGCGTCGTAATAGCCCTTCTCCGGCGGGAACACGGGGCTCGCGACGGGCGCCGTTGCGGCCCCTGCCAGCGGGACGCCGGACGGCGGATCGCAGCAATCCGGCAACGCGCACGGCACGGCCGCCACCTGCCAGCGCCGCCGATTCCTGACGAGCGACTGGTCGGTGAGCCGCCACGCCAGCAGATCCAGCACGACCCTCGGGCCGGCCGGCGACCCGTCGAGGCCGCCCACGATCACGACCCGCGGTTGGCTGGCCACGGCCGGCACCGCCGGCTCGAGCGCCGCGATGGCGCGCCCCGACGCCGTGAGGCCGACCGGGCCGACGCGGTAGCCCTCGGGGACCGGAGCGAGCTTCGTGAGTGCCGCGACAACGGAAGGTTCGGGAGGAGCCTGCGCGAAGGCGGTCGTGACGGCGCCGAGCGCCACGACGAGGGCGGCCGCGGTCCGGCGGGATACGAACATGAGCCACAGGATAGCCGTTCGCCACGCCTGGCCGCGACGGCCGCGGCGCGGGGCGCGGCCCGCGGCCTGACGCGCCAATCCGGTGAGGGTCTGGACGGCTGCCCTTAGAACAGCGACGCCTTGAGGAAATCCCGGTTCATGCGCGCGATGCTCGCCATCGGGATGAGCTTCGGGCACACCGCCTCGCACTCGCCTTCATTCGAGCAGCTGCCGAAGCCCTCCTCGTCCATCTGCGCCACCATGCGTCCGGCCCGGCGCAGGCGTTCGGGGGCGCCCTGCGGCAGCACGCCGAGGTGGCTGATCTTGGCCGAGGTGAAGAGATGGGCCGCGGCGTTCTTGCACGCCGCCACGCACGCGCCGCAGCCGATGCACTGCGCGTTGTCCATGGCCAGGTCGGCCACGTCCTTGGGGATCGGCAGGGTGTTGCCGTCGGGCGCGCCGCCGACGTTCATCGAGACGTAGCCGCCGGCCGCGATGATGCGGTCGAAGCGCGCTGCGGTCGACGACCAGGTCCTTCATGCACCGGGAACGCCGCGGCCCGGAACGGCTCGATGGTGATGGTGTCGCCGTCCTTGAAGCGGCGCATGTGCACCTGGCAGGTCGTGGCGCCCGGGTCGGGGCCGTGCGCCAGGCCGTCGATCACCAGGCCGCAACTGCCGCAGATGCCCTCGCGGCAGTCGGAGTCAAAGGCAATCGGATCCTGCCCGGCGCGGATCAGGTCGTCGTTCACGACGTCGAGCATCTCGAGAAACGACATGTCGGGGTGGACGTTGCCGGCGGTGTAGGTCTCCGATCCGGCCGGGGGCGGTCGGGTTGGCCTGTCGCCAGACTTTCAGAGTGACGGTCATCGACATTGGAGAGCCCTACTTGTAGCTGCGCTGCGACGGATGCACTTCGTCGAAGACCAGGGCTTCCTTGTGCAACGCCGGCGTCTGGTCCACGCCCTTGAACTCCCACGCCGCGACGTACGAGTACTCGTCGTCCTTGCGCAGGGCCTCGCCGTCGGGCGTCTGGAACTCCTCGCGGAAATGGCCGCCGCACGATTCGCGGCGTTCGAGCGCGTCGAGCGCCAGCAGCTCGGCGAACTCCATGTAGTCGGCGACGCGACCGGCGTAGTCGAGGGCCGGGTTGATGTTGTTCTTCTCGCCCGGCACGATCACGTTCTGCCAGAACTCGTCGCGCAGCGCCGAATCTGCGTGATGGCCGTCCGCAGGCCGGCTTCGGTGCGGGCCATGCCGACGTAGTCCCAGCAGATCTGGCCGATGTCGCGGTGGAAGTCGCGGATGGTGCGCGACCCCTTGACCGACAGCACCCGGTCGATACGCGCCTGCGCCGTGGCGGCGGCCTCCTGGAAGGCGTCGTGGCTGGTCGACACCGCCGGCAGCGAGGCCCCGCCCAGGTAGTTGGCGACCGTATACGGGGCCACGAAGTAGCCGTCGGCCAGGCCCTGCATGAGCGCGCTGGCGCCCAGGCGGTTGGCGCCGTGGTCCGAGAAGTTGGCCTCGCCGAGCACGAACAGGCCGGGCAGCGTGGACATCAGGTCGTAATCCACCCACAGGCCGCCCATGGTGTAGTGGACGGCCGGATAGATGCGCATCGGCACCTGATACGGGTCCTCGTCGGTGATGCGCTTGTACATGTCGAACAGGTTGCCGTAGCGGCCCTTGATCGTGTCGGCGCCAAGCCGCTTGATGGCATCGGCGAAGTCGAGGTAGACCGACAGGCCGGTCTCGCCGGCGCCCCGGCCCTCGTCGCACACCGCCTTGGCGGCGCGCGAGGCGACGTCGCGCGGCACCAGGTTGCCGAAGCTCGGATAGCGCCGCTCGAGGTAGTAGTCGCGCTCGGCTTCGGGAATCTGCAAGGGTGGCCGCTTGTCGCCCGGCGTCTTCGGCACCCACACCCGGCCGTCGTTGCGCAGGCTTTCGGACATCAGCGTCAGCTTGGACTGATGGTCGCCGCTGACCGGAATGCAGGTCGGATGGATCTGCGTGAAGCAGGGGTTGGCGAAGAACGCGCCGCGCTTGTGCGCGCGCCATGCCGCCGTGACGTTCGAGTTGATGGCGTTGGTCGACAGGTAGAAGACCGTGCCGTAGCCGCCGGTGCACAGCAGCACGGCGTCGGCCGGCGTGCGACTCGAGTTCGCCGGTGACCAGGTTGCGGCACACGATGCCGCGGGCCTGGCCGTTGATCATGACCAGGTCGAGCATCTCGCGGCGCTGCAGCATCGCGACCGTGCCGGCCTCGACCTGGCGCATCAGCGACTGGTAGGCGCCGAGCAGAAGCTGCTGGCCCGGTCTGGCCGCGGGCGTAGAAGGTGCGCGACACCTGGGCGCCGCCGAAGGAGCGGTTGTCGAGCAGGCCGCCGTACTCGCGCGCGAAGGGCACGCCCTGGGCCACGCACTGGTCGATGATGTTGCACCGACAGCTGCGCCAGGCGATAGACGTTGGCCTCGCGGGCGCGGTAATCGCCGCCCTTGATGGTGTCGTAGAACAGGCGGTAGACGCTGTCGCCGTCGTTGCGGTAGTTCTTGGCGGCGTTGATGCCGCCCTGGGCCGCGATGCTATGGGCGCGGCGCGGGCTGTCGTGAATGCAGAACAGCTTGACCTTGTAGCCGAGCTCGCCGAGCGAGGCCGCGGCCGAGGCGCCGGCCAGCCCGGTGCCGACGACGATCACCTCGAACTTCCGCTTGTTGGCCGGGTTCACC
Organism: uncultured Acidobacteriota bacterium; assembly: GCA_963843885.1. Taxonomy (GTDB): domain Bacteria; phylum Acidobacteriota; class Vicinamibacteria; order Vicinamibacterales; family UBA2999; genus CADEFD01. The sequence continues at coordinate 624,472 of CAWJMJ010000009.1, forward strand.
AGCTTGTTCTCGAACTTGCGGAGATCCCATTTCTCGGTGATCGGGCCGCCGGGAATCCTGGAATCGAGCGTCATCGCGCGCTCCGCGAGAGAAGGAACGTGAAGATCGGAATGATCAGGAAGCCTCCGGCGATGACCAGCGACAGCAGGCGGCCAGCCAGGATGATGCGGGGCGTCCACTGCTTGTGGTCGATGCCCATGGACTGCGCCGCGCTCGACAGGCCGTGCCACAGATGCGAGAAGATGATGAACATCGCCACCACGTAGAACAGCACGTAGAGCGGCTGGCTGAACACTTCGAGCTGCAGGCGGTAGAGGTCGCGCACCCCGTCGACGGCCACGTAGTGGGCGCCGAACTTGAAGGTCAGGAGGTGGGTGACCACGAACAGCGCCGTGATCGTGCCGGTGACGATCATCGTCGTCGACGACAGGCTCTTGCGGCTCCGGTCGCTCTTGGCCCGGGCCCACTGCTTCTTGGCGTAGCGCTCGGGACGCGCCGCCCGGTTGGCCAGGTAGCCAGCCAGGGTCTTGCCGATGTGCAGCAGGAACACCGCAATCAACCCCGCTTCGGCCACGTAGACCAGCGGATTGCTGGTCAGGCTATGGGCGTAGTGGTTGAACGCCTCGGGCCCGACCAGGAAGAGAAGGTTGCCGGCCAGGTGCCCGACCAGGAAGATGGCCATGGCCAACCCGGTAAGGGCAATGAGGATCTTGGAACCGACCGAGGAAGATGTGGCCTGGAGGAGTTGCATGCAGGGTGCTCAACCCAAGATTGTATGCCATCCGCGCAACGCGGCGTCCGGCCCCCCGGCCTGACGTGGCCGGTGGCCGCGCCACGCGCGCGCATGGACGCTAATGGAAAGACGCGCGCACCGCCGGCGAGGTGCCTGCCGTCGAGGTGGGGCGCGGGTCGAGCGTCAGCGTGTCAGCGACGGGCCGGCGGCGCCGCCGTAGTTGATGAACACGGTCTTGATTTCGGTGAAGAAATTCAAGCCGTCTTCCGCCATCTCGCGCTCGCCCACGCCGGTGGACTTGGTGCCGCCGAACGGGAGCTGCGCTTCGCCGCCGACGGTGGGCTCGTTCACGTGCACCATGCCCACTTCGACGTCGTCGATGAAGCGCATCACGGCGCTGATGTCCTGCGTGAAGATCGAGGTGGTGAGGCCGTATTCGACGCAGTTGGCCTGGGTCAGCGCCTCTTCCAGGCTCGAGGCGGTGGCAATCGACAGCACCGGCCCGAAGATCTCTTCCCTGAAGATGCGCATGCCGGGGGTCACGTCGTCGAAGATGGTCGGGGCGATGAAGAAGCCCTGCGTCAGGTGATCGGGACGTATCCCCCCGGTCAGGAGCGTGGCGCCTTCCTGCTTGCCGGTTTCGATGTAGCCCATCACCGTCTGCCACTGCTTGTCGGCAATCGACGGGCCCATGTCCATCTTCACGTCGAGACCCGGCCCGACCTTGATGTTCTCGGCCGACGCGACCAGCCGTTCGACCAGGGCGCGCTTGATGTCGGGATGAGCGATGACCCGTGACGTGGCCGTGCAGCGCTGGCCGGTCGACCCGAAGGCGCCGCCGTGGATGGCCGCGGCCGCCTTGTCGAGATCCGCGTCGGGCATGACGATGACGGCGTTCTTGCCGCCCATCTCGCAGGTGACCTTGGCGCCGCGGCGCGCCACCTTGACGTAGAGATCGCCGCCGACGCGGTTGGACCCGGTGAACGAGATGGCGCGCAGCTCGGGCGCCTGCACCATGGCCTCGCCCACGTCGTGGCCGCTGCCCACGACCATGTTGAAGACGCCGGCGGGCAGTCCGGCTTCCTCGTAGATCTCGGTGAGCAGGGCCGCGGTGGCCGGCACCAGTTCCGACGGCTTGAAGACCACGCAGTTGCCGGCCACCAGCGCCGGCGCCGACTTCCACACCGGGATCGCCCACGGGAAGTTCCAGGGCGCGATCAGCCCCACCAGGCCGAGCGGCTGGCGCACGGTGTAGGCAAAAGTGTCGCGCGCCTCCGACGGCATGGTCTTGCCGTGCATGCGGAAACCCTCGCCGGCGTAGTCCTCGAGCAGCGAGATGCCCTTGGTGACCTCGCCCTTGGCCTCGCGCAGGACCTTGCCCTCTTCACGCGTGAGCGTGCCGGCGATCTCGTCGAATCCGACGGCGCGAGATCTCGGCGGCGCGCCACAGCACCCGCCCGCGCTCCGGCCCGGGCGTCTTCTTCCACGACTTCCAGGCCGCGGTCGCCGCCTCGATGGCCCGGCCGACGTCGGCGGCGGTGGCCTGCGGGAACTCGCTGATCACGTCGGCGGTGTCGGCCGGGTTGACGTTGCGGACCACGTCCCCCGAGGGGTGGTACCAGGTGCCATTGACATAGGAGCCGGTGTGCATCGCGAGTCACACACTAACATGGCCGCCGCGCCGCTCCGGGCCTGGGCACTGGCGCTTCCGCGAGGCGGCGAGCTGGTGCTCGAGGTCCAGGGGTAGACTCGATGGGATCGTGACGACTCAGTGGCCTTCCCCCCAGCCGTGGCGCGTCTGCGTCACGCGCGACGAGGCCGTCGCTGGCCCGCTTTCGTCGGCGCTGCGGGCGCAGGCGTTCCAGCCCGTGCTCTGCCCGGTGCTGACCGAACTCCCGCCGGCCGATCCGGCGCCACTGGCGGCGGCTGCCCGCGAGCTCGAGCACTACGACTGGCTGGTGTGCGCCAGCGCGCGCGCTGTCCGGGCCCTGGCCGACGCCCGCGCCGAACCGTGGCCGCCGGCCCTGCGCGCGGCAGCGGCCGGCGAGGGCACCGCGCAGGCGCTCCGCCGTGCGGGAGTGGCGTCACCCGTCACGGCCGCGCAGGGCGGGGCCGAGCCCCTGTGGGCGCTGCTGGCCGACCTCGGTCCGTGGGCGACGACTCCTGTACTCGTGCCGACCACCCCCGGCGGCCGGCCCGTGCTCGCCGACAATCTACGTGCGGCCGGCGCCCGCGTGCACGAAGTGGAGGCTTACCGCATGGCGCCCCGCGACCCGGCGGCGATCGCGCGCGACTGGGCCGCGGCGGCGCCCGAGGCGGTCGTCATCGCCAGCCCACGCGTGGCCCGGATCCTGGTGGCGGCGGTCGGCGCCGGGGCGCTCGCCGGTCTGCGTGCCGTGGTGGCCATCGGCGCCACGACCGCAGCCGCCCTCCACGATATGACGGTGCCATGCCTGACGGCCGAGGCCACCAGTTTCCCCAGCGCGGCGGCCGCGCTGGCCGCGCGCCGCGCGGCCGAGGCGCACGCATGACCGCGCAAGAGACCGCCAACGTCGCCGCCGAGATGCTCGACCGCACCTTCGTCGAGTGCAGCGCGCTCGGCTTCCAGTCGGTGCTGACATCGATCCTGGCCATCACCTGCTACGCGCTGTGGCGCCGGCAGCGCGGCGTCCACTTCCTGACCTGGTCGGTCGCCTGGGGCGTCTACGTCGTGCGCCTGGCCTGCATGTCGGCGTTCCTGGTCCGCCGCAACCTGTTCTGGCTGTTCCTGCACCAGGCCGCCACCGGCATCAGCGCGTTGCTGCTCCTGGCGGCGGCCCTGCAGCTCTCGCGCGGCTTCGCGCTGCGGCCGGTCCACGCCGTCGCCGTGCCACTGGCGGTGGCCTGGGCGTGGGTCACCATCTACGGCATGGGCAGCATGCTCGTGGCCGGCGTCACCGCGACGCTGCTGCTCTCGTGGGTCACAATCTGGACCGGCGTGGTCTTCTGGCGCGAGCGGGCACGCGTCTCGAGCGGCGCCGCGCCGGTGCTGGCTGGCGCCTTCATCCTGTGGGGCCTCCATCACCTGGATTACCCGCTGCTGCGCGGCTTCGGCGCGGCTGTGCTCTACGGCGTGTTCGCCGACGTGCTCTTCCTCTTCGCCATTGGCCTCGGGCTGCTCTTCCTCGTCCTCGGCGACGAGCGCACGCGGCTGGCCGCGCGCACGGTCGAGCTCGAGCAGCTCACCCGTCTCATGCTGCACGTCCAGGAAGACGAGCGTCGGCGCATCGCGCGCGAGCTGCACGACGAGGCCGGACAACTGCTCACCGCCGTGAAGATCGAGCTGGAGCTCGACGGGCAGGCCCGGGCCGGCACGTTGGTCGGCCAGGCCCTCAGCCAGGTACGCGACTTGAGCAATCTGCTGCGTCCGTCGGTGCTCGACGACCTCGGACTGGCCGCGGCGCTGCGCGTCCTGGCGGAGGACTTCGGGAACCGCAGCGGCCTGCGCGTCACGCTCGAACTCGACGGCGCCGCCCGCCGCCTCCCAGCCGACACCGAAGTGGTGATCTACCGTGTGGTGCAGGAGGCGCTGACCAACGTGGCGCGCCATGCCCGCGCCACCGAGGCTCGCGTGCAGATCGTGCGCGGCGACGACGCGGTCGACCTGGTCGTCGAGGACAACGGCCACGGTGTCGCCCCCGGTTCCGAGCCGCACCTGGGCTGGCTCGGCATGCGCGAGCGGGTGACCGCGCAAGGCGGCCAGCTCGAGTTCGGCATGGCCGCCGCCGGGGGCGTGCGGCTCGACGCGCACATCCCGGTGGGACCGTCCGCATGAACGCCCGCCACGTTCGCGTGCTCCTGGCCGACGACCACACGCTGGTGCGCGGCGGCATCCGGCGCATCCTCGAGGCGCACGCCGGGGTTGAAGTGCTGGCCGAGGCCGCCGACGGCGGCGCCGCCGTGGCGCTGGTGGAGCGCCATCCCGAGGCGGACGTCCTCGTCCTCGACCTGAAGATGCCCGGCGCCGACGGCATCGCCGTGCTCCTCGCCGCCAAGGCCGTCCGGCCGGCGCTGAAGGTCGTCGTCCTCACGATGCACGACGGCCGCGAGTACGTGGCCCGGGCCGTCAAGGGCGGCGCCGACGCCTACCTGCTCAAGGACTCGGCCGTGCAGGACCTCGTGGCCGCCATCGAGGCGGTCATGGACGGCCGTTCCTATTTCAGCCCGGCCATACAGCATCAGCTCGCCGGCATGGTGCGCGGTGGTGGGCCGGCGGAGCCGTCGTCGCAGTCGTTGACGGCGCGCGAACGCGAGGTGCTGACGTGGCTGGCGCGTGGCCACTCGAGCCGGGACGTGGCTCGCGAACTCGACATCAGCGTCCGCACGGTCGAGACGCACCGCGCCAACATCATGCACAAGCTGGGCGTGAAGTCGGTCGCTCTGCTCATCCAGGTCGCCATCCGCGACGGCATCATCGACCCGTCGTCGGCGACGTGACGATCGTGATCCGCCTACGCGCGGGATTGCTTACGGCTGCTGGCACGGGGCCGCCTCGTGGTGGTGCTCGACGGCGACGGCGAGCAGGACATCGCCCGGGGCCGGCGCGCGGCTGAGCACGTCCGCCCGCGTCTCCGTAGTTGTACGGAGGCCGCTCCGTAGTGTTGCGAATTGCCCGATCGCCGGCACGCCGCATACCCTGCCAGGACGGTGCGCATCTCCGACGTCCCCCCCTGTCCGCCTCAAAGCGTGGGCCCGAGCAGCCCGGCGCACGTTCAGGCCGTCGCGGTCCACGACGGCCTGCTCGCGCTCCGGGCGTTGGTGGTCAGCCAGCGCACCGTCGGCATCGACGGCTTGCGCGAGCTGTCGATCGACTGCGAACGGGCCATGGCCCTGCACGCTCGCCTGGCCGAGTTGGGCCTCGAGTCGTTCGTGCTCACCACCTGCAACCGCACCGAGATCTACTGGCGGGTCCGCCTGCCCGGCGACAGCGACACCGTGATGCGGCTGTTTGCCGAGTCGGTGCGCGCGGCCGTCCTGCCGGCGTCAATCGTCACGCCGCTCAGCGGCGAGCCGGCGGCCCGCCACTTGTTCCGGGTTTGCGCCGGCCTCGAGTCGCTGGTCCTCGGCGAGGCCGAAATCCTCGGCCAGGTACGCAGCGCGCTCGACGCCTGCCGGCACGCCGGCCCGTTCCTGCAAGGCATCGTGCACCGGGCGGTGCGCACTGGCCGCATGGCCCGGGCCGAAACCGGCATCGGCGTCGGCGCGCTGTCGGTCGCGTCGGCCGCGATGCAGATCCTGGGCCGGGCCCAGCCGCTGAGCGGTGGGCGCGTGGCGGTCGTGGGTGCCGGCGACACCGGATTCAAGGCGGCTCGCCATCTGCGGGCTCTGGGCGTGGGCACGGTGGTCGTGATCAATCGCACGCTGGCCCGTGCCGAACGCCTCGCCCAAGCGGTGGCAGGGGAGGCCGTCGCCCTCGACGGGCTGGCCCGTGAGCTGGCGCGCGCCGACGCCGTGGTCTGTGCCGTCGGGTCGCCCGATCCGGTGATAAGTGCCGCCGACCTGCACCGCGCCTCGGCCGCCCGGGCCGCGCGACCGTTGGTGGTCGTCGATCTGAGCATGCCCGCCGCCGTGGAACCTTGCGACGCTCCGGGCGTGACCTGTATCGACCTCACGGCGGTCGAGGCCCAAGTTGCCGGCGACCGAAATCGCCGCGCCAGCGAGGTGCCCAAGGCCGAGGCGGTGGTCGGCCGCGAACTCGGACACCTGCACGCCTGGGCGCGTCGTCATGCGCTCCGGCCGCTCGTGTCGGACCTGCGGCGGAAGGTCGAGGCCATCCGCCGCGCCGAACTGGCGCGCGCGCAGGGGGAGCTGCCGGCCGGCGCAGCGGCCCCACACGACGTGCTCGACCGGCTGAGCCGGCGCCTGCTCGATCAGGTGTTGGCCATCCCCCTGTCCACCCTCGAGGCCGGCGACGTGCCGCTCGACCTTGCCCAGGCGCACTACCTGCGGCGCCTGTTCGCGCTGGGGACTGGCGCCCAGCCATGACGACCGTGCGCATCGGCACGCGCGGCAGCGCCTTGGCCTTGTGGCAGACGCGCTACATCGCTCATCGCCTCACGGCCCTGGTGCCGAGCCTGGCCGTCGAGGTGGTCGAGATCCTCTCGACCGGGGATCAGGTCATCGACGTGCCGCTCACCGAGGTCGAAGGCACCGGCTTCTTCACCGCCACGCTCGAACGCGCCTTGGTCGAGGGCCGCGTCGATGTGGCCGTGCACAGCTACAAGGACCTCCCGGTCGAATCCACCGGCGGTCTCGTGGTGGCCGCCATTCCGGAGCGCGGACCGGTCGAGGACGTGTTGTGCGCGCGAGACGGCCTGACCCTGGCCACGCTGCCGGCCGGGGCCCGCGTGGGCACGTGCAGCGCCCGGCGCACCGCGCAGTTGCGCGGGCGGCGTCCCGACCTCGACCTGCAGCCGTTGCGCGGCAACGTGCCGACGCGCATCGGCCGCGTCACCGGCGGCGAACTCGACGCCATCGTGCTGGCCCGCGCCGGCCTCGTGCGGCTGGGCCTCGCCGCGCACATCACCGAGGTGTTCCCCATCGAGCTGCTGCTGCCGGCCCCCGCGCAGGGCGCGCTGGCGGTGCAGTGCCGCGCCGACGACGAGAACCTGCGCCGCCTGCTCCTGGCCCTCGACCAGCCCGACGTCCGGCGCGCCGTGACCGCGGAACGCGTGATGCTGCACGCGCTCGGGGGCGGCTGCTCGGTGCCGGTCGGCGCCGTAGCCACGCCCGACGGCGATCAGCTGTCGGTCCTGGCCGGGGTGTTCGCGCTGGACGGCAAGCGGACGCTGCGGGTCTCGCAGCGCGGCACCGATCCGGCCGCGCTTGGTGAGGCGCTGGCGCGCGCGCTGCTCGATCGGGGCGCCGCCGACATCCTCGCCGCCTTCGACAAGACCGCGCGGTTGGACGCGTCATCCCCGTGCGGAGTCGCCCGATGAGCTTCCCGGTGCAGCGCGGTCGCCGCTTGCGTCGGAGTGCCGGCCTGCGCGCGCTGGCGCGCGAGACCCGGCTCGCGCCGGCGCAACTGGTGGCGCCGCTGTTCGTGCGCTCGGGGCGAAATCAGCGCGAACCGATTCCGTCGATGCCCGGCCAGGCGCGGCTGTCGCCCGATCTGGCGGCGCGCGAAGCGGCGGCGCTCTTCGATCTCGGGGTCGGCTCCGTGCTGCTCTTCGGCATCCCCGACGAGAAAGACGGGCACGGCACGTCGGCGTGGCATCCCGACGGACCGGTGCCGACGGCGATTGGTCTCATCAAGCAGGCCGTCCCAGAGCTCACGGTGTGGGCCGACGTGTGCCTGTGCGAGTACACCGATCACGGGCACTGCGGCGTGCTCGACGGCGACGACATCGACAATGACGCGACGCTGCCGCTGCTGGCCCGATCGGCCGTCGCCTACGCCATGGCCGGCGCCGATGTCATCGCGCCCTCCGACATGATGGACGGCCGCGTCGGCGCCATCCGGGCCGCGCTCGACGCGGCCGGCGCCACGCACACGGTAATCGTGGCGTATGCGGCCAAGTACGCCTCGGCCTTCTACGGCCCGTTCCGCGACGCCGCCGGCTCCACGCCGCGCCAAGGCGATCGCCGCGGCTATCAGATGGATCCGCCCAATGTGCGCGAGGCGGTGCGCGAAGCGCTGGCCGACGTGGAGGAGGGCGCCGACATGGTCATGGTCAAGCCCGGCCTGCCCTACCTCGACGTGATCCGCGCCATCCGCGAACGGGTGGACGTGCCGGTCGTGGCGTATCAGGTGTCGGGCGAATTTGCCATGCTGCACGCCGCCGCCGAACGCGGCTGGGTCGATCTGCCGCGGGCCATGGGCGAGACCTGCGTGGCACTGCGGCGGGCCGGTGCCGATCTCGTGATCACCTACTTCGCCCGCGACCTGGCCACCGCCATGGCCGTCACGGCCACGAGCAGCGCGGCGGAGCTCGTGCGATGAGCGTGGTCGTCCCGGCCGCGGCCGGCACCTGGTTCGCACGCGCCCGCCAGGTCACCCCCGGCGGTGTGCATTCACCCGTGCGGGCCTTTGCGGCCATGGGCTGCGAGCCGGTGGCTCTGGTGGAGGCCCGCGGCGCGATGGTGCGCGACGTCGAGGGCCGCGACTTCATCGACTACATCGGCGCATGGGGTCCGGCCCTGCTGGGCCATGCGCATCCTGGAGTGGAAGAGGCGGTCGTGGCGGCGGTCCGGCGCGGCGTCGTCTTCGGCCTGGCCTCGCCACCGGAAGTGGAACTGGCCGAGCGGATCGTGGCGCGCGTGCCGGGCTGCGAGATGGTGCGCTTTGTCGTCACCGGCACCGAAGCCACCATGAGCGCCGTCCGGGTGGCGCGCGCCGCGACCGGGCGGCGTGTGGTCGTGAAGTTCGCGGGCGCCTACCACGGCCACGCCGACATGTTCCTGGTGAGCGCCGGCTCGGGCGCGGCCACTTTCGGCGTGCCCGACTCGCCGGGCGTCACCCCCGGCGCGGTCGCGGACACCGCCCTGGCCCGCTTCAACGATCTGGCCAGCGTCGATCGCGCCTTGGCCGACGCCGCGGACGGCGTGGCGGCGGTGATCGTCGAGCCGGTGGTCGGCAACATGGGCTGCGTGCCGCCGGCCGACGGCTTCCTCCACGGCCTGCGCGAGCGCTGCACCCGCCACGGCGCTGTCCTGATCTTCGACGAGGTCATGTCGGGCTTCCGCGTGGCCCGCGGCGGCGCCGCCGAGCGCTACGGCGTCACCCCCGACTTGGTCACGCTCGGTAAAATCGTGGGCGGCGGCGTGCCGTTGGCCGCCTTCGGCGGCCGCGCCTCGTTGATGCAGATGGTGGCCCCGGCCGGGCCGGTCTACCAGGCCGGCACCTACGCGGCCCACCCACTCGGCGTCGCCGCCGGGCTGGCCACGCTCGACGCCATCGATGCCGCCCCATCGCTCTACGACACCCTCGAGCGGCGCGGCGCGCGCCTGCAGGAAGGCCTCGAAGCGGCGGCCAGCGCCGCCGGCGCGGCCGTAACGGTGCAACGCGTCGGCTCGATGTGGACGGTGTTCTTTTCCTCCACGCCGGTCACCAACTGGGACGACGCCGCCACCGTGGACCGGGCCGCGCACGCGCGCTTCTTCCGGGCCATGCTCGCCCGCGGCGTGCTGCTGCCGCCGTCGGCGTTCGAGTCGGCGTTCCTGTCGCAGGCGCACGACGACAGCCATATCGACCGGACCATCGCGGCGGCCCACGCCGCCTTTGCCGAGGCACGCGCATGAACGACCGCTTTCTTCGAGCCTGCCGGCGTGAGCCGGTGGACCGCACGCCGCTGTGGATCATGCGCCAGGCCGGCCGCTACCTGCCGGAGTACCGGGCCGTGCGTCAGCAGGTGGACTTCCTGACGCTGTGCAAGACGCCGGAGCTGGCCGTCGAGGTGTCGCTGCAGCCGCTGCGCCGCTTCCCCCTCGACGCCTCGATCATCTTCTCGGACATCCTGCTGCCGCTCGAGGCGCTGGGCTGCCGTATGACGTTCAACCCCGGCCCGAAGCTGGCGCAGCCGCTGCGCACGCGGGCGCAGGTGGACGCGCTCGACCAGCGCCCCGCCGCCGACGTCGTGCCGTTCGTGGCCGAGGCGGTGCGTCTGCTGCGTCAGGAACTCGACGGCCGCACGCCGGTCATCGGCTTCTGCGGCGCCCCATTTACGTTGGCCGCCTATCTCGTGCAAGGCGAAGGCAAGGAGGGCTTCGGCGCCCTCAAGACGATGCTCTACCGCGAGCCCGACACCCTCGAGCACCTGCTCGAGCGCCTGACCGCGGCAATGACCGACTACCTGCGGCTGCAGATTGCCGCCGGCGCGCAAGCCGTGCAGATCTTCGATTCGTGGGCGGGACTGCTGGCCCCGGCCGAATATCAGCGCTTCGCGCTGCGCTGGGTGCGCGCCATCGTGGCCGGCGTCGCCGACCTGAACGTGCCGGTCATCTACTTCGTGAACGGCGGCCCGCACCTGCTCGAACTGGCCGCCACGGCCGGGTCCGCCGTGCTCGGCCTGTGCTGGCGCACGCCCATCGATCAGGCCGCGGCGCGGGTGGGGCCCGACCTCGCCCTCCAGGGCAATCTCGATCCGCACGCCTTGTTCGCCACGCCGGCCGAGGTCACACGCCTGGCCACCGACGTGCTGACGCGGGTGGCCGGGCGGCCCGGGCACATCATGAACCTCGGGCACGGCATCCTGCCCGAAACGCCGATTGCGTCGGTCGAGGCGCTGGTGGCGGCCGTGCACGCCACCGGCGGCACGCCGGCCGCGTCGGCCGAGCAGGCGCTATGCACCACGTAATTCCGGCCCCGTCGGCCGACCTGCTGGCCCGCTACGACCGCCCCGGCCCGCGCTACACGTCGTATCCAACTGCCGTGGAGTTCCATCCCGGTGTCAACGCCGAGGCCTACGGCGCGGCGCTGGCCCGCGCCGACGCGCACCCCGACGCGCCCCTCTCCCTCTACGTGCATCTGCCCTTCTGCGAGGAGCGCTGCGCTTACTGCGGCTGTAACGTCGTCATCACCAAACATCGGGAGGTGGCCGATCGCTATCTCGGCTACCTCGAACGCGAGATCCGGCTGCTGGCCGCGCACCTGCCGGCACGGCGCGTCGTATCGCAGCTCCACTGGGGCGGCGGCACGCCCACCTACTACACCAGCTCGCAGCTGGTCAGCGTGTTCGCGCAGCTGTCCGAGGTGTTCACGTTCACGCCGCAGGCCGAAATCGCCCTCGAGGTCGATCCGCGCGTGACCTCGGCCGAGCAGTTGTCGAAGCTGCGCGCGCTTGGTTTCAACCGGGTGTCGATGGGCGTGCAGGACTTCGATCCCCAGGTGCAGGAAGCGGTCAACCGGGTCCAGAGCTACGAGTTGACGCGCGATCTGGTGGACCACGCCCGTGCCGTCGGCTACGGCTCGATCAACATCGACCTCATCTACGGACTGCCTTATCAGACGCCGGAGCGCTTCGCCCGCACGCTCGAGCAGGTGCTGGTCCTGCGCCCGGAGCGGGTCGCCGCCTATTCGTTCGCGTTCGTCCCGTGGATGAAGGCGCACATGAAGCATCTTCCCGAAGACTCACTGCCGGGCCCCGGCGTGAAGCTGGCGTTGCTGGCGCTGACGCAGCGGGCGTTTGCCGCGGCCGGCTATACCCAGATCGGCATGGACCACTTCGCGTTGCCCGAGGACGAACTGGCGCGCGCCGTCGACGGCCGGTCGCTGCACCGGAACTTCATGGGCTACACCGTGCAGTCGGCCCGCGACATGGTGGCGCTCGGCGTCTCGGGCATCGGCGACGTCCAGGGCGTGTTCGTGCAGAACACCAAGAAGCTCTCGGAGTACTACGAGCTGCTCGACGCCGGACAGTTCCCGATCGAACGCGGCTACGCCCTCGACGAGGACGACCTGGTGCGCCGCCACGTCATCACCGAGCTGATGTGCAACGGGCATCTCGACATCGGCGCGCTCGAGCGGCGCTTCGACCTGCGCTTTGCCGACTACTTCGCCGCCGAACTGCACGAACTGACGCGGGCCGGGCTCGGCCGAGGCCGACGGTCTCGTCGTCATCAGCCGGGACGCGCTCGAGGTGACGCCGCTGGGGCGGATGTTCGTGCGCAACATCTGCATGACGTTCGACCGCTATCTGCGGGCGCGGCTCACTGGCGCCACGCCGGTCTTCAGCCGCACGGTATGACCGGTCCGCGGGTGACCGTCGTGGGGGCCGGCATTTCCGGCCTGGCGTTGGCCTTCACCCTGCAGGAAGACGCGCGCCGCCGCCGCCAGCCGCTGCAGCTCCGCGTCGTCGACGGCGCCGCGCAGGCGGGGGGCCACGTCCAGTCGCGGCGCGTGGACGGCTTCCTCGTCGAAGCAGGCCCGAACGGCTTCCTGAACCGCGAACCGCACACGCTGGACCTGGTCGAGGCGCTCGGGCTCGGCGCGCGGCTGGTCGAGGCGCGGCCCGAGGCCAAACGCCGCTTCATCCTGCGCGAGGGGCGGCTGTGTGAGGTCCCGGGCGGTCCGGGTTCCCTGCTGACCTCGCCGGCACTCACGTGGCGCGGCAAGCTCCGGCTGCTGAGCGAGCCGTTTGCACCGGCCCCGCCTGCTGATCAGGACGAGACGGTGCATGCGTTCGCCACGAGGCGCATCGGTCGCGAGGCCGCCGACATGCTGGTGGACACGGCCGTGTCTGGCATCTCGGCCGGAGACAGCCGCCGTCTGTCGGTAAGCGCGCAGTTCCCGGTGCTGAGCGAGATGGAACGCGACCACGGCAGCCTCCTGCGCGCGATGTTCGCGCGCCGTGGCACGGGCCGGGGCCCGTCGAAGCTGCTCAGTTTCGAGGGCGGGCTCGCGACGCTCACTGCCGCGCTCGTCGAGCGCCTGGGCAGCTGCCTGCAGACGGGAACCGCCGTGCGCGGCCTGACACGTGCGCACGGCGCGTGGCGCGTCATCCTGCAGGACGGTCTCAGCCACGACGCCGATCATGTCGTGTTGGCACTGCCGGCGCGCGCCGCCGCGACCGTCGTGCAGTCGCTCGATGGCGCGCTGGCCGCCGGGATGCGCGGCATCGAGTACTCGAGCCTCGCAGTCGTGGCCCTCGGCTACGCCACCGCCGACGTGCAGCGTCCGCTCGACGGCTACGGCTATCTGGTGACCCGGCCCGAAGGCCTGGCCACGCTGGGCGTGGTGTGGGAGTCGTCGCTCTTCCCGGGACGCGCCGCCGACGGCACAGTGCTGCTGCGCGTGTTCCTGGGAGGCGCGCGACGGCCAGCGGTGATGGGCGCCACCGACGCGGCCCTCGCGGCGCTGGCGCGTCTGGAATTGGCGCCGGTGCTGGGCGTGACGGCCGACCCGCGTCATCTCTCGGTCTTCCGCTGGCCCGAGGCGATTGCGCAGTACACGGTGGGCCACGACCGTCGCCGCGACGCAATCTACGATCGCGTCGCAACCCATCCCGGGTTGTCGGTGTGCGGCACCTCCTACGAAGGCGTGTCGTTCAACCACGCCGTGAAGAGCGGCCGGCAGGCCGCGCTCCTCCTGACCGACCGGTTGTGGGGTCAGGTCGGCACGACAGCCGAAAGCCCAGCGATGACGGGAACGATGGCATGACGACAAAGGACCGGCACGTGGTACTGCGTGACCTACGGCGAACCGCCGACGCCGGCGTTCACCGACCAACTGGTCTACTCCTGGCGCATCCTGGTGGGGCTGACCCGCACGGTCGCGCCCATCCCGCGGCCGCTGCTCCCGGTGATCGCGCTCTCCCGCGCGCGCGGCCGTCACCGCATGTGGAGCGAACATCGCTACGGATCGCCGCTCGAGCCGATTACCGTCAAGCAGGCGGACGGACTGCGCCAGGCGCTGGCGGTCGACGACGGCGCCGACTGGCAGGTGCACGTCGCGTACGAGTTCCGGAAACCGCTGCTGGCCGACGTGCTCGCCGCGATGCCCCCCGGGGCGACAGTGTGGGTGGCCCCGATGTACGCGGCCGACTCGGCCTTCACTCACGCGCTCTCGCGCAGCACGGCGGCGGCGCACCAAGCGGCGACTGATCGCGGCGTGCGCGTCCTCGAAGCCCTCGCGCCGGAACTGCTCGCCGACCTCTCGGCGGCCCACGTGTTGTCGCTCGTTGCCGGGCCCGAACCGTGGCGCGGGGCCGACGTGGCGCTGGTGCTGGCGGCACACGGCACGGTGCTCAATCCACCGACGCCCATCGACACGGGGCTGGCGGCCACCGAGTCGCTCCGGCGGGCCATCGCGTCGCGTCTCGCGCCGCACTTCGGGATGATCACCAATGGCTGGCTGAACCACACGCGCGGTGGCAAGTGGACCGACCCGCCCATCGAGGAAGCGCTGCAGCGCGTGGCCGACGCCGGCTACCGGCGCGTCGTCTACTATCCCTACGGCTTCCTGGCCGACAACGCAGAAAGCGAACTCGAAGGCCGCATTGCCCTGGCAGGGCAGCCGGCGCTGACCGCGCGCCACCTGCCGTGCCTCAACGACTCCGTCGCCCTCACGGCGGCCCTTGCGGGTCAGGTCCGCGCGTCGGCCCACTTGTAATGGGGCCTGTCACCGTTACAACTGTCGGCGGTGCAATTCCTGAGAAGTGCTTTTTTGGCGGGGACGTGCGTCCCGCCGGGGGCGTGGCGTTGCAGAAACTGCAGCGGCTGGACTTTTAACGGAGACAGGCCCCGTTACAAACGACGGGCGCGAATGCGCACGACGTAGTGGTTTTCGGCGTTGAGGTTGATGAGCGCCACGAACACGCGGCCGTTGTAGCGGCCGATGGTGGCAGGCTGCGACACCTCCGACACCTCCCAGCCCTCGGGCAGGAGCACGGTGTTGCGCAAGCCCTTCATCGTGCGCGAGAACACGAGGTCGTCGTGGTCCACGGTATAGCCCTGGTCGGTCAGCGTGCCGGTCAGGCGCAGGTGAGCGCTTTGCTTGTCGTTGGTGATCGGGACATCGAGCGGCACCGACACGCTCGCCCCGGCCTTCACCGGCGTAAGGCGTTTGGCCGTGTCGAGGTCGGTGACCTGGACATCCTCGAGCGCAAGATAGGCGAGCGAGTCGAGCGTCGCCTTCGTTCCCCGGCGATAGTCGCTGTAGCTCTGGTCCACGGTCAGGCGATGCGTGTCCGGCGCGCCCAGGTCGTAGAGCGTCTTCACGTCGTCGAAGAACACGTCGGTCGAGTCGGTGGACGGCGTGAACGTGGCCGAGGTGCGCCGGGCGTGGAGGGTGACCGGATTGCTCTGCCCGCTCGGGTTGGCGAAAGCCAGCTTCAGACGGCCGTCGCTCGTGGTGGACAGGTGGGCCGCGACATTGGCCGACAGGAACGAGAAGCCCTTGGGCAGCAGCACGCCCAGCCGGTAGCCGCTCAGGCTGCGCACCCAGACGATGTCCTCGCCGTGCATCTTGTAGGTGCGCGGATCCTTGTAGGTCTTGTAGATGAGGACGCGGCCGATGCCGCCGGCCGGCACCGGAATGGGCAGCTTGGCGCGGACGGCGTGCGACTCAGGGTCCTGCGGGTCGACCTCGTAGGTGAACGGCATCGGCTTGCCGGTACGCGGATCGTAGACCTCGACGCCGGACCCTTCGCTGCCGCCGCGCGTGGCGTTGACCAGTTCGGTGGCGCCGACCCGCGTTTCCTCGGGCAGGAAGCGGATGCGGAACGACTCGCTGCCCGGCTCGAGGATCGAGTACTCCGTATACGCGTCCTGAGTGAACAGCCGCGAGAGCGGCGCAGTCGGCCTCAACGAGCCGTCGGGGTTGGTGCCGCCA
The DNA here is from genome assembly GCA_963843885.1 of uncultured Acidobacteriota bacterium. Taxonomy (GTDB): domain Bacteria; phylum Acidobacteriota; class Vicinamibacteria; order Vicinamibacterales; family UBA2999; genus CADEFD01. The sequence continues at coordinate 640,512 of CAWJMJ010000009.1, forward strand.
GGGAACGGATTGTCGCCCCCGCGCTGCGCGACCAGCGCGGCCATCCCCGCGATGACTGCACACCCGGTGACAATGAGCCTGGCGGTCGAGGAGTTGCGCATGGACGGAGTGTACTCGAACGCTTCCGAGCGGCGCGGCGTGGCGTTCTTGTTCGCGCGGTGCCCACGACCGGCTGAGGCGGGGCCCCGCCCGGACCGCCAACCTGCTCACGTCGGTCGACCGGGGCGCCGGCGACGGGCACAGGCGTCGCGCGCCCGCGACCGCGCGCACCGCCGCGACCACACTCGCGCCGACCCGTCTACTTGACCGACTTGGCGCGGTACATCTCGGCGTCGGCGATGCGGAGCGTCACTTCCGGCTGTCCGTCGGCCGACAGCTCCGACATGCCCACCGAGAAGTCGCATAAGGGCACGTCAGCGACGTCGCGCCGGAGGCGGGCCGACAGATCGTCGATGCGGGCCAGGGCCGAGGCGCGGTCGAGCCCCGGAGCCACCACCAGGAACTCGTCGCCGCCGTAACGGATCACGTAGTCGGTGGGACGAAAGGCCTGGCGCAGCGCGGCAGCGAATTCACGCAGGCAGCGATCGCCAGCGAGATGGCCGTGGCGATCGTTCAACGCCTTGAAGCCGTCGAGGTCGAGGAACAGCAGCATCGCGCCACCAGGCTGCACGGCGCGGAAGACGTCCGAGAGGGCGCGGCGGTTGGCCAGCGCCGTCAGCGGATCGCGGTGGGCCACGGCCCGGAGGTGTTCCTGCGCGGCCAGCAGCTCACGGTTGGTCCTTTCCAGATCGAGCCGGATGCGCGCCGACAGGGCCAGCACGCCGCCGAGCACGAGCAGCCATTCCGCGCTCATGTCGAACGCCGAGCTGGATGACATGAAGGCCCCGGCGCCCTGCCGCCACTCCGCGCCCCACGGCGCCGTCAGCTGCAGCGCGTAGGCGCTGGCTTCGACGAGCGCAAGCCCACCGCGCACGGCGATGCCCGCGCTCAGCCACCGCAGGCCGGGGGCGCGCGCCGCCGCAACCGCCAGGGGCAGGAACACCACGGCCATGGTCAGGTGCTGGGCCAGGCCGACGGCGGGGATCGAATCGAGGAACAGGGTGACGAACAGGCCATATCCGGCTACCAGGATCCCGATCGTCTTCGAACTCATCAGCCGGGATTCGGCGCGGGCTACCGACCAGACGCCCTGCATGAAGAGCAACACGAAAGCGGTCTTGGCAGCCCCGTAGAGGCCGAAGAGGAGCGGCACCATCGCGACCGGCTGGAAGTACCAGAAGACCAGCGTCAGCACCAGCGCGGCCAGGTTGGCGCTCCACGCCAGCGCCCACCAGCGCAGATCGGTGCGCCGGCCGAAGCGCGAGAGCAGCACGAAGAAGGTCGCGATCATGGCCAGTGCCGTGGCCTGGACCGCGGTGCTCCACTGCCAGAGGAGCAGTTGCTGTTGCTCGTTCACCAGGGTACCTGCGAGTTCTCAGGGAAGCAGGGCACGAGCGGCCGCCAGTTCGTCCGCCATGCGATCCAAAGCCCGCTCGATGCGGCCCAGTTCATGAGTCACGCGGGCGGCGTCGCGGACGCGCAGCGCCTCGGCCAGTCCGGGGAACGGCTGGCCATCATAGAGAGAGTAGATGTTCCAGCCGTAGAAGACGTGACGGTACCACTTGGTGGCCGGGGCACCATCGTCGTCGGTCAGGCGCTGCTCCATCCGTGCCAGCCGGTCGTTGAGCTGCGCCAGTCGCGAGGGATCGAGCACGCCGGCCGCGAGCCGAGCGTCGATCGCGCTCTCGAGCGCAGACGCGGTCGCCCGTACCGCTTCGGCGCGCGCGGGCAGACCCGCCATATCCACACTCAGCCCCGCCGCCTTGGCCGAACCTGCCGCCGCCACGACCGCTTCCTGCAGCTTGTCGCCGTAATGCGAGAAGCGGAACGGCAACACGTCCGCCTGACTCATGCGCAGGGCCATCGTGCCGAGCACGTGCGCCATCAGCACGCCCTGCCGGAAGCCGGGGTCCGCGACCCTCTCGACGTAGGCACGCGAGTCGTAGTTGGTGTGGTAGGTGCCGTACCCGTAGCCGTTATCGCCGATGAACTCGATGGCCATCGTGGGCACGCCGAGATGGTCCTGGAAGGGCACGAAGTCAGCGCCGCTGCCGAGGGCCTTGAGATCCGGGACGAACGTGGCCGGGTGCGCCGGCCGCTGTGCCGCCGGCAGACGCGCCAATTCCGAGGCCTTCCATTGGTCGTAGACCGTGGAGGCGCCGTCGGGCACGTCGCGGGCCACGTCGGCGACGAACGCCGCCAGCGACGGCACGCCGCCAGGATCGAAGCGCCCCTTCATATACATGTCGGTGTTCACATACATGACGAGCTGCTCCTGCAGCCGCGCGCGGTGATCCTCGGCATACTCGGTGGAGCCGACCAGCCCGAACTCCTCGGCATCCCAGAAGGCAAACGAGATGGTGCGCGCCGGCGCCCAGCCGCTCCGCGCCAGCTGGCCCAGCCCCTTGGCCACTTCGAGCAGCGCCGTCACGCCCGTGCCCGGGTCTACCCCGCCGAACGTCCACGCGTCGTGGTGCGTGCCGAAGAGCACCTCGCGCTGGGGCGTGGCCGTGCCCTGGATCGACGCCACCACGTCGTAGATCGGCGCCAGCTTCTGGTCCATGGCTACGGTCAGCGTGACCGCCGCGGGGCCCGGTCCGACGCGGTAGGGCATCTTCAGTCCACCCCGGAACCGCTCGGGCGCGTCGGGTCCGCCGAGCGCCGCCATCAGGTGCTGCGCCTCGCTCCAGGCCAGCGCGACGACCGGAATGGCCGGCAGCGTCGGCGCGCCCTGCTCGGCGATCCGGACAGCGGACGTCGTGGCGCCAACGCCCGGCGTCAGCGGGTCGCCGTGCCAGAACCACGAGGTACTTGGCGTTGCCGCGCTGCACCATGTGCTCGCCGCGCCAGTACCCGTCCGGCCACACCGCGCCCCTGGCGGCGCCGTCGTCGCCCGGATCGCTGTAGAGGATCAACGCGCGGGCGCCGGCCTGCTCCGCCGTGTAGGTCTTGACGGCGCGGTGGCTACGTCCATACCGCGCCAGGGCGATGCGTCCCTGCAACGACACGCCGAGCTTCTTCAGTTCCTCGTAGTCGGCCGGCAGGCCGTAGTTGACGTAGACGATCGGTCCGGCTGCCGTGCCCGATGCCGAGTAGGCGACGTAGCCGCCCTGGAGTTCGGAATGCGCCGAGGTGGGGTCCTCGGGGATCGCCGGCTCGGCGACGCTGAGTTGCCGGCTGGCCGGCGCCGTCATCGTGATGGCAATCGACGTGGGCGCCGCGAGCAGCACCTGGTACTCGTGCGTGGTTACGTCCAGCCCGAAGCCGGTGAGCGTGTCCTGCAGATAGCGGACGACCTCGCGCGTGCCCGCCGATCCGGCCGGATGGGGACGCCGCGTGAGCGGCGCGTGCAGGGCGGACATCGAGTCGGCCGATACCAGCGCGCGGAAGCGCGACTCCAGCTCCTGCTGAGTGGCCGAGGAACCGGCGGTGTAGCCGAGTTTGGCCCGCGCCGCCGGCGTGGTTGCTGGCGGTTCTGGGGCGCGGCACGCGCCGAGGGTCGCCGCCATCGTCATGAGCGCGATCGGACGGAGCCACGTCCGCGTCCCGACCGCAAGGGAGCGGAACCCCGTCCGCGTGCCGACGGCAAGGGAGCGGAACCCCGTCCGCGTCCCGACGGCGAGGGAGCGGAACCCCGTCCGCGTCACCCCCCCGATGGGGCGTAGCGACGTGAGCGTCACACGAGTGGTGAACGGCAGAGACGCGGACCTCCGGACCCGCGTGAGAGACAGCGGCGCCAACGGTGCGACCGCGAGCGAGCGCAGCCACGTCGTCGTGACTGCAAGCGGCTTCCGACCCACATTCGATCTCATCGGGGAATCACCGGGAGCAGGAGGCGCGAGGCGCTGTCACCGTCGTGGAACACGCTCTGGCGCGCCACCTGAACTTGGCCGTCGGTGCCGAAGGCGGCGCCCGTGTTGGGGTTGCGGTCGTAGCGAGGGAAGTTGCTGCTCGACACTTCCAGGCGCAAGCGATGGCCCGGCAGGAAGACGTTGCCCGTGGCGCCGAGGTCGATGCGCAACTCGTAACGCCGGCCCGGCACCAGCAGTTCAGGCGCGGTCTTGCTGTTGCGATAGCGCGCGCGCACGATGCCGTCGGTGAGGGCCCGCGCCGTGCCGTCGGGAAACACGTCGCTGATCGCCGCTGTGAAGTCGGTGTCGGTAGCGCTCGATGCGACCCACAGCTCGGAGCTGACGGGTCCGGTCACTTCCAGCGGTTCCGCGAAGGCGTCGGAGGTGTAGACGAGGACGTCGTCGCGCTGCTCGATTTCGCGGCGATCGACGGGCATGCGCGAGTAGGCGCCGAAGGGCCCGGTCGGCACGGGCCTGGCCGGGTCGTAGGTGTAGGCATCGGGCCGCTCGGCCCGCGGCGGCGTGCGATCGAGCCGCCCGTCGCCGGCGAGGCCGTTGGCGCCGGTGGCGCTGTGCAGGTAGAACGGCGTGAGCTGCGCCCGGCCCAGCGGCCATTCCTGTTCGTCGCGCCAACGGTTCTCGCCCATGAGAAACAGGCGGACGGGCGGTCCCGGCCAATCCGGCACCGCGACAGGCGGGCCTGACCTGGCACGGGGCTCGAGCGCGGAGCGCGTCGCCGACGCCGGTGGGGACGCGGGCGTGGGCGCGGCCGATGGCGGTCCATTCAGCGGCATCCAATGTGTGAACCAGCGGAGGATGAGCCCTTCGGAGTCGAACCCGGCGTCGGCGCCGAAGTCCACGTCGCCAATCGTGGTGGTGTTCGCCGTCGGCCGCGCGTGCGTCCACGGCCCGACGATGAGCCGCTGGTTGCGGCGTGCGCGCGCGGTGCCGGCGTGGGCGCGCAGTCCGAGAAGTTCGCCAGTGTGCCGTTCAGCAGGCTGTCGTACCAGCCGGTCAGGTGGTACGCCGGCACTGCGAACTGCGGGTGCCTGGCGGCGACGTCGAAGGTGGCCCAGAACGCGTCGTAGGAGGGATGCGCGAGCAGGTCGAAGTAGCCCGGCGAGTAGCGGCGCAGTTGCAGACGCCTCGATAGACGTGAGCGGCAGTTGCCAGTCCCACTCGGCCTGGAGCTGTGTCCGCTCCTCCGGCGTGAGTCCGATGGCGCGGTCGCGGTCGGCCGCCGGTTCGAGCTGACGGCGCCGCATGTCCTTGGCCTGCCCGAGGTTCCAGCTCAAACCGTCGCCGAGGTAGAAGGCGCCGCCCGGGAACACCATGTCGTAGCGGCTGGCGTACGACGCCGACGGGAAGAGCGCCACGAGGTGCGGCGGACGGAGCGGCGCGGCGAGCAGCTGCACGGTGGCGCTGTAGCTGCCGCCGAACATGCCGACGCGGCCGTCCACGTAGGGCAGTGCCGCGACCCACTCGACGGTGTCGTAGCCGTCGGCGCCCTCGTCGTGCGGCACGGCCACGCCGGCCGACATGTATCGCCCGCGCGTGTCCTGCACGACCACGACGAATCCGGCCTGGGCCAGGCGATGGTACTGGCTGGTCGCGGTCTCGGGGTTCTTCGAATACGGCGTGCGCTGCAGCAACGCCGGGCGCGGCCCGGGCGCAGCCGGGCGATAGACATCGGCGCGCAGCACGACCCCGTCGCGCATCGTCGCGGCCACGTTCTTCTCGATGGCAATTGCGGCCGGCTGCTGCGCCCGCGGCGCGGCGGCCACGAGTCCAAAGACGACGCTGGCGAGCAGCCGCAGGGTCCGGCGCATGTGCGAATTGTAACGGGGCTGTCACCGTTACATTGGCAGACGTTGCACAAACTACAATCCGACGAATCGCCGGTGGCACGGTTCGCGCCGTCGCACGCGACGGCGCGCACCGTGCGCCCGGTCAGTTTCCGCGGAAACCGCGCGAGCCGGCGACATCGGCCGGCGTCGGTGAGCTCGCCTGGCGCGGTCGTCGCCTGCTCGTCGCGAGCGGTCAACGCGGCCTCCGGTAGCGGTTGGTCGACCCAACAGCAGACGCCGGTGCGGACATTGCGGACGAGCCCCGGCCGACCGTCAGGTCCGGGCAACACCCCACGCGGGGCCGCGTTATAGTCGGCGCATGTTCACCCGTGCCATCAGCGTCATCCCCCTGAGCGTCGTTCTTGTTCTCGGTCTACAAGTGGCGCCGCGCGGCCAGGACGGCCAGGCCGGTGCGCCGGCAACGGTCGAGAGTGTGGATGCCGACGTCATGTGGAAGATCCGCCGCGAGGCCACCGACCGCTCGCAGATCATGCGGACGCTGCACGTGCTCACCGATGTCTACGGTCCGCGCCTCACCGGCTCGCCTAACCTTCGCCAGGCGCAGGACTGGCTGCTCGAACAGGCTACCCTGGCTGGCCTGAAGAACGCGCACCTCGAGGAGTGGGACTTCGGTAACCCAGGCTGGCTCAACGAGAAGACCGCCGTTCACGTCGTCGCGCCAGTGAAGGACAGCCTGGTCGCGGAGGCGCTGGCGTGGACGCCGGGGACGAGGGGGACCATCACCGCCTCCACCGTGCTCGTCACGCCGCCCGCCCGGCCGACTCAGAAAGAGGCCGACACGTTCTTCGACCGCCTGCGCGGCAGCCTCAAGGGCCGGGCGGTGATGGTCGGGCCGCCAGCGACCCTGTCGGTGACAATCGCTCCGCCGGCCAAGCGCCGTGACGACAACGACCTGCATGCGCAGTTCTCGGGCAATGCGCCGCCCGCCAGCGGCCCTCCGGCGCCGGCGCCGCCGCCTGCCATCGCCGACGGCCCCGCCCCGCTCACCGCCGATCAATTCGCCGAGCAGTTCAACGTCTTCCTCGTGCGGGCGGGCGCGGTCTTGCGCATCAACGATGCCGGCCGCGAGCACGGCCAGATCCGCGCCTTCAACAACCGCAGCTTCGACGTGACCAAGGCCGTGCCCACCGTCGTGATGCGCAACGAGGACTACGGCCGCATCGCCCGCCTGATGGCCAGCGGGCGAGTCGTCGACATCGAAGCGACGATCGTCAACCAGAGCTACGCCGAGGGCAGGACCCAGCACAACGTCGTCGCCGAGATCCCGGGCAGCGACAAGGCCGAGGAAGTAGTGATGCTCGGCGGCCACCTCGATTCGTGGCACGCCGCGACGGGCGCCACCGACAACGCCATCGGCGTGGCCACGATGTACGAGGCGATCCGCATCCTGCAGGCGATCGGCGTCACGCCGCGGCGAACCATCCGGCTGGCGCTGTGGAGCGGCGAGGAGCAGGGGCTGCGCGGCTCGGCCGGCCTACGTGGCGCAGCACTTCGGCACCTTCGAGAATCCCAAGCCGGAGTACGCGAACTTCGCCGGCTACTTCAACATCGACTCGGGCACCGGCCGGGCGCGCGGCATGACGGTGTTCGGTCCGCCGGCGGCCGCCGACGTCCTGCGGCCGGTGCTGGCGCCGTTTGCGAGCACCGGCGTGGCGGGCGCCAACACCACGCGGTCTCGACGTTCGCGGCGGCTCGGATCACACGTCGTTCAACGAGATCGGCCTGCCGGGCATCAGCGTGGCGCAGGATCCGATCGAGTACGGCACGCACACCTGGCACACCAACCTCGACACCTACGAGCGCGTCATCGAGAGCGACGCGCAGAAGTCGGCCATGGTCATCGCCAGCGCCGTGTATCACCTGGCCATGCGCGACGAGAAGCTGCCGCGCTTCGCCAAGGACGCGATGCCGGCGCGGCCAACGGCGCCGCGATAGTCGGACGAGCGTCGCTGGTGTGCCAATGGAGTGGGCCGCTTCTCGAGCGAGCGGCGGCAGGACCCGGGCCCGGCCCCGCCGCGCCGCTCAGGTCGCTACTCCCCCGGCGGCGTGTAGCTGACGCTTTTCCTCGCCGCCTCGTCCATCTGCTGGGCGGTAATGAGCGGCACCATTTCAAGGGTCACCGCCCCTGAGGCGTTCACGGCCAGGCTCAACGCCAGCGCCGCGCTCTCGTCAGGCATGTCCACGAGCACGAACGCGTCGGCCGAGCCGTACGCGAAGTACATCGACTCCAGCTTGCCACCGAGCTTCTCGACCGCGGTGGTCACCGCCTCCACCCTGGCCGTGCCGCCCCCTTTCAGCAGACCGCGCGCGCCCTCCGCGGTGTAGAACGCCTTCGCCAGATACTTGGCCATCGTCGTGCTCCCCCTGTGTCGCTGAGAATGACCGCCGATCACCCAATCGGCGGTCCGGCTACGCGCGCGACTCGCGCAGGAACTCGAGGATGAGCGCCGCGGTCCTGGCCGGCTGCTCCTGCTGGACCCAATGACCGGCGCCAGCCACCAGATGAGCCCCGCGGAACTTCGTCGGTGCGCTCGTCTGCATCGACTCGAACTGCCGGCCCGCTGGTACCCGCCCCAGTCGCTCCGGCCCGCGGTGAAAAGCGTTGCGGGTGGCGCGGCGCGCGCGGCGCGCGGCTCGCGGCCCCGGTCGCGGCCGTCGCGGCTCGCGACACAAGGCTCCAGGCGCCCAGCGGCGTGGCGGCGTGGCGGCGAGGGCGTTGAGCCAGGTGCGACGGGAGATGGAGCGCATGCGCCCTGAATCCAGCGGGCTAGCCTATCAGAAGCTGAGCCAGCTCGCGCCGCCCTCATCTCGCAGAATCTGCCACGCCAGCAAATGTCTTTGTGACAGACCCCGTTACAAATGGCCGGCGACCGGACAGTGGTACGCTGCCGGGCGCCCTTATGCCGCCCACCGTTCGCAGTGAGCTTCGCCCGATGCTACGCCTCGCGGTGCCGGTCGTACTCGCCGAACTGGGCTGGATGAGCATGGGGATCGTCGACACCGTCATGGTGGCGCCGCTCGGGCCCTCGGCCATCGGCGCCACTGGCATCGGCGCGTCCATCCACATGGCCTTTGCAATCTTCGGCATGGGCTTGCTGCTCGGCCTCGACACGCTCGTCTCTCAGGCCTACGGCGCCGGCGACCACCGTGACTGTCATCGTTGGCTGGTGCACGGGCTGGCCCTGGGTGGCGCGCTCAGCGTCCCGATCACGGCGGTGTGCCTGGGCGTGCTGGCCGCGATTCCGCACGCCGGCTTCCACCCGGACATCGCGCCGCTGCTCTACGGCTACTTCGAAGTCGTGTTGTGGAGCACCCTGCCGCTCCTGATCTATGCCGCTCTCCGGCGCTACCTGCAGGGCATCCACGCAGTGGCGCCGATCGCCTTCGCCCTGGTCAGCGCCAACCTCGTGAACGTCGCCGCCAACTGGACGCTCATTCATGGGAATCTGGGACTGCCGCGCCTGGGGGTCACCGGGGCGGCGTGGGCCACGCTGATTTCGCGCGTCTACATGCTGAGCCTGCTCTGGATCGCCGTCCGGCACTACGACCGCGTCCGGACCAGCGGCCTCGGCGAGGTGTCCCGGCACATCTCGCGCGAACGGCTCGTGCGGCTCTGGCGCCTCGGCTTCCCCGCCGCCTCGCAGGTCACCCTCGAGGTCGGCGTCTTCGGGCTGGCCACCGCCCTGGCTGGACGCCTCGACCCGGTGTCGAGCGCTTCCCACCAGATCGCGCTCAACATCGCCGGCGCGTCGTTCATGGTGCCGCTCGGCGTGGCCTCGGCCGGCGCCGTGCGCGTCGGCAATCGGGTTGGCGCCCGGGATCCCGAGGGCGCGGCCCGGGCTGGCTGGGCGGCCCTCGTCCTCGGGTCGAGCTTCATGAGCGTCATGGCCTTGGCCTTCGTGCTGGCGCCACGGACCCTGGTAGGCCTGTTTTCGCCCGGCCCCGAGGTCGTCGCCCTGGCCAGCTCGCTCCTGCTCGTGGCGGCAGTGTTCCAGCTCTTCGACGGGCTGCAGGCGGTGGCCACCGGCGTGCTGCGCGGCCTCGGCGAAACGCGGATGGCCATGCTCGTGAACCTGGCCGGGCACTGGCTGCTCGGCTTGCCCGTGGCCTACTGGCTGTGCTTCACGATCGGCCTGGGCGTGCGCGGCCTCTGGCTCGGGCTGTCGCTTGGACTGATCGTGTGCGGCATCGTGCTCACGTGGTACTGGCATCGCCGCATCACCCGCTACACCAGAACGGAACGACGATCATGATCTGCGACGCCCACGTCCACTTCTTTTCACCGGCCTTCTTCGATGCCCTGGGCGCGCAAAAGGGGCTGCCGCCCGAGCGGCGGGTCGAGGCCGTCACGGAAACGCTGGCCTGGGATCCGCCCGGGTCGGTGGCGGCGTTGGCCGACCGGTGGCGCGAGGAGTTGCGCGCGCAGGGCGTGGCGCGGGCCGTGCTCATTGCCTCGACCCCCGGCGACGAGGCGGCCGTCGCCGCCGCCGTGGCCGCGCATCCGGCCGAGTTCGTCGGCTTCTACATGCTCGACCCGACCCGTGGCGACGCGCTCGATCGCGTGGCCTGGGCCGCGGCGCACGGGCTGCGCGGCATCTGCCTGTTCCCCGCCATGCACCGCTACCCGCTGCACGGGCCGGAGGTGGCGCGCGTCTTTGCGGCCGCGGCCGCGGCGCCGGGCACGGCCATCTTCGTGCATTGCGGCGTCCTCTCGGTAGGAGTCCGCGCCACGCTGGGGCTGGCCAGTCGATTCGAGATGCGCTTCGGCAACCCGCTGGACCTGCAAGGGCTCGCGCTCGCGCATCCGCAGGTGCCGGTCATCATCCCGCACTTCGGCGCCGGGCTGTTTCGCGAAGCGCTGATGCTCGGCGATGTCTGCCCCAACGTCTATCTCGATACCTCGAGCTCGAACCGATGGATGCGCTACCTTCCGGGCCTCACGCTCGCTGACGTATTCCGGACGGCCCTCGGCGTGATGACTGCCGAGCGTCTCTTGTTCGGCTCCGACTCGTCGTTCTTTCCGCGTGGCTGGGTCCGTTCGGTCCTCGACGATCAGCGCGCCGCCCTGACCCAGGCCGGCGCCACGCCCGCAGACATCGCGTGCGTCACCGGCGGCACCTTCGCCCGAATCTTTCCGGGGCCGGCGGCGGCGCGGTAAGATCGACACCTTCACCATCATCCAGGGGACGTCGTGGGCAACATCCTTCAGGCACTTCCGGTTGGCGAGAAAGTCGGCATCGCGTTCTCAGGCGGCCTCGACACCAGTGCCGCGCTGCACTGGATGCGGGCGAAGGGCGCCGTGCCTTATGCCTACACCGCCAATCTCGGCCAGCCCGACGAGAAGGACTACGACGACATCCCGAAGAAGGCCATGGCCTACGGCGCCGAGCTGGCGCGGCTGGTCGAGTGCCGCCCGCAGCTCGTGGCCGAGGGCATCGCCGCCGTGCAGTGCGGCGCCTTCCACATCACCACCGGTGGCGCCACCTACTTCAACACCACCCCGCTCGGCCGGGCCGTCACCGGCACCATGCTGGTCGTGGCCATGCGCCAGGACGACGTCAACGTGTGGGGCGACGGCAGCACGTTCAAGGGCAACGACATCGAGCGGTTCTACCGCTACGGCCTGCTCGCCAATCCGCATCTCCGCATCTACAAGCCGTGGCTCGACCAGCAGTTCATCGACGAGCTGGGCGGGCGCAAGGAGATGTCGGAGTACATGATCGCGCACGGCTTCGAATACAAGATGTCGGTCGAGAAAGCCTACTCCACCGACTCGAACATCCTCGGCGCCACCCACGAAGCCAAGGACCTCGAGTTCCTGAACAAGGGCATCGGCATCGTGCAGCCGATCATGGGCGTGGCCTTCTGGGACGACGACGTCACGGTGAAGGCCGAAACCGTGAGCGTGCGCTTCGAGGAGGGCCAGCCGGTGGCCATCAACGGGCGCAGCTTCGCCGACGCGCTGGCGCTCTTCACCGAGGCCAATCTGATCGGCGGACGTCATGGCCTGGGCATGTGCGACCAGATCGAAAACCGCATCATCGAAGCCAAGAGCCGCGGCATCTACGAGGCACCGGGCATGGCGCTGCTGCACCTGGTCTACGAGCGCCTGGTCACCGGCATCCACAACGAGGACACGATCGAGCAGTATCGCAACAACGGCCGCCGCCTCGGCCGGCTGCTCTACCAAGGCCGGTGGTTCGACCCGCAGACGATGATGCTGCGGGAAACGGCGCAGCGCTGGGTGGCGCGCGCCATCACCGGCGAGGTCACGCTCGAACTGCGGCGCGGCAACGACTATTCGATCCTCGACACCACCAGCCCGAATCTGACCTACAAGCCGGAACGGCTCACGATGGAACGCGGCGAGGCGTTCTTCACGCCGCAGGACCGCATCGGCCAGCTGACCATGCGCAACCTGGACATCATCGACACGCGCGACAAGTTGCGGGTCTACACCGAGACGGGCCTCATCGGCGCCGGGTCGCGCGACGGCATGCCCATGCTCTCCGCCCCCGAGCCCGCCGAGGCGACGCAGGAGGACGGCGCGACGCCTCCGGACGGCGCCGCTCCGCAGCCAGGTGGGGGAGCCAAGCGTTAACCCTGACCGCTCGCCGGGCGGCGTCCTGGATCAGGATCTGGCTGTCTGCTTGGCGAAGAACTCGCGCTTCAGCCGCAGGAGCAGCGGGATCGAGACCAGCACCGACAACCAGGTTGGGCAGCGCCATCAGCCCGTTGAGCGTGTCGGCGATGTCCCAGACCAGGTGCAGCGACCCGACGGCGCCGAGGTAGATGAAGACCAGCCAGGCAGCCGGTAGGGCACCGCCGCCCTCGCGCCGAACAGGTAGACGATCCCGGTCTCGCCGTAGTAGCTCCAGCCGATGATCGTCGAGAAGGCGAACAGCACCAGGCTGGTCGTCACGACGATGTTGCCCAGCGGTGCCGGGCAGGCCGACGGAGAAGGCCTGGCCCGCCAGCGCGGCGCCGGTCGCGCCGCTCGGCCCACACGCCGGTGGCGAGGATCACCAGGCCGGTCGATCGTGCAGACCAGGATGGTGTCGACGAACACCTCGAAGATGCCGTAGAGGCCCTGCCGCACCGGGTGGTCGGTGCGGGCCGCGGCGTGGACCATCGGCGCGCTGCCGAGGCCGGCTTCGTTGGAGAACAGGCCGCGCGCGACCCCGTAGCGCAGCGCCATCATCACCGTGGCCCCGGCGAAGCCGCCGGTGGCGGCCGCGCCGGTGAACGCGCCTTCGAAGACCAGCGCGAAGGCGCCGGGGAGGGCGCCCGGCAAAGCGCACCAGGATGACGACGCCGCCGCCCAGATAGAGCAGCGCCATGAAGGGCACCAGGATCTCGGTGACCTCGCCGATGCGCCGGATGCCGCCGAGGATGACGATGCCGGCCATGATGGCCATGACGATGCCCGGTCACCGACGGCGACGAAGCCGAAGGTCGCCCTGCAAGCTGTCGGCCACCGAGTTGGCCTGCACCATGTTGCCGATGCCGAAGGCGGCCAGCGACACCAGTCCGGCGAAGATGGCGCCGAGCCAGGGCAGGCCGAGGCCGTTCTTCAGCGTGTACATCGCGCCGCCGCGCATGGTGCCGGTGGCGTCGGGCTCGCGGTAGTGCATGGCGACGACGATCTCGGCGAACTTGGTGCACATGCCGAGCAGGCCCGACACCCAGAGCCAGAAGAGCGCGCCCGGTCCGCCGATCGAGATGGCGGTCGCGACGCCGGCGATGTTGCCGACGCCGACCGTCGAGGCCAGCGCCGTCGCCACCGCCTGGAACGGCGAGACGCTGCCCGGTGCGGTGGACTTCTTCTCGCGCAGCTTGCCGAGCACCTCACGCAGGGCGAAGCCAAGGTAGCGGAACTGCACGCCGCCGGTCAGCACGGTGAGCAGGAGCCCGGTCCCGAGGAGCAGCACGATCATCGGCCATCCCCAGACGTAGCCGTTCAGCCAAGCGTTCGCCGCCGCAATCTGTTCGGTCATGTGTGGGTATCCTCCGGCCCCTGCCGGGCCGTGTCAGCTTACTGTGTCCGTACCGACGCCGCTCCCGAGCAGACCGCAGCGCGATGTCGCAGAAACTGCAGCGTGGGACGTTGTCACCGTGACAGGCCCCGATACAATTCGCGGCCGCTACTTCGCCGGCGTGAAGATCACGCCGGCACTCATCAGGTCGCGGACCAGGCCCGGCACCCGCTTGCCAGCGGCCTCGGCGTCGTCGATGACCTTGGGAAGCGCGGCGCGCAGCTCGCGCACCTGCGCCACCTGCGTCGTGGTCGGCACCGACGTCGAGCCCATGACCGCGCCCTTCAGCTGGCCGATCCGGCCGCGGACGTTCTCGGCGTTGCCGCCTCCGAAGCCTCCGCCGCCCAGTCCCAGCCGGCGGCGCAGCCGCTCGAGCTCGGCGTCGAGCGTGTCCATCGACTTCTTCACGTCGGGCGGAATCGCGGCGGTGCGCGTCTGCTGCTTGAGCAGCGTCATGTGCGCGCTGGCGTTCTGCACGATCTCGGCGGCGCCGTTGGCCCGCGCCTGCAGTTCATGCAGGCCTTTGGCGGCGTCGAACCAGGTGCGGCGGTCGGCGTCGGTGATGGCGATCTCGGGGTCGCCCTTCACGGTCACATTCACCGTCTGGACGTCCTTACCGCCGATTCGTAGCGTGGCCCGATAGCTGCCCGGCAGCACGAACGGGCCGTTGTTGCCGGCGGCTCCGCCACCGCCGCCGCCACCGCCTCCCGCAGCGCCGGCCGGCCCGCCGGGGGGCGGCGGCAGGGGCGTGAGCGGCTGAACGCGCAGATCCCACTTCACGATGTTGAGGCCGGCTTGGCTGCCGCCGCGCATCGCGTCGCCGGAGATCTCGCGCACCTGGGTGTTGCCGTCGCGGATGACCCAGCTCACGTCCTTGGCCTCGGCCTTGAGCCGGTAGGCCAGCGTGGCGCCGGGCGCGGGGTTGAGCCCGAGGAACTGCATATCCCCCTCGAAGCCCTTCATCTTGTCGTTGGCCTGATTGAAGATCAGAGCCGGTTCGGGCTCGAACACGAAGGCCTCGGCGCTCTCGCCCTTGGCCCACTGCTGGATGATGCCGACGTCGTCGAGAATCCAGATGCCGCGGGCGTGCGTGGCGAGGATCAAGTCGTTCTCGCGCGGGTGGATCTTCATCTCGTAGATCGGCGTCGTCGGCAGATTGGCCTTGACCCGGGTCCACTGCCCGCCGCGGTTCCACGACACCCACAGGCCGGTCTCGGTGCCGAGATAGAGCAGGTCGGCGTTCTTGGGATCTTCGAGGATCGTGCGCGCCACCTCGCCCTGGGGCAGGTTGCCGACGATCGAGCGGGTCGTGGCGCCGAAGTCGGTGGTGGCAAAGACATATGTGCCGTAGTCGCCGCCGCGATGGCCATCGAAGGTGATGTAGGCCGTGCCGTCGGCGTGGCTCGAGGGCACGACATCCGACACATAGGTCCACTTCGGCACGCCCGCGAAAGCGCTGGTCACATTGGTCCAGTTGCCGCCGCCGTCGCGGGTCACGCTGACCACGCCGTCATCGGTGCCGGTCCAGATGAGGCCGGCGCGCCGAGCCGACTCCTCCAGCGTCACGATGGTGCCCCAGGCGGTGACGCCGTCGTGCTTGGCGATGTTGGTGGACTTGTCGTCCACCTCCATGATCGCCAGGGTCTCGCGCTTGGTGTTGGTCGACAGGTCGGGGCTGATGGGCGCGTAGGACCGGCCCTGATCGCTCGACTTCATCAGCATCTGCGCGCCGATGTAGATCGTGGACGGGTCGTGCGGCGAGAGTTGCATCGCGGTGTCCCAGTTGTAGCGGAACTGCGAGGGCTCGCCCTCCTTCGCCTCGAGCGGTTCGGGGCGTACCGCCGTGCGCTCGTTGGTGGTGCGGTCGACGCGGTTCATGCGTCCGTCCTGCGACTCGGCGTAGACGATGCGCGGGTCGGTTGGGTCCATCAACGGCTGGAAGCCGTCGCCGCCATTCACGACATACCAGTCGTCGTTGGCGATGCTCGAGTTGGTGCGCACCGCGCTGGGCCCGCACCAGGTGTTGTTGTCCTGCAGGCCGGCGCACACGTGATAGAACGGCGCGCGCATGTCGAAGGCCACGTGGTAGGCCTGCGCCAGCACCAGGTTGGGGAAGAACATCCACGTGGCAGCGCGGTCGTGCGACTGGCTGACGCCGCCGTCGCCGCCGAGGATGAGGTGCCTGGGATTGGCCGGGTTGATCCACATGGCGTGGAAGTCCACGTGAATGCGCTCGGCGCCGTCGGCGCGGAAGGTCTTGCCGGCGTCGTCGGACACGTGCAGCTGCACGCCCAGGACGTAGATGCGCGAGTCGGTCTGCGGGTCGATGCGGATCTGGCTGAAATACATCGGCCTCGGGTTGACGTCGCTCATCTTGCGCCACGAACCGCCGGCGTCATCGCTGCGGTATACCCCGCTGCCGGTGGCGTGTTCGACGCGCGCGTAGAGCACGTTCGGGTCCTTGCGGTAGACGTCCATGCCGATGCGGCCCTTGGGGCCGGCCGGCAGGCCGTTTTCGATCTTGTGCCAGGTCTCGCCGCCGTCGGTCGACTTCCAGATGCCGCTGCCGGGCCCGCCGCCGTTCATGCCCCACTGGGCGCGGCGCCGCTGATAGGTGGCCGCGTAAAGCACCTGGCTGTTCTGAGGGTCCATCACCAGTTCGGTCGCGCCGGTATCGTCGTCGACGTGCAGCGTGCGCTTCCAGGTCGCACCGCCGTCGCGGGTCTTGTAGACGCCGCGCTCGCCGCCAGCGGCCCACAGGTCGCCGAGCGCCGCCACGTGGACCACGTTGAAGTCGCGCGGGTCGATGAGCACGCGGGCGATCTGCTTGCTGGCCCGCAGCCCCATGTTCTTCCAGGTGCGGCCGCCGTCGGTGCTCTTGAACACGCCGTCGCCCCACGACGACGACTGGCGGTTGTTGTTCTCGCCGGTGCCGGCCCAGATCAGATTGGCGTCGGTCGGGGCGATGGCGATGTCGCCGACCGACGAGGTGGACTCGTGGTCGAAGACCGGCGTGAAGGTGATGCCGCCGTTGGTGGTCTTGTGGATGCCGCCGGTGGCCGCCGCCACGTAGAACGTGGCGGGGTCGCTCTCGAGCACGGCCAGGTCGTCGACGCGGCCGGACGGCGCCCCGGGCCCGATCTGCCGGAACGCGAGCCGATCGAGCGGGCCGGTGCCGGCCGAATTCTCGGTCATCACCGGCGTCTGCGCCGGTGGAGCCTGGGCGGAGAGGGCGCCGGCGAGCGACACGCAGGCCAGCAGCGTGAGCGACAGTCGATTCTTCAGCATCAGTGTGGCGTCCTTACCGTGTGACTACTTGGTCTCGGTCAACTCGTCGTAGCAGAGCCCCAGCACGAATCCCAGCGTGAGCCGCGGGTTGGGCGAGGCGTTGTCTTCGAAGCCCGCCAGCGTGGGCGTCTTCTGCAGTTCCGCCTTCGACTGCCCGGCGGCGATGGCCTTGCGGGCCGTGTCCATGCACGCCGACAGGTAGTCCCGGAAGCGGAGGACGTCGGCCTTGGCGCAGCGCACGTCGTTGTCCTTGGCGTGGCCGGCAATGAAGATGGTGTCGTTGCCGTGGGCCTTGTCGACTTTCTCGAGCACGGTGATCCAGTTGGCCGTGGACGCGCCGGCGGCGCGGTCGATGTTCGGATGGGCGCGGTTGAAGAGCAGGTCGCCCATGTGGACGACGTTGGCCTTCTCCAGGTGGTAGACGGCGTCGCCGCTGGTGTGGCCGGCGCCGTAGTAGCGCGCCTGGATGACCTCGTCGCCGAAGTCCGACTTCCAGCTGTCGGTGAAGGTCGTGTCGGCAAACGAGGTCTGCGCCTCGGTCTTGGCGGCAGCGGCCGTCTTCTTGTGCCATTCAAGGCAGTTCACCTGCCCGACGATGCGCTTCACCGCCCCGCGGAACACCAGATTGCCGCCCGTGTGGTCTCCGTGGTGATGGGTGTTGAGCAGCATCTCGATGCCTTTGGGGGTCCGCGCCTTCAGGCCCGCCACGGCCATCGCGGCCGTGTCTGGGAACTGGCTGTCGATGGCGACCGCGCCGGCCCCGTTGACCAGATACCCGATGGTGCCGCCGGTACCGATGAACAGGCCCACGCCGCGGCGCAAGTCCACGAACCTGGTCTCGGGCGGGGCCGCGGCCGGCTGGGAAAAAGCGGGGCGGACGGTGAGGCCCACGGCCAGAGCGGACGCGGAGGTGGCAAGAAAGTTACGCCGGGTGACGGACATGGGCAGGCTCCTCGGGAAACGCGCTGGCAGGATATCCCAAACCGGCGCCGCCCCCGTCAGGTCAGAGCCTTATTGGCGCGGAGCCGCGGGCTTGCCGACGCCGCCGAAGAGATAGTCGATGGCCAGATGCGTCATGGCGCGCACGCCCACTGGCAGCGCGCTCTCGTCGGCGAAGAACAGCGGCGAGTGATTCAGCGCCGCCTTGGCCGGATCCTGTGATGACGGCGTCACACCCAGGAAGAAGAACAGCCCGGGCACGTCCTGCTGGAAGTAGGAGAAGTCCTCGGACGTGCCCGTGAGCGGACCGACCTCCACTTGCGCGTCACCGGCGACGCGCTTCAGCGTCGGCACCATCCGTTCGGTCAGCGCCGGATCGTTCCTGGTCACCGGGTAACCGAGGCCGAACGTGACTTTCGCCGTGGCCCCCGAGGCTTCGGCGTAGTGGGTGGCGATGGCCTGCACGCGCTGCTGGATCTTCTTCCGCTCGCCTTCGTCGAACGCGCGGATGGTGCCCACGAGTTCCGCCTTGTCGGGGATGATGTTCGATCGATTGCCGGCCGTGAACTTTCCCACGGTGACCACCGCCGGGGCCTCGGAAATGTTCACCTGCCGCGACACGATCGATTGCAGCGCGGTCACCACCTGTGCGCCGATGACGATGGGATCGACGCCGCCCCACGGCACCGCGCCGTGGGTCTGCCGGCCGGCGATCTCGATCGTGAACTCGTCGGCGCTGGCCATGAGCGGCCCCGAGCGATAGACGATGTGGCCGGCCGGGAACGGGAACACGTGCAGGCCGAATACGGCGTTCACGTCCGGGTTCCGGAGCACGCCGGCCTTGACCATCGGCTCGGCCCCGCCGGGGCCTTCCTCGGCCGGCTGGAAGAGGAACTTCACCGTGCCGGGCAACTGGTCCTTCATGCCGGCCAGCGCCGTGGCCGCCCCGAGCAGAATGGCCAGGTGGTTGTCGTGGCCGCAGGCGTGCATCACGCCTGTCTCCTGCCCATTCCATGTGGCCTTGTCAGTCGACTTGAACGGCAGGTTCACGGCCTCGGTGACCGGAAGTCCGTCCATATCCGAGCGCAGGGCCACGACCGGACCGGGCTTGCCGCCGGTCAGCGTGCCAATCACGGCGGTCGGCGCTCCGGGCACGCCCACCTGCACGGTCAGTCCGAGCGAGCGCAGCTGATCGGCCACGATCTTGGCCGTGCGCGTCTCCTGCATCCCGAGTTCGGGATGCTGATGGAAGTCGCGCCGCCAGGTGACCACCTGCCGCAGCCCCTGTTCGATCCGGCGTTCCGCGTCGGCCGACACCGCGGGCGGCGTCTGCGCGAACGCCGGAGCCGTCACCAGGAGGGCGCACAGCGTGAGGGCCGCGGGGCGGACAGAGGCTTGGAGCATCATGCGGCGCAGTGTACCTCGCCAGCGCCGGCTCATGGAGTGCCCGCGCCCGGAGGCCGCGTTGTGTATACTCGGCCGGTCGCCACGCCCCCCCAGCGGGATGACACCCGCGAGGCGCCACTGCACAGGCTTTGGTGTATGTCCTCGCTAGCTTCCGTAGTCCTGCTGCCGCGGCCGCGATCTCCTCCACGCAGAGGGGAGCGGGTCCAGCCTTGCCTGCCCGTGCCAGCGCGCGATCGGCTCAGACGATCAGGCTACGGTTTCCTGGCCAAGCGCTAACTCTGCACTTCGTTACACCCACAGCTGGCGGCGTGCCCCCATGGAGGGGTGCTCGCCCGGCCGTGGAACATGGACAGCGCTGCTACTGGGAGGATCGACGCATGAGGCTACCTGACAACGCCCGCCCCGGGATTGCCGCCATCAGCATCGGCGCCTTCGTCTACACGGTCATTCGCCTGGCCCGCCCCAAGCAGCTTCGGCCGTGGCAGAACGATGGCCCAATCCGGGTGAAAGGCGGTTCGGTCACGGTTGAGAACCCAGTCAAGGATTGGGCGCTTGACGACGACGAATGGGAGGCTGACACGTCCGGCGCAAACGAGCACCATTCAGCCGGACGGTCGAGCAATCATGGCACGTCACTGCTGAAGTACGCCAGTGAGGGCCAGGGCACGCCGGGTGACTCGACCAACTCGCTCCGACAGGTGGTCGTCCACGTCAGGGAGGGGCTGGGCAGTTCCTCGGATTTACAGACTTCGCTTTCGCAACAACGGCGGGCTGCGGGTCATCGACCCGCAGAAGAAGCTGAGCGGTGCGAGGCCGGCGCAGCCCCGGGGGTACTTCAGAACCTGACCCCAAGCCACTGGATCGAATGGGTCGTCGTCAAAAACCAGGGCAATACTGTCAGGAAATGCCTATTTCGTCAGCCGACCAGAAGCCGCTGATCCGGATCGAGCCTCAGCGAGACGCGTTCGCTCATCGCTGAGCCCCGGCGGAGGGCCATTGACCGAATCGACCTTGCCTGTGGCCCTAGCCGATTTTCTTGCCCAGCCAGGTGGCCGGGCCGCCCCGGGCCTCGGTGAGCTTGCCGGCAGCATAGCGCGTGCTCACCTTCCAGACGAAGTCCATCTCGGAGGACACGGCGCTCATGGCCATGCGCGACTCGATCACCAGCAGCACGCTGCCGTAGAACATGAACAGGGCGCCGCTCACGCCCAGTCCGACGGCCACCCACGTGAAGGCCCCCGCGACCGCGGCCACCAGAGCGATGGCGACGCTGGTGGCCACGAAGATGCCGAGCGCGGTGTAGAACGCCACCATCGCGCGCTGGATCAGGCGAGCCCGCGACGTCTGGCGGTCGAGCTGCGCAAACAGCAGCTGGCGGCGATCCTCGGCCATCTCGTCGGCCTCCGGGTGCTTGGCCAGCGTTTCAAACTTCTCGGCCAGCGTGCGGACGCGGTCGACGACCCGGCCCAGGCGCGTGGCCGTGGAGAAGATGAGCGCGCCGCAAGCCGAGATCAGCACCGCTGGGGTGATCATCGCGGTCAGCACGGCCAGGGCGTTCTGCGGCGATTCGAGGCGGGCCAGCCAATCCATGGGACCAGAGGATCCACTTGGCGACCCGGCGTCGGGGCCCGCACGCTAGAATCCACAGCCATGAAAGCCATCCGCGCCCATGCATTCGGCGGTCCCGACCTGCTCCGTTACGAAGATGTCGCCGATCCGTCGCCCGGCCCCGGGCAAGTGCGGGTGCGGCTCCACGCGGTCGGGGTCAATCCCTTCGACACCTACATGCTGGCGGGCACCTATGCCATCAAGCCGCCGCTGCCCTATTCCCCCGGCGCCGACGGCGCCGGCGTGGTCGAGGAAGTGGGTACGGGCGTGGCCGCGGTCAAGGCCGGGGACCGGGTCTACATCGGCGGCACCGTCGAGAGCCTGGCGTACGGCGCCTACCGCCAGATCGTGATCTGCAACGAGGTGCAGGTGCACGCGCTGCCAGCACGGGCGTCATTTGCCGAAGGCGCCGCCGTGAACGTGCCGTGCGTGACGGCGCATGTGGCGCTCGAACGGGCGGCGCCTCGCTCGGGTGAGGTGGTACTCGTGCACGGCGCCAGCGGCTCGGTGGGTCTGGCGGCAGTGCAGATGGCGCGCGCCGCGGGCCTGACGGTGATCGGCTCGGCGGGCACCGCCGATGGGCTCGAGCTCATCACCGCGGAGGGCGCGCATCACGCCGTCGACCACCGGGATCCGCGGCACGTCGAGGGCATCCAGTCGCTCACCGGCGGGCGCGGCCCCGACGTGATCCTCGAGATGCTCGCCAACGTGAATCTCGACGTCGACCTGACGATGATCGCGCCACGCGGGCGCATCGTGGTGATCGGCAACCGGGGCCGCATCGAGATCGACCCGCGAAAGATCATGACCAAGCACGCGGTCGTGACCGGCCTGGCGCTGTGGGGCCTCACCGCCGACGAGATCGCGCGCGGCCACCAGGCCATTGGGGCGGCCCTGACGTCGGGTGCGCTGCGTCCGGTGGTGGGCGCCGAATTGCCGCTCGCCGACGCCGCCGAGGCTCACCGGCGCGTGATGGCGCCGGGAGCCAAGGGCAAAATCGTGCTGCTGACGGACTAATCGCAGTTATTGCCGCGTCGCGAGATGTAACCGTGACAGGCCCCGTTACAAGTCACTTGCCGCCCTTGCGGGCGAGTTCGTCGTCGATGATCTGCTCGAACACCGAGGCCGGCTGCGCGCCGGTCACGATGCGGCCGTTGATGTAGAGCGTGGGCGTGGACTGCACGCCAATCTGCGCGCCGAGGTCGACGTCGGCTTGGACGTCGGCCGCGTGCGTGCCGGCGTCGAGGCACTGGTCGAACTTGGCCTGGTCGAGACCCAGCCCCGCGGCGTGCTTCTTCAGGTCGGCGACCTGGAGCTGCTGCTGATTGGCGAACAAGCGGTCGTGGAACTCCCAGTACTTGCCCTGGTCGCCGGAGCAGTGGGCCGCCTCGGCGGCCTTGGGCGCCTGCAAGTGGTTGGGCAGCGGGAAGTCCTTGAACACCAGGCGGACCTTGCCGGCGTACTTCTGTTCCAGGGCCTTCAGAGTGGGCGTGACCCGGCCGCAAAACGGACACTGGTAATCCGAGAACTCGATGATCGTGATTGGCGCGGTGGCCGGGCCGCGCGCCGGGTCGTGGTCGACGATGGGCACGTCGTAACGCGGCGGATCGAGCGACACCGTCACGGCGGGACCGGCCTTGCGCAATTCGTCGATGATGATGGCGACGTTCTGCGCGTCGCGGTTGCGCTGGATGAACTGCGTGATCGAGCGGCTTGAGCTGCTCGACCGTCTGGGTGCCGACGCGGTCCTTGTTCTCCTCGTAGACCTTCTGGATGTCGGCGTCGCTGACCGGCGTGCGGCGCTTGGCCAGTTCGTCTTCGAGATACTTCTCCTTGGTCGTGCCGGCCTTCTTGGCGGCTTCGCTCACGAAGTCGTCGCCAATCAACTGGTCGATGCTCTGCCGGCGGTGCTGATAGAGCGAGCTGGGTGACGCGAGCGCGCTCGGCCGGGTCGTCGCTCCTGCCACTTGGCCTCGACGTCCTTGAGCGTGATCTTCTTGTCGCCCACGGTGGCCACGACCTCGTCGGGGTTGCCAGAGGCAACCGACACCGGCGGGGCGGGTTGGGCGCTCTGCGCGTTGGCGCATCCGCTGCCGGCAAGCGCCGCGGCGATGGTCAGCGCGCACCCGTACAACATCTTCGACATCCTGGCTCCTTTGCTGTGCCGCAAGTCAATCCGGCGGCGGCCGGCGCATCACGTCGTCGGTGTTGACCGTGAAGCGCCGGAAGTTCGTGTAGGTGGCATGACCCGTCGTCTCGTCGGCGTCGCTGCCGGCGATGTAGTGTTCGTCCATGCGGTCGGGCACCCAGAAGTGCAGTGCCGCGTCCTCGCGGTAGGTGGTCGTGACCACGGCGCGCACGAGCGGGTCGGCGGCGGTCATCGACGTCTTGAGCACCGTCCCGGCCGCGGGTTCGACCCACACCTTGCCGGCCACCGCCAGATCGCGGCCCCGCGTCGTCTTGATCAGCGTCGGACGATCGCGTTCGTGATACTCGACCACCCACGCGTCGCGCCCCGCCACCGTGTCGAGACCGACGCGAACGAACGCGAACCGGGGACGGATATCGGGGTGGAGGAACATCAGGGCCAGCGTGGGGATGTTGACCGTGCGCGTGACGCTGCCGACATTGTGCCGGGTGCTGTCGGCCATGATGCGCGTCGCCTGGTCGAAGCTCGTGGCACTGGGCCGCAGAAAGAGGGTGGTGAGTCGGTCGTCCCGGTCGGCGACCTGGCTGCCGTTCACCTCGAAGACGTCGCGGAACGGCATCCAGCCGCCGCCACCGCCCAGTCTCACGAGCAGGTAGTCCGAGCGGAGCACCTGGCGCTTCCGCACGCCGCCGCCGCTTGCGAAGCCGCCGCCGGGGTTCGTGCGCGAGAGGTTGCCGGCCACCGGGTTGTTGTCGGGCCGCCGGATCTCCTGCACGTAGTGTTCTTCGGCGACGAGCAGCGACGAACGCTCGACGTACTCGTCGACGTAGGCCGAGGCCCGCGCCAGCACCTGCTCGAGCGTCAGCTCGGCCACGGGACTCTGCCCGCTCGTCAGCGTGACGGTGGCCAGGCTCAGCAGCGCCACCGCCGGCACCAGCCGCGTCACGGCCCGGCCTCGTCGCCTGGCGGCGGCACCGCGACCGGCTCATAGCCGCGGCACGCGAGCACCGGCAGCACCGGGTACTTGGGGAAGGCGGGGTCGGTCAGGCCGCGGGTGCACATGATGAAGGTCGAGGCCGCCCCCACCACTGGCCGGCTCCAGGCGCACTGGCCACAGAGTCCAGCTTCCATCGTTGAGGGCACCCAGTGATGGTAGCGCAGACCGCCGCACTGACGCCGTGAGGGAAACCGCCGGCGCTACCTTTGCGGGTCTCGGTGACGGCCATCGACGGCGCGGCGGCGGAGGTCAACGCCACGGTGGCCGCTGGCGCCTTCTGTGTCCAGGGGTTCGCGCCGGCGCCGGCGGCTGGCGCGGTGCGCTTCGATGTCGTCCTGACCCCTCCCTGACGCGCGTCTCGACGCGCGGGCGTCAGGCCACAGCGCCCGAATGCGCCGTGGCCGCCCGGGACCCGGCGCGGCGCTCGCACGCCCCGGTCGATGCCTATCCAGCGGAGCCGTGCGCGGCGCGTCATCCGCCCTCATGTCGATTGCGTCGTGGAATGGCGATTGCTACGCTCAGGGCCATGACGCGATCCCTGTGCGCGCTTCTGGTCGTCGCGGGTTGCACCGGTCTCGTCGCCGGACAGCAGCCCACCTTCCGTTCCTCCGTGCGCACCGTGCCGGTCTACGCCACCGCCATCGACAGCACCGGGCGGCTCGTGCCCGACCTCACGCAGGAGGACTTCGAGATCCTCGACAACGCCAAGCCGGTCACCATCTCGCAGTTCTCGAACGACCCGCAGCCGTTCACGGCGGTCGTGATGCTGGATACGAGCGCGAGCATGACCGAACACCTCAAGTTGCTGAATCAGGCGTCCGAACAGTTCCTCATGCGCCTGCTGCCGGTGGACCGCGCGCAAGTCGGCGCCTTCAACGACAAGCTCCAACTGTCGCGGCACCTTCACCGGCGATCGCGACGAGCTCATCGCCGCCCTCGACGACCTGCAGTTCGGCAACGCCACGCGGCTCTGGGACGGCCTGAACTTCGCCCTCGACGCGCTCAAGGGCGTGGACGGGCGCAAGGTCGTGCTGCTCTTCACCGATGGCGAGGACACGGCCAGCAAGGTCCGCTTCGGCGAAATCCAGGCGCGCGCCCGCGACGAGGAAGTGATGGTCTACGGCATCGGCCTGGAGACCAACTACTTCAACGGCCAGCGTCAGGTGCGTTCCAAGCCGGATCGCAACCTGCGCCGAATCGCCGAGGAAACCGGCGGGGGATCGTTCGAAATGCAGAAGACGGACGAACTCGCGCCCACCTTCACCCGCGTGGCGCAGGAGCTGCGCAGCCAGTATCTGCTGGCGTTCGCGCCCGACACGCTCGACGGCAAGGTGCACAAGCTGGAGGTACGCGTGAAACGCCCCGGCGTGACCGTGCGCGCCCGCAAGAGCTACTCCGCCACCGGCGACACCGCCACCACCCCGGCGCCCTGACCGCCGTGCCCTGATGTGCGGCACCCCTGACCGCGGTACATGGCAACGCCTGGCGACGCACCATCACATGGTGCAGTGCCAGGCGCGACCGAACTGCGCTCGTGTTACAGGAGCGCGAGCGAGAGCATCAGCGTGGCGAGTAACAGCGTGGCCACGACCGGCTCGGCGGTGTCGGAGAAATTCCAGGTGATGACGCGGAACATGGTTCAAGACCTCCTGTCTGAACGCCGGGCTCCGCAGGTGACGAAGGACCGGCACCTGTTTGGACGGCCGCCCCTCGTGCAAGGTTCAAGAGACGCGGATTGCTGAGTGAACCCGCGTAAAATGGCGGCGCGTGCCCACCTTCATCGCTCAGCCCGTGGGTGACCGTCCCGCGGGGAACATCGGCGCTACCCGCTCACCCGCCGTCGGCCGCCGCGGCATGATCGCGACCAGCCAGTCGCTGGCGTCGGCCGCCGGGCTGCGCGTCCTGCAGAACGGCGGCAACGCCGTCGACGCGGCGGTCACCGCCGCCGCGGTACTGGCCGTGATCGAGCCGTCGATGAACGGCATCGGCGGCGATCTTTTCGCCCTGGTCTACCACGCGGCGACCGGGACCATCCACGCTCTGGACGCCAGCGGACGCTCCCCCGCCGCGGCCACTCCCGAGGAGTTCGCCCGGCGCGGACTCACCGTCATGCCGGCCGACGGGCCGCTCTCGGTGGACGTGCCCGGTGTGGTCAGCGGCTGGGACGCGCTGCTCACCCGCTTCGGCACCATCTCGATGGCGCAGGCGCTCGAGCCGGGTATCGGCTACGCGCGCGACGGCTTCCCCGTGGCCGAGTTGATGGCCCACGAGTGGCAGGGGGCGGTGGCTCGGCTCTCCGCCGATGCCGCCGCCACGGCGACGTTCCTGCCCCACGGCGTGGCGCCGGGGCTGGGCGAGATGGCGGCCAATCCCCGCCTTGCCGCCAGTCTCGCCCTCGTTGCCGAGGCCGGTGCGGACGCGTTCTACCAGGGGCCCATCGCGCAGGCCATCGCCGCCGACGTGCAGGCGCGCAACGGCCTGCTCGCGGCGCAGGACTTCGCCGACCACACCGTGGAGTGGGTCGAGCCGATCCGCGCGAACTACCGCGGCTACGACGTGCACGAGCTGCCGCCCTCCACACAGGGCGTCGTGGCCCTCGAGATCCTGAACATCCTCGAGGGCTTCGACATCACCGCCATGGGGCACAACAGCGCCGATCATCTGCACGTGCTTGCCGAGGCCAAGAAGATCGCGTTTGCCGATCGCGGCGCCTGGCTGGCCGACCGGTCCTGCATGGACCCGCGCGTGCTGGCGCAGCTGCTCTCGAAGGACTATGCGGCACGGCGGCGTCAGGACATCGACATGACCAGGGCCGGCCGCTACCGCGCCGGCCTGGCGCCCGCCGGCCCCGCGTCGTCGCGGGACTTCGCGGGACGCGATCTGGGCGACACCATCTACCTGACGGCAGCCGACGGAGACGGCAACGTCATCTCGTTCATCCAGTCGCTCTTTGCCAGCTTCGGCGCCGGCATCGTGGCTGGCGACACCGGCATCACGTTGAGCAATCGCGCCTCCGGCTTCGTGCTCACGCCCGGACACCCGAACCAGATCGGCCCGCGCAAGCGGCCGCTGCACACACTGGTGCCGGCCATGGTCACCAAAGACGGCCGCCCGTGGCTGTCGTTCGGGGTGATGGGCGGCGACAACCAGGCGCAAGGGCACGCGCAGGTGGTGATGAACGCCGATCGACTTCGGCATGCACGTGCAGGCCGCCGGCGAGGCGGCGCGCATGCGCCACATGGGCGACGAGCTGGCGCTCGAGAGCGGCATCGGCGTCGAGGTGCGCGCGGCGCTCGAAGCGCGCGGGCACCGGCTGCGCGATGGCCGCGGCCACATGGGCGGCTATCAGGGCATCATGATCGACGCCCGACAGCGGCGTGCTGCTGCGGCGGCTCCGACCTGCGCAAGGACGGCCTTGCCATCGGCTGGTAGGGCGGGTCCGCGATGCCGATGTCTCCTGCCCGGCCGAGGTCGGTGATCCGCGTCACCACCGTGCTCGGCGCCTTGGTCGGCGCGCTATTTTTCCTATGGCTCGCCGGCACGCGCGGCGTCGATCCCACCGAAGTGGGATGGGCGATGAAATACGACTGGGCCACGCACTACTTCGGGTGGAAGTACTTCAGAAACGAACCGTGGCAGTGGCCGCCGGGCACGGTCAGCGGCTACAACGCGCCGATCGGCACCGCCATCGGGCTCACCGATTCCCTGCCGCTGCTCGCCTATCTGTTCAAGCCGCTGTCTCCGTGGCTGCCTCGCGATTTCCAGTACCTGGGCGCCTGGGAACTGCTGTGTTTCGCGTTGCAGGGCGCACTTGGCGCGCGCCTGATCGCCCGACGCTCGGCCGACGGCGTGACGCAGTTGCTCGGCGCCACGCTGTTCGTGCTCATGCCGGTGATGCTGGCCCGGATCGCCCATGCCGCGCTGTGCGCGCACTGGCTGATCCTGTGGTGCCTGCTGGTCGGGTCGCGCCCACCCGAGCGACGCTGCCGGCCGCTCGAATGGGCGGTCCTCGGGCTGCTGGCCGGCATGATTCAGCCCTACCTGGCGGCGATGGTGCTGGCGCTGCTCGGGGCCATCGCCGTGGGCCGCCACGGGCCGGCCATCCGCACGCGGGTGGCCGCTCTCGCGGCCGGCTTGGTCACCACCTTGCTCGGATGGTGGCTCTCGGGCATGTTCAACCTTGGCGGCACCGAGCCGCTGACGGCCGGCGGGCTCGGCTTCTTCTCGATGAACCTGCTGGCCCCGATCTCGCCCTACGGCTGGTCCACGCTGCTGCCCGACTGGCCCAACATGGGCGAGGGCCAGGTCCTCGAGGGCTTCCATTACTTCGGCGCCGGCATCCTGCTCGTGATGGCGATGGCGATGGTCCTGACGGTGCGGGCCCGGCGCCGGAACGAAGCCACGCCTGCGCCGCTCTGGCCGGCGACCGTCTGGATCGCGGGCGTGGCCATGATGTGTTTCGCGATCAGTCCGCTCGTCACCTTGGGCGACCGCGTGGTGGTCGACCTCATCGGCCCGTGGGCGGCGCCGCTGACGCTGTTCCGGTCGTCGGGCCGCTTCATGTGGCCGCTGAGCTATCTGCTGGTGACCGCCGCCGTCACCGGCGTCGCCCTCCATCTGCCAGGGCGCGCCGCGCGGATGGTGCTGGCGGCGGCGGTGCTCGTGCAGGCCGTGGATCTGCACGACATCCACCTGACGCGGCGGCAGACGGCGCACGACCCCGCGTTCCACGAGTGGATCAACCCATTCGTCTCGCCTCGCTGGCCCGGCATCGCGCGCAATTACCGGCACCTGGTCGTGGCGCCACCGCCGCAATGCGCCACCGCCGCGCTGTCGCGCGAGAACGCCCTGCAGTTTGCCGCCGCCAACGGCCTTACGGTCAACACCGGCACGTTGTCGCGGCATTCCGAAATCGCGCGCGCCCGCTACTGTCAGCAGTTACAGGCCGACTTGGCGGCCGGACGCCTTGCCGGCGATGCCCTCTACGTGATGTCGCCGGAGGGCGCCGCAGCGGTGCAAGCGGCTCCGGGCGGCAACGTCTGCGGCACCATCGATGCCGTCACCATCTGCACCGCTCCCGAGTCGGCGCCGGTGTGGCAACGCTACGCGACGCGGCTGGACTGACTCCGGCCGCGACCGCCGGCGGCACGCGCCTCACTGCACCGTGACGACGACCTCGGGCGACGCCGGCCCCTGCTGGCCGCAGGCGCCCACGACGCGCACGCGCACGTGGTAGACCCCGGGCGGGACGTCGCCCCTGACCGACGTCGCGCTGCCCACGTTCGCCATCACGAGAGAGCCCGGTCTCCTACCCAGCCTCGAGCACGTACGACGACGCGCTGTTAGACTTCGTCGTACGTCACGAGACCGGGCAGGATGGCCAGGCCCGCTGCATCGGCGGACGTCCAACCGGCGGGACGCCGGCCGTTGGTCCGCAAGTCGGAATAGGCACCCGAGCCGGCTGCCCACTTCGTGCCGTCCCAGCCCAGGTCGAACAGTTCGTAGAGCGTCAGGTTGTCCTTGTCCACGATCAGCATGTGGCGATCGCCCCCCCGCGGCCTGGGTGCCGGGGGCGCCGCCCTCGATCCAGTAAGGTTCGGTGATGGCCTGATCGCGAATCGGATAGAAGGCCGTGCCCATGCCGTCGCTCTTGCCGGCGTAATCGAACTGCACGGTCCGTTTGGGCTGATCGCCCGCGACCACCACGTAGGGAATGCCGTGGCTCTCATTCGGCGCGGCGATGCCGCCGAAATCCGGGGGCAGCCGCCGGGTGCCGCCGTTGTTGATGAAGGCGATGAGCGCCGCGGCTGTCGCGAATCGTGTCAGTGCGGAACCGGCGCGGTCTTCGCTGGCCACGCCACGAGAACGCGGTCCTCGTCGGGCCAGGCCACGCGCCAGCGCGGCTGTGGCCACGTCAGGGTGTAGCGCGGCGGCACCGGCTCGCCGCTCCGGCTACGCGCCGTGCTGGTTGCCCCCGCGCCGATGTTGGTCGAGCCATGGCCTTCGCCGTCCGGCGCGTCCAGCTTCAGTTCCGCCAACGCCGCTTGGATGCGCCCATGCACGGTCGCCAGCTTGACGACGCCCCGAGTGGCCGGCGCGACGTCCACCGGTGTCCGGATTGGCGCGGCGGCCTTGCCCGGGGTAAAACCGGAGACCGACACCTTGCGCGCGGCGTCGGCCGGCGCGGCCGCAACGGGTGCCGACGGCTCGGCCGGAGCAGCGCCGTGCGCTGCCGGTGGCCTGGCGCCCGACACGACTGGCCGGGCTCTGCCTGACGCCGGCGTCTGGTGAGCATCGACCGGCGGGACCGCGGAGGCTGGGTCGCTTTTGTCGGCGGCGGCGTGGGTGTCGGCTGAGGGTTGGAGGGTGCGGGCCGGATGCGGGTCGGCCGCGGCCTGGGCGCCGGCCGCGGCATGCGTATCGGACGACGCGGACGCGGCTTGGGGCGCGGCGGTGATCCGCGAGACCACCGGCTTGGCCCTGCCGGCAGTCGCCGGTTTGGCGAGGGGCGGCGCCGCGTGCGTGTCGCCCGCTGGCGCGGCCGCGTGCGCGGCTTCCTGCGACCGGGCCGCAGCCGCGGTGGCAGCGCCGAACACCAGCGTGACGATCACGAGGGCGCGCATGGCGTTACTTGTGGGCCGGGGCCGACGACGCCGTCGTCGAGCCGACCGGCTCGGAGAAGATCACGCTGCCGCTGCCGCTGTCGAAATACGCCCCGACCACGTGGAGGCTGCCGGCCGCGGCCGCCTGGCGGAGGATCGCGCTGCCGGCCATCGCGTCGTTGATGACCTGTTCGACGTTGGCCAGGACGGCGCCACGCAGTTCCGTCCGTTCGGCCGGCGTCCGTCCCGTGCCGGCGCGAATGGCCCTGGCCGCGTAATCGAAATTCGGTCCCTCGACCGGCGTCGACTCCGCCGCCGCCTTGACCACGTCGCACGAGTCGTGACCCATGACCACGAGCAAGGGCACATGCAGGCGGGCGGCGCCGTATTCAAGACTGGCCAGCACCGCTCGGTCCACGACCGCGCCGGCGGTGCGCACGACGAACAGGTCACCGAGCGCGGCGTCGAAGACATACTCGGGCGGCACGCGCGCATCGGCACACGACAGCACCATGGCAAATGGCGTCGCGGCAACGGCCAGCGACCGCTTGGCCGCCGGCCCGGCGCTCGCCGGCTTGGTCGTGCCCTTTACGAAACGGTCGTTGCCGCTCGCCAGCCGCGCAAGGGCGCTGACCGGCGTGAGCTCGGGCGCGGCCATCACCGGTGACAGCATCGCCAGAACCGCGACGGCCATGGCGACCGCCGTCACTGCCGCGCAGGCGCCGCGGCGGTGGCGCCGGGAAGGATTCCTCATGCTGAGCGAATCGGCCGCTGCTACCGCTTCTTGAATCCGCCCGCGCCGGCGCTGCCCGCACGGATGGGCACGATATGGCATGAGGGCCCGCCCGGAAGACTCGCGCTATCATCGTTGACGCCCTCGCCACCGGCGCTGGGCCAGGCACACGGAGGACTTCCCACATGCGGCACCGGCTCACTCTCGGACTCGTTCTCGGCCTCTCGGCCTTCCTCTCGACCGCCTGCGGCCAATCCCGCGAAGAAAAGGCGGCCGCCGCTCTCGAGGACGCCGCCAAGGACATGGAGAAGGCCGGCGAGGCGATGGCCGAGGCCGGTCAGGCCGCGGGTGAAGCCGCAACCGGGGCGGACGGCACGGCTACCGGCGACCAGGCCGCCAAGGGCATGGAAGACTTCGCCAAGGCCATGCAGGGCATGGCTGCCGCGATGGGCGGCGCCAACGGCACCACGCCAGCCGCGCCCGTGAGCTTCCGCGATCTGCAAACGGCCTTCCCCGAGGTATCGGGCTGGACCATGGACAAGCCGAAGGGTGAGCGCATGACCTCGCCGGTCGCGTTCTCGCAAACCGAAACGCAGTACCGCAACGGCGATCGCACGGTCGCGGTGAAGATCGTCGATTCGGCCTTCAACCAGATCCTGGTCGCGCCGTGGGCGATGTTCCTGGCGACCGGCTACGAGAAGGAAACTGACGACGGCTACGAGAAGTCCGCGACCATCGGCGGTCAACCGGGCTTCGAGAAGTGGAACAGCGAGCGCAAGAGCGGCGAACTCAACATCGTCGTGGCCAAGCGCTTCCTCGTGTCTATCGAGGGCGAGGGCATCAGCGAGCCCAAGCAGTTGCACGACTTCGCGGCCAAAGTGGATTTCGGCAAGCTGGCCGCGCTGGGTGCCTCCGCCCCGGCGAAGTAGCCGCCGCCTGCGAGCCCGCTCCAATCAACAGCCCGCCGGCGTATCCGCCAGCAGGCTGAATCGGCTCGCTAAATTCGAAAGCCGGCGCGCAGCGGATCGTCTGCGTCCACCAGGAACAGGTGTTCGCCGGTGATCCAGGCGCTGCCAGCGATCTCGGGCACGATGGCCGGGAAGTCGCCAACGCGCGTACGCGACGCCACGTGCCCGGTGAACAGGGTCCCGATCAGACTCTCGTGCACGAACGTGCCGTCGCCAGCGCTGAGCACGCCCATCTCGTCGAGCACGGCCATCACCGCCGCCGTGCCGCTGCCGCAGGGTGAGCGGTCCACTTCGGCATCGGCAAACACCGTCACGTTGCGCAGGTGCGCCCCTGCACTCTGCGCCGGCGCGGTGAAGATCGTGCCGTAGACGCCGGCCAGGCCCGGCTCGACCGGGTGCACGACCTTCATGACCCGCTCCACTTCTCGTGCGATGGCCATGCCGGTGCGCTTCAGCTCGGGCAGTTTCGCGATGTCGATCGAGAGCCCTGCGGCCTCGGCGTCGACGATGGCGTAGAACGCGCCGCCAAACGACACGTCCACTGGCACCAAACGTCCGCCCACCGGCACGGGCACGCCGGCGG
The DNA here is from genome assembly GCA_963843885.1 of uncultured Acidobacteriota bacterium. GTDB lineage: Bacteria > Acidobacteriota > Vicinamibacteria > Vicinamibacterales > UBA2999 > CADEFD01. The sequence continues at coordinate 673,640 of CAWJMJ010000009.1, forward strand.
CCAGCACGAACGAGGGCGGGTTGAGAAACGAGACGTCGTTCACCCGCGTTCGTCCGTCCACGGTCGAGGACCGTGCCCGCGCCCGCACCGGACCGGCCGGCACGTCGAGCACGAGTTCCACCTCGCCGTTCGCCCGGGTCTCGCCGGCACTCCACATCAGCCCGCGCTCCACCGCGATGGTGGTCACGGCGATGACGCCGTGGCCGCACATCGTGCTCCAGCCCTCGTTGTGCATGAAGAGCACGCCAGCGTGCGCTCCTGCAGTGACCGGCTCGGTCAGCAGGGCGCCGTACATGTCCGCGTGGCCGCGCGGCTCGAGCATGATCGCGCGGCGCAAATGGTCCAGATGCTTGACCGCCCAGGCGCGCTTGTCCAGCATCGTGGCGCCCTCGGGCGTGGGCAGGCCGTCGACCACCAGCCGGAGCGGCTCACCTGCGGTGTGGGCATCGATAGTACGGATCTGATGAATCATCGGCGGTGGGTTCCAGAGGGGGTGAGAGCGGCGCGCGCGGCGCGCCTGAAGAAGCCGTGAAGGCGGGCCACGGCGGCCGGTTCGTGGACCACGATACTGAGCTCGCGGCGCAGGCTCAGACTCGTCGCCGAGAGCGCCAGGCTGCCGACCAGCGCCACCGTGTCGTCGATCAGCGTCAGCTTGCCGTGCGCGGCCCGGCCGTCGATGACGCGCTGCCCCAGGTGCTCCACGGGCACGCCCTCCCGCACCTTGGCCGTGAGCTGCCGCCGGACGCGCGGATCGTCGAACTTGTGATCGATGATGCGGATACGCGTGCGCGCACCCGCGAGCAATGTCCGCACGGCCGTACTCGCCCATTCCGGCCCGACCACGAGCCGCGAGCGCGCGGCCGCGGCCAGGGGCAGGTCTTGCCGCGCCAGATCGGCGTCGAACAGGCGCCACGCGTCCCTGACCGCCGCCGGATCGTGGGTGACGACGGCGAAGTCGCAGGTGTCGTGGAAGCACTTGCGCGTGAGATTGAACGACGCCACGAGCAGGGGCCCCTCGTCGGCCACGATGTACTTGGCGTGGTGCTTGGTGGCGCGGGCGCCGTGGCGCGTGACGTGCGCGCCCAGGCGGGTGAGTGTCAGTTCCAGATCGTCGAGCCGCCGCTTCCAGCCACGCGCCCGGCGCGTCAGCAGCACGTCCACCTCAACGCCCCGAGCCACGGCGGCGGCCACCTGTTCGAGCACCTCGTCATCATCGCAGCGAAAGATGGTGAGCGCGAGGCGGCGGCGCGCCCCGGCGATGATGTCCAGGACGGCAGCTCGCCGCTCGAACGGCGTGATGACCACGCGGTCGTGCGTCACGGTCGTTTCGTCAGGGGCCAAGACGCCGACGCCAGGATACGGACGCCGCGGGTGACGAGCGTCCCGGTCGCGTCGACCATCGAGGTGAGGAGCGGGAGCGTTGTCCGATCAGTCATCTCTGAGGGCCTCGCCCGAGGTGCACTGGCGCGGCTGGCCGGTAAGCCGTACCTTGGAACTCTCCCGGCCATCAGTGAGGCGAACCGCTGGCAGCTTGCTCGGAAATCGCCATCGGGCTACGCTGAATCAAGGTGGCGACCGTAGCACAGCGCCGCGGAATAATAAACACGACGGCCTCCACTCCCGTCTGAATCGGTCGGCGAACGGAAAGGCGACCGGCGTCGCGACCATGTCGGCTCCCGCTTGCTGCAGAAGGTCGACAACGGAACCGTTCATGCGCGCGTTCTACTCCGATCATTTCGTCTTGCCCCTGCCCGAAGGACATCGGTTCCCGATGACCAGGTACGCGCGCCTGCGCGAACGGGTCATCGGCGATGGGGTCGTCCCCGCCGGCGACGTCATCGAGGCGCCCGCCGCCACCTGGGATCAGCTGACGCTCGCCCACCACGCCGCCTACGTGCACGCCGTGGCCGACGGCACGCTGCCGCCCGAGATGATGCGGCGCATCGGGTTTCCCTGGTCGCCAGCCATGGTCGAGCGCTCGCGCCGCTCGACCGGCGCGACCATTGCCGCGGCGCACGCGGCCCTGAACGACGGTGTCGCCGTGAACCTCGCCGGGGGCACCCATCACGCCTTTGCCGATCGCGGCGAGGGCTACTGCGTGTTCAACGACGTAGCCGTGGCCGCGCGCGTGCTGCAGCGCGAGGCGCGCTGCCGGCGCCTGGCGGTCGTCGACTGCGACGTCCATCAAGGCAACGGCACGGCCGCGATCTTCCGGCACGACCCGTCGGTGTTCACCTTCTCGATGCACGGGGCCAAGAATTTTCCGTTCCGGAAGGAGACGAGCGACCTCGACGTGGAGCTGGCCGACGGCACCGGCGACGACGAGTATCTGGACCAGCTGGCCCGGCACCTGCCAGCCGTGCTCGCGGGGCATGCCCCTGAACTGGTGTTCTACCTGGCCGGCGCCGACCCGTATGTGGGCGATCGGCTGGGGCGGCTGGGCCTCAGCGTGGCCGGCCTGCACGCCCGCGACGCGCACGTGTTTGCCGCCTGCCAGGCCGCCGGCGTGCCGGTCGTGGTGGTGATGAGCGGCGGTTACGCGCCCGACGTGGACGACATCGTCCGCATCCATCTGAACACGGTGCGCACCGCCGCCCAGACGGCGCAAGGGTGGCCGCGGCCGTTCCCCGCCTGACTGTGCCACCATGCGGGCATGTCGCAGCGTTTCCGCCTCCTCACCGAACAACACGTCGCTACGCTTCTGCCCCTGAACGACCTCATCACCTCGATGGAAACGGCGCTGGCCCGGTTCTCGGCCGGCGAGGTGCTGCAGCCGGTGCGCAGCGTGCTCATGGTCGGGCCGCAGAAAGCTTATTTCGGGTTGATGCCGGCCTACGTGGCCGAGCCGCCGCAACTCGGCGCCAAGCTGGTCACGGTCTTCGGCGGCAACGCCGCCAGGGGCCTGCCGTCCCATCTGGCCACCATCCTGCTGCTCGATCCCGACACCGGCAGCCTGATGGCCATCATGGACGGACGCTACATCACCGAGGCGCGCACCGCCGCGGTGTCGGCCGTCTCGGCCCGCCATCTGGCCGCCGCCGAAGCCTCCTCGCTGGCCATCATCGGCACCGGCGTGCAGGCGCGCAGTCACCTCGAGGCGCTGGCCCTCGTACGGCCGCTCCGCGACGTGCGCGTGTGGAGCCCCCAGGCGGGCAGCCGCGAGCGTTTCGTGAGCGAGATGCAGGGCCACGCCGCCGGCGCGGTCCGCGCCACCGCCACCGCCGAGGAGGCGGTCCGCGGCGCCGCCATCGTCGTGCTCGTCACCTCGTCGTCCGAACCGGTGATTGCCGATGCCTGGGTGGCGCCCGGCGCCCACGTCATCTCGGTGGGGGCCTGCCGGCCCGATCACCGGGAGATGCCGCCGGAGCTGGTCGCCCGCGCCCGGCTCGTCGTCGACTCCCGGGCCGCCGCACTGGTCGAATCGGGCGATATCGTCCAGGGTCTCCGCGAGGGCCGCTTCACCGACGCGCACGTGGCCGGCGAGCTGGGCGAGGTCGTGCTCGGCCGCGTGCCAGGACGCCAGTCGTCCGCCGAGGTCACCATCTTCAAGTCGCTGGGCATGGCGGTCGAGGACGTGATGGCGGCCGACCTCGTCTATCGGCGCGCGGTGGAAACGGGCGCCGGCACCGAACTGACCCTCTGACCTCCTTTGCGCACAGTAGCGGCCTCGCCGATGGGCAACGCGCCGGTTGGCGGCGCCGGCGCCTCGCGCTGCCGCCCCGTAGCGCGGGCGCCAGGTCGAGACACGCTGTTGGCACGGCGCCTGCACTGCCGCCGGTGCCAGCCGCAGTGACGGAGACACCACCATGCATGCCAAACTTCTCGGAGCCGCGTTGACCGCCGTCGCGGTGCTGGCGCTCGCCGGCGCCCCGGTCGCGGCGCAGTGGGCCGACCCTCGGGGTGGCCATGACGAGGGCTATCGCGACGGCGCGCGGGCCGGCGGCGACGACGCCCGCGACGGGCGGCCGTTCGAATATCAGCGGCACCGCGACTACCGGGCCGCCGACAGCGGCTACCAGCGCCGCGACGGCCGCCGCGACGATTACCAGCAGCAATACCGCGCCGGCTTCGTGGCCGGCTACCGCGACGGCTATTACTCGGGCGGCGGACGCGGGGCCGGGCGCGGACCCCAGCCCGGGCGGGCGCGGCCGGGTTTCGGATCCCGGCCCGGCTACGGGCCGCGTCCGGACGGTTACGGCCGCGCGCCGATTGTCGACATCGCCCGCGGCAACGGCTTCGAGGAGGGCTACCGCAAGGGTCTCGAGGACGGCCGCGATGGCGATCGGCCCGATCCCGCGCGGCACAGTCGCTACCGCAACGCCGACCAGGGCTACCGGCGCGACTACGGCCCGCGCCGCGTCTACCAGCAGGCCTACCGCGCCGCCTTCGAACAGGGCTACGCCGACGGCTACCGGGAAACCCGTGGCGGCCGGGGCCGGGGCCGCGGCGGCCCTTACTAGACGTCGAGGAAGCGCTGGATACGGCGCAACAGGCTCAGGCGAGCCGGTACCGCCGCCTGCGCTTCGTCGGCGGCCGCCCTGGCTTCATCCAGCACGACCCGCCGCGCCGACACCACCTCGCTCACGTGCTCGAGCAAGCCGGGCCGGCCGCGCGCCAGGTCGCGGAACTGGTCGGTCGGAATCTCGAGCAGCAGCGCGTCGTCGGTGGCCGTCACCGTCGCCGTGCGCGGCTCGCCGGTGAGCATCGACATCTCGCCGAAGAAGCCGCCCTGGGAAATCCGGGCCACGTCCTGTCCCGTCGGCTCGAGCGAGACGCGCACCGCTCCGTCCAAGACCACGAACATCGACCGGCCCTGGGCGCCCTGGCGCACGACCCGCTCGCCGGCGGCGAAAAGGTGTTCCCGGCAGCCCTCGGCCAGCCGCACGCGCTCGTCGCCGTCCAGATCGCCGAAGAGATCGATCTGGTCGAGCCGCGCGGCCAGCGCCTGCAGCCGCTCCGGCGTGCGCGCCGGAACCACGTCGCGGCTGTATTCCACCTGAATCGGGTAGGGGATCTCGATGGCGTGTCGCCTGAACGTGTACCAGATGTTCGACCGCACCTGGTCGCGCGCCGCGCCGTCGCGACCGTAATCCGCGATCCAGAAGCGCAGCCGGTAGTTCACCGACGAGGCTCCGAAATCTTCGATGAGCACATCGGCCGGAGGCGCCGTCAGCGCCAACGGCGAGTTGTCGAGCGCTTCGTGCAGCGCCTGCTTCACCACGTTGGGCGCCGCGTCGTAACTGGCGCCGACCATCACTTCAATCCGCGTCGGCTCGGTCGGCTCCGAGAAGTTCAGGATCGGATCCTTCGACATCATGCTGTTGGGCACGACCACGTATTGGCCGGCCTTGGTGAGCAGCTTGGTGGCGCGCCACGTCACCTGCTGCACCTTGCCCTCGTAGTCGCCGATGCGAATCCAGTGGCCAACGCGGAACGGCTTCTCGATCTGGATGGCCAGACCCGAGAACAGGTTGCCGAGCGTGTCCTGCAGGGCGAAGCCGACCACGACGGCGCCGACGGCCGAGGTCGTGAGCACCTTCTCGTCCAGCACCACGGTCGCCGCCAGCGCGAAGAGGACGATGACAGTCACGTCCTGTACGATTGCCGGCACGCGCTCGGAGACGCGGTCGTGGCGCCACGGATTGAAAGCCAAGGCGACCACGCTCACGATGCCGGCGGCGGCCCGCAGCAGGCGCGCCAGGCCGCTGACGAACAGCGGATCGCCGACGCCCTGGAGCACGGCCACGTCGAGTGCCACCGCGCCGAGCAGCAGCACGGCGGCAAAGCCGAGCCGTCCGCGCACGAAACGGCTGCGCACGGCCGCCGCCGCCGCGACGACGGCAACGAGCGCCATGAGGGTGATGGCGGACAGCGGCATCAACTGGATGGCGGGCCCGGGCCTCGCCTACTTCAGCCCGCCAGCGGCTTTGAAGGCCGCGATCTCGGCCGGTGATACGGTGACGGTGACGAGCGCCGGATTGCCTCCGCCCTTGGCCAGCCGATCCTCGCTGCCGGCGCCGCGCGACGCGCCCGATCCGGTGACCTGCGCCGACTTCTGCTCGCCGCCACTTGGCCGCAGACGTCCGGCCAGTCCGCCGAGGCCCTTCTTCTTCGGCTCCTCGTCGGCCTTCTTGGGCGCCGGCCCGGCGGCCCCCGACGAGCCCGATTCGATGGTGGCGATCTCGGCGGCAGCCACCGGCTTGAAGGTGATTGTCGTGCTGTAGCGGTCGGCGACCGTGGCCGTGCCGGTGAGCTTGGCCTCGGCGATCTGCTTGGTCATCTTCTCGACCCGCTCCTTGGTCTCGGGGTGCGAGGCGAAGAGGCCGTTCCTGGCCGGCGCCGCGTCCTTGTTGCGGGCCATCAACATGGTCAGGAACCCGTTCATGCCCTGCGGCGCGTAGCCGACGGAGTTGGCGAGCACGATGCCCTTCTCGTCGCTCTCGAGTTCTTCGCCCCGGCCGAAGCCGCCCTCGACCACCTCGTAAGCCTTGTCGGCCAGCTTGTTCATCAGCGCGCTGTTGCCGGCCAGCGTCTCGTCGGCGCCCATCTGCACGAGCTTGCCCTTCTGGATGGCGCGGATGGTGTGCTTCTCGGTGACGTGGATGATCTCGTGGCCGAGCACGCCGGCCAGCTCCGCCTCGTTCTTGAGGTTGGCCAGGGCGCCCTTGGTGATGTGGACGAAGCCGCCCGGCGCGGCAAAGGCGTTGACGGCATCGGTGTCGAGCACGATGAACTTCCAGGCCAGGCTGGGCTTGGTGCTGGTCTGGGCCAGCGCGGTGCCGACGAGCGTGACGTACTTGTGCACGGCCTGGTCCTGCACCACGCCGTAACGGGCGCGGATGCGCTGGCTGACCTCGGCGCCGAGTTGCGCTTCTTCGGCGTCGGTCATCTCGACGTCCTTGAACTGCTGCACCTTCTTCAGCGCGCCGCCGAGCTTCCCCAATTGCTCGGCCCCGGCCGGTGCGGTTGCCAGCGTCAGGGCCACGGCCCCGGCGATGGTCACGATTGCCCGTCGATTCATGCCCCTACCTCGTTGTGCTGATTGTGCTCGTTGGGCTCGGTGCGCCCGTGCTTTCCGTCGTGCCCGGATTCGCGCACTTCGAACACCTGCACGGCCCTGGTCTTGCCCTTGACCATCACCTCGCCCAGCGGGCGGATGTCGTAGGTCCCCTGCAACTGCCGCCTGGTGGCCTCGGAGATGAGAATCCGCGTGCCGAAGTCCTTGTTGAGGGACTCGAGCCGCGCGCCGAGGTTCACGTTGTCGCCAATCACGGTGTAGCTCATGATCGTATCGGACCCGATGTTGCCGGCAATCATCTCACCAGTGTTGATGCCGATGCCGATGTCCAGTGCGGCCTTTCCCTCGACCGCCCACAAGCGGTTCAGGCGCCGCAGTTCCCGCACCATGGCCAGCGCCGTCTGCACGGCGTGATCGGCGTGCTCCGGGTCGTCGAGCGGAGCGCCGTAGAGCGCCATGACCATGTCGCCGACGAACTTGTCGACGGTGCCGCGGTGGGCGAAGACCACTTCCACCATCCGTGTGAAGTACTGGTTCAGTTGCCGCACCAGCTCCTCGGCCTCGCCGCTTTCCGAGAGCGTGGTGAAGCCGCGCATGTCCGAAAACAGCACCGTCATGTCACGCCGCTCGCCGCCGAGCACCGCATCCGACGGACTGGCCAGGAGCTGCTGGTAGACATCCTTGGAGACATAGCGCGAGAACAGCCGTTTCACCCTCCGCTTCTCGCGGCCCTCAACGAAATACCGCCACGCCAGGTCGACCAGGAACGTGAGCAGGCACGCGGTGACCGGCACGACCAGCGGCAGCCACACGCCGTGTCCCAAGGCGCGGGTGGCGTACCAGACGACGGCGGAGGCCGCAGCCGCGGACGCGGCGGCCGTGACCCACGGCACCGCCAGGGCGCCCACGGCCGCTATGGCGAGGGCCGGGGCAAGCGTGACGGCCACCCGCTGCCAGGGAACGGCTGGTGCGATGGCCCGCCCGCTGAGTAGTCCGTCGATGACGTTGGCGTGGACCTCGGCGCCGGGCATGCGGCCTTCGCCAAACGGCGTGGTGAACGAGATCCGTCAGGCCCTGGGCGGTCACGCCCACGACCACGATGCGGTCCTTGAACACCGCCGGGTCGAGGTGCGGCGGCTCGCCTGCCAGCAACTGCTGCTCGGCCAGGAAGACGTCCTGAAACGAGTAGCTGGGAAAGGTGGGCGTGTGATCGGCGCGCATGGTCGGCCCGCGGAAGGGCACGAGCGGGCGCCACACGGCCTTCGCCGGCCCATAGTAGTCGGGCGCGATTTGCTCTATCCAGGGCACCCGCGTCGGGCCCAGGTGCAGGGAGCCACGCGACGCGGACACCTGCTCCGGCAACGTGCCGGCGACCGCGAGCGCCGCCGCCACCGGCAACGCCGGAACGATGCGGTCTTCGACCTCGACAAACGGGATGTAGCGCCGCCACGGGCCGTCGAGGTCGTAGGCCACACGAGCATGGCCGAGGCCCCGCGCCGCTTGCGCCAGCGCAGGGAATGGCGGCACGAGCAGCGGCCGGCGTTCGGCGAAGCCGTGCACAGGCCAGCGCACCGACAGCGACGGGATGCCGTCGAGCGACGGACGCTGGTCGGCATTGGGCCGCTCGGTGGCCTCGCTCGAGGCCTCGGCCACCAGGATGACGGTGCCGGCGGCCTCTACGGCGTCGACCAGCGCCTGGTCCGATTCCGCGCCGGTCCAGGCGGTGCCGCCAATCTCGGTCGTGGCCTTGTCGCCTTCCGCGAAGAGCACGTCATAGACAATCAGCTTGGCCGGGGCGCGGGCCAGGAAGTTGACGAGCACGGCGTGCACCATGCGCGGCCATGGCCAGCGGCCGACCAGCGGCTCGAGCTGCCGGATGGAGTGGTCGTCGATGAGCACCATCGCAATCGGCGGCGGCGTGCCCTGGCCCGTGGCCACGGCCCGCATCCGCGCGTCGTAGGTCTTGAGCTCGAGCGTCTGCGCCAGCCCGACCCGGCCAATGGCGCTCGCGAGCAGGGCCGCGGTGAAGGCGAAGCCCAGCGCGACCACCCAGCGATTCATCGCCGCGAAGGGTCTCAAGGAATACGGGTGGGCGTCAACCGCTCCGGTATGATCAGGGCAGGCATGCACATCACGGCGCATTTCCACTCCAACCCGCCGCCCCTGGCCGCGGACCTCACCCACCCGGCCTGGCGTCACGCCGCGGCGTACCCCATCAACCGCTCGTGGCGCGGCGACCTGGCGCCGCCGGGGCTGGACACGACCGCTCGCGTGCTGTGGACGGCCCAGCACCTGTGGTTCGCCTTCGACTGCCACTTCATCGATCTCGATGTCGACGTGGCGTTCGACCCGGCCGTCGAGCGTCAGGGGCTATGGGAGCGCGACGTCTGCGAGGCCTTCGTGCGTTCGCCGAACGAGCCGCACGCCGACAGCTACAAGGAATTCGAAGTGGCGCCCACCGGCCAATGGAGCGATCTGGCCGTGCGCCAGCCGCGTGTGGACATCGACGGCGCGTGGCACAGCGGGATGGAGACGGCCGCCGAAATAGTGCCGGATGACGGCCGCTTCCGCGTCGTCATGCGGATTCCGTTTGCCGCCTTCGGCGCCACGCCCGAGGCCGGCGACCGCTGGCACGTCAATCTGTTCCGCATCTGCCGCTTCGACGGCGCCCGTCAGTATCTGGCGTTTGCGCCGACCGGCACCGCCGAACCCGACTTCCACGTGCCGAGCCGCTTCGTGGAACTGGTGTTCGCGGGCAATGCGACTGGCATCAACAGCTCGGTCAGCTAGGGCCGGTCGCTGGCGAGTCAGGCCCGCACCCGCGTGCGGGGCTTGCTCAACGGCGCTCGAAAGCTCGCGGCGATCGCTCCCCCGAACAGTGGCCGTACAAAAAGGAGCGCCGCACGAGGCGGCGCTCCCGGGTCGAGTGGTTACGTCAGTTCCTAGCGGCCGCCGTCACCGGCACTCGACGCCGCTGTCGATGGCGCGTCCGATGAGCGCGCCGGCGCCCGCGCCGAGGATGGCGCCGAGGGTCTTCGATTCTCCCGGGGCGATGATGGTGCCGAGCACGCCGCCCGCCATGCCGCCGACGATGAGGCCGGTGGTGCCGTCGTCGCGGCGGCAGTAGATAGCGGTTGTCGGATCCGCGATAGATGCGGTCGTTGCGGCCCAGGCGCACCGGGCGGCGGCGATCCTCGCGGTAGTAGCGCGCCGCGTCGTAGCGGTTGTTGTTGTCGTAGCGCCCGTCGTCATAGCGCCGATCGTCATATCGCCGATCGTGGCGGCGGTCGCGCCGGTGGTCACGGCGATCCTCACGACGTTCGGCATGCGTGTCGCGCCGGTCGTGGTCTGCGGCCACGGCGGGCACCGGTTGGAAGCTCACCGTGCTGGCGACCAACGCTGCGACGACTGCCATCTTGATCTTCCTCACGGCTGACCTTCCTTCCGCGGTCCTCATTGACCTGCACGCTTGTTTTGCAATGACCATGCCCGGACAACCTGCGAAATCACGCCTTTTTTTACCGGAAGGCGGCGAAAACGCAGCCGTGAGAGGACAGCGATGCCCGTTGCCGGGGTCAGCGGTCGCGCCCAGGGACCGCCCGGTCGCCTACGCGCCGGGCCACGCACGGGAGCTGGCCGCCGCCAGAATCACGCGCAGCCTGATCTCTCGATCGCTGAGTTCTCGCAGCGGAACGCGCTACCCCGTCCGACCCGTCGCCGGTCGCAACACGTTGCTAACCTGCACCGACGAACAGCGATGCCAAGACCAGAACCCCGACGATGCCGCCAAACCACGCGGCGCGGCGAGGCGAACCCGCTAACAGGGCCAAGGGCAGGAGCCCGACAAGAAACACCGTCATCCCGAAGGCATCTGCCTGTGCGCCTTCCAGAGCCCGCGCCAGCCCGTAACGGGTCGACCGCTCAGGCACATGGTGCGACACCACCGCCAGGACGCCAGTGCCGCTGACCGCAAGAGTGATGACAACGGCGAGCACCTTCACCAGCATTGGCATGGGCTGCGACGACTTGGTCATGACCTAACGGTGAAGGATCAGCCGTGGCGCCTCGCTCAGCCGCACTGGCGGGACGGTCACGGCCTTGACGGCTCCGACGCGGAAGACTGCTGTCTCGGTTGCCACGGCCACCGCCCATCGAGTTCTACCTGCAAGGCCATGCTCAGGAACGTGCGTATCAACACGATGAGACCCAACAGCAGCACACCGGTCAGCGTCGGAGCCACGGCCACTGTGCGAATGATGTCGGCGGCCACGAGAAACTCGAGACCCAGGAGGATGCCGCGCCCGATGTCTTGCCGGAACGACCGGAAGACCGCCCGTTCGTGGCGCCAGTTGATGGCCGCGCGTATGGCCGCGCCGAACATCCCCAGCACGACGACGGCAACACCGGCGCCATCAATGGCCGTGGAAACGAGTTCGACCACTTCAATGAAGGACGGCATTGGTCAGAGACAATGTTCTGGATTCGACTCCCAAGATACCCTGGGTCACATTGGGTATGCGAGGGGGATCGGTCAAGCCCACGAGCGCTCGATTCCGCCAGTTGCTGCCGCACAAGAAGCCCCGGCCACCAGCAACGCCCCCCTGCGCAAAGTTTCAAGTTTTTTTCAAGCGAGTTCGACCCCTGCCCAGCCGCTTCGGCTCGTGCGCTGCGGTCGCCACGTCCTGGGACGTAGGACCCGAGGACTGCACTATGCGTGGCAGCCAGTGTTGCAGTTCACGCTTGAACTCAGACAGCCGATTCTTCACAAGCAGATCATTGAAGAGGCCGGCAGCCGCTGCGCCTCGGGACGCTCGGCGAAGATCGCCCGGACCGCCCGGATCATGGCGCGGAGGCGCACTGCTTCCGGATGCATTGAACCCCGATCGGTCCAACGGACAGCGGTTCGTCGACCATTCGCCTGAGCTTCGATCGCGAAGTCCGAGGGCGGCACTTCTTCAACCAGCGTCTCGCCGGCTGGCGTGAACACAGACGGATAACCCCATAGATCTGCATCGACGACGAGGGCGTAGAGACGGCGTCGATGCTCCGCCATTAACGAAACCGTTGCCGTAAGTGTCTCGCCCGGACTTAGCGTTCGGGAGAACGTCGGGCCCGTCGTGTCTATCGTTTCGTTCCAGCACTGCCCGAGGGCAATCTTGAGCACGAAGTCGCGTGGCGGCTCAGTTGATGCCTGAGTTGCGATCAGCACCGTAGCCGCGAACGCGAGGAGGATCATTGTGGTCTGCCTAACGACCGCGGTTCAGCCGCGGCGCGCTCAGCTTGCCACTGCGCGCCGTCGGCTGCAACCGCTGGTTAGGTTAGGCTGCCGTAGCACTATTGTGCTACTCTGCCGTCATGACGAAAGAGCTGCGATTGCGGCAGGCCGGAGGCTCGGTCAGTGCCACCCTGCCGAAGGATATGGCCGACCGGCTCCACCTTGAGGCCGGCGACCGCGTCCTCGCGGTCGAGACCGACCGGGGCATTCTGTTGACGCCCTATGACCCGGAGGCGGAGCAGGCACTGAAGGTCGCCGCCAAGGCCGCCAAGACGTATCGCAACGCCCTGCGCGAACTCGCCAAGTAGCCAATGGTGAAGCAGGGCCGCGAGCCACACTGGCTGTCCCGGATCGTCGTGGACGCGATTCACGGCGATCAGCTCCGTGAGCACGGCGGCCTTCCCGGGGTACGCGATGAGAACGTCTTGGAGTCGGCGCTGGCCCGGCCCCAACAGACGTGGCACTACGGCACCGCCCCAGATGTGCCGCGGCTCGCCGCTGCCTACGCGTTTGGCTTTGTGAAGAACCATCCGTACCGAGACGGTAACAAACGCATCGGGTTTCTTGTGATGGTGACGTTCTTAGGAGTCAATGGCCACGAGTTCGAAGCCACCGACGCGGACGTGGTGACGCAGTTCGTGGCGCTCGCTGCAGGCAAGGTGTCAGAGGACGAACTGACGGATTGGATCCGAAGCCGTTCGAAAACGCAACGTCGGTAGATTGAGGCAGCCTAACGATGCCAAATCAGCCGCGCGCCGGCAAGAGACACGCGGCGCGTCGGCTGCATTTGGATGTTAGGCCTCGGATCGATCGGTGTCGAGCCCAAGCCACTTCAGGACCCCTGCTTCAACGGCCTTGAGCTGAGGCGGGCTCAAACGGCCCAGCCGCCGAACGAGCTTCGAGTGCGGGATCGTGATCAAGTTCTGAGTGTCGAAGGCACCAGCCCGGAGCACGGGCACCGAGACCGCGATCTCAAACCGCGAGGCGCGGAGGCTGGTGGTGTGCGGCACGATCGTGACGAGTGCGCGGTCGGCGTCGTCGGCCGGCACGCTCACCACCAGGGCCGGCCGCACCTTGGCGGCCATGCCGAGATCAACCAGCCAGAGCTCGCCTCGAGCTGCTGTCATGGCAGCTGCTCGCGTCGATCCAGTTCCAGGAACAGGTGATCGGCCGCGGCAACCAAGTCGGTGTCAGTGGGCAGGTCGTGCGGAGCGAAGGCGACGCGACGTACCAACTCCGCGACAACCTCAGCGCGGATGTCGTCGGGCAGCGCCTCGAATTCATCGAGGAGTTTCTTCGCCGCGTGCGTCACGAGTTCAGAGTCGCACTCTGTCTGGCTCGAGTCAAGTGCGCCGTTCGCCCGTAGGCCTAACGCTGCCGCTTCAGCCGCGGCGGCTCATCATCGCGCCAGCCGCCGACGGCTGCAAGCGGTGGTTAGCCAGCGCTAGTAGCACCGCATTGCGGACAATTCTGATTCGAACGCGCGCCCAACTGGAGCCATACGCCGAAACTGTACCCTCTGCTGAGCAGCAACACTCGTTCGGACCTGAGCGACCGGTTGGCCGCGCAAGATCAGACGCCGACCCATAACGTCGCTAAGTCCTCTTTGACAACCACGTCCACGGAGACGTATAATCTGGTCTCTTTGCTGGGCATCAGCTGTGGCTCGAAGAGCGTTACGGTTGGTCAACCGGAAGGGCCTGCCACCGTCGTTCGGCAAGACTCGCTCGGTCCACCTGAACGTGCGTGATTCAGCCACGACTGGGACTGGTTCCGGGGCCGGAATGGCGCGGATGCCCGGGATGTGACGCCGATCCAGTGTCGTGCTGAGAATCGCTCGCGCTAGTTCCTCGATAACAGGCTCCGCGGGCGGCCACGGCGCCGGTTCCTGCGCATGACCGAAAGCAACGCCAACCATGACGATGACCAGCGCCGCGCGCCACGCCGCCCAGTCGCCTTCGCGCAGGAATCTCATGTTTCGTCTGGCTAACGACCCCAAATCAGCCGCGCGCCGACACGCGTCACGCGGCGCGTCGGCTGCATTTGGTGGTTAGCCCGCTTTGCGTTTTCTGTCGCTCTCGACGGCGCCGGGCACGGCCTTAATGACCGACCGGAGGAGACGGTTGACCTTCGCCGAAGAGCCGAAGACGCGAGCCACGTCGGGGTCGAGCACGACGGCCACCGCCGGCGCGCCGCCGGTTGCGAATCGGTTCTTCTGGCTCTTGCTGTAGTCGAACTCGTACCTCGGCGCGGAGGTCGCGGGCCGGTGCCTTTGCCTTACGTGTGCTCTTCATGACGCTTTGTCTCAGCCCGCGACGCCCGGCGCGCGGTGATGATGCGAACCCGACCGACCCGCTCCGTGAAGCCCACGACCAACAGCCGAGGGCGCCGTGAGTACCCGATGATGATCTCACGATGCTCGTCGCTTGAGTGATCGGGATCGTCGAAGATCCTGGCCGCGGGGTCGGAGAACACGGTCAGCGCCTCGGCGAACGAGACGCCGTGCTTCTTCAGGTTGCTCCCGGCCTTGCGTGGGTCCCACTCAAACTCGTTCATCGCGATGCGCTGAGGCTACCATGGCCGAGTCGGCACGCTTCGCTGTCTTGAATCGGATCGATCGTTCGATTGTCGGGCTAACGACCGACGTTCACCCCGCGCCGAGCACGATCCTTCCAGCGCGGCGTCGAGTGCAACGCCTGGTTAGGCTGCGCCCTGACCGCATGCCGTATACGATCTCAAGTTGCTCCGCCTTACGCAGACATACCTGCATGCGGGACCAGCCCAGCCGCATTAGGAATATTTGTGAAGTGGAAGCCCTCGCGAGCGCCAGAGTGGCCTGCCTGAAACATGCCCGGAGTCGTTGGGCCCACGTCCAGAGAGACGATTGTCTGGCCGGCGCACTCCCACGCAAGATTTGCGATTGGGAACAGCGTTTCGAGCGTTAGGGTCGCGGTGGTGGTGACGAGGCCATCGGCGCCCACGCGACGCATGTCATCGGTGACTCGAAGGATTGCGTCGCTTCGCCGACGCTGCCCTGATTGATGATGACGGTCTGCGCCATGATTCCGCCCGACTGGCCTTGCGACACAACGGCGTTCTCGCCATGCACCTCGACCCTTCCGTAGGTCGTAGTTAGCTGGCGATTCGTGTGACTTCGCTCGAGCCGGTGTCTGCTGAGAACTCCTTGGCCGTCGTCTCGTCGTTCATGCCCTGCTCCTGAGCTGTGCGCGTCTGCGGGTGTTTGCGAAGGATGCGTTCAGTTGTCGGCAGCCGCCGCACCGCCTGGAGTCGACTGCCTGGAGGAAGGCGATCCGGCCCAGCTGCGGCACAACGACTCTGTTGATACGACCATCGACAGCCACAACGAATGAGACGAACACGATCGCGAGGATGCCGCCGAGTGCGAGACTTCATCCAGGTCGGACTGAACTGCGAGGAAGTCGACAATCTGCATGGGCATGAATGTTGTCAGCCTAACGACCCCAAATCAGCCGCGCGCCGACCAGTGACATCCGGCGCGTCGGCTGCATTTGGTGGTTAGCCGGCTTTTTGGAGCGCCAAGAGTTTTCGGCGAACGGCCTGTGGAAACTCGACGAGCTCGAATTGAGACGCCGCGAACAAGTAGTCGTCGCCGTCCTCGTCGATGATTCGGATCAGACCGTCTTTGGCCGCCTGGGCGTCAGGCAGCACGACGTAGATCTTGCCCCTGATGAGCGACGCTTCGTTGCCCGCGTTGACGAGGCACACGGCAAATTGTGTGGAGTGCTTCATGGCTAGTCGGCGTAGGCCTTGATCTTGAAGTCTCGTCGCCCAATGCCGTGGGCTTCGTACCAATGTAGCTCAACTCGGCGAACGGCGCCGCCCGGAAGGCGAACTCGCGCGAAGCCCTTGCGTTTGCGCCAGCGCCCCTTGCCGTGCGCCTTGTTGAGCAGGGCCCGAACGCGCACGCCCGTACCAACAGCGATCGTCTCCGCGTGTTCAATCTCGCCGAGAATCTCGAACTGCACGCATCGATTCTCGATGACCTGTTCGGCGTTGGCAAGTCCGGCTAACGATGCCGCTTCAGCCGCGGCGGCCTCATGATCCACCGGGCCGCTGACGGCTGCAAGCGGATGTTAGCCAGCTCATCTGATCTCAGGCAGCAAGGCCGCGGCGAGTGCCTGAACAGCGTGAAGGCCCCGATAGCATCCGTAAACGGCACCGATGAAGTCGAGGCGTCGAGCGTGCTCCGATTGGCGAACGCGATGGTCGCCCACTGAACGCATGTCTCGCCCGCTCGACGACCACGCCGGATCGTGTAGTGCGGGTACGGCACGCTTAAGCCCTCCGGTCCACGCGTCGGTTGAACTTGGCTGCGGTCCGACAGAGCCGCGCGTCGCTCACCAGCCGGAACTAGTCCAGCGCAAGTCTCCGGGTCGCTGGTGCATCGGCACGCAGTCAGAAGCTCGTCGAGGCCCAGCGCGCCGCCTGAACTCGCCGAGGCCTTCGGCGCCGGACGTCGTCTCCGCACGGGCAGTACGGTCTCGATGTACAACACGAAATCATCGGGCGGCGGTGGTTGCTGCGTGCTCGCCGTGAAGCCGGCTGACCGAAGGCCATGCTGAACGCGACGGCGCGGATGAGCGCAGCTGCTTTAGTTCGCATCGTCCGCCTAACTTTATATAGGGGGAAGGCGGCATCCCACGGGTCCGACTCGTCGACGGCTCCCCGCAGTCGGGCCACAACCTCCACCCAGCCGGCATTGTGCCCGTCCTTGGCACCCGGAACAAGCCCCGCACAATCAACGACTCCGCGTCGGTGCCGTCGTGCAAAGGCCGGGCAATTGGCGCCGGCGCCAATTGCTGGCGTGAGCGCCGTTAGGTGAAGGGCGCCAATTGGCCGCAGACCGTCGTCGGCGTTGGCCGAACGGCAACGCGCGTGGACTGCCATGCCGGCAGAATGTGCCACCTGGCTTGCGAGATCGCCACAGAGCCGGAGTAATCGCCCTTGGCAGGTCTTGGAACGCGCGTTGCCTCGCCGGTTCGCGGTGCAGCATGCGCGAACTCGAATCGTCCCTTCAGTCGTTCGGCGAGTACCTCCTCAAGGCCCAGATCGTGCGGTCCAACGCCGCGCCCTACTTCGTCCGCTGGGTGCGCCGCTTTCTCGGACGCCCGGCCTCGAACGAGCCTCTGGTCGATCAGGTCCAGCGGTTCTGTGAGGAGCTGGAACGCCATGGCGGCATCCAGGACTGGCAGGTGCGTCAGGCCGACCAGGCGCTGCGTATCTACTTCGTCAACTTCCTGAAACGCACCGACTGGCAGAAGCGACCAGCGGCGGGTGCCGATGCACCTGACGCGACGAACCCGCTGACCGCGCTCGACCTGCTGCGCACGCGGTTGCGGACGCGGCACTACTCGTATCGCACCGAGTGCATCTACGTGGACTGGGTGCGGCGCTTCCTGGACTACGCGGCCACGCGTCAGGGCGTGCCCACCCCGCGTGTGGATACCGAGGGCGTGCGCGATTTCCTCACGCACCTGGCCGTGCATAGGCAGGTGTCGGCCAGCACCCAGAACCAAGCGTTCTCCGCCCTCCTGTTCCTGTGCCGTGAAGTGCTGGGTCTCCCCCTGGACGACGTGTCCTCCGGGGTGAAGGCCAAGCGTGGGCCGCGCTTGCCGGTGGTGCTGAGCATGCCGGAAACGGCGTCCCTGCTCGCCGCGATGTCGGGCACGGCGCGCCTGATGGCGACGCTCATCTACGGCGGCGGTCTGCGCGTGTCGGAGTGCTGCGAGCTGCGCGTGAAGGACCTCGACTTCGACCAGGGGCTGATGTTCGTCCGCAGCGGCAAAGGCGACAAGGACCGGTCGACGCTGCTGCCCGAGGCGGGGCGAGACGAGCTGCGCGCGCATTTGACGAAGGTCGAGGCCTTGCACCAGGCCGACCGCAAGACGACGCTGGCGGGCGTCTGGATGCCCGGCGCCTTGGAACGGAAGTATCCGAATGCCGGGAAGGAGTTCGGCTGGTTCTGGGTGTTCCCGAGTCAGACGCTGTCGACCGATCCCCGCGCCGGCATCGTGCGGCGCCATCACATGAGCGACTCGGTCGTGCAGAAGGCCGTGAAGGCCGCGGCGACGGCGTCACGCATTCACAAGCCGGTGTCGGTGCACACGCTGCGGCACAGCTTCGCCACGCACCTGTTGCTCAACGGCGTGGACATCCGGCAGATCCAGGAATATCTCGGGCACACCAACGTCGAGACGACGATGGTCTACACCCACGTCGTGAAGGAGTTCCGGAACCCGCCGCGAAGTCCGCTGGACATCCTGCACGCCCGCACCACGCCGTAGCGAGGTCCCTCCGCTTGGCAGGGCCTTCCCGGGCGACCAACCGTGGAGTAGGGCCGACCAAGTCGCCCCAACCGGTCATGCCCAAGACAGGAGCTCACGCGGGCGAGTCGGCTGGAAACTGCTTGAAAGGAAGAACAGAGGAAGGTTGGTACCGGTACGGGGATTCGAACCCCGGTCCCGTGGCTGAGAACCACGTGTCCTGACCCCTAGACGATACCGGCACACGCCTGGGGCCGGGTCGAGGCCCTCAGGAAACGTCAACGGTACTAGGGACCACCGAGTTGTGTCAACCGCGAGGCCTCGTGCCGCGAGGCACGGACCGCACCCAACGCGCGTGTCGGCGGCTGGCGCGAGGCACTAGAATCGTCGGATGCAGTTCGTGCGACGCGCGCTCCTTGTGATTATCGTCGTCGGCCTCGGCAGCGCCGCCGTCGCCTGGTTCATGGCCGGGCGCGAAGCCGGCCCCGTCATCGAGATCAAGACGCCCGAGAAGTTCGTCGGCTTGGCTGGCTCGCTGGAGCTCTTCGTGGACGCGCCCGGCGGCGTGCTGACGCAGCTCACTGCCACCGTCAGCCAAGGCGGCCAGGACCTTCCCGTGTTCTCCCTGGGCGACGCCTCGGGCAGCGCCGACGACGTGAAGCAGGCATCCTCGGACCGCCTCTGGGTCATCCGTCCGCTCGGCAAGAAGTCCCAGCCCACGCTGGTCTCGGGTCCGGCTACGATCACGGTGACGGCGGCGCGGCCGGTGCTGTTCGGCCTGCGTGAGGCCGTCTCGTCGGTGACACGCGAGGTCACCGTGCGGCTCGAGCCGCCCCGGGTGGCGGTGCTCTCGATCGCACCACTTCCTGAATCTCGGCGGCTCCGAGTTCGTGGTCCTGCGCGCGACGCCGCCCGACGTGGGCGCGGGCGTGCGCGTCGGGTCGGCCAGCTTCCCCGCCTTCCCCGGCACGGCGGTGGGCATCGCCGACCCCGCCGTCAAGGTGGCCTTCTTTGCCCTGCCGTTCGACCAGGACGCCACCACGCCGGTCACGGCGTTTGCGCGGGATGAAGCCGGCAACGAGGCCACCGCCGCCGTCGATCGCAAGCCGTTCCCCAAGACGTTCCAGCGCTCGCGCATCCCCATCGATCGCGGCTTCCTCGAGCGGGTCGTGCCGGCCATCGCCGGCAATACGCCGTCGCTCGGCCTGGCCAACAACGGCAGCGACGACCTGCTCGCGGCCTTCCTGACGATCAACCGCGACCTGCGCCAGGAAAACAACGCCGCGATCAGCGCGCTCGCCGCCAAGACGGCGCCCGAGATGCTGTGGACCGAGGCGTTCGCGCAGCTCGGCAACACCCAGGTGGAGTCGCGTTTCGCCGACCACCGCACCTACCTCTACGAAGGCAAGGAGATCGACCAGCAGACACACCTCGGCTTCGACCTGGCGTCCACCGCGCATGCCCCGGTCACGGCGTCGAACCGCGGCGTGGTCGTGCACGCCGCCTACCTTGGCATCTACGGCAATTGCGTGATCGTGGACCACGGCCTGGGCGTGCAGTCGCTCTACGCGCACCTGTCGTCGATCGACGTGAAGGAAGGCGACACTGTAGAGAAGGCCCAGACGCTCGGACACTCGGGGGCCACCGGACTGGCCGGCGGCGACCACCTCCACTTCACCATGCTCGTCGGCGGCGTGCAGGTCAACCCGGTCGAGTGGTGGGACGGTCACTGGATGGAAGACCGCGTCTTCCGCAAGATCCGCGACGCGGGCGGCACCGCCCCCGCGGCACAACGACCATGACCGGCGTGCCTGGCTCGCCACGCTGGCGGCGGCTGGTACGGGCGGTTGGTCTCTGCGCCGGCCTCGCCGCGACCGCCGCTGGGTGCGGCGGCGGGTCGTCCCAGTCGCCCGCGTCCACGGCCACCACGATTGATCCGGCCACCACCGGCACCATTGCCGGCCTCGTGCGGCTCGCCGGCACGCCGCCCGAGGCGCGCATGGTTCGCATGGACGGCGACCGGCGGTGCGCCAGCCTCGTGCCGGGGGCGACCCGAGCCACGGAAAGCTACATCCTTGGTCCCGACGGCACGCTGGCCAATGTCTTCGTCTACGTGACGTCCGGCCTCGACGGACGCAGCTATCCGGTGCCCGACACGCCGGTGGTGCTCGACCAGCAGCAGTGCTGGTACACGCCGCGCGTGGTCGGCGTGCGGGTGGGCCAGCCGTTCCAGATCCTCAACTCCGATCCCCTGCTGCACAACGTACGCGCCGATTCCGAGGTCAACGAGCCGTTCAACCAAGGCCAGCCCGTGCAGGGCGTGCGCTACAGCCACACCTTCTCCGCCGAGGAGGTCATGGTGCCGATGAAGTGCGACGTGCACGCGTGGATGAACGCCTGGGTCGGCGTCGTGAACCATCCCTACTTCGCCGTGACCGGCCCCGACGGTGTGTTCTCGTTGCCCAACCTGCCGGCCGGCGACTACACCGTCGAGGCGTGGCACGAAGCGGCCGGCACCATCACCGGGACGGCCACCGTGACCGCGCAAGGCACGGCCGCGCTGACCCTGACGTTCGAGGTGCCGGCGCCGTGAGCGCCCACGCCGATCACGTGCCCGAGGCGACCGGCCACGCGCCCCGGACGACCGGCCACGACGCGCCCGCCGGCCACGACGCGCCCGCCCACCACGCGCTGGGCCTCGACCCGCCCGATCGCGACGCGGCGGCCGCGCGCCGGCCGGCCGCGTGGGCCGACTACGTGCAGCTCACCAAGCCCCGCTTGAACCTGCTCGTCGTGCTCACCACGCTGGCCGGCTATTACCTGGGGATGAAGGACGGCGCGGCGTGGCTCGGGCTCGTGCACACGGTCGTCGGCACCACCCTGGTGGCCGGCGGCGCGTCGGTGCTCAATCAGGTGTGGGAGAAGGACACCGATCGCCTGATGCGCCGCACCCGGCGGCGGCCGCTGCCGGCGGCGCGCGTCCTGCCTGGACCGGCCCTGTGGTTCGGCCTCGCGCTCACCGTGCTCGGCCTGACGGAGTTGTGGTTGTTCGCGCATCCGCTGGCCGCGGCCGTGGCCTTCGCTACCGTGCTCAGCTACGTGTTGGTTTACACGCCGCTCAAGCTCGTGTCGTCGCTCTCCACCATCGTCGGCGCCGTGCCCGGCGCGCTGCCGCCGCTCATCGGCTGGGCCGCGGCCACCGGGTCGCTCTCGATGGGCGGCTGGGTGCTCTTCGGCATCGTGTTCCTGTGGCAGATGCCGCACTTCCTGGCCATCGCCTGGATGCACCGCGACGATTACGCCAGCGCCGGCATGCCGCTGCTGCCGGTGATCGAGCCGGATGGCCGCAGCACCGGGCGCCAGGCCGTGCTGTATGCGGCGACGATGATTCCGGTCAGCCTGCTGCCGACCCTGATCGGGCTGGCCGGCCCGCGTTACCTCCTGGCGGCGCTGGTGCTGGGCGCGATCGTGTTGTGGCTGTCGTTCGAGTTCGCGCACACCCGCTCGCTGGCCACGGCCCGCCGGCTGTTCTTCGCGACCATCATCTACCTGCCGCTGCTGTGGGGCGCGCTGGTGCTGGACCACGCCGGGTTGATCTAGCAGGCGTGCGATTGCCGACGCCAGCAGGTCCCTCGTGGCCGGTCGCGTCGGCACGCCGGCCGTGGGGCGGGGCGCTCGTCCTCGCGGCGGTGCTGCTTGGGACGGCCATGCCGCTCGCCGATATCCTGGCCAGTCCGGACCGGCTCTCTGTGCTGGGCAGCTTGCAGGTCGACGCGGCGACCTACGACGCCGAGGCCGCCGACCTGGCCGGCGGCGCCCCGTGGACCGCCATTCCCCTTCGCCAGCCGCCGGGCTTCGTCGCCGTCCTGGCGGTGACTTACACCGTGTTCGGCCATTCCTACCTGGCCGCGAAGCTGCTGCTGTGGGCCTGCCTGCTCGTCTCCACGGCGCTGGCCGCCTGGCTGGCCCGCGCCGTGTGGGGCCCGCGCGCGGCCTGGGCCGCGGCCCTGCTCACCGCCACCGCGCCGGCCCTCCGCTATTACGTCGGCACCGTGCAGTACGAGGTGCTGGTGGCCGCCGAGCTGCTGATCACCATGGCCCTGGCGAGCAGGGCGGCAACGGCGCGCGGCGCATACCGGATGGCGGCATGGGCGGCGCTGGCCGGGGTGGCGGCTGCAGTTCTGGCGCTCACGCGCGAGGTCTTCGTGGGCGTGATTCCAGGCCTGGCGCTGTGGCTCGTGTGGCGCACGCGCGCCGGCGCCGGCCCGCGGCCGGCCGTGACCGCGGGCGCGATATTCCTGATGCTGGCCGTCGCGCCGGTGGCGTGGTGGTCGGCGGTGCAGTCGTCGCGGCACGGGCAACTGGTGATGATGTCGGACAAAGGCCCGGTCACCTTCGCGCTCGGCAACAACCCCGCGGCCTCCGGCACCTACGACAGCGATCGGATTGCCGAACCCTCGGGTCTGGGCTTCGTGCGCGCGCGCCCCGGCGCGGCGCTGCGGCTCTTCGGGCGCAAGGCACTCTACTTCTGGGGAATCATCCGGGATCCGTGGAACGTGCCCCGGCCAGCGGGTCTGTGGCTCTACCGGGCCTCGGGCGGGCTCGTGCCGCTCGACGTCTCGCTGCCGCTGGCCCGCGGCGGCTGGCTGCTCCTGGCGGCACTGGTCGGCGTCGCCGAACTACTACGAACCGGACGGTGGCGCGAGTGGTGGCTGGTCGCCCGCCGTCGTCGCGGCGGTGTGGGCGGCTCACGTCGCCACGCTGTCGTCCCACCGCTTCGCCGTGCCCATCCTGCCGCTCGTGTTCGTGCTGATCGCCGGACCACTCGCCGCCGGCGCCGCCTTGCTCGCCGGCTGGCTGTCGCAGGCCACCTGGCGCGCCGCCAGCGCCGCCAGTGTGGCGCTGATCGCCGTCGCGCTGCAGTGGCTCGGGGCCCCGCCACCGGTGGTGGCGTTCGAGGCAGGGAGCCTATACGGGATGACCGGCGTCGCCGCCGTGGACCCGACGTCCGGACGTCGTCTGCGGACCGTCGATGCCAACGAGGGGACACGTCCCGCGTTGGTCCTGGGCGACGAGTACCTGGCGGCCGGCCGCTATCAGGTGCTGCTCACCGCCGGTCGCGGGCCCGCGCCGGTCGCGGCCGACACGGTGGTGGCGCGGGTGACCGTCCTCGACGACCGCGGCGCGGTCGCCTGTCGCGAAGACGTGCCGTCGGGCCTCGTGCCCGCCGAAGGCCTGGGCCGGATTTGGGTGCCCTGCGAGCTGGCTGCCGACGGCCCGGCCACGCTGATCGTCGAGGCGCTGGGCCGCACCGACCTCCGCTTCGGCGACGTGGCGTTCATGCGCGCCCCGACCCAGCCGTGACCCGGCCGCCCAAGCGCGAACGTCAGGGGTAGAGCAGGTGCTCGGCGCGCCGCCGCCGCCAGGCCGCTTCGCCGCCGGCCCACGACGCGGCGATGGCCGCCGGATCTTCGCCGGCCCTGGCCCGCGCCAGCGCCGCCGCGGATCCGATCAGCCTGACCGTGTTCCCGGCATCGAAGGCGTTGCCGTGCAGCTTCCACAGCGCGGAGGCCACCTCCAGGCCGACCCGCACCGGCGGCAGCGCTTCGCGATCGGTGACGACGAAGAACACACCCTGACAGGCCTGACCGGCGTAGACGCTCGACGCCGGCGTGAACTGCACCGGGTAGAAGCGGATGCCCGGCAGCGCCCGCGCGTTGAGGGCGGCGGCCAGCCGGGGCCCGTCGATCCACGGCGCGCCGATCTGCTCGAAAGGCTGGTCGGTGCCGCGGCCCACCGAGATGTTGGCGTGTTCGATGGCGCCGATGCCGGGATACAGCGTGGCCTGATTCAGGTTGCGCATGTTGGGCGACGGATTCACCCACGACAGGCCGGTGTGGTCGAACCACTGATCGCGATGCCACCCTTGCGCCCGCACCACCGTGAGGTCCGCGCCGAGGCTCTTCTCGGCGTTGAAGAGCTGCGCCAGCTCGCCGAGGGTGAGCCCGTGGCGGATCGGCATGGGCAGATAGGCGTTGTAGCCGAGCACCGCCGTCGTCGGGCAGCGGGCCCTCGATCTGCCGCCCGTTGATCGGATTCGGCCGGTCGAGCACGACCACTTTGACCTTCGCCTTGGCCGCCTCCTCGAGCAGGTAGCCGACCGTGGCCGGGTAGGTGTAGAAGCGCGCGCCGATGTCCTGCAGATCGACCACGATGCGTGTCGACGCCCTCGAGCATGGCTGCGGTCGGCCGGCGCGTGGCGCCGTAAAGCGAATGGATGACCAGGCCGGTGCCCTCGTCGCGCGACGACGGCACGTCCTCGTCGAGCATGCCGCGGATGCCGTGCTCCGGACTGAAGAGGGCCACGAGCGACACGCCTGGCGCGTGATGGAGCAGATCGATAGTGGAGGCGCCGTCGGCGCTTCGGCCGGTGTGGTTGGTGACGAGGCCGACCTTGCGGCCCTTCAGCAGCGCGAAGCCGTCGCGGGCCAGCACGTCGATGCCGGCCAGCACGCGTGTCGTGGCTCCCTCCGCCACCGGCCGCGATGGCGCCGACGCGGCGCCGAAGTCCGTGCCGGTCATCCGGACGCCGGCGACGTCGCCGAGCGTCACGTCGGTCATCGCCGACGCGGCCACGGTGGCCACGCGCGCGCGAATCGCGGCGACATCGCCGCCGCCGTCGGGATGCAGACGGCTCGACAGGAAGATCACGAACAGCCCGGTGCGCGGGTCGGCCCAGATCGACGTCCCGGTGAAGCCGGTATGGCCGAAGGAGCCGATCGGCAGCAGCTCGCCGCGGTTGGCCGAGAAGCTCGTGTCGAGATCCCAGCCGAGCCGCGCGCGCCGGGGCCATGCCGGCCGGGGTCGCCGGCGCGATCATCTTGGCGACGGTGAGCGGGGCGAGCACGCGGCGCGAGCCGAGCGCGCCGCCGCCAAGCAGCATCCGGACGAAGCGCGTGAGGTCGCGCGCCGTGCTGAACAGGCCGGCGTGACCGGCCACGCCGCCCATGCGGCGGGCCGTCGGGTCGTGCACGACCCCGCGCAGCGGCTCCTCATCCGGCGCCCGGCAGGGCCACGCGTCCAGGAAGCGGCAGCGTTCGGTGGGCGCGATCCGCCCGATCCGTTCCACCGTCGGCTGGAAGCCGGTATCGGTCATCCCCAGCGGCTCGAAGAGGTGCCGGGCGGTGTAGCGCTCGAGCGGTTCGCCCGACACCCGGCCGACGATATGGCCGAGCAGGAAAAAATTGATGTCGCTGTAGACGAAACGCTCGCCCGGAGGCGACTGCGGCACCTCGTCTTTGGCCAGCTCGATGGCGGCGTCGTAGCCCTGCCACGGGTCGTCCAGGTCGACATCGGGACGCAGCCCCGACACGTGGGTGAGCAGGTGCCGGATGGTGATGCCGCCTTTGCCGTAGCGCTCGAACCCCGGCACCCAGGCGGCCACTGGGTCGGTGAGGCGAAGCTGGCCCCGTTCCACCAGCTGCATGACCGCCGTGGTCGTGGCCACCACCTTGGTGAGCGAGGCCAGGTCGAAGACGGTGTCGAGCGTCATGCGCTCGGCCAGGGGGGCCACGGCGCGCTGGCCAAACGCCTTCTCGTAAAGCACCGTGTCGCCCCGGCCCACGACCACTACGGCGCCCGGCATCGCTTTGGCCGCCACCGCCTGCTCCACCAGCGCGTCGATCTCGGCCAGCCGGGCCGTGTCGATGCCGGCCGGCCGGAGGGGCGGGGCGCCGGCTCGACCTTCCGACTGCGCCCACAGATGGGCAGCCGCCAGCACGGCCACCAAGATCGTCGTGGATCGCGTCGTAAGGGACATAGCGCGGAGACCTATTGGGCTGTTAGCATATACTCCGACGGTTTTCTCGTTTCCAGGAGAGACACTACGATGCGTGAAAGTTTGAAGCTGTCGCTCGCGGCGCTGATGGTCGTGCTGCTCGGCGCTCTACCCGCGATGGCCCAGACGGGCCGCGTCGGCGGGTTGGTGAAGGACGACAAGGGTCAGCCGCTCAAGGGCGCCACGGTGGTGGCAGAAAATCCGGGCGCCTCGCCGCCCTCGTTCACCGCCACGACCGACGACAAGGGCCGCTTCTCGATCATCGGGCTGCGCTCCGGCACCTGGAAGCTCACCGCCTCGGCGCCCGGCTTCCAGCCGTCCGTGGGTCAGGTGCCGATTCGGACGATTGGCCAGCCGAACCCGCCGGTGGAGTTCACCCTGGCTGCGGGCGCTGCCGGTCCGGCCGGCGCCCTGGCCGGCGTCAACACCAAGGAACTGCAGGCCGAACTGGCCGCCGCCGATGCCAAGATGTCGGCCAACGACTTCGACGGCGCCATCGCGGCCTACGAGGCGATGCTGGTCAAGGTGCCCGCCCTGTCGATGCTGCACCTGCAGATCGGCCGCGCGCAGCGCATGAAGAAGGACTACGACGGCGCGCTCGCCACCTACCAGAAGCTGCTGGCGACCGACCCGAACAACGAGAAGGCCAAGGTCGAGATCGGCATGACCAATCTCGAGAAGGGCGACCTCGTCGCCGCCGAAAAGGCGCTGATGGAAGCCTCGCAGACGCTGGGCGCGGGCCGCGAGGTGTTCTACAACCTGGGCGAGGTCAAGTTCGCCAAGGGTGAAACCGACGCCGCCATGGCCGCCTACCAGAAGGCGATCGACGCCGACGCCACCTGGGGCAAGCCGTATTTCAAGATGGGCCTGGGCAAGCTGCAGAAGGCCGACATGCCCGGCGCCCTCCAGATGATGGAGAAGGTCATCGAGCTGGAGCCGAACTCGCCCGAGGCCGCGCAGGCCAAGGCGCTCATCGAGCAGCTGAAGAAGGGCTAGTCGGAGACGGCGGATTTTGGACCGGCGGTCCCCTCGCGGGGGCCGCCGGTTTCGTGTCTACGGCCGGATCGCGGCGCGAGACCGCGGCCCGATTGGCGCACTCCAGACCGAGCGCACGGACGCTCCCGCCGACGCCGAGTCAGCGCCGTGGCTGGCTGCGCCGCGTGGCTTCCTCGATCATCGTGTCGATGTTGGGCGTGCGCGGGTCGCGTTCGCGCGCGGCCTTCCAACTGGTCAGCGCATCGCTGAAGCGCCCGGCCCGGGCCGCCAGCAGACCGCGAATCACGTAGAGGCGGGCCATCCCCGGGTCCACAATCATGGCCGCGTCGAGTACCCTGCTCGGCCTCGGCGGTGTCGCCGCGCTCGGTCAGCAGCCAGGCCAGCGCCGCTTGCTGCGCGGCCGAATCCGGGAATGACCGTAGGCTCGCGATCAGCTCTTCCTGCGCCTTGGCCAGCGCCTCCCCCACGCGGCCGGGCGCCTTCACCACGTCCAAGGCCAGCAGCGACTCGGCCGCGCGCGCCCGCACCACGCGCGCCTCGTCCACGAGGCGCGCCGTCAGGACCGCGAGCACGCGGTCGTCGCGCCCGTCGAGCGAGCCGAGGGAGCGCACCGCGGCGGCACGCACCATCGGCTCCGGGTCCGAGGCCGCGCCCAGCAGCGCACCCAATACCTTCGGTTCGACGCGCCCGTCGCGCGAGGTGGCGGCCGGCGCCACGGCCCGTCCGCCAGCGGTGGAGGTCTGGCTCTGCGCGGGGGTGTCATCCACCACCCGCGTGCTGGCGAGGCGCCCGATATACTCGAGCGCGCTGGCGCGAATCACCGCGCCTTCGGATCGGTCCACCGCCAGGGACGCGAGCCCGGGCAGCGCTGCCGGGTCGCCGGTGCCGGCGGCGTAGAGCGTCGTGGCCAGCCGCACGCTCTTCTGCCGGCGGCTGCCGTCGCCCCACCACGCGTCCATCTGACGGGCGGCCCATTCCGGCGTCTTGTCGTCGTGGCAGGTGGTGCAGGCGTTGGGGATGCCGAACGCCGCCGTGGTTTCGGGCACCGGTGCCTGGAAGGTGTGGTCGCGGCGCCGCATCAGCAGCCGCCAGTTGACGTCGCTCATGTGACAGCTCACGCAGCGGCTGCCGGCGGAATCCGGGGCGTGGAACGAGTGCTGGGTGAGCGCCTGGTCGGGCCACGGCTCGCGGCTCGCGGCGGTGTCCGGAGCGCGGCTGGTGACGCGCGCCCGCAGCGTCGGCGCGGCGGCGGCAAGCCCGGCAGGGCCATCATCGGCCGGGCCCTGGTGACACTGCGTGCACAGCCCGTCGCCCTGGCGCCCGCTGCGCACGTCGACCTTGAGCGAGAACGGGTTGTCCGCCGCGCCGTGTGCCAGGTGGCAGTTGGTGCAGGCGATGGCGCCGGCCTTGAAGCAGCCCGAGAGCGTGAGCGCCTGGGGGCGGTTGAAGCGATTGGGCCGGCCATCGGGCCAGAACTCGCCCTGGGCATCGAACTCGGGCAACGGCTCGCTCACCAGGAACGGGATGGCGAAGTCCTCGTAGCGGTCGCCGGCGCGGAACCCGGTGAACGCGTTTCGCTTGTTGCCGTGACAGTAGGCACAAGTGTCGAACGTCCGGCGCGGCGCCGCGCTGCGCGGCGAGAAGATCTGGAGGACGTCGCTCAAGCCGCGATTCGACGCCCGCGAGCTGTAGGTGGGAATCGAGGCCGGGTCGCGCTCCCAGCCTTCGGCCAGGGCGACGTGGGCCCGGCCCGGGCCATGACAGGCCTCGCAGCCGATGCCGAGCTCGGTCCACCGGGTCCGGTAGGTGTTGGTGGTGGCGCTGAACCCGCGATCCAGATTGGTGGCGTGGCAGTTGAAGCAGTTGACGTTCCACAACTGCTTGATGTCGTGCGCGCCGTCGGGAATCGGCGTCGTCTCCTTCCAATCGAGCCAGCGCTTGGTCGCGACGTGCCAGAACACGGGCAGCACGTAGATGCGCCCGTCGGGCAACGTGGACAGATACCCTTGGAACCGCTTCGAGCCGAGGGTGTAGTCCACTTGGTAGGTCTCGGCGGAGCGGCCCTCGCTGCGCACCGTGACGAACGGCTTGCCCTGCGTCGTGCCGAACGTATACGACCGCCCGTGCGCGCTCATCCGCGTGTCGCGGCGGAAGTCGCCGAGGATGGTCGCCTCGGCCACGGGACGCGTCATCTGAATATGAAGTGATGCCTTCCAGCGCGAGTAGGCATCCGGATGGCACGCCTGGCACGCGCCGGAGCCGACGTAGTCGCCGTCGGGGGCAGCCGCGGTCGGCACCGCCAGCACCGGGGGCACCGCGGTCGTCTGGCTCGCGGCGCTATCGGCGCGGCCCGCGACGAGCCACGTCGAGGTCGCGAGCAGCGCCGCTGCGACGAGCAGCAACCTGGTGCCGGTGCGCATCGCCGGAAGAATAGCACCTGGCTGCCAAATGTAACGGGGCCTGTCACCGTGACATTTCCAGCAGACCGCGCGCTCAGACCCGAACGTGCTTTTCTTTCAGCAGTTCCTCGTAAAGGCCCTCGATGTCCGCGACCAGGCGTCCCGCCCCGTAGGTGGCCGCCACCCGCAGCCGGCCCTCCTGCCCCATGCGCCGGCCGGTGTCGCGGTCGCCCAGCAGCGTCAGCACGTGGCGGGCCAGCGCCTCGTCGTCGTCCATGGCCGCGAGCAGCCCGGTGACGCCGTGGGTCACGACATCGGCGACGCCGCCGACCTCGGTGGAGACGACCGGCACCCCGGCGGCCATCGCCTCGATGAGCGCTACCGGCGACCCTTCGTTGCGCGAGGTCAGCGCCACCACGTCGATGTCGGCATAGAGCGTGTCGATGTCGGCGCGCCAGCCGAGGAAGCGCACCGCGCCGCGCAAGCCGAGCTCCTCGACGCGGCGCTCGAGGTCGGCGCGCAACTCGCCGTCGCCGACAATCAGGAACTGCGCCGTCGGGCACGCCCGGCGCACCCGCGCCGCCATGGCCAGGAACACCTCGTGCGCCTTGATCGGCACGAGCCGCGCGACGATGCCGATGAGCGGCACGTCGCCCACCTGCAGTTCGGCGCGGAGTTGGCCGCGGCGCCGTTCGGCGACGAGCAGCGGCGCCAGGTCGAAGCCGAGCGGCAGCGTGCGGTACTGCTCCGGCCGGCCGACGCCGAGCGCCTTGAGCTCCTGGCCGACGCGATCGGTGACCGTCAGCAGCCGGTCGGTGCGCCCGGCCAGCCCGCGCTCGATGGCGCGATATACGGCGGTCTTGGCCGGCGAGAAATAGCCGCGCAGGACATGCCCGTGAAAGGTGTGGACGACAATCGGCACGCCGCTCAGAATCGCCGCGGCTCGCCCGAGCGCGCCGGCCTTGGCGGTGTGGGTATGGACGATGTGCGGCCGCTCGCGGCGGATGATCTGCATCAGCCGCCACACCGTGCGCAGGTCGTTCAGCGGCCGGATCTCCCGGCCGAGATCGGGCACCACCTGCACCGGCATGGTGCGGCCGTGCAGCTCCAGATAGTTGGCCTCGCCGGCCTCTTCGGTGCCGGTCACGAGCGTGGTCGTGAAGCGCGCCGGATTCAGCCGATCGGTCAGGAGGGTGGCGTGGATGGCCGGACCGCCCACGTTGAGCCGGGCGATGAGCCGCAGCACGCGGACCGTCGGCGCCGGGGTCACCACCGCGCCCGCCACGCCTGCCACATCAGCACCGTCCACAGCTTGGGCAGGTGGTTGGCGCGCCCGGCCAGATGTTCCTGCCACACCCGCCGCACCGGCGCGGGGTCGAGCAGCGACTCGCGCAGCGCGGCCTCGGACAGCAAGCTTTCGGCCCAGTCGCGCAGCGGCCCGCGCAGCCACGCGTGCACGGGCACGGCGAAGCCGGCCTTCGGCCGATCGACCAGCGCGTCGGGCACGTAGCGGCGCAGCACCTGCCGCAGTGCCCACTTGCCACGCCCGTCGCGGATGCGCCGGACGCGCGGTTGGCGCCACGCCCATTCGATGACCCGGTGATCGAGCAACGGCGCGCGCGCTTCGAGGCCGACGGCCATGCGTGGCGCGATCGACCTTCACCAGGATGTCGTCGGGCAGATAGGTGAGCGTGTCGAGCAGCATCATGCGGTCCACGAACGCCGGCGCCGCGGCCGCGACGGCGGGGTCGTGCACGAGCCGCGGATGCTCGCGCACTCGGCCGATCGGCCAGGGGCGGGTGCTGCCACTGCGACGTCAACGACAGATAGAGCGCGTCGGCGTTGCCGCGCGGCCAGCGCCGTGCCCAGCTTGTGGAGCTTGTCGCCGAGCGCGCGGTGACGCGCGCCGCCGGGCGCCAGCCGGCCCAGCGCGTCCCAGGTGGCGGGCGCCGACGCGGTCAGGGCCCTCGCGCCGCCAGGCCCGCGCGGCCCAGGCGGGATACGGCGCGGTGCGACGGGCCACGCGCGGCGCCCACAGGTAGCGGTTGTAGCCGCCGAACAGCTCGTCGCCGCCGTCGCCCGACAGGGCGACGGTCACGTCGCGACGCGCCGATCTGCGACACGAGGAAGGTCGGGATCTGCGACGAGTCGGCGAACGGCTCGTCGTAGATCTCGCGCCAGGCGCGGGATCACCGCCGCGCGCCTGCGCGGGCGTGACGTAGAGCTCGGTGTGCTCGGTGCCGAGATGCGCGGCCACGGCCTGGGCGTGCGCGCGCCTCGTCGTAATCGGCGCTCGGCGAAGCCGATCGTGAAGGTCCGCACCGGACGCGCGCTCTCGGCCTGCATCAGCGGCCACGACCGCCGACGAATCGATGCCGCCCGACAGGAACGCGCCGAGCGGCACGTCGGCCACCATCCGCCGCCGCGACGGCGTCGCGCAGCAGCGCGTCGAGTTCGGCGACCGCGCCGGCGTCGTCGACGCCGGACGGCCGCGCCGTGCCGTCGGCCGCCACCGCGCGCAGCGACCAGTAGCGGTCACGACTCGGGCTCGCTGGCCGTCGACGACGACGGCATAGGCGCCGGGCGCGAGCTTGCGAATGCCCTCGTAGATGCTGTGCGGGCGCGGGCACGTAGTCGAAGCGCAGGAACGAGGCAAGCGCGTCGCGGTCGACACCCGGGTCGGCAAGCCGGGTGCGCGCGCAGCGCCTTCAGCTCGGAGCCGAACAGGAAGTGCGCCGCCGCACCAGCCGTAGTAGAGCGGCTTCTCGCCGAGCCGGTCGCGGGCCAGCGCACAGCGTGCGCTCGTGCGGTCCCACAGCGCGAACGCGAACATCCCGCCGACAGCCGCGCGAGCGTCGCCGCCGGCCCCCACCGCTCGAAGCCGGCGAGCATGACCTCGGTGTCCGACGTGCCGCGGAAGCGCCGCGCCGAGACCTTCGAGCTCGGCGCGCAGGTCCCGGTAGTTGTAGATCTCGCCGTTGTAGACGACGACGTAGCGGCCGTCGCGCGAGACCATCGGCTGGTGGCCCGCCGGCGACAGGTCGAGGATCGCGAGACGCCGGAAGCCCAGGGCGACGCCGGCCTGCTCGTCGACCCAGGTGCCGCGATCGTCGGGTCCGCGGTGCACGAGCGCATCCGCCATGCGCCCGGCCGCCTCGTGGAGCTGGCCGTCGGGAGCGGAGGAACGGGGATGCCAGAAACCGGCGAGGCCGCACATGGGTGGTTAAGGGTGGCGATTGAGGACGGGCGCTAGGCCGGCTGCTTGAAGCCGACCGCGCACCAGTAGGGCACGTCGGGGCTGAACGAAACGCGCTCCAGTCCGGCCCGTTCCATCATCGCCTGGATCTCGACGCGCGTGAAGCGGCGCTCGAGCTGCGTGCCGAGGCGGTCGAGGGCGTCGTTGCGCATCACGTAGAAGCTGCGCGAGCGGTAGTAGGACAGCGGGAACGCCTCGACGTTCAGGCCCAGCCGTTCGAGCAGCGCCGAGAACCGGGCCAGGGGCCAGTAGACCAAGGCGGCCACCAGGTCGGTGACCAGGAAGCGCAGCCGCGCCGGCAGGCGCGACACGACGCGGCGGACAAGGTCGGAGGCGCCCCACAGGGCGCGGAACCAGGCCGGCCGGTTGTCGAAGCGGTAGTAGAGGTAGACCAGGAATGGCGCGCCGGGCTTGAGGGCGGCCACGCACGAACGCAGGCCGTCCTCCGGATCGGGGGTATGGTGCAGCACGCCCAGGCTGTAGCCGAAGTCCATACTGGCGGGCGCAAAGGGCAGGGCCGACACCGACGCGTGGTGGAAGCGGCAGTTGCCGCGCCCCGCCAGCTGCCGGCGCGCCACTGCCAGCGCTTCTTCGCTGGCATCGACGCAGTGCAACTCGGCGACGCGCTCGGCGACGACCGCCGCCCACCGGCCGGAACCGCAGCCGGCATCGAACCCGTGCGCCTCCGCGGGCAGCGCGTCCCAGGGGAAACGGCCGAAATACTGGGCGAAAATGGCGGCGCGCTCGTCGCCGGTGAGGGTGGTGTTGTCGAAGCGGGACCACTCCTCGCCAAACCCGGAGACAGTGGCGCGATCTTCGTTACGCATGCGGCTGGTGAAGCTTTCAATCCTATCCTATCTGCTACGATCACTGGCTCGGATGACCACTTTCTTCCTGCAGACGGTTATCGCACTCGTCGCCGCGTCGGGGCTGCTGGCGGCCTACGTGTGGATGGCCAAGCGCGCGCCTCTGGCGGCGGCCCTCTACGCGGCCGGGTTGCTGGCTCGGGTGGCGCTCGGCCTCGGCTTTGCGCTGTCGTGGCTGGCCGTGGCGCCGGCCGGCGACGTGCTGGGCGCCGACACGCGGTGGTTCCCCGATGCGCAGATGTACCTCGACCAGGCCACGCTTGCGTCGGACCAGGGGCTGACCCTGGTGGGCGACAGCGAGGCGTCCCCGACGTTCGTGCGCGGTCTGGCCCTGTGGATGCGGGCCGCGGGCCACTCGCACGGATCCGTCCACCTGCTCAACGTGCTGGTGTTCGTCGGTTTGTGCGTGGGCGTGGTGGGCGTGCTCACCAAGGATCGCAGCGCGCTCGGCCGCACCGCGGCCGCGGTGACGGTCGGCGCCTTCGCGTTCTCGCCCAACCTCATCATCCTGGCGTCGCAGCCGCTGAAGGACACGCTGTTCTTCGGAGCGCTGGCGCTCGTGGTCATGGGCGTGCTCTATCTCGTGGACGACCACGAGCGTCAACGGTGGCTGGCGCCAGTGCCAATGGCGACGGTGCTGCTCGGCATGTACCTGCTGTCGGGCATGCGCGCCTACTACGGCCTGATGATCCTGGGGCTGTTCTCAGGCGTCGTCGCCGTGCGCTGGGCGGCGACGACGGCCGCGCAGGGCCGGGTGCCCTGGCGCAGGACCTCGGCGTGGCTGCTGATCGTCGCCACGATGTGGGTTGGCTGCCGCCTCGGCGGCGGCCCCTATTACGAGGAGATGGTCGCGCCCATCGTCACGCCCGTGACCAGCCGCGTCGCGGCCGCGGTTACCGGAGTGCGTGCCTGGCTGGGGCGCGACAGCGCCGACGCGCGCCCGGTCCGGCCCGCCGCCGCCGCGTCCAGCGGCGGGCTGGTGGCCAGAATCGAACAGTCGAGACGGGGGTTCGAGCTCACCGGCGGAGCCACCAACATGGCGCCGCCCGAACTGGACCGCAGTCTCCGCTCCGGGCTCGCCTCCCGCCTGCAGGGCCTGCTGCTCGGCGTCGCCGCGGTCTTCGTCCCGGTCACGGCCCTCAAGGCCGCCGGACTCGTGAGCTTCAGTGGCGGCGGCCGCATGCTGCTGCTGACCGATGCGGACACGCTCTTCCTGGACCTCGCGATCCTGGCCTGCTTGGGGCTGGTGTGGCGGCATCGGGCCGAGGCTCGCAGCCACTGGATGTTCGTCGCCTTCGTGTTGGCCCTGGGCATCGTGTCGGCAGTCCTGGTCGGATACGTCGTCACCAACTACGGCACGCTGTTCCGGCTCCGCCTCATGGCCGCCGTGCCGCTGTGGCTGCTGCCCATGGCTCTGGCCCGGCGCCTGCCGGTGGCCGCGGCGGAACCCCGGGTCGCCGCCGAGACGGCGGCGCGCGCGGACGCCTCCCCGTTGAGCGCCTGACGGGCGACGTGCATGGAGCCGTCGCACTGACTCCCACGCGAGCACTGCTCGGATGCCTGGCGCTGTGGCTGGTCCTCCTGACGGCACCGGGCGGCTGGAGTGGCGCCCTCGGCGGCGCGCCGTTCACAACCCCTGCCCGTGCCCTGCTGGCCGCCAGCGCCGTGCTCGTCGCAGGCCTCGTGGTCACCCGACCGACCCGGCAGGTAGGCGCCGCGGTCCTGGTCGCGATGCTCGGCCTGATCGCGTTCAAGCTGGCCCTCGGCTACCTGGACGTGCCTTCGGGCTGGCGCGCGGAGTATCAGATGCTCGAGCCCTCGCCGCCCAAGACGGCAGGGTTTGCCTGGCGGCTCCGCTACCATCGGTATCGCATCGACCCCGTCCTCACGGGCCGAGCCGACCGGCTCGATCTGCCCTTCCTGAACGACCTCCAGCGGTTCAACCAGCCGCCCTTCCCGTCGCCGCGTGCCCAGCACCTGCCGCTGCGCATCACGTGGTCCGGCTGGTTCAACACCACGAGACCCGACGCGCTGCAGGTCTACGCGCAGGCGACTGGCCCGCTGGCCCTATCCCTCGACGGTCATGCCTTGCGCGTCAAAGGCGAGCCCGGACTCATGGCCGTGCCGGTGGAGGCGGGCTGGCACAGCCTCGTCGTGGCCTACGACAAGCCGGCCGAGACGATGCCTGCGGTGTTCGTCAAGGCGCTGCTCGGCGACACACCGCTCGAGTTACGGCCCTGGCCGGCGCATCGGATCGTGCCGACGGTGTTCCTGGGCCGCCTGTCGGACGGCGCAGTCGCCGTTGGTTTCCTGGTACTGCTCTGGCAGTTCGTAGCTACCGGCCTGACGCAGAGGCGCCCGCTCGCTGCGCCAACCGCAGCGTCCGATCGCACCGGCGTCAGCACGGGGCGGAGCGGAGCCCTGCTCGTGATCGCGGCGGCGGCGATCATCGCACTCCGGGCGGCCATGCTCGCCAACGGCGCTGCCGGCGCCACGGTGGAATGGGGGCCAGGGGAGGATCACCTGGCCTACGAAGGCCTGGCGCGCAACATCCTCGAAGAGGGGCTCCTGATGCCGGAGGGCAAGCCGCTCGGCCAGGGCACGCCCTACTTCTTCTACCCGTTGTATTCCTACGCACTAGCGGCATTCCACCTGGCGGTGGGCGACGAATACAGCAGCATCGTGCTCATGAACGGCCTGGCGGCGGTGACGCTGCCGGTCTCGTTCTGGCTGCTTGGATGGGGCGGAATGGCCACCGCAGCACAGGCGCTGGGGCAAGCCCTGCTCGTGGCCTTCGTCCTCCGCCACGACGCTGTCTACTGGACGAGCCCACTCACCGACAATCTGTTCGTGCCGTTGGTCTTCATCAGCCTGTGGGTAGCGGGGCTGGCGTTGACTCGCCCCAAGCCGCGGTTTGCGTGGTACACGGGAATGGCCGTAGCCGTCACGGCGATGACCCGACCCTCGTTCTATCTCTTCCTCGGTCCATTCGCGCTGGTCGCGTTCTACGCTGGGGGCCGGGCGCGCCTGGGCGTGACCGCCGGCCGGCTGCTGCGAATTGCTGGCGGCTACGCGGCGGCGTTCCTGCCTCTGGTACTGCGCAACTGGATCGTCGCCAGGCAGGCCGTGGCCATGGTCACCTTGTCGCACGCCATTCCCATCTCGCTCATTCCGCCGGAACAGCCGGAACGCCTGCTGGCGCTGCCGCGCGGGGCCATCCCGTGGACCGAGAGCCTGGGCCTGGCCTGGTCGATCGTCGCGGCGGATCCGTGGGGGGTCGCCTGGCTCGAAGCGCGCAAGATCCTCTTCACGCTCGGCCTCACCAACCTCGGACCGGCCGGTCATCCACTCCTGCTCGAGTTTCCGCTACTGGCGGTGGCCGCAGCAACAGCGGCCATGCGCGGCCGCGTGCCGAGAGACGTCGGACGCGTCATCGCCGCGTTCCTCGTCTCTCACTTCATCGCGATCACCATCGCCTATCCGTGGACTTACGGCTACAAGACGATCCTGCCGGTGCAGCTCGCGTTCCTGTTCTGCGGCATGTTCATCTTCTCGCCGGCGCGGCAACTGGAGGGCGGCCGTGACTAGCCCTCTGCGGATCGCGGCGGCGATGGGCGCGGCCCTGACCATCACCGGCTGCGGCGTTCCGCCGCGTATCGAGGTGTTGCAGGCCACCTTCGGGCGGACTTGTGGCGCCGACCCCGGCAACGTCACCTGGGCGGTCGACGACGTGTGCAGCGGCCGCGCCGGCTGCGAACTGCCGCTGACCATCCACCGGCTCGGCTACTTCGCCGAAGGCTGTGGCAAGGACTTCGAGGTGCGCTGGGCGTGCACCGGCCGCGCCGGCATCAGGCGCGCGTACGAGGGCGCGGACACGTCGACGGGCGCCGTCGTCCGGCTCTGGTGCGACTGAGGCGGGAGTCGCCGACGACGCGGCTGCTGTCGCTTCAGCTCGCGGTGAGGCGCGCCAGCTCGGAGTAGAGCGCGTAATAGCGCTCCGCCACCGGCCCCAGGTCGAAATGCTCCCGCACCCGCCGGCGCGCCGCCTCGCCCGCTTCGTGCCGACGGGCCGGTTCCATCCGCGCCAGCGCCTGCAGGCCATCGGCGAGCCGTTCCGGATCCCGCGGCGGCGCGACATGACCGGTCTCGCCCACCACCCAGGCGCTGTCGCCCACGTCGGTCACCACGCACGGCAGCCCGGCTGCCATGGCCTCCACGACGATGTTGGGCAGGCCCTCGCCGTAGGCGGAGCTGAGACATCCGGCGTCGCACGCGGCAAAGAGCCGCGCCACATCCGGCCGCGGTCCGAGCAGATGCACGTTGACCGCGCCGCTGTCCTTCAGCCACTGCGCCAGCACGGGGTTGGCCGGGGTCACGTCCTTGCCGAAGAGCAGCAGATGGGCGTCCTGGACGCCCCGCGCCTGGAGCCGCCCGAACGCCTCGAGCACGGTGCGATGGTCTTTCTGCGGATCGAAGCGGGCGCCCAGGCCGACGACGAAGGCGGCGTCGGACAGCCCCAACTCGACGGCGAACGGCGGCGCGGGCGTCCGGGTCGGGCTTGAACGCGTCGAGGTCGACGGCGTTCGGGATGACCAGCATCCGCGCGGCGTCGTAGCCGAGCGCGACGTGGACCTGTTTGGTGGCGTGGCCGCAGCTGATGATCCGATCGGGCACGTGCCGCGACAGCCTGGCCGCCGCCTGGATGGCGAGCTTGGTCGTCCAGTTGGTGGTCGCCGGATCGAGGTGGCTGCCCTGGATGTCCCACAACACCGGCCGCCGCCCGGCCGCGCGCGCCGCGCAACCGCCGATGAGATCGGCGTGATACATCCAGGTCTGAACGACGGCGCCGACGCGTGTGCCCATCAAGCGGCGCAGGGCGAGAAAGGTACGCGGCACGTCGGCCAGGCTGGCGCGCATGCCGAGATCCGACACGGGGATGCCCAGCGCCTCGACGCGGGGACGCAACTCGCCGCCGGCGGTGAGCGACACCACCTCCGCCGAGAAGGCCGCGGGGTCCATTCGGGCCAGAACCTTGTAGAGCATCATCTCGGCGCCACCGAGGTGCAGGCCGGTGATGACGTGGACGATGTGAAGCCGACCGCGACCCGCGGACCGCTCCGGCGGCCGGCTCACGCCGTGGCGACCCGGCCCGTAGCGTTCGCGGCTTTGCGGGCGACAAATGTGGTCATGCCGTAGGTCTTCGACCGAATCGACCAACGCTCGTACAACGGCCGCGACAGCCCGTCGGCGATCGTGAAGGGATGCGTCACGGCGTAGCGCGCCTTGTTCGGCAGCGTCGGCGCCAGGCCGAGCCTGGCGAAATAACGCCCCGGGCTCTCGGGCAGATCCTGCCAGGTCATCGGTCGACCGAAGAGCCGATGCAAAAGGTAATACCGCAGCCAGTTGGTCGGCCGCATTTCGTAGACCGTCGGGGCCGTGGATGGCCTCGCGACCAACTCGAACCGGAGGCCTCGAGATAGCGCCGCGCCGTGCGTCTCCGAGAAGAAATAGGATGTGCCGCGGCACGTCTTCGCGAAACAGACGCTCGCGAGGACAGCCGACTCGAAGTTGGTCACGATGAAGAGTGAACAGGCCGCTCGGGCTTCAACACCGCGCTGGCTTTCCGGAAGTACGCCATCGGGTCGTGCACGTGTTCCAGCACCGCCCAGGCCGTGACAGCATCGAAACTGGCGTCGGGGATCGATGTCGGCCGGGAGAACTCGAGCGGGTGAACCGGGAAGTCGGGATCGGCGTCGACGTGGACGACACTTCGACGCCTTCCACGTCCCATCCGTGATCGCATCATGAAGCGCGGAAAGTCGCCGTTGGCGCAGCCCACGTCGAGAAGACGTGGGCGCTCGGCGGCGCGCTTGCGCTCGGCCAGGAACTCGGCTTGCCGTTCATAGCGAAGCTGATCGCCGGCTGGGGAGAGATAGTCGTAGTACTCGGCAGGGTAATGCTTCCCCATCTCCTCCCGCGTTGGCCGGGGGTTGAGGAAGCCGAGCCCGCAACCGACGCACTCGACGACGGTGAACCATTGATCGTTGAAGAACTTCGCGTCCGGCATGGTGTAGACCGGACGAAGCGCGGTCGAGCCGCACAGGTTACAACTGACGTGTTCCATTCGCCTTACTCGACGCCTTGATGCGGCGAAACGCCAGCCCCCAGCAGGCGGCGAACGAAAATGCGTAAACGACGGCTGTGCCGACCGCGATTCCAACAAGGCCGAACTGCACCTGGAGCCACGAGTTTATCAGCAGTGTGAGCAGGAAGTTGGCAGCCGCGACCATCAGGATGGCACGATTCAGCTGGATGGCCGACGAGCAGGCGGACGGCCACGATGTTGGCGAGATACCAGGGAATCTGCAGGGCCAGGGTCCGGGTCACGGCCACCACCACGTCGGTGTCGGCCGGCGTGAAGGCGCCGCGCTCGAACAGCACCTGCGTGACCGGCCGGGCCGCGGCCATCAGGAGCACCGTGGCCGGGACGCTCATCAGCAGCACGAAGCGCAGGGCCTTGCGGGCGTAGGCGCCGAGGCCTTCCCAGTCGCCGCGCGCGGCGATGGCTGAGAACTGCGGCAGGAGCAGCTGGCCGACCGTGCGCGCGCCCATGCCCAAGGCGAAGAGCACGGCCACGCTGGCGAAGTTGAAGTGCGCGGCCGCGCCGGGCGACACCCGTGTCGCCAGGGACTGGTTGACGAGCGCGGTCGCACCCATCAGCGACGAACCGACAAAGAGCGTGCCGTAGTGGTGGCCGAACTCCACCAAGCCCTCGACCCGGAGCGGCGAGCGCACGCGGGCCGACCAACCGGCCCGATGCACCGCCCACCCGAGCAGCCCGGCCTGCGCGAAGGCGCCGAGCGTGAGGCCGATGGCCATGCCCTCGACTCCGCGCGGGCCGGGCACGGCGAACAAGCCAAGGAGGGCGCCGAGCGGCTGCAGCGAGGGCCCCAGCGCACCGATCGCGAAACGCGTCTCGGCATTCAATGCTGCCGTCCACAAGTACGAGAGCGAACTGGCGGCCACGGCCGGCGACAGGATGTAGAGCAAGCGAAGGGCCAGCGTGAAGCGTTCGGCATCGAACCCCGGTGCCAGTGTCGCCAGTGCCCAGGGCGCACCCATACCCAAGGCCAGGCTCATGGCCACGCCGGCCAGGACGGCGGTGCCGCCGGCGGCGGCCAGAGAACTGCGCGGCCGCGGCCCGGCCGCGCCGGTGCTGCACCTCGAGCAGCATCGGAATCAGTGCCGGCCCCAGAATGCCCGACACGGTATTGACGACGAACTGGGGCAGCGCGTAGGCGATGACGAACGCCTCGGCCGCCGCCCCGGCGCCGAACCGGTAGGCGGTGGCTTGTTCACGCAGCAGCGAGATGGCCGAGAACGCCAGCGTCAGGCCGGCAATCGTGGCCGTGCTCTGGGCCAACGGCGACAGCCGTCGCGTCGTCCACCGGGGCTGATCAGCCACTGCGCGGGGGCAGCGGCCCGGCGGCGGGCAGCGCGCTGCCACTCCCGCCCGCCGGGTCATGACGAGGAAGCCTGGACAGCACATCGCCGAGCATGGGCGCGGCCGCATCGCGCGGCGACAGGAGCGGCGCGTCCACCGGCCAGGCCACGCCGATGGCCGGCTCGTCGTAGCGGATGGCGATCTCGTCGCGCGGGTCGTAGAACGCGCTGCACTTGTACTCGACCTCGGCAGCCTCCGAGAGCACGGCGAACCCGTGCGCGAAGCCCTCGGGCACGAACAGCTGCCGGTGGCTCGGCCGTCGAGGCGCACGCCGAACCACTGCGCGAAGGTCGGCGAGCCGACCCGCACGTCCACGGCGACGTCGAAGATCTCGCCCGACGATGCACGCGAACCAGCTTGGCCTGGAGTGCGGTGACCTGCAAGTGCAGTCCGCGCACGGTGCCGCTGAACGGAGCGCGAGTGGTTGTCCTGCACGAAGGTCGCGCGCATGCCGGCGGCGGCGTAGCGCGGCGTGGTAGGTTTCGAGGAAGAAGCCGCGCTCGTCGCGGTGCACCGTCCGGCTGCACGATCATCACGCCCGGCAGCGGAGTGTCGGTGACCGTCATGCCGCGCGCTCGTGGCTCACGTGTTCGAGGAGCCGGAGCAGGATACTGCCCGTAGTCGTTCTTGGCCATCATGCTCGCCGGCCATGCGCAGCAACTGCGTCGGCGTCGATGAAGCCCATGCGGTAGGCGATCTCTTCGAGGCAGGCGATCTTCAGCCCCTGCCGCTCCTCGATGCGCCTGGATGAAGTTCGACGCCTGCAGCAGCGACTCGTGCGTGCCGGTGTCGAGCCAGGCGATGCCGCGGCCGAGCTTCTCGACGTGCAGCGCGCCCCACTCGAGGTAGCTGCCGGTTGACGTCGGTGATCTCGAGCTCGCCGCGCGGCGACGGCTTCAGCGCCGCGGCGATGTCGAGCACCGCGTTGTCGTAGAAGTAGAGGCCGGTCGACGGCGTAGTTCGACTTCGGCGCCTTGCGGCTTCTCTTCGAGGCTCACCGCGCGGCCGTCGGCGTCGAACTCCACGACGCCGTAGCGCTCGGGGTCGCGCACGCGAGTAGCCGAAGACCGTGGCGCCCGTGCTCGCGTCGCCGCCGCGCGCTGCAGATGTGGTCGGGAAGCTGTGCGCCGTAGAAGATGTTGTCGCCGAGGACCAGCGCCACGCGGTCGCCGGCCGACGAACTCGCGGCCGATGATGAACGCCTGCGCCAGCCCGTCGGGCTTCGGCTGCGCGGCGTAGTCGAGCGCGCATGCCCGACTGCGGCGCCGTCGCCGAGCAGGCGCCGGAACGCCGGCTGATCGTGCGGGCGTGGTGATGACCAGGATGTCGCGGATGCCCGCCAGCATCAGCGTCGTACAGCGGGTAGTAGATCATCGGCTTGTCGTAGATCGGCAGCAGCTGCTTGCTGACACCGCCAGCGTCAGCGGGATAGCAGCCGCGTGCCGGAGCCGCCGGCGAGGATGATGCCCTTCATGACTCGGCCGACCGACAGCCCGAGGCCGCTTCGCGGTCTGTACCTGGTGCCGCTGCGTGCACGCCGCCTCGCACCAGGCGCGCGTGTCGGCCGATGATACCACGCCACGCGTTTGCTGCAATCCTTCCGTGGCTCGAACGATCGAATTAGCGCGGCGTGCCAGCCGAGCTCGCGCGCGATCTTCGAGGCGTCGATGGCGTAGCGCCGGTCGTGGCCGGGCCGGTCCTGCACGAACGTCCGCAGGTCTTGATAGCGCGTAGCGCCGCGGCCTGCAGGCGCGGATTCGTCGGCCGCCGGCGCCGGCCAGCTTCGAGCGCGTCGCAGAGCGCCTCGACCATCTGCCAGGTTGGTGCGCTCGCTGTTGCCGCCGATGTTGTATTTCTCGCCGGGCACGCCGCGCTGCGAGCACCGTCAGGACGGCCGGCGCAGTGGTCCTCGACGTGCAGCCAGTCGCGGACGTTGCACGCCGTCGCCGTAGATCGGCAGCGGCTTGCCGTCGAGCGCGTTCAGGATCATCAGCGGGATCAGCTTCTCGGGGAACTGGTACGGGCCGTAGTTGTTCGAGCAGTTGGTGATGCAGCGTCGGCAGGCCGTAGGTGTGGTGATAGGCGCGCACCAGATGGTCGGCCGACGCCTTGGTCGCCGAGTAGGGCGAGTTGGGCGCGTACGGCGTGGTCTCGGTGAAGGCACCCGTCGGCCCGAGCGAGCCGTAGACCTCGTCGGTCGAGACGTGCAGGAAGCGGAAGCGGGCGCGCGCCGCGTCGTCTTCGGCCGAGCAGGTAGCGCCCGGGCGGCTTCGAGCAGCTCGAAGGTGCCGACGATGTTGGTGTCGCACGAACGCGCCGGGGCCGTCGATCGAGCGGTCGACGTGGGTCTCGGCGGCGAAGTTCACCACCGCGTCGGGCCGAGCGTCCGCAGAACAGGCGCCCGCACCGTCTCGCGGTCGGCGA
The DNA here is from genome assembly GCA_963843885.1 of uncultured Acidobacteriota bacterium. Lineage (GTDB taxonomy): Bacteria > Acidobacteriota > Vicinamibacteria > Vicinamibacterales > UBA2999 > CADEFD01. The sequence goes on from CAWJMJ010000009.1 coordinate 717,520, forward strand.
TGTCGCCCTGGACGAAGCGGACCTGCGCGCCGTCGATCACGCCGGCGAGGCTCTCCAGGTTGCCGGCGTAGGTCAGCTTGTCGAACACCACGAGGCGGGCGACCTGGGCCGCGCGGGCCCGCCTGACGAAGTTGCTGCCGATGAATCCGGCGCCGCCGGTGACGATCCAAGTGTGCAATGGGCCCGGCCGGGGGGAATTATCGTTCAGATGGCGGGGGCGTTCAAGGCGGCGATGGGCGCTTCAGAGCTGGGCGCGGATGGCCCACAGGTCCGGGAACGCCGGCTCGATCGTGGTCCGCAGGTAGGCGGCGCCGGTGGAACCGCCGCTGCCGGGTTTCACGCCGATGGTGCGTTCCACCATCTTGACGTGGCGATAGCGCCATTCCTGCACGCCCTCGTCGAGTCGACGAGGCGCTCGCACATCTCGGAGTTCTTCGGGTCGGTCTGGTAGACGCGCACGAGCACGGCCTGCAACTCCGGCAGACGGCGCGATCGGCGCAGCCAGATCCACCTTCAGCACCGCCTCGGGCACCGGGTAGCCCTCGCGCGCCAGGTAGGCCAGGAAGCTGTGCCACAGCGACGGCTCGGTCATTCTCGCCGTCAGCGCCGCCCGCGCGCGGCTGCTCGGCCGGAAATCGCTCCAGGGCCGCGGCGTGCCGCCGTCCCAGCACGAACTCGAGCTGCCGGAACTGGTCCGACTGGAAGCCGCTGGCCTGTTCGAGGCGGGCGCGGAACGACTGGAACTCGAGCGGCGTCATGGTCTCGAGGATGTCGAGCTGCGCGACCAGCACCTTCAGGATGGTGAGGATGCGCTTGAAGCGTGTGCTGGGCGCGGTGCGCCTCGCTGGCGTCGAGCAATCCGCGGACGTAGTCGAGCTCGTGCAGGATCTCCTTGAACCACAGCTCGTAGACCTGATGGATCACGATGAACAGCATCTCGTCGTGTTCCGGGCCGTCGGAGCGCGGCTGCTGCAGGGCCAGCAGTTCGTCGACGCGCAGGTAGGAGTTGTAGGTGACGGCGGGATCCATCGCCTCGATTATCGGGCGGGATCCACGCAGGCTGGCAGAATTTTCACTGCCGGAAGATGTAACGGTGACAGGCCCCGTTACAAAAGTACGAAAAAAGAGGTGGAAGGCCCGCAAGCGCGGCGTGCCTTCCACCTCTAAGAGACTCCCCCACAGGAGTCCAACTGTGGGGGTCGGGGCTGGGGAGGGGACGGAGGGTCTACCCCCCGGCCTCAACCCCGCGTATTACCAGAGCAGCCGGAAGCCCACGCGCGACGTGAACGGCGCGAGGATGGCGGTCGGCCGCAGGAAGTTGGAGCCGGTCGTACGGGCGATCGTTTCCGACGAGTGGCTGTTGGTGATGTTGAAGAAGTCCAGGAAGCCACGGAACTTCACGCGGTTGGTGACGCTGAAGGTGCGCTCGAAGCGCGTGTCGAAGACCCAGATGTTGTCTTCACGGCGCGAATCGGCGGGCTCGGCGTAGATGGTCGAGGCCGGGAAGGTCACGCCGGCAGGCGCGGCCGAACCAGGCACCGAGATGGTGCGGGCGTAGTTGACGCCCGACTGGTGACGGATGACCGGCGAGATGCGGATGCCCCAGGGGCCGTCGTAGCTCGCCGGTCGCCTTCATGCTCCAGTTGGTGCGGTCTTCGAGACCGGGCAGGCTGGCGTTGCGCGGGAAGCTGTTGGCGACGGTCTCGGGGAAGTCCTTGCTCATCGTGTAAGCGCCGCCGAGCTGACCCGACCACTTGTTGCTGTAGCGCTTGTTGAGCGACCCCTCGAACGTCTTGTAGCGCGACTTGCGGCCGGGGACGTTGTCGACCACCTGGTTCACCGGGAAGTTGGCCAGGTTGGCGGTGGGGATGCCGAAGAGGGTGAGGTTCTTGTCGTCGCCGCTGCCGAGCACGTTGTCCGGCCCGCGATCGACGAAGTTGAAGGGCACGCTGTAGGCGTCGTTGAGCGCGTTGCGGCCGGGATAGGTCGTGCCGGTGAGGTCGTCTTCGGTCTTGTAGACGAAGCCCGCGCGCGCGCCCAGGGTGTCGGTGAGCTGCTGCTCGAAGCACAGGCCTGACTTCGTGCGTGTAGGGCTGCTTGATGTTGGGTTCAGGCTGATGGCGCCCGAGCCGTCTGGTTGGCGGTCAGCGCGCCCTGCTCACCGAGCTGCAAGCGGCGGTCGCCGTTCAGGTCGTTCCAGTTGTAGGTGACGAACTTCTCGGCGATGTTCGGGTTGGCATCGCCGGCCAGGGCGACGCCGGGGTTGTGCCAGAACAGGCCGTAGTTGGCCTTGAGCACCGAGCGGCCCTCGCCCGAGAAGTCGTAGATGGCGCCGACGCGCGGCGCAAACGACTGCCACGTGTACATGTCGGTTTCCTGGAACGTCTGGCTGGCCAGCGTGACGGGACCGTTGGTGCCGCCGAGCTGGCTCTGCTCGGGCAGGTAGCCGTTGTAGTGGTCGTAGCGCACGCCGATGTTCATCGTGAGCTTGCCGATGGTCCAGGTGTCGTTGATGAAGGTGCCGAACACGTTCAGCGCCGAAATCGACGTCAGGTCGTCGTGCGCGCTCAGCGAGCCGACCGGGCCCGTGGCCGAGGGGAAGGCGAACGAGACCGAGCTGCTCACGCCGTTGGTGTAGAGGTGCTCGATGTTGCCGCCCCAGCGCTGTTCGTAGCCTTCCCAGCCGACTGCTCACGCAGCACCTCGGCGCCCACCTTGAAGGTGTGGCTGCCCATCGCGCCGAGTCGAGGAAGTAGGTCGCCGCGAGGTTGTACTGCTTGCGATCGCGATCGAGCTGCAGCGCTGGTGCGCGCCGGTCGAGGTGGAGGCGCCGGTGTCGCGGAAGAGAGTTGTCGGTGCTGTTGGCGAGCAGCGGGAAGTAGTAGCCGAAGTCGCCGTAGCGCGCTTCGAGATAGACCTTGTCGCTGACCGTGCTGTTCCATTCGGCCTTGTAGACCCAGCTGCCCGAGTCCTGCTTGTTGGTCTGCCCGGCGACGTGTAGGTGTAGGTCGAATACGGCAGGCGGTTGGGCTGCGTCTTCTGGCCCCACTGGTAGTAGCCGATGAACTTGTTCTTCTGGTTGGCCTGGTAGGTGACCTTGCCGACGGCGTTCCACAGCTTGGTGTCGAAGGTCTTGTCGAAATTGAAGCTCGGCTGCGCCACCGCGTTGAACTGCGTGCGGTAGGTGCCGAACCACCAGACCTTGTCCTTCTTGATCGGGCCGCCGGCGTTGATGGTCGTGATCGTAGTAGCGGTCGATCTCGTTGCTGTGCGCGCGGATGCGGAGACCGTTGTTGAACGCGGTCGGCGTCGAGGTAGTCGTCGGGCAGGTTCGAGCCCTGGAGCGAGTTGTTGTACCAGTCGAGGTGGTACTCGCCCTGGAACTGGTTGCCGCCCGACTTGCGCGATGAACTGGCACTGCACGCCCGGGTTCGGCATTTCGGCCGACTGGCCGGTGGTGCCGAGGAACACTTCCTCGAGCGACGAGTAGTCGAAGTAGAAGCCGGCGCCGCCGGTGCCTTCCGTGGTGTTGATGCCTTCGATCAGCACGCGCACCTGGCCGGTCTGAAGCCGTAGGCGGCGTAGCCGGTCTGCGTGCCGGCGCGGTTGCCGCCGACGTCGATACGGGTCATCTGCACGGCGGGCGTCACGGCCAGCAGCGCCCACATGTCGCGGCCGTTGGGCAGCGACTGCAGCTGCTCCATCTTGAAGTTCTGCTGCACGCGGGTGGCGTGGTGTCGATCACCGGCGAGGCGCCGCTGACGGTCACCGTCTCCTGCAGCGTGGCCAAGCGCGAGCTCGACGTTCACGATTGGCCGTGAAGCCGAGCGAGAGCGAGATGCCTTCGCGCTTCAGGGTGTTGAAGCCGGCGAGTTCGAACGTCAGCTCGTCCAGGTGCCCGGCGGCAACGCGGGGAACCGGTAGTTGCCGGTCTCCGACGTCACCGCCGTCTGGGCGCCGAGCGCCGACGGGCTGGTGGCGGTGACCGTCACGCCGGGCAGCACCGCGCCCTGCGCGTCAGCGACGCGACCCTGAATCGTACCTGTGCTGCTTGCGCCGCCGCCCTGGGCAAACGCGCCCGAGGCGGATGCCGCGGCCAACGCCACGGTCAGCAGCCCGATGAACCATCGCTTCATTCGTATCCTCCATGGCCCGTGGGGGCGGCCTGTGGGCAGGCCGGTCACGACGCCGATCTCGCGTAAGACAACGACAAACCGGTCGAACCTCCCCGAGGGATTTCGAGCGGGCCGTGCAAGGGAATGGAAGAACACATGACGACCCGGGCAGGGCGCCGGGCGCCCTGCTCGAGCCCGTGACATCGAGGAGGCGGGTGTCACACCGCCGCCCAGTGCCTGCTCTCCGATCCTCAACAGCCGCGAGCCATGCCGAAGCGTGGCGCGTGACCGACTACGAACAAAAAAACAACGGGACGCCACGTCTATTGGGCTGAACCCCCGGCGTCGCGTGGCAGGTTACGTGATGGAGTGACGAAACGCAACACCTTGTCGTCGGATGTCACCGCACCGCCCTCGCGGAAAGGGGTCGCGCCCGACGCACTTATGGCGTTTTCAGGCCTCGAACCGCCCGGAGAGCGGATGCAGCACGACCGGGGACAGCCGGGTCAGGAACACCCCGGCCAGGATGGCCGCTGCCCCGACCGCCTGGGCTGCCGTCACCGGTTCGCCCAGCCATAGCCAGGCCACGGCGATGGCCACGATCGGGATGAGGTTGCTGTAGGCCGAGGTCCGGGTGGCGCCCAGACGCTGCACACCGGTGTACCAGATGACATACGCCATCACCAGGCAGAAGGTGGAAGACCAGAGCATCAGGACCCAGCTCATCATCGACACGGCGCCCCATTCGGTGCCGACGATGGACGGCAGGGTGACGAGGGCGTAGAACGGCGCGGCCACGATCGAGGTCCAGGCGGTGAGGACGGTTGGAGAGTAGCGGCCGAGCAGCGGCCGCGAGGCGACCGAGTAGACAGCCCAGCCCAGCATCGCCAGGAAGACGTAGAGGTCTCCCACCAGCGAGTTGATGGACAGACTGGCGCCGACCCCGACCACGAAATAGAGCCCGACCACCGAGAGCAACCCGCCGGCCCAGCGCGTCCAGGTCAGGCGCTCGTGACCGACCGTGGCCGAAAGCAGCGAGATCACCACGGGCGACAAGCCGAAGATGAGTCCGGAGTTGGCCACGCTGGTCCGCGGCACGCCGTGCATGAACAGCAACTGATAGAGGGTGCCGCCGACCAGCCCGAGACCCAGGACACGGGCCCAGTCGCGCCGCTCGATGCGGCGGTCGGCCGGACGGGCGCGCAACAGCACGGCAATGAACGCCACCGCCGCCACCGTCATGCGCAGCGAATTGAACGCGTGCACCGGAAAATCGCGCAGCGCCACCTTCACGACCGACAGGTTGGTGCCCCAGGCCAGGATCACCAGCACCAGCAGCAGGTCGAGCCCGGTGAAGCGCGTCCGTGTCACAGAGAATCCATCCCCCCAGGAAGGCGGCAGGCCCTCGCGGCGTACAAGCGAAGAGGGCAAACCGCGGCACCGCGGCTTGCCCTCGAACCTGCTCGACCGCCGGCCGTGTTGTTACCCGCCGAACGGCTTGAGGAAGAAGAGGATGAGCGAGATCAGGAGGACGTAGATGACCAGCGATTCAATCAGCACGAGGCCGAGAATCAAGGCACCGCGGATTTCACCAGCCGCCCCGGGATTGCGGGCGATGGCCTCGGCCGCGGACGCGACCGCGCGACCCTGACCGAGCGCTCCACCGAGAGCCGCGATGGCCAGCGCGAAGCCGGCCGTGATGATCGACCACTGCACCAGAACGATGCCGGTGGCGCCAGCGGCATCCTGGGCATAGACGGGGGACACGAGGCCCGCGACCAGCAACATCAGGAACGCGGACAGGATTGACCGAGGTACTCAACACACGCCTCCTACGAAAGCCTGGAATGCGACCCGTTCGAGCGTGCGCGCATGATGCGCACGGACTCGATAGTGGCGGCGACTGCCGGGGTTGTCACCCCTGCAAGCATCGCCATCGGGTCAAAGTCAAAACGCGCCATCATAACGTAAGCGCTCACGGCGAGTATAGCATGCCTTGTGAAAAACTTCACGAACCCCAGGGGAGGGCGTGCCGGCGCGGATTCACGGCCGGTGCCGGGGTCGTGGGGAGTGTGGGCTGCCCAAGCGGCGTCCACGCCGGCCTTGATGCCCTGATAACTGAGGGCGATGAGCAGCACGCCGCCGGCGATGCCTGCGGCGCGCCCGGGACGTGCCGGCCACAGCGCCAGCGCCCCGATCAGCAGCACGCCGCCAACTATCAGCGTATCCCGTTCGATCCGCCGGAGCTGGAGGTCGCCGGAGGTCGCGGTCACGGTGGCCCCGGCCCCTCGCGCTCGCGGTCCCGCTGCAGGCTCCGCTCTCCCGCCGCCACCGCCTTCATCGTGCGAATGACGTTGAGGATGCCGGCGGCCAGCCCCACCGCGAAACCCAGCAACGACAGCCACGGCGTGGTGCCGAACTTGCCGTCGAGCCAGAAGCCGGCGCCGAAGCCCATCATCAGCGCGAACACGAAGGCCAGGCCAATCGTGCTCAGCTGGCCGATGGTCCGGAGCATCTGCGAATTGGGGGTGGCGGCCACGTCGTTAGTGTAGTCCGGCAGCGTGCGTTCGAATCCCAACCGCTGGCTCCCGAACCGGGGACTATACTGGCCCCCAGCGCCCTGCCCACGCTCGAAGGTCCGACCGACGATGGTTCATCCAACCGCGCGTCTCGCCGCCTTGCTCTTCCTGCTGTGCCTGCTGGGCACGGCCGGCCTTGGCGCGCAGGCGCAGGAACGTGTGGCGTTCGTCTCGGTGGTCGACCGCAAGACCGGCGAACCGCTGCCAGAGCTCACGCCCCGCGACGTCGTCATTCGCGAGGACCGCGTCGCTCGCGAAGTGCTGCGCGTCACGCGCGCCACCGGGCCGATGCCGCTGGCGGTGCTGGTCGACAACAGCACCGCGGCCGAGCCGTTCATCGCCGACATTCGCAACGCCCTGAACTCGTTCGTGCTGGCCCTCGGCGACCTCGGGCCCGTCTCCATCATCTCGATGGCGGAACGGCCCACGCTCGTGACCGACTACACCACCACGCCAGCCGCGCTCAGCGCCGGGGCTCAACGCATCTTCTCCCGGCCGGCCAGCGGCGTGACCCTGCTCGAGGCGGTGCTCGAAACCTCCAACGGCCTCATGAAACGCGAGAGCGAGCGCGCCGCCATCGTCATCCTCAGTGCCGGCGGCATCGAGCAGAGCACGGTGCACTACTCGCGCGCGCTCGAGCGCCTCCACGAGTCGGGCGCCGCCCTCCACGCCGTGGTGCTCTCGCCCCCCGGCCGCAACGCCTTCGACGACGCGTCGCGGCAGCGCGACATGTTGCTGGATCGCGGCGTCACCAGCACCGGTGGCTTTCGCCGCGACGTGCTGAGCAGCATGGCCTTTGCGCCGGCCCTGGCCGAGCTCGCGCAGGCGCTCACTCACCAGTTCCGCGTGGTCTACGCGCGTCCGCAAACCCTGATTCCACCCGAGTCGTTCGAGGTGACCGCGGCCGCGCCCGGACAGGTCGCCTACGGCACCAGGGCCAGGGGGCAGGCCAGATGATGCGACCAGTCCAGGCCGCGGCCTGCGCCGTGGCCGTCGCGGCGCTGGCCGTGATGACGGCCGCCGCGCAGACCGCGCCGCCGCAGGTCCGCAAACCCGTCGATCAGGTGTTCCGTGCCGGCGTGGAGATGGTGTCGTTGAATGTCACCGTCATCGACCAGCAGAACCGCCTGCTCACCGACCTCGAGGCCAAGGACCTGGTCGTCTACGAAGACGGCGTGAAGCAGGAGATCACCTACTTCAATCGCTCCACGCTGCCCATCGCCTTGTCGCTTCTCATCGACACCAGCGCCAGCATGGAACAGCGCATGGGCATCACGCAGGAGGCCGCGGTGGGCTTCGCCCGGAAGCTGCGGCCGCAGGACCTGGCGCAGGTCGTGGATTTCGACACCCGCGTCGAGATCCTGCAGGACTTCACGAGCGACACCGCCGCGCTCGAGAAGGCCATCCGCTCGACGACGGCGGGCGGCTCGACGTCGATGCACAACGCGCTCTACATCTCGCTGAAGGAACTGGGCAAGCTCAAGCCGACCAGCGAAGACGACGTGCGCCGGCGGGCCGTCGTGCTGCTCTCGGACGGCGAGGACACGTCCAGCCTGGTCAGCTTCGAGGAGGTGCTCGACCTGGCCAAGCGCTCGGCCACCACCATCTACACCATCGGCCTGCAGATGAAAGACCCTGGGGCGTCCAAGGGTTTTCGCGAGGCCGAGTTCGTCCTCCGCCAACTGGCGCAGGAAACCGGCGGCCGGGTCTTCTTCCCCCAGCGCGCCGAGGATCTGGCCGGCATCTACGGCGTCATCGCCGATGAACTGGCCCGCCAGTACACGCTCGGCTACTCGTCATCGAATCCAAAGCGCGACGGGAGCTGGCGGCGGGTCAACGTGCAGGTGAACCGCGTCGGCACGACCGCGCGCACCAAACGCGGCTACTTCGCGCCAGCGTCCTAGAGCGGGGCCAAGGTCGGCGCGGCGTTCGCGCCGTCGCCTTCCGTTCGGCCGTAGCCGGCGGCCACGGCCACCACCAGCATCAGCACCAGCGCCCACGAATAGACGTTGTAGAGGCCGGCGTCGAGGGGCGAGATGCGCGGCATGCCGGCGGCCGCGCCCGAGGCCGACGCGCTCGAGGCCAGGATGGTCGGCAGGAAGAACGGCAGCAGGAACGGCCACGTGCAAGCGGTCAGATCCAGCAGGTTGGCGCGGCGGTAGGCGCTGACCCCATGGCGGTGCCCCAGTCGTGCCGCATACGGGCCGACCGCCAGGATGGCGACGACGCTATGGGTGGTCAACACCGCGGCGGCCGTCAGCATGACCACGATGCGGAGTTCGGCGCCGGCGGCGCTGGCCGCGCCGCTCGTGACGGCGGTGGCTCGCGCTACCGCGCCGCTCGCCTCCAGCCCCGCCACCAGGCCGACCAGGAGCAGCGTGAACACCGCCACGCCGACGCCGCGCTCCAGTCCGTCGATGAGCACGCTCGTGGCTGCGAAGCTGCCCGGAGCGACGCTGAGCAGTTGCCCGGGCCGCAACAACCCGAGCGGAAGCGCCAGGCTGACGGCGGCCAGGAGCCCGAACAGCAGCGCCTCGATCAGGTGGCGCCGGGCCAGCAGCAGGGCCACGACCAGCGCCGGCACGATCAGCATGGGCAGGCCGCGCGCGTTTCCGGCGGCTTCCACCGCGGTTCCCGCTGCTCCCTCGCGGGCCGCGCCGAAGAGCAGCGCCGCCACGACGGCCAGCGCGCCGGCCGGCAGCACGTACTTGAGACGCGCGCGCACGGCGCCGCCGACGTCGGCGCCCTGCGTGCCGGCCGAAGCGATCGTGGTATCCGAGATCGGGGAAATGCTGTCGCCGAAGGTGGCGCCGCCCAGAATCGCGCCGAGCAGCACCGCGGGGTCCGTCCCGGCACCCGCGCCAGCCGGATACAGCAACGGTCCGCAGATGAGCAGGGTCCCGAAGCTGGTGCCGGTCGAGGTCCCGACCAGCGCGCACACCACGAACGCCGCCGCGGCGTAGAGACCGCCGCGCAGGTCGAGCGCGCGGGCGCTCCAGACCAGCGCGTCAACGAATCCGGTGGCCGAGAGCAGGCCGCTCAGCGCGCCGGCCAGCAGCCACGCGACGATCATGAGCATCACGACCGGGGTGGCCATGCCCGCCAGCAGCGTCTCGGCGTAGCGTCCACGATCGCGCGCGAGCAGCAGGCCGGCCGTCAGCGCCGCCAGCAGCACCGGCCAGAAGCCGCGCTCGTCGGGCGCGCCTTGCAGGGCCAGCCACGAGACACCGGCCAGGAAGACGCCGAGCGGCGCCAGCGCGCCCGCGAGGCCGCCGTGGAACGTCAACAAGGGTGCGGAACGGATCGCGGGCGGCGCCAATGAGCCGCGTATAGTACTACGCGCTGGAGTAGCGATGACGACCGATGCCACCGACGAGTTCACGTTGTACGACCTGCGCGTGGAGGTCGTGCCCACCGACCGTCCGATGATCTGCAGTCACCGCGCCGGCGACGCGTTCGCCGTGCACGGCGAGAACCTGATCATGGGTCCGGGCCAGGCGTTCTCGATCTATGCGCTGGCGGCGCTGTTGCCGCTGCTGCCGGCCAAGCAGCGCCTGACCCACCCGCACGACTGGATGACCACCGACGCCGAGGTGGCCTGTCCCGATCCGCACTGCGGCGCCCGCTTCCGCATCACGCGCACGGGCACGCGCACCTTCCGCCACGGCGACGTCACCGCCGTGCCGCTGCCCCGCTGATGGCCGCGCCCGTCGCGCGCGTCGCCCTCGCCCCCGGCTACACCGTCTCGCGGCTGCTCAAGGGCGGCTGGCAACTGGCCGGCGGGCACGGCGCCGTCGCCGCCGACGCCGCGCTGACCGACATGCAGGCGTTCGTCGCCGCGGGGATCACGACGTTCGACTGCGCCGACATCTACACCGGCGTCGAACGTCTGATCGGCGAATTCGTGCGCCGCCGCGGCCACGCCCGCGACCTGCAGATCCACACGAAGTACGTCCCCGACCTGGCCGCGCTGGGCACCTTGACGGCGGCTGGCGTGGCCGGCGCCATCGAGCGGTCGCTGACGCGTCTCGGCGTCGAGCGGCTGGATCTCGTGCAGTTCCACTGGTGGGATTACGACCGCCCGGGCCTGCTCGACACCGCTGGCTGGCTCGACGACCTGCGTGCCGCTGGCAAGATCCGGCACCTCGGCGCCACGAACTTCAACGCGTCGATGCTGCAGACGCTGCTCGAGCATGGCCTGCCGGTCGTGTCGCATCAGGTGCAGTATTCCCTGCTCGACGCCCGTCCCGCCGGGGCCATGCGCGCGCTGTGCGCGGCGCGCGCCGTGGGGTTGCTGTGCTACGGCGCGCTCGCCGGCGGCTTCCTGTCCGAACGCTACCTCGGTGCCGCCGATCCAGCAGAGCTGGGCAATCGCTCGCTCGTCAAATACCGGCTGATGATCGACGAGTTCGGCGGCTGGACTCGCTTCCAGCGGCTGCTCGACGCGGTGGCCGAGGTGGCGCGCCGTCACGGCACGTCGATCGGCGCGGTGGCCATCGCGTGGGTGCTGGAACAGCCGCAGGTAGCGGGCGTGATCGTCGGGTCGCGCGATGCCCGCCACCTGCCCCAGACCGTGACGGCCTCCGCTGTGAGGCTGGATGAGGCCGACCGTCACACGCTGGACGCCGTCCTCGCCGACGGACCCGGCGTCCGCGGCGACGTCTACGACCTGGAGCGCGTGAAGGGCGGGCGCCACGCCGCCATCATGAAATACGACCTGAATGCCCGCACGGCTATCGGGACCCAAGCGCCCGGTCCGGGCCTTGGGGACCCGGCGGACTCGGGCCCGCGGGATAGAATGGCGCCACGATGAAGACGCTGGTGTATCTGATTGGCACGGGTCCCGGCGCGCCGGGCCTCATCACCGCCCGGGGCGAGCGCTGCCTCGCTGCCGCCGACGTCGTCATCTACGACCGCTCGGTGCATCCGCGCGTGCTCGATCTGGCCCCGCGCCGGGCCGAGCGCATCGACGTCGGCCGCCCGGCCCGCGAGGCCACCGACCAGGACGCCATCAGCATCCTGCTGGCCGAGAAGGCGCGCGAAGGCAAGGTGGTGGCGCGCCTCAAGCACGGCGATCCGTTCCTGTTCGATTGCGGCGGCGAGGAAGCGTTGTTCCTGCACGAGCAGGGCATTCCTTTCGAGGTGGTGCCGGGTGTGCCCGTGGTCCTGGGCGTCGCGGCCTACGCCGGCATCCCGCTCACCTACCCGGGCGGCGGCGACACCCTCACCATCGTGCGCGGCCATGAAGCCGGCAACGGCGAACGCACCCGGATCAACTGGACGCACCTGGCCAAACTGGACGGCACCCTGGTGTGCTACGGCGGCCGCGCGGAACTGGCGGCGGTGCTGACCGCGCTGACCGACCATGGCCGCCCCGCCGACGATCGCGCCGCGCTCGTGGTGCAGGGCACGCTGGCCGCGCAGGCCACCGTCACGGGCACGATCGAGGACATCGCGGCGCGGCTGGCCGAGGGCCCGCTGGCCGGTCCGGGCACGCTCATCGTGGGCAAGGTCGTGGGCTTGCGCGACCACGTCCGATGGTTCGATCAGCGGCCGCTCTTCGGGCGACGCGTGCTCGTCACCCGCTCGCGCCATCAGGCCACCGAGCTCGTCGAGTTGCTGGAAGCCGCCGGCGCCGAAGCCGTCGAAGCGCCGGCGCTGCGCGTGGCCCCGCTCGAAGACTTCACGCCCCTCGATATCGCCGCCGACGGGATGTCCGGCTACGACTGGGTGGTCTTCACGACGGTCAGCGGCGTGGATGGTTTCATGCACCGCCTGTTCGACCGCGGCCGTGATGCGCGCGGCCTGGCCGGACCGACGCTGTGCGCGGTGGGCGTGGGCACGGGCGAGCGCCTGGCCCGCTTCGGCATCCGCGTCGATGTCGTTGCCGAGGGTCAGGGCGTCGACAGCATCCTGACGGCCATGGGCGGGCGCGACGGCGTGGCCGGGACACGCGTGCTGTTGCCGATTGCGGCGGGCGGCAAGGACGTGCTCGGCGAGGCGTTGACCGCCGCCGGCGCCGAGGTGCGGCACGCGCCCTCGTTCCGGACGCTGGCCGCCGAGGACAACCCCGACCTCGACGTCTACGGGCAGCTGCTGCAGCGACGCCTCGACGTCGTCACGTTCACGAGCGCCGCCGCCGTGCGCTCGTTCGCTGCGCTCTACGGCGAGGAACAAACCGCCGATCTGCTGGCTCACACCATCGTGGCCACCGTGGGCCCGGCCGCGACCGAGGCGGTGCGGCGGCTTGGTGTGACCCCGGCCATCGTGCCGGCGACCCCGTCGATTGCGGCGCTGGTGGATGCGATTCGGGCGCACTTCCAGTAGCGCGCCCGAGTCGGTCGGCGTTACTTCAGGTGCGCGCTGACCAGTTTGGTCATCTCGAACATCGACACGGTCGGCTTCTTGAAGATGACCTTCAGCTTCGCATCGGCGTTGATGTTGGTCTTCTTCTTGGGGTCCTGGAGCTTGTTCTTCTTGATGTACTCCCAGATCTTCTTGGTGACCTCAGTGCGCGGCATCGGCTTGTCGCCAATCACGGCCGCCAGGTCGGCGCTCGGAGTCATCGGCTTCATGAACCCGGCGTTCGGCGCGCGCTTCTTGGCAGCGGGTGCCTTGGCCTTCTTCGCGGCCGCCTTCGGGGCGGGGGCGGCCTTCTTGCTCGACGACTTCTTAGCAGCGACTTTCTTTGCCATTCAACACTCTCCGGAGTGACTGGGTACGAACGATCGAGAATACGCGTCGACAGTAACGCTGACGCAAATAGTAGTGCGAACACCCGCTCGTGTGAAGCACGAGTGATGAAGGAGTAGCCGCCATGCCCGCCTCGAACCGCGCCGGACGATGCGCCATCGCGCTCGCCGCGGTCCTTGCCGCAGCGTGCGGACGGCCCGCCGCCCCCGCCGAACCGATCGACCTGCTGGTCACCAACGCCCGCATCGTTGATGGCACCGGGGCCCCGGCCCGCGACGGCGCGGTAGCCGTGCACGACGGCCACGTCACGGCCGTGCTGGAGCCTGGCGCAGCGGCGGCTGCGGCCTCGCGGGCCACCCGCGTCATCGACGCGCGCGGCCGCGTGGTGGCCCCCGGCTTCATCGATCTCCATTCGCATTCGGACATGCCGCTGATCGTCGACGGCTCCGCCCAGAGCAAGATCCGCCAGGGCGTGACCACCGAGGTGATCGGCGAGTCGGGCTCGGTCGCCCCCCAGCGCGCGCCGACCGAGGAGCAGCCGTGGGTGGACTTCGACGGCTATTTCGCCATGCTCGAGAAACAGGGCATCGCCGTGAATCTGCTCTCCTACGTCGGCCTCGGCAGCGTGCGCGAACTGGTCATCGGCAACGACAACCGGCCGCCCACGGCGAAGGAGCTGAGCGCCATGCAGGAGGTCGTCACGACCGCCATGCAGCAGGGCGCCGCCGGCGTGTCCACGGGCCTCATCTACCCGCCCAACGCCTTTGCCACCCTCGACGAGCTGGTGGCGCTCTCCGCTCCCGCCGCGGCCCGGGGCGGCCGCTACGCGTCGCACCTGCGCCACGACGGCAAGCGCCTGCGCGAAGGCATCGAAGAGGCCATCGCCATCGGCGAGCGGGCCAGGCTGCCGGTCCACGTGTTCCACGTCAAGGTCACCGGTCAGCAGAACTTCGGCCGCATGCACGAGATCGTGTCGCTGGTCGAGGCCGCCCGGGCGCGCGGCGTGCAGGTGACAGCCGACATCTACCCCTACGTGGCCAGCAGCACCAGCCTGACCGCGACGCTGCCGCAGTGGGTGCTCGACGGCGGGCCCGACGCGCTCGTCGAGAACCTCTCGGACCAGCGCACCCGCGCCCGCGTGCGCCGCGACATGGAGGATCCCGCCGCCGCCTGGGACAACCGCTACCAGTCGGCCGGGACGTGGGCCAACGTGCAACTGGCGGCGATCGGCCGCGCCACCGGCGGTGCGGCCGGTAGCGACGACGCGGCCAACCGCAGGTACGAGGGCATGCGCGTCGCCGATGCGGCCAGGCTGGCCGGCAAGGACCCGTTCGACTTCGTCTTCGACCTGCTGGCCGCGACCCGGGGCAGCGTGGGCTGCGTCTACTTCATCATGTCGGAAGACGACGTGAAGCTGGCGATGGTGCAGCCGTGGGTGGCCTTCGGCTCCGACGGCTCGGCCCTGGCCACGGAGGGACCGCTGCGCAAGGGCGTGCCCCATCCACGCAACTTCGGCACCTTCCCGCGCGTGCTCGGCAAGTACGTGCGCGAGGAGCACGTGCTGCCGCTCGAGGAGGCGGTGCGCAAGATGACGTCGCTGGCCGCGTCGATTGCGCAACTGCCCGACCGCGGCGCCATCGCCCCGGGGAAATGGGCCGACCTGGTGATCTTCGACCCGGCCACGGTGGCCGACCAAGCCACCTTCGAGCAGCCGTTCGCCTACCCGGTGGGCATCGATACCGTGGTCGTGAACGGCCAGGTGGTGCTCGACGAGGGGCGGCACACGAACGCCCGTGCCGGACGGGTGCTGCGCCACCAGTAGCGTTGGTCGCGCCGCGCGCAGAATGTCCGTCAGTGAGGCCGCTGGAGGATGGGATGTCGACGCAGCGGTTGTGATCTGTGCCGCGCCAGCCGCCAACTGCAGCGGCGATGTCCCGTTCTCCGGCGGCCGATTCGAAGCGGCGAGGCGTTGACGCGGCCGCCGCTTTACGCGACGGTGCGTTCGATGGTCACCTTGGGCACCGGCGTGCCCGTCCACGTGAAGCGATAGGTCTTGGCCTTGCGCACGTTCATCACGAGCGCCGGGCGGAAGGCGGCCACGCACGTGCCGCCGTCGTGGCGCACGCTCGGGTAGACCACGCCCAGCGAGCCCTCGCTCATGAGGGCCTCGGCGAGCTGCTGCGACCGCTCGTAGCTGTTCGGGTCGAGCGAGTCGCGGAACGCGCGCCGGGCCCGGCGCAGGTCGTGGAAGGTGGCGCTGAAATCCGCCAGGTAGTCGTCGTAGGTGACCGAGTCTTCGAGGCGGCCGACCTCGGCGAGCTGCACCGCTTTGTGGAACGCCACCTCGCGCTGCGACGTCTCGAGGTCGAACCCGGCGTACCAGGCGCCGCGGTCGGGGCCGCTGAAGCGGCTGCCAAGCGGGTTGGCATGACAGAACGACGCGTTCACGACGGCGGCATGCGGCACGGCGAAGACCAGCTCCTCGGGGCCGATGCCGGCCCAGCGGTGGTTCTCCGCGTGCAGCCGATCGTTGGTGGCGGCGTCGAGCTCGAAAATGGCCTGCAGGTGAGCGTCGTCGTCGGCGATTTCGGCCAGCACGCTGTCGCCGCCCGGCAGGTAGCGCGAGGGGATGAGGCGGTGCGTGTCGTACTGCCTGACGAGCGTGACCGGCGGCAGCGGCGGGGTCATCCGGAGCGCCGCGCGTCGAGCAGGCGGCGGACCGTCTGCAGGGCCGGCAGGCCCCCCTGGATCATGACGGCCAGCGGCGTGCGCCCGCTGAAGAGCGGATGGCTGTTGGGCAGGTGCACCCAGGCGTCGGCCAGGGCCCGTCCGTGCAGGATGTTCAACGCCTTGAAGATGCCGATCAGGTAGGAGACGCGAGTCAGTCGATCGACCTCGAGCACGCGCTCCGGGTTGCGTTTCATCTCGTAGAACGGGCCGTTGGTGACGCCGCCGAGCAGCGCCCGGGCGTCTTCATCGCGCACCTTCCAGCGCGCCATGATGGAGAAGAACGCCTTCAGGGCCGGAGGCGACAGCCGCTCGCGGGCCGCGGCCGGGCCCAGATCCGTCGGCGCATCCGGCTGGTAGCGGGAGACGGGATACTGCAGGATCGGGACCGTCACAGTGTGACTCCTGAACAGGAGTCTACGATCTCCTGATTCAGTCTGTCAACAGCGCCGGTGCTCCCGGCATCGGAGGCGCTACCACCAGGACTCGGCCGCGGCGCCGGGTGAGACCGGGCGGCCAGGGCCGGGCGCGGCCTGAGGCGAAACCTGACGCGCGGACCGCCTAGTTGCGCCAGGGCATGAGCCGCTCGAGCCACGCCACCCGGGTCAGGTCGTTGTAGATGACCGTCACCATCAGCATCATCAACAACACGAAGCCGGCAAAGAGCATCTTCTCCTTGACTGCCAGCGAGAAGTCGCGCCGGGCCACGGTCTCCAACCCCATGATGGCCATGTGGCCGCCGTCGAGCACCGGAATGGGCAGCAGGTTCAGCAGGCCGAGGTTCAGGCTGATCGACGCCATCAGGGCGAAGAGCTCCACCCAGCCCTGCCGGGCCGACGCGCCCGAGAGCTGCGCGATGCCCACCGGACCCATCAGCTGCTTGGGCGAGGCGCTGCCGGTGAAGAGATCGCCGAGGGTGCGCAGGATGAGGCCCGCGGTCTGCACGTTGCGCTTCACGCTCAGCCCGACGGCCTCGATGGGACCGGGCTGGTACGAGATGGTCTCGGCGCCAAGCGTGATGCCGATGACCGCGTTCTCGCCGCGCTGCTCGGGAACGACCGGGATGGTCAGTTCCTGGTCGCCGCGGCGCACCACGATGGTGGTGGTCTGGCCGCCGCGCTTTCTGAGCGCATCGGAGACGTTGCGCGAATAGACCATCCGCTCACCCTCGATCGAGCGGATGACGTCGCCCTTCTGGAAGCCGGCTCGATCGGCGGGATCGCCCGGATTCACCGCGTCGATGAGCGGATAGGTGTCGGGCAGCACGCCGATGGTGCCCACTTCGAAGGTCGCGTCCGAGTCGATCGTCAACTTGGTCGTGGCCGGGCGCAGGTGCAGCGTGCGTTCCTGGCCGTCACGCCGGACGACGAATACGACGTCGTAGCCCGGCTTCGACGTGACCGCCATGTCCAAATCGTCCCAGGTCGCGATGGCACGGCCGTCGATGCGCACCACCTCGTCGCCCGGGAGCATGCCGCCGGCTTCCGCCGGGCTGCCGGCCTGTACCAGGCCGATGGTCGCGGGCTTGCTCCGGAACGCCAGCACGCGGTCGCCCTGCATCAGCACGACGGCCAGCAGGATGACGGCCAGGATCATGTTCATGGCCGGGCCGGCCAGCAGAATCTGGAAGCGCTGCCACTTGCTCTTCGACAGGAACTCGTCGGAGGCGCCCTGCGGATTGTCGTCGGGATTCTCGCCGGCCATCTTGACGTAGCCGCCGAGCGGGATGAGGCTCAGGCAATATTCGGTGTCGCCGCGCTTGACCGACAGCAGCTTCGGACCGAAGCCGAGCGAGAACGTGAGCACGCGTACGCCGTGCCACCGGGCCACCAGGAAGTGCCCCAGCTCGTGCACGAATACGAGCACGCCCAGCACGAATCCAAACGCGAGCAGTGTCGTCGGCATCGAACGATCCTACCTCTCCCACGAAAACGGGTCTTCCGGCATTCTAACCAAAGCGCCCTGCCCCGGCAGGCCACCGCCGAGGCGCGCCGGCCCCGCCGGAATCCGAGGCCGGACCGCCTCTAGACGCGCGGCGTGCCGCTCGACACGGACGCCCGCACCAGTTCCCGCGCGCGTTCGCGGGCCCAGGCATCGACGGCGCGCACGGCTGGCAGGGTGTCCACCGGCGACGGCGGATGGGCGTCCATAGCGGCGGCAATCACGTCCGGAATGGCCGTGAACGCCAACTGCCCCTCCAGGAAAGACGCAACCGCCACCTCGTTGGACGCATTGAGCACGATCGGCAGGCTGTCGGCTTCGAGCGCGCGGAACGCCAGGCCCAGGCACGGGAACTCGTCCCAGGCCGGGGCCATGAACTCGAGCGTGCCGGCCCGGGCCAGGTCCAGGAATGGCACCGACGCGGCCCAGCGCTCGGGATACGAGAAGGCGTACTGAATCGGCATGCGCATGTCGGTCGTGCCGAGCTGGGCCAGCATCGAGCCGTCGGCGAACTCGACGAGCGAGTGCACGATCGACTGGGGGTGCACGACCACGTCGATCTGCGCGGCGCCGACGCCGAACAGCCAGTGCGCCTCGATCACCTCCAGCCCCTTGTTCATGAGGGTGGCCGAGTCGATGGAGATCTTCGGTCCCATCTGCCAGGTGGGATGGCGCAGCGCGTCGGCCGGCGTGACGGCCGCCAGGCTGGCGCGGGTGCGGCCGCGAAAGGGGCCGCCCGAGGCGGTGAGAATCAGGCGCCGCACGTCGGCGCCGTGATGTCCGTGCAGGCACTGGTGGATGGCGTTGTGCTCGCTGTCCACCGGCAGGATGGCCACGCCCTTGGCGCGCGCGCGGTCCATCACCAGGCTCCCGGCCATCACCAGGACTTCCTTGTTGGCGAGCGCGATGGTCTTGCCGGCGTCGATGGCCGCCAGCACCGCTTCGAGCGCGGCGGTGCCCGACGACGCACACAGGACCAGGTCCACGTCGGGATGCGTCGCCACTTCCACCAGACCCTGATCGCCAATGCCAGCGGTGGGGGGCAGGCCGCCGGCGGCGGTCTTCAGACGCTGCAACGCCGCGTCACTGGCCATCGACACGGCCACCGGCCGGTGGCGGGCCATCGCCGCGGCCATCGCGTCGACGTTGGTGGCGGCCGCCAGACCGACGACGCGCACGCGGTCGGGATGCGCCTCGGCCACGGCCAGCGCGCTCGAGCCGATCGAGCCGCTGGCGCCGAGGATGGCCACCCGGATCATGCCAGCCACACGAGCAGGTAGAAGAGCGGCGCGCAGAAGAGCAACGCGTCGATGCGGTCGAGCACGCCGCCGTGGCCCGGTATCAGGTTGGCGCTGTCCTTCACGCCGGCCGCCCGCTTGAGCGCCGACTCGAACAGGTCGCCGGCGATGCCGGCCAGCACGAGCCCCACCCCAACCGCCCAGGCCGCCAGCGGCGGCACGCCCGGCAACGACCACTGGGCCAGCGCCACGAGCGCAAGCGGCGCGAGCACGAAGCCGCCGATGGCGCCCTCGATGGTCTTCTTGGGGCTGATCGTGGGCGCGAGCGGGCGGCGTCCGAAGGTGCGGCCCGAGTAGAACTGGAACGTGTCGCTGGCCGCCACCGCCGCCACGAGCGTGAGCACGCCCTCGCGGCCGGCCACCTGATGGATGGCCACCAGCGCGCCGAGCGGGAGGCCGAGGTAGAGCGGCGCGAGCATGGCCGACGCCGCGCCGTGCGCCAGCGGAGCGCCGTGGCTGCCGCGCATCATCAACGACACGGCCACGGCCAGCAGGGCCAGACCGAGCGCCGGCAAGGCAATGGGCCCGAACGTCATGGGCATGGCCCCGGCAACGCATGCCGCCAGGGTGGCCACCAGGGCCGGCATGAAGGGCAGCTCCGCGCCGATGGCGCGCACGAGCCGGGCGTATTCGAAGAAGGCCAGCGTGGCCACGATCAGGGCCACGCCCAGCAGCACGTTCGAGGGCAGCCACCACACCAGCACGAAGGCTGTGGCGGCCATGGCCGCGCCGCTCAGGACCCGGGTCATGACGCCGCGCCTACTTGGCGCCGGCGGCTACCGGCACCGACGCGATGCCGCCGTAGCGCCGGTCGCGTTTCTGGTAGGCCACTACGGCTTCCAGCAGGTGTTGGCAGCGGAAGTCCGGCCAGAGTGTATCGGTCACCCACATCTCCGCGTAGGCAATCTGCCAGAGCAGGAAATTGCTGACGCGCATCTCGCCGCTGGTGCGGATGAGCAGGTCCGGGTCGGGCTGACCGGCAGTGTAGAGGAACTCGGCAAAGCGCGCCTCGTCGAGCGACGAGGGGGACACGCCGGCCTCGATGGCGCGCCGCGCCGCGTCCACGATTTCGGCCCGGCCGCCGTAGTTGAGCGCGATGTTGAACTGCATGCCCGAATTGCGGCTGGTGCGCGCCTCGGCATCGAGCAGCTCGTGATAGACCTCGTCGGGCAGTTCCTGAGGCCGGCCGATGGCCTTGAAACGGATGTTGTTGCGCAGCAGCGTGTCGAGTTCGAGCCGCAGATAGCGGCGCAGCAACCCCATGAGGACGCGCACTTCGGTGGGCGGACGCTTCCAGTTCTCGACCGAGAAGGCATACAGCGTCAGCACCTCGAGCCCGAGACGCGCCGATGTCTCGACCGAGTCGCGTACGGCGTCGATGCCGGCGCGATGCCCTTCCACCCGCGGCAGGTGGCGGTGCGCGGCCCAGCGTCCGTTGCCGTCCATGATGATGGCGACGTGACGCGGAATCCGCTCGGGGATCACCTGCCGGACCAGCGCCTCCTCGGCGCCGCCGGAAGGTATCCAGGCCGTAAGCTGCTCGAGTCCCATGACGTCGGTCAGTTGAGACAAGGGGGAATATTACCATCCGATGCTGGTCCGCTCACCAGACCACGGCGGTCATTGTCTTTCCGGATCGTAGTGCACCCGGCACAAGTGCAGGCCGTGCGGCGGGGCAGTGGGCCCGGCCGCATCACGCGGCGCCCCGGCCAGCGCCAGGGCGGCCTGGGCCGGCGTATAGCGGCCTCGGCCCGCCGACACCAGGGTGCCGGCCATGACCCGCACCATGTGACGCAGAAAACCCTCGCCCGACACCTCGAAGCACAGCATGCGCGCGCGCCCGTGGGCCGGCGCGCACCAGCCGGGGAGGGCGGCCTCCGGCGCCACGGTCGAGGTCCAGATCCGGCGCACCGTGGTGATGACGTCACTGCCTTGCGCCTGGAAGGCCCGGAAGTCGTGCTCGCCGACGAAGGTGCTGGCCACCGCCGCCATCACGTCGAGCGCCAGCGGCTGCGGCACGTGCCACGAGACGGGGCGCAGCGTGGGCTGGCCGACCGGGGCGTTCCAGATGTAGTAACGGTAGGTCTTGCCCCGGGCGTGGGCCCGGGCGTGGAAGCGGTCGTCGTCCTCGACGGCGCTCAGGACGCGTAGATCGGGCAGGAGCGTCGCGTTGCAGGCCCGCACCAGGCGTTCGGGCGTGATCGCGACCGAGAGCTGGACGCTGGCAGTCTGCGCCGCCGCATGCACCCCGGCATCGGTGCGCCCGGCGCCGGCCACGTGCACCGGCGCACCCTCGATGGCGCTCAATACCTGTTCGAGGTCGCCCTGCACGGTGCGCTGGGCCTCCTGGCGCTGCCAGCCGGCAAAACCGGCCCCGTCGTAGGCCACCACCAGTCGCAACGTGCGGACGCGCGCGGTCACGCCCGGGCTCTCCGGCCGGCCCTCAGGCTCGCGACCCGGGCTTGGTGACCGGCTGCCCCGCCGCGCAGAGCGGGCACGATTCCGGCTGGTAGGTCGGGAGGACCATCGGACAGAGCCCGGCAAACGGGACGTCGAGCCCATGGTTCCCGCCGCTGCGGTCCATGATCGAGGCGGCGCCGACCACGGTCGCTCCGGCGGCCACGGCCACGTCGATGGTCTCGCGCGTGGACTTGCCGGTCGTGAGCACGTCCTCGACGATGAGGACCCGGTCGCTGGCGTCGAGGCTGAACCCGCGGCGCAGCGCCAGGATCCCGTCGGTACGCTCGGCGAAGATGGCGCGGACGCCCAGGGCGCGCCCGACCTCCTGGCCGATGACGATGCCGCCCATCGCCGGGGACAGGACCACGGTGACGGCCCAGCCGCGGGTGGCAACGGCGATGCCGGCGCCGAGCGCCTCGGCGCGGGCCGGGTGCTGCAGCACGAGCGCACACTGGAGATAGCCGGGGCTGTGCAGGCCGGACGAGAGGCGGAAGTGGCCCTCGAGCAGGGCCCCGGATTCGCGGAACAGGCGCAGGACGTCGGTGTCGTTCATCGGACGTTAGTATAGCGACCACGCGGCCAGCCGAACCCTTCACGCTGCCAGGTCGTCTATCCTTCTGGCAGACGGGGCGGGCGCCGCGACGGCTGCGGCAACGATCTTGCTCGACGGTGGGGGGCGATGCCGCTCCGTTCGAAACGCACCAATCGGGAGACGCAGCACATGTTCGGGATTCGACGTTCGGCGGCAGGCACGGCAGTGGTCAGCGCCCTGGTTGGCGTGTCCGTTTTCGGAGCGGCGACTGTTCACGCGCAGACACCTGCCGCGCCGCCAGCGGCGACGGTTCCCGCGCAAACCACTCCCGGGTCGCCATCTACGACTGTCCAGTCGCAGGCCCCTGCCGCCCCTCCAGCGGCGGAACGTCGTCTGAGCATCACCGATGCGGTGCAGCTGGCTCTCGAGCAGAATGCCGACCTCGAGGTCGTGCGCTTCGCGCCGCTGATCCAGGACGTCAACATCGCGCAGGCCCGGGCGGGCTGGGCGCCGAGCATCACCAGCCTGCTGCGGGGTGACAACCGCAACAGCCCGGTGAACAGCTTTCTCTCGGGCGGCCAGACCAAGGTCACCAACACCCAGGCCACCTACAACTTCGGCGTGGGCTCGAACCTGCCTTGGCTGGGCTCGAGCTACCGGGTCGGCTGGGAGAACTATCGCTCCACGACCAACAACCTGTTCACCAATTTCTCGCCGCAGACCGGGTCCACCCTCACGCTGAACTTCACCCAGCCGCTCCTGCGCAACTTCGGCATCGACAACACCCGGCAGCAGTTGCAGGTCTCGCGCAAGAACCGCGAGATCTCCGACGTCCAGGTGCGCGAGGCGGTGGCCACCACGACCCGGTCGGTGAAGAACGCCTACTGGGATCTGGTCTTCGCCATCAGCAGCCTCGAGGTGCAGCAGCTCTCGCTCGATTTGGCCCAGCGCTCGCTCAGGGAAAACCGTGCCCGGGTCGAGATCGGCACCATGGCGCCAATCGACATCGTGGAGGCCGATGCCGAGGTGGCGCAGCGCGAGGAGGCCGTCATCCTGGCGGAAGCCGCCATCGCCCGCGCCGAAGACGCCCTGCGCGCGCTCGTCTACGGCCCGCAGGCATTGGAGCAGTGGGATGCCCGGCTCGTGCCCACCGACGCGGCGGTCTTCATCCCGGTGCCGGTGGACCTCGCCAGCGCCGTGCGCGAAGCGCTCGACTCGCGTACCGACCTCCAGCAGGCGCAGAAAACCATCGAGGCCAACGACGTCACGATTCGCCTCCTGCGCAACCAGGCGCTGCCTGAACTGAACGCCTCGGTCGACTACGGCGCCACCGGCATCGGCGGCAGCCAGATCATCCGCGGCGAAGGCTTCCCTGGACAGCCGATTGGCACGGTCGACCGGCCCTTCACCGACGTGCTGCGCAATCTCATCGGCGCCGACTTCCCCACCTGGACCTTCTCGCTCCAGCTGAACTACCCCCTGGGCACGTCCCCGCAGGATGCCACCCTGGCGCGCGCGCGGCTGCAGAACCGGCAGACCCTCAAGCAGCTCGATTCGTCGCGGATTCGCGTGGCCACGGAAGTGCGGGAAACGGCGCGCACGGTCACGACCAACGCCAAGCGGGTCGACGCCACCCGCTCGTCGCGGGCGCTGGCCGAGAAGCGGCTCGAAGCGGAAGAGAAGAAATTCCAGGCCGGCATGACCACCAACTTCTTCGTGCTGCAGGCCCAGCGCGACCTGAACCAGGCGCGCAACAACGAACTGCAGGCGCTCATCGACTACCTCAAGTCGGTGGTCAACTACGAGACCTCGCAGGTCGCGCCGCTTGGCGCCGGCGCGGGCGTGACGGTGATCCCGGGGGGCAGCGCGTCCGGGACGTCCTCGACCAGCACCACCGGCACCAACAGCGGCCAGCAGCGGCAGCAGCAGCAGTAAGCCGCGCCCGCGGGCGCTGCGATGGCCCGCGCCGGCTCGCGGTTTGAGGGGGCGCGGGGCTGACGTAAGATTCAGCCCGTGCCGAAGCTGTCGGTCACGGTCATCACCCGCGACGAGGCCGCCAATCTGGCGGCCGCGCTCGACTCGGTTGCCTGGGCCGACGAGATCGTGGTGGTCGACGCCGAAAGCACCGATGCCACGGTGGCCATCGCGCGGCGCTACACCAGCCGCGTCGAGGTGCGCCCGTGGCCTGGCTACGTAGCCCAGAAAAACCACGCCGCCGCCCTGGCCGCCCACGACTGGATCCTGTCGATCGACGCGGACGAACGCGTGTCTCCGGAACTGGCCCGCGACATCCGCGCGCTGATGGAGCACGACCCTCCGGTGCCCGGCTACCGGGTGCCGCGCGTCACATTCCACCTGGGCCGCTGGATCCGCACGACTGACTGGTATCCCGACTACCAGCTGCGGCTCTACGACCGGCGCCGCGGCCGCTGGACCGGCACGCACGTCCACGAATCGGTGCGGGTCGACGGGCCGGCCGTGGACCTGACGAGCGAACTGCAGCACCTCGCCTACCGGAGCGTCGCGCACCACCTCCAGACCATGGATCGCTACTCCACCCTCGCGGCAGCCGAGATGCGGGAACGAGGGCGCGCCACCGGCTGGGCCGACCTGGCGCTCCATCCGCCGGCCGCGTTCGTTCGCAACTACATCCTGCGTGGCGGCTTCCGCGACGGCCTGCCCGGTCTCATCATCTCGTTGATGAACGCCGCCTACGTCGTGCTGAAGTTCGCCAAGCTGTGGGAACTGTGTTCGCACTCCACATCGACACCGCCCGCTCCTGGCGCGGCGGACAGCAGCAAGTCCTCCTGACCGTCATGGGGATGCGCGCGCGCGGCCACCGGGCCGTGCTGGTCGCGCATCCGGAGGGCGTCCTCTATCAACGCGCCAGCGAAGGCGACGATCTGGTGCCGCTCGCCCCGCACTCGGAGGTGGATATCGCCGCCGGCTGGCGGCTGGCCCGGGTCATCGCCATGCACCGCCCCGACGTGGTGCATGCCCACGACCCGCATGCCGTGGCCATGGCGTCGCTGGCGTTGTCCTTCGGCGTCGGCCCGGCGACGCCGGCGCTGGTCGTGTCGCGACGGGTCGACTTCCACCTGCAGCGCCACTCCTTCTCGCGCTGGAAGTACCGCCAGGCGGCCCGCTTCATCGCCGCGTCGCGAGCCATCGCCGAGGTCCTGACGCTCGACGGCATCCCTCGCAGCCGCATCGTGGTGGTGCACGACGGCATCGACGTGGACAAGGTCGTGAACGGACCGGCGGGCGACCTGCGCCGGGAGTTCTGGTTCCCGAAGGGGGCGCCGGTGCTGGTCAACGTCGGCGCGCTCGTGCCCCACAAGGGCCAGAAGTTCCTGATCGACGCC
The DNA here is from genome assembly GCA_963843885.1 of uncultured Acidobacteriota bacterium. Taxonomy (GTDB): domain Bacteria; phylum Acidobacteriota; class Vicinamibacteria; order Vicinamibacterales; family UBA2999; genus CADEFD01. The sequence continues at coordinate 743,230 of CAWJMJ010000009.1, forward strand.
GTCGCCGCCGTGCGCCGCAGCGTGCCCGACGCGCAGCTCGTCATCTTCGGCGAGGGCGAACTCCGGTCCGCGCTCGAGGCACAGATCCGCGAGCGCGATCTGCAGAAGAACGTCGTCCTCGCCGGCTTCCGCGAGGACGTGCTGGCGCTCACGAAGAGCGCCGATCTGTTCGTGATGAGTTCCATCACCGAAGGCCTCGGCTCGACCGTGCTCGATGCCATGGCCATGGGCCTGGCGGTGGTCGGCACCCGGGCCGGGGGCATCCCCGAAGCGGTGGAGGACGGCGTGACCGGCGTGCTCGTGCCCCCCGGTCAGTCCGACGCGCTGGCCGACGCGCTGGTGCGGCTGCTGGCCGACCCGGAGCGGCGCCGCCGCATGGGGGCAGCCGGTCAGGCCCGCGTGCGGGCGGAGTTCGACGTCGATCACCTGGTCGACGGGACGCTGGCTGCCTACCGCGGCCTGTCCGGTCCGGCGTAGCACCGGCCACCGGCACGCGGTCGCGCCGGCGTCTGGGGGCAGCGCTTACGGCAGCGCGTCGTAGCGGATGTCGACCACCTCGAGCCGCTCGACTCCGCCCGGGGTGCGTAGCGTCACCACGTCGCCGACTCTGGCCTTGAGCAGCGCCTTGGCCATGGGCGATTGCCACGAGATGCGTTCGCTGCCGGCGTCGAGTTCGTCGAGGCCGACGATGGTGACCGCGCGCTCGTCGCCCGACTCGGGCTGGAAGCTGACCGTCGCGCCGAAGAAGACCCGGTCGTGGCGCTTGCCGGTGTTGTCGACGACCACGGCGCTGTCGAGGCTCTTCGAGAGCCGCCGGAATCCGGCGGTCGATCTCGCGCAGCTTCCGCTTGCCGTAGAGGTAGTCGCCGTTCTCGGACCGATCCCCATTGGCGGCCGCCCACGCCACGGTCGTGACCATGGCCGGGCGCTCGACCTTCCACAGGTGCGCGAGTTCCTCGTTGAGGCGCCGGAATCCGGCCGGCGTGATGTAGTTCTTGAACGCCGGGCCACCCGCCTCGCCGCGAGGCTCCGGCTTCAAGGCCTTGGGCCGGCGGACGAACGAGCCGCTCATGTCCGTGACCCTTTGAGTTTCGGCCGGCACACCGCCCGGAGCGGGCACTGGTCGCTCGTGTGCGTCGACCCGAAGCCGCACGCGCCCATCATCCCGAGGTGACACATCGCGAAGTCGTAGCGCACCGGATCGTCCGGATCGAACTGCCGCAGTGTGCTGGTGATGTCGACGGCCATCTTCCACCCGGGGCTGACGCGCGCCGTCATCTGCAGGCACTTGCCCACCCGGATGATGTGCGTGTCGAGCGGCACGATGAGTTGGGCCGGACGCACGGCATCCCAGATACCGAGGTCCACGGCGTCGGCGCGCACGACCCAGCGCAGGAACAGGTTGAGGCGCTTGCACGCCCCCCCGGACGAGGGCCGCGAGAAGAAGTAGGCGACACCGGGAACCGGCCGGGCGCGTCCGTAGACGGCCTTCAGGTCGAGGGCCATCGCGCGCCGCGAGAACGACTCCAGCCCGTCCTCCACCGAGGCGGCCGCGGCCGCGTGGCCGGCGGCGAAGAAACCCTGGAGCGAGCCGTAATCACGCACCATCTGATGCAGCTGCCACGTGAGCGCGGCCAGGTCGCGGCTGCGGATCCAACGGTGCCCCAACCCGTCGAACGCGGCGGCGCGATTCGGGGTGAAGTCGCGCACGAAGGCCGCCGGCGATTCGCCCATCACGCCCAGCACCGCCTCCACCGTCTGGATGACGCTCTGCACCCGGCCAAAGGCCAGCGCAGCGGCCAGGAACGCGACGATCTCCTGGTCGGCGGGCGCGGTGAACCGCCGCACCGTCCAGATCGGATCGCGCGTGGAGTGGTCGACGTTGAAGCCGTCGTAGAGCCGGTCGAGGCCGGGCTTGAGCGCGGCCAGCGCCGCCGCTGCCGCCTTAGGGGAACGAGCCATGGTCCTTCGGCCCGCCTATTTGTAGCTCGAAACGCCGTCGAGCGCCGCCAGGCTGGCGAGCACGACCGCGGCGACGCGGTCGAGGAACGCCGGCGCGATCTTGTCGGCCGTGTCGGTGGGCCGGTGGTAGTCGGCGTGATCCTCCACACCGAAGTAGACAAACGGGATGCCCGCGTCGTGGAAGACGCCGTGGTCCGACTGCGCCGTCCAGTCGTTCTGCCCGCCGCCGGTGTCGTGGCCGAAGGTGACGGTGATGCCCGGTTGCCGCACCGCCGGGACGAGCAGCGGCAGCAGGCGCGGCCACCGGCCCGGGCCGGCCACGACGAGCTCGCGGCGATCGCTGCGCCCGACCATGTCGAAGTTGACGTTGAGCGCGAGACGCGCGGCCGGCACCGGCGGATGGGCCAGGAAGGCCCGGGCGCCCTGCAGGCCGTGCTCCTCGGCATCGAACGCCGCGAGCAGCAACGGGTGGGCGAACGGCGTCGTCACGCACCGTTCGGCGACGACCAGCAGCATGGCCACGCCGGAGGCGTTGTCGTCGGCGCCCGGATACGTCTGGCCGGCGCGCACGCCGAGATGATCGTAATGCGCCGAGACGACGATGGCCGGCGCGTCGGCACGGCGACCGGGGCACAACGCCACCAGGTTCGTGCCCGCCATCGTCGCGCCGGCCCGCGTGGTGAACGTGAACGGCTGCGCGTAACGCCCCCCGGAGGCCGGGGGCAGCCCGAGGGCGGCCAGCCGCCCCTCGATCCAGGCCCCGGCTTTCGCGCCCCCCGGTGAGCCGGCGCCACGGCCGTCCATGCCAGGCCCGGTGAGCGCCTCGATCGTGGTACGCATCTTGGCGCCGAGCGACGGGGCGGACGGGGCCGCGGCCGCCGGCGCCGCCGGCGGTCGACTCTGCGCCGCCTGCGCGCGCGCCAGCCCGACGCCGATCAGGAGAACGGCGGCGAGGGCTGCGGCCGTGGTCCGGGCCGTTCCGCGCCGCACGGTGCAACCACAGGTCATGTGCTGGTTCCGTTGAGGTGAGAAGCCGCTATGATGGTGCGCCGATTACAAGCTGGGCAGGCCGATCAGTCCGTCGTGAAGGAAGGCGTCTCGTTCAATGGTACTCGCAGTTCCGAGAGAAAGCTGGCCGGGCGAACGGCGCGTGGCGGCAACGCCGGAAACCGTCGCCAAGCTCGTGGGCATGGGCTTCGATGTCCGGGTCGAGGCCAACGCTGGCCTGCTGGCGTCGTTTGCCGACGACGACTACAGCAAGGCCGGGGCCACGATCGTCTCGGACCGCCCCGCCCTGTGGGCCGCCGCCGACGTCCTGCTGATGGTGCAGCCGCCCAGCACTGCTGAAGCCGATCAGCTGAAGGCCGGGGCCACGCTCATCAGCTTCCTCTGGCCGGCCAAGAACCAGGAGCTGATCGAGCGGCTGGCCGGCGCGCAAGGTCACCGCGCTCGCCATGGACCAGGTGCCGCGCATCACGCGCGCGCAGAAGATGGACGCGCTGTCGTCGATGGCCAACATCGCCGGCTACCGCGCGGTCATCGAGGCCGCCGAGCTTCTACGGCCGCTTCTTCACCGGGCAGATGACCGCCGCCGGCAAGGTGCCGCCGGCCAAGGTGCTGGTGATCGGCGCCGGCGTCGCCGGCCTGGCGGCCATCGGCGCGGCGCGCGGCCTGGGCGCCATCGTGCGCGCGTTCGACACGCGCGCCGGCGGTCAAGGAGCAGGTCAAGAGCATGGGCGCCGAGTTCCTCGAGCTCGACGTCGAGGAAGACGGCGAGGGCGGCGGCGGCTACGCGAAGGAGATGAGCCCGGCGTTCATCGAGGCCGAGATGGCGCTGTTCGCCGCGCAGGCGAAGGAGGTCGACATCATCATCACGACCGCGCTCATTCCCGAGCAAGCCGGCGCCGATGCTGATCACCGAGGACATGGTCAAGTCGATGAAGCGCGGCTCGGTCATCGTCGACCTCGCGGCCGAGCAGGGCGGCAACTGCGCGCTGCACCGAGCCCGGGCCAGGTCGTCGAGGCGCCACGGCGTCCACATCATCGGCTACACCGACCTGCCGAGCCGGCTGGCGCCGACCGGCGAGCCAGCTCTACGGCAACAACCTCGACGCACCTGCTCGCCGACATGGGCGGCGCCAGGAACTTCCACATCGATCTGGAGGACGAAGTCGTGCGCGGCGCGCTCGTGCTGCACGACGGCGAGCTGATCTGGCCGCCGCCGCAAGCGAGCCGCCGCCGGCCGCCGCGCACCGAAGGCCGCCGCGCCGCGCCGCAAGCCGCGCGCCGGCACGCCAAGAGGCGCCGCGCACAGCCAGCTCGGCGCGGCGTCGCGTCGGCGCGATCGTCGGCGCTGGTCGCCGCGGTGCTGCTCATCGGCCTCGGGCTGCGTTGCGCCGCCGGCGAGTTCCTCTCGCACCTCACGGTGTTCGTGCTGGCGTGCTTCGTCGGCTGGCAGGTGGTCTGGAACGTGACGCCGGCGCTGCACACGCCGCTGATGAGCGTCACCAACGCCATCAGCGGCATCATCATCGTCGGCGGCATGCTGCAGGTCAGCGGCCCGCCCGGCTCGCCGATCGACGCTGCTCGGCGCCGCGCGCGATCCTGCTCGCCACGATCAACATCGCCGGCGGCTTCCTGGTCACTCAGCGCATGCTGCGGATGTTCCGCCGCTAGCGAGACCCGATCGCATGCCTGAGACCGCTCGTCACCGTCGCCTATCTCGTCGCCGGGCGTGCTGTTCATCCTCAGCCTCGGCGGGCTGTCCACGCAGGAGACGGCGCGCCGCGGCAACCTGCTTCGGCATCGCTCGGCATGCTGCATCGCCGTCGTGGCCACCGCCTTCGGCCCGCGCGTCGACGGCTACCGCGTGCTGGCTGGCGCGCTGGCCGTCGGCGGCGGCGATCGGCGCGGTGCTGGCGTCGCGCGTCGAGATGACGGCGATGCCGCAGCTGGTCGCGATCCTGCACAGCTTCGTCGGCGCTCGCCGCGGTGCTCGTCGGCTTCGCAACTACGCTCGATCCGACGCGGTCGCACGTCGGCGTCGAAGCGCACCATCCACGAGATCGAGATCTTCATCGGCGTGTTCGTCGGCGCGATCACGTTCACCGGCTCGATCGTCGCCTTCGGCAAGCTGCAGGGCCTGATCGGCAGCAAGCCGCTGCTGCTGCCCGGGCGGCACCTGCTCAACCTCGGCGCTGCTCCTGGCGTGCGTCTGCTCTGGGCGTGCAGTTCGTCGGCGCACGGCGATCGCTGGCGCCTGCCGCCGCTGCTGATCATGACGCGTGCATCGCCGGCCTGCTCGGCATCCACCTGGTGATGGCGATCGGCGGCGCCGACATGCCGGTCGTGGTCTCGATGCTCAACAGCTACTCGGGCTGGGCCGCGGCGGCGGCCGGCTTCATGCTCGACGAACGACCTGCTGATCATCACCGGCGCGCTGGTCGGCTCGAGCGGCGCGATCCTGAGCTACATCATGTGCAAGGCGATGAACCGCTCGTTCCTGCAGCGTCATCTTCGGCGGCTTCGGCGCCGACGAGGGCAAGGCGCCGGCGCGGCGCGACGGCGCAGCCGGCAGGGCGAGGTGACAGCCGATCGACGGCGGCCGAGACCGCGGAGCTGCTGCGCGACGCCAAGAGCGTCGTCATCGTGCCCGGCTACGGCATGGCCGTGGCGCAGGCGCAGTATCCGCTCTACGAGGTCACCAAGCTGCTGCGCGAGCAAGGGCGCCAACGTGCGCTTCGCGATTCACCCGGTGGCCGGCCGCTTGCCCGGGCACATGAACGTGCTGCTGGCCGAAGCCAAGGTGCCGTACGACATCGTGCTCGAGATGGACGAGATCAACGACGACTTCCCGGAGACCGACGTCGTGCTGGTCATCGGCGCCAACGACATCGTCAATCCCGGGCGCGCTCGACGATCCGTCCAGCCCGATCTACGGCATGCCGGTGCTCGAGGTGTGGAAGGCCAAGACCTGCATCGTGATGAAGCGCGGCATGGCCAGCGGCTACGCCGGCGTCGACAACCCGCTCTTCTACAAAGACGAACACGCCGCATGCTGTTCGGCGACGCCAAGAAGATGATCGACGCCGTGCTCGCGGAACTGCGCTGACCAGGACGCCCCCCATGCCCCCGACAGCACGGCGCCCGTACGGGTGCGACCCGGCGCGCCGGTTGTGGATCGTCCTGTCCGCGCTGCTCGTGTGCGTGAGTGGCGCGACCGGGCCGGCCTCGGCGCAGAACGCTCCTGACGCGGGGCGGGCGGCGCTGCGTCAGTTCAATCTGCCCGGAGCGCCCGATCCGCCGGCTCCGGTCGCGCCCGCGACGATCAGCCGCGGCGACAACGGCCGCGTCGTCGTGCGGGCCACCCGTCTCGACCGCCCGCTGGTCATCGACGGCGTCCTCGACGAGTCGTTCTACACGGAGGTCCAGTCACTGGGCGGATTCGTCCAGACCGTGCCCAACGAGGGGCAGCCGGCCACCGAGCGCACCGAGGCGTGGGTAGCCTTCGACGACACCAACTTCTACCTGGCCTGCCGGTGCTGGGACTCGGCGCCGCCCGAGGCGTGGACCGCCAACGAGATGCGGCGCGACACCGCGCAGCTGCGCCAGAACGACATGTTCGGCGTGCTGCTCGACACCTTCCACGATCGCCGCAACGGCTTCAACTTCTACACCAACCCGCTGGGGGCTCGGCCGACCAGGTCGTGACCGACGAAGGCAACCCCAATTCGGACTGGAATCCGGTGTGGGACGTGCGCACCGGCCGGTTCGAGGGCGGGTGGACGGTGGAAATGGCCATCCCGTTCAAGTCGCTCCGCTACGTCTCGGGCGCCGGACCAGACCTGGGGCATCCAGATGCGCCGCTCCATCCGCCGCAAGAACGAGTGGACGCACCTGACGCGCTGCCGGCCGCGACCGGCGGGGTCGACCAGCATCTTCCGGGTCTCGCGCGGCTGCGACGCTGGTCGGCCTCGACCTGCCGCCGGCCAGCCAAGAACGTCGAGCTCAAGCCCTACGCCATCTCGCGGCTCACGACGGACCTGACCCGGACTCCGGCCGTGGACAACGACCTTCAAGGCCGACCGGCGGGCTCGACGCCAAGTACGGCATCACCGCGAACCTGACTGCCGACCTGACCGTCAACACCGACTTCGCGCAGGTCGAAGTGGACGAGCAGCAGGTCAACCTGACGCGGTTCACCTGCTGTTTCCGGAGAAGCGCGACTTCTTCCTCGAGGGCCGCGGCACGTTCGACTTCGCGCGCGCCTCCGGACAGGCTGGCTTCAGCGGGCAGACCAGCATCAGCAACAACGCCCCGCAGCTGTTCTTCAGCCGCCGCATCGGGCTGAACAACGGCCGCGAGGTGCCGATCATGGCGGGCGCCCGCGTCACCGGCAAGGTCGGCAAGACCGCCGTCGGCGTGATGAACATGGAGACCGGTGACGAGTCGCCCACCGCCGTGAGCGCCGACCGCTGCGCCGCGCCCTACAGCACCTGCACGCCGCGGACGAATTTCTCGGTCGTGCGGCTGCACCGCGACATCCTGCGCCGCAGCAACATCGGCGTGATGTTCACCAACCGCTCGAGCTCGCCCACGGTGCCCGGGTCGAACCAGGCCTACGGCTTCGACGGGGCCTTCTCGTTCTTCCGGAACGTCACCGTCAGCGGCTACTACGCCCGCAGCGAATCGCCCAACCGCCAGGGACGACGAAGACAGCTATCAGGCACGCTTCGAATACGGCGGCGACCGCTATGGCGCGCGCCTCGACCATCTCGATGTCGGCACGAACTTCTATCCGGAGGTCGGCTTCGTCCAGCGTCGAGGCTTCGGCCGCACCTTCGCGGCTGCCCGTTTCAGCCCGCGCCAGCGCGGCAAGGTGGTGCGCCGCTACTTGTTCGAGGGCGCGGGGGAATATCTGGTCAACCGCGACCACCGGCTGGAATCGAGCAGCAACAACGCCCGCTTCCTCACTCGAATTCCAGAGCAGCGACCAGTTGACGGTGGATGGCAGCGCCGACTAGGAGCTGCTGGTGCGGCCGTTCACGGTGGCCCGCGGCGTCAGCATCCGTCCCGGCGATTACCGCTTCGCGTCGGTGAACACCAGCTATGCCTTCGGCCAGCAGCGGCGGGCTTCGGGCACGGTGGCCGTGCGCGCCGGCCAGTTCTACGACGGCCACCATCACCGCGCTGTCGTTGACGGGCGCGCGCGTGGCGCTGTTGAAGCAGTTGTCGGTGGAGCCGTCGGTGACCATCAACCGGGCCACGCTGCCGGCCGGCGACTTCACGACGACGCTGCTGCGGGCGCGGGCCGACTACGCCTTCTCGCCGCGCATGTTCCTGAGCGCGCTCGTGCAGTACAGCTCGAACGACCGCACCTTTTCGCAGCAACGTGCGGTTCCGCTGGGAATATCGTCCGGGCAGCGAGCTCTTCGTGGTCTACACCGACGAGCGGGATACGACCGTTGCCGGGCTATCCCGGCCTGCGGAACCGTGCCTTCGTCGTGAAGGTCAACCGCCTGTTCCGCTTCTGACCGTCCTCAAGCGCTCGTCGTGGGGCAGTGCTTGGCTGCCAGTTTCTTCAGCGACGTCATGGCCCGCATGGTTGCCGGACCGCCGACGGCGCGCTCGAACTTGACCAGCGAGAGCTTGCTCTCGCTCTGCTTGAGCGTCGACAGCCAATAGACGACGCGCCCGGTCGTCACGAAGCGGTCGTAAGGCGAGGCCAGCGCCGCCAGCCCCTGGGTCCCCGCGGCATCGAGCGGCCGCTTCAGGAAGGCGGCCACGTAGGCGCCCGCCCCGGCCACGTCGTGCGCCGGGAAGGGCTCGTGCGCGGCGGCCGCGGCCACCTCGGCGGGCGTGCGGATGAAGGTGGCCACCTGGTAGCCCAGGGCCTTTTGGAGATGCTGCTCGATGGCCCGCTCGGCCGCCTCCGTGGACCTGGCCGGCGACGAGAAGAGCACGTTGCCGCTGGCGATGAACGTCTCGACGTCGCTGAACCCGGCGGCGGCGAAATGAGCGCGCAACTCTTCCATGGTGACGATACGGCCGCCGACGTTGACGGCCCGGAGAAAGGCGATGTAGCGCGGCCGCGAGGCTGTCACGCTTCGCAGTCTAGCCTGCGCCGTCGGGCCGATGCCGGTAGAATGGGCGCCGTCAGGAGACGCCATGTTCCGCACGCTGTCGGTTGCCACCCTCACTTCCCTGCTCCTGCTGCCGGTCGCGCCCGCCTTCGCCCAGACGGCGCCCACGCCGCGCTCGCCGTGGCGCGCCGCCGACGGCGTCACCGTGGATGAAGCCGGCAACCCGCAGTACTCGACCTTCTCGCTCTGCGCCATCGACCCGGCGACCGGCCAATCGGGCGCGGCCGTGACCACGCGAGTGCCGTTCGTCGGCCGGGCCGTGCCGTGGGCGCGGGCCGGCATCGGCGCGGTGTGCACGCAGGCCTCCACCATGGTCGAGTACCGGCGTGCGCGGACTGGATCTGATGGCCAAGGGCGTCGAGCCCAAGGACGCCATCGCAGCAGCTGCTCGCGACCGACGAGGCTCGCGAATCGCGGCAGCTCGGCATGATCGACATGAAGGGCCGCTCGGCCGCCCACACCGGCAAGAACAACAACTACTGGGCCGGCAGCCGGCAGGGCCTCAACTACACGGTCCAGGCCAACATCATGGTCGGCCCCGAAGTGGTCGAGGCGGTGGCCACGACCTTCGAAGCCACCGAGGGGTCCGGCATGCCGCTGGCCGAACGCATGATCCTGGCGCTCGAAGCCGGGCAGGCCAAGGGCGGCGACAGCCGTTGGGGCAACCTGCAGTCGGCCGCCATCCGCGTGGCCGACCCCAACGACCCCGGGCGCGGCAACGACTACCTCACGCTGGCCATCGACGTCGGCGAACACCCCGAGCCGGTCGGCGAGATGAAGCGCATCTACTACACGACCCAGCGCCGCCTGGGCTACCGCACCTTCTCGCAGGTCGAAGGTCCCGACGTGGTCGAGTTGAAGCGCATGCTGCACGCCGTCGGCAAGTGGCGGCCGGCGCTCGCGGTCTTCCCCGAGCCCCCGCGCGCGCCCAACGCGCGCGAACTGCAGGAGCTGCGCAAGGCCAACCCGGCCCAGGCCGACAAGGTGCAGGCCGAGGGGAGGGCCGCGGCGGCTGCTTACGCTAACGAATACGCGCAATTCGACGCCGAAACGGTGGCCGCCGTCGATGCGTTCCGGAAGGACCGGAAGCTCACCTACGCCGGCAACCCGCCCGGGCTCGTGGACGAACGCCTGGTCACGGCGCTGCGCGCCGCCTACGCCGAGACGAAGAAAGCCGCCAAGTAGCGCGGCCTACTTGAAGATGCTCTTGGGCAGCTTGACGTGCACGCCCATGGTCGGCTTGTCGACCAGTTGGGTCACGGCCACGTGCCCAGCCACGCTCACGAGCTGATAGGCCTGGTGGGTGGTGAGCCCGCGCGTGCGCGCCAGGAAGTCGACCATCTCCTGGACGGCGATGCGCGTGGCCACGGCCAGGTCCGGATCGGCGCCCATGCTGATGTAGTCGGTGGCGGTTTCGGCCCGCGGCCAGTTCAAGCGCTCGTTCTTGCGCACGGTCAGCTGGAGGCGGCCGCGTAGCGACGTCTCGATGGCGGTCTGGTCCACTTCCCCGTCACCCTGCGCCGCATGTCCGTCGCCGACGGCGAAGAGCGCGCCGGGCACGAACACCGGGATGTAGAGCGTCGCCCCGGCGGTCAGTTCCCGGTTGTCCATGTTGCCGGCAAAGCGGCTCGGCGGGTTGCTGCTGACGCGGCCCAGTTCCGGCGGCGGGGCCACGCCCATGCTGCCGAAGAACGGCTTCAGCGGAATGACGATGCCCGGGAAGAACTCCGCCGTCATGGCCGCCCGATTCGAGCGGCACCACCTTCTGCGGTACCTCGCGATCGCAATTCTCGGGCAGGAAGCCGCTGCAGCCGTTGTAGCCGTAGTCGATCGGCAGGTCGATCGACAGGACCTTGACCTCGAGCACGTCGCCCGGCGCCGCGCCCTCGACGTAGACCGGGCCGGTGAGGATGTGCCCGCCCGGCCCGCGCCGTTCGCCGGTCACCTCGGCGACGATGGTCCGCAGGGACGCCTGCATCTTCTCCGGCGGCACCCCGGCGCGCTCCAGTCCGGCGGGGCTGTTGGTGAGCAAGGTGTCGACGTCGATGATGTCGCCCGAGGCGACGCGCAGCACCGGCGTGGCCTCGGACCAGTAGTAGCCATAGGCGATCGTGGCCGGCGCGGCTTCGAGCCGGTGCGTGCGGGGCGCAGCCGTCTGTCCGTGGAGCGCTCCGCCCGCGGCCAGCGCCAGCGCGCACGCCAACGCCGTTGCCCGGGCGCTGCGCATCGTGGACGCCCCGCGCGTGGTGGTCGCTGCCAGCGCGCCGTGGGTCGCGGCCATCAGCGGCGCGCCGCGGTGGTGTCGTTCAACACCGGACGGGCGAAGCGTTTGAAGAAGCTCTGCTCACGCCACTGCGGCCGGCTGTCGCGGTTGGCCACGCGCTGGCACAGCTCGCCGATGAGCCTGGTGAAGTCGGCCGCGGCGCCGCGGTCGATCGGCTGATCGAGATCGTCGGAGGGCGCGTGGTAGCGCTCGCGCGTCCAGTCGGCCACGATCTTCGCTTCCGGCGACCCTGCCTCGTAGCCGACTTTCAGGGCCAGCGCGGGCACGCCTTCGCGGATGAAGCTGTACTGGTCGCTGCGCATGAAGCGATTGCGCTGCGGCTCCGGGTCGCCCTGCACCGCCACGTTCATGGCCGCGGCCACGGCCCGCACGTCGTCGCCGAGGTCCGACTCGTCGAGGCCGAGGACCATCACCGTCTTCATCGGGAAGAGCGGCAGGAACATGTCGATGTTGATGTTGGCGACGATGCCGTCGCGGGGCACGGTCGGGTTGAGCGCGAAGTAGCGCGAGCCGAGCAGGCCCTTCTCCTCGGCGGTGACGGCCACGAACACCATCGACCGCTTCGGCCGGGCGTCGGCGCATGCGCCGCGCGCCGCCTCGAGCAGCGTGGCGATGCCCGAGGCGTTGTCCATGGCGCCGTTGTAGATGCCGTCGCCGGCGATCTCGGCGCCGAGACCGACGTGATCGAGGTGCGCGGAGAGGACGACGAACTCGTCGGCCAGCGCCGGGTCGCTGCCGCGCACGATGCCGGCGACGTTCTGCGACTCGACGATCTGGCTGTCGACGGCGACCTGGGCGCGAATCGAGGCCGGCAGCGGGAAGCGCGGCAGGGCGCCGCCCTCGTCGGCGATCTTCAGCATTTCGGCAAACGTGTGGCCCGAGCCCTTCGAACAGCCGCTCGGCCTTGGCCGGGTTGCAGGTCGATCGACACCTGCTGGCCGGCCGCGTCGTCGAGCGAGGCGTCGGCCAGCGCCATGGCCGCGTTGAGGCGGTTGGGCGAGCGAGCGTTCCCACGGCACGTCCATGCTCTTCGGGATTGGCGACGCCGATCGTGCCGATCGCGCCGAGCCGCTTCAGGGTCGCCCAGCGGACCGCGGCCGACTGGTAGTGCGCGCTGAGCGCCCCGGCACGTTCGCTGGGGCTGCCGGCCAGGTAGACCACGACCTTGCCGGTCACGTCGAGGCCGGCGAAGTCGTCGTGCTCCGACTTCGGGAATGACCAGCCCGTGGCCGGCGAAGACGAGCGGCGCCTCGACGCTGGGCGCCGGGTCGATGCGCATGCCGAAGCCGGCGTCCTCACCGAGCACGAGCGGCGTCTCCTTGCCGCGGCGGACGAGCGTCAGGCTCGAGTTCGCCTCGTCGATCTTGCGCGAGCGAAACGTGACCGGCTGGAGGAAGCCGTTGGTGCCCGCCGGCGCCACGCCGGCCTTGGTCAACTGGTCGGCCACGTAGTTGGCCGCCTTGCGATGCTCGGGGCTGCCGGTCTCGCGGCCCCGCATGTCGTCGCCCGACAGGTAGCTGACGTGAGCCCACCAGGCTGCCGCGGGTTCCGCCCCCTGCGCCAGGCTCGCGGCGTCGGTGTCCGACGGGGCCGGCGCGGAGGCGCCCGGCGCGCAGCCGGCGCTTCCGGCCACCACGAGAAGTCCCAGCAGTGTGCGAACGGTCATATCGTGGCTCCCGGAACGCTGACGTCGATGCCTTGGCGCATCACTCGAAAGAATGGTCGGCGCGGATGTGTTCCCGCAGCACGTCGCGGCCGAAGTCGCGGCCGAAATCGCGCCACACGGCATGGATGTGATTGCCGTCGTTCTGCGTGTTGTCGTACTCGATGAGGAAGGTCGGTCCCTGCACTCGATAGTAATGCTTTGCGCCCTTGTCCACCGGCCCCGCCCACGCAAAGGTGACGCGCTCGAGGCCGGCCGCGTCGATCCGGCCCATGCGGTCGGCCGCCAGATCCTCGGCCAGCAGCGACGCATAGGCGGCGATCACCGACGTGAGCGCCGCCTTCTGCGCCGGCGTCATGGCGGCGGCCGCCAGGCCAGCCGGCGTGAGCGCCGCGATGCCATGCTTGTTGCCCGACACGATGTCGGTCGGCGCGATGCCGGCGATGATGGCCGTGGCCCGCTGGTCGGCGGTGAGCGAGGCCACCAGGGCGCGGCCCGTGTCCTCGAGCGGCGCCAGCACGCGCTGCCCCCTGGCCGCGCCGTCGCTCACCTCGGCGGGATTGGCGCCGGTGAAGGTCGGTGCCGTCGCCGTCACGCGGCCATTGACCACCGAGAAGTGCAGCGACAGGTGGTGGCCCTCCACTCGCCAGCCCCAGGGCGCCCGGCTGCCCGGGGTGCCGAAAACCGAGAACTGGTAATCGAGCGGCGAGCGCGCGAAACGCTGGCTGCGCTCCAGCGCGCGCAGTGTGTCCTCGAGGCGGATGATCGCCGTCGCCGTCAGGAAGCCCTTCTGGCTGAGCGCGGTCTTCATCAGCGCGTGGGCCCGGGCCTGCTGATTGGCCGACATGGCCCGCAACGCCAGGCCCTTCCTGTGGAACATCTCGTTGGGGATGAAGTGCCAGCGCAGCCGTTCCTCGGCCGCGTAGGGGAAGACGGCCGCGGCGCGCTGCTCGGGGCCGAGGCCGGCCACGAACGCTTCCGCGGCGGCCGACATCGCCGCCGCCGAGCGCTCGGTGGCCAGGACCACGGCCAGCTGCGCCAGGAGCACGATGATCAACGCCACGCCGGCGCGAACAATCACGGTCGTGCGCATGGGTCCTCCACGGCTCACGTGCCCCGAGTATAGCGGCCCGCTAACCAAGAGCGATGGACACGTATTTCAGATCGAGGAACTCCTCGATCCCCCATTTGCCGCCCTCGCGGCCCAGGCCCGAGGCCTTGACCCCGCCAAACGGCGCCTGCGGCGTGGACGGCACGCCGTCGTTCACGCCGACGATGCCGAAGTCCAGCGCCTCCGAGACGCGGAAGGCCCGCGTCAGGTCGCGCGTCCACAGGTACGCGGCCAGCCCGAAGGGCGTGCCGTTGGCCGCGCTGACCGCCTCGGCGTCGTCGCGTGAAACGCACGAGCGGCGCGACCGGGCCGAACGTCTCTTCCTGCAGGATGCGCATGCCGGGCGCCACCCCGACGAGCACGGTCGGATTGAAGAAGAGGCCGCCGCGCGAGTCGCCGCCGACCAGCGCGCGCGCGCCCTTTGCCGAGCGCGTCCTGCGACGTGGGCCGCGACCTTGTCGTGGCCCTGTTGATCGACGAGCGGGCCGATGTGGGTGCCGGCGTCCATCGGGTCGCCGACGCGCAGGACTTCACCACCTCGGTGAGCCGGGCGGCGAATTCGTCGTGGATGCCGTCCTGGACGTAGATGCGGTTGGCGCACACGCAGGTCTGGCCGGCGTTGCGGAACTTCGACGCCGACCACCTCGCGCACGGCCGCGTCGAGGTCGGCGTCGTCGAAGACCAGGAACGGCGCGTGGCCGCCCAGTTCGAGCGACACGCGCTTCACGGTCCTGGCCGCCTGCGCCGCCAGCAGCATCCCCACCTCGGTGCTGCCGGTGAAGGTCAGCTTGCGGATGGCCGGCGTCGTCGAAGAACACGCTCGAGACGGCAGCGGGATCGATCGGTCGTGAGCACCTGGAAGACGTCGGGCGGACCGCCCGCGTCGCGCCACAGCTCTTCGAGCCGGAGGGCGGTGAGCGGCGATTGCTCGGCCGGCTTCAGCACCACGGTGCAGCCCGCGGCCAGCGCCGGCGCGGCCTTCCGCGTGACCATCGCCGCCGGGAAGTTCCACGGCGTGATCGGCATAGACGGGGCCGACCGGCTGGCGCGTGACCAGGAGGCGCTTGTGCGCGGACTGACTGGGCACCGTCTCGCCGTAGACGCGCTTGGCTTCCTCGGCGTACCACTCGACAAACGCCGCCGCGTACTTCACCTCGCCGCGCGACTCGCTGATGGGCTTGCCCATCTCGACGGTCATCAGCTCGGCCAGGCGGTCTTCGTCCTGAAGCATCAGGTTGAACCACTGCCGCAGGATGGCCGAGCGCGCGTAGGCGGTCGTGTCGCGCCAGGCCGGGAAGGCCTCGATGGCTTTCGTCGCCATGACGCGCGCCTCGGCGGTGCCGGCGTTGGCGACGCTCCGCACGCGCCGGCCGGTAGCCGGATTCTGCACGTCGAAGGTCGCGCTCATGCCAGCACCTCGGCGCAGGCGCCGGCCAGGATGTCGAGGCCGCGCGTCAGTTCGTCGGGCGGCGTGGTCAGCGGCGGCAGCAGCCGAATCACGTGCTTGTAGGTGCCCGACTTGAGCAGCAGCAGTCCGCGCGCGCGCGGCCAGCTCCACGATCTTGCCGGCGCTGGCCATGTCCGGGGCCTGGTCGGCCGGATGTGACGATCTCGATGGCCATCATCGCGCCGAGACCGCGCACGTCGCCGATCCGCGGATGCGCCGCCGCCAGCGCCCGCAGCGCCGCGGCCGTGTGGCGCGGCCTGACGCTCGGCCTGCTCGCAGCACGTGCTCGTTCTCGAAGACGTCGAGCACGGCCAGGGCCGCCGCGCACGGCGACCGGATTGCCGGCGAAAGGTGCCGCCGAGCCCGCCGGGCGCCGGGCGCGTCCATGATCGCCGCCTTGCCGACCACCGCCGAGAGCGGCAGGCCGCCGCCCAGGCTCTTGGCCATGGTCACGAGGTCGGGCTCGATGCCGTAGTGCTCGTAGGCCGAACATCTTGCCGGTGCGGCCGAAGCCGGTCTGGATCTCGTCGACGATGAGCACGATGCCGTGCGCGGTGCACAGGCGGCGCAGCTCGCGCAGGAACGTCGAGCGGCGCCGGCACGAAGCCGCCTTCGCCGAGCTGCGGCTCGATGATGATGGCCGCCACCTGCGACGGCACGACGCGGGTGTCGAAGAGGTAGTGCAGCGCCGCCAGCGCGTCGGCCGACGTGATGCCGCGGTACTCGTAGGGGAACGGCGTGTGGTAGACCTCGGAGGCGAACGGCCCGAAGTTCTGCTTGTAGCCGGTGCTCGAGGCGGTGAGCGACAGGCCCAGCAGCGTGCGGCCGTGGAAGCGCGCCGTTGAAGGCGATGACCGCCGGGGCGGTTGGTGTGGGCGCGGGCGATCTTGACGGCGTTTTCGATGGCCTCGACGCCGGTCGAGAGCAGGAGCGTCTTGTTCGGGCCGCCGGCCACCAGCGCGTTGAGCCGCGCGGCCAGCTCCACGTAGACGTCGTAGCTGGCCACCTGGAAGCAGGTGTGCATCAGCGCATCGAGCTGGCGCTTCACGGCCTCGACCACGCGCGGGTGGCGGTGCCCGGTGTTGAGCACGCCGATGCCGCCGATGAAATCGAGGTACTCGCGCCCCTCGGTGTCCCACACCCGCGTGCCTTCGGCGCGGGCCACGAAGAAGGGATGCGTCTCGGCCACGCCGCGGGCCACGTGCTGGGCGCGCTGGGCGGCCGTGGCGAACTCGGAGACTGCTCGGGTCGTGCTCATCGCGACACCTCGTGTTGCATGACGGTCCACAAACGCTCGACGTGCCGGCGCTCGGTCTGCTCGGCGCCCACCGACACGCGCACCATCCAGCGGCCGTCGAGGGTGGCTGGAGTGAGGTAGGCCGCGCCGGAACGGTTGATGCGATCACACCACGCCTGGGTGTGGCGGTCCAGGGCCTCTTCCCCGAGCCCGGCCGGCTCGTGGCGGACGCACAGCGTCTGCAACGGGACCGGCGCCAGCAGGCGCCACTCGGGCGTGGCGGCCACCTGGGCAGCCAGCCAGCGGGCGTTCTCGAGATCGCGCCGGAGCCGTGTCTGCAAGCCGCTCACGCCCTGTTCGCGGATGAGGAACCACAGCTTCAGGGCGCGGAAGCGCCGGCCCAGCGGGATGCCCCAGTCGCGGTAGTTCTTCACGCGGCCGTCGGCGGCCGATTGCAGGTAGCTCGGATTGGTCGACATGACGCGGACCAGGTGCTGCGGGTCGCGCACGTAGTAGACCGAGCAGTCGAAGGCCACGCCCAGCCACTTGTGCGGGTTGAGCACCAGCGAGTCGGCGGCCTCGACGCCGTCCCACATCCAGCGGCACTCGGGCAGCATCATGGCCGACCCGGCCATGGCCGCATCCACGTGGAGCCACACGCCGGTGCCGGCCATCACCTCGGCCACGGCCTTCACTGGATCGAGCGCGGTGGTGGTGGTCGTGCCGGTCGTGGCCACGACGGCGCACGGCACGCGGCCGGCCGCACGGTCTTCGGCCATGGCCCGGGCCAGCGCCTCGGGGCGCATGGCGTAGTGGGCGTCGCAGGCGACGTGGCGGATGTTGTCCTTGCCGAAGCCGGCCAGCAGCGCCGCCTTGTCGACCGAGCTGTGCGCGTGGGCCGAGGTGTAGATCGACGAGGGCGTGCGGCTCGGCCTGGAGGCCGCCGCGGACGAGCGCGTAGCCGGTCACGCGTTCGCGCGCCGAGATGAGCGCCAGCAGCGTCGAGGTGGACGCCGTGTCCTGAATCACACCCTGCCAGGCGGGCGAGAGCCCCGTCATCTGGCGGAGCCAGTCGGTCGTCACCTCCTCCACCTCGGTGAGGGCGGGACTCGACTGCCACGCCAAGCCGAGCACGCCGAGGCCGGTGCTGACGTAGTCGCCCAGCACGCTCGCCAGGCTGCCGTTGCACGGGAAGTAGCCGAAGAACTCGGGATGCTGCCAGTGCGACAGCCCGGGCGCGACGATGGTGTCGAGGTCGGCCAGCAGCGCCGCGAACGGCTCCGGCTGGTCCGGAGGCGCGGCGGGCAGACGCGCCTTGATCTCGCCCGGCGCGGTCTGCGCCATCACCGGACGCTCCTGCACGCGGGCCCGGTAGTCGGCGATCCAGTCGACCACGGCGTGGCCGTGGCGGCGGAATTCTTCGGGGGTCATCGGCGCAGCTCCGCCACCGGCTAGCGCTCCCACACCTGGCGGATCCACGGCACGGCGTCGGCCAGCGGCTCGACGAAGCCCGACACCAGGCTGTGGGGGATGTCGTCGATGAGCACGAGCGTCACGTTGCCGCCGCGCCCTTTCAAGGTCTGCACCGCGGCCTCCACCGGGCCGACCGGCACGGTCTGGTCGGCCTTGCTGTGGATCACGTAGAGCGGCATGCGCAGGAGCGGCGTGGCCCACTCGCTGCCGCTCTGCACGGCCTGGACCGCCGCCTGCAGCTCGTCGCGCGAACGGACGCGGGTCGTGACCGGCATCGCCGTCATGGGAATGGCCGCCGTGAAGAGCTCCGGGTGGGTGGCCGCGAAGAACCACGCGCCCTGGCCGCCCATGCTGAAACCGGTGACCAGCGACCGGGTGCCGTCGATCTTCACGGTCCGCTTCACCTCGGCCACGATCGCCAGCACGGCTTCTTCGCTGGCCGGGTGTGCCCAGCTCGCCTCTGGCGCATCGGGCGCCACGATGACCGCGTTCAGCGCCTCGAGCGCGGGGAAGACGAGCTGGCCGACATAGCCCAGACCGAAGTAGGGCGACAGGCCCGGCTCCTGCGTCGTGCCGTAGTGCAAGCCGACGATGAGCGGATAGCCGCTCTCGGGCGGCGGCGTCTTGGGCACGAGCGTGCCGTAGGTCACGGAGCGGTCGCCCACCTTCAGCTCCCGCTGCTCCATCTTCACGGGCATCTGGTCGAGACGTTGCTCGAGGGTGGTTGGGCGCATGGCCCGTAAATCGTAGTGGATTGCCGGCCGGCTCGCTACGGCGGCGAGAGCGGCGGGGCGGCGCGCCGGCCGAGGGCCGCGTCCAGCCACGGCCGCGCCAGATCCCAGTGCATCTCGCCGTAGAACTGGCGGGTGCGGTTCACGGCGGCGAAATCGTAGCTCGACTCGTCGAGGCTTGCATGAAAGTTCCTGTGCGGCAGGATTTGATGGGCGAGCTCATGGGCCGCGACGCGCCCGATGCCCCGGCCGATGGCTTCCACGAGCGCGGTCCGGGAGGTGTCCGGCGGCGCGAGCCCGACGGCCAACGCCGCCATGGTGCTGAAGCTGACCACGCCGGTGCCGCCGAGCGGTCCCAGGACGCGCGTCTCCGCTGCCGCCATGGCGCCCGGCCCGTGGCGCGGTCCCAGCCCCTGCACGACCCGTATGCGGTAGTGAGCGGCCGTGGCGCCGGAGATGGCAATCCGCCATGGGGCAAACGCGTCGACCAGCGCGCGCCGGGCCAACGCTTCCACCTGCGCGCGCTCGGTGCCGGTGAGTGGCCCACCGCCGCGCGCCGCTACTTCGGGCGCATCGAAGGTGACGGCGTCGAACCAGAACCCGGCCTCGACCACGTGCGTGCGGCCACGCCGGTCGACTGCGCCGAGCATGAGCGCCGCCGTGGCCACCGCTGCGACGCCGAGGCCGACGTGGGAGCGGAGGGCCATGGCCGGTCCATCAGCGCTGGCGCCGCCACGCGGCCACACCGCCGCCGAGCAGGTAGCTCACGCACATGGCCACCGCCAGCACGGCTGCGGCCACCATCGGCTGGTAGCGGCCGTCGTAGAGGCCGACGGCGGCCCACACGGTGAACCACAGCCATGGCCGGGAGAACTGGATGGCGCCGCCCAGGGGCGCGGCCAGGCCCCGCGCGACGCTGAAGAATCCCACGGCTCCCGAGCCGAGCGCCCCGGCGGCCAGCGTGCCCTGCGCGGTCGTCGTGGCGCCGAGGAACACGGCGGTGATGAGCACGAACAACACCACCGAAGCGAACGCGGCGTAGAGACCGGGCAGGATGTCCGAGGATTGAGCGGGCACGATAGCTCGATCGAGTATAGCCGGTGCCCTCCAGCGTCCTGGTGTCGCGCCTGGTCTTGACGCGGCTCGAGCGGAACGTGTGCCGCCCGAGGGTGCTCCACAGCCAGCACGCACAGGCGCCGGCCAGCGCGCGGTCAGCCCCTGAAGAAGTAGGGCACGGCCACGAGGACCACGCCGATGACCACGGTGGCCGTGACGTCGTCGACGAAATACGGATAGGCCATCAGCGCCAGCCCGCAGCTCAGCGGCACGAGCGCGGTCTGCTTCCTCCCGGTACATGAAGTAACCCGCGCCGATGACGCTGAAGAGCACACCCCAGACGAAGTTGGCCATCGCTACTGCGCCAGCGCCCGCGGATCGATGCCCTTCCCGAGCGTGAACGACGCCCCGACGGCGCCGACGACCGCGGCGTTACGCGGCAGCCCCAGCCCCTGCCGGATCCGGAATACGGCCTCGATGCCGGTGCAGTGCGCGCCGAGCAGGTAGCCGAGCCGGGCGTCTTTCAGCTTCGCGACCGTCCACGCCAGGGTTTCGTCCGAGGCCGCAAACAGGTGGAAGCCGCCGACGGCGGCGTGCACCGGCGCGTTCTTGACGGCCTGCTGGGCAAACTCCACGGTGTTGATGATGCCGGCATGGCCGCAGCCGCTGATCAGCACGAGGCCGGCGGCCGTCTGCACGACGATCGACGAGTCCTCCGGGACGTTGTCCTCCACCGGCCCGCCCGGCATCTGCAGCATCCCGGTGCCGCTCCAGTTGCGTTCGGCATGCACGCGCGGCACTGGGCCGGTCAACCACACGCCTGGCGCCAGCCGCGTCGGCCCGGCAAACTCCACGAACGTGCCGCCGAGCGCTTCATACTGCGCCTTGATCGGCGTGAGGCCATTGCCTTCGCGGCCGCTGCGATCGAGCCGGCTGGTGAAGATGCCCCTCGCGACGTGTGCCCGCGTCAGCGCCTTGGGGTTCGTCCTGGCCAGCTCGCGCCGCAGCGTGATCAGGCCGCCGGTGTGATCGGCGTGGTTGTGCGTGATGACCACGTCGGTGATGTCCGACAGGTCCACCTTCAACTCGGCCGCGTTGTGCAGGACGGTCTCGGCCCGCGCCCCGGTGTCGATCAGCCAGCGGCGGCCGTCGGCCTCGAGCACCGCGGCAAAGCCCCACTCGCCCACCCCTTCGCTGGCGCCGCCAACGAGCATGGTCGAAAGCACGGTCACCTTCATGGCCTTCACCGGTGCGTCGGTGGACTGCGCCTCGGCACTGGTCGACGTCAGCGCCGCCACGACGGCGCAGGCAAGCACGGTGACGGTTCTCATGGTCGAGCCTCCACTACGGAATTGCGCGGCCTCGCCGGCGTCCGTCCGGCGCGGGCGCGGGCCGGCCACATCCTTTCAGCCGACAGCCACGCGCCGTCATTGTGGCGCGAATCGGGCGCCGCTGGGTCCAGCGCACATCCGAAAAGGTGGAACGCCCGGCGGCGACAGTGAGGCGCGTCTGCAGCACGGCGCCGAGCGGGTCGTTCAGCGCCACGGTGGCGCCCTCGACCGGACGCCCCTGGGCCGTCACGAAAGCGCCGGCCACGAGGGCGGTCTGCTGTGGCGCGGTTGACGTCGCCGCGCCCGCCGCTCACCATCAGCGCGAGGAAGATCGCGGCGCGGAAGATCGTCGCGGGCATGATGACCCTGGGGACCGGCGCCGCCCGCACTCCAGCGTCGAAGCAGGTGCACGACTAGCGCGCGCCGATGGCGGCGGTCGCGGCTGAGCGCGTGGCCAGCCACACCGTGTGGCCGCCGCACGCGGGGTCGTCGGCGACGTGGGCTCGCACGGTGAAGCCGTGCGCCGTCAGCGCCTGCGCATATTCGGCGGGCGCGAGGCTGGCGTGATACAGCGGCTCGCCCTGGTACTCGCCGATTGCCTCGCCGGCCGAGGGACCGCTCGTGAACATCACCGGCGCGTCCGGCCGCGCATGCGCGGCCAAGCGCGGGAACATGGCACGCTGATCGTCCGCCGTCAGGTGGAAGAGGCTGTCCCAGGCAATGACGCCGTCGAAGGTGCGGTCGAGCGCCAGAGCGCGCATGTCGCCAATCACCCACTGGCTCTCGGGAAAACGGCTCTCACACATCGCGATGAGCGTGGGCGACGCGTCGACGCCGACCACGCGGCGTCCCGAGGCGAGCAGGTAGGCGGCAATTGGCTCGCCCATGCCGCAACCCACGTCGAGGACCGTGGCGCCGGGCGGGACGAACGCGAGGAACCGGTCGAGCCACGCCTGTTCCTGCAGCGCGCGGCCGCGGTCGCGGTCGTAGGCCCGGGCGTGACGTTCGTAGAGGGCGACGATGGCGTCGTGGCTCATGGCATGGAGGGAGGCGGGTCGGCGCGCCGCGTCGCCCGCCGCGCCCTCCTCACGGCTCGACCCGCTCGAGCGACGCCCGGTCCCAGTTCGCGAGATTCGCCGCCGCTTCGTAGGTGGTCTGCAGGAACGTCAGCAGCGTCGCATCCGGGTCCGCGGCCAGCCGCACCGTGTCGTAAGGCAAGATGAACTCGCGCATGTCCTGGCTGTAGTAGGCCGTGGCCGGCGCCAGCGGCGCCGAGGCAAAGGCGGGCGGCTCGGGATACGCATAGGAGTAGAACGCGGGGTACGCGACCGCACCGCCACCCGGCCAGAAGCCGCAGCTGCTCACTTCATGCGAATAGGCGTCGCGCGTCACCCAGTCAGGCAGATTCGGAACCCCGCCGGGATGCTCGGGTGCCAGGCGGCCGGAGAAGCGCGTCACCGCCAGGTCGGGGGCCCCCCAGAAGAAATGGACCGGGCTGCACTTGCCGAGGTAGCGCGCCCGGAAGATCTTGAAGACGCGGTCGGACTGCGCCAGCACGCGCCAGAACCGCTGCGCGTATTCGGGGTCGTAGGACCCGTGGGTCTCGTCGCGATCGAACCGGATCGGGTCGGCCACTTCGTTGGGCGTGGGCGAGATGACCACGGGCAGTCCCAGCGACTCCAGGTCGGCCATCAGCCGGCGGTAGAAGGCGGCGACCGACTGCGGCACGAGCGGCCTGGCCTGCCGGCGGCCATCGCTCACCCGGATGACCAGCTCGTGAGCCACGAAATCGAAGTCGATTTCGAACACGCGCTGGCCATGCGCGATGGGCGAGGTGGTGAGCCCCGAAGCAGTGACGTAGAGCGTCGCATGCCAGGCGTGGTTGGTCCACGGCGTTTGCGCGAGGCGGACCTTGCCGACGATCTGGGTCCACAGGTGCAGGGTGGCGCAGGTCTCGGCCCACGCCTGCAGCGGCAGGTCGGGCCAGGCGTCGCGATGCGGTTCGTTCGCGCTGGACATGCGGCCCACGCTACCACGACGCCGCCAGATCCGATGGCAGGCCCGCCCTCCGCCGCGGAGCGGCGCCGCCGCTAGAATGTGCCGATGCTGACCTGTCAGAAGTCGCGCTTCGCGCTGCCCGACGACGAGCACTACCTGAACTGCGCCTACATGTCGCCGATCTCGACGGCGGTCGAGGCCGCCGGCGTGAGCGGCGTGGCGCGCAAGCGCGTGCCGTCGCGGTTGACCCCGGCCGACTTCTTCACCGAAGCCGAGCGGGCGCGAGCGCTGTTTGCCAGGCTCGTGAATGCCCCTGACCCGTCGCGCATCGCCCTCATTCCGGCGGCGTCCTACGGGCTGGCCATCGCGGCCCGGAACCTGCCGGTGGCGGCCGGCCAGAACATCGTGATCACGCACGAGCAGTTTCCCGCCAACGTCCACCCCTGGCGGAAACTGGCGAGCGGCGCCACGTCGGTGGAGCTGCGCACGGTCCGTCCGCCGGAGGCCGCCGACGGCCGCGGCCACGCCTGGAATGCGCGCCTGCTCGAGGCCATCGACGCGCGCACCGCCATCGTTGCCCTCGGCCACGTGCACTGGACCGACGGCACGAAGTTCGACCTCGAGGCGGTGGGACGGCGCGCCCGCGAGGTAGGCGCCGCACTGGTCGTGGATGGCACGCAGTCGGTCGGGGCCCTGCCCTTCGATGTCGCCGCCATCCAGCCCGACGCGCTGGTGTGCGCCACCTACAAGTGGCTGATGGGACCGTACTCGCTGGGCTTCGCCTACCTGGGACCACGCTTCGACGGCGGCGTTCCGCTCGAGGAGACGTGGATTGGCCGGGCCGGCAGCGAGAACTTCAAGAACCTCGTGAACTACCAGGACGACTACCAGCCGGGCGCCGTGCGCTACGACGTGGGCGAGCGCAGCAACTTCGCGCTGGTGCCGATGGCCATCGCCGCGCTCGAGCAAGTGCTCGACTGGCAGCCGGCACGCATCCAGGACTACTGCGCGGCGATCGGCGGCGACTTGATGGCCCGGGTCGGCGAGCTCGGCTACGGAGTCGAAGACGCGGCGTATCGCGGCGCGCACCTGTTCGGCCTGCGCGCGCCGGCCGGCGCCGACCTCGCCGCCATCGGCGAGCGCCTCCTGGCGCGGAAGGTCCACGTGTCGTTGCGCGGCAGCGCCATCCGCGTGGCGCCGCATGTTTACAACGACCGGCGTGACATCGACGCGCTGGTGGCGGCGCTCGAGGCGTCGACCTAGTCGGGCTTCTTCTGCGCCACCATCCGCACGAGACGCGTCGTCTGCGGATCCCAGTCGGAGACGGCCGGCCCGTCGTCGAAACGCAGCATCTGGAAGTCCGAGAAGGCACGGCGCAGATCCGCGGGGTCGATATCGACCGGCCGCCGTTGCGCCGCGGCCCGATCCGAGGCGAAGCTTTCCACGACCACGAGGCCACCCGGCTTGAGCGAGCGGTGGAGGCGGGCCACGTAGCCGGGGTCGGCAATCGAGCCGGGGCCATAGATCACGGCAATCAGGTCCCACTGGTTCGTGCCGGCATCGAACGTGTCATCGCTGGCCTGGATCGCGGTAATGGCCACGCCGGCGCGAGCGGCCTGGGCTCGGGCCACGGCCAGGCCCTCGGCCGAGACGTCGAAGCCCGTCACCGTCCAGCCCTTGACCGCCAGGCCCACGGCGTTGCGTCCCTGCCCCATGCCGATATCGAGCGCCCGGCCCGGCGTGCGCCCTTCGATGGCGGTCATCAGCAGCGCGTTGGGCAAGGTGTCGAAGTTCGGCGTGGCGCTCTTGTAGATGCGATCGAACATCAGCGGCCAGGCGTCGTTACGCTCGCGCATCAACCGCATCACGACGCCCATCTCGCGTGCCGCGTCGGCTGGGGCGAGGCCCTGTGCCGTCAGGCTGGCCTGAAAGCCCTGGAGGATCTCGAGGGGGCCGTTGGCGGGCGGGGCGACCCTGAGCCAGTCGAGGAATTGCCGCCACGCCAGGTCGTCGGCGGTCGGCGCGACGCCACCCGGCGCCGCGGGTTTCGTCTGCGACGCCAGCACCACTTCGAACCTCGCCTCGGTCAAATCCAGTTCCCTGACGTACCCGGCCGGATCGAGACATGGATTCGGCCCTCCAGCGGCGAGCCGCTGGTGCTTCCCGGCCATCTTGTACATGGCCGAGTGGGAGGCCAGCGGCACGTCGCACTGCAGCGCCCGCAACGATTTCAAGGCGCGTCGGAACTGGTCGGCAATGGCTGGCGCCGCTGGGTTGTCGACGAGTCTGAAGCCGGGGTTCACGCCCAGGCCGCCGACGATGACCACGTCGAGCGTCCGGCCCCACGCGCTGACGCTGGTCGCGGCCAGGAGGATGAGAAGCGATACCGCGACGGCGCGGACGCGGCGTGAGACTACGGCGACCTCCTGCACGATGCCTACTCCTCCGACGACGAATCGTCGGACCGCCGGCCCCGTGACGGCAGCCAGCCGCGCAGCCGCCGCCAGCTGCGGGTGGAGGCCGGCGCCACCTGCTTGACCTGCGCGAGCAGTTGCGTGGCCGCGTCCTTGCCGCGCTTGAGCCCCTCGCTCGAGTAGGCGCGGACGCTCTCGGCCGTCACTTCAGAGCCGCCCGTCGCCCACGCCGTCAGGGCCCGCCCCATCGCCCAGGTGCCGCCATAGGCAATCGCCACCTTGGGTAGCAGGCCGACGACAGGGATCAGGCCGACCAGCTGGCGCGCCGCCTGCCGGAACAACAACCCGCCGCCCAGCACGCCCAGCACTTCTTTCACCATCGTCTTCGGCTCGCCGTCGCGGCCTGACGCCAGCATGATCCGGTAGCCCATGATCAACTGGTTCTTGGTGAGCACGATCATGTCGCCCAGGCTCAGCGGCGCGGTCAGGAGCGGCAGCGTTTCAGCCAGGCCCGTGGTCAGCGCGAAGGTCGCGTTGGCTCTGGAGGTCTCTTCGACGATCGCCTCGTGGACGGCGGGACGGAACACCGGCAGCGCGGCGCCGAGGGCCAGGCGTCGATCCGCCGGCACGAGCGCCACCAGCGCGGCCGTCACCTGCTGGACCCCTGATCTGGAGGCCTCGGTCATCCCGGCACGCGCCTGTTCGCCATGGCGGCGTGCCACGGCGTCCTTGGTCGTGTGTCCGATGAGCACGGTGGCGCGCGGGACGGCGGTGCGGGCACAGTGCTCGTCGACGCCCTTCATCGACGCCGACAACTCGGGCGCCTCGCTGAGCAGCAACGCGAGCGTCGGCACGACCGGGCGGGCCATGAACGACGCCGGGTCGAGCGTGACCAGCCAGGGCGCGTGCGTGGCCTCGCCGGTCTCCAGGAACGCCGCTTTGACGTCGGCGGCCAGGGCCGGATGTTCCGACACGAGCGCGATCTCGAACGGCGCGCGCGCGGCGGCGCGCATGGCGTCGAGATCGACCTCGCGAATGACGCGCCAGAGGTTGGCTAGTTTCAGGGAGGGCATGGTGCGCAGTCGGAGTGGACGCCTGGCCCGCAGTGTATCTCAGCGCGCGGCGCCGGCAGCCTCCTCTCCGTCGTCGGCGCTCGCCATCCGTCCGGCGTCAGTGCTTGT
Source organism: uncultured Acidobacteriota bacterium (assembly GCA_963843885.1). Classification (GTDB taxonomy): domain Bacteria; phylum Acidobacteriota; class Vicinamibacteria; order Vicinamibacterales; family UBA2999; genus CADEFD01. Next base: position 770,260 of record CAWJMJ010000009.1, read on the forward strand.
TGGTGCCGGGCCGGTTCATGAGCAGGACCAGCGGCAGCAGGCACAGGAACATGATGCCCAGCAGCCGGAAGACGTCCACGAACGACAGCATGGCGGCCTGGCGCTGCACGATGCCGGCGGTGGCGGCATAGGCCCGCTGCGTGGCCGTGACCGGGTCGAGGCCGGCGGCGATGAACGCCTGCCGCGCGCCCTCGAGGGTCTCGCGGGCAGCCTGCGAGTAGGCGGTGACGTGCTCCTGGAGCACGCTGCCGTAGACCTGGCGGTTGCGTGAGAGCATGGTGGCGGTCACGGCAATGCCGATGCTGCCGCCCAGGTTGCGCATCAGACTGAAGAGGCTGGTGGCGTTGCCCATGCGCTCGCGCGGGATCGGGTCCATGCTGATGGTGGTGAGCGGGACGAAGATGAGCGACAGGCCCACGCCCTGCAGGAACTGCGGCCAGAAGATGTCCCAGTAGCCGGCGCTGAGGCTCAGGCTGCCCAGCCAGAACAGCGTGCCGGCCCCCAGGACGAGGCCGGTCGCGACCAGCTTGCGCGCGTCCAGGCGGCCGACGATCATGCCGACGACCGGCATGCCGATGAGCGAGCCCATGCCGCGTGGGGCCATGGCGATGCCGGCCGCAAGTGACGGATAGCCGAGCAGCGTCTGCAGCATGATCGGCAGCAGCACGAGGCTGCCGTAGAGCACGAAGCCGAGCGTGGTCATGAGGAACACGCCGGTGGCATAGGTGCGGATCTTGAACACGCGCAGATCGATCACCGGTTCGGCCGCCGTCAGTTCGCGCCACAGGAACGCCACCAGCCCGCCCACAGACAAGAGAATCAGCCCGGTGATCAGCGCCGACGAGAACCAGTCGCGCTGCTGTCCCAGGTCGAGCGCCAGTTGCAGGGTGCCCACCCACAGGGCCAGCAGGCCGATGCCCCAGTAGTCGATGCTCTTGGTCTCGCGCCGCAAATAGGCCGGGTCGAAGACGTAGAGCTTGGTCATGACCAGCGACGCGATGCCGACCGGCAGGTTGATGTAGAACACCCAGCGCCAGCTGTAGGTATCGGTCAACCAGCCGCCCAGCACCGGGCCGAGGATCGGGGCCACGACGATGCCCAGTCCCCAGAACCCCATGGCCTTGCCGCGCTCGGCCGGCGGAAAGGCTTCGAGCAGGATGGCCTGCGAGAGCGGCTGCATGGCCCCGCCGGTCGCGCCCTGCATCAGGCGGAAGAGCACCAGCAGCGGCAGGTTGGGCGCCAGGCCGCAGAGCAGCGACGACAGCGTGAAGCCGATGACCGAGGCCATCAGCAGGCGCTTGCGCCCGAAGAACGAGGCCAGCCAGCCGGTCAGCGGCAGGATGATGGCGTTGGCCACCAGATACGAGGTGAGCACCCACGTGGATTCGTCGATGGTCGCCGACAGGTTGCCGGCGATGTGCGGCAGCGAGACGTTCACCACGGTCGTGTCCAGCACCTCCATGAAGGTGGCGAACATCACCGCGATCGCGACGATCCACGGGTTGATCGCCTTCTGGGGCGGGCCGTCCATCGCGGTCACTTCGTGGTGATCGAGGCGTAGACGGAGAGGCCGGGACGGAGGCGATGGTCGGGATCCTGCCCGGGCGCCAGCACGATCTTCACCGGCACCCGCTGCACGACCTTGACGAAGTTGCCGGTGGCGTTCTCGGGCGGAAGCAGGCTGAACTTGGCCCCGGTCGCGGCGCCGATGCTCTCGACCGTGCCGCGGAAGCTGCGGCCGTCGAGGGCATCCACCTGGACACTGGCCGCCTGGCCGGGCTTCACGTCCTGGAGTTGGGTCTCCTTGAAGTTCGCCACCACCCACACGTCGTCGCGCGAGACCAGCGCCATCAGCGGCTGCGACGGCTGCACGGTCTGGCCGACCTCAATCGACTTCTTGCCGATGATGCCAGCGCTGGGTGCGGTGATGGTGGCGCGTTCCAGATTGAGCTGCGCCTGCGCCAGCACGGCCTCCGCCTGCTTGACGCGGGCATCAGCCGCCGCCGCGCGCGAGCGCGTGACCTGCACCGCTTCCGGCGCGGTGCGCGCCGCCGAGAGCAGCGCCTGGGCGCGGGCGTCGCCAGCCTGGGCCTGCACCGCCCGCTGTTCGGCCACCGCCACGCCGGTGGCCGCCGCCGCCGCTTCCGACTGGGCGGCATCGGCCGCCGCGCGGGCGGCGTTGGCGGTGGCGACCGCCGCGTCGTATTGCTGTTGCGCGATCTCTTCCTTGGCGACGAGCGGGGCCAGGCGCTCGACGTCGCGTTCGGCCTTTATCGCCATGGCCTGGCGCTCGCGCACCCGGGCCTCCATGGCGACCACTTGCGCCCTGGCCGCCTCGACCTGGCGGGCGGCGACGGAAATGCCGGCGCGGGCCTCGTCCACCGTGCTCGCGGCCGTACGCACATCGCTGGAAGTGGAGGCGGCGGCAATCGGCACGCCGCTGCCGGCGGCCGCCGCCGTCGCCCGGGCATCGGCCAGTTCGGCTTCCGCCTTGGCCACGGCCACGTCGTACTCGCGCGGGTCGATCACGGCCAGCAGCGTGCCCGCTTCGACGTACTGGTTGTCCTGCACCTCCACCTTCACGATGGAGCCGCCGACGCGCGTGGCGATCTGGGTGATGCGGCCCTCAATCTGCGCATCATCGGTCGATTCGTGGCCGCGGCCGGACCACACGACGGTGCCCACCACGACGGCCACGACGATGACGGCGAGGATGGCCCAGCGGGCGATGCCGCGCGGCGAATGCAGAAGGTCGGGCATTACGGAGTGCCTCCGAGGAAAGTCATGACGGCCTGTTCCGCGGCGCCGACGGCGCGCGCCAGGGCCGCTTTGGCCAGGTTGTGGCGGTAGAGCGCGTCGATGTGCTGGTCGGCGGCGCTGGCCACGGCCTCCTGCGCCTGTGTCACCTCGAGGTTGCCGGCCACCCCGGCGGCGAAACGGTCGCGCGCCTGGGTCAACTGCTGTCCGGCCAACTGCATGGTGGTGGCCGCCACCTCGACCTGCTGGTCGGCGGCGGTCAGGTCGAGCAGGGCATCGCGGACGTCCATGTCGATGCGGCCGCGCAGGTCGTCCAGTTCCGCCCGCCGTTGCGTGGCCAGGGCCGAAGCCTCCAGGCGCCGGCCCTGCGTGCGGCCGCCTTCGAAGATCGGCACGCGCACCGTGGCCGCCACCGCGTAGGTCGGGTGGGCGCCGGCGGCGGTCTGGCCGATGGTGCCGTAGTCGGCGTCCAGGCGGAGGGTCGGCAGGAACTCCATGGTCGCCGCTCGCAGCGACGCCTCGGCCGCCGCCACGCGATCCTTCGCCGCCAGGTAATCGGCGCGCTGCGCGTAGGCGTCGGCCAGAGCCGTTTCAAGCGACACGGCGGCCAGGGGCGCGTAAGGCACGGCGTCGGTCAAGGTCAGCGCCTGGCCCGGGGGAAGGCCGATGGCCCGGGCCAGCCTCAGCTTGGCCTTGTCGAAGGCGTTGTCGGCGACAATGCGTCGCTGGCGCTGCACCTGCACCTGCACCCGCGCGCGCAAGACGTCGATGCCGGCGACGAGCCCGGAGGTCTTCAGGTCCTGGGCCTGCCGCTCGAGCGCCGCGGCGGTGTCTTGCTGCGCCTTCACGACCTCGATGCGACTTGCCGCCGTGATCGCCTCGAGGTAGAGGTTGACGGCCACGAGGGTCACCAGTTCGCGCGCGCTCTTGACGCCGTGGGCCGCGGCTTTCTCGGTGAAACTGGCCGAGCGGGCGTGGTTGAGCGCGCTCAGGTCCACCAGCGGCTGCGACAGGCCGATGCGCGCGTCGAAGGTGTTGAATGGACCGACGATCGGTTCGGGCGCGGGGAACCCGAACGCTTCGAGGTTGATCACCTGGCGCCGTTCACCGAGGCTGCCCGAGAGACGCGGCAGCAGGTCGGACAGCGCCCGCCAGCGCGCGCCGTGCGCGGCCTGCGCGGCCTCTTCCTGCACGAGCAGTCCCAGGTTGAACTGCAAGGCCCGGCCGAGCGCGTCCTTGAGCGACAGCGGCAGCGGCTGGCTGCTGGCTTCGCCCTGCGGCACGCTGCCGAAGTAAGGGCTCGGCGCCGCGCCGGCTCCCCCCTCGGTCTGCGCCAGTACCGGGGTGGCGGCCAGGGCCGCCCCCAGGGTCAGGGCGGCGACATGTGCTCGCATCATGCGGAGTGTCCTTCTGCCCCCGGGCCGGGCTGCAGGCCCACCCAGAATCAGGTCGGTGAGAAAGTCGATGTCGCGCGAGGCATCGGGTTCGGCGCCGGTGAGTACCCGCCTGGCGACCAGGCCGCGGGTGATGTCGAACACCGCCAGCGCCGTGGCGGCCGCGTCGACCGGCCGCACCTGGCCGCTGGCCACGGCCTGTTCGATCACGGTCTGCAGGGCGCGCGTGTGGCCGTCGAGGGTGGCGCGGCACACGCCTTTGCCCGGCGCGTGGTCGGTGACGAGCCGGCTGATCTCGGTGACATACATCCGGAAGTAATCCGGCTGCTCCTGGAAGTACGACACCCGCGCGCGGATGAACGCGGCAATCGCCGCCTGGGGATTGGGCGCGGCCTGCACCCCGGCGTCAGTGCGGGCTGTCAATTCGGCCGTGCCAGCCGCGAACGCGGCGTCGTAGATGGCCTGCTTGGAGGGGTAGTACAGATAAATCGTGCCCTTGGCCACGTTGGCCTCGTCAGCGATGCCCTCCATCGTGGCCTGCTCGAAGCCCTTGCCCCCGAACACCCGACGCGCCGCCTCGAGCAGCGTGCCGCGCCTGAAGGCAGCGACGACTTCGTCTTTGGAGGGTTGGGAAAGGCTCATGGACGCGGCCAATGAACGCGCAGTTCATTCAACTGACTGGATGGTCAGCATACCACGCGCGACGATCCGACGACACGGCGGTGCAGCTGCCCAGTGGGGCAGGCGGACGTCACGCCGCCTCGCCGCTGCGGTCGAGCTTGTCGAAGGTCGCGATCACACCCCGTCGGCCAGGGTGAGGCTTGGCGGCGCTTACGGCGCCAGCGACGCGGCGTAAGCGGCGATGGCCACCATGTCGTCGAGCGTGAGCTTCTCGACGGCGGCTTTCATCAGCGGCGCCCACGCGCCGCGCCGCGTGCCGTGCTGCAGGTCGAACATCTGGCGCACGGCGTAGCTCGGGGAGCGGCCCGCCAGCGGCGGGATCGGACCAAGGCCCTTCAAGTCGGCACCGTGACAGGTGGCGCACACCACGGTGCGGCCGTTGCCGCCGGTGGTCACGAGCGCCTCGCCCTTCTGGAGGCTGCCGACCGGCACGTAGGCCACGAACCCGGAGTTCGAATCCCGCAGGTCGGCGCGCGCGACGTCCTCGGGCATCTCGACGATCCGTCCGGCAATCGGCTCGGTGCCGCCGCCGGCCACGGGCACGAACGTGCCGCCGGCCACGCGGTTCTTCGGCACGGTCGCGGTTTCGACCACGCGCACCCACTTCTTGTAGGGGAACGACGGCAAAGTACGCGGCGGCGGCGCGGTCCTCCTCGACGGTGCTGGCTTTGGCAATGGCCAGCATGGCGGCGGGCGGCCGCATGTTCGGGTCGGCGCTGCGCCGCAGGCCGTGGCGCATGTCGGCCATCTGCTGGACGAGGTAGTCGGCCGGGAGGCCGACCAGCGCCGAGTTCTCGGGGCGGCCCTGCCCGTTCGGGTAGTGGCAGTAGCCGCACGCGCGCACGTCGGGCTTGCGCCCATGCGCCACCACCTCGGGCGGGGCGGGATGGTTGTCGGGATGCCAGTCAGGTGGATTGAACAGGTCGCGGAGTTGCGCCGGGGTCAGCGAGACGGCGCTGCCGGCGAGCGTCTTGGCTGACGGATCTTCCGGCGGCGGCGCCGGAGCACCAGCCGGCGGCGGCGTGGCAATCAGATAGGCCCAGGGCGGAGGCACGGCGCCCGCGGCCGCGTCGGCCCGCAGGGCGGGCGGCGCACTCTGCCCTCCAGCGTTGACGACGGCCGCGCACAGGGCCGCGCCGAGCACGGACCACGGGAGGGAGCGATTCAGGTTCATGGCGCCGAGATTCTACCCCGAGCCTGAGCGATACTGCCGCTCGTGGAGGGACTCATGCAGGCACACTTCACTTCGCGCGGGGTGCTCGCGCTGGCGGCGCTGGTGTTGACGATGACGATGAGCGTGCGCGCGCAGGCCGTCGACGTCAGCGGCGACTGGATCTTCCAGGTGCAGACCGGGATGGGCTCCGGCACGCCGGCCATATCGTTCAAGCAGGACGGCGAGGCGCTGACCGGCACCTACGCCGGCACCCTCGGCAACGCTGTCTTCACGGGCACGATCAAGGGCAACGCCATCGCCTTTTCGTTCGAGGTCGAGACGCAGGGACAAACCATCGACGTGAACTACAAGGGCACGGTCGCGCAGGGCACGATGACCGGCGAGGTGACCATGGCGGGCGGCCAGGTGACGGGCACCTTCGCCGGCACACGGAAGTAGCTGCTGGTTCAGAAGGTCGACACTGGCAGGCCCCGAGCGCACATCGGACAGTCGGCGGCCGGGTGGTTGTCGGGCGCCGGATAGTCGACGAGCGAGACGTTGGGCACGGCCAGCGTCACCAGGGCTTCGCCCCGGTCCGCGATCTGCGCGGTGGCGACCACCGTGCCGCCAGCAGCGCTGATCAGGTCGGCGCAATGCCGGAAGGTCTGGCCGGTATTGCGAACGTCGTCCACGAGCAGCACCTTCGCGCCCCTGACCACGGCGGCGTAGAAGGGCGACAGCGCCGCGTCTCCGCCCGGCTCGCGCTTGTGCAGCGGCGCGAACGAATAGGGCTCGCGCGTGAGCGGCCGCCGGCCATCGAGCAGGCCGGCGATGGTGTGCGCCAGGAGCGCCCCGCCGGTGGCTGGGCCGGCCACCACCGTGACCTCGTCGGCGACGCCGGCGGGCAGCACGTCGATCAGGTCCTGGGCCACGCGCCAGATCGTGGACGGCTGGCGGAACAACTGATGCGGGTTCAGATAGAGCCGGCCGTGATAGCCGTTGCCGTAGTCGAAGTGGCCTTCCATCACCACCTCGAAGCGGCGCAAGTCCTGCAGCGCGCGGGTGCGGATGTCGTCTCGCTTGGTGTCCATCATCGGCCCTCGGCCGTCAGCGCGATCCCCGAGGCCGCGTTCACGTAGACGACCCGCCCGCCGACGATGGTGGCCGCGGCCACGCCGCGGAAGGTCCAGCCGTCGTAGGGCGTGTTGTGCGACTTGCTCACCAGCGCGTGCCGGTCGATGGTCACCCGCTGGTCGGGCGCGAGGATGGTGAGGTCGGCCACGGCGCCCTCGGCCAGGCTGCCGCCCGGCACCTTCAGGATGGCGGCGGGATTGACCGACATCAGCTCGACCAGCCGGGGCAGGCGGATGACCCCGGCGTGCACGAGTTTGTCGAGGGCGATGGGGATGGCCGTCTCGAGGCCGACGATGCCGAAGGGCGCGCGGTCGTATTCGACGTTCTTCTCGTCGGCGTGATGCGGCGCGTGGTCGGTGGCGATGACATCGACGCTGCCGTCGGCGATGCCGGCCAGCATGGCGTCGAGGTCGCGCTGCTTCGCGCAGCGGCGGGTTCATCTTGGTGTCGGTGTCGTAGGGCACGGGTGCGGCCAGCAGCGCGTCGGTCAGGGTGAAGTGATGCGGCGCCACCTCGCAGGTCACGTTGACGCCGCGGCTCTTGCCCTGGCGCACGGCCTCGAGCGTCGTCCAGGCGCTCATGTGCGCGACGTGCACGTGGCCGCCGACCAGTTCGGCAATCAGGATGTCGCGGCCGGCGGTGATCGCCTCGGCGATGCCGGGAATGCCCTTGAGCCCGAGCGAGGCGGCCACCGCGCCTTCGTGGACGACGCCTTCGCCCTTCAGCGACGGGTCCTCGCAGTGTTCGATGAGCGGCATGCCGAACATCCCGGCGTACTCCATGGCGCGGCGGGCCAGCAGCGCCGTCGAGACGGGATGGCCGTCGTCGCTGATGGCGACGCAGCCGGCCTGCTTCAGTTCGGCGATGTCGGCCAGCTGCTCGCCTTCCTGCCCGCGCGACACCGCCCCAATCGGGTAGACGCGCGCCAGGGCGGCGTCGGCGGCCTTCTTCAGGATGAGCTCGGTGACGCCGGCGTTGTCGTTGACCGGCTTGGTGTTGGGCATGCAGGCCACGGCCGTGAAGCCACCGGCGACGGCCGCAGCCACGCCGGAGGCGACCGTCTCCTTGTGCTCCTGTCCGGGCTCGCGCAGGTGCACGTGCATGTCGATGAAACCCGGACAGATCACGAACGCCGCCGTCAGCGTCACCACCTCGCCGCCGTCGGCCAGCCCGACGGGCAGATCGCGGCCGACCTTGGCGATGACTCCGCCGTCGATCAGCACGTCGTAGGCGCCGTCCACTCCATTGGCCGGGTCCACGACCCGGCCTCCCTTAAGCAACCGCTTCATTGTCTGCTCCGCCGCCGGCAAGGAGATACAGCACGGCCATCCGCACGGCCACGCCGTTGGCCACCTGGTCGAGAATCACCGAGAAAGGTCCGTCGGCCACTTCGGAGGCGATCTCGACGCCGCGATTGATGGGGCCGGGATGCATGACGATCACGTCGGGCTTGGCGCGCTTCAGGCGCGCCTCGGTCATGCCGAAGACGCTGAAGTACTCGCGCAGCGACGGGAAGAACCCGCCCTCCATGCGTTCCAGCTGGATGCGCAGCATCATCACCACGTCGGCGCCCTCGACCGCGTCATCGACCGAAGTGGTGGCGTGCACGCCCATCTGCTCGAGGCCGAGCGGCATGAGCGTGGGCGGACCGCACACCCACACCTCGGCCCCGAGCTTGGTCAGCAGCAGCACGTTGCTGCGCAGCACGCGGCTGTGCAGCAGGTCGCCGACGATGGCCACCTTCAGGCCGGCGATGCGCCCCTTGCGCTCGCGGATGGTGAAGGCGTCGAGCAGGGCCTGCGTGGGGTGCTCGTGCAGGCCGTCACCGGCGTTGATGATCGGCGACCGGCACACGCGCGACAGCAGGTGCGCGGCGCCCGAAGACGGATGCCGCAGCACGATCATGCTCGGCCCCATCGCCTCGATGTTCCGGGCCGTGTCGACCAGCGTCTCGCCCTTGACGACGCTCGAACTGGCAATGGCCACGCCCAGCGTGTCGGCGCTCAGGCGCTTCTCGGCGATCTCGAACGACGTGCGCGTGCGGGTCGACGGCTCGTAGAAGAGGTTCACCACCGTGCGGCCGCGCAGCGCCGGCACCTTCTTGATCTGGCGCTGCGCCGACTTCCTTCATCGCCTCGGCGGTGTCGAGCACGAGGACGATCTCTTCGGGCGTGAGTTCGGCGATGCCGAGCAGGTCCTTGCGGCGCAGCGACGTCGCCGGCAACACGACTTCCGGAGCGGGGGCGTCCATGGTCAGCCCTCGCTTTCGACCGACACTTCGTCGGCGCCGTCGGTGTCGGTCAACTTGACGTGGACGTTCTCGCGCCGCGACGTGGGGATGTTCTTGCCGACGTAGTCGGCCTTGATCGGCAGCTCGCGATGGCCGCGGTCGACCAGGACCACGAGCTGAATGGCCTTGGGCCGTCCGAAGTCGATGAGCGCGTCGAGGGCGGCGCGGGTGGTGCGGCCGGTGAAGAGCACGTCGTCGACCAGCACGATGACGCGGTCGTCGATCGAGAAGGGAATCTCGGTGCGGCGCACCAGCGGCTGCGGGCCGACGGTCTGGCGCATCAGGTCGTCGCGGTAGAGCGTGATGTCGAGCGCGCCCACCGGCACGTCGCCCCCGGAAATCTGTCCCAGGGCGGCGGCGATGCGCTTGGCCAACGGCACGCCGCGGGAGCGGACGCCGATGACGGCCAGGCCGTCGACGCCGCGATTGCGTTCGACGATTTCGTGAGCGATGCGCACGAGGGCGCGGCTGATGCGCTCGGCGTCCATCACCACCGGCATGACGGCACCTCGGCGAGGAACTGACAGGGGCTGGGCGGGCGCACCGGGAACCCGGGAGGGAGAGCCCCGGCGGGCAGGAACGAAGCAGCGCGGAACGCGCCTCGGGGGGACGTACGTATCGGCATGGTCACCTCTTTGCGGGCTCACAGGCTCGCAATTAAAGAGTTCGCTGGCAGTATATCGACTCGCCCGGCTGATGGAAACAGGGAACGAAGGCGACGCAGCGACGACGCCGTCCTACCTGCCGTAACTGGGAATGAAGGTGACGGGACGGGTGGACGTGAAGGCCGTCGTGAAGAAGTCGGTGCGGGCGCGGCCGTCCATGTCGCGACCGATTGGCAGGCCCAGGAAGTAGAGGACGGTCGGCGTCAGGTCCTCGACCGAGCCGCGCTCGGGCCGTCCGGCGCGCACCGCCGAACCGAACGCCATCACGAAGCCGTCGGGTGCACGCTCGTGCGTGCCGCTCAGGAGCGGATCGCCGACGAGACGCTCGAGCACGCGCTTGGCCGGCGTCAGCGGCTCCATGCCGTGGCTCGACACCACGATCACCAGATCCTCCGGCTGCAAGCTGTCGTAGAGCCGGCCGACCACCGCGTCGAGCACGCCGTAGTACTCGTCGAGGACGCCGCCGAAGCGCCGGCGCTCCTCGTCGCTCACGTCGCCGAAGTCATCGGTCGAGGCGTAGCGCAGGTAGTAGTGCGCGACGGCGTCGAGTCCCGGCAGGCGCACCGCCACGAAGCGCGACGCGCGGCCGGCCTCCATGGTCTCGAGGATGCGCAGGTGCAGGCTGTCGGCCAGCACCGGTTGCGGGTCGGCGCGGACATCGACCTCGCTGGCATGGGGCAGGGCGTCGGCCTTGGCCAGCACGTCGTGCGGGTCAGGCGTGAGGGTGACGGCGCGGGCGGCCGCCACCTGCGCCCACGCGGCCACCGGCGTCACGGTCGCGCCTCCTTCGAGGGCAAGGCGGCGGGCGTCGAGGCGGTGCAGCACATCGCTGACGACGTAGCCGCGGACGGCCGGCGCCGGATGCGTGAGCGGCCAGCCGACCAGCCCGACCCGGATGCCGCGCTCGCTCAGGATCGTCCACAGCGGCTTGGCGGCGAGGTCGGCGGGCGTGAGCGGCTCTTCCCGCAGGAATCCGTAGCGCACCAGCGCCTGCGCGAACATGTAATCAGGCAGCAGGTCGAGCGCCGCCCCGCCAGCGCGCACACGATAACGGGCGGCCGAGCGCACGCCGCTCGTCTGCGGCAGCCGCCCGGTGGCCACGGTGGTCCAGATCGGCTCGGCCTGGGTGGGCCGCAACGTGGCCAGGTGCGTGGCCACGCCGGAATCGAGGATCCTGCCGAAGTTGGGCAGGCGTCCCTCCGCCACCGCCACCGAGATGCGGTCGAGCGAGGCCCCGTCGATGCCGAGCAGCACGACGCGGCCGCCGGGCTGGTCGTCGACCCGCGCGGCCGAGACCTGCACCGGCGTGGCGGCGGGCTGGCGCGCCGGACCGCGTAGCATCACGGGCACGACCACCGAGAGCGCCATCGTGGTCACGAGCAGCACCCCGCTCGGCGCGGTGCCGCGGCGCCCGATGTGCGCCAGCGCCACGATCAGGAACACCCCGCCGCAGATGGCCACGGCGATGGCCGCCAGCGTCATGCGGCGACCCGACTCCGGCGACAGGAACGGGGCGAAGTCGGCGGCGTTCATCCACAGCACCGTGGCTCCGGCCGCGGCCGAGATGGTGCACATCCAGGCGAGCACCCGCACGCTCAGCCAGCCCGGCGACAGCATCTCCACGGCGGCCACCTGCCGCAGCACGACGAGCGCGTAGAAAGCAACCAGCGCATTGGTGCCGTAGGCCAGCGCCATGATGGCTGCCAGCGGGCCGGTGTCGGTGAGCGCGAGCGGGAAGGCTGGATTGAGGTGCAGCGTCGTCACCACCAGATACGCCGACAGCAGCACGCCGGCAATCGCGGAGTTGGTGAAGACCCGGAGGTAGCGCATCCCTCCCCGATTAGAACCTGAAACGCACTCCGACCGTAGGCAGACGCGGAATGGCCTGATCGCGGACCTCCACGATCCGCGGCCGGTCCGAACCGGGGTCGTACTCCAGGCGCGGATCGAGCGCGCCGGCGTTCTGGCGGTTCAACACGTTGATCACTTCCGCATACAGTTCCCACCGTCCAGCGGCGCCCCGCGGCCGCCACGTGAGGCGGCCGTCGACGCGCGCGAAGATCGGCAGGCGGGCGCCGTTCAAGTTCGACGGGCCGCCGAAGTCCACCGCGTACTCGAGCAGACCGCGACGATCCACGGCCGGCAGGATCTCGTCGACGACGCCGTCGCCGTCGAGGTCCAGCGTGTCCTCGCGTCCGGCGACGCGCAGGCCGAGCGGCGCGGTCCGCGGGAAGCCGGACGCCACTCGCGTCGTGGCGGCGATATCCCAGCGCGAGGTCAGCGCCAGCGACGACACCATCGTGAAGGCGTGGCGGCGGTCGGTACTCGAACGGGTAGATGACGGCCGTAGGCCTCGCGCTGCGGCCTGGCCCCAGGTGTAGCTGGTCCAGCCGGTGAGCCGCCCGCCGCCGGGGCGGTGACAGGAACACGTCGAAGCCGTAGGCGCGGCCGCGGCCGTCGTTGGTCGGCACGGTGGTGATGAATGGCGCCGTGGGAATGCTCGATTGGAGCGCGGCCGGGAAGTCGTAGCGGGCCACGCGCGCCAGCCGGTCGCCGTCGGGTTCGAGACGGCCGAGCAGCACGTCGGTGAAGCGCTTGTAGTAGCCCTCGACCTCCAGCGACACGCCGCGCCCCAGTTCGCGCTCGATGCCGAGCGAGGCCTGCCACGCCCGCTCGCTGTTCAGCGCCTCGGCTTCGGGACTGGTGAAATCGAGCACGTAGTCGCTCTGCGCCAGCTTCTCGTAGCCGGGACTTTGGGTGTAGAGCCCGGCCGCGGCGATGACGCGGGTGGCGCCTCCCGGGGCCAGGGTGACAGCCAGCCGCGGCGAGAGCAGGGTCTCGCCGGTGACGCCAGCATGGTCGAGCCTGAGCCCGCCCTGCAGGGACAGCCGGGCCGCCATCTGCCAGGTATCCTGCAGCCAGGCCCCGCCGCGGGTCGCCGCGCGCGCCGACGCCAGCAGGTCGGGCAGGCCGGCGCCGCCCTGCACGCTCGAGCCGTTGGCGGCGACGGGGTTGCGATCGCCGGTGATCTGGAAGCGCAGCGACGTGGCCAGATGGTGCGTCTCGAAGCCCGTCTCGACGACGTGCCGGCCGAGGCCCCAGACCAGTTCCTGGCGCAGCGACACGTCCTTCACCCCCAGACCACGATCGAAGATCACCTTGGCCGTGCCGATGCTGTCGTCGTCGGGGGCATTCGATCGCTGGCTGCGTGTTCTCGAACGAAGCGTCGACGCCAAAGGTCGAGCGCGTGTCGGAGAAACCGAGGGTGGTGCGCGACTGGACGCGCGCGCCGATGGACGCGTCGTAGCGCAGCCAGGCCAGGTCGTTGTCGGTGTCGTCCTGGAACTCGCCGCGCGCCTGGTCGTCGTCGAATCTCGAGGGTGGCCGACTGGCGGCTGCTCAGGCTGAACAGCGTCACGCGCGTGCCGGCCGAGGGCGCCCATGAGCCGCGCGCCTGTAGATCGGCAAACCCGGGGAACTCCTGATCGGTCAGCCGTTCGGCGACGAGGTCGTAGTAGGTGCGCCGGCCGGTGACCAGCCACGAGCCCCTGGCCCCTTTGGGCAAGCCGCCTTCGAGCACGACGTTGGCGTCGGTGATGCTGAGCGACGCCGAGCCGTTGAGGCCCTGACCGGCCCGGCCTTCGCGATTTTCGACCACCAGCAGCGACGACAGGCGGTCGCCGTACTTCGCGCTGAAGCCGCCGGTGGCCAGTTCGAAGCGTTCGATGGTCTCCGGATTGAACGCGCTCGTCAGCCCGAACAACCGGTACGGGTCGTGGATCTCGACCCCGTCCATCATCGTCAGGTTCTGATCGGGCGAGCCGCCGCGCACCGACAGACGGCTGCCGAACTCTTCGGTCGCGGCCACGCCGGGCAGCGTCTGCAGCGTGCGGTAGACGTTGTCGAGGGCGCCGGGCGTGCGCAGCACCTGCACGGGCGCCACGGTCTCGGCGGCCGGCGCCGCCATCGGCGCCGCCGCCACCACGGCCACGCTGGTGGCGAACCCGGTGTCCCGCGCCAGGGACAGCTCGGCCGCGCGCACGTCGCCCGCGCGCACGTCCAAGGTGGTGGTCAAGGCGAAATGCCCGGCGGCGACCACGGTCACGTCGACCAGGCCGGGAGCCGCACGAAGGCTGAACCCGCCGGTGGCGTCGGTCGTGGCGCTGGCCGGGCCGGCCGTCACGAGCGCGCCGGCGACGGGCGCCTGGGATTCGGCATCCACGACCACGCCGCTGATCGTGCGTTCGCCTGGCGGGGCGGGCGATTGGGCCGCCACCGGCATGGGCGCGACGACCGTAGACCACAGCCACGCGGCGCCGGCCAAAAGACGAAGCATTCGCGACGGAAACAGAGGAGGCATCAAAGAGCAGGTTGAGCGGATCGGGGACGGTTTCTCGGGGGACGCCGCGATACCCAGTATGACGCCCCGCGCAGGCCGTCGGTTCGCGCGCGGCTCCGCTGGCCCGGTCCTGGCCCTGGCCTGCAGGCCTGTCCGGCCCGCGCTTGCTATACTCGCCCGGATGCCTCCCGTCGACGTGCGCGCTACGGTGATCTCGAACGTCCGGCTGTCGCGCGACTACAACGTGCTCACGCTGGCCGCGCCCGAAGTAGGCGCCCTGACGGAACCGGGCCAGTTCGTGATGCTCAAGACCAGCGAGACCACCGACCCGATGTTGCGGCGGCCATTCTCGGTCTTCGAGGTGCTGCGCGACGACCTCGGCACGGTGCGGGCCATCAGCATTCTCAACAAGCGGGCCGGCCGCACCACCGGCCTGCTCTACGACCTCGAAGCGGGCGCCCTGGTGTCGTGCCTGGGTCCGCTCGGGCTGCCGTTCAATCCGCCGACGAGCGGCGCGGCATGGATGGTGGCCGGCGGCGTCGGCCTGGCTCCCTTCGCCACCTTGGCCGAAGCGCTGGTCGCCGTCGAGGTGCCGACCACGCTGTTCTACGGCGCGCGCACCGGCGAGGAGCTCTACTATCTCGAATTCTTCGACCGCCTCGGCGTCCAGCTCGTGCTGTGCACCGAGGACGGCAGCATCGGCACCCGGGGCCGGGTCACGGTGCCGCTCGACGAAGCGCTGCAGTCGCTTGGCGGCCCCCGCGAGGTGACGCTCTACGCATGCGGCCCCGAACCCATGCTGGCGGCGGTGGCCAAGCTCTCGGCCCGGCACGGACAGCCGTGCGAGGTGTCGATGGAACGCACGATGGGCTGCGGCCTGGGCGGCTGCTACAGCTGCGTCGTGCCGGTGAAACACGCGGACGGTCAGACCCGGTACGTGCGGTCGTGTATCGGCGGCCCGGTGTTCGACGGCGCCGCCGTGGCGTGGGATTAAGGCTGACGCTGTGATGGACCTCTCGCTCAAGATCGGCTCGCTCGAGCTGCCCAATCCGCTGATTGCGGCCAGCGGCTGCTTTGGTTACGGCCTGGAATACGAGGACGTGGTCGACCTGTCGCTGCTCGGCGGGGTGGCCACCAAGGGGCTGTTCCTGGCCGAGCGCCAGGGGCACAAGCCCGAACGCATCGTCGAGACGCCCTCGGGCATGCTGAACGCCATCGGCCTGCAGGGCATCGGCGTCCACCGCTTCATCAGCGAGAAGCTGCCGCTGCTGCGCGAGCGGCGCGCCCGGACCATCGTCAACATCTGCGGTACGACCCTCGACGAATACGTCGAAGTGGCGCGCATCCTGTCGGATGCCGAGGGCGTGGACGCCCTCGAAGTGAACATCTCGTGCCCGAACATCAAGGAAGGCGGCATCCAGTTCGGCTGCAGCCTCGACGGCACGTTCAGCGTGGTCAGCGCCATCCGCAAGGTCACGACCTTGCCGGTGATTCCGAAACTCACGCCCAACGTCACCGCGCCGGCGGCCTTCGCGCGCGCGGCGGAAGACGCCGGTGCCGACGCGATCTCGCTCGTGAACACCTTCCTGGCCATGGCCATCGACGTGGAACAGCGGCGCCCGCGGCTGTCGAACGTGGTCGGCGGCCTGAGCGGCCCGGCCATTCGCCCGATCGCCGTGCGCATGGTGTGGGAATGCCGGCAGGAAGTGAAGATCCCGATCATCGGCATGGGCGGCATCATGGACGCGCGCGACGTGCTCGAATTCATGCTCGCCGGCGCCAACGCAGTGCAGGTGGGCACGGCCAACTTCGTCGACCCGTTCATCTGGACCAAGCTGCTCGACGGACTGAAGGACTACATGACGCGGCACCAGGTGACGCGGCTGGCCGATCTCGTCGGCGCCGTGGACACGCGGTCGCCGGCACAGGCCCACACATGAACCCGATTCTGGTTGCGCTCGACGTCGACTCCGCCGCCAAGGCCGTGGCCCTGGCCGATGCTCTGAGGGGCGCCGTCGGCGGCTTCAAGATCGGCAAGCAGCTCTTCACCGCCGAAGGCCCGGGCATCGTGCGCACCCTGGCCGAACGGGGCGAGCGCGTGTTCCTCGACCTCAAGTTCCACGACATCCCCAACACCGTGGCCGGCGCGGTCAGCTCCGCCGTGGCCACCGGCGCCTGGATGCTCAACGTCCACTGCTCAGGCGGCAGCAAGATGATGCGCGCCGCCGCCGATGCCGCGGCGCTGGCCGCCGCCAAGCTCGGCCGGCCCAAGCCGCTCGTCATCGGCGTGACCGTGCTCACCAGCATGGACGACGGCGCGCTGGCCGAAGTCGGCACGTCGCGGCCGGTGATGGACCAGGTGATCCACCTGGCCCGGCTGGCGCAGGCCTCGGGTCTCGACGGGGTCGTCGCTTCGCCGCTCGAGACGCGCGCCATCCGGAACGCCTGCGGTCCGGAGTTCACCATCGTCACTCCCGGCATCCGCAGCGCCGCGGCCAGCGGCAGCGACGATCAGGCCCGCACCATGGGCCCGGCCGAAGCCGTGCAAGCCGGCGCCACCTATCTGGTCATCGGCCGCCCGATCACCGGCGCCCCCGATGCGCGCGCGGCGGCCGAGCACATCGCCGGGCTGTTGCGCTCGCCCACGGTCCACTGATCGCGGGCGGTCGGGCGGCCGCCCGACCCTCGCGTCTCCACAAAGACAAAGAGCGCCCTTGCGGGCGCTCTTTGCGTTTCCGGACCGGCACGCGGCCGATCCGGCGAGGGTTGACCGGCGCTACTTCCCGGTGATGACGAAGTGGCCGCGGCGGTTCTGCTGCCAGCAGCTTTCGTTGCTCTCGGTGCAGAAGGGCGTTTCCTTGCCCTTGCTGATGACAGTGATGCTGTCGGCCGGAATGCCCAGGCTGACCAGGTAGCCCTTCACCGCGGTCGACCGGCGCTCGCCGAGCGCCAGGTTGTACTCCGCGGTGCCACGCTCGTCGCAATGACCTTCGACGGTGATGCGCAGCGAGGGCCACTTCTTCATGTAGTCGGCGTTGGCCTGCAGCGGCCCACGGGCATCTTCACGGACGCCGTACTGGTCGAGATCGAAGTAGACGTCGGCCAGGACGCCTTCGCGCATCAGATCCGCAACGCTCTTACCGGCCCAGATCTCGGCTTCGGTCGGCACGCGCGGTGCCGGCGGCGGCGGGGGGGGCGGTGGGGGCGGGGGCGGCGGCGGCGCCGGCGTCACCACCGGCGGCGGGGGCGGCGGGGGCGCGGGCGGAGGCGGCTTCTTGCCGCACGCCGCTGCCAGCAACGGCAGGGTGAAGCACAGGATCAAAAGGATCCCGGTATGTCGGACTGGCAAACGCATCTTGTATCTCCTGCGGGGGTCGATGAAATCCGTCGCGTCGCCTGGGAGGCTGGACGCTTCGGAGATTAGCCGCACGTCGCGGACCTGTCAACGAAGATCGGACGTGTTTTTGCTTGTTATCGGCGCGCCAGCTCCCATCTGCACCCCCGGTACGAGGGCCACCTCGAAGAGCCGGAGGCCGAGCCGGCGACGGTCGCTCGTGCCGGCGCGCTCCGCGGGTGAAAAGGTCTGCGAGGTGGCAAGCGTGACCCTGCCCTGGCCCGCGAGCAGGCACGCTTCGGTGACGACCACGCGCACCTCGAAATCGCCGTTGAGGTCGAAGCGGCCGAGCGAGACGTCGGCGCAGCGCACCTCGAGGGTCGATGGTCGCTCGAAGTAGGTCAGGGGTGATTCGCCGCGCAGCACGAGCGTGGCGTCGCCTGCCGGCTGCACCACGTCGAGTTCGCCGCGCTCGCTCATCCAGCGCCACGAGCGCGCCTGCACGTGGTCGAGCTCGGGCTCGTGGAAACCGCTTCCGTAGGCCCACATCAACGCCCCCGGTGATTGCAGGTCGAACTGCTCGACAGCCGTCGCCACCGGCGGCGCGCCCGAGATCGAGGTGGATCGCAGCGTGAGCTCCGCCCAGCGCCCGTCGCCCTCGAGCGCCCCGGCCGGCAGCGCGACGCGTTGCACGAAAAATCCGGGATCGGGCGCGACCTCCCAGCGTTCGAGATCACGGCCGTCGATGGCCAGGGTGAAGACCGCGGCCGGGTCGCCGGCGGCGCCCAGATTGCGGCCCCCGACCAGCACCGTGGCGGCCTCGTCGCGCCGGCGGACGAACGCGCTGATCGGCCCCAGGTGCGGGCCTCGCCCCATGAGCCGGGCCATGCCGGCCGTCTCCGGGGTGAGGCTCCACCCTTCGGCCGCGAACCAGCCGGGCTGGCCGAGTCGATAGAGCGCGACCTCGGCCGGGCGCATGCCGCCGAGCAGCGACATGCTGGTGACGTCCCACCCGAAGGTCTCGCGATTGCGGCGGGCCTGCGGGTCGATCAGCGCCAGATCGGTACGGCGCGGATCGGCCAGGAACCATACGGGGGCGGTGGTGCCGGCGCGCCACAGGCGCACGAGCTCGAGCCACTCGCGCCGCGGCGGCGACGGGAGCACCGTGCCCACCGGCCGCGTCTCCGCCTCGAGCGGCCGCATCAGCGCCTGGTGCATGGCGATGGTCGGGGTTTCCCCCGCAGCCACGGCCGTCGCCACCCGGTCGAAGAGCCGCGCTGTCGGGCTACCCCGCTCCACATACGCGGCCAATTGCGGCACGGCGATGCTGAGGCTCCAGGCCGCCAGCCCGATTGCGCCGACGACGCCCGCGCGTCCGGCCAGGTCGAGTGTCACGGCCGCCAGGAACACCACCGGCAGCACGAGCGGCAAGGCATAGCGGGCGAAGGTGGTGTCCTGAAATGCCAGATGGAACGCGAGGTAGGGCAACGTGATGGCCGCCACCGCCAGCGCCGTGCGCCGTTCACGCACCGCCAGCACCAGCCCGCCGACAGCTGCCAGCGAGAGGACGACGCTCGCGAGCGCCACGCTGTCCCACGGCCAGACGAACGTGCGCAGCAGGGCAAAGGCCGCCAGGCGTGGCGTGGGCGTGAGGTAGAGCATCTCGACGCCGGCGAAGTCTTCGCCGGCCTGGGTGCCGAGCGCCGCCAGATAGGCCTCGAGTCCGCCGCTGGCGATGAGCAGTGGAATGGCCCAGGCCAGCGCTCCCAGCGTGAAGGCCACGCTGGCGCCGATCATGGCGCCCACCAGGCCGCGGCCCGCTCGGTCGGCCAGCACGAGCAGCAGCAACGGCGCGGTGAGCCACAGGGTCTGGGTGCGGAAGCCAATGGCGAACCCCGCCAGCAACGCGCCCAACACGATCAGCCGGCCCGACGCCATCATCTCGGCCGGTTCGAGCCGGCGTTGGCCCGACGGCGTGGGATGCTGACGCCACCAGGCCAGGGCCAGGCAGGTGAGCGCGGCGCAGGCGGCAGCCAGCCCCGGCACGTCGCTCATCGGCCGCGAGGTCAGGTACCACGTAAGTGGACAGGCGGCAAAGACCAGCGTGGCGATCAGCGCGCGGCGCGAGATGGGGGGCCGGCCCGTGCGGTCGGCGCCACCAACCGAGAGCGCCGCCAGCACGCGCGGCACCAGCCAGATGAGCGCCAGCGCGGCGACCAACGACAGCCCCGCCAGCGCGCGCCCTTCGACCCGGTCAGGCAGACCCGCCGGCCACGCCGCACCGGTGATGGCCGTGGCGGCCTTGCCGAGCACGATGTAGACCGGGTAGCCGGGCGGATGCGGCCGGTGGCGCGCCGGGTCGAAGTCGCGCACGCCGAGGGCGAAGTTGACCGAGTCGATGTCTTCGAGCGTGACCGGCAGGAACGGCGAGGTGCCCGGCGGCCACGCCGGCGACCAGGACCAGCACGGCGAGGAACCCCGTCCGCCGGGGCAGGGACGAGGCCGGCGGCGGTGCGGTCACGACACCGGCCGGAGGACGAGCCGTTCGTTCAGGCTGCCCTGCCGGTAGCCCTGCAGGTCGAGGCTCACGTGCTGATAGCCGGCGGCCTTGAGCTCGACCACGAGCCGGTCGGCGATGTCCGGCTCGAGCGCGCGCGCCATCTCGTCGCGGGCGATTTCGAGACGCGCGATCTGGTCGTGGTGACGCACGCGGAAGACGCGGAAGCCAAGAGCGCGCACGGCCGTCTCGGCCCGCTCGATCTGCTGCAGCTTCGGCGCCGTCACTTCGACGTGATGGGGAATGCGCGACGACAGGCAGGCCGAGGCCGGCTCGTCCCAGGTGCTCATGCCGAGCGCGAAGGCCAGCGCGCGAATCTCGTCCTTGCGGAGATCGACCTCGTCGAGCGGGCTGCGCACGCCGTGCTCGCGAGCCGCGGCCCGCCCGGGGCGGTAGTCGCCGCGATCGTCGGCGTTGGTGCCATCGACGACGGCCGCGAAGCCGCGCGCGCGGGCCAGCGGGGCCAGCGTGCCGTAAAGCTCGGTCTTGCAGTGGAAGCAGCGGTCGCCGGCGTTGGCCCGGTAGCCGTCGCGCGCCAGTTCGTCGGTGTGCACGAATTCGTGGGCGATGGCGAAGTCGCCCGCCACCTTCCGCGCCAGCTGCCGGTGATTGTCGGGATAGCTGGGGCTGTCGCCGGTCACGGCCAGCGCGCGAGCGCCCAGCGTCCGCGTGGCCACGACCGCCAGGTAGGCGCTGTCGACGCCGCCGCTGAACGCCACGACTACCGACCCGAGTTCGCCGAGGATCGACTCGAGGCGCCGCTGCTTGGCGCGGGCGACGTCCGACACCACCGCGGTCGGTGCGTCAGTCATCGGCGCCCGCGTCAGTCTTCGTCGTCCTTCTCGTCTTCGTCGTCGTCGGCGTCGTCGAAGTCGTCATCTTCCTTTTCTTCCTTCTCGTCGTCGTCGTCATCGTCGTCGTCGTCGGCGAATTCGAGTTCGAGCGGCGAGTCGTTCGAGACGCGCAGCAGCGATCCGCATTCGGAACAACTCAGTTCATCGCCGATTTCGGCGTCGGCGGCGTCGATGTCGATCTCGGCATCGCACTCGGGGCAATACGCGGACATGCGGACCACTCCTCGGGGAAACATACGGGTGACCCGGTGGCGCGCCGCGCCGCTCGTGGCGTGGCGCCGGGTCACGAAGAAGTGTGTGAATTATATGGGGAACCTGATCTATTCTGCAACGGACTGCGGGCGTCCGCCCACGTATATGTCACACCAATCCGACCGCCTCGCAAATGCGTGATCATCGCCGACGACAGCGCGTCGGTGCGCGACCGGTTCCGCACCGCGGTCGAAAGCGCCGGCCATCGCGCCATCACGGTGAAGAGCGCCGCCGAACTGCTGGCCCGGGTCCGCGCCGACCTGGACCGGCTCGACCTGCTGGTCGTGGACCTGCGCATGCCGCACTGCTCGGGGGCCGAGCTGATCCGCACGGTCCGGAAGCTCGACGAGGGCCGGTTGCCCATCCTGGCGTTCAGCGGCACGGTTTCGAGCGCCGACGAGGTGCGCGAGCTGGCGGCGCTGGGCGTGGCCGGCTACGTCAACGAATACAGCGCCGTGCAGCACATCCTGCCCTCGCTCGCGCCGCACCTCTTCCCCGACAACTTCAACCGCCGCGACAGCCCGCGCGTGGTGCTGGGCATCCCGGCCGCGTATCACGTCGGCGCCACCATCGCGGCGGCGCTGTCGCTGAACATCTCGCGCGGCGGCATCGCCATCCGCACCACCAGCCCGCTCGAGTCGATGACCAAGGTGCGGCTGCGCTTCCGGCTGCCCGGGTCCAAGAAGGACTTCGACATCGACGGCGCACGTGCGCTGGAGCGACCCGCGCGCCGGCATGGGCCTGCAGTTCGACCGCGTCGACCCGGCTGATCAGGCCGACATCGACGAATTCGTCGACTCGCATTTCTTCCAGCCCGGAAGCGCGACGAGGCCGTGCCGACCGAGTAGCTCGGGCGACGTCGCGTGCGCCTACCGATGCCTCAGCAGCCGCACGGCGTTGGCCACGACCAGCACCGACGCGCCGGTATCGGCCAGCACCGCCATCCACAGCGTCGACAGGCCGGCCACGGCCAGCCCCAGCAACGCCACCTTCAGGCCGAGTGACAAGCGCGACGTTGGTCCGGATGTTGCGCGAGCGTCGCCCGGCTCAGGCGCACGGCGTACGGGATCTTCTGCAGCTCGTCGGACATCAGCGCGATGTCGGCGGCTTCGAGCGCCGCCGCCGAGCCGATCGCGCCCATCGCGATGCCGACGTCGGCGGCCGCCAGCGCCGGCGCGTCGTTGACGCCGTCGCCCACCATCGCCACCGGACCGTGAGCGGCGCGCAGCTGCGCGCACCGCCGCGAGCTTGTCCTCGGGCAGCAGGCCCGCGCGCACGTCGGTCACGCCGGCGCCGGCGGCCAGCGCCGCCGCCGCCTGCGGCGTGTCGCCGGTGAGCAGCGCCACGTGCGCGATGCCCAGCCCGCGCAGCAGGCGCACGACGTCGGCCGCGACCGGGCGCGCGCCGGTCGGCCACGCCAGGGCCAGACGCGCCCGTCCGGCGACGGCCACGAACACCGCCGTCTCGCCGCGCGCCGCCATGGCCGTGCCGGACGCTCGAGCGTCCGCGTCGGCCAGCCCGCAGTTCGTCCATCAGCCGCGCGTTGCCGACCACCACCGGCGGCCCGCGCCACGTGCCCACGGCGCCGCGACCGGGCAGCGTCACCACGTCCGCGGCGCCGCCGAGCCTCGAGCCCGCGCTCGCGAGCGGCGGCGACGACGGCGCGGGCGATCGGGTGCGCCGACCGCGCCTCGACCGCCGCTGCCGCGATCAGCGCATCGCGCGCGGCGCCGGCTTCGGCGCTCGCCGAGGGCGGTGACGGTCACGACGGCCGGCTGGCCGAGCGGTGAGCGTGCCGGTCTTGTCGAACGCCACGCACCCGCACGCCGGCCAGCCGCTCCAGGTGCGCGCCGCCCTTGATCAGCACGCCGTGGCGGGCCGCGGTGGCCAGCGCCGCCACGATCGACACCGGCGTGGAGATGACGAGCGCGCACGGGCAGGCGACGACCAGCAGCACCAGCGCGCGGTAGGCCCACGTCGCCAGCCGGCAGGCCCAGGGCCAGCACCGGCACGACGACCACCAGCGGCCGCGGCAGCACCACGGCCGGCGTGTACCAGCGCGCGAAGCGATCGATGAACTGCTGCGTCGGCGCGCGTTCGCGCCTGCGCGCGCCTCGACCAGGTGCACGATGCGGGCCAGCGTGGTGTCGCGCACGGCCCGCGTCACCCGGATCTCCAGCGCGCCATGGCCGTTGATGGTGCCGGCGAAGACCTCGTCGCCCGGTCCGCGGTCCGACCGGCAGCGACTCGCCGGTGATCGGCGCCTGGTTCACGTCCGACTGACCGGCCGTGACCAGGCCGTCGAGCGGAATCTTCTCGCCCGGCGCCACGAGCACGATGGCGCCCGGCACGACGCAGGTCGACCGGCGTCGCGTGGTCGTGGTCGTCGTGCTTCACGAGGGCCACGCTCGGGGGCCAGCGTCATCACGCCGCGAATGGCGTCGCGCGCGCGCTCCATGGTGCGCGACCTCGAGCCACTGCGAGGCGGCGAACAGCCACACCACCGTGGCGCCTTCGGCCCAGTCGCCCGAGCGCCATCGCGCCGGCGACCGCCAGCAGCATCAGCACGTGGATGTCGAGCGTGCGCCGCCGCAGCGAGTTGACGGCCTTGGCAGAAGGTTGCCGGCCGGCCAGGGCGATGGCCAGGGCGAAGACCAGCCATGCCCATCGTGCCGGGCTCATCGTGAACTGCACGACCAGGCCGGCAGCGACGGCCGCGCCCGCCAGCGCCAGCGGCCGCCACCCGGCGTGCGAGCCCAGCGTCTCGACCGGGCGCTCGTGTTCGAGCCACGCGCGCATGCCGGTTTCGGCCACGGCGTCGCTGATGCGGGCCGCCGTCACCACCGCCGCGTCATAGGCGACGTGCAGCTTCTGGCCCATCACGTCCACGGCAAGACGCTCGACCCCGGCCAGCGGCGTAAGGCGGCGCTCGAGAATCGCGGCCTCTTCGGCGCAGTCCATGCCGGCGACGCGGAACACCGACTCGGCGTGAATCGCGCACTTGCTGCAGGCCGGCGCGGCCGTGCTCACGCGAACCGCCGTTTCGGCTTCGCCGCCGACTCCTCGACATGGCGCAGGCCCTGCCGGAAGAGCGTCACGATGTGGTGATCGTCGAGGGCGTAGTAGACCATGCGTCCCGCGCGACGCGCCCGCACCAGGCGCAGAGCGCGGAGCAGGCGCAGTTGGTGCGAGGTGGCCGACTGCGTCAGGCCGAGCAGCGTGGCCAGATCGCACACGCACAACTCGCTGTGCGACAACGCGTCGAGCACGCGCACGCGCGTGGGATCGCCGAGCGCGCGGAAGGTCGCGGTGAGCGCCTCGACCGAGGCCTCGCCAATGAGCAGGCCGCGCAGGCGCGCCACCTTGGCCGGGTCAAGGTGGAAGACGTCGCAGGCCTCGGCCGCGGACGGGCTTGGGGCGGGGGCTCGACGGCGAAGGGTCGAACTCATC
The DNA here is from genome assembly GCA_963843885.1 of uncultured Acidobacteriota bacterium. GTDB lineage: Bacteria > Acidobacteriota > Vicinamibacteria > Vicinamibacterales > UBA2999 > CADEFD01. The sequence continues at coordinate 795,120 of CAWJMJ010000009.1, forward strand.
TCTGAGCGCATGCTCATATGTTCAGACTACTCAGATCCCGGCCGGCCTTGCTCTGGTCGCCAGAGCCCGATCCGAATCGCGACCCTGGCCCTTACGGCGTCAGCACCTGACGGTGCGCGGCGGCGCGATCCACGGCGGCGCGGCTGAACGCCACGGCGCGGTACTGCCCCGCTCGCCACAGGTCGTTCTGATCGAAGTAGTGCGGGCTCATCGGGTTGCCCGATTGCCCCGCCGGCAAGACGACCACGGAGTCGTCCCACGCGCCGACGTCGAACACCTGCCGCCACGACGGGTGCTCCCACGCCGCGGAACCCGTCCAGCCGTCGGTGGCTGATGCGCATCACCGTCGTGCCGTCGCCCACGACCGGCACCGGGCCCCGGTCGAAGAACCAGCCGCCGCCAACCCGCCCTCGCCGAGCGCGTGGCGCGAAGGTGGCGGCGTGGACCTGATCCCACCCGCGCGCGCCGGCGACCAGCGCGCCACGTCGCCGGCGGCGTCAGCGGCCGCCAGCAGGAAGATGTCGTCGCGGGACTCGCGGCGCTCGACCGTGCCGATGTCGTCCCACCACCGCGCGTTGGGGTCGCTCGACGATCGCAGTAGAGGCCGGCCGGCCGTTCGGCGCCGGCCCACTGGTAGAAGCGCTTGAAGACATCGGCCGGCAGCTCGTCGGCAAACGTGCGCCGCCACAGCGCGATCCTCGAACGCTTGGTAGGCGGCCGGCCGCTTCGCCGCCGTCGACCACGCGATTCCAGCCCGCCAGCTGTTCCAACAGCGCCACCGACCGGCGGCTTCGCCGCGCGAGCTGCTGCGCTTTCGCCAGCGCGCTGTCGAGCCCCTGCAACACCTGCGCGGCCGCTCCGCTCTGCACGATCGAGCTGCAAGGCCGTCGCCGCGGCCACGTCGAGCCCCTCGGCGGCGGCCAGCACGCCAGTGACGCGGGCGGCGCGGAACGGCGCGGCCCAGTCGCGCGTGACGAACGGCACGTCGCCCGCGTGTCACCGGGTTGTTGGCCGACGCCAGGAAGCCGCGGGCGGGATTGACGGCGCGCGGCAGGGTCCCGGGGCCGCCGATCACGCCGCTCCAGGTCGGCGGCCGCGGGCGATACCGGCTGCGCCCCGTCGCCGGAGGCGCGGTTCGGCAACTGGCCGGTCATGAGGTAGCCGATGTTGCCGTCGACGTCGGCGTAGACGGCGTTCTGCGCCAGTGCCGACAGTCTGATCGAGCGCGGCCTGGAAGTCGGTCCAGGTGCCGGCCCGGTTGAGCGCCTCGAACGCGTCGGCGTGGTTGCCGGTGGCCAAGGTCGGCCACTTCAGCACGAGCGCCCGCTGCTCGCCTTCGCGGGCAGCGTCGGGCGAGAGCCAGGCCGGCGGCGCCTCCCAGTCGGTGGACTCGTCGGCGAAGACCACGCCCGGCTTCGGTGCGCCACACCTCGAACGGCACCGGCGTGGAGCGGCCGCGAACCGGAATGGCCGACGGTCTCCGACCTGGACCGGCTCCCATCCGCTGAGCGCCCTGCGCGCGCTTGCCGGCGAGATCGAAGCGCTGGATGACCAGATCCTGCACGTCGGCGCCGGTGTTGGTGATGCCCCACGCGATGCGCGCGTTGTGGCCGATGATCACGAACGGCACGCCCGGGCAGCGACACGCCTTGAACGTCCAGCCCGGCCGCGACCAGGTGCAGCTCGTACCACACCGACGGCAGCTCGATCAGCAGGTGCGGATCGTTGGCCAGGATCGGCCGGCCGGTTGCCGTGCGCGAACCCGAGACGACCCAGGCGTTGCTGTTGGCGCGCGGCGCGCTCGGATCGAGCCAGGCCAGCGCGGCCGGGTAGACCGGCCGTTCGGCCCGCCCCAGGGCATCGCCGTCGGGCGGCGCCGTCGATGGCGCCGCGACCGGAGACGTGGCGGCGCTGCCCGGAAGGCTGGCGGGCCAGGGGTGGGGGCACCGAGTTCGCCGAGCACCGTCGGGCCACTGTCGGGGTAGCGGCCGGCCAGCTGGCTGGCTGCCGCCGGGCCCAGGGTGCGGGTCAGGGCGTGGCGCACCAGCTCACCGCCCAGGTTCTCGGCCAGCCGGAAGGCCAGCAGGCGCCCGACGGCCAGCGAGTCCTGCGGCGTCCACGCCGCCGGCGTGATGCCGAGCAGTTGCAACTCGAGCCGGACGGCGCCGGCCCGGCATCGGGCCAGGGCCGCGTTCACGCCGTCGGCGTAGCGCGTCGAGCGCCACGCGCGCCGGCCGCACCGAGGCGGGCGAACTCCGCGGCGGCGGCCGCGCGGATGCCCAGCGTGAGCATCCGCCGATCGATCGGCAGCGCCGTGCTCGCCGAGCACTTCGGCCAGCCGGCCGGTCGTGGCCCGGCGATAGAGCTCCATCTGCCAGAGGCGGTCGCGCGCGTGCAGGGCGCCGGCCGCGAACCACGCGTCGTCGCTGTCGCGCGCGTAGACGTGCGGCACGCCGTGCGCGTCCGAGACGATCTCGACCGGTCCGTGCAGACCAGACAGGGCCCACTCGCCGTCCAAAGACGGCAGGGAACCGCGCAGCCACCACCAGAGTCCCGCGCCGGCGGCGGGAAGGGCAAGCAGGACTACCGCAATGAGCAACCGCTTCACAGTCATCCTGAGTGGTCCCCGGCGCCCTTGCCCGTGCCGAGTGGTTCGACTAGGATGGTGGGCTGTCGCAGCTCATCTGCGAGCCGTCTAGAGCTTACAGGTTAGACGAGCCAGACTTCAAAGCAACCCGCGCGAGGAGAGTCCATCGTGATTGAGGTTCAGCACCTCACCAAACGCTACGGCCCGTTCACGGCCGTCGACGACGTGAGTTTCCGCGTCGAGCGCGGCGAGATCCTCGGTTTCCTCGGGCCCGAACGGCGCCGGCAAGACGACGACGATGCGCATCCTCACCGGCTACATGCCGGCCACCGAGGGCAAGGCGATCGTCGCCGGGCTTCGACGTCTTCGAGCAGCCGATCGAGGCCAAGCGGCGCACCGGCTACCTGCCGGAAACGCCGCCGCTCTATCCCGACATGACGGTGCGCGAGTACCTGACCTTCGTCGCGCAAGATCAAGGGCGTGCCGTCGCGCGAGCGCGAGCGGCCGCGTCGACGACGGTGATGGAGCAGACCCGCGGTCGCCGACATGGCCGACCGCCACTGCGGCAAGCTGTCGAAGGGCTACAAGCAGCGCGTCGGCCTGGCCCAGGCGCTCATCCACAACCCCGAGGTGCTGATCCTCGACGAGCCGACCGCCGGCCTCGACCCGAAGCAGATCATCGAGACGCGCGCAGCTGATCAAGGAGCTCGCCGGCGACCACACCATCGTCCTGAGCACGCACATCCTGCCCGAGGTCGCGCAGACCTGCCAGCGGGTGGTCATCATCAGCCAAGGGCCAGGTCGTCGCGGTCGACACGCCGGACAACCTGACGGCGCGGCTGCGCGGCTCGAGACGATGTACGTGCAGGTCGACGCGCCCGGCGCCGATGCCGCCGCGCGCGCTCGCAGCGCGTCGCCGGCGTGACCGCGCGTCAGCCGACGCCGAGCGCGCGACGGCATCGTCGGCTTCGAGGTCGACAGCGAGCAGGGACGCGACGTGCGCCGCGAGCTGGCCGCCGCGGTCGTCGCGCAGCGGCTGGGGCCTGCTCGAGCTGCGGCCGATGCGCATGAGCCTCGAAGACATCTTCCTCAGCTGACCACCGAAGACAGCGGCGACGCCGCGGCGTCGCCGCGCCGGCCGCCGACCCGAGGAGGCCGCCCATGCGTAACATCCTCGCCATCGCCCACAAGGAGCTGAAGTCCTACTTCGCCTCGCCGATCGCCTACATCGTGATCGGCTTCTTCGCGCTGCTCTTCGGCTGCTTCTTCTACGTCGCTGCTGCAGTACTTCGAGCGGCAGAGCATGCAGATGCGGCCATGGACGCGGGCAGCAGGCGATGAACATCAACCAGATGCTGATCCGCCCGGTGCTGCAGAACGTCACGCGTGATCATGCTGTTCGTGCTGCCGATGATCACGATGCGCACCTACTCCGAGGAAAAGCGCTCGGGCACGATCGAGCTGCTGCTCACCTCGCCGCTCACCGACTTCGAGATCATCCTCGGCAAGTTCTCGGCGCGATGGGGCTCTACGCCGTGATGCTGGCGGTCACGCTGATCCACATCGGCCGTGCTGTTCGTCTACGGCAACCCGGAGTGGAAGCCGATCGCCACCGGCTATCTCGGGCTGCTGCTGATGGGCGGCTGCTTCATCTCGCTCGGCCTGTTCATCTCGAGCCTGACCAAGAACCAGATCGTCGCCGGCATGGTCACCTTCGCGGTGTTCCTGATGCTGTGGGTCATCAACTGGATCGGCCAGCTTCGCTCGGACCGACCGGCGCAGGCCGATCCTGACGCTACCTGTCGATCACCGAGCACCTCGACGACTTCGCCAAGGGCATCATCGACACGAAGCACCTCGTCTACTACCTGAGCTTCATCACCTTCGGGCTGTTCCTCACCGCCAAGTCGGTCGACAGCGAACGGTGGCGCGGCTAATGGCGATCGAAGATCTTCGAGCATCCTCGGCTGGCTCGGCACGGCGCTCGTGGTCGTCGCGCCGTCGGCATTCGCGTTCCGCATGCCCGACGTGGGACGCAGTACGCGCACTACCTGGCCTGGGCCGGCCTGGCCTGCATGCTGCTCTACATGCTCGGCCAGTGGCGCGAGATCGGCCGACTTCTCCAGCGCCGCCAGGCGCGCTACGGCACGCTGGTCGTCGTCAGCATCCTCGTCGTGCTGGCCATCCTCGTCGCGGTCAACTACCTCGGCGCGCGGCAGAACAAGCGCTGGGACCTGACCGCCAACCAGGTAGTTCAGCCTGTCGGACCAGACCCGCAAGGTGCTGCGAGGAGCTGGACGCGCCGCTCAAGATCCTCGTCTTCGATCAGGCCGCGAGCTTCGACCGGTTCCGCGACCGGCTCGAAGGAATACACCTACCAGTCCGAAGCAGTCACGGCCGAGTACGTCGACCCCGACACGCAGCCGGCCCGCGCGCAGCAGAAGCCAACGTGACGACGCATACGGCACGATCGTGCTCGAGTACAAGGGCCGCACCGAGCGCATCACGGCCCTGAACGAGCAGGACATCACCAACGCGCTCATCAAGGTCGTCACCGGCCAGGAGCGGAAGGTCTACTTCACGCAGGGCCACGGCGAGAAGGACCCGGCCAGCGGCGAGCGCGACGGCTACAGCGCCGTCGCCGACGCGCTCGAAGCGGCGACAACTACGGCTTCGAGAAGCTGGTGCTGGCGCAGAGCCGGCCGTGCCGGACGACGCCACGGCGCGTGGTCGTCGCCGGCCCGCGGACCGACTTCTTCCCGCCGGAGATCGACGCCGCTCAAGGCCTATCTGGCCAAGGGCGGCAAGCTGCTGCTGATGCTCGACCCGGCCGGACGAAGGGCCGAGCGCCCGCTGCCCAACCTGAACGCGCTGTCGCGCGACTGGGGCATCGACGTCGGCAACGACATCGTCGTCGACGCCAGCGGCATGGGCCAGATGATCGGCGCCGACGCCTCGGTGCCGGTGGCGGCGAGCTACCCGGCGCACCCGATCACCGAGCGCTTCAACGCTGATCACCGCCTATCCGCTGGCGCGCCGGTGTCGCCGGTCGCAGGCGGCGTCGAAGGGCGCACGCGCGCAGCCGTTCGTCGAAACCAGCCCGCAGAGCTGGGCCGAGACCGACCTCAAGGCGCTGCTCGCCGTCGGCCGAGGTGTCGCTCGACGAAGCGCAAGGGCGACAAGCCGGGACCGGTCATCGCTGGCGGCGGCGGTGTCGGCCGCCGGCGCCTGACGCGCGCCGAAGCCGCCGAGCCGGCAGCCGGCGGACGGCGCCGCCAAGCCGGAGACGCGCGTCGTGGTCTTCGGCGACTCCGACTTCGCCGCCAACGGCGTGCTCGGCATCCAGGGCAACCGCGACCTGTTCATGAACACGCTCGGCTGGCTGTCGCAGCAGGAGAACCTGATTGCCGTGCCGGCCGCGGGAGCCCGAGGATCGCCGGATGACGATGACCGCCGACCAGGTGCAGATGGTCGCCATCCTGTCGATGTTCATCGATCCCGGCGGCGATCTTCGGCCTGGGCATCTACACCTGGTGGCGGAGGCGGTAAGACATGCGCGGAGCTGCGTCGACGCTGGTGCTGGTCGTCGTCCTGCTGGGCCTCGGCGCCTACATCTACTTCGTCGATTCGAAGCGGCCGACGACCGAGGCAAAGGAGAAGGTCTTCGCCGTCGAACGCCGACGACATCGAGGAACTGCGGATCGTCGCCAAGGACGACACGTCGGTGCTGCGGAAAGCCGACGGCAAGTGGAAGCTGGTCGAGCCGCTTGCCGCCGACGCCGACGCCAACGAACTCACCGCCGTCGTCAACAGCCTTTCCTCGCTCGAGATCGTGCGCGAGGTCGACGCCAATGCCGCCGACCTGGCCCAGTACGGGCTGGCCGCGCCCAAGGCCGACCTGACCTTCACAGGCGCCAACGGCAACACGGGCCGGCTGCGCCTCGGCGACAACGCGCCGACCGGCAGCGAAGTCTACGCCGTTCAGGGCGACGGCAACCGCGTCGTCCTGGTCACCGCGGTGGCCGAGACCAGCCTCGTGAAGTCGGCCTTCGACCTGCGTGACAAGCGCGTGCTCCGCTTCGAGCGCGACAAGGCCGACGGACTCGAGATCACGAATGCCGGCGTCACCGTCGTGCTCAGCCGCGAGAACTCCGAGTGGCGCGTCACCGCGCCGTCGGGCGCCCGCGGCGACTACGCGGCCATCGAGGGGCTGCTCACCCGGCTGTCGACGACGACCATGTCGGCCATCGAAACCACCGACGTCAGCGACGTGAAGCAGTACGGCCTCGATCGGCCGGCGGCGACGGTCGTGATCAAGACCGGCTCGTCGGCTGCCACGCTGGCCCTCGGCGCTACCGCTCCGAACGGCCAGACCTACGCCCGGGATCTGTCGCGGCCGATGGTCTTTCTCATGGACACCGCGTTCTTCACCGAACTCCAGCACGGCGCCAGCGACTACCGCCGCAAGGAGGTGTTCGATTTCCGGGCCTTCTCCGCCAGGCGGATCGTGCTGACGCGCGGCGCCGACACGCTGACGTTCGAGAAGAAGCGCGGGACCGACGCGGCCGCCGCCGACGCGTGGACGGTCACCGGTCCGGGCGCCACCGCCACACGCGAGGCCAGCGCCGGCTTGATGGAAGAAGCCCTCACCAAACTGTCCACCCTGCGGGCTCGCAGCTTCGACATGGCGGCGCCCGTCGGCACCACTCCGATCATGAAGGTCAGCGCCGAGTACGACGAGAACAAGAAGGAAGAGGCGAGCTTCGGCCGCCTCGGCGCTGACGCCGTGGTCGTGCGTCCCGACGAGGCCGGCGCGATGCGACTCGACGTGACGGCGGTGGAAGAAGTGCTGAAGGCGTTCGACGCGGTGCTGGCGCCGCCCGCGCCGCCCGCGCCGGCCACGCCCCCGGCGGCCGCGCCGCCCGAGAAGCAGCCGTGAACCCCGACGGGCTCCGCGCCGCCGCGCTCGGAGCCCTGCTGGCAGCCAGCTGCGCCGCCAGTGCGCAAGACTCTAGGTTCTCACCGCCGCCGCTGCTCACCGGCATGCCGGCCGGCTGGATGACAGCGGCCGGCGCCCCACGTGTGCCGGCGCCAAGCCGGGTGGTGGCGCCGCCGCTCGCGCCGCCACCGCGAAATGCGGGAGTGTCGCCGCCCGCGGGCGCAGCGCGCATCAGGCGACTGGCCGCGGCCGTCGACGGCGTGCTGGCGCATCGCACCTTCGAACGCGGCACGACCGCCTTCGTGGCCCGTTCGCTGGCCACCGGCGAGACGCTCTACCAGCGCAACGGCCGCACCTGGCTCGTGCCCGCCTCGACCATGAAAGTGCTCACGGCGGTGGCCGCGGCCGAGCGCCTGGGGTGGGGGTTCCGCTTCGAGACGCGGCTGGTCGCCATGGGGCCGGTCGTGGACGGGTCGCTGCAGGGCGATCTGGTCGTGGTGGGTTCAGGCGACCCGACCATCAACCCCCGGCATCCAGAGCGCCTGACCCTGTTCGACGACTGGGCGCGGGCCCTGGCGGCAAGCGGCATCCGTCACATCGCCGGTCATGTCATCGGCGACGACTCGGCGGTCGAAGGCTCGGGGTGGGGCACCGGGTGGGCCTGGGACGACCTGGCGCTCGGCTACGGAGCAGCCTACGGCGCTTTGCAATACAACGACAACGAGGCCGAAGTGACGATGGGCCCCGGCGCCACGCCCGGCGCGCCGCCGGTGGTCTACGTGTCGCCCGCGCATCACGGGCTGCGGCTCGACGTCCGGGCCGTGACTGCGGCCGCCGGCGCGACGCCGTCGATGTGGGTCGCGCGACGGCCGGGCACGCGCTTCCTCGAAGTGGCCGGCCGCGCGCCGCTCGGGGCCGCGCCCATGACCGACATCGTCGCCGTCGCCAATCCCACGCTGTTCTACGCGGCGGAACTCCATGCCACGCTGATGCGCCACGGCATCGTCGTCGACGGCGCGCCGGCCGATATCGACGACCAGAGCGTGCGCCCCCGCACCGCCGACGGCACCACGCTGCTCGTCGATCTGTCGCCGCCGCTTCGGGAGATCGTGCAGCCCATGCTGCAGTGGAGCCGCAACAGCTACGCCGAAACGCTGGTGACGGCGCTCGATGCCGAGCCGCCGTCCTCGCCCGACGGGGGCCTGGCGGTGTTGCGCGCCACGTTGAGCGAGCTGGGCGTGGCGCCCGAGGGCTACCACGTGCGCGACGGCTCGGGGCTGTCCCGCAACGACTACCTGTCGGCCGACACGCTGGTCCAGACCCTGGCGGCGGCCTGGATGCGCCCCGGCTTGCGCGAGCCGCTGCTCGCGGCGCTGCCCGAAGCGGGCCGCCCAGGGACGATGGCGCGGCGGCTGGCCGGAACCGTGGCTGCCGGCCGCGTCCACGCCAAGACCGGGTCGATGGCGAACGTCCGCTCGCTGGCCGGCTACGTTCGGACGACGGCCGGCGAACCGGTCGCGTTCGCGTTCATCTGCAACGGCTTCGACGGGCGCGGCAGCGAAGTCGACGCGCAGGTGGACGAGTTGCTCCTCGCGCTCGTGACCCTCGCGCCGCGCTGAGCGACCGCCGGTTGACCTGGCGACCATCGCCGCCGTGAAGGCCAGCGGACGCAGGGCGAGCGGGGCGGGACGCGCGGCCTGCGGGGCGGCTCCCGTTTAGAGAACGACGAAACCGCCGAGCAGCGCCGCCATCGTGAAGCCGACCAGGCCGACCACGACGGCGCCGGCCATGCCGACGGCAAACGGCTTCAACCCGACGCCCTTGAAGACGGCGAAGTTGGTGTTCAAGCCCACGGCGGCCATGGCCGTGCCGAGCAGCCACTGGGCGCCGATCCGGTCGCCCACCAGGGCGGTGAGCGCGCTCCAGCCGGCCTTGTCCCACACGCCCAGCGCCAGTTGTCCGTTCCCGAGCATCGTGTCGCCGATCGACCGCACGATGGCCATGGCCACGAAGCCGATCACGAACGACGGCACGAGCGACCGCCAACTCGACGCCTTCGCGGCGCTCCCCGCCCCGGCACCGCCGTCGCGCCGGTGCATCCAGGTCAGGATGGGAATGACCGCGGCCAGGAACAGATTGCGCGTCAGCTTGGTGACCGTGGCCACGCGCAGCACGGCGTCGTCGGCGTAAATCTGGCGATAGGTGAGCGCCGCGCCCACCACCTGCGAGGTGTCGTGCACGGCCGTGCCGAGGAACAGTCCGATGGCGGCCGAGCCCGGCAGCAGGGCATGAGCAAGGTAGGGGTAGACGAGCATCCCGAACAGCCCGAAAGCGACCACGTTGGCGACGGCGTAGGCGACTTCGCGCTCGTCGGCGTCGATCGCCGGAGCGGTGGAGACGATGGCGGTCACGCCGCAGATGCTGGTGCCGGCCGCAATCAAGGTGCCGAGGCGCGGCGGCAGGCCCAGCCGCTTGTTGAACCACGTGACGAAGACCAGCCCGGTCACGATCGCGGCCAGCACCACCGGAACGCCGGCGACGCCGAGCCGCGCCATCTCCACCACGCTCAACTTGATGCCGACGAGCACGATGCCGAGCCGCAGGAGGGTGGTGGTGCAGAACTTCAGGCCGGGATTGAGCGCCGTCGGCAGCGGCAGCAGATTGCGCATGAGCAGGCCAAGCACGATGGCCACCGGCACGCCGGACACCGGGCTGGCCCCGGTCAGCCCGCGGGCCGCGAGCAGCGCCTGTCCAATCACCTCAGCCAGGCTGAAGCCGGCCAGCATCACAAGGGCCGCGGCGGCCACTCCCGGGAACAGGTTGGTCAGGGATGTCACGCCCGGTGATATTAGCGTGTGGCGCGGATCTACGCGAGCAGCCAGACGCCGCCGACGGCAACGGCCGCCAGCGACGTGGCGTAGAGGACGGTACGCCGTACGGCTGCGTCGGACCGGCCCGAGGCGATGGCGACCGAGCCAATCACCGCGGCGAACGCGGTCATCGCGGCGACGGCGCCGATGCCGAACGCGGCCAGATACGTACCGGCGTCGAAGCGCGAGGCAAACAGCAGCGACGGGAGCACGCCGAAGAGATGGGAACTGCCGGCCAGGCCGTGCATCGTGCCCATTGCCAGCGAGGCGCGGCCCGAGACGTGGCTGTGCGCGTGGGGGCGTCGCACGTTCCACAGCCCCCAGCCGCCGAGGGCGACGAGCCCGGCGCCGACAGCCCGTTCGCTCCAGGCCGACAGGGCGTCGAGCGGCAGCAGCTCGCGAAAGGTCAGCAGCAGCGCGCCCACGAGCATCACGCCGGCGGTGTGGCCGACACCCCAGACGAAGCCCGACCGCCACGCGGCGCGGGGGTCGCGGACCGCGAGCGGCGCCACCGCGGCCAGGTGATCCGGCCCGACCAGCACGTGGAGGAATCCGGCGGCGAGGCCGGTGAGGACGGCAACCACAGCAGCTCCGGCTATCGCTGAATCGACCTGCGCGTGGACGACGGGCGGAGGGCCACGCCGACGCCGGGCGGGAACCCGACGACGGTCGTGTCGCGGGCCGTCGAAAGGCGCCCGTCTTGGCGGCTGACGTGATGCGGGTGGTCGGTCATGACAGCGTCCTGCCCGGGCGCCGCGCGCGCGGCTGAGGCCTCCGGCAATTGTACGTCAGGGCTGATATCCTGACGGCGGAGCGCGCCTGGGCGCGCTCGAACGGAGACAGGCAGATGCGGATCGAAGGCAAGACATTCCTGGCGACCGGCGGGGCCTCGGGCCTCGGCCGAGCCGCGGCTGAAGCGATTGTGGCGGCCGGCGGCCATGCCGTCCTGGTCGACGTGAACGCCGCCGTGGGCGAGGCCACCGTGCAGGCACTCGGCGCGCAGGCGCGGTTCGCGCAGGCCGACGTCACGAGCGAGGCCGATGTGCAGGCGGCCATCGGGGCGGCCGTGGCGGCCTTCGGCGGGCTGCACGGCGTCGTCAACGCCGCCGGCATCGGCCCGGCAGCCAAGGTCGTGGGCAGGAACGGCCCCCACGCGCTCGACCTCTTCGAGAAGACCATCCGCGTGAACCTGATCGGCACGTTCAACGTGATCCGCCTGGTGGCGGCACACCTGCTCAGAATACGCCCGACCCTGACACCGGCGAGCGCGGCGTCATCATCAACACCGCGTCGATTGCCGCCTACGACGGCCAGATCGGTCAGCCCGCCTACGCGGCCTCGAAAGGCGGGATCGTCGGCGCTCACGCTGCCGGTGGCGCGCGAGTTCGCGCCGATGGGCATCCGCTGCGTCACCGATCGCGCCCGGGCATCTTCGACACGCCGCTGCTGGCGGCGCTGCCGGAAGCGGCGCGCACGTCGCTCGGTCAGCAGGTGCCGTTCCCGTCGCGTCTCGGCCGTCCGGCGGAATACGGCGCCCTGGTGCGCCACATCCTCGAGAACTCGATGCTCAACGGCGAGGTGATCCGCCTCGACGGCGCGTTGCGAATGGCGCCCCGGTAGCGCCGGCAACCGTCAACCGGCCAGCAGCTCGCGGGCGGCGGCGACCAGCGCGCCGCCGTCTCCGCCGAGGCCGCCGCCCTGGGCGAGGTCGGGCTTGCCGCCGCCCTTGCCGCCGAACCGCGCAACGAGCGCCTTCAGCACGGCCGCGGCATCGACCGGCAGGTCGGCGGCACGGGCAATCACGGCCAGCGCCGGGATCGTGGTCGAGAACACGGCGGCGCAGGCGCCCGGCGTAGCGGCAACGGCCGCTGCGATGGCCTTCAGGCCAGCGCCTCCCAGCCTTCCAACGCCTGCACCACGACGAGCCGCCCGTTCACGATGTTGCCATTCGCGACCAGCGCCGCCGCCACGTGGCCGGCCAGCTGCTCCTGCAGCGCGCGCGCCGTGCGGCCGATGGCCTTGTTCTCGGCCTGCAGCCGCTCGATGGCGGTCGCGAGCTCGGCGGGCGCCACCGAGAGCACGCGATTGGTCGCGGCCAACGCCTCGCGCCAGTCGCGCAGCTGCGTCAGCGCGCGTCCGCCGCACAGGAACTCGACGCGCGTGCCGCCCTTGAACTTCTCCCAGCCGGTCGACCGCGATCAGGCCAATGCCGCCGGTGCGCGCGACGTGCGTGCCGCCGCACGCCGACAGGTCGAAGTCCGCGACCTCGATCAGGCGCAGCGTGCCGGCCCGATCCGGACTCCTTGCGCAGCGGCAGCGCCGCGGCCTCGTCGGCGGTCGACGAAGCGGATGGCACCGGCCGGTCCTCCCACGACGACGCGATTGGCCTCGTCTTCGGCCGCGCGCGATCGTCCGGCGGTGTCACGTCGCGGCGCAGATCGATGGTGACGCTGGCCGCGCCCAGGTGGAAGCTCTCGGTGCGCGCCTGGCACGCCGCTCGAACGCCGCCGACAGCACGTGCTGGCCGGTGTGCTGCTGCATGTGGTCGAAGCGCCGGGTCCAGTCGATGACGCCGGTGACCGGCGCGCCGACTTCGAGCGGCCCGTCGACGACGTGGACGCACACCGGCGTCCTCGCGGTCGACGACGTCGTGCACGCGGCGCCCGCCCCACCGTGCCGAGATCGAGCGGCTGTCCGCCCGACGTCGGATAGAAGGCGGTGCGGTCGAGCACGACCTCGAACGCGCGCCGGCCGGCGTGCACGATGTGACGCGTGGCCTCGAACTGCCGCCGGTAGGCGTCGGTGTAGTAGAGGCGCTCGGTCATGGCTTCGCGGGCGAGTATCCCACGGCCACGAGCGGGTCGGCGATGCCCGCTTCGGCAAAGCCGCGCGCGCGCAGCCGGCAGCTGTCGCAGTGGCCGCACGGCCGGCCGTCGGGCCACGGGTCGTAGCAACTGTGCGTCAGTCCGTAGTCCAGACCCAGCGATTCGCCCAGGCGCGACGATCTCTGCTTTCGACAACGCGATGAGCGGCGCGTGCACGGTGAAGGGCTGGCCTCCGACACCGGCCTTGGTTGCCAGCCGGGCCACGGCCTCGAAGGCGCGGATGAACTCGGGCCGGCAGTCCGGGTAGCCGGAGTAGTCGAGCGCGTTCACGCCGATGACGAGGTCGGCGGCGCCCACGACCTCTGCCCAGCCCAGCGCCAGCGACAGGAACACCGTGTTGCGGGCCGGAACATAGGTGACCGGAATCTCGGCCGGATCGATGGGCTGGTCCTTGGGCACGGCCAGGTCGGAGGTGAGCGCCGAGCCGCCCATGCGCGACAGGTCCACCTCGATCTCGAGATGGCGCTTCACGTCCAGCGCCGCCGCCACCCGGCCGGCCGCGGCGAGTTCGTGCGCGTGGCGCTGGCCGTAGCGCACGCTCAGGGCGTAGAGGTCGAAGCCGTCGCGCTTGGCCACGGCCGCGGCGGTATACGAATCAAGGCCCCCGCTGAGGAGGACGACAGCAGCCGGCATCGCGCCCTATTGTCGCTCACTGGTGCCCCGGGCCGGCCGGGTCGACAACCAAGCGCGTCCCCGCGCACACTTACAGCCGATGCCGCCCTCACCCGCCGCGCACTCTCTCGTCCGGCGGCCTTGCTCGGACCGCCATCGCTTGTCGCCGTTGGCGTTCGGCGGCGTCGGCCTGGTCCTGGTGCTGGCCGCGGCGTGCGGAACGCCGCCCACGGCCGGCGCGCCTGCCGCCACGCGCGCCATCGCAACCGCCGTGCTGACGCCGACGCCGCCGACACCGACGGCCGTCGCGGTTCCGGGCGACGCCGCCCAGGTCACCTTGCGGTTGGGCGGCAGCCTCGGCGACGCCGACCGGTTGACGGCCGAACTGACGCCCGTGGCCACTCCGGACGAGGCGCGCCGCTGGCCCGTCGACACGGCGCCCGACGCCGGCGACGGCGCCCAGGCCAGCGTCACGGTGCCGCCCTACGCACTGGCCCCTGGTGACTACACCCTGACGGTCTGGGAGGGCGACGCCACGGTGGTGGCGACCTACGCCTTTCGCGTCGCGCGGTGAGAGCGTCACGGACGTGTGGCGGCCTTCGCTTGCGTGACGAGCCGTCGAGCGGCCACACTGTGACGCAAAATTCATGACCGCTCGCGCCTACTCCGAGCTCGACGCCTCGGCGCTGTTCACCCGCCTGTCACGGCGCCTCCGCACCGTGATCATCGATGCATCCACGACCCGCCGCCTCGCCGCCGGCGAGCGACTGCTCGGCGCGGGCGCGGCCAACTCGTCGCTCTTCATCGTCGTCGAGGGCGCCGTCGACGTGATGCTGCCCGGCGTCGAGACCCCCCTCGTGCGGCTCGGTCCGGGCGAGTGCGTGGGTGAGCTGTCGGTCATCGACGGCCATCCCGTGTCGGCTGATGTGGTCGCCGCCGACGCCACTACCCTGCTCGAACTCGACCACGACCGCGTGTGGGATCTGATCGAGTCGAGCGCGACCTTCGCGCGGAACTTGCTGCGCGTCCTGGCCGGACGTGTCCGCCATGACCAGGCCGTGCTGGCCGAATCGAGCGACGAGCGCCGGCGCTTCGAGCGCCTCTCGATGGTCGACGGGCTGACGGCGCTGCACAACCGCCGCTGGTTCGACGAGGTGTTTCCACTGCACGTCGGGCGCCTGGGCACCGAAGGCCGCGGCGGCGCGCTGCTGATGGCCGACGTCGACCGCTTCAAGGACCTCAACGACGCGCACGGGCACGCGGTCGGCGACGAAGCGCTCCGACGCATCGCCGCGGCGCTGACCGCGGGTCTGCGGCCCGGTGACCTGCTGGCCCGCTACGGCGGCGAGGAGTTCGCGGTGCTGGTGTCGGACGTGGAGATCACGGCAGCCACGGAGGTGGCCGAGCGGTTGCGCCGCCTGGTGGCCGACCGGAGGGACGACCACGCGCCGTGTTGCACGCTGTCGGTCGGGGTCGCCATTCTCCAGCCCGCCGAGGCCTTCACGGCGCTGGTGGCCCGAGCCGACGCGGCGCTGTTTCGCGCCAAGCAGGCCGGCCGGGATCGGGTGAGCGGGTAGTTCGGGAAACCGATCGGGGCTCTAAACGCCGCGTACGTCGGCGCCCCAGATGTATTTGTGGGCCTGGAGCTGCACCCGCACCGGCAGGTGATCGGCCAGCACCCATTCCGACAAGGTCTTGGGGTCGAGGACGCCGTGCACGGGGGAAAAGCAGCACGCCGGCGACCTTCCCGTCGAGCGCTTCACGCGTCAGCACCTCGCGCGCGTAGTCGTAGTCGGCGCGGTCGCGGATCACGAACTTCACCTCGTCGTGCGGCCGCAGGCGGGCGAAGTTGCCGGCGTCGTGCCGTGCCGCCTCGCCGCTGCCCGGGCACTTCACGTCCATGATGACGGTCGCGTAGGCGGGCACCTGCGCGATGCTGCGATGGCCGCCGGTTTCGACCAGGACCTGCATCCCGGCGCCGTGCAAGCGGTCCATCAGCGCGTAGACCTCTTTCTGCAGGAGCGGCTCGCCGCCGGTCATCTCGACCAGGCGGCAGCCGTGACTGCGTCACTTCGGCCACGATCTCGTCGATTGACCGCTTGGCGCCCTCGTGGAAGGCGTAGGGACTGTCGCACCACGTGCACCGTAGATCGCAGGCGGTGAGCCGCACGAACACGCACGGCCGGCCGGCATGGCTCGACTCGCCCTGGATGGAGTAGAAGATCTCGTTGACCGTCAGCATGGACCACGCGCCCGGCAGAGCCGCAATCGATTATTGTAGCAAGGACCGGGAGTTCGCGATGCCGACCGCCACCTTCTACACCAAGCCCACCTGAACGACGTGCCGGAACGCCAGGAGTTTCCTGGCCGAGCACGGGGTCGAGGTGGAGGAGCGCGACATCAACAAGGCGCCGCCCACCCGCGCCTTCCTCGAAGAGCACGTCGACGCCGCGGATTTCCTGCGCTTCGTCAGCACCCGCAGTCCGGTCTTCAAGACGCGGCCGCTGCCGGCGTCGAAGCGGGAAGCCATCGACCTCATGATGGAGCAGCCCAACCTCATCAAGCGCCCCATCCTCGTGCGTGGCGCGGCGGCGACGTTCGGCTTCGATAAAGAGGCGTACGCGAAGACGCGATGAGCCTGCGCGTCGGCACGTCGGGCTGGAACTACCCAGGCGGCCGCGGCTCGTGGACGGGAGTCTTCTATCCCTCCAAGGACAGCCGTCCGCGCAAATTCGACGAGTTGGAGTTCTACGCCCGCTGGTTCGACACCGTCGAGGTCAACTCCACCTTCTACGGACAGCCGCGCGCCCAGGTCACGGCGCAGTGGGCGGAGCGCACGCCGGCCGGCTTCGAGTTCGCCGTGAAGCTGTTCCAGAAGTTCACGCACCCCGCCATGTTCCTCGAAGCCGTGGCCACCCACGCCCCCGGCGCGGAGGCAACCGCGGTGGCCGAGGCCGGCGTGGTTCGTCAGGCCGATGTCGACGAGTTCAAGACCGGCGTCGAGCCGCTGGCCATCGCCGGCAAACTCGGGGCCCTGCTCGTGCAGTTCCCGCCCAGTTTCACCGCCACTCCGGCCGGCGTCGACTACCTCGGCTGGCTGCTGCGCACGTTCTCGGGCTACGGGCCCGCCGTGGAACTGCGGCACAAGTCGTGGAGCGACGCAGGGGCAGGAGACGGCGGCACTGCTTGCCGCCTACGGCGCCGCCTGGGTGCACATCGACGAGCCGAAGTTCCAGCTTCTCAATTCGCCAGAACTGGCAGGCGCCGGCCCAACCGGTGATGCGGCCCTCGCCTACCTGCGCTTCCACGGACGCAACGCCGCCGAATGGTGGCACCACGCGGCAGTCGGAGGATCGCTACAACTACCTGTATTCGGCCGACGGAGTTGGCGCCTCTGGCCGACGGCCGCGACGAGCCTGGCCGCGCAGGTGAAGAAGGCCTACCTCTTCTTCAACAACCACTTCTCGGCGCAAGGCGTGGCCAACGCGGTGCAGCTGCGGCGGCACTGCACCAGCCGGTGCCGTCGCCGCTGCCGCCCGCGCTGGTTGATCGCTTTCCCTGGCTCGAGCCGTCTACTTGACGGTCATCCGCACGATGACGATCCTCGGCCTGGATCTTCTGCACGACGTCCATGCCGCTCGTGACCTTGCCGAACACGGTGTACTGGCCGTTCAGGCGCGCCGCCGGCGCCAGCGTGACGTAGAATCTGGCTGTCGGCCTTGGCCGGGTCGCCGGCGTGCGCCATGGCCACGGCGCCGAGCACGTGCGTGCGGGTCTTGGTGATCTCGGCCACGCCGATCGGCTTGCCACTGCCGCCGGTGCCCCAGCTGTCCTTCTTGGTCATGTCGCGGGTCTGCGGATCGCCCAACTGGATGACGAAGCCGGGCACCACGCGGTGAATGCGCATGCCGTTGTAGAAGCGCTGCTTCACGAGCTCGACGATGCGCGCCACGGTCTTCGGCGCCTCGGCCGGGTAGGTCTCGAACTCGAACACGCCCTTGCGAAGTCTCGACCACGATGACCGGACCAGGCTTGCTGGCGGGCGCCTGCGCCCAGGCGGACGAGGCAGTGCAGCGTGAGGGCGGCAAGGGTGAGGCTCAGGCGCGAGCACGGGAACACGAGCGAACATCAGGACTCTCCTTTTCTCGAATGGCCGACCTTGGTCACGCCGAGGCGCGGGCAGTCGGCCACGATGGCACAGTCGTCACACCGAGGGTACACCGGGCGGCAGGTGTTTTGCCCCCAGGTCACCAGATACAGATTGAGATAGCGGCCACCAGCGGGCGTCGGTGGCGCCGTAGAGCGCCTGTTCGGTTGCGGCCGGGCGTGGTGGTCTTTCACCCAGCCAAGGCGGTTGGAGATGCGGTGCACGTGGATGTCGACGCAGACGTGCTGCGTGCTCTGAAAGGCCAGGATCATGCACCAGGCTGGCCGTCTTGCGGCCGACGCCCGGCAGCGTGACCATCTCCTCCAGCGTCGACGGCACGCGGCCGCCGTAGGCCGACAGCAGCCGCTCGCAGGCGGCCTTCACGTGGCGGGCCTTGTTGCGGTAGAAGCTCACCGGGTAGATGAGCGTCTCGATGTCCTCGACGGGAGCGGCGCCATCGGCTCGCGGTGTCCGCGCCCGCGCGAAGAGGCGGGTCGAGGCCGCCAGCGTGGTGGCATCCTGGGTGCGCGCCGAGAGCAGCGTCGCAATCAGCACCTGGAACGGATCGTCCTGCTGCGCTCTCGGAGATCTTCTCGATGGCCGGCAGCTCCATGCCGTCGATGGCGCGGGCGATGGTCGCGCAGCACGCGCTCGACGCGCGCCGGTTCGGGACGGCCGACGCGGATGCGGGGCACGGGCGCGTCAGGGCGGGCGAAGGCGGCCGGCACGATCAAGGCACGGGCGTCAGGGCGGGTTGCCCCTCGAGCACGGCGAGCACGTTGGATACGGCCAGGTCGGCCATGGCCGTGCGCGTCTCGGTGGTGGCGCTGGCCAGGTGCGGGATCAGCAGTACGTTCTCGAGGACGAGCAGGTCCGGGTGCACGACCGGCTCCTTCTCGTAGACGTCGAGCGCGGCACCGGCAATCAAGCGCTCGCGCAGGGCCCACGCCAGCGCGCCCTCGTCCACCACCGGACCGCGCGAGGTGTTGATCGAGATAGGCCGACCGGCGCATCTTCGTCAGAGCCTTGTGGTCGATGAGGTGGGTCGTGGCCGGGCGTGAGGTTGACGTGCAGCGACACCACGTCGGAGGTCGCCAGCAGCCGGTCCAGCGACATCGACGTGGCGCCCGGGGGCATCGCTGACGGCCTGATCGGCATAGGCCACCGACATCCCGAAGGCCGGCGCCTTTTCGGCCACCGCGCGGGCGATCCGGCCCATGCCGACCAGCCCGAGCTGCTTGCCGCGCAGTTCCATGCCGAGCAGATGATCGAGCGCCCAGCCCGCCCACGTCCCGCTCCGCACCTGACGCTCGCCTTCGCCCAGGCGGCGCGTGATCGCCAGGATCAGGGCCCAGGTGAAGTCGGCGCACGCGTTGGTCAGCACGTCGGGCGTGTTGGTGACCACGATCGCCGCGCGCGCGGCACGCCGCCACGTCGATGTTGTTGTAGCCGACGGCCACGTTGGCCACGATCTTCAGCGACGGCCCGGCCGCGTCGAGCACCTCGCCGTCGATCGGCATCGGTGAGCAGGCAGACGAGCGCGTCCTTGCCGGCAACGCGACGCAGCAGCTCCTCGCGCGGCATGGCGTGGGGCTCGACATGCAGGTCGAGGTCGCTGGCGGCTTCGAGACGGGTCAGGACCGACGAGGGAAGACGGCGCGTGAGGAGGACGGCAGGTTTCATATCGTGACAGGGTTCAATGGCCGTAGCACTGGCAGTAGCCGCAGTGATTGCAGGTGACCGTGGGTTCGATCAGGCAATCGACCTCGGAGGGTGGTCGCACGAGCTGGAAGCGGGCGAAGCTGATGCCGCCGCCGGGAACGTCGTCGGCCGCCCGTGCCGCCGTGGCGGGCGGGCGCGCGGGGATCGCGGCCGGACCGACCGCTGCCTCCGTCGGCCCGAGGTGTCTTGCGATAGCCTGCCGCACGAGCGCGCGCACCTGCTGTTCGTCCATGGCCCGGAGTCCGCTCAATCCACGGCGTGCACGTGGTCCACGATGCCGATGATCGCGGCGTCCACGGGCGCCAGCTTCTGGCCGAGCGCCTCGCCGGCGGCCCGCCCTTCGATGACCACGATGACGCGCTCGCTCACCCCGGCGCCGACCGCGTCGATGGCCAGGAGCGTCGCGCCCCACGGCCACGCCGTCGGGCGTTTCGGGCTGCACCAGCAGCAGCGTGGCGCCGTCGAACTGCGGACGCTTCTGCGTCGCCACCGCCTGGCCGACGACGCGCGCCGAGAATCATCGCTCGCCGAGGGTCCAGTGATCGAGGATGCCGACGATGCCCGCATCGGTCGGCACGCTCGGCGGGATGGAACGGGAACGAGGCTTCCTTGCCGCGCACGAAGAACACGTCTTCGCCGACGCCGGCGCCCACGCTGTCGACCGCCACGATCGGGCGGCCCTGCGGCTCGCGTGTCGGCCCGAGCGGCTGCACGACGAGCAAGGTGATGCCGTCCAGCCCCGGGTCCTTGCGCGTGGCGACGACGTCGCCGATGACGCGTCCAATCTGCATGGCTTAGTCCGGCACGTCCACGTGATCGACGACGCCGACGACCACCGCGTCGACCGGCATGTCCTTCATCCCGGCGGCCATCCGGGCCGAGCTGCCGCTCACGATCAGCACGGTGTCGCCGACGCCGGCATCGACCGTGTCGATGGCGACGAGGTGATTGCCCTCGTTCTTGCCGTCGGGGTCGACGGCGCGCGCCAGCAGCATCTTGCTGCTGACCAGCCGCGGGTCCTTCCGCGTGGCCACCACGGTGCCGACGATGCGGGCGAGAAGCATGACGGCAGCCCCAGTGACGGGCGGCTAGCCCTTGGGGTTGGCCTTGCCGATCGGCAGCACGTCTTCGAGGTTGGCGTGCGGACGTGGGATGACGTGCACCGAGACCAGTTCGCCGACGCGCCGCGCCGCGGCGGCGCCGGCGTCGGTGGCGGCCTTGACCGCGGCCACGTCGCCGCGCACGATCGCGGTCACGTAACCGGCGCCGATCTTCTCCCAACCCACCAGGGTGACCTTGGCCGCCTTGACCATGGCGTCGGCCGCCTCGATCATCGCGACCAGGCCCTTCGTCTCGACCATGCCGAGCGCTTCGCCCATTCCATGTCTCCGCCCGGCTGCCCGGGCCTCGGGCTGCGTGACCCGCTGCCTATCGAACGCTGCGGACCGCTCCATCGATGAGCGCCGTCAGCTGGCCGTATGTTAGCCGAATCTCTCCGCTCGTGCCGGCGGGCGCGCCGGGGCCGGCCGGCAGCGTCGGCGTGTCGGGTACCAGCCGCGTCGTCGGCGACCGGCGCGTGCCACCACCTGGCAGCGGCGCGCCGCGACGCGGCGTCGCTCGGCGCAGATCGGCGCCGGCGAGCTGATGCCGTACATCCCGCGCAGGCTCTGCAGGCGTGTCGACCTCGTCGCGCGACAGCAGGTTCTCGCGGCCCAGCGTCCGCGCCACCAGGCTGATCTTGGCGAAATGCTCGATCGTCTCCATCCGGTAGTAGGCGCCGAACAGATCGGCGCGCCACGGCAAGCGCGCCGTGGTTGGCCAGCAGCAGCCCGTCGTGCGCCTTGATGTAGTCGCGGATGGCCGCCGGCAGCTCCGCCGTGGACGGCGTGGCGTAATCGGCGATGGGGATGCCGCCGAGCGTGGTGATCACCTCGGCCAGCACGGCGCGGTTCAGGGGCACGCCGGCCACCGCGAAGCCGGTGGCGGTGGCCGGATGCGCGTGCACCACGGCGCCGACGTCGGGACGCTGCCGGTAGACCTCGAGGTGCATCTTCAACTCGGACGAGGCGTCGCGTTCGCCCCGGACTTTGGCCCCCGCCGAGATCGGTGACGACCATCATGTCGGGGGTCATGAAACCCTTCGACACGCTCTTGGGGGTCGTGATGAGACGGTCGGAGGACAGACGGACGCTGATATTGCCGTCGTTCGAGGCCACGAAGCCCTGCACCCACAACCGGCGGCCCACTTCGACGATGTCGAGGCGGGTCTGATCTTCGGAGGGATACATGGACATCACCGGCGCCGCGCGAATTCGCTGCGGCAGTGCTCGGAACAGAACCACATGGTCTCGCCCGCCGCCGTGGTGCTCAACGCCTTGCCAGGGACGACGAACGTGCCGCACACGGGGTCCTTGGCCATCTTCACCGGCACGTCGCCGGACCGGGCACGCGGGAACGGCCCCTGCCCTCTCGCCCCTTGTGACAGGCCGCTCATGAAGCGGTTCAACGCCCTCACGGCGAAATACACCACCACGGCCAGGAGGAAGAAGCGCAGATACACTGATTAGCTTCCGGAAAGACCCGAAGGCGGGCCGCCGCCAGGATGCGCCTGCTCGAGCCCCTCGAGGGCTTTCCGTGCCGCCTGCGCCTCGGCGCTGTCGGGAGCGACGGCGATGACTTGTTGCCAGGCCGCGCTGGCGCCAGCCAGGTCCTGCTTGCCGAAGGCCTTCACGATGCCCATGTTCAGCATCGTCTTCGTGTGCTTCGGGTCGATGCGCAGCGACTGCTCGAACTGCGCGATCGCCTTGTCGGGCTGGTCGATGTAGTAGTAGGCCACGCCCAGGTCGGTCGAGACGTTGGCGTCGTCCGGCCGCAGCTTCAACGCCTCCTCGTACCACTGCACCGCGTCGGGATAGCGCTCGGCGTCGAAGTAGGCGTTGGCCAGCTGCACCCGCGGCGCGGGATTGGCCGGGTCGCCGGCGGCCGCGTTGGTGAGTTCCTTCACGCGCGCTTCGTCGAGGGCGGGGGCCGCGGGCCGGCCCTCGGTGCCAGGCGCCGCCGGGGCGGACGCGGCCGGCGGGGCGGCGGCGCGCATGGCGGACGCAGGCGCCTGCTGGGTGCCCAGAATCCAACCCACGATGACGCCGAAGAGCATCCCGGAGATGGCAAACGCAATGGAATCAGGGCGCATGGGAAGGTGACCTCAGGATAGCAACGTCCGTCGCAGCCAGTCCACCAGGGCGGCGGCGAGGGCGTGCGTCGCGGTCGAGCAGCTGCGAGCCGTGCCCAGCCACGGCCGAGAGATGCTGCTCGCGGTTCGGCTGGTTCTCGCCCGCCAGCGCGTGAACGGTGCGAAGGGCGTAGGGATCCTCGCGGCTGGCGATGAGCAGCATCGGGCGGGCGCCGAACTGGCGGGCGGCGGCCTCGAGGCGCACGCCGCGGTAGTCGGCCGCCGGCGACAGCAAGGCGACGCCGCGCACGGCCGGGGCGTCAGCGGCCGCCAGCAGCGCCAGGCTGGCGCCGAGCGAGGCCCCCACCACCGCGATCGCGCCGGCTCTGACCTCAGGTCGCGCGACCAGCCAGGCCAGGGCGGCCTGCACGTCGAGCGCCATGGGGGCCAACGGCGCCGACGGTCCCTCCGACTGGCCGTGCCCGCGCAGATCGAACGCCAGGGCCGTGAAGCCGGCGGCCTGAACGCGTTCGGCGAAAGGCCGCCAGTCGTCTTTGTTGCGCGTGAGCATGTGCACCAGCACCACGGCCGGGGCCGGAGTGGCCGGCGCGTCGTAGACCGCCGCGGCAATGGTCACGCCGTCACTGGCCCGGAACTGGACCGCGCGGCTCGTCGCCTGCACCGGGCCCGCCGCCACCAGCAGCAGCGCCAGCGCGCCGCCGGCGGCGCGGGCCATCACTGCGGCGTCTCCACCGCGGCGAGGTAATCCAGCACGGCCGTCCTCAGGCCGACGAAGAGCGCCCGGCTCATGAGCGCGTGACCGATCGACACCTCCGCCAGGTGCGGCAAGGTGCGAAAGTGCGTGAGGTTGGCCAAGTCGAGGTCGTGGCCGGCGTTGACGCCCATGCCGCATTCGTGGGCGGTCTGCGCCGCCGCCTCGTAGAGCGCGAAGCTCGCGGCCGCGGCACCAGCGCCCCGCTCGAACGCTCGAGCGAACGGCTCGGTGTAGAGTTCGACGCGGTCGCGCGCCGACATCGCGGGCCATCAGGATAGCGTCGCGGTCGGGGTCGACGAACAGGCTGACCCGCACGCCGGCGGCGTCGAGGTCGGCGATCACGGCTGCCAGTTCGGCGCGTGGCGTGTCGACGGGCCAGCCGGCCTGGCTGGTGATCTCGCCGGGCCGCACGGGCACGAGCGTGCACTGATCCGGCGCGACCTCGATGTACGAGGGCCAGCAGACCGGGGCGCGGATCGCCCTCGATGTTGTATTCCACGCGTGCCGCGCCACGGCGCCAGGAACGCCGCGAGGTCGCGCACGTCGCCCGGGGTGATGTGGCGCTCGTCGGCGCGTGGGTGGACCGTGATGCCCCGCGCGCCCGCGTCGACCACCACGCGCGCGGCTTCGAGCACAGAAGGCTCGTGACCGCCGCGCGAGTTGCGCAGGGTCGCGACCTTGTTGACGTTCACTGACAGACGGACCATGGCGGGACTCGGGGCTCGGGCGCGGGCGCCCGCGAGGCCGCCTCGCCCAAGGAAGCGCGCTGGCGCGCCCTTAGCCTATCACCCAGGCCGCGCCCGGGCGGGCGCGCGCCGTCAGGTGAGGTGCACGCGAACGGCCGCGGCAATCTCCTCGGCCCAGGCCCGAATCTCGTGCTGATTGCGCCCCTCGAGCATGATGCGGAGGAGCGGCTCGGTGCCCGAATAACGCACCAGCAGGCGGCCGTGGCCATCGAGCCGCGCGTCGACGTCGCGCATCGCCTGAGCGACGGCGGGCACGGTGTCGAGGTCGGTGCGCTGCTTCACCCGCACGTTGACGAGCACTTGCGGATAGGCGGTGAGTCCCGAGGCCAGGGTCGCCAGAATCGCTGCCGGTCGTCGACCATGGCGCGGAGGACATGCAGCGCGGTGGCCATGCCGTCGCCGGTGACGAGGTGCCGCGCGAAGATCACGTGCCCCGACTGCTCGCCGCCGAGCGCGAGGCCGCGCGCCAGCATCTCCTCCATCACGTATTTGTCGCCGACCGGGCAGCGCACCAGGTCGACGCCGCGGGCCTTGAGCGCCAGCTCCAGGCCGATGTTGCTCATGACCGTGGCCACGATGGCGTTGCCGGTCAGCGCCGATTCGCGCCCGGAGCAGGTCGGCGCAGATGAGCATCACGGCGTCGCCGTCGACGCATGTGTCCCCGGTGGTCGACGAAGAGCGCACGGTCGCCGTCGCCATCGAACGCCACACCCAGGGCGGCGCCCGAGGCGACGACCCGGGCCTGGAGCGCCGCCATGGCCGTCGAACCGCAGCCGAGATTGATGTTGCGGCCGTCGGGCGAGGCGCCGATCACCTCGACCTCCAGGCCGAGACCGCGAAAGAGACCGGGCGCCAGGGCGCTGGTCGCCCCGTTGGCGCAGTCCACGACCATGCGCGTGCCGGTCAGCGGCCCGGCATCGGCCAGGATCTCGCGCAGATGCGCCATGTAGTGTCCGGCGAGGTCGCCGCCGGGCGCGGCCCCGAGCGGTGCGGCCGGCACCTGCCACGACGAGTCAGCGACGATTTGCTCGACCTCGCCCTCCATGGCCGCGCTCAGTTTCGCGCCGGCGCCCGAGAACACCTTGATGCCGTTGTCCTGGAAGGGATTGTGCGACGCCGAGATGACGAGGCCGAGGTCGAAGCCGTCGGCCTTGGCGAGATAGGCGATGGCTGGCGTGGGCACCACTCCGACGCTCACGACGGTGGCGCCTTCGCCGGCCAGACCGCGGGCCAGCGCATCCTCGATCCATTGGCCGCTCTCGCGCGTGTCGCGACCCACCAGGGCACGCAGGCCTGAGCGACCCGAGGCCCGGGCCAGCGCCCCGCCGATACGGGCCACGGTCTCGGGATCGAGCGGCGCTATGCCAGCCTCGCCGCGGATCCCGTCTGTGCCGAACAACCTCACGCCGCCTCCTGTCTTCCTGGACTTCATCGCCGTCGCAGCGGGCCGCCCACCCGCACCGCCGGCGGCACGATCGAACGTACCACGTAGCGTGGCGAGGATTCGGCCTGCACCGTCAACTCGCGCGCCGCGTTCCCGGCCGGCACTTCGACGAACAAGCCGATGTCGGCCGGCGTCAGCGCGCCGACGACGTCGCCAGCGCCCTGCACGCTCACCGACGCCGTCGCCGGTGACAGCGTCACGCCGCCAGCGCCGGGGCCACGCTGCGAGATGGCCACGCCGGTGACGGTCCGCACGGTGCTATCGGCGGCCACCGTGACCGTCACGACCGCCGTGCCGCCGCCGCTCAACCGGATGCCGGAGTCGGAGACGTCGATGGTCACGGCCTCCCGAACGAGGCTGGTGGCCCGCTCCACCGAGACCAGCTCGGTGGCCACCTCGACCAGGCCGTTGACGGCGCTCTCGGGGCCTTCGACGCGGACTTGCGAGGGCGTGACCGACACGTTCATCACGCTGTGACCGGGCACCGGCGTGCCGTCGATGCGGGGTCGCACCGGGACCACCTTGGCGACGGTCGGCTCGAACGAAAAGGGCAGGGCCGAGGGGGTGACCTGGACCACGACCACGCCGTACGGCGCCGTGACCTGATCGGCCGTGAGGGGGAACAGCCGGCGGCCGGGCCGGACGCCGTCGAGGTCGACCACGACCGACAGGTCGCCAGGCCCCAAGGCCGAGAGACGACTGGCCGCGCCGCGCACCCGCACGGCCACCGTGTCGGGCACGGCGTTCACGAGCTCCAGGCCGGCCGGGGCGCGTTGCATTTCCAGGCCCACACGCAACGTGCGTTCCACTTCGGGGTCGCCGGTCACGACCAGCCACAACAGCGTCGCGACCACGACCGAGAGCAGCTTCAGGCCCAGGTGGCGCAGGGGGAAGAGCGCCATCAGTCCATCGTCGCCGCGGCCAGGCGACGCTCGGCGCGGGGGTTCACGCGCTTGACCAGCATGCGGAGCCGGTGACGGAGCGAGTCGGACGACAGCGCCCGTTCGATCTTGCCGTCGAGGACGAGCGAGATCGCTCCCGTCTCTTCGGAAACGACCAGCGCCGCGGCGTCGTTCTCTTCGGTGACGCCCAGCGCCGCGCGATGCCTCGAGCCGAGGTCCCGCGCCAGCCGCGGATTGACGCTGAGCGGCAGGAAGCAGGCCGCCGCCGCGACCCGATCGCCCTGGACGATCACCGCGCCGTCGTGCAACGGAGAGGTCGGCTGGAAGATGCTGATGAGCAAGGTCGTAGGTCAGCTTGGCGTCGAGCGGTATGCCGCTCTCGATGTGGTTGCGCAGCCCGATGCCGCGCTCGAGCACGACCAGCGCGCCGATGTGCTTGCCGGCCAGCGTCTCCAGCGCGACCATGAGCTCCTCGACCGAGTCTTCATCGGCTTCGACCCGATGCAGATACTTGAAGAACGGCGCGCGGCCGAAGTGCACGAGCGCACGGCGGATGTCGGTCTGCAGCAGCACGATCGAGCCGAAGACGACGTAGCCCACCACGTTCCTGATGAGCCAGTTGATGGTCTCGAGCTGAAGCGCCCGCGATGCATAGAACAAGCCCGACGATGGCCCCGAGGGCCACGGCCATCTGCGAGGCACGCGTGCCCCTGATGAGCTTCAGCACCTCGTAGACCACGACCGACACGATCGCGATGTCGAGGAGGTCCCACCAGGTGACGGGCGGACGCTGGAGCAGGGAATCGAGCCAGGGCATCATCGGTGGCAGGCGGCCAGCGCCCGGAGGCCCAGCGGCTACACGGATTAGCTGCCAGCTCCAGGCGCGACGGCGCCGTGCTCCCGCATCATATCCGCCGCGCGGCTCACCTGCACCATTTCAGGGACGGCGTGCACCCGGACGATGTGCGCCCCGCCCAGCACGGCCGCCGTGACGGCCGCGGCGGTCGCCCAGTCGCGGTCACGGGCCGCGCCCGGACCCGCCGCGGCAGCCAGGAAGGACTTGCGCGACGGTCCGACCAGGATGGGCCGTCCCAGGGCGGCCAGGTCCGCGAGCCCGGCCAGCAGCGCCAAGCTGTGCTCCGCGCGCTTGGCGAATCCGAGGCCGGGATCGACGACGATCTGGCCGAGGCGCACGCCCCGGCTGACCGCGCGCTCGACGGCTCGGGTCAGCTCGCGCGTGACCTCGGCAGCGACGTCCCCGTAGCGGGCCTGCGCGTACATGTCCGACGGCGTGCCGCGCATGTGCATGAGCACCAGCGGGGCGCCGCGCACGGCCACGATGTCGCCGAGCGCGGGGTCGTACTGCAGCCCGCTGATGTCGTTGACGATGCTGGCGCCCTCGTCGAGCGCCGAAGCGGGCCACCTCGGCCTTGGTGGTGTCGATCGAGAGGGGAATGCGCAGCCGGTGGAGCTGGCGCAGCACGGGCAGCAGGCGCTGGCGCTCCTCGCGGCCCGAGAGCGGCGCGGCGCCCGGACGGGTGGATTCGGCGCCGACATCGATCAGGTCGGCGCCCGCCGCTTCCATGGCCAGCGCCAGGTCGAGGGCCCGCGCCGGATCGAGCGCGGCGCCGCCGTCGGAAAACGAGTCGGGGGTGACGTTGAGCACGCCCATGACCAGCGTGCGCGGACCGAGGACGCAGCGGCGCGCGGCCGGCCAGGGTGAGAGTGTGCTCAGCGCGCGGCGCGATCATCGCGGAACGGCGACCGCGCCGGCCGCGGAGGCCGGCGGCGGCAGACGTCATCCCTGCGCGAGCGGCTTGGGCGTGATGGGCAGGAGCGGCGCACGCTCCTTGTCCCGGGCACGCTCGCGCGTGTCGTCGGGAGCCGGCGGGCGCGCGGCGTCGGCGGCTCGTCCAGCGGCTGCCCCTTGACGATGCGGCGCACCTGGTCGCCGTCGAGCGACTCGCGGGCCAGCAGTGCATCGGCGATCGCCACCAGCTGGTCCTTGTGCTCCTTGAGCAGCGCGGTGGCCTTGTCGTAGTTCTCGCCGACGATGCGCCGCACTTCCTGGTCGATGCGCTCGGCGGTCACGCCGCTGTAGTCCTGCTGCTGGGCGATCTCGCGGCCGAGGAAGATCTGCTCTTCCTTCTTGCCGTAGGTGAGCGGGCCCATGGCCTCGCTCATGCCCCATTCGCAGACCATCTTGCGCGCCATCTCGGTGGCCCGCTCGAGGTCGTTGCCGGCGCCGGTGGTGATGTCGCCGGTCGTCAGCTCCTCGGCAATGCGGCCGCCGAGCAGGATGGCGATACGGTCCATCAGGTAGACCTTGGAGTAGTTGTGCTTCTCGTCGAGCGGCAGCTGCGTCGTCAGCCCGAGCGCCATGCCGCGCGGGATGATGGTGACTTTGTGCAGCGAATCCGAGTGCGGCAGAATGACGGCGAGCAGGGCGTGGCCGGCCTCGTGGATGGCCGTGACCCGCTTCTCTTCTTCGGTGACGATCATCGACCGCCGCTCGGCGCCCATGAGCACCTTGTCCTTGGCGAACTCGAAGTCCACCATGGCCACGGCCTTCTTGTTGAGCCGCGCGGCGTTGAGCGCCGCCTCGTTCACCAGGTTGGCCAGGTCGGCGCCGGCAAAACCCGCGGTGCCGCGCGCCAGGGTGCGGATGTCGACGTCGTCGGACATCGGGATCTTCTTGGTGTGGACGGCGAGGATGCCCTCGCGGCCCTTCACGTCGGGCCGGTTGACCACGATCGCGGCGGTCGAAGCGGCCGGGACGCAGCAGCGCCGGGTCGAGCACGTCGGGACGGTTGGTGGCGGCCACGAGGATGACGCCTTCGTTGGACTCGAAGCCGTCCATCTCGACCAGCAGCTGATTGAGCGTCTGCTCGCGCTCGTCGTGACCGCCGCCGAGCCCGGCGCCGCGATGGCGGCCGACGGCGTCGATCTCGTCGATGAAGACGATGCACGGCGCGTTCTTCTTGCCCTGTTCGAACAGGTCGCGCACGCGCGACGCGCCGACGCCGACGAACATCTCGACGAAGTCGGAGCCGCTGATCGAGAAGAACGGCACGTTGGCTTCACCGGCCACGGCCCGGGCCAGCAGCGTCTTGCCGGTGCCCGGAGGGCCCATGAGCAGGACGCCTTTGGGAATGCGGCCGCCGAGCTTCTGGAACTTCTGCGGTTCCTTCAGGAACTCGATGATCTCCTGCAGCTCGTCCTTGGCTTCGTCGACGCCGGCGACATCGCGGAACGTCACCTTCTTCTGACGCCGACGAAGACAGCTTCGCCTTGCTCTTCCCGAACGACAGGGCCTTGTTGCCGCCGCTCTGCACCTGGCGCATGAAGAAGATCCAGAAGCCGATCATCAGCAGGATGGGCGCCCAGGAATACAGAATGGCGGCCCACGGCGATTCGGTCGGGGCTTTGCTCTCGACGCTGACGCCGCGCTCGATGAGGCGGTTGGCCAGACCCTCGTACTGAAAGGGCGCGTAGGTGCGGAAGTTCTCGAGGCCCTTGGTCACGCCCGTGATGTCGTTGCCGACGATGACGACGCGCTGCACCTGCCCGGCATCGACCCACGAGACGAACTCGCTGAACGCGACCGGGTTCTCGTTGCGCTGGAGCCGCGAGGAAAAATTCCACACGAGCAGCCCGACCACGAACAAAATCGACCAGAAGACGAGGCTCTTAGCGGTGGAGTTCACGACGCCTCCGAGCCGGACGGTGCCGGCTGCTCAAAAGTCAAGACTATCACGTCGTCCTGGGCAGAGGCCGCCGCATGCGCGGCAACGGCCAGGCCCACGACCCACACGATGCGCCCGTTGGCATCGATCACCAACGGAATCCGGTGCCGCGCGTCCCGTGGCACCTTGCGGTCGACCATCAGGTCTTGCAGCGACTTGGTGCCGCCCAACCCCAACGGCTGGATTCGGTCGCCGGGACGGCGGCTCCTGATGGTCAGCGGCAGCGCCAACGCCGTATGGCTCAGCGCCACCCGCACGCGGCTGGTTTCGCCGGCCTCTTCCCCACGTATCGGTCCGGCCGCGGTGATTCGGCACCCAGGCCCGGCCGCCGGCCACGCCCCGACGCCCGGCAGCGGCAGCGGGCAATCCGGCCAATTCTCGTCGGCCCGAACCGTGCCCCTCTTCAGTAAGACAGCATCCGCGCCAAAACGTTCCACGCGCAGTCCTGCCGCCTGAACGGCCGTCCGCGTGGCGGAGGTGCAGATCTCGAGCATGCGCTCGATATCGGCATGTCCCGGTGGGCGGCTCGCGCCGGCCAGCTCGAGGGCGCGGCGGGCCATGCGCCTCTGAAGGGCGATCGGCACCGCGCGTACACCGGCGACGTCCAGGTGCCATCCCTCCAGCCGCGCTTCGAGCAGCGGCGCCAGCGCTTGTTCGGTCAGGGCTTCGAGCAGCGCGTCGTCGTGCACGGCGACGTCAGCCGTCCGCGCCAGCACCCGCGCGATCGACGGGCGATAGCGCGCCTCCAGCAGCGGCAGGAGTTCGTGACGGACCCGATTGCGTGGGTTGCCGAGATCGGCGTTGGTCTCGTCCTCCACCCAGGTTTCACCGCGCCCCGTCAGGAAGCGTCGCAACTCGCCGCGCGAGCAGTCGAGCAGCGGCCGCACGACCCGCCCGCGGGCCGGCAGCGCACCACGCAGGCCCCGCGTGCCCGTGCCGCGCAGCAGGCGCATCACGACCGTCTCGGCCTGATCGTCGCGCGTATGGGCGACCGCGATATGGTCGGCGCCGTGGACGCACCGGGCTTCTTCGAGGAACTGATAGCGGGCCCGCCGGGCGGCCACCTCGACTGAGCAGGACCAGGCGCGCGCGCGGGCTGCAACGTCTATTCGGTCGGCCGCGAACGGCACGCCGATCCGCTCCGCGAGAGCCCGGCAAAAGGATTCGTCCCGCGCCGCGTCGGCACGCAGCTGATGATTCAAGTGGGCGATCGCGGCCAGCGAGACGGCGCCCTGGTCGTGCAGGTCCTTGAGGATCCAGACGAGAGACACCGAATCCGACCCGCCCGAGACGGCAGCCACCACCCGCCCTCCCCCCGACCACAACTGGTGGCGGTCGACGTACCGGCGAACGCGCGCGGCGATGTTCATGGTCGAGCCGCCGTCAGATGGGTGGGGTGACGGGAGGGTCAGTTTGGTGCCGGAGGGCGGACTCGAACCGCCGACCCTGCGCTTATGAGACGCATGCTCTAACCGACTGAGCTACTCCGGCAGGAATCAGCGACTTTACCACGTCAGCCGCTAGCGGGTCGACCGCTCGACCAGGGCCGCCGCGAGCAGCGGAATCATGATCTCGTGGTGCCCGGTGAGATGGATGCCGCGGCCGATGCCGGCGGTGGGCCGTCGCACCACGTTGGTGAGGGGCCGGTAATGCTGGCGGAAGTCGAGGTCCACGGTGGTGAGGCCGTCGAGGTCGTGCCCGGAATTGCGGGCCACGGCCACCGCCTTCAGGAACACCTCGGGCAGAATCACGGCCGATCCGCAGTTGAGGTAGACGCCGCCGCGGAGACGCGCCACCGACGCCGCGAAATGGCGAAAGTCGCGCAGGCTGCCCTCGCCGATGGCCGCGCCCGAGGCGTCGGGGTGCATATGGACGATGTCGGTGCCGACGGCCACGTGCACCGTGACCGGGATGTCGAGCCGCACGGCCGCGCACAGGATGCTGGCGTCGGCGTGCGGAGGCTGTTCGGCGGCGAGCCACTCCGCCACGGCCCGCCCGACGCCGGCGCCGGCGGCCACGCCGGCGACAATCGCGGCGTTGATGCCGGTGCCCGTCTCCTCCGCCATTCCGAAGGTGCCCGGGCCGAGCCCCTGGTCGACATCCTCGGAAGTGGCGCCGCTGAGCGCAATCTCCACGTCGTGAATCACGCCGGCGCCGTTGAGCGCCAGCGCCGACACGTAGCCACGCTCCATCAGGTCGACGATCACCGGCGCCAGACCAGCCTTGATCACGTGCGCGCCGAGCCCCCACACCACCGGCGCCGGCCGCGCCTGCGCGACGACGATGGCGTCCACGACCGCGAGCAGCTCGCCCGCCGCCAGCAGCTTCGGCAGCGACGACAGCCATGCGCTCAATCCGGCCCCGGGCGCATGGGCCCGCGCGAAGTCATCGCGGTGCACCTTGCTGGCTCGCGACGCCAGCGGATAGCGGCGCACGCCGGAGAGATCGAACTCGTCGTAGGTCAGTTTCATGTCGAGAGCATAGCCGGGCCAGGCTCGTGTTCCGGTCTGCCGAGCCCGGAACCGTGGACCGGGAGCCCGAATCCCGGAACGGGCTCATCCAATGAACATCGCGTCGCCGTAGCTGTAGAAGCGATAGCGCTCGGCCACGGCCTCCCGGTAGGCCCGGCGGATCGGCTCCACGCCGGCCAAGGCCGAGACCAGCATCAACAGCGACGAGCGGGGCACGTGGAAGTTGGTGACGAGGCCTCCGACCACCCTGAACTGGTGACCGGGGGCGATGAAGATCTCGGTGGCGCCGCGGCCTGGCCGCACCTCCCCGCCGGTGCCCAGTTCGAGCGACTCGAGCGTGCGGGTGGTCGTCGTGCCCACCGCCACGATGCGCCGCCCCGCCTGCACGGCGCGCGTGAGCGCGGCGGCGGCGCCCGGGGACACGTCGTATTCCTCGCGCGCCATGCGATGGTCGGCGACGAGGTCGACGCGAACCGGCTGGAAGGTTCCGTAGCCGACGTGCAGGGTGATGGTCGTCCGCTCGATGCCGGCCCGGTCAAGCTCCTGGAGCAGCGCCGGCGTGAAGTGCAAGCCGGCCGTGGGCGCGGCGATCGAGCCCTCATGGCGGCCGTACACGGTCTGATAGCGCTCGCGGTCGGAGACGCCGTCGGGGCGCTTGATGTAGGGCGGCAACGGCACGTGTCCGAGGCGGTGCACGGCGCTCCGAACCGTGCTGCCATCGACGGTCGACAGGCGCACGAGGCGGCCGTGTTCGCTGCGGTCGAGGACTTCGCCCTGCAACGCGGCCCCGGCGCCCTCGAACACCATTCGCGTACCCGATTTCAGCCTGGCACCGGGACTGACGAGCGCCACCCAGGTCTCGGTCGCCGCCTCGCCGGTGTCGGGGTGAAGGCGGGACGCGAGCAGGCACTCGACGGCCCCGCCGCCGGGCAGACGGCGTCCCAGCAGGCGCGCCGGGAACACGCGCGTGTCGTTCATGACCAGCAGGTCGTCGGGCGCGAGCAGCCCCGGCAGGTCGGCGAAGACGCCGTGCGCGATCGCGCCGGAGGCGCGCTGCAGGTGCATGAGCCTGGACGTGCCGCGCACCGGGAGCGGCTCCTGCGCCACGAGGTCGGGCGGCAGGTCGAAGTCGAAGTCGGAGACGCGGAAGGGGACGGACACTGTGGTGGGCCGGACGGGTCGGCCTTCCATCTTAGCGTCGCCCGACGGGCCCACGGAAAAAGCGGCCCGGGCACACCTGGGGGATGCCCGGGCCGAAGCCGTCGATGAGCCTAGTGGACGCGGGGATGGACGACGTCGGCCGGCAGGCACCAGTCGCAGGCGACGATCGCCCACAACACCTCGTCGGAGAAGGCGCCGTCGCGGTGCCGCGCCCGGCGCAGCACCCCTTCCCGAGAGGCGCCGAGTTTACGCAGAAGACCGTTGGCGCGCGCGTTGCGGACGTCGGCCCGGAACTCGACCCGGTGCACCTGCATCGAGCCGAACAGACAGCCGAGGACGAGCCGCGCTGCCTCCTCGAATATGTGCGTGCCCTGGAACTCCGCGCCGATGGCACCGGTGGCGCCGACCATCGTGAAGCCGCACTCGAGCGCGCGCACGTGAATGAGACCGATGGCCACGCCGGTGTCACGCGGGATGATGGCCCAGCACGCCTCGAGCCCTTCGGCTCGCTTGCTGGCCAGCGACGCGAACAGGGACGCGAAGCCGTCTTGAGTGGGCGGGGGGGGATGGGACACGACCTCGGCGAGCGAGTCGACCGAGAGCGCCGTCAGCAGCGGCAGAGCGTCGGCAGCGGTCGGCTCGCGCAGGGTGATCGACATGCTCGACAGCATCGGGAGCGCGCGCCGCCAATCGTTCTCGGCCCGCAGCAGAGGTGCGGCTGCCAGCGGCGACGCACCGGCGGCTGGGCCCAGAGTGGTGAGCTTGGCCATCGAAGACCTACCGTCCGACCACGGCGGACCCCAGACCGATGCGGTCTGGAGTCCTCGTGGATGCCGGTCGAACGCGGCCGCGCTGGGGGAGAGAGAAAGCTGTACTAGTAGTGCTCACGCCCATCGTGAAAGCAAAGGCTGGGCCGTGAGCTGGCACTCATCCCGCAGGCGGGTAAACCACGCTGGCGTCATCACTTACGCCTCCTGCCTGGCACGGCTCGGCCCGGGCCGGCGTGTTCCACCAGGGAACACACCTGCTGTTTCTTGCCAGAGATCGGAGCTAAGTTGTGACGAACAAACGGCTTACTCCGTGTGCTCTTATGAAGCACGGGGATGCGAGCCCGATCCGGACCGACGGCTATCAGGTAAGCCTCAGCAAGACAACGCTTTAGCGATTCGTCTCGTGAGCGTCTGGAAAGCCGCTGCGCCAGATCGGAACAGCACAGCGGCGTCAGTAAGCCCAGCGCAGCAGCACGGCCCCGACCGTGAAGCCCGCGCCCACCGAGGCCAGCAACACGAGGTCGCCCTTCTTCAGTCGGCCCGATTCGACGGCGTCGTTCAAGGCCAGCGGGATGGTGCCGGCGGTGGTGTTGCCGAACCGCTCGATGTTGATGATGACCTTGGACGGGTCGATGCCGACCCGGTCGGCAACCGCCTCGATGATGCGGCGGTTGGCCTGGTGCGACACGAACAGGTCGAGGTCGGCGGCGGTCACGCCATTGCGCTTCAGCAGCCGCTCGCACAGGTCGCCGGTACGCCGAACGGCGAACTTGAAGACCGACGGGCCGTCCTGCTTCACGAAATGAAGACGCTCCTCCACGGTCTCGTGCGTGGCCGGCCGCAGACTTCCGCCGGCGGGCATGCACAGCGCCGAGCCGCCACTGCCATCGATCTCGTGGGCGAAGTCGATGACCCCGAACTCGTCGTTCTCAGAGGGGCCGAGCACGACCGCGCCGGCGCCGTCGCCGAACAGGACGCAGGTCGTGCGGTCGGTGTAGTCGATGATGCTCGACATCACGTCGGCGCCGACGATCAGCGCGTACTTCACCGAGCGCGCGGCGATGAGCTGACTGCCGACCGTGAGCGAGTAGGCGAACGCGGAGCAGGCCGCCGAGACGTCGAAACCCCAGGCGTGGTTGGCGCCAATCTTGTGTTGCAGCAGGCATGCCGTGCTCGGGAAGAGCGTGTCGGGCGTGACCGTGCCGACGATGATCAGATCGATGTCGTCGGGGGTGAGCCCGGCCCGGCGAATGGCCTCGATCGAGGCCTCTTTGGCCAAGTCGGACGTGCCCACGCCCGGGTCGACGATGTGGCGCTCCCGGATGCCGGTGCGCTGCAGGATCCACTCGTCGCTCGTCTCGACGAGCTTCTCGAGGTCGGCATTGGTCAATACGCGCGGCGGCACGTAGGTGGCCAGGCTCTTGATTTCCGCCCGGCCGATGCCGGCGGTCCCCGGCAGACTCGCGATGGATGTTCTCAAAACAGGCCTCTCCTGGGCGCCTGGCGCCCGAAGTATTCGTAGGCCCGCGCAGTGGCTACCCGGCCGCGCGGCGTGCGGTCGAGGAAGCCTGCCTGCAGCAGGTACGGCTCGTGGATGTCCTCGATGGCGTCGGGCTCCTCGCTGAGCGCGGCAGCCAGCGTGTTCACGCCGACCGGCCCGCCGCCGAACTTGTCGATGATGATGCCGAGCAAGCGGCGATCGATTTCGTCGAACCCCTGATCGTCCACTTCCAGCATGCGCATCGCCGCGCGCGCCACCTCGACGGTGATGACGCCGTCGGCGCGGACCTGCGCGTAGTCGCGGA
Organism: uncultured Acidobacteriota bacterium; assembly: GCA_963843885.1. Lineage (GTDB taxonomy): Bacteria > Acidobacteriota > Vicinamibacteria > Vicinamibacterales > UBA2999 > CADEFD01. The sequence goes on from CAWJMJ010000009.1 coordinate 831,871, forward strand.
CGCGGTGCAGCAGGCGGTTGGCGATGCGCGGAGTGCCGCGCGATCGGCGGGCAATCTCGGTGGCGGCGTCCGGGTCGATGGGCGTGCCGAGGATGCGTGCCGAGCGGTGCACGATCACGTCGATGTCGGCGGTGGCGTAGAAGTCGAGGCGATGGACGATGCCGAAACGCGCTCGCAACGGCGCGGTCAGCAGGCCGGCGCGGGTGGTCGCGCCCACGAGCGTGAAGCGCTCGAGCGGCACCTTGACCGAGCGCGCGCCCGGCCCCTGGCCGATGACGATGTCGAACTCGAAGTCCTCCATCGCCGGGTAGAGAATCTCCTCGATGGCTGGCGGCATCCGGTGGATCTCGTCGATGAAGAGCACCTCGCGAAGTTGCAGGCCCGAGAGCATGCCGGCCAGATCGCCGGGCTTCTCGATCACGGGCCCGGCCGTGGTGCGGATGGCCGCGCCCATTTCATTGGCGATGACGTAGGCCAGCGTGGTCTTGCCGAGGCCCGGAGGGCCGTAGAGCAGGATGTGATCCAGGGCCTCGCCACGACGCTTGGCCGCTTCGATCGACACCTGCAGGTTCTCGCGAATGCGGTCCTGTCCGATGTAGTCGTCGAGCCGTCGCGGCCGCAGCCCGGCTTCGTAGTGCGCGTCGTCGTCGGCCTTCGCCGGGGACACCAACCGGCCGTCGCTCATGACCGGGCCAGTTCCTTGAGCGCGGCGCGCAGTGCCGCCTCGAAGCGGGGACTCTCGTCGCCGGTGAGTTGCTTGTCGAGCACCTTGTCCACGGCTGAGCGATGGTAGCCGAGATTCTCGAGCGCCGACACCAGGTCGTCACGCAGGGCATTGGGCGCGGGAGCGATGGCCGCCGCCGTGCCCGCCGCGACGGCCAAGGGTAACTTGTCCTTCAACTCCAGGCAGATGCGTTCGGCGGTCTTCCTGCCCACGCCCGGAATGCGCGTGAGCCGCGACAGATCGTTCCGCTGGACCGCGCCCACGAAGTCACCCGCCTCGATGCCCGACAGAACGGACAAGGCCAGCTTCGGACCGATGCCGCTGATGGTGATCAGGCGCTCGAAGACCTGGAGTTCGAATGGCGACAGGAAGCCGAACAGCGTCAGGGCGTCCTCGCGGACGTGCGTGTGGATCCGCAGCGTGACGCTGTCGCCGGGTTCACCAACGGCGTAGAAGGTGGACACCGGCACGGCGACGTCGTAGCCGACGCCGTGCACATCGAGGATCAGCCGGGTCGGGTGTTTCTCGACCAGGCGTCCGGTGAGCCACGCGATCATGTCCGGCGCGCGCCGACCCGGGCGGGCCCGCGCCGCACCGCCGCGGCGGGCACCGGAGGAGTGGCCGCCGCGGCGGCCGCCGGCCGATAGGTGCGCCAGGTCTTGGCCGCGCTCGAAGGAACGGCGGCGGCCCGCGGCGCGGCGAGGGCGCCGGGCATCTTGTGGACGTGGCAGAGGGCCACCGCCAGCGCGTCGGCGGCGTCGTGCGGTTCGGGCGGCGCCGCCAGGCCGAGCAGCAACTTGATCATCTGCTGCACCTGGGCCTTCTCGGCGCGACCGTAGCCAACGACGGCGCGCTTGATCTCGGCCGGGGTGTATTCGACCACGTCGACGCCGGCTTCGACCGCCGCCAGCATGGCGACGCCCCGCGCGTGGCCCAGCTTGAGGGCGCTGCGCACGTTGGTCGCGTAGAACAGATCCTCGATGACCACGACTGCCGGGGCGCACTCACGGAGCAGTTCGGTGAGCCGGCCATGGATGACGCCGAGCCGGGCGGCAAAACACGACGCGCCGGCCGTGCTGATGGCGCCACACATCACGAGTCGATGGCGCCGGCCGTCGGTCTCGACGCACCCGTAACCGGTGCGCTCCGAGCCCGGGTCGATGCCGAAGACCCTCACGCGAGCGAGGCCTCGATCTCCTTCTCGTCGATGTCGAAGTTCGACCACACGTTCTGGACGTCGTCATGGTCTTCGACCGCTTCCATCAGCTTGAGCATCCGCGTGGCGTCCTTGCCCTCGAGCTTGACGTAGTTCTTCGGCAACATCGACACCTTGGCGGTGACAGGCTCGATTGACAAGGCCTTGACGGCGTCCTTCACGGCTTCGAACACGGCCGGCTCGGTGATGACTTCCCAGTGATCGCCATCGTCGCGCAGGTCGTCGGCGCCGGCCTCGAGCACGGCGTTCAGGAGCTTCTCCTCGTCCACGCCAGCCTTCTCGATGACCATATAGCCCTTCTTCGAGAACATCCACGCGACCGAGTTTTCGGCGCCGAGGTTGCCGTTGTACTTGCTCAGCATGAAACGGATCTCGCCGACCGTGCGGTTCTTGTTGTCCGTCATGGTCTCGATGATCACGGCGGCGCCGCCCGGGCCGTAGCCTTCGTAGTTGATCTCTTCGTAGGTGACGCCGGGCAACTCGCCGGTGCCGCGCTGGACCGCCCGCTTGATGTTCTCGGCCGGCATGTTGGCGGCCTTGGCTTCGGCGACCACGGTGCGCAACCGCGGGTTCATGTTGATATCGCCGCCGCCATTCCTGGCCGCGACGGTCATTTCCTTGATCAGGCGGGTGAACAGCTTCCCGCGTTTGGCGTCAAGCGCGCCCTTCTTGTGCTTGATGGTATGCCACTTGGAATGGCCGGACATGGCGTTGCTCCCAACGGAAAAACGGGGAAAATCGACCCTTAAGTCTAACAAACCTTGCGGGCCATGATGATCCAGACCTCGGCCCTGGGATCCCAGGGACCGCCTTGATAGTCGCCGAGCAGCATCTCCACCTGAAACCCGGCATTTTCCAGGCGCCTGGTCATCTGCGGGACCGAGAGCGTGCGGAAGGTCAGCGCGAAATTCCGGCGGCGCACGGCCGAGCCGCGCCGTTCGACGAACTCCTGGTCGAAGATGGTCAGCCCCTTGGCCCGGTCCTGCCGGACGGATTCGAGCAGGGTCACCCGCGTGCCGCCCGGGCTGCGCCGGCCTCGAAGGCTCACCCGCTTGCCGTGCTCGCCCCATGACGGCAGATCGGCCACCAGTTCCAGCCCGAACATCCCGTCAGGCTCGACCACGCGGGCCACCTCCGCCAGCGTGGCTTTGAGATCGCGCTCCGAGAGCAGCGACTGGAGGATGCCGTACGGCGCCATCACCATCTGGAACGAAGCCTCGGGAAAAGGCAGATGGCGGACGTCGCCACGGACCAGATCCGGCCGGACGCCGCGCCGCTGTCGGGCCACCCGCCGTCGAGCCCGCGCCAGCATCTCCCCCGAACGATCGACCCCGACCACATGCACGCCTTCGTGCGCGAGCGGCATGGTCACGCGTCCGGTGCCGCAGCCGAGTTCCAGCACCGGCCCCTTCACCACGGCCGTCATGCGCAGCCAGAACGGCACATCCCGGCGGCCGAGCGTACGCGCGTTCTCCCAGTCGTAGAACGGGGCGTAGTCGTCCCAGCCGTGCCAGCCTTCCTGAGCCGTCGCGCCGGCTCGGGGCTTCGCAATCCTGGTCGAAGCGGGTGTCTTCGACTTCCTTGTCACCGCGGTCTTCACGCTCATGCCCGTCCTGCTTGGGCGCGGGCCGGCGTGGCGACCAGCGTGTGGATGCGTTCCACGAAGGCGTGTCCGTCGTCAGGAACGGCGTCCACGCCCTCGACTCCGCCCAGCCACTCAAGCACCGTCTTGCCAACCCTGGAGAACGCCATGCCGCCGCGAGTATACCGGGCCGGACGGCCCATCGACCCGAATCCGGTGGCAACCGCCAGCGGCCGCCCGGGTCGGGCCGGTAAGATGTCACGATGCGGTGGTGTGTGCCCGTGGTGGGCGTGTTGGTGCTCGGGCCGTTGCTGCTGGCCCGACCAGCGGGACCCACGAGTGATCCGACGCCAGCGACCCTGGGGCAATTCAAGGCGGCTGCGGCCGCCATCCTCGAAGACACCGGCGTGCCCGGCGCCGGCATCGCCCTGGTCAGGGTCAACGGCGTGGAGTGGGCCGGCGGCATCGGTTGGGCCGACCGCGATGCGCGCGTGCCGGTCGACGGCGACACCACGTTCCGCGCAGGGTCGGTCAGCAAGTCCTTCGTGGCCCTGGCGCTCGTGCAGCTCTACGAGGACGGAAAACTCGACCTCGACGCCCCGCTTCGCTCTTTGCTCCCCAATCTGGCGCTCGATAACCCCTGGGACGCCGCAGCGCCGGTGCTGCTGCGTCATGTCCTCGAACACTCGGCCGGCTTCGACGACATGCACTTCAACGAGGTCTATCTGCCGGATGACGCCCCGGACCTGCCGCTCGACGAAGTGCTGTCGCGCAATCCTGCGTCGCGACGCGTGCGCTGGCGGCCGGGCACCAGGATGTCGTATGCGAATCCGGGCTACGCCGTGGCCGGTCGCGTCATCGAACAGGTGACCGGCGAGCGCTTCGAAGAGGTCATCCGGGAACGCATCTTCGCGCCGCTCGAGATGGACTCGAGCAGCTTCAGCGCCGACCCAGACTCGGAGGCGCGGCTGGCCCAAGGCTACGACGCGCGGGTCGGTGCGCCGGTCACGCGCCGCCGCATCTATCTGCGTCCCGCCGGAGCGTTGCACACGTCGGCCCGCGACCTTGGACACTTCGTCCATATGTTGCTTGGTTGGGGCGAGCGTGGCTCCGGAGGTGACGGCTACGTCGTCGATCCCGAGTACCTGGCGAGTATGGAGATGCCGCGCACGACCGTGGCCGCGGCCGCTGGGGTCCGCGCCGGCTACGGCCTGGGGATTGCCAGCACCATCGATCTGCCGTACCCGGTGCTCGGCCATGGCGGCGGCATCGACGGCTTCCTCTCGACCTACGGCTACTCGCCATCGCGCGACGTCGGCTACGCCGTGCTGCTGAACTCCACCCATGCGCCGGACGCGCTCAGACGGCTGTCGTCGCTGGCCATTCGCTATCTCAAACGCGACATCGAGCCGCCCGCGAAGGAGTCGATGACGATGCCCGCTGCGGCGTTGGCCCAATACGAGGGCTACTACCACCGTGCCAGCGCCCGCCATCAGCTGCAGCAGTTCCTGGAGTTCCCGATAGGAGGCTTGGTGGTCCGTCGGAATGGCGGGCAACTCGAGATGACGCCAACCTTCGGGTCGCCGCAACGGCTCGTGCCGGTGAACGACCGGCTATTCCGCCGCGAGAACGAGTTGACCGCGTCGCTCGCCTTTGCCACCGTGGAAGGAGAAATGGTGCTTGCTGGCGACAGTCTCTACGCCGAACGGCGGGCCCGGTGGCCGTTCGCCCTGTTGCGCGCCGGGCTGGCACTCGCGCTTGCCGTGGCGCTCGTCGCGCCGTTCGGCGCGGCCGCCGCGTGGTGGTGGCAGCGCCGGTGCCCGCCCGCGGCGACGACGCGCGTCCTCGGCATCGTGTGGACTCTGGCGGCCGGCACGCTTGCCACCATCGCTTGGGCGACCGCGACAGCCGGCTGGCAGGATCTGGCCGCGCCCACACTCCGGTCGTGGGCCATCCACGCGGGCAGCTTGCTGTACCCCGCGCTCGCCGTCATGGTCGCCGCGGCCACGGCGCGTGCCTGGCCCCACCGTCCGGCATGGCCCTCCGGGCTGGCCGCGATCTTGGTCATGCTGGCGCACGCTGGTCTGGCGATTTACCTCGGCTGGTGGGGCCTCGTGGGCTTTCGCAGCTGGGAATACTGACGCGCCTCAGGCGTGTCCTGGAGTCACCATGAGCCTTCCCGAAGTCGTCCGGCCCGAACGTCACGCCGCTTATCGCACCGACAAAATGGGCAAGTCCACCATCTTCTCGTCGCCACGTCTGCTGGTTGGTGTGAACGCCTTCGAACCCGGCCAAGCACATCCCCTTCACTCTCATCAGGGCATGGACAAGGTCTACTACGTGCTCGAAGGCGAGGGCGTATTCCTGGTCGACGGTGCGGAACTGCCCATGCGCGCCGGCGACATGCTCGCGGCGCCCGACGGCGTGCCCCACGGCATCCACAACACCGGAGATGCCCGCCTGGCGGTGCTCGTCGTGCTCGCGCCCGGCGAACACGCGCGGTAGGCGTCACGGTTGGCCGTATGATCTCGTCGCATGCCGACGAACTCCTCGACGCTCCCTCGGTTGGCTCGTGGCTACCGGATCACGCGCGGACACGGCTTCTCGCTCGACCGTTTCGACCCCGGCGACACGCAGGGCCGGGATCTGGAGGCCCGGGCCGATGCGTTGCTGCGGCAGAGCATCGCGGCGATGACCGACCTCCAGGAGCGGCTCTATGCCCAGGACCGCTGGAGCCTGCTGCTCGTGTTCCAGGCGATGGACGCCGCCGGCAAGGACAGCGTCATCAAGCACGTCATGTCCGGCCTCAACCCGCAGGGCTGTGACGTCCACAGTTTCAAGGCGCCATCGAGCGAAGAACTGGACCACGACTTCCTGTGGCGCGCATCCAAGGCGTTGCCTCGCCGCGGCCACATCGGGATCTTCAATCGCTCTTACTACGAAGAGATGCTGGTGGTGCGCGTGCACCCCGACATCCTGGCCAAGCAGCAGCTGCCCGATGAACTCGTGACCCAGCGGATCTGGAAGGAGCGCTTTGCCTGCGTCGTCGACTACGAGCGTTACTTGAGCCGCCAGGGCGTCGTGATCCGGAAGTTCTTCCTGCACCTTTCGCAGGAAGAGCAACGCCGCCGCTTCCTCGATCGGCTCCGCGAGCCCGAGAAGCACTGGAAGTTTTCCCTCGCCGATGTGGCCGAGCGCCAGCACTTCGTCGAATACGCCCGTGCCTACGAGGACGTGATTCGCCACACGGCGACGCCCTTCGCGCCGTGGTATGTCGTGCCAGCCGACCACAAGTGGTTCACCCGGCTGGTCGTCGCCGGCGCGGTCATCGACGCGATCTCGTCGCTACGCCCGACGTTTCCTGCCGTAGACCCCGCGACGCTTCGCGGCCTGCGCGTGGCGCAAGCCGCGCTCGAGAGCGAAGCTGTTGGGCGACGGCCGCGACGCCGCGGCCGCTCGAAGGCTTCGTGAGGACCGACAGCCCCGGGCTAATCGCGGCGGGGGGCTCGCGCCAGCGCTGTGCGTGGTGCGGTGTCGATCCCCTCTACGTCCAATATCACGACGACGAGTGGGGCCGGCCGGTGACCGGTGACCAGCGGCTGTTCGAGAAGATCTGTCTCGAGGGCTTCCAGGCCGGATTGAGCTGGCTGACGATTCTGCGGAAGCGCGAACAGTTCCGAACGGCGTTCGATGGCTTCGAGCCCGAACGGGTCGCCCGCTACTCGGCGCGCGACGTCGCCCGACTGGTCGCCGATCCCGGAATCGTGCGGCACCGGGGCAAAATCGTCTCGACCATCAACAACGCCCGCCGGATGCTGGAACTACGCGCCGAGTTCGGCTCACTGGGCGCCTATGCCTGGTCGTGGGAGCCGACGGCCGCCGAGCGGCCGGCGCGGGTCACTTGGGACGCCGTCAGGGCGATGCCCACCACCCCGACATCGACGGCCTTGTCGAAGGACCTGAAACGCCGCGGCTGGACCTTCGTCGGACCGACGACCACCTACGCGTTCATGCAGGCCATGGGCCTCGTGAACAATCACGTCGAAGGGTGCTTCGTTCGCCCCGCCGTGGAGCGCGAGCGCCGCTCGGTCACCCGCCCGCCGCGCCTTACTGCTGCTCGACGGTGAAGCCGGCTTGGCGCAGGAGCGCCACGACGCTGTCGGGGCCCACCAGGTGGGCGCCGCCGACGACCACCAGGCAGGGCCGGGGTTCGGCCGTGCAGGCAGCAAGCTGCGGCGCCCAGGCCTGATTGCGCTCGACGAGGAGGCGCTGGTAAAGGGTGGGCGACTCGCGGAATTCCTGCAGCAGCACCCGCTCGAGCGCCTCCACGTCTCCGGTGCGCCAGGCGCCGACAATCTGAGCTACGGCCGCGGCTTGAGTATCGGCGTCGGCGAGGGCCGCCTTGAGCATGGCGACCTGCACATCTACCGGGAGGCCATCGAGCCGCTCGATTTGATACGCCATGGTCTCGAGCCCTCGCACCTCTCGCTTGTCCGCCTTGGCGCGGTCGAAAAAATGTCTGTCAAGCCCGAGGGCCGGGTCGAAGCCGGATTGGCGCAAGGCCGGCATGGACAACGTCATCGCCACCATCCACGGCTTCATGTGGTCGAGCAGCAGCATCGGCACGTGGGCGGTAGCCGCCGTGGATTCGACCATCGCGTAGGTATCTCGGTCGAGGAACTGACGGAGCGGCTGGTCCCCGCCACGCAGGGCTCCGGACGCGACCGCGAGCGCTGCGACGTCGGTGGCGGCGTCGAGATCGACCTCCTCGATCAGCACGCCGGACTCCGCGAAGGCCTTCTGGAACACGTCGGGCAAGGGGTAGGCGTCTCTCGCGAGGACATGGATGGAACCGACCAGCCATGCCACCGTCGTGCCCGACTTGGCCACGCGCCACACGAAATGGCGGCCCGCGGTCGCGGAAGGCGGCGACGCGAGCGGGCTTGGTGCAACTTGTCCGTGCAGGGGCACGAGGCCGAGGAAGAGAACGGCCACTGCCCGGACGTGCCTGGCAATCCCAATCGACATCCTGCCAGCGTAGCAGGCTCGCACTCGGCCGGGTGCGCAAGCTGGCCGACTGCTACCATGAGCGACGATGACCTTGACCGACCGTCTGTCCGGCGCGCTCGTGATGGCCCCGATGACCAAGGGGTCCAACCTGCCGTACCGGCGGTTGTGCGTGGAACTCGGGGCGCGCATCACGATGAGCGAGATGACGGTCGCGCGCCGGCTCAAGCAAAAACGCAAGGGCGAATACGCGCTGATCCGGCGCGCCCCGGACGAGCCGTTCTTCGGCGTCCAGCTAGCTGGTACCAATCCCGAGGAGATGGCGTGGGCCGCGACGCTGATTGAATCGCGCGGTGGCGACTTGGTGGACGTTAACTTCGGCTGTCCAATCGATCACTTCACCCGTAAGGGCCTCGGCGCGTCGATTGGCCGCCAGCCCAAGCGCATCCGGCGCATCGTCGAGGCCATGAAGCGGGCGGTTCAGCACGTGCCGGTCACGGCCAAGATTCGTCTGGGGTGGAACGACGAGGATCGCAACTACCTCGACCAGGCCCAGGCCGCCGTCGACGGCGGCGCCGACGCCCTCATCGTCCACGGTCGCACTCGCAACGCCCGCTACCGCTTGGCGGCCGACTGGGATGCCATCGGCCAAGTCGTCGCCGCCGTGCCGATCCCGGTCGTGGGAAACGGCGATGTGCTTTTCCCGCATGAGATCGCTGCGGCGCTGACCCGCGCGGGATGCGCGGCGGTGATGTCGGCGCGAGGGGTGCTCATCAAACCCTGGCTCTTCCGTGAGGTGTCGGACGGATATCTCGATCTCGACGGCGAGGCACGGGTGGCCATCTACCGCCGCTACGTGGTCTTGGCGCTCGAACACTGGGGAGGCGACCAGTTCGGCCGTGAACGGGCGCGGGAATTCCTGCGGTGGCACGTCGGCTTCTGGTGTCGCTACGCTCGCCGCCGCGCCGACGGCTCGTGGCCAACCATGCAGCACCGCGAGGGTGAACCATTGACGCATTCGCCCCTCGAGGCCTTGCTCGCGCGCAGCGACGGTCCGGCGCTGGACTACGTCACCGATTGCCTCCTGGACGAACGGCCTATTGACGTCGAGGCCGCGCCGGCCTTGGCAACTGTCACCGCTCCGACGCCTGACGGTGAGCCCGAGGCCGAAGGCTGAGATGCGGCGAGCTGCGGCGCTATTCCTGCTGGTAGTGGCCGTAGCCCGTGCGGCCGATGCGCAATCGGAGTCATGGCCGAGCGTCGTCGAGGATTTGGCGCTCGAGCCACTGGCCGGCGACTGGTACGAAGTGGCGGCCTACGGGTCGTGGCCGCACCGGCGCTGTACAGGCGAACACCAGATTCCGCTGGTCCATCCGAGACGACCGCCGGATCGACGTCCGCAGAAGCTGTACGACTGCGTCGGGCGACGAGGTGCGCCTGGGCCGTCTCCGCGCTTCCGGCAGCAGTGCGGCACGGCTGGAGGCGCGCTTCACGCCGGCGCTCTTCGCGTGGTGGCCCGGCGCTTGGTCCGACCATTGGGTGCTGGCCGTGGGCACGAATAAGGAATGGCTGCTGGTCGGCGATCGTGACCGCACCCGGCTGTCGGTGCTGGCGAGGGTCGCGGCCCTGAACGAAGCCGCCTTCGCCCGTGCGATTCACGAGGCGCGCGCGCAGGGCTTCGATGTCGACCGCCTCGTGCCGATTCGGCATCGGCCGCCAGGCACGGTCGCCGCCGCTGAGGGCGCGACGCCTTGAGGCCGTTGCCACTCCGCACTCCACCCCAGCATCAGCCGTCCGCCAGGACGCTTCGTCTATGCTTGCGCACATGATCGGGACGCCCTGGCTGGCGTGGCTGGCAATTGCGGTGGGCAGTGCGACCGGAGGCGTGCTCCGCCACCTGTTGACGGAGGCCGTCACCCGCCTGACCGGCGCTGGGTTTCCGTGGGGGACGCTGACGGTCAACCTGCTGGGATCCTTCGTTCTCGGGGCCCTGGTCGGCATCTCTACGGCGTCGGGCCCTGGAGCGTGGCACCCGGTCGCACGACACGCCACGATGACGGGTCTGCTGGGTGGATTCACGACGTTCTCCACCTTCAGCGTGCAGACCTTGGCGCTCCTCCAGCAGGGCCAATGGCTGGCGGCCTCTGCCAATGCGCTGGCGTCCGTGGTGTTCGGAGTAGTGGCGTGTGGGGCGGGCTATTCGGCCGTCCTCACGCTGTTGCGCTGAGGGGCTCCGCGCTCGTGACGAAGTCGCTTGATACTTCGCCATCCCCCGCAAAAAAGAAAAGCCCGACGCACGTGGCGTCGGGCTTCCCCTTCGATATATCCCCGGCAGCGACCTACTCTCCCACGCACCTACGCACGCAGTACCATCGGCGGTAGCAGGCTTAACTTCCGTGTTCGGAATGGGAACGGGTGTGACCCTGCTCCTATGGCCACCGGGAAACTTGGTGTCTGGGGTCCCGCCTTCGCTCGCGCGGCGAGCTGCGATTAGCGGCCTTATGCGGCCTGCCAACCGAAGCGCCACGACGGCGCGAAGGTGGGTCGTCCCAGAGCATCTCGTTCACCGTGACACGGACGAATCCGTGACACGGCGTGAATATCCTGCAATCGATAGTTGTTTGACCACACACCCGCTGAATCAGGCGAGTGAATAAATGGTCAAGCCTCACGGCTGATTAGTATCGGTTAGCTGAACGTATCGCTACGCTTCCACACCCGACCTATCAACCTGGTAGTCTACCAGGAGCCTTCAGGGACTTGCGTCCAGGGAAATCTCATCTTGAGGAGGGTTTCACGCTTAGATGCATTCAGCGTTTCTCCCTTCCGGACTTAGCTACCCAGCGCTACCACTGGCGTGATAACCGGTACACTAGAGGTCCGTCCAACCCGGTCCTCTCGTACTAAGGTCAGACCCACTCAAATTTCCTGCGCCCATCACAGATAGAGACCGAACTGTCTCGCGACGTTCTAAACCCAGCTCACGTACCGCTTTAACCGGCGAACAGCCGGACCCTTGGAACCTGCTACAGCTCCAGGATGCGATGAGCCGACATCGAGGTGCCAAACCTAGCGTCGATGTGAACTCTTGGCTCAGGATCAGCCTGTTATCCCCGGCGTACCTTTTATCCGTTGAGCGATGGCCCTTCCATGCGGAACCACCGGATCACTAAAGCCTGGTTTCCCATCTGCTCGACTTGTTTGTCTCGCAGTCAAGCTCGCTTATGCTTTTGCACTCTACGGCTGATTTCCAAACAGCCTGAGCGAACCTTCGCGCGCCTCCGTTACTCTTTAGGAGGCGACCGCCCCAGTCAAACTACCCGCCTAGCAGTGTCCTGAACCCGGATAACGGGTCTCAGTTAGAACGCCGGAGTCGTAAGGGTGGTATCTCACCGTTGGCTCCCCCAAGCCCGAAAACCTGGGTTCAAAGCCTCCCACCTATCCTGCGCATACGACGCCAGCATTCACTACTAAGGTGTAGTAAAGGTGCACGGGGTCTTTTCGTCTTGTGACGGGCAACCGGCGTCTTCACCGGTACCACAAATTCGCAGTGTCACTCGTTGAGACAGCGCCCAAATCGTTACGCCATTCGTGCAGGTCGGAACTTACCCGACAAGGAATTTCGCTACCTTAGGACCGTTATAGTTACGGCCGCCGTTTACCGGGGCTTCAATTCAGAGCTTCGCCTTGCGGCTAACCTCTCCTTTTAACCTTCCGGCACCGGGCAGGCGTCAGACCCTATACGTCGTTTTCGACTTAGCAGAGCCCTGTGTTTTTAGTAAACAGTCGCTTGGGCCTCTTAATTGCAACTCCCTCCCGCTTCGTGCCGCGTGGACACTAACGGTAACGGAGCACCCCTTCTCCCGAAGTTACGGGGCAATTTTGCCGAGTTCCTAAACGAGTGATTCTCACTTGCGCCTGAGGATTTTCTCCTCGCCTACCTGTGTCGGTTTGCGGTACGGGTACCCAAATATCTCCTTAGAGGCTTTTCTCGGCAGCGTGGCGTCTGCGGCTTTATGAGCCTTGCGGCTCTCGCTATGATCCCTCAGGGTATATGATCCACCGGATTTGCCTGGCGAATCCCCCTACGAATCTCAACCTGGCACCTTGCGGCCCTCTCCAGGCTCGCATAGCCTCCTGCGTCCCCCCATCGTGATAACGATATTTAGGTAGTTCCGGAATATTAACCGGATGTGCATCCGCTACGCCTTTCGGCCTCGCGTTAGCTCCCGACTAACCCTGAGCGGACGAACCTACCTCAGGAAACCTTAGGCTTACGGCGGGGAAGATTCTCACTTCCCTTCTCGCTACTTATGCCGGCAGGGTCACTTCCCAACCCTCCACCAGTCCTTACGGTCTGACTTCGCTGCAGTTGGGAACGCTCCTCTACCAACGCCGGACCTCGCAAGATCCGATGTTCGACGGCTTCGGTCTAGTGCTTGAGCCCCGTTATATTGTCGGCCCAAAGCCGCTTGACCAGTGAGCTATTACGCTTTCTTTAAAGGATGGCTGCTTCTAAGCCAACCTCCTGGTTGTCTGAGCGTCTTCAGATCCTTTACCACTTAGCACTAAGTTTGGGACCTTAGCCGGTCGTCTGGGCT
>CAWJMJ010000009.1:850000-971429 GCA_963843885.1 uncultured Acidobacteriota bacterium
ATATCCCCGGCCGGGCGGCCGACGGGGCTGCGCTAACATGGCGCCAGCAGCGTGATGTCGATCGACCCCTGGCGTCCGACACGGCGGATGGCACTCAAGAGCCTCGTGGCCACGGGGGCGGGCGTCCTCGTCGGACGGGTCGGCTACGGCGTGCTCTACGAACGCCATCAGATCCGGCTGGAGCGGAGTGACCTGTTCGTCGCTGGTCTGCCGCGAGCGTTGGACGGCCTGCGGGTCGGCTTGATCACCGACGTGCACTCCAGTGACACAGTGCCCGACGCCGACATCCGCAGGGCCGTCGACCTGTTGCGTCAGGAGGCGCCCGACCTGATCGCGCTTGGCGGCGACTACGTCACCGACGCCAACATCCGGCGCGCCGCGCCGGTCGCCGAGCTGCTGGCCCCGCTCGCGCAGGCCCCCGAGGGCTCATTTGCCGTGCTCGGGAACCACGACGACGACCGCGTCGTCCCGGCCGCCCTGGCCGCGCGCGGCTTCTCGGTGCTGCGCGATCAGCGCACGCGCGTCGTCATCCGCGGCGAGGCGGTCGATATCGCCGGGTTGCGCTACTGGACCAGGAAGCAGGTCGACGTGGCCAAGGTGCTCAAGGGAGCGGGACCCACGACCCTGTTGCTCGCTCACGACCCGCGCCGGCTGACGGAAGCGGCCGCGCTGGACGTGCAACTGGTACTCGCCGGACACACCCATGGGGGTCAGGTGGTGCTGCCCGGCATCGGAGCGATCGCCGCGCGCCGCTTCCCGGTCCTCGCGGGCGCGGCCACGGAGCGCAACTGCACTCTGTACGTCAGTCGAGGCGTAGGGACGGTCGTCGCGCCAGTGCGCATCAATTGTCCCGCTGACGTGTCGGTGCTGACCTTACGCACCCGGTCGGAGTTGTAGCCGCGCGCGCCGCCGGCGCCAGAAGCGGGCACGTCTCCGCCCGGCGCGGGTATTCGGGGCCGAGCGGCGTGTCGCCACTAGCTCTCGATGAATCGCCGGCCGGCCACGCGCCATCCCCCGGACAATACCCGCGAGACCGCTTCGACGAGGAGGCGGTGTTCCTCAATCAGGATGCGCGCCGCGAGTGACTCCGCCGAGTCGTCGGGGAGCACGGGCACCGCCGCCTGACGCACGATCGGGCCCGCGTCGAGTTCCGCTGTCACCAGGTGCACGGTGCAGCCGGCCAGTTTGACGCCGTGGGCCACTGCCTGCCCGGCCGCGTCGAGGCCCGGAAACGCCGGCAGGAGCGAGGGGTGCACGTTCAGCACCGGCCCGGAGAAGCGCTCCAGGAAACGGCTGCTCAAGCGTCGCATGAAGCCCGCAAGGCACACGACATCAACGCGATAGTCGTGAAGAAGGGCCGCCAGGTGCTCGTCGTAGGATTCGCGACTGGGCCAGTCCCGGTGTCCAGCAACGACGGTCTCGAGGCCCGCCGCAGCGGCCTTGGCGAGCGCTGGTGCGGTTGCGACGTTCGCGATCACGACGGCGATCGTCGCGTCGAGACGGCCCTCCCCGATGGCGTCGATGAGGGCTTGCAGGTTCGAGCCGCGGCCGGAGACGAGCACGCCGAGACGGCGCCCGCCACCCGGGCTCGCAACGTCAGACATACGCCACGCCGGCAACGCCCGCTACGATCCTGCCGATTTCGTAGACCTGCTCACCAGCCGATCGCAGCTGGCCCATCGCCTCGGCCGCATCTGCTTCCGACACGGCCACGACGAGCCCGACGCCCATATTGAAGGTTCGATACTGGTCGTCCTGCGCGACCGCTCCGGCGCGTCCCAGCCATTCGAAGAGGGCCAGCACCGGCCATGAGCCTCGCCGCACCTCCGCAGCCGCTCCGTCGGGCAGCATGCGCGGCAGGTTGTCGGTCAGACCGCCGCCGGTGATGTGCGCCATCCCCTTCACGAGCCCGCCCGCCAACAAGGGCTGGATTGCCCGCAGATACGACCGGTGGGGCCGCAACAGCGCCGCGCCCACCGTCTCGCCCAGCTCGGGGACGTGGCTGTCGACGTCGAGGCCCAGCGTGGCGAACACGATGTGCCGCGCCAACGAGTAGCCATTGGTGTGCAATCCTACCGACGGCAGGCCGAGCAACACGTCGCCAGGCACGATCCCGCGGCCGTCGACGAGCTTGCTCTTCTCCACCGCGCCGACGATGAAACCGGCGACGTCGTATTCCCCATCGGCATAGAAGCCCGGCATCTCCGCGGTCTCGCCGCCAAGCAGCGCGCACCCGTTCTCGCGGCAGGCGGCGGCAAGGCCGGTCACGATCTGCTCGGCCACGTCCGGCGACAGCCGCCCCGTCGCCAGATAGTCGAGAAAGAACAGCGGCGCGGCGCCCTGCACCAGGATGTCGTTGACACAATGGTTGACGAGATCCTGGCCAATCGTGCCGTGCACGCCGGCCAGGAACGCCACTTTCAGCTTGGTGCCGACGCCATCGGCGCTCGATACCAGCACCGGATCCTGCCAGCCGCTGCCGAGCGAGAACAAGCCGCCGAAGGATCCGATCTCCGACAACACACCGGGGGTGAACGTGCCGCGCGCGATGGACTTGATGCGGCGAACGGTTTCGTTGCCCGCGTCGATATCGACCCCGGCGGCCTTGTAGCTGGAGCCGCTCATGCGACGGGCTCGGCCGGCGCGAGCGCCGGGTTCTTGGTATCGAGCTTGAGCGCGAGCTGCAGATACGCCTGCTGATCGCGGGGGAACGCCACCGGATAGCGTCCGGTGTAGCACGACGTGCAGTAGCGCCCGCTTTCGGGCGTGACCGCCTTGAGGAGTCCGTCCAGGCTCAAGTAGGCCACCGAGTCGGCTTCGAGGTATTTGCGAATCTCCTCGAGTGAGTGCGTCGCCGCGATGAGCTCGCTCCGCTGCGGCGTGTCGACGCCGTAGAAACACGGGCGAGATGGTCGGCGGGCAACTGATGCGCACGTGCACTTCGACCGCCCCGGCGGCCCGCACCATCTTCACGATCTTGCGGCTGGTCGTGCCGCGCACGATCGAGTCGTCGATCAGGATGACGCGCTGGCCGCGGAGCAGGCTGCGCACCGGGTTCAGCTTGACCTTGACGCCGAAGTGCCGGATGGACTGGGCTGGCTCGATGAACGTCCGGCCCACGTAGTGATTGCGAATCAGGCCGAAGCGCATCGGCACGCCCGCTTCCTCGGCGTAGCCGATGGCCGCGCACACGCCCGAATCGGGAATGGGCACCACCACGTCGGCGGGCACGCCGGTTTCCCGCGCCAACTGGCGGCCGAGATTGGTGCGGACTTCGCTGACGCTCTTGCCGAACACCTCACTGTCGGGTCGCGCGAAGTAGACGTGTTCGAAGATGCAGTGCGCGCTCGGCGCCGGCGGGAAGGGCTTGACCGAGCGGAGACCGTCGGGGCCGATGAGCAATACCTCGCCCGGCTCCACGTCGCGAACGTAGGTGGCGCCGACGAGATCCATGGCGCACGTCTCGGAGCACACCACCCAACCGTCGCCGAGGCGCCCGAGCGCCAGCGGCCGGAAGCCGTGCGGGTCGCGGGCCGCGACCAGGCGGTCCTTGGTGATGAACGCAAACGAGAAGGCGCCGGTGAGCCGGGCGATCGACTCGATCAGGGCGTCGTCGACGCCGCCCGCCTGCGACCGCGCAAAGAGGTGCAGCACCACTTCGGTGTCGCTGCTGGTCTGGAAGATCGACCCCTGGCGCACGAGTTCGTCGCGAATCTCGCGCGCGTTCACGATATTGCCGTTGTGGCAGATGCCGACCTGCCCATGCACGCATTCGATGAGCAGCGGCTGCGCGTTGGCGACCGTGCTCTCGCCGGCCGTCGAGTAGCGCGTGTGGCCGATGGCGATGTTGCCGGGCAGCGTGGCCAGGGCCGGCTGCGTGAAGATGTCGGCGACATAGCCCATCTGGCGCACGGCGCGTATGCGGAGGCCATCGGACACGGCGATGCCGGCGCTTTCCTGCCCGCGGTGCTGCAGGGCATACAACCCCAAGTAGGCCATCTTGGCGGCCTCGGCGTGGTTGTAGATGCCGAAGACGCCGCATTCTTCGCGAAACTTGTCGAACATCGCGAGTCCCCGTTCCCTCAGCCGAGTCGAATGTGGAGTCGCGACATCATGCCGCGCCCTCCGTCGCCCGATAGAAGCGTCCGATCGCCGTGGCCCACGCCGACTCGGCCGCCGCAACGGCCATGCGGACCGCCGGAGTGCCATCGATGTCGATGCGGATTTCAGGCCCGCCGGTGCGGCCGATGACCCGCGCCGGCACACCCGCCCGGGCTGCCTCGTTGAGCACCTGCGACACCGACCCGTCGGGCACCGAGACCACCACTCGAGAGGCGCTTTCGCCGAACAGCGTGGCGGCGTGGCCGAACGCTCCGAACTCGCCCTCGACGCCCGTCAAGTTGGACTCCACGCCGATGCCGGCCGTGTCGAAGGTGCACTCGGCCAGCGTGATGGCAAGGCCGCCGTCCGAGCAGTCGTGCGCCGACTCGACCAGCCGGGCCTGCACCAGCGCGACGACCAGTTGCTGCAGGGCCCGCTCTTTTCCCAGGTCGAGGGCTGGCGGCTCACCTTGCACGCGCTCCATCAGACGTGCCAGGTACTCCGACCCACCGAGTTCCCCGAGATTCTCGCCGAAGACAATCACTGCCGCCCCGGTCGATTGAAAGGCGCGGCTGACCGTGCACGACGCGTCGGCCACCAGGCCGACGACGCCGAGGACGGGAGTGGGATAGATGGCCCGACCCTCGGTTTCGTTGTAGAGGCTGACGTTGCCGCCGGTAATCGGCACCTCGAGCGCCCGGCAGGCGTCGCCGATGCCCCTCACCGCTTCCCCCAACTGCCACATGATCTCGGGCCGTTCCGGATTGCCGAAGTTCAGGTTGTTGGTGGCGCCGATGGGCTCGCCGCCCGCGCACGCCACGTTCCGCGCCGACTCGGCCACGGCCAGCATGGCGCCACGATACGGGTCCAGGTAGCAGTAGCGGCCGTTGCCGTCCACGGAGACGGCAATGCCCTGTCGCGCGCCCTTGATCCGCACCACGCCGGCGCCCCGGCCCGGTTGGGCAATGGTGTTGGTGCCGACGCTGTGGTCGAACTGCTGGTAGGCCCAGCGCTTGCTGGCGATGAGGGGCGAGGCGAGCAACGCCTCGAATGCGACCTGCGAGGACGGCGGCGCTGGCAGCGCGTTCAGATCGAGGTGCTGCACGTCGGACTGCCACGATGGCCGTTCCATGGGCCGGCGGTAGACGGGACCCTCGTCGGTCAGGGCCCCGGCCGGCACGTCCGCCACGAGGGTGCCGTGATGGAACAGGCGCACCCGGCCGCTGTCGGTGACGTGACCGATGCGCACGGCGTGGAGGTCCCACTTCTCGAACACCTCCTCGACCTCGCGCTCGCGCCCGATCTTGGCGACGAGCAGCATGCGTTCCTGCGATTCCGAGAGCATGATCTCGTAGGGCGTCATGCCGGTTTCGCGCTGGGGCACGAGCGACACTTCGACGTCCATGCCGCTCCCGCCGCGCGAGCTCATCTCGGAGGTGGCGCAGGTCAGCCCCGCGGCGCCCATGTCCTGGATGCCGACGAGCGCGTCGGTTTTCATCACTTCAAGGCAGGCCTCCATGAGGAGCTTCTCCATGAAGGGGTCGCCGACCTGCACGGCCGGACGTTTTTCGGCCGACGACTCGTCGAACTCGGCCGAGGCCATGGTGGCGCCGTGGATGCCGTCGCGGCCGGTCTTGGCGCCGACGTAGTAGACCGGATTGCCGATGCCCGTGGCCTGGCCCTTGATGATTTCGTCGTGGCGCGCCAGCCCGAGGCACAGGACGTTGACCAGCGGGTTGCCGGCGTAGGCCTCGTCGAACACGATCTCGCCGCCGATGGTCGGGATGCCGATGCTGTTCCCGTAGCCGCCGATCCCGGCCACGACGCCTTCGAAGATGCGCCGCGCCAGCGGCGTCTCGAGCGAGCCGAAACGCAGCGCGTTCAACAGGGCAATCGGTCGCGCGCCCATGGTGAAGATGTCGCGGATGATGCCGCCCACGCCGGTGGCCGCGCCTTGGTACGGCTCGATGAACGACGGGTGGTTGTGCGATTCGATCTTGAACACCGCCGCCAGGCCGTCGCCGATGTCGACCGCGCCGGCGTTCTCACCAGGGCCCTGCACGACGCGCGGCCCGGTGGTGGGCAGCGTCTTCAGGTGCACCCGCGAACTCTTGTAGCTGCAATGCTCCGACCACATCACCGAGAACTGGCCGAGCTCGAGCAGGTTGGGCGCGCGTCCCATCAGCTCGATGATGCGGGCGTATTCGCCGGCGGTGATGCCGTGCTGCTCGAGCAGTTGCTGGTCAATCTCGCTCATGATTGGGAAGACGCACGCAGGAAATAGAGGCCGACGCCGCCGTCGATGATCGCCGCCGCGGCGATTCCGGCGGTGGCCCAGCCCCGGATGGCTTGGTCGAGGGGCAGTACGCCTGCCCAGGTGAGTGCCGACATGGTCAGCAAGGCGATGGTCGAGCCGAGCATCGCCATGCCGATGCCCCGCTGCGCGGCCGCGCGTCGGATCGCCGGATTCGGCGCGGACACAGGCGACATGGGGATGGTCACCGGACCTCTGCCGGGCGCCCGATGACGCCCTCGGCATAGGCCCGCACCGCCGACTGCAACACCAGGCGGCCGTCGGCGCTGCCCATCCAGGGCTCGCAGGCCCGCTCCGGATGAGGCATCAAGCCGACGACGTTGCGTTCCGCGTTGCAGATGCCGGCAATGCCATTGGCCGAGCCGTTGGGATTGGCACCGGGACCGGCCTGGCCGTGCTCGTCCACGTAGCGAAAGACGACCTGCCGGTTCCGTTCGAGGTCGGCAATCACGTCGGGCGGCGCGTAGTAGTTGCCTTCGCCGTGGGCGATCGGCATCTGCAGCACCTGGCCGGGCGTGCAGCCGCGGGTGAACGGCGTGTCGGTGGCCTCGACCAGCACCGGGACGAGGCGCGAGATGAACTTGATGCCGCGGTTGCGCACCATCGCGCCGGGCAGCAGGCCCGCTTCGAGCAGCACCTGGAACCCGTTGCAGATGCCCAGCACTGGCCCGCCGCGGGCGGCAAAGGCGCTTACGGCCGGCATGATCGGCGAAAACCGCGCGATCGCGCCCGTGCGCAGGTAGTCGCCATGCGCGAACCCGCCGGGAAGGATCACGGCGTCGGCGCCGTCCAGATCGGTGTCCTTGTGCCACACCAGCGAGGCCTGCTCGCCGAGCACCGCGCCGGCCGCGTGGTAGGCATCCCGATCGGAGTTCGATCCCGGAAAGACGATGACCGCAAACTTCATTCGCGTCCCCTGATTCCCGGTTCCTGGTAACCGTTTCTATCCCTGGAGCACTTCCACCCGGTAGCTCTCGATCACGGGATTCGCCAGCAGCCGGGCGGCCATTTCAGCCACCCGTGCCTCGGCGATGCCGGCATCGGCTGCCTCGAGCTCCACCTCGAAGAACTTGCCCTGACGCACGTCCCGCACGTCGTCGTAGCCGAGCGTCTGCAGGGCGTCGGCGACGACGCGCCCCTGCGGGTCGAACACCGACGGTTTCAAGGTCACATACACGCGTGCTCGCATCGTCGTTCCGTCTTTCTACGCGGCGTCGGGGCCGAAGACCCGCGCGAAGATCGCATCCACGTTCCGCAATTGCTCATCGAGGTCGAAGGCGCGCTCAATCTCGGCCGCGCCGAGCACCCCTGCGACATCGGCGTCGGCCAGCAGCAGCGCCTTGAAATCCGTTCGCTCGTGGAAGGCCCGCATGGCGTTGCGCTGCACCCACTCGTAGGCCTGCTCCCGCGCGATGCCCCGGCGAGCCAGCTCGAGCAGCACCTGCCCCGAGAAGACCACGCCGCGTGATCGCCCGAGGTTGTCGCGCATCCGATCCGGATATACCACCATCCCGCTGACGATGCGGGTGAAACGCCGCAGCATGTGGTCGAGGGCAATGAAACTGTCGGGCAGGATGACGCGCTCCACCGACGAGTGCGAGATGTCGCGCTCATGCCACAGCGCCACGTTCTCGCAGGCCGCTCCGGCATTGGCGCGCAGCAGCCGGCTCAACCCGACGATCTGCTCGCAGCCGATCGGATTGCGCTTGTGCGGCATCGCCGATGAGCCCTTCTGGCCCTTGGCGAACGGCTCTTCCACTTCGCCGATCTCGGTCTTCTGCAGACCGCGTATCTCGAGGGCGAAGGCCTCGAGCGAGGCTCCGGTCAGCGCCACCGCACCGAGCAGCTCGGCATGCCGGTCGCGCTGGATCACCTGGGTGGAGATGGCCGCCGGCTCCAGGCCCAGACGGCGGCACACGTCGGCCTCGATCGCGGGGTCGAGATGGGCGAAGGTGCCCACCGCGCCCGAGACCTTGCCGACCCGCACACCCTCGCGGGCCCGGGTCATGCGCGTGACGTCCCGACCCAGCTGGTCGTACCACAGGGCCAACTTCAGGCCGAAAGTCATCGGTTCGGCGTGCACCCCGTGGGTCCGCCCGATCATCGGGGTGCGCCGGTGTTCCATGGCTCGCTCGCGGACCGCGGCGCGGAGCGTCTCGATCAGGCGCAGCACGACGTCGCAGGCCTCGACCATCTGCAGCGCCTGCGCCGTGTCGACCACGTCCGACGAGGTCAGTCCGAAGTGGAGCCACCGGGCGGCCGGACCGACGTTCTCGGCCACCGATGTCGTGAACGCGATCACGTCGTGATGCGTGACCTTCTCGATGTCCTCGATACGGGCGATATCGAAGCGCGCCTTGGCGCGCAGTTCGGCGGCTGCTTCGACGGGCACGATGCCCGCGGCTGCCATGGCGTCGGCCGCCGCCAGCTCGACGTCGAGCCACGTCTCGTAGCGACGCTGCTCGGTCCAGATCCGGCCCATTTCAGGGTTGGTGTAGCGCTGAATCATGCGAGGGACAACTGTTCCGCGGTGACGGCGTGTTCGGGGCCGCCGCCCAGTACCGTAAGCGCCAAAGGTCCGGTGGCGAACACGCGATCGGCGACGCGCATCACCGCGGCCTCACTGACCGCGTCGATGGCCGCCAGCATGTCATCCAGTGTTTCGCCCTCGTCGCCGTAGATGTCCTGCCGGGCCAGGTGCGACATGCGGCTCGACGTGCTCTCGAGCCCCAGCATGAGGCTGCCCTTCAAGTGGTCCTTGGCACGCTGCAACTCGCCCGCCATCAGCGGCTCCGACTTCAGCCGCCGCAGCTCGCCCACCACCACGTCGATCAGTTCGGGCACGGCCTCGTTGGCGCACCCGGCGTAGATGGTGGCCGCGCCGGCATCGCGATAGGCGCTCAGGCTCGAGAACACCGAGTAGGCCAGGGCGCGCTTTTCGCGCACGTTCTGGAACAGCCGGGAACTCATCGAGCCGCCGAACATGGTGTTCAACGCCAGCGCGACGTAGCGATCCGGGTCGCCGTAGGCCAGCCCTGGCGCGCCGAAGCACACGTGACTCTGCTCGAGGTCTTTCGTCCGCAGCACTACCTCTGCGGCCGTGGCCGGCACGGTGTCGCGCAGCGCCGAGCCCCGCGCCGGCGTGCCGTCGAAAGCGCGCCCGATGAGGTCGCGCACGCGCGCATGGTCGATGTTGCCTACCGCCGCCACCACGAAATTCTCGGCCACGTAGGCGTCGGCGAAGTAACCGCGGAGGACGTGCCGGTCCAGCGCC
The DNA here is from genome assembly GCA_963843885.1 of uncultured Acidobacteriota bacterium. GTDB lineage: Bacteria > Acidobacteriota > Vicinamibacteria > Vicinamibacterales > UBA2999 > CADEFD01. The sequence goes on from CAWJMJ010000009.1 coordinate 859,690, forward strand.
GCTACCGATTCGGGCTGGCCCAGAATCGGCCGTCCGAGGGGATGGCCCGGCCAGAACGAGCCGGCGAAGATCTCGTGGACGAGGTCGTCGGGCGTGTCCTCGACCATCTTGATCTCTTCGAGCACGACCTTCTTCTCGCGCTCGATTTCCTCGCTGTCGAACTGCGGCGCGGTAACGAGGTCGGAAAGCACGTCGACGGCCAGCGGCAGGTGCTCGTCGAGCACCTTGATGAAGTACCCGGCGTATCCTTGGAGGTGAACGCGTCGAGGTGGCCGCCGATCGAATCGACCTGCTGGGCGATGTCCTCGGCCGAACGCTTGGCGGTGCCCTTGAAGAGCATGTGCTCGACGAAGTGCGCGATGCCTTCGTGGGCCGACGGTTCGTGACGCGACCCTCGGGTGAGCCACACGCCGATGCTCACCGACCGCACGTGCGGCATCCGTTCGGTGACCAGGCGAAGCCCATTCGGCAGGACTTCCCGTTGAATAGCGGTGTCGGACACGGTGGCGGGCGGACCTCTCCGCGGCTAGGCAGCTAAGTGATTGACTGGGAAGGAATTAGCCTAATATATCATGCGCTGGAGAGGCGTGCAAGGGTCCCCGACCCGGCGCCGAGAAGCCTCGCCGCGGGTGTTACACTGGGACTTCTCCGCGCAAGTCCTAGACGGCGCAAGAGATACCGTGGAAACCCGTCCCCCCGACCTCGCCGCCCTGTCGCTTTCCGCCCTGGAAGCTCTCCTCGAGGCGCAAGGCTTGCCTCGCTTCAGGGCCCGCCAGATCTTCCATTGGATCTGGCGACGGGGCGCAACCGATTTCGAGGGCATGACCAACCTGGGCCGCGGCCTGCGCGAGCAACTGAGTGCGCAGTTCCACATCGGCACGCCGCAGATCGTCCGGCACGATCGGTCGGAAGACGGCACCCAAAAGCTGGTGCTGGCCTTCGCCGACCGGCGCCAGATCGAGTGCGTCTACATCCCCGACACCCCGGCGCAGACGTTCTGTGTGTCCACGCAGGTCGGCTGCGCGATGGGCTGCGCCTTCTGCCTCACTGGCAAGATGGGCTTGGTGCGTCATCTCACCGCCGGTGAAATCGCCGCGCAGGTGCGGGTGCTGGCCACGGCCACGGGGCTGCTCGAGGCGCCGTTCAACATCGTGCTGATGGGCATGGGCGAACCGCTGCACAACTACGACGCGACCATGCAGGCGCTGCGCATCCTTCTCAACGAGCCCGAGGGCCTGGCGGTTTCGCCGCGGCGGGTCACGCTGTCTACCGTGGGCATCGTGCCGATGATCGACAAGCTGGCGTCGGAGCCGCTCATGCCGAACTTGGCCATCTCGCTGCACGCCACGACCGAGGAACAGCGCGCCGCCATCGTGCCGCCCAGCAAGAAATATGGGCTGCAGGCCGTGATCGAGGCGTGCAAGCGCTTCCCCGTCCGCAAGCGGAGCCGCATCACCTTCGAGTACGTGCTGCTCGACGGCGTGAACGACACCCCCGCCGACGCCCGGCGTCTGGTGCGTTTGCTCGACGGGGTGAAAGCCAAGGTGAACCTGATTCCGTTGAATGCGGCGCCGGGCATCCCCTTCGACCGGCCCTCGGACGACCGCGTCAACGCCTTCGCCCGGATCCTGGCGGATCGTCAGGTCACGGTGTCGGTGCGCAAGAGCCGCGGACGTGACATCCGCGCCGCTTGCGGTCAGCTCATCGTCGAGGGCGGGCGCACGCAGAGCGCCGCGCAGGCCCTGGCGGCCGCGCTCGCATGAGCGCCGCGGTCGAGCCCGCCCGGACGCTGGCTGCGCTGCTCGTCGCCGTGGTCTGCCTGGCCTCGTGCGGTGGACAACCGGAGACGCTGAAGGCGCTGCTGCGGCAGGTCGACAAGGCTGCCGATCCGGCGGCCAAGACCGCCGTGGTCGAGCGCTATCTCGCCACGCATGTCAACAACCCCATCGTGGAGCAGAACGCCCGCCTCCTGTTCTTCGTCCGCGATGACGACTCCGGGCGCACGCCGCGCGTCGTCGGCGATTTCAACGCCTGGGCCATGACCCCCCAGGGCTACGACGCCACGGCTGGTACGCCCACGCGCATCGAAGGCACGCCGTATTCGTATCTGGAAGGGACGGCCTTCGCCAACGCGCGCCTCGAGTACACCTTCCTGTTCGAGAAAGAGGCCACCACCGACCCGCGCAATCCGCGGACGGTCCGCACTTTCTCGGGCCCCCGCTCGGAAATCCGCATGCCGTTCTTCACGAACCATGCCGAGGTGGATGGTCCGGCCCCGGCGAAGGTTGGGAGGGTGGCCGAGCAGGTGGTGCCCAGCCGCGCGCTGCACAGCGACCGGCGCGTGTGGACCTACCTCCCGCCGGACTACGACGCCTCGCAAGACATCTACCCCACCGTGTACTTTCTGGACGGCGCCAACTACGTCGATTGGATGGCCGTGCCGGCGGTGCTCGACCGCCTGATTGCTGCCAAGGCGGTGCCGCCGCTGATTGCCATCTTCGTGGAACCGGGCAGTCGCCAGGAGGAATATTCGCGCAACGCCGCATGGCGAGCCTTCATCGCCACGGAACTCGTCCCCCACATCGACAGCACGCTGCGCACGTTCCCGGCGCCGGATCACCGCGTCATCTTCGGCAGCTCCCTCGGCGCCTACGGCGCGCTGGACCTCGCGGTGGAGCACCCGGGGGTGTTCGGGTTGTGTGCGGCCCTGGCGCCGCCGGCACAGGCGGCGACCCTCATCACCAACCAAGCGCAGGGGCAGCGGGCCGTGTTCGGCGTGCGGTTCTTCGTGCTGGGTGCCACGTACAACACCGACGTGAAGGGCGCCCGCACGCTCCGCACCGCGCTGGCCGAAGCCAGCGCCGATGTCACCTACGCCGAAGTGCCGGAGGGCCACGCCGCCGAGACGTTTCGGGGCCACATCGACGACGCGTTGAAGGCGCTTCTCCCCCAGGCACCCGCGCCGTAGGCCCGCCGCGGCCCGGACGGCGGCGATCCGGACGGGTTGCCCTCAGGACGCCGCCGCGTCAATCGGCACTGCCGGCACGAGCGCATCAATCCATTCGTTGCGGCCGTGCCCGGGCGGGACGGCGACCCGCAGGTAGTTGTCGGTGATCGCCACGCGGCCGTCCTCGATGGTCAGTGCCGGGCGAACGCGGCCCGTTTGCGCGGCGCGGAAGCGCTCGGCGAGCACGCGCGAGACGGCGCGCAGCCGCTGCGCCCGGGCCTTCACCACGGCGCCGTGCACCTTGTCCGGCAAGGCCTCGGCCTCGGTGCCCGGCCAATCGGAGTAGGGGAACACGTGCAAGTGGGTCAGTGGCGAGTCCTCGAGAAAACGGGTCAGGGTGTCGAAGTCGCCGTCGGTCTCCCCAGGGAAACCCACGATCACATCCGAGCCGATGGCGGCGTCCGGCAGACGTCGCCGCACGTCGCTCACGAGCCCGGCGAACTGCGCAGCGGAGTAGGGGCGACGCATCGCTGCCAGGATCCGTGGCGACGCGTGCTGCAGCGGCAGGTGCAGATGGGCCGCGAAGCGGTGCGGCGCGCCGGCCACCACATCAAGCACCTCCTTGGTGCAGTCCATCGGTTCCAGCGAACTCACTCGAACCCGGAACGTTCCGGCCTCGATCCGCAAGGCCTCGAGCAGGCGGGCGAGCTGGCCCGCGGCCGGAGACAGGTCGCGTCCCCACGCCCCCAGATGCACGCCGGTAAGGGCGACCTCTTTGTAGCCGGCCGCCACCACTCGCCGCAGTTCCGTAACGATGTCGGCGAGCGGCCGGCTCTGGCTGGGGCCGCGCGTCTTGGGAATGATGCAGTAGCTGCACGGCTCGTCGCAGCCGGTCTGCGCTCGCAACGTCCAGGCCGTACGGCCCATCAGCCCCGGGCCCGGCGTCCGGCCACAGGAATCGTCGGCGGAAGGATCCACCCCCAGCATCGGCAGCAGCGTCGCCGCCAGCCGCGGCTTGTCGAGGTTCGGCACCACCAGCTCCACGCCGGGCAGAGCCGCCACGTCGGCGCTGGCGCGCGACGCGAAACAGCCGGTCACGACGATGCGGGCCGTGGGGTTCTCGCGATGGATGCGGCGGATGGTCTGGCGGGCGCCTTGGTCGGCACTGGCCGTGACCGAGCAGGTGTTCACGATCACGACCGCCGCGCGATCGGCAGGCGCGGCTTCAGCGCCGGCCGAGGTGAGCGCCGCCTCGACCGCCAGCGAGTCCGCCTGGTTGACGCGGCAGCCGAAGGTGACGACGGCGTATTTCATGGCCGCGCGTTCGCGGACCGCACGGCGCGAGCGCCGATATCGGAGCGCCGCAGTTGCCCGTCGAATGCGATGTCGTCGGCGGCCGCATAGGCCGCCGCAATGGCCGCGGCGTAGGTGCTGGCGCGACCGACCACCGTCAATACCCGGCCACCGGCCGTCACGAGCCGGCCGTCGCGTTCGGCGACGCCGGCAAATCGCACCTGCACGCCGGGATGGCGTGAGGCCAGGTGCTCGAGCCCAGCGATGACCTGCCCGGTTTCAGGTGCGGCCGGGTAGCCGCGGGACGCAAGCACGACCCCCACTGCCACGTCGTCGGCAAAGCGGGCGCGCGCGGGAAGGGTGCCGGCCGTGCTGGCCGCAAGCAGCAGCGGTCCCAGCGGTTCGACCAGCAGCGGCAGCACGACCTGGGCTTCGGGATCGCCAAACCGGCAGTTGAACTCGATGACCTTCGGTCCTGCGGCGGTGAGCATCAGGCCGCAGTAGAGGAATCCCACGAAGGGCATGCCTTCGGCCGCCATCCCGGTCAGCACCGGGGTCACCACCTCGCGCTCGATGCGCGCGCGCAGCTCGTCGGTCAGCAGCACGCTCGGCGCAAAGGCGCCCATGCCGCCGGTATTCGGTCCCTGGTCGCCGTCGAGCAGGCGCTTGTGATCCTGGGCGGATCCACAGGCGACGAAGCGTTCGCCGGCCGCGATGACGAAGTACAAGCAGCTCCTCTCCCGTGAGGCACTCCTCCAGCACCACCCGCGCGCCCGCCGCGCCGAACGCTCCTTCGACCATGGCGGCCCGCACGGCGGCTTCCGCCTCGGCGCGGTCGGCGGCGATGACCACACCCTTACCGGCCGCCAGTCCGTCAGCCTTCACCACGACCGGCCAGCCCAGCCGCGCCTCGGCCAGCGCGTCGCTGGCCTGCTCCGCCGTGTCGCACACGACGGCAGCAGCGGTCGGCACGCCGTGGCGCGCCATCACGCCCTTTGCAAAGGCCTTGCTGGTTTCGAGCTGCGCGGCCGCCTGTGTCGGCCCGAAAACTGGTCGTCCGGCCTTCAGCAAGCGATCGGCCACGCCCGCGGCCAGGGGCGCCTCCGGTCCTATCACTGTCAGGTCGGCCCCAATCGCCTCGGCCAGCGCGAGCACGGCCTCGGGGTTGGTGGCGTCGACCGGGTGCACCGCCACGTCGCGGCCGATTCCGGGATTGCCGGGCGCACACACGACATCGGTTCCGGGCGCGGCGGCCAACTGCACCGCCAGCGCGTGTTCACGCGCGCCGGCGCCAATTACCAGGACCTTCATTGGGTTTATCTGCCGTTGTTGCAGCTACTTACAGGAAGGATGCGCAATCGTGCGCAGCGGCCGCTTTTGAGCCGTCGCCGGACAAAACCGTGTGATAGCCTAGCACATTCACCCCCACGGCTCGTGAGCCGTCATGGGGAATGCCAATACGGGAGGAGGTGAATTCGAGATGGCCGAGGTGAAGATCCAGGAAGGCGAGTCCATCGAGTCGGCTCTGCGTCGGTTCAAGCGCAAAGTTCAGCAAGAGGACATCATCAAGGACATCAAGAAGCACTCCTTCTACCTCAAGCCCGGCGACAAACGTCGGGCCAAGCAGGCGCTGGCGCGTAAGCGCAACCGGAAGAAGCAGCGTCGCGAGGCGGAATAGCGCATCTTGATCGACGGTCGCGTCGACGCCGGTAAGTCGTTGACGCGGTCGAGGTATCGTAAGTACTATTTGGAGCCCTTGAATACCGCGTAAACACCGGTGTTCAGGGGCTTCACCATATTTGCAAGGTGCCAGCGCCGCGATCGGCGTCACCACGACAGCGGAGGATGACCGGCATGGAAATCGCCGAACGGAAAGTCAGCGACGTCACGATTCTGGACCTCTCGGGCAAGATGACGCTCGGCGAGGGTGACGAGATGCTGAAGCAGTCCATCAACAACCTGTTGGCCGCCGGCGTGAAGAAGCTGGTGCTCAACCTCGAGAACGTGCCCTACATCGATTCGGCCGGCCTGGGCGAAGTGGTGCGCACCCACACGACGGTGAGCCGCCAGGGAGGCAGCCTCAAGCTGCTCAACCTCACCAAGCGCATCGAAGACCTGCTGTCCATCACGAAGCTTCTGACGGTGTTCGACACCTACGACTCCGAGGCCGAAGCCATCAAGAGCTTCTCCGCGTAACGCCTGGCCGATCGCGCGCCATGGCGCGTCCAAGCCAACCGGGTCTCCAGATGCGAGAAGCCGGAATCACGCGGGTAGGGGAACGGTCCGCGATGTCGAGCCTGGTCCGATCGCTCAGGCCGGAGCAGTGGACCAAGAACCTCATCGTGTTCGCCGCTCTGCTGTTCGGGCAGAAGCTGTTGAATCCCGACGCCGTCGTGCGCTCCGCGGCGGCGTTCGCGATTTTCTGCGCCCTTTCGGGCGTGGTTTATCTGGTCAACGATCTGTTCGACCAGGACGCCGACCGGCAGCATCCCATCAAGCGATTCCGGCCCATTGCCTCGGGCGAGTTGTCGACCGGCGCCGCCACGGCGTGGGCGATGGGGCTGGCGGTGGCCGCCATGGTTGCCGCGCTGCAACTCAGCCCCGCCTTCGCGCTGGTGGCGGCAACCTACCTCCTGTTGTTCGTGCTCTACTCGCGATGGCTGAAGCACGTCGTCATCCTCGACGTGCTGTCGATCGCGATCGGCTTCGTGCTCCGCACCGACGCCGGCGCCGAGGCGATCGACGTGCCGGTAAGCGACTGGCTGCTGGTGTGCACGGTGCTCCTCGCCTTGTTCCTCGGCCTGTCGAAGCGGCGCCACGAACTCACGCTCCTGGCCGACGGCGCCTCCGGCCATCGTCGCATCCTCGATGAATACAATCCGTACCTGCTCGACCAGATGATCGGTGTGGTCACGGCCTCGACGCTGATGGCCTACATCATCTACTGCACGAGCCCAGAGACCATTGAGCGCTTCGGCACCCGTAATCTGGTGCTGACCGTCCCGTTCCCGATCTACGGCATCCTGCGCTACCTCTATCTCGTCCATCGTCGGGACGGGGGAGGTAATCCGTCGGAGCTGTTGATCACGGATCGACCGCTGCTCATCTGCGTCGCGCTCTGGGGGCTCGTGACCACGACGGTCATTTACCGGCCCTTCGGACTCTGATCGCAGACATGCGCAAAAGCCAAGTCGCCATCCTCCGCACGTCGCCCGGCACGGTCATCAGCGATCACCACCGTTTGATGAACCTTGCCGGCTATCAGGACGTGTTGCCGAAAGAGGTCGAAACCGGGCTGAAGGTCAACATCTCCTGGCACTTCTTCTTCCCCGGGTGCTCGACCACGCCGTGGCAACTCGACGGCGTGATCCGCGCGATGACGGCCGACGGCTACGACAAGGCCCTCATCCACGCGTGCCACAACCGTACCGTGGTCATCGACGCCCACCTGGGCGAACGCGAGAACAAACAGCTCAACGTCGTCGCAGCGCACGGTCTGAAGAACGTCCATCTCTACGAGGGCGACGAGGCGTGGATCAACATCAAGGACGCCGTCGGCGACCTCACGAAGCAGTTCCTGTGCCTCAATGAGGTCTACCCCGACGGGTTCATGATTCCGCGCCGCTTCATCGGCGAGAACATCCTGCACCTGCCGACGGTGAAGACCCACGTCTTCACCACCACCACCGGGGCCATGAAGAACGCGTTCGGCGGCCTGCTCAACGAGCGGCGTCACTGGACCCACCCGGTCATCCACGAGACGCTCGTGGACCTCCTGATGATTCAGAAGAAGATCCACCGCGGCGTGTTCGCCGTGATGGACGGCACCTTCGCCGGCGACGGGCCGGGCCCGCGCTGCATGGTGCCGCACGTGAAGAACGTCATCCTGGCCAGCGCCGACCAGGTGGCCATCGACGCGGTGGCCGCCAAGCTGATGGGCATGGACCCGCTGTCCATCAAATACATCCGCCTGGCCCACGACCTCGGCCTGGGGTGCGGCGATCCGCGCGACATCGAGATCGTCGGCGACCTCGACGCCGCCAACGAGAACTGGCACTTCGACGGCCCCTTCCGCGAGATGACCTTCGCCTCGCGGATGCAGCACAAGATCTACTGGGGCCCGCTGCGCAAGCCAATCGAGTGGTCGCTGAAGACCGTGCTCGCGCCGTGGGCTTACATCGCCAGTGTCGTCTACCACGACAGCTTCTGGTACCCGCTCAACGCCGACCGCAACATGCACGACGCGTTGAATTCTCCCTGGGGCCGGCTCTTCCAGAACTGGGACAGCCTCACCCCGGACGCCAATGGCTTCCCCACGGTAGGCGACGCGCCTGCCGAGGCGCCGCGCCTCGGTTTGCGCGCGCTCGGCCAGTCCGTGGGCATCCTGGGCACGTGCATCAAGGAAGCGCCGGAGTTCGCCAGCCGGCGCCGTCACGCTCCGCACGAGCCCAAGACCTAGGAACTCACATGTCCGATTTTCACGTCCGTTCCGACGCGGTCGATGTCGAGCAGATCATGGAACAGATCCGGCGACGGGTCCGGGACAAGCGCGGCGTCGACTACACCGAAGAGCAGATTCGCGAGCTGGCCAACGTGCGGCTCGAGAAGTTCCTCGACCCGAAGAATCTGCGCTCCGACCTGCTCGAGCAGTTCCGCAAGAGCCGCCCGCCCGAAGACTCCACGCTGCCGCCGATCGACGCGCCCTACGAGTTCGAGGACAGCACGCTCTACGACACGCACCGTGGCCTGCTCCGCACCATCCGCCGTCTGCTCAATCCGATCCTGAAGCTGTTCTTCAACCCCAACACGATCGTCCACGCGCTGCACCAGCAGGCCGACCTGAACAAGCACTTCGCCCGCACCATGGGCCAGGCGCGCGTCGACCGGGCGGCGTGGAACTCGCTCTACTACGAAGTGCTGCACAACCTCGTGCTCGAAACGACACGCTCGGGCATCGAACTCAAGAACCTGAAGATGCGCGTCGAGGCGCTGTCGAGCCGTCTCGACTTCTCGGAGCGGCGTCTCCGCGCGCTCGAAGGCGTCGTGCAGTACCGGCCGGAAGCGGTGGCCCCCAGGGAGCGGCGACCTGACCCACCAGCGCCCGGCGGAAGCGTGGAGCCGGCCGGCGTTCCCGGCCCCGGCGCCGTGGCCGGCACGGGCGACGGACCGGGCGGCGTGGGCGGCGAAGGCCGCAAGCGCCGGCGCCGGCGCCGGGGCCGGCGTGGTCCCGGCCTGACTGGCCCTGGCGGTGCGCCCGGTGAAGGCGGCGCCGACTCCGAGGGCGGCGACGACGGTGGCGATGGTGGCGACGACGGTCCGGACATCGAGACGAGCGCGGCGGACGCAGGCGCCCCACCCGACAACGATCCTCAGGCATCGTGAAGATCGCGGTCGTCGTCCAACGATACGGCGCCGAAATCAACGGCGGCGCCGAGCTCCATGCCCGCTACCTGGCTGAACACCTGGCCCGCCACGTGCAGGTCGAGGTCCTGACCACGTGCGCCCAGGACTACATCTCCTGGGCCAATGCCTATCCCGCCGGGGCCACCACGGAGGGGGTTATTCCCGTCCGCCGGTTCCCGGTGACGCGCCCGCGCAATCCCCACACCTTCGGCTCGTGGTCCGACCGCGTCTTCAGCCAGCGGCACTCGGTGAACGACGAGTTGGCGTGGCTCGACGCGGAAGGTCCTACCAGTCCAGACCTGATCAACTACATCGCCAGGCACGAAGCCGACTACGACTTCTTCGTGTTCTTCAGCTTCCGCTACTACCACGCCTACCACGGCGCGCGGGCGGTGCCGGGCAAGGCGATCCTGGTGCCGACCGCGGAACGCGACGAAGCGCTTGGCATGGGCGTATTCCCCGCCGTGCTTCGCGGGGTGCGGGCGCATGATGTACAACTCGCCCGAAGAACGCGCCCTGCTGCAGGCGGCGGCGGATACGGACGACGTGCCGGGCGTGGTCGTCGGCATTGGCTCCGAGGTGCCGGCGTCATCCAATCCGTCGCGGTTCCGGCAGCGGACGGGCATCACCGGCCCGATTCGCCATTTACATCGGTCGTATCGACGCGAACAAGGGCTGCGCCGAACTCTTCGACTACTGGAAGCGCTACAGCGAGATCACCCAGGCGGGCTGACGCTCGTGCTCATCGGCACCCCCGTCCTGCCCGTGCCCGACCACCCGCGCATCAAGCACCTGGGCTTCGTCAGCGACCAGGAGAAGTACGACGCGCTGGCCGCGGCCGAGTTCCTGATCATGCCGTCGTATTTCGAGAGCCTGTCGATGGTGGCGCTCGAGGCCTGGGCCCTGGGCAAGCCGGTGCTGGCCAACGGCAAGTGCGACGTCCTGCGCGGACAGGCCATCCGCAGCAACGCCGCGCTCTACTACGACAACTACGCCGAGTTCGTCGAGGCGGTACGCGTGCTCGAGTCGTCGGCCACCGTGCCTGTCGCCCTGGGCCGCAACGGCGGCGCGTTCTTCCGCGCCAACTACACGTGGCCGGTCATCGAGCGGAAGTACCTCGACATGTTCGACCGGCTCACACGTGACCCCGGCGCTGGCCGCACGCTCGATGCCCTGCCCGGCTGGTGGGGGCGACGCCAGCGCACGCTGCCGCCGGCGCGCGAAGTGCTGGCGGGCATACCGTCAGGGCCGGTCACCAACGCCCGGATGGCCGCCGCCGATACCTCGCCTCGCATTCCCGAGGCGCGGCTGTCGCGGCGCGAGGACGCGCGCCCGCCGCAGGCGCGAGCCCACGAGGGGGGCGGCGCGCGAGGGCCGTCTTCGTGAGGGCCAAGCCCGCGACGGCCGGCCCCGTGAGGGACGGACACGCGACGGGCAGAACCGGAACCAGAACGCTGGTGACCCAGCAGGTCGCAGTCAGCACGCGCGCGACCCGCGGGCGCGCGATCAGCGCCCCCGTGACGGCCAGGCGCGTGATGGCCACGTGCGTGACGGCCACGTGCGTGACGGCCAGAGCCGCGATGGCCAGAGCCGCGATGGTCAGGCGCGCGGAACCCAGCCGGTCGATGGACGCCCTCGCGACGGGCGCGAGAGCCCCCCCTCGGCCGCCACCCCGGCCGACGGCTCCGCGCCGTTGGTGGCGGCGGCGCCCGGACGGCCCCGGGGCCGAAACAACCGGGGCCGGGGTTCGCGCCGTCCACAAGGACGAGCACCGCGGAAGGAGGGCGCGTAGTGCCGCCTGCGGTGCACCAGGTGCTGGCCACGCTGGGTTATGGCGACGCCATCGGGCACGAGGTGCTGGGCATTCAACGGGTGCTGCGTGCCGCTGGCTACGACTCGGAGATCTTCGTCGAGACGGCCGACCGCCGGCTCGAGGACCTGACGGTCGACTATCGTGACTTGCCCGAGGCCAGCCATCCCGACAACCTGCTGATCCATCATTTCTCGATCGGCTCGCGCGCGTCGCGCATCGCCTACGCGCTGCCGGATCGCATGGCGCTCGTCTATCACAACATCACGCCGCCCGAGTTCTTCGTCGACGTGCATCCGCTGCTCGTGCAGCTCTGTTACCTGGGACGGCGCGAACTCGGCGCTCTACGCCAACCGCGTGCAGCTGGCGCTGGGTGACTCTGAGTACAACCGCCAGGAGCTCGAGGCGCTCGGCTTCCCCGCCACCGCCGTGCTGCCAGTCGTGCCCGACTTCACGCACCTGGGCGGCACGCCCAACTTCATGCAGGCCGGCGCCTTCGATGACGGGTGGGTCAACCTGCTGTTTGTCGGGCGCATGATTCCGAACAAGCGCATCGAGAACGTGATCCGCGCCTTCCATGCCTACAAGCGCTGGTTCAACCCGCGCTCGCGCCTGCTGCTGGTTGGCTCGCATGGTGGCTTCGAGCGCTACCTGGCGATGGTGCACGACCTGGTGGCGAGGATCGGTGCGGCCGACATCCACATGCTCGGCCACGTCAGCAACGAAGAGCTGGCCGCTTACTACCAGATTGCCGACGTGTTCCTGTGCGCCAGCGAGCATGAGGGCTTTTGCGTGCCCCTGATGGAGGCGTTCCACATGGGGGTCCCGGTGCTGGCCTACGCCGCCACGGCCGTGCCGGCCACGATGGACGGTGGCGGCATCCTGTATCACCGCAAGGACCCCATCGAGGTCGCGGCGCTGGTCGACGCGGTCGTGTCCGACGCCTCCTTGCGCGCGGCGGTGGTCGAACGGCAGGACGCGGCACTCGAACGACTGCTCGCCAAGGACTTCAGCGCCATGGTGCTGAACTACGTGGACCAGGCCCTGCACGCGCCGCGGCAGCCAGCACCGCCCGTCGCCTTCGACTTCTGGGACCAGGTCCAGCTGGCCGAGACTCTCGAAGAGCTGCGCCTGTATCGTCCGGCCGCCTTCCAGGCGCTGCCGAAGGAACCAGGACCGGGGATGGGAGCGGAGTCCTCGTGATCGTGAACCAGTGGGTGCCGGCCGCCCACAAGGGGGACGCGATCGGCGACTCGGCCCGTCGCGTGCGCGGCTTGTTGCGCGAGATGGGCCATCAGTCCGAGCTGTACGCCCTCACCATCGACGACGACCTCGCCGACGATGTGAGGCCCTTCGCCGACGCCTCGGCGCGCGGCGGCGACCTCACGATCTTCCACTACGCGTTGCCGTCACCCATGACCGAGGCCTTTGCCAGGCTGCCGCACGGGCGCGTGCTGCAGTATCACAACGTCACGCCCGCCCACTTCTTCGCGCCCTACCACGCCGGGATCTTCCGGCTGGCGCAACTCGGGCGCGACGAGCTGGCCACGCTGGCCGGCCGCACCGACGTGGCCCTCGGCGACTCCGAATACAACCGCGCCGAACTCGAGCAGTTCGGCTTCGACAACACCGGCGTCTTCCCTATTGCCGTCGACGTGGCCCGCATCACCCAGGCCCCGCGCCGCCCGGCGCTCGAGAAGGTGCTCACCGACGGACCTCTCAACTTCCTGTTCGTCGGCCGGATCGTGCCGAACAAGAAGATCGAGGACCACATCAGGCTGGCCGAGGTCTACAAGCGTTACGTCGACGTGGACTACCGCTTCATCTTCGTGGGCAAGACCGACGGCGTGCCGCGTTACTACAACATGGTGCGGGCGCTGGTCGCCGAGTACCAGATGCCGGCCGATCGCTTCCTGTTCACCGGGCCCGTCCCGGACGAGGATCTCGCCACCTACTACCGCACGGCCAGCGTCTATGTCTCGCTCTCCGAACACGAGGGCTTCTGCGTGCCCCTGCTCGAAGCCATGGCCGCGGACGTGCCGGTGCTGGCCTACGCCGCGACGGCCGTGCCCGACACGCTCGGCGGCGCCGGCGTGCAGTTCCATCCGAAGGACCTCGAGCTGGCCGCGGAGCTGCTCGGCGAACTCGCCTACAACGAGACGCTGCGCGCCCAGGTCATCGCCGGGCAGCGCCGCCGGCTGCAGGACTTCGGCGACACCAGGATCCGCGAGCTCCTGGTCGACCTCATCGGCGGCGCCTCTGCCCGCCCCGCTACGCCATCCGCGCGTCAGGACGGAGTGACATCGTGAAGATTGGATTCGTCGTACAACGCTACGGTGCCGAGATCCTGGGTCGGATCCGAGTACCACTGCCGGCTCATCGCCGAGCGCCTCGTCGCCAAGCACGACGTCGAGGTGCTGACCACCTGCGCCCGCGATTACGTGACCTGGCGCAACGAGTATCCCGAAGGGAACGACCGGATCAAGGGCGTGACGGTGCGCCGCTTTCCGGTGGCGGTGCAGCGCGACATCGACGCCTTCAATCAGTACTCCGACTGGATCTTCCATCATCCGCACTCGCGCGAGGACGAGCTCAAGTGGCTCGAGATGCAGGGCCCCTGGTCGCCGGCGCTGCGCGACTACCTGAACAAGCACCACAAGGCCTACGACGCGCTGATCTTCTTCACCTACCTCTACGCGCCGACCGTGCTCGGCCTCAGAGTGGACCCCGCCCGCAGCATCCTGGTGCCGACCGCCCACGACGAGCCGGCCATCCACCTGGGTATTTACGCGGAGATGTTCCGGTTACCGGCGGCCATCGCCTACAACACGGACGTCGAGCGCCAGTTCCTCAAGACTCGCTTCGAGATCGGCGCCACCGCCGAAGAGGTCGTCGGCTGCGGCGTCGATCTGCTGCCCGGCGGTGATGCAGGCATCGGGGCCGCACGCGATGATCGCCCCGGCGACCGCACCCGTTCCTCGGCCGTGGCGACCGCGTTCGGCGAAGCGCCGCCGGCCGACGACGAGCCCGACGACGAACCGGTGGCGAGCCATCTGGCCCAGCGCGGCGCCAGATTCCAGCGGCGCCATCGCCTCCATGGACAGTTCCTGCTCTACGGCGGCCGCATCGATCCCGGCAAGGGCTGCGAGGAACTGCTCGAGTACTTCACGAGCTACAAGGAACAGGCCGGGGACGCCGACCTGGTCCTGATGGGCGTGAAGCTGATGCAGCTGCCGGAGGTGCCGTGGGTGAAGTTCGCGGGACTGCTCTCGGAACGCGAACGCCTGGAAGCGCTCGAGGCCGCCACCATCGTGGTGGTGCCGTCGCCCTTCGAAAGTCTGTCGCTGCTGGCCCTCGAAGCCATGGCCGTGGGCACGCCGGTGCTGGTCAACGGGCACAGTGAGGTGCTCGTGGAGCACGTCCGCAAGAGCAACGCCGGCCTGTGGTACGACAACCGCGATGAATTCGTCGAGGCAGCGAAGCTGCTGCTGGCCGACGACCGTCTGCGCCGCACCATGGGACGCAACGGCAAGGAGTACGTGAAACGCGAGTACCGGTGGGACGCGATCCTGGCCAAATACGACCGGCTGCTCGCGGCCGTGCGCCAGCGCTGATCTGGCGCGTCTCCTCGGTGTGACCTTCGCTCCGCGAAGGCGGAACGTCCCTGCCGCGGCGAGAAACCACGCCCAAGACCACGGCGGACCGCCAGAACTCGCGGTGCTCGGAGTTCGCCGTCGGGAGGGGCCGCGCCCACGGCCCGGCCGCGTAGGTCGATTGAATCGTCTCGGTCTGCACTTCGCGACCAGTCAGAGCTATTCCGGGCAGTGCCCGGCGGATATCAACGGTAGCCGAACAAGGGCGGGAACCCGACAACCACTAGCGCCGCCCACACTGCATACACAGGGAGGTGGGCGATCTGCCATCGCTCCAGCGCTGCAAATCCGCTGCGGCGGCGCACGAAGGACGCATAGAACCACGCCGTCCCCGTCAGGTTGACGAGCAGGATGAGATTCTCACCAAGCGCGGCCACCCGGTTGGGAGTGAAGCCCAACTCGGAAATGCGCTGCGTAATCGCTGCCAGCGCCACCACGTCCGCCACGAGGGCGCTGACCACGAGCAGGAGTTGCAGCGTGTCGAAGAAATCGGGCGGCGCCTGCGGGTCGCGCGCGGAGGCGGCGTAGAGCACCAGCCCTACGACGACCGCCAGCAGCAGATCGAAGCCGATCAGGATCTCCCGCTTCACGTTGATCGGATTGCCCGTCCACGCCATCGTCGCCAGGAACCCAAGCAGCAGGACGGCAAACAGCGGCGTGAACAGCCTGGTGAGTACCGGCGCCATGTTTTCGATGACGCTTTGCTTGGCTTCGACCAGCCACGACCCGATGATGACGGCCCCGGCCGCCCCACACGGGATCAGCCAGCCCGCGATGAACCACCCAGGATTCATGTCGATGGCGGAGAACAACATGGCCGTGAAGCCGGTAACCACCCCGCCGCCGAGGGCGATGAGCACGTAGTAGATGACGAGTTCGCCCGAGAACCTCACGAAGTCCATACGGTGTTCGGAAGAGAACCAGCGGCCTCCGACGTACGCCGTGCCGACCAACGTCAGCCACAAAGCGATGGGCAGATGCAGGACGCTCAGCACCTGGGTGTCGCTGCCACTCGGGAAGTTGTCGAGCCGCGCCGCGCTGTTGAAGGGAAAGACATTGGCGAACACGGCCGCGGCCGTGACGGACAGCGCCAGCCAGAGGCCGCTTACAAGCGTCGACCCGCGCTTCCACATGAAGTAGATGGCGAGCAGCGGGAAGACGAACAGGCTGGCGTTGCGGAAGTAGAACGCCGGCACCTCCGCATCGGGGCTCAACGGAAGCCCGAACACCGCTGGCAGCTTGACGGCCACTCCAGCAGCGACCGCACAGCTCAAGACGACTAGCAGTTCTGTGCGTGAGGTGTTGGCCGGCGCCTCTGGATCGGGCGCCATTACCAGTTGCTTCCACAGCCGGTCGGAATGCGCGCGCGCGAATTCGCGCGACAGCGCGTCGAGGTTGCCCATGCGCTTGACCGCGACCAGGAACGCTTCGTCTCCGGCGAGGCCGGCCTCGGTGAGCGCGGCCAACTGGTCGCGGAGGTGTCCTTCCAACTCCTCCACGTCGGGACCGTGAACCGCTTGTCGGCGGCGCAAGTAGACCCGCCACTGCGCGATCTGGTCCTCCGCTTGCTGATCGGCAAAGGTCGTCATACCGTGCAGGCCTTCATCCAGATGCCCCGGAGGGTGCCGTCGACCGTCGTCCACTGCTCCCGATGGACGGCAAGCTGCGCCCGGCCTTCCTTGGTAATCCGGTAGTACTTGCGCTTGCGGCCGCTCTCGGACGCGGCCCACTTCGCCGCGACATGGCCTTGCCGCTCGAGCCGGTGCAGCACGGGGTAGAGCATGCCGTCGGTCCACTGCAGGCGCCCGTCCGACAGCTCGGCTACGCGCTTGACGATGGCGTAACCGTAGCTGTCGCCTTCGGTAAGGATGGCGAGCACGAGCGGCGTGGCGGAAGCAGCCACCAGGTCCTTACTCATGTCCATACGTAGGAGCGTTATACATTGCGGTGCTATGTATGTCAACATGCAAGGGACGGACTTCAGCAACTCGCCGCAGCCGGGTGGATGTGGCGTCTTCTTACGGCGGACTCTGAACACCGCCTGCTCTGGCGGTCCTCCGTGGTCTCGGGCGCAGTCCCGCTCTGCGGCGGGACGTCCCGCCAAGGCGAAGCGAAGGTGAGCAGGAGGAAGATGCCGCGTCCGCCAGGCTGCGGCTCAGCGGCGGCTGGAGCAGGTGCGGCGCACCACCAGCGCGTCAGTCGGCGTCGGACACGATCGGCTCGAGCGTCTCGCCGTCGTCGACCGGCGCCGCGCCGCCGCCGTTGGCGGCTTTTTTCCGCCGGGGGCGAATGTCGTAGCGCTTGATCATCTCGTTCAGCGTCGTCGGCTTGATGTGCAGCAACTCGGCGGCGCGCTTCTGCACGCCGCCCGCCGCCTCGAGGGCCGACTCGATCCACTGCCGCTCGTAGGCGGCCGTGACGTCCTTCAGCGAAATGCCCTCGGCCGGCAGCACGACTTGCGGGGTGACCGTGCGGGGGGCATCGGCGCACGTTCTCGGGAATCATGTCAGGCCGCAGCACGCGTCCCGGGGTGAGCACCACGCCGCGCTCGATCACGTTCTCGAGCTCGCGCACGTTGCCCGGCCAGTCGTAGTCCATGAGCACGTCGATGGTCTCGGGCAGGACTTCCAGGACCGGGCGCTCGTTCTCTTCGGCGTACTTTTCGAGGAAGTGCTGGACCAGCAGCGGAATGTCCGACTTGCGATCGCGCAGCGGCGGCAGGTGGATGCTGATCACGTGCAGGCGGTAGAACAGGTCCTCGCGGAAGCGGCCGTCCTCCATCTCCTGTTTCAGGTCCACGTTGGTGGCGGCGATGATGCGCACGTCCACCTTGATGGTCTCCATGCCGCCGAGGCGCATGAACTCGCGTTCCTGCATGACGCGCAGCAGCTTGGCCTGCGTCTCGACCGAGATGTTGCCGATCTCGTCGAAGAAGATGCTGCCCTTGTCGGCCAGGTCGAACAGGCCCTTCTTGGGATAGACCGCGCCGGTAAAGGCGCCTTTCACGTGGCCGAACAGCGTCGATTCCAGCAGGTCGGGCGGCAGGTTGCCCGAGTTCACCGTGACGAACGACTTGTCGGCCGCGGGCGGAGTTGCTGTGGATGGCGCGGGCCACCAGCTCCTTGCCGGTGCCGCTCTCGCCGGTGATGAGGATGGTGGAGCGGCTGGGCGCGGCCTGGATGACCAGATCGAAGACCTGCTTCATCGGCGGACTGCTGCCGATGATGCCGGCGAACTTGTGGTAGCGCGCCTGCAGGTTCTGCTTGAGCGAGACGTTCTCGGCCACCAGCCGCCGGCGCTCGATCGGCGTTGTTCAGCACGACCAGCACTTCGTCGTTCTTGAAGGGCTTGGTGATGTAGTCGAAGGCGCCCTTGCTTCATCGGCGCTGACGGCGGTTTCCATCGAGGCAAATGCCGGTGATCATGAGGACCGGGCAGCTCGTCGTCGAAGTTGCGCAGCGCATCGAGCACCTGCAGCCCGTCCATGCCGGCATCATCACGTCGACGATGACCGCGTCGAATGGCGTCGAGCGCGCCAGTTCGAGACCCTCGCGGCCGGAGGATGCCAGGCGCACCTGGTAGCCCTCGCGGGTCGAGCAGCGTGTCGAGAATCTCGCGCATGATTTCCTCGTCGTCGATGACGAGGATCGAACCTTGGCGTCGCATGTCGGTGGTGCTTTCCACGGGCTAGACGCCCGCCCCCTGCCGTGACCGGCCCGGTTGCTCGGCGCGCGCTGCGGCGAAGGACAGCGCGAAGGTCGTGCCTTGCCCCGTCGGCGCTTCACAGTGAATGGTGCCGGCGTGCTCCTGCACGATGCCGTAAGAAATGGACAGGCCCAGGCCGGTGCCCTGGCCGATGCCCTTGGTCGTGAAGAACGGATCGTAGATGCGCGGCGAGATGATCGGGCGGACACGCCCGTCCCGGTGTCGCGACACCTCGGCGATGGCGTGGTCCCCTTCGACACGGGTAGCGATGGTGAGCCAGCCGCCGCTCGGCATGGCGTCGCGCGCATTCAGGAAGAGGTTGAGGAACACCTGCTGCAGCTTGAACTCGTAGCCCGAGACGATTGACCGGCGTTTCCGCCAGTTCGCGGCGGACCCGGACGC
The DNA here is from genome assembly GCA_963843885.1 of uncultured Acidobacteriota bacterium. Classification (GTDB taxonomy): domain Bacteria; phylum Acidobacteriota; class Vicinamibacteria; order Vicinamibacterales; family UBA2999; genus CADEFD01. Next base: position 878,903 of record CAWJMJ010000009.1, read on the forward strand.
GCCCCTTGTCGAACTGGTGCTCGAGCAGCGACAGCACGTCGGCCGTAATGACCTGGTTCAGATCGACCACGGTCCGGTCGACCGTCCTCGACGCGCGTTCGGCCGCGACAAGTTGAGCAGGCCGTTGACGATGCGCGCCGCGCGGAACGTCTGCCGCTCGATCTTCTCGAGGAGCTTGGTCGTTCGGGTCTGCGGGATCGGCTTGTTCGAGCAACATCTGGGTGTAGCTGGAGATGCCGGTCAGCGGCGTGTTGACTTCGTGGGCGACGCCGGCGGCGAGCAGGCCGAGCGAGGCCATCCGCTCGGATACGCGCAGCTGCTCCTCGAGATGCGCGCGCACGGTCACGTCCTCGAACATGACGATGGTCCCGGCCCACTCGCGGCCGGGCATGGGCTAGCAGCGGCACGGTGGTGACGTTCACCAGCAGACGGCTGCCGCTCTGAGGTCCGCGCCCGGCCAGCGGCACGCGGTATTCGGTGCCGCCGTTGGGCGAGGCGGCGCGCGCGGCCTGCACCGCCGCCACCACCGCCGGTTCGAACAACACGTCGAGGCCGCGCCCCACGGCCTCGCCCCGGCGCAGGCCGTAGATGCGCTCGAGCGCGTGATTCCAGCGGACCACGGCGCCGTCGCCGCCGACAACCAGCAGACCGTCGTCGAGCGATTCGAGGATGTGCTCGTTGAAGACGCGAAGACGATCGAACTCGGCGGCCTTGAGATGCAGTTCGCGGTAGAGCCGGGCGTTTTCAATCGAGGTCGCCACCTGGCCGGCCATGGCGGTGAGCAGCACGATGTCTTCAGTGGTCAGCGGTTCGCCGTTGTCGCGGCGGCCCAGCGCCAGCACGGCAATCGACGCGCCCTTCGAGACGCACGGCACGAAGTAGTACAAGCCGGCGTCGCGCCAGAACTCGACTTCCTCAGCGGGAAAGCGGGCCGCGGCCATGCGGATCGTCGAGGCGCACCACGTGGCCCTCGGCCAGGCGTGCCGCCACGGCCGACCCGCGCGCAATGGCCGGCGGCTGCCGATCGAAGCCGTCGTGGCGGATGGCTTCGAACGCGCCGTAACCCGTGCCCGACATCAGGCACAGCCGGTCCACGACCAGCGTGTCCCTCACGCGCGACAGCAGGCGCTCGGCCAGCCGGTCCAGGTCCAGGTCGGTGTTCAACTCGCGCGCGAAGCCGACCAGCGCGCGCCGATAGTCGTAGCGGTCGCGATAGAACACGCGGTCGATGGCGCTCTGCACGGCCTCGGTCACGGGACGCGCCAGCAACAACACGACCACCGTCGCCAAGCGCGGCGATGACCCACCGGTGATCGTCCTCGGTCGACACGAAGAAGCCACCCGTGGCCCGGACGATGATGCACGTAGATGCCGGCAATCGCGCTCAACGCCGCGGAGTAGACCAGCAGACGCTTGAGGATGATCTCCACGTCCATCAGCCGGTAACGCACGATAGCCGAGGCGAACGCCAGGGGCATGAGGCCGAGCGGCACGGCGGTGAGCTCCATCGCCAACGAGGGCGTGGCGCCGAAGGCAAAGGGCACCGCGTAAGCCAGGATGAACGGACCCGCGCCGAGCGCCGTGCCCCACACGATCCAGCGCAGCTGACGCAGGGCGGTCGTCGACCGAACGCTGCGCAGCGCCAGCGTCAGGATGGTCAGGCCGGCGGCCAGGTAGGCAGCGACGTAGAGCGGCTCGACCCGGTCGAGCATGGCGATGGTGCCGATGAGGCCGGCCGGGTCGACGCCGATGCGCGCACCAGCGCCAAGCGCCCGGGCCAGGCCCAGGACCGCGGGTGGCAGCGTAGAGGACCGGCCAGCGACGGCCGGCCAGGGCCGACAGCACGCGATCCCGCGGCCGCTCCGGGAACACGAGCGTGAAGTGGACGAACAGCGGCGGCAGCAGAAGCGTGGCCACCTGGTCGGCCCAGTAGAAAATCCAGTCGACGCGATCGAGCCGGCCGGAGAAGGAGAAGGTGAAGACGCCGTAGAAGGCCACCGTGAGCCAGAAGAAGTGCAGGGTGGCCTGATCGGAGGGACGGCGGGTTCGCACCGTGGCGCCGACCAGCAGCGAGAAGATGCCGACCGCCGCCAGCACGTAGTAGAGCGCGCCGACGCCGCGAGGGATGGGCGCCAGGGCCACCTGGACGACGCGCCGGTCGCCCAGCGTGAGCATCGTGTAGGTATGCCGGGCGCCGCGTGCCGCCGACTGCTGGATGGTGTAGACGTCGTCGCGAACCTCGATCGGCCGCCCGTCGACGGCGAGCAGGACGTCACCGGCACGGATGCCGGCCTGCCCGGCCGGGGAGCGCGGATCGACCTCGGCGGCGACCACGCCGGTCGAGCGCTGTACCCACAGGACGCCGTCCTCCACGTCGTCCTGCGTGGCCCGCTGCACGATGTTCACGAGCCCGGCCAGCAACAGCACCGTCGCCACGCCGACCGGGAGGATGGTCCGGACGCGATCCCTCCACTCGGAGGACGACGACGATGGGGAGGCGGGCGTTACGGCCATTGGAGCGCTAACGCCCGTGGGCGGTGCAAAGCGCATACCACGATCCGGAATAGCGAAGCGCCGGTAAGCCTATGCTAATCAACTGTTTGAGGGAACAATTCGGGACCCGGAGCGGCTTCTTCCAAGCGGTTGGAGCCGGCCACCAATTTCCGGAACGGCCGCGCCGTCGTGGGGTGGTGATTAGAACCGGACCTGAAGGCCGCCAATCACGCTCTTGGGCGCGCGGACCACGAGCAGCTCGTCGTAGAGCGAGCGGTCTTCGACGGTCGACCGGAACAGGCTGCGCACGCCGAGCAGCATCTCCCAATCGCCTTTCATGCCGTTCAGGAACGGCAGCCCCTGACGCAATTGCAGGTCGAAGCGGCCGTCGGCGCTCTGCAGGGCCACCGGGTCGCCAGCGAAGCCGGAGTTGAGCCGGTAGAGCACATGGAACCGCGTGGCCGTCTGGGGCAACTCGGCGTCGAGCGAGGTCGTCACGTCGTGCAGGCGTTCGTTCGGCTGACGAAGCGCCCGTGGCGCATACGCGGCGAGAGCGGCCCGATCGGCACCGGTCGACGCCTGCCACACCGTGGACAAGAGCGTGTAGTCGACCCGCCCGTGGACGTGCGGCGAGAGATTGTGGGCCACGCCAACTGACCATCCGTGCATGGCGGCATCGCCAGCCGACGCCACGCCGTAGTGGCCACCGGCGGCGATGAGCCGCGCCGGATCGGCCGCGCCGAACACGGTCACCAGCTGCTCGTCAACGCGCTGCTGGAACGCCCGCACGCCGACGGCCATCCGCGTGAACTGGCGGGTCGCGCCGACTTCGTAATTCTGCACGCGCTCGGTGGAGAAGCGGTTGGCCCCGAGCGGCGCGAAGGTGCGCTGCGGCGGCACCCACTGCGCGTCGGCGGGAGGCACGAACTCCTCGGCGCCCGGCGCCACCTGCTGCATCGAAGTCTTGGCATGCAGCCGGAAGGAGGCCACCGGCGCGAACGACACCATGAGGGAGGGGCTGACCAGTCCGTAGCCGCCCAGGTAATCGTAGTGCTCGTAACGCGCCCCGTAGCCGAGGGTCCAGCGCCGCGAGATGTCGATCTCGTGCGCGCCCGAGAACGACGCGACCTTGCGGTGACCGTCGGGCACCGCTTGTAACGCCACGAACTTGCCGCCTTGATAGCGCTGCAGGCTGTAGGTCAGGCCGGCCGAGATGCGGCTGCGCGCCGGCGATCGCGTGACGTAGTCGCCAGCCATCGTCCACGACGTGACGTCGCCGCTGTTCATCGTGGCCCGGGCCGACCAGTCGGCGTGGGCACTGACGGGAGCGCCGACCGAGAAGAAGGCGACGCCCGACGAGCGGCCGAAATCGACGAACTCGCCCGAGTCGTCGAAGGCCGTGGCCGTGAGGAGGTTCACCTGGCCGTAGAGCGGCCCGTCGGCCAGGAACGAGGTGGCGAAGCGAGCCGAGGTCTCGAAGGCGCGGCCGAGGAACCGCAGCGAGTCTTCCAGGAACCAGTCGTCGTCGGCTTCGAGATCGACGGCGGGCGTCTGCTGTTCGTCTTTGAGGACGCTGCGGGTGAGCCGGCGCAGCCGCCACGCCATGGGGCTTTCGTCGCGGGGCGTCAGCGCAGGTGAGGCGGGAGCGCCGACGCCGGCGGCCAGGACGTCGGGAGTGTCCTGGTCAGCGCGGCGGAGCGTGAACGACGAGGGTGCGCCGCTGGCTGAACGGACGTTGATGAGAGTGCTGCGGGTGCCGGCGAATCCGTCACGGTGCGCGCGCACCACGTAGGGTCCAGGGGGCAATTCGCTGAGACGATACTGACCCGCCTGGTCGGTGACCGCGAAGGCGGTCGCGCCGCCCAGGGCCGAAACGACCGCCCCGCCGATCGGGGCCCCGGCCTCGTCAATCACGGCGCCGTAAATCGATCCCGCCGTTACCGCCGCCACCCGCACTGGCGCTTCGGAAGGCGGAGCCTGACCGGCGGCGGCAGCCGAAGGCACAGTGAGTCCAAAGACGAACGCCGAAAGGAGCCAGACGCGGGTGGCGATCATGGGGTGCTCCAGACACAACGGGCCCGCTTCGCGCGGCGCAACGCGAAGCGGGCCTGCGAACGCGCGCCGCTAGCCCTTCACGACGAAGGGGACGTTGCGGGTCAGGACCTTGTTCGTCGTCTTGTCGGTCACCGTGATCTCAAGACGATATTCCCCTTCGCCAAAGCTCTTGAGCGGCACCGTGATGCCGCCGGGCACCGGGAACTTCGCGGGGTCGAACTGCGGAGGCAGGTTGCTCTCGTTGATGGCCTGCGGATTGGTCTTGTTGAAGAACTTCTCTTCCCCGCCTTCCTTGCGGTGGAAGTTGTACTCGATCGTGAGGTCGGGCTTGCCGTTGGCGTTCAGGCCGGGGTTGTAGACCTGGAAGAAGATCGACAGCTCTTCGGCCTTGGTGAAGTTGTTGTCGGCAGCCGGTTCCAGCTCTTGCAGGCCGAACGAGAACGGACGCTCGCGCGCCTCGTCCATGGTCAGCGGCTCGGTCAGCATCGTCACCTTGTCGGCGACCAGGACCGAACTGGTGGTGAATTCCGAGCTCAAGTCGGGCACGGTCACGCTGGTCTTGAAGAGACCGGCCTTGGCCGTGGTGCCCTTGGGCGCCTTTTCGGGCAGCCGCTCCTTGGCCATGATGTAGACGTCGTAGGTGCCGGGCTTGGCCATGAAGACGCGGTTCAAGCGTACGGGCGAACCGCTCATCTGCGCCGCGGGCACGAAGTGCACGTCGTCCCAGGTGTATTCGACCTTCTTCTTGGGGTCGACCGTCACGCTCGGGTCGACGACGCGAATGTAGAGGGCGGCGTCCTTCTGGGGCAGGCCGGTCAGCTCGAGCGTGAAGGGCACGAAGACGCGGGCTTCCTGCGACTTCAGGAACACCGGCTCGATCTTCATCTGCACGTCCGCAGGCCCGGGCGTTCCGGCCATGGCGGCGTCGACCGTCTTGACGATCGCCTCGATCTCTTCTTTCTCCTGCTTGCTCCGCTTCTTGTCGTCCTTCTGCGCCAGAGCCGCGGAAGGCATGCCGGCTACGAGGAGGGCAGCCATCGCCAATGCGAGACCACGGACCTTGAACTTCATGTTGTCTCCAAAGTAAAACGCAGGACCAAGGGTCTGCCTGCAATGATATTGGCTCAATCCGGACCTGTCAACGACCCTAACTTACTGCTGTGACAGGGGTTGCGGCTATGGCTGGAATGACGCGGCCGTGGTAGATTCCCGGTGCAGGTCGCGGCGCTGCGACTGTTGGGCCAGTCGACGACACGACTGCAGGGAGGCCGGTGATGGTTCGGGACGACGCTCTCGTGATCGTGCTCGCGGGCGGCGCGGGCGAACGCCTCTCACCGCTCACGCGCGACCGCGCGAAGCCGGCGGTTTATTTCGGCGGGCCCTACCGGATCATCGACTTCGTCCTGTCGAACTCGGTCAACTCCGGGCTGCGCCGCATCTTCATCGCCACGCAGTACAAGTCCCTGTCGCTCAACCGCCATATCCGCATGGGCTGGACCATCGTGTCGGAGGAACTGGGCGAGTTCATCGAGATCCTGCCGCCGCAGAAGCGCGTGGGCGAACACTGGTATCTGGGGACGGCCGACGCGGTCTACCAGAACCTCTACTCAATCGAACGCGAGGCCCCGAAGCACGTGGTCGTGCTCTCCGGCGACCACGTCTACAAGATGGACTACCGGCGCATGCTGCGCGCGCACGAGGAGTCGGGCGCGGCGGTGACGCTGGCCACCATCGAGGTGCCGATTGCGGACGGCGACCGCTTCGGCATCGTGGGCGTGGACGAGCGGAGCCAGGTCGTGAGCTTCGCCGAGAAGCCCAAATCGCCGGTGCCGATGCCCGGCCAGCCGCATCTGGCGCTGGCCTCGATGGGCGTCTACGTCTTCAGCATGGATGTCCTTCACAAGGCCCTGGAACTGGACGCGGCCGATCCGGCCAGCCATCACGACTTCGGCAAGAACATCATCCCGGCGCTCATCCCCACCGGACAGGTCTACGCTTACGCCTTCTACGACGAGAACAAGAAGGGCGCGAAGTACTGGCGCGACATCGGCACCCTCGACGCCTACTACGAGGCCAACATGGACCTGTGTCACGTCAACCCGGAGTTCAACCTCTACGATCCGGAATGGCCGATGCGGACGCACCAGCCGCAGGCGCCGCCGGCCAAGTTCGTCTTCGCCGACCCGGGCCGCACCGGCACGGCGCTCGATTCGGTGATCTCTCCCGGGTGCATCGTGTCGGGCAGCCGGGTCAAGGGCAGCATCCTGTGCCCGAACGTGCGGGTACGCAGCTTCGCGACGGTCGAGGATTCGATCCTGATGCCGGGCGTGCAGGTGGAACGCCACGCGCGCATCCGCAACGCGATCATCGACCGTGACGTGCTCGTGCCCCGTGGCGCCGTCATCGGCTACGACGAAGCGTCCGACCGCGCACGGCACACGGTGACCGACCGCGGCATCGTGGTGGTCACGGTCGACGAGCAGCCGCGCATCGAGCCGATTGACGCCGAGGCGCTGGCCTTCGAGGCCCGCGTCGACCACATGTGAACGGCCGGCGGCCGGCGACTGCGCACTTTCACGCGCTGTTGCCGGCGCGCGGCGCCCGCCGGCAAGCAGACGATCCGCCGCCGATGATTTCCTGAGATACTTTCGCACGGACTTCACGCGGGCCACCGCCGGGCCCCCTGCCAGGAGCGCCACTGTGCACATCGTCGACATCCGCGGTCGGGAAATCCTCGACTCGCGCGGCAACCCCACGGTCGAAGTGGACGTTCTCCTGGCCGGCGGTGAGCGCGGCCGGGCCGCCGTGCCTTCGGGCGCGTCCACCGGCGAGCGCGAAGCCCTCGAACTGCGCGATGGAGACAAGGCGCGCTTTCTTGGCAAGGGCGTCACCAAGGCCGTCGGTCACGTGAACGGCGAGATCCGCGCCGCCCTGGTCAACCGCGAGTGGCAGCAGCGCAGCCTCGACGAGGCGCTGATCGCCCTCGACGGCACGCCGGCCAAGGGCCGGCTCGGCGCCAATGCCCTGCTCGGCGTCTCGATGGCGGCGCTCAAGGCCGGCGCCGAGCACGCCGGGCTGCCGCTCTACGCGCACATCGCCGCGCTGGCCGGGGTCACCGGCGGCTACCGTCTGCCCGTGCCGATGATGAACATCCTGAACGGCGGGGCCCACGCCGACACCAACGTGGACTTCCAGGAGTTCATGGTGATGCCAGTGGGCTTTCCCTCGTTCAGCGAGGCGCTGCGGGCCGGCACGGAGATCTTCCACGCCCTGCGCTCGATCCTGAAGGGGCGCGGCCTGGCCACCGGGGTGGGCGACGAGGGCGGCTTTGCCCCCAGCTTGAAGAGCAATCAGGAGGCGCTCGATTCAGTGATGGAGGCCATCGGCAAGGCCGGCTTCACCGCCGGCGACGACGTCTACATCGCCCTCGACGTGGCCGCCAGCGAGTTCGGCAACGCGGCGGGGCACTACGAGTTCAAGAAGTCGGGCGAACCGTCGCGAGACTCCGAAGGGATGATCGCGCTCTACCAGGACTGGTGCCGGCAGTATCCGATCCTGTCGATCGAGGACGGCTGCGCCGAGGGCGACTGGCGCGGCTGGCAGCTGCTCACGCAGGCTCTGGGACAGACGGTGCAGATCGTCGGCGACGACGTGTTCGTCACGAACCCCGAGATCCTGGCGCGCGGCATCAGGGACGGCGTCGGCAACGCGCTGCTCGTAAAGCTCAATCAGATCGGCACGGTCAGCGAGACGCTCGATGCCATTGCCATGGCGACCGCGGCCCACTACCGCAGCGTCATCTCCCACCGTTCGGGGGAAACCGAAGACTCGACCATCGCGGACCTGGCGGTGGGCACGTCGGCCGGCCAGATCAAGACCGGCTCGGCCTCGCGCAGCGACCGCATCGCCAAGTACAACCAGCTGCTCCGCATCGAAGAAGCCCTTGGCGATGGGGCGGTCTATGCCGGCCGGGCAGCCATCGCACAGTTGACGTAGCCATGTACACGCTGGTCCTGCTCCGCCACGGCGAATCCACCTGGAACAAGGAGAACCGCTTCACCGGCTGGGTCGACGTCGATCTCAGCGAGAAGGGCGTGCACGAAGCGCACGAGGCTGGCCGGCTGCTGCGCGACGGCGGCTACACCTTCGATCGCGCCTTCTCGTCGGTGTTGAAACGCGCCATCCGCACCCTGTGCATCGTGCAGGACGAACTCGACCTGCTGTGGCTGCCGGTGGAGCGTTCGTGGCGTCTCAACGAACGGCACTACGGCGCGCTGCAAGGGCTGAACAAGGCCGAGACGGCAGCCCGCCACGGCGAGGCCCAGGTGCACATCTGGCGGCGCAGCTACGACATCCCGCCGCCGCCGCTGCCGGCCGACGACCCGCAACATCCCGGCAAGGACCGCCGCTATGCCGCGGTCCCGCCGGACGACCTGCCACTGGCCGAGTGCCTCGCGGACACAGTCGAACGCTTCCTGCCCTACTGGCACGAGGCCATCGCGCCGGCGATCCGCAGCGGGGAGCGCGTGGTCATCGCCGCGCACGGCAACAGCCTGCGCGCCCTGGTCAAGTACCTGGACGGGATCAGCGACGCCGAGATCGTGGGGCTGAACATCCCGACCGGCATCCCGCTCGTCTACGAACTCGATGCCGACCTGAAGCCGCTCCGAAGCTTCTACCTCGGCGATCCCGAGGCGGCGAAGAAAGCCGCCGAGGCGGTGGCCAGGCAGGCCGCGAAGGGCTAGTTCGCTTCCTCGACCTTGGCCTCGCCAGCCGCGATGCGCAAGGAGCGCAGGAAGCGCCGGTCGCCGGCACTCACGTCGAACCCCTGCGGCTCGTCGCCAGAGCTCGTCGCCTCGTCGGCCTCGACCGTCGCGGAGAAATCGTGGCCCACGAGCGGCGCGAACCCCACGGCGGCCTCGAGCGTGACCTTCAGGTGGTAGCCGGCTTCCCGCGCCCGCTCGTGGCAGGCCTCGACGTCAGCGCTTTGCGTCACCGCGGCGGCCATCGCGGCAGCCAGTTCCCGGGCTAGGCGGTTCTTGACGTCATCCATGCACTTCCCTCCTCGCGAGAGCGTGAGCGATCGGATGCGCAGGCTGGGAACCCGGCGCGAACCCGGTTATTTTACGAGCGCAATGCAGAAATGCGCAAGAGTCGGGCCACCGTCCGACGCCGCGTCGCCCGCGCGGCTCGTTACAATGCTGCGACATGGCTGGTGAACCGACCCGCTTCCATCGCGTGCCCGCCGACCTCGGCGACTGGAACGAGCCCGAGGACCTCGGCTTCCCCGGGGAGTATCCCTACACTCGCGGCATCCAGCCGACGATGTACCGCGGTCGGCTCTGGACCATGCGGCAATACGCCGGCTTCGGCACGGCCGAAGAATCGAACGCCCGCTATCGCTACCTGCTCGGCCAGGGCGTCAGCGGGCTGAGCGTGGCCTTCGACCTCCCCACTCAGATCGGCTACGACTCCGATCACGCGCTGGCCGCCGGCGAGGTGGGCAAAGTCGGCGTGGCCATCGACTCGATCGAGGACATGACCGCGCTCTTCGACGGCATTCCGCTCGGCGCGGTGTCGACGTCCATGACCATCAACGCCACGGCCATCGTGCTGCTGGCGCTCTACGTGGCCGTCGCCAAGCGGCAGGGCGTGAGCCCGGCGGCCCTGTCGGGCACGGTGCAGAACGACATCCTCAAGGAATACATCGCCCGCGGCACCTACATCTACCCGCCGGCCCCGTCGCTGCGCATCGTGACCGACATCTTCGCCTACTGCGAACGGGAAGTGCCGCAGTGGAACACCATCTCGATCAGCGGCTATCACATCCGCGAAGCCGGCTCGACGGCCGTGCAGGAAGTGGCCTTCACCTTCGCCAACGCCATCGCCTACGTCGGCGCGGCGGTCGACGGCCGGGCTGGACGTGAACGCATTCGGCCAGCGCCTGTCGTTCTTCTTCAACGCCCACAACGACTTCCTGGAAGAGGTGGCCAAGTTCCGCGCCGCGCGACGGCTGTGGGCGCGTCTGATGCGCGGACGTTTCGGCGCCACCCACCCACGGGCGCTGCAGTTGCGCTTCCACACGCAGACGGCCGGCAGCACGCTGACCGCGCAGCAGCCCGACAACAACATCGTGCGCGTGGCCGTGCAGGCCATGGCGGCGGTGATGGGCGGCACGCAGTCGCTGCACACCAATGGCCGCGACGAGGCGCTGGCGTTGCCGACCGAGGAGGCGGCGCGCATCGCTCTGCGCACCCAGCAGATCATCGCCCACGAATCGGGCGTCGCCAACACCGTCGACCCGTTCGGCGGCTCGTGGCACATCGAGCAGCTGACCAACGACATCGAGATGGGCGCGCTGGCGCTGCTCGAACGCATCGAGGCGGTGGGCGGCACGCTCCAGGCCATCGAAGCCGGCTACATCCAGCGCCAGATCCAGGAATCGGCGTATCTCGCCCAGCAGCGCATCGACGCCGGCACCGACGTGGTCGTGGGCGTGAACCGCTTCGCCACCGACGAGCGGCCGCAAATTGCCGTGTTCGCGCTCGACCCCGACGTGGAGCGCCGGCAGGTCGCCAAGGTGCAGGCCCTACGGACGGCGCGATCGCCGTCGGCATGGCGCGCGGCGCTCGATGCGGTTCAGGCCGCCGCCCAGGGTCGCGACAATCTCGTGCCGCCGATCATCGCCGCGGTGGAGGCCCACGCGACCGTGGGCGAGATTGCGGATACCATGCGGGGCGTGTTCGGCGAATTCCGCGAGGCCGCCGTTGACTGAGGCGCGGCGCCCCTCGGCGTCGCTCGGGGCGGGCGGCGCCCAGGGCGCTCGGCTCGGCGAACCACTGCTCTCCGTGCAGGGGCTCACGACGGTGTTCGACGTGGGCTCGGCCCCGCTCGTCGCGGTCAACGACGTGTCGTTCGACATCCGCAGGGGCGAGACGCTCGGGCTCGTGGGCGAATCGGGCAGCGGCAAGTCGGTGACCGCATTCTCGCTGATGCGCCTCGTGCAGGCGCCCGGCCGGATCGCCGCCGGCAAGGTGTTCTTCCAGGGCCAGGATCTGCTGGCCATCTCCGAACGCGAGATGTGCGCGGTGCGCGGCGCCGGTATTGGCCTGGTATTCCAGGAGCCGATGGCGGCGCTCAATCCGGTGATGCGCGTCGGCAAGCAGATCGGCGAGGCGCTGGTCGTGCACGGCATGGCCACGTCGCGCCAGGCCCGGGACCGCGCCATCGACCTGCTACGCGCCGTCAGGATCGTCGATCCCGAGCGTCGGGTGGACGACTATCCCGCACCAGCTCTCGGGCGGCATGCGCCAGCGCGTCATGCTGGCCGTGGCTCTGGCGTGCAAGCCGCCGCTGGTCATTGCCGACGAGCCGACGACCGCGCTCGACGTCACCGTGCAGGCGCAGATCCTCGACCTGCTGCGCGAGATGAAGCGCACCTTCGACCTGTCGCTGCTGCTCATCACGCACGACCTCGGCGTGATCGCCGAAGTGGCCGACCGCGTGGCGGTGATGTACGCCGGTCGCATCGTCGAGGAGGGCCCGGTGCGCGTCATCTTCCGTGAACCGGCCCACCCCTACACGCGGGGCCTGCTGGCCTCGATTCCCCGGGGCAGCGCCGGCGGGCGGCTGGTGGCCATCGACGGCTCGGTGCCGAACCTCGGGTCGCTGCCGCCGGGCTGCGCGTTTGCGCCGCGCTGCGCCAGCCGGCTCGACGAGTGCGACCGCGCCGTGCCACCCGACGTGCAGGTGGCCCAGGACCACCACGCCCGCTGTGTGCTCCATCTCCACACGACCGCGGGCGGTCCGCGATGAGTCAGCCGCTGGTGGAAGTACGCAACCTGACGAAGCACTTCACGCGCGGCGGCGGGCTGTTCCAGCGTGGCACCGTCGTCAAGGCGGTGGACGGCGTGAGCTTCACGATCGACGAGGGCGAGACGTTCGGCCTGGTCGGCGAATCGGGCAGCGGCAAGAGCACGACCGGACGGTGCATGCTGCGCCTCATCGACCCGACCGCCGGCGAGGTGCGCTACCGCGGCGAGGACGTGCTCGCCTACTCATCACGCGAGATGCGGGCGGCGCGCCGCCACATGCAGATGATCTTCCAGGATCCCTACTCGTCGCTGAACCCGCGGATGCGCGCCCGGGAGATCGTCGACGAGCCGCTCGTCATCCACAGGCTCGGGTCGAAAGCGGAGCGGGTCGAGCGCGTCGCGGAGCTGTTCCGCCTCGTGGGCCTCGACCCGGCGCACCTCGAGCGCTATCCGCACGAGTTCAGCGGCGGCCAGCGGCAGCGCATCGGCCTGGCCCGGGCGCTCGCGCTCGAGCCGAAGTTCATCATCGCCGACGAGCCGGTCTCGGCCCTCGACGTGTCGATCCAGGCGCAGGTCGTCAACCTGCTGATGGATCTGCAGCAGCGGCTGCAGCTCACCTATCTCTTCATCGCGCACGATCTGCGGCTGGTTCGGCACATCTGCCGCGCGCGTGGCGGTGATGTATCTGGGCCGGATCGTGGAGATGGGCGAGACCGAAGCGCTCTTTGCAAATCCCGCGCACCCCTACACGCGCGCGCTGCTGTCGGCGATTCCGGTCACCGACCCCGATGCGCCCCGGTCGCGCATCGAGCTGGATCCGGCGGCGATGACCCACGACGCGCCGCTCGTGGAAGTGGCGCCGGGTCACATGGCGGCCGTCTAGCTCGGGTCCGGGCTCAGGTTCCGGGCGGGTCCTCGGGCGCTACGCCGCCTGACGGACGTCTTTCTCCACCTGGCCGTCGCGGAATCAGGATCTGGCGCTTGGCGTGAGCGGCGACGTCGGCTTCGTGGGTGACGAGGACGATGGTGTTGCCGGCCTCGTGCAAGCTGGCGAAGAGCGCCATGATCTCCATGCCGGTCTTCGAGTCAAGGTTGCCGGTGGGCTCGTCGGCCAGCAGAATCGACGGGTTGTTGACCAGCGCGCGGGCAATCGCCACGCGCTGACGCTGACCGCCGGAAAGCTCGTTGGGCTTGTGGTTCATGCGCTGGCCGAGCTCGACCCTTTCGAGCGCTTTCTTGGCCCGCTCGAGCCGATCCTTCGACGAGATGCCGGCGTAGACCAGCGGCAGCTCGACGTTGTGCAGCGCGGTGGCGCGCGGCAGCAGGTTGAAGGTCTGGAACACGAACCCGATCTCTTCGTTGCGGATGCGGGCCAGCTCGTTGTCGTTCATGTGCTGACCTCCTTGCCGTTCAGCAGGTAGGTGCCCTTGCTGGGCGTGTCGAGGCAGCCGATCAGGTTCATCAGCGTCGACTTGCCCGAGCCCGACGGCCCCATGATGGCCACGTACTCGCCCTTCTCGATCTGACGCTGACCCCGCGCAGGGCGTGGATTTCCTCGTCGCCCATCATGTAGGTCTTCCACAGGTCTTTCGTCTCGATCAGGGCCATGGCCAGGGGTCTCCGTGCGGCGCAGGCGCCAGCAGCTCTCATTCCATCACAGACGCGCAGCCGAGCGGCCGGGGTTCCGGGCCGGCTCCGAGCGGGCATTGAACCGGCCGGTGCGCCTCACATAGGATGCGTGGGATTGGTCGCACCCGGTTCCGGCGGTGGTGGCTCCTCCACCTCCGACGGGCGGGCGCACAAAGGAGAGATCACCATGGCAGTGGCACGAGTCACCGAGATCATCTCGGGCTCAAAGAAGGGCTTCGACGACGCCGTCGAGCAGGGCATCGCTCGGGCCTCGAAGACCCTCAAGAACATCGAGGGCGCCTGGATCCAGGACCAGAAGGTGGTCGTCGAGAAGGGCAAGATCGTCGAGTACCGCGTGGCCATGAAAGTGACGTTCATCCTCGAGAAGTAGGGCCGCCGCGGGCCGACCCCGGGGCCCAGGGCTCAGCCCTGTTCGTCCGCGTATTGCTCCTTGAGACGGGCGACGACCGCCGGGTCGGCCAGTGTCGTGGTGTCGCCGAGGGCCTTGCCCTCGGCGATATCACGCAGCAGCCGCCGCATGATCTTGCCCGAGCGGGTCTTGGGCAGGTCGGCGGCGAAGATGATGTCGTCGGGCCGGGCAATGGCGCCGATCTTCTGCACGACGTGGGCCTTCAGCTCGTCGGCCAGCCCCTCCGACGTCACGACCCCTTCCTTCACCGTCACGAAGGCCGCCACGGCCTGGCCTTTGATCTCGTGGTGGCGTCCGACCACGGCCGCCTCGGCGACCTTGGGGTGATCGACGAGCGCGCTCTCCACTTCCATCGTGCCGAGGCGATGGCCGGCGACGTTCAGCACGTCGTCGACCCGACCCAGCAGCCAGAAGAACCCGTCGTCGTCGAGCTTGGCGCCGTCGCCGGTGAAGTAGATGCCCGGCCAGCGGCTCCAGTACTGCTCCACGAAGCGCTCGTGGTCGCCGTAGATGCCGCGCAGCATCGACGGCCACGGCTTGGTGAGCGCGAGCAGGCCGCCGCCCTTGGCGATGGGCTCACCCCGATCGGTGAGGATGTGCGCGGCGATGCCAGGGAAGGGCTGCGTGGCCGACCCGGGCTTGGTGCTCGTGATGCCGGGCAGCGGCGAGATCATGATCGCGCCGGTTTCGGTCTGCCACCACGTGTCGACGATCGGACAACGCTCGCCGCCGATGTTGAGGTGGTACCACATCCACGCTTCGGGGTTGATCGGCTCGCCGACCGAGCCGAGCAGGCGCAGCGACGACAGGTCGTGCCGGGCTGGCCACTCCGTCCCCCAGCGCATGAACGCGCGAATGGCCGTGGGCGCGGTGTAGAAGACCGTGACCCCGTAGCGCTCGATGATCTCCCAGAAGCGATCCTTGCGGGGCCAGTCGGGCGCGCCCTCGTACATCACCACCGTGGCGCCGTTGGCGAGCGGGCCGTAGACGACGTAGCTGTGGCCGGTGACCCAGCCGATGTCGGCGGTGCACCAGTAGACGTCGTCTTCCTTCAGGTCGAACACCCATTTGGTCGTGGCGTAACAGCCCGTGAGATAGCCGCCGGTCGTGTGGACGATGCCCTTGGGCTTCCCGGTGGTGCCCGAGGTGTAGAGGATGTAGAGCATGTCCTCCGCGTCCATCGGCTCGGGTGCGCACTGGTACGGCGCATCCTGCATCAGCTCGTGATACCAGAGGTCGCGGCCGTGCTGCATCTGCACGCGCAAGTCGGCGGCGCCCCGCTTGACCACCACGACCGAGGTGATCGACGGCGTCCCGGCCAGGGCCTCGTCGGCCATCTGCTTGAGCGGCACGATGCTGCCGCGGCGATAGCCGCCGTCGGCGGTGACCAGCACCTTGCACTGCGAGTCGTTGATGCGGTCGCGCAGCGACTCGCTGCTGAAGCCGCCGAAAACCACGCTGTGCACGGCGCCGATCCGCGCACAGGCCAGCATGGCGATGGCCAGTTCGGGGACGAGCGGCATGTAGATGGCGACGCGGTCGCCCTTGGTCACGCCGCGCGCTTTGAGGACGTTGGCAAACTGCGACACCTGCCGGAAGAGCGTGAAGTAGGTCAGGGTGCGGCGCTCGCCCGGCTCGCCTTCCCAGATGATGGCGGCCTTGTTGCGGCGCGGGCCGCGGATGTGGCGATCGACGCAGTTGACGCTGGCATTCAGCTTTCCGCCGACGAACCACTTGGCGTAGGGCGGATTCCACTCGAGCACCGTGTCCCACGGGCTCGACCACTCCAGCTCACGGGCGAAGCTGGCCCAGAATGCTTCGGGGTCGCGCGCCGCCTGCTCGTAGATGCCGGGGTCGTTGACGTGGGCGGCGGCGCGGAAGGCGGCCGACGGAGGAAACTGGCGGTTTTCGCTGAGCAGAGCGTCGATCGCGGAGGACGAAGCTTTGGGGTCGTCGGCCATGGCGCCGATTCTACCGCGCCGCAGCGGCGGCGCCGTCGCTCCTCTGCGACGAGTTGCCGGGCGGTCATTCGCAGGTTGTGTCCCGCGGTCTCGCCGCGACACCCGGCAGCCGTGCCGAGTTCCTACTGCTGCCTGAGCGCCACCATCGGATCCACGCGCGTGGTCCTCAGCGCCGGCAGCAGGCTGGCCAACAAACCCGCCAGCAGCAGCACACCGGCCGCCGACGCGAAGGACGGCAGGTCGAACGGTCCCACGCCGTAAACACCCCCGCGAGCGACCGGGCCAGCACGACCGACGCGGCCAGGCCGACCGCGCCGCCGATGGCCACGAGCACCACGCTGTGGCGCACGACGAGGCCCACGGTGTCGCCCACCGAAGCGCCCAGTGCCAGGCGCACGCCAATTTCCTTGGTGCGCTCGCTGACCGAGTAGGACAGCACGCCGTAGATGCCGAGCGCCGCCAGCAGGAGCGCCGCGAGCGCGAACAGCGCCAGCAGCGTCGTGCTCAGGCGCGGCAGGAAGACGGCCCGCGCCAGGATCTGATCCATCGTGCTCAGCTCGTAGATCGGCTGCTGCGCATCGACTTCCCAGATGACGCGTTGGATCGTGCCGGCAAAGGCGCCCGGGTCGCTACTCGGTCCTGGCCACGAGCGCCATGCCGGCCGAGCGGGCTCTGGCGCATGCGGCAGGTAGACCTGCTTCTTCGGCTCGCTCTCCAGCCCCTGGTTGTGCACGTCGCCGACGACGCCGACCACTTCGCTCCGGCCGTGCGGGTTCTGGATGATGCGGCCGATGCGGGCTACGGTCCGGGAAATAGCGCCGCGCCATCGTCTCGTTGATCACGCTCGTGCGCGGGCCGGTCTCGCATCGCGGGCATCCAGGAAGCGTCCTTCGAGGAGCGCGATCTTCATCGTCTCGAAGTATCCCGGGGCGACGATGCGCACGTCGGCGAGCGGATCCTCCGTGTCGGGCGGCGGCGCTGAGCCGGCCACGTTGAACGGCAAGGCGCCCGCGGCGCCGACGTCGTGCAGCGGCATCGCCGACACGGCCGACGCGCCGGTCACGCCCGGGCTCGGCTGCACCGCTCGATCACGTCTTCGTAGAAGCGGGCACCTGCCGGCCGCTGGCTGATACTTGGTGGTCGGCAGCAGTACCCGCGCGGCCACGAGATTGGTTGCGTCGAAGCCCGGGCTCACCTGCAGCAGCTTCTGTGAAGCTGCGCGTCATCAGGCCGGCGCCGACCAGCAGCACCAGCGCCAGCGCCACTTCGACGACCACGAGAGCGCTCAACACACGGCGCGCGTAGGGACTGCCCGTGGACCCGGACGATTCGTGCATCAGGGCTGCGGAGGTCCTGCCAGCGAGCGTGCAGGGCGGGCAACAGTCCGAAGGCCAGGGCGACGCCGATCGAGACACGGCCAGGGTGAACAGCAGCACGCCGCCATCGAGCTGAATCTGATCCATGCGCGGCAGTTGCGCCTCCTTCATCGTCCCCAGCAGCGCAGGCCGGCGAACGCCAGGATCAAGGCCCGAGCAGCGCCGCCGACCGCCGACGAGCAGCAGGCTCTCGGCCAGCACCGGCCGCGCCACTTCCCAGCGCGCCGCGCCGAGGGCGCCGCGCACGGCCATCTCGCGGCGGCGGCTGGACGAGCCGCGCCAGCAGCAGGTTGGCCATGTTGGCGCAGACGATCAGCAGCAGGAATCCGACGGCGCCCATCAGCACATCAGCGCCGGCCTCGACTGCGCCGACGAGTTGTTCATGCGCCGCCACCACGCGCGCGCCCCATCCGGCGTTGCTGTCGGCGTGAATTCGTCGGCGATGCGAGCGGAGATCACGCTGAAATCTGCTTCTGGGCTTGCGGCGGTGTCGAGCCGTCGGCGAAACGGCCGACCACCGTGAGCGAGCGGGCGCGACGCGATGCGACCGTGCAGGTCTTTCGGATCGAACGCCAGCGGCGTCCACACTTCGACGTTGGTGCTGGTAGGGAATGCAAACGCCGGCGGCATCACCCCGACGACCGTGAAGGGACGGAGTCGAGCTGGATGGCTGCGTCCGATGGCGGCGCATCGGCGCCGAGCGCGCGGGTCCAGAAGCCGTGGCTGAGCACGACGACGCGATCGGCGCCGACCACGGCTTCGTCGGGCGGTGAACGTGCGCCCGAGCAGCGGCCGGTGCTCCTGAGGACCGTGAAGAGGTCCGGCGTGGCCCGCAGCGCCGGGCACGTTCTCGGGTCGCCGCTGCCCTTGAATACGAGAAGTCGACGTGCCGGTAGGCGGCCACCGACTGGAGCGTCTGCGCACCTCGCGCTTCCAGTCCTCGAAGGTCGGGCACGGACACCGGTTCCTGGTTGCCCTCGGGATTCACCTCCCACAGGATGGCGATCTTCTCGGGCGGCGTCGTACGGCAGCGGGTTGAGCACCACCGTCTTGATCACGCTGAAGATGGCCGTGTTCGCGCCGATGCCGAGAGCCAGCGTCAGGATCGAGACGAGCGTAAAGGTCGGTTGCCGACGGAGGGTGCGGAAGGCGTATTTGAAAGCGGCGAGTCCAGTCGGCCATGCAGGGCATTCTACGCGCCCCGCGTCAACCCTGGCCGATCCCGGCGGCTGCCGGCCGCCGGGGAGTGTGCGAGACTGCCGTCAGTCGTAGTATTCGCGGCCGAGGTGGGTGATGAGCTCTTCGCCCTTGAGGTAGCGCAGCGTGTTCTTCAGCTTCATCAGCTGGATGAACAGGTCGTGCTCGGGATAGAGCCTCGGGCGCGTGCATCGGCGCCTTGAAGTAGAACGACAGCCACTCCTGGATGCCGTGCATGCCCGGCGCGCTTGGCCAGGTCGAGGAACAGCGCCGAGTCGAGCACGATCGGCGCCGCCAGGATCGAGTCGCGGCACAGGAAGTTGATCTTGAGCTGCATCGGGTAGCCGAGCCAGCCGACGATGTCGATGTTGTCCCAGCCTTCCTTGTTGTCGCCGCGCGGCGGGTAGTAGTTGATGCGCACGACGTGCGACAGGTCCTTGTAGAGCTCGGGGTAGAGCTGCGGCTGGAAGATGTAGTCGAGCGCCGACTTCTTGCTCTCTTCCTTGGTCTTGAAGGACTCCGGATCGTCGAGCACCTCGCCGTCGCGGTTGCCGAGGATGTTGGTCGAGTACCAGCCCTCGACGCCGAGCATGCGCGCCTTGAGGCCCGGCGCGATGATCGTCTTGATCAGCGTCTGGCCGGTCTTCATGTCGTTGCCGGCCAGCGGCGACTTGCGTCTGCGGCCGCCAGCTCCAGCAGCGCCGGGATGTCGGCGCGTCAGGTTCGGCGCGCGCGTTGGCGAACGGGATGCCTTCCTTGAGCGCCGCGTAGGCGTAGATCATGCTCGACGGAATGGCGGTCGTCGCTGGCCTCGAGGCCTGTCTCGAAGGCCGCCAGCGACTGCGTGCACCGGCGCCTTCCTTCATGAAGACTTCGGTGCTGCCGCACCACACCATCACCAGGCGGTCGCAGCCGTGCTCGCTCTTGAAGCCGCGGATGTCGGCGATGAGCTGATCGGCGAGGTCCATCTTGTTCTTGCCCTTCTTCACGTTCGGGCCGTCAGCCGCTTGACGTAGCGCTGGTCGAACACCGCCGGCATCGGCTTGATCGCTTCGAGCTCGGGGCGGATCTGGTCGAGCAGGCTCGGCTCGAGCACGCCGGCGGTGCGCGCGGCCGCGTAGCGTGTCTTCCTCGAAGATGTCCCAGCCGCCGAACACGATGTCGTCGAGCGCCGGCCAGCGGACGAAGTCGTTGATCTTGCGGCGAGCGGTTCTCGGTGCGCTTGCCGAGCCGGATGGTGCCCATCTGCGTGAGCGAGCCGATCGGCTGCGCCAGGCCCTTGCGGATGGCCATCACGCCGGCGATGGTGGTCGTGCTGACGGCGCCCAGGCCGACCAGCAGGATGCCGAGTTTGCCCTGTGGCAGGCGCGATTTCTACTGGGTTTTTCACCGGGGAAATATAGCACGGGGCCCAAGTGCGGCCGGGGCAAACGGCTATGATGACCCGCATGCTGATCCGCTTCTTCCGCCAGCCGGCCATCGACCCGTTGCAGGTCTCGATGACCGGCGTCCGGATGGGCGAGAAGTTCGTGCTGGTGGGCTGCGACGACCCGGTGCTGCTGGCCGGGCTGGGCGCGAAGGTCGGGATGAGCGGCAGCGCCGCGGCCGTCGCCTTCGACGAACATCAGGCGGTG
The DNA here is from genome assembly GCA_963843885.1 of uncultured Acidobacteriota bacterium. Taxonomy (GTDB): domain Bacteria; phylum Acidobacteriota; class Vicinamibacteria; order Vicinamibacterales; family UBA2999; genus CADEFD01. Next base: position 899,492 of record CAWJMJ010000009.1, read on the forward strand.
CGGGCACGCGGCGCGGCCGCGCGCGAGGGCGTGCTGCTCGAACTCAAGATCGTCCGCGAGGGCGAGGTCCCATTCGACGAGGCCTCGTTCGACATGGCGGTGATCGACGACACCCGGGGCGGTTTCGCCAATCGCCCGGGCAACCTGCGCGCCACGGTACTGGCGAAGCCTGCGGCGCGTGCTGCGCGTCGGCGGGCGGATCGAAGTGGTGGAGGGGCTGGGTTCCACCGGGATCTTCGCCAAGGCGACGGCGCGTGCCGGCCGGCTACGACGCCGCCAAGGAGCTCGAAGCGGCCGGGTTCCGCCCGGTCCGGGTGCTCGCCGAGGTCACGAGCTTCCGCTTCGTCGAAGGCATGCGGCTCTGACCGCGGCGGCGCCGGCAAGCCGCCGGTTCAGCGCAGACAGGTGAGGTGCCGGCCGCCGTCCACGGCGATGGTGTCGCCGGTCATCCAGCCGGCCTTGTCCGAGGCAACGAAAAGCACCGCCTCGGCGATCTCGCCGGGCGTGCCGGGGCGGCCGAGCGGATGCGTCTCCTTGGCGCGCTCCAGGAAGGCCGCATAGCGCGTCTCGTCCATGCCGCCGCGGGTGTGCAGGTTCGTGACGGTGACGCCGGGATTGACGCAGTTCACGCGGATGCCGTGCGGCGCCCAGTCGAGCGCGGCGCAGCGCGACAGGTGGTCGAGCGCAGCCTTGCTCGAGCAGTAGACGGCCACCCCGGCAAAGGCACGGAGGCCGTTGACGCTGCTGATGTTCACGACGTTGCCGCGGCGCGCCTTGAGCAGCGGAAAGGCCTCGCGCATCATGCGGAAGGGCGCCCTCACGTTGATGGCCATCATGCGGTCGAAGAGCTCGTCGCTGGTCGCGTCGGTGGCGGCCGTGCCGATGACCCCGGCGGCGCAGACGAGGACGTCGAGGCCGCCGAAGCGCTCCGCCGCCTCGCGCACGACCCGCGCCGGCGTGTCGGCGGCGGTCACGTCGCCGGCGACCACCGCGGTCGGTCCCGAGGCTTCGTCGGCCACCGCCGCCAGCGCCGCTTGGTCGCGGCTCACGAGCACGACCGACGCGCCCTCTCGCGACAGCGCCAGCGCCGTCGCGCGGCCGATGCCCGAACTGGCTCCCGTCACGACCGCGACTTTGCCTGCAAACGCTCCCTGGGTGCTCATGCCGGAGAAGTATAGGGGACGCGCCGGCGCGCTTATGAGGACACGGGTGTCCCCCGCTCACCACAACCGCCCCGCTGGCGCCGGTGCCCTCAGGACGACGGACGCTTCCCACCAGCGTTTCACGCCTGAATTCGCACCGTCGCGGTCACGGCGGCTCCGCCGACGATCGGCAAGCCTTTTGCGATGGTTGGATCCGTCGCCATGACCACGCCCCTCGACACCGACTTCTTTTCGCTCGCCGATATCGCGGCGGCGGCCGGCGTGGCGGACGCAGTGGTGCTCGACTTGGCCGCTCGCGGATGCCTGGCCATCGTGGCTGAGGTGCCAGGCGCACCCATGGCCGCCCTGGCAACCCACGCCGAGGCCGTGAAGGCGGTCCGCGCGTTGTCGTCGGGCGCCACCGTCGGCGCGGACTCGCGCTCGGTTCTGGCCATCGCGCCCCGATCTCGCCGCCCCGCAGGCGTCCCGGTTCTCGTCTCCACCGGCCTGCACGGCCTGGTGGCCCTCGTCGTGGCCGTGGTGGCGAGTTGGGGCTGGTCGCTGCGCGCGGCTCAGCCGGCCGACGAGGTCGTCTCACGCGAGCCGGCGCGGCTCGTCTACCTGGCGCTGCCGGGACCGGGCGGGGGCGGCGGCGGGGGCGGACTCAAACAGAAGCTTCCTCCGCCCAAGGCTCAGCGCGAAGGCACTCACTCGCTCAACAGCCCCGTGCCGGCTCGCGAACTGCCGCCGCCGGCTCCGATTGAGAAGCCGATCGAGCCGCCGAAGCCGCTCGACGCCAAGATGTTGCCGCCGGTCATGGCGCCGGTCGCCACGGCGCCTGCTGATACGCGCAACACCGAAGGAGTCATGAAGGAAGCGCCGCCTCCGCCCACCCCGTCGCAAGGCCCGGGTGAAGGCGGCGGCAGCGGCACCGGCCGGGGCACCGGCATGGGCGAAGGCACTGGCGCCGGGATCGGCGACGGCTCGGGCGGCGGCATGGGCGGTGGCCCGTATCGCGCCGGCAGCGGCATCGAACCGCCGCGCTTGCTGCGCGAGGTGAAGGCGGCATACACCGACGAGGCCAGACGGGCCAACATCAGTGGCGACGTCGAAATGGAGATCACCATCCGTCGCGACGGCACGGTGAGCGACGTCAGGATCCTGCGCGGGCTCGGCGGCGGTCTCAACGAGCGCGCCGCGGCAGCCGTCCGCCAGTGGAAGTTCGCCCCGGCGCGGCTCAAGGGCACGCCGGTGGACGTGATCGTGGAAGTGTCGGTGGAGTTCACGCTCCGCTAGCGGAGCAGGCGAGGGCTATGGACACGATGATGCTCGTCCTCACGGTGGCGTCGCTGGTCGTGGCCGCGGCCTCGGCCACGATCGCGTGGCAGGTCACGAGGGCCGAACGCCAGCGTCGCGCCGCGCGTGTGGCGGCCCTGGCCGCAGCCGCCGGACTGCCCGCCCGCCCGACCGAGGCGGCGGTGGCCGTGCCGCCGCTGGCGCCGGCGCCGGTCACCGATGCTGTCGGCTTACACGACTTCATGGCGACGCGGGACGCCGTGACGCCGGCCCCACGTCAGGGGCCCGGTGTCGACCCATATACACCCGTTCCCGAGGCCGAGGACCTTCGCACCCCGGGTGGCTGCGTCGGGCTCGGCCGGACGCCAGCGCTGGCTGCTCGGCGCGGTCGGCGTGTTCGCCGCCGTCGTCCTCGGCGTTGTCGGCATCGGCGTCCTGGGCAGCCGCGCCGTCCCCACCACGTCGGCGCCCCGGCAGTCGCCGCTCGAACTGATGGCGCTCAGCCACAACCGCGCTGACGGGGCGCTGGCCGTGGCCGGACTGGTGCGCAATCCAGTTTCCGGGGGGAACGTCCAGGACCTCACCGCCGAGGTGCGGGTGTTCGACGCCGCCGGCATCCTGATTGGCACCCGGTCGGCACCGGTCGAAGTGGCGACGCTCGCGCCCGGCCAGGAGGCACCGTTTGCGGTGACGCTCGGCGAACTGGTGACAGCCGCGCGCTACCGGGTAAGCTTCCGCGCCGCCGGCAACACGCTGCCCCACGTGGACCGGCGCACGAACCAGCCGGCCGCGGTTACCGCGGAAGCCCGGTGAGGAGGGTGACCATGCGTTCCCGTAGCTCGTGGACGGCGTGGGGCACGGCCATCGTAGTGGCGGCGCTGGCCGGCTCGTCGGTGCCCGTGCAGGGCCAGGACGGTTTCCGTTTCAAGAGCGGAGTCGAGCTGGTGAACGTCAACGTGACGGTCACCGATCGCAGCGGCCGCTTCGTCTCCAACCTGACGCAAGACGACTTCCTGGTCTTCGACGACAGCAAGGAGCAGGAGATCACGCACTTCAGCGCCGAGCGGGTGCCCGTCAGCCTGGGCGTGGCCCTGGACACGAGCGGCAGCATGGTGGGCGAGAAGATCGAATCGGCGCGGGCCGCGCTCGACCGCTTCCTGCTGCAGCTCCTCAGTCCCGACGACGAGGTGTTCCTCTTCCGCTTCGGCGCCAGCCCCGAGCTGGTGCACGACTGGACGAAGGACAAGATCCTGGTGAGCCGCCGCCTGGCCCGCGTCAACCCGACCGGCGGCACGGCGATGTACGACGCGGTCGCCGAGGCAGTGCCGATGGCGCAGCAGGGCGAGCATCGTAAGAAGGCCATCCTGATCGTGTCGGACGGCAACGACACCAACAGCCGGACGTCGGTGGGCGAACTGAAGCAGATGATTCGCGAAACCGAAGTGCTGGTCTACGCCGTCGGCATCGACGGCCGGTCGGAGTCCACGTTCGGCGGACCGCGCACGACGCCGCCCGTCGTCCGCCAGCCGCCGCCACGCCTGCCGTTCCCCTTCCCGGGCGGCAGTGGCCGGGGCCGTGGCAACCCGTGGCCGCAGGGGCCGTCATTCCCCGGCTCAGGCGGCGGCGGGGGCGTCTACCGCGGTGGCACGAGCGACGAGCGCGTGAATGTCGGCGCCCTGCGCGAGCTCACCGACGACAGCGGCGGCCGCACCGAGATCGTGCGCACCGCACGCGACCTCGATCCCGCGACGGCCAACATCGCCGACGAGTTGAGTCAGCAGTATTACCTCGGCTATCCCGCACCCGGCCACGGCGACGGCCGCTGGCACACCATCAGGGTGGAAGTCCGCAAGCCCGGATATACGGTGCGCGCCCGCCGCGGCTACACCGCCTCGAAGTAGCGCCGGCGAGCGAGCGCCCGCGCCTGCCGTCGCCGCTGAGGCCTGGCTCGACCCGAGGCTGGCGCCGGGCACGCGCACGTCCGGAGCTCCCGCCGCAACGCGGGCACGCGCACATCCGGCGGTCCCGCGCAACGCCTGAAGAGCGTGTCTCCGACAGAGCACACAAGCCAACGCGGCGGCCGATTCGTTCACGAAAATACGCGAGCGCGAGCCGCACGTCTTTGGCATGCACCTCGCAGTGATGGCAGGCATACAGCGTCACGACACCCGCCGCCTCAGGCGGCGGCTCCAGGAGCAGACGGTCATGGACAAGCGGAACATTCTGACGACGGTCGCGCTCGTGTTCACCCTGTCGAGCGCCGGCTTCGCGCAGGAACGCAAGGACCTGCAGATCTTCAACGACATCTCGACGCAGGTGAACCGGTACACGCAGTTCACCATCTTCGACAGCGTCGATGCCAGCATCGACGACGGCGCCGTGGTGCTGTCCGGCTGGGTCACGATGCCCTACAAGAAGACCGACATCGAGCGCCGCGTCGCCCAAGTGGAGGGCGTGAGGGCGGTGCAGAACGACATCAAGGTGCTGCCGGTGTCGCAGTTCGACGACGAGCTGCGCTTCCGCATCTCGCGCGCCATTTACGGCAACTCGTCGTTCTGGAACTACGGCGCGATGGCCAACCCGCCCATCCACATCGTGGTGGTCGGCGGCCACGTCACCCTGACCGGCGTCGTCAACAGCCACGTGGAACGGGTGCTGGCGCGGTCCCTGGCCACGGGCTTCGGGTCGTTCGATGTGAAGAACGAGCTCAAGACCGACGCCGAAGTGCGGGAAGCGCTCGAGAAGATCACCTTCTAGTCCAGCGGGGGGGCGCGGAGGCTATCATGGCCGTATGCGTCCCTCCTATCTCGCCCTGACCGTGCTGGCGATCCTCGCGCCAGTGGCCCTCGAAGCGCAGACGCCCGGTACGCCCACCAAGGGCCCCGTCATCGCGGACTTCGGTGCGGCCTACGTCGTGCCCGAACCGGGCCTGCCCACGCCGATGCTGCAGGAGCTGAAGGTGCGCTTCGACGTGTCGGCCACGTCAGGCGACGTGAAGGCCGTGAGCGCGCCGCTCGAGACCGCCGCCCGGTTCCTCAACATGCACGCCAAAGCCGGCGTGTCGCCCGAGCGGCTGAAGGTGGCCGTCGTGGTGCACGGCGGCGCGGCCACCGATGTCCTCAGCCACGAGGCATATCGCAAGCGCCACGGCGTGGACAATCCGAACCTGGCCCTGCTCGAGGCGCTGAAGCGCGCTGGCGTGCGCATCTACCTGTGCGGGCAGACGGCGGGCCGGAGCGGCATCGTCGCCGCCAATCTCGCGCCGGGTGTGCAGATGGCCCTGTCGGCCATGACCGCGCACCTCGTGTTGAACGCCGAAGGTTACGTGCTCAACCCGTTCTAGTCAGCCTCGGCCGCACCCGCCGAGATGGCCTTCATGAGATGGAACTCGTCGCGCATGGGAATGCCGGCGAAACCCACGAGACCGGTCTGGCCGCTGGCGGCGCTGATGGCGTCGGTCACCACCGCGGTGAGCCGATAGCCGCGGCGCTGATAAAAGTAGAGCGCCGGCAGGTTGTCGTTGGTGGTCGTGACCGCCACGCGCGACAGTCCGGCGTCGCGCGCGACCGACTCGGCGTGATCCAGCAGCCGCGCGCCCACCCCTGAGCGCTGCCATTCCGGGTCGGTGGCGAGGGCCACGATCTGCAGCGTGTCGTCGTGCATGCGATAGGCCAGGGCGCCGGCCAGATCGCCGTCCATGTCGGCCACGATGGCCGGGACGTCATCGACCTGGAATTCCTCGCCAAACGCCACCAGCTTCGAGCGGCCGAAATCGCTCAGGAACAGCCCGGCGATGCCCGAGCGATCCTCGTCGCCCGCGACGCGCACCTTCACCTCCGGCAACTGCACGTGAGGACGACAACCGCAGACGATCTGCAGGCGCGCGTCTTCCCAGTCCACGAACTTCCCGCACCGGGAGCAGCGCAGCACCGAGGGTTTCGAGCCGAACACAGCTTTGGGCATATCAGATCCGTGACTGGAGGGTTACACGGGATGGGTCGGCACGGGAGCAGCGGGCACGGGCGGCCGGCCCGAACGGCGTACCCACCACACGAAGAGCCCGATGGCGGTCAGCGCCAACGCTGCCATGCTGGCGAAGAGCACCAGCGTCTGGAACAGGATCGAGTCTTGTTCCAGGTGGACCTCGATGACCAGCGGCTCGCCCTTGGCCCGGGCCGCCAGCGGCTGTTCCCAGGTGATGATGTTGCCCCGTTCGACCGTGCCGCTCGGAGAATTGTGGAAGGGCACCCGGCTCGGCAGGTGCAGGCGCACCGCCACGAGCTCGTCGCCATGCCATCCGACATCGCCGACCGTGCGGCCGGCTGCCTCGCTCATCCGCTGCGTGAAGACGAGCACCTCGTCCTTCTCCCCCAACCCGTAGGAGGACCAGGCAAACGGCGCCACGGCGCCGAGCGTGCGGATGTCATCAATCTCGAGGCGCAGATGGACATAACGGCGGCCTTCCCGGCGCGACACGCTGACGGATGCGACGTGTACGCCTGGGCCCTCGTAGAAGGCCCGGACGTCGTTGCGATCGAGCCGCGCGGCCGGGTCCAGCGGCAACGGCGCATCACGCAAGGCCACGAGCGCCGGCACCGCGGCGTTGACGTAGACCGTCGCCGAGCCGTCGAGCCGCAGGTAGGTGTCTTCCTCGTATTCGTAGCGGCGGGCGATGACGTCGCGGCACGAGGTGCCCGCGGCGATCCCCGTCACGACCACCGCCAGCCGGACCACACCGAGCCACGCCGCCCGCCAGCGCACCCCGCGGCGCCCGACCCCTGTCATCACCATCGTGCATCATAATACCGACCTCGCCCCATGACAGAGACGCGGTCGCTTTTCCTCATCGACGGCAGCAACCAGATGTATCGCGCCTACCACGCGATACGTGGGCTGACCGGACCAGACGGCCGTTCGACCAACGCCGTCTACGGCTTCATCACCATGCTGCGGAAGCTGCTGGCCGACCACCGCCCGGCCTACATCGCGGCCTCGTTCGACCTGCCGTCGGCGACCTTCCGCGACGCCATCGTGGCCGACTACAAGGCCAACCGCGCGCCCATGCCGTCGGACCTGGCCGAGCAGATCCCGTGGGTGCACGAGGCCTGCCGGGCCATGGGCGTGCCCATCCTCACGAGCGAGGGCTTCGAAGCCGACGACGTCATTGGCACGCTTGCCCGACAGGCCGCCGGGGCCGGGTTCGAGGTGGCGATCGTGACTGGCGACAAGGACTTCTTCCAGTTGGTCGGCGGGCCGATCCGGGTCTACAACCCGAAAGACGACGGCGCCTGGTTCGATGTCGAGGGCGTGAAGATCAGGTTCGGCGTCGAGCCCGGTCAGGTGGTGGACGTGCTGGCGCTCATGGGCGACGCCAGCGACAACGTGAAGGGCGTCCCCGGCATCGGCGAGAAGGGGGCGCGCGATCTGATTGCCACCTTCGGCTCGCTCGACGCGCTGCTGGCCCGGGCCACCGAAGTGAAGGCCAAGAAGCAGCGCGAAGCGCTGCTCGCGCACGCCGACGACGCGCGCCAGAGCCGCGAACTGGTCACCATCCACACCGACGTGCCGGTCACGTTCGATGCCGAGGCCCTCACTTTCCGTGGCGCCTCACGCGAGCGTTGCTACACGCTCTTCTCCACGCTCGGGTTTCGCACCCTGGTACCCGAATACGCGCCGACCGCCGAATCGGTGGTCAAGGACTACACCGTCGTCACGACTCCCGAGGCCGTGCAGGCCCTGGCCGACGAGATCCGGGCGCATGGACGCGTGGCCCTGCACGCGCTCGCGGACGGCGAGGCCGGCATGCGTGCCACCCTGGCCGGACTGGTGTGCGCCGTCGGCGCCCGGGCCGCGCGCTTCCTGCCGTTCGGCAGCCATCACGCTGGTGAACGACGGCGGGCTCGACCGCGACGGGACGCTGGCCATCCTCAAGGACGTCCTCGAAGATCCGGCAGTGGCCAAGGTCGGCCACGACCTCAAGTTCGCCACGGTCATCCTGGCGCGCCACGGGGTGACGCTGGCCGGGCTCGACCTCGACACCATGCTGGCCGGCTACCTGCTCGACGCGTCGCGATCGAGCCAAGACCTGGAGCCGCTGGCGCTCGAGCACCTCGGCTATCGCGCGCGCCTCGCCGACGACGTGCGCGGCAAGGGCGCCAAAGCGATGTCGTTCACGTCGCTGGCACCCGATCGCCTGCTCGACTACGCCGGGGAGCGCGCCGACCTGGCGCTGGCAGCTCGCCGAGCTCTTCGCCCCCGAACTCGACAGGGCCGGCGTCGCCGGCGTCTACCGCGACCTCGAGCTGCCGCTCGTGCCCATCCTGGCTGGCCTCGAGCGCTGCGGCGTCCGGGTCGACGCCCCGGCGCTGGCCGGGCAGGCCACGCGCATGGAACAGGAGATGGGCGCGCTCGCCGCCGAGATCTACAAGCAGTGCGGCGAGATCTTCAACATCGGCTCGCCCAAGCAGCTCGGCGAGATCCTGTTCGACAAGCTCCACCTGCCGGTGTTGAAGCGCACGGGCACGACCCGCACGCCCTCGACGGCGGTGGAAGTGCTCGAGGAACTGGCGCTGACCCACGACCTGCCGCGCCTCATCCTCGACTGGCGCAGCCTGTCGAAGCTGAAGGGCACCTACATCGACGCGCTGCCGACGCTGATTCATCCGGTGACCGGACGGGTGCACACGGTCTTCAACCAGGCCGTGGCCGCCACGGGACGCTTGAGCAGCAGCGACCCGAACCTGCAGAACATCCCCATCCGCACGGCGCTCGGCCGCGAGATCCGCCGGGCCTTCGTGGCCGACCCGGGGCACGTCCTCATCTCGGCCGACTACTCCCAAATCGAACTGCGCGTGCTCGCCCACCTCTCGGGCGACGAAACCCTGACGGCGGCCTTCGCGCGCGGCGACGACATCCACGACCAGACGGCGCTCAAGGTGTTCGGGCCCGAAAGCGGTCTGGACCGCCACGAACTGCGGCGCCGGGCCAAGATCGTGAACTACGCGCTGCTCTACGGCAAGACGGCCTTCACCCTGGCCAAGGACATCGGGGTGTCGCAGCCACCGACCGGCCCTCGTCGCTGAGGGCCTCGCCGGCGAGCAGCCCCCGGCCGCGCAGGGACTCCTGCGCGGCGGCCATCGCCTCCGGTGACCAGGCGCGGCTCCCGGCGTAGGACAGGGGGGTGTAGCCGACCCAGAGCTCGGTGAGCAGGTTGGCCTCCAGGCCCGTCAGCCCCGCCGCGACGCAGGCGCCCAGGTGGCTGTCCCCGCGGCACTCGCGGACCAGCGTGGCTGCGTGCCACAGCGCGGCGTGCCGGTCCTCGGGGAAGGGCTGCCCGAGAGCGCCCGCGTAGAGCGGTCGGCCGGCGACGTCGGCGCAGACCGCCGCCTCGCGCAGCGCCGCGAGGGTCGCGTCGAGTCCGTCGGGGTCGTCGCCGAGCGCGTCGAGCAGCGCGGCCGCGGCGCCCTCCTCGCGGGCGGCCCGGATCCCGGCGAGGGAGCAGGCGTCCCGCGCGGCCGCCAGCAGACCGGCGACCGCACCGGGCTCGAAGACGCCGAAGGCCGCAGCCACGACACCGGGCTCGGCCTCGCCGAGCACCGACGAGCGGCGACCACACGTAGCCGGTGAGGAAGTCCAGGCCGAGCGCCGCGTACCGGTCGTACGCCGGTCTGGCCCAGAAGCTGACCGTGGCGATCGGCTCCACGGCGTCGCGCAGGCGCCGGGCCGGGCTGTCCCAGCGGGTCGCGGGCTCCGCGTCGTTCGGCTGCATGAAGGCCGCGGTCATCTCGTCGTAGTCCATGGGGTGCCCTTCCAGGTCGGGGGTCAGGACGACCTTGATGACGCCCTCGGTCTTGCCGGCGGCGACCGCGAAGGCCTCGGCGACGTCGTCGAGGCCGAAGCGGTGGGTGACCATCGGTGCGAGGTCGAGCCGGCCGGTGCGCACCAGCTCGAGGCTGCGCTCGTACTGGCCGCGTCCGCCGTTGCCGCCGACGCCGTACACGGTGAGCGTCTTGGCCATGATCGGGATGACGGGCAGCGGCGGCAGGTCGTTCGCCCAGCCGATGTGGGCGACCTTGCCCTCCTTGCGGACGCAGTCCAGCACGATCTTCGACGAGGCCGGGAAGCCCGAGGTCTCGATGACGACGTCGGCGCCCTTGCCGCCGGTCAGGTCGAGCACCGGCTCGCACCGCGTCGATCTGCGTCACGTCGAGGCAGTCGCTGGCGCCGTAGGCCCGCGACACCGCGAACGGCGCCTCGCGCGCGTCGGTGACGAGAAGCGTGCCGGCGCCGGACAGGGCGCACAGCCGCGCGAGCGCCAGGCCGATGGGTCCCTGCCCCAGGACGACGACGGTCTCTCCGAGCCGGATCTGCAGCCGGTCGACCGTGTTGAGCCCGACGGCGAGCGGCTCGAGCAGCGACGCCTGCCACGCCTCGACGCCCTCCGGTCGCGGGATGAGGTTGACGACCGGGATGGCGATCCGCTCGGTCATGCACCCGTCGGACCACAGCCCGATGAGCTTCTTGCGCTGGCAGTCGAACGGCTTGTCGGTGTTGCACTCCGGGCAGTCGCCGCAGGGCAGCGACGGCTTGACCGCCACCGGGACGTCCTGCCACGAGGCGTCGACGCCCTCACCCAGCTCGACGACCCGCCCCGAGAAGTCGTGCCCCGGCACCCTGGGGAAGGGGGTGTCGATGCGCCCGTCGTACTGGTGCGCGTCGGTGCCGCAGATCGACATGGACTCGACGGCGACGACCACCCAGCCCGGCCGCGGCGACGGGTCGGGGCGCTCCTGCAGCTCGACCTGGCCGAGTCCGGTGAGCACGGCAGCCCTCACTGGATCGCGCCCCGGTCCCGCAGCACGTCGAGCGCCTGCTGCGCGTGTCCCGCAGCGTGCCCGAGGACGGGCGCGGTCCAGACGCCGATGGTGAGCGTGCCCAGGTCGGGGATCTCGACCTCGCGGTCCAGGACGGCGGGGTCGATCGCGGGGATGCAGGTGGCCAGCGTGCGGCGGGTCGACGCCAGCTGCCGGCGGGCGACCTCGACCTTCGGCGGCGGGTAGCCGACGACGTCGTGACCGATCTCCTCACGGAGGAAGAACCGCAGCTCGGGGTCGTGCGCGACCCGGGAGATCGAGGCCGTCCACAGCAGGGCGCTCATGTTGATGTGGCGACGAGCTGCGCCGCGGACCACCCGCCGTCGCGGTGGGCCAGGTGCAGGTCGCCGTCGGACAGGCCGGCAAGGGTCTCGTCGAGGCGGCCGAGCGCCTCGTCGGTGGTCTTCAGCGCTTCGGTGATCTCGGGGGTGGGCACAGGGGTCCTCTCGGGTCGTGGGTCAGGTGCTCAGACGACGCCCGCGGTGCGCAGCGCCTCGATGTCGTGGTGCGACAGGCCGACCTCGGCGAGCACCTCGTCGGTGTGCTGGCCCAGGCGCGGACCGGGCCAGCGCACCTCGGCCGGGGTGCGCGACAGGCGGGGGGCGGGCGCCGGCATGAGCATCGGTCCGATCTCGGGGTCGTCGACCTCGACGAGCGAGCCGCGTGCGGCGAAGTGCGGGTCGGCGGCCATGTCCGCCGGCGTGTAGACCAGGCCGGCGGGGACGGCGGCTGCGTGCAGCGCGTCGAGCAGGTGCGCCGCCGGCAGCGGTGCGCGTCCACGCCCCGATGATCGCGTCGAGCTCGTCTGCGTGCTCGCCGCGTGCCCGGTGGTCGGCGAAGCGCGGGTCGGTGGCGAGCTCGGGCCGGGACATCGAGCTCGCACAGCCGGCGGAACACGCTGTCCTGGTTCGCCGCGATGAGCACCTCGCCGTCGGCCGTGGGGTAGACGTTGCTCGGCGCGATGCCCTTGAGGACGGCGCCGGTGCGCTCGCGCTGCAGCCCGGCGACCTGCCACTCGGGGACGAGCCCCTCGGTCAGCGCGAGCACCGACTCGTAGATGGCGGCGTCGACGACCTGCCCGCGGCCGCTGCGTCGGCGCGCTCGTGGAGCGCGGCGAGCGCCCCGAGCGCGCCGATCAGGCCGGTCAAGGAGTCGCCGAGCGAGAGGCCGACCCGGACCGGGCGGCCGGTCGGGGTAGCCGGTCAGGGCGCGCAGCCCGCCCATCGCCTCGCCGATCGACGCGTACCCGGCACGGCCGGCGTAGGGACCGTCCTGGCCGAACCCGCTGATGCGCACGAGGACGAGCCCGGGGTTGTCGGCCGACAGCTCCTCGTAGCCCAGGCCCCACTTCTCGAGCGTGCCCGGGCGGAAGTTCTCGACGACGACGTCGACCTCGCGACGCGAGCCGCCGGGCGACGTCCTGGCCGTCCGCGGTGCGCAGGTCGAGCGTGACGCTGCGCTTGCCGCGCGCCGCGACGCGCCACCACAGCGAGTCCTGGCGGCCGTCCCCCGGGGCCCAGCCCCACTGGCGCAGCACGTCGCCCACGCCCGGGCGGCTCGACCTTGACGACGTCGGCGCCGAGGTCGGCCAGGACCTGTCCGCAGAACGGGCCGGCGACGACCTGGCCGAGCTCGAGGACGCGGACGCCGGCGAGAGGCCCGGGCATCAGTGCCCGCTCAGCCCAGCGTGAAGGGGTCGCGGGTGGCGCCGGTCAGCTCGACCCAGACCGACTTGGTCTCGGTGTACTCGCGGACCGCGTCGACGCCGTTCTCCCGGCCGATGCCGCTCTGCCCGAAGCCGCCGAACGGCACGTGCGGTCCGACGACGCGGTAGGCGTTGACCCACACCGTGCCGGCGCGCAGGCGGGCGGCGACCCGGTGCGCGCGGTGCACGTCCTTGGTCCACACCGAGCCGGCCAGGCCGAACTCGGTGCCGTTGGCGAGCGCGACGGCCTCGTCCTCGGTGCGGAAGGTCGTGACGGCGGTGACCGGTCCGAAGATCTCCTCGCGGACGCGCGCGCATGCCCGGGCTGCGCGTCGACGAGGACGGTCGGCTCGACGAACCAGCCGCCGAGGCGCTCGACCGGCCTGCCCGCCGCAGGCGAAGTCGGCGCCCTCCTCCCGGGCCGAGGCGAAGTGCGACAGCACCGTGTCGTACTGCTTGTCGGTCGCGACCGGGCCCATCTCGGTCTCCGGGTCGAGCGGGTCGCCGATCTTGATCGTCCGGGCGCGGGCGACGACCTTCTCGACCAGCGCGTCGCGGACGTCCTCGTGCACGACGACGCGCGAGCCGGCCATGCAGGTCTGCCCGGTGGCGGCGAAGACGCCGGCGATGATCCCGTTGGCGGCGGCGTCGAGGTCGGCGTCGGGGAAGACGACCTGGGCCGACTTGCCGCCGAGCTCCAGCGTGACCCGGGTCAGGTTGTCCGGCGGCGGCCTGCGCGATGAGCTTGCCGACCTGCGTCGAGCCGGTGAAGGCGATCTTGTCGACGCCGGGGTGGCGCGGTGAGCGCCTTGCCGACCTCCGGTCCCCAGCCGGTGACCACGTTGACGACGCCGGGCGGGAAGCCCGGCCTCCTGCGACGAGGTCGGCCAGCGCCAGCGTGCTCACCGGCGTGTAGTCGCTCGGCTTGACGACGACCGTGCACCCGGCGGCCAGCGCCGGGGCGAGCTTCCACGTGAGCAGCAGCAGCGGGGAGTTCCACGGGCGTGATGGCGGCGACGACGCCGACCGGCTCGTGCCGGGTGTAGACGAGGTAGTTCGGCTTGTCGCTCGGGATGACGCTGCCCTCGATCTTGTCGGCCAGGCCGGCGAAGTAGCGGTACCACTCGGGCAGGTAGGCCATCTGGCCGGCCATCTCGCGCAGCAGCTTGCCGTTGTCGCGGGTCTCCAGCTCGGCGAGCCGGTCGGCGTCGCGGGCGATGAGGTCGGCCAGGCGGTGCAGCAGCCTGCCCGCGCTGGGTGGCGGTGGTGCGGCCCCAGGCGCCCTCGAAGCGCGGCGCGGGCGGCGGCGACCGCGGCGTCGACGTCCTCCGGGCCGGCGTCGGGCACCTCGGCCCACGGCTCGCCGGTGAAGGGGTCGACCGAGCGGTAGGTGCGGCCGGCGGCCGCCGGCCGGCGCTGCCCGCCGATGGCCAGCAGGTGCTGCTCGACGCCCGGAGGGGCGCAGGGCGGTGGTCATGGCGAGCCTCCGGTCGGGGGATCGGATCGCATGCAATCGGCCGCTGGCCTGTCGGGGCGTCTCGCGCCGGGAGACGCGGATCGCATGCGATGCTGCGGAGCATGACACAGGTCACACCGGCTGCGCCAGCACTTCGCGGGCCGACCTCCGTCACGCCACGGCCGGCGTACGAGCGCGCGTGCGACAGGCATCGCGGACGGCGCGCTGGCGCCCGGGCGAGTGGCTCCGCGAGGGCGCGCTGGCCGCCGAGCTCGGCGTGTCGCGCACGCCGGTGCGGGAGGCGCTGCGCGTCGCTGGCCGCCGAGGGGCTGGTCGAGCTGGTGCACAACCGCGGCGCGCGGGTCGTGCCGCTGGACGCGGCGGACGTCGACGAGACCTACCGGCTGCGCGCCCTGCTCGAGGGCGAGGCGGCCGGGCTGGCGGCCCGCCGCGCCACGCCCCGCCGACGTCGAGGCGCTGGAGCGGCGCAGCGCGGCTACGAGCGCAGCATCGAGGCCGGCGAGCCGGCGGTCGAGCGGGCGGCCTGCAACGACGCCTTCCACGCCGCCGTGCTCACGGCCGCGGCGAGCGCCGCGGCTCGTCCGGCCCTGCTCGCGTCGGTCACGAGCGCGCCCCTGGTCGCCCGTGCGCTGCGCGGTACGACGCCGACGACCTGCAGCGCAGCGTCCTGGCGCACCGCGACGTCGTCACGGCGGTGCGGGCACGGGACGATGGACCTGGCGGCCTCGCGCCATGCGCGCGCACATCCTCGCGGCGCGCTACGTCGCGATGGTCGACGTCGCCGGCAAGCGCGTCAGCCGGGTCCGTCAGAGCAGGAAGCGGAACAGCGGGCTGCCCGGCTCGAGCCGCTCGATGTGCAGCGGCGAGGGCGCCATGCGCCCCAGCAGCGGGTCGAGGTCGTCGCGGCGCGGCCAGCTCGATGCCGACCAGCGCCGGGCCGGTCTCGCGGTTGTTGCGCTTGACGTACTCGAAGAGCGTGATGTCGTCGTCCGGGCCGAGCACCTCGTCGAGGAAGCGGCGCAGCGCGCCGGGCTCCTGCGGGAACTCGACCAGGAAGTAGTGCTTGAGGCCCTCGTGGACCAGCGACCGCTCGACGATCTCGCCGTAGCGGCTGACGTCGTTGTTGCCGCCGGAGACGACGCAGACGACGGTCGCTGCCCGGCTCGGGCCGCACGGCGTCGCCGAGCGCCGCCGTCGCCAGCGCGCCGGCGGGCTCGGCGATGATGCCGTCGGTCTGGTACAGCGCCAGCATCTCCGTGCAGATGCGGCCCTCGGCGACCGTCGACCAGCTCGCAGCCGCTGTCGCGCACGAGCGGGAACGTGACGGCGCCGACGCGTGCGCACCGCGGCGCCGTCGACGAAGCTGTCGAGCTCGGCGAGCGGCACCGGGCGCGCCGGCGGCCAGCGCCGCCGCCATGCTCGCCGCCCCCGCGGGCTCGACGCCGACGACGCGCGTGGCCGGGTGCCGCTCGCCGCAGCCAGGTCGCCGACGCCGGCGAGCAGGCCGCCGCCGCCGACCGGCACGACCAGCGACGTCGGGGGCGCGGCCGAGCTGCTCGACGATCTCGCGCGGCGACGCGTGCCCTGACCGGCGATCGTGCGGGGGTCGTCGAACGGCGGGACCAGCGCCGCCCCGGTGCGCCGCGCGTCGGCCAGCGGCCGCGGCCGGCGGCGTCGTCGTAGGTGTCGCCCACGACGACGACCTCGACCCGCTCCCCGCCGAGCGCCGCGATGCGCTCGCGCTTCTGCCGCGGCGTCGTGCGCGGGAGGTAGATGCGGCCGCGGGATGCCGAGCGCGCGCGCAGGCGTAGGCGACGCCCTGCGCGTGGTTGCCGGCGCTGGCGCAGACGACACCCGCCGCGCCGGCGTCGGCGTCGAGCCTGCGCATGAAGTTGTAGGCGCCGCGCAGCTTGTAGGAGCGGACCGGCTGCAGGTCCTCCCGCTTGAGCCAGACCTCCGCGCCGGACGAGGTCCGACAGCCGCTCGTTGCGCTGCAGCGGGGTCGTCGGGCGATGCCGGCCAGGCGCGCCGCGGCGGCCTCGACCTGCCCCGCCGTCACCACGAGGACGAGTCTGCCAGCAACGGCCCGCGCCGTGCCCGCGGCAGGCCGGCCGCCGGGACGCACCCGCTCCGGCGCGCCGGCCGCACGTCCCGCGACGGGAGAGGGCAGCCTCACGGAGGTGGGCACTGACACGCACGAGACCGACCGACGGGAGCGCCAAAGACGTGAGCGACTACGACCTGATCGTGATCGGCGCCGGCGCAGCTGGCCTGGCCGCGGCGCGGTCCGCCCGCCGGGCGGGCCGGCGCGTGGCGCTGGTGGAGGGGGCGCGCACCGGAGGGGACTGCACCCACTACGGCTGCGTCCCCAGCAAGACGCTGCTGGACGTCGCGCACCGGGTGGCGGGAGCGCGCGAGGCGCAGCAGTGGGGTCTCGAGTCGGTCGGCGACGTCGACTTCGGCAAGGTCATGGCGCACGTCCACGACGTCATCGCGCAGATCGAGCAGGACGAGTCCCCGGAGCAGCTCGCGGCCGAGGGGATCGACCTCGTCGAGGGCTGGGCGCGCTTCACCTCCGCGCGCACTGTCGACGTCGACGGCAGGGCGATGTCGGCGGACCGCTTCGTGCTGGCGACAGGCGCGCACGCCGACGTCCCGCCGCGTCCCGGGACTCCAGCAGGTCGGGTACCTCGACAACAGAGTCCGTGTTCGACCTGACCGACCGGCCCGAGCACCTGCTGGTGATGGGGGGTGGCGCCATCGGCGTGGAGCTGTCGCAGGCGTTCGCGCAGCTCGGCGCTCGGGTGACGATCGTCGAGGCGGCGCCGCGGATCCTGACCAAGGAGGAGCCCGAGGTCTCCGACGTCATGACCACGGTGCTGGAGCGCTCGGGCGTGCAGGTGCGCACCGGCGCCGCGGTGCGGGAGGTCACGGCAGGTCCTGTCCTGCACCTGGCGGACGGGCAGGAGGTCCGCGGTACGCACCTGCTGGTGGCCGTGGGCCGCCGGCCGGCGACGTCCGGCCTGGGCCTGGACGAGGCCGGCGTCGAGGTCGGTGAGCAGGGGCAGATCGTGACGGACGCCTACCTGCGCACCACGGCCGAGCACATCTTCGCCGCCGGGGACTGCACGACGGCGCTGCGGTTCACGCACGTCGGCGACGAGCAGGGCCGTCTCGCGGCAGGGAACGCCTTCGCCACCTCGCACCGGCTCGTGCCCGGGCTCGCCGGCGGGCCCGCCGCCTTCGACGACCGCGTCGTCCCCTGGGTGACCTTCACCGACCCCGAGATCGGCCGGGTCGGCATGACGGAGCAGCAGGCGTACGCGGCGCACGGCTCCCGCGCCCGGGTCGCGGCCGTGACGCTGGACGAGCTGGACCGGCCGCGGACCTCGGGGCACACGCGACGGCTACCTCAAGCTCATCGCCGGCCCGGGCGGCTGGCGAGCACGCACGTCCTGGACGAGGTCATCGGCTTCACCGCGGTGACCCCGCCGGCGGTGAGCTCGCCGCCCAGGTCGCGCTGGCCATGCGCACCCGCATGCTCGCCGGCCGCCTCGCGCAGACGATCGCGCCGTACCCGACGTACGCGCTCGGCCTGCGGGTGGCCGCCGCACGCCTGTTCGGGGAGTTCTCCGGCGCCACGTGGCGGCCGGCGCGCGGCGACGGCTGACGCAGACCGCGCCGCGAGCCCGGAGACCTCGTGACCGACCTGCCGCACGAGGTCGACGTCCTCGTCGTGGGCGCCGGGCAGGCCGGCCTCGCGACGGCGTACTGGCTGACCCGGGACCCGGCCTGCGGGTGCTCGTCGTCGACCGCGCACCGGTGGGTCAGAGCTGGGTCGACCGCTGGGACAGCCTGGTCCTGTTCACACCCCGCCGGTTCAGCAGCCTGCCCGGCCTGGCCTTCCCCGCCGGCCGGACCCGCTGCCCGAGCCGGCTGGAGATGGCCGGTTACCTGCGCGCGTACGCACGAGCACTTCGACCTGCCCGTGCAGACCGGGGTCGAGGTGCGCATGCTGACCGGCCGCGCCGGTTCCTTCGTCGCCGAGACGTCGCACGGGCACGGTCCGTGCGCCGCACGTCGTGCTGGCCGCCGGACCGTTCGCCCGGCCGCACCTGCCGGCGGCGGCCGCCGGACTGTCGCCGCAGGTGCACCAGCTGCACTCCTCGGACTACTCCTCGCCGCAGGACGTCCCGCCCGGCGACGTCGTGGTCGTCGGCGGCGGCAACTCGGCCGCGCAGCTGGCGGTCGAGCTGTCGGCGACGCACCGCGTCACGGTCGTGACGCCGGGTCCGCTGTGGTACCTGCCGACCTCGGTGCTCGGCGTCGACCTCTACTGGTGGCTCCTGCTGACGGGCGTGCTGCACACCGGCCGCCGGCAGCCGCGTCGCGCGGCACGTCCAGCGACGCGGTGACGCGGTCGTCGGGCGGCAGCTGCCGGACCTCGTGCGGGGCGGGCACGTCGCCGTCTTGCCCGCACCGGGTGGTGGCGGCCGCGGCGACGCGCTGCGAGCTGGCCGACGGCATCCGGCGTGCCGTCCCGTCGGTGCTGTGGTGCACCGGCTACCGCCCGGACACCTCGTGGCTGGACGTGCCCGGCGCGACGGACGCCGACGGCGCGCCCCGTGCACCGCGCGGGCGCGTCCCCGGTCGCCGGGCTGTCCTGGATGGGCCTGCCGTGGCAGACCCGGCTCAACAGCTCGATCATCGACGGCGTCGACCGCGATGCGCGCGCCGTCGCCCGGCGGGTCAGGACCGGCGCACCGCACTGAGCTGCGGTCCTGGCGCCGCTCGCTCAGGAGCACGGCCTCGCGACCTCGTCCCCCTCCAGCAGGGCCAGCGCGGCGGCCCGGTCGACCTTGCCGTTGCGGTTGCGCGGCACCTCGTCGACGACACGCAGCCGGTGCGGCACCGCGTGCACGCCCAGCGCCGCGCGCACCGCGGCGCGGAGGGCGTCGACGTCAGGGGCCACGCCCGGCCGGGCGACGACGGCGGCGCCGACGTCGCTGGCCGCTGACGGGAGACGGGACGCCCACAGCGACGGCGTCTGCCAGCTGCCCGTCGCCAGCAGGGCGCGCTCGACCTCGGCGGGGTAGATGTTGACGCCGCCGCGGATGATCAGGTCCACCGCGCGTCCTTCGACGTGCAGGTAGCCCTCGGCGTCCATCCGGCCCAGGTCCCCGGTGCGCAGCCAGCCGTCGCTGCACGGCCGGCTGCGCGCCGGTCGCCCCAGTAGCCCGGCGTCACGGTCGGGGAGCGCACCCACACCTCGCCCAGCGCGGCGCGCGGCACGTCGGTGCCGTCCGGGGCGACCACGCGCAGGTCGACGTACGCCGCCGCGCGCCCGACGCTGCCCGGCCGGCGACCCGCCTCCGCGTCGGGCAGCACGGTGACCGGCGCGCAGGTCTCCGACAGCGCGTAGACGTCGAACATGCGCATCTGCGGCATGCGCACGCGGACCCTGTCGAGCGTGCCGGGCGGGGCCGGCGCGCCGCCGAAGACCGCGAGCCGGACCTGCGGCAGCTCGCTCGCGGCGAAGGCGTCGCTGCGCAGCAGCAGCTCCCAGATGCTCGGCACGACGTCCAGCCACGTGACCCGGTGCTCCCTCGCGACCTCGACGAGCAGGGCGGCGGAGAAGCGCGCCATGGTCACCGCGGACCCTCCCGACAGCATGGCGGGCGTCAGCTGCGTGACGTGGCCGGAGACCCAGGCGAAGGGCAGGGGGATCGCGGTGCGGTCGGCGGCGGTGAGCCCGAGCGTGCGCACGTAGACCGCCGCGGCGTGGCCCGACATCCGGCCGGTGACGCGGACGGCCTTCGGCCGGCCGGTCGTGCCGCTCGTGGGGATGAGCGAGTACGTCGTGTCCTGGTCAGGGTGCGGTGATGCCGTCGCGCCACGGCTGTTCGCTGGAAGCAGCACGTCGGCGGCGTCGAGGACCGGTACGTCGCCTGCCGCCTCCTGCGCAGGTGCTGAGAGGTCGGGTCGAGGTCAGCAGCAGCGGCGGGACCGGTCAGCGTCGAGGAGCTCGCGCAGGCGGGCCGGCGGGGCGTCGACCGGCAGCCCGACGTGCACCGCCCCGGCCCGGGCGCAGGCCCAGATGGCCACGGCCGCCTCGAGGCCGTTGCGGGCGAGCACGGCCACCCGGGCACCGTGCTCGAGCCCGCGCGTCCTGCAGCGCCGCGCCGCCCCCTCGACCAGACCGCGCGAAGCCGTCGTAGGTGGTCGAGGTGCCCCGCTCCGGGTCGACGAGCAGGACGTCGTCGGCGGAACGGGCGAGGGCCTGCTCGAGCACCTGCACCACCGAGTGCGGCCGGTCGGCGTAGCAGCGCACCGGCGCGCCGCGGACGACCTCGTCGACGAGGTCGTCCGGCCCGGCCTGGCGTGACGGCCGCACGGCGGCGACGGTACTGCGTCGGGACCGGCTCGCGGGGTCACAGCCGTCGGACGGCCAGCAGGGCGGCGTCGGCGACGGCGAGGTGCGCGCCGCGCGCCGCGCAGGTGCGACCGTGTCGGGCAGCGCGACCGGGGGCCCGATCGTCACGCGGGCGCGCAGCCGCCGCCACGGCCGCCAGCCGCGGACGACGCTGCGCTCGAGCCCGCGGGAGCGCAGCGGGACGACGGGGACGCCCGCACGCAGCGCGAGCAGCCCGACGCCGCCCTTGGCCGGCGGCTCCTGTCCCTCGCGCGGGATCGTCCCCTCCGGGTAGACGAGCACCAGCTCGCCGGCGCGCAGCGCCTGCTCGGCCGTCTGCGAGCGGGGCCCGCGGAGGCGGAGCCCGGCACGACCGGGATGTGCCGGCCGGCCTGGACGAACCAGCCGATGAGCCGGCGGTCGTGGACCTCCCGGACGCCCAGGAAGCGCACCTTGCGTCCGCAGCGGTGCGCGACGACGAGGAGCACGACGGGGTCGAGCGCGCTGACGTGGTTGGCGACCAGCAGCGCGCCGCCGCTGGGCCGGCAGGTGCCGCCGGCCCGTGACCTGTACCCGGCCGAGCAGGCGGACGGCCAGGTCCAGCACGCGGATGGACACCGCCCAGACGGCGGCGGGACCACCGTCGTACGGCGCGGGACTGCTCATGCGGACCGGAGGACAGACAGGTTCAGGACGTAGTGCAGGACCGTCCCGCCGAGCATCACCAGGTGACCGGCCTCGTGGTAGCCGAAGACAGCCGGGACCGGGTCCGGCCAGCGCCGGACGAGGACGACCGCTCCCGCGGTGTAGAGGACACCGCCACCCAGGAGCAGCGCGAGCTGGGCGGAGGACAGCGCGGCGGCCAGGGCGGGCAGGAGCAGCAGCCCGGCCCACCCGACGGCGAGGTAGAGGACGTCGGCCAGGCCACCCTCGACGTCCAGCCGGACGGCCTTGAGCACGCTGCCCGCGCCGGCCCCCGACCAGACCGTGGCCAGCAGCAGGCGTCGCTCGGCGCGTGGCAGTGCCAGCGCGAGCGGGGTGTAGGACGCCGCGGCGAAGCCGAAGATCGCCGTGTGGTCCAGCAGCTTGAGCCGCCGCGCGCGCGGCCGGCGTCCAGTTGCCACGGTGATAACCGGCGCTCACCGTGAAGACCGTGACCAGGCCCGCGCCGTAACACCAGCCGGCCACCCGGGCCGCGGGGGAGCGCGCGGCGCGCGCTGCGACCACGGCGGCGGGAACGGCAAGTGCGGCGCAGGCCTGGTGCAGACGGCCACGCAGCCGGACGCCGTCACGTGCGGCGGGAGGGGCCTGCGGCGCGACGTCCCGGACTCGGCGTCGAGGCGGTCCCAGGGCACCGGGTCACCCTGCCACGGTCCGTCGGACCGTCGGATCCGCGCCCGGTGCTCGCGACCTGGGACCGCCGAGGCGGGCGGGACGCGCCCGGACGGCGCGAGGCCTACGACGCCTGGCTGACCGAGCTCATGTTGAAGCCCGGCACCCGCAGCGGCCGGCATCCGGGTCCAGGTGAAGTAGTCGCTCAGCTCGCGCGGCAGGCACTCCTGCGTGGCGCCGACCTCCGTGCACCCGGCCGCAGCAGGTCGACCGGGCTCTCGTTGAAGCGGAAGTTGTTCACCGCGCCCGACGACCTCGCCGTCCTCGACGAGGTAGACGCCGTCGCGGGTGAGCCCGGTGAGCAGCAGCGTGGGCGCGTCGACCTCGCGGATGTACCAGAGCGAGGTGAGCAGCAGGCCGCGCTCGGTGCCCGCCACCAGCTCGTCGACGCGTCGCCGTGCCGCCGCCGTCGACGGTGAGGTTGTGCGACGTACGGCGTCACCGGGACGCCCGCCGTCGCCGCGGACGCGCGGGTGTGCACCAGCGCCGTCAGCACGCCGTCCGGCAGACCAGTCGGTGGCGGGCAGCGGCAGGCCGTTGTCGAAGACGCTGGTCGTCGACGGACGAGCCGGTGGCGACCGCGAACGGCGCCCCGCTGTAGGCCGGGTCGCTGCCCATCCGCAGGCCCGCGGGCGCGAGCCGCTCGCCGACCCGGGTGCCGCCGCCGGGGCGGGAGAAGACCGTGCGGCCCTCCGCGGCGTCGCGGCCGGCGGCGGTCCAGTAGGCGTAGACCATGCAGGTCGGCGACCGCGCTCGGCGGCAGCAGCGTCTCGTAGCGGCCGGCCGGCAGGTCGACCCGGCTCGCGCGCCCAGCCCAGCCGGCGGCGCACCTCGGCGTCGAGGCCGGGCACCGCGACGTCGGACCAGTCGCGGGTGTGCCGGCCGACCCAGCGTCGACGCGCCCGGGGCGTCGCTCTTGCCGGTCAGCTCGACGTAGCCGGTCGGCTCGGCGTGCCGCAGCCGCAGGCCGGTGGAGGAGCCGAGCCAGGTCGTCGTGACGTCGTGCGAGGCGTAGCCGTACAGCCGGGTGCCGTCGGCGCGGGCCGTCGGCGAAGGCCTCGCCGAGCTCGCGGGCGAACCCGGCGAGCAGCCCGGGCGCGGCGACCTCGGCCGGCTCGGCGAAGTCGGCGTCGGCGGCGCCCTCGACGAGCGGCCCGGCGTCCTCGGCCGGCGCCGGCCTCGCGGGCGGCCTGCTCGCTGGCCCGGACCAGGCCCTCGAGGTCGTCGACGACCGACGCGCTGCGCACCCCGACCGACTCGCCGACCACGCTGATCACGGCGACCGAGCGGCTCGCGGGCGGCGCCGTTGGTGGTCAGGGTGTTGCCGGCCCAGCGCAGGTTGGTGCTGCTGCTCTCCCGCACGACCACCACGCAGCCGTCGGCGCGGGACAGCGCGAGCGCGCGCTCGACGAGGTCGCTCGCCGGAGCGTCACTCGCCGGCCGGCCTCCTGGGTGGCGTTGAGGATGTCCACGCCGCGGAACAGCGCCGCCGGGCAGCCGTGCGAGACCGGCGCGACCTGGCCCGGGCTGGCCCTTGCCGCAGTTGAAGGCGCCGCCGAGCACGTACGTCTGCGGGCCGCCGACGGCCTCCATCGAGCCCCAGAAGTCCGTCGTCGTCGCCTGGTAGGCGACGTCGCGGAGCTGGCCGACGAGCCGGCCGCCCCGGATCTCGTAGAACCGCTGGCCGGTGAACTGGAAGTTGTAGCGCTGCATGTCGATCGACCAGCTCTTGTCGCCGACCACGTAGATCCCCCGCTCCACGCCGGCGATGAGCTGCTCGGTCGACGGGCCGCCCGCCGCCGGCTGCAGCGAGACGTTGGCCATCCGCTGGATCGGCACGTGCTGCGGGGAGTCGGCGAACGCGCAGCCGTTGGAGCGGGAGACGCCGAGCGACGGCGGCGTTCTGCCGGGCCATCCGGCGGTCGAGCTGGTAGCCGACGAGCGTGCCGCCGCGGACGATGTCCCACTGCTGGGTCTGCACGCCCTCGTCGTCGTAGCCGACGGTCGACAGGCCGTGCGGCACCGTCCGGTCGCCGGTGACGTGCATGACGTCCGAGCCGTAGCGCAGCGTCCCGAGCTGGTCGAGCGTGGCGAACGACGTCCCGGCGTACGCCGCCTCGTAGCCCAGCGCCCGGTCCAGCTCGGTGGCGTGGCCGATCGACTCGTGGATGGTCAGCCACAGGTTGGTGGGGTCGACGACGAGGTCGTAGCGGCCCGGCTCGACGCTGCGGGCCGGCGACCTTCTCGGCCAGCAGCCCGGGCAGCTGCGCGAGCTCGCCGTCCCAGTCCCAGCCGGCGCCGGCGAGGTACTCCCAGCCCCGGCCGACCGGCGGCGCGACGGTGCGCATCGTCTCGAAGCTGCCCGCCGGGTCGACCCGGGTGGCGGTGACCTGCGGCTGCAGGCGCACCCGCTGCTGCGGTCGTCGAGGTGCCCGCGGTGTCGGCGTAGAACTTGCCCTCCAGCACCTGCTGCAGGTGCGCGTCGGCGTGCTGCACCGCGTCGTGCGCCGAGCAGCCGCCGGCTCCAGTCCTCCAGCAGCGCGACCTTGTCGGCGGTCGGCACGGTGAACGGGTCGACGTCGTACGCCGACACCCAGGTCACGCCGGCGTGCACCGGCTCGTCGGCCAGCTCGACCGGCTCGGCGTTGAGCGGCCGGGCGGTCCGCGCCATGGCCGACCGCCTGGCGCGACCAGGCGGACGGCCTCGTCGGGCGTGACGTCCGGCGCCGCTGGCGAAGCCCCAGGCGCCGTCGTGCACCACGCGGACGGCGAGGCCGGCGCTGACGTCGTCGCCGAGCCGCTCCAGCCGGGCGTCGCGCAGCGCCAGCGTACTGGCTGCGCAGCCGCTCGACCCGGACGTCGGCGTGCGTGGCGCCCGGCGTCGCGCGCCGCCTGCAGCGCGGCGTCGGCGACCGCGTCCAGCGGGAGGGCGAGGAACGCGGGGTCGACGGGGGCGCTCACGCCTGCACCCTAGAGGCTGACCGGCGGGCCGGCGCTCAGCTGGACGCGTGCTCGGCGACGTACGCCTCGGCGTCCTTGTCCTTGCCGGACAGGCCCTCCGCGCGGTCGTGCTCCTCGTGGAACGCCAGCCACGCCATGCCCAGCTCGTTGCGCTTGTCCGACGCCACGCCCTCGCGGAACGGCGGCAGGATGTCGCGCTCCTCCTCGTCGAGGTGGTCTGCCGTGACCTCGCGCGCCGTCCGGAACGCCTCCCACCACGCGTCGCTGCCGGCCTCCTCGGCGTCGACGGACCGGCAGGCGTCGCGGATCTCGTTGTGGTCGTGGACGGCGTGCTCGTGTCGCCCTCGGTGTCGTCGACCTCCTGGAGCAGCTCCGGGTAGAACACGGCCTCCTCGGCGCTGGCGTGCACCTCGAGCTGGTCGGACAGCTCGCGCCAGCGCTCGCGCAGCTCGTCCGGCTCGGTGAGCTGCTCGATCTCGGCGAAGGAGCGCGCGGAAGGCCTCGTGCTCGCTGAGGACGAGCACGTCGATGTCGAAGTCGGCCACGGCGGTTCCTCCAGGGGTCGGGTCCCCCCGCCGTGCCCGGCGCGGCTCGCGGGCAACCGCCGGCGGGCGGCCCGGCGGACGGCGGCGGGGAGCCGGCCGGCGACGTACCGTCGGCGGGTCCGCACGCGCTCCCGGAGGTCCCCGTGCCCGTCGACCGCCTGCTGCCCACGCCCGAGGCGGCCGAGCTCCTCGCGCTGGTCAGGGACATCGGCGACAAGGAGCTCGCCCCGCGGGCCGCGGCCTGCGAGGCCACCGAGACGCTGCCCGACGGGCTGTTCCGCACGCTCGGCGAGGCGGGGCTGCTCGGGCTGCCCTACCCCGAGGAGCAGGGCGGCGGCGGCCAGCCGTACGAGGTGTACCTGCAGGTCCTCGAGGAGCTCGGCGCGCGCTGGGCGGCGGTCGCGGTGGCCACCAGCGTGCACGGGCTGTCGTGCTTCGCGCTGGCGACGTACGGCACCCGCGAGCAGCAGGAGCGCTGGCTGCCCGGACATGCTCGGCGGCGGGCTGCTCGGGTCGTACAGCCTGTCCGAGCCGCACTGCGGGTCGGACGCGGCGGCGCTGCGCTGCCGGGCGACGCGCACCGAGGCCGGCTACCGGGTCGACGGGACCAAGAGCTGGATCACCAGCGGCGGGATCGCCGACTTCACGACGCTGTTCGCCCGCACCAGCGACGACGGCCCGCGGGGCGTGTCCTGCTTCCTCGTGCCCGGGCAGGCGCCCGGGCTGTCGTTCGGCAAGCCCGAGGACAAGATGGGCCTGCGGGCGGTGCCGACGACGGCCGCGTACTACGAGGGCGTCGACCTCGACGCCGACCGGCTGGTCGGGCGCGGAGGGCCAGGGCCTGCAGATCGCGTTCAGCGCGCTGGACAGCGGCCGGCTCGGGATCGCCGCCATCGCGGTCGGGCTGGCGCAGGGCGCTCTCGACGACGCGGTGGCGTACGCCAAGGAGCGCGAGGCGTTCGGCAAGCCGGTCATCGAGCACCAGGGGCTGGCCTTCCTGCTCGCCGACATGGCGGCGGCGGTCGACAGCGCCCGCGCGACCTACCTCGACGCGGCCCGCCGCCGCGACGCCGGCCGGCCGTACAGCCGGCAGGCGTCCGTCGCCAAGCTGGTGGCCACGGACGCCGCGATGAAGGTGACCACCGACGCGGTCCAGGTGCTCGGGGGCGCCGGCTACACCCGGGACTTCCCGCTCGAGCGGTACATGCGCGAGGCCAAGGTCATGCAGATCTTCGAGGGCACCAACCAGATCCAGCGACTCGTGATCAGCCGCCAGCTCGCCGCGACCCGCTGACCCGACCGTGCGCGGCGCCGCCGCGGTTCACGCAGCCGACGCCGGGGCTACGCGGGCGGCTCGTCCCGAACGGCTCGTCCCCGAACGGCGGTGCGTCGTCGGCGACCACCGCGCCGCGCTCACCCAGCGGGCGCTCCGGCCCGACGGTCGAGTCGTGCGCGGTCTGGCGCTCGGCCTCGGCGTTGAGCGCGGCCCCGGCGATGACGAGGAAGACGCTGATCCACACCCAGAACATGCTGATGGCGACGCCGGCCAGGGAGCCGTACGTCGACTCGTAGCTGCCCAGCCGCTGCACGTACGCGAACAGGCCGACCGACGTCGCCAGCCACACCCCGGTCGCCGCGGTCGCCCCCCAGCTGGTCCAGCACCAGCGGGGCCGCGCGCGGTCGGGGGCGAACCGGTACAGCACGGCCAGCGTGGCGGCCATGACCACCGCCAGCGCCGCCCAGGCGAGCACCGGCGCCGCCGCACGCACCGGGCCCGGCGCGTCGTCGACCACCCGCGAGACCAGCCGCGCGGCCACGATCACCGCTCCGAGCAGCACGGCCCCGCCGAGCACGAAGGCCAGCCCGAGGCCGCTGCGGCGCACGATCCCGCGGGTCTCCTTCTCCGAGTAGGCCAGCGTCAGGGCGTCGATGAGGTACGTCGCCGCCGTCGTCGCGGTCCACAGCGCCAGGACGAGGCCGGTCAGCCCGCGCCGGGTGAGGACGTGTCCCGAGGCCGTCGTGATGGTCCGCAGCTGCTCCGCGACCACGGGCTCGAGCTGCTCGGGCAGCATCCCCGCCACGCCGGACAGCTGCTCGAGCGCCTGCTCCGGGGTGTTGACGGCGCCGTACACCGACACCGCCGTGACGAGCACCGGTGCGATCGACAGCACCGCGAAGAACGCGATGCCGGCGCTGAGCAGCGGCAGCTGGTCGGCCATCACCTGCCGCCCGGTCCGCCGCAGCACCGCGCCCCAGTGCCGCGCCGGGATCTCCCGGGGCGCCCTCGCCTGGGCCGGTGCGCTCGTCATCGCCCACGCTCCCGAGTCGCAGAGCCCGCCCGTCCGGCGGCGCCCTGCCTGTCCGCCGGTGTGCCCGCTGGGAGCGTGTGCACCACTCCCCGCGCCCGTGCGGTACGCCCGGGACTCCACCACGACGGTCCGGGTGCAGGAGCGCCGGCTCCGTGCGCTGCGACCTGAGGCCGCAGCCGGCCGTCGACCCGCCTCCTGACCAGGGACCCGGGTCAGGAGGCGACGACGGCGACGCCCACCGCCACGGCGAGGGCGGCGACGGCCAGGCCGAGCACGGTGACCTCCAGCCGGGCGGCGCGGGCCAGGTCCGGGGCGCGCAGCAGGGCGCGGACCCGGCGCCGGGCGACCAGCGCGACGGCCGCCGCCAGGGCGAGGGCGACGGCGGCGAGCACCCGGCCGAGCGGCCGGGACAGGTCACCGCGCGCCAGCAGCAGCGCGGCCTCGGCCAGCAGGGCCAGCGACGTCCGGCTCCAGGCCAGGGACGTCCGCTCGACCTGCAGCGCCCGGCGGCCCGTCGCCGGTCACCGGTCACCGGCGACGAGCAGGACGGCGGCGACGGCGGCGAGCACGAGCGAACGCCGCGGTCAGCGCCCACGGCAGCCGCAGCCGCGGCAGCGCGACCGCGCGGCCCATCGCGTCGTCGACCGCCCGCCAGCGCAGCACGCCGCCGACCGCGGCGGCGGCGCTCATGGCGACGCACAGCAGGCTCAGCGCGGTCCGCGCCCACACCGGCCGCAGCCCCTCGCCGAGCTGCTGGACCGCGATCCCCGCCGCCAGGAGCGCCAGCGCGGTGCGCAGCCAGGCCAGGAACGTCCGCTCGTTGGCGAGCGTGAACCGGTAGTCCGGCTCGGGAGGAGACGGCTCCGGCACGCGCAGACGGTATGCGCGCGCGGCTCGCCGGGTGGCGGGGACGCGCGCCCGGGCCGGCCGCCCGGACGGCCGGTCCGTCCCGGGACGGGGCTACAGGCACCCGCCGGGCGTGTCGACCTCCCGTCCGTGGCCCTCCTCCCGCGCCGCGTCGTGGCGCTCCCGCTGGTGGCCGCCGCGCTGCTGCCGCTGCTGACGGCGGCCCCGGCCGCCGCCGCGACGCCCGCCGTGGTGCCGGCCGCGGTGCCGGCCGCGACGGCCGGGGTGCGGACGGCGGAGCAGCTCGTGCAGGAGCTGTCGGCCCGGGTGGACGCGGTGGCGGCGCAGCTCAGCGAGGGCGCCGCGCGGTACGAGCAGGACGAGGCCCTGCTCGGGGCCGGCCTCGCGGAGCAGGTCGCCGCGGAGCGGGCGGCGGAGGCCAGCGCCCGGCGCGGGGCGAGCGCCGACGAGGCGGTGCGCCGCCTCGTGCTCGCCCGCTACAGCGACCCGCGCCCCGACGGCCTGCTCCGGCTGCTCGGCGCCTCACCGGTGGACGTCGGCGACGCCCTCGCCACCCAGGCCGTCCTCGCCCGCGTGCAGGGGGCGTACGACGGGGTGCTGCGCGCGGCGAGCGCCGACCGGGCCCGGGCGGACGCCGACGCCGCGGCCCTCGCCGCCCGCCGGGCCGGGACCTCCGCCGCCGCCCGGCAGCACGAGCGCGACCTGGCCGACCTGCGCACCCTCGCCGACGCCACCGCCGTCGAGCTCGAGGCCGCGGCGCTCCGGCTGCGACTGGCCCAGCAGGCCGAGCGCCGGGAGCGCGAGGAGCAGCAGCGCCGCGAGCGCGAGGAGCAGCAGCGCCGGGAGCAGCGAGCGCCGCGAGCAGGAGCGCCGCGAGCAGCAGGGCCGCCAGATCGGTGCACCCGCGCCGCCGTCGACCACTCCCCCGGCCGCGCGGGGGGACGGCTCGTGCACCGCGACGTCGCCGGCGACGTACGCCAACGGCTTCGTCGACGACGCCGCCCTGTGCCGGCTGCAGACCGCACCCCGGCACCAGCTGCAGGCGGACGCCGCCCGCGCGTTCGACGCGATGAGCCGGGCGCACGCGCAGCAGACCGGGGCGGCGCTGTGCCTCACCGACTCCTACCGCAGCTACGCTGCGCAGGTCCGGCTGTTCCGCAGAAGCCCCGGCTCGCCGCGGTGCCGGGCACGAGCAACCACGGGCGCGGCCTCGCCGTCGACCTGTGCGGCGGGGCGGAGCGCTTCGACGGCGCGGCACACCGCTGGCTGCAGGCGAACGCGGGGCGCTTCGGCTGGGTGCACCCGGCGTGGGCGCGGCAGGGCGGCCGGCGCGAGGAGCCCTGGCACTGGGAGTACGGCGCGCTCTGAGCCGCCTCACCAGCCGCGCGGCGTGATCCCCCAGCGGGCGGTGTGGCGCTCGCCGGGCTCGAGCCGCACCACGGCCTCGCCGGTCTGGAGCGCGTTCGGCGGCGCCGTCATCGGCTCCACCGCGAGGCCCTGCCGGCGCCGCTCCACCTGCGGGACCGCGTCGCCGGTGAAGACCTCGAGGTACGGGTACCCGCCGTCGACCCACAGCTCGGCCTCGCGGCCGTCCTCCGGGTTGCGCACGACCAGCCGCGCCAGCCCGTCCGCGCCGCGGGCGAGGTCGGTGTACGCGTGGTCGATCCGCCGGCCGCCGAGCACGGTCGGGCTGCGCAGGTCCCGGTCGGTGCCGGCGACCTCCGCGCGCCCGGTGGGGATCTGGTCGTCGTCGGTGGGCAGGTAGGTCCGCGCCTGCAGGTGCACCTCGGCCGTGTCCACCGTCGGCGTCCCGACCGTGAGGTACGGGTGGTGCCCGGACGCGTACGGCAGCGGCCCCGCGCCGGTGTTCTCCGCGACGGTGGTCACGGTGAGCCCGCTCGGCCCGAGCACGTACTCCACGCTGACCGAGAGGGTGAACGGCCAGGTCGGGCGGGGCCACAGGGTCACGGCGAGGGTCGCCCGGTCCTCCTCCACGGCGACCGGCACCCAGGACACGGCGCGGGCCAGCCCGTGCATGGCGTTGCGCTTGTCCCGCTCGTCGACCGGCAGGGCGTACGTCGCGCCGTCGAAGGTGTAGCGCCCCTCGTGCAGGCGGTTCGGCCACGGCACCAGCGGCAGCCCCCGCCCGGCCGTCGCCATCTCGTCGGCGGCGTACCCGTCCAGCACGTGCCGGTCGCCGACCCGGTACTCCCGGATCCCGCCGCCCACCTCGACCACGACGGCGCTCTGGCCGTGCGCCCGCAGCGCCACCTGACGTCCGGACGGGAGCAGGTCGGCCATGCCCCGCAGGTGCCCGCCGCCCGCCCCGGCCACACGGCGGGGCTCCCGGCGCGTCGTCGGTAGCGTCCCCGGCGTGATCCGCCGGCCTCTGCTGCTGCTGTGCGTGGCCGCCGGGGCCCTGGCCGCCAGCCTGCACCTGTGGCTGTTCTCGGACGGCTCGCTCAACAACGACGAGGTCGCGTACCTGCTGCAGGCGCGGGCGATCGCCGACGGGCACCTGTTCCTGGCCGTGCCCGAGCCGGCCCGCGCGCACCTGCCGTGGTTCTTCGTCGAGCGGCCGGTCGGGCTACGTCTCGAAGTACCTGCCGCTGGTGTCGGCGGTGCAGGCCGTCGGGCTGCGGCTGACCGGCAGCGTCGTGCCCGTGCTGGCGGTCCTCGCCGCGCTCGTGCCGCTGGTCGTGGCGCGACTGGCCCGCGAGGTCGGGCTGGGCCGCCGCGACGCGCTCACCGCCGCCGCGCTCGTGTCGCTGTCCCCGCTGGTGGTCCTGCAGTCCGCGCTGCCGCTGTCGTACGTCCTGTTCCTCGTGCTCGTCGGCGTCGGGTGGCTGCTCGTGCTGCGCCTCGGGCTGGGCCGGGCGGGGCCGGGGAGCGCCCTGCTGTTCGGGCTCGCCGGCACCGCCGCGGCCTGCGCCCGGCCGTACGACGCGGTCCTGCTGCTCACGCCGGCGGCGCTGTGGGCGGCGGTGCAGCGGCGTCGCGACCTGGTCCGGCTGCTGCCCCCGCTGGCCGTCGGCGCGCTGCCGCTCACCGCAGCGGTGCTGGCGTACGACGTCCGCGCGACCGGCTCGGCGCTGCGCGTGCCGTTCGGGCTGCTCGAGCCGGCGGACGCGATCGGCTGGGGGCGGCGGCGCCTGGTGCCCGAGGACCCGTTCGAGTCCTTCGGCCCCGTGCAGGGGCTGCACGGGCTGCTGGTGCACTTCGGCCGCGACCCGCTGAGCTGGTGGGCGCTCGGCGCGGTGCTGGTGCCCGCCGCGCTGGTGTCCTGGCGCCGGTCCGGCCCGGCGGTCCGCGTGCTGCTGGCCTGCGCGGCGCTGCACCTGCTGGGCTACCTGGTGTTCTGGGGGCCCTGGAACTTCTCGGTGCAGTGGGGCGGCGGCACCCGGGTGCTCGGCCCGATCTACACCGTCCCGCTGCTCGTGCCGGCGGTGCTGGCCGGCCTGCCGGTGCTGCGGGACTGGGCGGCACGCTCGCGGGCGGTACGGCCGCTCGTGGTCGCGGCCGGCGTCGTCGCGCTGGCCCAGCTGGGCTCGGGCATCCTCGCCGCCGCGTCGGACGAGGCGCGCACCGACGTCGTGCTGGCGGTCGCCGAGCGCGGCCGGCAGGACGGGCAGCTGCGCCTGGACCTGGACCCGGCCTACCTCGGTCACCCGGTGAGCCGCCTGGTCGCGGGGACGGTCCTCGCCGCGTACGCCCCGGTGCCGCCGCCCGGCCGGCCGGTGCCCGACCTGCTGCAGCTGCAGGCCGTCTACGGCGGACGGTTCGCGTACGCCCGCAGCGCCCAGGAGCGGGTCGAGGGGCCGCAGGTCGCCCTCGACGTGGGGCTGGTCGGGCGCAGCGCGGACGTCCTCGTCGTGGAGCGGGCGGGGCGCACCACGGCCTGCCCGCTGCTCCCGCACGTCGCGGTCACGCTCACCCCCACCGGCGCCACCGGCTGCGACAGCGTCCCGGTGCCGGTCGGGTGGTCCCGCAACACCGCCCGCCGCTGCCCCGACACCTCCTGCCTGTCCTTCGCCGTCTACCGGTACGACGGCGCGGGCGACCTGCGGCGGCGGGGCTGGCGGCAGCTGCAGGTCGCGACCGGGCCGGACGGCGTCGCGACCGTGGTCGACGGCGCCCCGCGGGAGGCCCGGGGGGACGGCTGGCTGCGGGTCGCGCGGCGTTGACCCTGCGTGGCAGCCTTGCGAGGGTGACTCCCGCCGCGCTCGAGCCCCTCACCCTGTCCGGCGACGGTCTGCTGCTGCGCCCGTGGACGCCGCACGACGCCGGCGCGGTCACCGCCGCCTGCCAGGACCCGATGGTCCAGCGGTGGACGCAGGTCCCGTCGCCGTACCTGCCCGAGCACGGCGCCGACTTCACCGCCACCAGCCCGGAGCGCTGGGCGCGCGGGCTGGCGTCGTTCGGGATCTTCGACGCCTCGACGGGCGCGCTGCTGGGCTCGCACGGGTTCGTGGCGTACCCCGCGGTCGGCACCGTCGAGATCGGCTACTGGGTGGCGGCCGAGGCGCGCGGCCGGGGGGTGGCCACCGGCGCCACCCGCCTGGTGACCCGCTGGGCGTTGCGCGAGGTCGGGCTGCACCGGGTGGAGTGGCAGGC
Organism: uncultured Acidobacteriota bacterium; assembly: GCA_963843885.1. GTDB lineage: Bacteria > Acidobacteriota > Vicinamibacteria > Vicinamibacterales > UBA2999 > CADEFD01. Next base: position 933,085 of record CAWJMJ010000009.1, read on the forward strand.
GGAGGTCGGCAACGACGGGTCGCGGCGGGTGGCCGAGCGGGCCGGCTTCACCGTGGAGGGCGTCCTGCGGTCGCGGCTGCCGGTGCGCGGGCAGTGGCGCGACTCCTGGATCGGCGGCCTGCTCGCCACCGACCTGCCGCCCGGTTGAGCGCGCCCGGGCGCGCCTGTCGCAGGATGGCCCCATGCGCCTGATCGGCAAGCTGCTCGTCATCGCGGTCGCGGTGTGGATCGTCGCCGCCGTCGTGCCCGGCATCGACGTGACGGGTGGGATCACCAGCTACCTCGTCATCGCCGCGATCTTCGCCGTGCTCAACGTCCTCGTCCGGCCGGTGCTGAAGCTGCTGGCGTTCCCCCTGCTGGTCCTCACGCTGGGACTGTTCCTGCTGGTCATCAACGCGGCCGTGCTCGGGCTCACCGCGCTGCTCACCGACCGCCTGGCGATCGACGGCTTCGGCCCCGCGACGATCGCGGCGCTCATCGTCAGCGCCGTCACCTGGACCGGCGACGTGGTGCTCGGCCTCGACGACTGACCTCCGCGACCGCGCGGCTGCTCGGCTAGCGTCGGCGGCATGGGTCCCCTGACCGGTGTGCGCGTGCTCGAGCTGGCCGGGATCGGACCGGCGCCGCTGGCCTGCCGGCTGCTCGCCGACCTCGGAGCACAGGTCCTGCGGGTCGAGCGCACCGGCGGCGGGTCGGTCGACGACGGGCTCGCCGGCGACCGCCCCCGGATCGCCGTCGACCTCAAGGACCCCGCCCAGGTGGCCCGGGTGCGTGCCGCCGCCGCGCACGTGGACGTGCTCGTCGAGGGCATGCGACCGGGAGTGGCCGAGCGCCTCGGGCTGGGGCCGGCCGAGTGCACCGAGGACAACCCGCGCCTGGTGTACGCCCGGATGACCGGCTGGGGGCAGGACGGCCCGCTGGCCCAGCGCGCCGGGCACGACCTCAACTACCTCTCGCTCACCGGCGCCCTGCACGCGATCGGCGAGCCGGGCGGCAAGCCGGTGGTGCCCCTCAACCTGGTCGCCGACTTCGGCGGTGGGTCGATGTTCCTCGTCACCGGAGTGCTGGCCGCCCTCGTCGAGCGCGAGCGCAGCGGTCGGGGCCAGGTCGTCGACGTCGCGATGGTCGACGGCGTCAGCCAGCTGATGAGCATGACCTGGTCGCGGTGGAGCGCCGGCGGGTGGCGCGACGAGCGCGGCACCAACCTGCTCGACGGCGGCGCGCCGTTCTACGACACGTACGCCTGCGCCGACGGGCGCCACGTGGCCGTCGGCGCGATCGAGCCGCAGTTCTACGCACAGCTCGTCGAGGGCCTGGGCCTGCGCGACCTGCCCGGGCAGTACGACGACTGGCCGGCCACCCGCGCGGCCTTCTCCGCGGCCTTCCTGACCCGCACCCGGGACGACTGGGCGCAGCACTTCGCCGGCACCGACGCCTGCGTGACGCCGGTGCTGTCGCTCGCCGAGGCGCCGGCCGGGGAGCACCTGGCCGCCCGCGGCACGCTGGTCCCGGACGGCGCGGGCGTGCGGCCCGCGCCCGCCCCGCGCTTCTCCCGCACTCCCGGCCGGGTCGGCGACGCCGGCGACGGCGAGCAGCTGCTCGCCGCCTGGACCGCCGGGTGAGCGACGGCCTGGTGAGCGACCGCCGGGTGAGCGACGGTCGGGTCCCGGGGCGCCCGGTCGTCCCGGGCGCTGCGTGACCGCACCGTCCGGCCGGGCGCCGTCGTGAAGGGTCGGTGGTGGCTGGTCGCGGCGATGCTGCTCGCCGGCGTCAACCTGCGGACGGCCGTGACCAGCGTCGGGCCGCTGCTCGACGAGCTGCGCGAGGACCTGGGGCTGTCCGGCTTCGAGGCCGGGCTGCTCACCACGCTGCCGGTCCTGTCGTTCGCGCTGCTCGGCGCCCTCACCCCGCGGCTGGCCCGGCGGCACGGGGACGCGCGGGTGCTGCTGGGCGGGCTGCTGGTGATGACCGCCGGGCTGGTGGCGCGCGCGCTGGTCCCGGCGGCGGTGCCGTTCCTGCTGCTCAGCGTCGCGGCGCTGGCCGGCGGCGCGATCGGCAACGTCCTGCTGCCCGTGCTGGTCAAGCGGCACTTCGCCGACCGGATCGGGCCGATGACCGCGGCATACACCACGGCGCTGGCCGCCGGGACCACCGCCGCGGCGGCGCTCGCGGTGCCGGTCGCGCAGCTGCGCGGCGGAGTCGACTGGCGGCTCGGCACCGGCGCCTGGTGCGTCCCCGCGGCCCTCGGCGCCCTGCTGTGGCTCGCCCCCGCCCGGCGCGACGCGCCGGTCCCGGTGGCCGAGCACGAGGCCCGGCCGCGGGTGCGGGACAGCCGCACCGCCTGGGCGCTCGGCGTCTTCTTCGGGACCAACTCCATGCTCGCGTACATCGCGTTCGGCTGGTTCGCCCTGTACTTCCGCGAGGAGGCCGGGGTCTCCGCCACCGAGGCGGGGCTGCTCGTCGCCGTCCTCGCCGCGCTGGGCGTGCCGATCTCGATGGTCGTGCCGGCGGTCGCGGCGCGCTGGCCCGACCAGCGGCCGGTCCTGGCTGCGCTGATCGCCTGCTACGTCGCGGCGTACGCCGGCATGTACCTCTCGCCGGGCGCCGGCACCTGGCTGTGGGCGGTGCTCGCCGGGATCGCCGGCGGCACGTTCCCGCTGGCGCTGACCATGATCGGGCTGCGCACCCGCACGCCGGCGGCGACCGCCTCGCTGTCGGCGTTCGCCCAGAGCACCGGGTACGTCCTGGCCGGCTCCGGGCCGGTGCTCGTCGGCGTGCTGCACGACGCCACCGGCGGCTGGGGCTGGCCGTTCGCGCTGCTGTTCGGCGACGTCGCCGCGATGGCCGTCGCCGGCTGGTACGCCGCTCAGCCCCGCTTCGTCGAGGACGACCTGGAGCGGGTCGCCGCGTAGCGCCCCGCCGGCTGCCCCACCCGCTGCTGGGCTCGCTGCCCCGCCCGCTGCTGGGCTCGCTGCCCCACGCGCTGCTGGGCTCGCTGCCCCGCCCGCTGCTGGGCTCGCCCCAGCGGCTGCTGGGCTCGCCGCTCCACCCGCTACTGGACCCGCTCGAACACCGCCGCGAGCCCCTGCCCGCCGCCGATGCACATCGTCTCCAGCGCGTACCGCCCCTGCCGGCGGTCGAGCTCGCGCAGCATCGTGGCGAGGATGCGCACGCCCGTCGCGCCGATCGGGTGGCCGAGCGAGATGCCCGAGCCGTTGGCGTTCAGGCGCGGGTCCGCCGCGTCGAGCCCCCAGCGCCCGATGACGGCGAGGACCTGCGCGGCGAAGGCCTCGTTGAGCTCGATGAGGTCCATGTCGTCCAGCGACAGCCCGACCCGGGCCAGCGCCTTCTCGGTCGCCGGCACCGGCCCGATCCCCATGGTCTCCGGCGGCACGCCGGCCACGCCCGCGCCGAGCAGCCGGGCGAACGGCCGCACGCCGAGGGCGTGCGCCTTGTCCAGGGTGGTGACCAGGCACAGCGAGGCGCCGTCGTTCTGCCCGCTGGCGTTGCCGGCGGTGACGGTGGCGTCCGGGTCCTGCCGGCCCATGACCGGCCGGAGCGCCGCGAGGCTCTCGACGGTCGTCCCGGGTCGAGGGTGCTCGTCGGTGTCGACGACCGTGTCGCCCTCGGCGGCCCGGCACGACGACCGGGACCAGCTCGTCGGCGAACGGCCCGCGCTTCTGGGCGTCGACGGCCCGCTCGTGCGAGCGCGCCGCCAGCTCGTCCTGCGCCTGCCGCGGGATGGAGTACTCCCGCCGCAGGTTCTCCGCGGTCTCGAGCATCCCGCCCTCGACGACGTGGTGGACGCCGCCCGAGGTGACCCGGCCGCGGGCCAGCCGGTCGTGCATGACCGGGCTGCTGCCGCCGGCGCCCCAGCGCATCGCCAGCGTGTAGTGCTCGACCTGGCTCATGCTCTCCGCACCGCCGGCCAGCACGACCTCGGCCATCCCGCCGCGGATCTGCCCGGCGGCGACCAGGACGGCCTGCAACCCGGAGCCGCAGCGCCGGTCGATCTGCATGCCGGGCACCGTGATCGGCAGGCCGGCGTCGAGCGCCGCCACCCGTCCCAGGCCGGGGGACTCGCCGTTGGCGTAGCCCTGGCCGAGGATGACGTCGTCCACCTGCTCCGGCGCGACGCCGGTGCGGGCGAGCAGCTCGCGGACCACGGTCGCGCCGAGCGCCGCCGCCGTCACGTCCTTGAGCGCACCGCCGTACCGCCCGACGGGCGTCCGGATCGGCTCGCACACGACGATGTCGTCGCCGGAGAGCGCGGGGGCGTTCACACGTGCCTCCCGCCGGTGACCTCGACGACCGTCCCGGTGACGTACGAGGCGAGGTCGGAGGCGAGGAACAGCACCACCGACGCCACCTCGGACGGCTCGCCCGCCCGGCCCATGGGGATCTCGCCCATCTTCTGGTCCCACGCCTTCTGAGGCATCGCCTCGGTCATCGCCGTCCGGATCAGCCCGGGCTGCACCGCGTTCACCCTCACCCCGGCGTGCGCGACCTCCTTGGCCGCGGCCTTGGTGAGGCCCACCATGCCCGCCTTGGCGGCGGAGTAGTTGGTCTGGCCGACGTTGCCGACCTTCCCGCTGATCGAGCTGATGTTGACGATCGCGCCGCGGCCCTGCTCGCGCATGATCATGCTGGCGTGCTTGGTCCCCAGCCACGCGCCGTACAGGTGGACGTCGACGACGGTCCGGAAGTCCTCGCTGGACATGTTCCGCATCGTCTTGTCGCGGGTGATGCCGGCGTTGTTGATGAGCACGTCGAGCGAGCCGAACTCCTCGGTGCAGTACTCCAGCAGCGCCCGGACCTCGTCCTCCACCGTGACGTCGCAGCGGAAGCCGAGGGCGGTGCCCGGCAGCGACTTCGCCGCCTCGACGGCCTCCCGCTCGTCGAGGTCGCCGAGGACGACCGCGGCGCCCTCCTCCACGAACAGCCGGGCGATCTCGTACCCGATGCCCCGGGCACCGCCGGTCACGACGGCCGTACGGCCTTCCAGCAGGGCCACTGGTTACTCCCGAGTACCTTGAGGGCGGGGCGGGGTCTTCCCCGGGAACGTACTCGTGGCACCCTGACCTGCTCACCCGAGGACTGAGGAGCTCTGCACCGTGGCTGGCATCTGCGACGGACGTGTCGTCATCATCACCGGCGCGGGCGGCGGCATCGGCCGCGAGCACGCGCTGGCCTTCGCCCGCGAGGGCGCGAAGGTCGTCGTCAACGACATCGGTGGCGCCCGGGACGGCTCCGGCACCGACGCGGGCCCGGCCCAGCAGGTCGTCGACGAGATCAAGGCGCTCGGTGGCGAGGCGGTCGCGAACACCGACGACATCTCCAGCTGGGAGGGCGCGGAGCGCATCGTCCAGCAGGCGGTCGAGACGTTCGGGACGCTGCACGTGCTGGTCAACAACGCCGGCATCCTGCGCGACCGGATGATGGTCAACATGACCGAGGCGGAGTGGGACGCGGTCATCAAGGTGCACCTGAAGGGCACCTTCGCCCCGTCCCACCACGCGGCCGCGTACTGGCGTGACCGGAGCAAGGCCGGCGAGCCCGGTCGACGCCCGCATCATCAACACCAGCTCGTCGTCCGGCATCTACGGCAACGTCGGCCAGAGCAACTACGGCGCGGCCAAGGCCGGCATCGCCGCCTTCACCATCATCACCTCGCAGGAGCTGGGCCGCTACGGCGTCACGGTCAACGCCATCGCGCCGACCGCGCTCACCCGGATGACCGAGGACCTGGGCATGGCGGAGTACTCCAAGACCGCCAGCGGCTTCGACCAGTTCGACCCGGCCAACATCTCCCCGCTCGTCGTCTACCTCGGCTCGGAGAAGTCCAAGGACATCACCGGCCGGGTCTTCGGCGTCTTCGGCGGCACCGTCTTCGTCAACGAGGGCTGGGTGGCCGGCCCCAAGGTCGAGCGCGAGGCGCGCTGGGAGGCCGGCGAGCTCGCCGAGGTCCTGCCCGACCTGGTCCGCCAGGCGGCCGCGAACGCCGACACCACGGGTCAGCGGCCGGCCTAGTAGTCTCTGGGCCTGTTCGACCAGGAGGCTTCGCCTAGTCCGGTCTATGGCGCCGCACTGCTAATGCGGTTTGGGCCTTCAAGCCCATCCGGGGTTCAAATCCCCGAGCCTCCGCACGTTCTGCGGGTCTCCCCTCACCGGGGAGGCCCGCAGTCGTCGTCCCAGGGACGGGGAGGGGGCCGGCGCGTGCAGGTGGTCCAGGCCGGCCTGCTCGCCGGCGCCGGCCTGCTCGCCGGCACCGTCAACACGATCGCCGGTGCCGGCTCGCTGCTCACCTTCCCGGCGCTGCTGGCCGCCGGGCTGTCCCCGCTGTCGGCGAACGTCACCAACTGCCTGGGGGTCATCCCCGGCAGCGTCAGCGGGGCGTACGGCATGCGCGACCAGCTCGTCGGCCTGCGCCCGGTGCTGGTCCGCCTGTCGCTGTGGGCGTCCGTCGGGTCGGTCGTCGGCGCAGTCCTGCTGCTCACCCGGCCGGGCGGCTTCGAGCAGGTCGTGCCGGTGCTCGTCGCCGCCGCGGGCCTGCTCGTCGTCGCGCAGCCGCTGGTCGTCCGGCTGGCCGGGCGCGGGCACGCGACGCACACGTCACCGGCGACGGGTCCGGCGATCGGCGCGGTGAGCATCTACTCCGGCTACTTCGGCGCGGCCCAGGGCGTGATGATGATCGGGGCCCTGGGCGTGCTGTCCCCGCACCCGCTGCGCCGCGCCAACGCCGTGAAGAACGTCCTGGCGGTCACCGCGAACGGGGCCGCGGGGGTGGTGTTCGCCCTCGTCGCCCCGGTCGACTGGGCGGCCGTGCTGCTGCTCGCGGTGGGCAGCGCCTGCGGCGGGCCGGTCGGCGCCGCGCTCTCCCGCCGCATCCCGGCGGGTCCGCTGCGGGTGGCGATCGCGGCGGTCGCGCTGGTCGTCGCGGCGCGGCTCGCGGTCACGACGTGGTGAGCGTCCCGTCCTGCGCGGCGGCCAGGGCCTGCCGCGCCTGCTCGAGGGTGCTCCCGTTCTCGCAGTCCGCGCCCTTCTCCCCGCCCTGTCCGCCGCCGGCGTAGGTCGAGGTGAACAGCCGCAGCCGGGGGTCCGTCGCGCTGGTCACCGCCAGCTGCAGCCCCCACGCGGTGGCCATGAACGCCGACGGCTGCCCGGGCACCGGCGACACGAGCACGTACGCGGGGTCGACCTGCGCCAGGTCGGCGAGCGCCTGCACGTCCGCCGGCGCCGCGCCCGGCGCGTACGTCAGCCAGACGGCCCCGTGCTCGAGCGAGTGCACCGCGAACTCGTCCACGACCGGCTCGGAGTAGACCGCGCAGCGCTGCCACCCGTAGCCGAAGCGGGTCTCGGGCGGCCAGTGCGCTCCGCCGACCGGCGGCGTCTGCGGGTAGGTGAGGTCCTGGGCCAGGTGCTCGTGGGACAGGTCCGCGTAGCTCACGACCCCCGTCAGCCCCTCCACCTGGCTGGGCTCGGGCTCCGGGTCCGCGCCGGCGGAGCAGGCCGCCACGGTCAGGGCGAGCAGCGGCGCGAGAACGAGCCGGCGGGCGACGGGCAGTCCGGAGAGCACGCCCCAGGTTAGGTCGGTCGACCGGTCCGGGCCGGGTCGCCGCTCGGCATGGACGGGACGGCGCCGGCGAGGGACGCTGGAGCCCGGGAGGTGCGTCATGGGTGACATCGGGACCGAACGGCGCGAGGTCGAGTTCGAGCCGCTGCCTGACCAGGCGCCGCAGCCGGCGGTGCCCGTGCCGGCCGCGCCGGAGCCGGAGCCGGCGCCGGCGTGAGCACGGGGGCGGACGTGCCCCTGGTGCCCGGCGAGCTGCGCGGGTACCGGCAGTTCCTCGTGCTCCGCGACGGGCTCTACCCGGTCGTGCACTGGACCGCCGGCGCGTGGGCCGCCGAGGGGCACGTGGCGCAGTGCTCGACGGGCGCCGAGCACGAGGCTCCCGCCCGGGACTGCACCTGCGGCCTGTACGGCTGGTACGACCCGAGCGGCACGGCCGGTGCCTACGGCGGCGCCACGGCCGTCGTCGCGGTGTCCGGCCGGGTCGTGCTCGGCGACCGCGGCTTCCGCGCCGCCCGTGGCCGCGTCGAGGCGGTCGCCCTGCCGGTGACGGTGCGCTGGCAGCCCCGCGGCGCGGGGCGGGCCCGGCGCATGCTCGCCGAGCGCTACCCGGGCGTGCAGGTGTACAGCTCGGTGCGGAGCATGGTCCGCGACCACCCTCCGCACGACGTGCGCGCGCTCGGGATCGCGCCGGTCGACCGGGCGCCGATGTGGTGCCGGCGGGGGGCCCTGGCGCTGTGGGGCCTGTTCGTGCTGGCCGGCTACGGCATCCTGCTGCTGCCGCGCGCGACGGTCGCCGACGTCGCCCGCACCTGGTGGCCGCTGCTGCTGCTGGGTCTCATCGCCTGGCAGGTGGCGCTGGTGGCGCTGGTCGTCCGCAGCCAGCCGGGGTCGGCGCACCGGGAGACCGGGGGTGGCACGGGCGGCGGTGCGGAGTCCGGCGGCCTGGAGCCCGGTGGTGTGCGGACCGGTGGCGCGGGGACCGGTGCTCTGGAGTCCGGTGGCTCGAGGACCGGTGACCTCGAGTCCGAGGGCCTGGGGACCGGGGGTGCGGGGGCTGTCGGCCCGGGGACCGGTGGCACCGGGACCGGTGGGCCGGGGGCCGGAGGGCCGGCAGCCGGTGCCCCGGAAATCGGTGGCACAGGGAAGGGCGGAGGAGCAGGCTCGCCCGGTGCTGACCGTGAGGTGCCTCGACCCGACGTGTGACCCGGTCGACCGGGCGGTGGCCGCGCTGTCCCCGCTCGTGGTGGCGGACGCCGCCGAGGAGGTGCCGTACGAGCCGCCGCCGACGCTGCGCGCCCTCCGCGCGCTGGTCGTCGCTCCCGGCCCCGACCCGGTGCGCCTGCTCGTGGCCGAGTGCGACGGCCGACCGGTCGGCTGCGCGCTCGTCGCGGTGCCCGTGCACGACAACCTGCACGTCCTCGGCGTCGACCTGTTCGTCGACCCCGCGGAGCGACGGCGGGGAGTCGGCAGGGCGCTGTGGTCGGGCGTGCTGGCGCTGGCCCGGCAGCTCGGGCGCTCGACGCTGCTCCTGGAGGCGCGGGTGGACGGCCCGATGGCCGCGTTCGCCCGAGCGGTCGGGGCGTCGCCGCAGCTGCGCAACGTGGTCCGGCAGCAGGCGGTCGCCGAGCTCGACCTGGCGCACATCGCCGAGCTGCGCCGGGGGGCCGAGCACGCCGCCCGCGGCCACCACCTCCAGGCGTGGTCCGGACCCGCCGCGCCGGAGGTCCGGCCGCTGCTGGCCGAGGCCTTCATGGCGCTGAACGACGCACCGCTGGGCGGCCTCGCCTTCGACGACGAGGTGTGGGACGCCGCCCGGGTGGCCCAGCGCGACGCCGCCGCCGTGGCCGCGGGGCTCCGACTGCAGACGGTGCTGGCGGTGGCGCCGGACGGGTCGGCGGCCGGGTTCACCGACGTCGCCGTGAGCGAGGACGGCACGCATGCCTGGCAGTGGGGGACCGCGGTCGCGCGCGCCGCCCGGGGACACCGTCTCGGGCTCCTGCTCAAGACGGTGATGATCGAGCGCCTGCGGGCGGAGGAGCCGGCGCTGCGCACCCTGAGCACCTGGAACGCCGCCGACAACACCCACATGATCGCTGTCAACGTCACGCTCGGTTACACGCCGGTCGACGCCATCGATGAGTGGCAGCTGCTGCTCGCCGACAGCTGACACCGCGCGGGCATCTCGCGGGAAGGGGAGGACGCACCGGCGGCTCGGCCTGGCACCTCCCCCGGACACGCTGCAGTGCGGCGAGCATGAACACGAGCACGATCAGGAACGCTGACGGGCTCGACAGTGCTCGGACGCCACCCGAGATCAAGAGTGCGCACCAGACCGGCATGAAGATCAGCACCCAGGCGCGCACCACCGGCGACGGTCGGATCTCGACTCGACGGTGGGACAGGTCGGATCTTGGCATGCGAGGCCACTGCCGCTGCCGCGGGCCCGGCTGAGCCCGTCCCACGGAGAAGAACGGCCAGCGGCGCTACCCGTCGATGCTGAACTCCTGCACGTCAGCGTCCTGGATGGCGGCGTTCTGGTCATCGGAGGGGCCGGAGCCCCGGAAGCGATCGAGCACCTCCTGGCTCACCCACCGCTCGAAGACGTTGATGCGCCGAGGGTCGACGATGTCCGGCGACAGGGCGAAGTCGAGGCAGCCCTCCGTCGCCCCGAGCCTGCTCGACGACAGGCCGACAACCCGTGAGGTAGTCATCACGACCAGCGGGGTCGACGAGCAGAGCACCCACCACGAGGATCACCGAGCAAGGCTGGTCCCGGCCACCCTCCAGCGAGTGACCGCACGGCTGACCGCCGGCGACCGTCCCGATGGACAGACGGCTTGCGCGGCTGACCGCCACCGACCGGCCGCTGCCGGCCGTGGCGCCGGCCTGGTGAGGAGGCCCCCCGGCCCGTCAGGCCGCCCGCAGGCCGGTGAGCAGGTCCAGCTCGTCGGCGAGGTAGCGCACGATCACGTCGACGTCCGGGACCAGGTCGCGGTCGGCGACCAGCCCGAAGTGCAGCTGCCCGCTGAGGCTCATCACCGTGATGTTGAGGCCCTGCCCGTCGGCGATGGCGGAGAGCGGGTAGTACGCCAGCAGTCGTGCGCCCGCGTAGTAGAGCGGGATGTTGGGGCCCGGCACGTTCGAGATGATCAGGTTGAACGGGTTGACCCGCTCGAGCAGGCGCAGCCGCGCCGAGATCCGCGCCGCCTGCCCGGCCAGGGCCGGCATCGCGAACTCCGCCACGTCAGCGAGCACGGTCGCCGGCAGGGCCCCGTGCTGCTCCTTGGCGGCCCGCATCGCCTGGTGGCAGGCCGCGAGCCGTCCGGCCGCGTCCGCCACGTGCGTCGGGATCGGGGCGATCATCATCGACACCCGGTTGCCGTGGCTGCCCTTCTGCTCCTCGGTGCGGACCGAGACCGGCACGGCCGCGACCAGCGGCGCGTCCGGCAGCGCGTCGTGGTCCTGCAGCCAGCGGCGCAGCGCGCCCGCGGACAGCGCCATCACCACGTCGTTCACCGTGACGCCCGCCTGCTCCTTCACCTGCTTCACGTCGGCGAGCGGCAGGCTGACGAAGGCCCAGCGGCGGTGCGGGCTCACCGAACGGTTGAACGGCGTGGCGGGGGCCCGCAGCCGCGGGCTGCCCAGCACCACGTTGCGGTCGCGGCCGAGCAGCCGGTCCACGACCGGCAGGTGGGGGCGTGCCGGGCTGGCGGCCAGGGTGGGCACGGCGCGCATCAGCCCGTACGTCATCCGGGCCGCCCGCAGCGGCTGACCGGTCAGCGAGACCGCGCTGCGCACGAGCATCGACAGTGCGCCGGGCTCGTCGTCGCACTCCCACGGCGGCGGGTCGGACAGCGGGCGGCCCTCGGGCGAGCGGTCCAGCAGCGCCGCGAGCACGTCGTTGCCGGAGACCCCGTCGATCGCGGCGTGGTGCACCTTGCTGTAGATCGCCTTGCGCCCGCCCTGCAGTCCGTGGATGAGGTACAGCTCCCACAGCGGCCGGCGCCGGTCGAGCGGCCGGGCGTGCAGCCGGGACGCCTGCTCCGCGAGCTGCCGGTCGTCGCCCGGCTCGGGCAGCGCCAGCTCGCGCACGTGGTACTCGATGTCGAAGTCCGGGTCCTCGATCCAGTACGGCTGGTCGAGGCCGAAGGGGACGCCCACGAGCCGCCGGCGGAACGGGGGGACGAGGTGGAGCCGCGACTCGAGGATGCGCGTGAGCCGCTCGAGCGTCAGCGGCTCGGGGGACGTGGAGGGGTCGAGCACACAGACGCTCCCGACGTGCCCGAAGACGGCGGAGGTCTCCATGGCGAGGAAGGCGGCGTCGAGCCCTGACAGCTGCTGCATGGACGTCCTCCGTTGTGGTCCGGCCCTCGGAACCTAGCCCTGCCCCCCGACAGTCGCGAGCGCCGGTGTCCGCGGGGGCGGGACACCGGTCCCTCCGGTCTGCGCGGCGGACCGGGACTGTCGGAGGGCGGTCCTACGGTTGCCGGCATGCGCCTGCTGCACACCTCCGACTGGCACCTGGGGCGCACGCTGCACCGCGCGGACCTGCACGACGCGCAGGCGGCGTTCCTCGACGGCCTCGTGTCGGCGGTGCGCAGCGAGCGGGTCGACGCGGTGCTCGTGGCCGGCGACGTGTACGACCGGGCGGTGCCGTCCGTGGACGCCGTCGCGCTCTACGACGACGCGCTCGTCCGGCTGCGGGCGGCGGGCGCGCGGGTCGTGGTGACCAGCGGCAACCACGACTCCGCAGCCCGGCTCGGGGTCGGGGCCCGGCTGGTCGACGCCGCGGGCGTGCACGTGCGCACCCGGCCGCAGGCCGTCGGCGAGCCGGTGCTGCTGTCCGACCGGCACGGGCAGGTCGCGGTCTACGGGCTGCCCTACCTGGAGCCGGAGGCGGTCCGCGCCGCACTGCCGCCGGACCCCGCGGGGTCGACGGAGGAGCCGCGCGGGCACGCCGGCGTGCTGGGCCGCGCGATGGCCTGCGTGCGCGCCGACCTGGCCGCTCGCGGCGGCCGGTCCGTCGTGCTCGCGCACGCCTGGGTCTCCAGCGGCCTGCTCAGCGACAGCGAGCGCGACATCGCCGTCGGCGGCGTCGGTCACGTGCCCGCCTCCGTCTTCGACGGCGTCGACTACACCGCACTCGGGCACCTGCACGGCCCTCAGGTGCTGCGGGAAGGCCTGCGCTACAGCGGGTCCCCGCTGGCCTACTCCTTCTCCGAGGCTGCGCACCGCAAGGGGTCGTGGCTGGTCGAGCTGGACGGCTCCGGTCTGGCTGCGGTGGAGCACCTGCCGGCGCCGGTGCCCCGGCCGCTGTCGGCGGTGCGGGGCCGGCTGGCCGAGCTGCTCAGCTCCGCGGAGCACGCCGGCGTGGAGGGGCACTGGCTCAGCGTCGTGCTCACCGACCCGGTGCGGCCGGACGAGCCGATGGAGCGGCTGCGCGCCCGGTTCCCGCACGTGCTCGTGCTCGACTGGCAGCCGGAGCGCGCCGAGGCCGACGTGCGCAGCTACGGCGCCCGGGTGGCCGGGCGGGACGACCTCGACGTGGCCGCGGAGTTCGTGCGCCACGTCCGGACCGGCGGGTCCGCCTCGGACGCCGGGGAGTGCGACCAGCACGAGCTGGCCCTGCTGCGAGAGGCCTTCGAGGCCGGGCGGCTCGCGGGAGCGTCCGCATGAGGCCGCACCTGCTGCGGATGACGGCCTTCGGGCCGTTCCCCGGCACCGTCGAGGTCGACCTCGACCGACTGGCCGGCAGCGGGCTGTTCCTGCTGCACGGCGAGACCGGGGCCGGGAAGACGACGCTGCTCGACGGCCTGGGCTTCGCGCTGTACGGCCGGGTGCCGGGCGCCCGGGGCCGCACCGCACGGCTGCGCTCTGACCACGCCGGGCCCGACGTGCGCACGGAGGTCGAGCTCGAGGTGACCCTCGGCGGACGGCGCTGGCGCATCCGTCGCAGCCCGGCCCAGGAGCGGGCCAAGACCCGGGGCACCGGGACCACGACCGAGCAGGCCAAGGTGCTGCTGCAGGTGCGGCGCGACGGCGACTGGGACACCGTGTCGACCCGCCTGGACGAGGCCGGCGCCGAGCTCGACGCGCTGCTGGGCATGAGCGCCGACCAGTTCTTCCAGGTGGTGCTGCTGCCGCAGGGGGAGTTCGCCCGGTTCCTGCGAGCCGAGAGCCGGCAGCGCGGGGAGCTGCTCCAGCGGCTGTTCGCGACCGAGCGCTTCCAGGAGGTGGAGAACTGGCTGGCCGGGCGGCGGGCCGCGACGGCGGCCACGGTGGCGGCGGCCCGGCAGGACCTCGAGGTGCTGTCGGCGCGGCTGGCGCAGGCGGCCGGCGGGCAGGACGACGACGCTCTCCCGTCCGACGCCCCGGCGGCCGAGGGCGGCGCTGTCGACCTCGCGCAGGAGGTCCTGCGCGAGGCGGTGCGGCAGCGGGACGCCGCGCTCGCGCAGGCCCAGCACGCGACGGCCGACCGCGACGCGGCGCGCGCGGCGGCGGCGGAGGCGGCCGGGCTGGACGAGCGCCAGGCACGGCGCCGGGAGGCGCTGACGACCCGCGACGCGCTGGCGCGCGACCAGGCCGCGTACGAGCTGCTGGGCGAGCAGCTGCTGGCCGCCGCACGCGCGGCGGAGCTGACGCCGGTCCTCGACGAGGCGTTGCTGCGTGAGCAGGCCCGCGCGCAGGCGACGGCTGCCGAGGCGGGGCGACGGGCGCGGCTGCCGGAGGTCGGTCTCCCGGTCGACCTGGGCGTGGCGGGGCTGCGGACGGCTCTCACGGCGGCGCGGGAGCGGTCCGGGCGGCTGGACGGGCTGCGCGAGGTCGACGCGGAGCTCGCCGCCGAGCGCCGGGCCGCTGACCTCGCCGGGCGCGAGGCCGCGGCCTGTCAGGCGGAGGCCGGCCGGACGCGCGTCCGGCTGACCGGGCTGCCGGCGCGACGGGCCGAGGCACAGGCGCGGGTGCGTGTGTGCCGGGCCGCCCTCGTCGAGCTCCCGCGGGCCGAGGCGGCGGCAGCAGCCGCGGGCACGGCGGTGGACGAGGCACGGTCGCTCGCCCGTGCCGTCGCGCTGATCGCCGACCTGCGCGACCAGCGCCTGCTGGCTCGTGAGACCGCCGTGTCGCTGCGCGAGAAGGAGGCCGAGCTGCGCGACGCCCGGCTGACGTCGATGGTCGCCGAGCTGGCGGACACGCTCGAGCCAGGAGTGCCGTGCGAGGTGTGCGGCTCCACGACCCACCCCGACCCGTACGAGGGACGCGGCGAGGGGGTGAGCCGGGAGGACGAGGACCGGGCCCGGGAGGCCGCCGAGCAGGCGGCGCGCGACGTCGCGGCGGTCGAGGCCCGGCTCGAAGGCGCCCGCGCCGAGGCTGCCGGCGCCCGCGAGCGGCTGCTGTCCGCGGGCGTCGTTGGGCTGCCCGCCGCCGACGGTGATCGGCCCGGGCAGGCGAGCGGCGAAGCCGTGCTCGACGTGGATCTCGCTGCCCTGGAGCAGCACCGTGATCGGCTGAGCGCCCGGGTCGCGCAGCTGCGGGCGCTGGCGGGCGAGCTCGACGCGGCCGCGGCTGTGGCCGAGCACGTCGAGGCCGAGCGGGTGCGTGACGAGGCCGAGCTGGCCCGCTGCTCCGCGGACGCATCGGCTGCGGGCCGGCGGCGCGAGGAGGCGCTGCAGCGGGCGGACCGCTCCCGCACGCGTCTGGAGGCCGAGCTCGGAGGCGCCCCGGACCTGGCGGGCGCGCTCTCCGTCACGGCGCGCACCGCGCAGGTGTGCGAGGAGGTGCTCGAGGCGGCCGAGCAGGCTCTCCGGACCGGTCAGGAGGCGACGAGGGCCGCAGCGGCCGCCGCGACGGCGGCGGGCGCGGCCGGACTCGACCCGGACGAGGCCCGCGCCGCGCGGCGTACGGCCTCCTGGCGGGACCAGGCGCAGGCGCGACGCCGGGCGCACGAGGACCGGCACGCGGCCGTCGAGGCCGCGCTCGCCGACCCGCGGCTCGACGTGGCGCTCGTCCCGGCCGCGGACGTCGCGGGCACGGCGCGACGCGTGCAGACCGCCGACGCGGCGCTGGCGGTCGCTGTCGGCGTCCTCGCCGGCGCCGAACGCCGGGCGCGTGAGGTCGGGGAGCTGGCTCCGCGGGTGTCCGCCGCCGTGACGGCGCTGGCTCCGCTCGAGGAGGAGGCGACGCGGGTCAAGCGCCTGGCCGACCTGTGCGGGGGTGGCGGGAGCAACGCGCTGCGCATGACGCTCACGTCGTTCGTGCTGGCCGCCCGGCTCGAGGAGGTCGCCGAGGCCGCCAGCACCCGCCTGCTGCGCATGACCCAGGGCCGCTACGCCCTCGTCCACACCGACGGGGCGGCGAAGGGCGGGGTGCGCTCCGGCCTCGGCCTGCTCGTCCGGGACAGCTGGACCGGCCGGGACCGGGACACGAGCACCCTGTCCGGCGGCGAGACCTTCCAGGCCTCGCTCGCCCTCGCCCTCGGGCTCGCCGACGTGGTCCAGGCGGAGGCGGGCGGCACCCGGATCGAGGCGCTGTTCGTCGACGAGGGCTTCGGCTCGCTGGACGACGAGACGCTCGACGAGGTCATGGACGTGCTGGACGGGCTCCGCGAGGGTGGCCGGGTGGTCGGCCTGGTGAGCCACGTCGCCGAGCTCAAGGCGCGCATCCCGGCCCAGGTGCACGTGCGCAAGGGGCGGGCGGGGAGCACGCTCGCGGTGCTGGGGTGCTGAGCGTGCCCGCGCCGGCCGTGCCCGAGCCGGCCGTGCCCGAGCCGACCGCGCCCGCACCGGCTGGGCCAGACGCCGACGCTGCTCGGCCGCGTGGCGGGGGCCCGGTGACCGGGGAGGGCGGGCCCTCCGCGTCGGTCGACGTCCGCCGGTCCGGCGAGCGCTTCCGCACCCGGTTGCCGGACCTCGAGTCCCGGCACTGCGTTCTCGGTCGGCCGGCACTACGACCCGGGCAACACCGCGCTACGGCCGGCTGGTCGCGCACGACGAGCACCGGGTCGCCCCGGGAGCCGGGTTCGCGATGCACCCGCACCGCGACCTGGAGATCGTCAGCTGGGTGGTGCAGGGCGAGCTGGCCTCCCGCGACTCGACCGGCCGGCAGGCGGTGCTGCGGCCCCGGCGTCGTAGCAGGTGCTCAGCGCCGGGGAGGGGGTCCGGCACTCCGAGACCAACGACGCCCCGACGGGAGCGCTCCACCTCCACCAGATGTGGGTCCTGCCCGACGCAGCGGGTGGCCCTCCGCGGGCGGCCGCCCGCGACCTGACCGCCGAGCTGGCCGCCGGCACGTTCGTGGTCGCGGCCAGCGGCCTGCCCCGGCACGCGGGCACCGGCGCCTTGGCCCTGCGTGCCGCAGCGTGCGCCCTGCACGTGGCGCGGCTGCCCGCCGGCCGGTCGGCCGCGCTGCCCGGCTGTCCGCACCTGCACCTGTTCGTCGCCGGGGGCGTGGTGGAGCTCGAGGGGGTCGGCAGGCTGGCGCAGGGCGACGCCGCGCGGCTGACGGCGGCCGGCGGCGGGGAGGTCGTCGCGACCGAGGCCGCCGAGGTGCTGGTGTGGGAGATGCACGCGGACCTGCGGCGACGGCACCTGACGTCCCGCTCGGCACGGCTCGCACGCCGCACTCGTGACCGCACGAACGGCGCGCTCGGTCGACCGCCTGCGCGGGACCGAGCGCGCCCGCGGGAGCCGCGCCGCCGGCGTGCGAGCGGGAGGTCAGCTCGCAGGCGCCTCGGCGAGCGTCGCCGTCGCGGTCTGCGGGGCGCCGCCCCGCGTGTAGGTCACCGTGACCTGGTCGCCCGGGTCGTGCGCGCGGATGGCGACGATGAGGCTGTCGGCGTCGGTGACCGTGCGGTCGTCGATCTTGGTGATGACGTCGCCCTGCTGCAGCCCGGCCGCGGCGGCCGGGCTGCCCGGCGGTCAGCGCCTGGACCTGCGCGCCGCCGCCGGGGGTGCCCGTCGGCCGTGCCCGGCGCGTCGCCGGCGCTGATGCCGATGATCGGGTGCGTCGCCTTGCCGTCCGCGATGAGCTCGCTGCGCCACCTCGGTGACGTCGTTGGACGGGATCGCGAAGCCGACGCCGATGTTGCCGGACTGCCCGCCGGAGCTGTCGCCGGCGGTCGCGATGGCGCTGTTCACGCCGACGACCTGGCCGGCGAGGTCGACGAGCGCGCCGCCGCTGTTGCCCGGGTTGATCGCGGCGTCGGTCTGCACCGCGTCGATCACCGACTGCTCGCTCGCGCCCGCCTCGCCGGTGCGCACCGGGCGGTGCAGCGTGGAGACGATGCCCTCGGTGACGGTGTTGGACAGGCCGAGCGGGGCGCCGACGGCGAGCACCGTCTGGCCGACCTGCAGCTTGTCGCTGTCGGCGAAGGCCGCGGCCGTGAGGCCGGTCTTGTCGACCTTGACGACGGCGAGGTCGCTGGTGGGGTCGGTGCCGACGATGCGGGCCGGCACGGTGCGTGCCGTCGCTGAACGTGACGCTCACCGTGCCGCCGTCGACCGCCGCGGAGACGACGTGGTTGTTGGTGACGATGTAGCCGTCGGCCCGCAGCACGATGCCCGAGCCGGTGCCGGACACCTGCTGCGGCTGTCTGGCCGAAGCCCCGGTGACCGCTGCGAGCCGGTGACGGCGATGGTCACGACGCTCGGGGCTGATCGTCGCGGCGGCCGCCTGGGTGGTGCCGGCGGCGGCGGTCGGCGCGGCTCGGCGGTGCCGCGGGTCGAGTCGCTGCGGCGACCGTGCGCTGCGTCGGTGCCGCGTCGTCGTCGAGGGCGTGCGCGACCACGCCGCCGACGCCGCCGGAGAGCAGGCAGGCGAGCAGCAGGGCGACCGGCCCGCGCGCGCTGCGGCGCGGCTGCCGGCCGCGGCCGGCGGGTCCTGGCCGGCGGAGCGGCGTCGGCGGTCCCGGGTGCGTGGCGTACGGCGGGGTGGCGGTCGGCGGGCGGGACCGGCGTCCGCCGGCGCGGTCCACCGACGCCCGCGGTGCTGCCCGCGGCGCCGCGTCGGACCCGCCCGCGCACGCCGCGTACCCGCCCTGCGGCGCACCCGCGTACGCGCCGTCGTACCCGCCGCTGCTGTAGGCCGGGGCGCTGCCGTACGGCGGCGCGTACGACGGCTCGTCGTGGTCTGACGGTGCTCATCGGTGGCTCCTCGCTGGCCCGTGTCCTGCATGCCGACCACACTGCGTCGTGCCCCTGGGACCCCGTTGTGCACTCCCTGGGAGCAACCTGTGACGCGGCTCACCCGGCCGCGGGGCCCCGCGAGTCGGGAGGTTGGCGAGCCGGACGTCGCCCTTGGCGACCAGCCGCTGCTGCTCGTCGCGGACCTCGACCGTCCACAGCTGCTGGGTGCGGCCCCGCTGCACCGGGGTCGCGCGCACGGTCAGGTCGCCCTCGCGGGTGGCCCGCAGGAAGTTGGTGTGGTTGGAGACGCCGACGACCTGGCCGCGGTCGCCGAACCAGAGCGCGGCGCCCACGCTCGCGGTCGATCTCGACCACCGCGCAGTAGACGCCGCCGTGCACGATCCCGTAGGGCTGGTGCAGCGAGGGCTGGACGCTGAAGTGCGGCGCGCACCTCGTCGCCGCTCGGCGTGGTCGTAGACCAGGCCGATCTCCGCGTCGAACCCGGTGACCTGCAGGAGCGGGTCGGTCATGGCACCTCCGTGTCGCGGGCTGGGCCTGCAGTCTCACGGAGCACGTCGGCGGGCGGCCGGCGGGGGTCCGGGACGGGTCGCGCCGGGCTCACGACGAGCGCGACGCCGAGCGCCGCGACGGCCACGCCGACGACCGACACGGGGGCCAGCCGCTCGTCGAAGAGCACGAGCGCCTCCAGCGCGGTCGCCGGCGGCACCAGGTAGAGCAGGCTCGACACCGACGCGGCGCTGCCGCGGCGCAGCAGCACGAGCAGCAGCAGGACGGCGCCGAGGGACAGGACCAGCACCAGCCAGGCCAGCGCCAGGACGAACTCGCCGGTCCAGCCACGTCCGACTGCCCCGTGACGGCTGCCGAGCAGGACCAGGACACCGGCCGCGGCGGCGTACTGCACCGCCGTGCCGGACAGCAGCGGCACCTCCCCGCCGTACCGCTTCTGCGCCAGCGTCGCCGTCGTGCCGGACAGCAGCCCGACGACGCACGCCAGCAGGCCGTCCACCGGCAGGGCGCCGTCGCCGGCGGTGCAGGCCGGGCGCGAGCACGAGGGCCACCCCCGCGATCCCGACGACGAGCCCGGTGACCTGCCGGCCGCGCAGCCGCTCGCCGAGCACGCGGACGGCCAGCAGCGCGGTGAGCACCGGCTGCAGGCTGGTCACCACCGCCGCCACCCCGGACGGCACGCCCAGCGCGATCCCGGTGAAGACCCCGCCCAGGTAGCCGGCGTGCAGCAGCAGGCCGACGAGGGCGGCGGAGCGGTACTGCTCGGCCCCTGCCGGCAGGGGCGAGCGGGTGACCGCGGTGAGCAGGGCCAGCAGCCCGGCGGCCAGCGCCAGCCGCACGGCGAGGAAGGGGAACGGGTCGGCGTACGGGAGCCCGTACTTCGCGCCCACGAAACCGGTGCTCCACAGCACGACGAACAGCGCCGGCCCGCCGACCTGCCCGAGCCGCGGCGACGTCACCGCGGCAGCCTGCCAGCCTCGGTCAGGCCAGCGCGGCGCGGGCGGCGGCGCGGGCGGCCGCCGGGTCCGCCGCCTCGAGCGCGGCGTCGGCCGCCGCCCGGCAGGCATCGAGGGTGACCCCGGCCAGGGCGGCCCCGACGGCGGGGACGGCGGCGGCCGCGGCCGACAGGGAGGTGATCCCGAGCCCGACGAGCACGCACGCCAGCAGCGGGTCGGCGGCGGCCTCGCCGCAGACGCCGACCGGCTTGCCGGCGGCGGTGCCGGCGCGTGCCGTGAGCGCGACGAGGGCCAGGTGGGCCGGCTGCCAGGGGTCGGTGAGCGCGGCGAGCTCGGCCGAGAGCCGGTCCGCGGCCATCGTGTACTGGGTGAGGTCGTTGGTGCCGATCGACAGGAACTCCACCTCGCGCAGCAGGCGGTCGGCGTGCAGCGCCGCTGCGGGCACCTCGACCATGACCCCCGGGAACAGCCCGCGGGCGCGGCACCGCTCGGCGAAGAACACGGCCTCGGCCACGGTGGCGATCATCGGCGCCATGACCCACGGCTGCGCCCCGGTGCGCTCGGCGGCCAGGGCGACCGCGTCGAGCTGGCGGTCGAGGATCCCGGCGTCGTCGAGGGCGATCCGCAGGCCGCGCACGCCGAGCGCGGGGTTGGCCTCGTCGGGCATCCCGGCGAACGCGAGCGGCTTGTCCGAGCCGGCGTCGAGGGTGCGCAGGACGACCTTGGCGCCGGCGAAGGCCTCGAACACCTCGGCGTAGACCGCGGCCTGCTCCTCGACGGTCGGCTCGCGCTCGGCGTTGAGGAAGGACAGCTCGGTGCGGAACAGCCCGACGCCGCCGGCCGCGGTGGCGGCGGCCGTCCGGGCGCCGGCGCCGTCCTGGACGTTGGCGAGGACGTCCACCGGGTGCCCGTCCAGCGTGCGGCCGGGGCCGCTCCACCCGGCGGCCGCCTCGCGCTCGGCCCGGGCCCCCGCGACGGCGGCCTCGGCCTGCGCGGGGTCGGGGGCGACGAGGACCGTGCCGGTCGCGCCGTCGACGAGCACCCGGGCGCCGGCGGGCACCCCGTCCAGGTCGGGCACCGCGACCACGCAGGGGATGCCGAGCTGGCGGGCGATGATGGCCGTGTGGCTCGTCGGGCCGCCGAGCCGGGTCGCGATCGCGACGATGCGGGCCGGGTCCAGGCCGGCGGTGTCGGCCGGAGCCAGGTCGTCGGCGAGCAGCACCGAGGCCTGCTCCGGGGTCGGCAGCCCCGGCTCGGGCTGACCGATCAGCTCGGCGACCAGCCGGTCGCGGATGTCGTGCAGGTCGGTGACCCGCTCCGCCATGAGCCCGCCCATCGAGCGGAACATCCCCGCGAACTGGTCGACGGCGCCGACCACCGCGTGCGGGGCGTCCGTGCCGCCCCGGATGCGCTTGGCGACCGCGGACGACAGCCCCCGGTCCCGGGACAGGGTCGCCGTCGCCTGCAGCACCTCGGCCGCCACGCCGCTGGCGCTGGCGGAGCGCTTGGCGAGCCGCTCCGACACCAGCTCGGCGGCGGCGGCGAAGCGGTCGGCCTCACCGGCCCGCTCCGGCTCCGGCACGTCGCGGGGGTCTGGCAGGGCCGGCACGGGCTCGGGCCGGACGACCGGGCCGTACCCGGTGCCCGGGACCACGGGGGTGCCCTGCAGCGTGCGCTCGCTGTCCATGTCTGACGGCCTCCGTCGTTGGCTGCTGAGGCCCTGACCGTACGGATGTGAGCCTTGACACGTCAAGACGTTCGGGCGTAGAACAACACAAGACAACAGCGCGGCCCACACAAGACCAACCACAACGGACAGCTGTGGATGACGACGTCGGAGGAGGTGCAGCGATGTACGCGGAGGAGCGTCACCAGGCCATCGCGGGCCTCGTGGTCAAGGACGGCCGGGTGGCCGTCAGCGAGATCGCCAGCACGTTCGGCGTGACCACCGAGACCGTGCGCCGCGACCTGGCCCAGCTCGAGCGCGCGGGCCTGCTGCGGCGCGTGCACGGCGGGGCGGTCTCCACCGCCGCGCTGGCCGGTGCCGAGCGGGCGCTCGCCGAGCGCGACACCAGCAACGCGCTGCAGAAGGACCGGATCGCCATCGCGGCCCTGGAGCTGCTCCCGGCCAGCGGGGGCAGCCTGGTGCTGGACGCCGGGACGACGACCGGCCGCCTCGCCGCGCTGCTGCCCACCGACCGCTCGCTGCTGGTGGTGACCCACGCGGTGCCGATCGCCGCGCGGCTCGCGGGCGTGCCCGGCATCGCCCTGCACGTGATCGGCGGCCGGGTCCGGGGCGCCACGCAGGCGGCGGTCGGACCCGAGGCGCTGGCCGGGTACGGCGACCTGCGGGCCGACGTGGCCTTCGTCGGCACCAACGGGCTGCTGCCCGGGCACGGCCTGTCCACGCCCGACGTCGACGAGGCCGCCGTCAAGCGGGTCCTCGTGGCCGCCGGCCGGCAGGTGGTCGTGCTGGCCGACTCGACCAAGCTCGACCGCGAGCACCTCATCCGCTTCGCCCCCCTGGAGGCCGTCGACGTGCTCATCACCGATGAGGGGATCAGCCCGGCCACGGCCGCGGCCCTCGAGCAGACCGGCATCGACGTGGTGGTCGCATGATCGTCACGTTGACCGCCAACCCGAGCCTGGACCGGACCGTGACCCTGCCCGGCCCGCTGGAGCGCGGCCGGGTGCAGCGCGCGCTCGACGTGCACGACGAGCCGGCCGGCAAGGGCGTGAACGTCGCCCGGGTCGTGCACGCGGCGGGGCACCCCGCCGTCGCGGTGCTGCCCGGCGCGCCCGACGACCCGCTCGTGCTCGGCCTGGCCAGCACCGACCTGGTGCACCACGCGGTGCCCGTCCAGGGCCGGGTGCGGGTCAACCTCACCCTCGCGGAGCCCGACGGCACCACGACCAAGGTCAACGCGGCCGGGCTGGCCCTCGACGCGGGGGTGCGCACGGAGCTCGCCGACGCGCTGGTGCGCGAGGCGGCGGCCGCGGACTGGGCCGTGCTGTCCGGGTCACTGCCGCCCGGCGTCCCGGCCGGGTGGTACGGCGAGCTCGTCGGCCGGCTGCACGAGGCGGGGGCGAGAGTGGCCGTCGACACCTCCGGCGCCGCGCTGCTCGCCGCGGTCGGCCCCGACGCCGTGCACCTGCCGGACCTGGTCAAGCCCAACGGCGAGGAGCTGGCCGAGCTCGTCGGAGCCGGGGACCGCGACCTCGAGCACGACCGCGAGGCGGCTGCCCGCGCCGCGGCGGTGCTCGTGGAGCGCGGCGTCGGCGCCGTGCTCGTCACCCTGGGCGGTGAGGGCGCCCTGCTCGCCACGCCCGAGGGCACCTGGTCAGCGCTCGCGCCCGCCGTCCGGCCGCGCAGCACGGTCGGCGCGGGCGACTCCTCGCTGGCCGGGTACCTGCTCGCGGCCGTCTCGGGCGCCGGGCCGGAGGGGCGCCTGCGCTCCGCGGTCGCCCACGGGGCCGCGGCCGTCGCCCTGCCGGGCTCGGCCCTGCCCGCCCCCGCCGACGTGCACCTCGAGCAGGTCACCTGCACCCGGCTGCCCGACCCCGTACCCCGCTGACGTCCCCGCCGCCCGTCCGCCCCACCGCCCGTCCCCGCCGGTCCGCCGGCTCCACCGCACCCACCCAAAGAGGAAGTGCCATGACCGAGCTGATCACTGCGGGACTCGTCGTCCTCGACGAGGACCTGGGCCCGACCAAGGAGGACGTGATCCGCTCCCTGGCCGAGCGCGTCGCCGCCGCCGGGCGGGCGTCGGACGCCGGCGTCCTGCTCGCCGACGCCCTGGCCCGGGAGAGCCAGTCCGCCACCGGGCTCCCCGGCGGCATCGGCATCCCGCACTGCCGCAGCGAGGCGGTGACCGAGGCGACGCTCGCCTTCGGGCGACTGCAGCCCAAGGTCGACTTCGGGGCGCCCGACGGCCCGGCCGACCTGGTCTTCCTCATCGGCGCGCCCGCAGGTGGCGGCGCCCAGCACATGAAGCTGCTGTCGGCGCTGGCCCGGGCCCTGGTGCGGCCGGCGTTCACCAGCGCGCTGCGGGCCGCCACCACGCCGCAGGAGGTGGTGGCCCTGGTCAGCGACGTGGTCACCCCGGCGCCGGCCGCGACGACCGCCCCCGTCGCCGCGGGCGCCGTCGCCGCGGGTGCCGCGGGTGCGGGTGCCGCGGGCACGGCCGCCGCCGGCTCCGTCGCCCTCGCGCCGGCGCCGCCGACTTCCGACGCCGCGGCGAGCGCTGCGGCGGACGGCTCGCGCCGCACCATCGTCGCCGTCACCGCCTGCCCGACCGGCATCGCCCACACCTACATGGCGGCCGACTCCCTGGTCGCGGCCGGCGAGCGCGCCGGCGTCGACGTGCAGGTGGAGACCCAGGGCTCCTCGGGGAGCACGCCGCTGAGCGCGGCCACCATCGCCGGCGCGGCCGCGGTCATCTTCGCCACCGACGTCGGCGTCAAGGAGCGCGAGCGCTTCGCCGGCAAGCCGGTCGTCGCCTCCGGCGTCAAGCGCGCCATCAACGAGCCGGACGTGATGGTCGCCGACGCGCTCAAGGCCGCCGACGACCCGCGCGGCGCCCGGGTGGAGGGCAGCACCGCCGCCGCTGGTGCCCCGGCCGCCTCGGCCGCCTCCGACGTCTCGTGGGGCGTGCGGCTGCGCCAGATCCTGCTCACCGGCGTCAGCTACATGATCCCGTTCGTCGCCGCCGGCGGCCTGCTCATCGCGCTCGGCTTCCTGCTCGGCGGCTACGAGATCACCGACGTCGCCGACAAGATCGTCGTCGACAACACCCTGGCGAACCTGCCGGCCGGCGGTCTCGACCAGTACCTCGGCGCGGTCCTGTTCAAGCTCGGCGGCCTGGCCTTCGGCTTCCTCGTGCCGGCGCTGGCCGGCTACATCGCGTACGCCATCGCCGACCGACCCGGCATCGCGCCGGGCTTCACCCTCGGCGCCATCGCGGTGTTCATCGGCGCCGGCTTCCTCGGCGGTCTGGTGGGCGGCCTGCTCGCCGGCTTCGCGGCGCTGTGGATCAGCCGGCTGAAGGTGCCCTCCTGGGCCCGCGGGCTCATGCCGGTCGCGATCATCCCGCTCGGCGCGACGCTCATCGCCGGTGGGCTGATGCTGCTCGTCCTCGGCCGCCCGCTGGCCGCCATCACCACCGAGCTGCAGGACTGGCTGAACGGGCTGTCCGGCTCGTCCGCGGTGTTCCTCGGCATCATCCTCGGCCTGATGATGGCCTTCGACCTGGGTGGGCCGGTCAACAAGGCGGCGTACGCCTTCGCCACCACCGGGCTGTCCGTCGACAACCCGGCGTCCCTGAAGATCATGGCCGCGGTCATGGCCGCCGGCATGGTCCCGCCGCTGGCCCTGGCGCTCGCCACCGCGCTGCGGCCGAGCCTGTTCAGCGCCGCCGAGCGTGAGAACGGCAAGGCCGCCTGGCTGCTGGGCGCGTCCTTCATCTCCGAGGGGGCGATCCCGTTCGCGGCCGCCGACCCGCTCCGGGTCATCCCGCCGGTCATGCTCGGTGCGGCCACGACCGGCGCGATCATCATGGCGGCGGGCTCCACGCTCAGCGCGCCGCACGGCGGCATCTTCGTCTTCTTCGCCATCGACAAGGTCGTGTGGTTCCTGCTGGCCCTCGTGGCGGGCACCGCCATCGGCGGCGCCGCGGTCGTGGCCGCCAAGGGCATCGGCAAGCGCCCGTCCGACGCCCGCATCCCCGTCCCCGCGTGACCACCACCTCTCAGGAGCAGCCCATGCCCAGCACCACCGTCTCCGTCGGCTCCTCGATCGGACTGCACGCCCGGCCGGCCGCGCTCATCGCCCAGGCCGCCGCCGACCTGGGGGTGGAGGTCACCCTGGCCACCCCCGGCGAGGAGCCGGTGGACGCCGGCTCGGCGCTCCTGATCATGACGCTGGGAGCGGGACACGGCGACGAGATCACCGTGAGCAGCGACGACGCCGCCGCCGTCGAGAAGATCAGCGCGCTCGTCGCCGCTGACCTGGACGCCTGAGCGGCGCCCTCCAGGACGCGCGCCGTCCTCCGCGCAGAGGCGCGGGGGGCGGCGTCGCACGTTGTGGGGCACCGTCGGCCAGCCCGGCGGGCTGGCCGACGCTGCCCAGCAGGTCCGGACCTGCGGTCGACGAGGCCCGGGAAGCGCTAGACGACGGTGGGGCGCTCGGCCTCGGGGCCGCCGCCGGCCCGCAGCCGCGCACCGATCGCCGGCAGCATCCGCACGGCGACCTCGGGGTCCTCGTACAGGACCGCCTGGAACTCCGTGCGGGACAGCACGAGCAGGTCCACCGGGCCGGCGGCCGTGACCGTGGCGCTGCGGGCCTTGCCGTCGAGCAGCGCCAGCTCGCCGAAGAAGTCCCCCGGGCCGAGGGTGGTCAGCTCGCGCCCGCCTGCGGAGACGGTGACAGTGCCCTCGAGCAGGACGAAGAACTCCTGTCCGGACTCGCCCTCCCGGCAGAGCACCTCCCCGGCCGACGCGCGGACCTCCGTGCACAGCGAGGCGATCCGCTGCAGGTGCCGGTCGTCGGCGTCGGCGAACAGCGGGACCGCCGCGATCCGCTCCGTCTTGGCGTCGTGCCGCACGTGGCCTCCGTCGTCGTGTTCTCGTCGTCGGAGCCCGCACGCTACGCCGCGGACCGCCGCTCGCTCGACCGCCGGTCCCCAAGACGCTCCAGACCTGGGCACAAGGTCGCTGCGGGACCCTGGGGCGTCGCCGGAACCTGACCCGGCCGGTCGAGGAGTTGCCGTGCGTGCCGTGCCTGCAGGCCCCCTCCCGTCCACCTCCGACGCCCCGCCGCGCGCTGCCGACGTGGGCTACGACCAAGGTCGCCCACCCCGGTACGACCAACGTCCACTGTCGTCAGGAGTCCGGCTGGGGCTCACTGGAGCTGTGTCCAGGACAGGGCGCGACGACCGAGGAGGAACCATGAGCACGACCGCCTGCGCTGGACGCATCGAGGTGGGCACGGTCGTGCGGCCCCCGTGGGACCAGCTCGACCTCGTCACCAGCGGGCTGCTGCGCGCGCTGCTGCAGGAGTCGTCACAGCCCGGCACGACCACGGTGCTGGACCTGTCCGCCGTGTCCTTCGTCGACTCCTCGGCCCTGGGGGTGCTCGTCGCGGAGCACCGGCGGCTGCGGGCCGACGGGCGCAGCCTGGTCCTCACCTGCATCCACGAGCGGGTCCTGCGGGTCCTGCGGATCAGCGGCCTCGTGGACGAGCTGGTCGTCGTGGCGCCCGACACCGCCCTGACGCTCGACGGCCGGTCACGGCGAGGCGGTCGTCCGGCGGGTCGCGTTGGCTCCCTGATCCCCGCGCGGCTGCTGTCCTGGCCGGGCACCAGTCCGGCGGGAACCTGTCGTGCTGACTGGGCAGTACGGACCCTCCTCCTGCTCTAGGCTCCCCGACGACCTGGCTCTCCTCATCGCACCGAGGAGCGGCCGCCAGCGGGGGGTGTACGACGTTGCGCGTGGACGTGTGGGGCCCGCTGCGTGTCCAGCGTCCCGGCGAGACCCCGCTCGGTCCACGGACTTCCCGGGTCTCAAGCCCAAGCAGGTGCTCGAGATCCTGGTCGCGGAGCGCGGACAGGTGGTGCCCAAGTCCCGCCTCGCGGACCTGCTGTGGTCCGAGAGCCTCCCGCAGAACTACCTGGCCACCCTGGAGACGTACGTCTCGGTGCTGCGCCAGGTGCTCGAGCCGGGCGTGCGGGCGAAGGACTCCGTCATCGTCACCGAGCGCGGCGGCTACCGGCTGGACGTCGAGCGCACCACCGTCGACCTCGAGGAGTTCGACCGCATCGTCAAGTCCGCGGCCGGCCAGCAGCCCGTCGCGGCCCTCGAGATCCTCAACACCGCCCTGCGGCTCGTGCGCGGCCCGGTGCTGGCCGACGAGCCGTACTCGGGCTGGGCGGAGCAGCTGCGGGCGGCGTACCAGCAGAAGCACGTGCAGGTGCTCGTCGACGCGGGCCGGCTCTCGCTGATCACCGGTGAGGCGACGGCGGCCCTCGCAGCTGGCCGAGGAGGCCGTGACGCAGGACCCGCTCGCCGAGGCCGGCTACCAGGTGCTGATGACCGCGGCGTACGCGCTGTGGCGCCAGGAGGACGCGCTGCGGGCGTTCGACCGCTGCCGGCGTCTGCTCGCCGAGGAGCTCGGGCGTCGACCCGTTGGACGAGACGGTGGCCCTGCACCTGGCGATCCTGCGGCACGAGGACGTGGCCGCGCTCATGCCGCGACCGCCCGGCTACCCGATGGCGGCGACGGTGGCGACGCCGCCACCGCCTCCCCGGGGCTGCTCGGGCGCCGCCGCGAGCTGCAGCGGCTGGAGGACGCGGTCAAGGCCCGGGATGGCGGGGCGGTTCACGCTGATGCTCGTCGTCGGCGACGCCGGCATCGGGAAGACGACGCTGGCCGACGTCCTGGTGGACCGGGTCGGCATCCCGGTCGGCAGCAACCGCTGCTCCGACCTCGAGGCCGAGCTGCCGTACGTGGCGCTCTCGCTGGCGCTGCGGCCGGTGCTCGACCAGGGCGGCGACGGGCCGATGCCGGTCGTCAGCGAGCTGCTGCGGCGCGCGGACCTGGCGGAGCCGTTCGACCACTTCGCCCGGATGCGGGTCATGGAGTCGCTCGCGACGCGCGGTCGAGGAGCACAGCCCGTTCCTGCTGGTGCTCGACGACGCGCACTGGGCCGACGCCGAGACCATGGCCGCGCTGGCCTACCTGGCCCGACGCTGCGCGCGGGCCCCGGTGCCGTCCTGCTGACGTCGGACCGGGGGCGCGTCACCGAGCGCTGCGCCGGCTCCCGGTGGACGTGCGGATCGACCTGGACGAGCTGTCCCGGGAGGACCTCGCCCCGCTCGGGGACGAGGTCTACGCGGCGACCCACGGTCACCCGCTGTTCGTCGACGGACTGGCTCGCCGCGGCCGAGCAGGGTCTGCCCGACGGCTTCACCCCCGCGCTGCGTGAACGCGTCATCACGCGCTGCTGGGACTTCGGTCCGCAGGCGTACCGGCTGCTCACCGTCGCCGCCGTCCTGGACCAGCCCTTCAGCCCGGTGCTGCTGAGCCAGCTGGTGGGGGCGGCCGAGGACGTCGTCGACGAGCTGGACCGGCTGGTCGACGCGCGCCTGCTCACCGACGAGGGCCCGGGCTTCCGCTTCCGCCACGGGCTGGTGCAGCGCATCCTGCGCGAGACCTTCTCGGCGGCCCGGCGGGCCCGGCTGCTCGCCCGCGCCGAGACGCTGGGCCAGGGCACGCCGCGGCGGCGCGCCACCGACCTGCTCGACCTCGCCCGGGCCGAGGGGTCCCCGGCCCCCGAGGGCGAGCGGCGCCGCTCGGCGGCCGCCAACGGCGAGCGCCGCCGGACGGTGGGAGCGGCCCCGGCGGCCGACGACACCGGCGACTGACGGGCCCGACACCGCCCGCACGGCCGACAGGCCGGGCCCCCTCAGAGGGAGCCTCCCCCTGTCGCACGGTCACCGGCAGCATGTCGACCGCGCGGTGATGCGACGGGGGGCTCGGCCCACTCCACGCTGGGCCGCCCGTGCGGCGGAGCGACCACCTGTGCGTCGGTGTGGACCGTCGGCCTGCCCGGACGCCCGCTCCTGCTTCCGCCCCTACGCACGGCGGGGCCCCGGCAACTGGTGGTCACCGGGGCTCTCCGGGTGCAGCTCGCTCGTCCGGACATGCCACGAGCCCCGAGGCGGTCGCCTCGGGGCTCGTGGTGGTGCGGACTGCAGGTGGAGGGCCGCAGCCTCGGGTCAGCCGGTCAGGGCGAAGGGAGCGCTGGCTCCCAGCTCCTTGCCGCTGGCGTCGAAGAGCTTGGCGACGATCTGGCCGGGGTTGGTGGTTCCGGTCAGGGCCGTGGTGCGGAACCGGCCGTCGAAGGTGGAGCCGGTGGCGGGAGCCACTGCGGCGACCAGGGCGGTCGGACCCGGCGTAGACGGTGCTGAAGGTGCCGTCAGCCGACTTGCGGTAGAACCGGACCACGCTCGAGGTCAGGGCCGGCTGGTCGGTCGTGCCCTGGATGCGGGTGTCGGCGTTCTTCCACCGGCCCGTGGTGATGGCCACCTTCGCGGAGGCCACCGGCGTCGTCGCCGTCGCCGCACCCGAGGGGTCACTCGACGAGGTGCCGTACAGCGCCTTCACGGTGAACGAGTACTTCGTGTTCGACGCCAGCCCGGTGACGATCTGGTTGGTGTCGGTGGTGACCGCGGGCTGCGTGGCGCAGCGGGGTCGTGCGTGCCGTCGGCGGCCACCGTCGAGGCCTCGACCTGGTAGCCGGTGACCGGGGCGCTGCTACCGGTCGGCGCGACCCACTTCAGGGAGGCCTGGCCGATGCCCGCGGTGGCCGCCAGACCCGTCGGCGCGTTGAGCACCTGCGCGGTCGGCGGGGTGTAGAAGCCCTGCCCGGTCGGCTGGGTGAAGTTGCCGGCCGCGGTCGAAGGCGACGAAGTGCAGCTCGGTCGGCGCGGTGATGGCGATCGGCGTCGTGTAGAGCTTGGCGGTGTCGCTCGGCAGGTCGCCGCTGAGCACGGCGCTGCCGTCGTTGGTGTAGAAGATCTGCGCTGCGGCCTCGCTGCTCAGGGTGACCGCTGCAGTCTCGACGGCCGTCGCGGCGGTGTCCGCCGGCGGGCGGTGAGGCGGAGACGGGCGGGTTGGTGAGGTCGCCGGTCGGCGGGGTCGCGGGCGTGCTCGGCGGCGCCACGTCGAAGGGCAGGCCCAGCGCCGCGCCGCGTCAGCGGCCCGCACCTCGACGGTGTAGCCGGTCAGCGCCGCCGGGTGACCGTCAGCGTGGCGCCGGTGGCGGAGGCGCCCGTCGCGCTTGCCGGCGGACGTGCCGTCGCGCCGTGCGATGACCTGCGACGTCGTAGCCCGGTCACGGCGGTCGCGCCGGGCTGGGCCGTCGCCGGGCTCCACGTGACAGCGATCTTGGTCGGGTCGGCGGCGGACGGGTCGCGGTGTAGCGTGCCCGGCGTGGGCGCACGAGCTGCCGGGCCGGCCGGGCAGCCGCCCATGCCGGGGCCGCCGGCCTCGCCGAACTCGGCGATGGTCAGGCCCTGGCGGTTGGCGTCGGCGTCCTCGACCTGCCAGGACATGAGGCGCTCGACGCCGGTGCCGGCGGCGATCTGCGCCGCCTTCGGGGTGTCGAACACGTAGGTGGCGGTGAATGCCGTCGCCGTCGACCACCAGGTCGGAGGAGTAGCCGCCCTTGGGGGCGGGGGTCAGGCCGCCGGGGACGGCGCGCACGTCGCGCTTGCCGACCAGCGGCGGTGAGGTCGGGGTTGACGATCCGCTGCTCGAGCTGCGCCGGCGTTCACGCCGGCGCCGATGTGGCCGTTCACGGTGACGGTCATGCCGTCGGCGTCGAGCGCGGCGTGCTCGGTCGACGGAGGCGTCCGGCACGGTGGTGTCGCCGCGTCGCGCCGTCGGCGAACGAGATCGGTGACCTTGTCGCCGGCCTGGATGTCGGGGGTGACGTTCAGGCCGGTGCCGGCGCCCCAGCAGTAGCCGCCGGGGTGGTTGATCTCGAAGGCGACGTCGCCCTCGACGACGGTGCCCGACGGCCGACCCACGACCTGCGTGCCACGGGTGACCGTGACGGTGGCCGTCTCGCCGATGTGGTCCTGGTAGCCCTCGATGGTGACGAAGTCGCGGTCCGGGAAGACCACGACGTTGTCGGGGAACGTCGGGACGGCGGCAGAGGTCGGGTTGGCGAAGACCAGAGAGGTCGCGGCCAGCCCGCCCAGGGCCAGCGCGATCCCGGCGCGTGCGGTCGGCCGGGGGACCTGCGGCCAGCGGCCGGCTCGAGCGACGTCCGGTGCGGCGTCGCCGCCGTGTGCTGCTGCGTTCATCGTGGCTCCAGTCGAGTGCGGGGAGGAGGGCGGCCGGTCGACCCAGGGGCGTGGAGGTGGTGGCGGGGCCGCGGACGTCTTGCTGGGCAGCACCATCCGGCCTCGGCCTTGGGAAGACCTCTGGCTCCGCTGGGACGTCCCGCCAGCCTCCCGACCGTCGTCAGGCTGGGCGGAAGCGCGCGGAGAACCGGATCCGTGCCTTAGACCCGCGCTTTCGCGACCGCGTGTAGCCACAGCGAGACGCTGAGGCACATTCTCGCGTCACAACGAGCCTGAGACGTCGACCCAAGGTCCGTCAAAGGACGTCCCCGCAGAGTCCTCGGCAACAGCCACAGCGGCAGACCACGCCACGCAGAGGGGGAACGATGAGCGTCTCGACGAGCAGCAGCATCGAGGGTACGGACACCGCAGTGCAGGGAGGCGGGGTCTCGCGGCGTCACCTGCTGCGCCTGGCGCTTGCCGGCTCGGGGGTCGTCGCCGCAGGGCCGACGCTGTCCCGCCTGGGGCTGTTCTCGGGTACGAGCGGTGTCGACCAGCAGGGCACCGTCGCCGGGGTCATCAGCGGCGACGCGCCGATGAAGGGCCCGGTCGTCAAGAAGTTCGACCTCGAGCTGGTACGCCTGGAGGAGCCGTCCGGGCGGCCTCGCCGAAGGCAAGAAGACGAACGAGAAGTTCGACGACGAGCCGGACGGGCACGACGTCGTGTACTACGACATCGAGCAGAAGGTGGCCACGGCCCAGCTGCTGCCGAAGCCCTACCCGGAGACCGAGATCTGGGGCTACAACGGCATGTATCCGGGGCCGGTGTTCCGTCAGGTGCAGAACGGGCCGTACACAGTCGTCAGGAACGTCAACAACCTACCGCCTGGGCACGGCACCTCCACCCACCTGCACGGCTCGCCCACGCAGCCGGCGCACGACGGGCACCCGGACGACGAGACGTTCCCGGACTGCCGGGCCACCCGACCCCGAGCCGCTGTCGCAGTTCTACGACGACGGCACGACGACGGCGTACTGCCCGGACGCACGTCTACCGGTACCCGAACGGGGAGGACACCCGCACCCTCTGGTACCACGACCACGGGATGCACCAGACGGCGGAGCAGGTCTACAAGGGCCTGGTCGGGATGTTCATCCAGGAGCCGGACCCGGAGATGAGGAAGCGGCGACCCGGTGCAGCGCGACTGTACACGGACTCATGAGGACTGCCCAGCGGTAAGTACGACATCCCGCTCATCGTCGCGGACATGCAGTTCGACACAGAAGGGCAACGCCGAGTACGACGACCGCGGGCACGACAGCCTCTGGGGCAACGTGCTGCTGGTGAACGGGCGGGCCTGGCCGAAGATGACCGTCGACAAGACGCAAGTACCGGTTCCGCGTCCTCGTCGCCGACCTCTCCCGCGGCTACAACTTCAGCCTCGCCACGCGGCAGCAAGGGCCACAAGCCCACCATGACCATGATCGCGACGGACGCCGGGATGCTGGCGAAGACCGGCCGGTCACCGAGCTGGCGCCAGGGCATGGCCGAGCGCTACGAGGTCGTCATCGACTTCTCCAAGCTGGAGAAGGGCGAGACCGTCACGCTGCTCAACACCGCCGCCGACGGTGACATGGGTCAGGTCATGCAGTTCGTCGGCTCGGGCGGCGGCGGGCACGAAGTTCGACGCGGTCCCGAAGCACCTGAACACGTACACCTTCGGCCAGGAGGAGCAGGACGTCGTCAACCCGTCGAGGCCGCGCAACTTCCGCTTCGAGCGCACCAACGGCATGTGGGTCATCAACGGCCTGCCCTGGACCGGCGCCATCGCGGCCAAGCCCAAGGTCGGCACCACCGAGCTGTGGGTGCTGGAGAACAAGTCCGGCGGCTGGTTCCACCCGATGCACATCCACCTCGTCGACTTCCACGTCGTGCGCCGCAACGGCAAGAAGCCGCCGGCCTACGAGCAGGGCTGGAAGGACGTCGTCTACGTCGGGCCGAACGAGCGCGTCGAGCTGATCATGCGGTTCAACCCGGCGAGGCAGATGGACACCGACGACGGTCCCGGCCGGCGCAGCGCAAGGCCGATCACCGGCAAGTACGTCATGCACTGCCACAACCTGGTGCACGAGGACAACGACATGATGACGCAGTTCGAGACCCAGCCCGACGGCGGGCGCGAGGCCGGGGTGCAGGCGGCGCGCGGCCGCACGCGGGCAAGGAGCAGCCCAGCATGATGGTGCAGTGGGTGCTCGAGGCCTGAGCCCCGCGCCGGCCGTCCCGGACGGCCGTCCAGCCCGCTCACCGCGGGGGGCCGGCCGTCGTGCGTCGCGCCCAGGTCGCCGGGCGTAGCGCCGCAGCCCGGGCAGCACGGCGACGGCGAGCCCGGCGGCGGTCGCCAGCCCGAGCGCGAAGCCGGCGGCGTGCACGTCGTAGTGCGCCCGCCCGGGTACTCGGCCGGCGCAGCACGACGCCGTGTAGACGAACTGCAGGCCGGCCCACAGGCCGATGACGAACCACGTCGGCAGCCGCACCGGGACCGGCCCGACGAGCACCCGGAGCTCGGCCCGCGGCGCGAGCAGCAGGTGCGCGCCCAGGACGCCGGCGACCGCGCCGCTGGCCCCCACGACGGGGCCACCAGGTCGGGACGAGCAGGACGTGGACCGCGTGCGCGCCCAGCCCGCGCCCAGGAAGAGCGCCAGCAGCCCAGGTGCCCGAGGTCCTCCTCCACGCGCGGCGCGAAGGCGGCCAGGAACAGCATGTTGGTGACCAGGTGGAACCAGCCGGCGTGCACGAACAGCGCCGTCAGCAGCGATCACAGGTCGCTGGCCCTTGTGGAGCTCGTCCGGGATGGCGCCGTAGCGGCACAGGAAGGCCGGCACGGTGCCCGCGGCCCGTCGCACCGCCTCCGCCGACTCGTCGAGGTCGCTGCAGTACGAGCGGGAACGGGGTGTCGCGCAGCAGGAGCACGCGGACGAAGACCGCGCACGCCAGCACCACCAGGGCGACGGTCAGCCACGGGCCGGGTGCGGGTCGGGCGGCGCGCTCACGCCGATCGGGCATCACAGGCGAACGCTGTCATCGGCCGCCCGGTCGGTCCACCCGGTGACCCGGTATGCTCGTCCCGCTGCCTCCCGGGGCAGCGCGCGCTCGTAGCTCAACGGATAGAGCACTTGACTACGGATCAAGAGGTTGCAGGTTCGAATCCTGCCGAGCGCACACGAAGAAGCGCAGGTCAGGGGGTGTCCCGCCGGGGCGCGGACCTGGCAGGCAGGGTGTTTACAGCCCCAGATACAGCCACGGTAGTGATCAAGGTGTTCGAGGCGAGGAAACCTCGCGCAGCAGATCGTCCATCCGGGCGGCTGCTGCCTGCTGAACCGGCTCGAGCAAGTGGGTGTACAGATCGCTGGTCGTCGACAGGCGCGAGTGCCCCAGGGTGCCCATGACGACGCGCAGTTCGATGCCCTGCAGGAGCATGAAGGACGCAGCCGCGTGTCGGAGGTCATGGATCCGTACGCGTCTGACGCCAGCTCGGTCGCAGAGCGTGTGGAACGCCCGCAGGCTGTTCCTCGGCTCGATCGCGGTCCCGACGCGCGTGGTGAACACGAGCGTCGGGTCCGCCCATGCGCGAGCTGCCATGCGCTCGACCGCTTGGCTCGAGCGGTGCGCCTTCAGGGCGTCTACGACGAGGGCGGGCAGCGGCAGAGCACGACGACTGGACTTCGTCTTGGGCATCGGTTCGCGGACCAGCTTGCCTCCGACCCGGTGAAGGGTTGCGCGGACCTGCAGGTGTCCCCGTTCGAGGTCGATGTCGTCCCATCTCAGCGCCAGGGCTTCACCCCTTCTCAGACCCAACGCGATCACCAGTAGCCACAGCGCTGCGAGTCGGTCGGCAGCGGAGGCTGCCAGGAGTTGCCGGGCCTCCTGTGCGGTGAGCGGCTTGATCTCCGCGCGTTGCACCCTCGGCCCCGCGACGAGGCCAGCCACGTTCCGGACGACCAGGTCGTCCCGTCGCGCCTGCTCGAGCGCCAGGCGCAGGACGGCGTGCAAGTACTGAAGGGTGCGAGCGGAGAGAGGACGCTTGGTCCGAGGGCTGAGCTCCAGGCTCTTGGCCTTGAGGAACGCTCGCACGTGCACCGCCGTGAGCTTGTCGAGACGGTGCCGCCCAAGACCCGGGATGAGGTGCTGACGCGTCAAGCTCGCGTACGACGCCGCGGTCGATGGGCGAACTGTGGTGGGCATGGCGTCCTCGAGCCAGGCTTCCAGGTAGGCCCCCAAGCTCAGAGGGCGGCTGGTCCCGACGGGCATCCCGGAGTCCAGGCTCCGACGGATCGCGGCGAGTTTGCTGAACACCTCGCGCTGCGTCGCGCCGTACACCGTCTTGCGCTTGCGCTCGCCCTCGATGACGCCGACGTTGATCGACCCCTGCCATCCCCCGGTCTTGCGGCGGTGGACGGAGCCTTCGCCGGGTGCACGTCTGGTCACCGTGTCCTCATCTCTACGAACGGGTCGTGGCCCGCGGAGCGGGCGGGATGCTCAGCCGGGGGGCCTGTCAGCGTTCCTGTGTAAGGGCCTGACGTAGTGATGTTGATGGTAGGTCGGTCAGGTGGTCAGGTCGAGGTCGGTCAGGTGGTCAGGTCGAGGTCGGTCAGGGTGACGGGTTCGTCGCAGCTGGGGCAGGTGCCGCCCAGGCCCAGGCTGCTGCCGAAGGTGCCGCAGTCGGGGCATCGCTGCTGGCTGAGCTGGCGGGTGCCGCAGGCGTTGCACTGGTAGATGGTCCGGTCCCGTCGTGTCGCCGGCGGCGGCACGACGATCGGCTCGAGGGTGGCGTGTCGGCGGCGGAAGGCGGTCTTGCGGCAGGCGGTGGTGCAGTAGCGCTGCCGACCGGTCGGGGTGAACGGGCCGCGCAGACCGGGCAGACCAGGCAGAGCGGTGCAGCGGTCTTGCCGGTCGTCCCGCTGTCGTCCCATGACGGGGTGCTGGCCGGGGTGGTCATCGGCGGTCCAGCCGGCCGGGGAACATGACGTCGAACTGGTTCAGCGCGATCTTCCAGTTGTAGTCCGACCGTCCGCCGCGGCCGGCGGTGCTGGTCCGGCCCATTTCTCGGCAGCCCAGGTAGAGCAGCTTGACCAGCGCGTCATCGTTGGGGAAGTGCCCCCGTGTCTTGCTGATCTTGCGGAGCTGGTAGTTGATGCTCTCGATCATGTTCGTGGTGTAGATGACTTTGCGGACCTCGGGGGCGAACGCGAAGAACGGGATGACCTGCTCCCAGGCGGCCTCCCACTGCCGCCGGATCGCCGGGTACTGCCGGCCGACGTCACTGTCGGTCCAGGCGTCCAGGGCGTCGCGGGCGGCCTGTTCGGTCGGCGCCCCGTAGATCAGGCGCAGCTGCGCGGTGACCTTCTTGCGGTCCTGGTAGTTGATCCAGCGCAGGGACGCCCGGATCAGGTGCACGATGCAGGTCTGCACGATCGCGCGTTGCCACAGGCGGTGACGGCCGCGGGCAGGCCGGTCAGGCCGTCGCAGACCACGATCAGCACGTCCTCCACGCCGCGGGCC
Source organism: uncultured Acidobacteriota bacterium (assembly GCA_963843885.1). Lineage (GTDB taxonomy): Bacteria > Acidobacteriota > Vicinamibacteria > Vicinamibacterales > UBA2999 > CADEFD01. Next base: position 970,666 of record CAWJMJ010000009.1, read on the forward strand.
TTGAGCTCGCTCATCACCCGCATCCAGAACTTCGCGCCCTCGATGGTCTCCACCCAGATCCCCAGGACTTCCTTCTTGCCGTCCGCGTCGACACCGACCGCCAGGTGCGCGGCCTTGTTCTTCACGCTGCCGCCGTCACGGACCTTGCAGACCAACGCGTCCAGGAAGATCACCGGGTAGACGGGGTCCAGCGGCCGGGCCTGCCAGTGCTTGACCTCCTCCAGCACCCCGTCGGTGATCTTGCTGATCAGGTCGGGAGACAGTCGAGGTCGAAGGTCTCCTTCAGCTGCGCCCGAATGTCCCGGACCGTCATCCCGCGGGCGTAGAGGCCGATCACGAGCTTGTCGATGCCGTCCAGGCGGCGCTGGCCCTTACGGACGTCTCGGGGTGAAGGTGCTGATGCGGTCCCGAGGCACCGACAGGTCCAGCCGGCCGGCCTCGGTGATCAACTGCTTGCCGGTGGTGCCGTTGCGGCTGTTGCCGCTGCCCGCGCCCGCCGGGTCGCCCTCCTCATAACCCAGGTGCTCGGTCAGCTCGACCGCCAACGACCGCTCCAGGATCGCCTTGGTCATCTGCTTGAGCAGACCGCCCTCCCCGAGCAGCTCCACCCCCTGCTCACGGGCCTGCTCGAGCAACCGGTCCGCCAGCTCGTCATCGACCAGCCGCGGCTCATCGCGATCCCGGCGAGGTCGACCCACCCCCACAGTGTCCGCACAGCTGTCCTTGCTGTCGTCCAGCAGTTCTGTCATCGCATGTCCTTCCCG
>CAWJMJ010000010.1:0-607414 GCA_963843885.1 uncultured Acidobacteriota bacterium
GCGCCGCAGGAACACATCGGCGCCGTCGCCCACGATGCGCTGGGCGAGACGTAGAGCAGCGGAAGCGCCAGTCGATGCCGGCCATGACGTCGGCCTTCTGTTCCGACGACAGGCCGCTGTTGTAACAGGCCGCGGCGACGCCGTTGCCGACGAGCGTGTCGACCTGGTCCTTCATCAACGAGATGAGCGGCGAGACGACCAGGGCGAGTCCATCGGTGACCAGGGCCGGCGCCTGGAAGCAGATCGACTTGCCGGCGCCCGTGGGCATCACCACGAGCGAGTCGCGGCCGGCCAGGATGGCCTCCATCGCCTCGCGCTGCAGAGGCCGGAAGGTGGTGTAGCCCCAGTAGCGTTCCAGCACCGAAACGAGCGATGCTGGTGCGGGGACGAGGGCGGCAGAGCTGGGCGCGGGCACGGCGGGCAGGCTCATCGGCAGGACCTGCCCATGGTGACACACGAGCGCGGTGGCCGCGAGGGCGGACGCCCGCTATAATCCCGGCGATCGCCGTGGAGACCGCCACCTCCCGCCGTCGCCGCTCTGGGCCCGGGGCCCTGTTGGCGTTGCTGCTCGCGACTGCCGCCGCGGGGCAGGCGCAGCGCGCCGTGGAGGGCCCGTCGCCGCGCGCCGTCGAGGCCGGTGATCTGGACGGCACGCTGGCCAGGGCCGCCGCGCGCGTCGAGGAGTACTTCACCCGCGCCCAAAGCCTGGTGTGCACCGAGACGGTGCACGATCAGCCCCTCAGTTCCGGGCTGACCGCCGACGGTTTCGGCCGCACCATCGAATCCGAACTCCGCCTGTCGTGGGATGCCGGGATTGGCGGCGAGCCGGCGTCCGAGGCCCGCACGCGCCGCCAAGTGCTGCGCGTGAACGGACGTCCACCGCGCGCCAACGACCGCAACAACTGCACCACCGCGGAGCAGGTCGAGGTCGAGCCGCAGCCGCTGTCGTTCCTGCTGGCCAGCGCGCGCCACGACTACACCTTCACCTGGGCGGGCCGGGGCCGCATCGACCAGCGCGAAGCGCTGCTCATCGACTTCCGCGAACAGGCGCCGCTCGCGGTGGTGGACGTGCGGCAGCAGGACGACAACGAAGACTGCGTCAGCTACAACCTCACGGGCGGGATGCGCGGCCGCTTGTGGATCGACGCCGAGACCGCGGACGTGCTGCGCCTCGATCAGCGGCTGGGCGGGCAGATCGAGATTCCGCTGCCGGCCAAGATGGCTCGCCGGGCCGGCGCGCCGCGGACCTGGACCGTCGAGCGGCACGACGTCTCGATGCGTTTCAGGCGCGTGACCTTCGCCGAGCCGGCCGAGGAGCTGGTGCTGCCGGTGTCGAGCGTCAGGCTGCAAGTCACCCGCGGCGCCTCGCGGCGGCGGACGACGACCACCTACAGCGACTACAAGCGCTTCCTGACCGGCGGACGGATCGTGCCCGGCCCCTCGGGCGCACGCTAGATCCCGCCAACGTCGCCACCGGCGCCGGGGCGTGGCGTCGCTCCCCATCCTCAAGCTCCGCCGGATCCGGCCGATTGAAGGTCGTCAGGCACATTCCTTTGGCCAGCCCCATCCCATCGCAGCCCGGCGTCGTTTCCCGGCTGGCGGTCACCACGCGCGCCGGCGGGTCGACCGACCGGCCAGCAACGCCTTCGGTCGGCGTCCGGGTTGCCGGGTTGCTGGTCGACGCTGGGTTGCTGACCTCGCAGCAGTTCGCGCTGTCGACCCGCATCCACTCGAAGGTGCAGGCGTCGCGCACGCTGTCGTCGGTGCTCATCGAGCTGAAGTTCGTTACCGAAGACCAGATCCGCGGGGTGCTGCGTTCGGGGCGGGTCCAAGCTCCGCTCGGGGAGTTGCTGGTCGAACTGGGCCGGCTCGAAGCGCAGGAACTGAAGCTGGCCCTGGCCCTGCAGCGCGAACATCCCCAGACGCCGCTTGGCGAAATTCTCGTCGACAACCATTTCGTCAACGAACTTCAGATGGTCGAGGTGCTGGCCGACCAGCTCGGCCTGCCCTCGGTGCAGGCCGACTCGGTGTCGTTCGAGACGCCACTGCTCAAACGCGCGCCGGCAGCGCTTTACAAAGCGCATGGTTTCGTCCCCGTGCGGCGCGACGGCGAGAAGGTGGTGGTGGTCTTTGCCGACCCGCTGAACCGCCAGCACCTGGACATCGCCCGCAAGCACTTCGGCCAGGACCTGATCGTGGCCATCGGCGGCCGCCGCGCCGTGACCTCGGCGGTGACCCGGGCCGAACGGGAACTGGCCGCCGCCGCCACGGTCGTGGTGGGCCACGAGCGCGGCGCGGTGGCCCACGTTAACAAGGTGCTCGAGGAGGCACTCGCCAACCGGGTCAGCGACGTCCACTTCGAACCCGGCCGCGACCGCATGCGCATCCGCTTCCGCCAGGACGGCGTGATGGTGCCGCACGAAGACGTGGCCAACGAAGACGCCGCCGCCATGGTCAGCCGCATCAAGGTGATGGCCGGGGCCGACATCGCCGAGCGCCGCCGTCACCAGGACGGCCGCATCCAGTTCGACACGCCGCGCGGCACGGTCGACATCCGCGTGTCGATCTATGCGGCCATCCACGGCGAGAAAGTGGTTCTGCGGTTGCTCAACAACCGCGAGACCCTGATGGCGACCCGCGACATCGGCATGTCGCCCCGCATGCTCGAGGCGCTGGAACGCGACGCCCTCGACGCGCCGAGCGGCGTCATCATGGTGACCGGGCCGACCGGCTCGGGCAAGACCACGACGCTCTATGCCGCCGTCAACTACCTGAACGACGCCAGCACCAGCATCATCACCGCCGAGGACCCCGTCGAGTACATGATCGACGGCATCTCGCAGTGCTCGATCGACCCGAAGATCAACGTCTCCTACGCCGAGACGCTCAAGCACATCGTCCGCCAGGACCCCGACGTCATCGTCATCGGCGAGATCCGCGACCAGTTCTCGGCCGAGGTCGCCATCAACGCCGCCCTCACCGGCCACAAGGTGCTCACCACCTTCCACACCGAGGACTCGATTGGCGGCCTGATCCGGCTGCTGAACATGAACATCGAGGCCTTCCTCATCTCGTCCACGGTGGTCAGCGTGGTGGCCCAGCGCCTGGTGCGGCGCGTGTGCGCGCTGTGCGCCGAGGACCATGTGCTCACGCCCCAGGAACTGTCGCGCCTCGGCTACCCGCCGGCCGAGGCCGCCGGCCTCACCTTCACGCGCGGCCGGGGCTGCCCCGCCTGCCGCCACACCGGCTACAAGGGCCGCGTGGCCGTATTCGAGATCCTGGTGCTCAACGAACTGGTGCGCGACGCGCTCCTGTCGCGGAAGACCGCCTACGACATCCGCCGCGTGTGCATCGAAGCCAGCGGCCTGGTCACGCTGATCGAGGATGGCATCGCCAAGGCCGCGGCCGGGCTGACGAGCTTCGAAGAGATCATCCGGCAGCTGCCGCGCCTGTCGCGGCCGCGGCCAATCGGCGAACTACTCCGTCTGCTGGGAGTCAACGAATGAACCGGGACCAGGTCATGACCGCGGCCGCCGAGCCGGCCGAAACCCGGTCGCTGCTGCAACAGGCCCTCGACTTCGCCGCCGAACGGCGCATCACGCTGCCGGTGTTCAGCGACATCGCGCTCACGGTGCAGAAGGCCGTGCGCGACGAACGCTGCGACATCGGCGAGATCGCGAAAGCCATCGAATCAGATCCCGCGCTCGTGACCGAAGTGTTGCGGGCGGCCAACTCGGCCTTCTTCGGCGGCTTGTCCGAGGTCGCCACCATCCGCGCCGCGGTGCTGCGCCTCGGCCTCCAGCGTGTGACCAACCTCGTCTTCCTGGCCTCGGAGAAGAGCCGCTACACCGCCGGCACTCCCGCCATCGCGGCGCTGATGCGAGACCTGTGGCATCACGCCTCGGCCTGCGCCCTGGCGGCCGAGTGGATCGCGCGGCGCGCCCGCTTCCCGCAGCTCGGCGAGACGGTCTTCATCGGCGGTCTGGTCCACGACATCGGCAAGCTGTTCCTGCTGCGGGTACTCGACGAGATGTCGCGCGACCACGCCCAGGGGCCGGCGGTGTCGGCGGAACTGGTCCGCGAGGTGCTCGACAACGCCCATGCCGATGTCGGTTTCCAGCTGCTGCAGTCGTGGCACCTGCCGGCGATCTACACCGTGATTGTCCGCGACCACCACGTTGAGCCGCCCGACCCGGCCAACATCCCCCTGCAGATCGTGCGGCTCGCCAACCATGCGTGCAACAAGGTGGGCATCAGCCTGCAGCCGAATCCGGGGTTGGTGTTGGGCGCGATGAGCGAGGGCTCGGCCCTTGGCATGTCCGAGATTGCCATTGCCGAACTCGAGATCCTGCTCGAGGACGTGATGGCGCAGACGACAGCCGCGTCGCTCGGTTTCGGCTAGCGGCTCGTCTGCGCTACTCGAGGACCCAGTCGCCGACGCGGCCCCAGGTCTGAATCTTGTGGGCGGTCACCTTGATGAGCGAGACCTCAGGGTCTTCGGGTCCGTTCTCGAACCACCGCTCCAGCGACTTGTGCCACAGCTTCTTCTTCAGGCCGTCATCGGTGACCACCGAGCCGGTGCCCCAGACGGAGATGAAGCTCGGGCCGTCGTTGTCGGCGAAGGTCAACTGCACCCGGTCGTCCTTGGTAAGTTCGGCGATCTTGGTGGAACTGGATCGGGCGAAGAACCAGTTGTCGCCGTCGTACTCCACCTCCCCGTTGTTGGACATGGGGCGGGTGTTGATGCCGTGGTCACCCACCGTCTGCATCATGCAGAAGTCGATCTTGGCCATCGCCTCGGCGACGGCAGCGAACTCTTTCGTTTTCTTCATGGCATGGTCTCGTCGAGGAGTATCAGGCGTCCTACCGATTTCGTACGGCGCATGTGCAGGTCAGCGGTCCACCGTTGCCTCGTCACCCGTCTCGTCCTAGCATCCCACCGAGCGGCGCCGGCTGCCAACGGGTATTCGCCGGCTGAGATTGGCACCTCCGCCGAAGCGTGGGGCGGCTCAGTCTTCTTTCCAGGGATTGGTCGCAAACACCGCGAGTTCGGTCCACAGCACCCGCTGCGGCAGGTGGAGCCCGGCCAGAATGGTAGCGGCGATGTCCGACGCGTAGAGCTTGTTCGGGTTGTTGCGCCCGGCACGACCGCCGAAGTTGGTCTGCACTTCCGACGGGCAGATGCAGGTCACGCGGACGTTGTGGGGTCGTAGTTCCGCCTGCCAGCACTGCGTGATGCCACGCACGGCCCATTTGCTGCCGCCGTAGGCCGTGCCCGTGGCGCCGCCCTTCATCCCCGAGGTGGAGGCGATGTTGACGATGTCGCCGAAGGCCTGTGCCTTGAGGTGCGGCACGACGCGGTTGGTGATGTCGACCAGGCCGAACACGTTGGTGTCGAACATGGCGCGCATGGCAGCGACGTCGAGCGAGCCGATCTCGGCCCGGTAGGCGTAGCCGGCGTTGTTGACGAGGACGTCGATGCCGCCCATCAGCGCCAGGCGTCGATCGACCGCGCGCTGGTTGTCAGCGCCGCTCGCGACATCCGCGACGATGCCGTAGGCCGCGGTCTTTGCCGCCAACGCGTCGATCCGCGCCTGGTCGCGCCCCGTGAACGTCACCTGGTGCCCCGCCGCGCGCGCCTGCTCGACCAGCGCGGCGCCGATGCCCTGGCTGGCGCCGGTCACCAACAATCGTCGTGGTGTCATGACGGCATTCTAGACTGCGCCCGCCAATGAGCGGCGTGCCGCGGCGACACCTTCGCATAGACGACTCGTCGCGTCCGCCGCCTGCGGGCAGCATCTTGACGCGTTAGCACGAAGTCGGTGCGCATCGAGGCTCGTGCCCAGCTTCGTCGCCACGCCTGCAGCGCCGCCCGCTCTGACGGGTGCGCCGGAAAGCGCTGTGCTATGCCCAGGCCAAGGTGGCCTGATTCAACAAATCCGGTCTCCGACGAACCCGCTACGCTTCAGGTTAGCCCGCTTTGCGTTTTCTGTCGCTCTCGACGGCGCCGGGCACGGCCTTAATGACCGACCGGAGAAGACGGTTGACCTTCGCCGAAGAGCCGAAGACGCGAGCCACGTCGGGGTCGAGCACGACGGCCACCGCCGGCGCGCCGCCGGTTGCGAATCGGTTCTTCTGGCTCTTGCTGTAGTCGAACTCGTACTCGACGCGGAGGTCGCGGGCCGGTGCCTTTGCCTTGCGTCTGCTCTTCATGACGCTTTATCTCAGCCCGCGACGCCCGGCGCGCGGTGATGATGCCAACCCGACCGACCCGCTCCGTGAAGCCCACGACCAACAGCCGAGGGCGCCGTGATACCCGATGACGATCTCACGATGCTCATCGCTTGAGTGATCGGGATCGTCGAAGATCCTGGCCGCGGGGTCGGAGAACAGCGCCTCGGCGAAGGAGACGCCGTACTTCTTCAGGTTGCTCCCGGCCTTGCGTGGGTCCCACTCGAACTCGTTCATCGCGATGCGCTGAGGCTACCATGGCCGAGTCGGCACGCTTCGCTGTCTTGAATCGGATCGATCGTTTCGATTGTCGGCCTAACAACGCCAAATCAGCCACGCGCCGACAAGCGATACGCGGCGCGTCGGCTGCATTTGGAGGTTAGGCCGCTGATCGGTTCTCACCCAGTCCTGGCTCACTTCGGTGCCTCGGATGCGTGGTACGCGACGAGCACCCACCGGCCGTCGTCGTTCGCGTAGGTCTTCGTGAACTGCCAGCGATCGTTCATGACGGTGCCGTCGAAGTCTCGCGTGCGAGCCAGACGCCCTGTCGCGACCGCAGTACGGCCCCGCACCACGACTCGGACGTCTGTGCTCTCGTAGTGAGTAATCTTGACGCGCCCGGACTTCCAAAACCCGAGGATGTCGGCTTTCGACATCGGGTTCATGCCGGGCACGATTACGGATAGATCGGCCGCGCACATCGCGTCGAGTGCGGGCACGTCGCCGCGGAGATGCGCCTCGTCCCACACCGCTTCAAGGCGACGGATCTCCTGCACCTCGGGCGATGCGCTCTGCATCGCTACAGCGCTCACGATCGTGAAGGCGAGCGTGACGAGAGTTGTAAGCATGATGTCAGGTTGTGTCGGACTAACGACCACGAATGAGCCGCGCGCGGCCCTTTCGCGCGTCGGCTCCATTCGTTGGTTAGCCCGCGATTCGTTCGATCGTGCCCGGCAACTTGCTGACCGTGAGCTTGTCGATCGCGACCTTGGTGCTTGCGTTGTCGATGTCGATCCCGACGAGAGTGCCATCACCGTCGTAGTCGAGCACGATGCCTTCCGAGATCTCACGACTCTCGACGCTCGGGCGCTCGGCCAGATCGATGTAGAGGGAGTCGGTGTCTGGGAAGTAGTTGACTCTCATGGTTCGAACCGCCGATCCGGGTACACGATTGTGCTCTTGGGGCTCGGAGCGAATCGGCCGCTCAATCACCTGAATGCACCACTCCTTGCGAAGCTACGGCCGCTTCTTGAGCACGGTGTTCTCGAGTACTCCGTGAACTTGCAAACTCGGCCACGCCCGCAGGATACCGCAACTACTGCTGACGAGCATCTGGCAGTCGGGCTAACTAGTATTCGGCAGGTCAGGAATATCCACCATGGCCAAACCTGCTCGCAGTGTAATCCCTTCGACGATGGTCCGTGCCGACAGGTAAGTCTAGTCGTGCAACAACTTCCAGTGAGACAGGTGATCACGGGCCGGCAATATCTCGTTCCGCGTAAATCTAGTATTCACGGCATGCGGGTCGGCGTAATTCACGCGGCCGCGGCCGGTCGGCTACGCCCCGGCCCCGCGCGGCTGGGACGTTATTGCCCATAGCCGGGACTGTCAACTCTCTGGCTCACGCGTCGGTGACAGTCCCAAAAGAAACGGGCGGGATGGATTGCTCCACCCCGCCCGTCTCGTCAATCGTCGTGACAGTCACATGTGCGAACTGGGACTGTCACCTCGCGACTGGCACTGTCACCTCGCGCCCTACCCCGCTCGGTGACAGTCCCGGCCGACTGTCGCGGCTAGGCGCAGCCCGAGGTCGTGCCGCAGTTGCTGCACTTGTAGCAGGCGCCGCTGCGGATCATGATCGAGCCGCAGGTGCAGCACGGCGGCGCGTCTTCCTGGTTCTGCATCGGCGGCAAACTGCGACTTCGACTTGGCTGGCGGCGCCGGCACCGTCACCGAGGTTCGACCGACACCGACTTGGCGACCGTCTCGGTGACCGTGGCGGTGGTCGCCATCGCGTCGTCGCGGTTGTTCACGCCGGCGTGGAACTGCGCCTCGGGCGACAGGAACTTCGACGCCAGCCAGCGGAAGATGTAGTCGACGATCGACTTGGCGAAGCGGACGTCGGGGTTGCGCGTCATGCCCGACGGCTCGAAGCGGACGTGGCTGAACTTGTCGACCAGCGAACTGCAGCGGCACGCCGTACTGCAGCGCGTAGCAGATGGCCTGGGCGAAGGCGTCGGCGAAGCCCGAGATGGTCGAGCCTTCCTTCGCCATCACCAGGAAGATCTCGCCCGGCTGCCGTCCTCGAACAGGCCGACCGTGATGTAGCCCTCGTGGCCCGGCGATGTCGAACTTGTGGGTGATGCGCGTGACGCTCGTCCGGCAGCTTGCGGCGCACCGGCGTGCGCGCCGCCATGGCCGCGGCCACCGCGGCGTCGATCGCGTCCGTCGACACGCCGGTCGCGCCGCGGCGGTCGCGATCGCGTCCTTCGAGGTGTTGAGCGGCTGGGTGCGCTTGCTGCCGTCGCGGTAGATCGAGATGGCCTTGGCGCCCAGCGCCACGACTCGATGTAGGCCTGCATCGATGTCCTCGACCGTGGCGTCCTTCGGCACGTTGACGGTCTTGCTGATCGCGCCCGAGATGAACGGCTGCGTGGCGCCCATCATCTTGATGTGGCCCATGTAGTGGATCGAGCGCTCGCCCTTGGACGCCTTGAAGGCGCAGTCGAACACCGGCAGGTGCGCGTCCATGCAGGTCCGGCGCGCCTTCGATCGTCTCGTGCTCGTCGATGTAGTCGATGATCGCGTCGACCTGCGCGGCGCTGTAGCCGAGCTTGCTGCAGCGCCATCGGCACCGTCTGGTTGACGATCTTCATCATGCCGCCGCCGACCAGCTTCTTGTACTTCACCAGCGCGATGTCGGGCTCGACGCCGGTGGTGTCGCAGTCCATCATGAAGCCGATGGTGCCGGTCGGCGCGAGCACGGTGGCCTGCGCGTTGCGGTAGCCGAAGTCCTCGCCCAGTTCCACCGCGTCGTCCCACGACTGCTTGGCGCCGCGCGTAGAGATCGGCGGGCACGTTGCTTGCGCGTTGATGTCGCTTGATCGCGTCGCGGTGCTTGCGCATCACGCGCAGGAACGGCTCGCGGTTCTTCGTCGTAGCCGGCGAACGGCCCGCCGTGGTCGCGGGCGATGCGCGCCGACTGGGCGTAGGCCTCGCCGGTCATGAGCGCGGTGAGCGCGCCGGCGTAGTCGCGGCCGGCGTCGCTGTCGTACGGCAGGCCGCGCGACATCAGCAGCGCGCCGAGGTTGGCGTAGCCGAGGCCGAGCGGACGGTAGGCGTGGCTGTTCTTCTCGATCGCCTTGGTCGGGTAGCTCGAGTTGTCGACGAGGATCTCCTGCGCCGTGATGAGCGTGCGGCAGGCGGCCTTGAAGCCGTCGACGTCGAACTCGCCGTCGTCCTTGACGAACTTCATCAGGTTGATCGACGCCAGGTTGCAGGCCGAGTCGTCGAGGAACATGTACTCGGAGCACGGGTTGCTGGCGTTGATGCGCGCCGTGTTCGGGCAGGTGTGCCACTCGTTGATCGGTGGTGTCGAACTGCATGCCGGGATCGCCGCAGACCCAGGTGCCCTCGGCGATCAGCCGCATCAGGTCGCGCGCCTTGTAGGTGTCGACCACGTCGCCGTTGATGACCGCGCGTGGTCTGCCACATCGCCGTCGTCGAGCACCGCGCGCATGAACTCGTCGGTCACGCGCACGGAGTTGTTCGAGTTCTGGAAGAACACCGACGCGTAGGCCGCGCCGGTGAACGAGCCGTCGTAGCCGGCGTCGATCAGCGCCCACGCCTTCTTCTCTTCCTCGACCTTGCAGTTGATGAACTCGACGATGTCCGGGTGCTCGGCGTTGAGGATGACCATCTTGGCGGCGCGGCGCGTCTTGCCGCCCGACTTGATGACGCCGGCAAACGCGTCGAAGCCCTTCATGAACGACACCGGGCCCGAGGCGGTGCCGCCGCCGGCGAGCAGTTCCTTCGACGAGCGGATCGGCCGACAGGTTGGTGCCCGTGCCCGAGCCGAACTTGAAGAGCATGCCTTCGGTCTTGGCCAGCGTCGAGGATCGACTCCATCGTGTCGTCGACCGAGTTGATGAAGCAGGCCGAGCACTGCGGCGCCGCCTCGAAGCCGCAGTTGAACCAGACCGGGCTGTTGAAGGCGGCCTTCTGGTGGACCAGCAGGTGCTTCAGGTCGTCGCTGAACGCCTGCAGCGCGTCCTCGGTCGCGAAGTACTTCTGGCCCGCGCGCCCAGTCGGTGATGGTGTCGACGACCCGGCCGATCAGCTGCTTGACGCGTGCGCTCGCGCTCGGGCGAGCCGATCTGGCCGCGGAAATACTTCGAGACGACGATGTTGGTGGCCTGCTGCGACCACGCCTTCGGGCATCTCGACGTCGCGCTGCTCGAAGACAACCTTGCCCTTTCGTTGCCGATCACGGCATCGCGCAGTTCCCACTCGACTTCGTCGAACGGGTCGACCCCGGCGGTGGAAAAGTAGCGCGGGAAGTCGAGGCCCGAGATCGCCACCGACGTTCCCGCGCCCGTCCCCACCACGGGCGCGTTGATCTCTGCGTAACTCTCGACTGCGTCCTGTCCTGCAGCCGTAGCCGTCAGCTTCTGCCCAGCGCCTTCTTGCATGCGTCCTCCGCCCATATTTTTAGAGACGAGCCATCGCCTCCCGGGTGGGGGGAGCTCGTCGTCGACCACGTCTTCGTTGTTGTCAGCTTGGTGCGCGCGTGTTACAGACGTTCCCGATCGTGCCCATTCCTGCGTTGTTCTTCCGTCGCTCGACTGGCTGACCGTTCGAAGCCTGGGAGTCTTCGGAGAGCAGGTCAGGCGCCTTGCGCGCGTCGCCAAATATGCGCGTGCGACAACGGTTTGTCAAGCGCGGTGACCACAACATGTAGCGCTTTCAAATTAGGTCAGACGCAATATGTGTGGTATTTCGGCCATAATTGGCGTATTCGTCTAATTTTCGCTTTGGGCTCGTAGGCGCCGCTGAATGCTCGCCGCCGTGCCGCGCCCTCGCCCGGACTACCGGACCAGGACGGCGGCCATGGTGGCGGCCTTGTCGGCGAGCTTGCCCGCGAACATGACGTTGCGGGCCTTGAGGGCGTCGTCGGCCTGCTGCATGAAGCGGCGAGCCGTGTCGTATTGGGCGCGGCCATCGGCGTCGAGGCCCTGATAGTCCACCCGGCCGAGGTCGCGGGCGGCTTGGGCCAGCAGCGTGCGAATCGACTGGTCGGCGCGGGCCCCAGCGCCCTGGGTCTGCAGGGCCAGCGCCGGCGGCGCCGCGGCCGGAGCGGCCGCCGGCGGCCCCTGCGGTTCCTCGGGGACGGCCCCGGCACGGACCACGTCGCGCCGTGGAGGGCGTACCGGCCGGGGGGCGGGCACGACCGCGTCGGCCGACACCGGTTCAGCCGGCAGCGGCGGGTCGGGCAGGTACTCGGCCACGACCCGCGGCGGCACGTCGGGCGCGGCCAGAGGGGGCAGCGGCGAGGGCGCGGAGGCCTTCGCGGTGGCGCACCCGGACAGCAAGCCGGCCAGCGCCAGTCCGCACGCGACGGCGATCACGCGAGGGAGCATCCTCATATTCTACGTCGCCGCCCGCTGACGGCCCAGGGTTCACGCCGCTCGTGGCAGCGAGATGGTGAAGGTGGTGCCGGCGCCGGGCGTCGATTCGACGTCGATGTCGCCATTGTGCAGCTGCACCGTCCGGAAGACCATCGACAAGCCGATGCCGCTGCCGCCAGGCTTGGTCGTGAAGTAGAGGTCGAAGACGTGCGCCAGCTGCGTGGCCGGAATCCCCTCCCCGGTATCGCGCACGCGGATGAGCACGCGCCCGTCGCGAGCGGCCTCGGTCGAAAAGCGCAAGGTGCCGCCGTGCGGCATGGCCTGAACGGCGTTCACGGCCAGGTTCAGCAGCGCCTGGCGCAGCATCGAGGGATCGGCGTCCACGGCCAGCGACGGGTCGGGGCACGAGGTCTCGACGGCCACGCGGTTGACGTTGGCTTCAGGCCGGATGGAATGCGCCACGTCGGCGGCCAGGGCCGCCAGCGACAGGCGCTCGACCCGCATGTCCTCGGGCCGCGCGAACTTCAGGAAGCCCTGCACCACCGCATCGAGGCGCTTGATCTCGTGGCCGATGATGTCAGCATGCGCGCGCACGTCAGCCGCGGGCGCGCCGCCGTCGAGCTTCGAGCGCAGCAGCTCGAGGTGGATGGTCATGGCGTTGAGGGGGTTCTTCACCTCGTGCGCCACCCCGGCCGTCAGCCGGCCCAGGGCCGACACGCGCTTGGACAACTGCGCGATCTGGCGGCCGGCCGCGCCCTCGGCCGGCAAGCCCCGCAGTTGGGCGCTGACCGCGTCGAAGACGCCGCGCAGATCCTGCACCTCGGCTTCCTGCAGATCGAGCGTGACCCCGAGCTCGCCGCGGCCGAGGCGCGTCAGGCTGCTCTGGATGACGTGAATCGGCCGCAGCACCGCCTGCGACAGGAAGATCGCCACGAGCACCGACACCAGCAGCGCGCCCATGGCGGTGGCCAGCGCCGGAGTCACGGCGGCGGCCACCGATTCGCGCACGAGCAGGGTGGAGATGCCGATGCGGATGTCGCCGAACTCCTGGTCCTCGAGCAGCAGCGGCGCGCGCCACTCCACTGTGCGGCCGCGGGTGGACCAAATCTCCCAGAGCTGCACGAACGAGTTGCCGGCCAGCAGTTCGTCCAGGCTGCCGGCCGGGGGCAGCGGCTGGCCCACCTGCGCCGGATCGCTGTGGGCGATGACCACCTGGTTGACGTCGAGGATGGCCGCCAGGGTGACGTCGTCGGAGTAGATCGCGCCTTCGAGAATCGAGCGGATGCCGGGATCCTCGGCCAGCTCGGCATAGGCCGTCTCGCGGCTGGTCACGACCGCCAGGGCCCGGTGGAACACCAGATTGGTCAGGAGTTCGCCGCGCGCGCGGCTCTCTTCCAGCGAGAGGCGGGCGATGGCGGCGAGATTGACGATGCTCAGCACGACCACCACCGCGCCGACGAGGGCGGTGACACCGAGGATCTGCTTGAGCCGGATCGACATGCGAATCACGCGCGCGGAGCGCCGGCGGCCACGGCGGCCGCGCCGGTCAGGCGCCCTGCTTCATGCGATTGAGCTTGTTGTGCAGCGTCTTCAGGCTGATGCCGAGCATCTCGGCAGCCCGCGTCTTGTTGCCCCCAGCCGCGTCGAGCGTCGCCAGGATCAGCTTCTGCTCGGCCTCGTCCACGGTCATGCCGGGCGTCAGCGTCACTTCCCCGGACGCGCCGCTGGCCGGTCCGGCGCGACGCTCGGCCGCGAGCGGCGGCAGGTGCTTGGCCTCGATGAAGTCGCCCTTGGCCAGGATCACCGCCCGTTCGATCACGTTGCGCAGCTCGCGTACGTTGCCCGGCCAGCCGTAGGCCTCGAGCCGGCGCATCGCCTCAGGGTCCACCGCCTTCACGGCCTTCTGATCGCGCTGATTGAACTCCTCGACGAAGGTCTGCACGAGCAGCGGCAGGTCCTCGCTGCCGATCGCGGAGCGGCGGCAGGGCGATGGTGAAGACGTTGAGCCGGTAGTAGAGGTCGTCGCGCAGCTTGCCGCTACGCACGGCGCCGACCGGGTCGACGTTGGTGGCGGCCATGACGCGCACGTCCACCTCCTGCTCGGCGCGGCCGCCGAGGCGCCGGAAGCTGCGCTCCTGCAGCACGCGCAGCAGCTTCACCTGCGTGGCCGGCATCATCTCGGCGATCTCGTCGAGGAACAGGGTGCCGCGATCGGCCAGCTCGAAGCAGCCGGCGCGCCGTTCGTAGGCGCCGGTGAAGGCGCCCTTCTCGTGGCCGAAGATCTCGCTCTCGAGCAGCGTCTCGGGAATGGCCGCGCAGTTGATGGCGACGAAGGGCGACTGGTTCGCGCGGGCTGAGCTGGTGCAGCGTCTGCGCCACCAGTTCCTTGCCGGTGCCCGACTCGCCGATGATCAGCACCGACGCGGTGGTCGGCGCGGCCTGCTCGATCACGTTGTAGACCTTGCGCATCTCGCGGCTGGCGCCGACCATGCGGCCGAAACGGCCCTCTTCGCGCAGCCGCCGGCGCAGGTCGCTGTTCTCGCGCTGCGCGCCGCGCTCAGTTCCGACAGACGCTCGAGCAGGTGGCGCAGCCGCTGCGGATCGACCGGCTTGGTCAGGTAGTCTTCGGCGCCGCGCTTGAGGGCGTCGACGGCCGTCTCGACGGTGCCCTGCGCGGTCAGCAGCACGAAGTAGAGCTGCCCGAGGTCGTCGCCAAGCGCGGCGAGCAGCTGCAGCCCGTCCATGCGCGGCATGACCAGGTCGCTGACGACGATCGTCGGCCGGAACTCGGTCACCTTGGCGAGCGCTTCTTCGCCGTCGGCGGCCGCCGCGACGGTGAAGCCCCAGGTGCGCGCAAGTTCCGTCAGGCCGAGCCGCGCCGACGTCATCGTCTTCGACGATCAGCACCCGCTGGGAGGCAATGGCCGCTTTGGCCGCGTCGGTCACGGGGAAAGTGTACCATCGCGAAGGCGCGCCGATGCTCAATCAGAACCCTGATTTCCCCGACGCGCCGCGACTCGACGCGCTGCCGCTGCCCGACGACGCGCTGCCGCCGCCCGACGGCGCGGTGCCCATCGACGCCCCGCCCGGACCTCCGGACGACGCGGCGGGCATGGCGGCCGAGCCTCCCCGCCCGCGCCCCATGAGCCGCGGCCGGGCCATTGCCGAGACCATCCTCTGCTCGAGCTACCCGACCCAGGTGGTGGCCGCCAGCCTGCTCGCCGGCCTGGGCGTCCCCGCGCAGAACGCCGGCGGCGGCCTCAACGCCACGTTCGTCTTCGCCGTCTCGACCCTCGACGCCCTGATGGTCGTGGGCCTGATCGTGTGGCTGCTGCGCCGCCGGGGCGAGTCGCTCGCGGCGGTGTTCCTGGGCGACCGGTCGCCGTGGCGCGAGGCCGCGTTCGGCGTGGCGCTGGTGCCGGTCGTGACGCTGGGCGTGGCCCTGACCGTGCTGACGGCGCGCGCGCTCCTGCCGTCGCTCCACAACGTGGACGTCAACCCGCTCACCTCCTTCATGTCCGATCCGCTGATGGCCGCGGCCTTCGCCGTGATCGTCGTCGCCGCCGGCGGCGTGCGCGAGGAGATGCAGCGCGCCTTCCAGATCCATCGCCTGTCGCGGCATGTCTGTCCGCCGCTCGTGGCGCTGCTCCTCACCAGCCTGGCCTTCGGCCTCGGCCACACCATCCAGGGGCACGACGTCGCGCTGGCCACCTTCGGGCTCGGGCTGTTCTGGGGAGCGCTCTACCTGCGCCGGCACAGCCTGGTGGCCGCAGCGGTCAGCCACGGCCTTTTCAACCTGGGACAGGTGCTAGTCGGCTGGGCCGCCAGCCGCGTGGTGGTGCCGTAGCGATTTGCCGGGTCAGCCCTGCCGGCGCCGCGCGCGCGCGGCCGGTCGTGCCGCGCTAACCGCGCGTCCGAGTGAACTCGACCACCTCGGTGCGGCGCCGCAGGTCTTCCAGCCAATCGCCGATCAGCGCCTGACGCCGCTCGGCGACGAGCCGGGTCCGCGCCAGCGCCGTCATCCCGCCCGGCGCCACGCCGTCGCGCGCGAACTCGGCCCGGTGAGCGTCGACGTAAGCGGCGACGTCGGCCTCGGCCGGGGTGCCGGCCAGCGGGAAGCGCTGAGCGAGATACGCGGCGATCCGCAAGTCGTCGCGCACCCAGCTGGCCAGCCGCGCCGGGGTGAATCCGCCGCGGGCCAGCACTTCCGCAAGCTGCGCCGCGCTGCCGGCGCGGGCCCCCACCGCGGCGAGCCGCTCCTGCACTGCCGCAGGGGCCGGATCAGGGGGCGAGAAGCGGGCCACCTCGAGCAGCAGCAGCTGGCGATCGATGACCGCGCCAACGGCGCTGGCTGAAGGGCCGCTCAATGCTGGCGTCACGAGCCCGAGCGCCACCGCCACGTCCACCTCGGACTGCGTCACCACGCGACCCCCCACCACGGCGACCGTACGCTCGATCAGTTCCTCGCCCCCTGGCGACGTGGGCGCCTGCGCGCCTACGCCAGGGTCAGCCAGGGCGAGCACGACGGCGGCGGCGGCAGCCCAGCGCCACGGCGGGGGCGGCATCTGGTGATCGCGGCGCGGCATCAGAAGGCCTGCCCCAACGAGAGGTGGTAGACGGCGCGGCGTTCGGAACCGCGCGTGAAGTCGCGCCGATCGAGCTTGAAGCCGATGTCGAGACGGAGCGGGCCGAGCGGCGATCGATAGCGGAAGCCGATGCCCGCCGTGGTCCGGAGGTCGACCACCTTCACGTCGCGCACGCGCCGGAACACGTTGCCGGCATCGACGAAGCCGACAAAGCCGACGCCTTTCACGTGCGGCGTGCGCAGTTCCAGGTTGAACACCGTCATGGCGTTCCCGCCGGTCGGGAACCCGTCGGCGTTGAGCGTCGCCTGGGTACCCAGACGGTCGAGCGCGAAGCCGCGGACCGAGCTGTCGCCGCCAGTGAAGAAGCGCTCGCTCACCGGCAGGTCGGTCACCACGTCCACGATCTGGGCGCCGTCGGGCCCGGGCACCGGCTGGCCCGCGCCGTCGACCCGCGGCACCCGCTTCTCGAAGCCGCGCGCCATGCCTACCCGCGCGCCGGCGGCCACCACCCACGGGCGCGACCCGGGCAGCCGGCGGTAGAGGAACGTCTGCGCAAAGGCCTTGGTGAAGCCGACCTCCGATCCCAGCGCCGGCAGGGCCACGTCGAGATCGGCGCCGAGCACCGTGCCCCGCTCCGGGTCGAGGACGTCGTTGCGCGAATCGCGGATCACCGAACCGACCACGGTGGACAGCCGCACCTGGGGAAAGAGGCGATCGATGAGCAACTGATCGGCAAGCACGACGTCCCGCCCGAAAATCTCGGTGAAATCGTAGGAGTAGCGCGCCAGCCCGACGATCCGGTGGGCGAAGCGTCGCGCGTACTCCGCCCGCAGGCCGCGCCGATCGAAGTCGAACGAGGAGCGGATGCCGCGCTCGATGAAGGCGCTGAGCTGCCCGTCGCCCTGCGTCGCGAAGGCGCGCGGCTCGCGGAACGTCCCGACGACGCGGTACTGGTTGAGGCCGTAGCCGCCTTTGGCATCGACCTCGTCCACGCCCGGATCGGTGGGGCGGACGCTCACCGAGGTGAGCAGGCTGACCGAACGGTTCTTGCCCCACAGGTTGCGGCGCGTGATCTCGAAGAAGCCGCGGGGCGCCACGTCGAGCCGGTCGGTGGCCGCGCCCTCGGCCGTGCGGCGCGTGCGCTGGCCGACTTCCAGCCCGCCGCCATAGGTTAGCGAGGTCGACGGCGCCTCCTCGACTTCCACCAGCACGTCCCGGCGCGTGTCGTCGGCGGCGTGCGGCGCTTCGGTAATGCGCACGCGGCGGAACAGCCCGAGCGCGCTCAAGCGCTGCTGGCTTTCGAGCAGCGCCTCGAAGCCGAGCGGATCGCCGGGCGCCAGCGTCAGTTCCCGGCGCACCAGGTCCGGGGAGGTGCGTTCGGTGCCGCTCACGAGCACGTGGTCGACGCGCGTCTGCGGGCCTTCGCGCACGACGTAGGTAAGGTCCACGCCGGCGCCGTCAGCGGAGGCGGCCGGGCGGACTTCCACCGCGGCCCGCTGGTAGCCGAGGTTGCGATACCGGCGCTCGAGGCCCTCGCGGTCGATGGCCTGCTGCGGGCGGTAGTAGGGTTTCCCGGTCGTGAGCGCCACCGACTCGAGCAGCGCCGCCGGGGCGAGGGCCGCAACGCCCTCGAACCGCACGCCGGTCACGACGACGCGCCGCCCTTCCACGATGTCGAAGCGCACGTCGACCGGCACCCGGCCATCGGCGTCGACCCCCGGGAACCCCAGCTGCGGCGTCACCGTGACGGCGGCGAACCCTCGCACGCGGTAGTGCTCGGCGAGCGCGGCGGCCACGACCGCCACGCGGGCGTCCACGAACGGCTCACCCGGGACCAGCTTGAGCAGGGCATCGAGTTCGGCCCGGGGCATCGCCTGCACACCGTCGAGGCGCACCGCTCCGAGCACGTGCAGCGGCCCGCGGACCACCCTGAAGGTGAGGTGCAGCACGCCGTTGGCGCGCTGGCGTTCGGCCGTGGCCGTCGCCGACCGGTAGCCCTCGAGCCGCAGATACTGCTCGATGTTGCGGCCGGCGTCCTCGACCACCTCCTCTTCGACCGATCGCAGACGCTCGATCGGCACGAGCGCACGCCGCCGGTCGTTCGGGCAGGGGATCGCCGGTGAACGCCACCTCGACCTTGTCGCCAAGATCGCCGCGCACGGTCACGTCCACCACGCCCGGACGGGCGTCGCGCACCGTCGCTGCCACCACGGCCTCGTAGTAGCCGTTCTTGCGCAGCGCATCTTCCACCTCGCGGACGCGCTCGTCGAAGGCCTCGCCGTCGAGCGGCCGGCCGGTCTGCAAGCCGAGCCGCTGGCGCAGATCCGCGCCGGCGTTGCCCTCGACCGCAACCTGGCCGACCACCACCTGCGCGCCCGGGGTGATCGCAAACACCGCCACCACCTGGCCGGGGCGCTCTTCTGGCTGGAGGCGTGGCACGACCCGCGCCGACCGGTAGCCGTGGGCCTCGTAGCGCGCCGAGATGGCCGTGGCCATCTCGGCCAGCCGAGCCGAGACCGGCTGCGCGCCGAACTGATCGGTCAAGGCGGTCCGCAGCGCGTTGGCATCGATCCCGAGCGCCCCCTCGAAGCGGATGCCGACGATCCGCGCAATCGACACCAGGTCGTAGCGCAGGCGCACGCCCGCGCCGTCCGGCGCGGCCAAGACCTGGATGTCCGCGTAGCGTCCCAGCGTGACGAAATGGTCGATGGTCTGGCGCACCGCCTGCATCGTCAGCGGCTCACCGACGCGCGTCTCGACCAGGTCCAGCACCGTGTCCTCGGTGACCGCCGTGCCGGCCGTCTCGAGCCGCACGCTGGTCACGCGCCGGCCCAGCAGCGCGCCGACGTCGGCCGCCACCGGCGACGCCAGCAGCATCACGGCCAGAACCGCGACGGCCGCGCGCATCAGAAGCTGACCCGCTTGCGCACTTCGAGCGCGTAGGTGCCGTCTTCGTTCTGCGACAGGACCCACCCGAGCGTGTCGCTCTGGTCGTACTCGAGCAGGATGATCTCGTCGCGCGTCGACGACGACAGGCTGCGCGCGTAGGTCAGGATAGATGCGGTCCGACAGCCGCTTGCCGATGGTGACGCGAGCCGCCGGGTTGACGCTCAGGCCGACGGCCTGCTGGTATGGGTCGACCAGCAGCGGCGTGATCTGGAAGGTATCGACCCCGAAGGTGTCCTCGCACGACGCGGCCGACTTCGGCCGAAAGCGCCCCGGTCGAGCGCGCGCGTGGCCCGCGCCTGCAGCAGCTCCTGCTCGCGCTGGTTGGGCGAGCGCAGCGACGCCAGTTCCACGTCGCCGGACGGCGTCGTATCCGAGACAGCAGCGACAGCACGTCGACCGAAGGCAGGGGCGGGTCCGACGTGAACTCGGGCTGGAGGCGTTCGGAGGTGCCGGCGACCCGCAGCGTGACGCGGTAGGTCTGGCCGGGCACGCGCACGCGCGTCTCGGCCTCGATGTCGAAGAACGGCTGGATGCGCTCGGGTTGGTGAAGTCGAGGCTGCCGCGCGTGACCAGGTAGCGGCGGCCTTCGAAACGCACCTCGCCGCGTTCGATGTCGGCCCGCCCGAAGACCAGCGGCCGGTCATAGGTGCCGCGCACGTTGAGGTCGGCGCTGGCCACGATCCGGGCCACGTCGTTCTCGATGCGCAAGCTGGAGGGCGCCACGATGCGCACGTCGTAGCGCAGCGGCGTGGGTGGGCTCGCGGGACCGGGCCCGCCTGGCTCGACCGGCAACCGGTTGACCGGCGACGAGCCGAAAACGTTGGTCGTGCCGTCGAACGCCGGCGTCCACACGGCCGAGCGCACCAGCACCGAGCCGCCCAGCACCGGCGCCTCGGCCGAGCCCTGCACGGTGAGGTCGGCGTCCACGAGCGACCGCATGCCCTCGGGATAGCGGAGACGCAGGCCGTGGCCGGTCAGCGGTGACGTCGTAATCGGCGAGGGCCAGGCCGTGCAGGCCCAATGCGTCCGCCGAAGACGACGCTGCCGTCGGCCAGCGAGGCGCGCAGGCCGTCGAGGCGGACCGACGTGGCGTCGAAGGTGACGATGCCGTTGATGGCGTCGAGGGCGTGAGGAAAGGCGAACGAGCGGATCCGGCCGTCGCTCAGCAGCGCGTTACCGGAGACCGTCGGGGTGGTCGTGGTGCCGCCGATGGTGGCCGACACCTCGGCCCGGCCCGAGCCGCGCAGATCGGGGAACGCGCCCTGCAGCACCGCCAGGTTGGCTTCGCCGTTGGCGCGCAGGGCCACCACGTCGGTGGCCAGGTCGACGCGTCCGCTGACGTCGATGGCCGTGCGGTCGCCGGTCATCGTGAAGGCGCTCACGGTGACGACCTGGCCTTCGAGTCCGACCCTGAGTTCGCCGCGGTTGCGCAGTTCGTAGTCGAAGAGACGCAGCCGCAGGTCGTCGATCGAGGCCTCGACCCGCAACGCGTCGGGCGTGTAGATGGCGCCCCAGACGCGCACGCTGCCGCCGCCGGTGGCGGTCGTGTAGGGCGAGAGCGTGGGCATGAACACGCGCGCGTAGGGATCGAGGGACGTGTCGGAGAGGCGCACGGTCGACTCGATCTCGCCGGCCTCGGTGAGAGCCAGTTGTCCCGTGCCCGAGGCAGCCAGGCGCGGCGAGGCGATGTCGAAGCTGTAGAGCACCTGCTGTCCGCGCAGGGTCACCTGCGCGGTCATCTCGCCGATGCCCTCGTCGCCGATGAACAGGTCGAAGACGCTGACCTTCACGTCGTAGCGCGGCTCGTCGAAGGTGCCGCTGCCGGTCGCGCTGACGTCGGCGAAGCCGGTGAGCACCGGCAGGGTCGGGAAATAGGTCAGGTCGAGGGCGTCCACGGCCAGGCGGCGGCCGTCGGCATTGAAGGAGTAGGTGCCGTCCCAGCCGATGTAGGCGGCACCGGTCACGACCGTCCCGGCCTTCTGCACCTCCAGCCCGTCGAGCCGCACGCCGCCGCCTTCGAAGCGCAAGCTCGCCACCCCGGAGGCAAACGGCTCGTCGTAGGCCACGCCGCGATCGAGCGTGACGCGGCCGAAGCCGAAGGGCTCCTGGTACTTTCCGTAGAGATGGATCTCGCCGCCGAAGGCGCCGTCGACCGGGTAGTCGTAGAGCTTGAAGGCCTGGCGCATGGTCACGAGCGGCCACTCCGAGGTGCGGATGATGGCGTCGATCTCGTCGCCGCCATCGCGCCGCGGATAGCCCAGCGCGAACCTGCCGTCGATATCCATGCGCGCGTCGCCGTCGGTGACCACGGCCTTGGTCACGACGGCGTAGCCGTCCTCGATCACCGCCGCGCCTTCCATGCGGCCCCACGTCACGTTCCAGGCGCGCATCGCCTCCCCGGCGAAACGCCCTTCGACGCGCGGGTCGGCCAGCGCGCCGACCAGCACGCCGTCGAACGTGCCGACCCCGTCCACCGGCACGGCCGCGGTGGCCGTCGGCGAGAACATGGTGATGATGCCGGCCAGGAAGCGGTCGCTTTCCTGCCAGTTGGTGCTGGTCACGTGGAACGGCAGGCGCGAGGCCTCGCCCCAGTCGGTGCGGCCCTCGAAGGCCACGTAGGTTTCGGCCGTGGCCATTTCACTCGGCCCGAAGCGCACCGTCTCGGCCGTCGAAGTCGTAGCCGACCCGGGCGGCCAGCGGCACTGGCGCAAAGGCGATGTGCGGGCTGACCGGCCCCTGCTCCTCGGCGCGCCGGCGGGCGCCGTCGAGCGCGTCGTCAGGAAGGCCGCGCACGGCCGGCACCAGGCCGGGCGGCATGGCCACCTGCAGCGTGCCTTGGCCATGGGCCTGCGCGAATCCGCCCGGGCCGAGCGTCCATTCGGTGAGATGCCGGCCGGTGGCGCGCCCGGCCATGCGCATGCCGCGCGTCTGCAGGAAGCTGGTGAACGTGACCAGATCGACGTCGCGATAGCGCACGTCCCAGCGGGCATCGGCGCGGCGGTCGGGTTGACCGAGCGGATCGAGCACGTAGCTGAAGTCGGCGGTGCCGCCGTAGAGGCGGGCGGTGGCGCGGGTCACGTCGAGGCGGGTCGGCCCCCACACGACGGCGGCGCGGACGTCCGAGAAGCGGTAGGCATCGTAGCCGACCTCGGGGCTGACGAAATCGCCCTTCACCTCGTAGCCGCCCTTGTACATCCGCACGGTGCCGGCAAAGTCGCCCTGTCCGTGGAGCTGGAAGTGATCCTCGGCGTAGAAGACGGCGCGCGTGCGCGGCAGCTCGTGGTGCGAGGTCGAGCGTGTAGGTGGCGTTCGGGGAACTCGGCCGGATTGATGACGCCGGTGCCTTCGACCTGCGCGCCGTCGGCGTCGAGTGACATGCGCTCCATGAACGACCTTGCCATCGGCGACGCGGAAGGCCGCGTTGAAGTGCGCCCACATCGGCTCGTACTGCTGGATGAGCAGCGTGCCGCCCGTCCACTTCAGGGTGCCGCGGTAGTCGGCGCCCTTGGCAGCCACGACCTCGAGATTGGGCGCGTCGAGGCCCCAGCTGGAGCCGAAGTCGCGGACGATCAGGTGGCCGCGGGTGGCCCGCACGTTCTGGAGCGTGGTCCGCATCAGCCGCGGCGTCGTGCGCGGCGGCCGAGGCGGACCGTTCAGCCGCGGCCAGTTGTGCAGCGCCCCTGGATAGCTCTCGACGATGAGGGTCCAGTCGCTCATCTCGACGGCGTCGAGCAGGATCTCGCGGTTGACAGATCGCGCCCCACGTCAGGGCGACGTCGACGTGCCCGGCCACCAGCCACGGATCGTGCGCCGCGGTGCATGCCCTGGACCCAGACGTCGTCGAGCACCAGCCGTCCGCGGCCGAGGTTGAGGCCGAGCCGGCCGATGCGCACCGGGCGGTCGATCCAGCGGGAGGCCTCGGCTTCGGCGCGGCCGCGCAGCACCGGGCCGAGGTCGAGCGTGACGATCGAGACGAGGAGCACCGCGATGGCCACGGCCGCGACCAGCCAGACCCGGCGCACGTGCGTCAGCGAGGAGGCGAGGGCGCCCAGCACCTTGGCCCGCACCGCTACTCCACGACGGCCAGCACCGCTCCCGCGTCCACCGATTGCCCTTCGGTGACCGCGACCGACGCGACGCGGCCCGCCTTGGCGGCGCGCAGCTCGTTCTCCATCTTCATGGCTTCGACGACGATCAGGCCCTGGCCGGCCTCGACCAGGTCGCCGGGCTGGACCAGCACCTTCACCACCTTGCCGGGCATCGGCGCGGTCAGCCGCTGCGGCCCGTGCCCGGGCGCCGCCGCCCCGCCGCGCACGCGGGCGCGGCCGCTCTCGCTGATGGCCAGCAGCACTTGGCGGCCATTCACGTGGACGCCGAGTTCGCCACGCGTCCTGCCGGGCACGACCACGGCCGGCACGCTCCGGCTGGGCACGCCGCTGCCGCCGCCGACCAGCAGCGACCACAGGGCGCCATCGACCCGGGCGGCGTCGACCTCGAAAGGCGTGCCGTCGACGGTCACCCGCCACGCCTCGCCGGCGCGCTGGACAACGACCTTGCGCGTGCGAGCCGCCGATGACCACGTCGTACTGCATCGCTACCTCAGCGCCTCGGCGCGCGCCTGCGTCGCGCCAGCGGCTGGGCGGAGCGGCCGGGGCCGCGGCACCGGGTGCGGCCGACGGCCGGCCGAGCACCTGGTGCAGGGCGGCGGCAATCGCGGCCAGCGTCTCGTCATCGTCCGACGAAGTGTCGAAGGGAGCGCCGGCCCGTTCGGCGAGCTTGCGATCGATGAAGGTGGTGTCGAAACGCGCCGCCAGGAAATCCGGATCGTCGAGCGCCCAGCGGAAGAACGGCAGCGTCGTCTTGATGCCGCGCGACCTCGTACTCGCGCAGCGCCCGCCGCATGCGCGCGACGGCCTGCGGTCCGGTCGTCGCCCCAGGCGACCAGCTTGGAGATCATCGGGTCGTAGAAGATCGGCACGTCGCAGCCCTCGGTGGCGCCGCTGTCGTCGCGCACGCCCGGGCCATGCGGGCACGCGCAGCTGCTGGATGCGTCCCGGCGAGGGCAGGAAGTTGTTGTCGGGATCCTCGGCGTAGATGCGGCACTCGATGGCGTGGCCGCGCGGCGTCGAGCAGCGCCTCGCGGATCGAGCGTCAGCCGCTCGCCGCGGGCGATGCGAATCTGCCAGTGCACCAGATCGACGCCCGGTGACCATCTCGGTGACGGGATGCTCGACCTGCAGGCGCGTGTTCATCTCGAGGAAGTAGAAGCGGCCGTCGTCGTCGAGCAGGAACTCGATCGTGCCGGCGTTGGTGTAGCCGACCGGCGCGCGACCGACGCGGCCGCCGCTGGTGATGCGCGCGGCGCAGCTCGGGTGAGACGGCCAGCGACGGGCTCTCCTCGATGACCTTCTGGTGGCGGCGCTGAATCGAGCACTCGCGTTCGACGAACGGCACGCAC
Source organism: uncultured Acidobacteriota bacterium (assembly GCA_963843885.1). Lineage (GTDB taxonomy): Bacteria > Acidobacteriota > Vicinamibacteria > Vicinamibacterales > UBA2999 > CADEFD01. The sequence goes on from CAWJMJ010000010.1 coordinate 24,852, forward strand.
GGTGCCGTGGTGGTCGCCGAGCAGCTGCACCTCGATGTGGCGCGGCGTGCATGATGCGCCGCTCGAGGTAGACCGCGGCGTCGCCGAACGCCGATGCCGGCTTCCGAGCGCGCGGCGCGCAGCGCGCCGGGCAGGTCGGTCGGCGTGCGCCACCGTGCGCATGCCCTTGCCGCCGCCGCCGGCCACGGCCTTGAGCATCAGCGGATAGCCGATGTCCTCGGCGATGCGCAGCACCTCGGCGTCCGGCACGTTCGCGTCGAGCGGCGTCGTCGGTGCCGGGCACGACCGGCACGCCGGCGCGCCATGGCGGCCTGGCGCGCCGCGGTCTTGCTGCCCATCAGCGCGATCGCTTCGGGCGTCGGCCCGATGAAGGTCAGGCCGGCGTCGCGGCAGGCGGCGCGCGAAGTCCTCGTTCTCGGCCAGGAAGCCGTAGCCCGGATGGACGGCGTCGGCGCCGCTGCCGCGCGCGCGGCGTCGATGAGCGCGTCGATGCGCAGGTAGCTTTCGCGCGGCGCGCTCGGGCCGACCGGCCAGGCCTCGTCGGCCATGCGCACGTGCAGCGCGGCGCGGTCGCACTCGCGAGTAGACCGCCACGGTGGCGATGCCCATGTCGCGGCAGGCGCGGATGACGCGGACGGCGATCTCGCCGCGATTGGCGATCAGAACCTTGGTAACCGGCACAAGACGTGTGAAAATTCTAGCACCGACTTACGGCCCGCCCGGCGAGGGGTCGGGCAGCCGGCCGGCACCGCTAGAGCGGGATGTTGCCGTGCTTCTTGGGCGGGTTCCGGTCGCGCTTGTTCTCGAGCGTGGCCAGGGCCTGGATCAGCTTCTTGCGGGTGGTCGCGGGGCAGGATCACCTCGTCGATGAAGCCGCGTTCGGCCGCCACGTAGGGGTTGGCGAACTTCTCGCGGAACTCCGCCACCTTCTGGGCCCGCATCGCCGCCGGGTCGGGCGCGCTCTCGATTTCGCGCTTGTAGAGGATGTTGACGGCGCCTTCGGCGCCCATCACCGCGATTTCGGCGGTCGGCCAGGCGTAGTTGAAGTCGGTGCGGATGTGCTTGCTGGCCATGACGCAGTAGGCGCCGCCGTAGGCCTTGCGAGTGATGACCGTGACCTTGGGCACGGTGGCCTCGGCAAAGGCGTAGAGCAGCTTGGCGCCGTGGCGGATGATGCCGCCGAACTCCTGCGCCGTGCCGGGCAGGAAGCCGGGCACGTCCTCGAAGGTGACGAGCGGGATGTTGAAGCAGTCGCAGAAGCGCACGAAGCGCGCGCCCTTGACCGAAGCGTTGATGTCGAGCGTGCCGGCCAGCTGCGCCGGCTGGTTGGCGACGATGCCCGACCGAGCGCCCGCCGAGCCGGGCGAAGCCCACCACGATGTTCTTGGCGTAGTGCTCGTGCACCTCGAGGAACGCGCCGTCGTCGACGACCGTGCCGATCAGATCGTGCATGTCGTAGGGCTGGTTGGGCGAGGCCGGGACGAGCGTATCGAGGCGCGGCGTCCTCGCGGTCCACCGGATCGTCGGTCGGCCACGCGCGGCGCCTCGTCGAGGTTGTTCGAGGGCATGAACGAGAGCAGCTCGCGCATCGAGCGCGATGCACTCGCGGTCGTCCGTCGACCGCGAAGTGCGCCACGCCGCTCTTCTCGTTGTGGGTCATCGCCCCGCCGAGCTCTTCCTTCGTCACGTCTTCGTGCGTGACCGTCTTGATCACGTCGGGTCCGGTGACGAACATGTAGCTCGACGACTTGACCATGACGATGAAGTCGGTGATGGCCGGCGAGTAGACGGCGCCGCCGGCGCACGGACCGAGGATGGCCGAAATCTGCGGCACCACGCCGCTCGCCAGGGTGTTGCGCAGGAAGATGTCGGCGTAGCCGCCGAGCGACATCACGCCTTCCTGGATGCGGGCGCCGCCCGAGTCGTTCAGGCCGACAATCGGCGCGCCGGCCTTCATGGCCATGTCCATGGTCTTGACGATCTTGGCGGCGTTGGTCTCCGACAGCGAGCCGCCGAACACCGTGAAGTCCTGCGCGAAGGCATAGACCACCCGGCCGTCGACCCGGCCGTGGCCGGTGACCACGCCGTCACCCGGCACGATCTGGTTGGCCATGCCGAAGTCGAGACAGCGGTGCGTGACCAGCTTGTCCATCTCTTCGAACGTGCCGGGGTCGAAGAGCAGTTCCATGCGCTCGCGGGCGACGAGCTTGCCGGCTTCGTGCTGGCGGCGGAGACGGTCTTCGCCGCCGCCGAGTTCGGCGAGGCGTTCGAGCTCACGCAATCTGGCCATCGGTTCGTTCACGATCACTCCGCCCCGACGCACGGGTTGCTCAGGGCGCCGACGCCCTGGACCTTGACCATCACCCGATCGCCGGGCACCAGCCGGCCGACGCCCGAGGGCGTGCCGGTGGTGATGACGTCGCCGGGCTCGAGCGTGCAGAAGCGCGTGACGAACTCGACCACTTCGGGCACGGTGAAAATCAGCTCGCGGGTGTTCGAATGCTGGCGCCGCTCGCCGTTCACCCAGCCTTCGACCTCGAGTGACGACGGGTCGAGGCCGACGGCAATGCACGGGCCGATGGCGCCGAACGTGTCGAACCCCTTGGCGCGCGAGTACTGGATGTCGCTAGCTTGCAGTTCCCGCGCGGTGACGTCGTTCAGGCAGGTGACGCCGAGGACGTAGTCCATGGCGTCGGCGGCGGCCACGCGCGTCGCCCGGCGGCCGATGACGACGGCCATTTCGGCTTCGTGCTCGACGCGCCCGCACCACGACGGAATGCGGATGCTGGCTTCCGGGCCGATGACCGAGGAGGCCGGCTTGATGAAAACCAGCGGCTCGGCCGGCAGGGCCTTCTTCATCTCGGCGGCGTGGTCGCGGTAGTTGAGACCGATGGCCATGATCTTCGACGGCATGACCGGCGCCAGGAAATCGCGCAGCGGCTCGTCGATGCCGGCGCCGGTGCGGTAGTCGCCGAACAGGTCGCCCTCGAGCCAATAGAGCGCGTTGTCGCGCTCGACCACGCAGCGCCCGCCCATCCCCTGCCGCACCCGGTAGATCTTGTCCATTGCGTCCTGTACTTCCCGCGCTCCCGGACTCGAGAGCCCGCTCTGCCTACTGCCGCGCCGTTTCCTCAGCCCGATTCGACGGCGCGCTGCGATTGACCGGCGTCGCCGAGTCTACCGCGACGACCACGTAGACGTATCGCACCCCGGGGGTGACGCTCCGGTCCTCGAAGCTGGTCGCGGCAATCGGTTCGGGTGTCAGTGGGGTCGTCGGCTCGCCCGGCGCGACGCCGCGCAGCACGAGGTAGCCGCCCAGATCGGGCACCTCGGCGGCGTCCCAGATCAAGCTGATCACGGCGGCTCCGGCCACCGCGGCCAGCGCCGTCGGCGCGGGCGGCGGAAACGTGTCCCGCGGCGTCGCGCAGCCGGGCGCGGACGCCGGCCCCTCGACCTCCACACCGGCCACGGTGTCGAGCGGGCGGACGACCAGGCAGCGTTCCACCCCGAAGGTGACCCCGGGGAGGGTGAAGAGCGGCACGGCCAGCGGCGCGTCGTTCAGGGGCGTGGGCCGGGTGGCCTGCCCCGGCACGACGTCAGCCGCGACGCCCGCCGCCGCAGCGTCGTAGACGTTGTAGCGCGTGGCCGGCTGCGCGGGGCCGAAGGGCCGCGACTCGAGGGCGCCTTCGAGTGCGGCCGCCGGCGCCTGACGGGCATCGGGCGCCGGCGTCCAGGTCACCGCGATGGCCTGCTCGTCGTAGGTCAGGACAGGCGCGCCGGGCGCGCCCGAGGTCGGGCCGAGCGGCACGCTCTTCCAATCGCTCCAGGCGCCGCGCCGCCCGCGCCGGCTGACCGCCACGGCGACGTAGTGGCGGCGCGCCGCCGAGGTCGTCGGCGCATAGACGAGCGGCAACGACAACGCCGGCGGCGCATCGTCGTCGGCTTCGGGCTCCGGGGGCGCCGCTGGTTCTGGCACTACGCCGGGGACCGGCGCGGTGGTGGCCGGGGTCAGCGCTTCGCGCACGGTGACGACGGCGCCCTGGTCCAGCCCCGGTTCACGCGGTAGCTCGGGCAGTTGCGGCTGGCCTGGAGCGGAGGCCGGGGGCGGCGGCAGCGGACGCCGCACCGGCAAGGAAACGACCGGGCCGAGCCCCTCTGGAACGCGCCCATCGACCACGGGGGGCGGCGCGGACGCCGAGGTCACCGCGTAGATTTCCACCCCGGCGATATCCGCGGGCTGGTCGCCGCCGACGTTCGCGACCGGCACGGTGAGGGTGAGGAACACCGCGTCGCCGGCCCGGCTGGCGCTCCACGCCGACACCTTGGCCGGAACGCGCCGCAACGGCGCCAGCGGCGGGCCCTTCTTGCCGCACGCCACGGCCAGCGCCGCGCACAACGCCACGCCGGCAACGCGGGCGCGTCGACTCGGCCGCCACCCTCCGGTCGGGCGGGTTGTCGCTGAGGGCTCAATCGTGCAGGACATGGAGGTTGCGGATGGCGGGACGGGCGGGCACCGCGCCACAAGTGTCCCTATTGAGGAAAAGGACTGTCAAGGAATCTGGACGCGCGCGCGACATTCGCACGCCCTATTGCTGGCGGTTGGGATGGCAGCGATGTTGCACTTCGGGAGGTGTGCCGCCTGCCCTGATTCCTCCCCGAGGTATCGTCATGAATCCCCGAAGCGTCATCACTGCGGCGGCCCTGCTCGCCGCGGTCTCGGCCGGACCGGCCTGGGCGCAGGACCCGCCGCCCGCTCCCGAACAGCAAGCGGCGCCCCCCGCGCAGGCCGTGGAACGCGCGCGCGCTGAACGTCGCGGGGGCGGCGGCGAACGTCGCGACGGCGCCACGGCGGACCGTACGGCTCGCGCCCGCCAGAACGTCGACGCGCAGGAAGCACGCCCGCGCGTGCGCGCCGCCGTCGAGGACCCGGCCCCGGCCTCGGCCGCGCCGGCCTTCGAGGAAGAACAAGGCGGCCGGCGGCGCGGCGGCGGGCAAGCCCGCGGCGGTGGCCCAGGCGGACGGTCGGCCGGCGGCGAGGGCGGGGCGCAGCCCCGCGGCGGCGTGCGCGCCCCAGGCAGCGGCCGCGGTTACGAGGGCGGCCGCGATCCGGACGTCGGACGAGCTATTCCCAGAGCCCGGGCCCCGCGTCCACCCCAGCCCTACTACGCACCGTCCTACGCGCGCCGCTACTACAGCGGCGGCGGCGGGCTCGGCTACTACTTCTACGACCCGTGGAGCTGGTACGCCGGCTACGGGTGGCCCGGCTACGGCGCCTACGGCTGGAATGGCTACTACGGCAATCAGTGGGGCGGCTACTACGGCGGCGGCTACGGCGGCGGCTACGGTGCCTACGGCGGCCCCTACGGTTGGAGCATCGGCGGCGTGCGGATGAAAGTCGAGCCCAAGGACGCGGAAGTCTACGTCGACGGCTACTACGCCGGCATCGTCGACGATTTCGACGGCATCTGGCAGCAGTTGCGGCTCGACGAGGGCGGCTACCGGATCGAAGTCCGCAAGCCCGGTCTGGCGACGTTGACCTTCGACGTGCGCGTCCAGCCCGGACGCACCATCACCTATCGCGCCCGCATGGTGCCTTAGACGAATCTGACCGGCGAGACGACCGCGGTCGCGGTCGCCTCGCGTCGATTATCAGCGGTGCCCCGGGCCGTCAAGCCCGCGTCGTGCGGGTGAACCAGAAGTACAGCGGCAGCCCCAGGGCGATGATGAGCAGCCCGGCCGCCGAGGGGCCCATCTGGGTGCCGCTCGCGAGCGGCGCCACCAGGTCCGTCCACAGGGCGTTGGCGACGATGACCGCGCAGACGAAGACGAACAGCGCCGGCAGAACTGGATAACCCCAGGTGGAATAAGGCCGCACGGCATCGGGCTCACGACGCCTCAGCACGAACAGCGCCGCCACGGCGATGCCGTTGAAGAGCAGGATCGAGAAGCCGGTGTAGGTCGTCAGGGCGCTGCCGCTGCCGGTCAGGATGAGCAGCGTGGTCCACACGGCCTGCGCGACGATCGCCGTCGCGGGCGTGCGGTAGGTGGGATGGACCCGCGCGGCGGCTGGGAAGAACATGCCGTCGCGGGCCATCGCATAGTAGACACGCGGGCCGACGAAGATCATGGCGCTGTTGCTGGCCAGCAGGCTGATGATCGACACCACCCCCATGATGTTGCCAGCGCTCGTGCCGAGCAGGCGGTCGGCAATCACGTCGAGCACGCTGCCCCGGATGGCCGCGAGTTCTTCGACCGGGAACACGAACAGATAGAGCGTGTTCAGCAGCAGGTAGATCACGATGACCGCCAGCGTGCCCATGGCCAGCGCCCGCGGCACGTTCCGGCCCGGGTCGCGGATCTCCTCGGCCACGTAGGAGGCGGCGTTCCACCCGGCATAGGCAAACAGCACCGGCACCAGGGCGAACAGCCACGACCCCGTCGAGGGGATGGCCGCCGGGGCCGAGAGATTGCCCATCGAGCCGGTGCCGAAGGCGAATCCGGCCACGATGAAGAGCAACAGCGCGGACACCTTGAGGCTGGCCAGGACGTTGCCCACCAGCCGGCCGGGCCCGACCCCACGAAGGTGCACCAGCGACAGCACCCATACCGAGACGACGGCGGTGAGGGTTTGCGGCGAGAGCGTCACGCTGAGTGGGCCGAGGGAGACCGACGCGAGCACCCGGTCGCTGCCGAGCACCGGGACGAACCGCGAGAGGTAGAGCGCCAGGAAGAACGCGTTGGCGGCGATGGCGCCGGAGAACCCGGCCACAAACGAGGTCCAGCCGGTCAGGAACGCGGCGACGCGGCCGAACGCGGCGTGAAGATAGACGTACTCGCCTCCCGCCCGCGGCCGCACCGCGGCCAGTTCCGCGTAGGCCAACGCCCCGGCGAAGGCCAGAGCTCCAGCCGCCAGCCAGGCCAGCAGGAACAGCCCCGGATGCGGCACCGCCGCCGCCACCTGCGGCGATGTGAACAGGATGCCGCCGCCAATCACGTTCGAGACGACGATGGCGGCGGCGTCCGCGGCGCTGAGACGCCGATCGAGCGTGTTGGAAGGCGCGGGGGCCTGCGGCATGCCCGCGATTATAGGCGGGGCGCTACTGCGTGAGCAGCTGACGCTCGATCGGGAATTCGCCGAACTTGGCCCACACCTGCGAGCCCTTCTTCAGGAAGACCTCGACCTTCGCGTCGACGAAGTCCTTGTGCTGCAGGATCTGGATGCGCGGCTGCTCGCCGGTGTAACCGAGCTTCGAGCGCATGACGATGGCCGGCGTCGAGGCGCCGGGCGCCAGGTCGTCACGGCGCACCGCCCAGCCGTAGTGCTCGCCCCACATCTCCTCCTCGCCGACGCGCTTGAACACCGCCATGATCTGCACGCCGGTGATCGGCTGGTCGCTTTTGTTCCGCAGCTTCAGCGACACGGTCGGCACCAGCTTGTTCTTGCCGTCTTCCATGATGCCGGCGTCGTACCACCCGGTCATGACCTCCTGCGGCTCGAGCACCTGGATGGGGTTGACCTTGGAGCAGCCCGCCAGCGTGGCGAGGAGCACGGGCAGCGCGAGCAGTGTGTGACGCATGGCGCGTTAGGATACCGCGGCCCGGACGGGGTTGTCCGGTGCCAGTTGAAGACTAAGACACCAGCGCCCGGGAAAAAGCTCCATCTTTCTAGAACTCCTGGATCTCGACCCGTTTCTTCGCCTCGTCACGATCGATCTTGCCGGCCCGGTAGGCCGCCAGATCGGCCCCCTTGATCCGCAGCGTGAAGGTCGACACCTGCTCGTAGGGATCGGGCGGAGCCAGCAGGTCGCGCCGTTCGTTGTCGCGGGCCGCCACCGTCAGATACTCACTCGGCTGCATCGACGAGACCATCGGCAGCGAGTAATCGACCATGGCATCGACAAGCGACCGCACGACCGCGTCGGTGTAGGCCTTGTTCGGGTCGTCCAGGAGCTGCGTGTTGAGCAGCTTGCGCGGCGGGCCGGGCACCCCGGCCGCGCCCACCGGCGTGCCGACCCCGCTGGCGGCCTGGAGGCCGGCGGCGGCGCGGCGGGCCCCGCCGTAGGGCCGCAACTGCGCTTCGAGCCGGCGCAGAGCCTGTTCGGCCGTGGCGCGCTCGGGGCCGCTCGTCGTCGCCACCACCGCCCGCAGGGCCGCCAGCGCTTCCGCGGCGCCCTGGTCGTCCTGTTCGAGCATGGTGCGCAGGCTCCACATCATGCTCTGGCGCAGCACCGGGACTTCGACATGGAAGAAGACGCCGTAGTCGGCCAGGTGGAATCCACGCGCGTTGGACTCGCCCGCCACCACGATCATGTCGGGCATGATGGCGCGGAATTCCTGGTTGAGCCGCGCCGCGCCGGCGGTCACGGCGCGCGCCAGCGCGCCTTCCATCAAGTAGATTTGATGCCGGAGCGCGCCTTGCTCGTCGGCGGGCGCGGCCGGCTGCGCCGCGGCCGTGGCACTCGTGGCAGCCAGCACGGCGGCCGCAAAGAGCGAAGTAGTGCGTGTCATGACCAATGGCCTCTGCATTATTGGGGCCTCAGCCCCGTCCGGACGATGAGATCCAGCATCTGCCGCTGACGGGCCACCTCGGCGCCGGTGCGGCCTTCGAGCTGGCCTATCCCCTGATCGATGCGAATGAGATCGGCGCGACGCTGCAGGTCGAGATCGTGATTGAACTGGGTGAGCCGCAGCGCCAGTTCCTGCTGCTGCCGGCGCTCGCTGGCCTCGATCAGGGCGCGCACGCGGGCGATGGTGTCGGTGTCGCCGGCGGCGGGGCTCGTGACCGGCGCGGCCGCCTGACGGCTCTCGAACTCGCTGCGCAGCGACTGCTCGACGGCCGCCAGCGCCGGGCGCCAGGACTGGTCGACGGCGGGCTGGGCCAGCGCCGGCGGAGCCGGGGTCATCCAGCCGGTCGACACCGTCCAGCCCTGGGCGTCGTGCCGCACCTGCACGTTGGCCACGGCCGCGCCCACGGCCAGAGCCAACGTGGCGGCGGCGACTTGCGCCCAGGCGGGCGCCGTCTGCCAGGCACCGACCCGCGGCCGGATGATGTTGTCGGGAGTTTCAGCCGCGGCTGGGGGCAGTTCCGTCTGCCCGATGCTGAAGCGGAGCGGCGGGGCCGGCGGCGTCCATTGCGCCAGGGCGTAGCGCACGCTGCCAAGGGCGGTGATCTCATCGCGGCAGCGTCGGCACTCCGCCGCGTGGCGCGTCACGGCGTCGGCCGTGGCCGCGTCGGTCTCGCCGTAGACGTGGGCCACCAGCGTCTCGGTGTCGTTGCAGCTGAATCGTGTCGTGCTCATGATGCGTCCCCACGGATGTCAGCAACCGACATCCCACCTTCCTCCAACTGCCGCCGCACCACGCTCAGCCCCTGATAGAGGCGGGTCTTGACGGTGCTCAACGGACATCCCTGCATGTCGGCGATCTCTTGAAACGTCAGGCCGTGGTACTCCTTCAAGACGATGGCGGTGCGCTGCTCGTCGGGCAGCGTCGCCATGGCCCGTTCCACGGCCCGGCCCAACTCACGGCGCGCCACCAGCGTCTCGATCGACTCGACCGGACCGCCGGCCGCCGCCAGTTCCCCGAGGTCGGCGTCTTCCGGCATCTGCACGGTGGGCGTGCGCCGCTGCCGGCGCATGAAGTCGCGGCACAGGTTGAGGGCGATGCGGTAGAGCCACGACGAGAACTTGGCTTCGCCCTTGAAGCCCTTGAGCGCCCGGTAGGCGCGAAAGAAGGTGTCCTGGCAGACGTCGCGCGCGTCGTCCTCACGCCCAAGCGTCCGGTAGGCCAGCGCGTAAATCGGCCGTTCCCAGCGCTTGACCAGCTGGTTGAAGCTGTCGACGTCGCCGTCCTGCGACCGCACGACGAGTTCCTCGTCGGTGATCGTCAATCCTTGCGCGGCCAGCGTCGCCCCTCCCCCGTAGACACGCCGGGCGGGATCAGCCGCCGGCGGCCCTGTGATGTCGAGCTCCAACACTAGTCTTTGACGGCGGCGCCACGCGTTTGGCCGTCTCCGGCACCCCGGTCCCGGCGCCTCCAGCCATTATAGGAAGGCTGGCTCCCGGCGCGGCCGCCCCGCCTCCGTACCACGGCGGGCGCGCGGGCTACAATTACCGGGCACCCTGTGAGCACGCCCACGCCCGAGCCCGAGGCCTTTCTGACGACCGACGAGGTGCTCGCCTACCTCAAGGTCAACCTGCGTACCGTCTACCGGCTGGTCGACGCCGGTAAGCTGCCGGCCGTGCGGGTCGGCCGCCAGTGGCGGTTCCGGCGGCGCGACGTCGACGCGTGGCTCGACCAGGCCCCGGCGGCCACGGTTCCGCCTCCGCCCACGGTCGCGGCGGCGCCCGAACCGGCCCGGGCGCGGCGCGTCCTGGTCGTGGACCCGGACGGCGCCAGCCGCGACGTCATCGCCGGGGCGCTGCGTGCCGCGGGCCACGTGGTCGACACCGCGCCCGACGGAGTGGTTGCAGCCGAGCGGCTGACCGCGCACGCCTACGAGCTCGTGGTCAGCGAACTGCGCCTGCCCGGGCTCGACGCCTTCGCCGTCATGCGCGGAGCGCGCCGCGCCACGCCCGACCTCCGCCTGATGATCGTCACCGGCCATTCGTCGGAGGCCGCCGCCATCGAGGCGCTCAACTTCGGGGTCGGCGGCTACCTGACCAAGCCCAGCCGCCCCGCCGAGATTACCGCCATGGCCGCGCGCGTCTTGGCCGGCCGTCACGCTTCCTCATGATCCAGCTCTCCGCCCTCACCAAACGTTTCGGCGAACGCGTCCTGCTCGACAAGGTTACCTGGCACGTCGGGGATCGCGACCGCGTCGGTCTATGCGGCCCGAACGGCGCCGGCAAAACTACCCTGCTGCGTATGCTGGCCGAGCTCGACGAGGCCGATGGCGGCGAGGTCATCCGCCCGACCGCGCTCACCGTCGGCTACCTGCCGCAGGATGGCCTGTCCTACTCCGGCCGCAGCGTCTTTGCCGAAGCCAGCGACGCCTTGAAGCCGCTGCTCGACATGAAGGACGAGATGCACGACCTCGAGCACCGGCTGGCTGACGCGGCCGTGCCGGCCGGGGAGCACGACGCGCTGCTCGAGCGCTACAGCACCTTGCAGGAACGCTTCCGCATGGGCGACGGCTACGCCATCGACCTGAAAGTCGCCACCATCCTGCGCGGCCTGGGCTTCAGCCCGGCCGACTTCGAGATCGAGGCCGGCCACCTCTCGGGCGGCTGGCAGATGCGGCTGGCCCTGGCCAAGCTGCTGCTGCGCGCGCCCGGTCTGCTGCTGCTCGACGAGCCGACCAACCACCTCGACCTCGAGGCCCGGAACTGGCTCGAAGACTACCTGGCCCGCTATCCCCACTCGGTCATCCTGGTCTCGCACGACCGCTACTTCCTCGACGCCGTCGTCGACCGCATTGCCGACCTGTCGTTGCGCACCATCACCGACTACGCCTGCAACTACTCCACGTATCTCGTGCAGCGGGCCGAGCGGATGGAGCGTCTGCGCGAGGCGAAGAAACAACAGGACGAAGAGATCGGTCGCGTCCAGGAGTTCATCGACCGCTTCCGCTACCAGGCGACCAAGGCGGCGCAGGTACAGAGCCGCATCAAGATGCTCGAGAAGGTCGAACGCATCGAGGTGCCGCCCGAGCGCAAGCGCATCCACTTCCAGTTCCCGGCGGCAATGAAGAGCGGCCGCATCGTCCTCGACTTGCAGCACGTGGCCAAGAGCTACGGCGACAAGCGCGTCATCGACGACGTCAGCCTCCACATCGAGCGCGGTGACCGGGTGGCGCTCGTCGGCCCCAACGGCGCCGGCAAGTCGACCCTGATGCGGATGCTGTCAGGAACCGAGCCGCCCGACAGCGGCGTGCGCGAGGAGGGCCACCAGATCGTCATGCAGTACTTCGCCCAGGACGAAGCCACGCGCCTCGACCCGACGCTTACCGTGTACGAGACGCTGGCCGACGGCTCGCCCCTGCACATGGTGCCGGCCATCCGCAACGTGCTGGGCGGCTTCCTGTTCTCGGGCGACGACGTCTACAAGAAGGCCGGCGTGCTCTCGGGTGGCGAACGCACGCGCCTGGCCGTGGCTCGCATGCTGCTGCGGCCGTCGAACGTCCTGGTGCTCGACGAGCCGACCAACCACCTCGACCTCGACTCCAAAGAGGTGCTGCTCGACGCCTTGATGGACTACGGCGGCACCCTGATCTTCGTCTCGCACGACCGCTACTTCGTGGAGCGGCTGGCTACCAAGGTGGTCGAAGTGGGCGGCGGCACGGCGCGGGTCTACCCGGGCGATTACGCCGCGTTCCTGTGGAGCAAGGCCCAGGGCGGCGCGGCGGCGGCGCCGGCGGCGGCCCCGCCGGTCGTGGCCGCCAAGGGCACGGCATCGACCGGGGGCGCGAAGGGCACTGCCCCGGCCGCGGCGCGCAAGGCCCCACCGGCGGCGGCCGCCGGCACGGCCGCCGACCACGAGCAGCGCAAGCGCGAGGCCGCCGAGCGCAAGAAACGCGAGCGCGCCTACGATGCCCTCGCCGCGCGCATTGCCGAGCTGGAAACCCGCATCGCCGAGCGTGAGACCACGGTGAAGGCGGTCGAGGCCGAGATGTCGGCGCCCGGCTTCTACGACCACCACGAGGCCTCGAAACCGGTGCTCGACCGCCATCAGGCGCTCATGTGGGAGGTCGGCGACCTGCTCGGCCGGTGGGAAATGCTCCAGGCCGAGGCCGAGGCCATGAAGGCGGCGCTGGCGTCGTAGCGGTCGGCCGGCCGAGCCCGCTGGCCCAATTTTCGTCACCGGGCGCGGGTCGAACTGACGGTTTTGCAATCGCCGACGCCACTTTCGTGAGCATTGGTGCGCGATTCGGGCGGAACTGCACGGTCTGGCAAAGCATGGGCGCTAGTTCTCGTCAGCATCGTGACGGGCACGACAGTTGCGTATGTGCCGGGCGTGCCAGCCTCACGCACTCGCGCCGGACGCGCCCCGCAGCCACCTCTAGCGACCACGCCGTCCGGCCCGGCTCATCGGGCTCCCATTGCCGCCGCCCACTTCGTCGACGACCTGTTCTTCCGCCACCTGGTGGCCCACATGCGCAACGGCGTGCTGGCCATCGACCGGACCGGCGCGCTCGTGCTCATCAACGATGAAGCCTGCCGCATCTTCGGGCTGCCGACCGGCGAGGGCTACCTCGGGCGCCCCTTCGCCGAGGTCTTCCACGCTCATCCGGCCATCGTCCGCGTCCTGGCCGGCGCCTACGAGCTGGCCTTCCTCCCCAACCGCGCCGAACTGCGCCTGACCCCCTCCGACAAGGTGCTGGGCTACACGCTGTCGCTCATCCGCAACAGCGAAGGACTGACCATCGGCGCCGCCATGTTCTTCAAGGACCTGACGCGGGTCGAGCAGCTCGAGGAGCGCGAACGGCTGCGCGACCGGCTGGCCGTTCTGGGCGAGATGGCCGCCGCCGTCGCTCACGAGATCAAGAACCCGCTGGCCGGGATCGAGGTGATGGCCGGGCTCCTGCGCCGGCAGCTGCGCGACAACGCCCAGGCCACGGCGCTCGTCGGCGACATCATCAGCGAAGCGAAGATGGCCAACGCCATCGTCCAGGAAATTCTCGACTTCGTCCGCCCGGTGCGGCTGCAGATGGAACGCACGTCGGTGGCCGAAGCGCTGCAGGCAGCGGTCGTCATGGCCGACGGCAAGGCCAAGCGGGGCGAGGTGGTGGTGGACCTGGACGTGCCGGAGAGCCTGCCGCTCATCGACGCCGACAAGGTGCAGCTCATGCAGGTGTTCGCCAACCTGCTCATCAACGCCTACGAGGCCCTCAACGACCATGGGTCGGTGAAGATCACGGCGCGCGAAGTCACGAGCGAGGAAGACGGCGCGCTGCCGCTCGATGGCCTGCACCCCGTGCCGACCATCGTGGTCGAAGTGGTCGACGACGGCCCGGGCGTGCCGCCCGAACTGGCCGACAAGATCTTCAGTGCGTTCTTCACGACCAAGGCGCAGGGCTCCGGCCTGGGCCTGGCCATCGTGCGCAAGATCGTCGACGCCCATGACGGGCGCATCGACCTCTCGAGCCGGCCCGGAACCGGCACGAAGTTCCGCGTCACGCTGCCGGTCAGCGGCGACGCGCGGGTGTGGTAGGAGCGGAACGGACATGAGTCGAATACTGGTTGCCGACGATCACGACGCGCTGCGGCGGGGTCTGGCCCTGGCGCTGCGCACGGCCGGGCACGAGGTCGAAGAGGCCCCCAACGGCAACGCCGCCATCGAGCGTCTGCACAACGGCTATTTCGACGTGGTCGTGAGCGATCTGCGCATGGGCGGTTCCGACGGCATGGACGTGCTGCGCACCACCCGCACCACCCACCCCACGACCTCGGTCATCCTGATGACCGCCTTTGGTTCGGTCTCGACCGCCGTCGACGCCATGAAGACCGGCGCCTTCGACTACGTGCAGAAGCCGTTCGAAATCGAGGAGATGGAAGTCAAGATCGAGAAGGCGCTCGAGCTCAAGCGGCTGCGCCACGAACTCGAATACCTGCGTCACGAACAGCAGGAGAATTACGACTTCGACAAGATCATCGGCGGCAGCGACTCGCTCCAGCGGGTGCTCGGCGTCGTCCGCAAGGTGGCCAAGAGCAACTCCACGGTGCTCATCCGCGGCGAGACGGGCACCGGCAAGGAGCTGATTGCCGGCGCCATCCATCACAACTCGCTGCGCGCCGGCCGCAACTTCGTCAAGGTGAACTGCGCCGCGCTGCAGGAGAACCTGCTCGAGTCGGAGCTGTTCGGCCACGAGAAGGGGGCCTTCACCGGCGCCGACCGCCAGCGCATCGGCCGCTTCGAGCAGGCCGACGGCGGCACGCTCTTCCTCGACGAAATCGGCGACATGAGCCCGAGCACCCAGGCCAAGATCCTGCGCGTGCTGCAGGAGCACGAGTTCGAGCGGCTGGGCGGCACGCGCACCTTGAAGGTCGACGTGCGGCTCATCGCCGCCACCCACCGCGATCTGGTCACGATGGTCGCCAGCGGGCACTTCCGCGAGGATCTCTACTACCGTCTGAACGTGGTCACGGTCGAGACGCCGCCGCTGCGCGAACGCAAGGAAGACATCCTGCCGCTGGCCATGCACTTCATCCGCCGCTTCTCGCACGAGCTGAAGAAGAAGCTCGACGGCGTGCACCCCGACGCCCAGAAGATGCTGACCCGCTACAACTGGCCGGGCAACATCCGCGAGCTCGAGAACGCCATCGAGCGGGCGGCGCTGCTGGCCGAATCGGCCCACATCATGCCCGACGATCTGCGGCTGGGTGATTCGGTGCAGACCCCGGGCGTAAAGGACAACCAGTCGCTGGTCCGCATCCCGCCGAGCGGGGTGCCGCTCGAGCAGATCGAGCGGCAGGCGCTCACCGAGGCGCTGCGGATGGCCAACTGGGTGCAGAAGGACGCCGCGGAGCTGCTCTCGATCAGCCCGCGCGTCATGAACTACAAGATCAAGACCCTGAACATCGAGCTGCCGCGGCGCCGGATGATGGTGGCGGCCGACGTCGCCTGATTGACCCGGTCGGGCCGGCCGCCCGATCTTCTAGGCGCGCCCCTTGTCGCCGGTCCCGGCGCGCGGGTGCGCGCGCTTGTAGACGTCGACGAGCTGCGCCGAGTTGACGTGCGTGTAGCGCTCGGTGGTGGTCAGGCGGGCATGGCCGAGCAGCTCCTGGATGGCGCGCAGGTCGGCGCCCCGCTGCAGCAGGTGCGTGGCAAACGAGTGACGCAGCGCGTGGGGGCTGATGCCGGTGCGCTCGCTGCACTGGCGCATGTAGATGCCCACCAGCCGGTGCACGCTGCGGCCGGTCAGGCGCCCGCCGCGGGCATTCACGAAGACCGGCTCGCGGTTGGGGCGGCTGGCCCGCCCCCGGCCGGTGGCGCGGGCCTCGCCCAGGCGCGGCCGGGGCTGCGCCGCGCGCAGGGCGGCGCGGGAATCCGGTGGCGGGTCCAGTCCGCGCAGAGCCTCCCGGTCGGGTAGCCACTGCCGCACCGCCGCTTCGGCGCTGCGGTTGAAGGGCAGCAGCCGCTCCTTGCCGCCCTTGCCCATCACCCGCACCATCCGCGCGGACAGGTGCACGTCGTCCAGATCCAGGCCGACCAGCTCACTCAAGCGCAGGCCGGCCGCGTAGAAGAGTTCGAGCATGGCGCGGTCGCGGCGTCCCAGCGGCGTCGAGATGTCGGGCGTCTCGAGCAGCGTCGTCATCTCGGCCTCGCTCAGGTGCCGCGGCACCGTGCGATCGAGCCGGGGCGCCACCGCCGCCGCCGACGGGTCGCCCTCGATCAGCCCCTCGCGGTGGAGGTAACGCAGGAAGGCGCGCACGCCGGAGAGCTTGCGCGCCACCGAGGCGCGCGACTGCTGCACGCGGTTCAGCTCGATGACGAAGCCGCGGACCGACTCGGCGTCGAGGTCGGGGAACCGCAGCGCCGACAGCTTCACGCCCCGCGTCGCCGCCGCGTGCCCCAGATACTGTTCGACGTCGCTCGTGTAGGCGCGCACCGAGTGCGGCGACAGATGGCGATTGAGCGCCAGGTAGTCGATGAAGGCCTTGAGCGCGTCCTTCATGTCAGCCACGCGGCCAGATCGGCCAGCGCGCGGTCGGCCAGCATCTGCTTGCGCAGCGCCTTGTCGCGCGGCGGCGACTCGAGCGGCGGCATGATGCCGAAGGTGATGTTCGACGGCTGGTAGTGGCGGGGGTCGGCGTGCGACGCGTAGTAGGCCAGCGCCCCGATGGCCGTGGTGCGCGGCGGCGCCAGCGGCGCCAGGCCCTGGGCGACCCGGGCGGCGTTGCGGCCGGCGATGAGACCAGACGCGGCCGATTCCACGTAGCCTTCGACGCCGGAGATCTGGCCGGCGAAGAACAGGTCGTCGCGCACCTTGGTCTGCCAGGTGGGCCGCAGCACCTTGGGCCCGTTGATGAAGGTGTTGCGGTGGACCATGCCGAAGCGCACGAACTCGGCGCGTTCGAGCCCGGGGATCAGGCGCAGCACCCGCGCCTGCTCGCGCCATTTGAGCTGCGTCTGGAAGCCGACCAGGCTGAAGTGATCGCCGGCCAGCGTGTCCTGCCGCAACTGGACCGCGGCATAGGGGCGGCGTCCGGCGCGCGGATCCTCGAGGCCGACCGGCTTCATCGGTCCGAAACGCAGCGTGTCGCGGCCGCGATGCGCCATCACCTCGATCGGCAGGCACCCTTCGAAGAAGGTGGCCGTGTCGAAGTCGTGGATGGTGGCCGATTCCGCCGTCACGAGCGCGTCGTAGAAACGATCGTACTCGGCCTTCGTGAACGGGCAGTTCAGGTAGTCGCCTTCCCCGTCGTCGACGCCGCAGGCGGGACCGGCGTCAGCCACCGCCACCGGCGCGGCGTCGGTGCGTTCGGCGCCCGCGCCGGCCGTGTCGCGGCGCAGACTGCGGCCCCACCGCGACTGGCGGAAGACCTTGTCCATGTCGATCGACTCGGCCAGCACGATCGGGCTGATGGCGTCGTAGAACGACAGGTGTTCTTCGCCGACGAAGGCCTGGATGGCCTGCGACAGGACGTCCGAGGTGAGCGGCCCGGTCGCGATGATCACCGCATCGCCGGGGGGCGACGGCACCGGCACGCTCGTCACCTCGTCGCGGCTGATGGCGATGCGCGGCTCGGTGGCCAGACGCGCGGTGACCTCGCGCGAAAACACCTCGCGGTCCACGGCCAGGGCCGCGCCGGCCGGGACGCGCGCCACTTCGGCGGCCGCCATCACGACCGAATCGAGCCGGCGCATCTCTTCTTTGATGAGGCCGACGGCGTTGTCGAGCTTGTCGCCCCGGAAGGAGTTGCTGCACACGAGCTCCGCCAGCCCCCCGGTCTTGTGCACGAGCGTGCCGCGCCCGGGACGCATCTCGTGCAGGACCACGTCCTGTCCCTGCCGGGCCGCCTGCCAGGCGGCTTCACACCCCGCCAATCCACCGCCGATGATGCGTATCACGCCACCAGTGTAGCGGCTTCGCGGCGTGGCCGCCGCGCCCATGCGTGGCGCTCGGCACGGCCCGTGCATATGAGAAAATCAGCGAGCGTCGGCGTCCATGGGACGCGAAGCTGGCGCGAGACACCGCGCAGGGAGGGGCAGATGGGTCAGCCAATCGGAATAGGACATCGAGGTGCCGTCGTGGCGCTGCTGGGCGCGTTCCTGCTGTCGGCGCTCCCCGTCGAGGCACAGCGCTGGGGCCGGCCACGGACGCCACGCGACGGCGCCTGCTTCTACCGGGACGCCAACTACCGCGGCGACTACTTCTGCGTGCCGGCTGGGGAGGACCTCGACCAGATGCCGTCCGGCCTGAACGATTGCATCTCCTCGATTCGCGTGTTCGGCGAGGTCGAAATCACCGTGTTCCGGAATCCCGGTTTCAGCGGCCGCTCGACCCGCTTTGCCGACGACGTCTCGAATCTGCAGGAGCGCGGCTGGAACGACACCTTGTCGTCCCTGAGCGTGCGGCGCGGGTTCCGCGCCGGGCGGGGCGGATTCGACAGCGGTTACGGTTACGGCGATCGCGGCCGGCGCCAGTCGAACGCCGAGGTCGAGCGGATTGTTCGCCGGGCCTACCGCGACGTCCTCGACCGCGAGCCCGATCCCGCCGGGCTGCGCGAATACGGTCAGCGCGTCTTCTCCGAGGGGTGGAGCGAGGCCGACGTGCGTGAGGCGCTGCGCCGCAGCCCGGAGTTCCGCCAGCAGGGCCGCGGCATGGCGAGCGGCCGGGCCGAGCGTCGCGAGAGTCGCATGACGCGTGACGAGGCGCAGGAGATCGTGCGCCGCGCTTATCTGTCGGTGCTCGGCCGCGAGCCGGACGCCGGCAGCGAAGGGTTCGTCACCCGGGTGCTGCGCGACAACTGGTCGGAGAGCGACGTGGCTCGTGAACTCCGCAAGAGCGACGAGTTCCGTAACCGGCGCCGACCTCCCGGGTAGACAGCCCCGCCCCGGTTGTCCCGGCGCGAGGACAGCGCCTCAGCCGACGACGCCGGGAAACAGCAGATCGACGAGCGACTGACGCGAGCGCGTTGCCGGGTCGAAGCCGGCGGCGCGCTCGTAGCGTTCGATGACGGCCAGCCCCTCGGCCACCGACGCCGCCCCTACGGCCTCGAACTCCACGCAACGGACGACGCGGTCGCCACTGGCCGCCACGTAGTGGACGACCTCGCAGTCGGCGAAGTACCACACGTCCAGTTCCTTCTGCAGTTCGCCGGACCAGACCACGCCCATGCGCCCCAGGAAGGCGTCCACTTGCGCGGCCTGGTCGCCGTGGTGGTGCCCCAGTTCGAGGTCGATCTCGTCGCGCACCTCCGGGTCGGAGGCCAGCGACTTGAGGGTGAGCTGGTGCAGTTCGCGGTCGTAGCGGTGGCGGACGATGTAGTGGCGGGCACGGCCGTCGCCGGTAAGGAAGTAACGGTCGCGCACCAGCAACGACGAGTGTTGGGCTGGACCCAGCGTCTCGAGGACGGCCCGGAAGCCGGCCTGGTCGAAGCCGCCATCGACCACGAACTTGTGTTCGATTTCCTTGAAGCGCATCACATCCACCACTTGAACCGGCCGTATCGTGCCACACGGGCCCGGACGGCGGCCGGCCAGCCCCTACAGGACGCGGCGGTCACCTGTTGGTTGTCGGGATGCGCGCGCAGCTCGGCGAAGATGGCCTGCAGCGGCGCCACGGCCCGGGGATCGCGGCTGGCGAGCATGGCCTCGGCCAGACGGTCGTGGGCGGCGTCTTCGAAGTTGTAGCTGCCGAAGGCCGCCCAGCAGTCGTCGACGAGCACCAGCTTCGAGTGCTCGCCGTGACGGTTCTCGAAGAGCTCGACGCCGGCACTCAACAGCTGCCCGTAGCTGGCGGCGGCGGCAATCCACGCCAGGTCGGTGGCCGGCAGGGCGTCGCGATGCGAGTGGAAGACTTCCACCCGGACGCCGCGCCGGGCGGCGCGCAACACCGCGTCGAGCAGCACGGGCGCGGGCTTGAAGTAGAAGCTCGTGATTCGCGCCGAGGTCCGCGCCGCATCGAGCATCGCCACCATGCGCGTGGTCACCGGGTTCGGGCCGCGCCAGCCGAACGGGCCACCCTGCCCCTGGCTGCAGTTCGGATTGCAGAACCAGTAGTCGAGCGGCAGGTCGGCAACCTCGCCCGCGGCGGCCTCACGCAGCCGCGCCGCATGCGCCGGGGCCACGACGCCGCCGCAGTGGGGCACGCTGTCGAGGAGCACGGCGGCAATCGGCCCGCGCACGGCCACCGCGTACTCGTTCCACCCCTGGAACGACGACTTGGTGAGGTTGCTGCTGCCGAAGATCGCCTCGCCCGCTTCTGACACCTGGATCTTCACGTGCTGACCGCCGCCAAGGAGCCGCTGGACCGCACGCGGCGGCGCATAGACCGTGACCGTGCCGCCGTCGGCCCGCAGCCCGTCGAGTTCGGCCGCCAGCGCCGCCCGCGCCGCGGCGGTCATCAGCACGCCGCCCAGGCGCTGCCCGAACGCGTCCACCAGCAGCGTCACGGCCACGCCGCGCCGTTGCGCGCGTCGCAACGCCGCCACCGTCGCGGCGCCATAGGCATCGTGCTCGATGTAGAACGTGGTCAGGTAGAGAAACGCCTGTGCGGCCTCGATCATGGCCAGGCGCCGCTGCCATTCGCGGGCGCGGTCCCACAGCGGCACGAGCGCCGAGGCCGACGACGTCATCAGAGCCGGTAGCCGCCGGCCACGTCGAGGTTCGCGCCGGTGACGTAGGAGGCGTCGAGCAGGTAGTGCACGGCGCCGGCGATGTCATCGAGCGTCCCGGACCGGCCGAGCGGCACCCACTGCGCGATCTCGTCGGGGGGCGGCAAGTCCACGGAGTTGTCGAGCTGTCCGGGCGAGACCATGTTCACGCGGATGTGCCGGGCGGCATAGGCCGCGGCCAGGGTGCGGGTGAGCACGAGCAGGCCGGTTTTGCTCACGTAGTAGTCGGCGCCGCGCCGGTTGGCGCGCAGGCCCTCGAGCCCGGCCATGCCGATGTTGACGATGTTCCCGCCCGGCGGCATCAGCGGCAGCGCCCCGTAGCAGCAGTAGTAGGCGCCCGACAGATTGGCGGCGATGGTCTCGTCCCACACGTCGGGGTCGAGCGCGGTCACGTCCTGCGGGTTGTAGTT
Organism: uncultured Acidobacteriota bacterium; assembly: GCA_963843885.1. Classification (GTDB taxonomy): domain Bacteria; phylum Acidobacteriota; class Vicinamibacteria; order Vicinamibacterales; family UBA2999; genus CADEFD01. The sequence continues at coordinate 46,042 of CAWJMJ010000010.1, forward strand.
GCCGACGTTGTTGATCAGCACGTCCACGCGACCTTCGGCAGCGGCGATGGCGGCGAAGGCCGCCGCCACGGCGCGCTTGTCGGAGACGTCCAGCTTCACGGCCCGGGCGCAGCCGCCGCTGGCCGTGATCCCGGCGACGAGCGATCGCGCGTCCTCGTCCGACGAACGGTAGACGGCCACCACGCCGTAGCCGCGCGCGGCCAGCGACTGGCACAGGTGCCGGCCGAGGCGCCGCACCCCGCCGGTCACGACCGCCACGGGGCGTCGCGCGGGCGCACTCACCGCGTCCGCTCCACCCGCACGAACGCCGCGGCCGCGGCCGGCACCGCCGCCGGCTTGCGCACCTCGATGCGCACCGCGGTGGCCACCGGCACGAGCGTCAGCAGCAGCGCCGCGGCCCGTTCGGCCATCGTCTCGATCAACTGGAAGCCGGCCGTTTGCAGCAGCTCGGTGACGCCGGCGGCGAGGCCGTCGTAGTCGACCGCGTCGGCGATGGCATCGGTGGCGGCCGGCGCCGCGAAGTCGTAGTCGAGCTCGATGTCGAGCATGACGGTCTGGGCGGCCGCACGCTCACGTGGGTAGATGCCCACGATGCAATCCACGCGCAGGTTCTTCAGTCCCGTGGTGCCGGTCATGCGTCGGTGTCCTTGCGCGCCATCCAGATCTGTTCATCGGCGGTGGCGGCAGCGAAGGGCCGGCCGTCGAAGGCGCCCAGGCACGCCTCCACCTGGAACCCGGCCTCGGTCAGGAGCTGGCGGGTCTGCCCAGGCGTCATCCAACTGAGCGACAGCATGCGGTAACGGCGGCCGGTCATGGTGCCGTCGGCGGCCAGCGTCTCTTCCCACGTGACCACGCGGATCGTCTGCGCCGCGTCGTCGACGAGCGACGTGACCCACAGCAAGGCGTCGTGGCCTGCGGTCGTCACGTACTCGGCGCGGAGTTCCACCCGGCGCATCTGCGCGATGCGTTCGGGGGTCATGAAGAAGTCGTCGAAGAGGAAGCGTCCGCCCGGCCGCAGCTGACCGTGGATATGGCGCAACGCGTCGCGCTTGCCGGCCAGCGTCGTCAGGTGGCCGAGGCTGTGATACGGCAGGGCGATGAGCCCGGCCGGTTCCGGCAGCACGAACGTGCGGAAGTCGCCCTCGATGAGCGTCAACCGGTCGAGCACGCCGGCGCGAGCAGCCCGCTGGCGACACAACTGCAACATCGAGGGCGACTGGTCGACGCCGATGATGTCCGTGCCGCGCGCCGCCGCCGCGACCGCGATGCGGCCGTCGCCGACGCCCAGTTCCACCACCGGCCCGTCCGCGGCGGAATAGGCTTCGACGTAGAACGCCTGGTTGGCGCGGGTCGAGGCGGCGGTGGCTGTCCAGATGCCGTAGATGTCGGCGAAGCGCTCGTAGTCCACGCCGCTCATTATCGTAGATGGACGGCACGGGCCTTATCGCGGATGGACGGCACGGGACGGGCGCGGCGGGCCGTAAGGTCAGCGCAGCGCAGCAAGCGCCACGACGTCGGGCGCGTCCGGCAGGGCGCCGTTACTGCTTGCCGGCAGGAGATCCGGCGCCGGGCGCTGGGTTGTCGCCGCTCGTCGGGCTGGTGCGGAGGTTCCCGGGGCACACCGGCGCGCCGTTGGGCCTGAAGGTGAACGGCTGGTTGTAGTAGCCGGTGTTGTCGGCCCAGGTGCCGTTGAAGTTGTTGGTGGCGCTGACGTAGGCGCGGGTGTGCAGGCCGCGGCCGAGTTCGTTGATCGAGGTCAGGCCGAACATGATCGTGCCGTTGGCCTGAACCACGGCCGACCCGGTGACCGGCAGGCTGGCGTTGCCGCCGCACTGCGCCTCGAAGCCCTCCAGAATGTAGAGGCTGCCCTTCTGGGTGATGGTGATGTTCAGGACGCTGCCCGTGGGACCTGCGGTCCCGGCTCCCAGTTGCCAGTAGAACGTGCCGACGACTTGCGCCTGTGCGGATGCGGGCGCGGCCAGGACGAGGGCGGTCAGGATGACGGCTGAGATCGTGCGCATGGGACTCTCCAGGGACGGGTGTGGGGTGCCAGAGACGGCAGTCTAGCGCGTCCGGGCCTGGTTGCCCTCTCGTTCCCGAACCGCCGTCGCGCCAGCGTCCGGCCTAGCTCTTCTTCGCGCGCTTGGGCGCCGCCGACTTGGCCGCGCCGCGGCCCCGGCCGCTGGCGCCGCGCGCCGGCGCGCGCTTCTTGGCCGAGGGCGCGCTGGCGCGCGCGTTCATCAGCTCCACCGCCTGCTCCATGGTCAGCGTCTCGGGGGCCACGCCCTTCGGCAGCGACGCGTTGGTCGTGCCGTCGGTGACATAGGGGCCGTAGCGGCCGTCGAGGATGCGCACGGGCGCGCCGCCGGTCGGATGCGGCGCCGAGCGCTTTCAGCTCCTTGGCGGCCGGCGCGCTGCGGCGCTGACTTCTTCGGCTTGGCGAGCAGTTCCTTGGCCCGCTCGAGCGTGATGGTGTAGACGTCGTCGTCGGGCTCGAGCGAGCGGAACTCCGGTGCCGCATCTGCACGTAGGGACCGAAGCGGCCGAGGTTGGCGAGGATCGTCTCGCCGTCGTCGGCCGCGCCGAGCTCGCGCGGCAGCGACAGCAGGCTGCAGCGCCTGCGTCGAGCGTCATGGTCGTCTTCGGTCATGTCGCGCTCGAGCGAGGCGCGCTTCGGCTTCTCCTTGCTGCCCTTCTCGGGCGTCTCGCCGAGCTGCACGTAGGCGCCGAAGCGGCCGTGCATCACGTAGACGTGCTGGCCGGTCGCGGGATCGACGCCGAGCGATCGCGGCCCCTCGGCCTTGGCCGGAGCAGCTTCAGCGCCTTCTCGACGGTGAGGTCGGCCGGCGCGCACGTCGTCGCGGCAGCGAGGCGCGTCGGCCCGGCCCGCCGTTCTCGCCGAGCTGCAGGAACGGCCCGTAGCGGCCGATGCGCACGCGCACCGGCTGGCCGCGCTCGCGGGTCGGCGCCGAGATCGATCATCGGGTAGTCGATCGACTTGCTCCTTGCCTGCGACCGATGGTCTCGAGGCCGCGTGTGCTTGCCGTCGCCGCGGTAGAACTCGCGGATGAAGTCGAGCCAGTCCTGCTCGCCGTTCGAGATCTCGTCGAGGATCTCTTCCATCTCGGCGGTGAAGCCGACGTCGACGAAGTCGCCGAAATGCTCGCGCAGCAGGCGCGTGACGGCAAAGGCCGTGAAGCTCGGCACCAGCGCCTTGCCCTGGCGGAACACGTAGCCGCGCCGCTGGATGGTGCCGATGGTGGCGGCGTAGGTGGACGGGCGGCCGATGCCGCTCCTCTTCGAGCTCCTTGATCAGCGACGCTTCGGTGTAGCGCGCCGGCGGCGAGGTCTCGTGGCCCTTGGCGTCGAGGACCGAGCAGATGCAGCCTGGTCGAGCTGTGTCGGCGACGTGCGACCTGATCGCCGACCGTGAGCTTCGGCAGGACGGTCTCCTGATCGCCCAGCTCCGCCGACGGGTCGTCGCTGCCCTCGACGTAGGCGCGGCAGGAAGCCGGCGAACTCGATCGCCTTGCCGCTGGCCGCTGAAGACGCACGGGCTGCCGTCGCTGCCGGCTCGCCGGTGATCTCGACCGCGGTGCGCAGCAGCTGCGCGTCGGCCATCTGCGAGGCCATCGGCGCGCTTCCAGATCAGCTCGTAGAGCTTGCAGCTCGTCGCTCTCGAGCATCGCGCTCGAGCGACTGCCGGCGTGCGCCGGAAGTCGGTCGGGCCGGATCGCCTCGTGCGCTTCCTGCGCGTTCTTGACCTTGGTCTGGTAGCGGCGCGGGCCGTTGTAGATACGTCGTCGCCGAACATCTCGCGGATCGGCGCTGGCCGCTTCGCCGAGCGCCTTGTCGCTGAGCGTGGTCGAGTCGGTGCGGTGATACGAGATGAGGCCTTCGAGCTCGCCGCCGCCGAGGTCCACGCCCTGGAACAGCCGCTGCGCCACCTGCATCGTGCGGTCGGTCGAGAACCCGAGCTTGCGGTTGGCTTCCTGCTGCAGCGTCGAGGTCGTGAAGGGCGGCGACGGCCGTGCGACGGCCGGGCTTCTCTTCGACGCTCGGTGACCGTCCACGGCAGGTTGCCGCGTCAGCGCCGTCGGCCAGCGCCTGGCGCGTCGCTCTCGTCGAGCAGGCGCGACGGTCGTCGGTCTGCAGGACGCCCTTGGTCGATCGAAGTCCTTGCCGGTCGCGACGCGCTGGTCGCCGACCTTGACGAGCGTGGCGGGGAACTCGCGGCCGCTCGCCGCGCAGCTTGGCCTCGAGGTCCCAGTAGCTGGCGGTGCGGAAGGCCAGGCGCTCTTCTTCGCGCTCGACGATCAGGCGGACCGCGACGCTCTGCACGCGGCCGGCGCTGAGCCCGGTCTGCACCTTCTTCCACAGCACCGGCGAGAGGGTGTAGCCGTAGAGCCGGTCGAGGATGCGGCGGCTCTCCTGCGCGCGCACCAGGTTCTCGTTCACGTCGTGCGCATCGGCGAGCGCCTCGCGTGATCGCTTCTTCGGTGATCTCGTGGAAGACGATGCGGCGGACCGGCACCTTCGGCTTGAGCATCTCGCTCAGGTGCCAGCTGATCGACTCGCCTTCGCGGTCAGGGTCGGTCGCGAGCATCAGCTCGGAGGCGTCCTTCACGGCGGCCTTGAGCGCTGCGACGTGTTTCCTCTTGTCGGCGGGGACGACGTAGTAGGGCGTGAAGTCGCCGTCGGTGTCGACGCCCAGGCGGCCCCACGACTTGCCTTTGATTTCGTTGGGCACTTCGGCGGCCGATTCCGGCAGATCGCGGATGTGCCCGTAGCTGGCCTCGACTCGGTATCGGCTCCCAGGAATCGGCCGAGCGTCCGGGCTTTCGCGGGCGACTCGACGATGACCAGCGGTTTCGCCATCGAGGCGGCACCTCAGAACGCTTACGTTAGCACGCGCTTCCGGATCGGCACGAAACGGCCGCCGCCGAGCGCGGGCAACCAGACCCGCGCAGTTCCAGGTCGAGCCAGCCGGGCACATACGGCGGCGAGCGGCCTGCCGTGGCCGACCACGATCTCGTCAGTAGAATAGTCTGCCGTCGCCGGGTCCAGCCCCAGTTCGGCGGCCAGCGTCGGCGAGCCAGCCGGGCGTGCGCCGGCGCGCGGCGTCGGTGGCCGTGCCGCACCACCCCAGTTCGTCGAGGACGTCGTCGGCGCGCTTCGACCAGCCGGGCGCCGTCGCGCAGCAGGGCGTGCCCGCCGCGGTTCCGGCCCGGGCCGACCGTTGCCGGGCACGGCCATCACCTCGCGCCCCTGCTCGAGCGCGCAGCCGGGCGGTGATGAGCGAGCCGCTCTTCTCGGACGCCTCGACGACCACCACCGCCCGCGCCAGGCCGCTGATGATGCGGTTGCGTAGCGGGAAAGTGATGCGGCAGCGGCGGCGTGCCGGGCAGGTGTTCGCTGACCACCGCGCCCGTCGGCGCCATGGCCGCGGCCAGGGCGGCGTGCTCGACCGGGTAGAGGCGGTCGAGGCCCGAGCCGAGCACCGCCGACGATCGTCCCGCCCTGCGCGACCGCGCGCCGCGGTGGGCGGCGCCGTCCACGCCGCGGGCCAGCCCGCTCACGACCGTGATCCCGGCAGCGGCCAGGCCCGCGGCCAGCTCCGCGGCCATGGCCAGCCCGCCGCGGGTGGCGGCGCGGGCGCCGACCACGGCTATCATCGCGGCGCCGACAGCGCGGCTGGCTGGCCCCGCACCCAGAGCAGCGGCGGCGGATCGGGAATCTGGCGGCAGCGGAGCAGGATAGTCGGGGTCGTCCAGCCCGATGGCCTGCTGGCTGTGCCGCGCGGCTTCGGCCAGGAGCCGGTCGGCGCGGTCGAGCAGCGTCCGTGCCGTGGCGGATGGATTGTCGTGCCCGGCGCACCGGCACGTCCACGTGACCGCCGGTTCACCCGGCGCGCGTGGGGCGAGAAGGTCGACGTCGGGCAGCGGACGTCCAAGCAGCGTGCGGACGGCGGCCGCCAGCAGGCGTCGCCTGGTGTGGCCGAACAGTGCGAGGGCCAGCGCCTCTCGGTTGGTCATGCGAACCTCCACGGACGCACGACTCGCGCTCCCGCGAGCCGCGCGTGTGACGCGTGGCGGCAGCCGTTGACCTCGGCGCCATCGATTATGGAGCCGGCCGCGGCCGGCGGCAAGGCCAGCGGCCTCCGTGCTTGCCCGGCGCGGGGGTCGGGACTATAGTGGATTTCTGGCCATGAGACCTCTGGTCGTCGCCTTCCTGCTGTCGGCGCTCGTCGCAGCGCCCGCTTACGCCGATGCGCGGGGAGACGCCGCAAACAGGTGGAGTTCGGCATCGCCGTGGCCCAGAAGGGGCTGTGGCGCGAGGCGATCTACCGCTGGAAACGGCCACCGAGATCGACCCGACCTACGCCGCAGGCGTTCAACAACCTGGCCATCGCCTACGAACACGAAGGCGAATCTCGCCCAGGCTCGCGCGGCCTACGAAAAGGCGCTGCAGCTCGAGCCGAACAACGCGCTCATCAAGCAGAACTACGCTCTGTTCAAGGAAATCAATGACCGCACGGGCGCAAGGACGGTCGTTAGTCTCGGGTTGGTTGCCGCCATCGAGCGGCTGCAGCGCGGGCTACGTCGAAATTCCCATCGAGACGCCGATCCAGCCCAAGCTGGACGTGCGCCCTTTCTCCCGCGTGTTCGTGGCCGGGTTCGTTACCGGTGGCAGCGACGAGGTCGACGGCAACCTCGAAACCGTCCGCTTGCTGCGCAGCCAGCTGCGTAACAAGGGCTCGCTGCGCGTCATCGACGCCGACGCGCTGCAACCTGACCGAAGCCGCCGCCGCCGAGAACGGCGGCGTCCCCGTGCCTGCCGACGGCGTGCCGCCCCCGCCCCCGGCGGCGAACGGTGACTCGACCGCCAGCGACGAAAAGGTCTTCGAGCCCTACGAGAAGCTCTTCGCCGACACGCGAGTACTGGAAAAAGGTCGGCGAGGAATACCAGCAGCCGCTCATCGTCACCGGCACGGTATTGTTCCGGCCGCAGCAGCGCAGCGGGTTCGTGCAGCGCGAACGCGAGACCTACGATTCGTTCGGCCGCCGCCGCGTCGTACCCGAGCGCACCTACATGGAGCGGAAGGGCTTCATCCTGCGCCCGAGCTTCGTCTTCATCGACGGCCGGACCGGCGAGGTCCTGCACACCGAGATCTTCCGCGAGGAGATCCTCTACAACGCCAACCAGACCACGCCGCCGCTGTCGTCCTTTTTCGAACTGATGGACCGTCTGCTGCCGAGCTTTCTGAATACCCTGACGGCCCAGAAGGTGCGGGGCAGCCGCACCCTGCTGAAGTAGCGGGTTCTGCTAGCAGCCGGCGCCGAAGATCTGCTAGTCTTGGTGGTTCTGGCCCGGCTACAACCGCCCACGGGGGGCGGAGCTCGATTCGGGGGCATGCCGGCGGCCCGACGATTCCACGGAGAATTCCCGTGTTTGCAGTAATTCAGGCCCAAGGACATCAGTTCCGCGTGGAACCGGGTGTCGAGATCGAACTCGACGGCACCGGCGAAGCCGGGGCATCGGTCTCGTTCGACAACGTGCTGCTCGTCAGCACCGACGCCGGCATCACGACCGGTTCCCCCACCGTGGCGGGCGCCAAGGTCGTGGGCGTGGTGGTCGATGCCCACCGCGGTCCCAAGGTTCGTATCTTCAAGAAGAAGCGCCGTAAGCAGTACCGCCGCACGGCCGGCCACCGCAGCGCGCTCACGCGCGTGCGCATCACCGACATCGTCGCGTAATAAACAGGGGGCCTGCCGCTCCGCGCGGCATGGGATTCGGGCATGGCAACTAAAAAAGGTCAGGGAAGTTCTCGGAACGGACGCGACAGTCAGTCCCAGCGGTTGGGCGTGAAGCGCTTCGACGGGAACGTCGTCACCGGCGGTTCGATTCTCGTCCGCCAGCGCGGCCGGAAATACCGGGCCGGGCTCAACGTGGGCATCGGCAAGGACGACACGTTGTTTGCGAAGATCCCCGGCACCGTGAAGTTCGAGGATCACGGGTCGCGTGGACGTTTCGTCACCATCCTGCCGCTCGAATAGAGCCGCACGGCTCGTCACGGGGATCGCGATCACGGGTGGCCTCACCCGCCGTCACGATCCCCGTGGTGTTTTAGGAAGCCATGTTCGTTGACGACGTAGAAATCGTCGTGGAATCGGGGCACGGCGGCGCCGGAGCCCTCAGTTTCCGCCGCGAGAAGTTCGTGCCCAGGGGCGGTCCTGACGGCGGCGATGGCGGCGCCGGCGGCTCGGTCTATCTCGTCGCCGACCCCCATCGCAACACCCTCCTGCACTTCCGCTACAACCCCGAACATCGCGCCGAGCGCGGCCAGGGCGGCGCCGGCGTCATGCGCACCGGCCGCAAGGGCAAGGACCTCGAGATTCCGGTTCCGCCCGGCACCACCGTGCTCGTGGCCGATCACGAGATGCCGGGCGAGTGGCTGCCCCTGGCCGACCTGACCGTGCCCGGACATCGCGTGTGCGTGGCCAAGGGCGGACGCGGCGGCCTCGGCAACGCGCGCTTCGTCTCCTCGACCAACCGCGCCCCGCGCAAGGTGCAGCCGGGCGAACCGGGCGAGGAAAAGCGGCTGAAGTTGAAGCTGAAGCTGCTTGCCGATGTCGGCCTCGTCGGCTTTCCCAACGCCGGCAAGTCGACGCTCATCGCCCGCGCCAGTGCCGCCCGGCCGAAGATCGCCGACTACCCTTTCACCACGCTCACGCCCAACCTGGGGGTCGTCAGCCTGAGCGGCGACCGCACCTACGTGGTGGCCGACGTACCCGGGCTGATCGAGGGCGCGCACGAAGGCCACGGCCTGGGCCACCAGTTCCTGCGTCACGTCGAGCGCACGGCCGTGCTCGTCCACGTCGTCGACCTCTCGGGCGCCACGGGCCGCGACCCGGCCGCCGACCTCGATGTCGTCCGCCGGGAACTCGCCCTCTTCGACCCGGCGATGCTCGAGAAGCCGCAGCTGGTGGCCGCCAACAAGATCGACGCCCTCGACGACCCGGAGCGGCTGGCCGCGCTGCAACGGCGCGCCGCGGAACTGGGCCTGCCCTGCCTGTCCATCTCGGCGGCGGCGGGCACCGGCGTCGGCGCCCTGCTCGAAGCAGCCTGGCCGTTCGTGGCCGAGGCCAAAGCCGAATACGCGCGCCAGCTCGAAGCCGAGGCGGCGGAATCGGGACCGGCGCCGAGTCACGACCGCTGATGCCGGCACGCCTGGGCCTCCTCGGAGGGACGTTCGACCCCGTGCATCTCGGTCATCGCGCCGCCGGGCGGGCCGCCGCGCAGGCCCTGGCACTCGACGAAGTGCGGCTCGTGCCGTCGCGTGAGCCGCCGCACCGCGTGGTCCGGCCGCACGCGCCCGAGCATCACCGCTTCGCCATGGCCGCCCTGCTGGCCCTGGACGAACCGGCCTGGACCGTGTCGGACGTGGAGGTGCGCCGCACCGGCACCTCCTACACCTTCGACACGCTGACCGAATTGCGCGCCGCCGGACTGGCGCCGACGCAGATTTTTTTCCTCATCGGCGCCGACGCCTTTGCGGAAATCGCCACCTGGTCGCGCTACCCTGCCGTGCTCGACCTGGCGCACTTCGTGGTCGTGGCCCGGCCGGGCGTGGCACTGCCGGACGTCCAGGCCGGCCTGCCGTTTCTGGCACAGCGCCTCACGGAAGCGGCGGCGCTGCCGGGACGTCTTACGCCCGGCATCGCGTTGCTCGATGCCCACACGCCGGACGTGTCGTCCACGGACATCCGCGGGCGGGCCGCCCAGGGGCAGTCGCTCACGGGCTTGGTTCCGGCGCCGGTCGAGCGGTACATTCGACGACACGGGTTATACGGATCGCGTTCCACGATGGTAGGTGCCTTGCATGGCCAAGACGAGTAGCGGGAAGAGCACGACGACCACCAAGCCGAAGCGCGCGCGCGTGCCCGTGGCCATCACCGCCACGGTGGCCGCGATGCGCGACAAGAAGGCCGACGACGTGCTGGTCCTCGACCTCAGGCAGGCCGATGCGTTCACCGACTTCTTCATCGTCGCCACCGGCCACAACCGGCGGCAGGTGCAGGCCATCGCCGACGCGGTCGAAGCCGGGCTGCGCGCCAAGAAGCAGCGGCCCAGCCACATGGAAGGCTACGAACGCGGCGAGTGGGTGCTGCTCGACTACTTCGACTTCGTCGTGCACGTGTTCACCCCCAACGCGCGGGCCTTCTACGGCCTCGACCGCCTGTGGGGCAACGCCGTGCCGGTGTCCATGCCCGACACCGCTCCCACTCCCGCCCCCGGCGTCGACGACTGACCGCCCCGTGACGGCGGACGGGCGGCGCTGATGCTGCGCGCGCTCGCCGATGCCGTCGTGGCCGCGCTGCTGGCGCCGGCCTGCGCCGTCTGCGCCGCGGTCCTCGAGCACCCGCTCGACGGCGCGGTGTGCCACGACTGCTGGGCCCGCGTCGTGCGCTTCACGCCGCCCTGCTGCGCCCGCTGCGGCGCGGCCCTGTCCAGCGCGCGCGTCGCCGACACCTGCGGTGGGCGTTGCCGGACCTGCACCGTCCGCCTCGGCGTCATCAGCGCCGCGCGGTCGGTTGGTCCGTTCGAAGGCGTGCTCGCCGACATCGTGCACGCGTTCAAGTACGGCCGGCGCCCGTCGATTGCCGGCGCGCTCGGGCCGCTCGTGCGCGAGGCGGCCGCCGATCTCGTGGGCGGCCTCGACCTCGTGGTGCCGGTACCGCTCCACCCGCGCCGCCAGCGCGAACGTGGCTTCAACCAGGCGGAACTGCTGGCCGGAGCCCTCGGGCCGCCGCTGTGTCTGGCCCTGGCGCGAACCGTCCACACCGCGCCGCAGGTCGCCGCCTCTCGTCAGGCGCGCTGGCGGAACGTGCAGGGCGCGTTTGCGCCAGGGCCGGACTTCGCCCGCGTGTCCGGCCGCACGGTGGCCCTGGTCGACGACGTGCTCACTACGGGCGCCACCGTGTCGGCCGCTGCCGCGGTGCTGCACAGCGCCGCGCCGGCCCGCCTGGTGGTGCTTACAGCAGCCCGAGCCGAGTTCGGACGGCCAGCGCCACCTCCTGCCGCACCACGTCCGGCGCCTGCGCCCCGTCGATGAGCTGCCAGGCGGGTGCCTGCGCCTGCCGGAGATAGCTGGCGCGGACCCGCGCCAGCAGCGGCAGGTCGCGCTCGAAGCGATCGCGGGCGGCGCGTTTGCGCTCGAGCGACGTCTCCGGGGCGATGTCGAGGACGAGCGTGAGGTCGGCCGGCGGCAGCAGACGCTGCGCGTCGGTCAGCCAGGCCACGTCGAGGCCAAGCGCGTCGCCGTAGGCCAGGCTCGAGGCCGCATAGCGATCGGCCACGACCATGGCGCCCTCGGACAGCCAGCCGCGGATGTGCGGCGCATGCTCGTAGCGATTGGCGATGTAGAGCAGCTGCAGCACGTCGGGGCCGTAGCTGCGCTGGCCTTGGAGCGCCTGCCCGATCTCGGCGCCGATGGTGGTGCCGTAGTCGGGGAACGACACGGTGCGCACCACACAGCCCGCTCGCTGCAGCGCGTCGGTCAGCCACTCGGCCTGCGTCTGCTTGCCGCTCTGGTCGAGCCCCTCGAAGGCGATCAGGCGTCCGGGCGTCATCACAGCTCGAGTTGCAGCAGCTCGTCGAGCGTCTGGCGGCGGCGGATGACCGTGACGGCGTCGCCGTCGATCAGCACTTCGGGCGGCAGCGGACGCCGCAGATAGGTGGAACCGAGCACGGCCCCGTAGGCGCCGACGTCGCGCACCGCCACCAGGTCGCCGACCTCGAGCGGCGGCAGCAGGCGGTCGCGGGCGAAGCAGTCGGTGCTTTCGCAGATCGGGCCGACCACGTCGCAGGCCACTTCGGGTCCGGCGCCGTCGCACCAGCGGCTCGATGCGATGGAACGCGCCGTAGAGCGCCGGCCGCATCAGCTCGGTCATGCCGGCGTCGAGCACGACGAACCGCTGGCCGCCGGCCACGTGCTTGACGTCGACCACCGTGGCCAGCAGCACGCCGGCCGGTCCGACCACGGCGCGGCCCGGCTCGATGGCCATGGCCAGCCCGCTGCCCTCGGCCGCGGCCACCAGGGCGCGCACGTAGTCGCCGGGTGCCGGCACGGGGGCGCCGTCGTAGGAGATGCCGAGGCCGCCGCCGAAGTCCAGTTGCTCGAGCGGGACGCCCTCGGCCACGAGCTCGCGCCCGAGCCCGGCCGCGGCCGCGGCTGCCTTGACCAGCGGGTCGAGCGTGGTGATCTGGGAGCCGATGTGCACGTGCACGTCCGACCGGCGTCAGCCCCGGCCGCTGCGCCATGTCGAGGACGAGGGCGCGGGCCAGCGCGATGGGCACGCCGAACTTGTTGTCGCGCAGGCCGGTCGAGATGTGCGGATGGCTCTGCGCATCGATGTCCGGATTGACGCGCAGCGCGACCCGGGCCTTCACGCCGCGGGCCGCGGCGAGGCCGTCGAGGCGGTCCAGCTCGCCTGGCGACTCCACGTTGATGGCGTGGAAATCGAGCCCCACCGCGCGCTCGAGTTCGCTGGCCGACTTGCCCACGCCCGTGAACACGATGTCGCGCGGGGTGAAGCCGCAGCGCAGCGCCACGTCCACCTCGCCCATCGAGTTGGCATCGGCGTGGCTGCCAAGCGAGCGCAGCAGGCGCACGATGGCCAGCGTGGAGTTGGCCTTCAAGCGCGTAGTGGATGTGGTGCGTCCGGTCGCCGAAGGCCTCGTGGAGCTGGCCGTAGGCGGCGCGGATCGCGCCGGCACTGTAGGCATACGCGGGCGTGCCCACGGCCCGGGCCACGTCGGCGGCGGGCACCGCCTCGATCGTCAACCCCTGCCTGGGGTGCTGGAAAATCGCGTCTGTCACGTCGGAAGTGGTCGATGATACCGTGAAGCGACGAGCCGGAGCGAGGCCGTCCTTCCGTGGTATTCTGCCGGCGCACGCACGCCGTCCTGCCGATGTCCCTAGACCCCTCGTCGGTCGAGCCCGACGCCATCGATACGCTGATCCAGCGCTGTCTGGCGGGTGACCAGGCGGCGTGGGAACTGATCGTGCGCACCTTCCGCCGGCGCGTCTTCAACATCGCCTACAAGTTCACCGGACGGCACGACCTGGCCGAAGACCTGACCCAGGACGTGTTCGTGAAGATCTTCAAGTCGCTCGACACGTTCGACCGGCGTGCCAACTTCCAGACGTGGCTGGTCAGCGTGAGCCGCAACCTGTGCATCGACCACTACCGCAGCGTGCGCAAGGAGCGGGAGTCCATCGACCGCGACGTCGACCCGGGCGACCTGGCGCCGGTGTCGCCGACGACCAGCCCCTACGCCGCGCTCGAGGCCACCGACCGGGCCGCGCTGCTCCGCCGCGGGCTGAAGGAACTGGCCCCGAGCCTGAGGGAGGCCGTGGTCATGCGCGACCTGCAGGAGCTCTCCTACCAGGAGATCGCCGACAGGCTCGACCTGCCGGAAGGCACCGTGAAATCGCGGATCAACCGCGGACGCAACGAACTGGCGCGGCAGATCAGCCGCATTCGCGACAGCGACGACCGCGCGGCGGCCGCGCGCACGACGGGCGGCGGCCCGGATCCCCGCCGAAGCGGAGTGGCAGGATGAACTTCACGATCGACCGATCCGCATGACGTGGCCATCGTGCGCCTCGACGAGACGCGCCTGATGTATCCGCTGCTGGCCGACTTCGCGGGCGCCGTCACCGGCCTGCTCGACGCCGGCGACACCAAGGTGCTGCTCGACTTCTCGAAGGTGACCTACGTCGACAGCGCTACCATCGGCTGCCTCATGGACCTCTACCGCCAGGCCACGGCCAAGGGCGGCGCGCTGAAGCTGTCGGGCGTGCAGAAGCGCGTCGAGACCATGCTGACCATGACCGGCGCGCACAACTTCCTGGCCCTCCACGCCGACGAGGCCACGGCGCTGACGAGCTTCGGGGCGTAGGGCCATGCGCACGATCACGACCAGCAAGGGCGTGACCATCGAGCTCGACGGCGACGTGCTGGCCGTGCTGGAGGCGCTGTTCAAGACCGTCTGGCGCGACGACAGCGACTTCTCCTACGAACACACCGTGCAGGAGATCCAGCACCTGCTCGGGCAGCTCTCCGAACAGGAATGCCGGACCTACCTCGGCGAGGCGCTGTTCATGAGCTACAACCGCTTCGAGAACGATCGAGCTCGACCGCGTGATGAAGAAGCTCGACACCCCGGAACCCTGAGTCTTCCCAGAACCCCAGCGATGTCCCTGAATCATCTGGCCGAACGCTTCACCTGCTCCTGGCCCTGGACGACGGCCATCCTGCTGTGCGACGGGCGCATCTCGTGCGGCTGCGCCGACCCCTACGCCAAGCGCGTGCTCGGGGACACGCGCGCCACGACGCTTACGCAGGTGTGGCGCGGCCCGCTCGCCGCCGAGGTGCGCGAAGACATCAACACCGGCGGTTCGCCCTTCTGCGGCGACTGCCCGCTCAAGGAGCCGCTGGCCGACAGCGAGCCGGCGCCGGTGCGCGACCTGAACGTCGGCCCGCTGCCGAGCCGCCTCTACGTGGAGTGCACGGCCGCCTGCAACATCTCGTGTTTCCAGGCGTGCTGCGCGCCCGAGACTGGCATCACGCGCACCCGCCAGGCCGGCATGCTCGACTTCGACCTGTTCACACGGGTCATCGACGAAGCCGGCCCGACGCTCGGCCGCGTCGACTTCTTCAACTACGGCGAGGCCTTCCTGCACAAGCGCGCCGTCGAGATGTGCGAGTACATCAAGACCAGGTTCCCGCACATCTATCTCTACACGAGCACCAACGGCCTGGCGCTGAACGAGGAGAAGGCGCGGCGGCTGGTGCACTCGGGCATCGACGAGGTCACCTTCTCCATCGACGGCGCCTCGCAGGAAACCTACGTCCGCTACCGGCAACGCGGCAAGTTCGACCTGGCCATGGCCAACCTCCGCGCCATGGCCGACGAGAAGGCCAAGAGCGGCCGCGACGTGCCGCAGCTCAACTGGCGCTACATCCTCTTCAAGTGGAACGACTCGGACGAGGAGATGGACAAGGCCCGGGCGCATGGCCGCCGAGTTCGGCGTCGATCGCCTCACCTGGGAGATCACGGATCACCCCGAGGATTCGTTCTCACGCCGCTTCGCGCCGGGCACGTCCGACTTCGCGCGCATCCAGCCACGAGGTGTGGGACCAGTCGGGCCTGGGCAACGCCATTGCCGGGGCCACGCCGCGGGCCGAGATCGACGTGCGCGCCGCCAGCCGACGGGCTCGCCGGCCGGCCCGGCGAGACCATCACCGTGCACACGCGCGTGACGCAACCGCTCGTCGCGCCCCTTCCGCCGCCAGGCCAGCTACGGCCGACGCCTGGTGCGCCTGGGCGCGCAGCTGGTCGGCGCCGACGGCACGCTGCTCAACCGCGATCACGCTCGGGCGTGGCTGCCCGACGACATCCCGGCGGCGGCGCGGCCGACGTCACCATCGAGGTGCCGCTGCCCAGCACGCCCGGGCGTTACGCGCTGAAGTTCGACCTGGTCAGCGAGGGCATCGACTGGTTCGAGAAGTCCGGCTCGCCGACGACGCTGCGCGACGTCGTCGTGCGGTAGGTGGGCCGCGGCACCGGTTGTGCTGTGGAAGCTGCCGGAGCGGTGGACGCCTTGCCTCGGGGTGTGGGGCGGGCAACGCGCCCACGAGCTCCGTGGAAACCGCAGGGCGGTTTCCACGGCTCCCACAGCCTCCCACCTTCCCTTTCTAGTTCTTCTGGCCGCTGGTGCGGAGCACAGCGATGGCCCACACGACATCGAACCGCGTGCCGTCCCACACCGCCGGTGCGTTCGGAGCGATGGGGGCGGGGTCGTGCTGGTTGTGCCACGTCGGCGGGGCCGGCGGCGCAGCGTCCTGATGCTGGCCGTCCGGTCTCGTGAAGGTCACTTCGCCGTTAGCGTCACGGGTCACGCCAAATCCGCCCTCGTGCACGGCTCGGTGATGGCGTCGGCACAGAGCACCAGATTCGGGAGGCTGGTGTTGCCGTCGTCGGCCCAGTGCACGATGTGGTGGGCGTCGCAGCGGCGGGACGTGCAGCCCGGAAAGCGGCAGCCGGGTGTCGCGGGCGGCCAGAGCGCGGCGAATCGCCGGCGGAATGGTGCGTGTGCCGCGCAGCGCCGATTCTGGCGCGCAGGACCGCGCTCGTGGATCACAGCCCTCGACTGCTCACGGGTCGAGTCCGAAAATCTGTCAACCGCTACGCCTCGTCGCTCTCGCCTCGCCCTCGACTGGGACGGGGAGCACGGCGCGCGCGAACTGAGCGAGTGGTTGCTCGCGCGTCTCACTGTGGTGATGCTCACCTCCATGCGCGACCGCCTGCAGATGGCGCGGGAGCTGCTGACGCCGAGTGGCAGCGTGTTCGTGCAGTCCTAAGGTTGCAGCCTTCGTGAAGAATGCCGGCCTCGGGTTCGCAATTCCGTACCTGCACAACGGTCAACCGCACGACTATTTGCCGACTTCCTGGTGCGCCTGGCATCGTCGCGCGGGAAGGCGGGGGCGGCTGAGCGTTGGGTTACCGCCGTGACCGCCGATGGCCATCACGGCCTCTGGCGCGATGCCATGGCCCGGTCCGTCGGCGCCGTCCGCGATATTCTCGACGCGAGTTGACGGCGAACGGCGCGCTACTTCGCCATCGACTTGCGGATGGCGGCCACCGTCACCTGGGTGCGGAACTCCACCATCCGCTTGCCGTTGGCGATGGTCTTCTCAATCGGCGCCAGCGGCACGCCGTTGATGACGAACTTGCCGGCCTTCACGCGCTCGGGCATGCGGATGGCATCGGTGTCCACGGTCGCGATGATGGCCGAGATGTAGTAATCGTCGTGCAGCCCTTCCATCGTCTCGTGGATGCCGAGTTCGCGCTCCTCGAACGCCTCGACATCGGCGTAGTTGTAGTATCCGGGATGAAGTGGACCCGCGCGCCTCGACCCGGCCCAGGCGCTGTTCACGGCCTCGGCCACCTCTTTCATCGGCGTCAGGTTGCCGCCGCTGTCGCCAATCATCACCACGTTCGTGAAGCCCTGCGACTTCAGGCTGTTGGCCATGTCGGTGAGCACGGCCTTGTAGGTGGCCGCCGAGAGCAGGATGGTGCCGGGCGAGAGATTGGCCCGCATCGGGTTGCCGGGCTCGAGCGTGACAATCGGCGCCACCAGCGCTTCCCCAGGGCGCGCGCGATCGACTCGCCGGTGGCCTTGAGCACGTTGTTGTGCTTGCCCGTCGTCAGGTAGGGCCCGTTCTCTTCGATGCCGCCCGTGAGGACCAGGGCAGTCGTCGAGCCGGCCTTGATCAGGTCGCGGACCTCGAGCATCGTGAGGTTCTCGATCGACACGCTGTCGTGCATGTCGATGGGACGCGCCATGGTCGCGGCGTCGACCCGCGGCGCGGTGTTGACCGAGGCGGTGCGGCCGCCAGGACGCGCTTCTTGCGGGGCCGGCGCCTGCGCGAACGACGGCGCGGCCGTCAGGGTCAGGGTCAGGACCAGCGCGGGCGTCATCCAGGTGCGAATCGAGATGTTTCCTCCAAGTGGCGTGGCAAGCGGACGGGCGCCGCGTATTCTAGCGCGCCGGTCGCTCAGCGCCGCCAGGCGTACTGCAGCTTGACCGCGACCTGATTCGATTCGAGCTGCCAGCGCTCGAGCAGGGAGCGCACGTTGTGGTTGTAGACCACGAACAGGTCGGCCGACGGGCCGGAACGTCCAGCGCAGGCGCGTGTTGACGCCGACCGAGTCGGACACCGTGTCGTATTGCACGTAGCTGGCCACCGACAGGTCCGGCGAGACGTTCAGACGGACGCGGGTGCTCACCAGCGTCTGCGCGAAGCGGCCGGCGGGCAGCCGTCCCAGGTTGCGCTCCCCCGCCACCTCCACGGTCACGAGCGACGTCGGATTCCACGCCCCGCTCCAGATCACCTGGTCGATGGTGCCATCGTAGAAGCCGCCGAACCACCACGTGAGCTGGGTGTAGAAACGTCGCTTCTGCGCGGTGCCGGCCTCCAGCCGGTACCGGCGCCAGTGATACCGCCCCGGCGCAATCGTGACGCCGTCGGCCACCACGAAGGGCGTGGTCAGGCGTTCACCGGTGGGATTGACGTTGACCTCCAGCCGGTCGCCGCTGCGGAAGCGCCAGTTGAGCGGCGCGCTGAAGACGCGGTAGCTCTCCCACCGGCCGTCCAGGTCGGTAGCCAGGAAGGGGCGGAACTCGTGGGTGAGCTGCTGCAGCGGACCGCGTGAGACGCGGGTGCGGTTGTCGAGACTCAGGTTGAAGAGCTGCACCGCCGGTCGGGGCACGAACCCCAGCGCTGGCGCGAAGTCGCGGCCGATGCGCTTGTAGGTCAGCGCCGCATCCCAGGCGTCGTTGGGGTAGTCGAGTTTGAACCCGGCCGCGGTCGGATCAGGGCCCGGCCCATTGGTGGCCAGCACCCAGGCGCCGGCCAGCAGGTTCCTGCTGCCGCGGAAACGGGAGGTCGCGTAGGTGATGTCGCCGCCCGCGAGCCACCGGCCGGAGCGGCCGAGCGGATCGCCGACGGTGGCGATGGCGCCCAGCCACGACTCCCGGCCGATGTTCTGCTTCACCCGCATCACGGCCATGACCGCTCTCGCGTTCGACGACGCCCGGCTCGATCGTTGGTGGCGATGACCAGCACCCCGGCATTGGTGCTGCCCAGACGTCCATTGACCTTGGCGCCGGCAAGAATCGGCACCTCCTTGCCGGCTACCAGCCCGATGCGCCGGCTGAAGTAGGGCAACACGTCCTGGTTCAGTCCCAGCCCGAACGAGAAAATGTCGTCGCCCTCGAGGAAGAAGGTGCGCTTCTCGGGGAAGAACAGCGGGAAGCGGGTGAGGTTGGTGCGCCGGGTATCGACTTCGGTCTCGGCGAAGTCGGTGTTGACCGTGAACGAGCCGAGGATGTTGGCGCCGAAGCGCTGGGTGACGTCGAGACTGGCCTGGAAGTCCGGGTCGACGGGCGCGTCCGGCGCCGGGATGCCGGCGCCGGCCGTGACCGCCGGCCGCACGCTCAACCCGCGGCCGAGGTCGATCTCCGGCAGGTCGGTCAGCAGCCCGGCACGGCTCGTCTGAGTGACCTGGAACTGCCGCGCCGCCGCCGCCCAGCGCACGGTCTCGAGCAGGCCCTGGATGCGCCGCTGCACGTTGAAGTGCCACGTCCGCAGGCCCGGCTTGAAACTGAGCGTGAGGAACGGGATCCGAATCTCGGCGCTCCACCCGCCGGCATGGCGCACCGTGGCCGCGTCCCAGATGCCGTCCCACTCGGCGTTCTCCGATTCGCCGCCGGGGTTGATGATGCCGTCGTAGCGCGCGCCACTCGGATTCACGACGAACACGTAGCCCGAGCGTCCGTCCATGAACGGGCCGAGGACGACGCGCACGTGATCTTCCTGGTTGAGCGCGGCATCGCGACGCACGCTGAAACTGACGACCGGCGTGCCCGGCGGCTGGTCGCACTCGATGCCCACGACCAGCGCCTTCGCGCCGGCCAGCACCCGCACGCGCGTGTGGCCGGAGGCCGGCTGGCCCTCGCGCGGGTCGGTCTGCACGAACGCCTCGATGGCCTGGGCCGCGGCCCACGCGGGTTCGTCGAGCCGCCCGTCGATGGTCACCCCGGCGCGCAGCTCGCCAGCGGCCAGCGACGGCGGCGCCGCCGTCTGGCCGAATCCATGGGACACGCCGGCGAGCGTCGCCATCAGCACCAAGCTGGCCGTGCGGCAGCGATGGCGAGACGACTGATAGCGACCTGAGGTCACAGACGGGCTGCCCGGGACCGGCCTCACCGCGCCAGCACGCGTCCAGGACGGTCCGGACCCGACGCGTCGCCGCTCCACACGAGGCCCCCGTTCACCCACACCTTCGCGATGCCGGTCGACAGCGCCCGCGGCTGTTCGAAGGTCGCCTGGTCGATGACGGTGGCGGGATCGAAGAGCACCAGATCGGCCTTCATGCCCTCCCGCAGCGTGCCGCGATCCTTCAGCCCCAGCCGCGCGGCCGGCAGCGACGTCATCTTGCGGATGGCGTCCGGCAGCGTGAGCCAGTGCTGCTCGCGCACGTAGCGCCCGAGCACGCGTGGGAAGGTGCCGGCCCCGCGCGGGTGGCTGTTGGCGATGCCGCCGTCGCTGGCCACCATCACCCACGGCTGCTGATAGAAGGTCCGCAGATCGGCTTCGATCATGGCGTGGCCGATCATGCCGGCATCGTCGTCGCGGGCAAAGCGTACGTAGGCTTCGATGTCCGACAGACCCTCGGCCCTGGCCATCTCGTCGAGCCGCTTGCCGATGTACTGCGGATAGGTCTTCCAGCGGGTGATCTGCACGTTCCTGGCGCCGCCGATGTCGTCGAGGCCGCGCTTCACGCTGACCGGGTCGTCGTACTTCTTGTTGGGCACGAGCACGCGCGGCGTCGACTGCCACGCCAGGTACGGGTAGGCGTCGGCCGTCACGTCCACGCCGCGCTTGCGCGCCGCCTCGACGAGGGCCACCACCTCATCGGCCTTACCCCACACCCCTTGCGTGCCGAGCTTGATGTGGGTGATCTGCACCGGCAGCTTGGCGCGCTCGCCAATGGCGATGGCTTCGCGGACCGCGTCCATGGTCAGGTCGGCTTCATCGCGGATGTGCGAGATGTAGAAGCCGCCCCGAGCGCCAGCGGCCCGGGCCATCTCGACCACCTCCTCGATGTCGGAATAGCTCCCCACTTCATACTCCAGGCCCGACGACAATCCGAACGCGCCCTCGCTCATGGCCTGATCGACCAGCGCGCGCATGCGCGCGGCCTCGGCCGGGCGGGCCTTCCGCTTGTAGTCGGCGCCCATCACCTGCTGGCGGATGGTGGCGTGTCCGGCCAGGACGACCACGTTCACGGCCGGCGGGTGGGCGCGCAGCCGTGCCACATAGGCGCTGATCGGCCACGGCGAGCTGCCGTCCTGCCCGACCGCCAGGGTGGTGATGCCCTGCGACACCTGGGTGGTGGCGGCTGGCTCGGTCTCGAGCCCCTCGGTTGAATGGTTGTGCGCGTCGATGAAGCCCGGGGCCAGCACCATGCCGGTGCCATCGACGACCGTCTCGCCGGCGCGCGGCGTCACCTCGCCGATCGCGGCGATGGTGTCGCCCTCGACGCGCAGGCTGGCCTGGCGCAACGGGCCGCCGGTGCCGTCGGCGATCTGCGCCCCGGCGACGACGAAGGAGCGGGACTGCGTTGAAGGGGCGGCCGTGGTCAGCGCCGCCACGAGCACCAGCGCGCCAGACATCCGGATCACACGTGACATACCGGGAAGTATAGCGAGCGCCACGCACGCATGGATCGCCGCGCCGCGCCGGCGCGTGCAGGCCCGCCCCCAGCGGTGCCAACGGCCCGCCTGCGCCCTACGGCTATGGGCCTGAAGGCCGATTACCAGCACGGAGACGACTGCGTCCATGACCGACCTGCGGGTGCCCACCACCACACAGCCCGTGACCATCACGTGCGCCGACGGCCGCGCCTTCGCCGGCGACATCTTCCTGCCGGCGCAGTCGTCGCGCCATGCCGGACCGATGCGCCTCGACGAGTGGAGCGGCACCGTCCCCGCCTTCTTCCCGTTCCGGGCGCGTGACGCGGCGCGCCCGACCATCTTCAGCCTCGACGCCGTCGTGGCCTTCACGGTGCCGGTCGGCGACGTGGACGCGTCCGATGCGCCCGACGAGCCGCTGGTCGACGCGCCGGTGGCGCGGGTGGTCGTCGATGCCGGCAGCGCCAGCTTCGCCGGCGACATGGTCATCGACATGCCACGCGACCACCAGCGCGTGGGCGACTGGCTCAACACGCCCGACCCGTTCGTCATCGTGCGCGCCGCCGGCGAACACCACCTCATCCACAAACGGCACATCACGCTCGTCGTCGAGATGCCCGAGAACGGGAACTGACCATGGACGCCACCAGCCCCCCCCTCGCCGCGCCGGCCGCCGCCCCCGCCTCCGAAGCGGCGGCCACCGGCATGCGCGCACTGCTGCGCGCGCTGGTGCAGGCCAAAGCCTCGGACCTGCACGTCTCGGCCGCCATGACGCCCACCTTCCGCCTCGACGGCGAGATGACGCCGGTACCCGGCTGCCGGGCGTTGTCGGGCGCGGAAACCGAGCACCTGCTGCTGTCGATCGCCCCGGCGCGCGCCCGCGAGGAGTTCGAGCGCCGGCACGATACCGACTTCGCCTACGAGATCGAAGGCCTCGCCGCTTCCGCTGCAACATCTTCGTGGACCGCAAGGGCGTCGGCGGCGGTTTTCCGCGTCATCCCCAGCAACATCCTGACCGCCGAGATCGATGGGCCTGTCGGCCGAGATCCTCGAGCTGTGCAAGCTGCCCAAGGGGCTGGTGCTGGTCACCGGTCCGACCGGCTCGGGCAAGTCGACCACGTTGTGCGCGCTGGTCGACTACATCAACCGCACACCGCGCCGATCACATCATCACGATCGAGGACCCGATCGAGTTCGTGCACGAGAACAAGAAGTGCCTCGTCAACCAGCGCGAGGTCGGCGAACCACACCGACTCGTTCAAGGACGCGCTGCGCGCCGCGCTGCGCGAAGACCCCGACATCGTGCTGGTCGGCGAGATGCGCGACCTCGAGACCATCGCCATCGCCATCGAGACCGCCGAGACCGGCCACCTGGTGTTCGGCACGCTGCACACGTCGACGGCGCATCGGCACCGTGGACCGCATCATCGACCAGTTCCCGGCCGAGCGGCAGGCGCAGATCCGCATGATGCTGGCCGACGGCGCTGAAGGGCGTCATCGCCCAGATGCTGTGCAAGAAGATCGGCGGCGGCCGGGTCGCGGCGCTCGAGGTGATGGTGGCGTCGCCCGCGATCTCGAACCTGATCCGCGAAGGCAAGACCTTCCAGATCCCGTCGATCATGCAGTCGGGCAAGAAGTTCGGCATGTGCCTGATGAACGACAGCTTCCTGGATCTCGTGAAGCGCCAGCTGGTGAAGCCGGAAGACGCCTACGCCAAGGCGGTCGACAAGGCCGGCCTGCTCGGCCTGTTCAAGCGCAACGACGTCGACGTGTCGTGGGCGCCGAAAGACGCGCCGCCGGCCGCCGCCGCGTAGCCGCGCACGTTCTGGCCGGCGCGACGGCGCTCACGGCCGTCTGGGCCAGACCACGCCCTGGTTCTTGGTCGTCACCGGCTCGAGCCCCTTGTAGACGAAGCTCTGCACGCGCTGGCCGCGGTAGGTTTCGGTCGTGTAGAGGTTGCCCTTCGAATCGGTGGCGATGCTGTGCACGCCGTAGAACATCGCCGGGCTGGCGGCCGCCCTCGCCGAAGCTGGTGAGCAGTTCCAGCGTGTCGCGCTCGATCACGTGCGACCTTGTCGTTCTCGCCGTCGGCCAGGTAGAGGTAACTTCTGCTGCGGGTCCTTCGAGAAGGCGACGTCCCACACCGAGCCGCGAGCCGAGCGTCTCGCGGTTGAAGAACGCTTCCTTGACGAACTTGCCGTCGGGCGTGAACACCTGGATGCGGTCGTTGACGCGGTCGCAGACGTAGAGCAGGCGGTCGACCGAGAGATCGGCGCAGTGCACCGGATTGCGGAACTGCTGCGCCGGCGGCGCCTTCGGATCGTAGCGGCCGAGATCGCGTCGTCGGGCTTGTTGCCGTAGGCGCCCCAGTGGCGCTTGTAGCTTGCCGGTGTCGGCGTCGAAGACGACGACGCGGTGGTTGCCGTAGCCGTCGGCGACGTAGGCTTCGTTGGTCTTCTGGTCGACGAAGATCTTGGCCGGCAGGCGCAGGTTGCCGACGTCGTTCTGCCCTTGCTCGAGTGCGGCTTGCCGATCTGCACCAGGAACTTGCCGTCGCGGGTGAACTTCAGGACCATGTTGTCGTTGAACGCCTGCACGCCGCCGACCTGACTTTCGTCCTGCTCGCGGTTCTGGCCGGCCGCGGCCGTGATCGCCGCGGCCGGTGGCGAGCCGCGGCCGTTGCCGCCGATCCACACGTTGCCCTTGTAGTCCACGGTGATGCCGTGGTTCGAGTCGGGCCAGTCGTAGCCCTGGCCCGGGCCGCCCCAGTGGCCGACGAGGTTGCCGGCGGGGTCGAACTCGAGCACCGGCGGCGCCGGAGCGCAGCACTCGCCGACGCGCGGCGTGCGTCGTGGCGATGCACCTCGCCCGGCTCGAGCGAGCCGGCGCGGTGGATGATCCAGACGTGATCGCTGAGCGTCGACGGCGACGCCGATGGTCTGGCCGAGGATCCAGTTGTTGGGCAGCGGCTTCGGCCACAGCGGATCGACTTCGAACCGCGGCGCCTGCACGCCCGCCGGGGCCTCGACGACGGCGCGCTGCTCGAGGCGCGCGGCCGCCACCCCCAACGAGGCGGCCACGACCAGCAGCGCCACCGCAATCGACATCCGTCTTTTCATTGGCCGGCGTCCTTTCGTCTCGAGGGATCCCGCCGAGCGTGCGCGACCTTGATCGTCATCGGAGTGCCGTCGAAGACAGCCGAACGATAGCCGTGGAACCGCCTGGATGTCCAGGCCCGCCGCTCCGATCTCCAGGTCTCAGCCGTACCTCTGTGATGCCTGAAGCATCCGTCGGCTCAGACTTCTCGGTGTTCCTGACGGCGCTCCCCTTGGTCTCAGCCTCGAGCGGAGCGTTCGCTCGCCGCGACGACGATCTCGATGCGCACCTGATCGGAGATCACCGGGCCGAGCAGCGACCCGCCGACAATCCCGAACTCGCGGCGATTGAGCGTGAACGCGGTCCGGAAGAGCGTCACGCGCCCGAGATCGGGCAGGTCGCGGGTGTCGAGGATGGCGATCTCGAGTGTCAGCGGCCGGCTCACGCCCCGCAGCGTGATGCGCCCCTGCACCGCAAGGCGGTCGGGGGCGACGGCTCGTACCTCGGTGCTCGCGAAGGTCAGTTCGGGGTGATGCGCAACGTCGAAGTACTCCCGCGCCAGCAAGGCCCGGTCGCGATCCGGCTCCCCTGTCGTCACGGAGGCCACCCGAACTCGCCAGTGGGTCGAGGCCCGTTCCGGATGCGCGGGATCCCACACGATCGCGCCGTCGAAGTCGAGGAAGCGTCCTTCCACCTCGACGAACCCCCACTTGGTCACGGCGAAGCGCACGTGGCTGTGCGCGCGGTCGATGAACCGGGCCGTCGCCCCCTGCTCATGGGCCGCACTCCATCCGAGCGCCACCGATATGACCACAGCCGCGACCCAGCCGCTCGGGCATCGCCAACCCACCGTCACCTCCCCGCGCCACCAAGGACGCTGAGCGGACCGGATCGTTAGCCGCGTCAGCGGGTGTGAGAGGGCAGCGCGTCGCGCCACTGCCGCCACCAGTTCTTGATGCTCGGCAACGGCAGCCTGTCGTGCCAGCGCCAGACCGCCTCGTTGTCACCGGCGACGACGGCGTCGAGCCGTGACGTCGTCCGGCACCGGGACGAGAGACGCGGCGATGCCGGCCAGCCGCCCGCGGCGCGGCCCCGGCTGTCGGGCCAGCAGCGTGAGCACCGTCATCACGTCGCGGGCCCGGGCGTCTCTGCCGACGGTGTCGAGCTCGGCATCGACCTCGGCGTCGCGGGCCGCCGACTCGATGGCGCGCACGGCCAAGGCGAAGGCCGGCGTCGCGTCCTGGTAGATCGGCACCCCGGGGGCGCGGTCCGCGCGCATGACCGTGGCCGCGCCCTCGGGCACGAGTGATTCGCCGAAGGCATTGGCGGCTTCGACCCAGCCCGAATGCACACGTAGAGCGGCGCGGTTGTCGCGCACTTCCAAGTCGAAGGCGCAACCGAGGTCGACGATCGTGCCGGCCGGCGTCCGGATCGACACGGCACGCGGCGGCGCCCACACCCGAAGCGAGACCTCACCGGCCGAGAGGGTGAGCCAGTGACGACCGCCGCCGGTGGCGTCGAGCGTAAGTGACGTCGACGGCCGAATGTCCAGACGGCCGAGCCGCGCGATGCGGGCGGTGGCGCTGTCGTCCGCGCCCAGATCCAGCGCCTCGCCGACCGCCAGGCGCGCCGGCAGATGAGCATCGCCACTGGCCTGGAGCGGCCAGGGGCGATCGACCGGCCAGTCGAGGCGCCAGCGGTAGAGTCCAAGCCCGGTCGCGAGGAGCACACAGGCCGCCGCGACGAGCCAACGCCGCGCCAACGACGGGCGCCGTGCCGCCCGCGGCGTGGCCGACGGCGCGCCCGTCGCCGCCGGTTCGAACGCGAGCGGCCGCAGGTGCCGCTCCAGCCGCTCGACAAACGGGTCGGGCGGTCCCGATCGATCCCAGAGGTAGCCGTCGTGATCGGTCATGGCGTGATCCCCAGTGCCGCCTTCAGCAGCCGCACACCGCGATGCAGGTTGACGCGGACCGACCCCGGCGTCAGCCCGGTCAGGTCGGCGATCTCGGGCCCGGTCAGCCCCTCGACGAACCGCAGCAGCAAGGTCTCGCGGTAGGCCTCGGGCAAGGTCCGGACCGCAACGAGGATCCGGGAGACATCGAGATCGTTCTCTGGCGAGCGCCCGGGCGCGGCGGGCTCCTCCGCGCCCTCGTCCAGGGCGAACTCTCTCGGGGCGCGGGTCATCGCATCGAGCACGTGATGCCGGGCAATCGCGGCGAGCCATCCGGCAAACGCCTCCGCCTCGCGCAGTGTGTCGAGGCGGTCGAGGGCCTGGACGAAGACATCCTGCACGAGATCGGCTGCCTGGGCCGGCCGGGCGCGCGCCAGCACGATGGCATGCACGTAGCGGCTGAACCGGGCGTAGAGGCGCCCGAACGCCTCACGGTCCCCGGCCTGTGCTCGTCGCACCAGGGTGGCCACGTCGTCGCCTTCCTGCGTCCCGCCGGTGGTCTCGCGCGTCAGAAAATGAAGTCTCCCGCCAGCCGGAAGCGGATGCTCACGTGGGCCGTGCCGTTCTCGATTGTGACAGGCCTGATGTTGGCGAAGGCGCCCTCGCGCGTCGATCTCTCCCGCTCGGCGGCCGACAGCCGCGGGTCGCCGGCAAAGAGCACGTCCAGCAGCGTCTGACGCTGGCCCGGCGCGCCGTCGACGCCGACGTGGATGTGGGCGGCGACGTCGCGGCCAGGATACGGTCCGGGACGGATCGTCTGGAACTCGAACCGGCCGCGCGGGTCGGTCCGGGCCCAGCCGCGGAGACGCCAGCCGTCGTGGCCGGGCCGATCGTAGCGTCCGTCGCTATCCGTCTGATAGGCGAAGACGAGCGCCGCTTCGATCGGGTGCTCCCCCTGCCGATCGAACAGGCTGCCGTGAACGACGAGCGGCGAGCCGGGCTCGTCGGGCGGTGCGATTCGGGAAGACCAGCCTACCGCTGATGGTCGTTCCAGCTGCACGCGGTTCCAGCGGCTGAGGAACTCCGGGTCGACCAGGGTCTGGCGAGCGTCGCTAGGGGCTGGCAGTGCCAGGCGCGAAGCCGCGGCCAGGCCAAACGAGCGCAGCAGCCAGCGTCGGGTCATGTCCACAGGACGCGGCCGGCGGGAAACCGTTAACGGCGCGACGTTCCGCCAACGTGCTCATCACCCTTCGCCCGGTAGTCAGGGCAGGACCGCGGCGCGCGTACGGGCCGCGGCGCACGCGCGGGACGCGTCGCGCGGGACGCGTCGCACGCGCGGGCCGCGTCCCTCACTTGGCCGCGCGAACAATCAGCGCCTGGCCGCGCCACGCCGCCGGATCGACGTTCCGCACCCACACCGGGAGGCGGCGTCCGCCGCGGGGCACGATGAGCTGCACGTCGACCCGCGCCACACCGGCGGGAAGCCCCACATGCACGGGCATGTCGTTCTGCGCGTCGTAGCCGGACCCGGCATCGACCAGCCGCGCCCCCATCAGCCGCGGCGTGCCGGCGGCGAACACTCGGACTTCGGCCCCCGCCAGGGTCGCGTGCCCAGCCGCGTCGAGCGCGCGCACGTGCAGGGCGCGGCTGGCATCGGCGGCGGCCAGCTGGTTGCGCAGCACGAGGTGCATGCCGTCGGACCGTGACCCGGTCAGCGCCAGATCGAGATCGCCGTCGCCGTCGACATCGGCCCACTGCGACACCGTGGTCCGCTTGCAGCGCCCGCAGGTTGCGGCGGGGTGACGTCGACAAAACCCGTGCCGGTGTTGGCAAAGAGCGTGTCCTGCCAGCTCACGCCGCCGGTCACCGTGCCGTTCACGTAGAGGTCGAGCCGCCCGTCGTGGTCGATGTCGGCCGGCGCGCACGCGTCGTAGCGCGAGTCCACCGCCAGGCCCCACGCCGCCGCGCGGTCCTCGAAGCGGCCGCCGCCGCGGTTGCTGAAGAAGCCGAGCGGGCCGTAGTTGGCGGCGAAGAGATCGAAGCGGCCGTCGCCGTCGAGGTCGGCAGCGCAGACGCGTACCGTGCCGTTCCCGGGGTCGCGTCGGCCGCCGTCCGCCCCACGCCACGCCGGCGGCCTCGGCCACGTCCACGAAGCGGCTGCCGTCGTTGCGGAACAAGCCGTTGGCGTCGCCGTCCATGTTGGCTACCGCCACGTCGAGGTCGCCGTCTTCATCGGCGTCGAACCACACCGCGCCCACGGTCTTGCGCGGGTCGGCCAAACCCAGTTCCGCGGCCACCTCGGTGAAGGTGCCACGCTCGTTCCTGAACAGCGCGTTGGGGCGATCGCGGAAGGCCACGAACAAATCGAGGTCGCCGTCGCCATCCGCATCCACGAACACCGGCTGGCGCACCGCCCCGGTCGCCACGGTGAGACCCGCGGTCGCCGTCGCGTCGGCGAACACGCCGCGCTCGTTGCGATAAAGGCGCAGCACCGGGCCGGCCGGCCCAGGGGTGAAGCCGAGCAGCAGATCCGCATCGCCGTCGGCATCGACATCGCCCCACGCCGCCGCGCGCGTGGCCCGCGCGTCGGCCACGCCGGCTGCCGACCGCCACGTCGGTGAAGGTCCCGCCGTCGTTGCGGTAGAGACGATTGGGGGCGCCGTCGAAGCCCACGAACAGGTCGAGGTCGCCGTCCCCGTCGATATCAGCAAAGGCGTTGACCAGGTTGGCGCCGGCCGCGAACAGGTCGGGCTGCAACGGCTCGAACACCGGCCGGGGCTGGACCCGGACCGTCACCGACCCCAGGACCACACACGCCGTGACGACTCCGGCTCGCAGCATGGCCGATGGTAACTCGGCTACCATCGGCGCATGCGTATCGGCTTCGCCTTGGCGTGTGCGCTGGTCGGTGCCGGCCTGGGGCTCACGGCGCATGGTCAGGGCCCGGCGCCGGCATCCGCCGGAGCCACGGTGGCCCGCACCATGCGCGTGGACTACTTCCACACCGGCAACAGCCGGCAGGAACTCTTCGCCCTCGATCAGGTCTCGATCGAGCCGGCGCCCTGGCCGGGGGTGCCTGGCCAGACGGGCGACGTCCTGCACCTGGGCGCCTACGGGTTCGACGTCCGTGATGCGGCCACCAAGACCTTGCTCTACTCGCGCGGCTTCGGCTCGATCTACGACGAGTGGGTCACGACCGAGGAGGCGGCGACCGTCACGCGCACCTTCCACGAGTCGCTGCGCTTCCCCGCGCCGGCCGCGACGGTCGCCGTGGAGGTCCGCAAGCGCGGCCCCGGCAATCAGTGGACGACGGTGTGGACGACCACCGTGGATCCAAAGGACATGTTCGTGAGCACGGCCGTGCCCGACCCCGGCGCCGGCGAGGTCCTGGCCCTGGAGCGCCACGGCGATCCGGCGCACAAGGTCGATCTGCTGTTGCTCGGCGACGGCTACACCGCCGCCGAACGGGGCAAGTTCGAGGCCGACGCCCGCCGCCTCGTGACCATCCTGTTCGAGACCTCGCCGTTCAAGGAACGCCGCCAGGACTTCAACGTGTGGGGCCTCGTGCCGCCGGCTCGCGAGTCCGGCATCTCGCGGCCGTCGCTGGGCGTGCACCGCAGCAACCCGGTCGGCTCGACCTACGACGCCTTCGGCTCGGAACGCTACGTGCTCACCTTCGACAACCGCGCGTTCCGGCGCCTGGCGTCGTTTGCGCCGTACGACGTGGTCGAGATCGTGGTCAACGGCCGCACCTACGGCGGCGGCGGTATCTACAACCTCTACAGCACGGTGGCCGCCGACAACGCCTTTGCCCCGTACGTCTTCGTGCACGAGTTCGGTCACCACTTCGCCGCGCTCGCCGACGAGTACTACACGTCGCCGGTGGCCTACCTGCCCAGCACCACGCGCGAAGAGCCGTGGGAACCAAACGTGACGGCGCTGCTCGACCCGGCGCACGCTCAAGTGGCAGGACCTGGTGACGCCAGGCACGCCCCTGCCCACCCCGTGGGACAAGGACGGCTACGAGCAGCGTTCGCGCGAAGCGCAGGCGACGCGCACCGAGCTCCGCCGGCAGGGCCGCCCCGAAACCGAGATGGAAGCGCTCTTTGCCCGCGAACGCAAGATGGACGACGTGCAGTTCGCCTCGGAGCGCTTCAGGAACCGGGTCGGCGCCTTCGAGGGCGCGAAGTACGAAGCGCGCGGCTACTACCGGCCCGAGGTCAACTGCCTGATGTTCACCCGTGCCGACGAGTTCTGCGCGGTGTGCCGGCGAGCGATTGGCGCGGTCATCGACAGCTACGTGAAGTAGCTCACCGCGGCGTCACCGTGGCAGGCGCATCTTGTCGAGGAACGTCTGGTAGCGCGGCTCGCCGGCCAGCCGGTCGAAGTAGGCGGTGGATTTCAACTGAGACAGCCCGGTGTCGCGCTGCAGGTAAGCGCGGTCGAGCCAGTCCATGGCCGCTTCAGGCCGCCCGCGCAGGGCATGGATCTGGGCAATCTGAACCGCCGCGACATCCTGATGGCTGGCGACGAGGCGCGCCAGAGCGGCGTCGGCCTCGGCGGGACGGTTCAGGAGGTGGTAAGCGATGGCCAGGCCGTGCTCTCTCCATGCGTCATTGGCCTCGCGCGCCAGTTCGGCCAAGCCCGCATCGGCCTGCCCCTGCGCCAGGAGCACGAGGCCCAGATTCTCGTGGGCCGCGGGATAGTCGTCGTCGAGTTCGAGCACCTTGGTCAGCGACGTGCGCGCGGCGTCGAGTTGGCCGACGACCTGCTGATAGCGGCCCAGGCGGTAGTGCACCGTCACGTTGAGGGGATTGAGAGTCGCCGCCCGGCTGGTCAGCAGGATGGCCTCGTCGAGGCGCCCGAGCGCGCTGGCGACCCGCGCCGCCCCGAGGACGATGTCGGCGTTGTTGGGCTCGAGTTGCAGCGCCCGCTGGGCGGCGGCATCGGCCCCGTTCCAGTCCCAGTCGTAGGCGCGCCGCACTGCCGACAGGGCGGCGTGCCCGTCGGCCAGCTCCGGGTCGAGTTCGATGGCGCGCTCGGCGGCGCGGCGGGCCTCTCCGGCCACCGTGCCGGGCAGCACGTAACCCTCGGCCCCCATCGCCGTGCGGGTATACGACAGGCCGGCCCACGCGCGCGCGAAACCGGGGTCGAGGCGCACGGCCTCTTCGAAGTAGGCGGCCGCCTTGTCGAGCCCGTCCCTGGTGTTGCGTCCGCGGAAATATTTGCCCTGCAGGAAGGCGTTGTAGGCCGGACCGTTGCCGCCCGGCGGCGGCGCCGGCGAGACACCGCCGGGCGAGGAAACCTGCAGCGCGCTGGCGACGGCGCCGGCAATTTCGTCCTGCACTTGGAGAAGGCCGTCCAGGTCGCGGTCGTAGGAACTGGACCACAGGTGGAAGCCGTCCTCGGCGTTCACGAGCTGCACGTTGATGCGGACGTTCGTCCCCGAGCGGCGCACGCTGCCCTCGAGCAGCGACGACACCCCCAGGGTGCGGCCGATGGCGCGCAGATCGCCGGAGGCGCCGCGAAAGCGGAACGACGAGGTCCGCCCGACCACGCGCAGTTGGGGATTGCGCGCCAGCAGGTTGAGCAGTTCCTCCGTCAGGCCGTCGGCGAAGTAGTCCTCGTGTGGGCCGGCGCTGAGATCCAGCAGCGGCAGCACCGCCAGCGAGGGCGCGGTCGCCCGGGGTGTGTCCAAGGCACTGCTCTGGCGGCCCAATGAGAAGGCGCCCATGACCGCGGCTACGACGGCGGCGGCCACGAGCGCGCGTCCCCCACGCCAGCGGGCGACGCCGCCGGGCTCGGGTTCGGGCGGCGGCGGCAGGGCGGCCTCGGCAGCCACCAGCTCGAGCTCGATCCGGGCCTCGCCGATGTCGCGCAGACGCCGCCGCGCGTCCTTGTGCAGGCATCGTTGCAGCAGACGGACGAGGCCCTTGGGCGTGTCCTCCGGCAGCATGGTCCAGTCGGGCTCGGCCGTGATGATTGCCGCCAGCTGGTCCACGGTGGTGCCGCCGGCAAACGGGCGACGCCCGGCGAGCATCTCGAACAGCACCACCCCGAACGCCCAGATGTCGGAGCGCTTGTCCACGGCGGCGCCGCGCGCCTGCTCGGGGGGCATATAGGCCGCCGTCCCGAGCACGACGCCGTCGCGGGTGCTGAGCGGCTCCAGCACCGCGGCGCTCGATGTCGACGACCCGCCGGCCAGATCGTCGGCAAAGGCCTTGGCCAGGCCGAAGTCGAGCACCTTCACCTTTCCCGAGGGCGTCAGCCTGACGTTGGCCGGCTTCAGATCGCGGTGGACGACGCCGCGTTCGTGGGCCTCCTCGAGGGCCTCGGCAATCTGCAGCGCCACGCGCACGGCCTCGTCGAGCGACATCGGCCCGCGCGCCAGGCGCGCGGCCAGGTCCTCGCCCGGCACGAACTCCATGGCCAGGAACCGGACGTCGTCGAGCGCGTGCAGGCTGAAGATGGCGGCGATGTTGGTGTGATTGAGCGAGGCCAGCAGCTTGGCTTCGCGCTCGAACCGCGCCAGGCGCCGCTCGTCGTGGCCGAGGCTCCGCGGCAGCAGCTTGATGGCGACGTCGCGGCCGAGCGTTTCGTCGGCGGCGCGCCAGACGACGCCCATGCCGCCCTCTCCGATCGGCTCGGTCAGGCGGTAGTGCAGGAGCCGGCGGCCGGCGCCGGTGGCCACGGTCTCCTCAGCCGCGCCGCGCGCCGCCCGGACGACCGCCCGGCCGATCGGGTCGTCGACGGCGCGGTCGTGAGCCAGTAGCGTTTCGACCTCGGCACGCAGCTGGTGGTCGTGGCCGCAGAGCGCGGTGAGACGTTCGACGACGACGTCCGAGGGCAGGTCGGCGATCGCCTCGAAAATCTCACGCACGCGCTGCCAGCGCGCCTGGTCGAGAGGAGCCACGCAGCGCGGATTATGCCACTGCCGGCGAGCATGAGGCCCGGGCCGGCGCGCCGGCGCGGCCGGGCGGGTCTAGCGGCCCGCCAGTTCGCGCTTCAGCCAGGCCCGGGCATGGCGCAGATCGCGGTCCACGGTGGCCTCCGAGATGTCGAGCAGCCGGCCGATCTCGGGATAGGTCAGCCCGCCGAAGTAGGACAGCTCGACGACCCGGGCCTGCCGGGCGTCGAACGTCTGGAGCCGCTCCATCGCCTGATCCAGATCGAGCACGTCCACCGGATCGGAGGCCGGCGCCGAAATGCCGTCGTTGAAGGTCACCCGCACCCCGTCGCCGCCGCGCTTCTCCGCCCGCCGGGCCCGCGCCCACTCGACCAGGATGCGGCGCATGACCCGCGCCGCCACGCTGAGAAAATGCGTGCGGTTCTGCCAGTCGATCTCGGCATCGGCAAGGCGCAGGTAGGCTTCGTGCACGAGCACCGTGGGCTGCAGCGAATGCCCGGGCGACTCGTGCCGCAGCTGGCCATGCGCCAGGCGGCGCAGTTCGCCGTAGACGAGCGGAATCAGGCGGTCGTAGGCGGCCTGGTCGCCCCGTCGCCATTCGTCGAGCAGCAGCACTACTTCGGCGGACTCGTCCA
The DNA here is from genome assembly GCA_963843885.1 of uncultured Acidobacteriota bacterium. Lineage (GTDB taxonomy): Bacteria > Acidobacteriota > Vicinamibacteria > Vicinamibacterales > UBA2999 > CADEFD01. Next base: position 79,902 of record CAWJMJ010000010.1, read on the forward strand.
TCCCCTGGCCGCTCGGCGGGCGCCTGGCAGCGGTGCATCCAGTGTGACACGGACCGAGGGCTGGCCTAAGGGCGGCGCGCCAGCTGGCCGCAGGCGGCGGCGATGTCCTGACCGCGCGGCGTCCGCACCAGGGCGCGCACCCCGTGGCCGTGCAGGCGGTCGCGAAAGCGCGCCACCGTCTCGGGCGACGACGCCCTCAACGGGTTCCCCGGGATGGTGTTGTGGGGAATCAGGTTCACGTGCGCGTTGAGCCCGGCCAGCAGCGCCGGCAGACGATCGGCATCGGCGTCGGCGTCATTCACGCCGGCGAGCATCACGTACTCCATGAAGTAGCGTCGCCGCGGTTTCGACCGGGCATCAGCGCGCATGATGCGGAAGAGCTCGGCCAGCGGCCACTTGAGCGTCTGCGGCATGATGACGGCGCGCTGCTCGTCGGTGGTGCCGTTCAGCGACAGCGCGAAGCCGGCCTCGCTCTCGCGCAGGAAGCGCTCCATGCCCGGGCCGATGCCCGAGGTGGACACCGTGATGTGCTCGGCGCCGAGCAGGGGCGAAGGCGCGCCAGTGAGCACGGCGATGGCCGCCAGCACCTGGTCGAGGTTGTCCATGGGCTCGCCCATGCCCATGAAGACGACGTTGCGCGGCAGGGCCCGCGCCTCGTGGGCGGCCACCAGATACTGCAGCACGATCTCGTCGGCGCCGAGGTTGCGCCGGAAGCCGATGTCGGCCGTCGCGCAGAACGTGCACGCCCGGGTACAGCCCACCTGGCTCGACACGCACACCGTCTCGCGGCCACGGCCGGGGATCCAGACGGTCTCCACGGCCTGGTCATCGCCGGCCCCGGCAAGGGCGATGGCGTACTTGGTGGTGCCGTCCTGGGCCGCGTGGCGGCGCACGACGCGCCAGCCCGGCACGTGCAGACCGGGCCGGGCCGCCGCCCACACGGTCTTGTTCACCCCGGCCAGTTCATCCGGCACCCCCACCGCCGGGGCCATCGCATGCAGCGCGCGCAAGGCCGACAGCGCCCGCGTGCGGCTGTGGAGCACCTCGGTCATCTGCGCGAGCGTCAGCGCGTAGAGGGGCAGGGTCGTGGACATCGGCCTGGCTGGGGCGGCGCTGGCGGCACCAGCAGCCTCGAGCCTCTCGCTACGATATCAAACGCCGGCCCGGTCAGGGCCGGACGCCGTGGCTCAGAGACGCCAGAGCCGCAAGCCTGCGCCGGTCACGGCCTGGGGATCGTGGGCGCACTTGACGTCGGCGAAGAGCCCACCGGGCACGAGCCGCGCGGCCAGCGCGCCCACGCCCATCTCGGCGTACTCCTGGTGCGACACGGCCGCGACCATGGCCGACGCCGTCGGCAATTCGTCCCACGGGGTCAGCGTGACGCCGTATTCGTGTTCGCACGCCGCGGCATCGGCAATCGGGTCGTGAATCCAGACGCGCACGCCGAAGGTGGCCAGCTCACGCACGACGTCGATGACCTTGCTGTTGCGCAGGTCGGGACAGTTTTCCTTGAAGGTCATGCCGAGCACGATCACGTCGGCGCCCTTGACCGGCAGGTCGTGCGCGATCATCCGCTTGATCGATCTGCTCGGCGACGTACTTGCCCATGCCGTCGTTGATGCGCCGGCCGGCCAGGATCACCTGCGGGGTGTAGCCGAGCATCTCGGCTTTGTGGGTCAGGTAGTAGGGGTCGACGCCGATGCAGTGGCCGCCCACCAGGCCCGGCCTGAACGGCAGGAAGTTCCACTTCGTGCCGGCGGCCTCGAGCACCTCGGTGGTGTCGATGCCGACGCGGTGGAAGATGAGCGACAGTTCGTTCATCAGGGCGATGTTCAGATCGCGCTGCGTGTTCTCGATCACCTTGGCGGCTTCGGCCACCTTGATGCTGCTGGCCTTGTAGACCCCGGCGGTGATGACCGCGCCGTAGACCGCCGCCACTTTCTCGAGCGTCTCGGGCGAGTCGCCCGACACCACCTTGGTGATCTTGGTGAGCGTGCGCAGCTTGTCGCCCGGGTTGATGCGCTCGGGGCTGTAGCCGACGAAGAAGTCCTGCTTCCAGGTGAGGCCCGAGTGGCGCTCGATGATCGGGATGCACACTTCCTCGGTGGCGCCCGGATAGACCGTGGACTCGAACACCACCGTGGCGCCGCGCTTCAGATGCCGTCCGACGCTCTCCGACGAGGACATCAGCGGGCCGAAGTCGGGCTTGTGCGCCTCGTCCACCGGGGTCGGCACGGCCACGATGACCACGTCGGCCTGCGCGATGGCGCTTGCGTCGGTGGTGCAGGTGAGATGCACGGCGGCCTTCAGATCGGCGCTGCTCACCTCGCCGGTGGGATCGACGTGGCGCTGATACGCGGCCACCTTTTCCGCCGAGAGATCGACGCCGATGGTCGGGAAGGTCTTGCCGAACTCGACGGCCAGAGGCAGGCCGACATAGCCCAGGCCGATGACTGCAATCGTATCCATCCTGTGTGGTCCCTATTGGGCGTAGTAGCCCCGATACCAGGCAACGAAGCGGCGGACGCCGTCGTGCACCGAGGTCGAGGGCGACACCCCCGTCCACGCGGTGAGCGCCGACACGTCGGCGTGGGTGCCGGGGACGTCGCCGTCCTGCAGCGGCAGCAGGTGCTTCTGCGCGGTCACGCCGAGCGCACCTTCGATGGCCTCGATGAACGCCATCAGCGGCACCGGCTGGTTGTTGCCGATGTTGAAGACGCGGTAGGGCGCGTGGCTGCGCGCCGGATCGGGCCGGGCCGCATCGAAGGCCGGGTCGGGCCCGGGCACGCGGTCGACCACGCGCTACGACGCCGTCGACGATGTCGTCGATGTAGGTGAAGTCGCGCACCATCTGGCCGTGGTTGTAGACGTCGATCGGCTGCCCGGCCAGGATCGCCTTGGTGAACTTGAAGAGCGCCATGTCGGGCCGGCCCCACGGCCCGTAGACCGTGAAGAAGCGCAGGCCGGTCGTGGGCAGGCCGAAGAGGTGGCTGTAGGTGTGCGCCATCAGCTCGTTGGCCTTCTTGGTGGCGGCATAGAGGCTGACCGGGTGGTCGACGCTGTGCGACTCCGAGAACGGCATCTGCGTGTTGCCGCCGTAGACGCTCGAACTGGAGGCATAGACCAGGTGCGCGACGCCGCCGTGGCGGCAGCCCTCGAGCACGTTCATGAAGCCGGCGAGGTTGCTGTCGACGTAGGCGTGCGGGTTCACGATCGAATAGCGCACGCCGGCCTGCGCCGCCAGGTGCACGACGCGGTCGAAGCGCCGCTCGGCGAACAGCGCGGCCATGCCGGCGCGGTCGGCGACGTCCAGTCGCGACGAAGCGGAAGCCGGCCTGCGTGGTCAAGCGGGCCAGCCGATCGTGCTTGAGCGCCGGGTCGTAGTAGTCGTTCAGGTTGTCGAGGCCGACCACGGCATCGCCCCTCGCCAGCAGGCGCTGCGAGACGTGCATGCCGATGAAGCCGGCCGCGCCGGTCACGAGGATGTTCATAGGGCCATCGATGGCTGCCAACCGCCATCAGGGAATCAGCCAGCTTACCTTGCCGGCGGCCCGGCTGACCACCCGGACGCTCAGCCCAGGAGGGCGGCCACGGCCGCGAGCGTGAGGACCGAGACCCCGAACTGCAGCCACGCCTCGGGGCGCGAGCGCAGGAACAGCGTGGCCAGGCCGGCCAGCGCCACACCCGCCATCAGGAAGCGCGGGTAGAACTCCACGACCGTCGGCCCCGCCGCGCGCGGCGGGGCCAGGCGCCGGCCCGCGTCCACGACGGCGTTCGCGATGTCGCGGTCGGCATCCCAATCGAGCTCGAAGTATTGCCCTCCGGCGCGCTCGGCGAGGCGCTGCAGCGAGGCCCGGTCGAGGCGTGAAATGGCGTGCGGCGCCGGTTCCTCGGTGGCTGGCAGCGTCACGTCCGGCAGCCAGTCGCCGGCCAGCGTGCCGACGCCGACCACGAAGATCGGCACCTTGGCCTCACGCGCCCTGGCGATGGAGCGGGCCACCTCGCCGCTCCACGCCTCGCCATCGGAGATGAGCAGGAAGACGCGCGCGTTGGGCGACACGCCGTGCAGCTCTTCGTCCTTGGCGAGGATGCGCAGGCCCCAGGCCACCGCCTGCTCGAGGTCGGTGTTCCAGGTGGTGTCGTCTTCGAGCCGGAACGGCGGGCGCGCACTCAAGTGGTCGAGGAAGAAGAACACCGTATTGGGATCGCGCGTCAGGCGAAACTGCGGCGTGGCGAGGTGCGCGAAGGCGGCCAGCGCCACCCGGTCGTCCTGCCAACTGAGCGCGTCGCCGAGGCGCCGCACGAACGCCATCGACCGCTGCCAGCGGCTGCCCGCCACGTCCTTGACATGCATCGAGGCCGACGCGTCCTGTAGCACCACCAGGTCCACACCCGGGCGGCCCACGGTGGCGGCTTCGCCGCGCGGCCGGGCCACGGCGACGAGCAGGCAGGCGGCGGCGGCAATCAGGCACAACCACGCCGGCAGCGACCCGAGCACGCGGTGCCGTTCGGGGTCGGGCACGATGCGCAGGGCGCGCCACGCGCGGACCTCGTGCCAGCGGCCCGCCAGCCGCACCGCCCAGAGCACGCTCAGCCCGGCGGGCACCGCCAGGAGCCAGAGCGCGCCGGCCTCCCCGAAGGTCATGCGCCGTTAACCCTTGCGTTTGAGGGTGGTGCCGGGGGTGGCCTCGGGCTGCGCCTCGCGGTCGCCGAAATCCATGGGCGCGATGGTTTCGAACTCCTCGCCCTTGACCTCGGGCGGCGCGGTGCCGGGAGCGCCATGCACGCTGAGCGCGCCGGACGGCGCGGTCAGACCGGGCGTGCCGGGGGCCGGGCGTCCGCGCCCTGCGGCTCGGGCGCGCGCCACGACGTCGCGGGTGCGGGCCACGAACTCGTAGTTCCAGGCGGCATCGGCGTTGCCGGGGTCGCCCTTGAGCACCTCGCCATAGGCGTCGCGCACGCGGTCGAGCCGCTCCGCCATTGCGAGGCCCGGCGGCCCGGCGCGACGGGCCAGGCGATAGGCGGCGTTGGCGGCGGTGAGCCGGATGGCCGGGTCGGGATCGCCGCCGCGCGTGCTCACGAGTTCGTCGTAGCGCGCCAGCCAGTAGTCGCCGGCCGCCTTCTGCCGGGCGCCGACGTCCTCGGCCGTCACCAGCGTGGCCGGCAACCAGCGCGTGAGCGGCGAGGGTCCAGCCGGAGTTGGCACGTCGTTCTCCAGCAGCACGAGCTGCTGCCACACATCAGCGGTCGCCTGCAGCCGGCTCGCCTCCGCCGCAGCCAGCCAGGCGCCGCCGAGAAGCGACGCCGCCAGCACCAATCTTCCAAGGATGTTCGCCATGACTGCCCTCAGGGGAAGGTCGAGAACTGCGGCACGGCCAGCCGCAAGCCGGCGGCCAGCAGGAAGCAGCCGGCGGCGCCCAGGGCCAGCAGCGCGAAGCGCGGCTGCCGGCTGGTGTAGCGCGTGACCTGGATGGCGCCGACCGCGGCCCGGTCGATGTCGTGCACGGCGGCCAGCAGCGACGCCTCGTCGCGGGCCACGTAGTAACGCCCGCCGGTTTTCTCGACCGCCGCCTGCCACTGCGCGTCGGGGATACCCTCGCCGAAGGCCTTGCCGTAGTTGGTGCGCACGAAATACAGCGGAATGGCGTGGTCCACGGCGCTCTTCAGGATGTCATCCAGGCCGCGGCCGTGCGCGAGCGAGGTCGTGTCCTCGCCGTCGGTGAAGATCACCATCAGGTTGCCCGAGGCCTCGAGGAACTTGAACGCCTTGAAGATCTCGATGCTCTGCTCGATGGCGCTGGCGATGACCGTACCCGGGTCGGGGAACATGGAAAACTCGACCGGGTCGCCGATGAGCGCGATGCTGAGCAGCAGGTTGTCGTAGTCGCTCGTGAACGGCGTGATGACGTAGGCGCGATCGCCGAACTCCACGAGCGCCATCAGGTCGGCGTAGCGGCCGGCGCGGCGCAGCTCGACGAAGCGCCGGGCCGCGGCCACCGTGGTGAAGAAGGCCGGCTCGGTTTCGGCGCGGGGATTCAGCGTGGCGGCCTTGAACGACGTGGCCATGCTGTCGGAGGCGTCGATCATCAGGGCGATGCGCCGGCCCGGATACGTGACCGTGTTTGAAACCAGCGCAGTGAACGGCTCGGCCAGCGCCAGGATGGCCAGCGGCAGGCCGAGACCGGCCAGGACGACGGGCAGATGCCGCAGCCAGGCCAGCCGCGAACTGCGCGGCATCGCCAGCAGCGCCGGCACGGCGACGGCGTCCTTGCTCGGGCGAAGGCCTGCCGCCAGGCGCGCCCCCAGGATCACGAGGGCCAGACCGGCCACCATCATGGCCGCCAGCAGCGGGTCGTCGCGATACGCGAACTGGACGCCGCCGGCCACGATGGCACGCCAGTCCTGCCCGAGGCTCTGGGCCAGCGCTGGCAGACTTCCCGTGTCCATCAGGCTCCCGGCGCCGGCGCCGCCGACGGCGCCGCCGCGAACCACTCGCGCGGCGACCACAGCCGCTCGCGCGCCACCTCGCCGGCGACGGCGCGCGCCTCTGCCACGGCCTCGTCGATGGCGGCGCGATCCTCGAGATTGGCGTCGTGCGCGTAGTGGGCGCGGGTGAGTGCGTCGAGGCTGTCACGCAGACGTTCGAGCCGGAGCCGGGCGGTAACTGGGACGACAGGCGGCAGGGCCACGAGGGCGCGTTCCACCGCCGCGCTGGTGACGTGCGCGGTGAGCGCGCTGCCGCCCCGGCGCCAGCGGCGCCGAACCACCAGCCGGCCCTCGGGCGGCGTGCCCTCGGGAGCGAGGCGCCGCTGCCGCACCCCGTCGCGCAGTACCGCTGCGGCGACCAGGCGCGTCGCGGCATGGGCCGTGGCCAGCAACTCAGGCGTCCAGCCGGTAGTGGCCTCTCGCGTCACCTGGTCGAGCACACCGGCGGCGTGCGTCAGCACCAGACGATCCGACAGCCGCCCGGGCGCCAGCCGACGGCCCTTGCGCCAGTTGCGCGCCAAGGGTGCGAGCGCGCTCAGGGCCGCCACCAGCCCCAGCGCCCCGAGCACCATGGCGGCGGCGCGCCAGGTCGCAGCGCGGAAGCGCAGCGCGTCGATGCGCGCCAGGCTGGCGTCGGCGCCGTCGCGGATGTCCTCGGCGTCGACGGGCACCTGCGACACGAGGCGGAGGACCAGCTGCGGCATCACGTGCACGAGGTCGCGGCCGGCCTGCAACGCCGCCGTGCCGGCCTGGCTCTGCACCTGGTAGGGAATCGCCAGCGGCGGCAGCGTGACGTCGCGGCCAATGGCGTCGGGGTCGAGCAGCCGCACTTGGTAGACGGTACCTGGAACAGGCGGCGGTCGTCCTGGCGCACGTCCGGCGGATGACTCCCGCCCACGAGCTCGAAGGGCGACAGCTGCACCGCAGCCACCGACAGACGCGACTCATCGGGCACGGCGCGCAGGCCCGGGCTCTCGAACACGAGGCACGTCAGCGTGATGTCGAGGACCTCGCCGAGGCGGATGGCTCCCGTCGACGAGCGCCACCAGCACTGCAGCGGATGGTCGGGCGACAGCGCCGGGGCGGCGCCGTCCTGACGGGAGGTCGCTGGTTGGGCGCCGCTCATGGCGGCGGTCGTGAGCACGGCCGCGAGCGCGATCGCGACGGTGTCGCGGCGGCTCATCGCGCCACCTTCCGGAGCCGCCGTTCGGCCACGAACTCGGCCAGCGCGATCTCGCCGTGCGCTTGGTCGGCGCCGAGCACCACCACGTCGAGGTCCGCCGCGCGCGCGGCCGCGGCCACCTCGGCCTGCCAGGCCCGCGCCTGCTCCCCCAACTGGCGGAAGGCCCGGCGCGACAGCACGCGCGCGCCGCCGCCTTCGACGTCGCGCACCGTGATCCACCCGGCCGACGAGGGCGGCGCGGCGTAGGCAAACGCGCCGTCGACCATCACCAGGAACACGTCGTGCGTGACGTTGACGGAGACCAGCTCCTCGACCAGCCGGGGCGCCTCGGCGAACAGGAAGTCGGAGATCACCGGCACGAGCGAGGCGTGACCGCAGGCTGCCGGCCAGCGCCGCCCCCATGCCGCTGCCGACGGCGAGCGGCTCGAGTCCGCGGCGCGATCTCGTAGGCGTCCAGGCAGTGGATGACGTGGCTCCGCCCGGTGCGGGCCGGAATGCCGGCCATCTGCGTGAAGCCACCGTCGAAGGTGATCAGGCCGAAGCGGGTCCTGGAAGAACACCGCCGACAGGCCGATGGTGGCCAGCGCGCGGGCGACGATGGCCGCGGCGATCGGTACGCCGTCGATGCCGCAGCGCGTCGACAGCGACGCGTCGGCCACGGCCAGCACGGTGGCCGTGCTCGGCTGCTCGAACTCGCGCACGACCAGCGGCGAGAAGTTGGTCAGCGACGACTGCGCCCAGTCGATCGCCGACAACCGGTCGCCCGCCTGCCAGTCGCGCAGGCCGACGAAGTCGAAGCCGGCGCCGTGGGCGACGGCTGCGGTGATCGCCGAGCGTGAACTCGCCGCATGCCGCTGCAGGATGAGCAGCTCGATCTCGGTGATGTCGGTCAGGTTGACGAGCGACGCGTGGCCGCCGGCGCGTCGCGTCATGGAATCGGCACCCGCTCGATCGACGTCGGCGATCACCGCTTCGGTCGGTCAGGCCGTGGCTGGCGGCGTGCGGGCCGAGCCAGATGCGGTGGCCGAGCACGTACGGCGCCAGGTCCTGGATGTCCTCCGGATAGACCTCGGCGCGGCCGCCGCTGCAGCAGCGCCCAGACCTTGGCCAGCCGGCCCCAGCAGATGATGGCGCGCGGCGAGGCGCCGAGGTCGACGCCGCGCTCGACCAGCTCCGACGGCGAGTGCTCGCAGCCAGTCGGTGTCGGGGTTGTACGGGCGCGTCGCCGCCGACCAGCCGCTGGATGTAGTTGCCGAGGCGCTCGTGCAGGAACACCTGCTCGGTTGATGACGCGCGCGCAGCTCGATGATGCGCTCCTTCGACATCAGCGGGTTGCAGCCGCACCTGCTTGAAGTCGAAGTTGACCAGCTTCTCTTCTTCCTCCGGCGGCAGGTAGCCGATGTTGACCATGATCGCGAAGCGATCGGTCGCCGCTTCCGACAGCGGGAACGTGCCCTGTCCGAGCTCGACCGGGTTCATCGTCGCGATCGCGAAGCTGAACGCCGGCAGCTCGTAGGTGTCCTTGCCGACGGTGATGGTGCGGTCCTGCAGCGCCTTCGAGAAACGCGCTCTGCGACTTGAGCGGGATGCGGTTGATCTCGTCGAGCAGGATGACTTCGGCCGAGGCCAGCGGGCCGAACTCGGTCACGAGCTCGCCGGTGGCCGGGTTGATCATCTGGAAGCCGACGACCTCGGTCGGCTGCAGGTCGGCGCGGCCCTGGATGCGCGCGAACTTGGCGTCGCTGATCGCCGCGAGGATGACGCCGAAGAAGGTCTTGCCGACGCCCGGCACGCCGCGCAGCAGCAGGTTGCCGGCGTTGACCTGCCGCTCCGATCGCTTGTCGTAGGTGGTCGGGATCTCCGACAGCAGCACGACGTTGGCCAGCGCCTTGGCGGTGTCGTAGCCGACCAGCGCCTTGCCGCCTTCGGCGAGGATGGCGTGGTGGAAGTCGATCGCTTCCTGGAGGTCGGCGTGCATGCGGGCGGGACGGCCGTGTGGATCCTACACTGGCGGCGTGGTGGCGGCGAGAGCGGTCAGCCGCGGCCGTCGTCAGGCGCCGCGCCGGTCACGGCCACGAGCGCGGGGGACGGACGAGCGGCGAACCATTCGACGCCGGCCCGCCCTGGTAACCGGCGCGCGTAGGCCGCGAGCCACTCGGTGGCGAAGGCCTGAACGTCGGCCGTGGACACCAGCGCCCAGGCGCTGCCACCAAAGCCGGCGCCGAAGCTGGTCGCGCCGTAGGCGCCACAGGCGCGGGCCACCGCGACCAGCGCCGAGGTCTCGGGCACCTGGTTGCCGAGGAGGCGTTCGGCGTCCGCTTGCGACGCCGCCGAGAGGCGGCCGATGGCCGCGACGTCGCCCTCCCCGCAGGCCCGGGCGGCCTCGGGCACGCGGCCGTCTTCGGCCACGAAGTGCGGCCAGACGACGCAGCAGGTCTTCGGCGGCGAAGCCGTCGGGCGTGGCCGGTCTTGACGCGCGCCTTGAGTTCGTCGAGGGCCCCCGCCCCCGACAGCGCCGCCGCCAGCGACCGCGCCGGCGACGCTTCGCCGCGGTTCCAGCAGGCCAGCAACGCGCGCGCCGAGAGGGCGGCGCGGTTGAAGCGGTCCTTCACCGACCCGGCCTTGTCGGCGTGGACGCCGCTCGGCGCGACCACGAACGTCCAGTGCGGCGGCACGGCGGTAGCGCCCAGCGACTCGGCCGGCATGAAGCGGAACTGGCTGACGTGGCCGGCCCGGCACGCCATGATGGCCGTGTGATCCTCGCTGCCGCCGTGGGTGCCCACGCCCGCCGTGCCGCGCAGCCCGCCGAAATCCAGGCCGTTCTCGATACAGCCGAAATACGCGGCCACCTCTTCGACCGAACGCAACTCGGCGCGCCACTCGTCGCGCTCGGCCAGCCGGCCGCGGGCGGCCAGGGCCGAGGCCACGCCGACGACCAGGGCGCTCGAACTGGACACGCCGGCAGCGCGCGGCAGGTCGCTGGCGAACACGAGATTCACGCCGAGCGGCGCACCCGGGAAGTTGCGCGCCAGACGCCGCGCCACCACCTGCACATAGGACGCCCAGCCCGTGAGCGTGCGCGTGTCGTCGAGCGGGTCGATATCGGCGCTCACGTCCGAGCGCAGGTCGGCCACCCGCACGTGCCCGTCGGCGCGCGGCCCGGCGGCCACCGCGAAGCCGCGCGGCACGGCCGCCACGAGTGACCGTCCGCCCCCATAGTCGGTGTGTTTCCCGAACACCTCGAGGCGGCCTGGCACGAACCACGACCAGGTCGCCGGCGCACCGGCCAGGTGCGCGAAGGCCCCGTGCACGCGCTCCATCTGCCGCGCCCGCGAGGCGGCGTCGTCCTCGTCCATGCCCAGCGCCGTGAAGTGGGCGGTCAGGCTCACAGGCGCGTCTCCACCAGACCGAGCGTGGCGCTGACGCCGGCGATGTCGGCCCGGCTGGTGAGGTCGAGCACCGCCCCGCTGGCGACCACGACCCGCAGCCGGGCGCCGCGCGCGACCGCCAGGGCCACGGCCTGCGTCAGCTCGAACTCGCCGCGAGGCGACTGCGGCACGTCGCGGCAGGCGGCGAAAATGGACGCGTCGAAGCGCCACAAGTTCATGCTGACGAGGGCCTCGGGCGCCATGGCAACCACAGCGGCCAGCGGCGGCTTCTCGTCGATTCCGGTCAGCCAGCCGCCGCCGTCGACCGTCGCGACGGCGAAGCGCGCGACGCGGGCCGCGTCGAAACCGCTCTCGTGCCACAACGACGCTCGGGGAAACGCCGCCAGACCGCCGCCGTCGAGGGCGATCAGGGCCGAGACCGCCGCGCCCGGATAGAGATTGTCGCCGTTGACGACGAGGAACGGCCGGCCCCGCACGATTGGCTCGGCGGCGAGCACGGCCGTCGCCGTGCCGGTGGGCGCGGGCTGCACGGCGAAGTGCACCGGCACCCGGGCGCAGCGGTCGGGCGCGTAGCGAGCCCGCACGACGTCGTGCTCTGGCGGCACGACCAGGCACACCCCGGTGCAGCCGGCATCAGCCAACGAACTGAGAACGAAGTCGAGGAACGGCCGCGGCGCGCCCTCCCCCATCGGCATCAACAGCTTCGCGCCGCAGTCGGCGGCGTCCCGTTGGCCGGGGCTCAGCCCGGCCGTGGGATCGGGCGCGCGCATGCGCCGGCCGGCTCCGCCCCCCAGCACGACGGCCATCATCTCAGCGGCTCCACATCCGTCGCACCGAGCGGCCCATCACCACGCCGCTTGCAAGCAGCGTGATCCCGGCGACCGCGGCCGGCAGTTCCCGTCCCAGCAGCAGCAGACCCACGCCAAACAGCGCGCTGTAAACGAACACGCAGCTGGCCAGGGCGCCCACCAGCGCGTCGGCCAGGGCGTCGCCCGGCGGCAGATGGCCGCACGCCTGCCGGACGGCCGTCCAGCCGGGCCCGGCGGGACGCGCCAGCGTGTAGAAGCGCCGCAGGGTGGCCTCGTCGGTCGGCGCCGTCAGCCACGTGGCCGCCAGCCACACCGCGGTCGTGATGACCACCGTGATGACCAGTGAAAGGTGCGGCGGAATGGCCGTGCCGTTGCGCTCGAGCACGAGCAGGCCGATGGCCAGGACGAACGAGCTCGCCATGGCCGCGATCTCGCTCCACGCGTTGATGCGCCACCAGAACCAGCGCAGCAGGTAGAGCAGGCCGGTGCCCGCGCCGATGGAGAGCAAGCAGGTCGAAGGTGCTGCGCGCCGACTCCAGGAACAGGGTCAGCAGCGCCGGCAGCGACCATCAGCGCCGCCGTGACCAGGCGGCCGACCAGCACGTAGTGGCGCTCGGTGGCGTCGGGCCTCAGGAAGCGGCGGTAGAAGTCGTGCACGAGGTACGACGTGCCCCAGTTCAGATGCGTCGAGATCGTCGAGACGTACGCCGCGAGCAGCCCGGCGACCATCAGGCCCAGGAAGCCGGCCGGCAGGAACGTCAGCATCGCGGGATAGGCCATGTCGTGCCCGAGGAGCGCCGGATCGACGTGCGGAAGCGCGCGGCGGATGTCGGCGAGCTCGGGGAAGACGAGGATCGACGCGAGCGCGACGATGATCCACGGCCACGGCCGCAGCGCGTAGTGCGCCACGTTGAAGAGCAGCGTGCCGGCCTGAGCGCGTCGCGCTCGCTTCGGGCGCGAGCATGCGCTGCGCGACGTAGCTGCCGCCGCCGGGCTCCGAGCCCGGATACCACACCGACCACCACTGCACCGTGAGCGGCATGATGAAGACGGCAGCGCCACCGTCCAGTCCGACAAGTCGGGCACGAAGGCCAGGGTCTTCGGGTCGATCTTGGCGACGAGGCCGGCGAGACCGCCGACCTGCGGGTGGCGGAGCGCGTAGAACGCCGCCGCGAACGAGCCGGTCATCGCGATGCCGAACTGGATCAAGTCGGTGACCAGCACGCCCCACAGTCCCGAGGTCGCGGCAAAGGCGACGTTGATGACGCCGCACACGAGCAGCGTCTGCCCGATCGGCCAGCCGAGCAGCACGTTGGCGATCTTGGCGGCGGCGAGGTTCACCGTCGCCATGATCACGCAGTTGAAGAACAGGCCGAGATAGACGGCGCGGAAGCCGCGCACGCACGCGCGCGGCCGGCCCCGAATAGCGCATCTCGTAGAACTCGAGGTCGGTGAGCACGCCCAGCCGGCGCCACAGCCGCGCGTAGAAGAACACCGTCGTCATGCCGGTGAGCAGGAAGGCCCACCACACCCAGTTGTCGGCGACGCCGCCCTGGCGCACCAGGTTGGTGACGAGGTTCGGCGTGTCGGTGCTGAAGGTCGTCGCCACCATCGACACGCCGACCAGCCACCACGGCGCCGCGCGTCCCGACGTGAAGAACTCGGCGGTGCTCGACCCGGCGCGCCGGGCCATCCACAGCGCCGGCGCGAACGACAACGAGATCGAGCCGGCCACGATGATCCAGTCGAGCGAGGTCAGCTGCATCGTCTAGGCGCGCACGGTGGCGTCCTCGGCGGGGCTCCGCATCGGGCGATGCTACACCGGTGCCCAGCGCCCGTCGACGGCTGGGCCTCGAGGAGTAAAAAAACGGCCGCGGGATGGCGCGGCCGTTGACAAGGAGGTGGACCGTGGGGACGGACGAACGCGTGCCGATGCTACCGGGCGCGTACCGGCGCGCCGGCCGGAGCGGTGTGCGCTGGAGCGGCCGATTCCACGAGGCTCCACGCGTCGGCCTCGTTGAGCAGTTGCGCGGCCAGTTGCGTGTGCAGTGCATGACCGGCGCGATGAGCCACGACATGGCCGAGCACGGGGCGGCCGAGCAGCGACAGGTCGCCGACCGCATCGAGAATCTTGTGGCGCACGCATTCATCTTCGAAGCGCAGGGCGTTGAGCGGCCCGGTGTCGCCGATGACGATGGCGTTGTCGAGCGAGCCGCCCAGGGCGAGGCCCTGCTGACGCATCCACTCCACTTCCTTCAGGAAGCCGAAGGTGCGAGCCGAGGCGATGTCGTCGCTGAATGACTGCTCGGTGATCCGCGAGGTGCGCGACTGGTGGCGCAGCATCGGGTGATCGAAGCTGATGGTGTAGCTGACCTTGAAGTGGTCCGACGGGTAGATGGCGATGTGTTTGTCGCCGTTCGTGACGCTGACCGGGCGCAGCACCTTCAGATAGGTGCGCGGCGCCGACAGACGCTTCAGGCCGGCTTCCTGGATGAGGAACAGGAAGGGCGCCGAGCTGCCGTCCATGATCGGCACTTCGCGCTGGCTGAGCTCGATGATGAGGTTGTCGACGCCGGCGCTGACCAGCGCGGCCAGCAGGTGTTCGACGGTTTCCACCGTCGCGTTGTCCTTGCCGAGGACCGTGGCGTACTGGATGCCGGTGACGTGCTCGACGCGGGCGGGAATGTCGACCCCCAGGTCGGTCCGCCGGAACACCACCCCGCTGCCGGCCGGCGCGGGCTTGAGGGTGAGGCTCACCTTGGTGCCCGAGTGCAGGCCGATGCCCGCACATGAAACCTGCCGCCTGAGGGTCTGCTGAAATTCCATTACGCGTCCGGGGTCTTCCGAAGCAAACGGGATGCCCGACTTTTCACAGCCACTCATATGCCTCTAACGTGAACAGTTCAATGAACTTAGCTGCCAAGTCCACGTTCCGTCGGCCGGGCCGTGTGGCTTTGTAACCACAGTGCCAGACACCACAGGTGTGGTTGATTTGACCACAGTCGGCCGAGCCGACAGTCGGCCGAGCCTCATCAGTCGAGCAGGTCGGCCAGGAATCGCCCGGTGTGGGACGCGGCCACCTTGGCCACGGCCTCCGGTGTACCTTGCGCCACCAGCCGTCCGCCTCCCTCACCGCCTTCGGGGCCGAGGTCCACGACCCAGTCGGCCGACTTGATGACGTCGAGGTTGTGCTCGATGACCAGCACCGTGTTGCCTTGATCGACCAGGCGGTTGAGCACGTCGAGCAGTTTGTGCACGTCGTCGAAGTGCAGTCCGGTGGTGGGCTCGTCGAGGATGTAGAGCGTGCGGCCGGTGCCGCGCTTCGACAACTCGCGTGACAGCTTGACGCGCTGGGCCTCGCCGCCCGACAGCGTCGTCGCCGACTGTCCGAGCGTGACGTAACCCAGCCCGACGCTCTCCAGCGTCCGCAGCTTGTTGGCGATGAGCGGGAAGTTCTCGAGCAGCGGCAGCGCCTGGCTGACGGTGAGGTCGAGCACCTCGGCAATCGACTTGCCGCGGTACTTCACGTCGAGCGTCTCGCGGTTGTAGCGCCGGCCCTTGCACTGCTCGCAGGTCACGTAACACGTCGGGCAGGAAGTGCATCTCGATGGCGATGACGCCGTCGCCCTGGCACGCCTCGCAGCGGCCGCCCTTGACGTTGAACGAGAAGCGCCCGGGCTTGTAGCCGCGCGCCTTGGCCTCGGGCACCATCGCGAAGAGATCGCGGATGAACGTAAAGAGCCCGGTGTAGGTGGCCGGATTCGAGCGCGGCGTACGGCCGATCGGCGACTGGTCGATCTCGATGACCTTGTCGATCTGGTCGACGCCCTCGATCCGCGGTGCGCGCCGGGCTCGTCGCTGGCGCGGTAGATCTGTTTGGCCAGCGACCTTGTAGAGGATGTCGTTGACCAGCGTGCTCTTGCCCGAGCCGCTGACGCCGGTGACGGCCACGAACATGCCGATCGGGATGCGGACGTCGATGTCCTTGAGGTTGTTGGCGCGCGCGCCCTTGATCACGATCTCGCGTCTTGCCCGGCTTGCGGCGGGCACGGGGCGCGTGAATGACCTTCGTGCCGCGCAGGTACTGACCGGTCAGCGAGTCGGCGCTCTCGGCCAGCTGCGCTGGCGTGCCCTGGAACATCACCTGGCCGCCGTGTTCTCCGGCCCCGGGGCCCAGGTCCACCACGTAGTCGGCCATCCGGATGGTCTCTTCGTCGTGCTCCACGACGACCACTGTGTTGCCCAGGTCGCGCAGTCGCGCCAGGGTGGCGAGCAGGCGGCGATTGTCGCGCTGGTGCAGGCCGATCGACGGCTCGTCGAGCACGTAGAGCACGCCGGTCAGGTTCGAGCCGATCTGCGTGGCCAGGCGGATGCGCTGTCCCTCCCCGCCCGACAGGGTGGCGGCGCTGCGGCCAAGCGTGAGGTAGCCGACGCCGACCTCGTCGAGGAAGCGCAGGCGCTCGCGGATCTCCTTGAGGATGCGGCTGGCGATGAGCGCCTCGCGTTCGGTCAGCTCCATCGCGTCGAACACGCGCAGCGCCTCGCTCAGCGGCAGGTTCACGTAGTCGGGCAGCGAGCGGCCCTTCAACCGCACGGCCCGGCTTTCGGGACGCAACCGCCCGCCCTTGCAGTCGGGGCAGTCGCGCAACGCGCGGTAGGCGTCGAGTTCGGTCTGCGCGTCCCAGGCGCCTTCGTCGAAGCGGCGCCGCAGGTTCGGGATGATGCCCTCGAAGTCCTTGCCGTAGGGCGCGGCCGCCTTGCCGGCGGTTGGACGGCGCCGGACCGGTGCCGGCTCATCGTCCTCGTCCTTGACGCTGCCGCCAGGACCGTAGAGCAGCAGGTCGCGCTGCTTTTTGGGCAGCTTGCCGAACGGCACCGTCGGGTCGATACCCCAGTGCGACGAGATGCCCTCGATGGCCGCGCGCACCATCCGGCGGTCGCCCTTGACCCACGGCGCCACCGCGCCTTCGGCCAGCGATTTCTGATCGTCGGGCACGACCTTGCGCGGGTCGAAGTCCCAGGTCGCCCCGAGCCCCTGACACGCCGTGCAGGCGCCGTGCGGCGAGTTGAAGGAGAAGGCCCGCGGCGTCATCTCGGGCACGCTGATGCCGCACACGACGCACGCCAGCTTGCGCGAGAAGAGCCGGTCGCCGCTGTCGAGGGCGTTGATGACCACGACCCCGTCAGCGAGATCGAGCGCCGCCTGGACCGAGTCCGACAAACGCTTCTCCATGCCCGAGCGCACGATCAGCCGGTCGATCACCACGTCGATGCTGTGGTTCTGCCGGCGGTTGAGCGCCAGGTCGTCTTCCAGGCTCTTGAACGCGCCGTCGATGCGCGCCTTGGTGAAGCCGCGGGCCACGATCGCCTGCAGTTCTTTCTTGAACTCGCCCTTGCGGCCGCGGACGATCGGCGCCAGCACGTTGATGCGCGTGTCCTGCGGGTAGGTCATGACCAGATCGACGATCCGGTCGAGCGACTGCGACGAGATCTCGCGGTCGCAGTTGGGGCAGTGCGGCACGCCGACGTTGGCGAAGAAGAGGCGCAGGTAGTCGTAAATCTCGGTGACCGTGCCCACGGTCGAGCGCGGGTTGGCGCCGGTGGTCTTCTGCTCGATGGAGATGGCCGGCGACAGCCCGTCGATGAGGTCGACGTCGGGCTTCTCCATCTGCTCGAGGAACTGCCGGGCGTAGGCCGACAGCGACTCGACATAGCGCCGCTGGCCTTCCGCGTAGAGCGTGTCGAAGGCCAGTGACGACTTCCCCGACCCCGACAGCCCGGTCACGACCACCAGCTGGTCGCGGGGCAGATCGACGTCGACGTTCTTCAGATTGTGTACGCGGGCGCCACGCACCGCTATCCAGTCGTGCGGCATACCAATGGTTTGGAAATCGAGCCGTGATCCAACCTCTCATTCTACCTCGCGGCTCGCGACGGGACCCGGGGGCGAGTAGCCGCTACCCACGTGGGCACCAACTGCCCAGACGGCGGCCGGGCCTGGACGCGCGACCTTGCGGAATTGCGCCACATTCGCGCCCTCGTCGTGCCGGGCCGGCCGCGCCGACGCTGGCGTTGACCTTGCAGTCGGGGTGGCGTCCGCGGCACCACCCCGCTGCTCACTGGCACGCTGCCGTTCCGGACAAGGAGGCGACACCCCAGAGGTCAAGGAAGCGAGGCGGAAATGGAACGGAGAACGATGCGATGGCCGGCGACGCTGATGCTCGCCGTCACGATGGCGGCGCGGGCGGCGGCCGGGCAGCCCGAGGTCGAGGCAGCTGGCGGCGCGCTGTTCAGCGCGGAGGTGACTGTGGACCGGTCGGTGGTCGACGAACGGGGCAAGCTGGTGCGTGACCTGCCGCGGTCGCGGTTTCGGATCGAGCAGTTCGCTGGAGGGCGTAGCCGGATGGCGATGTTGGCGGGCACCGGCGGGCCCCGCGTCGGGCCCCTGGCCGATCCTTACGCCGGCATGGTCGTGGAGTTCGACCCGGCCGGCGCCGGCCTGCGCCTGCTCGGCCCCGACGGACGCCCGGTTGCCGGCGTCCCGCCCGTGCCGGCGTCGTTCACGCCGTCGGAATTGACCCGGGGTGAGGGCCTGGTCACGTCGATGCGCGAGGCTGCGACCCGCCGCGGAGAACTGGCCCGCCACTTCGGCACCCGGACCGGCTCGGTCCGGAACCTCGAGCGCTATCTCGAAACCCATGGGCCTCGGGTACACGAGGTGCTCGTGCAGCCAAGCACGGCGCTACCCGTGGAGATGAACGTCGTGCACGACGGCCTGCTCGAGGAGCACCACGAGTTCACCTACGACCAACGCGCGTCCGGTCAGATCGTGCGCACGCGGACGCGGTCGGAATCGCGCGTCCCCGGCGCCAAGGGCCAGCGCCTGGTGTCGGTCACGACCCTGGCCGACGTGCGCGTGGCGGGAGGTGCGCGGTGACGGCGCGGATCGGCGTGGTGCTGTTCGTGGCCCAGTGCTGCTCGTGGCTGGTGCCGCCGGCCGCGCGCGCCCAGGACGTGCCGGTCGTCTTCGTGCACGGCATCTTCGCGAGCAGCAGCAGCTGGACGGCCACGGCGCAACGCCTGGCGGCGGTCGTGCGGATCACCCCCCACGTCGTCGACCTGCCGTCAACGGCGCGGTTCGAGACCCAGGTGGCGGCGCTCGACGGCCAGATGCGCGGCCTGCCGGCCAGCACGATCGCCATCGGCCACAGTCAGGGCGGGCTGATCGCTCGCGACTGGAGCCGCTCACGCCCGCTCAAGGGCCTCCTCACGCTGGGCACGCCCCACCGCGGCTCGCAACTGGCCGCGCGCGGCCTCGACCTCATCAACTTCAACTACCTGGTCTACAACGTCGCGGGCCTCGTGGGCACCTACGGCGCCGGCGGAGAGTTCGCGTGGATCGCCACCGCCATCGCCTCGCATCTGGCACACACGCAACTGCTCTCGTGGGCCACCGCCAGTAGCCTCGCCTCGTCGGTGGCGGTCGCCTCGGTCGTGCCGGTGGCGCCGCAACTGACCCCCGAGTCGACGTTCCTCAGCAGCCTCAACTCGGGCGCCAACCTCGCTCGCGAATCGGCCGGCATCGAGAAACGCGTCGGCCTCGTCTACGCCGCCCACGACTACTGGCGCGCCGGGGCGGCCGTGGCGCTGTCGCCCGACAACCGGGAGTGGGCGTGGTGGGTCATCCAGGTCATGCCGCCGGTGTTCGACGCCGTGGCGGCGTATGTCGACGTGAACTACCCCGCCTCGAACGTGGTGGCTCGCTCGTTTGCGTCGCGCCTGCGCGAGCTGGCCGGCCTCACCCGCAACATGGACCCGATGTGGTGCTGGGCCGTGACCGGCGACAACCTGTGCCGCATACCCCACGACGGCGTGGTCGCGGTCACCGATCAGGTCTACCCCAATGCCCTCAACCTCACGGTGACGGGGCCGGCGCACGTCCAGGAAACGCAGCGCAGTGACGCCGAGATCCGCAGCGTCCTCAGCGGCGTGATGGGTGTGGCGTCCCGCGGCGCGGCCCCACCGCCGCCGGTGCCGGGTGGGCCGGGACCCGGATCCCTTACCGGGGGCCAGCGGCTCTACGCCAACCAGGAGGTGCGATCCGCCAACGGCGCCGCGGTCCTGCGCTATCAGCCCGACGGCAACCTGGTGCTCTACGGCAGCGGCGGCAGCGTGCTGTGGGCCTCGGATACGGCCGGGACGAGCGCCGGCCGGGCGGAGCTGCAGACCGACGGCAATTTCGTCGTCTACGACGGCGGCGGCGTGCCCATCTGGGCCACCGACAGCTTCGCCCCCGGCGGCTACCTCACCGTGCGCGACGAGGGATTCCTGATGCTCTACGACGCGTTCAACGTCGGCATCTGGTGGACGGGAAGCGGCATGCCGTAGCGGCGCGCCGCCGGTGGTGCGGAGGACACCCTGACATGACCCCAGCACGCAACGTGTTGTCGCTGTTCGTCGTGGTGGTCGCCGGCCTCGTGGCCGGCGGCCACGCCGCCGCCCAGTCGTCGCGCTCGGGCCCGGCGCCGCTGTGGCACGTGCCGGGCAACGGCAGCGGCACGCCCGTGGTCGAGGGCGACACCGCCTATTTCCTCTCGGCCGATCGCGAGGTGGCGGCCGTGGCCGTGAGCGACGGCGAGCTGCGCTGGAAGACCGGCACCGGCGTGACCAGCACCGACTCAATCTTCGGCGCCGCCACCGCCGGCACGGCGCTGGCCCTGTCCGAATCGACGATCGTGGCCGGCGACTGGGACGTCGTCGGCTTCGACCGCGCCACCGGGGTGCGCCGCTGGGTCTACCAGGCGCCCGCCGGCGACGGTCCGGGCCTGTTCCTGGGGCCGGCGCACGACGGCGTCGTCTTCACCGGATCGCCCGGCGGCCGGGCGTATGCCATCGACACGGCCAGCGGCAAGCTCCGGTGGATGACGACCATCGTGGCCGGCGGCACGACCTCGGTCTTCCGCCCGGCCCGCGACGGCAACGTCGTGGCGGTCGGCTACTCCACGTTCCTGATTCCGAACGTCGGCGGACTGGCCATGCTCGACGCGGCATCGGGGCGGCTGTTGTGGCGCACGGCCTTCCCGGCCCCGGCGGAGCGCTGGCAGCACACCAACCTGGCTGGTGGGCCGGTCTTCGCCGGCGAGTTGGTCTTCGGCTCGGCCGGCGACGGCAACATCTACGCCTTCGACGCGATCACCGGCGCGGTGCGCTGGGCGTTCCCGCGCTTGAGCGGACCGCTCGAAGGCATCGTCACCGCCACCGACATCGACCATCGCGCCATCACGCGGTCGGGCCGGCTGGTCATCGCCGGCTCCGCCACCGGATACGTCGTCGCCTACGACGTCGATACCCGCGCCGAGCGCTGGCGGTTCTTCGATCGCCTCGCCGGCTCGACCACCTTCACGCTGAGCGCCGACGACCGCACCGTCTACCTGCCGTTCTTCGGCGGGTTCATCATCGCCGTGGACGCAGCCACCGGAACTGAGCGCTGGCGCTACGGCGACTTCAACCAGGGCTTTCTCTGGCCCCCGGCCGTGGCCGGCGACCGCGTGCTTGCGGCCGCCGCCCGCGCTGGCTTTTTCGCCCTGCCCAATCCCGCTCCGGAGCCTCGTCCATGACCCATCCACGCGCCGCCGTCGCCACGCTCTGCCTGACCCTCGCGCTCGGCTGCACCGAGTCCCCCACCACGCCCACGCCAGGACCGGGCCCCGGCGGACGTACGGGCACGTGGCTGGGCACGATTGCCGATGCCGCCAACGGCCCGGGCTCCTTGCGGCTGGTCCTGCAGGAAACGCCGATCGGCACGGTTGGTCTGCTCAGCGGCACCTGGAGCGCCACGTTCGCCACCGGGTCGGCGCCGGCCACCGGCGACGTGACCGGCACGATCTCGGGGACGGCCGTGCAGGTGACGTTACGGCGGGCCGTACCGGTGGCATGTCCCACGACGGGGCCGCTGGCGGCGCTCTCGGGCGCCTTTATTGCTCAGAATCTGACGCTGACGGACACGGCGATCACCGGCAGCTACGACTATCAGGCGTGCGGAGCACCGGTGGCGGGCACGCTGGAGGTTCGGAAGCAATGACGGCAGCGACGTCTCGGCGGCGGGCGCCGCTTGCCCGGGCGTTCCCTCGCCGGCGCCTGCTACAGCGGGACGGTCTCGACGGGTGGCAATGAGCGGGCGTCAGTCCCGGGACGGCGCCGTGGCTGCCATCACTCCCGGAGCGTCGCGCCCGGTTCGCCATCCCGCAGCCGCGAGTGGCGGTAGCCGTAGACCAGATACACCAGCAGCCCCAGGCCCAGCCACAGCCCGAACCGTTCCCACGCTTGCGGCGGCAGGCCCACCATGATGAAGCCGCACGCGGCAGCGCCGAGCGGGGCCACCACCCATGCCAGCGGGACGCGGAACGGGCGCGGCCGCTGCGGTTCGACGACGCGGAGCACCAGGACGCCGATGCACACCAGCGCGAACGCAAACAGCGTCCCGATGTTCGTGAGGTCGTAGGTTTCAGCGGCATCGCCCACCGCCGCCGCCACCGCCACGAGCCCGCCGGTCAGCATGGTGGTCACGTGGGGCACGCGCGTCCGGCGATGAAGTTTGGCGGCCCACCGCGGCAGCAGGCCGTCGCGGGCCATGGCAAAGAAAATGCGCGGCTGGCCGTACTGGAACACCAGCAGCACGGCCGCCATCGACACCACGGCGCCGAGCGCCACGACCCAGCCGATGGTCGTGAAGCCGGCCAGTTCGAGGGCGCGCGCCAGCGGGTCGGCCACCGCCAACTGCTGATACGGCACCATGCCCGTCAGCACCGCGCCGACGATTACGTAGATCAGCGTACACACCGCCAGACCGCCCAGGATGCCGATCGGCAGGTTGCGCTGTGGGTTGACCGTCTCTTCGGCGGCCGTGGAGATGGCGTCGAAGCCGATATAAGCGAAGAAGACGATGGCGGCGCCCTGGTGAATCCCGGTGAAGCCGTTGGGGGCAAACGGCTGGTAGTTGGCCGGGTTGATATTGCCGAGCCCGACGGCGATGAACAACCCCAGGGCCAGCAGCTTGATGACGACCATGAGGTTGTTGGCCGAGGAGCTTTCACGCACCCCGCGCAGCAGCAGCCAGGTGATGAACAGCACGATGGCGAAGGCCGGCAGGTTCACGAGCACCGGCATCCCGAAGACGTGCGGCGCCGTGGTCACGAGCGCATGCACGTCGGGATTCGAACTGAGAGCGGCGGTGCGATAGCCGGTCGTCAGCCAGACCGGCAGTTCCAGACCAAAGCCGCGCAGCAGCGTGGTGAAGTAATCGCCCCACGAGATGGCTACCGCCACGTTGCCGACGGCGTATTCCAGAATCAGATCCCAGCCGATGATCCAGGCCACCAGTTCGCCGAGCGTGGCGTAACAGTAGGCGTAAGCGCTGCCCGCCTGCGGGATCATCGAGGCCAGCTCGGCATAGCACAGCGCGGCCAAGGCACACGCGCCGCCGAGCAACAGGAACGAGAACACCAGGGCGGGGCCGGCGCCGTAGCGGATGACCGCGCCGGTCGGGTCGGTCTGGCCGGCCGCGGCCGTGCCAATCGCTCCGAAGATGCCGGCGCCGATGACCGCGCCGATGGCGAGCATCACCAGGTCGCCGGCGCCGAGCACGCGCTTGAGCGAATGCTCGGTGCCTTCGTTGGCCATCAACGCGGCGATCGGCTTGCGCCGGAAGAGTTGGGTTCGGGACACCATGAACGACGGCGGTTCAGGTTAGCTGGGCCCGCGGCGCCGGCGCAATCAGGGAATGACCGCGAAGCGGTAGAGCGCGTCGCCGGTCGCCGCCACGCACGCGCCGGCAGGGGTGAAGGTGAGGCCGACGAGGCCCGGACCGGATACGACCGCCCGCTTCGGGCCGGCCGCCGGCATCCGGTAGATGGCGCTGACGCCGGCGAGCGCTTCGACCACGTGCAACACGCCGTGCGCATCGAATGCCAGGCCCTGAGGCCGCCCGAAAGTGGCGTCGAGGATCTCCTCGCGCCCGGAAGCGTCGTAGCGGCGCACCGCATCGTGGGTGGCCAGCGTCGGCCCGGTCACGTAGAGCTGCGCGTCCGGACCCATGGCCAGGTGGAACGCCGCCACGCTGGGCGGAAGCGTGGCGAAGGTCTCGGTGCGGGCGCCGTCGGGCGTGACCCGGTGGATCGTGCCCGTCCGATCGCCAACGAAGAGCGAGCCGTCAGGGGCGAAAGCCAGCCCGCAGGCCACGCCCAATTCGCTGGCGAAGACCTCGCGGCTGCCGTCCTCGTGAATGCGATAGACGGCCCCCTCGTAGCGGCTCGACACGAACAGCTCGCCCGCGGGTGACAAGGCCAGGCTGGTCGCGTTGACGATGTCGTCGACATACGTCTCGCGCCCGCCCTCGTGGCCAATCCGGTAGACCGAGACCGCCGTTTCCTGTCCACGCGGACCGCTGAACGCGGAATAAAGTCGGCCGTCGCGGTCGCAGGCGGGGCTGTCGACCTGATGCAGGCCGGTGGCCAGCGGCTCGCCGACGGCGACGAACAGCGTGGCGCCGGGCGCCCACGCCACCCGCACCGCCGTCCGGCCGGGCGCCGTGTCGGCGGGCACTTCGACGGCCAGGCGGTCGGGCGCCGCGAAGACCACACGCGCCGGCGCGCCGCCCACCGTCACTGCCGCTTCGGGCAGCGGCACCGCCGGCACGCCCGCCCCCCGCAGCCACAGGCGCGCGCCAGCGAGGACGCCGGGAGGGTCGATGCCGGTGAGGGTGACGGCGCCGGTGGACATGAGCGGATGGTATCGCAGGCACCC
The DNA here is from genome assembly GCA_963843885.1 of uncultured Acidobacteriota bacterium. GTDB lineage: Bacteria > Acidobacteriota > Vicinamibacteria > Vicinamibacterales > UBA2999 > CADEFD01. The sequence goes on from CAWJMJ010000010.1 coordinate 104,570, forward strand.
GCGTGCCGTCGGCCAGTGGCGGCCGTGGCCACCGTGGCCACGGTGCCTCATACCGACTCCGCCGCGACGCGGCCGGCCGGTCAGCTGTCTTCGTCCAGTTCCAGGTTCCAGTAGAGGTAGTCGCGCCAGCTCTCGGGCGTGCGGCGCAGCCCGATGGTGATGCGCAGGGCCGGTACCGTGTTGGGACGGCGCGGCGCACGCACGAGATGCATGTGCGCCTCGGCTGGCGTCCGTCCGCCCTTCCGACGGTTGCACGTCACGCAACACGTCACGATGTTCTCCCAGTCCTTCCGTCCGCCCTGCGACACCGGGATCACGTGGTCGAACGTGAGATCCTGCGTCTGATGGTGGCGGTTGCAGTACTGGCAGGTGTGGTGATCGCGCGCGTAGATGTTGGCGCGCGAGAACGGAACGTAGTCGAACCGCTTCTTGATCCGGACGTAGCGCAGCAGCCGGATGACCGAGGGCAGGCGCACGCTGAACGTCACCGCCCGCACCTCGCGCTCGTGCGAGGCGACGATCTCGACCTTCCCCTGGCACCACAGCGTGATGGCCTTCTGCCAGTGGACGACCTTGAGCGGTTCGTAAGTGGCGTTGAGGAGGAGCGTCTGCTCCATAGCCTTGGCCAATTCTCGCCACGCCCGTTCGCGCTGTCAAGCGACGGCGGCCGTAACGAGTTGGGAACGCAGGGCTTATGGGACGGTTCCGAGGGGCTGCACACCACGGCAGGCCGAGCCGATAGGCTGGAGAGAATCGCATGCTGCGCCACATCCTGATTGCATCGCTGTGCGCGCTCTCGGCCGCCTGTGCCTCGACCAGCGCGGTGCCGCGGCCGTTCCCGGCACCGCGCGGCTCAGGCTCTGCGGGCCGGCCACCGAGTCCGGGCGCGCCCGCCGTGGCCTCAGGCGCGCCGGCGGGTCCGCTCACACCGGAGCAGTTGCTCGGTTACCGCATCGCCGCCACCGCGCTCGAGTTCCGCGGGGTGCCCTATCGCAACGGCGGCGTCGATCCGACAGGGTTCGACTGCAGCGGCCTGGTGGCGTTCGTGTTCCGCCAGTACGGCCGCGCCGTGCCCCGGCACACCAGCGCGCAGTTCGCGGTGGGTGCGCCGGTGGCGCCGGAACGCTCCGCGCGGGCGATTTGGTGTTCTTCTCGACGGTCGCGCCTGGGGCCTCGCATGTGGGCATCGCCCTCGACGACGACGAGTTCGTGCACGCGCCGAGCAGCAAGGGAGTGGTCCGCGTCGAGCGGCTGACGGCGAACTACTGGCGCACACGCTTCGTGGGCGCTCGCCGCATCCCCTGAGACGGTCCGTTCGGCGAACCAGGCGACGGCGCCGCGGACGCTCAGGCTGTGGTCGGCGACGGAGCCGGTGGCTCGGCCGGCGACCGGTCGGCGGCCGGCGCCTCGGGCCGCGCTGGCGCGCTGCCCATGCGCCTCAGGATGATCTGCTGGCGGCGCAGCAGGCGTGGCGTCGGCGTGGCCGGGTTGTGCACCCGTGGGTTGATGATCGCCCCGGCCAGCAACGCCGCCTCGCGGGCGGTGAGTTCGGCGGCGGGCTTGCGGAAATACGCGCGCGCGGCCGCCTCGCAACCGAAGATGCCGTCGCCCCACTCGATCGAGTTCAGGTAGATCTCGAGGATGCGCCGCTTGCTCAGCGCCGCTTCGAGACGCCGCGTGATGATCAGCTCGCGCAGCTTGCGCACCGGATTGCGCGACGGCGAGAGGTAGAGGTTCTTGGCGAGCTGCTGGGTGATGGTGCTGGCGCCGCGCATCGGCCCGCCCGCTTCGAGACTGCTTTCGAACGATTCCCGGATCTGCCCGTAGTCGAGGCCCTCGTGCTGGAAGAAGGCGCTGTCCTCGGCGACGACCACGGCCCGTTTGAGATGATTCGAGATGCGGTTGTAGGGCACCGCGCGGCGGCGCAGCGTGAAGCTCTTGCCGGCGTCATGGGCTTCGGCGCGGCGCAGCTCGATGAACGCGGTCGTCTCCGGGGTGACCGTCGCCAGTCCGCGTACGTCGGGGATGGTCAGGTAGACATAGGCCAGACAGGCGAAGGCGACGCCCAGCGCGCCCGGGATCCACCGCGACCAGCGAACTCGGGGTGCCATCGACGCTCGATTATAGAGCTGCGGGCCCCGCCACCGCGCGTGGTCAGCCTTCGAGCACGATCTTCACGCGCCCGCCGGCCGGGGGCTGCTGGTTCACGGCAAAGCCGTTCATCAGCGCCAGGCGCGTGGCCGGCACGAGGCCGCCGCCGGCGCGCTGGGCGATCGACTGCCACGAGTCGCCCGCCTTCACGTCGTAGAGCCCGAGGCGATTGGGGCGGATCGCGCCGGCCTCGCGCGCGCTCAACTCCCGGAACGAGGCCACGGTCGTCGTGAAATCGGCATCGACGCGCGCGAACTCGGGCTCGGGCGCGACGCCGGCGACCATGTAGACCTGCCGGCCCACGCGGACGTGCGCGGCGCGCACGCGGACGTTGCCGACGCCCTTCGCCTTGCCGCGGTAGGTTGCGACGAAGCCGTCGAGGCCGTTCACCTGCTCCAGGCCACCGCTCTCGAAGGTGAAGCCGAGCTCCTTCATGTGCTTCCGGGCGCCGGCGGCCAGATCGGCGCCGCGCGCGCTGTCGGCACCACGCAGCAGCATCAACACCTTCTCGCCCTCGGGTTGCGCCACCACCTGCTCGCTGCCGTTCTGCACTTCCCATCCGTCCGGAAAGTCGACGGCGATACGCATGTCGGGATGGAGGAACTGGTGCCCGCGAACCACGCCTTCGGACGCGTCGTCGCCGTAGGTCAGTCCGTCGATGTGGCGCAGGAAGTCGTCGCGATTCCGCTCGAGCGCACCGTCGGCGAAGGTCGCGGCCACGGGCGCGGCCTTCATCACGCGCGAACCCGGATCGGGGTGAGTGGAGAGCCAGTTGGGCACACCGCGCGCGCTCATGGCATCCAGCCGCGAGAGCGTCTCGAGGAACCGCGGCACGCTCGCGGGATCCCAGCCGGCCTTGGCCGCGTACTCGACGCCCAGCCGGTCCGACTCGAGTTCGTCGTCGCGGCCGTATTTCAGGAAGAACGTGCCCAGCCCCGCCGACGCCAGATCGCTGAACGGCCGCATGCCGGGGACGAAGATGCTGGCCAGCAGCACGCCCAGTCCGCCGGTGGTCGACCGGGTGTACTGCTGCGCCGCGTGGCGCGCCGTGACGTGTCCTACCTCGTGACCGAGCACCCCGGCCAGCTCCGCCTCGTCGCCGAGGTGGGCCAGCAGCCCGCGGGTGACGTAGATATAGCCGCCCGGCAAGGCAAAGGCGTTCACGGCCGGCACGTCCACGACCGTGAAGGTCCACGGCAGGTTCGGCCGGTGCGAGACCGAGGCGATGCGCTCGCCCACGCCGCTGACGTAGCGCTGCAGTTCTTCGTCGGCGTAGACGCCCATTTCCCGGCGGATTTCCGTGTCGCCCTGGCGGCCGATGGCGATTTCGTCGGCCTCGCTCATCAACGAGACCTCGCGCCGCCCCGTGACCGGGTTCGACGCGCACGCGCCGGCCACGACCGCGGCCAACGTCAACGCGAGCAGACGGCCACGCACGGCCGGGATGGGCGTCGATGATCCAGGCATCAGTTGGGCCTCCGCGGCTTCGCAGTGCAACCGCCGTACCACGATGCGACAGGGAGCCAGACAGCCGCCCCTGCGGCCAAACCGTCGACGCGACGGCAGCTACCGCGCGGCTGGCGCGACACTGTCGCCCCACGGGGGCACCGGCTCAGGACGTTGCCGGGTCGGGATTGAGGACCGCCGGCTGATGCAGCGGCACGCCGAGTTCGGTCAGCTGGCGCCGGAGCAGTTCCACGACCGAAGGCGGCGGGGGGCCCAGGGGCGCCCGCGGCAGTCCCCCCTCGAAGCCCATCAGGTCGAGCGCCGCCTTGAGCGCGGGCACTCCGTGCAGACCGCCGATCGTCCGCGCCAGCGGCGTGAGGCGGCGCTGGAGCGCGCGCGCTTCCCCCACCCGTCCCGCCTCGACCTGGTCGCGGATGTCGGCGCACAGGTCCGGGACCACGCCGGCCAGCGCCAGGATGGCGCCTTCGGCGCCGGCGACGAGGCCGGAGAAATAGGTGACGCCGCTACCGGCCAGCACGAAGAAGTCCGGACCGGTGCGCGAAATGTAGTCGGCCAGGAGCGACGCGTCGCTGCCCGACTCCTTGATGCCGACGATATTGGGATGCCCTGCCAGCAGCCCCACCGCGTCGGCCGGCAGCGTGACGCCGGTGTACATCGACACGTTGTAGAGCAGCACCGGCACCGGGCTCTCCTCCGCGACGGCGGCGTAGTGGCGCACGAAGACGTCGGTCGTCATCATGTTCTTGAAGAACGACGGCGTGCGCACGAGCACCGCGTCGGCGCCGAGCCCCGCCGCCCGCTTGCAGGCGGCGATGGTGAGCCTTGGTCGATTCGGCGCCGGTGCCGGCGATGAGCGGGCGCGTGGCCGGCATGGCCGAGCGCGCCGCGGCGATCACGCGGTCCGCCTCCTGCTCCTCGAGCATCACCGCCTCGCCATTGGAGCCGAGCACCACCAGGCCCGTCAGCCGGGTCTGCATGTAGCGCTCGACGTTGCGGCGGATGGCCGCGTCGTCGACGGTGTCGTTGCGGAACGGCGTGACGATCGGCGTATACAGACCAGGCAGCACGCGCATGCGATGAGTCTATCCCGATCGCGACACGTCGGCCACGGGGTCCTGGCGCGGACGGCTCGAGCAGCACGTTGGTCACGAGCACGACCAGGAAGATGGCGGCCGCCGGCGCCAGCGTCCAGGGCGCGCGCGTCATGCCGGCTACGTTGGTGGCGTCGCTGAGGGCAGTGCCCCAGCTGGGCACGGCGTCGGGAAAGCCCAGCCCGATGTAGGACAGGGTGGCCTCGGCCAACACGAACAGCGGCACGAGCAAAGCCGTCTGTACGGCGAGATAGCCGAGGCAGGCCGGCAACAGGTGCCGCGTCATGATCCGCCAGCGCGAGGCCCCCAGCGCCACGGCCGCGTCGATGTGCTCGTGGTCGGCCTCGGCCCGCACGATCGCACGCACGCCGCGGGCCACGCGCGGCCAGCCGAGCAGCACGAAGATCGCGGCCATCACCAGCACCACGGTGCCGAGCGGCAGGACCAGCGGCAGGGTCGCGCGGAGTGCCACCACCACGTAGAGCATCGGCAGGACCATGAGCAGATCGCCGACGGCCATCACGCCGCGCTCGACCACGCCCGCCGGCATACCCGGCCCACACCCCGAGCAGCGCGCCGAAGAGGAGCGTGCCGGCGGTGGCCGCCAGGGCCAGGCCGAGCGACGCGCGGGCCCCGTGCAGCACCCGCGACAGCACGTCGCGGCCTCTCGAGTCGGCGCCGAGCAGGAACACCGGCGTGGCCTTGTCTCGCGCCAGCCACGGCAGCGTCACCCGCCGGGTGGGGTCGGAGGCGAAGCGCTGCTCGAGCCGGTCCACGAGCGTCAGCGGATGCGCGTAAAGCCCGCCGCGGTCCACGTGCACGCCCATCGGCGGCGCATGCAAGTGGTCCGGGAAGCGCTCGCTGGCGCCGTACGGCGCCAGCATGGGGCCGGTCGTGGCGACGCCAGCAAGCACGGCGAGCAAGAGCAGAGGCCGCCGCATCAGCCGCGGCGCCCTTCGAGCAGGCGCGGGTCGAGTGCGGCGTGCACGATATCCGCGATGGTCGTGCCCACCGCCAGCCACACCGCGCCGGTGGCGCCGCAGCCCGCCACCAGCCATACGTCGCGGCTGTTGAGAGCGTCGAGGAGCAGCCGGCCGAGCCCGGGCCAGGCCGTGACCATCTCGACCACGAACGAGCCGCTGAAGAGCGCGCCGACCAGCACGCCGTAGGTGCCGAGGACCGGCGCCAGCGACACCGGCCAGGCATGCACGCGCACGGTGCGCTCCTCGGTGAGGCCCCGCGCGCGGGCGGCGTTCACGAACGGCCGCCCGACGGCCTCGGCCATCGCCCGCGACTGCACCCGCTCGAGCGTGGCGGCAAGCGGCAGGGCCAGCGCCAGCACCGGTACCGGCAGGTGCCGCACGAGATCGGCCAGCCAGGCCGCGCCGGTCAAGCCACCCGAGGTCATCCCGCCCACGGGAAGCCAGCCGGTCTCGGCCGCCAGGAACACCAGCAGCAGCGCACTCAAGAGCGGCGGCACCGACAGCACGGCAATGGAGACGCCGCGCACGGCGCGCGGCCAGCGCGCCGCGATTGGCGCCGGTGAAGCGCCCGAGCGGGATGCCCACGAGCGACGCCACGACCAGCGCCGCCACGGCCAGCACCGCGGTGTTGAGGGCCCGCTGGCCGACCAGATCGGCCACGGGGCGGTTGTAGCGCGAGGAGTGCCCCAGATCCAGGCGGGCCAGTCCGGACAGCCAGCGCGCATACTGCGTGACCAGCGGCAGATCGAGACCGAGTTCCGCGCGCAAGGCCGCGCGCTCGGCGGCGTTCATGTCGGAGATCCACCGTCGAGGCATCGCCGGGCGCCAGCCGCGCCAGCACCAGCGTCAGCGACGCCACGACCAGCGCGAAGACGAGGCCGCCGGCCACACGCCGCACCACGAAGCGGGCCAGGGCCATGGGTTACGGGCTCGCCGCCGACGGGGCCAGCGACAACGTGTCGGCACTCCATAGCAGTTGCGGACGGATCACCCCGGGGGTGGCGTTGCGCACGCGCGTGCTCACGGCCAGATAGAGCCGCGGCGCGGCGAAGTACAGTGCCGGGAGGTGCTCGCCGAACACGCGTTGCACGTCGCGGAACAGCGCCTCGCGTTCGGCTGGATCGACGGCGGACATCTGCCGGGTCATCAGGCGGTCGATGTCCGCTTCCCACGGCGTGGCCGGCGTGGCCTGGGACAGATTCCAGAAGTGGCCACTGCCCGAACTCAACCAGAAATCCGCCTGCATCGCCGGGTCAGTATCACTCGACACGTAGTTGAAGAAGATGGCATCGAACTTCCCCGCCAGCAGGCGCTCGATCAACGCCCCGGGATCGAGCGGCGCCACGTCGACCGCCACCCCCACCGCCTCGAAACTCTCCTTCAGCACCTGGGCGCCGCGTTCCATCGACTTGAACGTCAGCAGCGTGAAGCGCGCCTCCGTGCCGGCGGCGTCCTCGAGCCATGGGTCGGCGTCGCGATTGACCAGACCGAGACCGCCGAGCAGTTCGCGCGCCTTGGCCTGGTCGAAGCGGTAGCGCGGCAGGTCTGGCCAGAACCAGGCCTTGTTGCCCGGGGTGATCGGCCCGTGCACGGGCACGGCCGCGCCCAGGAAAACGGTGTTGGCGTAGGCTTCGCGGTCGACGGCGTGGCTCAGTCGCCTGGCGGAAGCTGTCGGTCGCCAGCCACTGGCCCCGTGGATCCTTCGCCCAGCACCGTGGGCCGCAGGTTGAAGAAGAAGGTGTCGGCATCGATCGCCACGCCGGCTTCCTGCACGGTCAGGACGCCCTTGCTTTCGAGCTCGCGCGCGGTGGCCACGTCCTGGGCGCGCAGTTGCTGCTGCATCAGGTCGATCTGGCCCGGCGCCTAGGCGCAGCAGTTCAGTGTCGGCGTCGGGCACGATCTCGAGCACGAGGCCATCGACGATAGGGCAACGCCTGGCCCTGGTCGTCGTGCCGCCAGTAATGCGGGTTGCGCGCGAAGGTGAGCCGCTGTCCGGGTTCGTAGCTGGTGAGCACGAACGGGCCCATGCCGACGATGTCGGCCGGCGCTGTCGAAGGCGCCCAGGCGGCGGCCATGGTGCCGCCGGCGAGGGCAGCCTCGAGCTTGTGCCGCGGCAGCATCACTACGTTGTCGAGCAGCCGGATGCCCGGGCCGAACGGCCGGGGAAAGGTGACCACCACGGTGCGGGGGTCTGGCGTGGCGACTGACAACGGTTGCCCGTCCACCATCAGACCGCTGGCCAGCACGCTCTTCACCGCGGGATCGAACACCGCCTTGAAGGTGAACGCGGCATCGGCTGACGTGAACGGTTCACCGTCCGACCACGTCAGTCCCGCGCGCAGGGTAAGCGTGTGGGTCAGGCCATCGGGGGTCGTGGTCCAGCGCTCGGCCAGCCACGGCTCCACCTCCTGGGTCGCGCGGTTGACGCGAACCAGACGGCCCTGCGTGAGGATGGCCACGGCCTCCGTGGCGTAGTCGCGCGACACCAGGCGATTGAACGAGCGCGGCTCCGACCGGAGCGAGGCGACGAGTGTCCCCCCGCGCACCTGGGGCGTCTCCTGATGTGGTTGGCGCGGCCCCACGGGCGCACCTCGGTCGGTCCACCAGAACAGGGCGGACAGGCCGACGACGATGAGGGCAACGAGCAGGAATCTGGAGTGTCGGTTCACTTGTTAGCCGATCGGCCAGGAACTTGGCCGATCTCCTGTTTGTGCGTTTTTTGGCCCAAAAACGCGTCGTCTGCACGAAATCACGGGCTTCCGCTGAATCCGTGCAAGCCCGGCCAATGGCTTGCCTACCCCGTCGCCGCGGCCCGGCCCCGGGCCGGCTTTCATCGTAGAGCTCTAAACCTTTGTGACGCAGCAACTTAGCCTGCCAGGGCGGCGACCGCCCAGCCGCTGGCACCAAGCCTGCCATACATATCGGCGGAGTTCGACATGGAGACTAGCCAGAACCTGACCACGGCCCAGCCCCTTCCCCAGCTTGGGCGGAGCGTCACCATCGAGCGCGCCGCAGAAATGCTCGGCGTGTCGAGACGGACCGTTTACTACCGGATCAGAGAAGGCGCACTGCAGACCATCCGCACCCGCGGCGGCTCGCAGCGCGTCGTCATCGACTCGCTTGTGGGCATTCGCCAACAGCAGCAGCACTAGCGCTTTCCCCGGACAAGGACCTTCAGATGACCAGCCCCCTCGTTGCCTTCCTCGTCGCCATCGTCCTCGCGGTTCCCGGCCTGGCGAACGCCGGGCCCGGTGCCCGCGCGCGACTCTCCGCCGATCTTCGCGCAGAGATCTCCCGAGGCAACAACAGCACGGTCGAAGTGATCGTCGACGGCGACGAGGCGTCGATCAACCGCTTGCTGACGCGACACCCGCTGACGCTGAAGAAGCGGCTCGGCCGGGGGGCTGTGCTGGAGGTGCCGGCGCACCAGCTCGACGCGCTGACCACCGACCCCGACGTGCGCGCCATGGCCGCCAACGCGGTCGTGACGTCGCACATGGCGCTGACCACGGCCACGACCGGCGCCGATGCGGCGCTGGCCGGCATGGTGGCCTCCCTGGGGGCCGTCAACGGCGCGGGCGTGGGCGTGGCCGTCATCGATTCCGGGATCGCGGCGCACAAGTCGCTGGCCGGCAAGGTGATGGCGAGCATGGACTTCACGCGCGACAAGGCGCGGGGGCGCGGCCGCGATGGCTACGGTCACGGCACGCACATCGCTGGCATCGTCGCCGGCACCGAGCTCGACCGGCGCAAGCTTCAGGGGGCGGGTGGGATGGCGCCCGGCGCGCACCTCATCAACCTGCGCGTGCTCGGCGACGATGGCTCGGGCCTCGTGGCCGATGTCGTCGAGGCCGTGGACTGGGCCATCGCCAACCGCGTCCGCTACAACATCCGCATCATCAACATGTCGCTCGGTGCGCCGGTGACCCAGTCCTACAAGGACGACCCGCTCGGCCAGGCCGTGGAACGGGCCGTGCGCGCCGGCATCGTGGTCGTGGCGTCGGCCGGCAACCGCGGACTGACCGCGGACGGCAAGACGGTGCTCGGCAGCGTCACCTCCCCCGGCAACTCGCCCTTCGCCATCACCGTGGGCGCGGTGCGCGCCAACGGCACGGTTCCCCACGGCGACGACACCCTGGCGCCCTGGAGCTCGCGCGGGCCCACGCAGTTCGACTACGTCGTGAAGCCCGACCTGGCCGCTCCCGGTAGCTTGATCAAGTCGGCCGGCGTCGAGGGCTCGACCCTGGCGGCCATCCGCCCCGATCGTATGGAGGGCAAGGGCAACGCGGCCTACATGACCATGAGCGGCACGAGCCAGGCAGCGGCGGTGGTAAGCGGCGCGGCGGCCCTCCTGATCAACTCCAACCCCCGCCTGACGCCGCTCGGCGTGCGCCTGGCCCTTCAGGCCTCGGCGGACTTCATGCCAGAAGCGGGCCTGCTCGGCGCGGGCGCCGGTAACCTGAACCTGACCACGGCGCTGAGCGAAGGACAGTCTCTGCCGGCGCGCACCTCGGCGGATCTGTTCCCTGCCAGCTGGGGCGCCCACATCAAGGGTGACGTGAAGTGGAGTTCGGTGCGTAGCAACACGCTGGTCTGGGGCGACACGTTGGTCTGGGGAGACACCCTGGTCTGGGGCGACACCCTCGTGTGGGGCGACACGCTGGTCTGGGGTGACACCCTGGTGTGGGGCGACACGCTCGTCTGGGGCGACACCCTCGTCTGGGGCGACACCCTCGTCTGGGGCGACACGCTCGTCTGGGGCGACACCCTCGTGTGGGGCGACACCCTGGTGTGGGGCGACGGCGCTCATCTGGGGGGACGGATTATTTGGGGCGACGGCCATCATCTGGGGGAACGGCTTGATCTGGGGAGAGTAAGATGTCGCGCAATTCCGTGAACTTCAGACCTATAGTCAACAGCCGCATAGACCGAGGATACAGATGAGACCTCTGATCATCTGGGGCGAGTAGCAGCAGCGAAGCCGTAACAGGCACACCGTCAGGCAACCACGTGCGTAGAACAGCGGGGCAGACACTCGGAATTCTATCTACGCGCTGTCCCGACGGTTGGAGCCCTGATTCTCGCCGGCTCACTGTTTGACATCTACCGGCACCGCCCAGGGTTGCCATGGCTACTACTCAGCGCCCTCACCGCTCTCACCAGCGCATACACGATCAGGATCCCTGGCCTGGTCGTCAGACTGTCCGTCTCGGAGCCGTTAGTATTTCTCTCGACGCTGCTCTACGGACCTGCGGCAGGGACAGTCACCGCCGCAGTGGACGGCCTCGTCATGTCCCTCCGGCTGGCTCCCAGGCTGAGAACGCCGCACCGAATTTTATTCAACGTTAGCGGCCTCGCGATCAGCTTCTGGCCCTCGGCGCTCATTTATACTTCTATCTCGCTGGCCTCGACGGCAGCAAGCCGTCGTACGGTCCGCTGGAGACTTTTGTTGGACCGTTGTATGTCTTCGCGGCCTGTGTCTTCCTTGCTAACAGCTGGCTGGTCGCAATCGCTCATGCGATCGAGCGTCGTGTTTCCGCGCTTTCGATCTGGGTCACGCAGTTTCTTTGGTTGTCGGCCAGCTACCTAGCCAGCGCAGCGATCGCTGCGATTCTCGTAGTCCTAACCAAAACGATCGATCTCGCGCTGATAGGTCTGCTACTGCCCCTCATCATTGTCTCGTTCTTGGTTATCAAGACCACTCTCGGGCGACTAGATGACGCTAACCGACATCTAGTCGAGGTAAACAGTCTCCACCTCTCAACGATCGAAACTCTCGCCATGGCAATCGATGCCAAGGACCAAGTTACTCATGGCCATATCAGGCGCGTTCAGCGATACGCAGTAGGCCTCGCTAAGGCGCTGGGCATTCAAGACGAGCGACAGCTGCGCGCCATCGAAGCCGCGGCCTTGTTGCACGACATGGGCAAGCTCGCGATACCGGAGTTCATTCTCAACAAGCCCGGCAAGCTGACCTCAAGCGAGTTCGGCGTAATGAAGACACACGCCGCGCTAGGCGCCGATATCCTCTCGTCGATCCAGTTTCCATATCCTGTTGTTCCGATCGTTCGCCACCACCATGAGAACTGGGACGGCTCAGGTTATCCGCTCGGAATCCGCGGCCGAGCATACCGATAGGCGCACGAATTCTGTCGGTCGTAGACTGCTACGACGCGCTCACTTCGGATCGGCCCTATAGGCCAGCGATGTAGCCGAACACGCCATCGACGTGCTCGCGCAACGCCGTGGCAAGATGTACGATCCCTTGGTTGTTGACGCATTCGTACAGAGCTCATGCCGAACTCTGCGCGGACACTGAGCGAAATACGGTACCAGCTGCGCTACTCACCGCCCAACAGGACGCAGCTCTCCACGACGCACCGACGGACGCCCCCCTTGCAGAGGTCGCGCCGATTGAATCGCTCAGACTCCTGGCCTGCTTGTCACCGTTTCCCGCAGCGCCTCCGCTTCGTTCAGTCTGCCTGCAGCTGGTCAACAGCCTCCGATCCATCGCGACTTTTGATACCGCGGCATTATTCGTCGTCGATGATGATTCCTCCGACGCCGAAGCCATTTTCGTTGACGGCTCGGGTCAGTCTGCCTTGCAGTATTCAAAGGTTCCAGTCGGAGACCAGCTCACCGGCTGGGTCGCCGCCCACCGTACGGCGGTGTGGAACTCCGACGCGGCTTTGGATCTCCGCATCCTCGACGGCCAGCCCACAGCTGACGCTAGGTTCTAGCGTGCCGCTCATCGCTGGAGATATCTTGGTCGGTGCCTTGACTTTGTACGGCCAAAGCGGCCAGGAGATCACGGTAGGGCAGAGGCGCGCGCTCGAATCTCTTTTGCCCACAATCGCAGGAAGCCTGCACGACGCGCTCCAACGTCCATCGATCTCCATTGACTGTCGTCAGCCACACATCAGAGCCGCGGCCCTCTCGGCTATGGATTCGCTGCTATCTCATAACAGGCAGGCGACGCAGTCTTACGGCGCAGCCCTGGCAATATCGGTGCAATCAACGACCACGGATAGCCCACGAGCGCAACTTAGCCTCGATAGCGGTGTCCGCAGCCTCGCCGCTTTGCTGTCGCCGCGTCAGTCGGACAACCGCTGCGTTGTTCGGTTTAGCCCAGACAACCTTTTGGTCTGCGCACTTGACGGTGCGACAACCGAGATCTTAACTGCGGAAGCCGAAAGACTTTCCGTGGCTCGTGCGTTGCAGTCGTTCACCTTGACCCTGGCGCCAGTGAGAACATCTCTTGAGCTGCAAGACCGGGTGAGACGAATGCTTGAACCGCAGTCAACAATCAAAAACCTAAGCGGCGCCCGCACCAACTAGTAGTAACCATGCGCGTCGGACTTGAGGTTCTCGCAAATAAAGGTTACGTATCACAAGCGCTAGAATTTGCGCGCCGTATCAGCTCTCCTACGGTTGCTGAGCGGGTAATACTTTGCGAACTGGAAGCGCTGTCCGCTAACAGAGAAACCGCTATGGAGTTGGCGGTTTCCATAGTCGCTAGCTCTGCGCCCGCGGACTCGATGGTCAGAGCCCTGCTAGTGGCGGGACGAATCGACTTCTACAAAGGGAAACCTGCAGAGGCGCAACAACGTTTCGCCAACGCGCAAGAACTCGCTTCACAGCACCCAGACCCTGCACTGACCTCGTTAGCGATCGGCACCTACATCGAAGCGCTATTCCGGCACGTTAGCTACGAGGCTGGTGTCAGCCATCTCAATCAGTATCGTCGCGCCGCTGTACGTGCCGGCACGCCACTGAGCCTTTTGACGCTCCATCGTGTTCTCGCCGAAGCTGAGCTCAAGAGCGGCAGAAGCCATCGCGCGCTCAACGAACTCCAGCTTGCCCGCACCTACGTTAGTGCAATAGACAATCTTTGCAGCGAAGCCCAGCTCGAGCTAACGCACAGCGCAACGTACTGGGCTACTCGGCGATATGTTGACCGCTCATGAGCACGCCATGCTCGCGGAAGGGCTCGCCCGACGGTCCGGTGCGCACGCTCTTGTTCGAGGTGCGCTGACTAACGCTTCGCACTTCCAGGTATTGCTTGGCCTTCATGCCAAAGCTGCAGCCACGATAGCGTCAATAGGAGCGCGGGTCAAAGGGTTGGACGCGGACCTGGACGTTAAGGCAACGGAGTTGATGCTCGCCACGGTGACGCGGGATTCGCGAACTGCAAATCAGATTGACGCCGAGTACGGACCGATAGCACTCAGCAGGCGCTCGGTTTCAACGCGGTGGTACAAGCTTGCGCAAGCGGCCCACTTAATCGCGACGGGTCGTGCAGACGAGGCCGCTACTCTCGCGACGGACTGCTTAGCCGAATCTAGCCCCGACGCCGATCACACTTACGTAGACCGCTTATGGGTGGTCGTCTCAGAGGCTCTGGCTCTCTCGGGGCGTCTACAAGCGGCCTCTGACGCTATCACTTCGGTGGCCATGGGGCGGCAGGCGCGGGTGCCGGAGTTGCTTGCTGCCTCACAACGGGTCTCAGGCCGGTTAGCGCAGGACTCGACGGCAGCGGCACTCGACCATTTCTCGCGGGCGGCCCGTATCTACGGGCAAATTGGGCACCTCGTCGGGCGTGGCGAGTCGCTCCACAATGCCGCCACGCTGCAAGCGGCGCTGGAGACACCGGATGCGGCGGCGCAGGTGCCCCACATCACCACGTTCTACACGGAACCGCCGGCCATTTTCGGGCGAGTGGATGTCACCGCCGCCAGGTCGCCGGTCGACTTCACCGCTCAGGCGATTCGTGCCGCCGCGGCGCTGGTCGATTTGTCGTCGCGTCCGGCCCTCTCCGGCTACGAGCTGTTGTCGCTGCTCGCCGACAGCGGCGCAGCGGAGGCGGCAATCATGGTTGCCAGCCAGGCGTCGGCGCAGACCGTCGTGGGCTGGACCGGCACCGAGCAGCCGGACCGGACGCTGCTGCGCGACGACGTCGCCGCCGTCTGCTTCACGCTCGGCACCGAGGGGGATCGTGAGGTCACGGTGCGCGCTCGGCCGCGCAACCAGGGTTCGGCCCGCACGACCATGCTTGCGCTGCAACGGCTGGTCCTCAACGGATCGGCGCTGCACAAGGCGGACCTCGCTGAGAGCGAACGCTCGGCATTGTGGCCGGATCCGCTGCCGGAACAGCAACTGGGGCTGGTCTGCGTGTCGGAGTCGATGCTGCGCCTGCTCGGCGCGGCCCGGCGCGTCGCCTCGAGCCACTTCCCGGTGCTCATCACGGGCGAGACGGGCACGGGCAAGGAACTGCTTGCTCGAGCGATTCACCAGTCGTCGCCACGACGCGAGCAGCGCTTTCAACCGTTCAACTGCAGCGCCGTGTCACGAGAGATGCTGGACTCCCAGCTGTTCGGCTACCGGCGCGGCGCATTTACCGGGGCCATGGAGTCGTTCCCCGGGGTCATCCGCAACGCCAGCGGTGGCACCCTGCTGCTCGACGAGATTGGGGAAATTGGGCTCGACGTGCAGCCCAAGCTGCTTCGTTTCCTGGAGTCGAACGAGATCCATCCGCTCGGGGAACCGGCGCCCCTCACCGTCGATGTGCGGGTCGTCGCCGCCACTAACGCCAACCTCGAGAAACTGGTCGAGCAAGGACGCTTTCGCGAGGACCTTTACTACCGGCTCAACGTCGTGCACCTGACCGTGCCGCCGTTACGCGACCGGCGGGAGGAAATCCCGCTGCTGCTCGAGCATTTCCTCGAGCGCTCCCTGAAGGAGTGCGGCAAGGCCGGCGTGCGCATCGGGGAAACTGCTACCGAGTACCTCGCTGCTCTACAACTGGCCCGGCAACGTGCGCGAGCTCGCCAACGAGAATCAGACGGGCGGTCGCGCTGGCGGAACCTGGCGCCGTCTTGATGCCGGAGCACCTGTCGTCGCGGATTGCGTCGAGCCGGCGTACCGTGCCGGCGGCGGCACGGCCGCCCGACCTGGCGGAGCTGGTCGTGCGCCGCGACCAGCCGCTTGCCGCGGCCGTCGAGCACGTGGAACGCGCCATGATTCAGGACGCGCTGCGCGCCTCTCCCAATGTCGAAGATGCGGCGCGCGCGCTGGGACTGTCGCGCAAGGGCCTCTACCTGAAGCGGCAGCGACTGAAACTCGACGAGTGAGCGCGGCCACGGGCAGATCGCTCAACCAACATCCACCGACGGCATTGCGGCCCGGCCCTTGAGCTTGGCCTGCGCGGCCTCGGCCGTGGAGCGCAGAAGCGGATCGGCGGCCGTGACCCACGAATCCACCTTGTGCGCCAGGCCCACGACCCGATACTCGCCAATGGCGTAGGCTGCGCACGCTTGTAACCAGGGGTCGCGGCTACGGGCCAGCACCTCCACCGCCTTATCGCGCGAGCCCAGCGTGATGCCCAGCCGCCGGTCGGCCAGCCGGGCGCGGTCGGCCGAACTGATCGCTCGGTCGAACAGCGGCACCACGAGTTCGCGCAGCCGCGGCGGCAGGATGTTGTCGAGGAACTCGAGGGCGTTGTCGTGCGCGCCCGCCTGGTCCGACTGTATGCCCACGAAGGCACTGTGCATGTCGTGGGCGGGATACAGAATCTTCATCAGCCGGAAGATGCGCTCGCGTTCATGGGTGAGCGCCTCGCGCAGGCCATCGACCACCGGCTCGGCGCCAAGGGGCGGACCGCCAATGGTCTCGATGACCTGATACGACCGGTAGTGCCCGGTAATCTCGGCCTCGAGCGCGGTTTCCACCAACGCGCGGTTCAACGGGCGCGCGGGGTAGAGCTGGGTCAGCTTGTTGAGCGCCGCCAGGATGCGCATTCGCAAGGTCGTGTCGCCGGTGAGCACGTTGTCGACGAGGACCTCTTGCGCCAGCGGCGTGGCGATGGCCTGCAGCACCAGCGGGAGCTCCTGACGGATGGCCGGCGGCGTCTCGGCGTCCTCGAGGTAGTCGCGGATCGACGGCACGATGCGGTCGCCGAAGGCGCCCAGCGCCGCCACGGTGTCTTCGGTGAGCCACGGCTCGGCAATCCGGTCGACCAGGCGATGCACGAGCGCGCGCTTGCCCAGCCGGCCAGCCGAACGGATGGCCTCGCGCGCCACCTCTGGCGCGTCGTCCTCGAGCAACTTGCGCAGCTCGCGGTCGAAGACGTCCGGCGCCAGGCCGATAACGCGCGCGGCTTCGACGCGGGCACGCACGCCAAGCTCGCCGCTGCCGGCCAGCATCCGCTGCAGGAGCACCTGCGCGGCCTCGACGTTCTGGGCCCGACCGGGGCGCGACAGGAAGGCGATGAGCGAGGCCTGGATCGAGAAGTCACGGAAGTCGCCCACCTGCTCGATGAGCTCGAGCGGGTCGACGTTCGAGTGGTTCGTCAGATAGAGCAGGGCCTCGGTGCGTACTTCGAGGCTCGGATCCTTGAGCAGGCGTTCCACCTCGCCTTTGACCGCGTGCACGTCGGCCTGCGCCAGCAGCGTCAGCGCCCGTACGCGCACGTCCGGCGATTCGTGGTGCAGTAATTCGGTCACGGCCATTTCCACGCTGTCGTCGGGCCACGTCTCGAAGAAGCTCAAGGCGTAGAGAATCTCGGCCGGTGTGCCTTGCAGCTTGTGCGCCAGCGCCGCGCTGGCGTTGCGATCGAGCAAGGTGCCGTTGGCGCGCTCGGCATCAAGACGGTGCTGACGAATGCTGTCCTGCAGATTCCAGACGTATTGCCGCCGCGCGACGCCGGCGGCCGCCAGCCACGCGGCCACCGCCGTCAGCGTCAGCCACCCCACTTGCACCGGGGTCCAGCCGAGCCAGGCGGCGCAGACGAGCACCACCAGGCCGCCCAGCGCGTCGCCGAAGCGGTAGATCACGGTGTCGATGAACGACTTCACCCGGAACGTCTCGGCCGCCGACAGGGGCAGGTAGAGCAGCTCCACGGTGACCTTGTCGATCGAGTAGCGCAGCACCTGGTCGCTGGCCTTGAGCGCCGACACCGCCATGAGCGAGCCGAAGATCAGCAGCATCAGCGACGTCGAGGCCATGGCCACCGGGACGATGAACAGTGCCAGTCCCACGCCCACCGAACGCAGCAGGCGGCGGGTCAGCAGCAGTTGCAGGCCCAGCGACGCGATGCCCGCCAGCATGTTGAACGAGCCGAAGAAGGCCGCCAGTTGATCGGTGTCGGGCACCTGCTCCTTGGCGATGGCCTTGAACTGCCACCCGGCCACGGTGGTGGCCAACGACGCCAGCCCGATCACCCAGGCGATGGAACGCAGATACGGCGAGCCGACGATTTCGCGAAAGGTGCCCCGGAAGCTCAGGGCGTCCATGGTCACGTCCATCGACGCCACTTCGGCGCGCCTCCAGGACATGTGCACGAGGCCCGCCGACACGACCTGGCCCGCCGCCACCCAGAGCAGCAGGGTCTCGGTGCCGAGCCACGACGCGGTCAGCCGTGTCGCCAGGCCGCCGGCAATCCACCCGAGGATGGCGCCGCTGCCGATGAAGCCGAATGCGCGCTTGGCTTCGCGCGAGGTCAGGACGAAGTTGGCCAGGGTCCATACCTGCGCGGGCGCCAGCACGCTGAAGACGCCGACCCACAGGTAGATGGCGATGAACAGCCGGCCGTCACCGGCATGCGCCAGGCTGTACCACCAGAACAGCACGCAGTTGGCCGCGTAGAACAACGGGCTGCCAATCAGGAGCGACCGCAGTGACACCCAACGGCTGGCCCGGATGTAGAGCGCCACCGCCACGCCGACCAGGCCGGCCAGCGCGATGTCCACATAGGGGAGGTCGACGGCGGCGTACCGGTCGAGGAACAGCGCGTCGCGGGTGGCTTTGCTGGCCACCGTACCCGCCATGGTCAGGAAAAGATACGCAAAAACCGGCCACGCGCGCTGCAATTCGGGCTGGCTGAGGCTCAAGATCCGGGCGGCTACCTTCAGCATCGAGCTACGTATCGTATTGCCGGTTGGTCGCCCGGTGCATAAGATTCATGCCATCAGCCATGGCCCCGCCCCAGCCTCGTCCGTCCCTGCTCACCCGCTGGCTGTCGCCGCTGGCCGAGCTGCGCGCCGGCGAGGGCGGAACGGCGCTGTTGCTGTTCCTCTACTCGTTCCTCGCGATGACGTCCTACAACGTCGTCAAGCCGGTCACGCGGTCGCAATTCATCACCAGCCTCGGCGCCGACAATCTGCCGTGGGTCCAGTTCGCCGCCGGCATGGTCATCGGCGTGCTGATGCAGGCCTATACCAAGTTCATGGCCGGCGTGCCGCGCCGGTGGACGATCCCGGTCACGCAGGCCGGCATGATCGTGCTGCTCGTGGTCTTCTGGGTGCTCTTCACCCAGATCGGCAGCGAGTGGGTTTCGGTCGGGTTCTACCTCTACGGGCTGGTGCTCGGCATCTTGCTCATCAGCCAGTTCTGGACCCTGGCCAACGACATCTACGACCCGCGCCAGGCCAAGCGCCTGTTCGGTCTCATCGGCGGCGGCGCCAGTCTGGGCGGGGCGCTCGGTGCCGCCATCACCGCGACGTTGGTCGAGGAACTGGGCACGACGACGATGCTGCTCGTCAGCGCCGCCATCCTGGCCGTGTGCCTGGCCATCGTGGTGCGCATCATCCGCACCAATGAGCGCGCCGGCCGGTCCGACGCGGCCAAGGCGGGTGAGGAAGAAGGGGTTGGCGGCGGCGAGGCCATCGCCCTGCTGCGCGGCTCCCGGCATCTGCAGATCATCGCCCTGGTCATCACCTTTGCCGCCATCGGCGCGGCCATCATCGAGCAGCAGCTCAACATGGCCACGGCCGAGGCCAAGGGCCGGGCCAACACCGACGGCATCACCGCCTTTCTCGCGCAGGTCACCGTCTACCTGTCGCTCATCGGCCTGTTCATCCAGGTGGTGCTCACCAGCCGCATCCACCGGCTGCTCGGCATCGGGTTCGCGCTGATGATCCTGCCGGTCAGCCTGGGCGCGACGGCCGGCCTCATGCTCACCGTCGGCGCGTTGTGGACGACCGGCGTGGCCCGCGTGCTCGACACGTCGCTGCGCTACACGGTCGACAAGACGCACGCGCGAAATCCTGTTCCTGCCGCTGCCGGCGGACGTGAAGTATCGGGCCAAGCCCTTTATCGACGTCACCGTCGACCGGTTGTCGAAGGGGGCCGGCGCGCTGCTGATTCTGGTGCTCATCAAGGACTGGGGCTTCGCGCTCAGCTGGCGCCAGTTGAGCTACGCCAGCCTGACCATCATGGTGCTGTGGGTGTTCTTCGCGCTACGGGCGCGCGCCGAATACATGGCGGCCTTCCGGCGCAGCATCGTGCAGCAGGACATGAAGGCCGGCGAGATTCGCCTGGAAACCGCGGACCTGTCGACCATCGAGGCGCTGGTCGAGGAACTGGCGCACGCGGAGCCCAAGCGGGTCATCTACGCGCTCGACCTGCTGGAATCGCTCGACAAGCGGCACCTGGTGAGCCCGCTGATGCTCTACCACGAGCAGCCCGAGGTGCGCGCTCGCGTCCTGCGCCTGGCCGAGGCGGCCGGGGCGGCCGGCGCCGGCCGCTGGCTGCGCGGCATCTCGCGCGCGCTCACCGACGAGGATGGCGACGTCCGCAGCGCGGCCGTGCGGGCTCTGGCCTCGGTCAAGGGGCAGGAAGCGGCGGCGCTCATGCGCCCCTACCTGCACGATCCCGATCCGGCGCTGATCGTCACGGCGGCCTCGGCGCTATCGAGCAGCGTCGACCCGGCCGACGTCACCGCCGCGGCCGACGCCTTCCGCGCGCTCATCGACGACGCCCGCGCACAACGTGCCGCTACCCGGGCCGAGGTGGCGCGCGCGCTCGGGCGCGTGGCCAACCCTGCGTTCCGGCCGCTGCTCGTGCCGCTGATGTTCGATGCCGACGTCGACGTGGCCCGCGACGCCATCAAGAGCGCGGCCAGGCTGGGCGGCGGCGACTATCTGTTCGTCGCGCCGCTCGTCTCGTTGCTCCGCAATCGCCTGCTCAAGGGCGCGGCCCGCGACGTGCTGGCTGGCTACGGCGCGGACGTGGTACCGACGCTCGTCTACTTCATGCGCGACCGGGAGGAAGACCTGTGGGTGCGCCGCCATATGCCGGCCACCCTCGCCCGCATCCCCTGTCCGGCTACCGTGCAGGCGCTCGTGGCGGCGCTCGATGAGCCGGACGGCTTCCTGCGCTACAAGGCCCTCTCGGCCTTGGAGCAGCTGCGCCGGACGCAGCCGGGGCTAGATCATGCCGCAGGCCGCCATCGACCGGCTGGTTTCGGCTGAAACGGCGCGGGCCTTCGACCGGCTCACGCTTCACTACAACCTGTTCCATGTCGGCGGCCTCGATCCAGAGTGCCTGCTGGCGCGCGCCCTAGACGAGAAGTACGAGCGGGCCTTCGACCGCGTCTTCACGCTGCTGGCACTGGGCGACGCCGCCGGTGACATCGCGGCCGTGCGTTACGCGCTGCGGTCCGGCGATGCCCGCAGCCGTGCCGGCGCCGCCGAGTACCTCGACAACATCCTCAAGGGCGAATCGCGGGCCCGGGTAATGCTGCTGGCCGAAGACATGCCGCTCGACGTCCGCGTCCGCAAGGGCAACGCGATGTTCCGCACGCGGCAGCGCGACGTCGAAGACACGCTGGCGCAGCTGGTCCACGACGAGAGTCAGGAGATCGCCGCTACCGCCATCCAGCTCGTGGAGGCCCGTCAGCTGTGGTCGCTCGCTGGCGACCTCGAGCACACGCTGCAGCACCGGCCGGCCCACGACTGGTGGGTGTTCGAGGCCGCTTCGTGGGCGCTGGCCGCGCAGCGCATGCCGGCCGAACGGCGCCGGGTGCTGTGGCAGGAGCCACTGCCGGCCGTCGAACTGGCCGACCGACTACGCCGCATCCAGCTCTTCGACTTCGTCTCGGTGGACGAACTGTTCCGCGTCGCCAGCCTGGGCCGCCAGGTGCGTCATGAAGCCGGACGCCTGATCGCGCAGGAAGGACACGTCGCCAACACGTTGCACATCGTCCTCGACGGCCGCGCGGCGGTAGCGAGCACGCGCGCCGGCCGGTCGGAAGTGGCCGCCCCCGGAGTGCTCGGTTTCGAAGACGTCCTCGAAGGTCTTCCCGTGCGCGCCACGGTCACCGCGCTCGAACCCACCATCACCCTGACGATGACGACCGACGAGTTCCTGACGCTGGTGTCGGAGAACGTCGAGATCGCGCAGGGCATCTTCCGCATGCTGCTCGAAACGCGCGGGGCGCCCTTCCTGGGCACGGTCGTGCACGGCGAACTCTCGGCCGAGCTACAGCGGCGTGTGGCCGACGGCGTGCAGGCGCTCGACGGACTCCTGCTGCTGCAGGCCAGCCCGCTGCTGCAGCGGGCCACGACCGCCGAGCTCGTGCGCCTGGCCGCGGCCGCCCGCGTCGTGCCCTTGACCTCGGGCACCGTGCTGTTCAACCCCGGCGACGTCGCCGCCATCCATGCCGTGCTCACGGGTCAGGTCTCGGTCACGCCGAGCGACGGGGCGCCGCCCGACCAGGCCGAGAGCGGCGACGTCGTGGGCATGTACGAAACACTGAGGGGCCGCTACATGACCTCGACCGGCACGGTGGTCCAGTCGGGCACCGCGCTGCGCATCGATCGCGCCGAGCTCTTCCAGCTGATGGCCGACAACATCCCTTTGCTGCAAGGGATCTTCAGCGGCCTCGTGCACACGACGGCGGCCGCGTCGGGTGAGCACACGCACGCCCAGCCGCTGGGCCTCTCGAGCCGCTGAGATCAGGTCGGCAGCCGCGCCGCAAAGCAGGTCTGCACGCCGGGCGTGCTGGTGGCGCTCACCGTGCCGCCATGGCGCTCGACGATGACCTTCACAATCGACAGGCCGAGCCCGGTGCCGCCGGCGTCGCTTCGCGCCGCGTCGGCCTTGTAGAAGCGATCGAAGACGTAGGGCAGATGTTCGGCGTGGATGCCGGAGCCGGTGTCGCACACCGTAAAGACCAGCGCGTCGCCATCGCGCGCTGCCGTCAGGGTCACGCGGCCCCCGGCGGGCGTGTGGCGCAGGGCGTTGGCCGTGAGGTTCTGCAGCACCTGCTCGAGCCGGCGCTCGTCACCACGCACGGTCCCGGCCGCCGGCGCCACGGTCGTCTCGAGGGTCAGCGCCTTGGCCGCGGCGGCCGGACCGTTCCGCTCGACCACGCGCGTGAACAGCCGCGCCACCGGCACGTCGGCCAGTTCGAGCGGGGCGCCGCCGGCATCGAACCGGGCCAGATCGAGCAGGTCGTTGACCAGCCGCTCCAGCCGCTGCGCCTCGGTGTCGACGACGTGCACCGCCTGACGGCCTTGCGCGGAGACCGGCGCGAAGGCCGGCAGGGTCAGCGTCTCGGCATATCCGCGAATGGCCGTGAGCGGCGTGCGCAGTTCGTGGGTGACGTCGGCCAGCAGTTGCCGCCGCGCCCGGTCGGCGTCGACGAGCGCCGCCTCACGCGCCGCCGCTTCCCCGGCCATGCGGTTGAAGGCCCGCGCCACCGCCGCGACTTCGTCGCCGCCCGCCTCCGAGGCGCGCGCCGCCACGTCCCCTGCGCCGAAACGGCGCGCCGCCTCCTCCAGGTCGCGCAGGCGATGCTGCGCCGGGCGGAAGACCGCCAACGACGCGAATGCCGTGCCGGCCAGGAGCAGCGCGGCGAAGCCGGCGGCGATCCACGGCGCCAGCTCGCGCGCCACGGCCGCGGGCGGACGGCCGCGCGCCACCGTTACCGCGGCGACGACCTGGCCCTCGACCCGCACCGCCGCTACCGCCCACGCATTGCCGCCGGCCCGGGCGCGGGCCGCCGCCGGTCCGGCGCCGCGTGCTCTGGCGCCGAGGCCGCGGGGTGGCCCCACGTCTCGTGCGCGGCCCTCGCGAATCGGGCGGTCGCGCCACGCGCGGTCGCCAACCAGGAGCTGGCGGCGGACCTCGGCCACGAGCAGCTTCGGCGGCGCGAAGTCGCCGGCCACGAGCCGGCCATCGCGCAGAATCAACGCTGCCGGACGGCCCAGGTCGTCGAACCGCTCGCGCGCCAGCGCCGCCAGATCCGCCCCGGGCGTGCGGGCAGCGGCATCACTTAAATCCTCGGCCACGAGTCCGGCCAGGTCGGCGAGCAGCCGCGGCGGCAGGGCCTCTTCCCGCTGGGTCGAGAGCCACAGGAAGAAGGCGCCCTGGGCCACGAGGGTCAGGGCCAGAAAGGCGATGAAGCCGAAGGCGATCCGCCAGTAAAGGCTGCGGTACCAGCGGCGCGCGCCCATGGGCGTCGCCTCAGACATCGGCAAACCTGTAGCCGGCGCCCCATACGGTCAGCACCAGGGTCGGCGTTTCGGTATTGGCTTCGACGCGCTTGCGCAACCGCTTGACCAGCGTATCCACCGACCGTTCGGTCACGAACGTCTGGCCCGGCCAGACCCGGGCCAGCAGGGCCTCGCGGCTGAAGACGATGCCCGGATGCGAGGCCAGCAGATGCAACAGCTTGAACTCCTGCGTCGTCAGTTCCACCTCCTGGCCGCGCACGCGCACCCGGCGCCGGGCCGGGTCGATGTCGACGCCGTGCACGCTGATGGCCCTGCCGGCACCGGTGCCGGCGTCGCCCAGCGGGTCGGCCGCCGCAGCCCGCGACCGGCGCAGCAACGCCCGCACCCTGGCCACGAACTCGCGGATGCCGAACGGCTTGGCCAGATAGTCGTCGGCGCCGCTTTCGAGTCCGAGCACCTTGTCGGATTCCTCGCCGCGGGCCGTCAGCATCGAGCACCGGTGTGGCCGTGTTGGCGCCGCTGCGGCGCATCGCCTTGCACAGCGTCAGCCCGTCCACTCCGGGCAGCATCAAGTCGAGCACCACCAGATCGAAGGGCGAGGTCGAGAGCCGGTCGAGGGCCTCGCGGCCGTCGCCGATGAGCGTGCACTCCAGCCCTTCCAAGCCGAGATGCAGGGCGATCAGATCGCGGATGTGGCGGTCGTCTTCGACGACGAGGACATGGGACATGCGGGGCCGCTGCCGACTCGATCTTACGGGGCCTCGATGGCGCTTGTCGGGCCTTCCGGGCCCTGCCATACTTTTTTCACCGGCCCGCCGCAGCGGCGTCACGCGCCTCCCGTCTCATTGAGCAGGAAGGGCTGGAGGACACACCGATGACCAAGACAATCAGACTCGTGACTGGCACCGCACTCGGACTCGCACTCGTGACCGGGGCCGGCGCGGCCGTCACGGCTGCAAGCGAACAGGGCCCGCAGGGCCGGGGCGGCATCATGGGGCAGGCGGGGCCCGGCGGTGGCCGCGGGCAGCGCGGTCCAGGCGGACCGGGCGGCCGGGGCGGCATCATCCCGGGGCTGCGCGCCCTCGACTTGACCGACACCCAGCGGGAGCAGGTCAAGGCGACGATGGAGTCGCACAAGGCCGAGTTCGCGGCGTTGGCCACCAGGCTGCGGGCCGCCCGCGAGGCGCTCGGCACGGCGGTCAGCACCTCGACGTTCGATGAGGGCGCCGTCCGGCAGAAGGCCGCCGATCTGGCCATCGTCGAGGCCGACAGCGCGGTGCTCCGCGCCAAGGTGCACACGGAGGTGTGGGCCCTGCTCACGCCCGACCAACAGGCCAAGGCCACGGCGCGGCGGGCCGAGGCTGAGGCGCGGCGCGGCCAGGCGCGCGAGCGCATGGAGCAGCGGCAGCGACGCCGTCCGAAGCTGTAGCGCCGACCTTCCCGTTCTCTCGCACAGCGCCGGCACGGGCCGGCGCTGTCCGTGTGCGCCGCTACTTCCCCGCCACCAGGCTCCACCCCGATGTGCCGGCTCGAACGGCGCTCACGTCCGGATCGCGGAGATGTTCGGCACAGGGCGCGGCGGCCAGCGCGATCGGCGGGATGGGCGTGGGCTCGACGGCGCGCAGCAAGGCGCCGGGGCCCGGTGTCCCGCGCAGCGCGCTGCATGCTTGTCCAGCGAAGTCCCAGCGGCAGCGCGGGATAACCGGGTCCCGGTGCCGATCGGCCGGTGCCATGCCGGTGCTCCCGCCGCGCGCCCGTTGCCGCAACCCGGGGGCTGTATCGGACATCCGTGTCGCCGCTCCCGTCGCCGCCGCCACCGGGCATGCCGCGCCGCAGCCGGGACTTCGCTGAACGAGCATGCGTCTGCTGCGCGGCACGCCCGGCCGCGGCGGCTCGCCCGCGGCGGCCAGCGCGATCGGCGGGGTGAGCGTGGGCTCGACGGCGCGCAGCAAGGCGCCGGGGCCCGGTGTCCCGCGCAGCCGCTGCATGCTTGTACAGCGAAGTCCCAGCGGCAGCGCGGGATACCGGGTCCCGGTGCCGATCGGCCGGTGCCATGCCGGTGCTCTCGTCGCGCGCCCGTTGCCGCAACCCGGGGGCTGTATCGGACGTCCGTGTCGCCGCTCCCGTCGCCGCCGCCACCGGGCATGCCGCGCCGCAGCCGGGACTTCGCTGAACGAGCATGCGTCTGCTGCGCGGCACGCCCGGCCGCGGCGGCTCGCCCGCGGCGGCCAGCGCGATCGGCGGGATGGGCGTGGGCTCGACGGCGCGCAGCAAGGCGCCGGGGCCCGGTGTCCCGCGCAGCCGCTGCATGTAACGGCGAAGTCCCAGCGGCAGCGCGGGATACCGGGTCCCGGTGCCGATCGGCCGGTGCCATGCCGGTGCTCTCGCCGCGCGCCCGTTGCCGCAACCCGGGGGCTGTATCGGACATCCGTGTCGCCGCTCCCGTCGCCCGCGGCGGCCAGCGCGATCGGCGGGGTGGGCGCGGGCTCGACGGCGCGCAGCAAGGCGCCGGGGCCCGGTGTCCCGCGCAGCCGCTGCATGCTTGTACAGCGAAGTCCCAGCGGCAGCGCGGGATACCGGGTCCCGGTGCCAATCGGCCGGTGCCATGCCGGTGCTCTCGCCGCGCGCCCGTTGCCGCAACCCGGGGGCTGTATCGGACATCCGTGTCGCCGCTCCCGTCGCCGCCGCCACCGGGCATGCCGCGCCGCAGCGCGACGCACCTCGTCCTTCGCCGTCCCGCCTGGACGTTTGACTTGGGGGCTCCCGGGTCTATGATGCGCGGTACGGCGTCGCATCAAACTCTGGAGGCAGCATGAAGACCGTCCAGCACGTTCTGCACGCGAAGTCCGGCCCCGTCATCACCGTCTCGCAGGAAGTCACGGTCTACTACGCGCTGGCGTTGATGGCGCGCTACGACATCGGCGCGCTCGTCGTCGTGGACGACGAGGGGATCGTGGGCATGTTCTCGGAGCGCGACTACGCGCGCAAAGTCATCCTGCAGGGCCAGTCGTCGCGCGAGTTGCACGTGGGCGACGCGATGACGCGGCAGGTGCTGACCGTCACGCCGCACTGCACGATGGAGGACTGCATGGCGATCATGACCGACCACCACGTGCGGCACCTGCCGGTGCTGGACGCTTCAGGCGTGGTTGGAATCGTCTCGATCGGCGACGTCGTCAAGGCCATCCTCGACGAGCAGCGCTTCACGATCCAGCAGCTCGAACACTACATCGCGACCTAGCCGCGCCGGGTCATGACCGAAGGCGCAGCAGACGCAGCGCGTTGAGGGTCACGGCCACGGTTGCGCCGGTATCGGCCAGGACCGCGAGCCACAGCGGGGCGGAGCCCAACAGCGCGGACACCAGGAACGCCAGCTTGGTGACGAGGGCGATCCCGACGTTCTGGCGAATCACCTGCACGGCGCGGGTCGCATGCCGTCCCAGCAGAGCGAGGCTTCCGGCCTCGTCGCCGGCGGCCACGAGCACGGCATCGGCGGCCGCCATCGCCGCCGGGCCGTCGGCATCCGACGCCACCCGCACACCGGCGCGAAGGAAGCCGGCGCGCGTGTAGTGACTGGTCGATGCCGCCAGTTCCAGCGGCGCGCCGCCCTTCACCACCACGCCGCGCGTGGCCAGCGCCGTGACCGCGGCCACCACGGTGACCGGCGTCGAGATGACCAGCGCGCACGGGCAGGCCATGACCAGGAACACCAGCGCGCGGTAGAACCACTGGGCCCACAGCCCGTCCAGGAGGGGCGGGCCCACCGCCACGATCACCGCCGCCAGGGTCACCGCCGGCGTGTAGATGGCGGCGAACCGCTCGATCCAACGTTCGACCGGCGCCGACTGCTGGCTGCTGTCGGCCGACAGCGCCCCTTGATCCGCCACCGACGCCAGCGCCTCGCGCGCGCGCTCGAGGCTCCACGACTCGAGCCGATGCGCCACGGCAAACAGGAATGCAACGGCCCCGGCCTCGGCCCATTGCCCGATGGCGGCGGCGCCCGCGGCCGAGAGGCAGACGAGCACGTGCATGTCCAGGCGCAGGTGGCGCAACGCCGCCAGGGCGCGCGGCCACATCCGCCACAAGCCGACCACCACCGCCAGACCGTAGGCCGGCACCGCCAGGGTGGCGTGCGCGTGCGAAAGCACGTCGGCGCCCGACTGCCCCAGGAACACCTCGCGCCAGCTCTCGGCGGCCAGGCCGTCGAGCAGCCAGCCGAGCAGCCACAGCCCGCCGCTCAGCACCACGTCCAGGTAGTTGGCCGGCGCGGCCTTGCTCACGTGCTGGTCGCCCGGCGCCGGTGCCAGCTCCACGACCAGTCCGGTGCGGCCGATCGCGTCCATGACCTGCGTCACCGAGGTCAGGGCCGGGTCGATGACCAGATCCACCCGGCTGTGCACCAGGTCGAAACCCAGTTGCACCACTCCGGGATCGGCTTCGAGCGCCCGGCGGACGAGTGCCGCTTCGTCGGCGCAGTCCATCGCCGGCACGCGCAGGCGCAGCTCGCTCAGCGCGGCGGATGGGGCGGGACCTGAAGATGACATGGGCGCGTCAGCGGGCCGCCGACAGCCTCAGCGCCGCGCCGGCGTCGTCGGCCGTTCGGCGGCGACCGCTGCATGCGAGCGCCTGGGCTCGGCGCCGCCTTCGATGGTCCCGGCGGCGACATCGACCAGCACCGCCGAGGCGTAGCCGTAGCGCACTTCGCCCTTGCGGCCGATCTTCTGGAACACGTGGCCGCGGCGCTGCAGGTCGTCGAGCACCGGCCGCGGAAACCGGTCTTCGATCTCGATGCGC
The DNA here is from genome assembly GCA_963843885.1 of uncultured Acidobacteriota bacterium. Lineage (GTDB taxonomy): Bacteria > Acidobacteriota > Vicinamibacteria > Vicinamibacterales > UBA2999 > CADEFD01. Next base: position 133,292 of record CAWJMJ010000010.1, read on the forward strand.
GCGCGCTGCTCCAGCGGATCGGCCGGATCGCGCCCGGGCAGGAAGCGCGGCGCCTCGATGGCCGCCTGCGCCCCCAGACCGCCGTCGATCACACTGGTGATCACGTTGTAGACGGTCAGCGGAATCCAGGCATTGCCGGCGCAGCCGACCGCCAGGCGCGGCACCAGTCCGCCGGCGGTCTCGGCCAACACCAACGTCGGGACGGTGCCGGTCGACGAGCGCATCAACGGCATCAGGCTGCCGTAGGCGCCCGGCGTCGTGCGCGTGCTGCGCAGGTGGTTGTTGTAGAGGAAGCCGAGGCCCTTGGACACGTAGAACGTGCCGCCCCAGGTGCTGAGCGTCTGCGTGACGGCAATCAGGTTCCCTTCGGCATCGCCGACCGCGAACGCCGTCGTGCCCCGCCCGATGCGGGTGGCCGGCGGGTTGAAGGGCGCGTCGTCGTCGCCTTGGCGCTCGTAGTTCATCGCCCTGGCCGGGTTGATCCGCGCAAACAGCCGCGCCGCGTGATCGTCGCGCAGATGCTCGGCGATAGTCGACCGGCCAGCGTTCCGGGTCGGCGACGCGCCGCAGCGGATCGCGCACCTTCCACGCCTCGATGACCTGATGGAAGTAGTCGGCATCGGTCGTGGTCCGCGCGCCGGCCCTGGGCACGAAGCGGTCCAGCACCTGCAGCGACTCGATCAGCTGAATGCCGGTCGAAATCGGCGGGCTGGCCGAGAACACGGCATGACCGCGGTAGCGGCCGCGCACCGGCGCCCGCTCCATGGCGCGGTACTGCGCCAGGTCGGCGTAGGTGATGATGCCGCCGTTGGCTTCCATGTCGGCGGCGATCTTCCGCGCGATGGCCCCGCGGTAGAACGTGTCGGCGCCGTCGCGGGCGATGGCCGTGAGCGTCGCCGCGTAGTCCTTGTTCACGAAGCGATCCCCAGGCTGCGGCACCTGGCCGCCGGGCAGGAAGATGCGCGCCGATTCGGGGTACTTCTCGATGAAGCGCCGGCCCTCGGCGATGCTCGAAGGCAGCGCCGCGTCGAGGATGAAGCCCTCCTCGGCCAGGGTGATGGCCGGGGCGATCAGGTCGGCCCAGCTCACCTTGCCGCTGCCGTAGTGGCGATAGAGGTGATCGAGCCCGGCCACGACGCCGGGAATGTTGGCCGCCGCGGGACCGTCGCCGACGATGCGGCCGTCGCGCACGATGGTCCGGTTGTCCATGGTGGCGTGGCTGGGGGTCATGTCCTTGTACTCGACCACCGTCGGCGTGGTCATGCCCTTCAGGAAGAGCACGGCCGAGCCGTCGCCGCCCAAGCCCGACGCTTCGGGTTCGACCACGCCCAAGGCGAACGACACGGCGATCATCGCGTCCACGATATTGCCGCCGCGTTCGAAGACGCGCCGGCCGGCCTCCGACGCCAGCGGATGCCCGGACACGATCATCGCCCCGCGCGAAGTCACCACCGGCTTGATGAGCGGCTGCTCGGCAACCAGCGCGTCGAGCACGGCTTCGAGCGCGGCCGGGGTGCGCGCCGCCTGCGCGCGCGGCCGGTACTTCTCGCCGAGCGCCACCCACGTGGCTGCCGTCGGACCGCTGCTGTAATACAAGCGGCGCAGGGTGTCCCACACACGTTCGTAGGTCGTCGCCCAGATGCGTGGCGAGGCCAACGGCGCGGCCAGCACCGGTCCCGCCTCGTCCACCGGCGCGGGCGCGGCCACGTGCCACATCTGGAAGGCGTCGCGAGGGGCAAAGAGCGGCGGGGCCTCGTCGTGGTCGCGTCTGGGGTTGCCGTTGTAGACCGGTTCGGGATCCGGGAGACCGGTGACGAGCAGGGTGCTCCCGTCGGGAGACCACGCCGGCGCGCCGGCGCGCCGCGACACGAGCTGCGCCGGGGCGGCCGGCTTCGGACGGGCCCGCGGGGCAGCGGCGCCCTCGGTCTGCGGCAGTTCCACGGTGGCGACCCAGACGGCGCCGACCCCGCCACGCACGCCGTAGAAGGCCAGGCGGGCGCTGTCGGGCGCCCACGACAGGTGACTCTCGGCGCCGGCCGCCCGGACCACGCGCGTGGGTCGCGGCGGTCGCGCTGCCTCGGGCACCGTGCCGGCCACCCGCGTGCCAAGCGGCACGATGGTGGCGGTGGCTACCGGCAACGGCATGACCCACACGTCGACATCGTCGTCGGCCTCGCGCTCGGACACGAACGCGACCAGGGTGCCGTCGGGCGAGACGCTTGGATACGTCTCGTTGTCGGACGTATTGGTCAGCGCCACGGGCGCCTGCCACGCCGACGAGCCCTCGACCGGCCGCACCAGCTGCAGGTCCCACTGCGCGCCGGGATCGGGCCCGACGCGGCCATTGCGCGGGGCGCGCCGCGCAAACACGATCCGCCCGTCGGGCGTGAACGAGGGCCAGCGCTCGTCGCCCGGTTGAGTGGTCACGGCCGTGGCCGCGCCACCCCGTGCCGGGGCCACGTAGATGTCGAAACCGGCGCCGCGGTCGGCGGCAAAGGCCACGTGCTCGCCGTCGGGCGAGAAAACCGGGTCGCGTTCCACGCCGGCTGCCGCGCCAGGCACGAGCGGCGCCGCCTGCTTGCCGTCGGCGCCCATCGTCCAGATCACGTCGAGCGCCGACACGGCGACGCGCCGGCCGTCGGGCGACCAGGCGGGATCCTGCGCGCCGACAAAGGCGGTCGCGCCCCTTTGCGCCGACAGTCCGGGCCGGTCCGCGCCGGCCGAAAGCGCCAGGGCGCCGGTGGCCAGCAGCAGGGCCGCCCGGCGCGGGCCAGCTGCCCGCACGCCCCGTGCCGGTCGCCAGGTCATGCCGGGTTCACTGCGCGCGCACGGCGTCGGCGATCTTCCGGGCCGACAGGCCATAGTGATCGACGAGCTCGTCGGGGGTGCCGCTGTGCGGGATCTCGCGCACGGCCAGACGCGTCACCACGGCGCCGTCGGCCGCCACGGCGCGGGCCACGGCATCGCCGAGGCCGCCGACCGCGTAGTGGTCCTCGACGGTGATGAGCCGGCGCGTTTCACGCGCGCACCGCTGCAGCGTCGCCGCGTCGATCGGCTGCACCGAATAGGCGTCGACCACGCGGATGCTGATGCCTTCGGCCGCCAGCAGGTCGTGGGCCGCGAGCGCCTCGAACAGCGTGATGCCGGCGCCGATCACCGTGGCCACGTCGTGCGCGCTCTCGCGCAGCACCGTCGAGCCGCCAATCCGGAAGGTCGTGTCGTTGGGGTAGATGACCGGCGTCTTCGGCCGCGACATGCGCAGATAGACCGGGCCGGGGTGGTAGGCGGCTTCGGCCATGAGCCGTTCGGCGCAGACTGCGTCGCTCGGATAGAGCACGGTCATGTTCGGCTCGGCGGTCATCAGGGCGAGGTCTTCGAGCGCCATCTGGGAGGCGCCGTCCTCGCCAATCGACACGCCCGCGTGCGAGCCGGCCATCTTCACGTTCAGGCCGCTGATGGCCGCCATCCGGATGAAGTCGGCGGCGCGCGACAGGAAGGCCGCAAACGTCGACGGGAAAGGAATGGCGCCGCGGCTGGCCAGCCCCATCGCCGCCCCGATCATCGCCTGCTCGGCAATGAAGCACTGATAGAACCGGTCGGGGTGCTTGACCTCGAACCGCTCGCTGAAGGTGGAGTTCTTCACGTCGGCGTCGAGCGCCACGACGTTCCGATCGGCGTCGCCCAGCTTGGCGAGGGCGGTGCCGTAGGCTTCACGCGTGGCCACCAGGTCGCCCAGGGCGTAGTGCGGGGGGGCCACGTCGCCGGGAGCCGGCGACGGCCCGGCCGGAGCCGAGGGCCGCGACGGACGGCGGATCTCCACCGTGGAACCGTCGGGCTCGGCCACCATCTGCGCGTCGAGTTCGGCCAGCGCGCGCGTCAGCTCGTCGCCCTTCTTCAGCGCCTTGCCGTGCCAGCCAGGCTGCCCGGCCAGGAAGCTCACGCCCTTCCCCTTCAGCGTCCGCGCCAGGATCATCGTGGGCCGCCCAATGGTGCCGCGGGCCTCGGCAAACGCGTCCAGAATCTGCGCCATGTCATGGCCGTCGATGACGATGCAGTGCCAGCCGAACGCGGTCCAGCGCCGCTCGAACGAGCCCAGGTCGTGCTCGTGTTGCGTCGGCCGGCTCTGCCCGAGCGCATTCACGTCGGTGATGCCAACGAGGTTGTCGAGGGCAAAGAACTCGCCGGCCGCGGCCGCCTCCCACACCGAACCCTCGGCTGATTCGCCGTCGCCCATGAGCACGTAGGTGCGATAGTCGCTGCCGATGCGGCGGGCGTTGAGGGCGATGCCGATGCCGGCGGCCAGGCCCTGACCGAGCGAGCCGGTGGCGACGTCGACAAACGGCAGCCGCGGCGTGGGGTGGCCCTCGAGGTCCGAGGTGAACTTGCGCAGGTTGAGAAGGTCGTCGCGCGGGATGAAGCCTGCCTCGGCCCAGGCCGCGTAGAGCAGCGGCGCGGCGTGGCCCTTCGACAGGACGAACCGGTCGGCGTGTTCGTGCTGCGGATGGGCCGGGTCGTAGCGCATTTCGGCGAAGAACAGGGCCGCCGTGATGTCGGCCGCCGACATGCAGGTGGTGGGATGCCCGCCGCCCGCCTCGGTGGTGGCGCGAATCGACTCGATGCGAAGCCGCGTCGCGATATTCTCGAGCACCGGCACGACACGGGACGTCTCAACTGTCACAGAATTCCTCCGTGCGGAGTGTAGCAGCGCCCTCCGGACACGGGCAACGAAGAATGGCGATTCAGGCAAAAACCATCGGGCCCCTGGAGAAAATCGCGCTCCGCACTAGAATGGACTGATGGTCGGGCTGCGCTACGCCTATGTGTTGGCACTCGTCGTGTGGGTGGGCGGCCTCATCGCGGCGGGCGCGTTCGTTGCGCCGGCGGTCTTTGGGGTGCTCCAGGCCGAAGCCGGCACGGCAGGACGCGTGCTGGCCGGTGCCGTATTCGGGGAAGTTCTCGGCCGCGTGCTGCTCGCCGGGGAAGTGGCCGGGCTGCTGATGTTCATCGCCATGACCATCCTGCGGCTGCTTGGCCCGAAACCGCTCAGCTACGGCATCCGCGCGCTGCTCATCGGCGGCATGCTGGCCGCCAACGCCTACACCGCGCACGTCGTCCTGCCCGAAGCCGAGGGTCTCCGCCTCGCGATGGCCGGGCCCGTGGCGCAGATCGCCGACGACGACCCCAGGCGCGTGCGGTTCGATTACCTCCACAGCCTGTCGACGAACCTGGTGATGGGCATCGCCCTCGCCGGCATCGGACTGGCCGCCTGGGAAGCGCGAGAATAGGTTTTCTGTTCGCATGACACACACCATCACGCTCATTCCTGGGGACGGCATCGGCCCCGAGGTGACCCGCGCCGTCGTTCAGGTGCTCGAAGCCGGCGGCTTGCAGGCCTCCTGGGAACCGTTCGAGGCCGGAGCTACCGCGGTGGCAGCCGGCGACGCCACCCTGCCCGAGGCGCTGCTGGCCTCGATCCGCCGCACCAAGGTGGCGTTGAAGGGGCCGATCACCACGCCCATCGGCGCCGGCTTCACCAGCGTCAACGTCGGCTTGCGCAAGGCGCTCGAGCTCTACGCCAATCTGCGGCCGGTGTGGAACCTCCCCAACGTGGTGTCGCGCTACCAGGACGTCGACCTGGTGATCGTGCGCGAGAACACGGAAGACCTCTACGCCGGTCTGGAGCACACGGTGGTGCCGGGCGTGGTCGAGAGCATCAAGATCATCACCGAGGTGGCCTCCACGCGCATTGCGCGCTTTGCCTTCGAGCATGCCCGCCGCCACCAGCGCAAGCGGGTCACGGCCGTGCACAAGGCCAACATCATGAAGCTCAGCGACGGGCTGTTCATCGAATGCGCCCGCCGCGTCGCTCAGGACTTCCCCGAGATCCAGTACGACGAGCGCATCGTCGATGCGGCGTGCATGCAGCTGGTCATGTTCCCGGAACGCTTCGACGTGCTGCTGCTGCCCAACCTCTACGGCGACATCGTGTCGGACCTGTGCGCCGGCCTGGTCGGGGGCCTCGGCGTCGTGCCGGCCGCCAACCTCGGCGCCGACGGCGTCGGGGTGTTCGAGGCCGTGCACGGCAGCGCCCCGGACATCGCCGGCCAGGACAAGGCCAACCCGCTCGCGCTGCTGCTGTCGAGCGTGCTGATGCTGCACCACCTGAACGAGGACGCCATCGCCGACCGCGTCATGCGCGGAGTCACGACCGTACTGGCCGGATCGGTGCGCACGCGCGACATCGGAGGTTCGGCGTCGACGACCGAATTCGCCGACGCCATCTGCCGGGCCATGGACCAGCGGCCATGACCACCGACGCGATCGCGCAGGCGGTCTTTGCCCGCGACGAGGTGGCGAAGTATCTCGCCGGCAGCCACGGCATCCACGGCGAGGAGGCGCGGGCGCGCGTCGAGGGCTATCTCGACGAGTTGTGCACCACCCAGCGTTACGAGCTCTACCGCGCGCTCGAGTATCCGCTCTACCCGATCCTGCGAAAACTCGACCGCACCGACGAGCACGCGGAGCGTCCGCAGGCCGCCGCCGCCGCCAACCGCCGCATCGTCTACGCCTCGAACCACCGCAGCCACATGGACTACCTGCTCGAGTTGCTGGCGCTCGACGACGCCGGCTTGAGGCCGCCGATCATCGCCGCCGGCATCAACCTGTTCGGCGGGCCGCTCGGACTCATCCACCGGCACGTCACCGGGGCGCTGCCGATCCGGCGCAACACCAAGGATCCGGCCTACCACATCACGCTCAAGGCCTACGTGGCCGAGCTGCTCAAGGCCCAGGACTTCTTCTTCTATCCCGAGGGCGGCCGCAGCTACAGCGGCGAGATCAAGTCGCCCAAGACCGGGCTGCTCACCGCGTGCCTGCAAGCGGCGCAGCCCGACCTGGTCATCGTCCCGGTGTCGATCGCCTACGACCTGGTGCTCGAGGACCACGTCCTGGCCCGCCAGCGCGTCAAGCGGCGGCAACGGGCGTTCAGCCGCGAGGTAGCCGAGATGGTGCGCTACGCCGTGGGCTACCGGAGCCGCGCCTTCGTCACCTTCGGCGAGCCGATTGCGGTGGACGATTTCTCCGGCGACTCGCGCCGTTCGGTGCTCGACCTCGGGCACCTCGTGATGGAGCGCATCGGCAGCCAGATCAAGGTGCTGCCGACGGCCCTGATGGCGGCGGCCATGGGCCCGTCGATTCCGGCAGCGGAACTGGCCGATCGCATCGACGCGATGCTCGAGACGCTCATCGCGCGGGGCGCCAACCTCGACGCGCGCACGTCCGCGGCGGTGATTGCGGCGGCCGCCGGGCCGCTCGAAGACCGCGGCATCATCGCCCGCGAAGACGGGCTCTTCCGCGTGCGTGAGCGCGGCCTGTTGCGCTATTACGCGCGCGCCGTCGAGCACTTGCTGCCGACGCCTACTTCGAGGAACTGATGCTCGCCGCCACGTCGAAAGCCGTGTTCCACGGCCTGGCCCGAATGGGCTTGGTCCGCCGTCTCGCCTCCCGCTACGGCATGGCCCCCGGCTCGGGTTTCGCGCGCCGCTTCATTGCCGGCGAATCGATCGCGGAGGCCATTGCCGCCGCGCGCACGCTTGGCGCCAAGGGCTTCGGGGTGTCGCTCGACTATCTCGGCGAGAGCGTCGCCACCCTGGAGCTGGCCGATGCCGCCACGCGCGACTACCTCGACATCATCGAGCGGGTCGTGGCGTCGGGCGTCGAGCGCAACCTGTCGCTGAAGCTGACGCAGCTCGGTCTCGACGTCGATCGCGCCACGGCCCTCGACAACCTGCGCCGCATCCTCGAAGCGGCGGCCCCGCACGGGTTCTTCGTCCGCGTCGACATGGAGAACTCGCCCTACACCGACGCCACGCTCGACATCATCGAGACGCTGTTCGGGCTGGGTTACCAGCAGGTGGGCACGGTGATTCAGTCGTGCCTGACGCGCAGTGCCGGCGACGTCGACCGGCTGAACGCGCTCGGCGCGCGCGTGCGCCTGGTCAAGGGCGCCTACCGCGAGCCGAAGGGGGTGGCCTACCGCAAGATGAGCGAGGTCGACGCCGCCTTCGTGGAGCTGGCCAAGACACTGCTCGACCACAACCCCTATCCGGCCATCGCCACGCACGACCCGGTGATCATCGACGCGGTCAAGGCCTACGCCACGGCGCAAGGGCTCGGGCCAGACCGCTTCGAGTTCCAGATGCTCTACGGCATCCGGCGCGACCTGCAGGCGTCGCTGCTGGCCGACGGCTACCGCGTGCGCGTCTACGTGCCGTTCGGCAAGCAGTGGTTCGCCTACTTCATGCGGCGCCTGGGCGAACGTCCCGCCAACGTCGCGTTCGTAGTGAAGGGCATCCTGCGCGACCGCGAGTAGCGGCGGCCTCCCCGGCGTTGCACCTTCTGCAGCGCCGCGGAGATGTCACCGTGACAGGCCCCGTTACAAATCAGCGGCACCAGTCGCGAATGAGGCCGGCCAGGGCGTCCCGGCACTGGCGCACGCTGGCCAGAATCCACCCACTCGTCGGCGCTGTGCAGACCTGCCCCGGTGGGGCCGAACAGCACCGAGGGGATGCCGGCCGCGCCCAGCACGGCGGCGTCGGTCCAGAAGCTCATGCCGATGGTGTCGGCGCGACACCCGAAGGCGCGGGCGGTGGCGGTCAGCGCGACCGGCAGCGGATGCGCGGGGTCCACTTCGTAGGGCGGCCGTCCGAAGAGCGACGTGGTGCGGCCGGCAAAGGCGGGGTCGGCCGCGGCCAGGCGAGCCAGGATGGCCTCGAGTTCGCGGCCCAGCACGTTGGGCGCTTCGCCCGGCAGGGTCCGGCGCTCCAACTGCAGCCGGCACCGGTCGGGGTAGCTGCTCAACTCGCCGCCGCCTTCGATGAGCGAGCCGTGCAGCGATGCCGTGCCCAGGCGTGGATGCCGCGGGCCGCCCTGCAAACGCGTGTCGAGTTCCTCCAGCGCGTGCAGCACGCGGCCCATGTGCAGAATCGCGTCCACGCCCTCGGCTGGACGGCTGCCGTGAGCGGCGCGGCCGCTCGTGTCGATCTGCGCCCACTCGAAGCCCTTGTGCGCCACGGCGATGTCCAGGTCGGTCGGCTCGGTGACGACGCCGCCGTCGGCCCGCCAGCGCGTGACCAGGGCGTCGGCGCCGATGCTCGAGTGCTCCTCGTCGACCACGCAGGCCACCACTACGCGCCCGGCGGCCAGACCGCCGCCCGCGGCCACGACCCGCACCGCGTCGATCATCGCGGCCACGCCGCTCTTCATGTCCTGCGAGCCGCGGCCATGCAGCCGCCCGTCCTGCACGACCGGGGCAAACGGCGCGCTCATCCCAGCCACGCCCACCGTGTCGATGTGGCCGCACAACATCAACGAGCGGCCGGGCGCCCGCCCTTCGAGCGTGGCCACCACGTTGGGACGGCCGGGCGCGACCTGCTGCACGTCCACGTGCAGGCCGATGGCCTCGAACTCACGGATGAGGCGTCGGGCAATCTCCGCCTCGCCGGCGGCGCCGGGCACCAGGGTGGGGTTGACCGAGTCGATGGCGACCAGGTCGCGGAGCAGGCGGTCGACGCTATCCACGGTCCCAGATTCTGGCAGATTCCGGAGCGGGCTACGATTGGAACGTGCCAGGCACGAATTCCGCCGGACCGCTCGACGTGGCCGTCAGGGTCGCGCAGGCCGCGCGCGCGCGCGGCGGCCGCGCCGTGGTCGTGGGCGGCTTCGTGCGCGACCGCCTGCTCGGCCGGCCGTCGCAGGACCTCGACCTCGAGGTGTTCGGCGTGGCGCAGGACGACCTGCCGGGGATGCTGGCCGCTCTCGGCCGGGTCGAGCCGGTGGGCCGCGCCTTCCCCGTCTACAAGCTCGGTCCGATCGACGTCGCCTTGCCCCGCCGCGAATCGAAGAGCGGCCGCGGCCACACCGCCTTCGCCGTCGCAGGCAATCCGCACATGCCCTTCGCGGAGGCCGCGCGGCGCCGCGACTTCACCATGAACGCGATCGGCTGGGATCCGCTCACCGACGAGTATCTCGACCCCTTCGACGGCCGCCGCGACCTGGCGGCGCGCCGGCTGCGCGTCGTCGACCGGCGCACGTTCGCCGATGACAGCCTGCGGGTGCTGCGCGCGCTGCAGTTCGCCGCGCGGTTCGAGGCCACGCTCGACGACGAGACCGCGGCCATCTGCCGGGCGATGGCCCTCGACGACCTGCCCGCCGAGCGGCTGTGGGGCGAGTTCGAGAAGCTGCTGCTCGTGGCCGAGCGGCCGGCGATCGGCTTCGGGTTGGCGCGTGACCTCGGCGTCGTCGCGCAACTGCTGCCCGAGATGGTGCCGCTCTACGACTGTCCGCAGGACCCGGAGTGGCATCCGGAGGGCGACGTGTGGACACACACCTTGATGGTCATCGACGAGGCCCGGCGCCGCAACGCCGATCTCGACCGGCCGCGCCTGATCACGGTCATGCTCGGGGCGGTGTGCCACGACCTGGGCAAGCCGGAGACGACCGCGCGCATCGACGGACGCTGGCGCTCCCCGGGCCACGAGGCGGCGGGCGTGCCGGCGGCAACGCGCATCCTCGACCGCTTCAATATCAACACCATCGACGGCTTCGACGTGCGCCGTCAGGTGCTCGGCCTGGTGGCGGAACACCTCCGGCCCAGCGCCTTCCACAAGGCCCAGGACACGGTCAAAGACGGCGCCTTCCGGCGGCTGGCCGCGCGGGTCGACCTCGAACTGCTGGTGCGCTTCGGCCGGGCCGATTGCCACGGCCGCACCGGGACCTTCGACTGCTCGGCGATGGACTGGTTCATCGCGCGGGCCCGCGCGCTCGGCGTCGAGCACGCGCCGCCCGCGGCCATTCTGCTCGGCCGCCACCTGCTCGGGCTGGGGGTCGCGCCTGGACCACGGATGGGTGAGATCCTGCGGGCCGTCTACGAACGGCAACTGGACGGCGAGGTGACGACGCTGGATGAGGCGCTGGTCGTGGCCACAGGCCACCTTCCGACGGGTGCGCCCGACTAGCCGGACATCGGCGCGATCGTCCGCGCGGAAGCGCCGCCCGCCGCACCCGGCTCGGACTAGGTCTGGGTGATGTACTTGGCGAAGTGTTCCGGCTGCACGTTGCCGCCGCTCACGATCGCCGCCACGGCGCCAACCGGCGCCCCCAGCCCCAGCATCACCGCCGCCGTCGTCGCCGCGCCGCTCGGCTCGGCCACGAGGCGGGCGGTCTTGAACAACCAGGCGACCGCCGTGGCCATGGCGTCGTCGGGCACGGCGACCAGCTCGTCGACGTACTTCTCGACGTGCGCGAAGGTGAGGTCGCCGGCGCGCATGTTCATGATGCCGTCGCCGATGCTGGACGTCTGCGCCAGCGTCACCGGATGCCCGGCGTCGCGGGCCGCCCGCATCTTCATGGCCCCGGTCGGCTCGACTCCGACCACCCGCACCTCGGGCCGCGTCTGCTTGATGGCCGCAGCCACGCCGGCAATCAGGCCGCCGCCCCCCATCGGCACGTAGACCGTGCCCAAGCCGGGCACCTGCTCGAGCAGTTCGAGGCCGACGGTGCCTTGCCCGGCAATCACCATCGGGTGGTCGAACGGCGGGATGATGGTCAGCCCGCGCGCGGCCGCTTCCGCTTCGGCCCGCGCCTGCCGTTCGATGGAAGTCGTGCCGGCGAAGATCACCTCGGCGCCGTAACTGCGCACGCCGTCCACCTTCACGCCCGGCGCGGTCGTCGGCATCACGATCACCGCCAGCACGCCCAGCGCCTTGGCCGCCATGGCCACGCCTTGTCCGTGGTTCCCCGACGAGTAGGTGATGACGCCGCGGGCGCGCGCGTCGCCCGGCAACTGCGCCAGCATGTTGAAGGCCCCGCGCACCTTGAAGGCGCCCATCGGCTGCAGGTTCTCGCACTTGATCCAGAACGGCAGCGCCGGCTCGGGACCGGGCCACGGCAGCGCCACGGTCGGCGTGCGCACGGCCGTGCCGCGCACGCGCTCGGCGGCGGCCCGCACTTCGTCGATGGTCACGAAGGTCGTCACTTCGGAGGTCATCGCTTCCTCACCTGGGCGAACTGATCGCCGTCGTTGTAGGTCGGCATGGTCGGCGCCTGCGCCACCTGCCAGGTCAGGGCGGTCAGCAGGCGCATGTCCTCGGCCGCGCCGCTGAAGTCCCAGGCCGGGTCGAACTGGTCGCCCGGCTGGTGATAGTCCTTGCCGTTGTAGGCTTCCTGCCGCGCCAGCAACGCCGCCGCGTTCGCGCCCACGAACTGCTTGGGCTCGCTCAGCGACAGGGCCGGCACCCCGGCCTTGGCCAGCGGGAAGTGATCGGAGCGAAAGAAATAGCCCCGTTCCGGGTGGGTATCGGCACCGATCACACGGCCCCGCGCCGTGGCCAGTTCGGCCAGCATCACGCCGAGCGACGAGCGGTCGGAGCCGAGCATCACCAGGTCCGTGGTCGGGCCGAGGTAGTTGGCGCCGTCGATGTTGATGTTGGCCGCAAACCGCGCCATCGGCAGCGGCGGATGCGCGGCGAAATATTCGCTGCCGAGCAGACCCGACTCCTCGGCGGTGGTGAACACGAAATAGATCGAGCGGCCCGGTTTGGCGTGGGCGCGGGTCATGGCCTGGGCCATCGTCAGCACCGCGGCGCAGCCCGAGGCGTTGTCGTAGGCGCCGTTGTAGATGCGGTCGGCGTCGGGGGCCTCGCCCGGCGCCGGCGCGCGCATGCCGAAGTGATCCCAGTGGGCGGTGACCGCCACGGCTTCCTGGTCGTTGCTGCCGGTGAGCACGCCGATGACATTGGGCGAGGTCTTCCGGGCGGCGCGTTGCGTGAGCGCGGCCGTGGCGGCCACGGCCAGCGGCTGCGGCGTGAACCCGCGTTTGGAGGCGGCGGCGCGCAGCGCGTCCAGGTCCTGTCCGCCGCGCCTGGCCAGATCGAGCGCCGCGGCGTTCGAGATCCAGGCCTTCACGCCCAGGGCGGGCGTGCCCTCGGCCGGCGGCAGCGAGTACTGCGTGCCGGTCCACGACGACTGCACCACCTGCCACGGATAGGTGGCCGATTCATCGGTGTGGATCAGCAACGCGCCGGCCGCGCCCTGGCGCGCCGCCTCTTCGAACTTGTAGGTCCAGCGCCCGTAGTAGGTCAGAGCGGGACCGCCGAACAGCGTGGGCTCGTCGGCGGGCGCCGGCGGGTCGTTGACCATGATCAGCACCCACTTGCCCTTCACGTCGGCGCCCGCGTAGTCGTTCCACTTCTGCTCGGGCGCCACGATGCCGTAGCCCACGAACACGACCTCGCCGCGCACGTTGACGACGGCGTCCTCGACGCCGGAGAACGCCACCACGTCGTCGCCGTAGCGGTAGGTGCGGCCGGGCACGCTCAGCGTAAAGCTGCGGTCCACGGTGGCCTCGACGATCGGCACCTGCTGGAAGTAGGTGCCGTTGTCGCCGCCGGGCGCGAGCCCCAGGAGCGCCATCTGCGTGGCCAGATAGGTCGTGGCCAGGTCGCCGCCACGGGTGGCCGGGGCACGGCCCTCGAAGAGATCGTGCGCCAGCATCTGAGTGTGCGCGGCAATGCGCGCCGCCGTGATTTCACCTTCCGCGGGACCGCCGACCGACGCCGGGGCGTGCGCCGGGTCGGGCGCAGGGGACGAGCAGGCGGCCAGCGCCACCAGCGTCGCCGTGCTCAGGGCCACGCGAAGCTGCACACGATGCATCATGGCGAGCAGTATAGCCGCCGCGCCACGCGGCGTCGGGACGGACGGCGGCGGCGCGACGTCGGGCCGGCCGGAGCGGCCGGACTGCGGCAGGACGGCGGCAGGCCGCCGGTCCGGGCCACGTGCACGCGGGTCGGGTCAGGCCGGCGCGTTTCCGGCAGCCGGACGCTGCGCCCCAGGAGCGGGCCCACGAAACGCCAGGATCAGTTCGCCGCGCAGGATGTAGCGCGTGGCTTCGTGCCGGAACCCCAGCGCCTCGAACCGGGCGATCAGCTCCGCGCGCGTGTAGTGGGCGATGTGTTCGTCGGCGTAGGCACCCGGCGCGAAGAAGCCATAGAGCTTCTCGGTGACCACCCATTCCCAGTTGGCGTAGTCGGGCGTGCCCAGCACCAGGCGGCCGCCGGGCTGCAGCACGCGTACGAGCTCGGCCAGAATCGGCGAGGCCTTGGGCACGTGCTCGATCACCTGGGAGCACAGCACGCACGGAAAGCTGGCGTCGGCAAAGGGCAGGGCGAAACCCGAGGCGTGGACCAGCGGCCGCTTGAACCGCCGCGCGTAGCGCAGCTTGCGCAGCAGCACGTCGATGGCGACACTGCCCGCAGGCAGCGCGCCGATGATGCGGCTGGAGCCGCAGCCTACGTCGAGCACCGGGCCCTGGCCGGCGATGAGGTCGGTGACGTGGCGATGGCGCTGGCGCTGCCAGTAGCGCTGCAGGGGGATGGCGCTGTCGTGCGCGCGGGCGTCGTAGTCGGCGCACTCGATCGAATTGCGCAGCTTCCACAGCCGCCAGAAGGTGCGCAGGTAATCGGTGGCAAACCGCGTGGTCCGCGCCTGCGAGGCGCCGTGCGGCGCTGCCTCATAGACAAACGGCACCTCGACCACGCGCCAGCCGTCGGCGTAGGCCTTGACCAGGATGGCCTGCAGCGCGTCGAGGCCCGCCGGCAACGGGCCCAGCCCGCGGAGAATCGACGCGCGGTAGAGGCGCACGCCGCTCGACATGTCGCGCACGCCCAGCGACAGGCCACGGCCGAAGACCGCGTTCAGCGCGCGGCTGGCCCGGGTGCGCAGGGCGGGCATCCGCGCGGCGCCGCCAGCCACGTAACGCGAGCCGATGATCACCTCGCCCGCGGCGCGGCTGGCCCAGAGCGCTTGCGTAATCGACCCGGGCTGCACCACATCGGCGTCGATGGTGAGGACGAACGTCCCGGCCGCCGCCGCGAACCCGGCCGCCAGGGCGGCGCCGTAGCCCGCCGTGGCGGCGGTCACGACCCGCGCCCGGCCGGCCGCCGCCGCCTGCACTGCCGCATCCGGCCCGGACAGCACGACCAGGAACTCACGGCGCACGCCGAGCGGCGCGAGCGCCGCCTCCAGCTGGGTCAGCGCGGTGGCCACGTGACGGCCGTCGCCGTCGGCGGGCAGCACCACCGAAAGATCAATCACTCGCGACTCGCGGCGCGCCGGTACCTCTTCGAACAGACGGGGCGCGTTGCCGGTGATGCCGTGCATGGCCGGGGCCCAGCCGAGGGCCCGCGCCCGCGGACAGCGGACCACCTGGTCGAGAGCCAGCGCGTCGGCGTAGGGGCCCATCTTGGCGCGCGCCTCGGGCAGCGGCATGAAGCGGATGTCGGCGGCGGGATCGACGTGCGAGCGGATCGCCTCGGCGATGTCGAGGACGCGCTCGTCTTCGTCACCGGCAGCGTGGAACACGCCCGACGCGGTGGGCGCCGCCACGAGCCGCGTGAACAGGTCGCCCAGGTCGCGGTCGTAGACGCACGGCCAGCGGTTCTTGCCGTCGCCGATCACCCGGACCAGGCCGTTCAGCGCGTCCTTGAGCATGTCGGACACGATGCCGCGGGCACCGCCGTAGACGATGCCGGGCCGCACCACCACGGTGCGCAACTGATCGGACTGCGCCCCCAGCACCAGCGCTTCATGGGCGGGACGCCAGGCCACGAGGTCGGCCGGCGCCAGCGCGGCCGTCTCGTCGGCGCCATCGGGCTGCGGGCCGAGCACCCAGATACCCGAGGTGTAGAGAAAGGCACGCGGTTGCGCCACGCCCGCCAGCGCCGGCAGCATGACGTCCAGGAACTGCCGGTCGACGGCCGGACCGCGCGACGTCGCCTCGTAGGCGGTGTGCACCACCGCGTCGGCGGCGACCGCGTGCTTGAGGAAGCGCGCCGGGCCGGCCAGTTCGCCGAGCACGGGCGTGGCCCCCCGTGCTTCCAGGCGCGCAGCCTTTTCAGGATCGCGAACGAGGGCCGTGACGTGGTGTCCGGACCGGATCAGGACGTCGAGGACGGCTGCGCCGATGTAACCGGTGCCGCCTGTGAGGAATACCTGCATGTACCGCCGTTCGGGGAGGGCGAGATTCTACTTGGCCTTGGCGGTTGACGCCAGAGCGTTGGCGTTTGCTCAGAGAATCCCACACCCTTCCAGCTTCGTAGAAGGTGATGAGCCCGTCTTCGCTGACCTTCAGCACCGGACCGAACCGGCTGGCTGCCAGCGCGGCCGTGGTGCGCGCGCCTTCGGCCAGGCCGTCGGCCTTCGTGTGTTCGCTGGTCAGCGGATGCCGCAGGATGGCGCCCACGGCGAGCAGGGTGCCTTCGGCATCGGTGACGGTGGCGCCGTCGAGCGTGGCCAGGGCCGCCAGCACGCTCGGGTCCAGTTCGGTGACGGTCCGGCCGGCCAGCAAGTGCAGCAGGTCGCGGCGCGACGGCGCCAGCGGGTTGCCTTGCAGTTCGACCAGTTCCATGTCGAGCCGGTCGGGCGCGGCGACCAGTTGCGCCAGCGATTCGATGGGCCGCCGCAGCACCACGAAGAGCGCCCCCTGGCGCGCATCCGCCAGGTCCAGCGCGGTGCGGAAGAGCCGCTCGGCCAGCGCGGGCGTGCCCACCGCGGCCTGCCACAACGCGTACTTGGAGGTCTGGTCGAGCAGCCGCCAGTCGGCGTGGCTGAAGCTGAACACCTGGGCGCCCTCGGCGAACACCTTGATCTCGCGGCGGGGGTTGAGCACGACGCAGACGTGCTGGCCGAGGATGGTGGCGCGGGCATGTCCGCTGTAGGGCTGGGCGCACGGCACGTCGCCGAGCGAGGCCGACCCGGCATGGTCCGCCCACCGGCCGATGTCGACGATGTCGAGCAGGCGGCCGGCGCGGTTCACGAGGAACACCGTGCGCAGGCCGTCGGCCAGCCGATAGAAGCTCTTGATCGAGGCGAGCGCGCCGGTGTAGTGCAGGTCGTCCCGCTCGGCGGCCGGGTAGAGGCCAATCGGGTCTTCGTCGGTGCCGAGCAGCAGCACGCCGGTGGAGATGGGCTGGTTCTCGTAGGTCGATAGAGCGGCCACGCGCATCATCTCGATGGCCAGCGCCACCTTGTCGGGCGTCGCGGTCACGCCCGGCTGCAACTGGTAAGGCTTGTGGTCGAAGAAGGCGCCGACGTAGCGGTCTTCGATGGCGCCCCGGAAGAGATCCGCCCGCTCGACCATCAGCTGCGGGCTGAGGATGGCGCGATACCGGGCGGACAGCACCGCACCGATGGCGCGGGCGAACCGCACTTCGTGGTCGGTGAAGGGGCGCGCCGCCGGCACGCGCAGGGTGTAGCGTGTGCCGAACCAGCGGATCGACAGGGCCGCCGGATCTTCACCGGGGTCGATCGAGAGGCGTCCATCCGACGACGGCGACAGCGCGGCCTGGGTTTCGAGGGCGGCGCGCTCGAAAAACTGGGTCAGGGCCGACTGGAGCAGGCTGTCGTATTGAGCGCCGACAGCGAGCGCGGGCGGCAGGGTGGCCATGGGATCGCCGTGAAATGATAGCCCAGGGCCGCACTGCCGTAGATGGTCGGGCCGGCAACCGCTCCGAGCGCAGGTTGGTGGTTGCCCGCGCTGCACGGATGTGGCACACTTCTTGGTTGGAGTCCATTTGAGCAAAGACGATCTGATCGATATGCAGGGCACCGTGGTGGCCGTCCACAGCGGCGGCCTGTATCGCGTGCAAACCGAATCTGGACATGAAGTGTTGGCTCAGCTCAGCGGTCGCATGCGCCGTTTCCGCATCAAGGTCGTGCCGGGTGACCGTGTGACGGTAGGTGTTTCGCCCTACGATCCCGTCCGCGGGATCATCACGTTCCGCGCCCGGTAGCATCTTGAAGCCGACCTCTTCCTCCTCTCCCTCCACTCGACGCCGGCGCAGCGGTCCGTCGCACGGCCGCCGACGGTCCTCGTCGGCCCCGATGAGCCCGTCCGCGCCGGACATCGCCACCGACATCCCGTGGGTGCTGGCCGACGACGTGCCGCCGGTCACCTTCGCCACGATGGGCCTGGACAAGCGCCTCATGGCCGGCTGCGCCGACATGGGCTACGCCGAGACCCGGCCGGTGCAGACGGCGGTGATTCCTCTTGCGCTCGACGGCCGGGACGTCGTGGCCTGCGCCGAGACCGGCACCGGCAAGACGCTCGGCTTCGTGGTGCCCATCCTGCAGCGCCTGCTCATCGAGCAGCCGCCCTACGGCGACGAGGCCCGCGAGCCCTACACCCGCGCCCTGATCCTGGCGCCGACCCGCGAACTGGCCGCGCAGATCGAGGACACCATCGTCGGCCTCACCTACCACACGCCGTGCTCGAGCGTGCCGGTCTACGGCGGCGTCGAGATGGGCCCGCAGGAGCGCGCCCTCAAGGCCGGGGTCGATATCGTGGTGGCCACGCCCGGCCGCCTGATGGACCACATGCGCCACTCGTCGGGCGACTTCGTGCGGGTGCAGACGCTGGTGCTCGACGAGGCCGACCGCATGCTCGACATGGGCTTCTGGCCCGACGTGCAGCGCATCCTCGGCTCGCTGCCCAAGGATCGGCAGACGCTGCTCTTCTCGGCCACCATGCCCAACGAAATCGTGACGCTGGCCAAGGAGATGCAACGCGATCCGCACTACGTGCAGATCGGCCGGCGCCAGGGCGCCGCGCGCACCATCACGCACGCCATGGAAGAAGTCGAGACGCGCGACAAGGTCGACCGGCTCGCCAAGTTCATCCGCGCCGAGGCCGATGGCCCGGTGCTGGTCTTCGTGCGCACCAAGATCGGCGCCGACAAGGTCGCGCGCAACCTGCAGGCCAAGGGCGTGCGGGCGGCGGCCCTCCACGCCGACCGGACGCAGCTCGATCGGCAGCGCGCCGTCGAAGGCTTCCGCTCGGGTCTGCACCCGGTGCTCGTGGCCACCGACATCGCCGCGCGCGGCCTCGACATCGACGGCATCGCGGTGGTGGTCAACTTCGAAGTGCCCGACACGAAAGAAAGCTACGTGCACCGGGTCGGACGTACCGGACGCGCCGGGTCGAGCGGCCGGGCGCTGACCCTGGTGGCGCCCGAGCAGAAGCGCGAATGGCGCGCGATGGAGGCCGCTCTTGGACTCACAGTGGCCTAACGACGCGCCGCCGGCGCCGCCCACCCCACCCACGGCACCGGCGGCCGAACTGTCGCCGGCGCACGTGAAGTTCAACTCGTGCCGCTGGCAACGCGCGGCCGAGGGCGACATGCCGGCCTGCTGCGGACATCGCGACGTGCTGCCGATGGCCGGCGCCACCACCTTCAGCCCCGACTCGTGGTGCACCGACTGCGGCTATTACAAAGCCAAGCGCGCACCCAAGCCGCGGCCGGCGCCGGAAGCGCCCTACCGCTGGAACCCGTGACCGCTCGGCGCTGAACCGCGCCGGCGCGGTTCAGCGGGGTCCCGGATCGTCGCCGAACTCTTTCGCCAGATCGACCCACTCGCCGTCGGGCGCCAGGAACTGATACGCCCGCCAGTGCTGACGGGCTTCGCCCGAGCGGCCCAGCTTCTCCAACGTCACCGCCAGATAGAAGTGCGCCTCGGCGTACTGGCCGTTCTGCGACAACGCCCGCCGGTAGTGATCGACCGCGTCGCCGTGCCGGCCCAGGTCGTGGTGGATGTTGCCAAGGTTGAAGTGCGCCTCGAAGAAGCTGTCGTCGAGACGGATGGCGCGCTCGTAGAGCGCCTGCGCCTCGGGCAGCTCGTCGCACGCGTAGCGGATGTTGGCCAGGTTGATGAGCGCCGGCACCAGATCGGGCTGGTCGTGCAGGGCGCGCCGGTAGGCGCGGGCCGCCTCGGCCTGACGCTCGAGCGTGCCGTCGTCGAGCAGCGACCCTTCGAGGAACGCCTGCTCGGCCCCGTCGAGCGTCCGCGAGCCGTCGAGCGGCACCTCGGCGGCGGCCGACCGGGCCGAGGGCACCGACGGCGGCTTGCGCGTCAGCGCGATGATGCGGGCCGGCTCGGCGTCGAGCCGGAAGTCGAAGGCCAGCTGCCCTTCCCGGGCCACCTGCAGGTCGCGCAAGGCGGCGCGGAACGCCACGCCGCGTTGCAGCTCGCCGTGGATCTGCCGCAGCAGCCCGAGATCCTGGAACGAGAACTGCGTGCCGCCGCTGCCGCGCGGAGTGGGCGTGATGAAGCCCCACTTCTGCAGGTAGCGGATGTGGTCTTCGCGAAGCGCCGGATACATGCCGAGCACGTCCCGCGCGGGCGACGAGGCGGACTGGGACAACGGCGGAGCGGAATCGCTCGGGTCGGCGGACATCGCGTCATTCAAGATGGCGAATTGATGAGTCCATGTCAACGCATCTTCGGCGAGCCGCGTAGAATACGCCCATGATCCTCGCGGCTGACGTGGGCGGTTCGAAGACGTTCGTGGGCCTGTTCGAGACGGCGCGGCCGCGGCCACGGCAGCTCGAGTTGCACGAGATGCGCACGCTCGATTTCACAGGGTTGCCGGCCCTGCTGCGCGCCGCGGTGGGCGACGTGGGCAGCCGTGTCCAGGCCGTGTCGCTGGGTATCGCCGGACCGATCGTGGACGGCAGCGCCACCATGACCAACGTGCCGTGGCGCGTCAGTGGCGCCGAGATCACGACGGCAACCGGCGTCAGCGACGTGCGGCTGCTGAACGATCTGGAGGCGATGGCCCACGCCGTCCTGGTGCTGCACGACGACGAACTGCACACGTTGCAGGCCGGGCGCCCCGCGCCGGACGGCAACGCCGCGATCATCGCCGCCGGCACCGGCCTGGGCGAGGCCATCCTGCACCGTGTCGATGGCCGCAGTCGGCCGGTGGCCTCGGAAGCCGGCCACGCCGACTTCGCGGCCCGCACCGACGAGGAACTGGCCCTGGTCACCGCCTTGCGAGCGCGCTACGGGCGCGTCGACGTCGAGCGGGTCGTGTCCGGTCCGGGGCTGGTCAACATCGCCCGCCACACCCACCGCGGCCCGCACTGCCCGGTGGCGGGCGATCTCGAGGCCGCCGATGCCGCCGCGCGCGTGTCCGAGGCCGGCACGCCCGAACACGCGCCCGCCTGCCCGAGTTGCGGCGCCGCCGTGCATCTGTTCGTCCGCGCCTACGGCGCCGAGGCCGGCAATCTGGCCTTGCGGGCGTTGGCTACCGCCGGGGTCTACCTGGGCGGCGGGATCGCACCGAAGATGCTGGACGCGCTGGCCGAGGGTGGGTTCCTCTCCGCCTTCGGCGCCAAGGCGCCGATGGACGGGCTGCTCGCCGACGTGCCGGTGCACGTCATCCTGAACGACCAGGCGGGCCTCATCGGGGCGGCCGTGGCCGCCGTCGAGCCACGATGACGGAGGCCGCCTTACCCGTGTCTGCGTCAACGACTGCGGTGATGTCATGGCTACCCTCCAGGACGACCTGAAGCAGCGGCGGCCGTTTGCCGGTCCCGAGGAAGAGGCCTACCTCAACCTCGTGCGCACTGCCGATTTCCTCAGCCGCGAGGTCGCGGCCGTGCTGAAGCCGCACCAGTTGTCGGAAGCGCAGTACAACGTCCTGCGCATTCTGCGCGGCGCCGGCGAGGCCGGCCACGCCTGCTCGGAAATCGCCGCCCGGCTGGTGACGCGCGACCCCGACGTGACCCGCCTGCTCGACAAGCTCGAAGCCCGTGAGCTGCTCGCACGCTCGCGTGAACATGCCGACCGGCGCGTGGTCACCGCCCGCATCACTGCGCAGGGCCTGGCCCTGCTCAAGACGCTCGACCGGCCCATGCGCGACGCCGTGGAGGGCATGCTCGCGCACCTTCCGCCGCAGCAGCTGCACGCGCTGACGAGCCTGCTGGAGCTGGCGCGCCGTGCCGACCCGGCCCCGCCCGCGTCCCCTGCCGGCACGACCGCGACGGCGGCGCGTTCCAGCCGCCGTCCGCGCGCGCGTCTCAAGGTCTGAGCGCGCCGGCGGCACTCAAGTGAGCGACGGAGCACGCACGGCGGCGCGCAGCTCGTCGAGCGTACCGCGGGCCGCGGGGTGGGGGGCAAGGCAACGCGCGACGGCGGTCAGCGCCGCCGGCGGCACATCGGCGGCCGACGCCGACGGTGGCGGCACGGTGAGCATCTGCCCGATCAGCTCCGGCAACGACGGCGCGCGATAGGGCACGCGGCCGGCGACCAGCTGGTACGCCACCACCCCGATGGTGAACAGGTCGGTGGCGACGTCGGGCGCGCGCCCGGTCAACACCTCCGGCGCAAGATACGGCAGCTCCGCGTCGCTGGCCTCCTGGCCGCGCAACTGCCCCTCCGGCAACGTCGCCAGCACGTCGGCCAGGGCGCGGATGCCGCCGGTCGTGAGCACCAGCCGCTCCCCCGCGCCGTGGCCGGTCACGCGGATCGTGTCGGGGTTCACGCCGGTGAGCAGTCCGCCGTGCTGGTGCAGGGCGTCGGCGGCATCGGTCATCTGCAGGATGAGCCGCCGGGCCCGCGGCCAGGGCAGCGGGCCGGGGGCGAGCAGCTCGCGCAGGCTCGGGCCCTCGACGAGTTCGGTGACGACGAAGACGCCGCTCGCGTCCTCGCCGTAGTCACGCACGTGCAGCAGGTGCTGGTGCCGCACCTGCAGCGTGCGCGCCTCGCGCAGGAAGCGGCCGCGCAGCGCCTCCCAATGCGGCTGGCCGGCGCGCTTCAAATGACGGATCGCCACCGGGACGGCCAGCGCGCGGTGAATGCCCCGGCGCACCACGCTGCCGAAGCGGCCCGGAGCGATCACCTCGCCGAGCTCGTAGCGCGACAGCAGCCCGTCGCCGTCGAGGGTGCCGGGCCAGGACGGCGCGTGATCGCTGACCGGAGCCAGCGCCGTGGCCAAGGCCGCGGCGAAGGCCGCCACGCTCGGCCAGCGCTCCCCCGGGGCCCGAGCCATGGCTCGCCCGAGAACGCCGTCCACGGCAGACGGCAGGCCGGGGCGCAGGGCGCTGGCGGGAGCCGCCGCACCCGTCATCACCTGCTGCGCCAGGGCCAGCGGCTCGACCGCCTCGAACGGCCGGCGGCCGGTAAGCATCTCGTAGGCGACGACGGCCAGCGAATATTGGTCCGAGGCCGGGCTCACCGCCTCGCCGGCCAGTTGCTCGGGCGGCGCATACGCCAGGGTGCCGAGAAAGGTGAACGGCAGCGTCAGGCGCGTGGCGTCGGGGGGCAGGGCCAGTGCGGCCAGCCCGAAGTCGATGACCTTGTAGACCCGCTCGCCTGACTGGTAGCGATGGGCGACGATGTTGGCCGGTTTCAGGTCGCGATGCGTGATGCCGTGGTCGTGGGCGAGTTGCACGGCGCTGGCCACGCCGTCCAGGACTTCGAGGGTGCGCGCCGCGCCGAGAGCGCCGCCGAGATCGATCTCATCGCGCAGACTGGGCCCGCTCAGCAGTTCCATCACCAGGAACGGCCGCTGCGCCGCGTCCACGTCGAAATCGAGAATCGAGACGATGTGCGGGTGGCGGAGGAGGGCGCACGCCCGGCTCTCGCGCAGGAAGCGTTCGGCGGCCTCGGGTCCGCCTTCGGCCGAGAGCAGCGCCTTGACGGCGACCTCATCGCCCAGCCGCACCCGCCGGGCCCGACAGACCTGCCCCATGCCGCCGGCGCCGAGCGGGCCGAGGATCTCGTAGCGGCCGTCGAGGACCTCGCCAGGGGACAGCACGCGGGCCAGTCTAGCGCAGCGGCGCCGCCGCTACCCGATGGGCGCGGCCGCGCCGGGTGCTTACACGTGGGCCAGCGGCGGCGTGGCCCGCTGCAGCACGTACGCGAGCCACAGGTCGGCGAGCTTCTCCTGCACGCGTGTTCTGGCGCAGCCGCGCGCGCAGGTTCGTCGAAGTCGACGCGGTCGAGCTCCTGGTCCTGGTTGAAGCAGGAGAAGACGAACGTCTCCTTGCCGGTCGCCGGGTCGACGTGGCGTCTGCAGGCACTGCGCGCAGATCTCCTTCATCATGCACTGCATCGGCGAGTTGATGCTGCCGATGGCCGACGTGGCTCGGGCTTGAGGTAGCGGCGCGAGCACGCCGTGGCGCGCCTCGCTGCACCGCCGCCATCATGCGGTCGGAGCCGATGGCGATGATGCGGTCGACCGTCGGCGAGCGGCACCAGCGGCGTCGCCGAGCTCGCCGCTCGGCGTAGGCCAGCATCGCCTGCACGATGTTGCCGACGGAAGTGCGCGTCCTGCGGCCGGCGCGGCGCGAATCCCGGCGCCGCGTCGCAGCACCAGATCGACCTGGTCGGTCGCGGCCTCGATCTCCTCGCGCTTGAAGCAGGTCGCTCGCCGTTCTTGTAGCCGGCGAAGTAGAGGACCCGGTTGCCGCCGCGCCTTGCAGCGCCTGGCGCGATCGAGAACAGCACCGCGTTGCCGAGGCCGCCGCCGGCGAGCAGCACGGTCTCGCTCGTCGGGATCTCGGTCGGCGTGCCGGTCGGGCCCATCAGCACCACCGGCTCGCCCGGCTTGCAGCGCGGCGCAGAGCCGCGACGAGCCGCCCATCTCGAGCACGATCGTGCGAGAGCAGGCCCTTCTCCTTGTCGACCCACGCGCCGGTGAGCGCGAGGCCTTCCATGGCGAGCGCGCGTGCCGTCGACGCACGCGGCGCGAGCGCCTCGAAGTTCTGCAGCCGGTAGAACTGGCCCGGGCTGGAAGTGCCGCGCCGCCGACGGGCGCCCGCACCACCACCTCGACGATGGTCGGCGTGAGCCGGTCGACCGCGCACCACGCGCGCCAGCAGCTCGTCGTCGAGCCGCGCGAAGAGCGCGTGCCAGCGCCGCGTCGCGCGCGGGCTGCTCGCGCCGGATCGAGCGCCGCGCAGCTCGTCGGCGAAGAGCGCGACGACGTGCGGGTAGCCGTGCTTGGCCCAGGCCATCGCCTTCACGACGTTGCCGGCGTAGCGCGGGTGGTTGTCGCCGTAGAAGCAGACGACGCTGGCCGTCGTGCGCGTAGCGACGTGAAGAAGCCGTCGGCGTCGGGCGTGCTCGATCGACGCTCGGCCGTCGCCGTCGCCGCGCTGCGTCGAGTGCGCCTGGAAGAACTGCCTTCGCCGTCGAGCTCGAAGCGTGCCCGGGTACTCCTTCTCGTAGGTCGATGTTGGGCGCGTGCCGGCGGCGACCAGGACCGTGCGCGCCGGCAGCTCGACGTCTCGCCGCGTCGGCCATCGCGCCGTCGCGGCATCTGCGCGCTCGAAGACCATCGCCTGCACGTGCGCCGTGCTCGTCGAGCACCGCCTCGATCGGCGACAGGTACTCGACGAAGCGGATGCCCTCCTCGAGCGCCTTGCTCGACCTCCTCGTGGTTGAGGCGGTACGCGGGCGAGTCGATGCACGCGCTTGCGGTAGGCGAGCGTGACGCCGCCCCAGCGCGCGCACCAGCTGGCACGAAGTCGGGCGCTCGCCCGCCGCTGCGGCGCGCGCGCGCTCGGCGCGGATCGCGCGGCCGTGCGCGAGGAACTCGTCGAGGATCGCCCGCTCCTCGGCGTCGCAGCATGCGCGCGCACCGCCGCCTCGCCGCAGCTCGCGCGACCAGCGCTCTCGTAGCGCTCGAGCGAACTTCTCGACCTGCACCGGGTAGTAGGCGAGCAGCTCGGTCGCGGTGTCGATGCGGTGAGGCCGCCGCCGATGACGACCGCCGGCAGGCGCACCTGCAGGTTGGCGAGCGACGTCCTTCTTGAAGGCGCCGGTGAGCTGCAGCGCCATCAGGAAGTCGCTACGCCTTGCGGACGCCGCGCGACGAGGTTGTTCTTCATGTCGATGACCGTCGGCTGGCCCGCGCCCGCGGCGATGCGCGACGTGATCGAAGCCGAGCTCCCACGCGTCGTCGATCGGTCAGCGTGCCGCCGAAGCGGACGCCGCCGTAGATGCGCGAAGCTGCTCGCGCCGCGCCAGCGGCAGGTGGATCAGCGTGAGGAAGTTCTTGTCCCAGCGCACGGTGATGCCGTACTCGGCGACGCCGCCGAAGCCGGCGAGGACGCGCTCGTCGAGCTCGGCGTAGATGTCGCTCGCAGTCGCCGGATCGGCCGCGGCGCGCTGGCCGTCGCGGCCGACCAGCGTCGTCGCGGCAGCGGCTCGATCTTCAGGCCGTCGATGCCGACGACGCCGAAGCCTTCGTTCGAGCAGGTAGTGCGCGAGCGTGTAGCCCGCCGGGCCCAGGCCGACGACGAGCACGTTCTTGCCGTTGTACGGGCAGCGCGTACGGGCGGCGCGAGGTTGAGCGGGTTCCAGCGCGTGAGCAGGCCGTAGATCTCGAAGCCCCACGGCAGCGCGAGCACGTCGGTGAGCACGCCGGTCTCGATCTGCGGGATGTTGACCGGCTCCTGCTTCTGGTAGATGCAGGCCTTCATGCAGTCGTTGCAGATGCGGTGGCCGGTGCCGGGGCACATCGGGTTGTCGACGCATGACCAGCGCCAGCGCGCCGAGCGCGTCGCCGTCGCCTTCGCAGCGCGTGCATCTCGGAGATCTTCTCGTCGAGCGGGCAGCCGGCGAGCGGGACGCCGAGCGGGTTCTTCTTGATCTCGCCGGTCTTGTTGTCGCGCAGGCCCTTCGAGCACGAGTCCTTGTCGCGCTCGTGGCAGAGACGCAGTAGTCGATCTCGCTCAGCACCTCGCGCGTCGTGTCGCGCGCGGTCGGTCAGCTTGAAGCCGTCGCGGCGGCGCAGCCGTGCGTCGGGGCCCGAGCATCGCCTCCGGCAGGGCCGGCATCGCGGCCGCTGCACCTGCACCAGATGGTCGATAGTCGAGCGTCTCGGGAAAGCGGAACACGACCCAGTCGCGATAGGCCGGGTCGTGCAGGTGCGCGGCGCACCAGCGCTTCAGCGCGTCGATTTCGCGCGGCCACCGCGGTCTTGGCCGCCTCGTCGCTCGGCCGCGCGCGCCGCCACTTCGCGGTCGAGCAGCGCGCAGCCGGCGGCGGCCACGAGCAGCTCCTTGGCGGCCAGGTCGACGGCGCCGGCGGTCACCGCCTCGACGTAAGCGTGGTCGCTCGCGCTGGCCGCCACCAGCGCGCCGCCCTTGAGCAGCGGCAGCGCGCGGCGGCGGACGAAGTCGGCCTTGAACCGGAACAGGTCGTCGTAGGCGCGTGTGGCGGCCGCCAGCGCTTCGGTGTCGGGGCCGACGGCGAACAGCCGCGCCAGGAACCGGCTGACGTGCGGCGCCATCGCCACCAGCAGGTTCGAGTACCTCGACCGGGCCGAGGCCGGCGCCGCTCGGGTGCGCCGTCCAGCGCTCCCACAACGTGGGCTCGGCGGCCACCACCTCGGCGCTGAACGCGCCGTACAGTTCGGCCAGCCGGGCGGGCTCGTGGAGATCCGCGAAGGTGAACCCGGGCAGTCCGAGCGTGTCGAGGGCGGTAGGGGTGAGACTCATAGGTTGCGGCTGGCCTTGCGGCGGGGGCAATTGGCAAAGGTACAGCCCTGCGCGCAGCCGTGCAAGTCCAGGTTCGTTCCCTTGACTTGCTTCCAACCCGCTGAGTACGCTCGTCGTGGCCCGCAGCCGCGCCCGTGACCATCCAATTGAACGGCGAACCCCACGAACTCACGGCTCCGCTCACGGTGTCGGCGCTGCTGACCGCGCTCGACATCGACCCGCGGCGCGTGGCCGTCGAGCTGAACCTGGTCGTGCTCAAGCGGGCCAGCTTCGACACGGCCATGATTCAGGCAGGGGACACCATGGAAATCGTCAACTTCGTGGGCGGCGGGGCCCCGGGCAGCGCGCGCGGATGACGGCGCCCACCGTGGCGGCCGACCCGCTGATCATCGCCGGCCGCACCTTCCAGTCCCGCCTCATCCTCGGCACGGGCAAGTACCCCTCTCACGAGATCATGCAGGCCGCCCACCGCGCGGCCGGTACCGAGATGGTTACCGTGGCCGTGCGCCGGGTCGACGTCAGTCGGCGCTCGGCCTCGCTGCTCGACTTCATCGACCCGGCCGCCATCACGCTGCTGCCCAACACGGCCGGCTGCTATACCGCCCTCGACGCCGTGCGCACCGCGCACCTCGGCCGCGAGGCGGGACTCTCGAACTGGGTCAAGCTCGAAGTGATCGGCGACGAGGCCACGCTCTTCCCGGACACCGCCGCGCTCGTCGAGGCCACCCGCGAGCTGGTGAAGGACGGCTTCATCGTGCTCCCCTACACCAACGACGACCCGATCGTGTGCCGCAAGCTCGAAGACGCCGGTGCCGTGGCGGTCATGCCGGCCGGGGCGCCGATCGGCTCGGGCCTGGGCATCCAGAACTTCACCAATCTCCGCATCATCCGCGAGCAGTCGCGGGTTCCGGTCATCGTCGATGCCGGGGTCGGGACGGCCTCGGATGCCGCTCTGGCGATGGAAGCCGGCGCCGACGGGGTGCTGCTCAACAGCGCCGTGGCCGGCGCGCGCGATCCGGTGGCCATGGCCGCGGCCATGAAGCACGCCGTGCTGGCCGGGCGGCTGGCCTACGGCGCCGGGCGGATCCCGCGCCGGCTCTACGCCACGGCCAGCAGCCCGATCGACGGGTTGGTGGGCCGCTGACCATGTCCGTCCCCGTCGTGCGCACGGTCTCGGTCGACGAGCTGGCGCGCCTCAAACGCGACCGCGAGGACGCCGACGCGCGCTACAACGCGGCGCTCACGGCGGTCGATCAGGCGATTCAGCGGGTCGGCGAGCTGCCGCACGCGCCGCCCGGCCCCGACGAAGCGCAGATCACGCCGCTCAACGAGCAGTGGGACACGGTGCAGGCGCCGCCGTTGCCGTCCGGATGGCGCGGCCGGCTGGCGGGTTTCGTGTGGCGAATCGTGCAGCCGTCACTGGCCGCCCAGCAGCGTTTCAACGCCACGCTCGTCGCGCACGTCAACCGCACCGTGCCGCGCGAGCGCGCCGTAACCGAGGCAATCGGGGCGGCGATCGGGCTCGTGAAACGGCACATCGAGGAATCGGCGCACTTCCAATCGGCCCTGGTCCTCTACCTGCAGACGCTCACGCCCTACGTGGACACCAAGGACTACGAGTTTGCCGGCCTGGCCAGGCGCACGGCCGAAGACGCGCAGGTGGCGCTGGCCCGGCTCGACGACGTCACGCGCGGTTTGGCGGCCGGCTTGAGCGGCCTCTCCGATGAGTTGCTGAAGCGCTACGACTCGCTGTCGAGCCGCGACCAGCGCTACGACACCCGGCTCACCGACCTGGCGACTGCCCTGACGGTGATGCAGCAGAACGCGCTGGCGCTGCGCCGTGAAGTGGCGCGCGGCCTCGACCCGGCGGCGGGACCAGCGGCGCCCCGCCCACCGGCGGCACCCGGCGCACCCGGGCCGGCGTCGCCTCGGGCGGCGGCCACGACGATGGCGGCGCCCGACACCGGACAGCAGATGCTGGCCAGCGACCGCCTGCACAGCCAGCAGTATGCCGGCTTCGAGGACCTGTTCCGCGGCAGCGAGGACGAGATCAGCGGGCGCATGGCCGACTACGTGGCGATTTTCGCCGGCGCCACCGACGTCGTCGACATTGGCTGCGGCCGCGGCGAGTTCCTGGAATTGCTGCGCGGCGCCGGGATCAGCGCTCACGGCGTCGATCTGAACCACGAAATGGTGGAACGCTGCCGGGCCAAGGGCTTTCCCGTCACCGAAGGCGACGGTCTGTCGTTCCTGCAGGCCGCCGCGCCGGGGAGCCTCGGCGGCCTCATCGCCACGCAGGTCGTCGAACACCTCCAGCCCGACTACCTGATGCGCTTCCTGTCGGCCGCCGCCGAGGCGCTCCGCCCGGGCGCGCCGATCGTGCTCGAGACGATCAATCCGGCCTGCTGGAGCGCGTTCTTCGACAGCTACATCCGCGACCTCACCCACGTGCAGCCGGTGCACCCCGACACGCTGAAGTTCCTGGTCATCGCCGCCGGCTTCAGTGACGCGGCCGTGCAATGGCGCTCGCCCTATCCCGACAACGGCAAGCTCGAACGGCTGCCGGCGGAGGCGCGGGCCCAGACGCCGCCGGAACTGAAGCCGCTGGCCGACACCGTCAATCGCAACGTCGATCGCCTCAACGGCCTGTTCTTCACCTTCCGCGATTACGCCGTCGTCGCCCGCCGGCCATGATGGCTGGCGCGCGGCGCCCATGACCCCGTCGTGACACGTTCCCTGCACGCGGCGCGACTCCTCGTGGCAGGCGCGGTTCTGACCGCGCCGCTGGCGAGCGCGCTGCTGCTGTCGGCCGAGGGGCGGCCGCTCTGGCCGACGGTGGCCGCGCTGACCGCCGGCGTCCTGGCCCGAGTAGGCCGCCCCGGCCTCGAGCGGGCCGCTGCTCATCGGGCTGGCGCTGGCGCCGCTGTGGCAGCTGGGCACCGGCCTCGTCACCAGCAGCGTCGACATCCAGGGCCTGATGCCGTGGCTGGCCGCCATGGGCGGATGGCTGGCCTGGCCAGGCGCCACGCCGTGGAGCCTCACCGGCCCGTGGCGGCTGGGCATCGTGACCTGGGCGCTGGTCGTGGCCGTGGCCTGGCCGGTGACGGCGCTGCGCGAACTCGACTTCACGCTGGCGACCATCGGCGTGCCGACGCCGAACGGGTCGTTCGGGATGACCCCGCACCTGGCCGCGGCGTTCGTCGCGCTCACCGCGCAGGCGCAGCTCGTGGCGCTGCTGCTCTTCGACTGGGCCTGGGGCTGCGGCGAGGCGTCACGGCGGCGGGCGTGGCTGGCAATGGCACCGGGGCTGGCCCTCGCCTGCGCGCTGGCCGTGTGGCAGCAGGCGGTCGACCCCGCGCTCGTCAGCGACCAGCCGTGGATTGCCTTGGCGCGGGCCGCCGGCCCGTTCTACGACGCCAACGCGATGGGCGCCCTGGCTGCTCTCTTCGCCGCCGCGCTGGCCGGGCCGGGTCTGGGCCCCACGACGGTGCCGCCGCTGGTCTGGCGCGGCTCGTGGGCGGCCCTGGCGCTGGCTGGAGTGACGGCGTCGGGTTCGCGCACCGGGCTGGCCGCGCTGCTCGTCAGCGCGGTCGTGGCCGGGCTCGTTGCCCTCCGGCCGCGGCTGCGGCTGGCGGGCCTGGCCGCCGTGGCCGTGCTGGCCATCGCCGCGGCGCAGTTCGGCCCGGCCCCGGGCGACGCGGCCATGGGCGATGCGGTCGGGCGGCTGGCCGGGACGATCCGGCGGGTGGCCGATGGCGGCGCGGCCACACTCGTCGAGACGGCGTGGCGGCGGGACGGCTACGGCCCGGCGTCGCTGGCGGTGTTTGCCGACCACCCGTGGGTCGGCGTCGGTCCGGGCGCCTTCGCCAGCGTCATCTCCGATTACGCCGCCACCGTGGGCTTGAGTCTGCCGCCGGACAACGCGCAGAACTGGTGGCGCCAGCAGCTGGCCGACCTGGGCCTCATCGGCGGCGCCGCACCCCTGCTCTGCTCGGTCCTCGCGCTCGTGGCGGTGCTGCGCTCGTGGCGCCGTTCACGCGGCGACGCGGCCCGCACCGCGCCGGTGATGGCACTGGGCCTGATGGCGCTCGTCAGTCCAGCCACGCAGCATCCCATGCTGCAGGCGCTCGCTGGTCTGCTGGTCGCGCACGCCGTGGCGCCGCGCGACGCGCTGGCGTCGAGCGCTGCGCCGGCCGCGATGAGCTGGGCGGCCGGCCCGATCGCCTGGACGCTGGCGCTCGGCTGCGGTCTGGGGCTGGCCGTCGAGGGGTGGACGTCGTTCCGGCCGCCCGACCGCGCCGCGCGCTTCCACTTCATCTACAACTACGGATTCTGGGAAACCGTGGAGACGCCGGTCGGCACCGGCCGGCGCGCCGGTCAGCGCTCGGTGGCGGTGTTCCCACCCGGTGGCCCGGTGCTGGTCACGCGCGTCATCTTGCCGCACGACGACCTCGCGGCCAAGCCGGTGGTGGCTACCGTCTCGGACGGACACCGCGTGCTGTGCCGTCACGAAGCGCGCGATCACACGCCGTTTGAATGCCGCATGGCGGTGCCCGCGGGACGATGGCCGTTCGTGCAGGTGGAAGTCAGCCGGCCGTGGCGCAGCGCCGATGGCCAGGAGCAGGCGGCGCTGCTCTCGGGCCGATTCGAGCGCTAGTCCGCGGGACGCAGGTCGCGGGCAGCGGGTCGCGCGCAGCGGACGGGCGCTACGCCGACAGGAAGTCGGCGATGGCGCCGACCACCTGCTGGAGCTGGTCGTCGCGCAGCTCGCCGAAGATCGGCAGCGCCAGCACGCGCGCCGCGGCCGCGTCGGCGTGCGGGAAGCGACCGGCCGCCGTGGCCGAGGTGCGCGAAGCAGGCCTGGCGATGAAACGGCACCGGATAGTAAATCTCGGTGCCGATGCCGCGCGCGTCAGGAACGCGCGCAGTTCGTCGCGGCGCGGCACCTGCACCACGAACTGGTTGTAGATGTGGTACGCGTCCGGGGCGCTCGACCGGCAGCGTGACGCGCCTCGGTCAGGCCGGCCTCGGCGAACAGGACGCGGTAGCGCGGCGGCATTGCGGCGGCGCGGCCTCGGTCCAGCCGGCCAGATGCGGCAGCTTCACGCGCAGCACCGCCGCCTGGATGCGCGTCGAGGCGGAAGTTGCCGCCGATGACGGCGTGGTGATACTTGGGCTCCTGGCCGTGCGTCGCGCAGCAGGCGCAGGCGGTCGGCGGTGCCGGCGTCGTTGGTCGTGACCAGGCCGCCGTCGCCGAAGGCGCCGAGGTTCTTGGTCGGAAAGAACGAGAAGCAGCCGAGCGTCGCCGAAGCGCGCCTGCCGCCGTGCCGCCTTCGCGGGCGCCGATGGCCTGGGCGGCGTCCTCGACGATCGGCACGCCCGCGCTCCGCGGCCAGCGCGACCAGGCTCGCCATGTCGGCGCATCTGGCCGTAGAGGTGCACGGGCATCATGGCCTTGGTGCGCGGCGTGAGGGCCCCGGCCACGGCGGCGACAGCGACGTTGAAGGTGTGCGGATCGATGTCCACGAACACCGGCGTGGCCCCGACGCGCGCCACCGCGCCGGCCGAGGCGAAGAACGAGAAGGTCGGCGTCACCACCTCGTCGCCGGGCCCGATCCCGAGCGCCATCAGCGCGGCGACGCAGCGCGTCGGTGCCCGACGACACGCCGATGGCGTGCGCCGACGCCGAGGTAGTCGGCCAGCTCGCGCTCGAGCGCGATGACCTCGTCGCCGAGGATGCAGCGCTGGCTGTCGCAGACGCGCGTGACGGCGGCGAGCAGCTCGTCGCGCAGCGGCGCGATACTGCGCCTGCAGGTCGAGCAGCGGAACGGGCGGGGCGGCGGGGGTGGCAGTCATGACGTCGATGCGCGTAGCCGGGGAATGGCGGGGCGCCTCAGCCCAGCAGCGCGCCGGGGTGTTCGGTGTGGCGGGCGAGGTCGGCGTCGACCATCATCGCGACGAGCCGCTCGAAGTCGACCTCCGGCTCCCAGCC
Source organism: uncultured Acidobacteriota bacterium (assembly GCA_963843885.1). GTDB lineage: Bacteria > Acidobacteriota > Vicinamibacteria > Vicinamibacterales > UBA2999 > CADEFD01. Next base: position 166,628 of record CAWJMJ010000010.1, read on the forward strand.
GAGCTCCTGCTTGGCCTTGGCCGGATCGCCGATGAGCAGGTCGACTTCGGCCGGGCGGATGAAGCGCTGGTCGACCTTCACGTAGCTGCTGCCAGTCGAGGCCGACATGGCTGAAGGCCAGTTCGACCAGGCGCTGCACCGAGTGGGTCTCGCCGGTGGCGACGACGTAGTCGTCGGGCTGGTCCTGCTGCAGCATCAGCCACATCGCGCGCACGTAGTCGCCGGCAGAAGCCCCAGTCGCGCTTGGCGTCGAGGTTGCCGAGCGACAGCGCGTCGGCCAGGCCGAGCTTGATGCGGGCCACGCCGTCGGTGACCTTGCGGGTCACGAACTCGAGGCCGCGCCGCGGCGACTCGTGGTTGAACAGGATGCCCGAGCAGGCGAACAGGCCGTAGCTCTCGCGGTAGTTGACGGTGATGTAGTGCCCGAACACCTTCGACACGCCGTAGGGGCTGCGCGGGTAGAACGGCGTCAGCTCGCGTCTGCGGCACTTCGCGCACCTTGCCGTACATCTCGCTCGACGAGGCCTGGTAGAACCGGATCTTCGGGTCGACCTGGCGGATCGCCTCGAGCACGCGCGTCACGCCCTGCGCGTTGAACTCGCCGGTCAGCATCGGCTGGTCCCACGAGGCCGGCACGAACGACATCGCCGCCAGGTTGTAGACCTCGTCCGGCTTGCGCCTCTTCGATCACCTTGATGAGCGACAGCTGGTCGAGCAGGTCGGCCGGACGGAGCGTGATGCGGTCGAGCAGATGCTCGATGCGCCAGAGGTTCGGCGCGCTCAGGCGCCGCACCGCCCCGACCACCCGTAGCCTTTGGCGAGCAGCAGCTCGGCGAGGTACGACCCGTCCTGACCGGTGATGCCGGTGATGAGCGCGGTCTTTGCCATGGCGATGTGAGTGCTCGCTTAGAGGGAGATCATGTGAGGCGCCGGCCACCGAGGGCCAGCCGAACCGGACTAGCGTACCATCCCGGCCGCGCGCGCGACAAGCGGCGGCGGCGGGATCAGTGCCGCGTCGCGCCCACGCCCGGCGCCTCCCGGAACTGCAGCGAGGCCAGGAGCGTGCGCACGCCGGCGTCGGCGCAGACCCGCGTCAGTGCCTCCAGCCGTTCGGCCGGAACCGCCACGGTCGACACGACCACCTGCGTCACGCTCCCCGAAGCCAGGAGCGGCGCGACCTGTTCCAGGGTGCCGAGCACGGGCACGCCGTGGACGTTGGTCCGGAATTTCCCCCGATCGTCGTCGATGAAGCCGACGACGGTCCAGTCGAGTTCGGGGTTGGAGCGGGCCTCGCGCAGCACCATCACGCCGCCGGCGCCAGCGCCGTAGATGACCGTGCGCGGCCCCTGACGACGCTCGGTGCGAAGCAGCTCGCCGAGCGCCCGGAAGAGGACACGGCTGCCGCACAGGAAGGTCGTGACGAGCAGCCAGTGAATGGCGAAGACGGCCCGCGAGTAGCCTTCGAAGCGGTATTGCGCCAGCACCGCCAGCACCGACGCGGCCGTGCCCGCGCTGGTCGCGGCAGCCAGGGTCACGAGGTCGCGGATGCCGGCGTGCCGCCAGGAGTCCTGGTAGACGCCGAGCAGCCCGAGCATCACCGCGTGCAGCGCCAGCACCGTCAACAACGAGGCCGAGAACACCGGCAGCTCCGCCTCGAGCGAGCCCTCGAAGCGCAGCAGGTAGGCCGAGTAGTAGGCCAAGGCCACCAGCGCGGCGTCGAGGGCGATGGTCGCGACCTGCTTCTTGTATTGGAAGTCGGTCAGCACCCGCACGACCCCGGAGCGTTCAGTGCTCTTGGGATAGACACGCTGCAGGCCGAGCTTGACGCCGAGCACGGCCACGCCCGCCACGAGCAGGCCGACCAGGGTGACGGTGTAGGGCAGGCCGTAGCGGTAGGACAGCGCCGCCACGATGCCCGAACCGAAGGCCATGGCCCACAACGTCAACACGGCGCTCCGCTCGGACAGCCCGAGGGCGACCAGCCGGTGCGAGGTGTGATCGCGCCCGCCCTGCGCCACCGAGATGCCGGCAAGCGTGCGCGCCACCGTGACGAAGGCCGTGTCGAAGAGCGGCACGAGCAGCAGCAGCACCGGCAGGAGCAGCACCGCCACCGGTGCCGCGGCTGTACGGGGACGGCCCGATCACGTTCAGACCGCCGACCATCATGCCGATGAACAGGCTGCCGGTGTCGCCCATGAAAATCGAGGCCGGCTGGAAGTTGAAGAGCAGGAAGCCGCCGAGCGCGCCGCACAGCGTGCCGGCCAGCACCGCCCCTTCGAGGTTGCCGTCGACGAGGAAGAAATAGCAGCGGAACCCGGCGGCGATGAGGCCGATGCCGGCCGACAGCCCGTCCATGTTGTCGAGCAGGTTGAAGGCGTTGGTGACGCCGACCAGCCAGGCCAGGGTGATCAGCTGGTCGAGCGCCGACACGTCGGTGATGGTCAGACGCACGCCGCCGGCGACGACCGCGGCGGTGATGACCAGCTGCGCCAGGAACTTGACTTGCGGCCGCAGCGGCTTGAAATCGTCGAGCAGGCCCACCCCGGCCAGCACGGTGGCGCCGATGACCAGCATCCAGGCAGATCCCGACATGGGCGGCAGCAGCGGCACGACGGCCAGGACCGCGCCGGTGATCGCCAGGCCCCCCATGAGCGGGATGGTGCCGCGATGCCAGCGATCTTCCTTGGGCGTGGCCACCGCGCCGACCATCTTGGCCAGCGGCCTCACCGCGTAGGTGAAGGCCACGGCCAGCAGGAACGCCGCTATCGGCGGCCACCAGAGGTCGGTCATCGCGGAGACGAGGGTCGAACGAGATGATACTGTGTCCGAGCGCCGCGCGAGCCGATCCGCGCGCGTGGCGCCGTTCCGCATGCCGCTGTCTCGAACCACCCGGGTCCTCGTCACGGGCGCCGCCGCGCAGCTGGCCAGCGCGCTCCGCCGCCGCCTCGCCGGGACGTGCGCGCTCACCGCCGCGACCCGCAGCCAGCTCGATGTCACGAACTCCGCGGACGTGGCCCGCGGCTTCCGCGACCTCCGCCCCGAGGTGGTCATCAACTGCGCCTCGTTCAACGACGTCGATGGCGCCGAGCGCCGCGCGCCCGAGGCGCTGGCCGTCAACGGACTGGCCGTGGCGTCGCTGGCCCGCGAGGCCGCCGCGGCGGGCGCCGTGCTCGTCCACTTCAGCACCGACTTCGTCTTCGACCCGGCCGCCGATCCCGGGCCGCTGCCCGAGTCCGCGCCGGTGCGGCCGCGTAGCGTCTACGCGCAGTCGAAGCTGCTCGGCGAGCTCTACGCCCGGCAGGCGCCGCGTCACTACGTGCTGCGGGTGGCCAGTCTCTTTGGCGGCACGCCGGCCAAGAGCAGCCTCGACGGCATGGCCGCCACCTTGCGCGCCGGCGGGGTGGTCCGCGCCTTTGCCGACCGCACGGTGACGCCCTCCTACGTCCACGACCTTGCCGAGGCCACTGTCGGACTGCTCGCCGGCGAGGTGCCGGCCGGGCTCTATCACTGCGTGAACAGCGGCCACGGCACCTGGCTCGACGTGGCCACCGCGCTGGCGCAGGAGCTCGGCGTCGACCCGGTCGAGGCCGTCACCGCCGTGCCGTTCCGCTCGGTCACGCTGGCGGCGCCGCGGCCGCAGTATGCCGCGCTGTCGAACGCCGCGCTGGCCGCCCACGGCGTCGCCCTGCCCCACTGGCGCGACGCCATCGCCCGCTACGCCGCCACGCTGACCGCGGCCTAGCCTAGGCGTCCGGCTGGAAGCTGGTCACCGCGTCGACGACGCGCGCCTGATCGGACTGGCCGAGTTCGAGGTAGAGCGGCAGGCGGACGAGACGATCGGCGATGTCTTCGGTGACCGGGCACTGCCCCACGTGGCCGCCGTAGTCACGCCCCTTGTCCGACAGGTGCAGCGGCTGGTAGTGGAACACGGCCAGCACCGCGTGCGCGCGCAGGTGGGCGATGAACCGCGTGCGCGCGTCGAGCGACGGCATGAGCAGATAGTACATGTGGGCCGGGTGGGTGCAGTGCGCCGGCACCTGCGGCCGGCCCACGCCGTGGTCGGCGGCCCACGAGGCCAGGGCTTCGTCGTAGCGCTGCCAGATGGCGTGGCGCGCCGCCTGGATCTCCGCCCGCGACTCGAGCTGGGCACAGAGATACGCCGCCAGCAGGTCCGACGGCAGGTAGCTGGAGCCGACGTCGACCCAGGTGTACTTGTCGACCTGGCCGCGGAAGAAGCGGCTGCGGTTGGTGCCCTTCTCGCGCAGGATCTCGGCCCGGGCGATCAGCGCCGGATCGTTGATCGACCAGCGCGCCGCCCTCGCCGCAGGTGAGGTTCTTGGTCTCGTGGAAGCTCAGGGTCGACGTGGCGCCGAAACTGCCGAGCGGCGCGCCCGTCGTAGGCGCCGAAGAGCCCGTGGGCGTTGTCCTCGATCACGTGCAGCCCGTGCCGCGCCGCCACCGCCATGAGCGCCGGCATCTCGCAGCCGACGCCGGCGTAGTGCACGACCATCAGGGCCCGCGTCCGCGGCGTGACGGCGGCCTCGACCAGGCGCTCGTCGAGGTTGAGCGTGTCGGGCCGGATGTCGACGAACACCGGCCGGGCCCCGCGCAGCGCGAAGGCGTTGACCGACGAGACGAAGGTGAAGGCCGGACACGAGCACCTCGTCGCCGGGTCCGAGTTCGGCCAGGAGCGCCGCCATCTCGAGCGCGTGCGTGCACGAGGTCGTGAGCAGCACCTTGGGCGCCCCGGTCATGGCCTCGAGCAGCCCGTGGCAGCGTCGCGTGAACGCACCGTCGCCCGACAGGTGGCCCGAGGCGAGCGCCTGCTGCAGGTAGGGCAGCTCACGGCCGGTGACGCCGGGCTTGTTGAACGGAATCGGCGGCAGTCCCGGGTCAGCGCTCATGTGCGGCTCCGCTCCTTCACGGCGGCGCGGGTCTCGCGGTCCACTTCGCGTTTGCGCAGCGTTTCGCGCTTGTCGTGCAGCTGTTTGCCTTTGACCAGGCTGATGGCCACTTTGACGCGCCCCTTCTTGAAATAGAGTCGCAACGGCACCAGCGTCAGCCCCTTTTCGGTGGTCTTGCCGATCAGCTTGCGGATCTCCTGCGCGTGCAGCAGCAGCTTGCGCCGGCGCTTCGGATCGTGGTCGACGTAACCGCGGTGGCTGTAGGGGTTGATGTGGACGTTGTAGAGCCACACCTCGCCCTTCTCCACGCGCGCGTAGCTGTCGGACAGGCTGGCCTTGCCCTCGCGGATGCCCTTGACCTCGGTGCCGAGCAGCTGCGATGCCGGCCTCGAAGGTTTCGAGGATGTGGTACTCGTGGAAGGCCTTGCGGTTCTCGGCGATGAGGACGTCGCCCTCTTCGCGCGCCCGATCGCCAGGCCGGGTCTGGGTATCGCGCGAACTCACGATCGGGCTCCCACGCGCGTGGCCAGTTCGGCGGCCAGGCGCACGGCTTCGATCAGGCTGCCGGGATCGGCGATGCCGCGGCCGGCGATGTCGAAGGCGGTGCCGTGATCGACCGACGTGCGCACGATGGGCAGGCCGAGCGTGACGTTCACGGCCGTGCCGAAAGCCAGCAGCTTGACCGGGATCAGCCCCTGGTCGTGGTAGCAGGCCAGGACGCAGTCGAACTCGCCGCGCGTGGCGCGTACGAACACGGTGTCGGCCGGATGCGGCCCGGTGACGTCGAGGCCGAGCTGACGGGCCTCCCGGATCGCCGGCACCAGCACCTCGTCGTCCTCGAACCCCATCAGGCCGCCTTCGCCGGCATGGGGGTTGAGCGCGGCCACGGCCAGGCGCGGCCGCTCGACCCCGAAGAACGGCAGCTCCTGCGCGGTGAGAAGCAGGGTCTCGCGCACCAGCTCGCGGGTGATGCAGGCGCGACACGTCGCGCAGCGGCACGTGGACGGTCGCCAGCACGACCCGGAGCGTGGGCGCATGGAACATCATGGCCACGCGGCCGACGCTGCACAAGTGCGCCAGCAGATCCGTGTGCCCCTTCCAACCGAGCCCGGCCGCGGCAAAGGCCGCCTTGTTGACCGGAGCCGTGGCGATGCCGTCGACCCTTCCGGCGCGGGCGTCATCCACGGCGCGCACCACGGCGTCGAAGGCCGCGCGTCCAGCCACCGCGCTGACCTGGCCCATGGCAAATGGCGCCGCGGTCTGCGGGGCGTAGACGATCGGCTGGCAGACCTCGAGCACGCGCGGATCGGCGGCCGCCTTGGCGGCAATCTCGGGACCGATGCCGGCGGGATCGCCGCCGGTAATGGCGATACGGGGCTTCATGGGACGCCTCAGGATAGCAAGATCGCCGCCCGGGATCGGGACGAGCCGCCGATCCGGACGTCGCGTGACCGCGCCACTCCGTCTACAACTCCGCCGCGACCCACTCGGCGACCAGCTTGACGCCGCCGTTGCGCTCCAGGGCCGAGAGCGCGCGATCGAGGGTGACGAAGGCCTGGCGCGCGGCCGGCGCGGGCAAGGTGCGGGCGAGCCGATCGAGCTGGTCGCCCATGTCGCCGTTGGCCAGCAAGCTCCGGTCGGACCCCGAGTGCAGCACCGACAGGTCGCGCACCAGCGAGGAGGCGAGGCGCAGCACGGCCGCCAGCTCCTGGCGCGTGCGTTCGTCCTTCTTCTCGCCGACGACCGCCTTGGCCACGGCGATGCGGCCGGCCAGGTCGCGCTGAGCCGCCGCGCCGAGCAGCCGCACGGCGGCCTCGCGCGTGTCGGTGAGGTCGCTGGACCCGAGGGCCAGGGCCGCCCCGATGCTGCCGTCGGCAAGCCCGGCCAGGCGGCGCGCTTCGGCCGGCGCGCGTCCGTGGTCGCGCGTGAGCAGCAGCGCGATCTCGTCGATGGTCAGCCGCCCGAAGGTGAGACGCATGGTGCGCGAGCGGACCGTGCGCAGCAGCGCGTCGGGCGCCGCCGAGGTCAGCACGAAAACGGTAGCGGGCGGGGGCTCCTCGAGCGACTTCAGCAGAGCGTTCTGCGCCTCTTCCCGCAACGCGTCGGCGTCGCGGACGAGCACGACGCGGCGCTTGCCCTCGAAGGGACGGTAGCCGCACCCTTCGAGCTCCTCGCGCACCGGCTCGAGCTTGATCTTGCCGGTGTCGTCGGGTTCGAGCACCCGCACGTCCACGTGCAGGCCGCGCGCGATGCGGTCGCACGAGCGGCAGGTGCCGCAGGCATCGCCGGCGACCGGCGCCTGGCAGTTGAGGGCTTCGGCCAGCGCCAGCGCCGCGCGCCACTTGCCGACCCCGGCGGGACCGGCCAGCAGCAACGTCGGCGGCACCGATTCCCTCGCCACCGCACGCAACAGGAGCGAGGTGAGACGGGTGTGACCGACGAGCGCGGCAAACGGCATGGCGGCGGACTACCGCTGACGCGGCGGCGACTTCTTTTTCTTCTTGTCCGCGTCGCTCGGGTCCTTGTCCGAGTCGTCTTTGTCCTTCCGCCCGAAGAGCCGTCCCCAGAAGCCGCGCTTCTTCTCGGGTTCCGGCTCGGGCGCCGCCCGTGGCGCCGCTGGCGGTGGGGCCGCCGCGGCCGGCGCCTCTTCCTCCGGCTCGGCCCGGCCGGCAGCGCGCTGCCGCGGCACCTCGGAGGACCCGCCGGTGAACATGTCGGCGATGCGGCCCAGCAGCGACCGGCCGACGTGCAACGGGCAGGTGTCGTGGGGTTCGGTGCCGGCGGCGAAGTACTCGGTGCGGATCATCGAGCGGTCTTCGTGACCGCCGTCCTGGAGCGACACCGGCACCGCGTCGCAGCCACCGGCGGGCAGCTTGCCCGACAGCTGGCAGATCGACACCCCGATCACGCCGCGCGGGCGCGGGAACTGCACCGCCTTGTCCCGGGCCGTCGCGGCCTTCATGAACTCGGTCCACAGCGGCACGGCCACGTCGGCGGCGTAGGCGCTGCCGGGCAGGATCTGCTTGGGCGTGTCGTAGCCGACCCACACACCGGCGGTGATCCGCGGCGTGTAGCCGACGAACCAGGCGTCGCGGTAGTCGTTGGTCGTGCCCGTCTTGCCGGCGGCCGGCAGCCGGAACCCGAGCTGACGCGCCTTCCAGGCCGTGCCCGAATCGATGACGTCGGCCAGCATCGAGGTCATCAGGAACGCGGTGACCGGCTTGACCGCCTGCGCTTCGCTGTCGTCGGCCGTGAACAGCACGGCGCCGTCGAGATCCTCGACGCGGCGGATCAGCACGGGCTTGCGCCAGCGGCCCTCGTTGGCGAAGACCCCGTAGGCCGAGGTCATGTCGAAGAGCGTGACCTCGCCCGAGCCGAGCGCCAGCGACGGCACGGCCGGCACCGGGCCGAGACCCAGCTTGCCGGCGTAATCGACCACCGCCTTGACGCCGACCATCTCGAGCATCCGCACCGCGGCGCGGTTGCTCGAGGTCTTGAGCGCGGTGCGCATGGTGAGTTCAGGAGCGTCGGAGTGGCCGTCTTCCGGCACCCACGCGCCCTGGAGGGTGGCGATCGGCTCGTCGAGACGGTCGATCAGGGTGGCCGGCGTGTAGCCGGCCTCGAGCGCGGCAGCGTAGACGAAGGGCTTGAACGCCGAGCCCGGCTGGCGCTTGCCCTGAACCGCGCGATTGAAGCGGCTCTCGCCGAAACTGCGCCCGCCGACGAGCGCCCGCACGTGGCCGGTGGTCTGGTCGATGGCGACGACGGCGGCCTGCAGCGGGGCGTCGTCCTCGGGCGCCGCCGGGCGCTTCCGCGCCTTCAGCGCGGCCCGGCGCCGGGCTCCGAGGTCGTCGAGCGACTTGGCCACGGCGGCCTCGGCCGCCTGCTGCATCTCGACGTCGATGGTGGTGTAGACGCGCAGCCCGCTCTGGTAGACGCGCTCGCGGCCGAAGCGTTCCACCAGCTCGAGGCGAACCTGCTCCTTGAAGTAGCGGCCGAACGGCTCGTCGCTGCGCAGCGCGTCGCGCAACACCACCTTGGCCGCCTTCTCGTGCGCGAGCGTCTTGGCGTCGATGGCGCCGTTCTCGCGCATCGCGGTCAGCACCACGTTGCGGCGGCCGACGGCGCGCTCCATGTTCACGGTCGGCGCCCACGTGGACGGCGACTTGACCAGGCCGGCAAGCAGCGCCGCCTCGGCCACCGAAAGCTCGCGCGCGTGCTTGCCGAAGTAGCCCATCGCCGCCGCCTCGGCCCCGTAGAGCCCGGCGCCGAAGTACATCTTGTTGAGATAGAGCTCGAGGATCTGGTCCTTGGTGTACTGACGCTCGATGCGTAACGCCAGCAACACCTCCTGGATCTTGCGGGTGTAGGTCTTGTCGAGCGTCAGGAAGCTCTGGCGGGCCAGCTGTTGGGTGATGGTGCTGCCGCCCTGCGCCAGCCGCCCTTCCTTGAGGTTGGCCAGCATGGCGCCGGCAATGCGGACGACGTCCACGCCGGCGTGCGAGCGGAAGCGCTGGTCCTCGATGGCGACCAGGGCGTCGATCAGGTGCGGCGAGACGTCCGCCAGGGCCACCTCGAAGCGTCGCTCTTCGAAGATGGTGAAGGCGGGGGCGTCGGCCGCGTCGTAGAAGACGGTGGCCTGCGCCATCTCGCCCATCTTCTTGACGTCGTCGATGCTCGGCAGGTCGGTGATCAGCGCGTGCACGAGCCACTGGGACCCGGCGATGGCCCCGCTCTGCGCCAGCAGCACGATCAGCGCCAGCACCGCGCCGGCCGCACGGTAGCGTCCGGTCAGCGGCCGGAGCCAGCCCGACACGCGGCGTGCGGACGGACGAGCGAGCAAGGTATCGAGTCTCACGTGGTGGCGTCCGGCGCCGGGAGGCGCGTCCACCTCAAGGGTACTACGGCTGCTTTCCGCCCTAAACAGAAAACGCCTTGGTCCTTTCGGACCAAGGCGGCATACGTTCGAGAAAATGGCGGGGTCGACGGGACTCGAACCCGCGGCCTCCGGCGTGACAGGCCGGCGTTCTAACCAACTGAACTACGACCCCGAACGTATTGCGTGTCGTGGGCGGCACTTCCCCGCCCGGTTCGGTCCCTGCCCCCGGCGCGGTGCTGGTGGGCGGTACAGGGCTCGAACCTGTGACAGCCGGCGTGTAAAGCCGGTGCTCTACCAACTGAGCTAACCGCCCGGCTCACCGTCCGACGAAGGTATGACTATACCAGACCTTCAAGGCAAGCAGTGAGAGTCCGGCCACGAGTCCGAACAGCGCGTGGTGCTCGCGGTTCCGCCAGGCGCGCTCCCAACTGAATGCCCGGCTGCTGGCCGGCGCCCGCTTGGCGGCGTACTCGTCATAGGCCGCGCCGAACTTCTCGCGCAGGTGGGCCTCTTCGGCGCGCATCGCCGCCGTCAGCGTGGAGACCAGATAGACGACGATGCCCAGGCCCAGCCACGGATGTCCGGCCGCCACGGCGACGCCGATGCCGATGAGCGTCGAGCCCAGATAGAGCGGATGACGCGTATGGCGATAGGGTCCGCTCGACGTCACCTCGCGGCTCTTCTCGACGTGCCCGGCCGCCCACAGGCGCAGCGCCTCACCAACGCCGGCCACGATGCTGCCGGCAACCAGCGTCGTCCACGACGGACGCGCCAGCCACACGGTGATCAGGGCCATGATCGAGCCCAGGGCCACCCGGTAGCGCGCCAATACGCGCACCACGCTCACGACGCCCGCTCCACTTCCAGACGCCGCGCGCACGCGGCCAACACCTCGGCCACTTCGATCTCCTCGATGCAGGGCCGGCCGCGCTGGCACTGACGCTTGTGGAAGCACACGCACGTGGCCGCGCGCGATACCGACACGTCTTCCGGCCGCCACGGCCCGTTCCGGTCCGGACGCGTCGGTCCGAACAGCCCCACGACCGGAGCGCCCACCGAGGCCGCCAGATGCAGCGGGCCGGTGTCGCCCGAGATGACCAGGCGAGCCTGTCGGGCCAGCGCCAGCAGGTCGATCAAGGCCGTCGGCGGCGAAAGCAGGGCGTGGCCGGCCGCGGCGGCGACCACCGCGGCGGCGCGCGCCTCCTCGCCCGGCCCCCAGGTGACGACGCTGGGCAGGCCGAACCGCTCGCCGAGCGCTGCCGCCAAGGCGCCGAAGCGCTCCGGGGGCCAACGCTTGTTGTCCCACGCCGCGCCAGGATTGACGATCGCGAAGCCGCCGGCAGCGGCCACCCGCGCGTCGGCCCGGACGGCCGTCACGACGGCGGACGGCACGTCCTTCCACGGGAACACGATGCCCGCCGCAGGGACGCCAAGCGCCGGCAGGACGGCCAGGTTCTTATGGACCACGTGACCCGTAGCCGGCCCGGCGACCTGTTCGCGGTAGAGCCATCCGGCCGCCGGCTCGCGCAACTGCGCGCGCACGAAGCCGATGACCCGGCGGGCGCCCGACAAGCGGGCGAACGCCGCCGACTTGACCAGGCCCTGCAGGTCGATGGCCGCGTCGTAGCCTTGCGCCCGCAGGTCGCTCACGGCGGTGAGCAGGCCGGGCACTCCGCGAAAGCGCACTTCGCCGGCGCGCTCCTCGGCGCTGGCGGCCCGCACCACGATGCGCCGCCGCACCCCTTCGACCAGGGCCAGCACCCCGGCATATCGCGCGTCGACCAGCCAGTCCACCGCGACATCGGGTCGGGAGGCGCGCAGCGCCGCCAGCACCGGCAGCGCGTGGACGATGTCACCCAAGGCGCCCATGCGCACGATCAGCACGCGCGAATTCAGGGCCAGCGCCGGCGCGCTCACGTCGTGCGCTCGCGAATCTGGCGCAGCAGGTCGCGCGTGGAGTGGTCCTTGGGATCGCCGACGATGACCGTGCGGCCCCCGTAGGCCTGCACCGTGGCACGCTCCGGCACCGTGGCGACGGTGTAATCCGTGCCCTTGCAGTGGACCTCGGGCCGCAGCAGCTCCAGCAGCGGCGTGACCGTCGGCTCGGGGAAGATCACGACCGCATCGACGCAGCGCAGCGCCGCGACCAGCTCGGCACGATCGGCGGCCGGCAGCACCGGCCGTCCCGGCCCCTTGAGGGCGGCGACGGCGGCGTCGTCGTTCACGGCGACCACGAGCAGGTCGGCTTCACGGCGGGCCCCTTCGAGATACCGCAGGTGGCCGACGTGCAGCAGGTCGAAGACGCCGTTGGCCAGCGCGATCGTGCGGCCGGCCCGCCGGGCCTCGGCCACGTGCCGGACGAGCGCCTCCCGCGACAGCACGACGCCCATCGCTCAGCGCCCGCCCGCGTCGGCGGCAACCGCCCGGGCCAGCTCGCGCGCCGACACGGTAGCCGTGCCGCGCTTCATCACCACCAGCCCGCCGGCGTAGTTGGCCAGGCGGGCGGCGTCGGCCAGCGACCCGCCGGCGGCCAAGGCCAGGGTGAGCGTGGCCATGACCGTGTCGCCGGCGCCGGTGACGTCGGCGATCTCGATCGGATCCGTAGATCGGCAGGTGCAGCGTCGGCGCGTCCGGTTCGAACAGCGCCATGCCGCGGCTGCCCCGCGTCACCAGCACCGCCTCCATGCGCGTGCGCTTCAAGATGGCCCGGCCGGCCCGTTCCAGGACCCGCGGCGCGTCGCCGATGGTCACGCCCAGTGCTTGCTCCACCTCGGACTGGTTGGGCGTGCAGGCAGTGAGTCCGCGGAAGCGCAGCAGGTCGTAGCGCGAGTCGACCAGCACCGGCACGGAACGGCCGGAGGCGCGCAGCGGCGCGACCAGCCGCGTGACGAGCGCCGGCGACAGCAACCCGGACCCGTAGTCCGAGATCAGCACGGCGTCGGCCCCGGCCACGGCGCGGGCGGCGGCGCGCAGCCACGCCTCGCGCCAGGCCTCGGCAATCGGCTCGCGCGTGCGCCGATCGATGCGCACCACCTGCTGCTTGGCGGAGTGGACGCCGCCGGCCAGGATGCGCGTCTTCACCGGCGTGTGATAGCCCGCTGGGCGGACCACCGCGCGCGTGTCGACGCGGCCCGGACAGGCCGCCAGCACGCGCCGTCCGGCGTCGTCGCGCCCGGCCAGCGCCACGAGCGCCGCGATGCCGCCGAGGGCGGCGACGTTGGCGGCGGCGTTGCCGGCGCCGCCCGGCAGGATCTCGGTGGAGTCGTACTCGAGGATCAGCACGGGCGCTTCGCGCGATACGCGGGCGATGCGGCCCGACACGAATTCATCGGCGATGAGATCGCCGAACACGACCACGCGCCGGCCGCGCGCCGCGGCCAGCAGCGCGAGCAGGCGCGACCGGAGATCGGCCCCTGGAGGTGTCGGAATCATGCGGCGGCTACAGACTACCCTACGCGCGCGCCGTCGCGGTCGAGCACCACCGCAACGGCGCCGGCGAGCGTGTCGCACACGGCCTCGACCACCTGCCCCGCGGGCCGCACCGCTTCCTCGAGCACGCCCCACCCGGTGCGCACCAGGATCGAACGCCCGCCCATCCGCTCTCCCAGCTGAACGTCGCCCCACTTGTCGCCGATCACCCACGACCGCGCCAGGTCGATCCCGAGGTCGCGAGCGGCGTCGTCGACCATGCCGGTTTCCGGCTTGCGGCACCGACAGGCCAGCCGCCACTCCGCGACGAGCGCGTCGGGATGATGCGGGCAGTAGTACCAGCCGTCGACGCGCGCGCCGCCAGCGCTCAGCCGCCGATCGATCTCGGCGTGCAGTTCGGGCACGAACCCGGGGCGGATCATCCCGGCGGCCGATGCCGCCCTGATTGGTCACCACCACCACCAGGTAGCCGGCGCGATTGAGCAGGCGCACGCTGTCAATGGCCCACGGGTAGAGCGTCAAGTGCGCCAGTTCGGACAGATAGCCGACGTCCTCGTTGAGGTTCCCGTCGCGGTCGAGGAAAACGGCCGGACGAAGCGGCGCGGCACTGGTCATGGGATGAGGGCGGCGACGTCGGCGGGCGCGACGCCGCGCATGCACATGTGCCCGAGCGGACACTCCCTGAGCATACAGGGCCGGCACCACACGGGATGGATGGCCAGGCGTGGCGGCCTCGCGTCGAGCGCGCTGGTGAGGGGGGCGGTCTGCTGTTCGTTGGTCGGCCCGAAGATGGCGACGAGCGGCGCGCCGACGGCGCCCGCCAGATGCATGGCGCCGGAGTCGTTGGCGACCACGGCGCGGGCCCCGGCGAGCACCGCGGCCAGCGTCGCCAGGTCGGTCTTGCCGATAAGGTCGACGACGGCCGTGCGCGTCCCGGCACCGCCCGGCAGGGCCAGGAGGGCTTGAGTGAATTCGCTGCCGGCGACGGCGTCCCCGCCCGCCCCGACCAGCACCGCGGCCACGCCGCGCGTCTGCCACAAGGTGCGGGCCAGGGCGGCGAAGCGCTCCGGCGGCCACTGCTTGGCGCGACCGTAGGCGGCGCCCGGTGCCAGCACCACGTAGTCCCGGACCGTCACGAGCCGCATGGCCGCGTCGCGGGCGGCCTCGGGCACCGCCAGACGCGCCACCCGGGGGGCCGGCGCCAGTCCGACGGCGGTCGTGAGCGCCAGGTAATAGTCGGCCTGATGCACCGACGGCGCGGGCCGGCGCAGCGCCTTGGTCAGCCAGCGGCCGCGCAGGTCGGTGTCGTAGCCCCACCGCTCCGGGATCCGCGCCTGCGCCGTGATCCAGGCGGCCATGAACGCGTTGGGAAGGAGCACGGCCAGGTCGAAGCGTTCGGCCGCCAGCCGGGCGGCGTCGCGGCGCCACCGCTTGACGTTCGACAAACCGCCGCGCGACTCGAGCGGCAGCACGGCCGCCACGCCCGGCACCATGGCGTAGAGCGGGGCCACGCTGGGCCGGGCCGCCACCGCCAGGTGCGCGGCGGGATAAGCGTCCCGCACCGACTGCAGCGCCGGCAGCGCCATCACGGCGTCGCCCAGCCAGTTGGGCGCCAGCACCACCACCCGGGCCACGGCGCTAGGCATCCGCCGCGTCCTCGTCGCGCACGGCCGGAAACATGCCGCGCGTCTCGGGGGTTGGCGCGTCGCGCCAGCGGCGGTGCATCCACAGCCACATTTCCGGCTGCCGCCGCACGTACATCTCGAGCACGTCGGTGCAGCGCTGCGTGAACTCGCGGATCGGCTCGGGCGAATCGGCCGACGGCGGCTCGACCGGGCGCTCGTAGATCATGCGGAAGCGCCCGCCCGGCAGCGGCACCGTGAACACCGGCACGACCGGCGCGCCGGTGCGCAGGGCCAGCGCCGCCAGGGTGGACGTGGTCGCCGCCGGGCGCTGGAAGAACTGCACCCAGATCGCGTCCGGGCTGTGCATATGCTGATCGATGAGCAGGGCCACGCCCTGACCGGCGGTGAGCATGCGCAGCACCTTGCGCACCGCGCCCTCGCGGTAGATGACGGTGTTGCCGGTATGTTGGCGCATGTCTTCGAGCATGCGGTGCAGGCCCGGGTTGTCGAGCGGACGCGCCAGCACGCCAATCGGCTGGAAGAGCACGGCATGCACCATCGCGTGCAATTCCCAGAAGCCGAAGTGGCCGGTGAAGAACAGCACGCCCTTGCCCTTGGCGTAGGCGGCCCGGACCCGGTCCTCGCCGTCCACGTCGACGCGCGCGCGCATCGCCTCGGGCGAGCCGTGGCTGAACTGCAACAGCTCGAGCAGCAACACCCCGAAGTGCTGGAACATGCGCCGCGCGATGGTTTTGCGTTCGGCCTCGGCGCGCGCCGGGAAGCACTGCGCGAGATTGGCCAGGGCGACGCGTCGGTGCGACCGGTCGAGCGCGTAGAAGGCCGAGCCGAGCGCCGCCCCGCCGGCCCGCACCACGGCGTGCGGCGAGAGGCGCACGACGGCCCCCACCGCGAGCACCGCCGCCAGTTCCAGACGCTGCCGCAGCGCCTTCACGCCCGCCCTCCCAGAACGCCAGCCACGGCGGCGGTCACGACGTCCCAGCGCGGCAGGTCGAGCGTCAGCGGCACGCGCGCCATCCGGCACGGCAGCGGCCACGCCGGGTCGAGGCGCACGGCGTCCTTGTCGGTGGTCAGCACGCCCCAGGCACCGGCTGCCGCGACCGCGCGGGCCACCGAGGCGAGGTCGTCGCGCGAATACCAGTGGTGATCCGGATACAGACACGCGTCGGCGACGTGCCAGCCAGCCGCGCGCAGGCCATCGACGAACTGCCCCGGCCGGCCGATGCCGGCCATCGCCACCACCATGGCGCCGGGAGCGGGGACGCCGTCGGGCGCCGTGGCCCCAGGGGGAGGGCCGTCGGGCCCGGAGGCGCCGGGCGCGGCAAGGCCGCCGTGCAGCGCTACCGGATGGCCCAGGCGCCGAACCGCGCCGACGCCCACCGGCACGCCGACCGCCTGCGCCTCGGCTGCGGCCTCGTCGTCGGTGGCGCCGACGACGACCAGCAGCGCGGCTCGCGTCAGCGCGCTCAGCGGCTCGCGCAGCCGGCCCTTGGGCAGCACGCGCTCGCGGGCCAGCTCACCGGCGGGCGTGACCACGATGTCGAGATCGCGCGCCAGCTGCACGTGCTGGAACCCGTCGTCGAGCAGGTGCACGGTAGCCCCGAGTTCGCGCTCCGCGGTGACACCCCCCTGGTAGCGATCCGCGCACACCACGACAGCCGCGCCGGGCACGGCCTGGGCCAGCATCATGGGCTCGTCGCCGGCGTGGCGCGCGTCGGCGCGAAGGCGCACGCCGTCCGACACCACCGTGACCCCGCGCGGGGCCACCGGCCGCGCGTAACCGCGCGACAGGATGGCCGGCCGCTCGCCTGCGCTGACGAGCCAGGCCGCCAGGGCCGCCACCAGTGGCGTCTTGCCCGTGCCGCCGACGCTCAGGTTGCCGACGCTCACGACCGGGCGGTCCAGCCGCCGGCTTGCTCCCGGCCGTCCGTACCAGGCGCGCCGGGCCAGGGCCAGCCGTCCGTAGAGGGTATGCAGCACGTGGATCCCTCAGTATGCGTCGGCACCGCTCACCGGCTGCGGAAGGGGTGGACGTTCGAGGCACGGCGGGCCGAGGCCGGGGGCAGCAGCGCGTCGAGCGCCGCCAGGGTCTTATCCTTGGCGCCGCGGTTGGCGTCGACCAAGGCGCGCGCCGCCGCGCCGAGCCGCGCCCGGCGCACTGAATCGGACATGAGCGACAGCACCTGTTCCTCGAACTCGCCGTCGGAGCCCACCTGCACGCCGGCGCCGTTGGCCACGAAGGCGGCGGCGATCTCGGCGAAGTTGTGCATGTGCGGCCCGAACAGCACGGGGCGGCCGTGCACGGCCGGCTCGAGGACGTTGTGGCCGCCGGTGGGCACCAGGCTGCCGCCCACGAACACCACCGTGCCCACCAGGTAGACTGTGGCCAGTTCGCCGATGGTATCGAGCACGATGACGTCGGCGCGGGGTTCGGCGTCGATGGCCAGCTCGCTGCGGCGCATGGTGCGGAAGCCCTCCTGCTCGGCCAGCCTGGCCACCTCGTCGAAACGCTCGGGGTGGCGCGGGGCCAGCACCAGTACGGCCGCGGGCATGGTGGACTTGAGGCGCCGGAAGGCGCGCAGGACCACGGCTTCCTCGCCCTTCATGGTGCTGCCGGCCACCAGCACGGGCCGGGTCGGGCCGAAGCGGAAATAGCGCAGCACGCGCTCACGCGGCCCGGCGTGCGAGGGCGCCCCGGCCGGCTCGAGCGAGTCGAACTTCAAGCTGCCGGTCACGGCGATGCGATCCGGCTCGGCGCCAATTTCGGCAAAGCGCCGCGCCGACTCGTCCGACTGCACGCAGAAGCAATCGATGTCGGCCAGGACATGGCGGAAGAAGCCGCGGGCGCGGCGATACCGGGGGAACGAACGCGCCGACAGCCGTCCGTTGACCACCGCCGTCTTCACCCCTCGGCGCCGGCACTCGCGCAGCAGGTTCGGCCAGATCTCGGTTTCCATCATCAGGAACATCCGGGGCTTGACCAGGTCGAGCGTGCGCCGCACCACGACGCCGAGGTCGAACGGGAAGTAGAAGACGGCGTCCACCTCGAGCCCGCCGCGCCGGGCCAGTTGCTGCGCCGACATGGTCGTGGTCGACAGGAACACGCGCAGCCGCGGATGGCGCGCGCGCAGCGCCACGATGAGCGGCCGGGCGGTGAGCAACTCGCCGACCGAGACGGCGTGAATCCAGATCGAGGGCTCGGCGTCGATGTTGAACGACACCGGCAGGTAGCCGAGCCGCTGCGCCAGACTGCCGACGTACTTGCGGTAGCGCACCGCCTGGTAGATCAGCCACGGCGACGCGGCCACCGCGGCGAGGACGATGAGGGCACTGTACAGGGCGTACATTTATGCGCGTAACTCGTTCAATTGGCGAAGGTTACAACCGGGTTAGTATAGCCCGCGCAGATTGACCCGGCGTGTGGGCTCAGTTATACAATCATTCGTTTGCTAGGTGGCTGCTTGCGCGGCACACGACAAGCCAGGAGGCAGGGCATGGGGGTCAGAGTCGGCATCAACGGGTTCGGGCGCATCGGGCGCAACATCATGCGCGCGGCGATCGACGACCGCGACATCGATTTCGTGGCGGTCAACGACCTGGCCGATGCCAAGACGCTGGCGCACCTGCTGAAGTACGACTCGGTTCTCGGCAACCTCGGCGCCTCGATCGAGGGCAAAGCCGACAGCATCGCTGTCGACGAGCGCGAGTTCAAGGTGCTCTCGACCAAGGATCCGGCCACCCTGCCGTGGCGGGACCTGGGCGTGGACGTGGTCTTCGAATGCACCGGCAAGTTCACCGACCGCGACGGCGCCGCCAAGCACCTGGCTGCCGGCGCCAAGAAAGTGATCGTGACCGCGCCGGCCAAGCAGCCGGACGTCACGCTGGTAATGGGCGTCAACGACGAGAAGTACGACCCGGCCTCGCACCACATCATCTCGAACGCCTCGTGCACCACCAACTGCCTGGCGCCGGTGGTCAAGGTGCTGCACGACAGCTTCGGCTCTGAAGCGCGGCTGGATGACCACCGTCCACGCCTACACCAACGACCAGAATCTGCTCGACCTGCCCCACAAGGACATGCGCCGGGCCCGGGCCGCGGCCATGTCGATCATCCCGACCACGACCGGCGCCGCCTCCGCCGTCGGCGAGGTGCTGCCGGCACTCAAGGGCCGCCTCGACGGCATCTCGATGCGCGTGCCCACCCCCAACGTGTCGGTGGTGGACCTGGTGGCGCTGCTCGACAAGCCGGTCACGGCCAGCGCCCTCAACGACGCCTTCCGCGCCGCCGCTGCCGGGGGCATGAAGGGCGTGTTGCACGTCGAAGACGCGCCGCTCGTATCGATTGACTTCCGCGGCAATCCGTTCTCGTCGATCGTCGACAGCGCCTACACCAAGGTGATGGACGACGACTTCGTGAAGGTGCTGGCGTGGTACGACAACGAGTGGGGCTACTCGAACCGCTGCGTGGACCTGCTCAGGAAAGTCGCCGCGGCGCTCTAGGCCGGCCGATCATGAACAAGTATTCGATTCGCGACCTGCCGCTCGACAATCGCCGCGTCTTCATGCGCGTCGACTTCAACGTCCCGATCAAGGACGGCGTGATTACCGACGACACGCGCATCACCGCGGCCATCCCGACCATCCGCTTCGCGCTCGCGCACGACTCCACGGTGATCCTGGCGTCGCACCTGGGCCGGCCCAAGGGCAAGGTGACGCCGGAGTTCAGCCTGCGGCCGGTGGCGGCCCACCTGTCGCGGCTGCTCGGCCTCGAGGTGGTCTTCGCTGACGACTGCATCGGCGAGCCGGCCCGCGCCGCCATCGCCGCCTCGGAAGCGGCCGGCGGATCGCGCGTGGTGCTGCTCGAGAACCTGCGCTTCCACCCCGAAGAAGAGCAGAACGATCCGGAGTTTGCCACCGCGCTGGCCACCCTGGCCGACGTCTATGTCGACGACGCCTTCGGCGCGGCGCACCGCGCGCACGCGTCGGTCGAGGCCATGGTCGGCCCCTTTGCCGCCGCCGGCGCCGGCCTGCTCATGGAGAAGGAACTGGACTACCTGGGTCTGGCGTTGGGCGAGCCCGAGCGGCCGTTCGTGGCCATCCTGGGCGGGGCCAAGGTGTCGGACAAGATCGAGGTCATCGAGAACCTGCTGAGCAAGGTCGACCACCTGATCATCGGCGGGGCCATGGCCTACACCTTTTTCCGGGCGCTCGGTCTGCCCGTCGGCACGTCGCTCGTCGAGGAAGACAAGCTGGCGGCGGCGCTGCAGATCGTCGAGCACGCCAAGGCCCGAGGGGTGGAGCTGACGCTGCCGGTGGACCACGTGGTGGCCGACCGGTTGGACCCGGCTGCGGCCACCGCCGTGCTGCAGGTGTCGGACCACGAGCTGGGCCGGCGCATGGGCCTGGACATCGGGCCCGAGACGACCGCGCTCTTTGCCTCGATCATCGCCACGGCCAAGACCGTGGTGTGGAACGGCCCGATGGGCGTCTTCGAGATGGCGCCGTTTGCCGCCGGCACGATGGGCGTGGCGCACGCGGTCGCCGCGGTGCAGGGCACCACCATCATTGGCGGCGGTGATTCGGTAGCGGCCGTGCACGCGGCCGGCGTGGCCGACAAGATCAGCCATATCTCGACCGGCGGCGGCGCCTCGCTGGAGTTCCTCGGCGGCGCGGAGCTGCCGGGCGTTGCGGCACTTCCCGACAAGAGCTAGCGCTTTTCCCAGCTCGAGCCCCGAGCTCCGAGACCCGGGTCCCGAGCCCCGATGAGGATCGCAATGAGGCAGCCATTCATCGCGGGCAACTGGAAGATGTTCAAGACGGTGCAGGGCGCGGTCGTGCACGTCAAGGAGCTGCGCGCGCTCGTGAAAGACGTGCGCGACGTCGACATCGTGGTGGCGCCGCCGGCCACCGCGCTGCACGCCGTGGCCGAGGCCGCCCGCAACAGCAACATCGCGGTGGCCGGCCAGAACTGCCATTGGGAGCGCGAGGGCCCCTTCACCGGCGAAGTCAGCGCCGAGATGGTCCGCGAGGCCGGCGCCGAGTACGTGATTCTCGGCCACTCCGAGCGGCGCACGCTTTTCGGCGACACCGACCAGACGGTCAACCAGAAGATGCACGCGGCCCTGGCGGCGGGCCTGGTGCCAATCGTGTGCGTGGGCGAGTCGCTGGGACAGCGCGATGCCGGGCAGACGCTCGAGGTGGTGGACCAGCAGTTGCAGCGCAGCCTCGATGCCGCCACGGCCGACCAGCTGGCGGCCATGGTCGTGGCCTACGAGCCGGTGTGGGCCATCGGCACCGGCCGGAACGCCACGCCCGAGCAGGCTGGCGAGGTGCATTCCCACATGCGGCTGCGCTTGCGATCGTGGTTCGGGGCGGCTGCCGCCGAACAGTGCCGGCTGATCTACGGCGGCAGCGTCAAGCCCGACAACATCGCCGCCCTGCTGGCCCGGGCCGATGTGGACGGGGCCCTGGTGGGGGGCGCCAGCCTCCACGTCGGTGATTTCGGGAAAATCGTGGCTGCGGGTGCCGCGTCAGCGGCCCAGGCCTAGTCAGGCTTCGCGATTAGGGGCTATACTCGGGGTTTGCGGTGGCCCGGGAGCCGAGAGCCGATTCGATGCTTTATTACCTGTTCATCACGCTTTACGTCGTCGCCTGCCTGGTGCTGATGGTGGTCATCCTCCTGCAGCAGGGCAAGGGCGGCGACATCGCCAACGCCTTCGGCGGCGGCTCCAGTCAGGCGGTCTTCGGCGCTCGCGCCGGCGCCACCGTCCTCACGAAAATCACGGCCGGCCTGACCGTGGCGTTCATGAGCCTGGCCCTGTTGCTGGCCGTGTGGGGCGCGCGCGGCGCCAGTTCAGTGGTGGGCGGTATCGGCGGTCCGGCCGCGGTGCCGCTGCCCGCCGGCGCCACCGACATCCCGACGACGCCGGCTCCAGCGGCGCCAGCGACCAGCGCACCCGAAGCGCCCGCGACCGGGACCGCTACTCCTCCCGCCACTCCGCCGGTCAAGAAGCAGTAACTCGGCGCCGCGAGGCGCTGGTCACTCCTGCTCCATGTCGCGCGTGACACCCACGGGGCTTGTCATGGCGTCGCGCTGGAGCCTCTGATAGAATCCAACATTCGTGCGACGGCGGCAACGCCGACGGCGCGAACCCTCTCTGCGGAAGTGGCGGAATTGGCAGACGCACCAGCTTGAGGGGCTGGCGGTAGCAATACCGTGGGGGTTCGAGTCCCCCCTTCCGCACCAACAGACACAAGGCCCCGGCTTCCGGGGCCTTTTCTGTTGGCGCGGCAGGGGAACTCAGGCGCTCGACCGTCGCGCGTCGCGCTAGGTCTTCAGGCACGAGTCCCCCCTTCCGCACCAACCTGTAAGCGCTAGCAGGCTGCTGAAAAAGTAAGCCGGAGGGGATCGACACGCGCGATCCCCCGTACCTCCATGCTCCCGCCGACCAGGAAGGGAGCCTGCCGATGCGCGGACCGGATGATCCGAACCAGCGAGATGTTTAGCTACCTGTCGCCGGAGCAGCGCGTCCGGCCGATCATCCGCTGCGGCCGATTCGGCGGATGACCGATGAGGCGCTGGCGGCCCTGTCGCCGCGGTTCGAGCCGATGTACTCGGCACATCGGCCGGCCCTCGATCCCGCCGGAGCAGTTGCTGCGGGCCCTGCTGCTCCAGGTGCTGTACTCGGTCCGGAGCGAGCGCCTGCTGATGGAGGAGATGGACTACAACGTGCTGTTTCGCTGGTTTGTCGGCCTGAGCCTGGACGAGCCGATCTGGGCGCCGACGACGTTCACGAAGAATCGCGACCGGCTGCTGGCCGGCGACATCGCCGAGCGCGTTCTTCGAAGAGGTCGTCGCGCAGGCGCGCGAGGCGGCCGCTGCTGTCGGACGAGCACTTCACGGTCGACGGCACGCTGCTGGAGGCGTGGGCCAGCCAGAAGAGTTTCAAGCGGAAGGACGCGAGCCGCCGCCCGCCGCCCGACGATCCGGGGAATCCCGACGGTCGAATTTCCACGGCGAGACGCGGTCGAACGAGACGCATCGCGTCGACGACGGATCCCGACGCGCGGCTTGTATCAGAAAGGCCGGGGGCAAGCGAAGCCAAGCTGAGCTATCTCGGCGCATGTGCTGCTCGAGAATCGGCACGGCCTCGTCGTCAACGCCTGTGCGACGGCGGCGACCGGCACGGCCGAGCGCGACGCCGCGATGATGCTGCTCGGCGACGCTGCCGCACGCGCGGCACGGTCGGCGGCGACAAGGGCTACGACGTCGCGTCGCTTCGTGCGACGGCGTGCGCGCAGCTGGGCATCACGCCGCACGTCGCGGCAGAAGCGCCGGAACAGCGCCGATCGATGGCGCACGACCCGCCATCCGGGCTACGCGATCAGTCAGCGGAAACGCAAGCTGGTCGAGCAGGTCTTCGGCTGGATGAAGACGGTCGGCGGTCTCCGCAAACTGCGGCATCGCGGCGGCGAGCGGGTCGCACCTTCGGTTTGCAAGCCGTTTGCAAGCCCGGGGGACTTCTTGGCATCACGCGCTGGTTTCCTGCGCGATTCCTCCAGCTTCTCCACGGCCAGTCGCAGCCCGCGGATCGTCGCGTTCAGATAGCGGGTCGTCGTCGACAGATTCCTGTGCCCCAGGATCTTCCGCACGTAGGTCGTGGGCACGCCTGCATCTTCGAGTCTCGATGCGGCTTCATGCCTCAGCTCGGCCAAATGCAGGTCGGCCAGTCCAGCCCGCGCGCGCGCCGTCTCCCAGGCCGTGCGGATCGACGTCACGCGCTGGCCTGTCGCGCCCCGAAGACATACGCCTCGGGGCCGACGTCCGTGCCATCTGCGCCGGTGCGCCGCATCTGGAGTACGGCGTGCAGCCGGGTCGACATCGGTAGCCGCCGCGCGCGCCGCGTCTTGGCCTTCTCGGCGCGGATGACCAGCGCTCGACTGGACATGTCCACGTCGCCCCACTGCAGCGACAGGATTTCCCCAGGCCGGCGGGTTCCAGCTTGCGGTCAACTGGTCGCCTTGCCGGCTCACCGACACCGTGAAGTCCAGCGAATTGAGGAGACGCTGGTCCGTGATGTCGGGGACCATCTCACCGGCGAGGGCATAGATACCGGCGAGGGCATAGATGTAGGGCTGCGCGTCTCGAGTAGTTCATCTTCTTCTCCACAGCTTTCGGGCCGAATGCTGGCACGCGCGAGAACGAATTGAACGGAGGCCGCGGCCTCGCGACGCTCTTTCGCTACGCGGTCACATGCGCGAACCTTCGACTGCGACCTGCTGGCCGCCGCGGCCAATGGCGCCGCTCCCGACAGCGAGACGCGGCCGCCAATCGCGCGCCTGCTCTAGGCGAGCACTGTTCGCGCCGTCACGGGACGACGAGCGTGACGACCGCCGACGGCCCGCTGGTGCCCGCGTCATTCGTGGCGGTGAGCCGCAGGTAGTAGGTGCCGAGCGGCACGTTGGGGAACGCGACGCTCGTGCCGGTCAGTGGCACCGTCACGAGTGCCGCGCCCCCGGGCGTCGCACTGACCGCGAGCGTGTAGCTGGTGGGCGCACCGCCCGTACCCGGAGTCCACGACAGCGACACCGTCGAGCCGCTCACGATCGGTGCGTTGAGCGTCGGCGCGCCTGGCGGCGGCTGTCCGGCGACGGTCACGGCCACCACGTTGCTCGCCCCGCTCGCGCTGAAGGCGTTTCTCGCCTGGACAAAGACGTAGTACGTGCCGGCCGGCACGTCATTCGCGACGACGCTCGTCACGTTACCCAGCGGCACGGTGGCAAGCGGGGGATTGACGCTCGGCGTTGCGCCGGCCCAGAGCACGTAGCTCGTGGCCACGCCTCTCAGTGGCGGGTCCCACGAGAAGGTGATCGTCGAGCCGGCGACGGTGGCCCCGAGGTTCGACGGGGGGCCGACGGGCTGTGGCGCGGCCGGAACGGACACGAGAACCTCAGTCGACTCGGGCCCGGTGCCCACGGCGTTGGAGGCCGTCAGGGACAGCACGAACTCCCCGTTCGGCGCGGTCACGCTGAAAGACGTGCCCGGGCCTACCGGCAGGCTGCCCAGCACCGGACCGTCGACGAACTCCCGTGCGATCAGGGTGTAGCCGGTCGGCGCGCCCCCGGTCTGCGGCGGCTCCCAAGTCATCGTGAGGGTGTTGCCGCTCACGGACGCGCGGACGAAATCCGGCGGGCCGGGAGGGCCCGTGAACAGCACTGGCGGGGTGGAGAACACGATCACCCGCCCTCTGCCACTGGTGCCGCTGTCGGCGCCGAAGATGAACCCGCCGCCGATCATGTATCTCAGCGGATTGCCGGGTGGCTCGAGCCGGATCCAGCGCCCTGCGACGCGCCGGTAGACGTACGCGTATACCGGCGCGCGGGGGTCGACGTTCATCGTGACGATCGCCGTGTCGCCGTCGAGCGTGACTGCGAGGGGACGGTAAATCAACACATCCGGCAGGAGCGGCGCCAGCGGCAGGCGCAACGAGGGCTGCCGGACCCACACTCCGGCGGTACGCGCGTACTGGTAGACCTGGTCGCCCCGGATGAAGGCCGTGTCGCCGCTGAGCGCGATGACGACCCCGAAGAACTCGCTGGCTCTTGCGCCGGGCGACGTCAAGGTGTCCTGCCGCGTCCAGATGCCGGCCGCCCGTGTGTGAATATGCACCACTCCCTGATACGTGTTGGCCCCAACGGTCTCGCCGGGCACGCCAACAAACGCGGTGTCTCCCTGCAGGGCGATCTGAACCGGGGCGCTCCCGTTACCATACGTGCGCTCGGCCAACAGCTGCTGCTGTTCGGTCCACGTGGTGCCCGACCGCACGAAGACATAGACGCCGCCGTCCACCGTGGCGATGAGCGCGGTATTGCCATCGAGCGCGACGCGCGCTCCGGTGCGGTAGCCGGTGTGGCTCGGACGCAACTCGGCCTGTTGGGTCCAGGTGCCGTTCTGGCGCACGAACACCAGCGGCCCTGGGTCGAGCATCGGGGAGTAGTACTCGGTCGCGGCAATCAGGGTGTCGCCGCTCACCGCGACGCTGGATCCGAACCCGACGCCCGTGGTTCGCGTCAGCGACTGTTGCAGGACCCAGCTGCCGCCGACCCTGGCATAGACCGACACGGCGCCTCGCTGGAGGCCGGCCGCGGCAAGCGCCGGGGCTCCGACCACCAGCGTGTCGCCATCGACGTCCATGGCATTACCGAAGCCGACGGTGCTGGAGAGCGGGTTGTCGATCACCTCCAGCCGGCCGGTTGGGCCGCGACCACGGCGGGATTGCCGAGCACAGCGCTCAGCAACATCAATCCGGCAGGGAACAGGCGCCTGACGCGCGGCACGTGAGCCCGCCGAACGCCCCGCCCGGGCGACGCGCTGCATCCGGGCCTCGAGTGTGTGATCGATGTGAACATGACGCTCGCGATCCTTTCCTCTGGCTGCCAAGTCGTTCCGGCGCTCGGCACGCTGTTGCGCTCACCGGCGTACGCTCCGGGCTGCACGGCTCGGCTCATCCGACGAGTTCGCCGAACAGTCCCTGCCTCCGGCGGGCGCTACGGAATCGTGATGGAGATCTCGTTCGACGGCGCGCTCTCGCCGCACGCGGACATGACCGACACGCGGATGAAGTAGGCGCCGTTGGGCACTGGCCCCGACAGGGCGTTGACCGCGCCGACCGCGCCGTTGAACAGGTTCGACGCGCCGGTTCCCGTCCCGGCCCGCAGCGTATAGCCCGTCGCGGCGCTGCCGCCCGAAGTCCAGCTAAGATTGATGACGGTCCCCGCCTTCGATCCGGACAGCACCGGCGCCGACGGAATCGGACACGCGACCGACGTAACGACCTCGTTCGACGGCGGGCTCGCGCCGCCCGGCCCTTGCGCGAGCACGCGCAGGTAGTAGCCGCCCGGCGGGACGTAGGCGGCGATGCTCGTGATCGCGCCCAGCGCGCCGTTGAAGAGGTTCGCCAGTCCGGGACCCGAGCCGGCCTGCAGGACGTACGTCGACACACTGCCGCCGCTGCTGGGCGGCTGCCAGCTCAGGCTGAGCAGCGATCCCGCCACGTTGGCGCTCAGATTCGTGGGCGCACCCGGCGCCACCGGGCCGACGACCGCGACGACGTCGGTCGTGGGTGGCCCGAACCCGGCCGAGTTCTGCGCGACGACGCGCAGGTAGTAGGTGCCGTTCGGCACTTGGCCGGAGACTGAGGTGAGCGGTCCGAGAGCGCCGCTGTAGAGGTTAGACAGGCCGGGACCGGTGCCCGCTTGCAGGGTATACGACGCAATCGGCGTGCCCGACGCGGGCGCCGCCCAGGTGAGGGTGAGCTGATTACCGGCCACGTTCGCCTGCAGGTTCTGCGGGGCTGACGGCACGGCGGCGGCCCCGCTGCGGTGGGTCCGCACGATGGGGAACGCTTGGGAGTGCGCCAAGGCGTTGTTGTGTGTAGCCGCAGTGCCTGTCGGTAGCCCGTTGTGCAAGACGTTCGGATTCGAGAAGTTCAGGATGCGCGCGCCGGCCGGCGCCGGGTTGCAGGCATACGCCAGGACGGTCCGAAACCCGGCCGGGCAGTTCGTGTAGCCGTAGGCGTACGTCTTCCACGCGCCGTAGGCGCCGTCTTCCGGCGCGTGGTGGCTGCCGAAGTTATGCCCCACTTCGTGGGTGAAGGTGTATGGAAGAAGCAGGTACGCGCCGAGACGCCGTAGCCCGAGTTGGCATTGGTGGGGCCCAGGAACGCGACGCCGCACGCGCTCGACGTGCCGCCGAGCACCAGGTGCATCAGGTCGGCGGCGAAGACGTTGCGTGTGGTCTGCGCGGCTGCCAAGTCACGAAACGCATAGAGGTCGGCGGTCATGTCCGCCGTTTCGACAAATCCCGCGAGCTCGGCGGTACCGACCAGCCGCAGGCTGGCCTGGATGCCGCTGCGCGTGTAGGCGGTGTTCGAGTCGGCGATGCCCCGAGCGATCAGACCCTCGATCTGCGCCGCCCCCCCCTGGCCGACGCGCGCCGCGGCCGTGTAGTAGACGAAGATGTCGACCACTTCACCGTCGGCCGGCGGGGTCGCCGCCGACGGGTCGCGCAAGACCGCATCGGCATCCGGCACCAGCACTGGCGGTAATTCCGGTGGGAACGACCCGGGATCGATCTGCTCGACCACAGTGATGCCGTTCCGTGTGGTCAAGCCATAGAGGGAGGTGCCGGTCTGCACGCCACCGGAGAGCACATCGCCCCTCCAGGTAAGGGTGACTGTGCTCAAGGGATCGCCGAGTACCCTGCCGATCCAGGTCTGGTGGCCGAAGCCGTCGGTTTCAGCGCGTTCGAAGGTGGCCGCCAGCGCCACGTCGTCGAACAGGTTCAACGTGAGCAGCGCGTCGCGGTCCCCGGCCAGCCCGGCGGTAGTGGCCGCCTGCAGAGCCGGCAGGGACGCGACCAGCGCCCGCGACCGCAGCACCCCAGCCCGGGGGGCCATGGCAGTTCGCGGGGTTGCGGCGGGCGCCACCGTGAAGAGCGCCACCGGGCCCTGCGCGGCGGTCTTGCTCCCGAAGAAAGCCAGGACGAGCGCGACGGCCGCGGCCACGGTCACCAGTCGCCGACGGTTCATCATGGCCGCGGATTATGTGTGCAATGCCGTCGCGGCACCAAGACAATCGTATTCGTGGCCCGATTGGAGGCGTCGGATGGTCAGCGCGCGCCTTCGTGGCGGGGGCGCGCTGGTGCTGGACGACTCCGCGGCGCCCAGGCTGGGAATCAGCATCGGCACGTGGCGGCGATACGACACGTACGACGCCAGGGAGAGGCTCAAGACACCAGCGCTCACGCCACACAGCGCGGGACCGCGACCATCGGCCGCGACCGGTCAGCGACGTTCGGTCATGCCGCCTGTCTGCAGCACCTGCACCACCGCCGACACCACGCGTTCGCGGGCGTCGTCGCGGAGCGTGCCCACGACCGCCGCCACGAGGTCGGCGTGGGCGGTGAAGAGCTTGGCGGGCCGCACGTAGCTGTCCACTGGAAGACGGCCGCGGAGGAAGTCCGCCGGCGCGAGCGCTTCCGCCGCTGCGTCGCCGTAGGGGCGACTGGTGACTGACACAACACGAGATCGCCACGTCCGGCATCGGCCAGAACGATCGCGGGACGAAGCTTGGTCTGCGAAAGATCGGAGAAGGGAAATCGGACGAGGACTACGTCACCGGCTGTAAAGGCGCCCACGCGTCGTCCTCCTCAGGACGTGCCCAGTCCTGGGCCAGGGCCGCTTCGCTCAGGCGCGCGCCATCAGCGCGCACGTCCTCGTCGTCGTCGAAGATCACGACGAGCGCACGACAGCTGGCCCCTGGGTGCAGAGGCTCCAGCAGCCTGACATGCCCGTCGCGATCGATGAGAGCTTCTACCGTGCGCATGACGTCCTGCGAGTAGTGTCACCCACCGGCCGCTTGCGGTCTGGGGGGAGCGATCGGACCATCCTCGTTGCAAGAATTTGCAAGCGACGCCATGACGCGCGTCGCGCGTCGCGCCAGGTCTTCAGGCACGAGCCCCCCTTCCGCACCAACCTGTTCAGCGCCAGGAAGTCAGTGACTTGGGCGGGGACGACTCACGCGATCGTGAGTCGCGCTTCGAGCGGGTCGCACCTTCGGTTTGCAAGCCGGTTGCAAGCCCGGCTCCGCCCCGCTGCCCGGTCGCGTCCCGAAGACACGTCGCCCGCGGCCCGCGTAGTGAGGCGCGCCCGGCCCCTCACCGCGTGACGCCATTCCTCTACCGCCGGCCGTCCCGCGACCCGGGACGCGTCGCGTCACCAGCCGACGGAACCTGGCTCGCCCTTGAATGGCCCGACGATCTCGCTCGTGACCCAGCCGCCGTAATACCCGCCCGCCTGGGGCCGGGCGCGCTCGCCGTCCACGAAGCACTCGGCGCGCGCCGGGTAGAACGCGACGTGATCGCGAATCGACGCGAACGCGTCGTGCGGCCGCGAATACGACCACGCAATGCTTTCCACCAGGCCGCCCGGCGTGCGGAGCGACCAGTAGCGCGCCTCGCCCTTCCACTCGCACCACGACGCGCCGTCGGCCGGCACCAGCACCCCAGGGACGACGTCTTCGAGCGGCACGTAGAAGGTGGGCGGGCTCGCCGTCTCCAGTACACGCACGGCGCGCCGGGTGCGCGCGATCTCGACGCCGCCGTGGCGCACCACGATCTCGCGCTCATCGGGCGCGAGCGCCGGTGGGCGCGGGTAGTCCCACACCGACTCCTGTCCTGCGCCCGGCGCGAGGGCAAATGCGGGGCGCCGACGTCCGGTGTGCTTCCAGCCCATCGCCCCGTCGGCCGGCGACGTCGTGCTCGATCGCGTCATACCGGTTCGACGCGCGGCGCGCCCGCGCGGGTCCAGCCGCTTCCGGGACCAGTCACCGCCACGCCGGCGGTCAGCGCAGCATGCCCTCGCCCATCGCTTCGCTCGGCCTTCGGGCACGAATCCCTCTTCGCACCGCCAGCGCGCAACGTCGCGGTCCGGTAGCGTGGTTACCGAGCGGACTCAGGCGTCAGGCCGGCGTTGCAGCGATCCGCCATGCAGCAGCGTGTAGCGGCCAACCGTCCGCTCCCCGCCGGATTCGTGGGTGGACAGATGCACCTCCACCTCCATGGCGGGGAACTGCCGCAGCGACGCGGCCGGCATCGCGTAAAGCAGCTCCCCGCGCGAGCTGGGCGTGACGTGCCCGGTCGTGCGGCTCAATTCGGTGCGGTCGCCAACCACGCGCTGCGACAGCGTGACCTCACCCACGCCAGACAGGTCGCCGCGCATCCGCAGCACCATCACCTCGTCGCCCTCCCACACCGCGCAGCGAACGGTGCCGCCGGAGGACACGGTGTAGGTGCGCATACGCACGCCGTCGCGTGCCAGCCGGTTGAGGACCTCGTCGGTCACGAACCCGCTGACCTCCGCCGCGCGGACCGCCGCCGGGATGGCGTGTGCGAGCGCGTCGAACTCCGCCGCGCGCGCCGCGCACTCGGCACATGCGAAGAGATGCTCCTCGAACACCGCGGCCTCGGCCTCGGGCAGCTCGCCGGCGGCGTAATCGGTCAGGTCGGCGAGCGCGAACCGCTCACATCGCGGTGCCTTCATCACCGTGCCCCTCCCGTCACGCAGTCGCGCAGCCGCGCCATCGCGCGATGGCGGATGACGCGGACCGCGCCTGGCGAGACCCCGAGATCCTCGGCAATGCGCGGCGCCTCACGATCGGCGTAGAGCGTCAGCAGCACGACCAGCCGATCGCGCTCGGGGAGCTCGGTTCAGGCACGCTGCCACCCGCGGGCGTCGAGGCGGCGAGGGACGGCATGGTGTGCGCGGTGGAGGTCCATGAAACGCCCCGCGAGAATCTCCCGCCGCCGCGCGACGCGGCGCTCGGCGCGTGCCATCATCCGGCTGGTGCCGAGGATGAACGACCCGATCTCGTCCGGCCGGCGCACCTCCCCCGCGCGCAGCCGCTCGATGGCGAGCAGCAGCACGTCCTGCGCGAGGTCGTCACTCGCCGCCTCGCTGCGCAAGTGACGGCGGCCGTAGAGCCGCACGCGCGGCGCGAAACGCCGATACAGCTCGCCCTCCTCGGCGTCGGTCGCACCCGGCGGGCCGTCGGCGATGCGGCTGCGCGAGCACCCCGTCGCTGACCAGCCTCAAGCGCCGTCTCCGTGTCCGGCATGTGCCGGACGGTACTCAGAGCAGGCTGCTCTACGTCAATCGCCGCCGCACCGAGCCGGCGTTCCAACATGGCGCCAGCGGCACGAAGCGCCGCTGCGCCATCCCCGACGAAAGCCGAGCCGTGCATCGCGGCCAGCATCCGCGGCTTCAGATCGGCGAGCTCGTTCAGGCGGCGGTGCGTCGCCGGCGTCAGCGGCAGATAGTCCATCAGCACCGGATGCGCCTGGTAGGCCGCCACGGCGGCGTCCCAGCGGCCCAGCACGTCGCCCGAGCTGACCGCTTCGACGTCGCCCTTGCTGGTGGAACAGATCGGAGCAGAGGAGCACGCCGGTCTGCTCTTCGAACAGCACGCCGGCGTCCCAGCCGTGCGGCAGATGCGGCGTCGGCACGAACCGGTAGGTGTGCCGGCCGGTCTCGATCACCTCGTCTTTCGACAGGCCACGCGGCGGGCGGATGGCGAAGTCCTCGATGTTGACGGCCGCGCCCACCTGGCTGCAGATCGCCTGCGCGGCAGGGGCGATCGCGAGCCAGTCGTTGAGGGCGCCGCACTCGTCCACCTCGAAGTGGCTCCAGCTGATCCACCGCAGCGCCGCCGGGTCGATCAGCCTGGCGACCGCCTCGCGCACCTCGGGAAACATCCGCCGCATGCCGGTATGGAACAGCAGCGGCTCATCGTCTCTGATCAGGAAATGGTTGAACTGCAGGTCGAACTGCGGGGCATAAATCGAGACACGAAACAGGTCCGGGGCGATCTCGTCGATTCGGGCCATCTGATCCCTCCTGACGCCATCCATCACGGCGTCCTGACCAGGAAGTGTCACGACACGGCCAGGTGTTACACGGCACCAGCGCTGGATGCCAACGAAACTCACGCGGATGTGGCCCCCCACGCGTCAGCGGTTGGCCGGCGACCCGTCGGCGTCGACATGCACTCCGTAGACCACGACGGTTCCCCGATGGTCCGACAGAGAGATCTCACGGCGCAACTGGGGGATCCCGTCTGCTGATTGCAACAGCGCTCTGACCGACGGGTGGTACCAGTTGGCCTCCATGGATGACAGCGCCAGGTAGACGGGTTGATCCGGCCGCTCATGCCTGCCGATATATCGCAGAATCGTGTCGATGTCATTGGGCGTCAGAATCCGCGTGAA
The DNA here is from genome assembly GCA_963843885.1 of uncultured Acidobacteriota bacterium. Lineage (GTDB taxonomy): Bacteria > Acidobacteriota > Vicinamibacteria > Vicinamibacterales > UBA2999 > CADEFD01. The sequence continues at coordinate 199,307 of CAWJMJ010000010.1, forward strand.
CTGCTCAGCGTGGAATCCAAAATGCCCCCATTGTTCGTAGACGACACCGGTAGTCGGTGCGAGCTGGCGCAGTATCATCCCCGCGTCCCTGAAGAGCGCAGCCCCCGTTCGCTCGAAATCGACATGATGGCGCGCTGGAGCGGTTCCCTGAACGAGAACGCCAACGACGACAACCACCGCGAGCGCAACTTGGGTTCTGGTGCGCCAGCTCCGTTCTGGCGTCCTGGCCCCTGAGGCGACCAAGCGGGTCACACCGCGCGCAGCCAGCATCGACAGAAACGGAAGGCTGAGGTGAAGGAACCGGTCCTTCACTTGAAACACGGCAACAACCAGAAGGTAGGCCACGAAGATGGCCCCTCCGTAAAGAAACCGGAGGCGCCGTGTCTGCACGAAGGACATGACACCAAGGGCAACGGGCAGCGCCAGCAGAGATCCCAGGTTGCGCCAGTAGCTCGCCAGGATTCGCGCCGCATCCCAGACATAGCGCCGGGCTTCATCCCACAACGTGAAGTTGTCTCTTCTCAGCCCGATTTCCAGAGTTACGGGGTCGATGTAGGTGGTGGTGAATTGCCCCAGGTAGGTGGCTCTGCCCGAGGCCAGATTGATTTCCGTCTTGCCAGTCAGGGTGAGTGTTCCGGTGTGTTCGAAGAGATAGACCACGTAAGGCAGGGCCACGAGGGCCGTCACAGCGCCGGCTATGGCGTACTTGGCGAGGAGCGGCCGACGGATCTTCACGTGGAACGCGTCGACCGCGACCCACGCCGGGAGGAGCAGAAGTCCTTCAGGCCTCGTGAGATAACTGAGTCCCACCAGCAGACCGAGAAGGACGTATTGGCGGGACGGGCTGCGAGGAGCCAGCCGCAGCCAGATGGCAAAGCCACATACGGCCAGGATGGTTGCGGTCGCTTCGGACCACGCATACAGGGCGGCACGTTGATGAATGGGGTTCAACGCCAGTATCGCCATGGCAAGAGCCGGCTCGTAGCCCCGCGCCCCGACCTGCTGGGCGATGTGCGCGGTCACGAAAAGGATGGCGAAGGCACACGAGGCGGAGATGAGGTGCGCCGCAGTGGCGGGGTCCAACCATCCGCCGAGGCTCGCGGCACCGATCAGGATCGGGTACACCGGCGGGAACCACAGCTCCGGATCGCCGGCCGGATTGGTGAAGGTTCCGTTCCTCACGAGGTTGACGCCGCCCGTGATGTACGCGATCGCGTCGGTGCCAGGCAGAAACCCGGGGCCGCGCCACTGCACCGCTACGAGTGATGAGAACAGTACCCCGACGGCGAGTTGCGTCGCACCGGGAGACAGCAGCACGTTGAGTGGCCTCATGTGTGGCGACCCCGTCTGGTCACATCTGTTTCGTGCGGTCCGCTACAGCACCTTCATGTCTCCGGGCGAACGGCGATGCTCGACCAACTCGGCGGCCGGCGGTGGGGGGTGGAACGGTTTATAGCACGGGCGAGGTCGCAGCCGTTGTTGAGCCGCCGGGGGGAGGGCGCGCCCGCTGGACACTATCCTTCGGTTCGGGCCGCGCCACGTCCCCGCCGTTGTCGACATCCCCCAGGCGAGCACGCTGGCGGATATCGTTGCCCCCTCATCGAGACCGAGGTCAGTGGAGCCGCGCGCACCCCAGGGCGGCGGACCGGCTCAGCCTCGCCACGCCAGGACCTCGGCGGCAGTGTCGTTGAAGTGCCGGTAGCTCGCCACGCGCCCCTGGGCATCGAGGCGCCACAGGTGCATGGCGTCGTTCCTCAGGGGTCTCCCGTTCTTGCGCACGACACTCTCGACCCGGAGGTGCACGGCGACGTGATTGCCGGACGCCACGATCGTGCGGATGTCGAACACCTTGAAGTCGAGTTCTTGCGCCAGCGCACCGAAGAAGCCCGGCAGCCCTGCCTTGCCGCTGAAGTTGCCGTTCCAGGGGCAGTCCTGCGACTCGACGCCGTCGTTCCGCCAATCCACGTCGTCGGTCACGCGGGCCAGGATGGCATCGACGTCGCCGCGCTGAAACGCCGCGTAGATCTCCCGTATCGTCTGCTCGTTCTGCATACCGCCTCCCAAGGTTGGTGTCCTGTCCGCCTTGACACTACGGATGCACCCGACGCTTGGATTTCGGGGGGTCGCCCGGCAATCGGGGCGGAGCCGCCGCGAGCGGCGCGGAGCTGCTACCTGGGCATCGTTTGCACGCAGGTGGTGACCCCGCCCATCGACGTGCACGACGCGTCTGGGACCCGCGCTGCTGGAATGAACGGCGGTACCGGCGACCCGCTGTCGGCATCGGGCATCGGGGCCGTGAAGAAGAACGCGCAATCGGTTGCTGCGCCGGCGGCAGTGGTCGTCGCCACTTGAATCGAGATACTGGTCATCACACTGAACTGCAACGAATACCCGGCGCCGAGCGTCGTGGCCTGCCCGCCAGTGCAGAAGTATGGAGTCGCACTGAACAGGCCGTATCCCGTCGGTAGACCGAGGCCAGCCACGTCGACGGCCACTCGATAGTTGCCGGTGCCCAGCTTGATGATGGTGAAAGGCCCCGTGGAACCTTTCGTTCCGTTCGCATTCACGAGCCCCTTCCAGGTCTTGCCGCCCAAGAGCCCTGCCCGCACGTTGGTATCGACGTAGCTCTTGTTGACGGCGTCAGTGCCGGCGCTGGGCGGTCCGACGTTCGTGATGCGCGCCCCACCCGCGGCCGAGCCCCCGGAAAACTTCGGGTCCCGGCGTGAGCCTGGCCAATCCAGCCGCCGGCGGGCCCCCGAGCAGCACGAACGGCCCCGAGATTCCGGTATTGTCACGCCACGTTGCCCACGACGCCGACGCGCTCAGCGCGAACCCGAGGACGACAAGGGCCGACGACACGCAAGATACTGCCCGTCCTTGGGTCGAATCCGTCAGCTCGATGCGGTCGTCGTCGATGTTCAGGGGCCGGAAGGGTCTGGGCCGCGCCCGCGTGTGCCCCTGTGTCTCGTCGGCGGTCTTCCGTAGCGCGCTCCGGCGCCTCGCCACGGTCCTGGCGGAGCAGGTCAGGGCTCCGCGCCGACTCATCCGCGCGCTTGACGCGCGCGCCTCGTTCTGCATCATCGTGTCAGGATGCAACGAGCGCCGGTCTGCGAGTGGCCGGACACAAGGCGGCGAAGCGGTCGACTTTCCGGAAGGACATGCCCGTGACCAAGAGCTCAACCACCGACCAGGCGAGGAAGCGCGCCAAGGAAATCGTCGCTCAGGTGAAGCAGCGCGTGGCGCGCCAGGAAGGCACCCCGGCGCCCGAAGACGCGGCCGCCGGGAGTGAGAGCGCCCACACGGCCGTCCGCGACAACGAGGCGGAGGCGATGGCGGCCAAGAGCGCGCAGGCCAAGGGCGTCCGCAAGCAGCACGCGATCGCCAAGTCGCACAGCACGCGCGCCCAGGGACACGCGGCGGCGCGCACCCAGCGCACCCAGGGCCGTCGCGACAGCAAGTAGCGCCCGGGTTCTGAATTTTCGCGATATTATTTTTTGCCTATGACAGAGTTTTATCCGCGTAACGTCTCGACTCCTCTTTACCGGGCCGCCACCATGACGGCGCTGTTGGCGATGTCCCTTCTCACGCTGCCCGCGGCCGCAGGCGCGCAGGACCGCCCGGTCGAGAAGGAAGTGCAGGATTACCGCCTGACCATGCCGAAGGTTCAGCAGCTGGCGACGGTGTTCAAGACCCTCGCCGCGTTGAAGGCGAAGGCTCCGGAGTCGGCGTTGACCAAGGCGCAGGCCGAACTCGACCGGCTGCAGGCAAAAGAAGACCCGACCAACGCCGAGCTGACCCGCATCGAGGCGCTCCAGGATCAAATCGAGAAGCTGGAGGAAGGCGAAGACGACGCCGATCTGAGCGGCGCGGAGACGGTGGCTGACATGGCCCGCCTGATTGACCGCCACCCGCAATTCGCCGCGGCCGTCCGTCAGTCGGGAATGACGACTCGCGAGTTCGCCACGGCGCAACTGGCGTATCTGCAGGCGGCGATGGCCTTCGGGCTCCAGAAGTCGGGAATGCTCAAGACGCTGCCGGCCGGCGTCAACGTCGAGAACGTCAAGTTCCTCGCTGCCCACGAGGCCGAACTGACCGCGCTGTTTGCGGGCCTGGAGAAGAAGCGCTAGAGGTGCGTCATACTTGGTCCCATGCAACGCGAGCACCATCTGTGGCATTCATCGCACCTGGGCCGCACCATGGGAGTGGCAGTCTACGGCCACTTCGGTGCGCCGATCCTGTTCTTTCCTACCAGCCTCGGCGACGAATGGGAGCACGAAGGGCAAGGCATGATCCGGGCGCTGAGCCCGCTCATCGACGCTGGCCGGATCAAGGTCTTCTGCGTCCGCTCGGTGACGGCGGAGGGGCTCTTCAACAAGCAGGCCCACCCGTTCCATCGCAGCTGGGTGCTGCGCAACTACGACACCTACGTGCGGCAGGAGGTGATCCCTTTCATCCATCACCATTGTCAGGGGCTGCCGCCGGTGGCGGTGATGGGCGCATCACTCGGCGCCTACCACGCCGCCAACACCGTCCTGAAGCACCCCGATGCCGTCAAGCGCTGCTTTGCGCTCTCTGGCGTGTACGACATGAAGCGGTCGATGGACGGGCTCTACGACGACAACTTCTACTTCAACAACCCGGCCGACTACGTTCCCAACCTGTCAGACCCCTGGACCTACGCACACTTGGCGACCTGCGACATCCGTATCGCCACCGGTCACGGCCCCTTCGAGGACAAGGGGCCGTCGTACCACTTCGCTGGTCTGCTTCGCCACAAGGGCATTCCGCACTCGCTCGACGACTGGGGTGACAAGGGCGGCCACGACTGGCCCTTCTGGCATCACCAGATGTGGACCTACTGCTCGCAGCTCTACTGACCGGCGCCGCGCGGTTCCCCTGGCAACGGCGGGCCGGGGACGCGGCAGCCCGGTGGCTGCGCGCACGCGCCCCGGGCGTGTACGCGGCAGCCCGGTAGCTGCCGCACGCGCCCCGGGCGTGTCCGGTCAGCGTGTCGCCGGCGCCGGCTCCCCGAACAGCTGGCCGAAGAAGTCGCCGGGATTCCACGCCGGTCTCGCAGTCTCCTGCGCCACCAGCCAGCCGGTGAGGAAGTTGAGGCGCGCGTGCGCCGCGCCGGCCTCGAAGTCGAACGCCTGCGTCATGTCATCGTTCGGCTTGTGGTAGACGTCGCGGCGATACGCGGCGTTGATCTTGGCGCCGTCCAGCGCCGGGTCGCCGGTCTTGAATCCGCTCTTGAGGAAGAGCGACGGAATGCCCTGGCGCACGAAGCTGTAGTGGTCGCTGCGGATGAACAGCACCTGCTCCGGGATCGGGTCTTCAGCGAGCGCGATGCCCAGGTGCTGGGCCGCCCGGGTCACCGGGGCCATCAGCGTGGAGTGCTGGGCGCCGTAGGGCACGATGTCGAGCAGCGGGTGGAAGAGGAACGGCATGTCGAGCGCAAGGTCGGCCACGAGCGACTCGCGCGGCACCGTCGGGTGGCGCGCGAAGTAGTCGGAGCCCAGCAGCCCGCGCTCCTCGGCGGTGACGAACAGGAACAGCGCCGAGCGCCGGGACCGCGTCGGCAGCGCCGTGGCGGCGTGGGCGATCTCCAGCACGATCGCCACGCCCGAGGCATTGTCGTGGGCGCCGTTGTAGATGTCGTCGCCGTTCATGGCCACGCCCCGCCCGAAGTGATCGACGTGGGCCACGTAGACCACGTGCTCGGCCTGCAGTTGGGGGTCGCTGCCCGCGACCCGTCCCACCACGTTCGCGCTCTCGATGTCCGTATGGGTCGTGCTGGTTGCAAGCGAGACGCGCGTCGCCAGGTCGAACGCCTGCGGCCGGCTGGCCGCCGCGGCCGCGAACACCTCCGCCAGCGGCGTCGGGGCGCCGGCAAAGAGCGCGGCGGCACCGGAATGATTCAACGTCGCCGATCCACGCAGCGCCGGGTCGCCGCGGCTGGGCTGTCCCTGTGCATCGACCCAGGCGAAGCTGCCCTGCTTGCTGGTCGCGACACTGACGTCCCACCGGAAGCGTGGATCGTCGGGCGACGTGAAGCTGACCGTGCCGATCGCGCCACGTTTGACCGCCTCGGCGTCCTTGACCGCACCCGACGAGAAGTAGGCGCGCTCGTTGCTCGGCAAGCTTGCCGGGGCGCCGCTCAGGTAGGCCACCACTTTGCCTTCGACGCTCACGCCGCTGGCGTAGTCGTCGTAACCGAGGCCGGGCGCGCTCACGCCGTAGCCGACAAACGCCACCGGCGCGTTGTCGATGGTGACCTGCTCGCGCAGGTGATCGCCGCCCAACAGGTAGTCGACGCCGTAGGCGAGCGTCTTGGTGCCCGCCCGCGAGGTCACTTTCATGGCACTTGCGGCCTCGACGACGGTGCTGTTCCTGAGCGGGACCCGTTGCCGAAAACCATTGCCCTCACCGGCGGGCTCGACACCGTAGGACTTCAGCGTGCTCTCCACATAGCGCAGGGCGCTCTCGTAGCCTTCCGTGCCCAGCCCGCGCCCTTCGAGCTTGTCGTCGGCCAGGGTCGTCATGTGCTGCCGGATCAGATCGCCGCGGATCGCGGCGAGCGCGGTCCGGACCTCCGGCCCATCGAGTGACGCCTGGCGCGGCGCCGGCGCAGCCCCTGAGCCCCCGCAGCCGCTGACGAGCGCCAGCACGACCACGCCACGAACCATCCGCGATCCTGAATACGCGAGCATGCCGTTGTCCTCCGCCAGCCAGGTCCGCCGCTGAGCGAGGCCAGCTTCCGTCCGAACCATTACTGCGGTCAACCCTATTCGAGGGCGTAGCGGCCGGGGGCATTACCTTGGCCGAGGCGTTAGCGCAGGCCCGCACGAACCGCTGCGCGCCGTCGGCCGCCGACGGTTTCCGGACGACTTCCGCGCGGGTCAGCGGCGAATCGCCGGCGTCACTTCCAGTCGATCGGCCTGCATGTTGGCGCCCTCGGTTGCCGTAACAACGGCGACCCCAAGACATCGGGCTTCCAGGGGAGAGCCGGCCAGGAGACCCTCAGCGCGTGGTATCCGACACCGGCGAGCGGTGGTCGCCGAAGGGCCGCCAGCGGCGAGCGCCCCCACGGCGGCGAGCGCCGCCGTCCACGGCGCCGCCCGGCAGGCTCATCGCCGTGGGGACTACGAACGGGGCGAGGATGGCGTCAGTGCCCCACGACGGGCCATCCATCCTTCGGTGAGAGCAAACACGAACCGCGACGCTCCGAGGGTCTGCGCGATCGAGTTGATGCAGGAGGCCAGCGCCAGGAACACGATGGCCAGAAACACAGCGGCGTAGCGCCGTCCCGGATCAGCTTGCCCTCTCGGGGCGCGGCCATCGGCCTCCCACGTGACGCCGAGGGCCGGGATGAGTTCAAAAGCGGCGGCGCCCGCCAGCCCAAGGGTCAGCCAGCCGTACAGGGAGCCTGCCCTCGTCTACCAATCCGCGTTGAGTGCGGACTGTGATGCGCGCGCACGTGCGTCCAGCCCCGAACGATGGCCGATGGGACTGACCACCGCACGCATCTGCATCCCGGTGCCTTCGCCAAGACGAATGGCGTCCGAATCATCCACGACGGCGCGCACACCGGACGCGGCATAGGCGGCCTCCCGGACGTCCGGGCTACACTAGGACGGCCCTGTCACCCACCGCATGCGCACTGTGGACCCTGCACCCCGCTCGGCCCGTCCGGAGGACACTCCGTCCAGCCTGCCGCCGATGACCGGCGCCGGCGAAGCCCTGGCCTCCTCGCACGATTACGCGGAGACACTGCAGCGGGTGGCCGATCTGGCCGTCCCCATCCTCGGCGACCTGTGCATCGTGGACGTCGTCGAGGGCGGCGAGTTGCGCCGGGTCGCCACCGCGCATGTGAACGAGCACAAGGTGGCCCTGGCGCAGCGGCTGCGCGACCACTATCCGCCACGGCGTGGCTCACGGCAGCCGGCCGCCCGCGTCTGGGAGAGCGGCCAGCGGGAGCTGCTCGACCACGTCACCCCGGAGGTGATCGCGGCTCACGCCTCCAACGAGGTCCACGCGCAACTGATTCGCGACCTGGGTGTGCGCTCACACCTGGCCGTGCCCCTGGTGAGCCGCGGGGTCACGGTGGGCGTGGTCAGCCTGGGCATCACCGAGTCGGACCGGCGCTACGGGCCCCTCGACGTGGCCCTGGCCGAGAATCTGGCGCTGCTGGCGGCGCTGGCCATCGACAACGCGCGCCTCTACGCCCTGGCGCAGCGTGAACTCGAGCAGCGTCGCCGCGCCGAAGACGTGTCCCGCCTGTCGGACGCGCGCTTCGAGGCGATCATGGATCAGTCGCCGCTCTCCACCCAGATCCTGGCGCCGAGCGGCCAGACCCTCCGCGTCAACGGCGCCTGGACCGACCTGTGGGGCCTGTCGCTCGACGACCTCGCCGACTACAACCTGCTCGACGATCCCCAGCTCGACGCCCTAGGGGTCACGCCGCTGCTGCGGCGCGCCTTCGCTGGTGAGGCGGTGTCGCTGCCCGCGGTTCGCTACGATCCCGCACTGACGGGTCCCGTCCTCAGCCGCCACGCCGATCCCGTGCGCTGGGTCCGCGCCTTCGCCTACCCGGTGAAGGATGCCGGCGGCACGGTCCGTGAAGTGGTGCTGGTGCACGAGGACGTGACCGACACGCACCGCGGCGAGGAGCGCTTGCGCACCAGCGAGGGGCGGTTGCGGCTGGCGCTGGCAGCCGGCCGGATGAACGCGTGGGACTGGGATCTCGCCACCGATGTGGTTGAGTGCTCCGAAAACGCCGCGGCCTTCTGGGGCATCGACGTGGGTTCTTCGGCGGACTTCATGTCGGTCATCCATCCCGACGACCTCTCGGTGGTGGAAGAGGCCGGGCGCGCCGCGATGGCGAGCGGCTTCGACTACAACGCCGAATACCGCTTGCGATCGACCGCCGGGGTGCGCTGGGTGCAGAGCCGGGGGCGCGTAGAACGCCACCCGGATGGAGGCGCGGCCCGCATCTTCGGCGTGACGGTTGACATCACCAGCCTCAAGGAGGCCGAGCAGACGTTGCAGTTGCTGGCCGACGCCGGCGACACCCTCGGCGCCTCCCTCGACTACCACGCGACGCTGCAAAGTCTCGCCCGCCTCGTCGTGCCGCGCTTTGCCGACTGGTTCGCCGTGGACATGGTGACCGCGGACGGGACGCTCGAGCGGGTGTCGGTGCACCATCCCGATGCGGCCCGCGTTGCCCTGGCCAATGAGATTTTCGCGCGCTATCCGCCACGCCGCGACGCCCCTGGCGGTGTCTGGCGTGTGATCGACACCGGCCAGCCGGAATGGGCGGCCGAGATCGACGACGACATGCTCCAGCGGGGCGCGAACGATAGCGAGCACCTGGCGCTCCTGCGCGGTCTGCACCTGCGTTCCTACATTGCCGTCCCGATGATCGCTCGCGGCGCGCCGATTGGCGTGCTGACGCTCGTGCACGCGGAAGGCGGGCGACGCTACAAGGCGAGCGACGTCGAACTGGCGATGGACCTGGCGCGGCGCGCCGCCGCCGCCGTCGACAATGCGCGGCTCTTCGAGCAACTGCGCACCGCGGACCGGCGAAAAGACGAGTTCCTCGCCACGCTGGCGCACGAGCTGCGTAATCCGCTGGCGCCGGTTCGGACCGGTCTGGCCGTGCTGCGCAGCACACCCGACGCGAACACGGCGGAACGTACGCGCCAGATGATGGAGCGCCAGCTGGCGCACATGGTGCACCTCATCGACGACCTGCTGGACCTGTCGCGCGTCACGCGCGACCAGGTGCAGCTCGACCTGGAGCGCGTGGAGATCGCCGCGATCATCGGGAACGCAGTGGAATCGAGCCAGCCGTTCATCGATGCCGCCGGTGTCGCACTGATCGTGACGCTGCCCGACACACCGCTCCACGTTGACGCCGACCGCATCAGGCTGTCGCAAGTGGTGAGCAATCTGCTGAGCAACGCCGCCAAGTTCACGCCGCGGGGCGGGCGGGTCGAACTCGAGGTCGTCGATGACGGCGCCCACGCGCTCGTGCGGGTGGCCGATTCCGGCATCGGCATTCCGCCGCAGATGCTGACCCACATCTTCGAGATGTTCGTGCAGGTGGGCGACGGCCTGACGCGCACCGAGGGCGGCTTGGGCATCGGCCTGACCCTGGTACGGCGGCTGGTCGAGCTGCATGGCGGGCAGGCCTGGGCGGACAGCGAAGGCCCGGCCCGCGGCAGCCGCTTCTTCGTCCGCCTGCCCAAGGCGCCGGCCGGCGCCGTGTTCCCGGCGTCCGAGGATGCAGCCCCGGTTATGCCGCACGCCCCAGACTCGCGCCGCGTGTTGGTGGTGGACGACAACCACGATGCGGCCGACATGCTGGCGACGCTGCTCGAATTCGACGGGCACGAAGTCCGCACGGCACCCGACGGGCCAGCGGCGCTGGCCATCGCCCGAGAGTTCCGGCCCGACATCGTGTTCCTCGACATCGGCCTGCCGGGGATGAACGGCTACGAGCTGGCCAAACGGCTGCGCGAGGTGCCGGGCCTGGCCGCGGTGAAGTTGGTGGCCGTCACCGGCTGGGGCCAGGACGAAGATCGGCGGCAGTCGACCCAGGCCGGCATCGATCGGCATCTGACCAAGCCCGTGGATCCGAACGCGGTGCGGGCGATGGTGGGCATGCCGGCCGCCGGTGGACCTGACCGGCCGCACGACGGACCGGCCCGCTAGCCGAGTCCCGGCAAGGACCCGTCCATGCCGGCATCGTTCCTTACCCCAAGGGGGCGCGATCCATCTCGGCGACGACCCCGAACTCGTACTGTGGAATCCACTTCCACGCCCCAACCACCTCGATGCCCCGGTAGTCGGCATAGCCCCGCCAGTCGGCGCCGTCGATGCCGCGCGTGGCGTCCGCGGCCATCCGCGTGAGCGGCGGCGCATCGCCGGTGCGTCCATGCACGGCGGCGGCCGGCGTCGAGACGCGGAGGCGGAGGGGGGCCTGCGCGCCCGGTTCCGACGGCAGGAGCCCCATGGCGCGGAGCTCGGCCGGGAACCGGCTGTTCGAGAGCATCATGCCGTGGCGATCGAAGGCGTAGGTCTCGCAGGAGGGTGTGGGGCCGGGCTGCGCCAGGATGTGCAGGAAGTCCCGTCGCGCGTCCAGGGTGAACACGAGCAGCGCCGGGACGGGGCCCGACACGTCGATGCGTGCGCCGACCAGCATCACCAGGCCGTGGGGCGGACGGCACTCTGCATTCCCGTCGAGCGGCAGCGAGATGGCCCGACCCTCGTCCGCGACCTTGGTCCGCAGCCTCGCGCGGACCTCTGAATCGCGCGCGCTCCCCCCTTGCTGGAAGAGCACCTGATGCCCCCACGACAGCTCCACGCCAATCGCGCCGAGGGCCCGCTGGTGTTCGTCGAGCTGCAGCGTAAGGCGGCGGTGGACCCGTCCAGCCGGCGAACGGCGATCGCCAACCGCTGGCGATCCGACGATGCTGGCGACATGGTCGCGCGAGCTGTTCGCGATCCGGGCCACGGCCTCCTGGCGCTGATCCATCCACGTTATCAGCGCCTCGACGCGCGCCTCGAGAAGACTCGTCAAGAGATCCAGGACCTCGGCCGGGTGGAGCGGCGGGTCCTGCCGTCGCGGCGACGCCTCGCTCCTCGACGTCAGTTCGCTCCCCGGCCGATAGATCACGACCGGGCACGGCGCGTGCTCCAGAATGCGCGCTGGCAGACTCCGGACTGCTCCCTTGAACCAGCGACGCGGCCGCTCCTCCATGACCAGGAGAGAGGCCTTCTCGCGCTTTGCCACCTGGACGATCATCTTCTCTGGAGCGCCGATCACCGTCACGTGACGGTAGGGAACGCTCGGATCGGGTGGGACGAACGTCCGGAGCTTGCGCTCGGCATCGCCCTCCAGCACTTGAGCCGCCTCGTGAAGCATGCCCTCGCCGCTCGACTCCTGCAGCGGCATCACGTGCAGCAGCACCAAGGTGGCGGCGTGGTCGGCGGCCAGGCGCGTGGCCAGCGCCAGACCCGAATCGACCTCGCCGGTGAGGTCCGTGGCAAAGACGATGGTTCTCTCGGTCACGACGCGCTGTCGAGCCTACCGCGAGCCGAAGGCGTTCGTCCAACCGCTGGGGGGGCAGCCGGGGCGGGCGGCAGGATCAGCAGCTTGGGCGCCATCGCCTCGGCGCCGCCTGGATCGACGGTACCACTCCAGCCCGAGCCTCTCTGCGTGCGCCCCGGCGCCGGCCGGGGAGCAGCCTCGGCGGGCGTGGCGGAACACGGCTACGGCGCCGGCAACACTTCGAAAATCCGCGTGCCCGCATTGCCGAACACCTTCCGAAACAAGTCGGGCCGCGTCTCGAATTTCCGCAGGCTCGCGGCGGGATGCTCAGCCACCTCCGCGGGTCCGATGAACAGGTAGTCGATGCCGAGCTCCCGGGCCGCGAGCGCCGCCGGCTCGGGCTCGCCGCTGCCGTAGATGACATTCACCCGGCGCGAGCGCTCCTCGTATTCAGGCACGCTCATCAAGGAGATCGGCATCGCGGCAGCCATCCGGCGCCACGCGAACGTCGGCAGCTGGCTCCAGGTCTCTTGCCCGTGGGCGAACGGGTCCATCTGCACGACGGCGCCGGCCGGGGTCTGGCCGCGGATCCATTGGAACGCCTCCTGTTCGTCGGGCGTGACCGTCACCGTCCAGCGGAATCCGGGACCCTGGCTCAAGTTGCCGATGTCCTGCGCGTTGAAGATGTCGATCACGGTCGTCGGCAGACCAAGCGCGATGAACAGGCTGGCGGCCGCGACGGCGGCCGTGCGCCAGCCGCTGCGTGCCAGCCGCGCCAAGAACACGGCGGCCAGGCCCGACATCGTGAGCTGCAGGATTTGACCCGCCCGGAAACCGACGTACGACGCGTCGACCGAGAGCCGGACCAGGTAGAACGCCACGAGCCCGAGCACGGTCCCAGCCACCGACGGCCAGACCGCGCGCGGCAGCCGCCACACCGCCCACATCCCCAGCAGCGCCGGCACCAACAGCGGGCCGAGCGAGAGGATCAGCGTGATGAGCGGCGCATTCCGGGCGTTGCCGCCAAAGCCGAACACCACGACCCCCGACGCCCCCTCCACCATCTGGTTGGCCACGCACCAGACGACGGCCGCTCCGACGAGCGCGGCTGCCGCGGCGTGAGGCAGGAGCCAGCGGACCTGCCGGGTGCGAATGACATCCGCGACGATGACGGCCCCGTAAATCAACGAGAACAGCCCGCCGATGAACGGGTTCATGGTTGTCGACAGCGCCAGCAGGACGCCGGCGAGCACGACCGCCCCCAGCGGCGCGGCGGCCCCGGCCTGGCCGGCGACGGCCGTGGCCATCAATCCGAGCGCCGCCGACATCGAGTGCTGCGGGTTGTACCACATCGAGCGCATCAGGCTGTCGACCCTGAGACCGCCGAAGTTCCAGGCGCTGATTGCGTCGATATTCAGATTCTTGAGCCGCGCCAGGGAGCGGTCGTTCGCGATGAGATCCCACACGGCGTGCAGGCCCTCGCCGCTGGCGGCAAGGACCGCGAGAATGACGGCAAGCGCCGTGGCGGTGGCCGAGAACGAGGCGCACCAGGTGGCCAGGATCAGCGCCCCGATGAACAATATGCCCGAGCAGAGGGCGTTGACCTTGAGCGCCGATTCCACGTCACGCAAGCCCGTCGGGCCCTCCTGCGCGACGACCGCGGGCACGAGGAAGTAGGTCCAGTAGTAGTGGACCGGCTGATCGCCCATGTACGGATTGCGCGGTGGCATGTCGTACTTCATGAGCTCTGCGGTCAGGGCGGTGTGCCAGACGAAATCAGCGGTGAAGTAGGCCCGATAGAAACGGTTCCCCGCCTCGTCGCGCGCGCCCAGGTTCTTGTAGGGGAGCACGAACACGGCCGGGACGATGAGCAGCAGCAGGACGAGCGTCCGCGCCTCGGTGCGGCTCCAGGGTGGCAGCGTCACGCAGGGAGCTCCGCGCGGTGTGAGCATCCAGGCGGCGGCCGTCGTCGCCGCCCAGGCCAGCGCGAACGGCCAGAACGACGGCACGCGCAGGGCCACCACGGCCCACAGGGCCAGGCTCGTCAGGCCGTAGCCGATGATGGCCCCCGTGAACCATCCGGCCGGGTGATCCCGCCCGAAGAGCGCGCGGCCCAGCGGCCAGCCTGGCATCGTGGCCAGGACATACAGCGCCACGTGCGCCAGCGACCACGGTCCGGCGATGATCACGGCGACGATCGCGGTGCAGACGGCAACCACCAGAACGGGCACGAGCAGAGCACGCGACGGCTCGCCGTCACGATGACGGGGCTCACTCGCGCCGATCGCAACCGTTTTCGTAGTCAGGCGCTCTCCGTCCGGTAGAGTGGCGGCCACCGCGTCGTCGTGGGGTCACCGAGGGTCGAGAATCGAGGCCGCGTGCGCCTCACAGGCCGCGGGTACGGCGCCGAGGACGCTCAGGATATCGTACGGGCCGGCACGGTTGACACACCAGGGCCGTGACCTCCCCTCCGACCCACCACTGGTCGACTTTCTGCAAGCAGCATACGGGCGTGCTGCGTGCCGCCGTACACTGGCCGAACAAGGACAGCCTGCTTGACTGACACGGTTCACCGCTCCGCGCGCACCAGAGGCGTGGCCATCGCCTGCGTCGCTCTCGTCTGTGGCTGGTCGCCCGCCGCTCAGGCGCAGACCATCGACGCCGATCGGCCGGGGCTGCTCTTCGCCGGTAGTGTCATGCCCGCCGGCCGGGCACAGATCGAGCTGGCCGCCCTGGAGATCAGCCGACGCGCGGGCCAGGCCGGCGAGACCGCCCTCCTCAACTTCCCCAGCGTGCTGCGTCTCGGCCTGGGTCACGCGGTCGAACTGCAGGTGGGACACACGCTGGTGAATCGGCTGCGCACCGACGCCATGGGACGGTCACGATACGACGTCGGTCTGGGTGACGTGAGCCTGGGCGCCAAGGTCGCGCGTCCGGGGACATCGTCGTCGCCGGGGCTGGTCTTGGTCGGCTCGCTCGGACTTCCTACGGGCGACGCACCATTCACGAATGAAGACCCGGCGCTCGGTCTGCAGACGCAGGCCAGCTGGAGCCTTGGTCACGGACTGTCGCTGGGAGCCCTCGCGGGCTACTCGAGAAACATCGCCGAGCAGGCCGACGCCACGGGCACCCTGGCGCTGTCGCTTGGCGTGTCCCTCGCCGGTTCCTGGGCCGCTTATGTCGAGACCGGATACTTTCCAGCGTTCACGGGGGAGCCGGACACGGGCCACGTCGGCGGCGGCATGACCCGCGTCGTGGGTGAACGGCTCCAGCTCGACGCGTTCGTCAACCGCGGGGTCGGCCGCGCCTCGGTGGACTGGACCGTCGGCGCCGGCGTGGCGATCCGCTTCTGATGCTCCGGACGCTCGCGTCGCCCCCGGGCGCGGCGGGTCGTGTAGTCTGACCGTGGTTGGCCGTGAATCATTTCGATGGCAAGTTCGGCGCGGCGTTCATCCAGCAGACCCCGCGTGCCCCGGGCGTCTACGAAATGCTCGACGCCAGCGGCCGCACCGTCTATGTCGGCAAGGCGAAGAATCTGAGGCGCCGGCTGGCGCAGTACCCGGAGCGCCACCCAGAAGAAGATCCACAGAAAGATGCGTGGCATCGTGCGCGACGCGGCGTCGGTGCGGCTGCGGCCGTGCGCCACCGAACTCGAGGCGCTGCTGCTGGAGCACCAGCTCATTCAGTCGTTGCGGCCCCCGCTGAATCTGGCCGGCGCCTTCAGCTTCCTCTACCCGAGCGTCGGCGTGCGCCGGCGCGGCCGGGATGTCGACCTTTGTTGTACGACTTCGCCGTCGGCGCTGCCGGCGTTCGAGTTCTACGGCGCCTACCGCAATCGACGGCTGGTGCGCGAGGCGTTTGCCGCCCTGGCGGACCTGCTCTCGTTCGTCGCGCACCGCGAGCCGGCGACGCGTCTCGGCGACGTGCCGCGAGTGCCGTTCACGCGCGTGGTGCGGTTTCGCCAGCTCGATCCTGACTGGAACCGCCTGCTGGTCGAGTTCCTGCGCGGCGACTCGCCGGCGCTGCTGCCGCAGCTGGTACTCGCGCTCCTCGATCGTCCGGCCGCCCGGCGCCGCACGCAGGTCACCCAGGACCGACTCGACGTGTTGCAACGGTTCTTCGAGCAGGAGTGCCAGGCGTTGCGCGCCGCGCTACGCACGCTCGGTCGCGGCGGCGAGGCCGGCATCGCCCAGGCCGCGCGCGACCCGCTCTTCCTCGAGGCTCGCGCCCGGTGATGGTGCCAGCCCACGGCCCCGAGCGCGTGACGCGGGTGATGCCGCTGGCGACGCTGGCCGCGGACCTCGCCATCTTCTCGGTGTTCCAATGGTTCTTCAAGGAAGAATGCAACCCTGAATGACAACCCCGCTACATAGCACAGGCGTGAGAGGGCGCGGCGCTGCCTGGTGCGCGGTCGCGTTGACAGTGGCCCTGGCTGGGTGCCACGCCCGGACCCCCGCCCCGCTGGCTGAGGGCCACCGCGCGCTCGATTGCACCATCGTCCTGAACCATCACGGCCTGGTGGTGCACCTGTCGATGCCGAAGGGCGCGCCGCGCGGGCCCCTGCTGGTCTTCACGACGGGCGACGGCGGCTGGCGAGGCAAGGACCTCGAGCTCTTCAAGGAAATCGAGACCTGGGGCTACCCGACGGCGGGGTTCAGCGCTCGCGACTACGTCTCGGACTTCGGCGCCGAGGCCGAGACGACCACGCCCGTGGGTCTGGGACACGATTACCTGGCGATCATCCGTCTGGCAAGAACCGCGCTGCGCCTCCCGGCGGCGCACCCGGTCATCCTCATCGGCGTGTCGAGGGGCGCCGGCCTGGAGGTGGTGGCCGCAGGCCAGCGGGCGGTGCGGCGCGAGCTGACCGGCGTCGTCGCGATTGCCCTGACTCGCGAGGAGGAATACGTGCGCTACCCCCCGACCTCGCTGTCCGCCGGCGCGAGGCGCGACCCGGACGAACCGCCGATGGTCGACCTCTACCCGTACTTGTCACGGCTCCGGGCCCTGCCGATCGCGGTCATTCAGTCCGCACAGGACGATTACCTGCCGGCGGCGGAGGCCCGCCAGCTGTTCGGCCCCGATACCGCGCACCGCCGGCTCCAGACGATCGACGCCGACGACCACAGCTTCGGCAGCGCCCGGGAGGAGATGTATCAGGCGGCCCGCGGCGCCATCCTCTGGGTGGAGCGCGTCAGCCGGCAGTAACCGTGGCGCCAGGCCATCACCGCCGGCGTTGAGGGCCCACGCGGGCATTGACGCCCTGCTCGAGGCCGGTCAGTATGCCGTGCAGTTTCCGCCATTTGTCCGGGCGTCGTGGTTGGGCTGGCACCAGTCCCCCAAGATGTCCACTGTGAGGGCGCCGTGCCGAGTGTGACGCGTTACCCCGTTTGTATCGCCGTGCTGGGCGTGCTGCTGGCAGCCACTCCCTCGCTCGCCCAGTTCGACACCGCCACCGTGCTCGGCACGGTCAAGGACAACACCGGCGGCGTCGTCCCTGGTGCGACGGTGACCCTGACCAACCTCGACACCGGTGTGTCAGCGTCAAGATTTCCGACGCGAACGGCAGCTTCGAGTTCGTCACCGTGCGCGTCGGCCGCTACAAGGCCAGCGCGGAGCTCGAGGGCTTCTCGGTCGCGCTGGCCCCGGAATCCAGGTGCAGGTCGGGGCCAGGCAAAGGGTCGATCTGTCGCTGTCTCCGGGGCAACTGACGGAGACGGTGGAGGTCACGCGGCGGCTACCCGCCTGGAGACCGACTCGAGCCAGCGCGGCCAGGTGATCACCGGCGAGCAGACGCGGGCGCTGCCGCTCAACGGCCGCGAGTACTCGGCGCTGGCGCTGCTCAGCCCGCGGCGTCCGCCAGTCGGCGCTCAACCTGACGGCCGGCGGCACGCCGCGCGAAGGCGCGTTCAACGTCAACGGCCTGCGCAGCACCTTCAACAACTTCCTGCATCGACGGCGTCGACAACAACGCCTACGGCACCAGCAACCAGGGCTTCTCCAACCAGGTGATGCAGCCGCTCGCCCGACGCGGTCGGCGAGTTCAAGGTCGTCACCAACAACATGAGCGCCGAGTACGGCCGCGCCGCCGGCGCGACGATCAACGTCGCCTACGCGAGCGGCACCAACACGCTTCCACGGCGTCGGCTGGGAGTTCTTCCGCGACACCGACGCTGAACGCCGACCGGGTTCTTCAAGCCGGCGACCGGCGAGAAGCCGCCGCTCGAGCGCAACCAGTTCGGCGGCGTGCTCGGCGGCCCGATCGTCAAGAACCGGGCGTTCTTCTTCGGCGACTACGAGGGCTTCCGGCAGAACGCGGCAAGATCACGGCGTTTTCGACCATCCCGACGCCGTCGCAGCGCCAGGGCATCCTGGCGGTCGACGTCCGCGACCCGCGCACCGGCGTCGTCTACCCGGCCGGCACGCCGATCCCGATGACGGCGCTTCGCGCGCAAGGTGCTCGGCCGGCCTGCCGGACGCCGACCACCGGCGGGCGCGTCGAACAACTACGTCATCCTGCAGGAGTTCACCAACGACACCGACAAGGCGGGCGGCAAGGTCGACGTCCAGGTCAAGCCCGGCCTGTCGATGTTCGGCCGCTACGGCTGGCGCGACGTCGACACCGTCGACCAGCCGACCTGCCGCTGCCGTCCGGCGGCGCCGGCAACGGCACGATCTACGCGCGCAACAAGCAGCTGGCGCTCGGCGCGACCTGGGTGCCCGAGCGACGTCGCTGCTCGAAGTGCGCTTCGGCTGGTCGAGCACCGAAGGCGGCAAGAATCCCGCCGGCGCTCGGCTCGACCGGCGCGCTCGACAGCCTTTGGCATCTCCGGCCTGCCGACCGACCCGCGCATCGCCGGCGGCTGCCGACGCAGATCATCACCGGCTATTCGGATCTCGGCCGCCAGGCGACCAATCCGCAGTGGCAGTATCCCGACGGTCTTCAACCCGAAGGTCAACTACACCTGGCTCGCTGGCGCCGCACTCGCTCAAGACCGGCTACGAGTTCCAGCGCATCGACACCGAGGTGCAGGACGTCAACCCGCTCTACGGCCGCGACACCTACAGCGGCCAGTTCACCCGGCCGGCCGGCGCGGCGGCGGCCAACCATCTACAACCTCGCCGACTTCATGCTCGGGCTGCGCTCGCCAGTACGCGCTCAGCAACGTGCTCGTCGCCAACATGCGGCAGAACATGCACTTCGCCTACCTGCAGGACGACTGGCGCGTCAACGACCGGCTGACGCTGAACCTCGGCCTGCGCTACGAGTACGCGACGCCGCAGTGGGAGGAGGACAACATCCTCTCCAACTTCGATCCGGCGACCAGCGCGATGATCCTGGCCAGGACGGCTCGATCGACGACCGCGCGCTGGTCAACCCGGACCGCAACAACTTCGGGCCGCGGCTCGGCTTCGCCTACACGCTGACGCCGAAGACGGTCGTGCGCGGCGGCTACGGCGTCAGCTACATCCACTTCAACCGCGCCGGCGGCGGCAACCTGCTGCCGATCAACGGCCCGCAGGTGATCAACGCCGTCGTCAACCAGACCGAGCCGACCGCCGACCGACGTTCCGCCCGACCGAGCAGGGCTACCCGGCCGGGCTGACCGATCCGTCGCGGCTTCAACCCGCTGACCGCCAACATCACCTACATGCCCGACGGACTACCACTCCAGCCGGGTCCAGAGCTGGTACATCTCGGTCCAGCGCGAGCTGCGGGCCGAACATGCTGGTCGACGTCGCCTACGTCGGCAACCGCGCCGACGACCTGCTGCTGTTCGCCAACTACAACCAGGCGCGCCGAACAACGCCGCCGGCACGCTCTCCGCTGCAGGCGCGCCGGCCGATCCCGGAGTTCGCCGACATCACCTACGCCTTCAACGGCGGCAAGTCGCGCTACAACGGCGCTGCAGGCGAAGTTCGAGTGGCGCATGCGGCGCGCGACCTGACGCTGCTCAGCTCGCTGACGCTGTCGAAGGCCAAGGACAACGGCGCCGGCTCGCTCGAGAACCCGAACGGCAACTTCCCGGCGCCGCAGGACTTCCGCAACCTCGACGCCGACTTCGGCACTGTCGGCCTACCACCAGCCGTACAACAGCACGACCAGCTTCGTCTGGCGCTGCCGTTCGGCACGGCGGCAAGCGCTGGCGGCGGCGCGTCGCGGTCGCTCGACGCGCTGGTCGGCGGCTGGCAGCTCGCCGGCATCAACACGCGTCACCGCCGGCGAGCCGGTCACCTTCACCTACACCCCGGCCGCGGCGTTCCAGGTGTCGGGCATCGCGCAGGACTTCCGCGGCGCCAACAACTACCGGCCGAACGTCACCGGCGACCCGTACGGCGCCGAAGCGACGCGACGATCACCAACTGGTTCAACCGGCGACGCGTCGTCATGCCGACCGATCCGAGCCAGCCGTTCGGCAACGCGCCGCGCAACAGCGTCCGCGGGCCGCGCTTCTGGCAGGTCGACGTCGTCGGCCGCCAAGACAGTTCGCGCTCGGTCGGCACCGACGCAGCTCGAGTTCCGGCTCGAGGCGTTCAACCTGCTCAACCGCACGAACTTCCGCGCGCCGAACGGCAACCGCAGCGTCGCGCCGCCTTCGGCACCATCACCTCGACCTACGATCGCGCGCCAGCTGCAGCTCGGCGTGAAGGTGTCTGTTCTGACGCGGGCCGGCGTCTGGTGGGCCCTGGCCAGCGGGCTGGCCCTTGGTGCCGTGGTTTCCGGCTGGGCCGCCAGCCCGCAACCGGTGCGTCCGGCCGGCGGCGACAAGAAGCAGCTGATCGCCCATCGCGGCGCGTCCGGCTACGCGCCCGAGCACACGCTCGACGCCTACCGGCTGGCGCTCACGCAAGGCGCCGACTTCGTCGAGCAGGACCTCGCCGTCACCAAGGACGGCGTGCTGGTCTGCATCCACGACCTGACGCTCGAGCGCACCACCAACGTCGAGGAGGTCTTCCCGGATCGCGCGGTCGCCGGATCCGCGCCGGCGGCGCCGAACAAGCGCTGGCTGGTTGGCGACTTCACGCTCGCCGAGATCAAGCGGCTCGACGCGGGCTCGTGGTTCGACGCCAAGTTCGCCGGCGCCCGCATCCCGACCTTCCAGGAGGCGATCGATGTGGTCGCGCGGCAAGGCCGGGCTGTACCCCGAGCTGAAGGACCCGGCGTTCTACCGCGATCGCGGCGTCCGCCCCGAGGTGCTGCTGGCGGCGGCGCTCGAAGAAGAACCGGCTCGTCGGCGATCCGAAGACCCCGGTGATCATCCAGTCGTTCGACGAGGTGACGATCAAGGCGCTGGCGACCAACCTGCCGAAGGTGCCGCGGGTGTGGCTGGTCGAGCCGCGCGAGGCGGCCCGCCTCGACTCCGCCGGCCAAGCTGAAGGAGATCGCCGGCTGGGCGACCGGCATCGCGCCGAACAAGGCGATCATGTCGGCGAAGCCGGAGATCGTCGGCTGGGCCCACGCCGCGGGGCTGACGGTGACGCTCGTGGACCTTCCGCGACGGCGGCCGTCGGAGCCACGTTTGCGTCGGTCCGCGACGAGATGGCCACGTTCCTCTACACGATCGGCGTCGACGCGGTCTTCACCGACAACCCGGACCAGTTCCCGCGGCGGTGACGGTCGATCCGCCACGCGCGCCGGCGCGACGCCTGATCGCTTCCTGACGCGCGACGGCGATGGTGGCGCGGCTCCGCGCCGGCCGGGACGCTGGGACTTCGTCGTCATCGGCGGCGGCGCGACCGGCGTCGGGCGTCGCGGTGGACGCCGCCTCGCGCGGCTACACCGTGCTGCTGCTCGAGCAGAGCGACTTCGGCAAGGGCACGTCGAGCCGCAGCACGAAGCTGGTGCACGGCGGCGTGCGCTATCTCGAGCAGGGCAACCTCGTCGCTGGTCATCGGCGGCGCTCAAGGAGCGCGGCATCCTCCGCGCCAACGCGCCGCACCTGGTCCATCCCCTGGCGTTTCTCGTGCCCGCCTACCAATGGTGGGAGCGCGCCGTTCTACGGCATCGGCCTGAAGATCTACAGCCTGCTGGCCGGCAAGCGCGGCTTCGGCCGGTCGGCAGGTCCTGTCGCGACGCGACGGCGCTCGCAGCAGGTCCCGACGCTGCGAGCACCGAGGGCCTGCGCGGCGGCGGTGCGTCTACTACGACGGCCAGTTCGACGATGCCCGGCTGCTGATCAACCTGGTGCAGACCGCCGCCGAGCATGGCGCGGTGCTGGTCAACTACGCGCAGGTGACCGGCGTCACCCGCGGCGCCGGCGGCTCGGTCGACGGCGTCGTCGTGCGCGACCTGGAGAGCGGGCTGGAGCACCGCGGTCGCGCGCGCGGGTGCGTGATCAACGCGACCGGTCCGTTCGCCGACGGCGTGCGCCGGCTGGCCGACGCCGGAACGCCACCCCGCTGGTCGCCGCCGAGCCAGGGCATCCACCTGGTGTTCGATCGATCGTTCCTGCCCGGCGACAGCGCGATCATGGTGCCGCACACCGCCGACGGCCGGGTGATGTTCGCGATCCCGTGGCACGGGCACACGCTGGTCGGCACGACCGACACGCCGGTCGACGTGCCGCCGCTCGAGCCGCGGCCGATCGAGCGCGGAGATCGATTTCGTGCTCGAGACCGCGGCGCAGTACCTGGCCAAGGCGCCGACGGCGCGCCGACGTGCTGAGCGCGTTCGCCGGCATCCGCCCGCTGGTGCGAAGCGGCGACAGCCGGATCACCGCGGCGCTGTCGCGCGACCACACCATCCACGTCGATCCGTCGGGGCTGCTGACGATCACCGGCGGCAAGTGGACGACCTACCGCCACATGGCCGAGGACACCGTCGATCAGGCCGCGCTGCTGGCGCATCTGCCGAAGAAGCTGTGCGTGACGCGCACGCTGCGCGTCCACGGCTGCGACCGGACGACCGCGGCCGCGTCAGGGCCGCTGGCGGTCTACGGCACCGACGCGGCGCAGATCGCCGCGATCATGCGCGCCGAGCCGGAGCTGGCCGCGCCGCTGCATCCGGATCTGCCGTGCGACCGGCGCGGAAGTCGTGTGGGCGGCGCGCGCACGAGATGGCGCGGACGGTCGAGGACGTGCTGGCCCGCCGCCTCCGCGCGCTGCTGCTCAACGCCGCGCGCGGCAGTGCAGATGGCGCCGGCAGTGGCCACGTTGATGGCGCGAGAACTGGGCTGGGACGCCGCCCGGATCGAGCAGGAGACGGCGGACGTGCTGGCCGTGGCCAGGGGCTACCAGATCGAGTCCGCCGTCGTGCGCTGACGCTGCGCGCCTACTGCAGCGGGTTCGGCAGCGGCGCGGTGCCGCGCAGTTCGGCCATCGTCATGCCGTGCGATTCGTCCAGGATCTTGAGGAACGCCCGCTCGCTGTAGGCCAGGCCCACCGCCGGCACCAGTTCCGGCGTGTCCAGCGTCGTGTGGTAGATGACGTGGTCGATGATGTGGAACGCGGGCGCGAACGGCGTCAGCGCGCCGAGCGAGCCGCCGGCGGCGCGTTCCGGCCGCTTGTAGACCGACACGTTGAAGTCCGGAACGTTGTCTTCACGAGCTGCTGGAAGGCCGGGCTGCCGCTCACGTACCAGCGCCGGGCGCTGATCGGCGTTGGCGGTCACGAGGTCCTGGTTCACATGTAGAGCAGCGTCTGCGACGTGTGCTCGAGATTCAGGATCAGCGCCACTTTGCTCCAGTCGTAGGTCTTGATGCACCAGCGCGCGTCCGTGCTCCCCATGATGGTGATCGGGAATCAGCAGGAACACCATCGTGCGCGGCCGCTCGGCCCGGGGCTTGGCCGCGTAGAAGCGCGCGATTTCGAGGCCGGTCGCCATGCCGCTGGCGTTGTCCATGGCCCCTTGGAAGAAGCCATCGGCGTGCATCACGACGAGATCCTGCTCGTCGGACCGCCCGGCAGCACCGCGAAGACATTCTCTGACTTCAGGCCCGCGCGCTCCTCGATGGCAAGCGGCAGGCTGATGTCGACGCGCTCGCCAGCCGCGAGGCGGTCGCGCAGCATGAAGCCCTCGTCCTGACTGATCGTCAGCGTGGGCACGGCGTCGGGCCCTTCGGGCGCGCCCTCGGGGTTGAATTGGCCGTTGCCGGGCACGGCCATCACGTTGATGATCATCGGCCGCGCCGGCCTTCGTGGCCAGCGTGTTCGAGTTGAAGAGACCGGCGCGGTCGCTGGCCGAGTGGCTGCGTCCGCCGGGCACGAACGTGCTGTAGATCAGCACCGCCTTGCCTTTCAGGTCGCGGTCCATCAAGTCGGGGGCTGCGCCCACGCCTACCCAGACAGCCTCGGCCGAGAGGCCGGCGGCCGGCGTGGGCCTGGTGCCGTCGATCGGGAACAGCGTGCGCAGCGGTCCGCTGCTCGCGCCCGCCCGGTAGCTGCCAGACGAGCGCGGTGGGATACCACATGGGCGGCAGATCCACCGGTTGCCGGCGCACGGCCAGGCCCAGCTTCTCGAACTCGCCAGCCATGAAGTCGAGCGCCATCTGGTGATACCTGGAGCCCGGGATGCGGCCCCAGTACAGCTCGCCGGCATCCAGGCTCATCAGCGAAAACGCCGTCAGCTGCTTGAGGTCTGCCTTGATGCGATAGCCGTCGACCGACTTGTAGGCTTCCTGGCCGGGCTTGAGCGGATATTCGGGATAGTCGGCGTCGGGAATCAACAGCCGGTCCATGTCGCGTGGCAGGCCGACGCCGTAGGTCTTCTCGACCGTCGCCCCTGGGCGCATCTGCGCCGCCACCGTGACCGCGGCCAGCAGCAGGGCCGCGGCGATCGAACCAATCGGGGCGAGTCGACTCATGGGCAGGCCTCCGGGATGACGCGTTGCGGTTTGACGACGCCGACGCCGTTCTCGACGACGACCGCGGTGCCCAGTGCCGCCGACAGCCTGCGCAGCCGCTCCAGAATCCTGACGCTCTCACGGTCACTGGCGGGCGCCGGCAGGCCGCGGACCGTCCCGCTCCTGCCAATGCCGAGGTCGAGGGGATGGAGCGCGACGCGCGGCTCGGGTCCCAGGGTCACGACGGCAATCACGCTCTGCCACCAGACATCGTCGTCGAAGGTGAGCTGGGCCGGTCCCTCGCTGCCGAACGGCGACAGCACGTTGCGGCCGTGGTCCTCGAATTCGTCGGCCATTCCGGGCCGCAAGGCGCGGTCCGGGAAAACCAGGTTGCCGAGGCTGTAGAAGATTGGGCGGGCGCGGTACATCTCGATGCCGCGCAAGCGGTGCGGCCCGTGGCCGACGACGAGATCGGCGCCAGCGTCGATGGCGGCGTGCGCCACGACGCGGAGCAGCTCGGGCACCTCGTCAATCCGGTTGCCGGGCTCGTGGGCGTGCATGCTGACGACCACGGCCGCGGCGTGACTGCGCGCGTCGCGCACCGCTGCGATCAGGGCCGCCACGTCGTCGGGCGCGGGGGTCAGCGTCATGCCGCCGCGGGCGCCGCGCTCCACGCTGACGCCGAACAGATCCCAGGTGACGCCATCGGTCGACATCGTGAAGGCCGACGGTGGAAAGGCCCGCGCCAGGGCGTCGAAGGCGGTGGCATCCACCGTCAGGCGCCGCGTGAACCGCAGGCCGTTCACGCCCGGACGCCCGTTGATGTCACCCTGGCGCGCCGCGGCCCGGGCGCCGGCAGTGTGTGACAGCGTGACCGACACGAGCGCCACGGTGCCGTCGACGGTGCTCACGTAGGCCGGCTGCCGCGCGGCGTCGAGATTTGGCCCGGCCCCGGCGTGCGCGATGCCGGCGGCCGTCAACTGTGCCCGCAGCTGCGTCAGCCCCTCCGCGCCGCTGTCGAACACGTGGTTGTTGGCCAGCGACACCGCGCCAAACCCCAGCTGCCGGAGCTGCTCGGCGGCCTCCGGCACCGCCGCCGGCCACCGCGGCGATGCGTCCTCCTGCCCACCAGGAGAGGCCGGCGCCGACAACTCGAAGTTGGCGATGCCGAGCGACGCGCCCCGTACCAGGGCCGCCACGCCCTGCGTCCCCGGCGCCGCCAAGTCGAGCGGCACGGACAAGGCCGCATCCCCCGCGAGCGCCAGCACGATTGGACCACGGTGCCCGGCCACGGTGGCCGGCGGCACGCCGCGCGGCACGGTCGTCAACCAGGCGACGACCGCCGCGGTGGTTGACAGCGCCACGACCAGGACCAGACGGGCTCGTCGTCCGCGCACTCGTCTCACGCCAGCAGCAGTCGCTGCACGAACCAGTACACGCCCAGCATGAGCACGATCGACGAGCCTATCAACGACAGCCGCGGCCGCCACGACGCGCGACCGGCCCACCAGATCAGCGGGAAGGCGCCCAACACGAAGGCGAGCTGCCCGATCTCGACGCCGACGTTGAAGGAGAAGAGCGACAGCGCCAGGGCCGGCCTGGGCAGTTCCAGGTCGCGCAACACGTTGGAAAACCCGAAGCCGTGGATCAGGCCGAAAACGAAGGTGACGCGCCAGCGGCGCTCCAGACGGTCGAAGAGCAGATTCTCCACCGCCACCCAGGCAATGCTCAGGGCAATGACGCTCTCGATGAGCGCCGGCGGCAGCGCGATTACGCCAAACGTGGCCAGCCCGAGGGTGACGCTGTGAGCCACCGTGAAGGCGGTCACGATCTTCATGACGTCGAGGAGCGACGCCGCGCCCATCAGCAGCACCAGCAGGAACGCCAGGTGATCGTAGCCGGTGACGATGTGTCCGATTCCCAGGGCGATGAAGCGCCGCGCGGTAAGCCAGACTGGCATGGGGGCGCCGGCGAACACGACCCGCGTGGTCGTCGCGTCGAGCACCGCCTCCTGCGTGGTTCCTGCCAACGCGGCATGCACCAGATGACGGTGATCGGGCTGGGTCAGCGCCGGTAGCGTGGCGGTGAGGGTGACCGAGCGCACCGGCGCGGCGAAGGTGTATGCCAGGTCCAGGCGCAGGGTGTCGCCGCCCGACAGCCCGTAGCGCTCGAGACGTTCGGAAAGGGGCGGGCGCTGGTCGGCCGACAGGTGGACGTGCTGCCTGACGGCCGCGAAGATCGCGGCGATCGCCGCGTCCACCTCTTCGACCGAAACGGCGCCGTCGCCGTCCGCATCGACGGGCGGGCCCTGATGCAGATCGAGGGCGCCGATCGCCAGCGCCATCCGCACGGTGCGGCCGTCCACGGTGATGCGCGACGTGCTGCGGGAGAGCTCGTGGCCCGAGGCCGGCGCTGCCGTCACCCACGCCAGGGCCAGCGCCGCCGCGACCGCGCGCACGCACCGCGCCATCTACGACCCGGGCAGGGTGACGATGCCGACGCCGTCGCGGTACTCGATCTTGGTGCCCCACGTGGTCGAGAACTTCCGCAGGTCGTCGATGATCTTCTGCCCGAGCTGCGGTCCCGCCAGGATCGGCCGGCCGCGTTGCGAACGCGGTTGACCAAACCCCAGCGAAATCGGATGCAGCCGGAGCTCCGTCAGCTTGTTGCCGAGGAAGGTGGGCACGGCCACGACCGACTCGAAGATATACGGATCCGACGGAAAGCCCACCTTGCCATTCTGTGTGCGCTCGTCGTTGAAGTCGCCAACCCCCGAATTCCTGGCCATGCCGAACGGTTCGTAGTTCTCGGGCGGTTGGCGCAGCAGCGTCTCGTTCTGGAAGATGAAATCGCCCAGGGAGTAGAAGATGGGCCGGCCCTTGTAGATCTCGATGCCGCGCAGCACGTGCGGACCGCTGGCCGTCACCATGTCGGCGCCGGCGTCGACCATCGCGTGCGCGAAGGTGACGAAGAATTCAGGCGGCGTATAGCGGTCGCCGCCATTCTCGTGGGTATGCGAGGAGACGATGACGTAGTCTGCCTGGCGATCGGCGTTGCTGACCACGGCCGCCATGGCCTCGAGGTCCTCCTTGAGCGGCTCGGTGCGCGTCTGGGCCTTGTCGCCCACCACGAAACGGCGGCCGAGCACGTTCATCTCGTTGGCCGAGGCGGCGGTCGCGCCGCCGCCGCTTCGCCACCCCCGCCGCCGGAGCCGACGCCCGCGCCCTTGAGCGCGGCCTGCAGCGCTTCGAACTGCGGCCTGGTGACCACGTTGGTCGTGCGGAAGCGCAGTGGCGCCAGGCCGGGGCGCGCCCGCGTGTCGCCCCACGAGTCACCCGCGCGGCTCGGATCGGGGAACGTCGAGGACACCGCGACGAGCGCGACCCGCCCCTTGTCGGCCTCGAAGAACCGGGCCTCGCGCGCTTCGCGCAGGCTGTTGCCGAAGCCGGCGCCGACCAGACCCGCGGCGCGCACGTACTTATCGGTGAGCTGCGAGCCCTCGACCCCGTAGTCGTTGGTGTGATTGTTGGCCTGCGCCACCAGATCGAACCCGGCCCAGACGAGTTCCTTGGCCAGCGACGGATCGGCCCGCATGTAGGTGCCGCCGCTCTGGGTGGAGGGATACGGCTCGTAGTCGTGGAACAGCATCTCGAGGTTGGTGAAGGCCGCGTCGGCCCCGCGAATCACGTCCATCAGCTTCAGGAACTCGGGCTCCTTGTGCGGCGACAGCGCCTGCACGATGATCGAGTCGCCGGTGATGGCCAAGGTCATGGGCCGGGGAGCCGGCCACGGATGCGGCGCCGGCGCCTGGGCGGCCGGCGCGCCAGCGTTCTGAGCCGAGAGGCCCGGCAGCATGGCAACGGCGGCCACGCCCGCCAATGCCAGCGCCAGACTGGTGCGGGAACAACGGGTCATGAAAGCTTCTCCATCCACCACGGACTAGAAGTCGAAGGTCACGCCGAAGCGCACCGTGCGCGGCGGCAGGATGTCGTTGACGCGGCCGAAGCTCGCGCCCGAGACGTAGGTGGCGGCGGTGGGGGCGTTGGTGTTGGTGACGTTCAACGCGTCCAGCGCCAGGTTCAGGCGCTTCCCGCCCCACTGGAACTGCTTGGCCAGGCGGGCATTGAAGGTGACCTGCGCGTCTTCCTGCCGCGAGCCGAACGGTTCGAGCCTGATGCTCTGCTGGGCCAGCTGGCGCAGGGGCAGGCCGCTCGGGTCGGTGGCGCGGAACACGTAGGTGCGCTGACCGTAGGCGCCGTTCAGCACCTGCACGATGCCCCCCACGGTGATGTCCTTCGGGAAGTTGTAATTGCCGTTCAACTTGACGTTCCAGCGCCATTTGTCGTCGAGGTCGAAGTACCTCGTCGTTCGGGCTCTGCGGAATGCTCACCAGATACCGGTGATACTTCGTGGCGGTGTAGGCCGCCAGGACCGACCAGCTGTCGGCCAGGCGGCGGGTGATCGAGCCTTCGTACGACGCGTAATAGTCGTTGCGGCCGTCGGGCCGGTTGACCGCCATGTTGCCCACGAAGGCCGCGCCGCGGAAGGCCGGGTCGAAGTCGTAGATGGTGACCCGTCCGCCGTCATCGCTGGTGCCGAGCAGGCCATCGGCGCCTGGGTCGGTGCGCTCGATGGGGATGTTGAAGGCGCTGTAGGGACGCAGCACGTTGATGGTGGCGTAGTCGTTCGACAGATACTTCAGCACGTAGAGGCCCCGGACCGCCAGGTACGGGGCGACCTCCACTTCGAGCGACGCCGTCGCCTCGTGCACGTTCGCGAGGTCGAGGTCCGGGTTGATGCGGTTGTTGGCCGCGCTGCCCGTGCTGAGGAAATCAGGGCCCTGCAGGTCGAGGTTGACCTCGCCGGGTTGATACTCGCCGTCGCGATTGAGGTCGTTCCACCGGAACTGCGTGCTGAAGGTGGCGTACTTGTTGAAATCGCCGGAGAGCGCGGCCTCGGTGTTGAACTTGCCGTAGGTGGCTTTCGCCACCATCTTGCCCGAGCCGGTGACGTCCCAGGCCACGGCCGCGCGCGGCGCAATCCGGCCCCAGGTCCCGACCTGCACTTCGGCGAAGGTCTCGGCCTTGGCCCACGGACCGGCCGGGCGCGTCTGCTCGGGCACGAACGAATGCTGGTAGTCGTAGCGCAAGCCCAGGTTCAGGGTGAGCCGCGGCCCGATGCGCCACTGGTCGGCGATGTAGCCCGAGTAGACGTTGTCCCAGTTATTGGGCTCGACCGGGGCGTTGTTGTATTCGAACTGCACGCCGGTGTTGGGCACGCCGCCGACCGTGTCGAACATCAGGTTGTAGTTGCCGCTGCCCGTGACCTTGGCGTTGCCCGTGATGTTGCGCCGCGACAATTGGTAGCCGAGCTTGAACTGGTGATCGCCGCCCAGGAAGTCGGCTGGCACCCACGTCAGGCTGGCGTCCCCCACCCACATCGTGAAGTCGCTCTCCCGCTGCACGCCGCAGCCGGTGACCATCAGCGTGTTGCGGTTGTACTTGCCGGGCGAGTTGCCGCAGGCGGGCTGCTGGGAGTAATTCAGCAAGTAGGTCGAGCGGCCGTACTGCATGTCGAACAGCAGGTTGTTGGTGGGCGTGCCCTTGAACTCGCCCTTCCAGCGCGTCGGCACCCACTTGAACACCTGGGTGGCCTCGAACGCGAGGTGAGAGAAGTCGGGGTTGGCCGTGGGTTGGGCGCCGAAGGGCGTGTTCTGCGAGTCGGCGTCGCTGTTGGTGATTTCGCGCGCGTAGTCGGCCACGAACTGGTAATTGCGGCTGGCCTGGAAGGAGCCCTTGATGGTCGGGTTGGCGAGCGTCGCCTTGGGCAGCGCCGGCGGCTCGTCACCGGTGAGGTATTGCCCATCCGGCCCGGCGTTCAGCTGCAGGCCCGGGCGCGTCGTCTTGTTCCGCCGGTCACGGTACGAAGCGAAGAACCAGAGACGGTCGCGGATGATCCGGCCGCCCAGGTCGCCGCTGGCGTCGTTGAAGTACTTCAGCTCCGAACCGATGCGCAGTCCCCGCGCCGCCAGGTCGTCCGACAGGTTGTCACCGGGCTGCACCATGTAGGCCTCGCTGTAGCGCCCGTGGAAGTCGTTGCCCCCCGACTTGGTGACGACGTTGATCATGGCGCCGGCTTCCTTCACCTCGGCGCTGTTGCCATAACTCCGCACGTCGACTTCCTGGGAGTTGGCCAGGTCCGGGATCGAGTTGGCGATGATCTTGAAGCCATCGACCATGACCGTGACGTTGGTGTTGCCGCTGGACAGACCATAGGTGTTGAACCGCGCGCGGGCGTTCAACCCGATGGCGCCGGGCTTGTAGCCGTCGGTCGCGTTCATCCCCGGCGACATCTGGATCACGTCGGCCATCTGCTTCAAGCCGGGCAGCTGGAACGAGATCAGGTCGGTGGAGACGTTCTGGCCGCCTCGCGTCGTGGTCAGGTCCACGACCGGACTGGCGCCGCTGACGGTGATGGTTTCCTGAAGCGTGCCGACCTTCATCGTGACGTTCACGCGGGCGGCAAAGCCCGCGTTCACGACCAGGTCGGTGCGCAGCAGCGGTTCGAACCCGGCCAGTTCGAACCTCACCTGATAGGTGCCGCGCGGCAGGTCGATGAAGCGGTAACGGCCGTCGCCGTCGGTCACCTGGCTGAGGTGCGGCACTTGCAGGGCCGGGCTGGTCGCCGTGACGGACACCCCCGGCAGCGCCGCGCCGGATTCGTCGACCACGGTGCCGTCAATCGAGGAACTGGACAGGTTCTGGCCCAGCGCCGAGCCGGCCCCGGCCAGCGCGAACGCCACCATGAACAGCGCGGGCAGAACGCGAGGGTGAAGACGCGTGAAGACGAGTGGCATGTCGCAGCTCCGGGCAAGCAGGTAGGTCGCGCCGACGGCGCACTGCCCGCGAAACGTGCCGGCCGGGGCTTCGAGTCGGCGTCCTGTTCAGTCGCGCGCCAATCTAACGCACATCCCGGCTCGCTGCAACCGGACTCCGGCCCTGGCCGGAATCCGCGTGATATCGTGACCCCACCTTCCTGGAGTGCATGCCATGACCCGCTCGCGCCTTGCCTTTGCCGCCATTCTCCTGCTTGCCGTCGTGCAGGTGCCTCAGATCGAGGTCACCGCCGCGCAAGCCCCGGCGGCCGTCGATCCCTCGTACCTCGACCTGCTGCGCTGGCGCTCGGTCGGCCCGGCCCGGGGCGGGCGCGTGGTGGCGGTGAGCGGCGATCCGGTCAACAAGTTCACGTTCTATCAGGGCACGACCGGCGGCGGCGTGTGGAAGACCGAGGACGGCGGGCGTCAACTGGGCCAACGTCTCGGACGGGTTCTTCAGGACGGGCTCGGTCGGCGCGATCGCAGTGGCGCCGTCCGAACCCGAACGTCATCTATGTCGGCATGGGCGAGGGCGTGCATCCGCGGCAACGTCTCGCACGGCGACGGCGTCTACAAGTCGACCGACGCCGGCAAGACCTGGACGCACCTGGGGCTCGAGAACACGCAAGCAGATCGGACGCCTGCGCGTGCACCCGACCAATCCCGACATCGTCGTACGTGGCGGCCCTCGGCCATGCCTGGGGGCCGAACCCGGAGCGCGGCGTGTACCGCACGCAAGGACGGCGGCAAGACCTGGGAGAAGGTGCTGTTCAAGAGCGAGCAACGCCGGCGCCATCGACCTGGCGATGGACCCGAGCAACCCGCGCATCCTGTACGCCGCGATCCTGGAAGCTGCGGCGCTATCCGTGGGGCTTCCGCAGCGGCGGGCCCGGCAGCGGCACTGTTCAAGTCCACCGACGGCGGCGACACCTGGACCGACCTCAGCCGACAAGCCCGGCCTGCCGAAGGGCGATCAAGGGCAAGCATCGGCGTCGCCGTCTCGCCGGCGCAGCCCGAGCCGCGTCTGGGCGATCGTCGAGGCGCGAGGCACGGCCGGGCATCTTCCGCTCCGACGACGGCGGCGCGACCTGGAGCGCAGCTCAGCGACAACCCCGACCTGCACGCAGCGCGCCGTGGTACTACACGCACATCTTCGCCGACCCGCAGGACGCCGAACACCGTCTAGGTGCTCAACCTCGACATGTGGAAGTCGACCGACGGCGGCACGACCTTCACCGAGGTCCCGGCGCCGCACGGCGACAACCACGACCTGTGGATCGACCCCGACGACTCCCCAGCGCATGATCGAGGGCAACGACGGCGGCGCCTGCGTCTCCTTCAACGGCGGCGCGACGTGGTCGACGCATCTACAACCAGCCGACGGCGCAGTTCTATCACGTCGACCACCGACAACCAGATGCCGTACCGCGTCTACGGCGCGCAGCAGGACAACACCACCATCTCTGTGCCGAGCCGCTCCGACCACGGCGCGATCACCGATCGAGCGACTGGTAGCCGGTCGGCGGCGGCGAAGCGGCTACATCGCGCCGACCCCGACGACCCGCAACATCATCTTCGCCGGCCGATACCACTGGCTGCTGACCCGCTACGACCACGCACCAAGCAGGTGCGCGACATCACCGTCTGGCCCGAGACCCAATACGGCTGGGGCGCGGCGACATCAACTACCGCTTCCAGTGGACCTTCCCGATGGTGCTCTCGCCGCACGATCCGAAGACGCTCTACGTCGACGCGCAGATGGTCTTCCGGACCACCAACGAGGGCCAGAGCTGGGAGCTGATCAGCCCCGACCTGACGCGCGGCGATCCCAAGACGCTCGAGAAGACGCCGACCTACCTGAACCCGTCGCCGGGCGAATTCTGGGGCCCGATCACGGCGAGGCCAACGGTCCGGAGTGGTACGGCACGATCTTCGCCTTCGCCGAATCGCCGCAGCAGGCGGGCGTGCTCTGGGCCGGATCCGACGACGGCTACGTGCACGTCTCGCGCGACGACGGCGGACCGTGGCCGAAGGTCACGCCGCCCGATCTGCCGGAGTTCACGCTCATCAGCATCATCGACCCGTCGCCGCACGACGCCGGCACCGCCTACCTGGCCGCCACCCGCTACAAGCTGCGACGACACGCGCCCTACCTCTGAAGACAGCCGACTACGGGAAACGTGGACGAAGATCGTCGACGGCATCCCGGCCGGCGACTTCACGCGCGCGATCCGCGAGGACCCGACGCGCAAGGGGCTGCTCTACGCCGGCACCGAGACCGGCGTCTACGTGTCGTTCGACGACGGCGGCCACTGGCAGTCGCTGCGGCTCAACCTGCCGGTCGTGCCCGTGCACGACCTGGTCATCAAGGACGGCGACCTGCTCGCCGCGACGCACGGCCGTTCGTTCTGGATGCTCGACAACGTCGCCCTCCTGAGCCAGCTGACGGCGTCGGCTCTGACCGACAAGGTCACGCTGTTCAACCCCCGCACCACCGTGCGCTACGGTCGCGGCGCGTCGCTGGCCGGCAACTTCTCCGCCGCCGCCAACATCGACGGCGCCAACCCGCCCAACGGCGTCGTGGTGCCCTTCTATCTCAAGGAGGCGCCGACCTCGCCGGTCACGTTGACGATCTCCAAGGAAGGCACCGGCCCCGGCGCCGGTGTCGTGCGCACCGTCACCTTCAACCCGCCGGGGGCTGCCCCCGGCGGACCCCGCCGGCCGGTCGCGCGGGCCGGGGCCAACACCTACGTGTGGGACATGCGTTATCCGGGCGCCACCGTCCTGCCCGACGCGGTCTTCCAGGGACGTCCGGACGGACCAGTGGCGCCGCCGGGCGACTACACGCTCGAACTCGCGGTCAACGGCGTGACCACCCGGACGACCGCCACGATCGTCAAGGACCCGCGCCTCACCTACACCGACGCCGACCTGGAGACCCAGTTCGCCTTCCTCATCGAGGTGCGCGACAAGCTCACCGAGACCATGACGGTCGTCTCGCGCGTGCGCGATACGCGCCGTGAGGCCGAGGAACTGGTGAAGAAGGCCAAGGAGACCCGGCGCGGCCGGACCCCGGAATCGCAGGCGCTGCTCGACAAGGCGATGACCGACCTGAACAACCGCCTCTATACGATCGAAGAGCGGCTGGTGCAGTACCGCGCCCGGGCCAATCAGGACCTGATCGCCAACCCGACCGGCATCGACAGCAAGCTGGCCCGGCTGCTCGGCTTTGCCTCGATGGGCGACGGGCCGCCGACCGACGGCGCCAAGGATTTGCTGCGCCGGCTCAACGAGGGGATCGCCGAACGCCGCACCGCCCTCGACGCGGTCGACAAGCAGGAACTGGCGACGCTCAAGCGCCTGACGACCACACTCTCGAAATAGATCGGGCTTTGGCGTTGGCGGAACTTCGCCGGGCGTTCATCAGGGTCGCGCCAGCCCGGACCTCGACACGGCGTCGCCAGCGACGCGAACGCGGTACACCGCCAGCGGACGCAGCGGGCCGGTAACGGCGTCGACGGGACGGTCCAGCACGAGCTGGAAGCGGTCGGGGCGGGAGGTGACCAGGGCGTGCACCAACGGCCAATAGGGAAGCTGGCGGGCCGCGGGTGCGCCGTCGAGCACCACGTAGTCGACCTGCCGGGCCTCGAGCGCCTCGAGGATCGCTTCGGGCGTTTCGAAGTGCAAACGGAAGTTCCGGCCCATCCAATCGTCGCTGGCCAGCAGCTTCGAGCCTCGAAGGATGGTGGGCGGTGGCTGCAAGCCCAGGACCGCGGCCTCGGCCACGCCGGCGCCCTCGCCGTGCTCGTTGCTTACGATCAGCAGCCGGCGGCCCGTCAGTTCCTGCCGGTCGGCCAGGAACGCCATCACGGCTCGATAGCCGAGCGGCGGTTGCGCCGTCAGGTGTCGCGCCGCGACCACGTGTTCGGCCGCCACCAGCAGCAGCAGGGTTGCCGCCAACGCTCCCCTGGCCCGCGCCCCGGATACCACGAGCCGTGCCGCTTCGGTCACGCCGAGGGCCGCAAGGACGAGCAGCGGTGGCAGAGCCAACGCAAAGTAGCGACCATCGGGAATGACGTGCGGGTTGAGCACATGGAAGAGGCCGGCGCCACCCAGCAGAGCCACGAAGGCGAGCGCGCTGGCCCGAAGGGGCGGCGCCAGGTGCGATCGCCCGGTCACCATGACCGCGATGCCGACGAGCGCGAGCAGGGTGGTGGCTGGACCGAGTTGCTTCCAGGTGTACATCCCGTAGTAGGCCAGTCGGTAGCTCATCATCGCCGGCGTCGCCGCCGCGAAGTCGGCGGGCTCGCCGAGGTACAGCGCCAGTCCCAGCAGCGGGCCCGCACACACGGCCACCAGGACGGCGGCGACGTATAGACCAGGCCGCCACAGCAGGTCGATGCGGCCCAGCGCCAGCAGCACGAAGGGCGCAAGCACTGCCGACAGGCCATTGCCTTTCGTCAAGCACGCCAGCGCCGTCATCATGCCGAAAGCCACCGCATGGCGTGTGAGGCCGGTGTCGGCGAAGCGCCCCAGCCACCACGCGGCTTCGAAGGTCGTGGCGGCAACCATGATGTCCACCATGACCGACGTGCTCAGTTCGAGCACGCCTGGTGCCGACAGCAGAATCGCCACCGCGGCCGCGGCCGTGGTGCGGGACGAGATGAGCGCGACGACCGAAAACAGCCGGTAGGCAATCCAGGTGGTGCACAGCGCCAGCAGGACCAGCGCCGTCGCGTTGGGTGCGCCCCCCGGCAATAGCGCCAGCCCGAGCGCGACGTGAAATAGCGGCGGCCACATGAACGGCGCGATTTTGGGATAGTGACTGTAGAACGTCCGGGCGAACTCCAGCGGATTCTGGCCGAGGCCGTCGCGCAGGTAGTCGCGGAGCAGGACGCCGTTCAAGAGATGCGCAGCTTCGTCCGAGTGCAAGCCGCGCTCGCTCTGGTAGCCGCCGCTGACGTACTGCATGGCCAGGACGATCGCGAACAGCGCGAGCGCGAGCGAAAGTGCCGGAGTGGGCCACTGTCGCCCTTCGAGCCAACCTCCGGAGGTTGCCGGCCGCCAACTCAACGCACTCATCGTGGGGGCGCTGATTTTAGCACCAGGAGCGCAAGGACCGATGACTTCTGGCTCGCGGCTCGGTCTAAGCATCACAGGGACGGCACCACCGAGTGCCGTCAAGAGCCAACCGGTGCACGAGCCCGGTTGAAACCGCCGTCGCCGTGGTGCAGGAGGGCATCCCCGATATGATGCCGCCCGAGTCGTGCGATTGGACTGGAGCCGTGCGGCGTGGGCCTTAACGACCGTTTCGCGAGGAGTATTCGACGATGACCCCGAAGAACACGATCTGCCTCTGGTTCGACCAGGACGCGCACGACGCTGCGCAGTTCTACGCCGCCACGTTCCCCGACAGCGCGGTCACGGCCGTCCACAAGGCCCCCAGTGATTACCCGAACGGCAAGGCGGGCAATGTGTTGACCGTCGAATTCACGGTGATGGGCATCCCGTGCCTGGGACTGAACGGCGGCCCCCAGTTCAAGCACAGCGAGGCCTTCTCCTTCCAGGTTGCCACCGATGACCAGGAAGAGACGGATCGCTACTGGAACGCCATCGTCGGTAACGGGGGCCAGGAGAGTGCCTGCGGCTGGTGCCGGGACCGCTGGGGCCTGTCGTGGCAGATCACCCCGCGCGTGCTGACCCAGGCGCTGGCTGCCGGCGGCGCCGAGGCCAAGCGGGCGTTCGAGTCGATGATGTCGATGACCAAGATCGACGTCGCCGCCATCGAAGCCGCGCGGCGGGGCTGAGCTCAGCGCGCAGTCCACGCCCTGGGCGCGCGCGCTGCCACGAACAGGGCGTGGCGGCGCTCTAAAGGTTCCGGCGCCCTGTCCGATTCCTAACCCGGTGACGGCCCTTGCCTCCCCCGCAAGGTCCCAGGGTTTGGATGATGCACATTTCGCCGCGTGGAGCCGCGCGCCAGGGTCGACCCGCCTCCTGGTGGTTGCTCGTGGCGTTCTCGCTCGCCTGGGCCACGTCGCCCGCCACAGCACGGAGTTCGAACCCGCGTGTGTGGACGGAGTCGAGCCTGACGAGAATCGGTGAAACCGACGCCCCGGGCCCGTCAACCTCCGTCGAGGTGTGGGCGGCGCGTGGCGAGTACGAGTCCTTCCAGATCGCCGTCCGTCCGTCGAGTCTGCCGTTGACCAACGTCAACGTGACCATGAGCGATCTGAGCGGGCCCGGCGGCGCGTGGATCCCCCGCTCCGCCTTCACGCTGTACCGCGAGCACTACGTCACGGTCGCGCAAGCCAGCCCCGACAAGTGGGGTCCCAACCGGCCGCTGGGAGCCGGACGCTATGCCGACGCGCTGATCCCGTTCCTGGACCCCGAGACCGGCCGGCCGCCGGCGGGCGCCGCACTGCGAGCCGTGCCGTTTTCGGTGGCGTCGGACATCAATCAACCGGTGTGGGTCGATGTGCAGGTGCCGAGCAGCGCCGTGGCCGGGCCCTATACCGCCACCTTCACCGTCACCTCCGACCAAGGCGTGGCCGTCGGCCACGTGACGCTGCACGTCTGGAACTTCGCGCTGCCGCATACGCCGACGCTCAAGTCGGCCTTTTCGTTCGGCAACGGCGCCTCTGGCACGCCCGCCGAGAACAGGGAGCTGTTACGGCACCGGCTGTCGCCGATCTCGGTGAGCGCCAGCGACGAACGGGTCCTCATCGATGCGCACGGGCTGACGGCGCGGGCGCTGGGTTTCTGGAGCGACGCCAATCGCGCCAATTGCGAAGCCATGGAGCCGGCGCCGAGCAGCGCGGAGGTTCGCGCTCGGGTGGCGCTGCACCAGCCCGACCTGTATCTCTACAACTACACGGCCGACGAGATCGGCGCCTGCCCGGCGCTGTTCCCGCGCCTGCGCGAGTGGGCCCGCGCCCTTCACAGCGCTGGCGTCCCCAACCTGGTCACCATCGCGCCGACCCCCGAACTCCTCGACGACGGCTCGGGCAGCGGCCGGTCGGCGGTCGACATCTGGGCGATGGTGCCGTGGCTGTACGACGCGCGCGCGGCCGAGGTGGCCCTGGCCTTGGGTAAGGGCGACCAGGTGTGGTCCTACAACGCGCTGTCGCAGGACGATTACTCGCCGAAGTGGCAGATGGACTACCCGCCCATCAACTTCCGGATCCAGCCTGGCTTCATCAGCCAAAGCCTGCACTTGGCCGGCATGCTGTACTGGAAGGTCGACCGGTGGAGCAAGGATCCGTGGAACGATGTCGACAACACGGGTATCTTCGCGCCGGGCCACAACTACCCGGGCGAGGGCATGCTCGTTTATCCCGGTAGCGAGGCCGGCCTCGTCGGCGCGGCTCCCTCGATGCGGCTGAAGTGGCTGCGCGACGGCGTGGACGATTACGACTACGTGGCGCTGCTGAGAGCTCGCGGCCGCGGCGCCTGGGCGGAACAGGTCGCGCGGCAGGTCGGCCCGGACTGGAAGAACTGGACGCGTGATCCCGCAGCCGTCGAACGGGCACGCTGGACGCTGGGTATGGCCCTCGACCAGGTCGACGACGACTCGCCCCGGAACCTGGCGGTGTCGGTCTCCGGCTCGTCGGCGGCCTTCTCCTGGCTTCCGCCGGCGACAGGCGGCGAGCCGCTCGGTTATACCCTCCTGGCAGCGATGTCGCCCGGAGGGGTGCCCATCGGGAGCCTGAATCTCTGGCCCACCACCGGGACGACCATCCACGACATCCCGGCGGGTCGCTACTACGTGTGGCTCACCGCCACCAACGCTCGCGGCACCGGCGCACCGTCGAACGAGGTGACCGTAACGGTAGCGGGCATGGCAGCGCCGGCGTCACCGACCTTGGACCCCGCCGTGCAAAGCGGATCGCTCGTGACCCTGACATGGCGTCCCGGGTCCGGCAGCCCGCCGTCGCATTACGT
This sequence comes from uncultured Acidobacteriota bacterium, assembly GCA_963843885.1. Lineage (GTDB taxonomy): Bacteria > Acidobacteriota > Vicinamibacteria > Vicinamibacterales > UBA2999 > CADEFD01. The sequence continues at coordinate 238,956 of CAWJMJ010000010.1, forward strand.
GATCGCGGCCGCCTACGATTCCGCCGGTCCGATCGCGGGCAGTCTGGCGGTGAGCGGCTCGTCGATCACGGTCAGCGCGCCCTCGGGAGCGTTCTATGTCTGGATCACGGGCGTCAACGCCGCCGGGGCGGGGCCAGCGTCCAATCAGATTCGCGTGATCGTGCCCTGACCAGGCTCGATAGCCGCGCGCCCGGCGCCGCCCCTCAGGCCCGCCCCGCGCGACAGATGTCGTACACGGCGCTGATCACCGCGTCCTGCTCGTGTGCCGTCATCGCGGGGAAGATGGGCAACGAGACGAGGCGTTCCCACTCACGGGTCGCCACCGGACAGTCAGAGGGACGCCACGCGTAACGGTCCTGGTAATACGGGTGCAGGTGCAGCGGGCGCCAGTGCACCGAGCAGCCGATCTCCGCGCGCTTCAGCGCGTCGATGAACGCCGCGCGATCGATGGTCAGCCGCTCCGTCACAAGGCGGATGGGGAACAGGTGCCAGGCGTGCAGCCGGTCGGGATCGACCGCCGGCAGCTCGATGGCGTCGAGTTCGGCCAGGCGTCGCAGGTAAGTCCGCGCGACCGCCTCGCGCGCCTCGCGCATCGCCTCGGCTCGGGCCAGCTGGTGGATGCCCATCGCCGCGGCCACGTCGGTCATGTTGTACTTGAATCCTGGCGCGACGATCTTGTAGTCCCACGTGCCGCCGCTATAGCGGTCCCAGGCGTCACGCGACAGACCGTGGAGCGACATCAGGCGCATGCGCTCGGCCAGCGCCGTGTCGTCGGTCACCGCCATGCCCCCTTCGCCGGTCGTAATGGTCTTATTGGCGTAGAACGAAAAGCACGCGACCTTCGAGGTGTTCTGCCCGCACTTAATCCAGGGCGACGCCGCATCGGGGCGCCAGGCCGCGGGGAACGCATGCGCCGCGTCCTCGACCACCCAGAGGCCGTGGCGCTCCGCGAACGTGGTGGTGGCATCGATGTCGACCATCACGCCCCCCACGTGCACCGGGATCAGGCCGACCACCTCGAGGGCAGCGAGACCGGGCAAGCGGCCCGTCCGCGCCTCGATCAACTTGCGTTCGGCGTCGGCGTAGTCGAGGTTGAGCGTGACCGGCTCGCAATCAACGAGGATCGGCACCGCGTCCATGTAGCGCACGACCTCCGCCGTAGCGGCAAACGTCATGGTCGGGACCAGCACCCCCTGTCCGGGCCGCAGCGCCAGGGCCTCGACCGCGAGGTGCAGCGCCGCGGTGGCCGAATTCAGCGCAATGGCGTGCTGAGCGCCCACGGCCGCGGCGAAATCGCTTTCGAAGCGCTTGACCCGGGGCCCGGACGTGCACCAGCCCGAGCGCAGGACGCTAGCGACCTCTTCGATTTCGGCGTCGCCGATCGAAGGGCGAAAGTAGGGCACGGACATAGGAATCGTGGCTGCGCTGGTGGAGGGAGGAGACGGCCATCATCTTGTGCGAGCGATCACGCTCCGTCAAGCGTGTCCTGGCCGCCACCCCCGAATCCCAGCCTCCGTGCTCGCTTAGGCGAGCGTGCTGCTCCCTGGTGCCATTACTCGCCCGCTGTATAAGAACCTAACGGCCGTGTAATAACTGCATTGAACGCGGCGGGGCCAACGCGCCCTCACGCTGCGCTAAGGCTGAGTAGCGTTGTCGCTCTTATGAGTAATAGACAACGAACTGCGCCATCGGGCAAGCAGGCGGCTTACTACTCGAACCCGGCTTCAAGCGACTGCGGCGCGGTACGCCGCTTGCAATTCTGGGATATTTCGTATCGGGCTTTGCCGACGTGTAGCCCGTTCGTCGCAAGTGCGTTTGTTCTGTCCGTCTACCGCTTACGGCAGACGGAGATCGCACCTCGTCGCTGGCGTCTCCGAGGAGGACGCGGCTGAATGGTCAAGGTCCTCGCGATTTTCATTCTCATCCCGTGGAGCATCGCTAGCGGCATGGCCTATGCCCAGCCGCCAGCGGCCGCTCCGGCCATAGGCACCTATACCCTCGGCACCGGCGACGAACTCGTCGTGCGGGTCCTGGACTTCAAAGAGATCGACGACAAACCGATTCTGGTCGACCTGGCCGGCGATATCGCCGTGCCCATGGCCGGGCGTGTTCACGTCGCGGGCATGACCATCGGACAAGTCGAACAAGAGCTGAGCCGGCTCCTCGAGCGCTATCTGCAGGAACCGGTCGTGACCGTGGCCGTGGCGAACTACGGCAGCCAGCCGGTGTCGGTGCTCGGCGCGGTGGCAACCCCAGGCACTCGACAGATTCGGGGACACAAGACCCTGGTCGAGCTGCTGGCCGAAGTAGGGGGCATCAAGGCCGATGCTGGCAACAGCATTCGAATCACACGCCGCACCGATTCGGGGCCACTGCCACTGGCCGGCGCCGTGGTCGATGCCAGCGGCGGATTCAGCGTGGGAGAAATTGGTCTCAAGTCCCTTCTCGAAGCCCGGGATCCGAGTGAAAACATCGAGATCCGCCCCAACGACGTCGTCTCCGTGCCGCGCGCCGAGCTGATCTACGTGGTCGGAGCCGTGCGACGGTCGGGCGGTTTCCCGCTGAACGAGCGCGAGAGCATCTCGGTGCTGCAGGCCTTGGCCATGGCCGAAGGCATGGAGCGCACGGCGTCCCCGCGCGCTGCCCGCATCCTGCGGTCCTCGTCCACTTCCGAAGGGCGAACCGAAATCGCCGTGGACGTCAGAAAGGTGTTGTCGGGCCAGAGCAAGGACACCGCGCTTTTGCCCAACGACATCCTCTTCATCCCGAGCAGCGCGGTGAAGAGCGCCACGCTCCGCAGCATCGAAGCGGCGATTCAGCTCGGCACGGGCCTCGCGATCTGGCGGCGATGAGGAGCGACGACCGTATGGCGGATGCAGTGATGAAGACCGCGAAGAACCAGGAGCTGGCGCCGCGGCAGTGGCGCATGCCGCCCCCCTCGCACGAGACCCGGCCCACCGAAGCGGCGGCGCAGGGCAGCGGCCTGGCCTACCTGCGGGCCGCACAGCGGAGCTGGCGCCTGCTGCTGCTGATCGTGTTCCTCGGCCCCGCCCTCGGCGGCCTCGCCTACCTGCTCCAGACCCCCGTGTATCAGGCCCGAACGAGCATCGAGATCCGCAACCTCAACGACGCGTTCATGGCTACCTCGGCCGTCAGCCCGGTGGCGGAGGGCGGCGCTGCGGTCAGTCCGTCCGACATGGCCACCCAGGTGAGGTTGCTGCAGAGCCCGAGCCTGCTCGAAACGGTGGCCGCCCGCCTGAGGACGCGCTCCCACGCCGTGCCCGACGCCGGCGGCACGCGGCGCGCCCTGCACTTGCCCGCCGCCGACCCGGCGCGTGACCTCGAACCGGTAAGGGCTGCCAAGAAACTGCAGGTCCGGCCATCGGGCCAGACCCGCATCGTCGACATCCAGTTCGACTCGACCAGCCCTGAGCTGGCCGCCGACTACGCCAACACGCTGACGGCCGCATTCATCGAGGCAAGTCTCGACGCCCGGCTCGACGCAGCCCAGAAGACGAGCGAGTGGCTGACCCAGCAACTCGACGCCGTGCGCATCCAGCTCGAGCGCTCCGACAACGCCCTGCAGACCTACGCCCGTGAAACCGGCCTGCTCTTCACGTCGGACACGAGCTCGGTGGCCGAGGACAAGCTGCGACAGCTGCAAGAGGAGTTGTCGCGCGCGCAGGCCGACCGGCTCGCCAAGCAGGCCCGCCAGGAGTTCTCGACGGTAGCCGCGGCCGACGCCCTGCCGGAAGCGTCCAACAGCTCGCTGCGTACCCTGCGAGAGCAGATCACCGAGCTGCGCCGGAACCGCGCCGAGCTCATCACGACCTACACGGCAAACCACTCGAGCGTGCGGAAGCTGGATTCGCAGCTGGCGCCGCTCGAGGCCGCCGCCCGCGCCGAGCAGGAGACGATTGTCGGCCGCATCCGCAACGACTACGACGCGGCGGTACGGCGCGAGGCGCTGCTCGCCGCGCGCTTCGCGGCGCAGTCGCGGCAGGTCACCGCGGAGGCCGACAAGGCGGTGCAGTATCACATTCTGCAGCGTCAAGTGGCGTCGAACCAGCAGGTCTACGACACCATGCTGCAGCGGTCGAAAGAGGTGTCGATGGCGGCGGCGCTTCGGGCCGCTGCCGTGCGCGTCATCGATCCGGCCCGGGTGCCGACTGCGCCGTACCTCCCGAACCTCGGGTTGAACCTGGCGCTTGGCCTGATTCCGGCCCTGGGCCTGGCGCTGGCGGTCACCTCCGTCCGCGCGCGCACCGACCGCGCGTTGCATGGCCCCGGACATGCCGCCGCGCTACTCAACGTGGCCGAACTCGGCGTCATCCCGCGGGCAACCAACGGAGACGGCCGGCGCATGCGGGCGGTCGGCGTACGGCCGCGCCTGTCGAGCGGCGCGCGGGCGCTGAAGCGCGGGCCGGCGGCCATCGACCTCGTGGCCGACCGGGCCTCGCAAGAGACCATCTTGCAGTCGTTCCGCGGCGTCCTGACGTCGATCATGGCCGGGGACGCCGACGAGCGGCCCTCGGCCCTGGTCATCACCAGCTTCAATCCCGGCGAAGGCAAGACGACCGTGACCGGCAATCTCGCCGCCGTGCTTGCGGAAACGGGCGCGCGCGTGCTCGTCATCGACGCGGACCTTCACAGCCCCCGCATCCATGACCTGTTCGACCTGTCGAATGCCACCGGCTTGACCACCTTGCTGGCGCGGGAACAACCGCCGGACTCCGAGCAGCTCGACGCGTGCGTGCAGGCGACGCCGCTGCCAGGGGTGTTCGCGCTCGCCGCCGGCCCCCGCCACCCGCTGGGCAGCGGCTTGCTCTACTCGCGCGGTCTGGCGCCGCTCTTCGACGTGTGCCGTCAGCGTTTCGATATCGTGCTCGTCGACTCTCCGCCGCTGCTGCAGATCCCCGATGCCCGGCTTCTCGGACGCGTTGCCGACGGCGTCGTGCTGGTGGCCCGAGCCGAGCGCACCACCACCGACGAGGTGCTGGCGGTGCGCCAGCGGCTCGCCGACGACGGCACGCCGGTCCTCGGCACGATCCTCAACGCGTGGCACCGGGCCTCCGGTGGCTACTACCAGTACGGCTCCTACCCGGGGAGCCGTTCCTAACCCGCCATGGAGTGGGGCCTGGCCTGCGCCGCGGCGGTACCGGCCCTGTGCGTGCTGGTGGTGTTGTGGCGTCACCCGGAGTATGGCCTGCTGCTCTACGGCGCCGCGCTGGGCTTCCCCGACCTGGCGCTGGCCTCCACGGCCATCAACGTGCGCATCGAGGACGCCCTCACCGCCTTCTATGCACTGCGCCTGCTCCTGCTCCCATTCGTGCCGCTCTCGCCCGGTCAGCGCAGCATCCTCAAGTGGCAGCTGGCCTTGGCCAGCGCCTGCCTGGTGAGCGCGCTCACCGCGATCGTGCGCGGCTACGACCACTACTACCTCTACTCGCTCACCAAGATGATCGGATGCGTGGTGGCGATCGTCGTGCTGCCCACGATCGTCGATTCGCCCCGCCGGTTGCGCTTCCTGACCGCCGGCCTGATGGTGGGCGGCGTGGCGCTGGTGGTGCAGATGGGGCTGCGCTTGATGGATGCCGCGCCCGGAACGATTGTGACGTTCCAGGACCTGAAGTACTCCGCGACGCCGACGAGCTGGAACCCGAACACCTTGGGCCAGGCGGCGACGTTGCTGGCGTTCGGCGCCGCGACCGGCGCCGCTGCCGGGACGGGCCGGCGCCTTGCCCGGCGCGCCTACTTCGCGCTCGGCCACCTCTTTGCCGCCATCCCGGTCGCGATCTTCTCGCGCGGCGCGGTTCTGGGCGTGTGCGCTGGCTACGTCGTGTTCGCGACTCTGTCGAAGCGTTTGCGGATGCTCGCCGTGGTCGGAGCGCTGGCCGCGGCCGCGGGCAGCTACTACGTGGCGACGTTGCCGCCGGGCATCGCCGCGGCCACGCGCGTCGACGCCAGCACCGGCGAGGGGCTGAGCGGGCGCTTCGAGCGATGGACGTTCGCGCTGAGCGCCATCGCCGAGCGGCCGCTCTTCGGTCACGGGTTCGGCCAGGAACTGCGGGTGTTCGAAGGGGGCTTCGGCTATGCCCTCGCGCACAATTCGTTCCTGTCGGCGTGGATCGAGCTGGGCGCGGCCGGCCCTCTGCTGCTGGCTGGCCTGCTCCTCAGCTACGTTCGCTCGGCCAGGGCGATCATCGCACGCGGCGTTGCGCCAGACCACGGCGCCGCGGTGCTCGCACTGATTGTCGCGCTCGTCGTGCAAGGCCTCGGCAACAGCTCGCTCTACTGGGACAAGCAACCGGCTATTGCCTTGGCCCTCGCCCTCGCCGTCATCGGCATCGCGGAACGGGCGCCCCTGGCCGTCCGGGACGTCGCCGCATCGGGCGCGGGGCCGCGTCGTCCCGCCCCACGGCGGGTCGCGTCCCGCCACCTGGAGCCGGCGTGGCCATGACCGCCGCCCCGCTGCCGCCGCCGCTGCCGCCGCCGCCTCAAGCGGCCCCCGGCCGCCCCAGCGCCGCCGTGGCGCCGGCCTCCGCCCGGCCAACGGTCTCCGTCATCGTGCCCTGCCGCAACGAAGCGGGCCATATCGGCGCGTTCCTCGAGTCGCTGCAGCGGCAACGGGCCGAGGGGGTGTCGCTCGAAGTGTTGATTGCCGACGGCCGCAGTGACGACGGCACCCGGGCGCTGCTCGACGACGCCAGCGCCCGCTCCGGGATCCGGATCATCGACAACCCCGAGCAGATGGTGTCGACCGGGCTGAATCGCTGCATCCGCGCGGCCCGCGGCGAGGTCATCGTGCGAATGGACGTGCACACCGAATATGCCCCGGACTATGTGCTGCGCTCGCTCGAAGTTTTGGAGGAGACCGGCGCCGACAACGTCGGCGGGCCGGCGTTGACCCGGGCCGACGGCTACCTCGCCCGCGCCATTGCCGCGGCCTATCACTCCTCGTTTGCGTGCGGCGGCGCCCGCTTCCATCAGGCGGCCTACGAGGGCCCGGTCGACACCGTCACCTACGGCTGCTGGCGGCGCTCGCTCTTCGATCGCATCGGCTTCTTCGACGAGACGCTCGTGAGGAACCAGGACGACGAGTTGAACCTGCGCATCGTTCGTGCCGGAGGGGCCGTCTGGCAGTCTCCCCGGATCGTCTCGTGGTACCGGCCGCGAAGGTCGTTGCGCGCGTTGTTCCGGCAGTATTTCCAATACGGCTTCTGGAAGGTGGCCGTCATTCGCAAGCATGGCCGGCCGGCGTCGTGGCGCCATCTGGTGCCTGCGGCCTTCGTGCTGGGATGCCTGGTGCTGGCAGCCGCCGCCGGCGTCAGCGCCACCGCCGCCTGGACCCCCGCCCGCGAGCTGACGTCGGCCGCGCTCCTGGCAACCCTGGTCCTGTACTCGCTCGGCGCCGGCGCTGCCGCTGTCTGGACTGGTCGTCAGAGCGGCTGGCGTCTCGTGCCGGTCCTGCCCGTCGTCTTCGCTACCTACCACGTGTCATACGGCGCGGGCTTCCTGCTCGGCCTGGCCGGCGGCCACCGCGCCGTCGCCGGCCGCTCGCGGCTGGCCGCGTCCGTCAGCCAGATTTCCCGTTGAGGACCCCGCCGATGCCTTACCGCCGGCCGAGCGCGATTGACGGAATCTTCGACCGCGTCTGCGCCGTGGCCGGCCTGATTGCGGTGGCCCCGCTCTGTCTGGTCGCCGCCTGCGCCGTCCTGCTCGAAGACGGGTGGCCGATCCTGTACCGGCAGGAGCGCGTCGGCCGCTGGGGCGTCCGGTTCCGGCTCTACAAATTCCGGTCGATGAAGATGGGCCAGCCGGGCACCGCCGTCACCGCGACCGGCGACGCGCGGCTGCTCCGAGTCGGCGAGGTGCTGCGCCGCTACAAGATCGACGAGCTGCCGCAGCTCTGGAACGTGATCAAGGGCGACATGCGGCTGGTCGGCCCCCGGCCCGAGGTGCCGACCTTCGTCGACCTCGAGCTGCCGTCGTGGCGGGAAGTGCTGGCCGTCCCGCCGGGCCTGACCGATGTGGCCACGCTCGCTTATCGCAACGAAGAGGCACTGCTGGCCGACCGCGAGGAACCCGAGCGGTTCTACCGGGACACGATTCTGCCGGCCAAGCTGGCCCTGAGCGCCAGCTATCTCCGGCAACGCTCGTTCTGGCGCGACCTGAAACTCATCGTCCTGACCACCCGATATGCCGCGCGGCCGGCGTCGTTCGACCCGGCGCGCATGATTCGACCCGAGGGCGGACCGCCGTTCGGCCGCCGCACGCCGTCGGAAGAGCGCGGAGGCGTCATGAGCAGCAGCCATTCGGAGCACCGATCATGGCGGTCGTCCGCCCTCTTCGGCCGGGCTCGCGGTTTTCTCTCCGGGCCGCGGGCGCAGGCGGCGCGGACGCTCCTGCATGTCCTGGTGGTGGCGGCAGCCGGGGTCGTGGCGTTCCTGCTCCGGTTCGAGTTCGACATCCCCTCGTCCGAGTACGTCCATCTGTGGGCTGGCCTCGCCGTGTGGATTGCCGTGAAGCCGATTGTCTTCCGCCTGATGCGCGTCGACCGCAGCAGTTGGAGCCACACGTCGGTGCGCGATGTCTCGACGCTGGCCCTGGCCAACCTGACCGGCGCCTTCCTGAGCGGCCTGATCCTGTTCTTCGCTGCCCCAGGCTTCCCGCGCTCGGTCTATGTCCTGGATCTGTGCCTGTGCCTGCTCGGCACCGCGGTGCTCCCGCTCACCATTCGGCTGGTCACCGAGTTGTCGCCGCGCAGCTCTCCGCCCGACGCGGAGAAGCGCATCGTGATTTATGGCGCCGGCGCCGCCGGTGTAGCCGTGCTCCGCGAGATCCGCGGCAACGTGCGCCTGCCTTACCGGATTGTCGGGTTCATCGACGACGAGCCGCGCATGAAGGGCGTCGACATCTCGCAGGTGCGGGTGCTCGGCAGCGGCGCCGACCTCAAGGACCTGGCGGAGCAACTGGGTCTCGACGAAGTCCTGATTGCGCTGCCCTCGGCGACCGGCACCCAGATGACGGCGATCCTGCAGCACTGCCAGAACGCCGGCTTGCGCTGCAAGACCATCCCGGGGCTGACCGACATCATCGAGGGCCTCAGCCTGGCGACGCAGATCCGTGACGTCGCCGTCGAAGACCTGCTCGGTCGCAATCCGGTGCATTGATCAAGTCGACCATCAAGGGCGCATGAGCGGGCGGGTGGTGCTCGTGACGGGCGCCGGCGGCTCGATTGGGTCCGAGCTGTGCCGGCAACTGGCTGCGCTTCAATCCCCAGGCTATCGTCGGCTACGACGTGGCGGAATCGCCGCTCTTCCAGCTCCAGCAGCAGTTCCGGCGGCGGTTCGCCGCCGTCCCGTTCCATGCCGAAATCGGCAGCATCCAGAATCCCCAGCGGCTGGGAGGTGTTCGCGGCGCACCGGCCGGCGACCGTCTTCCACGCCGCGGCCCACAAGCACGTGCCGATGATGGAGGCCAACCCGGGCGAGGCGATCAAGAACAACGTCTTCGGCACGCGCAACATGGTCGCCGATGGCCGGCCGCGCCACGGCGTCGAGCGCTTCGTGATGGTCTCGACCGACAAGGCGGTCAACCCGACCAGCGTCATGGGCGCCACCAAGCGCGCTCGCCGAGATCGTACATCCAGTCGCTGCCGCAGCCGCGACCGAGACCCGCACTTCGTCACCGTGCGCTTCGGCAACGTCCTCGGCAGTCCAACGGCAGCGTGGTCCCGATCTTCAAGGAGCAGATCGCGCCGGGCGGGCCGGTCACGGTCACCCACCCCGAGATGACGCGCTACTTCATGACCATCCCCGAGGCCTGCGCAGCTGGTCCTCCAGGCCGGCACCATGGGCAAGGGCGGCGAGATCTTCGTCCTCGACATGGGCGAGCCGGTGCGGATCGTCGACCTGGCGCACAAGCTCATTGCCCTCTCGGGGCTCGGGCCTGGCCGGTGGCCGTCGAATTCACCGGGGTGCGGCCGGGCGAGAAGCTCTACGAAGAGACCAACCAGCTCGACGAAGACACCCTGCCGACCAGCCACGCCAAGATCCACGTCTTCGCGGGCACCACCATTCCCTGGGCCGCCTTCGCCCACGAGCTCGCGTGTTTGCGCCGCGCCTGTGAGTGGCGCGACTTGGGGGCGCTGGTGTCGACGCTCGAGCACCTCGTGCCGGAGTACAGCCCCAGCCAGGATTTGCTCGAGCGCGTGGCCAAGGCTGCGGCACGCCGCGGGTCCGAGTCCTCGGCTGAACACACGGTCGACCGGGACGCGTCCGGTGACCAGGACGGCGCCGGGCCGACCCGGCCGCGGATTACCCGCGTCCGGCAGTGCTTGGCTTGGGCCTCCCGCGCTCGGTCGCCACACCGCCATGACCGGGGTAACCGCGGAGCGCGCCGGCAGCTACCGGCCGCTTCATCTGGGCACGCTCGCGACCAGCATCGCCATTCAGGCCTGCGGTCTGATCACCGGGATTGTGACGGCCCGGAGCCTGGGGCCCGAGGCCCGGGGCGCCTTTGTCGCCATCTTGTTGTGGCCGACCATCTTCAGCAACCTTGGGCTGGCCGGAGCCAACTGGGCGGTGGCTCGCGCGGTCGCCGCCGATCCGCACCGCGCCGCGCATTGGACGCGAGTCTCAGTGCTCCTGGCCCTCATGCTGTCGGCGGCGGTCGCCACGGTGGGCTACTTCGCCGTGCCTCTGCTCTTGCCGGCCGACAAACAAGACCTGGTGTCCTTATCGCGCCTCGGCCTGCTGCTGGTCCCACTCGACATCTTCAACCAGCTGCTGCTGGCGACCGAGCACGGTCAGATGCGCTGGCGCCGTTACAACGCCATCAGGGTCGCCTTCTACCTCGTCTACGCGTCGCTGGTCGTGTTGCTGTGGCTCAGCGGGCGCGCCAACGTGGCGGCGTTCACCGCGGTCTTTCTGGGCAGCCACCTGCTGGTCGTGGTGCTGCGTCTGTCACTCCAGTGGCGGGCCCGTGGAGCGTCGACTTCCACCTGGCCGATTGTTGGCGGCTGCTGCGGTCGGGGATCCCGTTTGTCTGGGCGACGGCGAGCAACCTGCTGGTGCTCCACCTCGATAAGATGCTGGTCGTAGCGCTGTTGTCGACCGATGCGGTCGGGCTGTACGTGGCCGCCGTCACCTTCAGCGCGGCGCATTCCGCCTTCGGCGAGACTTTCGGCATCACCGTCTTCGCCCAGATGGCCAGCGAGCGCGACCCGATGCGGCAGGCGCGCCTCCTGGCCGAGTCGTTCCGCCAGGCCGCGGTGCTGGCGTGCAGCCTGGGGGCCCTGCTGGCCGCCCTCATGCCGGTGGTCGTCACGCCGCTGTTCGGCGAACAGTTCGCCGCGGCCGTGCGTCCGGCCATGATTCTCACCGTGGCCGGATCGCTCGCGTCCCTGAGTACCGTGCTGAATCAGGGGCTGAAAGGGGCCGGGCGGCCGGCGGCCGGCGTGACCGGTCAGCTCGTGGGGGCGGCCGTGCTGTTGATCGCCGTTGTCGCCCTGCGTGGTTCGATGGGACTGGCGGGCATTGCCGTGGCCGCCGTGGCCAGTGCCGCCGCCCAGGTGAGCGTGCTGCTCTTCGCGGCGGCCTACCTCCTGAAGGTGTCGCCGGGTGTGTTCCTGTCCTTCGGGGCCGACGACCTGCGCGCCATCGGGCGGACGTTCGCGGTGGTGCGGCTGCGCTACTCGTGAGGGCGATGCCGACGCTGGCACGGTGGCCGCAACCGACAGCGGAAGGATTCGTGCCGGGCCGCCGGCGCGTCGTCAGCTCAACGCGTGGGCTCGGGCAGAACGGAGGTTCATGGACAAGGTACTGGGTTTCGTGTCGCCGATGCAGGCCTACGCGCACGACGGCCGCATCTACACGCATGTCGCTTCGGGCCGGGTCGTCGCAGGCCTGGCGGCCCACTACGACAAGGTGCTGCTGTGTACGCGCGTGTCGCATCGCCCGCCGCCATCGAGCAGCGACCTCGCGCTCGACGCTCCCAATGTGGAGTTACGAGACCAGCCCTGGTGGCCCAACACGCTCGGAGCGCTGCGTCACGTCGTTGGCATCACTCGCGCCTACTACGGCACCTGCCGGGACGCCGACCTGATCTTCGTGCGCGGCATGTGTCCATATATCGGCGGGCTCTACCTGTTCGCCTATCTCTTCGGCCGGCCGGTGTGCCACTGGATCGTCGGCGACCCGGTGTCGCTTCTCAGGGCCGGAGGCCGCGGCGGCGGGCTGATGAGCACCCTGTCGCTGGCCTACGCCTGGCTGGATCGCATCGCCACCCGGGTAGGGCGGCGGGTGACGGGTGGCGCGTTCCTCTGCAACGGTCAGCCGCTGGCCGACGCCTACGCCTCGCCCCGCACGTGGGCCACGGTGTCGAGTACGGTCACCGACGAGGAGTTCTTCCCGCGCACCGACACCTGCCAACAGGCGGTCGTGCGGATTCTGTTTGTCGGCTACATTCGCCAGGAGAAGGGCGTCGAGTATCTGCTCGAGGCCCTGCCCCAGCTCCGCACGGAACGCCCGTGGGTGCTCGACATTGTCGGACCCAATGAGGGCCACGCCTACCGGGACCGGCTCGACCTCGTGGTGCAGCAGTATGGGCTCGCCGGTCGCGTGCGCTTCGTCGGCTATGTGGCCTACGGGTCCGACCTGCTCGACCGGCTGCGCGCCGCCGACATGCTGGTGCTGCCCTCGCTGTCGGAAGGCACCCCGCACGTGCTCGTCGAGGCGAAGGCCAACGGCGTGCCGTGCGTGTCGACTACCGTGGGCGGTATTCCGTCGACCGTCACCGACGGCTTCGACGCCGTCCTCGTTCCACCCCGGGATGCGACCGCCCTGGCCCGCGCCATCGATCGCGTCGTCGACGACGGCGACTTCCGCCGATCGTTCGATCCGCAACGGGCTGACTTCGGCCCGGCAGCAGACGTTGGCCGCCTTCGTGGCGCTGGCCCACCGCGAGCTCGAGGCCGACGGCCCGGACACAGCGCAAATGGCGCAGCCTACCGGGCGTTCCTGAGCGGCCGTGATGCAGACCATGGGAATGCGCTCGTGGCGTGACGTCGCACTGGGCCGCCACCTGACGGCGGTTGCTACAGAGGCGGCAACGGATGTCGTGGAACGGGCCGGGTTCGGTCCACCGCGGAGAGGTGCCTGACGTGATGCCGACCGTTACCCCGCACGCCGTGTCGCTGCCGCCCCCGCCTCACCCGGCCGACGAGATCATGTTCGAGTCGGCGCTTGCGTGCCTACGACGGCCTGTGGGAACGCCTCGGGGCGCGGCCGATGACCGACCTGCGCCTCTTCGACGCGGGCTGCGCCAACGGCAAGTTTCTCGACATCTGCTGTCGCCGTTGGGGAGCGCGGGACACCAACTGCGTCGGCAGCGACAGGCGGGGTGACGCCTGGGCGGCATGGCACGCCGTGCACCCCGACACCCGCATTACGTTCGTTCAGCAGGCGGCGCATGAGACGGCATTCCCCGCCGAGTCGTTCGACATCGTGCACCAGTCGATGCTGCTCAGCTCGGTGATCGACCCACAGGTGCGGACGGCGACGGCGGCGGCCCTGTGGCGCACGCTGCGGCCGGGTGGTCTGCTGGTCTCCTACGACTTCTGGCTGAACCCGACCAATCCGCGCGCCTCCGGCATCCGCGCCTCGACCCTCCGCCGCTTGTTCCCGGAAGCGCGGCCGGTGTATCGACGCTCGCTGACGTTCGCACCGCCGCTGTGCCGCCCGCTGGTCTTCCTCGGCTCACCGGCGCTGCTCGCCCTCGAGTCGCTGCGGGTGCTGAACACGCATCTCCTCATTGCCATGGAGAAACCGGCGCTCCCGCGAGCCTGATGGCATGGCTCTCGTCATCGGTCGGATCCCGCGCGTGTGGCTGGTGATTGTCGGCGTCGTGCTGCTGCCGGTCCTGGCGCTGGTCGTGGCGCAGCGCCCCGAGGCGCCCGCCGTGGTGGCCACGATACGGGCCCGTCGTCTGGACGGCCTCGAGCCTGGCCCGGATTGCGGAGACCGAGACGGCGCCGGGGGCGCCGTCGGCCATCGAACTGTGGGCCGCACGCGGCGAATACGAGTCGTTCCAGATTGCGGCGCGGCCGTCAGCCGGGACGTTGACCGGGGTCGACGTCACCATCAGCGATCTGGCCGGGCCCGGCGGCGCACGAATCGCCCGCTCGGCGTTCGCGCTATATCGCGAGCACTACGTCACGGTCTCGCGCGGCAGCCGCGATCTCGGCGGGCGGAACCGCCCGTTGGGCCCAGGCCGCTACGCCGATGCCCTCATCCCCTTTGTCGATCCCGACACCGGTCAGCCGCCCACGAGCGGCGCCTTGCGCGCCACCCCGTTCACGGTGGCGGCACATCGCACGCAGCCCGTATGGGTGGACGTGCAGGTGCCGGCCACGGCCGCGGCCGGTCGCTACACCGGCACGTTCACCGTCAGCTCTGACCAGGGCGCGGCGTCGGGCCTGGTGACGCTGCACGTCTGGGACTTCGCGCTGCCGGTCCGGCCGGCGTTGAAGTCGGTGTTCTCGTTCGGTAACGGCGACTCGGGCACGCGGGCGCAGAACCTCCTGCTGCTGCGCCATCGTCTTTCGCCGATCGTGGTGGCGCCCGAGGACGAGGCCGTGCTCGTCGACGCGCATGGCCTCACCGCCGGTTCGCTCGGCCTCTGGAGCGACGCCAACCACGCCGACTGCAGCCGGATGAATCCGGCACCGGCCGTCGCGGCAATCCAGGCGCGGGCGGCGGGGCGCCATTCGCGGCTGTTCCTCTACAACTACACGGCCGACGGAATCGGCGGCTGTCCGGCGCTCTTTCCGCGGCTCAAGGAGTGGGCGCGCCACCTGCACGCAGCTGGGGTCCGCAATCTCGTGACCATGCCGCCGACGGCGTCGCTGTTCGACGACGGGTCGGGCACCGGACGGTCGGCGGTGGACATCTGGGTCGTGCTGCCCTCGCAGTACGACCGGCATGTCGCCGCCGTGGCCACGGCGATCGACAAGGGCGATGAAGTCTGGTCGTACAACGCGCTCGTGCAGGACGACTACTCACCGAAGTGGCAGATCGACTATCCGCCTCTCAACTTCCGGATTCAGCCGGGCTTCATCAACCAGAGCCTGCGGCTCACGGGGTTGCTGTACTGGAAGGTCGACCGCTGGAGCGCCGACCCCTGGAACGACGTGAACAACGACGGGGTGTTCGCGCGCGGCGCCAACTATCCCGGCGAAGGCATGCTGATCTATCCCGGGGCGCCGGCCGGGCTGGCCGGCTCAGCCCCGTCGATGCGCTTGAAATGGCTGCGCGACGGCGTGGACGACTACGATTACGTCGCGCTGCTGCGCGCGCGTGGCCGCGGCGAGTGGGCGCAGAAGGTCGTGAAGCGGATTGCCCCCGACTGGACAGGCTGGGAACGCGACCCCGAGACCGTCGAGGCGGCGCGGCGCGAACTGGGCGAGGCGCTGCAGCAGCTGGCGCCCGCGGCCGCCCCGCGCTGAGGGCCCGGCCGGCGGCCGCCGGCGGTGGCGATCACGGCCTGCCGCCGCCGTCAGGCCGGAACGGCTGGAAGTGGCGGCGCTTGCCCGACGCCGATCCCGGGATGGCCGGCACGCGGTTGATGCGCACCCGCAGGCCAGGCTCGAAGTAGTGCTCCACGAGCCGGCGGAATTTCGCCCTCGTGCTCGGACGTCAACGGCTGATCGCTGACGATGTCAAAGACGAATTCATCGGGCGCCGTCTGCCGGATCTGGAGTTCCCGGAAAATCTCCCACGTCTCCAGCAGGCTCCGCGTGACGTAGTAGAACGTGAACGCCGCGGTCTTCCTGCCGCTCGGCAGGATGATGCTGTCGCCCACCCGCCCCTCGAGCCGTTCGAGGACCCGGCGCGCCTGCCCGCCGGAGTCCACCCGGGTCCGGATGGCGCCCATGTCGCCGATCTCGTAGCGAATGCATGGCCAGGCGCGGTTACGCAGGTCGGTCACGAGGAGGCGTCCGACCGTGCCGTCGGGCACCGCGGCGCCGGCCTCGTCAACCGCCTCGACAAAGAGCGTCTCGTCCGAGAGGAGCCAATCGCCGGCCGGACTGTCGAAGGCGATGATGCCGACCTCCGACGCCCCGTACTCGTTCACGACCGGCACGTCGAACGCCGCGGTGAGCAGCCGCCGGTCCTCCGCCGTGCAGACCTCTGACGTGACCATGCACAGCTTCAGGGTCGGACACACCGACTTCAGCGTGAGGCCACGCTTCTGCAGATAGCGCCCGAACACGACCAGGGAACTCGTGAACCCGTAGGCGTACTCGAACCGGTTGCGCCGGAAGGTCTCGGTGAACTCGGCGAGGCGCTCGTCCGACAGGTCGAACACGACGAACCGCCGACGATTCATCGTGAAGTCCTTGGACCGCTCCTGCCACTTCGATCGCCCCTCGAGCGGCGTCCCGAAGAAGCGCGCCTGCTTGGAACTGAGCGTCAATCCGTGCCAGTCGTAACGCTGTTTGATGAGGGCCCAGCAACACGCGTGAGAGTGGAGATCCTTGGCGAACATCAAGGGCGTGCCCGATGAGCCGGAAGTCGACGCGCGATACAAGCGGTGGTTCTTGAGCGCAGGCGTGACGGTCGAGGACAACCCTACCTGGAAGTCCCGCTTGACCATGATCGGCAGTTCATCCCAGTGCGGGGGGAAGGCCTGGCCGGTCTTGGCCCGATAGAGCGGGTTGTTGGTGAAGTGGTGATTGGCGATCTCATCCCGGCGGTCGCGACTCCAGCGCTCGAGCTCCTCCCAGGGCAAGGCAGACAGGGCCGCGATTTCCCGCGACGCCGCCGGCAGATCGAATCCGCGGACGCTCAGCACCAGCTCGAAGAATGACATGGGTGCGATGGGCCAAGACACCGTCGAGTCGGCTGCGCTCAGCGCGGCTCGGTCACGGCTCGTCTCAGTCTACTGTGGCCGCCGCTGCGGCGCCTGCCTGGATCCTGCCACCGGGCGCCGCCCGTCGGCAGACGCCTGGTCCGCTGACGGCTTCAGCGGCCGAGATGCCCTTCGTATCCCACCACCGGTGCCAGGTGGCGGTAGGTCATCGAGCCCGGGATCATGCGGAGTAGCAAGTTGCGAAGGCGGCAGGCCGCGGCGCCCTCGACCTGACCCATTCGACCCACCCGGCGCGAAGCCTGGACCACCGGCCGCGTTCGCGCCATCCGCTCACGCTCGTAGGCCCGCAGCGAGGACTCGACCTCGAATCCAGTGGCGAGGTGAGCGGCCAGCACCAGGGCGTCCTCGATCGCCTGGCAGGCGCCCTGTCCGAGATTCGGCGTCATCGGGTGCGCGGCGTCTCCAAGCAGCGTGATCCGGCCGGCGCCCCACCGGTTCACCGGGTCGCGGTCGTAGATGTCGTTGCGCAGGATGCGGGCCGGCTCGGTTGCCGCAATGAGGTCCCGGATCGGCGCGTGCCAGCCATCGAACAGCGCCAGCAGCCGTGCCTGTGCCGCCGCTGGCGGCTCGCGCTGCCCCTCGGGCACATTGTCGGTGGCATACCAGTAGACGCGGTTGCCGGTGAGTGGCACCAGGCCAAAGCGCTGCCCGCAGCCGAAGGTTTCGCCGGCGATCAGCTCGCGCGTCTCGAACGAGGCCATGCCACGCCAGGCCGTATAGCCCGCATATCGCAGCTCGCCGGCCACGCCGAGCCGCGTCCGCACGCCCGACCGGAGGCCGTCGGCCGCCACGATCGCCGCCGCCGTCGCCGACACGCCGTTGGCGAAATGGGCCGTGGCGCTCCCGGCGTCCTGTGCCAGGTCCCGGCACTCGTGGCCAAGGTGAAGGGGCACATGCCGAGCGGCGTTCAGAAGCGCATCCAGCAGCTCCGCGCGGTGGAACACCATCGGCGGCAGGCCGAATCGCCGCACGAACTCGGGCGCGCACGTGCGCGACAGCACAGCGCCATCGGCTTGGCGAATCGCTCCCTCGCTGCTCACGAAGCTCATCGCCTCCAGCGCCGCGCCCAGGCCCAGTTGGTGCAGCGCTTTCAGCGCGTTGGGCCAGAGCGACACGCCAGCTCCCACTTCGGCGAGCTCGCCGGCCTGTTCGTAGATTTCGACCTCGAACCCCTTGTGCGCGAGCGCCAGGGCGGCGGTCACCCCGCCGATCCCGCCACCCACGACGATCACCCGCATGCAGCGCCCTCCCGACGTAGTATGAGGCGCCTTGCCGTTGATCGAATCCCAGAGCCTTCCACCGACACCGGCGATAACTTCGACCGACACCGGAGATTACACGTGAACGGCACCGCTGACCGCCACCTGTTCGACCGCCGTCTGTTCCTGACTGCGGCGATTCTCTTCCCCGTGATCGTCCTGCTGGGGTTCGCGCCAACCTATTACCTCAAGAGCCTGTTCGGCAGCCCGCCGCTGCCGTCGCTCTACGTGCACGTGCACGGCCTGATGATGACGGCATGGGTGGTGCTCTTCTTCGCGCAGGTGCGCTTGATTTCGGCCAAGCGCATCCGCCTGCACCAGCGCCTGGGCTACGCCGGGATCGGGCTGGCCACGCTGATTGTCGTGACCGGCATACCGGTGGCACTGCGCGCCGCCAAGTACGGCTCGGCCTCGTCGCCGCCAGGCATTCCGCCGCTGGCGTTCCTGCTCGTGCCACTGGTGGATCTGGTGGTGTTCGGGCTGTTGTTCGGTACTGCCGTCTACTATCGCCGGCGACCGGCGGCCCACAAGGCGTTGATGCTGCTGACGGCCATCAGCCTGCTGCCACCGGCGCTGGGCCGCATCCCGATCGCCACGCTGCAGGCGCTCGGACCGCTGTGGTTCCTCGGGTTCCCATCGCTGCTGGCGGCCGTGGCCCTGGCTTTGACCGCCCGCCACTACGGCCACGTCAACCGGGTGTTCCTGGCAGGGACGGTCATGCTGATCGGCTCCTACGTTGTCAGGCTGGCGCTGATGATGACCGAGACGTGGATGCAGACGGCGGCATGGCTGGTCAGCTTCGTGTAATGGCCATCGGTGGCCGGCCCCAGCAGTAGAATCCGGACATGAGACGCGCTGTCGTGCTTGCCACCATCGCCCTGGCCGGGGGCCTGACCGTCACCATCGCCGCCTTCCAGACGCCTGCTGCCCCTTCCCAAGCCGCCCTCGACGCCACGAAGATCGAGAAGGTCAAAGACAATCTCTACGTCATCACCGGTTCGAATACGACGCCGCGCGACGCCTTCAGCGGCGGCAATACGGGGGTCTTCGTCACCGACCGGGGCGTGGTCGTGGTCGACACGAAGCTGGCCGGCTGGGGGCCGACGCTGCTCGCCCGCATCCGCAGCGTCACCGACAAGCCCGTCGTCACCATCATCAACACGCACGCCCACGGCGATCACACGGGCAGCAACGAGTTCTTCGGCGCGTCGGTCGAGAGCGTCGTGCACGAGCACACGAAGGCGAACATGACGCGCATGGACGCGTTCCAGGGCGACAAGGCGCAGTTCCTGCCGACGCGCACCTACAAGGACACGCTGACGCTGGGCGCGGGCAAGGATCGGATCGACCTTTACTACTTCGGCGCCGGTCACACCGACGGCGATACCTTCGTCGTCTACCCCGCCCTCCGCACCATGCAGGCGGGCGACATGTTCCCGTGGTTGGATGCGCCCTTCATCGACCGCGGTAACGGCGGCAGCGGCCGCGCCTGGCCGGAGACGCTGAAGACCCTGCTCGGCACGGTGAAGAACGTGGATACGGTCATCGGCGGCCACCGGCCGGTGGCCGGCTGGAAGGACGTGGCGATCTTCCAGCAGTTTCTCGCCGACCTCTACGCCAGGACCGCTGCCGCTCACAAAGCCGGACAGACGGTCGAGCAGGCCGCTGCCGACACGGCCTGGATCGGCAAGTACCCCGGCTACGGCTCGACCCGGCTCCCAGCCGCGGTGCAGGCCATCTACGACGAGCTGAACGGCAAGTAACCTTCGGCCGCTCCTGCCGCGGAAGGACGGGCGGGGCGCGGTATCGACCCACCGGACCACGACGGCCATGACCATTCCGACTCTCGTCGATCGCCCCCCGCACGCGCACGCCGTCGAGCCCGCGCGGCCGCTGCTGCCGGTGCTGATCGTGGCCGGCCTCGCCGCGCTCGCTCCGTCGTTCGTCTGGTCACAGTCGACGCGCCTGCCGACGGCCCCCGGGGTCTGGAAGCCATGGAAAGGCCTGACCGCCGCCGCCAGCGCCCGCACCGACGCCGGCGTCACGCCCGTCCAGTTGAAGGCCTTCGAGGCCGAACTGCTGACGCTGAATGGCCTCGCTGCTCGCGCTACCGGCGTGGCGACGCCCGTCGGCTTCAGCGTGGAGACGTGGGCGAGCCTCGACGCCGCCAAGGCGCCGGCGCACGCGCCCGGACATCCCGGGCCGCGCACGCTGCCGCTGTCGGGCAGCATGACGTTCGGAGCCTTCCCGATCTTCGAGTACGTGAGGAACGGGAAGACGATCCGCGAAGACACCGGCGAGACCGCCCTTCAGGGGTTCGTCGTCAACACCATCGATCGGGCGGTCTTCCGCAGCGAGCACGTCGCCGAGTTTGGCGCCATCGACCACGACGCCTTCCTGCTGCCGGCTCGCAGCGGCGAGATCGCGGGCTTGCCGCGTTACGGGGACTTGCTCATCGTGGCCCGCGAGCCCGACGCGCTGTTCGTCCCGCTGACGCTCGGCGCGGCGCTCGAGATCGCCAGGCTCCATCGCGCCGGCGAGGTCACGAGTTCCCGCCAGAGTCTCGAGAAGTTCACGGCGCAACTGGCCGTGGTCCGGGATCCGGCGCGCCGGGCACGCCGCCTGAAGGAGGCGGCCGACGTGGCTCCGAACACTCCCGATCCGGCGGCCTTCGTCGCTTCAATCGAGGCGGCGCTCGGCATCGAGGAGGCCGCGGTCGTCGCGGAGCTGAGCCCGACCGGAGGCGCCAGCAGGCAACTGGCCGATGCCGAGCGCGCCGTGGCCGAGGTCACGGCGTGGCTGGATGACATGACGCCGGCCGAGCGCGATCAGCCGGCGTGCTACGCGGAGCAGGGCCGGGGCCTGCGGGCCCGGTTCGCAGCGGCGCCAGCGGCCGGCTGCGTGCCGCTCGTGCGCCCGAACTACGCCTACTTCAACCAGACGCTGCCCCGCTCGGCGCCTCAAGTCCTTCTCATCACGGGCATCGCCCGCTGCTTCGACACGGCCAACCCCGGCAATCGCGACGCCCTGGCGCCTGGTCCGTCCGGCTGCGCCGCCAATCGCGCGCTCATCGAAACCATCGACAAGAGCGCCCTGCGCGCCTGGCTCCGCTGAGAGCTCTCAGGTCAAGCCCGCGACGACCTCGCCAGGCTGGACGAGGGTCTCCGTGACGTGAGCGGAGAAACGCAGCCGGGCGTGCCCGCGAAGTCTAGGGCAGGGCGAAGGCGACGACGGCGCTGCCGGATGGGGCGCCATTCTTGCCGCCGCCGCAGGCAATGACCAGGTACTGCTTGCCGTTCAACATGTAGGTGGACGGCGTGGCGTTGCCGGCAAACGGCAGCACCGTCTCCCACAGCAGCTCGCCGGTCAGCTTGTCGAAGGCCCGCAGCTTGCGGTCGAAGTTGGTGGCGGCGATGAACAGCAGGCCGCCTGCGGTTACGACCGGACCGCCGTAGTTGTCGCTACCGGTATTGGTGAGACCCTTGGCGACCAGCTCCGGATACTCGCCCAGCGGTTTCTGCCACCGCATGGTGCCGGCATTGAGGTCGAGCGCGCTCAAGGTGCCCCACGGCGGCGTGATTGGCGGGTAGCCGTCGGGGTCGCGCCACAGCACTTCGCCGTCGTTGCGGTACTTCAGACGATCTGGATCGGCGGCCACCGCGGGATCGCTGGCTTGATCCTTCCCGCTGACCAGGAACTCGACCACGTCGCCGATGTTCTTGGCACCCATGTCGGGGAAGCCGGGCATGCGGCCGGTGCCCGTCCGGATGACGGCGGCGATCTCGTCGCGCGTGAGCCGCGTGCCGACATCCACGAGCGACGGCGCCTGCGGTCCGCCGGTGCGGTCCGAGCGATGGCACGACGCGCACTTGCTGCCGTAGAGCGCGGTGTCGGTGTTGGGGATGAGCCGCATGATCCAGGGCATCTCGTTGGCGTTGACGTAGAGCAGCCCGGTCTCGGGATCGAAGGCGCCGCCGCCCCACTCGGCGCCGCCATCGACGCCGGGGAACACGATCAGGCCGTTGGTCGGCGGCGTGAACAGCGGGCCGCTGGTCAGCGTCTTGAATTGATCCCGCACCGCCGCGTGCGCCTCGGGCGTGCGCGTGGTGATCATCGCCTCGGTCATCTGCTGACGCGTGAACGGCGGCGGCGCCAGCGGGTGCCGCTGGCGCGGGGCGGCCCGTTCGCCGTCGATCGTCGATTCGGGCGCGCGCCGTTCCTCGACCGGGAACAGCGGCGTGCCGGTCTTGCGGTCGAGCACGAAGACATAGCCGTGCTTGGTGAGCTGCGCCACCGCCGGCACCGGCTTGCCGTGGCGCCTCACCGTGACCAGGCTGGGCGCGGTCGGCAGGTCCCAGTCCCACAAGTCGTGCTTGATGATCTGGTAATGCCACACCCGCTTGCCGGTGCGCGCGTCGAGGGCCAGCACCGAGTCGGCAAACAGGTTGTCGCCGTGGCGGTTGACGCCGTACCAGTCGAACGACGCCGAGCCGGTGGCGGCAAAGACCATGGCATTCCCCTGGTCCACGGTCACGCCGGCCCAGGCATTGGCGCCGCCCGAGCGCGTCGGCCCCGTGGGCCAGGTGTCGGCGCCGAACTCCCCCGGCTGCGGAATGGTGTGGAAGATCCACCGCATCTTGCCGGTGTGGATGTCGAAGGCGCGGATATGCCCCGGAGTGCCCGGCAGCGTTTCGGGCACGCTGCTGCCGAAGATGATCAGGTCCTCGAAGATCGACCCGGGCGTGCTGGCGCTGACGCTGGCCCGTTCGACCGGCAGGCCCAGGCCCTCGCGCAGATCGATGCGCCCGGCCGTGCCGAACGTGGCGATGGGTTGACCCGTGGCGCGGTCGAGCGCGTAAAGAAAATTGCGGTAGGTGGCGAAGACGCGGTCCTGGTGCACGGTGACGCCGCGATGCCGGAAGCGGGTCTGCGGCGCGCCGGAGGGTGCCAGGCTGAAGCTCCACCGCTCGACGCCGGTGGCGGCATCGACCGCCGCCACCTTCATGCTGGGCGTGGTCACGTAGAGCGTGCCGTCCACCACCACGGGATGGCTCTGCATCTCGGACGCCGGAAAGGCATCGTGCGAGTCGTAGGTCCAGGCCACCTTCAACTGCGCGACGTTGGCCTTGGTGATCTGCGCCAGCGGCGAGTAGCGGATGTTGTCGATGCCGCCGTGCATCGGCCAGCCGCGATCCGGGGTTTGCGCCAGGACGACGGCGGCCAGCGTCGCGGCCAGCGACAGGACGATCGTGCAGTTACGGAGGCTGGGCATGACGGGCCGCCATCATAGCGCGACTCGTTGGCCGGCCGGCGCGGCCCCTCGCGACGCCGCCCGTCCGGGCTCGGTCGTCACCGTCGGCTTTCCGCGACTCCCAACCAGAGCGCGACGCCGCCTGTCACGCCGAGCGTGTTGGACACCACGACGGTGTCAGCGCACAACTCGAGCTTCACGTGTTCCGCATTGCCGCCGCCCAGATACAGCCGGTCGAAGTGAACCAGGGCCCGCAAGGTGTGCAGCGCTTTCTCGAGCCGCCGGTTCCACTTCTTCTTGCCCGCCTTCTTCAGTGCTCGATTGCCGAGCTGTTGCTCGTAGGTCTTGCCCTTCCGGAAGGGGTGATGGGCCAGCTCCAGGTGAGGGAGCGACCGCCCATCCTCGAAGAGCGCGGTGCCAAAGCCCGTTCCCAGCGTGATGACCATCTCGATGCCCGTGCCCGTGATGGCGGCGAAGCCTTGAATCTCGGCGTCGTTGGCCACCCGCACCGGCCGCTGGAGGCGCGCGGCCAGTTCCGTGGCCAGATCATAGCCGCGCAGGTCCTTGGTGCCGAGGTTCGGGGCGGTCACGATGATCCCGCCCCGGACCACGCCGGGAAACCCGACCGCGACGCAATCGAACGGAGCCAGCGGCTCGACCAGCTGCACCAGTGCGGGCAGCAACACGCCGGGGGGACACGGGTGGGGAGTTTCCACCCGGAGGCGCTCCCCGAGCATCTCGCCCCGGCGATTGACCACGGCCGCTTTGAGCCCGCTGCCCCCGATGTCGATGGTGAGAAAGCGCGCTGGCGGGCTGGTTCTCTGCGCGACGCCGCGACCAGGGCGCGTCACGCGCCGGGCTTCCTGTTGTACTTCTCCATCATCTCTTTCAGCATCTGATCCGGCGTCTTCTTGGCCTTGATCATCTCCTGGATCATCTCGGTGGACGGCGGCGTGATCTGGTTGGCGCGCAAGTAGCCGACGACGTTCCCGTAGATCTCGTTGTTGTGCACGGTGGTGTGCAGGAAGGCCTGCACCATCTGCGGCGTCGCCAGGATCTTCTGATCGTCGAGCGTCGCGAAAGCCGCGTCGCAGTAAGCGAACGACGCTCTGAGGGCGGCGACGATCTCGGCCTTGGCCTTCAGCAGGTCGGTCTTGGCCTTGGGCATCGGATTGGCTTCGCCCTTGAGCACGGCGCAGTCCACGTAATTCCGCTCGGTGGAGTGATTGATCCATTGCCCGAAGTCCATCTGCTCGGGCGCGATCTCGAAGGTGTACTTCTCGGCCGGCATGACCTCGGCCGCCCCCTGCAGGAAGAGGCGCACGGGGGTGTAGTAGCGCTGGATGTTGGTGGTGGTGAGATTGCCCTGCCCGTACAGCGGCGTGGCGGTGAGGACGACGACGAGCAGCGCGGTGATTCTCATGGCGGGTCCCTCGTGGTGCCATGGTACACGCGCCGCTCGAACCGACGCGCACGGGCAAGGTCATCGCGGTCCGACGCGGCCCGCGCCCTGCCGATGGCCGCACCGGCGCCGGCGGTTAGACGACCTCGCTCCTGACGCGCCGCCCATGCCAGGGCCGCGCCCAGACGACTCGACCCGTCCCGCCGTCGCCGCCTGATCCGTGTGGCCGGCGCAGCGTGGGGCCGGCTCGACCGAGCAAGACTGTGAGATGCTTCGGCTCATGACACTGCCGTCCTTGCCCTTCACGCGCGTGCGTCTCGTTCTCGGCACGACCTCGATTGTCGCGATCGCCCTGATGGCCAACACGGTCGCGGCCCAGGGGCCGATGCGGGTGGCTCCGAGCGGGCGGGCCACGGTCGAAGTGGTGCTCACGCCGGCACCCGCTGCCAGCGCCCCGGCCACCCCAGCGACACCGCTACGCCGGCCACGCCGGCCACGCCGGCCACGCCAACCACACCGGCCACACCAGCCAAGGTGCGCATCGACTACGGCCAGCCCCACCTGCGCGGCCGTCAACTGCACAGCGCGGACCTGGTCCCCTACGGCAAGGCCTGGCGGCTCGGCGCCAACGACGCCACCCTGCTTGTGACCGATGTCGACTTGGTGATTGGCGGCAAAGACCTGCCCAAAGGCCGCTACCTGCTGCAGGCCATGCCGGAGAAGTCGGGCTGGAAGCTGTTGATCCAGAAGGAAACCGGACAGACGCCGATGGCCGCGGCCATGAACTACGACGCCGCCAACGACGTCGCCCGGGTCGACCTTCGGCAGCAAGCGCTGCAGACGCCGATCGAAAGCTTCACCATCTGGCTGATTCCGGCCACCGGCGCCGGGCCGGCGCACGGCGAGTTGCGGATGGCCTGGGGCGGCGTGCAGCTCTCGACCGACTGGTCGACGAAGTAAGCCGACGCTCAGCGCTTGGCGGCGGCGCGGGCCCGGGCGCGGGGCGCGGGGCGGCGCTTCGGTACCGCCGCCGCCGTGAAGTAGAAATCGAGCATGGCGGTGAGCGGCGCCGGGTTCTCGCGCAGCCGGCTGCGCAGCGCCGCCCCTTCCCAGCAATCGACCAGCAGGTTGGCCATCTGGCGCGTGTCGGCATCGGCCGCGATGTCGCCGCACGCCCGCGCCGCTTCGAGGCACGCCGCGATCTGGTCGGCAATCTCGTTGAGACAAGCCTCGATGCGCTGCCGGAAGACCGGGCTGGCGCCCGACAGTTCCTGGCCGAGTCCGCCGAGCAGGCAGCCCAGGTACCCTTCCTTGCGATAGCTCTGGGTCGTCGTCTCGAAGAAGTGGCGCACCCGGTCCATCGGGGCGCGGCGCTGGTTGCCGAGACAGGCACCAAGGCCGGCGTGCACCTGCCGCATGTACTCGTCGACGACCTGCAGGGCGAAGTCCTGCTTGTCCTTGAAGTGGTGGTAGAACGACCCCTTCGGAATGCCGGTGGCGGTCAGCAGCGCCTGGATGCCCAGGTCGTTGTAGCCATGTTCCAGGAGCATGGCCCAACCGGCATCGAGCAGGCGCTGCTTGGTCGCGTGCGTCACTACTGCTTGACCATCTCGATCATGTGGTCGATGACCACGCTGTGTTCCTGCTGCGGGCTGAACATGATGATCTCGGCGTCGTCCTCGACCTTCACGTTGTGCCCCGGCGGCCAGTAGAACAGGTCGTTGGCCGCCACCGTCTCGGTGGCCCCGTCGGCCGCGGTGGTCGTGAGCCGGCCGCGCAGCACGAAGCCCCAGTGGGGACAGTGGCAGACGTTGCCCGCCAGGCCCACGAACAGCGGTGTCGTGTCGACACCGGCGGCGAGCGTGAAGTACTCGCCGCTGATCTTGCCCAAGCCGCTGGCGTCGCCGAAGTTCTTGCGCTGGCGGACGACGGCCCCGGGAATGTCCATCCTGACGTCGACGTCGTCTTTGGCTACGCGCATGATCTGGCTCCTCTCGTGGTGGTCACTGACTAGACCGGTTGGTCTAGCAGCGGCCAGCATACTCCGATTGGACCGATCGGTCTAGTCTCCCCCGCGCACCCTCCGGGCGGGTCGGGCGCGCGGGCGAACGTCTGGGGTTACCGTTGGCGAAGGCCGAGGGCGGTCGGCGTGGCGCCGGGGCTGGAGCGGTGCACGGCCGCCGGACGAGCCTCAGCGCCGTCGGCCTCGGTGAGGGCGTTGCCCCAGACCAGGCTGGTGCCCGAGATGCCGAGCGCCCTGGACAGGTCGCCCCACACGATATGCTCTCCC
Organism: uncultured Acidobacteriota bacterium; assembly: GCA_963843885.1. Lineage (GTDB taxonomy): Bacteria > Acidobacteriota > Vicinamibacteria > Vicinamibacterales > UBA2999 > CADEFD01. The sequence goes on from CAWJMJ010000010.1 coordinate 266,093, forward strand.
CACAGGAGCTGGTTGCCCCACAGCAACTGGTTGCCCCACACGATGTGGTTGCCCCACACCGCCGTCTGGGCGTTGCCCCACACGATGTGGTCACCCCACACGATGTGGTCGCCCCACAGGAGCTGGTTGCCCCACACGATGTGCTGCGCCCAAGCCGGCTGGTTGAAGTAGACCGAGTCGCCCCACAGGAGCTGGTCGCCCCACACGATGTGCTGGCCCCAGGCAAAGGTCTCGGTGTCCGTTTCCGTCAGCGGGTTCATGCCCGAGAGCAGCCACGGCTGGCCGGCGGCGGCGGCCGGGTTGACGTTGGCGGCGAGCGCGGTGGCGCCCAGCGGATTGATGGCGCCGGCGCCCTGGGTCAATTCGTCGGTGCCGGGCAGGACGTAGGCGGTGAACTGCAGCATCGCCTTGATGGCATTCGGGGAGAGCCGGCCGGTTGCACCGGCCTCGACCGCGGCGTGACGGTTGGCCTCAATCATGAGAGCGACCACGCCGCTCGTAACCCCCGTGGCCATACTGGTGCCACTCAGCATCATCATGTTGGCTTTGTCGGACGAGCCGCTGACATTGCCGTTCCCCTTCATGGGCCGCTCCACGAGCAGGCTGCCGGGCAAGGTTTCGTAAAGCGTGCTGGCCTTCGAGAATTCGCTCACCAGGCGATGCCCGGGTGCCACCACGTCGGGCTTGGCGTAGCCGTCGTACCACGTGGGCCCGCGGGAACTGTAGGGCGCCACTGCGTCGTCGCTCCGCGTTTCCGTCCCCTGCGTGTTCAGCGAACCCACGGTAATGGCGGACGGCGCGTTGCCGGGCGAGGTGATCCCGGCGTAGCCGACCTCGCCGGTGTCCCTGCTGCGGCCGACATTGCCAGCCGAGACGACCACGACGATCCCGTTCCGCACCGCGCGCTCGATGGCCTGGACGAGCGGGTCGGTGGCCGCCGGCTCGTAGATGGGGTGCCCCAGCGACATGTTGATGACGTCGATGCCGAGGGCGGTCCTGTTGGCGATGGCGTACTCGACCGCCAGGATGACGTCACTCGAGTAGCCCACGCCGTCCTTGTCGAGCACCTTGAGGTCGATCAGCCGCACGTTGGGGGCGATGCCGCGGTCCACGCCGGCCGTGGCGGCGCCGCTGCCCGCAATCAGCCCGGCGACGTGCGTGCCGTGGCCGAAGGCATCCTTGGAGCCCTCGAGCACCGCCTTGCCGGTGAAGTCATAACGGGCCACGACGTTGAACGTGTTGCCGGTGGCGTTGATGCCGGAATCAATCACCGCCACGCCCACGTCGTAGCCCGTGAGGATGGAGCGCTCGAGTCCCAGGCTCTGCAGCAGGTGGTCCTCGCGCTGGCTGGCGGCTTTCGGCAGGAGCTGCTTGAAGGCGCGCGCGGAGTTGGCAATGAGGTCACGCAGCGCCGGCGTGGGCGCCCGGGCCGCCAGGCCGTCCAGCGCCGCCGCGCTGGTGAGCACCTCGGACACGAAAGACGAGTTGTTCGCCGCCAGCGCGGCCTGCGCCGCCGAGAGCGCCGGGGCCGCGGACTTCTCGACGTTCTTGACGAGGTTGTCGCGCTCGCTCACCACGCCGGCCACGACCGTCATGTCGGCCGTGTAGTCCAGTCCGGCCTGGGTCAGCAGCGTGGCCGCCGCCGTCAGCGCCGTGGCGTTCTCGGTCAGGGCGGCCTTCCGCTCGTTGGTCGCCCAGGCCAGCGCCGTCTCGTATTCGGTTTTCGCGGCGCTGATCTCGACGCTGACCGCCTTGAGCTCGGCCTCGTACTCCGCCTTGGCGGCCGCGATCGCCTGATCGGCGGCCGCCTTTTCGGCCGCCTCGTCGTTCTTGGCGGCGTTGACCTCGGCACTGGCCTTCGTCAGCTCCTGCGCCTCGAACGTCTTGGCCGTCGTCACCTGGGTGCCGGCGGCCGCTTTTTCCGTATTCTCCGCCGCGTAGGCGTCGCGAATCTCCGCGTCGGCGACGGCGATTTCCTGGCTGCGCGTCGGCTCGGCCAGTTTGGACGCGGCCGACTTGCGCGAATTGGCGGCCGATACGTCGGCGGACCGCTTGTATTCCGCGGTTTTCACACGCCCGGCGGCGACCAACTCTTCCTGTTTTCGGAAGTTCGTGGCCGCCGTTCCCCGGGCAGAGGCGGACGCCTCCCGCGCCGTGCGCGTGGCAGTGGCCTCGATCTTCCGCTGGGCCGCCGCCGCATCGCGCTGCGCCTTGCGGGCCGTGGCCGCGGTCTGACGCGCCTGGGCCGCCGACTCACGTTCCGCGCGCCGCGGCGCGGCCGCCGCGCTCCGCCGGTCGGCCTCCGACTGCCGCTCGGCCAGGCGGGCGTTGGCGTCCTTGGTGCGCCCGGCCGAGAGCGCTTCGGTCTGGGCTCGTCGCGTCGCGGCCTTGGCGGTCGAATCCTCGATGCGGGGCGCGTAGTCAGCCTCGACCGCCCGCACCGACTTGTCCAGCTCTTTGCGCAACCCCTCGCGCTGAGCGACGAGCGACATCCAGGCCGTGTCGGTCTGATTCGCCGCCAGGCTCCGCACGACGGCGTCGGTGGAAATCTGCACCACGTCGGCGTTGGCCTCGAGCGCGGCCACGCTGTCGCGCGACACCTGCGCGGTCACGGCGAAGAGCTGGTCGTGGACCAGCGGCGCGCCGTCGACACCAGCCGCCGCCATCAGCGACGCGAGCCGGCGGGTGACACGATCGAGTGCACCGGGCTCGGGCCGGGTGCGCACGATCACCCGCAGCATTTGCTGCGTTCCCCCCGACAACTCGCGCGCCAGCGCCAGATCCTTGGCCGCTGGTTGAACTGGGACCGCGGCGCCCCCGAACATTGCGCCGAACACCGTGAGGGTGATGAGCAGATTACGCACGCCGACTCTCCTTCGTTGACGAGACCCGTCGACCCGCTGCGTCGTGAAGTCGCCGCGCGGTCCGTGGCCTCGTGAAGAGCACGTTCGGTGCCGGATCCCGCGATGCGCTCGTTGCCCGCACATATCGCCACTCGAATCAACGAGTTACGAGGGCGGAGCGAGCGAGCACCGCAGAGCGATGGCAATTGCGGCGCGTGCTGCAATGGCACAGACGCGAACACGGGCCGCCGCGCAGAAGCAGGCAGGTATGCGGGAATCGCTCGAAAAACGCCGCGTTCCGGCGGACGTGCGCCGCCCCGGCACAGCGAGCGCTAGATCAGGACACCAGATCCGTGCGCGGCTCGCCGCCGCCGCTCACGGGATCGGACACAAACCGACACGTGAAGGCGGTGCATGGGTCCGGCCGAAACGAGGCGCGGCATCACGAGTGCGCGCGCCGTCGCGGCGCGGCACAGCCCATCAACGACCGGGGCGGATCTGCCGGGGCGGTCTCGGACTTGCAGAGAACCGAACCCTGCCGGAATAGATGGCTTCACATCCGCCGGGGCCGCGCCCAGGACTCGTCGCCCTCGACGCCTACGTGGCGAGCGTCATCGCGCTCGGCGCTCTGGCTATCGTGGCATCGATCTACGCGCTGATCACCGCGCAGCCGCCCCTCGAGTGGGTGGTCTTCGCGGTGCTGGGCCTGGCCGCCGGCGCCTGCGCCGTCAAGATCCCCGGCGTCAACGCGCTGGTCTCGGCGTCCGACACCTTCTTCATCGCCTCCGGCATGCTGTTCGGGCCCGGGCCGGCGATTCTGGCGCTGGCCGTAGACAGCGCGGGCCTCGCCTGGCGCCGCGGCTACGGACCGGCCCGGCTGCTGTTCAACGCCACCGCGCCTTCGGTGGCGTTGTTTGTCGCCACCCACGTGTTCCAGATCCTCACGGGGCGCCAGTCGCTCTACGGTCCCTCGCTGCCGGTGGCCGGTCTAATCCTTCCGCTGGCCGCCATGACCGCCGTCTACTTCGGTTTGAACTCCGGTCTCACCGCCGGCGCCATCGCGCTCGAGTCGGGCGCCTCGCTGGGCATCGTGTGGCGGCGCCTGATGCCGCTTGCCGTGAATTACATCGCCGCGGCCTCGGCCGCGTTCTGCCTGGTGATCGTGATGCGGTCGGCCGGCATCCTGGCCGCCTCCGCGGTGATTCCGCTGGTCATCGTGTTCCATGTGACGCTGCGCTCGATCCTCGGGCGGCTGGGCGATGCGCAAATGCACATCGAGCAAGTGGATCGTCTCTATCTCTCGACCATCGAGACGCTGGCCACCGCGATCGAGGCCAAGGACGGCGTCACCCACGATCACATCCGGCGCGTGCAACGCTTCGCCGTCGGCCTCGCCAGTGCGCTCGGCGTCGCCGACGGAGACACCGTCAAGGCCATCAAGGCGGCGGCGTTGCTGCACGACACCGGCAAGCTCGCGGTGCCCGAGGACATCCTGAACAAACCGGGCAAGCTGACCCCGCCAGAGTTCGAGCAGATGAAGCTGCACGTGGACGTCGGCGCCGACATCCTGGCGTCGATCGACTTCCCCTACCGGTGGTGCCGATTGTGCGGGCGCACCACGAGAGCTGGGATGGCTCCGGCTATCCCCGCGGCCTCAAGGGGGAGGAGATTCCGATCGGCGCGCGGATCCTGTCGGTGGTCGACTGCTACGACGCGCTCACCTCCGACCGGCCCTACCGCGCCGCCATGACCGAAGCCGAGGCGCTGGCCGTCATCGTCGAGCGGCGCGGCACGATGTACGATCCGCGCGTGGTCGACACCTTCCTCACCGTCTGCACGCAGATTGGGGCGGTGGCGATGGAGCCGCTACCCCACCAGGAGGCGTTGACCCGCATTGGCCTGGCGACGGCCGCTCTGGCGCCCGTCCTCGCTCCCGAGAGCACCCGTCAGGCTGGCGCCGACGCGCCCGACGATCTCTTGGCCATCGTCAGCCTGGCCAGGGCCTTCACCGGCGAGGCCACCCTCCAAGACGCAGCGGCGCTGGCCGCCAGCCATCTGGTCAAGCTGCTGCCCGACGCCACCTGCGCGCTCTACGTGCGCGATCCGGCGACCGACCGTCTCGTGGCCAGGCACGCTGTGGGCGCGCATGCGGCCGCCGTGCGCGGCACGACGATGGCCATGGGAGAGCGGCTGACAGGATGGGTGGCGGCCTGCCGGCAGACCATCACCAACTCGGATGCCGGGCTCGACTTGTTCGACCGTGGCCTCACGCTCGGCAGCACGCTCAGCACGCCGCTCGTCGATGGCGATCGGGTGGTCGGCGTCCTGACGGCCTACGCCGCCGCCGGGCAGGCATTCACCGAGGACCAGAGCCGCCTCGCACAGATGCTGGCGCCGCATCTCGGCCGGATCGTCGGCGCCGCCGTTCGCGGCGAGTCCGAGCGCACCGCCGATGCCGTGCCGGCGCGCGCCGCCGGCGGCGTCGTCCGCGAGCTGCGGGTGGTCTCGCGCAAGTAGCGCGACTGGCGGCCGCCGCAAGGCCTTGCCCGCGTGCGGCCCATCAGGCGTAGGATGGCAACATGATGCAGGGCGTCTCGGCCCTTCCCACGCTCGTGTCCGCGCTGGTCGTGCGGGCCGACGCCAAGCTCGTGGCGGCCCTCGACGGCGCCCGAGCACACTCCGAAGCGACGGCGATCCCGCTGTCGCCAACCAGCCGCGTCGCCCGCTCGCGGCTGGCGAAGCTCGAGGCCGTCGGCGCCGTGCGGCAGCAGCCAGCCGGCCGCTTCTACCTGCATCAGGCCTCGTGGGCGGCCTTTCGCCGCCGACGCCGGTTCCGGGCGCTCTCAATCGTCGCCGTGGGCGTCGCGGCCGTCGCGGCGATGACTTGGCTGGGCTGAAGCGACGACAGCTGCGGCCGACCAGCGCCAGGTAACCGGCGCGGGTGCGGAGGGTCCGGTGCACTCGTGCGGCTAGGGCGTCAGGCGCCGGCGCGCCTCGGCCAGTTCGTCGTGACGGTCGCCGCTGCCGCGCAGAGCCACGTAGGTCTCGAACGAGGCGCGGGCCGCGGGGCTCTTGATGCCCTCCTGGGCCAGGCCCATCCAGTAGTAGACCGGCGCCAGCTTGCCGGTAGGTAGGCACGTCGTCGAGAAAGACGGCGGTGGCTTCGCCGCCCGTTTCAGACGCCGCCTCGAACGCGGAGTAGGCTTCGGGGTAGGCGTTCAGCCCGAGGTAGGCCCGGCCGAGCATGAGCTGTCCCAGCCACGTGTCCGCCAGCTTCTGCGCCTCGCGCGCGTAGTCGACCGCCTGGCGGGGCTGGCGACGGGCCAGCGCCAGTTCGGCCAGCACCAGCCGGCCGAAGCCTGCGGCGTCGGCTTCGAGCGCGTGGTCAGCTGACCGGCCAGCGACTGGGCCGGCTCGACCCGGCCGGCAGCCGCCAGCGCCAGCCCGGCGGCGGCCGAATCGTGTCCGATTCGGTGCGTCGCTGGCGGCCGACGCTTGTTGCGCGGCCGAGGCGATGTCGCCCTGCGCCAGGTACGCCTCCGCCAGCGCCAGCCGCTTGGAGGCGGCTGAACGCATAGCCTGCGGCCTCGTCGGCGGCGATGCCGTCTGACCAGCAGCGCCGCCGCCGCCGCGAAGCGGCCCTGGGCGGCCGCCATGTCGGCCACGCCCGGAGCGGCAAACGTGGCCCCGGCCGGTCCGGTCGCCCCGAGCGCGTCGTAGGTCGCGCCCGCTTCCTCCGCACGTCCGAGCGCGAGCTGTGACAGGGCCCGCGCGACGAACGCCTTCAGGTGCGCGGGTTCAGCTGGTGGACCTCGTGCGACTCCGCAATGGCGTCCTCGAAGCTGCCGGCATACATGGCGTAGAGCGCCAGGTTCGAGTGCCGCAGCACGTTGTCGGGGAAGATCTACGCGGCCCGTCGGCCCTGCTGGAGCGCCTGGCCCATGTCCCGCTGATAGAACGACGCCAGCGCGAGGTTCGAAAGGCCGCTCGCATCGGCCGGGAAGGCCTTGACCAGGGCCGTGAATTCCTGGGTGGCGAGTTCCGTCTTGCGCGAGAACAGGTAATAGCTGCCGCGCGTGCGGAACTTCTCGCGGTCGGTCATGCGGTCGAGCCGGGCCAGCGCCTGCTCGTAGTTGACCTCGGCATCGGCGGTGCGCCCGAGGTTCGGCGTATTGCGCGGCCAGGCCCGAGTAGGCGCGGCCCAACTCGGGGTCCAGGCCAGGTCTTCTTGAACTGCGCGATCGCCGCTTCGACGTGTCCGGCAATCTGCGCTTCCTGCGCCTGGCGTAGGCGGCGCTGCTTCCAGGCTGGCCGCGGTGAACGTCTCGGGTGAACCCGGGTTCTCGCCGAGGTGAGGTCGTCACCGAGCGCCTCACGGACGTCGCCGGCCAGCCGGCCGACCGCCTGGAGCACGCCGTCTTTGTTCACGGCGGCTGACGCTCAACGCGCTCCTCTCAGCCTTGAGGTCGCGCCGGCGCAGCGCCGGATGTTGATGCGGTAACCGCGATTCTCCGCGGCGATTCGACTGACCGGGAGCAATCCGGCGACGCCTTCACTCAATGCCACGAGCCGCGCTGTTTGCTCGTCGAGCGGCCGCCCGGGCGGACCACGGCGGCGACGCGCAGCGCATCGCGGCGCGGATAGGCGGTGATGAACGAGGCGCTTTCGATGCCGAGACCGAGCGCCTGTTCGAGGACGCCGTTGAAGACCGGGTCGCCGGTCTTGATTCTCGAAGTCGGCGATCAGGACGGACACCGGCGCCCGCTCCACGACGACCGGCGGAGGCGACACCCCACCACAGGATCGAGGCCAGCAGGGCGGTAGAGCAGGTGCGGCCGCCATCGCCGGCCAGCGGGCGCGGCACCTCCACGGGTCGGAGCTGGCCGTCGTCGGTGAGGGCTCGAGCCCGGCCCGAGGGCACCGTGTCGGCGAAGCGCTGTTCGGGCGCCGGCTGGAGGCCGTCTGGCACCAGGGCATCGAGCGGCTCCGGAACGTCGGCCCGGACCGTGCGCGCGGGCGCCGGCGCGGCGACGAAGCGGCGCCGCAACTCGTCGATCGGCCGGCTCGCCCGCGCTGACCCGCGGCCGCCCGAGCAGCATGTCGTAGAGGATCAGGCCGAAGGCGTAGATGTCGGCGCGCGCGTCCACCGGCTTGCCGGTGGCCTGTTCGGGCGCCATGTAGCCGATGGTGCCGGTCATCGCGCCGCCCTGGCCGAACGCCTGCGCTCGACGTGGCGATGCCGAAGTCCATGATCAGCGCCTGGCCGTCGCGGCGTGACGATGACGTTCTCGGGCTTGAGGTCGCGGTGCACGACGCCCGCTTCGTGCGCCGCCGCCATGCCGTCGGCGATTTGGCGCGCCAGCGGACAGGGCCTGCGGCACCGGCAGCGGTGCCGAGCGCGCTTGATGAGCGCGGTCAGCGTCTCGCCGGCTCACGTAGCTCATCGTGATGTATTTGAGCCGCCGAAGGCCGCCGAGGTCGTGAATGCGCACGACGTTCTTGTGGGTGACCTGGCGGGCCAGCAGCAGCTCGCTCTTGAACCGCGTGACCTGATCGCGGCGGGTGTACTCGTCGGAGCCTTCGCCGGGCAGGATGGTCTTGATGGCGACGGCGACGCCGAGCTCGTCGTCGTAGGCCTGGTAGACGGCGCCCATGCCGCCGCGGCCGAGCAGTTTCAGGATGGTGTAACGCGTGCCCAGTTTGGTGCCGGGCGCCAGCATCCCTTCCTCGGCCACCGGCGGGGCTCCGGGGGCAAACGTCCGGTCCTCCTGGTCGGCAGGCGCGGGGCCCACGGTGGCGTCATCGTTGGCGCCCGGGGCGATGGTGCGGTCGGCGTCGAGCAACCGGGGTGGCACCGTCTGGCCGGGGTCGAGCGATACGGGCGCGAGCGTCCGGTCGGGGTCGAGGGATGCGGGTGCGACCGTCTGGTCGGAATCACGGAGGGGAGCGATGGCCCGATTGGAATCGACCGGAGGGGCGATGGTCTGGTCGGGCTCGACGTGGGAATGAACGGCGCGCGGGGTGGCGGGACCCGGAGGAATGGTCGCGTCGAAGTCGCCAGTGATCGAGGTGCTCGACCCGGGGTCCGGAGTGTGATCGGCCGTGAATGGCGGGATCGTCGGATCTGGCTCGCCGCCAAACCGCAACTCGGGGTCGATGGGCATGGGTCGCGGAATCATCGCACGTCGCGAGAAAAAAAACGGCGGGCCCGGGCCTCGTGCCCCGACCCGCCGTGTCTGCCGGCGTAGACCGTCCGCTGTTAGAGCCCTGGGGCTCCATCAGCACGACCGGTCGCCGAGCACCGCGGCCGCGTGGACCACGGTGCTCAGTTACAGGTAGGTGCCCGCTACGGTCGCGGGGCGCACACGAGGGCGATTGAATCCATGACTTCGCCGATGCCGCCGACGACGCCGGTGACGGCTTGACCGGGGTTGCAGGTCAGGCTGAAGTTCGTGGTTCCGTAGGTGGAGCCCACCGCCGGGACGTCGGTGACGGGGCCGCCGACCGCCGCTTGGCAACGGGGCCCCATGGTCTGGACGACCGTGAAGCCGAAGGGCGCGCCGGTCTGACCGTGTAGCCCGACCATCACTTCACCCGCACCGCAGCTCGCCGCGGCCTCGGTGTAGACCGTATGGCCCCACCCTGTCGGCACGGGCCCGGAGACACGGGCAGGATGGTTGCCGTCACCGCACAGCAGTTGCGTGCCCAGCAGGCCGTAGTAGGGCACGGTCGACGGGCGAACGCCGGTGGCGAACACGCCCGGGCCGCAACCGAGCGCGCCGGACGCCGGATACGGCCCGCCGCCGCTGCCACCGGCCGACACGGTTGAGGCGATGGTCTCGTTGACACTCGCCCGTCCCAGGTGGCCAGGTCCTGCCGCGATGGCCACGGCCGTGTAAGCGCCAATGGCGCTCGGCGCGGCCGGGCTGCCGTTGTAGGTGACGGCCGTCGCCAGGCCGGGGGGTACGGTGGTGACCGTGACGGCTCTGGGCGTGCCGTCGTAGATCTGCGCCCAGTTGCCAATGGTCACTGTCGGGGTCGCAGTCGCCCCCCACACCACCGTGGCATAGAAGCCGCCGGTATTGTCGGTGAAGGAATCGTCGTTGATGGCGAACTCGAGCAGCCCGGCACTGGCCGCCGTCAGCGTCGTCGGTCCGGAGCCAACGAGCTGCCACGCCCCCCCTCCGGTTCGCGCCAGAAGGCTCCCGATCGGGGCGCCCGCGAGCAGGCAGCTTCCGTCGCACACGCCCGTCCCACCCGGTCCGGTCGGAGCAAAGGCCGCTCCTCTCTGCACTAGGCCGGACGCCGCCACCGTGACCTGCTGCCCGTCCGAGAGCGTACCGCCGTAGACCCTGGCGGGCACACTGGTGGGGCCATAGCCCGGCGTCTGACTCTGGTATCCGCCCGCCGTGCCCCGCACCGCCACCGTGAACTGCGGGGTGCCCGCCACGACCACGCTGACGGTCCCGTTCATGGCCACGGTTCCGTCGCCATGACTCCCGCGCACGCGGAATCCGTAGATATCTCCCGCCTGCACGCTCACCGCGGTCGCCCCGGCGTAGGTGAACCCACCCGACGGGAAAGCGCAGCACACGACTGGCCCTTCGCCGGCAAGGGGCTCGTTGATGAGCGACCGCACATAGATGTCCGTGCCACCACGCTTGACGAAGACGTCGAGTCCAGTCGTGACGTTGAAGAAGGAGTGGAAGCCGCTCCACGCGTAGGTGAGGTTCACCGTTTCGGTGGTCGTGGCCACCCTCGAGAGGGTCCAGGCGCCAGTGTAGACACCCGGGTTGTTGTAGCTGAACGACGGCGTGCCGGTGGCTCCGTTGTTGACGAGCGTGACAACGCCGCTTCCAGTGGCCGACCACGGCCCAGCGGGGAACGTCACGTTGAACGGCGCGGACGTGCCGGCCGCAACCACACCCGGCGAAGTCGCGGTGGCGCGCAGCGAGGCGCCGGCGGCGGCGATGTCGACCGACAACCCACCGAAGGTGGCGATGCCGTTGGCGTCGGTGGTGGCGGTCGTGCCGGTCAGCACGGCGCCCGGGGCGTTGAGCAGCGCCATCGAGACCTGCACGTTGGGCAGCGGCGCGCCCGAGTTGTCATACACGCGCACGCTCACGGGCGGCGTCATCGTGCGTCCCGGGCAGCACGTTGCTCGGCTGCTGCAGGTAGACCAGATTGGTGCCGGTCGTGGTCACGACCGGGGGCTTGGTCGCGCCCGGCGGGTCGAGGATGTCCACGCCCTGCGCGGCGATGCCGGCGGTGACCGCCGTGGCCGGGTTGAAGCGCGGATCGATCGAGCGCGGTGCTGCCGTCGAGGTTGGTGTAGAGCACCTTGCCGACGCCGTCGGTGTCGCTGTCGAACACGCGCAGGGTCACGCGGCCGACCTCGCCCGGGTTCAGCCACAAGGTGGCGTTGGTGGACGCCGGGTCGTTCTGTCCGGGCAGCCCCTTCCCAACCGTCACGAAGTTCGGGCTCGGCACGTTGTAGAGGACGACGTTGCGCGTTTCCGTGCGCAGGTCGCAGCCGTTCGGCGCCAGCACCGGCGTCTTGTAGACCTTGTAGACCAGGAGCTGGGTCTTGACCCCGGCCGGCACGGCGGTGGCCGCCAGGAACAGGTTCACGTTGAACGCCGAGGTCGTGTTGCCGACGTTCGAGACCGTCCAGGTCACGTCCGCGACCGCCCCGTTCTCGATGTCCGGGTTCACGACGTCCGGATTCTCGATGTCCGGGTTCTCGATGTCGGGGTTCTCGATGTCCGGATTGGCGAAGTTGAGGTTCTCGATATCGGGATTGGCCACGCGCACGTTCTCGATGTCGGGATTCTCGATGTCGGGATTTCTGACGTCCGGATTCTCGATGTCCGGATTCTCGATATCCGGATTCTCGATGTCGGGGTTGTAGACCTCGGCATTCTCGATGTCCGGGTTCTCGATGTCGGGATTCTCGATGTCCGGGTTCTCGATGTCGGGATTCTCGATGTCCGGATTGAGCACGGCCCGGCCCGCCAGGCCGCCGGTGACCACGGCGCCGCCCACGGCCGCCACTTCCGAGACGTCGATCGACAGTTGCGCCCTCGGGTCGGTCGAGGTCGCGTAGACCGTGCGCGAGGCCGTGGACCGCGGCGGCACGCGCAGGTCGATGCTCGTCAGCGGCGCCGGCGAGCTGGCCGTGTAGGGCGGCAGCGGGAACTGGTCGAACGAGGCGCGGCCCCCGGGCGGCTGCGCCAGCACGCGCATGCGGAACGTCTTGGTGGTCGTGGTTTGGTTCTGCGCGAACACCACGAAGCCGCGCTGGACGGTGGTCGACAGCGGCTTGGTGTTGCCCGGCGCGCCGACGAGCAGGCCACCGCCGATGCGCGCCGTGTAGACGTTCTGGTTGCGCGAGCCGGCATTGCCGGCCACGCACTGCGCGACGCTGGTGGTGCCGTCGATCAGGAACAGGCTGGTGCCCGGGTACTGCCCGTTGATGGTCGGCGGCGTGTAATTGGCCCAGTTGCCATCGAGCGGCGGACGGACGTCGCGGTTGTCGGTCCACGCCGCGTGGAAGACCGGCATCTGTCCATCCGAGGCGGTGTTGTAGACCCAGTCGCCCGTGGCCGTCGGCACGAAGGCCGGCGACGGCGCCACGTCGATGTAGTCGCCGATGAAGGGCACGGTGCCGAGCTTGAACATCGGCAGGTTCGGCGGGTTGACCTGGAGCTGCTCCCGCTGCGACGTGCTGTTACGGAAGCCCATCAGGTAGTCCGACACGCGCACCGACGGGGCGAAGGCCGGGGCGGCTCCCGGGCTGCCGAGCGCCGCCCGGATGTCGATGGTGTGGCGCTTGCCGTTGACCGACAGCGCATCGTCGACGAAGCGGCCGAAGAGTTCGGCCCGGGTCTCGCGCAGGTCGTAGTAGACCAGCATCAGCTTGCCGCCGGCAAAGGCCAGCGACGGCATCAACTGATGGCCGGGCTGTTGCTGGTTGTCGGCGACGACCGGCGCGGTGAAGGTCTTGCCGTCGGTCGTCGTCGCCACGACGATGCGGGCATCGCCGTCGATCGGGTCGGGTCTGAGGGCCGCGAAGCCGCGTTCGGACCAGGCCAGGTAGACGCGGCCGGCGCCATCGATGGCCATGGCCGGGTAGGCGTTGGTGCGGAAACGGTACGGGGCGGTGGGCTGGTCGATCTCGGCGACTTCAGCCGCGACCTGGGGCGTCGCGCGCTTCTTGCGGTGCTCGAAGATCCGCTCCTGGGCGTCGGCGTCGTAGTTGGTGCGGCGCAGGCCGCGGGCCTTGCCCGGGGCGTCGAAGGACTGGCCGTTGATCTTCAGGCGCGCCACCATCACCGCGTCGGCGGTCACCACCGTCGACGTGGAGAAGCGCCGCCAGGCCACGAACAGGTCGCCCGTGGCCGGCGAAATGGCCAGCGTGGCGCCCTGGTTGATCTGGTCGGCCGTGGCGCTGACGCGCATCGGCGCGCTCCAGGTCACGCCGCAGTCCATCGAGCGCTTCACGAAGATCTGCGACTCGGATCGACGACCCCGTGCCGGTGATCGAGGTGTAACCGACGTAGACCGCGCCGGCCGGGACGTAGTGCAGGCCGGAGTCGAACCAGGGACCGTCGTCGTCCTTGCCGTTGCCCTTGCCCCGCTTGCGATGGCCGTTGCGCTTGACCTTGACGCCGGTCGCCTGCCCGCCCACCGCGCAGTAGCCGGCGTCGCCGCGCGGCATGTCGACGACCATCCACGGCTTGTCGAGGAACACCTCGCCGGCCGAACTGGCCACCATGCTGGTGCCGAGGTAGGCCACCGGGTCGCCGTTCTCCTTGTTGTTGCAATCGATGAAGCGCGCCAGGAAGATGCCGCTCCGGCCGTTCTCGCCGCGGTCGAAGACCAAGCCGTTGTAGTAGACGAGCCCGTGGGTGCCGGCGCGCACCACCGGGTCGGCCGCCGCCTGGTAGCCCTTGATGGGCGAGGCCAGCCCGGCGGCTGATCGGTCTTGCGGGTAGCCGGGCATCAGCGTGCTCGACCAGCGCTGCCCGCCGTCGTAGGACTTGTAGACGCTGACCCAGGCGTCGCCGGTCTCGGCCCCGTCCGGGAGGCCGGGGACGTCGACGGTGCGGTAGTCGTTGCTGCCGGCGATGAGGTGGAGCGGGTTGCGCGTCGAGGCGGCCATCGACGGCTCGTTCTGGCGTTGCAGGAACGGATCGCCGCCGGGCCAATCGGTGCCGGCCACCATGTTGACGTTGCGGCCGGGAATCTGCGCCAACAGGCTGGCGCCGGACCACAGCGCCAGCGACAGGGTCACGCCAAGGCCGATGCGGAAGGCAATGGACGAGCGGTACGACGAACAACGCATATGCGGGGCTCCGAATCCGGATGGCTACCCGGCCACAGGCCAGGAACGAGTCAAGAGGGTATGCGAATCCACGAGCCGCATCCCCTCAAGAAAGTGTGCAATTACATAATTGAAATGCCGTTGCTGGCAGAACGTGGCATCCACTTGCTCTGATCCGTGATCTGCTCGGTCGAGCTGGCGTCTCTCCGACGACCCTGATTCCCTGCCAATCCGCCACCGGTGTCGTGACGTCGTCCGGCCAGGCCGCAGCATGGGCCGGCCTCCGGCGCGCCGCCCGGTGATACCCTGACCTGCACGACGATGCCCATTCCGGCCCTGGCCCGTGCGCTTGCCCTCGCCGCGCTCCTGATTGCCGGCGTGGCGACGGTTGGCTGCGCCCCAGCCCTGAGCGGCCTGACAATCGAGGCCGTGCGCACCGAGGCGCGCGTGAAGACGGCGCTCGTCAACGACCCGGTGGTGGGCGCGCGCGTCATCACCGTCCATGTGGTTGCCGGGGTGGCCGAGCTGTCGGGACGCGTCGCCAGCGCCGAGGAAGCCACGCGGGCCGCCGCGGTCGCGCGGGCTGTCGCGGGGGTGACCGAGGTGCAGTTACGGCTCGCCATCGGCGAGTCCCCCGATACTCCCGAGGCGGCGCTGGAACCGCGCGCCGATCCGAAGCGGGGTCCGGCCTACGAACTGGCCGAGCTCGAGGATCGTCCGCATCTGCTCGCCCTCGGCGGCGCCATGGGCTGGGCCAATCAACAGGGACCAGCCGCCGGCACCCGCGTCTCGCCGCAGCCGCTCGTCCGGCTCGGCTCCGGGCCCGGCTGGGGACCGGCCGTGGCCTTCGAGTGGTTCGACGCCAGAGTCGCCGCGTCACCCGACGCCCCGATCGATGCCGGGGCGGTGCGCCTGCGGCCGCTGATGGCCGGCGTGCGTTACGCGCGGCCGTTCGGCCGCGTGTCGGTGGCGCCGTCGCTCGTCGCCGGCTATTCCATCAACCGGCTCGGGGTGCCCGGACAAGGCTCGGCCTCGACCCTGCCCGTCGAGATCGCCAACAGCTTCGTGTGGCGCCCCGGGGTATCGGTGTGGATCGACACCAGCCGCCGCACCGTGCTCAACCTGTCGATCGGCCGGGCGTTCACCGACCCGCGCGTGACCTTCGTTGAAAGCGGCCGGCTGGTCGAGCGCACGGTCAGCGCCGACACCACCGTGGTGCTCGTCGGCGTGGCCTATCGGCTGTTCTGAGAAGCGCCGTGCGCCGCGTCATCATCGACTTCCTGGTCGGCGTCGCAAGCGGCACCCGGTTTGCCGTGCGCGTCGTCGTCGAGGGCGTGCGGCCGCCCTACGAGTTCGCCGAGGTGGTACGCCATCTGTTCGAACTCGGCGTCCGCTCGGCCCCGTTGATTGCCGCCGCCGGTCTGGCCATCGGGCTCGTGCTGTCGCTGCACACCCGGGCGTCACTGGCCCGCTTCGGGGCCGAGGCGCTGATCCCGGCCGGCCTCGCCATCGCCCTCGTGCGCGAAACCGGCCCGCTCACCGCCGGCCTGCTGCTCTCGGGCCGCATCGGCGCCGGCATCGGCGCCGAACTCGCGGCCATGAAAGTCACCGAGCAGATCGATGCTCTCGAAGCGGTGGCCGTCGATTCCTTCCGCTATCTGGTGGTGACGCGCGTCGTCGCCTGCGTCGTGGCGCTGCCGCTGCTGACCACGCTCATGAACTTCACCGGCATGCTCGGCGGGTTCGCGGCCGAGACCGCCATCACCGGGATGACCTTCCAAAGCTATTTCCAGCAGGCGTTCTCTCCCATCGAGTTCTCGGATCTGATTCCAGCCACGCTCAAGACCACCGTCTTCGGCTTCATCATCGCCACGGTGGCCTCCTACATGGGCCTCAACGCCGCGCGCGGCACCGAAGGGGTCGGGCAGGCCTCGACCCGCAGCGTGGTCACGGCCTCGATGTTGCTCATCGGCACCAACGTCCTGCTGGTGCGGCTCATCTTCTTCATCTTCCCGGAATGACGGCCATGCCCGAGACGCCGGCCGTGGAGTTCCGCCACCTGACCAAGACGTTCGGGACGCGGCGCGTGCTCGACGACTTGTGCCTGGTCGTGCCGCGCGGCCGGGCGGTCTGCCTGCTGGGGCGCAGCGGCACCGGCAAGAGCGTCACCCTCAAACACATCATCGGCCTGATGCGCGCCGATGCCGGCAGCGTCCTGGTCGACGGCGAGGACATGGCGACGCTGAATCCCCGCGAGCTGACGCGGGTGCGCAAGCGCATCGGGCTGCTGTTCCAGAACGGCGCGCTGTTCGACTCGATCTCGGTCGGCGAGAACGTGGCCTTCCCCATGCGCCGTCACCTGCCGCTGGCCGACGCCGAGATCCGCGCGCGGGCGACGCACCTGCTGGCGCAGGTCGGCCTGGGGCGCGAATACGACAAGATCGCCGGCCGACCTTGTCGGGCGGCATGCGCAAGCGCGCCGGTCTGGCGCGGGCCCTGGCGCTCGAGCCGGCGACTGCTGCTGGCCGACGAACCGAGCGCCGGGCTCGACCCGGTGACCGCGGGCGAGATCGATCAGCTGCTGGTCGATCTCAAGCACCGCACCGGCACGACGCTGATCGTCGTGACCCACAACATCCCGAGCGCGCGGGTGATCGGCGACGAGCTCGTGTTCCTTCACGAGGGGCGGGTCCTCGCCCAGGGCGATGCCGCGGCGCTCGAGCGGAGCGAGAGCGCGCTGGTGCGGCAGTTCATGCAGTCGGCCGGGGCCGGATGAAAGCGAGGGCGTGATGGAACGGAAACGTTTGGCCTGGGTGGGCGCGTTCGTCGTGGCCGGAGGCCTGCTGTTTGCCGTCGGCCTGTTCCTCATCGGCGACCGGCGGCTGCTGTTCGAGAAGCAGTTCGAGATCGGCGCCACCTTCGGCAAGGTCACCGGTGTGCAACTGGGCACGCGCGTCCGGCTGGCCGGGCTGGAGGCCGGCGAGGTGCTCGAGATCGCCGTGCCGTCGCGGCCGTCGGAGCGCTTCCTCGTGCGGATGCGGATTCGCGAGGACCTCCGTCAGCTGATCCGCGGCGATTCGGGCGTGGCCATCCAGACCGACGGGCTGGTCGGCGCCGCCTTCATCCAGATCAGCACCGGCACCGACGAGGCGCCGGTCGTGCAGCCAGGAGCGGTGCTGGCGGGCACCGACCCGATCGAGATCGCCGACCTGATCAAGGAAGGACAGAACGCGTTCCGGCTCGTCAGCCGCGGGGTCGTCGACGTGACCGGCGATGTCTCGAACGCGCTCGTCGCGCTCACCAACATCGTCGAGACCACCGACGCGGTGGTGGTCAAGGTGGGCGATCAGGTGGAACGCGTAGGGACGGTCGGGATGCGCGTCGCCGACGACGTCGGCCAGGTGGTCACCGATGTCCGCGGGGTGGTCAGCGGCGTGCGCGCCGGTGAAGGCACCATCGGCCGGCTGTTCACCGACACGGCCTTCTACGACCGGATGAACACCATCGGCCGGGAAGCGGCCGAGAGCGCGCGGGTCGTGCGCGAGACTGCCGAGATCGCCCGCACGTCGGTCGCGGGCTTCGTCGCGCCCTGAGGGCTCCGGGCCGCAGATGGCCCAGAACATCCGCAATACGCTGGCCGGGATCGAGGAAGTGACCTCCGACCTGGCCGAGGGCACCGAGGCGCTCAAGCGCAACTTCATCTTCCGCGGCTTCTTCCGCACCCGCGGTTTCTTCGACCTGGACAGCATCTCGCGCGAGGCCTATCAGGCCGGCCTGCTCGAGCGTGACAACCGCACCGCCGTGCGCGTGTGGTTGGATGCGGCGGTGCTCTTCAACCAGGACGCCGACGGCACCGAGCGCCTGACCGAGGGCGGACGGCGGCGGATCGATTCGGCCATGGCCCAGCTGGTCCAGTATCCACGCGACAGCCCGCTCATCATCGAGGGCTACGCCCGCAGCAGCGACGAGGCCACCGCCTACCTCTCCTCGGTCAGCCGCGGCACGGTGGTCCGCGATTACGTGCTGTCGCGCTTCCGTCGGCAGGCGACGCTGACCGACGTGATGCCGCTCAGCGACCGCGCCCTCGGCAGCCCCAGCGGCGACGAGCGTTGGGCCGGCGTGGCGCTGGTGATGTACGTGCGCAACGACGCCTTGCGCGGCCGCCGGTGAACCGCCGGCCCAGCTGACGGGGTCACTACATAGTGCGTCCGCGGCGGGCGTCGGAGTACCTGTACCGGCACGCCGCCCGCGCTCACCACACGATGCTCAGATCCTTCTGGAACGCGCACCGCTGGCTCACCGTTGCCGGGGTCCTCGCCGCCCTGTTCGTGGCGGCGCTGCTGCTGGCGCATGCGCCCTTCGTCCGGACGCGCGTGGGCACCCTGGTCGTGGAGCGGCTGCGCACCGATTTCGGCATCGATGCCCGGCTCGAGCGCCTCGACTACAACCTGCTGACCCTGCGCCTGTCGGCCGGGCCAACAACCCTGTCCGCGCGCGACCACGCGACGCCCTTCCTGACGCTCGACCGGATCGCCGTCGATCTGCCCTGGTCGATCGTCACCGGCCGCATCGCGGTGCAGTCGCTCACCGTCGTGCATCCCGTCTTCACCATCACGCGCGATGCCGAGGGCCGGCTGAACCTGCCGGCCACCGACCCGGCCAGTCCCGAGACCGAGCCCACGGCCATGACTCCGATCGAGATCGGGGCGTTGACCATTCGCGACCTGGCCGTCGCCTACCGCGACCAGCCCCTCGGGCTCTCGGTCGAAGGCCGCGCCGTCACCCTCGAACTGGCCAGCCGTACCCGGCGGCCCGCTTGCCGGCCGTCTCGCCATGCGCGGCGGGATCGAGATCGCCACCGGCACCCGCACCACGTCCATCTCGCAGCTCGAAGGCGATCTCTCGTTCGACGGCAGCACGCTGGCCTTCGACCAGTTGACCGTCGAGGCGCCGGAGCTCGCGCTACGGCTGGATGGCCGCGTCGATCTGCTGGCCGCGGCCCCAACCGTCGACACGCGCTACCAGGGCCGCCTGCGGCTCGACCAGCTCGTCCCCTGGCTCGCGCCGGACGAGCCCGTCGCGGGCGACATGACCTTCTCCGGCACCGTGACCGGCGAACTGGCGGCGCCGAACGTGGCGCTGGAGGTCGCGGCCCAGGATCTCGCCTGGCGCGATCAGCGCGGGATGTCGGTGGCGCTGAACGCGGCCATCTCCTCGTCAGAGGCCGCCATCGAGCGGCTGCGGCTCACCGCCGCCGGCGGCACGGTCGAGGGTCGCGGACGCATCGGGTTGGTCGACGACGCCGCGTCGCACGTCGAGCTGACGTGGACGGGGCTCGACCTGGGCGCGCTGGCGGTGACGGCCGGCGTCACCGAGCCGCGCCTCGCCGCGGTCGCCGCCGGGCGCGCTTCTGCCGACTGGACGGGCACTGATGTCACCACCGCCACGGCCGCGCTCGACACCTCGCTCGGCAGCGGACGGGCACCGGCCACCGCGGTGGCGCTCTCGGGACGTCTGGCGGCGGCGCTCGCCGGCGGCCAGTGGACGGCGACCCTCGACCGGCTCAGCACGCGCACGCTCGAGATCAGCGGACGCACCACCGGACGGTTGGATGCCCAGGACCTCGCCGCCACGACGGTCGGTGGCAATCTGCGCGCCGCGGTCGACGACCTGCCGGCCTTCCTCGGGGAACTGCGCTCGGCTGGACTGCTGCTGGCCGACACGTCGGCGTTGGCCGGCGGCCGGGCGACGCTGGAGGTGGCGCTCGCCGGCACGGTGGGCGCGCCGTCGGCCACCGGGGTGCTCGACGCCACCGGCCTCGAAGTGGAGAGCCTCGGTCCGGGCGTCATGACGGCGGCCTTCGCTGCCGATCCAGCGCGGGTGGCGGTCAAGCGGTTCGACTTCCTGCTGGCACCGAACTCCGCGAGCGGCCAGCTGGTCGTCGACCTGAACGCCGGAACGCTGCGCGGCGCGCTCGCGGCCGACCTTCCCCAGCTGTCGCCGCTCATGACCATGGTGCCGCCCGAGTCGCGCGTCGAGGGCGCCGCCACCCTCTCGGCCGACATCGGCGGCACGCTGACCGTACCCGACGTGCGGCTGGAGGCCAGCGCGCACGACCTGGCAGTGGCTGGCCAGCGCGTCGACCGCGTCGACCTCACCGCGCGGCTGGCCGGCCAGGCCCTGACCATCCAGCGGCTCGATGCCGCCCAAGGGCCTGGGCGGCTGGCGGTCACGGGCCGCTACGGCCTCGACAATGGGCGCTACGAGTTCACGGCCACCGGCCGCGACCTGTCGGTGCAGCCGGTCGTCACCGTCGGCGAGCCGCTGCCCGTGCAGGCGCGCTTCGACTTGGACCTCTCCGGCGACGGCACGCTCGAGGCGCCGGCCGGTCGCGGCACGGTCATGGTGCATGACCTGACGTACGGTGACTATTTCCTGGGCGCCGCCCGCGTCGACGCGACGGTCGCCGCCTCGCGCACCTTCACCGCCGAAGTGGCCGTACGCGATACCGACCTGAAAGCGGTGCTCAAGCCGGCCGCGTCAGCCGCATCGAGTGAGGCGGCCGCGCCCGCGAGCCAGGACGTCCCGGTCACCGGCGCGGTCACGGCCACGGCCACGGCTCGTGGCCATCTCGATCGCCCGGCTGACGCGCAGGTCGATCTCGAGGTGCAGCTGACCGACGTCGCCGTTGGCGGCGTGCCAATCAGCCTGGACCGTCCGGCCAAGCTCCGCTACGAAGCGGGCCGGATCGCGGCGGAAGACCTGACGCTGCGCACCGGCGCCATGACGCTCACGGCGCGCGGCCGGTTCGGCGGCGCCGACGACACCGAGGGCCTGACCATCTCGCTCGAGGGCGGCATGGCCGACCTCGTGCCGTTCGCGCATCTGGTCGAGGGGCTCGAAGACGTCGAGGCGTCGGGCCGCCTGGATCTGACCGTTCACGCGGCCGGCACGCTCGAGGCGCCGCGCGTCGAGGCCACGCTGGCCTTGGCCGACGGAACGGCAACCGTGCCGGACATGCCGACGGTGACCGGGGTGCAACTGCAAGCGGCATTTGCTCAGGGTCTCCTGACCCTGAGCCAGCTCGGCGCTGCATGGCAGGGCGCCACCGTGACCGCTACGGGCACGGTTCCGGCGACGCTGCTCGGCGAGTCGCTGCCGGCCGGTTACCTGAAGTCGTTGCCGCCGCTGCCCGACCGCGCCACTGCCACGATCCGGCTCGACTCGGTCACCGCGGCCATGGCTGCCCCCTTCGTCGACCCAGCCACGCTCGCCCAACTCGAAGCGGCGCTGGCTGCCACCATCACCGTGGAGGCCACGGCGCTCGCGCCCGAAAGCGTCACCGCCGCCGTCACCTTCGACCGCGCCGAGCTGCTCATCGCCGGCGAGCCGCTCAAGCAAGACCGCCCGACCCGGCTCGCGCTGGCCAACGGGCAGCTCGACGTCGTCGACTGGACGTGGAGCGGCAAGGGGAACTCGCTGGCGCTCAAGGGTGGAGCCCGCCTGCTCGGCGAGCGGCCGGAGGTGGACGCGTCGATCGGCGGCACGCTCGACCTGCGCATGCTCGGAGTCGCGTCGCCCGACATCGCCGCCGGCGGCCGCGCCGATTTCGACGTCCGGGCCACCGGGCCCCTCGACGATCCCGCGGTCGAGGGCGAGATCACCTTTCGCGACGGCGAGCTGGCCATGCGCGAGCCGCGCTTCGCCATGACCGACCTGGCCGGCGTCATCGCGCTCACGCGAAACCGTGTCCGCTTCGTTGATTTCCGCGCCGCCGCCAATGGCGGCACGCTGGAGCTCGGCGGCGAGGTCAGGCTCGACGCCTTCGTGCCGGCCGGCGGCTCAATCGCCGTGCAGGGCCGGGGGCTGGCCCTC
The DNA here is from genome assembly GCA_963843885.1 of uncultured Acidobacteriota bacterium. Taxonomy (GTDB): domain Bacteria; phylum Acidobacteriota; class Vicinamibacteria; order Vicinamibacterales; family UBA2999; genus CADEFD01. The sequence goes on from CAWJMJ010000010.1 coordinate 288,137, forward strand.
GAGATGCCGGAGAACCTGCGCAGCGAGGTGGACCTCGATCTCGAGCTGCTGGTCGACGCCGAGAGCCCGGAACTGACCGGCACGATCACCGTGCTGCGCGGCTCGTATCGCGAGCCCGTCAGCCTGGCCGGCCAGCTGATGGCCGGCGTGACGGTGCAGCCGGTGCCGCCCGAGCCGAGCGTCCTCGATCGCATCCGCTTCAACATCGACGTGGTGTCGCAGGAGGGCATCATCGTCGACAACAACTACGGCCACCTGGAACTCGACGCCGATTTGAAGGTCGCCGGCACCTTCCTGCTGCCGGTGCTGGCCGGTCGCATGACCATCGCCGAGGGCGGCGCCGTGTTCCTGGCCGGGCAGACCTGGGCGCTCGAGCGGGGCACGGTCGACTTCACGAGCGCCACCGAGATCGAGCCGAACCTGGATCTCTCCCTGGTCACGCGCGTGCAGCAGTACGACATCCGTCTCTCGGTGAACGGGACCCCCGACACGCTCGAGGCCAATCTGTCGTCGCCCGATGGCATCAGCCAGGCCGATGCCGTTTCGCTGCTGCTGACCGGCAAGGTCGCCGACCAGCAGAGCGTGGCGCAGGCGGACATCGCCCGCGGCCAGCTGCTGCTGCTGCTGTCGGGCGAGCTGCTGGGCTTTGCCGGCCGCGCCGTCGGGCTCGACTCGGCGCAGGTGGGCCGCGGCCTGGGCGCCGCCGGCTCGTCGTTCGACCTGCTGGCCACCGACAGCGACCCGAGCGCCCGGCTCACCGTCTCCAAGCAGGTGCGGCGCGACGTCGAGCTGGTGTTCTCGCGCAGCCTGCGCGACAGCAACAACCTCACCTGGATTGCCATCTACCGGCCGCTCAAAGCCATCGAGCTGCGGGCCACCACGCTCGACGACAACGCACGCAGCTACGAGTTCCGCCACGAACTGAACTTCGGCGGCGGCACCGACGCCGCGCCAGGGTCGAGCGGGCGCCGGCGCCGCGCGTCTCGGCGGTGCGCTGGACCGGCGCCGCCGGCTTCCCCGAAAGCGAGCTGCGCGGGCGTATCAAGCTCGACGAGGGCGACCGCTTCGATTTCTACCGCTGGCAGCAGGACCGCGACCGGCTGGCCGAGTGGTATCACGACCGCGGCTACCTCGAAGCGCGGATTCGGGCGACGCGCACCGCCGTGCCGGCCGCCGACGGCGAAGATTCCGCGGTGGAGCTCACCTACGCCATCGAGCGCGGGCCGGCCACCTCGATCGTGGTCGCGGGCGTCGACCTGCCGGGCGGGGTGCTGCGTGACATGCGGGAGTCCTGGGCGGCGGCGCTGTTCGACGGGTTCCTGCGCGAAGACGTCGAGGCGTTGGCCACTCGCTGGCTGGCCGAGGATGGCTACCTTCAGGCCCGCGCCAAGGCGGTCATTCACGAGGATGCGGCCGCCGGCACCAAGCAGGTGGCGCTCGCCGTCACGCCCGGCCCGAAGTACGCCGACCGCAAGATTCTGTTCGACGGTCAACAGGCGCTGTCGTCGGGCGACCTCATGGGAGTGGTCGAGGAGCGCCGGCTGACGCTGACGGCCTGGCAGCAACCCTCCGAGGTGGAGACGGCTCTGACCGCGCACTACCGCTCGCTTGGCTTCGAGCAGGCGGCCGTGTCGATCGGGGCGCCGGTCTTTGCCGGCGCCACCGCCACGCTGCCGGTCAGCGTGAACGAGGGGCCCCAGTTCCACGTCGCCAGCGTCGATCTGACGGGCGTCTCGCCCGCTCGGCGCGAGCAGGTCCGCACGACCTTTGGCATCACCACCGGCGCGCCCTACGTGCCGTCCGAGCTCGAGGCAGCGCGGCGAACCGTGGAAGTCGAGTACCTGAAGGACGGCTACAACGACGTGCGCGTGACCGTCGCGAGCGTGGCCGATGTCGAGACGCCGGCCACCCACATCACGCTCGACGTGCGCGAAGGCGCCCGGCAGATGCTCGCGGACGTGTCCGTGACCGGCGCGGAGACGACCACGCAGGGCACGGTGGAGACGGCCCTCGACCTGACGCGCGGCGAACCGGCCAGCCTGGGCGAGACCTACCGCGCCCAGAAGCGCCTCTACGACACCGGCATCTTCCGGCGGGCCGACGTCGATCTCGAGCCGATCGGCGAGGTGGCCGCCGACGGCACCCAACCGGTGCGGGCGGTCGTGACCCTGACCGAGGTGCCGCGGTATCGCTTGCGCTACGGCGTGCGGCTGGTCGACGACCTGGGCCCGCTCGAAGGCAACCGCGAGATCCGTCCCGGACTGGTCGTCGACTTCCTGCGCCGCAACCTGTTCGGCCGGGCGCTGTCGGCCGGCGCCGCCGCTCAGCTCGAGCGCGATCGCCGGCTGGCGCGCGGCATCCTGTCGACGCCTCAGCTGTTCGGGCTGCCCGTCACGACCAACCTGTTCCTGACCCAGTCGCGCCAGGAATTCACCGCGCCCGACATCACGCCTTTCGTCCGCGACGGTTCCGAGCTGGTCGCGGAACAACGCTTCAATCCGCGCTCGAACATGACGGTGGCCTACAACTACCGCTTCCTCCGCACGCACGCGTTCCAGCTCGACCTGGAGCCCGGCGACGCGCCGTTCGACCTGAGGGTCGACGTCGCGCGCTTGACCGGCACCGCGGCCCGCGACACCCGCGACGACCCTTTCGACACCCGCCGCGGCTGGTTCGTGTCGTCGGGCATCGAGTTCGCCACGCCGTCGCTCGGCTCTGATCTGCGCTTCCTCAAGTTCATCGCCCAGCAGTTCTACTTCCGGCCCATCGGCGAACGGGTCGTGCTGGCGTCGGCGGCGCGCCTGGGCACGGCCTGGGGCTACCAGGAACCGCTGCTCTTCAGCGAGCGCTACTTCGCCGGCGGCGGCACCAGCGTGCGCGGCTTTGCCGAGAACGGCCTGGGCGGCCTGGACTACTTCGGGGATCCGATCGGCGGCGCTTCCTCGCTGGTGTTCAACCAGGAACTCCGCTTCCCGATTTACAAGTGGGTCCGGGGCGTCGGCTTCGTCGATGCCGGCAACGTCTTTCCGCGCGTGAGCGAACTCTCGCTGTCGGACCTGGCCTACGGCGCCGGGTTGGGGCTGCGCATCGAGACGCCCTTCGGCCTGGCCCGCATCGACTACGGAATGCCTCTGACCGGCCGCAGTCAGCAGCCGTTCGGACGCTGGTACTTCTCGCTCGGCCAGGCCTTCTAACCGCCCTCCTGGTCGAGCTTGCGCGCCTCGGGAATGTATGTACTCATATATTTTGTACACAAACGAAAATAGCAGCCCCGCCGCGCCAGTGCGCGGCCAGTCAGGAGCGAACCCATGGCAGTCACCAACATCGTCGAGTCGGTGAAGAACGGCATCATCGGCGCCATCAAGGGCACGGGCGAGATCGTCAACGCCGTGACCGACACCGTCAGCGACGTGCTCGGCAACACGCTGGCAAGCACCGGCAAGGTCGGCAGTGCCGCGACGGGCGCCCTGTCGGACATCGCGCGGGGCGTCATCCAGGGCACCGCCCAGGTGGGCGGCGACCTCGGTCAGGCCGCCAAGGGCATGGTCGTCGGCGTGATCCGGGGCACCACGGAAGTGGGTGGCGAGGCCTTGGGCGCGGTCGGCTCGAGTGTGAGCGCGCTCGTGCGCGAAACCGCCTCGGTGGGCGGCAACGTCGGCAGCGCGGCCAGGAGCGCGGTCGAGGGCGCGATTCTCGCGGCCAAGGACCTCGGCGTGAACGCCGGCGACGCAGTCGCCACGGCGGTCTCGTCGGCCATGAACACGGTCGGCGAGGTCGGCAGCTCCACCGCCGAGGCTGCCTCCGGCATCGCCACCAGCGCCATCCGCGCCACGTCGCAGGTCGGCGGCGAACTCGGCGGCGCGGCCAAGGGCACCATCCTGGGCGTCTTCCGCGGCACCAAGGACATCAGCGCCGGTGCGTTCTCGACGGTCGGCCGTACCGCCGAGAGTCTGGTGCAGGAGACCGCGGCGGTCGGCGGCAGTCTGGGCGTGGCCGCGAAAAACGCGGTCGAGGGCGCCATCGAGGGCGCCAAGGAACTGGGGCTCGACGCCGCGGGTGCGGCCTCGGCGGCAGCCGCCGGGGCCATCAAGGCAGCGGGCGCCGTGAGCACGGCGGCGACCGAAGAAGTGACCAAGGCGGCGACCGGCGTGATCTCCGGGGTCAAGGTCGTGGTCAAGGCGCCGTTCAACGCCTGACTCCGGACCGAGGGCGGTGGCGCCGGAGCGGCCGCCCTCGGTCCAGGTCGAGATGATGTCATCGCCATCAGTTTCCGTCCGTAGCCGCGGCGTGACGCTGCTCAAGGACGCCGTCGCGCTGTGGACGTCGAAGGGCGCGTTCCAGCACGCCGGGGCGCTGGCGTTCTACACGCTGTCGTCGCTCGCGCCGCTGCTCCTCATCCTCATCTCAATCATCGGCGCCGTCTTCGGCGAGGAAGCGGCCCGCGGGCAGGTGTCGGCCCGGCTCGAGACCTGGCTGGGGGCCGAGGCCGCCGCCACGGTGGAGACGGCCGTGCAGCAGTCACGCATCGACGAAGCGGGGGTCCTGCCGACGGTGATGGGCGTGCTGGCGCTGCTCTTTGCCTCGACCACCGTGTTCGCGCAGATGCAGTCGTCGCTCAATCACTTCTGGGGCGTGACCGCGCGGCCGACGCGCGGCAGCCTGACGGTGTTCATGGCCTCGCGCCTGGCCTCGCTCGGGCTGGTGCTGGTCATCGGCTTCCTGCTGCTTACCTCGTTCGTCATCACGATGACGGTCGGCGCCCTCCTGCGCTTTGCCGAAGAGTGGATTCCGGTGCCGGGGCTGGTGGTGGCCGGCATCGACACCGGCGCCTCGCTGCTCATCGCCACGGCGCTCTTTGCCATGATCTTCAAGATCCTGCCCGACGTGCGCCTGCAGTGGCGCGACATGTGGTTCGCCGCCGGCGTCACGGCGGTGCTGTTCGTGGTCGGGCAGTCGGCCATCGCGCTCTATCTCACCCGCACGGCCACCGCCTCGACCTACGGCGCGGCCGGATCGCTGGTGATGGTGCTGCTGTGGGTCTACTACTCGTCGCTCATCCTCTTCTTTGGCGCGTCGCTGACCCGGGCGGCGATTCGCCTGCGGGGCGACCGCATCGTGCCCAAGGCGACGGCCGTGCGGGTCCGGATGCGGATCCTCGAGGGCGACGACACCGACCCGGCGGCTCCGGCCACGCGTCCGGCGTGATCGTCGGGCGCCCGCGGGCGGGCTGCGGACGGGATGGCACCGTGGTGCCCCTCGACCTGACCTTCGAGCGGTTGCCGGCACGCGGCAGGCCGCGTACCTCTATTGAGCACTGGCGTAGGGCGCGATCGCGGGCCAGGGTTAGGGTGACACCATGATTCGACAGACCGTGATCCTGCTCGTTGGGATGTGTGCGGGGGTGGTGGTCGGAGCCTCGTGCGGTCCCGACACGATGTTGCTGGTCGAACCGCCGCCCTTGCCGCCACCACCCATCAACCACCGTGTGACACCGAGCCCGCGGGTGCCCCACGGCCGCTACCTGTTCGCCAGCTCGGGAGGCGCGCAGGAGGGCGTCTAGGTCAATCGTCGGGTGGCTGGCACCACCGAGCCACCAGCAGCCGCCTCCGGCGCTGGCCGCGCCGCGGAGCGGGACAAGACCCGCACCACCGTCGAGGGCCATTGCGACGAGCGGGCCGCGAAGTGATCGCGCCGGCAGAGCTCGCTATAGTGAGCCGATGGAGTGGCTCAACTATCACCACCTGTTCTACTTCTGGACGGTAGCCCGCGAAGGCGGCATGACCAAGGCGGCCGCGCTCCTCCGCCTGGCCCAGCCGACGGTCAGCGCTCAGATCAAGCAGTTCGAGCGGGCGCTGGGCGAGACGCTGTTCGAGCGTCACGGGCGGCGCCTGGCTCTGACTGAAACCGGCCGGATCGTATTCCGTTATGCCGATGACATCTTCACGCTGGGCCGGGAACTACAGGAGACGCTGAAAGGACGCCCTGCCGGGCAGACGCTCCGACTCCGCGTCGGGGTGGCCAACGCCGTCCCGAAGCTGATCGTCTACCGGATGCTGCGCCCCGCCACCGAAGGCGCCTCGCCGGTGCAGCTGACGTGCCACGAGGGGCAGCCCGAACAGTTGCTCGGACAGCTGGCGACGCACGCCCTCGACGTGGTGCTCAGTGACGCGCCGGCCCCGGCGCACCTGAACGTCAAGGTGTTTTCACACCTGCTGGGCGAGTCGGGCACCACCTTCTTTGCCGTGGCCGCCCTGGCCCGCCGGGTGCGGCGGGGCTTTCCGCAATCCTTGCAGCACGTCCCGATGCTGCTGCCGGCGCCCTCGACCGTCCTGAGGCGCGCCCTGGAGCAGTGGTTCGATGCCCTCGGCATCCACCCCCAGGTCGGCGGCGAGTTCGAAGATACGGCCCTGATGAAGGCCTTCGGTGAGGCGGGCGCCGCGGTCTTCCCGGCCCCGACGGTGATCGCGCGCGAGGTCTGCCGGCACTACGGCGTCGTCGCCATCGGCCACACCGACGCCGTACGCGAGCGCTACTACGCGCTGTCGGCGGAACGGCGCGTCACCCATCCAGGGGTGGCCGCCCTGACGAAGACCGCTCGCGCCGACGTCTTCCCCGTGACACGCGCCCCGCGCGGCGGCCGGTCGGCGTCGCCCTCACGATGAGGCTGGCCGCGTCTCAGGCGCTGGCCAGGCTCCCGGTGCGCGGTCCGGTGGTGGCGGCCTCGGGCGCATGGAACTGCTGGTCGTAGAACGTCACCTCGCCGGACTCGACCGAATACATGGCGCTGACGATGCCGATCTTGCCCTTCTGGAACAGGTGCTCCAGGATCGGGCTGCGTTCGAGAATGGCGCGCATCTGCTGGCGGGTGTTCTCCAGGGCCACCTGCTCGACGAACTGACCGGGCTCGCCGCCGCGTCCGTGTGCGGTTTCCACGGCGTGCAGGGCCGGGCTGATCTTGGTCAGCAACCCGGTGAGATGTCCCATCTGCACGTGCTCGCAGGCGCCCTTGACCGCGCCGCAGCGCGAGTGCCCCAGCACCACGATCAGTTTCGACCCAGCCACCTGACAGGCGAACTCCATGCTGCCGAGGATGTCTTCGTTGAGCACGTTGCCGGCAATCCGCACGCTGAAGATGTCGCCCAGGCCCTGGTCGAAGACCAACTCGGCCGAGGTCCGCGAGTCGATGCAACTGAGGACCACCGCGAACGGAAACTGACCTTCCGAGGTCTCGTTCACCTGTTGGAGCAGGTTGCGGTTGTAGCGGAGATTGCTGACGAAGCGGCGATTGCCCTCCTGGAGGATCTCGAAGGCCATCTGCGGGGTGAGGCTGGTTTGAATGTCCTGGGTCTGCGTACGCATGGTCGTCTCGTTCCTTGGGTCCGGGCGTGACTGATCCGTGGGCGCGGATGCACCTGTCGCCGTGTCGGTCACCGCGCCGCCCGGCGCTCGGCGCGGCTGGTCTGGCGACGAATCATTCGTGCGCCACGACCTTGCTCGGCAAGGCCAGCTCGATGCGCGACGGCAGCGTCACGGCCAGGACGCCGGGTTCGAGCTTTGCGAACCTGACGGGTTGACGGGGTCCTGGTGACGAGCACTCGATGCATCGAGCCGCACTCCTGCTGAACAACCACGGAGACGAGGATAGCGACGGACCGCAGGCTATGGAAAATAGATAATGCGTGTCGAACGGATAGATTAATCAAGCGAACGCCGGACACATGGGCCGCTCTGCTGCGCGCCACGCGTCCCGGCCGCCCCGCCCGCTCCCCACTCTCAACGGCCCCCGGCAGGGTTCTTCAGGGCGGCAATGAGCACGTCGAGCATGGCCGCGTAGCGCGCGTCGAGGGCCGCGAACTTCGCGTCGTACTCGCTCTGCGACATCTTCTGGCTGCGCCGGTCGCCGTCGAAGCGGGTCTCGGTCACGCCGTCTTCGTAGACGATGTCGAACGGCTGGTTCCGGCCGGGTTTCGCGGCGAGGCCATCGGCCTCCAGATCCATGACGAACAGCTTGCCCTCGCGCATGGTGCTGCCGTTGTGGTCGCCGTAGGCGCCGGTGTAGTCCTTGGCGGCGATACGGGCGTCCAGCGCCGAAGGCACGGGGTGGCGTCCGCGCACCACCAGCAGCTGCGCGCCCTTGATGTGCATGACCGAGACGTACTCGTCGCCGTCGGGGGCGACCTTGGCGCAAAAGGAAGTGAGTCCCGCCTGCTCGAGCAACGGCACCAGCGTGCGGGCTCGATCGGCTGAGGTGCTGCCCTGCGCTGAGGAGCTGTGCGGCGCGGCGACGACGGCGGTTGCGAGCGCGAGCATGAGCGTGAGTAGCCTGACCTTCATGGCACGTCCTCCCAGGTGACTGGCAGCCGGCTCGCGGCATCACCAGCGCTGCCCATCATGGATCATCCGCCCCCGCCGTGCGCGCCCGCGGCCACTGCCGCCATGGCGGGATGAGGTATTCTCTCCGCCCATGACGGCACGGCGGCCGGCACGGGTATGGGACGGCACGATCCGCCGCGACGATGCGACGGCCCACGGACACGGGCGGCGAGCAGGGGGACATCGCGATGAGCATCCTGGCCATGGAAGACGCGCGCAAGACGGTCGCCGCGACCGGGAGACATCGTCGAGCCGGCGCCGCGCTGCTCCTGGCGGCTCTGGCCGCCACCGCTGGCTCGGCCGCGGCCCAGGAGATCGCCCTCGACCTCCCCGCCTCGGACCCGCCTCGTCTGTCCGCCTCGCTACTGCAACCGGCGGCCACGCCCCCGGAGCCGGTGCACACCGGCTTCAAGGCGCTGGTCTTCGAGACCGGCAGGGATTTCAAAGCATTCCCGCGCCGCCGTTCCACCTGGTTCATTCTCGGCATCGGCGGCGCGGCTGCCGCCATCGCCCATCCGGCCGATGATCGGGTCAATGCCCGCCTGGCGAGTCCCGGCGCGGCCAAACGCTTCTGGGTGCCAGGGAAGTATCTCGGGGCGGCCTACGTGCAGGCCGGTACCGCGCTCGGCTTGTACATGGTCGGCCGTTATGTCCTGCCTCACGCCGACGGCGCGCCGAAGACCAACAAAGTGTCCCACCTCGGGTTCGATCTGGTCCGCTCGCTCGTCGTCTCGCAGGCGCTGACGCAAGGGATCAAGATTGCCGTGCGTCGCGACCGGCCGACGGGCGAATGCTGTGCGTTCCCGTCAGGGCATGCGTCGGCGTCCTTCGCGACGGCGGCCGTGCTCGAGCGCCATCTCGGTTATCGCGGCGCCTGGCCCACGTTTGCGCTGGCCACCTATGTGGCGGCGTCCCGCCTGCACGACAATCGCCACTTCCTCAGCGACGTGTTGTTCGGTGGCGCCCTGGGCATTGCCAGCGGCTGGACGGTGGTCGGCCGGCACGGACGCTCCAGCTATGCGCTGCTCCCGGTTCCGGTGAAGGGCGGTGCCCTGGTGTCGCTCACGCGCACGCCGTCGCCGCACGGGGCGCGCTGACTGGTCGGCGACGGACCCGACTCCCCCGTGCAGCGGCGGAGGACGCCGTCGGCGCCTCGAATAGCGCCGGCCGCCGTCCTCAGCTCGCCGCCGCCCGGTCGGCCCGCCGGGTCTCGCGGCGAATCATCCGCTGCACCCGCCGCACCGGATCCTGGCCGCGCCGGCGCGGGCCGTAGAGCCCCTTGACGGTGAACTCGACGCCGATGAGCCGCGCGCGCTGCTCGTAGGCCTTGATGATCTCGTAGACGTCGTAGTCGATGTTCACCGAGCGGGTCGCGTCGAGCACCACTTTCGAGCCGGGTGGCACCTCGTCGAGCGTGCGCATGATGGCGGCGCGGTTCAGGAACGACGTGTCCTCGGACAGCGTGATGTGCCAGGGGGTCCCGGGCTTGTGCGGCCGCTCACCCACGAGGTACGGATGACTGTAGTTGGTGAGCAGGATCTGGAACACCGCGACGGCCATGCCCAGCCCGATACCGACCAGCAGGTCGGTGCTCAGGATGCCGACGATGGTGACGATGAAGGGCAGGAACTGACCCCAGCCCAGCTCGTACATCGATTTGAAGAGCGCCGGCTTGGCCAGCTTGTAGCCGACCGTGAGAAGAATCGCGGCCAGCGTGGCCAGCGGAATGCGATTGAGCAGCGCCGGCACCGCCATCACCGCCAGGAGCAGCAGCACGCCGTGCAGGATGGCCGACGCCTTGGACCGCGCGCCCGACTGGATATTGGCGGAGCTGCGCACGATCACCTGGGTGATCGGCAGGCCGCCAATCAGGCCGGAGATGACGTTGCCCAGACCTTGGGCTTTCAATTCGCGGTTGGTCGGGGTGACTCGCTGCTCGGGGTCGAGCCGGTCGGTCGCCTCGGCGCACAGCAGCGTCTCCAGGCTGGCGACGACCGCCAGGGTGATGGCCGTCGTATAGACCGCGACGTTGCCGATCTGGGTGAAATCCGGGAACGACAGCAGAGCCGTGAAGCTGGCCAGGCCGGTGGCCTCGGGCAGTTGCACGAGGTGTGACGCGCCGATGGCCAAGCCTGGCGCCAGACGCGTGAACAGGGCATTGAGCGTGATGCCCAGCGCCACGGCCACGAGCGGCCCCTGGATCCACACGGCCCCCTTGAGCCGCTTGATGAAGGGCCGGTCCCAGATGATCAGGACCACGAGGGAGAGGACCGCCACCACCAGGGCGCCCAAGTTGACCATCCCGAACATGTGGCTGACGGCGGCGATGGTGTTCTCGCCGCCGGCGGCGCCGGCAAACGCCAGATTGCCTTCGGCATCGGCGTCGTAGCCCACGGCGTGTGGCAGCTGCTTCAGGATGATGGTCAGGCCGATGCCGGACAGCATTCCTTTGATGACCGACGACGGGAAGTAGTAGCCGATGACGCCAGCCCGGAGGTAGCCGAGCGCGATCTGGATGACCCCGGCCAGCACGACGGCCAGCAGGAACGTCTCCCACGATCCCAGCGTCTGGATGGCGGTGAGCACGATCACGGCCAGCCCGGCGGCCGGACCGCTCACCCCCAAAGCCGAGCCGCTGGCGGTCCCCACGACAATCCCGCCGACGATGCCGGCGATGATGCCGGAGGCCAATGGCGCCCCCGAGGCCAGCGCGATGCCCAGGCACAACGGCACGGCCACGAGAAACACCACCACGCTGGCGGGCAGATCCGAGGACAGGCGGGACACGAGCGCTCGATTCATCGGCCGGACTCCTGCTGAACGGTCACGAGAGGCAGGATAGCGACGGAAGTCGCACCAGGAAAACTAGATAATGTCAGCCGATCGAATAGATTTATCGAGCGATATCAGTCAGCGCTGACGGGCGTCGTGTGGCGCATCCTGGTCGACGGCGCGCGCGACGCAGGCCCACAAGCGCGGCCGCGGCCGCGAGATGGCGGTCGCGACTAGCCGCCGGCACGCCGCGGCGACGGCCGCGCGGTCACTTCAACAGGATGTTGCGGTAGCCGCCGGCAATGAGCGCCGACGTGTCGGCCAGGATGCGCGGCAGCCGCAGACCGCCGGGGTAGGCCAGATAGCGCGGCTCCCACGTGGGGTTGAACTTCTCCTTGTAGGCCCGCAGTCCCTGGAAGTCGTAGACCGTCTCGCCGTGCTCGTAGACGAAGCCGCCGAGCCGGTTCCACAGCGTCGCCAGCGGCGAGTCTTCGAAGCCGGAAAGCGGCGCCATGCCCAGCGCGAAGTGCTGATAGCCCTGGCCCTTCCCCCACGACATCAGATGCACGAGCAGCGCCTCCATCACGCCCTTGGGCGCCTGCGCGGAGTAGCGCATCAGATCGAGTGACATCTCGCGGTGGTCGCTGCCGAGCCAGAGGTTGCTGAAGGCCACGACCCGCCCCGCGCATTCCACCACGGCCACCGGAAAGCGCCGCAGATACGCCTCGTCGAAGAAGCCGAGCGAGAAGCCTTTCTCGGCGCCGGCCTTGTGCTTCAGCCAGTCGTCGGAGACGGCGCGCAACTGCGGCATCAGGGCCGGCACTTCCGCCACCGGCGCGACCCGGAACACGGCGCCGTCCTTCTCCAGGCGACGGACCGCCTGGCGCAGCTTCGTGGCGCGGCCGCCCTCGAGCGTGAACGTGGTCAAGTCGACCGTGGCTTCCTCGCCGAGCTTTACGAACGTCAGCCCGAAGTCGGCGTAGCGGTGCATGTGCGTCGGCCCGACCTCGTAGAACACCGGCACGCCGCCGAAGTCGTGGCAGCGTTCGAGGAAGGCGCGAATCAGCCCGGGCACGGCCGCGGCATCGCCTACCGGATCGCCCATGGCTACCCAGGTGCGCCCCTGCACGCCGTACATCACGAAGCCATCGCGGCGCTCGTTGAAGAGCAGCGCCTTGTCGCGCAGGAACACGAGGTTGGGGGTCGTGGCGTGGTGGCGGCGAATCGCCGCTTCGGCAGCCGCCAGGTCGGGCGCGGTTGGCGCCGCCACCGCGTGCGGCGCATGCCGCAACAGCCGCGCCAGCGAACGAGCAGCACGAGCACCGCCGCCCCCACGCTGGCCCGCAGGAAGCGCGACGCCTCGCCGTGCAGCTCGAACTGCCACCACAGCTCGTTGGAGTAGTCGACGTGCTTGAAGGCGAACAGGCCGAGCCACAGCGGGCGCGCCAGCGCGCCGGCCAGCGCCGCCAGCCAGCCGGCCGAGAAGCGCGTGTCGAAGAAGGCGGCGCGCCGGTCGAACGCCGGACGGGCGCGGCGCAGCGCCAGCAACACCAGCAACAGCAGGAGCGGCCTCTTCGTAGTCGAACCCCTTGAGCAGCGACGCCGCCATGCCCACGACGATGAGCGCCGACGACAGGTAGTAGGCGGCATCGAGCCGGCGCGCCAGGCCCTGCGACAGCAGCAGCAGGCCGGCGCCGGCGATGCTGCCCATGAAGTGCGAGACCTCGATCACGCCCAGGGGCAGCACCCGGTCGATGCAGATCGAGGCGGCCGGGCGCGGCCGGCGTCGCGCCCGAGAACAGCAGCACGCTGCCCGAGAAGAACGACACGGCCGCCAGCACGCGCGGCGTGAGCGCTTCGGTCACGGTGCCCAGCCACGCGCCGGCCCTGGCCACGTGCGCGCGCCGCTGCCGCGCTTCGTCGACGACCAGGACGCCGATGGCCAGCACGAACGGCAGCAGGTAGTAGACGGCGCGGTAGACGACCAGCGCAGGGAGCAGCTCGGTCGACGGCAGGTAGGGCTCCAGCAGCAGCACGAGCAGACCTTCGAACACGCCGACGCCGCCGGGCACGTGGCTGGCCATGCCGAGCAGCATCGCCACCAGGAAGGCGCCGAGGAACGTCAGGAACGGCAGCGGTCCGGGCGGCAGCAGCACGTAGAGGACCGCGCCGGCCAGCGCCCAATCGAAGGCCGAGAGCAGCAGCTGCCGGAGGGCGAGCCACGGCGCCGGCAGGGTCAGGTGGAAGCGGCCGAGGCGAAGCGGCGCGCGGCGCACCACGGTGGCGGCCAGGAAGGCGGCCACCGTCAGCATCAGGACCCAGCCCACCCACGCGAGCAGCTGATGCCCGGGCCAGTCCCGCGCCGCCGACAGCGGCGTGACCGCCAGGCTGAGGCCGCCGAGCGCCAGCAGCCCGAGCCAGAACGTCACCGAGTAGCTGAACACGATGCGCGACAGCTCCTCGGCCGTCACCCCCCAGCGCGTGTAGAAGCGATAGCGGACCGACGCGCCCGACAGCATCGCGAAGCCGACGTTGTTGGCGACGGCGTAGGCCAGGAACGACACGCCGACGATGCGGCGAGCCGGCAGGGTCTTGCCGACGTACTCGAAGGCGAGCAGGTCGTAGCCGGCCAGGACCAGGTAGTTCAGCGCCGTCAGCGCCAGGGCCAGGGCCAGCCCGGACAGCGGCGTGTTCATCACGTCGCCGGTGACCTCGAGCCAGGTGACGGTCTGCAGTTCCAGGCGAAGCACTTCGAGCGCCGCCATGAACAGCGCCAGACCGACGAGCACGGGCGCGGCCGCAACCGCGCGGCGGCGCAGCTCCGGCCCGTCCATCAACGGCCGCCCTGCTGCGCTATCCACTCCAGCGCCTCGAGCAGGCGCGCGTCGAACGCCGCGAGGTTGTCACTGAAGCGGTGGTCGGAGGCGCGCACCACCCACAGCCGCTTGGGTTCGCGCGCGGCGCCGAGCACGCGCTGGACTTCGGCCAGCGGCACGAACTCGTCCCGGCTCGAGTGGATCGCGGCCAGCGGCGTGGGCGCCACCCGGCTTGCAAGACCCGCGGTGCTGAACGTCGGCTCGTTGGGCTCGCCGTGGGTGATGTAGATCGAGCGCGTCCTTCCAGCGCCAGCCGAGTTCGTTCACGTCGGGCAGTCCGAGGCCCAGCACCCCGCCGATCCGGGCCTTGGTGGCCGGATCGGTCGCCGCCAGCAGCGACAGGCCCGCGCCTTCGGAGACGCCGATCAGAATCGGCTTCTGGCGGGCGCCGCGCGCCGCGAAGTCGGCCAGCACCTGGTAGTCGCCGGGCTCGTCCTCGACGCGCAGTGTCGTCTGCCGCGAGGTGAAGCTGGTCAGGTAGGCCCGGGTGTCGAAGCCGACCACGAAATAGCCCTTGGCGGCGAGCACCTCGGCCACGTGAGGCCCCAAATGCATCCAGCCGCCGTCGCCGCTCGACACGATCACCGGGGGCCCGCCGCGCATGCCATAGAGCCGCACCGTCTGTGGGTGGCCGCGCAGGGTCACCGTGTCGGTGGGCTGGGCCACGGCGGGGGCGGCCGCCGCGGCCAGCAGGGTCACGAGCATCAGGGTTCGCATCGTTGTCTCCGCGGGTGGAGGGTGTCAGTCGCCTACGAGTATGGAACGACAGTCGGATGGCCCGCCCGTGAAGCGCGGATGAAGTTCATCCACACCGGCCGCCGGGATGAGCGGAAGTCAATCGCGGCACGCGCCCCTCAGATGGGCGACGAGCAGGATGTCGGCTGGGCCAGCCGCGGCCGTGCCACGCCACAACTGGAAGAAGCAGCGCCGCCGACAGCCGGGCGGGAAGCGAGGCATCGACCGCGCCGGCGGCGGCGACCTGGGGCCCGCGCTCACGGCGGTGGCCAGCTTCGCGGGACCAGCGCCACCGGCGGTATAGTCGGGATAATGCGTGTCCTGGTCGTCGAAGATGACCGCGCGGTCGGCAGCTTCATCCGCACCGGTCTGGCGCAGGAAGGCTACGCCGTCGACCTGCTCGACGACGGTGCCAGCGTGGCCGGTCGGGCCCGCGCCGTCGACTACGACGTGGTCGTGCTCGACCTGATGCTGCCGGGCCGTTCGGGCTTTCAGGTACTGCGCGACATCCGCGCCGTCAAGCCGACCTTGCCGGTGCTGATTCTCACGGCCAAGGAGACGGTCGAAGACCGCGTGACCGGCCTCGACGCCGGCGCCGACGACTACATGACCAAGCCGTTCGCGCTGGCCGAGCTGTCGGCCCGGCTGCGCGCCCTGCTGCGGCGGGGCGCGCCGCACGACACGCTGCTCACGCTGGCCGATCTCGAGATGGACACGATCCGCCGGAAGGTGCGGCGCGGCGGCATGGCCGTCGAGCTCAAGCCCAAGGAATACGCGCTGCTCGAGTTCCTGCTCCGGCACGCCGAGCGCCCGGTGACCAAGTCGTTGATCATCGAGCACGTCTGGGACATCCACTTCGACAGCGTCAGCAACGTCGTGGAGGTCCACATCAACTCGCTCCGCAACAAGATCGACCGCGCCTTCGGCCCGCCGCTGATCCACACGATTCGCGGCGTCGGCTACGTGCTGACCGACTCGCCGCCATGACCCTGGCGCTGCGCACCCGTCTGGCCGTCGGGTCCACGGCGGTCTTCGGCGTGCTGGTGGCCGGCATCAGCGTTGCCACCTACCGCGTGCTGGCGGCCGGCATGGCGGCCTTCTGGTGGTTCGCCGGCGTGGCCTTGCGCCCGCTCTCGCGTCTGGCGGCGGCCAGCGAGCAGATCGACATCGCCAACCTGGGGGCGCGGCTGCCGCTGCGCGGCGTCAACGACGAACTGGACCTGGTGGCCGGCTCGTTCAATCGCACGCTGGCGCGACTCGAGCAGTCGGTCGGCGACATGCGGCAGTTCAGCGCGGCGCTGGCCCACGAACTGCGCACGCCCCTGGCCGGTCTGCGGGGCCACATCGAACTGGCCATGCGGGCGCCGGGCAACGACCCTGCCAAGCACGACGCCTTCGTGAATCAGCTCGAAGAAGTCGACCGGCTGACGCGGCTGATCAATCACGTGCTCACGCTGGCGCGCGCCGAATCCGGACAGATTCGTCTCACCATGACGCGCGTCGATCTCAGGCACCTGGTGGCCGCTATCGTCGAACAACTGGAGATCGTGGCCGACGCCGCCGGCGTGGCACTGCGCTTCGAGCACCGCGGCGCGGCCGTGGTCATCGACGGCGATGCCGCCTGGCTGGAACGCATGGTCCTGAACCTGGTCGACAACGCCATCAAGTACTCCAATCCGCCAGGGCACGTCGTGGTCATCGTGGAAGGCGATTGCAACACGGCCCGGGTGACGGTGCAGGACACCGGCGTGGGCCTGTCGCCCGAAGACGCCGATCGCGTGTTCGATCGGTTCTTCCGGGCCGACCCGGCGCGGCCGCAGTCGAGCGAAGGCGCGGGCCTGGGCCTGAGCCTGGTGCAGTGGGTCGCCTCGATGCACGGCGGGTCGGTGACGGTCGTCAGCGCGCTCGAGCAGGGGTCTACTTTCACGGTGACGCTGCCCGCCGGCGGGCGCGGCGAACGCGCGCGCGCGCCCATGCCTGGCCCGCCCGGCGCAGCGCGCTCGTAAGCGCGGTGACGGTGGCCACACGGTCGGTGGCTACGTCGCCCGTGGGGTAGCTAGGAGCTGCCACACCTGTCACCGCCGCGACCGGGTATTCCGCTCCGCAGCCGGGACTTCGCTGAACGAGCATGCGTCTGCTGCGCGGAACACCCGGCCGCGACGGCTTGCTCGTCGCACGGGACGTCTCGTGCGGCGCCGCCAGGGCGCACCCGGGTGGCGCGCGCCGCGGCGTGGAACTGTTGCGTCGGGCACCACCGACGTCAACTCACCGCATCCCACCATTTCGACAGGCTGTCGGAGGCCAGCCGCGGGCGGTCGGCATAGTGCGACGTGTCGTTGAAGAGCATCAGGCGGGCGCGCACGGGATCCTTGAAGTCGAGGACGTTCAGGCACGCCGGCGCCTGGTCGAGGCGGTCACGATAGCCGCGCGCGTCGAAGCCGAGCAGGCTGCTGAGCAGCAGCCGGATGGTGGCCTTGTGCGACACCACCAGCACGCGCTGGCCGAAGTGTCCGGTGACGATGTCGCGGAGGGCCGGCAGCGCCCGGGCGAGCACCGCCACGCCCGACTCGCCGCCCGCCGGTGCGAAGGTGAACGGGTCCTCTTCCCAGGACGAATACTCCTGCGGGAACCGCGCCTCGACTTCGCGCCGGGTGAGCCCCTCCCAGTGACCGTGCGAAATCTCGCCCAGGTCGTCGCGCAGTTCCGGGACGAGACCGCACCGACCGGCGATGAGCCGCGCCGTGTCCACCGCGCGCGACATGGCACTGCAGTAGACCGCCGTCAGGCCGGCGTCGTGGAGCCGCTCGCCCAGCCGCTCACCCTGCCAGCGGCCCTCGTCAGATAACTCGACGCCCACCGCACCGGAGAACCGGCCTTCGGCGGTGAGCTGCGTGGCGCCGTGACGCACCAGATATAGACGAGTGGTCATGCGCAGCAGACTATCACCCGGCAGCGACTCGACGACGCACGCTGGGCCAGCGTTGGTCGCCGCCCACAGCTGGCTATCGGGCCCGCGGCGCCGTAAGATGCGCGGCGCGCGCCCCCGGGAAGCCGCAGGACACCGGCCCGGGGCCTGTCACGATTTTTGCACCGGCCGTTCCCATGAGACGGCTGCATCTCGCGGTGGCGATGCCGGTCGTGACCGTCCTCGGGCTCGGCGCGCTGATGACGGCGGCACGCGGGCAGGGCACGCTGCCCTCACAGAACCGTCCGGCCCGGACGGTCTCCGCGGAAGAGCGCGCGGCGCTGCTGGCCCGCGCGCAGGTGTGGTCGCCGCCGGCGGCCGGGGCGTCACGCCATCCGGTAACAGCGCAGCCCTTGGTCGAGTGCAAGTTCGTCTTCACCACTCCGGGTGGGACGGCGCAGAAGTTCGACTGCCTCCTCGACAACGGCGAACAGGTCCGCGTCAAGTACGGCCGCACCCCTGAAATCCCGTCGGAGATCGCGGCGACCGGCTTGCTCCGGCTGCTCGGGTTCGGCGCCGACGAGGTCAGGCCGGTGGCCAAGCTGCGGTGCCACGGCTGCCCGGCCGAACCGTTCCTGCTGATGAAGACCGCCGACGCTACCGGCACGCAGGACTACTTCAAGAAGCTGGTCGACTACGGCCACCACAAGGATTTCACGCGCGTCTCGGTTGAACGCAAGCACCCCGGACAGCCGATCACGGCCGAGGGCGTGAAGGGCTGGGCCTTTTTCGAACTCGACGACATCGATGCCAAGGCGGGCGGCGCCCCACGGGCGCACGTCGATGCGTTGCGCTTGCTGGCCGTGTTCCTTGCGCACTGGGACAACAAGAGCGAGAACCAGCGTCTGGTGTGCCTGTCGGAGTGGCCCGACGGCGACACGTGCCGGGAGCCCTTCGCGATGCTGCAGGATGTCGGCGCCGCCTTCGGGCCGAAAAAAGTGGACCTGGCCGCCTGGGAACGCGCGCCCATCTGGACCGACCGCGGGCAGTGCACCACCGACATGGCCAGCCTTCCCTATAACGGCGCCACCTTCACGCCGGTCACGATCAGCGAAGCCGGGCGGCAGCACCTGAGCACGCGCCTTCGCCAGCTCAGCGACGATCAGCTGATCCGGCTGTTTGCGGCGGCGCGGTTCGACGAGTCGACCGGTCTGCTGCCCTCGCGGCCGGCGGCGCTGGCCGATTGGGTCGCGGTCTTCAAGCAGAAGGTCGCCGCCATCAGCGACGGCCCGGCGTGTCCGTCCTAAGGGCGGCAGCCGGGGCCGGCGCGGCGCTGGTCACGGGGGCGGCCCGGCGCAGCGTGCCCGCGTCCACCGTGTGACCGGTGCGGTCGATGGCCTGGAAGAAGAAGCCGTCGTCGGTGATCTCGGCCAGCATGAAGTGGTAGTCCCGGTCGAAGCTGCGGGCGATCGTCGACGCCGGGCTGGCGTCGCCGGCGCGCAGCGACCCGGCGCCGCCGGTGATGAAGTAGAGGATGCCGTGCTGCAGGTGCGAGCGCTGATAGATGTGCTCGTGACCCGAGAACGCCACGTCGATACCACCGTCGACGAAGGGCCCTTCGAG
This sequence comes from uncultured Acidobacteriota bacterium, assembly GCA_963843885.1. Lineage (GTDB taxonomy): Bacteria > Acidobacteriota > Vicinamibacteria > Vicinamibacterales > UBA2999 > CADEFD01. The sequence continues at coordinate 307,421 of CAWJMJ010000010.1, forward strand.
CGTGAAGCGCTGGCGCCGCGCCTGGAGCGTGTAGCGGCCTGACGAGTAGCAACGGGTAGTGCATCAGCGCGATCTTCCACTCCTCGGTGGAGCGCGCCAGTTCCTGCTCCAGCCAGCGCACCTGCTCGCTGTCGAGATTGGTGCTGTCGAGGGCGAAGAACCGTACCCGCGTCTTCAGCCGTGCCAGCAGGTTCACCGGCGGCGTGAAGCTGTAGTAGCGGTGCCCTTCCATGTGGAAGGGCCGGTAGTTGACCTGCCGGGGGTCGTCGTGATTCCCGAGCACCGCGAAGAAGCGGACGCCGGCATCGAGAAGGGCCCGATACGGCTCCTCGAACTTCAGCCGGTAGTCCTCGGGCGTGGCCGGGCCTTCGTAGATGTTGTCGCCCGCCATCAGCACGAAGCGATAGTCGAACTGCTTCTGGAAGGCCACCATCTGGGCCGCCACCGCGTGCTGCTCGGCTGAACCGCGGCCGCTGTCGCCGATGATCGCGAACTTCACGGACAGTTCGCGGTTGGGCAAAGTGAGGGTGCCGGGCGGTACTGCTTGGACCGGGTCGACCTCGAGGACGACCGGGGCTTCGCCCGCGCCCGGAGCCGCGGGCCGACAGGCCGAAGAAGCCAGCAGCAGGGTCAGGCCCAGGAGGGCCGCTTTGGGCAACGTCGCGGTCGTAGTCACAGGATCGTCCTAGCCATGCCCTGGGACGAGGGATGCCAGAGACGTGCCGCCCTGACCGCGCCAGCGGGCCACCGGCGAAGCAGGCGGCCGCGGATGTAATCGCGTGCCCTCCTAGCAGTGGGTAGCGCCGTTCCACTGTCGGGCCGGACGAACCTCAGTTGGTGTCGCGTCTGGTCAAGTCGCGGATCTCGCGCAAGGTCTGGCGCATCTCTTCAACGGCCTGCATCTGCTGGAGGTTGCCCTGGAGCGATTCGGCGGTGACCCGTACCGCTTCCATGGCCGCATGCCGGGCGTCTTCAGCCGCGGTCCTGGCCAACTCGGCCGCGACGCGCGCCCCTTCGGCGGCCTGCCGCAGTTCCTCCTTCTCTTGACGGACGGCTTCGAGCGACCCGCGCTGCTCTTCGCGGCACTCGCGCGCCTCCTCGGCAACGCGCCTGAACTCCTCGGCCCGCGCGCGCTCGCGTTCGGACTCGGACTCGGGGTCGCTCATCGAGACCCCCGTTCCCTACAACCCGGCGGTCGGACCGGCCCAGCTTCGGAAGGCCTGGGCAGACCACCGGCGCGGAACGGCGTCCGAAGCATCAGGGTCTCCATGCGAGCATTGTGCGCGCCGCCCACGAGAGCCGCTGTTCGATGCGGCACATGGGGGTGTCGCCCCGGCACAGTCCGATGCGCAGCCGCGGGCCCCGGCTCAGCCAGGCACGGTCCTAGGCGCTCAGGAACTCGGCCACACCCTCGAGCCCATCGACCCGGTCGCAGATCACCTTGATGGTCATGAGCAACGGCGCCGCCAGCAGCATTCCGGCCACGCCCCACACGGCACTCCAGAACGCAATCGAGATGAACAGCACCACGAGGTTGATCGAGGCCACGCGGCTCAGAAGATGCGGCGTGACGAAGTTGCCTTCGATCGACGTGATCACCAGCGTCATGAGGCCCACCAGGAGAGCGTACGACACGGTTCCGAATTGGAGGAAGGCGATCACGCCGAGCACGATGGTGACGATGAACGGCCCGAAGAAGGGCACCAGGTTCATCACGCCCGCGAAGATGCCCCACACCGCCGGCTGCTGCACGCCCATCGCCCACAAGCCGCCGGCCGTGATCACGGCCACGCCCCCGGAGGTGACGGCCTGCACCCACAGGAACCGCTCCATCTGATGGGCGATGTCGTTGAGGATCTCGACGGTGACCTTCTTGCTGCCCAGCGTCTGGATGCGCCGCACCAGCTTGCGCTTGAACGAGTCGTCTTCGATGAGCAGGAAGGTGGTGAGGAAGAGCACGCTGACGAACTGGCCAAACAGGGTGAGGATGCCCATGCCGCCGGCCCAGAGGGCGTCGGAGGCCCGCCACGTGTCGGTCACCTCGACGCGCACCGTGCCCCGGTTGGTCACTGGCGCTGCGGTTTCAGCGGCAGCCTCGTCGATGGCGTCGGCCGCCGCCTGCACCTTGGCCAGGGCCGAGGGCGCCCGCGCGCCGGTGCGGGCCTCGCGCAACGAGGCGCGCAGCTTGTCCGCGCCTTCGGGAATCTTGCTCACCACCGTCTCGAGCTGGGGCCACAACGCCAAGGCGCCGCCGGCCACCGCGGCGAGGGTCAGGAGCACGATGGTGATCGCCCCCAGCGTGCGCGGCACGCCCCACTTTTGCAGGCGGTCGACGATCGGGTCGAGCGCGTAGAACAGGAAAATCGCGAGTACCAGCGGTACCAGCACGGCGCGGCCGATGAACAGCATCACCACCACGGCCGTGAGCGCCAGAATCTGCAGCGGCACGACCGCTCCGCGCATCGACGCCGGGCGCGCGGGTAGGGCGTCAGGGGGCACCGTCGGCTCTTTCTCTCTCGTCGGGACGGGGTTCATAGCTGCGACCGGATGGGACGAACCACGATTTCCAGGAACTTCTCGCGCAGCGGCCGGGCGGCCCACATCTCGTAGGTGTAGGCGACGCCCTCGGCGATATCCCGCTCGAACACCTCGGTCATGTGCGTGGCAAAGCCGGCGTCGTAGATGTTGAGACTGGCCTCGTCGTTCAACGCGAACGAACGCGGGTCGAAGTTGGTCGAGCCGACCGACACCATCTCGCGGTCCACGATCAACAGCTTGGTGTGCATCATGGTCGGCTGGTACTCGAGGATCTCGACGCCCGCCTTCAGCAGCCGTCCCCAGCTGGCCTTCGAGGCCAGGCGTACCGTTTCGGAGTCGATGTGCTTGCCCGGCACCAGGATCCGCACGCGCACGCCTCTGGCGCGCGCCGCTTCCAGCGCCTGCGAAACGAGATCGTCGGGGACGAAGTAGGCCGCCTCGAGATCGATGGTGTGTTCGGCCGAGGCCAGGGCCAGCAGATACATCAGCAGCATGCTGTCGCTGCCGCCGGCCGGAGAACTGACGAACACGTGCGCCGCCTGCGAGCCGGCGGCCGTGAGCTCCGGGAAATGACCAGGGCCGTTCAGCACCTGACCGGTGACCTTGATCCAGTTGTCGTTGAAGGCCGCCTGGAACTGCGCCACGGCCGGGCCCTCGAGCCGGAAATGCATGTCGCGCCACTCATCGGGGCTGTCGCCGTCGCCCTGCCAGTGGTCGGCCACGCCGACACCGCCCGTGAAGGCCACCCGGCCATCGACGATCAGCAGCTTCCGGTGGGTGCGATTGTTCATGCGGCCGATGTTGTACCAGTGGAGCGGCCGATACCGGACGACGCGCACCCCCGCGCGCTCGAATTCGTCGAACAGCGGCTGCTCCATCTTGACGCTGCCGGCCCAGTCGAGCATGACCGATACGGTCACGCCGGCCCGGGCGCGCTCGGACAAGGCATCGGCGAAGGCCTTGCCCACGGCACCGGACCAGTAGATGTAGGTTTCGAAGCTGATGGTGGTGCGCGCCGCGGCGATGGCCTCGAGCATCGCGGGAAAGATCTCGACGCCGTTTTGCAGGTCGGTGACGCTGTTGCCAGGCTCGATGGACGGGCCCATGAGCACGCTCATCTCGCGGCGGAACTGGGGGTCGGCGGTGCTGTAGCGGTGCTCGATCTTGCGTTCGATGCGCTTCTCGGGCACGACGAAGTTCATACCGACCGCGATCAGCAGCGCCGTCACGATCACGGTTATCACCACCGTTGAGTTCATACGCACGGGCCTGGTCCTTCGGCGGATGCGGCGCGGCGCGACGTCACCATCGACGTCGCGCCGCGATTACCGTCGCCATTCAATCAACCGCGGTTCAGGGTCTCGTCGATCTTGCGACGTACCTTGCCGGCCGTCTCCTGGACCTTGCCGGCCGCCTGATCCACGTCGCCCTCTGCTTCGAGTTCGGTGTCGCCGAGCGCCTTGCCGGCCTGCTCCTTGACGTTCCCCTTCACCTGCTCGAACTTGCCCTTGATCTCGTCTTCGTTGGTCATGGCTTGAACTCTCCCAAATGCGACAAACGCAGGGTGGCAGGTCGGTGTGTCCGACCACGTGTTGGCGCCACTGCATGGTGCATGCCACGGCTGCCACTCCGGCCCGTGGAACGGCCATTGCAGCCGGCCAGCCGTCGAGTCGTCACAGTGACTGACCAAGGAGATGGCGATGAAAGCATTGGGCGCAGTGTTGGTGGTTCTGGGCGTGTTGGCGCTCGTCTACGGCGGCCTCTCGTGGACGCGTAAGGACAAGGTGGTGGACGCCGGACCCATCGAAATCACCGCCGACAAGACGGAGTCGGTGGCTCTGCCGCCCGTCGTCGGCGGCTTGATGCTCGTGGCCGGTATCTTCCTTATCGTGAAGAAATAGCTGGCATCGTCATTGCTCATCTACACGGCGGAGGACGACAAATGAAGTACGGAGTTGCGTGGATGCTCGGGGTTCCCTTCTCGCTCATCGCCCTGTGGTTTCTGGCCAATCAGGTCGGCTGCGGCATGTGAAACGTCGCCGGCCCCTGGCGCGAGGGCGCGCCGGTGGCCAGGTGTGGCACCCGATGCCCACGTTGGGCGAGCCGGTGCCGTACTTCGCCACCGGCTGCAGTCCGTCTAGAAACTTCTCAGCCAAGTAGACCCAGCGGTGTCTCACCCTCACCGCGCCGCTCGCAAGCCCATCGCGGCGACGCGAGGCGCACTTCTCGCTACCCGATCGGCGACGTAGCCCGGGTATACCGCACTGCCGGCGGGAAGTCGCTGGATGCCGTCCCGTGCGGACGGGCACGCCGTCGCGGCCGGGTGATCCGCGCAGCAGACGCATGCTCGTTCAGCGAAGTCCCGGCTGCGAAGCGGAATGCCCGGTCGCGGCGGCGACGCAAGGCGCACTTCTCGCTACCCGATCGGCGACGTAGCCCGGTATCCCGCGCTGCCGCCGGGACTTCGCTGTACGACGTATTGTCCGGACGGGCAAGCCGTCGCGGCCGGGTGTTCCGCGCAGCAGACGCATGCTCGTTCAGCGAAGTCCCGGCTGCGAAGCGGAATGCCCGGTCGCGGCGGCGACGCGAGGCGCACTTCTCGCTACCCCATCGGCGACGTTAGCTCGGTCCCGCACTGCCGCCGGCAAGTCGCTGGATGCGTCCGTGCGGACGGGGACGCCGTCGCGGCCGGGTGTTCCGCGAAAGCAGACGCAGGCTCGTTCAGCGAAGTCCCGGATGCGGAGCGGAATGTCCGGTCGCGGCGGCGACGCGAGTGGCACTTCTCGCTACCCCATCGGCGACGTTAGCTCGGTCACGCACTGCCGCCGGCAAGTCGCTGGATGCGTCCCGTGCGGACGGGGATGCCGTCGCGGCCGGGTGTTCCGCGCAGCAGACGCATGCTCGTTCAGCGAAGTCCCGGCTGCGAAGCGGAATGCCCGGTCGCGGCGGCGACGCGAGGCGCACGTCTCGATACCCCATCGGAGACGTAGCCCGGTATCCCGCGCTGCCGCCGGGACTTCGCTGTACGACGTATTGTCCGGACGGGCAAGCCGTCGCGGCCGGGTGTTCCGCGCAGCAGACGCATGCTCGTTCAGCGAAGTCCCGGCTGCGAAGCGGAATGCCCGGTCGCGGCGGCGACGCAAGGCGCACTTCTCGCTACCCCATCGGCGACGTTAGCTCGGGTTCCCGCACTGCCGCCGGCAAGTCGCTGGATGCCGTCCCGTGCGGACGGGCAAGCCGTCGCGGCCGGGTGTTCCGCACAGCAGACGCAGGCTCGTTCAGCGAAGTCCCGGATGCGGAGCGGAATGTCCGGTCGCGGCGGCGACGCGAGTGGCAACGGGACCAGCCCGCCTCCCGCTTGGCGCTCCGCCGCACATTCCCATACGCGCCAGCGCGGGAATAGCAGCAAGATTGCTGAACCCATGCGCTTCAAGGATCGCCACGAGGCCGCGGTCCTGCTCGCCGGACGCCTGGCGGCATACGAGCCGGACCATCCGCTCGTGCTGGGAGTGCCGCGCGGCGCCGTGCCTATGGCACGCGTCGTCGCCGATGCCCTACACGGCGACCTGGACGTCCTGCTGGTGCGGAAGCTGGGCGCGCCCGGGCAACCGGAGCTGGCCCTCGGCGCCGTGGACGAAGACGGCGTCGTCGTGAAGGGCGACTTCTTCGCGCGCGCGCCGGCCGACTACATCGAGGCTGAAATCCGTGCGCAGCAGGACCGGCTGCGCGAGCGCCGCCGCCGCTACGCCGACGGCGGTCATCGCCCGGTCGATCCGGCTGGACGCACGCTGATCATCGTCGACGACGGCGTGGCCACGGGCGCGTCGATGCTGTCGGCCATTCAGGCCGCGCGGACCCGGCGGCCGCGCTCGATCGTGGTGGCCGTGGGCGTGGCGCCGCCTGAGACCGTGGCCCGGTTGCGCCGCGCCGCCGACGACGTCGTGTGTCTGCATTCGCCCGACTCGTTCTACGCCGTCGGCCAGTTCTACGAGAACTTCTCCGAGGTGAGCGAGGAGACAGTGCTCGCCGCTCTCACCGACCGGTGAGTGCTGCCACGGCCGGGGGTCGGTGCTCGCCGCCGCTCGCTGGTTGACATGGTTCCGGCGGCGGGCGCAAGATGCGCGGGTTCCCGCTCCCCGACGACTCGCCGAGGGCTGCTCGCCGGGATGGTTCGAATGTGTCTGTGCTTTGCTTTCCGTGTCTTGTGGGAGGGATGGCCATGCGTCGAAGTCTCGCAATCGCGGTGCTCGTGGTTCTCGGCGGGGTCGCGTCCGCCTTTGCTCAAGCCACCACGTCGGGCACCGGCGCCATGAACGGCAGGGTCGTGGATGACACTCAGGCGGTGATGCCGGGCGTCACCGTGACCATCACCAGCCCCTCGATGATGGGCACGCGCACGGCGGTCACCGACAGCGAGGGCCAGTACCGCTTCACGGCCGTCCCGCCCGGCGACTACACGGTGCAGTTCGAGCTGGCCGGCTTCCGGACGGTGCGTAACGAAGGCATCCGCATCAGCACTGGTTTCACGGGCACGGTCAACGCCGAGATGAAGGTGGCCTCCCTCGAGGAGTCGGTCACCGTCACCGGCCAGTCGCCGGTGGTCGATACCTCGGCCACGCAGGTCGGCAACACCTTCAACGCCGAGCAGCTGGCGGCGTTGCCCACCTCGCGCGACTACTTCTCGCTGCTGGCCGGCTCGCCGGCGGTGCAGATGAACCGCATCGACGTCGGCGGCAGCACCAACGGCACGCAGCAGGGGTTCACCACCTACGGCACGACCGGGCAGGTGCGCGCCAGCATCGAGGGCATCAACGCCACCGAGGCCACCGGCGCCTTCGGCAACTACCCGGACGTGGGCGCCATGGAGGAGGTCGTCATCAACACCGCCGCCCACTCGGCTGAAGCGTCCACCCCGGGTGTCCAGTCGCAGTTCATCAGCAAGTCGGGCGGCAACCAGTTCCGCGCCACCTACTTCGGCGGCTACTCGCACAGCAGCTGGCAGAGCACCAACATCGACAGCGACCAGATCGCACGCGGCCTGAGCGGCGGCGGCGGGCTCGGCCCCGAGGAGGTCAACAAGCTCTCGTCCTATCGCGACAACAACGTCGGCCTCGGCGGCTACGTCGTCAAGGATCGGATGTGGTGGTATGGGTCGTATCGCAATCAGGACATCAAGGCCCGCTTCGTGAACTTCCCGGTCAAGCCGCAGCAGACCATCCTCAACAACTACAGCGGCAAGATCACCTACAACCTGTCGCAGAACAACAAGCTCATCGCCTACTCGCAGCCGTCGCAGAAGAAGCAACCGCAGCGTTTCGATTCGTTCCTGCTGGGCGTCGACACCGGCCTGAACACCGAGGCCTCCACCTGGAACCAGAACTTCTGGGCGTGGGTGCACAAGCTCGAATGGAACGGCGTGCTCTCGGACAACTCGTTCGCGGAGGTGCGCACCGGCCAGTACGGCTACAACTGGGACAACGGCGTCAACGGCACCGGCCTGCGCTACGAGGACATCGGCAACAACAACATCACCGGCCGCAACCGCAACTGGTCGCGCGAGCGGCGCCGCAACCAGGTGCTCGGCACGATCAGTTATTTCAAGGACGGCTGGGCGGGCAACCACAACTTCAAGCTGGGCGGCGAGGTCTTCGACGAGAGCGTGGTCGACATCTACATCGACGGCTACGAGGAAGACATCCTGCACGTGCTCAACAACAACGTGAAGACCGACGTCATCTTGTTCCAGCCCGGCGAATCCGAAGGCCGGCTGCGCACCTACGGCACGTTCGTCAACGACACCTGGCGCATAACCAACCGGCTCACCGCCAACGTCGGCGTGCGCTTCGACCGCTACCGCGCCTACCTGCCCGCGCAGGAACACGCCGCCGGCCGCTTCAACCCGGCCGTCATCACCTTCGCCGCCAACGACAACATCGTGTCGTTCAACAACTTCGCGCCGCGCATCGGCCTCACTTTCGATGTGAGCGGCGACGCCAAGACCGTGCTCAAAGCCAACTACGGCCAATACTGGTGGAATCCGGGCGCCGACTTCGTGTTCAACGTCAGCGAGAACGCGCCGGCCTGGTGGCGGCGCTATCGCTGGAACGACGTGAACAACAACAACCGCTGGGATCCGGGTGAGGAAGGCGCGCTCGTCGACAGCCGCGGCGGCCGGGCGGCCGAATCGCTCGACCCGAATCTGAAGAACTCGCGCACCGACGAAGTGGCGGTGTTCCTCGAGCGCGAGGTCATCGCCAACTTCGGGGTGCGCACCGGCTATGTCTGGCGCGGCACGCGCAACATGTACCAGCGCTACAACATCAACCGCCCCTACAGCGCGTTCACCGTGCCCGTGTCCATCCAGGATCCGGGCCCCGACGGACGACTCGGCACGGCCGACGACGGCGGCATCATCCAGGCCTTCGACCTCGACCCGGCCTTCCGCACCCTGCCCGTGGTGAATCAGACCACCAACATCCCGAATGGCGACGGCGACTTCCACACCTTCGAGATCACCGGCACCAAGCGCATGAGCAACCGGTGGAGCGCGCTCGTCTCCTACGGCTACACCAAGAGCTTCGACAACAACAACTCGGCCTACCTCGGAAACACCGTGCGGCAGAACGCGCTGCCGGCCACGCCCAACGACGAGATCAACACCAACAGCGGCCGCCACGAGTACAGCCGCCAGACCATCAAGGTGTCGGGGACGGTGCAGGCGCCGTGGGGCCTGGCGCTGTCGCCGATGCTGCGCTACCAGCAGGGCTTCCCCTTCGGCCGCACCTTTGCCACGTCGGCCTTCTCGATCGGCAACGTCCGCATCCTGGCCGAGCCGTTCGGCACCCGCCGCCAGGACGACATCATCGTCGCCGACGTGCGCCTCGAGAAGGAGGTCGGCTTCGGCAACGGCCGCAAGGTGTCGGCCTTCTTCGACGTCTACAACCTGCTCAACGCCAACCCCGCGCAGAACCTGCAGTGGGGTTCGGGTACGGCGTTCAACCGGCCGCTGAGCATCGTGCCGCCACGGCTGGCGCGTATCGGCGGCAAGATCAGTTTCTGAACCTCGCTGGTGCAAGGTTGCTGGGACCCGGCACGGACCGGGCAGGCGGCCGTGTATCATCTGGACAGTGCTCGCCGCCTGCATCGTCCTCTGGCTGGGGCTGCTCATCACACTTCCGCCGCGGCCCTCGGCCTGGATCGTCGCGGCCACGGGCCTGCCGATCGTGCTCGCCACCTCGTGGCGCCAGGCCCGGCGCGAGGGCCGGCCCTGGGGCGAATTGGTGCGCGCCACCGCGGACCTGCACGGGCTCGCGCTGGTGCTGCTCTACGCCGCCGGCGTGATGGTCGCCGACACCCACGGCATCACCACCGACGGCGTCACCTACTTCGCGCAGCTGCGCAGCGTCGTCGTGGACGGCGATCTCGACGTGACCCGCGAGTTCGCCTACCTGGGTCAACCGCCGCGGCCCAACCACGTGGTGCCGATCGGCCCCACGCTGATCTGGACGCCGCTCTACCTGCTGGTCACCGTCGCCGATGCGCTCGGTCGCGCCGTCGGCGCCTGGCGCGGACCCACCGACCCGGCCCTCCAGGGCCTCGGCCTGCCCTACGTGCGCGCGGTGCTGCTCTCGTCGTTCGCCGTGGGCGCCGCTGGGCTGTGGGCGTTGCTGCTGCACCTGCGCACGCGCTTTGCGCCGGGCGTGGCCCTGACCGCCGTCGTGCTGCTCTTCGGCGCCACGCCGCTCTACTGGTACATGGTCTACGAGCCGTCGATGACCCACGCGGCGTCGTTCGGCTTCGCAGCGCTGTTTGCCGTGGCCAGCGCCCGCTGGGTGCCGGGCGGCGCCACCCGCCGTCAGAGCCTGGTGCTCGGCGCCCTCATCGGCCTGGCCTTCGCGGCGCGGTCGCAGGAGGTGCTGTTCGCGCTACTGCCGGCGCTGCTCGTGCTGGCCGGTCCCGCGCCCTGGCGCGAGCGTCTGCGCCGCGCCTATACGCTGGCCTTCTGGGCCTTCATCGGCGCACTGCCCTTCCTGCTGCTGCAAGCCCTGCACAGCTATCTCCTCTTCACGCGCTACGACTACAAGCTGCTCGGCCAGGGCGGCTACTTCAACCCCTGGCAGTCACGCTGGCTCGACACGCTGTTTTCGTCGTGGCACGGCTTCTTCTCGTGGACGCCGGTGGCCTACGTGGCGGCGCTCGGCACGGTCGCCTACCTGCGGCGTGAGTGGCGCTGGGCGGGCGCCGGCCTGGCCGTGCTGTTCCTGACCGCGTGGGTCAACGGCGCCACCGCGGACTGGGCCGGCGGATGGTCGTTCGGGGGGCGCCGCTTCACGAGCGTGCTGGTGCTGCTCGCGCCCGGCCTGGCCCTGCTCCTCGAGAGCGTCGTGCGCCGGCCGCTCCTGGCGCTGGCCCCGCTGGTCGTGGCCGCCCTGTGGTGGAACCATCTGCTGATGGTGCAGTACACCGCCGGGATGCTGCCCAAGGACGAGCCCGTCGAGCTTCGGCCGGATGGTCCGTCAGCAAGCCGATCTCCACACGCGTCCGCCCTACGCCTATCTGTTCGCGTTCCCCGCCAACGCCTGGTTCGCGTGGCGCGAAGGAGTGCCGGTCGACGCCTACGATCGGCTGTCGCCCGACGTGCCGCGCGAGTCGTTCGAGATGCGCTTCGACCACGCCGGCGAGAAGTACCTGCTCGACGGCTGGGACGCGCCGAGCGGCGACGAGTGGGGATCAGCCTGGTGGATCGGCCGCCCGACGGCGACCATCGCGGTGCCGTTGGCCGCCCGGCCCGGCGCCGTCGCCATCACCCTCACCGCCCGCACGCGGCTCGACAATCCGCCGGTGCAGGCGGCCCTGGCGCTCGACGTCAACGGCACCCAGGTGGGCCAGTTCACGGCCGGCGTGCCGGCCCCGTCCAGTGCCACCATCACGGTGCCGGCCGAGCTCGCGGCCAGGCTGTTCCGCCGCGGCGTCAATCACATCGCGCTGCGCAGCCTGGGCGTGGCCCGCCTGGATCCCGCCGACCCCCGGCTGCCGGTCGCGCTCGCGCGCCATCCCAACGCCGTGTGGCCGGTCGCGGTCTACAACCTGCGCGTGGCCTCCACGCCGTAACCGTGGTTCGTGGCCTCCACGCCGTAACAGCGGCTCGTCGCCTCGAGACCGTAGCAGCGGCTCGTCGCCTCAGTGCCGTAGTAGTAGCTCGTCGTCTCGATGCCGTAGCAGTGGCTCGCCGTCTCGACGCCGTCGCGACCGCTCGTGACCGCCGGCGGCGGCGAGAATCGCGGGCTGGCCGCGGCCGCGTTCTATGATGAGGCGCATGTGGCCTCGCGTCCCCCCCGTCCTCGCGTTCACCGTCGCCGTGGCCGGGGTCGCGTTGCCCTTGGTCGAGGCACAGACGGCGACCAGCGGCGCGACGCCCACGCCTGCGGGCATCCGGGTGGTGCCGGTCAGCGCTGCCGACGCGCGCCGTCCGGCCGAAGCGTCGGTGGCCATCAACCCGACCGATGCCAACCACGTCATCAGCACCTTCATCCAGACCAGCGAACCAGGCCGGCAGCCCCGCTCGAGCAACTGGGGCTACGTCTCGACCGACGGCGGCCTGACGTGGACCGGCACGCCGGCGGCCAATCCCGACGCGCGCGTGCAGGGCGACGACGTCATCGCCTTCGACCGCGCCGGCACGGCGTTCCACACCTACATCGCCTTCGACGGCATCCGGGTGGAACGGCCCGAGCGCGCCTCCTCGGGCATCCTCGTGCGCCGCTCCAACGACGGCGTGACGTGGCAGCCGGCCGTGCCGGTCGTGGACCACCTGAACACGGCCATCCCGATGGAAGACAAGCCGTGGATGGCAGTGGACCGGGGCAGCAGTTCGCCGCACCGCGGCAACCTCTACGTGGCGTGGACGCGCTTCGACGTCTACGGCAGCGCCGACCCGCTGCACCGCACGCACATCTGGTTTGCCCGCTCGAAGGACGGCGGCCGTTCGTTCCAGCCGCCCGTGCGCATCTCGGATGACAGCGGCGGGGCCAAGGACGACGACGACACGGTCGAAGGCGCGGTGCCGGCCGTCGGCCCGGGCGGCGAGGTCTACGTGGCGTGGGCCGGCCCGAAGGGCCTGGTGTTCGACCGATTGACCGACGGCGGCTGGACCTTCGGCACGGACCGCGGTGCTCTCGGCGCTGACCGGCGGGTGGGACATCCCGCTGCCGGGCGTCGAACGCCACAACGGCATGCCGGTCACGGCCACCGACGTCAGCACCGGCCCCAACCGAGGCAGCGTCTACGTGAACTTCATCGACGAGCGCAACGGCGACACCGACGTGTTCCTGCTGGCCTCGCGCGACGGCGGCACCACCTGGGCGGCGCCGGTGCGGGTCAACGACGACGCCAAGGGCGCGGCGCAGATGTTCACGTGGCTGGCGGTGGACCAGGCTGACGGAGCGCTGAACGTGGTCTTCCACGACCGGCGCGGCCTCACCGGCACCATGACCGGCGTCACGCTGGCCCGCAGCATCGACGGCGGCCGCACCTTCGTGAACCACCCGCTGCCGGTCGAGCCGTTCGACTGCTGCGCCCGCTCGTCGTTCTTCGGCGACTACAACGGCATCGACGCGGTCAACGGCCGGGTCGTGGCGGTGTTCCCGGTGCTGACGCCGTCGGGCCAGCAGCGCATCATGGCCGCGACCATGCGCTTCCAGCCGGGCACGCAGACACTGCAGTAGCGGCGCGGCGGGCCGGCGGTGCGCGCGCCGCGCCCGCGGCGGCCGGCCGGGCAACCGGCTACAATCCCTGCCGGGAGGCCCTTATGCGCATTGCCGCGACCCTGGTCTGTCTGCTTGCCGTTCACGCCGTTTCCGGAGCCATGGCGTGGGCCCAGACGCCTGCGCACGCCCACGCCGACTGACCGCACGAAAGCGTCGGTGTTCCCCGCCGCCGACCTGGCCGCCGCCCTGGCGAAACTGCCCGGCGACCGGCCGTCCTCGTCGGTGCGCGTGTTCTCGCTGGCGCCTTACAACGTCAACGTCGAGCAACGCCAGCCCCGACCGCAAGGCGCGTCGCTGCACGAGGCGCAGGCGGAACTGTTCTACGTCATCGACGGCTCGGCGACGCTGCTCACCGGCGGCACGCTGGTTTCGCCAACCCGCACCGGCACCAACCAGGCCGGGACGGGCATCGAGAACGGCACGCGGCAAACCTTCGGCAAGGGCGATTTCCTGATCGTGCCGTCGGGGCTGCCGCACCAGTTCGTGGACATCACGGCGCCGCTGCAGCTCATGGCCATCTACCTGCCGAACGCGGCCCAGTAGCCATGCGCCGGCTGGACCGGCTCGCCGCACGGCTGGGCACCGGCTCCTCCATGCGGCAAACCGAACCCGTCCGCTACCTGGGCACGGCCGAGCGGGGCGAGGCGGGGGCGGCGGCGTCCGCTCAGTAGCCGCGCTCGAAGTCCACGCGGTGCAGCAGCGTCTGACCGCCGTGGAAGCGCCGGTAGTTCTCGACGAACACGCCGACGATGTCGCGCGGGAAGCTCGGCGCCGAGGTGTGGCTGGTGATGAACGTGTTGGGCGTGCGCCACAGCGCGTGATCCGGCGGCAGCGGCTCCTCGGGAAACACGTCCAGCACGGCGGCGGCCAGCCGGCCGCTCGTGAGCGCGGCGATGAGCGCGTCCTCGTCCACGGTGTCGCCCCGGCCGGCGTTCACGACCACGGCATGCGGCGGCAGCGCGTCTAGCATCCCGGCATCCACGATGTGGCGCGTGCCCTGCGTGTTGGGCAACACCGCCACGAGGTAATCGACGCCGGCGGCAAACGCCGCCTTCTCGGCGCCGTGGAAGTACCGGTGCACGTGGGCGCAGTCGCGGCTGCTGCGCGTGTAGCCGTGCACGCGCATGCCGAAGTGCCGGGCGGTGGCTGCCAGGTGCGCGCCAATCGACCCGACCCCGACCAGCCCCATGGTCTTGCCCTGCAGCGTGCCCGGCAGGGTGGCGTCCCACCGGCCCTCGCGCTGGGCGGCGTAGCGCGCCAGGATCTTGCGCTCGTGCGCCAGCAGGTAGCCGAAGACGTACTCCGACATGAGCGGCCCGAACACTCCGCGGATGTTGGTGAGCACGTAGTCGCGGCGCAGGGCCGGGTCGAGCATCGGCTCGACGCCGGCCCAGGTGAGCTGCGTCCACACCAGCCGGGGCAGGTGCGGCAGGGCCGCTTTCACCCGCGTCGGATCGCCGAGCAGGATGTCGCAATGGGCGCCGCGGGCCAGGCCGTCGGCCACGTCCGCGGCCGCCACGATGGTCAGGTCCGGGCACGCGGCCGCGTCGATCAGGGCGCGGTATTCGTCGGGATGCTTGGTGAGGACCAGAAGGTGATGCACGCGGTTCACTCTACAACGCTCGGCCCCGCGCGCTGGCGTGGACGGCCAGGACAGTATCGCCGACGGTCGGCGCGGGGGCGGGCGTCGATGGTCAGCGCCGGGCGCTGGCGTCGATGGCCGCGACCAGCGCCGCGAGCGATTGGTTAAGCAGTTTGGCGCCCACGGCGGCACCGCGCTGGTGGCCCATGCGCACGACCACGAGGTCGTGCGAGGGCACGATGAACGTCTGCTGCCCGCCGGCGCCCGACATGAAATACGCGTCGCGCGGCAGGTTCCACTGCCCCTCGCCGTTGACCCAGAACTGCCCGCCGTACTCCGCGCGCGTCCACGCCGGGGCGGGGGTCCGGACGAACGTGGCGAAGCCCTCGGGCAGCAGGCGGGTGCCGTTCCACACCCCGTCCTGCAGGTAGAGCATCCCGAGCCGGGCCCAGTTGCGGGCCGTGCCGTAGTCGTAGCCGCTCATCAGGAAGTTGCCCCACGGATCCGGCTCGAGCACCTGCCGCCGGATGCCGATACGGTCGAACAGCGTGCGCTGCGGATGGGTCAGGTAGACCTCGCCGCGCTGCTCCACCGCCTGACGCACGAGGAAACCGAGGGTCATCGGGTCGGAGTTGCGGTAGCGTCCGACCACACCTGGCGCGAACTCGACCGGCGAGGAGATGGCGTACTTGAAGGCGTCCACCGCGCCGGCGTAGATGAAGAAGTGATCGTGATACTGCGTGCGCGGGTCGAGGTGACGGTCGTCCTGACCGGTGAAGCTCAGGCCGCTGCTCATCTGCATCACGTCGCGGATGCGGATCGGCCCACGCGGGTCGCCGGGACGGCGCCAGGCCGGCACCGGCGCAGGATCGTCGAGCGCGAAGCTGCCACGCTGGATCTCCATGCCGATGAGCGTGGCGGTGAGGCTCTTGCCCATCGACCAGCTTTCGAGCTGCGTGTCCTTGGTGACCCCGGCCAGGTAGCGCTCGCCGATGATCTGGCCCTGATGGACCACCACCATCGCCGCGGTCAGGCCCTCGGGGTCGGCGAAGGCCAGATCGACGGCCGCCGTCACCGCGGCGCGATCGAGCCGGGCCGGCCACGGCGTCGCCGTCGGCGCATCGCCCATCGGCCACGGCGTGGCCGCGGCATCGGGCAAGGTCGTGGTCACGGCGGTGGGTGTGAAGAACACGCCGTCCTGCCCCTCGGGATGGATCACGCAGCCTTGATCGCCGTAGAACGCCGCCGTCCTGGTCGTGCCCTTGAGCGAGGCGCTCACCCGGCGGGCGTGGCGGTCGACCTCCACCGTGACCGGCTCGGATCGGTCCGGCGCCGCCATCAGGAAGAACGCGCTGTTCCGCCGCGCCTCGTCGACGTCGCGGCCGCTGACGAACACCGCCGAGCACAGGATCTTGGCGTAGCTGGCGGCGCCGAGCGAGGTCGGCGTCTGGTACTTGATGTCGGGATGGTGCGGCCGCGTCGGCGTGGCCGGCTGCGCCAGTGCCGACACGGCCAGACCAGCGGCGCAGGCGGCGACGGCAGCCGTCAGCCGGGCGCCGCGGCGGGCTGGGGACGGAGCACCGAAGGCAGGGGCACGGCGAGCCGGCGTCGTCATGCGCGCATCCTAACCGATACCAGGGACCGCCTTCGGCTCGATCGCTGCGTGAGCCGCGCCCGCGGCCGCAACCTCCGGCGCCGCCTCTCTGTGCGATCATCTGCGCGTGTCCGCGCCGCCCCTGCTCGAGTTGCACGAAGCCACCGTCGTCAAGGACGGCCGTCCCGTGCTCGACCGCCTCACCCTGACCATCCGCGAAGGCGAACACGCCGCCATCCTCGGGCCGAACGGGGCCGGCAAATCGATTCTGGTCGGCCTGCTGACCCATCACGAGCGCGCCCTGCCGCATGCCGACGGCACGCCGGCGGTGCGCGTGCTGGGGAACGACCGCTGGGACGTGACCACGTTGCGCTCGCGGCTCGGCATCGTGTCGGCGGCGCTGCACCAGCGCTTCGTGGCCGGCAACAGCGAGGGGCGGATCACCGGCCAGGCCGCCGTGCTGTCGGCCTTCTTCGCGTCGCACGGCATCCTGCGCTACGGCCAGACCACGGCGGAGATGCGCGAGCGCACGGCGGCGGCGCTGGCCCTGGTCGGCGCCGGCCATCTGGCCTCGCGCCTCCTGCACGAGATGTCGGGCGGTGAAGCCCGGCGCGTGATGCTGGCCCGTGTGCTGGTCACCGGTCCGCGCGTCCTCGTGCTCGACGAGCCGACCACCGGGCTGGACCTGGCCGCGCGCCACGACTTCATGGAGCGGGTGCGGGCGGTGGCGCGGGCCGGCACCACGCTCGTGCTCGTGACCCATCACACCGAGGAGATCGTGCCCGAGATCGGCCGGGTGCTGCTGCTGAAGGAGGGCACGGTGGCAGGCGACGGCGCAACCGCCCAGATGCTCACGCCGGAGCACCTGGGCGCGTTGTTCGGAGTGGCGGTGACCGTGGACCGCGTGGGCGGCTACGTCTACGCGCGGCCGACGACTACTTGACGGTGACCTTCACGTAGGCGTTGGTCCAGCAGCAGACCTCGCCGTTGCCGCCCTCGCCGGAATAGTCCAGAGCCAGCAGCATCAGCGCGTACTCGCCGGGCGCGCTGAAGGTCGCGGTGGTGGTGCCAGTGGCACTGTAGGGCTCGTTGATCTTGCCGCCCGCGGTCGGCTGCAGCTTGACGGCCGCCGATTCGAAGGTGACCGTGCCCGGCCCGCGATACTTCTTCCAGTGCAGGTTCACCGGCGAACGGTTGTCGGTCACCGGCGCCATGGTGGCGCTGGCGAACTTGCCGTCGTCGTCCACCGACGCCGTCAGGGTCAGCGGGGTGCCGACCGTGGCGGTCATGACCGGCGCCTTGCTCAGCAGCGCCACCGGTCCTTGCACCTTGACCCCGCCCAGGGTCACGACCGGCGGGGTGTTGCCGATGGCAACCTCCGAGAACGGGTTGACGTTGTAGTCGCGGTGCAAGCGCAGCGGAATCTGCGTGGTCTGGCCGTTGACGGTCAACGTCCAGGTCAGCTTCTGGTCGGCGGTGAACGCCTTCGGCACCGGCACGATGAACACGCCGGTGCTGCCGGCCGCGGCTCGAAGTGCGTGGGCTGGCCCATGTCGGGCCCGCCCGGCTCGATCCGGTTGTTCGGGCCGATCGGGCACGTCCTGCGGCTGCTTCAGGTTGCGGTTGAAGTAGCCGACCAGGAAGTTGTGGGTGCCGTCGGGGTTGTCGAACCAGCCTTCGAACGCGCCGGTGATGCTGGCGCCGAACTGCTTGGGCGGTTCATAGGGCAGCACCGGCGCCTGCTGCGCCGACACCCATGACCCGCTGGCCGTGAGCAGCACGCCCACGGCGAGTTGCGACGCGCGACGGACGACCGGCATGCGGCGCTCCCGGACTACTGCTACTGGCGGTCGGCGGTGGTGCGCGCGGCCTTCGCCTTGCGCTCGGCCAGCGATGGCCTTGTATTCGTCGTCGCTGTAGGTAGACGACGTTCATCCAGGCGTGCGCCATCTCGTCGACGGTGCGGTCGCCGTAGCCGACCCACTGGTCCGGATCGGGGTTGTTCTTGTTGGCCTTGGTGTTGTCGTAGCACGCGCGTGACGTGGATGATCGTGCCCTTCGGGAACGCCGGCGCCGCGTCGTCGGCGTAGATGTAGTTGGTCATCCAGTTGAAGTTGAAGTTGCCGACGTAGCTGATGATCTGCGTGCCGCCGTCGGGCAGAATCGCCTCGACCTGCATCGCCTTGCCGCGCAGGTGGAAGTGCGGCTGGAAGTTGGTGATGAGGGTGTTTTCCTTCAGCACCGTGAAGCCTTCGGTGTGGGCGACCGAGTTGGGCGGGATGTCGAGGCCGACTCGCGCCTCGTTCAGGCCGGTGAAGCCGATCAGGTAGCTGCGCTTCTTCGGCTCCTGGCCTTTCGGGTAGAACCAGATGCCGATTTCCGAGCCGCCCGTGACCTCTTCGCCGACCGCGTGCATGTGCTGGTCCCACGAGATCTTCTCGCCCGGCATGATCAGCTTGCCGGTGCCGTCGGCGATAGCGGTCGTAGCCCTTGCCGATCGCCCACTCCATCAGCTGCGGCCGGCGGTTGACCAGGTCGTCGCGCGACGTCGGCGGCCGCGGCCGCCGGTGGCGGTGCCGGTGTTGACGGCGTCCGGGTCGTCGTGTCGAGCACCAGATAGGCGATCGAGTGGTGCACGATCTTGCGCGCCTTGAGGTTGGTCGGACGAATCTCGACCATCTGCACCCAGCGCGGCTCGGTGATCGGGATGTCGCTCATCGGCCGCCACCAGACGTCCTGGTGCTACGGCCGGCATCGTGTACTCCGGCGACTTGACGACGAGGTCGGGCGCGCCGAAGCCGTCCTTGCACGCCCTGCCACTCGTTGTCGGTCGACGAGCGGCTTGGCCGGCGGCAGGTCCTTCGGGTCGCCCTGCGGCGCCCCGGCGTCGACCCACGCGACGATGGTGTCGATCTGCTCGTCGCTGAGCGACATGTCGTTCTTGAACTTCTGCACGCCGACGCTGCGGGTCGATGTGCCACGGCGGCATCTGGCGGCGTGCCGACGCGGTCCTTGATCGAGCGGGCCCACGGCCGCGCTTCCTGGTAGGTGATCGAGCGACATCGGCGCGATCGAATCCGGCTGATGGCACGACTGGCACTTGGCCTGGAAGATCGGCGCGACGTCCTTGGAGAACGTCACCGTTGACGGCGCGCTGCCTTGCGCCCACGCCGGGGCTGCTCCGACCAGCAGCACGCCCGACAGCATCCACGGAGTCCAACGCGCCATGTCCGCCTCCTCGTCACCGAATGTCCGCACCCGCTGCTCCCGAGCGGGAACAACTCGCCTTGCGGGCGCTCAGTCTAGATCATTTGTCAGCCATTGTAACGCCTCCTTGAGTCAGAAGTGCCGGCACGGCCATAATCGAGCGGTCTCACGGGAACCGTGAGCCTGCTGTGGCCTCTCGAGCGTCCCGCGCCTCAGGCGCCTCCCACCCGGCCGCCAGCCCGGCCGGCTCTTACGCCCCCGAGGCTCCGGCCACCGGCCGCTTCGTCGTGCCGGCAGCCGCCATCTTCCTGGCGGCCCTGGCCGTGCGTCTCATCCACCTCTGGCAGATGCGCGGCACGCCCTATTTCGCCACGCTCCTCGGCGATGGCCGCGGCTACGACCAGTGGGCGCAGCGCCTCGCGGCCGGCGACTGGATCGGCGCCGACGTCTTCTACCAGGCGCCTCTCTACCCTTACTTCCTGGGCGTGATCTACGCCGTGGCCGGCCACGACCTGACGGCCGTGCGCGTGGTGCAGGCGGTGCTGGGCTCGCTCTCGGCGGTGCTGGTTGCCTACGCCGCCACGCGCCTGGTGTCCCGTCCCGCCGGGATCACCGCCGGCGCCATCCTGGCGGTCTACGCCCCGGCGATCTTCTTCGATGGGCTGATTCAGAAGTCGGTGCTCGACGTGTTCTTCGTGGCCGGGATGCTGGCGGCCGTGGCGGCGCTGACCACCGGCGCGCACGACCGGAAGGCGCTTGTGGCTCGCGCTTGGCGCGGGGCTGGGCGGCCTGGCCCTGACGCGCGAGAACGCGCTGGTGCTGGTGCCGGTCGTGGCCGCCTGGGCCTGGTCGGGCGTGGCGCACGCGCGCGTCACCCGGGCGGCGGCGCTCGGACTGTTCGCGGCCGGCGTCGCGGCGGTCGTGGCGCCCGTGGCTCTTCGCAACGCCGCGGTGGGCGGCGGGGTCTACCTGACGACCTCGCAGTTCGGTCCCAACTTCTACATCGGCAACCACGCTGGCGCCGACGGCAGCTACACCGCGCTCAAGTTCGGGCGCGGTTCACCGGAGTACGAGCGCCTCGACGCCACGGAACTGGCCGAACGGGCGGCCGGGCGGACGCTGACGCCGGGCGAGGTGTCCGGGTACTGGTCGGCGCGGGCGTGGCACTTCGTCGCCAGCGAGCCGGGCGCCTGGCTGCGCCTGATGGGGCGCAAGGCGGCGCTGCTCGTGAACGCCACCGAGGCGATCGACACCGAGAGCCAGGAGTCGCACGCCGAGTGGTCGTGGCCGCTCCGGCTGTTCGGACCAGTGACGCACTTCGGCGTGATCGTGCCGCTGGCCGTGATCGGCCTGTGGACGACCTGGCCGGCGCGCCGGCGCCTGTGGGTGTTCTACGCGGTCGGCCTGGCCTTGGCGGCTTCGACCCTCGTCTTCTATGTCTTTGCGCGCTATCGCTATCCGCTGGTGCCGCTGCTGATCTTCTTCGCGGCGGCGGGTCTGGTGCAGTTCCGCCGCGCCTGGCACGCCCGGCCGCGGGCGGAAGGCCGGGCCGTGCTGACGGCGGCCGTGGTGACGGCGATCGTGTCTCAGTGGCCGCTGATGTCGGCCACGCGCAGCCGCGCCATCACCGAGACCAACCTGGGCGTGGCGCTGCACGAAGACGGCCGTCTCGACGAGGCGGTCGGCCGCTACCGCCGCGCGCTCGAGATTCAGCCCGACTACGTGCCGGCGTTCAACAACCTGGGCGTCACGCTGCGCGCCCAAGGCAAGGTCGACGACGCCATCCGCGTCTATCGCGACGGGCTCCAGGTGCGCGACGATTACCCCGACCTGCACTACAACCTGGGCAACGCGCTGCTGCAGGCCGATCGTCCCGACGAAGCCGCCGCGCATCTGCGCCGCGCCGGCGCCGCCGATCCGGATTCGGCCGGCGTGCACAACAACCTCGGCACGGCGCTGGCCGAGCGCGGCCGGTTCGCCGACGCGATCGTGGAATTCGAACGGGCGCTGGCCCTCGAGCCGCAGTCGGCGCTGACCCATCGCAACCTCGCCAACGCGCAGGCGTCGCTCGGCCGCCGCGACCAGGCGCGCGCGCACTTCACGCGAGCCCTGGCCCTTGCCCCGGGCGATGCGCTGAATCCACTACGACTACGGCGTGTTCCTGCTCGAGGCCGACGACCTGAGCGGCGCCGTCGCCGCGTTCACGCGCGCGTTGGCGCTCGCGCCCGATTATGTCGAGGCCCACAACAACCTGGGCATCGCCCTCGGCTCGCAGGGCCGTTTCGATCAAGCGGCGGCGCAGTTCGAGCAGGCGCTGCGCCTCGACCCGCACTTCACCGACGCGGCGCGCAATCTCGCCACGGTGCGCGCGGCCGGGCGCGTGCGGTAGCGCGGCTTGCGCGCGGCGACGCTTTCTGACACGCTCGGGACAAGGAGGCGGCCATGACATCGCCCGACGATCTCCCGCTCGAATCCGGAGCGCCGGGACAGCGCGCCGCTGGCTCCCGCCGCTTCGTCCTCCCAGGGGCCGAAGGTGGCCGTGCTGGTGGTGCTGGCCGCGGCCGTGCTCGCCGCCGGCATCTGGTATTCACCTCGCGTAACCGCGACACGACCACGGCGCCAACCAGCGACGCGGCCCCGACCGCGAGTGCCCCACAGGCCGCCGCCGACGCGCCCCCCGTGGCCGTCCCGCTGCCGCCACTCGAGCAGATGGATCCGTACGTGCGCGAGCTGTTCAGGACGTTGAGCACGCACCCCGAGATGCTGAAGTGGCTGGCCACCGACGACCTCGTCGCCAGCATGGCCACGGCCATCGACAAGCTGGCGCAGGGCCAGTCGCCGGCGCGCGATCTGGCGGTGCTCAAACCCAAGCAGGGATTCGCGTTGACCCGTCGCGACGGCACGGCCTCGACGGCAACGTCGAGCTATGCGCGCTACGCGCCGCTCGTCGAGGCAGTGGCCGCCGTCGATCCGGGGCAGCTCGCTGCCGTCTTCACCACGCTGCGCCCGAGGCTGGCCGAAGCCTACGCGCGGCAGGGACATCCCGGCGGCGGCTTCGACGAAGCCGTGCGTCGCGCGGTGCAGGTCATCGCCACCACCCCCGACGTGCCCGACGGCGCGGCTCTCGTGCCGGCCAAGGGCGGCTACGCCTACGCCGACCCGGCCTTCGAACGCCTGCCGCCGGCGCAGAAGCACCTCGTGCGCATGGGCCCGGAGCACGTGCGCCGCGTGCGCGAGGCGGCCCGGCGATTCGGCGAGGCGCTGGCGGCGGTGCCGGCCCCGCGCTAGTTGCTTGGGAGCGGGCGTCCCACCCAGGCCGCAGCGCGTCGAACACTAGTCGCGGGCAAGTCCGGCGACAAACGCGTCCCACGGAAACGCGTCACCGGGGTCGAGCTTGCGGCGGAAAGCGGCGCATGCCTCGCCGTGACGGCTGCTGGAGAACGTGGAGTGGTCCACGTCCGAGTGGCGCAGGACGCGGGCCGGGATGACCGCGGGATGGCGGACGCGGATGGCGCGCACGAGGGCGGTGAGCGCGCGGATCTGAGCGGCCGGGAACGGGTCCACGCCGTCGCCGTTGTTCACGAGCTCGATGCCGATTGAGCGCTGGTTCCAGCCGATCGCGTGCGAGGCCGCCAGGGTCTCGGGGATGCCGGCCTCGACCTGGCCGTCGCGGCCGATGACGTAATGGATGCTGACGATCGGCAAGCGGCGGAACGTCGTGATCCAGTCGCGCGCGTCGCCGTCGATGCGCCGGAAGAACGGCGCGCCCTGGCTGCAATCGGGTCCGCCGAGCGAGTGGACAATCACCGCGTCGACGACCCCGCGGCGCGGCTTGCCGCTGGACTTGGCCTGCGCCACGGCGCCGAGCGCACCGAGCAGGATGGTCACGGCGACGACCGCGCCGGTGCTGCGGCCCGTCTTGCCCGCTTGCCCGTCTTGCCCGTCTTGCCCGTGCCGCGCTTCCCGCTCATCCCGCTCATCCGCACGCCAGCAGAATACAACCGCTGCCGGCCCGGCGCCGGCGCCGCGGGCGGAACGGATCACCATCGATTGGCGACACCCCATTGAACCTACGCCAGCTCGAGAATTTACTTGGAGTCGCTCCAAGTATGGATTTACTCTAGCCGCGTGGCTGACCCGACTGAGCTATTTCGCCAACGCGGCATCCAGGTGACGGCGCAGCGGCTGGCCGTTCTGCGGGCGGTGTCCAGCCAGCCGCACATCACGGCGGAAGGCGTCGCCGCGGCCGTTCGCGCGGAGATCGGCGCCATCTCGCTGCAGTCGGTCTACGACGCCCTGGGCGTGATGGTGTCGGCCGGCCTCATCCGGCGCATCCAGCCATCGGGTTCACCGGCCCGGTTCGAGGATCGGGTCGGCGACAACCATCACCACCTGATCTGCCGCATCTGCGGCCGCGTGCTCGACGTCGATTGCGCCGTCGGCTCGGCGCCCTGTCTCACCGCGTGCGACGACCGTGGCTACGAAATCGACGAGGCCGAGGTGGCTTACTGGGGCCGCTGCCCCGATTGCCTGGCCGACGCCAAGGCGTCCCCTTGCTTCCGACCCGCCCGCACTCCGTCACGCGCGGCACAGCGCCCCCACCGCGGGGCCGCGGCCGCCCGCTGACGGCACCGAAATCCCCCGGACTGACCCCGGGCCCCACCCCCAACACACAGAGGCAAACGCAACATGGACAACGAGAAGAAGTGCCCGTTCACGGCGCGGACGCGACACCGCCCGTTCGAATCGCGACTGGTGGCCGAACCAGTTGAACCTCAACGTGCTTCACCGGAACCCGATCAAGGGCGATCCCATGGGCCCGGAGTTCAACTACGCCGAGGCGTTCAACAGCCTCGACCTGGACGCCGTGAAGCAGGACATCGAGCAGGTGATGACCACCTCGCAGGACTGGTGGCCGGCCGACTTCGGGCACTACGGGCCGCTCTTCATCCGCATGGCCTGGCACAGCGCCGGCACCTACCGCATCAGCGACGGACGCGGCGGCGCCGGGTCGGGCGAGCAGCGCTTCGCGCCGCTCAACAGCTGGCCCGACAACGCCAACCTCGACAAGGCACGCCGGCTGCTGTGGCCGGTCAAGCAGAAGTACGGCCGCAAGATCTCCTGGGCCGACCTGATGGTGCTGGCCGGCAACTGCGCCCTCGAGTCGATGGGCTTCAAGACCTTCGGCTTCGGCGGCGGGCGCGAGGACGTCTGGGAGCCCGAAGAGATCAACTGGGGCACCGAGGACACCTGGCTCGGCCGACGAAGCGCTACAGCGGCGACCGGGAGCTCGGCAATCCGCTGGCGGCCGTGCAGATGGGTCTGATCTACGTGAACCCGGAAGGGCCCAACGGCAACCCCGATCCGCTGGCTGCCGCGCGCGACATCCGCGAGACGTTCCGGCGCATGGCGATGAACGACGAGGAGACCGTGGCGCTCATCGCCGGCGGACACACCTTCGGCAAGACCCACGGCGCGGCCACGCCGGTCGGGCACGTCGGGCCCGAGCCCGAGGCGGCGCCGCTCCAGGCGCAGGGCCTCGGCTGGACCAGCAGCTACGGCGCCGGCCGCGGCGGCGACACCATCACCAGCGGTCTCGAGGTCACCTGGACCACGACGCCGACGAAGTGGGGCCACGATTTCTTCAACCACCTCTTCGGCTACGAGTGGGAACTGACCAAGAGCCCGGCCGGAGCCAAGCAGTGGACGGCCAGGAACGGCGCCGGCGCCGGCACCGTGCCCGATGCCCTCGACCCGTCGAAGACGCATGCCCCGACCATGCTCACGACCGACCTCGCGCTGCGCATGGATCCGGCCTACGGGCAGATCTCGCGCCGCTTCCACGAGCACCCGGACGAGTTTGCCGACGCCTTCGCGCAAGGCGTGGTTCAAGCTGACGCATCGCGACATGGGGCCGATCACGCGCTACCTCGGCCCGGAGGTTCCGGCCGAGCCGCAGTTGTGGCAGGACCCGGTGCCGCCGGTCACGCACGACCTGGTCGGCGCCAAGGACATCGCCGCGCTCAAGAGCCGGCTGCTGGCGTCGGGACTGTCGATCGCGCAGCTGGTCTCGACCGCGTGGGCGTCGGCGGCGTCGTTCCGCGGCACCGACAAGCGCGGCGGCGCCAACGGGGCGCGCATCCGGCTGGCCCCGCAGAAGGACTGGGACGTCAACAACCCGGCCGAACTGGCGAACGGTGCTGCGGACCCTCGAGGGCATCCAGCAAGACGTTCAACCGCGAGCGCGCCGGCGGGGCCACGCAGATCTCGCTCGCCGACCTGATCGTGCTGGGCGGCGTGCGCCGCCATCGAGCAGGCCGCCAGGAACGCCGGGCACGACGTCCAGGTGCCGTTCACGCCGGGACGGACCGACGCGTCGCAGGAGCAGACCGACGTCGAAGCGTTCGCGGTGCTCGAGCCGACCTCCGACGGCTTCCGCAATTACGTCGCGAACGGCCAACAGCGTCCGGCCGAAGCGCTGCTGCTCGAGCGGGCGCAGATGCTGACGTTGAGCGCGTCCGGAGACGACCGTGCTCGTCGGCGGCCTGCGGGCGCTGAACGCCAACTTCCAGCACACCGCTTACGGCGTCTTCACGACGCAGCCCGAGACCTTGACCAACGACTTCTTCGTGAACGTGCTCGACCCGGCGACGACGTGGACGCCGACCTCGGCCGCCGAAGACCGCTTCGAAGGCCGCGACTTCGCGACCGGCGAGGTCAAGTGGACCGGCACCCGCGCCGACCTCGTGTTCGGTTCGAACTCGCAGCTCCGGGCCCTGGCGGAGGTCTACGCGAGCGACGACGCCAAGCCGAAGTTCGTGACCGACTTCGTCGCCGCGTGGGACAAGGTCATGAACCTCGACCGCTTCGATCGGGTGTGATCTGACGAGCGGGTGGCCGGCCGCTGGGGGCCGGCCGCCCCAATCGCGCCCGGATGCCGTGGCACTTGCCCCGGGCACGGGCGGCGCGAGACAATGACCGAGCCCCTCATGGACAAAGCCTGCCCCGTCGACCGCCCGGCCGTGTCGTGGATTCGCGATCCGCGGCGCTGGGCCTTTGCCGGCCTGGGACTGGCCTCGGTAGGGATGGGGTGGCTCGGGGTGTTCGTGCCCGGCCTGCCGACCACCATTTTCCTGATCATCGCGTCCTACTGCTTCACCCGCAGCTGCCCCTGGCTCGAGGAGCGGCTGCTCCGGATCCCGCTCTTCGCGCCCTACATGAAGGTGCTCGACGAAGGGCGCGGCATGTCGCGGCAGGCCGCCCGCAGCGCCCTGCTCTCGATGTGGTCGTGCGTCAGCTTGAGCCTCGGCGTGCTCTACCTCGGAGGCCGCCTGAGTCTGGTCGTGGGCGCGGTCATCGTGGTCAGTGCCCTGGCCGGCACGGTGATGATCCTGATGTACGCGCGCAAGCCCCGCCCTGCCTAGACTTCGGCCGCCCGCCTCGGCCCCGCGCCCGGACTGCCGTTCGCTCCCCGCCGCTTCCGCTCGCTCCACGATTCCCTGCGCCGGCGACCGGCCGCGGCGCTATCGTGGACCGACATCCAGGAGGCAGCATGGTTCCTGTCACTCGTATCACCGCGGGACCTGGTGGAGTCGCGCTCGGTGCCGCCCTGACGCTCGCCGTCGCCGCAGTGGCGGCTCAAGGAGGACGTTCCGTGATTCAGCGCCTCAACCCGCCGGGGCTGTCGTCGCCCACCGGCTATTCCCACGTCGTGGCCGCGCGCGGCGGACGCACCATCTACATCTCCGGCCAGGTGGCGTTCGACGCCAGCGGCCAGCTCGTGGGGCGTGGCGACGTGCGAGCCCAGACCCAACAGGTCTTCGCCAATCTCGAGCTGGCATTGAAGGCCGCCGGCGCCACCTTCAACGACGTGGTCAAGACCAACTACTACATGCTCGATGCCGGGCAGGTGCAGGCCGTGCGCGACATCCGCGCGCAATACTTCACGACGGAACTGCCAGCCAGCACGCTGGTGCAGGTGCCGCGCCTGGCCAACCCGGACTTCCTCATCGAGATCGAGGTGATCGCCGTCGTCGCCGAGTAGCCGCCCGGCCGACCGTTCCAAGGCGTGACGGTTCACGTGCGCATCCGCCGCGATTGCGCCCCATGACGCCGCGATGTTTGACAGCGCGGCCGCGATGCTAAGGTTAGAAGTCGTCGCACAACGCCCATGGCTCGTGATCGCGTGGAGGTAGTCGTCGCAGAGTACGGGGAGCGCCTGTGGCCGGCGCGAGCTGGCCTCCGGCGGATTGCGGCTATCGCGCCGCTGGCGGTGTTCATCACGGCGCTGGCGGTGCAATTCCAGGGCCCCACGTCGGTCATCGGCACCGATGGCGTGGAATACGTCACGTCGGGCGTCAACCTGGCCGGGCGTGGGGTCTACGAGAACGCGACCGGGCAGGCGGAGATCTGGGTACCGCCGCTGTATCCCGCGCTCATTGGGATCGCCAGCGGCGCTGGCGCCATCGATCCCTTCCTGGTGGCGCGCCTGATCGCCGGGTTCTTTGGATGCCTGGCGGTGCTCCTCACCACCCACCTTGGTCGCCTGGCCGGCGGCGGGCGCCTGCTGCCCGGTGTGGTGGCCGGCCTGCTACTCGCACTCAGCCCGACCTACCAAGTGGCCTCGGAGTCGGCGCTGTCCGAAGCCGTCGCGGCGGCGCTGGCCCTGTCGGCGGCCTGGTTCTGGTGGACGGCGACACCGCGAACAGCCTGGGTGCGCTACTCGCTGATCGGCGCGTTCACCGGCCTGGCCTATCTGACCCGGCCCGAATGGCTCGTGCTGCTTCCGTTGCTGGCGCTGGTCGAGGCCGTCGTCGCCAGGAGCTGGAGAATTGGTACACAGTGGCTCGTCGCCGGAGCGATCTTCCTTGCCTGTGCTTTACCGTACGTGGCCTGGGTGTCGTACGCGACAGCCTCCTCGAGCCGGACCGGCGCGACCGAACTGGTCAGGACGTCGACCCGGGGGCAGATCGTGCTGGCCTCGGGCCGGGCCAGCTACTACGGCCACCCACGGGAACGGCTGGACCCGGCGACCGGCGAATTGAAGATCTGGATGGACCATCCCACGGCCGCCCAGGAGGCGCGCCGCTACCTGTGGAACTGGACGCGCATTCTCGGGGGCTATGCGCGTGCGTTCGGCGGCGCCCTGGCCGTGTTCGTGGCAGCGGCGGCGCTGACGGGGGCGATCGGCCTGGTGCGCGCCGGCGACTGGCGGACTCTTCTGGGACTGGCGTGCTTCCTGGCCTATCTGCCGGTGGTGGCGGCGTTGGATTTCAAGCCGCGCTATCTCGTCGGCTCCCTTCCCGCCCTGTCCATCCTCGCCGGTCTGGGCGCGGCGGCGGCCGTCACCCAGCTATGGCGGCACCGCACGTGGACCACCGGCAGCATCGCCGCCATCGTGCTGGTCGCAGGACTGGGCGCCACCCTGGTGTCAGCTGGCGCAGCAAGCCTGCGCCCGCCCGCGGGGGCCGGGCCAGGAGGCTTACTGCGCCGGGCCGGCCGGCAACTCCGGGCCATGGACCTGCGGCCAGGCGTGCTCTACGAGCCATGGCTGGAAGCGGCGTATTACTCCGGGCAGCGCGCTCACGTCCTGACCTGTGATGAGCTGCCGACGGTGCTGGCCTATATCAACCACCGAGAGCCCCCTGGAACACCGGTGCGGATACTGGTGTCGTCGTTCGCGAGCTGCCTCGGTGCCACGGTCCGCGCGTTGCTGGATCACCCCAAACCTGGGCTGAAGCAGTTGCTGCGCCTGCGCGACGAGCACGGCATCGTGGTCGTCTACGAGCTCGAACGCGCCGGGCTGGCTCGCCTGCAGCCGGCGCCGTAACTCGCCGTCGACGACGCCGCGTCTAGGGCACGGTGACCGCCACTTCGTTGGAGGGCCCGCCGATGCCGCACGTGCCCTCGGCGACGACCCGCACGTAGTAGGTGCCGGGCGGTACGCCGGCGAGGTTCGCGGCGGCCGTCGTGACATTTCCCAGCGGAATCTCTCCGAGGTTGGCGGTTCCGGCGGCGGTGCCGACCTGCAGCCGATAGCCGGTGGCGCCGATCGGCGCGGCCCATGCGAACGTGGCCACGCCGCCGTTGACGGTCACGGCCAGCCCGGCGGGCTCCAAGCCCACGTTGCAGGCCGTGGTCACGGCGACCTCGGCCGAGGGCGCGCTGCTACCGCAGGCGTTCACGGCGCGCACGCGGGTGTAGTAGGTGCCCGCGGGCGCCAGCGCCTGGACGAGCGTCGTGTCGCCGAGGTCGGTCGTCAAATCGGTGGCGCCGCTCGAGAGTCCCGCGTCGAGGCGATAGGCCGTAGCCCCGGGCGTCCGGGTCCACGACAGCGAGGCCAGCAGACCGCTCGCCTGCCCCGTGTAGTTGACTGGCGGCGGCGGCGCCGTCGTGCACGAGGCGCTACCGGCGACGGCGACGCTCACGTCGTTCGAGGCGGGTCCGGGGCCGTTGGCGTTCACGGCGCGCATGCGTAGGTAGTACGTGCCCTCGGGCACGACACCCTGCACTGACACCACGTCGCCGATAGTGCCGACATAGATGTCGCTGCGCCCGGGCGCCGACCCGGCCTCGAGTTGGTAGGCCTGCGCGCCCCAGACGCGCTGCCACGCCAGGAACAACGTGGCCCCGTTGGCGACGGCGGTCATACCCGCGGGTGCAGCGGCCGGCGGCGCGGCGGCGCCGCGCGTCAGCACCGTCGCCGTGTAGGTCGTATCGGCGTCTGGCACCGTCAGCGTCCGCGCCTGACCGGCGCCGTCGGACCACTGCGAAAAGGCGTAGGTCGTGTTCGCGTTCGCCCCGCCCGGCACGTAGATGGCGTGCACGACGCCCACCACCCCGTCGAAGCCGATCGGCGTGACGAGCGGCTCGCCGTCGATGAAGACCGGCACCCCAGAGGGTTCGCTGTCGAGCGTGACCCGCACCGAACGCGGCAGGATGTCACGGGCCGCCGTGGCCGTGAGCCCGCCGGACGTGACGGTGAGGTGGACGCGATAGAACACCGGCGCACGGCCCTGGCCGATGCGCGGCACGACGAACGAGGACGTGGTGACGCCGGTGATCGGGCCGGCCACGGTCTCCACGGTGGCCCCGCGGTGCCGATCGACCCGCCACGTGAAGGCCGACGGCGGCAGGGGCAGGCCGCGCTCGTTGGTGGCGGTGCCGGCGTAGACGACGGTCCGGGCGCCGGTGAAACGGAAGGTGATGGCCGGCGCCGTGATCACCGGCAGGATGGCCGGCTGGGGCAGGACGTCGCGGACCGCGACGCCGGTTTGACCGGCGCTGTCGACGACGGTCAGGGTCAGCCGCAGGAAACCCGCCGGCGCCGGGTCGGGCAGCGTCGTGCTGCCGGCTCGCTCGCCGCTCACCGGGAAGCCGGGGAGCATCGTGGCCGTGCCATTGATGATCTGCTCGAGCCGCCAGGTGAAGGCCCCCTCGGACAAGGTGCCGTCTTCCACGATCGATGGCCGTTCCGGCGTAGTCCAGCACCATCCCCGCGAAGTACCGACGCGTCCGCGACCGGCGCCGTGATGGTGGGCCGGGGCGGGGCATCGACGGTCACCGTCAAGGTGGCGCCGGCGCTCGTCACCGAACCGGCGGAATTCGAGACGCGAACCCTGAACACCAAACCGCTCTGCGAGAGTTGCGCGTTCGGATGCGTGTAGCTGGCCCCCTGGGCTCCGGGAATGTCGATGCCCCCACTGGTCCACTGGTAGGCGAGCGGCGGCGTGCCGCCGGCCGACACCGTGAACGTCGCTGACTCGTTGGTGCCGACATGAACATCGGCCGGAGGCGTGACGATGGTCGGCGGCAGCACCGTCGACGACTGCGCGAAGGTGGCCGTGAAGGTGGTGTTGGCTGACGGCGTCGAGATGACGTGCGCCGCGGCGCCACCGTCGGACCAGTTCGAGAACGTGTAGGTGACGCCGTTGACCACCTGCGTCTCGGCCTCGATCGTCCGCACGATCCCGACCACCGCCCCAAAGGTCGTCGGCGTGGCGACCACCTGATTATCCAGCTTCAGTGCCAGGCCTGGAGGGTTCGTGGCCAGCGTGAGCTGCACGATCTGCGGCTGGACGTCGCGGAATACCTGGTGCGTCCGGCCGCCGCTGTCGGTCACGGTCAGGTAGATGCGATAGAACACGGTGGTCTCCGTCTCGTTGTTGGTCGAGATGGAGAACGTGCCACCGGTTATTCCGCTGGTCGGGGCCAAGACTGGGTGCGTGTGCTGATCGTGGTGGAAGTCGATCTGCCAGGTGAAGGCCGAGGGCGGCAGCGTGCCGTCTTCGGCGTCACTCCCGGTGCCCCCGTAGGTCATGACCATGCCGCCGGTGTAGAGCGAACCGGCCGCGGGCGCCGTGATGGTGGCCACCGGCGCCGCGTTGGCGGTGACGCTCAAGGTAGCGGCGGAGCTCGTCGCCGAACCGAAGTTGTTGGAGACGACGACGCGGAACTGCGCGCCGTCGTCGCTCGGTTGAGCGTTGTTGAAGGTGTAGCTCGTGGAGGTGGCGCCCGAGATGTTGGAGCCGTTGCGCTGCCACTGGTAGCTGAGCGGCGCGGGCCCGGTCGCGGTGACCGTGAAGGTGGCCGACTGGCCGACGAGGACCGTCCGGTTCGCTGGCGGCGTGACGATCGACGGCGCGGCGTTGTCGTATTGAAAGCGGAACACCGTGCCCTCGTCGTGCGAGATGTAGTACATCCGCCCGTCGGCACGCACGGCCATGGCGGCCGGGAACATGAGGCCCGTCGCGAACACCGTCGCGGTCGGGCTGGCGAGCGTGGGATCGATGTAGGACATCTCGCCGGTGCAGTAGTCGGTGAAGAAGTACTTGCCGACGTAGCTGGCCGGGAACGACGGGGACTGCGGCAGGTAGAAGGCGCCGCCGGTGATGGCGCAAGGGGGCGTTTCGTTAGGGCCGTGCGCGTAGTAGTAGAGGGGCGGGATGTGGCCGGGTTGGATGTTTTGCGGGCCCTCGCTCACGCTCCACCCGTAATTGCCGCCGGGCTGACCCGCGTTGATCTCCTCGTAGGTGTTGCGGCCGACGTCGTTGATCAGCAGTTGCGACGTGCCACCGCCGGTGTCTCGCAGATTCAAACTGTAGGGATGGCGCAGGCCGTAGGCCCAGATGGCCCGGTTGAGGCCAGTGAGCGTGTTGTAGAACGGGTTGTCGGTGGGAATCGAGTTGTAAGCGTCCGTGTTGATGCGCAGGATCTTGCCGAAGCGAGTGGTGAGCGACTGGCCGTTCGGGGGATTTCCGGCGTCGCCGACGCCGACATACATCTTGCCATCCAGCCCGAAGACCATCGAGCCGCCGTTGTGCAGCCACTCGATGCCGGGATCCTCGAAGTCCCAGAGGATCAGCTCGGTGGCCGGATTGGCCGTGTTGCCGCTGGCCGTGAAGCGGCTGATGCGGTTGTGCGGACCGATGCCGCCCTGCGCCGCCGCCGTGTAGTAGACGTACACGTAGTTGTTGACGGCGAAGTTGGGATCGAAGGCCACGCCAAGCATGCCGCGCTCGCCCGTGGTGTCGACGTTGAGCGTCAGGAAGGGCGTCGGCAGGAGCTGATCGGCGGCGTCGATCACCCGCAACGCGCCGCTGCTGCGCTGACAGACGAAGATGCGGCCGTCGGGAGCGACCGTGATGCACGCCGCGGTCGCCAGCGTCTGCGCCGGGAAGAGCACGGTCTCGCTGAAGCCGGGCGGCAGTGAGGCCGCGGCAGCCGGCAGCGTGAGGGCAGTGACGCACGCGGCGACCATCACGGCGCCGAACGCGATCCGTAGACGAGCACGCCGCGCGACGGCAAGGGTGTGGACGATGGTAGAGGTCGGCATAGGAAGGCCGATCGTACATACCATGTTCGCCGACCCACGCCGCGACCAGATCAGCGCCCCGGATGGGCTTCGCCAGGCGCGGAGGATGAGCTTCGCGGCTGGTCAGGCGCAGCGGCCGAGCTGGGGCCCGCCGCCCCGCTGGCGCTCGCGGTCGTGCCGCCGGCGGCGGCGGCGCCTTCCTCCAGCTGCCGCAGCCGATTCTGCACAGCGCAGAGCGGTCGCGCGCGGTTCGCGCGCGCGGGCCGTCAGCCCCGCGCGCCAGCCGGCACGGCGGTGCGGCTGTGCGCGAACGCCCAGTAGAGTTCGCGGGCACGGCGGTAGATGGGGCCGGCGCCCAGCTCGCGCGTGTCATAACGGACGCAGGGCACGACCTTGCCGTGATTGCCGGTCGAGAAGATCTCGTCGGCCTCGTGCAGTTCGGCCGGCCGGATGGTGCGCTCGTGCACGGCGATGCCGTCCTGCCGCAGCAGGCCGATCACGCGCTGGCGCGTGATGCCGTTCAGGAACGTGCCATTCGGCACCGGCGTGTGCACGGCGCCGCCGCTGACCAGCATGATGTTCTGCGCGGTCAGCTCGGCGACGTTCCCAATCGGATCGCACATCACGGCGTTGTCGAAGCCGCGCCGCTTGGCATCGGCAATGGCCAGGCCGGCCATGGGATAGAGACAGGCGGCCTTGGCGTGCGTGGGCGCCTGCTCCGGGCTCGACCGCCGGTAGGGCGACAGACACAACGAGAACCCGCGCGCGGGATCCGGGAGCGGCATCCTGGTGATGACCAGCGCGAACTGCGTCGAGTCGGGGTCGACGGCCACGAGACCGGACTCGGCCCAGAACATCGGGCGGATGTAGAGCGGCGCGTCGGCCGGGAACATGGCGATGCCCTCGCGAGCCAGTTCCAGGACGCGCGCGGCGGTGACCGGCGGCTTCATCAGCAGGCCCTCGGCCGACCGGATCGAGCGCTGGCAATGAAGATCGAGATCGGGGGCCACGCCCTCGAACGCGCGGGCGCCGTCGAACACGGCGTTGGCCAGCCAGGCGGCATTGGTGGCCGAGGTCATCAGCGGCACCGCGCCCATGCCCCAGGTTCCGTTGAAGAAGCAGATGGACGTGACGGTGTCGTCGAGCATACCCAGCCTCCTGAAGGGTTGGATTATAGTGCCGACATCCCCTTTCGCCCGCGCGTGGGCGCACCAGTTTCGAGGCACGACGTCTGACCAAACCCATCCGCACGCGACTCGACAAACGCCTCCGCGCCGATCAGCCCGGGTTGTCGTGGGCCAAGGTGCGCTCGGCCATCGAGCGCGGCCAGGTCACGGTCAACGACGTCATCGAACGCGATCCCGGCGCCGAGGTGCTCTCCACTGCCGTGGTCGTGCTCGACGTGAACCGGCCTGCCGTGCGCCCCGCGCGGTCCCGCTTCGGACGGCTCTACGAAGACGCGCACATCCTGGTCATCGACAAACCGGCGGGGCTGCTGACCATCCCGGTGGACAAGGAAGACGGCGCCGACGAGGACACGGTGCTGAGCCGCGTGCGCGAGTACATGGACCGCCGGCGCGGGCCGGGTGGCTACGTCGGCACGCTGCATCGGCTCGATCGCGACACGTCGGGGGCGCTGGCGCTGGCGCTGACGCGTGAGGCGCACGACGCCGGCCGCGCGCAGTTCGGACGTCACGAGTTCGACCGGCAGTACATGGCGCTCGTCGAGGGCGTGCCCTCGCCCGCCATCGGCACCATCGACGCCGCCGTCGCCGAAGGGTACACGGCCGGACGGCGACGCCTGGCCGGCCGGGGCGAGACCGGCATTCCCGCCGTGACCCACTACGTGGTGCGCCAGGCCTTCGGCACCGGCGCGGCCCTGGTCGAGTTGACACTCGACACCGGACGTCAGCACCAGATCCGTCTGCACCTGCAGCACATCGGCCACCCCGTGCTCGGCGATCGCGTCTACGGCTCGCCGGGCGGCGCCGACGCCGCGGCGCGGCAGATGCTGCACGCCTGGACGCTGACCTTTCCGCATCCCGTCACCGGCGTGCGCGTCGCGACCGAGGCACCGGCGCCCGACGATTTCGTGCGCATGCGCGCGCGGCTGCGCGGCTGGCGGTAGCGGCGGGCCGCGACCGGGCCGAGCCGCCGCTTCAGCGTCCCGGTCCATGCGACACTCCATGGCGCCAGCGCGGTTTCGTTTCCCGGAGTAGCCAGTGACGCCACGACAGGCCCTTCTCACCGCTGTCCTTGCGGCCAGCACGCTGCCGGCCGTTGTCCTTGCGGCCAGCACGCTCCCGGCCGTGCACGCGCAGCCGGCCGCGAGCCCTGGCACGCTCCAGGTCACGCTGCTCGGCACCGGCAATCCCCGCCCCAACCTGGAACGCTTCGGGCCGTCGATCCTGGTCGAGGCCGGCGCCAAGCGCCTGCTCATCGACGCCGGGCGCGGCGCCGCGCAGCGGCTCTTCGAGATCGGCCAGCGCGACCTGCTCATTGGCATCGACACGCTCTTCCTCACCCATCTGCACTCGGATCACACGGTCGGGCTCCCCGACGTATGGCTCACCAGTTGGGTCTTCGGCCGCGCTCGAGCCCTCGCACTCGTCGGCCCGCCGGGCACCGCGGAGATGGCCCGACACCTGACCGAGGCCTATCAGTGGGACATCGCCACGCGCTCGCGTGATGAAGGGTTCCCGGCCGAGGGCGTGCGCCTGGCCGCCGTGAACCGCCCGCCCGGAGTGGTGATGGACGAAGACGGCGTGCGCGTGACCGCGTTTGCCGTGGACCACGGCGCCTTCGCCGTGCCGGCCTACGGCTACCGCGTGGACTACCGCGGACGCTCCGCCGTGTTCTCGGGCGACATGCGCTTCGACCAGCGCTTTGCCGAACACGCCAGGGGCGCCGACGTGATGGTCGTGGAGGTGATCAGCCCCGAGGTGGAGGCGCGGCGCGCGCAGGTGCACGACCCCAAGGCCCTCGAGCGCATCCTGGCCCGGCACATCAGCCCGGAGCAGGCCGGCACGCTCTTCGCTCTCGTCAAGCCGCGCTTGGCGGTGTTCACGCACGTGGTGCCGTCGCCCGCCACGGCCGAGGACCTGATCGGACCGACGCGGCGCACCTACTCCGGTCCGCTTGCCGTCGGCTACGACCAGATGACCGTCGTGATCGGCGAAACGGTGGACGTCTACCCGCGCAAGACCATGAGCGACAAGTAGACGCGGCGCCCGTCACGGCGCGTGGCGCGTGACGCCCCGGGTTGACGGCCAGCCCCGGCATGCTCCACCATCGGCCGTCCCACAGCGAGGTCCCATGTTGTCATTGCGTGTCCTGTCCGTCGTCCTGTGCGCCGCCGCCCTCGCGGCCTGCTCGTCTCCCCCGCCGCCCGCCCCCGCCCCGGTCCCGTTCTCGGTGGTCGAAGCCAGTTTCGCCGAGATGCAGGCCGCCATGGCCGACGGGCGGGTCACCTCGCGGCAGCTGGTCGAACAGTACCTGCAACGCATCGGGATGTACGAGAACACGCTGAACGCCGCCATCACGGTCAACCCCAAGGCGCTCGCCGACGCCGACCGGCTCGACGCGGAGCGCAAAGCCGGCAAGGTGCGCGGCCCGCTGCACGGCATTCCCGTCGCGCTCAAGGACAACATCCACACGACCGACATGCCCACGACCGGCGGGGCGGTGGCCTTCGAAGGCTACGTTCCGCCCTACGAAGCCACGTTGACCAAGCACCTGCGCGAGGCCGGCGCCGTCATCATCGCCAAGACGGTGATGACCGAGCTGGCCAACTTCATCGCGGTGGGGATGCCGGGCAACTACAGCGGTCTCGGCGGCTACGGCATGAACCCCTACGATCCGCGCCGCGACCCGCGCGACGCCACCTTCGACGGCCGGCCGGTGGCCAGCACCGGCGGGTCGAGCTCGGGCATCGGCACCGCCGCCAACTTCTGGGCCGGCAACGTCGGCAGCGAGACCTCGGGCTCGGTGCTGAGCCCGTCGAATCAGAACATGCTGGCCGGCATCAAGCCGACGGTGGGGCGCATCAGCCGCTACGGCATCATCCCGATCACCGCCGACCAGGACACGGCCGGGCCGATGACCAAGTACGTGGCCGACGCCGCCGATGATGCTCGGCGCCATGGAGGGGGCGTCGCCCGACCCCAACGACGCAGCCACCAGCGTGTGCACGCCGCCGCCCAATCGCGACTACACCGTGCACCTGAAGCGCGACGGGCTGAAGGGCGCGCGCATCGGCATCCCGCGGGCGTTCTACTTCGACAAGGTCACCGTGCCCGGCGAGAAGGAGCCGCGCGGCGGCCTGAGCGAGACGCAGGCTCAGGCCATGGCCGAGGCCATCGCCATCCTGAAAGCCGAAGGGGCCGAGATCGTCGACCCGGCCGACATCCCGAGCATCGTCGACAGCGATCCGCAGAACAACTTCCTGGCCTGGGGCACGTGCTCGGGCGCCGACAGCGCCGCGGGCAAGGACGCCAACTGCTCGGTCGTGCTGAAGTACGGCATGAAGCGCGACTTCAACGCCTGGCTGGCGACGCTGAACGGCACCGGCCCGGTGAAGACGCTGACCGAGCTGCGGCAGTGGAATACGGCGCACCAGAATCGTGGCGCCATCAAGTACGGGCAGGCCAATCTCGACGTCTCCGATGCCATGGACCTGGTCAAGGACCGGCCGCGCTGGGAGGCCGACCGCAAGAAGGACATCCGCCTCGGCGCGACCCACGGCATGGACGAGGTGATGAAGGCGCAGAACCTCGACGCCATCCTGTTCCCGGGCGCCAGCGGCGCCGCCATCGCCGCCAAGCCCGGCTATCCGACGGTGATCGTGCCGTTCGCGCTCGTCGCCAACGCTCCCACCCCGGCCTTTCCGGCCGGCTTCAAGAGCCAAGCCCATCCCTTACGGCGTCAGCTTCTCGGGACTGGCCTGCAGCGAACCGCGCCTCATCGAACTGGCCTACGCCTTCGAGCAGGCTTCGAAGAAGCGCGTGCCGCCGCCGTCGGCGCCGTAGGCGCGGTGCAATCTTTGGTGTAGCCTTACCGCCTTCGGCCGGCCCTTTTTCCCCGGCCGAAGCGCGGAGGCCGCTATGAGACGAGTGCTGCTGTTGGGGACGGCGTTGATTGCCACGGCAATCAGCGTCGGCGCGCAGGACGGGCCGGACGTTCAGGATCAATCACCACGCGCCGGCACCCAGAGCCACCGCGTCGATATCGTCGAAGCCTCGATCTGGGAACTGCAGAACGCCCTGACCGACGGCCGCGTCACCTCGCGCGAGCTGGTGCGGATGTACCTCGACCGGATCGACAGCTACGAAGACACGCTGAACGCCACCGCGGCGATCAGCGTCAGCGCGCATGGACGAGGCCGACGTCCTCGATCGCGAGCGCGCGGCCGGGCGGGTGCGCGGCCCGCTGCACGGCATCCCGATCGCGCTCAAGGACAACATCCACACCACCGACATGCCGACCACCGGCGGCGCGCTGGCGTTCGCCGGCTTCGTCCCGCCCTACGAAGCGACGCTGATCAAGAACCTGCGCGACGCCGGCGCGATCATCATCGCCAAGACCGGGCTGACCGAGCTCGCCAACTGGGTGGCCGGGCACCGACGCCGATGCCGGGCAACTACAACGCGGTCGGCGGCTACGGCATTCAATCCCTACGATCCGCGCCGCGATCCGCGCGCCGGCACCGTCGACGGACGTCCGGCGCTGAGCACCGGCGGCTCGAGCTCGGGCATCGGCACCGCCGCCAGCTTCTGGGCGGCCAACGTCGGCACCGAGACCTCGGGCTCGATTCTGAGCCCGGCGAACCAGAACATGCTCGTCGGCATCAAGCCGACGGTCGGCCGCATCAGCCGCTACGGCGTCGATTCCGATCACCGCCGATCAGGACACGGCCGGGCCGATGGCCCGCACGGTCGCCGACGCCGCGATCCTGCTCGGCGCGATCGAAGGCGCGACCCCGACCCCAACGACCCGGCGACCAGCGTCTGCACGCCGCCGCCCGGACCGCGACTACACGCGCGTTCCTGCGCGTCGCCGGGCTGAAGGGCGCGCGCATCGGCATTCCGCGCGCGTGCTTCTACCGACCCGATCGCGCGTGCCCGACACCGGCGCGCTGCGCGGCGGCCTCAACGCGCGGCAGACGGCGGTCATGGCCGAGGCGATCGCGGTCCTGCGAGCGCAGGGCGCCATCATCGTCGATCCGGCCGACATCCCGAGCGTACGTGGACGGCACGCCCTCGCGCAACTTCAACACCTTCCCGATCTGCGCCGGCCCCGCCAACGACAAAGGC
The DNA here is from genome assembly GCA_963843885.1 of uncultured Acidobacteriota bacterium. GTDB lineage: Bacteria > Acidobacteriota > Vicinamibacteria > Vicinamibacterales > UBA2999 > CADEFD01. The sequence continues at coordinate 347,232 of CAWJMJ010000010.1, forward strand.
AACGACGCGGCCTGCTCGACCGTCTTCAAGTACGGCATGAAGCGCGACTTCAACCTGTGGCTGGCCTCGCTCGGACCGGGCGCGCCGGTGAAGACGCTGACCGAGCTGCGCAACTACAACCTGGCCAATCGCAACCGCGGCGCCATCAAGTACGGCCAGGCGCAGTTCGACATCTCGGACGAGATGGACCTGGTGGCCGACCGCGACCGCTACCTGGCCGATCGCGCCAAGGACATCTTCCTGGCGCGCACCCACGGCATCGACGAAGCCATGGACGTCAACAATCTCGACGCCCTGCTCTTCCCGGGCAGCAGCGGCGCCGGCATCTGCGGCCAGAGCCGGCTATCCCACCGTCATCGTGCCGTTCGGCTTCGTGCCCAACGCGCCCACGCCGGCGTTCCCGGCCGGCTTCAACGCCAAGGACCAGCCCTACGGCGTGAGCTTCACCGGCACGGCCTGCAGCGAGCCGCGGCTGATCGAACTGGCCTACGCCTTCGAGCAGGCGACCAAGCGCCGGGTGGTTCCGCCCAACCTGCCCTAAGACCTCGGCGAGGGCGCGAGCCCCACCACCACATCCGCGCGGCGGCGGCCTCGGGGCCGTCGCCGCCGTCGGCCGCGACGCCCATTCCGCATTTCGCCCGGTCCAGGCGAAGGCGTCAGAAGAAGACGGCGAACACCGCGTTCACGTGGTGGTTCTCGCGGGTGCTGCCCGAGCGATAACCGGTCTGCAGCCACTTGTATTCGAGCGATGCGGCCACGTCGGGAGTGAGCCGCAGGATGACGTTGCCGAACGCGCTCGTGTTGCGCCGGCGTCCGGCCGCGCCGGCGCCGTCGGGACGGCGGTCGAGCCCCACGCCGCCGTTCAGCGACAGCCGCGTCGCCGCCGCCAAGCGCGCCTCCACCCAGCCGCCGCGGGCGCGGCCGGGCTGTCCCACGCCGGCGCCGTAGGCATCCAGGTCTTCCGAGGCGAAGAACTCGCCGGCCATACCGACCCGGCGTCGGCGCACCAGGAAGTCGAGCGCACCGGCCGTCCTGGTGCCGACCACGCCGCTCTGGCGGATCCACCCGTAGTGGCCCGAGGCACCGACGTGGAACTCGCCGGCCGCCTCGGCGTGACCGCGATCGAACCCGACGTGACTTTCGAGCGCAGGACGTTGCGAACGCTCACCCGCGCCGGCCACCGGCGCGAAGGTGTAGGCGCTGCCGGCGTCACCGGCCACCGGCGCGACGACGCCGGCCTTCACGGTGACGCCGCCGACGCGCTGTTCGACGCGGACTTGCGGAGCGCGCAGATACAGGTTGCCCGACCGGAAGAACTGCGGGAACGCCAACGCCGCCAGCGACGTGGGGTCGCGCGGCGCCAGCATCGCCTGATCCTGGCCGACCTGGATGGCGGTCCCGGCGTGCTCGAGCCGGCCGATGGCGGTGAACAGACGCGGCAGCCCCATCACGGTGCCGGTCACGAACCCAGGGGTGCCACCGTAGAAATCGAGGCTGAGCGAGCCCGTGGCCTGCCAGCCACCCACCGGCATCGTCCCGATGTCGACGCCGATGCGGCTCTGGCGCATGGTCGAGGTCATCGATCCGCCCGCGGCGGTGCCCACGACGTTGGGACTCTCGAGCCAGTTGGCGTCGCCCGAGTTGATGACCGTGTTCGACACGATCGCGCCCGACAGCCTCACCGGGACACGCGGCGCCGGCGGCTCCGCTGGGTGGGCCGGCGCGGCGCCTCGGGCCGGCTCCAGCGCGGCCCCGGCGATGACAGGGCGGGGGCCGTGGCCGGCAGGACCGTCGCTGCCGGCGTCGGCGACGCTGTGGGCCACGGCGGGCATCAGCGCGCGCAGGGCGCGTAACTCCGCCGCCAGCTCCGTCAGATCGCGCCGTAGGGTGTCGACCTGGTCGCGCAGGCGCTCGACCTCGCCGCTGCCGCCGGCGGCGGGCGCCGCGACGCGCGCGCCGGATCGGCCGCGCGACGCCGAACGCCTCTCCTTGCCCGGCGCGGGCAGCAGCCGGCACGGTCAACAGCGCCAAGGCAATCACGACGGTGCACGCGCGGAGATCGGTTGGAAGGACCGGGCTGAACATCCGGCCATTGTAAGGGCCGCGTTCAGCCCGCCACGAGGGGTGCGGAACGAGTGCGGCAGCCGCGCTCCGGCCGGGAGGCCGCGCGCTACGCCGGTTCCGGCGCGTCGTCGTCCTCGCTCTCGTCCTCGCCCTCGGCCAGGTCGGACAAGTCGTCGCCCCAGGGATTGGCCTGGGGCCCGGGAACGATGCCGGCGATATCGGGATCGATGCCTGGAGGCGCATCGGGCGAATGAGCGCGGCGTTCGCGCGCCTCGACACGCTTCTGGGTCTTCTGCTTCTGCCGGTCTTGCCGCGCACGCTCTCGATCGCGTTTGCTGCGGGGACGTCCCTGGAACATGCCTGGCTCCGATGCGCGGGCGCCCCGGGTCCGACAACCACGGAACCGGTCGCTCGCGCCGACTCCGCGAAGAGCGGAGCCGCGCTGGGATCTTATCAGCCCCGGGCCCCGCCGCCACCGGAGATCCGGAGCTGCCGCTTCCCTTACGGTAGGATCCGCACGAGTGCCAACTCCCGTCCCCCCGCTCCACCGGCGCCAGTTCCTGGCCAGGACGGCCGCTTTTCTGGCGCTCGCGCAGGACAGTCAGGCCCAGGAACCAGACCCGTCGTGGCTGTGGTCGGGGGCGGTCACCCCCACCTCGGCCACGGTGCTCACGGCGTTTACGCGGATCACCGGCGCGGCCCCCGTGCTGCTGCTCAGCGAACGCCGCGATCTGAGCGCCGCCCGCCGGGTCGAGGGGCACGCGACGGCGGCCCCGTCGGCCAGTCAGCCAGGACGCGTGGTCGTGCGCTACGCCCTCGCGGATCTCACACCGAACCGCGAGTATTTCGGCGGCTTCCGCGCCGGCACCGGCACCCTGGTGCGTTTTCGCACCTTCGGCAGCGGCCCCTTCAGCTTCACGGCCGCCTTCGCGTCGTGCGCCGGGGGCACCCGCCTCGTGCCGCTCTCACACGTGTCGAACAGCGGCGTCTTCGACGCCATCTCCGCGCTCGACCCGCACCTGTTCATCCACATGGGCGACCTGCATTACTACGACCTGACCGGCCCGGCCCGGCCGCTGCCGCCGCTCATGGGACAGTTCCGCCGCAGCCTCGACCGCGTGCTGTCGCAGGAACACCAGGCGCTGTTCTACCGCCGCACCCCGATCCTCTACATGTGGGACGACCACGACTTCGGCCCGGACGAATCCGACGGCAACTCGCCGACCCGCGACGCCGCCCGCGCCTACTACGCCACCGACGTGCCGCACTACCCCCTGCCGATTGGCGCCAACGCCGACGGCCCGCTGGCCCAGACCTGCGACATCGGACGGGTGCGCGTCATCGCCACCGACGCGCGTTCGGATCGGCTCCCGGCGCAACGCACGCTGCTGGGCCAGCGCCAGTTCGCGTGGCTGCTCGAGGAGCTGGGCCGGGCGGCGGCCGACCGGGTGCCGCTCGTCGTGTGGATGAACCCGGTGCCGTGGATCACGGTCGACGGCGACAGCCAGGGCTGGGGCATGTTCGCGGCGGAACGCCGCGCCATCGGGCAGCGCATCACCTCGCTCGGCCTCGGCCCGCGGCTGATCATGCTCAGCGGCGATGCGCACATGCTGGCCTTCGACGACGGGCGCAACAACGCCAACGGCGGCTTCGTCGTGGCCCAGGCGGCCCCGCTCGATCGCTTCGTGCGGCGCAAGGGCGGCCCCTACTCGCACGAACCGCGCGCGCAGAGCAACGGGCAGTTCGCGGTGCTGCGCGTCGACGACAACGGCACGGTCCTGACGGCCACCATCGAGGGCCACCGGTACACCGGCAACGGGCGGTCGATAGTGGTGCCCGAAACGCGCCTGCGGATGCGTTGCGCAGAGGGAACATGCGCGCTCGTGCCAATCAGCTGAACGCGGATGGCCGTGGCGCGCTCGTGCCGGTGGGCTGAACGCGGACGAACATGGCGCGATGCGCGCCGGTCGGCTGGGCGCGGACGGACCTGACGCGCTCGCGCCGGTCGGCTGAGCGCGGACGAACACGGCGCGATTCGTGCCGCTCGCTGAACACGGCCGACGGCGCGATGACGCCCGGACGCTGCGGCGACTCGGACGGCGACTCCGACGGCGCCGCGGACAACGCCGCGGAACGAGCGCGTGTCTGAACGGTGCGGCGCCGCCGTGCCGTCAGGATCCGGCAACGTTGCGCGCGGCCACCCAGGGCGCCAGTTCGCCCAGACGATGGATGCGCGGGCTGTCGATGCCCTCGTAGAGCCCCGCGATGTCGAAGAGCATGCCCGCCGCCAGGCCGGCCGCTCGCGCCCCGGCCACGTCGATGTGAAAGAAGTCGCCGACGTGCACGGTCGTGGCAGCGGCGGCTCCACTCTGAGTCAGGGCCAGGTGGAACAGACGCGGGTCCGGCTTCTCCACGCCCCACTGGTGCGAGTCGAGCACGACGTCGAAATACGGCGTGAGGCCAACGCGGTCGAACATCTCGTGGAGACGGCCGTTGGCATTCGACACGACGACCAGGCGCACGCCGAGGGCGCGCAGCGCCTGGAGCATCGGCACGACGTCCTCGGGCACCTGTTCCCAGACGTTGTGCGCGTCGTGATAGCGGCGCACTTCGGCGAGGGCCCGGCCGGTGGCGTCGCTGACCGCGATCCCGGCATGGCGCAGCACCGTGTCGAAGTAGATCCACCCGCGCTGACGGTCGTCGGTGGCGGCCATGAGCGCGCCGGCGTCCATCTCGTACTTCGCTCGTGGCTCGGCGGCCCGCAGCACGCCGGCATCGACCGGCACGCCCTGCGCGGCCAGGGCGGCGGCCACCCGGTCCCAGTTCGGGTGGACGAGCACTCCGCCGGCGTCGAGGAACACGGTCTCGATGGCGCGCGCGCCGGTCGCGCCGATCATCGCCGCACCCGCGCCGTGACATCGCCGCGCACGCCCGCCAGGTTCACCGGCGGGTCGTTGGCCGGCAGCGGCCGATGGTATTCGGCGAGCGCACGGTCGTCGGTCAGCAGCGCGCCCTCGCCCACGACCATCAACCGGCCATCCAGCCACAACCTGGTTTCGGGGAACACATCCAGAAAGGTGCGCATGATCCACTTGTACTGCGTGTCCGGCCGATCGCCAATCCACCGCAAGGCCAGGCCATCGGCGGCCAGCACCTTTTCGATCGGCGTGAAGCACTCACGTGAGTAGAGATTCCCGGCGCCGGCGTGAATCGGCTGAATGAGATGGGCCGTGGCCACGTCGACGCTCGCGGGTGAGAGTGAGGACGTTGCGCCCGTCGTCGACCCGCAGCCGGACGTTGGGGCGCGCCACCAGGTCGTCGTTCACGTGCTTGAAGAAGGCGGCGCCCTTGCGCACGCTGTCGGACAGCTCCACGACAGCAGGAAGACGCCGAGCGCCAGACCACCCATGAAGCTGACCAGCACCGTGCTCGCCGCGTGCACCGTCTCGGCGACGACCAATGGTCGATCATTCGCGACAGACGCCGCAACTCGTGTCGCAGCGGCGAGCGGCGCGTCAGCCCTGCCGCAGCGCGCTCATGGGCTGAATGCGCGAGGCCCGCACCGCCGGCACGAGCCCGGCCGCCAGCGCCACGGCCGCGAGCAGGAGCATGCTGACGACGAGCACCGCCGGATCGTAGCCTTCGAGTTCGAACAGCATCGAGCGCGCCAGCCGGCCCAGGCCCACCGCCACCAGCAGTCCCGCCAGTCCGCCGATGAGCGTCATGCGGCCCACGTGCCCGAGCACCAGCCGGCGCACCATCCCGGCGTCAGCGCCAAGCGCCATGCGCAGGCCGAATTCGCGCGTGCGCTGGGCCACCGTGTAGGCGAGCACGCCGTAGAGCCCGACGGCGGCCAGCACAGTGGCCAGCACGGCGAAACCGGCCGACAGCGTGCTGATCATGCGGTCGAGGAAGACGTTCTCACGCACCTGCTGCGCCATGGTCTTGGGGTTCTCGATGGGCAGGTTGGGATCGAGCGCTTTCACCGCCGCCTCGACCGACGCCAGCAGCGCCGCGGCGTCGCCGGCGGTGCGGACGTAGAAGGAGCTGGCCCCGGCGTCCTCGTCCTGCCGGTAGGGCGTGAAGAACTGCGGGGGCACGGCGTCCTTCACCTCGCTGTACTTGGCGTCGCGCACCAGTCCCACGATCTCGACGTCGAGAGCCGTGGCTCTGCGGCCGATGCTCATGCGCTTGCCAACCGCCTGATCGCCCAGGTTGAACTTGCGGGCGAAGGCCTGATTGACGATCGCCACCTTGGGCGCGCCCCGCGCGTCGGCGCGGGTGAAGTCGCGGCCCGCGAGGACGGGCACCCCGAGCGTCTTGAAGAGGCCCGGTCCGATCCCGCTGAATGACGCCGACGTGTTGGTGTCGGGGCCGGCCTCGAAGCCCTGGACCGCCACGCTGCTGCCCCAGTTGCTGCCCGAGAGCAGCGGCACGCGGGAGGCGCCGACCGAGATCACGCCGGGCAGCGCCGCCAGCCCGTCTTCGACCCGCTCGAAGAACGCCAGCGACTGGGCTGGTGTGTAGCCGTTCAGTTGCGGCGCAACGGCGAAGGTCACGAGCTGGCCGGCCTCGAGGCCCAGGTCGACGCGACTGACGTTGTAGAGACTCTTGGTGAAGAGCCCGGCGGCCACGAGCAGAGCCATCGACAGGGCGATCTGGCTGGTGGCCAGCGTGGTCCGGAAGCGCGAGGCGCTGCGCGCGCCCGACGGCTGCCCGGCGCTGCCCTTGAGCACGGTGGCCAGATCGGGCCTGGTGCTGTGCAAGGCGGGATACAGGCCGAACACGAAGCCCGTGGCCAGCGCCACGGCCAGGGTGAAGCCCAGCATCACAGGGTCGGTGCCCGAGGGCACGGTCCCGGCCGCGTCGGGCGGCAGCATGGCCGCGATCGCCGCCAGCGTCCAGCGCGCCACGAGCAACCCGGCCACCCCGCCCAGCACGGCGAGGGTGCACGACTCCACCAGCAACTGCCGGACGATCTGCGCGCGGCTGGCCCCGATCGAGAGGCGCACGCCCATCTCGTGGGCGCGGCCGGCGGCCCGGGCCAGCAACAAGTTGGCGATGTTGGCGCAGGCAATCACGAGCACGAGGGCCGTGACGCCGAGCAGGAGCAGCAACGGCGCCCGCGCCTCGGCGTGCACCGAGCTCTGGCCGCGCGCTCCCGGCGCCAGGAGCAGATGCTTGCCCTTGAACAGCGCCATCGTCTGCTCGCTCATGCCGGTCTGGAGCGGCGCCTCGACCTCGGCCAGGATGGCCCGATACGGCGGGTCGAGCGTGGCCGCGGCCTGCTCGCGGGTGACGCCCGGCTTGAGCCGCGCAAACAGGTAGGCCCAGTAACTGCGGCGGTTCTCGAAGTCGAGCCGGCCGGGCACCATGAGCGCGCGCATGGTGAGCGGCACGAACACCTGCGGCGTCGCGCCGAGCGTGGTCCCGGCAAAGCCGCGAGCAGCCACGCCGACGACGGTCAGGGCCTGACCGTTGACGGTCAAGGTTTCCCCAAGCACGCCCGGCTGCCCGCCGAACTGCGACATCCAGTAGGCGTGGCTCAGCACCACCAGGGCGTGCGCGCCCGGATACAAGTCGTCGGCCGGCGCGATCAGGCGGCCCAGGGCGGGAGCCACATTGAGGGTCGGGAAGTAGCTGCCCGACACCAGCAGGCCGTCGGCGCTCACGGTCCGGCCGCGCGCAGCCAGGTTGGCGCTGAACAACTGGTGGGCGGCCAGCCCCGTGAACACCGTCTGGACGCGCTCGAGATCGCGGTACATCGGGTAGCTGAAGACCTCGTCGCACTCGCCGGCCCGGCCGCAGTTGTTCGACCCCGGCTTCGGCCCGGGCGAACTCAGGTTGACCAGCGCGCCCGCGTCCGGCACCGGCAGCGGGCTGAGCAGCATCCGGTTGAACAGCGAAAAGATGGCGCTGTTGGCGCCGATGCCGAGGGCCAGCGACACGACTGCGACCGCCGTGACGAACGGGGTCTTCGACAACGTGCGAAAGGCAAGGCGCAAGTCGGACACCATGGCAGCTCCCTCCCTTGGACGGATGCCGGGCCGCAACAGTTGGGCGGCCACCGTCCTGCGTGGTGACCAGTGCTGGGACCGACGGCTCAGCGTCCGGGCCGCTTGCCCCACGTCGGCGGGGCCGGCTCGGTCCTCAGACGGTCCGGCGGCGCCGCCTCGAGCAGGCGCAGGGCCTCCTGCACGGCCCGTTCGAGTTGCGGATCGCCACCCGCAATCACCTCCTTCGGCCAGTTCTCCACTTCGATGTCCGGTCCCACGCCCTCGTTCTCGATCGCCCACTTGCCGTCGCGCGTGAAGAAGCCACCGCGGGGGGCAATCATGGTGCCGCCATCGACGAACGGCGGCGTGTCGGCCGTGTGCACGAGCCCGCCCCACGTGCGCGTGCCGACGAGCGGCCCGATCTTGCGGCGCCGGAACATGTAGGGCATCAGGTCGCCGCCCGACCCGGCCATCTCGTTGATGATCATCACCTTGGGACCCCAGATGCCGGCCGAGGGGCTGGTGAACGGCACGCGGTCGCCGGCGACGTTGTTGAAGTAGCCGTCGAAGTCGCGGCCGAGCACGTCGATGATGTAGTCGGCGGCCGAGCCGCCGCCGTTGTAGCGCTCGTCGATGACCGCCCCGGCCTTGTCCTGCTGCGCGAAGTAGTAGCGGTTGAAGCTGACGTAGCCGGGCTGGCCGGTGTTGGGCACGTAGACGTAGGCGAACTGTCCGCCCGACAGCTTGTCGACCAGCCGCCGGTTCCCTTCGACCCACGCGCGCGTGCGCAGGCCCTGCTCGTTGGCCACGGGCACGACCGTGACCTGGCGCGCGCCGGCCAGCGTCGGCTGCGCGTTGACGCCGAGCACCGTCTGCCGGTTGGCCGTGCCGTCGAGCCGCTGGTGCAGGTTGTCGGCCCCGGTCACCTCCACGCCGTTGATGCTCACCAGGTAGTCGCCCACGGTCACGTCGACGCCGGGCGCGGCCAGCGGGGCGCGCAACTCGGGGTTCCAGCTCTCGCCGTCGTAGATCCGGATGAGGCGATGGCGCCCGTTCTCGACCGCGGTATCGGCGCCGAGGAGCCCGCCGGGCGAGGCTGGTATCGTGGGCAGGTCGCCGCCGCGCACGTAGGAGTGCCCGATGGCGATCTCGGCGCCCATCATGTCGAGCAGGTAGGTGAGATCGGCGCGGTGCATGGCGTGCGGCAGCAGCGCGCCGTAGACCGTCTTCATGCGCGCCCAGTCGGCGCCCTGCTGATTGGGCACGTAGAGGTAGTCGCGCTGGTAGCGCCAGCCCTCGTTGAAGATCTGCCGGAACTCGGCCTTCGGATCGAGCGGCACGCGCAGCGTCACGGCCAACCGCCCGGCGCCGTTGTCCGGCACCTTGGCATCGGCGTCGACGAGGAAGAGCGACGGCACCGGAGGCGGACCGCCGCCTGCGCCGGCCGGGCTCGTCGGCGTGCGGTAGAGCAGCTTCTTGCCGTCGGCGCTCACCGCGTAATCGGCGACGTTGCCGGCGAACCGGGCGGCGACGCGGTCGGCCAGGCGATAGCGGCGCACCGTGCTGCCGCCCTGGGGCGCCCCGCCGCGCTCGGCCACGGGGGGCGCTTCGAGCATGAACACGGTGCCGGGCACGCCCGGCGCCAGGCGCGAATACTGCCGCTCGGGGACGCCTGGCACCGCGATGACGCGCTGCTGGAAGCCGTCCCAGTCGATCGTGACCGGCGCGCTCGAGGCCGTCAGCGGCGTCGGCTCCAGTTTGGCGCCCACGCCCGGATCCTCGTCGCTTTGCGGCAGCACCGGGCTCGGCTCGCCCTTGCGCAGCACGGCCACGTAGAGGCCGAAGGTCTGCAGCCGCTCGTAGGAGGTCATGTCGAGCCACTGCGAGCGCAGCCCCAAGTCGGTGGAGGCGAGGAACCAGAGGTACTTCCCGCTCGCGTCCCAGACCGGATGCATCGCGTCGGCCAGGCCGTCGGTGACCTGGTGCTTCTCGCCGGTCTCGGCGTTGGCGATGACGATGGCGCGGTAGAGCGTGTCGAGACGCGTCGCGTAAGCGACCCAGCGGCTGTCGGGGCTCCACGACGGCGCCAGGGTGCGCTGCGGCACCATCCACGGATCGCGGCCGACGATCCGGGCGGCGCCGCTGGCCACGTCGAGCACCCACACGTTCAGGTTGGTGTCGCTGTAGAGCAGTTTGGTGCTGTCGGGCGACCACGCCGGCGAGTAGTAGCGCGTCGGCTTCTCGAGCGCGATCTGCCGCGGCGGCGACAGGCCGTCCTGCGCCTCGATGACCAGCTGGTACTCGCCCGAGGCATCGCTGAAGTACGACACGTACTTGCCGTCGGGCGACCACGCCGGCTCGCGTTCAGCCGAAGCGCTCGAGCCCGTCAGGTTGCGCGCGTCGCCCTTGTCGGCCGGCACGGTGAAGATCTCGCCGCGGGCCTCGATCAGGGCGCGCCGGCCGGTCGGCGACAGGCCGATGTTGGCGATGCGGCTGGTGACGTCGTCCCAGCGCGGCATCATCCACGGGAAGTCGCCGAGGGCGCGGATCGGCACCACCACGCTCGTGCCGCTCTTCACGTCCAGTTCGTGGACGTAGCCGGCCTGCTCGAACACGACGGCGCCGGCCCCGGCCCCGAGCGATTTCACGTCGAAGTCGGTGAAGCGGGTGACCTGCGTGAGCTGCCTGGTCGCGCTCGCAAACGCCCACACGTTGGTCACCCCGTCGCGGTCCGACAGGAAGTAGACCGAGTCGCCCACCCACACCGGATCGACGTCTTTCGAGCCGGTCCAGGGCGGCGACAGCAGCGCATGGCTGGCCAGGTCCACGATCCAGATCGGCTTGTTCTGGCCGCCGCGGTAGTTGCGGCGCTCTTCGTCCCACGAGCTGTTCATGCGGTAGGCGATGTGCCGCCCGTCCGGCGAGAGCTTGCCCTGGTAGCCGCGGGGCAGCGCCAACGGCGCGGCCGGGCCACCGGCGGCGGCCACCGTCCAGAAGCGCGCGGTCGGCGCCGGGGCCGCGGTGGCGCGCGTGGACGTGAACAGCACGCGTGTGCTGTCGGGGGTCCAGCCTTGGACGAGATCGGGACCAGGGTGCCAGGTGAGGCGCGTCGGCTCGCCGCCGGCGACCGGCACGGTGTACACGTCGGCGTTGCCGGCGTACTCGGCACTGAAGGCCAGCGTGCGGCCATCGGGCGACAACTGTGGATGACTGGCCTGGCCCTGGAAACTCGTGACCCGTCGCGCCGTGCCGCCGGCGCGCTCCACGATCCAGATGTTGCTGGCGTAGGCGAAGGCGATATGCGTGGCGCTCACCGTCGGCTGCCGCAGCAGCCGGGTGGCGCCAGCGGCGGCCGGATCGTCGCCCGGCGCGGCGCTGCGCAGGCCGGTCACCGATAGGGCCAGCGCCAGCCCGACCAGCACGCCGCGACCAGGCACCAGAACTCCGAGACCCATGGACGTCCTCCCGCCCGGCCACACGGCGGCGGGCGAGCGTATGGTTCCACAGCCGCCAGATGAAGGCCAGCGCGGCGTGCCGGGCGCGCCGTGCGGCCGGTGTTGCCTAGCGGAAGCGCGCCATCAGCTTGTCCAGTTCCCCGCTGCCCGGGCACAACTGCTCGAAGGGCAGGTTGGTGAGCGGGCCTGGCACGATGGCGTTCTGCTCGGCCATGTCCCGCGAGTCGGGCGACAGATAGAGCAGCCCGGTGAGCACCTCGTGCTGCTGCTGGCGCTCGCGGATGTAGTGGTAGGCCGCGTCGCGATTGGTCGCGTCGTAATCCTCGGCCACGCTGCGGAACGTGACCCAGCTGCCGTCGTGCATCATCACGCTCTTGGCACGCGCCCGGCGTCTGCTCGGCGGTGATCTCCTCGCGGAAGCGGCACGAAGTCGGCGTGCACGACCTCGACCTCGTGCTCGCGCGTGTAGCGCGTAGCTCTTCGTCGAGCCTTCGTGGTCGTTGAAGGTCACGCACGGCGAGATGACGTCGATGAAGCGCGAAGCCCTTGTGCGCCAGGCCGGCCTTGATGATCGGCACGAGCTGCTGCCTTGTCGCCCGAGAAGCTGCGCGCCACGAACGTGGCGCCGAGCGTCAGCGCCAGCAGCACCGGGTCGATCGGCGGCTGCGTGTTGGCCTCGCCCTTCTTCGCCTTCGAGCCGATGTCGGCCGACGCCGAGAACTGGCCCTTGGTCAGGCCGTAGACGCCGTTGTTCTCGATGACGTAGAGCATGTTCACGTTGCGGCGGATGGCGTGGCAGAACTGGCCGAGGCCGATCGACAGCGAATCGCCGTCGCCGGAGACGCCGATGTAGGTCAGGTCGCGGTTGGCGGCGTTGGCGCCGGTGGCGATGGACGGCATGCGGCCGTGCACGCGAGTTGAAGCCGTGCGCCTCGCTTCAGGAAGTACGCCGTGCGTCTTCGACGAGCAGCCGATGCCGCGACAGCTTCGCCACGCGTGTGCGGCGCGATGTCGAGCTCCCAGAACGCCTGGATGATGCGCGGCGGTGATCGAGTCGTGGCCGCAGCCGGCGCACAGCGTCGACATGGCGCCTTCGTAGTCGCGGCGCGTGAGCCCGAGCGCGTTGCTTCTGCAGCGACGGGTGGTGCACCTTGGGTTTGGCGATGGAGGTCATGCGCGCCTTCTCCGAGCTTGCGCCTTCGACGCCGCGACGATGCACGTCGGTGCGCGCTCATCGGGAAGCCCGCCGTAGTAGCGGACCGACTCGCAGCTTCGTCGATGCGGCACGCCCGTCTCGAGCATGAGCAGGCTGCGCAACTGCGCGTCGCGGTTCTGCTCGACCACGAAGTTGACCTCGTGCTGCGTCGAGGAACTGCTCGGACCTCGTCGCCGAACGGGAAGCCGCGCACCCGCATGTAGTCGACCGCGATGCCCTCGCGCGGCCAGCACGTCGAGCGCCTCGACGCACCGCGGCGTCGCAGCCGCCGACGGTGACCAGGCCGATCGTCGCGCCCGGCGTGCTGCGTCGATGACCGGCGCCGGCACGGCCTTCGCCGCGGTCTGGAACTTGCGCGTCGAGGCGGTCGACCACTTCCTGGTATTCGTCGGAGTCCTCGGTGTAGGCGCCGAACTTGTTGTGGCCCGAGCCGCGCGTGAAGTACGCGCCCTTCGGATGCACGCCCGGCAGCGTGCGCGGCGGGATGCCGTCGCCGTCGACGTCGAGATAGCGATAGAACTTCTTGAGCTGCTCGAGCTCCTCGGCCGACAGCACCTTGCCGCGATCGGGCCGGTAGCTGTCGTCCCACTGCAGCTTCGGCACCATCCAGTCGTTCATGCCGATGTCGAGATCGCTCAGCACGAACACCGGCGTCTGGAACCGCTCGGCCAGGTCGAACGCCTCGACGCGCCAAGTCGAAGCACTCCTCCGGGATCGCGCGGGAAGAGGCAGATGTGCTCGCGTGTCGCCGTGCGAGGCGTAGGCGCACAGCATCAGGTCGCCCTGCTGCGTGCGCGTCGGCATGCCGGTCGACGGGCCCGGTGCGCTGGACGTCGAAGATCACCGCCGGCATTTCGGCGTAGTAGGCCAGGCCGATGAACTCGTTCATCAGCGAGATGCCCGGGCCCGACGGTCGGCGTGAACGCGCGCGCGCCGGCCCAGCGCGCGCCGATGCACCATGCCGATGGCGGCGAGCTCGTCCTCCGCCTGGATGATCGCGTAACGTTCTTCTTGCCGGTCTCCGGATCGCACGCGGAACTTCTGGCAGAAGCCCTTGAACGCCTCCATCAGCGAGGTCGACGGCGTGATCGGATACCACGCGCCGACCGTCGCGCCGGCGTACACGCAGCCGAGCGCCGGCGGCGGTGTTGCCGTCGATCAGGATCGTGTCCCTGGTCGCGTCCATCGTCTCGAGGTGGAACGGCAGCGGGCAGGCGAAGTGCTCCTTCGCGTAGTCGTAGCCGAGCTGCGATGGCCTTCGTCGTTCGAGTCGAGCAGCGCCGGCTTCTTCGCGAACTTCTCGTCGAGCAGCGTCGCGGATGACCTCGGTGTCGATGTCGAGCAGCGCCGCCAGCGCGCCGGCGTAGGCGATGTTCTTCATCAGGATGCGCTCGCGCACGCCCTTGAAGTCCTCGTTGCACAGCTCCGCCGAGCGGCACGCCGAGGTAGCGTGATGTCGTCGCGCTTGAGCTCGTCGTCGAGCGGCCAGCGACGAGTCGTAGAGCAGGTAGCCGCCGGGCCGCACTTCGGCGACGTCCTTGCGCGTAGGTCGCGGCGTTCAGCGCGACCATGAGGTCGAAGTGCGGCGTGCGCGCGGTGTAGCCGTCCTTGTTGACGCGGATCTCGTACCAGGTGGGCAGGCCCTGGATGTTCGACGGGAAGAAGTTCTTGCCCGTGACCGGGATGCCCATGCGGAAGATGGCCTGCATGATCAGGCCGTTGGCGCTGGCCGAGCCGGTGCCGTTGACGGTGGCGATCTTGAAGGCGAAGTCGTTGACGCGGTTCATTCACTGCAGTCCCCGTCACCTAGCGCGCGGCCGCGGCCGGCTCGATGGCGTGCTCGGCCTGCGGCCACTCCAGCTCGAACTTCTGCATGTCCCACGCGGCGGTCGGGCAGCGCTCGGCGCACAGGCCGCAGTGCACGCAGACGTCCTCGTCCTTCACCATCACCCGCTCGGTCTGCTGCAGCGGCGTCCGAGACGAAGAGCGCCTGCGTCGAGGTTGATCGCCGGCGCCGTGAGCCGCGTGCGCAGCTCCGGCTCCTCGGCGCGTTCGGCGTGATCGTGAGGCAGTCGACCGGGCAGATGTCGATGCAGGCGTCGCACTCGATGCACAGCTTGTCGGTCGAAGTACCGTCTGCACGTCGCAGTTCAGGCAGCGCTGCACTTCGTGCGCGGTCTGCTCGGCGGTGAAGCCCAGCTCCACCTCGATGGTCAGCTTCTCGAAGCGCTCCGGCAGCTCGACGTGCTTCATCTTCTGCCGCTGCGACCGGGTTGTAGTCGTTGCTGTAGGCCCACTCGTGCATGCCCATCTTGGTGCTGGTCAGCTTCATGCCCTGCGGCGGCCGCTCGGTGACCGGCTGGCCCTGGCAGTAGCTTGTGGATCGAGATGGCCGCCTGGTGGCCGTGCTCCACCGCCCAGATGATGTTCTCGGGCCCGAACGCCGCGTCGCCGCCGAAGAACACGCCCGGGCGGCGTCGACTTGAACGTGGTCTTGTCGACCACCGGCATGTCCCACTTCGTCGAACTCGATGCCGATGTCGCGCTCGATCCACGGGAACGCGTTGTCCTGGCCGATGGCGAGGATCACGTCGTCGCACGGGATGACGTGACGTGCCGACGTGCTCCTGCATCAGCTTGCCGTTCGCCTCGGTCGACGTGAACTTGTCGAACTCCATGCCGGTGAGCTTGCCGTTCTCGATGACGAAGCGCTTCGGCGGCATGGTTCTCGACGATCTCGACCTGCTCTTCTTCCGCGTCCTCGAGCTCCCAGGGCGACGCCTTGAAGTACTTGCGCGGCTTGCGGCGCGATGACCTTCACGTCGGTGGCGCCCAGGCGCTTGGCCGAGCGGCAGCAGTCCATCGCGGTGTTGCCGACGCCGATGATGAGCACGCGCTCGCCGACCGAGTCGATGTGGCCGAAGTGCGATCGACTCGAGCCACTCGATGCCGATGTGGATGCTGGTCGGCGTCGTCGCGCGGCCGGGGAGGTCGAGCTCCTTGCCCTTGGGCGCGCCGCTGCCGACGAAGACGGCGTCGAAGTCCTTCGAGTCGAGCAGCGCCTTCAGGCTGTCGACCGGCGTGTTGTAGCGCACGTCGACGCCCATGTCGACGATCGTAGCCGATCTCTTCGTCGAGCACCTCGGCGGGCAGGCGGAACGACGGGATGTTGATGCGCATCAGGCCGCCCGGGCTGTCGAACTTCTCGAAGATCGTGCACCTCGTAGCCGAGCGGCATGAGGTCGTTGGCGACGGTGAGCGAGGCCGGGCCGGCGCCGATCAGCGCGACCTTCTTGCCGTTCTTGTGCGTCGGGCGCCTTGGGCAGGCGGGCCGTGATGTCGTCGCTCGGTGGTCGGCGGCGACGCGCTTGAGGCGGCAGATGGCCACCGGCTTGCCGTCGACGCGGCCGCGCCGGCAGGCCGGCTCGCACGGCCGGTCGCAGGTGCGCCCGAGGATGCCCGGGAAGACGTTCGACTCGCGGTTGAGCAGGTAGGCGTCGGTGTAGCGGCCCTGGGCGATCAGCCGGATGTACTCGGGGACGTTGGTGTGCGCCGGGCAGGCCCACTGGCAGTCCACGACCTTGTGGTAGTACGCCGGGTCGTTGGTGTTCGTTCGCTGCATTGAACCTCTCTCGGGGGTGGTGGCCTTCACGCGAGATGCCCTGCGAATCCGGCCTGCCTGCGCGGATTATACGTGGTTCACCCCGCGGCGGGCGGCAGCCGCCCCCGTGAGCCATGCTGCCACAGGATGGGTTGCAGCCCACCGGGCGCAGCGGCGTCGCGGTGACCGCCCCATCGGCCGGCATCAGCCACGGCTACAATGCCGCCGTGCTCGCGTTCGGTCCGTTTCGCCTCGAGCTGCGCACCTACGTGCTGGCCAGGGATGGGGCCATGGCGCCGCTCTCGCCGAAGCTGGTGCAGGTGCTGGCCTGTCTGGCCGAGGCGCAAGGCGCCCTGGTGACCCGCGAGCTGCTGCTCGACCGGTTCTGGCCGGGCGTGACCGTGACCGACAACACGCTGACCCGGGCGATTGCCGACATCCGCAAGGTGCTTGGCGACGACCCCGGGCATCCGACGTACATCCAGACGGAAGCCAGGCGCGGCTACCGCTTCGTCGCGCCGGTGCGTGCCGAGCCCCCGCAAGGTGGCGCGCCCGGAGCGGACGCGCCCGGCGCGCTGGCGGGCGTGGCCGGCCTCGAGCCGTTCGTCGCCTGGGAGCGCGGGCGTGCGGTGCTGGAATCGTTGACCGTGTCGGCCCTGCCGAGCGCCGCCGACGCGTTCCGGCGGGCCGTGGCTGGCGCACCGCACTACGCGCCGGCCCACGCCGGACTGGCCAACGCCCACATCTTTCGCTTCGAAGCCACCCGCGTCGACAACGCCCCCGACGTGCCGGCCCTGGCCGCGGCCGTGGGCGCCGCCAGGCGCGCCACCGAACTCGACCCGCTGCTGGGCGAAGGCTGGGCGGCCCTGGGACACGCGCTGGCCGGCGCGGGACGGGTGGAAGAGTCGCGCGCCGCGGTGCGTCAGGCCCTGGCGCTCGAGCCGCGCAACTGGCGGCATCACTACCGCATGGCCGTGGCCTCGTGGGGCGAGGAGCGGCTGCGCGCGGTCGAGCACGCCGAGGCGCTGCTGCCGGGATTCCCCGGCGCGCAGACCATGTCGGCCATGGTGCTCATCGCCCGGCAGGCGTTCTTGCTCGCTGCCGAGGCGGCGGCGCGCGGCGCCGCGGCGCAGGCGACGCAGCACGGTGGCACCCTCTATCCCGGCAACGGCCTGCTGTGGATGCGCGGGCTGACCGCCGTGGCCCGCGGGCAGCTCACCGCGGCACTGGCTGATTTCAGTGCCGAGGCCGCGTTCGCCACGACCGCCGCCACGGTTTACGCGCGCGAGAGCCTGGTGCTCGCCCACGAGGCCTACGGTTTCACGGCGGTGGCGCTCGGCCAGTCCGATCTTGCCCGGGCGGCCTTTGCCGCCGCCGAGGCCGCCTCGCCCGGCCACGGGCGCGCCCGGTTGGGCCGGGCCCTGGCCGAGGGCGACGCCGCCCGCGCGGTTGAACGGGTGACCTCGGCGTGCGCGGAACTCGAGCAGGCCGCCAAGCACGGCGAGCGGACGCTGTTGCTGGCCGCCGCGCTCGGCTGGCGCGGCGAGGTCGCCGCCGGAGTCGCCAGGGCCGAGCAGGCGCTCGACGGCGCGTGGCCAGATGCCACGGGCTGGAGCCTGCCGGCCAATCCGATGTTCGCGCCGCTGCGCGCCGGCGGCACCGCGGTGCCGCTGCTTGGCGCGGCTTGCTTCGCGCGCCTCGTGACCGCGGCGCCGCGAGCGCTGACCTCACGGTTTCTCACCCGGACGGACAGGACTTCCCGGCGGCGGTCCCGTAGGGTGGCCACATGGAGGTCCACATGCCCCGTCATCTCTCCCTCGCCTTCGCGTTCGCGGTCGTCGCTTCCACGCCGCCGTCCACGCTCGCGGCACAGCCGCTGCTGCCGGGAGCCGCCGTCCCGGCTGAGACCCGCTCGGCCGCCACCCAGCAGATCTCAGCCAACCCGGTCGGGCTGCTTTACGACCTGTTCAACATCGACTACGAGCGGCGCGCCACCGGTGCGGTGACCATCGGCGCCGGCGGGTCCACGGCGGTGGTCGACACCTTCGACTACTCGGCCGACTACTACGCCACGCCGGCTCCGGCGGTCCGGCGCGAACGCTACATCAACGGCGACGCCTACCTGCGCTACTACCCGTCGGGCACGGCGTTGAACGGCCTCGCGTTCGGCGTGAAACTCGGCCTGACCCAGGTGCCGGACCAGGGCTGGTTCTTCGGCTACGGCATCGACGTGAACAAGAGCCAGATGCTGGCCCGGCACTTCTACTTCGGCTACGGCGTCGGGCTGAAGCGCCTGGTCGGCACCGACCGACAGGCCTTCGACATGGAATACGTCCCGACCGTGCGATTGAACCTCGGCGTCGGCTTCTGAGGGAGTGGACTTCCCATCGTCGGCCGGTTACTGTGCTGGCCATGAATCGGCGAGAGTTCATGGCCGGCGTGGCGGCCGCCGGCCTCACCGGCCCAACCACCCGGCTGCGCGCGCAAACCCGGCCGGTGCCACCGGTAAAGACGGTGCGGACCGCGGTGCTCGACATCGGCTATCACGAAAGCGGCCCGGTCACCGGCTTCCCGGTGTTCCTGCTGCACGGCTTCCCCGACGACGCGCACGCCTACGACGACGTCGCGCCGGCGCTGGCGGAGGCGGGCTACCGGGCCATCGCCGTCTACCTGCGCGGCTACGGGCCGACCCGGTTCCTCGATCCCGCGGCGCCGCGCACGGCGCAGCAGGCAGCCATCGGGCAGGACGTGATCGACCTGGCCGATGCCCTGCAGGTGCCGCGCTTCGCGGTGAGCGGCTACGACTGGGGCGGACGCGCCTCGTGCATCGCGGCGGCGCTCCATCCCGAACGCGTCCGCGCGGCGGTATTGTGCGGCGGTTATTCGATTCAGAACACCATCGCGCCTGGTCCGCCGGCGCCGCCCGCGGCAGTCCGCAATTCCTGGTATCAGTGGTACTTCAACACCGAAGCCGGGCGCGAAGGCTTGACCCGGAACCGCAAGGCGCTCGCCCGCTTCATGTGGCAGGAATGGTCGCCGACATGGAAGTTCAGCGACGCGGCCTACGATCTCACCGCCGCCTCGTTCGAGAATCCGGACTTCGTGGACTGCGTGCTCCACTCCTACCGGCACCGGAACTTCAACGCCCCGGGCGAGCCGCGCTTCGTCGAGATGGAGCAGCGCCTGGCCACGCGTCCGAAGGTCGAAGTGCCGACCATCGTGCTCCACGGCGGCGACGACGGATTCGGGCGGCCGGCGCCCGATACGACCCCGGCCGAACGGAGTGCTTTCCCCAAGCTGGTGGCCCGCCGCGTCGTGGCCGGGGCCGGCCACTTCGTGCCGCACGAGCAACCAGGCGCCGTGACGGCGGCGTTACTCGAAGTGCTGGCAGCCAGCGCGTAGTGGCCCCTGACCGGGCCGCGGTGCCGCCCGTTCAGTCGCCGGGCCGCGGCGCCGGATTCGGGAACGGCGGCGGGCGCCATCGGCCCGCTCGCGCCGGCCAGATGCCGAGCACCGGCCTCGCACACGAGTCCGCGGGCGAAGCGCTGCTCCCGGGAACGCTCCTTGACCGTATCCAGCAGCCACCAGTCCGCCTGCAGACGCTCGCGGGTGATGTCCAGCACCACGTAGCCGCGCGACGCGCCGTCCAGGAACTTCAAGTGCGGCCGCGCCTGCAGGATGGCTGCGGTGCGCGTCGCCGCGTCGGCCCCTTGGAAAGGCGGCGGCGATGAGATGGCCGGACAGACGATCTCGACACCCAGGGAGCCACGGCCGGTGGCCGGGTCGTAGCCGTCGTCGGGACGGCGCGGCAGGTCGTAGCCCCACGAGCTGTGGACGTCGCCGGTGAGCACGACCAGGTTGGGCACCCGCAATTGCTCCACCAGGTCGAAGATGCGCGAGCGCTCGGCCCGGTAGCCGTCCCACGAATCGGGGTTTCCGGCCACGGCGCCGCTGACCGACTGGGGCGCGAACATCACCTGTTGGCCCAGGATCTGCCAACGCGAGTTGGCGCGCACGGCTTCACGCAGTTCGTCGCCCAGCCACGCCTCCTGCGCGGCGCCGAGCAGGCGCCGTCCGGGGTCGTCCAGCCCGGAGATGTCGGTGCGCGGCACCTGCTGGTCGCGGCCGATGAGCCGCGTGTCGAGCATGGTGAGATCGGCGAGATCGCCGATCGCGAAGGACCGGTAGATGAGCGGCTGGCGCGCCGTGCCGGGGTCGCGCACTGGCAGCCACTCCAGGAAGGCCCGGTACGCGGCCGCGCGACGCGCGTGGAAGTCGCCTTCCTGCGGCTGATGATTCTCGGCGCCACCGTGCCATGCGTTGTTGGCAATCTCGTGGTCGTCCCACACCCCGATGAAGGGGTGCTGCTGATGGGCGGCCTGGAGGTCGGGGTCGGTGCGGTAGAGCGCGTAGCGGCGGCGGTAGTCGTCGAGGGCCAGGATCTCGGCGGGCGGATCGACCGGGCGCGCGGCCGCCAAATCCGGATCGAAGTAGCGCCCCTGCTGGTAGTCGTAGATGTAGTCGCCGACGTGCAGGACGGCGTCGAGGTCGAGCCGTTCGGCCACGCGCGCGTAGGCGTTGAAGTAGCCGAACGGATAGTTGGAGCACGACATCAACGCCAGGCGGAGACGGCTCGCGCCCGAGGGCGGCAGCGTGCGCGTGCGGCCGACGGCGGACTGCGCCCCGAGCGCGTCGAACCGGTAGTAGTAGGTGGTGCCCGGCGCGAGGCCGGTGACATCCACCTTCACGGTGAAATCGCGGGCCGCGCCAGTGCGTGTCTCGCCGCGCGCCACGACCCGCGTCAGCGTCGGGTTCGACGCCATGGTCCAGCGCACGGGCACTTCGCCGCCGCCACCGGAGACCCGCGTCCACAGCAGCACCCGGTCGGCGCGTGGATCGCCGCTGGCCACCCCATGCCGGAACGCCCCGCCGCCACGCTGGGCCGCTGTCCAGGCACCGAGCTGTTCGGCCCGCACCACATCGGCCAAGGGAATCGCCGCCAGGGAGAGCACGGAGTGGGACAGGAATCGGCGGCGGGTCACGGACATCGGCGGCTCCTGGCCGAGAGCTTACACGCACAGGTCGCCGGTATGTGATGCGCGCCACCAGCCGCAGGTAGAGCGGGAGGGTCCGTACAAGCGAATGGGGCCGGTGGATGCCACCGGCCCCATCCGCCGTCAACGACGACGCGCGCGGCTAGAAGCGGACGCGAGCACCGAGGAAGGCGCGCCGCGGCTGCACCCATTGCAGCGGCTGCCCGAACGCGGTGCCGCCCTGGCCGGCGACCAGGTCCTGGTTACGCACGGCGTCCTGGTTGTCGAGGACGTTGAACATGTCCACGAACACTTCGACGGCCGCCTGCCCAATCGGGCGCACATACTGCGCGCGCAGGTCGATCTGCCCCCACGCGGGATTCTCGAGCGAACCCACCGAGTCGGGCGCCAGCCACCGGTCGACGACGCCGCCGAACAGGTAGGCCTGGGCCGTCGGCACGCGCAACGGCAGATGGCGGCTCGACGACAGGAACGTGCGGCTGGCGATGGTGCCCGAGTTCCACGTGGCCGCGGCGCCCAGCTGCAGGCCGAACGGGAAGGTGTAGGAGCCGGCCCCCTTCACGATGTTCCGGATCAGGCCGGGCTGCGTCCCGTACTGATTCGGTGCGCGCGGGTCGAGGAAGAGCACGTCGCCCTGGAAGTCGGCGTTGCCGTCCGAGTTGCTGTTGCCCTTGCCGTCGTTCCAGTTGTAGGAGGTCAACACCTGCCAGTTGTTGGCGAAGCGCTTGCGGAACACGAACTCCAGGCCCTGGAAGTTGCGCTTGCCGCCCTTGAGCGTGCCGAGCACGAAGTTCGAGCCGGGGTTGCTGGTGTAGCCGAAGTAGTCGTAGCCGAGGAACAGCGAATCCGGCGCATTGGGGTCGCCGGGCACGCCACTGATGCTGGCGTAGCCGCTCGGATCCGCATACAGGTGGAGGTCGTAGTCCTCGAAGATGTTGCGGGTGCGGCGGTTGAAGTAGGTGGCGTCGAAGCTCATGTTGTTGCCGAGGTCGACGGAGTACCCGAACTGCGCTTCGTCGGTGTAGGGGGTTTTGGTCTTGGGCGAGAAGAACGCGTCCTGCACCGTGGCGCCGCCGCGGGTGCGGTAGGTCACGTATTCGCCGAGCGCGAACACCTGTTCCTGAATGACCGACCCGGTCAGCGTGCCGGCGAAGTTGGTCATGTCGTTGCGGATGGGGTCGTAATACCGGCCCCAGTAGCCCGAGACCTTGTGACGGCCGTTGCCGAGCACGTCGTAGGCCGCGCTGAGCCGGGGCGCGAAGGCCCAGTCGAAGGTGAAGATCTCGTCACCGGTCGTGGCGTAGTGCTTCCACTGCTCGGTGCGGACGCCCAGGTTGAGCGTGAGGCGGTTGAAGGTCCACTCGTCCTGCGCGTAGAACGAGAGGCCGCGCGCTTCGGTTTCCTGCGGGCCGAGTTCGGCCTGGAAATCGCGGTCGTAGCTGCTGTTGAAGACCATGGCCGCACCCAGTTCGGCGGTGGTGATGACGCCGTCACCGTTGGTGTCGTAGGCGGAATAGAAGCGGGCCCGGTCGGGACGGCCGTTGATGGTGTTGATGAAGCCGTTGAAGTCGCTGGTGTTGGTCACGTCGAACTGCAGGTTCGACCAGCCGCCGGCGGCAAGCTGCGCGGCCGTGATGTTCCGGCCGTTGTACTGCGGCGCCAGGTTGTAGCGCCCCTGGCCGTCGACGTAGACGGTGTCGCGGAAGTTCTGGGGATTCTCCCAGCTGCCGCCCACCTTCACGGTGTGGGCGCCGAAGATGCGCTGCACCGACGCCCGCACGGCGCTGTTGTCGCGCTGGTCCAGCAGGTCGCGCCCGAAGCCGCCCTGCTGCTCGTCGGCCAGGGTCCGCACGTCGCTGCCCTGGTAGAGCACGTCGACGCGGCCCTGGCGGATGGCCGACAGGTCGGTGACCTCGCCGTTGTGCTTGTTGGCCTGCAGCTCGAACAGGGTGCTGCCCCACACCCGGGTGTAGTTGCCGAGGAAGCGGTGGCCACCCTGCTCGCGCGCGCGGTCGCGGGCGTTGGGGATGTCGCGGTCGCGGCGGCCGCTGATCTTGGTGGGGTCGCTCAGGTAGGTGAAGCTCACCAGGTCGTCACGAGTGACGGCCCAGCTCGCCTTGGCAAAGCCCTGGTGCTGCGTGTTGTCGACCGAGCGCAGGAACTGGTTGGTGTCGAGCGCCGCGACGTCGTCCTGGCGGTTGGTGTAGCGGTAGCTGCCGAAGAACCACGCCTTGTCGCGGAGCAACCGGCCGCCGAAGGTATAGGCGTTGTCCTTGGTGGAGAACTCCTGGGCGGCGCCGTTCTTGTTCTCGGCCACGAGGTCGCTGTTCTGGAAGAAGTAGTTGGCCGAGCCGTGGAAGGTGTTGCTGCCCGACTTGGTAATCACGTTCGAGATCAGGCCGGTGGCCCCGACGAACTCGGCCGGAATGCCGCCGGTGATGACCTTCTGCTCCTGGATGATTTCGGTGTTCAGGTTGGCGCCGAAGGTGCCGGTGACCGGGTCGGTCACGTTCATGCCGTCGAAGTAGAAGACGTTGTCGGTCGAGATGCCGACGTTGCCGCCGATGTCGCTGTAGTTCATGCCCGAACGCGAGGCCGGGTTACCGGAGCTGTTCTGATCGTCGGGCAGCACGCCCGGGACCAGTTGCAGATAGCTCTGATAGCTGCGGCCGGTGGGCAGCGATTCGGTCAACTGCAGCGTGATGTCCTGGCCGGCGATGGCGCTGGTCACGTCCATGACCGGCGTGGCCGCCGACACCGAGACGGTCTCGGTGAGGCCCGCTAGCGACATGGTGAAGTTCAGCGACGTGGTCTGGCCGGCGCGCACCAGGATCTGCTCGCGCACCTGGTCGCGGAACCCCGGAAGAACGGCGGTGATGGTGTACTTCGTCGACGGCGCCAGGGCTTCGAGCGTCGCCACGCCCTCGGCGTTGGTCACCGTCGTTCGACGGGTGATGGAATCGGCGGCTTCGGCCGAGACGGTCACCCCTGGCAGACGACCGCCATCTGAGTCGGCGACCACGACCTGGACGGTACCGGTGTTGGCCACCTGCGCCCCGGCAGTGGCGGCGAAGGCGAGCCACAGAGCCCCCATGACGGCGCTCACTCGAGTTTTCATGCTTTTGCTCCCAACGATGTGAATGTTCAACTAACCGAACGCTTGGTCGCTTGGAAAGTTCGTGCCAGACAGCCCAGGCCCAAAAGTGGCCGATAAAACACCGTGCGCGGCCTCGCACCGAGCCGGAACCGCGCGCCAATTCAACCTGTTGGAACGGGAATTCCCCAGTTCGGCAAATCTCCCTTCTGCACGTGGTGGCTCGCCCCGCAGTTCAGCCCTGGCAAGAGCACCGGTCCCCAGACCGTGCCCGCCGGGCCCACGGTTCCGGTTTGACAAGTTCCATGGTCCGACCAATCATTCCCCTCCCATCGGCTCAGCTTTTCTTTTGGCTTGATGCCATGAGCGGATGGCATGACTCGTATCAGTTCTGGAGGCTTTATGAGGTGGCGGACCATTCGCTTGTGGACTTGGGTAGCGGTCGGTCTTTTGGGCCTCTCCCCTACGGCGCTTCTGGCACAGAGCGCCAGCGGCATTGCCGGCGTGGTGCGCGACTCGTCGGGCGGCGTGCTTCCGGGCGTCTCGGTCGAGGCCGCCAGCAGCGCGCTCATCGAAGGCTCGCGCAGCGCCGTCAGCGGCTCCAACGGGCAGTTCCAGGTCACCGACTTGCGCCCGGGTGACTACACCGTGACGTTCTCGTTGCCCGGATTCAAGACCGTGCGGCGCGAGGGCATTCGCCTGGGCGCCTCGTTCACGGCCACCGTCAACGTGGAGCTGTCGGTCGGCCAGCTCGAGGAGACGGTGACCGTCTCGGGCGCGGCGCCGCTCGTCGACGTGCGCAACACCGTGTCGCAGGCGGTGATGACGCGCGAGACGCTCGACGCCATTCCCAGCGGCAAGGATCCCTTCGCCGTCGGTCAGCTCATTGCCGGCGTCACTACCAACACGCCCGACGTGGGCGGCACGCAGGTGATGCAGCAGCCGACGCTGCAGGTGCACGGCTCGTCGAACAACGACAACGTCTTCATGATCGACAACGTGCAGATCCAGCACATCGGCTTCGGCGGCAACCAGACCGGCTTCTACTTCAACGACGGCCTGATGGACGAAATCAGCTACCAGACCAGTTCGCTGCCGGCCGAAGCCCCGGTGGGCGGCGTGCAGATCAACATGATTCCGCGCGACGGCGGCAACCAGTTCCACGGCGGCATGTTCAGCACCGGCGCCAACGAGAAGATGCAGAGCAACAACCTCGACGACGATCTGCGCGCGCTGGCGTTCCGCGCCCAGAATCGCGTCGACACGCGTCTACGACCTCAACTTCACGCTCGGCGGGCCGGTGGTGCGCAACCGCCTGTGGTTCTTCAGCACGTTCCGGCGCTGGGCGGCCAACAACTACCTCGGCAACACCTTCACCTCGTCGGGCGCGCAGGCCCTCGACGACCAGCGCCTGACCGACGCCACTGTGCGCTTCACCGGCCAGGTCACCGAACGCAACAAGCTCACCGTGCACTACGACCGCAGCATCAAGTGGCGCGGCCACCGCCCCAACAACTGGATCAGCGCCAACATCAACGAGCCGATCTCGTCGGTGGTGCAGACCACCGGGCTCAACTACATCGGCCAGGCCAAGTGGAGTTCGCCGATCTCGAACCGGCTGCTCGCCGAAGCGTCGGTGTTCACCATGCCGGTCAACTACAACCTGTCGTTCCAACCAGACGCCGCGCCCGACGCCGTGGCTACCTTCGACCAGATCCGGTCGGTGTTCAGGGGCGTGTCGCCGCGGCAGGACACCAACTCCGCGCGGATGTGGACCTACGCCGGCTTCATGTCCTACGTCACCGGCGCCCACAACCTGAAGGCCGGCTTCCAGGTGCGCACGGGTGACTCGCAGGAGCTGTTCCAGACGCGCGGCGACATCGTGCAGATCGTCAGCAACGGCGTGCCCAACTCGGTGCGGCTGGTCAACAACGAGAGCGGTCACAAGGAATCCGGCGTCAACACCGGCATCTACCTCCAGGATTCCTGGACGTTCGGCCGGGTCACGCTCAACCCCGGCCTGCGCTACGAGCGTTTCACCATGTCGATTCCCGAGCAGAGCGGCGGCCGCCGGCCGGTGGGTGCCGGCGCGCCAGTTCGCCGCCCAGAAGGACATCGTCAACTGGAACACGATCTCGCCGCGGTTCGGCCTGTCGTGGGACCTGATCGGCGACGGCCGCACCGCCGTGAAGGGCGGGCTCAGCCGCTACGATCGGCTGGCCGGCATCACCATCATCCAGCCGCTCAACCAGAAGAACATCGCCTTCCAGACCTGCCCCTGGGCCGACGGCAACGGCGACCTGCTGCGCGCAAACCAGCGAGATCGCGTTCGACCGTTGCACCGGCTCGCTCCAGCCCGAGCCTCGGCTCGGTCGACCCCGACCTGAAACGGCCGTATCAATGGGAATGGAACACCTCGGTGCAGCGTCAGATCGGCAGCCGCACCTCGGTCATGCTGGCCTACTTCGGCCGCAAGTTCTGGGACCTCTACACCACCGTCAACGACGCGGTGCCGGCCACGTGCCTACACCCCGGTCACCATCACCAATCCGCTCACCAACCAGCCGTTGACGGTCTACAACCAGGACCCGGCCACGCGCGGCCAGGTGCGCAACGTGCTCAAGACGGTCGATGACCTGTCGCAGCGCTACCACGGCGTGGAGGCGCAGTTTGCCACCCGCATCGCCCGCGCCAACGTGTTCGGCGGGGTCACCATCGGCCAGAACTTCGGCGACCAGGACTCGGGCGACCTCAACAACCCGAACGTGCGCATCAACAACCGCGGCAACATCGGCTTCGATTCGCCCTATCAGATCCGCGGCCGGCTTCAGCTACGCGTTCCCGGCCGGGGTGCAGCTGGCCGGCTCGCTGCGCTCGGCGTCGGGCCTGCCGCAGACCCGCACCTACGTGGTCACGACCGGCATCGTGCCCGGACTGACCCAGGTGACGCAGAACGTGCAGGTGGCGCAGCGCGGCGACTACCGCTATCCGTGGATCAACCTGTTGGATCTGCGGGTGGCCAAGACCTTCCGCGTCGGCGGCGTCCGGGTCGAGCCGATGGCCGACCTGTTCAACGTCTTCAACAACAACGCCATCACCAACGCCGACCAGACGGTGGGCGCTTCGCTCGGCCGGCCCTCGGCAATCGTCATGGGCCGGCTGCTGCGCCTCGGCGGCCGGGTCGCGTTCTAGCCGCCGGCGGTGCCCCGGTCAGCGCCCGGTTAGACGAGCGCGCCGCCGGGACGCGGGGTGATTCCCGGGGAGCCGTCGCCCTGCGGCGGCGGCTTCCTTCCACAACTCTTACTCGCGAGGTCGCCATGCGCCATCTTCTCGTTCGCGCCGTTCTGCTCGCCGCGGCCCTTGCCGCCGCGCCGTCTTCCGCGCTGGCCCAGGACACCATCACGGTCAGGGCCGCGCGCCTGCTCGACGGCACAGGCGGCGTGTTGCAAAACGCCACCGTCGAGATCAAGGACGGCCGCATCGTGGCCATCGACCAGCGCACCGGCCCGGTCACCTACGATCTGGGCGCCCGCACGCTGATGCCCGGCATGATCGACGTGCACGTCCACATCGGCTATCACTTCGGCAAGAGCGGCCGGGCCGACAACCAGGGCGAAACGCCGGCCGAGCGCGCCCTGTTCGCGGCCCAGAACGCGTGGGTCACGCTCGTGAACGGCTTCACCACGGTGCAGAGCGCCGGCGCCCTCGAGGACAAGGAACTGCGCGAGGCCATTGCCCGGGGCCTGCCCGGCCCGCGACTGCTCTCGTCGCTCGGGTCGGCCAACGAACGCACCGGCGACGCCGAGGCGCTGCGCGCCTACGTGCGGGCGCAGAAGGCCGCCGGCGCCGATTTCATCAAGATCTTCGCGTCCAAGAGCATCCGCGACGGCGGCGCGCAGACGCTGAGCGACGAGCAGCTGAAGGCGGCCTGCGGTGAGGCCACGGCCCAGGGCCTGCGCACACTCGTGCACGCGCAGAGCGACGGCTCCGCGCTGGCCGCGGCCCGGGCCGGCTGCACGCAGGTCGAGCACGGCTCGGGCATCTCGGAAGCGACGCTCAAGTACATGGTCGAGCACGGCACCTACCTCGATCCCAACATCGGCCTGGTGCTGCAGAACTACGTCGAGAACAAAGCGAAGTACCTGGGCATCGGCAACTACAACGAGGCCGGCTTCGCGTTCATGGAGAAGCAGGTCCCGCTGAACTACCCGATGTTCGCCGCCGCCCTGGCCGCCAAGGTCAAGATGCCGATGGGCACCGACGCGGTGGCCGGCGCCCACGGCCAGAACGCCCGCGAGATCGTCACGCGCGTGAAGGACGGCGGCCAGAAGCCGATGGACGCCATCATCGGCACCACGTCGCTGGCCGCCGAGTCGCTGAAGATGGCGGACCAGATCGGGGCGGTGGCGCCCGGGCTGCTCGCCGATCTCGTGGCTCTCGACGGCGATCCGCTGCAGGACATCACGGCCGTACGCCGGGTGGTCGTTCGTGATGAAGGGCGGCACGGTCTACAAGCACGTCCCGGTGACGGGCGCAGGGCCGGCGATGACCGTCCGCTGGGGGGTGGTCGCGCTGGCGGTCGTCGCGGCCTCGACACAGGGCATCTATTCGCAACCGGCCGCGCAGGAGTGGCCGGTCTACGGAGGCGACGCCGGCGGCACGAAGTTCTCGCCGCTGACCGACATCGACCGCGCCAACGTGAGCACGCCTCGTCGAGGCGTGGCAATGGCGGCCCGACGATCAGCCCATGGAGGCCTACGGGGCGCGCCCGGGCAACTTCCAGACGACGCCGCTCATGATCGGCAACGTCCTCTACCTGACGACCAGCTACAACCGCGTCGTGGCCCTCGACGCCGAGTCGGGGCGAGAACTGTGGGCGTTCGACCCGAAGGCCTACGTGGACGGACAGCCGCCCAACGGCACCGGCTTCGTGCACCGCGGCCTGGCGGCGTGGCGCGACGGCGGGAAGCTGCGGTTGTTCCTGAACTCGCGCTACCGCCTGATCTGTCTCGACGCCGTCACCGGCACGCCGGTCGATAGCTTCGGCGACCACGGCACGGTGGACACGAGCAAGGGCCTGATCTGGGAGATCGAGAAGAAACACTACACCCAGACGTCGCCGCCGGTCATCTACAAGGACCTCGTCATCCTCGGCAACGGGGTCGGCGACCGGCTGGTCTACAAGAACGACCCGCCCGGCGACATCCGCGCGTTCGACGCGCGCACCGGCAAGCCGGTGTGGAGCTTCCGCACCATTCCGCAGACGCGGCGAGATCGGGCACGAGACGTGGCCCGAAGGGGCCACCGCGTTCACTGGCCACACCAATGCGTGGGCGCCGATGACGCTCGATGCCGGCGCGCGGGCTGCTCTACGTGCCGGTGGGCACGCCGAGCAACGACTTCTTCGGCGGGCCGCCGCCACGGCGCGGGCCTCTTCGGCGAGACGCTCGTGTGCCTGGATGCCGCGACCGGCCGGCGCAAGTGGCACTTCCAGCTGGTACACCACGGCCTGTGGGACTACGACCCACCCTCGCCGCCGAACCTCGTGACCATCACCGTCGGGGGCAAGCGCATCGACGCCGTCGTGCAACTCACCAAGCAAGGTCTGGCCTTCGTGTTCGACCGCGTCACCGGCACGCCGGTCTGGCCGATCGAGGAACGTCCGGTGCCGGCCAGCGACGTGGCCGGCGAAGCGGCGTGGCCGACGCAGCCGTTCCCGACCCGTCCACCGGCCTTCACCGAGCAGGGCGTGACGCTCGACGACGCGTTCGACCTGACGCCCGAGCTGAAAGCGGCGGCGCAAGCGGCCATGCGGCAAGTACCGCATCGGCCCGATGTACACGCCGCCGTCCACGCAGGGCACGCTGATGCGGCCGGGCGTGATCGGCGGCGCCAACTGGGGCGGCGGTGCGTTCGACGCGACCACCGGGCGGCTGTTCGTGAAGACCACCAACCAGCTGGCCGTGGCCCGCATCATCGCGGCCAATCGCTCGCCCTCGAACCCGCGCGCCGCGGAAGTCGACGCGGACTTCGTCGGCGACCTGTCGGGCTCGACCAGTTTCGAGCCGCCGGGCGGCGGTCGGCCGCTGCCCATCCTGAAGCCGCCCTACGGGCACGTCGTGGCCATCGACCTGAACGAGGGGGCCATCGCGTGGCGCGTGCCGTTCGGCGACGACCCGCTGCTGCGCGCGCACCCGGCCCTCGCCGGCCTGGCGCTCCCCGACCAGCTCGGCGCGCCCGGCGCCGCCGGTGTCCTGGCCACGGGCGGCGGCCTGCTCTTCGTCGGCGGTAACGACAGCGCCTTTCACGCCCTCGACACCAACACCGGCGCGACGCTGTGGCGGATGCCGCTGCCGCGCCGGGTCACGGGCACGCCGATGACCTACCGCTCTCGGGCGGGACGTCAGTTCGTGCTCGTGGCCACGAGTGCCGGCCCCGACGCCGCGCTGGTCGCCTTCGCGCTGCCGGCGCCGACACGGTGAGGGCTTGACAGCAAATTTCCGGTTGCGGTAGATCGAAATCACGGTCGTTTTTCATAGGAGGTTTACGACCATGAACCGTCAGACTCGTTGGAACCCGTTCGAGGAAATGTTCAGCTTCCAGCGTGACATCGATCAGCTGTTCAACCGTTTCTGGGCCGATGCCCCGCGCGGCCAGGCCCAGACCCAGCCCCAGCCGCAGCCGTGGACGTCGAGCCTGCAGGTTCAGGCCACCGAGCAGGGGTGGCGCATGGACGTGCCGCTGCCCGGCATCAATCCCGAACACGTCGTGCTCGAAGTCGCCGGCAACAACCTGAGCATCCGTGCCGAGGAGCCGGGCGACGATCACGGCACCGCCAGGCACGTCCGTTACGACCAGACCATCACGCTGCCGCCGTTCCTCGACGTCGAGAAGATCAGCGCCGCTCACCGGCACGGGCTGTTGCAGTTGACGATTCCGCTCAAGGAGAGCGTGAAGCCGCGGCGCCTGCAGATTCGCGCCGAGGCCGACCATCCGGTCGAGGCGAAGCAACTGGCCAACGCGTGACCGTCGCCCGGAGGAGCACGTCCTCCAGCGCTGCCGCGGTGGGAACGGCGGAATGCGCCGTTCCCGCCGCACTCTCCCGCCGTCCCTTTCCACCGCCACCTCCGCTCGTCGCTTAGAGCAGCGCGCCTTGTCCTTGCTCGAGCGACAGCAACGCGCGCTTGATCGGCAGCCCGCCGCCGTAGCCGACGAGCGTGCCGTCGGCGCCGATGACGCGGTGACAGGGAATCACGATTGAAATGGGATTGGCGCCGTTGGCCAGACCGACGGCGCGGACCGCCTTGGGGTCGCCGATGCGCCGCGCCAGTTCGCCGTAGCTGATGGTCTCGCCGTAGGCGACCTCGCGCAGCGCCGTCCACACCCGCGCCTGGAACGCCGTGCCGCCCGGATCGACGGCACAGGTAAAGGTCTTCAGACGCCCGGCGAAATAGGCCTTCAACTGCCGCACCGGTTCGGCGAAGGCCCGGGCGGATTCGGTCCAGGCCGGATTCGGGGCCTGACGCTGGCGCCCTTGCAGGAACCATAGCTCCCGCAGCGCCGACTCGTCGCCGGCCAACATCAACGGTCCCACGGGACTGTCGAGCACGGTGTATTTCATGGCCACCGCGGCGCCGCTACTGCGCGCGCTGGAACACCAGTGTCGCGGAGCGGCCGCCGCGGGCCATGACGCGCAGCGTCTGGCCGTCCACCTGGAAATGCCGCCACTCGCGCATGTCCACGGCGTCGGGCATGAGCCGCTCGCGGCCCACCTCCTCGGTCAGGCCGGCATAGTCGAACGCGCCGGCGCTGGGCGAGGCCTTGGCGGTGAACGCCGCCACGACCGTCTGCGGGGCTCGCGCCGCCGGGTCGTCGGCCGCCAGCTCCGCGCGCATCGTGAGGTTGGAGAAACGGTCGTAGCGCAGGAAGCCGGTGACCCGGCGCGGACCCTCGGCCGTCTCCATCGCCACCAATCGCCATTCGCCTTCGAGGGCGGCGTGGACCGGGTCGGCCGCAGCCGGTTCGGTGCGTTGCGGCTGGACCTGCGGCAGGCGCATGCCGCCGCTCGACCCGCACGACCAGGCGGCCACGGACAACCCGAGCGCCACCGTGACTCCGAGGAAACGTGTCTGCATGCAGCAAGCATGCGCCCGACAGCAACTTGCGCGCAACGCCCGTCGCGGTCGTCAGCGGGGGCCGCGGGCGCGTACCCGGCTGAGCGGCACGACCAGGAACTCGCCGGGTGCGGGCATCGGCGCCTCGCCGAAGTCGAGAATCTCGGCTACCCCGGCGATGCGATCGGGCGCCACGGCAAGCACCGCGTCGGACCGACCCTCGAGGAGATCGGGCGCGGAGAAGCGGGAGATTCGCGCGACCTGCCCCTTGATGAGACCCTTCCGCAAGTCCTCGCGCAGGTAGAAGATGAACGAGCCGACGCCCTCGTCCACAATCCACACGCGCGCCGGCACGGCGCCTATGGCATTGAAGCGCGCCGCGAGGTTTCGCGCCGTGAGCTGTTCGGCCGCGACCGGGCGGACGGTCAGGGATACGGCGACCAGGGCGGCAGCGGTGACCATCAGCAGCCGGTCCGGCGCGGACCCCGCGTCGGACTGGCGGCGGGCCATCAGCAGGGCCGCCGCGGGCAGCAGCAGGGCCAGAGCGGTCCCCCACCACGGCGCGCTCGCCCCCTGCCACCACAGCACCGCCAGGCCGAGGGCCGGCAGGGCGGCGGTGCCGATCTCGGCCCAGCGCATCCACCGCGGCGCCTGACTGGAGATCGCGCTCGACAGACCACGGCCTGCGAGCACGGCGATGGCCGGCAGTGCCGGCAGCAGGTAGGTGGCCAGTTTCGAACCGGCCAGGCTCAACAACACGACATCGGCGACGAACCAGCTGACCAGCAGCCGGTCGGCGTTGGTGGCCAGCGCCCGTGCCCGCGGCCACGCGGCGGCCAGCCACGGCCAGGTGCCGGCCACGACAATCGGGAGGTAGTACCACAAGGGCCGGCCGGCGTGGCGCTGCGTGTCCTCGGTCATGCCGGCGACATGCCGGTCCATGAAGAAGTAATTGAGGTAGCCGGGAGACGCGAGTTCCATGGCGGCGTACCACGGCCACGCCACGGCCGCGCCCAGCAGCACGGCGGCGGTGCCCGCCGCGACCAGGCGCCACGAGAGCGCGCGGGTCCACAGCAGCCACGTGGCCATGGCCACCCCCACGAGGCCGACGCCGGTGAGGCCCTTGCCGAGTATCGACAGGCCGAGCGCCAGGCCGGCCACCACGGTCCACCACGCCAGCACGCCCGTGGTGGTGGCCGTCGAGACGCGCCAGAACGCGCCCACGGCCACGACGACCAGCGGCACCATCACCAGGTCGTGCAGCGGCGCCAGCGACACCGCATAGGGCAGCAGCATGGTCGCATAGCACAGCGCCGCCCTCCGACCGGCGGCGTTGCCGAAGAGCAGCGCGGCCAGCCACCCGGTAGCAAGCGCACCGGCCAGCGCCATGAGCGTGCCGGGCAGCCGCACGGCGAACTCCGACGGGCCGAAGGTGGTCAGGGACGCCGCCTGCATCCAGAAATAGAGAATCGGCTTGTCGAGAAAGGGCTCGGTCAGCAGCCGCGGCACGGTCCAATCGCCGCGCTCGACCATCTCCATGGCGATCGCCGCATGCAGGCCCTCGTCGTCTTCCATGAGCGGAACGGGGACGGCCAACGGCACCAGGTAGGCGGCAAGCACCAGCGCCACGGCCGTGCGGGACAGGGAACTCACGATGGGCGTCTCAAGGGAGGCTCCCCCACTATAATCGGGCTGCTCATGGCAGTGACGCTGGGATCGACGCGCCTTCTCGCCTCCGGGCGCCTGCGCGGACGGCGCGTGGGCGTGGTGGCCAATCCGGCCTCGGTGGATCACGACTTCGTCCACATCGTGGACCGCGTACGCAGCGCCGACGGCGTCACGCTCGGCGCCATCTTCGGCCCGCAGCACGGGTTCCGGTCAGACCTGCAGGACAACATGATCGAGACGCCGCACGGCCGCGACGACGCGCGGTGCGTGCCGATCTACTCGCTCTACAGCGAGACGCGCGAACCGACCGCCGAGATGCTGGCCGGCCTCGACGTGCTGGTCGTGGATCTGCAGGACATCGGCGCGCGCATCTACACCTTCATCTACACGCTGGCCAACTGCCTCGTCGCCGCCCGGAAGCACGGCGTGCCGGTGATCGTGTGCGACCGTCCCAATCCCATCGGCGGCGACGCCGTGGAAGGGGAAACGCTGGCTCACGGCTTCGAGTCGTTCGTGGGGCAGTATCCCATCCCGATGCGCCACGGCATGACCATCGGCGAGCTGGCCCGGCTCTTCAACGAGCACTACGGCATCGGCGCCGACCTCGAGGTGGTTGCGCTCGAAGGCTGGCAGCGCGCGCACTACGGCGACGAGGCCGGCATGCCGTGGATCATGCCCTCGCCCAACATGCCCACGCTCGACACGGCCCTGGTCTATCCCGGCACGGTGCTGCTCGAGGGCACGGCGGCGTCCGAGGGCCGCGGCACGACGCGCCCATTCGAGATCGTCGGCGCCCCGTGGGTGCCCGCCGAGGCCTTTGCCGCTCGGCTCAACGGGCACGCGCTGCCCGGGGTGCGGTTCCGTCCGGTGGTGTTCGAACCGACCTTCCAGAAGCATCACCGGGTGACCTGCGGAGGCTGTCAGATCCACGTCACCGATCGGCGCGCGTTTGCGCCCGTGGTCACCGGGGTCGCGGTCATCGAAGAACTGCGCCGGGCCGATGCCACGGCGTTCGCGTGGCGGCCGCCGCCGTATGAATACGAAGAGCGGCTGATGCCGATCGACATCCTGGCCGGGAGCAGCACCTTGCGTGAGCGAATCGAGG
The DNA here is from genome assembly GCA_963843885.1 of uncultured Acidobacteriota bacterium. Lineage (GTDB taxonomy): Bacteria > Acidobacteriota > Vicinamibacteria > Vicinamibacterales > UBA2999 > CADEFD01. The sequence goes on from CAWJMJ010000010.1 coordinate 382,599, forward strand.
CCGGCGCCACGGCCGAGACGATTGCCGCGGGCTGGCGTGACGACGAACAGGTGTTCCGCGCCACGCGGGCGCCGTTCCTGCTCTATGGCTAGCGCACCGCTGCCGTCGGGCCCGCCGCAGTTGCTGCTCTCGACCGTGATCGACGCTCCCGCCGCCCGCGTCATGCGGGCCTTCCTCGTCCATCGCGACCTTGCCTACTGGTGGCAGGTCGAACGTTCGGTGGTGGTTGCCCGCCCGTCGGGCCCGTTTGCCGTCACCTGGTCGGTCGGCAGCGACCGCGACGACCTGCTCGGTCAGCTCGGCGGCACGCTGCACGGCACCGTCATGGACTACGCCGAAGACCGGGAGCTGTTTGTCGCCGACGTCTACTGGCAGCCGCCAACCGGCGAGCCGCTCGGGCCGATGGCGCTCGAGATCACCTGCCAGCCCGAGGCCGAGCCCGCCAGGACCCGCGTGACGGTGCGCCAGAGCGCGTCGGACGACGGCCCGCGATGGCGGCGTTACTTCGCGCTGACGCACCAGAGCTGGACCGACGGCCTGGCCATGCTCAAGGACTATCTGGAAAACGAGTGGCGCTACCGCGTGCGCACGCTGAAGGACCGCCGCCAGTGACCGCCGAGGTCGTGATCGTCGGCGGCGGCGTGGTCGGCTCGAGCGCGGCGTGGCGCCTGCGCCAGGACGGCTTCCGCGGACGCATCGTGGTCGTGGAGCGCGACCGCTCCTACGCGCGCGCCTCGTCGTTCCTGGCCATGGGCGGCATCCGCCAGCAGTTCAGTTCGGCCGTGTGCGTGCGGATGGTGCAGTACCAGCGTGGGGCTGTGGCGCCAGTTCGACGCGCGCATGCGCACCGCCACGCACACGCCCCGGGCGTGGTTCCGGCCGCGCGGCTATCTGTTCCTGGCCGACGACGGCAACGCCGCCGCGCTCGCCGCCCGCGAGGCCGCGCAGGCCAGCGCCGGCGCGGTGCAGCAGCGGTTGAGCCCGGACGAGATCGCGGCGCTGGTGCCCGGCCTGGCCCTCGACGACATCCGCTTCGGGCTGTTCGGGCCCGAGGACGGCTATGCCAATCCGCGCGAGGTGCTGTTCGGGTTCCGCGCCGCCGCCGAGGCCGCGGGCGTGGACTACGTCACCGACGAGGTGACCGGCATCCACGCCGCCGGCGGACGCGTCGCCGGCGTGGCACTGGCGGGCGGCGGCCGGCTCGACGCGCCGGTCGTGGTCAACGCCGCCGGTCCCCTGGCCGGACGGGTGGCCGCGCTGGCTGGCCTCAGTGTCCCGGTGGCGCCGGTGCGGCAACTGCTGTTTCGCTGCACGCTGCCCCGCCCCTGGCCGTCGCGCTTCCCGATGGTGATCGACCCGGGCGGCGTGCACTGGCGACACGACGACGCCTTGACTGCCGGCGATCCCGATCGCATCATCCTGGCGTTCACCAAGTGGGACGAGACCGCGGGCGAGAATCTGGCGTGCGACGACGCGCGCTGGGACAGCGAATTCTATCCGGCGCTGGTGCGCCGACTGCCGGCGGCCGCTGCCGTGCGCGACGTGCACGGCTGGGCCGGACTGTACGAGATGACTCCCGATCACAACCCGGTCGTGGGCGAGCACCCGGCGCTGGCCGGCCTCATTTTCGCCAGCGGCTTCAGCGGCCACGGGCTGATGATGTCGCCGGCCACCGGCCTGGTCGTGTCCGAGCTGGTGCGTCACGGCGAGAGCCGCACCTTCGACATCACGCCGTTTGCGGTCGACCGCTTCGCCCGCGGCAGGCTGGTGCCCGACGGCGCCACGATCTGAACCGGGGAGTAGTCGCGGGGACGGACGACGGGATCGCAACGACAGATCAGCGGCCTGAGATCGCCAGGACAACACCCATGCGCACCATGCACCGCCGCCGTTTCGTCGCCACGCTCGGGCTCGCGGCCGCGGCGCTGGCCGCCCGTCCGCTGCGCCTGGCGGCGCAAGCGCCCAGACGCATTGCCGTCGTCGGGGGCGGCATCATGGGCGCGTCCATCGCCTATCACCTGGCCAGGCGCGGGGCCGAAGTGCATGTGCTCGAGCAGCGCGCACCGGCCACCGGCGCCACCGCCAACTCGTTTGCGTGGATCAACGCCGGCGGCAAGCGCCCGCGCGGCTACTACGAGCTCAATCACCTCGGCATGGCTGGGTGGCGGCGCCTGCAGCACGAACTCGGCCCGCGGCTGGTGATGCAGTGGGGCGGCACGGTGCAGTGGCAGGCCGAGGCCGGCCGGGCCGAAGGGTTCCGCCGCGCCGTGGCCGCGCAGCAGGCCTGGGGCTACAGCACCCGGCTGGTCGACCGCGACGAGCTTCGGCGTCTGGTGCCGGCGCTCGAACCGGGTCCGGTCGCGGCCGCCAGCTTCTGCGACGAGGAGGGCACGGTCGATCCCGTGGCCGCCACGCGACTGCTGCTCGAAGCGGCGGCGAGCCACGGCGCGGTCGTCCGCCATCCGGTCACGGTCTCGGGGTTCGACACGAACGGCGCGAACGTCCGCGGGCTGCGCGCCGGCGGCGAGACCCTCGCCGTCGACGCCGTGGTGCTGGCCACCGGCGTCGACATGCCGCTCCTCGGCAGACTGCTCGGGCTCGAGGTGCCGATGGCGGAATCCCCCGGGCTGCTGGCCCATACCAGCCCGCACGCCCGGCTGGTGGACCGCGTGCTGGTGGCCCCCGGCGCCACCTTGAAGCAGTTGCCCAACGGCGAGATCGTGACCGGCGTGGACTTCGGCGGCTCGCCCTCACGCGATACCAGCGAGGCGATGGGCCGCAAACTGCTCGACGGCGCCAGCCGTCTCGTGCCGCGGCTGGCGGAGGCCTCGCTCGACCGCGTCACGCTCGGGTTCCGCGTGCTTCCTGCCGACGGACAGCCAATCATCGGCCGCCCGGCCACCCGGCCGAACGTCTATCTGGCGGCCATGCACAGCGGCATCACGCTGGCACCGGCGGTCGGGCAGCTGGCGGCCATCGAACTGCTCGATCAGGTGGAGGTCGAGTTCCTGGCCCCGTACCGGCTCGAACGCTTCGCCAGGTAGCGGTCCGAGGCGCCCGTGGCGGGGGCGTTACGCGCGGCGGATGCGCACGAAGTTGGCGGCGCCCATGTCGAGGTCAGGGCTGACGTTGACGATCACCGCCGTCGGTGACGCGGTCAGCGCGCCGATGCCGCGCAGGTGATCGACGACCCGCGCGGCGACCTGGTCAACGTCGCCCTCGATCGACATGACCAGCGGGCACACGCCCCACCACAGGGCAAGGCGCCGGCCGACCTCCGGGCGATCGGTGGCCGCGTAGATCGGCGCCCCGGGCCGCCCGCTCGACAACAGCCGGGCCGTCCGCCCCTCGCGGGTGACGGCCACGATCGCGCCGGCGTGCGCGCGCGTGGCCAGGTTGATGGCGGCGTCGGCCAGGGCCGACGAGTGCTCCCACGGCCCTTGCAGCCACAGCCGCGGCACCGGCACGGTCTGGTGGACGCCGTCGGACTCGGCGTCGCGGATGATCGCGTCGAGCGCCTCGACCGCGCGGATGGGATAGCGGCCCACCGCCGTCTCGCCGGCCAGCATGATGGCGCTGGCGCCCATGTCCACCGCGCCGGCGGCGTCGCTTACTTCGGCACGCGTCGGCCGCGGCTCCTTGATCATCGACTCGAGCACTTGCGTGGCTACGATCACCGGCACGCCGCGAGCGTTGGCCGTGCGCAGGATGTCCTTCTGCACGCGCGGCACGCGCGAGAACGGCACCTCGAGGCCAAGGTCGCCGCGGGCCACCATCACCGCATCGGCGTGCTCGAGGATCTCGTCGAGCCGCGAGATCGCTTCGGGCCGCTCGAGCTTGGCCACCAGCGGGATGTCGGCCACGCCGTGGGCCACGGCCAGTTCGCGCGCGCTGATCGAGATCGCCGGCCGACTGGACGAAGCTCAACGCCACGATGTCGATGCCGAGCGACAGGCCGAAGGCCAGGTCCTCGGCGTCCTTGAGCGTGAGCGCGCCGGTCGGCAGCGCCACCGACGGGGCGTTGATGCCCTTGTGCTCGGCCAGCAGGCCGCCGTTGGCGACGCGCGTCGTGATGGCGACGCCGTCGCTGCCTTCGACGACGAGCTCGATGCGGCCGTCGTCGAGCAGCAGCCGGTCGCCGGCGCGCACCGAGCGGGCCAGCTCGGCGTAGCTCGTGGACACGCGTCCCGGGCCGCCGGTGAAGTCGCCGGTCGCCACCACCAGCGTGTCGCCCTCCCGCAGTTCGATCGGTTGCCCGCCGAGCAGCAGGCCGGTGCGGATCTTGGGACCGCTCAGGTCCTGCATGATGGCCACGTCCCGGCCGATGCGGGCTGCGGCGGCGCGCGCCCGGTCGTAGGTGACCTGATGGGTCTCGTGCGTGCCGTGGGAGAAGTTGAGCCGCACGACGTCCACGCCGGCCACGAGCAGGGCATCGAGGGCCGCGTCGTCCTTGGTGGCGGGGCCCAGCGTGGCGACGATCTTGGTGTGTCTCACAGCATCTCAGCGTAGCTTACAATCGGCCACCTCATGAGCACCTTGACCTCCCCGGCCGTGGCTGCGTATCTGAGCGGCCTGGCCCGCCCGCCGCACCCGGTGCTCGATCGCATCCTCGCCGCCGGCCTCGAGGGCGGCGTGCCGGTCGTCGATCCCCACACCGGCGCGCTGCTCCACGCCCTGACCCGCATCAGCGGGGCCACGCGGGTGCTCGAGATCGGCACGGCCATCGGCTACTCCACCGTGTGGATGGCCACGGCCATGCCGTCGTCCGGCTTGCTGGTGACGCTGGAGCGCGACCAGGCGCGGGCCACGACTGCCCGGGCCTACCTGCGCGAGGCTGGCGTGGACGACCGGGTGAACGTGATGATCGGCGAAGCCTCGCGCTATCTCTACAAGCTGGCCGGCCCGTTCGATCTCATCTTCCAGGACGGCGACAAGACGCACTACGAGCCGCTGCTCGACACGTTGGTGGGATTGCTCCGGCCGGGCGGACTGCTCGTGACCGACAACGTGCTGTGGAGCGGCGAGGTCGTGCCCGGGTTCGTGAGCACGCCGCACAAGGACGCGGCCTCGACCGCGGCCATTGCCGCCTACAACCAGCGCCTGGCGGCCGACCCGCGCTTGACGACCACGTGGCTCACCGTGGGCGACGGCGTGGCGGTGTCGAGCAAGCACCAGTTGGCGGAGCTCGGAGTACCCTGACGTGAAGAGCCGGAGCGTCCGGCTCGAGGGGACTGCACGGGTCAAGGAGGCAAGAGTCCAATGCCGGGTACGACGACATGACGGTTGAGCGATGGCTCGCGGCGGCAATCGCCGACGCGGAACGACGAGGCCTGCCGGAGCTGAAGCCGCTGCTCGAAGGGCTGGCCAAATCAACGGCCGCGCTGCGCGCGGCGGACTGGCACGAACGCGCCGACGCCGGCGCCGAAGTGCCCGCGTCGCCCGCCGAGGCGGAGCGATGAGCGGCTGGAACGGTCAGACCATCGACGAACTCCGCGGCGCATTGGCGCGCGGCGAGACCACGTCGGCTCAGCTCACCGAACAGTGCCTCGAACGCATTGCCGCCGACAACCCGCGGCTGAACGCGCTCATTACCGTCACCGCCGACGCCGCCCGCGACGCCGCCAGGGCGGCCGATCGCGCCCGTGCCGCCGGGGCCGCGGTGAGCGCATTGCACGGCATCCCGCTGTCGCTCAAGGACCTGATCGACCAGGCGGGCGTGCGCACCACGGCCGGTTCGCAGGTAAGGCGCGACGTCGTGGCCACGGCCGACGCGCCGGTCACGGCGCGCTTGAAGGCGGCCGGCGCCGTCCTCGTGGGCAAGAACAACCTGCACGAGTTCGCTTTCGGGACGACCAGCGACGATTCGGGCTTCGGCGGCGTGCGTCATCCCATCGACGACACCCGCTCGGCGGGCGGGTCGAGCGGCGGGTCGGCCGCCGCCGTACGCGCCGGCTTCTCGATTGCGTCGATCGGCACCGATACCGGCGGGTCGATCCGCATTCCCGCCGCCGTCTGCGGGGTGGTCGGGCTCAAGCCTGGGGGGGGCGAGATTCCCGCCGACGGCGTCGTGCCGCTCAGCCGCCAGCTCGATCACGTGGGGCCGCTGGCGCGCACGGTCACCGACGCCTGGCTGGTGCACGAGACGCTGGCCGGGCGGGCCCCAGCCGCCAACGCGCGGCTCGAGCCGATGCCGCTGAAGGGCCTGCGCTTCGGGGTGCTGACCGGCTACTTCGCAACGCGTATCGCGTCCGACGTGCGCGAGGGCCTGGCGGCGGCCATCGCGCAACTGGAACGTGCCGGCGCGGTGATGGAGCCGGTCACCATCCCGCACGCGGCCGACATCGGTCCGGTGTATCTCCACCTGGTGCTGAGCGACGCGGCCGCCTATCACGCCGCCACCTTGGCGAGCCGGCCCGGCGACTACACGCCGCCGGTGCGGCTGCGTCTCGAGATGGGGCGCTACGTGCTGGCCGAGGACTACGTCCGCGCGTTGCGCGGCCGCGAGGTGATTGCCCGGGAGATCGCTGACGCGCTGGCGGGACGCGCGGCCTTGCTGTGCCCGACGCTGCCGGTCACGGCGCCGACCATCGGCGCCACCATGGTGGCTGTCGGCGACGGCGAAGAACCAGTGCGCAATGCCATGCTGCGGCTGACGCAGGCGTTCAACCTGGGGGGCCAGCCGGCGCTGTCGCTGCCCTGCGGCCTGTCGCCGGCGGGACTGCCCCTCGCCCTGCAGATCGTCGGACCATGCGGCGACACCACCAGCCTGCTGCGGGTGGCGCTGGCCTGCGAGCGCCTGGTCGCCCCGGCGTGGTGACACGACTAGAGATACTTGATGAGGCCGACGAGCGCGTTGTAGATCACGCTGGCCAGCTCCGCGACGAGCGGCTCGTACTCGCCGGTGTCCACGGCTTCTGCCACCGTGACCGGATCGGTGAGGACCAGCCAGATGGTGGCGCTGGCCACGACCACCGCCACGACGCCCACCGCCCCGGCCAGGCTGATGCTGAGGCTGTGAAAACGGCTGGGGCGGGGTTCACGGTCGGACATGGCGCCGTCCAGGGCGCATGATACACCCCGGACTGTGGATCAGACGGAGGGCGGGACGGCGAAGTTCAGCGGCTACGGCGTGAGCACCAGTTTGCCGCACACGTCGCCCGAGGCCAGGCGGCGGTGCGCGTCGGCCGCGGCCGACAGCGGCAACACGCTGTCGACCAGCGGGCGGAACCGGCCATCGAAGAGGAACGGCGCGGCCTGCAGCAGTTCGGACTTGGTGCCCATGTAGGAGCCGAGCAGGCTCAATTGCCGCGAGAACAGGTAGCGCAGGTCGATGGCGGCCTCCCAGCCCGGTGGTGTTGCCGCAGGTCACGAGCCGCCCGCCCGGCGCCAGCGAGCGCACGCTCTTGGCCCACGTGGCCTGCCCGACGTGTTCGACCACCACGTCCACGCCGCGCTTGTCGGTGAGGCGGCGGACTTCGGCGGCGATGTCGCTGGCATGGTGGTCGATGACCTCGTGCGCGCCCAGCTCGCGGGCCCGTTCGAGCTTGGCCGGCGACCCGGCCGTCGCCACCACGCGCGCGCCGTGCAGCCGCGCCACCTGGATGGCGGCCTGCCCCACCCCGCTGCCGCCCGCCAGGACCAGCACCGTCTCGCCGGGCACGACGCGCGCGCGGGTGACCAGCATGTGCCAGGCCGTCAGGAACGTCAGCGGGAACGCCGCGGCCGCGACGTAGGACACGCTGGCCGGCAGCGGCACGACGTTCACTGCCGGCACCTGCACGTACTCGGCGTAGCCGCCGTCGCTCTGATAGCCGAGCACGTCGTAGCGCGGGCAGGTGTTGTCGTGACCGGCCAGGCACGCCGCGCACCGCCCGCACGACAGACCCGGCTGCAGGAACACGCGCGTGCCGGCCGGGAACTCGCCGCCCGGCGCGTCGGTCACGTCGCCGGCCACGTCGGCGCCGGAGATATGCGGAAACGGGATGGTGACGCGGTCCAGTCCGCGGCGTTGCCACAGGTCGAGGTGATTGAGCGCGCAGGCGCGCACCCGCACCACCACGTGCCCGGGCCGCGGTTCGGGATCGGGCGCGGCTTCGAGCACGAGCACCTCGGGCCCGCCGTGGGCATGGAAGCGCACCGCGCGCATCTATTCGCTCTCGTGGGCCAGGATCTCGATGGTCACGCCGCGTTCGGCAAACTGCGGTCCGACCGCCTCGGGATCGCCCACGATCACCGCGGTCAGCAGCGAGGCCCGCACATGTCGGACGGCGGCCGGCGTCACGTCCTCGAGGCGCACGGCGTTCAGCCGCGCTCCGAAGTCAGCGAAGTGATTGGGGTCGAGGTCGTGCAGGGCCAGCTGCGCGACGGCGCGCGCCACCTGCTGCGCCGTCTCGAAGCCGCGCGGATAACCCAAGCCGACCGCCGCCTTGGCGCGCGCCAGTTCGTCGGCCGTGACCGGACGCGGCCCGGTCAGATCGGCAATCTCGCGCAGCACTTCCGCCACCGCGTCGGCGGTAGCCGTGGTCTGGACGCTGGTGTGCACGCTGAAGGGCCCGCGCCGGCGGCGGAAGTCGAAGCCCGAGCGCACCCCGTAGGTGTAGCCCTTGGCCTGGCGCAGGTTGAGGTTCAGCCGGCTCACGAACTGGCCGCCGAGCACGGCGTTCCACAACAGGAGCGCGTGGTAGTCGGGTGTCAGCCGCGACGCCGACACTTGGCCGATGCGCAGTTCCGATTGCGGCGCCCCCTGGCGCGGCACGACCAGCACGCAGCCCCGGGCCGGCGGCTCCGCCCGCGGCGGCTCCGCGGCTCTGCCCGACGGCAGACCCGGGCGCCACGCGCCCAGCGTCTGCTCGACGAGCCGCACCGCCTCGGCCGGCACGATGTTCCCGGCGACGACGAGCGACGTCGCCGTCGGCGTGCACGTGTCGCGATGGAAGGCGCGGATCTCGGCCGCGGTCGTGGCCCGCACCGCCGCCGGGTGCCCGATACCGGGGTGGCCGTAGGGATGTGGCCCGTAGATTTCGCGCGTGAAGGCGCGGTCGGCCAGGGTCGAGGCCTGGGCGCGCATCTGGCGCAGGCGGTCGAGACGCAGGCCACGCACCCGCTCCACGTCCTCGTCGGCAAAACGCGGCCGCACCAGCAGGTCGGCGAGCAGTTGCAAGGCCCGCTCGGCGTAGCGGGCCATCGTGGTGATGCTCACCACGGTGGCATCGGGCCACACCTCGATGTCGGCCTCGGCGCCGATGCGCGCGAACACATCGGCCAGGCCCGGCCCGTCGAGGTCGCCGGCGCCGTCGTCGAGCAGGTCGGCGGTGAAGGCTGCCAGTCCGGGGCGGTCGGCCGGATCGGCCGACGAGCCGCCGCGCACGACCGCGGCCATCGACACGACCGGAGCCGCGTCGTGGGACACGACCCGCAAGTCGAGACCGTTGGGCAGCGCCGTCCTGATGATCGACGGGAAGACGAAGGGGCGCGCGGCGCCCGGCACCGGCAGGCGCGAACGGTCGACGGCAATCATGCGGGGAACACCTGCTCGGAATCGAGCAGCGCCAGCGCCCGCTGCCCGCGCGGCACGACGCTCAAGGCCACGCGCGGCGCGTCGACCAGCCAGCGGCGCACCGCCGCGGCCACCGACGGCGCCGTGGCCCGGACGTAGCGCTCACGGTCGGCCCGCATGTAGCCGGGCGACCCGGTGAAGACGTTGTAGGCGTTGAGCTGATCGGACTTCCCGCCGAAACCGCCGATGGTCTGGACGCGGTAGACAAACTGCGCCTCGGCCCGCGCGGTGGCGCGCGCCAGTTCGTCGTTGGTCGGGCCGGTGGCCGCCAGTTCCTCGAGCGCCCGCGTGATGGCCTGGTCGAGTTCCGCCAGCGACCCGCCCGGCACCGCCGTGGCCACCACGTGGAACACGCTCGACATCTCGCGCGAGGCCTGCATGGCCGAGACATCGGCCGCCAGCCGCGCGTCGTAGACGAGCGCGCGGTAGAGCCGCGAGGTCTTGCCGTTGACGAGCACGTCGGCGGCGATGTCCATGGCGGCGTCGTCGTCGTGGAACATCTCGGGCGTGTGCCAGGCCAGCGCCAGGCGCGGCAGCTCCACCCGGTCCTCGAGCACGAGGCGGGATGGGCGCGCCAGGGTGGCGGTGCGCTGCGGGTGCGTCACCGCCGGGCCGGGCGGCAGGTCGCCGAAGTAGCTCTCGACCAGGCCGATGGCCTCGGCGGCCTCGACGTCGCCGGCAATCGCAATCGAGGCATTGCCGGGATGGTAGTAGGCCCGGAAGAAGGCGCGCGCGTCGTCGACGGTCGAGGCCAGCAGATTCGGCGGGCGCGCCAATCGTAACCCAGCGATAGGGGTGCCCCTCGGGAAAGAGCGCCTCGGCCATCGCGATGCTCGACAGCCCGTAGGGTCGGTTCTCGTAGTTCTGGCGGCGCTCGTTCAGCACCACTTCGCGCTCGGTCGTGAACTTCGCCTCGCTCAGGGCCGGCAGCAGGTGGCCCATGCGGTCGGACTCCATCCACAGCGCCAGTTCGAGCGACTGCGCGGGCACGACTTCCCAGTAGTTGGTGCGGTCGGTGTTGGTCGAGCCGTTGACCAGGCCGCCGGCTTCCTGCAGGGCCTCGAAGTAGCCGTTGGGATGGTGGGCGGAGCCCTTGAACATCAGGTGTTCGAAGAGGTGCGCAAAGCCTGTGCGCCCCGGCTGTTCGTGCCGGGAGCCGACGTGATACCAGACGCTGACCGCCGCCATCGGGATGTGGCGATCTTCGTGGACGACCACGTCCAGGCCGTTGCGGAGCGTATGCGTGAGGTAAGGAATATCCACAGATTTGTACGCCGCAGTCGATCCTATCGTGTCCCATCGCGGAACGCGCGCCAAGTCGCGGCCTGCACCGGCGCGGCTATAATCCGACCACCCGCGGCGGGGTGCGCCCGCCGAGCGGCCCGGAGGATTCATGCGCCACGTCACCCGCCGCGGATTCGTCGAGACGCTCGGTGCGGCCGCCGGCCTCGGTTGTGTCGCCGACGTCGCGCCGGCGGCGGCCGGTGCGCCTGAACCGTCGGCGCGCACGGTGCGTCTGTCGGGCGACGGCAATGGCCTCACGCCGCGCGGCTACGCGACCCTCCTCGAACAGCTGTGCCGCGAGCGCGAAATCGTCGAGGACGGCTATCTGCTCGGCGGCGAAGTCGAGCGCTTCGAGCGTCACTGGGCGGAGCTCCTCGGCAAGGAGCGGGCGGTGTTCATGCCGTCGGGCACGCTGGCCAACCAGCTGGCGCTGCGCGCGCTGGCCGGAACGCGCCGGCGCGTGATCGTGCCCGAGATGAGCCACATCTACAACGACACCGGCGATGCCTGCCAGACGCTGTCGGGCCAGACCCTGATGCCGCTGGCGCCGGGCCGCGCTACCTTCACCGCTGCCGAGGTCGAGGCCGTGCTGGCGCGCACGGCCGGCGGCCGCGTGGCCACCGAGGTCGGGGCGATCGCCATCGAAAGCCCGATCCGCCGCCTGTCGGGAGAGATGTTCGACTGGGACGAGGCCCGACAGATCGCCGCGCTGGCCAAGACCCGCGGCATCGGCATGCACCTGGACGGCGCGCGCCTGTTCCTGGCCTCGGCCTACACCGGCATCACCCCGGCCCGGTACGCGGCGCCGTTCGACACCGTCTACGTCTCGTTGTGGAAGTACTTCAACTGCGGCATCGGTGCCATTCTGGCGGGACCCGCCGCCCTGCTCGACGGGATGTTCCACACCCGTCGCATGTTCGGCGGCAACCTGGCGGCGGGCTGGAACGCGGCGCTCGTCGCGCGTCACTTCATGGACGGCTTCGGAGAGCGGCTGACCAGTGCCGTCGCGGTCTCGGAGGCCTTCTACCGCGCGCTGGCCCAGCATCCGCGCGTGGCCGTCGAGCGCATCCCCAACGGCACCAACCTGACCCGCGTCACTTTCGCCGGCGTCGCCCCGTCGGCCGTCGCGAGCCGGCTGGCCGGGCACGGCGTGCTCATGCCGGTCCCGCCGGCGGGCCAGGACACGGTCACGCTGAGCGTCAACGAGACGTGGACGCGCACGAGCGCCGACGACCTCATGCGCGCCTTCGCACAGGCGCTGGCGTGACCTTGGCGGCCGGGGCCCGCCCCGCCGCACCCGCAGGCGCGACGTGGCAGTGAACACCCCACCGGCGGCGGCGCAGGACGGCCCGCGCGCATGGCGCATGCTGGTGGCGCTGGCCGTCGCCGAACTGCTCGGCATGTCGCTGTGGTTCTCGGCCACGGCGGTGACGCCGTCGCTGGCCGCGGCCTTCGCGCTCACCGAGCAGCAGAGCGCGTGGCTGACCATGGCGGTGCAGGCCGGCTTCGTCGCTGGCACGCTGCTCACGGCCGCCCTCAACCTCGCCGACGCGGTGAACCCGCGCCACCTGATGACCGCCGGCTGCCTGCTCGGCGCCGCCGCCAATGCCGCGGTGTTCGTGGTGAGCGGCCCCTACGCCCTGCTGACCTCGCGTCTGGCCACCGGCGCCGCGCTGGCCTGGGTCTATCCGCCGGCCATGAAGATCGCGGCCGGCTGGTTCCGCACCCGCCGCGGCTTCGCGCTCGGCGTGCTGGTCGGCGCGCTCACCCTCGGCAAGGCCATGCCCCATCTGGTGACGGCCGCCTTCGGCCAGTCCTGGCAGACGCCGATCGTCTGGACGTCGCTCTTTGCCGTGGCCGGCGGGCTCGTGGCCCACTTCGTCGTGCGCAACGGCCCACTCGTGCCGGTCACCGCGCCGTTCAGCCTGGGCGCCATCGGCCGCGCCTTCTCGGTGCGCGACGTGCGCGTCGTCACCCTGGGCTACCTCGGTCACATGTGGGAGCTCTACGCCATGTGGGCGTGGATCGCGGTCTTTGCCGGCGCCAGCCTGGCCGCCAGCGGCGTGGCCGCGCCGGGCGCGCACGCGTCGCTCGTGGCGTTTGTGGCCATCGGCAGTGGCGCCCTCGGCTGCGTGGTGGCGGGGCGCGTCGCCGACGTGTGGGGCAAGGCCCGCGTCGCGCGCCAGGCCATGCTCGTCTCCGGCGCCTGCTGCCTGGCCAGCGCGGCGGTCTACGGCCGGCATCCCGGCTGGCTCTACCTGCTGGTCGTGGTGTGGGGCTTCTCGGTGGTGGCCGACTCGGCGCAGTTCTCGGCGCTGGTCAGCGAACGCGCGCCGGTCGACGCCGTCGGCACCGCGCTGACGCTGCAGGTCTCGCTCGGCTTCCTGCTGACCATGGTCTCGATTGACCTGCTGCCGCGGGTGGCGCAGAGCGTGGGCTGGCAATGGGCCGGCGGATTGCTGGCGCTGGGGCCGATCGCCGGCGTCGTGGCCATGAGCCAGGTCGGGCGACGGTCCGAGGCCTGAGCCGTTCGTCTCCCGGCGCGGCTTGATGCGGCGTCGCCGGTTATCGCACCTGGATCAGCGGAATCTTGCCCTTGTGCTTGAGCGCGTTCTCGTGCGCGGCGACGGCCGCGCGGATGGCCACGCGTTCGGCCAGGTGGAAGAAGCCGCGGCCGGCCGGAGAATTCGGTTCGGCGACGACGAGCGGGATGCCGCGGTCGCCGCCGATGCGAATCGGCTGGTAGACCGGCAGGCGGCCCAGGAACGGCAGGTTCATCTCGGAGGCCAGCTGCTCGCCGCCGCCATGGCCGAAGATGTCGCTTTCGATATGGCAGTTCGGGCAGGCGTAGTAGCTCATGTTCTCGACCAGCCCGAGCGGCGGAATGGAGAGCTTCTCGTACATCCGCACCGCGCGCCGGGTGTCGGCCAGCGACACGATCTGCGGCGTCGTGACCACGACCGCGCCGGCCACCTGCACCGTCTGGCTCAGCGAGAGCGCCACGTCGCCGGTGCCCGGCGGCATGTCGATGATCAGGTAGTCCAGGTCCTTCCACGACACGTCGGTGAAGAACTGGCGGATGGCGCTGTGCAGCATCGGCCCGCGCCAGATCAGCGCCTGATCGTCGCTGGCCAGGAAGGCCATCGACACGACCTGCACGCCGAACTTCTCGGCCGGGGCAATCTTCTGCCCGTCGGTGCCGAGCTCCGCGGTCAGGCCGAACATCAGCGGCACGTTGGGCCCGTAGAGGTCGCCGTCGAGGATGCCGACCTTGGCGCCCATCTGCGCCAGGGCCAGGGCCAGGTTCACCGAGACGGTGCTCTTGCCCACGCCGCCCTTGCCGGCGCCCACGGCAATCACGTTCTTCACGCCCGGCAGCGGCGTCTTGCCGTGCTCGGGCTTGGTGACCGATCTCACGAGCGCGGTCACGGCCATGTCGACGCCGGCCACGCCGGGCAGTCCGGCCACGGCGGCCTGGGCCTGCTCTTTCAAGCGCTCGCGCGCCGGGTGCGCGGGGGTCGGCAGTTCCAGCGTGAAGCTGACGCGACCGTCGGCCACGGCCACCTGCTTGGCCATGCCCAGCGCCACGATGTCCTGCCGGAACTCCGGGTCGACTACGCCTTTGAGCGCGTCGAGCACGGCTCCCGGTTGCAATCCGTCTGACATCACGCGGCCCTCCCAGTCATCCGATCAAGCTTACCCCAGCGCCAGCGCGGCTGGCGGAAGGGCTGGCCATTGTGTAGACTCCACCGCACGGTCCGCCCTCCCCAGCGGCCACTAGCGAGGTTCTGATGGAAGATGCCACCATCCCGCCGCCCCTTCCAGCCGGCGGAACCCACTCCAGCAACCGCGGCGTGATGATTGTGCTGTCCTACTTGTGGCTGCTGGCCCTGGTGCCGCTGCTCGTGGAGAAAGACGACAAGGAAGTGCAGTGGCACGCCAAGCACGGCATCGTGCTGATGTTGGCGGAGGTCGTCTTCTGGATCGCCGTGACCATCGTCCAGATGGCGCTCGGCACCATCCTGGGCTGTGTCGTCGGGCTGCTCGGCTTCTTCGTCTGGCTGGGCATCGTCGTGCTCCACATCCTGGCCATCGTGAAGGGCGTCAACGGCGGCCGGCTGATCGTGCCGGGCGTGTCGGTCTACGCCGACCGGCTGTAGCCGCCGCGCCAGACTCATCGCGAGGCGGTCGCCGGCGGCTCCGCCGTGCCAGGCGCGCGGTGGGTCGCCCGGCGCCATCCGCTCGCAAGCGCGCCTATGTCCAAGTCCGTGTGGGTCCTGCTCGTCGTGATCGCCCTGGCTGGCGCCGACCTGAGCCGACGGCCCGAGCAGCAGCTGGCCGCGCGGGCGGCGATCGCGGCGGTGCATCTCTACCAGGCGACGCTGTCGCGCCTGTTCGCGGCCGCGGGCGTGACCTGCCGTTTCGACCCGACGTGCAGTCACTACGGCGAGGCCGTGCTGCGGCGCTACGGGCTGGTCCGGGGGGGCTGGATGGCGGCCAAGCGCGTGCTGCGCTGCGGGCCGTGGACGCCGCTCGGCACGCTCGACCCGCCGCCGACGAGCGCGTAGCCTCGCTGCGTCTGCGTGGTCGGGAACTAGGATGCCGCGGTCGGCGCCGACGGCGGCGCGGGCAGGAACACCTGCCGGCCGTCGTTGTGGAGCAGCACCCAGCAGCCGTAGGCGCCGAGGGCGGTGCCGAACGGCAGGAGCGGGAGGTTGCCCACCGCCAGCCCCAGGGCCAGGAGCCGCGCCCGCGGGCCGTGTCCGCTCAGGGCCCGGCCAACCCAGGTGTGCAGGCCGGCCCAGATCAGGGCCAGCACTGCCAATCCGCCCATCATCACGGCGGTGAAGCCGGCGGCCACATCCGAGCCGGTGGCGACCGGTCCGGACACGCGCACGATGGCCGCGGCGCCCCCGGCCAGGGCCAGGGCGGCGGCGCCGACGATCATGAACACGGCGCCCCACACCCGATAGAGCTGCGCCAGGAAGTCGACGTGCCGCCTCACAGCACCGCCACGCGCACTTGCACGTGCGCCCGGTAGCCGCGCGGGTGGGCCACGCTGAACGAGAAACGCGCGCCGTCGACGACGCCCGCCGGCACGGTGAGGGTGAGCGGGTACCGTTCGATAGCCACGCCCGTGCCCTCGCACGGCGTGCACGCCACGCTCCACGTCTCGCCCCGGCCACCGCAGCCGTGGCAGGCCCGGGTCAGCGGCACGTCGAGCGGCACCTTGGTGCCGTGAACGGCCTGGCGCGGCGACAAGCGCACATGAGCCACGAGCGGGGTCGCCTCGATGGTGTCGCCGAAGCCGGCGCGCATGCGGCTGATCGCGCCGCGCATCGACGGGAAGTCGATGGCGATCTCGTCGGCCAGCGAACGGCGCAGCTCGCGCTCGAGTTCGGGCGAACTCTCGGCGGCCGTCCAGGCCTCGTCGACGCTCCAGTGTCTCGACATGATCAGAAACGCGCGCCCCCCGGAGGCGCGCGCATTCCGTAACCTTAGGAGCCGACCGGCAGGTTGTCAAGGCAACTGCGGTTCACTACCATGGCCGGACCATGCAGAAGGAATGTTCGCAGTGCGGCGAGTTCATGCGCTTGAACGAGCGCGAGGAGATTCGCCACATTCCCGGCTCGTCGCAGGTGCTGAAGACGCCCGTGCGGGAATGGATTTGCCCCGAGTGCGACCACTTCGAGGAAGCCGAGCGCGAGGCCGACGAGCACTGACGCCGCCAACGACGAAAGGGGCCCGGAGGCCCCTTGGGTCGTGCACCGACCGGCGCGCGTTCAGCGCGCGCCGACGGTCAGCATCACTTCACGCCGCAGCGCATCGTCTGCCTCGTCGAAGTTCAGCGCGGTTTCACACTCGTCGCAGAGCACCTCGAACACGGCGGGACGGGTCTCGTCAGTGACCTCGACGCGCGAGTCGTCGAGCTTCACCACGTGCATCTGCAGCGTCTTGACCTGGAAGTTCTGGTCATTGCCGCAACTCGGACACGTCAACGCCACGCTCTTGCTCCTCTCGCGTGCCCGATCGTGGGCAACGCTTTCCATAGTCTAGTGAAAAGGTTCGCACCCACACAACAAAGAAAACTCATGCATCCAGCCGAATGATGCGGCCGGACACGATTTTTCCAGGCAACAGCCGCCCCAGGCCCTCGACGTAGTCGGTCAACTGACGCTCGTCGGCCTCCCGGGGCCGGCCCGTCTTGAACTCCACGACGGTGATCCGCCCGTCTTTATGGGCGACGACGCAGTCGAGCACGGCCCGCACGGTCGAGCCGTCTGACCCCAGCCACGACAACGGCACCTCATAGTCCACATCTTCCCCAGTGATGAGCTCGCGCACCTCGGCACGTGCGGCCAGCCCGGCGAGCGCCGTCCGGGCCTGCTGGCGCGTCGTGTCGGTCAGGTCGGCGCCCAATCGCGCGACCAGGGCGTCGCGCTCGTCGTCCGCCGCCGCCAGCGCCCCGGCCGCCACGGCGCGATGGACGAGGGCCCCGAACGCGCGCGCGGCGGCCCGATCGCCGCCCACGCCAGGACCCGCCGCCGGGGCGACGGCCCGCGCCAGGTCCGACACGTTGCGAGTGCCGGTGCGGGCCAAGACGAGCGGCGCGAAGTCGTCGGCTGCCGCCGGCGCAGTGGCCGGAGCCGCCAGGGGCGGCGCGGCCGCGGCCGTGACCACGCGCAGCTCGTGCCGCGCGCCCGACGCCGCCACCCACTCGACCACCTCGCCGCTGCCGGCAGCGACGGCGGCGCGGGCAAACGCCGGCGCCAGCGTCGGCGGCAGCACGTGGCCGAGCGATGCGGCTCCCGGCGCGAAGGTTCCGTTCCGGGCCAGGGTCGTAGCCAGGTAGAGCCGATCGCGCGCGCGGGTGAGGGCGACGTAGACGAGGCGCTTGCTTTCCTCGCGTTCGCGCGCCTCGATCTCGTCGCCGACCTCCTCCGACAGACCGTCGATCGACACCAGATCGGCGACCCCGCCGTCGGCCTCGACCCGCGTCACCACTTCCACCGTGCCGCCGCGTCCGCCAGCGCCGCGCGACAGGTTGACCACGAATACCACCGGGAACTCCAGCCCCTTGGCGGCGTGCACGGTCATCAGGTTGACCGCGTCGAGCGCGTCGACGATGGCGTTGGACTCGTCGCCGGCCATCAGCTGCGACACGCGTTCGGCCACCCGGCCGAGCGTGGCGTAGCCGCGGTTCTGCAGACGGCGAATGAGCGAACGCAGCTTCTTCAGGTTCTCGCGGGCCTGCGCGTGGCCGCGGCCGCGGAGTTCGAAGTAGTAGGCGCTGTCGTGCAGGACCGCATCGACCAGTTCGGCCGGCGGCAGGCGGTCGGCGTGCGCCAGCCAGTCGGCCACGGCGCGGCGGGTCGTGGTCAAGACCAGGCGGTCCTCGTCGCTCATGGCGGCCAGCGCCGCCGCCGGCGCCGGGCCGCGCAGCGCCTCGGCCAGGTTCGGCGCCAGCATCTTGATCGCAGGGTCCGACAGACGCACCAGGCGCGAGCGCAGGAAGGCGGCGGCGCGCAGGTCGAGGTCGGGCTCGGCCAGATACTGGATGAGGGCGATGACGTCCTTGACCTCGTCGGCGTCGAAGAAGCCGAGGCCTTTGTAGACGTAGAACGGCACGCCGACCTGTTCCAGTTCGCGCTCGAACTCGCGATGGCTGTCGCGCGACCGGAACAGGACGGCGATGTCGCCCGGCTGCACGTCGCGGGCCACGCCGGTATCGCGGTCGCGCACCGCCACCTTCTCGGCCAGGAGCCGCGCGATCTCCCCGGCCACCGCCTGGGCCACGATCCGTGTCTGCGGGGCGGCCACCAGCCCTACCGGCCGGGCGCGGGCGTCGCCGTCGGGCACCGGGAACCGGTCGTGGTCGCCATAGCGAAAGGCGTCGACGCGGTCGGGGCGCTTGTCGATCTCGTCGCACACGTCGTTGACGAAGCGCTGCAAGGCCGGCACGGCGCGAAAGCTCTTGACGATGGCGCGCCGCGGCTCGCGCCCCGGCCGCAGGCGGCCGATCAGCCGGGCGGCCTCGTCGAGCACGCCCACGTCGGCGTCGCGGAACCCGTAGATCGACTGCTTGCGATCGCCGACCACGAAGATCGACGGCGGCGCCGGCCCCTCGTGGGCCACCCCGGCACCGGCGCCCCAGGCCTGCACCAGCAGCTCCACCAGCTGCCACTGCGGCCGGCTCGTGTCCTGCAGTTCGTCGACGAGCACGTGCTGGTAGCGCGATTCGAGACGGTAGCGGCTCTGCGAGAACTCCTCCATCTGCGCCAGCAGCGCCAGCGCCTTGACGAGCGCGTCGGTGAAGTCGACCATCACGTGCTCGTCGAGCGTCCGGCGGTACTGCTCGATGGCCCGGGCCGTCAGCCAGCGCAGGCTGCGCGCCAGCACCACGTTGACGTCGCGCCGGTGGGCGTGAACCAGATCGAGCACGCCCGAGCCGAGGTCCTGCAGGAGCGTCGCGTGAGCCGTATAGGCCGGGCCGGACGGGAAGGTGATCTTCAGGTGCAGCGGCTTCTTGCGCGGCGTACCGCCCTGAGTGCAGCAGTAGTCGCGCAGCCGCGCCAGCACGTCGGCGACCTCGCCAGGGTCCACTGGGGCTCCGGGCTCGAGCACGAGGGCCAGGCCGGCGGTCAGCAGCCGGAAGGCGGGGACGTCGGGACCCGTGCTGCGAAAGCGCGCCGTTGTCTCCGGGCTCATCAACAGGCGCAGGCGCTCCACCACCCGAGTCGCGGCGACGTCCGCGGTCAGGCCGCCGGGCGCCCGCCCCAGGAACCGGTCGAGCGCCGCCACGGCTACCAGCCGCCGGTCGAGCAGACGCGACAGCGCCACGCGCAGGCGGCCCTCGCCCAGCCGGGCGAAGAGCAGCGCGAGGTCGTCGCTCACGGCGCTCTGCGCCCGGCCGAGGCGCAGCGTGTGGTCGAGCGCCTCGTCCACCAGCCGCGGCGGTCTCGGTTTCGTCGGCCACGCCGAAGCCGGGATCGACGTCGGCTTCGAGCGGGAACTCGCCGAGCAGCGACAGGCAGAAGGCGTCGATCGTGCTGATCGCAGATCTCGCTCAGCCGGCCGCGCAGCTGCTTCCAGATCTCCGGCGGCATCGTGCCGATCTCGGCCATGCGCGTGAGTTCGGCCACGATCCGGGCGCGCATCTCGGCGGCGGCTTTGCGCGTGAAGGTGATGGCCAGCACCCGGCGCGGCTCGACGCCGATGCGCAGCAGGTTCACGTAGCGATCGACCAGCACCTTGGTCTTGCCGGTGCCGGCCGAGGCTTCGAGGGCCACGTTGACCGACGGATCGACCGCGTAGAGGCGGGCGTCGCCGTCGCGCACGAGCGCCTCTGGCAAGGGCGGCTCGGGCGTGCCGTCGAAGGCCAAGGGCAGTTGCCCCTCAACCATCGGACCACCTCCACCGCGACGTAGTCCTTGCGGCACACGGCCGCGTAGGCGCAGGTCGCGCACAGCGAGCGCTCAGCCGGCTGGGGCGGAAAATGCCCCGCCCCGATGCCGTCGAGCAGGTCGAGCAACTGACCCTGCGCCTCGGCCAGCCGGGCCGGCAGGTCGGCGGCCTTCTTGGTCAGGTTGGTGACCGCCGCCGGCCCCTCGTAGGACAGATAGCTGGCCTCGCCGATGCGCCAGTTCCGCCCGAGATGGCCGGCCAGGCTCTGCTCGACGCACACCGAGTAGATGGGCAACTGCAGCGCCCGCTTCAAATCCGGCACGCGGCGGGTCTTGTAATCGATGAGGTGAAAGGTGCCGTCGCTGAGCAGGTCGATGCGATCGACCTTGCCGCGCAGCCGCAGCAGCCGCGTGCGTCCGTCGGCAGCGGTGAAGGTGAACGCGCCGTCGAGTTCGAACTCGAGCAGGCGATCGACCACCACGCCGCCGCGTTCCGCTTCCATCGCCAAGACCCGGCGCGCGATGCCCGGTGACCCGGCGGTGCCGTAGAGGCGCAGGCGTTCGATGGCCGCCTCTCCGGCCGGCAGGGTGGCCAGCGCCGGCGCGGCGATGGCGTCGAACAGCTCGTGAGCGGAAGGCAGCAGCGCCGCCGTGATCGAGCCCTGGCCGGAGGCCTTCCAGGCGGCGAAGAATCGTTCGAAGAGTTCGTGCAGGAAGAGGCCGCGCTCGAGCGGCGTGCGGCCGTCGTCGTCGTCGAGCGGCTCGTCGAGGCCGAGCACCTGCGAGGCGTAGAACTTGAACGGGCAATCGAGGTAGCGTTCCAGCCGGCTCACCGACACGCGGGGCAGCGTCCACGGCCCGGCTTCACCGTGGAAGGCCGGGTCGCTGCCCGGGGTGCGCCCCTCGCGCAGCCGCGCCCACTCGCCGGCGCGGCCAGTGAACGCCTCGGGCACCGCCGGCGCCAGCGCCAGCGCCTCCCACGGGAAGACGCGCGTGGCGTGGTCCACCGGCGCTACCTGGCGCGGCGGCGCCAGCGCCCGCACCTCGTGCAGGAAGGCCGACGGCTCGACCACCGCGTCGTCCTCGAGGGTGACCGTGGACAGGGCAAAGCGGCGTCGGGCCAGGCTCAGCAGATCGACGAACGCCGCCCGCGCGCCCTCGAGGCGCTTGCGCTCCTCGGGCCAGGCCAGCGACTGCAACAGGAAGGCCGGATAGAAGATGCTGCGCCGTTCGCGTTCGGGCCAGTCGGCGTCGATCAGGCCGACGATCTGGATCTCGTCGTAGATGCCGTAGGGCGCCGTTGCGGCATCGACGATCTGCACGCCGCCGTCGCCGGTCGCCGGCGCGAACGTCTGGGCTCCGAGCCAGCGCCGCACCGCCGCCGACACGACCGCGACATCGAGGGACGCCTCGGCGTCGAAGGCGTCGTAGGCCGCGGCCAGCGACCGGCACGCCCCCAGCACCGCCGCGCGGACCCGGGCCTCGCGCTCCGCGAGCACGTCGTCGTCGGGCAGCGGCCGCAGATAACGGTCGAGGAACGCCGTCAGCGTGGCGATGTGCTCGGGCACGGTGCGCGGCGTGGCCATCGGCAGCAGCGCCGCGGCGGCCGCGGCGGCGACGCGGGCCGCCGGCACCGCCCGCCGCGCGTGCTCGTGCCGGCGACGTTCGGGCAGGGCGCTCCAAGTGGCCACGAGCGTAGCCAGACGTTCGGCGTCGCCGAGATAGCGCGCGTCGGCCAGGGCGCGGTCGAGCGCCACCAGCGCCCGGCCCTCGAGTGGCGCATCGCCGTCGGTGAAACGGAAGTGGGGCGAGCGCAGCACGGCCAGCGTGCCGGCGCGCGTGAAGCCGCCGGCCACCCACTCGAACAGCACGTCGAGGGCGGCGGCGAACGGCTCGGCCGCGAGCGGCAACGTGTCGCGCGTCTCGTAGGGAATGCCGGCGCGCCCGAGCACGTCGCGCGCCAGGTAGAGATAGGGCAGCGGCCGGCGCACGACCAGAGCCACGCTCGTGTCCTCACCGATCCGCCCGGTGCGGCGTTCGGCCTTGAGACGGCGTGCGAACGCGGCCAGTTCTTCCTCGCGGTCGCGGCTCGTGAACAGCCACTCGTCGGCCGACGGCACCAGACAGATCGGTCGCCCCGCCCCACCGGCCGGCACGGCCCGTTCCTCGATCCCGGGCAGTTCCTCGAAGACCCGTTCCAGCCAGCCGCCGGTGAGACGCGCCTCGGTGGCGATGACGTCGATGCGCTGCAGTCCCGGCAGGCGCGTAAGCAGGTCGATGTCGGCGGGCCACAGGCCGGCCGGGTCGGCAATGCGGTCCGTGACCGTGACGATCACCTGGGTAATCGGACGATCCGCCGGCTCGGCCAGCAGGCGCTCGCGCCGGCCATGCTCGTCGTATTGGCCGCTGGCGGCGACGCCCGCGTCGTAGCCACGGAACGCTTCGGCGAGGAAGCGGGTTTGTGTCAGGAGTCGCTCGGCGCCGCGATCGTCGGACGCGGTGAGTTCGTCGGTCAGGAACTCCTCGAAGCGGGCCACCGTGCGCCGCTGCCGGCGCAGCGCGTCGTAGAGCGCCAGCATCTCGGCCACCAGGCCGGGCCGCACCGCAAACGGCGGCTCGAAGCCGCGGGCCCGCGCCTCGCGCGCGGCGCGGCCCAGAATCACCTCGCGGGCAAACGCGCTCAAGCTCGGAGGCGGCTGGCGCAGCCGCGCGGTCAGCGCATCGAGCAGGTCGGCGCGCGTGCCGATGAGCGGCAGGCACAGCGCGGCGGCGCCCGACGTCCACGCCAGGTGCTCGAGCGTGCGCCGTAATTGGTCGGCGGCGGCGCGGGTCGGCACGACCACGAAGCTGTCGCGGACGGCCAGCGGCTGCCGCTCGGCCACGAGCGCGGCGATGCCGCGGCGGAAGCCGTCGGGGTCGGCGGCGCGGTGCAGCAGGGTGCGGCGGGGCGTGGTCACTGCAGCGACGGAGGCGCCAACGCCTGGTCGAGATCGGCCCGGGCGCGCGCCACCAGCATGAGCGCGCCGGCGGCCGCCGCCGAGGCCTCGGAGGCGCGCTGCGGATCGCCCGTCTCGACGGCGCGCCGGCGGAGCGTGAGGGCGTTGTCGGTCAGGTTCCACGCGCTCTGGAGCAGGGCGTGCACGGCCGCCAGCGGCGGCGGCGGATTGGTCCCGGCCATCGCCGGGCGGGAGCGGTAGAGGCGCTTGGCCGCCAGCGCCAGCACGCCCGGCGTGGGGCCGGCCTGGGCGCGGATGTCCTCGAGCGGCTTGGCGGCGCGCTGCAGCGCCCGCAGCGCCGGGGCCACCGATCGCCGGTAGCTCTTGTACTCGGGCTCGCGCATCTGCCACTGGTCGCGCGCCAGGCGCAGCCGGCGCGCCGCTTCGGCGCTGGCATCGAGGGCCCCGAGCACCGCCGTGAGTTCAGCCGGACGGCGTGAGCCGAGCTTGGCATCGGCCTCGAGGACGCTGGCCCGCAGCCGCTCGATGCCGCGCACATCGGCCGCCCGGGCGCGCCTGGCGGCGGTGTCGAGCGCGCCGGCCGCCAGCTTGGTGTAGGCGACGTCGGCGGCCCGCTCGGTCGAGAGCGTCCCGAGGGCGCTGGCCCGCACGCGGGTGGCCCACGCGGCCGGCAGCAGCGCCGCGGCGCGGTCGATGAACCCGAGCACGCTCTCGAGCAGCGTCGTGCGTTCCGTCGAGGTCTCGACCAACGTGGACGCGGTGAGCAGCTCGTCGGCCAGTTGCGCGGCCGTGGGCGGCGGCAGCAGCGTCTCGACCGGGGCCGGCGCGGCGGTGGAGACCAGGCCCAGTTCAAAGCGATCCTCGCCAGCGTTGGCGCGCAGATCCGAGATCACCTCGTCGAGCAGCGTCAGCATCTGCTGCACGTCGGCGGCACGGTAGCCGTGATGCTGGCTGGGCCAGTCGGCCATGGCCGCGCGAGCCGAGGCCGCCAGGGCCAAACGGCGCGCGGGATCGGGCTCGCGGGCTATGCCGGTGAGCACCGCTGCCACCTGGTTGGAAAACTGGGCGTAGTCGTTCTCGGCGCGGGTCGAGGCGTAGTGGACCGACCGCGCCGTCGTGGCATAGCGCTCGGTCTTGGCCCAGTCCACGCGCGCCGCCGCGATGGTCACAAGTTGCAGGTCGGGGCTCGGCCCCTCGCCGAGCGGCAACGAGAAGACCACCCGGTCGCCCATGCGCACCCACTCGCCGAAACTGGTCAGCGAGGTGCCATCGGCGAGGAACAGACGCAGCAGCGGCGTGGCCGGGACTTGCCCGGACACGGGCACACTGGATGCCAGCAGGCAGAGCAGTCCAGCCGTGAGGGCGCCGCGCCACCGTACCATCCCTCCAGCGTACGTGGCGGTCCTGATAGCGTCAAGACGTCACCACCTGTCGCCACACCGGCAGCCGGCCACGGGCGGTGTGGAAAACCTGTGGATGGAAGGTGCAACTCCTGTGGAGAACAGGTGCCCAAAAGAAAATTCGACGCCAGAAGTCCAACGCTTGAGCGGACCTACCGGCCCGGACCGCCGCCTTCGCGCCGACCTTCGCTTGTTTCGCGCTGTCAGCGTCGTAGAATCGTCGCTCCGCTGACATCCCACGGCCACCCGAGTTCGTATCGCCCGGCATCCTGTGCACACAAAACTTTACGAAGAAGAGATCTCCGGCCGCACCTACTTCATCGAGGTGCACGCCGTCTCGACCGAGCAGTGGCGGGCCAAACTGGCCCGCCGTCCGGGCATGCCCACCGCCCTCATGCCGTTCTACGGCAAGACCCCCGAGCTGGCCGCGCGCGAGCTGACCAACTGGCTGACGCTCGTCACCGCCCCGCCGCGCCCCCGCTAGCCCTCCAATCGTTCACAATAGGCGCCATGTCCAATCGTCTTCGCGCGAGCTTCGTCCTGTGCCTTCTCACCGTCACCGCCGTGGCCGTCCCCGCGCGCGCCCAGACGGCTCTGCCCCGCGTGCACATGGTGGCTACCGGCGGCACCATCTCGAATCGGGACGGCGGCCGGCTGACGGCCGAGGACCTGGCCAAATCCATGCCCGGCCTGGAGAAGGCGGCGACCCTGACGCACGAGCAGTTCCTCAACGTCGCCAGCAGCCAGATCACGCTCGAGCAGTGGATCCAACTGGCGCGCCGCGTCAACGAGATCTTCAAGACCGACAAGGAGCTGGCCGGGATCGTGGTGACGAGCGGCACCGACACGCTCGAAGAGACCGCCTTTTTCCTGCACCTCACCGTGCGGGACCCGCGGCCAGTGGTGGTCGTGGGCTCGATGCGCAACCCCAGCACACTCGGCTACGAAGGCGCCGCCAACCTGCTCGAGGGCGTGCGGGTGGCGGCCGAACCGGCGGCCCGCGGCAAAGGCGTGCTCGTGGTCCTGAACGACGAGATCAACTCGGCGCGCGACGTCACCAAGACCGACGCGTTGCGTCTGCAGACGTTCCGCAGCCCTACGCACGGGCTGCTCGGCGTCGTGGACCGAGACCGCGTGGTGATGTTCCGCGAGATCCTGCAGCGCCACACCAGCAAGAGCGAGTTCGACGTGACGCGGCTCACCAGCCTGCCGCGCGTGGACGTGGTGATGGTCTACCAGGGCGCCACCGCCGACGTGATCAAGGCGCTGGTCGACCTGGGCGCCAAGGGCCTGGTGGTGGCCGGTGCCGGGGCCGGCGCCACGAGCGGCGACCAGAACGCCGGGCTCGACTACGCCGCCGGGAAGGGCGTGTTCGTGGTCACGGCGACCCGCACGGGCGCCGGCCGCATCTCGCCCAACCGCGGCCCCGGCCCGGCCAACCTGACGCCGGAGCAGCAGCGCCGACGGGCGTTCTCGGTAGCTGCCGAGGACCACACGCCGGTGAAGGCGCGCATCCTGCTGATGCTGGCGCTGGCCCAGACCAGCAATCGCGACGAGATCCAGCGGATTTTCAGCGAGGTACCTGAGCCCCAGCCGGCGCATCGTGGCCCGGGGCAGCAGATCGATCCCCTGCCCCGAGCCCCGGATCTGGTATTATTCGAAGTCTCCCCGCACGAGATGGGCCTGTAGCGCAGTTGGGAGCGCGCCTGAATGGCATTCAGGAGGTCACCGGTTCGATCCCGGTCAGGTCCACCAAACCATCATTCCCAGTCTCGATCGGCCGTAAGTAGTTGAAGGCCGGTGCGGTTACGGCGGTTCCAACAAAGCCGTTTCCGTCGAACGCGATTCCATCAGGAAAGAACAGCTGTTGGAACCGCTGCCGCTGTTCGAGCGACGCCTGCACCCAGAGATCGGCGGCGAGCGGCAAGATGCGTTCTGCGAACGCCAGGATGCCCTCTACGTCGAGTTCGTCCAGTTCCGAGGAGTGACGGTCGATCCGCAGGAGCGTCAGCTCTTGGCGCAACTTCTCGGCGTGGCGGTCGTAGGTGTCGATGTCGATCGAGCGCTCGAACAGGAACGCCTCGTCGAGACGGTCCAGCTTCCCCTGAATCACCTTCGTAGCACGCTCGGCGGTAGCAAGCTCGTCTCGAACCGCCGCCTTCCGGGCCTTCCAGATACACAGCACCGACTCCTTGAGTAGCCGCATGTAGCCTGGCGTTGGCTGCAGAAGGGCGAGTTCATCGGCGAACAGCCCTTCGAGCTTCGCCTTCGTGACGTTCACGCCGCGGCAGCCAGGGCGGCAATGGTAGTAGGCGTAGTACCCGCTGCGCCCCTTGGACCAGCTCCCGGTCAGACCGCGTCCGCAGGACTGGCAACGGACGAACGCGCGAAGTGGAAAGTCCGGGTGGGCGCGCTGCTTCGGCGTAGCCACAGGCATGCGCCCGGACAGCACGGCTTGTGCGCGGTAGAACACGTCCTCGGAGACGAGCGGCTCGAAGTCGCCGCGCTTCCCCCGAACGCCGTACTCCGGGCAGTCCACGATGCCGACATACAGCCGATTCCGGAGCAGTGTCCCGATGGCCTGCGACGTCAGCGGTCGGCCGCGCCGGTTGGTCAGGCCCCAAGCGTGCGCCTGCCGCAGCACCTGTTGCTTGGTGTAGCGTCCGGTGCCGTACTCGGCGAAAATTCGCCGGACGAGCGGCGCGCGCTCGGGGTCAATCGTCAGGCTCTTGCCCGCCGCGCGCGGAGCATTTACGTAGCCGAGCGGCGCAAGGAATGTCCACCGTCCAAGCTCCAACGCGGCCCGCATGCCGGCGCGCGTTCGGTCAGAACGGCAATCGTTGTCGAACTGCGCGAACGCGGCGAGCACACCCTCCATCAGCTTGCCGGTGGAGGTGTCGTCAATCGGTTCGGTTGCGGAGCGAAGCGAAATCCCGAGCGACTGCAGCAACGACCGGAGCGCGAAGTGATCGTATTTATCGCGCGCGAACCGCGTTAGGTTGAACACGACCACGAAGTGCACGCGGCCCTTGTTCTGGCGGCAGAACGTGAGCAAATTCTGGAGCTGGCTGCGGTCGGTGGTCTTGGCGCTTTCCCCTTCTTCGTGGAAGCGCTCGATCACTTCGTAGCCCTGACGGTGGCAGTACTCTTCGCACGCCCGCAGCTGTGTCGCCAGACTGAGATTCTCCGTCTGCTCTTTCGTGCTCACGCGTACGTAGATCACCGCGCCGACCATAGGCGGCAGCTTAGATCCAACCGTGGCCTCTCGCAAGACGCTTGCGGTCGACACAGTCGGGTACGCCGGATTGCGACGGTTCGCGGCGAAGATCTCGACCACGAGATGCGCCATCGTTTCGGCATGGCGACGAATCCGCGCGATCTCGTGATCCGACAGCGTGACGGCGTCGTCGCCGAGCAGTTCCCGGCAGCGCGCGATCGTGATCGCATTTGGCCCGTCTTCCTGCCGTTCAACAACCTCCATGGCACTCCCCCGCTCGGTGTTCTCCGTCGATTGCATGTGGGATGGGGATTGGCGCGCTCCAGCACGCCAGGGCTGAAGCCTGACGCTCCGTGTCCATGGAGCGCGGATGCGGGCCATGAAGCCGACATCGAACCGGTGGGGCGTGTGCTCCACACGGCGACGGACGCGCGCGAGGCGCGACCGTCACACTACTGGGCGAACACCGAGGCTTGGACGACATGCGCCTCGATGCACGCCACGCGCGGCAACGCCAGGTCTACACGGCAAGTCACCGACACGCGTTCGGGTGATCGCCTGCCCGATCAACGCCACGTGCGCGAAAGGGCGATACGCAAGTGCAGCAGGCGAGTTGTTCGGATGCGCTTGAATCGTGCCTTGGAGGCAACGACCGGAAACGCGCTCCGTGGCACTGGGTGCGACACGGAGGATGTGCCGGGCGGCACAGACGCAACAGGGTCAATCTACGCCCGACGGAGGCGCATGGTCAACCCCGATCTGTGACCCTGCTGAACATCCGCCACGCCGACCATCGCGTAAGTGCCCAGCCGTGCCGCGCGCAGGCGCCGTCCATGCCCGCAGGCCCCGCCACCGGCGGGGGCGGAGCGCAGCGACGCGCATGGACGGCGACGAGCACGGCACAAGACTCGAGGACGCGATGGTCTGCGGACACGCACATCGCGCACAGGTTGCATACATGGGCAGCGCCATTTGCGCTGCACACACGCCGCCCACACACTGCGACACGCGACACGGCCAACCATGGCGTGAACGACCCCGACAGGGGGCCTGGGGCCACCCCCAGGGCAGGGCATGGGGGTCGTTCACGCCATGGTTGGCGTACAGGACGCAGGACCGTTGTCGGTCTGACGGGCGGCACACAGCGCCGCCCGACCGATTGCGCTAACGCCGCAACCCGCGCGCTGCCAGGGGGATTCCTGCGCTGGCCGGTCACGGCGCCACCTGTGACGAGGGGGGATCGGCTTCGGCGCTCGTCGCCGGAGGGGGGCCAACCTGCCGCGTTTCGAACTTGTCCCCCCGTCGCCCCCCAGCCGTTGGCCGATCAGGCCTGCGCACTGCAGATACTGGTGCGGCAGGTCTTGATACTCCAGGCGGCCGTCGCGCCGGTCCACGGCATCGCGCAGATAGGGCGACGGCGCGGTCCAGAGGGCCTCCATCCCCTGGCGTTGCCAGGCCCGGTATAGGGCACGCACCCGCGTCACGCCACAGTGCCGGAAGGCCTTGGCGAGGTAGGGGTCCTCAGGTGCCGACAGGTGTCGTCCCGTCTGTTGGCACTCGGCAAAATACCCCGCCAACCAGGTCGCGAAGTGCGGCTCGACGGGACGCGTGCACTGGTCGAGGAAGGCGGCCCGGTACACGGCCTTGACGGTCGTGAGGCGGCGCGGCATGAGCAGCCGGAGCGTCCATTGCGGACACGCCATGAGCGTCTGCGCATGGTCCAGCAGGAACTGCCGGAACTGCCACGGCAGGGCGTCCGTGACGAGGTAGAGGAAGGCGTGTCGGCGGAAGCCGTCCTTCTCGACGCCGATGGGCAGCTTGTGCGGGAAGAACCGCCGGACGGCGTCCCGGCCCGCGCCGTAGGTAACCTGCGGATACGTCTCTTTCCGGGGCGGGCTGTTGAAGGCCGTGTCGAAGTAGTGGACCTTGTCGCGCTCCGTGCCCAGCCAGTGGTACCGGTCGTCGGCGAGCACCGCATCCAGCACCATCAGGCGTGCGATCAGGCGGCCCAGGGTGGCCGGCTTGCGATGCCGGTTGTCGGGCTCGCCGATAGCTTCGTAGAGCGGCTTGAACTGCACGTGATACAACCGGCCACGCCGGACGGAACCGGGGGTGATCGGCGTCACGAACCCGCGCTGGATCAGCCGCGCGATGAAGTCGTGGCTCATTCTGCCCGTGCACGATGCCGGCGAACTGGCAGTACTGCCGCTCGAGGAAGACGCCGGAGAACACGAGCACATGCGTCAGGAAGCGGGCCTGGCGCTCGGTTAGGCCGAACGCCTGGAGGGCGGCAACGCGGGCCGGGCGCACGCTGGCGTAGTCGGAGAACGGGATGCACGGCGGGCTCATGCCGAGTAGCTCCTCGGCCAGGCGGGGATGCCGAGCACCGCCCCGCCCGCGACCCGTGCCGCCGATCCGGAAGCACCGGAAGCCGCTGGCCGCACGGCTCGCGGCGTGCGCGCCCCGGTAGTGCGGCGTGAGCAGTTCCACGTCTTCGTGCCGCTCGCGGCCGTCGACCTCGGTACTCGACCCGGAAGTCGGGGAAGTGCACCTGGTCATCGAAGTGCGGCAGGTCGTGCTGCCGGGCCCATTCGCGGATCTCGTCTTGGTCTCGGTCGGGCCGGCCGTCGCTCTCCGAACGGTCGCGGTTGTGGTCCTGCAGGAACGCTTGGTACTCGCGCTTCAGCTCCCCTTCGAGCACCACGCGCCGCAGCGTCGGCGGCGCCGTCATGCTCGTCCCGGAGGCGCGCCTCGGTCAGCCGGTAAGCGGCGAACAGGTGCGAGTCGTGGTGCAGTTCTCGGGCCTTGCCGACGCCGGCGTGGAACGCCTGGCCGTCCTCGTCGCTGCCCGCCCGCCGATTGGCCTCCAGCAGGTCTAGGCCGCGGTCTGTGAGCGTGATGCCCTGCTCGTGATCGCCCAGCGAGACCTTATGGACCAGGCCCTGCTCGTGCAGGTTCGCAAGGGTGTCGTCCCAGTCCGGGGACTCGTCGCGGGGCTCCGCGAGGTCGCGCTCCGGCACAACGCGGAACGCGCCCACAGTGGCCAGCGTGCGGCTGTCCTCGCCGTTCAGCTCGTACACGCGGTCACGGTCCAAGACGACTTCCCGCTCGCGGCCGAGGGGCAGGTCAAGGTCGTGCAGCAAGGCGTCGCGCGGGTCGTCGCTGCGCTCGCGGCCGTCGTACGCACGGTCACGAGCGTCGACGTCGCGGTCGCGTGACACGTCTCGGGGATTCGAGCATGACTCCTCCTCGCAAACAGTCGGTCGGGTTGTCGGAATCGCCCAGCGGTGACCGCGAGGGGCACGCGTCGCCGTGATCCTCGGACTGAATCCGAGTGTCGCGGCGCGGTCAGGTGGCGCCCAGGATCGGTGCCCTGCGGGCGACCGTGTGGCGGGCGACTCTCGATCCTTATACGCTCGTCGCCCATTCGGCGCAAGTTCGCGGCTGCCAGTCTTCAGCCGCGACGGCCTGGGCGACGCGCCTCGCTTCGTGCGATGCCTCAGCGAGCGGCTCGCCCCTCGGAACGGGGAGGACGTGTGGAGTCAACTCGGCTGTCCGGACCTCCGGTTTCGGCGCTCGGCACCCCAGCCCTGGAGAACCTCAACCCGACGAATTCGCCCTCCGACCAACCCGGTACGCTTCACGGCGTTTGCGTGGGAACTGAGCAGCACCCTTCGAGGCGCACCTCTGGCAGACTCAGCCCTGGCTCCGGCGGAGTCAAGCAATAACCGCCACACAGTATCTACGGCTCATGCGAGTTCGGCCTCGGAACGGCTCCCTCGGCAAGAGTCCACTCGTTAGTCGCCTAAGCCAGGGTGAGGTCGCTTGGTTCACCCGCCCAAAGGACCCAAGCACGCCGGCTTCGAGGTTTCGCATAGTAGGAGACCGCCAGAGGCGCGCCGTACCGGATACCCCGCAGGAGACCCGGGTTGCCGCGAATCGTCACTGAAGAGGCTCCGAGCGGAAGATCAGGCCTTTTTCGTTGCTGATATACCTGAACCCGCACGGGTCGCCGATGTCAGCGATTGAAAACCAATATCCCGTTGCGGTGACGTCCAATGTGAGACGCCAGCCCTTAACGATCTCCTCCTCAACAGCCCATCTCATCTCAGACGCGGGACCTGTTGCACTTGACGCGACAGCAGCTAGCTCGTCCTGAGCAACAAATCTCCGCGCTCGTTGCCCATAGCTCGCCTGAAGCGTATTCACTACTCTTGCGGCAGTGAGCGCCTCGCGCCGGCTCGCGGCATTGGCCACGGACTCCTTATCACCGTGTAAGCATTCCTGCGCTGATGCTGAGCATGCACACAGGACCGCAACAATCGCAATTGCGACTCTCATGACACCTCCCTAACCACGGTGATCGGTGCCATACACAGATGCTCAGCAAGCATCGCGGTCGTCAACCTTCGCCCGCACCGCGCGCGAACGTATTCGCTCGCTTTGTCGAGCCTCGGGTCCCTCCGCACGAGCGACACATCCTGAACACATGCATCCGCCATGATTCGACCCGCCATACAATGAGAGCAGTGCGACTTGACTGCCTGAGGCCCCCCCTCGCCTGCAGCGTCCGGTCGCGCATGCGCGCTCTGCCGGATCTTCCGGCATGCCGGCGTTGAGCTCTGCGAATCGGCGTTCACCAACTGTGTCGGCTCACTCATCCTGTCGTCTCCCTTCAAGGGGGCGGCGAACCAGTCAAGCTCTTCGTCTAGGTGCGATTCACCCAAGGCCGCGTTCGAGGGTCGGTACCTTGACCTTCGCGCGACGGCATACCCGATGCGTTTCCGCGCACGTCCTCAGCGTGCGCCTCACGAGGCGACAGCTGCGCTACGCTCTCTAACGCCTTATAACGTCGTCGGCTCTTAGCCGACGTGGGCGCGCGGCATGGGCGACGGCAGCCACGGCGACGACCAATAGATTCGGAATCCACGCTACTACCGCCAGCCCTTCGGCCAGTCCTCGTCCAGTCAGCCTGCCTAGCGACGTGGTCGCGACCTGAACCGCCGCGGCCAGAAACAACACCGCATAAATTCCCACGACCGTGGCGCGTCGTCGTTGCTCAAACCTGAGCAGCACTGCGGCCAGGATAGAGAGCGTAACCGGAGCCGACACCAGTGCCAGACGCTCGTGCTGTTCCCCGGCTGCGCCGACTCCCGCGGGGCGTCGTGCCTGCACACTCTGCGGCTCAGCATTTGACGTTGAGCCAGCGGCGAACCGGCGCAGCGGTCCCAATTGCTGTTGCGCAAGCGTCTGTAGTGACGGTTCCACTACGCCGGCCAATACAAAGGCCAAGGCAGTCGCAACTATGCCCGGAACCGCCAATAGGGCGAAGCGCTTGTCGCGCTTATGGGAACGCGCGTCGATCTCGACCATGGTGGCCGCCGCGGCTAGCGGCAACGCAACCGCGGCGGCTTGAACGAACCGGAGTAACAGAATGGCGCCATTCCACGACGTCGTGTGAGGCCCAAAGAAGAGCGGCGCAACTGCCGCCAGGAGCGCAAGCGTCGAAACCACAGCCAGCGCACGCCATATCACCCTGCCAGCTGCGCTGGCGTGACTCGCGGCGGAGTCGCGGATCTTCATCGCGACGAATACTGTCAGCACACGAAACAGGATCAGACCGGTTCGAACCTGGGTCCGCAGCCGACCACAATCGGTCGCAGACTGAGTCGCTTCCATTTCTTCGTCCGCGAGGACTGGCTCGACAATTCGCTCGAACGTCTTGGCATCGCACCATCTGCGCAAGAGCGTGGGCGTCAGCCAGCTTCGGCCTCTCATTGAGCTAGCACCAAGATGCGCCTCGCCCCGTTCGAACGGACGGCTGAGAAAATGTCGCGCCCAAGCCGGGTGAGAGATGACGTCGGTCGCGGCATTCCACCAGTGGCAGGCGGCGTAGAGTCCTTTTGTGCGGCGACGTAGCCCTTGTCCAACATTCGCGAAAGCGTCACATAAATCGTACCTTTCTTAAGCCGACCTTCAGACGCCGCCACTAGCTCGAGGCCGTACAATGGCCCAGCCACCCCCAACAGCTCTATGACTACCTGTTCCTTAGAAGACAGTGACAGGCTGCGCGGCAATTCTTGCTGCATCCGCTACTCTTACCATCGTGTAAGACTGGAGTCAAGACGATAGGCGCGATGAACGGGTCTCTGGGGCAACGGAACAGGCCTTATCGGACCTTGACGTCTGGATTCGCCGAAGATTCGCCCCGGCCACTGGGTAGATGACCCGCCCGCACCGCGTTCGGGACGGGCGCTGATGCCCAGTGACCGCGCGGGACGCAACGGACGGGACAGGCCTCCGGCTGCCCCCGCCACGAGCGCGCGCCGTAACGGGTGTGCCGACTCACCGGGCAGGAGCGACCACCGCCGGGTCGGGACTGACACCTCACCAGGACTCGTCGCCGCTCGCGAGCGGGGGCGCCCGTGCCGGGCGCGCCGCCGAAACCTCCGACGGCAGCCCCAGGTGCCGCAGGATCCGCGCTGTCACTGTGCCTGCCTCCACGAGCCGCTCCGCGCGGCAGCTCGTGCAGCGAAAGCGCGCGAATCCACCGGCGTGCCATCCACACCGCAGGAACGCGTCGAACTCGTCGTCGACAAAACGCGGCAGTCCCTCGCCATCGCGGAGCTGCGACGCCTCGGCCCGGAACGTGTGGTAGTGGTCGCGCACGACCTGGAACAGGACCGACGCGGCCGGGTCGCGCGGCGCACGTACCTGATGGCAGGGCCATAGGCCCGCCACGGGCGAGCTCCGTGCCGGCCCCCGAGGTGGTCGTTTCCCGCCTCGATCGCGGTGACGGCTGCGACGGTCGTTGCGAGGGTGCGTAAGTCCGGGCCGATGCGGACCGCAGGAACCGCGTACGGGGAAGGCATTGCGAGCAGGACATAGCGGTGGCGCACCGGCCACTTACCCTACTGGCGAGAACTTCGGCTCAGCGTCGCCGTCGTCTCGCTTTTGCGGTCACGCTGCACGTCGCAGCCGTTCGAGACCCTGGAGCCAGCTCGTCACTCGGTTCCAACTGGCGCGGTTCAGGTCCACCAACACTCCCAAGTCTTTTTCCATCAACAACTTGAGGCGCTGAATCGAGCCGTGCGGCGATTCAACGTCGCGGCTTCGGCTGCGCCTTCTCCTTGAAGGGGTTGTGGATTGAGATGCCGGCGATGGACTGTCCGTTGTTCAGGTCCTCTGACACAACGCGACGCGCTCCGGCACGAGCGGCGACCGCGACGATCAGCGCGTCCCAGAATCCGATACGCGCCTGATCCTCGAGTTGGAAGGCGGCCGCGAGGTCGCTCGTGGTGATGCCGTCGACGCACCATGGCGCGTAGGTGTCGACGACGCTCCTCGCCTCGGGCTTCGTCAGCGGCTTCCGGATCTTGCGTGTGGCGTTGACGTAAAACTCCTGCAACACCTGGGTGCTGACCATCCCAGTACGCTCGAGCCACAGCGTACGCAGCAGATCCTTGGCGATCTCGTGCTTGCGCGCAGCGTCGACGTCATGTGCGTAGATCAAGACGTTGGTATCGACGAACGTCTTATCGCTCATGCCACTCGTCGCGCGTCGCCTCGATGCGGCCGCCCAGATGGAACCCGCGGTCGAGAAGTGCAAGCGCACGTCGTTGGGCCTGCTCGTAGGCGTCGTCCTCGCCTACCAGCGTTTCGATGTGCTGGGCCAGAAGTCCGCTGATCGACGTGTTTCGCTTGGCGGCAAGCACTTTGGCCCGCCGTAAGATGCGACGATCCAGCCGGATCGTGATGTTCTGGTTCGTGGAGTCGGTTGCGGACATGGCTGAAGGCTCCTGCACGTATTATACGTGCAGCACGGATGGCGCGTGGTCTGCGTCGGACGAGCATCACTTGAGATGCACGCTGCTGCTCAGGCGACGTTTCGGAGGCGGCCCAGTCGACGAAGCCAGAGGCCCACGCGGTTCCAACTGGCGCTGTTCTGGTCCACCAACACTCCCAAGTCTTTTTCCATCAACAACTTGAGGCGCTGAATCGAGCCGTGGGCGATCAACGTCGCGGCTTCGGCTGCGCCTTCTCCTTGAAGGGGTTGTGGATTGAGATGCCGGCGATGGACTGTCCGTTGTTCAGGTCCTCTGACACAACGCGACGCGCTCCGGCACGAGCGGCGACCGCGACGATCAGCGCGTCCCAGAATCCGATACGCGCCTGATCCTCGAGTTGGAAGGCGGCCGCGAGGTCGCTCGTGGTGATGCCGTCGACGCACCATGGCGCGTAGGTGTCGACGACGCTCCTCGCCTCGGGCTTCGTCAGCGGCTTCCGGATCTTGCGTGTGGCGTTGACGTAAAACTCCTGCAACACCTGGGTGCTGACCATCCCAGTACGCTCGAGCCACAGCGTACGCAGCAGATCCTTGGCGATCTCGTGCTTGCGCGCAGCGTCGACGTCATGCGCGTAGATCAAGACGTTGGTATCGACGAACGTCTTATCGCTCATGCCACTCGTCGCGCGTCGCCTCGATGCGGCCGCCCAGATGGAACCCTCGGTCTAGAAGTGCAAGCGCACGCCGTTGGGCCTGCTCGTAGGCGTCGTCCTCGCCGACCAGTGTTTCGATGTGCTGGGCCAGAAGTCCGCTGATCGACGTGTTTCGCTTGGCGGCAAGCACTTTGGCCCGCCGTAAGATGCGACGATCCAGCCGGATCGTGATGTTCTGGTTCGTGGAGTCGGTTGCGGACATGGCTGAAGGCTCCTGCACGTATTATACGTGCAGCACGGATGGCGCGTGGTCTGCGTCGGACGAGCATCACTTGAGATGCACGCTGCTGCTCAGGCGACGTTTCGGAGGCGGCCCAGTCGACGAAGCCAGAGGCCCACGCGGTTCCAACTGGCGCTGTTCTGGTCCACCAACTTCCGCAACATCTCTATTTCCCAAGGATTTGCCGGTCACTGCCGGAGCGCGTGTCGGCTCAGATCGGGCTAGGCGTGTCGTGTTACGATGTCTTACATGAAGACGTCGACCATCACGATTCGCCTGGACGACGCGCTCGAACGAGAGCTCGATCAAGCGTGTGCGCGCACAGGTCGAACGCGGAGCGACCTTGCCCGTGACGCGTTGCGCCGGCAGCTCGCGCTGCTGCGCTTCGAGCGCGTGCGCCGCCGCGTGCTACCACTCGCCGAATCGCAGGGCTACCTGACCGACGAAGACGTCTTTCGCGACGTGTCGTGAAGGTCTTCTTCGACACCAACGTGCTCATCGCTGCGTTCGCTACGCGCGGCCTGTGCGCCGACCTGTTCGCCCACGTGCTGCTCGAGCACGACCTGGTGGTTGGCGAAGTGGTCCTCACCGAGCTGCGGACAAAGCTTCGAACGAAACTCAAGCTGCCCAAGAGAACCATCGACGAGATCGAAGCGCAGCTACGGGACAGTCCGGCCG
This sequence comes from uncultured Acidobacteriota bacterium, assembly GCA_963843885.1. Lineage (GTDB taxonomy): Bacteria > Acidobacteriota > Vicinamibacteria > Vicinamibacterales > UBA2999 > CADEFD01. Next base: position 419,814 of record CAWJMJ010000010.1, read on the forward strand.
TGAAGTTGCCCGCAAAGCACCTCGCCCTGGGCATCAGCGACCCGGACGATGAGTGGGTGGTGGCGTCGGCAGTCGCCGGCGGTGCCGATGTGCTCGTGACGGGGGATGCGGCCGTGCTGAAGCTGGGCAAGCGCGCGCCGCTGCCTGTTGTCTCCCCCCGCGGCCTGTGGGACGTGCTTCGCCGCCCCGGGCCTGGATAGCGACCCCAGGCACCTCAAGGCAGCAACCGGTCAGTTCAACTGCGCGGCCCTCAGCCGGCGGGCATCAGGTCCAGAAGTCGCCGGAGCCAGACGACAGCCGGGTTCCACCTGGCGCTGGTCTGGTCCACCAACACCATGTCCTTCCTAAAGGGCCGGAATCGCCACCCAGATCATTAAATCGACTGGTCCAGCGGCGATGCCGACGACCGGCGGGAAATCCTCATCGATCGGTTTTCAGCTTCGCAGGACCGCCAGCAACGAGGGCTCGACGATCGGCCGCGCAACCTTCCTTCCGAAGCGGAGCCGCCCGACCAGGCAATTCGAGTTCGCGCGGGATGCGAAGAGCCTGATTGCGGCCATTTCTAAACAGGCCCACGTGACGTTCCTGAAGCATGGATCCTCCCGAGGCAAAGGCCGTACATCTGCCACGGCCATCTGCGCCCGGCCGGACCCGTCTCCCGGCGCGCCACGTGGCCTCAGACCTCGCTTGCGTGCCTCGTAGACGAGTCGCCTTATGGGTAGAGGGGAATGACGCGCTGCGGGTCGATCCAGACGCCCAGGTCGCTGGCCACCCCGCCGGCTGATTCCGCCTGGAAACCCACAATCACGCCGTTGAGCAAGGTCTCAATCGTGGTCGCGGTGCCGTTGATTGTGTCGGGAAACGGTCCGCTCACGCAGAACCGCGTGCCGCTCCCGCGCGTCGCGGCCTGTCCGGGCGGCAGACCACGCTGCGCCAGCGGGACGACCGGCGCGGCGACCAGGGCGAAGTCGAGCGCCACCGCGCCGTGTCCGGCTACCGGCAGCGCCTCCCCTTCGAGCAACGTCCATGAGCCGTCGCGGGGCGAGACGAGGGCAAACCCCGCCGGCGAGCCCGGTAATTCGAACCCTACGCCGGTGACCCGTGGGTGGGCGGGCAGACCCGCCAGCGGCGGCGAGGAATTGGCCACGAAGAAGCACGCAACGCGCAGGCCCGTGTCCTGAGCGCCCCACACGATTGGTACTGGCGCGTCGATGCCCGCGGACGGGCTCGATACGAAGGCGGTGGCGAATGCCGGAAACGCCAGGCCGCGCACGACGTGCGCCGACACCCCGGTCAGCGACACACACACGAGCAACGCCGCCAGCACCAACGGGCGGCGGGCGGCCTGGCCGACCCTCACGAGGCGAAATGACGATGACATCATGGACGTGACCTCCGCCGCGCATGCTACGGACGACGCCGGCGTTTGCCCATGAGCACGGGATGGAATCTGGATGAATCCGTAACTCGCGCCATCGACAGACGTTAGGAACACGGGTCAAGGCGGCGCGTATAATGCCGCCGGCAGGCAAGCGATGCCGTCCCATCCCCCGTCGCCTCGGCTCACGGGCCGGTGGCGATTTGGCGTCTTCGATTTCGACGAGCAGACGCTCGAACTCCGCAAGGCGGGCCGCCTGGTGGCCGTCCGTCCGCAACCGCTCCGGCTGCTTTCGCTGCTCGTCAGGCACCCCGGCCAGCTGGTGACGCGGGACGACGTGCAGCGAGCCTTGTGGGACGCCGACACGTTCGTGGACTTCGAGCAAGGGGTCAATCAGGCCGTGCGTGAACTGCGCGCGGCCCTCGGCGACGACGCCGACTCGCCCCGCTTCATCGAAACCTTGCCGCGGCGCGGCTACCGGTTCATCGCAGCAGTCGAGGTGGTTAGCCCGATGGCGGGCGCCGCAGCGCCGCTCTCGTTGCCCGCGCCGGCCGAGGCGGCCGCGACCGAGGAGCCAGAAGGCGCTGCGGTCGGGACGTCCTGGCTCGCCCGACACCCGTTGCTGGCCCGCGGCCTCCTGGCCGGCACCGTCACAATCGTCGCTATTACCGCGGCGTCACGCTTGGCCAGTCGGCCAGAAGTCCCCGCCACGTCCGCGGTCGCCACCGAGATGCTTGCCATCCGCCCGTTCGCAGTCGCCGGTGCCAACCCGGCGGCGGGGCTCGGGCTGGCCACCGCGATCGCCGCCCGTCTCGGCGGTCAGCGTCTCGTCGCCATCACCCGCCTGAGTGGGCAAGCCGACCCGGCGCCAGCCACCTCGCTCGTGCTCGAAGGCGATCTCTCGTCGTCCGCCAACCGGGTCGTGGTCGTGGTGCGACTCATCCAGGCCCACTCCGGCCGGCTGGCGTGGTCGGACACGATCCGCGTGCGATCCGATGCGCTGTACAACGTCGAGGCGGTAGTCGCCGAGCGCGTCGTCGGCGCGTTGCGTCTGCAACTCGCCGCCAGCGAACAAGACCGGCTGCTCCGCCGCTACACACGCAACGCCGCCGCCTACGACGCCTACCTCACCGGACGCGCCGAGCTCGTGAAATACACGCCCGAAAGCACGCTCGCCGCCATCAACGCATTCGAGGCCGCGCTGCGCATGGATTCTGGCTACGCGCTGGCCCGCGCCGGCCTCGCCATGGCTTGCGCCGACCAGGACCTGCGGTTTGCGCCGGCCGGCGACGTCGAGCGATGGGCGGAGCGCGCGGAGTCGGAAGCCCGGGCCGCGCTGGCTCTCGATCCCAATCTGGCCGAGGGGCATCTCGCGAGAGCCACCGTGGCGCGCAAGCGGGAGTTCGACTGGATCACCGCCTTGGAGGCCAGCCGCCGCGCCCTCGTCCTCAATCCGAATCTGAGCCAGGCCCATCTCATCATCGCCGCCGCCTACTACCACCTGGGCTACATGGAAGAGGCGCGGCTTGCCCTCGACCACGGCCGTCGCGGCGACGACGTGGTGGAGCCGGCACGCATCGACGGCCTGCTGGCGCTGTTCTCGGGCCGGTTCGCCCCGGCCGTCGCCCATCTCGAGGAGGTGAGCCGCCAGAGCAGTCAGGCCATCGGCGACACCTACCTCGCGCTCGCCTATTACTACGGCGGGAAGATCGAGCGAGGCCAGGCCATGCTGGAGCAGCTGGCGGGGCATCGGTCGGCCTCGACAGCGGCGCGAGCCGGCGCGGCGCTCGCGGCGGTGCTGGCGGCGCAGGGCGACGCCGGCGGCGCCAGGGTTCGCCTGCAGCAGGTGCTGGCCGCCGACTATCGGGATCACCACGTGGCCTACGGCATCGGCGCGGCCTACGCCCAGCTCGGCGATCCGGCGAACGCGCTGCGCTGGCTGCGCATCGCCGCCGACACGGGTTTCCCGTGCCGGTCCTGGTTCGAGGCGGATCCCTTCCTGGCGCCGCTGCGCCGTTTGCCAAGCTACGGCGATCTTTTGGCTCACGTCGACACGCAGCGCGCCGCCGGGCGCCCGGACGGCAGGCAGTAGTCCGGCCGGGGCAGTTCGTCTGGAGCCGCAGCCACGGCCGCGAGGCCGGTCCGCGCCTGTCCGCTCAGCTTACGGACGAAGATGAAGGAGCAAGCCGCCGCTCCCGCGTAAGGTCACGGGCACCGCTGGGGTAAAGTCGTGGCGTGACACGCCTCCTGCCCCTCCTCCTCGTCTCGATCGCCGTGCCGGTGGTGCTGACCCAGGCGCGCCAGCAGACGGCCTCGCCCGTTGCGCCCTCGACGCCGTTCCAGGTGGTCGAGGCCACCATTCCCGAGATGCGTCAGGCCATGGCCGACGGCCGGCTGACGTCGCGGGCGCTGGTCATGCACTACCTGGCCCGCATCGGGACCTACGAGGACCGCATCAACGCGGTCATCAGCGTGAATCCGCGGGCGCTGGAGGAAGCCGATGCGCGCGACCGGGAGCGGGCGCGTGGCCAGGTGCGCGGGCCGCTGCACGGCATTCCGATCGCCCTCAAAGACAACATCCAGGCTACCGGCATGCCCACCACCGGCGGCGCGCTGGCGCTCGACGGCTTCGTGGCGCCCTACGAGGCCACACTGGTGAAGAACCTGCGAGACGCCGGCGCCATCATCATCGCCAAGACCGTACTGACGGAGCTGGCCAACTGGGTGGCCGGCGCGCCGAGCCCGATGCCCGGCAATTACACCGGCGTCGCCGGTCATGCCTACAACCCCTACGACCCGCGCCGCGATCCCCGCGAGGGCGTCGATGACGGCCGCGGCGTGATGAGCACCGGCGGTTCGAGTTCCGGCGCCGGCACCGCGGCGAATTTCTGGGCGGCCAATGTCGGCACCGACACGTCGGGCTCAGTGGTCAATCCCGCGCAGCTCACCATGCTCGTGGGCATCAGGCCCACGACCGGACGCGTCAGCCGCTACGGCATCATCCCGATCACCGCCGACCAGGACACCGCCGGTCCGATGGCGCGCACGGTCACCGACGCCGCCATCCTGCTGGGCGTGATGGAAAGCGCCGCGCCCGATCCGAACGACGCGGCCACCACGCGCTGCACCCCGCCGCCCGGGCGCGACTACACGCCGTTCCTGAAGCGCGGCGCCCTCAAGGGCGCGCGCATCGGCATCCCGCGCGCGTTCTATTACGAGCCGCGGCTGATTCCGGGGGAGAAGACGCCGCGCGGCGGGCTCAGCGACGCGTCGGCGGCGCTGATGCGCGAGACCATCGAGGTGTTGAAGCGGGAGGGCGCCGTCATCGTCGATCCCGCCGACCTGCCGAGCGTGCTCGACGAGACGATCGAGGGCAACACCATCGCATGGGACACCTGCTCTGGATTCGAGCACGGCCGCGGCGGCGACGCCGCCTGCTCGATCGTCTTCAAGTACGGAATGAAGCGTGATTTCACCGCCTGGCTGAAGACGCTCGGTGACCAGGCCCCGCTGTCGTCGCTGTCCGCTCTGCGGACGTGGAACCTGACGCATACCCGCGCCGGCGCCATCCGCTACGGCCAGTCGAACCTCGACATCTCCGACGAAATCGACCTCGAGCGCGACCGGGCGCGTTACGAGGCCGACCGCGCCAAGGACATCCGGCTGGCCGAGACGCGCGGTCTGAAGGCGGCCATCGAGGCCAATCGGCTGGACGCGCTGCTCTTTCCCGGCTGGAACGCGTCGCTCATCGGCTCGCGCCCCGGCTATCCGGAGATCGTCGTCCCCAACGGGGTGGTCCCGAACGCGCCACCGGCGCGGCCGTTCCCCGCCGGATTCGACGCCGCGCCAGTGCCGTCGGCCGCGGCCTTCGTGGGCCCCGCGTGCAGTGAGCCGGTGTTGATCGGCCTGGCCTACGCCTACGAGCAGGCGACGAAGAAGCGCGTGCCGCCGCCAGCCACGCCATAGCGCGGCCGCGGCCGCGAGCGAAGTCCTGCCGCCTTCTGTGCAACTGGCACTGGCGCCCGGCCAGAATCGTCAGCCGATGGCGTTCCGCGCTGAAGCCTTCGACCTCTCTGCCGAACAGTCATGTAGACGCGCGGCCTCCGGCCGCGCCGCCCAACACGACATCGGGCGCCCCCAGGCGCGCCCCAGGATGAGGTCCCCCCATGTTTCGATGGCTCCCTATTTACGTCGCCGTCGCGCTGGCGGCTGTGAACGCGCCGTCAGCGACGGCGCAGCCCGCGCAGACCGGCACGCTCGCCGGAGTCATCCGTGACGCCAGCGGCGCGGTGCTGCCCGGCGTCTCCGTCACGATGACCAGCCAGGAGCGCGGCTTCGCGCGCGACACGACCTCGGACGAGCACGGGCGCTACGTGTTTGCGGCGGTGTCAATCGGCCACTACACCGTCGAGGCGACGCTGGCGGGCTTCACGCCAGCGCGGTTTGCCGACACCCTGGTCGAGACCGAGAAGACCACCACGGTGCCGGTATCGCTGGCAGTCGGGGCGCTGACCGAGACGGTCGTCGTGGCCGGCGCGGCTCCGCTCATCGACCGCACCAACGTCGCCGGCAACGTGCGCGTGCGCCGCGAGGAGTTCGAGCGGCTGCCGGTGGGCCGCACCTACCAGGCCCTCATCATCGCCACGCCGGGCGTGGTCGGCGGGACGGCGCTGACCGGCAGCTCCAATGTCAACGCTCTCGGCGCGCCCAACAACAGCAACCTCTACGTCGTGGACTCGGTCGATACGACCGACCCCACCACCGGCACCTTCGGCACCAGCATCAACTTCGAGGCCATCCAGGAAGTGTCGGTCTCGACATCGGCTGTCTCGGTCGAGTACGGCCGCGGGCAGGGCGCCATCGTGAATGTGATCACGAAGTCGGGCACCAACCGCCTGGCCGGGTCGGCCAAGTACATCGCGGTCAACGACACGTGGGACGCGCAGAACGCGACGACGAGCGAGGTCACCGGCGCGTCGCTGGCCCGCGTCAAGTTCAATCAGGTCAACCCGGCCTACGCGTTCACGCTTGGTGGACCGGTGTGGCGCGATCGCGCCTGGTTCTTCGGCGCCTACGAGGACGCCACCAACACCACGGCGCGCCGCCAGACCGCCGGGCCGATTCCCGAGGACTTCCAGCAGTCCACCGAGGCTCACTTCCTGACCGTGCGGGGAACGGTCCAGATCGCCGACGGTCAGCAAGCCTGGCTCAAGTACTTCCGGTCGCCCACCGACGGATTCGTCTTCGACTACTGGGGTCCGCAGGCGGCCGGGGAGCGCGAAGCGCTGACGGCGCAGAACCAGACGGGGCAGTCCTGGAGCGCGCAGTGGAACGGCGTGGTCCGTGGCAACTGGGCGCTCGAGGCCGCCGCCGGCACCTACCGGAGCCGTATCGACGTCACGCCCTTCGAGGCCGGCCGCATCGGCACCAACGCGCCGGTGCTGTCCCAGGCCGACAATCGCCACTACAACGGCTCGGCCTTCGAGGGTTTCGTGGACCGGCCGCGCCGGCAGGCCAACCTGGCCAGCACGTGGTTCTTCAACACCGGCTGGCGCAGCCACAGCGTGAAGGCGGGCGTGGACGTCCAGACCGTCGAGTCGGGCTCGTTCTTCGCCTATCCCAACGGCCAGTATTACATCGCCGAGTCGTTCGACCAGGCGGCGGGCACGTTCGTGCCGCTGTTCCGCCGCGACTACCAGTCGGGCGCGTCGACATCCACGGGGAAGAACTACGCCGGCTATCTCCGCGACAAGTTCGACCTGACGCGGCGGATCTTCGTCGAGGCCGGCGTGCGCATGGAGAAGCAGACCGGGGCGAGTGACCTGGGAACCGGAACGGTCGACGCGACCGTGCTGGCCCCGCGGGTGTCGACCAGCTTCGACCTGACGGGCGACGGACAAACGATCGCGATTGGCAGCTACGGCCGCTACCACACCGCCATCCTGCAGAGCTTCTCCGACGAGTTCGCCGGCGTGCCGCAACAGCTCAACTACGACAACTACGTCTGGAACGGCGCCGCCTACGTGCTGCAGAACCAGGTGAGGGTCGGCGGCTCCGGATTCCGGCCCAATCCCGACCTGCGGCCGTCGTACCTGGACGAGTTCACGCTCGGCCTCCAGCGCCAGTTCGGGCACCACCTGGCGGCCGGCGTCCGCGTCATCGCGCGCGACTGGCACGACCTGATCGACGACGTCCGGACCATCAACCCCGATCTGTCGATCAATCGCGTGGTCGTGAACTACGACCCGGCCAAGCGGAGGTATCGCGGCGTGCAGAGCACGTTCGAGAAGCGCTTCTCGAACAACTGGAACATGGCGACGAGCTACACCTACTCGCGCACCGAGGGCAACCACTTCGACGCGGCGTTCACGCCGCTGGGCGATTACCTCGACGCGCAGTGCCGCACCACGCTGGATGCCACGGTGGGCGTCAACGGCGTGATCGCCTGCAGCGAAGTCCAGGACGGCGACAACAAGTACGGCCGGCCGGTCTACGACCGGCCGCACAACTTCAAGCTCAACGGCGCCTACGTGCGTCCCGTCGGTCCGCTCAATCTGGCGGTCGGCGCCCTGGCCGAAGCCGTGTCGAAACGCCGCTACGAGAAGGTGCGCTCGGTCAACGTCCTCACGCCCGGCACGCTCACCAACTTCGGCCCGACCGCGACCTACTTCTACGACCAGCGCGGTTCCGATCCGCTGGCCGGCATGCAGTGGTTCGTGGATGGCTCGGTCGAGCTCACCTGGCGCGGCCCCACCTCGTCGCAGTTCGGCCTCAAGGGCGAAGCGTTCAACGTCACCAACCGCCAGGCCAAGATTGCCTCGAACAACACGGCGTTCTGCGGCAGCACGGCGGCCGCGGCCTGCGCCACGGCTGTGCAGAACTACGGCAAGGCGTCGGGGCGCAATTCCTTCCAGCCGCCGCGGCAGTTCCGCGTCTCGGCCATCGTGAGGTTCTAAAAGCGCTTGGTGCCGGGGCTCGTCGAGTCCCGGCATCGGCCAGTTCGCTCTGCCTCGGGCACGGCGCTGGCCACCACGATGCCGACCGACGCGCTCGACGGGTCGAAGACGACGTAGGCCTCGCGCCGCTGTAATTGCCCGAGCACCTGGGCCACCTTGTCGTCGAGCGAGGTCTCGTGGAGGCCGTAGTCCGTGCCTTCGCGCAGAACGAACGACTCGATGACGGCCCGCAGCGTGTCGGGTGCCAGATTCCTCCGGCGCCAAGTGGACCGGCGGGGCGTCGTCTGCCCCGCCGTGTCGACGGTCCTCGCCGTCCCGGCTACCCTCGCGATCCTCGCTGCCGTCGCGGTCCTCGCGGTCGTCGCGATTTTCGCTGTCCATGCCCCCTCACAATACAACGATTGCAGCCGCACCTGGCCCTGACCCGTGCGCGCCCTGGCCTGGCCGTCGCGACGAAACGCTATAGTGACGGGATGCCCGCGTCGCGCGTCCAGATCTACACGAAGCCGGGCTGTCACCTGTGCGACGACATGCTCGATGGGCTGCGCGCGGCCTTGCGGGGCACCGGCGTGGACATCGCCGAGCGCAACATCGCGCTCGACCTCGACGACTACGAGCGATACAAGCACGACATCCCGGTCCTGACCATCGACGGCCGCCTGGTGGCCCGCCACCGCATCACCGAGACCGCCCTGCTGACGGCGCTGCGCGCGGCTGGACTACGCTAGGACCCGAGACCTCCACCATGCCCCACCTGTTCGATCCGCTGACCATCCGCGCCGTCACCTTCCCCAATCGCCTGTTCGTGTCGCCCATGTGCGAGTACCTCGTCGGTCGACGGACTGGCCAACGACTGGCACTTCGTGCACCTGGCCAGCCGCGCGGTGGGCGGGGCCGGCCTGGTGATGACGGAGGCCGCGGCGGTCACCGCCGACGGCCGCATCAGCCCCGAGGACCTCGGCATCTGGATGGACGATCACATCGAGCCGCTGGCGCGTGCCGTGCGGTTCATCCACCAGCAGGGCAGCATCGCCGGCATCCAGCTCGCGCACGCCGGGCGCAAGGCCAGCACCTACCGGCCGTGGGGCGGCGAGGGCACGGTGGCGGTCGAAGATGGCGGCTGGACCTCGGTCGTGGCGCCGAGCGCCGTTGCCTTCAACAGCTCCTATCCCCTGCCCCAGGCGCTGACGACGGAGGGCATCCGCGCCACCGTGGCCGCGTTCGCCGACGCCGCCCGGCGGGCCTGCGCGGCGGGCTTCCGGGTCGTCGAAGTGCACGCCGCGCACGGCTACCTCCTGCACGAGTTCCTGTCGCCGCTCAGCAATCACCGCACCGACGAATACGGCGGCTCGTTCGCCAATCGCACCCGGCTGCTGCTCGAGGTGGTGGCGGCCGTGCGCGGCGTGTGGCCAGAACACCTGCCGCTCTTCGTGCGCATCTCGGCGACCGACTGGACCGAGGGCGGCTGGGACCTGCCCCAGTCAGTGGACCTGGCGCGCCTGCTGCAGGCGGCCGGCGTGGACCTGGTGGATTGCTCGTCGGGCGGCAACGTGGCCGGGGCGCGCATACCGCTGGGCCCGGGCTACCAGACGCCGCTGGCGCACGAGCTCCGCCAGCAGGCCGGGGTCCACACCGCCGCGGTCGGCCTGATTACCTCTGCCGTGCAGGCTGAACATATCGTCTTCACCGGGCAGGCCGACGCGGTCTTCATCGCGCGCGAACTGCTCCGCGATCCGTACTTCCCACTGCGGGCCGCGCGCGAGCTGGGCCAGGCGATCACCTGGCCGGCGCAGTACCTGCGCGCCGCCCCGCACGGTGCCAAGCCGCGCGGGCCAGCGCCGGACCTGAACCGGTAGCGCGCCCGAACCGGCTTAGTGCGTCATCGCGTAGAGCAGGATGTCGACGCCGACGGCATAGGCCTCCGGCGAGAAGCGGAAGAAGTAGTCGGGGTCTTCCCCTTCCCGCTCCCACGGGTCGGGCAGGTCGGTGTTGTGCACCATCACCACCATGAGGCGGCCGTGGGCATCGGTGATGCCGCGCGCGTCGGGCGGCGCCGCGTCGTCGTTCCAGCGTTCGATGGTGCCGCCGCCGGTGCGCCGCCACGTCATGATCGACGCCATCTGCGGCAGGCGCGTCACCGGGAACATGGTGTTCCACACGGGGTGACCGGGCGGAGTGAGGTCGATGGTCGGATATTGCCCCGGCGGCAGGATTTTGCGCATCTCTTCGTCGAATTGATCGCGCGCCCAGTTGCCGTGATAGTCGGACACGAGCAGGAATCCGCCTTTGAGCAGGTAGTCCCGCAAACGCGCCGCTTCCAGTTCGTTGAATCGCGCTGTCCCCACGTCCTCCATGAACAGGAACGGACATTGGAAGAGCGCGTCGTCGGTGAGGCGCACGACGACGGCATCGGGGAACGGCTCGCCGCCCTCGTTGGCCATGGTCACGCGCACCTTGGTCAGTTCCGCGATGCGCACGCTGAAGTTGAAGTCCGCGCCGGGATAATCGGTGCTCCAGCCCTGCTTCTCGCGGCGATCGCTCCTGAAAAGGGCGCGGCAGAAGTGGAAGTTGCCGTCGAAGGTCGTGGCCGTCGGGAAACGCGGGGGCACGCGGCCGTAGCCGCCGGCCCAGATCCGTTGCGCCTCGACGACACCGGCGCCAGCGCCGATCAGGACGGCCAGGCCGAACACTGTCCAAGCCAGGCGCCTGGAGCCAACACGGACGGTCACCCTGCAAGCATAGTGCGAGCCGGTGGGCGGCGACGCCAGCTTTCAAGCCCGGGCGCCGGCGGCCGATTGCCCCTTCGTGCGGGGCCGCTCTTTCGTCGATGTCCTGGATGACGCGCTGCCAACCCGCGCCGTGGCGCGGTCGGATGCGGGCTCGGTCCGGCACTTCGCCGCGCCGCCGCCACTTCCCTTCCTGTTCGCCCCGGTGCCCGTCCCGGGCATGCGTGCGCGGGCCGCCTACGTGAGCACCGGCGCGCACCCAGTTCCGGCCGAAGCGGTCCAGGAGGAAACGCGGCTACTGACCCCGGCACAGCAGCGGGCCGTCGCTGGCCTCAATGCCCTGGGCGGCCGCTTGCCTGCCGGGTTCAACTTCAGCGAGCTGCGCGCGGCCTATCGCCAGCTGGCGCGGCGTCTGCACCCGGACCGGCATCAGCACAGCGGCGCAGGCAGCCAGGGCCACCTGGCGCGCGACTTCGCCGTCGCGACCGGCCACTACCAGATCCTGCTCGCCCTCTTCCCCCGCCACTGACGTCGTGCCGCACCGCCGCCGCCGCTCGGCCCCACGGCGGGCGGCGGCACAGGGCGGCCGCCGGCGGATTGACCAGACGAGGCCACGCGGCGACCGCGCCTGACGGAGGTGGCGACGTCCGCCCCCTAACGGAGGATCTGCTTCTTGTCGGCGGCCTCGCTGAGGCGCGCCATGACGCGCGCCGCGATGTCGTCGGCCAGGCTCTCCCCGGCCAGAATCGGCGAGGACACCCGCCCGATCGGCGGCGGTCCCGCGGCCACACCCGACAACCGGCGGTCGGCCAGGTGCTCGGCGGCGTCCTGCGAATCGATGCCGGTGGCGATCTCGCGCAGCAGCCCGTCCTTCAAGTCGTAGACCAGGCCATGCAGCACCGGGCGGCGGCCGCGCGCCCAGGCCTGCTGCACGATCGGCGTCTCCGACAGGTGGTAGAGCTGCTCGAGCACGTTCAGTTCCACCAGCCGATCGAAGCGCGCCTGCGGGTCGGTGATGGCGTCGAGTTCCTGGGTGTTCCAGCGAAGCACGTTCCGGATCGGACCGAGCCAGTGATCCACCAGCCCGTGCTGCTGGCCGGACATGGCCGCCTTCACGCCGCCGCACCCGTAGTGGCCGGTCACCAGGATGTGCTTCACGTCGAGCACTTCGACGGCGTACTGCAGCACGCTCATGGCGTTGAGATCGCTCGGCATCACGAGGTTGGCGATGTTGCGATGCACGAACAGCTCGCCCGGCATCGTGCCGGTCACCGTGTTGGCCGGGACGCGGCTGTCGGCGCAGCCGATGTAGAGGAACAGCGGCTCCTGGCGCTGCGCGGTCTCGACGAAGAAGCCGGGGTTGTCGACCTGCATCCGCTCGGCCCAGGCGCGATTCCCTTGAATGATGCGGCGATACTCTTCCATACAGAACCCCGGCGTCAGTAATTGTGGCGATGGTGCGTGGGCGTGAGCTCGGTCTCGGGAATGCCGACCAGTCGGTAATCGATGCCGCGCAGTTGCGCGGTTTCCCGGAAGATGTGCAGCACTTCGAGGGCGTCGTGGTCGAAGCGGGTCGTACGCCGGCCGTCGATCTCGACGCGCGTGCCGGGCTTCAGACCGTTGAGGACGCGCGAGATGCTGGCCTTGCTCAGGAACGTGACCTGTTCGGGCAGCGCGTAACGGGTCAGCACCGCCCCGGGCGGGCTGACCCTGGTCAGCACCGGGCTGCGCAGGTGCTCGAGGACGATGAAGGCCACGCCCACGGCGAAGCCGATGCCGATGCCCTGCAGCAGATCGGTGAAGACGATGGCCACGACCGTGACGACAAACGGAATGAAGTGGCTGTAGCCGAGGTGCCAGGCGTTGCGCCATAGCGACGGGGCGGCCAGGCGGAAGCCGGTCACGAGCAGCACGGCGGCAACGGCGGCCAGCGGAATGCGGTTGAGCGCGGCGCCGAAGGCCAGCACGGCCGCCAGCATCAGCACGCCGTGCACCATGACCGACAGGCGGGAGCGCGCGCCGGCATCGACGTTGGCCGACGAACGGATCATCACGCCGGTGAGCGGCAGCCCACCGAGCAGTCCCGACGCCATGTTGCCGAGGCCTTGCGCCATGAGCTCGCGGTGCATCGACGCATCGCGCCGGAGGGGATCGAGCTTCCGCGTGGCCTCGAGACTGAGCAGCGATTCGAGGCTGGCCACGACGCCGATGACGATCGCCAGCTGCCACACCAGCGGGCTCGACAGCGCCGTCCAGTCTGGCCGCACCAGGTGGCGCATGATGTCGCCGTTCTGGCTCATCGGCAGCGTCACCAGGTGCGTGCCGCGCACGGCCAGCTCCGGCAGGTAGACGCGGAAGAACTCGTTCAGGGCGACGCCCACGCCGACGGCAATCAACGGCGCCGGCAGCAGGCGCATCCGGGCCAGGGGCGAGCGCGGCCACCACAGCATGACGGCCACGCCCAGGACCGCCGCCAGCACCGCGCCCGGCTGGATCTGCTGGAACGCGGTGGCGAGGGTGCTGAGGGTCGTCTCGCCCGACGACTCGATGAAGGACAAGTCGCCTTCGGCATCGGCGTCGTAGCCGACCGCGTGCGGCACCTGCTTCAGGATGAGTGTGAGGCCGATGCCGGCGAGCATGCCCTTGATGACCGACGAGGGCACGTAGTAGGCAACCGTGCCAGCGCGGGCCGCGCTGAGCACCAACTGCAGCGCCCCGGCAAGCACCACGGCCGGCAAGAGCCGCTCGAAACCGCCGACCTGCTGGATCCCCAGCAGCACGATGGGGGTCAGCCCTGCGGCTGGACCGCTCACCATCAGCGGCGAGCCCGAGAGGGCGCCGACGACCAGGCCACCGACCACGCCGGCCACCACGCCGGAGACCAGGGGCGCGCCAGAGGCGGCGGCGATGCCCAGGCACAGCGGCAGAGCGACCAGGAACACGACGACACCGGACGGCAGGTCGTCTCGCCAGGTGCCGAAGAACGAGCGTCGGGAAGCGGTCAAGACAGCGCCGCGGGCGACGCCGACCTCCGCCAGTTGAGTAGCCATCGCGCGTGCACCGTGGTTCGTGGGTTCAGGTCGAGCCGAGCCGGCGACCGCGCGGCCCCGGCGATGATAGAGCGGGCAGAGCGATCCTGACAAAATGGCACGGAACTGGCTGTCACGACACGTAACCGGCTACGCCGGGGCGGGCGCGGCTCGATCAGTCGGCCTCGATCCATTCGGGCGGCGGCATGATCGATTCCTGCGGCGCAGCGCCTGAATCGGCCCGGCCGGAGCCTTCGAGGCGGCTGATGGCCCGCACGGTCATGTCGTGATCGCACAGGATCTGGCACGACAGCCGCACGCCGGTGAGCCCGCGGGCGGCCAGCCGTTCGTGTTCCGCCACGGTCTGCTTCACCGGTTCGCCGTCGACGAACTCGACCCGGCAGGTGGTGCAGCGGGCATTGCCGCCGCACGCGTGCAGAATGTCGACCTTCGCATCGCGCTCGATGGCCAGCACCAGACGCTTGCCGTCAGGCACCGCGAACGTTCCATATCCTTCAACTGTCAATTGGGGCATTCACTGATTGTACAGTCGTGAGACGACGCGGTGCATCCGGCGTTGCGCTGGATTCCGCCACTCTCATGCAGCGTCCGGCGGCTGAGGCGTCCGCGCTGGCGATGGGCACCACGGCGAGATCAGCGCCGGTCACCCTGGCGGCGGAGTAGAGTCGCAGACGTCTGAGCCATGGCCACCCCCGACGACGACATCGACCGGCTCTACCAGGGCCCGCTCGACGCGTTCACCAGCGCGCGCAACGCCCTGGCCAAAAGCCTGCGGCGACCCGAGCTCAAGAAGCTGGAAAAGCCCAGCCTGCCAGCCTGGGCCATCAACCAGCTCTACTGGCATCACCGTCCGGCGTTCGACCAGCTCATTGCGGCCGCCGACACGCTGCTGCAACAGCACCAGCGGCTGTTGAGCGGCGGGCGGGCGGAGATCCAGAAGGCCGAGCAGACCCATCGCGATGCCGTCCGCCAGGCGTTGGCCACGGCCAAGCAGGTGTTGCGTGCCAACGGGCATCCCGACACCGCCGTCACGCTCGACGCCGTCCGCAATACCCTGCAGGCGCTGCCCGCGCCCGAGGCGCAGGGGCGGTTGACACGGCCCTTGGCGCCGAGGGGCCTGGAGGCGCTGGCCGGCCTGGTCATGGCCGCGCCGCGGCCGGCGCGGGACGGCGGCCCGCCCAGCAGTGCTCCAGCCGTGGAGACGGCGGCGCCCGCCGCACAGGAGGACAGCGCGGCTGTCCGCCGGCGCGAGGCGGCGCGGTTCGGCGGCCGCGCCCGGGCCGAGCGCGAGGCCGCCCGTGACGCGGAGCGCGTCCGGCAGCGCGCCGAGGAAGAGCGGGCCGAACGCCAGCAGGCGCGCCGCCGCGACGCGGCCGCCGTGCTGGCCGCCGCCCGCGCGGAGTTGGCGCGGGCCGAGGCCGCGGTGACGGCGGCCGACCGCGCTTACGAACAGGCCGGGCGCGAGTTGCAGGCGCGGCGCGCCGAACGCGACGCCGCCGATGCGGCGCGCCAGCGGGCCCAACGCCTGAGCGACGCCGCCGACGGCGAGTGAGCCGCCACACGGTCACGACCGCGCGCGGCGCCGGCGTCTACTTTCTGAGCACGAACTGGTTCATCACCAGCAGGTCCAGGCCCGAACCGTAGAACACGCGCACGGCGTCGCGCGGACTGCACACGATCGGCTCGTGAAAGCCATTGAACGACGTGTTGACCACGAATGGCAGACCGCTGTCGGCGCCGACCGCGTCGAGCAATTGGGCGAAGCGTGGCAGCGCGTCGCCACCCACTGTCTGGACCCGCACGGTGGCGCCGGCCGCGGGCAACACGTGGCGGAAGCGCGCCGGGTCGCGGGGCGTGTAGTCGCATTCCATGAACGGCGCCTGCGCTGGCCCATCGAAATGTTCGGCCACGCCGGCCTCGGTCCCAGCCAGGGCGTAGCCGCGCCAGGACTCCCGTTGCTTGAGGAAGCGATTCAGGTTCTCGAGCACGTAGGGCTGCGTGGGACTGGCCAGGATGCTGCGGGCGCCGAGCGCCCGCGGGCCCCATTCCATGCCCCCGTCGAACCAGCCCACGAGATGGCCCTCGCGCAACGCCCGCACGGTCGCGGCAATGACCGCGCCCTCCGACTCCCACGAGTAGTTCAGTTTGCAGTTGTCGAGCACCGCCTTCACTTCCTCGGCGGAATACGACGGCCCGAGAAACGGCGAGACCGGCGCCGGCGCGACGCCCAGCGCGCTCAACACCGCGCCCACGGCCAGGCCGCTGTTCCCCGGATCGACCGGCACGAACACGTCGGCGAAGATGCCGGCGCCCTTCACGCGCGTGTTGATGAACGAGCGGTGGAATAGCGTGCCGCCGACGCACAGCCGATCGACGCCGAGCCGCTGCTGCACCGCGCGCAGCATCTCCAGCAGCAACTCGGCCAGGCGCGCCTGCGCGGACGCCGCCAGGCGGGCACGGGCCAACGTGCCGTGATCGTCGCTGCTACCGGCCCAGGCCTCGAAGTGCTGCTCGAGATCGGGATCGACGGCGAGCCCGGCGTCGCCCCAGGCGAAGAGCGCGTCGACGCGGGCGTCGCGGGCCTGGGGTTCGAGCCGGGCCAGCGCCTCGAGCCGTTGACCGGCGGCGGCCGTGTGGAAGCCCAGACCAGCGGCGACGCGGGCATAAGCAGGCGCGAAGCCGGGGCCGTTCTCGGGCCACTCGACGCGCGTCACTGATGCTCCGCTCCCCAGCCATACGCTCGTGCCCGGCGCGTCGGCGTCGCAGATGACAATCGCCGCTGACGGGAACGGCGAGGTGAGGTAGGCGGTGGCGGCATGGGCGTGATGGTGGTCGAGCGCGGTCACCGGCGTGAGGCCGGGCGGCGCGCCGGCGCCGTCCACGACGACGTACTGGTCCACGTCGCGGCGTGAGCGGCCGGCCCGGCGCAGCAGCAGGTCGAGCGCGTCGGTGGGCAGGCCCGCCGACCCGGCCAGGCCGCGCACCCTGGTCACCCGTTCCTGCGCGCACACCCCGACGAGCCGCTGCCCGTCAGCCACGGCGGCGGCGCCGTCGCGGGCACCGCCATTCAATCCGGCCACTGTCATCAGGTCACTCCGTCGCCGTCGGCGGCGGAAGCGCCCGCCGGTGCAGCTCGAACAGAGTGTAGCGCGCCGCCCCTTACGGCGCGTCGGGCAGCAGGCCCTTCTCGATCAGCACGGGCGGCCTCCGGTGGTGTGTCCCCTGCTCCCAGGCAAACGCGAACCCGAGCAGATCGCCGTCGCGCCACGGCCGCGCCGAGAACTCGAGGCCGAAGGGCAAACCGCCCTTGTACCAACCACCGGGCACGACCACGGCCGGCACGCCGATCATGTTGACCCAGCTGGTCGCCGAGTGCGGCCCACTGCTCAGGGCGCCGTCCTGCGGCATGGTTTCGTCGGGCGGCGGGATCTGGATGGCGGGATAGACGTAGCCATCGAGCCTCAGCCGCTCGAGCGGTTCCAGGTAGGCCTCCAGGGTCCGGCGCCGCGGAGCGAAGTAGTTGGCCTCGGCCTCGGGGTCGCTTTCGAGCCGCCGATGCGGAATCTTGATGCCGGCGATGGCGCCGATGTAGGTGTCGTCGCCGGACGTGATCGGTGAAAAGGGCGCGCCGACGGCCTTGGCGTATTCCGCGGGCGACCGGTAGTGGCTGGAGCCGAACTCCTTCAGGAACTGTTCCGGTCCCTGGCGCACGTAGGGATAGGTGCCGACGCGGCTGGCAAGGCGCGCGAAGCTCTCGGGCAGGATCGAGTCGTCGATGACCACGGTGGCACCGAGCCCGCGCAACTGGTCGAGCGCAGCCATGAAGGCAGCGCGCGTCCTGGGATCGAGCGGCATCGCCGCCTTGGCGCGCTCCCGGGCCGCGACCGCCTCGGGCACGGCGGCGTGGAGGCCGTGGAACGGGATGCCGCTGCCCTCGAGGATGAAGGCCGGCACGCCGAAGCGCGTCCCCTTCAACGCGTCGGCCTTCAGATACTGCGTGTAAGGTCCGGGCTGCGCCAGCGCCGCGCTGCCCTCGGTGCGCGCGTCGAGCGGGTCGGGCCCGGCCATGACCGACAAGGCGATGGCCGCATCGGTGACGGTACGGCTGATCGGCCCGGTGTTGTCGAGCAGCCAGTCGAGCGGCGCGATGCCGGCGATGCTGACCAGACCACGCGTCGGATACACGCCCACGAGCGCGCTCGTGGCGGCCGGCATGCGAATCGAGTTCCCGGTGTCGGTGCCGTTGCCGAGCACGGCCAGACTGGCGGCCACCGCCGTGACCGTGCCGCCCGAGGACCCGCCGGGCGAATAGCGGACGTCGTAGGCGTTGCCGGTCCGGCCAAACGAAGTGCTGCGGTTGGTGTCGCTGTTGGCGAAGTCGGGCATGTTGGTGTGCCCGAGGATGACCGCGCCGGCGGCGCGCAGCTTGGCGACGACCAGCGCGTCGCGCGGCGCGACCAGCTCGAGGCCAGGAATGGTGAAGCCGGCCCAGCCCGCTGTCGTCACCGTGCCGGCGATGCTGGTGTTGGCCTTGATGACAATCGGCACCCCCCACAACGGACCGCGCGTCACGTCGCCGGCGGCCGCCTGGCGATCGAGCGTCGCGGCCAGCGCCCGGGCGTCGGCGTCCATCACCGTCTCGACCGCCTTGTAGATGCCGTTGTAGGCGCGGATGCGGGTCAGGTGCCAGTCCACGACCTGCGCCACGGTGTACTTGCGGCTCTCGTAGAAGGCACGCAATTGCGGCACCGATACCTCGAGCAGGTCGGCGTCGATGGCCGAGACCGTCGCTGGCGGCGCCGACACCGGGGCCGGTGCGTCGGCGCACCCCGCCAGCACGCACGTCAACGACAGGACCAGCAGCGGCCGCGCCATCTCTACTGCGGGGTCCCGGCCGGCGCTAGCGTCGGGTACTTGATCCCGAACTGCGCCTCCATCTGATCCATGTAGGTCTTGTACTTGCTCGAGTCGAAGTAGTACTTGCGCATCTCCGGGCGGTAGCGGTCCATCGTGGTCTTGTTCATCCAGATCGCCGGCTGGTCGTCGGCCCGGATGAAGGGCACGTACTTGCGCTGCGCGAGCTGCACGTTCTCGAAGTAGTCGCGGGCCTGCTTGACCAGTTCCGGCCGCAGGACCAGTTCGAGCGCTGTCATCGCCTCGACCCGCGCGCCGGCATTCACGCCCTTGTGCGCGATCGGCGTGGCCATGGGGATGGCGTTGGCCCAATTGTGTCCCGGGCCGGCCTGGAAGTTGGCCGGGTAGCTCAACGACACCGTCGGCACGTTCCAGGTCACGTCGCCGATGTCGTCGGATGGGCCGCCGAATTTCTCCTCGTCGGGAATGCGCTCGCGCCCGCGCAGCGGCCCGATGGCGCCAGTGGCCAAACCGATTTCCGGCACCTTCATGACGCGCTGCGTCGCCTTGGCCAGGGCCACGTCGGCATCGCTCCACTTGGGCAGGCCGACCTGCACGATGTTGGCGTGCATGGTCTCGGCCAGGGTGCGGTTGGTGTGCCGCGGCCAAGCCGTGCCGAGCACCCGCGAGGTCCACGTGGTGTTGGTCATGAGCGCCGCGCCCTGGGCCATCTTGTCGCCGATGTCCCACATGTTCCTGATCGACTCGTAGTCGGTCTCGCGGAAGTAGTACCAGACGCCGGCGTTGCGCGGCACGACGTTCGGCTGATCGCCGCCGTTGGTGATGACGTAGTGGGTGCGCTGCGATAGCCGCAAGTGCTCGCGCCGGTAGTTCCAGCCGGCGTTCATGAGTTCGACCGCATCGAGCGCCGAACGACCGCGCCAGGGCGCGCCGGCGCTGTGGGCGGTCTCGCCCTCGAACAGGTACTCGACCGAGACCAGGCCACTACCGCCGCCGTCGCCCCAGCTCGTGGCCAGGTTCGAGCCGACGTGGTTGTAGATCATCACATCTACGTCCTTGAAGAGGCCGGCGCGCACGAAGTGCGCCTTGGTGCCCAGCAGCTCCTCGGCCACGCCCGGCCAGATCATCAACGTGCCCGGCAACTTCTCGCGCTCCATGACGCGCTTGACGGCCAGCGCCGCCACGATGTTGAGCGGCGTGCCCGAGTTGTGGCCCTCGCCGTGCCCGGGCGCCCCCTCGATCATCGGGTCGTGAAAAGCCACGCCCGGCTTCTGGTTGCCTTGCGGAATGCCGTCGATGTCCGAACCAAACGCCACCACCGGTCTGCCCGAGCCCCACGTCGCCACCCACGCGGTGGGGATGCCGGCAACGCCGTCCTCGACGGCGAAGCCGTTGTCGCGCAGCAGCTTGCCCAGGTACTTCTGCGTTTCGACCTCCTGGAAGCCGATCTCGCCGAAGCTGAAGACCATGTCGTTCATCTGCTGGCCCAAGTCGTACATCGCCTGGGACGAGACGTCGGCGTCGACCACGGCCTTGAGCCGGGCCACGCGCGGGTCAATCGGAGCCGGCGCGGTCGCTGCCGCGGGTGCCGGCGCCGGCGGTGGTGCGGGCCGCTGCGCCTGAGGCAGGGCCACGGCCACCGCCAACACACCGCACGCCACGAGTCCTGTCGCCGTCGTCGTCATAGCCGTCTCCTCGAAGTGATGGTCGCCTCCCGGTCGCGAGTCGCGCGGATTATCCCTCCGGGCGGAGCGGATTGGAACCAGGAACACGGCCAGGCGTGAGGGACTTCCCCCGCCGACCACGCCTTGTGAAGCGGAGGCAGTATGGCCAAGATCAAGGCAGCGGTGCAGAAGCCGGCCTACGAAAGTTACGTGGCCTCGGCGAAGGTGGCGGCCCGCAAGCTCGGGACCGCGGCGGCGGCGTCGGCCTACAAAATCGAGGTGCGCTTCCTGGGCGGCCTGACGACGGCGCAGAAGAACGCGTTCAAGTCGGCCGCCGACCGCTGGACCAGGGTCATCGTCGGGGATCTGCCGAGCGTGCAGGTGGACGGCGAGGTCGTCGATGACCTGCTGATTCTGGCGCAGGGCGTCGACATCGATGGCCCTGGGGGCATCCTGGGCCAGGCCGGTCCAACCCACGTGCGGCCGGCTGGGGCCGGCACGAGCGCCTTCCTGCCGGTCAAGGGGATCATGTCGTTCGACACCGCCGATCTGGCCAAGATGCAGCAGAACGGCACCCTCAAGGACGTGATCACCCACGAGATGGGTCACGTCATCGGCATCGGCACCGTCTGGTCGCTCAAGGGCAAGCTGAAAGGCGCCGGCACCACCAACCCGCGCTTCACGGGCGCCAGCGCCAAGACCGAATACGGCAAGCTCAAGTCGACCGCGGCCGCGGAGGTGCCGGTCGAGAACAGCGGGGGCGCCGGCACGCGCGACGGCCACTGGCGCGAGACGGTCTTCCGGACCGAGTTGATGTCCGGTTTCATTGCCGCCGCCAACAACCCGCTCAGCCGCATGACCGTGGCCAGCCTCAAGGACCTCGGCTACGCGGTCGACCTGACTCAGGCCGAGCCCTACGCGCTGCCCAATCTCTTCGCCCTGGCTGCGGCCGGCGCCCGTGCCACCCACGACCATCCTCACGCCTTGCCGGTCTTGCCGATCACCCTCCCCGAAGGCAGCTTGGTCCCCTGAGCGACGGTCGCGGTGACGCATCCGCGGGCGCGTCACCTCCTGCCCGAGCGCCCACCGACGGCCCTGCGGATGTCGGCGTCGGGCACTGGGGGCGGCGCGGCATCGCGACGATGTCCGAGGAGCATGAGTAGCAGGACATCCATGTTGAACGGATAGGTTCCACAATTTAGTCGTATTGGACATGGCGATGCCCGAGTCGATTCAATATCGTCATGAACAATGCGGACGTCGCGTGGATGCTGGTGAGCACCGCCCTGGTGCTGCTGATGACGCCGGCGCTGGGTTTCTTCTACGGCGGCATGGTCCGCTCGAAGAACGCTCTGAACACGTTGATGATGAGCTTCGCGGCGCTCGGTCCGGTGGCCGTGGTGTGGGCGCTCGTCGGCTACTCGCTGGCGTTCGCGCCGGGCGCGCCGGCGGTCGGCTCGTTGGCCTACGCCGGGCTGCGCGGCGTCGACCTCCAGCCGCAAGGCACTATCCCGCACCTGCTCTTCATGGCCTATCAAGGCACGTTCGCGATCCTCACGGCGGCGCTGATCTCCGGCGCGGTGGTGGAGCGGCTGCGGTTCAGCGCCTACCTGACCTTCATCGTCGTGTGGGTGGTGGCCGTCTACGCGCCGGTGGCCCACTGGGTGTGGGGCGGCGGCTTCCTGGCCACCGCCGGCGCCCTCGACTTCGCGGGCGGCGCGGTGGTGCACGTCAACGCCGCGGCGGCGGCGCTGGTCGCGGCCATCGTCGTGGGCCCGCGCAAGGACTACGGGCGGCACGCCATGCTGCCGCACAACGTGCCCTTCACCCTGCTCGGCGCCGGCCTGCTGTGGTTTGGCTGGTTCGGCTTCAATGCCGGCAGCGCGCTGGCCGCCAACGAGGTCGCGGTCCTGGCCTTCGTGAACACGCTGCTGGCGCCGGCCGCGGCCCTGGCCACGTGGACGCTCCTCGACCTCTTCCGTGAAGGCCGCGTCACCGCCGTCGGCGCGGCCACGGCGATTGTCGTCGGCCTGGTCGCGGTCACACCAGCCGCCGGCTTCGTCGGTCCGCTCGCCGCCCTCGCCCTCGGCGCGCTGGCCGCCGTGCCCAGCTACTTCGCCCTCATCTACCGCGCCCGCACCACGCTCGACGACTCGCTCGACGTCGTCGCGGCGCACGGCCTCGGCGGCGCCACCGGCGCGGTGCTGACCGGCGTCTTCGCCGACCCGGCGTGGAGCGGCGGGCCGAGCGGCCTGCTCGCCGGCCACCCGTGGCAAGTGCCGGTGCAGCTCGTCAGCGTGCTGCTGGTGGCGGCCTACAGCGCCGGCGCCACGTTCGGCCTCCTGAAGCTGCTGGCCCTGGTCATGCCGCTGCGCATCAGCCCGCGGGTCGAGGGCGTGGGCCTCGACGTGACCGAGCATGGCGAAGAGGCCTACACCGGCGGCGACGGCGCCATCCTGGTGTCGCCCAAGGACTCGGTCTTCGCCCGGAAGATGGTGGAGTCGGTCGCCGTCTCCGATGGAGGCCGCTCGTGAAACTGATCGTCGCCATCGTTCGCCCCGAACAACTCAGCGACGTGCTCGAAGCGCTGTTCCACGCCGAGGTGCGCGGCCTCACCATCAGCCGCGTGCAGGGGCACGGCGGCGAGATGGAGCACGTCGAGAACTATCGCGGCACCACGGTGAAGATGGCCCTGGCCGAGAAGGTGCGCATCGAGATCGGCGTCTCCAACCACTTCGTCGACACGGCCGTCAACGCCATCATGAGCGGCGCCCGCACGGGCGAGGTCGGCGACGGCAAGATCCTGGTTCTCCCGATCGAGAAGATCTACCGGATTCGCACCGGCGAAGAGGATCAGGACGCGGTCACGCCCGTGGGCGCGGTGCAGAGCTAAACATCTTCGCAGCGCATTGCTTCGATAGAAACATTGCGCTTTGCTTATCGTTGGCGATTTTCTCTAATGGGCTCCCCGAGGTATTGGATGGATCGACACGTCACGGCGGCCCCCGACGACCAGGTGCGGCCTCGCCCATGTGCCACGGCACCGGCGGGGCTCTACCGCGACAGCGACGAGCACGACGCCTGCGGCGTCGGCTTCGTGGCCCACATCAAGGGCCACCGCTCCCACGCCATCGTGCGGCAGGCGCTCGATCTGCTCATCAACCTCGAGCATCGCGGCGCCACGGGCTCCGATCCCGACACGGGCGACGGCGCCGGCATCCTCATCCAGATGCCCGATGCGTTTCTGCGCCAGGTGACGCCGTTCGATCTGCCGGCCGCCGGCCGCTACGGTGCCGGCCTGGTCTTCCTGCCGACCGCCGACGACGCCCGCGCCGAACTGCGCGCGCTGATCGGGCGCATCGTCGCCGAGGAAGGGCAGACCGTGCTCGGCTGGCGTCCGCTGCCGACGCGCCTCGAGGCCATCGGCGGCGCGGCCGCGGCAGTGGCGCCGATCTTCGAACAGCTGTTCGTGGGCGCCGCCCCGGATGCCACCGGCGATGCGGCGCTGCGCTTCGAGCGCGCCCTCTACGTCATCCGCAAGCGCGTCGAGCACGCCGTCACCACCCTGGCCCTCGACGACGAAGCGCGCCGCGCCTTCTATATCGTCAGCCTGTCGGCCGCCACGCTGATCTACAAGGGCATGCTCACGGCCACGCAGATCGAGCGGATGTTCCCCGACCTGTCGGACCCGCGCCTGGCGTCGGCGCTGGCGCTCGTGCACCAGCGCTTTTCCACCAACACCTTCCCGTCGTGGCCGCTGGCGCATCCCTACCGGATGGTGGCGCACAACGGCGAGATCAACACCCTGCGCGGCAACATCAACTGGATGCAGGCACGCGAGGGGCTGCTGCGCTCGAGCGTCTTCGGCGACGACCTGGCCAAGCTGCTGCCGGTCATCCGCCCGGGCGGCAGCGACACCGCCACCTTCGACAACGTGCTCGAGTTCCTGGTCATGTCGGGCCGCTCGCTGCCCCACGCCGTGCTGATGATGATCCCGGAGCCGTGGAGCGGCAACCCGGACATGGATCCGGCGGTGCGCGACTTCTACGAGTACCACTCGTCGCTGATGGAGCCGTGGGACGGCCCGGCGTCGATCGCCTTCACCGACGGCACCGTGATCGGGGCCGTGCTCGATCGGAACGGCCTGCGCCCTTCGCGTTACACCGTCACCACCGAC
This sequence comes from uncultured Acidobacteriota bacterium, assembly GCA_963843885.1. Classification (GTDB taxonomy): domain Bacteria; phylum Acidobacteriota; class Vicinamibacteria; order Vicinamibacterales; family UBA2999; genus CADEFD01. The sequence goes on from CAWJMJ010000010.1 coordinate 444,640, forward strand.
GACCTCGTGATCATGGCCTCGGAAGTGGGCGTGCTCGACATCGCCGCGGAGCGCGTGGTCAGGAAAGACCGGCTGCGTCCCGGCAAGATGCTGCTCGTGGACACTGCCCAGGGCCGGATCGTCAGCGACGACGAACTGAAGCGCGACCTGGCGGCGGCGCAGCCCTACGGCGCGTGGTTACGCCAGCACCTCGTGGACATCGAGCAGCTGCCCAAGGCGCACGCCGAACGGCCCGACCACCAGACGGTGCTCAAGCGGCAACTGGCCTTTGGCTACACCCGCGAAGATTTGCGGGTGCTGCTCACGCCCATGGCCATGCACGGGGAGGAGCCGATCGGCTCGATGGGCACCGACACGGCGCTGGCCGTGCTGTCCGACCATCCGCGCCTGCTCTACGACTACTTCGCGCAGCTCTTCGCCCAGGTCACCAACCCGCCGCTCGACGCCATCCGCGAAGAGATCGTCACCTCGATGGCCTCCACCATCGGGCCCGAGGGGAACCTGCTCGAGGCCGACCCGACGGCCTGCCGGCAGATCAAGATCGAGTTCCCGATCCTCCACAACGATCAAGTGGCCAAGCTGCGCCACCTGCCGCCGGGGTCGCCCTTCCGGTCGACGACCCTGCCGCTGCTCTACAACCCCGACGAGGACGGCCCGGGGCTGGAGCGGGCCATGGCGGCGCTGTGCCGCAAGGCCAGTGAAGCGGTGACCGCCGGCTACGGCATCCTCATCCTCTCGGACCGCGGCGTCGACGCTACGCACGCCCCCATTCCCAGCCTGCTGGCCACGGCCGGCGTGCATCACCATCTGGTGCGCGAAGGCTCGCGCACCAAGTGCGGCCTGCTGGTCGAGAGCGGCGACGCCCGCGAAGTGCACCACGTCGCGCTGCTCATGGGCTACGGCGCCGGGGCGGTCAATCCCTACTTGGCCTTCGAGTCGCTTCACGACCTGATCCGCCAGGGCCTCCTGCCCGGGGTCACCGAGGGTCAGGCGGTCCAGGGTTATCTCAAAGCGCTCAACAAGGGCGTGCTGAAGGTGATGTCCAAGATGGGCATCTCCACCTTGCAGAGCTATTGCGGCGCGCAGATCTTCGAGGCGGTCGGGCTCGACCATGGCTTCGTCGAGAAATACTTCACGTCCACGTCGTCGCGCATCGGCGGCGTCGGTCTCGAGACCATCTCGGAGGAAGTGCGTCGCCGCCACGCGCAGGCGTTCGGCCGCCGGCCGGCCGGGCCGGTGGAACTCGGGAGCGGCGGCGAGTACCAGTGGCGCCGCGACGGCGAGCTGCATCTCTTCAATCCCGACACCGTGTTCCGCCTGCAGCACGCCACCCGCACCGGCAAGTACGGCATCTTCAAGGAGTACACGCGGCTGGTCGACGACCAGAGCCAGAAGCGGGCCACGCTGCGCGGCTTGTTCACCATGAAGCCCGCCGGCCCGCCCGTGCCGCTGGCCGACGTCGAGCCGGTCGAGGCGCTGCTGACACGGTTCTCCACCGGCGCCATGTCGTTCGGCTCGATCAGCCAGGAAGCGCACGAGACGCTGGCCATTGCCATGAACCGCATGGGCGCCAGGTCGAACAGCGGCGAAGGCGGCGAGGACCCGGCGCGCAACCGGCCCGACGGCAACGGCGACTCGCGCCGCAGCGCCATCAAGCAGGTGGCCTCGGGCCGCTTCGGCGTCACCAGCGAGTACCTGGTCAACGCCGACGACCTGCAGATCAAGATGGCGCAGGGCGCCAAGCCTGGCGAAGGCGGCCAGCTGCCCGGCCACAAGGTCTACCCGTGGATCGCCAAGGTGCGCTACTCGACGCCGGGCGTCGGGCTGATCTCGCCGCCGCCTCACCACGACATCTACTCGATCGAGGATCTGGCGCAGCTCATCTTCGACCTGAAGAACGCCAACCCGACGGCCCGCGTGCACGTGAAGCTCGTGGCCGAGTCCGGCGTCGGCACGGTGGCTGCCGGGGTCTCGAAGGCGCACGCCGACGTGGTGCTCATCTCCGGCCACGACGGCGGCACCGGCGCCTCGCCGCTCACCAGCCTCAAGCACGCCGGCGTGCCGTGGGAACTGGGTCTGGCCGAGGCGCAGCAGGTGCTGCTCATGAACGGACTGCGCGACCGCATCGTCGTGCAGGTCGACGGGCAGCTCAAGACCGGGCGCGACGTGGTCGTGGCCGCCCTGCTCGGCGCCGAGGAGTTCGGGTTCGCCAGTGCCCCGCTCGTGGTCATGGGCTGCGTGATGATGCGCGTGTGCCACCTGAACACCTGTCCGGTGGGCATCGCCACGCAGGACCCGGAGCTGCGCAAGACCTTCACGGGCACGCCCGAACTCGTGCAGACGTTCTTCCGCTTCATCGCCGAGGAAGTGCGCGAGTGACCTGGCGCAACTCGGTTTCCGCACGCTCGACGAGATGATCGGGCGGGCCGACTGTCTGGATTTCGCCCCGGCGGCCGACCACTGGAAGGCCCACGGGGTGGACTTGACGCCGCTGCTGTATCAACCAGTGCTGCCGGCCGGTGCCTCGCGCCGGGCGGTGACCGCGCAGGTGACGGACTCTGAGCCGGGTGCTCGATCAGACGCTCATCACCCAGGCCGCCGCGGCCCTCGAACATCAGGCGCCGGTAGACATCGCCCTGCCCATCCGCAACACCGATCGCACGACCGGCACCCTGCTCGGCTACGAGGTGACCCGGCGCTACGGCGGCGCCGGATTGCCCGACGACACCATCCGTGTCACCTTCGCGGGCGCCGCCGGGCAGAGCTTCGGCGCGTTCCTGCCGCGGGGCATCACCCTCACGCTCGAAGGCGAGGCCAACGACTTCGTTGGCAAGGGCCTGTCGGGTGGCCGGCTGATCGTCCGGCCGCCCCAGGGCGCCCGCTTCGTCGCCGAAGAGAACGTCATCATCGGCAACGTGCCGCTCTACGGCGCCACCAGCGGCGAGGCCTACTTCCGCGGCGTGGCCGGGGAGCGCTTCGCCGTGCGCAACAGCGGCGCGCATGCGGTCGTCGAGGGCGTCGGCGACCACGGGTGCGAGTACATGACCGGCGGCCGCGTCGTGGTGCTCGGCCGCACCGGCCGCAACTTCGCGGCCGGCATGAGCGGCGGCATCGCCTACGTGCTGGACGGCGACGGCACCTTCGCCCGCCGGTGCAATAGCGAGATGGTCGATCTCGATCGCCTCGAAGACGACGAGGAAGCGCAGCTGGTCCACGACCTGGTCGCTCGGCACGTGCGGCTCACCGGCAGCGCCATCGGGGCGCGGGTGCTCGAGGCCTGGCCCGAGCGGGCGGCAGGCCTTCGTGGCCGTGACGCCGCGCGACTTCAAGCGTGTGCGCGACGCCGAGGCGCGTCAGCGGCACCATGCGCACCCGGCCGCGTCGGGCACTCTGGTGGGGGCCTGACATGGGCAAGGCCACCGGCTTCGTCGAGTTCGCGCGCGTCAAGCCGCCGTCTCGCCCGGTCGACGAGCGGACCGGCGATTACCGCCACGTCTACACCGCCTACCCAGCCGACGAGCTGACGCGCCAGAGCGCGCGCTGCATGGACTGCGGCGTGCCCTTCTGCCATCAGGGCTGCCCGCTCGGGAACCTGATCCCCGACTGGAACGATCTGGTCTACCGCGGCGCGTGGCGGGCGGCCATCGACCGTCTGCACCAGACCAACAACTTCCCCGAATTCACCGGTCTGCTGTGCCCGGCGCCGTGCGAGGGCGCCTGCGTCCTCGGCATCAACAAGGACCCGGTCGCCATCAAGTCCATCGAGCTGGCCATCGTCGACCGCGCGTTCGATGAGGGCTGGATCACGCCTGAACCACCGGCCCTGCGCACGTGGAAGAAGGTGGCGGTGGTGGGGTCGGGACCCGCCGGCCTGGCCGCCGCAGCCGAGCTGAACCGCGCCGGTCACAGCGTGACCGTCTACGAGAAAGCCGACCGCATCGGCGGCCTGCTCCGCTACGGCATCCCCGAGTTCAAGATGGAGAAGCGGGTGCTCGATCGGCGGCTGGCGCTGCTCGAGGCCGAAGGGGTGGTGTTCCGCGCCGGCGTGGAGGTGGGCGTGGACATCACCGCCGACGACCTGCGCCGCAGCTTCGACGCGGTGCTGCTGGCCGGCGGAGCCGGCCAGCCACGCGACCTCGCCGTACCGGGCCGCGACCTGCCAGGGCGTGCACTTCGCGATGGACTACCTGGAGCAACAGAACCGCCGCTGCCAGGGCGATGCCTTGGACGATCGGATCGCCATCTCGGCGGCCGGCAAGCACGTCGTCATCATCGGCGGCGGTGACACCGGCGCCGACTGCCTGGGCACGGTGCACCGGCAGGGCGCGCTGTCGGCCGCGCAGTTCGAGCTCCTGCCGGCGCCGCCGGCGGCACGCGCCGGCGACAACCCCTGGCCGCTGTGGCCCCAGGTCTTCCGCGTGACGTCGGCGCACGAAGAAGGCGGCACGCGCCACTACGCCGTGGCCACCACCAGCTTCACCGGCGATGCCGACGGCCACGTCCGCCTGCTCAACGGGCAAAGGGTGACACGCCACCTCGTCGAGGGCCGCCCGGTATTCGTGCCGGAACCCGACACAGCCTTCTCCATTCCCGCCGACCTCGTGCTGTTGGCGATGGGCTTTGCCGGTCCGGCCCGGGGGCGCCTGCTCGAGGACCTCGACCTGCGGATGACCGAGCGGGGCACGGTGTGGCGGGATGAGAGCTGGATGACCAGCACCGCCGGGGTGTTCGCGGCCGGCGACCTGCAACGTGGTCAATCGCTCATCGTGTGGGCCATTGCCGATGGCCGTCAGGCCGCGTCCGCCATCGACCGTTTCGTGATGAACTGCTGAGAGATCGCCCTTTCCGACGGGTGCCCGGTGGAGAAGCGCCAGCTGCGTTCACCAGGCGGTCACCGGTCTGGCCTAGAATTGAACCATGGCAACACCACCACGCAAGACCACCCCTTCGAAGCGGACGGCTCCGGCCGAGCCCGCGACCGCGGCCACGCCGCGTCGCGCCGCCGCCGCGCGCAGCCCCAAGACCACCAAGCCGGAATTGGCGGCCGCTCCGGAAGTGCCCGCCAGCGTCGCGGCGAAGCTTCCCGTCGCCCAGCAGGACACCCCGAAGGCGGTTGCGCAGGCGACTCCTGCTTCGCCCGCGGCCAAGGTTCCCGCTACGGGCGCAGCCGCGGTTTCCCCTGCCGCCGCCCCGCAGGCTCCGACGCCAGCGGCGCCCCAGGTTCCCGCCGCAGCCGCGGCGCAGGCTCCCCGGGCAGCCGTGCCGCAGGTTCCCGCTGCGGCAGCGCCCCAGGCTGCTGCCCCTGCGGCTGCGCCCCAGGTTCCCGCTGTAGCCGCGCCCCAGGTGCCCAGTGCGGCCGCGTCGCCGGTGCCCAGTGCGGCCGCGTCGCCGGTGCCCGCGGCGGCCGCGTCGCCTGCCGCTCCGGCCGAGGAGGACATCCGGGTGCGCGCCTACTATCTGCACCTCGAGCGCCGCGGCCGGCCGGGCGATCCGGAGGCCGACTGGCTGCGAGCCAAGCAGGAACTGGGCGGCACCGCTGACCGGCAGCGATTCGGGGTCGTGATTAGAACGCCGCCGCGGCGATGCGGGCGGCGTTGGCCATCAGCGTAAAGGTCAGGTTCTTGGCCGGCAGCGAGGGAAAGCCTGCGCCGTCGACCAGGAACAGTCCCGGCACGTCGCGGCTCTCGCCCTGCGGCGTGGCCGTATATGGGCCGGCGGCGGCGGTCATCGGCACCGTGCCGGCGTAGTGCACGCTGGCGCCCATCGGGCGCAGGTGGGCCATCCCCGGCGGCACGATGCAGCCCAGCGCCCACAGCGCCTTCTTCACCCGCCCGAGAGCGGCGGCGATGCGCCGCGGCTCGCCGGCATCCGGCACGTAGCGGATAGCCAGGCGCGGCCGGGCATCGTCGGTGAGCTCGACGTAGCTGTCGCCCCGGCGCGTGTCGGCGAAGTTCACGTTGACCAGGCCGAGGGCGGCGTGGATGGTCCGGAACAACGCCGCCGACGTGCCCAGGTCGAAGGGCAGTCGCTGCAGCACGGGGTGCACGAGCGCCGTCTTGAGCGTCGTGATCTGGCCGTGGACGTAGTCGAAGGGCGACTCACCGGTCACGCCCATCCCGAGCAGGTGGTACTGGTAGCTGTTGGCGTCGAAGGGCTGCCCCAGCATCTTCAGGTTGAGGAACGGCACCAGCAACTGCCGGTTGTCCATCAGTCCCGGGAGCCGCACCTGTCCGCCGCCCGCGCGGCGCACGGTGGTCAGGAAGATGCGGCTCGAGACCAGCGCTCCGGCCGCCAGGGCTACGCGATCGGCGGCAAACTCGACCTCGCCGCCTGAATCGAGCTGGCGGGCCACAACGGCGGCCACCCTGCCGCCGCTGCCCAGCCGCAGATGGCTGACCTCCACGCCAGAGACGTCACTCGAAGCCCGGGTAGGTCTGGCACTCGCGCAGCGTGCTCGACGGCGTGTAGAGCGCGCCGGTCGGGCAACCCCACAGACAGCGGCCCGAGTAGGTGCAGGCCCGGCGATCGCGGAACGGCTGGCTGAGCGTGGCCACCCGCGTGCGGCCGAGGAACACCCCGGCGGCGTTGAGGCGCTCGCGCACGCGGGCGTAGTCGGCCAGCAGGCGGGCGGAGTGCGCGTCGAGCCGGAGCGGCGGCAGCAGGTGCGCATGCACCGGCATGTAGGGGCTGAGGTCGTCCTCCGTGCCGGTGACGCCGATGCGCGCGGCGATGTCGTCGTAGCGCCCACGGAGATCGTCGTAAGGAAAGGGGAACGCCGTCGTCTCGGCCGCGGTGAACGGGTAGCAGCCGGCGGTCCAGGCTTCACCCAGCCCGCCGCGGGCGAAGGAGAAGAGCGGCGCGAAGCCAACGCTCGTGTGGCCGAAGCCGGCGGGGCTGTCGAAGATATAGTCCTTGCCCGGCGGGAGGCCGTACGTACTCGTCGTTGTCGCCGGGCAGGAACGCGCCCTGGTAGCGGGACCCGAGGAAGTACTCGACCGGATTGGGCAACTGTGCCTTGAGGTCGTTCAGGGTCGCGTCGGGCAGCGGCTGTGGCGCCCCCTGGACGCCGACATCGAGCATACGCACGCGGCCGCCGCGTTCGAGCACCGTCAAGGCGAAGTGTACGCCGCTGGCACCCGAGCCGATCACCGTGACCGTGGGCGTCATGGGCGTCTCCCCAGAACGGCGACGGCGGCGCGGACCGGCACGAAGATCAGCAGGCCGGCCGCGAGACTGGCGACGGCCACCAGCACGCGCGCGGCGACGCGCGTCCACAAGGCCAGGCCGGGCACGCCGTCGGCGGCATCGAGCCGCTGATGGAAGGGCGCGCGCGTTTCGAGGATGGCCAGCGCCATGACGAGGCGCCGCCGCAGCGCCGAGTCGCGGTAGAACAACGCCGCATAGGCATCGGCGATGCGCGTCCATCCAGGGCCGCGCCGCGCCCAAGCGAGCAGCACGTCGTCGAAGGCCGAGGCGGAGGTGAGCGCCGGTACCCGGGCGACTGCCTGGCGATAGGCCTCGAGCACGAAGGCGTCGGCCTCGAGACCGAGCAGGTGGCGGGTGAAGACGCGGCACTCGTGCTCCACCACTGCGTCCACCGCCGCCCCGCGGTATACGTTCTCGTCAATGACGGACTCGACCGCGGCGGACCCGACCGCGGCGGACTCGCGGGCGGCGGTCCCGGCCGGGGCGCTGCCGAGCATGCGCTCGAGCGGGATCATGCGCGCCGGCTGCGCCGCCTCGAGGGTCGAGGGCGCCGCCGTGCTGTCGTTGGCAAACGAGGCGAGCTGCCCGGCCGTGACCGGGAGGAAGCCGGCCAGGCCGGCGCGCTCCGCCACGAGCGCCGGCCCGCGCATCAGCCCGAGCGGCGGATGGAGCATCCGACCAGGCGTGCCCCCCCTGGCCACGCGAATCGCTTGGAGCAGTTCCTCGATCGAGAGCACGTCGGGACCGCCGACCTCGAGCACTTCGCCGGCAAAGCGGTCGGCGGCGAGTATCTCGAGCAGACAGGCGACCACATCGTCGACGTGCACCGGCTGCACGCGGACGCGGCCGGCGCCCGGCACGACCACCACGGGCAGCATCGCCAGCCCGGCCAGCCCCCGCTCCACCGGCGATGCCGGGCCCGAAGATCATCGTCGGCCGCACGATCGTCGTGCGCAGCCCCGATCGCGCCACGGCCTGCTCGGCCGCCGTCTTGGCCGCGGCGTAGTGATAGCCGGTCTGGTCGCCGAAGGTGACCGCAATCGAGCTGACGAAGAGCAGCCGCTCGACGCCGGCGTCGCGGCACGCGCCGGCGAGCGCGGCCGTGCCCCGCGCGTTGACGCGGTGATGCTCCGCTGCTGACGCCTTGCCGGTCGCTGCCGCCAGATGCATCACCGCGTCGCAGCCGCGCAACGCCTCGAGATAGGTGTCGGGCGCGAGCAGGTCGCCGCGGCAGGTGGACACGCCCACGGGCAGGTCCGCTGCCGCCAGCGCGCCCGACCGATCGAGCGCAATCACCGGCCCGCCGAGGCGGGCCAGCGCCGGCAGCAGGCGCCGGCCGACGAAGCCGCCGGCGCCGGTGACGAAGACGGCTCGGCCGCTCATCGCGGCGGCGCGAGCCCGCCGGGGCGTGCGCCCACGTGCGTCTCGATGACGTACATGGGCCGCGGCTTGACCTCGGTGAAGATCCGTCCCAGATATTCTCCGAGAATGCCCAGGCAGATGAGCTGCACGCTGCCCATGAACAGCATCGCCACCATGATCGTGGCCCAGCCGTCGACGGTGTAGCCCAGGGCCTTCTGCACGAACACGCTGGCCAGGTAGAGGATGGCGACGAAGGCCGCCAGGTAGCCCATCCAGGTGGCGATCTTCAGCGGCAGGGTCGAGAACGACGTGATGCCGTCGAAGGCGAACTTGACCATCTTGCGGAACGGATACTTGGTCTCGCCGGCCAGGCGCCGGTCGCGGCGATAGGTCACGGCGGTCTGCTTGAAGCCGACCCAGGCGACCAGGCCGCGGACGAAGCGGTCCTTCTCGCGCAGGCGCTTCAGCTCGATCGACGACGCGACGGCTCATCAGGCGGAAGTCGCCGACGTTCTGCGGGATGTCGATATTGGTGACGCGGCCGAGCAGCCGGTAGAAGAGCTGCGCCGTGAGCAGCTTGAAGGCGGTCTCGCCCTCGCGGTCGGCGCGGACGCCGTAGACCACGTCGTAGCCCTCGCGCCACGTCTCGATCATCTGCACGATGACCTCGGGCGGATCCTGCAGGTCGGCGTCGATGACGACGACGGCCTCGCCCGCGCGCGAAGTCGATGCCGGCCGTGATGGCGATCTGGTGGCCGAAGTTGCGCGAGAACTTGATCACGTGCACGCGCGGGTCGGCGGCCGCGAAGTCACACAGTTGCTGGAACGAGTCGTCGCGGCTGCCGTCGTCGACGAACAGCAGCTCGTAGTCGAGGCCGCCGAGCGCGCTGGTGGCACGCGCGTAGAAGGTCGCGATGACTTCGGACTCGTTGAAGACCGGCACGACCACCGAAACGAGCGGGCCGTCCTGGCCCGCGTCAAGCATGTCCATGACGAGACTCCATCCGGGCGCCGTAGCGCCACACCGTCACGACCAGCGCCGCGGTGAACGCCAGCAGGGTCATGGGCACCCAGGTGGTGCCGAGCCACGGGTTGTCGGGATTGCCGGTCATGCTCAGCACGCGGTACCACGGCAGCTGCGGGCCTTCCGTCATGAACAACTGCCAGGAACGGCCCACCGGCTCCCGATATACCGTGAGCACCCAGGAGTGCATCACGGCCACGGCCATGATGCCCCAGCGCAGCGGCGCACTGAAGCGGCGCCAGTGTTCGGCGATGACCAGCACCAGAAAGGGCACGAGCGGCACCAGATAGCGGAAACCGCTGTTGAACTGCAGCCGCGAGTACCTGGTTCATCGAGGCAAACACCAGCAGGGCCACCGACGCCGCCGCGATCCACCGCCGCTCGAGCCGGGGCACGAGCAGGCCCGTCCAGCTTCGCGGCACCGGCAGCAGCGCCAGCGCCAGCACCGGTCCCCAGGTGAACAGGCCGAACGACGGATCGAAGAGGCCCATCACGAGCAGTTCGAGGTCTGGCAGGGTGAAGCCGCGCGCGCCCTCGGTGACGTAGATGTTCTGATTGGGCATCCGGTACTGCCCGGGGAGGAACGGGTTGCCGTACATCGCCCACTGGCTGTAGAGCAGGAAGGCAATCGGCGGCAGGCTGCCGAGCACCATGAAGCGGGACTCCCAGACGGCCGCGCGCCACGTCGCCGGCGCCGCTGCGGACCAGCGGCGCGACCACAGGGCGTAGCCCCACAGCAGCGGCATCAAGACGATCCCCACATAGTCGGTGGCCAGCGTGAGGCCGGCGAAGAATCCCGCCCACAGCCGGCGGCGCGTGCCCGCCGGTCCGGCAGCATCGGCGCTCGCCCACAGCAGCATGAAGGCGATGAACATGGCGTACATCACGAACACGTTGTGGTTGAGGGTGGAGGCGCGGAAGAACAGCGGCGTGCCGAAGCCGAGCAGGAAGGTGAGCTCCACCGCCAGCGGCGAGGTCACGCCGCGCCGCTGGAGCACGCCGTAGAAGTACACGAGGAACAGCGCCATGAGGGGCGCCATGAAGAAGGCCGAGGTCACCACCGTGGCGGCGCCGAAGCGCAGGTCGAGCCCGCGCTCGCGGACCAACTGGAAGAATTGCCGGCGGAGCGGCTTGTCGGTGCGGTCCTCGGCGGCTGCCGGCACGGCCGCGGCCTGCAAGCGGGCGACGCTGTAGCGCTCGACGGCGTCGAGCACCGGATCGAAGATGAAGAGCGGGACGGCGGCCAGCACCGACACCAGCACCTGGTTGCCGACCACGGCATGGCCGCGATGTTCGAAGATGTCGGCGTGGAAGCCCCGGTATTCATCGACGAAGAAGGTGCCGTGCTCGGCCAGCGCGAACGCCGGATAGTGCTCGCGCACGACGTTGGTGGCGAAATGCACCGAATACAGGATCCACGCGACGACGAAGAGACGCCACCGGACCGACCGCAGGAACGTCATGCGGCCCCCGCCGGACACGCGCGCGGCGTCCCGTCCCGACAGGGGTTGCCAACTCGATGAATCGCCACGAGCACCACATGATACGCCGCTTCCCACGCCGGCCGGCGGTGCGGTCGGGGGCTACCCCGAGCCGTTCACGGCCTTTCACGGGACGGCCAGCGCGCCGCTGCCCGAGCCCCGGCGGTGCGGCCGGTGCTCACCGGGTCTCGCGCTTGAAACTCGCGGCCAGCGCCTGTCGATCGACGCGGACGCCGTCCAGATAGACATCGGCGATGCGGCGCGTGTTCATGATGTCGTCGAGCGGGTTGCCGTCGAGCACGATGAAGCTGGCGCGCCGGCCCGCCGCCAGTGCGCCAAGATCGGTCTGTCCCATGAGCGCCGCCGGCCGGCTGGTGGCGGCCACGATGGCCTCGCCCGGTGTCATCCCCAGTTGCACCCAGCGGGCCAGCTCGACGTGTTCACCAGAACCGAACGTGTGCCCAGGCTGGATGCCGGTATCGGTGGCCAGCACCACGCGCGCCCCGGCCGCGAGCATTTGCGGGAAGTTGATGGCCATCTGACGCTCGCGCTCGGCCGCGGTGGCCGGCGGCGGGCCGCAACTGGGCGACAACGGCCGGCGCTCGACCGTGGCGCGAATCCTGGCGATGACCGCGTCGGGCAGCGCCTGCTCGAAGAACGGATCAGGCCGGCACACTTCGGTGGGGTCGCCGAGGCCGATCACGGTGGCCCAGTAGGGCTTCTTCTCTCTGACAATGGCCAGGAACTCGTCGTCGAGCGGCTCGCGCTGCGCCATGTGCACGAGCACGTCCGCGCCGGCCTTCACCACCGCCTTCTGATCGGCCAGCGCGATGGCATGGACGTGCACGGTCATCTTCCGGGCATGCCCCTGGTCGATGATCGCGCGCCAGGTCTCGTCGGTGAACTTGGGGTAGGTGCCGCGCCGGTCGTCGACCCACAGCTTGACATGCGTCAGGCCCAGGTCAGCCAGCCGGTTCACGGTGGCGCGCGCCTCGGCGGGCGTCGCCACTTCGTGCACGGCGTGGTTCTGGCGGGTCGCCACGCGCAGGACCTCATCGGGGCCGCCGTCGGGCGGCGCCAGGCCGGGGATGTAAATCAGCCGGGACGTGCCTGGATACCTGCCGGCCGTCTGATCGCGGCGGAACTGAAGCATCTGCCCGGTCGGACTCGAGCCGACCGCGGTCGTGGCCGCAACGCCGTAGAACGCCTCGCGCAGCAGATGGTCGCGCACGTTCTCGGGGGTGTGGTTGGCGACGTCCCAGGTGGTGTAGCCCTCGTAGCCGATATGGACGTGCGCGTTGACCATGGCCGGCATGAGCGTCTTGCCGGTCAGGGTGACGCGCCGTGTGCCGGCCGGCGCGGTGATCGTGCCGGTGGCCCCGACCGCCCGGATCCGGCCGGCTTCGACCAGCAGCTCGCCCGAGGCGATGGCCGGCGTCGCGTCGCCGATGATCAGCCGGGCGCCCTCGTAGAGCACCGCCGGCGCCGATCCGCCGGTCTGCGCCCACAGTCCCGCTCCGAGCAGCACCCATAGCACGGCTTGCGTCAGGCTTCTCATCGCGTCCCTCCGTGCGCCCGGCGCATCGTCGCCGTTTGCTCCGGCCCACCTGGGCCAAGTGGCGGCGATGATACTCCCGGGGAGGCCGTGGCTGGGCCGCGCCGGTCCCGCCGGACGCTCAATCAGCCCCGTCACGCCGACGGGCGCACACCCTGGGACGAGTCTGGACGGTGTAGGTGACGAGCCGTTCTCCGCCGGAGACACCGCAAGACGAGACGGAGACGTCAGGTTGCATCTCGGAGACATTTCGTGATATCAAGCGCGGCACAGTCGCGTAAACGCACGTTCGGACAGCGGTGCTCCATGCAGCCCTCGTCAGTGTTGCGCCCACTGCTCGCGTCGGCCGCTCCCGGCGTCGGTCTCGTGTGAAGGCCGTCGTCACCAGTAGTGACGGCGGAGGTCATCAGTCCCAGGGAGAGTGGCATGACAGGACGTCTCAAGGCGTTGGTCGCGTGTCTCGTCGCGGTTCTCGTGTTCCCCTCGCTCGTCGCCGCCCAGAGTTCGTTCACCGGCACAGTCAAAGACACCAGCGGGGCCGTGCTGCCGGGCGTCGTCGTCGAGGCGTCGAGCCCAGTCCTCATCGGAGGCGCGAAGAGCGACAACACCAACGCAAACGGCCAGTACCGCATCACCGATTTGCGTCCCGGCTCCTACACCGTCACCTTCTCGCTGCCGGGCTTCAAGCAGGTCCGTCAGGAAAAGGTCGAACTGCGCGTCGACTTCACCGGCACGCTGAACGCCACCCTGGAAGTGGGCGCGCTCGAGGAAGCGATCACCGTCACCGGCACCTCCCCGACCGTCGACGTCTCGAGCAACGCCAAGGTGGAAGTCATGACCGCCGAGATCCTCGAGCAGGTGCCGACCGGCCGGACCATCCAGGGCCTGGCGCAGCTCGTGAGCGGGGTGTCGCTGAACGTGCCCGACGTCGGCGGCTCGCGCGCCATGCAGCAGACCTACATGTCGACCCGCGGTCTCACCTCGGCCAACAACATCGTCACCGGTCGACGGCCTGATGGTCAACGGGCTCGACGGCGACGGCGCGGTGCAGCAGTACTTCAACCAGCGCGATGATGCCAGGAGATGTCGTATCAGACCAGCGGCGCTGGCGCCGACGTGTCGCCGGGCGGCGTGCGCATGAACATCGATCCCAAGGACGGCGGCAACCGCTTCAGCGGCGCGTTCTTCGCGGCCTGGACCGACAAGGCCTTCCAGAGCGACAACCTCACCGACGACATCGTCAGCCGCGGGCTGCGCTTCGGGCCCGGCGTCGACCGCATCTACGACTTCAATCTGGCGCTGGGCGGCCCGATCAAGCGCGACAAGCTGTGGTTCTTCACGTCGATGCGGGCCTGGTCGGTGAACTCCCCGGTGGCCGACGTCTTCAACGCGCCGTCCGGCACGCCCTACCGGCAAGCATCGCCGGCTGCCGCGCCGGCACCGTCGACTGCGAGCAGGGCATCGACGACCAGAAGATCAAGAGCGCGCTGCTGCGCCTCACCTGGCAGGTCACGCCCAAGCACAAGTTCTCGGTCTACTACGACGAGATCGACAAGTTCCGCGGCCACGGCATGAACGCCGGCGACGACCCGGCCACCGCGTCGCAGATCTGGACGTCGCCGCGCTACAACTCGGCGGCCGCGAAGTACACCGGCACGCTGAGCAAGCCGGCTGCTCGCTCGAAGCCGGCTACTCCTTCAACTACGAAGAGTACGTGATCACCAACCAGCCCGGCGTCAACAAGGTGCCCTTCACGCCCGAGTGGTACGCCAACGCCAGCCGTCGCGACCAGAACTGGTCGCGCTGACCAACGGTCTGGCCAACTGGGGCGGCCGCTATCCCGACCGCTTCAACATGCATGGGCGGCCTCAGCTACATCACCGGCTCGCACAACATCAAGGGCGGCGTCCAGGACCACTGGGGCCCCTACGTGAACACGCGCGAGACCAACGGCGACCTCCAGCAGGTCTACGCCGGCACCGCCGCCGCGCCGTTCACGAATCCGGTGTCGGTCACGGTCTACAACACGCCGCTTCGTTACCAGGAGAAGCTCAACGCCGATGTCGGCATCTTCGTGCCAGGATTCGTGGGCGCTGAACCGCTTCACCGTCAACACCGGGCTGCGCTGGGAATACCTGGCGCACGAAGTGGCCGACGCAGGCGTCCGGCAACGGCCGCTTCGTCGACGCCCGGAAGTTCGACGCGATTCCCATGCCCACCTGGAAGGACTTCGCGCCGCGCCTCGGGCGTGGTCTACGACCTGTTCGGCAACGCGAAGACGGCGCTCAAAGCCGGGCTTCAACCGCTACAACGAGTCGCGCACGACCCAGTTCGCGACCAAGTACAACCCGCTGGCGCTGACCTCGGCGACGCTGCCCTGGACCGACCTCAACGGCGACGACATCGCGCAGGGCGAGCCGGGCTGCGCCTACCTGAACGCCCGGCTGCGAGATCAACTTCGCCGGCTGCCCGCCAACTTCGGCACTCGCTCGCTGGCCACCGTCGACCCTGACTTCCAGCGCACCTACAACCTCGAGACGACCGGCGGCATCCAGCACGAGCTGTTCCCGCGGGTGTCGGCTCGCGGCTACCTTCTACCGGCGACAGTTCTACAACCTGCCGGTCACCGACAACCTGCTGCGCACGCCCGCCGACTACCGCGGCGTGGACGTCGTGCAGCCCGCTCGACGGCTCGGTCTTCACCGCCTACACGGTGGCGACCACCACCCAGCTGCGGGCGGTGGACGATTTCGACACCAACGCCAACTCCGACCGCAAGCAGATCTACAACGGCGGCGATCTCACCTTCAATGCGCGGCTCCCCGGCGGCGGCACGGTCTTCGGCGGCTTCACCATGCGAGCGGACGCCTGCGCGTGACCTGCGACGAACCCGACGACCCGAACTTCCTGCGCTTCTGCGACGATCGCGAGAACGATATCCCGTTCCTGAAGCAGTTCAAGTTCGCCGGCACGTATCCGATCAAGTTCGGCATCCAGGCCAGCCTGTCGTTCCAGAGCATCGCCGGCCGTTCCCTGGGCGGCTATTCAGGCACGGCGGCGGCCGACCGCAACCGCATCGCCGGACCCGGCTACGGCGACGTGGGCAGCCCCATCGGCACCCGCTGGCTGATCACGCCGACGACGCGCTACGCCGCCAACTGCACGGGCCCGTGCGCGCCGGGAGCCCTGGTCATCCCGGGCATGACCGAGGGGCAGTTGCTGCTGCCCCTGGTCGCACCGGGCACCGAGTTCCTCGACCGCATCAACCAGCTCGATATCTCGCTGGCCAAATGGTTCGGGATCGGCGCCGGCCGCCGCCTGCAGCTGCAGGCCGACGTCTTCAACATCATGAACGCGAACCCGGTCCTGGGCGTGCGTTCCACCAACTTCGGCACCGCCGCCTACAACAGCATCAGCAGCATCCTGAACCCGCGCGTCGTCAGGTTTGGCGCGCAGCTCAAATGGTAGCGGCGCCGCGGCGAAACGCGTCGTAGTCCTGCGGGGTGTCGATGTCCACGAGAACGCCGTCGTCGTCGGTGGGCACGTCGAGCACGCGCTCGCGCCACGCGCGCAGGACCGCCTTGGCGCCGACCTCGAGGGGGGCCGCGCGCAAGGCGGCGAAGGTGACGCGGTCGAAGATCACGGGATGGCCATGCCGCGTCCCGACGGCCGGACGCACAATCGGCGCCCGCGACGTCCGCCAAGCGTGGACCAGCGCCTCGATCGTGGCGCGGCGCACGCGCGGGATGTCCACGAGCGTGACCAGCAGGGCTTCGAGCGCGGGCGTGTCGGCCGCCGCGAGACCAGCCAGAAGCGACGACAGTTGCCCGGCCGGCCAGCCGGCGTGGTGCACTACGCGGACCGCGGCCAGGCCGTCCACGGCCGCCGCGACCGCCTCGGGATGCGCGCCAGCCACGACAATCACCTCGTCGAGGCCAGCCGCTTGCAGCGTCGCCACGATGGCGGCGGCGAAGGTTGGGCCGTCGGCCGACACGCGCAAACCGGCCTTGGGTCGGCCCATGCGCGTCGACTGTCCAGCTGCCAGGATGACGGCGCAAAGCATGGTGGTGGGTGCCCTATCGTGTCATGGACGGTCGGCTGCGTCCGGCCTTGACTTGCGCTTTGGCGCCTGCCTACACTGCCCGGACCTCTCGGGTCCGCGCCATGACCCGCGTGGATGCACCGGGCCGCTGCCGATCAGGTGTCGCCAGCGCGCTCGATGCCGTCAGCACGTAGTGGGCGCAGCGGGCGTTCACCGTCGTCGGAGGGCACGGACATGTACCAGGGCACAATTGCACGGCTCTTGATTGACAAGGGCTTCGGCTTCATCCGCGATGAGTCGGGCCTGGAGCACTTCTTCCACCGAAGCGCCGTGCGCGGCGTGGTATTCGAGCTCCTGCGTGAGGGCCAGCGCGTCGAGTTCGTGACCGAGGAATCCGCGAAGGGACCGCGCGCCGCCGACGTGCGTCTCATCGAAGGCTGAAGCTTCTCGTCGTCCCGGCCTCGAGGGGATGAGGCCGGGCCGCTTGCTCATCCCACCCCGCTGACCACCCTCTCGATCCGATGGCCGTGGTGCGTACGCCGGGATTCCATCCGCGCCGCCGCCACGCCAAAAGGCGTGGCGGAAGCGCCTGGGAGTCGAACCCAGCCCGCCCTCAAAGAGGGCGGCGACCGGTTTTGAAGACCGGGAGGGCCACCGGGCCCCGTTCGCTTCCATCGTCGATCATACAGGCGCGCGCGGATCGGCGTCGCCCTGCGGGTCTCGCCTGATTGGCACGACTCCTCCTCGGACGCTTCGGCCTTGGCTGGCTTCGGCATTTCCGGTCGGCGGCCGCGGCCAGACCGCTATCCGTTGACGGCGTCGAGGACGGCGTCGAGGTCGGTCAGGTCTTCGAACACCACGTCGGCGCCGCAGGCCCGAAGTTCGTCCACCCCATGGCCGCCGGTGGCCACCGCGATGACGCGCGCGCCGGCGGCGCGGGCGCAGGCCACGTCGAAGGGGGTGTCGCCGATGACGACGGCGTGGGACGGGTCGGGCAGCATCACGCCGCGCGCCGGCGCGGCGGCCATGGCGGCCTGGGCCATGAGATTGCGGTCGGCGTAGTCGTCGCCAAAGGCGCCCCAGGCGAAGCGCCGCCACAGGTCGAAGTGTTCGAGCTTGATGCGCGCGCCCACTTCGTAATTCCCGGTGAGCAGCGCCGAGTGCACGTGGTCCATCTGGTCGAGCGCGTCGAGCAGCGCCGTCACGCCCGGCATCATCGCTTTGGTGCCTTGTGCCGGCTCCGCGATCGCTTCGGCCAGCCGCGCCAGGTAGCGCTCGCGCACGGTGGCGTGCGCCTCGGGCGTGACCGGCAGGCCGCAGCGCTCGAGGCCACCCTGTACGAGGAAGCGGTCGGTGCGACCGGCCATCGTCACGCCGGCAAACGCATCGGCCACCCCGAACAGCTCATGGAAGGCCCGGCTGATGGCGCGCTGCCCGGCGCCGCCCGTGAGACCAGCGTGCCGTCGATGTCGAAGAGCAACAGGCGGGGGGTCACTCGACCGACTCGTGATGGATGTCGGTGGCGCGCGGCCCGTGCGGCGTGCGCTCCTGCGAGAAGGCCACGCGCTCGCCCACCCAGAGGGCGGCGAGGCCGCCGGCCCGGACACCGGCGTCGATGAAGAACCACTCCATCTCCTGGTCGTCGAGGAGGAACCCGAATCCGTGCGCCGGCTCGAGCCGCACGACCTCACCTTTGATCGTCATGGAGCCATTATCCCAGCCCCAGGCGGGCCAGCAATCCCGGACGTGTCAGGAGGCCGGACCGGGCGTCGAGCGTGAGCACGGTGCCGCCGAGCGCGCGCACGAACTCGCGGTCGGCGCTCAAGGCCAGGAGCCCGAGCCCGCGGGCGGCGGCAATGCGCGCCAGATCGCGGGCAAAGCCCGGGACGGCCTCGCGCGGCAACGAGGCGGTGGGGTGTTCGGCCACGAGCAAGCGCGGTCCGAGCGCGATTGCCCGGGCCAGCCTCAGCCGCTGCAGCACGGCTGGGTCGGCGCCTCGCACCGGATCGCCCAGTACCTCCCGCGGGATGCCCGACCTCGTCGGCCAGCGCCTCCACGACCGGGACCAGCTCCGGAGCGATGGGGTCGATGGCCAGGGACAGCGGCAGGGCCAGGTTCTGCGCGATCGAGAACTGGTCGAGCAGCACGGCGCGATCGGTGAGCAATCCGAACCCGTCGAGCATGGCCAGCCAGGCGTCGTAGTCGTCGATGGTCGCGGTGGACCGGCCGAAGAGGTGCACCGATCCCTGGTCGGGCTGCATGGCCGCGGTCATCAGGTTGACGAGCACTTCGGCGGCAAGGGCGTCCAGGCCCTGCACCGATACCACCGCGCCACGGGCCACGCGCAGATCGACGACCCTGAGCGGCCGCAGCGCCTGGTAGTCCTTTACGACCCCGGCGATCTCGACCAGCACCTCGGGCCCGCTCATGTCGGCCGCCGCGCATGGCGGCGCGCCAGCAGCGCCGCGAAGAGGTCTGGCGGCAGCGGCGCGGCGCCGATGCTGCGCCGCGCGCGATGGCTCATCGGCGCGTCGCCGTGGAAATCGGACCCGCCCGACACCGCCAACCCGAGCTGCCGGGCTCGCTCCACATAGAAAGTCCGCTGCGCCTCGGAGTGGTCCGAGTGATGGGCCTCGAGCGCGTCGAGCCCGCCGCGGGCCCATTCCTCCAGGCAGTCGTCGCGTCGGGTCACGCCGGGATGGGCCAGCGAGGCGACACCGCCGGCCGCGTGGATGATTGCGCAGACGACCGCGGGCGGCTCGCCCGAGCGCGCCACGTAGGCCGGGCAGCCCTCCCCCAGCAGCCGGTCGAACGCGTCCTGCACCGACGAGGCGTGTCCCGCCGCGACGAGCGCCTGGGCCACGCCAGGACGCCCCACCGCGGCCCCCGCGCGGGCGGCAACATCCTCCAGCAGCGGCGCCAGGTCCACCGACGCCCCGGCCTCGGCCAAGGCCGCGCCAATCTGCTGAACGCGGGCCACGCGCCGCTGGCGCTGCTCCGCCAGGAACGCGAGCAAGGGCGCGTCGGTCGTATCGATCCAGTAGCCGAGCACGTGCACGTCACGCCCGTCCCACACGGCCGTCACTTCGAGTCCGGGGACGAGCGTCAGCGGCCGGCCGGCGATGAGCCGGCGCACCTCGTCGACGGCCGCGACGGTGTCGTGGTCGGTCACCGCAAAAGTGGTGACGCCGGCGGCTTGCACTTTGTCGACCAGCTCGGCGGGACTGCAGTGGCCGTCCGACGCGGTCGTGTGCAGGTGCAGGTCGATCACGTCGACGGACGCAGCTTGCGGGCGGCCGGGGGCCGCGCCGCCTTCGCCGCCCGCTTGCTCTTGGTCCCGGCGTGGCGCCGCGTGATCAGGGCGCGGTACTCGCGGATGAGGAGCTCGAGGTGCTCGCGCTCCTCGTCGGCGAACTCGAGGAACATCTGCTTGCCTTCCGAGTCCTCGAAGCGCTCGCCGTAGCGCTTGAAGAACTGGTGGGAGCCGCGCTCGCAGCGGATGCCGATGCGCAACGCCTCGGCTTCGTCCACGCCAGGCTTGCTCAACTGCTCGGTGCCTTCGGCAAACAGGCCGTTGGCGGCGCCCTTGAAGAACAGGAAGGTCGGCCGCGACTCGAGTTCCGGATCGCGCTCGAGCAAGGCCCGGTAACGCCCTTCGAGCCGTTGCAGGTGATCGACTTCCTCGGCCGCCAGCTTCTCGAAGACGTGACGGCCCCGCGTGTTCTTCACGAGCCGCGCCGCCCGTGTGTAGAACTCGCGGCCGCTGCGTTCGGTGGCAATGGCTATGCGCAACGCGTCGCGCGCGAAGAGCAGTTCCGAGTTGCCGCTGTCCGGCTGCGCGGTGCGGCCGGCCTGGCAGGCCTCGCACGTGCCGTAGATCTGCACCACGCTCTGGCGGGCCATGAAGTTGCGCGCCGCCGCCACTTCCTCGACCAGCGCCTCGATGTCGGAACTGAGGAACTCGAACGACCGGTTGCAGGTCTTGCAGATGAGGTGATAGTGCCGGGGATGGCGGTAGGAATGCTCGAACCGGAACCGGCCCTCGCCGAAGTCCACCTTGCGCGCGATGCCCGCCGTCCACCATCCACTGCAGCGTGCGGTAGACGGTGGCGCGGCTGATGCGCTGGTCTTCGCTTTTGATGATGTCGACGAGATCGTCGGCGCTGAGGTGGCCTTCCTGCTTGAGGAAGGTGTTGACGATCTGATCGCGCTTGCCAGAACGCTTCGTGCCGGCGGGCCGGAGGCGATCGATGTCGGGGAGCGCGCTCATCGCCATGACCGGAACCCTGACTGGAGAGGCGACCGCACGGCGGACCGACGGGCCGGAACGGCCCGTCGCGTGCCGCACGGAGCGGACGAAGTTAGGCGCTGAACGACGACCCGCAGCCGCAGGTGGAACTGGCGTTGGGGTTCTTGATGGTGAACCCGCCGCCGGTGATGGTGTCGACGAAGTCCACTTCGGCGCCCTTGAGATAGCTGAGGCTCACCGGATCCACGAACAAGCGCACGCCGTTCGATTCGAACAGCTGGTCGCCGACGCCGCCCGACTCCTCGATCATCAGGCCGTACTGGAAGCCGGAGCAGCCGCCGCCCTGCACGAACACGCGCAAGCCGCTCTCGGCCTTGCCTTCTTCCACGAGCAGTTCGCGGATCTTCCCGGCCGCCGCTTCGGTGACGTTGATGATGCTGGGCGTGGGCAGCGTAACCGGCGCGTCGTGGGCGGTGACAGTTTCGGTGTGCATGGTTCCCTCAGTGTAACACGGAGAATGGATGTGCCGTTCAGCGATCAACCCGTTTGCAGTCAATCACTTACAGCCTGCTCGCGAGCCCTGCCGGCGGCCTATCGGGGCGACCCGGCCAACTCGGCCAGCACTTCCGCCGAGGCCTGCTCGACGTCCCTGTGGAGGCTGTTGCCGTGGGCGTCCATGGTCACGATGGCCGGGAAGTCCCTAAGCGTTAGATGCCACATCGCCTCGGGGGTTCCGAACTCCTGCAGCGACACGCCGTCGACGCGCTCGATGCAGCGCGCGTAGAACTGCGCGGCGCCGCCGATGGCGTTGAGGTAAACCGCGCCGTGTTCTTTCAGGCCGGCCAGCGTCTTGGGCCCCATGCCGCCCTTGCCCATCACCGCGCGGATGCCGTAGCGGCCGATGAGGTCGGCCTGATAGGGCTCCTCGCGGATGCTGGTGGTCGGGCCGGCGGCCGTGATTGTCCACGCGCCGTCATCGAGTTTCTTCACCACCGGCCCGCAGTGATAGATGAGGCTGCCGCGCAGGTCGACCGGGGGCTCGTGCGACATCAGGTGGTGGTGCACGGCGTCGCGGCCGGTAAAGGCTCGACCGCTGATCATCACGACGTCGCCGACCTTCAGCGACCGTGCCGTGGCCTCGTCGAGCGGCGTGTCGAGCGCCACCTCGCGGCCGGTGCGGCGGAAGCCGCCCTGGTCCATCATGGCCAGCGCCGGCACGACCGGGTCGCGATACAGCCACCGCGTGATCTCGCCGCTGGTCGCGTCGAGCACCACGCCGAGGCGCCGGAAGGCCCAGCAGTCGTAGGCCACGGACACGAAGAAGCTGGCCGGCAGGCGATTGGCCACGCCGACCTTGCAGCCAATGAGCGACACCCTCCCGCCGAAGCCCATGGTGCCCACGCCGAGACGGTTCACCGTGCCCATGATGTCGGCTTCGAGCGCGGCCAGGCGCTCGTCGGGGTTGACGTCGTCGAGCGTGCGGAAGAGTTGCGCTTTGGCCAGCACGTAGCCCGAGGTGCGGTCGCCGCCGATGCCGACGCCGAGCGCGCCCGGCGCGCAGCCCTTGCCTTGCGCGTTCCACACCGAATGCAGGATGCACTTGCGCACGCCTTCGAGCGTGCGGTCGGCGCGGCCCAAGTGCGGCAGTTCGATGGGCAGCGAGTACTGGATATTCATGTTCTCGCAGCCGCCGCCCTTGAGAATCAGCTTCACCTCGATCTCGTCGCGCTCCCACTGCTTGAAGTGGATGATCGGCGTGCCCGGGCCGAGGTTGTCGCCCGAGTTCTCGCCGGTCAGCGAGTCCACCGAATTGGGACGCAGCTTGCCGCGCCTGGTTGCCTCGGCCACCGCCTCCTGGATGCGCTGCTCCAGCACGATCTGGTTCACGCCGACGGGGGTGTGCACCTCGAAGGTGGGCATGCCGGTGTCCTGGCAGATGGCCCCCTCAACGGTGGCTGCCTGGTCGATGTTCTGGCCGATGATCGACAGCGCCTGCGCGGCCCTCGGCTCGTCCTCGCGGTCCATGGCCACGCGCATCGCGGCGCGCACGTCGGGGGGCAGATCGGTCGAGGTGCGAACGATCAGGGAGACGACCGAGTCGAAGAAGGCAGGCAGCATCCGCCCAGTATAATTCTGGGTATGAGGAGCGGGCATCTCGCCGTGTGGGCCGCAGGTCTCGTCCTGGCGGCGGCGCTTGCCGCGCCGGCGCAAACGCCGCCGGCCAAGAGCCAGCACGGACGCCTGTTCCCGCCGCAAGACCTCGGCCTGCTCGAGGCGCCCGACCGCGACGAGTGGCAGCGGCCCCATCAAATCCTCGACGCCCTGGGCATCGCCGATGCGTCGGTGGTCGCCGACGTCGGCGCTGGCAGCGGCTGGTTCACGGTCCGCCTGGCCCGCCGCGTCGGTCCCAACGGGCTCGTCTACGCGCAGGACGTGCAGCCGGAGATGCTGGCGGCCATCACGCGCCGGGTGCAGCGCGAGGGGTTGTCGAACGTGCGGCCGGTGCTGGGGCGCGGCAGCGACCCGCGCCTGCCGGCGGGCAAACTCGACGCCGTGCTGATTGTCGATGTGCTCCACGAAATCGAGGATCGCGTGACGCTGTTCCGCAACCTGGCCACGGCCCTGAAGCCGCTGGGCCGGATCGGCATCGTGGATTTCCGCGCCGGCGGCGCCGGACCGGGACCGGAGGAGCAGGACCGCGTGGCGCCCGAGATGATCGAGGCCGAAGCCGCGCAGGCCGGACTGGTCCTGCAGCGACGCGAGGCGTTCCTGCCGTTCCAGGTACTTCTTGATTGTCGGGAAAGCGGGGCCGACGACGGCCGGTGGCGCTACGCCCCCGCGCCGGACAGCGCCCGTCGCACGGCCGGCACGAGCGGGGCGACCAGGGCCACCTTGACCAGGTCGGCCGCAGCGTAGGGCACGAACCCGGCGACCAGGCCGAGTCCCGATGCCGCGGGTACGAACAGGCTCGCCCAAGCGATGCCGCCCGCGTAGAGCGCGGCCAGGCCGGCGGCCATCGCCACCGCGGCGCCCCAGGCCCCGCGCGTCGTGGTCCGGGGGTGGACCAGTCCGGCAATCAGGGCGGCCACCGGGAAGGCCATCAGGAAGCCGCCCGTCGGGCCGACGAGCCGGGCCGCGCCCGGCATCAGCACCGGCGACCACGCGAAGGCCGACGCGCCGGCCACACCCGCGGCCAGGTAGAGCACCTGGCTCAGCGCGCCCAGGCGCCCGCCGAGCAGGACGCCCGCCAGCAACACGGCCACTGGCTGCAGCGTAAAGGGAATCGGTGATCCAGGCAGCGTCAGGCTGGCCTGGGCCGACAGGGCGGTGAGCACGGTGGCGCAGGCCACCAGTCCAGCCGCCAGGCCGATCCGGGCAACGCGGGAGTCGGGACGGACGGATTCGAGGTGGGCGGCGCGATAATGCGTCATACGGGCGGAATCTTATCAACATGCGAACGGCGCTGACAATCGCGGGCAGTGACTCCGGCGGCGGAGCCGGCATCCAGGCCGACCTCAAGACCTTCGCGGCCCACGGCGTCTACGGGACCTCGGCCATAACCGCGCTCACCGCCCAGAACACCGTGGCGGTCACCGCCGTGCATGTGGCGCCGGCGGCCTTCGTGGTGGCGCAGATTGAGGCGGTGCTGGCCGACCTGGGCTGCGACGCGGCCAAGACCGGCATGCTGGCCACGGCCGAGATCGTGTCGGCGGTGGCGGCGGCCATCGTGCGCCTGGGCATCCCGAACGTAGTAGTCGATCCGGTGATGGTGGCCAAGAGCGGCGATGCCTTGCTTGCCGAGGCCGCGGTGAGCGCCGTGCGTCGCGACCTGCTGCCGGTGGCGCGGGTGGTCACGCCCAACGTCCCCGAGGCCGAAGTGCTCGTCGGCGCGCCCATCCGGTCGGTCGAGGACGCCGTCGCCGCGGCGCACGCCATCCGCGCCCTGGGCCCGCAGGCGGTGATCGTCAAAGGCGGACACCTCGACCGGCCGGACATCGTCGACGTGCTCGTCGACGGGACGCGCGTGGTGAAGCTGACGGCGCCGCGCGTAGCCGGCGTCCACACCCACGGCACCGGCTGCACGTTCGCGGCCGCGATTGCCGCGCGGCTGGCACGAGGCGAAGTCCTGGAGGCGGCGGTGCGCGCGGCGCAGGCCTACGTGGCCGGCGCGATGCGCGCCGGGATTCCGCTGGGCCGAGGTCATCGCCCGCTCGATCACCTGTGGCAACTCCACGACCCCGCTATACTGACGGATTGATGCCGCCCGCACTCGCCATCACCGCTGCCCCGCTGGCCGTCGAGGCCGTGCTCCGCGCGGTCGAGGGACCCGGCGCGGGCGCCGTCACGACGTTCGTGGGCCTGGTCCGCAACCACAACCTGAACCGCACCGTGCTGTGGCTCGACTACGAGGCCTATGGCCCGCTGGCCGAGAAGGCCCTCGCGCAGATCGTCGACGAAGCGCAGACGCGGTGGCGCGGGGCTCGCATGGCCATCCATCACCGCACCGGCCGGCTCGAAATCGGCGAGGCCAGCGTAATCATCGCCGTGGCCACGGCGCATCGCGCCGACGCCTTCAGCGCGTGCCGCTACGCCATCGAACGGATCAAGCAGATCGTGCCGATCTGGAAGCACGAGCACTTCGAGGGCGGCGAGGTCTGGATCGAAGGGGCCACGGCCGATGCCAACGACGAGGCGGCGCGCGACACCGCGCTGAAGATCGCGTGCGCGTGAACGTGAAGCTGTTCGCGCGCCTGCGCGAACTCGTCGGCACGGGCGATCTCACGCTCGACGCGCCGGACGGCGCCACGGTGCGCGACGTGTGGCAGGCGCTGGTGCAGGCGCACCCCTCGGCCGCGGTCTACGAGCGGTCGATGTCGTGCGCGGTGAATCTGGATTACGCCAGGATGACGACTGCCGTCTCCGAGGGCGACGACGTGGCGTTCCTGCCGCCAGTCTCAGGCGGCAGCAGCGCGGAGCCGAGGTAACGGATGCTCGACAAACTGGCCAGCGTCGAACAACGCTACGAATCTCACGCCGCCGCCATGGCCTCGCAGGCCGTCCAAAGCGACCCCAACGAATATCGCAAGCACGCCCGGGCACTGGCCGAGATCGAACCGCTCGTCCAGGCCTACCGCGACTACCGCCAGGTGCTCGAGCAGATCGCCCAGGCCGAGGAACTGGCCCGGGGCAGCGACGCCGACATGGCGGCGCTCGCGGCCGAGGAACTGACGGAGCTGGCCGCCACCCGCGACGCGCTGCTGGCCAACATCAAGATCCTGCTGCTGCCGAAGGATCCGAACGACGAGAAGAACGTCATCCTGGAAATCCGCGCCGGCACCGGCGGCGAAGAAGCCGCGCTCTTTGCCGGCGACCTCTTCCGGATGTACAGCCGCTTCGCCGAGAAGCAGGGCTGGAAAATGGACGTCATGTCGCTCAGCGAGATCGGCAACGGCATCCGCGAGGTGATCGTCAACATCGAAGGCAAGCGTGTCTACAGCCGCCTGAAGTTCGAAAGCGGCGTGCACCGCGTGCAGCGCGTGCCCGATACCGAGGCCAGCGGCCGCATCCATACCTCCACGGCCACCGTCGCCGTCCTGCCCGAGGCCGAGGAAGTCGACATCCAGATCGAGGCCAAGGACCTGCGTATCGACACCTTCATGTCGAGCGGCCCCGGCGGCCAAAGCGTCAACACCACCTACTCCGCCGTCCGCCTCACGCACCTGCCCACCGGCATGGTCGTGTCCCAGCAGGACGAGAAGTCGCAGATCAAGAACCGCGCGAAGGCCATGAAGGTGCTGCGGGCGCGTCTCTACGAGATGGAACTGCAGAAGCAGCAGGATGCCGAGGCCAAGGAACGTCGCGGCCAGGTGGGCACGGGCGAGCGCTCCGAGAAGATCCGCACCTACAACTTCCCGCAAAGCCGCATCACCGACCACCGCGTGGGCTTCACCAGCCACCAGTTGCCGACCGTGCTGAACGGCGAGCTGGCCGAGATGCTCGACGCGGTCTCGACGTACTTCCAGTCCGAGCGCCTGAAAGACGTCACCAACACCAACCTGCCGCCCGACGCCGACCCGGCGAAGAAGTAGCGTTCGAGGGTGGCGCGCCTCCGCGACCTGGTCGACGCCGCTGCCACGCGCCTCGTCACCGCCGGTGTGCCGGCCGCCGAGGCCCGGCTCGACGCGGAGCTGCTCATGCGCGACGTGCTGGCTTGGGATCGCGCCACCTGGATCGCCGAGCGCGACCAGCCCGCCACCGGCGAGGCCCCAAGCCGCTTTGCCGCGGCCATCGAACGTCGGGCCGGGCGAGAGCCGGTGGCCTACATCCGCGGCGTGCAGGAGTTCTACGGACGCGACTTCCAGGTGCGCCAGGGCGTGCTCATCCCCCGGCCCGAAACCGAACTGCTGGTCGAGGAGGCGCTCGCCGCCGTGGCGGGTGCTCCCGCGGCCCGCATCGTGGACATCGGCACCGGCAGCGGCTGCCTGGCCGTGACGCTGGCACTCGAGTGCCCGCAGGCGTCGATTGCGGCCACCGACATCTCGGCCGCGGCGCTGGCGGTGGCCCACGCCAACGCCGCCGCCCACGGCGTGACCGGCCGGATCAGCTTCGTGGAGACGTCGTTGCTCGACGGCATCGACGGGACGTTCGACCTCATCATCGCGAATCCGCCCTACGTGCCCGAGCGCGACGCCCCCGGGCTGGCGCCGGAGGTCCTCGCGCACGAGCCACACATGGCGCTCTTTTCCGGGCCCGACGGTCTTCGCGAGGTGCGGGCCATCGTCGGCCTGACCGGCGCCAGGCTGGCGCCAGGCGGATCGCTGGTGATGGAGATTGGGGTGGGACAGTGGCCAGAGGTGCGCGCGGCGCTGGCTGACGCGGGATTGAGCACCCAGGCGCGCGTCCGCCAGGACCTGCAGGGCATTGCGCGCGCGGTGGTGGCGACGCGCTCCTGAAGGCGACGAGCGGCGCGGGCGCCTTCATGCGACTGACGGCGGCGCGCACTTCCCGCGGCGCGGGCGGCGCCGGTCCGGGGACCGGCGCCACGTCATCGGCCGGGTCAGCGGTTCGGAATTACGAGTTCCTGGCCGGGGTGGATCATGTCCGGGTCCTTCAACTTGTCCTTGTTGGCGTTGAAGATTTCCATGTAGCGGCTGGCGTCGTCCAAGTGAACTTTGGCGATCTTCGACAGCGACTCTCCTGACTTGACGGTATGGATGCCGTGGATGTCGGTGCGGTCGGCCTTCACGTCGACGGCCAGGTCGCGGTCCCAGCCATCGTGCTTCTTGATGGCGTCCCACAGCAAGTCGCGCTCGAGCGCGTAGGTGGTCTTGCCGGAGATATAGACCTTGCCGCCGACTTCCTTCATCGAGAACTCGCGAACGCCGAGCGTGGCGGCAAGACCTTCCAGGTCACGGTACTTGTCGAGCATGTGCTTTTCTCCTAAGGCCCGCCGAGCGAACGACGGGGCCGTGGTGACGTGAGGGATGGCGTTTCAAGAATCATGACACGCCAACCCGCGGGGGGCGTCACCGGCGATGCCACGGCCGCTATACTCACGCCATGGACTGCCTCTTCTGTCGCATCGTGTCCGGTGAGATTCCGGCCAGGACGGTCTACGAAGACGCCGACCTCGTGGCCTTCGAAGACCTCCACCCGCAGGCGCCGCTGCACGTGCTGGTCGTGCCGCGCTCGCACATCGCAACCGTGAACGAACTGGACGCCGGCCACGACGCGCTGGTGGGCGCGATGGTGCGCCGTGCCGCCGCCATTGCCGCCGAACGAGGCTATGCCACGTCAGGCTTTCGCACGGTCTTCAACTGCAACGCCGACGCCGGCCAGTCGGTGCCGCATATCCACCTGCACGTCCTTGGTGGACGCGCCTTGACCTGGCCGCCGGGCTAGCAGCCCGGCTCGTCGCTCTTCGCCTGATCCTTCGTCTCGTCCTTCTTGGCCAGAAGATAGCGGCCGCGCTGGTGGGCACGGTCGAGGTAGAAGTCGACCACGCGGTAGTTCTTGCGGAAATAAGTCTCGAACAGCTCGCGCGTGAGCATGCGCCACTCGAGCGCCAGCGCGGGCGCCTCGCGCTGCATGTCGGTGAAGCCGGTCGGAATTTCGAGCACGAGACGGCGCTCGTCGCGGGCCAGGAAGATGTCGGCGTTGGCCAGCCACGCCTGGGCCGGCCGCGTGAGGTTGATGGGCGCGGCCTCGCTGAGTTCGCTGGTGGTCAGGGTGATGACCTCGCTGGGCGCCACGCGCCTGGCCACGTGCGGCCGGGAAATCCACCACTGGGCCACGAGCCGATCGGTCGGCGTGCCCTTGTGCAGCACGCTGGTCGATTCCCCGTACACGTTGCGGTGGTATTCCTCGGCCACGACGCCCAGCTTGGTGAAGTTCAGATGCGCGTTCATGGCCTGCAGCGGGTCGTAGGTCCACTCGATCAGGTCGTAGCCCTGCGCCATCGCCCGGTCGCGCTGCGCCAGTTTGAGGGCGCGGCCCAGGCCGCTGTTGCGGTACTCGGGCAGCACGCCGAGCATGTGCGACCACTGCAGCACCTGCTGGCCCGGTTTCATCCCGACGATGGAGTAGACGAAGCCCACCATCCGGCCGGTCTCGTCGTAGGCGCCAATCAGGATGGCGCCGCGCTTGACGGTGATGGTGAAGACCGGCACCGTGACCATGTCGTTCAGATCGGTGAAGCCCCAGACCTCGGCTTCGAGGGCCATGACCTGACGGAACTCGTCGGCGGTGTGCAAATCGCGAAAACGCAACTCAGGCATCAGAGCACAGAGTGTAGCGAGTCGGGCGGCGGCACGGAAGGGCGGGCCTAGCGGGCGTCCGCTTCCGCCCAGATGAGCGGCGGCAACTCGTGCAGCCGCCGGATGATCGGCACGCCGGCCGGTCGCGCGATCGAGTCCTCGCCCGCGCGGCGCAGCCACACCGCGCGCAGGCCGGCGCCAAGCGCGCCTTCGACATCGGCCTTCAGGCTGTCGCCGACCATCAGCGCCTCGTGGGCGGCCACGCCGGCCGACGCCAAGGCCACCTGGAAGATGCTGGGATGCGGCTTCATGTAGCGATTGGGATGCGCCGACACGTGGGTGCGCACGTAGCGGTCGAGCTCGAAGTGCGCGGTGAAGGCCTCGAGCGACCGGTGCGAATTCGAGATCACCCCGAGTTCGAGTCCGCGTTCGGCCAGCGCCGGCAGGACGTCGCGGACGTCGTCGTAAAGATCGAAGTGGTGATTGGCCGCCCACTGCTCGTAGATTTCGGTGGCGGCGGGCAGCACGCCCGCGCCCTGGCCGCCCATGTGCTCGATGATCGCCGCGGTGTAGCTGATGAACAGGTTGTGGTCGTAGAGCGGGTCGGCCAGATCGTCGAGCAGCGGCAGGGCCCGCGCCACCGCCGCCTCGAAGCGCACGGCGTCGACCACCACGCCGTGGGCGGCGCAGGTGCGGGAGTAACCCGATCCCTGGAAGGTCTCGCCCGGGTGAATCAGCGTGAAATCGACGTCGAAGAAGACGGCGCGAACGGGGGCCGGCCGGGTCATGCGGCTGGTCTGGTCCAGGGCCCGGCCACGACCACCACCGCGCGCGCCGGATCGAGCAGGCGCGCGGAGACCCGGGCCACATCGTCGTAGGTCACGGCCGCGATGTGCGCGGGCAGACGCAGGTCGTGGTCCATGCCCAGGCCGAAGACCTCGGCCGAGAGCAGGAAGCCGGCGATGCCGCCGTTGGTCTCGAGTTGCCGGGGCAGCGAGCCGATCAGGTACTTCTTGGTGTCGTCCACCTCGGCCCGCGTGAAGCCGCCGGCCAGTACCGCCTGCAGCTCCGTGTCGATCGAGTCGATGGTGCGCTGCACGTTCTCGGCCGACACGCCGGCGCGCACCATCAGCGGCCCGGCCACGAGCCCGGCGTCGAGGCTGCTGAACACGTAGTAGGCCATGCCCTGGCGCTCGCGGATGCTGTCGCCGAGCCGGCCGCCCAGGGCGTACTGGCCGAGGGCGTTGTTCATGACCAGCGCCGGATAGTAATCGGGGTCGTCGCGCGACAGCCCGACGAAGCCGTAGGCCACATCGGCCTGTGATTTGTCGGGCATGGACCGCACGATGAGGCTTCGCGCCGTGACCGGCGGCGGTGGCCCGGGCGTGATGCCGAGGATGGCCTCACCGGTCCAGTCGGCCATGTGCTCAGCCACGGCGTCGACGAGACGGTCGGCCTCGAGATGCCCGACGATGACCACCGTGGCAGCCGCCGGGGCGAACGCTTGCTGATGAAACGCCAGCAGACGCTCGCGGGTCAGCCCCGCGACGTCCGCCGCGAAGCCACGCACCGGGCGGCCGAGCGCATGTCCGTCCGGGTAGAGCGCCGCGCACAGCGCATCGACGGCGACGACACCGGGGTCGTCGGCAGCTTCGTGGATGACGGTCAGCAACTCGGCCCGGCGGGTGGCGACCTCCGCCTCCGGAAGCTGCGGCCGACGGGCCACGTCACAAGCCACCGGCAGCACGGCGGCCAGGTCGTCGACCAGGCACGTGGCGCTGACGACGATCTGCTGGCGGCCGGCGCCCACCGACAGCGACGCGCCCCGCCCGTCGAGCTCGTCGGCGATGACGTCGGCGCTGTAGCGGGCCGTGCCCTTGTCGAGCACGCGGGCCGTCAGCGCGGCCGTGCCGGTGGCGCCCGGCGGGTCGGCCGAGGCGCCGGCATTCACGCCGATGGCCAGCGACACGGCGGGAATGAGACGGTTCGTGGCGGCAATCACGGTCAGCCCATTGGGCAGGACGCGCCGGACCGGGGCCAGAGCCATCAGCGGACCTCGCCGTTCGGATTGATGGTGGGCTCGAAGATGCCGATGGTGCGATTGTCGGCCGTCAGATACTTCACCGCCACCGCGTTCACGTGATCGAGCGTGACCGCGTCGAGCCGGGTGTTGACCTCGCCCCAATCCTGCCACCGCCCGATCGTCGCGAAGTAGCCGAGCTGGTGCGCCAGGTCGGTGACGCTGCCGCCATCGAACACGAAGCGCGCCCGCAACTGCGCGCGAACCCGGGCCAGCTCCGCGGCGGTGACGCCGTCGCGCACGACCAGGGCGCACTGGTCGAGCACGGCCCGCTCGACCGCATCGAGCGTTTGGCCATGCGGCCACCGTGGCGTCGATGCGAGTAGAGGTAGGGTTCGGCGGTCGGCGCCAGGAAGCCGGAGACGGACGAAGCCAGCCCGCTGTTGACGAGCGCGCGATAAAGGCGCGCGCTGCGCTGCGGCGTCGGCACCGAGCCACCCGACCAGATGTTGAGCCCGGAGGCGCCCGTGATGATGGCATCGAGCGCGAGCAGCGGGAAGAAGTCGGCGTCGGCAAAGCTGGGCGCGTGGTAGCTGGCGCGCCAGTATGCGGTGGTGCCGGGTTTGCGCAGGTGGACGCGGCGCTCGGCCTCCTGCTCTGGTTCCGTGGTGGTGGGCCGCCGCGCCGGGGTCCCCGGCTCGATGGCGCCAAAAGCCGAGGTGACACGCTTCAGGACATCGGCGGTGGCGACATCGCCCACGATGACGAGCGTGGCGTTGTTGGGCACGTAATAGCGCCGGTAGTGGCCGTAGAGGTCCTCGCGGGTCATGGTCTTCAAGTCGCTGAGCCAGCCGATCGTGGGATGGCGATACGGGTGTGCCTTGAAAGCCGTGGCCGTCATCTCGGTGTCGAGCCGCTGCTCCGGGTCGTTGTCGCCGCCCTGCAGTTCCGAGATGATGACGGTGCGCTCCGATTCGCAGTCGGCCGGGTCGTAGAGGCAGCTGGCCATCCGCTCGGCCTCGATGAACAGCATGCGGTCGAGCGCGTCGGCCGTGGCCGTCTCCAGGTAGGTGGTCTGGTCGATCCAGGTGTAGCCGTTCCAGCTGCCGCCGAACTGTTCGATGATGCCCTTGACCTGGTCGCGGGGGATGTTCCGCGTGCCCTTGAAGTTCATGTGCTCGACCCAGTGCGACACCCCGGTCACGCCCGGGACCCTCGTCGCTGCGACCCGACCTTGTACCAGCACCACACCGACGCCAGCGGCGCGGTGTGCACCTCCTGCACCAGAACCGTGAGGCCGTTGGCGAGGGTCGACTCGGTCACCATGGGTCCACTTTAGTGCGGGGCCCGCCGCGGCCGGAAGGAATGCGTGTCCCGGCCAGGAGCGCCAATCCGCTGACGTACAATGGTCGAATAGCCATGACCGAGTGGAAAGAGACCTGTAATCTGCCGCGCACGGCCTTCTCGATGAAGGCCAACCTGCAGACGGCCGAGCCGGAAGCCGTCGCCCGGTGGGACGCGATGGACCTCTACGGCAAGATTCGCAGGCCCGGGCCGGGCGCTCCGAAGTACCTGCTGCACGACGGCCCGCCCTACGCCAACGGCGAGATCCACATGGGCACGGCGCTCAACAAGATCCTCAAGGACTTCGTCGTCAAGTCGCACAACATGCTGGGCTTCGACGCGCCTTACGTGCCCGGCTGGGACTGCCACGGCCTGCCGATCGAGCTGAAGGTCGACCGCGAGCTGGGCCCGAAGAAACGCGAGATGGCCACGGCCGACTTCCGCCGCGCCTGCCGGAGCCTACGCCGAGAAGTACGTCGGCATCCAGCGCGAAGACTTCAAGCGCCTCGGCATCCTCGGCACGTGGGACGACCCCTACCTGACGATGGCCTTCCGACTACCAGGCGGCCATCGTCCGCGCGCTCGGCGCGTTCGTCGACGCAGGACATGGTCTACAAGGGCAAGAAGCCGGTGCACTGGTGCACGCACTGCCGCACCGCGCTGGCCGAAGCCGAGGTCGAGTACGAGCCGCACACCTCGCCGTCGATCTACGTCGAGTTCCCGCTGAGCGAGGCCAGCCGCGGCGAGCTCGCCGCGCGCGTCCCGGCGCTGGCCGGACGGCGCGTCTCGGTGCTGATCTGGACGACGACGCCCTGGACGATCCCGTCGAACCTGGCCATCGCCTTCCATCCGGACTTCGAGTACGGCGCCTACGACGTCGACGGCACGG
This sequence comes from uncultured Acidobacteriota bacterium, assembly GCA_963843885.1. Lineage (GTDB taxonomy): Bacteria > Acidobacteriota > Vicinamibacteria > Vicinamibacterales > UBA2999 > CADEFD01. Next base: position 478,568 of record CAWJMJ010000010.1, read on the forward strand.
CGGTGATCGTCGCCAAGGAGCTGGCGGCGACGCGTGGCCGCCAAGACCGGTCGCGCCTTCGACACCCTGCTGGCGACGTTCGCCGGCGCGGCGATGGAGCGGCTCGTGCTTCCGCCACCCGCTCTACGACGCGCGATTCGCTGGCCGTGCTCGCCGACTACGTCACGCTCGAGGCCGGCACCGGCGCGGTGCACACGGCGCCCGGCCACGGCGCCGACGACTACGACACCGGCGTGAAGTACGGGCTCGACATCTACGCGCCGGTCGACGCCGGCGGCCACTACAACGACACGGTCGAGCTGTTCGCCGGCCTGCAGGTGTGGGAGGCCAATCCCAAGCGTCGAAGCGGCGCTGCAGCGAGCGCGGCCGCCTGTGGCACCGCGAGGACTTCGATCACTCGTACCCGCACTGCTGGCGCTGCCACAACCCGGTGATCTTCCTCGCCACGCCGCAGTGGTTCATCGCGCATGGAGGCGCAGGACCTGCGCGAGCAGCGCGCTGGCGGCGATCGCCGACGACGCGCTGGATCCCGCGCTGGGGCCAGGAGCGCATCGACGGCATGATCGCCAACCGGCCCGACTGGTGCATCTCGCGCCAGCGCGCCTGGGGCGTGCCGATCCCGGCGCTCGACTGCACCGCGTGCGGCCAGGCCGTGCTCACGCAAGGCACTGGTCGAACAGGCCGCCTCGGTCTTCGACACTACGGCGCCGACGCGTGGTACGAGCGGCCGCTCGAGGAGTTCGTGCCCGCCGGACTGGCCTGCGCGTCCTGCGGCGGCAGCGACGTTCGAGCGCGAGGAGCAACATCCTCGACGTGTGGTTCGACTCGGGCTCGAGCCATGAGGCGGTGCTGCCGTTCCGCGAGGATCACCGCTGGCCGGCCGACCTCTACCTCGAGGGCAGCGACCAGCACCGCGGCTGGTTCCACAGCTCGCTGCTGGTCGGGCTCGGCACGCGCGGCCGCGCGCCGTTCGACCAGGTGCTCACCCACGGCTTCGTGATGGACGAGGACGGCCGCAAGATGTCGAAGTCGCTCGGCAACACCGTCGTCGCCGCAGGACGTCATCAAGCAGAGCGGCGCCGAGATCCTGCGCCTGTGGGCGTCGATGGTCGACTACCGCGAGGACATCCGCATCGGCAAGGAGATCCTGACGCGCACCGTCGAGGCCTACCGGAAGATCCGCAACGTGCTGCGCGTGCTGGTCGCCAACCTCTACGACTTCGACCCGGCCGACGACCGCGTCGCCGGTGGCGCAGCTCGAAGAGGTCGACCGCTGGATGCTGGCGAAATACGCCGACGTGGCCGGCGAAGATCCTCAAGGCCTACGACGACTACGACTACCCGACGATGTTCCAGCTCGCCAACCAGTTCATCACGGTCGACCTGAGCGCGTTCTACGTGGACGTCACCAAGGACCGCATGTACACCTCGGCGCCCGCTCGGCCGGCCGCCGCTCCGGCCAGACCGCCATGTTCACGGTCGTCGACGGGCTGGCGCGCCTGCTGGCGCCGATCCTGTCGGTGACGATGGACGAGCTGTGGCGCGGGCTGCCCGGCGACGCGCGAGGCGTCGGTGCACATGGCGCTCTTCCCGAAGGATCTCGAGGGCCTGGTCGACGAGGCCCTGGTTCAGCGGTGGGCCGAGCTCGGCGCCGTCCGCGACGCCGTCAACGTGGCGCTCGAGCAGAAGCGCCAGGACAAGACGATCGCCGGCAACCTCTCGGCGGCGGTCGACCTCCGGGCCACGGGCGCGCAGCTCGACCTGCTCCGCGGCTACGAGGCGTTCCTGCCGACGCTCTTCGGCGTGTCGGCCGTGCGGCTGACGGCCGGCGACGGCGCCGACCCGTGCAGGTCGCGGTGAGGCGCGCCGAGGGCACCAAGTGCGAGCGCTGCTGGCGGGTGGTGCCGGCGGTGACGAGCGAAGCCGGGCGCGAAGGCCTGTGCGAGCGCTGCGTCGCCGCCCTCGCCGAAGCCGTGAGCCTGTAGGACCGCGATGCGCCGTCTCGAACTGGTCATCGCGCTCACCGTCGTCGTGCTCGATCAGTGGACCAAGTCGCTGGTCCGCAACCGGCTGGAACTGCACGACAGCCTCGACGTCTTCCAAGGCTGGCTCGAGCCTCACCCGCGTCCACAACACGGGCGCGGCGTTCGGCATGCTCAACAACGCCGACTTCCCCTTCAAGACCGTGGCGCTCATGCTGCTGGCCGGCGGCGCGCTGGCCGGCGTGGCATGGTATGCGGCGAGCCTGCCCGCCGCGAACAAGCTGGCCCGCGCCGGCATCGCCGGTGTACTCGGCGGCGCCATCGGCAATCTCATCGATCGCGCCACGGCCGGCTATGTGCTCGACTTCGTGGACGCATACTGGGGCACCTGGCACTTCTGGGCCTTCAACATCGCCGACGCCGCCATCTCGGTCGGCGTGGTGCTGATGCTCCTCGACGTGGCGCTCGACTTCCTGGGATACCGACGTGCATCCAATCCTGCTTGAGGCCGGCCCGGTCACCATCTACAGCTACGGCGTGCTGCTGGCCGCCGCCTACCTGCTCGGCCTGTGGCTGGGCGTGCGCCGCGCCAACGAGGCGGGGCTCGACGGCAACCGGGTCATGGACCTGGGCATCTGGGTCATCATCGCCGCGCTGGTGGGCGCCAAGGGCCTGCTCTTCGTCCTCGACTTCAACCACTTCACGAGCAGCCGCGAGGAGTTCATGTCGCTGCTGCGCTCGGGCGGCGTCTTCTATGGCGGCCTGATTGCGGCCTCCGTGACCTGCATCTACCTGCTGCGCAAGCACAAGCTGCCGCTGTGGAAGTCGGGCGACCTGTTCGCGCCGGGCATCGCCCTCGGCTACATGGTCGGCCGTCTGGGCTGTCTGGCTGCCGGCTGCTGTTACGGCCGGCCGGCGCCGGGCCTGGCCTGGGCCGTCACCTTTACCGACCCGGCCGCGGCCATGAACGTGGGCACGCCGCTCAACGTGCCGCTCCACCCCACGCAGCTCTACGAGTCGCTGGCCGGCCTCGTCATCCTGATCGCGCTGCTGGTCCTCGAGAAGCGCGGCCGGTCCTTCCCGGGCCGCACCTTCTGGCAGTTCGTGCTGATGTACGCGGTGTCCCGCTTCATCATCGAGTTCTTCCGCGGCGACGATCGCGGCATGATGGCGATGTTCTCCACCTCGCAGATCATCTCGCTGGTGCTGGCGCCGCTCAGCCTCGTGATGCTGTGGTGGTTGGCGGGCCGCGCCGCCTCCCCGACCGGGACGCCGGCCGTCCGGAAGCGCCGACCCGCCTGACCCAGGCGTTTTCCGAGACGCAATAGCGTGCTCAAGCCGAGGATGGCGGGCCCGTCGGTCGCTTCTGCGGCCATGGCCGTGAGGCCCGCTGCGGCCGCGCCGGTCTCGAGCGCTGGCATCTCCCTGCCGATTCGCTGATAGCCAGAGGGCGGCGGGTCGTCTACACTCGCGGATGGAGCCGGGCCGAGCGCCCGCTCCACGCCTTCCAGGCGTTCCAGCCAGACACCCCGCATGCAACAGCACACCTTCGAGGTCTCCTCCGAACACCACGGCCTCCGGCTCGACAAGTTCCTCGCGAGCGAGGTGCCGAACCACTCGCGCGCGCAGCTCCAGCGGCTCATCGACGAAGGCCGGGTGACGGTGGCGCGGGTAGCGGCGCCCAAGGCCAATACCGCCCTCCGCGAAGGCGATGCGGTCACGCTCGAGATTCCCGAGGTCGCGCCCTCCGCGCTGGTGCCCGAGGATCTGCCCCTCCCGATCCTCTACGACGACGCCGATCTGACCGTGGTGGACAAGCCGGCCGGGCTGGTCGTCCACCCCGGCGCAGGTCACGCCACCGGCACGCTGGTCCATGCGCTGCTCCATCACGTGAAGGACCTGAGCGGCATCGGCGGCGAGGCCCGGCCCGGCATCGTCCATCGTCTCGACAAGGGCACGTCGGGCGTGATGGTCGTGGCCAAGAACGACGCCGCCCACCAGGAACTGGCCCGCCAGTTCCACGACCGCGAGGTCGAGAAGGAATACGTCGCGCTCGTGTGGGGCACGGTGCACAACCGCAAGCGCATCGACCTGCCGATCGGGCGCGACCCGGTGCACCGCGAGAAGATCTCGACCCGGGCGCGCCGGTCGCGCGAGGCGGTGACGCGCATCACATGGGCCCGCCAGCTACCCGGGGTCACGCTGCTGCGGGTGGCCATCGCCACCGGCCGCACCCATCAGATTCGCGTGCACCTGAGCGCCATCGGCCACGCCATCGTCGGCGACGCGGTCTACGGCGGGGTGCACAAACGCGTGGCCCACGACGTGCGCGCGGTGCAGCGCCTGACCCGGCCGTTCCTGCATGCCGAGCGCCTGGCCTTCACGCACCCGACGACGAAGGAACGCCTGGCCTTCGAGGCTCCGCTGCCCGCGGACCTCCTCTGGGTACTCGAAGACATCACCCCGGCCGACAAACGGTCGACCGTGCTCGCGGAGCCTCGTCATGTCCCAACCCCCGACGCCCCCTCAGCCCGCTCCCGCGACCTCGCCGCCGGATCGGTCGGCAACCGGGACGACGAGCCCGGCGACAATCGTTCATGAGCAGAGAGAGGTCTACCGCGGGCGGGTGTTCACCGTCTCGGCCGACCGTGTGACCCTGCCTTCGGGGCACACCTCCGTCATGGACGTCGTGCGCCATCCGGGCTCGGTCGTGCTGCTGCCCATGCCGACGCCCGACCACATCGTGTTGATCCGCCAGTACCGCTACGTCGTCGATCGTTTCATCTGGGAGGTGCCGGCCGGCAGTCTCGAGCCGGGCGAGAACCCGGACGAGCCGCGGCCCGCGAGTGCGAGGAAGAAATCGGGCTCGCGCCCGGCCGCATCGAACGCCTCGGCACGCTGCTGCCCACGCCAGGGTTCTGCGACGAGGTCGATGAACTTCTATCGCTGCACGGAGCTGCGGCCGCCGGCCCCGGATTCGACCGCCCATCAGGACGAGGACGAAGTGATCGTGCCGCGCTACGTTCACGCTCGACGAGGTGCGCGCGATGGTCGCCGACGGCGACATCGTCGATATGAAGACGTGGCCGGTCTGGCGTTGCTGCGCTGACGCGCCGTCAGACGCGCGCCGCCTCTTCGACGGTGGCGGCGTGGATGGCGACGGTGTCGCCGAAGCGCCGCGCGTAGCCACCCGCGAGCAGCACCACGATCGGCACGCCTGCGTCGCGCGCGGCCTCGAACACCGTGCGATCCCGCCGCCGTAGCCCATCACGCGTCAGGGCCAGGCCGCCGAGCTGATCATCCCGGTAGGGATCGGCGCCGGCCAGATACATCAGCAGGTCCGGCAGCGCTCGCCATCGCCCGCGCCAGCGCGCCCTCGAGCACGTGCAGATAGCTCGTCGTCGCCGACGCCCCGTTCCAGCCCGACATCGAGCGAGCCGGGCGGCTTCACTTCGGGATAGTTGTGCCTGTTCGTGCATCGAGAAGGTGAACACCCGGGCGTCGCCGCTGAAGATGGCCGCGGTGCCGTTGCCATGGTGCACGTCGAGGTCGACGACCGCGGCATGCCCGGCCAGCCGGTCGCGAAGGACGACGAATGGCGACCGCCACGTCGTTGAACATGCAGAAGCCCTCGCCGTGACCGGCGAAAGCATGATGGAGCCCACCGCCCAGGTGGACGGCCGTGCGGTCGCTGCCATCGAGCGCCAGCCGCGCCGCCGTCACAGTGCCGCCGGTCATGACGCGGAACCCCTCGACCACCGCCGGCGCGCAGGGAATCTCGAGCCGGGCCACGGCCTCATGGCTCAAAGTGCCGTGACGCAGCGCCGTCGAGATAGTCGCGCTGTGGCCAGCGCCAGGTCCGCCCATGACGCCGCCTCGGGTGCGACGAACGCACCGGGGGCGACCAGGCCGAGGCGCGTCAGCGGCTCGGCAACGAGCGTGGTACTTGCGCGGTCGGGAAAACGTGCGGCCCGAAATCGAGGTGATATCGCGGCGAGTAGACGACGCGACCGGCAACTGATTGCACGGCCGGGACTGCACGCGGCGTGGGCCGGCGCGCTGCCCGCTTGGGTGCCTGCACGGGCACCGGCGCAGCGCCAGCGCCAGCACCTCGTCGATGGTCGCCACGAGGTGCACGGTGAGATCCGTCGCGCAGCTCCGGCGTCGAGGTCTTCGTTGACGTTCTTCTCGTTCTGCTGCGGCAGGATGATTTCGCGGATCGCCGGCGCGCTGGGCGGCCAGCACCTTTTCCTTGATGCCGCCGACCGGCAGCACCTGCCCGACAGCGTGATCTCGCCGGTCATCGCGACGTCGCCGCGCACCGGGCGGCCGGTCAGCAGCGACGCCAGCGCCGTGGCCATGGTGACGCCGGCGGACGGGCCGTCCTTTGGGAATGGCGCCCGAGGGCACGTGCACGTGGATCTCGGCGCTCTTGAAGAAGTCCGGATCGATGCTGCCATTCGCGCGCGTGCGCACGCAGCCACGACAGCGCGGCGCGCGCCGACTCCTTCATCACGTCGCCGAGCTGGCCGGTCAGCGTCAGCGAGCCGGTGCCGGCCATCCGCGAGGCCTCGATGAACAGCACGTCGCCGCCCACCGGCGTCCAGGCCAGCCCGATGGCCACGCCCGGATCGCTTGGTGCGCTCGTCCATCTCCTCGTCGAGGAACTTCGGCGCGCCGAGCAGCTCGTGGACGACCTCCGGCGTGACCTTCACGCGATCGGTCTCGTCGCCTTCGGCACGCCGCCGCGCGACCTTGCGGCAGAGCGCGCCGATTTCGCGTTCGAGGTTGCGCACGCCGGCTTCGCGCGTGTAGCCGCGGATCACGGTGCGCAGCGCGGCGTCGGTGAAGCGCGACCTGATTCGGCGTCAGCCCGTGGTTCTGGCACCTGCTTGCCGACCAGGTGCTCGCGCGGCGATCTTCAGCTTCTCTTCCTCGGTGTAGCCGGGGAGCTCGAGCACTTCCATGCGGTCGCGCAGCGGCGCCGGAATCGGATCGAGCACGTTGGCCGTGGTGATGAACAGCACCTCCGACAGGTCGAACGGCACGTCGAGGTAGTGGTCGCGGAACGTGTTGTTCTGCTCCGGATCGAGCACTTCGAGCAGCGCCGACGACGGATCGCCGCGGAAGTCCGGCGCCGAGCTTGTCGATCTCGTCGAGGATGAAGACCGGGTTGCTGCGACTCGGCGCGGCGCAGGCCCTGGATGATCTGCCCGGGCAGGGCGCCGATGTAGGTGCGGCGGTGGCCGCGGATCTCGGCTTCGTCGCGCATGCCGCCGAGCGAGACGCGCACGAACTTGCGGCCCAGCGACTGGGCGATCGAGCGCGCCGAGCGAGGTCTTGCCGACGCCGGGAGGGCCGACGAAGCAGAGGATCGGGCCCTTCACCGTCGGGTTCAGCTTGCGCACCGCGAGGTACTCGAGGATGCGGTCCTTGGCCTTCTCGAGGCCGGAGTGGTCGGCGTCGAGCACGGCCCGGGTCTTCGGCAGGTCGATGACTTCGTCGGTGCGCTTGGCCCAGGGCAGCGCCACCAGCCAGTCGAGATAGGTGCGCGACACGGTGTACTCGGCCGCCGCCGGCGGCATCTTCGACAGCCGATCGAGCTCGCGCAGCGCTTCCTTCTTCACCGGCTCGGGCATGCCGGCGGCTTCGATCTTCTGGCCAGCTCTTCGACTTCCTCGGTCTGGTCGTCGCCCTCGCCGAGCTCCTGCTGAATCGCCTTGATCTGCTCGCGCAGGAAGTAGTCGCGCTGGTTCTTGCCGACTTCGGACTGCACCTGCGACTGGATCTTCGAGCCGAGCTCGAGGACTTCGAGCTCCTTGATGAGCATCCGGTTCAGGCTGTCCAGGCGGCGCGCGGATGTCGAGCGTCTCGAGCACTTCCTGCTTGGTAGCCGTGGACTGACGGCCGAAGGCTGGAGGCGATGAAGTCGGCGAGCGCGGCCCGGCTCGGTGATGTTCGTGGCCAGCGTCTGCAGGTCGTCGCGACATGAGCGGCGACAGCGACACGATCTGCTGGAAGTTGGTCTTGATGTTGCGCTGCAGCGCGTCGATCTCCAGGCGGTCGTCGTCCGACAGCTCGTCCTTCGCTTCGCTGACGTTGGCGCGCAGGTAGGGCCGGCTGGCGATCAGGCTCGTCGAGCGTCACGCGCGCCAGGCCCTGCACGATGATGCGCAGGCTGCCGTCGGGCAGCTTGAACATCTTGTGGATGTGGCTGGCGGTGCCGATGGTGTGGAGGTCGTCCTGTCGCGGGATCTTCCTCGGACGGCCTCGCGCTGGGTGAAGACCGCGATCATGCGCCCGGCGGCCACCGCTTCGTCGATGAGACGCACCGAACTCTCGCGGGCCACGGCCAGCGGCATGAACGAGTTGGGAAAGAGCACCGTGTCGCGCAGCGGCAGCACCGGCAGATCCGCCGGCACGTGGAACGGCTGTTCAGCAGACGGCTCGTCCGCCTCGAACTCGCTATCGTGATCGCTCATTGGCGATCCCTCCGAAGGAACGCGCGTGGAAGTGCCCGAGAACCCGGGCCGATGCGGGACGCAGGCCCCGCCTGAGGCGGGGCCTGCTGGTCGGTGTGGTGTCGGGCTAGCGCTGCATGTCGAAGAAGCTCGACGAGCCGCGCCGCGACATTGTACGCTCGCGCTGAATCGCCGTCTCGCGCTCTTCTTCGCAATCCTTGCAGCGGACCGCGAATGGCAGCGCTCGCAACCGAGCCTCGGCGATTTCGTCGCCGCATTCGTAGCAGAGACCGTAACGCCCCTCGTCGAGACGCGCCAGCGCCTCGTTGATCTTGTTGAGCGTTTCGGCCTTCATCTGGATGAGCGCGAACTCGATGTCCTCTTGGATATCGACTTCGGCGGTTTCACCGGGATCCTGGCCACCTTCGTGGGGCCGTTCGGCCCCCTCGGCGCGGACGCCACGGATTCTGCCCTGCACCTCGTGCAGGATGACACGACGGCGCTCGTCGAGCATCGTCTTCAGTTCGTCGTAGCGCGTGGCCTTGTCGAGCACCGCGGTCGCCACATTCTTCTTCGCTGCCTTGGCCATGACTCCAGCCGCTCCTTCCGTTGTCCTCTGTTCGAGAAGACTCAATGTCCCTCATAAGCTTGCAATCGCCGTACCCGGCTTGAGGTCTTCGCCGAGCGTGGTTCGCGACCGTCGCAGGTCCGCCGGAACTCGAAATAATCCGGGTGGCCGGTCCGTCGAGCCACACCGATAGCGCGAGCTTGGGCCTTCGTGCGGGTGACTTGAACCGGGCTTCAGTCCGTTAAGTTATTGATAAAATAAGACTTAACTAACTGCTGTGGGGTTGGTGTCGGCCCTGTCGAACGCGCGTTCAGTGGTTAGACGCCGCGGAGGCCGATCGGGTTCTTCCCTGACGGCTGTCCACAACTGGCGACAGCGGTCCGACACAGGAGTCGGGAGGTGGCAGAACGTACCCGCCTTAGTGGCGCCCCGAGGACCACTATTGTGGCCCCCGCCAGCACGCCGGCCGAGAGAGGATGAGGGGCAAGCGTGCCGGCGCGGGTGGACCACCGGGTCGACCGCATGGTAGGCTTGGGGTTTCTTACGACCCATTTTTGACGTCATTGTACGTAGCTGGAAGGTACCCGTCATGGCAAGACGCTGTGAAATCTGCGACAAGGGCCCGGTCGTCGGGCGCACCATCTCTCACGCGCACAACGTCGGTCCCCGCCGGTTCGAAGTGAACCTGCAGACCGTTCGCGCGCTCGTCAACGGCGCGACCAAGCGCATGCGCGTCTGCACCCGCTGCATCCGCTCGCAGAAGGTCGTCAAGGCGGCCTGACGCCGATGCGCCGCGCCATCAGCTCCGCCTCAGGAGCTCCCGTCATCGGCCCCTACTCGGCGGCGCTCGCCGTCGGCTCCCTCCTGTTCCTGTCGGGCCAGATTCCGCTCGGCTCCGACGGCACGGTGGTGGCGGGCGGCATCGAGGAGCAGACGACCACGGTGCTCGACAACATGCGGGCACTGCTCGCCGAGGCGGGCGCGGACTTGTCGAAGGTGGCCAAGACCACCATTTACCTGGCCGACATGGCCGACTTCGCCGTGGTCAACCGGATCTACGCCACATACTTCTCCGAGCCGTTCCCGGCCCGGGCGACGGTGCAGGTTACGAGGTTGCCGCGCGACGTGCGGGTCGAGATCGACGCCATCGTCGTGCTCGACTGAGCGCGCCGGCCTCCCGGCCGGCCCCTAGCGGCTTCCCGCCCGTTCCACGTCCAAGACCCCGTCCACCTTGCGTAGTGACTTGATCACCCGCTCGAGGTGCTTCATGTCCTTGATCTCGACGGTGACGTCGATGCGCGCATGGGTGTCGGCGCCGGTGGTGGCTTCCAGGTTGAGGATGTTCGTGTTGATGTCGGCGATGCTGGCGCTGAGTTCGGCCAGCATGCCCTTGCGGTCCTCCACCTGCATGGTCAGTCGCACCGTGTAGGGGGCTGGGTCGCCGCCGGTATCCCACTCGACGTCGATCCGGCGCTGCGGGTCGTAGAGCAGGTTGACGACGTTCGGGCAGGCGGCCGAATGGACCGACACGCCCTTCCCGCGGGTGATGTAGCCGACGATCCGCTCGCCACGGATGGGGTTGCAGCAGCGGGCGCGGGCCACCATCAGGTCGTTCGAGCCGCTGACGGTGATCCGGTCGGCGGCGGCGCTGGCCGGCCGGAGGGCTCGTTTCACCGCTGATACGACCGGATGGTCCGGCGCTTTTTCCTTGAGCTGCCCTTCGGGCACGAGCGCGTCGAGCACCTGCCGCGCCGCCAGCTTGCCGTAACCAACCTGCGCCAGCAGGTCGTCGACTTTGCTCAAGCCGAGCGTAGTGGCGGCTGGTTTCAGGCTGTCTTCCTCGAGCATCGCCTTGGCGATATCGAAGCGCTTGGCTTCCTTCTCGAGCAGCTTGCGGCCGACGTCGATGGCGCGCGCGTTTTCCTCGATCTGGATGTACTGCCGGATCTTGTTGCGAGCGCGAGAGGTCTTCACGAAGCTCAGCCAGTCGCGGCTGGGCGCGTGACTGGCGGTGGTCATGATCTCGACGATGTCGCCGTTCTTGAGCTTCGCCCGCAGCGGCACCATCCGCCCGTTGACGCGCGCGCCGACACAGCGATGGCCGACATCGGTATGCACCGCGTAGGCGAAGTCGATCGGGGTGGCGCCGTCGGGGAGCACCTTCACCTGGCCGCGCGGCGTGAAGGCGTAGACCTCCTCGCGGTAGAGGTCGATCTTGAGGTGGTTGAGGAACTCCTGCGAGTCGCGGACTTCTTGGTGCGTCTCGAGCAGCTGGCGCATCCATTGGAAGTACTGCTCGTCGCGGCCGGCGCCGACGCGGCCTTCCTTGTATTTCCAGTGCGCCGCGATCCCCTCCTCGGCTCGCTGATGCATTTCGGCGGTGCGAATCTGCACCTCGAACGGCACGCCACGGTCGGAGATGACCGAGGTGTGCAGCGACTGGTAGCCGTTGGGCCGCGGCATGGCGATGAAGTCTTTGATGCGCCCGGGCACCGGCGACCACGCCTGATGGATGATGCCCAGGGCCGCGTAGCAGTCCTTGACCGAGGGCAGGACGATGCGGATGGCGACGAAGTCGTAGACCTGGTCGAGCTCGATTTTCTGGCGCTTCAGCTTGAGCCAGATGCTGTAGAGCCGCTTCACGCGGCCGTCCACGGCGACGATCGGCACCTCGGCAGCGGCCAGCTTGGCGCTGATCTCGGTGGTCAGCTCCTCGATGACCCCCTCGGTGGCGGCCCGCTTGGCCTCGACCCGGGTCTTGAGCGACTGGTAGCCGGTGGGCTCGAGGTGCATGAACGCCAGCTCTTCCAGCTCGTTCTTCACCTTGTTCATACCCAGCCGGCTGGAAATCGGCGCGTAGATATCCAGCGTTTCCTGGGCGACCCGGGCGCGGCGGTCCTCCGGCATGAACTGCAGCGTGCGCATGTTGTGGAGCCGGTCGGCCAGCTTGACGAAGATGACGCGGATGTCGTCGACCATGGCCAGCAGCATCTTGCGGAAGTTCTCGGCCTGCCGCTCCTCGCTCGACGAGAACGGGATGGCGCTGATCTTCGTGACGCCCTCGACGATATGGGCGACGTCCGGCCCGAAAAGCTCCTGGATGCGCTGGACTGTCGTGAGCGTGTCCTCGACGACGTCGTGCAGGAGCCCTGAGGCGACGCACACCGGATCCAGCCGCTGATCCGCGAGGATGTCCGCAACCTCAAGCGGATGCACGAGATACGGCTCTCCGGAGTGGCGCACTTGGCCCTTGTGGGCGAGTGCGGAAAAGACGTACGCTTTCCTCAACAGCTCCAAGTCGGCCTCGGGGCTGTAGGCGCGAACCTTGCCGAGGAGATCCTCGAAGCGGATCATGGCCACTTGGCGTGAATCGGTGTCTAACGCAGTGAGGGAACGGTCTCTGCGCAGCCATGATAGCAGTCATAGCGGCAGGTTGCGGGGGGTGGTGGAACTGGCTATACTTCCCGCCCTGCGGTTATATCCCTGTCGGAAGAACCCGGGGCGAGCGTTCCGTCGGGGTTTCGACGCGGTCTAAGGTTTGAGGGGGAAACGATGAAGCTCCGGTCTTCGATGGCGGGTCTGGCTCTGGTAGCCGGCCTCGGCCTGGCGGTTGCAGGGTGCGGCAAGGTGAACGAGGTGCGCGCCCAGAAGGCATTCAAGGATGGCAACAAGCTGTACGGCGCCAGCGACTGGCGTGGGGCGGCCGCGAAGTACGAGGAAGCCATCCAGCTGAATCCGAGCAACGCCTACAGCTATTTCTTCCTCGCCAACTCGCTCGACAACATGTACCGGCCAACGCGCGCCGGCGAGCCCGAGAACGACGCGCTCCTGGCCAGGGCAATCGAGAACTACAACAAGGCCGCCGAGAACATCGAAGACCCGCTGTGGAAGCGGCGTTCGCTCGAGTTCCTGGTCTCGGCCTACGGCCCCGACAAGTTGAACGACCCGACCATGTCCGAGCCGATCGTCCGAAGGATGATCGAACTCGACCCGAGCGACCCTTCCAACTACTTCCAGCTCGCGAGCATCTACGAGAACTCGGGCGAGTATGAAGTGGCCGAAGAGACCTTCCTCAAGGCCAAGGCCGCCAAGCCCAACGACCCGGCCGTCTACATGCAGCTGGCCGGTTACTACAACCGTCAGGGCGACTTCGCGAAGACCATCGAGGCGCTCAACCAGCGCGTGGCCATCGAGCCCAACAACCCCGAAGCGCACTACACCTTGGCCACGTATTACTGGGACAAGGCCTACCGCGACTTCCGGTTGAAGGACGCGGAGAAGCTCGAGTTGGTGCTCGACGGTATCGACGCCGTCGACAAGGCCATTGCCATCAAGGACGACTACATGGAGGCGATTGCCTACAAGAACCTCCTGCTCCGACTCCAGGCCAACCTGATCAAGGACCCGGCCAAGCAGCAGGCCCTGATTCGCGAAGCCGACCAGCTGCGCGACAAGGCCGAAGAGATGCGCAAGGCCAAGAGCAGCGCGACCAGCTAAGCTCGATCTGTCGGCGCCGCGACCGGCGCGCGTAGTGAAGTCACGACCAAGGGCTGTTTCGTCTTCCGGGGCGAAACGGCCCTTTGCCGTTTGGGCGCGACGGCCATCGCCACCTGACCAAGGCGGCGGACGGTTTGGTAAAGTAGAGCGGTTTCAATCGGTCCCACGGGAATGGAGACACATATGAAGCTGGTTCGCGCGCTCTCGCCAGTTGCGTTGCTTGCCGTGCTCGTCGGCATCCCGTCCACCTCCTTCGCACAGGGCGTCACGACCGGCTCGCTGACCGGGGTCGTGACCGACCAGGGCGGGCAGGCGGTGGCCGGCGCCAGTGTCATCGCCATCCACCTGCCCTCGGGGTCTACCTACGAGACCACCACGCGCAACGACGGCCGCTTCTCCATGCCCGGCATGCGTGTGGGCGGCCCATACAGCGTGACGGTCGCCTACGGCGGCAGCGGGGCGGCGGCCTTCGCCCCGGTGACCCAGGAAGATGTCATGGTGAATCTGGGGGTCACGTCCGACCTGACCTTCACCACGCAAGCCATCGCCGTGACGGAGACGGTCACGGTCACGGGTGTCGCCGACCCGGTGTTCAGCTCGGGGCGCACCGGTGCCGCGACCTCCGTCTCACGCACCGAGATTGCCGTCATCCCGACCATCTCCGGCCGGCTCAGCGACGTCACGCGGCTGACACCGCAAGCCAGCAACAACGGCTTTGCCGGCAACGACAACCGGATGAACAACATCACCGTCGACGGCTCGTCGTTCAACAACTCGTTCGGACTCGGCGGCCAGCCCGGCGACCGCACGGGCGTGGCCGCCATTTCCCTCGAAGCGATCGAGCAGATCCAGGTCAACGTCGCGCCCTTCGACGTACGTCAGGGCAGCTTCATCGGCGCGGGCGTGAACTCCGTGACCCGCAGCGGCACCAACCGGCTGACCGGGGCGGTCTACCACAGGTTTCGCAATCAGGACTGGGTGGGCACCGAAGCGAAAGGTCAGACCGTCAACCCCGGGACCTTCACGTTCCGGAACACCGGCGGCTTCCTGTCGGGTCCGATCGTGAAGAACCGGCTGTTTGCCTTCGCCAACTACGAAGACCAGGCGGACAACCGGCCGCTGACCACGTTCAGGGCCAACCGCGGCGAGGCGGTCGGCGGCCAGATCACGCGCGTCCAGGCGTCGGACCTGACGACGCTCAGCTCCTTCCTCAAGTCCAAGTTCGACTACGACACTGGCCCCTTCGAGGACATCGACAAGGAGACGCCGGTCAGGCGCTTCCTGATCCGCAGCGATTACAACCTGAACAACGCCAACAAAGTCTCTTTCCGCTACAACCATCTCAATTCGTTCACCGACGTCGGCCTCTCGAACTCTGCCTCCGCGCTTCAGGGCCGTACCGGCGGCAGCACCCAGTACCTGAGCTTCCAGAACTCCAATTACAAGATCCTGGAGAACATCCGCTCGGGGATCGCCGAATGGAACACGGTGATTGGCGGCAGCATGTCGAACCAGTTCCAGACCGGCTACACCTACCAGGACGAGAGCCGCGACTCGCGCGGCAAGCTCTTCCCGTTTGTCGACATCTTCGAGGGCGGTGCCAGCTACACGTCCTTCGGGTTCGAGCCTTTCACCGTCAACAACGAGCTGCGCTACAAGACCTTCCAGGTCCAGGACAACTTCACGAAGTTCGCGACCAGGCATTCCATCACCGCCGGCGGCTACCTCGAGAAGTACCACTCCGACAACGTGTTCTTCGGCTGCTGCCCGCAGAGCGCGTATTCGTACAACTCGCTCTCCGACTTCTACGCCGACGCCAACGACGCCCTTGCGAACCCGAATCGGACCATCTCGCCGGTGGCGCTGCGGGCGTTCCAGGTGCGCTGGGCCAATATCCCCGGCCTCGAGAAGCCCATACAGCCGCTCGACGTCTGGTATGGGGCGGGCTATCTGCAGGACGAATGGCGGCCGCGCACGAACGTGACGGTGACAGCCGGCGTGCGGGTCGATGTCTCGAGCTTCGAGAACACCGCCTATGAAAACCCCGCGGCCGATGCCCTGACCTTCAGGAGCGAGACCGGCGCGGCGGCGCGCTTCGCCACCGGCGAGATGCCGAGCACCAAGCTGTTGTGGTCGCCCAGGGTCGGCGTGAACTGGGATGTGTTCGGCGACCAATCGACGCAGTTGCGGGGCGGCGGCGGGCTCTTCAGCGGCCGTCCGGCCTATGTCTGGATCTCGAACCAGATCGGCAACACCGGCGTGCTCATCGGGGAGCGGATCGTGCTGACGCCCGGCACCTCCTTCCCCTTCAGTGCCAACGCCGATCAGTACAAGCTTCCGCCGACTGGTGCCAACGCGGCCAGCTATGCCTTGAACGTCACCGATCCGGACTTCAAGTTTCCGCAGGTCTGGCGGGCCAACGTGGCCCTCGACCGCAGGCTGCCGTGGGGCGTGGTCAGCACGACCGAGTTCCTCTACGCCAAGGACGTCAACGGCATCTACTACTACAACGCCAACCTCCCGGCCGCCCAGTCGGCCTTTGCCGGGGTGGACACCCGGCCCCGGTGGGTCGGCACGCCGTGCGCCGCCACCGGCCAGGCGGGCGGCTGCGTCAACCGGCTGAACAACGATCCGGGTAATCAGGTCACCCAGGCGCTGGTGCTGAAGAACGGCAGCTCGGGCCGTTCGTGGAACTTCGCTCAGACCCTGTCGCTGAGCACGAAGTTCGGCCTGTCGGTGCGGACGGCCTACAGCTATGGCGAGTCGCGCACGATTTCGGATCCCGAGTCGACGGCCGCCACCAGCTTCGCGCGCAACAGCCACTCCGCCGACCCGAACAATCCCGGTCGACAGATTTCGATGTGGTCACCCGGACACCGCGTGTTCGCGCTGGTGAACTACCGGCGGCAGTACCTTCGGTTTCGGCGCCACCGGCATCTCGATGTTCTGGGAGGCGCAGCACAGCACGGTGACCAGCTCGTCCCGCTTCAGCTACGCCTTTGCTGGCGACATGAACGGCGACGGGGTCTCGGGCAACGACTTGCTCTACATTCCGCGAGACATGTCCGAGATGAACTTCTCCCCCTTCACCGTCGGCACCCGGACGTTCACCGCCGCCGAACAAGCGGAAGCCTTCGAGGCGTACATCAGCCAGGACGCCTACCTGCGCAAGAACCGCGGGCGCTACGCCGCCCGAAACGGCGGCGTGATGCCCATCTTCGGCCGGGCCGACCTGTCGATCGTTCAGGACCTCTTCAAGGACATTCGCGGTCAGCGCAACGGGCTCCAGGTCCGTGCCGACATCCTCAACGTGGGCAACATGCTCAACAGCAACTGGGGCGTGTCGCAGCGGCCGGTGGCGTCAATCAACAACAACAACCAGCTACAGATCTTCACCAACCCCGCAGTCGATGCCAACGGCCGCTCCACCTACCGGCTGGCGGTGGTGAACAACGAGTTGCTCCGCAGGACGTTCCAGACCTCAGCCGGAACGGGCGACGTGTGGCAGTTCATGTTGAGCTTGAGGTACAGCTTCAACTGAACCGTCGGACCTGAGCGAGCCGCTGCCCCCGGCACGCAGGCGTCAAGGCCGAGAATGCGGGCCGACCCCTCGGCGCCTCAGCGGCCGTTGCGGAGGGCCACGGCCGCCAGTTCCTTGAGCAGCTTGGCAGCAACGCGGGCCGTCAGGTCGCGAACGTCGTTCTGGGGGTTGAGCTCCACGATGTCGGCGCCGACGATGGGCGCCTGCAGGCGGTGCAGCAGACGCACGACATCGCGCACCGACAGCCCGCCCGGCTCGGGATGCGATACCCCTGGCGCGAACGCCGGGTCGAGGCCGTCCAGGTCCAGCGACACGTAGAGCGGGCCGTCCAGTGCCTCCACGGCCACGTCGGCGCAGCCATCCGGAGTGTGGACCTCCACGCCGAAACGTCGCGCCTGGGCCGCGAGGTGCGGCGTCATGGCGCGGATGCCCACCTGCACGAGACGGCGGCACAGCCCTTCTTCCATGATGCGGGCGAACGGGCAGGCGTGTGAGAAGCGGTCGCCGGGCGGACCGTGGGGCAAGGCGGGGTCGGGCAACGGGAACTGGTCGTAGAGGTCGCCGTGGGCGTCGACGTGCAGGATGGTTACGGGCCCGACCGCGCGGAACGCGCGCAGCACGGGGTAGGTTACCGAGTGGTCACCGCCCAAGCTGAAAGGCACCTCGCCGCGGCTGAGCACACCCGACACCGCGGCTGCGATGGCCGCCCGTGCGTCCTGCGGGTCGCTGGTCAGGGCCACATCACCGACGTCGTTGAAGGTCTCCGGCTCGATGGCGGTGCCGAGTTCCGTCGACGAGTTGGTGGACGGCGACCAGAGCGCGGCGCGAATGGCCCGTGGCGCCGCTGCCGCGCCCCGCTGGAACGACGACGACCCGTCCCAGGGAAGGCCGATGAGGGCGAGGCGGGATGCAGCTGTGGACACGGGCGTCGGGGTTCGTGAGAGGGCCTTTAAAAGGCTTGGGCCGCCCCGGTGGGCGGCCCAAGTCGAACACGATACGGTGCGCGAACTGCGCCTAGTTGGCGCCGCCGGCAGCGGCATTGGCCGCCTTGCGCATGGCTTCGGTGATGATGCCGACCTTTTCGACACCTGCACCCTTGGCCGCATCGATCACATCGACGATGTCTCCGTAGCGCAGCGCGCCGTCGCCGGAGATGAACATCGTCTTGTCCTTGCGTTCCTCGTAGATCTTGCGAAGCATGTCGCCGAGATCACGAAGCTGCACGTCGTTCTTGTTGACCGAAATGCGCTTGTCGTTGGTGTACTCGAGCACGATCTGCGAGATGTCGAGGGTCTTCTGGTCGCTTGGTCTTCGTCTCGGCGGGCAGGTTGACGTCGATGCCCTTCTGCGACAGCGGCAGCGCCGCCATGAAGATGACCAGCAGCACCAGCAGCACGTCGATCATCGGCGTGATGTTCATGTCGCCGTTGGCTTCGAGCTTCTTGGCGGTGACGACCTTGTCGGCGCCCATGTGGTTGTGAGCCGACATCAGTTGCCTCCCGCCTGCGCCTTGCGCTCGGTGATCAGTCCCATGTCCTCGATGCCAGCCGCGCGCAGGGTGTCCATCGCTTCCATCACGCGTCCGTACGGCGCATCTTCGTCGGCCTTGATCAGGATGATCTTGTTCTGCTTGCCTTCGAGGATGTCGTTGACGACGGCTGCTGACGTCGGCGTCGGGCACCTGCACGCCGTTGACCCAGAACTGGCCATTGGACGTGACGCCCACTACGGTCTGATCCTGCGTTTCGGGCTTATCCGCGCTGTTGAGCGCCGTGGGCAGCGTCACCGGAACGCCCTTCTGCAGGAGCGGCGCGATGATCATCATGATGATGAGCAGCACGAGCATGACGTCGACGAGCGGCGTCACGTTGATGTCCGACTTGACGCCGCCTTTGGCGCCGCCGACATCCATTGCCATAGTTACACTCTCCTGGCGAAAGAACGCCTGACAGCCAAACGTCAGTCAGTTGACGCCGTCTTCCGGATGAAGTAGTCGACCAGTTCCGACGACGAGTTGTCCATCTCGACGTTGAAGTACTCGAGACGGCCCGTCAGGTAGTTGTAGAACCACACCGCCGGAATGGCGACGAACAGGCCGAGCGCGGTTTCGACGAGCGCTTCTGCAATACCGGCCGAGACGGCGCCGATGCCGCCCGAGCCCGACGACGCGATACCGACGAACGCGTTGATGACGCCGACGACCGTGCCGAGCAGACCGACGAACGGCGCCGTGGCGCCGATGGTCGCCAGGCTCGAGATGCCCTTCTTCAGGTCGTTGGCGGTCAGCGCGGTGGCGCGCTGAATCGAGCGGCGGACCGTGTCGAGCAGGTCTTCGCGGTTCAGCGTCGCGCCGCCCGCGCTGTCCTGCTGGAACTGGTATTCCTGAAGGCCGGCGAGCACGACCTTGGCGAGGTGGCTGTAGCGGTAGTCCTTCGAGGACGACAGCGCGATGGCTTCCTTCAGGCGGCCGTCCTTGAGGTGCTTGGCCACGAGCGGCGCATACATCTTCGACTGCTTCTTCGCCTGGCTGAACGTGTAGATGCGCTCGATGGCGACACCCACCGACCAGAACGACATGATGAACAGCACGACCGCGATGCGCCATGGCAACCGCGCCCATCTGCTGGAACATGTCGATGAGGTCGATACCACCGCCGCCGGCTTCCTGCGCGAAGGCCGTGCGAGCTAACGAGCAGGGCGCCGAGGGCAACCGCCGCAATCTGACCAATCTTCCGAACTTCCATCGTATCCTCCGGAAATGACCGCTGAATCGGGTTCAAACCAAACGTTTCGACCTACTGCAGCGTGAACTGCACCGTCACCGTCATGATGACCGGCACGGGCACGCCGTTCAGCAAGGTCGGCGTGAATACCCACTGGCGCACAGCGTCGAGCGCCGCCTGATCGAGCAGCGGAATCGACCGCAGGACCTTGGCATCCTTCACCGCGCCGCTCGGGCCAATCGTGGCCTCGATGATGACGATGCCCTGCACGCGCGCCGACTGCGCGATCGGCGGATACACCGGGTCGCACGTCGCTTGATCTTCTGCGGCGGCTTGATGTTGCCACCGACGCGAACCGGCGCGGCGGCGGGCGGCGGCGGGGGCGGCGGCGGTTCGGGGATGCCGCCCGTGATGCCGCCAGCGACGCCGCCGGCGATGCCGCCTTCGACGCCGCCGACGCGCCTTCGAAGCCGGCTTCGAGCCCGGTCTCGGGCTTGATTTCGCTGGGCGCTTCGAGCGGCGCCGCGGTCGGGATTGACGTCCACCGGCGGCGGCGGTGCCTGCGCCTGCGGTGGCGGCGGCGGGGGCGGCGGGGGCGGTGGCGGGGGCGGAGCCGCAACGAACGCCATCATCGACGGCGGCGTCGGCAGCATATCTGCCGCCATCAGCGGCACGATCACGATGGCGCCGAGGAGTGACGACCTCGAGCCAGCATCGTCAGTGGCACGGTATAACCACGATCTTGTTGCCCATCTTGATCGATGGGTCGACGACATCACCAAACAGGTCGCGTGGCACTGGACTGTTCCTCCTCGACCTGGCGCTCGGAAGCCGCGAGGCCGCCGATTATATCGGTGAGATTTTTTTCGTGTCAACGGCGAGTCGTCAGGCGCGCGAGAGCGTGACGGTCACCGCAGGACTGCACCGTATCTAGCTTTGACACCGGTTCCCGGAAAGTGGCACCAACGTCTGGTGACCGCCCTGGACTGAGGTGTTTCCGCAGCCCGCACGTCGTTGCAGGAGCTTCGAAAACCCGGGTGATTCTAGCTGTGGGCCGCAACCGCGTCAATCATTTCCGCCGATATTCCCGGCGTTTTTCTGGCGCACCCCGGTTCCGCGGCAGAAAAGGCAAAACGCCGGCGGTTCGGCCCGCCGGCGTCGCGCCACAGCCAGACTTCTGTCAGCGGTTACACGGATTCGATGCGCATGCCGTAGAACGAGCGCCAGACGAAAACATGCTGACCACGAAGAACACGGCCGCCAGGACGATGCGTCAGCATGACCCCATTCTCGTGCCGTAAGGTAGACACCGAGCTCGACCGCAAGCAGCCCGAACAGCGTGGTGAACTTGATCACCGGGTTCATCGCCACCGACGAGGTGTCCTTGAACGGATCGCCCACCGTGTCGCCGACGACCGAGGCGTCGTGCAGCGGCGTGCCCTTCATCTTGAGCTCGGTCTCGACGATCTTCTTGGCGTTGTCCCAGGCGCCGCCGGCATTGGCCATGAAGATCGCCTGGTAGAGCCCGAACAGCGCGATCGAGATCAGGTAGCCGATGAAGAAGAACGGCTCGACGAACGCGAACGCCAGCGTCGAGAAGAACACGCCGAGGAAGATGTTGAACATCCCCTTCTGCGCGTAGACGCGTGCAGATCTCGACCACCTTCTTGCTGTCCTCGACCGAGGCCTTGGTGGCGCCGTCGAGCTTGATGTTGGCCTTGATGAACTCCACCGCGCGGTAGGCGCCGGTGGTGACCGCCTGCATCGACGCGCCGGTGAACCAGTAGATCACCGCGCCGCCGGTGATGAGGCCCAGCAGGAAGGGCGGATGCAGGATCGACAGCTTGGCAATCGACGCCTGGTCGGCCAGCCCCTGGGTCAGGGCCATGATGATCGCGAAGATCATCGTCGTGGCGCCGACGACGGCCGTGCCGATCAGCACCGGCTTGGCCGTCGCCTTGAAGGTGTTGCCGGCGCCGTCGTTCTCCTCGAGCAGGTCCTTGGCCACGGCGAAGTTGACCTTGAAGCCGAAGTCCTTCTGGAGCTGCTGCCTCGATGCCGGGAATCTCTTCGATCTGCGACAGCTCGTAGACCGACTGCGCGTTGTCGGTGACCGGGCCGTAGGAGTCGACGGCGATGGTCACCGGGCCCATGCCGAGGAAGCCGAACGCCACGAGACCGAAGGCGAAGACCGCCGGCGCCAGCATCAGGCCGCCGCAGGCCCATCATCGACGACAGCAGTAGGCCATCGCCCATCAGGCCCATGATCGTCAGGCCCAGCCAGTAGGCGCTGAAGTTGCCGGCGACCAGCCCCGAGAGGATGTTCAGCGAGGCGCCGCCCTCGCGCGAGGAGGTCACCACTTCGCTTGCACGTGCGCGGAGCTCGTCGAGGTGAAGACCTTCACGAACTCGGGGATGATCGCGCCGGCCAGCGTGCCGCAGGTGATGACGCTCGACAGCTGCCACCACAGCGAGGAATTGCCGCCCAGGTCGGGATGAGCAGGTAGGAGAGCACGTAGGTCAGCACCACCGAGACGATCGACGTCAGCCACACCAGCGAGGTGAGCGGCGCCTCGAAGTTCATCTTGGCGACGCCGCGCGTACTTGCCCGTCGCGATGGCGTTGTTGACGAGGTAGGAGCCGGCCGAGGCCAGCACCATCATGACGCGCATCATGAAGATCCAGACCAGGAGCTGCACCTGCACGGCCGGGTCGTGCACCGCCAGCATGATGAACGAGATCAGCGCCACGCCGGTGACGCCGTAGGTCTCGAAGCCGTCGGCGGTCGGGCCGACCGAGTCGCCGGCGTTGTCGCCGGTGCAGTCGGCGATCACGCCGGGGTTGCGCGCGTCGTCTTCCTTGATCTTGAAGACGACCTTCATCAGGTCCGAGCCGATGTCGGCGATCTTGGTGAAGATGCCGCCGGCGATGCGCAGCGCCGCGGCGCCGAGCGACTCGCCGATGGCGAAGCCGAGGAAGCAGACGCCGGCGTACTCACCGGGGATGAACAGCAGGATGGCGAGCATGAACAGCAGCTCGACCGAGATCAGCATCATGCCGACGCTCATGCCCGAACGCAGCGGGATGTCGCACACCGGGAAGGCGTTGCCGTCGCAGGCTGGCGAAAGCCGTGCGCGAGTTGGCCAGGGTGTTGATGCGGATGCCGTACCAGGCCACGCCGTAGCTGCCGCCGATGCCGATCAGGCTGAAGAGCAGCACGATGGCGATCTTGTAGGCCTCGAGGCCGGTCAGCCAGAAGTACGGCCACCATCACCGTGCCGATGAAGACCTCGAGGATCAGCAGGAACTTGCCCTGCTGGATCAGGTAGGCCTTGCACGTCTCGTAGATCAGCTCCGAGACGTCGGCCATCGACTGGTGCACCGGCAGGTTCTTGACGGCGTTATAGGTCCAGGCGCCGAACAGCAGCCCCAGGACGCAGACCACCAGGCCGGTCAGCAGGATCTGGTGGCCGGTCATGCCCAGGAAGTCGCCCGTGTTCAGGTCGGGCAGCTGGATGTTGACCTCGCCGCCGGGCCGGTGCACCGCCTCGGGCGCCCGCGCCTCCGGCTGCTGCGCCGTCGCCGTCAGCGCCAGCGGTCCCGCCATCACCATGAAGGCCACCAGGGCCACGCTGGCCCGCAGCCACCATCGTCTCCACATGCTTTGCATCGCGCTCGTCATAACGTGTGCTCTCAGCTCCTCGCGTCTGGACGTGACCGCAGCAATCCTACAACCGACCCGCATCAGCGCGGCTCCGGACGGCGGGCGGCAGCGCCATGCCTCCGGTCAGAAAAATCCGGATGCCGTCTTCCACACTCAGCTCCGGGTAGTGCACGCGGCTCCTGGGCAGCGCTACGACGTCGCCCAGGTAGAGGTGATTGGTCGGCACGTAGACCGCGACGAAGGCTTCCGCGCCGGCGCCGCGATCGAGCGTGAACTCGCGGGTCAGGAACCCAAGGAGCAGGCCCCGGCCGGGATCGTCCACGAGCACGACGCGCTTGAAGCCGGCGTCGTTGTCGGGCGCGAACGCCGCCACGAGCTGACGGACCGGCGCGTAGATGGTCTTGAACACGGGCACGCGCAGCAGCCAGCTTTCCGCCTGCTGCAGCACCCGCTTGCCGAAGACGTTGGTGGCCACGGCGCCGACGCCGAGCACCAGCGTGCCCATGATGAGCACGCCGAGCCCGGGCACCTCACGGCCCAGGACCCGGGTCGCCAGCGGCGTCGCGAAGTCGTCCACCAGCCTGAACGCCCACACCAGCGCCGCGACGCTGACGATGAGCGGCACCGTCACGAAGAAACCGGTGATGAAACTGCGCCGTAACCACTGCATCGCGTTGTCTGAACCGGCTGGCGCCCGCGCTCCGCCGCCCCCGGCCCCTGGCCGTGGCGGCGCGCGTGCCGGCCTAGGAGCGGCGGGCCGTGGCCGCCTTCACCTTGACGGGCGAACCGGCCACCGTCTTGCCGGCGCCCTGCCGGTTGCCGAGGATGATGGCGATGGCGGCCGCGATGAACACGGTGGAATAGGTGCCGCTGACGATCCCGACGAGCATGGTGAACGCGAAGCCTTCGAGCACCTCGCCGCCGAAGAGATACAGCGACAGGACCGACACGAAGGTCGTGCCGGCGGTGATGATGGTGCGGCTCAGGGTCTGGTTGACCGCCGTGTTGACCACCTTCTCGAGCGGCTCGCGCCGGGCGCTGCGCATGTTCTCGCGCACGCGGTCGAAGATGACGATGGTGTCGTTGACCGAGTAGCCGGTGATGGTCAGCAGCGCAGCGACGATGTTGAGCGACAGGTCGTAGCCGAACAGCGCCAGGAACGCGATGGTGATGAGCACGTCGTGCAGCGTCGCCGCGATGGCGCCGATGGCGAAGGCCGGGCGGAAGCGGAGCGCGATGTAGATGGCGATGCCGACAATCGACGCCAGCGTGGCGTAGATGCCCTTCAACTGCAGTTCACGGCCGATGACCGGGCCGACAATCTCCTGCGAGAGAATCTCGAACTTGGGCAGCCCGGCCGCCCCAAGCGCCTGGACGACGCTGCGCGCCGCGTCGTCGAGGTTGGCGGCGCTCTCCTCCCCAGTCTGGGGCAGGCGGATGAGCACGGCGTTGTCGGCGGCGTCGCCGTAGCTCTGGACCACCTTCTCGCCCGGCGTGGCGGCAAGCGCCTGACGCACCGCGTCCTCGGCGACGGGCTGTTCGAACTTGGCCACGACGATGGTGCCGCCGGTGAAGTCGATGCCCATCGGCAGGCCGCCGCGCGCGACCACGAAGGCGATGCCGGCGAGCACGATCAGGCCCGACAGGGCCAGCGCGTGCCAGCGCCACTTGATGAAGTCGTAGTTCGGATTGTCGAAGATACGCATGGCGTTAGATGCTGAGCGTCGCGGGCTGTTCGCGACGCGAAAGGAACAGTTCGAACATGGTGCGCGAGACGAACACCGCGGTGAACACGTTCGAGAGCAGGCCGATGGTGAGGGTGGTGGCGAAGCCGCGGATCGGCCCGGTGCCGAACTGGAAGAGGAACGCCGCGGAGATGAGCGAGGCGACGTGGGTGTCGAGAATGGTGAGGAACACCCGGTCGAAGCCGGCCGCCACGGCCGCCCTGACGCCCTTGCCGATCACCAGTTCTTCCTTGATGCGCTCGAAGATGAGCACGTTCGAGTCGACGCCCATGCCGATGGTCAGGATGAAGCCGGCGATGCCCGGCAGGGTCATGGTGGCGCCCAGATAGGCCATCAGGCCGAGCAGGATGGTCAGGTTGGTCGTGATCGAGACGAAGGCGTTGAAGCCCGCGAGCTTGTAGTAGTAGAGGAGAAAGAGCAGCACGAAGGCCAGGCCGCCGGCCGAGGCCAGGACGCCAGCCCGCACCGAGTCGGCGCCGAGCGTCGGACCCACGGTGCGTTCTTCGAGGTAGGTCATGTTGGCCGGCAGCGCGCCCGAGCGCAGCACCAGCCCGAGGTCGCCGGCTTCCTGCTGGGTGAAGTTGCCGGTGATGCGCCCTTCGCCGTCGATGCGCGACTGGATGTTCGGGGCCGAGTAGACGCGGCCGTCGAGCACGATGGCGAGCTGGCGGTTGATGTTGGCCTGGGTGAAGTTGCCGAACTTCACCGCGCCTTCGTTGTTGAGCGAGAAGCTGACCGCCGGACGGTTGTTCTCGTCGAGGCTGGGCCGGGCGGTGCGCAGGTCGCGGCCAGTCACCGCGGCCACGCGCCGCACCGCGTAATAGACCGCGCTCGGCGGCGCGCCGGGAGCGCTCTCGCTCTGTCCGGGCAGGATCTGGATATCGGGCGGCGGGTTGTTGGCGAAGGCCTGCCGGGCCGAAGCCTCATCCGGGAACGGACCCTGCTCGACCAGCTTGAGTTCGAGCTGCGCGGTCGAGCGGATGATTTCCTTGGCGCGGTTCACGTCGGTGACGCCGGGCAGCTGCACCAGAATCTGGTCGTCGGCGCTGTGGCGCGCCACCAGCGGCTCGGCCACGCCAAGTTCGTTGACGCGGCGCTCGATGGTCTGCAGCGCCTGGGTGACCGTCTCCTCGCGCAGCTGGTTGGCGACGTTCGGCTTGAGGCGGAAGGTGTAGTCGGAGCCCGACTGCGCCCGGTCATACATCAGGTCGGTGTCGACCAGCGCCTGGCGGAACTGGGCGTCCTGCGCCGGGGGCACGCCGGTGACCTTGAACTCGGCCGGACCGACGACCGCCACGGTGGCGGGAACGTTCTGGGTGCGCAGCGTCTCGCGCAGCCGGTCGGCGGCCGACTGCGTCTCGACCTTGAGCCCGTCGTCGGTCTGCACGCTCATCACGAGGTGCACGCCGCCTTTCAGGTCAAGGCCCAGCCGAATTTTTTCCTGGGGCGGGACAAACGCCCACACCGACAGGCCGATGACCGCCACGATGGTCAGTACTTTCCAACGCAAGTTCTTCGACATGATGACCCTAGCTGCCCTCGGCGGTAACCGGGGGCTGCCCTTGATAGCCGACAATCGCCGCGCGCGAGACCTCGACGCGCACGTTCGGAGCAATCTGGAGCTGGACGCTGTCGCTGTCCAGTTTGGCGACCGAGCCGTAGAGGCCACCGGTGGTGACGACCTTGTCGCCGACCTTGAGAGCCCCGAGGAATTCCTCGACCTTTTTCTGCCGACGCTTCATCGGCAGCAGGATCACGAAATAGAAGATCCCGAGGACCAGGACGAACGGAATGAACTGGATCAGCGGATTCACCGTGGAGTTCGGTGCCGCCGCCATGGCTATGACCAATGCGGTATCAACCTGCGGGAACGACGTCATGAGGCAAAGGGGCGAACGCTCAGCGCCGCCAGGTACTCTTTTTGAACGCTGAAAACGTCCCAAACGCAATAGCGTGCCTAATCAGACGCATAGTGTCAAGGTAGAAGGACACGTTGTGGACCGTGTTCAGGATGCTTCCGGTGATCTCGCCGCTTATATATAGGTGACGCAGGTAGGCGCGCGAGAAGTGGGTGCAGGTGTAGCAGCCGCAGGCCGGGTCGGGCGGCGTGTCGTCCTCCGCGAACCGGGCATTCTTGATGTTGAGCGGGCCCTGGCGAGTGAACAGCTGGCCATTGCGGGCATTCCTGGTGGGAAGCACGCAGTCGAACAGGTCGATGCCGCGGCCCACCGCCTCCACCAGGTCGGCCGGCGTCCCGACGCCCATCAGGTAGCGCGGTTTGTCGGCCGGGAGCCGGGGGGCCGTCTCGCCCACCACCTCGTACATGAGCGCTGGAGGCTCACCTACGCTGAGGCCGCCCAGCGCATAGCCCTCGAAACCCAGCTCGGCCAGCTGGCCGGCGCTTTCGGCTCGCAGGTCGGCGTAGACGCCGCCCTGGACGATGCCGAACTGGGCCTGGCCGGGATTGGTGAACGTCACCTCAGGAACGGCCTCTCCCCGCCGCAGTGCCTGAAGACGGTGGCGGCAGCGCGTCGCCCACCGCGTCGTCAACGCCAGCGAGGTGGCAATCGCCTCCTTGGGTGAGGGATGCGGAGGACACTCGTCGAGCACCATGGCGATGTCGGAATCCCAGGGCTGCCTGGATGTCCACGGCGCGCTCTGGGGTGAGCGTCTGGGCACTGCCGTCGAGGTGCGAGCGGAAGTGCACGCCCAGCTCCTCCACCGTGCGTCGCGCCGCCAGGCTGAAGACCTGATAGCCGCCGCTGTCGGTGAGGATCGGGTGCGACCAGCCGTTGAAACGGTGCAGGCCGCCGCGCCGCGCAATCAGCTCGGCACCCGGGCGCAACCATAAGTGGTAGGTGTTGCCGAGGATGATCTGCGCGCCGGCGTCCTCGAGCAACTGCACGGTCATCGCTTTCACCGCGCCTTGCGTGCCGACCGGCATGAACGCCGGCGTCTCGACTTGGCCGTGGGGCGTGGTCATGACCGCGCGGCGGGCCGCCCCATCGGTGTGCGTGACGTTGAAGGAGAACATTTTCGGTCTCGGCTCGCGGCGCGCGGACTGCGTGTTTCCGGAATGTCGATCGTGAATCGTCGCGTTGGCGCCCGGCCCCTGCGGTCAGTCCGCGGTCGCCGGCAGCCAAGTCGTTGCTATTATCGCTGTCGTGAAGAAACTGCGTGTCGGTGTCATCTACGGTGGCCGGTCGGGCGAACATGAAGTGTCGGTGGCTTCGGCCGCGGCCATCTTCAAGCATCTCGATCGCGCGCGCTACGAGGCCGTGCCGATCCGCATCGAAAAGGACGGGCGCTGGGTGCTGGCCGACCGGGCGCCCACGGCCCTGGCGGCCTCCGAGGTCATCGCGCAGGGACGCACCCACCCGGGACGCCAGCCGCGCGCCGGCCGCGACACGCTGCTCGTCTCGCATCCGAGCGACGACACCCTGCTCACCATCGAGCGCCGGCCGCTTCCCGGCGGCAACGAACCCGACGGCGCCATCGTCACCGGGCTGGGGCTCGACGTGGTCTTCCCCGTGCTGCACGGTCCCTTCGGTGAAGACGGCACCGTGCAAGGCCTGCTCGAACTGGGGGCGGTGGCCTACGTCGGCTCGGGCGTTCTGGCCTCGGCCGCCGGCATGGACAAGGCGGCAATGAAGGCGCTCTTTGCCGCGCGCGGGCTGCCAGTCACCCCGCAGGTGGTGGTGACCCGCTTTGAATGGACGCGCCAGCGCGAGGCCCACGAGGCGGCCATCGCGGCGCTCGGCCTGCCGGTGTTCGTGAAGCCGGCCAACCTCGGTTCGAGCGTCGGCATCTCCAAGGTGAAGACCGCCGATGCGCTGGCCGCCGCCGTGGAGGTCGCGTTCCAGTTCGACCGCAAGGTGGTGGTGGAAGCCGCCGTCCTCGAGGCCCGGGAGATCGAATGCGCCGTGCTCGGCAACGACGAGCCGGCGGCCTCCGTTCCCGGCGAGATCCTCCCGTCGCGCGAGTTTTACGACTACGAAGCCAAGTATCTCGACGCCGGGTCACAGACGGTGATTCCTGCCGAGCTCGACGCGGCGACCGCCACGCAGGTTCAGCGGTTGGCCCTGGAGGCGTTTCGCGCCATCGACGGCGCCGGCATGGCGCGCGTCGACTTCCTGTTGTCACGCGCCACCGGCGCGCTGGTCGTGAACGAGATCAACACCATCCCCGGGTTCACCACCATCAGCATGTTCGCGAAGCTCTGGGAGGCAAGCGGACTGCCCTACGCGGCGCTGCTCGATCGCCTCATTGCCCTGGCGCTCGAACGCCATCACGAGAAGCAGCAGCTGCGCACGAGCGCGTTCTGAGCGCACGAGCAGCTGCCGATCGCACGCGCGGCTGCGGTCGCACGAGCGCCCTGAGGCACGGGCAACGCGCTGATCGTAGGCGTGACTCGAGCGCGCCTGCGCGATCCGATCGCGCGGCATGTCGTGAACGCGTAGGCCCGACGTCTGACGTCGGCGTGTGAGCCACGCCTGCGTGCGTGCGCGTTCTGCCTCGCTCGATCCGCGTGGACTACTGCGTCACTCCGCCCACGCCGATACGGACATCGCACCGCTTGACACGCCATTGCACGCACTACTTCCGAGCCGCGCGTCAAGTTGACACGATCGATGCAATGGGACGTGGTCAACGGTCGTCGCACAGCGCTTTCTTTTGACACGCGCGTCTGATTTGTGCTTGACATCGCGTTTTTCTCATCCATAATCTACATCTGGTATGAGGGATACCTACTCAGGCCACCGGTAGTGAGGCCATGAGAAGGGTGCCAACCGGCGCAGTCATCTCTCCATAGGAGGACGAATGGCGAAGAAGGCAAAGAAGGCGGCCAAGAAGGCGGCCAAGAAGACCGCGAAGAAGAAGTAGGCCGTCTGCGGCCTTCGGGGCGGCTTCACCCGCGAACCGCCCCGTCTTTCTCTTCCACAGTTCGCGCGTCACGACGACGCGCACACGAGGCGGACGGAACCGACGTCAGTCAGCGAGGGGCCGCAAGGCGCCGCCGGCAGGCGACGAGGTTCCAAACACCGCACACATCCCAACCTAGAAAGGGGGGATAACACATGGCTAAGAAGGCAAAGAAGGCTGCGAAGAAGGCCGCCAAGAAGACCGCTAAGAAGCGGTAGGTCGCGTTCTTCGCGACTGCACTATCCAGGGGGCACCGTGTGCCCCCTTTTTTCTTGTACGGTCCTACTGACGCGGGTCGCTGCCGATCCAGGCGGCGCCGTCCCACACCCGCACCGACTCGATGGTGTCGCCGGGGAGCAGCTGGTCGATCACCTCGATGCCGGAGACGACGGTGCCGAAGGCCGTGTAGCGTGCGTCCAGGTGCGGCTGCGGCGAGTGCGTGATGAAGAACTGGCTGCCGCCGGTGTCCCTCCAGTCGAGCGCCATCCCGACGGTGCCGCGCAGATAGGGGCGTTGGTTGAGTTCGTCGCGGATGGTGTAGCCCGGCCCGCCCTCGCCGTCGCCGCGCGGGTCGCCGGTCTGCACCACGAAGTCCGGGACCACCCGGTGCCAAGTCAAGCCGTTGAAGAAACCGCGGCGGACCAGCGTCACGAAATTGGCCACGGTGCGCGGCGCATCGAGCACGGCCAGGTCGATGCGGAATTCCCCGCGCGACGTCTGCACGTAAGCCTGCGGCGAATAGGCCGGGGCCGCCAGCGCCTGCACGGCATCGAGGGCCGGGTCGGCCGGCGCCGGGGCGGGACGTGCCGGCACTGCCGGGGCCGCTCCGTCGATGTCCTTCAGCACCATGGCGGCGCGCACCCGCATCGCCCAGTCGGGGTCGGCCAAGGCTTCACGTGCCAGCGGTGTCGCCACGGCCGGGTCTACGACCCCGAGCGCCGCCAGCATCGCGCCCCTGGCGATGTAGGTGTCGTCGGCGCGCGCGGCCTCGTAGGCGCGGCGCAGGGCTTCGGCGGCGCCGGCCGGCTTCATCGTGGCGAGTCCTTGCGCGGCGCGCATGCGCAGCGCCGGATCGGGTTCGGTCAAGGCCGTGAGCAGGTGCTTGGCTGCCGACGGCACCCCGAGCTGCGCCATCGAGGTCAGCGCCGCGGCACGCACCTTGGGATCGGCGTCGCCCGCAAGCTGCTCGAGACGGGCCGCCCCCAGGTCGGCCGGGAAGCCGCTGAGGGCCGAGGCCAAGGACGCGCGCACCATCCAGTTGTCGTCGATGTCGATGCCCGAGAGCACGGTCATGAACGTCTCTGGGTCGGTCTTGGCGAGCGCCGCCTGGGCAGCGGCGCGCAGAGCCGGCCAGGAGTTCTCGAGGTAATCGACGAGGAGATCGGCAGCGCGGGCATCGGCGACGGCGCCGAGCGCGGTCATGGCCTCGAGCCGCAAGGCGGCGGGCGTGGCTTCGGCGAGCAGCGCCTCGACCACCGGCGACGAGCGTCGATCGCCGATGGCCGCCAGGGCTCGCACCGACTGCACGCGGACACCGAGGGTCTGACGCTCGTCCTTGGCCAGCGCCTCGAGCGCTGGCCGCGATTCGGCGTCCTTGATCAGGCCCAGTCCGCGGGCCGCGAAGGCCCTGGTCGTGGCTCCGCCCCGGGTCAGCCACGCGCGCAGCGGCGCTGCCCCGGCCGGATTGGCGAGACGCTGCACCGCGTAGGCCAGCGGCCACCAGTCGCTGACCACCGCACCGTCGGGACCGAGCACTACCGCGCGCAACGGCTCGAACGCCCCCAGCCGCACGAGCGCGTAGACGCCCAGACGCACGGCCTCCACGGCCGGCGCCTGAGGATACGTTTCGTCATGCGTCGCTACGGCCGCCAGGGCGCCGGCACGCACGTGCGCGGCGGCCATGCCGGCGACGGCGTCGGCGGCGGCGGTGTGGCCGATGAGGCCGAGCCCTTCGGCGGCGCGTCCCTGCACGCGCGCGTCCGGGTCGCCCAGCGCCGTGATGAGCGCTGGCGCCGCGGCGGCGTCGCCGAGCACGCCCAGCGCGAAGGCGGCCATGGCCCGCACTTCGGGTTCGGGATCGTCGGCGAGCAGCGAGGACAACGGCGCCACGCCCGCCGCCAGGCCGACGCGCCCCACACCGAGCGCGGCCCGCCGCCGCACGCGGCCTTCTTCGTCGGCAAGCAGCGTCGGGAGATCGGCTGGTGCCGACGGCGGGAGCGCGGCGTCAGTCAGCACCCGGCGGTTCTCGAGGTGGAGAATCGCCGCGACCTTCTGCTCGTAGCTGGGCCTGGGCGGCGCCGTGACCGAGGGCGCCGTGGTTGCGGCGCACGCGGCCGTCAGGCTCAGCGCCGAGAGGAACAGGAGGAGACGCGGCGTCTGGGTCGCCGTCGTCGCACGAGCGCCGGCCAGCGACTGCATCGGCGCCTAGTGCCCCGCCGAACGCATCGCGGCGGCATCGAGCGAGACCTGCCGCAAGGTAGCGGCGTTGACCCGCTCCTCCACGATGTTCACGCCGATTCCGGGGCCGGTCGGCACCGCGATGGTGCCGTCGGCCGAGACCTCGATGCCCGGCTCGATGAGATCCGGCACGTAGTAGCGCTTGCTGGCGGCGATGTCGCCGGGCAGCGAGAAATTCGGCAGGCTCGCCAGGTGGATGTTGTGCGCCCGGCCGATGCCCGATTCGAGCATGCCGCCATGCCACACCGGGATGCCGTGCTCCTGCACAGAGATCGTGCAGGCGGATCGACTCGCCGTGGCCGCCGACGCGGCCCAGGCTTGACGTTGATGATCTTGCAGGCCTGCGCGGCGATGGCGTCGCGGGCGATGCGCACGGTGTGAATCGACTCGTCGAGGCAGATCGGCGTCGTGATCTCGCGCTGCAACTGCACGTGGTCCATGACGTCGTCGTAATCGAGCGGCTGCTCGATCATCATGAGCTGGTAGGCGTCGAGCCGGGCCAGGTGGGCGCCGTCGCTCACGCGAGTAGGCGGCGTTGGCGTCGACCATCAGGCGGATGTCGGGGAACCGGGCGCGCACCGCCTCGACGGCGTTCACATCCCAGCCGGGCTTGATCTTGATCTTGATGCGGCGGTAGCCGGCCGCCAGCTCCTTGTCGACTTTGGCGACGAGCTGGTCGAGCGAGTCCTGGATGCCGATCGACACGCCCGACGCGATGCGGTCGCGCGTGCCGCCGAGCACCGCCGAGAGCGGCTTGCCCGAGGATCCGCGCGTAGAGGTCCCAGGCTGCCATCTCGACGCCGGCCTTGGCCATGTTGTGGCCGCGCACGCGGCGCCATCGCCGGGAACAGCGTCGCGCGGATGCTCGAACGACTGCCCGACCACCCGCGGCGCCAGGAACTCCGTGATGATGTGCCACGCCGTTTCCGTGGTCTCGGAGCTGTAGTACGGGATGCGCTTCGGCGACGGCACTCGCCCCAGCCCACCTGCGCCTTCGCCCTCGACGCGGATCAGCAGGAAGGTGCGATCGTAGGAACGGCCGAAACTGGTTTCGAAGAAGTGGGCCAGCGGCAGACGGAGCAGCCGCACCTCGAGACGGTCGATTTTCACAGCGCTAGACTCCGGGTTGCCCACACATTACCACGCAGGCCGCACCCGTCGCCGCGTTCGGAGGGGCTGTTATACTCGCCCCTCGTGGCCTTCCGCTACATCGCCATCGAAGGCCCCATCGGTGTCGGGCAAGACCGCGGCTGGCCGAGCGACTCGGCCGCGAAGCTCGAGGCGCACGCTCGTGCTCGAGGACACCGAGAACCCGTTCCTCGCCGACTTCTACGCCGACCGGCCGGGCGCCGCGCTGCAGGCGCAGCTCTTCTACCTGCTCAACCGCCACCGCCAGCTGCTCGTCGCTGCGCCAGGCCGACCTGTTCCAGCAGACGACGGTCTGCGACTACGTCTTCGACAAGGACAAGATCTTCGCGTTCCTCAACCTCGACGACAACGAGCTGTTCATCTACCAGCGGCTCTTCGATCTGCTGGTCAAGGACGTGCCGCCGCCGGACCTGGTGGTCTACCTGCAGGCGCCGACCGACGTGCTCCTGGCCAGCGGCTGCCGCCCGCGAGCACGAGCCCGAAGACGAGACGCCGCGTCCCGACGCGGAGTACCTGCGCGAGCTGAACGAGGCCTACCAGCACTATCTTCTTCCACTACACGGCCACGCCGCTGCTCGTGGTCGAGACCTCGCAGTTCGATCCGGAACACGACGACGAGGCCCTCGACGACCTCGTGAAACAGGTGCAGAGCCTGACCCACGGCACCCGCTACTACGTGCCGCGGCACCCGCCGAACTAGCGCTGCTACACTGACGGGGTATGGCGTGGTTCAAGAAGACCCGCAAGCCGATGGTGCGCGGCCGACGAAGCCCGAGCCGGGTGCCCGAGGGGCTGTGGGTGAAGTGTCCCGAGTGCGACACCAGTCATCTACACCAAGGATCTCGTGAAGAACCTCAGCGTCTGCCCGAAGTGCGCGCACCACTTCCGGCTCACGCGCCACCGAGCGGCTGCGCGATCCTGTTCGACGGCGAGCAGTGGGAGGAACACGACGCCGACCTGGCGTCGAACGACCCGCTGACCTTCACCGACACCAAGCCGTACGCGGCGCGGCTGGCGGCCAGTCGCGAAGTCCACCGGCATGAAGGACGCGCGTGCATCGTCGGCGCCGGCACGCATCGACGGCATCCCGACGGTGGTCGCGGCCATGGAGTACGGCTTCATCGGCGGCAGCATGGGCGTGGTCATGGGCGAGAAGATCGTGCGCGCCATCGAGCTCGCGCTCGAGCGGCGCAGCGGCGTCATCATCGTCTCGTGCTCGGGCGGCGCCCGCATGATGGAAGGCGCGCTGTCGCTGATGCAGATGGCCAAGGTCTCGGCGGCGCTGGCGCGGCTCGACCGCGCGCAGCTGCCGTACATCTCGGTGCTGACCGACCCGACCACCGGCGGCGTCACCGCCAGCTTCGCGATGCTCGGCGACTGCAACATCGCCGAACCGAAGGCGCTGATCGGCTTCGCCGGCCCGCGCGTCATCGAACAGACCATCCGGCAGAAGCTGCCCGACGGGTTCCAGCGCAGCGAGTTCCTGCTCGAACGCGGCATGCTCGACCTGGTCGTCGATCGCCGCGAGATGAAGGCGACGATCGGCCCGCTGCTGCGCTTCATGGGCCCCGACCGCCCGGGCGCCGCCGCCCACTGACGGGGAAGCGCCGTCGATGACGCCCGTCGAGCGGCTCTTCGCCCTCGAGCACTTCGGCATCAAGCTCGGACTGGACGACATGCGCGCGCTGCTGACCGGGCTCGGCGAGCCCGCAGCGCGCCTGGCCGTCGCTGCACATCGCCGGCACCAACGGCAAGGGTTCGGTCAGCGCCATGACCAGCGCCGCGCTCGCGCGCCGGCCACCGGGTCGGGCGCTACACCTCGCCGCACCTCTTCCGCGTCGAGGAGCGCATCGCGGTCGACGGCCGGGCGGTCGACGAGCGCTACTGGCCGACGCGCTGGCCCGCGTCTTTGCAGCCGTGGACGACCTGGTGGCGCGCGGCGTCCTGCAATCGGTGCCGACCTTCTTCGAGGTCTCGACCGCCGCGGCCTTCCTGATCTTCGCCGACGCCGCCGTCGACGTCGCCGTGATCGAGGTCGGGCTCGGCGGCCGGTTCGACGCCACCAACGTCATGACTCCCGTGGCTGCCGCCATCACCACCATCGACTTCGATCACGAGCGCCACCTCGGCACCACCCTGGCCGACATCGCGCGCGAGAAAGCGGGCATCGCCAAGGCCGGCGTGCCGCTCATCGTCGGCGACGTGCCCGACGAGGCCTTGCACGTCATCGAGGGCATGGCCCAGCACGCCGGGGCGCCGGTCACCCACGGCCGCCATCACGCCGACATGAGCGCGGAGCTGGTGCAGGGCCACGCGCGGCTGATGGTGCGCACCCCCGTGTCGACTTACGGGCCGCTACGGCTCGGCCTGGCCGGCGCCCACCAGGCTGGCAACGCGCTGGTGGCCATTCGCCTGCTCGAGGCCGTCAGCGACATGACCGGCCTGTCCATTCCCCGTCAGGCGATCGAAATCGCCTTGGCTGACGTCCGCTGGCCGGCGCGGCTCGAATGGCTCGCGCATCCCGCCACCGGCGCGCGGGTACTCGTCGATGCCGCTCACAACCCGGCCGGCGCGCGGGCGCTGGCCGACTACCTCGCGCAGACCGGCGCGCGCGGGCTCACCCTCGTCACCTCGGTGATGGCCGACAAGAACGTGGCCGGCGTTCTTGGACCGCTGATGCCCTACGTGGACCGCGTCGTGGTCACCGCGGCGAACCTGAACCGAGCCACCGAGCCGGCGACCCTGGCCGCGGAGGTCACGACGCTCGGCCGGCCGGGACTGACCGTGGAGATCGACGCCGATCCGGCCAGCGCCGTCGCGCACGCGCTGGCGCTGTCCGCGCCGGTGCTGCTCACCGGTTCCATCTATCTGGTCGGGCCGCTGCGGGCCGCGCTCGTCGCCGGCGGCTTCGAGGGCGCGTGATATTCTTCGAACTCCGCCTCGGCCCGGCGACCGCATGACGTCCCGCCTGCTCGCCTGCTCCGCGCTCATCGTTCTGCACGCTGCGGCGGCGTGGGCGCAGATCCCGGGCTACGACAGCAAGCAGATGCGCCTCGAGCAGGTCGAGCCCAACCACTGGCGCCTCACCGGCCAGGTCGAGACCGAGAATCTCGAGGTCAAGGGCCAGAAGTTCTACGCCAACGTCATCGACATCTACACCGACACGAACCGCCTCGAGGCCTCGGGCAACGTGCTCTACGAGACGGCCACGGCGCGCATCGCCGCCGAGCGCGCCGTCTTCAACACGCGCTCCAGCACCGGCACCTTCTACACCGCCTCGGGCCTGGCCTCGATCGGCGAGCGGGCCGACAAGAGCATGTTCGGGGCGCTCGAGCCCGACGTCTACTTCTACGGCGAGACGCTCGAGAAGGTCGGCGAGGACAAGTACAAGGTCGTGAAGGGCGGCTTCACCACCTGCGTGCAGCCGACGCCACGGTGGGAGATGGTGGCCGGGTCGATCACCATCAACGTCGGCGACTACGCCATCCTCCGCAACGCCGTCATGCACGTGAAGGACGTGCCGGTCTTCTACCTGCCGATTCTCTACTATCCCATCCAGGACGACGACCGCGCCACCGGCTTCCTGCTGCCGGTCTACGGCCGCTCCACCTACCAGGGCCAGTCGGTGAGCAACGCCTTCTTCTGGGCCATCTCGCGCAACCAGGACCTGAGCCTGCTGCACGATTGGTATACCGCGCGCGGGCAGGGCTACGGCGCGGAGTACCGCTGGGTGGCGACTCCCACCTCCGGCGGCAACTTGCGCGCCTACCGGCTCGGCCAGAAGGCGGCCACGGTGAACGGCGTGGCGCTGCCCGAGCAGAACAGCCTCCTCGTGAACGGCGCGGTCAATCAGGACCTGCCCTTCCGCCTGAAGGGCCGGGCGCTCATCGACTACTCGTCGAGCTTCCAGGTCAACCAGCTGTTCAGCCGCGACATCTACAACGCCACGCAAAGCGTCAGCCGCATCACCGGCGGCGTGACCGGCTCGTGGAACTTCGTCAACGCGGCGCTGAACGGCAACCGGCAGGAACAGTTCTTCGGCGCCACCCAGTCGATCGTCACCGGGTCGATGCCCAGCCTCACGGCCGCCGTGTCGAGCCGCAAGCTCGGGCGCCTGCCGGTGTTCTTCGCCGTGCAGTCGGAGGCGGCGCGGCCGATCTACGTCGAGAAGAACGGCGCCCAGCAGATCGACAGGAGCATGTCGAAGGTCGACTTCACGCCCACGCTGCGCGCCCCGCTCAGCAAGCTGCCCTTCCTCAACGTCAACGTGAACACGTCCTACCGGGTCACCCGCTACAGCCAGAGCCTGGAGAACGGCCAGCAGGTCGAGGTGCCCTACACACGCCGCTACGCCGACATGCGCGCCGACCTGGTGGGGCCTGTGTTCAGCAAGGTTTACACCCCGAACAACTTCCTGGCCGACCGCCTCAAGCACGTGATCGAGCCGGCCTTCTCGGTGCAGCGGGTGACTGCCATCGACGGCGAGGACCGGGTGGTGCGGCTCGGCAGCTCCTACGATTACGTCGTCGGCGGCGTCACGCGGATGACCTACGGCCTCACCAATCGGGTGCTGGTGCGCAAGGCGCCCAAGGCGCCGGCTGCCGCCTCGGCCCTGGCCAGCGCCCCGCGCGAGCTGCTCACGGCCAGCATGACCCAGAGCTACTACACCGATCAGCGGGCCAGCCGCTTCGACCCGACCTACAACTCGACCTACGTGGACAGCGGCAGCGCGCGGCCGCCCAGCAACTACTCACCGGTGGCCTTGCAGCTGCGCACGCAGCCGGTCACGGCCCTGGGCGCGTCGGTGCGCGCCGAATACGACTACGCGACGCGCAAGATGCTGTCGGTCTCGACCGCCGGCGACTACGGCGTGCCCGCGGCCCGGGTGTCGCTGTCGTGGAGCCGCAACCTGTCCTCGGTCTTCCCGACCAACTCGGTGAATGGCTCCACGCGCGTCACCTCGCTTGGCGGCCGCCTCGGCGGTGACTACTCGCTCAACTGGGATCTCGAGCGCGACGTCATCCTCCAGCAGCGCCTCACCGCCTTCTACAACGCCCAGTGCTGCGGGGTGGTCGTCGAATATCAGCAGTTCAACCCGTACGTGGGCTCGGCCCTCCCCACCGACCGGCGGTTCAGCCTCGGCTTCACCCTGGCTGGCGTCGGCACCTTCTCGAACTTCTTCGGCAACATGGGCGGCCGGAGCTACTGAGGTGGGTCCCGTCCTCGTCACCGGCGCCAACGGGTTCGTCGGCCAGCACCTGGCGCGCGCCCTCACGCCGAGCGGACCGGTGGTCGGCTGGTCACCGGCCCGGAACCACGCCCGCCGACCTGCCCGGAGTGACCTGGAACGCGGTGGAGTTGCTCGACCGCGATCACCTGGCGACGGCGCTCGCCGCGGCGCAGCCGGCCGCGATTTATCATCTGGCGGGTGTGGCGCACGTCGGCGACTCGTGGGCGCACGCCGAAGAGACCTTCGCCGGCAACGTCCTCGGCACCTCCAATCTCTTCGACGCGCTGGTCGCCAGCGGTCGAGTCCAGCCGCGTGCTGGTCACGGGCTCGGCCACCGTCTACCAGCCCGCGACAGACGCCCTCACCGAAGACTCGCCCATCGCGCCGAACACGCCCTACGGGACGAGCAAGCTGGCCCAGGAGATGGTGGCCTTGACGGCGGGCCGCGACCACGGCATGCCGGTGGTCGTGACGCGCTCGTTCAATCACATCGGGCCGGGACAGTCGCCGGCTTTTGCCGCATCCGGATTCGCCCGCCAGCTGGCGCGCATCGAGGCTGGCCTGGCCCCGCCGGTGATCGCGGTGGGCAACCTCGAGGCGCAGCGCGACATCGCCGACGTGCGCGATACCGTGCGGGCTTACGTGGCCCTGATGGCGTCCGGCCGCGCCGGCCATGTCTACAACGTGTGCAGCGGCCGCACCATCTCGATCCGGCAGGTGCTCGACGGGCTGATGGCACGCGTGGCGCTACCCGTGACCGTGACGGCCGACCCCGCCCGC
Organism: uncultured Acidobacteriota bacterium; assembly: GCA_963843885.1. Lineage (GTDB taxonomy): Bacteria > Acidobacteriota > Vicinamibacteria > Vicinamibacterales > UBA2999 > CADEFD01. The sequence goes on from CAWJMJ010000010.1 coordinate 518,288, forward strand.
ATGCGTCCCGCCGACACGCCGGTCGTGCTCGGCAGCCACGCGAAACTCACCGCCGACACCGGCTGGACGCCCGCCTGCTCGCTCGATGACACGCTCGACGCGCTGCTTGCCGACTGGCGCGACCGGGCCCGCTCCGAGACCCCGTAGCACCCCCTTGCGCGCTGTTCTCAGGCCAGGCTTGACAAGGCGAAGATAAGGCGAAATAGTGAGACTGCCATGGATTCGCGCCTGATTCCCGACTTGTTCGGCGCCGCGGGGCCCGCCCCCACGACCCGCGACGTGGCGCGGCTGTTGAAGGCCGGGGGTCTGGCTGCGCTTCCCAGCGCCGAAGAACGGGCCGATCACGCGACCTATCAGGAGATCCGGTGCAAGTCGGCGCTCAATCGCGTCGACGGCATGCCCTTCCGCTACACCTTGAACCCGTACCGAGGCTGCACGCACGGGTGCCACTACTGCTTCGCGCGCCGCTACCAGCACCAGCTCGAACTCGGCGAGGGCGACGACTTCGCCTCGGTAATCTTCGTCAAAGCCAACTTCGTCGACGTGCTGCGGCGCGAGCTGTCGGCGGCGTCGTGGACGCGCGAGCAGGTGGCCCTCGGCACGGCCACCGACCCCTATCAACCCATCGAAGGCAAGTATGCACTGACGCGCGGCAGCCTCATGGCCTGCCGCGACACGGCTACCCCGGTCGGGATCGTGACCAAGGGTCCAATGGTGATTCGCGACCTCGACGTGCTGCGCGAGATCTCGGCGCGCACGCACTGCTCGGTCTACATGAGCGTGCCCTCGATCGACGAGGACGCGTGGCGGCGGCTCGAGCCAGGGACCGCGTCGCCACTACAGCGGCTGCGGGCGGTGCGCGTGCTCGTGGACGCGGGCATCCACTGCGGCGTGCTGATGGCGCCGCTCGTGCCCGGCATCACCACCAAGCGGTCGCTGCTCGAGGCTACCGTGAAGGCGGCCGCCGATCACGGCGCCACGTCGGTCGGCGCCATGGTGCTCCACCTCGAGGGCGGCACGCGCACGCACTTCATGCGCGTCCTGGCCGCCGAGTATCCGCTGCTCGTCGCCGGCTACGAACGGCTGTTCACCCACAAGCATGCGCCGCCGGCTTATACCGGCGAGGTCGCGCGCATGGTCGGGCTGCTCAAGGCCCGCTACGGCGTCGCCACGCGAGAGCGGTCGGTGTCCCACCGCTTCCCCGCGTCGGCGCCGGTGGCGCCCGCCGCCACGCAGCCGTCGTTGCGGTTCGCCCGCACGCCGGGGTAGGACGGCTGCTTCGGAATGCCGCTGCCGCGCCCGCGCGTCAGGCGCTATCGCGACGGCGCCGGCAGCACGCCGTCGGGCGACAGCAGCCGCGCGATCAGGGCCGCCAGCAGCGCCGTCCTGGGCACGAGCTGGTCGAGTTCGACATGTTCGTGAAGCGCGTGGGCGCCGTCGCCCACCGCGCCCAGCCCGTCGAGCGTGGGCACACCCAGCGCCGCCGTGAAGTTGCCGTCGGATCCGCCGCCGGTGCCGCCTTCCTCGATGCGCTGGCCAAGCAGGGCCGCCGCCGCCTGGGCATGGGCGTAGAGCGCCGCCACGCCCGCCGACCGCTCCATCGGGGGCCGCTCGAAGCCGCCGGTCACGACCAGTCGGGACCCGGGCAAGACCGGCTGCAGCGCCCGCATGGCCGCGTCCACGCGGGCCGCGTCGTCGAGCGTCGGCGCGCGCACGTCCACGACGGCGTGCGCCGCCTCGGCCACGACATTGGGCCGTGTGCCGCCGCTGACCACGCCGACATTCACGGACACCCCGCGTTCGAGGTCGTGCAGCGCCTCGAGCGCCAGGATCTGGCGGGCCAGTTCGCGCACGGCGCTCACGCCCTTCCGCGGATCCACACCGGCGTGCGCCGCCACGCCGGTGATGGCCAGGTGATACTGCCCGATGCCCTTGCGGCTGGTCTTCAGCGGCCCGCCGGCCAGGGCCGGCTCGAGCACCAGCACGGCGTCGCTGGCCCGCGCCTCGGCCTCGATCAGCGCCCGCGACGTGTCGCTGCCGGTTTCCTCGTCGGAGGTCACGAGCATGGCGACGCGGCCGGCCGCCGGAACGAGCGTCTCGAACACCGCGCGCGTGGCCAGCAGCCCCATCGACACGCCGACCTTCATGTCGAGCGTGCCCGGGCCCCACAGCTTGCCGTCGCGGCGCTCGAGCGGCATGCGCGCGATCTGGCCGTGCGGCCAGACCGTATCGACGTGGCCGACCAGCAGGATGCGGGGCCCGCCCGTGCCGATCTCGACCAGCGAGTGATCGCCGGCATCGGGCTGGGGCTCGACGCGAACGCGCATGCCCAGGGCCGAGGCGCGCGCGCGGAACTCGGCGCCGCAGCGGTCCACGGCGGCCTTGTCGTCGGTGGGCGACTCAATCGACACCAACGCGTCGATGATTTGGTGGAGCCAGGCTTCATTGGCCAGACAGAACTGCGCGAGCGGGTGGGCCATGGGACAAGTCTCGAATCTCGGCGGCTGGACTCGGTGAGGCGCAGGTCGGGACGACGCGCGCTCAGCCGCGAGCGATGGACTGATGGGGTAAGCATTCGCGGAATGCCAGGTGGGGCGCGGCGTCGAGTTCTATAATACGAGCATGGCCCAGCACCCGCGTCGTTCGAGGCTCGTCCTGCTGCTGGCCGCGTGTGCCGGCGCGGTCGTCGCGGCGCAGACCCCGCGGCCGTTCCCGGGCGCACCCCAGCCGACCCCGGCAACGCGGCCGGCACCTGCCACGCCCGAACCGCTTCCGCCCCCGCAGCTCCCGATGCCAGCTCCCGCCGCGGCGTCGCCCGCGTCTGGCGAGACCGCGCCAACCGAAGCGCAACTCGGCTTCCCGGTTTACCCGACCGCGGTCTTCCTGCGCTCCTACGACGCCGGCCGCGGTCAGCGCTATTACCTGTTCGGCGTCGGCTCGCCGTTTGCGGAGATGGTCAACTACTACCGCAACGTGCTCAGGGAGAAGGGCACCCTCGTGTTCGAGGTACCGCCCACGCACGTGTTCGAGATCGGCCGGTTCCGCGAGGAATCGATGGCCTTCCCTCCGGGCGTCACCGTCAAGGACTACACCTTCAGCGGGTCGGCTGGTTATCCGAACCCGCGGCCCGGGCAGCAGCCCGAGCGCTTCCCCACCCTGATTCAGATCGTGCCGGCGCCGGCCGTGCCGCGCTAACCGCCAGCACGCGCCAGCGCCGGTGCGCCGTTACTTGGGCGCGGCGGGACGCTCCGGGCTGATCATGATGTGCGCGCCGGGCGTGCCCGGGTCCATGAGCCACGGCACACCCGGGGCCGGCTTGGTCGTGAGGCCGGTGGTGGCGCCGGTGGCGTAAGGCACGTAGAGCACCCAACGGGTGTAGGCGTCGGTCACCTGGCCGGTGGCGGCGTCGAAGGACTTGCCGGTCAGCACCGCGAGCGTCCGTGCTTCCTTGGACATCGGCAGGGTGCCGGCGTCGATTTCCTTCCAACGCGTGCTGTCGCGGACCTTGTCGTCGGTGATGCCCTGGGCCGTGAGCTCGCGGCCGCGCTTCATGAAGGGTTCGAGGTCCTTGTGATAGCAGGCGACGTTGAAGCCGTCGATCTTCGGGTTGTCAGCCACGCACACCTGGTCGTTGGTCCCCGGCCGCAGCGTCACGATCTTGCCGGCGGCGTCGAAGCCGAGCACCATCGCGCCGGCGCGTCGATCGTCCGGGGCGGCCAGCACCGCGCCGGCCACCTGCGCCGCCGGCGGCGGCACCTCTTGCGCCGCGCCGGCGGCGGCGACCAACAGCAGCATTCCCGCCGTGTATCCCGGTATCTTCACGATTCTCCTCCTCGGCCGGTGACGTTCCGGCGCATGGCCTGACGGCGGCCGACAGTATAGCCCGCGCGTGGCGCGGAGCCGGCTTGCGGCTAGCTCTTGGCGGCGACGTAGATCTCGCCGTGCTGCCTGAATTCGTCGCTCTTGCCGGCCATGCCCTCAGCCGCCTCGCGGCGCAACTGCTGCGTGATTTCCATGCTGCAGAACTTGGGACCGCACATCGAGCAGAAGTGCGCCACCTTGGCGCCGTGCGCCGGCAGCGTGGCGTCGTGGTACGCGCGCGCGGTGACCGGGTCCATCGCCAGGTTGAACTGATCCTCCCAGCGGAAGTCGAAGCGGGCCTTGCTGAGAGCATCGTCCCACGCCTGCGCCCGCGGGTGGCCCTTGGCCAGATCGGCCGCGTGGGCGGCGATCTTGTAGGCGATGACGCCGGCCTTGACGTCGTCCTTGTTGGGCAGCCCGAGATGTTCCTTGGGCGTGACGTAGCAGAGCATGGCGGTGCCGTACCACCCGATCATCGCCGCGCCGATCGCCGAGGTGATGTGGTCGTAGCCGGGGGCGACGTCGGTGGTGAGCGGGCCGAGGGTGTAGAACGGCGCCTCGTGGCACCACTCCAGCTGCTTCTCCATGTTCTCCTTGATGAGATGCATGGGGACGTGACCGGGGCCCTCGTTCATCACCTGGACGTCGATACTCCCACGCGATCGAGGTGAGCTCGCCCTGGGTCTTCAGCTCGGCAAACTGCGCCTCGTCGTTGGCGTCGGCAATCGAGCCCGGACGCAGGCCGTCGCCGAGCGAGAAGCTCACGTCGTAGGCGCGCATGATCTCGCAGATCTCGCGGAAGCGCGTGTAGAGGAAGCTCTCCTGGTGATGCGCCAGGCACCACTTGGCCATGATCGAGCCGCCGCGCGACACGATGCCGGTCATGCGGTTGGTGGTCATGGGGATGTAGCGCAGCAGCACGCCGGCGTGCACGGTGAAGTAGTCCACGCCCTGCTCGGCCTGCTCGATCAGGGTGTCGCGGTAGACCTCCCAGGTCAGATCCTCGGGTCGCCCGCCCACCTTCTCGAGCGCCTGGTAGATCGGCACGGTGCCGATCGGCACCGGCGAGTTGCGCATGATCCACTCGCGCGTCTCGTGGATGTTCTTGCCGGTCGACAGATCCATCACCGTGTCGGCGCCCCACAGCGTCGCCCAGCGCAGCTTCTCGACCTCTTCTTCGATCGACGACGACACCGCCGAGTTGCCGATGTTGGCGTTGATCTTCACCAGGAAGTTGCGGCCGATGATCATCGGCTCGAGCTCGAGGTGGTTGATGTTGGCCGGGATGATGGCCCGGCCCGCGCTTCACTTCGTCGCGCACGAACTCGGCCGGCAGCCCCTCGCGCGCCGCGACAAACGCCATCTCCGGCGTGATCTCGCCGCGACGCGCGTAGGCCAGCTGCGTGAACGCTTTCCCGGCTTGTCCCGAGCTGGGCGACGGACGACGAGCGCCCACCCACGGCTCGCGCAGCTTGGGCAGGCCCTGGCGCACGTCGGCAATCTTCGGCCCGCTCGTGTCGTAGAGGCGGATGGGCGGCTCGCCGCCCGAGAGGCGCACCTCACGCATCGGCACGCGCACCGGCACGAGGCCGTCGGCGCTGGTCACCGCCGACTCGTCGAACACGCGGAAGCTGTTGGGGTAGGCGTCGGCGTAGTCGCCGGACGGAGTGGTGGTGTCTGCGGGTGTGCTCATGTGCCGCTCTCCCTACGCCGGTGTGAACCGGATCAGGTTCCGAGGGTACGGTCTCAACCCTCCTGCGCTCCGGCCCGAGACTCGGAACCCGTCGAGCCGCAGAAGAATGCCCCTGGCGGAAACTTACGTTGGCACTATACCAGAGGGCTTCCAGCGGCCGCGGCCGGCGCCGCCGGGCGGCTTGGCACGGGCGTGAGCTACTTGACGACGCGCGCGAGCCCGGCCGTGGCGCGGTCCACCTGTTCGGTGAGGCTGGCAATCGCCGCCGTGACCTTCGTGATCCCCTGCCGGGCCTCGTCCCACTGCCCTTCCTCGAGGCCCTCGCGAATCTGCGGCAGCGTCTTGACGCCGTAGCCGGTGTAGAAACCGGGGGCGTAGATTTGATGGCGGAACCAGTCGCGACGCGGCAGGCCGGCGTCGTTGCCGAGACGACGCTCCGACGTGAACACCAGCCGGTTCACCACTTCGAGCGCCTCCTGCTGGGTCTTCAGCGCGGCGGCGCTGGCGCCGGGCACGCTGGCCTGCGCCTTCTCGAAGGCCAACGCGGATCTGGAAAGCGCGCCGGCCGCGGCCACGAGCGGCGCAAAGTCCATGGCCGGACCTTTCTTCTCGGCGTGCAGCTTCTGCACCTCGGCCACGTAGCGAGCCAGCGTGTCGGACATATCGGAGAAGCGGAACGGCAACACCGCCGCCTCGGACAGCCGCAAGACCGCCGTGCCCGTCACCTGCGCCAGCGCCCGGCCGTAGACGAAGTCGCCGTCGCTCCACTTCGAGTACCACGCAAACGAGTCGTAGGCCGAGTGGTAGACGCCGCCGGGCGCTTCGCCGCCGAAGCTCAGGTTGAGCGCGGCCAGCGTGAGGTGCTGCAGGAAGGGCGTGAAGTCCGAGCCGGATCCGAGCGGCGCGATGCGGATATTCGCGTCCTTCTCGGCCTCGGCCCGATCCGCTTCGGGCAGCCCCTCGATGGCCTTGCGACGCGCCACCTCGAGCACCGGCTTCCCGGACCGAGGATCGGCGACATCGCGGGCCACCTCGCTGATGAACTGCTGCAGTGAGTGCGAGCCGCCAGCGCTGAGCCAGCCTTTGCCGTTGCCGTCGGTGTTGATGTAGACGACGCCCTTGCGGTTCAGTTCGTCACGGTGCCCCTCGGCCCATTCGGTGGAGCCGAGCAGACCCCACTCCTCGCCGTCCCAGAGCGCCAGCATGATGGTGCGCCGGGGGCGCCAGCCGCTCTTCAGCAATTCGCCCAGGCCGCGGCCCACTTCCATGAGCGAGACCGCGCCGCTGATCGGATCGTCGGCGCCGTTGACCCACGCGTCGTGGTGGTTGCCGAACATCACCCACTCGTCGGGCAGCGCCGCGCCGGGGATGCGCGCGATCACGTTGTAGAGCGGCCGGTTCTTCCACTCGAAGGCCAGCTTCAGCCGCACCTTGGCCGGACCGGCGCCGAGCCGATAAGTGACCGGCAGCGCCCCGCGCCAGCTCTCGGGCGCCACCGGGCCGGTCATCGCCTGGAAGAGCGGCAGGGCGTCGCCCCAGGCGATCGGCATCACCGGAATCTTGAGGATGGTCGTGGCCTCGGAGGGCGCCAGCTTGCGGCCGCCCGCCGTGGCCCCCCACCCGGGCGTGAGCGGGTCGCCGGTGTGGACGGGCATGTCCATGACGCTGCCGCGCTGCACGCCGAACTCGGGCCGGTAGGGACCGGCGGGATAGACCTCGCCCTGGTAGAACCCGTCGTCCTTGGGATCGGAGTAGATCAGGCAGCCGACCGCTCCGTGCTCGTAGGCCACCTTGGGCTTGATGCCCCGCCAGCTCCCGCCGTAGCGCGCCAGCACGATCTTGCCGGTCACGCTCACGCCCAGCTTCTCGAGCTGCTCGTAATCGGCCGGCACCCCGTAGTTCACGTAGACCACTTCGCCGGTGACGTCGCCGTCGGCGGAGTAGGCGTTGAAGGTCGGCGTCTGATCGTCGTCGATCGAATCCGGATCCTGCGGGCACCGGCGGCTCCTGGATGACGAAGCTGCGCCCGGTCGGCGCCACCATCTCGAGGCGGCGCTCGGTCGGCCACGGCATGTAGGCCTCGGTACTCCTCGATAGTCGCCTCGAGCCCGAACGACTTGAACTTGGCCAGCGCGTAGTCGGCCACCACTTTCGAGCCGGGCCGGCCGGCCACGTGCGGCTCGGCGCTCATCGCCTGCATGTACTCGCGAAGGCGGGCGGGGTCGGGAACGGCGCGGAAGCGCTCCTCGAGCGTGCGCTGCGCGGCCAGCGCGTCGCTCGTGAAGCCGCGCACGGCCGGCGGCTGGCCCGACACGGGAAGCTGCGCCAGCGTAGTCGCGACCAGGACGATGACGGGGAGCGAGGCACCTCGAAGCATGGGCCGAGGGTATCCGCGCCGTGCGGCGTGGCGCAAGGCCGGGACGGCGCCGGCGGCGAGCGGCACGGGCGGGACACACGGGCGCACCCCGCGCCAGCACGTCGCGCGCGCTCAGTGCTTCCCGGCGTAGACCTCGCGGCGCTCGAACAGGGACAGGCGGGCGGCGATGTCCGGGGCCAACGATCCCGCGGCCAGGGCCAGCGCGGCGCGTGCCGTCGCCACGGCCTGATCGAACCGTCCGGCCGAGGCGTAGGCCACGGCCAGGGTGTCGAGCGCGCGAGGGTCGGTCCGACCGGTGACAGCCACGGCGCGTTCGGCCAACGCCACGGCCTCGCCCGGCGCGCGCACGTCCGGCTCGGGCGCGGTGGCCAGCAGCCAGGCGGCCGCCACGAGCGCCGCCGGCCACTCCGGCTGGAGTTGCACTGCGCGCCGGAAGTGCGCCGCGGCCGCGCCCGTCCCGTCCCGGCGCAGAGCCACATGCCCGAGGTTGAAGTACGCCTGCGCGTAGTCGGGGCGCAGGGCCAGCGCGCGCCGCAGCTCCTGCTCGGCCCGGGCGAGTTCGCCGCGCCGCCACAGCGCCGCCCCGAGGTTGTTGCGCGCCTCGGGCAGGTCCGGCGCGGCGGCCACCGCCTGTTCGTAACGACGCTCGGCCTCGGTCGTGCGGCCGAGGGCGGCCAGTGTGTCGCCGAGGTTGCTGAGCGCCACGGCATAGTCGGGGCGCAAGGCCAGCGCGCGCTCGTAGCTGGCCACGGCGTCGTCGAGGAGCCCGGCCGAGGTCAGCGCCGTCCCCAGGTTGTAGTGCGCCGCCGCCGACTGCGGCCGCTGCGCCGCGGTGGCGCGGAAGTGTCCCACCGCTTCGGCGGCGCGGCCGAGCAGCAGCGCCAGGACGCCGGCGTCGTCGTGCAGTTCGCTGTCGTCAGGGCTGGTCAGCAGCAACGTGTCGAGGCCGACGAGGTCCTCGGCGGTCATCTTGGCTTGCACCTCGGCGCCGAGCCGCGCGCGGTCACCGGGCGAGTCGGTGGCCAGTTGGAACCACGAGATCGCCCATTTCATCGAACGAGCGCTGCCCCCAGCGCACGCGCGCCGGGCGGCACCTGCGGGTTGCGCGGGTTGGCCGCGCAGTTGTCGTAGACGTAGCGCATGGCCACGGTCGTGCCGCGCGGTAGCCGGATCGGCTCGGTGTAGCGGTAGACGTGCTGCCAGCGGAAGTCCCAGTCGGCGATGTGGATCAGCGTGCGCGTCGTGCCGTCGGGAAGCGTGGCGGTGCCGGTCACGTCCACGGCCCGGTAGTGCGCGTGCGGCTGCACCGCCAGCAGCGTCGCGTCGACCGGCAGCGTGTAGCGAGTCGGCGACGACGTAGCGGGCGTCCCCAGGCGCGATGTCGATGCCCTGCGAGCCCGAGGCGCAGAATCGACGGCGTCCGGGTCGGGCGGCCGGTCGCCGAAATAGAAGCCGATCGTCGGCTGCACCTGCTCGGGTTTGCCGCTCGGCTGCAGGTGCAGCTGCACGACCAGATCGGTGCCGGGGTCGAGACGCCACGCCGAGATCCGCGTCGCACGAGCGGCGCGACCTGGCCGGGCGTCCAGCCGAGGAAATGGCCGTCCGGATACTCCGCCGAGCGGGCCATGAGCCCGTCGTAGCCCGGCGCCGGGTCGCCGGCGTCGAGCCGCCGCGACTGGTCGGTGCGGTCGATGCGGATGTTGGCGTGGTGCACCACGCGCGGCGTTGCCGGGGTGGAACTCGATGCCACGCACGTAGCGCGTGCTGCCGACCGGCAGGGGCAGCGCGAAAATGCGGAAGGCGTCGCTCCCCTCGCCCGGCAGCGTGTAGCCTGCCGGCACGGTGACGACGAGATCGGGCTGGCCGAGATACCAGCCCTGCGGAAACGTTGGCGCCTGCGGCGCAGGGCCCGGCCCTTCGACCGGCGCCGCGGCCCAGCGTGCGAGCAGGGCCACGTCCTCCGGGGTGAGGCGGGGTTGAGCCACGAACTCCCCGGGATGGCCGTCGGCCTGCCACGGGGGCATGAAGCCGCTGCGCGTGACCGCGGCGATCTGCCCGGCGCGGCGCGAGGCGTCGGCGAAGGTGAGCAGGTCGAACGGTCCGGCGCCGCCGGGATGGTGGCACTGGGCACAGCGCGTGTGGAGGATGGGCGCCACGTGCTGATTGAACGTCGCCGCCGGCGCCGAAGGCGACGCGTCCGGTGCGGGCCGAGACCCGGCCGACTGCGCCCCGGCGACGCCCGGCCGCATCAGCGCCGCGGCCAGGGTCAGGCAGGCGAACAGCGCGAGGCGCGGCTCGAGCTTCACGGCTCGGTCCGGACGATAGCGCAGCCGACCGCGTGCGTGCGCGGCACGGCCACGGGCCGGCCGGCAAGCACCGCGTCCAGCGCCTCGGCCAGATCGTGGGTGGCCGGCGCGGGCCGGTCGACGCCGAAGTCCACATAGCGGTCGTCGATGCGACCCAGGTAGGCGAGCCGTCCGGCCGCGTCGAACAGCGCCACCTCGGGCGTCACCGTGGCGCCGGCCGCTGTGACCAGCGAGCCGGCCGGGATCGAGGGCGACCGGCAATTGGTAGCCGAAGGCCTGCGCGTGACGGCGGGCCGCCGCGGCGGTCTCTCCGCGGTTGGCGTAGACCAGCCAGACGCGCACACCGGCGGCGGCGTGCCGCGCTGCCAGACGCTGCACCACGGGCGCGTAACGGTTCGAGATGGGGCAATCGACGGCGGTGAAGAGCAACACCGTGACCGGACCGCCGGCCGCCAGAGGGGCTACCGCACGGCCGTCGAGATCGGTCACCGGCGGCTGGGCGCGCACCGGCTCCCGCGCCATCGCCCACGTCGCGAGGAGCGCCACCAGGATCGACCGCCACGAGGCACGAACCCGCATCGAAGCGAGTATAGCGCCGCTGCCTCGGGCGGGAGCGGCCCGGCGGAGGGAGGCTGCCGTACGCGAAAAAGGCGGACCCCAGGTCCGCCTTTCCCGCTAGCGTCCATCCCGTCTCAGCCCTGAGACATCAGCCTCGGGCTGTGGGTCCGCAGCTGTCTACCAGCTCGATTCGATGGCCAGACGAATCAGCCGGCCCTGCAGAATCGTCGAGGGCTGCAGGTAGGTGGCCGTGCCGGTACTGGGCGGTGGTCACGCTCGACCAGCGGTCGGAGTTGGTCACGTTGAAGATGTCGACCTTCGGCAGCACGCGGAAGTTCCGCACCGTGAACGCCTTGCTCAGCGAGAGATCGAGCTGGTTGATGCGCGGCATGTACTCGGTCTCGGGCGCCCGCAACGGCACGTTGAGGGTGGCCGTCGTCAACCCGGGAATCACGAGCTCGCCCGGGCGGCACGGGGCCGCGCAGTCGGCCGCGTAGCGGGTGGTGCGCGACACCTGCCAGAAGGTGCCCTGGCCCTGCGGCTGCGTCAGCCCGGTGCCGAAGGTGAAGACGCCGTAGGGAACGGCGGCCGTACCGATGGTGTAGCCGTAGATACTACGGAACGACCCGCTGGCGGTGACGCCCCAGAACGGCAGCGGGTAGACGGCCGAGAGCTTGAACTGCGTCTGCCACGGAATGCCGTTGTCCCACTGGTTGCAGAAGACGGTGAAGTTCGGGTCGGTGCCGGCGCTGCAGGTATCCGCCAGCGTCCGCTCGAGGTTGAACCCACCGAACACGCGGGCGCCGCGCGGCAGCCGGGCGTTGAAGCCGAGCTCGAAGCCGTTGTAGACGCGCTTGATCTCGGGGTCGTGCACGTCGACGTTCTGCACCGCCGACAGGAACTCCGGCTTCACGTTGTAGGCCGGGATCACCTGGCCGTCGAGCGGGCTCACGACGTCGACCCGGGTATAGCTGTCGAAGTTGCGCAGCACGTTGTTGCGCTCGGTGATGTCGAAAAAGCGGTTGTGGTACCACTCGCCGGTGAGCGTGAGGCGGTTGAAGAGTTCCTGCGTCACGCCCAGGTTGAAGGCGTGCTGGCCGGGGCGCTGGATGTCCGGGTCAGGCGTCGCCAGGGCCCGGATGCCGAAGTTGGCCGGCAGCTGCGCCAGGTTGATCTCGCAGCCCGGCGTGAGATACACGCAGCCGCGTTCGCCCTGGGCGATGTCGTCGCCGTTGAGGTCCTGCCAGGCGATGTTGGCCGTGGTCAACGCCGTCGGGCTGTAGAGCTGGGCGAGGCCCACCGTCTGCGCCGTCATGAAGCGGTTGTAGCCGCCGCGCACCGCCGTCTTGCCGTTGCCGAAGATGTCCTACACGACCGAGGTGCGTGGCGAGATATCGGTCCACGTCGGCACCTTGATGTCGCCGTAGGCCGGGGAGTTGGCGAAGCGCCCGACCTGCGCGTCCTGGCCGACGACGCTCTGGGCGACGCGATCGTAGCGGATGCCGTAGTTGAGGGTGACGTTGTTCAGGCGCCACGAGTCCTGCGCGTAGACGGCAAACTGGCCATCCATGTTTTCCTGCACCTGCAGCGGCGTGTTGAGCACCGTCACCTGCAGCGGCACGCCGTTGTTGTAGGTCTGGTAGAGGTCGGCGTTGGCGTTGTTGTAACGCCGGTACGGGCCCCAGCCGTAGAGCACCCCCAGCTTGGCCGTGTGCGAGCCGGTGACGCGGGAGATGGCGGTGGAGACCGTGTAGCGGTCGGGGTAGTTGCCGAGCTGCGCCGACGACGCGTTCCACAGGAAGCCCGTGCTCACGTCGTTCTTGCGGACGTTGCGATACCACTCGGGCGTGCCGCGCTCGGCGAGGATGCCCGGCTGGTAGAGGTTGTCGTAGCGTTCACGGTTGAAGGAGAACCCGCTCTCGAGCAGCAGGCTCGACGACAGGGTCGAGGTCCACTTGGCCGACCCGGTGGCGAAGATGGGCGTGTTCCACACCACCGACGCCGTGCGCGGATCGGTCGCGTTGCTCATCGCGCCGGCCCGCAGCCGCAGCGCCCGGTCGTAGTAGACCGCGAACTTGTTGCGCTGCGACGCCTGCCACGTGAGGCGCAGGATCGGATTGTCCATCTTCTCGGGCGAGATGCCCTGCTGGCAGCTGCCGGGATTGGCCAGGCACGCAGCAAACGCCTGAGGCGCCGGCACGTTGGTCGGCAGCTCGAAGGTGTTGGCGATCGGCTTGTCGTAGCGCGCCTTGCGATAGGCCCCGAAGAACCACAACTTGTCCTGGATGATGCGGACCGCCCTGCTCGATGTTCAACTCGTAGAAGTTCGCCACCCTGTCGACCGCGCGGACGTTGTAGGACTTGAGTTCGTCGGTCAGGTTGTCGCCCTGCCACGCGGCCGGGCTCTTGGCGTACTTGAGTCCGCCGGTGTATCGGTTGCCGCCGTCCTTGGGCACCAGGTTCAGGGTGACGCCGCCGGTCATGGTCTCGGCGTTGCCGCCGGAGGTCATGTAGACCGCTTCCTGCGTCATCGCCTCGTTGTGGTAGGCATTGACCGCGCCGTCGCCCATGAGACCGTTGGTCATCAGGCCGTCGACGAGCACGACCGTCTGCGCCGAGCCGGTGCCGCGGACGAAGAAGTAGACCTGCTGCATGGCGCGCGAGCCACCCACGTCGGGCTGATTGAACGTGACGCCGGGGATGAGCTGACCCAGCCCTTGAATGGTGCGGGCGGTCGGCACGGCGTCGAGCACGTCGCGCGACAGCACCTGCTGCTTGACGTTGCTCTGCACGTCGACGAGCGGCGACTGCCCCGAAACCGTGACCGACTCTTCGAGGGTGCCGACCTTCAGGTCGGCGTTGATGGTGGCCACGAAGTTCGACGGCAAGTCGAGTTCGCGCTTGATGACGTTGAAGCCCTGCAGGGTGAAGGTCATCGTGTACTTGCCCGGGCGCAGGTCGATCATCCGGTACGCGCCGTTTTCATCGGTGACGGCGCTTCGCACCTTCTCGATCAGCGCGGGGCTCGCCGCTTCCACCGACACGCCGGGCATGACCGCGCCCGTTTCGTCCTTCACGACGCCGCTAATAGCGCTCTGCGCGTAGGCGGGTGTCGACAGGATGCCGGCCCCCACGAACGCAAGGCTCAGCGCGAACGCCAGCCTGGATGTTCTCGACATGCTTCCAACCTCCAAGAGTAGTGGTGGCGCGTTGCTGGCGCGCGACCACGCCAGCAACGCTTCCGCCCAGGAAGGCTACAAGCGCAAACGTCACGAGTCAACGATGAACGGAGATGATTGATGATGGCGTCACACATGCCATGACAACAACGATCCTGACGTATCGGCAGGACGCATGCGTCGGCACTTCTAATCCAACGCACTGGAGTTGGCGCCGCGTCAAAAAACAAAAAGCCGGTCGGCGCGAGGCCGACCGGCTCGTGTTGTGCGCGCGCGACGGGCTTACTTGATGGTGACCTTCACGTAGGCGTTGGTCCAGCAGCACTGGAAGCCGCCGCCACCCTCGCCTGAGTTATCGTTTGCTTGCGCTCGGAGCATGTACTCGCCCGGCGCCGAGAAGGTGGCCGTCGTCGTGGACTTGCCGTCGGGCCCGATCGCCGGACGCTGTTCCGAGAACGTCACCTCTCCTGGACCGCGATGTTTGTGCCACGACTGGGACAGCTTCGGCGCGCGCGCTGCGGCCGCCGCGTCCTGCCCTTCCTCCTCGTGCATGTCGTCGGTCGTGAACGCCTCGAGCGTCACCGGCTGCCCGACCGTGCCGGTGAGCTGATGCGCCACCTCGGTCGGCGGGCCCTGATAGGCCTTGCCGGTGGGCGAGAACTTGACGACCGGGGGCGTGTTGCCTTCAGCCGCGTCCTTGAAGGGCTCGATCTGATAGTCCTTGATCAGCCCGACCGGCACCGACACGGGCTTGCCGTTGGCCACGATCGTCCACGTGTAACGCTTCTCGCTGCCGAAGTCCTTCGGCACCTTGATGGCGAACACGCCCCAGCCGCGCCGCACTTGGAAATAGGTGGGCTGGCCGAGGTCGGGGCCGCCCGGCTCGATCTTGTTGTTCGGGCCTACCGGGATGTCGAGGGTCTGTTTCTGGTTGCGGTTGTAGTAGCCGAGCAGCAGGCTGTAACTGCCGTCGGGGTTCTGATACCAGCCTTCGAAGGCCGGATAGATGGCCTGACCGCTGTCTTTGAGCGCGTCGAGCGGCAACTGCCGTCCTTCAAGCGTCGTCGGGGCCAGGCCGAGCACGCCTGCCAGCGCGAGCGCAGGGGCACAGCGGGAAACCAGGGAAGCCAAGCGGGTCATTGGACGTGCTCCATGAAAAGCAGCGGGGGTGCCACCATCTCGGCAGCACCCCCGGTTGAATCGTAAACCTGCACGACGACGGGCTCCAGCCTACTGCTGCTGGTGCTGCTCGGTGGTCGTGGCGGTCTTGGCCTTGCGCTTGTCCACTTCGGTCTTGAAGTCGGCGTCGTCCATGTAGGTGATGTTGACCCACGCGTGCGCCATCTCGTCGACCGTGCGGTCGCCCCAGCCCACCCACGCGTTCGGGTCGGGGTTGTTCTTGTTGGCGGCGGTGTTGTCGTGCCACGCCGTGATGCTTGAGGATCGTGCCCTTCGGCAGCAGCGGCGCGGCGTCGTCGGCGTAGACGTAGTTGGTCATGCCAGTTGAAGTTGAAGTCGGCTCACGTAGCTGAGCATCTGCACCTGCCCGTTCGGCAGGATGGCCTCCATCGACATCGCCTTGCCGCGCAGGTGCATGTGCGGCTGGAAGTTCTCGACGCGGCCCGCTCTTCTTCATCACGTAGAAGTTCTGCGGTCGTTGATCGAGTTCGGCGGGATGTCGAGCGCCGCGGTTGCCGCCGGTGACGCCGATGAGGAGCGCAGCATCTGGCGGAACTTCGGCTCCTGGCCCTTCGGGATAGAAGTAGATGCCGAGCTCGACGATGTCGGTGATGTCTTCGCCCCGGCGTGATAGTGGATGTCCCACACGATCTTCGAGCCGGGCAGCATCAGCTTGCCGGAGTTCGGGCGCATCATCTCGCCCTGCTTGCCGACGGCCCACTCCATGAACAGGCCGGGCCGGCTCGTCGCTGTCAGGGCGACGGCCACGGGCGCCGCCCGTTCGCCTCGTCCTGCTGCAGGCGGGCAAGGGCGTGATGGGTGATCTTGCGGCCCTTGAGCGGTGCTGGGGCGCATCTCGATGGCGCGCACCCAGCGCGGCTTCGGTGATGCCGGTCGGCGACCGACGGCTTGTACCAGCGCGTCGTTCGCGCCGGCCTTCTGCGTGTACGGCGGGCGACTTGATGATCAGGTCGGGTTCCTTCTGGCCGAACTGTTCGGCGAAGTTCCAGCCTTGCTCGTCGGCCACTGACCTTGGCTGCCGGCATGTCCTTCACGTCGCCCTTCGGCGCGCCGCCGTCGACCCAGCTTGACGATGGTGTCGATCTGGGCGTCGGAGAGCGAGCGGTCGTTCTTGAACTGCTGGATGCCGACGGTCTTGTCGATGTGCCAGGGCGGCATCTGCGCGGCTTGCGACGCGATCGCGGATCGAGCGCGCCCACGGGCGAGCTCTCCTCGTAGGTCACGAGCGACATCGGCGCGATCGAATCGGGCCGATGGCACGACTTCGCACTTCTCCTGGAAGATCGGCGCGACGTCCTTGGTGAACGTCGGCGCAGGCGCGTTGGTCTGCGCGAACGAGGGCACTGCCATGAATGCTGTCAATGCGAACGCGCCTGCGAACAGGCCGCGGGTCTGACCGTATTCCATCGCTCGGTCCTCCAGTAGCTGATCGGGTAGGGTGGGATTGTAGCCGGTAACCGACGGTCCGTGCCAGCCCTATACGAGAGACGCTTCAGGTCGAACTGGGGAATGGCGGAACGGCCGAGCCGCGTCTCCGCTGCACGCCAGGCGCCCGGCCGGACCCCTCAGGCACGCGAGAACGGGCGGCCCGGGGCGCTGTCACGGCAATTTCCTGAGAATCAAGCACTTGAGATAGTGGGTCTCGGGCACGCCCAGCAGGACCGGATGGTCGCGCGCCTGGGTGCGCTGCTCGACGATCGCGACCTGGCAGTTGGCGTCCGTGGCCGCCGCGTGGATGACCGCGGCGAAGGTGGCGTCGTCGACATGGTAGGAGCAGGAGCAGGTCACGAGCACGCCGCCCGGCTCGAGCAGGCGCAGGGCCCGCAGGTTGATTTCCTTGTAGCCGGCCAGCGCCTTCTCGATCGCCGCCTTGTTCTTGGCGAAGGCCGGCGGGTCGAGCACGACGGTGTCGTACTTGGCGCCGGCCTTCTCGAGCCGCCGCATCTCGTCGAAGGCGTTGGCTTCGCGCGCCTGCACCTGCGGCAGCCGGTTGCGGGCGGCGTTGGCGCGGATGTGCTCGACGGCGTCCGCCGAAGCGTCGAGCGCCTCGACGCTGGCGCAGCCGGGCGCCATCGCCAGGGCGAAGCCGCCGTGGTAGCTGAAGGCGTCGAGCAGACGGCCGCGCGCGTAGGTGGCGGCGGCGGCGTGGTTCTCGCGCTGGTCGAGGAACAGCCCGGTCTTCTGGCCGTGGCGCACGTCCACCTCGTACTCGATCGGCCCTTCGTGCACCGGCACGAGCTCGGGCACTTCGCCGTAGACGACCGACGACGCGCGACTCGAGCCCTTCGAGCATGGCGCACGCGCGGGTCGTTGCGCTCGAGCACGCCGGTGCGCGCCGGTGAGTTCCACCAGCCACTGCGTGAAGTCCGGCAGCAGGCGGTCGCATGCCCTGCGACAACGTCTGGATCACCAGGCACGTCGCCGTAGCGATCGACGATGAGCGAAGGCAGCAGGTCGGCTTCGCCGTGCACCAGCCGGCGCGCCGTGGCGTCGATGCCGAGCGTGTCGCGGAACGCGATGGCCGCGTGCAGCCGGCGCGCGCCAGAAGGCGGCGTCGATCGGCCGATCGTCCGCGGGTCAGCATGCGCAGGGCGATCTGCGACTGGTCGCTGAAGAACGCGTGGCCGAGCGGACGGTCCCGGGCGCCGCGCACGAGCACGACGGCACCGCCCTCGGCGTCACCCGCGGCGACGTCGGACCGGTAGATCCACGGGTGGCCGTGGCGTAGTCGTGTTTCTCCGCGGGGGGAGATGGAAACGGCGTTCATGGAGGGGCGAGTGTACAATTTCGCCATGTTCATCGCGCTCGGCGCCGATCATGCGGGCTTCGAGTTGAAGGAAGCTCTGAAGCCGATGCTCGACGCGCGCGGCGTGCGCTGGCACGACTTCGGCACCAATTCGACCGCCTCGGTCGACTACCCCGACTACGCCTCGGCCGTGGCCGACGCGGTTGCCGCCGGGACCGCCGAACGCGGCATCCTGGTATGCGGCAGCGGCGTGGGCATGGCCATCGCCGCCAACAAGGTTCCCGGCATCCGCGCCGGCTCCGTGCTCGACAGCGACGAGGCCCGGCTGGCCCGCGAGCACAACGACATCAACATCCTTGCGCTCGGCGCCCGGCGCACGCCAGCGGCCGAGGCCGAAGTGATCCTCGACGCCTTCCTCAACACCCCTTTTGGCGGTGGCCGCCACGCCCAGCGCGTGCACAAGATCCAGCAGATCGAAACGCGCGACGGGCGCGGCTCCCAGTCGTAGCCGGCCGGCCGGCGCATCCCAGGACCCCATGAGCGACACCTTCGACCAGGCCATGTTCCGGCGTCCGTTGGCCGACGCCGATCCCGAGGTGGCTGAAGCCATCGCTCTCGAGGAAGTCCGCCAGGAAACGGGGCTCGAGCTGATTGCTTCGGAGAACTTCGTGAGCGTGGCCGTGCTCGAGGCCGCCGGATCGGTGCTCACCAACAAGTACGCCGAAGGTTACCCCGGGCAAGCGCTACTACGGCGGCTGCGAGCACGTCGACGTGGTCGAGCGGCTGGCCATCGACCGGGCCAAGGCGCTCTTCGGCGCCGAGCACGCCAACGTCCAGCCGCACTCGGGTGCTCAGGCCAACATGGCCGTGCTGCTGGCCATGCTCAAGCCCGGCGACACCATTCTGGGCATGAACCTGGCTCACGGCGGGCACCTCACCCACGGCCATCCGCTCAATTTTTCGGGCAAGTACTTCCAGGTCGTGCCCTACGGCGTGCGCCAGGACGACGAGCGCATCGACTACGACGAGGTCGAACGGCTGGCCCTGGAACACGCGCCGAAGCTGCTCATCGCCGGCGCCAGCGCCTACGCGCGGGTCATCGACTTCGCGCGCCTGGGCGAGATCGCGCGGAAGAGCGGCGCCCTGTTCATGGTGGACATGGCGCACATCGCCGGCCTGGTGGCCACGGGTCTGCACCCGAGCCCGGTGCCGCACGCCGACTTCGTGACGACGACCACGCACAAGACGCTGCGCGGGCCGCGCGCCGGGCTCATCCTGTGCCGCCAGGGTCACGCCAAGGACATCGACCGGGCGCTGTTCCCGGGCGTGCAGGGCGGGCCGCTGATGCACATCATCGCGGCCAAGGCCGTGTGCTTCAAGCAGGCGGCGACGCCGGCCTTTGCCGACTACCAGCGGCAGGTCGTCGCCAATGCGGCGGCGCTGGCATCCGGCTTGACCGCGGCCGGCTTCCGCGTGGTCAGTGGCGGCACCGACAACCACCTGGTGCTGGTCGACGTGTTCTCGAAAGGCCTCACCGGGAAGGTGGCCGAGGCCGCGCTCGGCCGCGCGCACATCACGGTCAACAAGAACGCCATCCCGTTCGACACCAATCCGCCGATGGTGGCCAGCGGCGTCCGCCTGGGCACGCCGGCGGTCACCACCCGCGGCATGCGGACCAGCGACATGGGCGTCATCGCGGCGCTCATCGCGCGCGTGCTGGCGGCTCCCGACGACCAGGCCGTGGCCGCGGCCGTGAGATCCGAGGTCGAGCAGCTGTGCCAGACGTTCCCGCTGTATCAGGACCCGGCCGTCTCGTCGACGCGGTAGCCCGCGCCTTCGCCGACGGCGGCCCGCTCGCCCGGGCGCTGCCGCACTACGAGCCGCGCGACGGCCAGCGCCGCATGGCGGCGGCCATGGCGGAGATTCTCGAAGACGGCGGCGTGCTGCTGGCCGAGGCGGGGACGGGCACCGGCAAGACCATGGCCTACCTCGTGCCGGCGATCCTGAGCGGGCACCGCGTGCTCGTCTCCACCGGCACGAAGAACCTGCAAGAGCAGATCTACGGCAAGGACGTGCCGGCCCTGCGCCAGGCGCTGGGCGTGCCCTTCACCGCCACCTGCATGAAGGGGCGCGCCAATTACCTGTGCCTGCACCGTTTCGAGGAGTACAAGTCGCGCCAGGGGGTGCGCGGCGCCCGCCTCTCGTCCGAGCACGCCATCTTCCTGCCGGTGATCGAGGAGTGGCTGCCGCAGACCGAGACCGGCGACCGCGCCGAGCTGGCCGAGCTGCCCGAAGACCTGGCGCTGTGGCACGAGGTGTCGGCCACGGCCGAGACCTGCCTCGGGTCCGACTGCCCGCGCTACAGCGAGTGCTACGTGACCCGCATGCGCCAGCGCGCCGCCGAAAGCGACGTGGTGATCGTCAATCATCACCTGCTGTGCGCCGACGCCGCCGTACGCGAGAGTGCCTACGGCGAGGTGATTCCCGCGTGCGGACACCTGGTCGTGGACGAAGCGCACCAGCTCGAGGACGTGGCCACCCAGTACTTCGGCAAGACGGTCAGCAACCACCGCGTCGACGACCTGGCCCGTGATGCCGAGACCGCCATCGGGCAGGGACGCGCCGCCGATGCCCGCGCGCACGACGCCCGCCGCGGGGTGATGCGCGTCGTCGACCACGGCCGCGCTTTCTTCAGCGCGCTGGCGCTGGCGCGCATGGGCCGCGGCGACGACCGGCTGCGCGTGGCCCCGGAGTGGTTCGCCGAGCACCTGGCCACCGGACTGGACCTGGCCGGCGCGCTCGACGGGCTGCAGGGCGCGCTGGGACTGGTGGCGACGGCGCCGGCCGACGAGGCCGTGAGCCCGCGGCCGGGCGAAGACGTGGCCGCCGTGGCCCGGCGGGCCGGCGACCTGGCCAGCGAGCTGCGGTTTCTGCTGGCCGCCGCGGATCGGGGCTACGTCTACTTCCTCGAAGTGCGCGGCCGGAGCGTGCAGCTGCGCGCTTCCCCCATCGACGTGTCGCGCATCGTCCGCGACCTGGTGGCCGGCCAGCGCCGGGCCACGCTCATCACCTCGGCCACGCTCAGCGTCGACGGCGGCTTTGCGTACATCAAGGAGCGGCTCGGCCTGGAAGATGCCGCGGCCATGGCCGTGCCCTCGGAGTTCGACTACCGCACGCAGACGCTGCTCTACCTGCCGCGGCGCATGCCGGTGCCGCGCGACGAGCGCTATGCCGAAGCGGTGGCCTGGGAAGCCGGCCAGCTGCTCCGCTGCTCGCGCGGCCGCGCCTTCGTCCTGTTCACGAGCTACGCCACGATGCGGGCGGTCGTCGCCCTGCTCGAGGCCGAACTGGAGTATCCCATCCTGGTGCAGGGCACGGCGCCCCGGTCGGTGCTGCTCGACCAGTTCCGGCGCACGCCGCAGGCCGTGCTCTTTGCCACCTCCTCGTTCTGGCAGGGCGTGGACGTGCAGGGCGAGCAGTTGAGCGCCGTCATCATCGACAAGCTGCCCTTCGTCTCGCCCGGCGACCCGATCGTGGCGGCGCGCATCGAAGCACTCGCCGCCCGTGGCGGCAGCGCCTTCGCGGAGTATCAGGTGCCGCTGGCCATCCTGGCCCTGTTGCAGGGGCTGGGCCGGCTCATCCGCCACCGCAACGACCGCGGCGTGCTGGCCATCCTCGACCCGCGCGTGCGCACCATGGGCTACGGTCGGCGCTTCCTCGCGTCCCTGCCGCCGGCCCCGATCACCTATTCGATCGACGAGGTGCGCCGGTTCTTCGCGTCTACTGAACCTGCACCTTGACCTCGTTGGACGGCCGGCCCGCGCCGCAGACGTTCACCGGCTTGACCCGCAGGTAGTAGGTGCCCGGTGGCGCGTCGGCGGCGATCCCCTGGTCGCGGCCCATGGGCTGCACGCCGATGTCGGCGGCACCGGGGACCGAGCCCACCTCGATGACGTAGGAGACGTCGGCCACCAGGTCGTCGGCGCTGGCCGTGTCGGGATCGAGCGGCGACCACGTGAAGTTCACATGGCGGTCGTGCATTGCCGCCTGCAGCTTGGTCTGGAAGTGCGGCGTGGCGCATTCGTCGCCGTGGACCGTGAACTTCAGCACTTCTGAGGCGCTGATGCCGGCCGGCGTCAGGGTTTGCACCCGCGCGTAGTAGCTGCCCTTGGCCAGCAGCGTCGTGGCGCTGGTATCGGCGGCGCTGAACGTCTGCACCTGGGCTTTGGCTCCGCCCTCGCCGGCGATCTCCACCGCGTAGGTCGTGTCGCTGCAGCCGTCAGGATCGCTCCACGCCAGGGTCACGAGGCCCGCGCTGGTCGTGGCGGTGAGACCGGTCGCGCCACGCGGCCGGCCGGTGCAGCCGACCGACAGGACGACCTCGTTGGAGGGCGGGCCAATGCCGTTCTCGTTTCGCGCCCTCACCCGCACGTAGTACTTGCCCGTGCCCACGCCGGGCACCGACACGGCCCGCGACAAGCCCACCGGCGTCACATAGAGCGTCGTGCCCGGCGCCACGCCGGCCTCGATCAGATAGTCGACGACCGCGCCGCCGGTGATGGGCGCCATCCACTTGATGGAGATGTTCGCCCGCTTGACCGAGCCCGACAGCCGGCGCGGCGCGCCCGGCACGGCCTTCGCCGTGGCACAGCCTTCGTCGATGAGACCGTCGCCGTCGTTGTCGATGCCGTCGCCGCAGATCTCGACGCAGTCCTCGTCGATCAGGCCGTCGTGGTCGTTGTCGATGCCATCACCACAGATCTCGACCAGCGCCGGGCAGTCCTCGTCGATCAAACCGTCGCGGTCGTTGTCGATGCCGTCGCCGCAGATCTCGACCAGCGCCGGGCAGTCTTCGTCGATCAGGCCGTCGTGGTCGTTGTCGATGCCATCACCACAGATCTCGACCAGCACCGGGCAGTCCTCGTCGATCAGACCGTCGCCGTCGTTGTCGATGCCGTCGCCGCAGATCTCGACGCAGTTCTCGTCGATCAGGCCGTCGCCGTCGTTGTCGATGCCGTCGCCGCAGATCTCGACCAGCGCCGGGCAGTCCTCGTCGATCAACCCATCGCCGTCGTTGTCGATGCCGTCGCCGCAGATCTCGATCAGTGCCGGGCAGCCCTCGTCGATCTCGCCGTCGCCGTCGTTGTCGATGCCGTCGCCACAGATCTCGACGACGCCCGCGGTGCCGCCGTAGACGGTGATGACGCCGGAGGTGGGCATGTCAACGGTCACCGCCTGTCCAGCCGTGATGGTCTGGTTCGGCCTGGTTCCGGTGGCGTTGGTGAACTGCGAGGTGTACTTGATGCCGTAGACCCCAGCCGGGAGCCCGGTCACCGTGAAGGCGCCGCCCGAGTTGGCCTTCACGACCACGGCGAAGGTGCCGTTCGGGTTGCGGAAGGCCAGCGGATCGAACGCGGAGTTGTTGCTGGCGGCCTCGACGCGGACCGCGCCGAAGCGGACATGCTGGTAGTAGAGCGCCAGGAACTTGGTGGGATTGGTGAACTCGGCCACGGTCGGCGCCGCCGGGTTGATGTAGGACAGGCCGATGCCGTCGCGCGAGGTGAGATCCACGAACGTCGCCTGCTGCCACGACGTGCCCCGGCCCGACTTCAACAGGTCGTGCAGCGCATGGTAGTTCAGCCCGGAGTCCCACCATTCCAGCATCGACGTGCCGATCCCGGCGGCCTGCGCCTTGGTGGCGAGTGTCTGGAGCAGACCCGAGGTGAGCCCGCAGTAGCGGTGATACGACAGCTCCTTGACGTACTTCGCGGCGTTGGGGACGGCCATCGCCTGGTCGAAGAACGTCACGGCGCTGTTCATGCACATCGTGCTCGGCCCGATGAAGTCGGGCTTGAACCCGGCCGCGGCCAGCCGCGCGCCGGTGGCGGCGATGACCTGGCCGATCAAGGTGCCGGTCCACGCCTGCGGGCTGTTGTCGGGCTCGAGGATGACCTCGATGCCGTCGGGCACCCAGCCGTACTTGGCCTGCAGGTGCAGGAACGTCGCCAGCATGAACTCGGCGTACTCGGCCGGGACCTTGTGCACGTAGGGTGCGCCGCTCGTCACCTGGGACATGAACGAGACGTAGTTGAGGTTGACGTAGAGCGACTCGCCCTTGGCCGCCAGCTTGGCGCGCAGCGGGTTGACCAGGTTGTCAGCCACCGAGTCGATCTCGGTCCAATGGAACCCGGCGGGGTTGATGACGTTCGGATCGTCGTTGTCGTTGACCGTCTCGTAACGCTTGGCCCGCCAGGTCAGATTCCCGGGGGACGTCCCGGACGGCGAGCCGGCATTCCGCCAGTTGGCGTAGTTGTCGACCGGGTTCTCGCTGCCAGCGCGAATCTCGAAGCGGATCCGGTTGATGCCGGCCTCGGCCACCTTGTCGACGGCGGCCTGCCGGTAGGCCTGAAAGTCGGGGCGTCCGGCCTCGGCTTCGTTCTGCACTTCCCAGCCGCGCATGGTCTGGAAGGTGATGGCGGGGTTCACCGCGACCACGGAGGTCGTGGCGCCCGGCACCGGCGAGGTCTGGGCGGATAGCGTGAAGGGGTGCGACCAGGTGGACAGGGCGAGGGCGGCGGCGAGCCCGGCCGCCCAGCGGGCCCGGGACGAGGGTCGTGCAATGTAGGACATGCACGACGCAAGGGCAAGATGGCCGCCACCGTTGATTTGCCCAGGTCGACACGGATCTGCCGGCGCTGCCCACGCTCAGGCCTGGGCAGGCGTCGCAGATCCGTCAGGGCCGGCCGAAAACGTAACCGCGCGACGGCGCGGCGCGGTCAGGACTTGGAGAAGGAGATGACGACGCCGTCGGTGAACGGCGCCAGCCACGGCAGGCGCTGCAGCAGCCAGTAGTCCACCATCTCCACCCATTGACCGCGCGGCGGCACGAAGTAATCGAGCTTGCCGCGAATCACGTAGCGGTACTGCAGCCGCGTGTTCGGGAACCGCGCGCGAATCACGGCGAAGTCCTGCGCGTTCAGCTTCCGCTCGTCCTCGGTGGCGTAGCCGTCGGCGCCGCCGCTCGGGAAGAGCTTCATGAACAGGGGCAGGCGACGGATGCGATCGACGACGGCGTATTCCTTCCATTCCGCGAAGGCGCCGAGCCCGCCCGGACGCAACAGCCGGTGGAACTGCTCCATCGCCGTCGGGATGTCGATGTGATGCAGGATCATGTTGCCCACGACCGCGTCGTAACTGCCCGGCTCGGCCTCGAGTTCCTCGCACGACGACACGAAGAAGCGGACCTGCGGCAGCTGACAGGCGACGGCCCGTTGGCGGCAGATGGCAATGGCCGTGGGGCTCAGATCGAACGCGTCGACGGCGGCGCCGTTCCGGGCCAGGTTGAGGGCGACGTCGCCCAGCCCGCAGCCGACCACCAGGATGCGCCGGTCGCGCAAATCGCGCCCGAAGTGATCGAGGACCGTGTCGTAGTGAGCCCAGGTCAGGTTGCGCAGCCGGCGCTGGGTCGATTCCGCCAGGTCGAAATTGACGCCGGTCGGGCCGGGTTCCTGCGCGTAGTGCCGCTCGTGGTATTCCCGCTCCGCGGCAATGCGGGCGGCGACGTGCTGATCGAGAACCGGCGAGGGGGCCGTTCCCTTGGAGGGCTGGGACAAATCCGGGTTCCTTGAAGATTCCGGCGCAGCGATCGAAGCGGCGGTCGGAGGCCCTACGATTCTACCCGCTGCGCCCCGCGCCTCTGCACGGTTCCGCCTTGAGATGGTGGGCATTCGTGGGCGGTTCTTCGCGTTACACTGACTCGAGGAGGCACGTCCACGTCATGACCTACCGCATCCTGTCGAGGCTGTTCGCCGTCGCCATGGCGCTGGCCCTGGCCGCCCCCGCCTACGCTCAGACCGGCCTCGTCAAGGGCAAGGTCGTCGGGCCGGACGGCACACCGGTGGCCGGCGCGGTCGTCACCATCGAGTACCCTGGAGGGCGGCAACCGCAAGCTCACGACCAAGAGCGACAAGCGCGGCGAGTTCGTCCAGCTCGGGCTCCAGTCGGGCGCCTACCGCGTCACCGCGACGGCCGAGAAGATCGGCTCGGGAATGGCCGACACCCGCATTCGCGTCGGCAACACCTCCGAAGTGACAATCACGCTGTCGACCGTGCCGCCGGGCACCGATCCGAAGATGGCCGAGCTGAAGAAGGCCTTCGACGAGGGGGTGGCGGCCAGCCGCGCCAACGACTACGACACCGCGATTGCCCGCTTCGAGGCCGCCCTGGCCGCGTCGCCCGCCTGCCACGAGTGCTACTTCAACATCGGCTACGCCTACATGCAGAAGCAGGACGAGAAGCAGGCCGAGGCGAGCTGGAAGAAGGCGCTCGAGATCAAGGCCGACCACGCCGAGTCGTTGAACTCGCTGGCCACGCTCTACAACAACCAGAAGCGCTTCGACGAGGCCGCCGCCATCAGCGCCAAGGCCGCCGCCGCGGCGCCGGCCGGCAACGCCGATGCCGTCTACAACCAGGGCATCATCCTGTGGAACGCCGGCAAGATCAGCCGAGGCCAAGGTCAAGTTCGAGGAGGCGACCGCCGCCGACCCGAACAACGCCGACGCGCGCTTCCAGCTCGGCATGGCGCTGCTCAACGAGGGCAAGGTGCCCGAAGCCGTGGCCTCGTTCGAGCAGTATATGAAGATGGCGCCGAGCGGGCAGTTCGCCGCGCAGGCCAAGGCCATGCTGACCCAGTTGAAGCCGCCGGCGTGAGCGATCAGGGCGCCACCATCGCCGCGCGGCTGGACGCCGTCCGCGGCCGCATGGCCGCCGCGGCCGCCCGGGCCGGCCGCCCGGCCGAGGCCGTGCGGCTGGTTGCCGTCTCGAAAACGTATCCGGCCGCGGCCGTCGCCGCGGCCGTCGCCGCCGGGCAGCTCGACTTCGGCGAAAACAAGGTGCAGGAAGGCCTGCAGAAGATCGGCGACGCGACCGACAACAGGATCCGGTGGCACGTCATCGGCCACCTGCAGTCGAACAAGGCGCGGAAGGCGGCCGAGGCCTTCCACTGGATTCACGCCGTGGACAGCGTCTCGCTGCTGCGCAAGCTCGACGACGGCGCGGTCGCGGCGGGACGCCGGCCCAAGGCGTTGGTGCAAGTGGATCTGGCCGGCGAGGCCACCAAGTTCGGCGCGGCGCCCGCCGCCGTGGCGGAGATCTTCGCGGCAGCGGCTGAGTGTGCGGCGGTGGAGCTGGTGGGGTTGATGACGCTGCCGCCGGCCGTCGCCGACCCGAACGACGCGCGGCCGTGGTTCCGGAAGCTCGTGGCGGTCCGCGACGCCCTGGCCGAGTCGGGCGTGCCGCTGGCGCGGCTGGTCGAGCTGTCGATGGGCATGAGCCACGACTTCGAGGTGGCCATCGAGGAAGGCGCGACGATCGTCCGGATCGGCAGCGCGATATTCGGCTCACGGGGCTGAGCCCGGGCTCGGCGTCCGGGGACCGCGGGCAGGGAGCACTGATCATGAACGTCACGCCACTCGACCTCCGCCAGCAGAAGTTCAAATCGGCCATGCGCGGCTACGATCGCGGCGAGGTGGACGCGCTGCTCCACGAAGTGGCCGAAGACTACGAGGGCGCGCTGCGCGAGGCCGACCGGATGCGCACCGACGTGGCCCGGCTCGAGGCCGCCCTGGCCGAGCACCGCTCCGAAGAGCGGAGCCTGAAGAACACGCTGGTCAGCGCCCAGCGGCTGGCCGACGAATTGCGCGATACGGCGGAGCGCGATGCCGAGCGCGTGCTGCACGAGGCCGAGAGCCGCGCCGACATGCTCATCCAGAAGGCCCAGGGCCGCCTCGAGGACCTGCAACGCGAGATCGAGGGGCTGCGCTCCCGGCGGCGCGAAACCGAGACCTCGGTCGAGGCGATCATCAACGCGCTGAAGAACACGCTCGACTTCGTCCGCGAGCAGGACGCGCGCGAGCGCGACGACAAGATCCGCCTGATGCGTCCGAACCGCTCCGAGAGCGGCGCCGCCAGCACGCCGGCGGCCGCGCCGCTCGAATCCCCCCGCTCGCAGAACGGCTAGATCCGCATGGTGAGGGCGGACGCCGACTTCCTCATCGACCACGCCGACCTCGTCGCCACCTGCGCCGGTCCGGCACCACGCGCCGGCGCCGCCCAAGGCGACATCGCCGCCCTGGCGCACGCCTCGGTGGCGTCCTGGAAGGGCCGCATCGTGGCGGTGGGCCCGAGCGCCGAGGTGGCCCGGGCCATCGCGCTCGGGCCAGGCGCCACCGTCGTCGACGGCCGCGGGCGGCTGGTGGTGCCCGGCTTCGTGGATTCCCACACCCACGCCGTTTTCGCCGGCGACCGCCGCGCCGAACTGTTCCACCGCCTGGGCGGCGCCAGCTACGCGGAGATCGCCGCGGCGGGCGGCGGCATCGTGCGGACGGTCGAGGCCACGCGGGCGGCCAGCGAAGACGATCTGGTGGCGGCGGCGCTGCCGCGGCTGGCCGAGGCGCTGGCCCAGGGCACGACCACCTGCGAGATTAAGAGCGGCTACGGGCTCGACACGGCCAGCGAGTACGGATGCTGCGGGCCATTCGCCGACTGGGCTCGCTGCAGCCCATCGATATCTCGGCCACGTTCATGGGCGCGCACGAGGTCCCGCTCGCGTACCGGGGCCGGCCCGAGGAATACGTGCGCCTGGTCATCGACGAGATGCTCCCGGCGGTCGCCGCCGAAGGCCTGGCGGAGTGGAACGACGTGTTCTGCGAGCACGGCGTCTTCACGCCCGACCAGTCGCGGCGCATCCTCGAGGCGGGACGGGCACTCGGCCTGCGCCCGCGCATCCACGCCGACGAACTCGCATCGAGCGGCGGGGCGATCACGGCGGCTGCGGTCGGGGCGGTTTCGGCCGACCACCTGATCCACGTCGACGTGGCCGGCGCCACGGCCATGGCGGCGGCCGGCGTCATCGCCACGCTGTTGCCGGCAGCGGCCTTCTTCCTCAAACTCGGGCGCTACGCCCCGGCCCGCATGCTGGTCGAACGCGGAGTCGCCGTGGCCCTGGCCACCGACCTCAACCCCGGCGCCGGGTTCTCGCCGTCGATGCCGTTCGTGCTGGCCCTGGCCGCCTTCGGCATGAACCTGACCTTGGAGGAGGCGCTGGTCGGCGCGACCATCAACGGGGCGGCGGCGCTGGGCCGACAGCAGGTCGTGGGCAGTCTCGAACCGGGCAAGCAGATGGACGCGGTGCTCGTCGACGGGACGTTGGCCGACCTGGTGCGGGTCGGCGCGCCGGTCGTGGCGGCCGTGGTGAAACGGGGCGCCGTCGTGCACGGCCGCGCCGCGGCCGGGACACGCGCGTGACCGTCCTGGCGACCCTCTCGCTTCGCGAAGTCCTGAACCGCGTGGCCGCACCCACCCCGACTCCGGGCGGCGGCACCGTCTCGGCCATCACCGGCGCCCTGGGGGCCGCCCTGGCCGAGATGGTGGCGTCGCTGCCGCGCACCCGCGGCAACGCCGCCGCCGAGCGTGAGGCGCTCGATCGCGCCCGGCCGGCCATCGCGGCGGCGCGGGCCCGCCTCGAGACGCTCGCCGACCTCGACACCGCCGCCTTCGATCGGCTGCTCGGCGCGCTACGCCGGCCCAAAAGCACCGACGCGGAAAAGACCGAGCGGCACCTCGCGGTGGTTCACGCCACCAAGGAGGCCACGCTCGTGCCGATTGAGATCGTCCGCGTATGCGCCGACGTGCTGAAGCTGATGGAGACGGTGGCGGAGTCCGGCCATCGCGCCGCCGCCAGCGATCTGCTGGTGGGCATCGGCCTGACGCGGGTGGCGGCCGAAGGCGCGGCGGCCAGCGCGCGCGCCAATCTGCGGACGCTCGACGACCCGGCCTTCGTCGTGACGGCGACCAGACGGCTCGACGCCGCCCTTGCCGACGTGACGCAGTCGGTGCCGGCCGCCCTCGGCACGCTACAGCCCTGACCGCGCCGCGCTCAGTAGGGCACGCGCCGCACGTCGAGATTGAGGTCGTGCGTCCACTTGTAGGGCGGACCGCCCGGCACCAGCTTCACCTCGTCGGTGTAACTGCCCTTGACGCGCGCCTGTGTGGACTGGAACACCACGTCTACCGACTCGGGCTCGATCGGCACCTGGTGCTCTTCGGCCAGCGCCAGGACGCGCGCCTTGAGTTGCTCCGGCGTTTCCTTGCCGCTGAAGAGCGTGGCCTGTTGCACGGCGTCCTGGAACTGATAGAAGGTCCACGACGACCGTCCGGCCTGAACGCAAGCGTTCAGGATCAACGCGGTAAAGAGCAGCTTGATGATCGTCGACATGTCGGCCTCGGGGGAGGCTGATGCGAGTGTAACAGACGAGCCACGGCCAGCCGGTGTGCCGTTTCGTGAGGGCGCGGGGGCGATCAGTGGATCTGGTGCAGCAGGCGCGACCACCGGGTGCCGCCGACCAGGCCGCCGGCGTCGGGGCTGTCGGGCGAGGCAAACGACCAGTAGATCATCAGTGCCCGGCCCTTCACGTAATCGCCCGGCAGGAAGCCCCAGTAACGGCTGTCCTGGGAGTTGTCGCGGTTGTCGCCCATCGCGAAGTAATGTCCTGCCGGCACGGTGACCGGGCCATAGCGATCGCGGGGGTCGCCGTCGTTCAGCGGCGCGGCGGGATCGTGGGGCAGCAGGAAATGGGCGTAGGGCTGGGCGATGGCGGCGCCGTTCACGAGCACCTGGGTGCCGCGCACCTCGATGGTCTCGCCCGGCAGGCCGATGATGCGCTTGATGAAGTCGCGTTCCGGATCTTCGGGGAACTTGAACACCACCACGTCGCCGCGCACGATCGGGCGCATCGGCAGCAGCGCCCGCTCGGCCCCCGCCAGGGTAGGCGCGAACACGAACTTGTTCACGAGCAGGTGGTCGCCGACGAGCAGGTTGGGCTCCATCGATCCGGTCGGGATCTTGAACGCCTGCACCACGAAGGTGCGGATGAAAAGCGCCAGGATCACGGCCACCACGATCGACTCGAAGTACTCCCGCGCCGTGGACTTCCGGAAGGGGGCGGCGGTCACGGTCAGTCTCCCGTCAGCTTGAGCACGGCCAGGAACGCTTCCTGCGGGATGTCGACGGTGCCGACCCGCTTCATGCGCTTCTTGCCTTCCTTCTGCTTCTCGAGCAGCTTGCGCTTGCGCGAGATGTCGCCGCCGTAGCACTTGGCCAGCACGTTCTTGCGGATGGCCTTGACCGACTCGCGGGCGATGATGCGGGCGCCGATGGCGGCCTGGATGGCCACCTCGAACATCTGCCGCGGAATCAGCTCGCGCATCTTGGCGACGAGCTGCTTGCCGCGGTCGTAAGCGCGGTCGCGGTGGACGATCATCGAGAGCGCGTCGACCGATTCGCCGTTGACCAGGATGTCGAGCTTGACGAGCGGCGAGGCCCAGTAGCCGGTGACGTGGTAGTCGAGCGATGCGTAACCGCGCGAGATGGTCTTCAGCCGGTCGTAGAAGTCGAGCACGACCTCGTTGAAGGGCAGCTCGTAGGTGACCAGGACGCGGTTGGCGGCCTTGTACTCCAGCGCCTTCTGCACCCCGCGCTTGTCCTGGCACAGCTGCAGGATGGCGCCCACGTGTTCGCCCGGGGTCAGGATCATGGCGGTGATGACCGGTTCCTCGAGCATCTGGATGGTGCCGGCCTCGGGCAGCTTGGCCGGGCTGTCGATCTCGCGCACGGCGCCGTCGGTGGTGGTGACCCGGTAGAGCACGCCCGGCGCGGTCGTGATCAGGTCCATGTCGAACTCGCGTTCGAGCCGCTCCTGCACGATCTCCATGTGCAGCAGGCCGAGGAAGCCGCAGCGGAAGCCGAAGCCCAGCGCGGCCGAGGTCTCGGGCTCGAAGAAGAACGCCGAGTCGTTCAGGCGCAGCTTGTCGAGGGCCTCGCGCAGTTCGCCGTAGGCGTGGTTCTCGACCGGGTAGAGGCCGGCGAAGACCATCGGCTTGAGCGGCTTGAAGCCTGGGAAGGGCTCGGCCGTCGGGCGCGAGCTCTCGGTGACCGTGTCGCCAATCTGGGCATCGGCAATGCGCTTGATGCCGCAGTTGATGAAGCCGACCTCGCCGACGCCGATTTCGGCCATCTCGAGCGGCTTGGGCGTGAACACGCCGAGCTGCTCGACTTCGTAGTCCTGCGCCGTCGCCATGAAGCGGACCTTCATGCCCGGCTTGAGCGTGCCATCGAGCACGCGGACGACGACGATCACGCCCCGATACGAGTCGTACCAGGAATCGAAGATGAGCGCCTTGAGCGGCGCGTCCGGGTCGCCTTCCGGCGGCGGCACGCGGGCCACCACCGCCTCGAGGATCTCGCCGACACCGCGCCCTTCCTTGGCGCTGGCCAGGATGGCGCCGGCGCCGTCGAGGCCGATGATCTCCTCGATCTGGCGGCGGGCCTCTTCGGGCTCGGCGCTGGGCAGGTCAATCTTGTTGATGACCGGAATGACTTCGAGGTTGCCGTCCACCGCCAGGTAGGCGTTGGCCAGGGTCTGCGCCTCGACCCCCTGCGACGCGTCGACGAGCAGCAGCGCGCCCTCGCACGCGGCCAGGGAGCGCGTGACCTCGTAGCCGAAGTCCACGTGCCCGGGCGTGTCGATCAGGTTGAGGATGTAGGTCTCGCCGTCCTGGCCCTTGTAGTTCAGCCGGACCGGGTGCGCCTTGATGGTGATCCCGCGCTCGCGCTCGAGATCCATGCTGTCGAGCACCTGCGCTTCCATCTCGCGGGCCTGCAAGGCCCCGGTGTACTCGAGGAAGCGATCGGCCAGGGTGGATTTCCCGTGGTCGATGTGGGCGACGATGGCGAAGTTACGGACGCGGCTCTGCTTCAGCACGACAGCTCAGTGAACCATTCATTATCACTCAGGGTGCGTCCGCCGCGGGCTCAGAAGAATCGCGCCCAGATGACGAGCAGGGCAAAGGCCAGCGGGACGATGGCCACCGTGATGCCCGCGCCCAGGGCGTCCTCGGCCGGTCCGCGCGGCGACGTGGGCGTCTTGCGCCGGCCCACGGCCGCCCGCTGCGCCCGCCAGCCGAGCGCGACAGCCGCGGCCGACATGGCCAGGGGCACGACGATCATCGCGGTCAGGATGAGCGGCGGGATGCCGCGGAACAACGCGTGCATGGCCGGCGTCACGTCGCTCATCGCTGGTCCAGCGGCACCCAGGCCTGCGGATACGAGGGGCCGGTGTAGTCGGCGCGGGGGCGGATCAGGCGATTGTTGGCGAGCTGCTCGAGCACGTGTGCCGACCAGCCCGAGATGCGGCTCACGGCGAAGATGGGCGTGTAGAGGTCGAGGCCGATGCCCATCGTGTAGTAGAGCGAGGCCGAGTAGAAGTCCACGTTCGGATTGAGCTTCTTCTCGCTCTTGACGATGTTCTCGATGCGCTCCGACATGGCGAACCACTCGAGCTGGCCGGCGCGCCTGCCCAGGTCGTGCGACATCTGGCGCAGGTGGGTGGCGCGCGGATCCTCGGTCGTGTAGACGCGGTGGCCGAAGCCGGAGATCTTCTCCTTCCGCGCCAGCT
Source organism: uncultured Acidobacteriota bacterium (assembly GCA_963843885.1). Lineage (GTDB taxonomy): Bacteria > Acidobacteriota > Vicinamibacteria > Vicinamibacterales > UBA2999 > CADEFD01. Next base: position 551,720 of record CAWJMJ010000010.1, read on the forward strand.
TGGCGCGCACGAAGGCGTCGATGCGCTCGGGCGGCGCGTGCTGGCCGATGTCGAGCAGCATCTTCATCACTTCGGCGTTGGCGCCGCCGTGCAGCGGCCCCTTCAGCGTGCCGATGCCGGCCGACGACCGCCGAGTGCATGTCGGTCAGCGTCGCGGCCGCGACCCGCGCCGCGAAGGTCGAGGCGTTCAGCTCGTGGTCGGCGTGCAGCACGAGGGCCACGTCCATGGCCCGCACGGCCTCCGGGCCGGGCCGCTGGCCGAGCAGCATGTAGAGGAAGTTGGCGGCGTGCCCCAGCGCCGGGTCGGGCGCGATCGGCACCGCCGCCGGCCTGCAGGCGGCCCCACGTGGCGACCAGGCTCGCGATCTGGCCGGTGAGCCGCACCGCCTTGCGGTACGATGCGCGCGGCGAGTTGTCGGGCGCGTCGGCGTCGTAGTGGGCCAGGGCGGAGGTGAGGGTGCGCAGCGCGTCCATGCCGTCGCCCGGCGGCAGCATCTTCATCAGCCGCACGATCGGCTCGGGCAGCGGCCGGGCCGCGGCCAGTTGCGACTGCAGGTCGCCGAGTTCGGTCTTCACCGGCAGGTGGCCGTGCCACAGCAGGTGGCAGACCTCCTCGAAGGTTGCATGCCGGGCCAGGTCGTGGATGTCGTAGCCGCGATACGACAGCACGCCGCGGTCGCCGTCGATGAAGCAGATGCTCGAATCGGTCGCGACGATGTCTTCCAGTCCCGCTTTCGCCTTCCCGTCAGCCATCGGGGGATCTTACTCGGACGCGGACCCTGGCCTGGCGGGCCCACGGACGAATCCGGTCAGGCCCCGGCTGGGGCGCTGAATGGCCCTCGTGGCCAGCCCAGCGATCGCCCCTCGAGGCGGCCCTGGCCGGGCCACGCCGTTCCGGCTCGGCCCATCGGCCGGATGATATTCTCCGCCTCGGCCAGGAGGGCCGACATGCGACACGCAGCTCGTGGGATGGTCTTCGTGGCGGCGATGGCCGGGGGCAGATGGCTGGCCCCTTCGTCGCCACGCCGTCCCCCCATGGCTACTTAATAATCGGATGAGCTTGTACATGTTTGCCACCTCTGCGCGTGCCCTCACCTCGACCCTGGCCGTAGCCCTCGTCGCATTCACGGAGACGAGCCGCTGGTCGCCACCGGTCGAGGCGCAAAGTCCCGAGATGGTCGCGGCGGTGACGACCACCGGCGGCGTCGTGCAAGTCAAAGGCACGGTGCCGATCTCCATAGCCGGCGTGCCCGTATCCAAGCGCTTCGTGCTGCGCTACCCCGCAACCGGCTGGAACGGCGCCCTCGTCGTCGGCGCTCACGGCGGGTCGGGCGGGAACAACTTCGATCCGTCTGGTCGCGTCATCGGCACCGACGAAACGGCCCTCGACGACGTCATCGGCGAGCATGCACTCACCGGACGGTTCGCCTACGCCAGCGTCGACCGCGACGGCGCCATGACCACGCCCGCCGGGCTCGCGCTCACCAATCAGTTCGCGGACGTGGCGGCCGCCGAGGTGGCGCGCCGCCTGGGGCGTCCGCCGGCCCGACGCTACCTGCTCGGCCTGTCGATGGGCGGCGGCATCGCGCGGGCGGCCGCGGAGGCCCCGGACACGCCCTACGCCGGCGTGCTGATCGTGGCCGGCGCCAATGGCGACCTGCCCACCCGCGTGGCGCGACAGGCCAAGCTCGCCGAGCAGTGGCCCGCAATCGATCCGAGGACGCACCCGGGGCTGTCCGACGACGATCCCAAGGTCGTGGCCTTCGCAGCCGCTATCGGCACGCCGGTGGCGGCGCGGCGCCTGTGGCCCTATACCGCGAGTGGCGCCGTGCGGGCCGCAGCCGCGGCGAGCGCGCCGGGCGCGGCGGCCCCGCCGGCCGCGGGCGTCAACTCCACTGGGGTCGTGCACGTGCCGACCATCGAAGTGGCCGGCACTTGGGACGATTTCGTGGTCGCCGAGCTCAAGGCCTACCGCGCGCGCGTGGCGCCGGCCGAGCGGCATCGGCTCTACCTGGTGGACGGGGTGTGGCACATGTCGGGCGACGACGACGGCGTGCAGTCGTTCATGTACATCGCGTCCCGCATGGGCCTGGACCCCGACGTGGCCAAGGCCATGGGCGAAGGACCATCGTACCTGCCCACCGTGCGCACCGCCTTCGACCGGCTGGTCGCGTGGGTGGAACGCGGCGAAGTCGCCCCCTCCAACTCAGACCGTCGCGCCGGGCCAGCCGCTGCAGAAATAGCCATTTGTAACGGGGCCTGTCACGGTTACATCCGCCTACCTGGCAGGAATTGCAACCCGGCGCAGCACGCGACCGGCGCGCACGCCGGTGTGGACGCCGTTGGCGACCGTCAGCTGTCCGTTCACCAGCACATACTTCACGCCCTCAGAGTAGTGGTGCGGGTCGGTGAAGGTGGCCCGGTCGGCGATGGTCGCGGCGTCGAACACCACGATGTCGGCCATCATCCCGACTTTGAGCAGGCCACGATCGGTGAGCCCGAGTCGCGCCGCCGGGAACGACGTCATCTTGCGAATCGCATCCTCCAGCGTCAGCACGTGGCGCTCGCGGACATAGCGGCCGAGCACGCGCGGATAGGTGCCGAACGCGCGCGGATGCGGGGCGCCATCACCAGGCGTGGTCAGGCTCCCGTCGGACCCGATCATCCCGAACGGCGACCGCAGGAATCGCTCGACGTCGGCCTCATCGTAGGCGTGGAAGATGGCGCTGCAGCCGCCGGCCAGCTGCAGCTCGATGATCAGGTCGGCCATCGCCCCCTGCGTGCGTGGTTGCTTGGCGGCAACGAGCAGATCCTCGAGGCTCTTCCCCGCCAGCGCCGCATCGTGTCCGCACCGCACGAGCTGAATGCGGGCAGGCTCGTCACCGAAGCGCTCGTCGATGAACGACAGCATGCCGGTCTTGATCTCGCGACGTTGTCCGGGGCTCGCCAGGCGCTCGTTCAGCTTGCCGTCGGCCAGCGCCCAGCGCGGGAAGATGAGCGACAGGCCGGTCTGCGACGCCGTATAGGGATACTGGTCGAAGGTGACGTCGACACCGCGCCGGCGGGCCGCGGCGATCAGCTCGAGCGAGTCCACGCTCTGTCCGAACTGCTTGCGGCCGCCGACCTTGTGGTGGCTGATCTGGACGGGGATCCGGGCGCGCTCGCCGATGGCGATGGTCTCGCGCACCGAGTCGAGCACCCCGCCGCCCTCGTCGCGCATGTGCGAGATGTAGATGCCGCCGGAGGCTCGCGCCGTCTCGGCCAGCGCCACGATCTCGTCGGTGGGCGCGTAGGTTCCGGGCACGTAGGCCAGCCCGGTCGAGAGCCCCAGCGCCCCGTCACGCATGGCCTCGCCGACCAGCGCCTGCATCCTGACGAGCTCGACGGCCGTGGCCTTGCGATTGGCCGTGCCCATCACCGCCTCGCGCACCGTGCCGTGGCCGACGAAGAACCCGACGTTGGGGGAGACCGTGGCCGCCTCGAGCTTGGAGAGAAATGGCGCAAGCGGCAGCGGCGAACTGCCGTCGTTGCCGTCGACGACGGTGGTCAGGCCCTGCAGCAGGTAGCCCTCGGCGTTCGGCAGGTCGAACAGGCGCTCGCGCGCGTGCACGTGGGGGTCGATGAAGCCGGGCGCGACGACCAGGTCGCGGGCTTCGATACGCGTCGCGGCGGGCACATCCTTCAGGTCGCCGATGCGGACGATCCGATCGCCGCGAATGCCGACATCGGCCCGGAACCACGCGTTGCCGGTGCCGTCGACGACCCGTCCGCCAGCCACGACCACGTCGAGAGGACCGTCCGCCGCGGCGTCCCGTGCGGCCGCCTGGAATCGGGCGAGCGGCTCGGCAGCAGCGGCCGACGGCGCGGCAAGGCGGCCGGGGCCAGTGGCCGCCCCCAGCGCGACCACGGCGGCGAGAGTCAGGGAGCGGAGGGTCGGCGTGGTTGTGAGCACGGCCGCGACGATAACATCCAGCGCCGAGGTCGCAGAATCGGCAACAGATAAAAATGGAACCGTGACAGGCCCCGTTACCTGTGCGCGGCGAGCCAGGCAGCGCTGTCGGCTTCGAACCACGCCAGCGGCCCTTGCGCCGCATAGGCCTCGTGGCTGAGCTGGCGCTCGCCGTGACGGCGCAGGCCGGCCTTGAGCAGCACCCGATGCGAGGCGAGGTTGTCCAGGTTGGCAATCGCGACGATGTGCGGCACGTGGCGTTCGGCGAAGCCGTAGCGCAGCAGCGCCCGGGTCATCTCGGTGGCGTAGCCCTTGCCCCACGCGTCGGGGAAGAGCGCGTAGCCGACCTGGATGTCGGATTCACCCTGGATGTGGTTGAGGACATGGAAGCCCACGCACTGGCCGGACGCGCGCTCCAGGGTGGCCCAGATGCCGAAGCCGGGATGCTGGTCGTAGTACTCCAGGATCCGCACGCGCAGCATGGCCTCGGTCTTGGCCCGGTCCTTCACGCCGCCGAGGTAGCGCATCACCCGCGGGTCGCGGCCCAGCGCATCGAGCAGGTCGAGGTCGGCGACGGTGAAGCGGCGCAGCGCCAGGCGCTCGGTGACGAGGGTGGCGTCGGGATGGATCACGCCGCCCCCGCCCCTGTCGCCATGTCGGGCCGTGCTCAGGCGCGCTTGCTGACGACCGGCTTGAAGTCGAGGTCGGCGCCGAACTGCTGCACGATCGAGAGCAGGCCGGTATAGAGGAAGCCGACCTGGAACAGCATCAGGAACGGCACGGTGCCGTAGATGCCGTTGGCCAGCGCGTAGAACAGCGTGCCCGGTGAAGTAGAGCCCGAGCGACAGCTCGATGATCGGCTGGATGGCCACCGCCTGGCGGTAGTTCTTGCCCATCCACTCGCCGCTGCCGCCCTCGATGCGGTACTTGGGCGTGCGCTTGAACTCGCTCGGCTTGTGGAAGACGGCTTCCATCACGGCCTTGGTGTTGTTGACGGCCAGGCCGATGCCAATCGACATCAGGATCGGCAGATATTTGAGACGCTCGGTCCACGTGTGCGGATAGAGCTCGCGCTGGCAGACCATGTAGAAGTTGGCCACCGACGCCGTCGCCGCCAGGAACAGCGGCACGTCGATGAGCAGCATCTCGTACCAGCCCATGTTGTAGCGGATGACCATCGACGGCGCCATCAGCACCGACAGCACGCACATCAGCGGGTAGTTGAAGTTCGCCGAGAGGTGGAAGAACGCCTCCGCCTTGACGTGGAACGGCTGGTCCGACTGCAGGATCTGCGGCATCAGCTTCAGGAAGGTCTGGATCGAGCCCTTGGCCCAGCGATGCTGCTGGCTCTTGAACGCGTTCATCTCGACCGGCAGTTCGGCCGGGGCGACATGATCCGGGCAGGAAGACGAAGCGCCAGCCCTTGAGCTGCGTGCGGTAGCTGAGGTCGAGGTCTTCGGTCAGCGTGTCGTGCTGCCAGCCGCCGCCGTCGATGATCGCGGCCTTGCGCCAGATGCCGGCGGTGCCGTTGAAGTTGAAGAAGCAGCCGCCGCGGTTGCGGCTGCCGTGCTCGAGCACGAAGTGGGCGTCGAGCAGGATGGCCTGGATCTTCGTGAGCAGCGAGTAGTCTTCGTTGACGTGGCCCCAGCGCGTCTGGACCAGCGCCACCTTGGGGTCGGTGAAGTGGTGCACCGTGCGCCATCAGGAAGTCGGGCTGGGGCACGAAGTCGGCGTCGAAGATGGCGATGAAATGGCCGCGCGCCACGTTCATGCCCGCCTCGAGCGCGCCGGCCTTGTAGCCCGAGCGGTCGCTGCGGTGGAGGTATTTGATGTCGATGCCGGCGGCCGCGTGGCGGCGCGTCGGCGGCTTCGGCGATGGCGCGCGTCTCGTCGGTCGAGTCGTCGAGGATCTGGATTTCCAGCTTCTCGCGCGGGTAGTCGATGGCGCAGACCGCATCGACCAGCCGATCGACGACGTACATCTCGTTGTAGAGCGGCAGCTGGATCGTGACGACCGGCAGCGACGCGACGTCGTACTGCGCCTGCGGCACCGGCACCTCGTGCTTGTGCCGCATGTAGAGGTAGACCATGTAATAGCGGTGCCACCCGTACACGGCCAGGATCACGAGCACGAAGAAATAGGACGCGAGGATAAGGGTTTCTGCGAGCGTCATCGTTGATTTGGCCGTTCGTCCGCGCCGATAAACAAATACCGATTATAGTTGACTACTTGGTCAAGTCAACGAATCCGGGGCGGCTACGACGATGACTCCAGGTGAGATCCGGGCGCTTGTCGAGGCCCTGCACAGCGGCGCGGTAAGCCCGGCCGATGCCGAGACGCGGCTCCTGGCCGAGCTTCGCGGGCAGCCATTCGAAGACCTGGGCTTCGCCAAGGTCGACCATCACCGGGCCGTGCGGCAGGGCTTCCCCGAAGTCGTGCTCGGACTCGGCAAGACGCCGGCCCAGATCGCCGCGATCTCCGAACGCATCGCCGCCCGCGGCGCGCCGCTGCTCGTCACGCGCGCCACGCCCGAGGCCTGGGAGGCCGTGCGGGCAACCGTTGCCGGCGCGCAGTACCACGAGTTGGCGCGCGCCATCACCCTGCCGCGCGACTTGCCCAGGGGCCAGGGCACGATTGCCGTCGCCTCGGCCGGCACGTCGGATCTGCCGGTCGCGGAAGAAGCGGCGGTCACCGCCGAGATCATGGGCAACGAGGTCGTGCGCATCTACGACGTCGGTGTGGCCGGCATCCACCGCGTGCTGGCGGAGCGGACGCGCCTGGAAACCGCCCGCGTCATCGTCGTGGTCGCCGGCATGGAGGGCGCCCTGCCCAGCGTCGTCGCCGGAATGGTGAACGTGCCGGTGATCGCGGTGCCGACGAGCGTGGGTTACGGCGCCAGTTTCGGGGGCATCGCCGCCCTCCTCGGCATGCTCAACTCGTGCGCCAACGGGGTCGCCGTCGTGAACATCGACAACGGCTTCGGGGCCGGATGCATGGCCAGTATGATTAATCACGCGTAGCGCCACGCGCGGCCGGGCCTCTGAACCCCCGGCTCGGACCCGCCCATGACTCCCGCCCTCCTCCGCACCCTCGAGTTCGACCGCATCATCGCGGCGCTGGCCAGCTTCGCGCTCACGCCGGTGGGCAAGGCGCGCATGCTCGGCGAACAGCCGCACACCGACCGCGCCGTCGTGGCGCAGGCGCTGGCGGCAACCAGCGAAACGGCGCGCTACGTCGCGCTGCACTCGATCTTCCCGCTGCGCGCCGGGGCCGGGCTCGAAGCGGCGCTGCAGTCGCTGCCGGTCGAGGGCCGGCCGCTCGACGCGTTGCAACTGCGCCTCCTCGCCGATTTCGTGGCCTCGATTGCCGAGGCGCAGGCGGCCGTCGCCAAGGCGCCCGGGGCCTATCCCATCCTGCACAAGCTCGTGAGCCGCTTGGCCCCCTTCAGCGACGAGGTGGCGGCCGTGCGCCGCGCCATCGACGTGAACGGCGAGGTGCTGGACGAGGCCAGCCCCCGCCTGGCCTCGATCCGCGAGCGGCTGCGGCGGCAGCGCGCCCGGCTCCGCACCACGCTCGAGCAGTTTGCCAAGGGCCGCGACACCGCGAAGTACCTGCAGGAACAGGTGGTCACGAGCCGCCACGGCCGCTTCGTTCTGATGGTGCGGGCCGAGCACAAGGCAGCCATTCCCGGCATCGTGCACGGCTCGTCGGCCAGCGGCGCCAGCCTGTTCCTCGAGCCGATGGCCTCGGTCGAGATCAACAACGACATCGTCGCGGCGGAAGAGGACGAAGCGGAAGAGATCTTCCGCATCCTGCTCGAGTTGAGCGACCGCTTCCGCGCCCGCCCCGGCGACTTCCGCGTGGCCCTGGCGGTGGCCGAGGAACTGGACCTGCTGCAGGCCCGGGCGCGACTGGCGCACGCCATGGACGCGGTCGAGCCCGTGCTCTCGACCACCGGCCACATCGAACTGCGCGAAAGCCGTCACCCGCTGCTCATCCAGAGCGTCGTGGATCGGCTCGAGGAGGCGCAGGAACGGCGCTCGACCACGCCCGTCCCGGTCGACATCGCGCTGCTGCCGCCAGCCCGGGTGCTGCTCATCACCGGTCCGAACACCGGCGGCAAGACCGTCGCGCTCAAGACCATGGGCCTGCTGGCGCTGATGGCTCAGGCCGGGCTGCACATCCCGGCCGCGCCCGGCTCGACGCCTGCCGGTGTTCCGCACGGTCTTTGCCGACATCGGCGACGAGCAGTCGATCTCGGCCAGTCTCAGCACCTTCTCGTCGCACATCACCAACATCGCGGCCATCGAACGCGCCATCCAGGTGCCCTCGCTCGTGCTGCTCGACGAAGTGGGCACGGGTACCGACCCGGCCGAAGGCGGCGCGCTGGCCACGGCGATCATCGCGCACTTCATGCACCAGGGCGCGATCGTCTTTGCCACGACCCACTACGACGCGCTGAAGAGCTGGGGCACCGCCACCGAAGGCGTGGCCACGGCGGCCTTCGCGTTCGACCCGCAGAACTTCGCGCCGAGCTATCGCCTGATCTACGGGGCGCCCGGTCGCAGTCTGGCCATCGAGATCTCGCAGCGCCTCGGTCTGGCCCCGGCCATCGTCGCGGCCTCGCGCAACTACTTGAGCGACGACCGCAAGCGGCTCGACGCGCACCTGGAACGCGTTGACGCGCAGGCGCGAGCGCTCGATACCGAGCGCCGCAAGGTCGAACGGGAGCGGGCCGGGTTGGTGGCGCAGAACGCCGCCCTGCGCCAGCGGGAAAGCGCCGTGGCCGAGCGCGAAGGACGACTTGCCAAGCGGGTCAACGAAAAGCTCGACGACCGGCTCCGTCAGGCCCGCCAGGAGATCGACGGCGTCGTCGCCAAGCTCAAGGAGCGGTCGGACGTGCTCATCGGCCAGGCCGCCGCCCGGGCGCAGCGCACCGCCATCTCCACCGGCGAAGCGGGCGCGGCGCGCGCCGAGGCCGCCGCCGCGGTCGGCCGGATCATCGAGGGTCTGCGCCAGCCCAATGCCGAGCCGGCGCCGGCTGCCGACCCGGGAGTGCCGGTCACGGTCGGCGCCCGCGTGGCGGTGGGCGGCATGGCCATCGAGGGCACGGTCGTGTCGATCGAAGGCGCTCGCGCGCAAGTCGACGTGCGCGGCAAGCGGATGCGCGCCGCCGTCAAGGATCTGCGCGTGGTCGGCGGCCCGCGCCAGACGGCTACGGTCTCGTCGGTGCGGGTGAACGTGGAGCTGCAGCCGCGCGAGGGGCTGTCGAGCGAACTCAACGTCATTGGCTGCACGGTGGACCAGGCCGTGGACCGCGTCGCCAAGTTCCTCGACGACGCGCTCGTCACCGACATCCGCGAGATCCGCATCGTGCACGGGCACGGCTCGGGCGCGCTGCGGCGCGGCCTCGAGACCTTCCTCAAGGACCATCCGCTCGTGCTCAAAGCCACCCCGGCGCCGCCCAATCAAGGCGGCGGCGGGGCCACGGTCGTCGAGCTCAAGGACTGAGCGTCAGGTCGGGCCGGCGGTGCTCGTGACGCCGCTCTCTTCGCGTCGTGTCGCCTAGGCGAATCGCGTCACGTCGCCCACACCGACGCCTTGCGCGCCCACGGCGAGTCCTTGAACTGCTTCTCGAAGCGCGCGGCCGTGGCCGAGAGCGCAATCGGGTCGGCGGTGGCCTTGTAGCGGGCCACCCCTTCCCAGTACATCGCCTCTGGCGCCGCCTCGGTGTCGAGGTGCTGCTCCACCACTTCGCGATAGCGCCGTTCGGCCTCGGCGAACTCGCCGCGTTCGAACGCGGTGCGGGCCAGGCCCAGCTTCAGATGCGCCAGGAACTCGTCCGCGGGCAGGAAGCCTTCGATGCGGCTTCGTTCCTCGCCGGCATGGTCGAGCGTGAGCACCGTCGGCGTCCAGTGCGCGCCGAAGCGGGCGCCCAGCCGCTTGAAATCTTCCGCCTGGTCGCGGACATGCACGCGCACCGGCACGAAGTGATCGGCGATGTAGTTGGCCACCGCCGCGTCGCTGTACACCTCGGCATCCAGCCGAGCACAGCCGTTTCACATCGGCGCGGCGGAGAAATCGAGCAGCACGAGCCGGCTCGAATGGGCGGACTCGGGCTGGGCCGCTTCGTAGTCGTGCTGCCAGCGGATCTCGGGGTGCGTGCTCATGGGCTCTCCTGGGTGCAGTATTGCTGGTGGGTGAAGGATTGAGGGGCGGATGATCAGCGCGTCGCTACGCAGGGCTCGTTGAGCGGCGTGACCGAATGCACGACCAGATCTGCGGTTTCGAACCTGGTTCGCTCGCTGGTGGTCACGCGCGGCTGCAGACCGCCGGAAGTACCGGTCGCCGCGGCGTCACCGGCGGTATCGGCACCCGGGGCTGCTGGCGTCTGGTTGGCCGCCACCACCACCTCCTGGGAAGGGGCTTCCCCGCTCACCTTCACCTGTTTGCCGACGTGCGGCCGCAACTGGTCGTCCATGCCCTGCAGCGTGAAGACCTCGGTGGCCTGCGATGGCGGGGGCGCCGCGCCGCCCGTGGGCTCGACGACGGCCCGGCCCGCGCCCTTGGCGGGCGACAGCCGGGTGAGCACGTAGCCGCCAGCGCCGCCGGTCAGGCATCCTTCCGCGGTGATCGTCTTCGAGCTGCCGTGCGGCTCGCCGCGACATCCTGCCGCCAGCGCCACGAGAGCCGATACCGCGGCTAGTGTCAATCGTGAGTGCATGATTCCCCCTGCGGGAACCAGACGCACGGATTGTGCCAGCCGGCGTTCAGCCCATCCACTGTAGAACCGGCGCGGCGGCATCTTCGAGCGACTGCACGACGATGTCGACGAGCGCGGGGCCGTCGTGCTCGAGTGCTTCGCGCAAGACCCGGGCGAGATCGGCGGGATCGGTCGACGCGCCACGACTTCACGCCGTAGGCGCCGGCGACGAGCGCGTGGTCGGTGCGCGAGAAATCCACGGAGAAATAGCGTTGACCGTAGCTGGCCTTCTGGCTCGCCTTGATCCAGCCGAAGGTGGCATTCGAGAGCACCAGCATGAGCAGCGGCGCGCGGCAGCGCGTCACCGTTTCCAGTTCGCCGACCGCGAAGCCGAAGCTGCCGTCGCCCATGATCGACACGCATGTGCGACCAGGCCGCGCGAACCACGCACCCAGGGCCGCGGCCAGCGAGTAGCCCAGGGCGCCGTGGGCACGGTTGGTAATGAAGTGGCGGCCGGCGTGCTGGAGTTGGTAATAGGCCGACACATAAGGGCAAGGCGTGCCCGGGTCGGCCACCACGACCGCATCGCGCGGCAGCACGCGGTTGAGTTCGGCCAGCACCCGCTCCGGGCGGATGGGCTGGGCCTGGCCAGCGGCGCGCTCGTCGAACGCCGCGAACTTGAGCTGGCGGGCGCGCGTGGCTACCCCTTCGCCGTCGCGCGCCTCGGGCCACTGCTCCGCCATGCGCGACTGCAGCTGGTCGCGCAGCGCCTCCAGCACGAGCCGGGCATCGCCGATGAGCGCGTGCGCCGTCTGGTAGTTGGCCGACACGGCCATCGGGTCCACGTCGATGTGCACGATCGGGATGTGGCGGCCCGGTTGGGCGCCGCGTTCCGTGGTGGTCGATCCGGCGCGGCAGCCCACGAACACCACCAGGTCGGCCTGCTCGACGACGGCCCGGGTCGCGACCACACCGCCGTTCAAGCCGACCACGCCAACGCTCAGAGGATGGGTTTCGGCGATGCTGCCCTTGCCGCTCACCGTCGTGCACACGGGCGCGTCGAGCAGCGTCGCCACCGCCTCCAGGACCTCGGTGGCGCCGGCGGCAAGGACCCCGCCGCCGCAAATGAAAATCGGCCGGCGGGCCGTGAGGAGCGCGCCCGCGGCGGCGCGCACCGCGGCGGGATCGGCGCGCCGAGCGCCAGGCCGGGTAGCGGTCATGGCCGTCCTGCGCCCAGATCTCCGCCGCGTCGACCGGCTGTTTGAGCACGTCATAGGGCAGCCCGATGTGGGCGGCGCCAGGGCGTCCTGTGGTCATGTAGCGGAAGGCGGTGCGGAAGGCCTGCGGCACCTGCTCGGCGCGATCGCACACGGTGTTCCACTTGGTGAGCGGACGATAAAGCGCTTCCTGATCGAGCTCGGTGAGCGGATAGCGGCCGCGCGCCAGCACCGGCACGTCGGAGGTGATGCCGAGGACCGGCGAACTGGACTCGTTGGCCTCGACCAGACCGGGCAGCAGATATGTCGCTCCACCCCCGCTCGGCCCCTCGCACACGCCCGGCTTGCCGCTGACGCGGGCGTAGCCGTCGGCCATGTAGGCGGCGCTGCGCTCGTCGCGGGTCAGGACGTGCGTGATGCCATGCTCGAGCCGGTAGAGCGCGTCGTAGAACGGCAGCGACGTGTCCCCGCACAGTCCGAAGATGTGGCGGACGCCGTATAAGTCGAGCATCCGGACGGCAGCTTCCGCGCCATTGCACTTGTCCATGCAGCCTCTGGGTGGCGGATGCTAACACGCGGGCCTCATTGCCTCGAGGCACGTGCCTTGCATCACGACCGGCATTGGCCCTCCGGCCGAGTTGGGAGTTCCTTATGAAGCCGATGCCTGCCGCAACTGCTGTTCGAGTCATGCTCCTGGTCGTGGTGGGCGTCAGTTCGGCTGGGTGCCAGGTCATCGGCGACATCTTCCAAGCCGGTATCTGGGCGGGTGTGATCATGGTGCTGCTGTTCCTGGGCGGCATGGCATTCCTGGCTTCCAAGTTCCGCTCCGGTCCGCGCTAGCACGGCGGCGGGAACGCCACGCCGTGCGCTCCACCGCGCTGAGGCACGGCGTGAAAGTTGCAGCGCCAAGCGCCGTGAGCGCGAGAGAGCAGTGATGGAACGCCGGCCGGTCACGGTGTTGATGAATCCCACGGCCGGCAGCGGCACGCCGGCCGACGAGATCCGCGACGCCTTCAGGGCGGCCGGCTGCGATGCCACGGTGATCGAACTGCAGCCGGGCCAGGACCCGACCGCCGCCGCCGCCGAGCGCGCCGCGCCCGGCGCGGTCATCGTCGCCGCCGGAGGCGACGGCACCGTGAGCGCCGTGGCCGCTGGCCTGGTCGGCACCGAGGCGCTGCTGGGCGTGCTGGCCACCGGCACGCTCAACCACTTCGCCAAGGATCTCGGCGTGCCGCTCGCACTCGAAGCGGGCGTGGCTGCCATCGTCGCCGGACGAGTGGTCAAGACCGACGTGGGCACGGTCAACGGGAAGGTGTTCTTGAACGCCTGCTCGATGGGCGTGTATCCCAACATCGTGGCCATTCGCGAGTCGCGGCGCGCCCAGGGCGGGCGCAAGTGGAGCTCGATGGCCGTCGGCATCGCCCGCGTGCTGCGCAATTACCGGGGGGTGCACGTCCGGCTGCAAGACGCGCACGGGCGCGTGGCACGGTGGCGGACGCCCTTCCTGTTCATCGGCAACAACGAGTACACCATCGAAGGCCTGCAGCTCGGCAGCCGCGCCCGGCTCGACGAGGGGCGGCTCGTCGCCTACCTGGCGCCGCGGACGCACGTTCGCGACCTGCCGCTGCTGCTGGCCGCGGGCGCTGCTCGGACGGGCGTGGAAGTCGGGCGCGTTCGTGATTTTCTCGGCGCGCGAGTTGTCGGTCGACACGCCCTACACCCAGGCGCGGCTGGCCCTCGACGGCGAGCTCGTCGACGTGACGCCGCCCTTGGCGTTCGCCGTGCGTCCCGGCGCGCTGCAGGTGCTGTTGCCGGAAACGACTGCCTGATGCGAACGCTCGTCCACCTCTCCGACCTGCACTTCGGCCGGACCGAGCCACGGGTGATTGCGGCGCTGGCCCGAGCCGTGGACGATCTGCCGCCCGGATGTGCTGGCCGTGTCTGGCGACCTGACCCAGCGCGCGCGCGCGGCGCAGTTCGTCGAGGCGCGCGAGTTTCTGCGGCAGCGGCCGTTTCCGCAGATTGTCGTGCCCGGCAACCACGACGTGCCGCTCTTCGACCTGGTGACGAGGTTCAGCTTGCCCCTGGCGGGCTACACCCGCCACATCACGACGCGACCTCGAACCGGTGCTCGAGGACGACGAAATGGTGGTGGTCGGCCTCAACAGCGCGCGGGCGCTCCTTCAAGCGGCGGCCGGGTCAACGAAGGGCAGGTGGCCGGAGATCGCGGCGCGATTCCAGGCGGCGGGCGAACCGGCGACCGCGTCGTGGTCACGCACCACCCGTTCGACCTGCCGGCCGGGCACGGCGACGAACATCTCTCGGGCGCTCGCGGATGGCCATGGAGGCGCTGGCGCGGGCCGGCGCCGACGTGTTCCTGGCCGGCCACCTGCACGTGAGTCACGTCGGTCATACCGCGGCAGCGCTACCGCATCGCCGGCCACTCGGCGCTGGTGGTGCAGGCCGGCACCATGTCCACGCGCGAGCGCGGCGAGCCCAACACTTTCAACGTGCTCCAGCTCTCGCCCTCGACCATCATCCTCGAGCGGCGCACCTGGCGATCCGACGACGACGCGTTCCATCCCTCGCGGGTCGGTGAGTTCGTGCGCACCGACGAGGGATGGGCCAAGCGTCCGCCCGACGCGCCCGCGCCGTAACGCTCAGCCCTTGCCGTGCAGCTTCGCAAAGGCGGCCGCCAGCGCCGTGCCGGGCGTCGCCACCGCGGCAGGGCGTCCCGGGGCGGGACGTGAGGCTGCGGGACGCGGAGCCGACCCGGGCGCCCCGCCCTTGGCCAGCGGCCGTGGGGCGGCGGCCCGCTCGCTGGCCGGCACCACTCCGCTTTTCATCGTCAGCGCGATGCGCTTCCGCTCGAGGTCCACCTCGACGACGCGCACCTTCACGATGTCGCCGGCCTTGACCACCTCGCGCGGATCCTTGACGAAGCGGTCGGCCAGCTGCGACACGTGCACCAGCCCGTCCTGGTGCACGCCGATGTCGACGAAGGCGCCGAAGTTGGCGACGTTGGTGACCACGCCTTCGAGCAGCATGCCGGGCTCCAGATCGCTGCAGCTCCTGGACGCCGTCCTTGAAGGCCGCGGTCTTGAACTCCGGGCGCGGATCGCGGCCCGGCTTCTCGAGCTCGGCCAGGATGTCCTTGACGGTCGGGCACGCCGAACTGCGCGTCGGCGAAGTCCTCGGGCCGCAGCGTCCGCAGCACCGGCGCTCTTGCCGATCAGCTCGCGCGACCGGCAGGCCGGTGCGGGCGACGATCCGCTCGACCACCGGATAGGCCTCGGGATGCACGGCCGAGGCGTCGAGCGGGTTGTCGCCGTTGATGATGCGCAGGAAGCCGGCCGCCTGCTGGAAGGTCCGCTCGCCCAGCGCGCGGCACCTTCAGCAGCTGGCGGCGGTTGCGGAACGGGCCGTGCTCGTCGCGGAACGCGACGATGTTGCCGGCCAGCGGTCTCGCTCAGGCCGGAGATGCGCGCCAGCAGCGGCACCGACGCGGTGTTGACGTCGGCGCCGACGGCGTTGACGCAGTCCTCGACCACCGCGTCGAGCTTCCGGCGCCAGCTGCGAACTGGCTGACGTCGTGCTGATACTGGCCGACGCCGATCGCCTTGGGCTCGATGCGCACGAGCTCGGCCAGCGGATCCTGCAGCCGCCGCGCGATCGAGACGGCGCCGCGCAGCGACACGTCGAGGTCCGGGAACTCCTTGGCGGCGAGCTCGGACGCGGAATAGACCGACGCGCCGGCTTCGGACACCATCACCTTGGTCAGCGGCAGGCTCGGGATGGCGCCGCGATCAGATCGGCCGGCGAGCTTGTCGGTCTCGCGCGAGGCGGTGCCGTTGCCGATCGCGATCAGCTCGACACGCGTGCTTGGCGCGCAGAGCGCGGCCGAGCGTGCGCAGCGAGCCGTCCCAGTCCTTGCGCGGCTCGTGCGGATAGACGGTGGCCGTCTCGAGCAGCTTGCCGGTGCCGTCGACCACCGCCACCTTGACGCCGGTGCGGATGCCCGGGTCGAGCCCCATCGTGACGCGCTGGCCGGCCGGCGCCGCCAGCAGCAGGTCGTGCAGGTTGCGGCCGAACACGCGGATCGCCTCGGCCTCGGCCTGCCTCGCGCAGCCGCTGCTCGATCTCGAGCTCGAGGCTGCAGCAGCAGCTTGACCTTCCAGGTCCAGCGCACCGTTTCGGCCAGCCAGGCGTCGGCCGGCCGGCCGCGGCTGCTCGATGCCCGACCCGGGCCGGCGATGCGCCGCTCCGGCTCGGTGCGGCCCGTCCGCGCTCCGTCGTCCGGCAGCATCACGGCCAGCCGCAGGAAGCCTTCCTTGCGGCCGCGCAGCAGCGCCAGCGCGCGGTGCGACGGCACGGTCTTCACCGGCTCGGAGGCGCGAAGTAGTCGGAGAACTTCGCGCCCTCGTCTTCCTTGCCGGGCGACCACCGTCGAGTGCCACTCGCCGCGCTCCCAGAGCAGCTGCGCGCAGGCCGCCGACCAGCTCGGCGTCCTCGGCGAAGCGTCTCCATCAGGATCCAGCGCGCGCCCTCGAGCGCGGCGGCGGCATCGGCGCACGCCCGCGCTCGGCGTCGACGTAGGCGGCGGCCGCCACGTTCCGGGCACCAGCGTCGGATCCTGCAACAGTGCCAGCGCCAGCGGCTCGAGTCCGGCTTCGCGGGCGATCTGCGCCTTGGTCCGCCGCTTCGGCTTGAACGGCAGGTACAGATCCTCGAGCCGCGCCTTGGTGTCGGCCGCGCGCGATCGCCGCGGCGAGCTCCGGCGTCAGCTTGCCCTGCTCGTCGATGCTCTTGAGGATCGCGCGCGCGCCGCTCCTCGAGCTCGCGCAGGTAGGCGAGCCGCTCCTCGAGCGTGCGCAGCTGCGTGTCGTCGAGGCCGCCGGTCGCTTCCTTGCGGTAGCGCGCGATGAACGGGCACGGTGGCCTTGTCGTCGAGCAGGGCGACGGCGGCTTCGACCTGCGGCACGCGGACGTTCAGTTCCTGGGCGATGCGCTCGCCAATCGAGAATCATGGACACACGAAAAGGAAAGAGGGTGGCGGGGACGCGCAGGCCGCGCGCGGATGGCTGCCCATTGTAGCAAGCGCGCGTGCTGCCCGGTGGTCAGCGCCACACGATAAGATCGAGGCCGCGTGGCGTCATGGATCGGCATCGACTTCGGCACGAGCAACAGCGCGGTAGCGCAGGCCGAGGGGGCTGGGGCGCCGCGCCTGTGGCCGTTTCCGAGCACCAGCGGGCCGCAGTTGACCTTCCCCTCCGTCCTCTACTTCGAATCGCGCCACCCGGCGGCCGCCGGGTGGTCCGCCATCGAACGCTACCTGGCGGCCGAGCACAAGGGCCGCTTCATCCAGTCGCTCAAGGCGTATCTCGCCGACCGCAGCTTCGAAGGCACGGTCGTCGGCACGAGCTACCACTCGCTCGAGCGGCTGATCGCGCTGATCGGACGGCACATCGGTCAGCGGCTGGCCCAACCGTCACCGCGACGGGCCGTGTTCGGGCGCCCCGTCCACTTCTCGCTGCCCGCTGACGCCGAGGCCGACGGCTTCGCGTCGGAACGACTGCGCGCAGCCATGCGCCTGGCCGGCTTCGACGACATCGAGTTCGAATACGAGCCGGTGGCCGCGGCCTACGCCTACGAAAGACGCCTGACGCGCGACGAGCGCATTCTGATCGGCGATTTCGGCGGCGGGACGAGCGACTTCACGGTCATGGCCGTCGGGCCGGGCGTCCGCGCGCGCGGCCGTCGCGCCTCCGACATCCTCGGCAGCGACGGGGTGCCGCTGGCCGGCGACGCCTTCGACCGCCACCTCGTGCGCCAGCTGGTCGCGCCGCGGCTCGGCTGCGGCGACGAGTATCTGTCGCCGCCCGACAAGATCCTGCCGATTCCGAGCTGGCCCTACGAGCGGCTCGAGCGGTGGCACTACCTGTCGTTCCTGCGCGCGCCGGCCACGCTCGACATCCTCGAGCGCGTGCGTCGCACCGCGCTGCGGCCGGAACGGCTGGAAGCGCTGCTGTTCCTCGTCCGCAACAATCTCGGCTTCCAACTCCACGACGCGGTGCAGCGCACGAAGTTCGCGCTGTCGTCGGCCGACCAAGCTGATTTCGCGTTCGCCTCCGGCGCCGCCGCCATCCAGACGCGCGTGACCCGGGCCGACTTCGAGCGCTGGATCGCAGGGGACGTCGCGACCATGGCGGCGTGCGTGGGCCGGCTGATGACCACGACCGGGCTGGCCCCGAACGACATCGACCGGGTGTTCCTGACCGGCGGGTCGTCGTTCGTGCCGGCCGTGCGGCGGATCTTCACCGAGCGCTTCGGCGCCGCCAAGGTCACCGGAGGAGATGAGCTGACGTCGGTAGCGACCGGCCTGGCCTTGCGCGCTCGCGAGCGTTGGCCCGAGGCTACTTGACCGGCTGGATCTGCTCGAACGGCTGATTGCCGATGGCGTAGTGGCGCCAGTCGTCGTGGTCGAAGTGCCACCACTCCTCGGGATTCACCGTGAACCCCTCCTTCTCCATCACCCGCCGCAGGAGCGCCCGGTGCCAGCGCTGCAGGCTGGTGCCGCCGGGATAGAACGCATAGGCGCGCGGCGTGCTCTCGTCGTAGGTGCTGGGCATGTCGATGACGCGCCCGGTCGCCAGGTCGTACAAAGTCGGAATCGACGGCGGCTCCGCGATTGTGCTTCGAGCCCTGCGCGGGATTGGCGACCAGCCACTTCTTCTCGGCCGGCGTCGTTTCCCAGAAGGTCCGCGTGACCGACCACGGGCGATAGCCGTCGTGCACGAGCAGTCCGTAGCCGAGCGGCTTCAACGCACGATGTGCCCGGGCCACCGCCTCCGCCGCGGGCCGCTGCAGAAAGGCGCGCGGCTGGGCGTAGAAGACCGAGCCGAGGAAGTTGTTGGTGGTGGCGTAGCGCACATCGAGCTTGATGGTGGGCTCGAGCGTGACCAATTCGACCAGCGCAGCGGGCCGGAACGTGCCGGTTTCGACCGGGGGGGCGAGCGCCTGCGATTCGCGCAGCACCTCCACGACCGGGCGAATCGGCGTGACGCGTAACTGTCCTGACCCGCCTTCCGGTCCGACCTGCAGCCTGGTGTAGGCGACGCCGCCGATGGTGACGCCGCTGACGCGGCCGGTCTGATCGCGCGTTGGGGTCACGTCGGCGGGCCGTGGCACGCCGCGCCCGACGATGGCCCACAGGCGGCCGTCCCGTTCCAGCAGATACAGGTGGGGCCGGATCCCGTCACGACCAGCGGCCGGGCCCTGGTCCTCGCCGACCAGATCGACCACACCGGGCGCTGGCGGCGCGGGCTTGGGCGCCGCCGCGGCGTCCGGTTCGCGCGGCCAGGGCTCGACCTGGGTCTGTGCCGGCAGGCGCAGTCCGCCCAGCGCCAGCCCGGCAATCAGGACGACGAGGTGTGACGCTCGACGATGGTTCATGGTGGGCTGATTCTACCGCCGGCCGGCGGCCGACACTGTGGCGACGGCACGGAGGACAATGAGGCGCATGGACACCGTCATCTCCGCCTGGCCCCTTCCCACCGTGCCCGTCACCGGCCAGTCGGCCGTCTTTCCGGTGCGCCGCGTCTACTGCGTGGGCCGCAACTACGCCGCGCACGCCCGCGAAATGGGCGCCGACCCGACGCGCGAGGATCCGTTCTTCTTCATGAAGCCGGCCGACGCCGTGGTCGCCAGCGGCGCGACGCTCGCCTACCCGGCGGCGACCAGGAACCTCCATCACGAGGTCGAACTGGTGGTGGCGCTCGGCGGCGGCGGCGCGAACGTCGCGGCTGACCGGGCGCTCGAGCTGGTGTTCGGCTACGCCGTGGGTCTCGACATGACCCGGCGCGACCTGCAGAACGCCGCCAAGGCAGCCGGCAAGCCGTGGGACATGGGCAAGGGCTTCGACCAGTCGGCGCCGATCTCGTCGATCGCTCCGGCTACGGCCATCGGCCATCCCGCGAAGGGCGCGATCTGGCTCAAGGTCAACGGCGCGACCAGGCAGGGCGGCGACCTCGCCGACCTGATCTGGAGCGTGCCCGAGACGATTGCGTATCTCTCAGGACTCGTGGCGCTGGCGCCCGGTGACTTGATCTACACCGGCACGCCCGAGGGTGTCGGCCCGGTCGTCGCCGGAGATGTCCTCGAAGGCCACATCGATGGGGTCGGCGAGGTAATCGTCAGTTACGCGTGACCGCGTCGAGCAACGCAGTCGGAGCCCGCCGCCGGCGACGGGCCCCGCTGCGGCAATGGCGTTACTGGTGGACGGCGGCGCTCACGCACTGACCCTGATTCTTGTAGGGTCCGGTGGGCGGGTTGAAGGTCGACCAGCCGCCCTTCTTGCAGTCATCGGGGCTGCTCGGCGTGCTGTAGACCTCGAAGTCGTAAATGGTCTCGTTGAACTGCACCAGGTCGGCCTCGACGTCGTAGGCCGGGTTGTACGAGCCGATGTTGACGCCGAAGCCGGTGACCACGGCGTCGGGGAACGCCGCCTGCAGATTGGCCAGAGTGTAGAACGGCGGGCCGCCGGCCCCGGCCACCACAGTCGATGCGCCGCATGTCACGTCTTTTCGAAGACCACATCTGACCGGCATCGACGTGCCACGACTGCCACGTCCCCGGCGTCACCACCCCGTTCCAGTAGGGCTCGAACACCAACGTCGTGAAACCGGTCGTCGGTCCGCACAGGTTGACGACCAGCTGGTAGGACGGCGCGCCGACCGCGTTGGACGCGCTGTTCTGCTTGGTGAAGTAGGCCAGGTCGGTCACCTCGGCCAGCCGCGTGGATGCCTCGTGCATGTACTGCGCTTTGGCCACATTGTCGTTCGTGGTGGTCAATCGAAGCGCGCCAGTGCCACGGGGAGCCGAGGCATCGAGCACGAACGCCACCGCGCCGCCCGGCCGCGTGTCGGCGGTGCTCCACCCGCGGGTGGTGGTGGGCGTGACCACCAGGGTCTCGGTGGCACTTTGCGCGAGCGGCGTGGCATACGCGCCGGCAACAACGACCGCTATCCAGAGTTTCTTCATCGGCGTCTCCCTCATCGTTTGGACACTGCTGAGGGGGCGGCGTCATACGCCGCTCGACATCGATCGGCGCCGCGGCATGACGATACTCGATGTCAACGGCATCGTCTACACATTGATCGGAACTGCCGGCCGCGGTCCGGACGTCACAGCGCGACGATGGTCACGCCGGGGTTGCGCGGGTCGAGCCGCAAGCCGCGTACCGCGCTGATGGCCCGCAGGCGTTGATGCAGCGCCCCGCGCAGCTTCCCGCCCGAGCGCCCGTGGATGAAGCGCAGCTCGGCGAGGCCGGCCACCAGGGCCGCGTCGAGCGCGGCGTCGATGCTGGCCAACGCGTCCACGACGGTCAGCCCGTGGAGGTCCACGTCGCCGGGCACGGGCCGCGCCCGCGCCCCATGCCGAGCGCGAGCGAGCGGAAGCGCCGCGTTTCCGCCAGAGGCGGCACGCGGTGAGCTGGTCGCCCGCGCCGGGGCGGCTGTCGCCGCGCCGGCCAGGAGCGACGCCTGACGCGCGTCGACGACCAAGGCGCGCTGCTGGATCTGGACGAGCAGGCGGCCGCCGTTGCGGACCGCGGACACCATGCCCTTGCCGAAGGGCGTCTGCACCAGGTCGCCGGCGGCGAAGCGGGCGCCCATCGGCTCACCCCCGCCGTAGCGCGGCGCTTCGAGCCACGGTCACGAAGGCCTCGACCACGGGCCTCACCGCGCCGCTGGCCCGCACCATCGAGAGCTGC
Organism: uncultured Acidobacteriota bacterium; assembly: GCA_963843885.1. Classification (GTDB taxonomy): domain Bacteria; phylum Acidobacteriota; class Vicinamibacteria; order Vicinamibacterales; family UBA2999; genus CADEFD01. Next base: position 573,359 of record CAWJMJ010000010.1, read on the forward strand.
ACCGAGGCCCGCGCGATCGGCTTGTAGACCACGCCCTTCCACGACATCCGCTGTACCGTCGCCGGCACGATGGTCACGCCGACGCCGGCGCCGACCAGGCCGACCGTGGTGTAGACCTCGCGGCTCTCCTGCACCACCTTGGGCGTGAATCCGGCCGCGCGGCACAGGCGCATCACCGCCTCGTGCAGCAGCGGCGCGATGGCCCGCGGAAAGAGCACCCACGGCTCGTCGGCCAGGGCCGACACCGGCACGCGCGCGGCCTTGGCCAGCGGGTGGTCACGATTGAGGGCGATGAGCAGCGGCTCGCGCGCGAACGGCTCGACGTGCAGCCGCGGATCCGCCTCCGCGCCACGCACGAAGCCGATGTCGAGGTCGCCGCGCAGCAGCGCCCCGAGCTGCTCGGCCGTCGCCAACTCGCGCAGTTCGATGTGGACCCCGGGATGACGGCTGCGGTAGGCGCGCACGACTTGCGCCAGCGTCGACAGCATCAGCGTCGGCCCGAAGCCCACGCGCAACTCGCCGGTCTGGCCGGCGTGGGCCTGGCGCGTGGCGTCCACAGCGGCGTCGAGATCCCGAAAGAGGCGGCTGGCGGCCTCGAGCAGCACCCGGCCGGCGTCGGTGAGCGTGACCCGGCGGCTGTGCCGGTCGAAGAGCCGCGCGCCGACGATGCTCTCGAGCTGGCGGATCTGCGTGCTCAGCGACGGCGGCGACAGCGCCAGGCGCGCCGCGGCCTTGCCGAAGTGCAGCTCATCGGCCACGGTCGAGAAATAGCGCAGGTGGCGAAGCTCGAGACGGAGCTGGTCGATCATGAGGTGGCAGCTATCGATCCGGGGCGAAAATGGTAATGGATATATCAATCCTAACGCCATAGTCTGGTCGTCTAACCCCGTGATGAACCACGCCGCGTCGTCTGCCGTGCCGTCGAGCGCGACCGTCTTGCTGGCGGGCGTCGTCGACTACGCCGGGCTGTTCCCGCCGGCCGCGCTCGACCTGCGCGACGCCGTCGCCGAGTACGCCGCGGGCTTGGCCGGATCAGATGCCTGGATGCTCGGACGGTTCGTCGCGCCGGCCGGTCGGCTGGCCGGGTTGGTCAGCGCGCGCACGGCGCTGCCCGGCCTGTCGCCGGCGTGGCGGGTCAGCGCCATCGTGGCCGGCGAGGCCGAAGCCGACATCGCCGCGATCGTCGCCGTCAACGCCGGCACGCGGACCGGGATGGTCGTCGATGCGCTCGAGTGCAAGCCGTCGTCACTCGACGGCATCGACTGGATCGCCGAGCGGACCGGCGCGTGCGAGGCGTTCGTCGAGATTCCCGCTGGCGCCGAACTCAACGCCTGGATGGCGCGCATCGCAGCGCGGCACCTCAGCGCCAAGATCCGCACGGGCGGCGTGACCGCGCCGGCCTTTCCCGCGGCCAGTGAGGTCGTGGCGTTTCTGGACGCGGCCACCAGCGCCGGCGTCCGCTTCAAGGCAACCGCCGGCCTGCACCACGCCGTGCGCGGGTCCTATCGGCTCACCTACGAACCGGCGGCGGCGCAAGCGCCGATGTACGGCTATCTGAACGTCCTGCTCGCCGCGGCCGCGCTCCGCGCCGGCCGCTCTGCCAGGGACGCCGAGCAGGTGCTCCTGCTCGATGATCCGACCTCGCTGATGTTCGCCGACGACGGCGTCCGCTGGGGCGCCTTCGAGTTCCCGATCGCCCTGCTGCGCGCCACCCGCGCCGCGCTCGCCGGCTTCGGCTCGTGTTCGTTCCGCGAGCCGGCCGACGAACTGCGGCCGCTGGCCGCTGCGCTTTCCTGATCTTTGTCCACCAGGAGCCACACCATGGGACCGTTTCCACACGACGCCGCGCCGCCAGTCATCTCGGACGAGAACCCGATGGGCACCGACGGCTTCGAGTTCGTCGAGTTCTGCCATCCCGACCCGGCCCAGCTCGATCACCTGTTCCGCACCATGGGCTTCGTGCCGGTGGCGAAGCACCGCTCCAAGGAGGTCACGCTCTACCGGCAGGGCGGCATCAACCTGATCGTCAACGCGCAACCCGGCTCGTTTGCCGCCGACTTCGCCGCCAAGCACGGCCCGTCAGCGCCGGCCATGGCCTTCCGTGTCGTCGATGCCAAGCACGCCTTCGACCGGGCGCTGTCGCTCGGGGCCAAAGCAGTGCGCACCAGCTCGGGCCCGAACGAACTGGAGATTCCGGCCATCGAGGGCATCGGCGGCCTGCACATCTACCTGGTCGATCGCTACGGCGCCAAGGGCTCGATCTACGACGTGGACTTCGAGTGGCTGGGCGAGAAGGACCCGGCGCCGGCCGGGGCGGGCCTGTTTTACATCGACCACCTGACCCACAACGTCCAACGGGGCCGGCTCGGGGAGTGGGCCGGATTCTACGAGCGGATGTTCAACTTCAGGCAGATCCGCTACTTCGACATCGAAGGCAAGATGACCGGCCTGCACTCGCGCGCCATGACCAGCCCCGACGGCAAGATCCGCATCCCGATCAACGAAGACGCCGGTGAGCAGGGCCAGATCGAAGAGTACCTGCAGCAGTACCGCGGCGAGGGCATCCAGCACATCGCCCTGGGTTCGACCGACCTCTACGCCTCGATCGAGACGCTGCTCGAACGCGGGGTCGCGTTCATGCCGGCGCCCAACCCGATCTACTACGCGCGCATCGATCGGCGCCTGCCCGGACACGGCGAGGACCTCGAGCGGCTCCAGCGCGACGGCATGCTCATCGACGGCGAGGGCGTGGTCGAGGGCGGCTTCACCAAGATCTTGCTGCAGCGCTTCGGCCAGACCGCCATCGGCCCGATCTTCTTCGAGTTCATCCAGCGCAAGGGCGACGACGGCTTCGGCGAAGGCAACTTCAAGGCGCTGTTCGAGTCGATCGAGGAGGATCAGATCCGCCGCGGCGTGCTGAAGCCGGAGCCCGCTCGCTAGTGGCGTGGCGATGCGCCGCGCCGACCGGGGCCGTGCCCGAGGGCGGCGTCGTCGGCGTGGAATGCCAGGGACGGCGCCTGGCCCTCTACGAGCTCGCGGGGGAGTACTTCGCCACGAGCGACGTCTGCCCGCATCAGGGCGGAACCCTGTCGGCCGGCTGCGTGGTCGACGGCTTCATCGAGTGCCCGGTGCACTACGCGCTCTTCGACATCCGCACCGGCGCGGCCGACGGGAGCGTGACCGGCACGAACCTCAGGATCTTTCCGACCAGGGTCGAGAACGAGGAGATTCATGTCGATCTCGACGCGTGAGTCGCGCCGGCTGGAGGCCGCATCATGAGCACGATCACGCCGGGCTACATGTCGGGGTTCGGCAACGGCTTCGAAACCGAGGCCTTGCCGGGGGCGTTGCCGATCGGGCGCAACTCGCCGCAGAAGTGCCCCTACGGCCTCTACGCCGAGCAACTGAGCGGCTCGCCCTTCACCGCGCCGCGGGCCAGCAACGAGCGCTCGTGGCTGTATCGCATCCGGCCGACGGTGGCGCACTTCGGGCAGTTCGAGAAGGCCGACATCGGCCTGTGGCGGACAGCTCCGTGCCTCGAGGCCGAGCTGCCGATGGCGCCGCTGCGCTGGGACCCGCTGCCCGTCCCCGACCAGCCGCAGACCTTCCTGCAGGGCGTGCGCACCATGACCACGGCCGGCGACGCGCGGCACCCAGGCCGGCATGGGCGCGCACGTGTATCTCGTCACGCGCTCGATGGAGCACGAGTATTTCTACAATGCCGACGGCGAGCTGCTGTTCGTGCCGCAACAGGGCGAACTGCGGCTGTGGACCGAGTTCGGCATCATCGACATCGAGCCCGGCGAATGCGCCGTGATCCCTCGCGGGGTCAAGCTGCGCGTGGAGCTGCGGAGCGGGCCGGCGCGCGGTTACCTGTGCGAGAACTACGGCGGCGCCTTCACCCTGCCCGAGCGCGGTCCGATCGGCGCCAACTGCCTGGCCAATCCCGCGCGACTTCCAGACCCCTGAAGCGGCCTTCGAGGATCTCGACCACGCCGGGACGCTCTACGTGAAGTGGGGCGGCAGCCTGTGGGCCAGCCCGCTCGAGCACTCGCCGCTCGACGTCGTGGCCTGGCACGGCAACTACGCGCCCTACAAGTACGACCTGCGCCGCTTCTCGCCGGTCGGGCCGATTCTCTTCGACCATGCCGACCCGTCGATCTTCACCGTGCTCACCTCGCCCTCGGAGACGCCGGGCACGGCCAACATCGACTTCGTCATCTTCCCGGACCGATGGACTGGTCGCCGAGAACACCTTCCGTCCGCCCTGGTACCACATGAACGTGATGAGCGAGTTCATGGGGCTGGTCTACGGGCACTACGACGCCAAGCCCGGAGGGCTTCGTGCCCGGGGGCGTCTCGCTGCACAACACGATGCTGCCGCACGGGCCCGACGTCGAGGCCTTCGAGGCGGCCAGCAACGTCGAGTTGAAGCCGCGCAAGCTCGAAGGCACGCTGGCGTTCATGTTCGAAACCCGCTTCCCGCAGCGCGTGACGCGCCTTTGCCGCGGAGATCCAGCAGCTTCCAGAAGTCGACTACGGCCGTTACGGCCGGCAGTTGAAGAAGCATTTCGACCCGGCCAAGCCGTAGCCATGGAGCACTCGATGAGCGGTCTCGACGCCACGCACGACCCCGCCCTGCGGAGCTGGGTGGAGACCGCCAACGGCCACGCGGACTTTCCCATCCAGAACCTGCCGTTCGGCATCTTCTCGCCGGCCGGCGATCCGCGGCCGCGCGCCGGCGTGGCGATCGGGGACCAGATCCTCGACCTGCCGGCGGCACAGCAGGCCGGCCTGTTCGCGGGCGAGGCGGCGCGGGTCGTGGCCCTGAGCAGCGCGGCGACGCTCAACGGCGTGATGGCGGTCGGCCCGGCCGCCCGCATCGCGCTGCGCACGCGGCTGTCGGAGCTGCTGCGCGAGGGCGCCGCCGACCAGGCGGAGGTGGCCCCGCTGCTGCATCCGGCCGAGGGCTGCACGATGCACCTGCCGGCGCGCATCGGCGACTACACGGACTTCTACGCCGGCATCCACCACGCGATGAACGTCGGCCGCCAGTTCCGGCCCGACAACCCGCTGCTGCCCAACTACAAGCACGTGCCGATCGGCTACCACGGGCGCGCCTCGTCGGTCGTCGTGTCGGGCACGCCGGTGCGCCGGCCGACGGGGCAGACCAAGGCGCCGGACGCCGACGCGCCGGCATTCGCGCCGTGCCGGCGGCTCGACTTCGAACTCGAGCTCGGCATCTGGATCGGGCCCGGCAACGCCGCTCGGCGAGGCCATTCCCATTGGCGCGGCGGCCAGCCACATCGGCGGCTTCTGCCTGCTCAACGACTGGTCGGCGCGCGACATCCAGGGCTGGGAATACCAGCCGCTCGGGCCGTTCCTGGCCAAGAACTTCGCCACCACCATCTCCCCCTGGGTGGTGACGCCGGAGGCGCTGGCGCCATTCCGCCTGCCGCAGCCGCCGCGGCCGGCGGGCGATCCCGGCGCCGCTGCCCTACCTGCTCGACCAGGACGACCAGGCGGGCGGCGCGCTCGACCTCGAGCTCGAGGTGCTATCTGCACACGCCGTCGGCCCGGCGCGACGGCCTGCCGCCGCACCGCCTGTCGCTCAGCCACGCGCGGCACCTCTACTGGACGGCGGCGCAGCTCGTGGCGCACCACAGCAGCAACGGCTGCAACCTGCGGCCCGGCGACCTGCTCGGGTCCGGCACCATCTCGGCGCCCGACGCCCGACGGCCTCGGCAGCCTGCTCGAGATCACCGAGGGCGGCCGCCGGGCCGTCGTGCTCCCGGCCGGCGAGACGCGGACGTTCCTCGAGGACGGCGACGAGCTGATCATCCGGGCCCGGGCCGTGCGCGCCGACTGCGTGCCCGTCGGGTTCGGCGAGGTGCGCGGCACCATCCTGCCGGCGGCCGCCATCTAGCGGCCAGCGCGGCGCACGGCGGCGCCCCGCTGCGCCGTCGGCAGCCCTGAGTTCGTCCATACTTGGCGCCGGGCTACCGGCCGCCCGGCGCAACACCCGCGCCGCCGCTGGTGGCCAGGAGGCGTCATCATGTCGACCGCTGGTTCCACTCGCCCGATCGCGTCCCTGCTGGTCATCACCGTGGCCCTGCTGATGACCGGCGCCGGCTATGCCGTCGGCCAACAGACGCGCGGACCCGCGCCAGTCCGGCGGGTGATCCAGCCGGCCGGCTACAAACCTACGCCGTCGCCGCTCGTACCCGGCATCCTGGTGGGCGACACCCTCTACCTGTCGGGCAGCACCGGCGGCGACCCGGTGTCCGGTCAGCTCGTACCCGGCGGCCTGGCGCCGGAGATGAAGCAGATCATGACCAACGTGCAGACCGTGCTGACGGCGGCCGACATGTCGCTGGAAGACGTCGTGGCCGTGACGGTCTACCTGGCCGACATGGCCGACTTCGCCGCCTTCAACGATCTCTACCGGTCGTACTTCCAGGGTGGCACGCTGCCGACCCGCTCGACCGTGGCGGTCAAGGAGCTGGCCCGCGGCGCCCGGCTCGAGGTCACGATGACGGCCGTGCGCAGCAAGTGACCGGCGGCCGCCGTCCCTCTTGCCAGGACAGGAAATCGTCATGACTCGCGTAGGCCCCGCCCTTGCCACCGTCCTCTGCCTGTGGTCCGCCGCGGCGCCGGTGGCGCAGACCGCCCCGCCCGCCAACCCGCTCTGGCACGAGCAGAAGGTCAAGAACTACCTGCCGCACATGACCTGGCCGGAGGTGCAGGACCTCCTGACCCGCACCGACATGGTCATCATGCCGGTGGCCTCGCTCGAGGAGCACGGCCACCAGGGCCCGATCGGGACCGACTTCCTGAACGGACTGGAGCGGGCCAAGCTGGTGGCGCAGAAGACCGACGTGCTCGTGGCGCCGATCCTGTTCCCGGGCAACTCGCCCTATCACATGGCCTTCCCCGGCACCATCACGCTGCCGGCCGAAACCATTCAACTGGTCTACTTCCAGGCCGCGCAGAGCCTGCTCGCGCACGGCTTCAAGCGCTTCCTCATCCTCAACAGCCACGGCGGGAACCTGGCCGTGTCGCGCTACATCGTCGACCGCATCAACCAGGAGACCGGCGGGATCGCCGTGGAGCTCGGCGAGGCGGCGGCGCCGTTCGAGCCGCGCTCGACCGGGCCGGAGGCGCGGGCCTTCGACCGCCACGCCGGCGTGACCGAGACCTCGGCGTCGCTCTACCTCACACCCAACCTCGTCGACATGAGCGTGGCCCGCACGGCGCCGCTCACGCTCCTGCCGCATCTCGACAAGATGCTCCCCGAGGTGATTGCCGGCGACCCGACGGCGACGCGCGTCTTCCTGGCCGAGGCACTCAAGGCCGCCGACACCGGCAAGGGCACTTCGACTCGGGACATGACCGAGACGGGCGTGTGGAGCGCCCGCGACGTGAACGACGCCTCGGCGGCGCGCGGACGCGACGACACCGAGGTGTTCGTGAACGCCGCCGTGGCGTTCATCAACCGGTGGAAACAGCTGCGCCCGCTCGGCGTCAAGTGACGCCGGTGCCGACGGCGATGACCCAGGACGGGCCCCATGCGCCGTCCCAGGCCTGGGACCGGCGGGGCGCGCTCAGAACCTGGCCAGCACCGTCAGCTGGAGGGCGCGGGCCGGCTGCTGATTGCGGAGCTGCAGGAAGTTGGCGGTGTTGAAGCGCTCGTTGGCGCCGCTGTAGTTGTACTGGCTGTAGTTGCCGGCATTCAGCGCGTTGAAGAGCGACAGGCCGACCACCGACTCGCGACTGCCGCCGAGCTTGATGGTCTTGTTCAGTGTCAGCCCCAGCGTCTTGATCGGCGGCGCTTGTACCTGGCCCTCGCCGCGCGTCGGGTAGACGAAGCGCATGCGCGTGGACAGCGGGTTGCTTTGCGTCGTGCCGTTGGCCAGCGTCACGCGCGCCGGACCGAACACCGCCAACTGCGGGTCGTTCTCTGGCAGTTGGTCGACAATCGGCCCGGTCCACGGTCCGGCCAGGATGGTGTAGCTGCCGGCCAGCGTCACCCCCCACGGCGCCATGAAGGTGCCGCCGAAGCGCATCGAGTACCTCCTGCCAGGTCGGCCCGTAGGTGTGGACGGTGGTGCCGGTGGCAATCGGCAGGCTGTTCTCCTCGTTGTTGCCGCGCGGCATGTAGAGCAGGGTGTCGCTCGGAAATGCATCGGGCTGGATGAACCGGGCCGGGTCGGTGGGATTCCAGGTGCCGCCGAAGTGCTGCCACTGCCGGTTGATGCCGGCCATCAGCTGGAAGCGGTGCGACATGTTCTTGGCGATGGTCACCTCCAACGCGCGGTACTCCAGGGTGCTCCAGGAGTTGTTCTGCTGCTGGAAGATGATGCCGCGGTTGGGATCGATGGCGCCGAAGCCGCCGAAGGGCTGATTCGGTCCCGAGGGGTAGATGCCGTTGATGTCGACGCGGGCCCAGTTGTCGCGGTAGCTCCGGTAGATGCCGGCGACATCCACGCTCAACTGCCACGGAAACTGGCGGCGCAGCCCCAGGATGAACTCGTTGACGTAGGGCTGATGCAGGTCGTCGGCGAACTCGTAGTCGGCAATGGCCGCGGCGCGGGCCGGCGTGACGACGGTCTCCGAGGCTTCGAACACGCCGTTGCCGTTCAGGTCGTAGATGTTGACGTCGCTAGCGGCTTCGTTGGCGCCGAACAGGGTGATGGCGTCGCGGCCCATGACCTGCTCGTGCACGCGTACGGCGCTGCCGCGAAGCACCGTGCGCGCGTCGTTCGTGAGCATGTAGGAGAAGCCGAAGCGCGGGCCGATCTCGGTGCTGCTCTGGCGCACGATGTCGAACACCTTGTCAGTGCGCTTCACGAAGTCGGCGCGGACCCCCACATTGAGGGTGAGGCGGGAGATCGGGCCGCCACGAATCCTGCAGGTAGAAGGCGATGTCGCGGTCTTCGGCCTGCCGCGTCCGCAGGTCGACCGGAAGCTGGTAGCGGCGGCGGAAGGGCACCGTCCCGGCCGCGATATTCGTCACGTCGCGCAGGCTCTGCTCTTCGAGCACGAACCCGTCGTTCACGTAGTGGGTGTCCTGGTTGTAGGTGTTGCGCGGGGCCACGAAGAATCCGGTCTGCACCTCGTGGTTCCCGAACCAGCCGTCCTTGTAGTAAGTCAGGTCGCCGCGCACGATGATCTGCGACGCCGGCTGGTAGTTGTAGGACTGCAGGTTGCCGCCCTCCAGGATGCGGCCGGTGCCCTGCAGCGTCGCGCCCGACGGCGTGGCCCGTTCGTGGATGATGATCTGCGGACCGGTGCGGCCCAGACCCGAGAAGGTCGAGGCATCCGACCCGCCCTTGCCGTTGTACGAGGCGTTGAAGCTGGTCGTCACGCTCGATCCCCACACCGACGTGATCTTGCCGCTGTAGAGCGGCCCGCCGGTGGACTGCACCTGGATCGGCTCGTAGTTGTATTCGCGATCGCCGGTCAACAGCAGACGGTCGCGTTGATAGAAGGCCTGAACGTCGTGGCCGCGGATCTTGCTCGTCACCTTGACGAACGGCTGCCAGCTCTCGGAGTCGTTGTCGAAGAGGGCCACGCCGGGCTGGTAGGCCGTGAGGCGGGCGACCTCGGCCGAGGTGCGGCTGATGCCGCTCGACGACAGCCCGCGGCGCAGCGCGGCGAAGAACCAGGCCTTGTCGCGGACCAGCGGACCGCCTAGCGCGCCGTCGAACTGACGCACGTAGGCCGTCGTCGGCGTGCCGCCCCGGCCGGGCCGGCAGCCGGGACTGGCCGAGCAGTTGTCCACGTTGTCGCCGTTCCAGCGGTACGGCTGGTAGGCGGCCGCGCCGCTGCCCTTGAACACGTTGCCCCCGCTCTTGGTGATGACGTTCATCACCAGCCCCGTGCCCATGGGCGAGGCGGCGTCGACGCCGCCGGTCTTCACTTGCGTGTCGGCCACCATGTCGGCGCCCATCGACACGTAGGTGAGCTGCGCATCGTGGTAGTTGGTGGCGATGGTGCCTTCGAGCTGCAGCACGTGCGCGAAGTGCTCGGTGGCGTGGCCGAAGTACACCTGCCGGCCGCTGCCATCGTCGAACCCGCGCGAGATGACGCCCGGGGTGAGTTCGAGGAAGTCGCTGTAGTTGCGCCGTGCCTGGATTGGCATCAGGCGCTGGAACTCGCCGTCGATGTTGAGGACGTTGCTGGCCTTGTCCACCTCGATCATCGGCGAGTCGCCGGTCACTGTCACCGTCTCCTGCAGGGTGCTGAGCTGCATGGTGACGTCGACCTGGAAGGTGGACCCGGTGCGGATCAGAATGCCTTCACGACGGAACGTGGCAAAGCCGGTGAGTTCGGCCGTCAACGTGAAGGTGCCAGGCGGCAGGTTGATGAGCCGGTACTCGCCGCGCTCGTTGGTGACGCCGGTTTGAGGCCCGAGCATTTCAGGGGCCGTGGCGGTCACCACCACGCCGGGCAGCGTGCCGCCCTGTCCGTCGACGACGATGCCGCGCAGCCCGCCCAGTCCGCTTTGCGCAGACGTGGCGACGGCGCACCCCACGATCAGGGCTGAAGCAATGAACACTCTTCCTGTCGTCATGGCAACTCCTTCGGAGATCAACGTCACAGGACGCACGTTCTCGGATGCACGACGGGAGGCCGGCGACCGTGCGGAGGCCGGCAGGGGTTCGACTGGGCTCGAATATAGGAGCCCGCGTACCGGCCGTCAACGGCCGTCATCGACCACGCGGCATCGGGCACCTCGACGGTGGCCTCGAGTTCGCGATGCTCCGCCGGCATTTGTTCCGCCGAGCGGTTGGCGCCTTACAACGGGCATGGCTGCGCTACACTCCCGGCCATCAGGAGGACTGGCCATGTCGCGCCACTGCCGGCTCATCGTTTCGTGCGCGTTCCTGCTTTCGACCCTGCCCGGGCTGGCGCTGGCGCAGCGTCCGATGACCATCGTCGATGTCATCGACCTGCCCGTCGTCAGCGCGCCGCGGCTCTCGCCCGACGGCACGCAGGTGGTCTACGTCCGGGCAGAGGCCGATTGGACAGCCAACAAGCGCATTGGCCATCTCTGGCGAGTGCGCATCGACGGCACCGGCGCGTTGCAACTCACTCAGGGCAAGGAGGGCGAGACGCAGCCGCAATGGTCGCCGGACTCGTCGTGGCTCGCCTTCGTGGGCACCCGCGACGGCGCCGAGACCGCGCAGATCCAGCTGCTGCCGATGGCGGGCGGCGAAGCGCGCGCGCTGACCGCCCATGCGACCGCCGCCAGCGACCCGCAGTGGTCGCCCGATGGCAAAACGCTCTACTTCCTGGCCGCCGAAGCCAAGAGCGCCGAGCTGCAGGCGCGCGAGAAGATCAAGGACGACGTCTACGCCTTCGACGAGAACTTCCAGCACCGTCACCTGTGGAAGATCGACATCGCCTCGCGGGCCGAGACGCGCATCACGTCGGGCGACTTCTCGGTGACCTGGTACGAACTCTCGAGCGACGGCACGCGGGTCGCGCATCACCGGGCCCCCAGCCCCAACTTCGGCGACGGCGGCCAGAGCGAAGTGTGGGTGATGGACGCCAACGGCGGCAACGCCGTGGCGCTGACCCGCAACGACATCTCGGAAAGCAGCGCGGCCCTGTCCCCCGACGGCTCGCAGGTGCTGTTCCTCGCTCAGGCCAACGAGCGTTTCGACACCTACTACAACGCCAACCTGTTCGTGGTGCCGGCCACCGGCGGGGCGGCGCGCGACCTGACCAGCGGCTTCGGCCACGAGGTGACCGACGCGGCCTGGTCCGGCGACGGGCGCACCATCTACTTCGTGGCCAACATGGGCGTCCACAGCCAGCTGTTCGAACTGTCGGTGAGCGGCGGCACGCCGCGCGCGCTCACCTCCGGCGCGCATGCCATCGGCGGCTGGAGCTACCTGCCGGCGCGCCGGCAGCATCTGTTCACCAAGGACGATCCGGCCAGCGCCGGCGATGTCTGGACGATGACCAGCGGCGCGCCGACGCAGGTGAGTCATGTCTTCGACCGCTATGCGAAGGACTTCCGCCTGCCGCGCCAGGAGAAGGTCGAATGGAAGGGGGCCGACGGCGTCACCGTGGAGGGCCTGCTCTTCTATCCCCTCGACTACGAGGCGGGCCGGCGCTACCCGCTCGTGGTGCAGACGCACGGCGGGCCCCAGGCCTCGGACAAGTTCGGTTTCGGGCGCTGGAACAACTACACCCAGGTGCTGGCCGCCAAGGGGTACGTCGTGCTGCAACCCAACTACCGCGGCAGCACCGGCTACGGCGACCCGTTCCTCCGCGACATGGTCGGACACTATTTCGTGAACGCCCATCTCGACGTGATGACCGGCGTCGACCACCTGATCGCCATCGGCCTGGTCGACGGCGAGCGGATGGCCAAGATGGGCTGGAGCGGCGGCGGTCACCTCACGAACAAGATCATCACGTTCACGAACCGCTTCAAGGCGGCGGCCTCGGGCGCCGGCGCGGCCAACTGGATTTCGATGTACGCGCAGAGCGACGTGCGCACCTACCGCACCCCCTGGTTCGGCGGCACGCCGTGGCAGGCCGACGCCCCGATCGACACCTACTGGGAGCACTCGCCCCTCAAGTACGTGTCGAAGGTCACCACGCCAACCATCTTCCTGGTCGGCGAGGAGGACGTGCGCGTGCCGTCGCCGCAGTCGGTCGAGATGTACCGCGCGCTCAAGAGCCTGGGTGTCCCGACCCACCTCTATATCGCGCCGCGCGAGCCGCACGGCTGGGGCGAACTGAGGCACGAACTCTTCAAGGTGAACGTGGAGCTGGCGTGGTTCGAGGCGCACGTCACCAAGCGGCCCTACACATGGGAGACGGCGCCGCCGGGGGCGGCCAGCGGGCCCGACCCGACCGTCGCCGCTCCGCCACGGCACGACGACCACGACTTGGTCCAGAATCGAGGTAGTGAATTCCCTGACCAACGACCCTGATGCCGCGGCGCTCATCGGCGAGGCGCCGGCAGCCAGCCTGGTGGACCGCCTCAAGGCCGCGACCGACCTGCTCGAAGCGGTGGCCGCCGACCTCACCCTGCTGTCCGGATTGAGCGACGCGGAGCGCAGCCGCCTGACCCGCGCCGCCGGCGACGTCTTCTGCCCGGCCGTGCCCGAGCGACGCCGCCTCGTAAAGGCCCGGGTGCGTCAGCGAATCGCCGCGAAGCAACGCCGCGACGAGGACGTGCTGGCCGAGACCGGCATCCGCGCAGCTGCGCCGCAAGCCGGTCTTCACGACGCCGAACGTGCATCGCTCCGGCCGGCTTCGAGCAGCACGAGGTCGACCGGCGACCGAGACTTCCGCGAAGTGGTCGAGCCGCAGAACTGCTACGTCTGCAAGCGCGACTACTCGACGGTCCACCACTTCTACGACCAGCTCTGCCCGGCGTGCGCCGAGCTCAACTTCCGCAAGCGCACCGAGACCGGCCGACCTGCGCGGCCGCGTCGCGCTGCTCACCGGCGGGCGCGTGAAGATCGGCTACCAGGCCGGCATCAAGCTGCTGCGCGCCGGCGCGCAGCTGATCGTGACGACGCGCTTCCCGCGCGACTCGGCGGCGCGCTACGCCGCGGAGCCCGACTTCGCCGAGTGGGGCGACCGGCTCGAGATCTTCGGCCTCGACCTGCGCCACACGCCGAGCGTCGAGGCCTTCTGCCGGCACCTGCTCGCGACGCGCGACGCGGCTCGACTTCATCATCAACAACGCCTGCCAGACGGTGCGCCGTCCGCCGGATTTCTACCAGCACATGATGGCGCGGCGAGACGGCGTCGCTGCACGGCATGCCCGAGACAGCGCGCCGGCTGCTCGGCGCCTACGAGGGGCTGCGCGGCTACCACCTGCTGCCCGAGGGCGACGCGCGCGCTGCAGCCGGCCGCGCAGTCCGCGCCGTCGCCGGCCTGACCCACGCGGCGGAGCTGTCGCAGGTGCCGCTGCTGCCCGAGGAGCTGATGCGCCGAACGCGACCTGTTCCCCGAGGGCCGGCTCGACCAGGATCTGCAGCAGGTCGACCTGCGCGACCGCAACTCGTGGCGCCTGCTGCTCGCCGAGGTGCCGGCGGTGGAGCTGCTCGAGGTGCAGCTCGTCAACGCCGTCGCGCCGTTCATCCTCAACGCGCGCCTGAAGCCGCTGATGCTGCGCACGCCCGAGCGCGACAAGCACATCGTCAACGTGTCGGCGGTCGAAGGGCAGTTCTACCGCAAGTTCAAGACCACGCGGCATCCGCACACCAACATGGCCAAGGCCGCGCTCAACATGATGACGCGCACCTCGGCCGCCGACTACCACGCCGACGGCATCCACATGAACAGCGTGGACACCGGCTGGGTGACCGACGAGGACCCGGCGCAGATCGCCGCGCGCAAGATGGCCGAGCACCGCTTCCATCCGCCGCTCGACATCGTCGACGGCGCGGCCCGCATCGTCGATCCGATCATCGCCGGCTTCAACACCGGCACGCCACGTCTGGGGCAAGTTCCTGAAGGACTACCAGCCGACCGACTGGTAGTCAGCGCGCCCGCACGAACACGTCGGTCTTCGAGGCGTAGTTCTTCGCGCCGCGCAGCGTGTAGCCGTGCTGCACGATGACCAGGGTCTCGACCGTCATCTCTGACCCGTCGCCGTTGAGGCCGAGGATCTGCTTGATCGACACGGTCTGGCCCTGCACCGTGCCGGCGCGCTCGGTCACCATTCGCGGCCCGTCCCAGTAGGCGCGGGCCATCCCGGCGTCCACGGTGGTCCCGGCGGCCGAGTGCGTCGGCGGCCCGATGACGAACTTGGCATACGAGTCCGAGCCGTCCCGGTCCGAGGTCATGCTGAACTCGGTGGCGGTGCTGGCGATGGTGTAGGTCAGGGACAAGACCGGGGGCGTCTGCTGCGGAGACTCACTGCGGTCGGGCACCATCACCCAGGTGCCGCTGAAGTCGGCCCCGGTCTGGGCCTCAGCGGTGGGAGCAAGCAACAACAGGAACGCGAGCGCCGAAGGCAGCCACGAACTCATGACACGCACCTCCACCGGGGAGCATACCAGCGCGGTTCGCGGCTGCCAGGCAATTCGCTTCAGCCGAGCTGCCCCGCCATCAGGCCAGGGCGCGAGGCTCTCTCAGAACAGCAGGCGGACCTGGACCTGGAACATCCGCGGCGGATCGATGTTGGCCAGCGCCGGCAGCGCGTTGGTGGCCGTGCCGACCGCGACCACCTGGCCGAAGGTCGGGTTGACCGTGCCGGTGTCGCCGTAGGTCGTCTGCGCGCGGCCGAGGATGTTGCCGTGGTTGAACAGGTTGAACCCTTCCAGCCGCAGCAGGATGCGTCCGCCCGGCGGGCTTGAGCCGCCCCTCGACGAAGACCGACACGTCCTGCGTGCCGGTGCCGCGGAAGGTCGAGCGGCCGAGGACCGTGCCGTCGACCACCGGGCGGTCGTTGTTCGCGCCGTCGCCGTTGTTGTCGAGGCCGGTCGACGGCGTTGAACGGCCGCGCCGAGGCCAGCTGCGTCACGGTGCCGGCGGTGATGTTGTAGGGCAGCTGGTAGCTGAACGTGATCACCGCGCGATGACGCTGATCGAGCAGGCTCGGGCCGCGCTCGGTCTCGTCGCCGAGCCGCGCGATGTTGGCCTCGTTCGGCCCGATGCCGTTGCCGTCGGGCTCGGTGGTGTTGGTGGCCTTCGACAGCGTGTAGCTGACCGCCGCGTACGACCTTCGGCGTGGCCGCGATAGGTGACCTGCGTCTGCAGGCCGTCGTAGTCGGCGGTGCCCGAGGTTCGTCAGCACGTTGACCGAGCGGACGCCGCCCGTTGACCGGCAGGATCGGCCGGGTCGCGTTGGCCGCCGCGACGCTGCGGGTCTGGCCGGGCGCGGTGCGATCGAACGAGCGACGGCGCGTTCAGGTCGACCGTGCGATCGAGGTCGGTCCAGTGCTGGTGCACGTAGTCGGCGCCGACGAACAGCCCCTTCATCACTTCGCGCTCGGCGCCGATCGAGATCACCTGGCTGCGCGGGTTGACGAACTCGTCGGGGTAGTTCGGCAGCAGGTCGAAGTTCAGTCCGTAGGTGGCGAACTGCTGGTCGTAGAACGTCGCGCTGCCCGGCCTTGATGGTGATGTCGCGGGCCGGCAGCTGCGACGCCGGCAGGGTGCGCGGATCGAACACCAGCGGCAGGCACGCGCCGGTGAGGCAGCGTCGGGAAGCCGAGCTGCCCGGGCGTCGCGGTGTAGGTGGTGAGGCCGTCGAGGCCGCTCGGTGAGCGCGACCGGCGACGCAGCGTTGGAGCGGATCTGCGTGTAGTACATCCCGTAGCCGCCGCGAACCGCCGAGCGCGCGTCGCCGTTCGGGATGCCAGCCGAAGCCGAGGCGCGGCGCGAAGTTCGTGGTCGCGTCGGTCAGCGTCTGGCGGTCGTAGCGCAGCCCGAGGTCGAGCGTCAGGTCGTTGGTGACGCCGCATGCTGTCCTGCGCGAACAGCCGTCGTCATCCACTGCTTCAGCTCGTAGCTCGGTGATGCCGTAGCTGATCGGCTGCGTGTACTGCTGCACGTCGGCCAGCGAGAGCTGATCGAACGGCGCGGTCGTGGTGCTGACGAAGGTGAAGGTGCCGAGGATCGCGGTGCCCGGCTCGCTGCCGTTGCCGCCCGAGGTGTGGTGCGTCAGGCTGCCGCCGAAGCGGATGTCGTGCCGGCCCGTCGACCAGGACAGCGTGTCGGACAACTGCGCCTGGTGCCCGAACAGAGTCGGCGACGCGCGACTGCCGATCGTGAACGGCACCGAGCCGGCGCGCGTGTAGGTGGTGGACAGCGTCTGCGCTTCCCACTAGCGTGACCGGATCGCCGTTGAGATAGGCGACGCGCGCCTCGTTGAGGAGGTTCGGCCCGAGCACGGCGGTGTGGTTGGCCTGCGCGGTCCACGAGCCGCGCGTCGTAGCGGCGCGCCACGCTCGGCGCGTTGGTGCCGGCGACGGCGTCGTTCGGGTTGGTGTCGAAGAAGCGATCGAAGTTGAACCGCACCATCAGCGTCTGGCTCGGCGAGAGCTTGTGATCGAGCCGCGCGTTGAGCAGCTTCTGCCGGTAGTTGCCCGTCGTAGGCCGAGGTTGCCGTCGGCCGGCAGCACGAACGCCGGCAGCGTCGGCGACAGGAACGTCGTGCGATCCTGCCGGGTGTAGTCGGCGCTCGCGAAGAAGAAGGTCCGGTCCTTGACGATCGGGCGCGCCGATCGAGCCGGAGACCTGATGCAGCTCGTCCGGCACGTCGGCCGGGTTGATCGCGCTCGAGCGTCGTCGGCGTGGTGCAGGTCGCCGACCGACGGCGCGCAGAAGCCGTCGGTCGAGAACGTCTTGGCCTGCCAGGCGCCCGGGCCGGCCCAGGTAGAGCGCCTCGCCGTGCAGCGCGTTGGTGCCGGACTTGGTGACGATGTTCAGCGCCGGGCCAGCGGTCCAGCCGAACTCCGGCGGAGAACGCGTTCGACAGCACCGACATCTCCTGCACCGCGCCGACCGGCACGGTGGCCAGCATCGTCTGCCGGCCCCAGGCCTCGTCGTTGCTGGCGCCGTCGAGCATGAACGTCGTCGGTGCGGCGGCTGCCCGACGCGGTGATGAAGTAGGTGGCGTTCACGAACAGGTCGCCGGTGCCCTTGCCCTGACGGAACGCGGAGTTGAAGAGCGGCAGCGAGTCGTGATCTTGCGGCCGAGGATCGGCGTCTCGTCGATGGTCGCGCTGTCGAGGCGACGGCCGATCTGCGCGTCGGCGCGCACGCCCTGCTCGGTGCCGAAGACGGTCACCTCGGCTGGCCACGCCGCTCGGCACCAGGTTCACTCTGCACGGTGGCCGTCTCGCCGGCGCGCAGGGTCAGCGGCGGTCTCTTCGGCCAGGAAGCCGGCCTTCGTGACGCCGGACCATGTAGGTGCCGGTCAGGGACAGTGCGGTGACGGTCGCGGCGCCGTCGTTCCCCGAGGTCAGGGCGCGGGTCGCGCCGGTGGCGGCATTGGTGACGAGGATCTCGGCATCGGGCACGACGCCGCCACTCTGATCGACGACCACGACCAGCATGGCCGCGGTGTTGGGCGACTGCGCCGAGGCAGATGCGACGGCGCCGAAGAGGGCGAGGGCCAGCGCGAGCAGCGCGCGGCGTGGCGACGGGGGCTTGGCACGTAGCATCGAACCCTCCGGTTACTTCCCGCTGACGACGTAGTCTTTGAAATAGCTGGTCGAGTCGGTCTTGGCCCACAGACCGATGCGCCCGCTCACCGGCGGCCTCAGCACCGGGTTGTTCTCGGGGAACAGATCCGGATTCGGCGCCGCGCCGTTGCGTCCCGGGCCGGGCGCGGAGCCGAGCGTGTACTCGAGTCCGACCGTGCCGTCGATCGACACCTTCAGGGCCGCGCCGGCCACGACCAGCGTGAGCTCGTGGTAGGCGGCGCGGTCGAGCATGAACTTGTGGTCCCGGTCGCTGAACTTGATCAGGCGCCGGATGCCGTTATGGAACTCCCACAGGCCCAGGTTGTTCTCGGTGTCGTTGTAACGCACCGCCAGCCAGTCGCCGTTCGGCTTCACGTTGAAGAGGATGCCCGAGGCGCGGTCGGCGTCGCCGGCGACGGTCTTGAACTTCACGCTGATGGTCCCGTCCGAGAACGTCGGCACGCTCTTGAGCACCGCCACCGGGTAGTAGGCGAACTGCTTGGCGTTGTCCATCAGCTCTTCGTTGGTCGTGCCGTAGAGACGGCGGGCGCTCTGAATGAGCAGCTTCGTGGGGTTGTCCTTGCTGGTCACCCACGGCCGGCCGTCGACCATGATCACGGTCTCGCCGCCGTCCTTGGCGACCAGCCAGGTGCCGACCATGGGCTCGAACGTAGCCGGCGGACCGCCGACCCGCTCCTTGCTCAGATCGACCTTGAGTTCCGCGCCAGCCACCGCCGCCACGACGGCCAGCGCCATCACCATCACCGACCCCGCGCTCTTCGTTCCCTTCATGCCTGCCTCCTCTGGAACCACCAGCCCGCGGCGACGGCCGCAGCGGGCCAGAAGCCGTAGAACACCGCGGCGCCCCCCCGTGGCGGAACCGCCAGGGGATGGCCGCGAAAGATGTCGTCGCCCGACTCTTCCGGCGCGGGCACGCCCGCCAGCGCGTAGATCGCCTCAAGGACGCCGTCGGGCGTCGTCGACCGGCTCATGGCGCGCTTGCCGTCCAGTTCGAACCAGACCTCGCCGTAGTGCTCGCGCGTCTGCTCGAACAGCCCGGTGGTGGTGGCGGCCACGTAGCTGACGTCCACGCGCGGCAGCACCCGCCGCAGCCGGGCAATCGCCTGGCGATCGAGGTCGACGCGCCGCGGGTCCTCGGCCGCCAGATGCGCCTCGATGCGCAGCGGAGCGCGGATCTCGCGCAGGACCGCCTCGTCGGCGCGGCGGAACGAGTTCATGCGGTTCTCCGACAGGTCCCAGCTGGCCGTGACGAACGTGCAGGCGACCAGACCGGCCACGGTCAGCGCGGCGACCGCCAGCGACTCCGCGACCTTCCGGTCGTGGCGCCGGCCGATACGCGTCCACACCGCGGCCACGGCCAGGCCGGCGGTGGTGAGCAGGGCCGCAGCCAACACCACGTCGAGGCGCACCAGCCCGTGCTGGAACTCGGCCACCATCGCCGTGGGGGTGTAGCCGGCCGCCCACTCCCAGAGGCCGCCGTGCACGGCCGCCACGAAATTCACGATCCACGTGCCGACGGTGACGCTGAGGGCGACAATCGCCGCGGTGGCCGGGTGATCGGTGAGCGCGGCGGCGGCCGAGGCCAGGGCAATCGTGAGGGCGGCGTTCAAGCCGTGGCCGAGCACCACCACCGCCAGTTCCGGCGCGTAGACATGGCCGCCGTAACTGCGCCACAGTCCGACAGCCAGCGCCGCCGGCAGCGACGCGATCAGCCAGCCGGCCATGAGCACCAGCGCCTTGGCCGCGATCCGCCAGATGACTGGCATGGGCCGCTGCACCTCGAGCTTGAGCGCGCCGCTCTGCTTGTCGCCGGCAATCAGGCGAATGGCGACAAACGGCAGCAGGAACGCCGCCGCGAGTTCGCCGGCGCTGAAGGTCGGCGCCCAGACGCCCACGAGCGGCGAGAAGGCCTCGCCCACGCCTTCCGCCGTGCCGCCGTAGCCGCTGAGTTCCGCATAGGTGCGGACGGCGTCGATGAACGACACGCCAACCAGCGGACCCATCAGCGCCAGCATCACCCACCAGGCGCGCGAGGCCAGGAGTTCACGCCATTCCTTCTCCAGCAGCCACCACAGCGGCGCTCTAGGTGAGGCCAAGCACCACCTCCTCGAGCGACGGCGCAAAGGCGGCGGCGCCGGACCCTGGGGCCGGCAGTCGCGACGCCAGTTCCGCGACCGTGCCCTCGCCGCACACGCGGCCGCCGCTGAGCAGCACGAAGCGATCGCAGACGCGGGCCGCATCGCCGATCTGATGAATGGACAGGAACAAGGTGCGACCGGCCCCGGCCTGCTCGCGCAGCGTGGCCGCGACCTCGCGCGTCTGGCGCAGGTCGAGGCCGTCGAAAGGCTCGTCGCAGAGCAGCAGCGGCTGCGGCGTCAGCAAGCCGAGCGCCAGCAGCACGCGCTTGCGCTGCCCCTTCGACAGCGCGCCGATGGCCGTGCCGAGCAGCGGCGCCAGCGCCAGCCGCTCGACGACCCCGGCCGTGGCGGCCCGGTCGCCGCCGAAGAAGCCGACGACGAAGTCGAGCGCCCACGACACGCGCTGCGCCGGCCACGGCGCGATGGCGTCGGGAAGATAGAACAGGGCGCGCGAGCCGCCGCCGGGGACGACCGTCTGGCCCTCGACGCGCACCGTGCCGGATTCGAACGGCAGCACGCCGGCCAGGCATTCGAACAGCGTCGTCTTGCCGGCGCCGTTGGGGCCAATCAGCCCCAGCACTTCTCCACGCCGGACGGTGAGGGACACGTCGTGCAGGGCGACAGTGCGCCGGTACGACTTCGAGAGTCGCTCGACGGCGACGAAGGGGACGGCCACGCGACGGCGAGTCTAGCCAGCCGTCCGAACTACTACCAGCGCTCGTAGTTCATGGTTCGCCGGCCAGGCAGTGCTGGCGACGGCGGTTCGCACCCGTCACTTGTCGCCCGCGCGGGCCGGCAACACGGTAGAGTAAGAGCGCCCGGCAACCGCACCGGACCGGGCCCCCGCGCCCATGCCGAAGTTCCCGCAGTCCTTCATCGACGAAGTGCGCGCCGTTGCCGACATCGTCACGGTGATCCAGGACTACGTGTCTCTGAGGAAGGCCGGCGCCAGCTTCAAGGGCCTGTGTCCGTTCCACAGTGAGAAGTCGCCGTCGTTCACCGTCAACCGCGACAAGGGCTTCTTCCACTGCTTCGGCTGCAACGTCGGCGGCGACGTGTTCAAGTTCATCGAGCTGCAGGAGAAGCTCGGGTTCCAGGACACGGTCAGGCTGGTGGCCGGCAAGTTCGGCATCGCGGTGCCGCAGCTGGAGGCCGGCGACGGACAGCCGGAGAGCGCGGCCGAGCGCGAAGCCCTGCTCAAGATGCACGACGTGGCCGCGGCCTACTTTGCCGAGCAGCTCGAGTCGCCGCCTGGCACGCGGGTCCGCGAGTACCTGCAGCGCGACCGCGGGCTCACCGCCGACACGGTGGCGGCCCTCAAGCTCGGCTGGGCGCCGAACTCTCGCGACGGCCTCTACAAGCGGCTGCAGGCCCAGGGCTTCAAAGAGGGCCTGATCCGCCAGAGCGGGCTCGTCACCGTACGCGACGACGGCTCGGTCGCCGATCGCTTCCGCAACCGGCTGATGGTGCCGATCTGCCGCGACACCGGCTCGATCGTCGCCTTCGGCGGGCGCGCCCTCGAGCCCGGGCAAGTGCCGAAGTACCTGAATTCTCCCGAGACGCCGATCTACACGAAGAGCCGCACGCTCTACGGCCTGAACCTCACCAAGAGCGAGCTGCGCAAGACCAACTTCGCCATCGTGGTCGAGGGCTACTTCGACTTCGCCCAGCTCTTCCAGGCCGGCGGGCTGCCGGTCGTGGCCACCTGCGGCACCGCCCTCACCTCCCAGCAGGCGCAGATGCTGCGGCGGTTCACGCCCAAGGTGATCATCAGCTTCGACCCCGACACCGCCGGCCAGAACGCGGCGGAACGGTCGAGCGAGCTGCTCGTGGCCGAGGGCTTCAACGTGAACGTGGCCCGCCTGCCCGGCGGCGAGGATCCCGACACGTTCGTGCAGAAGCACGGTCGCGAGGCCTACGTGGCCGAGCTGCAGCGGTCGCAGCCGTACCTGGAGTTCCTGCTCGAGCGGGGCGCCGGCTGCCCACAACCTCACCCGTGAGAGCAGCCGGCGTCGAGTTCCTGACGCAGATGCTGGCCGTCGCGGCGCGGATTCCCGACCCGGCGACCCGCGATCAGTTCGCCGACCGCCTGGCCCACAAGGCGCGCGTCACCGAAGAAGTGGTACGCGCCGAGATCCGCAAAGCCGCCGCCGCCCGGAAGACGTCTTTACCAGAACGGGTAACCCCGGCCGCCACGCACGTCACCGACACCGAACGGGGGCTGCTCTGGGCCATCTTGCACATGCCCGAGGTCGCGGTGACCGCCCTGCAATCGCTGCGAAGTCGAAGACCTGGAAGGACTTGCCGCGCAGGGCCTGCTGCAGAAGGCGGTCGAGTCTGGCCACCGGCCAACCCGAAATGTTGCCAACGGCGCTGATGGAGCGTCTAAGTGAGAGGGAGGCGCGGATGCTGGCCCGGGCCGGCTCCGAGCGTCAAGCCCCGGTGCTCGACCTCAACGCCTGCGTGGAGGCGCTGCGCAACGAGCGGATCCGGCGCGGCACTGACCGACATCGACGGCGAAATCGCCAGCTTGGCCGCCCGCGACCCGGGGTCGGCGCGGCTCACCGAGCTGGTCATGAAAAAGATTGCCATCAGAAGGCGTCTTGGTGAAACTTAGCGCCCCGTCACGGACTACAATCAAAAGCTACCCCGAAAACACGTGAGTACACACAAAGCCAGCCGCATTGCTCCGTTCCCCGTCGGGGGGTCGCCCTTGTCGCTCGAAGAAAAGTACGACGAAGTCCGTCAACTCATCGTCATGGGCAAGGAGAAGGGCTACCTCCTCTACGACGAGGTGAACGATCGTCCTTCCCGCCGAGCTGACCTCGAACCCGGAGGAACTGGACGAACTCCTCACCGTCTTCGGCACCGCCGGCATCGACCTGGTCGACTCCGAGAAGGGCTATCGCGAGCGCGACACGATGGAGCGCGGCGAGGGCCCGGCCACCACCGAAGACGGCATGGAGCTCGACCTCACGCCCGGGTGCGCTCGACAAGACCAACGACCCCGTCCGCATGTACCTGCGCGAGATGGGCACCGTGCCGCTGCTCACCCGCGAGGGCGAGGTGGCAATCGCCAAGCGCATCGAGCGCGGCAAGCTCTCGGTCATCAAGTCGATCTCGCGCATGCCCGCGATCATCAAGGCGGTCATCCGCATGGGCGATCAGCTCAAGGCCGGTGAGCGCACCGTCCGCGAGCTGGTGATCTTCAACGACGAAGAGATCACCGACGACCGCATCGAGCAGCGCGCGCAGCAGTTCCTCAAGCAGATCGAGAACGTGCGCAAGGCGCGCACCAACGAAGAGAAGCTCCAGGAAAAGCTCGACACCATCCTGAAGAAGGACAAGAAGAAATACCGCAAGGCCGCGCTGGAAGCACATGCGCGCGGAAGTCGAGGTGTCCAAGCTCATTCGCAAGATCGAATTCACCGAAGCGGTGAAGCGCCGGATGATCGAGGAAGTGAAGGACGCCGTCGAGGTGGTGCAGAAGGTGCAGCGCGAGCTGGACCTGGTCAACAAGACCCTCAACCCGAAGGTCGTCACCAAGAAGACGCCGAAGCTGAAGGAAGAGGAGAAGAAGAACCTCCTCAAGCGCCACAAGGACCTCAAGGTCGAAGTGAAGCGGCTGAGCGACGGGCTGGAAGAGAGCCCCGAGAACCTGCGCCACACCCTCGAAGTCATCATGCGCGGCGAAGCCCAGGCCGAGCAGGCGAAGAAGGAGCTGGTCGAAGCCAACCTCCGTCTCGTCGTCTCGATCGCCAAGAAGTACACCAACCGCGGCCTGCAGTTCCTCGACCTGATCCAGGAAGGCAACATCGGCCTGATGAAGGCGGTCGACAAGTTCGAGTACCGCCGCGGCTACAAGTTCTCGACCTACGCCACCTGGTGGATCCGGCAGGCGATCACCCGCGCCATCGCCGACCAGGCGCGCACCATCCGCATCCCGGTCCACATGATCGAGACGATCAACAAGCTGATCCGCACCTCGCGGGCGCTGGTGCAGGAACTGGGGCGCGAGCCGACCTCGGAAGAGATCGCGCGGCGCATGGACATCCCGGTCTCGAAGGTGCGCAAGGTCCTCAAGATCGCGCAGGAGCCGATTTCGCTCGAAACGCCGATCGGCGAAGAGGAAGATTCGCACCTCGGCGACTTCATCGAGGACCGCAGCGCCGTGTCGCCGTCCGACGCGGTCATCAACCTGAACCTGCGCGAGCAGACCGAATCGGTGCTGAAGACGCTGACCCCGCGCGAAGAGCGCGTGATCAAGCTGCGCTTCGGCGTCGGCGAGGGCTCCGAGCACACGCTCGAGGAAGTCGGCCAGAACTTCGCCGTCACCCGCGAGCGCATCCGTCAGATCGAAGCCAAGGCGCTGCGCAAGCTGCGCCACCCGTCGCGCAGCCGCAAGCTGCGGGCGTTCCTCGAAGGCCGCACCTAGGCGCGTTCGAGGAGCGCGGCACGGCGCAGGTGCGTTACACTTCGGCTATGGAAGATCTGACGCTGCTCTGGATTCCCGCCGGCCTGGTGTTCATCGTCGGCGCGATCGCCTTGATGTTCTTCCTGACGGCCTGAGACGCTTGCTCACCGCTCGAACTGACGGGCGGTGACGCCGGCGCGGGCGTGAATGGCGGTGGCCACGTGCCGCGCCGATTCAAACGCGCCCTGCATCCAGGCGTTCAGGTCCAGGTGATCGCCGGCCAGGTAGACCCGCCCCTGCGGTTCCTTCAACTTGGCCTTGGTGGCGGCCGGCGTGGCCGACCACGAGCCCTTGTTCCAGCGCACCTTGTGCCAGGCCACCGAGAAGCCCTGCTCGAACTCGGCGGGGTACTGCGGGTGGATCTTCCCGCCCTGCTCGAGGGCCAGGGCCAGGCGTTCGGACGGCGGCATCTCGCCAATCGGCCGGCCGCTCTGCCCTTGCAGGTAGTAGCCGACGAGCGTGCCCTTCTTGCCGAGGAAGCCGGTCGACGGATAGACGATCTGCGTGATGTCCATGTCGGTCTTGGTCGCGCCCCCGTAGATCTGGTGATCTTCTTCCCAGAAACGGCGCTTGAACTGCAGGCCGATCTTGCCGGCGGCGGCGTAGGGCACTGACGCGACCAGCTGCTTGAACTCGGGCGTGAAGTCGGTGTCGATCTCGGCCAGCAGCGGCAGCGGCAGCGCGCACACCAGGTAGTCGGCTTCGACCTTCTTCAGGGCGCCGCTCCGGTCGGCGTAGGTCACGGTCACGCCGTCGTCGTGATGACGGATTTCGCGCGCGGCGGCGTTGTAGGTGACATGGCCCTTCAGCTTGGCCGCCATCGCCTTCGGCAGGTTGTCCATCCCGCCGACCACCTGGAACATGGTCGGTTGGTACTCGTAGGTCAGGTCCACCTGGTTGAGCATGCGCGACCCGAGCAGCTCGCTGAGCGAATACGGTGTGACCGTTTCGCTGCCGTCGGCGGCCGGCATGTCGCTCGGCCCGCGCATCTGGATGTTGCCGCTGTAGCTACCCTGGGCGCTCAGCCGGCCCTTGGCGCGCAGATAGTCGAGCAGCCGCTGCCGGTCGTCCTTGGTGAGCACGTCGTCGAGCGCGTTCTGAGTCGTGGCCTTGCTGAGCAGTTCGCTGACGTAGCCGTCGATGTCGGCCCGCACCTCGCGCATGCGCACGCGCCGGTTGGTGAGGCCCGTCCCCTTGGTGGGGTAGAAGAAGCCGTTGTCGCCGTTGACCGCGAACACCTCGATCGGCACGCCCAGTTCGCGGCAGTAGGCCAGCGTGGTTTCATGGTGATAGGCAATGCGCATCGGACCGGGGTTGAAGTACAGCCCCTCGTCGAAGGCGCACGTCTGGGTCGAGCCCTCTTCCTCGCTGACCGTGCCGCGGCGCACCGTGAAAGCGCGTCCGCCCGGCCGGGGCCGCGCCTCGAGCACCTGACACGAGTAGCCGAGCTTCTCGAGCTCGTAGGCCACCGTGAGACCCGCCAGGCCGCCGCCCACCACGGCCACTCGCACGCCCGACACCGTGCCGCGCAGGCCGAACGGCGCGGCCGTTGAGGCCTCGAGCACGCCCAGGCCGTGCATCGAATCGTAGGCCAGCGAAACTCCGCCGGCGACGGCCAGTTGCTCGATGAAATGACGTCTGGTCAGCATCAGGAGTCCTTTGCGACGGGTCGACGGAGCACGAGAACGATCTATCGCTGGTGCGACAGGGCGACGGCCATCGGTGGGCGGGTGCCCGAGGCGATGCCGCCAATCTTGACGGCGGTGGTGGCGGCGAGCGGCGTGTCGCCGGCCTTCGCGCCGTTCTGCTGCAGGATGAAGGCCACGACGGTCAGGTTGTCGGCGTCGGGCAGCGGCGTGCCGCCGGGCGGCATACCCTGCACGTACTTGAAGAGATCGGCGGTGGTCTGCGTGCTCCACGCCTTGGCGAAGTCGGGGCCAGCCAACGCCGGCGCATCGGCGCCGCCGAGGTCGGAACCGTGGCAGGCGGCGCAGGTGGTGGCGTAGTGCGCCTTGCCGGCCTCGGCCTGAACGGCCGTGAAGACGGCGGTGGGCGCCTGCGCCGAAGCTGAGGCAACCAGCGCGGGCGACAAGGCAGCCGCGGCGACCAGGGCAACGAGAGAGATGTCAGAAGCTCTAAGCATGGGCTCGTCTCGATTCCATGATACCCCGGCAAAGCCATCAACTTCCGGGGCCGGCCGAACCGGCCCGGCGGGCGCGGCGGACGGCGGACGGCGGACGGCGACGGGGGACGGCTGGACATGGCACGATCGGGGCGGCCCGCGGACGGCCAGGCAAGGCACGATCGGGGCGGCCCGCGGACGGCTAGGCCAGCACGGCCGCGGCGGCCGGCGCCACCGACACGTCCGGCTCCAGGGTCATGGGCTGATCGTGGTCGAGGAAGGCGGCGCAGGTGCCGTGGAACTCGGCCGCGGTCTGAGTCCGCCGGATCTGGTGGAGGAACGGCGCCGGAACGCCCTCGCCGAGGTAGTTCAAAAATTTCTTCATGCGCTCGCACTGCGACTTCTCGGACGCGGCGGCGTCGGCCTGCGAGTCCCACAGCGCGCGGATGTAGCCGAGCACGTCCCGGCCGGTGGGCAAGGTCACCGGCTCGCCCCGGAGTTGCTGGCGAATCTGGTCGAACAGCCACGGGCTGCGGATGACCCCGCGCCCGAGCATCAGGCCGCGCGCCCCGGTGCGCGCCAGCAGGTCCTGCGCCTGCGCCGCCGAGCAGACATGGCCGTTGGCGATGACCGGGCAGGCCATGGCCGCGGCCGCCTGGCCGATGAGATCGTAGTGCACCGGCAGGCGGTACATCTGTGCCACCGTTCGGGCGTGCACGGTGAGCGCGTCAAGCGAGTGCCTGGCGAAGATCGGCAGGAGCGTGTCGAATTCCTCGACCGAGGTGAAGCCGACGCGGGTCTTCACGGTGAAGGCGATGTCGACCGCGTCGCGCAGGGCGCCGAGGATCGCGTCGATGCGCTGGGGCTCGCGCAGCAGCCCGCCGCCGGCGCACTTGCGGTAGACGATCGGCGCCGGGCAGCCCAGGTTCAGGTCGATGGCCACCACCGGCAGTTGCTGCAACAGCCGGGCGGTGCGGACCAGGCCGGGGATGTCGTTGCCGATGAGTTGCGCCACGACCGGGCGGCCGGTAGTGTTCCCGGTGATCGATTCGACGATCCACTTCTCGGGCCGCGAGTCGGCCTGCACCCGGAAGTACTCCGTCCAGTAGACATCGGCGCCGCCATAGCGGTGCATGAGCGTCCAGAACGCCCCGTCGGTGACGTCCTGCATCGGCGCCAGGGCCAGGAAGGGCTGAGCGCCCTGGGCGAGCGCGGCGAAGGTCGGGAGGTGACTCATGGGGAAAGGCGGCGGGCAGCGCCGGGCGCAAGCGGCCCGATGCCATTGTGTGGGGGAAGCCCTGCTCGCGCCAAACACCGGGACGCGGCGGCAGGGCGCGGCGCAGCGCGGTAGACTGTCTCCGCCCGTCGTGCGGGCCCATAGCTCAGCGGTTAGAGCAGCCGGCTCATAACCGGTCGGTCCCTGGTTCAAATCCAGGTGGGCCCACTACTCCTCGTCGAGGCGCCGCTGCTCGCGATTTGAGCGCAGGCCGTCCGCGATCCGCGGCCCGCGCGTGACCGTCCGCCGTCTGGCCGGTGCTAGCCGCGCGACGACAACGTCCGGCGGGCGCGCACGAACGCCGGCGCCGCTTCCTCGCGCAGCGGATGACGGCCGCTCCGGACCCGCTCGCGGCCGCCGACCACGACCGTGTCCACGGTCGAACCGCTCGCCTCCGCGACCACCTGCGCGTCGAGCGCAGCCGCCGCCGGCAGGCCCGCAAGCAGCGGATGCCGGCCATCGAGCACGACGAAGTCGGCGCGTTGGCCGGACGCCAGTCCGCCCACCCGGCGTCCCGACGCGGCCGCGCCGCCGGCCACGGCCGCCAGCATCAGGGCCGTCGCGACGTGCCTCTGCTCCTGCGTGGCGGCGACGTTGCGCCGGCCGGTATGCAGGCGTTGCGCGTACTCCAGCAGCCGCAGCTCTCCCGCCCCGTTGACGGCGACATGGCTGTCGGAGCCGATGCCCCATCGGCCCGTCGTGGCGCTGGCCTCGGCCGTCCACGCCGTCAGGTCGAAGATGCCGTCGCCAAGATTGGCCTCGGTGCTGGGACATAGGCCCGCGACCGCTCCAGTGGCGGCGGCGCGGCGCGTTTCATCGGCGGTGAGATGGGTGGCGTGCACGAGGCACCAGCGGTGGTCGACCGGCGCGTGATCGAGCAGCCACGCGACCGGGCGCTGGCCGCTCCACGCCAGGCACGCCTCGACCTCGCGACGCTGCTCGGCGACGTGGATGTGGATTGGCGCCTGGGGATCGATGGCGGCCATCCCGGCGAGCGCCTCGTCGAGCGCGGCAGGCGTGACCGCCCGGAGGGAGTGACGGCCAGGCCCACGCGCAGCGCGGAGCTGGGGCCGGTCGCGCGCAGCGTCTCGATCAGCCGCACCAACGACGGCGTCGAAGTCACGAAGCGCCGCTGCCCCTGGTTGGGCGGCAGGCCGCCGAAGCCGCCCTGCTGATACAGCACGGGCAACAGCGTCAAGCCGAGTCCGACCCGCGCGGCGGCGCGGGCCAGGCACGCGGCCAGCGTCGCCTCGTCCGGGTAGGGGCGGCCGTTGACGTCGTGGTGCAGGTAGTGGAACTCGCACACCGAGGTGTAGCCCCCTTCGAGCAGCTCGAGGTAGAGCCAGGTCGCGACCGCCTCGAGCTCGTCGGGCGTGATCCGTCCGGCCACGCGGTACATCTGCGTCCCGCCAGCTCCAGAAGCTGTCCTCGCCGGCGCCGCGGAACTCCGTCAGCCCGGCCAAGACACGCTGGAACGCATGGGAATGCAGGTTGGGCAGGCCCGGCACGACCGGGCCGGCGGCCGCCGCCGCACCGGCGGGAGCCGGCGTGTCAGGCGTCACGGCCACGAAGTCGCCCTCGGCGTCTCCACTCGAGCAGCACATCGCGCGCCCAGCCGGTGGGCAGGAGCGCGGCGGCGGCGTGCAGGCGCGGCCCGCTCATCCGCCGACCATCGGCAGGTTCAGGCGATGCTCCCGCGCGCACGCGATCGCCTCGTCGTAGCCGGCGTCGGCGTGACGCATCACGCCGGTGGCCGGGTCGTTCCACAGCACCCGCGCCAGCCGCGCATCGGCCGCGGCGGTGCCGTCGCACACGATGACCATGCCGGCGTGCTGCGAGAAGCCCATGCCGACGCCGCCGCCATGATGCAGCGACACCCAGGTGGCGCCCGACGCGGAGTTGAGCAGCGCGTTCAGCAGCGGCCAGTCGGAGACCGCATCCGAGCCGTCGCGCATGGCCTCGGTCTCGCGGTTGGGCGAGGCGACCGAGCCGGAGTCGAGATGATCGCGGCCGATGACGATCGGCGCTTTCAGCTCGCCCGAGCGCACCATGTCGTTGAACGCCAGGCCGAGGCGATGGCGATCGCCCAGCCCGACCCAGCAGATGCGCGCCGGCAGGCCCTGGAACGCGATGCGCTCGCGCGCCATGTCGAGCCAGCTGGTGCAGGTGCGCGTCGTCCGGCATGAGCTCCTTCACCTTGCGCATCGGTGCTTGTAGATGTCTTCGGGATCGCCGGACAGCGCGGCCCAGCGGAACGGCCCGACGCCGCGGCAGAACAGCGGGCGGATGTAGGCCGGCACGAAGCCCGGGAAGTCGAAGGCATCGCATCACGCCCTTCGTCCTTGGCCACCTGGCGGATGTTGTTGCCGTAGTCGAAGCGTCGGCACGCCGGCGTCCTTGAAGTCGAGCATCGCCGTCGACGTGCACCGCCATCGAACGCTTGGCGGCGGCGGCCGTACCGCCTCGGATCGCTGACGCGCCGTTCGAGCCACTGCTCCACCGTCCAGCCTTGCGGCAGGTAGCCGTTGACCGGGTCGTGCGCGGAGGTCTGATCGGTGACGGCGTCGGGACGCACGCCGCGGCGCGCCAGTTCGGGGAAGACGTCGGCGGCATTGCCGAGGAGCGCCACCGAGCGCGGCCGTCGCGCCTGGCAACTGTCCTCGATGAGCGCCAGCGCTTCGTCGAGGGTGGACGCTTGCGCGTCGAGGTAGCGGGTGCGCAGGCGCATGTCGATGCGGCTCTGCTGACATTCCACCGCCAGGCACGAGGCGCCGGCCATGGTCGCCGCCAGCGGCTGCGCGCCGCCCATGCCGCCGAGCCCGGCGGTGAGGATCCAGCGGCCCGCCAGGTCGCCGCCGTAGTGCTGCCGGCCCATCTCGACGAACGTCTCGTAGGTGCCCTGCACGATGCCCTGGGTGCCGATGTAGATCCACGAGCCGGCCGTCATCTGGCCGTACATCATCAGGCCCTTGCCGATCGAGCTCGTGGAAGTGCTCCCACGTCGCCCAGTGCGGCACGAGGTTGGAGTTGGCGATCAGCACGCGCGGCGCGTCGCGCGTGCGTCCGGAACACGCCGACCGGCTTGCCCGACTGCACGAGCAGCGTCTCGTCGTCCTCGAGCGCGCTGCAGCGCCGCGACGATGCGGTCGAAGCACTCCCAGTTGCGCGCCGCCCGGCCGATGCCGCCGTAGACCACGAGGTCCTCCGGCCGCTCGGCCACGTCGGGATCGAGGTTGTTCATGAGCATGCGCAGCGGCGCTTCGGTCAGCCAGCTCTTGGCGCGTCCGCGCGGCGCCGCGCGCGGCCGCTGATGGTGCGGGTCATGACATTCCTTTCGACGACGACGCCGCCAGGTCCAGAGCGCAGGCCTGGGCGTCTTCGAGAATCGCGCGAAGGGTGCGGCGCAGGCGCGCCGCCGCGCTCTCGACATAGGCCGGCGGCCAGTTGTCCGGGGCCGGCACGGCAGGCTCGGGCAGGTAGCCGCGGCAGGCCAGCTCCATCTGCACGGCATGCACGCCGGCGCCGGGCCGGCCGTAGTGTCGCGTGATGTAGCCGCCGGTGAAGCGGCCGTCGGTCACGCGCGACAGACCCGAGCGGTCGCAGTGCCGCTCGACCATCGCGGTGAGACGAGTGCTGCACGACGTCCCGCCGTTGGTGCCGATGTTCAACTGCGGCAAGTCGCCGGCGAACAGCCGCGGAATCACCGAGCGGATCGAGTGGGCAGTCGTAGAGGACCACGTGCGCATGGCGCGCGCGCAGGCGCGCCAGGTTCGTGGTCAGCGCCTGCGTGGTATGGATCGAAGAAGCGGGCGCGCCGGGCGGCGATCTCGCCGGCGTCCGGCTCCTGCCCGGGCACGTAGAGCGGCTCTCCGTCGAAGGTCTCGGTGGGACAGAGCGCCGTCGTCGGCTGCCCGGGATAGAGCGACACGCCGTCCGGATCGCGGTTGACGTCGATCAGCGTGCGCGACAGGTCCGTGCGTACCACGGTGGCGCCCAGGCCGAGGGCGAAGTCGTAAAGCCGGTCGAGGTGCCAGTCGGCGTCCTTGCGCGCCAGCCACGGCGACACCAGCCGCGGCACGAGTTCGGCCGGAAGCTCGGTGCCGGCATGCGGCACGCTCACGAGCAGGGGCGCCTCGCCCGGCGTGACGTGAAGCCAGCGCGGGTCGGTCATCGCGGGGCCGTGGCCACGGCGCCAGCGACGGCTGGCATCAGGTCGAGCCCGGCCGCCGCGGCCAGCCGGCCGGAGCGCACCAGCCCGGTGGCCACGCCGATGTCGTCGGCCAGGTAGCGATCGTCGGCCGAGCGGCGGCACGTCGTGGCGCAGCAGCGCCACGGCGCGCTCGAGCGCGCGCGCTCGAGGCCAGCGGCGCGTGGAAGCCGCAGCCCTGCGCCGCGGCGATGAGCTCGATGCCGATGACGCAGGCCGCGTTCTCGGCCATCGGCAGCAGCCGGCGCGGCGCCGTGCGCGGCCATCGACACGTGGTCCTCCTGGTTGGCCGAGGTCGGGAATCGAGTCGACGCTGGCCGGATAGGCGCGCTGCTTGTTCTCGGACACGAGCGCCGCCGCGGTCACCTGCGGCGATCATGAGGCCCGAGTTCAGCCCGGGATTGCGGCGTGAGGAAGGCCGGCAGCCCGACAGCGCCGGGTCGACCAGCATGGCGATGCGCCGCTCGGCGATCGACGCCGATCTCGCAGATGGCCAGCGCCATCATGTCGGCGGCAAAGGCCACCGGCTCGGCGTGGAAGTTGCCGCCCGAGATGACCTCGCCCGTGTCGGCGAAGACCAGCGGGTTGTCGGACACGCCGTTGGCTTCCATCGGCAAGCGTGCGCGCGGCCTGGCGCAGCACGTCCAGGCACGCGCCCATCACCTGCGGCTGGCAGCGCAGGCAATAGGGATCCTGCACCCGCGCGTCGCCGACAGGTGCGAGCGCGCGGATGGCGCTGCCGCGCCATCAGGCGGCGCAGCGCCTGCGCCACGTCGATCTGCCCCGGCTGGCCGCGCAGCGCCTGGATGCGCGCATCGAACGGCGCGTCCGAGCCCTTGGCCGCGTCGGTCGACAGGGCGCCGGTGACCAGCGCGGCCTGGAACACGCGCTCGGCCTCGAACAGCCCGGCCAGGGCCAGCGCCGTGGAGACCTGCGTGCCGTTGAGCAGCGCCAGCCCTTCCTTGGGGCCGAGCACGAGCGGCGTCAGGCCGGCGTCGGCCAGCGCCTCGCTCGCCGGCAGCGCTGCGCCGTCGACCATGAACTCGCCGACGCCGATCAGCGCCGCGGACATGTGCGCCAGCGGCGCGAGATCGCCTGACGCGCCGACCGAGCCCTGCCCCGGGACCACCGGGATCAGACCGGCGGCGAGCATCGCCCGAGATGCTCGACCGTCTCCAGCGCACGCCCGACGCGCCCTGGGCCAGGCTGGCGAGCTTCAGCGCCATCATCAGCCGCGTCACCGGCACGGGCAGCGGCTCGCCCACGCCGGCGCAATGCGACAGCACGAGGTTGCGCTGCAGGGTCGCGAGATCCGCCGTCGTCGATGCGCACGCAGGCGAGCTTGCCGAAGCCGGTATTGACGCCGTACACCGGGGCGCCGGCCGCCACCACCCGGTCGATGGCGCGCGCTCCCGCGTCGACGCGGTCGCGGCAGCCGGGGTCGAGTCCGACGCCGCCGCCGAAGAAGATGGCGCGCCAGGAAGACAGCGGGACGGCACCCGGCTGCAGAATCGCGGTGACGTGTTCCACGCCGGGATCCTACGCTATGCTTGGGGCCCGATGTTACCCGCCATCACCTCGCTTCTGGCCCTGCAAGACTTGGAAACCCGGGCCGAGGACGCGCGACGGCGGCTGGCCGACGCGC
>CAWJMJ010000011.1:0-911043 GCA_963843885.1 uncultured Acidobacteriota bacterium
AGGCCTCGAGCATCCTGCCGACCAGCGTGGTGGTGGTCGACTTGCCCTTGGTGCCGGTGATCGCGATGATGCGGCCCGCGCAGCCAGCGCGACGCCAGCTCGAGCTCGCCGATCACCGGCACGCCGGCGGCCCGCGCCGCATCGATTCCGGCCAGCTCCGGCGGCACGCCCGGACTCAGTCACGATCAGGTCCGCGCGACTCGAACAGTCTCGGCGTCGTGGCCGCCCAGCTCGAGCGTCACACCCGGCCCGGCGCAGCCGCTCGGCTCTCCGGGATGTCCGCGGCTGCGATCGGTCAGCGTGACGCGCGCCCCCCGCCGCGCCAGCAGTTCGGCGGCGGCGACGCCGCTGCGCGCGGCGCCGACGACCAGCACCGCGCCCGTCACCGAGAACGTCCGGCTGACCGCGGGAAATCTGGCGGTCGTCATCGCAGCTTCAGCGTCGTCAGGCTGAACAGCGCGAAGAGGATCGCGACGATCAGGAAGCGGGTGATGACCTTCGGCTCGCTCCAGCCGACAGCTCGAAGTGATGGTGGATCGGCGCCATGCGGAACACGCGCTTGCCGCGTCAGCTTGAACGACGCCGACCTGCATGATGACCGACAGCGCCTCGAGCACGAAGACGCCGCCGACGATGGCCAGCAGCAGTTCCTGCTTGATCAGGATGGCGACCGTGCCGAGGGCGCCGCCGAGGGCCAGCGAGCCGACGTCGCCCATGAAGATCTCGGCCGGGTAGCGAGTTGTACCAGAGGAAGCCGAGGCTGGCGCCGACCAGCGCGCCGCAGAACACGGTCAGCTCGCGCGGCCGGCGGGAAGCGCACGAGCAGCAGGTACTCGGCAAACACGCGCGTGCCCGGTCACGTAGGCCAGCGCGGTGAAACAGGCGGCGGCCACCGCGAAGGTGCTGATGGCCAGGCCGTCAAGGCCGTCGGTGAGGTTGACGGCGTTCGACGAGCAGGCCAGGAGCAGCACCGCGAACGGCAGGTAGAACCAGCCCAGATCGGGAATGAGCTGCTTGAAGAACGGAAAGATCAGGCGCGTGTTGTACTGGTTGCGCGAGGCCAGCCACAGCAGCGTGCCGCCGACCGCCAACCCGACCAGTATCTGCGCGGCCAATTTGTAGCGCGGCGTCAGTCCGCCCGACGAGCGCCGGGTGATCTTCAGGTAGTCGTCGGCGAAACCGACGGCGCCGAAGGCCGCGGTGGAGAGCACGGCAATCCAGATGAAGGGGTTGGTCAGGTCGGCCCAGAGCAGCGTGGGCACGAGCGCCGCCGCGAGGATGAGCAGGCCGCCCATCGTCGGCGTGCCGGCCTTGGCGCGATGGGACTGCGGCCCCTCCTGGCGGATGACCTGCCCGATCTGGAATTCGCGCAACTGGCGAATCAGCCACGGCCCCATCACCAGCGAGATGAGCAGCGCCGAGATGCTGGCGGCCGCGGTCCGGAAGGTGATGTAGCGCGTGACGTTGAGGGCGCCGATTTGCGGCGACAGCGAGAAGAGGAGGTGATACAGCATCACGCACCTCCCACGAGACTGGCGACGACCCGGTCGGTGCCGATGCTCCGCGAGCCCTTCACGAGCAGCAGATCGCCGGCCCGCAGTTCGGCGCCGATGAGCGCGGCGGCTTCTTCGCTGGTGGCCACGTGCGTGACCGCAGCGGCGGCCAGTCCGTGACGCACGGCCGCGACCCCAAGTTGCCGGGCCGGCTCTCCGCCCACGGTGACCAGCCGCTCCACGCCGGCCGCGGCGACCGCGCCGCCGCACTCGTCGTGGAGGCGCACCGACTCGTCGCCGAGTTCGAGCATCTCGCCAAGGACGGCCAGGCGCCGTCCGGCAGGACGGCTCGCCGCCAGCACCTCGAGCGAGCCCTGGAGCGCCGAAGGGCTCGAGTTGTAGGTGTCGTCGAGCACCGCGGCGCCAGCGGGCGTGTGCAGCAGCGTGCCCCGGTGCGACGCCGGGGCCAGCTCACGCAGTCTTGCGGCGATGTCCGTGAGGTCGACGCCGAGGGCCACGCCGACGGCGGTCGCGGCCAAGGCGTTCAGCAGGTGACCGGTCCCGGGCAGGGTCAGCGCCAACTCCATCGTGCCGGCCGGCGTGGCCACGGTCGCGACGGTGCCGAACACCCCGCGGTCGTCGATCATCTCGGCGCGCACGGCGGCGCCGGCGCCGAGGCCGAAGGTCACGACCGCGCCAGGGAAGCCGGCGGCGCGGGCCATCACGAGCGGGTCGTCGGCGTTGCAGACCAGCAGCGTGCCGGCGTCGGCCTGCTCGAGAATCTCGCTCTTGGCGTCGGCAATGGCCGCGCGCGAGCCGAAGTAGCCGATGTGCGCGTCGCCGACGTTGGTCCACACCCGCACGTCGGGCTCGGCCAAGCCCACCAGCACGCGAATCTCGCCTGCGTGGTTCATGCCGAGTTCCATCACGGCCACGTCCGGGCAGGAGCGCAACTCGACCAGCGACAACGGCAGGCCGAGATGGTTGTTCAAGTTGCCGCGGTTCTTCACCACGCGGTAGCGCGCGCTCAGCACCGCGGCAATCGCGTCCTTGGTCGTGGTCTTGCCGACGCTGCCGGTGATGGCCACGACGCGAGCGCCCGAGGCGCGCCGCACGGCGTGTCCGAGGTCCTGCAGCGCTTTGAGGGTGTCGGGCACTTCCACGACCACGGCCGCGCCGGTGTCCGCCGGCAGACTGGCGGCGTCGTGCACGACCACCCCCGCGGCGCCACGGGCCAGCGCCGCCGGCACGAAGGCGTGGCCGTCGCGCGCCGCCACGATGGCGAAGAACAGATCGCCGGGCGCGAGCGCCCGGGAGTCGATCGTCGCCGGACCAAGACGCTGCGCCGGCGACCCGGTCACGAGCCGTCCGCCGAGGGAGGCCACCAGGTCCGCCGCCGAGTAGGTGCCGTGCTCGAGGCGCATGGCTAGACCGACCTCGGGTGACGGTGCGTCAACGCGACTTTGGCCACCTGGGCGTCGTCGAAGGGCAACACGCGGGTGCCGATGTGCTGGGTCTTCTCATGCCCCTTGCCGGCGATGAGCACCAGGTCGCCGCTGCGGGCCGAGGTCACCGCCTTCTCGATGGCGGCGGCGCGATCGACGATGGCCAGGATCTCGGGCGTCCGGCCCGACGCCGTCTCGCCGGCGGGGATGCCGCGGCGGATCTCCTCGATGATGCCCGCCGGATCCTCGCTGCGCGGGTTGTCCGAGGTGATGACCACGACGTCGCTCAGCCGCGCCGCCACCATCCCCATCAACGGCCGCTTGGTGCGATCCCGATTGCCGCCGCAGCCGAACACCGTCACGACGCGACCGCGGGCCAGCGGGCGGGCGGTCTCGACCAGGTTACGCAGCGCGTCGTCGGTGTGGGCGTAGTCGACCACCACGGTGATGTCGTCGCCGGGCTGCGAGACCAGCTCGAACCGGCCGGGCACGCCGGCCAGGCGGGCCAGGCCTTCGCTGATGGCCGCGCCCGGGATGCCCAGCGCGCTGGCCGCGGCCGTCGCCGCCAGCAGGTTGTAGACGTTGGGCCGGCCGACCAGGGCCGACTCGATGGTCACCGGGCCGCCGGGCGTGGTGGCGCGGAAGCGCACGCCGTGCAGATCCATCGACAGCGCTTCGGGACGCACGTCGGCGGGCTTCTGGATGCCGTAGGTGAGGGAGGTCGCGCACACCTGCATCAAGGCCGCGGCCCGGGGATCGTCGGCGTTGATCACGCCGGGAGCGGACGGCTCGAGCATCTCGAAGAGGCGCCGCTTGGCCGCGAAGTACTGCTCCATGTCGGCGTGGAAATCGAGATGGTCGCGGGTCAGGTTCGTGAAGATCGCCGCGGCGAAGCGCATGCCGTCGACGCGGCGCAACGCCAGCGCGTGCGACGACACCTCCATCACGCACGAGCGGTTGCCGGACGCGACCATCTCGCGCAGCAGGCCCTGCACCTCGGGTGCCTCCGGGGTGGTGCGCGCCGCCTCGCGCGCCTGGTTCCCGACGCGGTAGTGGACCGTGCCCAGCACGCCGGCCGACAGGCCCGCCTGGTCGAGCACCGAGGCGAGCAGATACGCGGTCGTGGTCTTGCCGTTGGTGCCGGTGACGCCGACGACGGGAATCTCGCGGCTGGGATGGCCGTGCACCGCGGCGCCGAGCAGCGCCAACGCCAGCCGGCCGTCGCTGACGACGACCCAGGGCGTGTCGAATCCCGCCGGCCGGGGGCTCTCGCTCACAATCAGCGACGCGCCGTGGGCGACCGCCTCGGGCACGAAGGTGACGCCGTCAGCCTTGAGCCCCCTGAGGGCCACGAACATCCCGCCCGGCTCCGCCCGGCGCGAGTCGCACGTGACCGCGGTCACCGCCGCGTCCGACGTCAGCCCTTCGCCCGACCGCACCAGCCCGCCGAGCGTGTCGACGGCATCGCGAACCGTCACGGCACGTTCCCCGCCGGCACGCGGCCGGAGCGTCCAAAGCCGCGATCGAGCATCAAGGTGCAGGCGCCGCCCACAGCCACGGTCTGGCCGGCCTCGGGATACTGCGCCACCACCAGGCCCGAACCCTGCACCTTGGCGGACACGCCCAGGCGGGCCACGCGGCGCAGCGCTTCACGCGCGCTGAGGCCAACCAGGTCGGGCATGGCCCGGCCGCCGGCGGCGTCCACGGTGATCACCTTGGCCGCGCCCGCGGTGTTCACCGCCTGCCGCTGCTTGTGCCGCTCGACCAGCACGGGCGGCGCCGGGAACACGGTGGGCGCCACGCCGACGTGCCGCAAGGCGGCATCGGCGATGCGCTGGAAGATCGGACCGGCCACCGAACCGCCGTAGTAATAGCCGTTACGCGGCGTGTCGACGACGACGACCAGCGCGAACACCGGGTTGCGCGACGGCACGAAGCCGGTGAACGACACGTTGTAGTCGCTGTGCGAGTAGACCCCGCGCACGATCTTCTGGGCCGTGCCGGTCTTGCCGGCCACCGTGAAACCCTCGACCTGCGCCCAGCCCTTGCCGGTCCCGCTCGTCACGACCTCTTCCATGATGGTCGTGAGCTCGGCGGCCGTGCGGGTGCTGATGACGCGGCGCACCTCCTTGATCTCGGTGGCGGTGCGCTCGCCGTCGCGCACGACGGCGCGGACCACGTGCGGCCGGAGCAGGCGGCCGCCGTTGGCCACCGCGGCGGTGGCCGTGACCATCTGCAGCGGGGTCACGCCCACCTGGTAGCCCATCGACACCGAGGCCACGGCGCTGTCGTCGAGCTTCTTCGGGTTCCAGACGATGCCCGCGCTCTCGCCCGGGAAGTCGTTCGAGGTCGTGCGGCCGAAGCCGAAGCGGCTGACGTAGTCCCCGAGCCGGTCGCGGCCGAGCCGCAGCCCGACCTTGATGGCGCCGACGTTGCTCGACTTGACGATGGCCTGAGCGAAGCTGAGCACGCCGTAGTGGTGCGTGTCGTCGATCTGGCGCGACTTGAAGCGGATGAACCCGGGGCTGGTGTCGATGAGGTCGGTGGGCTTGACCACGCCTTCCTCGAGCGCGGCCGAGGCGGTGACCAGCTTGAAGGTCGACCCGGGTTCGTAGAGATCGGTGACCGCGCGGTTCTTGCGCTGGTCGGCGGTGGCGGCGTTGAAGTTGTTCGGGTTGAAGGTCGGGTAGCTGGCCATGGCGAGGATCTCGCCGGTGTGGGGGTCCATCACGACCGCGGTGCCGCCTTCGGCCCGGTTGGCGGTGACGCCCGCCGCCAGTTCGCGCTCGACGATGTGCTGCAGGTACTCGTCGATGGTCAGCTCGAGCGTGGCGCCCATGGTAGGCGGCACGGTGACGCTGCTGAAGGCGCGCCGGCGCGCGTCGGTCTGCACCAGGATCTTTCCGGGATGGCCGCGGATGACCTTGTCGTAGGCGGCTTCGATGCCGCCGAGGCCGAGGTTGTCGACGCCGACGTAGCCGAGCACCTGCGCGCCCAGTTCCTTGTTGGGATAGAACCGCCGGCTCTCCTTCATGAAGCCGATGCCCTCGAGGTCGAGCGCGGCGACACGCTGCGCGACCCTGGCCGAGACGAAGCGGGACACGTAGGCGAAGGCGCCGCCCTTGGCCAGGCGCGTCTGGAGTTCCTTGCGCTCCGCGTTGCCGCAGTTCTCGAGGGCGCCACACAGCGCGCGGGCCGCCGCCGGGGCGTCGGCGATTTCCGAGGGCACCGCGTAGATGCTGTCCACGTCCACGCTGTAGGCCAGCAGCCGGCCGTTGCGGTCGCGGATCTCGCCGCGCTTGGCCTGGGCCGCGACGACGCGGTTCTGCTGCCGGTCGGCGCGGGCCCGCAAGTCGGCATGCTGGAAGACCTGCAGATAGACGAGCCGGGTTTCGATACCCACGGCCCAGGCCGCCAGGCAGACGGCCGCCACGAAGGCGCGCCTCCGGATCGTGCGGCGCCAATCGTTCGGGGTCGGGTCAGCCATCGTGATTCACCGGGTCTTGCGTCAGCGCGAGGCCACCACCGAGCGGGCCGGCGGCTCGGCCGGCAGCACTCGTT
Organism: uncultured Acidobacteriota bacterium; assembly: GCA_963843885.1. GTDB lineage: Bacteria > Acidobacteriota > Vicinamibacteria > Vicinamibacterales > UBA2999 > CADEFD01. The sequence continues at coordinate 6,500 of CAWJMJ010000011.1, forward strand.
CGAGCACGATGGCGTCGCCGGACTTCGGCGCGATCATCCCCAGGCGCGTCATCGCCAGCCGCTCGATGCGCTGCGGCGCGCGCAGCGTCTCGAGTTCGAGGCGCAGGTGCTGGCGCGCCGCGTCCTCGGCGGCGCGTTCCTTCTGCATCTGCTCGATGCGGTAGCCGTGGCGGATGAGCTCGAAGTGTTGCCACGCGTCGAACAACACGACCAGCACCAGCACCACGCCGATGCCGAGCGACATCCACAGCTCGCGCTGACGCCGCTCGTCCACCTCGCGGACGATGGGGTTGTTGCGGACGTCCTTCTTGATGGCGTACTCGAAGGCCTCGACGTGTTCCATGGCGCCCTCCTCCGGCTCAAGCCAGTCGTTCCGCCGCCCGCAGCTTGGCGCTGCGGGCTCGCGGGTTCAGTGCGATTTCCCCGTCGCTCGGGCCGATCGGCCGCCCGGTCAGCACCTTGACGACGCCGTCGGTGCGATCGAGCGCACGCAACGTGTGCTTCACGATCCGGTCTTCGAGCGAATGGAAGCTGATGATCACCAGCCGGCCGCCGGTGTGCAGCCGCACCGCGGCGCGGCGCACGAACTCGTCGAGCCGGTCGAGCTCGCCGTTGACCCAGATGCGGAGGGCCTGGAAGGTGCGGGTGGCCGGGTCGATGCGCTGCCACCCCTGGCCCGTCAGGGCGCGGCGCACGATGGCCGCGAGCTGGCCGGTCGTCTCGATTGGCGCGCGCTCGCGGGCCATGACGATGCCGCGGGCGACGCGGCGCGAGCGGCGCTCTTCGCCGAATTGATAGATGACGTCGGCCAGCTCGGCTTCCTCGACCGAGGCCAGCCGTTCGGCCGCCGTCTGTCCTTGTGACTGGTCCATACGCATGTCGAGAGGCTCGTCGCGCCGGAAGCTGAAGCCGCGGCCCTCGGCGTCGAACTGCAGCGAGGAGACGCCCAGGTCGGCCAGCGCGCCCGCGACCGACGGCACGCCCAGGGAGTCGAGCACCGTGTCGACGGTGCGGTAGTCGGCGTGCACGAGCTGGACGCGCGCGCCGAAGGGTTCGAGCGCGCGACCCGCCAGCGCCAGCGCCTGGGGATCGCGGTCGATGCCGATGACCCGCCCGGCGCCGTGCTCGAGCAGCGCGCGTGTGTGGCCGCCCAGGCCCAGCGTGCAATCCACGAACGTGCCGCCACCCTCGGGCTGCAACAGCCGCGTCGCCTCGTCCACCATCACCGGAAGGTGCTGCGGCAGGTCCACGTCCGACACGGTTGGCTCGTTTCTTTCTCTAGATGCCGTAGTCGGCCAGGGCCCGCGCGTCGTCATCAGAGAACGGCTCGCGGATCAGCTTGGCCAGGAACCTCTCGTGGTTCCACACCTCGAGATAGTCGTATTTGCCGAGCACGTCGACTTCACCGGTCATGAACGCGGATTCACGCACGCGGGGCTGGATGAGGACCCGGCCCTGCTGGTCGAATTCGGCGACTTGCCCGTAGAAATTGACGCGATCGAGGAACTTCAGCCGCGCGGGGTGCGTGGAGGGCGCTTGCGCGAGCTTTCGCTCGATGTCGAGCCAGACCGGCATCGGGTAGATGCGTACCGAATCGCCGGAAAGACTGGTGACGAAGACCTCCCGTCCGTGTTCCTCCTGGATCACGGCGCGAAAGGCATTGGGAATCTTGAGCCGGCCTTTGTCGTCGATCTTTGCCGGTGAGTTCCCTCGAAGCACGGTTACTCCACTCCAGTCCAGAAATGACCACCGGAATCGTAGAGGACAGTGCCGAAGGTGTCAACTAAGTTGTTCGGAATAATGGGCTTACGCGTTTTGTTCGCCGCGCTGGGCGAAACCGACACCACAAGCGATGTCGCTTTATCTTCGCCTGTGTCGCCGCATGCTACCATGAGCGGTTTCGTTAGAGACCAGCTTTCACATGATTTCGCCCGCAATCTCGCGCGCGCAGGTCGGCTGACCAGGTGGCCGTGCGCTCGGTCCTCGTTTGTGAGACCCAGGTGCCGCTGGTACGAGGCGGCGCGGAGCTGCTCGTCCGTCAATTGGTTGACGAGCTGCGGCAGCGGGGCTTCGACACCGACCGGGTCTCGGTGCCCTTCAAGTGGTATCCCAAGGACGAACTGCTGCCGCACGCCGCGATCTGGGGCCTCCTCGACCTCAGCGAGAGCAACGGCCGGCCCATCGACCTGGTGATCGGCACCAAGTTCCCGACCTACCTGGCGCGTCACCCACGCAAGGTGTGCTGGCTGGTGCATCAGCATCGCGCCGCCTACGAGCTGGCCTCGACCGAGTACTCGGATTTCGGACACGACGAGATCGACGTGGCGCTGCGCGACCGGTTGATGGCCATCGACGAGCGCGCGCTGGGCGAGTGCGTTGGCCGCTACACCATCTCGCGCACCGTCAGCGAGCGGCTCCAGCGCTATAACGGCCTCGACTCCACGCCGCTCTACCACCCGCCGCTGCTCGCGCGCCGCCTGGCGCCGGGGCCGTACGGCAACTACGTCCTGTCGGTGGCGCGGCTCGAGCAGAACAAGCGCGTCGACCTCACGGTGCGTTCGGTGGCCTACTGGCCCGAGCCGCTCACGCTGGTGGTCGTCGGCCAGGGCAGCCACCGCCCGTGGGTCGAACGCGCGGCGGAAGAAGCCGGCGTCGCCCACCGGGTCACCTTCCTGGGCGCGGTCAGCGACGACGAACTGCCGGCGCTCTACCGGGACGCTCTCGCCGTCGTCTATGTGCCGTTCGACGAAGACTACGGGCTGGTGACGCTCGAGGGCTTCCTCGCGGCCAAGCCCGTCGTCACCGCCTTCGACTCGGGCGGCACCCGGGAATTCGTCGAGGACGGCGTGACCGGGCGCGTCACCGAGCCCGACCCGCGGGCGATCGGCGACGCCGTGGCGGAACTCCACGGAGCACGATCGCTGGCTGCGGCTCTCGGCGCCGCCGGGCGCGAGCGCGCCAGCGCCATTACCTGGGATCAGGTCATCGACCGGCTCGTCTCACATGGCTGATTCAACTACGTCCGCCGTCACGGCGCCGACCGCGCTCGTCCTTCTACCGACCTACAACGAGCGGGAGAACCTGCCCGAAATGGCCGGACTGCTCCTGGCCCAGCCGAACGTGCGCGTGCTGGTCGTCGACGACGGGTCGCCCGACGGCACCGGCGCGGATCGCCGACGCGCTCGCCGCCGACATCGGCGGGCGGCTGACGGTGATGCACCGCACCGGCAAGCGCGGCCTGGGCCGTTCGTATCTCGACGGCATGAAGGCAGCGCTCGACACCGGCGCCGAGCTCGTCTGTCCAGATGGACGCGGACCTGTCGCACGATCCGAAATACGCTGCCCGACCTGGTCGCCGCGGCGGCGCCGCGCCGACATGGTCATCGGCTCGCGCTACCTGCACGGCGTGAGCGTGGTCAACTGGCCGCTGCGACGGCTCATTCTCAGCCGCTTCGCCAACTGCTACATCCGCGGCGGTCACCGGCATGAAGGTGCGCGACTGCACCGCGGCTATCCGCTGCTGGCGCCGCGAGGCGCTCGCCGCGATGCCGCTCGACCGCATCGTCTCGGACGGCTACTCGTTCCTGGTGGAGATGCTGTTCCTGGCGCTCGAGGCCGGGTGCCGGATTGCCGAAGTGCCGATCATCTTCGTCGAGCGGCGCGTGGGCGCATCGAAGATCTCGCGCGGCGTCATCCGTCGAGTCGTGCTGGACGCCGTGGCGGCTGGTGCTGCGACCCGGGCGTTCGGCTCGCCGGCCGGGCTCGCGGCCACGACGGTGCAATTCGTCCACGCTCGTGACCATGCCGCCATCGCCTGCGCCGCCGGCCTGAGCATCTTCTTCCCGGCCTACAACGACAGCGGGACGATCGCCAGCTGGTCATCCGCGCGCGTCAGGCGTGCGCCGAGACGCTGACGCCCGACTACGAGGTGATCGTCGTCAACGACGGCAGCGCCGACGACACCGCGGAGATCGCCGACGAGCTCGCGCGCATCTACCCGGAGCACGTCCGCGTCGTCCACCACGCCGACAACCGCGGCTACGGCGGCGCCCTGCGCAGCGGCTTCGCCGCGGCGACCAAGGAGCTGGTCTTCTACACCGACGGCGACGCGCAGTACGACCCGGCGCGAGGTGGCGGCTGCTGTGGCGAGCGATGACGACCGACGTCGGACTTGGTCAACGGCTACAAGATCAGCCGCTCCGATCCGCTGGCACCGCATCGTCATCGGCCGCGCTCTATCACCACACCGTGAAGCACGCTGTTCGGGCTCACGGTGCGCGACGTCGATTGCGACTTCCGCCTGATGCGGCGCGCGATCTTCGACGCGCGTCCGGCTCGAGAAGAACAGCGGCGTCATCTGCCTCGAGATGATGAAGAAGATTCAAGGACGCCGGCTTCCGCATCGCCGAGGTGCCGGTGCACCACTACCACCGCGCGCTACGGCAAGTCGCAGTTCTTCAACTTCCGCGCGCGTCGTCCAGCACCGGCGTCGACGTGCATGAGGCTGTGGTGGCGCGCTGGTCGTCCGCCGCGAGCACCTGCGTGCCGGCCGCCAGCCGCCGCCTCCGCGGTCCGACCCGCGCAGGACCACGCTGACGTGACCGACTATCGCGACTTCTACCGCGGCCGCCGCGTGATGATCACCGGCGGGCTCGGCTTCATCGGCAGCAACCTCGCGCGTCAGCCTCGTCGACCTCGGCGCCGACGTGCTGCTGGTCGACTCGCTGATCCCCGACTACGGCGGCAACCTGTTCAACATCGACCGGCATCGAGGATCGGGTGCGGGTCAACGTCGCCGACGTGCGCCAGCCGAGCACGATGAACTATCTGGTGCAGCGGCCGCGACGTCATCTTCAACCTCGCCGGCCAGGTCAGCCACATCGACAGCATGCGCGACCCGTATACCGATCTCGAGATCAACTGCCGCAGCCAGCTGACGCTGCTCGAGGCCTGCCGCCACCACAACCCGCGCGTCAAGGTGGTCTTCGCCGGCACGCGCCAGGTCTACGGCCGGCCCGACTCGCTGCCGGTCGACCGAAGCGCACCTGGTGCGGCCGACCGACGTCAACGGCATCAACAAGGTGGCCGGCGAGTACTACCACCTGCGTCTACAACAACGTCTTCGGCGTGCGCGCCTGCTCGCTGCGCCTGACCAACGTCTACGGCCCGCGCCAGCTGATCCGCCACAACCGCCAGGGCTTCATCGGCTGGTTCATCCGCCTGGCGCTCGAAGACCGCGACGATCCAGATCTTACGGCGACGGCTCGCAGATGCGCGACTTCGTCTACGTCGACGATGCGCGCCGACGCGTTCCTGCGCGCCGGCGCCAGCGACGCCTGCAACGGCGAGGTGTTCAACGTCGGCGGCGACCGAGCCGATCAGCCACCGCGATCTGACGACGCTGCTGGTCGACGCTCGCCGGCACCGGCCGCGTCGCGCTTCGTCGAGTGGCCGCCGGAGAAGAAGGCCATCGACATCGGCAGACTTCTACGCCGACTCGACGCAAGTTCACGAGCGCGCACCGGCTGGGCGCCGACGCGTCGCGCTGCGCGACGGGCTGGCGCGCACGATCGCCTACTACCGCGCAGCACTTCGCCGCACTACGTCGACGCGGCGCGTGGCAGGAGCGACGCGCTCGATCGCGCGTGCCCTTCAACGTCGCTGCGCGCCGCGCGAGGATGCGCGCCGCCATCGCGCGCCGCCATCGAGCGCGTGGTCGACGCAGCGGCTGGTTCGTGCTCGGCCCGGAGGTCGAGGCGTTCGAAGCGCGAGTTCGCCGCGCGCCTGCGGCGCGGCGCATGCGGTCGGCGTCGGCAACGGCACCGACGCCATCGCGCTGATCCTGCGCGCGCTCGGCATCGGCCCCGGCGACGAGGTGATCACGCACGCCGCTGTCGGCCGCCTACACCGCGCTGGCGGTCGATGATGGCCGGCGCGCGGCCGGTGTTCGCCGACATCGATCCGGAGCGCCTGACGCTCGATCCCGACGCGGTCGAAGCGGCGATCACGCCGCGCACGCGCGCCATCCTGCCGGTGCATCTCTACGGGCAGGCCGCCGACATGACCGCGCTCGCATGCCGATCGCCGCGCGCCACGGCCTCGCGATCGTCGAGGACTGCCTGCCAGGCGCACCTGGCCACCGCGGCGGGCCGGCCGGTCGGCACGCATCGGCGTCGCCGGCGCCTTCAGCTTCTATCCGACCAAGAACCTCGGCGCGCTCGGCGACGGCGGCGCCGTCGTCACCAACGACGCGGCGCTCGCCGAGCGGCTGCGGCGGCTGCGCAACGGCGGCCAGACCAGCCGCTATCACCACGACGAGCCCGGCGTCAACATCGCGGCTCGACGAGATGCAGGCGGCCATCCTGCGCGCGCGGCTGCCGTATCTGGCCGGCGTGGACCAGCGCCGGCGCGCAGCGCTCGCGGCGCGCTACCGCGCCGCGCCTGCGCGGCGCCGGCCGTGCACGTGCCGCCGCGAGTTCGACGCCGGCCACGTCTACCATCTGTTCGTCGTCCGCACGGCAGCCGACCGCGACCGCGCTGCAGGCGCACCTGGCGACGCGCGGCATCGAGACGCTGGTGCACTATCCGGTGCCGATTCCGCGGCAGCCGGCGCTCGCGCGACCAGGCACCCGGCCGACTGCCCGGTCGCCGACGCGCGTGTGCGACGAGCGTCCTGTCGCTGCCGCTGCATCCGGGGCTTCGACCGACGCGCGACGTCCGAACGTGGCCGCCGCGCGTCCGCGACATTTCACGAGGAGTAACGCATGCGAGCACTCATTACCGGCGGCGCCGGCTTCATCGGCTCGCACCTGTCCGAAGCCCTGCTGGCGGCCGGGCACCAGGTGCACGTCGCTCGACAACCTGTCGACCGGCTCGATCGACAACATCGCCCACCTAAGGGCCGCGCCGGCTTCGAGTACACCATCGACTCGGTCGACAACGAGCCGCTGCTGGCCGAACTCGATCGACCGCAGCCGACGTGGTCTTCCATCTCGCCGCCGCGGTCGGCGTGAAGCTGATCGTCGAGCAGCCGGTGCACACCATCGAGACCAACGTGCACGGCACCGAGGTGGTGCTGCAAGCACGCCAACAAGAAGAAGAAGCTGGTGGTCATCGCCTCGACCTCCGAGGTCTACGGCAAGAGCGCCGACGTGCCGTTCCGCGAGGATGCCGACCTGGTGATCGGCGCCGACGACCAAGCACCGCTGGGCCTATGCCTGCAGCAAGGCGATCGACGAGTTCCTGGCGCTGGCCTACTGGAAGGAACGCAAGCTGCCGGTCGATCATCGTCCGGCTTCTTCAACACCGTCGGTCCGCGCCAGACCGGCCAGTACGGCATGGTGATCCCGAACTTCGTGCGCCAGGCGCTGGCCGGCGAGCCGATCACCGTGTTCGGCGACGGCACGCAGTAGCCGCAGCTTCACCCACGTCGGCGACGTGGTCCGCGCGCTGCTGTCGCTGATGCAGGAGCCGAAGGCGATCGGCCAGGTGTTCAACATCGGCAACACCGAGGAGGTCACCATCCGCGCAGCTGGCCGAACGCGTGAAGGCCGCCGCCGGCTCGACCTCGCCGATCGTGACCATTCCCTACGACCAGGCCTACGAGTCCGGCTTCGAGGACATGCCGCGCCGGGTGCCGGATCTGACGCAAGATCAACGGCCTGATCGGCTACGAGCCCAAGGTCCAGCTCGACGAGATCATCCAGCGCGTGATCGAGTACTTCCGCGGCCGCTGATCCCCGGACCCGGGCGTATACTGGATCCATGACCCGGGTCTGCTTCACCTTGCTGGCGCTGTTGGTAGCGCTGCCTGCCTGGGCGCAAACGCTCAGGCTCGATATCCGCGACGGGCTCGTCACCCTGTCGGCCGACAACGTGCCCGTGCGCCAGGTGCTGGACGAGTGGGCGAAAGTGGGCGGCACCCGCGTGGTGGGCGCCGAACGCATCGCCGGCCCGCCTCTCACCCTGAGCCTCGAGGGCGTGCCCGAAGCCAAGGCTCTCGACATCATCCTGCGCGGCGCCGCCGGTTACATGGCGGCGGCCCGGCCCGCGCCCGGCGTCGGCGCGTCAATCTACGACCGCATCCTGGTACTGGCCACCAGCACGCCTCCCGCCGGGGCCGCTGCGGGTGCCGCTGGCGGCAATCGTCCCGCGGGGGCCAATCGCTTCGGCGTGCCTCCGGCCGCGGAAGCCGAGCCGATGGCCGAGGCCATTCCCGAGCCGCAGGACATGCCCGAGACGATGCCCCAGGCCAATCCCTTTGCCAACGCCTTCGGTCAGCCCGCCGGCGGGCAGTTCGTGCCGCCGCAGGCGAATCCGTTCGGGCAGCCCGTGCCGCAGCCTGGGCAGAACCCCTTCCAGCCCGGTGGCGCCTTCTTCCAGCCCCTGCAGCCGCCGCAGCAGGGCGTGCCCACCGCGCTGCCGGGATTCTTCGGCAGTGGCGGCTCCACGGTTCCGGGCATGATCCAGCAGCCGGTGCAGCCGGTGCCGCAGCCCGGGCAGCCGGGCAGCACGCGGCCGCGCCCGCAGGGGTAGCCTGGCCCGTCGATGGCCGATCTCGACCGTTACCGCACTGACGACCGCCGTGCGCTCGAGCAGTTGTACCGCCGCACCTCCGGACCCGAAGCGGTCGAGCGACTGAAACTCACCTGGCAGTGGGAGCGCCGTCAGAATCCCGGCGCGCGCGGTGCGCCGCCGCCGTGGGTGGTGCGCGAGGGACCAAGCCTGGTCGGCGCGCTCAACGCCCTCCCCGTTCGCGTCGCCGTGGCCGGGCAGGACCGGCGCGGGGCGTGGCTCGCCGATCCCGTCGTGGCCGCCGAGCGCGACCGGCAGGGCCTGCACGAACTGCTGCTGCGGGCCTGGTATCGCGACACCGACGTCGCCCTGGCGGCGTCGGTAAGCGACGCGACCCGCGCCGTGCTCGATCGCATGCGGGTGCCCAAGGCAGTGCCGCTGCCGTGTCTCGTCAAGCCGCTCAGCCGGCGCGCGCTCCGCCGCCCCGACTGGCCTCAACCCGTCAACCGGCTCGTGTCGGCCGTGACCCTGCCGTTCGTGCGGGTGGTTGCGCGACAGCGCCCGCTGCGTGAATCAGTCGAGGTCGTGCGCCGGCTCGATGCCCGCGCCGACGCCCTGTGGACGCGGGTCGCGCCCAAGCTCGCCCTGGCCGTGCGCCGCGATGCCGCCTACGTCAACTGGCGTTTCGCCGAGCCGCCGCACGCGCGCTACGCCATTGCCGTGCTGCGCCGCGAGCACGAGGTGGCCGGCTATGCGGTGTACCGTCATGCGCACGAGCCGCGTGGACGGGTCACGCATCTGGTGGACTTCCTGGCCGACCCGGCCGACGACGGCGCGGTGAAGACGCTGCTGCGCTGGGTGGACCGCGAGGCGGCCACCGTTGATTCCGACAAGATCCGCTGCCACGTGTTGCACGCCGGCTTCCGCAAGCTGCTCAAGCGCTCCGGCTACTTCGGCGTGCGCTCGGCACTGTCGGTGTCGGTCAAGGTCAACGAACCCGGGACCTCGCGCGCGTTCTACGAGACTACGGCCGACTGGCACTTCACCTCCGGTGACGCCGCCCTCGACCACTGACCCGTTCCCATTCGCACGGACCCGAATCTATGTCGTTGACAGAGACACTGACCGCCGACATCTCGCGCGCCATGAAGGCCAAGGACGCCACGACGCTGACGGCGCTGCGCATGCTGAAGACCGCGCTCGTCAACAAGAGCATCGAGAAGGGCCGCGAGCTGGAGCCGGCCGAGGAACTGCAGGTGGTGGGCGCGCTCGTCAAGCAGCGCCGCGACTCGATCGAGCAGTTCAACGCCGCCGGCCGACACGAGCTGGCGGCCAAGGAACAGACCGAGATCGCCGTGCTCGACACCTACCTGCCGCCGGCCGCCAGCGACGACGAACTCACCGCGGCCGTGACCGCCGCGGTCGCCGCCACCGGGGCCGCCTCAGCCAAGGACATGGGCAGGGTGATGAAGGCCGTCATGGCCGCGCTGGCCGGCAAGACCGTGGACGGCAAGCGCGTCAACGAGCTCGTTCGGGCGGCGCTGGCGGGCTAATCAAACTATTCTCCCGCTTCCTCCGTCTATAAGCTCTGAAAGGCCTAGTCAGCCTCTCGCCATCCTCCTCGGGCTCCGCCGCAAGGTCGGAGCCCGATTTTTTTGTCCGTCCGCATCCGGACGCCGTGCGTCTCCGGGCACACGAAGGGGGCGTGCTACGCTTCGAACGGAACAGATGGCAACGACGCCTGCCTCGACCGGGCTTGCACGGTCGGCTGGAGTCGCCGGCGCGGCGACCATGACGAGCCGCATCCTGGGCCTGGTCCGCGAGCAGGTGCTGGCCTACTGGTTCGGCGCGAGCGACTCGATGGACGCGTTCCTGGTGGCGTTCCGCGTCCCCAACCTGGTCCGCGACCTGTTCGCGGAGGGGGCCATGAGCGCGGCCCTCGTTCCCACCTTCAGCCGCACGCTGGCGCTCGAGGGGCGGCAGCGCGCGTGGCAGCTCGGCAACAACATCATGACCGCGCTGATCGTGACCACGACCACGCTGGTCGTCGCCGCCATCGTCTTCGCGCCGGCGCTCGTGCACCTGCTGGCCGGCGATTTCGCTTCCGTGCCCGGCAAGTTCGAGCTCACCGTCACGCTCACGCGAGTGATGGCGCCCTTCCTGGTCCTGGTGGCAGTGGCCGCGGCCTGTATGGGGATGCTGAACTCGCTCAACATCTTCTTCGTGCCGGCGCTGGCCCCGGCGATGTTCAACGTGGCCTCGATTGTCGTTGGCATCGGCCTGGTGCCGGTGGCCATCTCGGTGGGCATCGAGCCGATCCTGGCCATGGCCTACGGCACCTTGATCGGCGGCGTGGGACAGGTCGCGCTCCAGTGGCCGCCGCTGCGGCGCGAGGGCTTTCGCTTCCAGGCCCGCCTCGACCTGGCCGATCCGGGATTGCGCCGCGTCCTCACGCTGATGGGTCCGGGCATGGTCGGCCTGGCCGCCACTCAGCTCAACGTGTTCGTGAACACGGTCGTGGCCACCGGGGAGGGCACCGGCGCCGTCTCGTGGCTGACCTACGCCTTCCGCGTGATGTATCTGCCGATCGGGCTGTTCGGGGTGTCGATTGCCACGGCGACGACGCCGGCGATGTCGCGCCTGGCCGCCACCAACGACTTGCCGGGCATGCGCCACACGCTGGCCTCGGCCATCGCGCTGATGCTCACGTTGAACGTGCCGGCCACGCTCGGCCTGATCGTGCTGGCCACGCCCATCGTGCGGCTGCTCTTCGAGCGCGGCAACTTCACTCCCGCCGACACGATGGCCACGGCCGCCGCCGTGCAGCTCTACGCGGTGGGCCTGGTGGGCTACTCGGTCGTCAAGATCGTCTCGCCCACCTTCTACGCCCTCGGGCGCAGCCGCACGCCAGCCGCGGTCGGCGTGGCGGCGGTGCTGCTCAATGCCACGCTGAGCGTCACGACCGCGCCGCTCTTCGGCTACAAGGGCCTGGCCCTCAGCGCCTCGATTGCCTCTCTGTTCAACGCTGGCATGCTGGCCTGGCTGGCGCGGCGGTCACTGCGCGGGCTCGAACTGCGGCACGTCGCCGCGACCTTCACGAAGACGTCGATCGCGGCCGGCGCCATGGCCGGGGCGGCCTGGGCCGCCATGGCCGGCCTCGACGTCGTGCTGCCGGGACCATCGCTCGCGGCGCAGGTCCTGCGGCTGGCCGGCGCCATCGGCCTGGCCGTGGCCACGCTCGGCCTGGCCGCCCAGGCGTTGCGCATCCGCGAGTTCGAGCAGCTGCGCGACGCCGTCCTGTCGCGGCTGCGGCGGCTCGCGCACCGGTCGCGCTAATCGCTCAATGGGCGTTCACGAGTGACGCCCACCCGGCCCGCCGCTCGGGAAACGGCTCGCGGGCACGGACGCGCGTCGTGGTCACCGGCGCCGAGCAGGTACCGGTGGCGATGAACCGCAGCGCCTCGGCCAGCGACGTTTCCTCGCGCGTGCCCAGGTCGTGTTCGAGGTCGTCGGCAGCGACGCAGTCGGGCGCCAGGCCGTCGAAGTAGTCGCCGCGGCCGTCGCGCGTTCACCATCGAGAAGGCCACCGGGGCCAGCACCTTGTCGCAGAACGGCAGCCCGTACTGCCCCACCGGCTTTCCGTAGGTGCAATCGCCGACGATGGTCACCGGCATGAACGGCCGCAGGGAGTTGATGACCAGTTCGCTGGCCGACGCCGAGGCCGGCGTGGCAATCACGACCAGCCGGTCGAGCGCGAGCGCTCCGGCCGGGTCGGTGAACCGCAGCGTCTCGTTGCGCCGCACGTTCCGGTCGTTGTGCCGTGACTCGGCAAACACCTGGTCGCGCAGCGGCGTGCCGCCGATCAGGCTGGCCAGATGCGACGGCCACATCGACGAGCCCGCCGCCGTTGTAGCGCAGGTCGAGCACGAGCTCGCGCACGCCGGCTTCGCGCAGGGTCGCGAACGCCTCGTCGAGGGCCGCCACCGACGGGCCGCACGAAATTGCGAAAGAAGAGGTAGCCGACCTGACGGCCGCTCCACCTCGAAGACGGCACGTGAGCGATACCGTGGGGATGGTCACGGCGCGTTTGCGCACGGCCACGCTGCGGCGGTCGCCATTCCGGCGTCACGAACTCGATGGTCACGTCGATGCCCACCTGCGCGGGCCCGAAGGCCGTGTCGAGGCCGCCGCCATCGATGAGCGCGCTCACCGCCTGACCGTCGATGGCCGTGATCGCGGCGCCGCGCTCCAGCCCGGCCTCCTCCGCCGGGCTGCCGGCAAACACCTGCAGCACCCGCAGTTGTCCCGCCTTCGACCGCCGTCGACAGGCCGAGGCCGATGAACTGGCTGTCCGAGTAGAAGGCGTCGTTGGCGGCGCGGGAGGTGATGTAGCTGAACGACGCGGTCGAGCGGCCGGTAGCGCACGGCCTCGAGGAACGCCTCCGGCGTGGCATAGCGCGCCGGGTCGGCGTCGGGCAGTTCGCGGATACCAGAGGTAGAGTTCCTGCAGGGTGTTGCGCACGAAGACCGACTGGCCGGTGGCCGTGCAGGACGGCGCCTGGGCTTGGGCCGGAGCGGCAAGCACCAACCCGATGCCGACGGCGAGGACGATTCGGAGCGTCCGCATGCTCGCGGCATCATAGCGTGGGCCGCTGCGCCGCGCCGCGCCGGTTGTGGCCGGGCCGGGACCGGACGAGACGGCGTGTAAACTAGCCCGATGGGCCCGACGTCATGACCCCTGGCGACGCCGTCCCCGAGCGTGCGGCCGCCGCACCTCGGCCGTTCCTGGGGCTGTCGCCCACGGTCGTGTCGTTGGCCTCGACCCACTTCATCGTCGACGCCTACACCAACATCTACACGCCGCTCCTGCCGCTCTTCATTCCGCACCTGGGTCTGTCGCTCACCGCGGTGGGCACGCTGGCCATGTGTTTCCAGATGGCCTCCTCGGTGTCGCAGCTTGCCTTCGGCGCGCTCGCCGACCGCTGGCGCCCGCGCGTGCTGCTCGTGGCCGGGCCAATTCTGGCGGTGGTCGTGCTGAGCATGGTCGGAATGGCCTCCTCGCCGGTGGCGCTCGGCGCGTTGCTCGTGGCCGGCGGGCTGGGTGGGGCCGCCTTCCACCCCTCGGCCGCCGCGGCCGTCTACCGCGCCTCGGGCGCGAACAAGGGCTTCGCCATGTCGGTGCACATCACCGGCGGCTCGATTGGCATGGCCATGGCCCCGCTCTTCTTCGCCCCGACCATCGAACGCCTCGGTCTGCACTGGTCGCCGATCATCGCCGTGCCCGGACTCGTGATGCTGTGGATGCTGCTGCGGCGCGTGCCGGCGCTGGCGACTCCAGGAACCAAGGAGGGCGGCGAGGGCCTCGCCGGCCTCAGGCCCTACGCCAAGCCGTTGGCGCTGCTCTACTTCTCGGTAGTGCTGCGCACGCTCACCTCGGCCGGCTTCGCCACGTTCATGCCGGTGCTGCTGACGTCGCAGGGGATGTCGATTGCGCATGCCAGTCTGGCCGCCACCTGCTACCTGCTCGTGTCGGGCATCGGCGGTTTCTCGGGAGGGCCACTGGCCGATCGCTACGGACCGCGGCGCGTGATCCTGTTCTCGCTCATCTCGTCGGTGCCGTTCATGATGGCGGCGTCGCAGCTCACCGGCTGGTGGTTCACCGCGGCTGTGTCCGTGGGCGGGCTGCTGCTGCAATCGACGCTGCCGGTGAACGTGACTTACGCGCAGATGCTGGCGCCGGTCGGCGCCGCCACCGTGTCGTCGCTGATGATGGGCTTTGCCTGGGGCGTCGGCAGCGTGATGGTGCCGGTGGTGGGGCTGCTGGGAGACTCGCTGGGACTGCCCACGGCGCTGCTGTGCATCTCGGTCGTGCCGCTCATGGCCGCCGCGCTGGCCGCCCAGTTGCCCGAACGCACGCGCCAGCACGTCCTCGACGACGCCACTCCCGCCGTCACGCTCGAGCAGCCGCGCCTATAATCACCCTATGTCCCGCTACGGCAGCGTCGCCTACTCGATGGGGCCCGGGCCGCTCAGCCAGGCGGTGAAGACCCTCATCGCCATCAACGTGGCCGGGTTCCTGCTCGGCCTGATCGTGCCGGCCATCATCGTGCGCCTCGGGCTGGTTCCGGCCATGTTCCTGGGCCAGTTCGCGCTGTGGCAGCCGCTCACCTACATGTTCCTCCACGGCGGCGTCGGCCACCTGGTGTTCAACATGCTGGCGTTGTGGATGTTCGGCACCGAGCTCGAACGCACGTGGGGCACGCGCTTCTTCGTGCGCTACTACATGGTGACCGGCATCGGCGCGGCACTGGTCACGGTGGCGTGGTCGATCAGCCCGCTGCCCCTCGCCGACCAGATGTATCAGTCGGTCGTAATCGGCGCGTCCGGCGCCGTCTACGGGCTGCTGCTGGCCTACGGGCTCTACTTCCCGACGCGCCAGATCTATCTCTACTTCCTCTTCCCCATCCAGGCGCGCTACTTCGTGATCCTCGCCGGAGCCATCGCCTTCCTGTCGTCGGTCGGCAGTTCCGGCGGCGGCGTGGCGCACGTGGCGCACTTGGGCGGGCTGCTCGTCGGCTACCTCTATCTCAAGGGCCGCCGCGGGCCGCTCGACGAGATCAAATACCGCTGGCTCAAGTGGCGCCTCGGCCGGTCACGCTCGAAGTTCGAGGTCTACCAGGGCGGCCGGCGCAGTCCGGGCGGGCCGGGCGGGCCGAGCGGGCCGAGCGGGCCGAGCGGCGATTGGACGAAGGAATGGAAGAAGCACGTCCACTAGCGTCCGGCTAGCTGCCGGCTAGCTGCCGGAACTGCCAGGACCCGCGGTTGGGACGTCCTTGAAGTAGTTGTCGGTGCCGTCGAGCCAGTCCTGGCGGATCGGGCTGAAGAGGTCGATCTCGAAGGTGTCCTCGAGCGCTTCGGCCTGATGCGGCACCCACGACGGGATGTGCAGCACTTCGCCTTCGCGCACCGTGATCTCTTCGCCGCTGATGAGGAACTTGAGCGCGCCCTGCAGCACGTAGGTCATCTGCTCGCTCTCGTGCGAGTGCATCGGCACGACGGCGCCGCGCTTGAGATAGATCTGGCCGATCATCTCGCGCTCGCCGGTGACGATCTTGCGCGAGATCATCTCGGTGACTTTCTCGAGCGCGATCTCGTCCCAGCGATGCAGGCGTACGGGGCGCGTGGACATGGCATCAACCTCGGGCCGGCAGGTTTGTCTCGCGAGGTATTCGCGACCGAACCGGGCGCGGAATGCCACCCATGCGCAAGCCGGGCGGATTATAACATCCGACCCGGATGGTATAATTTGGCCTTGCTGAGGCAGCGGTGTGAGCCGCGTACGCGGGCCGTCTGGTCGAGCGTCCACGGGAAGGAAACATCATGAAGGGTTCGACGCTCGCCAAGAACACCGAGGCCCCTCGCGCCAGACGGGCGGCGCCGTCGCGGACACGCGTGCCGGCCTGTCCGCGCGACGAACTGCTCGCCGCCTACCGCATGATGCTGCTGTCGCGCCGCATCGACGACAAGGAGATCCAGCTCAAGAACCAGAGCCTGATCTTCTTCCAGATCAGCGGCGCCGGCCACGAGGCCATTCTGCGTCGCCGCCGGCTGCGCACCTCAAGCCCGGCTA
Organism: uncultured Acidobacteriota bacterium; assembly: GCA_963843885.1. GTDB lineage: Bacteria > Acidobacteriota > Vicinamibacteria > Vicinamibacterales > UBA2999 > CADEFD01. The sequence goes on from CAWJMJ010000011.1 coordinate 22,644, forward strand.
CGACTGGTTCTACCCCTACTACCGCGATCGCGCGCTGTGCCTCGACGCTCGGCATGACGCCGCTCGAGATGCTGCTCGCCGCCGTCGGCGCCAAGGACGACCCGAATTCCGGCGGCCGGCAGATGCCGTCGCACTGGGGCCACCGCGCGCTGAACATCCCGTCGCAGGGCAGCCCGACCGGCACGCAGTGCCTGCAGGCGGTCGGCTGCGCCGAAGCCGGCATGATCTACGAGCCGCGTCAGCGACATCCCCGATCGCGAGAGTCGCTTCCACGGCGACGAAGTCACCTACGTCTCGCTCGGCGAAGGCGCCACCAGCGAAGGCGAGTTCTGGGAATCGCTGAACACCGCCTGCACCAAGCCGGTGCCGGTGCTCTTCCTGGTCGAGGACAACGGCTACGCCATCTCGGTGCCGGTCGAAGTGCAGACGCCCGGCGGCGACATCTCGCAAGCTGGTCGAGACGCTTCCCCGAACCTGCACGTTGCTGCGCTGCGACGGCACCGACTTCCTCGACAGCTACCGCACGCTCGGCGAAGCCGTGGACTACGTGCGCCGCGAGCGCAAGCCGGCGCTCGTGCACGCCAAGGTCACGCGCCCCTACTCGCACTCGCTGTCGGACGACGAGCGGCTCTACAAGACGCCGGAGGAACGCGAGGCCGAAGCCAGCCGCGATCCGCTCGTCGCGCATGCGCGCGTTCCTGCTGCATCGAGCAGGGCTCGCCACCGAGGCGGAGCTCGCCGCGCTCGCTGGCCGCGCGTCGATCGCGAGATCGCGCGAGGCCACCGACGCAGGCGCTCGCCGGCGCCGAAGCCGAGCCGTCGACACCGCCGGCCTCGTTCGTCTTCTCGCCCGACGTCGATCCGACCTCGGCCGCGTTCGAGACGGCCGGCGCAGCCCGAGGGCAAGCCCGACACGATGGTCGCCGCGATCAACCGCACGCTGAAGGACGAGATGGCGCGCAACCCGCGCATCGTCGTCTTCGGCGAGGACGTCGCCGACGCCAGCCGCGCGGACGCGCTGGCGCAGGTGCCGGGCAAGGGCGGCGTCTTCAAGGTGACGCACGGCCTGCAGCGCGCCTTCGGCGGCGACCGCGTGTTCAACTCGCCGCTCGCCGAAGCCAACATCATCGGCCGCGCCGTCGGCATGGCGACGCGCGGCCTCAAGCCGGTGGTCGAGATCCAGTTCTTCGACTACATCTGGCCGGCGATGATGCAGATCCACGACGAGATGTCGATGATGCGCTACCGCTCGGGCAACAACATGGTCGTGCCCGATGGTCATTCGCGTGCCGATCGGCGGCTACCTGCGCGGCGGCGCGCCGTACCACAGCCAGTCGGGCGAGAGCATCTTCGCGCACTGCCCCGGCATCCGCATCGTGTTCCCGTCGAACGCCGTCGACGCGGCCGGCCTGCTGCGCACCGCGATCCGCTGCGACGACCCGGTGCTGTTCCTCGAGCACAAGCACCTCTACCGCCAGACCTACAACAAGGGCGACTACCCGGGCGCCGACTACATGATGCCGTTCGGCAAGGGCGCGCTGCGGCGCGAGGGCACCGACGTGGTGGTGATCACCTGGGGCGCGCTGGTGCAGCGCTCGCTGCTCGCGGCGCAGCAGGCGGAGAAGGACGGCATCAGCGCCGCGGTGTTCGACCTGCGCACGATCATGCCCTACGACTGGGACGGCGATCGCCGCCCTGGTCAAGCAGACCAACCGCGTCATCATCGCGCACGAAGACCAGCTGACCTGCGGCTTCGGCGCCGAGATCGCCGCGCGCATCGCCGACGAGCTGTTCGAGCATCTCGATGCGCCGGTGAGGCGCGTCGCGGCGCTCGACTGCCCGGTCGCCTACTGCCCCGACCTCGAGGAAGCGATCCTGCCGCAGTCCTCCGACGTGCTCGCGGCCATCCGTAAACTTGCCGCCTACTGACGTCCCGTGACCGGGATCCCCGCGGCCACCGTCGCGGCGGCGCTCGCGACAGCGGCGCTGATTACGGCGGCGCCGGCGCCTCGGCCCACGGTCCAGGCCGCCGCGGCGGCCGCCACTCCGGCGCCCGGCTCGCCCGGACACGTCGACACGCTGCGCGCGGTCAGCGCGCTGCCGGCGGAGCTCGTCGGGGAGTTTCGCGAGCCGCTCGGCTTCACGCGGCTCAAGTCGGGCCAGGAGCTGGTCTTCGACCGGCGCGGCCACGCCGTCTACGGCATCACCGCCGACCGCAGCGCCAGCCGGAAGATCGTAGCCATCGGCGGCGAGGAAGGGCGGGTCATCGAGCCGACCGCGTTCGATGCCGACCCGGGCGGCACCTTCGTCGTGGCCGATGCGCCCAACCGCCGCGAACGCGTGCAAATCTTCACGAGCGACGGCCGCCGCGCCGGCGGCTTCACGCTGCCCGGCCGCGCCACGCCGCGCGTCACCCTGGGCAGCCTGTCGCTGAGCGGCATCGGCACCCTGCACTACACCGGACGCTCGGTGCTCATCAGCCAACCCGAGACCGGCGGTCTGATGACCGAGTACGGCCTGGCCGGAACGCCCGTGCGCACCGTCGGCCACCTCCGCGTCACCGGACACGAGCAGGACCGCGAGCTGCACCTGGCCCTCAATGCCGGCATCCCGTTGAAAAGCCCGGACGGCGGTTACTGGTTCGTGTTCCTGGCTGGCGAACCGGCCTTCTCCCGCTTCGACGCCAGCGGCGCGCTGGTCTTCCACCGGGTCATCCAGGGGCGCGAACTCGATCCGGTGGTGTCGGCGCTGCCTGCCATCTGGCCGCGCCGGGCCATCGACGGCACGGAGATCCCGCTGGTCGCGCCGACCGTCCGCGCGGCGGCGCTGTCGCCCGACGGCCGGCTGTGGATTTCGTTCGTCGTTCCCTACACCTATGTCTTCGACGGCCTCGGCGAGAAGGTGCGGACGGTGCAGTTCGTGGCCGCCGGGCTGATCGCGCCCAACAGCCTGACTTTCCCCTCGTCCGGACGCCTGCTCGTCACCCCGGGGTGCTTCGAGTTCGACCCGCGCTGAGCCCCGCCCGTTGCCGGGCCGCCGGGCCCTCGGTATGATCGTGCTCTCCATGAGCCGGCTGAGGCGCGAGCTGCGCCAGACGCGTCGCCGATTGCAGGTGCTGGCCGCGGCCCTGGCGACGACCCTGGCGGCGTGCGGCGGCGATACCCCGACGGCGCCGACCCTCCCGCAGATCCAGCCGTTCCTGATCCAGTGCCCGGCCGACATCCTCGGCCAATCCGCCACCGGCGGGCCGGTGGTGCTGCAGGTGCCCCCGGTCACGACCTCCGGCGGGGTGCTGCCCGTGACCGTCTCGTGCTCGCCGGCGGTCAGCACGTTCCCAGTAGGGACGACCCGCGTCGCCTGCTCGGCCAGCGACGCGCGCTCCGGTGCCGCGTCCTGCACCTTCAACGTCAACGTGGCTCCGCCTCCGCTCTCGCGCACCGCCTTCCTGGCCTTCGGCGACAGCTTGACGGAGGGGGAGATCACGGTGCCGGCCGCTGTCAGTTCCGGGGCCATCGGCCCTGACGGCTTCCCCAACTTCAAGCTCATCGTCGTGCCGTCGGAGTCGTATCCCAGCCGGCTCCTGACGATGCTGCGCGCTCGCTTCATCACGCAGGCGCAGCAGTTCGTCGTCACCAACGCCGGCAAGGGCAAGGAATGGGCGTTCGACGGCGCCATCCGGCTTCCGTCGACGCTGACGGCCACCAACCCGCAAGTCTTGTTGTTGCTCTCGGGCGCCAACGACCTGGCAGCCCTGCCGAACACCACCGGCTTGAACTACGCCACGACCGGCTTGCTGAGCATGGTGCGAACGGCCCGAGCCCGGGGCGTCACGGTGTTCCTGGCGACGCTGCCCCCGGGAAGGCCGGGCGGGCGGTCGACCCTGCCGGTGGCGCTCGTGCAGTCGCTCAACAGCACCATCCGCGCCGGCGCGGCCACCGAAGGCGCGATCCTCGTCGATCTCGAGGCGGCGATGGCACCCGATGTCACGACGCTCATCGGCATCGACGGACTTCATCCCACCGAGGCCGGCTACCAGCGCATGGCCGAGACCTTCTTCACCGCCATCCGGCTGGCGTTCGAGGGCCGCTGAGCCGGGACTCCATGGAGCCGCGGGGCCGCGTGGTCGTGGACGTCGAGGAGCTGTCCCGGACGTTCGGCGCACGCCTCGCCGTCGACCGGCTCACCTTCGCCATGAGCGAAGGCGAGGTGGTGGCGCTGCTCGGTCCGAACGGCGCCGGCAAGACCACCACCCTGCGGATGCTGGCCGGGCTGATCGCGCCGTCGTCGGGCCGGGGCACCGTCGCCGGCTCGCCCTTGGGCGGGGGCGCGGCGTCGGCACTGCACGCGCGGGTCGGACTGCTCACCGAGACTCCAGGGCTCTGGGACCGGCTGACGGTGTGGCTGAACCTGATCACGCACGCCCGTCTCCACGGCCTCTCCGACCCGGCAGCGCGCGTGCGAACGGTGATCGACCAGTTCGGACTTGCCGGGCGCGAAGCCGACCGTGCCGCCGTGCTCTCCAAGGGCCTGCGTCAGCGCGTGGCGCTGGCCCGCGCGGTGTTGCACGCGCCGCGTCTCCTGCTGCTCGACGAGCCGACTTCGGGCCTGGACCCGGCGGCGGCCAGCGACGTGCGCGCCTTCATCCTCCGCTTGCGCGCCAGCGGCACCGCCGTGGTGATCTCGACCCACGATCTCGCGGAAGCGGAAGCGCTGGGCGATCGTATCGGCGTGCTGCGCACGACGCTGCTGGCCCTCGACACGCCGGGAGCGCTGCGCCGCCGGCGCGACCTGCCCTCCCGCGTGATCGTCGAACTCGTGGGCGACGCGGCGGCGTGGCTGCCGCCTGCCGTGCCGGCGCTGGCCACGCTGTGCGTGGAGGTCAGCGCGGCCAGGTCCGCCTTGCACCTGACGCTGGCTCCAGGCGCGGCCGTGCCCGAGGTGGTGGCGGCCCTGGTCACGGCGGGCGCCCGCGTGATGTCGGTTCAACCGTCGGCGCCGTCGCTCGAGGCGGCGTATCTTGCGCTGGTGAAGCACGATGCCTGAGACGCCGCTGCCGCGCGTGCGCGCGTTCATGGCCAAGGAGGCGGCCGAACTCAGGGCCGCCCCGGGCGTGCTGGTGACGCCGCTGCTGATGTTGGTGGCGGCCGTCGCGCTGCCGTTTCTCGTCGTCGTGGGCGTGCCCGCCTGGACCGGCGAGGCGCTCGGCGGCGCCGACGACCTGGTGGCCCTCGCGCAGGAGCTGGCGCCGATCGTGTCGAGGGCGAGCGATCTGACGCCGGACGGTGCCGTGCAGGCGCTGGTCCTGCAGCAGTTCCTGCCGCTGCTCGTCCTCGTGCCGGTCATCGGCGCCATGACGCTCGTCACCACCAGCATCGTGGGCGAGATGCAGGCCCGGTCGCTCGAGCCGCTCCTGGCCACGCCCATCACCACAGCCGAACTGCTGGCCGCCAAGACCGGTGTGGCGCTGCTCGTCTCGCTGGCGCTGCTCGCCGCGGGCTTCGCCGCGCTGTTGACCGCGGCCGCGATGCTGGCCGAGCCGGGCGTCACCGCCACACTGCTCACGGCGCGTCCGCTGGCCCTGGTCGTCGTCCTGGCGCCGGCGGTGGCCGCCGTGGCCCTGGTCCTCGGCGTGATCGCGTCGTCGCGGACTCGCGACGCGCGCACGGCGCAGCAGTTCAGCGGCGTGGTCGTGCTGCCCGTCATGGCGTTGTTCGTAGGGCAGCTGGGCGGCCACTTGCTGCTGTCCACCGGCCACATCCTGGCCGCGGCGGCGTTGCTATGGCTGCTCGCCGTGCTGCTTGCCGCCGTTGGCGTGCGTGTCTTCGACCGCGAACACATCCTCACGAGATGGTCCTGATCGCAGGCCCATGTGCGAACATTCCTGGACGTCTCGTTCCGTGTGAAGCCGAGGCTAGAATGTTCGCGTGGTCAATCGTTTCGCGGTGCTCGCCGCTCTCGTCCTGGCGCTGTCGGCGGTGAACGCCGGCCAACAGGTGCTGCCGCGTGTGGCCCCGGCTGCCGCCGGCCTCGCGCCCGAGGTGCTCGACCAGGCCACGGCGCTGCTGACGCAGATGGTCGCCGAGGGCAAAATCGCCGGCGCGGTGGCCGCCGTCGCGCGGCGCGGGCAAGTCGGCTACCTGCAGGCCGTGGGCGTGCAGGATCTGGCGACCAGGACACCGATGTCGGAGCGTTCGCTGTTCCGCATCTACTCGATGACCAAGGCCGTCACCGCCGTGGCCGCGATGACGCTTTTCGACGACGGCAAGTTCCGGCTCGACGACCCGGTCGAGAAGTACCTCCCGGAGTTCGCCAGCGTGCAGGTGGTGCCGGCGCCTGGGGCTGCCCCGCGGCCGCCGGCGCGGCCGATCACCGTCGAGGATCTGCTGCTCCATACCTCCGGACTCAGTCACCGCACGTCTGAGCTGTACCGCGATCTCGGCGTGCGCTCTCGCACCGACGCGCTGCCGGCCTTCGTCGCCAAGATCGCCAGGGCGCCGCTCATGGAGGACCCGCATACGCGCTTCCGCTACAGCGAGGCGACCACCGTGCTGGGACGGCTCGTGGAGGTGTGGTCGGGGCAGCCGTTCGACCTGTTCCTCGAGCGCCGCATCTTCCAGCCGCTCGGCATGACCGACACGGTCTTCGCGGTGGACCCGATCGCCGCGACCGGCTGGCCACCGTCTACGGCCCGGCTCCCAGCGGCGGTCTCGTCCCGGTGGAGATGGAGGCCGTGCCGTTCACCGTGCGGCCGCAACTGCTCGAAGGCGCCGTGGGTCTGGTGTCGAGCGTCCCCGACTTCCTCCGCTTCAGCCAGATGCTGCTGGAGCGGGGCGTGCTCGGCGGCACGCGGCTCTTGCAGGCCGAGACCGCGGCCCGTATGACCGTCAACAGCCTGTCCGACGACGTCCTGAAGGCCCGCGGCGGCCGCATGGGGTGGGGGCTGGCCAACGTGGATGTGCGCATGGACGCTGGCGACTCCGGGGCCAACGTCGGCGAGTTCGGGTGGGATGGCACGGGCGGCACGATCTTCTGGGTGGACCCGGTCACCGCAACCGTGGTCGTGCTGATGACGCAGGCCTCGCCCGCCAACCCTGACGGCATCCGTCAGAAGTTCAAGGCCATCGTGCAGCGGGCGGTCCGCTAGCAGCGGCGACGGTGACGGCGACTGGCCGCGAGGGCAGCGCGGACGGCGGCTAACGGCGGCGGCGGCGCGGATCGGCGGCGTCACGCACGCCGTCGCCGAGCACCGAGAAGCTCAGCACGGTGGCGGTGATGGCCACCCCCGGCGCCACCGCGCCCAGCGGCGCCGTGCGCAGCAGCTCACGTCCGCGGCTGAGCATCGCGCCCCACTCGGCATCGGGCGGCTGCACGCCCAACCCGAGGAACGACAGCCCCGACGCCAGCAGGATGGCGCTGCCGAGCATGACGGTGGTGTGCGCGAGGATGGGCGACAGACACCCGGGCAGCACGTGCCTCGTGAGCAGCCGGAATGAGGAGGCGCCCGAGGCCCGGGCGGCGAGCACGAACTCGGTGCCGACAATCGGCTGCGCCGCGGCCCGGACGATGCGCGCAAAGCTCGGCACCGCGTAAATCGCGACCGCCACCACCGTGGGCGTGATGCCCCGCCCGAGCACGGTGACGGCGGCAATCGCCAACAGCAGCTCCGGCAGCGCCAGCAGGATGTCGATGAACTGCAGCAGCAGCCGCTCGGCGAGGCCGCGCCGCCACGCCGCCATCAGGCCGATCGCCGACCCTGCCAGCAGACCCGCGACCGTGCTGGTCAGAGCGATGCCGAGCGACACGCGCGACCCCGCAATCAGCCGGCTCAAGGTATCGCGGCCGAGATGGTCGGTGCCAAGCGGGTGCGCCAGCGACGTGGCCCGGTAGTTGGCGGCCAGGTCGACCGCGTTGGGATCGTAGGGCGTCAGCCACGGTCCGATGGTGGCGGCCAGCGCCACGACGACGAGCACGGCCAGGGCCGCGGCCGCGAGCAGGTCGCGTCGAAGAAAGGCCAGCCACCAGGTCACGCGCGCACCCGGGGATCGAGCGTCCCGGCGACGACATCGGTGAGGCCGTTGACGATCACGACCATCGCCGCCACGACCAGCACGCCGCCCTGGACGACCGGGAAGTCGCGGGCCACCACGGCGTCGACCATCATGCGGCCGACGCCGGGCACAGCAAATACGCTCTCGACCAGCACGGTGCCGGCCAGCAGGCCGCCGATGCGCAGGCCGACCAGGCTCAGCACCGGCAAGAGCGCGTTGCGCAAACCGTGGCCCACCAGCACCTGCCATTCCGGCACGCCCTTGGCGCGCGCTGCCCGCAGGAAGTCCTGCCCGAGCACGTCGCGCACCGAGGCCCTGGTCATGCGCGCCACCGCGCCGGCCGATTGCAGGCCCAGGGCGAGACACGGCAGCACGTAGTGGGCCGGCGTGCCCACGCCGATGGCCGGGAGCCAGCCAAGCGTCACCGAGAAGACCAGCATCAGCATCAGCGCCAGCCAGTAGGACGGCGTCGACGCCGCCAGCAGGCTGCCCGCGGTCAGCAGCCGGTCGACCAGCACCCGGCGCGCCAGCGCCGCGCCGACGCCCACGAGCAGGCCGAGCGCCACGGCGATGGCGACGCCGCCGGCGGCGAGCAGCGCGGTATGCGGCAGCCGGTCGAGGATCTCTCGGCCGACGGGAGCGCCGGTCCGCACCGAGACCCCGAGATCGCCGCGCAGCGCCCCGCTCACGAACCGCGCGTACTGCACGAGCAGCGGGCGATCCAGGCCGAGGTCGTGGCGGATGCGGTCGACGGTGGCCGGTGACGCCTCGAGGCCAGCGGCAATCACCGCCGGGTCGCCAGGAATCAGGTGGACGATCGAGAACACCAGCACCGAGATGGCCACGAGCACCGGCGCGAGTCGCAGACCCGCGCGGGCAATCAGCCGCAGCGCCCGGGGCATTCCGTCCTCAGGATCCGGCCACCTGCGCCCGCTCGAAGGTGACGACGCCGAGGGCCATCGGCCGCAGGCCGGTCACGGCGCGGCGCGCCGCCACGCTGTAGAGCGTGTCGAAGAGCCACACCGCGCCGGGATCCTCCAGGTACACGATCTGCTGGGCGCGGGTGTAGAGCGCCTGGCGCTTGGCGGCGTCGGTCTCGCGCATGGCCGCCTCGATGACCCGATCGAACTCGGGGTTCGAGTAGTAGCCGTAGTTGTTCTCGTTGGTGAGCGCGGTCCTGAAGATGGGCCGCAGGCCCCAGTCGGCATCGGCGGTGGAGGCGCCGGCGCCCATGATGAAGATCTCCTGCGGGTTCTTCTCGGGGGGCAGGCCCGCCCAGAACTGCACCATCGTGGCCCAGTCATAGACGTCGATGGCGGCGCGGATGCCGACTTTCTTCAGGTCCGAGGCCACGGCCTCGGCCAGTTCCACGCCCATGGGGTAGCGCGGGGTGGTGGCAATCCGGGTGGTGAAGCCGTTCGGATAGCCGGCCTCGCGAAGGAGATGCCGGGCGCGCTCCGGGTCGTAGGGAATCTCGCCGAGGTTGGTGTAGCCGCGCATGATCGACGTGAGCGCGCTCGTGGACGGCCGGGCGAAGCTGGACACCAGGTTGTTCACGATGGCCGGCCGGTTGATGGCGTAGGACACGGCCTGGCGCACGCGCGGGTCGGTGTAGGGCTTCTTCGTGATGTTGAAGCGGAACTGCTGCGCGCCGACGCCGGGCAGCGTGTGCACCGCGATATCGGCGCGCGCCTCGAGGCGGGGAATGTCGGTGGCCGGAATGCGGCTGATGACGTCGACATCGCCGCTCTCCAGGGCCAGCACGCGCGCGGCCGCTTCCGGGACCGGACGATAGACGATCTGCCTGGTCGCCCCCGGCGTGCCCCAGTAGCCGTCGAAGCGCTCGAGCACGATCTCCTGGTCCTTCTTCCAGCTGGCGATGCGGTAGGGGCCAGTGCCCGACACGGCGTCGGCGGCGCTGCCGAAGGCCGTCCCCGCCGTTTCGGCCACCACCGGGCTGACGATGGCCGATGAGACATGGGCGATGGTCGGCTCGAAGGCGCCGAACGGATACTTCGTGACGATGCGTACCGTCAGCGGATCGACGACCTCGACGCGGTCGATCATGCTGAAGAGCGACAGCCGCTTGTGATTGGCGACCGGATCGAGGACGCGCGCGAAGTTCAGCCGCACCGCCTCGGCATCGAGCGGCGCGCCGTCGTGAAACCTGACGCCCGCGCGCAAGTGGAACGTCCAGGTGACGCCGTCGGGCTCGACGTTCCACCGCTCGGCCAGCCGCGGCACGATCTTCATCGTGTCGTCGAAGGCGAGCAGCGGCTCGTAAATCATCATGATCACCTGGTCGGACTCGGTGTCGGTGGTGTTGTGCGGGTCGAGCGTGGTGGCGTCGGCGGCCGCCGCGAAGATCAGCCGGTCGCGGAAGCCGGGTGTCGCGGACGTCGAGGGCGTGCCGCACCCCCAGGCGCTACCGGCCAGGGCCACGAGCCCGAGGACCACGGCGACGACGCCGGTCGTGGCGGGCGCGGAGCGCCTGCCGGTCATGACGGTCATTGGCGGCGATTATATCGTCCAGCTCGAGCCTCTCCTGGGATCGGTGGCCTGCCGGGCGGCGCCGGGATCGCCGTTGACAGGCGGTCGGCCCGCGCCGAAAATGAATGAACGTTCATTCATGAGCCGAGCTGCCGCCCTGTCCAGGCGTTCCGCTGAAGTGGCCCGGCCCATGGTGGCCGACAAACGCGACGCCATCATGCGCGCCGCCACGCGGGTATTCGCCCAGCGCGGTTTCTTCAACGCGCAGGTGGCCGACGTGGCCCGCGCCGCCGGCGTCGCCGCCGGCACCGTCTATCTCTACTTCCGCAGCAAGGACGACCTGCTCGTCTCGCTCTTCGAGCGCACGATGCAGGACGCGATTGCCGAGGGGCGAGCCGCGCTCGCCGGCGTCGTCGACCCGCGCGACCGCCTGCGCCGCATCGCTCGCCTGCACCTGGAACGGCTCGGCCGCGACCGCGATCTGGCGGTGGTCTTCCAGGTCGAGCTGCGCCAGTCGACCAAGTTCATGGAGCGCTTTTCGTCGAGCTACCTGCGCGAGTACCTCGGCCTCCTGCGCGAGGCGGTGGAAGCCGGCCAGGCGGAAGGGCTGTTCCGGCGCGAGGTCAGCGCCACGGCCGCGGCCAAGATCCTGTTCGGCGCGCTCGACGAGATGGCCACCAACTGGATGCTCAGCCCGCGCCGTTATGCGCTCGCCGACGACGCCGACACCGTCATCGATCTTTTCCTGAACGGCGTCGGCAGCCGGTCGCGGGCCCTGGGGGGCGCGCCATGAACATCCGCTCGGTGGGTATTCTCGGCGCCGGCACGATGGGCGCGCAGATCGCGTTGCACTTCGCCAACGCCGGCGTGCCGTCGCTGCTGCTCGACGTCACCGCGCGAGGCCGCGCGCTGGGCCTCGAGCGCGCCCGGAAGCTGAAGCCCGATCCGCAGTTCACACCCGACACCTGGCGGCTCGTGCGCACCGGCGGCTTCGACGAAGACCTCTCCCAGCTGACCGCGGCCGACTGGATCATGGAAGCGGTGGTGGAACGGCTCGACGTCAAGCGCGACCTGCTCGCGCGGGTGGCCCCGCACTGCGCACCGCACGCCGTGCTGAGCACCAACACCTCGGGCATCCCGATCGGTGCCATCAGCGACGGCTGGCCGCTCGAATTCCGGCGGCGCTGGCTCGGCACGCACTTCTTCAACCCGCCGCGCTATCTGCCGCTGCTCGAGCTCATCCCCACGCCCGACACCGACCCGGCGATCGTGGCGGCGGTGTCCGCCTTCGCCGACCATGTGCTGGGCAAGGGCGTGGTCGTGGCCAGGGACACCCCGAACTTCATCGCCAATCATCTGGCCCTGCACGGCGTGGCCGCGATGCTGCGCGCGGTCGAGTCGGGCGCCTACACCATCGACGAGATCGACGCGATCACCGGCAGCCCAATCGGCCGCCCACCGTCAGCCACCTTCCGGACCGCTGGACATCGCCGGCCTCGACGTGCTCGCGCAGGTCATGCGCAACCTCGAGGAACGGCTGCCCGGGGCCGAGGACCGGGCTTGGTTTGCGCCCTCGCCGCTGCTGCAGCGCCTGATCGCGGCCGGGGCCCTGGGCGAGAAATCGGGCCGGGGCTTCTACGAGCGGCGCAAGGACGCCGGCGGGGCCTCGGAGATCTTGACCCTCAACCCGGCCAGCTTCGAGTACCGAGCCGCAGCGCAAGCCGCTGTTCGCGTCGATCCAGGGCGCCGCGGCCGTCACCGACGTCGGCGCGCGCGTGCGCGCGCTGTTCCTGGGCCACGACCACGTCGGCGAGTTCCTGCGCCGGACACTGGCGCCGACGCTGCTCTACGCCGCGCGGGTCGCGCCGGCCATCGCGCACTCGATCGACGACGTGGACCGGGTCATGCGCTGGGGCTTCGGCTGGGAGCTCGGGCCCGTTCGAACTGCTCGACGCCATCGGCCTGCGCGAGGTCACCGACGCCGCCGCGGCGCACGGCGTCGCCGACGTGCCGCCCATGGTGGCCGAGGCGCTGGCCGCCGGCCGCAACCGGCTGCGCGACGGGGCCCTGCCGCCGGCCGGCCCCGGCCTGCTCGTGCTCACCGCGGCCGTGGCCCAGTCCAAGGTGGTCAAACGCAACGCCGGCGCCAGCCTCGTCGACCTCGGCGACGGCGTGCTGTGCGTGGAGTTCCACTCGAAGATGAACAGCATCGGCGCCGACACCATCGCCATGCTCCAGGCCGGCGTGAGCGAAGCCGAGACCAACTTCCGCGCCCTCGTCGTCGGCAACGAGGCCCCGAACTTCTCGGCCGGCGCCAACTTGATGCTGGTGCTGCTCGAGGCGCAGGAAGGCAACTGGGACGAGCTCGACCTGATGGTGCGCGGCTTCCAGCAGGGCGTGATGGCCCTGCGCTACAGCCAGGTGCCGGTCGTGGTCGCGCCGGCCGGCCTGGCGCTCGGCGGGGGCTGCGAGATCGCCCTGCACGGCGACCGCGTGCACGCCGCCGGCGAAACCTTCATGGGGCTGGTCGAGGTCGGCGTCGGGCTGATTCCCGCCGGCGGCGGCACCAAGGAGATGCTCGCGCGCGCCATGGCGCGGGTGCCGTCGTCTGGCGCCGATCCCTTGCCGTACGTGCAGCAGGCGTTCGAAACCGTGGCGCTGGCCAAGGTGTCGGCCAGCGGTCCCGACGCGAGCCGTCTCGGCTACCTGTCGCCGCTCGACACCTTCTCGATGAATCGCGAACGGCTGATCGCCGACGCCAAGGCCAAGGCGCTGCAGCGCGTGAGCGACGGCTACCGCGCGCCGCTGCCGCGCCTGGCCATCCCCGTCGGCGGCGAGTCGCTCGCGGCCGCGCTGAAGCTGGGCGTGCACCTGGCCTGGCGCGCCGGACGCGCCAGCGACCACGACCTCACCATCGGACGCGCGCTGGCGCAGGTCTTTGCCGGCGGCGCCGTGCCGCACGCCACCACGGTCAGCGAGCAGCACCTCCTCGACCTGGAGCGGGAAGCGTTCCTGCGCCTGCTCGGCGAGCCGAAAACGCTGGCGCGCATCCAGCACACGCTGACCACCGGCAAGCCGCTGAGGAACTAGTGGGGCGCATCATCCAGCGCGGCGAGGGACCGCCCATCGTGCTCGTGCCCGGCATCCAGGGGCGACACGAATGGCAGATGCCGACCGTGGCGGCGCTCGCCGACCTGGGGCGCGTCACCACGTTCTCGTTGTGCGACGAGCCGACCAGCCAGTTCGCCTGGACCGAGGCGGCCGGCTTCGAAAATTACCTCTCGCAGCTCGACCAGGTGCGGCGCGAGGCCGGCGCCGAGCGCCCCGTGGTGGTTGGCATCTCGTACGGCGGGCTGATTGCTGCCGAATACGCGGCGCGGCACCCTGAGGCGGTCGCCGGACTGGTAGTGGCGTCGGCCCCGCCGCCCGGCTGGGTCCTGCCGGTTCGGGCCCAGCGCTATCTGGCGGCGCCGTGGCTGATGGGGCCGGCCTTCTGGCTCGGCGCCCCGGTGCGCACCTATCCCGAACTGCGCGCCGCCTTCCCCGCCGGCCGCGACCTGCTGCACTTCGTCGTCGACCACGGCTGGCGTATCGCCAGCGCCCCGGCGTCGTCCGCGCGCATGGTGCGACGCCTGCACTGGCTCGCGGCGGCACGCTTCTCGACCGCGCATCCCATCCCCGTGCCGGCGCTGCTCGTCACCGGCGAAGCGGCACTGGAGCGGGTCGTGCCGCCCGAAGACACGCTCCGCTACCTGCAGTGGCTGCCCGAGGCGCGCGTGGCGGTCATGCCGCGCACCGGCCACTCCGGCACCGTCACCCGGGCCGGGGATTTCGCCCGGCTGATCGCCGACTTCATGCTCGACCTGCGCGACGGCGCCCCCGTCGCGCTCTCCGACCTCACGTCAAGGAGCCATAGTGCCGACCGAGTTTGTTAAAGAGATTGCGGGTCCGGCGGGCCCGCTCGAAGCGCGGCTCGACCTGCCCGACGGGCCGCCGCGGGCCGTCGCCGTGTGCGTCCATCCGCACCCGCTGCACGGCGGCACCATGCACACGAAGGCCCTGTACCAGACGGCCAAGGCGCTCACCCGCGTCGGTGCCGCGGCCTTGCGCATCAACTTCCGCGGCGTCGGCCTGAGCGCCGGCAGCTTCGATGCGGGTCCTGGAGAGAAGGACGACTTTCGCGCCGCCCTGGACTTCGCCGCCGCGCGCTACCCCGGCCTGCCGTTGTGGGCGGTGGGCATGTCGTTCGGCTCGTGGATCGCGGCCGCGGTCGCGCCCACCGACGCGCGCGTGTCGCTGGCGCTGCTCGTGGCGCCGGCGGTGGACCGCTGGGATTTTTCCCCGCTGCAGACGTGGGCGAAGGCCAAGTTCATCATCCACGGCGAGGACGACGAGCTCATCTCGGCCAAGGACGTCAGGAAGTTCTATTCGTCGCTGCCAGAGCCGAAGGAACTGACTTGGATCGAACATGCGAACCACCTCTTCGAGGGCAAGACGTCGCTCGTGGGCGACGCCGTCGAGGAGCTTCTGGCGGATTGGCAAGGCTGAAATGACCGACGCCGTGATCGTGGCTGCGGCTCGCACGCCAGTAGGCAAGGCGCCGCGCGGGGCGCTGCGCTTCACCCGTCCCGACGAACTGGCCGCGCTCGTCATCCGTGGCGTCATGGCGCGGGCCGGGCAGGTGGAGCCCGGGGACGTGGACGACGTGATCCTCGGATGCGCCATGCCCGAGGCCGAGCAGGGTTTGAACGTGGCGCGCATCGCCAGCCTGCGCGCCGGCCTGCCCGTGAGCGCTTCGGCGGTGACCGTCAACCGGTTCTGCTCCTCGGGGTTGCAGGCCATCGCCTGTGGCGCCGAGCGTATCCGCCTGGGCGAGGCGCGCGTCGTGGTCGCCGGCGGCACCGAGTCGATGAGCCTCATCCCGATGGGCGGCCACAAGGTCGCCCCCAACCCCGGCCTGGTCGAGACCTATCCCGACGTGTATCTCAGCACCGGTCTGGTGGCCGAGAACCATGCGCGCGAGTCGGGCATCTCGCGCGCGGAGCAGGACGCGTTCGCGCTGCGCAGCCACCAACGGGCCATCGCCGCCATCGACGCCGGACGTTTCGCCGACGAGATCGTGCCGGTGCCGGTCCACGGCGTGGCGCCGGACGCCACGGGAGCGCCGGTCACGCGCGAGTCGCTGTTTGCCACCGACGAAGGGCCGCGACGCGAGACTTCGGCCGACGCGCTGGCCGCGCTGCGTCCGGCGTTTCACGCCAGCGGCACGGTCACGGCCGGCAATTCCTCGCAGACCAGCGACGGCGCCGCCGCCGTGGTGCTGGTCTCTTCCGCGCTACGCGCGCGACGCACGGCCTGACGCCGCTGGCCCGGTTCGTCGCCTACGCCACCGCCGGCGTCCGCCGGAGCTCTTCGGCATCGGGCCCGTGCCGGCCGTGCGCAAGGTCCTGGCGCAGGCCGGACTGACGCTCGATCCGAGATCGATCTCGTGGAGCTCAACGAAGCGTTCGCCGCCCAGGTGCTGGCCTGCCAGGCGGAGCTGGCGATTCCCGCCGACCGGCTCAACGTCAACGGCGGCGCCATCGCGCTCGGCCATCCGCTCGGCTGCACCGGCGCGCGCATGACCACGACGCTGCTCTACGAGATGCGGCGCCGCGGCGCGCGTACGGGCTGGTGACGATGTGCGTCGGCGGCGGCATGGGCGCGGCCGGCATCTTCGAACGCGTCGCATAGGCGGCGGCCCGTTGCACCGGCCAGGCGCGGCGCGGACGGCGACGGCTCGTTCGCGGTCCGATGGCAGATGACGGATGGAACACCAGTACGAGGAGAACACCGATGGCGGCACCGCAACGGCACGATCACACGCGGCGGCGAGTGGCTGATCGTCGACACCGAAACGGCCGCGGTGATGACGCCGCGAGCGGATCACCGACGAGCACCGGCTCATCGCGCAGACCGCCGCCGAGTTCATCGAACGGCGAGGTGCTGCCCGCGCTCGAGCGGCTCGAGAAGAAGGACTGGGCGCTCGAACCGCGAACTGGTGCGGACAGTGCGGCGCGCTCGGCCTGCTCGGCACCAACGTGCCCGAAGCCTACGGCGGCGTCGATCTCGACAAGGTGACCACGCTGGTCGTCAGCGAACAGGTCGCACGCAACGCCTCGTTCGGCGCCACCTTCGGCGCGCAGGCCAACCTCACCATCCTGCCGATTTTGCTGTTCGGCACCGACGCGCAGAAGCAGCAGTACCTGCCGGCCCTCGTCGCCGGCGAGCTGGTCGGCGCTTACTGCCTCAGCGAGTCCGGGTCGGGCTCCGACGCGCTCGGCGCCAAGGCCCGCGCCCTGCGTCAGCCCGACGGCAGCTTCGTGCTCTCCGGCGAGAAGATGTGGATCACCAACGGCGGCTTCGCCGATGTCTTCATCATCTTCGCCAAGGTCGACGGCGAGCACTTCACCGCCTTCATCGTCGAGCGCGGCTGGGCGGGCGTGTCGTCGCGGCAAGGAAGAACACAAGATGGGGCTGCACGGGTCGTCCACGACACCCGTGATCCTGCAGGACGTGAAGGTGCCGGCCGACGCGGTGCTCGGCGAGGTCGGCAAGGGCCACAAGGTGGCCTTCAACGTCCTCAACTTCGGCCGCTTCAAGCTCGGCGCGATGACCTCGGGCGGGGCCAAGGACGCCATCGCCGATGCGGCGAAGTACGCGGCGCAGCGCAAGCAGTTCGGCGTGGCCATCGCCACCTTCGGCGCCATCAAGCCACAAACTGGGCGAGATGACGGCGCGCGAGTACGCCCTCGAGAGCCTGATCTACCGCACCGCCGGCCTGATCGACGAGACGGTCGTGGCCGCCGGCGCCACTCGCTGCCGCGGTCCTGCACGCACTCGAGGAATACGCCATCGAGGCGTCGATTGCGAAGGTCTACGGCAGCGAAGCGGCCGACTACATCATCGACGAGAGCATGCAGATCCACGGCGGCAACGGCTTTGTCGCCGACTACCCGGTCGAGCGGCATTATCGCGACGCGCGCGTCAATCGCATCTTCGAAGGCACCAACGAAATCAACCGGTTGCTCATCCCCGGCCTGCTGATCAAGAAGGCGGTGAAGGACGAACTGCCACTCCTGGCCGCGGCCCGCCGGCTGCAGGACGAGATCCTCGGCCCGCTGGCGGCGGCCGACGCCAGCGACCGCGTGCTGGCCGCCGAGCTCCAGGCCGTGAGCGCCTACAAGAAGGTGGTTCTGTTCGTGGCCGGCACCGCGATGGAGCGGCACGGCGACGCGCTGCAGCACGAGCAGGAGGTGCTTTCGCATGCTGGCCGACATCATCATCGACACCTATGCCGCCGAGAGCGCCGTCCTGCGCGCGGCCGCCGCGTCCGGCCCCGACGCCGCGCTCCACGCCGCCACGGCCACGGTCGTGACGCACGAGGCGTTCGGCCGGATCGAGTGGGCCGCGCGCTCGGCGCTGGCCGCGCTGGCCGAAGGCGACGCGTTGCGGACCAGCCTGGCGGCGCTCAAGCGGCTGTTGAAGCTGATGCCCGCCAACCTGGTGGCGCTGCGCCGCACCATCTCCGACGCGACGGTCGCCAAAGGCGGCTACCCGTTTGCCTAGCGCCGTGCCACTCTCGACCGGGCGGCGCCGGTTTGCGCTGGCGGTCGTAGCGGGCGCCGTGGCGCTGGCGGGCGCGGCCTCGGGCGCCAGGCCGTCGCCGGCCGCGGCGCCTGCCCCGGACGGCGAACTGGCCGCGCTCCTGACCTCGGCTCTGGCCGAGATGCCGGCCACGACCGGCGTCTACATCAAGCACCTGCCGTCGGGCCGCGCCGCTGGCGTACGAGCCGAGCAGGCCTTCAGCCCCGCCAGCATCACCAAGCTGCCCTACCTGGTGCGCGCCGTGCAGATGGCCGAACGGGGCGAGCTCGACCTCTCGCGCCGCACCGCCCTCACCCGCGCTCACCTCAGGCATGGCACCGGCGTGCTGCAGTATCACGACCTCGGGCTGGCGCCGACGCTCGGCGATCTGGTCACCGAGATGATCATCACGAGCGACAACACCGCCACCGACCTGGTCGTCGACGCCATCGGCGGCGTGGACGCGGTGAACGCGTGGCTGGCGGCTTCGGGCTATCCCGAGACGCGGTCGTTCGGCCGGCCCGATGCCTATCGCCGCGCCCTGCTGGCGCTGCTCGACCCGACGTTCGCCGCCCTGACCGCCGAAGAGGTGACCGGCCTGCTCTACGCCATGGACGGCAATCCGCTGGCGGCGCACTACACGCCGCTCTTTGCCGGCGCCAGGACGCGCTGGCTGACGGTCGTGACCGACCCCGACAACCGACGCCGCTTTGCCCAGGAGCGCGACCGCCGCACCAGCCTCGAGCCCGCCTTCTGGCTCGGCACGACCACGCCGGCCGCCACCGGCCGGCTGCTCGAGGCCATCGAGCGCTGTACGCTGACCACCGCGGCCGGCTGCGACCGGATGCGTCAGACCCTGCGCCGGCAGCGACTCGGCACGCGCCGTCTACCGCATTACCTGGACGTGCCGGTCGGCCACAAGACCGGCGACGGCGGCCGCCTTGCCAGCGACGCCGGCATCATCTACGCGCACTCGGGACCCATCGTCGTGGCCTTTTTCGCCAACAGCGTCGCCGAGCCGATCGGGCTGTTCGAGGACCGCATCGGGCGCCTTGGCCGGAGCCTGGTCGAGCACTTCGAGCGGGTTGCCCCGGCGCCTGTGGCACACTGAACGACGTGAGCAGCAGGTCGGAATGGCGCGCCGTGGCCGTAGTGCTGGCGCTGGGGTTGGCGTTTTCGTGCGCACAGGAGCCGCCCGAGGCTTTCTACCTGCGTTCGGTCCAGGACGCGCGGATCAAGAAGAACGCGTTCTTCCGCGGCGGCGCCGACTCGCCGGTGAAGCCGGCTGATTACGACAAGTTCCTGCCCCTCAGCTACTTCGACATCGACCCCGCCTACGCCCCGCCGGGCACGCTGAAGCTGATCGAGCCGCGCACCCGGCTGGTGATGCCGACCTCCACCGGCAAGCAGCGCGACATGGAGCGGGTCGGCTACCTGGAGTTCACGCTGAAGGGACAGCCGCTGCGTTTGACGGCCTTTGCCGAAGCCGGCGAGCCCACGGTGTCGCGCCTCTTCATCCCCTTCAGCGATCTGACGAGCGGCACCGAAACGTACCAGGCCGGACGCTATATGGACATCGACCCGCAGTCGAGCGGCGTTTACATCGTCGACTTCAATGCCGCCTATCACCCCTACTGTTACTACAACGCCGAGTACGACTGTCCTTACCCGCCGCCGGAGAACCGGCTGAAGACACCGGTGCGGGCGGGCGAGCGGCTGCGCGCCGCCGAGATCCTGGCCCCCACCCGATGAGCGCCCTGCAGGCCATCGTCCTCGACTTCGACGGCGTGGTCGCCAACAGCGAGCGTCTGCACTTGCGCGCTTTCCAGGAGGCCCTGGCGCACCAGGGCTCACCGGTCACGCTGAGCGACGAGGCCTACTACCGCCGCTACCTCGGCTTCGACGACCTCGGCGTCCTTACGGCGCTCGGCCAGGATGCCGGCGCCCCGTTTGCGCCGGACGCGTTGCGCGCGCTGCTGACCGAGAAGGAGCGCCGCTACGAAGCCCTGGCAGCGGCCGGCGAGATGCTTTTTGCCGGCGTCCCCGCGTTCATCCGCGCCGCCGCCGCGCGCGTGCCCCTGGCCATCGCCTCCGGCGCGCTGACCCGCGAAATCGACGAAGTGCTGATCAACGCCGGGCTCAGTGACTGCTTCCTGGCCGTCGTGGGCGCCGATCAGACCCCCAACTCGAAGCCGGCACCGGACCCGTATCTGGAGGCGTTCGCGCGCCTGCAGGCGGCAGTGGGCCGCGCGCTCAGCCCCCGCCACACGGTGGCCATCGAAGACTCGCACTGGGGCCTCGAATCGGCGCGGGCCGCCGGTCTGCGCACCGTCGCCGTCACCAACACCTATCCCGCGGCCGCGCTGGCGGGACATGCCGAGCTGATCATCGAGGGGTTGGGCACGCTGGAGCTGGCCACGCTCGACCGCCTCTGCGAGCAGGGATGATGCCGCTGGCCGAAACGCTGACGCGCCTGTTGACCGAAGGCGACGGGCGTTCCGGCCAGGACGTGGCGCTCGGGGCGCTGGCCATCGCGGCGGTCGAGTATCCGCGGCTCGAGCCACGGACCTACCTGGGCACGCTCGACGCGATCGGCGAGCAGGCGCTGGCCAGCGTGGCGCGGGCGGCCGGCGCCGAAGGGCCCGTGGACGCGCGCGTCGACGCGGTAAACCAGTGCCTCTTTGCCGACCTCGGCTTCCACGGCAACCGCGAGCGCTATGCCGATGTCCGCAACAGCTGCCTGAACCAGGTGCTCGAGCGCCGCACCGGGATCCCGATCACTCTGGCCGTGGTTTACATCGAGACGGCGCGCCGCGCCGGCCTGCGGGCCGAAGGCATCAACTTCCCCGGGCACTTCCTGGTGCGGGTCTGGGACGCCGCCGCTGGCGATGCCGGGCACGGCCTGGTGGTCGACCCGTTCGACGGCGGCGCCGTGCTCACACACGAGGACTGCCGGGCGCTGCTGGCGCGCCAGGAGGACGGCGACGTCCCGTTCCATCCGGCGCTGCTGGCGCGGGCCTCGCGCCGCCAGATCTTCATGCGGATGCTCAGGAACCTCAAACGGCTCTACGTGCAGCGCCGCTCGTTCGCCCACGCCCGCGTGGTCACCGACGCGCTGCTGGCACTGGCGCCGTCGACGCTGCAGGAGTTGCGCGATCGCGGGCTGCTGTCCTACCACCTGCACGACTACGCGCCGGCGCTGCGCGACCTCGAAGAGTATCTGAAGCTCGTCGCCCTGACCGACCGCGGCGACGAGAGCCGCGACGAGACGACGCAGGTCTGGGACCACGTGAAGTCCCTTCGCCGCCGCCTCGCCTCGTTCAATTAGCCGGCGCCGGCCGAGGCCCGCTCCCGGGAGGTGCGCGCGTAATGGCACCGCGGCGCCAGCGGGCAGACCGGGCAGTGCGGGGCGTGCTCGGTGCAGGCGTGTCCCGCATGGTGCGCCAGCATGACGGTGGCCTCCGCCAGCCGCTCGCGCTCGCCGCCGCACGCCTGGAAGACCCGCCGCCGCATCGCGCGGCGCACGCGCGGCTTCGGCCCGGCCACGCCGTACAGCCGGCTCAGCACACGGGCCACGCCGTCGTCCACCGGCGCCAGCGCGTGTCCGCCGGCAAAGAGCAGAGCGCGGAGGCGGGCCGCGGGCGACAGGTGCGGCACATCGGCCAGGGCCCGCACGGCGCCGCCCAGCGGGCCGCTCACGCGGCTGGGCAGACTCGAGGTGCCGGCGGAAATGGCCGCTGCCGTTCTTGAGTTGCTCGCTGCGCTGGGCCACGGCGCCAACGGCGCCGAGCGCCTGCTCCAGGTCCGCTCTCGCGGTCCGGAACATCGCGTCGGGGGTGAGGGCCGGCAGGCGTTTGAGGGCCTGCCACGCCGTGTCGCGCCGGGCCGGCAGCGCGCCGCGCCGACACGACCTCCCAGACGAAGAACGCGAACAGGTCGCGCGGCGGCAGGGCCAGCGGGCCGTAGAAGGCGCGGAGCGGCGCCACCACGCCGTCCATCTCAGCGCAGGCGGCCGATCTCCTCGTAGAGCGCGGCCGAGGCAATCACGCCGTTGTGGAAGTTGCCCAGGTCGATCTTCTCGTCGGGGGCGTGGGCGTTCTCGTCGGGCAGACCGACGCCGAAGAGCACGCACGGCAAGCCCAGTTCCTCCTGGAAGGTGGCCACCACCGGAATCGAGCCGCCTTCGCGGTTGAACACCGGCGTCTTGCCGAAGCCGCGTTCGATGGCCCGGCCCGCGGCCTGCACGTAGTCGTTGTCGAAGCCGGTCATCCACGGCTTGCCGCCGTGCATGCGGATGAGGGTGTAGTTCACGGCCTTGGTCATGACCTTCTTCAGGTAGGCCTCGAACAGGTCGCCGATCTTCTGTGGATCCTGATTGGGCACGAGCCGCATGCTGACCTTGGCCATGGCCACGGCGGGCAGCACGGTCTTGGCGCCGTCGCCGGTGAAGCCCGAGAGCAGGCCGTTGATCTCGAAGGTCGGCCGCGCCCACACCCGTTCGAGCGTGGTGTAGCCGCTCTCGCCGAACAGCTTCGGCGCGCCCAGGTCCATGCGGTAACGCTTCTCGTTGAACGGCAGCTTGGCGAACTCCGCGCGTTCCTCGTCGCGCAGCGGCACGACGTCGTCGTAGAACCCGGGGATCTTGATGCGTCCGCCCTTGTCCTTCATCTGCGCCAGCGCCTGGGCCAGGGCCATGGCCGGATTGGCCAGCGCGCCGCCGAACGAGCCCGAGTGCAGATCCGACTTGGAGCCGCGCACGTCGATCTGGAAATAGGCCAGGCCGCGCAGGCCGTAGCAGATCGACGGGACGTCGCGGTCGAACATCGGCGAGTCGCTGATGACGACGACGTCGGCCTTGAGCAGATCCTTGTTGGCCTTGATGAAGTCGTCGAGGTTGGCGCTGCCGACTTCCTCTTCCCCTTCGAGCACGAACTTGATGTTCACCGGCAGGGTGCCGGTCTGCGACAGGTGCGCCTCGACCGCCTTCATGTGCATGAAGACCTGGCCCTTGTCGTCCACCGCGCCGCGGGCGTAGAGTTCGCCGTCGCGGACCGTCGCCTCGAAGGGCGGCGACGTCCACAGTTCGAGCGGATCGACCGGCTGCACGTCGTAGTGGCCGTAGAAGAGGATGGTGGGCGCACCCGGCGCGCCGAGCCATTCGGCGTAGACCACCGGATGGCCGGGCGTCTCGACGAGGCGGGCGCCGTGCAGCCCGATGCGGCTCAGCTCAGCGGCCACCCACTCGGCGCAGCGGCGGGTATCGGCGTTGTGCGCCGGCAACGCCGAGATGCTCGGGATGGCCAGGAACGCCTTGAGCTGCTCGATGTAGCTGTCGCGGTTGACGTTGATGTGGTCGACGATGTTTTCCATGGGCGGGTCTCTCCGCGGCCACGGGCGGGCCACGTTCCTGCACTGTAGCACTGGAGCCGCCCCGCACTGCTCGCGGCTAGGCCCGCAAGCGCCAGCCGCCGTCCACCCGCTCGGCCACGCCGTCGGCGTCGAGCTTTACGAGGTGGGCCAGCACGCTGTCGCGCCCCTGCGACACGAGGGCCGGGTCGAGATCCGGATAGAGGCGCGCGGCGATGTTCGCGATGCTTGCCGTAGCGGCCGACAGCACCGCCACGATCTGCTGCTCGCGTGCCCGGCGATGGGCCTGGTAGGCCGCGATGAGCGCCAGCGGTTCCTCGATGACCGGACCGTGGGCCGGCAGGGCCCGGCGGATTCCCAGTGCTGCCAGCCGCTCGAGGGAACGCAGGTAATCCACGAGCACGCCGCCGTGAGAAGCCGGGATGACGACGCTGCTGCCCTGCACCAGCAGGTCGCCGGTGAAGGCCGTGCCCGAGGCAAGGTGCACGAACGCCACGTGGTCGGGCGAGTGGCCTGGCGTGTGGAGCACGCGCAGCGGCCCCTGCGCGGTGGGGAGGTCGTCGCCGTCGGCCACGGCGCACCACGGCACCGGGACGGCGGCATCTGGCCCCGGCCACGGGAACTTGACGAAGCGCGCCCGCGGCGCCCGGCGCGCCAAGGCCGGCGCCCCGGAGGCGTGATCCGGATGGATGTGGGTGACGAGCACCTGCGCCGGTCCCGCGGGCGCGTGCGCGAAGAGCGCGGCGAGGTGGCCTGGCTCGCCCACGCCGGCATCGATCAAAACCGGCGCGGCCCCGGGCACGAGGTAGGTCCAGTTGCCGGAGCCGGTCATCGGGCCGGGATTGCCGGCGTGCAGGGGGATGACGTTCACCACGGCCTCGGCGCGAGTGGCCCGCACCATCGCTGGCGGGTCAGGGCCGCCATGGCCGCAGCGTGACGGCGCAGCGCGCGATGCGCCGCGAGCCGCGCACACGCGACGGCCACAGAGGTTGTAACAGAGCCGCCAGACCGGCGGCGCGGGGTCAGACCCCTCACGTGCCGCCGTAGCCGATGGTGACGGCCCCGTGGTCGACGATCACCGGCACTTGCCGCTGACCGCCGCTGTGCTGGAGCATGCGCGCCAGGTCCGCCGGGGATTTCCTGACGTTCACGTAGGTGACCGGCCCACGCGCGGCGTACGCCTCACGGGCGCTCGCGGTGTACGGTCAGGTGTCCTTGCCAAAGATGATGACGGCGTCTTGCTCGGCGGCCATGTGCCGATCCTAGCGTGAACTGGCCCTGGACCGCCCCGGCTCAATTGTAACGGGGCCTGCGCAAGGTTACAATTTTCTGCGCTGCAGTTTCTGCAATGAGCAGCGGCGCGCGCGACTTCACGATCGCGTCACAATGGAACGGTATGCTGCGCATCGGCGCTCACATGTCGGTTGCCGGCGGCGTCTCGAAAGCGGTCGATCGCGCGGAGTTGCATGGCTGCGAGGCGCTGCAGATCTTCACCAAGAACGCCAGCCAGTGGGCGGGGCCGCCGCTCGCTGCCGACGAGATCCGGCGGTTCCGGCGGCGCGTCGAGGAGGCCGGCCTCTCGCCGGTCGTGTCGCACGCCAGCTACCTGATCAACCTGGCCTCGGCGGCTCCGCAACTGCGTGATCAGTCGATTGCCGCCTTCGCCGACGAATTGGACCGCGCCCATGCCCTCGGGCTGCTCGGAGTCGTGATCCACCCAGGCACCTGCACCTCGGGGACGGAAGCCGACGCCCTCGAGCTGGTCGCCGCCGGCATCCGGGCGGCCTTCAAGGCCCACCCGCGGCGCCGGACCATGGTGCTCCTCGAGCACACCGCCGGACAGGGACGCACGCTCGGCTACAGCTTCGAGCACCTCGCCGCGATCCTCGAGCACCTCGACGGCTCAGCGCGCCTCGGCGTGTGCCTCGACACCTGTCACCTGCTGGCGTCGGGCTACGACATCGTGAGTCAGAGCGGCTACGAGACGACCGTGGCGACGCTCACCCGGCTGGTCGGCCTGGACCGCGTGCGCGTCTTCCACGGCAACGACTCGAAGCGCCCATGCGGGAGCCGCGTGGATCGACACGAGCACATCGGCGACGGCTGCCTCGGCCTCGAGCCGTTCCGGCGACTGCTCCACGACCGGCGCTTCGCCGGCCGCCCGCTGCTGCTCGAAACCGCCAAGGCGGCGCGCACTACCAAGCCCATGTTGATCGCGCCGGACCTGCTGGACGTGAAGAATCTCGACACGCTGCGCCGGCTGCGCGACGGCGCGTAACCGGCGCCAGGGCGGCCACGGCCTGACCGCCGGCCGACGGGCCGTCAGCGGCGGGGCGGGCGGTCGGGGAAGAAGTCGCGGCCGCGCGCCACCTCGACGGCGTTCTTGGCGCCGCCAACGAATGGGATGAAGTCGAGCGCCGTGGAAGCAATGCCGCGCAGCGCCCCTTTCCGGCGCATGGCCAGCCCGAGGGTGGCAATGGCCAACACGCTGCCGATCAAGGGCATCGAACGATACAGACGCCGCGTGAGCCGCCGGCCCGCGTACTGTTTGAGCTGGGTGTGCATGGCCATATCGGCACGATGCAGCAAGAGACATTCCAGTGGCGGCGGGCCCGGCCAGGAGGCGACGCGCCGCCTGCCCGCGAACCGCCCGCGAGGTCAGCCGTGCCGCGCGGTCCGTTCCGCCGCGGTGAGGCGAGCCGAGAGCACCAAGTAGTACGCCGGGAACACCAGCGAGAGCGGCATCCACGGTCCGTCGACCGCGGGCAACCGCCAGATCATCATGGCCAGGCACGCGCCCCACACCGTGCCGAGCAGGATGGTGGCGAGCTGCCAGGTCGACGTGCGCGACGGATAGACATAGCGGGTCGGCACGAACACCAGCACCACCAGCAGGGCCAGAACCGCGGCGTTGACGAACGGCGGCAACCGCCAGACGTAGAGATACAGCGCCACGATGTTCCAGTAGGACGGGAAGCCGGTGAAGAAGTGGTCGGTCGTCGCCACCTTCGCGTCGGCGCGGCTGAAGCCGTAGCCGCTGGCGACGAGCACCGCGCTGCCGATCCAGGGCGCCACGGCAGGCGGCAGCAGTCCAGCCTGGATCATCAGCACCACCGGCACGAAGACGTAGGTCAGGTAGTCGATGAGGTCGTCGAGTCTGGCGCCGTCGAACCACGGCAGCCGCTCCTTCACCCTGAGCGCGCGCGCCAGGACGCCGTCGGTGGCGTCGATGAGGGTGGCGGTGGCCAGCCAGAAGAGAGCCGCGCGGTAATCGCCCTCGTAGACGGCCAGCGCCGCCAGCAGCGCGGTGACCGCGCCACTGGCCGTGTAGAGATGCGCCAGCCAGGGCGTGACGGTCACGGTCGGCCTGCCGGCTACAGCCGCCTCACCGCGTCCGGAAAGCTGTTCCACACCGGCACGCCGCAGAAGTGGGAGCCCTCGGTGCAGCGCGGCGACACGACCTTGTTGCGGAGCACGCACGGCGGCCCGAGGAACCGGCCGAGCCGCGGGTGGACGTCGCGCACCTGCGCGATCTCGTCCATCGACGCCAGGTAGATCTCTTCCTGCGCGTTGAAGCAGGTGCGCAGCGTCCACTTGTGCTGCAGCGCCAGGAAGCTGCCCGATTCCACCAGGCGCAGCGCCTTGGCGTTGGGCAGGACGTAGAGCGCGTACTCGAGCGGCACGCCCAGCGCGAGCAGCCGGTTCTTGGCCGCCCACGCATGCGGCGATGGCCCGCTGGTAGACGGCCGCGGCGCGCGGGATTCTGCGGATCAGGCGGGGCGTCACGAAGTCGGGCGCGGTCGTGTCGGCGAAGGTCATCAGCGGCCGCGACGCCGGCACCATGCGGTGGCGCTGGTCCTGCGAATCGGCGGTGTGGCTCAACCTCTTCTCGAAGACGTAGGCGGCATGGTGCAGCGACCGCATCATCGGCGAGTGGTGCGGCCACGTTGAGCATGTCGACCCGGTAGCGGTTGCGCGCCGGGTTCATCACCCGGTCGATGCGCCTCGTCGTCGCTCAGGTCGTCGGCCGTCGAGCCCGAAGGTGGCGCGCACCGCGTCGCCGACGACGCGCCTCGGCATCCGATGACCAGTCGCGCAGGCGCGACACGCGGCCGTCCAGGCGGGCGTCGAAGGCCGCGGCGAAGGCGTCGCCGCCAGCCGCGCGCGCGCGGGAACGACGCTTCGGGCAGCTCGGCTTGCGTCGAGCGTGGCCAGCCCGACCTTCTCGAAGAACATCGGATCGAAGGCCTTGACCAGCTCGACCATCTGCGCCGATGACGACGCGCGCCTCGTAGCGGCGTGTCGCCGGCGTGGAGCATGCGGTGCAGGCGGTGGAGCACCAGGCCCGAGACGGTGTGCACCATCGAGGTGAAGGCGGCAATCGGAATGACGTAGCGGGCCGTCTCGATGGCCTTCTTCTCGGCTTCGCGCTCGACCGCCTTCGGTGCGCGGGCGGCGTTGTTCGAGGGCCGCACGTAGCGCAGCTCCTTCAGGATCGCCCAGGCGTCGTCCTTGAGCAGGGCCGAGAGCTCGGCGTAGTCGTCCCACGCCGCAGGACCGCCTGCTCGTAGACGTCGCGCGCCTCGCCGTCGAGCGGCGGCACGAACGCGCGCGGCTCCTTCAGCTTCACGTAGCGCTGGCTCGACTGCTCGGAGTTGTAGAACGGGTAGGCGTGCAGCACGCTCCACACCAACTGCCGCGAGATGTTCTCGAGGCCGAACTCGAAGTGCGCGTGCTGGAAGACCGTGTGATGACCGCCCTCGAAGGTCAGCGGTCCGATCGAGTCGCGCTGCTTGTCGGTGATCTCGGTCGTGTCGATGACGCGCGGCGAATAGCACGTGCGCGCGGCGGCGATGGCGCCGTCGTAGGGCACGGCCGGAGCGCTGCGCAGGGTGACTTTCGGGGCGTCGGTGGCGAGGGCCAGCGAGGGCATGGACTGCCTATTCTAGCGGCTGCGCCCGGCTCGGCGGTTGGGTCATCACGCCCCGTTACAATTCGCCTGCCGAGCTGGCGGGCATCGGTCGGTCCGCCGTTTGCATGGGTGCCGGTTATCGAGGGCACCACGGTCAGGTCCGTGTCGCTTCGTGACAGCTGGACCATGACGACAGTTCGAACCTACCGTGACGCGGGCTGGCTGGCCGGGCTGCTCGTCGTGGCCGGGCTCGCTTTTGCCACCTCCCCGCTCGACGGCGGCTACTGGTGGAGCGATGCCCCGCGCCATGCCTTGAACGGCGCCTTCCTCCTCGATGCCGCGCGCGCCATGCCGATCGGTCGCGCCGTAGAGTACGCCCACGACTACTACCTTCGCTTCCCGGCGCTGACCCTGCCTTTCTACCCGCCGCTCGTGCACCTCGTCATGGCGCTGGCCTATGCCGTCTTCGGCGTGTCGCCGCTCGTGGCGCAGGCCGTGGTGGCGGCGTTCCATCTGGGCCTGCTCGTGGCCGCCTACGCGCTGGCGCGGCGCTGGCTGGCGCGCCCCTATGCCTTCGCCGCCGCCCTGGTGGCCGGGGCCGGACCCGAGCTCCTGATGTGGAGCCGGCAGGTCATGCTCGACGTGCCGGTCTACGCGCTGATCGTGGCCGCGACTCTGTGGTTCGTGCGCTGGCTCGAGACCGACAGCAAGGCGGCGCTCTATGCCTGGGCCACCTTCGTCGTCCTGGCCATCTACACGAAATACAACGCCGGGTTCATCCTGGGGCCGTTTGCGTTGGCGTTGGTCGCGGCGCGCGGCACCGCCTGGGTGCGCGACCGGCGCTTGTGGGCGGTC
Source organism: uncultured Acidobacteriota bacterium (assembly GCA_963843885.1). Lineage (GTDB taxonomy): Bacteria > Acidobacteriota > Vicinamibacteria > Vicinamibacterales > UBA2999 > CADEFD01. Next base: position 51,942 of record CAWJMJ010000011.1, read on the forward strand.
GCGGCCGCAGCCGCCGTGCTGCTCGTGCCGGCAGCGATGATGCTGCTGGAATTCGGCTCGGCCAACCTGACATCGGTGGTCGGCAGTCAGACGACGGACCTGCCGCGGATGTCACTCCGAGCGTGGACTTTCTACCTCGAAGCCCTGCCCAACCAGCTCGGGTGGCCGGCCCTGCTCCTGGTGCCGGCCGGGGCGGCCCTGGCGCTGCGCTCCGGCACGGTCGCGCGTCCCCACTGGGTGCTGCTTGCCAGCTGGTGGGTGCTCGGCTACGTCATGCTGTCGTTCATCGCGCTGCGCGAGGAGCGCCATTCGCTGATCACGCTGCTGCCGCTGGGTGTGGCGGCGATGTACGCCTTGCAACGCCTCGAGGTGCGGGTGGGCCGCCTGGCGCCGGTGGCGGCCGTGGCCATCGCGGTGGGCACGACCGCGTGGGGCCTGTTTGCCGTACCGGCGCCCACGGTCGTCGGGCACGCGGAAGCGGCGCGGCTGGTGGCCAGACGCGCGGCGCCCGGTGAGAACATCCTCTTTTCCGGCTACCGGGACGGCAGCTTCATCTTCGCCATGCGCGGCCTTGGCGCCACGCAGCGCACGGTCCGCGCCGACAAGCTGCTGCTGCGCATGTTCATCGCGCGCGAGCGTGGGGTCGAGGACCGCGGGCTCGACCGCGCCGACATCCTGAGCCTGATTCAGCGCTACGGCATTCGCCACGTCGTCGCCGAATCGGACTTCTGGCTGGACCTGCCGTCGCTGGCGGCGCTCGACGCGTTGCTCCACGACCCATCGCTCTTCACGCCCTTGGCGCGGGTGCCGATCGTGGCCAATGTCGGGAAAGAGGCCCGGGAGCTCACCGTCTACGAATTCCGGGGGGTCGTCGACAATCCGCCGACGCCGCTGTCCTTCGAGATGGTCGGCTTGGGTCGCACCCTGGCCGCCGCCTACTGACGGGCGCTAACGGGGGCGCCGGGGCGGGCCGGACCACGGTCGTCGCGGCGCGACAGCCAGCGCATGACGTAGCGGACGAATCGCTCGTTGTTGGTGCCGGCCCACGACAGGCCCGTGGGCTGGCCGTCGCCGACTTCCGACATGGTGAGCAACGCCACATCGCCAAGCACCACCACGCGGCCGCGGCCGCGCTCGAGGGCCACGGCCTGAGCCAGACCGCCCACCGGCTCGCCGCTGGTGGCCGGGTCACCCTTACGAGCCACGTCCACGGCCGAGGCACCGAGCCGGAGCAGCACCGCCGCGCCGTCAGGCGGCGCGAGCGCCTGACCGCCGAAGGTCACGACCCGGTTCACCGCCGGCAGGGTGGGCCCGCCATCGACGATCGGGTGGCTGCCGATCAGGCCGTTCTCGCGCGAGAAGATCAGGCGCTCGGGGAAGCGCGGTTCCGAGTTGCCGACGTCGATCACCAGCCGGCGGCGCAGGCCGACGCCAAACCGGGCGGCGAAGTCCACGCTGCCCCGGGCAATAGGGTCTTCGTCGACGGCCAGCAGCAGCGAGCCGCCGTTTTCGATCCACTGGATGGTCGTCTCGATTTCCTGACCAATCAGCGCCTCGTCGTCGAACGCCGTCAGGTCGGCCAGCTGCACCCGGTCGAGGGCCCGGCGCGCCAGCCCGCTCAGACCCAGAGGATTGGCGACGACGGCGATGCGCGCGTCGGCCAGGGTTTCCGCGCGCGTGGCATTGGCGTCGGGCAGCACCACGTAGCCGTCGGCGGCGAGCAGGCCGGCAAAGGCCACCAGCCCGTTGGTGCCGGTGGCGCCATTCCAGTGCGCGTTGTCGATGAGCACGGGCGGCCCGTCGGCCGGCCACGTCGGCGCCTCGACCGTGCCCCGATAGGCCAGTTCACCGGTGGCCGCGGATTGGCGCCACCAGAACCACGCGAGTCCCAGCGCCGCCAGGATCGCGAGCAACCGCACCAGTCGTCTCATCTAATCGTCGCTGTCCTTGGCGTGGTAGCGCGAGTACTCGATCGAGATACGTCAGCGTCGACAGCGACGACATGCGGTCGAGGAAGAGCACGCCGTCGAGGTGATCGGCCTCGTGCTGGATGACCCGGGCCGGGAAGTCGTCGGCCTCGATCTCGACGATCCGGCCCTGCCGGTCGTGAGCCTTGACGACGATCCTGTGGGCGCGCGGGACGCGGCCGCGAATCTCGGGGATGCTGAGGCAGCCTTCCCATCCCTCGACGATCTTGTCGTCGAGCGGCGTGATGGTCGGGTTGATGATCACGGTGGCCTCGGCCTCGTCGTCGCTGTCGAGCATGGCAACGAAGACCCGCAGGCCCTCGTGCACCTGCGGCGCGGCCAGGCCGACGCCGTGGTACTCGTGCATCGTGTCGATCATGTCGTCGAGGAACTTCTGGAAGCGCGGGTCCTTCATTTCCGAGCGTTCGACCGCCCGCGCCTTCTGCCGCAGCACCGGATGTCCCATGCGGGAGACCTTCAGGATGGACATGGGCCCAGTACAACAGACTGCCTCCCCGCTGTCCACCAGCGGCGGCGAGGTAGTAGACTCACGGCCGGTTCAGCCGCCCGTTTCGGAGGTCGATGTGAGTGCAGCTCTGCGCCGTTTGACTACCTTCGCGGTTCTCACCGCCGTTGCCGTCGGATTCGCCGGGTCGCGCCCGGTCCTCGCGCAGGTCTACCCGAACGCCAAGACCGGCGGCAACTACATGCACAACTACTACTTCGCGCCCGCGGCCAGCAGCACGCCGTGGTGGCCGTCGTGGGCGCCCGACGGCAAGCGCCTCGCGTTTGCGATGGACGGCTCGATCTGGACCATCGAGGTCGGCAGCACCGTGGCCAAGGAACTGGTCTTCTCGCCCCGCGAGTACCTGTCGATGCCGGAATTCTCGCCCGACGGGAAATGGCTGGCCTACACCGCCGACGACGACGCCAAGAGCATCAACCTCCGCCTGTTGAACCTGGCCACCGGCGCCACCACGAACCTCACGACCGGGCCGCACGTGAATCACGAGCCGGCCTGGTCGCCCGACGGGAAGCGCCTGGCCTACGTGTCCACCGCCCCCAACGGCTACTTCAACGTCTATGTGATGGACGTCGTCGACGGCCAGGCGGGCACGCCGGTCCAGATTACGACCGATCACTCGTTCGGCCGCGACCGCCTCTACTTCGGCGCCGTGGACGTGCACATCGCGCCGGCGTTCTCGCCCGACGGCACCGAGCTCCTGCTCGTCTCGAACCGCGGCATCCCGCTCGGCTCGGGGGGCATCTGGCGCGTGCCGGTCGCGCCCGACGTCATGGGCACGGCCAAGGCGACGCTCGTGCACAAGGAAGAGACGCTCTACCGAACGCGGCCGCAGTGGTCGCCCGACGGCAAGCGCATGGTCTACGCCTCGCATCTGGGCGGGCAATACACGGAGCTGTTCGTGCTGCCCACGGTGGGCGGCGAGCCCTACAAGATGACCTTCGGCGACCACGACAACTTCCTGCCCCGCTGGTCGCCCGACGGCGAGTGGATCGCCTACATCTCGAACGAAGAAGGCCTCCCACAGCTCAAGCTCATGAAATCGTGGGGCGGCGAACAGCAGATCGTGCGCATCGCGGAGCGGCGCTACGCCCGGCCCATGGCCACCGTGGCCGTCCGCATCGTCGACGACCTCACCGGCGAAGAGACGCCGGCGCGCGTGTATCACACGGCCGCCGATGGCAAGCCATACACGCCAAGCGACTCCTACGAGCGGCTGGCCATCCTCAACCGCCACCTGTTCCACACCCCCGGCCGCTACGTCACCCAGGTGCCGCCCGGTCCGTTCACCATCGAGGTGACGAAAGGCTTCGAATACGAACTCTCGAAGACGACCCTGACCCTGGCGCCGGGCTCGACCTCGAACGTCACCATCCGCTTGAAGCGCATCGTGGACTTCCAGGCCCGCGGCTGGCGCTCGGGCAGCAACCACGTCCACATGAACTACGCCGGCAACCTGCACAACACGCCCGGGAACATGCTGTTGATGGCCAAGGCCGAGGACCTGAGCATGACCAGCCTGCAGGTGGCCAACAAGGACAACCGCGTCCTCGACTACCAGCACTACACGCCCGGCCAGTCACTGCACCCGCTCTCGAAGGGCGACTACGTGATGCACGTCGGGCAGGAGTACCGGCCGCCGTTCTACGGCCACATCTCGCTCTTCAATTTGAAGGACCACCTGATCTCGCCGTTCGTCACCGGCTACGAGGGCACCGGCATCGAGAGCCTGTATCCCTCGAACACCGACATCTTCCGCTACGCCAAGACGCAGGGCGGGATCGGCGCCTACGTGCACCCCTACAGCGGCGACGCCGATCCGCTGGAAGGCAGCCTCGGCACGGCCAAAGGCTTCCCGGTCGACGTGGCGCTCGGGTCGCTCAGCTACCACGAGCTGTGGTCGCAGAGCGCCGGCGACTCGGGGTTGACGGTGTGGTACCACACGCTCAACAACGGCTTCCGCGTGCCGGTCACCGGCGGCGAGGACTCGATCTCCAGCCTGCACCGGGTTGAGCTCGTGGGCGTCTCGCGCGGCTACTTTCAACTCGGCGACCAGCCGCTGACGTGGGACAACTGGATGACGGCGCTGCTCGCCGGCAAGGGCTTCGTCACCAACGGCCCGCTGCTCGAGTTCTCGGCCGGCGCCGCCGGCATGGGCGAGGAGATCGCCCTGCCGGCCAGCGGCGGCCAGGTCACCTTCAAGGGCACGCTCAACTCGATCGTGCCGCTGGAGCGCTTCGAACTGGTGTCCAACGGCCGCGTGGTGCACACCATCCCCCTGACCGGCCAGCGCCGCTCGGCCAGCTTCGAGCTGCCGCTCGAGGTCAAGACCAGCGGCTGGTATTCGCTGCGCGCCGTCGGCCAGCCGATGACCTTCCCGGTCGAGAACTCGCGGCCGCTGGCGGTCACCAACCCCATCTTCGTGACGGTCGGCACGCAGGCCATCCGCAGCCAGGCCTCGGCCGATTACTTCGTGAAGTGGATCGACAAGCTCACGGCCATGGCGACGGCCGACAAGGGGTGGCGTAGCGAGCAGGAGAAGGCGCACGTCCTGGGCCAGTTCCGCGAGGCGCGCGACATCTATGTGGCGCGCGGCAAGGAAGCGGTCGCGGCCGGACGACAGTAGCGGGAGCGCGGCGCGGACCGCCCGCGCCTCGTGCGATGATCGGCACGACGTGACGCAGCCCGGCCCGGTCTATCGTTTCTGCCCGGTGTGCGGGCAGCCGCTGGCCTCGCGAGTCCTCAGGACCGGCGAGCCGATGCGGCTGGTGTGCACCCATCCGGCCTGCGGCTACGTGTTCTACCTCGACCCGAAGCTGGCCGTCGGCACCATCATCACGATGCCCGACGGCCGCATCGTGCTGACCCGCCGGGCCATCGAGCCGGGACACGGGCGGTGGGTGTTCCCGGGCGGCTACGTCGACCGCGGCGAGGAGGTGCGCGTGGCGGCCGTGCGGGAAGCGCGCGAGGAGGCCGGCATAGAAGTGCGCCTCGACGGCCTGGTCGGCATCTATTCGTATCCCGGCACCACCGCCGTGATCGTCGTCTACCGCGCCTCGTGGCTGGCCGGCGTGCTGGCCATCGACGACGAGAGCTCCGAGATCCGTACCTTCCACCCACGCGAGCTGCCCTGGGACGAACTGGCATTCCCCAGCACGCGCGACGCGCTGCACGATTGCCTCGACGCCGCTACCGAGGCTTGACCGCGAACGGCCCGACCTCGGGCTGGCCCTGCGTGTTGGCCAGAGGCCCGAGTTCGGCGGCGGCGCCCCGGGCAATCAGCGCGGTTTCGCTGGCGGCCTGGAAGCAGGTGAAGTCGGGACGGTCGCGCCAGGCCAGCGGGCCGCACAGGCGCACGCCGGCGCCCAGGGCCGCGTCGTGCACGATGTTGACCAGCCGCTCGTAGTCGGGCTGACCCTGGCGGTAGCCGGTGAAGTTGGCGAGGTCGCCGCTGGCCGCGAAGATCGCCGACACGCCCGGCACCTTGGCGATGGCGTCGGCGTTCTTCAGCCCCTCGAGCGTCTCGATCATCAGCACCAGCACGATGTTGTCGTTGGCGGTGTTGCGGTAGCCGCCCGGCACGCCGCCCCACATCCCGGCGTCGAAGGCCTGGCCGCCGCCGTTGCTGCGCCGGCCGAGCGGCGGGAAGTAGGTCCAGTTCACGACCTCGCGGGCTTCCTCTTCGGTATCGACCGTCGGCACGACCAGCACGAGCGCGCCGGCGTCGAGCGCATGCTGGATCTCGCGTTCGTCGGTGTAGGCGACGCGTACGCCGGGCACCGCCTTGGCCGTCGGGCACGTGCGCCACATCCGCGCCACCGCCTGCCAGTCCTTCTGATCGTGCTGCATCTCGGTCCAGACGAAGTCGTAGCCGGCGTTCGCCATGGCGCAGTAGACGCTCGGGTCGGTGGCGCCGAACAGGGTGCCGCCGGTGACCTTGCCGCCTTGCAGCATCTTCACCTTGGCGGGGTTCCAGATCTTCGATCCAGCGGGCGCGGCCGTGGCGTTGCCGAAAGCCCACGCCGCCGGATCGAACGCGCCGTGATTGGCGGCACCGGCCGGCGCGCGCTCGCGCGCCCCGCTGTCGCGACCAGCCGGGGCGGCCAGGGGGAACTGGCTGGTTCCGGGCGCGGCGTTGCCGGCGTAGGGGTCGGCCGATGGCGCGGACGGCGCCGCTGGGGGCACCGGTGGCTGCCCCGGCGTCTGCGCTGGAGGATTCTGTGCCTGCAAGGCCAACGCCCCGAGCGCCAGCGCGCCGCACGTCCATCCCGCCACCCTCAACTGCTTCATGACGCCTCCTGTTCGAGGCGGATGCTAGCACGCTACCGGCGAAGGACGACCCGGCTGTCGGGCGGCCGGACGACGTGGATCAGACGCACGCCTTCCCCCGCGCCGACAACCTCGCCGCGCAGGTTCTCGCGCGCCAGCTGGCGTGTGACCAGCGCCGCGGTGCTGCCGTAGCCGGGCACGTCCTTCAACACTTCGAGCACGACCAGCCGTCGCTGCTCGCGCTCGGCCCGCTGCAGAAGCGGCCACAATTCGAACGCCGCCGGCGCGCCGGCGTAGGTGCCCATGGGCGCCCCATCGCGCAGCACGACGAAGCGTTCCCGAAAGAACTCGTCGAGGGCCAGCCACGCGTCGGCCCGGCCCACCGCGAGCAGGCAGGCCAGTTCGTCGGGGCAGGCGACGAGGTCCGAGGAAAGCACCTGCGCGGCCACGGCCGGCACGTCGAGCGTCGGGCGCGCGTCCACCCAGCGCCGCTCGGTGCCGGCCGGGCCGCGCCACGACTCCACCGAGACGAAGGCCACGACCACGACGGCCAGCACCGGCGCCACCTGCCGCCCCACGCCGCGCGCGCGCGCCGCCACCGCGGTGAGATCCACGGCCAGGGCCGTGACCATGCAGGTCACGGGCAGCAGCAGGTAACGCTGCGTGATGCCGGATTCAATCACGCCGAACCACAGCACCCATCCCAGCCACAGCGCGTGCAGCGACCGCTCGCGCGTCGTCCATGCGCCGCCGCGGTTGGCGGCGCGGGCCAGCAGCAGCGTCAACGCGGCGGCCACGAGCCCGGGCGACTCGACGATCAGATACGAGAACATGTCGAGCGGATAGACGAAGCCCGACTGGCCAATCCGGGCCCAGGCCGCGCCCGCGTCGAGGCCGCCGGCCATGAGGGCCACCATCCAGAACGCCGTCGCCAGTCCGGTCACGCCGAGGGCCGTGCCGACGAGCGCGCGGCGCGCCGCCGGCCCGGCGACAGGCAGGGCCCCCAGCGCCAGGACGGGCGCGACGCCGAGCTGACCGAGCGCCGCGGCGATGCCGCCAACCAGGACCAGCGTGGCCGAGGCGGGGCTGACGCGCCACCGGCTCAGGGCCAGGCCGGTCGACACCACCACGCCGGCCAACGCGGCCACCGGCAGCAGGCGCGGCAGGTCGAGCGGCGGGCGCTCCAACAGGTTGAGCACCTGCCACAGGAAGAACCGCCGCACCATCACCGCGCCGTTCGAGGCCGGCGCCACGGCGTGCACCGCGAAGATGGCCAGCTGGCCGGCCACCAGTCCGGCCGTCACCCAGGCCGCGCGCCGCAGCCACGGCCAGCGCTCGGCCGGCGCGGCGAGCAGCGCCGCGGCGGCCGGCACGAGGGCCAGCGTGAACGCGAGTTCGTGGCTCCAGCGGGCGGCGGCCGCGGCGCCGGCCAGGGCCGCCACGCCGCGCCACGAGAGCACCGGGCGCGCCAGCAGCGCGAGCACGGCCAGATAGCACAGCAGGAAGGGCGCGTAGAACCGCGCCGTGGTCGCCGACACCCAGAACGGCAGCGACGCGGCCACCGCGACCACCGCCAGCGCCGCGCCGGCCGCCGAGGAGAAGCGGCGCACTTCGCGGAAGAGAATCCACAGCGCGAGCGCAGCGCAGGCCAAGCTCACCGCCCTGAAGGCGGGCAGCGACTGACCGCCGGCCAAGCCGGCCAGCCAGGAGACATAGGAGTAGCCCAGGCCGCGGTCGTAGAGCAGGCCCGAGGGGAGCAGCGGCAGCCCGTGCGTGGCGATGCCGCGCACGGCAAACAGCGTGAACTCCTCGTCGGGCGAGTAGCCGGCGCGCAGCAGATCCGGCCACGCCGCCGTGAGCGCCGCCAGCGTTGCGGCCACGACCAGCGCAGACCAGCGCACCTAGTCGGACAGGCCTTCGGCCTTCCGTTCCTCCAGCGTGATCGTCCCGGCCGCGGCCTTGCGCGAGGCCTCCAGCGACAGGATGTTCCCGGCCGGCGTGATGTGCTCGGCAATCACGGCGGAGGTGCCGTTGATGCGCAGCTTGCCCATGAGGAACGCGAACTGATCCTCGAGGCTCTTGCCGATCGCCGCGCGCACCTCGGCCGGCAGGTTCCAAGCCTGGCTCTTGAACGGGCCGATCGCCTTCTTGCGCGCCTTGTAGAGGAACTGCTCCTCGGTGTCGCTTCGGCTTGCTGCTCTTCCTTCGCGTTCTCGCGCACCCACGCGTACATCTCGGCCTTGAGCGTCGGCCGGGAACTGCGGGTGGTCGTAGACCATGTTCTGGAAGTCGGTGGCGAGGTGGATTTCGCAGGCGCCGACGCGCGGGAAGGCGTCGAAGGCCTCGGCGGCAGCGTCGAGGCGCCGTGCTGCACGGCGCCGCCCAGGCCGTAGCTCTCGCGGGCCGGCGCGCGACAGCTCCTCGAGCGTCACCAGGTCGATCTTCACGTCCATGCGGACCGTGCCGTCGGCGTTGACGAAGCCGCCGTGCGCGGTGCCGGTCTGCACGCTGATCTTGCTCAGGCCGACCAGGTCGCTGCCGCGCTCCTGTCAGCTTCGCGGTTGAAGCCGTCCATGTAGGCGTGCAGCTCGTGGATGTCGGAGTTCTTGCCGCCGACCTCGCCGATCTCGCCGCCGACCGACACGGTGACGCCGGCCGGCTCGTGCGCTGCGGATGAAGGCCGCGAAATCGGCGGCGAGCGTCGCACGTTGACCTCCTGCTGCTCGTCGAGCGTCGGCTTGTCGAGGTCGACCAGCGTCGAGGTGTCGATGTCGATGTTGTAGAAGCCGGCGGCGATCTCTTCCTTGATCAGGCCGCGCAGCGTCTCGAGCTCCTTGTCGCGGTCCGGGCTGTTGTATTTCTTGGCGTTGGTCTGGACGTGGTCGCCCTGGATGAAGAGCGGGCCGCGTGAAGCCCTCGCGCAGCGGCGGCGGCCGCCATGATCGGCGGCGTACTCGTGCGGCCGCTGCTCGGTGTAGCCGATCTCGGAGCGGGCGATCTCGAAGATGAAGGCGCCGGCATTCGAGCCTCTTGGCGGCGCGGATCACGGCGCGCGCCGTGTCGTAGGCCATCGCGCGCACGTTGATGGCCGGCACGGTGAAGCCGCCGGCCTCGCCCCTGGCCCATGGCGATGTAGAGATCGTGGATCGACGCCGGGCGGATGCCCTGCATGCCGCGGCCAGCGAGCAGGATGATCCAGCGGGCCGTGCCCTTCATCTCGGGGTTGGCGCCGAAGGCGGCGGTCCACGCCAGCCGATCGACGAGGTCGTCGGAGGGCACGCCGGTGACCGCGATGGCCTCACCGGTGATGGCGGCGGTGCCGGCAAGCGCGGCGGTGATGTCGGCACGGAGTGGAACACCATGTCAGGTCCTCGGGCCGCCTCGTCGAGCGGGGCCACACAAAACGGCGGCGCACGCGTTCACGCGTGCGTCACCCAAGTGCCTCGGGCGCAGCGTCGCTACGGGAGGGCAGGCGATTTTACCATCGGCCAGTCGACGCGCTCGATGGCGGGGTCGGCCACGGCCGCCTCGACCATGGCCTCGATTGGCAGATCGCGCTCGGCCGCCTCGACCTCCCAGCGTTTGGCCCGGGTCGAAGGATGCCGCGGCGTGAAGAGCGTGCAGCAGTCTTCGTCGGGAAGGACCGAGATGGGATAGCTGCCGAGGGCCCGCGCGTCGCGGATGATCTCGTCCTTGGCCATGCCGACGAGCGGGCGGACGGTGAGCAGGTCGGCGGCGGCGCCGATCACCGCCAGGTTGTCGAGCGTCTGGGAGGCCACCTGGCCGACGGCGTCGCCGGTGACGAGCGCCTGGGCGTGCACCTTCCGGGCCAGGCGCTCGGCGATGCGCAGCATCAGCCGCCGGTAGACCACGACCCGCAGTCGGCCCGGGCACGGTGACCGTGACCTGGTGCTGCAGCTCGCCGAAGGGAATGAACATCACGTGGGCGCCGAGCTGATACGGCGCCAGCACCCGCACCAGCTCGCGCACCTTGTCGAGCGACGCGTGGGACGTGAACGGGTGGCCGTGGAAGTGCACGAAGGTGGCGTGCAGCCGCGCCGCATCATCCGCCACGCCGCCACCGGCGAGTCGATGCCGCCCGAGAGCAGCGCCAGCACGCGGCCGCCGGTGCCGGTGGGCAGGCCGCCGGCGCCCGGCTCCTTTCCGAAGTGGTAATAAGCCGCCTTCGGGACGATCTCGATCCAGATGGTGAAGGCGGGGTGCGACAGATTCACCGGCCACCCGGTGGCGTCCTGCACCAGGCCGCCGACGTGGCGCTCGAGCACCGGCGAGGGCATCGGGAACTGTTTGTGGGCCCGCCGTACCTCCACGCGGAAGCTGGGCACGGCCAGGTCGCGCGGCAGGTCACGCAGCACGCCGGCGGTGATGGCGTCGACGTCGGCGGCCACGCGATGGGCCACCGCGAAGTTGGCCAGGCCGAAGACCTTGCTCAGGCGCTGACGCACCTGGTCGACATCCGCCGTGTCGCCGAGCGGGATCTCGACCCGGCCCATGGGCAGGCGCACGTCGCCCACGTCGAGCCCGGCCAGCGCATCGCGAATGTTGCGGGCCAGGTAGCGGATGAACCACGGGCGGTTCTGCCCCTTGAGGGCGATCTCCTGGTAGTGCGCGAGGAAGACGGGCATGACGGGAAGCCGGGAATCGCCTAGTGGCCAGGGGGTGGTGACGGGTCGAGCGCCGCGCGGGCGGCGCGGTGGCCGCTGACCACGGCGCTCTCGATGGTGGCCGGCAGGCCGGTGTCGGTCCAGTCGCCGGCCAGGAAGAAACCCTCGAGAGCGGTGCGGGCCGAGGGCCGCGGCGGCTGCCCGGCCTCGAGCGAGAAGGTGGCGCGCCGGTCGCGGACGGCGGTGCCGCGCAGCAGACGCGCCCGGGCGGCGGCTGGCACGGCTTCGGACAACTCGGCGTGGGCCCGCGCCACCAGCGCGTCGTTGCCGAGATCCACGACCTCGGCGGCGCCGCTGCACACGAGCGAGACGTGGGTGCCCTGGCCGGGGGCGACCAGGCGCTTCTCGAAGGCCCATTGGAAGGCGCGTCCAGGCAGGCCGAGGAACGGCGTCGGCGAGCACCGGGCCGTCGAACCACAGGTTGACCGTCACGATCGGCGAGGCGTCCATTGCGCCGGCCTGTCGGGCGAGCCCGGCCAGTTCGGCCGGCCCCGCGGCCAGCAAGGCCGGCACCGCATGCCACGGCACGCTCGAAATGACGCGAGCGGCCGGCACCGCCTGGTCGCCGATGCGCACCCCGGTGACACGCCCGTCACGCGCGTCGAGCCGGCACGCCGCGCCGGCGCGCACCGCGCCGCCGTGACGCTCGATGAACGACACGGCCGGATTCACGAAGACGTGCGACAACGACTGCGCCGGCAGCACCAACGCGGCGTCGTCGGGACCGGGCCCGAGCATGCGCCGGATCACTTCCACGAACGTGCCGGCGGTGGCGCGGTCGATGGGTTGATTCAGCGCGGCCACGGCCAGCGGCTCCCACAACAGCTCGACGAGGCGGTCGGCCTGCCCCCACCGGCGCAGCCACTCGCGCACGGTCAGCGCTTCGGCCTCGTGCTGGTGGCGCGGGTCGAGGGCCCGGGCCAGGCCGAGGACGGTCAGCCGGTCGGCCCACGACAGCGCCGGCCACGCCAGCACCCCGGCGGCCAGTTGCAGCGGCGAGGGCAAGGCCGGGCAGCGCAACTCCGACGCCCGCCCGCCAGGTCGGTCATCGGCACGGCCAGCGACGAGCTGCACCGTCACGCGATCGCGCGCGCCGATGCGCGCCAGGAAAGCGAACGTGTCGTGATAGCAGCCGAGCAGCACGTGCTGGCCGTTGTCGACCCAGTCGCCCGTGATCGCGGTCCTGCGTGAACGAGGTGGCCCGGCCGCCGAGCCCGGCCGCGCGCCTCGAGCACGAGCACGCGCGCACCCGCCTCGGCCAGCGCGCACGGCCGCGCTCAGGCCGGCGAAGCCGGCGCCGATGACGACGACGTCGGCGGCGCTCACGGCGTGCGGGCCGGAGCCAGTGCTGCCACGCCCGCCCGCATCAGCGTCCGCGCCCACGTCGCCGCGCGATCCAGGCGCGGGCCGGCCGGGGCACGCGCACGACCTGGGTGAAGACGTCGTAGCCGCGCCGCTCGATGCGCTCGCAGGATGTCGAAGTAGATCGCGCCCATGATCTCGGCGGCCGACCAGGTGCCGGCGTTCCCCCGGCGGCAGCGCCGCGGCGGCGCGGTCGTAGTAGTCGCGCGCCCGGCGGCACTGCGAACTCGAGCAGCGGCCCGCACCGGCGCCGGTCATCGCACCCCGCGCCAGCGTCGTCCTCGGTGCAGCCGGCCTGCCGCAGATCGTCCTGCGGCAGATAGACGCGGCCCGTTGCCAGGTCGGTGCCGACGTCGCGCATGATGTTGGTGAGCTGCAGCGCCAGCCCGAGGTTCAGGGCGTAGTCGCGCGCCGCCGGGATGGCGGCAGCCGAAGATGTCGATGCAGATGATGCCCGACCGTCGAGGCGACGCGCCGGCAGTACTCGACGCAGGTCGTCGAAGGTCTCGTAGCGCGTGTGCGTCGAGGTCCATCTCGACGCCGTCGATGAGATCCTCGAAGGCCTGCCGCGGCAGGTCGAACAGGCCGATGAACGGCTGCAGCGCCCGCCCCTGCGGCGATTCGGGCGAGCCGCCGTCGAAGACACGCGGCGAGTCTCGCGCGCGCCAGAACGCGACGTCTCGCGCGGCATCGCCGCCGGCCGCGCTGGCGCGCCTCGTCCACGGCGTCGTCCACGGCGCGGCAGAATCCCACACCGCGATGATGGCGTGGCGTTGCGCCGGCCGGCAGCACCAGAAACGAGTAGTAGAAGTGGTATCGCGGCTCATCAGCAGCGTCGCTCCAGCGCCTGCCACCAGCGCGTCGCGTCAGCGCCCAGCGTCGGGACGCTCTGCCACGAGGTCGAAACGGCCGTTGCTCGAGACGCTCGAGCATGCGGGCGCCGCCCAGCCAGGTGGCGCGAAGTTCCGAGCGCAGCCGTCCGCGTGACGTGGTCGCAGCAAGGGCCGGCCCTCGTGGAAGAGCGCCCGGGTGCGCGTTCCGCAGACGGTCAGCGCCTGCCGCCATTCGGGCGGTGTCGAGGGCATGCCGGCGGCGAGGTCCTCGAGCCTGGCGCCGGCCGCCGTCCAGGCCGATGCGGGCACGTAGAGCCGGCCGCGGCGCCAGTCTCGGCGAAGTCCTGCCAGAAGTTCGTGAGCTGGAGCGCCGTGCAGACCGCGTCCGACCACCGGTCGAGGCGGTCGTCGTCGTAGCCGACGATGCGCAGCACCAGCCGGCCGACCGGGTTGGCCGAGCGCCGGCAGTAGTCGTCGAGCTCGGCCCAGGTGGCGTAGCGGGTTACGGTGGCGTCCTGCCGGAAGGCGCTCAGAGCAGCGCCTCGAACAGCTACACCGGCAGCCGGTAGGTCGCGGATCGTGTGGCCGAGCGCGAGGAAGATGGCGGCGTGCGGGTCGGGCGACGCCGCCCGGGGGGCGGACCGCGCATGCTCATCGTGCGCCGCACGAGCGTCGTTCAGCTCAGGCGCATCGGTCGCGGCGTCGTCAGGCGCGGCCGCCATGCCGACGCCGACGGCCGCCTGCAGACGGCGCTGCCAGGCGTCGAGCAGGACCAGGCGCTCCGCGTGGCTGTAGCCGTCTTCATCGGCGAAGTCGTCGGCGGTGCGCGCGAAGGCGTAGACCGCCGCGACATGCGGCCGCATCGAGCGGGCACGCAGCCGCGACGCGACCGGGAAGTTCTCGTAGTGCGCGCCGCCAGCGCCACGCAGGCCTGGTAGTCGCGCGCCAGATCGGCGGAGCCGTCCGTCACCAGATCGTCTCGGGCACGGCGGCGCGGTGGTTGGCGGCCCGCGCCATCACGAAGAGCAGGTCCGACAGCCGGTTGAGGTAGACGAGCACGGTCGGCTCGACGCGCGCCGTCGCCGATGGCCGAGGGCCGCGGCGCTCGGCCCGGCGGCAGACGGTGCGGGCCACGTGCAGCGCGGCGCCGGCCGGCGAGCCGCCGGCCAGGATGAAGCGGCGCAGCGGCGGCAGCTCCGTCTCGAGCCGGTCGATCAGCCCCTCGAGCCGCTCGACGTCGGCCTCGCCGATGACGGCCTTGGTCACGCGGTCGGCGATGCCTGTGGCGCGGGTCGGCCAGCTGGGCGCCGAGCGCGAACAGGTCGCGCTGGATCGCGATCAGCTCGCTCGGTCAGGTCGCGCATCGAGACCGCCGCGCGGGCGACGCCGAGGCAGGCGTTCAGTTCGTCGACCTCGCCGTAGGCGTCGACGCGGGGATCGGCCTTGCCGACCGCGTGCTGTCGAACAGCGCGGTGTCGCCGGCGTCGCCGGTCTTGGTGTAGATCTTCACAGCGTCCGCCGAATTATAGACGCGCACGCGCGCCGCACGCGCCCCGAATCCATGCCCTGCCCCCGCCCGCCCAACGCGCCCGCTTCCGCCAGCGCCTGCTGACCTGGTACGGCCGGCACGGCCGCGACCTGCCCTGGCGCAAGACCGACGACCCGTACCACATCCTCGTCTCGGAGATCATGCTGCAGCAGACGCAGGTCGACCGCGTGCTGCCGAAGTATCACGAGTGGCTGGGCAAGTATCCCGTCGTTTGCAGGCGCTGGCCGACGGCCGACGAGACGGACGTGGCCGACACCTGGCGTCCGCTCGGCTACAACATCCGGCCGCGGCGCCTGCAGGCGATCGCGCGCGAAGCGGTGGCGACGCTACGGCGGCGCAACTGCCGTCCGACGAGGCGACGCTGCTGTCGTTCAAGGGCATCGGCGAGTACACCGCCGGCGCGATCCGCAGCTTCGCCTTCCGCCAGCGCGCCGCCATCCTCGACACCAACGTCGCGCGCGTGCTGTTCCGCATCTTCGTCGGCACAGGCGACCCGAAGAGCCACGCCATGAAGAAGCACCTGTGGGCGGTGTCGGCGGCGCTCGTGCCGCAGCAGCCACGTCTTCGACTTCAACCAGGCGCTGATGGATTTCGGCGCGATGGTCTGCATCGCGCGCAAGCCGGCGTGCCTGGTGTGCCCGATGGCGACCTTCTGCCGGTCGTACCCGTTCACGCCAGCCGCCCGGCCGGTGATCACGGCGCCGCGGATCAAGAGGCCACGATCAGCTGCTCGATGAGCGCCCGGTCGGCTTCGGGAAAGGGCAGCACGGACAGCTCGTGGCGCGCCGCCCAGCGCAGCTCCTGGCCGAGCATGCCTTTGGGCTCGCCCGCAAAGGCGCAGCGATAGAAGTGCAGTTCCACGGTGCGGTCAGGGTAGTCGTGGGCCACGGCATGCTCGAGCACGCCGACCTCGGCGACGATGTCGAGTTCCTCGTGCAGCTCGCGCCGTAGCGCCTCGGTGTGGGTTTCGTGCGGATGGCACTTCCCCCCGGGAAACTCCCAGTGATGGGCCAGATGGGTGCCGGCGGGACGGAGGGCGAGCAGGAAGCGGCCGTCACGTTCGATGACGGCCGCTACCACCACGATGCGCGGGTTGGCGGGCACGCGACAGGGTAGATCGGATGGCGGCGCGGACGCCGCCACCGGTCAGCGGCGTCCGGGTACGACCTGAACGGTCACCGTGAAGGCGCCCTGGTTGTCGTTGACGTGGTCGTCGTTGACGGCCAGGAACAACGGCCCCGCAGCCGACATCGGCAGCGGCGTGGTCTGATCGCCGATGGCGAACGGCTGACCGTTGCCGATGCGACCGATGAGCGCACCGGCCAGCAGCGTGGGCGCGGGTGCGTTCGGCGAGTAGCGGCCCTTCAGCGAGCCGGCGGGGCTGGCCTTGTCGTCGGGGTCGGGCGACAGCTGCACCTGCCCGCTGGCGGTGAACTGCACCCGATCGGTCCGGCGCACCATGACGTTCGCGGAGACCCAGCCGGCGTTGCCGCCGACGCGCACCGCACCCGCGGGTGTCGGCGCCTCGGGCTCGGCCGCCGTGTAGGCCGCGCCCTGCGTGTTCAGGCTCGCCGGAGCGTTCCCCAGATACAGCCGCCGCATCTCGCTGAAGCGGATGCGCCGTTCGTCGCCGCTGGCCGGTTTGAAGCTCACGATGCGCGGTCCTTCCTGACCAGAGCCCTCACCGCCCTCGATGTTGGTGAGGCGGCCGCGCAGCACCTCGCCGCTGCGGGTAATCAGAATGTGGTCGGAGCCGCGCGCGGCCTCGAGTTCAGTGGCCGGCAGGTTCTCGGCGTTGCCGTCCACCTCGACCACGATGACGTCGCCGAGTGGAATGATGCGCTGGTCGGCAAGTGAGAGCCGGAGATACAGCGTGTTGGTATTCCGGTTCCATGCCTCGAAGCGACCAGTCACGCGCGTTCCGTCGCGCTTCAGCACCGTGGCCTGTTCCTGCGCTGCGGCCAGACCCGCCGTTGCCAGCACCAGCGCTGCCGTCCACGTTGTCAGTCTTCGATTCACGATGGCTCTCCTCTGGGGGGAGATTCGATCCCCCGTCAGAGCCGCTGCAAACGAGACGCCAAGTCACGACGGCATGAGGGGCCGGGCGATAGGAGCGGCGAAGGGCCGGAAAACCAGCGCCGGGTGGGACCCGTGCGAACTCAGCTGCGGCTGAGTAGGAAGCGGTCTACCTCGTAGGGGAAGATCCGTTCCTCGACGTGGTTGGTCCGCGAGGCCGGCGTACCCCGCGCGGGCCTCTAGGTGATGGGAAATCCGCTGACCGTGGCCGCCACCGGTGAGCCTTCGCAGTCGACGGTCAGCACCGTCCCGGGCTCGATGAAGTCGCGATGGACGTAGGCCATCGCCACTGCGTGCTCCAGCCGCGGCGACCACGCCGCGCTCGTGACCCGGCCGACTTCACCCCGCGGCGCCCGCACCGTGGCGCGCACTCCAGGCACCGCCGTGCCCTCCAGGCGCAGCCCGACCAGCTTGCGGGCCACGCGTCCCCCGCCACGGTGGACGACGCGCACGATCACCTCCTGGCCAACGTAGCAACCCTTGGTGAACGAGATGGCGCGGTCCTCGATGCCGGCCTCGAGCGGGATTGTGTCGGCGTCCATGTCGACCAGGAACTCGGGCCGCCCCGCCTCGATACGGGCGAACTCGAGAACATCGGCGGCCACCGGCGTGGCGCCGGCCAGGCGCAGGCGCGACATCCACAGGTCGCGCGCGTCGGCCGGCACGCGCAGGGCGAAGCCCGGCGCGCCGTAGTGATCGTTGCGCATCACGCGGCCCAGCGCTCCGAGAGGGGCGTTGGCGAACTCGGGCCACTCGGCGAGGACTTCGGCGGTCAGCCGGCTGGCCGAGGGCCGCGAACCCACCAAGGCGCGCGCGACGGCAGCGGCGGCGCCGGGACCGTGCACGCCGAGCATGCCCCACTCGGCGCCTTCGTCCGACACGGTGACATCCTCGGCGAAGATGGCGGCGCCGAGCTGACGACAGACGACTTCGCCGAGCGCCACCGGCACGTCGAGGGCGATTGTGTCTTCCTCGGCGAGCACGATCGCGTCGGTGATCATCCGCCCTTGCGGGGTGAGCCACGCGGCGTAACAACCCTGACCGGGTGCCAGCGCGGCGATGTCGTTGGTCAGCAGCCCCTGCAGCCAGGGGGCACGTTCGGTGCCCGCGACCCGCACGACGGTGCGGCCGATACGGGGAACGAGCGCCGCCCCTTGCCGCAGGAGGTCGAAATCAGTCGGCTCTGGCAACGGTGCTACCCTTTGACCGTGAAGCAACGAGTGCAACTCACAACTGCAAATTGTATCCGGCCGCTGGCCCTTCTGGTGCTCATGGCCGCGGCTGCGCAGGTGGCGGCATTTGCCCAGGCTGCCGCCCCTCAGCCGGCCGCGGCTCGGCCCGCCACGGCGCAACCCGCCGCGCCGCGAGCGGCCGCGCCCAGGCCGGTTCGCGCCGACACCACGGGTGGCCACTCCTTTCTCGTGTTCGTGGCCGGACGGGTGGTGGGCCGCGAAGAGGTCGTCCTGCTCAAGCAGGCCGACGGCTTCGTCGTGCGCGGCTCGTCGCGCCTCGACCAGCCGGTCGCCACCGTGATCCGCCACGTGGAGGTGCACTACGACGCCCGCTGGGAGCCCCGCTCGCTCGAACTCGACGGGAGCATCCAGGGCATCGACGTCACGCTGAAGACGTCGTTTGCCGACGGCAAGGCCCTCAACCACATGACCGAGGGCACCGAGTCCACCGACACGAGTGCCGATGTGTCGGCCGACGCCGTGGTGTTGCCCAACGTCTTCTTCGGCAGCTACGCGGCGCTGGCGGCGCGCCTGCAGTTTGCCCAGGTGGGCAGCGAGTTCACAGCCTACATCGCGCCCCAGGCCGAGATCCCGGTGGTCGTCACGGCCGTGACCGAGGAGCGCATCGAGACGCCGAAGCGCGCGTTTGCGGCGCGGCGCTACGCGCTGACCTTCAAGAATCCCGCCGGCGCAGTCGCCATCGACGTGTGGGCCGAGGCGGCCTCGGGTGACTTCGTACGCCTGAGCGTGCCGGCGCAGACGCTCGAAGTGGCCCGCGAGGATGTGGCCTCGGCCGCCTCGCGGATGACGGCGTTTTCGATTCCGGGCGACGCGTCGGTGCGCGTGCCGGCCAACGGCTTCAACCTCGCCGCCACCGTCACCCGGCCCACGACCGCCGCCGGGAAGCTGCCGGTGGTGGTGCTGATCGGGGGCGCAGGTCCCGCCGACCGCGACGGCACCGTGGCCGGCATCCCGGTGCTCGGCCAGATCGCCAAGCGGCTGGTCGAGGCCGGCTTCATGGTGGTGCGCTACGACAAGCGCGGCGTCGGCCAGAGCGGCGGCCGGGCGGAGACGGCCACCCTCGCCGACTATGCCGACGACGCCCGCGCGGTCGTCACCTACCTGCGCAAGTCACGCAAGAAGGACGTCGATCCAAAACGCATCGCCGTGCTGGGGCACAGCGAAGGGGCGTGGATAGCAATGCAACTGGCTCGCATCGACAAGGACGTGGCCGCCCTGGTGCTCGTCGCGGGCGCCTCCGGCACCGGCGGCGCGCTCGTGCTCGAACAGCAGCAGCACCTGCTCGAGATGATGAAGGTCACGCCCGACGAGAAGCAGGCCAAGGCCGACCTGCAGGCCCGCATCAACGCGGCGGCGACCGGACAGGGCACCTGGGACGACGTGCCCAAGGAATTGCGGGCGCAAGCCGACACGCCCTGGTTCGCGAGCTTCCTCGCCTTCGAACCGGAGAAGATCATCAAGGATCTGCGCCAGCCGCTGCTCATCGTCCAAGGCGAACTCGACACGCAGGTGCCCGCTCATCACGCCGAAGCGCTGGCGGGGTTCGCCCGGGCGCGCAAACGGGAGGTGGCGGTCGATGTCGTGATGGTCGCCGGCGTGAACCATCTGCTCGTCCCGGCCACCACCGGCGAGGTCAGCGAGTACGCCACGCTCACCGGCCACGAGGTCAGCGGCCAGGCGACGACCGCCATTGCCGAGTGGCTGACCAAGACGCTCGGCACCGGCCAGCGGTAGCGGGGACGAGCGGATGAAGCGGCTCCGGGCAGCAGACGTGAAGCGCGCGGTGGGCGCCGCCGGGCGCGCCATCAGCGCGGTGCTCGACACGCGCCACCGGCCAATCGTGCCCGACATGCTCAACTCCGCCGGGAGCGTCAGCGCCGAGTGGTACATCGAGACCCTGTGGCACTATCTGGCCAAGCGCGACCTGCTGCACGGCGTGAGCAGCTTCGACGTCGAGTTCAAGCAGCCGGCGCGGCTGTCCGACAAGCAGCTCCACTTCGCCCTGCCCCATCCCGAAGCCGACGACCTGGTCATGGATTTCCACGTGCTGCGGCCGCGCGACGGCGAGAAGAAGCCCGAAGCCGTGCCGGTGGCGCGCATCGCCATCCATCGCGGCACGCGCCGGCGGCGGCACGGCGTGGCCCCCGATCCGCCGTGGCATCCCTATGGGATCGAAATTCGCCGCCGCAACCTGAATGCCGCCCGCGAGGTGTCGTGGTACACGCTCGTGTCGGTGACCATGGACGTGGCCCGGCGCGGCGCCCAGTTCGCCGACCCGCGCGTCGACACCGTCGACCCCAACCTGCTCTACATCGTGCCGCGCTTCACCTTCACACCGCTCGGCGTCGCGGCGGCGCAGGACAACCTGTTCATCTATCCCGAGTTCGCGCTCGAGCAGCCGTGGACCAAGGGCAAGACCTCGGCGGCCGCGCGCGTCACCTACTGGGCGGTGGCCAACGCCGCGCCATGGCCGATCGCCGAGAGCCTCGTGACGGTCGTGCGCACCACGCTCGTCCTCGGCGTGCGCCGTCCGGTCGACGAGAGCGGCAACGCCAAGGCCGGTCGCTGAATCACTCACACCGCCGTCACGAGCGCTGCCACAACTGGTCGACCGCGTCGCGCAGGCGTTCGGCCGCCGCGGCGTAGCTTTCGTCGTCCCTCACCGTGAGCGGCGCGCCGAGGCTGATACGCACCTTGTGGCCGCTCCACGGCCACACCAGGCGCCAGTTCCTTCCGCCGGTGCGCGGCCACAGCTCGAAGATGCCGCGCAGCGACACCGGGACGATCGGCACGCCGAGCTGCTTGGCCAGAATGGTCGCGCCCTTCTTGAAACGCTTCACGCCGCCGTCGATCGAGCGCTCGCCTTCCGGGAAGAGCAGCAGCACCTTGCCGTGGCTGAGCCCGAAGGCGCCTGCGCGCATCGCCGGCACGAGCGAGGCGTCGGCGTTCACCGGCACGAGGTTGATCCGGCGCGCCAGCCCGCGCATCAGCGGTGTCTCGAAGTACTCGGCGGCCCCGACCACGAACATCTGCCGGAATGTGGCCAGCGGCAGCACACCGCACAACAGGAACGGATCGAGATAGCTCTGATGGTTTGGGCAGATCAGGAACGGGCCCGCCTCCGGGAGGTGCTGGAGGCCTTCGACCTCCACCCGCGCCAGGCCCAGGCGAAGGGCGCGGCAGATGAGCCACGCAAGCGGGACGAGGATGCGGCGGCGCTCGAGCAGCGGCGCCAGATCCGGATCGGCGGCGGCCGGCAGGTCGCGCAGGATCGTGTCCCACGCCGCGTCCACGTGCACGGTCCCGGTGGTCCCGTCGGCGGGACGCACGGCCGCCACGAGCTGGCGCACCGTGAAGATCTGGCGCGCGGCCGCGCCGCTCACCGTCACGGCGAAACGCTGCTCGAGCTCGGCCAGCAGTTCGACGCGCTCCATGCTGTCGAGGCCGAGATCGAGTTCCAGGTTGGCGTCGGCCCGCACGGCGAGGCCGGGTCGGACGCGGCGGGTCACCAGTGCCAACGCCGCGGCGGCGTGCGGCTGGTCGTCCCAGGTGTCGTCGGCGGCGGTTTCCGGGTGGGGCGCGGCGGCGTCCCGGCGCTCGGCGCGCTCCAGCACTTGGCGCCGGATCTCGTGGCGCCGCAGCTTCCCGGTGGTGGTGCGCGGCAGCGGCTCGAACCACACGTCGTAGCCGAGCACGCGCTTGTGGGCGGGCAGGCCGGCGCCGAGGCCCTCCATTTCGAAGCGCAGGAGCTCGCCGGCGTTGACGATCTTTCGCTCCTTGAGCACGTCGGCATCGGGCACCACCACGGCGTGGAGACGTTCGCTCGTCGGCGCATCGGGACGCGTGAGGCCAAGCACGCACACTTCCTTGATCACCGGCGACTTGGCGTAGTGCCGCTCGATTTCGTCGGGATGGATGTTCTTGCCCGACGCGAGCACGATGAGCTCCTTCTTCCGCCCGGTGATGCTCAGGCGCCCGGCCGCGTCGAGGCGGCCGAGATCGCCGGTCAGGAACCAGCCGTCGCGCATCACCTCGGCGGTGGCGTCCGGGCGGTTGTAGTAGCCCTGCATCACGATCGGCCCGCGGATGGCGATCTCCCCGTCCTCGGCGTCGCCGTCCGGTGGGAGTAGCTTCAGCTCGTTTCCCGGCAGGATCCGACCGACCGTGTCGAGGTGGGCCTCGTGCGGCTCGTTGATGGTCGCCGCCCCCGACGTCTCGGTCAGCCCGTAGGCCTGGACGATCGAGAAGCCCAGGCCGTAGAGATCCCGGCCCACGGCCGGATCGAATTTCGACCCGCCGGTGACGAGCAGCCGCATCTGGCCGCCGAGTACCCGGTGCACCCTGGCAAAGAGCGTCGGGCCGAGGTTGAGGCCGGACTTGCGCAGGGCCAGGTTGATGGCCAGCAAGCCGCGGAAGATCTTCCGCGGCAGCCAGCCGCGCGTCGCCACTTCGTCGGTGACCCTCTGGTGGATCAGGTAGAAGAACTGCGGCACGCACGCAAAGATGGTGATGCGCCGCCCGGCCAGCGCTTCGAGCAGGCCGGTCGTGTTCAGCGTCTCCAGATAGACGACGCGCGCGCCGGCGGCGAACGGCAGGAGCAGGTTGGCCATCTGCGCCAGCGAATGGAAGAGCGGCAGAACGCCGAGCACCGCGTCCTGCTCGGAGACATCGACGACGGCAAAGGCCGCTTCGCGCTCCGCGGCCAGGTTGCCGTGTGTCAGCACGACCCCTTTGGGGTCGGACGTCGTCCCCGAGGTGTAGAGAATCACGGCCGCGTCGTCGCGGCCCGCGGGGCTGGCCGGAAGCACCACGGCAGGTGCGCGCAGCATCGCCTCGACCGTCACGGGCTCTGCCACCGCTTGGTGCGGATCGGCGCTGCCTTCGTAGAGCCGCACCAGGGTCACCCCGGTGCCGGCCACGGCCTCAGTGGCCTGGGGCAGCAGCCGCGTGCCGGCCACGAGCAGGCGCGCGCCCGAGGCCGCCAACACCGTCGCCACTTGTGCCGACGAGTAGTTGGTGTCGAGCGGCACGGCGATGGCGCCGAGCCGCAGCAACGCCAGGTAGACGGCACACCACCGCGCGTCGTTGTCGGCGAGGATGGCGCAACGGTCGCCGGTCGCGACGTGGCGTGCCGCCAGGCCGGCGGCGATGGCCTCCGCCATCCGCCGCAGCTCGTCGTAGGTGACTTGCTCCAGTCCGGTCGAGCGTTGGACTTCGACAGCCACATGGCCCGGGAAGCGCCGGGACGAGGCGGCGAACACTTCCCAGAAATTGGGCACGCGGGTCCGATTGTAGGTCAAGGCGAGCGACCGCCGCCGGGACGACCTAGGCGCGGCCGCGCCGGCGCGGCTTGACGGCAGCCACGACCGCAAATGCGCCGCGCCGCCAGACGACGTCCACGGCGAAGCCGGCGTCGCGCAGCAGCGCCGTCTCGAGGTCGAGCGTGAAGTAGGTGTCCTCCCCCGCCCACGCCTCAGGAACGTGGCGGCGCCGGCGCGGCCATGGCTGAGCGCCAGATGGCGGCGCCACTCCTCGTGGTCGCGCGCCTCGAGCCGCGGGTCGCGGTTGGTCAGGCAATCCGCGTCGACCAGAAGACCGCCGGGCCGCAAGGCCGCGAACGCGCGCGTGAACAGCGCGCGCTTGGCGTCGGGCGAGGCGAGGTGGTGCAGCGAGAACGACGCCGTCACCACGTCACACGCCGGGATGGGCGCGGTCTCGAAGTTGGCGACGACCGGTGTGAGCCGCGCGCCCAGGCGCTTCCGGGCCAGACCGAGCATGGCGGCGTCGCTGTCGATGCCGATGACCCGCACGCCGGGCAGGCGCTTCACGCAGCGCCCGGCCAGCGCACCCGAGCCGGTGCCCAGGTCGACGAGCGTGCGCGCCGGGCGGTCCAGCGCGTCCAGGGCGGCGGCCGCCGCAGCCAGGATGTCGGCGTAGTGCGGGATGAAGGTCAGAATCTGCCGGTCGTACTCCGTGGTCTTGATCCCGAGATGTTCGGCGACGCTCATGGACAGATTCTAGTAGTTCCACTGCACCTGGAAACCAACCCGGTTGGCGTCGCGCGTCAAGGCGAACGGGAACGTGCTGGAGCGGGTGCGCTTGAAGGTGTGGGTGAACATGCCGGTGACTTCCACTTCAGCCCATTTGGCGAACTCCACGCCGAAGTCCACTTCGTTCACGTCGACGGCCGGCGCGTTCCGGGCGAACTTGCGCGCGCCGTCGAAGTAGTTCCAGCGGGTGAACGGCAGCCACGTGCCGGTCGAGTTGCGCAGGTGGTAGTCGATCTGCACGTAGCCGCCGTGCAGGCGCCGCGCGCCGATGCTGCGGCCGTCGTCGGCCAGTTGCGGCCCCTTCCCCACCGTCCACTCGGCTTCGAGCCCGAGCGGCTGGGGGTAGATCACCACCGTGGCGGCAACGCGCTGGTCGAGGACGCCGGACTCGGCCTGGGTCGGCGTGAACGACGCGCCGCCGACGGAGATGGGCTGCGTGGGCACGACGAAGCGGCCGCGGTAGCCCTGGACGCCAAGCTCGAAGAACTGCCCGCTCGCGGTCTTGAACGGATACGTCGCGCGCACGAAGGCGTGCGGGTCGCCGTTCTGATCGGCATGGTTCGGCCCCTGTCCCGCGTACAGCCCCGCCGCCAACACGCCGTAGTCGCCCGAGCCCTTCAGCGTGGCGTTCCCGAGCTCGCGGAAGCGCTGCTTGGCGGTGGTCGATGCCCACATCAGTGAGGCGCCCAGGTCGCGCTCGCCTTCGACGGCGCTGTTGAGGGCGTCGGGCCGCTCCAGAGGCGCGCGGTTCGAACTCGACTGCATGTTGACCCAGCCGAACGGCACCTTCGACTGCCCGATGCGGATGCGGTAGGTCTTGGCCCAATCGAGCCACACATCTCCGTAGAGGTCACGCATCTGCAAGGAGTAGTCGGTCGCGCCGGTCGAGCCGTTGAAGTCGGTTTGCGCGTAGAGCGACAGGTGGTCGGCCACGTCGCCGCTGAAGACCAGGCGGCCGCGGCGCAGGAGGAACGACTCGTTGGGATTCACCGACCGGTCGGCTGGCACCTCCAGCACCGCCCCCGATTGCGACGTCACGTCCGAGTAGCGCAACTGCGAATAGCCACGGATGCCGATGCGCTCGTACCATTTGCCGGCCAGGGCTTTGGTCACCGTGGCCGGCGTTACGGCGGCGGCCTGGGCGGCGGCGACGGCCTTGACCTGCGCCGCGTCGACCGGCGACGGGACCGGAACGTCAGGGGTGGGCGCTGTCGCCACGTCGGGGGCCTCGGCCACGGCGCGGATGTCGGCGTATTCCTCAGCGGTAATCGACCCCTTGTCGCGCAGCACCTGGAGCAGCCGCAGCAGCGCCGGGTTGGCGGCCAGCGCCGGCCGCGGCTGGCCGAACACGGCCAGTGCGGCAAGCACGACGGCGAGTCCGATCGATCGAGTGGCGGGAGCGGAGCGGCGGAAGGCGTGCGGGATCACGAAGAGCATGAAGATAGATCTATGTCGTGGGTGTTACCGGCATGTGTCCGCGATGTTACGGCTGCGTAAAACGGCCTGCCGCCCCGCGGGCTGCGGGACGGCAGGTGGTACGGCGCGAACCGACGGGCTCGCCCGCCGGGCCGTCAGAACTGGATGCGGGCGCCCCACTGGATCTGGCGCGCGTCCCGGGCCGCCGTGTAGACGGTGAAGCTGCCCGAGGTGATGACCCCGCTCGGGTTCTCGAAGTTGACCGCGTTCAGCAGGTTGTAGGCCTCCAGGAAGACCTCGAAGCGGGTGCGGGCGCGCACCGTGAACATCTTGGTGGCGCGCAGGTCTACGACCCGGTCGGCCGCGGTCCGCGTGAGCTGATCCATGGTGATCGGCGCCAGGGCCCGTGACTGGCGGAACGCGTTGATGATCGCCAGATTGGCCTCGCTTTCGCGGCCGCCGGAGTTCTTCTGCAGGCCGGCCGGCCGGTCCTGGTTGTTGCCGTCGCGATCGAGGTCCACCCCGGCGGTGATGTCCCAGGGATTGCCGTTCCGCAGCGACAGGATGGTGGCCAGCTGGACGCCGAACGGCAGCGGCGCGATGGCTGACACCGAGAGCGCCTGCCGGCGATCGTTCTCGTCGAGCCCGCGGTCGTCGTTGCCGAAGGTGTTCCACGGGTCGGTATTGACGCTGGCATTGTCGTTGGTTCCGTTCGACACCGCCTTGGCCAGCGTGTATGACACCTGCCACGTGGAGCCCTTGAAGCGCCGCCGCAGTTGCGCCTGCAGCGCGTCGTAGGTCGAGTCGGTGAGCGAGTTGATCAGCGTGACCGACGAGAACTGCGGGTAGGGCCGCGGGTTGGTCGCCAGCGGGCCGCGCGCCGGCAGGTTGGCGTCGCGCCCGGTCTGCAGGTCCTTCTGCTGCTGATGGATCAGGTCGACTTCGAGCGAGGTCTCGCCCGGCAGCATCTTGGCGAGGCCGAGCGTGGCGCTCACCACGTAGGGCAGGTTCAGGTTGTCGCCGGGCAGATAGATCGCCCGGCCGCCGGCCGTGCGGATGTAGTCCTCGAGGGTGCGGCCGCCGAGCGCCGCCGTCTGGTTCGGATAGAACTGCAGCAGGTTGGGGTCGGAGATCTCGGCCGTGAACTGGTTGCTGACGACGTCGCCACGGATGTTGAACCACGGCCGGTTGCGGCCTCGAGTAGAGGCCGTAGCCGCCGCGCACGACCGTGCGGCCGTCGCCACGCGTGTCCCACGCGAACCCGAAGCGGGGCTGGATGTTGTCGAGGTCGTTGCCGCGGTCGGCGGTGACCAGGTTCTCGAGACCGGCAAACTGCGGATTGGCCAGCAGCTTCGCGATCAGGTCGGGGCTGCGCAGGTTGCTGTCGAAGTCGTAGCGCAGCCCGAGGTTGAGCGTGACGTTGCCGAGGCGCACGTCGTCCTGGGCAAAGAAACCCCACTCGGTGTTCTTGTACTTGCGCGTGGCCGGCCCGCTGCCGACCGTGAACCGGGTCGGCCAGGTGGCGCGGTCGGCGGCGTCGAACGGACGGTCGGTGTTGAATTGCCAGACGCCCGCGCCGTAGTAGTCGGCCAGGTAATCGAGGTTCTCCATGGCCATCCGCACCCCGAACTTGGTGGAGTGCCGGCCGGTGGACCAGAAGAACGTGTCATTCAGGGTGATGCGTTTGCGCGGAAACCCCTGCGGGAGGTTGGGCGAGCGCCCGGACGTGAACGACGGACGAATTACCTGCGTATCGGTGGTCGTCTGGAACCGCTGCGTGTCCTGGTCCATGTACTGGACGACGGCGCTGTTCAGCGTCGAGCCGCCCAGCGTCCAGTTCCAGCTGGTCGAGAGGTCCGAGAAGTCGAGCGCGGTGTTCTCGGCCAGCTGGTAGTTCTCGACGATGTCGTCGTTGTCGTAGAGGTAACGCGCGCTGAACGCGTGCCGGTCGCTGGCCGTGTAGTCGAGCTTGGCTTGTCCCAGCTTCGCCCTGGTGCCGTTGTCGTAGACGCCGTTGAACTGGCTGGCAAACGGGTTGGCGGCCGGCAGGGCGATGATGCGCACCGAGTTCTGCCGGTTGTATTCGAAGGTGCCGAACAGGAACGCCTTGTTGCGCACGAGCGGGCCGCCGGCCGCGGCGCTGAAGCGGGCGGCGTCGAAGGCCGGCTTGGAGCGGGCAAACGCGTTCTTGGCGTTGAGCGCGTCGTCCCGGCCGAAGTACGACAGGCGCCCCGACAGGTCGTTGGTGCCCGAGCGCGTGACCACGTTGACCACGGCGGTGCCGGCCCGCGAGTACTCCGCGTCGAACTGGTTGCGGAGCACGCGGAACTCCTGCACGGCATCCTGACTGACGTTGACGATGGCGAAACCGTAGATCGGGTGATCCATGATGCCGCCGTCGATCTGCATCGAGTACATGCTGCGCACGTTGGTGCCGCCAAACGAGGTCGAGATGCCGAAACGGCCGTCCGCCGTGCGCGCCGGGCCCCCGCCCGGCAGCAACTGCGCCAGGCCGACGAAGCCGCGGTTGAGCACCGGCAGTTCCGAGAGCTGCTGCTGGCTGACCACCGCCGACAGATTCCGACTTGGTCGTCTCGATCTCGATCGCGGAGCGGCCGACGACCTGGACGGTCTCGGCGATGGCGCCGATTCTCGAGCGCCACTTTCAGATCGGCCACCTGGCCGACCGTGAGCACCAGTCGCTTGGTGTCCTGGGAGAAGCCGCTGAGCGAAGAAGCGACGGAGTACGGTCCGGGCTGGAGGGCCGGCGCCCGGAACCCGCCCTGTTCGTCGGTGATGACGACGCGCTCCACCCCGGTGGCGGTGTTGGTGATGGTCACGGTCACGCCCGGCAGCGCGCTGCCGCTGGCGTCGTCGACCGAGCCGCGCAACTCGGCGGTCTGGGCCAGGGCGATGGCGGGCAGCAGGAGCACCGCTGCCAGGACAAGACCGAGTGCAGCCGGGCCGCGCATGGGCGAAGCAGGGGCGGGCATAGGGACCTCCTGGAACGAGGGATGACGCCGACTCAGGTCGGCTGACGGATGACGAGGCTCTTGCCTCGGTAGTCCGCCGGATTGACGCCGTTGATGCTCTGGGTCTTGCGGCCGGTCTTGCTCATGAAGGTGACCTCCACCCGCACCGGCGCCAGCGTGGCCAGGCCGAAGTGCACGGGAGCGGCGCGCTGCGAGTTGTAGCCGCCGCCGGTGACCACCTGACGCGTGCCCAGGACTTTCCCGCTGGCATCGAACAAGCGCACTTCGGCGCCGAAGCGGGTGTGGTGGCCCGAAGCGTCGAGGACGAGCACGCTCAGGCTGCGCTTCTTCGCCTCGTCGGCCATGGTGTTACGGAACACGAAGTGGCCGCCCTCGGGCCCGTAGCCGTCGGTGACCGACAGGTCGATGGCGCCGTCGTTGTCGTAGTCCACGAACTGCGTGCCATGGTCGGCCTTGTTGAGCGGGCTGTTCTTCGTCAGCAGGTTCACGAAGCCAGCCGCGCCGTCGTTGCGGAAGAGCGCGTTGAGCGGCGTCTGCGCGCCGACCGGCCCCTCGTACGAGATGACCGACAGGTCGAGGTCGCCGTCGTTGTCGATGTCGCCCCAGTCGCCGCTGACGGCGTGGTTCTCGACGCCCACGCCAAGCTTCCGCCCGACCTCCGTGAAGGTGCCGTCGTGGTTGTTGCGGTAGAGCAGGTTGTGGCCGTAGTTGGGCGCGAAGATGTCGAGGTAGCCGTCGTTGTCGTAGTCGCCGACCGCGCAGCCTACGCCGCCCTCCTCCTTCGTTCGCGGCGGGCCGGTCAGACCCAGCGCCACGGCGACATCAGCGAAGGCCGCGCCGCTCCGGTCGTTGCGCCACAAGGCGTCGGCAGCTCCTGACTGGTTGGCCAGGTAGAGATCGAGGTCGCCGTCGTTGTCCATGTCGAGCCAGCACGCCCCCACCGTGGGCCGTGGGTCGGTCGGCCCGGCGCCGGCGAAGACCCGCGTGAACTGGCCGCCGACGTTCTGGTAGAGCGCGTTCTCGCCACTGCGATCGGCGGCGTAGACATCGAGGTCGCCGTCGTTGTCGTAATCGACCCAGTTGGTCTGGCGGGCCGACCGGCCGGGGATGGTCAGGCCGATGGCGGCGGCCACGTCGGTGAACTTGCCGCCGTCGTTCCGCAGCACCACGGTGAGCTTGTCGGTAGGCGTCGACCCGCCGAGCAGGTCGATGTCGCCGTCCTGGTCGTAGTCGCCCCAGCTCAGGCCGCGCAACTCGTGGCTGCCGGCCTGCGGCATGCCCACTTCGGCGCCGACGCTGACGAGCATGCCGGCGTCGTTGCGATAGAGCCGCACCTCGCCGGTGCCGAGCGAGACCGCCAGATCGAGATCGCCGTCGTTGTCGTAGTCGCCCCAGGCATTCGAATAGGAGTTGGCCACGCCGAGCAGTTCCGGCTGCACCGACATGAAGTGGAGCGCTTCAGGCGCCGCCGGCTGCGCCGCGGGCGCAGCGGCAGGTCCGGCCGGCACCAGGGCGGCGACGGAAGCACTCGCGATCAGGACGTGCATGAAGGTACGGGTCACGGTTTCAGCTCCGTTCTTGCCGAGAGGTCGGCTTCGATCTGGGCTCGCTGCCGCCATCGCCCGCGGAACTCGTGGGGCCGTGGCCAGCGCCAGGGCCACCACCGTGCGCCTGGTGATGGCATGCCTCCCTCCCAGTTGCGGGTTCCCGACGCGGTGGGCATCGCGGCATGGTGGCACAGTACCCGAGCCCCGGCGCCGTTTCCGTCGCGCCACTCCGACGGCCTCACCGGCTCGTACTTTTGGCTCGTCCGTCGGGCCGGCGCTGCCGGAACCGTCGTCGGAACCGTCATCCACGGCCAACATTCGCCCTGTCGTTGGTGACGGCGGAACGTCGCGGGGCGCGCCGGCTGGCCACCGGCGGCGGCGGGCGTGCACGGATCCTGGCGGCGCCGACCCCCGGCGCGCACCCGAGCCTGCTAGAATGCCGCCGGAATGTGGCTGATCGAATCGACTTCTGAATCCCCGGACGCGCTCCTGTTCCGGCTCCTGCCGGGCTCCATCAAGACCGTAGGCCGGGCCCCGCGCGCCGACTTCGTGGTCGACGCCCCGCTCGTGTCGCGTCTCCACTGCCGGTTGACACTGCAGGCCGACGGCCTGCTCGTGGAAGACCTCGCCAGCACCAACGGGACCTACGTGAACGGCGCCCGCGTCGCCAAGGGCGTGCTGGCCAACGGCGACCGGCTGCGGGTGGGACGAATGGAGTTCTCGGTGCGACAGGCGGAGAGCTGACGGTCAGCGAACTTCCGCTTCGGGAGAACGGCGCGCCGCCCACTCCAGCAGGAACGGGTTGGTCGTGCGCTCGCGCCCGATGGTCGTGTCGGGGCCGTGGCCGGGACGCACGCGCGCCTCGTCGCCGAGCGGCAGCAGCACCTCGGTGAGGGCCTTCATCAGGACCTCGTAGTCGCCGCCGGGCAGGTCGGTTCGCCCGATCGAGCCGGCAAACAGCGTGTCGCCGACGAACAGGTCCATTCCGAACTGGCCGCGCCGCCCCACTTGCAGGCAGACGTTGCCGGGGCAATGCCCGGGCGTGTGATGCACGGTCACGTCGTAGTCGCCGAAGCCAATCGGGCCCGGGCCGTCGTACCACTCGTCCACCGGCGGCGGCTGTTCGAGCGAATAGCCGAAGCGCGCGCCCTGCTGCACCGCGTGGCCGTAGATGTAGGCGTCGTCGCGATGCAGCCGGATCGGCGCGCCCAGCGCCCGTTTGGCGGCGGCCACGCCCGACACGTGGTCGACATGCGCGTGCGTCAGCAGGATGCCGGTGACGCGCACGTCGGCGCGCGCGATGTAGGCCAGCAGCTCCTGCACCTCGTCGCCGGGGTCGATGTAGATGGCCTCCCTCGTGCGTTCGCAACTCACGACGAAGCCGTTCTTCATGAAGGGCGGGGCGGCGGCGGACTCGATGATCATCGTGCTCACTTCTTCGGCGGCCGAGAGGGCCGGATTTCAATGCGGCTGGGCAGGCTGCGCGCGGGGTAGGACAGCAGGTCGACGATCACCTGGGCGACGTCCTCGGGCAGCAGCTTCCACCCGGCGCCGCTGCCCGGCTCACGGCCGTTGAAGCCTGTGGCCACCGAGCCGGGACAGACGTGGCTGACGCGGATCCCGTCGTGGCGGAGCTCCTGCATCAGCGCCTCGCTGAATGCGTCGAGACCGGCCTTGGCGGCGCAGTAGGCGGCGCCGCCGGCAAACGGGTTCTTCGCCGCCAGGCTGCTGACGTTGACGATCCAGCCGCCGCCGCGGGCCTTGAGCGGCTCGATGGCGGCCTGGCAGCAGTGGAAGACGCCGGTGAGGTTGACGCCGATCAAGCGGTCCCACTCTTCTTCCGTGAGGACCGAAACCGGAGCGCCCACGCCGACCCCGGCGTTGTTGACGAGCACGTCCAGCCCGCCGAACCGCTGCACGACCGTGGCGACCGTGCGCTGGACCGCTGCGCGGTCGCGCACGTCGCACGCCACGCCCAGCACCCGCGCGGAATTGGCCGCGGCGGCCAGCGCCTGCTGCGCCCGCGTCGCGCCGTCGTCGGTGGTGCCGGTGACGACCACCGAATCGCCGCGCGCGAGCAGCGCTTCCGCCACCGCGTAGCCGATGCCGCGCGTGCCGCCCGTCACCAGTGCGATTGCCATCCTTGCCCTCCGCTCGGGTCCACGCGCCGCGCACCCGGATGTCACGGTCTTCAATCCGCGATCCTTGCGGGATCCACGGAGGCCGCGCTGCAACCGTTAGAATACCTCCCGTGTCCACACTGGTGGTGCTCGGCGCGGGCGATCTCGGCGCCGCGATCGCGCGGCAGGCCGTGTCCGCGGCCGTGACCCGGCGAGTCGTGCTGGTCGACGACGCCCTCGAGCTGGCCCGCGGCAAGGCGCTCGATATCCAGCAGGCGGCGGCCCTCGACGGCGTGGCGGTCGAGATGGTGGGCACCGACGACGTGGGGGCGGTGGTGGGCGCCGCGGTGGTGGTGTTGGCCGACCGTCATGGGGCGCCGCCGGCGGAACACCACGGCGACGCCGCGGTGCAGCTGCTGGCTCGAGTACGCGCGCTCAACCCGCGGGCGCTGATCGTGTGTGCTGGCGCCGCGCAACTGGACGTGGTCGAGCGGCTGGTGCACGAGCGCGGCGCCGACCCGGCGCGCGTGGTTGGCTCGGCCGCCGAGGGGCTGCGCGCTGCCCTCACCGCCCTGACCGCCCTCGAGGCGCGATCGGCGCCGCGCGAGGTCTCGCTCATGCTGGTGGGCCGGCCGCCGCGCGAGGTGGCGGCGATGTGGAGCGAGGCGTCGATTGCCGGCCGCCGGGCCACGTCCGTGCTCGCCCCACCAAGCATCACCCGGCTCGACGCGCGCCTGCCGCATCTGTGGCCGCCGCCGCCGCTGACGCTGGCTGGCGCCGCCGTGCGGATCGCGACGCTGGCGGTGACCAACGGCGCCGGGATGCCGGCCGTGTTCCTGGTACCGGCAGCACCCGAGGGCGTGCGCCGGCGCGGCGTGGCCCTGCCGGCGACCGTGCGAACCGAGGGGGTGACGCCGACCTGGCCCGAGCTGTCGCCGCGCGACCGCACGCGCCTGGAGTCCGCGCTGGCGGAGTAGCCGCCCTCGACCTTGGTGCCCGCGGTCCGCGCGACCTGGTGCCCGCGGGCGCGGGATCGAAGTGCCTACCGCGCGGGATGAGCGGCTCGTTGCTCCAGCTTGGCGGGATGGCCGCGGCGCGTGCTAGTGCACGGGCGCGACGTGATGCAGCGACAGCCCGCTGGCGAAGTCCGCCAGCCGGTCGCGCAGGATCAGCCGGCCGCGGTGCAGGCGCGACTTCAACGTCTGGTCCTTGACCTTGAGCTGGCGGCTCGCTTCTTCCGTCGAGAGCCCGCGCAGGTCGCGCAGGATGACCGGCTCGCGATAGATCGCCGGCAGTTCCGCCACCGCGACGCGCAGCGCGTCGCGCATCTGCCGCCGGTGCACGAGCTCGTCGCCGAGGTTGGACCAGTCGGCCGGCTCCAGGGTGCGCGGCGCGAGGTCGTCGAACGAGCCGACCGGCTCGTCGGGCACTTCGTAGCGGCGCGTCGACCTGGTCGCGCGCAGGCGCGACATGGCGGTGTTGAAGGTGATGCGGTAGATCCAGGACGAGAGGGCGGCGTCGCCGCGGAACCCGTCGATCTTGTCCCTCACCTTGAGCAGCACGTCCTGCACGACTTCTTCGGCGTCTTCCTTGTTGCGCGTGTAGCGCAGCGCCAGCTGGAACATCTTGGCGCCGTAGGTCCTGGCCAGCTCGGCCACGGCGCTGTCGTCGCCGGCCTGCAGGCGTTCGATGAGTGCGGAATCGGTGTGGGCGCTTGTCACGGGGGCCTCGTCTGGGTGTCTACCGGAGTTAACCCCGGCAGCCGCCGACTATTCCCGTGCCCCGATCGCTAGATCGGTTTGAGCGCTCCAAACACCGCAGCCAGCAGGTAGAGCGGACCGGCAATGCCCATGGCCAGCAGCACCGCCAAGCCGGCCGACGCCAGCGGGCGGCGGCGGTCGAGCACCGGAGCGTAGAGCTCCCCTTGTCCGGGCGCGGCCTGCTGCACCATCAACACCGCACGGGCGCCAATCAGGACGGTGGCGGTCAAGGCGGTGATGAGCGCCAGGGTATAGAGCTCGATGTTGCCGTCGAAGGTGCGGCGCCATAGCGTGGCCAGGCGCCAGGCATTCACCCCTTGGAAGGCAATCCATACAAACGCCAGCAGGGCCACGCCCTCGGCGGTGTGCTGCGCCGCCACCGCGGCACGCGCCTCGGTGCCCGACGGCGGCGCCGCCGAACGGTGGATGAGCAGCGCCACCACGGCCGCAAAAATTCCGCCCAGCGCCAGCTGCAGCCCGAAGGGCAGGTAGACCAGCTCCAGCGACTTGAAGGCGAACTGGCTGGGGCTGCCGTCTTCGAACTGAATGGGGACGAGCAGCGGAATGCGGTCGTAGGCGTCGTGCAGATACGCGAAGGTGGCCGCGACGACCAGCACGCTCATCCAGCCGGCGACCCGAGTGTGTGGCGTGCAGCGGATAGAGTATGTGCTCATGGTGGCAAGGGTTCGTCCGTCGTGACCTGACGGTCGAACACACTGCCGAAAAGCTGCACGAAGCGTGCCTCGACGTCGCGCATCTGGAACTCTCCGCCAATCTCCGATTTCAGCGAAGTCACGCCATATTCCGCGATCCCACAAGGCACGATCAGGCGAAAAAACTCAAGGTCGGTCCAGACATTGAAGGCGAAGCCGTGGCTCGTAATCCAGCGCGAGATGCGGACCCCGATGGCGCCGATCTTGGCCGGCTCTTCCCAGGCGCCGGCGGGCCTGGCGAGCGGCGCGGGGCGAGCGGGCGGCGGGACGCCGGGCGCCCGCAGCCACGTCCCGGTCTTGCCCGGAATCCGCCCCGCCGCCAAGCCGTAGGAGGCGCACACGCGGATCATGACCTCTTCCAGATCCCGCACGTAGCGGTGGACGTCGCGGCGGTCGGGATCGAGGTCGATGATTGGATAGCCGACGAGCTGGCCCGGCCCGTGGTAGGTGACGTCGCCCCGCGGCCGGTCTCGGCCACGGCCACGCCAAGTTCCGCAAGGCGCGCTCGCCGGAGCCAGGATGTGGCCGCGGCCGCCGTCGCCCTTCACGCCGAGCGTGAGCACGTGGGGATGCTGCAGGAGCAGCAGCGTGTCGGGAATCTCGCCCGGCTTTGCGCTGCTCGACCAGCGCGCGCTGCAGCGTCAGCGCCTCGTCGTAGGGCACGATGCCCAGACGCCGGACGGCGAGTTCACGGCGCGCGGCTGGCGGCGGGGGGCTGAAGGCTGGCGCGGGCAGGGTGTCACCCCTCGGCGGCAGGGTCGGCGCGGGGCGCGCGCGGCCAGCCGTGCCCGTTAGATCTGGCTCGCATCGAAGTTCTCGATCGAGCGCTTCAGGTCGGCCATGAACTGATCGGCGACGGCGCCGTCGACCAGGCGGTGGTCGTAACCCAGGGTCAGGTAGCCCATGGTGCGGATGCCGATCGCGTCGTCGATCACGACCGGACGCTTCTCGATGGTGCCGACGCCGAGGATGGCCACCTGCGGCTGGTTGATGATCGGCAGGCCGAACTGCGCGCCGAAGTTGCCCGGGATTGGTGATGGTGAACGTGCCGCCCTGCACCTCGTCGGGATTCAGCTTCTTGGCGCGGGCGCGGTCGGCCACATCGGCGATCGCGCGCGACAGGCCGAGCGTGTTCTTCTCGTCGGCGCCCTTCACGACCGGCACGATCAGGCCGTTCTCGAGGGCCACGGCGATGCCGAGGTTGATCGTCGCCGCGGTAGATCGACGTTGTCGCCGTCGATCGAGGCGTTGACCACCGGATGGCGCCGCAGGCAATCGACCGCCGCCTTGGCGATGAACGACGTGAAGGTGAGCTTGGCGCCCTGCCGTTCGTATTCGTCCTTCTTCGCCTTGCGAATCTGGTCGACGCGCGTGTAGTTGACCTCGAACACCGAGTAGACGTGCGCCGAGGTGTGCTTGCTGAACACCATGTGCTCGGCGATCTTCTTGCGCATCACCGACATCGGCTCGACCCGGTCGCCGGCCAGACGGGCCACGGCGGCGGCGCCGCCGGCTTGGCGGCCACCGCGCTCGGAGCGGATCCGGACACGCTCGGCCCGGCCGTCGCCGCGGCGGGCGCGGGTGCCGATTCGGCGCCGGTCGCCGGCCCCTTGTCGATGAACTCGAGGATGTCGTGCTTGGTGACGCGGCCGCCGATGCCCGAGCCGTGCGATGCCGGCGATGTCGACGTTGTGCTCCTTGGCGATGCGGCGCACGAGCGGCGACGAGCGCTGGCCGCGGCCGTCGCTCGGCAGCGGTCTCCGGCTCGGCGGTTGCCGGGGCACCGGCAGGAGCCGCAGTCGACGGGAGCCGCAGGTTCCGCAGCGGCAGCACTGGCGGCAGGGACTTCGGGCTGACCGACAGCCGCCTCGGGCATCGCGCTGCTGGACGTCGCGGCCGCGGCCGGGGCGGACGCGCTCGCAGGCGCAGCCGCCACCTTCTCGCCGGCCGCGCCGATCGTGGCCACGACGCTGTTGATTGGCACCGTCTCGCCTTCCTTGACGGCGATGTCGATCAGCACGCCGGCGGTCGGCGAGGGAATCTCCGCGTCCACCTTGTCGGTCGAGATCTCGAAGAGCGGCTCGTCGCGGTCGACCGCATCGCCGACCTTCTTGATCCAGCGGACGATCGTGCCCTCGGCAATCGACTCGCCCATCTGGGGCATCACAACAGGCGTGGACATAACAGTTCCTCGATGATGGCGGCGCGGCACCTGGCCGGATCCCGGCGGCGGGGCCGGACCCGGGGCCGCGGGACGTCAGATGTGAATCGCGGCGCCATGCGCCGCATGGGCGGCCTCTCCCATGGCTTCGGACATGGTCGGATGCGCGTGGATGGTCTTGACCAGCTCCTCGACCGTGCACTCGAGGCGCAGGGCCAGCACCGCCTCGGCGATGAGCTCGGTGGCGCGCGGGCCGATGATGTGCACGCCGAGCACCTCGTCGTATTTCTTCTCGGCCACGATCTTCACGAAGCCGTCGGTCTCGCCGGCCATGCGGGCCCGGCCGAGCGCGCGGAACGGGAAGGTGCCGACGCGCACCTCGTGCCCGGCCGCCTGGGCCTGCGCCTCGGTCAGACCGACGCTGCCGATTTCCGGCTCGGTATAGGTGCAGCGCGGGACGTGGTCGTAGTTGATCGGCTTCACGTCGTGGCCGGCGATACGCTCGGCCAGCAGGATGCCTTCCATCGACGACACGTGCGCCAGCTGGTAATGCGGGCCGCCCATGGTGATGACGTCGCCGATGGCCGAGATGCCGGGGACGGACGTGCGGAAGAGCGGATCGACGACGAGGTAGCCGCGCTCCATCTTCAAACCCACTTCCTCGGCGCCCAGACCTTCGGTGACCGGGCCGCGGCCGGTGGCCACGAGCAGCATCTCGAAGCTCAGCGACTCGGTCTTGCCGTCGGCCTTCTGCACGGTCAGGTCCACGCCGGCGGCCGTGGTCACGGCGCTCGTCACCTTGGTGCCGGTGAAGGTCTTGATGCCGCGCTTCTTGAAGGTGCGCTCGAGTTCGTTCGAGACCGCTTCGTCCTCGGCCGGCACGAGCTTGGGCAGGAGCTCGATGATCGTCACTTCGCTGCCGTAGCTCTTGAAGATCGACGCGAACTCGACCCCCACGGCGCCGCTGCCCATGATGGCGATCGACTTGGGCACCCGCGGCAGGTGGATGGCGTCGTCGCTGAAGATGATCTTGGTGCCGTCGACCTCGATCCCGGGTACCAGCGCGCCGCCGAGCCGGTAGCGACGATCAGCTCCTTGGTGGCGGTGAGCGTCTCCTTGCCCGCCGTCGTGCGTCGTCACCTCGAGCGACTTCCCGCCGGTGAGGCGCGCCGAGCCCTTGAGCCAGGTCGATCTTGTGCTTCTTGAAGAGCGACTCGATGCCGCCGGTGAGCCCGGTGATCATCTTGTCCTTGCGGGCATGGACGGCCGGCATGTCGATGCCGACCTTGCCGCCGTCGACGCCGGTCAGACCCCATTCCTTGCGCCGACTGCGCGACCTTGAGAGCGTGGGCGTGCTCGAGCAGCGCCTTGGTGGGAATGCAG
The DNA here is from genome assembly GCA_963843885.1 of uncultured Acidobacteriota bacterium. GTDB lineage: Bacteria > Acidobacteriota > Vicinamibacteria > Vicinamibacterales > UBA2999 > CADEFD01. Next base: position 90,602 of record CAWJMJ010000011.1, read on the forward strand.
CCCCAGATCAGGCACGTGCCGCCGAGGGTCTTCTGGCGCTCCACGACCGCCACCTTCAGCCCGAGCTGCGCGGCACGAATGGCCGCCACGTAGCCGCCCGTACCGGCGCCCACCACTACGACGTCGTATTCGCTCGCCACGCCTCAATCCTCCTCGTTCCGATCGCCGCGCCGTCCAGCTCCGTGTCCACGGGCGTCGTCACCGCAACAGCCTTCCACTGTCGCTTGGAATCGGGCGGCCCGTCAACCACGCCGGCATCGATGTGCGCGGCGCATGGCGCTCATCGTTTAACGCTGGTCAAGGGCACGAACTGCGTGCCCGGCGCGGGCTGCGGTTCCGCCCCCGGCCGCGGCGCCAGGGCGTCGACGCGGGCTTTCAGCTCGCCGTGATCGTACTTGAGCTGCCAGTACATCTCGGTGGCCTGCCGAGCCTCCCGCGCGGCTCGCCCGGCCGCGGCCCACCCGACTCCGGCCATCACGAGCGCTACCGCCGACACAATCCACGACCAGTCCATCGTTGGTCCGCCTCCCGTCGTTCAGTATGCGCCACGGGCGGCGCCCGAGGGCGCGCCGGCGCGCCCTTATACTGAGCGCTGCATGGCGCCGGCCCGCAAGACCATCCTCGTCGTGGACGCCGACGAGACCACCAGGGAACGCTTCGCGGCCATCCTGCGGCGCGACAACCGCGTGCTGCGCGCCAGTTCGGCTGAAGGCGGCCTCGGCATGATCGGGCGCGACGGCGTCGACCTGGTCCTGTCCGACCACAGCCTGCCGGGGGTCGGCGGCCTCGACTTCCTGCGCATCGTCCGCGAGAACTACCCGATGGCCGAGTTCGTCATGCTGGCCGCCGCGCCCGACGTCGACGCGGCCGTGGCCGCGGTCAAGCTCGGCGCTTACCACTTCCTGGTGAAGTCGGCGCCGCCCGAAACGGTGCTGTCGATCGTGGCGCACGCGTCGGAACGCCAGGACTTGAACCGCCAGGTGCTGGCGCTGTCGGCCGAGGTGCGCGACCACAGCGGCGACCGCGAGTTCGTATCGGGGCCGAGCCCGGCCACCCGCGAAGTGCTCGAGCGAGTACACCAGGTGGCGAGCCTGCCCGACGACCGTGCTGATTCGCGGTGAGAGCGGCACGGGCAAGGAACTGGTGGCGCGGATGATCCACCGCCACTCGGAACGGCCCGACGGCCCGTTCATCGCCGTGAACGTCGCCGCGATCCCGCGCGAGCTGGTCGAGAGCACGCTCTTCGGCCACGAGAAGGGCGCCTTCACCGGCGGCGATGCGTCAGCAGATCGGCAAGTTCGAGCTGGCCCATGGCGGCACGCTCTTCCTCGATGAGATCGGCGACCTGAAGTTCGACCTGCAGGCCAAGCTGCTGCGCGCCATCCAGGAAGGCGAGATCGAGCGCGTCGGCGGCGGCAAGCCGCTCAAGGTCCAGTTCCGGCTCGTCGCCGCCACCAACGTGGACCTCGAACGCAGCGTCAAGGAAGGGAGCTTCCGCGAGGATCTCTACTACCGCATCAACGTCATCCCGATCCGCATCCCGCCGCTGCGCGAACGGATCGAGGACCTGCCGGAGCTGGTGCGGTTCTTCCTGGCGCGCTACAACACGCGCTTCAGGAAGAACCTCCAGGGCGTGGCCACCTCGACGCTGCTGATGCTGCAGAACTACTGGTGGCCGGGCAACATCCGCGAACTCGAGAACCTGATCGAGCGGCTCGTGGCGACGTGCGGGCACGATTGGGTGACCGATGGCGATCTGCCGTTCGAGCTGCAGGTCGCCGACATCGATCGCGGCGGCGGCTCGGGCAGTCTGCTCGACCGCGCGCTCGTGACCTTCGAGCGCAACTACATCATCCGCGCGCTGGAACGGAGCCGCTGGAACGTGACGCAGACCGCGCGTTACCTGGGTATCCCGCTGAGCACGCTCAAGTTCAAACTCGATCGGCTCGAGATCAAGGACCTGGCCAAGAAGATTCGAGGGGGCGGCGCCTAGGCGCTGCGAAGGCGACGAAGCGACGGGGACTGTGGCGTCCCCGCCGTCGTGTCACCCGGGGGAGGGGAGGAGCTACTTGCGCGGAAGGACGGCGTCCTTCAGCTGCTTCACGATCCGCGCCTTCACGACCGTCTTGGCCGGAATCTTGATGGGCTCGCCAGTGGCGGGATTACGGCCCATGCGGGCCTTCCGCTTCTGCACGACGAGCTTGACCATGCCGGGCATCACGAATTCACCCGAGCGCTTCAGTTCCTTCTCGCAGAGCGTCGTGAGCTCGTCGAACAGCTCACGCACCTGCGTCCGCTTCAGTTCGAACTTCTCGGCGAAGTGCGAAAAGAGCTCCGACTTGCCCATCCTGCGAGCTTCTGCCATGTGTTCGTCCCCCTGGAATGCGGCCGCGCGCTACTGGTGCATCACCCGCACATCCGCGCGCGGCGACGGAGAGTGACGGAAAACCTGAGGAAAAGCAGGGGGAATGCTAGCGCGCACGCCGGGACGTGTCAACGAGCAGCAGCGCGCTGTCACCGCCGGGCGCGGCGCCGGGTGCTAACATCGAGCCATGTCAAGCGCGCCGCCGCTCGAGACCTTCCCCAATCCCAGGCCGGAGCGGCCCTACGAGATCGCCATCACGTGCCCCGAGTTCACCTCGATGTGTCCGAAGACGGGGCTCCCGGATTTCGGCACGATCGAGATCCGCTACACTCCCGACGCCACCTGCATCGAGTTGAAGGCGCTGAAGTACTACCTGCTCGGCTATCGCAACCAGGGCCTGTTCTACGAGGCCGCCACCAACCGCATTCTCGACGACCTGGTGGCGGCCAGCCAGCCGCGGCGCATGACCGTCGTCGGCGCGTTCACCGCGCGCGGCGGCATCAGCACGACCGTGACGGCCGAGTTCGTCAAGCCCTGAACCGCTACGCCGCCAGCGCCGCCCGCGCCACGAGGGCCCGGGCGAACGTGTCCAGTTCGGTTCGCAACGCACCGGGACGCATGGCCGACAGCGGCACGCCGGCATTGAGGGCCGCCGCCACCGTGCGGTAGTCGCTCGTGAAGCGGTGGTCGATGTGCCGTCCGAGCGCCTGTTCGATCTCGCGCAGCGGCACGCCCTCCAGGTCCGACGCGCGATTGAGCACGTCGCGCAGCCGGTCCGCCGGCACGCCCGCCAGACCCACCAGATTGCGCAGCCGCTGCAGGTGGCGCAGGCACGGCACGTCGGGGTTGGCCACGAGATGCACCTCGTCGGATGCGGTCAGGGCCGCCGCCGCGCATGCGTTCAGCGTGCTGCCGGCGTCGATTACGACCCACGCGTAGCCGCGCCGCAGCGTGTCGATGGCCTGCTCCACGTCGGGGGCATCGGCCAATCCGGGGCGCCCGACGTCCGGCGCCGCGGGCAGGATGTCGATGCCGCAGTCGTGGCGCGCCAGCAGGCCGGGCACCGACGCCGGGGCGATCCACTCGAGCTGATCGAGCAGATCGAGCAGCGTGAACCTGGAGCGCAGGCCCAGGAACAGGCCGACGTCGCCAGCGCCGGATTTGAGATCGACGATCACCGTGGGCAGTCCGGTGACGCGGCGCAGTTCGGCGGCGCAATTGACGGCGAGCGTCGTCGTGCCGGTGCCGCCCTTCGTGCCCAGGAACGAAACGACCATGGCTCCAGGCGTCGCAATGGGTGTGCCACGAGCCGCGCGGCGTGGTTGCGCGAGAACTGCGCGCCGTAGCACGGCCGCGTCGCGTGGGCTGGCTCTCCGATCTGTAAGACCCTGGTCGATTTTCGTACGTCACGCTCTGCGGACCGCAAGCCAGGGCGAGGCAATCGCCGGGTTTTCACGGACTCGCGTGCGGGGCACGGCGCTTGCTGATGTGAGTGCGGTCCCCAATCATGCCGAAACGAACCCCCGCCAGCGAACGCGCTCCCCTCACCGACGAGTGGGGCATCTACGATCCGGCCAAGGCCGGGATGCAGGCCCTCTACGCGAGGCTCGGTCGCCCGGTGCTGCGCGCCTCGGCCAAGAGCGTGCGCCAGGAGCGGCGGCGCGCGTTCCGGCCGGAACGCCCGGCCGACGGCGTCGGCCTGGCCATCGAAGAAGCGATGATCCGCGCCGGGGTGATGAACGCCGCCGCCCGGACCGGCGCTGAACCCGCGCCCGCGGCTCGGGTCTCAGCGGCCCGCGCCGTGCGGCTGGCCGCCGCGGCGGCGCAACGTCCCCCCGAGGTCCCGTTCATCCCGGCCAGCATCGCGCCGTCGGCCGTCGGCGGGAAGAAGCCGACGCGGCGGGTCAAAGCCGATGCGGCCGCGCCGCCCGGGCCGAGCGGCGTGGCAGTCGCCGCGCCGGTCGCGGCTCGCGGCGCGCGCAAGACCGCCAAGCCCCGCGTCAGGAAGAAGGCGCCCGTCGCCGTCGCGCTGGACGCCGCGCCCGACGCGCCCGCGCCGGTGGTGCCGGTCATGCCGGGGCCGCCCGCCCCCTCGCCACGACGCCCGCGCGGTCCCGTGCCGCTGGCCGCCTGGGCCCACGCCGTGATCGACGCGCCCAAACCGGAGCCGAGGCGCCGTGACGCGCGCGGGTTCTGGAAGGGCATCTTCCGGATGCCGTCCGAGGTGGCGCTCGTGGAGTACGCGCACGGCTGCCGCATCCTCCGCCTGATCATCGACACCTCCGACGACCGGGCGATGCCCGACTTGCTGTGACGCCCTGACACGGCAGGCGGTGACGCCTGGGGGAACCGGCGCCGGGGCGCTGCCGTCTATACCGGCACCCGCCCTGCCTCCGCCGCCGTCTCAGGAGTCTTCCCGTGCGCCCATGGCTCGCCGCCGCCCTGCTGGTCACCCTGCCGTGGGGGTTCGCCGCGCCTGCGGCCGCGCCGCGAGACACCGACCTGGACCGCTTCATGGCCGCGGTGCTGAGCCGGCGTGACGAGAACTGGAAGAAGCTTCAGCAGTACATCCTCGAGGAACACGAACGCGTGCTCGTCACCGGCCCGGGCGGCGCGCGGCTGTTCGGCATGAGCCGGGACTACCGCTGGTTCCTGAAGGAGGGCTTCTTCGTGCGTAGTCCGCTGGCCGCCAACGGCGTCGGCATCGGCGACGTGGAACGACGGCGTTACGAGGACAATTACCTGAAGCGGCAGCAGACGCGCGACCAGCGCCGCCGCGAGCGCGATGCCGACGAGGGCAAGGTCGAGGCGGCCGCGGTGCAGCCGGCGGGGCTCGGCGATGTTCTCCGTCAGCAAGCGGAACCGAGCTTCGTCTCGGCCGCGTACTTCCTGCGCTTCAAGTTCGAGCCTGGACGCTACGCCCTGGCCGGGAAGGAACAGCTCGACGGCCGCGAGGTGCTGAGGGTGCAGTATTACCCGGCCCGGCTCTTCGACGACGCCGACGACGAGAGACCGCGCCGCGAACGGACCGGCCCAGCGCCCCGGCGGCGTGAACGGGACGACCAGGACGGGCATTTCGATCGGCAGATGAACAAGGTGGCGCTCGTCACCCTGTGGATTCTTCGCAATGAGCGCCAGATCGTGCGCTACGTGTTCGACAATGTAGACATGGGTTTCCTGCCAGGCCGAAGCGTGCTGCGCGTCGACGACCTCACCGCCTCGATGGCGATGGGCGAGCCCTTCCCAGGCGTGTGGTTGCCGAAAGCGGTGAGCGGACGCGTGCGCTTCGGCTCGGCGGCCGGACCGCTGGAGGCGCGCTACGACATCGGCTACGTCGACTACCGGCAAGCCGGCGTCACGGTGCGGGTGCGATGAGGCTGATGGCGGTGCTCGTGGGCGCCGTGGCGTGCCTGGCCGCCCCGGCAGCGGCGGCGCAGCCGGCAGCTCCGCCGATTGTCGAGATCCAGGCCCATGGCAACTACGTCACGCCCGACGCGGAGGTGGTGGCAATCAGCGGACTCCGCATCGGCGATCCCGCCAGCGAGGCCGTGCTGACGGCGGCCGAAGGCCGGCTCCGGTCGAGCGGCCGCTTCGCGGCAGCCGACGTGAAGAAGCTCTCGCAATCGATTGACGAGCCCGACGACATCATGGTCATGCTCTTCGTGGAGGAGCTGCCAGGGGCGAGCGCCGACATCCCACGGCCGGGATGGCTGAGGCGGACCGCCGCCGGACTCCAGTGGCTGCCCGTGCTCCGCTACGACGAGGGCTACGGTTTCACCTACGGGCTGCAGCCGGCCGTCGCCGATCTCTTCGGCGCCAACAGCCGCCTTTCGGCGCCGCTCACGTGGGGCGGCGAGCGCCGGGCCGCAATCGAGGCGGAGCGCACCTTCGACGGTCCGATCGTGTCGCGGGTCGTGGCCAGCGCCGACATGCGGCAAACCGAACATCCCGCGTTCGACGTGGTCGAGCGGCGGAGCGGCGGCCGCGCCCGGCTCGAGCGGCGGCTCGGCGGCAGCCTGCGCCTGGGCGCCGCCGCCGCGCACGAGCGGGTGCGGTTCGGCGACGAGCGCGCCGAGGTCACGGCCTACACCGCCGACCTCACGCTCGACACCCGGCTGGATCCCTCGTTCCCCCGCAATGCCGTGTGGGGCCGCGCCGAACTCGGCCGGTTAGACGTCGCCACCGGGACACGGCGCCGCCACCGGCTCGACGGCCACGTCGCCGTGGGCTTGCTGGCCGGTTCGGCGCTGAGCGTGAGCGCCTTCCAGATCTCGGCGGACGGGGCGCTGCCTGCCTACGAGCAGGCGATGATCGGCGGCGGCCCGTGGCTGCGCGGCTACCGCCTGGGTTACCGCGTGTCGGACAACGCCACCGGCGCTTCCGCCTCGTGGGCGCTGCCCCTGGGCGCCCCAATGAACGCCGCCCGCACCGGCGTGCGGCTGTTCGCCGACTGGGCGGCGGTCTATCAGGCCGGCACCAGGTGGCAGGACGCGTCCTACGACCGGGGCCTCGGCGCCGGCTGGTTCGCGCAGGCCGCCGGCCTCACGCTCGGCCTCGACGTGGCGCGCGGCCGCGACGAGTGGCGGGCGCACTTCCGCATGGGCACGCGCTTCTGAACCGGGATGCCCCGATCTGGTCTCAGTCGCGGGAGGCCAGCACGTACTCCCGGAGGGCCGCGGCCAGGCCGGCCTCGTCATGCGATGCCGTGACCGGGAAACCGAGTGCCAGCACCTCGGGTTCGGCGTTGCCCATGACCACGGCCGTGCCCGCCCACTGCAGCATGTCGACGTCGTTGTGGTTGTCGCCGATGGCGAACACGTCGGCCTGGGCCACGCCGTAGTGCGCGGCGACATGGGCGAGGGCGCTGCCCTTGGTGGTGCCCGCGGCGTTGATGTCCACGAGCGTGAAGTCGCGGGCCGGATAGGCGGTGACCGACAGCGACGCGCCGGCGATGAGCCCACCGGTGCGCAGGACCGCGAGGAGCTGGTCCATCAGGGCGGTGGGACCGTTGAACGCCACCTGCACCGGATCGTCGTCGGCGCATGCGGATTCGAGGTCGTCGACCGTCTGGACCAGGTGCTGGACCTTCTCGAAGTAGCCGCGACGGTTGGGCTGGTCCCACGACATGGTGTCGGTCATGGTCTGACCGGACCCCTCGCGATCGAACTGCACCAGGGTCGAGCTGCGCCACGGCCTGGTGGCCGCGAGCAGCCGCCGTGCGGTGTGGCGCGGCAGGTGACGCACCGCCAGCGTGACCCCGCCGCGCACGCGCGCCACCGCGCCGTTGTAGCCGATGACGGTGAGCGGGTCGGGCAGCCCGGCCAGGGCCTGCAGCGCGAAGGGATAGCTGCGGCCGGTGACGACCACGAGGTGGATGCCGCGGGCCGCCGCCTCGTGCAGGGCCGCGACGTTGTCGGCCGGCACCCGGCCGCGACCGTCGAGCAGCGTGCCGTCCACGTCGATGGCGATGAGCCGTGTCACCCGCCGATGCGCTTCACGAATGCGTCGTATGCGTCTGGGCTCTGGGCGCGCATGTAGGTCGAGAACTCGCCTCCGAGACGCTCCAGGTTGGCCAGGTACGACGGGTCCTTGTAGGCCTCGCGGATGCCGGCCAGGACCGGGCGCATGCGCTCGAATACCACCAGCAGCTCGCGCCCGCTCTGGAAGAACAGCTCCTTGTTGAGCACGCCCGAGACCACGAACGACGCCACCATGTCCCAGTAGGAGATGACCATGCGGTACGAGGCGTTCTCGGGGCCGCCGGGCGGCACCATCGTGGCCAGGTCTGCCCACGTCTTCGGGCGGAAATGGGCCGTGAACCACGCGCGCGCCTCGCGCATCCTGTCTTCGCGACGCATCTCGTAGAGGCGCAGAATCAGGTTCGCGTCGTCATAGGTCGGTCGGGAAATCATCGCGGTTCGCCCTCGGGGGAATTGAAACAGCCTGCACTACAATAATTGAGATATGAACTCGTGGGACCAGTTTACCGGGGCCAACGCCGGCTACGTGCTCGAGCTCTACGAGCGCTACCAACAGGATCCTGCCTCCGTCGATGACGCGACCCGTGCCGCCTTCCGCACGTGGACGCCGCCGACCGATGGCGCACCCGTCACCACCACCGCCGCCGCCAGCGCGACTGAGACGAGCCCGGCGGCTGCCATCGCAGCCGTGACGCTGGCCGAGTCCATCCGCCGCTACGGCCATCTCGCCGCCTCGCTCGATCCCATCGGCTACAACCGGCCGGTCGGCGACCCGTCGCTGCACCCGCATGCCCACGGCCTCACGGCCGAGGCGCTGCGCCATCTGCCGGCCAGCATCATCGGCGGACCGGCCGCCGCCGGCGCCGCCAGCGCCTTCGAGGCCATCGAGCGGCTGCGCGCGGTCTACTGCGCCACGACCGGGCACGACTACGCGCACGTGTTCGTGCCCGACGAGCGGGTGTGGCTGCGCGAGGCGGTCGAGGCGCGGCGCTACCGTGCCGCCCAACGATCCGATCGAGAGCAGCAAGCTCCTGGACCGCATCACCCAGGTCGAAGTGTTCGAGCGCTTCCTGCAGCGCACCTTCCCGGGCAAGACCCGCTTCTCCATCGAGGGGCTGGATCTGATGATCCCCGTGCTCGACGAGATCATCTGCGATGCCGCTGCCGCTGGCGTCAAGCACGTGCTCATCGCCATGGCCCATCGCGGCCGGCTCAACGTGCTCGCGCACGTGATGCGCAAGCCCTACGCGCAGATCCTGGCCGAGTTCAAGGACCCGCTCTTCTCGCGCAGCACCCATGCCGACCTCGGCTGGATGGGCGACGTGAAGTACCACGCCGGCGCGCGCGTGGCCTATCCCGATCGGCCCGACACCTGCACCATCACGATGCCGCCGAATCCGAGCCACCTCGAAGCCGTCGATCCGCTGCTCGTCGGCATGGCCCGCGCCGCCGGCACGTCGACGAACGCGCCGGGCGCGCCCCGGCTGCGACCCCGAGCAAGTGCTCGGCATCCTGATCCACGGCGACGCCGCGTTCCCCGGCCAGGGCATCGTGGCCGAGACGCTGAACCTGTCGCGCCTCACCGGCTGGGACGTCGGCGGCACCATTCACATCATCGCCAACAACCAGCTCGGGTTCACCGCCGTGCCCGAGGAGTCGTACTCGACCAGCTACGCCAGCGGCCTGGCGCGCGGCTTCAAGATGCCGATCGTCCACGTCAACGCCGACGACGCCGGTGGCGTGCATCGAAGCGGCGCGGCTGGCGTGGGCGTACCGCGCAGCGCTTCGGCCTCGACTTCCTCATCGACCTGGTCGGCTACCGCCGCCACGGCCACAACGAAGGCGACGAGCCGTCGTTCACGCAGCCCGAGATCTATCAGCGCGTCGCCGCGCATCCGACGGTGCGCGTGCGCTATGCCGAGGCGCTGGTCGCCGCCGGAGACATCCCGGCGGCGCTGCCCGACGAGCTCGTGGCCAGACACGCGGCGACCATGGAAGAGGCCTACGCGTCGCTCAAGCCCGAGGAGCACTACGCGCCCGAAGTGCCGGTGGTGCCGCCGGGTGGCGCCGCGGCGCGCGTCAACACGGGCGTGGCGATCGACCGCCTGGTGGCGCTGAACGACGCCTTGGCGCAGGTGCCGCCCGGCTTCACCGTGCACAAGAAGCTCGAACGCGGCCGCGAGCGCAAGAAGACCATGCTGGCCGATCCGGCCGGGCGCACCATCGACTGGGCCGCGGCCGAGGAGCTGGCGCTGGCTTCGGTGCTGGCCGACGGCATCCCGGTGCGGTTCACCGGCGAAGACGTCGAGCGCGGCACGTTCAGCCACCGCCACGCGGTGCTCCACGACGCCGTGACCGGCGACCGGCACACGCCGTTACAGGCGCTGCCGCAGGCCACGGCGGCCTTCGAGATCCACAACAGCGCGCTCTCGGAACTGGCCGTCATCGGCTTCGAGCTGGGCTACAACCTGCAGGAGCCGGCGCGGCTGGTCCTGTGGGAAGCGCAGTACGGCGACTTCATCAACGGCGCCCAGACGGTGCTCGACGAGTATCTGATGTCGGGCCGCGCCAAGTGGGGCATGGCCCCGTCGCTGGTGCTGCTGCTGCCGCACGGCTACGAGGGTCAGGGCCCGGATCACTCGAGCGCGCGGGTCGAGCGTTTCCTGCAGCTGGCCGCCGACCTGAACGTGCGCATCGTCAACTGCACGACGGCGGCGCAGTACTTCCACGTGCTGCGGCGCCAGGCGCTGCTGCTCGGCACCGACCCCCTGCCGCTCATCGTGCTCACGCCCAAGAGCCTGCTGCGCCACCCGCTCGTCGCCTCGACGCCGCTGGAGCTCGCCCAGGGCCGGTTCCAGACGGTGATCGAAGACGACCAGGCGGTCAAGAGCGCGGCCAAGGTGCGGCGCGTCGTCATCTGCAGCGGCAAGGTCTACGTGGATCTGGCCGGCAGCGAACAGCGCAAGGCCAACACCACGGTGGCGCTGACCCGCCTCGAACAGATCTACCCCTTCCCCGGCGAGCAGCTGAAGGCGGCCATCGAGCGCTTCCCGAAGGTGCGCGAGGTGTGCTGGGTGCAGGAAGAGCCCGAGAACATGGGCGCGTGGGATTTCGTGCGGCCCGAACTCGAGCGCATCATCGACGGCCGCTGGCCGCTGCGCTACGTCGGCCGCGTCCGCAACTCCAGCCCGTCGGAGGGTTCGGCGGCGTGGCACCAGGTGAACCAGCGCGCGGTCGTCGCGCAGGCCTTCGAGGAGAAGGCCGACGTCGGGGACGCCAATCGCGTGCTCTCGAAACAGGTCTGACAAGCGGGTCCAGGGTGCCGGGACCCGGAGGGAACTGAGCGTGGTCAATATCGTAGTGCCGGAACTGGGTGAGTCGGTGGTCGAGGCGCGCGTCGCGCGATGGCTCAAGAACGAAGGCGATCAGGTCGCGCTGGGCGAGGCCCTGGTCGAACTCGAGACCGAGAAGATCGACCTCGAGGTGAGCGCCGATCGCGCCGGTGTCCTGACCAGCATCAAGCATCAGAACGGCGCCGACGTGAAGGTCGGCGAGATCCTGGCCGTGCTCGAACCGTCCGCGGCGGGAGCCGCCGCGCCAGCGCCGGCCAGCGCAGCGCCGGCGACGTCCGCGGCGCCCACCGACACCGCCGCTGCCCCCGCCGCCGGTTCTGCACCGGCGGCTGCCGCGGCCGCTGCACCCGCGGCCGCTGCGCCCGCTGCGGGGCCGGCGCCCAAGGCCACGCCGACGGCGAAGAACGTGGCCCGGGAGCACGACGTGAAGCTCGAGACCGTGCCGGCCAGCGGCTCGCGCGTGACCAAGCACGACGTGCGCGAGTTCGTCTCCGGCTCGGCCGCCCCGCCCGCGGCGGCCGCTTCGGCTCCCGCGCCGGCTGCTGCAGTGGCACCGGCGGCGCCTGCCGCCGCCCGACCGTCCGCTCCACGGCCCGAGCCGGGGGCGCGCGTCGAGGAGCGCGTGCGCATGACCAAGCGCCGGGCCACGATTGCCCGCCGTCTGGTCGAAGCGCAGCGCACCGCGGCCATGCTCACCACCTTCAACGAGGTGGACATGAGCGCCGTGATGGCGCTGCGCGAGCGCCGCAAGGAAGGGTTCCAGAAGAAATTCGGCGTCGGCCTCGGCATCGCCTCGTTCTTCGTGAAGGCGGCCGTGGGCGCGCTCAAGGCCTTCCCCGAACTGAACGCCGAGATCCAGGGCGACGAAGTCGTCTACAAGCACTATTACGACATCGGCGTCGCCGTCGGCGCCGAGGGCGGGCTGGTCGTGCCGGTGCTGCGCGACGCCGATCAGATGACCTTCGCCGGCGTCGAACTCGGCATCCGGGACTTCGCCGCGCGGGCCGGCAACGGCAGCCTGACGCTCGAGGACCTGAAAGGCGGCACCTTCACCATCACCAACGGCGGCGTCTTCGGGTCGATGATGAGCACGCCGATCATCAATCCGCCCCAGGTCGGCATCCTGGGGCTGCACAAGATCGCCGACCGGGCCATGGCGGTCAAGGGCGAGGTCGTCATTCGCCCGATGATGTACCTGGCCCTCAGCTACGACCACCGCCTGGTCGACGGGCGCGAGGCCGTCCAGTTCCTGGTCAAGATCAAGGAGTACATCGAGGATCCGGCCTGGCTGCTGGTCGAGGGCTGAGCCAGTTGCAGTAGAATCAGCCGGCCTCTCCAGGAGGACCGGCTCCGTGGAACCACCAAGCGCAACGATCCTGCTCCACGCATGGCGAGGCGGCGAGGCCACCGCCCTCGACCGCCTGCTGCCGCTCGTCTACGACGAGCTGGCGCGGATCGCGCGTGGCGCCCTGCGATCCGAGCGTTCGGACCACACCCTGCAGACCCGGGCTCTCGTGCACGAGGCCTATCTGCGGCTGATTGACGCCGACGTCTCCTGGCAGGACAAGGCCCATTTCATGGCGGTGGCCGCGCGCACGATGCGACGCGTGCTGGTCGACCACGCCCGCAGCCGGCGCCGGCAGAAACGCGGCGGCGGCGCCGTCAAAGTAGAACTCGAGGATGTGGCCGCCATCGTGGCGGCGCCGTCGATGGACGTGCTCGACCTCCACGACGTGCTCGAGCGGCTGGCCGCATTCGATCCGCGCAAGGCCAGCATCGTCGAACTCCACTTCTTCGGCGGCTTGAACTACGACGAGACGGCCGAAGCCGTCGGCGTGTCGGCGGCCACGGTCGACCGCGAGCTGCGCATGGCCAAGGCCTGGTTGCGCCATGAGCTCACCGCCCGCGGCCCGGCCGCCAGCGAATAGCCCCGGCGCCTGCGGCCGGAAGGGAGTGGGCGGATGACCCCCGAACGTTGGGCGGCCGCGCAGCACCTGTTCGAGGCGGCGCTGAGTCGCCCGGAGGAAGAGCGCTTCGCGTTCGTGGAGGGCGAGGCGGCCGACCCGGATCTGGCCGGGCTGGTCCACGGCCTGCTCGCCGCCGACGCCGACGAGCACGCCGGCCGGCCACTGCTGTCGGTCGTGGCCGACGCGGTGGCGGAAGCCAGCGCCGTGCCCCGCCCGCCACTCGAGCGCCTCGGCCCCTACAAGATCGTGAACATGCTCGGCGAGGGCGGCATGGGCGCCGTCTACCTGGCCGAGCGCGACGACGACGAGTTCCTGCAGAAGGTGGCCGTCAAAGTCGTGCGCGGCCTGCTCGACCCCGAGCGAGTGCGCCAGTTCCGCGCCGAACGCCAGATCCTCGCGTGGCTCGAACACCCCAACATCGCGCGTCTGCTCGACGGCGGCACGACCCCCGAGGGGTTGCCTTATCTCGTGATGGAACACGTCGAGGGCGTGCCCATCGACGAACACTGCGACGCGCAGCGCCTGACGGTGGACGAGCGCCTGCGGCTGTTCCTGACGGTGTGCGACGCGGTCAGCCACGCGCACCGCAGCCTGATCGTCCATCGCGACATCAAGCCGAGCAACATCATGGTGGCCAGCGACGGCGCGCCCAAGCTCCTCGACTTCGGCATCGCCCGGCTGGCGCTCGAGGGCGTCCCCGAATCGACCACCCAGCCGGCCGACGGGCGGATGCTGACCCCCGACTATGCGAGCCCCGAGGTGGTGCGCGGCGAGCAGGTGACGACCGCCGCCGACGTCTACGCCCTTGGCGTGTTGCTCTATGAGTTGATGACCGGCGCGCGCCCGCTGCATTTCACCGCCATGACCAGCGCCGAGATCGAGCGGGTGGTCTGTCACGTGACGCCGCGCCAGGCCAGCCTCGTCGCCGTCGAGCCGCTCGAGCGGGCGCCCGCCCCGGAGGAGCGCGCCGCCCTGCGGCGCACGACGCCGGCCCGTCTGCGGGCGCGATTGCACGGCGATCTCGACGCCGTGATTGCCATGGCGCTCGACAAGGATCAGCGTCAGCGCTATGTCTCGGTGGAAGCGCTCGCCGCCGACCTGCGCCGGCACCTCGCGGCGCGGCCGGTGGTGGCGCGGCCAGCCCGCTGGCGCTACGTCGCGGGGCGCTTCGTGGCGCGGCACCGCTGGGGCGTCGGCGTCGCCGCCGCGCTGCTCGTCGTCGCCGCCGCGGCCGCGGTCACCTTCTCGGTGCAGGCGGCCCGGCTCGCCGGGGAGCGCGATCGCACCGCGCGCGAACGCGATACGGCCGAACGGGTGGTGGCTTTTCTCACCCAGCTCTTCGTCGTGTCGGACCCGGACCGCGGCGCGGGCGGCTCGGTCACGGCCCGGGAACTGCTCGATCGCGGCGCCGAGCACATCGACGACGACCTGGCGGGCCAGCCGGCCATCCGCGCCCGCCTCCTCGGCACCATCGGCACGGTCTACGGCGGGCTCGGGCTCTACGAGAAGTCGGCGGCGCTGCTCGAGCGCGGCCTGGAACTGCGGCGCTCCACCGCCGGCGGCGATCCGCTGGACACGGCTTCGGCCATCGAGGACCTGGCCGAGGCCTACCGCGAACTGGCCCGCTACGACGAAGCCGAGAAGCTGCACCGCGAGGCCCTGGCGCTCAAGCGCCGCTTCGGCGCGTCGCCGTCGGCCGTGGCTTCGTCGCTCAACAACCTGGGGCTGACGCTGAGCGAACGGGGACGCTACGCCGACGCCGAGCCGCTGCTGCGCGAGGCCATCGCCATGTGGAGCGAGAACGACGGACCGGCCTCGGAGAACGTGGCGGTGGGGCTGAACAACCTGGCCTCGGTGCTGCGCCAACAGGGCCAGCTCGACGACGCGGTGCCGGTGCTGGAGCGGGCCATCGCCATCCGCCGTCAGCGCTTCGGCAGCGGCCATCCGGCGCTGGCCCAGGCGGTCGGCCACCTGGGACAGGTCTACAACGCCCAGGGCGAGTTCGCCAAGGCCGAGCCGCTCCTGCGCGAGGCACTCGCCATCCGGCAGCGAGCCTACGGCGACGAGCATCCCGACACCATGACGGCGTTGAACAACCTCACGTCGCTGCTGCATGACCAGGGCGACCTGGCGCGCGCCGAGCCCTTGTACCGCACCGCGGTGCAGAGCGTCAGGAAGCGGCTGGGGACCGATCACCCCGACTATGCCGTCCAGCTGAACAATCTGGCCACCTTGCTCGAGGACTGGCAGCGCTACGACGAGGCCGAGCCGCTCTACCGGGAGTCGCTCGAGATCCGCCGCCGACGTTATGGCCCCGATCACCCGGCGGTGGCGCGGGTCGAACACAATCTAGGGCGCGTGCTGCTCGCGATGGGCCGCACCGACGAGGCGGAGGCGCTCCTGCGGTCGGCGCTCGCCGTTCGCCGGAAGACCCTGCCGGCCGGGAATTTCGAGATCGGCCTGAGCCTTCAAGTGCTGGGCGAGACGCTGGCCGCAACGCGGCGCGCCGACGAGGGCGAACGCCTGATCCGCGAGGCCCTCGCCCTGCAGCGCAGCGGCCTCGGGCCGGATCACCCGGTCGTGGCCGACGCCCTGCTGGCCCTCTCGGCCCTCTGTCGGACCCGGGGCAGGGCCGCTGAAGCCGAACCGCTGGCCGCCGACGCCGTCCGCATCCGCGCCGCGAAATTACCCGCTGGACACTGGAAACGAGCCGCCGCCGAGGTCGAGTTGGCGACGGTATGGCTGGCGCTGGGCCGACGCCGCGAGGCGCAGCCGCTGCTGTCTGTGGCCTTCAAGGTGCTCGCGACCGGGCTGGGCGACCGCGACGCGCGGGTCGCGAGGGTCCGGGCGATGCTCGGGACACCCCACGGGAGCTGACCGCGCGAGGATTCTTGGCCCCGTTTGGCGCTCTCATGGTCAGGATGAGAGAGCTATAAATTACCGATTCCAGTAGACTATTGTTCTTGGGCCCGAGCACCTTCCATGGGTGAGAATGGCACCCTCGAGGCGATCTCCGCGGAACCCAAGCGCCCCTCACCGCGGCAACCGACGGAAAGGCGCCATCATCTGCGGCCTCATCCGTTACCGGCGTGGTTCTTGCTATCAGCAAGGCGGCCCCCGACAATTTACCTGCTCGCCCAGGCCAAAGGACCGTCCGGGTCCTAGACAATAAGATTCTGGCCCGCGGGGCCGATTCGAGGACGACCGATGCTGGCCGCTACCGTCGAAGCACAACTGATTGGGGAGAGCCCCGCCGTCTCGGATCTGCGCGCCGACATCGAGCGGACGGCGCGGTCCGACGCCAAGGTGCTCATCACCGGTGAGAGCGGCGTAGGCAAAGAGCTGGTCGCGCGATCAGTGCACGCTCACAGCGCGCGCGCGGCCCGGCCGTTTGTGGCCGTCAATTGCGCCGGCCTGCCCGAAACGCTGCTCGAGTCCGAGCTGTTCGGCCACGTGAAGGGCAGCTTCACCGGCGCCTACCGCGACAAGCAGGGCAAGCTCGAGATGGCCGACGGCGGCACCCTGTTCCTCGACGAAGTCGGCGAGATGACCTTGCGCATGCAGGGGCTGCTGCTACGCTTCCTCGAAACCGGCGAACTGCAGAAGGTGGGCGCCGAACGCGCGCGCGCGGCCGTCAACATCCGCGTCATCGCTGCCACCAACCGCAACCTGCGCGAGCTCATTGCCCAGCAGGCGTTCCGCGAGGACCTGTTCTACCGGCTGAACGTGATCCACCTGCTGGTGCCGCCGCTGCGCGAGCGCCGTACCGACATCCCCGACCTGGTGCAGCGCTTCCTGGTGCGCAGCACCTCGACCGGACATTACGCGCTGCGCTCCGTCTCAACCGAGGCCATGGACGCCCTGTGCAAGTACCTCCTGGCCGGGCAACGTGCGGGAACTCCAGAACCTGGTGGAGCGGCTGGCCGTCACCTGCCAGCGCGAGGTGGCCGTGCCCGAGGATCTGCCGCCGGAAATCCGCCTGCTGCCGTTTGGCGCCTACCGGCCGCGCCGGGAACGCCGCCGCACCGTCTCCGACGAGCTCTACCAGAAGCTGATCGACACCGGTGAATCGTTTTGGACGCTCGTCTACCCTCTTTACATGCAACGCGAGATCACCCGCGGCAACCTGCGCGACCTGGTCCGCAAGGGTCTGCAGGAGGCCCGCGGCAACTACCGGATCGTGGTGCGGATCTTCAACATGCCGCCGGCCGACTACAAGCGTTTCCTCAACTTCCTGCGCACGCACGAGTGCCAGGTGTCGTTCAAGGAGTTCCGATGAAGACACCCCTCTTTGCCACCGCCCTCGTGATTGGCGCCGCCCTGTCGATCGCGGCGCAGCCGGCGCCCCAGCCCTCGGCACCAGCCCAGCAAGCGCCGGCCGAGGACGCCGCGGCGACCGGCGTGCTGCCGCCGCCCGACTACGTCATCGGCGCCGAGGACGTGCTCGACGTGGTCGTGTGGCGCGAGAAGGAGCTGTCGGCCGAAGTGATGGTGCGGCCCGACGGCATGGTCTCGCTGCCGCTCCTGAACGACGTGCAAGCCGGCGGTCTCACACCCGAGCAGTTCCGTCAGCGGGTGTCGGCCGGCGCGGCCAAGTATGTCGAGTCGCCGAGCGTCACGGTCATCGTCAAGCAGATCAACAGCCGCAAGGTCTCGGTGATGGGCGAAGTGGTGAAGCCGGGCATCTACCCGCTGCTGGCGCCGACGACGGTGCTGCAGCTGCTGGCCCAGGCCGGCGGGCCCACCGCCTTCGCCGACGTGAAGGACATCAGCGTCGTGCGGACGGTGGACGGCAAGACCTCGCGGATGGTCTTCAACTACAAGGAAGTGGCGCGCGGCCGCCGGATGGAGCAGAACGTCCTGCTCCGGCCCGGCGACACGGTGATCATCCCATGACGTTCTCCCGGGGACTGGTTCGTCTGACGCTGACCGGCGGGTGCTGCCTCGTGGCGGCGGCCGCGGCGGCGCAGCCGCGCGTCGATGCGCGGCCGCCGCAACCTGGCGTGCAGATGAACGGCAGCCTCTACGGTGGCTACGACGCCCCGCTCTTCGCCAGCGACACGGTTGCCACGTTCCAGCCGACCAGCCAGGTGTTCAGCGGCGGCGACGTGCGCCTGGACTACAACCGGCCGGGCCGGCGCGTCATGACCTCGGTGTCCGCGTCCGCCGCCAACCGCTACTATCCGAGGTACACCCCTTCGACCGCGCCGTCCTACGGCGTGGCCTTCAATCTCGGCTCGGTCAGCCGCGGGCGCTGGCAGTGGAGCCTCGGGCAGTTCGCGCAGTACGCCCCGCTGTCGGCGGCGTCGTTCCTGGCCTCGGGCGGCGGCGGACTGGCCGGCGGCGGCCCCATCGACCCGGTGGCCCTGGCCGCGGCCACCAACCTGCAGATCTCGACCATCCGCCAGATCGATCTGAACACCTCGGGGCAGCTGTCCTACTCCCTGCGGCGGCGCACGCACGTGTCGTTCTCGAGCGGCGTCTCCACCCAGAAACAGCTCGACTCGCCGCTGCCCAACGCCTTGCGCGTCGACACGCGGCTACGCCTGTCGCAGGACCTGACGCGCAATCTGCGCGGCTACGTCGGCTACTCCCTGAACCAGATGCACGTGCCGGCGCAGAACGGATCGCCCAGCTACAACGCCCGCATCGACGGCTACGACTTCGGCGTGGACTTCTCCCAGCCGTTCCAGATTACGCGCGACACGAGCATCGGCGTCCGCAGCGGCTTCGTCAAGGTGCCGAACGGCGCCCGCAACGAGTTCCAGGTCGTCGGCGCCGTCACGCTCGATCACCGTGTCAACCGCAGCTGGGACGCGCAGCTCGTGGCGACCCGCGACGCGCGCTTCGTCCAGGCCTATCGCAACCCGGTCGTGTTCGCCGGCGTCTCGGCGTCGCTCGGCGGACAGCTGTGGCGGCGGGTCGGCGCCGGGGCCAGCGTCAACTACTCCTCGGGCCAGGTCAACGTGGCGCCCAATTCGCTCAAGTTCAACTCGGCGTCGGCCTCGGTGCAGACGCGCTTCGATCTCCGGCGGAGGGCGGGCGTGTTCGTGGAATACAGCCTGTTCCGCTCGGATTTCGACGTCGACCAGGCGCTCGTCGGTTACCCGAGCGGCTCGTTCGGACGGCATGGCGTGCGGGTTGGCCTGTCGCTCGGCGTGAGCCCGTTCAGCCGACGGCCGTAGATTCGGAGACGATGGTTATGCTGCCCGGAAAACGATACAACTTCGACGACGTCGCCCGCATCGCCTGGCGCGGCAAGTGGCTGGTGCTGGCGCCGGCCATCCTGACGTCGGTGCTGGCCGCGACGTATCTGCGCTTCGTGCCCGACATCTACCGGGCCGAGACGACCATCCTCGTGGTGCCCCAGCGGGTGCCCAACGAGTACGTGCGGCCCACCGTCACCTCGCGCATCGAGGACCGGCTGCAGTCGATCAGTCCCCAGATTCTCAGCCGCTCGCGGCTCGAGCCGATCCTGGTCGACCTGAACCTCTACCAGAAGCTTCGCCAGAAGAAGCCGATGGAGGACGTGATTGCCTACATGCGCACGCAGGTCGAGGTCAGCGTGCAGCGCGGCGACGCCTTCAGCGTGGCCTATCGTTCCGAGAGCCCGGTGCTGGCCCAGCAGGTCACCGAGCGGCTGGCCTCGCTCTTCATCGAAGAGAACCTGCGCGACCGCGAGACGCAGGCCGACGCCACCAACCAGTTCCTCGAATCGCAGCTGAACGACGCGCGCAAGCGTCTCATCGAGCACGAGAAGCGCCTCGAGGCCTTCCGCCTCCGCTACGCCGGCGAGCTGCCGACGCAGACCCAAAGCAACTTCACGGCCGTCCAGACCCTGCAGCTCGAAGCGCAGGGCCTCAGCGACTCGCTCGACCGCGACCGCGATCGGCGCCGCCTGCTCGAGAACTCGCTGAGCGATCTCACGACCCTCACCGACGACGCCGACAGCGCCGGGCGGGTCGCGCCGGTCGACGTGCCACGAAGCCAGGCGGCCACCGACCTGGCGGCCGCGCGCGACGCGCTGCGCAACCTGCAGACGCGGCTCAAGCCCGAACATCCGGACGTGATCCGCGGCGTCCGCATCGTGCGTGAACTGGAAGCGAAGGTGAAGGCGGAGCAGGCGGCCGTGGCCGCGGCCGCGGGCGGCTCGGCCGCGTCGGCCGTGCCGCTTTCGGCCGCCGAGCGGCGCGCCCGCACCGTCCGCGACGAGCTCGACCAGCTCAACTCGACCATCAAGGTCAAGGAAACGCGTCTGGGCAAGGTCCAGGAAGAGCTGGCCGGCTACCGCAACCGTCTCGACGCCGCGCCGACGCGGGAATCCGAGATGACCGAGCTGATGCGCGACTACGGCACGCTGCAGACCGGTTACCAGAGCCTGTTGCAGAAGCGCGAGGAGTCGAAGGTCGCGGCCGACCTGGAGCGCCGGCAGATCGGCGAGCAGTTCCGCGTGCTCGATCCGCCGCGCCGGCCGGAGCGGCCCTATTCGCCCAACCGTCCGCTGGTGCAAATCGCCGGCACGCTGCTCGGCCTGGCCCTCGGCCTCGGGTTGCTCGTGCTGCTCGAGATCCGCGACCAGACGCTGCACAAGGAAGCCGACGTACTCGAGACACTCGATCTGCCGGTGCTGGCCACGGTGCCGCGCATGCGCAACGCCGAGGAGCGCCGCCGCCACCTGCGGCAGGTGCTCGGCTTGTCCGGCGCCGCCGTCGGCGGCATCGGCGTGGCCATCGCCATTGCCTGGAGCTGGCTCCGCTAGCCTGACGCCGAACCATGTATCACGAGTATTACGGGCTGTCGGAACGGCCCTTCGACCTGACCCCCAATACGCGCTATCTCTACCTCACGCCGATGCACCGCGAGGCGCTGGCGGCGGTGCAGTACGGCATCACGTCGCGCCGGGGGATCATCGTCGTCACGGGTGAAGCCGGCACGGGGAAGACCACCATCGTCAGGGCGGCGCTGCGGGCGTTGCGCGGCGAGAACGTGCGCCAGACCTACCTCAACAACCCGGCGCTCACCCGCGACGAGTTCCTGCTGTTCCTCACCAAGGCCTTCCGGCTCGGCGCCGAGGCGGCGCAGTCGAAGACCGACCTGCTCTCGAAGCTCACGGCCACGTTGGCCCGGGCGCATGCGGCCGGCCAGGTGACAGCGCTCGTCGTCGACGAGGCCCAGAGCCTGCCCCACGAGCTGCTGGAGGAAATCCGGCTGCTGGCCAACATCGAGACGTCGACGGCCAAGCTGCTCCAGGTCGTGCTGGTGGGGCAGCCCGAACTGTCGGACCGCCTCAACGACGCGTCGCTGCGCCAGCTCAAGCAGCGCGTGGCTATTCGGGCCACCCTCCGTCCGCTCGACCTGCGCGCCACGGCCGCGCTCATTGCCGGCCGCATCCGCGTCGCCGGCGGCAATCCGCCCGAGGTGTTCACGCCTGCAGCCGTCGAACTGGTCTACCGATACTCCGGAGGCGTGGCCCGGACCATCAACGTCATCTGCGACAACGCGCTCTTGAGCGGGTTTGCCGCGGAACAACGGCCCGTGGGCCCGGCCCTCGTGGAAGAAGTGTCCCGGGACTTCGACTTGATCCCCGACGACACGGCGGCCCGGTCGGCCTCGCGGCGGCCCGGGGCCGAGCCGCCCCGCCCCACCCTCGGCACCAAGAACATCGACACGCCGGCGGCGCCCACGCTGGGCACCAGCCCCGCCGGAGTGCTGGCCGCAGCGGCCACCGCCACGGCGCCGGCGCCCCCGCCCGAGGCGGATGGGGCCGGGAGCGAGCCGGCCGACGGCCCCGCGCCGGCCGCGCCGGCGCCCGACGACACTTCGCGCGATCTCTTCACCAGCTTCGGCAAGCGCCGCTGGTTCTCGTTCAGGAAAAAGACATGAGCCGCTTTGGAAAGGCACTCGAACGCGCCAACGACGGACAGACGGCGTCGCCGGCGACGGCGATCGCGCCGAGCGAGGCGCCCGACAGCGCCCTCTTCGACGCGGCGTGGGACGTGAAGGAAACCCTGACAGGACCGGCGCCGCGCCGCCCGGCCGCCGGGCCGGCCGCCGGGCCGGCCGCCGCCGCCAGCGTGCCGACCGGCGCCACGTTCCATCCCGCGCTGGCCGAAAAGGTCGTCTCGCCCAACGGCGCGCCGACCGTCGCGCTGGAGCAGTACCGCCGCCTGGCCGGACGGCTGCACCAGTGGCAGCTCGATCACGACGGCAAGCTGATCATGATGGTCAGCGCGGTGGCTGGCGAGGGCAAGACGCTCACCTCGGTCAACCTGGCGCTCACTCTGAGCGGCTCCTACCAGCGCCGCGTGCTGCTCATCGACTGCGACCTGCGCCGGCCGACGGTGCACGCCGCCTTCCAGATTCCCAGCTCGCCGGGGGTGGCCGATATCGTCACCCTGGGCGAGATTCCGGTGGTGCGCATCACCGAGCGGCTGTCGGTCGTGCCGGCCGGGAGACTCGACGGCGACCCGATGGGCGTGCTCACCTCCGACGCCATGACCACCCTGCTCGCGCAAGCGCGCCGGGAGTACGACTGGGTGATCCTCGACACCGCGCCGCTGGCGGTGTTGCCCGATGCCAACCTGCTGGCCGACCACGTCGACGGGGCGGTGCTGGTGGTGTCGGCGGGACGCACCGAGTTCGACCTGGTCGACACGGCCATCAAGGTGATCGGCCGCGAGCGGCTGCTCGGCGTGGTGCTGAACGGCGTCGACCCGCGCGACATGACGACGGCGAACTACCACGCCGACTATTACGGGAGGCGGTAACGCCCTCCGGGCAGCCGACGTATGGCAGGTCAATTGAGCACCAGGACGCCATTCCTGATGCTCCTCGAGACGGTGATGATTGTCCTCGCGGTTGCGGGCGCGGCCGCGATCCGCCTGGGTTACGACGCTGCGGTCGAAGTCCTCACGACCCGCAGGGTCTGGCGCGCGCCGGCGTGGTGGCAGCGATCTGCCAGTTGTGCCTGTTCTTCGCCGACATGTACGACCTGCGGGTCGTGGCCGATCGGCGCGAGCTGTTCGTGCGGCTGCTCCGTTCGCTGGCGGCCACGGCCGGCATCCTGGCGGTGATCTACTTCTGGTTTCCGTCGCTCATCGTCGGCCGCGGCGTGTTCCTGCTCACCACGGCGTTCGTCATCGTCGCCATCCTGCTCTCGCGGGTGCTGTTCCAGTGGGCCACGGCGCAGGTGCGGCCGGGTGAACGGCTGCTGCTCATCGGCACGACCCGGCGGCCGTGGCCCTGGCCCAGGAGATCCACGAGCGCCAGGCGGAACTGGGCGTGGAGATCGTCGGCTTCGTCGATCCGGATCCGGCCAAGGTCGGCGCGGCCCTGTTCAATCCCGGCATCATCGGCACGATCGAGGACATCCCGCACATCTGTCACAGCCGCGACGTCGACCGGGTGGTCGTCAGCCTGAGCGACGCGCGCGGCCGCCTGCCGATGGACAAGCTGCTCGAGATCAAGCTTGAGCGGCGTGACCTTCGACCACCTGGCCCGGTCTACGAGGAATACACCGGCAAGATCGCCGTCGAGAACCTGCGTCCGAGCTGGCTGATCTTCTCGGAAGGCTTTCGCAAGACGCGCACGCAGGTCTTCACCAAGCGCGCGCTCGACATCCTGACCGCGTCGATCGGCCTGGTCCTGGCGGCGCCGCTCGCCGCTCATGGTGATGGCGCTCATCAAGCTGACCTCGCCCGGCCCGGTGTTCTACAACCAGCAGCGGGTCGGCCAGCACGGGCGCGTCTTCACCGTGCACAAGTTCCGCTCGATGCGCGTCGATGCCGAGCACGGCACCGGTCCGGTGTGGGCGCAGAAGAACGACACCCGCGTCACGCCCGTTGGCCGCTTCCTGCGCCGCACGCGCCTCGACGAGCTGCCGCAGTTGTGGAACGTGCTGCGCGGCGACATGAGCATGGTGGGGCCGCGGCCCGAGCGGCCCGGCTTCGTCGTCCGATCTCACCAAGCAGATTCCGTTCTACGGCCAGCGCCACGTGGTCAAGCCCGGCGTCACCGGCTGGGCGCAGGTGCGCTACACCTACGGCGCCAGCGTCGAGGACGCGCTGCAGAAGCTGCAGTACGACCTCTACTACATCAAGAACATGTCGGTGGCCCTCGACATCTTCGTCATGTTCGAGACCGTCAAGACCGTGCTGCTCCGCCGGGGCGCGTCGTGAGCGGAGAGCCGGCGCCGGGCGGCCCGATCCGCAACGCCATGACCATCGACGTCGAGGACTACTTCCACGTCAGCGACTTCGAGCACACCGTCGAACGCAGCAGCTGGGACACGCGCGAGAGCCGGGTCGAGGCCAATACCGACCGGCTCCTCGCGCTGTTCGATCGCGCCGGCGTGCGGGCCACGTTCTTCGTGCTGGGCTGGGTGGCCGAGCGGGTGCCGGGACTGGTGCGCCGCATCAGCGACGGCGGCCACGAGGTGGCGTCGCACGGCTACGGTCATCGCCTGATCTACGACCAGACGCCGGCCGCCTTCCGCGACGACGTGCGGAGGGCCAAGCGGATGCTCGAGGACGCCGCCGGGCAGAAGGTCGACGGCTACCGCGCGCCGAGCTTCTCGGTCACGGCGCGATCGCTGTGGGCCCTCGACGTGCTCATCGAAGAGGGCTACAGCTACGACTCCAGCATCTTCCCCATCCACCACGACCGCTACGGCATCCCGGACGCCGAGCGGCACGCCGGCATCGTGCGCCGTCCGTCCGGCACCATCGTCGAAGTACCGGCCTCGACCGTGCGCGTCGCCGGGATGAACCTGCCGATCGGCGGCGGCGGCTACTTCCGCCTGCTGCCCTACCAATGGACGCGGTGGGGCATGCGGCGGGTCAACGCCGCCGAGGCCGCCCCCACGGTGTTCTATCTGCACCCGTGGGAAATCGATCCCGGCCAGCCGCGCCTGCCCGCCAGCTGGCTCGGGCGGCTGCGCCACTATCGCAATCTGCACGAAACCGAGGCCCGGCTGGAACGCCTGCTGCGCGACTTCCCGTTCGGCACGATGCGGTCGCTCATCGCCGGCGCGCCGCTGCCGTTCCTGACGGTGGGCACGCCGCCCTCGGCATCGAGGTAATCGTCGTGAGCAGTATGGAATCCGGGAGCGCGCGGCGCTCTCCCGTCACCGTCGCGCCCGGTCAGGACGAAACCGCCTGGGACGCCTACGTCGAGGCGCATCCCGAGTCGTGCGGCTATCACCTGTGGCGCTGGCGCGGGATCTTCACCGGCGTGTTCGGCCACGAGGCCCACTACGCCGCGGCCGAGCGCGACGGGCGTATCGTCGGCGTGCTGCCGCTCGTGCGCTTCGCTTCACCGCTGTTCGGGCGCTTCGTCGTGTCGCTGCCGTTCGTGAACTACGGCGGGGTGGTGGCCGACGACGACGAGGCGGCCGAGGCCCTGGTCGCCTATGCCGGCGCCTATACGCGGCAGTGTGGGGCGTCCCACCTCGAGTTGCGGCACGATCGACGCCGCTTCCCCGCCCTCGCGCCCAAAGCACACAAGGTGGCGATGACGCTGGCGCTGCCCGGCGACGCCGACACGCTGTGGAACGCGCTCGACCGCAAGGTCCGCAACCAGGTGCGCAAGGCCGAGAAGAGCGCGCTCACGACGGAAGTTGGCGGCCGCGCGTTGGCGGCCGAGTTCTACCATGTCTTCTGCCGCAACATGCGCGACCTGGGCACGCCGGTCTACACGCCGCGGTTGTTCGAGACGGTACTCGACACCTTCCCGGAGCGGACCCGAATCATCGTGGTGCGGCACGAAGACGCGCCGGTCGCGGCCGGGCTCACCTGGCGGTTCCGGGGCCGCACCGAAGTGCCGTGGGCCTCGTCGCTGCGCGAGTTCAACGCCATGTCGCCCAACAACCTGCTCTACTGGACGATCTTGAAGCAGGCCATCGCCGACGGCAGCACGGTCATGGACTTCGGGCGATCGACGCCCAACGAAGGCACCTTCCACTTCAAGAAGCAGTGGGGCGCCGAAGCGACGCCGCTGTGCTGGGAGTACGACGTCGCCTCGGGCGCGCTGCCCGACCAGAGTCCGAAGAATCCGAAGTTCCAGTTGGCCATCCGCGCCTGGCAGCGGCTGCCGCTGTCCCTCGCCAACACTCTCGGCCCGCACATCGTGCGGTCGATCCCCTAGGCGGCGGCCATGCTGGAACCGACCCACGCCGCGCCTTCTTCCGTGACGCGGCCCCGAGAGCGGACGGCCACCGTGCCGATCCCCTCGCTCGATCTGCTCCGCAGCTGGGCCATCGCCTCGGTGGTGCTGGCGCACGCCTGCCTGGCCTACGGCGTCGGCCCGGCGCTGGCGCCCCTGCAGCTGGGCGGCACCGGCGTGGACTTGTTCTTCCTGTTGAGCGGCTGGCTGCTCGGTTCGCAGCTGATGCGGGAGCTGAAGTCTTCAGGGTCGATCCGCCTCACGCGCTTCTGGTCACGGCGGTGGATGCGCACGCTGCCGGCCTACTACGCCGTCCTCTTCTTCACGTTCGCCCAGCAGGTCTACAAGGGGAACCACGATCTCGACTGGTCGTACCTGTGGTTCGGCCAGAACTACTTCAGCGCGCTGCCCTACTTCACCGTGAGTTGGTCGCTGGCGGTGGAGGAACACTTCTACCTGGCCATCGCTCCGTTGCTCGTGCTCCTGTTCTCGCTCGGCCGGCGCGGCGTCGGACTGGGCGCGGCGGTGCTGCTGGCGCCGTTCGTGATGCGGACGCTCGGCCTCTATGGCCACATCGAGCAGACGCACGTGCGCTACGACGCGTGCCTGGCCGGCGTGGCCCTGGCCGGCATCAACGTGTTCCTGCCGCGGGTGTGGAGCAAGCTGTGCGCCGCGGCGCCGCTCATCGGCGGGATCGGCCTGCTGCTTTATGCGTGGTTCGTCTTCGCCCGCTGGCACCCGGCCTATGGCTTGCCGCTCGACGAGCAGACGCAGTGCATCGTGATCTACGGCTCCATCCTGATGCTGGCGGTGTCGAGCGAGAAGTGGCGGCAGTCGCTCTACCTGCCCGGCAGCGGGTATCTGGCCAAGCGCGCCTACTCGGTCTACCTGCTGCACCCGGAGAGCCTGGCGCTGCTGGCCCGCCTGCACGTGCCGTCGTTTCCGCTCTTCCTGGCGCTGTCGTGGGTGTTGACGCTCGCCGCCGCCGAGGTGCTCTACCGGCTGGTCGAACTGCCGATCATGAACGCGCGCGAACGCTACCGGTTCTCGGCGTCCGGCCATGCGCAGACGTCCGGCCGCCCGGCGGCCTGAGCCGACGCCGGGCGAGGCCACCCCTTTACCGAGCGGCCGCCCCGCGGCCGGGCGGCCAGCCCGATGGAGCGGGCACCCCGCGCTTGGGCGCAGCGGCGCGCCGCTAGGGCACGACCACCCGCACTTCGTTGCCCGGTGCGCTCGTGGCCATGCCGTTCCACGCCCGGACGCGGATGTAATACGTGCCCGGCGGCACCGGACCGGCACTGATGGTCTCGGCCTTCACCGGCAGCGTGCCGTACTCGACGCCGCCCGGCTGGGCCCCCACTTCCAGGGAGAAGCCCGCGGTGTCGGGACCGTTCTCGTCCAGGTGCCAGACCAGCTTCACCACGCGCCCGGCGTCCACCGTGGCCGTGAGTCCGGTCGGCGGAGGGGGCGGGCCGCCTTTGCCGCCTCCGCCGCCCACGGCGACCCGCACTTCGTTCGAGGGCGCGCTGACGCCGCCGGCACTCACGGCGCGGAGGCGGATGTAGTAGCTCCCGGCAGGTGCGTTGGCCACCACGAAGGGCCCGAACTTGCCGAGCGGCGCGGCGGCAGCCAGGTTGGCGGTGCCGCTGGCCGAGCCCACGTCGGCCACGACGGTGACCACAGAACCGTCCGCCGGGGGGTCCCAGCTGATGACCAGATTGCCGCCGTTGACGACGGCGCGGAGGTTGGTGGGTGAGGCCGGCGCCGCGGCGCCGCCGCCGCCACCAAGGGTGACCGCGAGTTCGCCGGAGGCGCCGCTCGTGCCATCGGCATACAGCGCCAGCAGCCGGAAATAGAACGTCCCGGAGATGCCGGCCGGCAGCGGCAGGCTGCGCGTGGACGCGGAGAGGGGCAGGACGCTGATGTCGGCCCCTCCCGGCGAGGAGCCGACCTCGAGCCGATAGCCGGTCAGGCCGGACGCGGCCGGCGGGAACCAGAGCAGCGACGCCCCGGACGCGGAGGGCTGGGCCGCGAAGCCCACCGGGCCGGGCACGGGCGGCTGCAGCACCGCGTTGGTCACTTCGTAGACATGCACCGTCGGGGTGCTGTCGGCGTTGTCGAGCACGACGTACCAGCGGCGCGTGGCCGGGTCGTAGGCGGCGCTGCGCATCGACGCGCCGCCGTTGTTGCCGCCCATCTCGTTCAGGTCCCAGACCGCGTAGGGCAGGACGTCCCAAGCCTGCTTGGCACCCTGCTTGACGGCCAGCAGATCGACGGCATCGTAAGCCCAGATCTGGTGCTTGTAGGGGTAACCGTGCGAGCCCTTGGAACCATCGAACGGGTCGTAGCAGTAGACGTTGCCCTGGCCGTCGGGGGTGCCGGCCAGCGCCGCGTTGCCGGTACCGGTGCCGTAACAGAAGGTCGTGCCGTGGCGGCCGATGAACAGCACCGACCGGGTGCCGGCCGGAAACGCCACTCCGCCGACGCGGGTCACGCCGGTGAAGTAGGGGTTCGGCACGTTCCACGGCCCGAAGGTCTGGTTGGTCTCCGGATAACCGAGAAGCAACGTCGCGGGCGCCGCGGAGCCCGTCCCCACGTCGTCCGGATTGAAGACGCTGACCGAGGGGCCGAAACTGGAGCGCGCGATCACCGCGATGCAGCACTGCCCGGTCAGGGCCGGCCCGCCCAGCAGGGTGCGCCATTCCTGGGGGACGGCGCCCATATAGCCGGCGACCATCCCGGGCTTGAGGGCGGCGCCCACTCGATACGGACCGACCTGCGAGGCGACATTTCCTCCGACGAAGTGCGAGGCCAGCGCCGTGCCGTTGCCGTCGTAGTAGGAGTAGGCCGACACCGTCAGCCGCCCGTTCCACCACAACGACCCGCCCAGCTTCTTCGAATTGGGATCGCCGGGGTTGATGCCGGCCAGGTTGGCAATCGGCGCGCACGGCTCGACGACGGTGCCCTGGCCACCGAGCGTCGGGATGGTGACACGGGCGAGTCGGGCGCCCCAGTCGTGGCACCCGTAGTAGAGCGACTGGCCGTCGGGTCCGAGGCCCACCGCGGCGCCCCCGGAGAGGAGCGACCCTTCAGCGGTGCCCCGGCCGGTGCCGTCGGTGGCCGGCAGGCTGAAGTTGCCCAGATACACCAGGTTTCCTGGTTGAACGAGGGGCTGCTGCTGGGGTTGCGCCAATGCGGGCGAGGACGACAGCAGCCCTAGGGCGGCGACGGCGATGACGGCGTGGCGCAACGGCATGCGAGAAACTCCCCGAAGCTTGCTGGTGAACTGCTGAGCACAAGCCCCCGCGGCTCTAGCAAACTTCGGGCCGATCAAGAACATTTGCGATCTGTGCGTTAATGCTCTTGTTTTTTTGAATCTCTTGGCGAGTGAGCACCAGAATGCCCACCGCCGTCCGTTTCAATTTTGGACAGCGGCGGGCGCATTCTGCATGGTCGGCGCTGGTGCGCCGGCTGGCTCAGCGAACCTCGAGGCGCACTTCGTTCGACGGCTGGCCGGCACCGCAGGCGTTCACCGGCCGGACCCGCACGAAGTAGACGCCTGGAGGCGCGACGTTCTCGAAGGAGCGCCCCCGGTTCATCGGCGCCGACCCGAAGTCCGCCATGCCGGAGACCGACCCGGCTTCGATGACGAAGTTCACCGGGGCCACTTCGTCGTCGGCCGCGGCCAGGTCGGGATCGAGCGGCGACCACGACAGCCCCAGATGCCGGCCAGACACATTGGACTTCAGCCTGGTGCGGAAGCGGGGCGCGGCGCACTGGTCGCCCTTGACCGTGAATCGCAGCACCTCGGACTCGTTCGAGCCGGTCGCCGCCAGGGTCTTGACCCGCGCCAGGTAGGTGCCCTTGGGCAGCAGCGTGGTGGCGTTCGT
The DNA here is from genome assembly GCA_963843885.1 of uncultured Acidobacteriota bacterium. Classification (GTDB taxonomy): domain Bacteria; phylum Acidobacteriota; class Vicinamibacteria; order Vicinamibacterales; family UBA2999; genus CADEFD01. Next base: position 120,818 of record CAWJMJ010000011.1, read on the forward strand.
GTCGGCCGCCGTGAGCGTCTGCGCGGCGGCCACGTTCTCGCCGGTGATGCTCACCGAATACTTCGTGTCGGTGCAGCCGTCCGGGTCGGTCCACGTCAGGTTCACGACGCCCCCACTGTTCGTCGCGGTCAGGTCGCTCGCTCGCCCTGGCCGGCTGGTGCAGCCGACCGACAGGACCACTTCGTTCGAGGCGGCGCTCACGCCGTTGTCATTACGGGCCTTGACGCGGAGGTAGTAGCGTCCGGTGCCGACGTTGGGCACGGCCACCGAGGTGGTCGAGCCCACGACGGTCGTATAGAGCGTCTGTCCGGGCATGACCCCGGCTTCAATCAGGTAGTCGCGCACGGTGCCGCCGGTGAGCGGCGCTTCCCACTTCAGCGACACCGTCGACTTCTTCACGGACCCGGACGCGCGTTGCGGCACCCCGGGCTTGGCCGCCGGGGCCTCGCAGCCCTCGTCAATCAGGCCGTCGCCGTCGTTGTCGATGCCGTCGCCGCAAATCTCGGTGCAGTCTTCGTCGAATCAGGCCGTCGCCGTCGTTGTCGATCCCGTCGCCGCAGATTTCCACGACCGCCGGGCAGTCCTCGTCAATCAGGCCGTCGCCGTCGTTGTCAATCTTGTCGCCGCAGATTTCGATGCAGCCCTCGTCAATCAGCCCGTCGCCGTCGTTGTCGATCTTGTCGCCGCAGATTTCGATGCAGCCCTCGTCGATCAGCCCGTCGCCGTCGTTGTCGATCTTGTCGCCGCAGATTTCGATGCAGCCCTCGTCGACCAGCCCGTCGCCGTCGTTGTCGATGCCGTCGCCGCAGATTTCCACGACCGCCGGGCAGTCCTCGTCGACCAGCCCGTCGCCGTCGTTGTCGATGCCGTCGCCGCAGATCTCTTCGGGCGGCCCCAGAACGGCGTTGGTGATTTCGTAGACGTGCACGGCCGGCATCGCGTCGCCGTTGTCCTCGACGGCATACAACCGCCGCGTGGCCGGGTCATACGTGGCGCTGCGCAGATTGGCCGAGCCGTTGTTGTTCATCTCGGTCAGGGTCCATACCGCGTAGGGCTTCACGTCCCAGGGCTGCTTCGTGCCCTTCTTCACCGCCACGAGGTCGTTGGCGTCGTAGGCCCACACCTGATGCCGGTAGGGGTAGCCGTGCGAGCCCTTGGACAGGTCGACCGGGTCGTAGCAGTAAACGTTGCCCTGGCCATCGGGCTTGCCGGCCAGCGACTGCGTGGCGGTGCCGGTGCCGTAACAGAACGTCGAGCCATGCCGGCCGATGAAGAGCAGCGTGCGCGTGCCGGCCGGGAAGGCAATCCCGCCGACGCGGGTGACGCCGGTGAAGTAGGGATTGGGCACGTTCCACGGCCCGAACGTCTGGTGGAGTTCGGGGTAGCCGACCACCATGGTCGAGGGCACCGGGCTCACCTTGCCGATGTCATCGGGGTTGAAGACGCTGGCCGAGGGCCCGAAGCTCGAACGCGCGATGACCGCGATGCAGCACTGGCCGGTCAGCGCCGGACCGCCGAGCAGCGCGCGCCACTCCTGCGGAATCACGCCCATGTAGCCGCCGACCAGGCCCGGGTTGAGCGGGCCGACGCGATGCGGTCCGCTCTCGTTGGCCACGGTCGTGCCGATGAAGTGCGACGCCACGGCCGTGCCGTTGCCGTCGTAGTAGGAGTAGGCCGACACGGTCAGGCGGCCGTTCCACCACAGCGAGCCGCCGAGCTTTTTCGAGTTGGGATCGCCGGGGTTGATGTTGGGGAGGTTGGCGATTGCGGCGCATGGTTCGGCGATGCCGCCGATGGCGCCCAGCGCGGGAATCTTCACGCGCGCAATGCGGTTGCCCCAGTCGTGGCACCCGAAGTAGAGCGACTGGCCGTCGGGGCCCATGCCCATCGCGGGACCGCCCCACGTCAGGCCGCCTTCGGCGGCGCCGCGGCCGGTGCCGTCGGTCGTCGGCAGGAAGAACTTGCCTTTGTAGGCGAGGTTGCCGGCTTGCACGAGCGGCTGCTGCTGCGGCGTCTGCGCGAGCGCCGACGTGGTGACGACGCCGACGATGAGAGCCGCGATCGCGGCGACGAACGTTCGTGATGTCATGATTTCCCCGTGTCTCCGAGAACCTGCGCGGAGGAGCACGAGCGGTGGCAGTGACGGCGCGCTCGTGATTCGCAGCATGCCCACTGAAAGAGCAAGTGGTGTGCCCCGAGCGCGGCTACGCGGCTAAGTGATTGCGCGCGCAGGTAGTTGCCGCGATCGCGCAGCGGCCGGCTGCACGTCGCGACAACGCGGATTTCGGATGGGGAATTACGAGACTGTCGGTGCGGGAGCGGCGCCAGGCGCAGCGCGCCGGCCGGCGGCGCGCGTGGTGGGCACGCGCGCGCGGATCGGTACCGTGATCGCAGGGAAGGAATCGTCATCAGGCGGGACGGGACTGCGAGCGGCGGGCCCAGCGTTCGAGACACCACACCGTCCACAACGCCGACGAGCGATCGCGCTCGCCGCGCTGATCTTCCTCGACCCAGCGCGCCAGCAAGTCGCGATCGAGCATCGAGGCCACGGCCGACGACGGCGACAGCACCTCGTCGCGGAACCACTGCCGGTAGGGCCCGCGCATCCACTCGCCGATCGGCGCCGAGAAGCCGCGCTTGGGCATGGTGTGCAGCGCCGCCGGGAGGCGTCGGGCGCCGAGCTCGCGCAGGTAGAACTTGGAGCGGCCGGGCCGCACTTTGCGCTCGGCCGGCAGCCGGAAGGCGAACTCGATGACACGGTAGTCGAGCAGCGGACAGCGCACTTCGAGGCTGGTCGCCATGCTGGCGCGATCGACCTTCACCAGCGGATCGTTGGGCAGGTAGATCTTGAGATCGGCATACTGCGCCCGTTGCAGCGCGCTCGACGAGGTGCAGCGGCGGTACGGGGCGGTCACCGCCTCGTAGATCGGACTGGTCTCGGGCGAGCGTCCCGAGTCGATGCCGAGGAGCGCCCGGGCGTCCCACGGCTTCACGAAGCACAGATCGGCGTAGTAGGCGGCCTCGGCCGGCCAGCCGAGGTTCTCGAGCACGTTGCCGGCGCGGAGGACGCGAGGCACGCGCTGCGACCGCGGCCAGTGCTTTCCCAACCAGCCAAGCAGGGCCCGCCCGCCGGCGCCAGGCACGAGCGCGCGGTAGCGGGCCTCGGCGGCGTGCATGGCGTAGCGGGGATAGCCGCCGAACGATTCATCGCCGCCATCGCCGGTGAGGGCCACCGTCACGTGCGAGCGCGCCGCCTTCGACACGTAGTAGGTCGGGATCGCCGAGGCATCGGCGAACGGCTCGTCGAAGGCGTCGACGAGCGTGTCGAAGACCTCGTCGAGACGCGGCTGCAGCAGCGCCGGGTAATGCCGTGTCTTGAAGGCCTCGGCGGTGAGCGCCGCCGCCTCGAGTTCGTTGTGCGCGCGCTCCTCGAAGCCGACCGACGTGGTCACGACGCCCGCCCCCTGGACCGCGGCCATGTAGGACACGACCAGACCGGAGTCGATGCCGCCCGAGAGGAACGCGCCGAGCGGCACTTCGCTTTCGAGACGGCAGGTGACGGCGTCGCCGATCAGCCCTTCGAGATCGCGCAGGACTTCGGCGTCGGGCCGCCGGTCGGTGTCGAACTCGGTCACGTCCCAGTACCTGACGCGTCTCGATGCGCCCGTTGGCGATGCGCATCCAGTGGCCGGGCTCGAGCTTGCGCACGTGCTTGTAGACGGTGTGCGGAGCCACGAAGTAGCCGAGCGACACGTAGCCTTCGAGGGCCGACAGGTCGATCTCGCCGTCCCACGCCGAACTGCGCTGCAGCGCCTTGATCTCGCTGGCGACGTGCACGACGCCGGCGAAGACGCCGTAGAAGACCGGCTTCTTGCCCAGCCGGTCGCGGGCGATGAACACTTCGCGGGCGCGCGTGTCGCAGATCGCGAACGCGAACATGCCGTTCGAAGTCGCTCCACGCAGGCCGGACCGTACTCCTCGTAGGCGTGCAGGATCACTTCCGTGTCGGATACGGTCTTGAAGCGGTGGCCGCGGGCCTCGAGCTCGCGGCGGAGCGGCTTGTGGTTGTAGATCTCGCCGTTGAAGACAATCCAGCGCGAGTCGTCTTCGTTGGCCATCGGCTGGTGGCCGCCAGCCCGGTCGATGATCGAGAGCCGGCGATGGCCGAGCGCGGCAAAGCCGGTGTGGTAGAAGCCGTCGCCGTCCGGACCGCGGTGGGCGATGGCGTCGGTCATCGGCCGGATGTCGGCCGCGAGGGCCGGCGCCAGCTCTCCGTCGAGCGCTACGAGGGCACTGATTCCGCACATGTCCTTAGACCCGCCCTCTTGCGATCATCCGACACATTGTAGCCGGGGCCAGCCGCGCGCCGTGCGGCTGCCCGGCCCTGCACGCGGTAGTCGTGGTCACGGCGTACGAGACCTTCTCACGCGACGGCGTCGCCACCGTAGACCGCGAGGTAACGACGCACCATCTCGTCGATGGTGAAGTGCTGCAGCAGCCGCGCGCGGCCGGCCACGCCCCACGCGCGGGCGCGCGCCGGTTCGGCGGCGACGTCGAGCAGGGCGGCGGCAAACGCCGCCGGGTCGCGCGCCGGCGCCAGGCGGCCGGTTTCGCCGTCGAGGACGACTTCGGGCGTGCCGCCCACCCGGGTGGCGACGATCGGCAGTTCCGCCGCCATCGCCTCGAGCAGCGTGAGCGAGATGCCCTCGCTCGTCGAGCTGTTGGCGAAGACATCGACGCCGGCCACGAGCGCGCGGGCGTCGTCGCGGTGGCCGAGGAAGCGCACCCGCCCCGTGACTCCGAGCGCGTGCGCGGCGGCCTCGAGCGCCGGCCGCTCGGGGCCGTCGCCGATGACCGCCAGCGCCACGGCAGCGCGGACCCGGGCGGCCTCGGCCACCGCCGCCACGAGCGTGCCCAAATCCTTGACCGGGTCCAGCCGGGCCACCGTCCCCACCACCCAGGCGTCGGGCTCGAAGCCGAGCCCGGCACGGCCGGCCGCGCGCGCCGCCGCGCTCGGCGGGTCCCCGGGGTCGATGCCGTTCCAGATGACCCGCATGCGCCCGGGCACGCCTTCGCGCAGCAGGTGCGCCCGCAGATCGTGCGACACGGCGTAGAGATCGTGCGCCCCGGCCATCAGCACGCGGTTGGCGAGCCGCCGCTTGGGCGAGGGCGGCGCGTCCGACAGCCGGCCGTGTTCGGTGTAGACGGCCCTGAGGCCGGGCACCAGCAGCGCCGCCATCCGGCCGTAGACGAACGGCGAGTAGTGATGGCAGTGGAGCACGTCGGCGCCGGCCTGACGGGCGACCGCCGCCAGCTGCCCCGACAGGCTCGGATGGAACCCGGGCTGGCGGTGCAGGGCGTGCACCGGGACGCCGAGCGCGGTCACGCGGTCGGCCCACGCGCCCGGCTGGTCGAGACAGCAGACCGCCATGGGCAGGCGCGTGTGCAGCCGCCTGACGATCTCGATCACCAGCCGTTCGGTGCCTCCGGGGTCCAACTGCAGAACGACCTGCAGCACGCGCGGCGACCTCACGCGATTGCTTTGCGGCGTGGCGGTGGCATGGTCGGGGCCGCGCGCAGGGAGTGGGTGCGCGCCGGGGCGAGCGTGCGGACCCGGGCCTGGAACTCGCGCTGCAGAGCGGCCAGGCCGGCAAACGTCAGCCACGTCAGCTCGTTGCTGGCGGCGGCAATGAAGGTGCCGCCGACCACGAACGCGCACATCGAAGCCACGATCGCCGTCGCCATCGAGACGTAGAACGTGCGCTCCTCGTCGCTCAGCCCGGGCAGCTTGGCGGCAGTGAAGCGGATGCGCAGGCCGGCGATGAGCGCGTAGAGGAAGGCCAGGATCCACAACACGAAGCCGGCGTAACCGAGTTCCGAAAGGACCTGGAGATGGCTGTTGTGCACGGCCCGGTTGAACCCGTAAGCGCCGCCCGAGTCGTCGTGGGCGTCGTAGGCCTGGTCGTACTGGCGCAAGCCCACGCCGAGAGGATTGGCGGCGGCCATCTTGACGGCGATGCGCCAGAAATGCAGGCGGCTCAGCGCCGAACCCTCGCCGATCTCACGGTAGGTCGTGATCGTGCCGACGCGCTCCATGTAGCCTTCAGGCATGGGCGCGAAGTTGTAAGTGAGCAGACCGGCCACGGCCAGAGCGGCCGTCCACAGCAGCGGCCGCCGCTGCAGCAACGCCAGGATCAGCGCCAGCGTGCCCAGGGCCAGCAGGCCGGCGCGCGACATGGTGCCGATGACCGTGAACACGCTGAGGGGAATGGCGAGCAGGAAGCCGAGGCGGATCTGCTTCAGGTACGGGATGTTCTTCCCGATCAGCGTCGTGCCGGTCACGGCCATCAGCGGAATGGCCATGTTGACCGCCATGGCGTAGCCGTTGTTGTCGACGAAGGTTCCCGCCTGGCCTTCCGAGAACTGCACACCGCCGGTCATCAGGGCCACCACCCCGGCCTTGGCGGAGAAGAACGCGAACGAGCCGGCCATCACGGCCACGAACTGCGAGATGCGCTCGCGCGTCGTGAGCAGGGACACGGCCAGCGTGGAGACGACCACGAGGCGCGCGAACTGATCGACCCAGCTCCACTCGGGAGTCAGGTAGCTGGTGGTCTGGGCGACCAGGGTGACGCCCAGCATCAGCCACGTGAGGATGCTGAGCGGATGGGTGACGTTGGGAAGGATGCCCGACAACAGCGAGGGAATCAGCAGGAGCAGGCCCGAGACCAGCGAGAGCCGGTAGGGCACGAGGTTCCAGTAGATCCAGTCGACCGGGCGGAAGAGCGAGAACCAGACGTACGTGAGCAGGGCGATGTGCCGGCTGAACAGCGAGCCGGTGAAGCCAACCGCAATCAGGATGAGGACAAAGAGGGATCGCATCGCGCACTTCGGCGTCCGGAGTGCCGAAAATCTACGGTATCACAGCAGTTGCGCGACCGCCCGGGGCCCGTGTGTTAAGCGCGCCACGCCGCGCCAGCGCGGGCAGCCCCCGGACTTAGAGCAGCCAGCGCAGCAGCGCGACGGCGGCCGCCCCGGCCGCGACCACGCCCGCGGCGGCCAGCTGCGTGGCCCGCCGCTTGGCCAGAGCACGCTGCGGCACGAAACGCGAGGGCGGCGGCCAGGGCGGGGCCGGGGCCGGCTCCAGGGGCGCGTCAGGCAGCTGTCGCGCGAACCACGGACGCGAGTAGCCATACGACAGGAGCAGCACCAGCGGGCGCGTGCGCGTCCGCGTCGGCAGCGCCGCCAGCTGATCGAGGGCGCGGCGGTGGAAATCGGTGGCGCAGGCCAGGAAGCGGCGGCGCTCGTCGGCGCTGCCGGCGTGGCGCGCCGCCAGGTCGAACACCTCGGCCTTGCGCACGTCCTGCGCCGCCCAGGTCTCGGTCGGGTACTCGAGCCGCTCGGGCTTCTCGAGGGCGAGATATTCGTGGTCGGCCATCCAGCGCGCGTAGTGCAGGAGCACGGCGCGCGCGTAGTGGCGCTGCGGGTCCCGCCCGCCGAGGTCCTGGCTGGTCGACAGGTATTTGCCGAGGGCCTGCAGCAGCACGGTGTACGACCACCGGTGCTCGGGATCGCGCAGGTTCAACGCTTCGAGATCGTCCTCGGGATGAACGACGCGCCGCACCAGCTCATCGGCCTTCCGGAGGTAGCGCTCGTCGCCCGTCAGCCGGTGCGCGTTGAGCAGCGTCACGATGGCATTGGCCGGACCGCGGCCCGGGCCGTGGTAGTCGCCGGAGACGGTGGCGCTGGCCGCGCCGGTGGGCGCGGTGCTCAGCCACGGCAACGGCCAGCGGGCCCGCCGGCCGTCGTCCATCGCCAGCACCCAATCGGCCAGGCTGAGGACCGCCGCGCGGCAGGTGGTGTCACCGGTCAGGTAGTAGTGCAGCAGGAAGCCGCTCGAGTAGCAGTGTTCGTTCGACGGTCCGCCGCCGTCGAGACCGGCCACCCGCGGATAGGTGCGATGGGTGGAGGCGCCGGCCGGGGTGTAGTGCGCCGAGTGCCAGAACAGCCCGCCGTTGTAGGCGGCGCGGTCGCGATCAGTCCAGTAGACGTCGATGCGCGACACGTGCGCGGGCAAGCGCGCGCGCCTGGTCCCACCAGCGATGGTCGTCATGGCGCAGGGCCTGCACGGTCAGGCCGTGAATCGGGTCGTACTGGTTGTTGTAGTGCGACACGATCTGCCGGCCGGGCTCGCTGCCGTTCTCGTGGTCGGCGTAGAGGTCGCCGTAGTTGCGCCAGCCGTACTCGTCGATGCGCTCGCGCTTGGCGAGGAAGGTGTCGTCGCCGTCGAGGGCCGCGCCGATGAGTTCCTCGTACACCGGGTTCTCGGCCGGTTCGGCCGCCTCGAGGCCGGGCAGGCGCTCCGCCTCGCCGACTGCCGCCGCCTCGGGCAGCGCCGTCGAAGGCGAGCGGCGCCACTCGAGCGGCGAGCCGGCAATGCCGTCCTCGCCCCAGGCAATCCAGAACTCGTAGTCGCAGCGCTCGCCACCCTGGAGTTCGTGCGCGTCACGGCCCTCTGGCAGGCAGGCGACGCGCACGAGGCCGTCGGCCGCCACCGCCAACGCCTTGGGGAACACTTCCCAGAAATGCTCCGCCGCCACCCACACGACCCCGCCGTCGTGCTCCGCGGCGATGAGCGGGGTGGCGCGCAGGCCAGCGCCCTCGACGCGGCCGGCGTGCGTGGTGTAGCCGCGCCGCTCGAGCGTGACGGCCCCGGCGCTGTTGACGTGCACGGCGCTGGCCCAGTGCTCGCCGCCGCTCGAGTGCTGCGTCAGGGTGAACGGCAGTTCGGCGGCCTGCAGGGGCGCGCCGCGTTCGAGCGACGCGAAGATCGCGCCGGCGGCGCCCGGCAGCGGCACGTCCACGGCGACCTCGCGCAGCCGTATCGAGCCCGGATCGCCCAGTTCCCAGAAGCCGCCGGGATGCGCCGCCGCCTGGGGGTTGCGCAGGGCCAGTTCCAGTCCCATCACCGGCAGGCCGGCCAGGAAGGTGAGCCGCAGCCGCACGTCGATGCGACTCCCGGTAGCGCCGCTGGCCTCGCCGTCCACGCACAGGACGACCCGCAGCGGACCGGCCACTTCCGCGGTGATCGCGGCAAAGCGCACCGGCATCGGCTGCCCGTCGGCGGCAAGGATGCGCACGGCGGCACGCGCGGCGTCGATCACCGGGCGGTCACCGTCGAGCACCGCGACGAAGGGGTGGCCGCGCTCGAGATCGAGATCGATCCGCGTGTCGCCGCTCGTCACCGACGCCTGGCGTGCCGTGATCGTGACGGTCAGCGGGTGCGTCACGGGCGGTGCCGCGAGGTCGTCCCGGACCACCAGCACAGCCCCTTCGGAGCGCACCTCGGCACGCGTGTCGATCAGCGCCCAGCGGACGCTGCCGTCGGCCCAGTGGTCGAGGGCACGAGCCTGGGTCGGCAGCGGCGCGCCGCCGCTGTCGATCGTCAGCGTGGCGACGTCGTGGACGCGGCCGCGCGGCAGCGGGACGCCGAAGGTGAGCGGTTCGGTCCGCCGCGGCCCGGCTGAACCAGCCCGGACCATGACCCGGCCGAGCGGAGTCACTGCGGTCATCGGCACACGCGCATCGTCGAGCGCCGGCGGCGAAGCGCGGGGCATGGGCGGCGGACGGTCATTGGGGGGTTGGGTGTGCAGCCGACACGCCGTCACGGCAAGACGAGGGCAGAACCGTGCGGCGCCGAGCATTTCGACGGGGTCCGCGCGACGCGGGCGGTCACGTCGTACGCGAGGGTTACGATACCATAGGGGTCGCTGCGCGGCCCATGCCAGGCTGCTCCGATTCCAACGGCACATCGGCGTCGTGCCCTCATTCGCGGTCCCAACCCAGGTGATGCCCAGGCGCCGCCACGGCGCGATACTCCGATGAACGCGGCGTCGATGTCCCCCATCACCGAGCCGCCCGTGCGCGTGCTCGAACTGCGCAGCGTGCGCGGCACCGGCGGCGGCCCCGAGAAGACCATCCTGCTCGGCACCGCGCTCACCGACGCGCGCCGGTTCGAGGTCACCGTCTGTTACATCCGCGACACTCGCGACGGCGTGTTCGGGATCGACGCGTGGTCGAAATCACTCGGTATCCCGTACCTCGAGGTGCCGGAGCGGCGGGCCATCGACCCGGCCGTGCTGCCGGCGCTCCGGCGCATCGTCCGCGAGCGACGCATCGACATCGTGCACGCGCACGAGTACAAGACCGACCTGCTGGCGCTGCTCCTGGCCCGCCTCGACGGCCCCATCCCGCTGGCCACGGCGCACGGCTGGACCGGGCACTCGTGGAAGGAGCAACGGATCTACTATCCCGGCGACCGGTGGCTGCTGGCGCGCTACACCCACGTGATTGCCGTGTCCGAGGAGATCCGCCAGGTGTTGCTGGCTGCCGGCGCGCGGCCCGAGCGTGTCACCACGGTGTTGAACGGGATCGACCCGGCGAAGTTCCGTCGCGACCCGGCCCACGAGCCCGAGGCGCGCGCCGCGCTGGGCCTGCCGCCCGGGGCCGTCGTCTTCGGCGCGGTGGGCCGCGCCGAACCGCAGAAGCGCTTCGACCTGTTGATCGACGTGTTCGCGGCCCTGGCCGCCACCGACCCGCGCGCCCACCTCGTGATCGTCGGCGACGGTTCGCGCCTGCCGGCCTTGCGCGCCCAGGTCGCGGCGCTGGGCGCGGCTGGGGCCCGCGTGCACCTGCTCGGCCACCGGGCCGACGTGGCGCTGCTGCACCACGCCTTCGATGTGTTCGTGCAGGCGTCCGACTACGAGGGCACGCCCAACGCCGTGCTGGAAGCCATGGCCCTCGGCACGCCGGTGGTCGCGACCCGCGCCGGCGGCACCGAGGAGATCGCCCACGACGGCACGCACGCCCTGCTGGTCGATCGCGGCGATCGGGACGGCCTCGGCCGCGCCATGGCCGCGCTTGCCGCCAACCCGGACCGAGGCCGCGCCCTGGCCGGAGCAGCCCGGCGGCGCGTCGAGACGGATCTCTCGTTCGCGCGGCGGGTGGCCAAGGTCGAGGACATCTACACGCGGCTGATCCGTGACCGGCAGATGGCTGGAGCGCGCGCATGACCCTGGTCAAGACGTTCGCCCGCGCTCTCGCCGCCCTCGCGGTCCTGCCCGTTCGTCTCTCGGTCGCCCTGCGCGCGCTGGTCCTGGGCCACGACCGGGCCTTCCAGGCTTCGGCCGAGTGGCTGGCGCTCGTGCCGGGCTTGCCCGGCCAGTACCTGCGCCGCGCGTTCCTGCACGGGTCCACGGCCGGCTGCGGGCCCGACACGGTGATCGGCGTCGGTTGCCTGTTCTCCACCACTCAGGTGCGCATCGACGACAACGCCTACGTGGGTCCCCACTGCAACCTGGGCTGGGTGCATATCGAGCGCGACGTCCTCATCGCCGCTGGCGTGCAGATCCCCAGCGGTCCGCATACCCACGGCATCGCGCGCCTGGACGTGGCCATCCGCGATCAACCCGGCGCGCCGGTGTGCGTCCACGTGCGCGAGGGCGCCTGGATTGGCAACGGCGCGGTGGTACTGGCCGACGTCGGCCGCCACGCCATCGTGGCGGCCGGCGCCGTGGTCACGCGGCCGGTGCCCGACTACGCCATCGTCGGCGGCGTGCCGGCCAAGGTGCTCCGATCGCGACAGGACGAGGCCCGCGGGTGAGGGTGCTCTACCTCACGCACCGGCTGCCCTACGCTCCCAACCGCGGCGATCGCATCCGCGCCTATCACCTGCTCGAGGGGCTCCGGCAGGCCTTCGACGTGGATCTGGTGTCGCTCGTCCACGACCGGGACGAGGCTGGACGAGCCGGGGCGGTGGCCGCGCGCGGCATCGCCGTGTCGTGCGCGCCCGTGGCCGGGCCGTCGCGCTGGCTGCGCGCGCCGTTCGCGCTGGCCGGTGCCGAGCCGCTCACGCATGTCCTGCTCGATGCCCCGGCCATCGACGGCGTGTTGCGCAAGGTCGTGGCAGACCGCCGTCCCGACGTGGTCGTGGCCTTCTGCAGCGGCATGGCCAAGTTCGCCCTGCGTTCGCCGCTGGCCGGTCTGCCTTTCGTGCTCGACATGGTCGACGTCGACTCGCAGAAGTGGCGGCGGCTGGCCCAGGTCGCGGCGCCGCCCAAGAGCTGGATCTTCCGACGTGAGGCGCGCGTGCTCTCGGCCTTCGAGCGCCGCGCCACCGGACGCGCGGTGACGACGCTGGTCATCAACGAGAAGGAGCGAGAGGCGCTGGCCGCCATCGCCCCGGGCGCGGACGTAAGGGTACTGCCCAACGGCGTCGACGTGGACGACTTCAAGCCCGACGGCCCGCCGCCGGACTCACGGACCGTGGTTTTCTGCGGCGTGATGAACTACGCCCCCAACGAGACCGGCGCGGCGTGGCTGGCGGCCGAGGTGTGGCCGCGCGTCCTCGCCCGGCACCCCGAGGCGCGGCTCGAAATCGTCGGCAGCCAGCCTTCGCCCATGGTGCGGGCCCTGGCCGGCGGCAGCATCACGGTGACCGGCGCCGTGCCGCACACGCGCGACCACCTGTGGCGCGCCGCCGTCTCGGTGGCGCCGCTGCACACGGCGCGGGGCCTCCAGAACAAGGTCCTCGAGGCGCTCGCCGCCGGCGTGCCGGTCGTGACCACCACCGCCGTGCGCGAGGGCCTACCCGACATCGTGAGCACGGGATGTGTGGTGACCGACGAAGCCGAAACCTTCGCCGCGGCGGTCGTCCGGCTGCTCGACCTGTCCCCCGCCGAGCGTCGCGCCATGGCGGGCGGGGTCGATCTCACCGGGTTGTCCTGGGATGCCCCGCGCGCGCAGCTCGTCGACGTGGTCCGCGCCGCGGCCGCCGGCCGCGCCTGACCTCGCGTTGGGCACGGTTCACTGGGCGCCGGAACGCGGCCGTCCAGGGCGGTCGCCCGCCAGAGCCATCCGCTACGGCAGCGCGGCGAGCTGGGCGGCGGCGTCGGCCGCACCCGGGAACGTCGAGCTGATGGCCAGCGCTTTCCGGAACGACGCCTTGGCCTTGGCGGGATCGTTGTTCCGCGACAGCGCCAACCCCAGCCGGTAGTGATACTCGGGGTTCTGCGGCGCGTAGCGGACGGCGTCCTCGAAGGCCGCCGCCGCGAAGGCAAAGAGATTGCGCCGGTAGTAGATCAGGCCGAGCGTGTCCGACACCTCGGGTGACTGCGGCGCGCGCACCTTGGCGGCCTGCGCGAGTTGCAGCGCCGTGGTCAGGTCCTCGCCGTCCTCCACCTTCATCCACGCCAGGTTGTTGGCCGCCACCACGGCCGACGAATCGACGCGCAGCACCGCCTCGTAGGCCTTCTTGGCCTCGGCTCGCCGGTTGGCCATGTGATGCAGCACGGCCACGACGGTCTTCGGACCGACGGCCGTGGGCTGACGCTCGCTCAGCCGCTGGAATTCGCGCAGCGCGTCTTCGAGGCGCTGGTCGGCGACGTAGAGTTGACCGAGCATCGAGTAGGCCTCGAGCAGCGACGGATCGGCCTCGATGGCGCGCTTCAATACCGCTTCGGCGTTCTTGAAGTCGCGGGCCTCGCCGTAGGCGCGCGCCGCCAGGACGAGCGACCTGGCGTCGGTCGGACTGGTGGCCAGCACGGTGTTGGCCACGGCCAGCGCGCCGGCCACGTTGCCGGCGGCCAGCCGGCTGGCCACCAGCCCGCCCAGCGCTTCGTAGGAGGTCGGTTGCGCCTCGAGCGCGGCGACGAAGCGCTGTTCGGCCGCCACGGGATCGCGGCGCACGAGGCGGATCTGGCCTTCGAGCAGCTGCACGCGTGGGTCCTTGGGCAGCTGCGCCGCGACCGGGCGCAGCTGCGCGGCGGCGTCATCGGCCTGGCCGGCGCCGATGAAAGCGCGCACCAGGGCGAGCCGGGCTTCCAGGTGATTGGGCGAGGCGTCCACCGCTTGCCGCGCCGTGGCGATCGCCTGGGCGTACTCGCGGGCGCCGAGATACACGCGCGACAGTTCGACCTGCGCCGGCACGTAGCCGGGGTCGAGCCGCAACACCTCGAGCAGCGAGGCTCGCGCTTCGGCGCCGCGGCGCCGCTGCAGCAGCGCCTGCGCCAGCCAGAAATGGCCGGCTTCGTACTTCGGGTCGGCGTTGACGGCCAGCTGCAGGTCGGCCAGCGCGGCCTCGACGTCGCCGGCATCGAGCCGGAACCGGCCACGCAGCGCCAGGGCCTTGGCCGAACGCGGCTGCTGCTCGAGCAGGGTGGCCACGCGGGCCAGCGCCGCCGGACGGCGGCCGGCCACGTAGTCGATGGTCGCGAGCCGCAAGGTGGCGTCGGCGAACTGCTGTGGCACGGCGGCCATCTTCTCGAGGCGCGCGACGGCCTCCGGCTCGCGGCCGATGGCCAGGAGCACCTCGGTCAGCAGAAAGCCGGCAGCGGCGTCGGCGTGCTCGTCGGCGAGCTGCCGGAGGTGGGGCTCGGCTTTGCCGGCCTCGTTCATGTTCACGAACATCGACGCGAGGGCGCGCAGCGCCAGCGCGTTCTTCGGGTCGAGGGTGAGCACCGCGCGGAAGGCCTGCTCCGCCCCGGCGGTATCCCCCGACGCCAGGCGATAACTGCCCAGCGCCAGGTGCGCCTCGGGCGACGTCGGTTCGACCTCGATAGCCCGCGCGTAAGCGGCTTCGGCCTCGGGGATGCGGCCGCGGGCCGTCTCAATCGCCCCCAGCGTGGCCCGGGTCAGGCCGCGATTGGGATCGAACTCGATGGCCTTTTCGAGCGAGGCCGCGGCGGCATCGTAGTCCTGCAGCCCGGCCAGCGCGTTGCCGAGCAACACGTGCGCGGCGGAGTTGGTCGGCTCGCGCTCGATGACGGCGCGGGCGCGCGTGCGGGCCTCCTCGTAGCGGGTCGCCAGCAGCAGGTACTGGCCGGCCACGAGCTGCGCTTTCGGATCATCGGGCAGCAGGTCGGCGGCGCGCACGTACTCGGGAAACGCCGCTTCGGGATCGCGGGCCTTGACGTAGGCCTCGCCGAGCCGGAAGCGCGCGCGCCCGAAGGCCGGATCGATCTGGATCGCGGAGCGATATTCGATGATGGCCTCGGAGAAGCGCCCCTGGGCGAACCAGGCCTCGCCGCGCTCGAAATGCCGCTGCTTCTCGGCGGCCGGGTCGCGGCCGCACGCGGCCGTGAGCAGCGCCAATGCGGCCAGCGTCGCGAGACGGCGGGTGCGGGACGGAGGTCGGATCGAGCTCACGGCAAGGCTCCTATTCGGGCACGAATCGCGGCAGCAAGGGGACGATGCGTTCAGCGAAGCTCACGGCGCGCCGGCTGGCGGCAGCCGGATCCTCGCCGCGCCCCAGCGGACTCAACACCCGCACGAGCGCGCCGTCGCTACGATGGCGCCGGGCCGCATCGAGCACCAGGAACGCCTTGCTCCAATACTCGCTGGCCACGCTGCGGCCGCGGCCCTCGTACCAGTACAACGCCACCTGCCGCTCTTCGCCCTTCTGAATGACGTAGCGGTTCACCTCGATCGAGCGGCCGGCGCCGGCGGCAATCGTCATGCGGCCGGCCTGCACCGGCACCCAGCCCGCCCCCGGCAGGCAGTTCATGGGCGAGTGGATCGTGTCGCCCTGGCGCTGGCTGCGGTAGTAGCCGACGTAGAGGCCAACCTGCGCGTCCGCCGCGGTGTAGGCGCGCAGGAGGTAGTCGTCGACGCCGAGCACCCGCATCGTGTCGAGGTCGAGCGGTGCGGCTTCGGCACCGGTCCAGTCGTCGATCGCCATCGGGAAATCGGCCAGCGTCTCGCGCGGTACCGCGGCATCGGGCCGCTCGCTGGCGCGCAGCGCCACCGCGGCGGCGGCCAGCACCAGGAACACGACGAGGAGCCGGCCGGGCAGGGTCATGACATCAGGCCGACGCGGGGTTGGCCGGGAGGCCGGGGGCAAGCTGCGAATCCGGCGTGATGCGGTTGATCACCTCGCGCAAGGCGAAGAGCAACGCCAGCGCGACGACGAAGACGAGCCACCCCGAGAAGCCATGCAGGAAGCCCTGGGCGGCTTCGGGACCGTAGCGATGGGCAGCCAGCCCGGTGCCGGCCACCCGCAGGCCGTTGGTCAGCACCGCAATGGGTATCGTGGCCAGCGTGAGCAGCCAGCGGACCCACGGACGCGAGTCCATGAAGTATGCGTAGACGACGCCGAGCGTGAGCAGCGAGACGAGCGAGCGGATGCCACTGCAGGCTTCGGCCACTTCGAGGGTGGTGTTGGCCAGAATCATCACGTTGCCCTCGCGCAGCACCGGCACGCCGAACGTCTCCAACCCGGCCTCGCCCACCTTCGAGGCCAGCAACTGCAACGGCAGCGCCACCTGGTTGAAGAGCAGGGCCGGCAACGGGATCATGAGCAGGAGGAAGGCCAGGGGGAAGGCCAGCAGGCGCAGGTGCGTCCACCCGAGGACGAAGAGCACCGCGCCAACGAGCACCCCGACGATGGCGACGCGGGTCAGGAACATCTCGGCGCCAAGCGTCCCGGCCCCGAGCAGCAACAAGCTTCCCAAGATCACGAGCAGGCCAAGCGGGCTCGGCCGCGACGGGGCGGCGGCTAGCGCGTCGCGCCGTTCCCAGGCCAGGAACAGCGCCACCGGGATGACCAGGAAGCCGTGCGAGTAGTTGTCGTCGGTGGCCCAGTCGGAGACCAGCCCGCGGCCGACATCGAAGAACAGCGCCACGAAGGCGAGCGCGGCCAGCAGCGCCGCTGCGGCGACGCGGGGCGATGACCTGAGCAGCGAAGTGGCGCTCGTCACTATCGGGAAAGTATCGGCGGGACGCGGGCCACGCCCCAGACGCAACGCCGCCGAGACAACGGCACTGCATGCACAGGGCGAGACACCCTGAGGCGCCCCGCCGTCAAGGCGCGGAGGGCGGCAGCGTCACCGCCGGACCGCGTCACTACTGGCGCTGAGCCGTGGCGGCCGCCTGACGACGGCGGCGGCGCGCCGCCGCCGCGCCGGCCAGTCCGGTGGCGAGAAGCAGCATGCTGGCTGGTTCGGGCACGACGGTGGGGCTGGCCAGGAACGACTCGCTGGCGCCGTAGGCGCCGATGGCCTGCACGTGTGTCCCGATACGCAGGTCGCCGGTGGCCAGGCTGGTGAGCAGGCTGGCGAACGTGGACCCCTGGTTCAGGGTGAAAACCAGCTTCAACCACTCGCCGGGATTGATGCCGTTCTGCGCCACGGGCGGCTTGGCGCCGAACGCGTCGGTGGCCGAGAACTGCACGGCCTTGCCGCCAGGCAGGTTCTTGTCGATCTGCTTGAAGGCCACCCCGTTCGAGCCAGCGAAACTCTGGAACGAGATCACCGACGGGCTGGGCTGGTCGAAGTAGATCTGGGTGATTGATGCGGCATTGGCGCCGGTGTTCTGGAACAGGAACTCCACCGACCCGTTGCCCAGGTCGACGAGCGAGGCGCCCAGCTGGGCCTCGCCGATGGCGCAGCTGCTGGCGGAGTTGTGAGTGAGGCAGGTGAAGCCGAGGGTGGCAGCCTCGGTGCGCGTCGTGCCAAGCAAAAGAACGGCGGCGAGAACGGCAGCCGACAGGATGATGCGGGCAGTTGAAAGGCGCATGGGCACGGTGGACATCCTTGTTGTGCGACGTCTTCTCACCGATCGGCCACACCATTCAGGGCGGGGCAATCCGTGGCTCGTCGTCGAATTGCCTAAAGCAATATCGTTGCCATTGCCCGAACGTCCACAGTCAGTGTCGTAGGGGCATAAAGTCTTGGCCGAACTCTATACATCAGCCGGTTCTTAGCGCCATTGGGGTCCAATTCGGGGATGATGTTCCAGCTGGGCACAGACTGCTACGCCGGCACGCCATACCCGAAATCGACGTTACGGGCGAAACCCAGTCTCGCCCTGCACACTCTGTCCATATCCTCCAGACTTTGTTCTCGAAGAACTGGTTGCTTAGTCGCTGATATCCAACTCTTGTCCTCGAACTGGTGATATTGTTCGTCTTTCCTCTGTTTTTCTCAGAGGGAGCGACGGATTCATGCAGCCACTCGATGCCCCCCGCGAGATGTCCCCACGCCCCGCGCCGACGCAGGTGCTCATCGGCCGAAGTCAGGCACTCAAGGTGGTACATCAGGAAGTCGAGTACGCCGCCAGGTCGGACGCCAAGGTGCTCATTACCGGCGCCAGCGGGACCGGCAAGGAAGTCGTCGCCCACCTGATTCACAGCCGGAGCCGGCGCCGTCACGCGCCCATGCTCACCATCAACTGCGCGGCAATGCCCGATACGCTGCTCGAATCCGAGCTCTTCGGCCACGCCCGGGGCAGCTTCACCGACGCCTACCGCGACAAGCGCGGCTTGTTCGAGGCCGCCCACGGCGGCACGGTCTTCCTCGACGAAGTCGGCGAGATGTCGCTGCGGATGCAGGCGCTGCTGCTGCGCTTCCTCGAGACCGGCGAGATCCAGCGGGTCGGCGACGAGCGCAATCGCGTCAACGCCAATGTGCGCGTGGTGGCCGCCACCAACCGCCGGCTGCCCGAGCGCATCCAGAGCGGCGACTTCCGCGAAGATCTCTACTACCGCCTCAACGTCATCCACATCACGATTCCGCCGCTGCGCGAGCGGCGCGACGACGTCGCCCCGCTGCTCGACCACTTCCTGCGGCAGTTCGCGGTCGAACACGGCGTGCCTGTGCCGGCCACGGCCGACGACGCCACCACGGCGCTCGAGGCCTACGATTGGCCGGGCAACGTCCGGGAGCTGCGGAACATCGCCGAGCGGCTGACGTGCCGCTGCCCGGGCGGGATCATCCGCGTCGAGGATCTGCCGGCCGAAGTGCGCGCCGTCGCCGCACCGCTCGAACCGGCCAGCGCCAAGGCGCCGGTGGCCGTCCCGGCGCAGGCGTTGCTCGACCGCATCCTGCTCAAGGGCGAGTCGTTCTGGGACGTGGCCTACGAACCGTTCATGGCCCGCGATCTGACGCGCGAGGACGTGCGTCACCTGGTGCGCGTGGGGTTGGAACAGACGCGCGGGAATTACAAGGCGCTGGTGCAGTTGTTCAACATGGAACCGCAGGACTACAAACGGTTCCTCAACTTCCTCCGCAAGTACCGGCTGCCACATGCCGTTCCAGCGGTTCCGGATGGCGCCGGGCAGAGAGCCCGTGTAGACGGGTTCGATGCCGTCCGGCCAGCGCGTGCGCTGGCGTCGGCGTAGCTGCTCGCCGGTCACCTCACATCAAGGTGCGGCAACCGCGGCTCATGCCGCCGCGACGGCGTCCACGTACGACTGCCACCGCGGGTCGTCGGGCATGGCGAAGGCGACGCCGCACGCCACCGGCTGCAGCGGGTCGGCGCGATGCGCCCACACCCGCTGGCCCTGCAGGTCGATGCCGAGTTCGGGAATCACGACGTGGATGCTCTCACCCGGAGGCGCCATGCCGAACACCTCGAGACACGCCCCACCGTAGCTGACATCGAGCAGCCTTCCCGGCAGTCCTTCGACCATCGCGGCGACGTCCGACACCAGACGCTTGCGCGGCCAGCGGCGCTTGGGGCGAGGCACCGCCAGCAGTTCCGCAATGGTCAACTCGAGATCGCGAGGGGTGACCGGCGCCAGCAGGTAGCGGGCGCCGAGGCCGCCGGCCTCGACTTCGAGCACGTGATCCTGGCCCCCGATGACGATTGCCACCGTACGGGGAAACTCGACCCGGGCCACCGCCACCAGGTGGAGGCCGTTGTATGGCCCGAGCCTGACATCGGTAATCAACACTTCCGGCGGCGGATCCTCGTCCAAGGTGCGTCTGGCATCCGGGAAGCTCGAGCAAGCCCGAGCCGCGAAACCGGCTCTGCGAAGGGCGGTGACGCGACCGGAGAGGACGTGAGGGTCCGCGCTGACGACTAGGATGTCTGATGCCATGCTCGAGGTTATCCGACGGTGGCGTTGCAAGCGGGCGGCCAAGCGCAACGTGCGATTGGCGGGGATTTCCGACGGGTGCGGCGTGGCCGGTCCAGACTTGTAGGCACGGCCTCGGTGACTTATTCCAGACCGGGTCGGGAGCCAGATCCGGCTACGCCGGCCGTCCCGGGGGGCCGGTCAGCGGCAGGATTTCCGGCAGCAGTTCCAAGCTGTCGACAAACGACCGCCACCGCGCGTCGACCGCGCTGTCGCGCCGCAACGCCAGCCCGCAGGCTACCGGCTGCGCCTTGCCCGGCCGCCGCGCCCAGACTCGCTCCACCGGCACCGGTTGCCCGGTCGACGGCACGATCAGCTCGAGGCCGTCGTTGGGGATGTCGGCGCTGAGGAACTCGATGCCGGCGCCGCCGTAGCTGACGTCGATGATCCGGGCTTCGACCCCCGACACCACGGTGGCCAGGTCGTGCGCGGGACGTTTCCGCGGCCAGCGGCGCTGAGGTCGAGGATTGGCGACCAGTTCGGCAAGCACCGCCGTCATGCGCTCGGCCGACACGGGCTCGACCAGATAGCGCGCGCCCAAGTGATACGACTCGGCCTGGAGCGCCGGATCGCGCGGTCCCACTACCAGGCAGGTCGTGCGCGGATGTTCGACCTGGGCGATGGCCACGAGGTGCAAACCGTTGTAGTCGCCCAGGTAGACGTCGGTCACGATGGCCTGCGGTGCGACCTCGGCGAGCACCTGGCGCGCGTCGAGGAAAGTGGCCACCGGCTGCACGGAAAACCCGGCCCCTTCGAGGGCCGCGCGCCGTTCCGCCGCAGTCGAAGCGTCCGCGCCGACGACGAGCACGAGTTGCATTCCGTCTGAACCGATGGATGTCACGAGATCCTGTAGCGCTACAATTTGTGGGCCAAGGCTGAATCAGGGAAAACGGGCCATATCTTGCCGCCACCGTGACGAGCCGTCAATGTAACCGTGGGACCACGACGACCAGCGTCGTGGAATTGACGCTTGGCGACGACGCAGTCGCCGGTTGCGCGCCGGTTGCCGGCTGGTTCAGGATACTGGCATGCGTTCCAACCTGTTTGCGGTCCTCGCCAGCCTGCTCGCTCCTGCGCTCCTGCCGGTAATGGCCGCCGTCCAGCCGCCCCGTCCCGCGCCGTTGCCGCCCCCGCCCGACGTCGCCGCCCCGCCCAAGGACGCGCTGACGACGCCCTCCGGCCTCGTCACCAAGGTCATCACGCCCGGCTCCGGCGGCGCCAAACCCGGCCCCACCGACATGGTCACCGTGCACTATACGGGTTGGACGACCGACGGCAAGATGTTCGACAGCTCCTACGCCCGTAACGCCCCCAACACGTTCCCGCTCGACCGGGTGGTCAAGGGCTGGGGCGAAGGCGTGCAGCTGATGACACCGGGTGAAAAACGGCGTCTGTGGATTCCCGAAGCGCTCGCCTACAAGGGCCAGGCTGGCCGCCCCGCCGGGATGCTGGTCTTCGACATCGAGCTCATCGAGTTCACGCCGCCGCCGACCGTGCCGCCGCCCGATGTCGCCGCCGTGCCGGCCGATGCCCAGCGCACGCCCTCGGGCCTGGCCTACAAAGTGCTCAAGGCCGGGTCCGGTGGCGGGCATCCCGCCAAATCGAGCCGGGTGACCGTGCATTACTCCGGCTGGCAGACCGACGGAAAGCTGTTCGACAGCTCGGTCATGCGCGGCTCGCCGGCGACGTTCGGTCTCGGCGAAGTGATTGCCGGTTGGACCGAGGGCGTGCAGCTGATGGTAGTCGGCGAGAAGACCCGCTTCTGGATTCCCGAGAAGCTCGCCTACAAGGGCCAGAGCGGCATGCCCAGCGGGATGCTGGTGTTCGACGTGGAGCTGCTCAGTTATCGCGATCAATAAGCGCGGCTCGCCTGGCGGCGACGCTTCGTTCGTGGCCGATCGCGGCGACGCGGCGCACCGCCTCGATCACGCGGTGGCGCGACACCTGGCCGGGCCCCTGTCGCTGTCCCGGGCCGAACTCCAACGGCTGGTCGGGCACGGCCGCGTCACCGTGAACGGCGCTGCGGCGTCCCGACCGGCACAGCGGCTTCAGGCCGGAGATGTGGTGTGGGTCGACGCGCCTCGCCCGCCGCGGCGTCCCGCTCCGTCGCCCGAGGCGCTGCCGCTCACCATCCTTTACGAGGACGCCGCCCTCGTCGTCGTGATGAAACCGGCCGGCATGGTGGTCCACCCCTCGGCGGCTCACCGCTCGGGCACGCTCGTCAATGCGCTGCTATGGCATGCCGGACGCGACCCCGGTGCTGACGCCGCGTGGCAGCCGCGGCTCGTGCAGCGGCTCGATCGGCACACCTCAGGCCTGATCGTGATCGCCAAGTCGGCCGACGTGCATACGGCGCTGCAGGGCCCAGGCGCGCGGTTCGTGAAGGACTACCTGGCCGTCGTGTGGGGCCGGCCCGTGCCCGCCACCGGCGAGATCGCGCACCGGCTCGGGCGCGACCCGCTCGATCGCCGGCGGGTGACGGTGAGCGACGGCGGCGCCACGGCGCTGACCCGGTATCAGGTGCTCGACCGGTCGCGCGGACCGGCGCGCGGCCTCAGCCTGGTCCGGTGCGTGCTCGTCACGGGGCGCACGCATCAACTGCGAGTACACCTGGCGGCGCAAGGCTGGCCGATCGTCGGCGACCCCGAGTACCGGGCAGGCGCCGCGCCTCCGCCTTGCCGATGTCGACGTCAATCGCGCCGCGCGGGCGTTCCCGCGCCAGGCGTTGCACGCCTGGCGGCTCGAGTTCGCGCATCCCCGTTCCGGCCGGCGGCTGCGCTTCGAAGCGCCGCCGCCCCCCGACCTGGAGGCGCTGATGGCCGCCGCGGGCCTGGGCCGGGGACTGCCCCGGGCCCCCGCCACTCCGGGCACGCGCGTATAATCGCCGGCGGCCGCTCGACGCAGCGCCGGAACATGACCCGCGACGACCTCTCCGCGCGCCTCGCTGCCCTGCCGCACACGCGGCTGGCGACGCTGCCGACCCCGCTCGAAGAGGCGTCGCGCCTGAGAACGGCCCTCGGCGGCGCGGAGCGGTGCCCGCGCATCCTGATCAAGCGCGATGACCTCACCGGCCTCGGCCTCGGCGGCAACAAGGCGCGCAAGCTCGACTATCTCCTGGGAGAGGCGCTCGCCCAGGGCGCCACCGCCGTGGTCACGACCGGCGCCGTGCAATCGAACCACGCGCGCATGACCGCGGCAGCGGCAGCCATGTGCGGGCTCGAGGCGCACCTCGTGCTCACCGCCACGACCGCAATCCCGGCCGAAGAGGGCAACCTGCTCCTCGATCGGCTCTTCGGCGCCCACGTGTCGTTCGTGCCGTCGGTCGATCCGATGCTCGCGGTGGGGCACGACGAAGCGGCCGTGGCCGAAGTCGCGGCGGCGATCGCCGCGCGCGGCGGCCGGCCCTACGTCATTCCGGTGGGCGGATCGAGCGCCGTCGGGGCGCTCGGCTACGTTGCCGGCACGCTGGAACTGGTCGGTCAACTCGATGCCCTCGGCATCCGCCCCTCGCGCCTCTACTTCGGCAGCGGCTCGCGCGG
The DNA here is from genome assembly GCA_963843885.1 of uncultured Acidobacteriota bacterium. Taxonomy (GTDB): domain Bacteria; phylum Acidobacteriota; class Vicinamibacteria; order Vicinamibacterales; family UBA2999; genus CADEFD01. Next base: position 144,269 of record CAWJMJ010000011.1, read on the forward strand.
CACCCAGGCCGGCCTGACCCTGGGCGCCCAGTTGACCGGCGCCAGCTACCGCCTGCACGGCATCGCGGTGAGCGCCGGCGAAGCCGAGAAAATCGAGCGCGCCCGGCGCGTGGCGAACGAAGCCGCGGCCCTTCTAGGTGCGGGCACCGCGGCCGCGTCGGCCGAGTTCTTCACCGACCAGACGCAGATCGGCGACGGCTACGGCCTGCCCACGGCGGCGGCCCTGGCGGCCCTCGTCCTCGTGGCCCGCTCCGAGGCGCTCGTGCTCGACCCGACCTACACCGCCAAGGCGATGGCCGGACTCGTGGCGGACGTGCGCGCCGGCCGGATCGACCCCGGCGACACGGTGGTCTTCCTGCACACCGGCGGCAGCCCCGCGGTGTTCACGACCGCTGCCCGCGAGCATCTGGCTCCGGTCGTCGTTCCGCGCGGGCACTGACTCCGGATCCGCTGGTCGCGCGCGCCGTTGTGGGTTGGCCCAAGCGGCTGACCTCTCGCCGTTGTGACCCGGCCAGCCGCGTCCTGTCCGGGCGAACTGCACGCAAGGTGGCAGATTCTCTAACATTTTGGTCATTGCTCATGTGCAGAAAGCACGCACTCTGTGCTCGGACGGCACACGGACGATATAACCCATACGCGGGCAACGAGTTAGGGGCACCTCTCCAGGAGCGCCGCAGGCGCCGTTGTGCCGGGATGGAGCAGTGGATGGCAAGAGCAGGGTGGCGGAATCCGGCAATGAGGGCTCGTGTATTCCCGTGCCGGGTCCGCGAAAATGCTGAGCAATCCCGGCCGCGCGACGCCGTGGAAGCACATTTCCTGGCGCTTGGCAGCGACCTTGCGAAGGTGAGCGGCATGCTACCTCCGTCACTTTGCCGTCGTCCCGATTCCCGTGCCCTGTCCATCCGCCGCTTCTCGCTCTGCGCCGTACTGGTGGCGGTGGGGCTCGGCCTTTCGTCCCTCGAGGTCGCTGCGCAGAGCACCGCCACGCCCACCCGTCCGGATGAAGTGAAGTTCGACCGTCTCCTCCGGGAGGTGGCTGGCGACGAAAGTTCCGTGCCGGTCATCGTCGAGTTCAACGACGAAACCAGCGCCGACCAGCTCGTGGCCGCCCACGGCGGCCGCAAGGGCCAGCGGCTCAGCGGGATGCGCGGCCGTACCACGTGGATGTCCAAGCGCATGCTGCGGAAGCTGGCCGCCAGCGGCGCGGTGAAGCGCGTTCACTACGACCGCCCGGTCGAGGCCTTGCTCGGCCGGACCACGGCCACCATCGGCGCGCGCACCGTGCGGGAGCGCATGGGCTACACCGGCACCGGGATCGGCGTGGCGGTCATCGACTCGGGCGTGACCCCCAACCACGACGACCTCCGCTACGCCGGCTCCACCTCGCAACGCATCGCCAAGTTCGTGGACTTCGTCGGCACCGGCGCCGCCGCCTACGACGACTGGGGCCACGGCACCCACGTGGCCGGCATCATCGCCGGCAACGGCTTCGACAGCTTCGGCACCCGCGCCGGCGTGGCTCCGGACGCCACCATCGTGGCGCTCAAGGCCCTCGACGCCAACGGCCAGGGCCGCATCAGCTCGATCATCGCGGCCCTCGACTGGGCCGTGGCCAACCGCGCCGCCTACAACATCCGCGTCATCAACATGTCGCTCGGCGCGGGCGTGTTCGAGTCCTACAACGCCGACCCGCTCACCCTGGCGGCCAAGCGCGCCGTTCAGGCCGGCATCGTGGTCGTGGCCGCCGCCGGCAACATCGGGAAGAACGCCGCCGGACAGCCGCAGTACGGCGCCATCACGGCGCCTGGCAACGCGCCGTGGGTGCTGACGGTGGGCGCGTCCGACAGCAAGGGCACGACCTGGCGCGGGGACGACGAGGTGGCGCTCTACAGCTCGCGCGGGCCGACCGCCCACGATTTCGCGGCCAAGCCCGACCTGGTCGCCCCCGGCACCGCCGTGGCCTCGCTCGCCAGCCCCAACAGCAAGATGTATGTGGAGAAGCCGCAGTACCTCGTTGCCGGCGCGCGGCCCACGCCTTTCAAGCCGTACCTCACCTTGAGCGGCACCAGCATGGCGGCACCGGCCGTGGCCGGCACGGTGGCGCTCATGCTGCAGGCCAATCCCTCGTTGACACCCAATCTGGTGAAGGCACTGCTGCAGTACACGGCCGAAACCAAGCGGAACGTGGATGCCCTGACCCAGGGCGCCGGCTTCCTCAACGCGCGCGGCGCGGTCACGCTGGCGGAATACTTCCGCCGCGGCACGCGGGGCAGCCAGGTGCCACAGTCGCGCACGTGGAGCCGGCGCATCCACTGGGGCAACCACGCCGTCACGGGAGGCGTCCTGGCGCCTTACGCCAATGCCTGGGCCAGCAACATCGTGTGGGGCGAAAGCAAGACGCCCGGCGGCCAGAACATCGTCTGGGGCGAGGCCTGCGGCTCGTCCTGCTTCGCGACGACGTGGGGCGCCAACATCGTGTGGGGCGGGACCCTCGGCGTGGGTATGGACGCCAACACCGGCTGGGGAACGGGCAGCAACATCGTGTGGGGGCTGTCCGAGAACATCGTGTGGGGCATGGACGACAACATCGTCTGGGGCATGAACATCGTGTGGGGCATGGACTGCGCGGCCGCCAACTGCGCCAACGTGACGTGGGGCCAGACGGCCGGAGTCACCGCGCTCAACGGGGCCTCGGGGCTGAACATCGTGTGGGGCCTGGCCGAGGGCCTCAACGTGGTCTGGGGCAACAACATCGTGTGGGGCATGAACATCGTGTGGGGCATGAGCTCTCCGGGCGTCTCGTGGGGAAGTTCGGGTGGCGACACGCCGCCCTACCCCGACGAAACGGCGGAGATTCAAGCCTTCGACGCGCTGGCGTGGGATGCCGAGAACAATCCGGGGCTGCCCAAACCTGGAGGGCTCTTCTAATGGAGAAGGTGCCCTCGTTTGCGGCGTTGCCGGCGGCGCTGCCCACGCTGGCGTTACCGGTCGCGCAGGGCGTCACCACCACCGACTGGCGCCGGCAACTGCCGGTGCTGTCGGCCGGGTCGGTCACGCTGCGCGGCCTGCGCCCTGGCGACGCCGAATCGCTCTGCCAGCTGCTGACCGCGGCGGAAGTGGCGTGCTCCATCTCGCCGCCGCCGACCACCGTGGAAGGCTTCGCCCACTTCATCGCCTGGGTGGGACGCGAACAGGCCGCTGGCCGTCATGTCTGCTTCGCCGTGGTACCGGCCGGAACCGACACCGCGGTCGGGCTCTTCCAGGTGCGCCAGCTCGACGCCGACTTCCAGAATGCCGAATGGGGCTTCGTGCTCGGCTCGGCCTACTGGGGCACGGGCCTCTTTGCCGACGGGGCGCCCCTGGTCATCGACTTCGCGCTGGACACCGTCGGGGTCAACCGGCTTGAGGCCAGGGCGGCGGTATTCAATGGCCGCGGCAACGGCGCCCTGGCCAAGGTGGGGGCCGTGCGCGAGGGGCGGCTCCGCCAGTCGTTCGAACGCGATGGCCAGTATCACGACCAGCATCTCTGGTCAATCGTGGCGTCCGACCGGCGTGCCGCTCGCGAGGTCATCGCAACTTCGGTGCACTAGAGCATGCCGCACTCACCGGTTACGGCCGTGCTTCGGGCGTGAGGCACGGCCGTTGCCGCGTCGCCGAGCGGGAACGGGTGGCAGAGACAAATCGTTACCTCCCCGGCGTTGGGTTGGCGGCGCGGTTGTGCTTCAATGGAACCCTTCTCGTGCCTCGCCTTCTATCCTTGCACCGCCTGCTCGTCTCCGGAACGGTTCTCGCAGGCATGGTGCTGCTGGCCATGGCCCCGGCGTCTGCCCAAACGGCGCCGCCCTCCGGGCTGGCCTCGCAGGACAGCGCCCCAGCGGCCGCCGATCTGCCGCCGGTGATGGTGCGCGACGCCGCGGGCAAGCCCACCGTCCGCGCCACCCGCCTGACCGGCGACTTCACCCTCGACGGCCAGCTCACCGAGTCGATTTACGCCACGCTGGCGCCCCTGACGGGCTTCGTCCAGCAGGAGCCGAGCGAGGGCGAGCCGGCCACCGAGAAGACCGAGGCGTGGATCTTCTTCGACGACGAAAACATCTACGTCAGCGCGCGGATGTACGAGTCCGAGCCCTCCCGCCGGGTGCAGAGCGAGATGCGCCGCGACTCGTTCAACATGTACAACAACGACCATCTGGCGGTGGTCTTCGACACGTTCAACGACCAACGCAACGGCTTCGGCTTCTCGGCCAACCGGCTGGGCGGCTTGTTCGACTGGTCGACCACCAACGAGCAGCCCAGCTCCAACTGGAACGGCCTGTGGTGGTCGAAGGCCGCCGACTTCGACGGCGGCTGGACGCTCGAGATGCGCGTGCCCTTTCGCTCGATCCGCTTCAAGGAAGGCGGCGAGGTGTGGGGCGTGAATCTCCGGCGCATGGTGCGCTGGAAAAACGAGGTGTCGTACCTGACCCTCGTGCCCCGGTCATGGGGCCGCCGCGGCCTGAACAAGCTCTCGGATGCCGCAAGCCTGGTGGGCCTGCCCACGCCCAAGCGATCGCTCAACCTCGACGTCAAGCCCTACGTGCTCGGGTCGATGCTCACCAACCGCACCGCCAGCCCCGCCTTCAACAACCGGCGCGACGTCAATTTCGGCGGCGACGCCAAGTGGGGCATCACGCAGCAGCTGGTGGCCGACTTCTCGTACAACACCGATTTTGCCCAGGTCGAAGACGACGAAGCCCAGGTGAACCTGACGCGCTTCTCGCTGTTCTTCCCTGAGAAACGCGATTTCTTCCTGGAAGGCCAGGACGCGTTCGCGTTCGGCGGCGTGGGCGGAGGCGGAGGCGGAGGCGGAGGCGGCGGCGGTGGTGGTGGGGGTGGCGGCGGCGGTGGAGGCGGCGGTGGCGGCGGCGGCGGCCTGACGCCGATCATCTTCTACAGCCGGCGCATCGGTCTCGACAGCAGCACGGTGGTGCCGATCATCGGCGGCGCGCGCGTGCTCGGCCGCACCGGCGGCTGGCAGATCGGCGCGCTTTCGATGCAGACCGACAGCGCCACCGCGCCGCCCGACGACAGCGGCTTCTCGAGCCGGGTGCCGACCACCAACTTCAGCGTGCTGCGCGTCAATCGCGACGTGCTGAGCCGAAGTCGCATCGGCATGGTGGCAACCAGCCGTACTCCGGCGGCCGGAGCGACGTCGACCAACAACTACTCGATCGGCACCGACGCGCAGTTCAACATGCGCAGCGACGTCTTCATCAACGGCTACTGGGCCAAGACCGTCACCGACGGCGCCAACGGCGGTCAGACCAGCTACCGGGGTCGCTTCGACTGGAACGGCGACCGCTACGGCGCCAACCTCGAGCACCTGTTCGTCGGCGACGGCTTCAACCCCGAAGTCGGCTTCATGCGGCGCTCGGCGTTCCGCCGCTCGTACGCGCAGGCGCGCTTCAGCCCGCGTCCGAAGAACCTGGGCGGCGTGCGCAAGCTGAGCTACCAGGCCAGCGCCGACTACATCACCGGCGCCACGACCGGACTGGTCGAAACGGAAGAATACCAAGGCCAGATCAACGTCGAGCTGAACAACGGCGACTTCATCAACGGCGAGGTCACCCAGGCCTTCGAGGCGCTGGTCGTGCCGTTCGAGGTGGCCCGCGGCGTGACGGTGCCCGTCGGCGGCTACCGATTCACAGGGAGCAAGTTCTCGTACCAGATGGGGCTCCAGCGCCGGGTCAGCGGCGGCCTCACCCTGGGCCGCGGCAACTTCTACGACGGCACCTTGACCGAGGTCACCTGGCGTGGACGGGTCGAGTTCACACCGCAGTTCTACGCCGAGCCGACGCTGTCGTGGAACCGGGTCGAGGGCCCCTACGGCAACGGTAACAGCAACCTGGCCAGCACACGCCTGACCTTCACGGTGACACCGCGCATGTTCGTGGCGGCGCTGCTCCAGTACCAGTCACGCTCGGCCGCGATGTCCACCAACCTGCGATTCCGGTGGAGTACAAGCCCGGCAGCGAGCTGTTCGTGGTCTACAGCGACGGCCGCACCACCTTGAATCCCGGCTACCCGGATCTCGAGAACCGGTCGTTCGTGATGAAGGTGACGAAGCTGTTTCGCTGGTAGGCGGGCGCCGCTAGCCGTGCTGCTTTTCGCTCCGGTCCCGGCCGCCGCCAATGTCGGTGAATGCCTCGTGCAGCACGCCCAGCAGCAGGTCGGCGTGGCCGCGCGTGAAGGTCATCGGCGGGCGCAGCTTGATGACGTTGTCGTGCGGGCCATCGGTGCCCATCAGCACGCCTAGTTCCATGGCCCGGTTCACGACCGCGGCGGCGGTCGCGCCGTCGTGGGTCTTGCTGCGGCGGTCGGTCACGCATTCGATCCCGAAGAACAGGCCGCGTCCGCGCACGTCGCCGATCGACCGGGAACTGGTCGGCGAGCCGCCGCAGCCCGTCGAGGAGTAGTCCCCGGTGACGCGCGCGTTGTCGAGCAGGTGCTCGTCATCGATCACGTCGAGCACGGCCAGGCCGACGGCGCACGACACCGGATTGCCGCCGAAGGTGTTGAAGTACTCCATGCCGTTGTCGAAGGCGTCGGCGATCGCGCGCGTGGTGACGACCGCCGCCAGCGGATGGCCGTTGCCCATCGGCTTGCCCATCGTGACGATGTCGGGCACGACGCCCTGTGCGGCGAACGCCCAGATGTTCGTGCCCACGCGGCCGAAGCCCGACCTGCACCTCGTCGGCGATGCACACGCCGCCGGCAGCGCGCGACGGCCTCATAGACTCCGGCAGATAGCCGGCCGGCAGGATCACCTGGCCGGCGACGCTCGGGAATGGTCTCGGCAATGAAGGCCGCCAGCGGGTGGCCGCGCCGCGGGCGCCTCGGCGAGCCGGCTTCGCGCCGCGGACGCAATAGCGCGCGCCGACGTTCGAGGGTCGGCCAGTCGCCAGTGCGCCGCGATAGGCTCGGGCAGCGGCAGCTGGCAGACGAACGCCGGCCGCGCCCGGCGCCGCCCGGGCCCTGGTACTTGTACGGGCTGATCTCGACGAGCGCCTGGGTGTTGCCGTGATAGGCGCCAGTCGAGCACGGCCACGCCGTGACGGCCGGTGGCGGCGCGGGCGATGCGCAGCGCCAGGTCATTGGCCTCGCTGCCCGAGTTGCAGAAGAACAGGCAGTCCAGCCCGGGCCGGCAGCGTGGCCGTGAGCCGCTCGGCATAGCGCACGACGTTCTCGTGCAGGTAACGCGTGTTCGTGTTGAGCCGCGCCGCCTGCGTCGCCAGCGCCTCGACCACCCGCGGATGGCAGTGGCCGACGTGGGCGACGTTGTTGTAGCAGTCGAGATAGCGACGGCCGTCGGCGGCCGTCAGCCACACGTCTTCGCCGCGCACGATGTGCAGCGGCGTGCGGTAGGACAGGCTCAGGTTCTTGGCCAGGTGGCGGCGACGCGCCGTCAACAACGCCGCGGCATCACGAGGCGGCGTCTCCGGCAGCGCGTGTCCACAGGCGCGCCTCAGCGTCGTGGTGAGGCCCGTCCGGCCGGTCGTGACCAGCCAGCGCAGAAGATCCCACGCCGGCTGCTCGCTGACGAACAGATACGGGTCGTTCGCGGTCGCCTGACGCTGGGCCGAGACGGTGACGCTGATGCACAGGCGCCCGGCGATCAAGTCGAAGAGCGCGTCGATCTCGGCGGGGGTCAGCGGCATCGCGGCGTGGTAGCCGGCCACGACGGCGGCGGCCGCCGCCCCCGGATTTTCCCCCAGGGTCTCACCAAGGCAGTGGCGGCGGTCCGCACCGGGCGGGCCGTCCGGCACGCGCCCCAGCGCCGCTCCGTCCGGCACGCGTCCCTGCGCCGCTCCCTCCGGCGCCGGCGAGCCCAACATGGCGTAGGCACAGGCCACGGCGACCTCGGCGGCCAGCGGCGCAAACGCGGCGTCGCCGACGTCGATGAGGCCGCTGACCTCGCCCGACGCCGGATCGATCAGCACGTTCCAGTCGTTCGCGTCGTTGTGGATGACCTGATGGCGGAGATGCGGCAACACCGGCACGACCCGCGCGTCGAAGCCGTCGAGCAGCGACGTCACGAGCGCGCGCCGCTCGGGATCGGCCACGGCGTCGAGGCGCGCTCGCGACGCCGGCACGGCGCGGATGTGCCAGTCGAAGTCGCGGAACGCGCCCGGATGGCCGAAGCCGACGAGGGCGCCGTCGAGCCGGCCGAGCGTGTGGCCGAGCGACCGCAGGGCTGCGCGCGTCCGCCCGGCCTGCGCCAGCGGCGTGCCCGGCAGGTAAGTCACGAGGCGCACGGCATGGCGCTCGCCCGACCCACTGGTGGCCTCGCCGATCTCGCGGCCATCAGCCAGCCGCACGATGCGCGGCAGCGGCAACGTCGGTGCCACCGCCTCGACATGACGGAGCAACGCCGTCTGGAACGCCATGGCGCTCGGCGGCTCGGCCGCGTTGACGATCTTCAGCGTGAACTCGCCGCCCCCCGTCCGGACACGGAAGTTCTGATCGCGTTCGCTGTCGAGCGGCGACAACTCGCCGGTCAGGCCAAAGAGTTCGGTGAGCAGCGCGCCAGCCGCCGCCGTCGGGAACGCGGGCCGGGGGTGGTGAATCAGAGAGGGAGGAATCGGAGCCTGAGGCATGGCTGCGCGCAGCTTAGCATCGGGCTCCGGGTCGTGCGCGGTACGGCCGCGACGGTCAGGGGATGACGACGTAGCGTGCCAGGCGGCGTACTTCCTTGGCGTCGACGTCCTTGCCGATCTCCTTGTCGAATTGCGCCCGCGTCTTCCAGGGCCGATACTCCTTGAACTCCCGCAGCATGCGGTTGCCGGCGCCGGGAATGGTCAGGATGTCGGCGTCGCTGGCCGTGTTGAGGTTCACGGGGATGAAGGCGTACTGCGCCAGGCGCGCCACTTCCTTGGCGTCGACGTACTTGCCGATCTCCTTCTCGAACTGCCCCCACGTCTTCCACGGACGGTACTCTTCGAACTCGTGCGCCATGCGCTTGCCGGCACCCGGGATGAGCATGATCTCTTCGGCGGTGGCGCTGTTGAGGTTGACGTGCACGAAGGCCTTCGCGTAGAAGGCCGCGGCCTGCTCGGCGGTGAGCCCCTGTGCGAGCAGCAGTTTGTTCAAATCGACGACGCTGTCGAACGGCCGCGCCGCCACGACGGCCTTGGCGATCGCCGCGGTCATGTGCGGCAGCTTCGCCAAATCGGCCTCGGCAACGGTATTGGCGTCGACCACGCCGAGCGACGTGCCCACCTGCGCCGCTGCTGGCGCCACCTGCGTCAGCGTCAGCATCAGCGCCGTTACCCCCATCACCGCCATCAGCGCGCGCGTGGATCGGATGTTCGTCATGGTCTGCTCCTGATCGTCGTTGTGCGGACGCCGCTACCGGCGCTCGTCCGCTTGGAGGTAGGCATAGAGCCATCCCAACAGTCCCAGTTGTACCATCGCGCCGGGCGCCAACGCCGGCGGCGCCTTGGCCCGCACCACTTTCCAGAACAACTCCAGTCCGCCCTGGGTCGGGTCGATCTCGGTCTGGAACTCGGCATTGGCCTGGAAGTGCAGCACCACCCCCACGGCGCCGGCCACGACGAATCCGGCCATGACGGCCCGCAACGCGTGCGGCGCCGCTCCTGACGGCGCCACGGTGGCCCACGTCAGCGTGACCAGGGCCAGGCCCGCCAGAACGAGCGGAATCAGCTGATCGAGCTCTTCGTAATGGCCGAGCAGCAGCAGCTCGACCGACATGCCGACCGTACCGAGCAGCAGCACGGCCAGCAGGGCACGGCGCGCCAGGCGCAGCTTGTCTCGATCGTCCCTCATCGCAGCGCGGGATATGACAGGCGCGCGCCTACTCCTCTCCCATGAAGTGGTAGGTGAAGTCGGTGGGCGGGTTGTAGGTTTCCTTGATCGAGCGCGCGCTCACCCACCGGGTCAGGTTCAGCTTCGACCCGGCCTTGTCGTTCGTGCCCGAAGCGCGGGCGCCGCCAAACGGCTGCTGACCCACGATGGCGCCGGTCGGCTTGTCGTTGATGTAGAAGTTGCCGGCGGCGTTGCGCAGCGCCGCCGAGGCCTGCAGCACCACCGCGCGATCCTTGGCGAAGATCGACCCGGTCAGCGCATAGGGCGAAGTCTGATCCACCGTCTGCAGCACCTCGGCGAACTTCTTGTCGGCGTAGGGATGCACCGTCAACACCGGCCCGAAGATCTCTTCGCACATCAGGCGGTAGCCGGGGTTGTCGGTCTGCACCAGCGTCGGCTCGATGAAATAGCCGACGCGCCCGTTGGCGCCGCCGCCCTCGACGATCTTGGCGTTGCGGCGGGCGTGTTCGAGATAGCCGCTGATCTTGCTGAAGGCGCGCTTGTCGATGACCGCCCCCATGAAGTTGCGGAAGTCGCGGGTGTCGCCGATCTTGATCTCGCGCATCATGGCCACGGCCCGGTCGCGCACGTCCGGCCACATCGACTTGGGCACGTAGACACGGCTGGCCGCCGAGCACTTCTGGCCCTGGTACTCGAAGGCGCCGCGGACCATGGCCACGGCCACTTCCTGCGGATCGGCCGAGGCATGGACCACGATGAAGTCCTTGCCCCCGGTTTCGCCGACCAGCCGCGGGTAGCTCTTGTACTTCCTGATGTTGGCGCCGACCTGCTCCCACATGCTCTGGAACACCCCGGTGCTGCCGGTGAAGTGGATACCGGCCAGATCCGGCGAGTCCATGGCGATCTTGCTCACCATCACCGGCTCGCCCGGCACGAAGTTGATGACGCCCGGGGGCAGGCCCGCGGCCTCGAGCAGCTTCATCGTGTAGTAGCCCGCCACCATGGCGGTGCCGGCCGGCTTCCACAGCACCGTGTTGCCCATCAGCGCCGGCGTGCTGGTGAGATTGCCGCCGATGGCGGTGAAATTGAACGGCGAGACCGCGTAGACGAAGCCTTCGAGGGCCCGGTAGTCGGTCTGGTTCCACATCGCCGTCGTGGACAGCGGCTGCTCGGCCATCAGCTCCTGCGCGAAGCCGACGTTGAAGCGCCAGAAGTCGATGAGCTCACAGGCCGCGTCGATCTCCGACTGGTAGACCGTCTTCGACTGGCCGAGCATGGTCGCGGCATTGAGCGTGTCGCGCCAGGTCGTGGCCAGCAGTTCCGCGGCCTTCAGGAACACGGCAGCGCGGTCCTCCCACGACCAGCTCGCCCACTCGGCCTTGGCCGCCTGGGCGGCGGCGATGGCCGCGGTGACGTCCTTGGGACGGGCATGGTGATAGGTCGCCAGCACGTGACGGTGCGCGTGCGGCATCACGGCCTGGCCCAGATCGCCGGTGCGGATCTCCTTCCCGCCGATGATGAGCGGAATGTCGATCACCTCGCCGGCCATCGCCGCCAGGCGCGCCTTGAGCGAGGCCTTTTCCGGGGAGCCCGGGGCGTAGGAACGAATCGGTTCGTTGACGGCGGGAGTGACGGTGCGAATACCTGAGAAATCTGAAGCCATCGGCGGCGCCTTTCGAGCGTTGGGAAACCGTAAGATTGTAGTCTGATGCCATTCGCCACGGGAGGACTGGAGGCCGAATCCCTCGGGAAGAGCTTCGGCGCGGTCATGGCCGTGGAGGACGTCTCACTCCACGTGGCTCCGGGCGAGGTGGTCGGGCTGCTCGGGCCGAACGGCGCCGGCAAGACCACCACGCTGCGCATGCTCGCGGGCATCCTGTCGCCCGACCGCGGCCGCGTGATCGTGGCCGGCCTCGACATGCGGGACGACCCGCTCGCCGCCAAGCGGCGCCTCGGCTTCCTGTCGGGCGACACGCAGCTCTATCAGCGCCTGAGCCCGCGCGAGATGCTGCGCTACTTCGCCACGCTCTACCAACTCGACCGGGCCCGCGCCGCCGCCCGTATCCAGACGCTCATCGCCGAGCTCGACATCACCTCGTTTGCCGACCGGCCGTGCGGCACGCTCTCGTCGGGCCAGAAACAGCGGGCCAACGTGGCCCGCGCCTTCCTGCACGAACCGCAGCTGCTCATCCTGGACGAGCCCACCAACGCCCTCGACGTCGTCAGCGGGCAGTTCATCGTGCAGGCCATCCGGCGCGCCCGCGACGCCGGCCGGGCCGTGCTGCTCTCCACGCACATCATGGGCGAGGCCGAGTATCTGTGCGACCGCATCGCCCTCATCCACCGCGGCCGCATCGTCGACAGCGGCCCCCTCGACGCCCTGTTGGTGCGCTCGGGCCAGCGCAACCTGACCGACGCGTTCCTCCACTACGCCGGCGCCGACGCCGGCGCGGCCTGATCGGCGGCCATGCGCGCTGCCGTCGTCCGCACCATCCTCTTCAAGGAGCTCCGCGAGACGCTGCGCGACCGGCGCACGCTGCTCATGACGGTGGGGCTGCCGGTGCTGCTCTATCCGCTGGTCATCCTGGCGTTCACCCGCATCGCCGAGTCGGGCGAGGACGCCATTGCCGCCGACAAGTCGGTGGTGGCCGTGTGGGGCGAGGTGCCGGCGCCGGTCCAGGCGGCCCTCGACGCCTCCACTGACCTGACGCTGCAACCCTGGGGCGAGGCGCCGGACGACGTGCGCGCCGGGCTTTTGGCCGGCCGCATGCCGCGGCTCGAGGCCGACGGCCCGAATTCGCCGGCCCGGCTGCGCCGCGGCCGGGAGCCCGGGCCGCGGGAAGTGGAGCCCGAGAACCCGGTGCTCGCCGCCGCGAGGGCGGCGGTCGGCGGGCGCAAGGTGCAGGCGGTCATCGTGGCCTGGCCCGACACCCAGACGGCGTTCGAACGCGGCGATGCCGTGCCCCTCACGCTCTACTACGACTCGGTGCGACGCGATTCGGCGGTGGCGCACGAGCGCGTGACCGCGGCGCTCGACGAGGCCCGCGACCGCATCGTCGACGAACGTGAGCGCGCGCGCGGTCTGCCGGAGGGCTTCGCCGATGGGCTCACGGTGCAGACCCGCAACACGTCTTCGGCGGAGCGGCGATCGGGGCAGCTGCTCGGGTCGATCCTGCCCTACATCCTGCTGACCTTGTCGGTCCTCGGGGGGATGTACGCGGCCATCGATCTGACGGCCGGCGAGAAGGAACGCGGCACCATGCAGACGCTGCTGTGCGCGCCCATCACCGCGGCCGAGATCGTGTTGGCCAAGTTCCTCACGGTGTGGCTGCTGTCGTTGCTGTCCCTGGTGGCCAACCTGGTCAGTCTGTCGCTGACCGTGTCACGCCTCCTGCCCGCGGATCTGCCGGGCATCGGCGCCACCAACCTGGTGCTGGCGCTGGCCGTCCTGCTGCCGGTCACGCTCACGAGTTCGGCGCTCTTCCTGGCCTGCGCCTCGTTTGCCCGTGACTTCCGCGACGGCCAGACCATGCTCACGCCGGTCTACATGGCGGTGGCCCTGCCGGCCGGCGTGGTGGCTCTGCCCACCATCGAACTGAACGCGTGGACGGCGTTTGTGCCGATCGTCAACGTGACGCTGCTCGTGAAGGCGTTGTTCCTGCGCGAGGCCGGCGCCGAACTCGTGTTCCTGACCCTGCTCTCGGCGTGCATCTACGCCGCCGTCGCCATCGCCGGCGCCGTCCACGTCTTCCACCGCGAGACGGTACTGGTCGGCGAGAAGACCTCGCTGCGCACCGTCTTCGAACGCGGCGGGGCCACCGGCGGCACGCCCGATGTCGGCTTCGCCCTGACTGCGTTCGCGGCCCTGCTCGTGGTCCAGTTCTACGGGGGCCTGTCGCTGCGCGGGCTGTCGATTCCCTGGCTGCTCGTCACCCTCCAGTACGGCGGCTTCCTGCTGCCCACGCTGGGCTTGATCGCGCTCTTTGGCTTCGACTGGCGGTCCACGCTGGCGCTGCGGCGGCCGCCGCTGGCCGCGCTGCTCGTCGCCTTGGCGCTCGGCGCCAGCGCCTGGCTCTTTGCCGGTGGCGTGGTGGCGCGGCTGCTGCCGCCGCCCGAGTCGCTCACGCGGGCCATGGAGCGCTTCCTGCAGCTCGGCGACCAGCCGATGCCGCTCTGGGTCGTGTGGCTGGTGCTGGGCGTCACGCCGGCCATCTGCGAAGAGCTGTTCTTCCGCGGTCTGGTCTTCTCGGGGCTGCGCCGCCTCGGCGCGTGGCCGGCCGTGCTCCTGAGCGCGCTGCTCTTCGGCCTGGCCCATGCGTCGATCTACCGCCTGCTGCCCACGTTCATCCTGGGCGTGCTGCTCGGCGTGCTGCGCTGGCGCTCGGGCTCGGTCGTGCCGGGCATGGTCATGCACGCCGTGAACAACGGCCTGATTGGCACGCTGGCGCAGCGTCCCGAGCTGGCCGCCTGGTTCGGCCTGCAGGGCGCCGGCGGGGTCATGCCGTGGGGCCCGGTCCTGACGGCGACCGCCGTGATGATGGGCGCGCTCGGCGTGTTGTCGCTCGTCCCGCCGACGCCCGTGCCCGGCCATGCGTCCCGGTGACAACCCGTCGAACCGGGCCCTTACGGCGTTAGACTGGTCCGCTCGCCGACGTCGTCCTGGAGGCTGACCTCGTGTGCACGCGCCACCGACATCTGCTCATCCCGCTGCTGATGGCACTGGGCGCGGCGTCCCCGGTCGCGCTGACCCTGGGCGCGCAGCCGGCCCAGCCCCCCGGCCAGGTCGTCGTCACGCTGACGCTCGACTCCCTTCGCATCCCGCTGGCCACCGTCGAGTTGCGCGGCGCGAGCACCCACGCGCCGATCGCGCGCACGACCAGCGACGTGGTCGGGCAGGTGTCGTTTCCTGACGTCCCACCGGGCAGTTACGTCGTGCATGCCACCCGCGACGGCTTCACCGACGTGGACTCGGCGCCCTTCGGGGTACGGGCCGGTGCCAAGTCCCAGGTGCTGCTCGAGATGCGGCTGACCTTCGTGCGCGAGAGCGTCAACGTCATGGCCCCGGCCAACTCGCCGACCGGAAGCATCCAGCCAGTGGCCGTCAGCGACGTGCTGACGGGCGCCAGCATGGACGTGCAGCCGCTGGCCGGCGACGACTTCAAGTCGCTGATGACGCAGTTGCCCGGCGTGGTCCGCGGGCCGGAAGGGCGCCTGCGCATCAAGGGCGGCGCGCCGACGACCGCGGCCATTCAGTTGAGCAGCGCCAGCCTCAACGATCCGTCCACGGGCGACTTCGACCTGGAGCTGCCGAGCGGCGCGGTCGAGTCGGTGGAAGTGCTGTCCAACCCGTTTGCCGCGGAATACGGACGCTTCTCGACCAGCGTCACGCAGGTCACGACCCGGCGCGGTAGCAACGACTGGCGGGTGCGGCCCGAGAACCTCCTGCCGGGCCTGGGCCGGGGTTTCATCACCAAGTTCGAGCCGCGGCTGTCGGTATCGGGCCCGCTCAAGCGTGAGCGCCTGCTCCTCGGGCAGTATCTGCAGTACCGCTACGTGCGGACGCCGGTCAGGAGCCTGCCCGGACAACCGGACCTGGGCCTCGACAGCTTCGACTCCTACACCCGCCTCGACGCCGTGCTGTCGTCGCGTCATTCGCTGGTCGGCAGCGTGGTCTACTTCCCGCGCAAGATCACCAACGCTACGCTCTCGACCTTCCGGCCGCCCGAGGCTACCCCGAAGTTCACGCAATCGGGCCTGGCGACGGGGCTCGTCGATCGCCTCATCCTGTCGGACCGCGTGGTGCTCGAGACGACCGTGACCGGGCGCCGCTTCGAGGTCGACCTGCAGACCAAGGGGACCGACCCGATGGTCTACGCGCCGCAGTCGCAGAGCGGCAGCTACTTCAACCGCGAGGAACGGCACGTCACCAGCGTGCAGGGCGTGGAGGCGCTGACCTTCTCGAAGGAGCTGGCCGGGTCGCATGTCTTCAAGGCCGGCCTCGACGCGCAGTATTCGCGCTTCGACGGCGACCACTACAGCCAGCCGGTGGAGGTGCGGCGGCTCGACGGCTCGTTGGCCGAACGCCTCGTCTTCTCGCCGTCGCTCACCCACCCCGCCGTGACCGCCACCGAGTTTTCGATGTTCGCCCAGGATCGCTGGCGCGTGAACGACCGGGTGATGTTCGAATTGGGTCTGCGGGCCGATCGCGACGACGTCACCGAGCAGTGGAACTACTCGCCGCGCGGCGGCGTGGCCGTCGGCCTGCTGCGCGATGGCCGCGGCATCCTGCGCGGCGGCGTCGGCAAGTTCGCGCAGCGGACGCCGCTCAACCTGGGCGCGTTCGCGCAGTTGCCGGTGGCGACCGTCAGCCGCTTCACGCCCGACGGGCGGCTGCTGGCCGCGCCGGTGACTTACGCCCACGCCGTCGGCGAGCTGCGCACGCCCGAGAGCATCGTGAGCACGGTGGCGTGGGACCAGCGGGTCGGCCGCCGCCTGTTCTTCAAAGCGGCTTATCTCTACCGCGACAGCGCGCACGACGCGGTGGTCGAACCCGATGCCGTCCAGGGCCTGTTGACGCTGTCGTCGAGCGGCCTGTCCAAGTACTGGGAAGTCGAGACCACCGGGCGCTACCTGGGCGGCGAGCATCGCGACCTCACCGTAGCCTACGTGCGCTCGCGCGGGGTCCGCGACCTGAACGACTACGACGCCTACTTCGGCAACTTCAAGAACCCGATCATCCGCGCCAACCAGCACTCGCTCACCCCCACTGATGTCCCCCACCGCGTGATCGTGCGCGGCTCACTGGGCCTGAAGGGGCAGTGGGTCTTCATTCCGATCCTGGAGTGGCGGTCGGGTTTTCCCTGGTCGGCCGTCGACGAATACCAGGACTTCGTGGGCGAGCGCAACCGGGCCGGCCGGCTGCCGAAGGTGACCACCCTCGATTTCTCGCTGATCCGGCCCTGGACGTTCCGCAAGCGCCGTTTCACCGCCGGCCTCAAGGTCTACAACGCGCTCAACTCGGGTTCCGAGCGCGACGTGCAGACCAACATCGCCTCGCCGGACTACGGGCAGTTCTTCAACCGCATCCCGCGTTCGATCGGCGTGGCCTTCGGCGCCAGCCGGACCGCGACGCCGTGACCAGGCGCCAGCGTGGCTACGAGGCCGTGACCGGCGCGACCTCGACCTTGATGGCGCGCCACTTGCCCTGGCGGAACCGCGGAACGGTGAGGACGCAGCGGGTGAAGTGGCCGAGCAGGATGGCCAGCCAGATGTCGGCCGGCACGAGCGGGCGCATCGCCTGGATGACCGTGCACAGGCCGATCGGAATGGCGATCTGCGAGACGAGCGTGATGAACAGCGGGCTGCGCGTGTCGCCGGTGCCCTGCAAACCGCCGGTGATAGGTCAGGGCGCAGCGTGATGAAGAAGCCCGACACGGCGAGGTAGCGCAGCAGCTGGCGCCCGATGGTCGAGACGTGGCCGCCGTCGCCGGCGCCGAAGACGCCGAGCAGCTGGTCGGGGATGAGCAGGAACATCGCGCCGACGATGGCCGCCACGACCAGCCCGATGCGGGCGGCGGTGTGGACGCCCTGCAGGGCCCGGTCCGGTTGACCGGCGCCGAGGTTCTGGCCGGCAATGGTGGCGGCGGCGCCCATCAAGCCCACCGAGGTCCAGCGTGATCAGCGAGAACAGCTCGGTGTAGCCGATGGTGTAGGCCGCCTGCGCGGCGGCGCTGTGCTCGAGCGAGCCGATGAACCGCAGCAGCATCACGCCGGCCACGTTCATGGCGATGCCCTGGACGCCCGTGGGCAGCCCGAAGCGGAACAGCGAGCGGATGATCGTCCAGTCGGGCCGCCGGTCCAGGCTCGCGCGTGAAGCTGGACCACCAGCTTGCCGTTGAAGAGCAGCCACAGCGCGTAGCCGCTGACCGTGCCGACGCGATCACGTGCCGATGGCCGAGCCCGCGTGCCGACGCCGGAACCGTGCCCAGCCGCGGAATCAGGATGACGTTGAAGATCACGTTCAGCACGGTCATCGTGATGCCGAGGCGCAGCGGCGTGCGCGCGTCGCCGGCGGCGCGCAGCGCCGCCGGCAGCATGAAGAACAGCAGCATGCCGATGCTGAACACGAAGTTGATGCGCAGGAACGGCAGCGCCTGGCGCGCGCACTTCGGGGGCGGCGTTGACGAGATCGAGCAGCCACGGGCGTGGCGAAGTAGCCGATCGGCGCCAGCACCGTGAACATGCGCGATGGCGGTGAGAAGCGCCTGGTGGACGACGTGTGTTGACCTTGTCGTGGTCGCCCGCGCCGGCGTAGCGCGCCACCAGCACCGCCTGGCCGGTGAAGAGCGAGGCGATGAAGACGATGACGACCAGGAAGATCTGCCAGCTGACGCCGATGCGCGGCGTTGCCGGCGTAGCCGATCAGGTTGCCGACGAGCGCGTGGTCGACGACGCCCTGCAGCCCGGCGATCACGTTCTGGAGCATGGTCGGCCACGCCAGCTTCCAGACGGCGGGGCCGATGCGGGCCTTCGATGAGCGAGCGGTCGAACTTCTTGGGCGATACTGCCGGGTCGGCCAAGCGGACCTGAATTGCTAGCGCGACGCCGACGTGCCGTCAGGCGCGAATCGGCGCACCCCGCGAGGCTGCGCTACACGTCCAGCTCGTCCGCCTCTTCCGCCCGCTCCATGATGAAGCGGAACCGGGCCGAGGCGTCCTTGCCCATCAGCTCGTTGATGATGCGGTCGGTCGCCAGCGCGTCGGCGATCTCGACCCGCAGCAGGCGGCGGGTCTTGCGGGTTCAGCGTCGTCTCCCACAGCACCTTGGGCATCATCTCGCCGAGGCCCTTGAAGCGCGTGATCTCGGGCTTGGCGTTGCCCTTGGCGTGCTGCTTGAGGATCCGCGTCCTTGTCGGCGTCGTCGGCGGCCCAGTGCGTCTCCTTGCCGATGTCGATGCGGTAGAGCGGCGGCATGCGCGATGAACACCCGGCCGGCGTCGATCAGCTGCGGCATGTGGCGGAAGATGAACGTCAGCAGCAGCGTCGTGATGTGGTGGCCGTCGCTGTCGGCGTCGGCGAGCAGGATCGACCTTGCCGTAGCGCAGCTGCGTCGAGGTCGAAGTTCTTGCCCGACGCCGCAGCCGAGGGCGGTGACCAGGTCGGCGATCTCCTTGTTCTCCAGCACCTTGGCGAGCGACATGCCTTCGGTGTTCAGCACCTTGCCGCGCAGCGGGAGGATCGCCTGGCGTGTTGCGGTCGCGGCCCTGCTTGGCCGAGCCGCCGGCGCGAGTCGCCTTCGACGATGAACAGCTCGCTCTCGGTCGCGGTTGTTGCTGCGTGCAGTCGGCCAGCTTGCCGGGCAGGTTGAGCCGCGCCGCTGGTCGCGGTCTTGCGGCTGATCTCGGCGCTGGCGCCGCGCGGCTGGCCTCGCGGGCGCGGGCGGCGATGATGATGCGGTTGACGATCGTCTCGGCGACCGTGCGGTTGTTGTTCAGCCACTGCTCGAGCGCCGGGCCGGACGGCGCCGTCGACCGACGACTGCACCTCGGGGTTGTTCAGGCGGTCCTTGGTCTGGCCCTGGAACTGCGGCTCCTCGATGAAGACGCTAGCACGCCGATGACGCCCTCGCGGATGTCCTCGGCGGTGAGCGTGACGCCGCGCGGCGTGAGGTTGTGCGTCTCGATGTAGTTGCGGATCGCCTTGGCGACGCCGGCGCGCAGGCCGTTCTCGTGCGTGCCGCCGATGCCGGTGGGGATGCCGTTGACGTAGCTCGTGAGCGTGCTCGTCGGTGCGACTCGGTCCACTGCAAGCACGATCTCGATGCCGCACGCCGTTCTCCTTCTCGAGCATGAACGGCTGCTCGTGCACCGGCTTGGCGTGCTTGCTCGGCGAGGATCTTCTTCAGGAACGCGAGGATGCCGTCCTCGTGCTGGAAGACGTCCTTCTTGCCGTTCGCCTCGTCGTCCCAGATGACCTTCAGGCCCTTGTGGATGTAGCTGGCGACCTCGAGCCGCTCGCGGATCGTGTCGGCGTTGAACTCGATCTGCGGGAAGATCTGCGGGTCGGGGTGGAAGAAGATCGTCGTGCCGGTGCCGCGCGCCGGCGCCGAGCTTCTTGAGCTTGCCGGTCGGCTTGCCCTGCTGAACTCCATCTCGCCACTCGGCGCCGTCGCGCCGGACGGTGGCGACGAGCTTGCGTCGACAGCGCGTTGACGACCGACGCGCCGACGCCGTGCAGGCCGCCGGAGGTCTTGTAGTTGCCGCCGCTATCGAACTTTCCGCCGGCGTGGAGCTGGTGAAGATGATCTCGAGCGCGCGGCTTCTTGTGCGTCGGGTGCATGTCGACCGGAATGCCGCGGCCGTTGTCGCTGACGGTGATCGCTCGAGCCGTCCTTGTGCAGCGTGACCTCGATCTCGTCGGCGTGGCCGTTCATGGCCTCGTCGACGGAGTTGTCGAAGATTTCCCAGACGAGGTGGTGCAGGCCGGCCGCGCCGACGCCGCCGATGTACATGCCCGGGCGCTTGCGGACCGGGTCGAGGCCTTCGAGGACGGTGATGTCTCTGGCGTTGTAACTCAAGGCGGGGCTCGGGTCGCGGGACTCGGGTCTCGGGGCGAACGTGAAGCAGGGACGCCAGAAGTATACGGCCAGTCGCGGATTGCCCTTGCGGGCCTCCGGAATCGGGCCTATCGTGACGGCGTGACCAAAGCCGCGCTCGTCGCGGTGGTGGGCTTGTGCGGCGCGGCGGGCGCCGGCACCTGGATGTCCGTGCGCGGACCGGCCACGGTCACCTCCGCGGCGCCGCCGGCGGCCCGCCAGCTCCCCGCGGTCAGGCGCGCCGCCGATCCGTTCGCGCGCTGGACCATCACCGAGCAGTTCTCGGCCCAGCACGCTGCTCGTCGTACAGGTGGAGACGCGGCATCTCGGTGATGCCGCGGCCATTGCGCGAGAGATCTCGGCGCCGCTCGAAGCGCGCTACGCCGAGATCCTCATCTACTTCCACCGCCCCGGCCGGCCCGATACCCTGCCACCGCGCCGCGTCCAATGGAGCCGCGCGGGCGGGTGGATTCGAGACCAACTACGAGCGGTAGGACGGGCGGTCAGCTCTTCTTGCGCCGCGCCGGAGCCGCCGTGGTCGGGGTCGTGCGCCGGCCGCCGCCGGCCGGAGTCTTGCGCGCTCGCTTCGGCCGGTCCGCCGCCTCTTCGGCGCTCATCGTCCGCCGCGGTCCGCGCTTGGCGCCGCGCGCCGCCGGACCGGCGCTGACCGGTTCCTTGGCGCTGCCCGGCGCGAAGAACTTCGACTGGTCGTCCTCCGGCTCGATCTCGTCAGGGACGATCGGCGCAATCTGCACCGGCACGTCGAGTTCGGGCTCGTCACCCTCGCCCGTCTCCGACCGGGCTTCGGTCTCTTCGGCGCCGTCGTCGCCAATGACCCAGCCGAAGGTGACGCTCTTGGGACGATAGACGTTGGCCGAGGACGGCACCACGGCCGGCGCATCCGACGCCAGCGCCGGAGAAGCCTGGGTCACGGCGGCCGAACCGCCGGCGCCGAACACGCGCAGACCGCCCTGACGATCGCGTTCGAGCTTGATCAGGCCTTCCTTCTGGCAGGCCCGCATCAGGTCCACGATCGACCCGTACTTGCGGTCGTCGAAGTCGGGATGGCTGGCGCGGATGAACTGCTTGATCTGCCGCAGGTACATCGGCCAGCGCGGCGGCTGCGGCGGGTCGGCCAGCAGCTCGCGCACGAGTTCGACGCCTTCGGCGATGTTGGCCGCGGTGGCCGGATCGATCTCGCGCGGAGCGCGCGGAGCCATCTCGCGAACCGGCGCGTCACCGCCTTGGGCAGACGTCCCGTTCTGGACGGCGCCGGGCGCCGTGCCCGCCGCCGCGTCGGCGGTCGCGCCAGCCGGCGGGGCCGAACCCATGGCGGAGGTTGGCGGCATGGCATCCGCCATGGCCGCGCCCGCTTCGCTCAGCTCGACGAGCGTGCTGCGGCCGGTGTGCTTGAGGAGCACGATGCCCTTCTCGGCCAGCTTCTCCGCGAAGTCGCGGAAGCTGCTGACGCCGTAGTCGCGTTCCGAGAACGACGAGTCGAGCTGCAGCAGCGTGCTCTTGAGCAGGCCGAGCTGCGGCGTGACTTCGCGGTCGGCCAGCACCTTCAGCGCGCGCTCGCACGAGCGGCACGCCTGGTGTCGATGTTCATGACCTGGCCCACGCCCACCGGAGCGCCGGCCGCGGCTGGCGCGAGCGGTCGCCGCCGCTGCGGCCGCTGCTGGCGCCGCCGCCGCGGCTGACGACGTTCTCGTAGGCGATGAACTCGGTGCAGTTCTTCTGCATCACCTGGCTGGTGAACTGCGCGGCCGCCGACCACGAACACCTTCTTGTCGTACTGCTTCAGCTTCTCGACCAGGGTGATGAAGTCGCTGTCGCCGCCGACGATGACGAAGGCGTTGATGTGATCGTGGGTGAAGGCCATCTCGAGCGCGTCGAGCGCCAGGTTGATGTCGGCGCCGTTCTTGTCGCCGCCGGGGGTCATGACGCGCTGCACCAGGCGCACCGCGTGTTGCGACATGGCGCGGCCGTAGTCGCCGGAGCGCTTCCAGTCGCCGAAGGCCACCTTGGTGATGACCTCACCGCGTTCCTTGATGGCTTCGAGCACCGCGCCGATGTCGAAGTTGAGGCCGAGCGTGTTCTTCACGCCGATCTCGACGTTGTCGAAGTCGATGAATACGGCAATTTTGAGTCGTTCGTCGGACATAGAGTCGATCCTTTTGTTGCGGGTCTTCAGAAAGCGAAGTAGATGAAGTCGAGGGACGTCGTGCTGCGCAGCACGAGCGTCAGGGTTGCGAGCACGCCAACGCCTGCCGCCTGGACACCGGCCAGACGCAGACCCGTCATGTGGGATTCGATCCACGCCACCAGGGCCACCTGGCGCTCGCGTGCCAGGGCCCAGAGATCGTGGATGAAGAGTGGCAGCGACCAGGTCGCCGCCAGCACGAAGAAGTGCAGGCCGATGGCCCCCTCGCCCTGCACCGTGGACGCCGGCGAGAGGCGCAGGAAGTGCCCGAGGAAGTCGGCGTTGGTCTCGCGGAAGAAGAGCCAGCCGGCCATCATGGCCACCCACGTCAGGGCAATCTGCACGAGGCCGAGCGGCCCGGGCCAGTGCTCGGGTAAACGGAACGCCCGTCCGACCGCGCGCGTGATCCAGACGAGCACGCCGTGGTAGAAGCCCCAGATCACGTAGTTCCAGCTGGCCCCGTGCCAGAACCCTGAAACCAGGAAGGTCGTGATCAGCGTGCATGCCGCCACGACCGTGCCGCCGCGGTTCCCGCCGAGCGGGATGTAGACGTAGTCACGGAACCACGTCGAGAGCGAGATGTGCCAGCGCCGCCAGAAATCGCTGGGGCTGTGGGCGATATAGGGGTGGTTGAAGTTGAGCACCAGCTCGAAGCCGAACCACCGGGCGACGCCGCGGGCGATGTCGGAGTAGGCCGAGAAGTCGGCGTAGATCTGCATGCCGAAGGCGAACACCCCGGCCCACAGCACCTCGAAGGCCGGGTCCTGCTGCGAGAAGACGCGATTGGCGATGACCCCGACGTTGTCGGCGATGACCAGCTTCTTGAACAGCCCCCACACGATCAGCACGACCCCGTGGCGGGCTTGCGTCGCGCTCCACTGGCGCGGCTGCTCGACCTGGGCGAGCAGGTTCCGGGCGCGCATGATCGGACCGGCCACGAGGTGCGGGAAGAAGGCGACGAAGAGCGCGAAGTCGATGGGATTGCGGCGGGCGCGCATCTCGCCCTTGTAGACGTCGACCGTGTAACTGAGCGCCTGGAAGGTGTAGAAGGAGATGCCAGCGGGCAGCGCGAGGGCGAGCACGGGCGGCGACACGGAGAGGCCCAGGACCTCGAGCACCTCGCGGACGTTCTCGATGAAGAAGTTGAAGTACTTGAAGATGGCGAGCATGCCGAGGTTCACGGCCAGGCTTGCGGCCAGGTAGCCGCGTTTGCGCGCGGGGTCGTCTTCCATGCGCTGCCCCGCCCAGTAGTCGACCGTGGTCGAGGCCAGCATGATGAGCACGAACCAGGGGTGGATCCAGCCGTAGAACACGTAGCTGGCCCCGAGCAGCAGCAGGTTCTGGCCGCGGTGCGGCAAGCGCCAGTAGCTGGCCACGACGATCAGGAAGAAGGCCGCGAAGTCGAGGCTGTGGAAGATCATCGGAACAACGGATCCAGCCGGCGCCGGAACACGTCGGTATAGAGGCGGCGGTCGCGCACGTGATCGCCATCGGCATAGATCGACTCGGGCATCGCGGGGTCGCCCCAGTCGTCGTGGAACAACATGCCGTTCTCGTTCAGGTAGCGCTTCAGCGCGGCGACATAGCGCACCAGGTTGGGCGTCTGCTCGGGCGGCGTCGTGCCGTCGGGGCGGCGCTGGACGCGGACGAAGCACAACGGCAGGTCGTGGTCCTTGGCCAGCCGGATCATCAACGGCAGCACCGACGTGGGCAGGTCGCGGGCGAAGTCGGCGGCCTCGTTGGGTCCGGACAAATCCGCGGCGACGTCGCCCCGCAGGTTGGCCAGGTCGAAGCGTTCGTTCAACGACTGGTCGAAGCGCAGCCGCGCGGGAACGTCGGGATAGCGGTAGTTGACGAACCAGCGCCGCACCGCCGGCTCGAGCCAGCTTGCCGTCACATCGGTTTCGTAGGTGCGCACGGCGGCGCTACGCACGCGCGACCACACGCCGCCCTTGCGGGCCGCCACGACGGCGTCGAGCTCGGGCTCGTCGGCGTGGGCGACGTCATCGAGCGCGGTCCCGTAGAGGCTCTCGAGACGGAACAGCGTGTCGGTGAGATTGGTGTCCCGGAAGAACACGAACGTCACGCGCGGCTTCACCCCCGAGGCAATCAGGTGGTTCTTGAAGGCGAGATACCACCACGCCGGCCCGGTGGCCGGGTTGTAGAGGAACGAGACGACCTCGTCGTGCGTCGAGGAAATTTCGCCGAGATGGATCGGGTCGATGCGCGTGCCCATCATCGAATCGCCGATGAACACCCAGGTCGGCCGGCCGTACTGCAGATCGGCAATCGGCCCGGGGTTGAAGGCGCGATGGGGGCGGCGCAGTTCGAGCGACGGCAGGTAGCCGAGCCCCGGCGCCTCTCCGGCAACCGCGCGATTGACCGCGCGCAACGACAGCGGCGTGAGGAACGCGCCGGCCACGACCAGCACGAGCAGCCACGTCGCGCCACGAGGGGCGCGCGCGGAATCACCGCGGAACACGGCCGAAGATGCTGACGACACTCGGGTTTGAAATCGCTGAGCGCACCGTGCACGCGGTCCCGTGCGTGGTGCCCGCTCGTTCGCACGGCCAGTGCGCGGTGACGACCGAAGGTCCGCGCGGCCTGGACGCAAGCCGCCCGCCGGGCGACTGCTGGTGAACACCCGGTGCAACAATTGCCACCCGGAGTGCCCCTGTGCGTAAAGCTCCGCGCCAGTATAGCAGGTTCACCCGTGGTCCGAGCCCTGGAGCTCGGCCGGACCAGGCGGCCCGCCACGGCCTTTCCGAGCCCGGAGGCGCGCCTCAGAGGCGCCATCGATTTCTTTCCATCGTCTCCGCCAGCGTGGCCGCGTTACTCATGCGTCACCTGTTGAGTCAATGCGTACCAGCTACAGGGCACAGGACGCGTCATTTGCGTTGTCCGTGGGTACCAGTTCCGCCTCTCTCGCGGCAAAGCAGCACTGATGGCGTGGCACTCGCCTTGCAAAGATGCCGGTATGACCAGAATCTTCCTGCACTCGATGGCCGCCGCGGCCCTGGCCGCCGCCGTGACGGTTCCCGTGGCTGCGGCCCAGGACTCGGCTCAGCGCCTGCTCGAACGCGGCGCTTACGCCGAAGCAATCCAGCGGGTCGAGACCGACCGCCAGGCCGGCAACAACGACCCCAACTCCACGTTCCTTGCCGGTCAGGCTCTCTCCAAGCTCGACCGTGACCAGGACGCGCGCGGCGAATTCGGCAAGCTGGCCGGCGGCAACGACGAGGCCTGGAAGGCTGTGGGCCAGTCGGCCATTGCGCTCCTCGACAACAATCTGGACGAAGCCGTGAATCAGGGGCGCCGGGCCCGAGAGATCAACGGCGACCTCGGATTCGCGCACTATCAGCTGGGCCTGGCGCTGATTCGGCAGAACCAGTTCGGCGAAGCGGCTCAAGTTCTGGACCGCGCGGCCGAACTCATGCCTGAGTTCGCGTATGCGCACTACAACGCCGGCGTTGCCGCCCAGCGGGCCAAGCAACTCGAGCGGATGGCGGAACACTTCAGGCGCTTCGTCCAGCTTGCCCCGGACGCGCCCGAAAGGCGCCAGGTGCAGCTCGCACTCAACTCGCTCAGGGGCTGAGCGAGCGACATGCGGTGGCGTCGGGGGTGCCCGGCGTGCACCGTGCAGAACGTCGCCGGCAGCGGGTCCTATCGCCTGCTCTTCCGGCGGCGTCTCTGCACCCTTTCGACCCCGCCTTCCCCTGCCCCTGCCACGGCCCCCGGAACCGACCTACGCCTGCCCCGTTAGAAGGCCTGCCCGATACCCACGTATAACCGCCGGCCCGTGCCAGACGACGGCAGGCCGAAGTCCAGGCGGAACAACGAGAACGCCGTGTTGAAGCGCAGGCCGACCCCGTAACCGACCTGCAGGTCCGAAAACGACGGCCGCTTCTCCAGATAGACGTTGCCGGCGTCGATGAACACCACGCCCCGAATCCACTTGTAGAGCGGCGCGCGCAGTTCCTGGTTCAGGAGCAGCAAGGAGTTGCCGCCCGACGGCAGCCCCGTGATGTCGGTCGGCCCGATGCCGCCCTGGCGGTAGCCCCGCACCGTGTCGGACCCGCCGGCGAAGAAGCGCTCGGCAAACAGCAGCGGATCGACAAACGACGTCCCGATCCGCGCCGCCGAGGCAACCGTGAACTGGCCGAATGTCTGGTAGCGGTAGAAGGTGCCGAGCATCTTCACCGAGTCGCTGTCGAAGCCGAAGAAGCTGAGGCGCTCGAGACTCAGCGAGCCGAACCAGCCCTTGGTGGCGTCGAACGGGTCGTCGCGCCGGTCGAAGAAGGCCGACCCGGTGAACCGGCCGATCAGCGTCTTCTGGAGGAACGGGTCCTCGACGTCGAACGGCCGCAACACCTCGCGGCTGACCCGGTAGCCGTAGACGATCTCCATGGACCGGCTCCGGCGCACGCGCTGCTCGAGGGCTCCGAGGATTTTCGTGCGGCGCAATTGCGCCACGCCCTCGTCGTCGAACGCGGTGTCCTGCTTCGACGCCGAGCCGAAGACGTTGGTCTGCACGGCGCGCCCGAACAACGTCGGGAAGGTGAGATAGGCGTTCGACGACTGCAGGCGACGCTCGACGCGGCCATAGAGCCCGTAGGTGAAGGCGCGGCCAAAGGCATTGCGGTTCTGGAGATCCGCCACCGCGCCGAGGTTGCGCGCCCGCGGCAGGCCTTCGTCGCCGCCCAGGTTGCCCTGGTCGATGTCATTCAACTGCAAGCCGTAGCGCAGGCGCCACGCCGGCCACTCGGTCACCGTGACGCGCGCGTTGACCGGCTCGACGGTGTCGGTCTGAGCGCCGGGAACCACCTCGGGCCGCACGTCCACCTGCCGGAACACGTTGGTGTCGAAGACACGCTTGCGCGCCTCGGCCCACTTGGCCAGGTCCACCGGCGTGCCGGGTTCGAGGCGCAGCGCCGTCACCACCGCTGACGGACGGGTCCGGCCGCTTGCCTCCACCACCACTGCCTGCAAGCGCTGCTGCAGTCCGGGGGTCACCTGGAAGGCGAGGTCGGCGCGGTGATCCTCGGAAATGGTCACGGCCGGCGTGACCTCCACGCTGTTGAACCCACGCGCCCGATAGAGCGCCTCGATGCGCCGCCGCGACTCGGCGACCTCCGCGTTCCGGAAGGCGCGACCTTCGAGCGGCCGCACGATCTCGTTGATCGGCGCGGTCAAGTCGTCGTCCACGCCGGCGACGCGCACCTGCGCCACGGTCGTCAACTGCCCTTCCGTCACCGCAATCGGCAGCACGCCCCGGCCGCCCTCGACACGCGGCGCGGCGGGCACCACCTTGGCCTCGCGGAATCCGGCCTCGGTGTAGCGCGCCTGCAGCGGCTCGACGGCCGCGGCCGGATCGACCCAGACCTGGACATCGAGGCCACGCCCGCGCAAGGTGGCCTGCAAGTCCTTGGCGGTCAGCGCCTCGATGCCTGGGAAGACGACCTCGCGCGACGACACCTGCGTGCCGCCCGCCACCACGATTTCGATCCGCTTCTCGTTGGTCGACGGCTGGACCACCGTGGCCTCGACCGTGGCGCCGACGATGTCGCGGCGGATGAGATCGTAGGCCACCGCCTTGCGCACCTCGTCGCGCCGGAAATCGTCGAACACGCCCTGCGACCACGCCTGCTCGAGTTCGCGGCGCAAGCGCGCCGAGACCTCGGTGCCGGTGACCACGAGTTCGGTCCGCTGGCCAGGCACGATGCCGTAGGTGAGCGTCATCTTCTCGACCTCGCCCGGCGTTCGCGACGGACGCACCCGGGCCTCGAGGAAGCCGCGCTCGTGGTACCACGCCTGCAGCCGTTCGGCATCCTCGCGCCACTTGACGAAGTCGAAGCGCTTGCCGGCGCGCAGCGACAGCTCGCCCAGCAACGCCTTCTCCTCGTCGGGCGGCACGCCGGAGATCCGCACACCGGCGACGATCGCCGACGGCCGGGCGCGGCTGGGCGTCGCGGCCGCGCCGCCGCCGAACGTCAGCTCGTGGCGCACCGCGTAGGCCCGGTCGTTGTTGTCGCGCGAGGTGCCGCGCAGCTCGACGTTGCGCCAGGGCCGGTAGCTGACCACGGCCGAGAGGTCGCCGCTGCCGCTCAGTTTGCGCGACAGGATCACCTCGACCTCGTCGCTCAGGCGCTTGGACACGGTGAGCCGGGCCGTGGGGTCGACGTCCTCCGCGATCAGCCCGGGGTCCTGCCGCACGAAGTCGGCGTTGAAGCCGCGCTCGATGCGCAGCGCGTCGAGACCGATGGCGCGTCCGGTCACGCCGAGCAGTTCGCCCGAGAGCAGCGCGACGGCGTCGGATCCGCTCAGCGAATTGCTGCCGCCGAGCAGCACGTTCAAGAGCGTCGGATCGGCGGTCGGGTCGGTCGAGGTCACGGTCGTCTGCAGCTGCTCCAGCGTGCCCGACAAGGTGACCGAGCTTTCGAAGCGCCCGGTGTTGGTCACCATCGTGATGTTCATGTCGGGCTGGATGGCCGTCGGGTCGGTGAACGAGATGGTGCTTTCGGTCAGCCGGTAGACGCCGTTGAGCAGGATGATCTCGCCGCCCTCGCGCAACTCGACCCGGCCGGTGACGCCGGGGCGCCCCACCGTGCCTTGCAGGCGCAGGTTGGCGCCGGCCTCGAAGCGCCCATAGTTGTTGTCGATGATCATGTCGTCTTCGGTCGACACCGCCACGTCGAGGCGCAGCGAGTCGAGGTAGCTCGGCCCGGCCGCCACGTCCACGACCCGGGTGGCGTTGAAGGCCACCAGGGCCGGCAGGCTGATGGTGGCGCGGTAGGCGCTGCGCAAGATGCGCACGTCGCCGCGCAGGATCGGCGAGGCTCCCACCACGTAGGTGAAGAGGGCGTCGATTCTCGCTGTCGACGTTGTCCGGGTATTCGACGGCCACGCCGCGCGCCTGCACCACGATCTCGCCGCTCATCACGTCGGCGCCGGTGAACCGCACCGAGCCGCTGGCCTCGAAGTCGCCGCCGTTCAGGAAGCCCTTGAGTTCGGGCAACGAGAAGCGATCGCCCTGGAAGACGACCGGACCGTTGATGTTCGAGGCGATCACGCGCGGGTTGCGCATCACCACTTCCGCGTCGGTGAACTCCATCGTGCCCTGGAGCCCGGGCGCGTCGGGCGTGCCGGTGATCCACACGTCGATGACCACCGAGCCGTCCACCGACATCTGCGGCGACAGCACCGATAGCGGGCGCAGGCCCGGGGTGCCGGTGATCCACACGTTCAGGGCGGTGGCATCGCCGAAGATCACGTTGCCGCCGATCCGCACCGGCACGCCGGCGCCGAACTCGACGTCGTCGAACGACAGCACGCCCCCGGCCATCGACAGGTAGCTGGGCCGGGTCTGCGAGACGGGCACGCCGGCGGCCGTGACCGAGGCCTCGTCGAGCACGAGCGTGCCGATGACGCCGGTCAGCGACGCGGAAGTCAGGTCGAGCCCGAGCGTGGCCGACACGCGAGCGGTCATGTCCTGGACGGTCTCCTCGGGCAGCCACGCCGCCAGGGCCTTCTCGGTCAGGCCGACCACCTTGAGATCGACCCGGCCCGCGCGCGCGACCGGGCCGGTGGCGCCGCTCTGGAGCAACTGCCGCGGGATGGCGGCGGTGCCGGTGATGGCGCCGCCCTGCCACTGCGCGGTGAGCGACTCGACGGCGAGCATCGAGCCGTCGAAGGTCGCCGCCGCCATGAGCGCCTCGATCGGCGGAATGCCGGCGAGGGCGACCGAGCCGTTGGCCAGCGCGATGGTCGAGCGCGTGGTGGCGATGCTGCCGCGGCTCTCCCATTCAGCGGTCAGGGCGCCGGTCGCCGTCGTTCCCTCCGGCACCGCGCCGAACGCCCGCGCCAGGGCCACCACGTCGGCCAGCTCGCCGGTGAACGCGGCGCGCAGCGGCTCGTCCAGGCCTTCGCGGAAGCGTCCGCCGAGGGTGAGGTGACTGGTGCCGACCCGCAGCGCCAGATCATCGACGGTGTAGTCGCCGAGACGCGCGGTGACCCGCGCCGGGCGCTCGAGGCGCACCGGGGTGCCGCTCACCGCGACGTCGATGTCCTGAAGATTGATGAAGGCGGTCGCGGCGGTCACGTCGCTCAGCGCGCCCGCGAACGCCGAGCTGAAGTCGATGGTGCCGGAAACGGCGTCGGTCAGCGTGCCGGCGGCGAGCGCGAGCGGCTGGACGTCGAGCCGGCTCACGACGGCGGTGCCGCGGAAGGCATAGGGCGCGCGCGGCTCGACGTCGGCTTGCACCCACGCGCGCAGCTTGGGCCAGAAGGCCGTGACCGCGGCCGTGCCGTTCACGAACTGCCAGCGCACATCGGCCGTGCCGGTGAGGTCGCCGAGCCCGCCGCTGGGCGCGATGGCCAGCGTGCCCGCGCCTCCCGGCGCATCGAGCGTGCCGGCGCCGGCGTAGCTGACGTCCACGGTGACCGTCTCCACTCCGGTGTCGAGCACGGGCCGCGTCCAGGTCAGACCGCGCCCTGCGACCGTCGCGTCGTAGGCGTAGGTCTCGTAGTCCACGCGTCCCGACACGCGCAGATCTCCGGGTCCCTGATCGAGCACCAGGCGCTCGACGCGGAACTCGGTGCCGACCAGCCGCGCCTCGCCGGCGAGCGTGCCGATCGACTGCGTGTCGTAGGTCATCGGCGTGGACTGCAGACGCAGCGGCACGTCGGGCACGACGGTCGTGCCGCCGATGGTGCCGGCCATCTGCACCGTGCCGGCCAGAGCCGGCACCTGGGTCCAGGGCGCCAGGAACTCCGGCAACGAGTAGACGCTGGCCTCGAAGGCGCCCTCGAGCCGGCTCGACGCCATCCCCATGGTGACGTGACCGCTCAGGCTCGCACCGGGCGTCTGGAGGGCAAAGGCGGTCGCCCCGAGCGAGTCTTCGTCGTAGACGATGTCGGCCTGCGCCGTGGCCCCCGCGCCGTGCGGCAGCACGAGGTCGGTGGACTCGACCGGCCCGGTCACGACCGTGCGTGCCAGCGTGCCGCTCACGGTGAAGTCGCCGTGCGCCGTGCCCTTGAGAGCCTCGAGCGACGCCGACAGCCCGATGCCCGAGCGCCGCGCCGCGGCGACGGCGGCCCCGATGTCGGAGACGTCGAAGGTGACCGGGCCGGCGAGCGCCGTCGTGGCCACGTCGCCGCCGGCCTGCCACTGCAGCGTGCCGGAGGCGCGGCCGCTGTCGAGCACGCCATGGTCGTGGCGCACGAACCACCGCTCGTTCTCCAGCCGCGCGTCCCAGGTGCCGTCGAGAGCGACGCGGTCGGCACGCGCCAGCGGCGTGCTGCGGCCGGTCGCGTGCAGGCGCAGCGGCGCGGTCCGCCGGTCGCGGCCGAGCGACACCGTGCCCTGTTCCCACGCGGCCACGCTGACCGGATCCTGGTCGTAGAGCGCCAGCGCCATGTCGAGGTCGAAGTCGCGGTAGGCGCCGGTCAGGTCGGAGCCGCCGGGCTCGCCGAAGCGGTAGACGAAGCGTCCGTCGAAGACGCCGCGGCGGGTCGTGCCGGCCTGGGGCGGCGTGGTGATGGTCAGCGGCTCGATGAGCGCCTGCGGCGAGGTCAGGGTGAGCACGCCGGCCAGCGACAGGTCCGGCACGCGGGCGATGGTCATCGCCTCGGAGGCGAAATTGGCGCGCAGTTGGTAGCCGCCGAGCGGACCTTCGAAGGTGCCCTCGAAGGTGCCCGGCCCGGACACCGGCACCGGCGGCGGGGTCCACTCCGCAATGGCGCCGAGATCGAGGCCACCGGCCAGGGTGAGAGCGAAACGGACATCGTCGAGCACGCGGTTGATGCGGCCGTCGGCCACGACGTTCGCTTCGGGGAACGGCACGGTGAACTCTTGCAGCGAGATGTTCGAGCCGTCGAAGGCCATCCGCCCGGCGACGGCGCCGCTGGTCGTCGTGCGCTCGCCGATTCGGATTGCGACCGAGGCAGCGGTGACCGTGCCGCTGGCGCCGGCGAAGATGCGGATGTCACGCTCGCTGAGATCGGTGCGAAGACCGCGCACGTTGACGTCGACCCCGCCGGTGCGGTCCTCGTAGTCGATGTCGAGGCCGCGCACCTGCAGACCGCGAATGTCGAGCCGCCGCGCGCTCTCGGGGGGCGGGTTGCCCGACGACGGCGGCAGGTTGACGAGCACGCCGTCCTCGCGCACCAGCAATACCCGGCCGTCGTCCACTTGCAGATCGGTGAGCCGGACGGTGCCGCGCAGGATGACCCACGGCAGGATGGCGGTGACGCGCTTGGCCGTGAAGAACGGCAAGTCGGCGTGGCCGGGGGCCGACAGGCGGACGTCGTCGATCCAGACCCGGCCAGTGAGGAGGTTGTAGGCGAGCGGACCGGAGGCCAGGTCGAGCTCCCAACGTTCGGTCACCTGCCGCACCAGCCAGTCGCGGCTCCAACGGGCGGCCGGGGGCGTGTGGACAATCAGAAGCGCTGCCCCGATGAGCGCCACCAATCCGGCGACCGCCCAGGCGAGGCGGCCTGGGATCCTCGACCTCACCGTCCCATCATACGGGGGGTATCGCCCGGTCAGACCGCAGGATTGCAGACGATGCTGATACC
Organism: uncultured Acidobacteriota bacterium; assembly: GCA_963843885.1. GTDB lineage: Bacteria > Acidobacteriota > Vicinamibacteria > Vicinamibacterales > UBA2999 > CADEFD01. Next base: position 177,465 of record CAWJMJ010000011.1, read on the forward strand.
ATCACGGCGGGAGCAAACATGGGTCTACGCAAGTGGCTGAGGTTCGGAGTGACCATGGCGATCGGACTCGCGGCCGCGGCCGTGGGGCGCGCACAGGGCGCGGTGGAACTCAAGGTGGGCGATCAAGCGCCGAACTTCGCGTTGCGCGGATCCGACGGCAAGACGCACACGCTGGCCGACTACAAAGGCAAGAGCGCGGTCGTGCTGGCGTGGTTCCCCAAAGCCTTTACCGGTGGTTGAACGATCGAATGCAAGTCGCTCCGTGAGAGCGGCGACGCGATTCGGGCGTTCAAGGTGGCCTACTTCGCCGCCAGCGTCGACACCCCGGAAGAGAACACCAAGTTCGCCGCGCACGTCGAGGCGGATTACCCCATCCTCGCCGACCCCAGCAAGGCCACGGCGGCCGCCTACGGCGTGCTCGGCTCGTTTGGCGTGGCCAACCGCTGGACCTTCTACATCGGCGTGGACGGCAAGATCCTGCATATCGACAAATCAGTGAAGGTCGCGAGTGCCGGTCCCGATGTGGCCGCGCATCTGGCGGAGCTCCAGATCGAGAAGAAGTAGGGACGCCGCTACGGCACCACGACGGCAATCTCCGCCGTGGCTGACCCGACGCCGGCGGCGTTGAAGGCGCGGACGCGCACGTAGTAGGTGCCGGGGGGCGCCCCGGGCACTGTCAGTGCGGCCGCGGCTGTGTGCGCCACGGCGTCGACGCCACCCGGCGCGGCGCCGCCCTCGACCTGATAGCCGGCCGGCGTGCCACCATGCGCCGGCGGCGTCCACGCGATGGTCACGACGTTGCCTGACACACTCGCGGCGAGGCCGGTCGGCGGGTCGGGCACGGCCACGCTGCCGTCGAGGTTCACTTCCACCTCGTTCGACGCCGGCCCAAGGCCGCACGCGTTCACGGCGCGGACGCGCACGTAGTAGACCCCGCGCGGCGCCGACACCGTCAGCCGCGTGTCGTTCGGCAGCACGGCCGTGCCGAGGTCCGAAGACCCGGGTGACTGCCCCGCCTCGGCCAGGTAGCCCGACGCCGTCGGCGCCGCGCCCCACGCCAAGGTCAGCGACGTGCCGGCCGTGGTGAAGGAGAGCGGACCCGGGGCCGGTGGCACTACGAAGCAGCCAACCTGGACCGCCACCTCGTTCGAAGGCGCGCTTGGGCCGTCGGCGTTGCGGGCGACCACGGTGAGGTAGTAGAGGCCGCTCGGCGCGTTGACGGCAAAGCTGGTCGTGTTGCGGAACACCAGCGAACCCAGGTCGGTGGCCCCTGGCGCGGTGCCGGCGTAGAGCGTGTAACTCGACGGCGCGCCGCCGGTCGGAGCGCGGTTCCACGACACGTTCAGGCGATTGCCGGTCGCCACCGCCGTCAGCGTGGGCGGATCGGGCGGGTGGCCGGGCAGCGCCTCGTAGTACTCGATGCCGCCCTGGAAAGCCGGCAGGTGGACCAGTCCTCGAGCGTCGCCGACGACCTCGCCCCAGGTCGTCCCGCGCGCGGTGGGCGCCGCGGCTTCCGGGTCGTATTCCAGCCCGGCATAGAGCCGCCCGCCCACGAACGCCGCGCTCGTCGGGATGGTGCCGGCGGTCGGACCGAAAGGCGTCAGTTGCGTGTCCGGGATGCTGGTGGCGCCGACGAGCGGCGCGCCGAAGGTGACCCCGGCCACGAAGATCTGCGCGCCGTCGGTGGCCAGCCCGTAGATGCGCGTGTCGCCGAGCACGAACATCTCGGGCTGCGTGAGCCCGCCGGTCACGGCGTCCACGGCCGCGAAGCCGGGCCGATACTGTCCGCCCACCGAGGTGAAGTCGCCGCCCAGGTAGACGGTGCTGCCGGCCACCAGCATGGCGCGGAAGAGCGTGACCGGCTCGAGGCTGTCGAGGGCCGGCGCCCACGGCCGCAGCGCGCCGTCGGTGCCCACCGCCGCCACTGCCCGCCGCGCCGTCACCGGAATGGTCACGCCCGATACCGAGTCGAACTCGCCGCCCATGTAGACGGTGCCGTTGCTGACCGCCAGGGCCTTCACCGTGCCAGTCAGCCCGCCCGTGCGCGACACCACGATCCGCCAGTTCTGATCGACGTCGGCCGTGACCACGTCGGCCCGCCGCACTTCGCCGGTCGTGGCGCTGGCGAAGTAGACGTGGGTGTCGTCGGCGGCGATGGCCGACACCGGCGTGGGCTGGTGCAGCAGGACGCGGGATGCGTCGTTGGGGTTCCACGGGGTGGTCAGACCGGTGGCGCGATCCACGGCCGCCAGGTAGCGCCGGGTCACGAGGTTCGTGCCGGTCGGCCGCGACATCAGCAGGCCGGTCCGTGAATACTCGAGCGGCGTCACCAGAAACGGTGTCGGGTCCCAGCCTTCGAGCGTGCCGGTGGCCGCCGACAGCGCCGCCACGCCCGGACGATCGACGCCGGCGACGACCTCGAAGTCGCCGCTGACGTAGAGCCGCTGGCCGTCGGTGGCCAGCTGGGTCAGCGCCGGCACGTAGGGCAGGCCGGTGGAATCCGGCACACGGCGCGTCAGGGTGGCTGGTGTCCAGCTCGGGTCGAGCGCGCCGGTGCCGAGGGCCACCGCTGCCGGCGGCGCCACGACCTGGCCGTTGACGGTGCCGGTCGTCAGGAAGACCCGCGGGCCCACCACCTCCATGTCGACCAGACCCGGGACGACCGGCGCGGTCCAGCCGCTCTTCGGCGCCAGCGTGCCGAGGTCGTAAGCTTCGAGCGTGTTCACCGGCGCGGGCCGCAGCCGGTAGAGCGTCTGATCGCGAATCCACGAGCGGGCGCCGCTGGCTTCGTCGGCCAGGAAGGTCAGCGTCGGCGTCAGGTCGAGTGTGGCCGGCGCGACGGCGCCAAGGGTGTAGGCACCGGCAAAGCCGCCGCGCACACGGGCGATGACGTGCGTGGCCGAGACACCGAGAAACCCGATCTCGCTGTAGTTGTCGAAGAACCTGAAAGCCAGGCGAGCCCCGGTGGTCGCGTCGTAGGCCGCCACCTGCGCGCGCAGGAACGACGTGGGGCCGAGCACCGCGTTCGACGCCAGCACGACGTTGCCGACGCGCACCGGCAGGCCGATGGTCAGGTCGCCGGGATTGTCTGGATCGATGGCCGGAGCCGCGAACTGGCGATCCCACAGGCAGTCGTCGCCGATGCGGACGATGACCGTGCCAGGGGGCGGCGTGAACGCGCCGCCGGCATCGGCGAAGGCGTCGTCCTCGCGCATGGTGACGAGCAGGCCGCCGCGGCCATCGGGATTGCCGCTGAGCGCCCGGGCGGTGGTCGAGCGCGCGCATTGCGGCAGCACCTGCCCGGTGACGAAATCGTAGAACTGGTCCTCGGTCGTGGACGGCGAATAGAGCTGGGTGAAGGTGCCGCCGACGTAGACCAGGCCACCGCGCAGGTGCGCCGTGGTGATGCCGCCGTTCAGTTGCCAGGCCGGCGTGGCCGTGACATCGGCGCGGACGCGGCCGTTGGACGCGGCCAGCGCCAGCACCACCGTCAGCAGGGCGCCGAAGGCGCGGCGGATGGCCTCAGGCTTCCTCACTCCACCCTTGTACCACGGCCGCCGCGGCCACGACCCGGGTGAACTGGCCGCGCTGCATGAGCTCGCGCCCCTTCCCGCCGCGGCCGGTCACCTCGTACTTGCCGGTGCTGACGGTCTGCTCGGCGCCGCGCGAGGTCTCGACCACCATCAGGTCGCGGTCGCCTTTCGAGGCCACGAAACCGAGCACCCGATCGTCGTCGGCGACCTTGAGCAGGATCACGCCCTTCCCCGGACCGGCCAGGAAGTTCACCTCGCTGACCGGGCACAGCATGGCCCGCGCCTCGCGGGTGACGGCAATCAGCGTCTCGTTGCCGGTGGCCAGGCTGACGCCCACCACCTCGGCCCCGTCGGCCGGACGGGCGTAGCGGCGGCCGGCGCGCGTGCTCGGCTCGGCCACGTTGGCCAGCGAGAAGCGCAGGCTGTAGCCGTCGCTCGTCACCGCCACCGCGTGCACGGGCGGCACCGGCACGTCGGCGTCGGCCATCGTGGCCTGTTCGTCGTCACCGCCGGCGTTGGCCCGGCCGATGTCGCCGATGGCGCGCGGATCGAGGCTGAACGCCGCGACCACCCGCTCGCCGTCCTTGAACTTGAAGAGCCGCTGCACCGGTTCGCCGTAGCCGGTCGAGGCCGGCACGTCGATGATGCGGGCGGTGTAGGCGACGCCGAAGTTGGTGAAGAAGACCACCGTGGCGCGCGTGCTGCCGGCCATCGCCGCCAGCACCGAGTCGCCTTCGCGCAGGCGCGTCGTCGGCCAGGTCCTTGACTTCCTTCTGGCGCTTGACCCAGCCGTCGCGCGACACGATGACGACGTTGTCCTCGTCGACGATGAAGGCGTCGGCGGCGTACTCGGTCTCGTCGGCCTGCTCGATGGCGGTGCGGCGCGCGTCGCCGTATTTCTTCTGGACCTCTTCCAGCTCCTCGCGGACCAGCGTCCAGCGGCGCGGCGTCGTCGTCCAGCAGGGCGTCGATCTGGCGCGCACGCGGCCGCTTCTCCTTCAGCTCGTTCTGGATGACCAGGATCTCGAGCCGGGCCAGGCGATAGAGCTTCAGCTCGAGGATGGCGTCGGTCTGCTCGGCGTCGAGCGCGAAGCGCGCCATGATCTTCTCGGCCGAGTCGGCCTTGCCGTCGGACTTGCGGATGATGGCGATGATCTCGTCGAGCGCATCGAAGACCTTCTCGAAGCCCTCGAGGATGTGGATGCGCTTCTGCAGCTGCTCGCAGCTCGTGCTCGAGCCGGCTGGTGACCACCTCGAGGCGGAAGTGCAGGAAGTGCCAGAGCATCTGCTTCAGGTCGAGCCGCTCGGGGCGGCCCGACTTCGGGGTTCTCGGTCGGCACGAGGCAGGTCAGGTTGACCGCGAAGTTGGTCTGCAGCGGCGTGTGCTTGAACAGATACGCCATGACCATCTTCTCGTCGGCGTCCTGCTTCATCTCGATGCGCGATCCGCACGTCGTCGGTCGACAGGTCCTTCACGTCGAGCAGGTGCGGCAGCTTGCGGCTGAAGCACGACGTCGCCGATGCGCTCGACCAGCACCGACTTGTTCACCGTGTAGGGGATGCTGGTGATGTAGATGCGTCTTCTCGGCGCGGCCGACCGGACCGGCTTCCCAGGTGGCGCGCAGGCGGATGCCGCCGCTGCCGGTGCGGTAGATCTCCTTCAGTTCGTCGGGGGAGTTGAGGATCTGCCCGCCGGTCGGGAAATCGGGGCCCTTCACCCAGCGGCACAACTGCGGCACCGTCAGGTCGGGGTTGTCGAGCAGCTTGATCAGCGCCGTGGCAGACCTCGTTCAGGTTGTGCGGCGGGATGTTGGTGGCCATGCCGACGGCGATGCCGGTGGCGCCGTTGACCAGCAGGTTGGGGATGCGCGACGGCAGCACCACCGGCTCGGTCTTGGTGCCGTCGTAGTTCGGCCGGAACGGCACCGTCTCCTGCTCGATCTCCTGCAGCATCTCGTCGGCGATGCGCGCCAGCCGGCACTCGGTGTAGCGCATGGCCGCGGCGCCGTCGCCGTCGAGCGAGCCGAAGTTGCCGGAGCCGTCGACGAGCGGGTAGCGCAGCGAGAACGACTGCGCCATGCGGACCAGCGTCTCGTAGAGCGCCGAGTCGCCGTGCGGATGGTAGTTGCCCATCACGTCGCCGACCACCTTGGCGCACTTGCGGTGCTTGGTGTCGGCGGTGAGGTTCTGCTGCCACATCGTGTAGAGGATGCGGCGCTGCACCGGCTTCAGCCCGTCGCGGACGTCGGGCAGGGCGCGCGAGGTGATGACCGACAGCGCGTAGTTCAGGTAGCGGCTCTGCGCCGCTTCGGCCAGCGACACCGCGCCATCCCCCGGCGTGCCGCCGCCGGTGCCGCCCGGTGGCGGTGGCGGGCGGGGGGCGCGGGCGGAAGGTCGTCGGCAGGCGTGTCGAAGAGCGACGGTTCGGGTTTGCGCTTGGCCATGTTCGGCTGGGAAGTCTGGGAATGAAGGCGCAGCCCGAACGGCTGGCAGGGCGGGACGTCTGGCAGTATACGATACCGGTCGTCGCGGCACCCCGCGGCCGCGCGACGCCACGCGGTGCCGCCGGCCCAGGAACGGGCCCGCCGCCTACACGTCGGGAACGAGCTTGCCCGGGTTCATGAGGTTGCGCGGATCGAGCGCGCGCTTGATGGCGCGCATCACCTCGAGCGAATTGCCGTGTTCCTGCTCGAGGTATTTCAGCTTGCCCATGCCCACGCCGTGCTCGCCCGAGCAGGTGCCGCCGAACTTCAGCGCGCGTTCGACCAGCCGGTGATTGGCGGCGGCCACCTTGGCCAGTTCCTCGGGGTCGTCGGGGTCGAGCATGAAGATCAGGTGGAAGTTGCCGTCCCCCGCGTGCCCGACCAGGGGCGCCACGAGCTGCGACGCGGTCAGGTCGGCCTGCGTCTCGACGATGCACTCGGCCAGGTGGGCGATGGGCACGCAGATGTCGCTGGTCCACGCCTTGGCGCCGGGGCGCGACGCGATGGTGGCGTAGAGCACGTTGTGGCGCGCTTGCCACAACCGGGCGCGTTCCTCCGGCGACGTGGTCCAGGTGAACGAGGTCGCGCCCTGGCCGTCGGCGACCTCGCGCACGATCCGCGCGTGCTCCTCGACCACGGCCTGGCTGGGCCCGTGGAACTCGAAGAAGAGCGTGGGCACTTCGGGAAAGGCCGTCTTCGAGAAGCGGTTGACGATGGCCAGTTGCGCCTCGTCGATGATCTCCACTCGCGCCACCGGCACGCCGAGCTGAATGGTCTCGATCACGGTGGTGGCGGCGCCGGCCATCGTGGCAAAACCACACACCGCCGTGGACACCGCTTCGGGCCGGCCATAGAGGCGCAGCGTCACCTCGGTGATGACGCCGAGCGTTCCCTCGGAGCCGACGAAGAGCCGCGTCAGGTCGTAGCCGGACGACGACTTGCGGGCGCGGCCGCCGGTCGTGACCACGGTGCCGTCGGCGAGCACCACGGTGAGCCCGAGCACCGTTTCACGCATGGTGCCGTAGCGCACGGCGGCGGTGCCCGAGGCGCGGGTGGCGGTCATGCCGCCGATGGTCGCGTCGGCGCCGGGATCGACCATGAACATCAGGCCGGTGTTCTTCAAGTGCTCGTTGAGCTTCCGGTGCGTGAGCCCGGCCTGCACCGTGACGTCCATGTCGTCGGCGCTGAGGCGCAGCACCTTGGTCATGCGCGTCAAGTCGAACGACACGCCGCCGTGGATGGCGTTCACGTGGCCTTCGAGCGAGCTGCCGATGCCGAAGGCGATGATCGGCGCGCCGTGGGTGGCGCAGACGCGCACGGCCGCGCTCACGTCCTCAGTGGACTCCGGGAAGATCACGGCGTCGGGCACGGCCGCGGCGTGCCACGACTCGCCGTGGCTGTGATGGCCGCGCACGGCCGAGGAGGTGGACAGGCGATCGCCAAGCGCCGCGTGCAGGTCGGCGATGAGGGGCTGAAGGACGGAAGGCGCTAGCGGCATGGCGGGACGGCGCCCAGTATACGCCGCCGCTTCTTCGTCGTAGAGTGGCGGGGTGAGGCTGCCCCGCGTCCGCGCCGTCCGCCCAGCCGTGGCCACGGGCGTGGCCGTGGCGCTGGTGCTGCTCGGCCTCGGCGGGGAGGGGCTGGCCCGGCAGGGCCGGCTCGGCATGTCGAGCCGCTTTCCGCAGCCGACCGAAGCGAGCTTCGACGGCGGCTTCAACTTCTGCCGCATCGCCTTCCAGACCGGGCGCCGCCGCGGCTCGGGCTGGAGCGTGGATTACCCGCGGGCCGACGTGAACCTGTCGATCCGCCTGTCGGAGCTGACGCGCACGCGCGTGAGCTTCGACGGCGCCCGGGAACCGCGCCACTTCGTGCTGCGGCTCAGCGATCCGTTGCTCTTCCGCTGCCCGTTCGTGATGATGACCGAGCCCGGCGGCCTGGTGCTCGACGAGTCGGAGGTGCTGCCGCTGCGCCACTACCTGCAGAAGGGCGGTTTCCTGTGGGCCGACGACTTCTGGGGCACCGCCGCGTGGGAGGGCTTCGAGTACGAGATGCGGCGCGTGCTGCCGGCCGGCCAGTATCCGCTGCGCGATCTCGATCCCAGCCACCCGATCTTCCGCACGCAGTTCCAGGTGGACGACGTGAAGCAGATCCCGTCGATCAACTTCTGGGCCGGCACTGGCGGCGCCACCTCGGAGAACGGCAACGACAGCCGCGTGCCGCACGCCCGGGCCTTCCTCGATGAGCACGGCCGTATCCTGGCGCTGGCCACGCACAACACCGACTACGGCGATTCGTGGGAACGCGAGGGCGACGATCCCGCCTACTTCTACGCCTTCTCGGTGGACGGCTACGCCTTCGGCGTGAACGTCCTGCTCTACGCCCTGACCCACTGATGTCCCGGCGCGCGCATCGCGATCGCCTCCGCGTCGGCACCGACGGGTGGCTGGCCGGAGTGGCCTTCCTGCTGCTGGCTCTCGCCGGCACCTGGCCGCTCGCGGGCGCCCTCACCTCGAGCCTGCCCGGCGACTACGGCGACCCGCTGTTTGTCACCTGGGTGATGGCCTGGGTGGCGCGGCACCTGACGCGCGCGCTCACCGGCGATGTCGGCGCGCTCGCCGCGATGTGGGACGCGCCCATCTTCGCGCCCGAGGCCAACACGCTGGCCTTCTCCGAGCACTTCGTCGGCCAGGCCGTGCAGGCCTTGCCGGTCTACTGGCTGACCGGCAATCCGCTGCTGGCCTACAACCTGGTGTTCCTGGCAACGTTCGTGCTCTCGGGCGTCGGCGCCTACCTGCTGGTGCGCGACCTCACGGGCAGCCGCCTCGGCGGGCTGGTGGCCGGGGCGCTCTTTGCGGTCAACGACTTCCGCACCGGGTCGCTGTCCCATCTGCACACCTTGTCGGCGCAGTGGGTGCCGCTGGCCTGTCTGGGGCTGCTGCACTTCGCGCGCTCGGGCTCGCGCCGCGCCCTGGCCTTCGCGGCCGTCAGCGTGATCGCGCTCAACACCTCCAGCGGCTACTACATGCTCTACTGCGACCCGCTGATTGGGGTCTTCGGGCTGGTCGGTGCTGGCACGCCACACGGCCTGGCGCACGCGCCGCGGCTGGATGGCCCTGGCCGTGGCGGGCACGGCGGTGGCGCTCGTGCAACTGCCGCTCGTGTTGCCCTATCTGGAGCTGCAGCGGGCGCACCAGTTCGCGCGTTCGCGCGCCGAGCTGGAGTTGGCACTCCTACTCGCTGGATCTCTACCGGTCGCGGCTGCCGTATCTGGGGCCGATGCTGGCGCTGGCGGCGGCCAGCGGGCTGGGCTGGAGGAGCAAGGACATCGGGCTGCGCTGGGCAATCGTGTTCTTTGCCGTGGCCGGCGTCCTGAGCATGTGGCTGTCGCTCGGCCCGGTGCCGCGGCTGGACGGCGCGCCGGTGGGATTGCCCGGACTCTACACTCTGCTCTTCGACTACGTGCCCGGCTACTCGGGCCTGCGCGTCGTCGGCCGCTTCGCGGTGGTGCTGATCTTTGCCTTGGCAGTACTGGGCGGCATCGGCGCTGCCCAACTGGCGCGGCGCGCGGGCCGCGCCGGCGCGGTCGTGGCGGTGGTCATGGCCGCCGCGCACCTCTACGTGCAGTGGATGGGCCCGATTCCCCTCGACCGTCCCATCCACGGGGCCGGCGTGAACCCGGCCCCGGCCTATCTGCGGCCGGCCGAGGCGGTGCCCGAGATTTACCGCTTCGTGGCCACGACGCCGCGCTCGGCCGTGCTGGCGGAGTTCCCTTTCGGGGATCCCGGCTACGAGCTCCGCTACATGTTCTTCGGGCTGGGCCACCAGCGCCCGCTTCTCAACGGCTACAGCGGCTTCTTCCCGCCGTCTTACCGCCACCGCGCGGAGCTGCTGAAGATTCCGCCGGCGGCGCCCGAAGCGGCATGGGCGGCGCTTGGCCCGGCTACGCATGCGCTGGTCCACACCGGCGCGTGGGACGACAGCCGCCGCACTACGATTGGAGATTGGCTGGAAGGCCACGGCGCCAGGGTGCTGGCGGCCCGGGGCGGCGCCGTGCTGTGGGAGTTGCCCGCACCGCGTTGACCCAGACAGGAGCCCAAGATGTTCAACGCCCTCCTCGTCCTGCTGCTGGCGGCCGCGCCCGCGCAGGAACCCGGCACGAAGAAGATTCCCAACGACTCGGTGGAAGTGGGCGCCCGCGGCTGCTTCAAGGGGCGCGTCTTCGCCGCCGGCGAACGCACCGAGGAGGAAGGCGTGCGGCTCGGCCCGGACATCTCCGGGCACAGTTTCAGGGTGGCCGCGCCGAAGGCGGTAATGGCCCAGGTCAAGACGCACAACGGTCACTACGTCGAGGTGGTCGGCATCATCAAGAAGGCCGACCTGGGGGAGCACCTGCTCGGCGCGCGCGTCGGCAGCGCGCGCGTGGTCATCGGCCAGCCGGGCCGCGACCCGGCGCGCGGATCGCTGCCCACGCCGGTGGCCGTGCCGGTCATCGACCTGACGGCCGTGAAGTTCCTGGCCACGAACTGCCCGATCCGATAGGGCGCTACGGTATGACCAGCGACGCCTCGGGCGAGGGCGGCGAGGCGCCGCAGGCGTTCGTGGCCACCACCCGCAGGAAGTACTGCCCCGGCGGCACGGCGCCAGCGGCGGCCGTGGTGGCGCCGGGCAGGTCGACCGCGCCGATGTCGCTGGCTCCGCTCATGGTGCCGGCCTGCAGCTTGTAGATCGTCGGAATCGCGCCGCTGGCGGCGGCGTCCCAGCGCACGGTCAGCACCCTGGACAGCGCCGCCGCGGTGAAGCCCGCCGGCGCGGCCGGAATGGTGCACACGCCGGGACCGGGCGCGATCATCGCCTCGTTCGACGCCGCGCTGGCGCCGGCGGCATTCACCGCGACGACCCGCAGGAAGTAGGTGCCCGGCGGCGCGATGACCGAGAACGCGCGGACCGACGGCGCCACCGGCGCCACGCCGAGGTCGATCAGGCCGGCCGAGGTACCCGCTTGCAGCTGGTAGCCGGCAATCACCGGTCCCAGCGGATTCTCGGTCCACTGCAGGGTCACGGTCGTGTCCTGCACCGTAGCCAGCAGCGCCAGCGGCGCCAGCGGCGGCGCCGCCTCGCCGGCGGCCACCGCCACCTCGTTCGACGCAGGACCCACGCCGGCCGGCGTCAGCGCGCGTACCCGCAGATAAAAGACGCCGCTCGGCGCGACCAGCGTGTGGGTCAGGACATCGCCCAGCGCCAGGAACCCGAGCGTGGTGCCAGGGGTATAGCCGGCTTCGAGGCGATAGCCGATGACCGGCTCACCCGCGGCTGACGCCGGCGGCGACCAGGTGAAGACGAGCGTGTTGCGGATGACCACTGCCGTCAGGTTCTGAGGCGCGCTGGGCCCGTGCGACTGCGCCACCGTGGCCACGAAGCTGGTGGCGGCGGTGAGGGCCCCGTCGCTGGCCGTCAGCGTGATCGTGGACGACCCGAACGCGCCGACGCTCCGGACCGTCACGGTGCGCTCGATGCCCGTCCCGGCCAGGGCGATGTTCGCCGTCGGGATGATGGCGGGATTGGACGACGTGGCGGTGACGGTGACGGCCGCGCCCTCGGGATCGCCGACCTGGAAAGCCAGAGCGCCCGTGGTGGCGCCGCCGCCGGCATCGAAGAGCGTGCGGTCGGCCGGCACCACGCCAAAGACCGGGGGCATATCGACGCCGGAAGCCAGCGTGATCGCCGAGGTCAGCGTCGTGGTCTGGCCGTCCGGGTTGGACACGGTCAGCGCGCGCGCGCCCAGGGCCGCGTCGGCGGCGGTGTCGAGCGTGAGCGTGAGCGAGGTGGGACTGGTGACGACGGCGCTCGTGACGGTGACGCCGGGGCCGAACGACGCCGCCAGCCGGCGCGGAAACCCGGCGCCAGGGTCGAAGAAGCCGCGGCCGCCGCTGGCACTTCCGGTCACCGTCACCACCACGCCCGTCCGGCCGGTGGCGATGGCGCTCGGCGAGATCGTGGTGATCGTGGCCGGCGGCGGCGCCAGCAGCCGGGTCAGGCGCACGGCGTAGGAGTTGGGCGCGTTCGCGTATTCCTGGAATGTCCACCACGTCATGTCGTCGTCGGGATCGACGCTCGTGGACGAGTAGTCGCCCCAGCGCTGCGTGATGCTGCTGCCCTGGATCTGGTAGGCAGACGTCGAGTTGCTGTAACTCACCGGCGTGTCCATGAGGCCGGCGGGATCGCCGGCGAGCCGGCCCGTCACGGCCGCGTTCACGAACGAGCTGGCACCGGAGCGCGACAGGCCCAGGGCCACGTGGCCCTGGCCGTTGGGCATGAGCGCGCCCATCCAGAAACTGAGCGGGTTCGCGGGCGCGTTGTCGAACACCGTGCCCGACTGCGCCACCGCCACCGCCCCGTCGAGTTCGCGCAACTCGTACCAGCGCACGGCGGTGCGGTCCCCGCCGGCCCCGGCCGCGCCGGACGCGTTCACCTCGATCTGGTGGTTGGTCCACAAGCGGCGGTTGCGGATGACCGCGTGCAGCAGGCGGTCGTCGAGGCCGTCGAGCAGCGCGCTGCTCCCCTGCTGCGGCACGTCCCGCGGCGGCCTGGTTGCCAGCACCGTCACGGTGACGTCGGCCGACAGGCTCGGCGACCCGCCGGGATTGGCCACGCGGCGCAGCACCAGCGTGCCGAGCTGCAGGTTGTCGACGCCGATGACGTAGCCGGTGTCGGTGTTGACGTCGAGGTTGTCGACGCCCTGGGGCGTGTAGATGCCGCGGCTCGAGGCACTGGGCAGGACGCCGTCGAAGGTCGACACCGCCAGGCTGCCGTTGACGAGCGCGGCCTTGTTCAGCACGTAGACCGACGTCGAGTCGAAGACCAGGGTAGGCACGCCCGAGCCGCAGAACTGGTTGACGCCGATGTAGAGCGCGTGTTGGTCGAGGCCGAGCGTGGGATAGTCGCCCAGGCAGGAATTCGCGCCGCCGACGCCGCCTTGCCGGCGGGTGTTCGTCCACTGGAAGAACATCCACGTCGTGCCGGGCACAATCGTCCCGTTGGTTTGCGAGGTGTCGCCCATCGCCACGACGTAGCGGTTGGGCACGGCCACCGTAATCATGATCAGGAACCAGCGGCGGGTGCGGCGGTCGTAGCGGACGCGCGGATCCGAGGTGCCGGCGCCGGCGGTCACCGCCGAGAAGAAGACATCCGAGTTCGCGTTGAGGACGCCGTCGGGCGCGCCGGTCTGCTTGTTGATGGTGCGGATGCGCCCGTTCAGCCCGGCGAGGAACTGGGTTGGCCCGATGTCGCCCTGGGTGTCGGGCGGCAGCGCGCCGGTGTCGGCGACCGTGGCCACGTCGACGGTGGGTGTGGCGACGGTCTGGGCGGCTCTTGGCCGGGGCTCGCGATCCAGCGCCGGCGCGACCGGGTCGGGTAACGCGTCGGGATTCTGAATCAGGTTCGATCGGTCGGGCGCCACCTTCTTGAACCGCGGCGCGGCCAGATCGAGCGCGCGGCTCGGGGTGCGCGCCGCCTCCGCCATGATCTCCGCGGTGGTGCGCGCGATGCCCGGCGCGCCCGGCCACGGCGTGGCCGGGGTGTCGACCGCGGTGACGCCCACCGGCCCGTCCACGCCGGCAATTGCCGGCGGCCCGATCCGCAGCGGGCGCTCCTGCAGACGCGGCGCGGCGGCCGACGGCGGCGCGCTCGAACAAGCCGGCGAACCCAACAGCGCACCCAGCGCCAGGCCAAGGAGTGACAGTGATTTCATACAGACTTCGGTTTCAGGCAGGCGTCAGGCGGGCCGCTGGTTCGGGTATCGGCATTCGCGCGGTGCGCCCATAGCGGCGGGCGAGGCCAGCCGCCGGCTGCTGCTAGGATCGAGCGATGCCCCCGAGCGTTCCGGGCTTCTCGGCCCACACCCTCAAGTTCCTGCGCGCCCTCGCGCGCAACAACACCCGCGAGTGGTTCCGCGAGCACCGCGCCGACTACGACCGGCACGTGCACGCGCCCATGCTGGCGGTCGTCGAGCGCCTGGCCGAGGATCTGCCGCGCGTGGCGCCGGGCTTCCAGGCCGGGCCCAAGGTGTCGCTCTTCCGGCCGTGGCGCGACACGCGTTTCAGCGCGAACAAGGCGCCGCTCAAAACCAACGTGGCGGCGGTGTTCCCCGATCGCGGGATGGCGCGCATGGCCGGGGCGAGTTTGTATTTCGAGGTGGCGCCCAAACACGTGTGGATTGGCGGCGGCCTCTACGCGGCCGAGCCGGCGACGCTGCACGCCGTGCGCGCGCACATCGCCGAGCGCCACCGCGAGCTGGCCGGGCTCGTGTCGGCGCCGGCCTTCAAGAAGCGCTTGGGCCCCATGCAAGGCGACCAGGCCACGCGCATGCCGCGCGGGTTCGACCCCGGCCATCCGGCCGCCGATCTGCTGCGCCACAAGCAGTTCATGGCGGTAGTGGAACAGAAACCTGAGTTCGCCGTCCGTCCGGACTTCTACCAGCAACTGCTCGCGACCTTCCAGACGATGGCGCCGTTTGTCACCTTCCTGAACGAGCCGATCGTGGAGCTGCGCCGCGCCGCCGTCCGCGATCCGCTGGTGGCAGAGCGGTTGGAGTCATCGCGTCCACGGCGATAGGACGCACTCCGGCCGCGCGACGACGGCGAACGCCGCACCCCGGCCGCGCCGGCGCCACAGGGCGCCGAAACGGCCGCGGCGCGGGTGGGTGGGGCGTTTAGATGTGACAGCCCGGATGGCGGCAGTTGCAGTGCAACTCCGTCTCTGGGGCCGACTTGCAGTAGTCGCTGCAGAACTTCTGTCCCGCGGGCACGACGCAGTCGCAACTGGGGTGGGCGCATCGCTGTTGTGGAGTCGTCGTGGGCTCAGCCATCAATCCCCTCGCTTTCTTCCCCCTATTATGCGGGCGCTGGGCCTGTCTTTAACTCAGCCGCACGGCGTTGCGTCTGGTGCCCCTTGGTGATGTAGTGGGGCAACGCGTCCTGGAGGGTCCATGCGTCCGCAGCGCTTCGCGTCGGTGATCACGGCCGTGCTCGTCACGACGGCCGCGTCGAGTTGGCCCGCCATGGGCACCGCGTCAGCACAGACGCCGCCGATCGTGCTCGGCGCCACCGTGGCGCAGCGGCACGAGGCCGCGCGCGCGCTGGTGCCGTTGCTGGAGGACGTGAAGGCGCACGCCGAACCCGCCGTCGCGCTGCGGCCCGGTTCGGCGCCCAACTCGCCCTTCACCGGGCAGCCGTCCACGTTGTTTGCCTTCACGCTCAGCAAACGCTCGGTGGCGGTCGACCCGCGCGTGGTCGCGGCCATGGACCAGTTGCTCACGTGGGACGTCGGCGCCTCCGCGCCGAACGGCGCCGACGAGAACACGCGGCTCTTCGACAAATGGCTGGTGGAGCTGGAGGCGCGCACGTCGGTGGCCTTGCGCCTGAAGGGCGAAGCAGGGCTGTGCGACGTCAACTGCGTGGTCAGCCGGTTGACCACGCTGAACGAGGCGTGGGGCAGCTCGCCGAAGAATCGCGCCGATGTCCGCGACGAGATGATTCTCGAGGCGCTGAAGGCCGCGGTGTTGGACCAGTAGGCGAGCGGAGCGGGTCGTCCCGACAGGTCGAGGCGGCAGCGCCGCCAGTCAGTGGGACGTACCGGCCGGCCTGGGCTCAGGCCGCGCTCTTGGCCGCGCCCAGCGTGGCCATCGCGAAGAGCACGCCGCCCACGGCCAGCGCCGCCGCGCCAGACAGCAATTGCTGCACCGTCGCGCCCGCCAGGATGCTCGACGAAATCAGGATGGCAATCACCGGAATGACCGGGCCGAATGGCACGGTGAAGTTAGCCGGCGCCACGCGCCCGGCCATGTCGGGGCGGCGCAGCCGCAAGGTGGCGCCGCACGCCGACAGGTAGACGACCAGGCGCGCCACCGCGCTGACCGCCGCCAGGAACACGAACGAACCGGTGAGCGCCAGCCCCACGAGCACGACCGACGTGAACCAGATGGCCACGTGCGGTGTCCGATACACAGGATGGACCCGGGCGAACACCGGCGGCAGGTCGCCGTTCTCGGCCAGCGCGAACACGGTGCGCGACCCCGAGAGCAACTGCCCCATGTTGTTGCCGGTCATCGACACGACCGAGCCCACGCTTACGAGCAGGCCGCCGAAGATGCCCATGACCAGGGCGGAGGCATCGGCAATGGGAGTGCGCGTGGCGCCGATGTCGGGCAGCAGCCCCGTAGCCACCGCCGCGGTCAGCGTCATCACCGCCGACACGACGAGAATCACGGCTACGAACGCGAAGGGCACGTCCTTCTTCGGATTCGACGCCTCGCCGGCCGGGATGCCGGTGACCTCGTAGCCGCCGTAGGCGAAAATCAACAGCAGCGCCGCGGTGCCCAGTTGCGTCATCGGCACCGGCCCGGACGGCACGGTGCGCGACAGGTCGGCGAACCACACACCGATCAGGATGAACAGCGCCAGCGGCACCAGCTTGCCGATGGTGAAGAAGTTGACCAGCCACGAGGTCTGCTTGATGCCGCGCAGGTTGGCCCAGGTGAGCCCGCCGAGGACGGCCAGAATCACCAGCGCCCGCGGCAGGCCGGTGGACACGACCGGCCAGTAGTAGCCGAGGGCCACGGCCAGCCCGTTGATCACCGAGGCGCCGCTCGAGACGCGGCTGAACCACAGCATCCAGCCGACCTCGAAGCCGGCGAAGCGGCCGAAGGCCGCGCGGGCGGGACCGATCGGCCCGCCGGTGCTGTCGAAGCGGCTGCCCACTTCCGCGAAACAGAGCGCCACGAACATCGACGCGAGGCCCACGCCCAGGAACATCAGCGGCGCCCAGTCGCCCACCAGGCGGGCGACATCGGCGGGCAGCAGGAAGATGGCGGCGCCAATCACCTGATTGACGCCGATGGCGGTCAGGTCCCACTTGCCGAGCGCGCGCCGGAGCCCGGGCCTGGCTGGCGTCGTGACGGCGGCCGGCGCCCCCACTAGCGGGCCACCCACGCGGCGTAGAGGTCGGGCCGGCGATGCCGCAGGAACAGCCGGCGGGCCGGGGAGCGGTCGTTGGCGCCGAGGTCGATGTCGGTCACGAGCACGTGATCCTCGCCGCGCGGCGCCTGCGCGAGCAGCTCGCCGGCCGGGCCACACACGAACGACTCGCCGGCGAAGTTCACGCAGTCTTCCTGCCCGACGCGGTTGCACAGCGCCACGTGATAGCCGTTGTGCAGCGCGGCCACGCGCATCTCGGCTTCGTAGAGGCCGTCGGGCCACTCCCCCACCGTGCCCGCCTGCGGCACCACCACCAGGTCGGCGCCGTCCAGCGCCAGCGCGCGCATGTACTCGGGGAAATGGCGGTCGTAGCAGATGGCCACGCCAATCCGTCCGAAGGGCGTGTCGTAGACCGGCGCGCCGGTGTCGCCGGGGGTGTAGTAGCCCTGCTCGTGGAAGCACGCGTCCTCGGTGATGTGCACCATGCGCGTCGTCCCCAGCACGACGCCGTTGGCGCCGATGACCGGCGAGCAGTCGTAGGTGTCGAGCCCGTCGCGCTCGAAGAAGTTGAGCACCAGCACGATGCCGTGTTCGCGCGCCTTGGCCCGGAACGCCGTGACCAGCGGGCCGTCGAGCGTTTCGGTGAGGCCGCGCATCGCCGCATCGGCCGGGCGCTGCGGATGAAACCACTCGAAGGCGAGTTCGGCGCAGCAGACCACCTGGGCGCCAAGCGCCGCCGCGCGGTCCACGGCCGCCAGGCCGCGCCGCACGTTGTCGGCCTTGTCGCGCGTGGCGTGCTGCTGCACGAGAGCGATTTTCATGGCCGTGAGTCTAGCATCGGCCTTGCGGGCGTCGGAGCGATCGCGGCGCCGGCAGCGGCAAGGGCGACGGCAGCGGGGAGGCGGGTACAATGGCCGGCGGAGACAGCAAAATGACGGCAACGACGCGACTGGTCGGTCTGATCCTGGCGGCCCTGGGCATCGTGAGCTACCTGGGCACGGGACGCTCGAGCATCACAGCGCTCATCCCGGCGTTCCTGGGCGTGATCTTCGTGCTGCTGGCGTGGGTGGCGCGCAACGAGGCCGCCCGCAAGCACGCCATGCACGTGGCCATGGTGGTGGCGCTGCTGGGCATCGCGGGCACGGCGTCGCGCCTCGTGCCGGGCATCGTCAACGGCACGCTCGACCTGGCGCGCCCAGCGGTGTGGGCGCAGATCATCACCGTGCTGCTGCTCGTGTGGTACCTGGTGAAGGGCATCCAGTCGTTCCGGGCCGCCCGCCTCGCGCGCGGCTAGTTGTCGCGGGGCCCCGTTACAAATGCGGCGCGGCCGTGCGCCGCGCCAGCTTCAGGAACGGCGTGGGCACGACCGTGGCGGTGGCCGTGTAGCGCGTGGCCTCCACCGTGATCTCCATCTGCAGCTCGGTGCCGTCGGCGAAGTGCGGCCGCTCGATGGTGGCGAGCGCGATGAGCTTCTTCAGCGTCGGCGACCACGCGGTGGAGGTGGCGCGTCCCACCTGCCGCTGATCCTTGTAGACCGGCACCGCGACGCGCGAGGCAACGGCCGGCACCGCCGGAGGCAGGCCCACACCGAGATAGATTGCCTCGACCTCGGCCCAGCGAATCTCCAGCCCGACGACCTGGCGCCGATGTCCCGCCGCCTGCTCGCGCGCCAGCGCGGCCCGGCCTGCGAACGGCGACGCCTTGTCGAGTTGCACGAGCCGCCCCAGGCCGAGCTCGGCCGGCGAGTACATGTGCGCGGCGATGTTGGCCTTGCGGCTGCTGTGGAAGTCCACGTCGGTGAGCAGCAGCCCCGCCTCGACCCGCGCGACGTCCAGCGCCAGCATCCCCACCGGCCGCAGCACGTGGTCGCGTCCCGCCTCGACGAGCGCGTCCCACACGGTAAGCGCCTGGCGCCACGGCAGCCACAGCTCGTAGCCGAGGTCGCCGGTGTAGCCCGTGCGCGTCACCTCCACCGGCACGCCGGCGATGTGCCCGGAGGCGGCGCGGAAGTACTTCAGGTCGCCCACCGGCAGGTCGCTTGCCGCCGCCAGCAGTCGCGCGGCACTCGGCCCCTGCAGCGCCAGGGCCGCCACCTGCTCGGTCACATCCTCGACACTCACGTCCAGGCCGCGGCCGTGCTCGACCAGCCACCGCAGGTTCGGATCGGCGGCGGTCCAGCGATAGAGGTCGGGCGCCAGGCGCGTCACCGTGCCGTCGTCGATGACCTTGCCGTCGTCGTCGCACCAGGGCGTGTAGTAGACCTGCCCGATCGACATCTTCGACGCGTCGCGGGTGATGACCCGGTCCACCAGCCGGCCTGCCTCCCGTCCGCGCAGGTGATATTTGAACAGCGGCGAGATGTCGATCAGCGCGCAGCCGTTGCGGATGGCGTTGTACTCGTGCTCGTGGTGCGCTTCGTAGGCGCTCACCGCGTAGAAGCCGGCCCAGTCGCGGAAGTTCAGGCTTCCCGCCAGCGGCAACGTCCGGGCGTGGAAAGGAGAGCCGACGGGCACGGGGGTGATTATAGGGCGCGCGGCGCCAGGCGCGGGCCTCCGGTGGCGCCAGAAGGGGCGTGCCTGACACGCGGGATCCGCAGCAGAATGGGCGCGCATGATGTGGCCGTTGCCGGCGCTGCTGGCCTGGGGTCTGGCGTGGCTCGTCTTTGCCGCGCTGACCGCGTTCGGGGTGGCGACCGCCCTCGCGTTTGCCGCGGCCACCGCGGTTGGCGCGGTGCTCAGCGTATGGGCCACGACACCGTGGCGCCGGGTCTTCGTGGCCGGCGGCTTCCCACTGATGGTCGTCGCCAGCGGGGCGGGCGCGGCGTGGCCGGCCTGGGTGTGGCTGCTGCCGCTGGCGCTGCTGGCGCTGCTCTATCCTGTCGGCACGTGGCGCGATGCGCCCCTTTTCCCCACCCCCGCCGGCGCCCTGCGCGGACTGGCGACGCTGGCACCGCTCCCGTCGGCCCAGCCGGCGATCGTCGATGCCGGCTGCGGCCTGGGCGACGGCCTGCGCGAACTGCATCGCGAGTACCCCACGGCACGCCTCGATGGCCTGGAACGGAGCTGGCCGCTGCGCCTCGCCTGCGCGTGGCGGTGTCGCTTCGCGCGCGTCCGTCGCGCCGACATCTGGAGCGCGGATTGGTCGGCCTACGATTCTGGTCTACCTGTTCCAGCGCCCCGAGAGCATGGCCCGCGCCGCCGACAAGGCCGTACGCGAGTTGCGCCCCGGGGCGTGGCTGGCCAGCCTCGAGTTCGAAGCGGCGGGCCTGGAACCGGGGCACGTGCTGCGTTGCCCGGACGGGCGGCCGGTGTGGCTCTACCAGTCGCCGTTTACGGTTCGCCCGTCCCCCTGAATCCGGCCGAAACGCTGGGCGACGATCGCCCCCTCGGCGCCCCGCCGCTCGTCGCGACTGCGCGTCCGACGCTGTGCCGTGCCCGCCGGTGAGACGGAGCGCGTCGACACGGATGCCGACGGCGGCCGGCCACGGCCCCGCCGGACCCCTATACTGGGCGCGATGCGCTACGACGCGATCGTGATCGGCGGCGGCCACAACGGCCTCATCTGCGCCGCCTACCTGGCGCGAGCCGGCAAGAAGGTCCTCGTGCTCGAGCGCCGCCACGTGCTCGGCGGCGCGGCCGTCACCGAAGAGATCTTCCCGGGCTTCAAGTTCTCGGTGTGCTGCTACGTCGTGTCGCTGCTGCGGCCCGAGATCATCCGCGAGCTCGATCTGCCGAGCCACGGCCTGGAGCATCCTGCCGCTCGACGGCACGCTCACGCCGCTGCGAACGGCGACTACCTGTGGCGCGTGAACGACCACTCGACGACGCGCCGCGAGATTGCGCCGTCATAGCCGCAAGGACGCCGAGGCCTACGACGAGTACGGCATGGCCGATGGTCGAGATGGGCCGCTTCGTCAAGCCGATCCTGGGCATGACGCCGCCCGATCCCGACGTCGCTCGACCCGCGCGGGCTGCTGGCCCTGCTGCTCGACTCGGCAAGCGCTTCCGCGACCTGCGCTACCACGACCGGGTCAACCAGGTGCAGCTGATGACGATGAGCGCCGTCGACTTCCTGGACCAGTGGTTCGAGACCGACGCGCTCAAGGCGACGATGAGCGCCTCGGGCATCATCGGCACCTTCCTGGGCGTGCGCTCGCCCGGCACCGCCTACGTGCTGCTGCACCACTACATGGGCGAGATCGACGGCGCGTTCCGCTCCTGGGGGTTGTCGCGCGGCGGCACCGGCGGCGGTCTCGAACGCGATCGCCGGCGCGGCGCGCCGCTTCGGCGCCGAGATCCGCACGGAGGCGCCGGTCGCGCGGATCCTGACCAGAGGCGGACGGGCCACCGGCGTGGTGCTCGAGAACGGCGACGAGATCCAGGCCGACGTGGTCGTGAGCAGCGTCGATCCGCGCCTGACGTTCTTCGAGCGCTGCCTCGACGCCGGCGGAACTGCCCGACGAGTTCCTGGAAGGCGTGCGCCGCTACAAGTTCCGCGGCTCGTCCGGCAAGGTCAACCTGGCGCTCGACGCGCTGCCCGACTTCACCTGCCTGCCCGGGCGCGGCGAGCATCTGCGCGGCGCCATCTCGATTTCGCCGAGCGTCGACTACATGGAGCGGGCCTACGACGACGCGAAGTACGGCGACTTCTCGAGCCGGCCCTACATCGACATGGTCATTCCGACGCTGAGTCGACCCGGCGCTGGCGCCGCCCGGCAAGCACGTGATGTCGTGCTTCGTGCAGTACGCGCCGTACCACCTGAAGCCCGGGGACACGTGGGACGATGCGCAGCGCGAGGCCTTCGGCGACGCGGTCATCGACGCCATCGCCGAGCACGCCCCCAACATCCGCGAGCCTCATCCGGCACCGCCAGGTGCTGACCCCGCTCGACATCGAGCGCGAGTTCGGGCCTGACCGAAGGCAACATCTTCCAGGGCGAGCTGTCGCTCGAGCAGCTGTTCTTCCTGCGGCCGGTGCCGGGCTGGGCGCAGTACCGCACGCCGGTCCACAGAGCTCTACATGTGCGGCTCGGCCACGCATCCCGGCGGCGGCATCATGGGCGCGCCGGGGCAGAACGCCGCGGCGCGCGTGCTCCAGGACTCGCGCAAATGAGTAGCCCGGTGATCGTCATCGGCGGCGGCGTGAACGGCCTCGTGTGCGCCACGCTGCTGGCCCGCGCCGGCCGCGCGGTCACGATCGTGGAGCGGCGCGCCGAGGTGGGCGGCGCCGCGGTCACGCGCGAACTGGCGCCCGGCTTCTTCGTCCCGGCCGCGGCCCACAGCGCCGGGCCGCTGCGCGCGGACGTCGCCCGCGACCTGCGTCTGAGCGAACACGGCCTGGAGTTCGTGGCGAGCGAGGCCTGGATGACGGCGCTCGACGGCCACGGCCGGGCCGTGACGCTGTGGCACGACGTGGCCCGCGCCGCCACGGCCCTCGGTGCGTATTCGCCTGAGGACGCGGCCCGGTGGCCGGCGTTCGTGCAGGCGCGGACGACGCTCGGGCGGGTCGTCGCGTCCGTGTTCGGTCACACTCCGCCCTCAGTGGACGCGCCCTCGCCCCGCGAGCTGTGGCGGCTGCTCCGCACCGCGCGCGCGTTTCGCGGGCTGGGCCGACGCGACGGCTATCGGCTGCTGCGCTGGGGCCCGATGCCGGTGGCCGACCTCGTGGCCGAGCACGTCGACACGCCGATGGTGCAGGCGGCCCTGGCCGGCGACGGCGTCTTCGGCCACCTGATGGGCCCCTGGTCGGCCGGCACTGGCCTGCTGTTCCTGTTGCACGCGGCCAACGACGTGGCCGGCAACCCGGCCTGCACGTGGCCGCGCGGCGGGCCAGGCAAGCTGGCCGAGGCGCTGCGCCGCGCCGCCGAGCAGGCTGGTGTCACGGTCGTGACCAGCACCGGCGTCACCGAGGTGTTGACCGGCAACGACGCTACGGCCACGGGCGTGCGGCTCGCTGATGGCCGTATCCTGGCGGCCGGCGCGGTGGTGTCGGGCATCGATCCCAAGAGCACGTTCGCGCTCTGCGATCCGATGGCGTTGCCGAGCGAATTCCGGTGGCGCGCCGCCAACTACCGCGCCAAGGGCGCGCTGGCCAAGGTCAACCTGGCGCTCTCGGGCCTGCCGGTCGTGCCCGGGGCGGATCGCGAACAACTGGCCACGCGCCTGCGCATGGCGCCCGACGTCGACGCCATGGAGCGCGCCTTCGATCACGTGAAGTACGGGCGCTACTCGCCCACGCCGTGGTTGGAGGCGTTCATCCCGACACTCGTCGACCCGACCCTGGCGCCGGCCGGTGCGCACGTCATGTCGATCTACGCGCAGTATGCGCCCCTGACCCTGCGCGACGGGGCATGGGCCACGGAACGTCAGGGCCTGCTGAAGGCCGTGCTCGACACGCTCGACCGCTACATGCCGGGTGCGCGCAGCCTGATCGTGGAAGCGGAAGTGATGACCCCGGCGGACCTGGAGCGCGAGTGGGGTTCGGCGGGCGGCCATATTCACCACGGCGAGCTGGCGCTCGATCAGCTCTTCACCATGCGGCCGCTGCTTGGCTGGAGTCAGGTACCCGGACACCCATCGCCGGGCTGTGGCTATGCGGCGCCGGCACGCATCCTGGGCTGGGCCTGACGGGCGGCTCGGGCGCCAACGCCGCCCGTGAGATCCTGCGCGCGACGTAGCCGCGGCGGCGGCCTCGGGGCCCGTGCCTGGAACGAGTGCGTCCGGCCGGGTTCGTCGCAGCCGCCCGCCGGATCAACGCCGCTTCACGCACGCGGGCCTCCTGCATGCCGCTGAAGTTGCCGGCCGAGTGCAGGTAGAATCCCAGGGGATCGCATGACTCGGCTTCCGCGTGCCGCGCTGCTCGTCATGGTCCTGGCCGCCGCCTCGCCGTGGCGGGGCACCGCAGCGAATACGAACGCCGCGGATGAGCCGGCCCCCGTCCCCGAGCAGCCGACCCCCGCCCGCGATCCGTCGGTGGGGCGAGGTACGGCCGTCATCCGCGGCATGGTCGTGGACGGGACGACCGGCGCGCCGCTGCGCCGGGCCACCGTGTCGCTGGTCATCGAGGACCCCGACCGCGAAGGCTCGCGCGTCGAGGCCACGACCGCCGACGCCGCCGGTCAGTTCGAGTTCACCGGTGTGCCCGCCGCCCGCGTGCAGGTCACGGCCTCGCGGGCCGGCTACTTCGACTACGACAACCTCTGGAACGGCGAGCCGGAAGAGCCCCAGTGGCAGCCGGTCGCCGCGGGACAGCGCATCCAGGGCGTGCGCATCGCCCTCTACCGTGGCGGGGTCGTGACCGGCCGCGTCCGCGACGAGTTCGGCGAACCGGCCGTCGGGGTGGAGGTGGAGGTGCTGCGCCGCGAACCCGGCGACAGCGGCGGCAGCGTGCGCGCCATCTCGTCGCCCATCACTCCGACCACCGACGACACCGGCGCCTTCCGCGTGTGGGGCCTGGCCCCCGGCGACTACCTGGTCGGGGCGCGCCCCAACCGCTTCGTCGCCGACACCAACGACACCGCCGGTCAGCGCGAAGGCTATGCCGCCACCTACTATCCCGGCACGCCGAGCCTCTCGAACGCGCGGGCGGTTCGCGTCGAGCCGGGCAAGGAGACCGGGGGGCTTGGCTTTCAACTCGTGTCGGTGCCGCTCTCGGCGCTGCGCGGTCTGGTGCAATTGCCGCCGGGCACGAGTGGCCGAACCGTCAACCTCGGCGTTGGCCTGGTGGCTCCGCAGCGACTCGACGGCTACGTCACCCGCTCCGTGCGGGCCCGCGACGACGGCAGCTTCGCAATAACGCGGCTGGCGCCGGGCACCTATCAGGTCACGGCGCGGCACTTCCAGCAGGGCGGCGTCGAGTACGCTACGGGACGACCGAGGTAGAGGTGACCGGCACGGATCTCGACGGGGTGTACGTGCCCTTGCGGGCCGGTGCGATCGTGCGCGGACGCGTGGTGAACGAGTCCGGAGAGCCGCTTGTGGTCCCGGTGATGGTCGCGCTCTACGGCGCCGGCACCGGACGGGCGCCCACGGCGCGGCCGGCGCGCACCTACTCCGATGGGTCGTTCCGCATCGAGGGCGCGTTCGGTCAACAGCAGGTGCGGGCGGTCGAGGCGCGCCTCATCCCCGGAAGCGAGGCGCCCGGCATCAACGTGCGAGCGTTGCAGGAGGTCACGCCGGCGACCCGGACGCTCACGACCTGGTGGATGAAGTCGGTGACGCTGAACGGCCGCGACGTCAGCGACGAGTCGGTCGACTTCGACCTCGGCAACGCCACGATCGAGATCACCATGACCAATCGCGCCTCGAGCGTGCGCGGCACGGTGGCCTGGAATCGCGCGCCGGGTGGACGCCGTCCGGCCGTGGTCGTGTTCGTGGACGACGACACGCGCTGGACCCGCCCGTCACGTCTGGTCGGCGCGTCGGAAGTGGACGAGGCCGGCCGCTACGACGTGCGGGGCTTGCCGCCGGGAGACCGCTATCTGGCCGTCGCGGTCGAGGGCGCAGCCCGCGCGGTGCTGGCGCGTCCCGAGATGCTCGCGGCGTTACGTGCGCTGGCCACGCCGCTGCGCATCGACGAGGGCGGCGTGCACGAGATTCCGCTCACGGCCGTACCCCGTCCGCGACCGTGAGCCGTTCGGTCTGCCCGATGGGCCCTGACCCGTCCGCTCGGTCCTACTCAACGGCACGTGGATGAGGGCGGCGCGATCCACCTCGACGTCCGCGTCTCACACGTGTCTACGTCGACGCCGAAGGCGGGTTGCGTCAGTGGGACTGCTCACGGCTGCAGCCGCGCCGGCCCCGCCCATCCGCAGCCCGGCTTCGACGCCGCGGGTCAGATTCGCGTGCCTGTTCTGTTTTGGTCATACGAACCGTTATCTATCGAGATAGACTGAACCGTTGCTCAGCCAGCCAACACGTTTTGCTTCGCCAGCGGTCCTCAAGGTGGTTCTGGATCGTCGAGTGGCATCGGTCATCGGCGCGCGCCGGACCGTCGACAGCCCGCTGATGTACGCCAAGGCTGCCGCCCTCATCGCCACGGCGGTCGGGCTCGTACCTGGTGCTTGTCTACGAGGCGCAGACGTTCTGGACGGTGCTGGCGGCCGGCACGGCGCTGGCGCTGGCGCTCGTCGGCATCGGCTTCAACGTGCAGCACGACGGCAATCACGGCACCTTCTCCAGACATCCGTGGGTGAACCGCCTGGCCGGATTTACGCTCGACCTGATGGGGGCGAGTTCGTACTTCTGGAAGGACAAACACAATCACAACCATCACGTCTACACGAACATCCCGGGCGAGGATGCCGATATCAACCTGGGCCCGATGGCGCGGCTCAGCGAGGAACACCGCTGGTACTGGTGGCACCGCTACCAGCACATCTACCTGTGGGTTCTCTACACCTTCGTGCACCTGCGGTATCTCTACAGCGACATCCAGCGGCTCGCGCTCGGCAAGAACGACGGCTTGAGCGCTGGCTATCCGAAGGGCGCCGACCTGGTCTGGCTGCTCGCCGGCAAGGCCATCTTCCTCACGGTGGCCTTCGTCATCCCGCTCACGCGCCACGGCTTCGGCCAGGTGATCGGCACCTACGTCCTCGTGTCGATGGCGATGGGGCTCATCTTCAGCGTGGTCTTCCAGCTCGCCCATTCCGTGGACGCGGTCGAGCACCCGACCTCGAACGATCTCGTCCATCCATCCGAGTGGGCCGTGCATCAGATCGAGACCACGGCCAACTTCGCCACCGGCAGCCGGCTGGCGACGTTCCTGCTCGGCGGCTTGAACTACCAGCGCGAACATCACTTGTTTCCGCGCATCGCCCACGTGCACTACCCCGCGCTGGCCCGGGTGGTCCGCGAGGTGTGCGAGGAACACGGCGTGCCGTGCCGCGAGAACGTGACGTTGCTGTCAGCCCTGCGCTCGCACTACCGGTTCGTGCGCGACATGGGCGCCGAGCCGGTCCGACCCACCACCTGATGTCCTCGCGGGCCCGGGCGGCAGGGCGCCCGCGCTGAGCTGCGCGCTCGGCTCAGCGGTGGGGGGTGCTCCCGTCTGGCGGGGGTCGGTCCGCCTCCTGTTGGATCGGTGGCGTCGCTCCTGATGCCGGCACAGCTCGAGGTCCAGTAAACAGCGGGACGCGCCAGCTCGTATCCAAGGCACGATGACGTCCCTCCGTGGTGTCCTTCCCGTCGTCGCGCTGGCCACGCTCGTGATTACCGGCGTGGCGACGACGACCACGGCCCAGCCCGCCCCCAGGCAACGCACCCCGGCCCGCGGCCTGCTGCCGGGCGACGAGCCCCCCACAGGCACGGCGGTCTTGAAGGGCGTGGTGGTGGCGGCCGACACCGGCGCGCCGATCCGCCGCGCGCAGGTCAGGGCCGTGGCGCCCGACAGCGGCGACAACCGCATGGCCACCACCGACGAGCAGGGCCGCTTCGAGATCGCCGCCCTGGCCGGCGGACGTTACACCCTGACCGCGTCGAAGGGCGGCTTCGTCACCCTGCAATACGGTCAACGCCGTCCCGGCGAACGGGGCACGGCCATCGACCTGCCAGCCGGGTCGGTCTTCGACCGAATCGGCATCGGGCTGCCGCGCGGCAGCGTCATTGCCGGTCGCATCCTCGACGAGTTCGGCGAGCCGCTCACCGGCGCGCAGGTGCAGGTGCTGCGTTACCAGTACGTCAACGGACAGCGTCAGCTGCGGCCGGCCGGCCAGTCGGACCGCACCGACGACCAGGGGTCGTTCCGGGTGTTCGGCTTGCCGCCCGGCGAATATGCCGTCTCGGCGACGTTGCGTGAAGACCGCCCTGGCATGCGCGGCAACCCCAACGATCAGCCGTCCACCGGCTATGCGCCGACCTATTTCCCGGGCACGACCAACGCCGCCGAGGCGCAGCGCGTGGCCGTGGCCCTCGGGCAGGAAGTGGACGGCATCAGCTTCGGCTTGTGGCTGGCGCCGCTGTCGCGGGTCCGCGGACGGGTGATGGCGCCGGCCGGCGCCGAGCCCGGTGGCCTGGTGACGGCCGTCCCCGCCAGCGGCACGTCGGTCGGCATGACGAATACGCGCGGAGCCGCGGTGCGGGGCGACGGGACGTTCGAGCTTCCCGGCCTGGCGCCGGGCAGCTACACGTTGATGGTGCGGCCGCAGGGCCGCGGCGGCGATCCCGGCCTGGCCGGCAGCACGCCGCTGACCGTGGGCGGCGGCGACGTCGACAACGTCATCATTGCGCTGATGCCGACGGCGGTGGCGTCGGGTCGCATCGAGACCGACAGCGGTCAGCCGGCGGCGTTCCGCGCCGCCCAGGTGCGCGTGAGCGCGGTGCCGGCGCAGCCCACCGGCACGCCGCTCGGCGGCAACGGCCAGGGGCACGTGGCCGACGATTACAGCTTCGAGCTGCGCGGCCTGTTCGAGCCCTCGTTCCTGCGCGTGAACCCGCCTTCGGGGTGGAACCTGAAGGCGGTGCTCCTCGACGGCCAGGACGTCACCGACGCGCCGTTGGCGGTCGCGCCCGG
Source organism: uncultured Acidobacteriota bacterium (assembly GCA_963843885.1). Lineage (GTDB taxonomy): Bacteria > Acidobacteriota > Vicinamibacteria > Vicinamibacterales > UBA2999 > CADEFD01. The sequence continues at coordinate 205,959 of CAWJMJ010000011.1, forward strand.
CGCCCGCCTCGCCGGCCTGCGCGTGGTGCTCACTCAATCCACGACCAGCGTGACCGGCACCGTCCGGGACGATCGCGGCGACGTGGTGCTCGACTCGACCGTGGTCGTCTTCCCGGCCGACGAGAGCAAGTGGTCGTTCTACTCGCGCTTCATCCGCACGGCGCGGCCAGACACCACCGGCACGTTCTCGTTCTCGGCCTTGCCGCCGGAGGGCGACTACCGCGTGCTGGCCGTGCAGGGACTGGAAGACGGACAAGCGCTCGATCCGGAGTTCCTGGCCGGCATCCGCAATCGTGCCGAACGGCTCGCGCTCAGCGCCGGCGAGTCGAAGACCCTGAACCTGCGTTTGCGCCAGTAATTGTAACGGGGCCTGTCACGGTTACATCTCCCGCCGTTGCAGTTTCTGCGCCCGTGGCGCCAGTCGACGCGCCCCATGGGCGAGGGGCTAGAACAGGTCGCCGTGCCAGAAGGCGATGTCCGACGCGCTCAGCGGCGGCATCGGCAGCGTGCGATCGCGCAGCGGGCGAATCATCATCACCGCGTCGCTCGGTTTCACCGCCACCACCTCGAGCTGCGGCGGACGCAGGTCGTGCGGCCAGTAGCCGGTGATGCGCGGCGGCTCGAGCGAGGGCTCGCGCGCCAGCATCACCTGCAGCATCGCGCCGAGCCGCGCGCCGGCCGGATCGCGGTCGCCGGCCTCTTCGATGGTCCACGTCCCGTCGTGGACGGTACACACCATGTAGGCCACCGCCATGTGGCCTTCCTCGGCCACCAGGAACTCCACCTGGCGCAGTCCGGCCGGGCCGAGACCGGCGTGCAGGCGCCGCTTGCTGATGGCGTGGCGGATCAAGTCTTCGGTGCGGTCGAGCGCAAAGCGCGACGGCGACGAGCGCGCCAGGCTCAGCTCGGTCACGTGCGCCAGGTCCTTGTCGTCGCCGGCGCGCACGAGCATGGCCGGGGCGCCGTCCTTGGTGAGGACCCGTAGCGTCGATGTCGCCAACGGCATGGGGACGAACTCGAGCCGCTCGAAGAGGGCCGGGCCGATGTCGCTGAAGAGCAGCGCGAACTCGAAGCCCTCGGTATTGGCGGCGTCGACCAGGTGGGCCACCATCGCCGAAGCGGCGCCGCGGCCGCGCGTCGGACGCGAGGTGAAGAGCGCGCCGAGCCCGAGCACGCGACGGATGCGGCCGTCGACCCGGGCGCTGAGGTCGTAGCGCTTGGCGCTGGCCAGGAGGCGTTGGCCGTCGTAGAGCGCCATGCGCTCCACGTGCGCGCGGCCCCAGGCCGTGCGCCGCTCGGCCGCCTGGTATTTGGCGTAGGCGTCGAAGGCGAGGCCGCCGCCCCAGACAGGGTGGGTCTCGCGCAGAATCTGGTCGAGCGCCGCGTCCGACGCGGTCTCAAGTCGTAGGGCCATGGGTCTCTTCCCGGGGGCGCGGGCGCCGCCGATCCCGACAAGGTTACCGCACCCCGCGTATCATGTCCCGGTGACCCTCGACGACCTCCGGACGCCGGCCGTGCTCATCGAGCAATCCCGGGTGCACGCCAACATCGCGCGCATGCAGGAAGCGGCCAGCGACGCCGGCGTGGCGCTGCGTCCGCACGCCAAGACCCACAAGAGCCCGTTCATCGCCGCCCTGCAACTCGAGGCCGGGGCCGCCGGCATCTGCTGCGCCAAGCTGGGCGAGGCCGAGGTCTTCGCCGATGCCGGGGTGACCGACATCCGCGTGCCCTATCCGCTGCAGCCGTCGCAGGCGGCGCGCGTCCTGGCCCTGCAGCAGCGAACGCGCCTGTCGTTCGTAGTCGATCACCTCGACGTCGCGCGCGGCTGGTCGCAGGCCATGGCGGCCGCCGGCACCCTGGCCGAGGTGCTGGTGAAGATCGATGTCGGCTTCCACCGCTGCGGCATCTCCGCGCAGCCCTTCGACGCCGTGTCGTTCCTTCGCGAAGTCGCCCACCTGCCGGGATTGCGCCTGGCTGGGATTCTCAGCCACGCGGGACACAGCTATCACGCCCATTCGGACCAGGAACTCGAGGCCATGGCCACCGCCGAGCGCGACCTCATGGGCGCCGTGGCCCGCGCGGCCCGGAGCGACGGCATCGCCATCGGCGAGGTCAGCGTCGGAGCCACGCCGCCGGCCCGCTATTCGCTGCGCGTGGCCCGCGGTACGGTCACCGAATTCCGGCCCGGCAACTACGTCTACTACGACCGCACCATGGTCGGTCTCGGCGCGGCGACGCGCGACGACTGCGCGCTCACGGTGCTGGCCACGGTGGTGAGCGTGCCGGCGGCCGACCGGGTCGTGCTCGACTGCGGCAGCAAGACGCTGGCGGCCGACGGCGCCCGCGGCTTCGCGCCGGCGCCGGGGCACGGCGACGTCTACCGGAACCTGGCCGCCACGCCAGACGAGCAGCCCGATCCGCACTTGCGTGTCGAGCGACTCTCGGAGGAACATGCCACCGTGCACGTCACCCCTGGGGCCGTGCCGCTGGCCCCCGGCGATCGCGTGCGGGTGCTGCCCAACCACGCGTGCGTGGTGTCGAATCTGGTCGACGAGGCGTGGCTCGTGCACGGGCTCGACGTGGTGAGCGCGCTGCCGATTGCCGCGCGCGGCAGGATTCAATAGCGATGGCACGAGCCAAGGAGCCCGACGTGAGCGACAGCCCCACGGTCACCGGCGAGGCACTGGGCATGGTGGAGACGCGCGGCTACGTCGGCATGGTCGAGGCCGCCGACGCCATGCTGAAGACCGCCAACGTCGTGTTCGTCGGCTGGCAGAAGGTCGATGCCGGACTGGTCACCGCGATCGTGCGCGGCGATGTCGGCTCGGTGAAGGCCGCCACCGATGCCGGCGCCGCCGCCGCGCGGCGCGTGGGCGAGCTGGTCGGCGTGCACGTCATCCCGCGCCCCGCCGGCGATCTCGAAACCGCGTTCCCGATCGGCCTCAAACGCTGACGCCGTAACGGCGCGGCGCGTCAGTGCACCAGCCGGTAGACCAGCACGGCGCCACCGTCGTCGCTCGAGGTCGCCACCGGCGTCACGCCTTTCCGCCCTTCGAGCTCCACTACGGTGTGGCCGAAGGCCTCGCGCGTCGGAAAGAACTGCTCGTGCACGAGCAGGTACTCGGCGCCGGCCGCGCGCAGGGCCGCCAGCGCCCGCTCGTCCGGAAACCATCGCGCCCGTTCGAGCGTGTCCACGTAGGCGGGCGGATAGAAGCCGCTGTTGCCGTTGATCAGCTCGTGCTGGTGATACTGCGCGAAGTACTGGAAGTCGGCCTCCGCGCCTGGCAGGGCCTCGGGCAACGGCAGAGGCGTGTGCACGATCACGGTCGGCGGCAGGTCCGCCAGCAGCGCGTAGACCGGCGGGGCGGCGCGCGGCAGCCGCCGGACCGGCACCGCGGCGGCGCTCTCCATGGCGATGAGCGCCAGCACGATCATGGCCGCCGCTGGCGCGCCTGGCATCCGCCCACAGGCGCGCGCCAGGTTGGCGCAGCCCAGCGCCGCCAGCAGCGCCACCCCCATCAGGGCCACGGCGCCGAAGCGGGCCGGCACCCGCAGGCCGCGATACGGCGGCGCCAGCCGGCGCAGCAGCGGATAGATCACGCCGTTCAGTCCGGTCGAGGCCTCCACCGCAAAGGCCGTCGTCACGGCCAGGGCCGCCGTCCACGGCGCGGCCGGCGTGGCCAGCGCGGTGACGGCCAGCGACGTGCCCAGAAGGCCGGGGAAGAGACGCAGCTCGGCGTCTTCGTCGCCGTAGGTCCAGCCCCACCAGCGGCTCGCGGGCGGCGACACCGCGTAGCTGTCGAGGGTGGCGCTGTAGCGCAGCACCTCGTAGTCCTCGCGTTCGCCCACCACCTGCCGCGCCCGCTGATATGGCAGCGCATAGGCGCCGGCCACGAGGGCCGCCAGCGTCAGCGCGGCGATGCCGCGGCGCACGGTGGCACGCTCCAGAGCCGGACGGGCGCGCAGCCATTCGACCCCGGCCAGCAACGGCCAGATGGTGAACAGGAACACGCCGTAGTAGATGCAGCACAGGAACTGCGCGGCCAGCGACCCGCCGATCAGCCACACCGACCGGCCGCGACCGCGCAAGACCCGGGCGGTGCCGAGCACGGCCAGTGGCAGCCACGCCGTCCACAGCAACTCCAGGTGCATGACGTGATCGAGACGCGCCGGCGCGCCGATGAAGACGGCCGCAGCCACGAGCGCGCCCCAGCGGCTGCCGGAGATCTCGCGCGCGCAGGCGTACATGGCCAGGCCGGCCGTGAGATACGAGGCCCACACCAAGGCCGCGTAAACCATCGTGACCGGCACGCCGGCGGCGATGAACGGCGCGGCGAGCAGCGCCGGCAGCGGAATCGCGTCGGAGTAGAGCAGGACGTCGCCGGCCGGATGGAAGATGTTGCCGCCGAACAGCCCCTCGGGCGCGCCGGTCGTGAGATTGCGCGTCCATTGATAGAGCCGCCACGACGAGAACAGCGGATCCTGATGGGTGGGCACGAGCCAGGGGCTCGTGGCCAGCGGCCAGGTGGCGATGACGGTGATGGCGACCACCACCAGGCACGCCACCACCCATTCGCTGCGGCCGGCGGGCGCCGGGCCGGCGCTCGACGCCGTCACCGCGCGGACGGCCGGGCGGCGTCGTTCGCGGCGGCGGCGCCGGCGAAGTCCTTCGCGGTGAGCCCGCCCTCGCTGTGCGTGGAGTAGCGCACGATCACGCGGCGGTAGTGGATCTCGAGATCCGGATGGTGGTCGGCGGCTTCGGCCGGGCCAACCAGCCGGGTCACGAAGTCGACGGCTTCGGGGAAGCCCCTGAAGGTGAACTCGCGCATCAGGGTCTTGCCCTCGATGCGCCACTCGGGCAGGGCCTGCACGCGGTCCCGGGCGTCGTCGTCGCTGATGAGGCTGCTCATGATCGAACCGCGCCCAGTCTACAACCGTCCGGCGCGGGCCGGGGCCAGCGCCGCAAGCGCCTCGTCGCGGTCGTCGCCCTGCACGAGCTGGCGGACGAGCGCGGCGGTAAGCGGCGCCAGCAACGCGCCATTGCGGTAGTGGCCGCAGGCGTAAATCAGCCCGGGCAGCACGGCGGATCGGCCGATGTAAGGCAGCCCGTCAGGCGAACCGGGGCGCAGGCCACGGCGCGCCTCGAGAAAGGTGGCCGCGGCCAGGGCCGGCACGAGCGCGAGTGCCGATCGCAGCAGAGCGGCCACGCCGCCGGCCGTGGATCGCTCGTCGAAGCCGACGTCCTCAGAAGTGGCCCCGACAAGCAGCGTACCGTCGGGCCACGGTACCAGGTAGACGTCGCTGGCCCAGGCGATGTGCCGCACCGTGCCGGGCGGCGTGCCCAGGTGCAGGAGCTGACCGCGCACCGGCCGCACCGGAATCGGGTCGGCGCCGAGCGGCGTCAGCGCGCCGGCCCAGGCGCCGGCCGCGAGCACCACCTGCGCGGCGTGCATGGGCCCGCTGGAGGTCTGGACCACGAGTCCATCGGCGCCCCGCGCCAGTGACGTGGCCGCCACGCCGCCGATCACGTCCGCCCCCCGGGCCGCGGCCGCGGCGGCAAGCGCGTTGGTCAGCGCCGGCACGTCCACGACTGCGTGCGACGCGATGTGGAGGGCGCCGAGCGCGCCGTCGTGCAGCGCCGGCTCGGCCTGACGAAGGGCCTCGTCTTCGAGCCAGCTGCTGGCCACGCCCTCGCCGGCCACCATCTGGCGGGCGCGCTGGAGCCGCTCGACGTCGCCGGCGGTGACGGCCACTTCCAGCGTGCCGCACCTGGAGAAGTGCACGGCCTGGCCCGATGCCTCTGCGGCGCGCGCCACGAACGACTCGTAGCTGTCGAGAGAGCGGCGGCCCAGCCCCCGTAGCAGTGACGAATCGTGTCCCTCCACGTAGGGGGCGAGCACGCCGGCCGAGGCCTGCGACGCGCCGCCCCCGAGCCGGCGGCCTTCGAGCAGGCGGACCCGCAAGCCGGCGTCGGCCAGCTCGAAGGCGACGGCGCAGCCGATCACGCCGCCACCGATGACGAGCACCTCCGGTGCGTCCCGTTGCTCCACGTCCACACTCTAGCAGCGCCGCAATCTCGCCGCCGGCAACGCTGCCGTGCCGCGCCAGCCCCCGCCGGCCGCTTCCTCGTGAGCGTCGTGGGCGAGCAGAGGCGGGTGCGACGGCGGCCCGTCGTCCCGGGTCAGCGCTAGAACGACACCGTGGCCCCAATCTCCACGCGCCGGGCCGGACCAGCCGAGGTAGCGACTCCGAAGAACGGCGACCGCTGGTTGCCGCTGAAGGAGTTGAGATTGGTGCGGTTGAACAGGTTCTGAAAGTTGACGAACAGGTCCAGCCGGTAGCGCGAGTTGGAGCCCTCCATCACGACCATCTGCGGGCCGCCTTCGCCGCCGCCCGGGCCGCCGCCCATACCGCGCTGCGCCGCCGCGCCGCCCGGAGCCATCGGCGGACCGCCCACGGGCACGCCCTCGGGGCCGCCGCGCAGGATGCCGCCGAGGCTGAACGACCGCGTGAGGCGCAAGTCGGTGGTCACCTGGCCGGCCGCTCGCAGCGAGTTTCGCCCGACGCCGGCCGGGCGGTCGTTGAAGACCGTGTCGCCGTTGTCGTCGAGGCCGGTCGTGAGGTTGTAGGGCCGTCCCGACGAGGCCTGCACGTTCAGCCCGGCGCGCAGCCCGAACATGACCGGGAAGTTGGCCATGAAGAACAGGCGGTGGCGCACGTCCTGCGCCGCCGGGCCCCAGTCCGCATCGGGGTCGTTCGAGTTGGACGGCAGGCTGAGCGGGCTGTCGGCGAAGTTGCGGGTGCTGCCCAGCTGATACATCACGTTGCCCATGATCCGGCGATTGGGCACCCGCACGTTGACGCCGACGCTCAAGCGGTCCTGCGCGCGTTCGCCGGTGGACCGCAGTTCGCTGACGTTGCCGACCAGCGGGTCGGGCCGCACGCCGTCGAGTCGGCGCGTTGACGTTGACCGACCGCAGCATGCGATAGCCGCGCGTCCACATGTAGTCGGCCCGCACCCCCAGCCACGTCTTCAGGTTGCGATCGAAGCCCAGGGACGCCTGCTGCACGATCGGCTGATCGAGCGAGGCCGCCGTCTGGATGCGGCTGGCCGGCAGCCGCGTGCCCGACGAGGTCGCCGTCACCGGGTAGGTCGGGTTGACGATCACCTCGTCGATCTGCCGGACGCCGTCGACGCGGAGCGTCTGCTCGTAGGTGCCGCTCTCGAACCAGTCGTAGAACACGCCCCAGCCGCCGCGGATGTTGGTCTTGGCCACCGTCCACGTGAAGGCGGCACGAGGCGCCAGGTTCCACTGGTCGTTGACGTGGGTCTGCACCTCCTGGCGCAGGCCGAGGCTGACCTGCAGGTCTGCGCGTCAGCCGGAAGTCGTCCTGGGCGTACCATCCCGCCTGGTACTGCGTGTAGGACACGGCCGGGTCGCCGACCCGGCGGGTGAAGTTTCGCGCCAGCCCCGCCTGGAACTCGGCCAGGCTCGAGAAGGTATAGGTGCCGTTGGCGTTGGTCTGCTGGGTGCTGTCCCACAGGCCGGCTTCGAAGAGCACGCCGGCGCGCAGCGAGTGTTTGCGCACGGTGAAGTCGAAGCTCTGGTCGAGCAGGAACTGACGGCCATCGCGCGTGCCGGTCTGGCCGGCACCGCCACCGGTGAACGCGTCGAGCACGCGCAGCGTGGGCAGCGCCGAGAACGACGTGTTCTCGGACGCCGTCTGCACGAATTCGAACTTCAGTTCGCTGAAGGCCTTCTTGCCGAGCACGCGGGTGTTGCGCAGCCGCAGCGTGTCGGTGACCGCGTCGGTGCTGTAGGCGTGCTCGGGCAGTTCGAAGTCGCCGACGCCGAGGTTGCGGCGATCCTGGGTGCGGCGCTGATACTCGGCGCGAAGGGAGTTGCCCGCGCTGAGCGCCTGCTCGACGCGGATGCTGGCGTTGACCACGTCGTTCGGGCGGCGCACCAGATCGCGGACCTCGCCGCCGGGCGTGGCCGCCACGATTGTCTGCGAGTCGTAGGCCTGGTTGCTCTCGACCGAAAAACTCACGCTGGTCTTGCCCTTGACGATCGGGCCCTGGCTGCTCAACTGCACCCGCTTCACCTGTTCGGGCGGGGTCACGTCGGCAAAGGCGTTGCGCGCGTTCAGTGACTCGTCGCGAAACCCGAAGGTGACGCGGCTGCGCCACGCGCCCAGGCCCGGCTTGGTGATCACCTCGACCCGCACCATACCGGCGTCGTGGTACTCGGCCGCATAGGAGTTGGTGCGGAAGCGAATCTGCTGGATCTGATCTTTCGGCGGCAGGCGGCCGCCGCGGAAGCCGTCCACGAAAATCTGCGCGCCCGGACCGGCCATCTGTGCCAGCTGGTCGGCCATCTCGTCGGCGTCGTCGGAAAGCGCGTCGATTTCGTCAGGCGTGAGCGTGGTGGTGAAGCCGTTGTCGCGCCGCTCGGACGGATCGGTCTCGGCCACCGTGACCTCTTCGCTCATGGCCACGTTGAGCGTCAGCGCCACCTGGTTGGCGCCGCGCTTGACCGTGACCGCCACGCCGGCGGGACGGAACCCAGGGTAGTCGGCGCCCACGGTGTAGGTTCCGGGTGTCAGGTCGGCCGCCACGGCGACTCCCGTCTCGTCGACCTGCAGCACACGCTCCACGCCGTCGTCGCCGACCAGCATCACGGCGGCGCCCGGCAGCACCGCCGCGGTCTCGTCGAGCACGGTGATCCGCAGCGACGCCCCGCCCCCGTTCTGGGCCCCGGCGGCCGCCGCCGTCATCACGACGGCGGCGATCATTCCCACGACGACTCGCAACCCGGCACGCATGTCCATGTCCTTTCGTTCCGCCAACTGGCGTCGGTGAACCCGATTACTTCTTCTGGAACAGACCGTCCTTCACCGACGGGTTCACCTTGATCTTCTCGAGCGTCCACTCCTCGACCGGCGTGGTGTCGGCGGCGAGGGTGATGCGCTTGGGCAGCTTCACGCCGTCCACCGACGCGAAGTCGTCGAAGGTCATGGTCATGGCGCTCGGCGCGGGCGGCGGCATCGCCGCCATGCGCCGCTGCATTTCCTCGGGGCTGGGCCGCTGCCGTTCGCCGCTCGCGGCGCCGGCGCCGGGCTCGCTAGCGGGGGCACCAGGCTGTCCAGCCGGACGAGGCGCTCCAGCGGCTCCACCGGGACCGGCGACGGCGCCGCCGGTGCCGCTGCCCGGGCCATCCGGACCGCCAGGGCCGCGGCGCCGCCCGCCGGGGCCGCCCTGCATCATGATGCGCGGCCGCAGCTCGGAGTAGCTGAGCATCAGCGGGAGGTGGGTGGACTGGTCCACGAAGAGGCGCAGCGCCTGGCCGCGCGCGTCGGTCATCTCGATCATGTCGGCCTTGCCGTCGGGCGACTCGGCCACGCCGGCGTAGCTGACTTCGCCAGCGGGCGTGCCCAGCAGCACGAACATCCAGCGCTGCATCTCGGCCTTCAATATCGTGGTGCGGCGCTTCTCGGCCTCGGCCGGATCCGGCGCGGGCCCGCCGGCCGGCCCCGGAGGGCCGTCGCGCATCATGATCTGCATCCCGCCGCCGCCCATGCCGCCGCGGTTCTGCATGTCGGTCCACGACGTCTCGCCGTTCAAGGCCTGCGTGCGCTCGATCGTGGCCGGTCCCATCTGCATCTCTTCGAGCCGATGCATCCGGTCGGGCGCGGCCAGCACCAACGCAATCGTCCCTTCCATCTGGCGCTGCCCCATGGTCCGGCGGAACGGGCCTTCGACGCTGAGACTCTTGACCTGCGCCAGCTTGGCGCCGCCGAGCGCCTTACGCATCTCGGCCAGCACGTTGGCGGCCTGATCGGCGGCCTGCTCGGCGGCAAACACCGGCAGCGGCACCACGTGATCCAGACCAGAAGACCCGACCCCCACGAACATCGCCGCCGCCATTGCCATCCACGCTTTCATGCCTGTCTCCTTCGCACTCTCACGCCGCCGGCCGCGAGGCCGGGCGGGCGGCCGTTGTTGGTCTGCTCATTGTGACGGAGCCTCGACGCGGTCCGACGTTAAGGCTCGGCAAAGGCTTTGTTAAGGATGTTAAATGCCGTGAACAGCGCGATTTTCCTCGTCGTTTCGCGTGTTAGAGTCGCCTCATGCCGGGCTCGAAGCTGCGCCTCGCCAAGACCACGTGGCTGGCCGCCACGGTGGCCGTGCTGCTGCCGGCGCTGGCCTGGCTGCAGTACCGACTGGGTCAACCAGATCGCCGACGCCGATCGCGATCGCAGCGGCCGCACCCTGCGCGCCGCGGCCTCGCAGTTCACCTCGGCCGTCGACACCGAGCTGTCACGCGTCAGCGCCAGCCTGCAGCTCGACGGCGCGATGGTCGAGCGGCGCGACTGGGACGCCTATGCGCTGCGCTATGGCAGCGCGATGGCCAACGCCACCACCGCCGCGCTGGTCAAGCAGGTGTGGTTGATCGAGGCGCCGGCGCCGGCCTCGACGGGTGACGCGCCTCTGGTGGCGTTCCAGTGGGTGCCCGCGCGCCGCAGCTTCGACGAAGTCGCCTGGCCGGCGGCCCTGGCGCCACTGCGGGAGCAGCTGCAGAAATTCGTGGCGACCGCCGCCGACGACGCCGTCGGGCGTCGCGAGCGGATGGCGGCAACGGCTGCGCTCGGCGACGAGCGCACGCTGGTCTCGCCGGTGGTCACCGTGTCGCTGCCCGAGCAGGCCGACCTCACCGAACGCTTCCTGCCCGACGTGCGGGTGCGCGGCTTCACCGTCGTGTCGCTGGCGCTCGACACGCTCATCAGCCAGCGTCTGCCGGCGCTCGTGGCCGAGCATTTCCCCGAGTCGGCCGACTACCGCGTCGCCATCGTGTCGAAGGACAGCGGCCGCGTGGTGTTCGAGTCGGCGCCGGGGGCCGCCGAGGCCACGGCCGCCGCGCCGGACATCACCAACGCGTTCCTGCAGCCCCACGTCGGCCCGATGATGATCTTCGCCCGCGGCGGTCCTGACGGCCGTCGCCTGGAGGGGCGTCCCGACCTGCCGCCCTCGCCCGGGCTCGAGCACGATGCCGTCCCCGGGCGCGACGTGGTCAGCGTCATCGAGATGCGCGACGGCGACGGCCGCCGCGCGGTCCGGACCCGCACCATCACCCACGGCCAGGGCCACTGGGAACTGCGCGTGCAGCATCGCGCCGGGTCACTCGACGCCGCCGTGGCGGCCTCGCGGCGGCGCAACCTCACGCTCAGCCTGGGCGTGCTGCTGCTGCTCGGCGTGGCCGTCTCGCTCATCGCCGTGTCGGCCCGGCGCGCCCAGGCGCTGGCCCGCCAGCAGCTCGAGTTCGTGGCCGCGGTGTCGCACGAGCTGCGCACGCCCGTGGCCGTCATCAACTCGGCCGCGGCCAATCTCGCCGACGGCGTCGTCGGCGACCCCGCGCGCGTGAAGCGCTACGGCTCGACCATCCAGACCGAAGCACGTCGCCTCGGCGAGACCGTCGAGCGCGTGCTGCAACTGGCCGGGCTCGGTTCGGGACGGCCGCTGCCGATGGCGCCGGTGTCGGCGGCCAGCATCGTCCAAGGGGCCGTGCAGCAATCGGCCTTCGATGCGGCGCGGGCCGGCGTGGACGTGCAGGTCGACATCGCTCCGGACCTGCCGCTGGTCGTCGGCGATGCCGGCGCCCTGCAGTCGGCCGTGCAGAACCTCGTCGGCAATGCCATCAAGTACGCCGGGGACGACCGTTGGGTGCGCGTCCGGGTCGAGGCCGGCAGCGGCGCGCGCGGCCGTGAAGTGCGGATCGCGGTGGAGGATCACGGTCCGGGGCTCGACCCCGACGAACGTCAGCTCGTGTTCGAGCCGTTCTACCGGGGACGCACCGCCGTGGCCAACCAGGTCCAGGGCAGCGGCCTCGGCCTGAGCCTGGTGCGGCGCATCACCGAGGCCCACGGCGGCCGGGTCGAGCTCACGACCGAAAGCGGCCGCGGCAGCACGTTCACCATCGGCCTGCCGGCCGCCCCGCCGGTGGCGGGCGTCACCGAGCCCGTGACCATCAGCCACGCCGACGCCCAGTCGGCCGCGCCGTCGGTCTCGTAGCAGCCCATGGCGGTTGGACGCCTGTTGCTCGTCGAGGACGAACCGGGCCTGCAGCTCACGCTCAGCGATCGGCTGATTCCGGAAGGCTATCAGGTCGACACCGCCGGGGACGGCGACACCGGGCTGGCCCTGGCCACGACCGGCCGCTTCGACCTGGTCGTGCTCGACGTGATGCTGCCCAAGCGCGACGGCTTCGATGTCTGCCGCACGTTACGCCAACGCGGCATCGCCACGCCGATCCTGATGCTCACGGCGCGCGGCCAGGTGGTGGACCGCGTCGTCGGTCTGAAGCTCGGCGCCGACGACTACCTGACCAAGCCCTTCGAGGCGCTGGAACTCCTGGCCCGCATCGAAGCCCTGCTGCGGCGCGCGGGACAGACGCCGGCGGCCGTCGCCCCGGCTGGATTGGCCGGGTCGGCCAGGTACACCTTCAGCGACGTGGTGGTCGACGTGCGCAAGGCGGAAGTCACGCGCGACGGCGCCCCGGTGGATCTCTCAGCCAAGGAGTTCCAGCTGCTGCGCTATTTCCTCGAGCATCGCGGCGCCACGCTGTCGCGCGACGAGCTGCTGCACGAGGTGTGGGGCTACGAGCACACGCCGTCGACCCGGACCGTCGACGTGCACGTGGCCTGGCTGCGCCAGAAGTTCGAAGTCAACCCGAAGGTGCCGCAAGTCATCGTGACGGTGCACGGCCTCGGCTACAAGTTCACCGGCTGACGCCACATGCCTCGAATCTGCGTCTTCTGCGGCTCCAGCAGCGGCTCCCATCCCGGATACGCGGCGGCAGCGCGCGCCCTGGCCCGGGAGATCGCCAGGCGCGGCCACGGGCTGGTCTACGGCGGCGGCAACGTCGGCTTGATGGGGGTCGTGGCCGACGCGATGCTCGAGGCCGGCGGCGAAGTGGTGGGGGTCATCCCGCACACGCTCGTGAGTCGTGAAATCGGCCACCGCGGCGTCACGACCCTGCACGTCGTCGACTCGATGCACGAGCGCAAGACGCTCATGGCCGACCTGTCCGACGCATTCATCGCCCTGCCCGGCGGCATCGGCACCTTCGAGGAGTGGTTCGAGGCCGTCACCTGGACGCAGCTCGGGCTGCACCGCAAGCCGTGCGGCCTGCTCAACGTGCACGGCTTCTACGACGAGTTGATCCGCTTCATGGACCACTCCTGGGCCGAGGGCTTCGTCAAGCCCGAGACCCGCGCGGTCGTGCGCCACGACGCCGATCCGGCGGCGCTGCTCGACGCGCTCGACGCGGTGCAGCTGCCGGTCGTGCCGCGCTGGATCACGCGGGCGGAGCGTTGAGACGAGCAGCTTCGGCTTCGAGAGCACTGATCCAATGATCGAAATGCGGGCAGGCCTTGCGTATACCGACCAGCCCAATTTCAAGTGCCGCCGCCGCACCGAGCAATGGCTTCTGGTAACCGGGCACCAATCCTTGAACCCTCTTCGATGGGGCAGTTAACGGCGAATCGTTGATTTCTTCCGGCGTACGAAATCCGTCTCGAATGTGTTGCAACGCCGGTGCGAGCGCGGGCCGCCCTATCGCGCCAGCGAACGACGAACAATCGCTGAATAGCAATGCTTCGAATTCGTGCATGACGACGAATGGGATGAAGCGGTTGCCATAGCGCCCTTGCCAACCCATCGCCGATGCGATCTCGGCGGCGATGGCTGTCTCTACGGTCGGCCCCTTCGCGTCGAAGCTCAGCTTGGCTGACTCAGTCCTGCCGGGCCACGCCCGTCCGTCCGCTTGAGGCAAGCCGTAGTAGTCGACCATCGTCGTAGCTAAGACGCCAGGGTCCTCCTTCAAGTGGCGTAGGATGTCGCTCTTCGCGCTCTCCCAAGACCGAATCCCGCCGCGGCGGCTCCGTTGGCGCGCGTTTCCAAAAATCCTTGCGCTGACGGACACGTAACCTTTGGCCACCAAATGCGGTTTCAAGACTTGGCTGACGAACCGCTCTTCGGTTTCGCCCTCGACGTGCACAAGGAGGCGCAGCATTGGGACTCTAGGGGCGACCACCGAGTTCGTTCTTCTCCCAGAGTTGCCCAAGGCTATAGTCCTCGAGCCACTCCGAGAGACGGCTTGAGTCGATACGATTCAACTGCGTCGCGTTGCCAACCCGGTCGGCAACCAGAATATCTTCAGGCTGAAAATGATCGAGGAGCAGTGCGGACTGCGTCGAAAGAATGACTTGAGTCTGCACAGAAGCTTGTTTCACCAGAGCAGCCAGCATAGCTATCGCGGCAGGATGTAGGCCGAGTTCCGGCTCGTCTATGACAATCGCGGCGGGTCGATACTTCTCAGGCTGAAGGAACAGCGTTGCCAATGCGACGAACCGTAGTGTGCCATCCGACAGCGATGCCGCTCCGAAGTACTGGTTAGAATCCTTGTGCTTCCAGGCAATCCGAATCGAGTCCTCGTTGAGAGGATCAGGTTTCAGAGAGAAATCATCGAAAAATGGGGCAACCGCCTGCACGGCTCGACGGATCAGTTGGTATTCCGACTGATGTTTCTTTTCTAGCAGGAAGAGGAACGCACCTAGGTTCGCGCCGTCGGGCCTCAGGTAGTGGTTGTCATTGACTTGCGAGGTCTTCCGCATGGGCGAAGAAGTGCTCGTGTCGTGGACATGGTAGAGGCGAAAGATGCCCAGCCGTTGGCGGACCCACCCGGCGATGCGCTTTACGTCCGGGCTGCTGATTCCGGCTTCACGACCGCCTTCGGCCGGGAGAATTCCTTCGCGCAATGGTTCGGTGTATTTCGAGCGGTCCCAAAAATATCCAAACTCGCCAGACACAAACAGGCTGTCATCCTGTGCCGGTTTCAGGTCCAATTCGTATTGATTCACGCCGTGCCCGAAGGAGACATGGAACTGGATCTGTTGCGTGTTTTTCGAGCCGAAGTGCAGGACCTGCTCGGCTCCGCCAGAACGGCGGACATAGTCCTGCAACCGCCCCTCACGAACTTCGTGCAGGAAGGACAGAGCGCCAATGAAATTGGACTTTCCTGAGCCATTGGCGCCGACAAGGATGTTGATGGCACTCAGGGGGAGCTTCTCGATCGACTTGATGCTCTTGAAGCCCCTGATCGTTATGTGGTCGAGCGCTTCAGACGGCATGACAATCCCAGCGAACGCGTCGCTTTTGTCGAAGCGTATCATGCTGAACCTGTCTGCCCTCGGTCCTAATGCAAGCGTCACGCCATTAGGCGAATGACCGCGGACCGTGGCCGACTAGCCGAAGGCTTACGCGCCCAGCTGGTGCGAAAGTGGCATTTCTGATCGGCTACAACTTGCCCTGCGTGTCAGAAGAGGCAAGGCGTCAGGTCCGCGTCAAAGGTGAGCCACGAGGGCCAGGTCGGCGCCCACCTCGAGCGCGAAACGGCCGCGGCCGCGCGGCACCAGCCGGATGTCCTGACACTTCTCGTCGAGCCGGCGCCGGAGCAGCAGCAGCCGGGTCTCGAGGTTGTCCTTGTACTCGGGCAACTGCAACGCCTTGTCGAGCCGCAGCTCGCGATTGGTGAACTCGGCGCGCCGCTCGGCCTGGTGCGCCGACAGCAGCTTCCACAAGATGCGGGCCGGCAGCCCGCGAATCAAGTACTCCCCGTCCACGAGCACGCAGTCGTCGCCCTGGTAGAAGGCCACCTCGTGGCGCGGCCGGCACAGCGGCGCGGCGGACGGCGCCGCGGCCGGGGGCTGAGCCCCGGGGCGTCCGTCGGTGGCATCGCTGGCTTCCTGCAGCATGGCGTTCTGGATGGCGAGGGCGAGATAGGAGCCGAGCAGCTCGATGGTAGCGCGATCGCTCTCGTGGAATTGGTAGGGCGTCTCGCTCTCGAGCACGAGCACGCCGACGAGATCGCCGCGCGCCAGCAGCGGCACCCCGAGCTGGCTGGCCGGACTGGCCAGCCCGGGCAGCGGAATCCTCAGTTCATCGGTGCGCAGGCCGTGCTGCTCGGCGCGGCAGCGGGCCGCGTAGGCGTAGAGGATGCCCCGCATCAGGCCCGAGATGCGAATTGCCTGCCGGGCCTCGGCGACCATCCCGGTGATGCCCTCGCCGAACCGCGCTTCGGCGCCGGCGCCGCGCGACGGATAGCCGTGTGAGGCAATGGCCATCAAGGTCTTGGGCTCGTCGCCCGGCACCAGGATCATCGAGTGGTGGAAGCCGAAGAACTGGTCGAGGCCGGCCAGGATCGAATCCAGCACCGGCTCGAGACCCTCTGCGCTGTGCAGCCGGAGCGCCAGGTTCTGCAGCGCCTCCATCGTGAACACCGCGTCTGGCGCCGGGCGGCGGTCTTCCGCGACGACGACGCCCGGTTGCTCGGGCACCTGGCGTAGCGACAGCACTTCGTAGATGTCGGCGGCTTTCAGCGCGAAGATGCCCTTCATGCCGCAGTACGAGGCGATGGCCTCGATGCGCAGCGCCATGCGCTCGAAGATCGGGCCGGAGGTCTCGGACCGTTCCAGCCTGATGCGCAGCTCCCAGCCTTGCTGCGTGTCCGGATCGACGACGCGCACGAGCGCGTTCGGGTTCTCGGCGACATTCTGCCGGCTCTTGTTGAAGAACTGGAACGACAACGCCACATGGGACGGGTCGACGTAGTCGACGTGGCTCAGGTAGGCGGCGTTGGGCAGGCCGTCGGCCGAACACGTGTAGAACGTGGCCGGCACCAGGCCCTGGAAGCAGGGCGTCAGCGTCTCGAGCCCCGGCTTCACAGAATAGGCGCTCCCGCCTTGGGGCCAGGCGTCTGGTCGAACACCGCGGTGACGCGCAGGCGCACCGCCATGGCCGGCCACACCACCCACGGCCGGGCCGATTCCCCGGGCATCCCGATCATCTCGAGCTGACGGCGGAAGCCGTCGACCTGCTGCCGCACCACGGCCTCCTCGGCGTCTGCGGCCGGGCGCGCGGCAACGAACGTGCCTTTGACCTGGCAGGCGCGGTCGTCTTCGGGCCGCGCAAAAACCACCGCCGCCTGGCCGTTGGCCCGCAGGTCGTCGAGCACGGGCCCCGCCGCAATGGTCGGCACGTAGATGGTCAGGTGCTGGCGGTCGTCGTCGACGAGCGCGGCGCCGACGTAGGCGGCGGTGGGCTCGTAACGGTGATTGCGAGTGCCGAGGTTGATGGCGACGCCGTGCTGGAGGAACGCCGCCAGGGCGTCGTCGATCAGGGCCGGAGCGGGCGGATTCATGGCCGTGGCGGGCAGTATAGCCGGTTAGGAACTTCTTAAGATCGCATAGGAAACACTTAGGTTGGCGGCGTCGAACCGAGCCGCGATGATTCCGTCTCACCGCGAGGAGGACAGACGCATGAGACCGAATCGATTGGCTACCCTGGCGCTCACGATCAGCGCCGTCGCGCTCACCACCCTGATTGCCACCGCCCGCGCGCCGCAAGCCGGCGCCGCCGCAGCCCGGCCCCAGCCGGCCCGTTCACACCCGGACCTGGGCGCCTACCTGGTCCGGACGATGGGCTGCCACGACTGCCACACCCCGCTCAAGATGGGGCCCGAAGGGCCCGGAGCCGGACATGGCGCGCGCGCTGACCGGCCATCCGGAGACGCTGGAGATGCCGCCTGCTCCGAAGCTGCCGCCAGGACCGTGGATGACGCTCGGCTCCGCCACCAACACCGCCTGGGCCGGCCCGTGGGGCGTGAGCTTCACCGCCAACCTCACGCCGGACAAGGACACCGGCCTGGGCGACTGGACCGAGGAGCAGTTCATCGCCACGATGCGCACCGGGAAGCACCAGGGCAAGGGCCGTCAGGTGCTGCCGCCGATGCCCTACGTCATCGTCGGCGCCTTGACCGATCCCGAGATCAAGGCGCTGTGGGCGTATCTGCGCACGCTGCCGCCGGTGAAGAACCGCGTGCCGCAGCCGATCGATCCGCCCGAAGGAGCGCTGCAGTGACGAGTCGTCGGGCCTGGACCCTGACGGCGGCGGGAGCGCTGCTGTGGCTGGGCGCGACGACCGGCCGCGTGCTGGGCGCGGACCCGCCGGCCGGGCGCTGGCCGGCCGAGCCGCCGCGGCTGTTGTCGCAGACCGGGCTCTACGGCGAGGGGACGCCGCTCGTCGTCGACCCGCGCAATCGTCCCTTCGCGCCCCAGTATCCGTTGTGGAGTGACGGCGCGGCCAAGCGCCGGTGGGTGCGCCTGCCCGACGGCGCCCCCATCGGCGTGGCTCGAATCGATCACTGGGACTTCCCCGTCGGCACCCGCTTCTGGAAGGAGTTCACGTTTGCCGGCCGCAAGGTCGAGACGCGGCTCCTCTGGAAGACGGGGACCGACGGCTGGCGCTTTGCCTCCTACGCGTGGCGCGACGACCAGCGAGACGCGGTGCTCGCGCCAGCCGGCGGCATCGCCGACGCCGCTGAAGTGGCGCCGGGCAAGTGGCATAGCATCCCCTCGCTCGACGAGTGCCGGGCGTGCCACGACTCGGCCCGTACCGAGGTGCTCGGCTTCACCGCCCTCCAGCTCTCGGAGGACCGTGATCCGCTGGCGCCGCACGCCGAGCCGCTCGATGCCGGGATGCTCACGCTGCGGACCCTGGTGGCCGAGAACCGTCTGACCCCGCCGCGCCCCGAACTGGTCGCGGCGCCGCCTCGGATCGAGGCGGTGGACGGACGCGAGCGGGCCGTGCTCGGCTATCTCTCGACCAACTGCGGCAGTTGCCACAACCGGCAGAGTTCGATCGCGTCACTCGGGCTGTTCCTGAAATACACCCTTGAAACCGCTGGTGCGTGCGCGCCCGATGCCCTCACGACCACGGTGGATCGTCCCGGGCACTGGCTGGTGCCGACCGCGCCCGCCGGCACCTCCCGTCTTCTCCAGCCGGGCCGCCCGGAACTGAGCGCGCTGCTGCACCGCGCCAGGTCACGCCGGCCCTCGAGCCAGATGCCGCCGATCGGCACGGTCGTGGCCGATCGCCAGGCCATCGAGTTGCTGACCGCGTGGATCGAGGGCGGCGGCGGAACCGCGGCCATGAGCGCGTGCGGCCCGCGGACGAGCCACTGAGCGGCTCCGCCGGTGCGACCTTCGACTCAGCCGGTCAACGACCAGAACGGTCCGGTGAAGCCGGTCGACTCGAGCAGCGCCTGCGACGCCCCGAGCGAACGCGGTTGCCAGTCGGGCGCCAGACGTCCGCGATACCACCGCCGGCCGAGGGCCGCCAGTTGCGCCACTGGCACCACCCGTCCGGGCGCGCGCCCGCCGGCGCGCTCCCACGGCTCGACGTCCTCTTCCGACCGGAAGAGCCGAATGGTCGATCAGGTGAAGCCGATGTCGTCCCACCAGTGCGCCGCCGGCACGCCCACATAAGCCACCGACCCGGGATGCGCGTAGGCCACGCCGCGCCGGACGCCGCCGGCAATCACCGCGCCGGAGGCCGGACATGGGGTCGTGAAGGTCACGTCCTCGTCGAGCGCGGCGGCGATGCCGAACGCGTCCCAGGCGCAGTTGGCCCACACCGATCGCTCACCGACCACCACGCGGAAGTGCGTGGGGACGGCGGAGAACGGCATCGCCATCCACACCTCGCCGGTGTCGCGATCGAGCACGACGACGCGCGTAACCTGGAGCGCGCGGTAGCTGTCCGACACCTGCGCGTAGTCGAGCCCCAGCGCCTGCATGACCGACGCGCGCGTCGGCGTGGCGCCGGCAGCGAAGGCCGCCAGCAGGGCGCGGCGGACGTCGAGGTCCTGCGCGGTGAGCACCACCGGCATCAGCCGTTCAGCGCCTTCATGCCGGCCGGCATGTACCGCTCGCCGACGATGCCCGGCGCCAGCGCCGCCAGCGCGTCGAGATCCGCGGGCGACAGCCTCACCGCCACCGCCCCGGCATTCTCGGCCACGCGCTCGGCGCGCGTGGAGCCGGGGATCGGCACGATGTCGTCGCCCTGCGCCAGCAGCCACGCCAGCGCCAGCTGCGCCGGGGTGCAGCCCCGCTCGCGGGCCAGCGCCTGCACCCGCGCCACGACCGCGAGGTTCTGCTGGAAGTTCTCGCCCTGGAAGCGTGGGTTCCGCCGGCGCCAGTCGTTCGCCTCGAGGTCGTCGATCGAGCGGAAGCGGCCGGTCAGGAAGCCGCGCCCGAGCGGGCTGTAGGCGACAAAGCCGATGCCGAGTTCGCGGCAGGTGTCGAGCAGCTCGCCTTCCGGATCGCGGCTCCACAGCGAATACTCGGTCTGCAGGGCCGCGATGGGATGCACGGCTGCGGCCCGCCGCACGGTGGCCGGCGCGGCTTCCGACAGCCCGAGGTAACGGGCCTTGCCGGCTTGGACGAGCTCGGCCATCGCGCCGACCGTCTCCTCGATCGGCACCGCCGGATCGACGCGGTGCTGGTAGTAAACGTCGATGGCCTCGACGCCGAGCCGGCGCAGCGACGCTTCGCAGGCCTGGCGCACGTACTCGGGCCGGCCGTTGATGCCGACCGGCGTGCCGTCGGGGTTGCGCTGAAATCCGAACTTGGTCGCGACCGTGACGGCGCCGCGGCGGTCGCGGATCGCCGCGCCAACCAGCGTCTCGTTGGTGAAGGGTCCGTAGGCGTCGGCCGTATCGAGAAGCGTCACGCCGAGGTCGAGGGCACGATGGATGGTGGCAATCGACGCCGCCTGGTCGGCCGCACCGTAGAAATCGGACATGCCCATGCAGCCGAGGCCGATCGCGGAGACGGTGAGACCAGAACGGCCGAGCGCGCGCGCGGGGACGGGCATGGGCATGTCGTCACCATATCAGGCGGGGCCGCCCACCGCCGGCGAATCGCAGCCGGCGAATGCGGGCTGCCGGCTACGCGCGCAACAACGCGCCCCGCGCCGGCCGGCCGGTGGCGCGGCGCAGCGCCTCGAGGTACACGGCGACCTGGCGGGCGTAGAGCGCCGTGCTGGCGCCGAGTTCGATATCGGTCTTGAAGTCGAGCACCATCCAGCCGTCGCCGTCGTCCCACAGCAGGTCGGCCTGCCCGTCCACGAGGAGCGCGTCCACGGTGAGCACGAGCGGCACCTCGCGCCGGCACACGCGGCCGGCCGCGGCGGCGGCCCGCGCCCGGGCCAGCAGCGGATGACCCAGCAGCGCGCCGGCCACGGTGGCAGCGGCGGCCCGCTCGGCGTCGGTCGCGCCCAGCATCCGCGCCTGCACCGACGCCATCTGCCCGATGTCGCCGGGCGCGGCCTCGAGCGCCACGTGCGCCAGCAACGCATGCACCAGCGTGCCGAAGCGCCGGCCCGACGGTCGCGCGGCCTCGGCGGCCTCGAGGGCCACGACCTCGACCCCGGCGGCGGCGTCAGCCAGCTCGGGCGGCGTCCCCACGGCGCCGTCGAGACTGGCCCGCGCCCATTCGGTGGCCGTCATCACGCGAAGACTGGGCGCCGCGCTGGTCACGAGCGTGGCTTCGCGGGCGTGGCGCCACTGCTCGTAGCGCGCGCGATCGGCGGCCACGACGGCGGCCGGCGCGTCCTTTCCAATCAGATGTTCGTGGCGCAAGCCGCGTCGCTCGGCGCCGGGCTTCTCGAGCAACAGCGGGTCCCACCATACGACGGTGTAGGGCTGGCGGGTTACCGGATCGACGTGCGCATACGCGCCTGGACGCATCGTGTGCAGCGTCGGGGCGTTGTTGGGAGGACGATCGAGATGCGTGTCCCGGCCGGTGAACGCCGGCACCCCGTCGGCAGCCACCGCTTCGCCGCCGTAGAGCGCCGCCGAGAGCGGATGCACCCACTGCTTCTCCTGCGGGCCGTCGCCGATGGCCGGCACGACCAGCAGGTCGCGCGCGCGGGTGGCGGCCACGTAGGCCAGGCGCACGCCTTCGGCCGCATCGCGCGACGCCTCGAGCAGGTTGTTGTCGCGCAGGTCGAGCGGCGCCCAGCCGGCCAGCTTGATGGCCGCCAGGCCGCGGCTGCCGTCGAGATGCCGCTGCGCTTCCTCGCGACTGAGCCGGCAGCCGATGTCGGCGAGGATCACGACGGGAAACTCCAGGCCCTTGGCCTTGTGCACGGTCATCAGGCGCACCCCGTCGGTGCCTTCTTCGAGAATCGGCGCTTCCGGCGTCGGGGCGCGACCGGCGGCGTCGCGCAGCTCGTCGACGAAGCCGCGGAATGACAACCCGCCTTCTGCTTCATAGCGCCGGGCCAGCTCGGCGATCTGGAGCACGTTGGCGAGCACCTGTTCCCCGCCGCGCCACAGCACGAAGCCGGCGTGCGCGCGCGTCGCCTCGATCAGCCGGCCGATGGTGTCGGCCACGGGCCGGTGGTTGCGCAGCCGGTTCAAGTCGCGCAGGACGCCGAGCGCCAGCGCCACGGCCGTGAGCGCGTCGGGCACCTGCTCGGGCACATGGTAGGGGCGGAAGCCGTGGCCAAGCGCATGCCAGGCCAGCAGCTCTTCTTCCGCCACCGCGAAGAACGGCCCCCGCAAGGTGGCAAAGACGCTGAGGGCGTCGTCGGGCCATTCGATGGCCGTGAGCGCCGTGCGCAGCGCGTCCACCTCCTCGCGCTCGTGGAACGCCTTGCCGCCCACCAGCAGGTGGGTGAGCCCGCGGGCTTCGAGCGCCTCCACGTAGAGGCGGGTCACGTCGGTCTGGTAATCGAGGAAGCGGCGGAAGAGCAGACAGACGTCGCCAGCGCGGATCGGCCGGCGCGGGCTCGTGCCGTCCAGACCCGGCTCGGCGTGCTCGTCCGGCACCGTGTAGCCGCTGTCGACGACCAGCCAGCGCACGAACTCGCCCACCGCTTCCGGCAGCGACGCGGCGATGGCCGCCTGGGTAACGTTGCCGCGATCGCTGAGCGCGTGCGGCACCGGCAGCGCCACCACCGCCGGTTGCCCCGCATGGTCGTCGCGAGCGGCCTGCAGTTCCACGTAGTCGGCCTGCAGGACCTGCCGGTCGCCGGTCATGTGCACGCTGAAGGCGGCGTTGACCGCGCGCTGAATGGCCGGCACGCTCCGGAACGACGTGCGCAGGCGCACACGGACGGCGCCGCGGGCTACCAGCCGCTCGCAGATCTCACGGTAGATGCCGACATCGGCGCGCCGGAAGCGGTAGATCGACTGCTTCGGATCGCCCACGATGAAGAGCGCACCAGGGCGGATGCGGCCGTCGAGCAGCGTCGCCGCGGTCGAGCCCGCTCCGTCCGCTTCGTCGGCAGCAAGCAGCATCAGCAGCTCCGCCTGCAGCGGATCGGTGTCCTGGAACTCGTCCACGAGCAGGTAGCGGAAGCGCCGCTGGAAATCGTGGCGCACGGCCGCGTCGTCGCGCACCAGGTCGCGAGCGCGGATGAGCAGGTCGAGAAAATCCACGGCGCCAGCGCGCTGCTTGCGCGTTTCGTAACGACGCACCGCGTCCTGCATGGCCTCGTGCACGAGCGCCGCCAGGTCGGCGTCGGCGCAGTCGCGGAAGGCCACGAGCGCCGCGACGATGCGGTCGCGCGCGTCCACGACGGCCGCGCGCGGCACGTCCTTGCCGTAGAGGCCGCTCGTGTTCTTGGCCTTGCGCAAGTCGGTGTGGCGGGTCGCCAGATTGACCAACGCCGACTCCCATCCGTCGTAGTCGTGGAAACCGCGCGCGCGCAGCGGGTCGACCTCGGCCCAGACGCGCCGGATGGGCTCGGTGTCGCGACACAGCGGATCGCGCGGGTTGGTCGGCGTGGCGCTGAGGGCGCTGAAGCTGCCGATGGCGTCGAGCAGGTGGTCGATCGAACCAGTGCGGTCGAAGCCCTCGGGCCGGCGCCACGGCGTGGGGTGGTCGCGCCACTCGAGCAGATCGCGACCGGCCCGTTTCAGCCGCTCGATTGGCGCGTCGTCTTCCTCGTCGCCCCCGAAGCGGCGGGCGGTGGCCCGCCGCAGCGAGCGGCGGACGCCCTCGCACGGCTGGTCGAGCTCATGCTGGATCCAGTCGGCGAAGGCTTCGTCGAAGAGCCGGCCGGCCTGTCCTTCGGTGAGCACGACGAACGACGGGTCGATACGAGCCTCGACCGGACGCTCGCGCAGGAGATCGGCGCAGAAGCCGTGGATGGTGCTGACGTGCGCTTCTTCGAAGCGCTGCACGGCCCGCTCCAGCCGGATGGACTCGTCGCCGCCGGCGGTGTGCCGCGCCCGCTCGAGTTCCTCGCGCAGACGCAGCTTGAGTTCGCCGGCGGCCTTCTCCGAGAAGGTCACCGCCACGATTTCGTCGATTACGGCCCGCCCGCTCGAGACCAGCCGCACGATGCGCTTGACGAGCTCGGTGGTCTTGCCGGTGCCGGCGGCGGCCTCGACCACCAGGGTCTGGTCGAGCGCCTCGGCAATCAGCCGGCGGTCGTCGACATCGGCGCTGCCGCCGATCACGGCATCCTCCGCAACGCGTCGAGGTCCGGCACGGCCGGCTTCCTCCTGGTGCGCGCCGCTTCGTCGGGACCGCACACCGCGCGGAAGTCGCAATAGGCGCACGCCGCATGCGGGCCGAACATCCCGGGCTTGGCCGCCAGCGTGCCGTGTTCGACGGCGCGGTCGATGATCTCGAGCACTTCCAGACCGCGCTGACGGATGCGCATCGTCGAGCGCGATCGGGCGGGCGGTGAAGCCGCCCGCGCTCGTGCAGTAGGACAGACGCCCCTCGTCCACCGTCTGTCCGGTCAGGGCCTCGAGGGCCACGGCGTAGAGCACCGGCTGGAGCACGCGTCCCCCGTCGACGATGGTCGCCGGCGTGGTGCGGTTCTTGCCGGTCTTGTGGTCGGTCACGCGCAGGTGCGTGCCGGTGATCCGCCGTTCCACCAGGTCGATCGACCCGCGCAGCAGGTAACCCGCCGCACCGACCCGTACTGGCTCGCGCGCCGACGCGGGGTCGCGTCCGGGGCCGAGCGGAAGACCGAAGCCCAGCTCGAAGCGCTCCGGCAACCAGTAGGGGGCATCGGGCAGAAGCTGTTGATCGAGCCACAGCCGCAAATCGCGGCGCAGACCGTCGATCTCGTCTCGCCACACGCGGTCGATGGCCGGGGCCAGGTCGTCGTAGGCCCGTTTGGTCACCTCGGTGATGGCCCAGTCGAGCTGTCCCTGGACGGCCTTGAGGTGAGCGGACGAGAGCGGCAGCAGCCCGTTCTTCACGAGATGCCGGAAGAACGACGTCTGGATTTCGTGGAAGAGGCTGCCGCGCGTCAGCGGATCGAGGCGCTGGAGCGGCGCCGGTTCGTCGAGCGGCGCGAGCTGGTAGATGGCCGCCAGCTGGAACTGATAGGGGCAGGCGGCGAAGCGCTGCAGCGCCGTCAGCGAGTAGGGGCGGGCCGTGAGGCGCTGCGCGGCCAGCGCCGGCGCCGTCAACGGCTGGACGCGGATCAGGCCATCGGCGGGCGACCACCGGGGTTGCCAGCGCGACCAGCGTTCGACGACCGACCGGCGCAACGCGGGATTGAGTTCGAGCAGGTAGCGGGCGCGGCCCTCGTGCTCGTGCTGCTGCGCGAGCGGCGCGCGCAGCAGTGGCTTGAGCACCGCCAGGTCGTGTTCCAGATCGTCGATGGCTGCGTTGGGGTCGGCGGGCGCGGGCCAGTCGAGCGAGGCGCTGCCGATCGCCGACGCGGCTTCGGCCAGCGCGTCGTAGCGCGGAATGACCCCGGTCGTCGCGCGCATCACGTCGAGCACGTAGAACGACGGCACGCGCGGCCGCGATTCGGCCAGCTCGAGCCGCGGGTACGAGAGGTAGGCGCGCTCGGCGGCGGCGCCCACGGCGAGCCTGAGCTGCAGGCGCTCGTCGTCGGCGCGGCTGTCGGCCATGGGCAGGCCGGCGTCGAGCCTGGCGCGACGCGCGTCGACGAGCAGGGCGTCCTCGCGCAGACGTTGCGGAAAGATGCGCTCGGCCAGGCCCGGCACGAACACCACGCGAAACTGGCGGCCGCGGGCGGCATGCGGGGTGCCGACGAAGACGCGCCCGTGGCGGCGCCGGGGCGGCTCGTTGGTGAGCGTCAGCAACCGCGGCGCCAGCACCTCGCGCACCTCGCGGAGGCGCACGGGCCCGACCGTGCCGAGCGGCGCCATCTCGGCCAGGACGCGGGCCACGCGCACCGGCTGCCGCAACACGCGCGGCAGCAGCTCGGAGAACGTGCGCAGCCACTCGGCCCACGTGCGCGGGCTGCGCCACTCGTCGAGCGTCGCGACAATGGGCAGCGCGAACGACTCGAGGTGCTCGAGCTGCTGGCGGTCGCGTTCGAGGGCGCGCAGGCGGGGCGCGTCGTGATCCTCGTCGGCCAGCTCGCGCATGCGCCGGTCGAACTCGCGGCGCAGTCCCGGGAGGCGTCGCTGCCAGCGCGCCAGCCCCTCGATGACGTAGGCCTCGACGAGCAGCTCCTCCCAGCGCCACGGCGCGCGCAGCGTGCCGGCGACGATCCGGTCACCGTCCCGCTCGCTGGCCGCCGGCGCCTCGTCGAGAGGCGCAGGATCCTCCGGCCGCTCGCTCGGCGGGATCAGACCTTCCGCCACCTCGTTGGCAGATCCCGCGAAGGTGGCACTATCAGCGGCGCCTGAAGATGTAACCGTGCCAGGCCCCGTTACATTTGGCACCTGGCCGAGCGACAGGTACTCCGCGAAGCGGCGGGCGGAGAGGCCCTCGTCGGCGCAGGCCAGCAGCGCGAGGAAGGCGCGGCCGGCCGGGTCGGGACGGCGCGTGCCGCGTTCGAACCACACCGGCACGCCGGCGCGGGCGAAGGCGTGCTCGAGCAGTCCCAGATAGGTGTGGGGCGCGCGCAGAAGCACGGCCACCTCGTCGAGCGGGACGCCGGCGGCGGCTTCCTGCAGCACCCGCCGCACGATTTCGACCGCCTCGCGGCCCTCGCCCGGCGCCGACAGGACCTGCACCGAGGGGTCGAGCTCCCCCACTGGCGGCGCGTCGGAGGCGAACAGCCACCTCTGCAGGCGAGCCAGCGCGTTTCCCGAGGGCACCGAGGCCGGCGCGCCGGCCTTCGCCTCTTCGGCCGCGCCGCTGGCGGGCACCACGGCCGGCTCGGGCGGCTCGACCGCGCCGCCGCAGTGCTCGTAGGCCGCCAGCGTCGTGGTGTCGCCCGCTGGCACGGTGGCCAGCGTGGTCGTGGCCGCCTCCACCACCGCCGCGACCAGCGCGCGTTCGACCTCCGTCGCCGGAGCGACGTCGAGCAGCAGCACGTGGTGCGCCCCGAGTGCCTCGGGCTGGGCCCGCAGGCGCTGGGCCGCCAGCGTCAGCGTGGCTGCGCGGCTGACCGTGCCGGCCCGCCGCGCCTCCTCCTGCACGCGCGTGAGCAGCCCCGCCAGGTCCGGGCCCACGTGCTCGAGTCCGCTCAGTGCGGCGGCGTCGACGCGCGCCTGCTGCAGTTCCGACAGGGTCCGCGCCAACGCGCGGGGGAAGCCCGGCAGGTCGGCCACGGGGCCGAAGTAGGTGAGGTCGCCGGCGGCCAGCGCGTCGAACGCCGCGCGCGTAGCCATGGCCTCGGCGCCGAGTGCCCCGCCCGGACTCACCAGCCGCTCGGCCAGCACCGGCAGGGCCAGCTTGGTGGCCAGTTCACCGAAGGAGGCGCGCGACACGCCCACGAGTGCGCCGCCCGCCCGCGCGACACCCAGGGCCAGTTCATCGGCCGAGGCGCGGGTGGCCCCCACGATCAGCACCTGGTCGAGCGCATGTGCCCGCACGTAGGCGCGCGCTGCCGCCAGCCGGGCTCCGGCCGACGGCGCGACGAAACAGTGGAATCGGGCGGGCGTCACACGAGAACCGTTGTCGAGAATACACGACGGATCCGGCGCCCCTGGGGGGCCCTGGGCCTGACGCGACGCCTGAAGATGGAGCGGAGCGACGCCCTGGATGGCGCAGAGCGCCGATCCGCGTAGCCGCGCAGCGTGGCGCCTGGACCGTTGCGCGAACGTGCCGGCGGTTGAAAGTCCGCGGCGCGAACCGGCTGGAATGGAGGACACGATCCGCCGGACAGGACACCGCCGGCGCTAGAATCGAAAAGCCCGGGGCGCAAAACCAATGGTTATGGCGCTTGACCCTGGGTACGCGCCTTGCTACAGCCTCAGCGAGGAGTTGGCAATGCTAATCAACAAGGTGGTCTTTGGCGGGCTCATCCTGGCGTGCCTGACGGCGGCAGGCGGCGGGGCCTATCTGGCTACCAGGCATAACGCCACGCCAGTGGTGGCGGCGCCCAGCTCGGTTGCTCCCGGAGCTGCCGCGAGCCAAGCCGTCACCGCGTCGGAAGGGGTGCTCACGCCCGAGCCAGCGGCGGTCCCGGCGCCGCCCTCCCCTGCTCGCGTCGAGCCTGCGGTACCCGCCGCCGCGCCCCGCCGTGCCGCCCCGGCACCCGCGCCGGCGGCCAGGCGAGACCCGCCAGCGTCGCAGCGCCGGGCGGCGGCGCGCCCGACGCCGCCAGCCAATCCGTCGCCGGCCCAGCCGGTGACCAGCTCGGGCACGTCGATGTGGGACTCGCGTCCCGCCGTCCAGCCGCAAGCTCCCGACGTAGCCGCCAGCGAACCGGAACCGGTCGCGCCGTCAGCACCGGAGTTCGTGGAGCTGGTCGTCCCGGCCGACTCGGTGATTGGATTGCAACTCGAAACGACCGTGTCGAGCGACCGCGCCAAGGTGGAAGACGCCGTCGATGCCCGGGTCACGCGCGACGTGCGGGTCGGCGGCCGCGTGGCCATCCCCGCCGGCTCGCTCGTGCACGGCACGGTCACCGAAGTGGAGCGCGGCGGCAAGATCCGTGAACGAGCCCGGCTCGGGATCCGCTTCCACACGGTGGTGCTCGCCAACGGCGACCGCCTCAACCTGCGCACCGACGCCATCACCCGCGAAGGGGCTTCGGCCGGGCGCGAGAGCGCCGCGAAGATCGGCGGCGCGACCGTGGGCGGCGCCATCCTCGGCGCCATCCTGGGCGGCGGCAAGGGCGCGGCCATCGGCGGTGCGGTGGGCGCCGGCGGCGGGACGGCCGCGGTGATGGCCGGCGACCGCAATTCGGTCACGGTGCCGGCGGGCTCCACGGTCAGTGTGCGCATCCAGCAGCCGGTCGCAGTCACGGTCGAAAAGGAATAGCTCGGGCCGGTCCCCACCGGGGCGTGACGTAGAATCGGCGATCTACCCCCACGAGGAGACTTCATGCGCGCAGCCACGATTGCTCTCTGCCTGGCCCTGGCGGCCCCGGCATTCGCTCAGACCAAACAGAATTACCCCGGCGTCACCAACTTCACCCGCGTCGACGCCACCGTGGCCTGCGGAGGGGCAACCGAGGTGGCCACGCTCGACCTGCTGAAGAAGGACGGCTTCAAAACCGTCATCAACCTGCGGATGGCCAGTGAGCCCGGGGCCAACATCGAAGCCAACCAGGCCAAGGCCAAGGAACTGGGATTGAATTACGTGCACATCCCGTTCAGCGGCGGCAGCCCCGATCCGAAGGTGTTCGACACGTTCCTGGCCACCATCGCCAACAAGAACAATCAACCGGCCTACGTGCACTGCGGATCGGCGCAGCGTGTCGGTGCCGTGTGGCTGGCCAAGCGCGTGCTCCAGGACAACTACTCGATCGAGAAGGCCACGAACGAGGCGCACGCCATCGGCCTCACCAACCCTGGCCTCGAGCAGTTCGCGCTGCAGTACATCGCCGACCACAAGAAGTAGCCGCCGCATGAGGACGTTCGCAATCGCGGTGGCCGTGGCCCTGGCGTGCACGCTGCCTTCCGACGCCCACGCCGACATCCTGCTTACGCCCTATGCCGGCGTCAACTTCGCCGGCAGCACCATCGACCCGCGCCCCAATGTGGGCGCGGCCGTGGCGTGGCTCGGCTCGAGCGGCTTGGGTGTCGAAGTGGACTTGGGCTTCATCCCTGATTTCTTTGCTCCCAAGTCAGCTGGTCTCGACGTGCTCGGCACCAACAACGTCACGACCCTGATGGGCAACGTCGTCATGGCTCGCACGATCGGCGGCGTGCAGCCGTATGTCTCGGCCGGCGGCGGGCTGGTGCGCAGCAAGGTGGCGTCGTTCGGCGGCCTGTTCGACGAGGTCACGACCGACAACGGCCTGGGCATGAACGCCGGCGGCGGCGTGCGCGTCGGCACGGGCCGTTTCTCGCTGCGCGGAGACCTGCGTTACTTCCGCACGCTGTCCGGCGTGGACGCGCTGCTGGAGGACGTGCTCGGCGATTTCAGCTTCTGGCGCGCGGCCGGCGGCGTCACCATCGGCTTCTAGACCGGAGCCCTCCCGGCTGCCTCCGCCCCTGCCCCGAAGCGGCGTCGAGGGGTGGCGTGGCGTCGCGCCAACGCGCGGCCGCTGCCCAGGGCCGCCCGCGTGGCACCGCCTTTCCGAGGTGCGCTGCCGCACCGCCGGTCGCGCGGCCGGAGCCTCGGCGCGCTGTCGGTTGACAGGCTCGCGGTTTGGCGGCGATACTGAAGGGTCATCTGACGCGGCGATTTCCCGACTTGATGGGCCGCGTCCCGGGGTTTACACCACCCTGGTAGTTCTATCTAAGTCGCGGAACGCCCGCGACCCATGGTCGCGGGCTTTTTCTTTTTGTGGAGCGTTATGACCGAACGATACATCTTCTCGTCGGAGTCCGTCGGCGAGGGGCATCCCGACAAGGTCGCCGACACGATCTCGGACGCCGTGCTGGACGCGTGTCTCGCGCAGGACAAGTTCAGCCGCGTGGCCTGTGAGACGTTCGTGAAGTCGAACGTCGTGGTCATCGGCGGCGAGATCACGACCAAGGCCAAGCTCGACTTCGAGAAGATCGCCCGCGACGCCATCCGCGAGATCGGCTACGTCAACGACGACGACGTGTTCCATGCCGATCAAGCGTGTTCGTCAACCTGCTCGTGACCCAGCAGTCGGCCGACATCGCCCAGGGCGTCGATGCCCGCAAGGCGAACGGCAAGAAGACCGCCAAGCAGGGCGCCGGCGACCAGGGCCTGATGTTCGGCTACGCCAGCAACGAAACGCCGGAGCTGATGCCGGCGCCGATCATGTTCGCGCATCGCCTGGGCCGCGAGCTGACGCAGATCCGCAAGGCCGGCGCGGTGCCGTGGCTGCGCCCCGACGCCAAGTCGCAGGTCTCGGTGATCTACGAGGACGGCAAGCCGGTCGGGCATCTCGAACGTGGTCATCTCGACGCAGCATAGCGACGATGTCGCGCACCGCGACATCGAGCAGCTTCTGCATCGAAGAGGTCGTCCGCAAGGTGCTGCCGGCGCAAGATGCTCACCAACCAGACGCAGTTCCTGATCAACCCGACCGGCCGCTTCGTCATCGGCGGCCCGCAGGGCGACACCGGCCTGACCGGCCGCAAGATCATCGTCGACACCTACGGCGGCATGGGCCGTCACGGCGGCGGCGCCTTCTCGGGCAAGGATGCGACCAAGGTCGACCGGCAGCGCGGCCTACATGGGCCGGTGGATCGCGAAGAACATCGTGGCCGCCAAGCTCGCGGATCGGTGCGAAGTGCAGTTCGCCTACGCCATCGGCTACCCCGATCCGGTCAGCGTGCACATCGACACGTTCGGCACCGGCACGGCGCCGGCGGCGAAGATCGTGCGCGCCGTGAACCGCGTGTTCGGCTTCCAGCCGGCCGACATCATCGAGCAGCTGAACCTGCGCCGGCCGATCTTCTCGCAGACCACCAACTACGGTCACTTCGGCAAGAAGGGCATGACCTGGGAAGCCACCGACAAGGTCAAGGCGCTGCTCAAGGCGCTGTAACCCAGCGCCCACGGATCACGACAGCGGCCCCGCGCGGAACATCCCGCCGGGGCCGTTCGTGATCAGGGCACCGCTGCCGGCCGCGGGCGCGCCGCCATCGCCGCCACCTTGATCGTCATCCGTCCGTCGCGCTCGGTCACTTCGCCCTTGGCTTCGACCGGCTTGGCCACGAAGTCGAGCAGCTTGGCGTTGTTGTTGGCGGTGTAGTCGCCTTCGACGTAGAGGAGGCTGTCACTCGTCTGGATGGCCATGGGCACGCCCTGGCGCGCGCAGCGCATGGTGCGGGCAGCGGAGCTTTCGCCGGTGAGTTCGGTCACGGCACAGGACGGGGCGGTGAGCTCGCCGAGCACGGTCTGGTAATCGGCGGCGTCGACGACGCCCACCATGGCTATCGCCAGCCCGATCACGATCCCCGACCTCACCTGCAGCACGATCGACGCCCCCCTCCCTTGTAGTGCCCCGGCGGTGCAGCGGTCAAGCGCCGGCCAGCCGGCCACCCTTCCAAGCATCCGCCGCCGGCGCGGTGTAGACTTCCCCCGTCTCAGGGGGGAATCGATGAGCATTCGCTGTTTCGAGGAACGAACCGTGCGCGTCGCCGCGGGCATCCTGCTCGCGGCTGGCGCCAGCTTGGGCATCGCCTGCAAGCCGGCACCGGAACCGGCTCCCGCGCCGGCGGCCGCCGCGCCGTCCGACCCGGCCGAAGCCGCGCGGGAGAAGCGGATCGCCCGGGGCAAGTCGCTGCAGCTGCCCAACAAGTACGAGCCGGTGCCTGGCGACGCGCTGTCGCACCACACGGCCGGCTACGTCAAGACGGTCTGCTCGGCGGTGTTCATCACCGGCTACGACGCCGAGTTCGCCGCCGAGCACGTGGGCTACTTCACCGGGCCTTACGAGGAACGCGCCAAGGTGGGCCGGCCGGTCGTGGACAAGGCCAAGAAGACCGTGAGCATCACGCTCCCGAACGGCACGGTCCGCACCGCGGTCTACACCGGCAGCCAGGGCTGCGTCACCTATCCCGAAGGCCGGGACACCTTGGACTTCACGCCCAAGACCGTCAAGCCGAACCTGCCCGCGGCCGACGCGCAAGACTGGCCGATGGGCGACGTGAGCCCAAGACGCCGCTGCCGGCCGGCGTCGACGAGGCCAAGGTGCAGGCGGCCGTCGACGCGGCGTTCTCGATGCCGGAGGCCGAGACCACCGCGTTCGTCGTGACCTACAAGGGCCGCATCATCGGCGAGCGCTACGGCGAGGGCATCACCAGGACCACGCCGCTCGAGAGCTGGTCGATGGGCAAGAGCGTGACCGCGACCCTGATGGGCATGCTCATGCAGCGGGGCGTCTACACGCTCGAACAGCCGGCGCCGATTCCCGAATGGCAGGGCGCCAACGACCCGCGCCAGGAGATCACCATCCAAGACATCCTGCGGATGTCGAGCGGCATCGGCATCATCAGCCCATCCGATCCTGACTACGACCGGGCCGGGCCCTATCCCGACCACCTGTATCTCTATACCGACGCCGGCAACTCCTACAAATACGCGGCGACGCGCCCGCAGCAGTGGAAGCCAAACACGGTGGGCCGCTACCGCAATACCGACCCGGTGCTGGTCAACTACCTGAACCGGCTCGGCATCGAGAAGTTGAAACTCGACTACCTGTCTTATCCGCAGCGCGCCCTGTGGGACAAGATCGGCGTGCGCACGATGGTGATGGAAACGGATCCGTCGGGCAACTTCCTTACCCAGGGGTACGAATTCATGTCCGGCCGCGACTGGGCACGCCTCGGCAATCTGTACCTGAACGACGGGGTCACGCCGAGCGGCGAGCGCATCCTCCCCGAGGTACTACAACGACTTCGTGAGCACGCTGGCCCCAGCCTGGCTGGCCGACGAGAACCCGGTCTACGGCGGGTTCTTCTGGATCAACGGCGACGGCCGCGTGCCGCTGCCCAAGCAGGCCTACTCGATGCAGGGCGCCGGCGGCCAGTCCGTGTGGATCGACCCGTCACACGACCTCGTGATCGTGCGCATCGGCAACTACAAGGGCCAGCGTCACGTGAACGCCACGTTGAACAAGGCCATGGAGATCCTGGTGACGGCGGTGCCGCAACACTAGGACGGGCAGCGGACCCTCCGCTACTTGTCGCCGGTCTGGGTGGGCGAGAGAGCCCAGATGAATTTCACGTCGAAGCGTCCGGGGTCGTACGGGTCGGCCGTATAGACCCCGAACGCGTCGAGGCTCCGCTTCAGGGTACGGCGGTAGCTGAGGCGATAGTAGCCGCCGTCGTGGTCGACCCAGCGGGCGCCTATCGATTGCGAGCCGCCGATGTCCCACGTGCCCGACAGGACGTGCTGATGACGCACGACGTCGTAGTCGGCGCGCTCGAAGCTGTAGGTCAGCGAGACGCGCGGGCTCGGCGCGATCCACACCGTGGGGGCTACGCTGTCGTAGGTCTGCGCGCCGGTCTCACCCCACATGAACTGCGCCCCATACCCGAACTGCCCGCTCGGGCTGTTGTAGAACGCCGAGGTGAGAAACGAACGGTCGGCGGCGAGCGCCCGGCTCCACTCATCCGGCTGGTCGCCGCGGCTCCGGTAGGCGCCCGTGGTGAGGCCGGCATTGAGCGTGATGTTCGAGGTCGTCTCGGCGCCGGCGTAGAGGCTGGCCGTCTCGCGCTGGCGCAGGCCGGTCGTCGTGTCGCGCACCTGCACCGAAAGCGACGCGTCGGCGCGGCGGAGCCAAGGACCGCCGAAGGCGCGGTTGTAACCGCCGTAGGCGCCGCGGCCCGCCGTGCCCGGCAGGTCGGCGGGCAGGAAGCCGTTGGCCGCGTAGTAGCCCGCGCCGGTGCGGTCGGCCCAGCCGCCTGAGTACCAGTGGGCGCGGTGGTAGGCGAGTTCAGCCCGCTGCCGTGTGCCCCCGCCCGCCGCCTCGCCCGCCGCCCCGGCCTCGCCGGCGCTGGCCGTGCGCGCGACCTTGCCGTCGACGCGCAGGTGCGACGTGACGCGGCCGCTGGCGCGGATCTGCAGCACGTCGTTCATCAGCGCCTCCTGACGCGTGCCCACCAGGGTCGCGCTCACGTTGAAGGTCGAGCCGACCTCGCGCACCACACGGCCCACGTAGTCGGCCCGGCCGGTGCTGTTGTCGGTGGTGGCGAGCACGCCGACGGCGTAGTCGTCGAGCCGGCCAAAGGCCTTGGCCCCGACTTCGAAGGCCTCGATGCGGCCGCTGTGGAACACCTCGCGATCGCCGAAGAAGGCACCGCCCTCCTGGAAGAAGGGGCGCCGGTCGTTCACGAACTTCTCGGTGTGACTGTAGCCGATGCCGGCCACGTCGGCGTCGATGGCGCCGAAGTCGGGACGCGTCGACACGATCGAGGTGACGCCGCGTGACGACTGATAACGCAGGTCCACGCCCGTGCCCATCTCGCGTCCGGGCCCGCCGCCCGCCGCCGGCCGGCCGCTCGCCAGGTACTGCATCGCGGTCAGCCGTCCCGCCGCGGCGGCGTCGTCCAGGTTCAGACCCGTGAGGTGACCGGCCTCCTCGGGCAGGCGGCGCGGCGTGAGGTCGGCCCACTCACTCCACTCGGCCGTGCGGTTCTGGTAGCGGATGAAGTTGAGGCCGAACACTTCGGCGTCGGGAGCGAAGTCGAGCAGGGCCAGGGGGATGGCCATCTCGGCCGTCCAGCCGAAGGGCGTGCGGCGCGCGGCCGCGCTCCAATGGCCCTTCCACAGGCGATTGACGGCCCGGCCACCGGCCGGCGCGTCCGACTGCGTGCCGCGAGCGGTGACCGTGAAGCGCGACACGGCGCGGTGGGTATGCCGGGGGTCCAGTTCCACCGTGACGCGGTCGTCGCGGCCCGGTGAGGCGTCGCGGGTGAGCTGTGTGGCGCGCACCAGCTCCGGACGCGCGTCCAGACAGGTGAATGCCAGATAGAGCGCAGTGTCGTCGTAGGTGACGACGACGCTCGTCTGATCGGTGGGC
Organism: uncultured Acidobacteriota bacterium; assembly: GCA_963843885.1. Classification (GTDB taxonomy): domain Bacteria; phylum Acidobacteriota; class Vicinamibacteria; order Vicinamibacterales; family UBA2999; genus CADEFD01. The sequence goes on from CAWJMJ010000011.1 coordinate 241,657, forward strand.
GGGCGCTGCGTGTCCGACACCCAGAAGCCATCGGCGACGGCGCCGGCGACCCATGCCTCGTCGGTGAGCTGGCCGTCGATCTTGGGCGGCGTGGCCACGCGCACGGCCGCGACCGCACGCGACCGGCCCGGAGGCGGCTGCGCCGCAGGCGGCTCGGCGCGCAGCTCCGCGCTCCACAGCATAGCGAGGAGAACGAACGCGCGGGTGCCGACGACGACGGGCCGAATACGCATCTCGAAGCCTTGCCCACTATCGCAAATTCGGCGGGGTCCGTGGCTATCGAATGTATCGGCTCAGCGGCGCGCCGGCTCCATCACGGCTCGTCCGGGTTGACGTTAGGCGGCGTGCGGCGGTGACGGCGCCAGCCAGGGGCCACGGTGAACGGGCGCCGGCCCAGCGCCGGCCCAGCATGCGCTGATTACATGGGCCGGCCGAGGACCCGGCTCACGACCCGAGCGGCGTCGAGGTGCTCCTCGGCCACGCGCCGGGCCGCCTGGCAGTGTCGCGGGTAATCGCGGCCCACTTCCTCGAGCGCCGCCGCGGCTTCGTCCTCGGTATCGAACGCCATCAGCCCCTCGCCGGTGGGCAGATCGTCGGAGAAGCCGGTGTCCTGCACCACGACCGGCTTGCCGGAGGCGAGATAGGCGGCCGTGCGGTCGCTGAACCAGCCGCTGCGCGACTTGACCTCGAGGTTGACGGCCACGCTGAACTCGCCGCGCGACTGCCCGATGTAGTCCCGATAGGTCCACGGCGTGGCGGTGACCGCAGCGGCGTCGGCGAGGCGCCAGCCGGCCGACCGGATGGCTGCAAACGGCGCCGGGCCGCCCAAGGCGATTTCGAGATCCGCGTCGACCCGCGACGGCAAGCCGGCGATGCGCCAGAACTCGATGTCCTTCTGGCCGTACTCCTCGCCCTCGTAGACGATCGGCTTGCGGGGGGACCAGGCCATGACCGTGGTGAAGGCCTGGGCCCCGGGAGTGAACTGCACCGGCAGCAGGTCGAGCGCTACCGGCGGCCGCAGCGGTTTCCACTCGATGCCGTGGGTGGGGATCGGGCAATCGGGCTGGCCGATGCGCGCGCCGTAGGAGTAGTGCTCGTGGAAGTCCACCGGCGAGGCGAAGTCCATGCTGGCGCGCACCTCGGGCGACATGGCGAACTGCGTGAAGCCCGGGTCGGTGTCGATGAAAATGCGGCGCTCGCACAGCGCGAATTCGTCCAGCCAGGTCACCGTCCACAGCCCCAGCAGCACTTCGGCGTTCTTGCATGCCGCCACCATCTCGGCGCGCGACAGGCCGTGATAGGCGCCTTGGGCGTCGACGAAGCACCAGCCGCGCAGACCCAGCGCCTTGGCGTGCGTCGCCAGTTCACCCAGCCCGTAGGACGGATCGTCGCTCAACGTCTTGGCCAGCGGATTCCAGCACGCGTTCGGCCAGCCGTGGTGCTCGACGAAGATGACGTCGTAGCCGAGCGCGCGCAGGCCCGACAGCCAGTGGAGGATCGACATGACGTGGCCGCCGACGGGGTTGCCGACGAAATACCCGGCGACGATGGCGAGCGGGCGTCTCTTGATCTCAGCGGGCATGGCTGTCTCCTGGCGCATGCTGGAGCGCGTGAAAGCGGGCGTACATGCCGCCCAGGCGGCGCAGCTCGGCGGGTGTGCCGCTTTCCACGACCACGCCGCGATCGAGCGCGATGATGCGGTCGGCCCGGGCCACCGTCGACAGGCGATGCGCGATGATCAGCGTGGTGCGGCCGTGCATGAGGCGCTCCAGCGCCTCCAGGAGCAGGGCCTCGGTCACCGCATCCACGGCGCTGGTCGGCTCGTCGAGAATCAGGATGGGCGCGTCCTTGAGCAGCGCGCGGGCCACCGACAGCCGCTGCCGCTCGCCGCCCGACAGGCTGGCGCCGCGCTCGGCGACGGCCGTGTCGTAGCCCTCGGGCAGCCGCGTGATGAAGTCGTGGGCGTTGGCGGCACGGGCCGCCGCCTCGATGTCCGCGCGCGAGGCGCTGGGCCGGCCGTAGGCGATGTTCTCGGCAATCGACGTCGGCAGCAGGAACGGCTCCTGCAGCACCACGGCCACCTGGGAGCGCAGGCTCTTGAGCGCCAGGTCGCGGACGTCGATGCCGTCGATGGTGACGCGCCCGGCCCAGGGGTCATAGAAGCGCGGCACCAGTCCGGCCAGCGTGCTCTTGCCGGCGCCGGTCGGGCCGATCAGCGCCACCGTCTCGCCGGGCCGCACCTCCAGGTCGAGGTCGCGCAGGACCGGCCGGCCCTGGTCGTAGCCGCAGGTCACCTGCTCGAAACGCAGGTGCCCGGCCAGGCGCGGCACGGTCACGGCGCCAGGCCGGTCCTCGACCTCGCGTCTGGTATCGAGGATCTCGAGAACCCGTCGGGCGCTGCCCACCGCGCCCTGCGTGGTCGACGGGGCGTACATCAGCGTCTCAAGCGGACCGTAAAGCGCGGCCAGGTAGGCCAGGAACACCAGGATGCCGCCCACGGTGAGGCGGCCCTCGAGCACGCTGTGGGCGCCCAGCCACAGAATCGCCGCCGTGCCCAGGGCCGTGCCCAGACCCGTGAACACCCGGAACTTCAGCCCGACCACCGTCGACGCCACCGCGGCGTCGACGGCGGCAGCGGTGGTCCGGGCAAAAAGGCGGTCGCCGGCCGGCTCCTGCCCGAACGCCTGCACCACCGGGATGGCCGTGAGCTGACGCTCGACCACTTCGTAGAGCCGCGCTTCGGCTTCCTGCTGGGCGTAGCTCTTGTCGAGCATCGGCTGCATGTAGCGCCGCAGCACCACGACCAGCCACGGCGCGGCCGCCATCGACACCAGCGTGAGCCGCGGCTCGAGGCGCCACATCACCACGAACATCGCCACGAAGGTGACGAGCGCGGCCAGGAACGGCAGCGCCGCGTCCTTGACGATCACCGAGACGCAGCCGCAGTCGGTGGTGACGCGGCGAATGGAGTCGCCCACCGACTGGCGGCTGTGGAACTTCAGCGAGAGCCGCTGCAGGTGACTGAAGACGTCGGTGGCCAGGTCGTAGACCATGCGCTGGCCGAAGCCGATGTTGGCGTAGGACACGGCCACGCCCAGGGCCCAGCCGGCCAGGAACAGGACCACCGTGGCGGCCACGCTCCACCCGATGAGCGCCTCGCGGCTGCCGCCACCCGGCCACGACCCGAGCAGGCCGGCCAGCGCCGGCGGCAGCGGCTGCGTGCCGAGCCCGTAATCGACCAGCAGCTTCAGCGGCCACGGCTTCAACAGGTCGAGACCGATCTTGGCGGCCATCGTGGCCAGCACGGCCACGAGTCCGCCCCAGCGGCGCAGCGCGTAGCCGCTCAACCAGCGGAACAGCCGCACCGCGCTCGTATCGACGGGCGGGGCCGAGGCGACGGCGGCCAGGGCTTCGGCGGACATGGCTAGGCCACCGCCTCTTCGAGCGCCGGACTCTGCAGCTGATGCATCCGAGCGTAAAGGCCGCCGCGCGCCATCAGCGCCGCGTGCGGGCCCTGCTCGGCGACCGCGCCGTGCTCGAGCACGACGATGGTCGACGCGGCCCGGATGGTGGACAGCCGGTGGGCCACGATGAAGGTGGTGCGCCCGCGCATCAGCCGCTGCAGCGCCTCGACGATGGCCTGCTCCGTCGCCACGTCGAGGGCGCTCGTCGGTTCATCGAGAATGAGGATGGGCGCGTCCTTCAACAGCGCCCGCGCGATGTTCAGGCGCTGACGCTCCCCGCCCGAGAGCGTGGCGCCCCGCTCGCCGATGATCGTGTCGTAGCCGTGCGGCAGGCGGGCGATGAAGTCATGGGCGTTGGCGGCCCGGGCGGCGCGTTCGACCTCGTCGCGCGTCGCCTGCGGGCGGCCCAGGCTGATGTTGGCGGCCACCGAGATGGGGAACAGGAACGGCTCCTGGAGCACGACGGCGATCTGGGCGCGCACGCTGGCCAGCGACACGTCGCGCAGGTCGTGGCCGTCGATCAGCACCCGCCCGCCAGAGGGATCGAAGAACCGTGGCAGCAGCCCCACCAGGGTGCTCTTCCCGGCCCCGGTGGCGCCGACGATGGCCACGGATTCACCGGCCCGCGCCGTCAGGCTCACGCCGCGCAGCACCGGCCGATCGGGCGTGTAGGCGAAGGCGGCCTGGTCGATGTGCACGTCGCCGCGCACGCGCGGCAGATCCGGCGCGCCGGGCTGTTCCGGCACGTCCTCGCCGCCGTCCAGCACCTCGCGCACGCGGTCCACGCTGGCGCCCACGCTCTGCAGCGTGGCGTAGATGCCGGCGAAGGCCGAGAGCTGCCACTGCAAGGTGGCCAGGTAGGCCAGGAAGACCAGGGCCGTGCCGGCGGTGAGACGGCCGTCGATGACGCGCATGGCGGCGGCCCACATGACCAGCGCGGTGCCGGCCGTGGTCAGCAGCCCCGAGCCGAGGCCGTAGGCGCTGCCCACGAACGCCGTGCGCTGGTGCGTGCGAATGGCCTGGCTGGCCAGTGTCTGGAAGCGCTCCTGAGCCGCGTCCTCGCCGGTGAACGCCTGCACGACCGGCATGCCGGAGAGCGTCTGCTGCACGTGCGCCTGCAGCCGGCTCTCGACGTCGCGCCGGGCGTGCGCGGCGGCGCGGATGGGGCGTCCGAACAGCCACGCGGCCCCGGCCATGAACGGCGCGACGCCCAGCGCCAGCAGCGTCAGGCCGGGATCGAGGCGCGCCATCACCGCCACCATCACCGCCGTGGTGACCAGCGCATGCCCGGGCGCGAACAGCAGCGTCTCGGCGATGGCATGGACGCTCCAGGCATCGACCATGACGCGCCCCATCGAGTCCCCGACCGGATGGAGGGTGTGGGCCCGGAGGGAGCGGCGCTGGATGCGGGCGAACAGGTCGCCCGCCAGGTCGTAGACCATGCGCCGGCCAACCCGCGTCCACTGCAGCGACAACACGTATTCGGCGGCAGTGCTGAGCAGAACCATGGCCAGGCCGGCCCCTACCACCCACGCGAGCAGCCCTTCGGCCGTGTCCGCACCGGGCAGCCGCCCCGTGAGGGCCCGCAACAGATCCGGGGCCGGCTGACTGCCCAGCACGTGGTCCACGAGCACCTGCAAGGGCCACGGCTGCAGCAGCGTCAGCCCGGTGCTGACCAGCGTCGCCGCGACGATGCTGATCCAGCCCCGGCGATACGGCGCCGCGTAGCGCAGCAAGCGCCCGTAGCCTCCCGCGCGGCGGGCGTCAGTTGGCATGGCTCACCGTCGTGGCGGGCGTTCCTCCCCGGTCGCCGACGAGGAGAGGCGCGGCGTCTTCTGGGGCCGGCACGAGCATCGCTCCGGTCTCCTGCAGCGCGCGGGTCATCACGTCGTCGGCGAAGGCGACGGTGACGACGGCATCCCAGGCGGCGCGGCCCATCATCACCAGCAGCGCGAGCATCGGCACGATCACCAGCCAGGCGCTGGTGGCCAGGTCGACGAGCGCGGCCAGGCCAACGAGCGACGCCAGCGCCACCACGAAGAACGGCGTCACCCGCAGGCGCCGGGCCAGCCGGACCAGCACCCGACCGCGCTCGTGCTCCTCGACCAGCAGTTGCACTTCGATCCGGCCCCACCGGCCCAGCTGCAAGCTGACATCGCGCGCCAGTTCCCACGGGCCGTCGACCTCGAGCGCCGTGGCCACGCGCGTGCTGCGCAGCCGGTCGACCAGCGCGGTCAGCAGCGCCTCGCGCGCCAGCCACGATTCCGACCAGAACGTCAGCACCCGGCGGCGCGTGGCCAGGGCCGATAGCACCGCGGGCACCTGATGCCACTCCGGGGCGTGGGCATGGTGCTCGGGCGCCAGCTCGAATTCCGGCGAGGACAGGATGCCGCGCAGCTGGCCACGGGCCCGGGCCAGCGGCTGGATGAAGTGGAGCCACGCGATCATCCCGCGCGTGGCCAGGCGCGACTGGACCGGCGACAGGCCGGGCAGCGGCGGCAGCGACCGGATGTCGGACGCCGACGCGTGCCGCACGCAGCGGGCCAAGGTCGTGAACAGTCCGGCGGCGCCGGCCACGAACACGCCGCGGCCGAGGTCCGGGGAATCCGTCCACGCCAGCACCACACCGGCCACCATCAGCAGCACCGAGCACAGTTGCCAGGTGAGGGTGTGTGGCGCAAAGACCATGGCGGGCGCGTTGGTGCGGTAGACGCTCGGGAACGACGCCGTGCCCCACGAGCCGGCGTTGATGCTCGTGTCGAAGAGCGACTTCACGAAGGGCAGCGGGCTATAGATGTGCCCGCGCCACTGGATGTTCGAACCGGAGAACTTGTCCGGGTGATGCGGGCGCAGCCACACTTCGCCTTCGCCGTAGCCGACCTGCTGGCGCCAGTAGGCCCCGACCGAGGCGCGATGGTGATGCCAGACGAGCGCGGCCGGGGCAAAGCCGATCTTGCCGCCGCTGCCCTGCAGCCGCCAGCACACGTCGACGTCGTCCCCGGCGCGCAGGAAGATCGGATTGAAGCCGCCAATGGCCAGCAGCGCATCGCGCCGCACCGCCAGGTTGCAGCCGGGCACGTGCTCGGCGATGCGATCGTCGAACATCACCTGGGTCGGCCCGCCGGGCGCGCGGGCGACGCACTGGGCCACCCACGGGTCGTCGGCCGGCACCACGTTGGGCCCGCCCACCGCCACGACGTCCGAGGCGAGGAAGGGCTGCACCAGATACGTCAGCCAGTCGGGATCGACGCGCACGTCGGCGTCGGTGTAGGCGACGATTTCGCCGGTGGCCGCCGACAAACCCACGTTCCGCGCGGCGCTGAGACCCTGGTTGGCCGTGGTGACGAGGCGGACCCACGGGTGCTTCCTGGCAATCGCCTCGGTGCCGTCCTTCGAGCCGTCGTTCACGAGCACGACCTCGACATCCGGGTAGTGCAACTTGCCGAGCGACACCAGGCAGTCGTCGAGCGTGGCGGCGGCGTTGTAGGCGCAGACCACCACCGACACCTTCGGCCACGCACGCTGCACCTCTTCGGCAAACGGCGCCGCGGCAAACACCCGCGCCACCGCGGCGGCGGCCGGCTTCGCGCGCCGGTCGTGATCGACCAGGCCGAACGCCCAGTCGTCGACCGGCTGGCCGCCCCGCCACCATTCATCGGTCCAGGCGTAAGCGACGGCGCCACAGGCGCCTTCGGCAAAGGCCGTCTCGAGTTGCATCGCGGTGATCGCGGCCTGGCCGTCGGGGCCTTCGCGCAAACTGTCGGCGCCGGCTTCGGCAATGAGCAGCGGCAGATCGCCGGCCACGTGCTGCAAGCGCGCCAGGTAGCGGCGCAGGTTGGCCTGGTCGTGCAGGTAGACGTTGAACGCGCACACGTCGAGGAACGGCAGGTCCAGGAACTCGGTGGGCGGGAAGTTCACGTAGGTGAACAGCGTGTCGGGCGCCGCCGCCTTGGCGTCGTCGTAGAGTTCGCGCAGGAACGTCTCGACCCGCTCACGGCCATGCCAGCGCACGACCGAGGCCGGGATCTCGTTGCCGAGCGCCACCATCAGCAGCGACTCGTGCTGGCCCAGGGCGCGTACGGCCGTGGTGACCTCGCGGCGGATGCTCGCCCGGGTCTGCGCATCCTCGAGAAAGGCCACGTGCTGCGACCAGGGGACGCCGGCCATCACACGCAGGCCGGCCCGGCCGGCCTGATCGAGCAGCGCGGGGCGGGGCGGGGTGTAGGTGCGGACGGCGTTGATGCCGAGCTCGCGCATCAGCGCGAAGTCGTTGGCCACCTGGCTCATCGGCGGGAACTGGTCGCCGCGCAAGTCCGGCGCGAAGGTGCCGTAGGACACACCTTTCACGTAGAACTTGTCGTCCCCCGCGGTGAGAAATTTTCCGGTTCGTTGAATCCGCATGGTCGGCATGGGCACTTTGTACCCACGTCGGTTGCGTGAACCGTGCCATGTCTGACGCCAGTGAAGATGGCGAAAAGCTTAGTGTTTTCTGGATTCTCACGTTCAGCGGGCGTGCATCGTGTAAGACTTACTCGATACCAGTCAGCTCGGAGGAGCGCGCCAACTGGGCCGTGAGCAACGTCTCAGTCCATCCGCAGGGCGTTCAAGGGATCGACCCGAGTCGCCCGCAGCGCCGGCAGCAGACTGGCGACGAACGCCACCAGCCCCAGCACCACGGGCAGCGTGATGAAGGTGAGCGGATCGGTGGTGCTCACGCCGAAGACCAAGCCGTCGAGCGCGCGCCTCAGCGCGAAGGCCACGACCAGCCCGACGGCCAGGCCAGCCCCTACCGGCTTCAGCGCGTCCACCAGCACCAGTCGCAGGATCTCCTGGCTGGTCGCGCCCAAGGCCACGCGAATCCCGATTTCGGAATGCCGCTGCGCCACCGCATACGAGACCGTGCCGTAGATGCCGGCGATGGCCAGCGCCAGGGCGATGCCGGCAAACACGATCAACAGCGTCATGTTGAACCGGCGCTGGGTGAGCGACGCGCCGACCACCGCGCCAAGCGTGCGCGGCTGCGACACGGGGATCGCGGGATCGAGCGACTGCAGCGTGGCGCGCAGCGCCGCCGCCACCGCCGTAGGCTCGCCGGCGGTGCGCAGGATCACGTTCAAAGGCGCTTGCGGACTCCCGGTATGGACCCCGAATGCCATCGGCACCGGTTCCTGGTCGGCGCGGTACTGGCGCACGTTGGCGACCACGCCGACGATCTCGGACCACTGCGGCTCGCCACGCTCGTCGGGCCCGAACGAGAACCGTTGGCCGAGCGGGTCCTGACCTGGGAACTCGCGCCGGGCCATGGCCTCGTTGATCAGGATTCTGGACGGAGTCTCGACCGCGTCGCCCGTCTCGAACTCGCGCCCGCGCACCACCGGAATGCCCAGCGTGGCGAAGTAGCCCGGCGACACCTCCAACCAGTTGGCCAGCGGCTGCTGGCTGAGCGGCACCTGGGGCCGGCCGGCGACGTTGAAAGCAATCACGCTCATTCCGCCGCCCATCGGCAGGGCGCTGGCCAGCGCCACGCGTTCCACGCCGGGCACGGCCCCCGCCCGCTCCAGCACGCGGTTCCAGTAGCCAATCAGCTGCCCGGGCGAGCGGTAGTTCTCGCCCGTGGGCGCGACCTGCAACGTCAGGATCCGGTCGGTGGCAAAACCCAGCGGCATGTCAATCAGGGTCATCAGGCTGCGGAAGAGCAGACCGGCGCCGACCAGCAGCACGAGCGACAGCGACACCTCGGCCAGCACCAAGCCGGCGCGGGCGACGCGGCGATGGCCGTCGCCGGTGCTGCCGCGCGAGCTTTCCTTGAGGGCATGCTGCAGTTCGGGCTTCGACGCCTGCCACGCCGGCACCACGCCGAAGAGCACGCCGGTGACGAGCGAGAGCAGCAGCGCGAAGGCGAGCGCGGCGCCGTTCACCGCAATCGGCGTCACGCGCGGCACGTCGCCCGGATCGAGCGCCAGGATGAGGTCCACGCCCCAGAACGCCAGCAGCACCCCGAGGCCGCCGCCGAGGACGGCGAGCAGCACGCTCTCGGTGAGCAGCTGACGCATGAGCGCAGCGCGGTCGGCGCCGACCGCCGCCCGGATCGCCAACTCCCGCGCGCGCACGGTGGCGCGGGCCATCAGCAGGTTGGCGACGTTGGCCACGACGATGAGCAGCACGCAGCCGACGGCGCCAAGCAGCACCAGCAGCGGCGTCCGCGCCGACCCCACGAGCTGGTCCTGCAGTGAGCGGGCCACGCCAATGAAGTTCGACGACTCGTCGGGATAGGCCGTGGCCAGGTGGTCGGAGATGGTGGCGAACTCGGCGTTCACCGCCGCCAGCGTCTGTCCCGGCTTCATCCGGCCGATGGCGCGCAGGTAATGGGCGCCCCGCTGCTGCCGGGGATCGCCCGGTCCGAACGACGGCAGGTCGTAGGCCGCAGGAATCCAGAACTCGGCGCCCTGCGGGAAGTTGACGGTGGCCGGCATCACGCCGACCACCGTGTAGGGGCTGCCGTTCAGTCGGACGGTCTGGTTGATGGCGTCGGCCGCTCCGGCGAAATGGCGCTGCCAGAAGCCAAAGCTGACGACCACGTTCTGTCCCTTGCCGGGTTCGGCGTCGTCGCGCGTGAACTGCCGCCCCAGCACGGGAGCGACCCCGAGCACGTCGAAGAAGGTGGACGAGGTGCTGGCGCCAATCAGCCGCTCCGGTTCGCCCTGAGCCAGGGCGACGTTGAAGGTCCGGCGCTGATAGGCGCTCAGCGACTCCAGCGTCGTGACCATCGTCTGCCAGTCGGCAAACGTCGCCGGGGCGATGGCCCCGCGGTCGCGCTGACGCCGTTCGACCTCGTTCAGATCGACGAGCTGCGCGGCGTCGCGAAAGGGCAGGCCCTGCAGCAGGACGGCGTTGACGATGCTGAACATCGCCGTGTTGGCGCCGATGCCGACCGCCAGCGTGAACATGACGATGAAGGTGAAGCCCGGAGTTTTCAGCAGGACACGGGTGGCGTGGCGAAGATCCTGAAGCAAGCGGTCCATATGCGGGCCGACTTTGCAGGATGCTTGCCAGGGTTCACGGGGCGCGTCACCTCGCGTAGATCAGCCAGTTCCGGCGTTGGACGCGAGCCCACCGGTGCCGACCGTGTTCGTTCGTGGGACGCGCGCGGTCCGGCGACGGGCGGCCAGAGCAGCCGGTTGCCGCGGGTCGCTCCCTATGCCCCGCCGATGCTCGCGCCGGCCGAGCGCCCCACTGCGCTGCCCTCGTCGCTGGCCGGCTGGGTGTCGGCGGGGACGTGCTGCTGCCACCACTGCTGCGCGTCCACCTGGGTCCACCGAACCCCGGTGTCGTGTTCGTCGAAGCGACGCACGATGGCGTCGGCATCGGCCGGACGCCGCGCCGGGTCCTTCTCGAGGCACGACAGCACGAGCGCGTCGAGCCAGGCCGGCACTTCCCCTGGCGCCCGAAGCGACGGCGCCTGGGCCGGCGTGCTCACGTGATCGAGCAGCGCCTGCATGGGCGAACGGCGCGCGAACACGTGCTGTCCGGTCAAAAGAAAATACGCCACGCAGCCAAAGGCGTAGAGGTCGGCGCGATGATCGACCGGGCGTTCGCCGACGATGGCCTCGGGCGCCATGAAGGCCGGCGTGCCGGCGAGGCCCTGCGCGGTCGCGATCGACTGCGTCAGGTCCTGTGCCGGATCGCGCTCGGCATACTGCACCAGGCCGAAGTCGAGCACCTTCACCACGTCGGCGTCGCGGCCCATGCGGCACACGAAGATGTTGGCCGGCTTGATGTCGCGGTGCACCAGTCCGCGGTCATGAGCCTCGGCCAGCGAATGGCACACCTGCCGCAGCAGGAAGATCGCGCGCGCCGGCGACACCGCGCCGAACCGGTCGACGAGCGCCGCCAATCGCGGCCGTCGAGCAGTTCCATGACGTAATAGAAGCGCCCGTCTTCGGTGGCGCCGAAGTCGAACAGCCGGATGGTGTGCGGCGAGGTCAAGGCAGCGGTGGCCTGCGCTTCCGACTCGAAGCGCCGCTGCGCGGCCCGCATGTCCTTCACCGTGCCGGCCCCGATCATCTCCGGCCGCACCAGCTTGATGGCGGCCGGCCGGGCCAGGAACCGGTGCCGCGCCCGCCACACCTCGCCCATGCCGCCCTGACCGAGCAGCGCTTCGAGTTCGTAACTGCCCAACTCGCGCGCCTCCCGCAGCCGACGGCCCAGGCGCTGGAGCATGCGCGCCGGAATCACGGCGGCGATCGCGCACGAGTAGGTCGGCACGTACATCAGCAGCGTCTGGAGCGCCGAGGGCACGTCCACACCGCGCAGCGATGCCGCCCAGATGCCCAACGGCCCCAGCGAGGCGGCGGTCAGCGACGCCACCAGCATCTTGGTCGGCGTGCTCGGGACGATCATCGCGGTCACCAGGATGGCAATGGCCGTCCACGAGATGTGGCCGAGCGCGGCCCGCGTCGGATCGGTGGCCCACGTCTCGAGGAGCGTAATCGCGGCCGCGTTCACGAGCAGGAGCCATAGTCCCGCATCGGCCTTGGCCGGCGCCCCCCGCCGCAATCGGTGCACCCAGGCGTAGAGCGAGATGGCGAGCACGACCGCGCTGGCTTCGATGGCAACGGCCGCCCGGCCGGCGACCGGCACGCCCACCGCGGCCGGGAAGATCACGGCGTCCATGAGCAGGCCGACGGCCCACAGACCGCCGCTGACCAGGGCAAACACCTCGAGACGCTTCAGGTGATCGGCAAGGACGTCGTCGGGCAGGCGCGCGGCGGACGTATCGAACGTCGGCGCGGGCGCGGTCGAGAGTCGCGGCGAGAGGCGTTTCATCGGTCTGGGACCTGGGCCTCCATACGAGCGGCGGGACGGTCGCGCTGCGCGAGGCTAGGGCGAGTGGTGCGGAGTATACGCGCTGGTATGAGCCGGCCGGCAACAAAGGCCGAGCTTCGGGGAACCGTGCAGATCCTGCCCGGTAGGATTTGCTCATCCGTGTAGCGCGGTCGCGATTTACTTAGCAAAATACCGCATTCCTGGCCTGTCACGCATCTTGCACTGGTGCGGCACAGGAGGTGACGCCATGTTCGCTCGAACATCCATCGTCGCGATTCTCGGCATGGTGGGCGCGTTCGCACTCGGGTTGACGGTGGGGCCGCAACTCGACGCCAACCGTGGGGCGAAAATTTCGGCCGTGACGGCACCGGCGCCCAAACCAGACACGGCCGTGCCGGCGGAACGCCCGCTGCAGGCGCGACGCATCACGGCCCCCAAGCTCGAACGCGTGCTGGCGGCGGAAGCCAAGCCGGTACAGCAGCACGTGAAGCTCATTCTCAACCGCGGCACCGACGTGAGGGTGGCGGCTGAAGGGTTCCAGAACGCCCGGGAGCTGATGACGGTGGCGTACGCCGCCAAGAACACCGAGATCCCGTTCGTGCTGTTGAAGCAGCGGGTGCTGACCGAACGCAAGTCGCTGGCCGCCGCCATCCGGGAGTTCAAGCCCGAACTCGACGGGACCGCCGAGGTGACGCGCGCCCGCGCCAACGCCAAGGCCGACCTGGCGCGCCTTTCCAGCTAGCGGTCGACGTCCCGGGAACAACCGATACCGGTGGCTTCCCTCGCCGCCGGCACCGGCCCCGCGAGCTCAACCCTCCGCACTAGTCGACCACGACGTGGACGCCGGCTCTGCACAGCGCGGTCTCCGCGGCGGGGTCGAGGTAGAGCGCCGGCACGTCCGCGACGTCGGCCGAGCGGACCCGCACCTCGCCGGGAAACGTCCCCGTCAGGCCGGCGTGACGCACCGCCGCAATCAAGCGCGCGTAAGGCTCGGTCCGCTCGCGGAACTCGCGCACGCCGCCCACGGCGAAGGTCGCGAACCTGGCCACCAGGAACGCGACGAGCAACGCCGTTCCGACCCGCACGACACGCGCAGGCAGCCACTGGGCCGCGCGCGCGGCGCCGTGCAGAACGAGGTCGGTCATGAGCAGCGCGAACCCCGCCGCGGGCACGTAGAGGTAGCGCGAGGCGGTGCCCCAGGTGAAGAACGCCACCGGCAGCAACGTCACGAACATCCACGCCAGGTAGAAGCGCAGGCGCGGCGTGCCGCGCCACGCAATCGCCGCCAGCACCAGCCCGACGCCGACGTGCCAGGTCAATCGCCGCCGGCCGACATAGAGCCACGCCACGTAGTCGAAAAGATTCTCGACGGCGTGCCAACCGAACGCGTAGTGAGATTCGCGCACGAGGTAGCTGCGGCTGTTCACGACGTAGGCGATCACCAGGAAGCCGAGCAGCGGCACGGCGTAGGGCAGGTAGCGGGGGACGCGCGCCCGCAGCCACGGCGCCATGTCGGCCGGCCGCGCCGGCCCGGCCACGAGGGCGTCGAGCGCGATCAGCATGGGCAGGATGGTCACGGCGGTCTCGTGAGTGCCGAGACAGACCACAAACGCCGTCAGCGCTCCCAGATATGCCCACCTGGAGCCGCGCCGCAAGAACACGAGGTGCAGCCACAGCGCCAGCAGGAACCAGGTCGCGGGCAACAGATCGGTGATGGCGCCCACCCAGACGACGGCCTCCACGTAGCCCGGCTGCACGCAGAAGAGCAACGCCGCGACGGCGGCGAGCACGGCGCTGCCGGTCACCGTCCGCGCGAACAGGAGGAGCAACGACGTGTTGACAAGGTGGAGGCCGATGCTCGCCGCATGGAACGGCCACGGAGTGCAGCCGACGAGGCGCTGGCCCAGGTGGAAGTAGACCAGCACGACCGGGCGGTAGAAATGGTCATAACGTTCCAGTCGTAGCAGGTCGATCCAGGTAAAGCGCCTGGCGTCGGCGAGCCAGTGGAAGTCGTCGTTGAAGAAGTGGCTGAGCACGGCCTGGCGATACACGCTCAGCACGAGCACGCCGATGAGTGCGCCCACGGCGCCGGCCATCAGAAGGCTGGCGCGTTGCGGCCGCTGGGGCGAGAGGCCGTCTCGCGCGGCGCGCGGGTGCGAGGTCCACTCCACGGTTTATCCGGTTCTGAGGGGAACACCGCTACCATAGCAGGGCTGGCGCCGCCGTCGAGGCCGGCTTCTTGCATTCGTCCCAGGCACATGCCGGCACCCTGCGCTCGACCTTGGCCGCGACTGGCCGCGGCGCTGCTCCTGGCCACGGCGGCCGCGTGCACGTCGGGGCCGTTGCGCAACCTGGCCCAGCCGCGCTCACCCTACGACAGCTATCGTGACTCCTTACGGGCCTCAGGACTCGATCAGACGGCGCTCGGCCGCGACTGGGTGCGGGCCGGCGCCGACGCGCTTGCCCAGGCCACGGTCTCCGCGCTGCCGCTGCACGAGGTGGGCTTCTTTGCCGCCGACGCCCCGACGGCCTTTGGCTACCTGGTGGAACTCGAGCGCGGGCGCGTGTTGGACGTGGACGTCACCTTCGAGAGCACGCAGCCGGGCCGGCTGTTCGTCGATCTGTTCGCGCTCCGGCCGGGTGAGCCGGCCCGCTTGGCGGCCTCGTTGCCGCCCGACAGCACCAGCCTCAGCCACGAAGCCGCGCAAGACGGTGCCTATGTGCTCCGCATCCAACCGGAGTTGCTCCGCGGCGGCCGCTTCACGCTGGTGCAGCGATCGCGCTCGTCGCTTGCGTTTCCGGTCACCGGCTTCACCGCGACGGCGGTGCAGAGCCTGTTCGGCATGGCTCGCGACGCGGGCGCGCGCAGCCACGAGGGCATCGACATCTTCGCGCCCCGGGGCACGGCCGCGGTGGCCGTGGCCGACGGCGTGGCGCAGCCGAGCACCAACAACCTCGGCGGCAACGTGGTGTGGCTGCACGACCGGCGGCGCAACCTGACCTTCTACTACGCGCACCTCGACCGCGCGGCCATCACTGGAACGGCCGCCGTGAAGAGGGGCGACGTGCTCGGTTATGTGGGCAACACCGGCAACGCCCGCACGACGGCGCCCCACCTGCATTTCGGCATCTACGCGCGCGGCGCGATCGACCCGCTGCCCTTCGTGCGGGCCGACGACGCCGTCCCGGCGCCGCCTCCAGCGAGACAACTGGAACGGTTGGACTCGCAGGTGCGCACGACGGCGGCACGCACCGCCCTGCGCGCGGGGATGGCGGCTACCGACGTCGAGCGCGGACCGCTGGTCCGGGATACGGTGATGCGGGTCGTGGGCACGTCGCGCTCGTCGCTGCGCGTCGTGCTGCCCGATGGCACGACCGGCTATGTCCGGGCCGCGGCGGTGCGACCGGCCCAGGTACCGCTCCGGCGCCAGACGCTGACCGCCGGCGCCGTGGTGCGCGACCAGCCTCTGGCGCAGGCCGCGCCCGTGCACGTCGTGTCCGAGGGCGCCCTCGTGGACGTGCTCGGCCGCTTCGGCGTTTTCGCGCTGGTGCGCTTGCCCGCCGGGCCGTCCGGCTGGGTCGAGCTGCGCACCGGGGCCTGACTTGCGCCGCCCGCGGTGAGGGGGACAGACCCCGTCCCGCGCTGATCTGGTCAGCATTCAAGCAGCGTTTCCCGCTTTTTCCCCGCTGTTACACTGGAGTCATGTCGATGCGAATCCCTTGCGCCGTGATTTTTGGTATCGCCCTGTTGTCGCCCGCGCATGCCTGGGCCGACGTCAAGACACAGGAGCGCACGCTGATCAAGTTCGAGGGCGCCATCGGGCGCATGGTCAACATCTTCGGGGGCAAGGGCGCGCGTGAGGGAGTGGTCAGCACCGTGGCGCTCAAGGGCGACCGGTTGCTCACGATCACCGGCGACGCCGGCGAGATCATCGATCTGAAGGAAGAGAAGGTCTACGACCTCGACCTCAAGGGCAAGAGCTACACCGTCATGACCTTCGCCGAGATGCGACGGCGAATGGAAGAAGAGATGGCCAAAGCCCAGAAGGAAGCGGGGGCAGCCAAGCCCGCGCCCGAACCGGAACCCGAGCCTACCCAGCCCGGCGCGACCGAGCCCAAGAAGGAGTACGAAGTCGACTTCACCATCACCAACGGCAGCGGCGCCCGCCAGATTGCCGGCCTCCCCACCAAGGAATCGATTGCCACCGTCGTGGTGCGCGAGAAGGGCAAGACCATCGAACAGGGCGGGCTGGTGCTCGAAACGCACTTGTGGATGACCCCCTCCGTGCCGGAATTGCAGGAACTGAACGCCTTCCGCCAGCGATACGCCGAGAAGATCTACGGCCCGGTGATGATGCAGGCCGCGGCCGCCGCCGCGGCCGGGGCCGGGGCCAGCATGGCCCAGGCCATGGCCATGTATCCCCAGATGAAGGACGCGATGGCCAAGATGGCCGAAGAGGGGAAGAAGCTGAACGGCACGCCGCTCTTCACCGAGATGATCGTGCAGGCCGCGGTGCCGCCCAACGCGGACGGCGCCGAGGCGCAGAAGGCCGAACCGCCCGCTGGCCTGGGCGGGCTGCTCGGCGGCCTTGGCCGCCTGCGCAAGAAGAACCCGGAAGCGCCGGCTGCGGCCAGCGCGCCGGCGGTGCCCGGCCGTACCACCGTGCTCACCACGACCATCGAGACGCTGCAGTTGACCCCGAGCGCTACCGAGGCGGACGTGGCCCTGCCGGCCGGCCTCAAACTGAAGCAGTAAAACCGCGCGGCGGCCCGCGGCGGCAGGGATTAGGATAGCGCCGAGGTGAGCCCATGCGTGCTGTCTGCCTGCTGCTCGTCCTGGCCGGAACCGCGCCCGGGACCGCGACGGCGCAATCGATTGACGAACTCGTTACGCTGAAGCGCACCAGCGGCACTCCGGCCATCTCGGCCGACGGCCGCTGGGTGGCGTACGGCGTGCGCGAGACCAACTGGACCGACAACGCCTACGAAACCGAACTGTGGCTGGCCGACACTCGCGTGCCCGGCAGCGGCCGCCAGATCACCAACGCCAAGAAATCGAGCACCCAGCCGGCGTTCTCGGCGGACGGCAAGTGGCTGGCCTTCGTGTCCGACCGCAGCGACACCCGTCAGTTGTATCGGCTGTCGCTCGAGGGCGGCGAGGCCGAGGCGCTCACCACCGGCACCGAGGGCGTCACCGCCTTCGCGTGGGCGCCCGACGGCGCGCGCATCGCCTACACCATGACTGACCCGGTCACGGCGGCGATGAAGGAGCGCAGCGAGAAGTACGGCGATTACACCCACGAAGATCGCGATGCGCGGATGGCGCAGCTGCACCTGGTCGACGTGGCTACCAAGACCTCGCGGCCGCTGACCGCCGGCGCCTTCGTGGTCGGCAACTTCGCGTGGGCGCCCGACGGCGCGCGCCTCGCCTTCGACCACCGCGTCAGCAGCGACGCGGGCCTGGGCGGCAGCGCCGACATCTCGATCGTGGAGGTGGCGTCGGGCCAGGTGTCGCCGCTCGTCACCCAGGCCGGCCCCGACTCGAATCCCAAGTGGTCTCCCGATGGCCGCACCATCGCGTTCGAGTCGGCCATGGCCAAGCCCTACTATTTCTTCGAGAACGGCGTGATTGCCACGGTGCCGGCCGGCGGCGGCTCGCCAGAAGTGCTCACCGAGCGGTTCGACGAGAACCCTTCGCTCGTCGCCTGGACCGCCAACGGCATCTTTTTCTCAGCCGCACAGCGCACCTGGGCGTATCTCTATCGCCTCGAGCCATCGAGCCGGCAGGTGGCCATGCACCGCGTGCGGGAGGAGTGGATCGGCCAGTCGTTCGCGGTCACGCCGAGCGGCGCCCACACGGCGTTTGTGGCCAGCGGCCCGCGTGACTTCCCCGACGTCTACGCCGCGCCGGTCGCCACCACCATGTCACCCACCCGGCTCAGCGACCTGGGCGCGCAGGTGGCGGCGTGGCCCAAGCACGGCCGGGAGGTGGTGCGCTGGACCAGCCAGGACGGCGCCGAGATCGAAGGCGTGCTGCACAAGCCCGCGGATTTCCAGTCCGGACGCCGCTATCCGCTGCTGGTCGTCATCCACGGCGGCCCGACCGGCGTGTCGCGGCCGGTGCCGTTCGGCAGCGCCAGCTTCTACCCGATCGACGGCTGGCTGGCCAAAGGCGCGCTCGTGCTCGAGCCGAACTACCGCGGCAGCGCCGGCTACGGCGCGGAGTTCCGCGCGCTCAACGTGCGCAACCTCGGCATCGGCGACGCATGGGACGTGCTCTCGGGCATCGACGCCCTGGTGGCGCAGGGCCTCGTGGATAAGGACCGCGTCGGCGCCATGGGCTGGAGCCAGGGCGGCTACATCTCGGCGTTCCTCACGACCCGGCACGCCGAGCGGTTCAAGGCGATCTCGGTGGGCGCGGGCATCTCGAACTGGGTGACGTACTACGTCAACACCGACATCCACCCGTTCACGCGGCAGTATCTCAAGGCCACCCCGTGGGACGACCCGAAGATCTACGCCGACACCTCGCCGATGACCTACATCAAGACGGCCAAGACGCCGACGCTCATCCAGCACGGAGACAAGGATCCGCGGGTGCCGATCCCCAACGCCTTCGAGCTCTACCAGGGGCTGCAGGACCAGAAGGTGCCGGTGGAACTGATGATCTTCCGCGGTTTCGGGCATGGTCTCGACAAGCCCAAGGCCAATCGCGCCGCCATGCAGCAGAACTGGGACTGGTTCGGACGCTATCTCTGGCCTGGTGAAAAGGCCACCGAGGCCAAAGGACGCTAACGACGCTCAGGCTCGGGTCTGGAGGATCCGGCGGCCGCACGGCCAGTTCGCCCCGCTGTTGGTCATGGCCGCGTCATCAGGCCGAGGCTGGCCGGCAGCATGGCCCAAACACACACAGGCGGCTTGCTGTATGGTCGTGGCAATGGCGGCAGCCGCCGCGCTCATCGCCGCGGGCCGGCTCGGCTTCGCCATTCGGCAGGCTGAATGGGCGCGCCCGATGTCTAATCGTGAAGCCCCCTCTTCTGCCTCGAGGTGAATCAATGACCAGCACCTGCAGCTGTTCGCCTCTCGCCCTGGCAATGCTATGTCTGGCGGCCGTCGCGGCCGACGCGCAGACGCTGCCTCGCGACGCCTCCACTGCGCCTTCCGGCTCCTACCTCAACCTGCAGCCACGGCGCCGCGTGCCGCCGGCGCTGATCCAGGCGCCACGCACGGCGCAGCCCGAGGCCACGTCATCCCGCGCGGGCGAGCGCACGGTCGTCTGCGGCATGACCATGCTGCGCGGCGACAACGGCGTCGATCAGCAGATGGTGCGGGTCAGGCCCCAGGGCAATCCGGGCGCGTCGCGGCGGTTCCAACTGCCGATGTGCGCGGAGCGCCAGGCAGGCGTCGCCGGCGTCGTCGGTGCCCGGCCCGCGCCCTAGAAGACCTTACGGCTCTCCAGGTTCGCCTCGATGTCCTTCCTGGTGCGCCACATCGGCCGCATCTCCTTGCGCGAGGCCAGCGGCAGCTGATCCTCGACGTGCTTGGAGCCCTGCTTCGACCAGTTGCCGTAGTTGAGCAGACACTTCGGCCCGCTGCGGCACCGAGAATTCGATGACGGCGTAGAACGTGTCGCCCGACACCGCTTCGACCTTGCCGTCCTTGAACGGGCTGATGCCGATGGTGCGAATGGCGCCGAGTTGTGACGGCGCGCCGTTCCCGGGCAGGTCGGTGCCGCCCCGGCGGAAACGCAGCACATCGCCCCACCTCACCGCCAGCGACCCGTATTCCTTCTCCACCTCGCCGGCCACCGGGTCGAGCGCGGCCATCGCTTTGCCGGGATCCTTGAACCCGCGCGGCGTGTCGAGCGGCCGCCGGTCGTCGGTCGGCACCTTGAAGCCGCCGATCTGGTCGAAGGCTGGGCCGGCCGCGGTCATGAACTTGTAGAAGAGCAGCATGCCGGCGCTGTTCACCTCGGCCTGGCGGTCCCACCGCGCCAGCACGTCGGCGGCGCGCCGTTGGCCCGCTCGGTGCCGCGCGCCTTGGCCGTGGCCACGATCTCGTCGACGAACTGATCGGCGGTTTCAACGCGCGTCGACAGCTTGCCCTGCCTTGACGTCCTCGAAGGTCATCTTCGGCTGGCGCCGTGCTCAGGATGCGGATGCCGCGCTGGGCCCGCTGGGTGATGCCCTGGGGCGCGGCGAAGCCGGCGGCGAACTTGGTCGAGTCGAGCAATCATCGGATACGATGGAGGTCCACGGCATGTCGTTGGAGTTCTGCACCCAGCCTGTCGGGCGGATCGGATCACCTTCGGGAATCTCGTCGTAGGGCACGATCGGTGCTGGGATGAGATCGGAGCGGTCGCCCGGCACGACGCCTTGCCAGAAGCGGTAGTCGCCGGTCGGGTGCTACCGGCAGCGTCGCGTTGTAGACGTAGGCGATGTGGCCGTCGCGGTCGGCGTAGGCGGTGTTGAACAGCGGCAGCTGCTGCATGCGCATCGCCGCTTGCCACTCGTCCAAGTTGTGGCCAGGCCCATGCGCCAGAACTGCTCGAACAGCCGCGGCCGATCGATGGCGGCCACCCGCATCGCGATCGGCATCGCGCCGTTGCGCTCGGCCACGACCGGGCCGTGCACGCTGCGGCGGATGGCCATCGGCTCGTCGCGCAGCGCGCCGTCGGCCTGTCGCACCTTGATCGTCTCGGTGTGCGTGTCGAACGGCTCGACCTGGCCGTCGAGCACGTAGCCGCCGTCCTTCAGGGCCAGGCCGATAGAGGTCCGACTCGGACGGGTTGTTGGTGGTCTGGGTCCAGCCCAGGTACTCGGTGAAGCACTGGCGCAGCACCGGGAAGCCCACCCACACGGCGCCGTAGGAGGTGACCCCCGGGGCGGTGAGCTGCACTTCGAAGTAGGTGTGGATGTCGCCCCACTGCAGGTGCGAGTTGCTCATCAGCATGCGCGTTGCCGGTGGCCGAACGGGCCGGCGCGATCGCCCACTCGTTGGAGCCGTGGACGTCGGTCTTCCCAGCGCGCCAGGCGGCCTCGAGCGCGGCGCGGGCTGACGATCCAGTCGTAGTGGATGACACGCAGGCAGTGCGCGTAGACGTCTTCGACGCTGATCGGCAGCACACCCTTGGCCTCGGCGCTGAGGTCGGCCGGCGTGCTCGCGTGGCCCAGCCATTCAGGCCGCGCCGCGAATGCGGCGATGAGCGGGCGCGAACTCCGGCGCTCTGCCCCGCCGCCCACTCGCCGCGGCCGTGCTCGGGCAGGCCGTTGGTGCGGACCCAGCGGTCGGAGTCGAGGTACGACTTCGCCGTAGAACTCGGCGCCGCGACCGCGCGCCTGCGCGTAGAGCCGGATGCAGCAGCTCGCTGTGCGCTTCCATCTGCGCGTAGCCGTAGGCGTGGAACAGGCTCGGATGGTCGGGCGCGAAGATGTGCGGGACGCCGTAGCGGTCCCAGAGGATCTCGGTGCTCGCGGCCGACGTCGCCGGCGCCTGGGCGGCCGGCGAGGACTGGCAGCCAGCCACGGCCAGGCCGAGTACGACGACCGACACGAAACGCGACCGAACCAGGCGGGCCAGCGAAATGGGCATGAACTCCTCCGATGTCGGCAGAGTCTAGCAAAGGTCGTCGCGCTGCGATCTTTGGGGGCCGGCCTCGGCGAAGGTCGCCGCGGCGGAGAGCTCGCGGCCGGCCTCAGCGCGGCGTGGCCAGGGCCACCAGCTCCGGGGCGTGGTCCTCGTCGGCTACTGCCACCACGATGTATTGCCGTCCGCCGTGCCCGTAGGTCATCGGCGCGCCGGTGGCGCCGGCCGGCAGCGGAATCTCGGCCACCACCCGGCCGGTCTTCTTGTCGAATGCGCGCAGACGCGGCCCGCCGCCGCCCGGCGGAATGCTGAGGCCCACGGCGCTGCCCTCGGTGACGAAGAGCAGCGTCTTCGTCAGCAGCGGGGCGGCCCGGCCCATCTGTCCCAGCGGCGGCAGGTTCAGATGGCGCAGCGCGGGATGATCCCGCGGGCCGTCGCCGTTGGCGGCCATCCACAGGTGATCGCCGCTGTTCAGGTCGATGGCGGTGACGCGCCCGTAGGGCGGCTTGGTGATGGGCAAGCCGCGCGGGCCCGGCCCGGGCTCGCGATCGAGGCGCTGACGCGTCTGCTGGTAGGCGAAGCGACCCTTGCCCGGCACGAGCGCGGCCAGCCACGGGAACGTCACCGACGGCACGTAGAGGACGCCGGTCTCGGGATCGAGCGCGGCGCCGCCCCAGTTGGCGCCGCCCACCCAGCCGGGCAGGTACATCGTGCCCTTCTTCTCGCCCGGCGCGGTGCCCTCGAGGGTCGGCGGCGTGAACATCGGGCCGATGGTCCACTGGCTGGCAATGGCGCGCGCCTCGGCCTTGAGCTCGGGCGTGAAGTCGATCAGGTCGTCGTCGGTGAGCCCTTGCCGATCGAACGGCGCGGGCCTGGTGGGAAACGGCTGCGTGGGCGCCGTCCACTCGCCCGGCACCGTGGACTTGGGCACGGGCCGCTCCTCGATCGGCCACACCGGCTGGCCGGTCACGCGGTCGAAGACGAACGCGAACGCCTGCTTGGTCACCTGCACCACGGCTTTGATGGGACGGCCGTTCACGGTGATGTCGGCGAGCACTGGCGCCGTCGGGTTGTCGTAGTCCCACAGGTCGTGATGCACCATCTGGAAGTGCCACTTGCGTTCGCCGGTGCGCGCATCGAGGCAGACGAGGCTGTCGGAGTAGAGATTCGCGCCAGGGCGCTCGCCGCCGTACCACTCGTTGGCGGCGCTGCTGAGCGGCACGTAGATGAGGCCCAGGGCCTCGTCGGCGCTGAGCAGACTCCACGCCTTGGCGCTGCCCGTGTCCCGCCACGACTCGCGCTCCCAGGTCTCGACGCCGGGTTCCCCCTGACGCGGCACGACGTGGAACGTCCAGCGCAGCGTCCCGGTGCGCGCGTCGTAGGCGCGGACGTCGCCGGGCGGCAGATCTTCCTGCGTGCCTCCGTCGGTCCAGCCCTGGCCGCCGATGACGACCAGGTCGCGCACCACCAGCGGGCCGGGCGCGCTCCAGCGGAACGACGTGGCCTGGGCGCCGAGCCCTGACACCAGGTCCACGCGACCGTCCTCGCCGAAGGAGGCGATGGGCGCGCCCGTGCGCGCGTCGAGAGCGTAGAGATGGCGCCCGCGCACGTTGAAGATCCGCGCGGCCGCGTCGCCGCGCCACCAGGCGAGATTGCGGCTGGCGCCGGCGCCGGCCAGATCGTCGGGCGCCACCGCCTGCGACCACACGGTGCGCCCGGTGGCGGGATCGAACGCCTCGGC
Source organism: uncultured Acidobacteriota bacterium (assembly GCA_963843885.1). Classification (GTDB taxonomy): domain Bacteria; phylum Acidobacteriota; class Vicinamibacteria; order Vicinamibacterales; family UBA2999; genus CADEFD01. The sequence continues at coordinate 265,273 of CAWJMJ010000011.1, forward strand.
TACGCCCAGGGCGTTCGAAGCGTAGAGCAGGCCGCTGGCGGCAAGCGGCGTGGCCCGATAGTTCCGGGGCACGACGAGCTTGGGATGGGCGGCCAGGAGGTCAGCGGCCACTGCGGGACGGCGCCACACGATCCGCAGCGACGCGACGTTCCTGGCTGTGATCTGGTCGAGCGCCGAGGTACTTGGTGCTGCCGGCGTCGCCGCCGTGGTGAGGCCACTCGCCCTGGCTGGGGCCGCGCTGGGCGCGCGGGGGCGCCGCCTGAAGGGCCAGCAGCATCAGCACGACGGCACCGGCTCGTGTCGGAAGGGAGCGCATGGCCGGCATCGTAGTCCACCACGCGGGGCCCCGTGCGAAGACGGGGAGCGCCACGACCTCGCCACGACCTCGCCACGACCGGCGGCCCGCGTGGTCGCGGGTGGTCCGCGCGCCCGCCGCGGGTGCTACCATCGCCGCTGGTCAGCGCCGGGCGCGGCGCTGGCCCACGGTCGGCCGGGCCGCCGGTTCGACGAGCGGCCCACGACTTCCGGATCCTTGTAAACGCGGCGCCGAGCCGCGCGTGTCACCTCACCAACGTCCCATGTCCATAAGCATCGACCTTGCCGCTCTCTACCGCCGCGACCTGGCCCGACTCGCCCGCCAACTCGACGCCTTCGACGACGCGCACTTGTGGCAGACGCTGCCCGGGGTGACCAATTCCGCCGGCAATCTGATGCTGCACCTGAGCGGGAACCTGCGCGCGTTCATCGGCCTGCCCCTCGGCGGCGTGGCCTACGTGCGCGACCGGCCGCGCGAGTTCAGCGCCGCCGACGTGCCCCGGGCGGAATTGGCCGCGGACCTGGCGGAACTGGCCACGCTCATCCCGGACGTGCTGGACGCGGTGCCCGCCGAGCGCTGGGACGCGCTCTATCCCGAGAACGTATTCGGCACGCCGCTATCCAATCGGAACTTCGTCATCCACCTCTACGGCCATCTCAACTACCACCTCGGGCAAATCGACTACCTGCGCCGGGTGTTGAGCGGCAGCGGGGCGCTGACCACGCCCGCGAAGTAGCCACGACAGCCGCGAAGTATTTCGCGATGGCGCCGATCCGGCGGCGGCGGGCGGCCTTCATTCGGCGGCCCAAGTGCGTCTGCTATCCGGTCACCTCGCGCTGCACCGCTCGCAGCGTCGCGCGCACCTTGTTGAGTTCGCGCACCAGGCCGACCTTCATGAAGCGGCGCAGGTCGGGCGAGGCCGAGGCGAGGTTCAGCGCCCCTTCCAGCTTCGGCAGGGGCCCGAGCTTCAGCGCCGGGTCGTGATCGAAGCGCTCGCCCCTGGCATAGTTGAGCGGCACGAGCAGGCGCGCCAGGCGCCGCATCGTGACGTTCAGCATCCGGCGCTCGCCGGCGCCGGCGCCGTTGGCCACAGCCGCCTCGGCGCGCTCCTGCCAGGCGGTGACGGCGCCCGACAGCGCCTCCAGGTCGGCCAGCAACGGCGCGAAGTCCACGTCGCCGCCAGCCGCCTCGTGATAGCTCGCCACCGCCGCGCGCATCTCGTCGATCGCCGCCGCGTAGTCGAACGGGTGCAGCGGCGCGTTCAGGATGCGCACGATGGTCGTGAGGTAGACGCACAGATCGCGGCGCAGGATCTCGAGGTCGGCAACCGGCATCAGGTCGTCGGGGGTGTGCCAGGCGATGTTCCCGCCGCAGCCGCCCACCGCGTAGTAGCCGCGGCGCTTCCGCTCCTCGATGGGGATGTTCGAAAGCAGCATGTACAGGCCGGTCGGCCCGATCTGGTTGAATGAGTAATCGCCGGCGCGCAGCGGGCGGACGCGCTGCGACTCCACGCCGAGCGCGTCTGTGATCGACGAGCGGCACAGGGCGTCGGCCTCGGCCATCCACATCACTTCCTCGTAGGCGGTCGCGCCGGCGCAGCCCGGGGAATCGATGTCGAGCTGCGCGATGCAGTGCTGGTCGATCTCGTCCGCGAAGGTGTCGGCATACCATGTCGAACCGGCGTAGCGACCGGTGGAGTGCCCGGGCCACCACGCGATGCGCACGGTGCGCTTCAGCCGGTCGCGCATCTGCCACAGCACGCGCGCCAGTTCGAGCAGCGCCGCGTCGCCCGTGGCGTTGTCGCCGATGCCCTCGTACCACGAGTCGTAGTGGCCGTGCACGAGCAGGAACTCGTCCGGATCCTCATAGCCGCGAATCTCCACGACCGGGAGCGGGCACGGCATCCAGCCCTCGCGCAGCCACGTTTTCAGGCTCGCGCGCACGGGCCCGGTCTGGAGCTCGGCAATCAGCGCCTGGCCGTCGGGGTTGTTGATGCACACCACCGGCACGGCCGGCTTGCGGCCGATCGACTCGGCCGTCGGCGCGCCCCAAATCGACGTGCAGATGCCCTCGTGCACGTTCTTCCCAGGGTGGATGTAGATCTGGCCGATGGCGCCCCGCCGCTCGAACGCGCCGACCGAGGCCGGCATCGAGAAGCCCTCGGTCAGCACGATCCTGCCGCGTACCGGGTCGTCCTGCCCGCCGCCGCGGGCGGCGTCTGGCAGGTCGAAGAGCGACGACGTGCCGCCGGCGTATTTCGACGGCACGTAGCAGATCGCGCCCTCGACCGCGTCGTCGCCGGTGCTGCGGCCCATGGCCGGCGGCCGCGCGTGCAACGTGCGGGTGTCGTCCGGGGTGGCAATCGACAGCTCTGCCCGGACAGGGTTGCTGAGATAGAGCTCGGGCGTGTGCACGGTCACCGGCACGCCGAGCGCGCGCAGCCGGCCCACGAGGTAGTGGCCGGCTGTCGCTTCATCCGCCGTCCCCGACTCGCGCACCAGCGTGCTGAACGTGTCGAGCAGCGCGCGGGATTCGTCCAGGCGGACCGCGTCACGGGCCGCCGCCTCGAGCACTTCATCTTTGAACACGGCGTCTCTCCATTTGTAACGGGGCCTGTCACCGTTACATTTCCAACCGTGGCAGATTCTGCAGCACCGCAGACCGAGGCGCCACGCGAATCTGCGGGAACCCGCCAATCTCGAGTCCGGTGCCCGGCCGCGTTTGTAACGGTGACAGGCCCCGTTACAAGTCTCGACGAGGCAGATTCTGCGTATCCTCAAAGAAGACGGCGAGGTTCTGTGCCGGGGTCGGCGGCGACAGACGACTGGCGATGACGAAGGCCAGCGCGCTCAACGCCACGCCCACTTCCACCGCGTCGATGCCGTGCCGGGCCACGGTGCGCTGGCCGGTGAAGGTCCAGATCAGGCATCCGGCAAAGCCGACCGCCATGCTCCAGATCGCGCCCTGCCGGGTGCCGCGCTTCCAGTTCAGGCCGACGACCACCGGCACGAAGAAGAAGCTGGCGATGAACTTGGCCTGCTCGACCACGATCGCCTGGACGTCGCCGAGCTTCATGGTGGCGAACCAGAACGGCAGAATGCCGAGCGCCACGATCGAGATGCGGTTGACCCAGATGAGGCGCGCCTGGGTGGCCTGCGGATGCACCAGCCGCTTGTAGAGGTCGTGCGCCACGGCGCCGCCGGTGACCAGCAGGATCGAGTTGACGGTGGACATGATGGCCGAGAGCATCGCCACCACGAACAGCGAGCCGAGCAGCGGTGACATCAGCGTCGAGGCCATGATGCTCGACGCCTGGTCGGGTGACGGCAGGTAGGGATAGATGCCGCGCACGCCGATGCCGAGCGTGACCACGCTGCCGGCGATGATCACCTGCAGCAGCATCGACACGCCGATGGCGTAGCGCACCGTGGCCACGTCGCGCATCGAGTAGTAGCGGGTCATCTCGTATGGCGCCGCGGCGATGCCCAAGCCGAAGGCCAGGCCGGTCGCCAGAATCTCCTTCCACGTGAACCACCAGCCGGTTACGCGCGGCTCGATCGAGCCGACGTACTCGCCCAGGGCGGTCAGCCCGCCGGTGTGCGACAGCACCACCGGCACGGCGAAGACCAGGGCCATGATCATGACCAGCGTCTGCACGAACTCGATGTAGGAGCTGGATCGCACGCCGCCGATGGCGGTGTAGAAGCCGGTGCTCGCCAGCAGCAGCCCCATGGCCACCATCGGCCGGAGCCCGAACACCGCCGCCGCGATCTCGCCGATGGCCTGGAATTGCGCGGTCAGCAAGATGCTGTAGCAGACGATGATCAGCAACGCCGCCAGCGTGCGCGCGCCTTCGCTGGCAAAGCGGGTGCCGACGTAGTCGGCCACCGTGAGCGCGCCGAAGCGGCGCAGCTTCGGGGCCACGAAGATGGCCGACACCATCCAGCCGGCCCACACGCCGAACCAGGCCCAGCCCCAGCTCACGCCGGTGAAGTAGTAGCGGCCGAGCGTGCCCACGAACGTGCCGGCGCTGATCTGCGTGGCGGCCAGCACCGCGCCGCCCACCCACGGGCCGATGGTGCGGCCGGCGGCCAGGAAGTCTTCTTCCGTCTTGTTCTTGCCGTAACCCCAGACGGTCACGCCGATGACCAGCAGCGCGTAGGCGCCGAGGACCCAGTAGAGCACCGCCGAGTCGGCCACCATCACCGGCGGTCCTCGCGATCACGTTTCGCCGCCGACCAGGCCCACAGAAAGTACCCGGCCAGCCACACGATGGCCGCGACGAAAAACCCGTAGAAGCTCCAACCGAAGCCCACGGCTAGGACGCGCTCTTGCGCCGGCGCAGCCACACGGCCGAGGCCAGCACCAAGGTGCCGATGGCGGCAGCGTCCATGGCCCGCGAGACGTCCCAGGGGCGTGGGCTGCCCTCGTCGGCAAACGGCACGACCACGAACGCCGGCAGGTGTCCCAGCGTGGCCACGCCCACCGGGCCCGTGGTGGCGGCGCCACGCGCACGGTCGCCCGACCCCGCCACCGTCCACGCGAACGACGGCATCGTGGCGCTGGCTCTGGTCCCGGCGGGTAGCGCCACGCTGAGGCGCACGTTCCGCGTGAGGCCGTCGGCCGGCGCGGTAGGCAGCCACAGCGGACAGCGGTGCGGCCGGTCTGCCGGCTGCGTGACGCGGTAGCGCAGGGCATAACGAGCGCCGCTCGGTCGGATCACGAGCGCCCGCGTCCGCCCGATCTCGCGGACCTCGTCGTCGTGCGCGCCACCGCGCACCTCCAGCAACTCGGTGTGGCTGCCCGCGAGCGCTTCGAGCCGGTGCTCGATGGCGGGGGCCCCGCCGACCGCCAACGTCAGCGTCACCTCGCAGACATTCGGCGCCACGAACGCAATCCGCGCATCGGCAGACGTCAAGACGGGCGCCGCGACGGCCGGCACGGCGAGCCCGACAACGGCCACGCCAGCGCGCGCCAAGCTCCGTCGGATCGCAGTGGCGGTGGACATCGGGGGCGCGGCCGCGCGCGCGATGGACTCTAACAGCAGCCCGCACGAGGCGCAAGCCGATGGCCGTGCCCTCGACGGCCGGCGCGGGCCTACCCTCAACGCCCGGCGCGGACACGCGGCACGGACACTCCCGACCGACATCTGCGCCCGCCGCCGGTCCCGCCGTTCGTCCCTCGCGCGGGGCTGTTCGATCTCGGGTATCCTCGCCGTCTCCCGTAGCAATTTCGGGAGGCCCAGGAGCGACCATCCGCCATGACGCTACTCACCGACCTGCGCTACGCTCTCCGCTCCCTGGCCCGCACCAAGGGGCTGACCATCACCGTCGTGCTGACGCTGGCGCTCGGCATCGGCGCCAACGCCGCCATCTTCAGCGTGGTCCGCGGCGTGCTGCTCCGCCCGCTCGTCAACCGCGACCAGGACACGTTGATCTACATCCGCCAGAGCGCGCCCGGCATCGGCATCGAGAACGCCAACTTCTCGGTCCCCGAACTGCGCGACCTGCAGGGACGGGTCACGACCCTGTCGTCGCTCGGCGACTTCTCGACCATCGAGTTCACGATGACCGGATTCGGCGAGCCGCGCGTCGTGCGCGCCGGCGTCGTCGGCGGCTCCTACTTCGAGGTGATGGGCCTCCGGCCGGTCGTGGGCCGGCTGCTCGGGCCCAGCGACGACGGGGCCTCGGCCGCTGGCGCCGCCGTGCTGACGTACCGCTTCTGGACCACCGCCTTCCAGAGCGATCCGAGCGTGGTCGGCAAGACCATCCGCCTCAGCGACCGGGTGGCGACGATTGTCGGCGTGCTCGAGCCATCGGTGCCGTATCCGACCGAAACCGAGATCATCGCCAACGTCGTGACCAGCCCGCATCACCTCGACGCGACCATGGTCGACGGGCGCGTCCACCGCATGACCGAACTCTTCGGGCGGCTCGCGCCCGGCACGTCGCTCGAGCAGGCCAAGGCCGAACTGACGACCGCGCACGGGGCCATCGTCGCGGCCCACAAGGAGGCGTATCCCGACAACGCCGGCTTCCGCATCGACGCCGTCAACCTGCGCGAGCAGATCATCTCACCGGCGCGCACCATCCTGCTGGTGCTGCTGGCCGCCTCGGCGCTGGTCTTCATCGTCGCCTGCTCGAACGTCGCCAATCTGATCCTGGCCCGCTCGGTCCGCCGCGAAGGCGAGCTGGCCGTGCGCGCCGCTCTTGGCGCGAGCCGCTGGGCGCTGCGCCGCACCCTGCTGGCCGAAAGCCTGGTGCTGTGCGTGGCCGGCGCCGTGCTGGCGGTGGCCGTGGCCCGGCCGATGGTGTCGGTGCTGGCCCGCTACGCCTCGCGCTTCTCAGTGCGGGCGCTCGACGTCACCGTCGACGCCACGCTGCTCTGGGTCGGAGCGGTGCTGGCCGTCGCCGCGGCGGTGCTGCTGGCCTACGTGCCGCGCCTGCCGGCCGCCGACGCGGTCAGCGGACCTGGCATCGGCACGAGCAACGTGCGCATCACGCCGGGCACCAACCGGCGTCTGCGGCTGTTCGCCGTCGCGCAGATCGCGGCGTCGTTCGTGCTGCTGGCCGGCGCCGGCATGCTGCTCACGACGCTCATCTCGCTGCAGCGCACGCACACCGGCATCAAAGGCGGCAACGTGCTGGCGGTGAACGTGCCGGTCGTGTCGTTCACGCGCAAGCCCGAGGAGCTCAACGCCTTCTACCGGGAAGCGCTGCGCCGCATCGGCGAGCTGCCGGGCGTGGAGCGCGTGGCCCTCGGCACCGTCGTGCCGTGGCGCGACCCCGGGTTCTTCGCCGCGCAGTTCACCGTCGAGGGATACCGGAAGGCCAACGGCGAAGAAGATCCGCGCGCGCAGTTCCGCACGGTGTCGTCGGGCTTCTTCGATGCGCTGGGCGTGCCCCTGGTGGCCGGACGGGACTTCAACGCCGACGACCGCCGCGACGCCGAGAAGGTCGTGATCGTGAGCGAGAGCCTGGCGCGCCGCATGTTCCCCGGGCAGGACGCGGTCAACCGGATCTTGATGTGGACCGATCCGGTCACCGACTTCATCGGCGTGAGCAAGAACGGACGGCGCATCGTCGGCGTGGCCGCCGACCTCGACGACGTCAACGTGGTGCCCGGTCCGACCATGACCGTGTATCACCCCTTCGAGCAGGAGATGCACGGCGGGCGCCTGTTCGTTCACGCCAGGACCGATCCCTACACGCTCGTGCCGGCGATCACCCGCATCGTGCGGGACCTCTCGTCGGAGCAGCCGGTTGAACGCGCCGCCACCATCGATGACATCCGCGCCGAGGTGCTGGCGCCGACGCGGCTGAACGCCTTCGTGTTCGGCGGTTTTGCCGGCGTGGCCCTGCTCATCGCGGTGGTCGGCGTGGCCGGCGTGCTGGCCTTCTCGGTGAGCGCGCGCACGCGCGAGTTCGGCATCCGCCTGGCCATCGGCTCGGCGCCGCGCCACCTCCTGACCGGCGTGCTCCACGAGGGCGTGGTCATTGCCGCGGGCGGCATCGTCGTCGGCGTTGTCGGTGGGCTGGTGCTGACGCGCGTGGTCGGCGGCTTCATCGAGAACGTGGCACTGCCGGGCGTCTGGGCCACGCTCGCGGCCGCGCTGGTGCTGGCCGCGGCGGCCGTCGCCGCGTCGCTCGTGCCCGCGGCCAGAGCCGCGCGAGTGGACGTGGCGCAGGCGTTGAGGTCCGAGTAGCGGATACGCCGCCTACTCTCGCGGGCGGGGTCGCCACGGAGGCGCCCCTCGTCCGCCCACACCCGCGAGGACACCATGGCGAAGACCAGGGCGAAACGCACGACCAGACGCACGACCAGACGCACCCGGACGACCACGCGCACCACGGCGACCGGGACGAGCACGGCCAAGGCGGCCAGGAAGGCGGGCGCGGCCGGGAAGGGCCCGGCACGACCGGCCAGGAAGGCCCGAGGCAAGGTCGTCAGGAAGGCCGCGGCCAACCGGGACGCTGAGCAAGCGCGCACCATCGTCTACGTGCACGGCCTCGGCAACAAGCCCAAGGAGGCCGTGCTGCGCTGCCAGTGGGACCACGCGCTCCTGGGCTTCGCCCTGGGCGAGCGCAGCCGCATGTCCTACTGGTGCCAGGCCGACCGTCATGGCCCGCCGGAGCACGCCACCTGCGCGGATGCCGACACAGTGAGCGCCCGGGCCACCCACATCGGCGGCTTCGCGGCGCGCGCCATTGCCCGCGCCGTCGAGCGCGAACAGCCGATGACCACCGTGGTCCACGACCTCACCAACGACCCGCAGGAGCGGGCGGCTCTCACGCGCTTGCTGGGCCAGATGGGCGGCGGGGGCCGGACCGGCTTGACCGGGGCCAGGCGCGCCGCCAAGATCGGCGCCACGGGGCTGAACGAGATCGACTTCTTCGATCCGCTGACCCGCCTGGTCACGGCGCTCTTCCTGAAGGACGTCAACGACTTCTTCTTCGATCGGACGCGCCGCGAGGCCATGAAGAACTGCCTGCGCGAGCGCTTCGCCGCCGGCAACGGACCGTTCGTGCTGGTGGCCCATAGCCAGGGCAGCATGATTGCCTGGTCGGTGCTCGAGGAACTCGGGGCCAGCGTGGACGTGGCCCAGTTCGTGACCATCGGCTCGCCGCTCGGCCTGGCCGAGGTCCGCCATCAGCTGCGGCGCCTGCATGGCCTGGGCGCGGGCAAGCTGCCGATTCCGGCCGGCGTGCGACAGTGGGTGAACGTGTTCGACCGACGCGATGTGGTCGCCCAGCGCCAGCCGCTGGCGCCGCTCTACACCGGCGCGGCGGCCCTCGTCGACAACGTCCTGAACAACAACGACGGTCCGCGCGACGCGCACTCCGCTACCGGCTACTTGTGCCTGCCCTTCGTGCAGCAGCAGGTCCGCGCCGCGGTGGACCTGCAGCGGTTCCAGCGCACCGCCCAGTTCACTGTGGCCGCTGACGTGACCACCGACTTCGAGCGCGCCCCCAAGGGCGGCCGCCGGCCGCTCCTCATCGAGCTGACCGACCCGGTCTGGGCGATGAACAAGCTGGCCGCCATGGAGGAACCGGTCAAGGCCCTGATGCCCGATACCCGGGCCGCGATGGCCGACCGGGTGGTGGAGCTGATCGAGCGCGTGACCGGGCTGCAGGAAGTCGACGCCGAACTGGGCGTGCAGCGTCTCGAACGCTACGTATCGGTGCGTCTCACCGAAAGCGAAGCGCAACGCCTGTCGGCAGCCGAGGAACTGGCCAAGCTGGGTCTGGCGCTGCCGCCGCTGTACCGGGTGTGGCGGAACGCGCGCAAGTACGCGTTGCTCGACAAGTCGATCCAGCAGGTGCAGGCCGCACCGGCGCACCAGGCCTATGGGGCCACCGGCCGCGACATCCAGTGGGCGGTGCTCGACTCGGGGTGTTCGGAACACGTGCACTTCAAGAAGAACGGCAACGTCGTGGCCCGGTGGGACTGCACCAGGCTCAGCGACGTGCCGGTAGCCCACGGGGCCAAGGCCCGCAACGGCACGGGCGACACCACCGACCGCTACGGCCACGGCACGCACGTGGCCGGGATCATCGCCGGGGAATACGAGTTCGAAGGCAAGGCCCGCGGCTTGACCCGGCTGTCCGGCATCGCCCCGCATGCCCGGCTGCACATCTACAAGGTGCTCGACGACGACGGCGTCGGCGACGACTCGTGGATCATCAAGGCGCTCGATCACATCGCCTCGATCAACGAACAAGGCCGGAGCGCTCGAGATTCCGGCATGAATCTGAGCCTCGGCGGCGAGTTCGAGCGAGGGGCGTTCGGGTGCGGCCACACGCCGCTCTGCGACGAACTGCGCCGGCTGTGGCGGCAGGGCGTGGTGGTGGTGCTGGCGGCCGGCAACGAGGGCTTCCGCCGGCTCATGAGCAGCCGACGGCGATTTCGGCGCCAACATCCCCTGTTCGATCGGCGATCCCGCCAACCTGGAAGAAGCCATCGCCGTCGGCTCGGTGCACAAGGACAAGCCGCACACCTACGGGGTGTCGCACTTCTCGTCGCGCGGCCCCACCGCCGACGGCCGCTGCAAGCCCGACTGCGTGGCGCCGGGCGAGCGATTCTGTCGTGCCGCCACGATCCGCGCAATGGCACCGCCAGCAAACCGCCGACCAGCGCCGATCTCTACTACAAGCTCGATGGCACCAGCATGGCGGCGCCGCACGTCTCGGGGCTGATCGCCGGCTTCCTGTCGCTGCGCCGCGAGTTCATCGGGCAGCCCGACAAGGTCAAGCAGATCCTGTTGAAGAACTGCACCGACCTGGGCCGCGATCGGGACATGCAGGGCATGGGCATGCCGAACCTGGTGAAGATGCTGGTGCAGACCTAGCGGCCGCCGGCGACGTCGAGCAGCGCGCCGGTGGTGTAGGACGCCTCGTCGGAGAGCAGCCACAGAATCGCCTGCGCGATCTCCTCGGGCTGGCCGCCGCGCTGCATCGGCACGAGCGGCGCAATCCGTGCGATGCGGTCGGGTTGCCCGCCGCTGGCATGAATGCCGGTGTGGACGATGCCGGGGCGCACCGCGTTGACGCGGATGCCTTCGGTGGCGACTTCCTTGGCCAGGCCGACGGTGAAGACATCGACGGCGCCCTTGGCCGCCGCGTAGTCCACGTATTCGCCGGGCGAGCCGATGCGCGACGCCACCGACGAGACGTTGACGATGGCGCCACCGGCGCCGCCGTGGCGGGTGGACATGCGCCGCACCGCGGCGCGCGCGCACAGCATGGTGCCGAAGACGTTGACGGCGAACATGCGCTGCAGGCGAGCCAGGGCGAACTCGTCGACGCGCGCCTTGACGTCCACCACGCCGGCGTTGTTGACCAGGGCGGTGAGCGGCCCGAATGCCTCGTCGCAGGCGCCGAACATCCACGCCACATCGGCTTCCACGGCCACGTCGCCGGGCAGGGCCAGCGCCGCTCCGCCGCCAGCGGCGATGTCGGCCACCACGGCCTCGGCGGCCGCGCGGTCGGCGCGATAGTTCACGCCCACGGCGTAACCGCGGGCGGCGGCGAGCCGCGCCGTCGTGGCGCCGATGCCGCGACTGGCGCCGGTGATGAGCACGACCTTCCGGGGAGAGTTACTTGGCATGGCGGACGCAATTCCACGGCGACGACGATTCGCGGCAGGCCGTCCAGACGACGCATGGGTCGTCATGGGAGGGCGCTAGTATTCGGCGAACATCCGGGCGATCACCTTCGGATCCTGCGTTCTGGTCAGCGCCAGCATCAGCAGCACCCGGGCCTTCTGCGGGTTGAGGTTGTCGGCCGGCACGATGTCCAGCACGTCGTAGTCCTTCTGCGGGATGACGCGGCCGTTGCCGACGCGGCTCGAGCGGACCAGCACCGGCCGCCGGCCTTCTGGCAGCTTGGTAAACGGCTCGAGCGCCTGGCGCTCGGGAATCGACAGCAGCCCCGCGCCGGTGCCCGCCAGCACGATGCCCTTGACCCCGGCGTCGACCAACGCCTTGGCCAAAATCGGACTCGGCTGCACGTACGAGAGCAGGATGTCGACCGGCGGCAGGCTGGTCATGCCGGTGACGTCGAACTCCGACGACGCCGTGTGTCGGCGGGTCGTGGAGCGATAGAACGTCACGGCATCGGCATCCACGAAGCCGAGCACGCCCAGTTCGGTGGCCTTGAACGTCTCGACGCGGTAGGTGTTGGTCTTGGTGACGTCGCGGGCGGCGTTGATGGTGTCGTTCAGCACCACGAGCACGCCCCGGCCGCGCGACTGCGGCGCCACGGCCGTGCGCACCGCGTTGAGCAGGTTCAGTGGCCCGTCGGCGCTGATGGCCGAGGCCGGCCGCATCGAACCGACCAGCACCACCGGCCGCTCGTGTTTCACGGTGAGGTTCAGGAAGTAGGCGGTCTCTTCCAGCGTGTTGGTGCCGTGCGTGATGACCACGCCGGCCACCGACGGGTCGCTGGCGTAGATGGCGTTGATGCGGTTGGCCAGCGTGAGCCAGTGCGCGATGGTGATGTCGGAGCTGTTGACGTTGGCGATCTGCTCGACCTTGATACGCGCCACCTGCGCGATCTCGGGCACGGCCTTGACCAGGTCCGCGCCCGGAATGGCACCCGACTGGTAATCGGCGATGGCCGTGGACGAGGCGCCCTGGCCGGCGATGGTGCCGCCGGTCGACAGCACATAGACGAGCGGCAGGGACGTAGCTGGCGCCGGCTGGGCGGCGCACGGGTTCGCGCCGGAGACGCAGGCAAGCACGACGGCAAGGGTGGTGGTCCGCACGATCGAGATGAGCATCGAGGGAGCTTACCTCACCGGCGAAGAGGACCGCGCGGCGGACGGGGGCGGTCCGCCGCGGCCCGGATCCGGTCCCTTCACAACGAGACCGCCGTCATCGGCCGAGAGCGCGGCGGTTAACGTATCGTGGCGCCGCTTCACTGTGTGGCGCCCGCGGGGCGCGTGCGTCACCATCGGCCTGTCCCGGGACCATCACCTCGCGTGATCGGAGCCCGGTGACAGTCCCTTACTTCTGCACCAGGTAATTCAGCTTGACGACGAGCTGCCGATCCTTCTGCGCGAACACGTCGGCCGGAAGTCCGGTCTGGCGCAGGTCGTTGTAGACCACGTAGAGGTCGCTGCCGGCGTGGTGGATCAGGTTGAAGCGGACGTTGTTCGAGATCTCGTTGGTGCTGGTGTTGTACTGCGTGAGGCTGCGGATCGTCATCCTGGGCGAGAAGGTGTAGTCGACGCGCAGCGTGGCCAGGTTGACCAGGAAGTCGCCCCACGGCATCTTCACGTCGTTGCGGTTGTACTGCAACTCGCTCGACAACCGGCTGGTGGCGCGCACGCCGTAGGCGGCCGAGAACGAGCGGCGCGTGCCGCCGTAGAACTCGATTGGGCTGGAAGGTGAGGCGCTGGAACAGGCGCTTGCCGGGGCTGGTGTTGTAGGTGAACGACCATTCGTCCATGTGGTAGGTGCCGACCGGGATGCGCACGTTGGGCCGCACGTTGAAGGGCACGTCGAGCACGTCCAGGTTCTTCTGGTAGATGACGTTGATGAACGAGTCGTCGCGCAGGGTCGTGCCCACCATCAGGTGATGCATGCGGCCGATCAGCCGGTTGTGCTGGTCGGTGGTGTAGGTGAGCACGTACATCGGCTCGATCAGCTTGATGTTGCCGCGCTTGGGGCGGGGCGTGGGGCTGAAGTAGGCCTTGGTGGTGCGGATGCCGCGGCGCTGCACGAAGCCGGCCTCGGCGTTGAAGTTGTCCTGCACGTCGAGGTAGTTGACCCACATGCTCAGCCGCGGGTCGCGATACGCGATGCGGCCGATAGAGGGCCATGTCTTGCCCGGGGCCGGAGACGACGCCAGTGGGCGTGTCGGTCTTGGCCACATAGGAGTTGATCTGGAAGCTCTTGCCCAGGCCGAAGTTGGCGTCGACCGCCATGGTGCGGTTGAAGTGATCGCTGCCGTCCACGGCCGACCTTGTTGATGAACAGCGCGCCGACGCGCGAGCGGCTGAACACGTCGCGGCTGTAGCGGCTGACGAAGAAGTTCTCGCCGGGCTTGGCAAAGGCGCTGTCGGTCTGCACGTCCATGACGGCGACGTTGTTCTTCCCGACCTTGCCGGTGAGGCGCGCGCCGCCGATGATCGGCACCGGCTGGCCGGTGTCGCGACAGGCCGATGCGGCGGCTGAAGAACAGGTCGGTCTGCACCGGCGTGCTGGTGAACGACGAGCCGGTGCCCACCGTGAAGGCATTCGAGTTCTCGAGGAAGAAGTCGCGCTTCTCGGGGAAGAACAGGCCGAAGCGGGTCAGGTTCACCTGCTGCTCGTCCACTTCCACCTGGGCGAAGTCGGTGTTCATCGTGAGGTCGAGGTTCAGGCTGGGCGTGACACCGTAGCGCGCGTCGAGGCCGACGTCCGTCGCGTCCAGGTGGTCTGGGTGTTGGCGGCCGACAGCACGCGGTTGCGCGGGCCGCCGACCACGAACGGCTTCAGCTTCAGGTCGAGGCCGCAGGCTCAGGTTCTGCAGGCCGCGCAACTCGCCGGCCAGGCTGACCCGCGTCAGCGTGTAGGCGCTGGGGATCGGCGCCCAGTAGGCCAGTTCGTTCTTGCGGCGGGTGTGGCGCAGGAAGTTGATGCCCCAGGTCTGCTCGTCGTCCGGCATGAAGCGCAGCGTGTTGGTGGGGATGGCGATTTCGGCGGTCCAGCCGTCGTCGGTGATCTTCGCGGCCGCGTCCCACACGCCGTCCCAGTTGCGGTTGACGTTGGAGGTGGTGCCGCGGCCGCCGCCTTCGCCCTCATCGAAGATCTGCTGCTCGAGCTTCGCGCCGAGCGGCGTCGTCACGAACATGTAGCCGTTGCGCGAGTCGTTGAAGGTGTCGAGGATGACCTGGAAGTTGTCCTCGTCGAAGAGCCGGTCCGAATCGCGCCGCATCTCGGTGGCCACCACCCCACTGCCGCGGTGCGCGGCATGAGGGTCGGCGCCGCCGCCGGCCGCAGCCTCCACTCCGCCCGCCTGGTAGGCATGCACCGCGATGTAGATGGTGCGCGCGTCGTAGACGATGCGCACTTCGGTGCGCTCGGAGGCCGGCTGGCCGAGGTTCGGCTCCTGTTGCGTGAAGCCCTCGACCGGAGTGGCGCTCTGCCAGACGGCGTCGTCGAGCACGCCGTCGATGCGCGGCCCCGTCTCCACCTTCGTGGCCTGAATGAATGGCCGTTCCTTGCTGGGCTGAGCGGCGGCAGGATGGGCGACAACGGCCGCCAGAGCGGCCAGGAGGGCGGATCGATAGGAGCGTGGCATCTAACTCTACTTTACATGCTGCCGCTGCTCTTGCGGGGGCTGCCGTCCTTTTCGCGGCTCACCAGCGGTCAGATGCGGCTGGACCTGAGTACCCGCGGAACCTGACAGACGGGCGTGCGTAAGCGAGCTCAACCGCAGCATCGTTCAGGTGGCGCCGCCGCACCGCCGGCGCGAGTGGCAGCGAACATGCACTGGGGACGTCGCCTCGTCGGTTCATGGGAGCGCCTTACGCAACATGAGCACTTGGCCAATCCAACTGTCCCGCCCGCCCGTAAGTCCGTCGAAGGAGAACCTGACTATGACCCGTAAACTGCTCAAGACCGCCTTGGCCGTGGCGGTGGTCGCGGCCCCGTTGGCCGTCTATACCGCCAGCCATCGCGAGGCTCCCATCACCGCCCTCGACCGCTCCGCCGATATCACCGACTGGTATTCGTTCGTCAGCTACGACGACCCGTCGAAGATGACCATGGTCATGTCGGTGGATCCGCTGCTCGAACCCGGCAACGGCCCCAACTACTTCCCGTTCGACCCCGAAGTGCTCTACGAGATGCACATCGACAACAACCACGACGCGGTGCCCGACCTGACCCTGCAGTTCCGCTTCCAGACCGAACAGCGCCTGCCGGGCGTGTTCACCGGCTTTGTCGGTAGCCTGGTGGGCATTCCGCCCATCACCGCCCTCGACGGCGCCGGCTCCGAGGGCCTCGGCTCGCGGCAGAGCTACTCGGTGGTGGCCGTCAAGGGCAACCAGCGCGTCGATCTGACGGCCGGCCGCACGGTCTTCGCGGTGCCGACCAACGTCGGTCCGCGCACCATGCCCAACTACCAGGCGCTGTATAACCAGGGCATCTACGACCTGGGCTACGGCATCAAGGTCTTTGCCGGCACGACCGACGACCCGTTCTACATCGACCTGGGCGCGGCGTTCGACTCGCTCAACTTCCGGGCCGCGGCCGGCGGCGGCGTGATGTCGGCTACCGACGACAACAACAACACCGTCAACGTGGCGCCCGATGAAGTCTCTGGCTACAACGTCAACACCATCGCCATCGAAATCCCGATCGCGCTGCTCACGCAGGACCTGCGCCGCCACACCAACGCCGAACCGGCGGCTGTGCTCGGCACCTATGCCACCACTTCGCGCCAGCAGATCACGGTGCGCCGCACGCCCCGTGAAGGCAACGGCAACCTCACCCAGGGACCGTGGCGGCAGGTGCAGCGCATGGGCAACCCGCTCATCAACGAGCTCATCATCGGCACCGGCTTCAAGGATCGCTGGAGCATGGACAGCCCGACCAACGACCTGCAGTTCATCCAGTTCTACGCCCGCCCGTTGCTGGCCGACATCTTCAAGTCGATTGGCGTTCCCGTGCCCAGCGGCGACCGCGTCGACCTGGCGCCCCTCGTGGTCTACGCCGGTCCGACCATCCCCGCGGGCACGCCGCAGGGTCCCGTCGCCGACCTGCTGCGCCTCAACACCGGCATCCCGCCGACTCCTGCCGCGCAGCAGCAGCGCCTCGGTCTGCTCACGCTGCTCGACAGCAACCCCGCCAACGACGACCCGGCTGGCTTTCCCAACGGTCGCCGTCCGGATGACGACGTGACCGACATCGCGGCGCGCGCGGTTGGCGGAATCCTGGCCAGCCCGACCACGTATGGCACGCGCATCGGCGACGGCGTCAACGTCAACGACATGCCCAAGCGCGCCACCTTCCCCTACGTCCCGCCCGCCCACGACGGCCGCAACAGCCGGCACGTGGATCCCAACGAACCCGGTTGCGCGGGCGTCTGCCCGCCGGGACTGTAATCATGAATGCGCCGGGAGATTCGATCATGACGAACACGCGATGGATTCTCGCGGCCACGGCGCTGCTGGCGGGGAGCGCACATGCGCTCTCCGCCCAGTCGTTGCCGTCCACTCAGCCCTCTCCGGACGCCACCGCGCCGCGGCCCTCGGCGGCCCGGCCTGGTGCGGCGGACTCGGGAGAGACGCCGCTCGGCCTGGGAACGCCGGCCGAACGCAAGATCGCGATGGCGCGCCGGAAGATCGAGCGCGACCCCAAGCACTTCCACGGCTACAACGAGCTGGCAATGGCACTCACGCAGCGCGCGCGCGAGACGGCCGACCCGAAGTTCTACCAGCAGGCCGACGAGGCCGTGACCACCTCGCTCAAACTCTCGCCCGACAACATGGAGGGGCTGAAGGTGCGCGCCTGGGCGCTGCTCGGGCAGCATCGCTTCGCCGAGGCGCACGCCCTGGCGACGCAGATCAACGCCAAGATGCCCGACGACCTGATGACCTACGGGCTGCTCACCGACGCGAACATCGAGCTCGGCCGCTACGACGACGCCGAGAAGTCGGCGCAGTGGATGCTCGACCTGCGGCCCGGCAACATCCCGGCGCTGACCCGCGCCGCCTACCTGCGCGAGCTCTTCGGTGACATCGAAGGCGCCATCGAGTTGATGCAATCGGCATTCACCCGCATGCCGTATCAGGAAACCGAGGACCGGGCATGGGTGCTTACGCAGATCGGGCACCTCGAGCTGGTGCGCCAGAAGCCGATGGCTGCAGAGCAAGTACTGCAGCAGGCGCTGAGCCTGTTCCCGAATTACCACTATGCGCTCGGCCAGCTGGCCGACGTGCGCACCGCGCAGAAGCGCTTCCCCGAGGCGGCGGAACTGCAGCAGCGGCGCTACGGTGTGGCGCCGCATCCCGAGAACCTCTACGAGCTGGCCGAGGCGCAGTCCCGCGCCGGCATGACGGCCGAAGCCGCCAAGAGCTACGCGGCCTTTGAACAAGGCGCCAGAGCGGAGATGACGGGCGACGACAACGCCAACCGCGAACTCATCGCCTACCTGGCCGGTCCGGGCAAGAAGCCGGCCGAGGCGCTCAAGCTGGCCGAGCAGGAGATCGCCCGGCGCGGCGACGTCTACACGCGCGAGGCCTACGCGTGGGCGCTCTTCAAGAACGGCCGCCGCGACGAGGCCAAGCGGGAGATGGCGACGGTGCTGGCGGTGGGCGTCCAGCATCCGCGCGTGCTCGAGCGGGCCGCGCTGATCCAAGGCAAACCGGCAGGGAAGACGACGTCGCGGTAACCAGCCCGACAACAGGGCCGCGCCCGGCCACACGAGTGGTCTGGCGCCGGCCCCGTCGACTTGTAGCTTGGCCCGTCACGGTTCCAAGTCGTGACAGATGTGGTGGGGCGGGTCGCTGGACCCGCGACCCAGTCCTCAGTCGAAGCGCTTGTCGTCGGCCGAGGGACCGTAGAGTGCCGGCACCTTCGCGCCCATCAGGCGCAGATAGACGGTCATCTGCCCACGGTGATGTGCCCAGTGGTTGATGGTGTCGGTCAACATCTCGAGGCGCGTCGTCTCCGACACGACCTCACCGGCTGCCAGCAGTTTCCAGGGCGTCTGCAGGTGCGCCTCGTCAGTCGAGGCAAGCGCCTGGCGCGCGTCGGCCGCGGCCTTGTCGAGCGCGGCGACGAATCCAGCGCTGGTCTCGGGGTGTGCCATCTTCAGCCCCGCGCCGTCCTTGGGTGCGACGTCCAATTCGTCCTTGGTGAGGATCATCGTGAGCCACATCGGGATGGTGGCCACCAGATCGGTGAGGTGGCCGAATTCCATCGATCGGTCGTGCGGCTTCCAACTGCGTCGCCCTTCGGGCACCTGCTCGAGCACGCGACGGGTTCGTCTGGTCTCGCGGTCGAGTTCATCGACAAGATATGTCGTCAGCGTCATCATCTGGCCTCCATCCGCGCGTCAGGGGCGCTCGCGGACGGAGCACATTCAGCAAGATTCTCGCCAGCGCCGTAACGGCTGAGGCTCGCGCGCAGGCCCGGCTGGCGCCTGGTGGTCGCGACGCATGGTAGATTGGGCTCTTCGTCCCCCAAGGAGAGCCCCAAATGACTGCCATCGCCGACCGCGGCTACGCGCATCCCGACGCCCTGGTCTCGACCGAGTGGGTCGCGGCGCACACGAGCGACCCGAATGTGCGCATCATCGAGTCGAACGAAGACACGCTGCTCTACGCGATCGGGTCACATCCCCGGGGCCGTGCACGTGGACTGGACGAGCGACCTCAACGATCAGGTGCGCCGCGACTACATCGAGCGTGACGGGTTCCAGGCGCTTGATGGCGAAGATCGGCGTCACCCCCGACACGACCGTGGTCTTTTATGGCGACAAGAGCAACTGGTGGGCGTGCTACGCCTTCTGGGTGTTCCAGCTGTTCGGGCATACCAAGGCGCACGTCATGGACGGCGGCCGGATGAAGTGGCAGAAGGAATCGCGCGAGTGGTCCACCGACACGCCGGTGCTCAAGCCAACCAGCTACGACGCCCCAGCGCCGCGACGACGCCAAGTACCGCATCCTGCGCGACGAGGTGCATCCAGTTCCAGAAGAGCGGCGGCCAGTTCGTCGACGTGCGCAGCCCGGAGGAATACGCCGGCACGCGCATGCACATGCCGGAGTATCCGAACGAGGGCGCGCATTCGCGGGGGCCATATCCCTGGCGCCAAGAGCGTGCCGTGGGCCAAGGCCATCAATCCCGACGACGGCACGTTCAAAACCGCGGCCGAACTGAAGGCGCTCTACGTCGACGAGAACCAGCTCGATGCCGGGAAGGACGTCGTGGCCTACTGCCGGATCGGCGAACGCAGCAGCCATTCCTGGTTCGCGCTGACCTACCTGCTCGGCTTCGACAAGGTCCGCAACTACGACGGCAGCTGGACGGAGTGGGGCAACCTGGTCGGCGTGCCGATCGAGCGCTGATGCCCGACTATCCCGAACGCCTGCAGACGTTGCTCGAGGTGTTTGCCGGCGTCACCGACGTCCACGAACGCACGCAACTGCTGATCGACTTCGCGCGCAAGTTCAAGGAAGTCCCGCCGGATGTGGCGGCGCGCCCCTTTCCGGCGGAACATCTGGTCAAGCACTGCGAGTCGGAGGCCTACGCCTGGGCCGTGCCAAACCCGGACGGCACGCTCAAGCTCCACTTCGCCGTGGAGAACCCCTCGGGCGTGTCGGCCAAGGCGCTGGCGGCCATCCTCGACAAGGCCCTGTCCGGACTGCCGCCCGCCGAGATCGCGAAGGTGGAACCCGAGATCGTCGAGCGATTGTTTCGCCAGAACATCTCCATGGGCAAAGGCATGGGCCTGATGTCGATGGTCCAGGCCGTGGCTGCCCTGGCGCGCCGCCACTTGTAACGGGGCCTGTCACCGTTACATGTCCGGGCACTGCAGATTCTGCGATTTTGTAACTGGGCCTGTCACGGTCACATTGCCCGGCGCTGCAGATTTTGCGATTTGTAACCGTGACAGGCCCCGTTACAAGTCACTCCACGTATACTGCGCGGCGTGCCCGTCACCCTCCTGCTGACGCCGCTGCTGTTGGCCGCCGCCACCACGACCGTGCTGCCGGGGTCCGGCGCGGCGCAGTCCGCGCCGGCGAGCCTGACGGTCACGAGCCCCACCCTCACCGCCGGGCAGCCCATCCCCAGGCAGCACACCGCCGACGGCGAGAACACCTCGCCGGCGTTGGCGTGGGCGGGCGCGCCGGGCAGCACCAAGTCGTTCGCGCTCGTTTGCGATGACCCGGATGTGCCGATGCCGCAGCCGTTCGTCCACTGGGTCATCTACAACCTCCCGGCGACGGCCGCTGGCCTGCCGGCGAACATCCCCATCGATCCGGGCACGGCGATGCCGGCCGACATCGCCGGCGCCGTGCAGGGGCCGTCCGGCTTCCGCCGGCCCATTTACCGGGGGCCCGCGCCGCCGCCGGGCAAGCTCCACCACTACCATTTCACCGTCTTCGCGCTCGATGTCGCCGACCTGCCGCCCGGCTTGACCAAGACGCAACTGGTCGAGGCGATGGAGGGCCACATCGTGGGACAGGGCGAGCTCGTGGCGACGTACGAGCGGAAGCCGCCGGCGCCGGAACGCTGACCTGAGGCGCGGTCACGATGTCCCGTCCTAACCTCACCCGCCGCGATCTGCTGAAGCTCGCCGCGGCCGGCCATGCCGCCGCTACCGCGGCGATCGCTGCGCCCACCGAGGCCGTCGCTGCAACCGGCACCGACCAGGCCACTCGGTCCCCAGCCGGCGCGGCCCGTGAGCCGCTGCGCGCGCTCTCCGCGCACGAGGCCGACTTGCTCGATCGCATCGCGGCGCTGCTCATCCCATCCGACGAGCACGGACCTGGTGCCACCGAGGCACTGGCGGTGCGCTACATCGACCGGGCGCTCGCCGGTGCCTTGTCGGAGCAACGCGCTGCCTACCGTCTCGGCCTCGACGCCCTCGAGCGCTACGCCCGGCAGACCCGTGGCGCCCCATTCCTGGAGCTCTCCGAGACCAGGGATCTCGCTGCTCATCGACATCGAGACGGGCGCCGCCGCCGGCGCCAACGTCGGCTTCGACGGCAACTCCGCCGCCTTCTTCGCGCTGGTGCGCGGCCACGTCTGGCAGGGGACGTTCGGCGATCCGTACTACGGCGGCAACGCGGACTTCGTCGGCTGGGATCTCGTGGGCTACCCGGGCGTGCGCACGATGGTCACCACCGCCGAGCAGAAGCTCGACGTCGCCGCCCACCCGCGTTCGCGCGTCGGCCTACGACAATCCGATGTTCAACAAGGCCGTCGTCGACCAGCGCCGGCCGGACGTGACCGCGATGGCGACTAGGCTGCCGGGCACCGACGTCGTCGTCATCGGCCTGGGCGCGGCCGGCGGCGTCGCCGTGCTGCCGCTGGCCCAGGCCGGCCTCGACGTCGTCGGCCTCGAGGCGGGCACGTGGCTGACCCACAACGCGACTTCGCGCCCGACGAGATCCGCAACAACGTGCGCGACTGGCCGATGGCGGTCCAGAAGGCGCAACCACGAGGTGCCCGACGCATCGGGTCAACGCCGGCGCTCCCACGACGCGCGCCGCCGGGCACTCGATGATGAACGCCGTCGGCGGCACCGCGCTGCACTACTGGGCGCAGAGCTGGCGGCTGTCAACCCGTGGGACTTCAAGGTCGGTCAGCGAGACCACGCGGCGCTACGGCGCGTCGCGCATCCCGAAGGGCTCGACGGTCGAAGACTGGCCGTTCGGCTACGACGAACTCGAGCCGTACTACGACACGGATCGAATACGAGATCGGCGTGTCCGGGCAGGCCGGCAACATCAAGGGCACGATCGATCCGACGCGGCAACATCTTCGAGGCGCCGCGCAGCACGCGAGTATCCGATGCCGCCGCTGCGCAGCACGGGCTTCATCGACCGGATGAGCGGCGCCGCCGAGGCGCTCGGCTGGCATCCGTTTCCGGGTCCGGCGGCCATCAACTCGCGAGCGCTACCAGGACCGCATCGCGCGTGCATGTATCACGGCTTCTGCAACCGCGGCGGCTGCCACGTGGACGCGAAGAACAGCCCGCACGTGACCACGATTCCGCGCGCGCAGGAGACCGGGCGACTGAAGGTCGTGACGCGAGGCGCACGTCACGTCGATCGAGTGCGACGCCAACGGCCGCGTCACCGGCGTCACCTACGTCACCGACGGCGACGAGTTCTTCCAGCCGGCCAAGGTCGGTGCTGCTCGCCGAGCTACACCTACGAGAACGCGCGGCTGCTGCTGCTCTCGAAGTCGAAGGCCTTTCCCAAGGGGCTGTCGAACAATCACGGCCAGGTCGGCCGGCACTACATCAGCCACGCCACCGGCGCGGCGGTCACGGCGCTGTTTCCGTTCAATCTGAACAGCTGGTACGGCCTGCCCGCGCAGGGCGTGGCCGTGGACGACTGGGCCGACGACAACTTCGATCACGGCGCGCTCGACTTCATCGGCGGCGGCAACCTGTGGGTGTATTCGGATCGCCGTCCCATCGGCGCCGCCAACATGAACACCTTCGGCCGGACGCCCACGTGGGGCTCGCAGTGGAAGGCGTTCATCAAGGAGAACGCCGATCGCGTCAACACGGCTCGTACCTGCAGAAGACGACGCTGCCCTACGAAGACAACTTCCTCGATCTCGATCCGGCGGTGAAGGATCCGCTCGGCTTCCCGGTGTGTCGCATCACCGCCGAGTATCAAGGACAACGAGCGGCAAGCTCGCCGAGTTCATCGCAGGACAAGATGGAGCAGTGGTATCGAGCCGCCGGCGCCGTCGAGATCGCAGCGCGGTCCGCTCGGCACGATGGGCCTGAACACCCACGCCTACGGCGGCACGCGCATGGGCGACAACCCCGACACCAACGTCGTCAACCGCTGGGGCTTCTCACACGAGGTGCCGAACCTCGGCGTGCTCGGCGCGTCGGTGATGGGCACGAGCGGCGCCCGCAACCCGACACTGACGGCGCAGGCGCTGGCGTGGCGCACGCGCCGAGCACCTGGTGAAGAACTGGAAGACCATCGCGGAATGATTTGTAACGGGGCCGGTCACGGTTACATCTTTCGCATAGCCGTTTGTGCGAGGTGGCACCGGGCCGGGGGCGGCGAGCGGTTGAGGACGGACGCCCGTCGGTGCCGCCGCGGCTAGTCAGGCCTGGACCGGTGGTCCGTCGAGTACGGCGCGCACCTTGTCCACGAGGGCGGTCATCGGGAACGGCTTGTGGAGCATCGGCACGTCGAGGTCACCGCCGACCTCCACGGCCTCGCGCGAGTAGCCCGACATGATCAGACAGTGCAGCCCCGGTCGCAGCGGCTTGACGCGCCGCCACAGCTCCCGTCCGGTCATCCCCGGCATCACCATGTCGGTGAGCACCAGATTGATGGGCCCATCGTGTTGCCGCACCAGCGCCTCGGCGTCGTCGGGCGAGCGCGCTTCGAGCACCTGGTAGCCCGCGCGGCGCAACACCCGGCCAACCAGGGCGAGGAGCGACGGCTCATCTTCGACGACGAGAATCGTCTCCCGGCCGCCGACCGACTGCCGTCGCCCCGCAGGCTCGGCGCGGGCCGGCGCCTCGTCGGCGCACCGGGGCAGGAACAACCGGAAGGTGGCGCCCTGTCCGGGCGCGCTCTCGACTTCGACCGCACCGCCATTCTGGCGCGCGATGCCGTAAACGGTCGACAGACCCAGACCTGTACCCTGGCCGAGCGGCTTGGTCGTGAAGAACGGCTCGAAGATCCGCCCTTGCGTCTCGGCGTCCATGCCGACGCCGGTATCCGTGACGGTCAGCAGCGCGTAATCCCGGACCTCCGCGCCCTCGGCTGCCCGCGCGACGTTGCCGACCTTCACCGTCAGCGTGCCGGAGCCGCCCATCGCGTCACGGGCGTTCACGGCCAGATTGGTCAGGATCTGATCGAGTTGCCCCGGGTCGATGCGCACGGGCCAGACCCCGGGCTGCGGTTGCCACGCTACCGTCACCCCTTCGCCGATGATTCGCGCCAGCATGCCCATGACGTCCTGGATGCGCGCGTTGAGGTCGATCACGCGAGGCGCCGAGGGCTCCCGGCGCGCGAACGCCAGCAGTTGGCGCGTCAGCACGGCCGAGCGCTGCGCCGCCTCCAGCACCTCGCGCAGATGCTCGGCCAGCGCGCTGCCGGGCGGCAGGTCCTGCAGGGCCAGCTCGGTCTGGCCCTGGATGACGCTCAGCATGTTGTTGAAGTCGTGCGCGACGCCGCCGGCGAGCCGGCCCACGGACTCCAGCTTCTGGGCCTGCAGCAACTGGGCGGCCAGGGTCTTCCGCTCGGTGACATCGCGGGTGATGCCGAGCACCGCCGTGATCCGCCCGTGCGTGTCGCGCAGCGGCACGGCATGCGTCTCCAGCCACCGGCGCGTGCCCTTCAGCCCCGTGATCTCGAACTCCAGCGAGCCCTCGCCGCCGAGCGCCACCGCGCGGGTCAACGCGACAAATCGTTCCCGGTGCTCCGGCATGACCAGATTGCCGACCGGCGCGCCGCGCACCTGGGCGATCGAATCGGCCTCGATGAGGCGCAATCCGGCTGGGTTCATCTCGAGCAGGCCCCCGTCTGCGTCGAGCACCTTCACGCACTCGGGGCCGCTCTCGAAAATCAGGCGCAGGCGCGTCTCACGGTCGTGCAGCGCCTCCAGGTTCCGCGCGCGCTCGACCATGACGCCGGCCAGCGTCGCCGCAAACGTGGTGACCTCGACCTCGAGGCTCGTGGGACGACGCGCCTCGCGCACGTACATCGCGACGGTGCCGAGCACGCGGCCTTCCGTGTCGAAGAACGGATGTGACCACGCCGCCCGCAGGGCGAACCGCCGGGTGATCTCGGCGTAGCCGGCAAAGGCCGGGTCGGTCGCGATGTCTTCGACGACCACCGGCGCGCGGCGCGCGGCCGCCGTGCCGCAGATGCCGGCGCCCTCCTGCACCGCGGTGGGATCGCTGGCCGACTGCACCTCGGGTGGAATGCCGTGCGCCGCCGCCGCGCGCAGCACCCCGGCGGCGCTGTCGAACAGCATCAGGCTCGACATCGCCCCGGGGCACAGTGAACTGACGAACGCCGCGAGTTCATCGAGCAGCGTCTGCAGTGGCTCGCGCGAGGCCAGGCGGGTCAACATCTGCCCCTGCCACCGCAGGCGGTCCTCGAGTGCGCCCTGCGAGGTGACGTCGTGCACGAGCACGACGCGAGCGCGCCGCCCCGGCCACGGCACGGGATGGGTCGAATCTCGACGGCGAGGAGCGAGCCGTCCTTGCGTCGGTGACGCCACCGGCGTCCGCCCTCGAAGCCGTCCGGGACGGCCGCGGCGTCATCGACCAGCGCCGGAACGTCTTCGGGCGGCCGGATGTCGGCCAGGGTCATGGCCAGGAACTCGTCGCGCGAGTAGCCATAACGGGCGACGGCGGAGGCATTCACGTCGAGGAACCGCAGCGACTGCTCGTCGTAAATCCACATGGCCTGGGGATTGGCTGCGAAGAGTTCGCGGTGACGGCGTTCGCTCTGTTCCAGGGCCCGCAACTGCGCCCGCTCGTCAGCCTGATCCCGGAACAGGATCACGGTGCCGAGCATTCCCCCGTCCGCATCCCGGACCGGGACGCGGCTGTGGACGATGGGCTGCTGCCCCGGGTCGCGCGCGAAGCGCAAGGTGTCCGGGGTTGGGCCGGGGACGAACACGTCGGCACACGGCCGGCCGGCCGCCTCGGCGGCGGTCCACCCCGCCAGCGCTTCGGCCCCGGCGTTCATCCCGCGGATCCGTCCGTCGGGGTCAATCGTGATGACCGCCTCGTCGGCGCTCTCGAGCGGCGTCCCGAGCCATGTGCGTAGGGAGGCGCGCGCATCCCTGGCATCCTCCGGTCGGTCGAGCGGCACGGCACGGATCATACCCCTACGCCCCGGCACGCGAGGGCACGGAGGCGGTGGACCAGCGGCGTCACCATCGCGCCGCGGCGCCAGGCCGCGGAGGATTCCGACCCGGGCGGCGGCGGCCGCGCTGCATGCTGGCACGGCCCGCTGGGTCAGCGGGCCAGCCAGTAGGTCATCTTCACCGCCAGCGACCGGCCGCGGACGCGCGCCTGAGGGCCGTTGGGGATGTCGGTGTCCCACCCCTGGTTGTAGACCACGTAGAAGTCGCTGCCGGGTCGATAGATGTACCACAGCAGGACGTTGAAACTGGCCGTCTTGCGCTCGTCGTTGTACTGCGTGAAGCCCTTGAGGAACAGGGCCGGCGAAAACGAGTGGCTGACGCGGACGTTGAGCACGTTGCTGGTGAAGGCCGGGCGGTCCGGCAACGTCACGCGGTTGCGCGTGTAGTTGGGCTCGAAGAGCAGCGTCCGGCCGAGCAGGAAGTTCACGGCCAGCCGCGCCGTCTGGCGGGCACCGTTGTAGTAGCTGGCCCGCTTCCATGCTGGCGCTTCCGTAGACGCGACGCGACTGATTGGAGCTGTAGCTGGCGGCGGCGTTGGTCCACGAATAGGTGCCCACGGGGATACGCGTGCCGGCCATCGCAAACGGCTGGAACAGGGTGTCGATGTCGTGCGTGACGGCCACACGGACGCTCGAGGTGTCCTGCGCCAGCAGCGACGCCTCGCCCGTGGTGGTGCGCGAATTGCAGGGCGCCGTCGTGGCCGCGGTAGTCCTCGAGCAGGCCGTTGAGGACGAACTGCCGCACCCGCCTCAGCCGCGGCCGCGGCGTCCACCCGGCCTTGGCCTTGGTGCTGCGCACGTCGGTGCGCACGATGAAGCCCATCTCGGCGTTGAAGTTCTTCCCGATGTCGGCGTACTGCAGGCCGTAGTTGAAGCGGTCGCTCTTCCAGATGAAGTCGGCGAGGGCGGCCGTGTCGCTGCCCGTCGCAGCCCGGGCGAGTCGGTCTTGGCGAAGAGGCCGGTCAGCGTCACGTCGGCGCCGAGACAAGAAGCCGGCGTCGAGGCCGAGCGAACGGTTGTAGGCCGACAGGCCGCCCTCGCGATTGAGCACGATGGCGCCGATGCTCGACTTCGACAGCAGATTGCGCTTCACGCGCCAGGCCGTGATAGTTCGAGGCCTCGACCCGCTGGCGCCGGCCGCCGACCACGACCTCGGCTGCCTCGGTCGTGATGTTCATCAGCCCCACCGCGTAGTTGCCGATGCGGCCGGTGACCTTGCCCCCGCCGACGAGCGGCACTTCCTGCCCGTCCACGAGGCCGATGCGGCGGCTGTAGAAGAGCGGCAACACGCCGGGGTCGTTGGCGGCGGCCTCGCCGCCGGCGCTGGAGCCGCTCCGCCCGTAGTCGAAGATGCCGGCGCTCTCGGTGAAGAACACGCGGCGCTCGGGAAAGAACAGGCTGAAGCGCGTGGTGTTGACCACTTCCTGGTCGGCTTCCACCTGCGCGAAGTCGGTGTTGTAGGTGAGGTCGGCGGTGAGTTCGTCGGTCAGTCCCACCTTGAAGTCGAAGCCGCCTTCGAGCGCCCTGGCGCTGGTGCGGCCGGTGGTGCCGGGCGGGCCGAAATCCTGGCTGAGGCGGGGCAGCGCGTAGGGCAGGAACTCGAGCCGGCGCCGCGAGGTCAGGTCGTGCAGGCCGCGCATCACGCCAGCGTTGGCCACGCGCGCGAATCCGCCCGCGCCCCACTCACGCGGAAACGGCACCCAGTACGACTCCTCGTTCCTGCGCATCAGGATGCGGCACACATTCAGTCCCCACACGGCGTCGCGGCAGGTTGCCGGTGAAGCGCAGCTGGCTGAGCGGGATGCGCGCCTCGATGTACCAGCCGCTGCTCGTCGACCGAGGTGTGCATCTCCCACACCGCGTTCCAGTCGTAGTTGATGGTGCGGCCGTTCTCGACGCTCTGCGCGTCCTTGTAGGCGCCGAGCGGGTTGGTGCAGAAGATGTAGGCGTTGCGGTGGTCGTGGAAGGTGTCGATGGCGATCTTGATCTGGTCGCCCTTGCGCAGCCCCGAGTCGCGCTTCATCTCGCTGCCCAGGATGCCGCTCGGATCGTGGTCCCACACCCACACGCCGAAGTAGAGCGTTCTTGTCGTCGTAGAGGACGCGGAACTCGGTCGGCTCGCTGGCCGGGCGCGCCGAATGCGGGTTCGCGCTGGATGAAGTTGCCTTGCTTGGGCGCCTCGGCCCAGATGGCCTCGTCGAGCCGGCCGTCGACGCGCGGCGCTTGGCCGTCAGGCACGCGCAGCACCATCGCCTGGAACGTCTCGTGGTCGATGGTGCGCACGTCGGTGATTGCGTCGGGCGCGGCCGCCTCGGGCATCGGCAGCGGCAGCACCGGCGGGGCCTGGGCGCTCGCGGCGGGCGTCCCGGCCACGAGCGTCAGGGCCAGGGCGGCGGCAAGCGCGGTCGGCAACGTCGGCACGAAGTGCAGATTTTGCACCATGGGGAGATGTAACCGTGACAGGCCCCGTTACAAACGGAAGAAGCGGGTGGCCTTCACCACAAACGCGCGGTTCTTGAGTCCCGGGTAACCCGGGCCGAGCGTGTCGCGCTCGTCGGTGTAGACGACGAACAACTCGCTGCCCGGCTGGTACTCCCAGCGGAAGCGCAGGTTGCTGCTGAAGCTGCGGTCGGCGGAGCTGTACTGCAGCAGCGCGCTCGCGAACATCCGCGGCGAGAAGCCGTAGTCGGCGCGCGCGCGCAGCAGCGTGGTCGTGAAGTCGCCTGGCGGGGGCTCGACACGGGTGCGCTGCACGGTCGGCTCGAGCGAGAACTGCTTGAGCAGCGAGACGCGGGCGGCGGTGTAGCTGAGCTGCGGAGAGTGCCGTTCGTAGAACTGCCCGAACTGCGCGAGACGGTGCCGGCGATGCGACGCTGCGCCCGATGGCGTAACACAACTGCAGATCGTTGAACCCGTAGCCGCCGGCCGGAATCGACACCCCGCTCGCCACCGCGAACGGCCGCACCAGCAGCTCGTAGTTGCGCGTGGCCTCGACGGCGATGACGTCGCTGTTCTCGAGCTCGACGCGAACTGGCCGGTCTGGACTCGCGTCTCGAGCGCACCGCTGCCGTTCTCGATGTGTTCGAAGTCGGCCTGCTAGGTGAGCTTGCGGACGCCCTTGAGCTGCTGGGGACGCGGGCTGAAGCGGAGCGACGCGAACGAGCGCCTGAAGTTGTCGCGCTGCACGAACCCGACCTCGGGATTGAAGTTGTCGCCGACCTTCAGGTACTCGAGCTGCGCGCCGTAGCGGTCGGCGCAGTAATCGAGCCGGCCCTGGTAGCTGTCGTTGTCGCCGTTCAGCCCGTCGGTGCGGGTGCGCGCGTAGTAGCCGCCGATGGTGAGGTTCTCGAAGAAGCCGAACGCCCCGTCGACGCCATAGGCCTGGTTCGACCCGGGCGACACGTCGGATCTCGACCGTTCGGTGAGCATCGCGCCGATGGTGCTGCGCCGCAGCATGTCGCGCTTGACGCGCACGACGGTGAAGTTGGTGGACGGCGTGCCCGAGACCAGCTCGCTCGTCGCGTCTGGATGTTGAGCACGCCGACGCTGAAGTCGCCGACCTTGCCGGTGATGCGGCCGCCGAGCGTCGATCGGCACGACGCGGCCGCCGTTCAGCCCGATGCGCCGGCTGTAGAACAGCAACGGCGTGGCCGAGGCCGAATTGCCGCCGCTGCCGAGGCCGCCGCCGCCCGCCGCGCTGGCGCCGCCGCGGCCGAAGTCGAAGATGCCGCGGCCCTCGAGGAAGAAGTCGCGCTTCTCCGGGAAGAACAGGCTGAAGCGCGTGAGGTTGACCTGCTGCTCGTCGACCTCCACCTGCGCGAAGTCGGTGTTGTAGGTGAAGTCGGCGGTGAGGTTCGGCGGTGATGCCGTACTTGGCGTCGACGCCGACGTCGGCAGTCGGGTCGTTGCGACCGGCGGGCCGGCGGACCTGGTCGGTGGTGAGCGTGCGAGATGGCGTACGGCTTGAGCTCGATGTTCTTGCTCGCCGGCGGCAGCGTCGAGGCCGACCAGGCGTCGCCGTCGAGCGAGACGCGGTTCAGGCCCATGCGGCCCGCCCATCGAGGCCGGCAAGGCGGTCAGGTGCGCCCACTCGTTCTTGCGCCGGATCGAGCGGCGCATCTGGATGCCCCAGGTCTGGTTCTGGCCGCCCGAATAGCGCAGCGACTTGAACGGGATGGCCATCTCCATCGTCCAGCCGCCGTCGAACCGGCCGGTGCGCACGTTCCACACCGGGTTCCAGTCGCTGTTGGGCTGCCTTCGTCGATCATCGAGTAGTCGGAAAAAGCTCCGAGCGGGTTGGCGTAGAACATGAAGCCGTTGCGCCGGTCGTTGAAGGTGTCGAAGCCGACGCCGATGTGATCGTTCTGCCGCAGCGGCGCGGTGTCGCGGCGGAACTCGTTGGCGATCCACCTGTCGGGCGGCGCCGAGTCGTGGACGCGAGCGCCCACGTAGATGTTCTTGTCGTCGAACATCAACCACAGCTCGGTGCGCTCGGTGGCTGGTTGCCCGGTTTGCGGCACCACCTGGATGAGGTCGCCAAACGGCGGACTGGCGGTGTAGACGTCGTCGTCGAGCCGGCCGTCGACCACGAGCGGCCTGGCCAGCTTGATGGCCCGCACCGTCGGGTAGCCGGTCTGGTCGCGCACCAAGGTGGCCGCTCCGGACGGCGCGGACACCTGGTCCGAGGGCACCCCGGCCGAGGCCGGGGCCGGGGCCGGGACTTGCGCCGATGCGTGGGAGGGGGTCGAGGTCGCGAGCGCGGCAGTCAGGCAGGTGAACAGGAGTACCCGGGCGGAACATGTGCGGAGACAGCTTAGCGCAGCGTGCTCACCATGGTCCGAAATCGCCGGGATACAGGAACTGCAGCACATCGCCGACGCGGCTTGCCCATGCGTCTTCGGAATGGGTCGCGCCCCTGGGCTCCGAATAGGCAAGGTCGACGTCTTCGCGCCAGCCGGCCTGGACGAGCGCGTTGCGGAGCTTGCGCGCGTCGGCCAGGCCGGTGCGGCTCTCGGCCGTGCCCATGTCGAGCCAGATGCGCGTGTCGGGGCGCGGCTTGGCCTTGGGCACGTAGCGCAGAATGGCCCGCTGACCCCACCAGACCGACGGCGACAGCACGGCCAGCAAGCCGAAGACATCGGCATGGCGCAGCCCCAGGAACATCGTGGACAGCCCGCCGAGCGAGGAGCCGCCGAGCCCGGTGTGCTGGCGGTCCGGGAGCGTGCGGTAGTGCGCATCGATGAACGGCTTCAGTTCGTCGACGAGCAGCCGGCCGTAGGCTTTGCCCTGGCCGCCGCCCAGGCGGGGGTCTTTGGTGGGCGTGTAATCGTGCACGCGCCCAGGACCGGTGTGGTGCACGCCGACGATGATGACCGGCTGCACCCGCCCTTCGGCGATGAGCATGTCGGCCATCTCGCCCAGCCGCCAATAGTGCCCGGGCACGAACGACGTCGCCGGATCGAACAGGTTCTGCCCGTCGTGCATGTAGAGCACGGGATAGCGGCGGTCGGTATCGGCGTCGTAACCGGGCGGCAGGTACACGACCACGTCGCGGGCGCGGCCGAGGAACCGCGACGGGAAGGCGTGGTGGTGGGCGAGGTGCGGTGATGACACGGCTGACAGGAGCGGACGCGCGCCGAATCGGCCGGCCCTATTAGTATAGTGGGCGCCGCGGGCGTCGCCGGCGCCGTCTCCCCAATCGGGACCCATCATCGATGAAGCGCGACTATCACCGCTGGCACTCTCATTCGCTCGACCGCGCCATGGAACTGCTCGTCTTCGGCCACGCGGGCCCGCCGGTCATCGTCTTCCCGAGTTCCATGGGCTCGTTCTTCGAGTTCGAGGATCGCGGCATGGTCGGGGCCATGCAGCAGAAGCTCGACAACGGCTGGCTGCAGCTCTACTGCGTGTCGTCGGTCGACTCCGAGAGCTGGTACGCCAAGGCGAAGCATCCGCGGCAGCGCGTCGAGCGCCACCTGCAGTACGAGGCCTACATCCTCGGCGACGTGGTGCCGCTCATCCAGCAGCTGAACGGACACGACGGCATCGGCGTGACCGGCTGCAGTTTCGGCGCGTATCACGCCATGGCGATGGCGCTGCGGCATCCCTACACCTTCACCTCGTGCGTCACGATGAGCGGCGCCTTCGACCTCAGTCAGTTCCTCGGTGGCCACGCCGATCAGGACACCCACCTGCTGAATCCGCCGGCGTTCCTGCCCCATCTGACCGACCCCTACTACCTGGACCGCTACCGGCGGAACAAATTCGTGCTGGCCACCGGCGAGTGGGACATCTGCCGCAAGGCCAACGAGGACTTCTCGCAGCTCCTCACCGCCAAGGGCCTGCCCCACTCGCTGCATTTGTGGGGATTCGGCAGCAAGCACGACTGGCCGTGCTGGCAGCCGATGGCCAACGCCTACCTGCCGTAGCTACTGGGTGACGGCGAGCACGTTGAACCGGAGGGCTTGCACCATGGCCGCTCCGTCCTCGTTGTAGATGTACCAGAACCCGGCGGAGTACCACACCCCGATCGGATGCGGGTTGTAGAGGTTGGCCGCCCCCGGGCCATACACGTGCGTCGCCAGGACCATCGCCGTAGCGTTTCCGTTCAACAGCGGATGGTCGAGCTTGGTCATGTTGGTGCTGGTGTTGGCCGCCGTCGCCGTGTGCTGAAACGCCGGGCGCACGGCTCCCGATACCTTGATGGCGCCGTTGACCAGCTCGAGGGCGGTGCCGTTGCCCGACGCCAGCGACTGAGCCCAGACGCCTGGACCGCTCGTCGACGCGCCGGCCACGCCGGGGCCGCTGACGCTCTGCCCGCCCACGCCAGGGCTGCTTTCCGACAGCCCATACACCCCGATGTTCGTGGAGCTGATGCCGTGGACGCCGGCCTGGTCACGGCTGATCCCTTTGAATGCGGCCGGATCGCCGATCGACAGGCCCGGCGGCTCGCCCCACTGAGCAACGACCGCGGCCCCCACGGGCGGCGTCGGCGCCGAGACGATCACCCCGAAGCCGTAGGGACCGGTGAGCGCGGCGCCTGAGACGTCGATGAAGGAGCCCGGCGCCGGCGCGCTGGTCGGGAAGGGACGCTCCGAACCGCCGGTGGCGGCGCCCAGGGCAAAGGGGCCGCTGAAGCCTTCGCTATCGCGCCAGGTGCCGGTGCCGCTGGCCGGGGACACCCGAGCGTCCACGTGCACGCTGCGGCCACCCGGCACGGTCACGATGACCATGCCCAGGCCGACCGTGCCGTCGGGATTGACCACCGCGGTGCCGACCAGCGGCGCTCGTTGGGGGGCGCCGCACTGGTCGTCGTAGCCGTCGAGGGTGTAGGCCGTGCCGTCCTGGGTAATCGACACCGTGACCTGATTGCAGAAGGGCTGCAACTGCCAGGAGAAGGTGCCGAGCGGCTGCGCGGCGGCCGGGGCGGCGAGGGTGGCGGCGACGACGGCGACGACGGCACAGGCCAGGGGAACACGCATCACGACCGTGGTCATGAGCAGGTAATCGGCCACGAGGCCCGCCGCATCACTCGAGGCGTAGGCCCGGCGACGGGCGCGCGGTGGGCGCCGCCGCTGACGCGAGGCCCGGGCTTGCACTAAGCTGTGGGCCGGCGCGGGTGGACACAGACGCACCACGGGGAGCAGCGGGCATGGCGACAATCGGCGTTCTTTTCGGAATGGAAAACGTTTTCCCCGGCGCGCTCGTCGAGCGCATCAACGCCATGGGCGTGGACGGGATCACCGCCGAGTTCGTGCACATCGGCGGCGTGAAGATGGACGGGCCCTGTCCGCTACCGGGTCGATCGTCGACCGCATCTCGCACGACATCCCCTTCTACCGCGCCTGGCTGAAGAATCGCCGCGCTCTCCGGCGCCTACGTGATCAGCAACCCGTTCTGGTCGAGCGCCGACGACAAGTTCTTCAACTACGCGCTGGCCGCCCGGCTCGGCGTCGCGGTGCCGCCGACCGTGCTGCTGCCGCACAAGGAACATCCGCCGGGCACCACCGACAAGTCGATGCGGAACCTGCATGTACCCGCTGAACTGGGACGAGATCTTCGACTACATCGGCTTTCCCGGCGTTCCTCAAGCCGTTCGACGGCGGCGGCTGGCGCGACGTCTTCCAGGTCAAGTCGCGTGACGAATTCTTCGCCAGCTACGACCAGACGCGGACGCTGTGCATGACGCTGCAGCGCGGCGTCAACTTCAAGGAATATTTCCGCTGCTACGTCGTCGGCCAGGAGGAAGTGCACATCATGCCCTACGACCCACGCGCGCCGTTCCACGAGCGCTACGTCAAGAACCCGCCCGAGTATCCGGCCGGGCTGCTCGACGCGCGTCGACGGCCGATGCCCTCACGCTGTGCCGGGCGCTCGGCTACGACCTCAACACCGTCGAGTTCGCGGTCGAGGACGGCGTGCCCTACGCCATCGACTTCATGAATCCGGCGCCCGATGCCGACCCGCATTCGGTCGGCGCCGCCAACTTCGAGTGGATCGTCGAGGCCGTCGCCCGCTTCGCCGTGAAGAAGGCACAGGAACCGCCGGCCCTGCCCGACCTGCGCTGGGCGCCGCTGCTCCAGGGGCAGCCATGAGACCCTCGTTCTCGATCGGCATCGAGGAGGAATACCAGACCGTCGACCCGGTCACCTTCGACCTGCGCTCGCACATCCAGACCGAGCTGATGGCGCAGGGCAAGCGGCGTGATGAAGGAGAAGGTCAAGTCGGAGATGCACCAGGCGGTGGTGGAGGTCGGCACGGGCGTGTGCCGCGACATGGCCGAGGCCCGCGAGGACTTGGTGACGTTGCGGCGGCAGATGGTGTCGTTGGCGCACGAACACGGGCTGGAGCTGGTGGCGGGGGCCACGCATCCGTTTGCCGACTGGCGCGTGCAGGACATCTCACCCGACGAGCGCTACCTGCAGGTGGTCGAGGACATGCAGCTCGTGGCCCGCTCGAACCTGATCTTCGGGCTGCACGTGCACATCGGCGTGGAGGATCGCGAGACGGTCATCCACCTGATGAACCAGATCCGCTATTTCCTGCCGCACCTGCTGGCGCTGTCGGCCAACTCACCGTTCTGGCTGGGCATGAACACCGGCCTGCAGTCGTACCGCTGCAAGGTGTTCGACAAGTTCCCGCGCACCAACATCCCCGACACCTTCACCGGCTGGGCCGACTACGAGAACTTCGTCAACCTGCTCATCCGCACCAGCTGCATCGACAACGCCAAGAAGATCTGGTGGGACGTGCGGCCGCATCCGTTCTTTCCGACCATCGAGATCCGCATCTGCGACCTGCCGATGCGCGTCGACGAGACGCTGGCCATCGCGGCCCTGATCCAGGCCACGGTCTTCACGCTGTGGAAGCTGCACGAGAAGAACCAGGCGTGGCGGCCCTACAGCCGGGCGCTGATCATGGAGAACAAGTGGCGCGCGGCGCGCTACGGCATCGCCGGCTCGCTCATCGACTTCGGGCGCGAGCAGGAGATGCCAGAACGGCTGCTGATCGACGAGTACCCTGAGCCTCGTGGCCGACGCCGCCGACGAACTGGGCAGCCGTCAGGAACTCGAGCACGTGCGCTGGATCATGGAACACGGCACCGGCGCCGACCGTCAGCTCGGCGCCTTCGAGCGTTCCGGCGGGGACTTGCGTCAGGTGGTCCAGTTCATGGCCGAGGAGACGCAGGCCGGGCTCTAGTCCGGCGCAGTTTCTGCCACGCCCGGAGATGTAACCGCGACAGGCCCCGTTACAGTTGCGCGGCGGCCACCTTGGCGGCGGCGGCGTCCCAGGTGAACTGGCCGGCCGCGCGGGCGCGACCCTGTTCCCCCAGGCGGCGGCGCCGCTCGGGCGAGGCGGCGAGCGTCCGCAACGCCGCGGTCACGGCCGAGACATCGGCGCCGTCCACGAGCAGGCCGGTCTCGCCGTCGGCCACCGCCTCGACCACCCCGCCGCTCGACCCGCCGATCACCGGGCGCCCCACGGCGGCGGCTTCGAGGAACACGATGCCGAACCCCTCGAAGTCCCCCTGCTCGACCCGGTTGGGCAGCAGGAACAGGTCGCACGCCGCGAAGTAGTCGGGCAGGTCGTGGTCGGCGACTTCGCCGGCGAAGATCACGCGGTCGCCCAGGCGCAGGTGCGCGACCAGTCCTTCGAGGCGCGCCCGCTCCTCGCCGTTGCCGACGATCACGTATTTCATGGCGGGAAACGCCGGCGCCACTTCCGCCAGCGCCTGGATGGCCACGTCGTGCCCCTTGCGCGCCTGCAGCCGGCCGACCGAGAGCACGACCAGGGCCGCCTCATCGAGGCCGTGACGGCGCCGGATGGCCGTGCCGTCGAGGCCGGGGTGAAAGCGCCCGGCGTCCACGCCGGGATGCGCCACCGTGATGCGCGCCGGCTCGACGCCGAAGGTCTCGACGAAGCGCTTGGTGTTGAAGCTGTTGGCGTAGACGCGCGTGGCGCCGCGCAGCACCCAGCGGGTGACCGCGGTGAGTTCACGCGACGACTGGGCCGTGGCCAGATCCTCGCCGTGCACCCAGCACGAGAAGCGCGGCCCGCCGCCGTACGCCGCCAGCCGGGCCGCTACGCCTTCGGGCAGCACCCGCCCGCAGTGCACCGACGTCCCGGGACCGAGCCGCGCCGCCTGCCGGCGAATGGCTCGCGCGGTGCGCAGGTGATGGACCACGCCGCCGGGATGCGAAAAGCCCCAGTGCGGTGTGGCGAGCGGCTGGTGCACCACCTCGACGACGGCGCCCTGCACCCGGCTACCGCGCACGGCCGTGTCGGTCATCACGGTAACGGGCACGCCCGCGCACCGTGCATAGACGTTCTCGAGCAAGACGCCGCTGCCGCCAATGGCCGGGGGATAGATTTGACTGACGAGCAGGATCGGCGATGCTGGCATGCTGGTGGAGGGACGGCGCGTCGCGACGGCCCCACCATTCTACCTGTGCTCGCGCGTTCCGCCGCCGTGCACGAGTGGTTGCGGATCTCGAGACCGGCCGGCGGGCGCGCTCACTCGAGCATGAGCGGCACGGTTGGTCCGGACTCTTGCTCCATCATCTCGGGATGGGCATTGAGCAGACGGGCGCAGGCATTCCAGCGCAGCCTTGCGTCGTCGTTGCCGGTCGGACGCACCGCCTCGGCCTGCTCGTAGTGCTCCATCGCCTCGCGCAGCCAGTGTCCGGCGCTGCGGGCGCGGCCGGCCCCGCCGCCGCTGAGCGCGCGGCCCCGCCGCTCGGCCACGAGCCCGCCGAAGTAGGAGCGCTCGTAGGGCGTCGCCAGCCGCGCCGCCAGGTCCTGGGCGCGCGCCACCACGTGGCCATCGCCGGTCGAGAACTGGTCGGTGAGCGCCAGCAGCAGGATGGTGACGGCCTGCGGCT
The DNA here is from genome assembly GCA_963843885.1 of uncultured Acidobacteriota bacterium. Lineage (GTDB taxonomy): Bacteria > Acidobacteriota > Vicinamibacteria > Vicinamibacterales > UBA2999 > CADEFD01. Next base: position 303,055 of record CAWJMJ010000011.1, read on the forward strand.
GGTCGGGCGCGGCCGCCAGGATGTCCTCGCAGATGCTCTCGGCCTGGTGCGGCTCGTTCAGCAGACGATAGCGCTCGGCCTTGATCAGCGCCGCGGGGATGGCATCCGTCGACAGCGGCTTCAGCGTGAACATCGGGGCCCTCCTACCTGAACAGGCGCAACAGGCGCGTCACCGGATCGTAGAAGCGATCGACCACGCGTTCCTTGAGCGGGATGATCGCGTTGTCGGTGATGTGGATGTGCTCGGGGCACACCTTGGTGCAGCACTTGGTGATGTTGCAGTAGCCGATGCCGTGCGCGTCCTTGAGGTCGCCGCAGGCGGTCGCCGGTGTCGAGCGGGTGCATCTCGAGCGCCGCCGTGTAGACGAGGAAGCGCGGGCCGATGAACTCGTCGTGCTTGTCGTGGTCGCGCAGCACGTGGCAGACGTCCTGGCACAGGAAGCACTCGATGCACTTGCGGAACTCCTGCACGCGATCGACGTCGCGCTGCTGACATGCGCCAGGTGCCGTCGGGCGCGTCGGGCGGGCGCGGCTTGAAGCTTCTTGATGCTCTTCTTGACCCGGAAGTTCCAGGACACGTCGGTGACCAGGTCCCGGATGAGCGGGAAGGCCCGCATCGGCTCGACGGTGACCGGCTGGGTCAGGTCGAGCGTGTTCAGCCGGGTCATGCACATCAGCCGCGGCTTGCCGTTGATCTCGGCCGAGCACGATCCGCACTTGCCGGCCTTGCAGTTCCAGCGGCACGCCAGGTCCGGCGCCTGTTCCGCCTGGATCTGGTGCACGGCGTCGAGCACCACCATGCCCTCACCGACGTCGGTGCGGTAGTCGCCGAATCCGCCGGTTGCGCCGGCCTGACCACGCCAGATGCGGAACGTCGCGTTCATCGTGTTGGTGTCCCCCGGCTCTGTCGGCTCGTCGCGGCGTCGCCGCCTAGCTCTTCTGTTCCTCGATCACCTGCTTCAGCTCCGGCGGCAGCGGCGGCACGGGGGCGCGGGTCACCTCCATGGTGCCGTCGGCGGCGCGGCTGCGTCAGGATGTTGAAGGCGCCGAACTCCGCGGTCTTGTCGGGGTAGTCCTCGCGGAAGTGGCCGCCGCGGCTTTCCTTGCCGCTCGATCGCCGAGCGCGTGATCGCCTCCGAGACGTCGAGCAGGTTGCTGCAGGTCGAGAGCGGTGTGCCAGCCGGCGTTGTACTCGCGGTGCCCGTCGACGCCGGCGCGCGCGGCGCGCTCGTTGCAGCGACGCCGAGCCGCTCGAGCGCCTCGCTGCATCTCGGCTTCGGTGCGCACGATGCCGACGAGCGCCTGCATCGTGTCCTGCAGATCCTGCTGGACCTTGTACGGATTCTCGCCCGGCGCCGCGGTCGAACGGCGCGAGCGCCGTCGGCCATCGCCCGGTCCACCGCGCCGTCGTCGAGCCGCACCGGCGCCGTTCGGGCGCGCGCATGCGCGGCGGCGTACTCGCCGGCGCGTTTGCCGAAGACGATCAGGTCCGACAGCGAGTTGCCGCCGAGGCGATTGGCGCCGTTGATGCCGGCGGCGCATTCGCCGGCGGCGAACAGGCCCGGAATCGTCGACTCCTGGCGTGTCGGCGTCGACCCGGATGCCGCCCATGATGTAGTGCGTCGTCGGGCCGACTTCCATCGGCTCGTTGGTGATGTCGAGATCGGCCAGCTCCTTGAACTGGTGATACATGCTCGGCAGCTTGCGCTTGATGTGCGCCGCCGCCGTCGGGCAGCTTCTCCTTGATCCAGGCGATGTCGAGGAAGACGCCGCCGTGCGGGCTGCCGCGCCCGGCCTTCACCTCGCGGTTGATGCAGCGGGCGACGTGATCGCGCGTCAGCAGTTCGGGCGGACGCCGCGCGCTCTTGTCGCCCTGGGTGTAGCGCCAGCCCTCTTCCGGGTCGGAGGCGGTCTGCGGCTTGTAGTTGTCGGGGATGTCGTCGAACATGAACCGGCGGCCTTCGCTGTTGCGCAGCACGCCGCCTTCGCCGCGCACGCCTTCGGTCACGAGGATGCCCTTCACGCTCGGCGGCCAGACCATGCCGGTGGGATGGAACTGGACGAACTCCATGTCGATGAGCTCGGCGCCGGCGCGGTAGGCCAGCGCGTGGCCGTCGCCGGTGCCTTCCCAGCTGTTGCTGGTGATCTTGTAGGCGCGGCCGACGCCGCCGGTGGCCAGCACGACGGCCTTGGCGAGGAACGCGTGGAAGCGGCCGCGTTCGCGGTCGTAGGCAAGCACGCCGGCGGCGCGGTCGCCGTCGAGCAGCAGCTCGATGACCGTGTACTCCATGTGCACGGTCACGCCCTGATGAATGGCGTGATCCTGCAGCGTGCGAATCAGCTCCAGGCCGGTGCGGTCGCCGACGTGCGCCAGACGCGGGTAGCGGTGGCCGCCGAAGTTGCGCTGGTTGATGCGGCCGTCGGCGGTGCGGTCGAAGACCGCGCCCCAGCCCTCGAGCTCGCGCACGCGGTCGGGCGCTTCCTTGGCGTGGAGCTCGGCCATGCGCCAGTTGTTGACGTACTGGCCGCCGCGCATGGTGTCGGCGAAGTGCACCTTCCAGTTGTCGCGGTCGTCGTTGTGCCCCATGGCCGCGGCCATGCCGCCTTCGGCCATCACGGTGTGGGCTTTGCCGAGCAGCGACTTGCAGATCAGCCCGACCGAGACGCCGCCGGCCGCCGCCTCGATGGCGGCGCGCAGGCCGGCGCCGCCGGCGCCGACGATCAGGACGTCGTAGTTGTGGGTGTGCCCGGCTGGCATTACAAGATCCTCACGTCGGTCAGAATGCCCATCGAACACAGCCGGACGTAGAGGTCACTCGACATCACGCTGAACAGACTGAGCCAGGCGAAGAGCTGGTGCCGCCCGTTCAGTCCCGAGACGCAGGCATAGGCCATGTCGCAGGTCTTCGACTTGGAGATCTCGTCGCGGCGTCCGCCGACCAGGTGACGCAGCACATGGCAGCCCCAGGTGTAGCAGGTGAGCAGCACCACGTTCACCGCCAGCAGCAACGTGCCTACGCCGATGCCGAACTCGCGGACGCCGGTGGCGGGGTTGGTGAACCAGAAGGCCAGCCACACGTCGTAGGTCAGCAGCGCGATGAACACCAGGGCCACCCACATGAAGAAGCGATGGGCGTTCTGCAGGATCAGCGGAAAGGAGTTCTCGCCCCAGTAGCTCTTGCGCGGCTCACCGACGGCGCACGACGGCGGATCGGCCCAGAACGCTTTGTAGTAGGCGCCGCGGTAGTAGTAGCAGGTGAAACGGAACAGCCCGGGAAACGGCAGGATGAGCAGGGCCGGCGAGAACGGCAGCCATCCCGGCCACCCGGGCGGCAAGGCGCCGAACCAGGCATGCGGCGAGCGGCCGAACAGCTCTGGTGAATAGAACGGCGAGAGGTACGGCCCGTAGGTGTAGTGCTCGCCCTGGAACGCCGCCCAGGTCGAATACGCAACGAACGCCGACAAGCCTACGAACACCGCAAGGGGCGTCGCCCACCACGCGTCGCGCCGGGACGTCGTCCCGAAGCCGCGGTGAACGGACGCCACCGGAATGACCTGCATGGGTCCCCCGTGAGCTGTCCTGCTGCCTAGCTGCGAATTGGTGGCGTAACCATAGTCAAGACGGACGCGGATGTAAACACCACACGTCCGGCCGGACGTCGGCACGCCCCGTCACTCGCGTCAGGCGGCGCGGTTGCGTCACGAGGAGCAGCGGTCAGCGGTTCGCCGCGGGCTTCTTCGGCGGGGCCGGTTTGTCGGTCGGCTGGGTATGCACGGCTTTCTGGCCGCTGCCCGTGCGTTCCGAGGCCACGGGCACGTCGTTGCGACGCTCGCGGGCGGCATCGTCGATGCTGAGACGACCAGCTTGCGTGTATTGCCCGGGGTTGACCTTGTTGTGTTTGCTCATACGAATCTCCGTCAGAGGCGGAAGCGGAGCCGGGCCCCGACGCCGCCGATGGCCGCCAGCAGTTCGACGTCTTCGATGATGCGAATGCGCGCTCCGGACTGCTGGGCGCGCGTCACGAGTTCGCCGGCGAGCTTGAGCCGGGCCGCGTCCGGCGCGCCCTGCGGCGCCGAGGTCGCCACCTGCAGGTCGCCCGGCGCGGCGTCCTCGGGCAGCCGCTGCAGCGGCTTGAGGATGTCGGGGGTCCCGGTGATGAGCAGCTCGTCGACCTGGCCCAACTGCAACGCCTTCATCGTCGCCTCCGGACCGGCGACGCCAAGGCCGCCGCCGCGCCACTCGTCGAGCAAGGCCGTGACGTGCTCGACGTCGGTCTCGGCATCCTTCTCGCGCAGCGACTCCAGGCTCGCCTTCAGCACTTCGGCGTCGCTGGCCGAGGCCGTCAAGCGGGTCGTGGCCTCGAGCTTCTCGGCCAGGTGCGAGGGCAGGTGCTCGCGCAGCAGCGCCACGGCCGCGTCCGATCCCGCCGCCACGATCTGGTCGATCTGTTCCTCGCGAACCACGCGATCGAGCGTGTCGATCACGTCCTTCACATGGTGCTGGTGGAAGTTATCGATGTGGCGCTGATACCGCGCCTGCGACCACCCGCCCTGGGAGGTGCGCCGCGTCTTGACGCCGTTGATCTCCTCGGTCCGCTCCGGGGTGGTCATGCTCGCCACCACGATCCGCGCCTTGTTGGTGTCGAGCAGCACGGCCGCATAGCGGGGATAGGTGCCCATGACCCGGGCCAGCGGGTAGAGGTGGGGCACCGAGCCGACGAAGAGAGCGTGTTCGTCGACCGGCACGTCGAGTTGCATGGCTTCAAACAGATCCGCGCCGGCGCACGCGAAGATGGCCAGGCCGTTGGCAGAGCGCTGGACCTCGGTCGCGAGGTAGGCGCGAATCTTCTCGTGGTCCTGTTCGAAGCTCTGCCGCTCCGCGGAACCCGCGGGCAGGCCGGCGACGCGCTCGGCCAAGACCTTGCGGACGAACCCGTCGAAGTCGTCGCGGCCGTGCTGATTGGCGGTGAGATTCAGATAGAGGCTGATCACCGGAAAGGGCGCGGGCTCGAACCCGGCCAGCATCTCGAGACGGGGCGCCAGCGCGGAGGCCGGCGCGTCGGGGTCGGATGTATGGGCCATGTCTCACCGGATGCAAGCGGTGTTCCGCCTCCAGCGGGGCTCAATTTCACGCGCCGCCCGGGCGGCCGGGATCGCGGCACTCTCGCACATGGCACGCCGTTGCCGACATGCGGCCCCGCTCCTTCCGCGTCACGAGTGGTCGGCCGCTGCCAGGACGATTCCGGTCATCGGCAACCGGGGATCGATCCAGTCTGGTCAATAATGCGACTGGCGGCTACGGGTGGCGGCCGGACGCCCGCGGCCCCCTGCGGCGGGGCGGCGCCGCCCAGAGGAACGACGACCTTGACGACTTCGTTTGATCCGGAACTGACACCCGGGGCGCGCAACGCCATCCGCGTGTGTCTCAACGTCCAGCCGCATGAGCGGGTGACGGTCGTGACCGACCGCGCCTGCGAAGAGATCGCGGCCAGCCTGGTGCGCGAGGTCGAGGCCGTGGGCGCCCCCTACCGTGCTTTCGTGCTCGAGGAAGAAGCGCCCCGCCCGCTCACCGATCTGCCGGCGGCCATTGCCGCCGACATGCATCAGAGCCAGGTGTCGATCTTCGCCGTGCAGGTGCAGCAGGACGAGCTGAGCTCGCGCATGCAGCTCACCAACATCGTGAACCAGCGGCGCATGCGGCACGCGCACATGGTGAACATCACCCCGCAGATCATGTGCGAGGGCATGCGGGCCGACTACCTGAAGGTCGATCGCCTGAGCCAGAAGGTGATCGAGATGGTGCGCTCGGCACGCCAGGTGCGCGCCACCACTCCAGCCGGCAGCGACTTCGTGGCCACGCTCAACCCCGACTACAAGTGGCTGAAGACGAGCGGCCTCATCAGCCCCGACAAGTGGGGCAACCTGCCCGGGGGCGAGATCTTCACCACCCCGGGCGAGGTGAACGGCACGGTCGTGGTCGACGGCGTGGTCGGCGACTTCCTGTGCGCCCGCTTCGGCATGCTCACCGACACCCCGCTCGCCCTCGACATCCGGCGCAACCGGCTGGTGGCCGCGTCGAGCGCCAACAAGGAACTCGAGGACGCGTTCTGGAAGTACACGCACACCGACGAGAACTCCGATCGCGTTGGCGAGTTCGCCATCGGCACCAACATCGAGCTGACGCGCCTCATCGGCAACATCCTGCAGGACGAGAAGTTTCCCGGCATCCACATCGCCTTCGGCAATCCCTACGGCGCGCACACGGGGGCTGACTGGCACTCGGTCACCCACATCGACGTCGTCGGCACGCAGTTCGACATCTGGGTCGACGACACGCCGTTGATGCGGCGCGGCACGTTTCTCGTCTCGGCCTAGCGGTCCGTGGTGCCCGTCCCATGATTCCGTCGCTGCGCGCCCGTTTCAACGCCGACTGGACGCCGGACAAGTACGCCCGCCTGCTGCAGCTCGTGGCCGAGGCCGCCGGCGTGCCGATGGGGTTCACGGTGTCGGAAACCCCGTGCTTCTTCCCGGCCGCGCTGCTCGACGAGATGGCCAGCACCGGCGCGGAGCTGGTCGCCGGCTTCCTGGCCGACCCGCGCGCCCGCGCCGAGGCCGAGGCGCTCATCCCGGCGCGTTACCTCGGGCCGGGGCAGGACCCGATGCCCACGTGCGTCCAGGTGGACTTCGGCTTGGTGCGCACCGCCGGCGGCTACGCCCCGCGGCTGGTGGAACTGCAGGCCTTTCCGTCGCTCTACGGGTTCCAGCACATACTGGCCGCGGCCTATCGCGAGGCCTTCACGCTGCCGGCGGATCTGTCGCCCTACCTCGGCGGCCTCGACGCCGACCGCTACCTGGCGCTGCTGCGCGAGGTGCTGATCGGCCGGCACGACCCAGCCGACGTGGTGCTGATGGAGATCGCGCCGGAGCGGCAGAAGACGCGGCCCGACTTCGCCATCACCAAGCGCCTGTGGGACATCGACACGGTCGATCCTCAGGAGGTGGTGGTGCGGGAGCGGCGCCTGTGGCGGCGCGTGGATGGCCGGGAACGGCGGATCCGCCGCGTCTACAACCGCGTCATCCCCGACGAACTCGAGCGCACCGGCCACGCGATGCCGTTCGACTACCGCGACGACCTCGACGTGGAGTGGGTCGGTCATCCCGCGTGGTACTTCCGCCTGAGCAAGTCGGCCATTCCGTGGCTCTCGCATCCGGCGGTGCCGCGCACGTGGCGGCTCGACCTGGTCTCGGAGCTGCCGGCCGACCGCCAGGACCTGGTGCTGAAGCCGCTCTTCTCGTTTGCCGGCGGCGGCATCATCTTCGCGCCCACCGAGGCTGACCTGGCCGCCATTCCCCTCGACCAGCGGCACCTTTACCTGCTGCAGGAGCGCGTCAGGTTCGCGCCCACCATCGACACGCCCGAGGGGGCTACGCAAGCCGAGGTGCGCATCATGTACGTGCACACCGACCGCTTGCGGCCGGTGCTGCCGCTCATCCGCATGGGTCGCGGCGTGATGATGGGCGTGTCGCACAACCGCGGCCTGGCGTGGGTCGGCGCCTCTTCCGGCTTCGCGCCCCGGCCGTGAGGGCCCGCTAGCGCTCCGGCCTGGTGGTCCAACGTACGGCTTGGCTAGAGGATGCGACTGCGGCGGAGCAACGGCAGGGCGCCGGCCACCGCGCCGGCGTAGACCACCGCGCCGCCGTCGATGACGAGGGCCCGGTCGGCAGCGTGCCTGAGCTCGTCGGTATCATGTGTCACCCACACCATGGCGACGCCAAGGGCCTGGCGGGCGCGCAGCACATAGGGCAGGATGCGCTCGCGCCGCGCCGGGTCGAGCGCGCCGAGCGGCTCGTCGAGGAGCAGCAGCTCGGGTTCGGCGGCCAGGGCGCGCCCGAGCGCGACGCGCTGACGTTCGCCGCCGGACAAACTCGACGCCGGACGGTCCACCAGCGCCGCCACTTCCAGCATCTCGGCCACCGCGTCCACGCGGGCGTCATCGCGGGCGCCGTACGCGAGGTTGCCGCGCACCGTGAGATGCGGGAAGAGCAGCGCGTCCTGCGGCACATACCCGACGCGGCGCCGGCGCGCCGGGAGGTCGAGGCCGGCGGCTGAATCGAGCAGCGTGCGCCCGCCGACCCGGATCACGCCCGTGGCCGTGCGCAGGCCGGCCAGCGCCTCGAGCAACGTGGTCTTGCCGGCGCCCGACGGGCCGACCAGCCCCAGGACCTGCACGTCGGCGCGGTCGTGGAGGTGCAGGGCGAAGCCGTCCTGGACGACGCGCACGTCGAATTCCAGGGCGATCACGCGCGGCGCTCCCGGCGCAGCACGGCGTTGGCGGTGGCGACGACGGCAAAGGCCACGGCCAGCGACACGAGCATGAGCACGTTGGCCTGGGGCTCGTGGCCGGCCTCGGTCAGATTGAAGATGGCCACGGCGAGCGTCTGGCTCTGGCCGGGAATGCCGCCGGCGACGACGATGGTGGCGCCGAACTCGCCCAGGGCGCGCGCGAAGCCGAGCAGCGCGCCGGCGATGATGCTCTGCCGGGCCAGCGGCACCGTGATCGTCCAGAACACGCGCCAGGGACCAGCGCCGAGCGTGGCGGCCATCCCCTCGAATCGGCGGTTGACCTGGGCAAAGCCGGAGCGGATGGTCAGCACCATGAGCGGCAGGCTCATCACGGTCATGGCCAGCACGACCGCCTTCCACGTGAACACCACGTCGACCCCAGCGGCGTCGAGCAGGCGGCCGAGGGGCCGGTCGCGGCCGAGCAGCTGCAGCATGAGCAGGCCAATCGCCACCGGCGGCAGCACCAGCGGCAGCGACACCACCGTCTCGAGCAGCGATTTGCCGGGGAACGCGCGGCGCGACAGCAGCCAGCCGAGCGCCACCGCCGCCGGCAGCGCCAGCACCGTGGCCACCGCCGCCGTGGCGGCCGAGAACAGCGCGATGCCGAGGATGCTCTGGTTCATGGCCGTGCCCCGGACGTCAGCGCGCGGCCGCCAGACCGAAGCCGGCATTCTCGAACACGACACCGGCGGCCGGCGACCGAAGGTAGGCCACGAAGCGCTCCGCTGCCTCCTGCCGCGGCCCCTGGACGACGGCGACGGGATAGACGATCGGCGGCGCCTCCCGAGGATCGACGCGGAACAGGACCGGCACCGACGTCTCGGTGCGCGCGTCGGTGGCGTAGACCACGGCCGCGTCCACGCGTCCGGCGCGCACGGCCGCCAGCGCCGCCCGCACGGTCATGGTCGGCACGACCTTGGGCGCCACCGCGGTCCACGCCCCCTGGCTCTCGAGCCAGCGGCGCGCGTAGACGCCCGCCGGCACGCTTTCGGGATTGCCGAGCGCAAGGCGGCGCACCTGGCTCGACGCCAGCGTGGCCGGGTCGCCAGTGCGCAGCGGAGTGCCCGGCCGGCCGACGACGACGAGTTGATTGGTCAGCAGGTCGGCGCGCGAGCCCGGCACCAGGCGCCCGGCCCGTTCCACCACGTCCATCTGCCTTACGTCGGCGCTGACGAAGGCGTCGGCGCTGGCGCCCTCGACAATCTGGCGGGCGATGAAGTTGGACCCGGCCACGTTCAGGCGCACGGCCTGGCCGGTGGCCTGCTCGTGCCGGCGCGCCAGCTCGCTCATCACGTCGCTCAGGCTCGCGGCCACCGATACGACCAGCGGCGGCGGTGCCTGCGAACGGACCGGGGCAGCGATCCACACGCTCAGCAGCGCCGCCAGCAAGGCCACGGCCGCAGGCCGGCGCGGGCGATGGGGAAATCAGCGTCATCGCCGTCAGAATAGTATGATTCGGCATGTTTTGCCGAGCGATTCACCGCGATTCATGGCGCCCTCGCCGCGACCGGGGCCGGCCGCCAGCCGGGGCGCGGGGGGGAACCACGTGAGCCCGACCATGCTTTCCGTGCGCGAGGCCGCCGGGCGGCTGGGCGTCAGCTACTCGGCGTTGAAGCAGTGGATCTACCGGGGCACGGTGCGCACCGTCCGCACCGGCGGCGGGCACCACCGCGTGCCGCTGGCCGAGGTGGACCGTCTGCTGGCACAGCAGGGAGCGCCGGCGCAGGCTCCGGGCCGCGCGGCGCGCCCCCACCCGCAGCCCCGGGGCGTGCTGGTGGCGCTCAGCGGCCGCAATCAACTGCGCGGCATCGTCGACGAGGTGCGGCACGACGGCCTGCTGGCCCAGGTCCGGCTGCGCATCGGCGACCAGCGCCTCACCGCGGTGATCACTCGCGACGCGCTCACCGAACTGGGACTGCGCCGTGGCGACGAGGCGGTGGCGATCATCAAGTCCACCGAGGTCATGATCGGGCGTGAGCAGCTGCCGGCGCCGCCCCAGCGCCCTTCCCGCAAAGCCGCGCGCTGACACGCGGCCCAATTGTAACGGGGCCTGGCACGGTTACAACTTTCCCCGTTGCAGCATCTGCCACGGTCGCGGGCACGGGCGGCGGTGGCAGTAAAATCCCGGCATGATGCGCACGCCCGCCCTGTCGACCATCGGCCTGTTCCTGCTCGCGCTGACCATCTCGGCCCAGGGGCCGGGCCCGCTCGATCCGGCGACGATCGCCCGGGTGCGCGATGAGGCGACCACCCGATCGAAGGTCTACGAGCACGTGTGGTGGCTGTCGGAGGTCTACGGACCGCGCGTCACCGGGACCCCGGCGTTCGCGCAGGCCAGCGAGTGGGCGATGAAGCAGTTCCGCGACTGGGGCCTGGCCAACGTCCACCAGGAACGCTGGTCGTTCGGCCAGGGCTGGAGCATCCAGCGTTTCTCGGCCACGATGGTCGAGCCGCAGCCGGCGGTGCTCATTGGCGCGCCGCGTAACTTCTCGCCGTCGACGTCCGGCCCCGTGGCCAGCGAGGTCGTGCGCGTGGACGTCGGCAGCGAGGCCGACCTGGCCAAGTACGCCGGCACCCTGCGCGGCAAGATCGTGGTGATGCAGCCGGCGCGCGCCGTGCGCATGCTCGAAGGTCCCGTGATCCTGCGCATGGACGACGGCCCGTGGTGGACCGAGGCGGCCACGCCGGTCGAGCCCGCGCCCGCCGCCGCCCCCCAGGCCGGCGCGGCCGAGGCCGCCCGGGCGCGGCAACAGCTGGCGCTGGCCATCCAGACGTTCCTGGTCGACGAGGGCGTCGGCGTGCTGCTCGAACGCGGCAACGACAACGACACTGCCGCCGGCGGCAGCGATCTGACGTGGCGCACGCAGATGACCGACGGCGGCACCATCTTCCCGACGAGCGGCGGCAGCCGCGATCCCGAGGCGCCGGTGCGCGTGCCCTCGGCCACGCTCGCCGTCGAGCACTACAACCGGCTGGTGCGGCTGCTCGAGCACGGCGTGCCGGTGAAGATGGAAGTGAACATCCAGACCACGTTCTATCCCGAAGGCGCGCTGCCGAACGGCATCAACACGATTGCCGAGATTCCGGGCACCGACCTGGCCCACGAGGTGGTGATCATGGGCGCACACCTCGACAGCGTGCCCTACGCCACTGGCGCCACCGACAACGCCACCGGTTCCGCGGCGATGATGGAGGCGGTGCGGGCCATCCAGGCCCTGGGTTTGAAGCCGCGCCGCACCATCCGCATCGCCCTGTGGGGCGGCGAGGAACAGGGCTTGCTCGGCTCTCGTGCCTACGTGGCAGCGCACTACTGGGACGCGGCGGCCAGGAAGCCGAAGGCGGAGCACGCGAACGTGGCCGGCTACTTCAACCTCGACAACGGCACCGGCCGCATTCGCGGCATCTGGAGTCAAGCCAACAAGGGCGCCCTGCCGATCCTCGAGAAGTGGGGTGAGCCGCTGGCGGCGCTGGGCTGGAAGATGGCGAGCCCGCGCGGCGTGGGGGCCACCGATCACGCGTCGTTCGACGAGGTGGGACTGCCCGGCTTCCAGTTCATCCAGGAACGCCTCGAGTACAACTCGCGCTCGCACCACTCGAACATGGACACCTTCGACCGCGTCCAGAAGGCCGACGCCGAACAGCAGGGAGCGGTGGCGGCCGTGTTCGCCTGGCAAGCGGCCAACTGGCCCGGGAAGCTGCCGCGTAAGCCGGTCCGTTGACGCTGCAACGCCGTGCCGCGCGACCCAGATCGCAGGCGCGTCCTGGGCACGTCGCTTGCACCGTCACGAGGTATGCAGCTACGGAAGTCAACTTGGCCAGCGCTTGCCGCGGCAGTGATCATCAGCGGTGGCATCGCGCTACCCAAGGCAGCCCAGCAAGGGGCCACCTCAGGCACGGATATGCTCGCAGTGCAGGTGCTGCTCGACCGCGCCCGCTTCTCACCGGGCGAAATCGACGGCCGGGGTGGCCGCAACACCACCCGCGCCAGCGAGGCGTTTGCACGCGTGAAGGGCATTGCGGTCAGCGACGCGCTGGCTCAAAGCGAACCGGCGACACGGACCTACGTGATCACCGCTGAAGACGTCGCCGGACCGTTCGAGCCGAACATCCCCGACGACATGATGGAGAAGGCGAAGCTCCTCACCTTGTCGTACACCTCCGTGCTCGAACTGCTGGGCGAGCGCTTCCACAGTGCCCCGGCCCTGCTGAAGCGCCTGAACCCGTCAGCGAGCTTCGTCGCCGGCGAGTCGATCACCGTGCCCAACGTCTTGCCGCCCGCTGACCCGGCGCCGCGCGCCGATCTGGTCGTCACGGTGTCGAAAGCGCTCTCGGTGCTGACCGTGACGGATGCCGCCGGGGTCGTCCTGTATCACGCACCCACCACCACCGGCAGCGACCACGACCCGTTGCCGATCGGCAACTGGGTGGTCACCGGCATCGCGCGTAACCCGGTCTACCATTACAGCCCCGAGCTTTTCTGGGACGCCGATCCGAGCCACGCCAAGACCAAGCTGCCGCCCGGACCCAACGGGCCGGTGGGCACCGTGTGGATCGACCTCGACAAGCCGCACTACGGCATTCACGGCACGCCGGAGCCGGGAACCGTCGGCCACACCTCGTCCCACGGATGCGTGCGCCTGACCAACTGGGACGTGGCCGCGGTGGCGAACATGGTGGCCAAGGGCACGAAGGTGGTGTTCACGGAATGAGGCCTGTGCGGCGTCGCGCCTCGCTGCTCTTTCCGGCCGCAGTGGGATTCCTCGTCGGCATGGCCGTCATGGCCGTGCTCGTGATGCTTTTCCGCGCCGGTGCGCCGGCCCTCCCACCGGCCGCGCCGACGCCCGAGGCCGGCGATCCGGGCGCGACGCCGCCCGGTGCCACTGCTCTTCCCCCGAAGCGCCCGCCGCTGGTGGAGGCTCGTCCGAGCGCCAACGACACGGCGCCGTCGCTGCCGGCGGATTCCGCACCGGCGGCCGTGGCCGAATCGCTGGACCACGCCGTGGAGGAGTTGCGTCAGCGGCACTTCGAAGTGCCCGTCCAGGGCGCCACACGCGAGCAACTGCGCAGCACCTTCGACCAGGCGCGCGGCCAACGCCGCCACGAAGCGCTCGACCTGCTGGCGCCGCGCAATACGCCGGTCGTCGCCGTAGAGGATGGCACCGTCGCCAAGCTGTTCAACAGCCAGGCCGGCGGCATCACCGTGTACCAGTTCGATCCCACCAGCCGCTACGCGTACTACTACGCGCACCTCGAGCGCTATGCCGACGGGTTGTCGGAGGGCGACCCGGTGAGGCGCGGCCAGGTGCTCGGCTACGTCGGCACCACCGGCAACGCGCCGGCCGATACGCCGCACCTGCACTTTGCCATCTTCGTGCTCACGGCGGAGCGGCGCTGGTGGCAGGGCACGCCGATCGATCCCTTCGCCGTGCTGCACTGAGGTGCGGCTGCCAGGCGCGCGCCGAGGGCTGGTCTCCACCTTTCGCGCCCCGGCCAAGCGTCTGCGTCTCCGCGCGCCGGGCGAGCTCTGGTCTGCCGGGCTCGCACGCGTCGCCGTGGGGCTGGTCGTGCCGTCACGCCCCGGCGGGCGACGCCTTCACCATCGTGTCGAACAAGCGCGTCAGCGTCGCTGCCGGGTCGCCGGTGCGCCCGGTGTGCACGGGCGAGGTCTGGATCACCGTGCTGCGCGGCGACGCCAGCCAGCGGAAGCGGCCGCGCGCCGGCAGCTCGCCAATCGGGCCGGCCTCGGGACCACCGGCGCACACGCGCGTGATGAGCGCCAGGCCAGCGCGAACGGCTTCGAGGTCCACGGTGGGCTCGAGCGTCGTCAGCCGGGCTTCGTCGAGCTCGATGCGCGCGTCGAGCACTTCCGAGTCCACGCACGAGAGGATGACGCCGACGTTGATGCGTTCGCCCCGCTCCACGCGCGGCACGACGCGCACGATCACGTAATCGTAGGTCACCTCAGCGGGCACCGGACGCCTCCGTCAGAAACGGCCGCGGAGCCGTGAGGCGCGAGCGGAAGTAGGCCACGTAGGCCGCGCGGATGGAGGCCACGTCCGCATCCGCTGCGTCGCCCTGGAGCCAGGCCGCCGGCACGGCCGCGACGATAGGCTCGAGCACGTCGCCGGCGAGGGCTGCGGTCATCGCCTCGTCCACCGCCGCCAGGGAACCGGCGCGAGCGCGCAGCACATGGCGGTCGAGCAGCGTGAATGGATCGCGGGCGCGGGCCGGTTCGTCGCGCCAACCCGGGGCGTGGTGGAAGTAGAGCGTCGCCCCGTGGTCGATGAGCCACGGACGGCGGTGCCACATCAGCATGTTGGTGTTGCGCGCCGTCCGGTCGACGTTGGTGACGAAGCCGTCGAACCACACGATCCGCGCCGCCAGATCCGCGGTCGATCTTGTGCACCAGCGGGTCGAACGTCGCCGACCCGGGCAGGTAGTCGAGCGCCAGGTTCAGGCCAGCGCTGTCGTGGATGAGGCCGTGGATCTCGGGATCGGGCTCGGTGCGCGCCAGTTCCTGGGCGAGTTCGGCAAACACCAGCTCCGGCACCGGCAAGCCGAGGGCTCGCGCGATCTCGCCGGCGATGAGTTCGGCCACCAGGGCCCGCGGCCCCTGGCCGGCGCCGCGGAATTTCAGCACGTAGAGGCCGTCGTCATCGGCCTCCACGATGGCCGGCAGCGACCCGCCTTCGCGCAGGGGGGTCACGTAACGGCTGACCGTCACCGTCCGAAGCGTGGGCACGGGCCAATTGTGCCATGCCCTGCGGGTCCGCCGGAGGTGAGGACGCGGGTCTATCTGACCGCGCGGGTCCGCTCACGGCCGGCCACGAGGCGCCGGGAGCCCGCGTCGCGCTCTACTTCAGCACGCCGACCATGGGCACGCCGTCCACGTCCGGCATCTCGAAGCCGAGCAGCCTGGCGATGGTCGGGGCGATGTCAATCTGGCGCAGGAGCGGCAGCGGCACGCCGCTGCGGATGCCGGCCCCGGCGGCGATGAAGCCAGTGTGCATGCGCGCCTCGGTCGGCAGGAAGCCGTGCGCGCCGAACCGGGTCGCGCCAACCAGCACCGCGCCGTCCACGACCCCGTCGGTCACGTAGTAGCCCTCGGCCGGCTCGATGAAGAACGCCGCCTCGGGATAAGCGCCGAGGGCGTCGAGCTCCGCGCGCGACACGACCCGGAACATGCCTCGGTAGCGGCCTTCGGCGGCGGCCCGGAACGCCGTCTCGATGGCCGCGGCCAACGCGTGATCGCCGGGATCCTTCAGCCGGATGGCGGAGGCATGCGCGGCGGCCTGCCAGGTGGCCACGCGGCCACGGGCATCGGTGGTGAGCCAGCCGCCCTCGCGCAGAATCACGTTCGGCTGGATGAGCGAGTGGACGCGCGAGAAGCCGTGATCGCCGGTGACCAGGAACGTGGTGCGGGCGCGGATGCCGGCCTCCTCGGTGGCGCGCACGATGGCCCCGACATGGGCGTCGATGCGCTGAATGGCGTCGCGGGCGGCCGCCGACCCTGGACCGTCGGCGTGCTGCGCCGTGTCGGTCTCCATCAGATGGACGAGCAGCAGGTTCGGGCGCGCGGTGCGGATGATATGCGCGGCCACGGCCGCGGTGAAGCGGTCACGCTGCACGGCGTTGCGGTTGTCGTTCTCGCCGTAGCCGCCCAGTTCCTTGACCACGGCATCCACCAGTCCGGGCGTCGAATCGGCGCGCGCCCGGGCCAGCCAGGTCGAGTCCGGCGGCGCCTGATTGGACTCGGGAAAGAGCACGTCCAGCGTCGCCCCCACGGTCACTGGCCACGACGCGCCGGCGGTGGTGAGGCCGTGCGCCTTGGCGCGGTCCCACACGGCCGGGGCTGTCATGGCCGACGCCTCGTAGTACCACTGCGACGAGCCGGCCGGCGGATCGAACCTGGTGTTGCTGATGATGCCGTGACGCGCCGGGCGCACCCCGGTGGCCAGCGAGGTGTGCGACACGTAGGTCAGCGACGGATGCGCCACCACCAGGCCCTCGGCCGCCGACCCGGCCTGGCGGAGGGCCTGCAGATTCGGCACGGCTAATCCGTCACGAGCCGCGTCGAGATACATGGCCGGGCGGAACCCGTCGATCGAGATGACGATCACATGATCGCTGGGCCGCGCCTGGATGACGGCGGCGGCTGGCGGCGCCGGCTGGGCAGCCCGGAGGAAGGCCGCGCCGAGCATCACGCAGGTCAGAAGGAGGGCGGGTCGCGTGCGAGGGATGCTCATAGCTGGCTCAGCGTCCGGTAGTGCCCTTTGCCGGCGCCGCCAGCGGCAGGCTGGTGAACCCCTCATCGAAGTCCGGCGTGTAGACGGTGAAAAAGGGACGGCCCCCATAGCCGAGTTCCCAGTTGCCGCCAAAGGGTCGGGTCACGGCATTGAGCGCCTGGAGCACCGTGCCGCCCGCGAACTCGACGTCGATGGGCAGGTCGATGCGGCCGGTCGCCGCCGGATCGTCGAGGCGGCGCCCAAGGACGGAGAGCGGCCCGACCTCGTCGTGCTCGAGGACAAGCGAGGGCCGCGCCGCCTGCGCCGCCCGATGGAGCACGAGGTGCGGGTGCATCCTGGCCACGGCAAACGGGGTGACGGGGCGATGCAGCAGGTGGGTTGAGTCCTGCCAAGCCGCCAGCGGCCGCACTACGACGACGCCGTCGATCTCGCGCCAGGCGAACTCCGGCCGGGCCCGCACGATCTGATCGAAGACCATTCGCGGCGTCAGCCCAGCGAGGGCGATGGACGGCCCATACGCGCGACGCTCCTGTCCCGCGGGCCAGCAGTTGGCGGTGTGCTCGAAGCCCACGCGCACGCCGGTGAAGCGGGCGACGTGCTCGACCGTGCGCCACAGGTCGCAGGGCCGCGCCGGGTCGAGGGCGGCCACGCGGATGCCCGCACGAACCGGCACGTCGAGCGACACCTGAGCGCTCGGCCTTGCGGCCGCGAGCACCGCCACCACGACGCCGCAGAGGAACCCGTGAGCAAGCGTCCGCATGCGCATCCCTCCTTCGCGGCGTTTCGCGATACCGCGGGCTTACGTGACTGGCTGCCGGAACCCGGCCACCACGTACACGAGCGCGCGGGCGGCGCGGTCGTGGACGCGTCCGGGCGCGAAGATGAGCGCGCTGGCCGCCTGGACGGCCGCCGCGTCGAAGGCCGGCGACGACTTCACCACCGCCAGGCCGTCGATGCCGCCGTGCGCGGCCACGTCGAGTTCGAGCATCACCACGCCGTCGTGCAGCGCGTCGGGCGGGTAGGACGGCATCTCGAGCGGCACCATCGGGACCGGCGCCGCGCCCGAGGGCCTGGCCACGTCAGCCGGCGGCTCGCCGAGCGTAGGCGCAAAGAGCGCCGGCGGACGGAACACGCCGATGACCAGCACGGTCGAGGCGATGGCGCGGCGATCGGCCGGCTTCGGCTCGAGGCCCGCGGCCGGCACGGGCGCGTCTTCGGCCGGCGTGAAGGTCCAGGTGCGCACGGCCGCAGCCAGCGCGGCGGTGAACGGGGCGGTGTGGCGCAGCGCCTTCACGCCGGTGACGTGGCCGCGACGATCGACGGCCACTTCGAGCACGACCTCGCCGGCGCTCACCGCCTGGATCGGAATGGCCGGGACGGCGCCGCCCGTGAAGATGGCCGGGGCAACGGCCATGCGTCGTGCACCCCTGTCCTCGTCGGCCGGCGACTGCATGGAAGGGTCGGCCGGCAGCGGGGCCGGCGCGGGGCCCAGGTCGGCGTCGGTGATGACGCGCACCGGCGCCTGGATGGCCTTGCGGCGCGCGGCTTCCTGGGCCGCAATCTGACCGAGCGACTGGGCCGCAATCGGAGCCTGGCTCACGAACGGGACGACAAGGAGGGACGACAGGCAGGCGGACACGACGCTCGACTTCATGGCACCTCCGGACGCGGTCGTCCCACTATACCGCCGGCCGCCAGCGCGCCGGCGCCCGCGACCGGCGCGTGATCGCGACGAGCCGAGACACTCGCGGCCAGCCAGCCACGCATAATGATCAGGTTTGGAGCGCCGCTACATGAAGCCACGTCACATCCTGCTCGTCCTTGTCCTGGCCGCCGCTGCCACCGTGCCCCTGCCGGCGCGGCAGGCGGCGCCCCTCCAGTCGTCCGATCTCGCCGGGCTGCGCCTGCGCAACATCGGTCCCGCCACGATGTCGGGGCGCGTCGTCGACATGGACGTGGTCGAGTCCGATCCCTTCACGATCTACGTCGCCTCCTCGACCGGCGGCGTCTTCCGCACGACCGACAACGGCGTCACCTGGAAGCCGGTGTTCGAACGCGAGGCGGTGCATTCGGTGGGCGACATCGCGGTGTTCCAGCCCGACCCGAACATCATCTGGGTGGGCACCGGCGAGCGCGCCAACCGGCAGAGCGTGGGCTGGGGCGACGGCGTCTACAAGTCCACCGACGCCGGCCGCACCTGGACCAACGTCGGCCTGCGCGGCCAGCCAGCACATCGGCCGCATCGTGCTGCATCCCACCAGCCCCGACATCGCTTACGTGGCGGCGCAGGGCTCGGTGTGGGGCCCGGGCGGCGAGCGCGGACTCTACGTCACGCGCGACGGCGGCACGACCTGGACGCGCACGCTGCACGTCGACGACGACACCGGCGTGACCGACGTGGCCATGGACTGGCGCGACCCGAGCATCCTCTACGCCGCCAGCTACCAGCGGCGGCGCACGCCGTTCGGGTTCAACGGCGGCGGCCCCGGCAGCGCGCTTGTGGAAGAGCACCGATGCCGGCGCGACCTGGAGCGAAGATCACCGGCAATGGCCTGCCCGAGGGCGAATACGGCCGCATCGGCATCGCCGTCTACCGCAAGGACCCGAACGTGGTCTACGTCAGCATCGAGCAGGGCTCGCGCTACAACGCGTCGACCGCCTACATCAAGCGCCAGGCCGGCCTCTATCGCAGCGACGACCGCGGCCGCACCTGGAAGTTCATGTCGGACTGGAATCCCGCGGCCGATGTACGCCAGCCAGCCGACCATCGACCCGAACGACGACCAGCGCATCTACATGCTCAACGCCTACTCGTTCTCGGACGACGGCGGCGAGACCTTCACCGCGCCTCGCACCACGACGCACGGCGACGATCGCTTCGTGTGGGTCGATCCGCGCGACTCGCGCCACGTCATCAAGCTCGACGACGGCGGCATCGGCATTTCCTACGACCGCGGCGTGAAGTTCCTCTACGTCACCTCGCTGCCGCTGGCGCAGTTCTACCGCGTGGCGGTGGACAACGCAGCATCCTTACAACGTCTATGGCGGCCTGCAGGACAACGGCTGCTGGGTCGGGCCCAGCGCCAACTGGACCTCGGGCGGCGTGCTCAACGAACACTGGTCGCGGCTGTGCGGCGGCGACGGGTTCTATGCCGTGCCCGACCCGACCAACCCGCGCGTGGTCTTTTCGTCGTCGCAGTTCCTGGGCCTGCAGCGCAACGACACGCGCACCTGGCAGGTGCAGGACATCCGCCCGGGCGATCCCACCGGCGCCATCGGCGAGCGCCGCAACTGGAACACGTGGGGCAAAGGCGTGCCCGAGCAGGTGCTCGGCAACGCCATGCATCCAGCCAACTGGGACGCGGCGGTGCTCATCTCGCCGCACGACCCCGCCACGCTCTACGCCGGCGCCCAGCACCTCTTCCGGTCGCGCGATCGCGGCATGACCTGGCAGGACCTGGGCGACATGACGACCGGCGTCGACCGCGCCACCCTGCCGATCATGGGCAAGACCTCGGACGAGTCGATGCTCTCCATCGACGACGGCGTGCCCTACTACCCCGGCATCACGGCCATCGCCGAGGCGCCGCGCCGCAAGGGCGTGATTTACGTCGGCACCGACGACGGCCAGTTCCGCGTCTCGAGCGACGACGGCAAGACGTTCGCCAGCGCCGAGTCGCGCTTCCCCGGCCTGCCGGCCTCGTCGTGGTTTGCCGGCATCGAAGCGTCGCGGCACGCCGAGGGCACGCTCTACGTCGTCGTCGACAACCACCGCAGCAACGACTTCGCGAATTACGTCTACCGCTCGACCGACTTCGGCAAGACGTTCACGTCGATCACCGGTGACCTGCCCGCCAGCCGCGTGGCCCGCACGATTCGCGAGGACCACCGGAACCCGGCCGTGCTCTACCTGGGCACCGAACTCGGGCTGTTCATCACCGTGGACGGCGGGCGGCACTGGGTGGAGCTGAAGAACAACATGCCCACCATGCCCTTCAACGACCTCACCATCCAGGCGCGCGACAACGACCTGGTGCTCGCCACGCACGCGCGCGGCATCTGGATCCTCGACCAGCTCTCGGCCATTCAGGGGCTCGCCGCGGCCGCCGCCAGCGACGCGCAGTTGTTCCCCATCGAGCCGGCCGAGCAGATCCGCTACACCAACCTGAAGGCCCACGCGGGCGACATGGTCTTCCGCGGCGAGAACCCGCCCAACGGCGCGATTGTCGACTACTGGCTGAGTAGTGCCTCGGCTCAACCCGCCCTCACCGTGCACGATGCCGCCGGCACCCTGGTGCAGACGCTGGCGCCGACCCGCGCCCGGGGCATCAACCGCGTCGTGTGGAACCTGCGCCACGCCGAGCTGCCGGTGCGCGGCGGCTCCGGCGACGATGACGACGACGCGCCGCGCGGCGGCAACCTGGCCGGTCCCTACGTGCTGCCCGGGCCTTACACGGTGCGTCTCACCGTCGACGGCAAGACGCTCACGCAGACGGTGCAGGTCAGGAACGACCCGCGCCTCGACGTGACGCCGGCCGATCTGAAGATCTGGAGCGACTTCCAGATGAACGTGGCCGCGGCCATCCGCCAGTTCGCGCCGGTGGCCGACAAGGTGCAGAAGGCGCCGGCCGGCGACGCCGCGCGCACCGACCTGAAACGGCAGGCACGCGAGCTGTCGTCGCGGCTCACCCGCCTCTACAACGACACCGGCCGCTGGGCCGGGCCGCCCACGGCCGATCAGCAGAACCGCTTCACGTTCTATCAGGAGATGGCGGCCAAGCTGACGGCGGCGGCGGCCAGCTTGTAACCAGCGGGCCCCTGCCAGGGCGGCTCAGCGGCTCACCACCGTCAGCACGCGCCGGAACTTCACGGCCGATCCGTTCTTGGTCGCCGGCTGATAGCGCCACTGCTTCACGGACTCGATCAGGACCGCGTCGTAGAAGCCGCTGACCGACGAAATCACCGCCGGGTCGACGACCGCGCCGGTCTCGTTGACCACGAACTGGACCAGTCCGAGCGGCGTGCCCGCGGCTGGCGGCGGCAGCGGCCCGCTCCAGCGTCGGAGGTCCTGGCGGAGAGCCACTGGCGGGATCACGCCAGGGTCATCCATGTCGTAGACGCCGTCGGCCGGCTCGGGCGGCGACGGCGGAAGCGGCGGCGGGGCCGCGGCCCGGCGAGCCGCCTCGATCCGTTCGGCCTCGCGCGCCTGTTCGGCCGCCTCGGCCGCCGCTTTGGCGTCGGCGGCCTTGCGCTCGGCGGCAGCGACCGCCTCGCGGCTCAGGTCTTCGAAGCCCGCGGCAAGCTGGGCCAGATCGGCCAGGCTCGCATCCGCGACGGGAAGATCCGGGTCGGTCACCAGCACTCGCACCACGCCGAATTCCGTGGCTGCTCCGGCGTAGTCCCAATCGGCGTAGAGCTTCCGCGCCTGTTCATAGCGGCGCCGCGCGACGGCCGGCAGGGCGCGGCGGCGCGCGTCGAGGAAGACCTTCATCACGCGGGGCGAGGCCTCGCCCGCGCTGATCCGGTAGGTCGGATGCACGTCGAGCAACCCCGCCACCACGGCTTCGGCTTCGTCAGTGCGCCCGAGCGCCAGCAGGCACAGCATGCGGTAGTGGTCAATCGACACCTGCGCGGTGGCGTCGAGGCCGTGCTTCGGCAGCCGCTCGAGCATGGCCAGGGCCTCGTCGTACGCCGCCGACGCGTAGAGGCCCATGGCCCCTTCGAGCGTGTCCGGCGCCCGGGCGGAGGTATCCTGCGCGCGCGCGGCCACCGGGGCGCTTGCCAGCGTGAACAGCGTCACGACCACCGCTAACGCGGCCAGGGGCGCTCGCATCTGCTACCTCCGCAGGTCCACGGCCAGCCGGTTCGGCGCGCCGAGCCGGACGGTGACGGGCACTTCCCGCTCGCCCAGCGTGGGGTGGCGCAGGGTGACCCGGTAGGTGCCGATCGGCAGCGAGATATTGGCCAGCGGCGTCTCGCCGAAGCTGCGGCCGGCGATGGACACCTCGGCCCACGGCAGCGCGTTGACGCTGAGCAGCGCGCTGCGCGGTTCGACGACGCGGCGGACGGTCCGGCCCGTGCCCACGACCACGGTGTCATAGACCCGGAAGCCGAGTGGCTCGTTGACCAGCGCGAAGGTGTGCGTCCCGGGACGCACCCGCAGGCGGTCACCGGAGCTCGTGCCCAGGAACGTCCCGCCCTCGTAGACCTGGACGTCGAACGGGGCCGAGAACGTGACGTAACTCGGCGGCGGGGCCACGGGCGCCGGCGTGGCGCCTGGCCCGCTCTCGATGCCGCTCGGCGCGCCGGGCGCGCGCGCGGCGGCGACCGGCGCGCCAGCGGCTGGCTGCAGCACCAGATGGCGCGACACCGATTCGCCGGCGGCGACTTCGGCACTCAGCTGTTCCGCCATGCCGTCCGCGCCGGTGGCCACGACCGCGTGCGGCCCCGCCGTGAGCTGCAGGGCCAGTGGCGTGACGCCGGCCGGCACGCCATCGACGACGACCTGCGCGCCCGGCGGATGCGACGACAGCACGAACGTGCCGGTACGCGGCGCCGCCGCGGCTGGAGTCGCTGCTCCGGTGGCCCCCGGGGCGGTCGTGAACCACAGATACGCGCCGGCTCCCGAGAGCGCGATCAGCCCCAGGGCGAGGGCGGCCGCGGCCAGGCGATGCGGCCGGCTGGACACCGCGGGGTGCGGCGGAACGGCCGGAGGCGGCAGACTGGCCCGCCCGGCGCCGACGTGAGCGAGCGGGAGCTCGACAAACCCGTGGCCGTCTCCAACGCTGGCGCCCTCCCGGCGCCGCTCGCTCAACCTGTCGGGCGACGGCGGCACGTCCTCGCGACGGGGGGCAGGCGCCGCAGGCGCGGGCGGGCGTGACGACGCCGGGGGCGACGCCCACGCAGCGGTCGTTGACGACGGTGGCATCGTTGACCCCGGTGGTGTCGTTGACCCCGGTGGCGTCGTTGACCCCGGTGGCGTCGCTGACGACGGTGGCGTCATCGATGACGGTGGTGTCATTGACGGCGGGGGCGCCATTGACGGCGCTGCCGGCGCAGGGGGAGCCAGCGGCGCGGCTGGAGCAAGCGGCGCAGGCGGGCCGGACGGCGTGGCCGGCGCGAGCGGCGCAGGCGGGCCAGACAGCGTGGCCGGCGCGAGCGGCACAGGCGGGCCAAGCGGCGTGGCCCGCGCAGGGGGCACAGGGGCGGCAGGTGGGGGCACGTCCGAGCGCGGGGACGCCGCCGAAGGCACGACGTTGGCCGCAACCGGGGCCACCCGCGGGACGGCTGGCGGCTGAGCCGCCACCGGCGGCACGGCGGAATCGGGCACGGCCGCACGCGCCCCCGCCGCCACCTCCGGCGGCGCGGCGCCAACCGTGGGCGCAGACGTGTCGCTACCCCCCTGTGCCGCGGGACCTGCAGGCGGCACGTCGTCTGTCGGCTCGGGCGGCAGTTCGTGGCGGAGTTCGACGAGCGTGCCGTCCGGCACGCCGAAGCCCCACGGGTCGTCGGTGTCGTCGCGGCGGCGCGATGAAACAGGCATGGTGGCAGGCGCGCGAGTCCGCTCGACGGACCGCGCCCTTATCGAGTGTGCAACGCAGGTGCCAGGGCGAATGCGGCTATTCCCGGGCGATCCACCTCGCCGTCGTTCCGGCCGAGGCGGTTCGAGCGCCTCCCGCATCGCAGCCGTTACCTACCCTGTGTATCGTTCTTCCCTAGAGCCAGCTCGCTGGCCGCCGTCGGCTACCATGCGGACATGGCCCGTCCGAGTGAACGAGAGCTGCTGATCGTGGGCGGCCGCGAGGTGACGATCACGAATCCCGGCAAGGTGCTGTTCCCGGGACCGGGATATACCAAGCGCGACCTCGTGAACTATTACCTGGCCGTGGCCCCTGGCGCGCTGCGCGCGGCCGGCGGCCGCCCGAACGTGCTCGTTCGCCATCCCGACGGCCTCGGGGGTGAGTTCTTCTACCAGAAGCGCGCGCCGGCCTCCCGCCCGGATTGGGTGGAGGTGGTGTCGCTGCGCTTCCCCTCCGGCCGTCAGCGCCGAGGAAGTCGTGCCGCGCGAGGCGGCGGCGCTGGCCTGGATGGCCAACCTGGCGTGCCTCGAACTGCACCCGCACCCGGTCCGCGCCGAGGATCTCGACCATCCCGACGAGCTGCGCGTGGACCTCGACCCCGTGCCGGGCGTGGCCTGGGATCAGATGCGCGAGGTGGCCGGGGTGGTGCGGGCCACGCTCGCGCGATCTCGGGCTCACCGGCTGGCCGAAGACCTCGGGGTCACGCGGCATCCACATCTACGTCCGGATCGCGCCGCGCTGGACGTTCACCGAGGTGCGCCGGGCGGCGCTGGCGCTGGCCCGCGACGTCGAGCGCCGCGCGCCGGCGCTGGCCACCAGCAAGTGGTGGAAGGAAGAGCGGCACGGCGTCTTCCTCGACTACAACCAGAACGCCAAGGACCGCACCATGGCCGCGGCCTATTCGGTGCGCCCGACCGCCGACGCGCGCGTCTCGGCGCCGCTCACGTGGGAGGAGCTGGACGGTGGCCGATCCGGCCGACTTCACGCTGGCCACGATGCCGGCCCGCTTGACCGCGGTGGGCGACCCGCATGCCGCCATGGACGACCACGCCGCGAGCCTCGACACCCTGCTGGAGCTGTCGGCGCGCCAGGAAAAGGACGGCCTCGGCGACGCGCCCTGGCCCCCGCACTACGAGAAGCAGGCGGGCGAGCCGCCGCGCGTGCAGCCGTCGAAGCGCCGCGCGCCGAGCCGGCCGCTCATCGAGATCGGCCGCGCCCCGAGCGAGGCCGCCGCGCGGGCCGGCCTCGAGCGCTGGAAGGCCCGCCACGCGTCCGCCGCGGCGCGGTTGCAGCCCGCCGACGTGCTGGTCGATCGCATGCGCGGGCGGTGGTCGACGTGGACCCGGATTCGCGTCAATCTCGAGCACGTGCCCGCCGCGGAGCGGCCGCCGCAGGAAGCGCTCGATCCCGACGACGCGCCGGTCGATCCGCACGAGGTCAGCGGCTCGCCGCCTCCGCGCCGAAGACCTTCGCGAGCTCGAACGGCGTCGTGACCTCGAGCTGATCGTAGCGGCAGTCCTCGGGTCGCCGGTCGGGGCGCCAGCGCAGGAAGATCGCCGCGTGGCGGAAG
Organism: uncultured Acidobacteriota bacterium; assembly: GCA_963843885.1. Classification (GTDB taxonomy): domain Bacteria; phylum Acidobacteriota; class Vicinamibacteria; order Vicinamibacterales; family UBA2999; genus CADEFD01. Next base: position 328,795 of record CAWJMJ010000011.1, read on the forward strand.
CGATCCCCCTGCATGTGGTCGTACTTCACCTCGCACACCCGCTCGATGCGCAGCGGCTCCCACGACAGATCCTTGCCGGCGCTCCAGCGGCTCTGCCCTCCGGGCATGCGCGTCGTCTCCGCGCCGTCCGAGGCCGACCCCGCCCAGGGGTGCCCCTCGAGGGCATGAGCGCGCAGCGGCGCCAGTTCGGCCGCGAGCGCCTTGCGGCGGGCGGCTGTGAAGGCGGACGTGACGCCCACGTGCTGCAGCGTGCCGTGCGCGTCGTAGAGCCCGAGCAGCAGCGAGCCGACCAGCTCGCCCGGTCCGTTCTTGTGCCAGCGGAAGCCGGCCACGACGCAATCGGCGCTGCGCACGTGCTTGATCTTCAGCATGGCCCGCTTGCCCGGGCTGATAGACGCCGTCGAGGGGCTTGGCGACGACGCCGTCGAGGCCGGCGCCTTCGAAGCGGTCGAGCCAATCGGCGGCCACTTCCGGGTCTTCGCGTGATGGGCGTGAGGTGCACCGGCGGCTGCGCGTCGGCCAGCAGACGCTCGAGCAAGGCGCGCCGCGCTCCCTGCGAGTCGGAGCGCACGTCGCGGCCGTCCACCGCCAACACGTCGAAGGCCACGAACGACGCCGGCGAGCTGACCGCCAGCTTCGCCACGCGCGACGCCGCCGGGTGCAGGCGCAACTGCAGGGCATCGAAGTCGAGTCCGGCCGGCGTGGCAATCACGATCTCGCCGTCGACCACGCAGCCGCTGGGCAACGCCTGCACGAGCGTGGTCTCCAGTTCGGGAAAGTAGCGGTCCAGCGGACGCAGATCCCGGCTCTGGATGAAGACGTCCTGCGCCGGTTCGGAACACGATCGCGCGAAAGCCGTCCCACTTCGGCTCATAGAGAAAAGGGCCGGCGGGAATGGCCGCCGCCACCTTGGCGAGCATCGGCTCGACCGGAGGCGCGATGGCGAAGTGCAGAGCGGGTGAAGGTGAGGCGTGGCGCTCTTCGGGCACGGCGAACTCCGCCGACCACCATAGCGTACGGGCTGGCGCGCCGGCTCTCGCCCGGCGTCAGCCGCAGCCGTTCACCGGTGTGGAACGTAGACCGTCTTGACGCCGCCCCTGGTGAAGGCCACCGTGTCGTAGGGGTCCTTCCGGCCGCCGGCTTCCATGCCGGGCGATCCCATGGGCATGCCGGGCACGGCGATGCCGGCGATCTTGGGCCGTTCCTTGAGCATCTTCTGCACGTCGGCGGCCGGCACATGGCCCTCCACCGCGTAGCCCTCCACCGTCGCCGTATGGCACGACCGCAAGTCGTCAGTGACGCCGTTGTCGGCCGCCACGCTGTTGAGTTTCGCGTCGGTCACGTCGTGGGCTTCCACCTGGAAGCCTGCCGCCCGGAGATGTTGAATCCAGGCGCCGCAGCAACCTCAAGTGGGAGACTTGTAGACGACCACCTTGGCGGAGGCGGGCGCGGCGGCTTTCTGGGCCGATGCCGCGGGCCCGAATCCGGTCGAGGCCAAGGCAGCCAGGGCAACGACCATGGCTTTGGTGTTCATGTTCCCAGTGTGCCACCGATCGGGCCATCCGGCTACCGCCACAGGGGAATGTGCGCGCGCGGCGAGCCCGGCGACGCTTGCCCCAGGCGAGAGTTTTCGGCTACGCTGCTAGGCATCGTGTTCGCGCTGCATCACGCCCATCACGTCCATCATCACCTGCCCCAATGCGGGCCGGCCGGACTGTGCGTGTAGCTTCCTGACACGTCTTCAGCGTTCATTCACGAACCTGAGCAGCCCCGCCGGACCCCGGCGGGGTTTTTTGTTGTTGACCCCGATCCGGAACGGCCCTCGACCGAAGGACTGACGATGACTCTGGATTTCTCGAAGCTGGACGGGCTGGTGCCCGCGGTGGTGCAGGACGACACGACCGGCGAAGTGCTGATGGTGGGTTTCATGAACGAAGAGGCCTGGGCCATCACCCGGCGGATCGGCTACGTGACCTTCTTCAGCCGCACCCGCAACACGCTGTGGACCAAGGGCGAGACCTCGGGCAACCGCCTGGCGGTGCGCCACATCCTGGTCGACTGCGACGACGACACGGTGCTCGTGAAGGCGGCGCGCGAGGGCGACGGCAACGTGTGCCACACCGGCGAGCGCACCTGCTTCAACAAGATCGAGACGGAGTGGACGGAGGCGGCGCGATGAGTGTGTTGAAGCTGGGCATCCCCAAGGGCTCGCTGCAGGATGCGACCGTGGCGCTGTTCAAGCGCGCCGGCTACGACATCCACGTCAACAGCCGCTCCTACTTTCCCTCGATCGACGACGTCGAGATCGAGTGCATGCTGATTCGCGCGCAGGAGATGGCCCGTTACGTCGGCGACGGCGTGCTCGACGCCGGCCTGACCGGCATGGACTGGATTGCCGAACACGCCATCGGCCACCCCGAAGAGCCCGCCCTGGTGCCGGTCTGCGACCTGGTCTACTCCAAGCAGAGCTTCGGCAAGGTGAAATGGGTGCTGGCCGTGCCCGAGGACTCGCCGTTCACGACGGCGGAGGAGTTGAAGGGCAAGCGCGTGGCCACCGAACTCGTGCGCGTCACGCAGCAGTGGTTCAAGGCCCGCGACGCGGCCGTCGACGTCGAGTTCTCGTGGGGCGCGACCGAGGTCAAGCCGCCGGTCCTGGCCGACGCCATCGTCGAGGCCACCGAGACCGGCTCGACGCTGCGCGCCAACCGCTTGCGTATCATCGACACGCTGATGGAGAGCAACACCCAGCTGGTCGCCAATGCCCGGGCGATGGCCGACCCGTGGAAGCGCGAGAAGCTCGAGACCATCGCGCTGCTGCTGAAGGCCGCCATCGAGGCGCAGAGCCGCGTCGGCCTGATGCTGAACGTGAAGAAGACCGACCTCGACCACGTGATCGCGCTACTGCCGGCCCTGCAGCGGCCGACGGTGTCGGCGCTCAGCGACCCGGACTGGGTGGCGGTGAACACGGTCATCGAAGAGAAGACCATGCGCACGCTGATTCCCAAGCTGAAGGCCGCCGGGGGCCAGGGGATCGTGGAGTATCCGCTCAACAAGATCGTTGCTCTAGTCGCGCGACCCTCGACCCGAAGCGAAAGCACATGATCAGAATCGTTCAATCGAGTAACACCGCCGAAGTTGCATCGCTCCTGACGCCGTCGGTGAATCGCGACCGGGCCACCGAACGGAAGGCCGCCACCATCGTCAATCGCGTTCGGGCGGAAGGCGACGTGGCGCTGCGCGACTACGCGCGGACGCTGCGACGGCTGGAGCGGGCCGCTCGAGGTCACCCGGCAGCAGGTGGCGGCAGGCGCGACAGAAGGCGCCGGCGGCGGTGCGGGCGGCGCTGGCCCGCGCGGCCGCGTCGATTCGCGCCGTGGCCACGGCGCAGCGGCCCCGCGAGTGGCGGGTGCGGCCGTTGCCCGGGGTCACGGTGGAGCAGCGCGTGGTGCCGCTCGAGCGGGCCGGCTGCTACGTGCCCGGCGGCCGCTATCCGCTGCCGTCGTCGCTGCTGATGACCGCCATTCCGGCGCGGGTCGCCGGCGTGCCCGAGATCGTGGTGTGCAGCCCCTCGGTGGATCCGGTGGTGCTGGCGGCGGCGGTCGAAGCCGGCGTCGACCGCTTCTTCCGCATCGGCGGCGCCCACGCGGTTGCCGCCATGGCCTACGGCACCAGGACCGTGCCGCGGGTCGAGCAAGATCGTCGGCCCCGGCAATCGCTGGGTGTCGGCCGCCAAGGCGCTGGTCGCGCCCGACTGTCCGATCGATTTCTACGCCGGCCCGAGCGAGATCCTGATCGTCGCCGACCGGGGCCCGGCCTCATGGATCGCCGCCGATCTGCATCGCTCAGGCCGAACACGACCCCGACGCCCGGGCGGTATTCATCACGGCCCGCGCCGCGCTGGCGCGTGAGGTGGCCGAGGAAGTGGCGCGGCAGATCCCGGCGACGGGTCCGCGCGGCCACGGCCCTCTGGCATCACGGCGGCATCATCGTGACGCGCACGATGGCCGAGGCCGAGAGCGCTGGCCAACGAGGCGGCGCCCGAGCATCTGGTCGTCGACACCGATGCGCGCGCGCGGCCGTATCCCCGATGCCGGCGCGGTGTTCGTCGGCGCGTGGACGGCGCAGGTCGCCGGCGATTACGCCATCGGCTCGAACCACATGCTGCCCACCGCCGGCGCGGCCCGGGTCCGCGGCGGCCTCCACGCCGCGGACTTCGTCAAGCTCGTGTCGATCCAGACGCTCACGAAGGCCGGCCTGACCAGCCTGGCAGGCACGGTCACGACGCTGGCGCGGGCCGAGGGCCTGGAAGGGCCACGCCCGCTCGATCGAGATCCGCATGGCGGGCTCGTCGGCCACGCCGGCTCGAGCCCGCCGGACCACTCCCAAGTCCCGCACCACCCCCGCGACGCGGCGCCCCGCCGCGCGAAAGGCAGAGACTCGATGACCACCATCCAAGGCATGCCCGACCTCGGTCCGGGCCTGCGCCTGCACCTGAACGAGAACACCGCCGGCTGCTCGCCGCGCGTGCTCGCGGCCATCCGCGCCCTGTCGCCGTTGGCCATCGCCACCTATCCCGACTACGAGGCGGCGGTGCGCGAGACCGCGGCGTATCTCGGGCGTCGATCCCGACTGGCTGGTGCTGACCAACGGCCTCGACGAAGGGCTGCTGCTCACGGCCATCGCCTACCTCGGGCAGCGTGCCCCCGAGGCGCTCGTGGCCCTGGGCGCCACGCCCACGCCGCTCAGCGGGCAACCCGAACAGATTCTGGCGCTGCCGGCCTTCGAGCCCTACACCATCAACGCCAACGCGCTGGGCGCGCGCACCGTGGCGCTGCCGCATGGCTGCGACGTTCGCCTTCCGACCGACGGCGGTGCTGGCCGCCATCACGCCGAACACGCGGCTCGTCCACGTCAACACGCCCCACAATCCCAGCGGCCAGCCGATGGCCGAAGCCGACGTGCGGCGCATCGCCGAGCGGCGCCGGCCATGCGCTGGTGCTCGATCGACGAGGCGTATCACGAGTTCCGCGGCGACAACTTCCTGCACCTGGCCGCGAGTATCCCGAACGTGCTGGTCGGCCGCACCTTCTCGAAGGCGTACGGGCTGGCCGGCATGCGCGTCGGCGTGGTGATCGCGCCGCCGGCGCTGCTCGCGCCGATCCGCTACGTGATGCCGCTCTTCAACCTCAACGTCGTGGCCGTGGCGGCGCTGCGCGCGGCGCTCGCCGACGCCGACGTTCGTGCCGTGGTACGTCGCGCAGGTCACCGAGTCGAAGGCGCTGCTCTACGCGGCGCTGCGACCGGCTCGGCCTGAAGTACTGGAAGAGCGCCGCCAACTTCGTGCTGGTCGACGGCGGCGAGCGACGCCCGCGACTCGTCGACGGCCTGATCGCGCGCGGCGTGCTCGTGCGCGACCGAACGCAAGGAGCCGGGCTGCGCCGGCTGCTTCCGCGTGACGACCGGGGTGGTCGAGCACACGCGCGCCGCCGTCGAGGCGCTGGAGGACGCTGTGCGCAAGCCGCTGATCGACCGCAAGACCGCCGAGACGCAGATCACGGTCGCGCTCGACCCTGGACGGCAAGGGCGCTACGACAACCACACCGGCATCCGCTTTCTCGACCACATGCTCGAGCTGTTCGCGCGCCACGGCGCCTTCGATCTGACGGTCACGGCCGACCGGCGATCTCGACGTCGATCAGCATCACACCGTCGAGGACATCGGCATCGCGCTCGGCGAGGCGGTGTCGACAGGCGCTCGGCGACCGCAAGGGCATCAACCGCGCCGGCTACTTCGTGATGCCGATGGACGAGACGCTGGCGGTCGCCGCCATCGACCTGGGCGGCCGGCCGCACACGGTGGTCGACATCAAGGTGCAAGGTGCGGCTGGTCGGCGACCTGCAGACCGAACTGGTGCACGACTTCTTCGAGGGCTTCGCCATCGGCGCCCGCGCCAACGTCCACGTCAAGGTGCATGTACGGCCGCTCGAACCATCACAAGATCGAGGCGGTGCTTCAAGGCGTTCGCGCGCGCGCTGCGCGTGGCCTGCGCGAAGGACAAGCGCCTGGCGAAGATGCTGCCGAGCACCAAGGGCTTGCTGTGACATCGCGCTGATCGACTACGGCGCCGGCAACCTGACCTCGGTGCGCAAGGCGCTGGCGGCGGTCGGCGCCGAGGTCTACACGCCGGACGACGCCGGACGAGCTCGCCGGCGCCGCGCGGCGTCATCGTGCCCGGCGTCGGCCACTTCGGCGCGACGCGCGCGCTCGACGGCGCGTGGCGTCGACGCGATTCTGGCGCGCGTCGACGCCGGCACGGCCGCTGCTCGGCATCTGCCTCGGGATGCAGTGGCTGTTCGAAGGCAGCGAGAAGCGCCGGACGTGCCCGGCCTCGGCGTGCTGCCGGGCCTGTGCCGCTGCTGCCCGACACGCGCGCCGGGCACCGAGTGCGCCAGAAGGTGCCGCACGTCGGCTGGAACACGCTTGGCGTTGCCGCGGCAGTCGCGGCTCGTTGGCCGGCATCGCCGCACGGCGCGCAGGTCTACTTCACGCACTCCTACGCCGCGCCGGTGACCGCGCGACACGGTCGCCACCAGCAGCTACGGCGAGCCGTTCGCCGCCGCGGTGCAGCGCGGGCATGGTGTCGGGCGTGCAGTTCCATCCCGAGAAGTCGGGCGACGTCGGCCTGCAGGATGCTGCGCAACTGGCTCGACGGAGGTGCGCGTGATGCTGTCCAAGCGCATCATCGCCTGCCTCGACGTGCGCGACGGCCAGGTCGTCAAAGGGCGTCAACTTCGAGGGGCTGCGCGCCGCCGGCGATCCGGCGGAGCTGGCGCGGCGCTACAACGTCGAAGGGCATCGACGAGGTCGTCATCCTCGACATCACCGCGACGCTCGAGACGCCGGCGGGCGCTGGCCGACACCATCAGCGCGGTGGCGCGCGAGCTGTTCCTGCCGCTGGCCGTCGGCGGCGGCATCCGCACCGAAGACGACGCGGCGGCGGCGATCGAGGCCGGCGCCGACAAGGTCAGCCTGAACACCGCGGCGCTGGCGATCCCGCGCTGATCACGACGCTGGCCGACCGCTACGGCAGCCAGGCGGTGATCGTCGCCATCGACGCCAAGCGCGTGGACGAGCGACTGGATCGCCGTCTACGCCCGCAGCGGCTCGGCCGGCGCCGACCGCGACGCGCGTCGAGTGGGCGCGCGAAGCGGCCGACGCGCGGCGCCGGCGAGATCCTGCTGACGTCGATGGATCGCGACGGCACGAAGATCCGGCTTCGACTGCGAGCTGACCGCCGCCGTGTCGCGACGCCGTCGCCATTCCGGTGATCGCGTCGGGCGGCGCCGGCACGCTTCGACCACTTCGTCGAGGTCTTCACCGCCGGCGCGCCGACGCGGCGCTGGCGGCGTCGATCTTCCACTTCAACACGCACGGCGTGGCCGAGCTGAAGCAGTTCCTCGCGGCGCAGGCGATCCCCGTCCGTTCGTAACGGGGCCTGTCACGCTTAGCAGATTCGGCAGCGCGCTGGGTTGTAACCGTGCCAGGCCCCGTTACAACTACGCCAGCGCGGTCTTGAACAACACCAGCTGACGCGCCCAGGCGCGTTCGGCCAGCTGCTGGTTGTAGACCGCCGAGTCCGGCGGGCACCAGCCGTGGGCGCGCCGGCGTAGACCTCGATCTCGGCCGGCAGCTTGGCCTTGGCGAAGGTCTGCTTCAGCACGTCCTTGGCCGTCGGGATCGCGCTGGTCGTCGTTCTCGGCGATCGCGAAGAGGAACTGCGCCTTCATCTTCGGCACCAGCAGATGCGGGCTGTCCGGCTGCCTGCGTGACCAGCCCGCCGCCGTGGAACGAGGCGCCGGCGCCGACGCGGTCCGGCACGGCCGCCGCCGTGCGCATGACGATCGGGCCGCCCATGCAGTAGCCGGTCGTGCCGATCTTGCGGCGTCTTGTCCACGGCTGCCTGGCTATCGAGCCAGGCGACGAACGCCTTCGCGTCGGTGACGTGCGTCGTGCGCGTTCAGCGCCTGCGCCAGCGGCATCACGGCATCGCGGGTCGCGGGATCCGCGAAGCTCGCGCCGGCGGCCACGACCGGCGCCTTCTTCATCCGGTAGAACGGGTTGACGACCAGCACGGCGTAGCCCGACTCGGCCAGGCGCTTGCCCATCTGCCGGAACGCGGGACGCAGCCCGAGGATGTCGGGCCAGACGAGCACGGCGGCCGTCGCGCCGCTGGCCGGGTGCACGAAGTAGCAGTCGGCCGCGCCGTCGGGCGTCTTGATGGTGACGTCGGCCTCGGTGACGGCCTGGGCATCGGCGGCGCGCGGCAGCACGAACGTCATGCCGACGCCAAGCGAGACCGCGCCCAGCTGGCGGCGGGTCAGTGGCGGGAAGCGCGCGTAGTTCTCCAGATCGTGTCCGAAATTCTCATCGCACATGTGTCGCACTCCTTGAACCGGGGCCCCGCATCCGCCCACGTGGCAGAATCTGCGTCGCTGGAAATTGTAACGGTGACAGGCCCCGTTACAACGCGGGCCAGAGCCAGCCGAACGCGCCGGCTGTCAGGCAGGCGTAAAGCAGGCCGTCGAAGGTGGATTTCAGCGTGGTCGCCACCGAGCGCCGGTACCAGATGGTCATCTGCCACAGGCCCAGGGCGTAACCCATGAAGGCGGTGGTGCCGACGACGCGGAAGACCACCAGGTAGTCGCCCCCGGCGGGAATGGTGTGCGAGGCGACGTAGCCCGCGAAGAACGCGACCACCGCCGCGTAGAGAAACCACAGGGCCATCTGCTTGCCCATGAAGTTCGTGTCCGACGGCAGCACCGTCAGGGTGGCCACCGGGCCCTTCTTCCACTTGGCCTGGAAGGCCGGATCCTTGAACGCCGCCATGCCGCGAGCGTACGGGAGGAAGTAGTCGCCGGGCGGGATGTCGATCGGGCCAAGTGCGGCCAGGATGTCGTCTTCCCGGGGCATCTTGGCGTAGTCCGAATTGTGGTAGCCAAGCGCCATGTGGATGACGGAGCTGGCGATGAAGACCAGGACGGCGGACACGAGGACGGGCAGCCAGAGCGACGACAAAGCGACCATCTGAAACCTCCGCGTGGGTCGCGCGGCTGGATCGGAGCCGCGGAGCCGCACATGCTATCAGGGGCCCGCGCCGTTTGACCTACAATCCCTGGCCATGACCGCCGCCGCCTTGCTATGCGCCCTGGCCCTGGCCGCCGGACAAGCCGCGCCGCCGCCGGGCGGGATGCGCGCCCGCCTCTCACCGCTGCCGACCGATCTGGCCATGCAGGACACCATTGCCGGCCTGGGTGCGGCCCGCGCGTCGCTGGCCGGCAGCACGCTCACCGTCGAAGGCACCTACCAGGGGCTGCGCTCGCCGGCCACGGTCGTGCGCGTCTACGACAGCCCCAAACCGGGCCTCCGCGGCGCGCTCGTCGGCGAGTTCGCGGCCGGTGGCGGCACCAGCGGGGCCTTCAAAGGCACGGTCACGCTCACGCGCGCGCAGGCAGCGGCCTATGCGCAGGGGCTGCTCTACGTGCAGCTGCACAGCGAGCAGGCGCCCGACGGCAATCTGTGGGGATGGCTGATGGCCCCGAAGGGACGACCGTGATGACCCGACGACATCTCGCAACCGGATTGGTCACGATGGTCGCGACCGGGCTGGGTGTGGCGCTGGCCGGAAGCGCCCACACGCGGCTCACCGCGGCCATGACCGGTGCCAGCCCCGGCGCCTACGCCACCGCTGAACAGACGCCGCCGGGCGGCATCTTCACCGCCGCGCAGGCCGCCGCTGGACAGGGCACCTACCAGGCCCGCTGTGCCTCGTGCCACCTGGCCGATCTGGGTGGCCGCAACGAGGCGTCGCCGCTGGCCGGCTCGTCGTTCATGAACGTCTGGCGGACGCGCTCCACCAAGGAACTCTACGACTACATCCGCACCTCGATGCCGCCGGGCGGCGCGCCGCTCGGCCCCGACGAGTACGTGAACGTCACCGCGTTCATCCTGCAGGCCAACGGCGCCGTCGTGGGCGCCACCGCGCTGGCGCCGGACACGGCCGTGGCCATCGGCACCATCGCCACGGGCGTGCGCCCCACCGCCCTCGCCGCGGCCGCGGCCCGGGCCAGCCGCGCCGGCACGGCCGGCCGGACCGCCGCCGCCGCGCGGCCTCTACGTGCAGGGCGAGGTGCCGCGCTTCACCGCCGTGACCGATCAGATGCTGCGCACGCCGCCGGCCGGCGACTGGCTGATGGCGCGGCGTAACTACCAGGCGTGGAGCTACAGCCCGCTCGACGACATCACGCCGGCCAACGTCGGCTCGCTCAAGCTGGCGTGGGCGTGGAACATGACCGAGGGCGGCTCCAACCAGCAGATGCCGCTCGTGCACGACGGCATCGTCTACCTCACCAACACGATGAACGAAGTGCAGGCGCTCGACGGCGCCACCGGCGAGCTGATCTGGGCCAACCAGGTCGGCCCGAACCGCGCCATCGGGTTTGGCTCGATGCGCAACCTCGCCATCTACGACGACAAGATCTACCTGGCCACGACCGATGCGCGGCTCGTGGCTCTCGACGCCCGCACCGGCAAGACGGTGTGGGACACGACCATCGCCGACGCGGCCAAGGGCTTCTCCAACACGAGTGGCCCGATCGTGGTGAAGGGCAAGGTCATCCAGGGCCTGCAGGGCTGCGACCGCTACCGCGAGGAACGGTGCTTCATCAGCGCCTACGACGCCCAGACCGGCCAGCTCGCCTGGAAGTTCCACACCGTCGCGCACGCGGGCGAACCGGGCGGCGACACCTGGAACAACCTGCCGGACATCATGCGGCAGGGCGGCGAGACGTGGATTGTCGGCAGCTACGATCCCGACGTGGACCTTACCTTCTGGGGCGTGGCGCAGGCCAAGCCGTGGATGCCGGTGAGCCGCGGCACCCGGCCATTCGACGCCGCGCAGCACACCGCCTCCACCGTCGCCCTCAATCCCGAGACCGGGCAGCTGGCGTGGCGCTTCCAGCACCTGCCGGGCGAGACGCTCGACCTCGACGAGGTGTTCGAGCGCGTGTCGGTCGACACCGGCGCCCAGAAGGCGCTCTTCACCATCGGCAAGTCGGGCATCCTGTGGAAGCTCGATCGCAGGACCGGCGCGCTGCTCGACTTCACCGAGACGATCTTCCAGAACGTCTACACCGACATCGATCGGAAGACCGGGCGGGCCACCTACCGCGGCGACATCCTGGAGCAGAAGCTCGATCAGTGGATCCTCGTCGTGCCCCAGCACCGAGGGCGGCCACAACTGGCAGGCGATGACGCTATCACCCGGGCACGCAGGCGCTGATCATCCCGCTGGCGCAGTCGTGCATGGAGATCGCGCCGCGCAAGGTGGAACAGGTGGCCGGCCAGGGCGGCACGGCGGCCGCGCGCCGCTTCTTCGAGATGCCGGGCAGCGACGGCAACATCGGCAAGCTGGCGGCCTACGACACGCGCACGCTCAAGGAACTGTGGAGCGTGGAGCAGCGCGCCCCGTTCCTGACCGCCGCGCTCTCGACCGGCGGCGGCCTGGTCTTCATCGGCGATCTCGACCGCTACTTCCGCGCCTACGACGTGAAGACCGGCAAGGTGCTGTGGCAGACGCGCCTGGGCACCTCGGTGCAGGGCTTCCCGGTGTCGTTCACCGCCAACGGCAAGCAGTACGTCGCCGTCACCACCGGGCTCGGCGGCGGCAGCCCGCGCCTCGTGCCGCGCACCCTGGCGCCAGAGATCAACCACCCGCCCACGGGCCACGTGCTCTACGTGTTCGAGGCCGGCCCGCGCTGACCGGCGTGACCCGCGCCGCCTCGCGCACCCGCCTGGGCCGGGGCCCAGGTCTCGGGCCCGACCCAGCCCGACGCGCACTGTGGGTCTAATGACCGGGACGGGGTCCGATGACCGCCCGCTGTCGTGCAACCTGGGTGACGGCGCGGCGCAACCGAACCGCCTATACTGACTTCCGGCCGTCTCGTCGCGTCGGCTCAGCCCCTGCCATGAATCCCAAAGATGACGGTGCGTTCGATTCGGCGGCGCCAATCGGCGCCGCGACGCGTCTCCGTCGGCTGCTGGAGCAGCAGCGGGACCGGAACGCCGCCACGCTCCAGAACCGCCGCGTCGCCGACGAAGAGGAACAGCTGGCGCTGGCCGCGCGCGTCGAGGAGCAGGCCCGCCTGGTCGCGGCCGCGCTGTCGTCGCGGGCCGATCTCGCCTATGTCGTGGACCGCGATGGCTGTGTCCTCTACGCCGTCCCGGCCCTGCTCGACCTGTGGGGGCTGACACTCGCCGACGCCGTCGGCAAGAACTTCTTCGACCTCGACTATCCGGCCGATGTGGCCGCCCGCCTGCACCGCCTGGTCGAGGAGGTGACGACGAGTGGCACGGCCAGGCACGACGAACTGTGCCACGCCGGCGCCGGCGGCATTCAACGCTTCTACGAGCACACCTTCGTGCCGGTGTCGAGCGCCGAGGGCCGCGTGACGGCGATTGCCGCCTCGGCTCGCGACATCACGGCACGGAAGCGTGCCGAGCTCGAGCTCGAGAGCGTGGTCGCCCGTGGCCAGTTCCTGCTGGCGCTCGAGGACGCCCTCCGGCCCCTGGTCGACGCCGACGAGATCACCGAGCGCGCGGCGGCTCTGCTCGGCTCGCACCTGAACGTCAGCCGCAGTGCCTACGCCACCGTCGAGGACGACGGCGACGGGTTCGTCGTCACCGGCAACCACACCAGCGGCCGGCCCAGCGGCGCGGAGCGCTATCTCTTCGACCAGTTCGGCACCGAGTGTTTGCGCATGATGCGCGCCGGCCTGCCCTACGTCGTGACCGACAGCGACGACCCGCGCGTCGATGAGGGCGACCGGGCGGCCTACCAGCAGGCCGGCATCCGGGCGGTCGTGTGCGTGCCGCTCCTCAAGGCCGGATGTTTCGTGGCGGCCATGGCCGTGCACGCCGACACACCGCGCGCCTGGAGCGACGCCGAGGTGCAGCTGATCCAGCAGGTGGCCAGCCGCTGCTGGGAATCGATCGAGCGGGCGCGGCTCGCGCGCACGCTGGAGGAGAGCCACGCGCGCAGCGAGCGTCAGGCGCGTGAGCAGTCGGAGGAACAGAAGCGCCTGCTCTACTCGTTGTTCCTGCAGGCCCCGACGCTCATCGCCATCCTGCGCGGCCCGGACCACGTCGTGGAACTGGCCAACCCGCGCATCTGCGCGGCCTGGGGGCGCTCGCTCGAGGCAATCAAGGACCGGCCGCTGTTCGACGTCCTGCCGGAGCTTCGCGACCAGGCCTTCCGGATCCTGCTCGACGAAGTCTTCGCCAGCGGCCTGGCCCACTTCGGCACCGAAACGCCAACCCAGTTCGACCGCGGCGGCACCACCGAAACCGTCTATTTCAACTTCGTCTACTCGCCGTTCCGGAACGTCGTTGGCGAGATCGAGGGCGTGTTCGTCATCGCCTCGGACGTGACCGTCCAGGTCCGCGCCCGCCAGGAACTCGACGACCTGCGCCTCGCCGCCGAATCCGCCAACCGCGCCAAGGACGAGTTCCTGGCCATGCTCGGTCACGAGCTGCGCAATCCGCTGTCGCCGATCCTGACGGCCCTGCAGCTCATGAAGCTGCGCGGCGACACCTCGGGCGAGCGGGAACGTGTCGTGATCGAACGGCAGGTCCGCCACCTGACACGCCTCATCGACGATCTGCTCGACGTGCAGCGCATCGCGCAAGGCAAGATCGAGCTGCGCACCGAGGTGATGGAGCTGGCCGACGTCGTCGCCAAGGCGCTCGAGCTGACGGCGCCGCTCTTCGAAGAGCGCGCCCACCGGGTGACGGTGGAGGTGCCGGCCGAGGGCCTGCGCGTGGAAGGGGATCCGACCCGGCTCGCCCAGGTCGTGTCCAACCTGCTCTCGAACGCCGCCAAGTATACCGACCGTGGCGGCCTCGTCACGGTGCACGCCCACGCCGACGACGACGCCGTGGTGTTGACCGTGACCGACACCGGCATCGGCGTCAGCCCGGACATCGCCCCGCGGCTCTTCGAGCTGTTCGTGCAAGGCCGGCAGCAACGCGACCGTCCCGCCGGCGGCCTCGGCCTGGGCCTGGCGATCGTGCGCAACCTGGTCGAGCAGCACGGCGGCACGGTGAGCGTGCGCAGCGACGGGCCGGGTCACGGCAGCGAATTCGCCGTGCGGCTGCCGCGGGTCGCGCGCCTGGCCAGCGCCAAGACCCCCTCCGGGGTGCGGCCGCCGGCACGCCAGGGCGTGGCCCGCCGCGTGCTGGTCGTGGACGACAACGAGGACGCCGCCGTCAGCCTGGCCGAACTGCTCGAGGCGCGCGGCCACACCACCTGCGTGGCCTACGATGGCCCCTCGGCGATCAGCGTCGCCGCCGACTTCCGGCCGGATCTGGGCGTGCTCGATATCGGACTGCCGGTGATGGACGGCTACGAACTGGCCGGACGGCTGCGTGAACTGCCGGCCCTGGCCGGCATCACCTTGGTCGCGCTGACGGGCTACGGGCAGGACATGGACCGCGAACGCTCCAAGGCCGCCGGCTTCCGCGCGCACCTCGTGAAGCCGGTGGACCTGCGCGCCATCGACGAAGCGCTGGCGGAGCTGCCCACCGATCGCTAGAATCGAACTCCCGGAGGCCCTGGTGAACGCACACGACCCCTTGACCGCGCCGATGACCGGCGCCGACTCGCGCACCGTTGGCGGCGTTCAACTCGACATCGTGCGCACCGGCGCGGGCCGCATCAAGCGCGCCATCTATCCGGCGGGCTTCCGCTGGTCCACGCACATGAAGCCGGTGACCGGCACCGAGACCTGCATGCACGCGCACGTCGGCTTCCTGGCGCGCGGCCGCATCCACGTCCACTTCCCCGACGGTTGCGTCCAGGAGTACGAAGCGCCGGCCGCCTTGGCCATCGAACCGGGCCACGACGCCTGGGTGATGGGCGACGAGCCGGCCGTGATCATCGAGGTGGACTTCGAAGGCGACACCCTCGCCCGTTTCGAACTGCCGCCGGTTCACCGGCACGCCTGAGGTGCGCGTCTCCCCTGGCCTGAGCGTCGCCGCGCTGCTGCTGCTGATCCTGGCGATGCCGCCCGCGGCGGGGCACGCGCAGCGTGCCGCCATCGGCGAGGCCGTCAGGGCGTTCGTGTCGGTGGATGCGCCGCTCGTGGCCCTGGTCAACGCCCGGGTCATCGACGGCACCGGCGCCCCGGCGCTCGAGGGTCACACGCTGGTGCTGCGCGACGGGCTCATCGCCGCGCTGGGCCCGTCGGCCACGACCCCGCCGCCCCAGGGCGCGCGGGTCATCGATCTGACCGGCAAGAGCGTCATGCCCGGCCTGGTGATGGTGCACGAGCACCTCTATTACCCGACGGGGCCCGGCGTCTACGGCCAGCTCGGGCAGAGCTTCGTGCGTCTGTATCTCGCTGGCGGCGTGACCACGATGCGCACGGGCGGCAACATGAACGGCTTCATGGACATCTCGCTCAAGCAGCGAGTCGAGGCCGGCGAGGTGGCCGGTCCGGCCATCGACGCCACTGCGCCCTACGTGAACGGCGCCAATCCCTTCCTGCAGATGACGGCGCTCGACACGGCCGCCGCCGCCACCCGTCACGTCGACTACTGGGCGGACGCCGGGGCCACGTCGTTCAAGGCCTACATGCAGATCTCGCGCGCCGCCCTCGGCGCCGCGATTCAAGCCGCGCACGGGCGCGGCATGAAGGTCACCGGGCATCTGTGCTCGGTCACCTATGCCGAAGCCGCCGCGCTCGGCATCGACAACCTCGAGCACGGCTTCCTGGCGGCAACCGACTTCGTCCCGGGCAAGACCCCCGATCAGTGCCCGGGCCAGGGACGCGGCCAACAGACGGTGGCGGACGTGGACCCTCAGGGCGCGCCCTTCAAGGCGCTCGTGCAGACCTTGATCCGCAGGGGCGTGGCGCTGACCTCCACGCTCACCGTCTTCGAGACGTTCACGCCGGGCCGGCCGTTGCCGCCCGGCCTCGAGGTGCTCACGCCGCAGCTCAAGGCCCAGTTCGAAGCCACGCACGCGCGCACCGCCACCAACCAGGACTCGGTATATCGCACCTTGTTCCCCAAGGCGATGGTCCTGGAACGCGAGTTCGCCCGCGCCGGCGGCGTGCTGCTGGCCGGCACCGATCCCACCGGCGGCGGCGGCGTCATCCCGGGCTTCGCGAACCAGCGGCAGCTCGAGCTGCTGGTCGAGGCCGGCTTCACCCCGCTCGAGGCCATCGCCATCGGCACCCGCAACGGCGCGCGCTTCCTGGGGCGCGACGACCGCATCGGCACGCTGGCGCCGGGGAAACAAGCAGACCTCGTGATCGTGGCTGGCGATCCGTCGCGCGTCATCGGCGACGTCCGCAAGGTGGAAACGGTCTTCCGACAGGGCGTCGGCTTCGATTCGCAGAAACTAATCCAATCGGTGGCGGGCCGGGTCGGCCTGTGGTGATGGCCGCGGCGGAACGGGCCACGGCCAGGGGCCAGGCTCCGGGGAGTGAGACGAAGATCATGAGTATGAGGAGCGTCGGGTGCTGATTCCGTCGATCGATCTCAAGGGCGGGCGCATCGTGCAGCTCGTGCAAGGCGAGAAGCTCGCGCTCGAATCCAGCGACGTCGACGGCTGGATCGAACGCTTCCAGACCTTCGCGGCGGTGCAACTCATCGACTTGGATGGGGCGATGGCCACGGGCACCAACGACGCGCTGGTGCGCTACATCGCGGCCCGGCTGCCGTGCCGGGTGGGCGGCGGCGTGCGCACGGCCGCCCGCGCACTCGACCTCATCGAGGCCGGAGCCACGCACGTGATCGTCGGCTCCTCGCTCTTCCGCAGCAACCGCGACCCCGTACCTCAGGACCAGCCCGTGAACCTCGCCTTCGCCCAGGAATTGGCGCGCGCGGTGGGCAGCGAGCGCATCGTCGGCGCGGTCGACAGCAAGGGCGGCCAGGTCGTCATCGACGGATGGAAGACGGCGCTGCCGATCACCGCCGTGGAGGCGGTCAAGACGCTCGAGCCGTATTGCAGCGCCTTCCTCTACACCCACGTGGACCGCGAAGGCCTGATGCAGGGCACTGATATCCCGGCGATTCTGGCGGTGGCGCAGGCCACCTCACGTCCGGTCATCGCCGCCGGCGGCATCACTTCGCGCGAGGAGATCGACCTGCTGCACGAGCACGGCGTGGACGCCGTGGTGGGGATGGCAATCTACACTGGGCTGCTGTCGCTCAGCTGACCGCCGCCGGCGTGGGCGACGACAACGCGTCGGTCACGAGATGAAGGCCACCGCCCGCACGGCTTTGGCCACCACGAAGATCCGGTCGTTGTTCGACTGCGGATCGGCCGGCGTCATGAAGAAGCCCGGGCGCGCCGCATCGTAGGCGGTGGTGGCGCCGACCAGGGTCTCGCCGTCCTTGAAGACCACCTGGAGCTTCCGTCCCGGCACCAGTTTGTCGAAGGCCTTCTTCTCGTTGTAGTGCTTGTTGCCCAGGTGGTCTTTGACGAAGAAGACCGCCTTGAGGGCGGGGATGCCGACCCGGATGGGCGGCTGGTCGGCCTCGGTCGGGATGACGTGGAAGAAGTCCCGGGTCACGGAGAAGTCGTGCGTGGTGCCTTTGACAATCCGTCCATCGGCGAACCGCGCCACGATCCGGTTGTGAATCTGCATGAGCGTCTCGGGGGCGCAGCTTACCGTACCCTGGGCGTTCCAGTCCGGCCACGGCGACGTCCCGTATGATGGCCCGGTCCGATGGCTGATCCCGCCCGCATCGTCGCCACCTACACCGCGGCGGCCGATCACTTCGACGCCCTGCCCTTCTGGCACCACTACGGCCGGCGCACGCTCGAGCGATTGGCCCTGGTGCCTGGGGCGCGCGTCGTGGATCTGTGCTGCGGCACGGGCGCGTCGGCGCTGCCGGCGGCCGCGCAGACCGGCCCCAGCGGCCACGTGCTGGGCCTCGACCTGACCCCGGCGCTGATCGCGCAGGCACGGTCCGAGGCCGCAATTCGAGGTCTGACGTGGACCGAGTTCCGCGTTGGCGACGTCGCCGAACTGGAGCTTCCGCCCGAGTCGGTGGACGCCGTGGTGTCGGTGTTCGGCCTGTTCTTCCTCGACGACATGGCGGCCGTGCTGCGCCGCGCCTGGACCTGGCTGGCCCCGAGCGGGCAACTGGCCGTAACCGTGTGGGGCAAGGTGGTGCTGTCGCCAGGCGAGCCCTACTTCTGGGAGGCGGTGCTGAAAGAGGACCGCACGCTCGAACACATCAGCCCGGCCGACCGTCTGGCCGAGCCCGGCGCGCTCGAGGCGCTGTTTGCCGCGGCCGGCACGGCCGCGCCCGCCGTGGCCACCGAGCGCTGGCGCATGCCGCTACCCTCCCCGGAGCACTTCTGGCCGGTGATCATGGGCACGAGCAATCGCGGCGTGTTCGACGCGCTGCCGCCCGACGCTCAACAGCGGGTCAAGGACAGCGTGCTGACGCGCCTGCGCGCCGACGGCGTCGTCGCCCTCGACTTGGAGGCGTTGGTGGCGATTGCGCGCAAAGGGTCTGTCACCGAGCCCGGCATCTCGCGAGGTGACTGACCCCAGCCCCAGGGTCTGTCACCGAGCCAAGCATCTCGCGAGGTGACTGACAGCCCCAGGGCCCCCGTTGGTCACCGCAGCGGCGGCGTCGTCGGCGGCGGCCGCCGGTGCCGGGCGACCTGCTCGAACGCGTAAGCGGCGCCAAGCAACGTCGGCTCGCTCCAGGCGCGGCCGAAGAACGTCAGACCGGCCGGCAGCAGCCCGCCGCGGGTGTAGCCCATCGGCACCTGCACGGCCGGCCACCCGGTCACGGGCGAGAAGAACTGGCTGTTGTCGCCGCCCGGCGTGTTCAGGTCGCCGATGAGGCGGGGCGGGTTGCTCCACGTCGGATAGACATAGGCGTCGAGCCTGTTGGCGTCCATCGTCTTCAGCACCGCGGCGCGCACCTGGTCGCGGTAGGCGGCTTCGGCCACGCAGTCGGGTGTGCCCGGCCCGTTGGCGGGTCCCTGCTCGGTCTGCTCCAGCTGCCGGCGCACGGACGGATGGAACTTCCCGCCCTTCACCACCTCCGAAAGATCGTTCACGGGCACGCGACCTTTCCGCGCGGCCAGGAACTGGTTCAGGTCGTACTTGAAGGCCTGACACGAGATGCCCGGTGGCCGCTTGATGGCGTCCAGGCCCTCGACCGGGACGGGGTCCACGACGATGGCGCCGGCGAGCTTCAAGTCCTCCACCGCGCGCATGAACAGCTGCACGATCTCCGGGTCGGTGGTGTCGCGCTCGTAGGCCTGGCGGAGCACGCCGATGCGCAGCCCGCGCAGCGCGTCGCGCTTCAACGCGTCGGCGTAAGTGGGCACGGCCCGGCCGCGCGCCGCGGCGGTGGCCGGGTCGTTCGGGTCCTCGCCCACGATCACCTGGAAGACGGCGGCCACGTCGGCGACGGTGCGGCCCATCGGGCCGGCGATGTCGGCCAGCAGGTTCAGCGGGAAGACGCCGGCGCGGCTCGTCAGACCCATGGTCGAGCGGATGCCGACGAGCGCCTGGTGCGACGCCGGTCCGCGGATCGAGTTGCCGGTGTCGGAGCCCAAGCCCACGGCACCGAAGCTGGCCGCCACGGCCGCGGCGGTACCGCCGCTCGAGCCCGCGGTGACCCGGTCGAGCGCATAAGGGTTCTTGGTGTATCCCGGCAGGATCGAACTGACCGTCTCGTTGGGCGTGAACGCCCACTCCGCCAGGTTCGACTTGGCCAGCACGATCGCCCCGGCGGCCTTGACGCGCGCCACCTGGAAGGCGTCGGTGGCAGGCACGTAGCCCGCGAAGGTCAGCGACCCGTTCGAGCTCTGCAGCCCCACCGTTTCGAAGTTGTCCTTCACGATCATCGGCACGCAGTGCAGCGGGCCCACCGGGCCGCTCGCCGCGAAGCGCGCATCGAGCGCGTCGGCCTCGGCCAGCGCCTTCGGGTTCACCGTGACGATGGCGTTGATGGCCGGGCCGTTCTTGTCGTAGGCCGCGATGCGCCGGAGGTACTGGTGGACCAGGCCGTGGCAGGTAATCCGCCTGGCCCGGAAGGCGGCGTGGATGTCGGCAATCGACGCCTCCTCCACCTGGAAGGGCGGCGGCTCCTGGGCGTGCAGCGGCGCGAGCGACAGGGCGGCGGTGGCGGCAATGAGCGAGGCAGCGACGGAAATGCGCACGCGCGCATCATACGACGGGCGTCCGCAGCAGCGTCAGTAGCCCTCGACGTCGAGGTGCGGCACCCGCCTGAAATGACCGGCGGCGCGGGTCACCAGCGGCATTTTGACCAGCCAGCGCGGAACACATGTCAAGCGGAAGCCTTGCGCCGACCCGGCGGACGCCGCGTCAGCGCGCCAGGAACGCCCCAATCTGCTGGTTGATGAAGGCCGCGTCATCGGGGTTCCCGCCGCCGCCGGCCGCATGCCCCCACAGTGACGGGATGGGGGTGAGGGTCGAGTTCTTCAGGAACTGCTGCTCGTAGCGAGCATCGCCCAACGGAAAGTACAGATCGGTCTCGCACGGCATGTAGAGCACGCGCGCCGTGATCGACCGCAGCGCCTGCTCATGATCGCCGCGGAAGCCCGGCGTGTCGCCGACGTTATGCTCCTGCCACGTACGCGCATGCAGGATCAGGTCGTTCGCATCGCGCACCGAATCGCGCGCGATGCGCGCGGCGAGGGCCCGCTCCACCGTGGCCGACTGCGGCTTGAACAGCTCGCGCCGCCACCACTCCTGGGACCACACCCACGCCGCCCAGTGCGTGGACCAGGCCGCCAGGCCCTTCAGCGGCGGCGAGGTGTAGCGCCCGTCGGCGAACGCGGGGTCGGCGGTAAGCGCGCGAATGGCGCTTTCGAGCCGCACGACGCCGTGCGGATAGGTCTTCGCGGTGCCGCACCACGGCACGATGCCGTCCATGAAGTCCGGGTGCGAGACGGCCCACTGGAAGGCCTGCTCGGCGCCCATCGAGAATCCCACCACCGCGCGCACGTGCGGCACACCGAGGTGTTCGAGCACGCGTCTGGAGGCCTCGACATCGTCACGAATGGCGATGGCCGGGAAGTCGGGCCCGGACCTGGGCACCGGCGTGTTGCTCGGCGACGACGAGAAGCCGTTGCCGAACATCTCGGTGGCCACGACGAAGTACCGGGCCGGGTCGAGCGCCTTGCCGGGGCCGATCAGGAAGTCGTAGCCGTGGTAGTCCGCGCCGTAGTACGAGGGCACGAGCACGACGTTGTCGCGGGCGGCATTGAGGGCGCCGAAGGTGGCGTAGGCCACGGTGGCCACCGGCAGCACCACGCCGCTTTCGAGGCGGAAGTCGTGCAGCAGCAGGAAGCGCCGATGGGGATCGGCAGGCGGCGTCTGCGCCGACAGCACGGCGCCGGCGCAGGCGAGAACGGCGGCCGTGGCAAGGCGGGATGGTTGGGACATGCCGGGGATTCTACGCCCCGCTGCTAGACTCCGCCCATGAGTCACGAATTCGCCTTCGAGATGGCCGCCTCCAGCGTGCGCTTCGGCGCCGGGCGTGACGCGCGAAGTCGGCATGGACCTGGTCGATCACGGCGTGCGTCGCGCGCTCGTGGTCACCGACCCGGTCGTCGCGCGCCTGCCGCCGATGCACGCCGTGCTCGAAGCGCTGCGACACGCAGGGCGTCGCCGCCGTGGTCTACGACCGCGTGCGCGTCGAGCCGACCGACGAGTCGTTCCGCGACGCCATCGCCTTTGCGGCGGGGCACGAGATCGACGGCCTCGTCGCCGTCGGCGGCGGCTCGGCGATCGACACGGCCAAGGCCGTCAATCTCTACACCACCTATCCGCCGGCCGACTTCCTCGACTACGTGAACGCGCCGATCGGCAAGGCCCTGCCCGTGCCCGGACCGCTGAAGCCGCTCATCGCGATTCCGACCACCGCCGGCACCGGCAGCGAGACCACCGGCGTCAGCATCTTCGACCTGACCGCGTTGCACGCCAAGACCGGCATCGCCAGCCGGCGGCTCAAGCCGACGCTGGGCCTGCTCGATCCCGAGAACACGCGCACCATGCCGCCGCAAGTGGCGGCCTCGAGCGGCCTCGACATCCTCAGCCACGCCATCGAGTCGTTCACCGCGATGCCGTTCTCGGCGCGGCCGCGGCCCGACCGGCCGGCGCTGCGGCCCGCCTATCAGGGCTCGAATCCGATCAGCGACATCTGGTCGCTCGCAGGCGCTGCGTATCGTCGCCGCGTACCTCGTGCGCGCGGTGGAAGATCCCGCCGACGACGAGTGCGCGCGCGCAGATGCTGCTGGCCGCCTCGTATGCCGGCGTCGGCTTCGGCAACGCCGGCGTGCATCTGCCCCACGGCATGTCGTATCCGGTGTCGGGCCATGTGAGGCACTACCGCGCGCCCGGCTACCCGGCCGACCATCCGCTGGTGCCGCACGGCATGTCGGTGATCCTGAATGCGCCGGCGGTGTTCCGCTTCACGGCGCCGGCCAATCCCGCGCGACATCTGCAGGCGGCCGAGGCGCTCGGCGCCGAGGTGACCGGGGTGCGCGACGCTGACGCCGGCTCGATCCTCGCCGACCGCATCACCTGGTTCATGGAGCGCCTGAAGGTGCCGAACGGGCTGAGGGCCGTCGGCTACACCTCCAGCCGACATCCCGGCGCTGGTCGAGGGCACGCTGCCGCAGCACCGCGTGACGAAGCTGTCGCCGCGGCCGGCCGGCCCGGACGAGTTGGCGGCGCTGTTCGAGGCGGCGATGATCGCGTGGTGACGCGCGCGGCGTGAGGCCGGCCGCGGCGGCGCCACACCCCGTCCAGGGGCCGGGGCAACGTTCTGCAGGCGGCGCCCGTCCAACAGCCCATGCGGAACCTGCGCTACGCCTTTCGCGGACTGCGACGCCAGCCGCTCTTCACCCTGGTGGCCGTCCTGACCCTGGCGGTCGGCATCGGGGTCAACACCGCCATCTTCAGCCTGCTCTACCAGGTGTTGTTGCGTCCCCTGCCGTATGCCGACGCGGATCGGCTGGTGTTTGTCTGGAACAGCTACCCCTCGGGAGGGCTGCCGCAAGCCAGCGTCTCGATTCCGGACTATCTCGACCGCCGCCAGGACGCACCCGCCATCGAAGATGCCACCTTGTTCACGCAGCGCAGCGTCAGCCTGGCCGAGAGCGGCACGCCAGAACAGGTGCGCGCGCTGCGGGTCACGCCGTCCTTTTTCACCACGCTGGGCCGGGCGCCGATGCTGGGGCGCGCCTTCGCCGACACCGACGCCGCCACCGGCGCGGACCAGTTCGCCATCCTCACCTACGGTCTGTGGAACTCGCGCTTCGCCGGCGACCGCGCCCTGGTAGGGCGCGATATCCGGCTCGACGGCATGCCCTACAGGGTCGTCGGCGTGCTGCCGGCCGACTTCGAATTGCCGGCGCGCGACATCGCGGTGCTGGTGCCATTCTCGTTCACGGCCGAGCAAGCCAGCGACCAGGGACGTGGCAACGAGTTCAGCTCGATGATCGCCCGCCTGGCCCCGGGTGCGACGATCGCCCAGCTCGACGCTCAAATGAAGGCCATCATCGCGCGGAACCTCGACCGCATGCCGCAGTTCCGCGGCTTTGCCGAGCGGGCTGGTTTCACCGGCTACGCGGTGCCAATCCGCGAGCAGATCGTCGGCAACGTGCGCGCGCCGCTGCTGGTGCTGCAAGCCGGCGTGCTGCTGGTGCTGCTCATCGCCTGTGCCAACGTCGCCAACCTGCTGCTGATGCGCGCCACCGGCCGGCAGCGCGAGGTGGCCATCCGCACGGCCATCGGCGCCGGCCGCGGCGACCTGGTGCGGCAGATGCTCACGGAAGGTTTGGTCTTGTCGCTGCTCGGCGCGGTCGTCGGCCTTGGACTGGGTCTGGCCGGCGTGCGCGGCCTGGTCGCTGCTGAGCGCGCCGCAGTTGCCGGGCGCGCCTGACGTGGCGCTGAACTGGCCGATGCTGGCCTTTGCGCTCGGCATGGCGGGCCTGACGGGCGTGGTCTTCGGGCTGGTGCCGGCACTGGCCACGCGCCACACCAACGTGAACCTCGTGCTGCGCGACGACAGTGCCCGCGGGTTCGGCGTCACGCGGCACCGGCGCGACCCGGACCGGTCTCGTCGTGGCAGAGGTGGCGCTCGCCGTGATGCTGGTCGTCGCGGCCGGCCTGCTGGGCCGCAGCTACGCGCAGCCTGCAGGACGTGGATCCGGGCTTCTCGACGGAGAACGTGCTCACGGCGCAGATGCAACTGCCCGCCACGACCTATCCGGATGCGGTGGCCAGACGCGGATTCTGGACGCGGCTCGTGGCGGATGCCAGCCGGATTCCCGGGGTGACGGCCGTCGGCCTTACGAGCAACGTCCCGTTCAACGGCATGGTCGGCTCCGGCTCGTACAGCATCGTCGGCTATACGCCCGGGACCGCAACGAGGCCGCGCCGCACGGCCGGCAGGAGGTCGTCGGCGGCGACTACTTCCGGGCGATGCAGATCCCGGTGCTCGAGGGGCGGACCTTCGATGCCACCGACGGCGCCGACAGCCCGAGCGTGGTGGTGATCGATCAGTACCTGGTCGACCGCTACTTCCGCGGCCAGGATCCGATCGGCCAGCAGATCCGCCGCGGCGGCGGTCCCGATGCGCCCACCTTCACCGTCGTCGGGGTCGTCGGCACGATCAGCAGCATCGATCTCGAGTGAGCCGGTGACGAAGGAACGGCTCTACTACCCGGTGACGCAGGCGCCGATCCCGAACATGGCGCTCGTGGTGAAGACCGCCCTCGATCCGCAGACCCTCGTGGCACCGGTGCGCGCGGCCGTGCAGGCCATCGACCCCATGCAGGCGCTGGCCGACGTGCGCACCCTGGATCAGTGGATCGGGCGATCGCTGGCGACCCGGCGCGCGCCGGCGCTGCTTCTGGGGCTCTTTGGCGCGGTGGCGCTGCTGCTCTCGGTCATCGGCATCTACGGCGTCGTGGCCTACGGCGTGACTCAGCGAGTGCGCGAGTTCGGCATCCGCCAGGCGCTCGGCGCCGACCGCCGCACCATCCTGCACATGGTGCTCCGCCACGGCGTGCGCACGGCCGCGATCGGTGTGGCGGTGGGCCTGGTCAGCGCGCTTGGCTTGACCCGCTTCCTGCAGAGTCAGTTGTACGGCGTCGGCGCGCACGACCCGCTGGTGTTCGTGGGGGCCGGCGCGGCGTTGCTGGGCGCCTCGATCGTGGCCTGCTACGTGCCGGCGCTGGGTTCGACCCGGGTGGATCCCATGGTGGCGCTCCGCGACAGTTAGGGACTGGGAGTACATTCACGGTATGACCGCTCCGACACCTGCACGACCGGGGCGCAACGAGCCCTGCACCTGCGGCTCCGGCCGCAAATACAAACAGTGCTGCCTTCCTGCCGACGAGGCGCTGGCCGCCGCCGCGCGCAAGGTGCAGGCCGAAGTGGCGGCCGCCCTCGAGGTGCCGGCCGAAGGCGTCGAGACGAGCGCGCCACCTACGCCGAAGCACAAGACGCAGCAGCCATGGCGGAACGCCACGTCGCGTGGCTTCGTGCCGCGCTCGACCACGCCCCGCAAGTCCGGCGGCAGCTAGCGTCCCGGCGTCGCACCTCCCCGCCGCCGCTCAGGCGCGGGAATCCGTTTCCGGATCTTCGCCCAGGCCGCCGAGGTAGTCGAGCACCAGCTGGCGCGCGCCCGGGCGCGTGTAGACGTCCGCCCGCCGCGACACCATCACGCCGGCAATCACCTCGGCCACGTCCTCCGCGCTCTGGGAATTCGGCAGCGTGCGCGAATCGGGACCGCCGTGCACGGCATTCACGCCGAACTCCGTGCGCACGACGCCGGGCGACACGAGCGACACCTGGATGCCGGGGCAGGGGTCGGCCAGTTCATGCGCGGACGTTGGCCGTGAGCGCATTCAGGAAGTGCTTGGCGCCGTTGTAGGCCGAGCGGAAGTGCGCCAGCGGCATGCGCCCGAGCATCGACGACACGTTGATGATGTGCCCGCGGCGCTGCGCCTTGAAGTGCGGCAGCACCGCCTGCATCCCGTAGAGCGCCGACTTCACGTTGACCAGCATCATCTCGTCGATGTCCGCGTCGGTGAGCTCGGTGGCCGCCCGGGTGATGCCGCGGCCGACGTTGTTCACCCACACGTCGATGTGGCCAAAGCGCGCCAGCGCTTCGGTCGCGGCCCGCTCGGCGTCGGCGCGGCTGGTCATGTCGGCCACGATGACCAGCGCGTCGTGGCCGCACCGCTCGGCCACCGCCTGCAGCGCGTCGGCGCGCCGGGCCACGAGTGCCACCGCGTCGCCGTTGCCCGCCAGCCGCTCGGCCAGCGCCGCCCCGATGCCGCTGCTGGCTCCCGTGATCACCACCACTCGCTTGTCCATGCCCTCTCCTTCACCAACACTATCGCCAGGATCTCGGTTCGGTGCCGCGTTCACGAGGCCGCCAGCTTGGATCGCTCGACCAGCGACACCAGCGCCTGCAGTGTGCGATTCACCGGCGTGGGCACGCCCAGCGCCTCTCCGCGCCGCACGACGAAGCCGTTGAGGGCGTCGATTCTCGGTACGCCGCCCCAAAAGCAGGTCCTGCGCGGTGGACGAGAGCGCTTCGGGCATCACTTCCGCGATGCGCCGCACGGCCTCGGCCAGGACCTCGACGGTGACCGCCACGCCTTCGACCTGCGCCACGGCCGCGATTTCTTCTGTGACCATGCGCATCACGTCGCGCGCGCCCTCGTCGGCCGCCAGGTGGCGATAGCGCAGTTGGGCCAGCGCCGACATGGCGTTGTAGGCGCAGTTGGCCGCCAGCTTGGTCCACAGGTCGACGCGGATGTCGGCCGATTCCCGGCACGGCACGCCGGCGCGACCGAGCGCGGCCACGAGCGCGGTCAACAGCGCGCCCGCGGTTTCCTGCGGCGTCCCAGCGGTGAGTGGACGGCCGAGCACGAGCGACCCGCCGCCGTTGTGACGCAGCCGTCCCGGACCGGTCATCTCGGCCGACACGTAGACGGCCGCCGGCACGACCGGATTGGCCAGCTGCGCGCTGATGCGCCAGGCGTTGTCCACGCCGTTCTGCAAGCTCACGAGCAGCGCGCCGGCCGGCACGGCGCGCCCGAGCGCGACCGCCGTGGCCTCGGTGTCGACCGACTTCACGCACACCAGCACGACGTCGGCGTCCTGCAGGGCCGCCACGTCGCTTGACGCCGTCACCGGCACGCGCGTCGTCTGTCCCGCGCTCGTCAGCTCGAGCCCGTCCCGGGTGATGGCCTCGACATGCGCCGGCCGGGCCACGAGCGTCACCGGCACGCCGGTTTGCGCCAGCCTGACGCCGAAGTAGCTGCCCACGGCGCCGGCGCCCATCACGCCCACGCGGATCGTCGTGCCATCCATCGTCATCCTGGTAGTGTCCCTTGCCCGGGCGGCAATGCCGAACGGGATTCTGTCGGCCCTGCGCATTCTCACCCGAGGGCGAGACACGACCCGGCGCGCGGCCACGCCGCCCTTTTCGGTCGACACGCCCGCCTGCATCCGGCCTGGGTTAGACTCCGCCCCGGAATGATTGCCGACGACCATCGCGGCCTGCTCTCGACCTTCAACGTGTCGACTCGGCCCCGCCCAGGGGGTCTCGAGTGCGCCCCATCCGTTTCTGGAGCCACGTCATGATCACGCGCCCCATTGCTGGCCCGGCCGTCGCGATAGCCCTCGTGCTGTGCGCCGGCGCGTCGCTGTCCGGCCAGCCCGCGGCACCGGCAGCACCGGTCCCGCCGCCACAGCCGGCGGCGCTTACCGTGCCGGCCGGCTTCACGGTCTCGGTCTACGCCTCGGGCCTGCCTGGCGCACGGCTCATGACCCTCAGTCCCGAGGGCGTCGTGATCGTGGCCCGGCGGGCCGAGGTCGTGGCGTTGCCCGATGCCAACGGCGACGGCGTGGCGGAACCGCGCGTGCTGCTGGCCGGGTTGAACTACGCGCACAGCGTCGCGTTCAAGGACGGCTACCTTTACATCGGCACGACGCCGGCGGTGCTGCGCGTGAAGTGGGTCAACGGCGACGTGGCCGGCCCGGTCGAGACCTACGTCGAGCTGCCAGCGTCGTCGCCGGCCATGCACACCTCGCGCTCGATCGCGTTCGGGCCCGACGGACGGCTCTACGTGGGCATCGGCTCGTCGTGCAACGTGTGCGTGGAGGACGATCCGCGGCGCACCACCATCCAGGTCTTCGACGGCGCCGGCAGCCGCGGACGGACGTTCGCCGCGGGGCTCCACAACCCGGTCGGATTCGACTGGGATCCGGCCACCGGGCGGATGTGGTCGGCCGACACCGGCCAGGAACAGCTCGGCGACGACTACCCGCCCGACGAGATCAACCAGATCGAAGAGGGCAAGCACTACGGCTTCCCGTTCTTCCACGGCAAGAGCGTGGCCAGCACCGTGCCCGAACTGAAGGACGCACCGCGCACGCTGACCGCCGCCGACGTGGTCGGGCCGGTCCTCGAGCTGCCGGCCCATGCGTCGCCGCTCGGCCTGACGTTCTACCGCGGCACGCGCTTCCCCGCCGGGTATCGCTCCTCGGCCTACGTTGCCATCCACGGGTCGTCGCAGCGCCCGGCCGGCAAGGTCGGCTACTCGGTCGTGCGTCTCGTGATGAAGGACGGACGGCCCGTGGCCAGCGAAGACTTCGTCACCGGCTGGCTTGCCGGCGACGTCGTCTCGGGACGGCCGGCCGGACTGGTGACCGGCGCCGACGGCGCGCTCTACATCTCGGACGACAACAAGGGCTTCGTCTACCGCGTCGCCGCGGCGCCCCCGCCGCAGCCGTGACTGGTGGCCTGGCCACCGCACGTTGCTAGCGCCGGACCGGGGCGACCCTGGCCCTGAGCGCGTCGCGCAGTCCGGCGGGCAGAGATTCGTTCGGCGGCCAGCTGCTCGTAGACCAGGGCGGCCTGACCCCTGCGGCCCGCCTGCGCGAAACGCTCTGCCAGTTCGAGCGCGTAGCGGAACTGCGCCTCACCCTCGGCCGCCTGGCCGAGACCGAGCAGCGCGCGTCCGAGCGCGATGTGGGCGGCTGGCCGGTCCGGGTTCACGTTCACTGCCGCGCGCAGGTCGTGCAGCCCCTCCTCGACGCGCCTCGCCGCCACCAGCAAGTCGCCGCGCAAGGTCAGGGCCTCGGCAAAACGCGGGTCGATGGCCAGGGCCAGCTCCACTTCGGCCAGCGCCGCGTCGAAATCGTCGAGTTGCAGCTGGCAGATGGCCAGCCACAGATGCGCGTCGGCGCTGAGCGGCACCTGTTCGAGGTAGCGGCGGAAGTACCCGGCCGCCGCGCGGTAACGGCCTCGAGCGCGCTCCGCCTTCGCCAGGATCAGCACGGCAAAGGCATTGCCAGCATCCTCCGCCAGGGTCGCGGTGGCGACGGCCGCGGCCTCGTCGAGACGGCCGCGGTCGAGGGCGGTGTTGGCGGCGCGCAGCCGGTTGAAGACCCCGATCATCGCCTTGGGGTCGGGGCGCGCCAGCGGCTCGTCGGCGCCAGTCGTCCCGCCGCCGCCCACGTAGCCCAGGGCGGCCAGCTTGCGCAGGGTCTCGCGGTCGGGCCCGCTGGCGCTGGTGGCGCGGGTCTCGGCGGCGAGTTGCGCATGCAGGGCCCGGCGCATCCGGCCGGTGCGCTCCGGGTCGCGCGCTGCCAGGTTGGTGGTCTCGCCCGGGTCGGCGTCCAGGTCGTAGAGCTCCAGCGCCGGCGCCTCGATGAACTTCCACGGCCCGTCGCGTAGCGAGTGCAGCGGCGCCCAGTTCATGAACAGCTGCGGGAAGTAGGTCTCGCTGTAGGCCGTGGCGGAGGGCGCCTCCGCGCCGCGCACGAGCGGCACCAGGCTGGCGCCGGTGGCGCCTTCGAGCGGCGGCCGGCCAGCCAGATCGAGCAAGGTGGGCCCGAGGTCGATGGCGCGCACGAGCGGGGTGACGCGCCTCCCCGCCGGCAGGCGACCGGGCCACGCGAGCAGCGCCGGGACGCGCAAGGCCGATTCGTAGACGAACATGCCGTGCGTGTCTTCGCCGTGTTCGCCCAGGCTCTCGCCGTGGTCGCCGATGACCGCGACTACGGTGTTGGCGGCCAGACCGTGACGGCCCAGCGCCGCGAGCAGCGTGCCGAGGGCCGCGTCCGCAAACGTGATCTCGCCGTCGTAGGGCGAGGCGGCGCCGGCGGCCACGGCCGCCGGCGCCTCGTACGGATCGTGCGGATCGTAGAGGTGGACCCACAGGAAGAACGGCGCGGCTGGCGCAGTCGCCGCGGGGGACGCGGGTGCCGCTTCCGCCGCGGCTGCCGCTGGCGCCGCCGTTCCGCCCGCACCCTTCCGAACTGCCGCCAGCCAGGCCGCGGCCGCCGCCACGGTGCGATCGCCGCGCCGCTCCACGGCATCGCTGGCCCGGCCCGCCGGCGGGTCGAGGGCGTCGTCGTAGGTGTCGAAGCCGCGCGCCAGGCCGAAGCGCCGGTCGAGCACGAAGGCGCTCACGAAGGCGCCGGTGCGGTAGCCGGCGGCGCGGAAGGCCGCGGCCACGGTGGGCACGTCCCCTGCAACCGGCACGCCGTTGTTGCGAACGCCGTGGGCCATCGGGTTGCGGCCGGTCATCAGGCTGACATGCGACGGCAGCGTGGTCGGCGCCGCGGCCATGGCCCGCTCGAAGAGCACGCCCTCGCGGGCCAGGCGGTCGAGCGTGGGCGTGCGCGCGGCGCCGTAGCCGTAGGCGCCCAGGTGGTCGGCCCGGGTCGTGTCGAGCGTGACCAGCAACACGTTGGGCGGCCCGTCGGACGGCGCCGGGGCGCCGCCGTTGCTCCGCCACAGCAGGCCGCCGGCCACCACGATGGTCGCGATCGCCGCCGTCCCGGCGACCGCCCATCGTGACCACGACGCAGGCGGTGGGGACGGCGATTCTTGCGCCCGGGACGGCGGCGGGCCTCCGGGCGGGCGGGTCTTCCGGCTCACGGCGCGCAGCGTACTACGCCCGGCGGGGCGATGTCGTCGCGCTCCCGCGCCCGGCCGGCGGCCGGCGCCGCCCAGCCGGGCCCGGAACACACGGCTCGTCCGCTAGCGCGGCGCGGGCACGACGATGAGCGGCAGGTTCTTGCTCTTCAACTGCTCGTTGAAGCCGCCCAGGATGCGGCCGCGGAGCGCATCCACGAGCGCCTGCACCTTCTTCACCTCGTCGGCGATGACCTGCTCGGCAGCCAGGTGCTGATCGGTGGGCTTGTAGTCGCTGCTCGACACGCCGCTGGCCAGGTAGCCGATCTTGCTGATCAGCTTCGAGCCGAAGCGCACGCCGTCCTGACCGGTGCCGGTCTGGCGCAGATCCACGAGGTTCATCTCGGCGTCGACCAGTTGCTGCGTGAGTTCGTTGACCGCCGTCTTGGTGGCGGCATCGGCGCCCAGGTCGTCGAGGGCGTCGAGCTGGCTGCGGATGATCTCGATCTGGTTGACCATGGCCGCCGCCGTGTTGGCGTGGCCGCGCAGCTCGGTGAGGATCCGGGTCTGCGCCTCGATGTCGGCCTCGGTTCCCTCCGAGTTGGGATCCTTGCGCACGGTCAACGGCGCGGTGAAGTCGCGCCCGCCGACCGTCAGCTTCACCGTGTAGGCGCCCGGGGGCATCAGCAGGGTGATCCGTGCCCGTACCCGGCGCCACCCTCGTGCCGTCGATACCGGGCCGGAACTGCGGCTGCGGCGCGTGGAGCGGGTTGGCGCGCAGCCGCACCTCGGCGGTCGGCTCGCCGCGCAGGTCCCAATAGACGCGGTTGAGCCCGGCGCGGGCCGTGCCGGGAATGGTCGCCGACGACCTGGTTCTTGCCGTCGAGAATGGTCACGCTGACCGGGCCCGACGGGGCGCCCTTCAGGAAGTAGTTGATCGACGCGCCGTACTTCGGGATCTCGCCGCTCGTGGGATCGTCGTAGGTGGTCGAAGGCGCGGTGATCGGCCGGAAGCGATAGGCCGCGCGCGGCGGGAAGAGGTGCGCGTCCGCCGCCAGCACCGCGGGCGTGAGCTGCTGCAGCGGGGCGCTGATGTCGTCGAGAATGCAGAAGCCGCGGCCGTAGGTCGAGATGACGAGGTCGTCGAAGTGCTCCTGCACCACGATGCCCGACACCGGCGCGTGCGGCAGGTCGTTCTGCAGCGGCTGCCAGTGGTCGCCGTCGTTGAACGACACGTAGATGGCGTTCTCGGTGCCGAGGTAGAGCAGGCCGCGGCGCTTCGGATCCTCGTGGATCACCTTGGCGTAGCTGAGCATGCTCTGCGGGATGCCGGTGGTGATGCGCCTTGAAGCTCCGGCCGTAGTCGGTCGTTCTGATAGATGAACGGGTCGCGGTCGTTCACCTGGTGGGAGTCCACGGTGAGGTAGGCGCGTGCCGGCGTCGTAGCGCGACGGCGCGATGCTGCGCACGTGCCCCACGGCGGCAGACCCGGCAGGTTCTTGGTCACGTTGGTCCACGTCTTGCCCGCCGTCGCGCGTGACCTGGACGAGGCCGTCGTTGGTGCCGACCCAGATCAGCCCGCTTCTCCAGCGGCGACTCGGCGATGCCGAAGACGACGCCGGCGTACTCGACGCCGATGTTGTCGGGGGTGAGCCCGCCCGAGCTGCCCTGCTTGCTCTTGTCGTTGAGCGTGAGGTCGGGGCAGATCACCTCCCACGTCTGCCCGCCGTTGGTGCGTGCGGTGCACGTGCTGGCTGCCGGCGTAGATGGTGTTGTGGTCGTGCGGCGAGATGTGGAGCGGCGCGTCCCACACGAAGCGATACTTCAGCCGCCGGCGCGGCCGTTCGGACTGCTGCGGCCAGACCTCCACGTTGCGGAACTGGCGGCGGTTCTCGTCGAAGCGCACGACGATGCCACCGACCATCCCGGAGCCCGACGCCGTCGACCAGACGAGCTTCGAGTTCGTCGGATCGGGCGTCGCCCAGCCGCTCTCGCCGCCGCCGACCGAGTGCCACATGCCGCGCGGGATGCCGGCGTCGCCGCCAAAGCCGCTGACCAGGCGGCTGTTGCTCGGGCCGCGGTAGGACGGCTCGTCCTGCTTGTTGCCGAGCACGTTGTAGGGAATCTCGTTGTCGACGGTGACGTGGTAGATCTGCGCGTTGTGCAGGCGCTGGCGGTACCAGGTCCGGCCGCGGTTGATGGTGATCGACAGGCCCTGGTCGTGGGCCACGATCTGGCGGTTGGCGATTGGTCGGGTCGATCCAGATGTCGTGGTGGTCGCCGCCCGGGCGAGCCCTGCGCGCGCTGCAGCACGGTGATCGTCGCGCCGCCGTCGGTCGACTTCGCGTAGCGACGCGGTCAGGAAGTAGACCTCGTCTTCGTTGTCGGGCGCCACCGCCATCCGCGAGTAGTAGTGGGCGCGGCCCATGGCGTTGCGGTCGTGGCTGATCAGGATCCGCCAGGTGCCGCCGCCGTCGTCGGAGCGCCAGAGCTGGCCGCTCTCGGTGGGCTGGCCGTTCCACGGCACGCCGTCGCCGGTCTCGATCAGCGCGTACACGCGGTTCGGGTTCGAGCGGCGCGATGGCCACCGCCACCTTGCCCACCGGCTTCGTCGGCAAGCCCGCGGCCGGTGAGCCGCTTCCAGGTCAGCGCCGCCGTCGCGCGAGGCGAACAGGCCGCTGCCCGGCCCGCCGCTCGTGCGGCCCCAGGTGTGGATCTCGAGCTGCCACATGCCGGCGAAGAGGACGCGCGGGTTCGCTCGGGTCCATGGCGAGGTCGGAGCAGCCGGTGTTCTCGTCGACGAACAGCGTGCTTCGTCCACGTCGACGCCGCCGTCGGTGGTGCGGAACACGCCGCGCTCCGGCTGCGGCCCGTAGGCGTGGCCGAGCGCGCAGACGAGCACGACGTTCGGGTCGCTTGGGATGGATGACGGGCGCGGCGATGCGCCCGGTCTGCTCCAGCCCCATCAGCGTCCACGTCTTGCCGGCGTCGGTGCGACTTGTAGACGCCCTGGCCCGAGCGAGATGTGCGCTGCGGATCTTGCGCCTCGCCGGTGCCGGCCCAGACGATGTTCGGGTCGGAGCGGGACGACGGCGAGCGAGCCGATCGACTGCACCGGCTGCTCGTCGAACATCGGCGTCCCAGTTGACGCCGCCGTCCACCGTCTTCCAGATGCCGCCCGAGGCGGCGCCGACGTAGTAGGTCGTGGGGTCGCCGGGGATGCCGGCGGCCGACGAGAAGCGGTTGCCTTCCGGGCCGATGGTGCGCCAATGCAGGTTGTCGTAGACCGCCGGGGCAATCGGCGGCGGCGCCTGCGCGTGCCCGACGGGCGGGGCGGTGGCCACGATCGCGGCGGTCATCGCCGTCCAGATGAAGCGAGTAAGTGATTGGCGCATGTCGGACCTCGAGCAAGGGAGTGGAACGGCAAAGAGCCGCCCGCCCGGGGGCGCGGCGGCTCTGTGTCGAGATCAGCGGCGGGCCGACGTCAGAACTTGTAGGCCATGGACAGCTGCAGCGCGCGCGGCGGATGCCGGTTGAACCGGTTCTGATAGCTCGGGCTGTAGGTCTGGTTGGCGTTGGTGCCCCACTGGGTGTTGGCGCCGGTGTTGAACACGTTGAAGATGTTCACGGCCGGCTCGAATCGACTGCGTTCCGAACTTGAAGACGCGGCCGATCTTCAGCTGCAGATACTTGGCGTCGTCATTCCGCGATCTGGCCGTCGCTGCGGGTGGGTCCCTGGAAGCGCAGGCGCGTCGCCAGTGGATTGGGCTGGGTCGTGCCGTTGGCGAGCCGCACCGTGGCCGGCCCGAACTGCGCCAG
Organism: uncultured Acidobacteriota bacterium; assembly: GCA_963843885.1. Lineage (GTDB taxonomy): Bacteria > Acidobacteriota > Vicinamibacteria > Vicinamibacterales > UBA2999 > CADEFD01. The sequence continues at coordinate 363,629 of CAWJMJ010000011.1, forward strand.
CTGCGGATCGTTGGCGTCGAGGCGAACCAGCAGCGGGCCGATGTAACCGCCGGCCTGGATGACGTAGCTGCCGCCGATGCTGATGCCGAACGGGGCCAGCCACTGGCCGCCGATGCGGATCGAGAAGGGGCGATAAGCGGCGCCCGATTCACGGCCGCCGCCGTTCAACGTGTTGTCGTCGCCGTTGCCGAAGAGCTGCTGCGACAGGTCACGGTTGTTTGGGTAGGCATCCGGCTGCACGAAGCGGGCCGGGTCGGTGGGATTCCAGGTGCCGGTCAGGTACTGCCACTGCCGCGTGGCGCTGGCGATGACCTGGAAGTTGTGCGACATGTTCTTGGCGAACGTCATCTCGACGGCGTTGACGACGACACCGGTCCAGGTGTTGTTGGTTTCCTTCAGGATGAGCCCCTGATTGGGATCGACCAGCCCGAAACCGCCGAACGGCTGCCCTGGGCCCGAGGGGTAGATGCCGTTGATGTCCACTTCGGCGAAGTTGTCCTTGAAGCGGCGCTGCGTGGCGGCAACGCCGATGCTGATTTGTCCAGGGAACTGCCGGTTGTAGCCAGCCGAGAACTCGTCGAGGTAGGGCTGGTGCAGGTCCTTGTCGAAGAGCAGGTTGGGATTGACGCTGCGCGTTGCCGGGGTCAGCACGGAAGTGCGGTTCCCGGCCTTGTCGATGTAGACGTCGGTCGTGTCCACGGCGCCGAGTTGCCCGAAGGTGACGATGTAGTCGCGGCCGTTGACCTGCTCGTAAAGCCGGCCGTAGCTGGCGCGGACGACGTTCCGGGCGTCCTCGGTGATGAGATACGACATCCCCACCCGCGGCTGCACGGCCGTGCTCTTCTGGCGGTCGATGCCCAGGATCTTGTCGTGGCGTTTGATGACGTCGACACGCAGGCCGATGTTCGCGGTGAGACGCGAGGTCGGGGTCCACGAGTCCTGGCCGTAGAAGGCGATGTCGCGATCGTGCTCGCTGATGGTCGGCACCACGGTCGGCGTCCGGTAGCGAAGATGGAAGGGCGTGGTCCCGGCCTGGGGGTTGTTGGGGTCGATGAAGCGATCTTCCTGCAGCACGAAGCCGTCGTTGATGTACTGCGTGGTCGTCTCACGCACCATCGAGGGCGCCGCCCAGATGCCGGCGCGGAACTCGTGGCCGCCGCCCCAACCCTGCTTGTAGTAGGTCAGGTCGCCGCGAATCAGCCAGAGGTGAGCGTCCGAGAGGGCAATCGAATCGGGGGTATTGAGGCGCGCCAGGGCGCCGGTGCCGTCCTGCCGGCCGGCGTTCGCGAACGCGTCCTGGTGGATCTGGATCTGCGGGCCGTTCAGGTCGACGCCGTCGTAGGTGCGGGCGTCGTTGCCGCGCTTGTTGTTGAAGCTCAGCGACACCGACGAGGTCAGCTGGTTGGTCCACACCGACGCCACCTTGCCGTGGGCCAGGCCGCCGCCGGTGGAGTTGAACAGGTAGGGCTTGTTGTCCAGTTCGCGGTTGCTGGAATACTTCGACCGATCGTTCTGGTAGAAGGCCGACACCTCGTGCTTGTTGGTGACCTGGGCGGTCACCTTCACGAACGGCTGATTGCTCTTCATGAAGTTGTCGAAGGGCTTGAAATCGGGCACCAGCGCGGCGATGTTGGCGGCGTTCAGGGGAGCGGCTGATGCCGTTGGTCAGGTCGGCGCGGCGGAAGGCGGCGAAGAACCAGACCTTGTCCTTCATGATCGGGCCGCCCAGCGACAGGTCGAACTGGTTGACCGACTGCGCGGTCGGCAGTCCGCCCGGCGCGCTGCCCCCGGTGGTGTTGTCGCTGTTCCACTTCACGTTCTGGTAGTCGTAGATGGCCGAGCCCTTGAACGCGTTGCCGCCGCGCGGCGCGATGATGTTCATGACCACGCCGGTGCCGGTCGGCGAGGCCGCGTCGACGCCGCTCAGCTTCAGCTCGGTGTCCTGCACGGTGTCGCCCCCGAACCCGATGGAGTGAGCCGAGGAATCGAGGAAGGAGCCGGCCGGCGCGCCCTCGAGCGTGAAGACGTGCGAGAAGATCACGGCGCCCTTGAAGTAGTAGGAGCGGCGGCCGACGCCGTCGTCGACGTTGCGCGACGAGATGCCCGGCGCCAGGTCGAGCGCGTCGCTGAAGACGCGTCGCGACGAGATGGGCGCGGCCCGGATCAACTCGCGGTCGAGCGTGATCGAGGTGGTCGGCTTGCTCGTCTCGATCATCGGCGAGTCGCCGGTCACGGTGATCGTCTCCTGCAGGGCGCTGAGCTTCAGGTCGAAGTCGATGGTGAAGGTGGCGCCGGCGCGTACCAGGATGCCTTCACGACGGATCGTGGAGAACCCGGTGAGCTCCGCGGTGATCACGTAGTTGCCGGGCGGCAGGTTGTTCAAGCGGTAGAGGCCGGTGCCGTCGGTGACCGAGGTCACCGGCGCCAGCAGTTCGGGACTGCTCGCCGTCACGCTGACGCCGGGCAGCATCGCCCCGGATTCATCCTTCACGAAGCCGCGCAAGTTGCCGTTGCCCGTCTGGGCCGAGGCGGGACTCGCACTCCATACCACCGCCGACAAGAGGACGCAGGTCAGGAACCTGTACATCGTCGTTAACCCCCACTGAAATGGCGTCGAGCGACTGGCGTATCGTCGAGACGAGGTCATTTTGTCCGGGCCGGGCCGTTTGTCAACCACGAAGCAACCTCGGCTGCATGCTAACTTCGCATTCAACCGTTGGGATTGTGCTCTTCAAGAGATTGATTCACGGCTCCAGATATCTGCCGGACTCGGGCAGCGTGTCGCGCAGGATCTCGATCACGGCGCGGCGCGCGGCCGGGGTCAAGTGCGCGTAGCGGGGGGATTGTTCCCGGCCAGACAGGAGGGCGGCGAGGCGGCGGTAGACCGCCTCACGCGCGTCGGGCGGCAGCGCCGCAAACGCCGGGCTGTAGATGGTGAAGCTGCACGGATGGCGCATCAGGCGCCCGCCGAGATCGAGGTCGTGCAACGAGCGGCCGCGACGATCGCGCGGGCCTTGTGTGGCGAACCACTGGGCGAAGCCGGAGGTCCCGCGCAGGCCGCCGTCGATCGGCGCTTCGTCCACGAAGAGCAGATAGTCGGCCAACTCGCCAATCAGCGCGTCAAGGACGGGCGACGGCACCGCCGACCGGCCGTCGTGCGCGGCGACGCGCGCCTCCCACGCCACCCGGGTCAGCAGATTCAGCGCGCGGTTCTGATGGTCGAAAACTGCCAGCGCCACGACATCGCTGTGGCCGGTCGGATATCCGGACAGATCGACCGCGCCGTCGAGCGTTGCGGCGTTCAGCGAGCCGGCCGGCACCAGCGACACGGGCTCGTCGGCCTGGTTGGTCACGACGTTGCCGAGGTGCGACATCCGTCCGAGGCTGCCGGTCACGAACCAGCCGCCCCAACGCTGGGCGTAGGGCGTCCGATGGTCGACGAGAGGGCTGCCGAGGCGCAGCTTCAAGGTGCCGTCGGCGGCAACCCGCAGGCTGCGGGTCATGAAGCCCGGCACCTCGAGCGTCGCGGCAGCGACGTGGCAAGTGAGACACGCCGTCTGACGCGAGAAGGCCGGCCGGTCGGTGGCACGCTGATCGAGGGTGTAGAACACGGCGCCCTGCTCGGGGTCGTGCGCCACCAGTTCGAGAAAGGGCGAGCCGCGGATGAAGCCCACCGCCAGCGTGTCGTTGTAGTAGAGCGCGCGCGGGTTGGCGGGACTGGTGACCAGGCGCTGGACGCCCGTGCGCGACAGCACCAGCATCTGCGACGATTCCGGCACCTCCAGGGCGCGCAGCACCGACCGCAGATAGCCGGTCTGGGGCTCGAAGGTCAACGACACACGGCCTGCGTCGAGCGCGCCGTTCAAGGCGGCGATGCGGTCATGAGTCGGGCGCGTGGCATAGCCGATGGCGGGATGCTCGTCGAGCAGGCCAATCCAGGCGCCGGTGCGATCGCGCTGGCGCGCGGCCACGGCCCCGACCGCCGCCAGGGCCAGCAGCGCCGCTACCAGGCCAGGCACGCGGCGGGTTCGTGGGAACGCGGACATCGGCGAGCCCCGAGTATACCGACGCCGTGGCGGAGCGACGCCGGCCGCATTCGCCGACACCGCCGCAGCGCCTGCGCTATGCTTTCGGCCGTGCTGTCCCGCGCGCTCGCTCGCGTCGGCCTCGTCACTCCGGCGCAGCGCGCCTGGGCGTGGTACGACTGCGGCAATTCCGCCTATTTCACCACGGTCGTAACGGCGGTGTTCCCGCCGTTCTTTGCCTCCTACGCAGCCAGCGGCATGAGTCCGGCCGAGGCCACGACGCGCTTCGGCATCATCACCACCCTGGCCATGACCATCGTGGCGCTGGCCGCCCCGGTACTCGGCGCCTACGGCGACTACACCGCGCGCCGCAAGCAACTGCTCGTCGCCTTTGCCGGGCTCGGCATCGCCAGCACTTTTCTGCTCGCCACCATCCAGGACGGCGGGTGGCAATGGGCGGCCGTGATCTTCGTGCTCGGCAACCTCGGCGTGTCGGGCTCGCTCGTGTTCTACGACTCGATGCTGCCGAGCGTGGCCGCGCCCGCCGAAACCGACCGCGTGTCGTCGGCCGGCTACGCCCTGGGCTACCTGGGCGGCGGGGTCCTGCTGCTGCTGAACCTCGCCTGGATCCTGCAGCCGCAGTGGTTCGGGCTGTCGGGCACGGTGGCGGCGACGAAGCTCTCCTTTGCCAGCGTCGGGGTGTGGTGGCTCCTGTTCATGATCCCGCTGCTCCGCCAGGTGCCCGAACCGCCGCGGGCGCCGGTGGCGCCGGCACGGGGTCAATCGCCGGTGCGCGCGTCGCTGGCCCGGCTGGCCGGGACCTTTTACGAGATCGCGGCATACCGGCAGGCGTTCCTGATGCTGCTGGCGATGCTGGTTTACCAGGACGGCATCCAGACCATCATCCGCTTTGCCGGCATCTACGGCGCGGAGGTGGGCGTCGGCCAGTCGCAGCAGATCGCCGCGTTCGCCATGGTCCAGTTCCTGGGCGTGCCGTTCTCGTTCCTGTTCGGCAGTCTGGGTTCGCGCATCGGCACCAAGCGCGCCATCTTCCTGGCCCTGGCGGTCTACGCGGTAGCGGCGACGCTCGGCTACTTCATGCAGAACGCCACCCATTTCTTCCTGCTCGCCGGTCTCGTGGCCACGGTGCAGGGCGGCGCGCAGGCGCTCAGCCGGTCGCTCTTCTCGCGCGTCATCCCCCCGGCGAAGACCTCGGAGTACTTCGGCTTCTATGCGGTGGTCGAGCGCTTCGCCACCATCCTCGGCCCGCTCGTCTTCACCGTCAGCGGCGTGCTCACCGGCTCGTCGCGATCGGCCGTGCTCGGCATGATCGCGTTCTTCGTGGTGGGCGGCTGGCTGCTGTCGCGCGTGGACGTGGAGGAGGGCGAGCGGGTGGCCCAGGCGAGCTGACCGGGGCTGAAGGGCGGGCCGTACAAGGAGCGGCCCGGGCCGCCGCGTCTGCGGCTGGCCCGGGCCGGCGAAGAGCAGCGAATCAGAAGGTGACGCGGACGCCGATGCGGGCCGTGCGCGGCGCCAGCACCGCCGTGGGCCGGTTGAACGCGGTGCCGGTCGTGACCGTGCGCGTTTCCACCGCGTTGCTGTTGGTGATGTTGAACAGGTCGCCGATCAGCCGCACGCGCAGGTTCCGGTAGACGGTGAAGCCGCGGTCGGCGCGCAGGTCGAACACGGTGATGTTGTCCTGGCGGCGCGAGTTGAGCGGCTCGACCGCAAACGGATTGGCGGTCGTGCTCGCGTAGATGGCGCCAGCCGCCGTGGCCGCTGCCGAGCCCACCGAGATCAGGCGGGCGTAGTTCTGGCCCGCCTGGTGCCGCAGCAGCGGCGAGACGCGGATGCCGAACGGCGTGGCGACGCTGCCCGACACCTTGAAGTCCCAGCGGGTGGTCGGCTCGGCAAACTGCGCGTTGGGATCGTTCGGGTACCGGCCCGGGAAGTCGTTCAGTCCAGCGTGTAGCTGCCGCCGACCTGCGCCGACCAGCGCTCGCCCTGGCGCTTGGCCATCGACGCTTCCACCGTCTTGTAGCGGGAGAAGCGCGGCGTGTTCTGCGTCCACGTTGGTGATCGGGAAGTTGGCGGCCTGCGGCCATCGGCACGCCGAGAGGGTGAGCGTGCGGTCGTCGGCGAGTGTTGGCCACGCCGTCTGGCCCGATGTCCACGAATGGGAAGGGCACGGTGTAGGCCGAGATCGGACGGCTCGGGTTGTAGAGCGAGATCAGGTCGTCTTCCGTCTTGTAGACGAAGCCGACGCGCGAGCCGATGCTGCCGGCCAGCTGGCGCTCGAGGTAGACCGACGCGTCGTGCGAGTAGGGCTGCTGTCAGGTTCGGGTCGATCTGAATCGTGCCGGCCAGCGTGGTCGTCGGTCGGGTGCGCCCACTTCCTCGCCCACCTGGTAGCGCCGGTCGCCGTTCAGGTCGTTCCAGTTGTAGGTGACGCTCTTGTTGTTCTGGTTCGGGTTGGCGTCGGCGCTCACGTTCGGGCCGGGGTTGTGCCAGAACAGCCCGTAGCTGGCCTTGACCACGGTCTTGCCGTCGCCGGCCAGGTCGTAGGTCATGCCGATGCGCGGACCGAACGAGTTCCAGGTGAAGAAGTCGCGTCCCGGGAACGTCTGCGCCGGCACGCTCACCGGGCCGATGCTGTAGGCCAGCTGCTGGTTGCTCGGGCATCCAGCCCTTGTAGCGATCCCAGCGGATGCCCATGGTCAAGGTCAGCGCGGCCGAGCGCCCACGTGTCGTTCAGGAAGAGGTCCTGCTGATCGAGCTTGTTGACCACCAGCAAGTCGCCGTCGTCGCTGGCCCGGCGACCGCTCACCGACAACGCCGTCGGGATGCCGAAGACGACCTGGCTCGACCGGCCGTTGGCGTAGATGTGCTCGATGTTGCCGCCGACGTTCTGCTGCGCGGCCGCTCCACTGCGACTCCTTGTAGAGCTCGCCGCCGAACTTGAAGGTGTGCGAGCCCTTCTTGGTGTCGAGGAAGTAGGTGGCCGCGCCGGTCATCTGCTTGCGGTCACGGTCGGTCTGGCTCTGCGCGTGCGCGCCGGTCAGGCGCAGCGTGCCGCTGTCGCGCCAGAAGTACTGCTCGTCGCTGTTGGTGCGGCGCGGGTCGTAGTAGCCGAAGTCGCCGCCAGCGGGCCTCGAGATACAGCTTGTCGCTGAGCGTGCCGTTCCACTCGGCCTTGTAGACCCAGCTCGGTGATTCCTGGCGCACCGTCTGACCGGGGTTGTCGTAGAAGTAGGTGCCGAGCGGCAGGCGGTTCGGCTGCGTCTTCATGTTCCACTGGTAGTAGCCGATCAGCTTGTGGTTCTGGTTGAGCTGATAGGTGACCTTCGCCGAGGGATTGGTGTTCCAGGTGTCGAAGGTCTTGTCGAAGTTGAACTGCGCGTTCTCGACCGCGTTGAACTGCTTGCGCCACGAGGAGTGGAACCAGGCCTTGTCCCTCTTGATCGGACCGCCGAAGTTCATGTTCATGTCGTGGTAGCGCTCCACTTCGTTGCTGCCGGGGCGCAGGCCGGCGGCCAGCTGGGCGTCCGACAGGTTCGAGGCCTGGAACGCCGTTGTTGTAGTAGTCCTGGTAGAACTCGCCCGAGAAGCGGTTGCCGCCCGACTTGCCGAGGAACTGCGATTGCACGCCGGGGGTGGCGGCTTCGGCGCCCTGACCGGCCACGCCCAGGAACACTTCCTCGAACGAGCCATAGTCGAAGTAGAACCCGGCGCCGCCGGTGCCCTCGGTGGTGTTGATGCCCTCGACCGAGACCCGGACCTGCCCGGTGAGTCCGTAGGCGGTGTAGCCGGTCTGCGTTGCCGGCGCGGTTGCCGCCGACGTCGATGCGGCTCATGACGACGCCCGGCGTCGCCGCCAGCAGCGCCCACATGTCGCGGCCGTTGGGAATCGAGTTGAGCTGCTCGGCCTTGAAGTTCTGCTGCACGCTGGTGGCCGAGGTGTCGATCACCGGCGAGGCGCCGCTGACCGTGACCGTCTCCTGCAGCGTGGCGATCTGGAGTTGCGCGTTGACGGTGGCATTGAAGCCGAGCGCGATCTGGATGCCCTCGCGGCGGACGGAGTTGAACCCGGTCAGCTCGAAGGTGACGGTGTAGGCGCCGGGCGGCACGGCCGGGAAGCGGAAGGTGCCGTTCTCGCCGGTCACCTGCGTCTGCGGCCCGATCATCGACGGGCTGGTGGCGGTCACGGTCACGCCGGGCAGAATCAGGTCGCTGGAGTCGGTCACGCGTCCCAGAATGGTGCCGGTCGTGCTTGCGCCGCCGCCTTGCGCCAGGGCCGCCGCCGGCATCAGCACGGCCAGAGCCACGGCGCACAGGCGCCGCAAAGTCATCGCTGTCATCCTCGTGTGTCCTTTCAGTTCATGCTCGCGCAGCTGCCGCCGGACTGCTTTCGGGGGTGCCGTGCGAAACGCATTAGGGTATCACCCGCGCCGCGTCATCGGTTTGCAAGATGGCGACGTCTCGACGTCGAGGCGGACCGGGGGCGCCGCCCGCCCCGAAACCGGATGGCGCCGGCAGGTATCGTAACGGGGTGACGATTCCGCTGTCGGTGCTCGATCTCTCTCCGATCGTCCAGGGCGCCAGCGCCGCCGCCGCCTTCCGCAACACCGTCGACCTCGCCCGGCACGTGGAGCGGCTCGGCTACACGCGGTTCTGGCTGGCCGAGCATCACAACATGCCCGGCATCGCCAGTGCGGCCACCGCCGTCCTGCTCGGCGCACGTCGGCGGCGGCACGTCGACGCATCCGCATCGGGTCGGGCGGCATCATGCTGCCCAACCACGCGCCGCTGCAGGTGGCCGAGCAGTTCGGCACGCTCGAGTCGCTGTTTCCCGGGCGCGTCGACCTCGGGCTGGGTCGCGCGCCCGGCACCGATCGGGCCGCGGCCATCGCCCTGCGCCGGACGCTGAACGTCGACCCGGACAGCTTCCCGCAGGACGTGGTCGAGTTGATGGAGTTCCTGGCGCCGGTGCGGCCCGGCCAGGCGGTGCAGGCGGTGCCCGGGGGCGGGACTGTCGATCCCGATCTGGATCCTGGGGTCGAGCACGTTCGGGGCGCAGGTCGCCGCGGCCCTGGGCTTGCCCTTCGCGTTTGCTTCGCACTTCGCCCCGGCGCAACTCGTCGACGCCGTCCGCATCTATCGCGAGCGGTTCACGCCCTCGGCGCAGCTCGACGCCCCCTACGTGATGCTGGGCGTCAACGTGGTGGCGGCCGCCAGCGACGACGAGGCGCGGTTCCTGGCCTCGTCGGGCCGCCAGAGCTTTGCCAGCCTGCGGTCCGGGCACCCCATCCAGCTGCCGCCGCCGTCGGTCGAATGGGAGCGGGACCCGTTCGAACCGGCCGACCCGATGCAGCGGACGCGCGTGTCGTTCATCGGCAGCCGGGCCACCGTCGCGGCCCAGATGCAGGAGTTCGTGGAGCGCACCGGCGCCGACGAGCTGATCGTCACGTCGCACATCTACGACCATGAGGCGCGGCTGCGCTCCTACGAGCTCATCGCTCCCACAGAAGCGGCGACGGCGCGGCCGTGACGGCCACTGGCGCCTCTGGCGCCGCCAGCACCGGGCCGGGCTGACCAGCGACGCCAGCCGCCACCGGGGCGGCGACGCGCGGCACGGGTCGGGGCGCCGGCTTGAACTTGCGGAACATCTCGTCGCGCAGCGGCAGGATGAAGGAGAAGCGGAAGTCGCCTTGCATCCGGCCGATGGGAATGCCGACGAGGTCGCCCTGCTGATCGAGCACCCCGCCGCCTGACACGCCGGGGTGGCCGTCGGTCAAGCAGGTGACCAGCCCGGCGGCGGTGCGCTGGCCGACGTAGCCGGAGCTGAGGATGATGCCCTTCGAGTAGTCGTTGCCGAGCCGGAAGATCGGCTCGGCGAACTCGTAGGGGTAGTCGACGTTCACGCGCAGGGGCGGCAGGTCGATGGCACCCTTGACGCGAATCAGGGCCCAGTCGCCGGAGTGGACTTCGGCGGTGGCGTCGCCGGCATCGACGACCTGGGCCGGCAGGTCCTGGTCCTTGTAGCGCACCTTGATCGAGGTGATGTCGCGGCCCCGGCCGTCGCCGCCGTCGTCGTCGAGGGCCACGACCGCGTGCTTCACGGTGATGAAGTAGCCGTTCCCGAGATAGCCGGCGGTGCCGTAGCCGACCTTGCCGGACGCGTCGACGGCGTTCAGCTCCACGAAGCTCTCGCGCCGTTCCCGCAGCAGCCGGGTCGGCAGTCAGCCCCATTTCGTTCTGCAACTGCCGCTTGATCTCGTCGACCAGTTGGGCCTCGCCGCCAGCCACGGTGGCGACGCCGGCCGCGCCGGCCCCGGCCCGCCACTCATGCATCTCGAGGATGCTGCGCGCCAGCTCGTCGCCGAGCGCGGTGAGGCGGGCGTCGCTCGTGGCGAGCTGCTGCGCCATGCCGCGTTGCACGTGCCAGCCGCCGAGCACGAAGGCGATGGGGATGGCGAGGACGAAGTAGACGCGGGCGCGGCGGAACACTACGGCGGCTCCTGATCCGCTGCCTGGACCGGAGCGGGACGAGACCCCCGGCCTCGCGTCCCGCCCCAGTTCGGCAGCTCAGTTCGTCCGTCTTATCGGCGGCAACTCAGCCATGCGTGAGGTACAGGACCTCACACCTTTTCGCTGGTAAACGGTTGAGAGGGTAGCAGCGAACCCCATCCGTGGAAAGCGGGAATCGCCGCTGCTGAAGAGATTTAGTGCAGACCGTCCCACGAAAGAGAAAAGGCGGCGTCCGGGGATGGACGCCGCCCTGTCGATGTGAATCGGCGCCGCCGCGCCGTCGCCGCTTACTGCTGCTCGCGCGACGAGGTCGTGGCCGCGCCGCTCTTGCGCTTCTCGACCTCGGCCTGATACTCGTCGTCTTTCATGTAGACGATGTTGATCCAGGCGTGGGCCATCTCGTCGACCGTGCGGTCGCCCCAGCCGACCCACTGGTTCGGATCGGGATTGCTCTTCTTGGCGGTGGTGTTGTCGTGCCACGCCGTGACCTTGAGCAGCGTGCCCTTGGGCAGCAGCGGCGCCACGTCGTCGGCGTAGACGTAGGTGGTCATCCAGTTGAAGTTGAAGTCGCTGACGTTGCTGAGCACCTGGCTTCTGGCCGTTCGGCAGAATCGCCTCGACCATCATCGCCTTGCCGCGCAGGTGCATGTGCGGCTGGAAGCTCTCGATGCGCGCGTTGTCGCTTGCAGCGGGAAGAAGCCTTCGCTGACCGTGATGCGTGTTGGGACGGATGTCGAGCGTGCCGAGCGCCGCCGGCACGAGCGACAGCGAGGTGCGGTACTTCGGCTCCTGCCCCTTCGGGTAGAAGTAGATGCCCATCTCGACCTTGCTGGTGATCTCTTCGCCGGCCTGCGAGTAGTGGATGTCCCAGCGGAACTTCGAACCGGGCAGCAGCAGCTTGCCGGTGTCGGGCCGCATCAGCTCGCCCTGCTTGCCGACCGCCCATTCCATGAACGGCGCGGGCAGGCCGGGCGTCGGCCGTGACGCCGGGCTCGTCCTGCTCGCAGATAGGCGATGGCGTGATGGGTGATCTTGCGGCCCTTGACGGTCATCGGGCCGGATCTCGATGGCGCGCACCCAGCGCGGCTCGGTGATGCCCGACGGGGTGACGCGCTTGTCCCACGCGTCCTGCGGCCACGGCCGGCATCGTGAACGACGTCCGACTTGACGACCAGGTCGGGCTCGTTCTGGCCGAAGATCGCGGCGAAGTTCCAGCCCTGATCGCTCGGCCACTCCCGGGCCGGCGGCATGTCCTTCGGGTCGCCCTGCGGCGCGCCGGCGTCGACCCACTTGACGATGGTGTCGAGCTCGCCGTCGCTCAGCGACTCGTCGTTCTTGAACTTGGTGACGCCGACGGTGCGGTCGATCTGGCAGGGCGGCATCTGGTGCTCGAGCACGCGCGCCTTGATCGAGCGGGCCCACGGCCGCGCCTCGGCGATAGGTGACGAGCGACATCGGCGCGATCGAGTCGGGCCGGTGGCACGCCTCGCACTTGGCCTGGAAGATCGGGGCGACGTCCTTCGCGAAGGTCGGCGCGCCGGTCTGCTGCTCGCCGGCCGCAGCCGTGCCCGGCAGCCACAACGCCGCCGCCAGTACGGTCATGCCCAACGCCCCGTGTCGTGCCTGTTTATGGTTCTCACGCGTCATGTTCGTGGCTCCCTATTTCACCGACACTTTGACGTAGGTGTTGGTCCAGCAGCACTGGAACCCAGCGCCGCCTTCACCCGATTCGTCGTTGCCCTGCACGCGCACCAGGTACTCGCCCGGCAGGCTGAACGTGGCCTTGGTGCTCACCATGTCGCCCTGATTGGGCACCGGTACCCGCACCGGGTCGAACGTCACGCGGCCCGGGCCACGGAACTTGTGGAACGAGACCTGGGCCACGCCCGGCCCCGAACGCGACGAGGGCAAGCCGACCTTGGTCTGCTTCGGATCCTCGACCCACACGTCGAGGCTGACCGGCTGGCCGACGACGCCGGTCTTGGTGGCGGCGACGGCCGTGGGCGGGCCGGTGAACTTGTCCCCGCCGGGCGCGAAGGTGAAGACCGGGGGCCGGTTGCCCATGCCGGACTCGACAAACGGCGTGATGGTGTAGCCCTTGGTCAGGCCGAGCGGAATCGATTGCGCCTCGCCGTTCGAGACGATCGTCCAGGTGAGCGTCTTGGTGCCGAAGTCCTTCGGCACCTTGATGGCAAACACGCCCCAGTTGCGGCCGGTGGCGAAATACGTCGGCTGGCCCTGGTCGGGGTCGCCCGGCTCGATGCGGTTGTTCGGACCGACCGGGATGTCGAAGGTCTCGGTCTTGTTGCGGTTGAAATAGCCGACCAGCAGGGTGAAGCTGCCATCGGCGTTCTCGTACCAGCCCTCGAACGCCGGCGTGACGCTGACGCCGCGCTCGCGCGCCGGTTCGAGCGGCAGGACCGGGGGCGCGGTTGGCTGCGCCGGAGTCTGCGCGGCCGAGGCCAGCGGCAGAACGAGCACGAGGGCCAATGCCGCAGCCGCGAGCTGACGGCGACGCACGGGTCGGGCGATGAGCATGGGGTCTGGCGCTTTCGGGGATGACGCAGTGCGCCAGCGGGTCATGCCGCGGCTCCGCGCAGGAACACGCGCACGATTTCGTCGCCGTGATGGGCAAAGGCGGCGTCGCCGCTGACCAGCGACTTGGTGACGACGCCGCGGACCATGCCGAGCAGCATGGCGGCGTAGATGCCGGTATCGGCCGGGTGCAGCACGCCGGCGTCGATGCCGCGGGCCATCAGTTTCTGCGCCCGCGCCAGCAACTGGGTGGCGACGGTGTGCTGGCGGTGCACGGCCCGGGCGTCGGCGCCACGCTGCAGCAAGTCCTCGATCATCAGCGTGAGCAGGATGCGATTGGCGTCCCAGTGCGTGACCAGCGTGGCCACGAACTGCCGCAGCTCCTCGGCCACGGCGGCGGGTCCGGGTGCGTCCCCGCGCCGGCCCTCGGCCGCGGCGGCAGCGGCGTCGAGCGCGTCGAGGAGGCGCTGGGTGCGCGATTGCAGCAGCGACGCGACCAGCGTCTGCCGATCCTTGAAGTAGTTGTAAAGCGTGCCCACCGCGATGCCGGCGCCAGCCGCGATGTCTTCCATCCGCACGGCCCCGGCGCCGCCGGCATTGAAGGTGCGGGCGGCAGCATCGAGGATGGCGTCGCGCGTCGTTTCGCGCAGCCGCTCACGCGGACTTAGGGTCGGGATCATGGACATGAATCCGGATTCATGAGTCTGCGCGCTCACGACCTTTCCGTCAAGCGGAAAACCCCCGGCCGGACTCCCGGGTGACACCCCCGTGCGCGGTCAGCGGCGCCCGCGCCCCCGCATCCGGGGGGACGGGCTGCCCCGGCCCCGCATGGGCTTGGTGGTGCGCTTCGGGGTGTCTCTCACGAAGTTGATGGTCGGGGTCGGGCCCACGCCGCCCGGGACGGCATAGGCCAGCATCACGATGCCGCTCTCGGGCAGCGTCTTCACGTCGCTCAGGGTCAACGTCGTGCTGGCGCCTGGGGGCAGCAGCGGGATGCCGTCGCCAAGCAGCACGGGAATGACGGCCACCTCGACGGTATCGACCATGCCGGCCAGGAGCAGCGTCCGGAAGAGCTCGCCGCCGCCGTAGAGCCAGATGTCCTGGCCCGGCTCGGCCTTGAGGTCGGCGACCACGGCCGCCGGGTCTTCATTGGTGATGCGCAAACCGGGCGAAGTGGTCGGGGCCGTCTTCCGCGAGAACACGATGGTGTCGATGGCCGGCAGCCCGCTGTCGCCCATCGCCCGCATCACGTCGTGGGTCTTGCGGCCCATGACGGCCACGTCGAACTCCTGGTACAGGGCCGCGAAGTCGATACCCGGGTCCATGACGATCCAGTCGTAGTCGCCGTTGCTCCGGGCGATGAAGCCGTCGAGGCTGACGGCGACCTGATAGCGAAGACGTCTGCTCATGCGCGGGTCCTTCGTAGGGATGAGGCATTGTCGGCACCCGACGCGTGGCTGAGGAGCGAGCGCGGGGTGACTGGCCGGGCGGCCGTGTGCGCCGCGGCGGGCACGCGCCACGACGTCATCAGGGGGTTGACGTCGCCGTTGGAACCGAGACGCAGCTCCTGCGCCAGCCGCACCGCCGCCATCGGCGTGACCGGCTTGCTGACCGACGCGGCCTGGAAGCGAGTGGACGTGACCACCGCGCGCCCGCGCGTCACGTCGGCCACGCCGTAGCCCTTAACCCAGTGCGCCTGGAAGTCCCGGACCACGGCGCTGCTCATCTCGTCTCCTTGGCGCGCCCGGGCCACCCGGCCTCGTCGGCGCCGTGACCGCCGCCGCTAGCGGGGCGTCTCGGACTTCACCGCCACCGGTGCCAGCTCCGCTTCATTGACGGTCAACTGGAACACGTCGGGCCGGGCGTAGTGACCGACGACGTCGAAATCGAACTTGCCGCGGCCGATGTCGTGCAGGTCGAGATCCGCGGTCAGGATGGCCTCGCTGCCGAATGCCGGCCCGGCCAGCACCGCGCCGAGCGGGCCGACGATGGCGCTGCCGCCGCGCATCAGCAGCGCGTCGGGGGTGTCGCCAAGCACCACGCGCACGTCGGGCGGGAACTCGTCCTGGCGCAGCACCTGGCAGGCGGTGAGGACGAAGCAGCGGCCCTCGAGCGCGACGTGCCGCATCGACGGCAGCCAGGTGTCGCGGTCGTCGGCAGTCGGCGCGCAGTAGAGCGCCACCTGCTTGGCGTACATCGCCATGCGCAGCATGGGCATGTAGTTCTCCCAGCAGATCACCGCGCCGATGCGGCCGTAGGGGCTGTCGACGGCGGTCAGCGTGGAGCCGTCGCCGAAGCCCCAGATCATCCGCTCCAGCGCCGTCGGCATGAGCTTGCGGTGCTTGCCCAGATACGCGCCGTCAGGCCCGAAGAAGAGGGCGGTGCAATAGCAGGTGCCGCCCGTCGCGCTCGATGACGCCGATGACGACGTGGCAGGCGTGGGCCGCGGCGGCCTCGCCGAGCGCGCGTCGTCTGCGGTCCGGGTACGGCGATGGCGGCGTCGAGGTAGCGGCGGAACTCCTCGCGCCCTGCCGGGTCGCGCGCGCCGACCACGAGCCCGAAGTCGAGGCCCTTGGGATAGCCGCCGATGAACGCCTCGGGGAACACGACCACGCGCGCGCCCTGGGCCGCCGCCTCGCCGATGAGCCGCACCGCCTTGTCGACGCAGGCGTCGCTGTCGAAGGGCACGGCGCTGGCCTGGACCACGGCCGCGCGCACGGAGGATACGGAGGGAGGGGTGGTCATCGAGGCCTGGCCTGCATGGTATACCCTGGGCCACCCACGCCATGAACACCCGCCGGCAGTTCCTCATCACCGCGCCCATGGGCATGCTGGCGGCCACCGCCGCGTGTCGCGATCACGCGCCGGCGACGCCCGCCCCGCCGACGGCGCCGGTGGCGGGCGCCTCCGCGCCGGGCGCGCCGCCGACCTTCGGCGCCGGTCCGGTGACCGGGCCGCCGGTGACGGCCGCTACGTTCGCCGAAGCCGAGAAACTCGCGCAGATCACGCTGCGGCCTGGCGGACCGCGAGCTGGCCGCGGCGGCGTGGCCGCGGTCGCTGGCGCCGCTGCTCGAGCGCCGCACCGGCCCGCGCACCGTGGCCCTCGAGGACACGGTGGCGCCGGCCACGGTGTGGACGCCGGGCCGCCTCGACACCCACGCGCCGCCGGCCCGCGACCGGTTCGTGCGCTCGCGCGGCGGGGCCATGCCCGTGCCCAGCAGCGATGCCGACATCGCGCACGCGCCGGTCACGCAACTGGCCGCGCTGGATCGAGACCAGGCAGCTCACGTCCACCCGCCTCACGCAGATCTATCTGGCGCGCATCGAGACGCTCGACCCCAAGTTGCTGAGCGTGATCACGCACGACCGGAGACCACGCGCTGGCGCAGGCGGCCGAGGCCGACCGCGAGATCGCGGCCGGACGCTACCGCGGACCGTTGCACGGCATTCCCTACGGCGTGAAGGACCTGCTCGACACGGCCGGCATCGCCACCACCTACGGCGCCGAGCCGTTCCGGACGCGCGTGCCCGCGGCCGACTCGGTGGTCGTGCGGCGGCTCACCGATGCCGGCGCGGTGCTGGTCGCCAAGTTGAGCCTCGGCGCGCTGGCGCTGAACGACATCTGGTTCGGCGGACAGACGATGAACCCGTGGCTGCTCGAGGAGGGGGCCTCGGGGTCGAGCGCCGGGCCGGGTGCGGCCACGGCCGCGGCCCTGGTCGGCTTCTCGATCGGCAGCGAGACCGGCGGCAGCATCATCTCGCCGGCGATGCGCTGCGGCGTCACCGGCCTGCGGCCCACCTTCGGGCGCGTGCCGCGCACCGGCGCCATGACGTTGTGCTGGTCGCTCGACAAGCTCGGGCCGATGACGCGCAGCGTGGAGGACGCGCTGCTCGTGCTCCAGGCCATCACCGGGCCCGATTCAGGCGACGTGTCGAGCGTGCCGTGCACGCTTGATTTCGACGCCACCGCGCCGGTCACGGGGTTGCGCGTCGGCTACTTCCCCGGCTGGATGTCGGCCAGTCCGGCCACCGACGTGGACCGGGCCGCGCTCGCGCTCGTGGCCAGGCTGGGCCTGACCCCAGTCGAGGTGACGCTGCCCGACTGGCCCTACGGCTCGCTGCAGCACGTGCTGTTCAGCGAAGCCGCGGCGGCCTTCGAAGAGCTCACCCTGTCGCACGACGTGGATCAGATGAAGGTGCAGGTGCCGGATGCCTGGCCGAACTTCTTCCGCATGTCGCGGTTCCTGTCGGCCGTGGACTTCGTGCAGGCCGACCGCCTGCGCCGCAAGGTCGCCGGCGAGATGGCGCGGATCTTCGCGGACGTCGATGTGCTGCTCGTGCCCTCGCTGCGCGACGAGATGTTGACCATCGGCAACTTCACCGGCCACCCGTCGTTGACCCTCCGGGCTGGCTTCGTGCATGTCGGCCAGGCGCGCAGCGACTGGGCGCCCGACCCGGCGCGGCCGCTGCCCACGTTCGATCCGCCGCGGCGCGTGCCACACGGCGTGACGCTCATCGGACGCCTCTTCGAGGAAGGCACCATCGGCCGGGTCGGCGTGGCCATGGAACAGGCGCTCGACGTGTTCCGCGAGCGGCCCGCCGGCTTCTGACGGGCAGCGCCCGCGGCCGCGGCAGCGGGCCAGCGCCGCGGCCCGTCCCGTCAGCGCGCGGCCTTCCTGATCTCGCGAAGTTCCGGACGGCCTGGTCGATCGCCGCTCTTGGTGATGCGCGCGAGTTGCGCCAGGTAGTCGGCGGCCGCTGGCGCGTTACCGGCGGCTCGCGCCGCGTGGGCGGCGCCGTAGACCGCGCGGAACCGGTTCGGCTCCTTGGCCAAGGTCGCCGCGAAGGCGGTCAGGGCCTCGGCCGGACGTCCCACCCGGAGCAGCATCTCGCCGAGCAGCTCGCGCGCCGGCTTGATCGGGCCCGGCGTGAGCGCCGCCTTCTCGGTGGCGTCCTCCCGCGCGGCCGCCTCGCCCATCAGCGCCAGGGCCTCGGCCTGCTGACCCTCCGCGAGCGCCATCCACGCGCGCGCGCCCAGGCGCTGAATCTCCACCTGCTCGGTCCAGTACGCGTCCTTGCTCGCCTGCAGGGTGTCGCGCAGTTCCGCCAGCCGCTCGACGTCACGACGCGCCGCGGCGGGCTGTCCGCTGCGCGCGGCCCCGAGCGCGCGCGCGAAATGGGTGACGGCGGTGGCATAGGCGAACGGCGACTCGACCGGGGTCAGCGCGGCCGCGTCGGCCCAGGCCTCGCGCTCGAGGGCGTAGCGGGCGGGAATGGCCGCCGCGGCGTAATAGCCGGCCGTGGGCGGCGCGGCGTTGCCGGCGCCCGCGTTCCCGACTCGCGCGGCCAGCGGCGCCACCAGCGGGAGCGTGCGGCTGGCGGCGGCATCCTGCGCGGTCTGCAGGTAGGCGTAGATCTGATAGTCGAGCGCGTGCAGTTCTTCGGCCGCCGCGCCCGGATCCCGGCGCGCCGCGGCCGCCGATTTCAGGTTGGTGGCAATCGAGTCCTCCCACAGCCCGAGGCGCGTGAAGGTGTGCGACGGCATGTGCAGCGCGTGCGGCGCGTCGGGCGCGATGGCGGCATAGCGGCGCGCCGCCGTCAGGGCCCGCGGCGCCAGCGGCGGCACGTCGAAGCTGTGGATGATGTAGTGCGCCAGTCCAGGATGCTCGGGCTGCCGCGCGAACTCCGCCTCCAGGATCGCGGCCGCCTTCAGCTGGTTCGCGTAGGTCTTGTCGGTCGGCAGCGCCGTCTGGCCCAGGGCCAGGGCGTAGAAGATGCGCGCCTCCACGTCGTCGGGGAATCTGGCCACGAGGGCCTCCATGGCGTGTTCGTAGGCGACGACCCGCGTCCGCTGGTCGCGAGTGCCCGAATCGCGGTAGAGCTGCTCCACCGCCTGGAGGTAAGCCTTCTCGCGGTCGGTCCCGGCGCCGCTGACCAGCCCGGCGTCCACGGCAGCAAGGCCGGCCGCCAGCGCCTGGGGCGAGCGGAAGCCGGCAAACGGGTTGCTCCACCAGCTCATGGCGATGCCCCAACGGGCCATCACGCAGTTGGGGTCTTCCTCGAGCACCTCGTTGAAACTCTCCACTGCAGCCGAGAACCAGAACGAGTGCAGGAGCGCCACGCCGCGGTCGAACGCGGGCTGCGTAAGCGGCGCGCACGAGGTGACGAAGTGGACCGCCCCCACCTGAGCCGGCGGGGGGCCGTGATCGTGGGCGGCTGACGGTGCGGCCGGCGCCTGGGCGGCCGGCGCCTGGGCGGCCGGCACCTGGGCGGCCGCGGCGGCGGTCGTGGCGCTAGCGGCGACGAGGGTCAGGGCCGCGACGGCGGCCACAACGGTCTCTCTCATTGGCGGCGTCCTTTCGAGGGTATACCTTCTGGATCGGAAGGCGACAAAGAACCCGGTCACCGGGCCGCGAAGCGCGGTATTCTGCCCGTCGCGTGCGCTGCCCCGTCGAGGTCCCATGTCACATGCCCCATCGTCCGTGCCGCCGCGGCTCGCGCTCGCCGCGGTTCTCTGCCTGGCCGTGGCCGGGTCACCCGCCGCACGCGGCGCGTCAGCCCAGGGCAATCCGGCAGTGACGCCCATGCCTGACGCCGTCCGGGCCGAACTGGCGCCGAACGGCACGCTCCGCGCGGCGCTCAACTACAGTAATTTCCTGCTCGTGTCGTCGCGGGCGCCCGAGCATACCGGCGTCGCCCCCGACCTGGCGCGCGAACTGGCCCGGCGCGCCGGCGCCACCGTAGCGTTCGTGGGCTACGAGAACGCCGGCCTGGCGGCCGACGCGGCCAGCGACCAGGCGTGGGACGTAGCCTTCATTGGCGCCGAGCCGGCCCGGGCCGACCTCATCACCTTCACGCCCGCCTATGTCGAGATCGAAGCCACGTATCTGCTGCCGGGCAACGCGGCCATCTGGTCGCCCGACGATCTCGACCGCGACGGCTACCGCATCGTCACGACCGCCCGCGCCGCCTACACCCTCTACCTGCAGCGCACCTTGAAGCACGCCACGCTGGTCGAGGCCGACACCATGCAGGGCGCGCTCCAGCTCTTCGTCCGTTCCAACTACGATGCCTTGGCCGGCCTGAGACCGCGCTTGCTCGAAGACGCCAAGGGCGTTCCGGGGTCGCGGGTGCTGGCCGGCGGCTTCACCTCCGTGCAGCAGGCGATGGGCGTGCGCAAGGAGCGCGCGGCGGCAGCCGCCTACCTGGCCGCCTTCGCCCAGGAGATCAAGACCTCGGGCCTGCTCGCCGGCCTGATTGCCAAGCACGGGGCCGAGGGCCTCACCATCGCGGCGCAACCCTAGCATGGACATCCCCCGCCGTTCGTTCGGCCGCCATCCCGATCAGGTCTCGATCCTGGGCCTCGGGGGCTACCACCTGGGCAAGACCCCGAGCGTCACCGAAGCCGTGCGCATCGTGCACATGGCGCTCGACGCCGGCATCACCTTTCTCGACAACGCCTGGGAGTACCACGAGGGCGAGAGCGAGCGGCGGATGGGACGCGCGCTGCGCGAACGGCGCGACGCCGCCTTCCTGATGACCAAGGTGTGCACGCACGGGCGCGACGCGCGCGTGGCCATGCGGCAGCTCGAGGACTCGCTGCGCCGCCTGCACACCGACCATCTCGATCTGTGGCAGGTGCACGAGTGCGTCTACGAGAACGACCCCGAGCGGCACTTCGCCAAGGGCGGCGTGATCGAGGCGCTGGAGCGGGCCAAGGCGCAGGGCAAGGTGCGCTACGTGGGGTTCACCGGGCACAAGGACCCGGCCATCCACCTGCGGATGCTCGCGCACGGCTTCCCCTTCGACGCCTGTCAACTGCCGTTGAACGGGTTCGATGCGGGTTTTCGCAGCTTCCAGGCACTGGTCCTGCCAGAGCTCGCGCGCCAGGGCATCGCCCCCATCGGCATGAAGAGCCTGGGCGGTGATGGCCGGGCCGTCAAGAAGAAGGCCGCGACGGTGACCGACGCGCTGCGCTACGCGATGAGCCTGCCGGTGTGCACGACCGTCTCGGGCATCGACTCGTTGAAGGTGCTGCGCCAGAACCTGCGCATCGCGCGCGGCTTCACGCCCATGAGCCAGGCGGAGCGGAAGGCCCACGAGCGTAGCCTTCGGCACGACGCGGCCGACGGCCGCTTCGAGCTCTACAAGACCACGGCCCAGAACGAGGGCAGCGAAGGACGCAAGCAGCACGGCTTCCCGTCGCAGGACGAAGTGGCGCAGTAGGGCCGAGGCAGTCCAGTCCACGAGCCCCGGCCTCAGCCGGAGCGGCGACGGCGTGGTACGCTGACGGCAATGGCTGTGGGTCGCGTCACCAAGATCGTGGCCGGACTGGCGCTCCTCCTTGCCGTGGCGCTGGCGCTGGCGGCCGTGGCGCTCTACCGGGCGCTGCCGCGCACCACGATCACCCCGGCGCCGCACGACTGGACGGCGGAGTGGCGCGCCGACCCGCCGGTCGTGGCGACGCTCCCGGGCGGCCTGCTCGAAACCGCCACCATCCGCATGGGTGAAGACTTCTACAAATCGGATGCGAAGGTCTGGTGGGGTCTCTACCTGGGCAACACCGTGTCGCACATCCAGGTGGCGGCGACCTACCGCTACGGCGTGCCGCTGATCGACCCCGCCTGGGACATCGTGTCGCGGGGGCAGACCACGGTGGTCGTGGCACCCAGCCTGCAGCCGAGCCTGCCGGTGGCCATCGACACCTCCACGTGGCGCGAGAAGACCGCGAGCGGCTGGGCCCGGTTCGACAAGCAGGCGCAGCTCGAGGCCCTGCGCCGCAGCCTCAGCGGCGAACTCGAGGAGCGGGCCGGCGACGAGCGCCGCGTCGCGCTGGCACGCGAGGCCTCGCGCCGCACCATCGGCGAGTTCGTCGAGGGATGGCTCGGGACGCGGCGCGACGACGAAGGCGGCGTCTTCGACACGGTAAAGGTCTATTTCGCCGACGAGATGACCCCCCAGTTACGCCAGCAACTCCGGGAACGCCGCGCCATCGAGCGGGACTGACGGGCCCGTGAGGCCGCCGCCGCTACTTGCGACGGGTGTCGAGGGCCCCCCGCAGCTTGTCGGCCAGCGAGCCCAGCGACGCCGCCGGCGCCGCCTCGGGCCGGGCCGCGTAGTCGCGTAGTTCGGCCTGCTCCTGCTGCTCGGCCACGGCCTTCTTGCTGAGGCGAATACGCCGCCCGGTGGCGTCGACTTCGAGCACCACGACCTCGACTTCGCTGCCGATCGGAAACGCCTTGAGCAGGTCCTGGTCGCGGTCCACGCCGGTTTCCGAGAAGGGGATCAGGCCGGTCTTGCCGGGCGCGAGGAACACGAACACGCCAAACTTCTCGTGGCGCTCGACCTTGCCGGTGACGATCGCGCCTGGCGTGATGCCGGTCGGCGCCGCCGTGGCGCCGGCAGCCCGCGACGTGCCGTCCTCGACCAGGGCCACGCCGATGCGCTTCTGCGCCAGGTCGATGCTCAGGATCTCGAACGCGCCGGTCGTGCCGGCGGTGAGCGACTTGGCCCAGCCGCCGACCCGGCCGGTGGGCGCAAACGTCGAGGCGTGCGCCAGGCCTTCGATGCCCGGTTCGAGTTCCACGAACGCGCCGAACTCGGCCACGCGCGTGACCCGGCCGGTGCGCACCTGGCCCACCTCGTAGCTGGTGGCCACCGCCGTCCACGGATCGTCGAGCAGCTGCTTGAGCCCGAGCGAGATCTTGCTGGCCGCCGTCGTCGACGCGCAGCACCTTCACCGTGATCTGGTCGCCGGGCGGCCACCACCTCGTTGGGGTTGGTGACGCGCGACCAGCCCATCTCGGAGACGTGCAGCAGGCCCTGGATGCCGCCGCCCAGATCGACGAAGGCGCCGAAGTCGAGCACCGAGGCGACGCGGCCGGTCAGCACGGCGCCCGGCACGATCGACTTGCGCACCTCGGCGGCGCTGGCCTGCTGCTCTTCCTCGAGCTGCTTGCGGCGCGACACGACGAGGTCCTTGCCGCCGTCCTTGTACTCGATGATCGGAAGGCGTAGGTCTGGCCTTCGTGCACGGCCGGGTCGGTGGTGCGGACGATGTCGATCTGCGACAGCGGGCAGAACGCGCGCTCGCGGGCGATGCGCACTTCGTAGCCGCCCTTGACCTGCCTTGTCGACCTTGCCTTCGACGGCCAGGCCGGCCTGGTAGGCGTCTTCGATCTCGCGCTGCGTGGCGGCGTTGCGCACGCCCTTGCGCGACAGCACGATGCCGCCGCCGGTCGAGACGACCATGGCCTGGATGCGGTCGCCGACCGAGAACTTCGACGTCGCCCTCGGCGTCCTTCAGTTCGGCGAGGTCGATCTGCGCCTCGCCCTTGCCGCCGACGTTGACGAACGCCACCTTCGGGCCGAACGCCACGATCGTGCCTTCGATGGTCTGGCCGCGGTCGAACTGCTTCGCCTTGACCGACGCCTCGAACATCGCGGCGAAATCTTCCTCGGGCTCACTCACGGCGCACTCCTGGGTTGGCGAGCCTTTGATTATACGAGGCCATCCCCGGCCGGCGCGAACGCCCGCCGCGGCCGGCTCGTCCCGCCGACGGCGGGGACGGCCGAAGGCCGTGGGGAAAGGCGCTAGACTCAGCCCTCGAGGAGTTTCTTGATGACGCTGCGTGTTGGCCCTGCCTCGACCGTCGCCCGGCTGCTCGTGTTCACCACGGCCATGACCGCGGCGCCCGCGATCATCCTGGCGCAACCTGGCGCCACGCCGGCCCGGCCGGCGCTGACCGCCGCCGATTACGCCCGGGCCGAACGGCTGCTCGGCCCGACCGTGAATCCGCTGGTCGTCGGCGGCACGGTCACGGCCACGTGGCTGCCCGACGACCGCTTCACCTACCGCACTACCACCGCCGACGGCACTCAGTTCATGCTCGTCGACCCGGCCAGGAAGACGCGCGCCCCGGCCTTCGACCACGAGCGGCTGGCGGCCACGCTGGCCACGGTGTCGGCCACCAAGATGGAGGCCACGCGGCTGCCCTTCCAGACCGTGGAACTGTCGGCCGACGGCACCTCCGTTTCGATGGACGTCGGCCAGACGCGCTACACCTGCGACGTCAGCGGCGCCACCTGCACGGCCGGCGCCACCCGCGACGTCAACGCCGTCACCTCGCCCGACGGCACGCGCGCGGTCTTCATCAAGGACTGGAACCTGTGGGTGCGCGACCTGGCCTCGAAGGTCGAGCGTCCGCTCACGACCGACGGCGTGCCCGACTTCGGCTACGCCACCGACAACGCCGGCTGGAGGTCGTCGCCGCGCCCGGTCGTCCTGTGGTCGCCTGATTCGAAGAAGGTGGCCACGTTCCAGCAGGACGAACGCCAGGTCGGCGAGATGTACCTGGTCGAGACCACGACCGGCCACCCGGTGCTCAAGGCGTGGAAGTATCCGCTGCCCGGTGACGAGTCGGTGGCGCTGCTGCACCGGGTCGTGATCGACACCGACAGCGGCGCCGTCGTGCGCTTCGAGATGGCGCCCGACTACCACCGCGCCATGCTCGGCGACGACGTCTCGGTGAACGACATGAGCTGGAGCCCCGACGCCGCGCGGCTGGCCTTCGTGTCGACCGCGCGCGACCACAAGACCGCCACGGTGCGGGTGGCCGAGGTGGCGACCGGCGCCGTCCGCACCGTCTTTGCGGAGTCCGAGAAGACCCACTTCGAGGCACCGGCCGGCTGGCGTGTGCTGTGGGCCACCAACGAAATCCTGTGGAATTCGCAGCGCGACGACTGGAGCCACCTGTATCTCTACGACCTGACCAACGGCCGTCTCAAGAACCAGGTGACGTCGGGCCCGGGCCCGGTGACCCGCATCGTGCGCGTCGACGAGACGACCCGCACCGTCTTCTTCACGGCCAACGGCCGCGAGCCGCGGCAGGACCCCTACTTCACGCACTTCTACCGCGTCGGCCTCGACGGCAAGGGCTACGCCTCGCTGACGCCCGCCGACCGGCACCATGTCGTGCAGATGTCTCCCACCGGCGCGTTCGCCATCGATCACCGCATCCACGCCGGAGCGTGGTCCCGAGGCGGTGATTCGCGACTCCGCTGGCGCGGTGGTCATGCCGCTCGAGAAGGCCGACATCTCGAAGCTGATGGCGGCCGGCTGGAAGCCGCCGATGCCGTTCACCGTGAAGGCCCGCGACGGCAAGACCGACCTTTACGGCTTGATGTTCCGGCCGACCAACTTCGACCCCGCCAAGAAATATCCCATCATCAACTACGCCTATCCCGGGCCGCAGAGCGGCAGCGTGGGCAGCCGCGCCTTTGCCGCCGCACGCGGCGACAACCAGGCGCTGGCCGAACTCGGCTTCGTGGTCGTCTCGATCGACGGCATGGGCACTCCCGGCCGCTCCAAGTCGTTCCACGACGCTTATTACGGCGCCATGGGCCGCGACAACACGCTGCCCGACCAGGTGGCCGGCATGAAGGAGCTGGCGGCGCGCTACCCGTGGATCGACATCGACCGGGCGGCGATGTGGGGCCACTCCGGCGGCGGGTTCATCACCGCCGGCGCGATGTTCCGCTATCCCGACTTCTTCAAGGTCGGCATCTCGGAGTCGGGCAATCACGATCAGCGCGTCTACGAGGACGACTGGGGCGAGCGCTACCAGGGCCTGCTGCACCGGCTCGGCGGCGCCCACCAGGGCGGCGACGAACCGCGCGACACCTACGCGGCCGAAGCCAACCAGGCCCTGGCCAGCAACCTCAAGGGCAAGCTGCTGCTGATGCACGGGATGATGGACGACAACGTGCCGCCGCAGAACACGTATCTCGTGATCGACGCGCTCATCAAGGCCAACAAGGACTTCGACCTGATCCTGTTGCCGAGTCAGCGCCACGGCTACGGCGTGGATGCGCCTTACGCGATGCGCCGCCGCTGGGACTACTTCGTGCGCCACCTGCTCGGCGCCGAACCGCCCAAGGAATACCAGATGCAGGCGCTGCCGGCGCCGGCCCGGCCGGCCGGGGGCAATTGATGGCCGCGCCCCGCGACGGCCGCGAGCTCCGACGCGAACCCTAGCCGAAGCCGGGGCGCGACGTGAACTCGCCGGCGATGACCAGGCGCCCGTCGACGAGCTTCAGCGGCAGCGCCGGCAGGCTGCGTGGCGCCGGGCCGCCGATGACCGTGCCGGAATCACGCGGGTCGAACGTGGACTGGTGGCAGCTGCAGAAGATCGTCTGGTTGTCGCCGACGTGGTCGTCGACCTCGCAACCCGAGTGCGTGCAGATGGCCGAGTAGGCCACGATGTCGTCGGCGGCGCGGCCGCGCGTGGCGGCCGACAACGACGACGGATTGAGGCGCGCCAGCACGATCCGGTTGAGCGAGGAGCCGTCCTTGAGCAGGTCGCCCTTGGGCGCGAGCGGCCACGCCATCACGGCCTGACCGTCGGCCGGCACATCGTCGGGCGTGAGCGGAATGAGGTTGGTGTCACCGACGCGCACCAGCCAGTCGCCCACCGCCGGCCCGGCCACCTCGGCCTCTTGGGCCGAACTCCGAATGGGCGTGAGCCACGCCAGCATCAGCCCGGCGGCGCCGCGAAGCACGGTGCGGCGGGCGCAATCGCTCGAACGGAGGGAGGGCACGGGCAGGTTCTGTGGCATGAGCACGCTCATCGTACTACGTGGACCCGCGCCCGTCGCCCCGCAGGTCATCGCGGTTGACCCGTGTGCTCCGGCCACGGCGTTGTGCCGGGCGTCGCGCTATGGATAATGGACGCGCCCGCCGTCCAGGAGACTGCCCATGTCCAGACCCGCCGTCCGGCGCCTTCCGTTCGCCCTCGTCGTCGTGATGACCGCGCTGGCCGCGGTCACGGCCACGCCGAGCGCTCAGCCGGCCGCCCCGGCCGCCCGGGTCGCGGCCAACCCCGAGGTGCAAGGGGCCGTGCGCCTCTTCACCGTCTGGCTCGAAGGGCAGCTGCTCTACCGCCACCTGCCTGGCGTGGCGGTGGGCGTCGTGGCCGACCAGGATCTGGTCTGGTCGCGGGGCTTTGGCTTCGCCGATGTCGAGCGCCAGACGCCGATGACCCCGCAGACCCGATTCCGCATGGCCTCGCACAGCAAGCTCTTCACCGCCACGGCCATCATGCAGCTCCGCGAGGACGGCAAACTGCGCCTCGACGATCCGGTCGCGAAGTACCTGCCCTGGTTCAAGGTGAAGCGCGCCGCCGACGACGATCCCGAGATCACCATCGAGGAGCTGCTCACCCACACCTCCGGCCTGCCCCGCGAAGCGGGAGCGCACTGGACGACGTTCGAGTTCCCGACCACCGAGCAGCTGCGCGAGCTGATGGCCGACCGCCAGGCGCCGTTCTCGCCCGAGGTGCGCTGGAAGTACTCCAACCTGGCCTTCTCGGTGGCCGGGCTGGTGATCGAGGCCGTGAGCGGCCAGCGCTGGGCCGACTACGTGCAGCAGCACATCTACCAGCCGCTGGGCATGTCGTCGTCGAGCGTGGATACCAACGTGGCCGGGCTGGCCACCGGCTACAACCGGCTGCTGCCCGACAACACCCGGGCGGTCAACCCGTTCATCGATGCCAGGGGCATGGCTGCCGCAACCGGCATCACCTCCACCGTGGACGACATGGCCCGGTTTGCCGCGGCTCAGTTCCGCACCGGCCGGCGGGGCGGCGCCAACATCCTGAGCACCGGGTCCCTGCGCGAGATGCACCGGGTCCGCGTGCTCGAGAGCAACTGGACGCAGGGCAACGCCATCGGCTTTGCGGTACGGCGCGAGCGCGACAAGGTCTACGTCTCGCACGGCGGCAGTTATCCCGGTTACCAGACGCAGACCATGCTGTATCCGGAGGGCAAGGTCGCGGTGATCGTCCTGGCCAACGCCGACGACGCCAGCCCCGGCGTCATCGCCACACAGCTCATGAACACGGTCGGCGAAGCGGTGGCCAAGGCGGCGGCGACCAAGCCGCAGAGCACGACGCCGTCGTGGGACCCGGCGTGGGCGCGCTTTGCCGGCCTCTACCGCGGCCGCGGCGGCGACTCGCAGGTGGTCGAACTCGACCAGCGGCTGGTGATCATCACGCCCAATGCCCCGAACCTCGACAACCCGGTGCGGCTGGAGCCGATCGGCAACGGCCAGTTCCGCTACACCGCGGCTACCGGCGGCGGGCCGGTCGGCGAGATCGTGCGCTTCGTCGAGGAGAACGGGCGCGTGGTGCGGATGTACACCGGCGACGGTTACCTCGAGCGCGTTCCCTAGCGGCCGGCGCGGCGGTCGGCCGGACGCGTGTGGGATGATTCTGGGAATCCGGATTCCCGTGAGTTCGCCCTTCCGCGCGCTTCGCTCCCGCAACTACCGCCTGTTCTTCATCGGGCAGGGCATCTCGCTCGTCGGCTCGTGGATGACGCGGCTGGCCACGGCCTGGCTCGTCTACCGCCTGACCGACTCCGCCTTCCTGCTCGGCCTGGTCAGCTTCTCCGGGCAGGCGCCGTCGCTGTTCCTGCCGCCGTTGGCCGGTGTGTGGCTGGACCGGTTCGACCGCCACAAGGTGCTCATCGTCACCCAGCTGCTGGCCATGGCCCAGTCGCTGGCCCTGGCGGCGCTGACGCTGAGCGGCGAGATCAACATGCCGTGGATCATCGGCCTGACGCTGTTCCAGGGCGTGGTCAACGCCGTCGAGATCCCGACCCGGCAGGCCTTCGTGGTGCGGATGATCGACGACCGCGCCGACCTCAGCAACGCCATCGCGCTCAACTCCTCGAACTTCAACAGCGCGCGGCTGGTCGGTCCGGCCATTGCCGGCGCCCTCGTGGCGGCGGTCGGCGAAGGCTACTGCTTCCTCATCGACGGCCTCAGCTACATCGCCGTGATCTGGGGCCTGCTGTCGATGCGCGTGCCGCCCGAAGTACGGCCGCCCGCCAATCGACGCCTGGCCCTGGAGCTGGCCGACGGGTGGCGCTACGTGGTGCACTCCACGCCTATTCGCAGCCTGCTGCTGTTCCTGGGCGCCATCGGCATCCTGAGCGCACCCTACGCCACCCTCATGCCGATCGTGGCCGGCCGCACCCTCGGGGGCGGCGCCCACACGCTCGGCTTCCTGATGGCCGCCTCGGGCATCGGAGCGCTGGTGTGCGCGGTGCGCCTGGTGCTGCGCCAGACCATCGTCGGCCTGGGCAAGACCATCGCCGCGGCGGTGGTTGCCTTCGGTGGCGGCGTCGTGCTGCTCGGGCTGTCGCGCTC
This sequence comes from uncultured Acidobacteriota bacterium, assembly GCA_963843885.1. Taxonomy (GTDB): domain Bacteria; phylum Acidobacteriota; class Vicinamibacteria; order Vicinamibacterales; family UBA2999; genus CADEFD01. The sequence goes on from CAWJMJ010000011.1 coordinate 392,927, forward strand.
GTTGTGGCTGTCGATGGCGCTCATGGCCGTCACCGGCTACGGCCTGATGTACCAGGTGGTGGCCACCAACACCATCGTCCAGACCATCGTGGACGACGACAAGCGCGGGCGGGTCATGTCGTTCTACACCATTGCCCTGCTCGGCTCGGCGCCCATCGGCAGCCTGTTCGGGGGGCTGCTGGCGGCCCGCATCGGGGTCGAGGCGACGTTCATGGCGGCCGGCGCCGCCTGCGTCCTGACCGCGGCGTGGTTCTGGCGCCAGTTGCCGGCCATTCGCGCGGCCGCCCGGTCACGCTACGTGGAGCTGGGACTCATCACGGAGGCGTGATCGTGCGCCGGCTACGCCAGCAGCTGGTAGCCGCTGCCGTGCACGGTGATCAGGTAGCGCGGCTCGTGCGGGCGCGGCTCGATGTGGGTGCGCAGCTTGGCCACGTAGTTGTCCACGGTGCGGGTGACCGACAGGTGGCTGTAGCCCCACACATCGCGCAGCAGCTGCTCGCGGCTGACCACTTCATTGCGGTGGGCGAAGAGGTAACGCAGCAGCTCGAACTCGCGGGCCGAGAGGGCCAGGCGCCGGCCCTTGCGCAGCACCAGGCGCTGCTGCGGCTTCACGAGCAGGTCGCCGAGCGTGAACTCGACGCTGCCAGGCGAGCGCCAGTCGTCGCGCCGGACCAGGGCCCGCACGCGGGCCAGCAATTCGCGCACGCTGAAGGGCTTGCTGACGTAGTCGTCGGCGCCCAGGTCGAGGCCGCGGATGCGGTCCTGCTCGTGGGTTCGGGCCGTGAGGACGACAATCGGCATGTGCAGGCCCCGGGCGCGCAGCTGCTGGCACACCTCGAAGCCGCTCATGCCCGGCAGCATCACGTCGAGCAGCAGCAGCGCGTAGTGGCGTCCGGTCACCGCCTGCAGCGCTTCTTCGCCCGAGGCGACCGCCGTGACGCAGTAGCCCTCGAACTCGAGGTTGTCGGCGAGCATCGCGCGCATCTGCGGTTCGTCCTCGACCACCAGCACGTGTTTGGCGTCGTCGACCCGCACCGGTTCGCCGTTCATGACACCGCCTCCGGCTGGCGCACGGGCGCGGCCTCCGCGACGACCGGTCCGGCCGGTCCGGCGACGCAGCGCAGCGTCACCCGGAACGTGCTGCCGGCGCCGAGCGAGCTCGAGACCTGGACGCTGCCCCCGTGCGCGTGCACCAGCTCACGGACGATGGGCAGGCCCAGGCCGAAGCCCTGGCGATGCCCGGCGCCCGGCACGCGGTAGAAGCGCTCGAAAATACGCTCCTGGTCGGCGGCCGCGATGCCGACGCCGCCGTCGGCGACCTCGATGACGGCCGAGAGACGTTCGACCCTGACGCTGACCGACACCGGCTGGCCGGCGCTCGAGTACTTGACGGCGTTGTCGAGCAGGTTGGCGACGACCTGTTCGAGCGCCACCGGATCGGCGAGCACGAACGGGCCGGGCCCGGTCGAGCGCACGTCGAAGACGACGTGCCGGCTGGCCAGACCGTGCGCGAACGCCTCGACCGTTTCGCGGACCAGCGCGCCCAGGTCGACCTGCTCGAATTCGTAGCTGCGCTGCTGCTGCACGCGCGAGAACTCGAGCACGCGCTGCACGAGCGCGGTCAGGCGCTGCGCCTCGGCTCGGATGGTGTCGAGGTATTCGGACAGCCGCTCCGGCGAGCGGATGCGATCCATCTGCAGCGTCTCGGTAGCCGCGCTGAGCAGCGACAGCGGGGTCTTGAGCTGGTGCGACACGTGGGCCACGAAGTCGGTCTGCATGCGCGCCAGCTCCGCCGAGCGCCGGTGGGCCTGCCACGCGAGCCCGAGCGCAATCAGCATGAGCAGGAGCGAGAGCGCGGTTGGGCCATAGCCGTAGCCGCCGCCGGCCAGGGCGCCGATGGCCGGGGCCCCGACCTCGATGGTCCACGACCGCGCCGGCACGTCGACGGCCAAGCGCGAGCGGATGTCCTCGGCGGGGTAGAAGTGCAGCGGGAACGGCACCCGCACGCTCTGGACGTCGGGCGCCAAGCTTCCGAACACCACCGTGCCGCGGTCGTCGGAGACGCGGAGCTGCAGCGGCAACTCGCCGCCGCGGCGCGCCAGCAGTGCTTCCAGGCTGGCACCGTGCCGCCCGGCAAAGAGCTGCTGCGGGACGCTGGCCGGGTTGACGACGAAGCCGAGCACGGCGAAGTAGTCGAGACGCCGGGCGTCGGCCCAGAACAGACGCAGGAAGTACTGCCGGGCGCCGTGGCCCACGCCCTCGGCCACGACGTAGATTTGTTGCGACCCGGCGTAGCGGGCGGCCAGATCGAGCACGTCCCGGCCCATGGCGGCGTCGCGAATGAACCCGCCGGTCCGGCCGTGGAACCTCACATCGGCCGGGCGGGGCGTGGGCTGGGCGCGCCAGGCGAAGAAGCGTTCGACGTGCGGGTACGCCTCCAGGCCCTCGGCAAACTTGCGAGCCACCAGATCCATGCGGCCGGCGCGCAGGTCGGGATGGTTCACCCCGGCCAGGGTGTCGAAGACCGGGCCCTCGAGCGTGTGACGCAAGCCGCGGGCGACGTCGTCGGCGCCTTGCTCGGAGAGTTGACGCACGATCACCTGCGTCTGCGACTGCAACGCGGTGATGGCGCGATGCTGCAGATAGAACACCAGCGCGGCGGCGCCAATCGTGACGAAGATGGCGAGCACGAGCGGATGAGGGCGCCAGGATCGACGGGCAAGCCGCATGGCCATAGGGTTTACGGCTGAGCGGGCACCTTACGCTTGCCGCCAGAGGCTGTCAAGCGCCGGGCGCCGCCGCCTAGCTTCCCCCCAGTCGCACTTCCTGCCCCATGACTTTGGCCGGGTCCGCGCCCGGCTTGGGACGGAACTTCTGCACCCTGCCGCCGAAGACCTCGGCGGCGTAGAGGTTGCCCTCCTGGTCGACCGTGAGGGAGTGCGGGCCGTTGAACTGCCCCGGCTGCCCACCTGGCCCGCCCCAGCCGTACAAGTAGCGGCCGTTCAGGTCGTACTTCAGCATCCGCATGGTGCCGCCGTCGGCCACCCACAGGAACTGGTCCTGCGAGATGTAGTGCGCGTAGGGCGACGAGCGGACACCGGTCGTCCACATGTCGAGGAACCTGCCGTGCTCGTCGAAGACCTGCATGCGGCGATGGCCGCGGTCGACGACGAACAAACGCCGGTCGGCGCTGATTGCGATGCTGTGGACGGTGTTCCACTCGTTCGGTCCGGGGTTGCCCGGGTCCTTGGGCGGGGCGCCCCAGTCCATCAGGAACTTGCCGTCCTTGTCGAACTTGGCCACGCGCGTGCCGCCGTAGCCGTCGGTGATGAAGAAGGTGCCGTCGGGCAGCCAGGCGATGTCGGTGGGACGGTCGAACAGCCGGCCGCCGTCACGGCCGCGCTCCCCCTTGGTGCCGAGCGTCATGACCAGCTCGCCATCGGAGGTGAACTTGTAGATGACGTGGAGCTGGTCGTCGAAGACCCAGACGTGTTTCTCCGGATCGTAGGGGCTCATCTTGATCTTGTGCGGGCCGCGGCCGCAGGTCATGTCGAACAGGGCGTCGTGCTGCGGCCACTGCTGCACCATCGTGCCGTCGCGGTCGACGACGAAGATCACGTGGTGGTAACGGCGCTCCCAACCGCGCACCGGCGCCGGCTGGCAGGTGGCGCCCAGGCCGTCGTCGTTGCCGGTGGCGCTGCCGCGCGAAGGATTCAGCAGCGCGTAGGGCGTCCACGGAGCGGCGCCCGGCGGCAGCGGCAACTCGCCGCGCTGCGCGATCCAGATGCGGTCGGGCGACTCGGCGTAGACCGCGCCCACCGACCCCCAGGTCCAGCCGGCGTGGGTCACACCGTCGGCGCCGTCGGGCAACGGCTGCGGCCAGCCGGGCACGGGCTCGTAGGGTCCAAATTCCTCCTGGCCGCCCCGCTCGCTCGACGAGTCCGGCTTGGCCGGCGAGCTCCGGGACGCGTCGGCGGAGGATGCCGGGGCGGGCGCGCACCGCGCCGCCGCTCCCGCCGCCGTCACGATGCCCATCGACAGGACGAGCCACCCGCTTCGTCGACCCATCGTCGTCCTCCTCGGGACAGAGGGCACTCTGCCGCCGCGACCACCCGTCGCGTGTCAGTTCGTGCCGCGCATGTAGGAGCCGATGATGTGGGCCGGGTCGGCGCCCTTCTTCGGCCGGAACTTCTGCGGCCGGCCGACGTGTACGTCGGCGGTGTAGAGGTTGCCCTCGCTGTCGGTGTGGAACTGGTGCACGCCCCAGAAGCCGCCAGCGAAGGCGCCGAAGGTGCCCCACGAGTAGAGGAGCTTCCCGGTCAGGTCGAACTTGAGGAACTTCTGCGTGGTGCCGTCGGCCACCCACAGGTGCTGATCCTGCGACAGCAGCACCGAGTAGGGCCGCCGGACGTTGGGCCACGCGTCGAGGAACTTGCCCTGCTCGTCGAACACCTGGATGCGTGAATTGGCCCGGTCGCTGATGTAGATGCGCCGGTTCTTGTCGATGGCGATGGCGTGTACGGTGTTCATGTAGCCGGGCCGCGTCTCGTTTGGCTCGTTGCCCTTCTGGCCCCAGGTCATCAGGAACTTGCCGTCCTTGTCGAACTTGGCCACGCGGGTGTTGACGTAGCCGTCGCTGACGAAGAAGGTGCCGTCGGGCAGCCAGGCGATGTCGGTGGGGCGGTTGAAGTGCGTGGCGTCGTCACCCGGCTGCATCGGCGTCCCCACCGTCATCACCAGCGTCTTGCCGTCGCGCGTGAACTTGTAGATGGCATGGGCGCCGTCGTCGACCAGCCACACGTGGCGGTCGCTGTCATAGGGATTGACGAGCACCCGATGCGGGCGCACGAACATCTTGTTGTGCTGATCCCACGACTCGATGAGCGCGCCGTTCCGGTCGACCACGTTGAACACGTGGTCCCAGCGCGGGTGGCGGGCCGGGTCCTTCTGCGCCAGGTCGTATCCCGAGGCGTTGCGGGCGGGGATGAAGTTCTCGGCCGCGCCGCGCGCATCCTTGATGGCCGGCAGGCAGCCGCGATTGAAGATGTAGACGCGGTCCGGGCTCTCGGCCCAGATGCCGCCGGTCGAGCCGATCACGAAGCCATCGCCGCAATAGTTCTGGGGCCAGCCGGCCACGACCTCGTAGGGGCCGGTTTCGTCGCCTCCGCCCTTTTCTTGCGCCAGCAGCGCGGCGGCGAGCAGAAGTGAGAGCGCCGCGCTGGCGGCGCCGATGTGCTTGATCACGATCGCCCCCCTTGAACCGAGCCCTTGCGGAGCTCCTTGATGAACGTCTCGGCCTGTCTGGCCTCGGGTGTGCCGGGATGGTTGGCGACCACCTGGTCGAAGAGCGCCAGGGCCTTCTCGACCTCGCCCTTGCTGAAGTGGATCTTGGCCATGCCGAGCGTGGCCCCCGCGGCGCCGGGCTTGGCCGCGAGCACGCGCTGGAATTGCGCTTCGGCCTCGGCTGCCCGGCCCTGGGCGAAAAAGACTGCGCCCAGTGTGGATGCGGCTTCGAGCGCCAGAGCATCGGCGGCCAGGTTGGGCTTCCCCGCCAACCCCTTCTCGAGCGCGGCCACGGCCTTGTCGTAGGCCTGCAGGTCGACGTAGGCGCTGCCCAGTTGATACTGGATGGCGGGATCTTCCGGCGCCAGCGCCGCCGCTTTCTCCAGGCTCGCCACCGCATCGCTGACGCGGTTCAGACGGAAATAGGCCAGGGCCAGATTGACGTGCAACGCCGGCACGGCCGGCGCCTTGGCGACGGCGGCCTCGAACTGCGTGGCGGCGAGTGCGAAGTTGCCGCTGCCGAACGCCGTCACGCCGGCCTGGAACTCCGCCGAGCCGCCGGCGGCCGCCTTGGCCAGCTTGAAGTCGAAGTCGCGATCGGTGCCGGCGACCAGTTTCACCTTGTCGTTGATCGGCTGGTAGCCCTCGCGCTCGACCGTGATCGCGTATTCGACCGCCTGCAGGCCGCGCCGGTAGAACCGGCCGTCCTTGCCGCTCGTGAGCACGACCTCGCGGCCGCGATCGACGTTGACCAGTCGGACCTTCACGCCGGCGAGCGGCGCGCCCGCCTCGTCCACGACCCGGCCCTTGATGACGGCCAGCTCCATTTGCGCCATCGCCGGCGCGGCGGTGCCGCCGAGCAGCGCCACCCCCGCTACCGCCGCCATTGCCAGGGCTTTCATGGTGGCGCCCTCAGAACCGGAGCCGGATGCCGAGCTGCGACTGCAGCGGGAACTGCGCCGAGGTGGGGATCAGGAAGTTCGGCGACGAGCGGTTGCCGGTCGGCGCGATCTCGTTCAAGCGGTTGAAGACGTTGAACACATCAAAGAAGAAGTCGAGGCTGTCGAGCCGTCCGCCGAGCGGCAGCTGGTAGCGCATCGACAGATCGACCAGGAGCGAGCCGGGCCCGCGGATGCCGTAGGGCACGGCGCGGCCCTGCGAGTCCAGGGCGGAGACGATCGGCCGGACCAAGTCGTCGATGCCGCGGATCGGCCGGTCGTTGTTGTCGAGGTCGCCGTTGACGTCGCGGCCCACGGTTTCGTTGATGGGCGCGCCGCTGATGGCGCTGACCACCGTGGCGAAGGTGAGCGTCCGCCACGGATTCCAGCTGCCGCTGGCCGCGAAGACGTTGGTGCGGTTGGACTGGAACTCGCCGTAGTCGGCGCGCGGGTCGTTGTCGAGCCACACCCGGCGCGCGTCGGGATTGCCGATGCCGACGTAGTTGCTGCGCTGCAGGGTGTAGGCCAGGCGGCCGCTCCACCGGTGCGACATGCGCTTGATGAGCGAGAGCTGCAGCGACTTGTAGTCGCCGTCGAAGAGGTCGCTCGTCTGCGATTGCAGCACCCGCTGGAAACTCACGCCGCGGGCCTCGGCCGGAATCAGCGCGCCGGTGGGGTCGAACACGGCCACGCCCGGGCGCACGCCGTTCACCGGCTCGTTGATGTCGATGACGCCGAGCTGATCGCGCGACGCATTGGCGACGTAGTCGAGCGACAGGGCCATCTGTCCGAACAGCTCCTGGCTGACGCCGGCGCTCCACGACCAGGTGTGGGGCATCTTGCGGTCGGGGCTGTCGATGCGCGGGTTCCGGTTGAACCCCGTGCCGGCAACGACCGCGTCGCGCAAGCGCGTTCAGGATCGCCTGGCCGGCCGGAGACAGGCGGGCCACACCCGGATTGCCCGCGGTGTCGGTGATCATGTCGGGAACCAGCACGAGATTGGCGTTCGGGCTGTTGGCGTTGATCGAGATCGATGGAAACAGCGTCCGTACTCCGCTTTGCTGCAGGGTCAGGTCGTGCACCACCGGCACGTAGGCGTAGAACTTGCCGATGCCCCCCCGGACCACGGTGCGCCCCGAGCCGAGCGCGTCCCACGCGAAGCCGGCACGCGGCGCGAAGGCGTTGTCGTGGTTCGGCGTCTGCTCGTGGTTGTCCCAGCGCAGGCCCAGGTTGAGGGTCAGGTTGCTCGTGACGCTCCACTTGTCCTCGACGAACACGTAGCGGCGCTGGTCCTTCGACACCACCGCGTAGCCGTAGTCGCTGCGAGGCCCGACGGTGACGTCGAACTGGAAGGGATAGGTGGCCGGATCGGCCGGGTTGTAGGGCGCATCGGTGCGGAACTGGAAGGTGCCCGAGTCGAACGTCGAGCGCGGATCCATGTTGTTCCAGCTGTAGCCGCCGCCGGCCTTCACGGTGTGTTCGCCGCCCAGCAGATTCGGGACGAAGTAGCTGAACGCCTGGTCGATGACGTAGGTGCGGATCACCGTGGTCGGACCGGTACCGCCGGTGCCGGTGATGTAGCTGGCATGCACGTTGCGCTGGCCAATCGAGAACGGGTCGCGGCCGTCGAAGCCGATGGGCTTGCCTTTGTCGTTGAAGAAGCCCTGGGGTGCCGTCGTCAGCGATTCACCGATGCGGCCGAACCGGGTCACGCTCGACAACCGGTCGGTGATGACGCTGGTGTAGGTGCCGGCCCACAGCGTGTCGTGGTCGGCCTCGAACTCCTGGGCGTCGGGGGTCTCGTTGTTGGTGTTGAAACCCTCGCCACGCGAGGCCGCGTCCTCGAGCAGCCAGCGGCCGTTGATGAAGTTGCGGTCGTTCAGCTGCAGGTCGGCGCGGGCGAAATAGTTGTTGGCGCGCACCGTGAAGAAGCCGACCTGGTCCACGGCCAGTGGCGCCGCCGCGGCCGGGAAGCGCTTCTGCCCGGCGATGTCCTCGTTGTCGCGCTCGTAGGTGAAGTAGAAGTGGGCGCGATTCTTGACGATCGGGCCGCCAAGGCCGAACCCGGCCTGCAGGGTCCGCTCGGGCGGCTTGGGCTGGCCGGCGCTCAGGAACTTGCCCCGGGCATTGAGCGACTCATCGCGGAAGTAAGAGTAGACGCGGCCCCGGATGTCGTTGGTGCCGCCGCGGGTCACCATGTTGATGATGGCGCCGGCGCCGCCGCCGTATTCAGAGCTGTACTGGTTGGCCAGCACCTGGTACTCCTCGATGTTGTCGAGGACGAGGCGCACCTGCGTGCCCTGGCTGCCGCCCAGGCGGTCGTCGTTGTTGTACATCCCGTCGATCAGGTAGACGTTCTGCTGCGACGGCGACCCGTTGGCCACCACCTGGCCGCCCTCGAAGGTGGAGGTCGCCGGGTTGGGCGTCATCCCGGGAATGAGCTGGGTCAACCCGGTGAAGTTGCGGAAGTTCGACGGCACCTCCTCGATCTCGCGCCGCGACAGGCTGCCGCCGATCTGGTTGCTGGTGCGTTCGACCAGCGGCGCTTCGCCGGTGACCACCAGGTTCTCCTGGACCCCGGCGACGGTGAGTTTCAAGTCGAGAGTGACCGCCGCGCCAGGCGCCAGCAGCAGGCCGGCGCGCTTGGCCCCACCGAAGCCGGCCATCGTGACGGTCACGTCGTAGGTGCCGGGCTCGAGGTTCGGAATGGAGTAGGCGCCGGTGTCGGCCGTGACAACTTCGCGCGTGAAGCCGGTCGCGGCGTTGGTGATGACGATCGTGGCGCCGGGCAGCGCCAGCCCGTCCGGATCGAGGATCTTGCCGGAGATCGCGCCGCGTTGCTGGGCGAACGCCGGAGAGGACACGGCGATGAACACACTCGAGATGAAGAACAGGAGCCGTGCAGCAGCCACCATGTGAACCCCTCCCTTTCGGAGTCGGTCGATGCGCCGGAGCTTAGCGGTTTGCCGTCGAGCCCGATGTCAAACCATGTCTAGGGATTGTCTGCAACTTGTCTATGCGGCCGACGCAGCGCCGCACGAGACAAGTCGCAGACATCTTCGAGACATCCTTTTACCGGCGAGGCCCGCGGCGCCTGCTACAAAGGGGACGCATCCGGAGGAGCGCACATGAAAACTTTCGCAGTCCTGACGGCGCTGGCCGTCATCGTTGGTCCGGCGCCGGCAGCGGCGCAGGGCGACCCGTCGATCAGCAGCGCCGAGCCGTTCAAGCTGGGCACCTTCGACCTCGGCGGCGAGCCGCGAATCGGCATCGTGCTGCGTGACACGCTGGTCGTCGAACTGGCCGCGGCCAATCGCATGCTGCAGCGCGACCCGGCCTACCCGGCGGTGCCCATGCCGCCGACCATGGTGGACCTGGTCGGGCGCTACGAGTACGGGATGAAGACCCGGCTCTACGAGATCGTGAATTACCTCGTGCGCGGCAACCGCCTGACCGGCACGACCCGGCCGGCATGGGTGCACGACGTGAAATCGGTGGATATCCTGGCGCCGCTCATGCCGGGCAAGATGCTCAACGCCGCCGTCAATTTCTACACGCACGTCGGCGAGACCGGCACCGCCGAGGAGCAGAAGAAGGCGGAAGCCGAACGGCGGGCCAAGCGCGGCGTGCCCTATCTGTTCCTCAAGCCGACGCGCGGAGCGGTGGTTGGCGACGGCGACGACGTGATCATCCCCTATGGCCGCGACCGCGTCGACTGGGAGGTGGAACTCGGCATCGTCATCGGCCGGGCCGCTCGCGACGTGCCAGCCGACAAGGCCGCCGAGCACATCTTCGGCTACATGGTCACCGTCGACGTTTCGGATCGCGGCGGCCGCCCGCCCGACTCCCGGCCCGGCTCCGACTGGCTGGTGGGCAAAGGCCACGACACCTTCGCGCCGATGGGCCCGTGGATCGTGCCGAAGGAGTTCTACGGCGACCCGATGAAGCGGCTGCGCCAGACGCTTTCCGTGGACGGCAAGGTGATGCAGGAGGCCGGCGCGGCCGACATGATCCACTCGATCTACGAACTCATCGAGTACGGCTCGTCGATCATCACGCTCTTCCCCGGCGATGTGGTCAACAACGGCACCTCGGGCGGCACCGGCATGGGCCAGGCCTATCGCGGCGCCGAACGTTTCCTCAAGCCAGGCGAGAAGATGACCGCCTCGATCGAGGGCATCGGGTCGATCACCATGAACGTGGTGAGCGAGCCGGCCCCGCCGCCCGGCACCGGGTCGCGCCTGCCGCCGGTCAGCACCTACCGCAAGCAGTAGCCGCCACGCCCGCGAGGCCGGGTCCAGCCCGGCCTCGCGCGTGGTCCGGCCTGGAACCGCCCGCGATCCAACAAAGCGACGGTGACTCCCGTCTAACCTGGACGTGAGCACTTTCCTGCGCGACCTCGGTTACGCCCTGCGCAAGTTCCGCTCGGCACGGCTCTTCACCGCCACCGCGGTCCTCACGCTGGCGCTCGGCATCGGCGGCACCACGGCCATCTTCACGCTGATCCACGCCGTGATGCTGAAGTCGCTGCCGGTGGGCGACCCGGACCGGCTGTACCGCGTCGGCGACGGCGACAACTGCTGCGTCCAGGGCGGCCCCCAGGACCGCTGGGGCATGTTCTCGTTCCCGCTGTTCGAGCGCCTCGTCGCCGACACGCCCGAGTTCGAGTCGATGACGGCGTTCCAGGCCGGCGGCAACCGGATGAGCGTGCGCCGCGAGGGCGACCAGACGCCGCGGCCACACCGCACCACCTACGTCAGCGGCAACTACTTCGAGACGCTCGGCATCAGCGCCTTCGCCGGCCGCCTCTTCACGGCCGACGACGACACGCCGGCGGCGGCGCCAGTCGTGGTCCTGGCCTATCACGCCTGGCAGGGGCTCTACGGCGGCGACCCCGCGATGGTGGGGGCGACCCTGATCATGGAAGGGCGCGCCTTCACGGTCGCCGGCATCGGCCCGCCCGGGTTCTACGGCGAGACCCTCAAGGCCAATCCGCCCGACGTGTGGGTGCCGCTGCAGCAGGAGCCACTCGTGGCCGGCGACACGTCGCTGCTGCGCCAGCCGGTTTCGGCGTGGCTCCGCGTCATCGGCCGGCTGCGGCCAGGCGCCACGGTGGCGGGCCTCGACGCGCGGCTCACCGGCCTGCTCCGCCAGTGGATGCAGCACGAAGCCGGCTACCCGCCGGCCTGGATGGCCGCCGTCGAACGCGTCCTGCCGCAACAGCTCATCGCCGTGGTGCCGGCCGGCGCCGGGGTCGGCGTGATGAAGGAGCAATACGGGCGGAGCCTGCAGATCCTGCTGGCGGTGTGCGGGTTGGTGCTGCTCATCGCCTGCGCCAACGTGGCCAATCTGCTGCTGGCGCGGGCGGTGGCGCGGCGCGGCCAGACCGCCGTGCGTCTGGCGATGGGCGCCTCGCGCCGTCAGATCATCGTCGAAGCCTTGGTCGAGAGCGTGCTGCTGGCGGTGGCCGGGGCGGTGGCCGGCCTGCTCGTGGCCATGGCCGCGGCGCGGCTGCTGCTGTCGCTGGCTTTTGCCGGGGCCACGCTGCTGCCGATCGACACGACGCCCTCGCCGCTCGTGCTGGCCTTCGCCACCGGCCTCGCGCTCGTGACCGGACTGCTCTTCGGCGCGGCCCCGGCATGGCTGGCCACGCGCACCGATCCGATCGAGGCGCTGCGCGGCGCCGGCCGCACCGCCGGCGACCGCTCGTCGTTTGCGCGCACCACGCTGCTCGTCGTGCAAGCCACGCTCTCGGTCGTGCTCGTGGCCGGCTCCACGATGCTCGGCCGCAGCCTGGGCAATCTCGAGGGCCAGGACTTCCATTTCGAGAAGGACGGCCGCGTCATCGTCTCGGTGGGACGGCCCTCGGCGTCGTTCACCGGAGAACGGCTGAGCGCGCTCTACCGCAACATCGAGGAACGGCTGGGCGCCCTGCCCGGCGTGCGCGGCGCCGGCCTGGCCCTCTACAACCCGCTCACCGACAACTGGGGCGAGGGCGTGATCATCGCCGGCAAGCCGCTGGTCGAACCGGGCGAACAGACCAGCGCGTCGTGGGACCGGGTGAGCGCCAATTACCTGCAGGATCTGGGCGTGACGCTGGTCCGCGGACGACACTTCGGCGCCGCCGACACCGGCACCGCCGAGAACGTCGCCGTGGTCAACGAGGCCTTCGTGAAGCGCTTCTTCAAGGACGGCGAAGACCCGCTCGATCAGCACTTCGGCCTGAACCTGCCGGAGAACGCCAACACCTTCCGGATCGTCGGGGTGGTCAAGGACGCGCGCTTCGCCGGCTTCCAGCTCGATCGCCCGATGCGGCCGATGTTCTTCGTGCCGCTGGCGCAGACGGCCGACTACGCCAATCCGCTGATGCGCCGGGTCGAGACCGCGTCGCATTACGTGGGCGGGCTGCTGCTCGTCACCGACACGCCGCCGGGCGTGCTCGAACCGCAGGTCGCGCGCGTGCTCGCCGAGGCGGATCCGAACCTGGTCGTCACCAGCATCCGGACCTTGCGCGAACAGGTCGAGCGCACCTTCGACCAGCCGCGCGCCGTGGCCAGTCTGGCCGGCCTGTTTGGCGTCGTGGCGCTGGTCCTGGCGGCCATCGGCATCTACGGCGTGACCGCCTACTCCGTGGCCAGGCGCACCAGCGAGATCGGCGTGCGCATGGCCTTGGGCGCCGACCGCCCGCGCGTCGTCCGGCTTCTGCTGGGCGGCGCGTTCCGGCACGTCGCCCTGGGGCTGCTCCTGGGCCTGCCGCTGGCGGTGGGGGCCGGCTACCTGCTCTCGGCGCAGCTGTTCGGGGTGGCGTTCTGGGATCCCGTGGCGCTTGGCACCGCCGCCGGCTCGCTGGGACTGGCCGCGCTCGCCGCGTCGCTCGTGCCGGCGTCGCGGGCCGCCGGACTGTCGCCGATGCAGGCGCTGCGCACCGACTGACGGCCGGAGCCCGGCCCTGAGAGCTAGTCGATCGGCAGGGCGGTGGTGTATTTCGTCTGGCGCAGCACGAAGTTGGTGGTCGAGGATCGCACCACGCCGAGCGCCAGGAGCTTCCGCATGATGAAGAACTCCAGGTCTTCCGGGTCTCTGGCGACGACTTTGAGCATGTAGTCGTTCGACCCGGTGATCGACGCGCATTCAACCACCTGATCCTGCTGCTGGACGAACTGGTCGAAGCGCGCGATTGTGGCCTCCGCGTGATCGAGCAGCGACACGTGCACGTAGGCCACGGCGTGCAGGCCCAGCTTGCGCGGCTCCAGCATCGCGACCTGGCCGCGGATGATCCCTTCCTGTTCGAGCCGGCGCACGCGGCGCCACGCCGGCGACGCCGAGAGCCCGGAGCGCTCGGCCAGTTCCTGCGTGCTCAGGCGGGCGTCGTTCTGGAGCAGGCGCAGCAGGCGCTTGTCGACGTCGTCGGGCTGATACACGAGGAATAGGATACCCATAGACGGCCGATTTAAGGTATTTCGTTCCTATTTCAGGCGTTTTCGACTGAAAACAGCGAAGCCATTTCCCCAGGACAGGTTCAAAATCAACTCACTATGCCCGCCACCACCTCCTACGTCGCCAAGATCCCCGACGAGTCCGGCCGCATCGCCTACACCGCCGAAGAGGACCTGGTGTGGCGCGACCTGTGCGCGCGCCAGATTCCCAACGTACAGCGGCACGCCTCGAAGGCGTATCTGGATGGTCTGGCCGCGGTCAATCTGCCGCCCGACCGCGTGCCGCAGTGCCCCGACGTCTCGGAAATCCTGCGCGCCCGCACCGGCTGGAACGTGGTGCCGGTTCCCGCGCTCATTGGCTTCAAGCGCTTCTTCGGCATGCTCGCCGAACGCCAGTTCCCGGCCGCGTCGTTCATCCGGTCGCGGAAGGACTTCGACTACATCGAAGAGCCCGACATCTTCCACGAGATCTTCGGCCACTCGCCGCTGCTCGCCGACCCGCGCTTCGCCGGCTTCTCGCACGCCATCGGACAGGCCGGGCTTCGCGCCGCGAAGGAAGACTTCTCGTGGCTCATCCGCCTCTACTGGTTCTCGATCGAGTTCGGCCTGACCCGCGAGAACGGCGTACTGAAGTCGCTGGGCTCGGGCCTGGCCTCGTCACCCACCGAACTGCCGTGGTCGGTCAGCGGCGAGCCCGAATACCGGCCCTTCGACGTCATCGACGTCTTGCGCACGCCCTACCGGATCGACATCCACCAGCCGGTCTACTTCGTCATCGAGAACCTCGACGACCTGTTCGCGGTCGCTGAGCGCGACCTGATGGCCGACATCGCCGAGGCCCGCTCGCTCGGGCTCCACGCGCCCAAGTACCCGCCCAAGGACATGCCTGCGCCGGGAGTTGCGTCATGACCACCTGCGACCTGCGCGACCGCACGTGCCAGCCCTGCGAGGGCGGCACGCCGCCCCTCGACGCCGAGGCCTGCGCGCGGCTCCAGGGCGACCTGCATCCCGACTGGCGCATCGACGCCAGCGCCGGCGCGCTGACCCGCCGGTTCGAATTCAAAGGTTTCGCCAAGCCGGTGCAGCTGGCCAACCTGGCGGCGTGGCTGGGCGACAAGCAGGGCCACCATCCGGATGTCGCGTTCGGCTGGGGCTACTGCGCCGTCACCTACACGACCCATGCAATCGGCGGACTGTCGGAAAACGACTTCATTTGCGCCGCCAAGCTCGACGCGCTCGTCGCGTGAGGTGACGGGCGTGCGCCTCGCCTGATCTAACGGGGCGCGTCGACGGGCTTGGCAATGACCGCCCGACCGGTGCGCTCGGGCGTTGCCGCCGGCGGCAGTTCGGGTGCCAGCGATCGCGTCGCGACTGCTGCCCGGCCATCACCAATCGAGAGCAGGCGATCGGTCTGTGCCCGGTTCAGGATGACGTCCACGAGCGTGGTCGTGTTCGGGGCCAGGAGTATCGGCGCATTGGCGGCCACCGGGGCGGCCGGGTCGAACGCCACGAACCGGCTCACCTCGTAGCGCACGTCGGGCAGGCTGCTCTTGCCCGAGATCTCGATGATGAGCCGTCCGCGGGCGGCGCGCAACGCGGCGTGGAACGTGTCCAACTCGCTGCAGTTCATCCAGAACACGCGATACGACTTGGCCTTCGAGTGCACGTGCACCTTGGTGGCGAAGAACTCGTCGAACTGCTCGGTCAGGCGGGCGTCAGGCCGATCGTCGGGGCCGACGACGTGGAAGTCCACGAAGTAATCGTCTACCGCCTGATCGATGTCGTCGCGCACGCGGAAGAAGAACTGCTGGTACTTCGCCTGCCGGTCCTCGGGAAGGCGGGCATGATGGGTGTCGCTCAGCGCGTCGAACTCCGCGACCCAGTGCCGATAGGCCTCCGGCGTCGTCGCGTCGCGCAGCACGCGCGCGGCCACACCGCCCGGACCGTCGGCGTCGGCGAAGCCGGCACAGCCCGGGTCGATGATGCTGCCGTGATTGACACCCGAGAAGACCGCAAAGGGCATGCGCGGAAAGCGCTGGTTCTGCCACCAGCGCAGGGCCGGCCCCGTGCGCCTGAAGTCGAGTGAGCAGGCGCGGCTGTTGAGAGAGGTGCCGGCGATGCGGACCGTGCCGTCGGTGCCGGGCATGGCACGCTGCTTGATGACCTTGGCCTGCACGCCGGCATACGCCTCGCCGGCGGCCAGCACGAACGGATAACAGCGCTGGGCCGCGTCCCGCTGGTCGCTGAAGTAGGTGTGGTCGCCGTGCAGATCGCATTCGAACGACAGCTCCCACTGGAACGGGCTGGCCGGCTCGAGTCCCTGCAGCACGGCCTTGCCCGACTCCATGAAATCCTCGTCGTGCGATCGCGCGTTGAAGAAGGTCGAGCGGAACTTGCCCAGGAACGACTGCCCGAGCTTGGCCAGATCCGACCCGAAGTTGGCTGGCGCAAAACACAGCAGCCGGTCGACCGGACACGGCTCGTTCAGCCCGCGGCGGCGATTGCGGCCCTCGTGCAGGGCCAGCCACGCCCGCACCACCAGCGAGCCCGTGCTGTGGCACACGACGTCGACCCGCTCGTCGTCGTCGTAGCGCAGACGGTAATCGGCGTCGAGCTTGTCGGCGAAGTCGCGGAACGTGGCCTCGTCGTCCATGCTGCTGTAGTCGAGATAGCGGACATGCTCCCGGGCGTACAGCCCCTGGGCCACGAGGAAGTCGCCGAGCGCGGTGAAGCTCGTCGATCCGTCCGAATATCCATGCACGATCAGCACTTGCTCGGCCATCGGCCCTCCTCCAGCAGGTGGCGCGGGCACCACTGCCGTACGACACGCGCAGCGTAGCCGATTACGGCCCAGATGGCGCGTCGCTCGACCCCGCGGGGTGCGTTAAGCTGCCCCCAGGAGGCGAGGCGACCATGCGACAGCCTGACACTGCCATCCGCGAACACCTCGCTCGCGTGTTGGACTGGGAGGACGCGCACATCGGCTTCGACCAGGCGGTGGACGGCATCCCCGCCCAGGCCCGCGGGGTGCACCCGCCGGGCTTCGAGCACTCGCCGTGGCAGCTGCTCGAACACATCCGGATCGCGCAGGACGACCTCGTCGACTTCTGCGTGAACGCGGACTACGTCCATGCCCTGTCGTGGCCGGCCGACTACTGGCCGAAGCGGCCGGCGCCCACCGACGACGCCGCGTGGGCGGCCAGCGTGGCCGCCTGCACGGCCTCGCGCCAGCGGCTGCAGCAACTGGCGCGCGAGGTGACCGACCTCACCGCCGCCGTGCCCACGGGTACAGCCACGCAGACCTACCTGCGCGCGCTCCTGCTGGCGGCCGACCATGTCTCCTATCACGTCGGGCAGATCGTGGCCGTGCGCAAGGCGCTCGGGGTGCACACGCTGCCGAAAACCTGACGGCCAGTCCCTGATCGGGCCGACGCATTGTATGCTGCGCCCAGTGCCCATCCCCAAGCTGCTGCCCTGCGCGCTCCTCACCCTGACCGTCGCGCTCGCCGGTGCCCAGGCGCCGCCGGCGGCGATGGCCCAGCCGGCCGCGGCCGCCGTCACGACCGCGCCCGAGTACGGGCCCGCCACGGGCACGCTGTTCATCGTCGGCGGCAACATGAGCGAGCAGTTCGGCGTGCCGCAGAAGTTCATCGCGCTGGCCGGAGGGCCCACGAAGAAGTTCGTGATCGTGCCGACCAACGGCGGCAACAGGAACGCGGACGGCACGGTCAAGGTTTACCAGCCCGACGTGGTGCTGGCCCCCTGGAGGAAACGCGGACTCACCAACGTCGTGATGCTCCACACCTGGGACCCGAAGGTTGCCGACAGCGAGGCGTTCGTGCAGCCGCTCCGCGACGCTGACGCCGTGTGGTTCGACGGTGGCCGGCAGTGGAACATGGTCGACGCCTACGCGAACACGCGGACGCTGAAGGAGCTGTGGAACGTGCTGGGGCGCGGCGGAGTGATTGCCGGCACGTCGGCCGGCGCGACGATCCAGGGCGACTACCTGGTGCGCGGCGACACCGCGAGCGCTGATGTGATGATGACCAGCGAGCCCAGTCACCAGCGCGGCTTCGCCTTCCTGCGCCGCTCGGCCATCGATCAGCACATCAACGCGCGCAGCCGCTGGGACGATCTGATTCCGGTGATCAAGAAGTTCCCTCAGTACCTGGGCCTCGGGCTGTCCGAAGACACGGCCATCGTGGTGACCGGCGACCGCTTCGAGGTCATGGGCCGGTGGAAGGTCACGGTGCACGACAGCACGCGCGCCTACCAGCCGTGGCAGAAGCCTTACGACGTGCTCGAGGCCGGCGACGTCTACAACATGAAGACGCGCACGATCGAGACGTTCGGCAACGGCACGACCCCGGCGCGCCGTCCGGGCGGCGGCGCGCAGCGTCGCTAGGAGCGGCGGCACCAGCCCGGCAGGGAAACGAAGATGCGCCAACTCATCGCCACGACAGCAGCCGCAATCATGATTGCCACGGCCATCCCGGGGACCGTCGTCCGCACCGCCGGGCGGAGGGCGGGCCCGAGGCTCATCCCGGGGCTGCGAAAGTCGGTCGGCCACTAGCATGGCCACGTCGGCCCTCGACCGCTTCCTGCGCTACGTCACCTACGACACGCAGGCGCGTGAAGGCGCCGCCACGCACCCGAGCAGCGCCGGTCAACTGGTGCTGCTGCGCGACCTGGTGACCGAGTTGCGCGAGTTGGGCGTGGCCGACGCCGCGATCGACGCGCACGGTTACGTGATGGCCACCATTCCGGCCACGGCCGCGCGTCCCGACGTCCCGGTCATCGGCTTCATCGCGCACGTGGACACCTCGCCCGAAGTGAGCGGCGCCGGCGTGAGGCCAATCGTGCACCGCGCCTACGACGGGCGGGACCTGGTGCTGCCCGACGACCCGGAGATCGTGCTGCGCGTGGCCGACCTGCCCTACCTGGGCGAGTGCCTGGGCCACGACATCGTCACGGCCTCGGGCACGACGCTGCTCGGCGCCGACGACAAGAGCGGCGTGGCCGCGATCATGACGGCCGCCGCGCACCTGATCTCGCATCCCGAGATCCCGCACGGCGTCATCCGCATCGCCTTCACGCCGGACGAGGAGATCGGCCACGGCACGACCCACTTCGACGTGGCCCGCTTCGGCGCGCGCTACGCCTACACCATGGACGGCGGCCAGCGCGGCGAGTTGGAGTACGAGAGCTTCTCGGCCGACGCGATGACGGTGGCCTTCCGCGGCCTCAACACCCATCCAGGCTACGCTCCGGGCCACATGGTGAACGCCATCAAGCTGGCGGCCCGTTTCATCGATCGGCTGCCCGCCGACCGCCTGTCGCCCGAGACCACCGCCGGGCGCGAGGGCTTCGTGCACCCTTACGCCGTTCAGGCGGGCGTCGAGGCGCACCGCCGTCAAGTTGCTCGTGCGCGACTTCGCCACGGCGGGGCTGCTGGAGAAGCAAGCGTGGCTGCGGGCGCTGGCGCAGGGCGTAGTCGACGAGGTGCCGGGGGCGGCCGTGGACGTGCACGTGGACGAGCAGTATCGCAACATGCGCGAGGTCATCGACCAGCACCCACTGGTCGTGGACCGCGCGCGCCAAGCCATCACCCGGGCCGGCCTGCCGGTGCGTGAGCGGGCCATCCGCGGCGGTACCGACGGGTCACGCCTGTCGTTCATGGGCCTGCCGACACCGAACATCTTTGCCGGCGAGCAGAACTTCCACTCGCGCCTCGAGTGGGTCTCGGCGCAGGACATGGACAAAGCCGTGGACGTGATCGTGGAGCTGGCAAAGGTGTGGGCGGAGTGACGCGGCCGGCGCTCACGCGGACGACGGGTGGGACTGGCTCTGCTGCGGCAGCTCGATCGTGAAGGTGGTGCCGCGCCGCATCGCCGTCGCCACCTGGATGGATCCGCCCAGCTGGTCCACGATCGACCGCACCACCGCGAGGCCCAGACCGCAGTGGTTGGCGCCGCTTTTGGTCGTGACGTAAGGCTCGTACATGCGCCGCCGGATGGCTGGGTCGATGCCGCTGCCCGTGTCGGTCACCGTCAGCCGCGCGCGCGGCCGCTGCCCCGCCACGGTGTCGGCCGTGATGGTGAGCGTGCCGCCCGTGGGCATGGCGTCACGGGCGTTCATCGCGAGGTTGACGACGATCTGCTCGACCTGACTGGGATCGCTCTGCACCCAGAGCGGCGACGGCCCGGGATCGAGGTCCAGCTTCACGTGTTCACCCACCAGGCGGCGGAGCAGCAGGTCGGACGAGCGCAGCAACGCCGCGACGTCCACCCCCAGCGGGGGCGTGACCGGCGGCCGATCGAGGTTCATGAACTGCCGCGTCAGCGCGCCGGCCCGGGCACCCGCCGCCATGATGTCGGTCATGAGCTTCCGCGTATCCGCGCTCAACGTCTCGTCGTCCAGCGCCAGCTCGGCGCAGCCGGTCATCAGCAACAAAAGGTTGTTGACGTCGTGCGCCGTACCGGCCGCGAGACGGCGAATGAAATCGATGCCCTGCTGATCGCGCTCGGGACTAGCCACCGATGCCCTCACTCCCACGATTGCGGGCGCACACCTCTGCCGGCACGGCCGCCGTCTGCGGGACGGCCATGACCGACAGGGGGCGCCGCCGTTCCAGGTCTAGGGCTCCCACGTGCACCAATAGCCTGCGATCAGGGCGGTCGCGGCCTCGCTCGAGCCGCCGCGGGCGCCACTGCGCCGGGCCGCGTGCAACTGGCAGTAGCGCTCGACATCCGCCGCGGCCTTGCGGGCCGCGTCGAGGTCGATCGAAGCCGCGCCGTTGGCGTGGCGCACCGCGCGTTCGCCGAGCATGCCGCACACGGCCGTCACGGTGGCGCGGTCCTCCTGCCAGCGATTTCCGAAATGGCGCATGGCCGCGAGGAACTTGGCGCGGAAGTGCTCGCGCACCCACTGCACCGCGTCGTAGTCGAACGTGGCCCGCAGGCCGACCGCCTGGCCGATGCTCATGAAGCAGTCGGCCAGAATGATGTCGACGGCGCGCTCGTGGGCCAGGATCTGGTCGGGAGCGCTGAAGGCCGGCGACGCGGCCTCGGAAGCAAATGTGTCCGAGGGGACGTCAAGACGAATCGGGTCGAGGTTCATCGGATCCTCCGCTAGGTCAAGCAGTTGGGGTTGGGGCAGCCGCGACGCCTTCGCGCACGGCGTTCATCTGGCATCCGGTTTCGACGTCGTGACAGGCCAGCTCAGCGGCCCGCATGTCCACCGACGCCGATGCGCTGGCGTGATGGACCGCGCGCTGGCCCAGGTAACGGCCTACGGCGGTGACGCGGTGACGGTCGGCCGCCCAGGAATTGCCATGCGCCGTCATGGCGTGCAGGAAGAACTTGCGGTACCGGGCGCGCCAGAAGACGACCACCGCGAAATCCACCGATTTCGCGGTGCCGATGCCCTGGCCGGCCGCCAGCAGGCAGTCGTTCAAGATGCAATCGATTTGTTCTACCGGCATTGCGTCACCTCGGGAAACGGCCAGACCGTACAGGTGAGAACGCCGCCGGGGCAACTTTCGTACAGGGGGGCCAGCCGGAGGGCGTGTTAGGCGGCTTCGACCCGGGCGCGCAGCCCGCGGAGCTGGGTGCGCAGGTGCGCGGCCGTGGCCGGGCGCCGGACCTCGACCCGCGACAGCGCGTCGCGGAGGAACGACGCTACCGGGGCCGGGCAGTCGGGGCGCACGTCGCGCACGTCAGGCAGGGGCGCGTGCTGAATCGCGTCCACGACGTCGGTGACGGTGCGGCCAGCCAGCGGGTGACGCCCGGCGATGGCCTCGTAGAGCACCATGTTCAGGCTCCACAGGTCGAACGACGCCTGGGGCGCCGACCCGGCGAGCGCTTCGGGCGAAAGATACAGGGGCGTGCCCACGACCTGATGGGTGATGGTGAGCGTAGAGGAGGCTTTCACGCCGTGGAACCGGGCCGCCAGTTCCGCCGCGTCGGCCGGCATGACGGCCGCCGCCGCGTCCGGGCCTTGCGACCGATCGAGCATGGCGGCCAGCCCGAAATCGAGCAGTTTGGGCACGCCGTCGGCGGTGTATCCGATGTTGCTGGGCTTCACGTCGCGGTGCAGCACGCCCGACCCGTGCACGCGGTCGAGCGCGTCGGCCAGCATGATGCCGAGGTCGAGGGCCTCGTCCACCGATATCGGTCCCCGGGCGAGCCAGTCCAGCAGCGTCCCGCCCTCCAGGTACTCGACGATGAGCAGCGGCGTGTCGTGCCACTCTTCGGTACCGTAGATCGTCGCCAGGTTCGGATGACGCACCGACGCCATGGCGCGGGCCTCGCGGCGGAGACGTTCGGCGTACTCCCGGCGCATGGCCGGCAGGGTCTTGAGGGCCACCTTGCGATCCAAGGCCAGGTCGGTGGCAAGGTAGACCACACCGGTGCCGCCGGCGCCGAGGAAGCGCTGCAGCCGGAACTTGCCGTTGACGAAGAGCGGCAGGACCGCGGGCCTGGTGGCGGCGCCGCAGCGGCAGCGCCGCGTATCGGGACTCGACGTGTCCGAACAGCGCGGGCACCAGGCGGCCGGTTCGTCCTGCCAGCCGACGCCCGCGGCCGGAGCCTCGGCGTTTCCCAAGGCGACCCGCGTTTCCCGCAGCCAACGGTTCTCGAGCTGCATGGCCGCGTGGCCGGACATCGCCGCCGCCAGCGCCACGTGATTGGGCGTGTAGGGCAGCTCGTGGGCGGCGGCACCGATGGCCGCGACCCCAAGAAGGGCGCCGGACGAGCCGACGAGCGGCGACAAGAGCTGCGCTCCGGTTTCGGTCAGCCAGGCTTGCTCCGCCTCGGGCAGCAGCTGCGCGATGGCCGAACCCGCCCCCACCTGCAGCTCAGAGCGGGTGGACTGCAGCAGATCCAGGAGCAGGGCGCCGCGCGGCAAGGGCGGCACCGACCCGTCGAGGGCCACGAGCGACCCGCCGTCCTGGGCCAGCAGCAGCAGAGTGGCCCGCTCGGCATGCAGCGCCGCCGCCAGTTCGTCGCCCAGCGCGGTGCTGATCCCGCGCAGGCTCTCGCTCGACCGGAAGCGGTGTTCCAGACGCGCCAACGCTTGCGCCGACTCGAGCGGCTCCCGCAGGAACCACCGGTCCACGGCGCCGACCAGCTGCGAGCGGAACGTCAGGGCCACGAACCCCACGCCTGAGAGGGCCAGCAGATCGAGCGGCTTCCGGGCGTCGAGATACTGGAGGAACGTGAGGCCGCGGTTCACGAACACATCCAGCGCCAGGTAGGTGAGCGGCCCCAGGATGGCGGCCCAGATCGCATAGCGGGCCAGCGCATACTGCAGCGTGGCGCGAATCACGAACTGCACGTCCATCACGTGATTGACGGCCACGGCGTAGGCGGTCATCGGCACGACCGAGCCGAGCGCCAGATAAAGCACGACGCCAAGCGGTTGCCGCACGGCGGGATCGCTGAAAGCAGGCACGAATGGCGTGGCCAGGACGGCCACGAGCATCGGCATGAGGCCCAGGGCCAGAGCGGCCAGGAACCACCTGACCTTGCGCCGGCGCCCGGGCGACTCGAGGCGGGATTTGACCACAAGGAACGGGACGGCGGGCAGCGCGATCGCGAAGATCAACGGAAAGTACAGGGAGCCCGGGTTGCTGCGATTCAGCACCTCGAGGACGGCGAGGGCCTGCGGAGACTCGATCGGCCAGCTCTGTTGCACCCGCAGAACATTGGCCACGAAGAACAGGACAGCCGTCGCGGACGCCAGCGCGATCATCGCCGCGGCACAGGGCCGCGCGCGCCGGCCGGCCGGCTCTCCGGGGAACGTCCAGGCAAACAGCCAGACCGCAAGCGCGAAGAAGGCCTCTGGACGGCCCATGGCCAGCACGCCGATGACCGCGCCCACGGGTCCGTCCGCCAAGGCCAGGAACGGGTCGACGAACGAGGCCGCGATTGTCAGGTAGAGCCCGCCCAGCAATTGCAGGCGCCGGTCGCGGCCGCCGCCGATCACGAGCGCCAGGCCGCCGATCCCGAAGATGGCCAGGTTGAGCGCAAACGGCGCGCCCGCCGCGGCCGGCAACAGAAGCGCCAGGGCGCCCGGCATGAAGGGCAGGGCCACGAGCACCTTGGCCGCGGCCAGGGCCACCCCGAACACGAACCAGATCGCCACGGCTCGCGCGAGCCAGGAGCGGGCGCCGGGCAGCGCCACGGCACGCCGCCCGCGCATGGCCGCGATCACGCGCAGCTCGCGCACGAGATCGGCGTTGACGGCGCCGGCCGCCGTCGCTTCCACCGAGCGCCAGTCGATGACGGCGCCGTCGGCCATGGCCGCGGCCAGCGAATCGGGGAGGCCGTCGGGGCTAATGCGCGCCACGCGCCATCTCCTCGCCGAGGCGAACGAGGGCCCGCCGCACGGCCAGGCGCGCGGCCTCGGCCGAGGGCTTGTCGAGCATCAAGGCGATTTGCTCGTAGCTGTAGCCCAGTTCGATGCTGGCGACGATGGCCTGACGGTCGACCCGGCGCAGGCGCTTCAAGCCTGCCTCGTAGCGCTCGCGGTCTTCGGCGCCAATCGCCAGGTCGAGCGGCGAGCGGCCGCCGTCGGCCATCGCCTCATCCAGTTCGCCGGGCGCCGGGTGCCGCGCGGCGTGGCGGAACTGGTCGCGCACGCGGTTGACGAGCGATCGCCGCAGGTAGCCGAGCAGGGCGCCCTCGCGCTGCGGCTTGAAGGTCGAGAGATTGCGCAGCGTGTGCAGCACCGTGTCCTGCACGTAATCGGCGGTGTCGGCGGCGCTACGCGCCCAAGTGGGGACGCGGCGGTGGGCCCAGCGGTGCAGGCGCGGCAGATAGCGCGCCAGCAGTTGATCGAGCGCCCCCTCGTCGCCCGAGCGCGCACGGCGCAGCAGTTCCTCTGAAACTGGGCTCGATAGAGGGCCGCCCGGAGACGCGTCGCGGGGGTGCGGGTCCATGGGGGTTGTGCGTCTGCTTATGGTGCCGGTGTTCTGGCTCCCTGAATTCTCTACATGCGATGCGGGGCGCGCAAGCCCCCAATCAGCAGGGTCGGACGTACGGAACCGGCCTCCGCGGCGTTATTCCCTAGAAGAAGGTCGATTGACGGACGTGTCGGCGCTCGGCACTGGCAACCGATTGGAACGCACAGCCATGGATATGACAGCGACCACGTGGATCTGGACGGCGTGCCTGGGCGGGGCGGGGGGCGCGGTCAGCGCCTGGCTGGCCCGGCAGGGCGGATTGGGGCTGGCCCTCACGAGCCTCGACTGGCGCACGCGGCGGGCGGTCGGCCGCCGCCACCTGGGCCGGGTCGTGATGGCGGCGGCAACGGCGGGGGCCACGGCGGCGGCGACCGCCTGGATGATCGGCGGTGCGGACACGCCGGCGCTGCCCATCGGCGCCCGCGACCTGCCCGGCGCGCTCGCCTTCTTCTGGATCGGTTTCGTCACCGCCGGCTGGATGGCCGCGGAGCGCGACAAGTTCCTGCTGCGCCAGGCCGTGTGCAGTGCCGCGACGGCGCCGGCCGCGCATCCCGACACCGTGCGGGCGCTGGCGCACGCGTCACCGGACGCAGTCGTCGAGGCGGTCAAGGCGCTGGTGCCGCGCCGCGTCGTGCACTGACGGGTGATGTCGACGCAACCGGGCCGAGCCGTTCCTCGTCACGAGGCGCCTGAGGCTCGACTGGCCCGGGCTTGGGCCTGCCAGCGTGGCACATCCACGCCGGCCACCAGCAGCCACAGCGTCAACACGCCCTCCCCGATGATGCCCGGCGCCAGATTGTAGGGATACAGGGAGACGCGGAGCGCAGGCGAAAGGAACGTCAGCCAACCAAGCCCCGCGACGAGCAGCAGCACGCCGATGAACCGGGGCAGGAACGTGGACTGCAGCACCAGGTAACCGAGCAGCAGGCAGTAGACGCCAAAGAACACCAGGGGGCTCACGACGGTCAGGCCGAGCGGTCCGACGGCGATGCCCATGAGGCTGACGGCCGCGGCGAGCAGCGAGATGCGCCGGCTCACCGGCGCAAAGATGCCGTAGAAGAGCAGCGTGACGACGACGTAACTGGCGGCCGCCATCAGACCGGCGATGACGCCCGCGCGACCGCGGTTGAGGAGGGCGTAGGTGCCGGCCGCAAAGGTGATCAAGTAGGAGACCGCGGCGGCTTTGACCATCACGCGCGGCGAGGTGAATGCAGCCTGCGTCATCCTGGAGCGATAGACGTAGGATGTCTACGGCGTGTTCCGCGTGGCGGTCGGCGGCCGCCCGAGCGTGGCGTGGCGCCGTGGCGACCTACTTCGACCCGGTCAGCGCGCGACTCACCTCGCGGAGCCGGCGGCGCGCTTCGGGGTCGGCGGCCTGCCGATGCGGTGTGCCGACCTGCTGGCCCACGAAGTAGCTGCCGCTCGGCGCGTCGGTGGCGATCGCGTTCAGGACGGCGGCGGCGCCTTCCTCCACGGTACTCCGGGGCGTCATCCCGGCTGACGCCACCATGGTGGTGTTCATATAGGTGGCTGGATGCAGCGCCTGCACGACGATGCCCGTGCCTTTCAGTTCCTGCGCCAGGTCGATCGTGAACATCACCTGCGCCAGCTTGCTCTGCCCGTAGGCGCGGCTCGACGAGTAGCCGCGCTCGATCATCACGTCCGCGAAGTCGATGGGCGCGGCGGCCAGCGACGACACGTTGACGATCCGCGCCGCACGGCCCTGTTCGAGAAGTGGCAGCAGAGCGTAGGTCAGTTGGTAGCCGGCCAGATAGTTCACGGCGAACTGCAGCTCGTGGCCGTCCTGGCTGAGCGCGCGCTGCGGCGTGATGATGCCGGCGTTGTTCACGAGCACGTCGAGCCGGCGGTAGTCGCGGCGAAGGTCGTCGGCCAAGCGGCGGACTTCGGCCAGCGAGGCGAAGTCGGCCTGATAGAACCGGGCCGAGCCCTTGCCGCTCGCGAGGATCTCGGCCACCACCGCCTGACCGCGCTCGACGTTGCGGCCGTGGATGATGACGTGGCCGCCCTCGGCGGCGAGCCGCCGCGCCACTTCGCGTCCCAGGCCGTCGGTGGAGCCGGTGACGAGCGCGACGCGCTGCGACGACGTGGGTGCCGCCGGGGCGCCGGTGGGGGTGGTTTGCGTCCAGACCATGGCGCCAGCCGCCACGGTGACGAGGGCGAGCAGGATGGATGTGTGCATGGCGTCTCGGAGTCTACCTCCGCCACCGGGCACGTCCGCCCTCGGCCGCGATGGATCGCGGGCGCACACGCTGCAGCAGGCGTGTAACCTTAGCGCCGAGGCGCGCCGAAGAGGCACGATGCTGACCGATGTCCTGTGCACACGCTGCGGGCTGTGCTGCGACGGCACGCTGTTTGGCGACGTCGAGCTGACGGGACGGGCTGAGGCCGCGCGGCTCGAGGCGCTGGGGCTGGCCGTCGACGAGGACGATGCCGACGCCGAGCTGCTGTCACTGCCCTGTACGGCGCTGCGCGGAACGCGGTGCGGGGTCTACACGCAGCGACCGCGCTGCTGCCGGACCTTCGAGTGCCGGTTGCTGCAGGAGGCGCAACGCGGCGTGGTTGGCGTCGAGGCGGCGTTGGCCCAGATCGCGGAGACCCGGGCGCAGGTGCGGCAGGTAGAGACCTTGCTCGCCCAGATGGAACCGCGCCCGGTGCGGCTCCCGCTCCAGGAGCGCGTCGCCGACGCGCTGGCCGCGGCCGGCGGGCCCGCCTCCGACTCGGGCCGCGCCGCCGCCGCGCTGGAGGCAGCGATGGCCCGCGTGACCCACACCATCCGGACGAGGTTCGTGGGCTGACGACGACGCCTATGTGATAACCGGAGGCGCGTCCGGCCATCAACCACACCAGAGCTGGCACCCAATCCGGTGTGTATACTCGCGCCAACCCAGCGAACGCGGCCGCCTCCACGCGTCCGCCTCGGCCAGAACCATGACCGGAACCCTGGGAACGGTCGCCCACTACGAACTGCGCAGCCGCCTCGGCGCCGGCGGCATGGGCGAGGTCTATCTCGCGCACGATCAGAAGCTGAACCGCCTGGTCGCGATCAAGTTCCTGGCCAATGCCGCCACGGGCGCCGAGGCCCGGCGCCGGGTGTTGCATGAGGCGCAGGCGGCCGCGGCGCTCGACCACCCGAACATCTGCGCGGTCCACGAAGTCGGCACCGACGAGGCCGGGCGCGATTTCATCGTGATGCAGTACGTCGAGGGCGAGACGCTGGCAGCGCGGCTCGAACGCGGCGCCATGGGCGTGGGGCCGGCGCTGGAACTGGTCAGCGGCATCGCCGCCGCGCTCGAGGCCGCGCACGAGCACGGCGTCATCCACCGCGATCTGAAACCGCACAACGTCGTCATCACGCTGACCGGCGTCCCCAAGCTGCTCGACTTCGGCATCGCGCGCATGGACCCGGCCGGCGACCACGCCGGCCTGACCACCGGCGTCGAGGCCGCCACCATCTCCGGAACACCCGGCTACATCGCGCCCGAGGTGCTGCGCGGCCGGCCCGCCGACGCGCGCAGCGACCTCTTCTCGATGGGCGTGGTGCTCTACGAATGTCTCACCGGGAACCATCCGTTTGGAGGCGGCACGCGCTTCGAGGTCATGAACCGGGTCCTCAACGAGGAACCCGAGCGCCTGTCGCAGGTGAATGCGTCCTTCAGCGGGGGGCTCGACGCGGTGTGCCGCCGCTTGCTGGCCAAGGAGCCGGGGCGCCGCTTCCAGTCGGCGGCGGAAGTGTGCGGCGCCCTCGAGGTGCTGCGCGCCGACGTGACGCCGGACCGGGGGCCGCGGCGGCGCTGGGCGCTGTCCGCCGCCTTCATCGCCGCGACCATCCTGACCGGCATCGCGGTCACCGGCGTGTGGCGCACGCCCGGCTCACGGCTGCCCCCGGCGCCGCCCGAGGCTCAGGAGTGGTACCACAGCGGCATCGAAGCCATCCGCGAGGGCGCGTTCGTTACCGCACGCAGGGCGCTGGAGGAGGCGGTGCGCATCCATCCCGACTACGCGCTCGCCCATTCCCGCCTGGCCGAAGTGCTGTCGGCGCTCGACGAGGAACGGGCCGCCCAGCGCGCGCTGATCCGGGTCAGCGCGCTCGTGCCCGACGAGTCGCGCTTGGCCCCCGACGACCGGCTGCGCCTGGTCGCCATTCGCGCCATGGTGCTGCGCGAATTCGACCGCGCCATTCGCGCCTACACCGAGTTGTCGCAGGCCAATCCGGAAGATGCTGGGGGGCTGGTCGATCTCGGCCGCGCCCAGGAAGCGGCCGGTCACCTGGCCGACGCGCGCCAGACCTACCAGCGCGCCACGGCCCTGAACACGCAGCTGGCTTCGGGCTTCCTGCGCCTTGGGTCGGTGCTGGTCGACAGCGGCTATCTCGACGACGCACTCGGGGCCCTGGTCGAAGCCGATCGGCTCTACGCGCTGTCTTCGAACGTGGAGGGCCGCGTCGAGACGCTGCTGGAGCGCGGCGCGGCGCTCGATTCGGCCGGGCACTTCGAAGCCACCGCCAAGGCCGCGGAAGAAGCGAGCCGCCTGGCTTCCACGGCCGGTCTCGTGCAGCAGGTGATTCGCGCCGGCTTCCAGAGCGGCAGCGCCCAGGTGGGCGCGGGTCAGTTCGCGGCCGGCCTGGCGACGCTCCGCACCTACGTCGACCAGGCCATCGCCGCCGGCCTGGAAGGCACGGCCGCCAGCGGACTGATTGACATGGCCGGCACGCTGCTTGCCAACGACCGCCCGGTCGAGGCCGAGGCGGCGCTGGTCCAGGCCCGGTCGATCGCCGACGAGCGCTCGTTGACCCGCACGGCCATGCGCGCCAGCACGCAGCAGGCAGCGCTGGAACTCGATCGCAACGAGCCGGCCCGGGCCCTGACCCTGGTCGAGGAGCCGTTGCGTTACTTCGCGCAGAGCCGGAACCGGCGGCTCGAAGCGGTGGCCCTGACCATCGCCGCTCGTGCCCATCAGGCGCTCCGCGAGTACGCGACTGCCGCCGCGCAACTGGAGAGCGTGCTGGCGTTCGCCGACGAAAGCCACAATGACGAGTTGCGGGCACAGGCCCAGAGTTCGCTGGCCACGATGGCGCTCGGCCAGGGCCGGCTGCCGGAGGCGGTGGAGCACCGGGCCGCGGCCATCCGGCTGCGCCGATCGCTCGGCGACACCGAAACGCTGCCCTACGACCTCACCAACCACGCCGAGGTGCTCATCCGCCTGGGACGCGGGGACGAGGCCGCCGGGCTGCTCGACCAGGTGGAGGCCGGCATCGCCGCGGGCACCGGCGCCTATCCCACGCGGGCCCGACGCGTGGTGGTGCTGCGCGCGCTGCAGGCCGTCACCGAAGGGCGGTTCGCGGCGGCGCGCCAGCATCTCGCCCCGCTGGTCGGCGCCGTCGCGCGACCTGGAGACGACGCCGGCCGGCTCGGCCTGATGCTCGACGCAGTGGCGGCGGCATCCACCGGCAAGCGCGTGAGTATCCCTGCGGTGTCCGCCGCCCGCGACGACGCGTCGGTCACCGGGCGCGACCTGCGGTGGTGGCAGTGCATCGCCCTGGCGGCGGCCGGCGATACATCGCGGGCGAGCACCACGGTGGCGGGGCTGCTGCGGGAACCCGCCGCCGACAATGACGAAGAGGCATGGCGGTTGTCGGCGCTGGCGGCCACGCTCACGACCGACGCGTCGTTGGCGGCTCAACACGCCGCACGGGCCCGCCAGAGCTTCGACCGTCTGGCCCGTCAGTGGGATGCGGCAATCGTGCCCTACCGTGGCCGGCACGATCTGGCGCCGCTGTTGGCCACCATCACGCGCGCGGCCGAGGGCTCGAACAGGAACTGAGTTTCAAGGCCGCAGGGCGGCCGGAGGAGGCGCACATGACGACTGACCTACTGGCAGGACTGGGCGTGGTTGCCGCGCTGGCGGCGGTGTACTGGTTCGTCAAGCTCAGGGGCGCCGGCGACGACGGCCCCATCCGGGTGAAAGGCGGCTCGGTGGTCATCGAAGCGCCACAGACGTGGGTCGGGCCCACGAGTCACACGTATCGACTCGCCCGGAACAACCCTCGCTTGAGCAAGGCCGATGTCGTCGTCACTCTCGACGGCCACCCGCAGCCCCCGTCCGCCGTGCCAGGCAACGTGGTGCAAGTCGACGTCGTCGACCCTGGCGATACCAATCCGTCGGCCGCCAGGATCACCATCGGGGTCAGCGGTGGCGTGAACGTCGCCAGCCCCCGCCTGACCATGAACGGCAAGGAGCTGCGCGGCACAGACCCCGGCACCTACATGACCTACGTGCGGGTGCTCGGTGGTAACCGACCCGCGACCTTCGGACCCTACACGGCGGCGCAGAGCAAGCTCCTCGTGATCGAGATCGATCCGAAGTAGCGCCGCTGAAGCCATTCCGACCCGGGCGCCGTAATCCGACGGCACCCGGCACGGTACGCTTCCGTGATAAGAGAGAAGTTGTTACGTCCGGATCAACCGATGAGCTCGGCATTCGGGGCCGGGCCTCGTCGTCAACGGAAGGATGAGGCCATGGAGATTCTGCTCGCAGTGGCGGCGGTGGCCGCCGGTCTGATGCTGGCCCGTCGTGGTTTCCTGGATCCCTGGGACTACGCCGTGGCCGCCGGCATCGCGCTGACGCTGGCGGTCACGTTCCAGATCGCGATTCCAGACGACCGGCAGATGCATGTGCTGCTGCAACTCGGAGCACCGCGCACCACGCTGGCGGGTGCCGATTACATGATGGCTCACGGCGAGACCATCGTGCTCAGCCTGATCGTGTTCGCCGTCGGCTTCGGCGCCGACGCGCTTGCCCGCCGGCACGTCACGGCGCACCCGCTCGCGTAATCGCGCCTGCCGCCGTCATCGCGGCAAGACCGCAAGCCTCGAACGCCGCTCCGTGGCCGTGCGCCGCGCCAGCGGCACGACCGCGCGCGCCCGGTCAATTGATGTAGCGGCCGGCTCGCCCGGCGTCCCACGGCCGATAACTGACCGCGAAGCGTAGACGCTCGGCCACCGGCGGATGGTCGTAGGCCCAGAGCACCAGCAACGGGTGAGGCGTGGGAAAGGACAACGCCTTCTCTCCCAGCTTCTGGAAGGCGCGGGCCGCCACCTGCGGCGAGTCTGGCGCCAGGCCGTGGATCGCTTCCAGACCGTAGATGTCGGCCTGATGTTCGAGGTATCGCGACACCGCCGCGGACGCCGGTTGGGCCGCCAGCGAGAACACGCTGAAGAGCAGCAGCAGCACCGGCAGCGATGCCCAGTCCTCGATGCCGCGCACCCCCCAGCGCGGGCCGAAGCGCGCCAGCAGCCGGTCCATCACCCGCCCGGCCAGACCCAACTGCAGCAGCAGCCCGACCACCGCCAGTCCGAGCGACAGCCAGATGTGCTGCAGCACGTAGTGCCCCTGCTCGTGGCCGAACACGAACATCGTCTCGGGGATGGTCAGGTCGCGAGAGGTGTTGTCCCACACCACCACGCGCTTGCTGGCGCCGATGCCGGTCACGTAGGCGTTGTAGGTGGTGACCTTGTCGCTGGCCTGCATCTCGAACATGCGGGCCCGCTCGATGGCCAGGCCGCCGCGCGCCATCACCCGTTCGAGTTCGGGTACGAGCGCCGGCTGCCGCGCCTCGAGCGGATGGAAGGTGTTGAACAGCGGCGCGATGAAGATCGGGCCGATGAAGACCAGCAGCACCACGACCGGAATCGACGCGAGCCAGCCGTAGAGCCACCAGCGCGCCGGGCTGCGGCGCAGGAAGGCGTAGAGACCCCACACGAGCAGGGTGCCGATGGCGACGCCCAGGGCCTCGCCTTTCAGCCAATCCCAGAACCACGACGTCCAGCTCTGCACCGACAACCCGTAGCGCACCTGCAGGTGCTGGCCGTAGAGCGCCACCGGCAGGCTGAGCAGGTCGAGCGTGATGAGCAACAGCGGCGCGAAGACCAGCGCCTGGACCACACGGCGGCGGCTGGCGCGTTCGGCCAGGTCGCGGAGTCGCGGGGCGACGCGAGTGCTCAGCACCAGCGCCAGCACCCCGAAGCCGTAGAGAGTGCCGACCACGAGCATCACCAGGCTGGTGCGGTAGAGCGCCTCGGCGCGGGCCAGCGTATCGGGTGGGAGGCGATAGTCGGTGAGGTCGTCGCCGGCCGCAGCCGCGGTCCGGGTGGTCGGGGGCGGCGCGGCGACTGGCGGCGCTTGCGCGTCGACGCCGCCCACGGCCGTGCGTGGCGCTTGCGTGTCGACGCCGCCCACAGCCGCGCGTGGCGCTTGCGCGTCGACGCCGCCCCCGGCCGCGGGTGGCGCTTGCGCGGTTACGGCGATGCCAGCCAGCGCCGCCATGACGCTGACGACGCCGACGACGGTCGCGATCCGCGTGCTGATGGACATGGCGCGCGGCGGCCGGCCTACGCTTGCGACGGCGATGAAATCGTCAGCAGGTAGCCGCTCGGCTCCACCACCTCGAAGGCCCGCGTGCCCCACTCGGTGTCGTAGGGTTCCTTGGCCAGGGCGATGCCGGCGGACTTCGCGCGCGCCGCCACTTCGTTGATGTCGCCGGACGCCTCGACGTAGATCCGAACGCCGACGCCCTTGACGCGGTCGCGCCCCTTCTTGAAGTCGTCCTGGCTGAGGCCGAGCCGCGCCACGCCGGCTTTGACCATCGCCCCCTGCAGGACGCCCTCGTTCTCCCAACGGTCCTCCACCTCGAAGCCCAGGCCGGCGAAGAAGTCCAGGCTCTGCTTCAGGTCATTCACGGTCAGGCTGGGCATCACGCTCGTCCCGGCCAGGGTGTTCGGTGTCTGCGACATGGGTGTCTCCTCGGGCGGCACCAGACGCAGGCCGTCCTCTCGGCGGCCATGCTACCACCCGGCGATGGTCATCGGACCAGGCGCACGGACCTGTCCGCTCCGCGACAGAAAGGCCCGGCGGGCGCGCGGAAAGTACCAGAGGATCAGCCGTCTTCGGAGGTCCGTCATGCGTTCCACCCGTCTCGCGCTCGTCCTTTCGTTGCTGGCTGCCGGTACCTGGGCCATGACCGGCCGCGCCCAGTCGCAGAATCCTTTCGGGCAGCCATCCGCCGCCAAGCCGCAGCCGGCCGCCGACATCAAGGCCGTGCCCGGATCGCGCGCGCAGGGCTGGCTCGGCCAGGGCCGTTCCGAGGTCGTGGCCCGCCACGGCATGGTGGCCACGAGCGATCCGCTGGCGGCGCAGGCCGGGCTCGACATCCTGCGCCAGGGCGGCAACGCCATCGACGCGGCGGTGGCGACCGGCGCCATGCTCGACGTCACCTCGCAAAACGACACCGGCATCGGCGGCGACCTCTTCGCGCATCGTGTGGGTGGCGCGCGAGAAGAAGCTCTACGCGCTCAGCGCGGCCGGCTGGGCGCCGGCCGGATGGACGCCGGAGTTCTTCGCCACGCTCGGCGAGAAACGCGTCCCGGGCTCCGGGGTGAACGCCGCCACCGTGCCTGGCGCCGTTGCCGGCTACGACGCGCTGCTCACGCGCTTCGGCACGATGACCTTCAAGGAGACGTTCGCGCGGGCCGTGCAGGTGGCCGACGAAGGCTGGGGCCTGGCCGAACGGCGGCACAACGACCTGCGCAGCGCGCAGAAGGGGCTGGCCGCCGACGCCGACTCGCGGGCCACGTTCCTCGACGGCGACACGCCCCCGCCGCTCTACGGCATCATCCGCAATCCCAACCTGGCCAAGGCGCTCCGCTTGATTCAGGTCCAGGGCAAGGAGGCCTTCTACAAGGGCGAGATCGCCGCGGCCATCGTGGCCAAGGTGCAGGCCGGCGGCGGCGTGATGAGCCGCGAGGATCTGGCCACCTTCGAGCCCGAGTGGGTCGAGCCGATTGCCACGAGCTACCACGGCTACGACGTCCATCAGTTGCCGCCGCCGGGGCAGGGCTTCGCCGCCCTCGAGATGCTGAACATCCTCGAGGTGTGCGTGCCCAAGCTCGGCGTCGACCTGAGCGCGCTCGGGCCGTCGGACCCGATGACGTGGCACATGATGGTCGAGGCCAAGAAGCTCGCCTACGCCGACCTGCTGGCCAGCAACGGCGACCCCAAGTTCGCGACCGTGCCGGTGCAGCGGTTGCTGTCCAAGAGCCATGCCGCCACGCTGTGCGACAAGATCGACCCGAACAAGGCCGGCACGCCAAGCGTGCAGCGGCGGCACCGACGGCGGCACCATCTACCTGACCACGGCCGACCGCTGGGGCAACATGGTGTCGCTCGTCCACAGCGTGTTCAGCGTCTACGGCAGCCGCGCCACCGTCGGCCCCTACGGCTTCGTCCTGCACAACCGCGGCAGCGCCTTCTCGCTCGACCCCAAGAGCCCGAACGTGGTGGCGCCGCACAAGCGGCCGTTCCACAGCATCATCGCCGGCTTCGTCACGAAGGACGGCGCGCCGCTGATGGCCTTCGGCAACATGGGCGGCAGCGTGCAGCCCGAGACGCACGCGCAG
This sequence comes from uncultured Acidobacteriota bacterium, assembly GCA_963843885.1. Lineage (GTDB taxonomy): Bacteria > Acidobacteriota > Vicinamibacteria > Vicinamibacterales > UBA2999 > CADEFD01. The sequence continues at coordinate 428,022 of CAWJMJ010000011.1, forward strand.
CACATGGTCAACCTCATCGACCACGGCATGAACGTGCAGATGACCACCGACGCCGCCCGCTTCACGCACAACCAGAACAGCAACCTGCTCTCGCTCGAGCACAACCTGTTCGCGCTCGTCGGCCAGGCGCTGACGGCCAAGGGCCACAAGGTGCGCGGCGTCGACGGCGGCGCCGTGGGCGGCTACCAGGGCATCTTGTTCACGCGCGATCCGCGGCTGCCCGAGCCGGGCTTCGACCGGCGCAGCATCACCGAGGATCACCCGGTGAACGGCGTCTACCGCGCCGGTTCCGACCACCGCAAGGACGGTCAGGCGGTGGGCTGGTAACGCGCGAGCACGGCCGCGAAGTCGGCGCAGACGAGGTCCGGCGGGTCGGGCAGGGCCGCGAACTGCGCCGCGCTGAAGGTCGACGTGATGGCCACCACGCGCATGCCCGCGGCCTTGGCCGCGGCAATGCCCATGGGCGCGTCCTCGAACACCACGCTGGCCGCCGGCGGTACCCCGAGCTGACGGCTGGCCTCGAGGAACACGTCGGGCGCGGGCTTGCCACGCGGCACCTGATCGCCGCGCACGATGGTGGAGAACGCGCCGGCCAGGCCGACTTCGCTCAGTGTGTGGGCGACATTCAGCTCGGGCGCGGAGGTGGCCAGGGCCACGGCAATGCGTTGGGCGGCGAACCAGTCGAGCAGCGCCGGCAGGCCCTGGACGACGGTCAGGCGGCCGCGCGACAGCTTGCGGTAGAGCCCTTCCTTCTCGTGTTCGTAGGCCTGCCACTCGACGGCGGTCATGTCGCGGCCGAAGAGCACCGGGAAGATCTCGCTGTTGCGCCGCCCGTCGAGCTTGGCCCGGTCGGCCGGGGTCAGGGCCGGCAGGCCGTGGCGGTCGGCAAACACGCCGAAGGCCTCGGCATGCAGCGACATGTTGTCGACGATGGTGCCATCGAGGTCGAAGATGGCGGCGCGCGGACGAACCGTGGTGGGCACGCACCATTGTCGCCGAAGCGCGCCGGCCAGCCTCGCGGCGCCGCGGCCGAGCGGCGCTACCGGGCCCGCGCGTAGTCGAGCATGCCCTGGAAGTCCACGACCACTGCCGGCTCGTCGCCCACCACCCAGGCGTCGTGACCCGACGGCAGCAGCGAGACGTCGCCGGGGCGGCAATCGAACTCGGAGCCGTCGTCCATCAGCACGCGCAACACGCCCGACACGTGGAACTGGAAGTGCGGCGCCTCGCAGCTTCGCGTCTTGGCCAGCGGCTGGACCGACGTGGACCACCGCCACCCCGGCTCGAACACGGCCCGGCCGACGGCCGCGCCGCCGATGGTCACCAGTTCCATCCTGCCTTTCGGGAACTCGCGGATTTCGTGGGGCCGGAGGAACGAAGCGACCTCGGCCTTCTCTGCGGTGTGCTGCGACATGATGCGTCTCCCTGTGCGCCGGGACGGCGAAACGGCCGTCCTCACTGTGATAGGCGGGAACGCCGCGCCGGAACTGTCATGGCCGCTCCGGGACTAGAATGCGGGCGATCGGTCGAGGCCATTGACCCCAGGTCCCGATTCGCCGTCCGCGGCCCGCGTCACGGCCCTGCTCCACGCCTGGGGCGAGGGCGACCAGGACGCGCTGCGCCAGCTGATGCCGCTCGTCGAACACGAGCTGCGTCAGGTGGCCGCGCGCTACATGCGCGGCGAGCGGCCCGGCCATATGCTTCAGCCGACCGCGCTCGTGAACGAAGCCTATCTGCGCCTGGTCGGCGTGACCCAAGTGCGCTGGCAGAACCGGGCGCACTTCCTGGCCGTGTCGGCCCGCGTCATGCGGCGCGTGCTCGTGGACATGGCCCGGGCCCAGGGCTATCAGAAGCGCGGCGGGAGGCTGCCGCGGGTCTCGGTCGACGAGGTCGACGTGGCGGCGCCGGCGCCGGGACACGACCTGGTGGCCCTGCACGATGCCCTCGAGGCGCTGGCCCGCGCCGACGCGCGCAAGGGCCAGGTCGTCGAGCTCCGCTTCTTCGGCGGGCTCACCGTGCACGAGACCGCCGAAGTCCTTGCCGTGTCCGTGGAGACCGTCATGCGTGACTGGGCTTTTGCCAAAGCCTGGCTGCTGCGGGAGCTGGGCGCAGGTGGTCCGGACGGCGCATGACGCCGCGCCGTCAGACGCCGAGCAGCGCCCGGCCGCCGCTGCGATCGAACTCGCGCGACACGGCGGTCTGCGCGGCCGTGAGACGCACCAGCAACGGCGTCCACGCGGCCATGGAATGAAGCGGCGCCAGGTAGACGTCGCGTTCGAACGCGGACACGCACAGGAAGCCGGCGTCCACGGCCCGGGTCAAGGTAGCGAACGCGCGCTCGGGCATCTCGAGCAGGGCGTAGATCTCGGCCACGTAGAACCAGCCCTCGCCGTCGAGAAAGCGGGACTCATCGAAACGGGCCAGCTCCGCCAGCGCCTCGGCGGCCTGGCCTTCGAGCGCCGCGCGCATGGCGGTCGAGAAGGCGCGGAGCAACGGCACCGGCGCAAAGCGGCCCTCTTCACGACGCGCCGCGGCCAGCGCCTCGTCGCGCCGTCCCATCGCGCCGAGCAGGCGCGCCTCGAAGGGATCGCTGCTCCGGTGGGCCTCGTCGAGCGCCCGGGCGAAGTCCCCCTGGAGGTAGTAGGTGTGCAGCACGCTCGTCGGCAGGGTGGGATCGAGCCGGGATGCCACGCGGTGCGCCGCCACCGACGCGTCGAGCAGCCCTCCGTAGCGGCAGGCGTGGACCAGGCCGGCATAGATGTGCGGCTCGGCGCGCCGCTGCCCCGCGCGGTAGACCAGACGAGACAGCGCCGCGTCCACGCGCCCGAGATCGATCTCGATCTGCGCGTAGTAGTGCTGCGCCGCGCCGTTGTCGGGGTCGAGCGACAGCGCCAGGCCGAGCGAGGACTCGGCCTGCGCCAGCGTAAAGGCTTTGTCGTACTTGCCCAGGATGCGCTCCAGGCGGCCGCGTTCGGCCCAGGCAGCGGCGAAGCTGGCGTCGTGTTCCAGGCTGTGGACGAAGAACGCGTAAGCCTGGCGCCAGGCGCCAGCCTCCGCCCGCAGCTGCATGCCGCGCAGGTAGAGGTCGAACGCCTTGGCGTTGTGAGGCAGCGGCCGGGGGGCAGCGCGCTGGTCGCGCGGGCTCAAGGGCAGCGCCGCCAGCACGCGGTGGGCGAGATCGTCGTGGAGCTCGAGCACGGCCGTGAGGGCGGTATCGGTGCGATACGACCACCACACGTCGCCGCCGGGTGCGGCCACGAGTTCGGCCGTGACCCGCACCTGGCGGGGCCGGACGAGCAGTGAGCCGGTGAGCACCACGTCCACGGCAAGGTCGGCGGCGATCCGGTCGAGATGGAGAGGCGGTTGCGAGTAGCGCGCCGACTGCAGCGTCGAACGGACGACCAGCGACTCCAGCCCGCCCAGCGAGCTGGCCAGCGCATCGGCCAGGCTGGAGCCCAGGTAATCGGTGGAGGGGTCCGGGGTGAGCATGCGGAACGGCAGCACGGCGAGGCGCAGGATGGGCCGAGCCTCTACTGCCTGGCCGCTGTCCACGAGCCCCAGCGCCGATGAGAGATCGGCGCCGAACTGGGCGGCCGTGGCGTAGCGCTCGTCGGGACGCTTGGCCAGCGCGCGGTGCAGCACGCGGTCGGCGGCCAGGATCGCGGCCGACCCGGTGAGCACCGGCGGCGCCTCGTAGAGCACCGCGTGCGTCAGCGCGGCCAGGGAATTGCCGGTGAACGGCGGGCGGCCGGCCAGCATTTCGAAGGCGACCACGGCCGCCGAGAAGAGGTCGGCGCGTTCGTCCACGGGCGAGCCGAGGAGCTGTTCCGGGGCGGCGTACTGGGGCGTACCGACGACCATTCCAGCCGCCGTCACCGGCTGTCCGGTGGCGTCGGACGGGGCGTGCACCGGACGGGCCAGTCCGAAATCGAGCAGCTTCAGACCCCGCTTCCCGAGGAACACGTTCGACGGCTTGAGGTCGCGATGCACGATCCCGTGACCGTGCAGCACGGCCAGCGCCTCGAGCACGTTCACCGCCAACCGCAGCGCCTCGAAGGGCGGCAAGGGCGCGCGCGCCAGCCGGTCGGCCAGCGACTCGCCCTCCACCAGCTCCATGACGATGTAGGGCGACGAGCCCAGCTGGCCCAGGGTGTAGACCTGGCAGATGAGCGGATGCACCACACCGGAAGCGAGGCGCGCTTCGCGGATGAGCCGCTCGCGGCCCATCGGATCCGCGCCGTCGGGACGCAGCACCTTCAGGGCGACACGCCGGCCCAGGCGCTGGTCCTCGGCCTCGAACACCACGCCCATGCCGCCTTCGCCGAGTTGGCGCAGCACGAGGTAGTGGTCCACCTGGTCGCCGACCTGGATCCCGCTCACGCCGGCCGCCGGCGCCGCGGCCGGCCCGGCCGACAGGGCGGCGACCTCGAGGGCGGGCGCATTCAGGAACCGGTGGCTGCCGGGCACGCGGGCCAGGAGCGAGACGACGTCGGCCAGCAGGTCCCCGTCGTCTCCGCAGACGGCGCGAAGATAGCCGTCACGCTCCTGCTCGCGCAGCTCGAGCGCGCGGTGGAAAATCTCTTCGGCCCGCTGCCAGCGTGCGGCGTCCATAAGGACATCGGCTGCATGCGCGGGTGTCGCCGCGCCCGAGCGACCCGCGGCAATTACGGTGCGATGGTCGCCGTCTTCACGTAGTCCAGCTTCGGAAACGACTTGATCAGGTAAGGGTTGCCCTCGTTGGCCACCCGTCCCTGCGCGGGACCGCCACCCCGTGGCGCCCCTTCGCCGTAACCCGTGTAGATCTTGTCGACGTTCTCGATGCCCTTCACCACCTCGCCGAACGGCGCAAAGCCCATGGCGTCGAGGTTGGCGTTGTTGCGGAAGTTGATGAACACCTGCGTGGTGCGCGTGTCGGGCGTGGCCCCCATGGCGAACGTGACGAAGCCCTTCTTGTTGCTCTGCGTCACCTTGTCGGGCGGGATGCGCGCGGCCTGCCACACCCTGGTGATGGTCGGATTGGCGTGGAGGCCGAACTGCACCATGAAGTTGGGCACGGCGCGGAAGAAGCGGGCCTCGTCGTAGAAGCCGTTCTTCACGAGGTTGTAGAACCGGTCGGCGCCGTTGGGCGCCCAGGCCCGCGTCACCTTGATCACGAACTCGCCGGCGCTGGTGTCGAACTTCACGTCGTAGGTTTCGGGGGCCGTCTCTTTGAAATTGGCCGGCACCATCAGCGACTTGCGCGGCGCCGCCTGCTCGGCGGCGACCGCTGCCACCATCACGGCCACGAGCGCCGCCAACCCCACTGTCCACTTGCCACGCACCATGCTCTGTCTCCTCCGTCTCAACGATACAGGGTCGAGCGCCCGCGAGCTCAGCGCAGCACCCGCGTGACGTGCGCGGCGATGGCCTGCCAGCGTCCGTCCTGCTTACGCCAGATGTCGGTGTAACGGCCGGTGCCCGGCCGGCCGTCGCTCGTCTCGTAGACCGTTCGCGCGTGGACGATGGCGGTGTCGCCGAACAGGCGAATCTCGACGTCCTGACAGCTCAAGCTGCGCAGATTGGACGGCCGGGCGATTTGCGCCAGGAAGCCGGGCCGGTCGACGATCGTCCCGTCGGGATTGGTGTTGCGGAAGTCGGGCGCGAGCAGCTGTTCGAAGCGGCTCGTGTCGGAGGTGAAGACCGCGCGCACGTAGTCGTCGTTGAGGCGGGCCAGGGTGGAGGCGTCGTCGCCGGCCGGGCCCGATTGGGCCAAGGCCGTGGGGGTCGTTCTTCCAGCCAGGAACGTGACGGCCAGCAGCAGGCCGAGCCGGACGACGGGTACCTGGGCCATAACCGCGCACCCTAGCACACCTGAGGGCTGCCGCGAGGGGCCGGAGGCCCCCGGCGAAGCGTTCATTCGGCCCGGTCGCCACCCGGAGTAGGCTGTGCCATGCCCTACCCGGTCACGGTCAGCCTGGAGCCGGCGCTCGCCCACCGCAATCGGCTCACCACCGCGTTTCGCGCCCTGCTGGCCATCCCGCACGTGATTCTCGTGGGCGGCGTCGGCTTCGGCGCGGCCTATGCCAACGACCGGCAGACGTCGCTCGGGGCCGAGGGCGGGCTGATTGGCGCAGTCATCCTGTTTTTGGCGGTCATCAGCTGGTTCACGATTGTGTTCGGCGGGGTGCACCTGGCCGGAATCCGTCAGGCGACGGACTACTACCTGCGCTGGCGCGCGCGGGCGCTGGCCTACGTGATGCTGCTGGCCGACGCCTACCCGCCGTTCGGCGACGGACCCTACCCGGCCACGCTCAGCGTGGTCGCGCCGGCCGGGCCGCGGCGGCGCCTGTCGGTGGCGTTCAGGGTCGTGCTGGCCATTCCCAACATGATCGTGCTCGCCTTCGTGGTGACCGCCTGGTACGCCGCCACCGTCGTGGCGTGGTTCAGCATTCTCGTCACCGGCCGCTATCCGGCGTGGCTCTACGGCTTCAGCGTGGGCGCGCTGCGCTGGCGCATGCGCCTCGACGCCTACCTGCTGCTGCTCGTCGACGACTACCCGCCGTTCTCGCTGCGCTAATCCCGAGTCGTGCCGGACGACGGCGGCGCCGGCGGCGCGTCCAACGAGACGCGGTGAGGGGCCGCGGTCACGGGGCCGCGCTCGCCTCCGGCGGGTTCGCGGCGGCCGCGCTGACGGCGCGCGCGCCCGTCGATCCCGTCGGCTCGGGAGCCGGCGCCACCTCCACGAGCGCGTCGTAGAACGTGGCCGCGTTGCCCATGTCGGTCAGCCGCTGCGACGTCACCTGGTTGGCGTTCCGGCCGTCAGGCGTCAACTTCCGCCACCACAGCGACACCGCCACCACGCACCCTGGGCGGGCCTTGTCGGTGACGCGCGCGCGGGCCCCGAAGGCGCCGCGGTCGTTGAAGATCCGCACCCGGTCGCCCGCCTTGATGCCGCGCGGCGCGGCATCCTCCGGATGGATGTCGAGGTGCGGCTCCTTCTCCTGTCGAGGAACAGCGGCAGGTTGGCGAAACGAGGAGTTGAGGAGGTGGCGCTGCCGGCGGCGAGATGATGGCGAGCGGGATAGGGCTTGCGCCAGCTCCGGCGCGCTCTGCACCGATTCGACCGGCGGCATGAAGGTGGGCAGCGGGTCGAGGCCCAGCGCCGCGCGCCGTCTCGCTGTAGAACTCGCACTTGCCCGACGGCGTGGGGAAGTCGCCCTCGGCGAACGGCGCGTAGATCGCGGGCAGGTTGAGCCGCTGCCAGCCCGTGCTCCTGCAGGTCGCTCGAAGTCGATGCCCTGCATGCGCGCGTGCGACGTCGTCAGCGCCTGGCGGATCATCGTCTCGTCGTCGTCGAACAGCGCCGGCTCGGTCGAAGCCCATGCGCGCGGCGAGCCGCCGGAACACCTCGGTGTTCGGCAGCGCCTCGCCGAGCGGCTCGATCGCCGGCTGGTTGAGCCAGCACGTAGAGATGCCCGTAGCGACTTGTGGATGTCGAGGTGCTCGAGCTGCGTCGTGGCCGGCAGCAGGATGTCGGCGTAGTCGGCGGTGTCGGTGTGGAAGATGTCGTGCACGACGGTGAAGAGGTCCGTCGCGCGCGAAGCCGCGCACGACCTTGCTCCGAGTCGGGCGCGACCGCGACCGGATTGGAGTTGTAGACGTAGAGCGCGCGGACCGGCGGCGTCGGCCTCGAGCAGCGCGTCGCCGATCGAGCTCATGTTGATGGTGCGCGGCCGGCGCCGGATCAGGTCGGGACGCTCGAGCGCGGCCGTGTTGATGGCGTAGAAGTGCGCCGAGTGCTGAGCAGGGCGCCGCCGGCCGGGTCGCGCCACGCGCCGACCAGCGCCGGCAGGCAGGCGATGGTGCGCACCGCGTTGCCGCCGCCGGCGTGCGCGCTGCAGGCCGTAGTTGACGCGGATGGCCGCCGGCCGGGTGGTGCCGTAGTCGCGGGCGAGCGCCACGATCTCGTCCGCGGCGATCCCGCAGATCTGCCGCGGCGCGCTCCGGCGGGTACTCCTGCACGCGCTCGCGAGCGCGCTCGAAGCCCAGCGTGTAGCGGTCGACGTAGTCGCGGTCGAGGAGGTCTTCGGCGATCAGCACGTGCATCATGGCCGAGCGCCAGCGCCGCGTCGGTGCCGGGCAGCAGCGCGATGTGCTCGGTGGCACTTCTCGGCGGTCGCGCTGCGATACGGGTCGATCGCGACGAGCCTCGCGCCGCGGCGCTTGGCTTCCTGCGCGCGCGTCCAGAAGTGCAGGTTGCGACGTGACCGGGTTGCTGCCCCAGATCAGGATCAGCGCGCGTTCGTCGAACCGCTCGAGGTCCATGCCGACGCCGCGCCGAGCGTGACGCTCCAGCCGGCCTTGCCGGCGGTCGCGCAGATCGTGCGGTCGAGCAGCGACGCGCCGAGGCGGTGGAAGAAGCGCCGGTCCATCGACTGCGTACTGCAGCTGGCCCATGGTGCCGGCGTAGCTGTACGGCAGGATCGCCTGCGGGCCGTCGGCGCGAGCGGCGATCGCGCCGAAGCGCTCGGCGATCGTCGTCAAGCGCCTCGTCCCAGGCGATGCGCTCGAACGGCCCTGCCGCCCTTGCGCCGACGCGGCGCATGCGGGTAGAGCAGCGCGGTCGGTGCGCGTAGGTGCGGTCGAGGTAGCGCGCGACCTTGGTGCACAGCACGCCGGCGGTGAGCGGGTGGGCGGCGTCGCCCGGATCTTGATGGCCACGCCGTTCTCGACCGTGGTCACGAGCGCGCAGGTGTCGGGACAGTCGTGCGGACAGGCGCCCTTGACGACGCGGACAGCAAGGTCCGTCTGGCTCATGGCAGAAAGCATAGCCCCCTTCCCCCGGCCGGTGCGAGCGGCTAGTCTGGAGCCACTGTGAAGGTCACTCTCATCCAGAACAACGCCGGCCTGGACCGGGCGAAGAACCTGCGCGACGTCGAAGCGCTCGTTACCCGGGCCGTCGAGGCCGACCGGCCCGACCTGGTGGTCCTGCCCGAGTACCTCCGAGTATTACGGCGGCCCCTCGCGCGGCTACGTGGCCGCAGCGGAATCGCTGCCCGGGGGCGCGTCGTACGCGTCCGTGCAGTCGCTGGCGCGGACCCACCGGGTCTGGGTCCACGCCGGCAGCATGCTCGAGCGTATCCCGGGCGAGCCGCGCATCCACAACACCACGGTGGTCTTCGACCGCGAGGGCCGCGAGGTGACGCGCTACCGCAAGCTCCACCTGTTCGACATCGTCGCGCCCGATGGCCACGCCCATCGCGAGTCGGCCACGGTCAAGCCGGGCGACGAGGTGGTGCTCTACGACCTGGAAGGACTGACGGTCGGCTGCACCATCTGCTACGACCTGCGCTTCAGCGAGCTGTTCGTGGCGCTCGCCCAGGGCGGCGCCGAGGTCATCGTGGTGCCGTCCGCCTTCGCGCTGCTGACCGGCAAGGATCACTGGGAGGTGCTGCTGCGGGCCCGCGCCATCGAGACGCAGACCTACGTGCTGGCGGCCGCTCAGTGCGGGGCCTACGAGTCGGGGGGCACGACGCAGTACAACTACGGCCACTCGCTGGTCTGCGATCCGTGGGGCCACGTCGTGGCGCGCGCGTCCGACGGCGTCGGCTTCGTGACGGCGCGGCTCGAGGCCGCGGCGATCGGCCGCGTGCGCGAGCAGATTCCGATGCGCGAGCACCGGCGCGCGGGCCTGGCTAGTAGCCTTTCGCCAGCCCGCTGATGCGCGGGTCGGATTGCCCGTACCAGCGGCCGTCCTTGCGTTCGATGGTGGCGCCGATGCTGCCGCCGTCGGGCCGCGCGAAGAACTTGACGTCGTGGCCGAGCCGCCGCAGCTCGGCGATGTCGGCGGCGGCAAAGCCGCCCTCCTCGAGAAACAGCGCGTCGGGCAGGTGCTGATGGTGCAGGCGCGGCGCCTGCATCAGCGCCGAGGCGCCCAGGTGGTAGTCGAGGCTGTTGCTGATCGCCTGGAACACCGTGGTGATGATGAACGGCCCGCCGCTGGCTCCGGTGACCAGCAGCGGCCGGCGATCGGCGCCGAGCACGATGGTCGGGGTCATCGACGACAGCATGCGCTTGCCGGGCGCGATGGCGTTGGCTTCGCCCTGCACCAGCCCGTACATGTTCGGCGATGCCGGGCTTGGCGGCGAAGTCGTCCATCTCGTTGTTGAGCAGGAAGCCGGCGCCTTCCACGGTCACGGCCGAGCCGTACCAGCCGTTGATGGTGGTGGTGAGCGCCACGGCGTTGCCCTGGTCGTCGACCACGGAGAAGTGCGTCGTCTGGCGGCTCTCGGGCCGCGCCGGTCGGCCCTGCACCTCGGACGACGTGGTGGCGTGGTCTGGCGATACCGTGCTGCGCAGCGCCTCGGCAAACGCCGGCGACGAGCAGCTCGCGCCTGGTCGGGATCTTCACGTGGTCGGGATCGCCGAGCACCTCGTTGCGCGCGGCGAAGGCGCGGCGCATGGTCTCGGCCATCAGATGCGCCGACTCGGGCGCTGTGCCAGCCCAGCGCCGCCAGGTCGTAGTGCCGAGGAGCTGCTCGGCGATCAGCGCCAGCGTGACGCCGCCCGACGACGGCGGCGGCATGGCCAGGATCGTCGTGGCCGCGGTAGGTGAAGCGTCGATCGGGCGTCGCGCCATTTCGGCTCGTAGCCGGCCGAGATCCCGCGCGGTGATGAAGCCCTTGCCGCGCTTCATCTCGGCGACGAGCAGCGCCGCGGTCTGCCCCTTGTAGAAGCCGTCGCGGCCCTGTCTTGGCGATGCGGCGCAGGGTGCTGCGCGAGATCGGCGATTCCGGAGCACGGCGCCGGCGGCCAACGGCCTGCCCCCGGGCACATACAGCGCCGCCGAGGCCGGGAACCGTTTCAGGCGCTCGGCCTCCGCGGCGATGACCGTTGCCGCATAGGCGTCGCACTGTGAAGCCCTCGTCGGCCAGCGCGATGGCCGGCGCCGACGAGCGAGGCCCAGGGCTTCGAGCCGAAGCTTCTGATGGGCCGCCCACAGGCCGGCCACGCTGCCGGGCACGCCGGCGGCGAGGTGGCCGGTCACGGAACGGTCGCCGGTCTCGCCGGCCGCGTCGAGGTACATGTCGCGGCTGGCGGCCGCGGGCGCCGTTTCGCGAAAATCGAGGGCGTAGCCCCGGCCGTCGAGGTGCGCCACCATGAATCCCCCGCCGCCGATATTGCCAGCGCTCGGCAGCACGGCCGCCAGCGCGAAGGCGGTGGCCACGGCCGCGTCCACGGCGTTACCGCCGTCGCGCAGCACGGCGACGCCGACCTCGGTGGCGAGTGCCTGGTCGGCGACGACCATGCCGTGCGCCCCTTCGGCCGCCGGCGTGTCGAGCGGGAAGGGCCAGCCCTCCGGCACCCGAGGCAGACCAGCGGCGCTGGCCGGCGCCGCGGTCGGCGCGGGCGTCGTCGTGACGTTGGACTTGCAGCCGCCCACTGCCAGGAGGGCAACGGTGAGGAGGGCCGACAGATGACGCATCACGGCGGTGAGGATACACCGCGGTGATGGCGCCGGGCCCACTTGTATACTCCCCGGCATGACGCTATCTCACTGGTGCTTGCGCGCGGCCGCAGCCACGCTGCTCGGCTCGGCCACGCTTGCGGCCCAGCAGGGCACGCGCGGCGGCGAGTGGCCGACCTACGGCGGCGACCTCGGCAACACGCGCTACGCGCCGCTCGATCAGATCAACGCCGCCAACTTCAACACAGCTCGAAGTGGCCTGGCGCTTCAAGACCGACAGCCTCGGTCCGCGGCCCGAGTTCAACTTCGAGTCGACGCCGCTGATGGTCAAGGGCGTGCTCTACTCCACCGCCGGCACCCGCCGCGCGGTCGTGGCGCTCGACGCCGCCACCGGCGAGATGCTGTGGATGCACAGCGAGCGACGAAGGCGCGCGCGGCGCGGCCGCGCCGCGCCAGCTGTCGGGCCGCGGCCTGTCCTACTGGACCGACGGCGCGCGAGGAGCGGATCCTCTACGTCACGCCCGGCTACCGGCTGGTCGCGCTCGACGCCACGACCGGCGCAGCCGGTCGCCAGCTTCGGCACGCAACGGCATCGTCGATCTGAAGCAGGACGACGATCAGGAGCATCGATCTCGGTCAACGGCGAGGTCGGCCTGCACGCCGACGCCGGTCGTCGCCGGCAACGTCGTCATCGTCGGCGCCGCGCATCGAGCCGGCGCCAATGCCGCAAGAGCAAGGCCAACGTGAAGGGCTACGTGCGCGGCTTCGACGTGCGCACCGGCAAGCGGCTGTGGATCTTCCACACCATTCCGCAGCCCGGGCGAGTTCGGCAACGACACCTGGCTGAACGACTCGTGGGCCTACACCGGCAACACCGGCGTGTGGGCGCAGATCTCGGTCGACGAGGAGCTCGGCCTCGCCTACCTGCCGGTCGAGCTGCCGACCGGCGACTACTACGGCGGCCATCGGCCCGGGCAACAACCTGTTCGGCGAGAGCCTGGTCGCGGTCGACCTGCAGACCGGCAAGCGCAAGTGGCACTACCAGCTCGTGCACCACGGCATGTGGGACATCGACATCCCGTGCGCGCCGATCCTCGTCGACATCACCGTCAACGGCCGCACGATCAAGGCGCTGGCGCAGCCGACCAAGCAGGCCTTCCTCTACGTGTTCGACCGCGATGACCGGCGAGCCGGTCTGGCCGATCGAGGAGCGGCCGGTCGCGAAGGGCGACGTGCCCGGCGAGTGGTATTCGCCGACGCAGCCGTTCCCGACCAAGCCGCCGGCCTACGACCGCCAGGGCCTGTCCGACGACGACCTGATCGACTTCACGCCGGAGCTGCGCGCCGAGGCGCGAAGCTGCGTCGCGCGCTACCAGCATCGGCCCGATCTTCACGCCGCCGGTCGTGAGCCGGATGGAGGGACCGCTCGCCACGCTGACGCTGGGCGCGCAAGGCGGCGGCGACCAACTGGCCGGGCGGCTCCTACGATCCCGAGACGCACATCCGTGTATGTCTCTTCGCGAAACGTCGATCGCGGCCGCTCGGCCTGGTGCCGCCGCCGCCCGGCACGTCCGACCTGCCCTATCACCAGGGCACCGTGCTGACCGGCGCGCGGCGGGCCGGCGGGTCGGGCTCGGCGCGCTCGCCGACGGCGGCCGCGCGGCGGCGCCGGCGAGCGGCGGCGAGCCTGCACGGTGCAGGGCCTGCCGCTGGTCAAGCCGCCGTACGGCCGCATCACCGCCATCGACCTGACCAAGGGCGAGATCGGCTGGCAGGTGCCGCACGGCGAGACGCCGGACAACATCCGGAACCACCCGGCGCTGAAGGGGCTGACCTTCCGCCGCACCGGCCGGCCGGGCAACAACGTCGGCACGCTGGTCACCAAGACGCTGGTGATCGCCGGCGAAGGCGGCTTCGGCCCGACGCCGACGGGCAGCGCGGCGCGATGCTGCGCGCCTACGACAAGGCCACCGGGCAAGGAAGTCGGCGCGTCTAATGCCGGCGCCGCAGACCGGCTCGCCGATGACCTACATGCTGGACGGCACGCAGTACATGGTCGTCGCGATCAGCGGCGCCGGCTACAGCGGCGAACTGCTGGCCCTGCGCGTCCCACGCTGACGGTACGCCCTTTCAGCAACGCCGGGAGATGTCACCGTGACAGGCCCCGTTACAAATCAGCCGTAGCCGGGTGTGTCGGTGAACGGGCCGGCGACGACGACCCGGGCGTCGGCGATGCGCACGGGCAGCTGCGGCAGGCGGCGCGGGGCCGGGCCGCCGACGACGCCGCCCGACTCGCGCGGGTCGAAGGTGGAGTTGTGGCAGCTGCAGAAGATCGTCTGGTTGTCGCCGAGCGACTCGTCGACTTCGCAGCCGTTGTGCGTGCAGATGGCCGAGAACGCCACCAGGTCGTCGGCAGCCAGGGCGCGCGTGGCCGGTGACAGCGAGGCCGGGTTGATGCGCGCCACGATGATGCGGTGCATCGGGTCGGTCTTGGCCACGTCGGCCCGGGGCGAGATGGCCCAGACCATGATGCCTTTCGGGTCGTAGGGCACGTCCTCGGCCGAGATGGGCACGAGGTTCGGATCGTCGACGCGCACCAGCAGGTCGCCGGCCGCGGGCGCTGGCCCTTGCGGCACCTGGCCCGCCACGCGGATGGGCGTCAGCCAGGCGAGCACGAGGCCGGCCGCGCCGCGAAGCACGGTGCGGCGCGGGAAGTCGGTCGAGGGGGCGGGCGTATGTCGGCAGTCGGGCATGGGATGTCTGCTGATTCTACGAGGCAAGGTGCCGGGGCGGAAAGGGACGCGCCGGCATCAGGGTTTCGGGATACGGAGCGTGGCGCTGATCATCGCGCTGCCGCTCAGGCCGTAGACGCAGGCTCAACGGGTGCAGGGTCGGCCGGGCCGATCCGACAGCGCCCCGAACCACAGGTCCGGTCCTCGATGTGTCCGGACCAGGCGAGCGACGGCCGAGCAGCACCACGAGCCGATGCTGGTGGGGATGGGCGTGCCCTCGAAGTACTTCACCTTGCCGGTGGCCGCGTCGGCCAGCGCCGACGGCGGTCACGTTGAAGCGGGCGAGCCGGCTGACGCCGCAGACCACGAAGTAGGTGAGGATCAGCATGTCCCAGCCGCCGCGCAGCCCGAGCGTGAAGCCGAGCACGGCCGGCGCCACGCCGAACGAGATGACGTCGGCCAGCGAGTCGAGGTCGGCGCCGAGCACCGACTGGCGGCTGCGGTTCAGCCGCGCCACGTAGCCGTCGAGGACGTCGCAGACCAGCGCCAGCGGCAGCAGCAGGAACGCGATCCACAGGAACCGCGCGTTCGTCCTGCGGCGAGGAAATCGAGGCACAGGAAGATGGCGATCGTGCCGCACGCGGCGTTGCCGATGGTGAGCGCGTCGGCCGCGGTGTACGACCGCAGCATCGACAGGTGGCGGCGTTCGGCAGGGGCCATGGTCCATCCTACGTCCGGCGCTACGTTCCGCAAAACGTGCGGTAGGAACGGCCGCCCGGCCCGGCCGGCTCGGTGAACCCGGGCCGCGCCCAAGCGTGATCGTAGGGCGCCGCCACGGCGGCGAGCAGCCGCTCGAGCGGGCCCAGGTCGCCGCGCTCGGAGGCGGCCGTCAGCGCCTCTTCCACCTTGTGGTTGCGCGGGATGACCGCCGGGTTGTGGCGCTGCATCACGGCGGCGGCCGCCTCGGCAGTCTGCGGCTGGCGCGCCAGCCGCGCCTGCCATTGCCCGTGCCACGCCTGGAACGCGGCATCGGCTGTCAACGCGGGGTCGCCCGGATCGGCACCGGCAACGCTGAGCGCGCGGAAGGTGTTGGTGAAGTCGGCGTGCGTGTCGTGCATCCACGCCGAGCAGCGCCCGGCCAGCGCGCCGTCGCCGTCTTCTTCGGTGACCAGAGCCGAGCTTGGCGCGCATGCCGGTCAGCCAGTGGTGCTGGAAGCGGGCCGCGAACCGGGCAATGCCGCCGTTGGCCACTTCGATGGCGCGCGCCTGGTCGGCGTCGAAGAGCGGCAGCATGGCTTCGGCGAGACGGGCCAGGTTCCACTGCGCGATGCGGCGGCTGGTTGCCGTAGGCGTAGCGCCGCCTGGGTGTCGATCGAACTGAACACCGTATCCGGGTCGTAGGCGTCCATGAACGCGCACGGGCCGTAGTCGATCGTCTCACCGGAGACCGCCATGTTGTCGGTGTTCATCACCCCGTGGATGAAGCCGACCAGCTGCCACCGGGCGATCAGCGGCGCCTGCCGGTCGACCACCGCGCCGAAGAACTCCAGGTAGGGCGAGTCGGCGCCGGCCAGCTCCGGGTAGTGCCGGGCGAAGCGCGTAGTCGGCCAGCGCCCGCAGGGCGTCGGCATCCCGATGTGCCGCCGCGTATTCGAACGTGCCGACCCGGAGGTGGCTGGCGGCCACGCGGGTCAGGACGGCGCCCGGCAGGACCGTCTCGCGGTAGACCGGCTCGCCCGTGGTGACGACCGCCAGGCTCCGCGTGGTGGGGATGCCGAGGGCGGCCATGGCCTCGCTGATGACGTACTCGCGCAGCATCGGCCCGAGCGGCGGCGCGGCCGTCGCCGCGGCGCGAGTAGCGGCGTCTGGCCGCGCCCTTGAACTGGACGTCGACCCGCTTCGCCGGTCGGGGTGCTCTGTTCGCCCAGCAGGATGGCGCGGCCGTCGCCGAGCATGGTGAAGTGGCCGAACTGGTGGCCGGCGTAGGCTTGCGCGATCGGCTGGGCGCCGTCGGGCAACGCGTTACCGGCGAAAATCGCGGCGCCGTCCGGGGTATCGAGGGCCTCGACGTCGAGCCCGAGTTCCGTCGCCAGGGCCGGGTTGAAGACCACGAAGTGCGGGTCGCGCACTGGCGTCGGCGCCACCCGCGTGTGGAACAGGGCTGGCAGGCCGGCGTAGGTGTGCTCGAGGCGCCAGCCGCTCACGGCTGCGGCGCGACCATGATGCTCTTGAGCACCTCGGGCGCGCCCGAGAGCGGCTTCTCGCCCGCCGGGTACTTGTTCATCTGCAGGAAGTAGGCGATGAGCGAGGCGACATCATCGGCCGTCAGGCTGCCGGGATTGTCCAGCGGCATCTCTCCCATGGCGTGGTCGATCACGGACAGCGTCCGGCCCACGTAGGCGCGGTTGAACTCCGCCCCGCTGAACTTGGCCGGCTGGTGACAGGTCTCGCACACCTGGGCGTAGAGTTTCTGACCGGCGGCGGCCTGTGCGACCGTGTAGACGCCGTCGCTCGTCGACCCGCCGGGCGCGTCCTGGGTCTGCGCGCCCTTGTCCTGGGCACTCGTCGCGTTCGCGCTGGGCGTCGCGCCCGCGGCCGGCGTGGTCGCGGCCGCCCTCTGGGTCTTCGGGGCTGCCGTGTGGGTCTGCGCGCCCGCGGTCCACGCGGCCATCGTTGCCACCGTCACCACCGCCGTGAACACCACTGCGTTTCGCGCCATGAAACCCATCCTAACCCGGTTGGGACGAGCCCCGGCAGCAGGCCAGGGCGTTGCCGCCCGAGACTCGTGACAACGGGCCCGCGCCGTCTCGTGTCGAAGGGCTCCGTGGGCCATTCGCCGACCACTTGGTGGAAACGCGCCCGCCCGCTGCGAACGGATCAGTTACAATTCAAGACTTTTCGGGTACCGGCAGCAATCCGGAGATCGGTCGCACGAATGAGCGAGACGTGGGTATTGGCAGTGGGCGCGGCCGTGGCCGGGCTGGTGCAGGGCATTTCAGGTTTCGCCTTCGCGATGGCGGCGATGGCCATCTGGGTGTGGGGTGTCGACCCGCAACTGGCCGCCGTGATGGCCGTGTTCGGCGGCCTCACCGGCCAGATCATCTCGGTGCTGCGCGTCCGCCGCGGCTGGCACATCGGGTTGCTGTTGCCCTTCGTCCTCGGTAGCGCCATCGGCATCCCGCTGGGCACTCGGCTGCTGCCGCTGCTCGACCCCACCGGCTTCAAGCTCGTACTCGGCACGCTGCTGGTCGTGTGCTGTTCGGCCATGCTGCTGACCTCCAAGCTGCCGAAGATCACGCGCGGCGGCCGCTGGGCGGACGCGTTCGTGGGCCTGCTCGGCGGGGTGATGGCGCCCCTGAGCGGTTTCAGCGGCCTGGCGCCGGCGCTGTGGGCCACGCTGCGCGGCTACGCCAAGGACGAACATCGGGCGGTGCTGCAGAACTTCAACCTGGTGGTGCTGTCGGCGACCTTCGCCTCGCTCGTGTGGTCGGGCCGGGCGCGCGCCGATCATCTGCCGCAGATGGCCGTGGTGGCTGGCTCCCTGGTCATTCCCTCGATCTACGGGTCGAAGATCTACATCGGCATGAGCCCGGCGGCCTTCCGGAACGGCGTGTTGTGGCTGCTCGTGTTCGCCGGTCTCACCATGCTGGTCGCCGCCTTTCGCACCATGCTGTAGCGTCGGGCCTCCCGGCCTGCGCCAACCCGGCGCGGCGGGTGCGGCTACGGGTCGACGAGCACGCCGGGATTGAGCCGCCAGTGCGGGTCGAGCCAGCGCTTGGCCGTGCGCATCGCCTCGAGCGTGGCCGCACCGTACTGCACGGGAAGGAAGTGCTTCTTGATCCGCCCGATGCCGTGTTCGGCCGACACGCATCCGCCCCGGGCCACGATGGCGGCGGCAAACTCCGCGTAGATAGCCTTGGCCCGCTGCAGTTCGCCGTCGTCGCGAGGCAGGATGTTGACGTGGAAATGGTTGTTGCCGGCGTGGCCGAAGATGGCGTGGTCGAGGCCGGCCGCCGTCAGCCGGGTCGAATAGAGATCGTAGACCCAGCGCAGGTCGTGGTCCTCCACCGCCATGTCGGTGGCGATCTTGTGGAGCGTGGGATGCTGCTCGCGACGCCGGGCGATGAGCGCGTTGATCCGTTCGGGCACGGCGTGGCGGAAGGCCCGGATGTCGCGCAGGGCCTGATCGTCGATGCCAGCCAGCCCGGCGTCCTCTTCCCCGCCGGCGGCCGCCACGTGCGTCAGCACGCGATCGACCGTGGCTTCGAGCCCCGCCTCGTCGTCGTAGCCGAACTCGGCAAACACCGAGCAACTGCCGGCCGGGACATTGGCCAGGACGCGTTCCACCTCCGCTTTCCCGGTTTCGCGGGCGAGTTCGTGGGAGCGGGCGTCGAGGAACTCGATGGCGGTGGTGCGCAGATCCCGGTCGCCCCGCAGCGCCTCGACCAGCGTGAAGGCCTGCGCCGGCGTGGCGAAGCACTGCAGGAAGGCCAGCCGTGATTCGGTGATGGGCGCCAGGCGCAGCGTCACTTCCGTGACCACGCCGAGCGTGCCCTCGCTGCCAATGAACAGGTCCAACGCGTCGCCGCCGGGCACGAAGCCGTAACCGACGGAGTTCTTGGTGTGCGGCTTGGGGATGCCCGGCAGGTGAGCGGTGCGCGTGTCCTCGCCGTCCACGAGCGTAAGGGCATCGCCGTCGGCGCGGTCGCGGCCGCGCCGCAGTTCCAAGGTGCGGCCCGAGGCCAATTCCACAGTGAGCCCCAGCACCCAGTCGCGCGTGGCGCCGAAGCGGAAGGCGCGCGAACCCGCGGCGTTGGTGGCCACCATGCCGCCCAGCGACGCGCCCGCTTCGGTGGGGTCGAGCGGCAGTTGGAAGCCCGGGGCGCGGGTGGCGAGCGCCGCCTGCAGTTCGTGCAGGGTGGTGCCGGCCAGCACCCGCACGCTGGGCGGGTCGCCCGTCACATCGAGGTCCACCACGCCGCGGACCCGCGCCACCGAGACGAGGTGCGTGGACGCGTCGGGCACGGCGCCCCCGGCCACGCCCGTGCGCGCGCCGCTGACGGTGAGGCGATGGCCGTGGTCGGCATGCCAGCGCATCACCTGTCGCGTTTCCGCGAGCGTCCCCGGCTCGGCCACCGAGGCCACCCCCGGGGCGGCCATGCGCGACTCGTCGCGCAGCAGGTCGGCGACGTCGGCTTCGGCCGGCGCCACGCGCACGCACGCCGGCGCCACGGCGACCGGCCCGGTCAAATCGCGCGCCTCGAGGACCTGGCTCATGTCAGTAGAGGATGCGCGTCCGCACGTTCATCGGCAAGGCCGAGATGCGCGTGTGCACTTCATCCGAGAGCTCGCGGTTCACGTCCATGACCAGGTAACCGATGTCGCGGGTGGTGGCCAGGAACTGCGCCTCGATGTTGGCGCCGAGCTCCGACACGATGTTGTTGACCGCCGCCAGCACGCCCGGCACGTTCTGGTGGATGTTCAGGATGCGGTGCGTCTCGGGCATGGCCGGCAGGTTCACCTGCGGGAAATTGACCGCGCCCTCGGTGGACCCACGGTCCACGAACTCGCTGAGGGCATGCGCCACCTCGAGGCCGATGCTGCGCTGCGCCTCCTCGGTGTTGCCGCCGACGTGCGGCGTGAGAATCACGTTGGGCAGGTCGGCGAAGCCGACGTCGAACTCGGCCACGGTGGGAGTCGGTTCGGTCGGGTAGACGTCCAGGGCTGCCCCGCCCAGGTGGCCGCTGCGCAGCGCCTCGCGCAGCGCCTCGGTATCGACGACCTTGCCGCGCGACAAGTTGAGCAGATAGCTGCCCGGCCGCATCCGCGCCATCTGCGCCGCGGCGATCATGGTCACGGTCCGCGGCGTCTCGGGCACGTGGAGCGAGACGAAATCGGATTCTTCGAGCAACGTCTCGAGTTCGGCCGGCCGGGCCAGGCCGAGCGGCAGCTTGCGCACGATGTCGTGGAACAGCACGCGCATGCCGAAGGCCTCGGCCAGCAAGCCCACCTGCTGACCGATGTGGCCGTAGCCGATGAGGCCCACCGTACGGCCGCGCACCTCGTGCGCGCCGGCCAGCGACTTGTCCCACCGCCGCTGGTGCAGCGCGTTGCTTTTGTCGCCCAGGCGCCGGGCCAGGCCGATGATGCAGCCGAGCGCCAGCTCGGCGACGCTCCGGGTGGACGCGTGCGGCGCGTTGAACACCGGGATGCCGCGCCGGGCGGCGTCGTTGATGGCGACCTGGTCGGTGCCCACCGAGAAGCAGCCGATGGCCAGCATCTTCGCGGCGTGGGCCAGGTGTTCGTCGCGCACCTTGGTGCGCGAGCGCAGGCCGAGCACGTGTGACGCCGCCATCACCTCGCGGAGCTCCTCGCCTTCGAGCGCGCGCGGAATCACCTGCACGGCGTAGCCGGCTTCCTCGAGCGCCTGTGCGGCTGCCGGGTGGACGTTCTCGAGCAGCGTGATGCGGAGGTGATTACGCGGAAAGGAGGTCTCGGGCACGCCGTTCAATCTTATGCCAACCGGCCCAGGGCCCTTGCGGTGCCCACTGGTCGTTGGCCAGCGGCGGGACTAGTCCTCGGGCAACGCCTGACTGGCCCGCCATGCATCCGGCACGTTCACGAGGCGCACGCCCATGCCGCCTTTGGTCAACAGGACGAGCTGGGGCGCGACGCGACGGCTGCGGGTCACCTGTCCTTCGAGCTGCACCAGGTCGCCGCCGGCCACCGGCACCTGCACCAACACGTCGGCGCCGCGCGGCAGGACGGCATTGGTCGTGATGTAGAGACCGCGCGACGAGACATCGGTGACGATGCCCATCCGGTCCGGCCGGCCGGCGCCGAAGCGCACCGACACCCGCGTCTTCTTCCGCTGACGCGCCCGCTTCTCCATGCCGCTCCCTCCCCGGCCGCACGGTCGTTGCGGCACCGCGCGTCTGGTCACATCAATCCCAGCACGAAGCGTGCCCGTGGCGGCGGGTGGGAGCGATTCGGCAATGCCGTGCAGCGACGTGTGGTGGGCCGGCGAGGCCGGGGCCTTTGTCGGCAGAATTGGCGAGGAAAGTACCGTCGTGGGTAGAACGCACCCGCCTCAGTCCTCGGGGGGTTCTCCGCTCGGTGCCATCTTCACGAGGCGGGGGTCGAACCGCGCCAGCGTCTCGACGAGATCCTCCTGGGCAGCCATGACCGTCTCGATGTCCTTGTAGGCCATCGGCACCTCGTCGATTCCGGCCGACAGCAGGGTCACGCCGCGCTCGCGCAGGAACGCCTGCGCGCGCGGCCAGGTCAGCGTCTGGCGCGCGCGGGTGCGGCTCATGCGGCGGCCGGCGCCGTGAGCCGCCGACCGCAGGGACGCGGCCGAGCCCCGGCCGCGCACCACGTAGCCGGGCGTCGCCATCGAGCCCGGGATGATGCCCAGCACGCCCGCGCCCGCCGGGGTCGCGCCCTTGCGGTGCACGATGACCTCGGCCTCGCGGCCGTCGGCCAGCACATGACGCTCGCGCCACGCGAAGTTGTGATGGTTCTCGAGATCGAGCCGCACCGCCGCGCCGAGCGCGGCGGCGACGTGCTGGTGAATCAGGGCGTGATTGGCGGCGGCGTAGCGCCCCATCAGCTCCATCGCCGCCCAGTACTCCTGCCCGGCCTCGGTGGCCAGATCGAGCCAGGCCAGCTGCGCCAGCTCCTGGGGCAGTTCGGGATGAAGCTTCCGCGCCAGCCGGCTGTAGTGCGCGGCCACTTCGGCGCCGGTGCCCCGGCTGCCCGAGTGGCTGAGCAGCGCCAGGTACTCGCCCGGGGGCAGGCCCACGGCCGGGTTGGTCACGGTCAGCCGACCGAACTCCACGAAGTGGTTGCCGCTGCCGCTCGTGCCCAACTGCTTCCACGCCTTGTCCTTGAGGCGCGCGGTGACCGGGCTGACACGCCAGTCGGCATCGAGCACGTCGTGACGGCGCGGGCGCGCGAAGCTGCCGCCCACGCCAAAGCAGGTCTCGCGCTCAAGGGCGCGGGTCAGCCGGTCGGCGCCGATGGCCAGCGTGGTCACCGGCAGGTCGAACACCGTCATCTTCATGCGGCAGGCGATGTCCACGCCGACGGCGTAGGGAATCACGGCGTTGTCGGTGGCGAGCACGCCGCCGATCGGCAGGCCGTAGCCGACGTGCGCGTCGGGCATCAGCGCGCCGGCCACGGCCACCGGCAGCGAGCAGGCGTTCTGCAACTGCCGCAGGGAATCAGGCTCGAGGTGCTCGCCCCACACACGGTAGGGCGCCTGCGCCGCGCGCGGCACGAAACGCGCCGGCGCGACGTGCGCGTGCCGGGCGGAAGGCTCGGCCGTCGCGTCATCGACCGTCCGGCGGTCCGTCCTCTGCTGGCCGCGCCTGCGCTTCTTCATCTGCCGCTCACGTCCGCGCGTTGCCACGATCGCCGCTCACGTTCCCCTGATCCACGATGAGGGATCGGGCGCGCGACGTGCAAGCGCAGCGGCTCGAGACTGCCCGGGAACGGCCTTGGACCGATCGGCACAGGCGCCGCCAGGACGCGCGCGAGGCTGCCGCCGGTGGTCTATGCTGCCGCCATGACCGCAGTCGCTCTTTCATCACACGACAGCCCGTTGCTCGACGCGCTCCTCGACTCGTGGCGCCGGAACAACCTCATCCTGATCAACTTGCTCCGGGCCCTGCCCGAGTCCGACCTCGATCTGCGCGCCGCCAACGGCAGCCCCACCGTGGCGCAGCTCTTCATGCACATGCACTATTGCCGGTTGGTGTTCGTTCAGGAGGACGCCCCCGAGTTCGCCCGGCCGATGCCCGAGGGCGAGTGGCGGGCGGAGCGCGATCGGGATCGCATCGCGGCGATGCTTCACGAGAGCGCGGACGCGGTGGGAGACGCGGTGCGCGGACGGCTCGGAGCAGGACGGCCCCTGGACCAGCACTACGACCATCCGGTGCTGATGCTGCAGCACTTCGTGTGGCACGAGGGCTATCACCACGGCCAGATCAAGACGGCGCTCAAGGCGGCGGGCCGCCCGTTCGACGACGAGGAGATCGGCCGCGTCACCTGGGATGTATGGATGAAGAAGGGCACGTGGACCGCGCCGCGTTGATCCTCTCCGGATCGCGGTGGACCTCGGCGGTCCACGCTGCCGCCGTGGTTACGCCAGGCGCTTGCTCGACCGCAGCGTTGCCAGCGTGATGAGCACCAGTCCGCAGGCCAGCAACGCGGCCATCTGCGGCCACAGCACGTCCACGCCCACGCCCTTCAGGAAGATGCCGCGCACGATCACCAGGAAATAGCGCAGCGGGATGACGTAGGTGACGTACTGAATCCACTCGGGCATGTTCTCGATCGGAAACGTGAACCCCGACAGGTAGATCATCGGCGTCAGGAAAAAGAACGTCGCCGTCATCGACGCCTGCTGCTGCGTCTGCGAGATGGTCGAGATGAACAGGCCCAGGCCCAGGGTGCTGAGCAGGTACATCGCGCTGCAGGCGAAGAGCAGCGCGAAGCTGCCCAGGAACGGCACCTGGAACCAGTAGACGGCCACGATCGTGACCAGCACCACGTCGATCATGCCGATGAGCGCGTAGGGCAGGAGCTTGCCGACGATCAGCTCCCAGCGCGCCAGCGGCGTGACGTTCAGCTGCTCGAGCGTGCCCACCTCGCGCTCGCGCACGATGGCCATGGCCGACAGGTTGGTCGTGACCACCAGCAGCAGCAGGGCCACGATGCCCGGCACCATGAACTCGCGGCTCTCGAGCCGCGGGTTGAACCAGACCCGCACGTCGGCCTCGATGGGCGCGGCCCGCCGGCGGCCGGGCGCCAGCGCCGCCGAGCGCTCCGCGGAGTAGGCGCCCACGATGCTCCGCGCGTAGCCGAGCGCCACCGTGGTGGAATTCGAGTCGGTGCCGTCGGCAATCACCTGCACCTTGGTGGGCCGGCCCGCGGCCACGTCGGTGCCGAAACCGGGGGGGATGGTGAGCGCCATCCAGGCGGTGCCGTACTCGAGATGGCGCTCGATGGCGCCGTCGCCGGTCACGACGTCCACGACGTCGAAGTTGGCCGAGGCGCCGAAGCGGTCGATGAGGGTGCGGCTGGCCACGGACCGATCGCCGTCGGCGACCAGGATCGGGATGTTCTTCACGTCGGTCGTGGCGGCGTAGCCCAGCACGAGGAGTTGGATGATGGGCGCCAGGACGACGATGCCGAACAGCCGCGGATCGGAGCGCAGCTCGATCAGCTCTTTCGTAAGCAGGTGCCCGACGCGTCTGAAGGCGGCCGTCACCGTGTCACCGCCATTCCCGCCGCAGCCGCAGCGACGACAGCCCGAGCATGACCGCGGCGAAGATCACGAGCGCCACCAGGTTCGGCCACACCACCTCGATGCCGGCGCCCTTGAGCATCACCGTGCGCAGCGCCGCCACGAAGTAGCGTGCCGGCACGACCCGCGTGATCAGTTGCACCGCCGGCGGCATGCTGGTGATGGGAAAGATGAAGCCGGACAGGATGAACGTGGGCAGGAACGACGACAGCAAGGCCAGCTGGAAGGCCACCTGCTGGGTGCTGGCCACCGTGCTGATGAGCAGCCCCTGGCCCTGGGCGCCCACCAGGAAGAGCAGGATCGACAGGAACAGCAGCCACCATGGCCCGCGCTGCGGCAGGCCGAAGAGCGCCATCGACACGAGCACGATGAGCACCGCCGAGGTGAAGGCGATGACCGAATAGGGCACGGTCTTGCCGAGCACGAAGGCCAGCGGGCTCACCGGCGCCATGCGGATCTGCTCCATGGTGCCGCGTTCCTTCTCGCGCACGACCGCCAGCGACGTCGAGATCACGGCCGTGATCATGGCGATGTAGGCAATCAGGCCGGGCACCAGGAAGAGCGTGCTGCGGAGCTGCGGGTTGTACCACACGCGCGGCTCGAAGCCGATGAGCGCCGGCGCCGAGCCGCCCCGCCGGCCGGTCATCGCCGCCGCCACGCCGGCACCGGCTTCGGCCACGATCGCCCCGGCATAGCCGACGACCGCCGCCGCGGTGTTGGCGTTGTCGCCGTTGACGATCACCTGGACGCGCACCGGCGTGCGCCGGGCCAGGTCGCGGCTGTAGTTGGCCGGAATCACCAGCGCGGCGCGGGCCGCGTTGCGGTCGATCATCCGTTCGAGGCTGTCGCCGCCGTGGACCGCGCCGGCATAGGTGAAGTAGCCGGAGTTGGTGAAGGCCGAGACCAGCGCCCGGCTGGCGGTGCTGCCGTCGCGGTCGTCGACCGCCAGCTTGATGTTGCGGATGTCGAAGTTGAGGGCGTAGCCGTAGAGCAGCAGGAACAGGGCCGGCACGAACACCAGGATCAGCAGCGTGCGGCGATCGCGGAGGATCTGCCGCAGCTCCTTGCGGATCATGGCGCGCGTGGTGACGATCATGCGGCCTGCCCCGGCGGCCCTTCCCGTTCGGTGCGCTCGACCACGTCGAGGAACACGTCCTCGAGCGACGGGGTCACGAAGCTGATCTCCTGCACCGCCACGCCCTCACGTTCGAGCGCGGCGCGGATGGCCTGCGGCGTGACGTCGGCGTGCCGTAACACGGCGTGCACGCTGGTGCCGAAGATGCTGGTCTTCTCCACGTCGGGCAGCCGTTCGAGCGCGGCCATGGCGTCGACGGCCGCGGCCGACTGCACCTCGAGAATCGGCCGGTCGGCAAAGACGCTCTTCAACTCGAGCGCCGAGCCCAGCGCCACCATCCGCCCGCGGTGGATGATGGCGAGCCGGTGGCAGTGCTCCGCCTCGTCGAGGTAGTGCGTGGTCACCAGCACGGTCACGCCGGTGCTGGCCAGGTTGCCGATGAGATCCCAGAACTGGCGCCGGCTGACCGGGTCGACGCCGCCGGTCGGCTCGTCCAGGAACACGATCGGCGGCTCGTGCAGCATGGCGCAGCCGAGCGCCAGCCGCTGGCGCCAGCCGCCCGACAGCGATCGCGTCACCGTCTTGCCGCGGCCGCGCAGACCGGCCATGTCGAGCACGAACTCGCGCCGCTCCTCGAAACGCCGGCCCGACAGCCCGTAGACGCCGCCGAAGAAGCGGATGTTCTGGTCGACGGTCAGCGCCTCGTAGAGCGAGAACTTCTGCGACATGTAGCCGATGTGGCGTTTCACCCCTTCGGGATCGGCGCCGACGTCGATGCCGCCGACCAGGGCCGTGCCGCTGGTGGGCCGCAGCAGCCCGCACAGCATGCGGATGGTGGTGCTCTTGCCGGCGCCGTTGGCGCCCAGGAAGCCGAACACCTCGCCCTGCCCCACCTGGAACGACACGTCGTTGACCGCCACGAAGTCGCCGAAGCGACGAGTCAGGTGCTGCACGTCGATGGCGGGCGGCAGAGCGCTGGGAAGGCCGGCCATCACCGCCCCAGCACGCGCGCCAGGCGCGCTTCGTTCAGCCGGATGTCGGCCAGGACGCGGGTGCGGTCGAGTTCGGCCTGCAGCACGGCCACCTGCGCGTCGAGTACGTCGAGCGTCGTGGCGACGCCGGCCTCGAAGCGGTCGCCCACGACCCGGCGGGTCTCGGCGGCGGCGGTCACCGCCAGGCTGGCCGGCGCCAGGGCGGCCCGGCTCGTAGTCAGTTCGACCAGCTGCTTGCGCACGTCGGCGCGGATCTGGCTTTCGGTCTCGGCCGTGCGCTCGACCAGTTGCGTGGCGGCGGCCTGCGCCTCGGCGCGGTCGGCGGCGGCGCGGCCCGCGTCCCAGAAGCGCCAGCTGACGTTGAGCGAGACATCGAACGAATCGCGCCACGCCTCCTGGCGCGGGAAGATGCGCGGGTTGGGCCGGGCCAGGTCGTAACCGGAGGCAAAGGCCACCGTCGGTCGGCGCGTGGCGGCAATGGCGGCCAGGCGCTCGGTGACGGCGTCCGCGCGCAGCGACAGCGCCTTCAGTTCGGGGCGCTGTCCGAGCGCCTCGGCGACGAGCGCGGTGGTCTCACTGGCGGCCGGCGCCGCCCTGTCGAGGCGATCGGCGGGTTGGATGGGCGTCGGCGCGTCGAGGCCAATCAGGCGGCTCAGGTCCACGGTCACCGACTCGACCCGGCCCCGCGCCTCGACCAGCAGCAGCTGCTGGCGCGCCCGCTGGGCCTCGCTGCGCGACACGTCGTTGGGCGGCAGGAAGCCGGCGTCGACGCGGGTGCGCACGTCGGCCAAGGCGCAATCGGCGTAGACCAGCGCCGCCTCGAGCACGCCTACCGTCTCTTCGGCGGCGACCAGCGCCCAGTAGGCGCGCGACACCTCGAGACGGAGGTCGAGACGCACGGCCGCCAGGTCGGAGCCGGTGGCGTCGGCTTCGGCCTGCGCCGCGCGCCCGAGCGCGTCGGCGCGGCCCGCGGTGTAGACCGGCCACACCAGCTCCACGCGCGTGCGGTAGTTGTCGGGGATGTCGGGATAGATGACGCGCAGGCGGCCATCCGGCTGCGGCACCCCGAACGCGTCGACGTGGTTGGTGCGGGTGTAGCCGCCGCTCACCGACGCCGACGGGGCGTCGGCCTTGTGGCGGACGGCGACGGCGGCCTCGGCGCCGGCCTGGCGCGCCCGCGCCTCGCTCAGGCGATGACTCGCTTCGGTCGCCCTGGCCAGGGCTTGCTCGAGCGTCAGGCGCAGCGGCGCCGCCTCGGCCCCGGGCGGCTGCGCGGCCACGCGGTCCGGCGCGCCGAGCAGCACTCCAGCAAGGGCAACCGCGGTCAGCGTGGTCGTGAGGTGCGTGGCTCGTGCCGTCTTGGTCATGACTTGGTCCCGGCCGGCGCGGCGTTGGCCAGATCGGCCAGCCTGGCAATGAACACGTCCTCGAGAGACGGCGTGATGACGCGGCCCTCGATCGGCGGCACCCCGGCACGCGCGGCCAGCGCGGCCAGCTCGCGCTGCGCCTCGTCCTCGGTAGCGGCGGTCGTCAGCCACACGTGCAGCCGCTCGCCAAACACCTCCACGTGGGTGTGGCCGGCGGCGCGGATCCGGTCGCGCACGGTCCGCACGTCCGGCGGAAAGGCTTCGATCCACAGGCCTGGCAGCGACGTGCGCAGGCGCCCGGGCGTGTCGAGGGCGAGCAGGGCGCCGGCGTGCACCAGGGCGACGCGGCTGCAGCGTTCGGCTTCGTCGAGGTAGGGCGTGGTCATCAGGATGGTGATGCCGCTGTCGAGGAAATGCGAGAGCAGCTTCCAGAACTCGCGTCGCGACACCGGGTCCACACCGGTGGTCGGCTCGTCCAGCAACACCACCTCGGGCTGATGGACGAGGGTGCAGGCCAGGGCCAGCTTCTGCTTCATGCCGCCCGACAGCTTGTCGGCAAGGCGGCCGCGGAACGGCGTGAGCTGCGTCATGTCGAGCAGGTGGTCGCGCCGCTCGCGGTAGTCGGTGACGCCGTGGATCTCGGCGAAGAACGCGATGTTCTCGTCGATGCTCAGGTCTCCGTAGAGGCTGAAGCGCTGCGACAGGTAGCCGACCTTGTGAGTGATGGCGCGATGATCGCGGGCCGGGTCCAGGCCGAGCACGCGCACCTGGCCGCGGTCAGCGTGCAGCAGGCCGCAGATCAGGCGAATGGCCGTCGTCTTGCCGGCGCCGTCCGGGCCAATCAGCCCGAACATCTCGCCGCGCGCCGTCTCGAACGACAGGCCGTCCAGCGCGGTCGTCGGACCGTAGCGCTTGCTGACGTCAGTGAGCGCGATGGCCGGCGTCATGGCTGCGAGGCCGGCGCGCCGGACACCGGCGCCAGCGCCAGCTCCGCGTCGACCGGCATGCCCTGCTTCAGGATCCCGGCCGTGTTGTCCACCGAGATCCGGACGCGGTAGACCAGCTTGGCGCGCTCCTCGGCGGTCTGCACGTTCCGGGGAGTGAACTCGGCCTTGGGCGAGATGAAGGTGACGGTGCCGGGCAGGCCGGCGCCGCCGGCGTCGGTGAAGAGCGTGGCCGCCTGACCGACGGTGATGCGGGGAATGGCCGGCTCGGGCACGTAGACATCCGCCCAGGCGTGGTCCAGATCGATGATCACCACCACCGGCGCCCGCGGCGCGATCACCTCGCCCGCCTCGGCCAGCTTCTCGGTGACGATGCCCGCCACGGGCGACACCAGCACCGCGTCACGGAGTTGATCTTCGAGCGTGTCGATGGCCGCCGCGGCGCTGGCGATACGGCTTTGCGCCACCGCTACTTCCTCCCGGCGGGCGCCCACCTTGACCCGGGCCACGACCGCTTCGGCCGCGGCAACCCGCTTCTGGGCCGCTTCCAGGCGGGCCCCCGCCACCTCGCGCCTGGTGGCGGCGTCGTCGCGCTGCTTCTGCGAGCCGGACTTGCGCTCCAGCAGCAGGTCGAAGCGCCGCAGGTCGGTGGTGGCGGCCTCGAGTTCGGCGCGCGCCGCCGGCACCTCGGCCCCGGCGGCCTCCACCTGCGCTTCGGCCTGACGGACGTCTTCGCTGCGCGCGCCTGCCTGCACCAGCCGCAACTGGGCCTCGGCGCTGGCCTGCTCGGTGCGGGCGCGGGCGATGGCCAACTGCAGGTCGGTGGCGTCGAGCGTGAGGATGCGCGCGCCA
Organism: uncultured Acidobacteriota bacterium; assembly: GCA_963843885.1. Taxonomy (GTDB): domain Bacteria; phylum Acidobacteriota; class Vicinamibacteria; order Vicinamibacterales; family UBA2999; genus CADEFD01. The sequence continues at coordinate 457,742 of CAWJMJ010000011.1, forward strand.
GCGGCGATGCGGTCGCCCTCCTTCACGTCGAGCGTCAACACGCGCCCGCCCATCTCGGGCGCCAGGCGCACTTCGGTGGCCTCGACGTGGCCCGAGACGCGCAGCGTGTTGACATCGCGCTCGGACGCACAGGCGGCGACCAAGCCAAGCGCGGCGGCCACGACGGCGGCGCCGGCGGCGCGACCAAGGGAATGGGTAGCAGTCATCGTGGTTGGTCCTTGGCCAGCATCCGCAGGGCGGTGAGCTGCATGTGAGCGACCAGCTCGTGGCGATCCACGGCCACGAACATCGGCAAGTGCGCGCGGCCACGCTTGGCGGCAGCCCGCTCGCGGACCGCGTTCATCATCAACGGCCCCATGATGGTCATGTAGGCCAGCACCGGATGTACCTTGCGGAACACCCGCGCGGCCACGCCGGCCTCGAGCATCGCGCCGAAGGCCACGAAGACGGCCTTCATCAGGCCCAGCGTCTCGGGGTCGAGGTGCGGGGCGCCGGCGGCCATCTCGCGCATCATCAGGGGCGGGATCCAGGGGCGCGTGTCGCGCAGGCGGGCGATGGTGTCGATGAAGCGCCCGATCTTGACGTCGGGCGCATCAGGGCCGGCGGCGATCCCGGCGGCGGCATCGCCGACGGCTCCCAGCATGTCGCGCACGACGGCCCGGTAGAGCCCGAGCTTGCCCTCGAAGTGGTAGTAGATCATCGCCTTGTTGACGCCGGCCGCGGCGGCAATCGCATCGACGCTGACCCCGTCGAAGCCGTGGCTGGCGAAGTGGTCGGCGGCGGCAGCAAAGATCAGCTCGCGCGTGTCGGCGAGGGCGCCGGCGCGCCCGGCGGCAGGCGCCGGGCCGGGACGCTTGCCCGGCGGACGCTGGCCGCGCGGAGCGGGCCGGGCGGTGGCCTTCGAGCGGCGGGAAGGGGCGGTAGCGGGCACGTGGGGTGGCCTGGCAATTAACTAACTGGTTGGTTTAACCATAGAGTTAAGCGATCGCGGCGGCGGCTGTCAACCGGCTGGCGGCCACCGCGTGGCGCCGCGCGGCGCACGCGGTCCACCGGCCATTGGCCGTCCAACCCTTCCGGCTCAGGCAGGCGGCGAGTTCCGCGCGCCGGTCCGGCGCGGGCGCGTCACAATGGGGTATGAACGTCGCGGTCGCCGGCGGCAGTGGCTTCCTGGGGCGCGCCCTGTCGGGCGTCCTGTCGAGCGGCGGGCATCGCGTCGCCGTCCTCACTCGACGCGTCCGGCCCGACCGTCCCCACGACATCGTGTGGACCCCGGACGGGAACGCCGGGCCCTGGGCGCAGGCGCTGGCCGGCGTGGATGTGGTCGTCAACCTGGCCGGCGCGGGCATGGCCGATCAGCGCTGGACGGCGGCCCGGAAAGCCACCCTGCTCGACAGCCGCCTCACGGCCACGTCCAGCCTCGTGACAGCGGTGCACCAGGTCGCCAACGGCCCGCGCGTGTTCGTGAGCGGGTCAGGGGTCGGCTACTACGGCCACCGCGGCGACGAGCGCATCACCGAGGAGGCACCCGCCGGGCACGACTTCGTGGCGACCATGGCGGCCGCGTGGGAAGCGGCCGCCGCCCCGGCCGCCGGCGTGGGCCGGCTGGTGCTGCTGCGCACCGGCCTGGTCCTGGGCGACGAGGGCGCGCTGGCGAAGATGCTGCCGCCGTTCAGATACGGTGTCGGCGGGAAACTCGGCTCGGGCGAGCAGTGGATGCCGTGGATTCACGTGGACGACTGGGCCGCGCTCACCGCCCGCCTGATCACCGACAGCGCCGCGCACGGTCCCTTCAACCTGACCGCGCCGGCACCGGTGACCAACGCCGTCTTCACGACGGCGCTGGGACAGGCGCTGCACCGGCCCACCGTGTTCACCGCGCCGGCTTTCGCGTTGAAGCTGGCCCTGGGCGAAATGGCGGAACTGCTCCTGACGGGCCAGCGCGCCGTGCCGACCAAGGCGCAGGCCCTGGGCTTCCAGTTCCGCTATCCGGAGGTACGGCTGGCGCTCGAGTCGCTGGTGAGGTCCTAGGTCGGCACCCGGCGCGCGCGTGGCGAGGGTCGAAAGCGACTGCCGTCGCGGCGAGGTCGAGTTCTCGGCGGTGGACGTCGACGATCGCCGCGCCGCGGAACGACGCGCCTGCAGCCGCGTCTAACTCAATGACCCCGCAAGGAGGGGGCGCCATGGATTCGACGTCCGTTTACCGCGAACCCGCTTCGTCGCTCGTCACCGTCACCCACGTCACCTACGGCCTCCACGCCCTCGGTCTGGCGCTGGGCGCCTTCGGCGCGGCCTCGGTGATTGGCTCGTTCGTGTTCGGCTGGCCGTCGATCATCGCCGTGGTCCTCAACTACCTGAAGCGCGGCGAGGCGCGCGGCACGTGGCTGGAATCGCATTTCAGCTGGCAGATCCGCACGTTCTGGTACGCCGTGCTGTGGTCGCTCTTCGTGCTGGCGGTGGGCCTGCCGCTCACGCTCGTGCTGGTGGGCTTCGCGATCTGGGCCGTCGGCTTCTTCCTGCTCGGCGTCTGGGCCATCTACCGAATCGCCCGCGGCTGGATGGCGTTGCGCGACCGGCGGAGGGTCGCGTGAACCGGCTGGCGCTCGCGAGTGTGATGGCCGCGGCCTGCGTCGCCGCTGGCCAGGCGCCGGCGCAGGCGCAGAGCAGCGCGGCCCCGTCGGGCCTCAGCGTGGGCGTGACGGTGGCACTGGCGTCCTTGTGGGACGACGAGACGCATCTCGGTCGCGGTCCGGCCGCGTCGGCCGAAGTGGCGATGCCAGTCGGGAAGTACCTGCGCGTGGCCGTCGAGGGCGGGTGGTTCGGCCACAACCGCGATGCCGGCTACCTGCGTGCTGAAGGAGACGTGGCTACGCTGATGGGCCGCGGGACCGTGCCACTCGGCCCGGCGACGTGGCGCCTGCGACCGACCATCGGTGTGGGCGTGGGCGTGGCGCGATCGACCGGCACACTCACCATCTCGTCGGCGGGCAACAGCTTCGGCGCCATGCCGACCGAGCCCGACCAGCGCCGCTCGTGGGCGCTCACGCGTCCAGTCTGGGACGCCAGCGTCGGCCTGCGCGTGGCCGCCGGCCCGCGCATCGCCCTGCGTCCCGAGCTGCGCGCCGGCATGACCACCGGGGCTGATCCCCCCGTGGTGGCACTGCCCCTGCTGCGGCTACAGGCCGGCGTGGCCGTGGAGTGGAAGGTACGCTGAGCTCCGGTGCTGGCGTGATGTGCGGCTATTGCGGTGTCCCGCCGGCATGCTTGACCAGCAGCGCCTTCCACTCGCCGACCGGGTCCGGTGATCCGCCGAGACGTTGATTTACGATCTGGCCGGTACGGTAGGCGGTGCCGTAAAAGCGCTCGTTGGCATCGCGGTCCTGGCGGACGGTACTGCCGTTCAGGGTAACGCCCGCGAAAGCGCCGCGAGTGCGCGAGTAGCTCAGGATCTGCGCCCGCATCTGAATGTCGGTCGAGGCCGAGGCATCTCGGCCCACGGGGCCGGCAGCCACCGAGGCATCGGCGCCGACCTTGAACTGGTTCTTGAGAAGCTGTTCCAGCCCGCGCCGGTTCTGCACCACCAGCACCAGGTCCACTTCCTGGACGCCGAGCTGGAAGCCGAAACTGCCGCCGGTCAGGGTCAGGAAGGCCGGCGACGACCAGGCGCCGCTTTTCGGATCGCGTACCGAGATCAGGCCGTGGCCGCGCGACCCGCCAATCACGAAGCCGGCCTTGACCATCGACGGAAACACGGCGATGGCTTCGGCCCGTTCCAGGATGGCGCTGGGCACGCCCGAATCACGCGCGCCCATGACCTCGTCGAGCACGGTGATGGCGGCCCGGATGCGGTCCGATTCCTTGACGCCCTCTTGGGCGAGACCCTGGGCCGACAGGAAGACGGCCAGCACGGCGGTGACGGAGACGCGTTGCAGACTCATGCCCTGAGTCTAGTGTCCCGCATGAGCACTCGGCGACTAAATTGGCGACGCGGCGCCCTGACCGCCCGTGAGCCCAAGCCAAGGACGGGGCACGCCCTGGGCCTCGGCCGCCGTCAGGCAACGCTACAGAATCGCGGGGGCGCCGGGACGGAAGTCCGCGCCCAGGATGCTCACCGAGTTGGCGCCCAGCCAGTCGTCGAGCACGCGCGCGTAGACCGCGCGGAAGTCGGTTTCGTAGCGGACGTCGCCAGCGGCATTCTCGAGGCCCGGGTTGGCGGGGTCCGGGCGCAGCGAGGCCGCCGTGCCGTAGAGCCCGCCGCGCACCAGGCCGCCCAGCGCCATCATGATGCCGGCGGCGCCGTGGTCGGTGCCGTTGCTGCCGTTCTCGGTGATGCGGCGTCCGAACTCCGAGAAGACGATGACCATCGTGGCATCGAGCAGGCCCTGGTTCTTGAGATCGGTGTAGAACGACAGCAGACCGCCGTTCACCGTGGTCATCAGCGTGTTGTAGGCGCCGTTCACCGGGTTCTGGTTGGCGTGCGTGTCGAAGCCGCCGGTGGCCACCCAGAAGACCTTGGTGCCGATCTGGCGGTTCATGGCTCCAGCCACGGCCTGCAGCGCCTGCGCGAAGCCGTTGTTCGGATAGGCCACCGACGGGCGATAGGCGGCCACCGTGGCGACGCGGTCGAGCGTGCTGAGCGCCGCCTGCGCCGTCGAGTTCACGAACGCCAGGTGCGGACGGTCGGCCGGCAGATGCGACGAGATGCGCAGCGCCGCGTCGCGCTCGTAGCCGGCTTCGGCGCCGGTGTTCGGGCTGGCGAAGCTGTAGGTGGCGGGATTGGTGATGGCCGGCACGCCGACCGTGCGGGCCACGAGCGGGCGCGGCGTCTCACGCGACGTGTTCCAGCCGACCAGCGGATCGATGGGCGACGGCAGCGTGTCGAGATAGCGACCGAGCCAGCCGGTGCCCTGGGCGTTGGCGGGATTGGCGGTGCCGTAGATATCGAAGCCCTCGAAGTGCGAGCGGCTCGAGTTCTGGTAGCCGGTGCGCTGGACGACGGCGAGGCGGCCGTCGTCGAAGATCTGCTTGAGGCCGCGCAGCGCGGGATGCAGCCCCAGCACATTGCCGCCGCGGTCGGTGCCGATCTGCAGCACCGTCGAGGCCGGCACGGCAATCGTGGGACGGCGAGCGTAGTAGTCGGCGTCGCCGTAGGGCACGAGCGTGCTGAGCGCGTCGTTGCCGCCGTTGAGATAAACCACGACCAGGTTGCGCGTCGTGCCGCCCTGGGCAAACGCCACGTCGCTCAGGAACTGCGGCGCCGCGAAGCCGAACGTGAATGCCGTGACGCCGCCGCGAACGAACTGTCTGCGCGTGAAGTTCATGGCTGCGGTTCCTAGTTGAACTGATACTCGGACGAGCCGACGATGAGACGCCCCAGGCCCGCGGCCTTGCTGGCCAGTTGGGCGTCGGCGCCGGTCCACGCCCCACCTTGGCGCAAGTAGTCGAGCAGCGCCGTCGCGGTGCCGGCGGCCAGCGGCGCCGGCGAGAAGCGTTTCAGATTGGAACTCGAGCAACGCTTCGGGCGACGAGCGCGCCACGGCCGAGGCCTGCTGCAGGTTGAAGCGCTGGTTGGCCATCAGCGTGGCCGCGAAGTTCATCCGCGACAGCATCGAGGCGGTCGAGAACCACTCCGGGCCGAGCGCCCAGCCGTTGACGTCGGGCGGCTCGTAGAGCTGCTGCCCCATGTTGATGAGCGGGGTCATGGCCGCGTCCACCGACAGGCCGTTCCACCCGGTTTCCTTGATGGCCCGCACCACGTACTCGACCGGCCAGCTGTAACGCGCGAAGGCCGCCGACGGGTCGAGGAATTCGGCGGACGTGAACAGCCGCACCAGCATCGCCTTGATGCTGGTGTCGTTGTTCAAGTAGGTCTCGCGCATGTCGGTGAGCAGCGCGTCGCTGGGGGCTTCGAGCTCGGTCACGAAGAACGCGAACAGGCGCCGCGCCAGCCGGTCGGCGGTTTCCGGTCGCCGCGCCAGCGCGCGAATCAGGTCGATGCCGTCCTGCTCGCCGTCGGCGGCGCGCACGTGCCGGGATGGTGCGCGACCCGTCGGGCATCACCGCGAAGGTGAAGGTCTTGGCGGTCGGGTCGTGCTGGGCGGCGTTGTAGACGTACTCGTAGTAGCTGGTGGCGGGCGTGGCCCGGTCGCCGCTCAGGCGCAGGTTCCAGCCGGTGAAGACACGGGCTGCGGCATAAACGTCCGCTTCGGTGTAGTGGCCGACGCCGATGGTGAACAGCTCCATCAGCTCGCGGCCGAAGTTCTCCTGCGGGCGCGCGCGCACGTTCAGTCGGCCGTCGAGCCACACGAGCATCGCCGGATCCTTGGCCACCTCGATCAGCAGCTCGTCGAACCGCCCGGTGGCCATGTCGCGGAAGAGTTGTATCTGCCCGCGACGCTGCCCGGCCACTTCGGACGCCTTGCCGTCCATCATCTTGGTGGCGTGCTCGGCGCCGAAGGTGCCGGCGACCTTGCTGTAGGCGGTGGCGAAGTGGTTGTGCCAGAAGAGCGCCATCTTCTCCTGCAGCGGCCGCTGGCTGTGCACCATGCGGAACAGCCAGCGCTGGCGCGCGTCGTTCACCACCGTATTCGGCGAGAACTGTCCGCGCGTCGTGATGCCGACATAGGCGGGGTCGTTGATCTTGGCGTCGATCTCGCCGGGCGCCCGGTCGTAGTGCAGCAGGTAGCCAATCACGCCCACCAGCGGCAGGCGGGCGAAGGCGTTGAGCTCCGCCGCGCTGGCCCCGAAACTCATTCTGCGAAGCACGTGGTCCAGCATGGCCGCCTCTAGATTGGATCGGGAACGTCGAGAATGCTACCGGTCACATGAGGGCCGTTACCGGACGCCGCGCGCCGCCGGCGAGGCCGGCTTGGCGGTGCCCGGGGCCGAGCCCAGGCTGATGATGTTGGCCATCAGGCGATAGGCGCCGTCGGTACCGGCAGGCAACTGGCGCCACAAGCCGATGCCGAGATAGAGCCAGCGGCCCGCGCCCACCTTGGCCTCGACCAGGCCGCCCAGCTTGGGCCCGGCGTTGTAGGGGAACGGCTCGGTGAACTCCAGCAGCTCGGTGTAGTTCGGGTCGGCCGGGTCGAAGAAGTAGGTGCCACGCTCCTGACGCCAGTCCTTCCAGTCGGCGTCGGTGAGGACGTTGGGCGTGGTGAACACGGGATTCCGGGGCGCCAGCACCTTGACCGGCGAGTTCTCGTCGGTCACCCGCCGGCTGCTCACCTTGCCGGGATACGGGCCGTACTGGGCGTCGTTGAACTCGAACTTGTTGTAGTTGACCATCACCGTGCCGCCGGCCTTGGCGTAATCGAGCAGGCGCTGATTGTAGGCGCGCAGGTCGGGCCGCCGTTCGTAGGCGCGTACGCCGGTCATGATCACGTCGAAGCGGTTCAGATCGCCCCAGGCGAGCTGGTCGTCGGTGAGCAACTCCACGCGCGCGCCGAGCTGCTCGAGGGCGGCGGGCACGGCGTCGCCCACGCCCATCACGTAGCCGACCGTGAGGTTCGGCTTCACCTTCAGGTCGAGCACGCTGACCAGCACCTCGGGCGCCCGCAGCACGTGCCGGCGCGTCGTGTGCGGGTACTCGACCACCTGGTAGCCCTGCGCGAAGGTGACGCCGCCCTCGCGCGCCGACGCGCTGACCGTCACGCGCGAACCTTGCTTCACCTGCGCGGCCAGGGCCGCCGGCCCGGGCGGGGTCAAGGTGAAGCGCACGGTCGCGGCTTCATCTTCGCGCGAGAACGTGACGGCCTGGGTGGCCGGCACGGCGCGCCAGCCCGCTGGCGTCTGCAGCGCCACGTCGGCGGAGGCGGCGCCCTTCGCGTGGTTCACTACGGTGACACGCACGTCGCGGCTGGCGCCCGGCCCGCCCGCGGCCGGCACGATGACGATCTCGGGGGTGACCTGCACCGCGAATTTGGGCACCACGTGCAGCTCGGCGCGCTTCTCGCCGCTATAGAGGTTGCCTTCCGAGCGCGACTCGACCGGCACGGGCATGGTCACGGCCTGACCGCCGATGGTGAGGGTCACGACGGCGACATACGGCGTGGGCCGGAACGGCAGGCCGGCCGGCACGTCGGGGTCGAGCACGAAGCGGGCGGCGTCGGTGGCGTACTTGAAGTGCGCCGCGGTGAGACGGGCGTCGGCGGGAACCGTCGCGGTCATCTTGCAGTTGCGCTCGCCTTTGGGCGCCAGATCGGCGGCGGCGCAATCGCCGGCGACCGAGGCAAAGCCGGTCAGCGCGCCCGCCATCGACACCGGCGCGTCGCCACGGTTGGCGCCGATGATCTGCACCTGCACGGACTGGCCGCCCACGACCAGGTTGTCGTTGACGATGGCGTCGAGCCGGACCTCGGCGGCGAGTTGGAGCGCCTCGGCGAACTGGGCTTCCTTCTGGCCGAGCCGCACGTCGATCTCGTACTTGGCGGTGTCGGTCAGCCCCATGCCGCCGAGTCCGGCGCGCACCGCGCGCACGGCTTCGAGGCCAGCGGCCAGCGGCGCCACGGCGGCGGCCGATCCGGAGGCGGCCACAGCGGCGCGCGCGGCGGTCACGGCCGCGACGACGCGCGACAGGCCGGCGGAGAGTGCGGCTGGTGGCGTCGGGCCGGCGTAACCGGCCAGGCCGGCGAGCGTCGTGTCCACGCCGTCGAACATCTCCGGATCCGGACGATTGACGCCGCCCGAAAGCACCGTGTCGCGCAGGCGATAGCCGCGCGGGCCGGCCGGGCCGAAGCCCTGCGACACGCCCGGCAGCGGCAGCAACTGCGACATGCCCTGGCACTTGTGCATGCTGCGCGCCTCGCCGGCCACCTCGTTGCACGTGCGGCCCAGCAGCGGATCGTAGGCCTCGCCGCCGGTGAAGCTGAAGATCGACGAGGCCCCCTCGCCCTGCAGCGCCTGCCCTCGCCCGCCGGGACCGCCGAAGCCGGCGGTGTAATAGAACTTCTTCGCCTGCCACGGCCGCAGGCCGGCGGCAATCTGATCCGGGAAGGCGTTGGCGTCGGCGGCGGCGCGGAAGGCCTGCGCGGTCAGCCGCGACGAGGTCTGGTGATGCTGGCCGCCGCCCTCGCCGTCGAACACGAAGCCGACGATGACGTCGGGACGGATGGTGCGGATCATCCGGACGTAGTCGCCGAGGATGGCCTGCCCGCCCCACTTCTCGATGGTCTCTTCGACGCTGAACGAGAAGCCGAAGTCGACGGCGCGCGTGAAGTACTGCTCGGCGCCGTCGAACTTGTGCGCCGCCAGCAGTTCCTCGGTGCGCAGCACGGCCAGCGCCTCGAAGATCTCGGGGCCGATTTCGTTCTGGCCGCCTTCGCCGCGCGTGGCGGTGACGAGCGACGTGCGGAAGCCCTTGGTGTGCCCGTAGTAGGCGAGCAGCGCGTTGTTCTCGTCGTCGGGGTGCGCCGTGGTCATCATCACATTGCCGACGGTGTCGAGCTTGCGCAAGGCGAGTTCGAGCGCCGGACGTCCGGTCATCTCGCTTACGGGGCGCAGCCGGTTCTGGGCGTGCGTAGGCGCAAACGACGTAGTCAGGACAAGGGCAACCAGGAGAGCGGCAGAACGCAGTCGGGGCATGGAAGAGGTTCCTGCGGCGGGCGAGTCTCGTCCCGGAACCCGGCTCGGATCGGGCGCCTGCCGGACGGTCGCAGCCGGCCACCATCGTACAGGAGACAGATGACCCGCGGAAGAGGCGGGGCCGGCCGATGCCGCGCGGAAAACCTGGGCGATGTCCGTCTCATGGGAAGCATGGGCGGGGAGGCGCCGGCGCGCGCGGATTCGGATGGCGCCGACCCCCCAGGCTCAACACCCCCATTGAAACGAGAGGTCTGTATGCTTCCTGGCCGACTGCTCCCGCTGATGGACACTTTCCGTGCACGCTGTTCTCGAACCGTCCTGGTCGGCGTCCTGGCGTTGACCGGCGGGCTGCCGGCGCCGGCCGCGGCGCAGAGCGGCACCGTCACCGGCACGGTCACCAACGCCGCCACGGCCGTTCCGCTCGCCGGACGCAGCCTGACGTTCTGCACCAGCGCCGGCGCCGGCCTGTCGTGCTTCGGCACGAGCGTCACCGACGCAGCCGGCAACTACACGGTTTCGCTGCCGGCGGGCAGCTACGTGGCCTACACCAGCAACTTCAACACGCTGGGCGTCGTGAACGAAATCTACGACAACATCCCGTGCCCCACGGTGTGTCTCGGCGCTACCGCTCTGATCACCGGCACCCGCATCGTGGTGGCGGCCGGGGCCGCGCTCACCGGCCGGAACTTCGCGCTCGAGCCGGGCGGCACCGTCAACGGCACGGTCACCGACGCCGTCAGCGGCGCGCCCGTGCCGGGCATCACCGTGCAACTGCGGACGATGGCCGAAGGCAACAACCTCCTGGTCGGATCGAGCGTGACCAACGCTGCCGGGTCGTTCAGTATTGCCGGCCTGGCCACGGGGGTCTATTACGCGTCGGCGGCCGGGGCCAGCGCCGGTTACACCAGCGAGATCCACGGCGACATCCTCTGCCCGGGCAGTTGCAACACGTCCACGATCGTGAGCAGCGGGTCGCCGATTGTGGTCACCGCCGGCGCGGCGGCCACGGCGGTGGATTTTGCCCTGCAGCCCGGCGGCACCATCAGCGGCACCGTGCGTCAGGCTGCCACCTCCGCGCCGCTTGCCAACGTTCTCGTGCAGGCCGTTGGCCGCGTCGGACTGACCACGACCTTCTTCGGGTCGGCGACCACCAACGCCTCGGGCGACTACTCGATCCGCGCGCTGCCGACCGGGAGCTACCAGCTCTACACCTCGACCAATCAGGCCATCAACGAGATCTACGACGACATCGCCTGCCCTGGCGCCTGCACGAGCGCCGATGCGGTGAGTACGGGGACGCCGGTGAGCGTGGCGGCCGGTGGCACGACCGGCGGCAAGGACTTCCTGCTGGAGCCTGGCGGGGCGGTCAGCGGCACGATCCTCACTGCGGCTACCGGCGTCCCCGTGAGCAATGTCTCGGTGCAGCTCTACCGGCAGACTGGTCCGACCACCGGCGCGTTCGTGTCCTCCGCCACGTCCGACGCGCTGGGGGTCTTCACCGTGCGGGGGGTGCCGACCGGCACCTACTTCGCGGCCGCATTCCCCTCGTCGGCCTATGTCAGCGGGGTCTTCGGCGGCGGCCCCTGCCCCTTCTGCCCCTTCGACTTCATCCTCTCCGGCACGCCCATCGCCGTCACGGCGGGCGCCACCACGACCGGCCGTAACTTCGCGCTCGCCGCGGCCGGTTCGATCAGCGGCACGATCGCCAACGCCGCGGCGGCGACGCCGCTGACGTCGGTGAGTGTCGCGGTCTATTCGGGCGGCGCCAGCCCGCGTCAGGTCGGCTCCGGCTTCACCAACAGCGCCGGTGCGTTCACCGTCACCGGCCTGCCCACCGGCGCCTATTACCTCTTCACCGCCAGCGGCCAGTACGTCAACCAGGCCTACAACAACGTGGCCTGTCCCAACGGGTTCTGCTCGGCCGCCTTCGCCGTGGCCAACGGCGCGGCCGTGAACGTCACCGGCGGCACCGCCACGACCGGCATCAACTTCGGGCTGGCGCCGCTGCAGGCGGCACCCGGGCCGCCGCTGGGTCTCGTGGCCTTCGCCACCGGAAGCACGGCAATCATCTCGTGGTCCCCGCCGGCGAGCGGAGGAGCGGCCGCCAGCTACGTCATCGAGGCCGGGCTGACGCCCGGAGCCACGATTGGCTCGCTGCCGGTGGCCGGCACGTCGCTGGTCCTGCCCGGCGTGGGCCCCGGCACCTACTACCTGCGCGTGCGCGGCGTGAACGCCTTCGGCACCGGCTCGGCCTCGACGGAGGCCGCCCTGGTGGTCGGCCACGGCGGCATCGGTGTGCCCAATGCCCCGACCAACCTCGTTGCCTGGATGAGCGGGGGACGCCTGACGATGACCTGGACGGCGCCGGTCGCCGGTCCGGTTCCGACCAGTTACGTGCTCGAAGCCGGCACGGCGGTCGGGCAGTCGAACCTGGCGGTCGTCGAGCTGGGCACCCGGTCGTTCACCTTCGACCCGATCCCGACCGGCTTCTTCTTCCTGCGGGTGCGCGCCAAAGCCGGAGCCTTCGCCGGCGCAGCCACCCCCGACGTGATGATCAACGTCGGCAACGTGCCGGCGCCGCCGAGCCCGCCTGCGACGTTCGTCGTGTCGCGCTCGGGGTCGACCGCGACCTTGACGTGGAGCGCGCCGCTCATCGGCACGGCCACGAGCTACATCATCGAAGCCGGCACGGCGACCGGACTGGCCAACCTCGGCGTCATCGACACGGGCTCGACGGCCACCACGCTGTCGGTGCCGGGTGTGCCGGCGGGCACCTACTACCTGCGGATGCGGGCCGTGAACGCTCTCGGCTCCAGTCCGGCATCGGTCGAGCGCGTGCTCACCGTGCCGTAGCCTCGGGCCGCACGCTGCTGCCGCGATCCCCTCGCGGCGGCAGTGCCTCCGGCCGCCGGGTGCGCCGCCGGGGCGGTTAGAAGCGCACGACGGCGGTCAGCGAACCCGCCCGCCCCGGCGCCGAAACGGCGCGGACGTCCTGACTGGCGAAGTAGGCGGCGTCGCTCAGGTTGCGCACCAGGCCGCGCAGCTCGAGATGCCGCCGCACGGTGACCCCGGCGCTGACGTCGATCAGGGTGTAGCCCGGCACCAGCCGTTCGGTCGGCCCGGGGCGATCGTCGGCGGCGAACCACGCCACCCGGGTTTGGACGAAGGCCCGGGCGCCGATGGATCGGCGCACCTGTACCGACCCCGTTTCGGTCGAGATGCCGTCGAGGAACGTGCCGGCGCCGCGCGCGCGGCCACGCGCCATCTGCGCCGCGGCTTCCACCGACAGGCGCCAGGGCAGATCGATCTGCGACTCGAGTTCGATGCCGCGCAGGCGCGCCCGGCCGCGGTTGCGGAAGAAGAAGTCGTCGGCGGTCGTCTGGAAGCGCTCGATCAAATCGTCGATCCGGTAGTGGTAGCCGTAGAGCGCGGCGCGGACCCGGCGCGAGGTGAAGCGGGCGCCGGCATCGAACTGCAGGCTCGACTCGGGGTCGAGATCGGGGTTGCCGGTGATGAAACCGCGGCCCGACGGGCCCCGAAAGTAGCGATCCGACAGGACCGGGTCGCGGAAGCCGCGCGCCACCTGCGCGGTGAGCGTGACGCCGCGGTAGCTGCCGGCGGTGAGCGCCACGAAGCCCGAGGCGGCGCCGTTGCTGGTGCGGCGGTCGCCGAAGTAGCCGCCGCGATTGGCAGTGGTGATGTAATCGGCGCGCACGCCGCCGGCCAGCGACACCGACGACGCCACGGCCAGGTCGAGACTCGAATAGACAGCGCGATCGATGCGACGGGCCGAGTCGATCGACAGGTTCTCGGTGGTGGTCAGCGCGCCGGCCAGCGTGTAGCGCTCGAAGATGTCGCGGGCGCGCAGGCCGGCACGGCCGTTCACGTCCAGACCGAGGTCCCAGCGAGCCGGGCCGAGACTGCGGCGGGCGTAGCCGCGGAACTGGAAGTCGTGGGCGCTAAGGTCGGCCCGATCGACGCTGCGCGGCGTCGTGGCCGTCGCGAACCGGTCCTGGTCGGTGATCTGTCCGTAGCGTCCGTAGAAGGCGTGCAGCCCCAGTTGCTCGAACGGCCCGACGTCGGGCTTGTCGTATTCGGCAGTGAGCCGGTGCGAGTTCTCTTCCGGATAGAAGAACCGCGTGGTCCGCGAGTTGTTGCGCGGACGCTCGATAGCGCGTCCGAAATCGCCCTGGTAGCCGGCCGAGAGGAAGCCGCCGCCGGCCACCTGCGTGACGCGCGCCAGCAGGCCCCGGTCGCGGTAGCCCGAGTTGAACACCACGCCCTCCGGCCCGTGCCAGTCGTCGGCAGCGCGTGCGTGCGCGGCCAGCAGCACCGAGCCACGTGTCAGGCCCTTCGAAATGTCGGCCCCGACGCGCCGTTCCGGCACGCCCTCGCCGAGCGTGGCCGAGACGCGCGCCGCCAGTGGCGACCCGGGCGCGACCTTCTTCGTCGTCACGGCGATGACCCCGCCGAAGGCGTCGGATCCCGTAGGCCACCGAGCCCGGCCCGCGTGCCACCTCGACCCCCTCGAGGATCTCCGGGTCGAGGAAGGTCGGCGCTGGCTCCGGCCCGCCGCTCGGAGTTCACGCGCGCCCCGTCGATCAGGATGAGCGTGCGTCCGCCGGCCAGCCCGCGCACCGCCGGCACGGCCGCCTGCCCTTCGCTGACCTGGTTGACGCCGGCCACGTTCTCGAGCGCCTGCACGAGGTTCGAGGGCAGGCGCGTCTGGATTTCGCCCTGCGACAAGCTGGCGGTGGCGGCCGCCGGCGTCGCCTCGATGTCGGGCGCGGCGCCCGACACGGTGATCCGCTCGCTCACGAGGGATTCCACGGTGAGCACCAGCGCCCGCGGACGCCTCCAGGCGTTCCACCAGGATTGGCTTCATGAACATGCCGCCCGGCGCCACCACCAGGACCTCGAAGGGCAGGGGCGGATCCGGCGTCCATGAGAAGCGGCCATCGGCGTCGGTCGTGACCGTGCCGGGCCGCCCCAGGATCGTCACCTCCGCGCCAGCCACGGGGGTGCCGTCGGGCTGCACGACCCGTCCGGTGAACGCGACCGCGGGCGACATCAGAAAGAGCGGCAGGAGAACCGCAAGGCAGGCACGACCAACCGACATCTTCACCCGACCAGCTTAGACAACCGCGTGGAACTACTACCACCGCTAGTAGTTGACCCGGCTCACGCCGAGGTCGAGTAAGCCGTCGTGGCCGTAGGCGAGGCCCGCCACCACCGAGACATCGTGCGCGGATCAGCGCCCGAGTTTCACCAGGAACTCGGCCGCTTCGTAGATCTCGGGGAGGGCCCAGATGGCGGCGGCCGCGGCCGCGGGCACGATGGCGGCAAACGGCATCCCGCGCAGCGGGCGGCCCGGATGCTGGGCCGGCTCGAGCAGCCGGCGCACGCGCCCTTCGAGGTCGTCGCCGCCGATGAACGCGCTGACGGCCAGGGGCAGGGGCGGCGGCGCGGTGGCGCCCAGGGCCAGGCGCGCCACCTTGACGAGCGCCTGCGCCAGCGTCACCCCGTCGCCGGAAGCGCGCGCGTTCAAATCGGCGATCTCTTCGGCCGTGGCCGCCCACGCGCGCTCGATCCGGGCAGCTGCACGGCGCGCCGCCGGCGCCAGCGCGAAGAGCATCCGCGTGAGGTTGTCGCGGCCGGTGACGTGGGCGCGTTCGTGCGCGGCAATGGCGGCGATCTCGGCGGCACTGCACGCCCGCACCACGGCCGCCGAGACATACAGCTCGCCGCGGCCCACGCCGACGACGGCCACGACCGGGAAGGTGGTGTCGACAATCCACGCGCGGCCGTCCCAGCCGGGCACATGCGCGGGCACGCCGGCTTGGCGCCAGGCCTCAGCCACGCGCCCGGTGGCCTGCACGCACTGCCAGGCGCGCCGCGCCATGACCGCGAGCACCCACACGCCAGCCGTCGCGAGCAGCGGCAAGACCACCCCGGTGACTTCGGCCTTGTGCGCCGGTTCGTAGCGCCAGAACGCCAACTGCACGAGCGGCACGCACACGAGCGTGAGGGTCAGCGGCGCCAGGCGCGCCTGCACCAGCAAGCTGGCGGTCGGGCGCGCGCCGAATGCCGGCCACGCCTGGCGGCGCGTCAGGTAGCCGGCCAGCAGCACGAGCGCGTTGCCGGCCGCGGCTGCCAGCGCCACGGTGGCCAGCCCGAGACACAGCGTGAGGACGGCGGGAGTCATCGCGGTTCCTCGGGCGCCCGGCGCCGCTCGCGAATGAGCGCGTCGAGCGAGTCGAGCACGTCGCGGTCTTCGCGGCGCACGGCATCGACCAGGAAGGACACCATCGGGCGGTACTCGGCGGCACGAGGCCCGAGAATGGCCTCGAGCGCCTCGCCGGCCACGCTCGTCAGCAGCTGCTCGCGGGTCAGGCGCGGCTGGTAGAGGAAGCGCCGGCCGAGCTTCTCACGGGTCAGGACGCTCTTGCGGTAGAGGCGGTCGAGCGTGGTCATGAGCGTGGTGTAGGCCACGCCGGCGAAGCGCGGCTCGAGGTCGCGCACGGTCGCCGGTGTGCCACGCGTCCACAACGCCTCCAGCACGCGCAGCTCCAGTGCGCCGAAGAGGCGGTCGAGCGGATCCGGTGACAGCGGTGAGGTCATGGGCGTCGAGGCGGCGGCCCGGGGCTCGAGCCCCAGGCCGCGCCTATCTTAGAACACGAAACGGAAACCGATCTGCAGTTGACGCTGCTCGTAGCCCGCATTGGGGATGAGCTGGTCGCCGCTCGTGGGCAGCACGCCGGCGCCCACTCCCGTCGGCAGGCCCGTGGCCGCGTTGACGGCGATGGCCGCGTTCTGCACGCTGCTCCACTGCACGGTGTTGAAGACGTTCTTCACTTCGGCAATCACCTCGCCGCGGCGCGCGCCGCCGAGCGGCACCTGGCGCGAGAGGCGCATGTCGACGTTGTAGCGCGCCGGCAGGTTCAGCGAGTTGCGGCCCACGCCGGCCGGCCGGTCGCTGGCGATGCCGTCGTTGTTGATCTCGCCCGGATTGGCGCGCAGGTTGATGGGCACGCCGCTGGCAAACTGCATGGCCACGCCGACGATGGTGCCGTTCACGAGGCCGCGGGCTACGGCGTTGCCGCTGTCGATGCTCGGGCGCGCCACGATGCTGCCCACGAAGGTGTGGCGCTGATCGAGGACGTTGGGGCCCTTGTCGAAGTCGAGGCTCTCGGGGTTGGTGCGGCCCGGGTCGCCCTGCACCGACAGCAGGTTGGTGATGGGCGCGTTGTCCACGCTCTTGCCGAGCGTGTAGGCGAAGTCGAACTGCATGCCGACGATGTTGCGGCCGGTGAGCTGCGCCGTGAAGTTCTTGTAGGTCGACTCGCCCAGCGATTCGATCTGGTTGATGACGTTGTAGCGCGGGTCGAGGCGCGTGCTGGCGTTCACGGCCGTGCTGTAAATCGGCCGGCCGTCGGCCAGCCGCCCGATCGGATTGATCGGCGTTGATGTTGGTGATGACCGGCAGGTTGTAGCCGCGCGAGTAGGAGCTGCCCACCGAGGCCGCGAACTGGTCGCTCAACTGCCGTTCGATCTGCACGTTGCTCTGCCAGTTGTTGGCCACGTCGAAGTCACGCGACACCGTGGTGAGGGTATTGGGCGTGGCGCCGGCGCCGGCCGACAGCACGGCCGGGAACGCCGGGGCGCCGGCCTGGGTGGGCTGGAAAGTGGCGGCGGCGCGCTGGTTGGTGCCGTTGTTGATGAGCGCCTGCTCGTAGCTGGCCAGCAGCGCCTGGTCGTACATCATGCCGGTGTTGGCGCGTACCACCGTGCGGCGGTCGCGGCCCACCGTCCACACCACGCCGAGACGCGGGGCGATGTTGTTCTTGTCGATGACGAAGTCGCGCGAGGTCTCGAACGGCGCGTTGGCGTCGGGCGCCGGCACGTCGTAGAGGTCGTAACGCAGGCCGTAGAGCACCTTGAGCGAGTCGCGACACGCGCCAGTCGTCCTGCAGGAACAGGCCGTAGGTGTTCGACGAGAAGTCCAGGGTCGGGCTCGCCGAAGTACTGCTGGAAGGTGTTGTAGCCGAATGGATTGGCGCCGCTCCGCGCCGCCTGGTAGGCGGCCACGGTTGGCGAACGTGTAGAGCTGAGTGGGCGTGCTCTGTGCGCGAGATCCGCGACGTGCTGGATGTCGAAGCCGCCCTTGAACGAGTGGTCGCCGCGCAGATAGGTGAGGCTGTTGTTCACCTGCGACACGTCCTGCGTGAAGCCGAAGCCGGCGTCGGTCAGGCTGGCCACGGGGCCGCCGAAGTTGGCGACGTTGGTGATGTTGATGGCCGGGCCGGTGCCGGCCTGCGAGCCGGGCGCGCGGCTCTGCGCGCGCGTGGCGTACTGGACGCGCAGTTCGTTGAGCACGTTGGTGCGGATGGTCGAGATGAGCTGCACGGCCGTGGAGTGCTGACGGTCGCTGAAGTCGGTGGCGCGCTGCACCGAGCCGATGCCGCCGCCGACGTTGTTGGTGATGAAGTTGTCGAAGAAGATGTAGCGCGCCGAGAGGCGGTTGGCGCCGTTCACCTGGTGGTCGACCTTGCCGATGACGAACTCGGTGTTCAGCCCGCGCGGCATGTACTGCGGCTCGTTCAGCCCGAGCGCGGCCTGGTTGGCCGGCGTGATGGTGAGGACGGCTGCTGCCCGAGAGGTCGCGCTCGGCGTGCTCGTAGCCGGCGAAGAAGTGGGTCTTGTCCTTGACGATCGGACCGCCGATGTCGACCGTGTAGACGTTCACTTCAGTAGGCGGCTTGGTGTCGTCGGTGCGCGGGCCCTGGCGTGAAGAACGGGAACGCAGCCATCGACTTGCGCTGCAGGCGGTAGCTGCCCTGGCCCTTGAAGGTGTTGGTGCCCGAGGGCGTGATGGCGTTGTAGATGAGGCCCATGGTCTGGCCGAACTCGGGCGCGTAGCCGCGTGGTCACGACCTTGACCTCGCGGATCATCACTTCCGACATCGGCATCTGGCGCAGACCGGCGCGATCCTTCTGCGTGTTGTTGCTGCCGTCGATCTGATAGTTGACGCGCAGCAGGGCGCCGTTGGCGGTGAGGCGGGGCACGCCGAACTCCGAGTTCTCGAAGCCGACCACGCCGGGCTGCAGCAGCGCGAAGTTGTAGGGGTTGCGCGAGGTCAGCGGCAAGGTCTTGATTTCCGCCTCGGTGATGGTGCGGCCCTGTTCGATCCTGCTCGAGATCGACGAGCGGCGCGTCGGCCGTGACCGAGATGGTCTCGGTGAGGGCGCCGACCCCGAGCTTCATGCTGATGACGGCCGTCTGGCCGGCCGAGATGTTGATGCCGGTCTGTTCGAGTTTCTTGAAGCCCTGGAGTTCGGCGTCGACCTTGTACTTGCCGAGCGAGAGCAGCGGCGCGCGGTACAGGCCGCTCTCGTTGGTGACGACTACTCGCGTGTCACCGGTATCGAGGTTGGTGACGGTCACCGTGACGCCGGGCAGCACGCCACCCGACTCGTCGGTGATGATGCCTTCAATCGAACCGTTGATGGCAGTGGACTGTGCGGCGGCGGAGCCGGCCGCGGCGACGAGCAGGGCGAGAGCGAGGATCAGACGACGCATGGGGTGAGTGCCTCCAAAGCAATCTCGAGTGCAATGAAGGAGTATACCCCCCGCAAACGACGGTCGGCGCCTCGGCGCGCCCCCTATGGAACGACCAGCGTCACCTCGAATGACGGCGGTCCCGCCGCGGCGGCGTTGAGCGCCACCAGACTTAGATAGGTGGCCGCCGGCCAGGGCGCGCACGTAGCACGTCCCGTTCGGCCCGCCGGGCACGATCAGAGACGTGCCGCCGACGGTGGCCGCGCCGTGGTTGGCGGCCGCCGGGGGCGCTGCCAGCTTGCAGGTGGAAGGCGGAGGCCGCGCCGCCCGTGGCCGCCGGCGTCCACGAGAACGTAACCGTCGCGCTCGACACTGAGGCGCCAAACGCCGCGGGGGCCGCGGGGCGGACGGCGGCGGCGGCGCCATCCCGGGATACAACGCGGCCATCGCCGCCTATCATCGGCGCCGAGCGGCGCCGATGCGCTGCGCCCGTCGCAAGCCGAGGAGATTCGACGGAGTCCGGCCACCGACAACGTGCCGTCGCGGGGGCGCACGTCCCTGGTGGTTGTGGCCGGAAGCGCGCGGTTTCGCACACGCCGGCGCGGGCCCCGGACTGCGGTTCGAACACGCCGTGTCCCATCCGCGAACGGATGCTCACCGCCGCGCGGCCGTTACGACCGGTCTTCCTGCACGCGGGCGAACCCGAACGTCTCGTCGGCAGGGCTGGCCTGGTGCAACACGGCGCGCACGAGCATGCGGCTGGCCATCCACGCCAGCGATGGATCGGCGTCGGTGCCGAACGAGAAGAGCTGGTGCGGATACTGACGGTGTGGCCCGACGAGTGGAAAACGGTCGGGCGCCGCCACGATCGGCGACGACCATCCGAACTCGGGCGCCAGTCCGGCGATGGCTGGATAACGCTTCAAGCACTCGTACATGAGCTGTCCGGTGCGTTGGACCAGCGCGGTGGCGCGCTGCTTCTCGGCGAGGAGCGGCGAGTCGCCGCCGCTCAGCAGCAAACGGCCGTCCGGCGTCGCCGTCAGCGCCAGGTCGGCGGAGCGGTCCACGAGCACCGTGCCGCCGAGATCGGCGCCCACCGCCTTGCGCATGGCCGCCGGCATCACCGCCGTGAGCACGTGAAAGCGCTCGTAGGCGCGCACGTGGCGGTCGAGCGTGGGAGCGAGGGTCCCGGGTTGGTCGGTGCAGATGACGACGCGCGGCGTGACGATGGCGCGTTGGTCCACCTGCACGGTGGCGTCGACGCGCGAGAACGTGATCTTGGTGACGCGGCTCTTCTCGTAGACCGTCACGCGCGCCGGGCCGAGCCGCGCGGCCGCCCCAGCCACGACCCGCGCGGTGTCGACGAAGTGGGCGCCGCGGAATTGCAGCGCGGCCGAGATGTCGGCCCGCGTGGCCTTGCCGAGCGGCCCGCCCGACACGGCCGTGGCCACGAGTCCGGCCGCCTCGCGCGCGGCCACCTCGCGATCCCAGCCGCGGGCCGTGACGTCGGCGGCCGACAGGAGGCTGCGCGAAGCCACCGCGCCGGCGATTTTTGCTTTCTTCAGGCCGCCGGCCAGCGTGGCCCCGGCCTCGGCCACCGTGCTCATCAGCGTGCGCGCCACGCGGCGGCCATGGGTGGCCTCGAGCGCGCGGAAGTCGGTCGTCAGCAGCAGGCCGGCAATACCCGAGGCGCCGCGGCTGTGGCCCGTGCCGACCCGTCCGGCCTCGAGCAGCACGACGTCCCGCCCCGCGGCCGCGAGCGCCGCGGCGGTCAGCATGCCGGTCAGACCGGCCCCCACGACGACGACCTCGGCGGCGTCCACATCCACCTTGGTGGGAAAGGCGCGTGGCTTGCGCACGGACGCCAGCGTCCAGGGCGAGATCCCGTAACGGATGCGGGTCATGCGGTGGCCACGTGATGAACGGCGTGCTCGAAGAGCGACGCGACGGCGGCGGCCGAGCGGTCGGCACCGGCCGACAGATAAAGCCAGCCGTTGTGCCAGCGCCGCACGCGCCCCGGACAGAGCGTCATGGCCCGGTCGCGCCCGGCCGGAGTGAGGCGGAGCGCCACCTCGGCGCCAGCGCCGCGGATCGCGACCCGCCGGCCAGCGTAGACGGCCGGCTCGCCGAAACAGGTGCCCAGGCGGACGCCTGGGTGTCCGGTGGCGAATGCCTCCAGGAGAGCCGCGACCTCGCGTGATCGGCGTTCCACGAGGGCGGATTGTAATGGATCAGCGGCGCTTCATCGCCGAAGGGGCGCCGTCGGCCTCCAGACGCAGCAACGCCGCCTTGCGCCCGCTGCCCCACCGGTAGCCGCCCACCCCGCCGGCCGACGGAACTACGCGGTGACACGGCACCACCACCGCGACCGGGTTTGTGGCGCATGCCCTAGCCACGGCTCGACTCGCCGCCGGGCGCCCGATTTCCCGGGCCAACGCCGCGTAGGTGCGCGTCTCGCCGGGCGGAATCGCCTGCAGTGCCTTCCACACCGTCCATTGGAACGCCGTGCCCTGGACGTCCAGCGGGACGTCCGCCGCCTTGACGGGACGGTGCTCGACCGCTCGGCGGACCGACTCGACCCAGGCGCGCGGCAGGACACCGGCGATGACGGACGCCGCCGGGAACTCGCTCGCCAGTTCGGCCGCGAGCGCGGCGTCGGCGGCCCCCAGTTTGACCGCGCAGACGCCCTTGGCCGTGGCCGCGACCAGCAGCCGCCCGAGGGCACACGGCACCACGGCGTAGCGAATCGTCTCGCCGGCGGCGCCGCGGCGATACGCGGCCGGGGTCAGGCCCCGGCCGGTCGGCTGGTGGGCCGACACGCGGCTGGGCGAGCCGTAGCCGGCTTCGTAGGTCGCGCTCGTGACGTCGCGGCCGGCGCGCAGCGCGCGGCGGAACTCCTCGGCGCGGCAGGCGGCATGGAACACGCGCGGCGAGACGCCGGTGTGCGCGGTGAAGACGCGCTGCAGGTGTGACGGACTAAGGCCCACGAGCGCGGCGACCTCGGCCAGCGCCACCGGCTCGGCGGCCTGCGCGCGCAGAAACGACGCCGCCTTGGCCACGGCCCGCGCGGCGGGGGTGACGGGTCGCGCCCCCTGGGGCGCGCAGCGCAGGCAGGCGCGGTAGCCGGCGCGTTCGGCCGCGCCCGCATCGGCGAAGAATCGCACCTGCGCGCGGCGGGGACGGCGGCTCGGGCAGGTGGGGCGGCAGAAGACGCCGGTGCTCTTGACGGCGTAGACGAAGCGGCCATCGGCTTCGGCCGCGCGCGTCAGCACCTGGCTCCAGCGCGGGTCATCACTGAGGGAACGGGGCATGGCGAGAACGGAGGACGTGTCCTGAATCATCATGCCACGAGCGTATGCGCCCCTTTCCGGCGCCGCGATCCGCGCCTTGCGCCCGAACTTGTAACCGGGCCTGTCACCGTTACAAGTCGCCGCTGCTACGATGACCGGCATGCGGCGCCATGTCCTCCGATTTTTCGCCGTCGTCCTCGCGCTGGCCATCGCCGTGGGCACGATGGTCGCAATCGGCGCGCGCGTGATGGTCGGGCGCAGCCTGCCGGCGCTCGACGGCAGCGTCGCGGTAGCGGGACTGGCGGCGCCGGTGACGGTCACCCGCGACGCGCTGGGCATCCCGACCTTCACCGCGACATCGCGGCTCGACCTGGCCCGCGCCGTGGGCTTCGTGCACGCGCAGGAGCGCTTCTTCCAGATGGACCTGCAGCGCCGTCAGCCGGCTGGCGAGTTAGCGGCGCTGGTCGGGCCGGCCGCCCTCGATGCGGATCGCGCCATGCGCGCGCACCGCTTCCGTCACATCGCCGGTCAGGCCGTGGCCGCCGCGGCCGCCGATTATCGTGCCGAGCTCGACGCCTACGCCGCCGGCGTCAACGCCGGCCTGGCGGCCCTGGCGGCGCCGCCGTTCGAGTACCTGATGCTCCGCGCCACCCCCGAGCCGTGGCGCGTCGAAGACTCGATGCTCACGGCCATCGCGATGTACGTGACGCTGCAGGGCGCGCAGTGGGAGTACGAGAAGACGCTCGGCGCCATGCGCGACGCCTTGCCCGAGCCGCTGTTCGAGTTCCTGGCGGGCCGGGCCAGCGATTGGGAATCGCCCATCGCCGGCGAGCCGCATCCAGTGCCTCCCGTCCCCGGGCCCGACGTGCTGGCGCGATCTCGCGCCGGGCGCAGCTCCGTTCGGCCGCCGCGCCACTACCGGCGTGCGCGCCAAGACCTCGACGCCCGAAACCGCGGACCTTGCGCCCCCTACTCGCGCCGCCGGTCTCGCCTCGCTGCCGTGGTGGATGGCACTGCCGCACGAGGACGCGGCGACGCTGGGCAGCAACAACTGGGCGGTGTCGGGCGCGCGCTCCAAGACCGGCAGCGCCATCGTCGCCAACGACATGCACCTGCGCCTGTCGGCGCCCAACATCTGGTACCGCGCCACCTACGTGATCCCCGACGGTCGCCGTCCCGGGGCGACGCGCCGGCTCTCGGGCGTCACGCTGCCCGGCGGACCGCAGATGGCCGTGGGCACCAACGGCGAGATCGCGTGGGGCTTCACCAACTCGGTCGGCGATTGGTCCGATGTCGTCCTGATCGATCCCGTCCCGGGCGACGCCACGAAATACCAGACGCCCGCCGGGCCGCGCGATTTCGACCGCT
Organism: uncultured Acidobacteriota bacterium; assembly: GCA_963843885.1. Classification (GTDB taxonomy): domain Bacteria; phylum Acidobacteriota; class Vicinamibacteria; order Vicinamibacterales; family UBA2999; genus CADEFD01. The sequence goes on from CAWJMJ010000011.1 coordinate 481,538, forward strand.
ACGACGAGGTCATCGCCGTCAAGGGCGCGCCGCCGGTGAGCATGCCGGTCCGCTGGACCATCTGGGGGCCCGTCGTGGGCCGTCATCTCGACGGCCGCGAGCTGGCGCTCAAGTGGGTGGCGCACGATCCGCAGGTGCTCTCGACCGACGCCGCCCGCATCGCGCAGGCGCGCAGCGTGGACGAGGCGATGCAGCTTTCGGTGGGCGCCTCGCTGGCCGCGGAGAACCTGGTGGTCGGCGACCGTCTCGGCCATATCGGCTGGACCATCTACGGGGCCATCCCGCGCCGCGTCGGCTTCCGCGGCGACGTCCCGACGTCGTGGGCCGACGGCACACACCGCTGGGACGGGTATCTCGGCTACGACGAGCATCCGCGAGTGGTCGACCCGCCGGACGGACGGCTGTGGAGCGCCAACGCGCGCGTGGTCGGCGGCGAGATGCTCGACAAGATTGGCGACGGCGGCTACAGCGACGGCATCCGCGCGTGGATGATTCGTGACGGCCTGCAGCGGCTCGACCAGGCCGATGAACGCGACCTCTTCGCCATTCAACTCGACAACCGTTCGATCTTCCTCGACCGCTGGCGGGGCGTGTTCCTGGGGGTGCTCGACGCCGACGCTGCTGCAGCCGCCCCCCTCCGCGCGCAGGCACGACGGCTGGTGGAGACGGCGTGGACCGGTCACGCGTCGGTCGACTCGGTGGCCTATCGCCTGGTCCGCACGTTCCGCCTGACCACGGCGCGCATGGCCATGGATGCCCTCACGGCCGGCTTGCCTACGACCGGCCCGGGTGCGGTGGACATCGGCACAATCCGCAGAATCGAGGGCCCGCTGTGGCGGCTCGTGCACGAGCAGCCGGCCCACCTGCTCGACCCGGCCTATCCCTCCTGGGACGCGTTCCTGCTGGCGGCCATCGACCGCGCGGTGGCCATCATGACCGCCGGCGGGCAACCGCTCGGCGCGCGCACCTGGGGCGAGCAGAACGCCGCCGACATCGCCCATCCGCTGACCGCCGCCGTGCCGCTCCTGGACCGCTGGCTGAACATGCCGCGGACGCCGCTGCCTGGCGACGTCTACACGCCGCGCGTGCTGACGCCGCGTTCCGGCGCGTCGGAGCGCTTCGTCGCGTCGCCTGGCCACGACGCCACGGCCATCCTGCACATGCCCGGAGGGCAGAGCGGGCACCCGCTGTCGCCGCACTACAGCGATCAGCAGGCGGCGTGGGTGGCCGGTGAGCCGCTGCCGCTGCTCCCCGGCGCGACGGTGCACACCCTGACCCTGACTGCACGCTGACTCCGTTCCGGGCCCGAAGCGGCACACGGGCGCCGTGGTAGTCTGCCGGCAGCGCCTCGGGGGCGGACTGCATGGACCCGGTACAACTGGCGCTGCTCGGCGCCGAAGCGACAGTGATGGCGGCGTTGGTCCTGGGCCTGTTCCGGAGCCGCACCCTGCTTGGTCTGTCGCCCCTGTATATCGTGATGGGCGGCTTCCAATACCTGGAAGCGTCGCTCAGTCTCCGAGTCGACGTGGCGCCCGGCTGGTCGCTCTATCCCGCATCCACCGTGATGTTCACGGCCACGCTGCTGGCGGTGCTGCTCGTTTACATCAAGGAAGAGACACGCGAAGCCCGCAAGCTCGTCTACGGACTCGTGCTCGCCAACGCCGGGCTGTCGCTGATCTCGATGATCGTGAGCGAGCACGTGCGCATCCCCGGCAGCGGTATGCCGGGCGAGGTCACGCCCAGCACGCTCCAGGCCAGCGCGTGGGTCGGGTTGGTCGGCACCGTGCTGCTGTTCTTCGACTCCATCGGCTTGATCCTGATCTACGAGGTGATCAGCCGCTACACGCAGAACCTGTTCGTGCGGGCGACCGTCGCGCTCGTGACCATCGGCGCTTTCGACAGCACGCTCTTCACCCTGGCGGTGCAGCAGGGCCGGCCGGATCTGGGAGCCCTGATGCTGGCTGCGCTGGCCGGCAAGACGGCGGCGATGCTGTTCTACTCCTCGGTGCTGGCCGTCTACCTTCGCTACTTCGAACCCGAGACCGCCACCGTCGGCAGCGGCGACGTGGCCGACGTGTTCCAGACGCTCACCTACCGTCAGCTCTACGAGCAGGCGCGCACGCGCATGACCCGCGACGCGCTCACCGGCCTCTTCAACCGCGGCTACTTCGACGAAGCGCTGCCGCGCGCCGTGGCTCAGGCGGCGCGCTACCAGCACCCGCTCAGCGTGCTGCTCGTGGACATCGACAACTTCAAGGACATCAACGACACCCATAATCACCTCGTCGGCGATCGGGTGCTGCGCCTGGTCGCCGAGCTCCTGAGCGAGCATGCCCGGGCCGCCGACACGGTGTGCCGCTACGGCGGCGACGAGTTCGTGGTGATCCTGTCGAGCGCCGATTCGGTCAGCGCCGCGGCCTTTGCCGAACGCTTCTGCCGCCGCCTGCGCGAGCGCGCTGGCGTGGCCTTGCCGGGCGGCACGGTGCCGGTCACGGCCACCATCGGCATTGCGACCTTCCTCGAGGACACCGGCATCGCCTCGGCGGAAGACGTGCTGCGCCTGGCCGACAACCGGCTCTACCTCGGGAAGCGCGCCGGGCGGGACCGCGTGGTGTTCCGCGACGTGCCGGCCGGGGTAGTGTAGGACGGCGCTGCTGCGCGGGCCTCGTCGCGGCTGCTCTCGGCGCTTGATACCTGTCAAAGGAGCGTCTCATGCCGACCTGGCGCCTTGCCCCGATTGCCCTGCTCTCGTTGCTCACGGCCTCGTGGAGTTCGGCCCAGCCCGCCGACAGCCGGTATCTGCTCCCGCCGCAGGCCATCGTCGACATCCTCGACGCGCCGCCGCCGCCCGACGTCCACCTGTCCCCGGCGCGCGACGTGGTGGCGGTACTCGACCTGGCGCCGATGCCGACCATCGCTGAATTGTCGCGGCCGATGCTGCGCCTGGCCGGCCTCCGCATCGATCCGAAGACCAACGGCCGTCACCGCGCCCGCACGGCCCGGAGCCTCTCGCTCCGGACGGTCGCCGACGGCGCCGTGCGCGCGGTGACCCTGCCACCCAATCCGGCCATCACCTGGATCGGCTTCTCGGCTGACGGCGCGCGCTTCGCCTACGCGCACACGCGGGATACCGGCATCGAGCTGTGGATCGGCACCTCTGCCACCGGCCGCGCCACGGCGGTGGCCGGCCTCGGCCTGAACGGCGTGTTCGGGCCGGGGTGCACGTGGGTGGGCACGGGCGCCAGCTTGCTGTGTTCGGCCACCCTGCCGGGGCGTCCGGCGGCGCCGGCGGCGCCGGCCGTGCCGAGCGGACCCAACGTGCAGGAGCATCGCGGCGGCATCGCGCCGGTGCGCACCTATCAGGACCTGCTGACTTCCGCCCACGACGAGGCGCTGTTCGAATACTTTGCTGCCAGCCAACTGACTCTCGTGGACGCGGCGAGCGGCACCGTCACGCCCTTCGGCCAGCCCGGCCTGCACACCCGGGCGGTGCCTTCGCCCGATGGCCAGTACGTGCTGGTCACCTCGGTGAAGCGTCCCTTCTCCCGGCTCGTGCCCTACGACGACTTCGGTACGATGGTGGCGGTGTGGGATCGCGTCGGCGCCATCCGCAAGACGCTGGCCACCTTGCCGGTCGCGGATGCCGTGCCCAACGGCGGCGTGCTGCCGGGGCCGCGCGCGTTCCGGTGGCATCCCACCGAGCCCGCGACGCTGGCCTGGGCCGAGGCGCTCGACGGCGGCAACCCGAAGACGCAGGTGCCGCACCGCGACCTCGTGGTCACGCTGGCCGCCCCGTTCGGCGGCGCGCCGACCGAGTTGACGCGGACCGAATATCGCCTCGGCAACCTGGCGTGGACCGAAAAGGGTCTGGCCCTCGTGACCGAGACCGACCGGCCGACGCGGCGCACGCGGACGTGGCTGCTCGAAGGCCCCAACGCCACGCCGCGCAAGGTCTGGGATCGCAGCGCCGAGGACGCCTACAGCAACCCGGGGACACCGCTGCGCCGGGTGACCGCGTCCGGCGCCGAGGCCATCGTGCAAACCGGCGACGTCATCTTCCTGGCCGGCAACGGGGCGTCGCCCCAGGGCGACCGGCCGTTCCTCGACAAACTGAACCTGACCACGCTACGCGCCGAACGGGCCTATCAGATGACCGAGGGCTACGAGCCGGTGCTCGGGCTGCTTGCCGACGACGGCTCGCGCGTGCTCACGCGTTTCGAGACGCGCGCCACGCCCCCGGCCACGCTGGTGCGCTCGACGGCCGACGGACGTCGCGTCACGCTCACCACTTCCGCGGATCCGGCGCCCCAGATTTCGTCGGCCCAGAAGCAGCTGCTCACCTACAGCCGGCCCGACGGCGTGCAGCTCTCGGCCACGCTCTACACGCCGGCCGGATGGACGCCCGCCCAGGGCCGCCTGCCGCTGGTCTTCTGGGCGTATCCGCGCGAGTTCGTCGATCCTGGCGCGGCCGGGCAGGTGAGCGGCTCGCCGCAGCGGTTCACGTCGGTGAGCGGAGCCTCGCATCTGCTGCTGCTCACGCAGGGCTACGCGATTCTCGACGACCCCTCGATGCCCATCGTCGGCCCGGGCGAGACGGCCAACGACACCTACATCGAGCAACTCGTGGCCAGCGCCAAGGCAGCCGTGGACAAAGTGGTGGCGATGGGCGTGGCCGACCCCAACCGGTTGATCGCCGGCGGCCACAGCTACGGCGCCTTCATGACCGCCAATCTGCTGGCCCACTCCGATCTCTTCCGTGCCGGCATCGCCCGCAGCGGTGCCTACAACCGCACCCTCACGCCGTTCGGCTTCCAGAACGAACAGCGCACCTTCTGGGAAGTGCCGCAGATCTACGCGCGCATGTCGCCCTTCAACAACGCGCACCTGATCAAGGAGCCGGTGCTGCTCATCCACGGCGAGGCCGACGACAACAGCGGCACCTTCCCGATCCAGTCGGAACGTTTCTACGTGGCGCTCAAAGGTCACGGGGCGACGGTGCGCTACGTCACGCTGCCGGCCGAGGCGCACGGCTACGCGGCGCGCGAGTCGGTACTCCACACGGTCGCCGAGATGCTCAACTGGGCCAACGAGTGGACCAAGCCAGGCGCGGCACCCAGCCAGCCGCAACGCTAATGGCGGCGCCGGCCGCCGGCGGCACTGTGCTGGATGGGACAGACCGGGCGCGCCGCCTGCGATACACCTGACGGCATGGATACCAACACGCTCATCATCATCGTCCTGGTCGTGTTACTGCTCGGGGGCGGAGGATTCGCCTTTCGCGGCCGCCGGTAGTCAGCGCACGGCAGCCGCCCCGGGGGTGACCCGGTCGGAGGCCGGTTAGCCGCGGCCGGCCAGCGTCTCGACGCGGCGCTGCAGCACGATCAGTTCCTGCCCGGCCGAACCCAAGGCGTCGCGGGCCCCGCCGAGGCGCACCTGCTCGGCCGTCACGAACCGGGTGTAGGGCGCCACGGCGTCCCGCACCCGGGCCACGCTGCGGTTGACTTCCTCGTCGAACTGGGTCGTCAACGTCCCGACCAGTTGCTGGCGCATGGTCTCGATCTTGGCGCGCATGGTCGACTTGGCCTGCGCCCGCCGGACCGGGATGACGAACAGCCCGATCACGGCCAGGGCGCCGGCCGCCATGATGCCGGTCACGTCGGCGAACGTCGTCGTGGCCAGCGCCGTGACCGCCGCGCCCAGGCCGATGGCCCCGACCTCGGCCAGCGCCGCGCCGGCCACGGCCAGACGCACGGATTCGGCCATCGTCTCGCTTTCGCGCGCCAGGTCGTAGCGCTCGACCGTCCGCTCCGCGGCGCGCCCGACCGTCTCGAGCAGCTGCGCCCGGTCGTACTCGAAGCGGCTGTCGATGGCGCCGGCCAGACGGCCGGCGTGCGTGGCGCGGCGCTCGCGGATGCGCTCCATCACCGCTTGCCATTGACGCAGGTCGCTGGCCACCAGCCAGTCGATCACGTCGTGCACCTGCTTCTCGATGAGCTGCGGCATGTCCTGGATGACGTCGCGCTCGAACTCCGCCTTGAGGCGCTTCTTGTTGAGCAGGTCGAAAACGCGCCCGATGCGCAGGGTGTCGTCGAAGAAGGCCACGCCGCGCTGTTCGAAGGCGTGGAGGATGTTGTCCACCGACGACAGACGATGCCGGAACTCGCGGCTCATGTCTTCGCGGTAGACCGTCAACTGCCCTTCGATGTCGGCGGCGGCGCGGACGTCGTCGGCAAGGACCTGCAGGTCGGCGTCGACCAGAGCCAGGTAGCTCTCGACCAGCCGTCGCGCCACCCCGAGCGGGTTGAGCAGCTTCAGACGCACGCGCTCGCGCGCATCGAGCGTGGTGGCGATGTGCTGCTCGAGCGCGGTGAACGACTGCGCCGCCGGGTCGGCGCCGGCCGCGGTCTCGCCGGCGAGCTTGGCCCGGAGGGCGGCCCGGGCCGACACCGCGAAGACCTCCGGCTCCAGGCCGAGCAGGTCCGCGGCGCTGCGGCGCACGAACGCGTCCACGCTGGCGCGGTCCGACGGCGTCTCGAGGATGTCGGCCTTGTTGATCACCACGAGGATCTTCTTGCCCCACTCGCGGATGGCGGCCATGAAGCCGCGCTCGGTTTCCGTGAAGGGCCGGTCGGCCGAGGTGATGAACAGCACCGAGATCGGCCCGCGGCACGAAGTCCACGGTGATGGCTTCGTGTTCGCGGAAGATGGCGTTGGTGCCGGGGGTGTCGACGATGTGGATCTGGCGCAGCATCTCTACCGGCGCGGTGACCACATCGAGCGCGGGGGTCGAAACCGTGCGCGACACCTCGGGTCCGTAGGTCAGCATCTGCACCCGCCGGGTGGTCGGCGTGGCGCCCTCCTCGAGCACGCGGTGCCCGACCAGGGCGTTGATGAACGTGCTCTTGCCGGAGTTGAACTCGCCAACGACGACCAGCAGGAAGAGCTCGTCGAGCCGCCGCACCGAGTGGGCCAGCGCTTCCTGGTCGGCGGTGGCGCTGGGGATGCCGGCCAGGGTCGTCTGGAGCCGGTTCAGGCAGGCACGTTCGTCGGCGAGCAGCGCTTCTTCATCGCGAGTCAGGACGTCGCCACGCATGCCTCACGGTAGCAGATACGCCCGCGTCCCGGGCGGCTCGCCGGGCTGCGACCCGGCTCACTCGTGGCGCAACACGACGTTGGGATCGACGCGCGAGGCGCGCCACGCCGGCAGGGCGCAGGCCATGGCGGCCACGACGCCGATAGTGCCGGCCACGGCAGTCATGGTCGCCGGGTCGATCGGCTGCACCCCGAAGAGCAGCGCCGCCAGCACCTGGCTGAGCGCCGCGGCCCCGGCCAGGCCGGCGGCGACGCCGACCGCCGCCGGGGCCAGCCCGTGGACCATCACCCCTGCCAGGACGGCGCGCTGGTTCGCGCCGAGCGCCATGCGGATGCCGATCTCGCGGCGGCGTTCGAGTACCGAGTAGGACAGCACGCCGTAGGTGCCGATGGCCGCCAGCAGCAGCGCCAGGCCGGCAAAGCCGCCGAGCAGTTGCGCCAGCAGCCGCGGCCTCCGGATCGACTCGGCGAAGACCGCGTCCATCTCGCGCAGGCGCACGACCGGCACCGTCTGGTCGGCCTCGCCAACGACGCCGCTTACCGCGGTCGAGAGCGCCGCCGGGGTCAGCGTGGTGCGCAACGCCACGTTCATGGTGCCCGGCGCCTGGTTGGCCGGCGGAGCCAGGTGCGCGGTCTGGTCGACGAGGAAATAGAGCTCGGTGCCGGTCTTCTTGTCGAGCCCGCCCTGCTTCACGTCCTTGGCCACGCCGATGACGGTGAACCACGGCGTCGCCGGGCCACCCGGGCGCACGCGCCGGCCGATGGGATTCTGGTCCGGCCAGAACGTCCGCGCCATGGTCTCGTTCGCGACTGCCACGGCACCGGGCGCCGTGGCATCGCTCGGGATGAAGCCGCGGCCTTCGACGATGGGTATCCCCATCGTCTCGAAATAGCCGGTCATCACCGACTGGTAGTAGTCGACGTTCTCGAACGGACCCTCCGGCGGCGCGGTGTAGCCCTCGATGTCCGTGTCGTTGGCGTTCAGCGGCCGCTCCGGCGGCAGGCCCGACATCGCAGTGGCTCCCTGCACGCCCGGCAGTTGACGCAACCGGTCGAGGAGCCGCTGATAGAACTGGGCGCGTTGCGGGGCCTGGGGATAGGTGGCCGGCGCCACCGAGACGGCGAAGGTGACGAGGCGCGAGCGGTCGAAGCCGGCGTCCACCGCCGAGAGGTTGACGACCGTGCGCAGCAGCAGTCCGGCGCCAATCACCAGCATCACGGCCAGCGCGACCTCGCCGATGACCAGGGCCCGCCGCACGTGCCGCCGGGCGGCCCCCGTCGGGCCGCGCGTGCCCCCTTCCTTGAGCGCGGCGGCCAGGCCGGCCACGCGCGTGTGGACGTACGGCGCCAGGCCGAACACGGCGCCCGTGGTCAGGCAGACGCCGAGGGTGAAGAGCAGCACCACCGGGTCCACCGCGACCTCGCCGGTGCGCGGCAGGCTGTCGGGAAAGGCCGCCAGGATGGCGCGGACCCCGACCTGCGCCAGGAGCAGGCCGAGGGCGCCGCCGGCCAGCGACAGCACCACGCCCTCGGTCATGAACTGGCGGAGCAACCGCCCCCGGCCGGCGCCAAGAGCAGTGCGCACGGCGAACTCCCGGTGACGCGTTTCGGCGCGGGCCAGCAGCAGGTTCGCCAGGTTGGCGCAGGCAATGAGCAGGACGAAGCCCACCGCCGCCTGCAGCACCCACATGGCGCGGCTCGCCCCGCCGACGATCTGATCGCGCACCGGCGCCATCTGCAGCGTGTGGCCGGCGCCCGGGCTGGTCGAACCTGACGTCGGCGGGGGCAGCGGTGCAAACACGTGCTGGGTCACGCCCGTGCGCGCGCTCCACGCGGCGATGAGCGCGGTCAGTTCGACCTGCGCCGCCTCCGGCGTGACGCCGTCCTTCAGTCGACCGACGAGATAGAGGAAATGGCTGCCGCGATTCTGGCGGTTGGCCGGGTTGAGTCCGAGCGGGAGCCAGATCTCGGTGCGGTTGTCCATCAGGTCGAAGCCCGGGGGCATGATGCCGATGATCTCGCGGGCCACGCCGTTCACGGCCACCGTCTGCCCGAGGATCGGCTGGCCGCCGAAGGCCGCTTGCCACAGCTCGTGCGACAGGATGGCCACCTGAGGCGGGGCGGGCGGCGGCGTGCCGGGCGGACCGGGCTGACTGGTCACGTCGGTTTCGCCGCGGTTGAAAAGGCGCCCTTGCGCCGGCGCCACCTGCAGCGCCCGGAGCACGTCGTCGGTCACGGCCGCCGCCCGGACCCGGCGCGGGCGGTCGCCGGCCATCAGGTTCACGTCGGTGGTGGCGTAGGCGCCGACCTCGCTGAAGGACTGCGTCAGTTCGCGGAACTCGAAGAACTCGGGCGGCGACACCCAGAACTGGTCGAAGCCCTGGGCCGGGAACCGGGTCGTGAGGTAGATGAGCTGTTCGGGTTTGGGATATCCGAGCGGCCGCAGCACCACCCCGTTGACGATCGAGAACATGGCCGTGTTGGCGCCGATGCCGAGCGCCAGGGTCAGCACGCTGACCAGCGTGAAGCCCGGCGTGCGGGCCAAGCCCCGCACGGCGTGGCGCAGATCCTGGAGGAGGTGGCCCATGATGCCACTTGGACGGGCGGCCGCGCCCGAAAGTTGCGGCCCGCCGGAGGGCATATACTCGGATTCCTGCCGCCGCCGTCCCTAGCCGATCTCCTGCCGCCCACCCGGGAACCCTCGAGCGACGAGCTCCTCGACCGTTTCCTCGACTACGCCGCCGGCACGCCAGCTGACGCTCTACCCGGCGCAGGAAGAGGCGATCCTCGAGCTGCTCGACGGCAAGAACGTCATCCTGAACACGCCGACCGGCTCGGGCAAGTCGCTGGTCGCGTCGGCGCTGCTCTTCGCCGCGCTGGCGCGCGGGCGAGCGGGCCGTCTACACCTGCCCGATCAAGGCGCTGGTCAACGAGAAGTTGCTCGGGCTGTGCCGCGAGTTCGGCCCCGACCACGTCGGCATGTCGACCGGCGACGCCACCGTCAACCGCGACGCGCCGATCCTCTGCTGCACCGCCGAGATCCTCGCCAACATCGCGCTGCGCGAAGGCGCCGACGCCGACGTCGACGACGTGGTGATGGACGAGTTCCACTACTACGCCGACCGCGATCGCGGCGTCGCCTGGCAGGTGCCGCTGCTGACCATGCCGCAGGCGCGCTTCCTGCTGATGTCGGCGACGCTCGGCGACACGCGCTTCTTCGAGGACGCGCTGACCCGGCTGAACCGGCGCGCCGACCGTGACCGTGAAGTCCGGCGATCGCCCGGTGCCGCTCGAGTTCGCGTACGCCGAGATCCCGCTGCGCGACACCATCGAGAAGCTCGTCGACGAGGGCAAGACGCCCGGTCTACGTCGTCAACTTCACGCAGGGCGACGCCGCCGAGCAGCGCGCAGGACTTCACCAGCCTGAAGATCTGCACCGAAGGAGGAGAAGGCCGAGATCGCCGCGCGCATCGCCGGCTTCGCGCTTCACCAGCCCCTACGGCACCGACGTCCAGCAGCTGGCTGCGGCACGGCATCGGCCTGCACCACGCCGGGCTGCTGCCGAAGTACCGCGTGCTCGTCGAGCAGCTGGCGCAGGAGGGGCTGCTCAAGGTGATCTGCGGCACCGACACGCTCGGCGTCGGCATCAACGTGCCGATCCGCACCGTGCTCTTCACGCGGCTGTGCAAGTTCGACGGCCAGAAGACCGCGCATCCTGACGCGTGCGCGACTTCCACCAGATCGCCGGCCGCGCCGGGCGCAAGGGCTTCGACGACCGCGGCTTCGTCGTCGTGCAGGCGCCCGAGCACGTCATCGAGAACATCCGGCTGAACGAGAAGGCCGCGCGCGACGGCAAGAAGGTCGGTGAAGCGCAAGCCGCCCGAGCGCAACTTCGTCAACTGGGACCGCAACACCTTCGAGCGGCTGATCGGCGCGCCGCCCGAGCCGCTGGTGTCGCGCTTCCAGGTGACGCACGGCATGCTGCTCAACGTGCTGAGCCGGCGCGGCGACGGCTGCCGCGCGATGCAGCGGCTGATTCGCGACTCGCCACGAGCCGGCCGGCGGCCAAGGCCGCGCACCGCACGCGCGCCTGGCAGCTGTTCCGCGCGCTCGTCGCGCGCAACATCGTCGAGTTCATCCCGCGCGACCGAGGACGGCGCCAAGCTGCGCGTCAACGTCGACCTGCAGGACGACTTCTCGCTGAACCAGGCGCTGTCGCTCTACCTGCTCGAGACGCTGCCGCTGCTCGACGCCGAGCGCGCCCGACTACGCGCTCGACGTGCTCACGCTGGTCGAGTCGATCCTCGAGAACCCGGAGCTGATCCTGCGCAAGCAGCTCGATCGCGTCAAGGACCGCGCCGATGGCGCAGATGAAGGCCGACGGCGTCGAGTACGAGCAGCGCATGGAAGAGCTCGAGAAGCTCGAGTACCCGAAGCCGCTGCGCGACTTCGTCTACGAGACCTTCAACGCCTTCGCCGACCGCCATCCGTGGGTCGGCGAGGAGAACATCCGCCCCAAGTCGATCGCGCGCGAGATGTTCGAGAACTTCAGCTCCTTCGCCGAGTACGTGCTCGACTACGAGCTGCAGCGGTCCGAGGGGCTGCTGCTGCGGCACCTCAACAGCGTCTACAAGGTGCTCAGCCAGACCGTGCCCGACGGCTCGAAGACCGACGAGGTCGTGGAGATCGAACTGTATCCTCCGCACCCTGCTGCGGCAGGTCGACTCCAGCCTCGAGGACGAATGGGAGCGGATGCGCGATCCCAACTACCGGCCGTTCATGCCGGCAGGGCCGCGCGGCGAAGACCTGCGCCCGGCGGCGCCGGCCGGACCGCCGGACATCACGCGCGACGACAAGGCCTTCACCGCTGCCATCCGCACCACCGTGTTCACCGTGCTCAGCGCCTGGGCTCGCGGCCATCACGCGGCGGCGCTGGCTGGGCTCGACCCGGCTGAGCCCGGCGCGCCCGAATGGACGGCCGAGCAGCTCGACCCAGCGGCTCGAGGCCTACCGCGCCGATCACGGGCCGGTGCGGCTCGACCCCGAGGCGCGCAACCTCCGGCACACGCACATCGATGCGGTCCGACGACGCCGCGCGCGTGGCTGGTGCAGCAGGTGCTGGTCGATGCCGACGAGCACAACGACTGGATGGCCGAGTTCGTAGTGGACCTGGCCGCCTCGCGCGACGCCGAGCGTCCGGTGCTGTCGTTGCGCGCCCTTCGGCCGATTGCCTGACGCCGCCAGGGGCGGCGTGGCAGAATCGCGGCGTGCCGCTGCCGTTCCGGATGTATACCGACCTGGCGGTGTGGTGGCCGCTGCTGTCGCCCCCCTCGGATTACGCCGAAGAAGTGACGGAACTGAGGCCTACGCTGCTGGCCGCGCCCGACGCCCCACCCGTCACCATGCTCGAACTGGGTGCGGGCGGGGGCAGCTTTGCCTTCCACATGAAGGCGCACGTGCGCCTCACCTTGACCGATCTGGCCCCGGAGATGCTGGCCGTCAGCCGCGCCGTCAATCCGGAGTGCGAGCACATTCAGGGCGACATGCGCAGCCTCGACTTGGGCCGGCTCTTCGACCTCGTCTTCGTCCACGACGCGATCGTGTTTGCCACGACCCCCGCCGACGTGCGGGCGGCCCTGGCCACGGCGGCGCGGCATTGCCGTCCGGGCGGCGGGCTGGTGGTGATTCCCGACTTCGTCGCCGAGACCTTCGAGGCCGACGAGAACCAGGGCGGTAGCGCCATGCCCGACGGACGGGCGCTCCGCTACATCGAGCGCAAGCAGGACCTGGATCCGTCCGACGGCATCTACGAAACGGTCTACGACTTCGTCGTGCGTCACGCCGACGGCCGTGAGGAGGTGCTGCACGAGGTGCATCACCACGGGTTGTTCCCACGCGCGTCGTGGACGGCGTGGCTGGACGAAGCGGGTTTCGACGCGGCCTCGCACCGCGACCCATGGGGCCGCGACGTGTTCGTGGGCCGCAAGCGCGCCCTGGCCCGGGACCCGGCGTAGCCCACAAGCGGCTCGCGCCGTCAGTCGGTGCGGGGCGTCTCAGCGACGCGCGCGGGCCACCCCGTAGACCAGCGTGCCGACGGCGAGGCAGGCGGCAAAGCCGATCCACTCGTCGCGCGTCAGTCCGGTGAGCAGCCACAGGATGACCGGCACGGCCAGGTACGGCGCCGCGCCGGCCAGCGGTCCCCGCAGGCCCGGGCCGGTGACCGGGCTGTGCCGATCGGCGGCCCCGCGGCTGCAGGCGCGCAGGCGCCACGCCGCGATGGCGCAGCCGAGATAGAGGGCCAGCGCCGAGACGTTGGCGAGGATAGCCAGGCGTTCGAAGGTGCCGGACACGGCCAGAGCCAGGGTGACCGCCGACTGGGCGGCAATGGCCAGTTGCGGCGTGCGGCGGGTGGGATGCACCGCGGCCAGCGCGCGCGGCAGGAAGCCGTCACGCGCGAGGGCGAATACCATGCGCGGCATCGACAAGGTCATGCCGCCGAGGTAGCCGAACATCGACACCGAGGCGCCGGCCAGCAGCAGCGTGCGCCCCCAGCCGCCGAAGGCGAGGCCGGCGGCGTCGGCCAGCGGCGTGGCCGTGGCCTGCGCCAGCGCCGGGCCGAGGATGCCCTGCGCCGAGACCTGCAGCGCGATGTAGAGGGCGGTGATGCCGGCCATGGCCAGCGCGATGGCGCGCGGCACGGTGCGCGCCGTGTCGCGCACCTCGCCGCTCGGCACGAGCGCCGATTCGACGCCGGCGAAGGCGAAGACCAGCAGCAGCGACGTGCGCGCGACGTCGCCGGCCGACGGCCACGCCGTGACCGTCAGGTGCTCGCCGCGCAGGAAGAACAGGCCGCCCACCGCGATCAGCAGCAGCGGCACCAGTTTGGCCACCGTGGCGGCGCTGTTGAGCCGCGTGCCCAGCGCCACGCCGCGCATGTTCACGAGCGCCCAGAAGGCGAACGTCGCGGCCAGCACCGTGGTCTGACGAGCGGTGCCGCCGAGCGCCGGGACGAGCTGTCCGACGCTGGCGGCAAACACGGTCGCGACGGCAGCCGTGGCAAAGAGGCCGAGCATCCACAGCAACACGCCCGAGAGGAAGCCGGCATACGGTCCCAGGGCCACGCCGATGTAGGCGTAGGGTCCGCCCGTGAGCGACACACGGCTGCCGGCGTCGGCGATGCACAGCACGATGAGCGCCATGGCCAGCGCGCACACCAGGTAGGCTACCGGCGCGGCCGGACCGAGCGCGCCAGCGACGTTGGCCGGCAGACGGAAGATGCCGCCCCCGACGGTGATGTTGACGATCGCGGCCGCCAGACCGAACGTGCCGACGACGCGCAGCAACGGTTCGCCCGAGCCGAGGCCGGCGCGGGTCGCCGCCGCGGACGACGACGCTGCCGGGGACGGCGCAGCGGGGGTCTCGGGACGGGACATGCGGCGTTAGCTTAGCAGCCGCTTCGCTCAACAGGAGGTCGGGGTCCACGCGTCGATGCTCCCTGTCCGCTGGCAGGCGCGGGTTGAGGGCCGTCGCGCCCCGGTGCCACGGCTGGTCCGGTCGTGGCCGCGCCGGGGCGATGCTATCGTGGCGCATCATGCCGACTCCGACCCGTGAGGACTGCGCCGCGCTGGACCGCGTCGACCCGCTGGCGCCGCTGCGCGGGTTGTTCGCGCTCGATCACGCCGACGCGGCCGGCGAGCTTTACCTCGACGGCAACTCCCTCGGTCCGCTGCCGCGCGCGACCCCAGCGCGGGTGCAACAGGTGGTGCAGGAGGAATGGGGCCGCGGCCTGATTCGCAGTTGGAACAGCGCCGGCTGGATCACCCTGGCGCAGCACATCGGCGACAAGATCGCGCGGCTGGTCGGGGCCGGGCCAGGCGAGCTGGTCGTGGCCGACTCCACCTCGGTGAACCTCTACAAGGCGCTGGCCGCGGCCATGACCTTGACGACCGCCGACACCAGCGCCGCGCCCCGCCGCACCATCCTGTCGGAGCGCACGAACTTTCCCACCGACCTCTACATCGCCGACACGGCCGCGCGTGAGCGGGGCTACGCGCTGCGGCTGGTCGAGGCCGACGACCTGCCGGCGGCGATCGCCGCCGACACGGCCGTCGTCATGCTCACGCACGTGAACTACCGCACCGGACGCATGCACGACCTGGCGGCCGTGACCCGCGCCGCCCACGCCGCTGGCGCGCTCGTGCTGTGGGACCTGGCGCATTCGGCCGGGGCCGTGCCCGTAGCCCTGCACGGCGACGGCTCGTCCGGCAGCGCCGCCGACTTCGCCGTGGGCTGCGGCTACAAGTACCTGAACGGCGGCCCGGGCGCGCCGGCGTTCATCTGGGTGCATCCCCGCCACACCGCGCGCATGGACGCCGAAGGCTGGCGTCAACCGCTGGCCGGGTGGCTCGGCCACGCCGCGCCGTTCGCGTTCACGCCCGACTACCAGCCCGGCGCCGGCATCACGCGCTTCGTCTGCGGCACTCCTCCGGTCGTGTCGCTGGCCGCGCTCGAGTGCGGCGTGGACACGGTGCTGGCGGCGGAAGCCAGCGGCGGCATGGCGGCGCTGCGCGCCAAGTCGCTGGCGCTCACCGATCTGCTGATCGCGCTCATCGAGGCCCGCGCCGGGGGCTTCGGTCTGTCGGTCGTCACGCCGCGCGACGGCGCGCGGCGTGGCAGCCAGGTCAGCGTGGCGCCAGCCGCCGGCGGCTACGAGATCATGCAGGCGCTGATTGCCCGCGGGGTGATCGGCGACTTCCGGGCGCCCGACCTGCTGCGCTTCGGGGTCGCGCCGCTCTACACCCGCTTCGTGGACGTGTGGGATGCCGTGGACCGGATGGTGACGGTGCTCCAGTCGGAGGAATGGCGCGAGCCGCGCTTTGCCACCCGCGCCGCCGTCACCTAGCTACGGCACCGCCGCCCCGGCTGGTCAGGCGCGCTGCGCGAACAGCCGCCGCGCGGCGGCAAAGAGCGGCGCCGCCGGGTCGGCCAGATCGAGAATCGCGTCGAAGTGGTTCCGGCCGGCGAGCTGGAGCGGCGTGCTCGGCGTCCCGTCCAACTCGAGCCGAGCCGCGAAGGCGTGGCTCTGGCGCTTGAACTCGCTCGTCTCCACTTCGCCCCAGGCCACGACGGCCGGACAGAAGCGGCGCGCCGGCGCCAGCAGATCGAGGGCTGCGGCGGTAGCCGGGTCGAGCCCGAGCGCGTCGTTCACCGACGTGCCGACGAGCGGCGCCACGTCGTAGATGCCCGAGACCGGCACGATGCCGCGAATCGGCGCCGGCGCCCGGTCGGCACACGCCGCCGCCAGGTAGGCTCCGGCCGAACTGCCGGCGAGGACCATCTGGTCCGAGGCAATACCGAGCTCGGCCGCGTGCGCGTGCAGCCAGGCCACGGCACCCCGGCACTCGGCGACGATCGCCGGCACACGCGCCTCGGGCGCGAGTGTGTAACCGACGACCGCGTGCGCGAACCCCGCCGCATGCCAGGCCGGCGCGAGAAACGCCGAGGCCTCCTTCGCCAGTTCCTGCCAGTAGCCGCCGTGGAAGTAGACGAGCACGCCGGCCGGGGCCGCCGCGGACGGCGCGGGGAAGAAATCGAGCCGGGCCCGTGCCCCCTCGCCGTAGCGCAGGTCGCGCCGGCACGGCACCGTGGCGTAGGCGCGGTCGCTCTCCGCCGCGTAGCGTTGGAGGTAGGGCGCGTAGTTGCCGCCGATGGCCGAACTCGGCGAGTACTCGCGTTCGCGCACGGCGGGGTCGAGCGGCCAGAGCGGCGCGGACGGGATCATCGGATCAGAGATCGAGCGCCCTCACAGCGCGTCGGGTTTGACCTGCCACGCCTGCAGGATGGCGAGTTCGTCGGCGGGGCTGGTGGCTTTCTTGAAGCGGGCGCCCGAGCGGCCCTTGACGCGCCGCTCGCACTCGGCCCACGAAGTGTGGCGCATGGGCGTGCCGTCGACGACGCTCAGATACGAGTAGGCTGGCCCCTTGGACTTGCCGGCGGCGCCGCCGGACGCCGGCTTGCTGCGCGCCGGCACGCTGGTGTCGTCGGGGATGTCGAGAATCGGGATGCCGTAGCCCGACAGCGGTCCGTCGTAGAGCACCACCCGCCCGTTCACGGCATAGCCGTCGGCAATGGCGTCGACGCGCTCGTTGCCGGGGATGCCGGAGTGGCCGCGCACGTAGTGCCAGGCGATCGACCGCGGCGGACGCGCCGCCGTCAGGCCCGACAGCTCCTCCCACAACTCGCGGTTCAGCACCTCGCCGCCGGTGGCCGTCTTCCAGCCACGCCGCTTCCAGTTGTGCACCCACTGCTCGATGCCTTGGATGACGTAGGTGGAATCGGTGTAGATGGCCAGGCGGCCGCTCGTGGCCCGCAGGCGCGTCAGCGCCTGGATGGCGCCGGTGAGCTCCATCTTGTTGTTGGTGGTCAGCGGCGCGCCGCCGCCGAGTTCGGTGACGTGGCCGGCCGGCGTGACGATGACGACGCCCCACCCACCCGGGCCGGGGTTGCGCTTCGAGGCGCCGTCGGTGAAGACGACAATCGGCTGATCGCTCATGTTCTGGCGTAAGTGTGCCCGGTTTTGTCTTACGGTTCCACTTGCGGCGGCACGAGACCGCCGAGCGTGGTCACGGCACGCCGACCGGACCTGCCGCTGGCACCGATCCCCGGGTCGACCCGGATCTTCCCAACCGGAACCATGGCCTCAAGAACCGGGAGCCCGCTGCCGATATCTCGGAGGTCAGCCATCCTGCCGTGTCGTCATCACCCATTGCCCTGTCGTTGTCGCAGTCCCCTCACCGGCATCGCGCCGAAGCGCTGCTGACGCTGGTCGAGCACCTGCTCGGCCTGTTGTCGGAACATGCGCCCGACGATCCCTCCCTCGGCGCTCCGGCTTTCCGGGCACGACTCGACGAGTGGCGCCGCGGCCTGCGCGACGAAGACGACGCCGCCAATCTGGCCGGGTTGGTCGATGCCATCGCCACGGCGTGCGGCACCTTCCTGGAACGCAGCCGTGTCTATCGCACCGACCACGACGCCGAACTCACCGACCTCGTGCGCGTGTTGAGCAAGGTCATCGACACGGTCCGCGGCGACTCGCGGAAGTTCGAGCACGAACTCCTGCGCTCGACCACGGCGATGGGGCGCATGGTGGAGATCGAGGACCTGCGCGAACTCAAGCGGGTACTTTCCCGCGAGGTCGACTCGCTGCGTGAGGCGGCGGCCGAGCGGCAGAAGTCCGAGGCCAGGCATTACGAGTCGCTGACCAAGCGCGTCCGGTCGCTCGAACAGTCGCTCACGAAAGCTCAGAGCGAGGCCGCCACCGATGCGCTGACGCGGCTGCCCAATCGCGGCGCCTTCGACCTGGCGGCGCGCGAGTGGGTGAGCCGGGCTGCCCGTGACGGCCAGCCGTTTGCCGTGGCCATGATCGACCTCGACGACTTCAAGCGGATCAACGACGCCTACGGGCACCCGATCGGCGACCGCGTGATCGTGGCCGCGGCGCAACTCCTCCGCAGCGGGCTGGCCGAAGGCGAGATCGCCGCCCGCTTCGGCGGCGAGGAATTCGCGCTGCTCCTGGCCGCGACGGCGGCCACGGCGCGGGAGCGCGTGACCGCGCTGCTCGACCGGCTGCCGCCGTCCTACGAGTTCGACCACGACGGCGTCACACGGCGTGTCGGCTTCACGTTCAGCGGCGGTGCCACCGGCTACGTGGCCGGTGATACCGCCGAGTCGCTCCTGAAACGTGCCGACGAGGCGCTCTACGACGCCAAGCGCCGCGGCAAGCGCCGCGTCGAGGTCCGGCCGCGGTCGTTCCTGGGCGGTCTCCTGCGCTGACCGCCGCTTGGGCTATCGCGGCGTCACCGTGACGCGCTGACCGGCCACCGTCAGCGTCTCTGCCCGCCCCCGGGCGCGCCCGCGCGGACGCGTCACCCGGTAGGTGACGACGCCGTCGCCGACGCCGCGTGACCCCCTGACGACCGCCACGCCCGGCGTCTCGCTCTGCGCCGTCCACTGACACCCGGCCGGTGCCGACACGGCAACGCGACCCGCGGCCGGCGCGGGCGTCACGGTGACCGTGTAGACGCAGGCGGCGCCGGCGCCGCTCTGGTCCACGGCGAAGCGCTGCCCGCCGTCGGCGATGGTCATCAGCCCGAGGCGCGATGACATCGAGGGATTCGCATCGACCGTGAAGCTCACGGTGCCCGGACCGCTGCCCGCGCCGCCGGCGGTCACGTGAATCCACGGTTCGTCGGTCGTCGCCGTCCAGTCGCAACCCAGGGCGGTGGTGACGACGACGGCAGCAGTGCCGCCGGCGGCGCCGAACGCCTGGTCGTGAGTGCTCAACCGGAACGAGCAGGGGGCGATGGGCCCGAGCAGATTGACCGTGCCGTCCAGGTCGACGACGTAGAGCTCGCCCTGCTCGTCCTCGCCGAACGACGAGATCTTCATGGTCGTGTCGATCAGCACGGTCTGGGTGGTGCCGTCCCACGCGAAGATCTCGCCCGAGCAGTAGTCGGCGTAGATGTAGGTGCCCTGGGGCACGACGTTCTGGCTGCCGCGATAGACGTAGCCGCCGGTCAGCGAACAGCGGCCGTTGCTGTGCCCGTACTCGAAGAGCGGCATCACGTAATTGGAGGGATTGCACAGCCCCGGATCGAGACCGGTGCAGCCGAGGCCCTCGTAGACCCGCCAGCCGTAGTTGCCGCCGGGCACCAGGGGCGTATCGACTTCTTCCTTCGCGCCCTGTCCGACGTCGCCTACCCACGGCTCCCCGGTGACGCGATCGAAGCTGAAACGCCACGGATTGCGCATGCCCACCACGTAAATCTCGTCGCGGCCGGGGATGCTGCCGTAGAACGGGTTGGTGCTGGGCGAGAGATACGGCACGCCCGAACCGGCCGGGGGATTGATGTCGATGCGCAGGATCTTGCCGAGCAGCAGGTCGATGTTCTGGGCGTTGTTCGAGGGGTCGTTGGCGCCCCCGCCGTCGCCGACGCCGATATAGAGATAGCCGTCGCTGCCGAAGGCGATCATGCCGCCGTTGTGGTTGGTGGCGCCCGGGTGCGGAATGGTGAGCACCGGGATCTCGGCGGAACTGGCCACGTCAGGGTTGGCCGACACGCCGTATTCGGCAATCGTGAGCGCGCCGTCGCCGCTGCGGGTGTAGAACACGAAGAACCGGCCGTTGGCCGCGTAGAGCGGGTGGAAGGCCAGCCCGAGCAGGCCTTGCTCGCCACCCGATACCAGGCGCGAGCGGATGTCCAGGAAGACGCTGGGCGTGGTCCCGCCCGGTTGGAGCACTTTCACCAGCCCGCCGCGCTCCACGATGAACAGGCGGGCCGAGTTGTCGCCGGCGTGAGTGACGTAGAGCGGGCTGGACAAGCCGGCCGACGGCACCGGCACCAGGCGCATGGCAGCGGCGGCCGGAGTGACCAGGCACGCGCACGCCAGCGCGCACCCGACGACAACGGGTACAACACGTGAATGGCTCATGGCTCTTCTCACCTCGAAGTGGTGTAACGACAAGGCCAAGAGACGTGGGGGTACCCGTCTCCGTTCGTCGCCCTGTACCGCGATCGTGCTTCGGCCCTGGGACGACGGGAAAGCGCCGAGTTTACCTGAACTGGCCCCGGACGAGGGGCGGCGAGCTCGGTGGCACCATCACTTCGCCTGGCTGCGCAGGCTGCTGTTCCCGCGCGGTGATGGCGCCCCGACGCGCCGCTACGCCAGCACGTCGCGGGCGGCGAGCACGTGCGCGATGGCATCGGCGGTCGTGTCGGCCAGCGCGGTGAGGTGCCCCATCTTGCGGCCGGCGCGCGGTTCGCTCTTGCCGTAGAGGTGCAGCTTCACGCCGGGCACGGCCAGTGCGGCGTCCCAACGTGGTTCGCCACCGGCCCACACGTCGCCAAGGAGGTTGGCCATCGCCGCCGGCCTGAGCAGCGTGGTGTCGCCAAGGGGCAGGCCGCAGATGGCCCGCACCTGCTGTTCGAACTGGCTGGTGAGGCAGGCGTCGACGGTGAGATGGCCGGAGTTGTGCGGCCGGGGCGCGATCTCGTTGACGAGCACCCGGCCGTCGCTCGTGAGGAAGAACTCCACGCACAGGACGCCGACGTAGGCCAGCTCCTCCATGATCGACTCGGTGATGGCCACCGCTTCGGTGACCGCCGCCTCGGGCATGCGCGCCGGCGCCACCGACACGTCGAGAATGTGGTCCCGGTGCTGGTTCTCGATGGCTCCGTAGTGCGCGAAGGCGCCGTCGAGCCCGCGCGCGGCCACGACCGAGAACTCGAGCACGAAGTCCACGACCCGTTCGAGCACCGCCGGCTGATGGCCGACGAGCGCCCACACCCGCTCCAGTTCGAGCGGCGAGGTGAGGCGATGCTGGCCCTTGCCGTCGTAGCCGAAGCTGGCGGTCTTCAGGATCGACGGCAGGCCGATCCGCTCGACCGCGGTCGTCAACTCCTCGAGCGAACCCACCGCTTCGAAGGGCGTCACGGGATAGCCTTTCATGGCCAGAAACGCCTTCTCGCGGCCACGCTGCTGCGTGACGTGCAGGGCGTGGCCCGACGGGCGCACCGGCACGACCTCGGCGGCGGCGTCGGCGGCCGCGGTCGAGACGTTCTCGAACTCGAACGTGATCACGTCGACGCCGTGCGCGAAGGCGCGGATGGCCTCGAGGTCGTCGTAGTCGGCGTCGATCTCCAGGTCGGCGACCTGCCCGGTCGGCGTGTCGATGCCCGGCGAGAGCGTGTGCACGCGGTAACCCATGCGCCGGGCGGCGATCGCGAACATGCGGCCCAGTTGTCCGCTGCCGAGCACGCCCAGCGTGGCGCCGGGCAGGACGATGCGGTTCACGGCAGCGAGTCTTCGCGCACCTGGCGGGTCTGCGCCTCGCGGTAGGCGCGCAGCCGGGTGCGCAGGTCGGGACGCGTGGTGGCCAGAATCGACACCGCCAGCAGGCCGGCGTTCTTCGCGCCGGGCACGCCAATGGCCAGCGTGGCCACGGGGACGCCGCCCGGCATCTGCACGATCGACAGGAGCGAGTCGAGGCCCTGCAGCGCGGCGCTCCGCACCGGCACGCCGAGCACCGGCACGATGGTGTGGGCGGCGACCATGCCGGGCAGGTGGGCGGCGCCGCCGGCGCCGGCGATGATCACCTGCAGGCCGCGCCCTTCGGCGCCCTGGGCGAACTCGGCCATCCACACCGGCGTGCGATGGGCCGACACGATGTGCTTCTCGTAGGGGACGGCGAACTCATCGAGCACGGCAACCGCGTGGGACATCGTGTCCCAGTCGGATTTGGACCCCATGATGACGGCGACGAGTGGCTCAGGCACGGCGGATCAGGCGTGAAGCAAAGGCAAAGCTTATCAAAAGGACCGCCGCGACGCTCGCGCCGCGGACCGGCGCTAGACTGGCGGTATGCGTATCCCCCACGTCGCCGCTGTCGTGGCCCTGCTGACGGCCGTGGTCGCGGCCGGGCAGCCGCCGGTGGCCGCCCAGGCTCAGCCGGCCCGCCTCGCCGTGGCCTACCAGGAATTCACGCTGGCCAACGGGCTGCACGTCATCCTGCACCGCGACCCGAGCCCGCCGATCGTGACCGTGAACGTCTGGTATCACGTCGGCTCCGGCAGCGAGAAGCCGGGCCGCACCGGCTTCGCGCATCTCTTCGAGCACCTGATGTTCGAGGGCTCGAAGCACGTGCCCGAGGGCTCGTTCGACACATGGCTCGAGGGCGCCGGCGCCGACAACAACGGCTCGACCACGGTGGACCGCACCAACTACTACATCAACGGCCCGGCCAGCGCGCTCGAGCTGATGCTGTTCCTCGAGTCGGACCGCATGGGCTACCTGCTCGACACCATGACGCCCGAGCGGGTCAACGGCCAGCGCGACGTGGTGAAGAACGAGCGGCGGCAAAGCTACGAGAACCGCCCCTACGGCATGGCCGAACTGGAACTGGACGCCATGCTCTTCCCCAAGGGCCATCCCTACAGCTGGTCGACCATCGGCTCGATGGAGGACCTGAGCGCGGCCAGCCATGAAGACGTGCAGGAGTTCTTCCGCACCTACTACGCTCCCAACAACGCCAGCCTGGTGATTGCCGGCGACATCGACCCGGCCCGCACCAAGGCGCTCGTCGAGAAGTGGTTCGGCGAGATTCCCCGCGGCCAGCCGGTGATGCCGGTGGCGCCGCCGGCGGCGATGCTGACCGCGGTCACGCGCAAGACCATGACCGACCAGGTGCAGCTCCCGCGGCTCTACCTCGGCTGGCTGACGCCGGCCACCTTCCGGCCCGGCGACGCGGCCCTCGACGTGGTGGCGTCGCTGCTCAGCGGCGGCAAGAACTCGCGTCTCTACAAGCGGCTGGTCTACGAACTGCAGATCGCGCAGGACGTCGCTGCCTATCAGCAGTCGCAGGGGCTGGGCAGCGTGTTCATGGTCGTGGCCACGGCCCGGCCCGGCAAGAGCCTCGACGAGATTCAGTCCATCATCGACGAGGAGATCGAGCGGCTGGCCGCCGCGCCGCCCGAGGCGCGCGAACTGGAGCGCGTGCGCAACTCGATTGAAGCCACGTTCCTGCGCCGCGCCGAACGGGTCGGCGGCTTCTACGGCAAGGCCGATCAGCTCAACAGCTACTACACGAACACCGGCACGCCCGACTTCTTCGAGGAGGATCTCGTCCCGCTACCGCGCGCTCGACGCCGCCGACATCTCGTCGGCGGTGGGCACCTTCCTGCCGCGCGACCGCCGTGTGGAACTCGTGGTGATGCCGGAGGAGAAGCGATGAGCGCGCGCACGATCCGTGCCAGAGGGGTCAGACCCCTCACCGCTCTGGCCGTCCTGCTCGCCACCCTGGTGGCCGGCGCGCAGCAGGGACCCGATCGTTCACACCCGCCGGCCCTCGGGCCCACGCCCGAGCTGACGCTGCCGGCCGTGCAGAAACTCACGCTGGCCAACGGGCTGCGGGTGTGGGTGCTGGAACAGCACGAGGTGCCGATCGTGCAGGCCAACCTCGTGGTGCTGTCGGGCGCGTCGGCCGACGTGCCCGGTCAGTTCGGCGCCGCCAGCATGACCGCCGCCATGCTCGACGAGGGCGCGGCCGGGAAGGACGCCCTGGCCGTGGCCGACAGCGTCGAGTTCCTGGGCGCGCAGCTTTCGACCGTGGCGGGCTTCGACTCATCGGCGGTGCGCATGTCGACGCCAGCGGCCAAGCTGCGTGAAGCACTCGACCTGCTGGCCGACGTGGCGTTCACGCCCGACTTCCCGGCCGAGGAGCTCGAGCGCCTGCGCACCGAGCGACTCACCGGCCTGCTGCAGGCCCGCGACGACGCCGCCTCGCTCGTCGGCATCGCCTATCCGCGGCTGCTCTTCGGCCCCGAGCATCGCTACGGCACCTCGGCCGGCGGCACCGAGACGTCGATCAAGGCGCTCGGTGTCGACCTGCTGCGGGCCTACCATCGCAGCCACTACCGTCCCGCCAACGCCGTGCTGATCGTCGTCGGCGACATCACCCCCGCGGCCCTGAAGCCGCTGCTCGAGCCGCGCTTCGGCACCTGGACGGTCGAAGGCGCGGCCGCGCCGCCCTTCCCGGTGCGGGCGTCACCGCAGCCGCCCAAGCGCCACATCTACCTCGTCGACAAGCCCGGCGCGGCGCAGTCGCAAATTCGCATTGGCCTCGTGGGCGTGCCCCGCTCCACGCCGGACTACTACGCCCTCGACGTGCTCAACACCATCCTCGGCGGCTCGTTCACCTCGCGCCTCAACCAGAACCTGCGTGAGCAGCACGGCTACGCCTACGGCGCCTCGTCGCGCTTCGACATGCGCCGCTCGGCCGGGCCGTTCCAGGCCGGCGCCGGAGTGCAGACCGACAAGACCGCCGAGGCGCTGAAGGAGTTCTTCAACGAGCTGAACGCCATTCTCGCGCCGATTCCCGCCGACGAAGTCGAGAAGGCCAGGAACTACGCCGCGCTCGGCTTCGCCGGCGAGTTCGAGACCTCGGGCCAGCTGGCGGCGAAACTGGAAGAAATCGCCATCTACGACCTGCCCGACGACGTGTTCACGAAATACGTGGCCGCGGTGCGGGGCGTCACCGCCGCGGATCTGACGCGCGTGGCCAGGCAGTATCTGCTGCTCGACCGGATGGCGGTCGTGATCGTGGGCGATCGGGCCAAGATCGAAGCGGGCATCCGCGCCGCCAATCTCGGTCCGGTGACGGTCGTGCCGATGGCCGACATCCTGAAGTAGCGCGGCCTGGGCCGAGTGCGTGCACAATGGCCGCATGTCAGACCTTCGCTATCCCGTCGGCCCCCTGGCCGTTCCCTCGGCTTTCACTGCCGCCGATCGCGCGGCGGCGGTGAAGACCCTCGCCGAGGCGCCGGCGCGCCTGCGCCTGGCCTGCGCCGGCCTCGACGACGCGCAACTCGATACGCCCTATCGCCCCGGCGGCTGGACCGTGCGGCAAGTGGTGCATCACGTGGTCGACAGCCACATCAACGCCTACCTGCGCACCAAGTTCGCGCTCAGCGACGAGAATCCCACGATTCGCCCCTACCCCGAAGCGGTCTGGGCCGAGATGACCGACGCGCGCACCGCGCCGGTGTCCTTGTCGCTCGACCTGCTCGACGCGCTGCACGGCCGCTGGGTCGTGCTGCTGAAGTCGCTGGCACCCGAACAGTTCGCGCGCACGTTGCAGCATCCCGAGCGCGGCGCGATGACCATCGACGACGTGCTGGCGATGTACGAGTGGCACTCGCGCCACCACACCGCACACGTCACCGCGCTGCGCCAGCGCGAGGGCTGGTAGGAGCGACGCGGCCGACGGTGCTCCTCGAAGCCTGCGTGGAGACGGTGGAGGCCGCCGTGGCGGCGGAGGCCGGCGGGGCCGGACGCGTCGAGCTGTGCGCCCGTCTCGACGCCGGCGGCACCACCCCGGACGCGGCGCTCGTGGAGCGCTGCGTGGCGGCGGTGCGGATCCCGGTCTTCGCGATGGTGCGCCGGCGCGTCGACTCGTTCGTCCTCGACAGGGAGGACGTGGCGGCGCTGGCACGCGATATCGCCACGCTGCAGGCTGCCGGCGCGGACGGACTGGTTCTCGGCGCGCTGACCGCGGCCAGACAGGTCGACGTCGCGTCGATGACGCGCCTGGTGGCGGCGGCCCGCCCGCTGCCGGTGACGTTCCACAAGGCCATCGACGAGACGCGGCGCCTTCCCGACGCGCTCGACGCGTTGCTGCGGCTCGGCGTGGACCGCGTCCTCACTTCGGGGGGAGCCCCCACGGCGCTGGCCGGCGCCGGGACGATCGCGGCGCTGGTCGGTCAGGCCGGCGACGCGCTGGTGGTCATGGCCGGCGGCGGCATCCGCGCCGGCACCGTGGCGGCGGTGGTGCGCGCCACGGGCGTGCGCGAGGTGCACGCCCGGCTGACCGGAGTTCCGGCGCCGGCCGCCCTCGACGACGACCCGTCGCTGCAGGCGGTCACGGCCGAGTTCGTGCGCCACCTGCGCGGCGGCGCTGACGCATGAGCGCCCGCGTGTCTATCGGAACAGGCTCTTGGCCACGAACCACATGTTGGCGGGCCGCTCGGCCAGCCGGCGCATGTACCACGGGAACCAGTAGCTGCCGTAGGCGATGAGCACGCGCACGTTCCGGCGGTCGCGCGCCAGGCGGCGCTGCTCGCCGCGCTGGATGCCGTAGAGCATGTGGATTTCGTAGGCGGTCGCGGCCAGGCTCAGGCCATCGCCGTGCCGCTCGATGGCGCTGATGAGCACCGGGTCGTGGGTGCCGAACACGGCCCGCGAGCCGGTGGCTCGCGCCGCCGGCGCCAGCATGGTCTTGGCGAGCGCCAGGTAGTTGGCGTCGACGTCGGCCTTCACCGGCATCGCCACCGTGGGCGGCTCGTTGTAGGCACCCTTCACCAGACGGATGCCGACCCCGGCGGCGATCATCCGCGCTACGTCGTCGGTGGTGCGATGCAGATAGGCCTGCAAGGCCACGCCCACCCCGGGCACCTCCTGGCGCAGCCTGGTCACGATGTCGAGCGTCGCGTCCACATAGTGCGACTGCTCCATGTCCACCCAGAAGTAGTTGCCCGCGGCGTGGGCGCGCCGGGCGATGGCCAGCGCGTTGGCGTACGCGCCCGCGGCATCGACGTCGAGGCCGAGTTGTGTCGGCTTCACCGACGGCTCGCACGCCAGCCCGCGCTGCTCCACCTCGCCAATCACCCGCAGGTAATGATCGGTGACCTCCTGGGCCTCGGCCATGTCGGCCACGTTCTCGCCCAGGCGCGTGAACACCGCGCCGACCCCGAGCGCCGCCTGCTGCACCGCCGCGGCCAGCATGTCGTCGGCCGTCTCGCCGGGCATGAAGGCGGACACGGCGCGGCGCACGAAGGGCGCCTTGGTGCCGTGATCGCGCAGCCAGCGGCTGTCGGAGGCTTTGAGCAGAACGGTGCGCGCGAGACTCATCGCTCCCCACGATACGATGAGTGCCGTGATCGGCGCGACTCCTTCGGCGGCGTGGGCGGGACGGCTCCAGTGACGCGCCACGCGATCGGCCGGGCGGGACAGCGCCAGTGACGGCAGGGCGGCGCGGGCGGGGCAGCGCCAGTGACGCGTCACGTGGTCGTCATCGGCGCGGGCGCCGCCGGTCTGATGGCCGCCATCGCCGCGGCTGAGGCCGGCGCGCGCGTGACCGTGCTCGAAAGCACCGCCGACGGCGGCCGGAAGATCCTGATCAGCGGCGGCGGCCGTTGCAACGTGCTGCCCTCGGAGGCGGCCCCAGGGCGGTTCGTGAGTGATTCGCCGCGCACGCTGGTGCGGGCGCTGCTCGGCGGGTGGCCGCTGCGCGAGCAGCGGCGGTTCTTCGAGCAGGAGGCGGGCGTGCCGCTGGCGCTCGAAGACGAAAGCGGCAAGTTGTTCCCGGCCTCGAATCGCGCCCGCGACGTCCGCGACGCGCTCGTCGGACTGGCGCGCGCCCGGGGCGCGGACTTGCGCTTCCGCAGCCCGGTCGCGAATCCGCGCCGTGAGGGGCCCGCCTGGACGCTCGACACGCCCACCGGGCCGGTCAGCGCCGACCGGGTCGTGCTCGCCACCGGCGGCCTGTCGGTGCCGGCCACCGGCAGCGACGGCGCCGGACTGGCGTGGGCGCGCGCCCTCGGTCACGTCGTGCATCCCACCTACGCCGCGCTCACGCCGCTGCGCGCCGTGCCGGCCGTGCACGTCGGGCTGGCCGGGGTGTCGCTGGAGGTCGGCATCGACGCGGGGTCGGCGCGCGAACGGGCCGCGTCGCGGGGCGGCTTCCTGTTCACGCACCGGGGTTACAGCGGTCCCGCCGTGCTCGACGTGTCGCACGTGGCGGTGCGCAGCCAATGGGGCGACGCCGCGCGGGCTGCAGTGCGCGTGGCCTGGACGCCGCTCGACCGGGCGGACTGGACCACCCGTTTTGCGGCGGCGCGCGGTCTGGTCGCGACGGCCATCGCCGAGCGGCTGCCCCAGCGGCTGGCCGACGCGCTGGTGCACGAGGCCGGGATCGCGCCGACGCGGTCGTGCGCGCAACTGCGCCGCGAGGAACGCGAACGTCTGCTCGACCGGCTCACCGCCTACACGCTGCCCTGGACCGGCGACGAGGGCTACCGCACGGCCGAAGTGACCGGCGGCGGCGTGGCCCTCGACGAGGTGCACCGGGCCACTCTGGAAAGCAAACGCACGCCGGGCCTCTACTTGTGCGGTGAGCTGCTCGACGCGTTCGGCCCGATTGGCGGCCACAACTTCAACTGGGCCTGGTCGACCGGGCGCGTGGCCGGCCTGGGGGCGGCGCGGCCCTGACGGCGACGTCGCTCCGCCGATCGGCCGGACAGCGTGGGCAATTGCAATGGTGTTCGGGGCAGCGTCGCGCGAGGCCGAATCCGTCGCCGGACACGAGGCCGCGGCCGCAGGGTCGACGGAGGTGCCGTGAACCGGTCCTGGCCGGATCCGTGCCGCCCGGCCGCCACGTCCGACCGCTCGCGAGGTCCTCCGGAACCAAGGGCCGGAGGTGCCGTCTTGTGTGACAGCACCGCCGTCGCCCCATGAATGCGTCGGCCGACAGCTTGATGTTCGCCATCTATTCGCTTACTGTTCGATTCCCGAAGGAGCTCCGTGGCCGATCCGATCGACGATTTGTCCGCGCTGCGCATCGAGCGCGCCCCGTTGTCCGCGCCCTCACGCCGCTGGGGCCGCTGGGTCCTGCTCGTGCTCGTGCTGGCCGCCGCCGGCGGGGCATGGTGGTGGAGCCAGCGCGTCCGGCCGGTCGAGGTCGAGGCCGTGGCGGTGAGCCAGCGCGCCGCCGGCGCCCAGGCGTCGGTGCTCAATGCCTCGGGCTACGTCACGGCGCGGCGCCGCGCCACCGTCTCGTCGAAGATCACCGGCAAGGTCGTCGAGGTCAACGTCGAGGAGGGCATGGCCGTGCGCGAAGGCCAGGTGCTGGCCCGGCTCGACGATTCCGCCGTGCGGGCCGGCCTGGCGCTGTCGCGCGCGCAGCTCGAAGCCGCGCGCCGCACCGTGCCCGAAGAGGAAGTGCGGCTCGACGAAGCCCGGCTCACGCTGGGGCGGCGTCAGCGCTTGTCGAAAGAAGGGCTGATCACGCCGGCCGAAATCGACACAGGCCGAGGCCGAGGTCGAACTCGATCGACGCGCGCATCGCCGCGCTACGCGAGCAGGTGGTCGTGGCCGAGCGGCAGATCGCGGTGCAGCAGACGGCGCTCGAACGACATGGTGATTCGCGCGCCCTTCAGCGGCGTGGCGATCTCGAAGGACGCGCAGCCCGGCGAGATGGTGTCGCCGGTGTCGGCCGGCGGCGGCTTCACGCGCACCGGCATCTGCACGATCGTCGACATGCGCTCGCTCGAGATCGAAGTCGACGTGAACGAGAGCTACATCAATCGCGTCACCGACCGACCAGCCGGTCACGGCCGTCCTCGACGCCTATCCGGACTTGGCAGATTCCGGCGCAGGTCATCACCATCGTGCCCGACGGCCGACCGGCAGAAGGCGACCGTGCTCGTGCGCATCGGCTTCACCGAGCTCGACCCGCGCATCCTGCCCGACATGGGCGTCAAGGTGACCTTCCTGCGCGAGGCGGCGGAGGGCAGCACGCCGGCGGCGCGGCCGGTGGCGCTCGTGCCCCGAGAGCGCGGTGCGGGCCGAGAACGGCACGAGCTACGTGTTCGTGGTGCAGCAGGACACCGTCGAGCGGCGCGCCGTGCAGACGGCCGGCACGCGACGGCGACCGGCTGGAAGTGACGGCCGGGCTGTCGGCCGGCGACCGCGTGGTCGTGTCGCCGCCCGCCGGCTCTGGCGGCCGGCACCCCCATCGTCGTGAAGTGAGCCGTAGCCGGGCCGGGCAACTGGGACCCGGCCGTGGCCGGAGCTGGTAGCACGGGCCGACGCGGAACGAACAAGGAGCAGGCAGGTCATGAGCGCACTCGTCCAGGTCAACGGCGTCCACAAGTACTTCACCCGCGGCAACGAGCGCATCGACGTGCTGAAGGGCGTCAACCTCGAAATTCCCCAGGGCGACTTCCTGGCCTTGATGGGCCCCTCGGGCTCGGGCAAGACGACGCTGCTCAACCTGCTGGGCGGACTCGACGCGCCCTCGGCCGGGTCGGTCGAGGTGGCGGGCACCAACATCGGCGGGCTGTCGCGGCAGCCAGCTGTCGCGCTGGCGCGCCGCATCACATCGGCTTCGTCTTCCAGCTCTACAACCTGCTGCCGGTGCTGACCGCCGAGCGCAACGTCGAACTGCCGCTGCTGCTCACCAACCTGTCGAAGGCGGAGCGCAAGAAGCGCGTGGCCATCGCGCTCAACGTCGTCGGCCTGGCCGACCGCGCCAAGCACTATCCGCGCCAGCTCTCGGGCGGCCAGGAGCAGCGCGTCGGCATCGCCCGCGCCATCGTCACCGACCCGACGCTGCTGCTGTGCCGACGAGCCGACCGGCGACCTCGACCGCAAGGCCGGCGACGAGATCCTCGACCTGCTGCAGGCGCTCAACCGCGAAGCACGGCAAGACCATCGTGATGGTGACGCACGACCCGCGCGCGGCCGACGCGGGCCACGCGCACGCTCCACCTCGAGAAGGGCGTGCTGCATGGGAGAGGCCGCATGAAGTTCCTGCCGCTGCTCTGGAGCAGCCTGTGGCGGAAGAAGGTCCGCACGATCTTCACGCTGCTGTCGATCTTCATCGCCTTCCTGCTGTTCGGCCTGCTGATGACGATCCGCACCGCGTTCAGCTTCGGCGTCGACATCGCCGGCCTCGATCGCCTGGTGCTGATCCACAAGGTCAGCCTGATCATGCCGCTGCCGGTCTGCTACCTCGAGCGGCTGCAGGCGCCACCGAGGGCGTCGACGCTGGCCACGCACAACACCTGGTTCGGCGGCGTCTACCAGGACCCGTCGAACTTCTTCGCGCAGATCGCCGTCGAACCCGAGCCGTTCCTGAAGGTCTACCCGGAGTACAAGCGTGCCGCCCGAACAGGTCAAGGCGTGGCTCGCCGATCGCCAGGGCGTCATCGTCGGCGTCGACCTGGCCCAGCGCTTCGACTGGAAGGTCGGCGACCGCGTGCCGATTCAGGGCACCATCTGGCAGCCCAAGGAGGGCCAGGTGTGGGAGTTCAACATCGTCGGGCATCTACGACGGCGAGGCCGGGCATCGACAAGACGCAGTTCTTCTTCCGCTACGACTACCTCGACGAGAACCGCACGCGCGGGCGACGGACTGGTCGGCTGGTACATCGTCAAGATCGCCGACCCGGCGCAGGCGCAGGAGATGAGCGCGAAGTTCGACGAGATGTTCGCCAACTCGTCGGCCGAGACCAAGACCACGACCGAGAAGGGGTTCGTCGAGGGCTTCGCCAAGCAGATCGGCGACATCGGCGCGATCATGGTGGCGATCCTCGTCGGCCGTGCTGTTCACGATGCTGCTGGTCGCCGCCAACACCATGGCGCAGTCGGTGCGCGAGCGCACCAGCGAAGTGGGCGTGCTGAAGACGCTCGGCTTCTCGAACGGCTCGATCCTGGTGCTGGTGCTCGGCGAGTCGGTGTTCATCTGCGGTGCTCGGCGGCGGCGCTCGGCCTGGGCCTGGCCTGGCTGATCGTGCAGCAGGGCGATCCGACCGGCGGCATGCTGCCGATCTTCATCCTGCCGCCGCGCGACGTGGCCGTCGGCGCGGGGCTGATCGTGCTGCTGGGCCTCGTCGCCGGCGCGCTGCCGGCGGTCACCGCGATGCACCTGAAGATCACCGACGCCTTGCGGCGCGAGTTGAGGACGAGGCCGTGATGCTGAACTGGATCAGACAGACCGTCGCCGTCACCGCGCTCAACCTGCGCACCATTCCCGCAGCGGCTCGAGCTCGTCGGGCGTGGCCATCGTCGGCATCGCCGGCGTGGTCGTGGTGCTGGTCTCGGTGCTGTCGATCGCCGCCGGCTTCTCCGCCGCGATGCAGGGCTCGGGCTCGCCGTCGCGCGCGCTGGTGATGCGCAGCGGCGCCGACAGCGAGATGACCAGCGGCGTCGGCGGGCCGGAAGTCGACATCATCAAGCAGGCGCCGGGCATCCGCCGCGACGGCCAGACCGCGCTGGCCTCGGCCGAACTCTACGTGATCATCGACCTGCCGAAGAGTCGGCACCAGCACCGCCGGCCAACGTGCCGATGCGCGGCATCGAGCCGGCGGACGCTGGCGGTGCGCGACGAGGTCTCGATCATCGAGGGCCGGATGTTCGAGTTCGGCACCAACGAGGTGATCGTCGGCCGCGGCGCCAGCGGCCAGTTCGCCGGCCTGACCGTCGGCAGCCAGGTCCGCTCGGGCCAGAACACGCTGGACAGGTGGTCGGCATCTTCGAAGCCGACGGCGGCGTGGCGGAGACCGAAATCTGGTGCGACGCGCGCGTGCTGCAGGGCGCCTATCGCCGCGGCAACACCTACCAGACTCGTGCTCGCGCAGCTCGATTCGGCCGACAGCCTTCGACACCTTCCGCGACTGGCTCACCGCCAATCCGCAGTTGAACGTGCAGGTGCGCCGCGAAACCGAGTACTACGCGCAGCAGTCGCGGGCGCTGAGCACGCCTGATCCAGCACGCGTCGGCTTCGGCATCGCCGCGCTGATGGGCATCGGCGCGGTGTTCGGCGCGATCCTCACGATGTACACCGCCGTGTCGACGCGGTCGCGCGAGATCGCCACGCTGCGCGCGCTCGGCTTCAACGCCAGCTCGGTGGTGGTCTCGGTGCTGGCCGAATCGCATGGCGCTGGCGGCCATCGGCGGCGTGCATCGGCGGCCTCGCTCGCCTATCTCGGCGTTCAACGGCTACCAGACCTCGACGATGAACTTCCAGACGTTCAGCCAGGTGGCGTTTGCGTTTCAGCGTCACGCCCGCAGCTGCTCGGGCTCGGGCTTGATCTACGCGCTGCTCATGGGGCTGGTCGGCGGGCTGTTCCCGGCGATTCGCGCCGCGCGGCTGCCGATTCCTGCCGCGCTCCGCGAGCTGTAGGCAGAGCGCGGGCCAGATCCGATCAGGCGAGGCCGGCTGGGCTCAGGCCAGCACTGGCTGCCAGGGGCCTCCGGCGCGGTACCACTCGCTCTCGGTATGCTGCAGGGCCGCAGCCGGCATGGCGACGGCATCGAGCGGCTCGCTGATGAACGAGCCCTGGGCTTCGTCGCAACCCATTTCCCGCAACAGCCGCAGCACGTCCTCGGACTCGACGCCCTCGGCCACCGCCGTCATCCCCAGCGCGTGCGCCAGGTCGATCACCAGCTTCACGATGCTGCGGCTCTCGCGCGAGCTGCTGCACCCGACCACGAACGTGCGGTCGATCTTGATCTCGGTGAAGGGCAGACGGTGGAGCTGCACGAGCGAGGAGTAGCCAGTGCCGAAGTCGTCGATCGAGAGCTTGAAGCCCTTCACCCGCAGGCGCGTCAGCACGTCCATCATCTGGACCGCGTCGCGCATGGCCGCCGTTTCGGTCAGCTCCAGCGTGATGCGCCCCGGGCTCACGCCGGCCATCCGGCACTGCCCGTCGAGCTGCTCGGCCAGCCGGGCCTCGTGCAGATTGCGGGCCGACACGTTGATCGACAGATCGAAGCGACAGCCCAGTTCATCCCAGGCGCGCAGTTGCCCGGCTGCCGTCATGCCGATCCACTGCGTCATCTGGTCGATGCACGCCGACGACTCGGCAAACGGAATGAACTCGAGAGGCGCCACCACGCCGCGCATCGGATGCCGCCACCGCACCAGGGCCTCGGCCCCCGACACGGCGCCGGTGCGCAGGTGGACCTTGGGTTGATACAGCAGGAAGAACTCCTGGCGGTTCATCGCAGCCGCGAAGTTGGCCACGGTCAGCCAGGGATCCTCCATGCGGTTGGCGCGCAGGACGGCGCCCAGCTCGGCGGCCGTGAACGGCTTCGTGAGCGCGGCCGTCACGTTGAGCCCGCGGGCCGTGCCGACCCGGCGGGCGGCGTTGACCACGCTGTCACCGACGCCGCTGACCAGGATGATGTTGGCGGCGCAGTTGTCGGAGGCCAGTTGCGACAGCAGTTCGAGCCCGTCGACGACCGGCATCTGCAGGTCCATCACGATGTGCGTGGGCACCCAGTTGCGCACGTGTTCCAGGAACGAGTCGGAGCTCTCGACGACGAGCGTCTGATAGCCGGCGTTGGTCGCGACCCGGGCGATGAACGCGCAGATCGCCGGCTCGTCGTCGATGATCAGCAGGCGGTGGCCCGTCATGGGGGCCTTGTCGAGTTCTGGAGGGGAAGACATCACGGCAGACGGAGTGGGTTTCCTCCAAGCATAGGGGAATCTTCCGTGCCGAAGGACGCCGAATTCGTCACCGCCGAGTCGCTTCTGCACGGAGACAGAACCAGCCCGGGCCAACGGCGGAGCTTCAGCCCTCGACAGCCGCGGCCAGCAGCTCGCGGGCCCGCATCGTCTCCACGTGATCGGCGCCGAGCGTGGCTGTCAGGTGCGCGAGCGCTTCGGTCAGCGATGCGCGCGCGTCGGCCCGACGCGCCAGGCCGAGCTGCGCCTGAGCCACGATCACGGTGACGCGGCCGACCCGGCTCCCGTAGTGGCCGGTGCCAATCCTGGCCCGCTCGATCTCGAGCGCGCGCTCCGCATCGTCAAGCGCCGCCTCGAAGCGCCCTTCGGCCACCGCCACCTCGGCGCGGCACGCGAACGCCGGGCCGAGCACGTCGCCGCCCTGCGAGCTGGCCTCCGCGATGGCGATGGCCTGCTGCGCGTGGTCGCGGGCGTCGCCGAGCCGACCTTCGACGTGCGCCAGCAGGGCGCGCTGCAGCGCCAACAATCCGAAGGCCACATGCCCGGCCGGCAACCGTTCGCGCAGGCGCCGCTCCGCCTCGGCGAACGCCGTGCTGGCGCCGCCCAGATCGCCGCGGGCGCGACGGACGCCGCCGGAGAAGAGCAGGGCCTGGATCTGGACCACCTGATCGTCCAGCCGCGTGGCCTCGGCCGCGGCGCGCTCGGCGAGGGTGGCCGCCTCGTCGGCCCGGTCCAGTTCCAGCACCGGCCGGGCCAGGTTCAGGAGCAGCATGGGCGAGACGCTGCCGTCATGACCATCGCTGCGCGAGATGTCGATGGCGCGGCGGAACGCCGCCTCGGCATCGATGGGGCGGCCGAGAAAGAACAGCGACAGCGCCCAGTTGTTGAGCAGCGTGCCGGCCTGTTCGGTGTGGTCCCGCCCCAACTGCGCGAGCCGGGCAAACACCACGCGAAAGGCGCCGTCCGCCTCCACGTGACGTCCGGCCCCGCGGTAGGCCTCGGCCAGTTCCATGGCCACACTCAGGTGCGCGAGCTCCGAGCCGAGGCCCGACTCGCGCAGCACGCGTTGCGCGGTCAGATGATAGGCGACATCGGCGGCGCCGTCCCCGGCGTGCCGTGCCACCGATCCGGCATTCCGTGCACAGAACGCCCGCTGCAGCGCCAGCGGCTTGGAGTCGGGCAGCAGCGCAAGCGACGCCTGCACCAGTTGCTGCGCCCGCTGCAGGTCGGCGTGATCGCCACGAGCCAGGGTGTTGGCCAGCGCGCAGCCGGCTTGCGCGCGCGTCGCCACGTCGCTGGCCGGCAGGCGCTGCGCCAGATCGAAGGCCCGGGTCAGGACCCGGCGCGCGTTGCCGTCCTCGTCCTGCGCCTGGAACTGCGAGCCGATCGACACGAGCGATTCGACGGCAATCGCGTCGGGCGAATCGGTGGCCTGGCGGTTGATGAGGGCCTCGGCGCGGGTCAGCAGGTCGCCGGCCGTGAACGAGCGGCCGAGCGGCGCGGCATCGGACAGCAGGAACGCATTCATGTCGCTCACCGCCGCGGCGCGCGCCATCTGCGCCAACGCGAAATCGCGCTCGGTGGCCGCCCGGCGAGCCTGCACCCAGATGCCCGCGGCCCCGACCATCACGGCCATGATGCGTGGCTGTGCCCAAGGCGACCAACGCGCGGTTGCGACGCGCGAACTTGGCGGCGCGATAGCTCACGCCCTGGTGACGCGCGGCGATCGGGCGGTGGGCGAGGTGGCGCCGCAGGTCGTCGGCCAGCGCGTCGACCGAGGCGTAGCGTTCGCCGGGCGCGGTCCGCATGGCCGTGGCCACGATCGTGTCCAGGTCGCCGCGCAACGCCTGCGCCAGCCTGGCCGGCGTGGTCCGCCGCGCCGTCGCGATCTCCAGGGCACCGCGCGTCTGGTCGCGATCCGGGGTCACGACGGCCGACGACAGGCGCGGCGAATCGCCGTGCACCACTGCCTGCATCAGGTCGGCCGGGCTGTCGAGGTACGGCTCGGCGGGATGGCGCCCTGCCAGGATCACGAAGAGCAGCACGCCGAGGGAATAGACATCGGTGGCGGTGGTCACCGGCTGGCGCGTGAGTTGCTCTGGCGCGGCGAAGGCCGGGGTGAGCATCGACTCGCCGTCCCGGGTGAGGCCCGGCGCGGCGCCGCCGGCCTGCGCGCCGTCGAGCAGGCGGGCGATGCCGAAGTCGAGCAGCTTGACCTGCCCATCGGCCGTGACCAGCACGTTCGACGGTTTCAGGTCCCGGTGCACGATCAGGTTGGCGTGGGCGTGGGCGACCGGGGCCAGCACCTGCAGGAACAGCCGCAGGCGCGCCGCCACGTCGAGGCGCTGCTCGTCGCAGTGGCGATCGACGGGCAGTCCGTCCACGAACTCGAGCACCAGGTAGGGCTGGCCGAGCGGCGTCGATCCGGCATCGATGAGATGGGCGATGTGCGGATGCGACAACCCGGCCAGGATGCGGCCTTCGCGCGCAAAGCGACCCTCGCCGGCGCGGCCGACGAGCGCCGCGTTGAGCAGCTTCACCGCCACGCGCCCGGCAAAGCGGCCGTCGGCCCGCTCCGCCAGCCAGACACTGCCCATGCCGCCGTGCCCCACCGGACGGATCAACCGGTAGGCGCCCACTTCCATCCCCGCCAGCGCCGAGCGGCTCGGCTCCACCGCGGACACCGAGGCGCCCTCGAGGAATTCGGACCCATCGAGCGCCTCGCATTCCTTCAGCCAGCGCTCGACCTCGTCGGCCAGGGCCGGGGTCTCGGCGCGAATCGCGGCCAGCCAGGCAGCGCGTTCCTCCGGGGGCAGGTCGAGAGCGGTATCTAGATAGGGGCTCGCCGATTGCCAGCTGGCGCGGTGGTCAGGCGACGCCATCGGGCTCGATCGGCGGCGCGTCGTCGCGCAGCGTGACGTGCAGGTAGGCCCGGGCCTTTACCCATTGGCGGCGGACGGTGCGCTCGGACACGCCCTTGATGGCCGCGATCTCCTCGAATGAAAACCCGCAGAAGTACTTCAGGTCGACGACCTCGGCCAGCAGCGGCTCCATGCCAGAGAGATCGTCAAGCGCCTGGCTGATCCGGCCAAGCTCCGCTGATTCGACCCCGGCGGCCACGTTCAACGCGTCGGTCGACAGGGCCGTCAGCTCGAACTGGCCGCCCCGTTTGAGCGCCTGCCGGTTGCGCGCGTAGTCCACGATCAGCCCGCGCATGACCCGGGCGGCATAGCCCAGGAAGCGGTTGCGGTCGGGAAAGGCGGCGTCGCGCTGGGAGAGGTCGAGGTAGGCCTCGTGCAGCAGGCTGGTCGCGCCCAGCGAGACGCCCCAGCCCTGGCGGCGCAGTTCCCGTTGCGCCAGGCGATGCAGTTCGGAGTAAAGGCCCGCGAAGAGGGCCGAACTGGCGTGCGGCTCACCGCGTTCTGACGCGTCGAACAGGAAGGCGAGGCTCGGTTGAGCGGTGCTGTCCATCACGAGGTTCGCGGCTTGGCCAGAATAGCCCATCCGGTCTGTCCGGCCAGGCGGCCCATTCGCGATCGCACAGGTAGGACCTGTTCGCGTTCCAGGAGACCGCCATGACCACCTCGATTCCTGCCCTGGCCCTGATTGCCACCCTCGCGGTCGCCGGCGTAGCCGGCGCGCAGCCCCTCGGCACGTTCCGCTGGCAGTTGCAGCCGTTCTGCAATGTCGTGACGGTGGCCGTGACGCAGACCGGCAACGTCTTCCGGGTGGAAGGCACCGACGACCAGTGCGGGGCCGCGACCGGCGCCGCCTCGGCCATCGGCACGGCCTTCCTGAATCCCGACGGCAACGTCGGGTTCGGCATCAACATCGTCGCGGCTCCGGGCGGCGCTCCGGTGCACGTCGACGCCACCATGTCGACGACCTCGTTCAGCGGCACCTGGCGCGACAGCGGGGGATATACCGGCGCCTTCGTGTTCACGCCCGGCGCCGGCACCGGCGGCTCGGTGCGGCCGCGGGCCAGCGCCCTGGCCGGCGTCACCGTGGGCACCGGCCTGATTCTTGGCGGCACGCCCGGGCAGGAGATTCTGGCGTTGCACGGAGGGGTGGTGCGGGACGTGATCGGGGTGCGCAGTCCCACGTTCGGCAGCTTGGGGCTGGGCCCTGGCGCCCTCTCGAACACCGTCAACCCGGGCTACGACAACACCGCCTTCGGCGACGGCGCCTTGCGTCACACCACGACCGGCGACAACAACACTGCTGTGGGCAACGCCGTCATGGAGAGCAATACGTCCGGGGGCGGAAACACCGCGGTCGGCTCGTTTGCCATGCGGCTCAATACCGGCGGCAGCGACAACACCGCGTTCGGCAGTTCGGCGCTCAGCCGCAACGCGGCGAGCAACGGCAATACGGCGGTGGGCAATGGGGCGCTGGCCGGCGTGGTCTTCGGCAACTACAACATCGGCATCGGCGTGAACGCCGGCCTGTTCCTCCAAGCCGGTTCCTACAACACCTACATCAACAACAGCGGCGTCAATCTCGACAACTACACCACCCGCATCGCGGTGACCAACTCCGCTTACCGCACGTTCATCGGCGGCATCCGCGGCATCACCACGGCCATCGCCAACGCCGTGCCGGTCGTCATCGATTCCGCCGGCCAGCTCGGCACGATCTCGTCGTCGCGCCGTTACAAGCAGGACATCGAGGACCTGGGCGCCCCGGCCGACGCCGTGCTGCGGCTCCGGCCCGTGCAGTTCCGCTACACCAAGGCCTACGCCGACGGGGCCCGGCCCCTGCAGTACGGCCTGATCGCCGAAGAGGTGGCCGAGGTCCTGCCCGAACTCGTCGCCTACGACGACGACGGCCGGCCCGAAACCGTGATGTACCAGGCCCTGCCGACGCTGCTGCTGGCGCAAGTGCGCCGGCTGGAGCACGAGCGCGAAGGCATGGCCGGGCGGCTCCGGGTGCTGGACGGCGAGCACCAGCGGCTGCTCGAGGTCCATGAGGGGCTGCGCGCCGAACTCGCCGCGACCCGCGCGGCGTTCGAAGCCCGCCTGGCGCAGCTGGAGGCGCTTGTGAAGCACTGACCTGCCGGATGTCCGGATTGCCGGGCCATCCTCGATCACATGAATAGAGCCCCTATCGGGCATCGGAGGATTCATGACCCGCCTGCTTTCCGCCCTGACCGTTCTGCTGGCTGTCTTCGCCTTCACCGCGCGTGCCGATGCGCAGCCGCTCGGCACGTTCAGTTGGCAGCTGCAGCCCTTCTGCAACCGCGTCACCGTGTCGCTGGTGCAACAGGGGGCCCTCTACACGGTGGACGGCTACGACGATCAGTGCGGCGCCGCCCAGCGGGCCCCGCTCGTCGGGCTGGCCACCGCCAACCCCGACGGCACCATCGGGTTTGGCTTGAACGTCGTTACCGTCCCGGGCGGCAAGGGTGTGCAGGTGGAGGCGCGCATCACCCTCCCGGCCGGCAACGGCACGTGGGCCGACAGCGCCGGCAACAGCGGCACGTTTGCCCTGGGCGCCAATACCGGCGGCAGCCCCCGGCCGGCGCCCGGCGGCGGCGCGATTCCCTCGAGCTTCGCCCTGCTCGGCGACGGCGGATTCCTGGCCCGCGGGACGGTGGGCACCGGCGTGATTCCCGCGTCGAACCTCGGCACCCGCATGATGTGGTACCCAGGCAAGGCGGCCTTCCGCGCCGGCCAGGTCACCATTCCGGCCTGGGACGACGGCAACATCGGCAGCCACAGCGCCGCCTTCGGCCTCAACCCGGTGGCGGGCGGGCTCTACAGCTTCGCCGCCGGCGTCGACGCCGCCGCGCTCGGCACGGCCAGCGTGGCCTTCGGAGCAAACGCCCAGGCCACGGCCAACTACAGCGCCGCCATCGGCACCAACGCCATCGCCAGCGGCTCGTTCGCCCTGGCGACCGGGGCCGAGACGCGGGCCGCCGGCTACGGGTCCACCGTCATGGGGCTCTACGCCGAGGCCACCGCCGCCCACGCCGGCTCGTTCGTCTTCGGCGACGCGTCCACAGTGGCCGCCGGCACGCGCGTCCAGGCCACGGGCATCAACCAGTTCGTGGCCCGGGCCTCCGGCGGCGTCTACTTCTTCACCAGTTCCACCACCTCCCCGGTCGGCTCGTCCGGCGTGCCGGGCGTGCGGCTGGTGTCGAACGGCAGTTCGTGGATCTCGGTGTCGGACGTGAACTCGAAAGAGAACTTCCGGGACATCGCGCCCGAGGACCTGCTGGCCAAGGTGGCGGCCATGCCGGTGCGCGAATGGAACTACAAGGCGCAGGGCGCCGACATCCGCCACATGGGGCCCACCGCGCAGGACTTCCGCGCCGCCTTCGGCCTGGGCGAGGACCCGCTCGGCATCGGCACCATCGACGCCGACGGCGTGGCCCTGGCGGCGGTCAGGGCGCTCGAGGCGCGCACCCAGGCGCTGCGCCAGGAAGGCGCCGCGCAGCGCGACGAACTGGCCACCCTGCGGCGCGAGAACGACGAGCTGCGCGCGCGCCTGGCGCGCCTCGAGGCCCTGCTCGACAAGCGGTGAGGACGGCCGCCGCGTTATACTGAGCCTCCGGCCGGCGGCCACGGCCGCGCGTCGCTGGCGACCCGCCGAAGGAGCCAGACCCATCCTCTCCGCGCTGCAGAACTCACCGCATGTCGTTGCCGTCGAACTGCGCCCGCCGCGTGCGGAGCTGACCTCGGCGGCCGGCATCGACGCGTGGATCGACACCTACCACGCCATCCGCGGCCTGGTGCGCCGCGATGTGCGCGTCATGGTCACCGACAGCGCCGTCGGCGCCCAGGAGGAGAACAACCTCCGTCACCTGGTCACCAACCTCGGGCCCGACGTGCCGCGCGCGAGCGTGGTCCCGTTCCTGACCACCAAGCACTCGCTCGACTTCTGCCTCGGCTACGCCGACCAGGTCGTGCAGCACGGCTTCCCCGCCCTGGTGGTGCTCGGCGGCGACAAGCACGTGGGCCGGGCGCGCTCGGTCGAACACGCCTGGCAGCTGCGCAAGCTGCTGCGCCAGCGTCATGCCGGCCTGCCGCTGGGCGGCTGGGCCAATCCGGCCGGCGACGCCGCCCGCCAGGTGGCGTTTGTCGCCGCCGGCGACTTCACGGCCGACTTCTACCTGACGCAGATCGTCTCGCACCACCGGGCGCGCGCCGTCGAGGACTTCCTGCGCGAGGCCGACCGCCAGGGCCTCACGGCGCCGGGCATGTTCGGCGTCTTCTACTACCGCAGCGCCCGGACCGAGACCTTGAAGACCCTCGGCCGGTTCCTGCCGGTGCCGGTCGACGAACTGTCGGCCGAGTTCGCCGCCGGCGCCACCCCGGTGGACGTGTGCGCCGAGTCGATCCGCGTGCTCATGTCCTTGGGCGTCAAGCACTTCTACGTCAGCAACCTGCCGCTCGTGAAGACCGCCGCGGTGCTCGATGCCATCCTCGACCGCGCCGGTCTCGCGCCCCGGGCCCGCTGACCGCGTGCGGGCCATGTCCCTGTCGCCGCGCGACACCCGCGCGCTTCGCATATAATCTAGGGCACCCAATGGGCACCTTCATCGACTCCTTGCCAATGTCGGGCATCGTGCGCATCCGCGACATGATGTACACGATCCAGAATCCTTTCCGCCTCGATCAGGGCGACGTCAGCTTCGACGCGCCCGAGAGCTTCAAGCAGGGCATGCGCAAGGCCATCGAGGCCAACCACACGCACTACCTGCCGACCCTCGGCGTGCCGCGCCTGCGGCAGCTCATCGCCGAGAAGCTGCGGACGAAGAACGGCATTCCGGTCGGCAGCGACGATGAAATCCTGGTCAGCAACGGCGGCACGCACGGCATCTACGTGGCCCTCCACGCGGTGCTCGAACCGGGCGACGAAGTGATCTGCCCCGACCCGCTGTGGCCCCCGACGCTGGCCATCACACGCTCGGCGCACGCCGTGCCGGTGCAGGTGCCGGTGCACGAGTCGCTGGGCTTCCGCTGGGATCTCGACGAACTCGAACGCGCCATCACGCCGAAGACCCGGGCCATCTACATCAACTCGCCCACCA
Source organism: uncultured Acidobacteriota bacterium (assembly GCA_963843885.1). Classification (GTDB taxonomy): domain Bacteria; phylum Acidobacteriota; class Vicinamibacteria; order Vicinamibacterales; family UBA2999; genus CADEFD01. The sequence continues at coordinate 524,470 of CAWJMJ010000011.1, forward strand.
ACCCGAGCGGCGGCGCGTTCACCCGCGCCGACCTCGAGCGCATCGCCGAGATGGCCAAGGCCCGCAACCTGTGGGTGTTCTCGGACGAAGCCTACGAGGACGTGCTCTTCTCGGGCGAGCACGTGAGCATCGCCTCGCTGCCCGGGATGTACGAACGCACCATTCCCATCTACACCATGAGCAAGAGCTACGCCGTGACCGGCGTGCGGGTCGGCTACATCGCCATCCACGATCCGGTCATTCGCGCGCGCGCCGCCAAGCTCACGCTCTACACCGCCAGCAACGTCTGCTCGATCGCGCAATACGGCGCCATCGGGGCGCTCGAGGGTCCGCAGGACTGCATCGAGGAGTTCCGCGCCGAACTCAAGATCCGCCGCGACCTGTTCTATGCCGGCCTGGCCGACGTCGCCGGGCATGTCTTCTCGGGCCAGCCGCCCGAGGGCGCGTTCTACGCCTTCGTGAAGATCAACAGCGACTGGGCCCACGACCAGGGCTTCGACAAGAGCGAGTCGGTCTCGTGGGCGGTGGCCGAACACCTCATCAAGCACGGGCGCGTCGGCTGCGTGCCCGGGCTCGACTTCGGTCCCGCCAGCGAAGGCTACATCCGCTTCTGCACCTGCCGCGACCGGAAGGAATTGACCGGCGCGCTCGAATCGATGCGCGGCGTGTTCGCCGCGTCGGCGTAACCGGCGGCGCACCGCGCCGGGCGTCAGACCCCCGTCCGCACTGTGTCCGCTCCGCCCACCGCGGCGGCGGACCCGGTGTGGCACAATCCCTGAATCTTGGCTCAGCTCCAGGCACCGGCGCCCCCGGCGTCACCCGGCCGGATCCTCTTCGTGGATCTCGCCAGAGCGGTAGCCGTGCTGCTGATGGTGCAGGGCCACACCATCGACGCGCTGCTCGACCCGGCCTTCCGCACCAGCCTCCACTACAACGCCTGGCTCTACCTGCGCGGCCTGACGTCGTGCACGTTCCTCTTCCTGTCGGGCGCGGCGTTCAGCCTCACCGGGCTGCGTCACTGGGGGGATCAGAGCCGCTTCTCGAGACGCTCGTTCAAGCGCGTGCGCCGGCTGACCTTTTTCTTGGCGCTCGGCTACTTCGTGAAGTTCCCGATGGGCCGCTTCGTCGATCTGCCCTACGCCAACGACGAGCGCTGGCACTCCTTCTTCGCCGTGGACGTGCTGCAAAACGTCGCCATCACGCTGCTGGCGCTGCAGTTGCTCATCGTCCTGACGCGGACGCCGCGGCGCTTTGCCGTCGCCTGCGGCGTGATCGGCGCGCTGGTCGTGGGCTTCACGCCCATCGCCCACGGCATCGTGTGGACCGACTCGGTGCCGCTCGTGGTCGCGTCCTACCTCTCGCACGGCACCGGGTCGCTCTTCCCGCTCTTCCCGTGGGCCGGATTCACGCTCTTCGGCGCCGCCTTCGGCGTGACCGCCGCCCCGTGGGCGACCCGCGACCATCTGCGGCTGCTGGCCCGGGCGCTGTTTCTCATCGGCGCGCTGCTGGTGATCTCGGCTGCCCTTCTGGGCGAGTTCGGCTGGTTCGAGTACGGCGTGGCCGACTGGTGGCGCGCCAGCCCGCTGTCGTTCGTGCAGCGGTTTGGATCGGTGCTGATGCTGCTCTCGATAATCAGCGCCATCGGGCACTACGTGACCCGGCTGACGCCGCCGCTGCAGGGGCTCGCCGAGGAGTCGCTGCTCGTCTACGCGGTGCACGTCGCGCTGCTCTACGGGTCGCACTGGACGGCGGGCCTCGGGCCCCGCCTCGGGCCTCAGCCCCCGGGCATGGTGCTGGTCTGGGTGATCGCGATGCTGGTGGCCATGACCACGCTGGCGCTGGTGTGGAACAACATCGAGCGCCTGCATCCCCGGGTGGCCGTGGTCTTCCGCCTCATGACGGGGATCGCGCTCCTTTACCCGCTGCTATAGCCGCCGACGCCTGGCCGGCTTGCCCACCCACGGTTCCGGGGCCAGGGTAGCCGGGCGTACCCATGGGGCGGTCCGCGCCTTGCCCCGTGCCGGCGGGTCGGATACAGTCCCTCGTGCCTCGGCTCCTCGGTCCAGCCGCGGCTCTGGAGGGTTGCGCCTATGAAGCGCCTGTTGCCGCTCGTTCCGGTGGTTGCCGCGCTGGCCGCTGCCGCCTCGCTCACGCTTCTACCGCTGTCGGCGCAGACGCGGGCCACGGCCACCAACGTGCCGGTCATCCCGCACGAAGCGGTGCCCAACTTCTTCAAGAACCCGCCGGGCATCTACACCGGCGAGAACATGGGCATCGCGACCAACTCGAAGGGCAACATCTACATCTACCATCGCGCCAACGAGACGCGGCTGTTCGAGTACACGCCCGCAGGGCGCCTTCATCCGCGAGATCGGCCGGAACAACTACGGCTTCGCCTTCGCGCACTCGGTGCGCGTCGACGCCGAGGACAACATCTGGGCGGTCGACGAAGGCACCGACATGCTGGTCAAGTTCAGCCCCGAGGGCCAGGTGCTGATGACCATCGGCCGGCGGGAGGACCCGGTGCAGTCGATTCTGCAACATGCCGGGGCAGGGCGCGTATCCACGGCCGCAACGAGAAGTACCGCTTCGGCCGCCAGACCGACGTCGCCTGGGACCAGCAGGGCAACATCTTCGTGTCCGACGGCTACTTCGACGCCCGCGTCGTGAAGTACGACAAGAACGGCCGCTTCGTGAAGGCGGTCGGCAAGCGCGGCAGCGGCAACCTCGAGTTCAACACCCCGCACTCGATCGCCACCGACTTCCAGGGCAACGTCTACGTCGGCGACCGCGGCAACGCGCGCGTGCAGGTGCTCGACAACGACCTGAACTGGAAGGCCAACTACACCAACGTCGGCAACCCGTGGGCGGTGTGCGTGTCGGGCGGTCCCGGACCGAAGAACCCGGGCAAGCAGTACCTCTACGTGTCCAACTCGTGGCCGGACAGCGCGCCGGCCGCGGCCGGCCGAATTCACCGGCGAGGTCTACAAGATGGAACTCGACGGCACGATCATCGGCAAGTTCGGCCAGGGCCGGCAAGGCCGTCGGCGAGTTCGCGACCATCCACCAGATGGACTGCCGCGACCCGAACGTGATCTACACCGCCGAGATCAACAACTGGCGCGCGCAGAAGATCCTGCTCAAGCCGCATGACGACCCCGAAGACGCGGCGAGGTAGGAGAATGATGCATGACGCGTCACGTTCCAGGGGTTCGTCGCCGCGGTCGTTGCCGGCTGCGGCGTGTTCGCTCGTCGCGCAGGCGGACCGTCGCCCGAGATCGCGTTCGACAGCAACGCCGATCTGCTGCAGCACGCCGCTCGACACCTTCGTCGGTGAGGTCGGCGGCGTCGGGCCGAACTCGAAGGGCCAGATTTTCGTCTACACGCGCACCGGCCATCCCTACGCGACGCTCGGCGACAACCGCACCTTCTACCGCAACGGCTCGCGGCTGTTCCAGTTCGACCCGACCGGCAAGTTCGTGCGCGAACTCGGGCAGGACGTCTACGGCTTCAACGCCGCCATCGGCCTGCGCATCGATCCGCAGGACAACGTCTGGACCATCGACCGCGGCGCCAGCCAGGTGGTGAAGTTCGACAGCGAAGGGCGCGTCGCGCTGGTGCTCGGCCGCAAGCCGGAGGCCATCGGCGTCCGTCCGGCCGCTCCGGCGGCCGGCGGCGGCCCGAAGGCGCTGCGGGCGCCGGCGGCCGGGCGGCGGTCGGCGGCGGCGCCGGCCGGCGGCGGCGCGCCGGCGCGCCGGCGACGGGCACCCGGGCTCGACGTTCAATCAGCCCACCGACGTGGCCTGGGACAAGGCCGGCAACATCTACATCGCCGACGGCATGGGCGGCAACGCAATCGCATGGCGAAGTTCGACAAGGACGGCAGCTTCATCACGCAGTGGGGCTCGACCGGCACGGACGCACGGCCAGTTCCGCGGCCCCAAGGCGCATCGCCGTCGACGCGGCCGGCAACGTCTACGTCGCCGACGCCGGCAACAAGCGCGTCCAGGTGTTCGACGGCGACGGCACCTTCAAGTCGCGAGTTCGGCAACATCGGCACGCCGCTGGCGATGTGCATGACCACGCGGCGCCGACGCAGTATCTCTACATCTCGCACGCCGGGCGACAGCGACGGCATGGACGACGCCGCCATCTACAAGGTGCACGCTCGACGGCAAGGTGGTCGGCAAGTTCGGCAGCGGCCGGCAAGCTGCCGAAGGAGTTCGGCCTCGCCAACTCCATCGACTGCCGCAACGAGAACGAGCTGCTGGTCGGCGAGATGACCAACTGGCGCGTCCAGAAGGTCTCGCTCAAGGGCGGGCGGTGAGCAGCCGCCGGTTCTCGCAGGGTGGCCGGGCGCGGGCGCGGGTCCGCCACCTGCTCGTCGCATGCGGCGCGTGTCTGGCCATGGCCTGCGGCGAGGCGTCGCAGGCGGGTGGCCAGGCGGCGCCGACGGGTGGGGCGGCGGCACCGGGCGGACAGGAGCCGGCAGGCCCAGCGCAGCCCTTCCTGCTCATCGATCACCTGATGCCGCGCCGCGATTTCGTCGGCCCGCAGCCGGACCGCTTCGCCTGGTCGGCGGCCACGGGCGCCGACGCCTACGCCATCGGCGTCTGGAACGAAACGGACCGGCTGATGTGGCGCGAGGACGGCGTGACGGGCACCTCCATCGACCGGCCCGCCGGTCTGGACCTCGAGCCGGGCACCTACTTCTGGCAGGTGACCGGGCTGCAGCAGGGCCGGGAAGTGGCGCGCTCGGGTCAGGCCGCCTTCGTGGTCGAGTAACCGGCCGATTCGTCCCCGCAACTGCCTGGCGAACAGCTGGCGCGGGGCCGCTACTTCACGTGGCGGCCGCCGTCCACCCGGATGGTCTCGCCGGTGACGAAGTCGCTCTCGCACAGGAACGCCACGGCCTTGGCCACTTCGTCCTCGCCGCCCCAGCGTCCGAGCGGCGTGGCCCGTTCCACGGCCGCGTGTACCTCGGCGGTCGTGCCCGGCGGCGGGGCGATCGGCCCCGGCGCCACGGCGTTGACCAGGATCTGGTCGGCGGCCAGCTCCAGGGCCAGCGCTTCGGTGAGCGCCTTCACCCCCGCCTTGGCGACGTAGTAGGCCAGGAAACCCGCGTAGCGGGGCCGGCCGCTGGCCGCGATCCAGTCGGAGAAGTTCACGATGCGCCCGCCGCCGGCCTTGCGCATGTGCGGCACGGCCGCCATCGACATCAGGAAGCTGGCGCGCAGATCCACCGCCATCTGGCGATCCCAGTGCCCGGCCTCGAGGTCGTCGAACGGCACCTCGCGGTAGACCGAGGCCATGTTGATGAGCACGTCGAGCCGGCCGAACGCCGCCGCGGCCTCGTTGACCGTGGCGCTGCAATCGAGCGGGTCCGACAGGTCGGCCTTCAAGGTGTGCGCGCGGCGTCCCAGGGACCGCACCCGCTCGGCGGCGCGCTCGGCGGCGTCGGCCGAGTTGCGGTAGACGAACGCCACGTCGGCGCCCCGCCCCGCCAGCCTGAGGGCGACGGCGTCGCCCATGCGGGTTCCACCGGTGATGAGCGCGGCGCGTCCTTCCAGGGTCACGTGGCCTCCTCGGCCCCGCGGCCGCTTCCCGAATAGTACTTGGTTGACCCTGTTATGCTCGCACCCATGGAGACGCGACCGGCGGGGCAGGTCGTGGCCGTGGCGTTGGTGATGGCGCTGGCCGGCCTCGTGCCGGTTCGCGCCGTCGACGTCCATCTCGACGCCGAGGCCATCGACCAGGCCCTCGTCTTCGCGCGCCAGGCGACGCGCGGCGAGCGCGCGGCGTTCCACGACGGCTACGTCGCCGCCCCGGGAGACCAGGTGCGACGCATCTCGGTGGTCACCGAGTACCGCCGCGTCGTCCTGCTGATGGAAGAGAAGATGCGGGTGCTCGACCGCAACTACGGCGTGCGCCAGATGACCGAGGCGCTGAAGCCCTACCGGGGGCTGGTCGAGGTCATCGTGGAACTGCAGTTCCACCCGCACAACACCTACGTGCGCGTGCCGCTCGTGGACGTGCTGCTCGTGCCGCTCGACGGGCCCGGCTCGGCCCTGCCGCTCGTGGCCAACGCCACCGACCGCCGGCCCCGCTTCGGCCTGTTCTGGGAACCGACGCCGGCCGACGCGCCGTGGTGGCCGTTCCCGCCTCCCACCACGGCGGTGCTGGGCGGCACCGAGCCGCTCACCGGCGGCTGGGTGCACGCGCGTTTCGACGCCGCCGGCTTCAGGCGCGGCCGCTACGAAGTGGCGGTCAAGGACGGGGCCGAGAGCCTCGGGCGCGCGCCGTTCGACTTCGGCGCCATCCGGTAATCCGCGTCGTCCGCTGCCCGGGCGCCGGCGGGTGTGTCACAATCCCGGAGTCTTGGCTCGCCGGCGTCCACTGTCGCCATCGCAATTCCTCGCCTTCAGTTTCCTGGCCTTCATCGTCATCGGCGGCGGGCTGCTGTCGCTGCCTGTGGCCCAGGCCGAGGGCCGCCACTTCGGATTCCTCGACGCCTTCTTCACGTCGGTGTCCTCGGTGTGCGTGACCGGCCTCATCGTCATCGACACCCCAGTGGACCTCTCGCTCTTCGGCCAGGTCGTGGTCATGCTGCTCATCCAGGCCGGCGGTCTCGGCTACATGACCCTGAGCACCGTGTTTGCCGCCGCGCTCGGACGGTCGGTCACGCTGCAGGAGCGGATGACGCTGCAGGAAGCGCTCAACGCGAAGGACATGGAGGGCCTCGTGCGGTTCGCCGGCACGGTGCTCAAGCTCACGCTGGCCTTCGAACTCACCGGCGCGGCCATCCTCACCTTGTGGTGGTGGTCCACGCTCGGCTTCGGACAAGCTGCGTGGTACGGCCTGTTCCACTCGGTGTCGGCGTTCAACAACGCCGGCTTCACGTTATGGAGCGACAACCTGATGTCGTGGCGCGGCGACTGGGTGGTGAACCTGGTCATCACCGGGCTGGTCATCGCCGGCGGCCTGGGATTCTTCGTGTGGGCCGAGCTGTTGCGCGGCCGCACGCTGCGGGTGAAGCTGTCGGTCCACACCCGGCTGGTGCTGATGGCCACCGCGCTGTTGCTGGTCGGCGGCACCGCGGCGCTGCTGACGCTCGAGTGGAACAACGCCGCCACGCTGGGCGGGCTGCCCTGGGGCGAGAAGGTGCTGGCCGCGTGGTTCCAGTCGGTCTCCACGCGCACGGCCGGCTTCAACACGCTCGACGTCGGCGCCATGACCGCGCCCTCGCTCTTCGTGATCATGGCCCTGATGTTCATCGGCGCCTCGCCCGGCGGCACCGGCGGCGGCGTCAAGACCTCGACCTTCGCGATTACGCTGGCCGGTCTCTGGTCGACCGTGCGCGGCGAGAACGACACGGTGATTTTCAAGCGGCGCCTGTCCCCGGATCTCGTGGCCAAGGCCTTCTTCGTCTCGCTCATCGCCTTCGTGGCCATGAACGGAGCAGCCTGGCTGATCCTGCTCACGCAGAGCCGCGGCCTGCTGCCGACGCTGTTCGAGGCCACCTCGGCCTTTGGCACGGTCGGGCTGTCGATGAGCGAGAACGGCGCGCCGGTCAGCCTCTCGGCGTTCTTCACGCCGGTCGGCAAGCTGCTGATCATGGCGATGATGTTCGTCGGCCGGCTCGGGCCGCTGACGCTGGCCATCGCGGTGGCACGGCGCAACTCCGCGCAAGCCCAGATCCGGTATCCGGAAGGCAAGATTCTCGTCGGGTAGAAGCACATGGCCAAACGAACCTTCGCGGTGATCGGCCTCGGGCGCTTCGGCGCCGCGATGGCCACGACCCTGTCGCAGCTCGGGCACGAGGTGATCGGCATCGACGGCAGCGACGACCGGGTCACGGCGCTGGCCGACCAGGTGTCGCAGACGGTCCGGCTCGACGCCACCGACGAGCGCGCGCTCCGGGCCGCCGGCATCCAGGACGTGGACGTGGCGGTCGTCTCGATTGGCGAGAACATCGAGTCGAGCCTGCTGGTCGTGACCCTGGTCAAGGAACTCGGCATCGAGAACATCGTGGCCAAGGCGGTCACGCCGCTGCACGGACGCATCCTGGAGAAGCTCGGGGTCACCCGCGTGGTCTTTCCCGAACGCGAAATGGCAGTGCGCATCGCCCACAGCCTGGTCATCCCGAACGTGATCGACTACATCGAGCTGTCGGGCGACTTCTCGATCGTGGAGGTGCCGGCGCCGGCCGACTTCTTCGGCAAGACCCTGCGCGACATCGGCCTGCGCGCGCGCTTCGGCCTGACCACCATCGCCATCAAGCGCACCTCCAAGACCGGCCACGGCGACTTCACCACCGTGTCGCCGGGACCCGACGACGTGGTGCAGCAGGGAGACATCCTGGCGCTGCTCGGCAGCAACGAGCGGCTGGGCCAGCTCGAGAAGATGCTCAAGTCGGCCAAGACCCCGCACTGACCGGCCCGCCCTTACCATCCGCGTAAAGCCTTTCGGCCTCCGTAAGGCGGTCGCGTCCCGCCGCGCTCGTGCGGCTGGAATCGGGCGGAAAGTTGCCGGTCAGCCGGTGGCGCGAATCGTGCGATTCCGGCCGGGTTGCCGCGGTCGATGCGACTGTCGACCGGGCGACGCTTCAAGGAGATTCCCATGCGACCCACGATCAAGTGCCTGATGACTGCCGCGGCCCTGGTGCTCGGTGCCAGCCTCCAGGCCAATGCCCAGACCCTGCGTCTCACCGCCGTCCTGTCAGGCTCGAACGAGACCCCGGCCATCGTCGTGACCGGGGCCACCGGCACGGCCGAAGTGTTCGTGAATCTGGCCACGCAGACCGTCACCTATACCGTGAACGTGTTCAACCTGCCGAGCGGCGCGACCGGCGGTCACTTCCACGTCGGCGGTCCCGGCGCCGGTGGTCCGGTGGTCGTCGACCTGGCGCCCCCCGCCAACATCTCGAACGACTTCACGTTGAGCGGCACGGCCGACGCGTCGAGCCTGCGGCCGCGCGCCGAGCAGGGCATCCGCACCTGGGAGGACTTCATCCAGTCCCTGGTCGGCGGTCAGGTCTACGTGAACGTCCACAGCGCGGTGAACCCCGGCGGCGAGACCCGCGGCCAGCTCACCGTCGTTCCCCAGTAACCACCCCTCCGGCGCGGCCCGCCCCGCGGCGGGTCGCGTCCCTGCCCGCCCTTCGCGGCCGCCGCGCCCGCGGCATATACTCGACCGGATGAAGCTGTCGGTCGTGATGCCCTGCTACAACGAGCGGGGCACGATTCGCGAAATCGTCTCGCGCGTGCAAGCCGTCGACCTCGGCGGCGTCGAGACCGACATCATCATCATCGACGACGGCTCGAGCGACGGCACCCGCGACATCCTGGCCACGCTCGACGGCCATGGCGGCGTGCGCGTCTTCCTGCAGCCGACCAACCAGGGCAAGGGCGCGGCCGTGGCCCGCGGCTTCCGCGAGGCCCTGGGCGACTTCGTCATCATCCAGGACGCCGATCTCGAGTACGACCCGCGCGAGTATCCCCTGCTGCTGCGTCCGATCCTCGACGGCAATGCCGACGTGGTCTACGGCTCGCGTTTTCTCGGGGCCCAGGGCGGCCATCGCGTCCTCTACTTCTGGCACTCGGTCGGCAACCGGCTGCTGACGCTGCTCTCGAACGCGGTCACCGATCTGAATCTGACCGACATGGAGACCTGCTACAAGGTCTTCGTGCGCGACGTGGCCCAGCGCCTCGACCTGCAATCGCGCGACTTCGGCATCGAGCCCGAGATCACCTGCAAGGTGGCGCGGCTGCGCGCCCGCGTCTACGAAGTGCCGATCACCTACAACGGCCGCACCTACGAAGAGGGCAAGAAAATCGGCCTCAAGGACGCCTTCAAGGCGGTCTACACCCTGGCCCGCTTCGCGCGCTGGACCCCCGCGGCGCCATGAAGCTGTCGGTGGTGATGCCCTGCTACAACGAGCAGGCCACGATTCGGGAGATCGTCTCGCGCGTGCAGGCCGTGCCGCTGGACGGCCTCGACAAAGAGATCCTGATCGTCGACGACGGCTCGAAGGACGGCACCCGCGACATCCTGGCCACGCTCGACGGCCAGGGCGGCGTGCGCGTCTTCCTCCAGCCGACCAATCAGGGCAAGGGCGCGGCCGTGGCCCGCGGCTTCCGCGAAGCCACCGGCGATTTCGTCATCGTCCAGGACGCCGACCTGGAGTACGACCCGCGCGAATATCCGCTGCTGCTCCGGCCCATCCTCGAGGGCAACGCCGACGTGGTCTACGGCTCGCGCTTCCTCGGCTCGCCGGGCGGGCACCGGGTGCTCTACTTCTGGCACTCGATCGGCAACCGGCTGCTGACGCTGCTCTCGAACGTGCTCACCGACCTGAACCTGACCGACATGGAGACCTGCTACAAGGTCTTCGTGCGCGACGTCGCCCAGCGCCTCGACCTGCAATCGCGCGACTTCGGCATCGAGCCGGAGATCACCTGCAAGGTGGCGCGGATGCGCGCCCGCGTCTACGAGGTGCCGATCAGCTACAACGGCCGCACCTACGAAGAGGGCAAGAAGATCGGCTTGAAGGACGCCTTCAAGGCGGTCTACACCTTGCTGCGCTTCGCGCGGTGGGAAGCGCCGGACGGCGATGTCGGCGCCAAGACGTTGCGGCGCATGGCCGGGCTGAGCGCCTACAACCGGTGGCTGCACGACCGCTTCGACGCCTTCCTTGGGCGGCGCATCCTCGAAGTCGGCTCGGGCGTCGGCAACCAGACCCGCTACTTCGCCGACCGCGAGCGGGTCGTGGCCTCGGACATCGAGCCCCACTACCTGCGCGAGCTGCGGCGCCGCTTCGAGGACCAGCCGCAGGTGCGCATCGCGTCGTTCTCGTTCCCGCTCTCGGCCGAAGCGCGGGCCGACCTGCAGGGCGAGCGCATCGATTCGATCGTGTGCATGAACGTGCTGGAGCACATCGAACACGACCGCGAGACGCTGCAGGACTTCGCCTCGGTGCTGGAGCCGGGCGGCCGCCTGGTCCTGCTGGTGCCGGCCCTGCCGGCCCTCTACGGCACGCTCGACCGGGCGCTGCTGCACTTCCGGCGCTACGACCGCACGGGCCTGGCCCGGCTCGTCACCGAGGCCGGTTTCGACGTAGGCGAGATCCGCTTCCTCAATCGGCTGGCGGTGGCCGGGTGGTGGCTCAATTCGCGGGTGCTGGGCCGCACCGTCCTGCCCAAGGGCCAACTGGCGGCGTTCAAGTGGCTGATGCCGCTGCTGAAGCGCGAAGAGACGAAGCCGCCGCGCTTCGGCCTCTCACTGCTGGTACTCGCCACCAAGCGCTGAGACCCGTGGCGCCGCCCTCCCGGCCCCGTTCGCACGCCTGGATCGTGGCCGCGGCCTATCTTGGCGTCGCCATCTTCACGAGCTGGCCGCTCGTCACCCGGCTCACCACCAGCCTCGCCGGCGACTACGGAGACTCGGCCTTCATTGCCTGGGTCATGGGCTGGGTGGGCCGGCATCTCGCCGCCCTGCTCCACGGCGACACCGGCGCCTGGGCGGCGATGTGGCAGGCGCCGATCTTCGCGCCCGAGCCGTCGACCCTGGCCTACTCCGACCACTTCGTCGCCCAGGCCGCGCAGGCGCTGCCCGTCTACTGGCTCACCGGCAACCCGCTCCTCGGCTACAACGTCGTGCACCTGTCGGCCTTCGTGCTGACCGCGCTGGCCGCGCATCTGCTGGCGTATCGCTTCACCGCCAGCCACGTGGCCGGGGCCGTGGCCGGCCTGACCTTCGCCTTCAGCCACTACCGCCTCTACTGGTCGCTGGCGCACCTGCAGACGCTGTCGGTGCACTGGTGGATCTTCGCGTTGCTGGCGCTCGACGTCTTCGCCGAGACGGGCGCCCTGTGGGCGCTGGCCGGCGCCGCCGCCGGCATCGTCGCGCTCAGTCTGTCGTCCACGTATCTGATGGCGTTCTCCGCGCTCTTCACCCCGCTCTTCGCGGTGTGGGCCCTGGCCCGGCACGGCCGCCTGCGCGACCCTCGCCGCTGGCTGGGCCTGGCCGGCGCCGGCGTCGCGTCGCTCGTGGCGGTGTGGCCCTTCGTACGGCCCTACCTGGTGATGCGCCAGGCGCTGGATTTCACGCGGACGCTGCCCGAAGTCGTGGGGAACTCGGTGACCCTGGCGGGTTACTGGGGCGAGATGCCCTGGCTCGGGCCCGTGCTGGCCATGGCGGCATTGGGTCTTGCGGTCAGGCCGGGGCCCAAAAGGCACGAGCTGTCGCGCGTCGCCAAACTGGGCCTGCTGGCCATGGCGCTGGCAGCGCTGATTCTGTCGCTGGGGCCGGTCATCGCCGTGGGCGACACCAGTCTGGCTGGCCCGTACGGCGTGCTCTTCACCTACGTTCCGGGCTTCCAGGGCCTGCGCGTGGCTCACCGCTTCGCGGTCATCGGCCTGTTGTTCCTGTCGGTGCTGGCCGGCGTCGGCGCGGCACGAATGGCGCGCCGGCGCGTGGGCCTCGCGGTGGTGGTGGTGCTGACGGCGCTGGCCACGCGCACCGCCTGGACGCGTCCTTATCCCATCGACCTGCCGCTCGAGTCCCACGAACGGGCAGCCATCCCCGAGTACCTGCGGCCAACCGCGGCAACGCCAGCCATCTACCGGTTCGCGCGAACGCTGCCGGCCACCGCCGTGCTCGTGGAGCTGCCGTTTGGCGACATCGACTACGAGATCCGCTACACCTTCTTCACGCTGGCCCACGAACGCCGGATTGTGAACGGCTACAGCGGCGTGCAGCCGCCCAGCTATCTGGCGCGCCTGCCGGTGCTCCGTGCGCCGCTGGCCGATGTCGAGGCGACCTGGCGCGCGCTGAGGCCAGCCACCCACGTGGTCGTCCATACCGCCGGCTGGACCGACGACACCGGCCCGCGGTTGCGCGCCTGGCTCGAGAGCCGCGGCGCGCGCGAAGTGGCCAATGTCGGGCGGGGCGTGGCTCTACGAGCTGCCCTGAGCTGACCGGGGATCGCGTACAAGCGAAACGGCCGGCGAGGCGTGAGCCCCACCGGCCGTTGTAGTATTCGCAATCGCCGGACCGAGGTCCGGGGCAGGCGTTACGCCAGCACCTTGATGACGACGCGACGGTTCTGCGAGCGGTTGGCGCGCGTCTTGTTGTCGGTCACCGGCTTCTCTTCGCCGAAGCTGATGGCGTTCATCTTGTGCAGCGGCACCTGGTGCTGCTCGTAGAGATAGCGCTTCACGGCTTCCGCGCGCGCCAGGCCGAGCGACTCGTTGTAGCGGGCATCACCGACGCTGTCGGTGTGACCTTCGATTTCGACCCAGATGGCCGACTTCTGCGCCTTGACCTGCTCGACCATCTGGTCGAGGGCGGCCTTGGCTTCATCCGAGAGCGTGGCGACGCCGCTCTTGAACTTGGCCTGGTCGTCGGTCAGCACGGTTTCGAAGATCAGCTTGCGGGCCGAGGCTTCCACCGCATCGGCCTTGGCGCCGGCGGTCTTGCCCACTTCCATGGCCTGCGTGCCGGTGGACTGCGCGGTCTTGGCCGCTTCGTTGGCCTGCTGAGCCGTCTGGCCGGCGGCGGCCGCCTTGCTGTCGACCTCGCCAATCTTCTGCTCGGCGGCGCGCACGCGCTGCTGGGTCTCTTCGAGCGAGGTGCCCAGGGTGGTCACCTTGTCATTGACCTGACCGACTTCGGTCCGCACGAATTTCTTGCTGGCGCACGCCGGGGCGACGGCCAGGGTCACGGCAAAACAGCTGACGACGAACATTGACTTCTTCATGATGGGGTCCTCCTGAGACGCCTTATTCACTAATGGCTGGCAGCCACTAGAACTCGTTGCTCTGCGTGCCGGCGACGTAGCCGCCGCGCGCCCGAACCGTAAGGTTCTTCTTGGTCGTCCGAATCTCGATCGGGTGCCACCCGGCACCCTCGCCCGGCGCGAACGCAATCAGATACTGCTGACGCAACTCGCGCACCACCTGCCGGGCCACCCGAAGCGTGTCGGCCGGCGTGCTCGCATAGAGGAGCTCGCCGCCGGTCCACGCCGCCAGGTCGCGCAGCGTGCCCACGACGGCCGGCACTTTGTCGGCGCTCACCGGACGGCGGTTCTCGTCCGGGTTGTCGATGGGCAGCACCACCGCCACGATGTAGACGGGGACATCGATCTCGCTGGCGATGCCGGAGACCTCGGCGGGCGTCAGGCGGCTGGACGTGTCGATGCCGTCGGTAAGGACGACGATAGCGCGGCGGCCGTTGGCCCGCGACTGGATGCGCTTGGCCGTGTCGGCAATGGCGTCGTGCAGCGAAGTGGCCCCGAACGAATCGACCTCCCCCAGCGCACCTTTCAGGGCGCGCGTATCGACCGTAAACGGGGCCACCTCGTGCAGCCGGCTGTCAAAAGCAAACAGCGCGGCTTCGTCGCGGCCGTGATCCAACGAGGAGATCACGTAATACGCCGCTAACCGTGCGGCCAGCCGTCGGGACGCGATGTCCATGCTGCCGCTGACGTCGTACAGGATGGCGACGCTGACCGGCGCCTCCTCGGTTCGGAACTCGGCAATCTGACGCCGGACGCCCCGGTCGAACACTTCGAAGTCCGCCTTGGCCAGATCCGGAACGGCCCGGCCGCGGCGATCGCGGACGGTGGCGCTGACGGTCACCAGATCGACGCCTGAACGGAAGATTCCGGCCGGCTGGTCCTGACCCAGCGGCGCGCCGGTCTGGCCGGCTGCCGGAACCGCCATCAAGGCGACGAATGAGGCGACGATTGCCCGCTTCATGCCACTTACCATAACAACCCTCGTGCCACTTCAGTTAAGTGTTGCAGGATAAGGACTTAACATGTAAATGACGGGCTGGTTGAGGGGTCCAGCGGCCTTTCGACCGCGTAAGAGTTACACAGGGTATGTAAGGACGCACCCTTTGCAACGATTGGACGGCTGCTTTGGTGCAGAAGTCTGCCTCCTGCGCGCCGATCTTCCGCCGCTGTTAAGATCGCCGGCGTCATGAGCACAACGGTTTCTGCTTCGGTCCGTCCGGCCCAGCGCGTCGGCCGGTTCACCTACGCCATCCGCCAGGTCGTGGTGGAGGCCAAGAAGGTCGAAGCCGCCGGCCAGCCGGTGCGCTACCTGAATATCGGCGATCCGAACGCCTTCGGCTTCCTGACGCCGCCGCACCTCATCGAAGCCGTGGCGAAGGCCATGGGCGACGGCCACAACGGCTACACCGCGTCGGTGGGCATCGCCCCGGCACGCGAGGCGGTAGCGGCCGACTTCGCGCGGCGCGGAGTCGAGGTGTCGCCCGATCGGGTGCTCATCACCTCGGGCACGTCCGAAGGCATCGAGCTGGCGCTCTCGGCCATCGTCGACGAGGGCGAGGATGTGCTCGTGCCGTCGCCCACCTATCCGCTCTACACCGCCGTGCTCGCGAAGATCGGCGCCAACCCCGTCTACTACCGCACCGATCCGGAGCGCGGCTGGCTGCCCGACCTCGAGCACATGGCGCGGGCCGTCACCGAGAAGACCAGGGCGCTCGTGCTGATCGATCCGAACAACCCGACCGGCGCGGTCTATCCGGAGGCGGTGCGGGGGCAACTGGTGGACTTCGCGCTGACCCACGGCCTGGTCATCCTGGCCGACGAGGTCTATGGCGATCTCGGCTTCGACGGGCCGGTGCCGCCGCTGGCGGCGATGGCCCCCGACGCGCCCATCCTCTCGTACTCGAGCCTGTCGAAGGCTTATCTCGCCCCCGGATGGCGGGCCGGCTGGATGGCCGTGGCGCCGACGCCGCGGCTCGACGATGCGCTGGCGGCCATCAAGAAGCTGGCCGACGGCCGGCTGTGCAGCCCCGGGCCGATGCAGTACGCCGTGACCGCGGCGCTCGACGGCGACCGCTCGCATCAGGTCGCCTTCCGGCAGGCGCTGCGGGTGCGCGCCGAACTGACCACGCAGCGCTTCAACGCCATGCCCGGCATGTCGGTGGTGGCGCCCCAGGCGGCCTTCTACGCGATGCCGCGGGTGACCTTGCCGCCGGGCCGGACCGACGAGGACTTCGTCTACGGCCTGCTGCGCGCCAAGGGCATTCTGGTGGTGCACGGGTCGGGATTCGGGCTGCCGGCCGACGGCGGCTATTTCCGCGTGGTGTTCCTGGCGTCGCCGGAGGAGCTCGACGCGATCTACGACGACATCGCCGACTACGCGCGGGAGTTCACGCAGGCCTGAGGCGTGACCATCCTCTCCGCGCGTCTCCGCCAGACCACGCTCGCCGCCGCTGCCTATGCCGCTCTCACGGTCGTGATGACCTGGCCGATCGCACGCGGCCTGGCGCGCGACGTGCCGGCCGACCTCGGCGACTCGCTGCTCAACATGTGGATCATGGCCTGGGTGACCGAGGGCGCCATGGCCATGCTGCACGGCACCATGTCGTTTGCCGACCTGTGGAACGCCAACATCTTCCACCCGTCAAGCGCGGCGCTGACCTTCTCCGAGCACCTCGTGCCGCAGGCCCTGCAGGGCGCGCCGATCTTCCTGGCGACCGGCAACATCGTGCTGGCCTACAACCTCGTGTTCCTGGCGACGTTCGCGCTGTCGGCGCTGGGCGTGTTCCTGTTCGTGCGGGAGGTCACCGGGAGCGCCGCGGCTGCTTTCGTGGCCGGCCTGTTCTACGGCTTCGCGCCCTACCGGCTCGGCCAGTTCCCGCACATCCAGACGCTGTCGTCGCAGTGGATGCCGTTTGCGCTCTACGGGATGCGCCGCTATTTCGACACCGGCCGCCGGGCTCCGCTGGTGTGGGGCACGGCCGCGTTCGTCGCGCAAGGGCTGTCCACCGGCTACTACCTGTTCTTCTTTGCCCCGGTGCTGCTTGGCTACGTGTTGTGGGAGATGTGGACACGCGGGCGGCTCCGCGACGGCTCCACCTGGCTGAGCATGACGGCGTGCGGCGGCGCCGCGGTGCTGGGCATGCTGCCGTTCCTGCTGCCTTACGCCGACGCGCGCGCGCACTACGGTTTCACCCGGCCCTTCGAAGAGGTGCTGGCCTTCTCGGCCAACCTGCTGGCTTATGCCAATGCCCCGCCGCAGCTGCACTTCTGGGGCGGCATCCTCAATCAGCACCCACAGGCGGAAGGCGATTCTGTTCCCCGGCGCGGTGCCGCTGGCCCTGGCGGTGGCGGGCCTGGCGGCGTGGCTCGTGCGCTACATCACCGCGGCGCGCGGCGTGCCGCTCGCCGCACATCCGCGCGGCCGGACCGTGCTGCGCTGGCTGCTCATCGCCACCGCTGGCGCGGCGCTCGTGGCGGTCCTGATCGCATGGACCGGCGGCGTGTCGTGGCACCTGGCCGGGTGGCCCGTGCGCGTGACCAGCGTCCGCCGGGCGCTCAAGTGGATGGTGGTGTTCGGGGCCGGCGCGCTGGTCGTGGCGTCGCGCTTGCGGACGCGGCCTCTGCCCTCGAGTGGCGACCTCACGCCTTTCTTCGTCGTGGCCGTCGTCTTCTCCGTGTGGATGTCACTCGGGCCGGAGCCGCGCGTGGGCGCCATGCGGATGGAGGGCCTCAGCCTCTACGGCTTCTTCTTCGACTGGGTGCCTGGATACAACGGCCTGCGCGTGCCGGCGCGCTTTGCGATGGTGGCGATGCTGGCGTTGGCGCTGGCCGGGGCGTCCGCGCTGGCCGCGATCGCCGGCTGGCGTCGCCTTGGCCGGCCGCTGCTCACGCTGATCGCGGTGCTGTTCCTGGCCGAAGCCTACGCCGTGCCCGTCGCCATGAACCAGTCGTGGACGTCGAGCCCGCGCTACGCCGAGCCGTGGCCGGCGGTGCATCCGCTGAACGAGGGGCCGCTCGCGTATCGGCACGTCCTGCTGATGCCCGCAGGGACCGTGCTGCTCGAGCTGCCGTTTGGCGATCCGGCCTGGGACCTGCGCTACGTCTACTACGCCGGACTGCATGGGAAGCCGATTATCAATGGTTACAGCGGCTACTTCCCCGACGGCTACGGGCGGCGCACGGCGCGGCTGGCCAACCTGTGGCGCGACGGCGACGGCGCGTGGACCGCGCTCACGAGCGCCGGGGCCACGCACGTGCTGGTGCACGAACCGAGCTACCGCTCGCCCGAAGGTCCAGCCGTTTCCGCGTGGGTGCTCAGCCGGGGCGGGCGCCTGGCCGTCGAGTTCAGCGACGGCGACAAGCTGTTTGCGCTGCCGCGCCGTTGACGCAGCTCCGCCCGGCGCGCGAGACGCACGCGGGCCGCGCGCCGGCGGGTCGGGCGCGGTTTTCGTCGACGACGTGAAGCGATTGCCACGTGACTAATCGGCAGCCGCCACGGTTTCGTGATCGCATGCGCCACAACTGAACGCTCCCCATCCGCGGCCCAGTCGGCATGGCCGTCGCCGCGCACACGATGCTGCACGTCCTGCCGCACATTTCCCGTCGCTCCGTTGCCGGCGCACGCCCTGGCATGTCCATCGCACTGACCGGGATGGCCGGCGGGCATTCCACCGGCGAGAGAACCCGACGCCGTGCTCGTGCCCGTGATCGGCACCGCCGTTTGTGCCCGATCCAGCCGATGCACCGCCAGAGGTGGAGCGAGCAATGGACGTCCCGTGGTGGTTTCGCAGCGCGCTCATTTCAGGTGTGGCCGTCGCCGCACTCGCGACTGCGTCTGACCTCGCATCGGCGCAGTCATCACCGCCGTCGCTCTTCATCGAGCGCGGCGCTGATCCGGCGATGCGCGCGCCGCAACGGCCCGACGCCGTGCGGTCGCGGCGCCTCTCGGTGCGCGCCGACCTGTTGACGGCCGCGCTGACGCCCGGCCGGGGTGCCGCGGCGCCGTTCGTGCTGAATCTCTTCCCCGACGTGGCGCTGACGCTCGTGCGCGAGCGGCTCGAGATCGGCGTCGCCGGGCACACGACGTGGGTTGGCGCGGTCACCGATGACGCCGAGAGCCTGGCCGCTTTGACCTGGGACGGCCGCACGCTGGTCGGCGGCGTGGTCACGCGCGGCGTGGCCTACGACATCACCGCCGACGGCGACGGCGCGGTGTCGGTGAGCCAGCGGGCCACGGCCGAGCACCCGGTGGAGCTGGCGCCGCGCGTGCCGGCGCATTTCGCCACCGCGCGCGGTCCTGCCATTGCCGCTGCGGACGGCGCCACCGCTGCCATCGACGTGCTGGTGCTCTATACCCCCGCCGCCCGGCAGCGGGCCGGCGGACGCGATCAGATCGTGTCGCAACTGACCAACGCCGTCGCCGTGACCAATACCGCGTTCGCGCGCAGCGGCGTCAACGCGGTGTTGTCGGCGGTCGGCATCGAGGAGTTGCCGTACGTCGAGGCGGCGGGGATCGCGTCCGATCTGTCAGCCATCAGCCTGGGCGGCACGCAGAGCGCCACCGTCGAGGCCCGGCGCGCCGACGTCGGCGCCGACCTGGTCGCGCTCGTCACCGGACGGCCCTCCTCATCGGGCGGCTGTGGCACGGCGTGGATCGGCCCGTCCACCAGTGCGGCTTACAGCGCCAGCGAGCAGGCGTGCCTCTACGCCGGGCAGTGGTCGTTCACACACGAGATCGGCCACAACCTCGGCGCCGACCACGCGCCCGGCGACAGCGCGCCGGTGGGGGCCAGCTACGCGCGCGGCTACCGCGACGGGACCATCCGCACGCTGATGGCCTACGCCGTCTACGGCTCACCGCTGCGCACCCTCAACTTCTCGAGCGCCACGGTGCGCGAACCGGCCGTCACGGGGGCGCCAACCGGCACCAGTCTGCAGGACAACGCGCGACGGCTCAGCGAGACCGTGGCGGCGGTCGCGTCGTATGTGGCCGGCGACCTGTCCGAGAACTGTACCAGCAGCGCCGACCGGGTTGACCGGCAGCGTTTCCGGACAGCACGTGGCGCTGTCGTGGACGGCGGTGGCCGGCGCCACGTCGTACCTGGTGCAGGGCGGCCGCGCGCCCGGCGACGCGGCGGCGTTCAGCGGCACCGTGACCGGCGCGGATCTCACTGGCGCGCTCGCGCCCTGGCACCTACTACTGGCGCGTCCGCGCGCAGAACGCGCATGGCACGAGTCCGGCGGCACCGGAGGCAACCTTCACGGTACCGGAACCAGCCGCGACGAGCCCGGCTGCGCCGGTTGGGTTCGACGCGCAGGTCAACGGATCCACCGTGTGGCTCTCGTGGTCAGCGGGAAGCGGGAACGTGTCGTGGTTCGAAGTCGAGGGCGGACCGAGCTACGGTTCGAGTGCCTACGGCCACGTCGCGTTGACGGCCACGTCGCTGGCCATTCCCAACGTGTCGAACGGCACCTACTACCTGCGGGTGCGCGCGCTCGGCCCCAGCGGGACCAGCGACCACGGCCGACGCCGTCGTGACCGTCGGGCCAACGTGCGCGGCCCCGGGCGCCGGCACGCTGTCGGCAAGCGTAGCCAACGGCACGGTCACGCTCGATTGGTCGGCGTCGTCGGGCACCGGCCCCTTCCACTACAGCCTGGCCGTGGGCAGTTCGGCCGGTGGCAGCGAGCACGGCGTGCACGCGATGGGCGCAGCCACCGCCGTGGTGGCGACGCCGCCGCCCGGCACCTACTACGTCCGGGTGCTGGCCGCCAACGCGTGCGGCGTGGGCGGCGCGTCGCCGGACGTGGTCGTCACGGTTCCGTAGCGCGGGTCATCGCGACGTGACGCGGCGATAGAGCCGCAGCTCGAGCGCGGGATGACGCGACTCCGAGACCAGTGCGAATGCCGCCGGCAGCGCGGCCTGCAGACGCGCGGCGGGGGCCGCCTCGTCGCGGTTCATCCACCACGTGCGATCGGCGATCACCCACAGCCGGTCGCAGTCGGCCAAGCCCTGCGGCAGCGCCGCCAGCGGCACGGCCCGCGGCCGCTCACGGTCGGGGTAATACACGTCCCACGGCAGCGGCAGGGCGTCGTTCCAGATGGCGGGCCGGACGACGGCGCAGTCGCCGCGCCGCGCCGCCGCCGCCATGGGCGCCAGCGCGCCCCGGTAATCGGGCTTGGTCGCCACCGCGTAGTTGGCGCGCAGCGCGACCCCCGACCAGCCCAGCGCGACGGCCAGCCACGCCACGCGCGCGTCGCGATGCCGGAAGCACACCCGCCACGCGAGGGCCACGGCCAAGACGTACCCGGGCACGGCAAACGAGTAATGACGGTAGTTGAAGGTGGCGCCGGCGACGCCGAACAGCATGGCCATGGCCACCGGCAGCGCCGCCAGGAGACCGCCGAGCACCAGGCCCTGCCGCGCCAGCAGCACGGCGCTGGATCCTGAGCCCGCCGTTGCGTCGGCCAGGCTCGTCGCCCCCAAGGCCACCGCGATCGGCACGGTGAAGATCAACAGCCCGAGGGCAACGGTAACCGGCGACGACGACCCTTCCACCGACGCGAACTTCCCGCTGTTGAACCGATTGACGGCCATGACCGGCGACAGCAGGCTCGGCCGTTCGCTGACATCGCGCGCGTGGAACATCCGCGCCGGCTGCGCTTCGGCGCTTGCGCGGAGCGCCAGCGGCCACGGCGCGTAGGCCGCGGCGGTCAGCGCGCCAGCCAGTATCAGGCGCCGCCGCACGAGCGGCGAATACGATCGGCGGAACAGCGCCCAGTAGCTGACCAGCGCCAAGACCGTCGCCGCACCGTAGTAGTGAGTCGCGAGCAGCAGCAGCGTGGCAGCGGCCAACGCCGCGGTGCGGAGCAATGTGGGGCGGGCCAGCAGCGCCATGAAGGCAAGGGCCGCCACCAGTGACAGGCACTGCGCCGTCATGTAGGCGCGGGCTTCCTGAGAGAAGTAGACCGCGATCTGCGACACGGCCAGCAGGAGCGCCGCGCACAACGCGGTCGGCCGGTCGGCAAAGCGGCGAGTCAGCGCGTAGAGCAGCGGAATCGCCAGCGTGCCGAGGACGGCCGAGAGCAGCCGCGCTTCCCAGGCGCCGAAGCCAACCAGGTCGAACCACCCGTGCAGCAGCCAGTAATGCAGCGGCGGGTGGCGTCCGCCCTCGAGCACGAGGGCCGCAAACAGCGCGCCCCACGGCTTCACCGACTGAGCGACGGTGAAGGACTCGTCGTACCACACGCTCTGCGCATCCAGCCGGTAAAGGCGCAGCGCCAGGCCCCCGAGCGCGATCACGACCAGAGCAAGGCCCGTAATCAGGGCGCGCGCGCCACGATCGTCCGGCGGCGAGCCCGCCGATTCGACTGGATCAGGGCGGGTCACGAGCTTCGATGCTCGCACGAAGGGCCCTCGCGATCGGCCTTGTTTTGGCGCTGCCCTCGTGAGTTAATCTGGCGCCCCGACCCGTTACTTCGAGCCAAGCGAGCCTGTCCATGGTGACTTACACGAAGCTCCTCACGAAGTGGCTGGCCTACGGGCTGGCCGGCGCCGCGCTGCTCTCCTCCACCGAGTTCCGGCCCCGGGCCGCCGGGCCGATCTCCGGGCGCGTCTTCGAGGATTTCAACGGCAACGGCGTCTTCGACACGACCGTGACGTATGTCAACGACGGCGGGATCGGCGTCACGCCCGGCGCTATCGACAGCGGCCGCGCCGGCATCGAGGTCCGGGTCTACGATGCGGCCGGCGTGCTGCAGGGCGGGCCGGCGGTCACCGACGCCGCCGGGCTCTACACCGTGGCCACGAGCGGCACGGGCCCGTACCGTGTCGAGTTCACCGCCCTGCCGGCCGGATACCAGCCCTCGGCCGTGGCCCCTGGAGCGACCGGCAACGCCTCGTCCGTGCAGTTCGTGCCGGACGGCAACGTCGGCAACGTCAACCTGGGCATCCTCGACCCGGCCAACTTCTGCCGGAACAACCCGACGCTCATCACCAGTTGCTTCGTGTTCGGCGACAACGTCGCCGGGCCCTTCAACGGCAACCCGGTGCTGGTGTCGTTGCCCTACTCGGCCGGCTCGAACAGCCCAACCGACGAACTCAGCTACTTCCAGCCGACCACGCACCAGGTGATGGTGGCGGCCAACCAGGCCGGCAGCGTCTACGGACTCGGTTATCGGCCCTCTACCAACACAATCTACGGCTCGGCGTTCATGAAGAAGCACGCCGGTTTCGGTCCGGCCGGGCCCGGCGCCATCTACGCGATGGATGCCACGACCGGCGTCACGACGTTGTTTGCCAATCTCGACACGATCTTCGGCGCCGGCACAGCCGGCAGCGACGGACACGCCGGCAACGGCGGCGATTACACGCGCGACAACGGCAACACCGCCTGGGACGCCGTCGGCAAGACCGCGCTCGGGGGCCTCGAACTCTCGGCCGACGGCACCAAGCTCTATGTCGTCAACCTCGCCGATCGCCGCATCTACGAGCTGCCCACCAGCGGGCCGCTCACGCCGGCGACGGCGCGCCGGGTGCCGATTCCACTCAACGCCCCGGGCGCCACCGGGGTCGGCGGCGCCGACCTGCGCCCCTTCGGGCTGCAGTGGTACCGCGGGCAACTGTTTGTCGGCATCGTGAACTCGGCCGAGTCGACGCAGAACCGGGCCGACCTGCAGGCCTACATCTACCGCCTGGATCCGGCCACGTTGACCTTCGGCGCGGCGCCCGCGCTGCAGTTCGCCCTGAACTACCCGCGCGGCCAGGTCTTCACGCTGCAGGCCGGCGGCCAGGCCGACTGGCTGCCGTGGTCGCCGACGTTCGTCACGAACTCGCCGAGCACGCAGTGGGGGCCGCTCGGCATCTACCCGCAGCCGATGCTGTCGGGGTTGTCGTTCGACGTGGCCGGCAATCTCGTGATCGGCGTGAGGGATCGCGCCGCCGATCAGTTCGGCTTCTTCGCCATGGACGATCCCAACAGCACCACGCTCTACGAGGGCATGTCGGGCGGCGACACGCTGTTTGCGGCCATCAACACGCCCGGGAATCTCAACAGCGGCTGGACGTTCGAGTCGAACGCCCGCGCCGGGACGTTCGGGCCGACCGGCGGCGCCAACAACAATCAGGGGCCCGGGGGCGGCGAGTTCTTCTTCCGCGACTCGTTCACGGTGCCCGAATGGCCCGCTCATCCACGACGAGGTGTCGAGCGGCGCGCGTCTTCCAGATTCCCGGTCATCCCGACGTGATGGTCTCGGCCTTCGACCCCGGGCTGACGACGCGCACCGGCGGCTTCCTGTGGTTCAACAAGACCACCGCAGCCAGCCACCAAGGGGTACGACCTGTATCTCACGCCCCCCGTCGGTCCGACGTTCAGCAAGGGCAACGGGCTGGGCGAGGTGTGGCCATCTGCACCGCGGCGCCGATCGAGATCGGCAACCGCGTGTGGGTCGACGCCAACGGCAACGGCGTGCAGGATCCCGGCGAGACGCCGCTCGACGGCATCGCCGTGCAGCTTTACGCGCCCGACGGCACGACGCTGCTCGGCACGGCCACCACCGCCAACGGCGGCCACTACTACTTCTCGTCGGCGGCCGCCGGCACCATTCCCAACGGCGTCTACGGCGTGGCCGGGCTCACGCCCAACACCGCCGGCTTCCAGCTCCGCATCGCCTTGAATCAACCGGCGCTGGGCGGCCGCGTGCCGACCATCGCCAACGCCGATGGCACCGCCAACGGCGACAGCCGTGATTCCGACGGCGTGACCGTGGGCGGCAACTCGGTCATCACCTTGGCCACCGGCAGCGCCGGCTTCAACGACCACACCTACGATTTCGGGTTCGTCCAGGTGGCGCTCTCGCTCGGCGATCTGGTGTGGTACGACACCAACGACAACGGCACGGTGGACGCCGGCGAACAGCCGATTCCCGGCGTGGACGTGCTGCTCTACCGCGACAACGGCGATGGGCTCTTCAACCAGACGACCGACACCGCGCTGGGGACGCAAACGACCTCGGCCGCCGGCTTGTATCTGTTCTCGGGATTGCAGCCCGGTGACTACTTCGTGCAGATCGCTCCGGCGGAGTTCGGCCCCGGGCAGACGCTGGCTGGCTACCAGAACAGCTCCGGGCAGTTCCCCGGCGATGCCAACAACAACCGCGATCACGGCGTGCCGGCGCCGCTGCCCGGGCAGGGCATCGTCAGCGAACTGGTGACCCTGACCGTGGGTGGCGAGCCGATCACCGACGGCGACACCGATCCCGACACCAACCTGACCATCGACTTCGGCTTCTACCGTCTGTCGCTCGGCGACTTCGTCTTCATCGATGCCGACAACAGCGGCGCCGTCACCGCCGGTGACTCACCGCGCGACGGCGTCGCCGTCGAGCTCTTGAACGGCGCGGGCACGGTGGTGCTGCAGACGACGGTCACCGCCGGCGGCGGCCTCTACTCCTTCACGGGGCTGACACCCGGCGACTACCGCGTGCGCATCACGCCGCCGGCAGGCTTCACCTCGAGCACCGGCGGCGGTTCGGAGCCGGCGCCCGACCCCGACAACGACGTGGACAACGACGACAACGGCTCGAATACCGGCGCCACCATCACCAGCCTGCCGGTGACCCTGCTGCCGGGGGCAGAACCGATCGTGAGCAACGCGACCGGCGACACGCGCAACCCCACCGTGGACTTCGGCTTGATTGCCACCGGGCAGCCCACCGTCTCGCTCGGCAACCTGGTGTGGATCGACTACAACAACTCGGGCACGGTCAATCCTGGCGAGCCGGGCATCGACGGCGTCACGGTGCGGCTGCTCGACGGCGCCACGATGAGCGTGCTGAGCACGCAGGTCACGGCCGGCGGCGGCTTCTATCTCTTCAGTAACCTCGTGCCCGGTACCTACATCGTGGAGGTGGTGCGGCCGGCGTTCACCTACGTGGACCCGCTGGACGGGCGGCTCAAGGCCTGCTGCACGTCGAGCTCCGCCCCCGGCTACGAGCCGGCGGCCGACCCGGACAACGACCTCGACAACGATGACAACGGCACCGACATCGGACCGGTCACGCGCAGCCTGCCGGTGACGCTCACCGTCGGCGGCGAGCCCGTCAACGACGGCGACCTCGACCCGAACTCGAACCTGACGGTGGACTTCGGCTTCCTCGGCACCGCCGGGGAGGACTTCGATACGTGCATCTCGCTGCCGGTCCCGGCCTTTGCCACGCCCGGCGGCACGATTGGGCCGATGCGCGTCGGCACCATCAACCAGGGTCCCAACGTCTCGACCGGGGCGCTCATCATCGACGGGCCGATTCCCCCCGGCACGACCCTGGTCTCGGCCCAGCCCAGCGCCAACGGCGGCCAGGCCGGCGTATGCGCCGTGGCTAGCGGCGTGCTCGAGTGCACGTGGGCCGGTCCGCATCCGTCCGGCCGTCAGCAGTGGGTCGACGTGACCCTGCAGGTGAGCCCGGCGCGCGCAGCACGGCGACACGGTGCCGCTGTGGTTCATGGCCAACGGCGCCATCCCGGGCGGCTCGTGCATGTTCGACGCGTATGTGTTCGTGAACAGCGGCGGCCCGACCGCCGACCTGGTGCTCACGGCCAACGCCACCTCGACGTCGGGGTCGGGCCTGTCGGTGGCGGCGGCGCCGAATTCGCCGGTGCACACCAGCTTCACCGTGCGGAACACCGGCGCCATTCCCGCCCAGGGCCTCTACGCCGTGATGATCGACACGCCCGGCACGCTGGAACTGACGGCCTTCTCGCACAACCAAGGGACGGCAACGGGCACCGGGCCCGACAGCGGCTACTTCGCCACCGGCATGATTCCGCCGGGCGGCGCGGCCGTGCTCGACCTGACGTTCGTGCCGCGCACCACCGGCGTGGCGCGCATCGACTTCATCCGCGTCGGCGGCACGCCGGCCGACCCGGACGCGCGCAACGACCGCGCCGCCCTGGTCATCGACGCCATCGGCGGCGCCCGCTCGTTGGCCATCGGCAACGTCAACGGCGTCGCCGGCGGCGAACTCGTCACCGCCGCCGGCCAGGGCGAATTGCCCCAGGTGCGCGTCTTCAACGGCTCGGGCGCCGAGCTCACGACGCCGTTCTACGCCTTCGACCGGGCGTTCCGCGGCGGCGTGCGACTGGCCACCTGCGACATCGACGGCAACGGCGTCGACGAGCTGGTCGTGGCCCAGGGACCGGGCGGCGGCCGGGTGCGGGTGCTCAGCCTGGTCGGCGGCATCCAGACTGAAATGGCCGCGTTCGACGCGTTCGAGCCCGCGTTCACGGGCGGCGTGAACGTGTCGTGCGCCGACACCAACGGCGACGGCCACGCCGATGTCGTGGTCGGCCCCGAAGGCGGACGCGCCCCCGACGTGCGCATCTACACCATCGCCGCCGGCACGGCCACGCTGGCGGCGCAGTTCCAGGCCTACGAGCCGGGCTTCACCGGCGGCGTGCGGGTGGCGGCCACGGCCGCCCCCGGCGCGACGCTGCTCGGCAACTTCCACATCGCCACGATGCCGGGGCCGGGCCGGGCCGGCGACGTCAAGGTGTGGCGGGTCAGCGGCGCGACGGCCGCCCTGGTGGCCCAGGCCACCGCCTACGCCTCGACCGCGGGCAGCCAGGTCACGCTCGGTGACGTCAACGGCGACGGCATCATCGACCTGCTGCTGGCGCCCGAGGGCGGCACGCCGCGGCTGCTGCAAATCTACTCGTTGGGCAGCGGCGGGCTGCTCCTGGACGCGCCCTCCGGTTCTGGCGGCCTGCGCAGCGCGCGCATGGCCGTGGGCTCGCTGATGGACGGCGCCGGCACATCGCAAATCGTGACGGCGGTGGGCGGGGGACCCGGCGATGTGCCGATTGTCATCACCGTCACGCTGA
Organism: uncultured Acidobacteriota bacterium; assembly: GCA_963843885.1. Lineage (GTDB taxonomy): Bacteria > Acidobacteriota > Vicinamibacteria > Vicinamibacterales > UBA2999 > CADEFD01. Next base: position 552,143 of record CAWJMJ010000011.1, read on the forward strand.
CCGGCGGCGCCGGGGTCTACCTGCGCACCATCGCCGCGGGTGAAGTGCCGTAACGCGCCTCGTCACTGCCGACGGGGGCGCCAGCCGGCGTCCCCGTCATCTATCCGCCGTCACTGACACGCCCGTGCCAGCGTCAGGACCAGCCGACCTGTGGGACTCCTGGGAGCGAGGCGCTGGTCCCCCTATACTTGTTCACCATGGCCGCGTCCCCTCGTCCCGATCCGCTCGCCTTCCTGACCGCCGAACTCGACGCCCTCAAGTCCCAGGGCTTGTATCGCTCTCAGCGCGTGCTGGAAGGGGAGGCCCAGGCGCACGCCGTTTACGACCACACCTCGGTCGTCAACCTGTCGTCGAACAACTACCTCGGCCTGACCACGCATCCGAAGCTGCGCCAGGCCGCGCTCGACGCCGTGCGCGACTTCGGCGTCGGCTCGGGGGCGGTGCGCACCATCTCGGGCACGATGGCCATGCACGTCGAGCTCGAACGGCGGCTGGCGGCCTTCAAGAACGTCGAGGCGGTGGTGGTCTTCCAGAGCGGCTTCGCGGCCAACGCCGGCACCGTCTCGGCCATCCTGACCAAGGACGACGTCATCATCTCCGACGAGCTCAACCACGCCAGCATCATCGACGGCTGCCGCTTGAGCAAGGCGCCCATCAAGGTCTTCCCGCACAAGGACGTCGACGCCGCGCGCGCCATCCTGAAAGACCTGCCGGCCGGCCAGCGCAAGCTGCTCATCACCGACGGCGTCTTCTCGATGGACGGCGACCTCGGGCCGCTGCCGGCGCTGTGCGACCTGGCCGACGAGTTCGGCTGCATCATGATGGTGGACGACGCGCACGCCAGCGGCGTCTTCGGCCGCAAGGGCCGCGGCACCGTGGACCACTTCGGCTGCCACGGCCGCGTCGACATCCAGGTCGGCACGCTGTCCAAGGCCATCGGCGTGCTCGGCGGCTACGTCGCCGGCACCCACGCCCTCATCGACTTCCTGCACCAGCGCGCGCGCCCGTTCCTGTTCTCCACCTCCCATCCGCCGGCGGTCGCCGCGGCCTGCATCGCCGCCCTCGACGTGCTCGAGACCGAGCCGCAGTGGATGGAACAGCTGTGGGACAACACGCGCTTCTTCAAGGCCGGCCTGGAAGCCCTGGGCTTCAACACCGGCCAGAGCGAGAGCCCGATCACCCCGGTGATCGTCGGCGACGCGGCGCTGGCCGCGGACATGTCGGACAGGCTGTTCGCCCAGGGCGTCTTCGCCCAGAGCATCGGCTTCCCGACCGTCGCCAAGGGCCAGGCCCGGCTGCGGACCATCATGTCGGCGACGCACACGCGCGAGGACCTGCAGTTCGCCCTCGACCGGATGGCGCAGGTGGGCCGGGAACTGGGCGTCATCTAGTCGCCATCTCTCCAGCAGCGTGTGAGGGCGGAGCTGTCCGGCAGGGCGATTCGATCGTCATGATGCCTCCCACCGCCGCGGCCGTGCTCAGCGCGACGGTGGCGATGATCTCGTTCCAGTTCGGCGCGGCCTTCGCCAAACAACTGCTGCCCACGCTCGGCGCGCCGGGCACGACGGCGCTGCGCCTGGGCCTATCGGCGTTGCTGCTGGTCGCGGTGCAACGGCCGTGGCGCACGGTGCCGTCGCGGTCGGCCTGGCGGTGGATCCTCGCCTACGGCGTGTCGCTCGGCTTCATGAACTCGGTGTTCTACGTGGCGCTGCACCGCCTGCCGCTCGGCATCGCCGTGGCCATCGAGTTCGTGGGTCCGCTGGGCGTGGCGGTGTGGGCGTCGCGACGACGGCAAGACTACCTGTGGGTCGGGCTTGCTGCCTTGGGATTGGTGCTGCTCCTGCCGCTCCGCGCCCAGAGTGTCGCCCTCGACCCGGTGGGCGTGCTGTGCGCGCTGGCGGCCGGGGTGGGCTGGGCGCTCTACATCGTGTTCGGCCAGAAGGCGGGGCAGGCGCACGGGCCGAGCGCGTCCACCTGGGGCCTGATTGTGGCGGCGGTGCTCACCGTGCCCATCGGCGTCATCGACGCCGGCGCGACGCTGCTAGACCCGGCCATCCTGCCCGTCGGCGTGGCCGTGGCCATCTTCTCGAGCGCGCTGCCCTACACGCTCGAAATGGTGGCGCTTCGCCGCCTCTCGACCAAGACCTTCGGCACGCTCATGAGCTTCGAGCCGGCGCTGGCCGCCGTGGCCGGCATGGTGCTGCTGCACGAGCTCCTGACCCTTACGCAGTGGTCGGCGATTGCCGCCATCGTCGTGGCGTCGATGGGCGCGGTGAAGGGCGAGCGGCCGGAGCTGGCGACCCAGCGCGCTGACTTCGCGCCGTAGAGCCTGATGGGCGCCAGACCACCTCGATCGCCCAGCCGAGGCCGAAGCGTGTGCCGTCCCATGTCGGGTGGCGAATCGACGCAGGGAGGCAGTGTGACGCTGCGGTCGAGCGTTCGCGGCACGGCATGCAGCCGTTCGCCATCCGGTTGCCAGAACGAGACGCTCCCCGCTTCACCTGCTGCCGCACCGAAGTTGCCCTCGTGGGCCTGGAGCTGGGCGTCATCTAGGACGTGCCCCAGAGGTGGTCGCGGCCGAGTGGTAGGATTGGCCCCGTGGATCGCAATGCGCTGCGGCAGTTCGCTGACCGCAACTGGCTGACCGTCGCCACGTCGAAGACCCGCCATTGGCGCACGCTGAAGACCGCCCGATTCGCCGCTGACGTGCTGGCCATCGCTGACCGGATGCGTGTGCACGCACAGCAGGTCCGGCCCGAGTGGCCCACGCCTCAGCAGCGTCTGGACGACGTGCGCGTCCATCAGCGAGTCGGGGAGGCGTTGCGCGCCGTCACCGGCCGGCCCCGCTGAGCTGTTCGTCGATCTGGCGGCGGCGCTCGATGCCGTCGGCGCGGGGTGGTACGTTTTGGCGCTCAGGCCGCGCTGGTCTGGGGACGTCCGCGTCTGACAACGGACGTGGCGTTCGGGCAGTAGCTGTCGAGGCTGGCGCGGCCCGAGCGCCGGGCCATGCCACAACCGTCAGAGGGTCGGGCGGAAGAGCGTACGGACGTCGATGCCGCACCCTGGCAGCAGGGGCGTGGTCAGTGTGCCCCCGTCCTCGGCGGTGAGTTCCTCGACGCGGGCCAGACGTCTCTCAGCCGTGGGCCGGAACACCTGCACGGTGTCGAGTTCGGGGTCAACCAGCCAGTCTCGCGCACACCGACCTGCTCGAAGAGCCGCCGCTTGATTTGCGCGTCGCGCTTCCGCGTGCTCTTCGACATCACCTCGACCACCAGTGCCGGCGCGCCCTGGATGTTCTTCTCGGTCATGATGCCGGTCTGATCACCGGCGATGAAGAGCAGGTCGGGTTCCACGACATCGTGGGACGAGAGCACGACGTCGAGTGGCGACAGGAACACCCGGCCTGCAGCCGGATGCTCAGTCAGATAGAGAAAATCTGGCGTACAGTCGACCGACCAGATCCTGGTGACGCAGCCGAGGTGACGGGGTCACGTAGTGCACCCCGTCAATGAGCTCGTGCCGCTTCCCGTCGTCGGGGAACAGCAGGAAGTCGTCGTAGGTGAGCCGCATGTCGGCGGCAGACGCGGCTGAACGCATCCGATCCTCCCCGGGCATGAGGTGAGTGTAGCGCTGCCCACGGCCGTCGGTGTAGCGAGTGTCGTGCCACGCCAAAATCGGCCTCAATATCGCCCGTGCGCTGCCAAGGACTCGAAATCTGCGAGACCGCGCGGCGCGCGACGGTTAAGGTCTTGCCAACCTGTGGGCCCTGTCCCTCAGCGACCGCAAGCGCCGGGCCATGCCACAACCGTCAGAGGGTCGGGCGGAACAGCGCGCGGACGTCGATGCCGCACCCTGGCAGCAGGGGCGTGGTCAGTGTGCCCCCGTCCTCGGCGGTGAGTTCCTCGACGCGGGCCAGACGTCTCTCAGCCGTGGGCCGGAACACCTGCACGGTGTCGAGTTCGGGGTCGACCAGCCAGGTACTCGCGCACACCGACTTGTTCGAAGAGCCGCCGCTTGATTTGCGCGTCCCGCTTCCGGGTGCTCTTCGACATGACTTCGACCACCAATGCCGGCGCGCCCTGGATTTTTCTCGGTCATGATGCCGGTCTGATCGCCGGCGATGAAGAGCAGGTCGGGTTCCACCACATCGTGGTACGAGAGCACGACATCAAGTGGCGACAGGAACACCCGGCCTGCAGCTGGATGCTCAAGCAGATAGCGGAGATGGCGAAATACAGGCGACCGACCAGATCCTGATGACGCAGCCGCGGCGACGGCGTCACGTAGTGCACCCCGTCGATGAGCTCGTGCCGCTTCCCGTCGTCGGGGAACAGCAGGAAGTCGTCGTAGGTGAGCCGCATGTCGGCGGCAGACGCGGCTGGACGCATCCGATCCTCCCCGGGCATGACGTGAGTGTAGCGCTGCCCACGGCCAGCGGTGTAGCGAGTGTCGTGCCACGCCAAAATCGGACTCAATATCGCCCGTGCGCTGCCAAGGACTCGAAATCTGCGAGACCGCGCGGCGCGCGACGGTTCAGGTCTTGCCAACCTGTGGGCGCTGTTCCTCGGCGACCGCAAGCGCCGGGCCATGCCACAACCGTCAGAGGTTCGGGCGGAAGAACGCGCGGACGTCGATGCCGCACCCTGGCAGCAGGGGCGTCGTCAGTGTGCCCCCGTCCTCGGCGGTGAGTTCCTCGACGCGGGCCAGACGTCTCTCAGCCGTGGGCCGGAACACCTGCACGGTGTCGAGTTCGGGGTCCACCAGCCATAACTCGCGCACACCGACCTGGTTGAAGAGCCGCCGCTTGACCTGCGCGTCGCGCTTCCGCGTGCTCTTCGACATCACTCGATCACCAGTGCCGGCGCGCCCCGGATGTTCTTCTCGGTGATGATGCCAGTCTGATCGCCGGCGATGAAGAGCAGGTCGGGTTCCCTCCATCTGCGCAGAAGCGGCCGTCCAACAGTCGCTGGCCACGAGTGCGCAGCGGGAGAGGCGCGACAGTGCTTCTGGCGCTGTAACCTTCACGGACAGCCCTTCAGGAGCACATTTGCCGACCCGGATTCAGGTGGTCTTCGCCGTTGTCATCGCCATCCTCTTCTTCCCGGATGCCGCCCCCGGTCAGCCGCTGGGCACCGTTCCGCTGGCAGCAGCAGCCGTACTGCAACGTGCTCGCGGTGAACCTCGTGCAGAATGGCGCGGTCTACCACGTGGATGGCGTTGACGACCAATGAGGCGCCGGCACGGGGGCCGCGGTGGTGGGCATGGCGTTCCCTAACCCGAACGGCAGCATCGCGCTGGGCTTCACTGTGGTCACGACGCCCGGGGGAACTGCTTTACACATCGACGCCACCATCGGCCTGCCGTCGGGCAGCAGCACCTGGCGCGACAGCACCGGCGCCACCGGCGCATTCGTGCTGACCCAGGGGGCGGCCGTGCCGGGCAGCTCCCGGCCCATCCCACGCGCGGCGTTCCCGGGCGGACTGTCGGCCGGCGGCACGACCATCACCAGCGTCGGGGCGCCAGCCACGGGCAGCGACGCCGCCAACAAGTGCTACGTCGATGCCGTGCCTGCCAACGTGCGGAGCGCGCTCATCGGCCAGTTGGTATGGAAAGGGCGCGTGACCACTTCTGGTTTCAAGCAGACGACCGGCCCCTACACGACCTCGAGGGTCGCCACCGGACGCTACGAGGTGCGGATCAATGTCGCGGGTCTGGGCATCGCCACGAGCGGGTTCCCGGTGGCCGTGCTCGAGGCCGCTGGTAACACCCCCACGTTCGGTGGCTCGCGTGGCCTCGGCACGGTGTCCTCCGGCGGCTTCCTGACTGAGCTCCGCGTGTGCGCGTGCACGTACAACAGCGCGGGCGCAGCGGTCGACGCGCCCATCTCCATGCTGGTGGCGATGCCCGACGCCGACTCCGGGTCGCCCGTGCCTCCCCCGCTTCCAGGACAGCAGCCCACTGACGGCACATGCCTGACCGACGGCGACACCACAACGTGCACGTACACGCCGCCGAGGTACCGAGGTACTAGGTGGAAGCTCCCTCGGGCGTGGGCCGGGGCACCTGGAGCAGCAACCGTCACTGGCGAGCCGCGTGCCGGCAGCTCGAAGCCGCCGGGCACGGAGGGCCGCTTGAGGTAGCTACGCGCGCTCGGTCGACGTCGGCCTTGGCGACCGGCGTGACTGGGCGTGTCATCGGCAGGCGGCAGGCCCGGAACCCCGCGTGCCCCTGCGGCGTAGTATTGGTCGATGCCGCCAGTATCCCGCGCGCGGGAATTCTTCTCCGCCTACACGCAGGACCTGACCAGCGACGAGCTCGGCAAGGTCTTCACGCGCGACGCCCCCGAAGCCTACCGGTTCTTCACGCGCGGCATCGACAGCAAGGCCTTCCGCTCGCTGCCGCGGCACCGGCGCGCGCTGAAGTGGACGCAGGCGTTCTTCATGGCCTTCGCGATGCGCCTGACGCCGGCGCGGCGGGCCATCTACGGCACGGCGCTGGTGTCGGCCGCCATCGGCGTGCTGTGGCTCTTCCGCGGCATCAGCGTGTTCGGCGTGCCGGTCATCATCCCGCCCTTTTTCTTCCGCATCGGCATGCCGACGCTGGCCTTCGAGCCGGGCACCAACTGGCTCATCTTCGCCTTCGCCTTGATGAACCTGATCGTGCTGCTCGAGGTCTTCGACCGCTTGTCGCTCAAGCGGGACCTGGAAGTGGCCCGAGAGATCCAGTTGGCGATGCTGCCCGACGGCACCTGGTCGGCGCCCGGGGTCGAGGCCAGTGGGCTCACCCGTCCCGCCAACACCGTCGGCGGGGATTTCTACGACATCCTGCCGCGGGCCGACGGACGGGTCATCGTGGCCCTCGGCGACGTGGCCGGCAAGGCCAGTCCGGCGGCGCTGCTCATGGCCCTGTTCCTGGCCATGCTGCGGACGCTCGTCGACGAACACTCGTCGCCGTCCGAGCTGGTGCGACGGCTCAACATCCAGGTGGCCAAGCACGCGCCACCGTCGCGCTTCATCACGCTCTTCCTCGGCCTCTTCAATCCCGCCACGGGCGAGATGGAATTCGTCAACGCCGGTCAGACGCCGCCGCTGCTGTTGCGCGCTGGCGGCAGCGTCGACCGGCTGTCCACGGGCGGCATCGCGCTGGCCATGTTCGAGGCGTCGTCGTACCAATCGGGCCGCACCCGGCTCGAGCCCGGCGACGCGCTGGTCATGTACAGCGACGGCATCACCGAAGCCGAATCGCCGGCCGGCGAGATGTTCGAGGAAGGCGGCCTGGAGGCGGCGGTGCGGGCCACGCCCGGCGTGGCCGCGGCGGTGCTGAGCCGGGCCGTGTTCCGCGCCGTGGACCATCACCGCCAGGGCGAACGGCTGGCCGACGACCTGACCGTGCTGGTGCTCAGCCGGCCGATCGTGCCGCCGGTCCCGCCGCCGGTCCCCGCCGGGCAATTCTCGTAGCCCGGCCGGGGCGGATCTGACGTTTAATCGAAGGATGGGCCGGGCTTGTCTGCTTGCGGCCGTGCTGTCGCTGTGGACGCTGCCGGCGGCCGCGCGGCAACCGTCCGCCCCCACTCCCGAAGAGCTGCAGGTGCCCCGCACCTTGCAGTTCATCGAGGCCGCCGTGACGGCGACCGACAAGGCTTCGTGGCTGGCGCTGGTGTCGGTCAACGCCGACGCCGACGCCGCCGGCGACTTCTTCGATGCCGCCGTGCCGCGCGGGGTGACCCGGGCGGTCGTGCGCGAGCGCGATCGGGTGGCGCTCGACGGCGCGCTGCCGGGCGACGGCTACCGCCTCACCGTCGACGTCTTCATCGAGAGCGGTCCGCGCGGCCAACTGTCCACCTGGCGGCTCGATCTCCGCCGCCCGGCCGGCACGGTGGCCGAAGCCGGCGAAACCGACTCGCCCTGGCGCATCGTGGCGCAGGAACTGATGTCGCAGGTGGACGCCCTGCACCGGCTGGCCCTCAACCGCGAACGACCCTTCAGCGCCCGCGACTTCGTCGTCACCTCGGTCGACTTCGAACTGCGCCTGGTCACCGGGTCGGTGTTCGTGGCCGACACCACCGAGGGCGTCACCGGGCTGGTGCTGCTCGGCGACGGCCTCATGACGTTCCAGCCGACGCCCAAGACCGAGCGCGGACAGGTGCGGCTGTTCGCCGGCAGCCGACGCGGTCGAGAGCCGCTTCGACGCGGCCTTCGTGCGCGTCAACCCCTACGACTTCGAGGCGCAACTGGCCGCCGGCACGCTCGCCCCGGCCAGCCCCGATCCGCGGCTACTGGCCCGCGCCCGCGAGGTCTTCGACGAGGAAGTGTCGCGCTCCTTCAGCCTCGACCTGAGCGACATGAGCCGCGACATCTGGTCGATCCTGCCGCAGCCGGGCGACATGGTCGCCGAGGTGCGCACGCGCAAGTACCGCACGCTCACCTACGCGCGCGCCACCGGCGAGCCCGAGGACGTGACCTTCTTCAGCCGCGAGCGCAAGCGCAACATCTCGATCTACGCCTCCCCGCAGAAGCTGGCCAGCCGCGGCGTCTACTACAACGAGGACGACCTCGCCGAGTTCGACATCCTCGACTACGACATCGACGCCGACATCGTGCCGGAGCGGGAGTGGCTGAGCGGCGTGGCCACCCTCAAGCTGCGGGTCCGCGCGTTCCAGCTGATGGCGCTCAACTTGAAGCTGGCCGAGAACCTCACCGTCTCGTCGATCAGCAGCAAGGAACTGGGCCGCCTGATTTTCCTGCGCGTGCGCAACCAGGCCGCCGTGGTCGTGAACCTGCCGGCGCCGCTGCCGCGCGACTACGAGCTGACGCTCACGGTCCGCTACCAGGGCCGCATCGAGCGCCAGCCGATCGACTCCGAGTCGGTTCAGGAAGGACGCCGCTCGACCGACGACGTGTCGGTCGTCTCGGCCGAACCCAACTGGCTGCTCAGCAACCGCGCCAACTGGTATCCGCAGGCCGGCGTCAGCGACTACGCCACCGCGTCGCTGCGCATTGCCGTGCCGATGGACTACACGGTGGCAGCCTCGGGGGTAGCGGCGGCCAGCCCGGACGTGGTGGTGCTGGCCCCGGGCGCCGTGGCCGGCCAGCGCCTGTTCAGCTTTCGCACCACGCACCCGGTGCGCTACCTGGGCGTGGTCGTGTCGCGCATGACGCGCGTCGACGGCGCCACCGTGGCCCTCGACATCGTCGTGCCGCCCCCGCCCCCGCCGCCCACGACCATCACCCTGGCCGAGCTGCTGGCCCCGCCCAAGCCTGTGCCGGTCGGCAGCCGCAATACCGTGGCGCTCACCATGCTCGCCAACCGGCGGCAGGAGAACCGGGCCCGCGACGCGCTGACCACCACGGCCGACATCCTGCGCTTCTACTCGTCGCTCATTGGCGATGCGCCGTATCCGGCCTTCTCGGTGGCGCTGCTGGAGAGCGACCTGCCGGGCGGCCACAGCCCGGCCTACTTCGCCGTGGTCAACAACCCGCTGCCGACCACGCCGTTCACCTGGCGCAACGACCCGGCCACCTTCAGTGATTTCCCGGAGTTCATCCTGGCGCACGAAGTGGCGCACCAGTGGTGGGGCCAGGCGGTGGGTTGGAAGAACTACCACGAGCAGTGGATCAGCGAGGGCTTCGCGCAGTACTTCGCCACGCTCTATGCGCGCGAGCGCCGCGGCGACGGCGTCTACCGCTCGGCGCTCCGCAATCTGCGCCGCTGGGCCATGACCCATTCCGACCAGGGGCCGATCTCGCTCGGCTATCGGCTGGGGCACGTGAAGAACGAGCCGCGCGTGTTCCGCGCCCTGGTCTACAACAAGGGCGCGGCGGTGCTGCACATGCTGCGCCGCCTGATCGGCGACGAGATGTTCTTCACGGGCCTGCGCCGCTTCTACGCCGAGAACCGCTACAAGAAAGCCGGCACCGACGACCTGCAGCGCGCCATGGAAGCCACCAGCGGCACGTCGCTGGAGCGGTTCTTCGAGCGCTGGGTGCTCGACGCCGCCGTGCCGCGCGTGCGTTACGCGCTGACCACCACCGACGACGTCGCCGCGCTGGCCTACGACCAGGTCGGGGAGGTGTTCGACCTGCCAGTGACCGCCACCTTGCAATACACCGACGGCACGAGCGAAGACGTGGTCGTGGTGCTCACCGAGGCGTCAGGCACCGTGCCCCTGACGCCGCGCTCGGCGTTGCGCTCGGTGGAGCTCAATCGCGACGACGCGGCGCTGGGTCACTTCGATCGCAAGTAGCGGCGCCGCCGTCACTTCCTCGTGAACAGGCCTTCGTCGAACTTGGTCCGCAGCCGGATGAAGGCGCCGCGCGCGGTCTGGTGCGACGCCACCAGGTCGCGATCCGAGAAGCCGGTCAGGTTGTAGCCGGCCGACAGCCACATGTTCTCGCGGAGCTGGTAGCCCAGCTCGAGCCCGACGGCATGGCGCCGGCCGCCGTCCTTCGGGCTCCACATCGAACTGGCGAGGACGCCGAGGTCGACGCGTCTGGTGACGTCGTAGCCGATCCGACCCGACAGCAACTGCACGACGAAGCGCGACAGCGGGCTCTCGCTGCGGTCGAGCACGAGTTTCGCGGCATGCTGTCCCGAGAACGTCCAGGCGCGGGCCGGGTGCCAGTCGGCGTGCGTCGACACCGCATGCACCTCGCGCCGGGCGCCGGGCAGTCCCAGCGTGCCGGGCGTGTCTTCGAACCGGAACTCGTAGCGCGACAGGACGTTCAGATGGTTCGTGCCGGTGTCGCGATAGGCGGCGCCCAGCCAGAAGCGGTCTTGCACCTGACTCGGGCTCGAGCGGGGCGAGGTGCGCTGGTAGTAGTTCTTGGAAAGCAGCGTCCAGTCGCGCGACAGCTTCTGCGCCGCGCCGGCCGTGGACAGCCAGCTCTGGCTGGCCGAATCGCGCCGCCACTCGAGCCGGCCGGTGCTCTTGAACCGTTGACTGCGCGTGATCTCGAGGCCCAGCGAGGCAGCCGTCGCGGCCGCGTCGAGGCCGGCGATCGAGTGCAGTCGTTCGAGGCTGGTGGCCACGTTGATGCCCTCGGCCAGCGGCCACAGGTTGCGCAGGCCGATGGCGGCCTGCGCCTCGCGGCCGGAGATGGCGTCGCGCAGCCGGTATTCGCTGAAGACATCGGCGTGTTTCATCACCGTCGACGAGACGCCGAAGACGGTGCTGTAGCTGCGCTGCCGGCTGTTCAGGGCGTAGACGTTGCCGAGGCTCGACAGGAACTCGTGGCGCAGATAGCCGCGCGTGCTCTCGGTCAAGCGCAGCTGCGCGCCCACGGCCGCGAGCTTCTTGTCGGCATCGCGCACGTCCTGTTCGAGTTCGCCGTAGGCATGCACCGCCTCGCCCAACGAGATGGTGGCCTTGGCGCGCGCCGTCAGGACGTCGATCCCCTCCGGGGTGTCGGTGGCCGACGACCCGGCCGACAGGCGCGGGCCGAAGCTCTGACTGCCGACCGGCAGCCCGGTGATGGGATCGATGTTCTGACTGGCGCCGCCGAAGCCGAAGCCCGCATCGTTCGACCCGGCCCGGCCGAACACGGACAGGCCCGCGCTCGTGCCTTGCGCCGGGATGGCCGATTCCTTCCCGCGCCGGACGCCGAACTCGACCGCCAGCACCTTGGCCAGCTTCGCCTCGAGCGCCAGGAACGCGCCCTCGCGGTGACCGCCGGTCAGCGCGTCCTCGGAGCGGATCGCTTCGGCCAGCACCCGGATCGGCTCGCTCACCGTCAGCGTGGCCTGCCCGCCCATCTCCGTGCGCCCTCCGGTGAGGGTCGACCCTGGATTGCTGAAGCCGGCCTCGGCCGTCCCGGCGAAGACCCGGGCGCCAAGGCGGGCCGACTGGTGGCGCAGTTCGACGCGCGCGGCCGACCCATCGGCGGCGATCTCGGCTTGGACGGGAACGGCCAGACCCGGTTGCCCGAACAGCCCCTGGCCGGCCAGGCCCGTGCTCTGCGCCCCTTCGGCGACAATCACCGTGGACCGGCCGAGCCGCAGCGTGCCGTTGACGCTGGCCAGCCGGTAGGGCGAGCCGGGCGCGCGGTCCTCGGCCCAGCTGCCGCCGACGCGCAGGGCGCGGCCCAGGGCGAGTTGCCCGTCGAGGCCGCCCACCCACGACTTCTCGCCGCCGCGATCCACTTCGTAGGTGATGCGCACCGACACCGGGTTGAGGCGCTCGTCGACCGCCGGGACCGGCCGCCGGAACAGCAGGCGGCCGCTGAAGGGCTCGAACTCGTAGTCGGCAAAGCGCGCCAGCGGCACGGCCGTCAGGATCACGGCCGGCTGGTTCCGATCGCGGGTCACGATCTCGACCTTCTCGGTGCCCGATACGCCGTTGGCGTTGCTCACGCTGTACGGCCCCGAGATGCCGCGCCCGGCAATCTCGTCGATGACCTGCGAGAGCGAGTCGCGACTGGCAAACGCCGACAGCGTGACCGGGCCGGTGTCGAGCCGCTGCTGCAACCCGGTCAAGGTGCGACTGTAGCGGCCGAGATCGTGCGCCTCCGACACGACCTCGGCGGTGCGGAAGTCGCCGTAGAGCAGGTGACTGCGGCCGCGCTCTGCCCGCACGTAGAGCCGCCCGGAGGTCTGCGCGTCGAAGCCCTTGAGGCTGGCATCGCCGTAGATCGGGTAGAAGGCCTCGGGCTGGATGTCGCGGAAGAGCACGCCGCGATCGTCTTTGTCCGAGTCGAACGACAGCGTCAGCAGGTAGTCGTCGCGCACGGTGCCCTTGAGGAAGAGCGCGCTGCGTCCGCCGGCATGACCCCGGCCGTTGCCGAAGCCGCGCGCGAACTTCTGCAACTCGCGGTCGAAGGCCTGGCTGGCCCGCATGGGGTCGCCGGTCCGGTCGTCGGTGCCTGACAGGGCCACCACGCCCTCGACCAGCCCCACCGCCAGGAGCGGCCGTAGGTGGGGCACGAAGGTAATCACGCCGTCCACGGTTGCCTCACCCACGGTGACCCGCACGCGCACGTTCTGGGCGGTGCCCGGCGCCACCAGGTAAGCCACTGCGTCGCCGTCGTCGAGGCGCAGCGGCGCCGACGCGGTCAGCTTCCCAGGCGGATGGTCGTCGCCGTCGCGGACCGTGCCCTGGATCTGCCCGCCCGTGACCTCGATGGTGCCGACCAGCGGCGTCGACAACAGGCGGCCCTTGGCGTCGACCGCCCGCACCGTCAGCGCCACCACCGCGCGGCCGTCGGCCGGGGCTTCGACCCGGTCGGCCGAGAGGCGGAGGATGCCGGAGGTGCCGGATCCCTCGTCGAGCACCGCCGGCCGGCCGTCGGGCAGCGCCGCCGTATCGGCCCGGGGTCGCATCGCCGGCGGCGCGTAGGCGAAGCCGCCGCTGACCGGCACGCTCATGCCGATGACGACGCCCTCCGGGCTCGCGGCCCCGCCGCCGTCGGCCGCGGCCGGGACGGGGCCCTCGAGGGCCGGCACGGGGACCGGCTGGTAGGCCGGACGGCCCCGTCCGCCCAGGGTCTGAGGCTGGACGGCCTCGAACACCGGCGCCCAGACCTCGCCACGGGCGCGGCGCTCGGCGATCTGCGCGAGCACGCCCGGATGCAGCGCCTCCGCGATGAAGTCCGTGCGATGCACTTCGCCGTTCTTCAGATCCACAAACAGGCTGCCGCCATCGCCGGCATTGCGACTGCCGCTGACGGCCAGCCGCGCGCCCGACGGCAGCGTGGCGCGGTCGACCTTCAGGACGTGGGTCGCAGGCGTGAGCCCGCAGAAGCTGTACTTGCCCTCGACATCGCTCACGAGCAGCGTGCCGTCCTCGAAGGCCAGCCGCACCGAAGGGATGCCGGGTTCGTCGTCGTCCTGCACCCGGTTGCGGTTGACGTCCACGAAGATCTTGCCGACCACGCAGGCGTCGGTCGTGAACACGCCGCCCGAGATGATCACGGCCGCCCGGCCCTGATTGGACCGTACCGCGCTGGCCCCAACGGTCACCGCTTCCGCGATGTTGACGCCGGAGCCTTGCTGCGCGCCCGGTCCGACGCGCACGCGGTAGACCAACGTAATCTCGTCGCTGGCCGCCTGCGCCGGCACGGCGAAGCGCAGTTCCGGCCCCGGTGCGCCGGCCGGCTCGATGGCCTGCGCGGCGGCGCTGCTGCCCGCCGCGATCCGGGCCGAGCCGGGCAGGTAGCGGAAGCCCAGCGGCAGGCGATCGATGACGGTTGCCTCGGGCAGGCGCGGGCCGCCGAGGTTGGTGACGCGCACCGCGTAGGACAGGGTGTCGCCCACCTCGACGACTCGGGTGCTGGCCGTTTTCTGGAGCGCCAACCGCGGCTTGGGCACGAACCGAACCACCGTGGGCCGCGGCGTGTCGTCGGCCATCGGGTCGGCGCCCGACTCGGTGACGTCGGTGGAGGCGTCAGTGCTGATGACGACGCCGCCGGGCTCCGCGCTGGTGGTGGCGACGGCGGTGTTCACGAGGTCCACGCCCTCGGGAATGTCCCGCACGCTCGGATACCGCAGGCGCACGGTCAGCTCGACGGCCCGCTCGGCCCCAGGGCTCAGCGTGTCGTTCCCGGCAAACAGCGCCGTGCGGCTGATGCCGTCGAACGCATCGGGCCCGACGGCCAGGGTGAGCGCCGCCGTGCCGGCAGCCAGTCCGGGGCCGGACACGAGCGTGATGGTCGGACGACCGGCGCCGAACGCGGCGGTCAGGTCGTCGCTCAGTTGCACGTTGCGCGCCTGGACTTCGCCGGTGTTGCGCACGACCAGGGCGTAGCTGACGTCGAACGCGGCTTCCTCGCCGACCTGCTGCACCGCCACCAGAGCCTTGGTGACGTCGACGCGCGGCAGGCGCAGGACGACCGTGGCCTGGGCCGTGTCGCTGGCCAGGCGCGCACCACCCGGAGCCGACGCCGTCCACGCCTCGACGAGATTGACCTGCGGTTCCCGCGGAATCGCCGCGGCGCTGGCGTAGGCCACGCGCACCACCATCGTCAGCGTGCACTCCTGCCGCGGCGCCAGGGTGCCGGTCCCGACCAGCAGATTCGTGCCCGGGCTGCGGGCCGGGCCGAGACCCGAGAAGCCGGGGTTGACCAGGCACGTGTCGCCGGCGGCCGCGACGCCGCGCGGCACCGTGATGACCGGGTTGCCGGCAAACGCCGTCGAGAGCGCGGCGGTCACCTGCAGGTTGGTCAGGGCAATCGCGCCGCGATTGCTGACCACCACGGTGTAGGGAATGTCGAAGGTGTTGGGAGCCACGGCTTCCGGCGTGCCGGCGCGCGTCTCGACGCCCACTTTCTGCTCGGGCACCGTGTCGGTGTCGCTGGCGGTGTTGTTGTCCGGCGCCGGATCGCTCACCCCCGGCGGCGGCGTGACGGTGACGCGGTTGGTGATCGTCCCGCTCGCGGTGAGATCCACGGTGGCCGCCACGGTGAACGTCGCCGTGGCGCCGGGCGTCAGGTTCACCGACGCCGAGAGGCTGCCGCTCCCCGCCGCCGGACAGGCGGCGCCGACCGACGCCGCGCAGGTCCAGGCGCCAAGCGCCAAGCCGCCCAACGGGGCATCGGTGACGGTGGCGCCGACCACTGCGGCCGGTCCGGCGTTGCTGACGACGATGGTGTAGCTGGTGGACTGGCCGGGCAGCAGCTCCGAGCCGCCGTTCGATTTGGTCACGCGCAGGTCAGCCACCGCGGCGGCGGCGGAAATGGCGTCCGTATCGGTGGCGATGTCGTTGTCCGGCGCGGGATCGGTCACCCCGGCTGGCGTGGCCACGCTCACCGCCATGGCCACCGTGCCGCTCGTGGCCGTGACGCTGGCGGTGACCGTGAGCAGCAGGCGACTGCCGGCCGGCATGGCCGGAAGCGGCAACCCGCTTTCCAGCGCCGCCACCGAACCGCCGGTCGGGCAGGTGGCGCCGCCCGAGGCTGCGCAGCTCCCGGTGAGCTTCTGCAGCCCGGGGGACGAGGGCGAGGCAAGCACGGCGGAAGGCACGCCGGCCGGTCCGTTGTTGGCGACCACGATGGTGTAGGTCGTCGTCCCGCCCGACGTGACGGTCGACGTCCCGTTGCTGATGGTCACGACCAGATCCGCGGTGGCGGTGGCGGCCACGACGGCGTCGGTGTCGGTGGCGCTGTTGTTGCCCGGGGCCGGGTCGGTGACGCCGGCCGGCGCCGCCACCGTGGCGGTGCTGCTGACGCTGCCCCCCGACGCGGTGACGGCAGCGGTCACGGTGAACGTCACGGTGCCGGCGGCCGGCAGGGTCGGGAGGATCGCGCCGCCTTCGAGCGACGTCGTCGACAGGCCGGCCGGGCAGGCCGCGCCAGCGGCGGCGGCGCAGGAGACGGCCGTCTTGGTCAGTCCCCCGGCGACCGGGACCGTGATGACCGCGGCGTCCGCGGCCGCGGGGCCGCCGTTGGTCACGACCACGGCGTAAACAGTCGTGGCTCCGGCGGTGACGCCCGTGGTGCCATTGGTGATGGTGACCGCCAGGTCGGCCGAGGCCGGTCCGGTCGTCACCGGGTCGGTGTCGGTGGCGGTGTTGTTGGCGAGGGCCGGGTCGAGCACGCCGCTCGGCGGCGCCACCGAGACGGCGTTGGTGACGCTGCCGCTGGTGGCCGTGACCGTCGCCGTCACCGTCAGCGTGACGCTGCCGCCCGCCGGAAGGGTGGGAATCGACAGCCCGCCTTCGAGCAGCGGCCCCGTGACGCTGCCTGGACATGCGGCGCCGCCGGCCGCCGCACAGGTGACGGCCGTCTTGGCGAGCCCGGCCGCCGCCGGATCGGTGACTGTCGCGGCGGGTGCCGCATCGGGACCGGCGTTGGCCACCATCACCGTGTAGGTGGTCGTCGAGCCCGACGTCACGCTGGTCGCGTTGTTGGTCTTGGTCACGCTCACGTCGGCCGCGAGGCCAGGCGGGGCCGACACCGGATCGGTGTCGGCGGCGCTGTTGTTGGCGCTCACCGGATCGGTCGTGCCGGCGGGCGGCCCGACCAGCACGGTGTTGGTCAACGACCCTGTGGCAGTCGTGGAGATGGCGGCCGGCACGGTGAAGGTGACCGTCCCGCCGACCAGCAGGTCCACCGTGGCCGAGACGTCGCCGGCGCCAGTGGCGGGGCAGGCCGAGCCGGTGGCGGCCACGCACGTCCACGAGCCGAAGGTCATGCCCGCGGGGGCGGCGTCGGCGACCGTCGCGCCCACGACCGCATTCGGCCCGGAGTTCGTGACCACAATCGTGTAGGTGGTGGCGCCGCCCGCCGTCACCCCGGTGACCCCGTTGGTCTTGCTGACGCCGAGATCGGCCTGCGTCGTGCTGATGACCAGAGCCTTGGCCGCGCCGAGCGAACCGGGGGCACCCGGCGGCGCCAGCGTCAGGCTCGCGGGGTTGCCAGCGCCGTCGACGATCGTGCCGCCATTGAGCGCCAGGGCCAGCGTCGACACGTAATCGAGATCCGCGGCGCTGTGCCCGAGGGCCACGACGTAGGTGAAAGTGAGGGTGCTCGTGCCCGTGCCGCTGGCGTAGTTGACCACCGCGTTGGTGACGCCGGTCGCTAACGTCAGTTGCGGCGTGCCCGCAACGGTCACCGCCTTGCTGAAGACGACTTGCACCGGGATGGCGGCGCCCACGCCGTAGAGGCCGTCGGGCGTGGACGAGGTCACCTCAACCACCATCGGCGCCGTGCCGTCGATGACCAGCGCCTTGTTCGCGCCGAGCGAGCCGGCCGCGCCCGGCGGAGCCAGTGCCAGGCTGGCCGGGTTGCCGGCGCCGTCGACGATCGTGCCGCCGTTCAGGTCCAGGGCCGCGGCCGACACGTAGTCGAGGTCGGCGGACACGTGCCCGGCCGCCACCGTATAGAGGAAGGTGAGCGTGCTGCTGCCGCTGCCGCTGGTGTAATTGACGACCGCGTCGGCCGCGCCCGTTTCGAGCGTGAGCTGCGGAGTGCCCGTCACGATCATCTTCTGGCTGAAGGTCACCTGGACGGAGATGACCGCGCCGGTGCCGTAGGCGCCGTTCGCCGTGGACGAAGTCACGTTGGTGACGATCGGCACTGCCGTGTCGATCACCAGGGCGTTGTTGGCGCCGAGCGATCCGGGCGCCCCCGGCGCCGCCAGGGTCAAGGTGGCGGCGTTGCCCGCGCCGTCGACGATCGAGCCGCCGTTGAGCGCCAGGGCAGCCGTCGAGACGTAGTCGAGGTGCGCGGACGTATGCCCGGCCGCGACCGTGTAGGTGAAGGTCAGCGTGCTGGTGCCGCTGCCGCTCGTGTAGTTCACCGCCGCATCCGCGGCTCCGGTTTCGAGCGTGAGCTGCGGCACGCCGGTCACGGTGACCGTCTTGCCGAACGTCACCTGGAGGGCAATGACCGCGCCGACGCCGTAGGTGCCGTCCGCGGCCGACGAGGCCACGTTGGTCACGGCCGGCGCTACTGCGTCGATGACGATGGCCTTGTTCGCGCCCAGTGATCCGGCGGCGCCCGGCGAGGGCAGCGTCAGGATCGCGTTGTTGCTGGCGGTGTCGCGGATGCTGCCGCCGTTCAGGGCCAGCGCCGTCGTGGCCACGTAGTCGAGGTCGGGCGAGGTGTGGCCGGCGGCCACGGTGTAGGTGAAGGTGAGGGTATTCGTGCCGGTGCCGCTGCCGTAGTTCACCACCGCGTCGCTGACGCCGGTCTCGAGCGTGAGCTGCGGCGTCCCGGTGACGGTCACGGCCTTGCTGAGCGTCACCTGGACGGCGATGACCGCGCCGGTGCCGTAGGTGCCGTCCGCGGTCGGTGAGGTGATGGCGGTGACCGTCGGCACGATGGTGTCGACGACCAGCGCCTTGTTGGCGCCGAGCGATCCGGCCGCGCCTGGGGCCGGCAGCGTCAGTATCGCCGCGCTTCCGAGGCCGTCGGCGATGGTGCCGCCGTTGACCGCCAGGGCGGCCGTGGATTGATAGTCCAGGTCGGGCGAGACATGGCCGGGGGCCGCGGTGTAGGTGAAGGTGAGCGTGCCCGTGCCGCTGCCGCCCGCATAATCCACCACGGCGTCGGCGACCCCGGTTTCGAGCGTGAGCTGCGGTGTGCCGGTCACCGTGACCGGCTTGCTGAAGGTCACCTGGACGGCGATGACCGCGCCGACTCCGTAGATGCCGTCGGCCGTCGACGAGGTGACGTTGGTCACCGTCGGCGCGACGGCGTCGATGACCAGCGCCTTGTTGGCGCCCAGCGACCCGGCCGCCCCGGGCGCCGTCAAGCCGAGCGCGCCGTCGTTGCCGGCCGCGTCCCGGATGGTTCCGCCGTTGAGCGCCAGCGCGGTCGTGGCGACGTAATCGAGATCCGGCGACGAGTGACCGGCGGCCACCGTGTAGGTGAAGGTGAGCGTGCTGGTGCCGGTGCCGCTGCTGTAATTGACGACGGCGTCGCTGGCACCCGTCTCCAGGGTGAGCTGCGGGCTGCCGCTTACCGTCACGACTTCGCTGAAGACCACCTGCACCGCGATCGTCGCCCCGGCGCCGTAGGTGCCGTTGGGCGTCGACGAGGTCACGTTGGTGACGGTGGGCGCGGTCGTGTCGATGACCAGCGCCTTGTTGGCGCCCAGCGATCCGGCGCTGCCCGGTGCCGGCAGGGTCAGCGTGGCGTCGTTGCCGGCCGCGTCGCGGATCGTGCCGCCGTTGAGGGCCAGGGCCGTCGTGGCGGTGTAGTCGAGATCCGGCGAGGTGTGTCCCGCCAGCACCGTGTAGGTGAAGGTCAAGGTGCTGGTGCCGCTGCCGCTCGCGTAGTTCACCACCGCGTCGGTGACGCCGGTTTCGAGCGTGAGCTGCGGGGTCGCGGTCACGGCCACCGGCTCGCTGAGAGCCACCTGGATGGAGACGACGGCGCCGGGACCGTAGGTGCCGTCGGGGGTCGACGAAGTGACGCCGGTGACGGTCGGCGCGACGGCGTCGATGACCAGCGCCTTGTTGGCGCCGAGCGACCCGGCGGCCCCAGGCGCCGGCAGCGTCAGGGCCGCGGCGTTGTTCGCGGCATCGCGGACCATGCCGCCGTTGAGCGTCAGCGCGGAAGTCGAGCTGTAGTCGAGGTCGGGCGAGGCGTGACCGGCGGCCACGGTGTAGGTGAAGGTCAGCGTGGTGCTGCCGCTGCCGCTGGCGTAGGCGACCGCCGCGCCGGACCCGCCGGTGGCGAGGGTCAGCTGCGGCGTGCCGGTCACGGTCACCGGCTTGCTGAAGACCACCTGCACCGACACCGCGGCGCCGCTCCCGTAGGTGCCGTCGGCGGTCGACGAGGTGACGTCACCGACCGTCGGCGCGACGGCGTCGATGACCAGCGCCTTGTTGGCGCCCGAGCGATCCGGCCGCCCCGGGCGCCGGCAAGGTCAGCGTAGCGTCGTTGCCGCCGGCATCCGCGACCGTGCCGCCGGTGAGCAACAGCGCCGTCGTCGAGACGTAATCGAGATCCGGGGACGTGTGCCCGGCGGCCACCGTGTAGAGGAACGTCAGCGTCGACGTCCCGCTGCCGCTCACGTAGTTCACCGCGGCGTCGCTGGCGCCGGTTTCCAGCGTCAGCTGCGGCGTGCCCGTCACGGTCACGACTTCGCTGAACGTCACCTGCACCGGAATCGAGGCGCCGATCCCGTAGAGCCCGTCGGCCGTCGGCGTGGTGACGTTGGCGACCGTCGGCGCGGTCGTGTCGACGACCAGCGCCTTGTTCGCGCCGAGCGATCCGGCCGCCCCGGGCGCCGGCAGGGTCAGCGTGGCGTCGTTGCTGCCGGCATCGCGAATCGAATCCGCCGTTGACGGCCAGTGCGGTCGTGGCCACGTAGTCCAGGTCGGCCGACGCGTGGCCGGCCGCCACGGTGTAGGTGAAGGTCAGCGTCGCCGTGCCGCTGCCGCTCGCGTAGTTCACCACCGCGTCGGCGGCGCCCGTCTCGAGGGTCAGTTGCGGCGTGCCCGTCACGATCACCGCTTCGCTGAACGTGACCTGCACCGGGAGGACGGCGCCCGGTCCGTAGGTGCCGTCCGCCGATGTGGACGTGACGCTCGTCACCGTCGGCGCGGTCGTGTCGATGACGATGGCCGTGTTGGCCGCGAGCGAGCCAGGGGTGCCGGGCGCCGGCAAAGTCAGCGTGGCGTCGTTGCTCGCCGCGTCCCGGATGGTGCCGCCGTTGGCAACCAACGAGGTCGAGGCCACGTAGTCCAAGTGCGCCGAGCCGTGGCCGGCCGCCACGGTGTAGACGAAGTTCAACGTGCTGGTGCCGCTGCCGCCGGCGTAGTCCAAGACCGCGTCGGTGATTCCGGTCTCGAGGGTCAGGTGCGGCGTTCCCGTGACGACGACCGGACTGGTGAACGTCATCTCCACCGATACCACCGCGCCGACCCCGTAGGTGCCGTTGGCCGTTGACGAGGTGACGTTGGCCACGGCCGGCCCGACCGTGTCGATGACGAGGTCCTTGGCGTCGCCAAGGGACCCCGGCGTCCCGGGGGCCGCGAGCGTCAGGGCGGCGGCATTTCCGGCGCCATCCACGATGCTGCCGCCGTTGAGGGCCAGCGCCGTCGTCGAGACGTAGTCCAGGTCCGGCGTCGCATCCCCGGCGCTCACGGCATAGAGGAAGGTCAGCGTGGTGGTGCCGCTGCCGCTGGCGTAGTTCACGACCGCGTCGGTCGCCCCGGTTTCGAGCGTGAGCTGCGGCGTGCCGCTGACCGCCACCACCTCGCCGAAGACGACCTCCACCGAAATCGCGGCGCCAAGGCCGTAGGTGCCGTCGGGCGTCGACGACGTCACGCTGGTCACGATCGGCGCGGTGGTGTCGATGACCAGGGCCTTGTTGGCGCCGAGCGAGCCGGCCGCGCCCGGGGCCGGCAGCGTCAACACCGCGTCGTTGCCCGCGCCGTCGCGGATCGTGCCGCCGCCGAGCGCTAGTGCAGCCGTCGAGACGTAGTCCAGATCGGACGAGTTGTGGCCGGCCGCCACGACGTAGGCAAACGTGAGCGTGTTGGTCCCGGTGCCGCTGCCGTACGAGACCACGCCATCGGTGACGCCGGTCTCGAGCGTGAGAAGCGGCGTGCCGGTGACGGTCACCGGCTTGCTGAAGGTCACGGCAACCGGGATCGCGGCGCCCACGCCGTAGATGCCGTTTGCCGTCGGCGAGGTGACGTCGATGACCGTCGGCGCCGTGCTGTCGACGACAATCGCCTTGTTGGCGCCGAGTGACCCGGCCGCGCCGGGGGCCGGCAGCGTCAGCGTTGCCGTGTTGCTGGCGGCGTCGCGGATCGTCCCGCCATTGAGCGCGAGCGACGAGGTGGCGACGTAGTCGAGGTCGGCCGACGTGTGGCCGGCCGCCACCGTGTAGGTGAAGGTGAGCACGGTCGTGCCGCTGCCGCTCGCGTAGTCAACGACCGCGTCGGTCGGCCCGGTTTCGAGCGTCAGCTGCGGGGTGCCGGTGACCACCACCGGCTTGGTGAAGGTGACGTCGACAGCGATGACCGCGCCCGGCCCGTAGGTGCCGTCGGCGACGGAGGACGACACGTTCGTCACGGTGGGCGCGACGGCGTCCACGACCAGCGCCTTGTTGGCGCCGAGTGACCCGGCCGCGCCAGGCGCCGGCAAGGTGAGCGTCGCGGCGTTGTTGCCGGCATCCCGCACGGCGCCGCCGTTGAGCGCCAAGGCCGTCGAGGCCACGTAGTCGAGGTCGGCCGCCACGTGGCCGGCGGCCACGGTGTAGGTGAAGATCAGGGTGGCCGTGCCGCTGCCGCTCGCGTAGTTGACCACGGCATCGGCGGCGCCCGTCTCGAGCGTCAGTTGCGGCGTGCCCGTGACCGTCACCGGCTCGCTGAACACCACAGCCACCGCAATCGCGGCGCCCGTGCCGTAGGTGCCGTCGGCCGTGGGCGAGGTCACGTCGGTGACCGTCGGGGCGGCCGTGTCGATGACGATGGCCTTGTTGGCGCCGAGCGAGCCCGCGGCACCGGGCGCCGGCAGGGTCAGCGTCGCGACGTTGCTGCCCGCGTCGCGGATGCTGCCGCCATTCAGGGCCAGCGACGTGGTCGCGACGTAGTCGAGATCCGGGGACGTGTGCCCGGCCGCCACCGTGTAGGCAAAGGTGAGCGTGGCGGTCCCGCTGCCGCTGGCGTAATCCGCGGCCGCGTCGACGGGGCCCGTCTCCAACGTGAGCTGCGGCGTGCCGGTGACCGTGACGGGCTTGCTGAAGGTCACCTGCACGGACACGGACGCGCCGGGCCCGTAAGTGCCGTCGACGGTGGACGACGTAACGTCGGTGACCGCCGGGGCAATCGTGTCGATGACCAGATCCTTGCTGGAGCCCAGCGACCCGGCCGCTCCCGGGGCGGCGAGCGTCAACGTGGCCGCGTTGCCCGGGCCATCCGCGATGCTGCCGCCGTTGAGCGCCAACGCCGCGGTCGAGGCGTAGTCCAGGTCCGACGATGTGTGGCCAGTGGCCACCGTATACAAGAAGGTCAACGTGGTCGTGCCGCTGCCGCTGACGTAGTCGACGACGGCATCAGTGGCGCCGGTCTCGAGGGTGAGCTGCGGAATGCCGGCGACGGTCACGACCTCGCTGAAGGTCACCTGCACCGGGATGACCGCACCCGCACCGTAGGTGCCGTTGGCGGCCGATGACGTGGCGCCGGTCACCGTCGGCGCCGTGGTGTCGATGACCAGCGCCGTGTTGGCGCCGAGCGAGCCGGCGGCGCCGGGGGCCGGCAGGGTCAGCGTCGCGGTGTTGCTGGCCGCGTCGCGGATGGTCCCGCCGTTCAGCGCCAGCGACGACGTGGCGACGTAGTCCAGGTCGGGCGAGGTGTGGCCCGCCGCCACCGTGTAGGTGAAGATGAGAGTGTCCGTGCCGCTGCCGCTCGCGTAGTTCACGACCGCGTCCACGACGCCCGTCTCCAGCGTCAGCTGCGGTGTCCCGGTGACGATCACCGCTTCACTGAACGTCACCTGCACCGCGATGACGCCGCCTACGGTATACGACCCGTTCGCCGTGGACGAGGTCACGTTGGTGACCGTCGGCGCCACGCCGTCCACGACCAGGTTCTTGTTGGCGCCGAGGGAGCCGGCCGCGCCCGGGGTGGCCAGCGTCACGGTCGCGTTGTTGCCGCCCACGTCGCGGATGGTGCCGCCGTTCAGGGCCAGGGCGGTCGTGGTCACGTAGTCGAGATCGGGCGACGCGTGCCCGGCCGCCACCGTGTAGGTGAAGGTCAGCGCCGCCGTGCCGCTGCCGCTGGCGTAGTCGACGACCGCGTCGATCACTCCCGTTTCCAGGGTCAGCTGCGGCGTGCCGGTCACGGTCACCGCCTTGCTGAAGGTCACCTGCACGGCCAGGACCGCGCCCAGCCCGTAGCTGCCATCCGCCGCCGGCGACGACACGTTCGTGATCGTGGGCACGACGCCGTCGATGACCAGCGCCTTGTTGGCGCCGAGCGAACCGGCGGCGCCGGGGGCCGGCAGGGTAAGGGTTGCGGGGTTGCCACCCGCATCCCGAATCGTGCCGCCGTTGAGCGCCAGCGACGTCGTGCCGACGTAGTCCAGGTCGGCCGAGGTATGGCCCGCTGCCACCGTATAGATAAAGGTGAGCGTGCTCGTGCCGCTGCCACTCGTGTAGTTGACGATCGCGGCGCTGACGCCAGTGTCCAGCGTCAGCTGCGGCGTGCCGGTGACGGTCACGGGCTTGCTGAAGGCGACCTGCACCGACACCGTCGCGCCCACGCCGTAGGTGCCATCGGGCGTCGACGAGCTGACGTTGGTGGCCGTCGGAGCGGTCGTGTCGATGACCAGGTCCTTGTTGGCGCCAAGCGACCCGGCGGCGCCGGGCGCCGGCAGCGTCAAGGTGGCGTTGTTGTTGCCCGCATCCCGAATCGCCCCGGCGTTCAGCGCCAGCGCGGTCGAGGAGAGGTAGTCCAGGTCGGCGGAGACGTGGCCGGCCGCCACCGTGTAGGTGAAGGTGAGGGTGTTGGTTCCGCTGCCGCTGGTGTAGTTGACCACCGCGGCGGTCGGCCCCGTCGCCAGCGTCAGCTGCGGCGTGCCGGTCACCGTCACCGGTTCACTGAAGGTCACTTGGACCGGCACGATGGCCGCCACGCCGTAGGTGCCGTTGGCCGCCGACGAGGTGACGTTGGTCACCGTCGGCGCCGTCGTGTCGATGACGATGGCCTTGTTGGCGCCGAGCGAGCCGGCCGCGCCGGGCGTCGGCAAGGTCAGCGTCGCGTTGTTGCTCGCGGCGTCGCGGATGGTGCCGCCGTTGAGGGCCAGGGACGTCGTCGCCACGTAGTCGAGGTCCGGCGACGTGTGTCCGGCGGCCACCGTGTAGGTGAAGGTGAGGGTGGCCGTTCCGGTGCCGCTCGAGTAGTTCACCACCGCGGAGGTCGCGCCGGTCTCGAGTGTCAACCGGGGCACTTGCGTCACCGTCACCACTTCACTGAACGTCACCTGCACCGACACGACCGCGCCCACCCCGTAGGTGCCGTCGGCGGTCGAGGAGGTGACGTTGGTGACCGTCGGGGCCGTCGTGTCGATGACGATGGCCTTGTTCGCGCCAAGCGATCCGGCGGCGCCAGGGGCCGGCAGCGTCAGCGTCGCGTTGTTGCTCGCGGCGTCACGGATCGTCCCGCCGTTGAGAGCCAGTGACGTGGTGGCGACGTAGTCCAAATCCGGCGACGTGTGCCCCGCCGCCACGGTATAGGTGAACGAGAGGGTGCTGGTGCCGCTGCCGCTGACATAATTCACGACCGCGTCGACGACGCCGGTCTCCAGTGTCAGTTGCGGGGTGCCGGTCACCGTCACCGCTTCGCTGAACACCACCTGCACCGACACCGTGGCGCCCACACCCTTGGTGCCGTTGGCGGTGGACGAGGTCACGTTGGTGACGGTCGGCGCCGTCGTGTCGATGACGATGGCCTTGTTGGCGCCGAGCGACCCTGCGGCTCCCGGCGCCGCCAGCGTCAGCGTCGCGTTGTTGTTGGCCGCATCCCGAACCGTGCCGCCGTTGAGCGCCAGCGACGTCGTGGCGACGTAGTCCAGGTCGGCCGAGGTGTGGCCCGCTGCCACCGTATATATAAAGGTGAGCGTGTTCGTGCCGCTGCCGCTCGTGTAGTTCACGATCGCGTCGGTCGCCCCGGTCTTCAGCGTCAGCTGCGGGGTCCCGGTCACGGTCACAACTTCACTGAACGTCACCTGCACCGAGATCGTGCTGCCGACGGTGTAGGCGCCGTTGGCCGTGGACGACGTGACGTTCGTGACCGTGGGCACGACGCCGTCCACGACCAGCGCCTTGTTGGCGCCAAGCGAGCCGGTCGCACCCGGGGCCGCCAGCGTCAGGGTCGCGTCGTTGCCACCCACGTCGCGAATCGCGCCGCCGTTCAGGGCCAGGGCGGTCGTGGCCACGTAATCGAGATCCGGCGAGGCGTGACCAGCCGCCACCGTGTAGGTGAACGTCAGCGTGGCCGTGCCGCTGCCGCTGGCGTAGTTGACCACCGCGTCGGTCACGCCTGTTTCCAGGGTCAGCTGCGGCGTGCCGGTTACGGTCACGGGCTTGCTGAAGGCGACCTGCACGGCCAGGACCGCCCCCAGTCCGTAGGTGCCGTCGGCCGCCGATGAGGTGACGTCGGTCACCGCGGGCGCTACCGTGTCGATGACCAGTGCCTTGTTGGCGCCGAGCGATCCGGCAGTGCCCGGGGCCGGCAGCGTCAGAATCGCGTCGGTGCTGCCCGCGTCCCGGATGGTGCCGCCGTTCAGGGCCAACGACGTCGTGTCCACGTAGTCCAGGTCGGCGGAGGTGTGGCCGGCCGCCACGGTATAGGTGAAGGTCAGGGTGCTGGTGCCGCTGCCGCTGGCGTAACCCACCACGGCGTCGGTGACGCCGGTCTCCAGCGTCAACTGCGGCGTGCCCGTTACCGTCACCGTTTCACTGAACGTCACTTGCACCGCCGCGGTGGCGCCTACCCCGTAGGTGCCGTCCGCGGTGGACGACGTGACGTTGGTGACCGTCGGCGGGGTGGTGTCGATGACCAGGTTCCTGTTGGCGCCGAGCGACCCGGCGGCGCCAGGCGCCGGCAGCGTCAGCACGGCGGCGTTGCCGGTGCCGTCCATGACCGAGCCGCCGTTCAGCGCCAAGGCGTTGGTGGCGACATAGTCCAGATCGGCGGTGGTGTGCCCGGCCGCCACCGTGTAGATGAAGGTCAGGGTGGGCGTGCCGCTGCCGCTCGCGTAAGCGACGACCGCGTCGGTGACGCCGGTCTCCAGCGTCAACTGCGGCACGCCGGTGACCGTCACCGCTTCAGAGAAGTTCACGAGGACGGCAATCGGCGCGCCCAGCCCGTAGGTGCCGTTGGCGGTCGACGAGGTGACGCCGGTAACCATCGGGATGGTGTCGACGACGATGGCCTTGTTGGCGCCCAACGATCCGGGCGCGCCGGGCGCGGGCAGCGTCGTGGTGGCGTTGTTGCCCGTGGTGTCCCGGATCGTCCCGCCGTTCACGGCCAGGGCCGTGGTCGACGCGTAATCCAGGTCGGGCGAGTTGTCGCCGGCCAGGACGGTGTAGGCGAACGTCAGGGTGGGCGTGCCGCTGCCGCTCACGTAGTTCACGACCGCGTCGGTCACCCCGGTCTCCAGCGTCAGCTGCGGCGTGCCCGTGACCGTGACCGCTCGGCTGAAGGTCACCTGGACCGAAATCGACGCGCCCAGTCCATAGAGACCATCGGCGGTCGACGACGTCACGTCGGTGACCGTCGCCACCAGGCCGTCAATGACGATGGCCTTGTTGGCCGCGAGCGACCCGGCCGCGCCCGGGGCCGGCAGGGTCAGGGTCGCGTCGTTGCTGCCGGCGTCGCGGATCGTGCCGCCGTTCAGCGCCAGCGAGGTCGTGGCCACGTAGTCCAGGTCGGACGTAGCGTGTCCGGCCGCCACCGTGTAGTTGAAGGTGAGCGTGCTCGTCCCGCTGCCGCTCGCGTAGTTCGCCACGGCATCGGCAGCCCCGGTCTCGAGCGTCAGCTGCGGCGTCCCGACGACGGTCACCACTTCGCTGAACGTCACTTGCACCGGCACCGTGGCGCCCACGCCGTAGGTGCCATCGGCGGTGGTCGAGGTGACGTTCGTGACCGTCGGCGCGGTGGTGTCGATGACGATGGCCTTGGTGGCGCCGAGCGATCCAGCGGCGCCGGGCGCGGGCAGCGTGACGGCGGCGGCGTTGCCAGTGCTGTCGGCGATGGTCCCGCCGTTGAGCGCCAGCGAGGTCGTGGCGGCGTAGTCCAAGTCGGCGGCGGTGTGCCCGGCCGCCACCGTGTAGGTAAAGGTGAGGACGCTGGTGCCGCTGCCGCTTGCGTAGTCGACCACTGCATCGGTGACCCCCGTCTCCAGCGTCAGCTGCGGGACGCCCGTGACCGTCACCGCTTCGCTGAAGTTCACCAGGACGGCAATCGCGGCGCCCGGCCCGTAGGTGCCGTCGGCGGTCGACGAGGTCACGCTCAGGACGGTCGGCGTCGTGTCGATCACCAGCGCCTTGTTGGCGCCCAGCGACCCGGCGGCACCCGGCGCCGGCAGCGTGAGAATCGCGGGGTTGCCGGTGGCTGCCTGAATCGTCCCGGCGTTCAGCGCCAGCGCGGCGCTCGAGACGTAGTCCAAGTCCGGCGAGTTGTGGCCGGCCGCGACGGTATAGGTAAAGGTCAGGGTGGGCGTGCCGCTGCCGCTCACGTAGTTCACGACCGCGGCGGTGAGCCCGGTCGCCAGTGTCAGCTGCGGCGTCCCGGTTACCGTGACGGCGCTGCTGAACGTCACCTGGACCGAGACCGCGGCGCCCAGCCCGTAGACGCCGTCGGCCGTCGAGGACGTCACGTTGATGACGGTTGGCGGCGCGTCTTCCGTTCCGAGCGACAGGAAGGTGGCCGGCGAGCTCTGGTTGTTGTACTCGGTCCGGATCCACCCGAGCGAGCGGACGATGTCGGAGATGCGCAGTTCGTCAAGAGTGCCCTTGAATCGCCCGTCCACGCCGTCGCCGAGCTGAAGAGGGCCGTTGTTGCTGAAGTTGAGGGCCGAGGTGCTTTGAGCGACCAGGTTCCCGTCGAGGTACTGCTTCTTGATCCCGGCTTCGTTGACCCCGTCGAGCCGGTACCACTGGCCGGTCACCAACGCCCCGGAGGTAGACCACTGGGCCACGGTGCCGGTCTGAGGGCCCCACCACAACTTGTTGACCGACTGCCAGCCGGTGTAGCCCCCAACCCCGCCCTTCTCGAACAGGTCGCTTTCACGGGTCTCGGTGAAGCGGAACCACACGGAGAACGTGCCGTTGCCGGAGATGCCCAGGGACGCCGAATGGGGAATGGCCACCGACTGCGTGGTCCCATCGAAGGTCTGGCCGCTGCCAATCACGGCGGCCCCGCGGGTCGGCAGCGTGCCGCTGGTGGCATGGTTGGCATTGGTGGTCGAGTCCTGCGGGAACGTGCCGTTTTCCTGCAAGTGCCACACGCCGCGGAAGCTCGAGTCCCACACCGCCGTCGGGTTCTGCTGACTCGAAGCCGAGTTGTTGCCGTAGTAGATGTAGAGGACCGTGTCGACGCTGGCGGACACCACCGGCACCTTGACCCAGGCGGTGAGTGCGCCGCTGGCTGAGGTGAAGGCCTCGATTTCATGGGCCAGCTTGGTCGTGCCATCCGCGCTGGTGAACAGGATGTCGTTGCCGCTGGCCTGGGCGCGGGCGGCCAGCCCGGCATCCGCGCCGAGATTGACCAGGACCGGGAAGTTCGACAAGTCCACGCCGCCGCTGACCTTGGTGCGGTCGATGGTGATCGCCTTGCGGTAGCGCCACGCGGGGTTGTACCAGGCCAGACTGGCGCTGGACGACTCCAGCAGCGCGAGGTCGAGAGGAGGGACGGCCGCCCCGCCATCGGAGGCGGCCCCGGAGGACGACGCCTCGAGGCGCCAGTTCCCGCCCCGCCCGGTGACGTCGGCCGACGCGTGAACGTCGGCCCCGGTGAGGCCGGCAATCTCGTCGAGCAGACGCTGACCGTCGCTGCCGGGCGCCGCCACGTCGCAGCCGAACAAGTTGATGCGGGCGCGCGGAGCCAGCACGGCGCCGAGCCGGCCCCAGGCATCGCCCCCTCGATTGGCGTTGTCCGCGGTCACCCACTCGTTGCCTAGGGCAAACGCCCCGGGAGTGCCGTGGGCCATCAGCGATACCGACGCGACCGGCTGCGCTGACCCGTTCGCCCAGTTCACGACACGGTCCAACACGTCGGCGGGCGATTCCGTGGCGCCGTCGTATAAGAACACCCGGCCGCCCGGCCCGACCGCACTTGCCAGTACCCGGGCTGTCGGACAAACGCTCGTCCACCAGAACGGCGTGGGCGCCGGCGGCGACGACCGGCTTCGAAAGCACCGCGTCCGCCGCGCCGGTCACCGACGACGGCAGCCACAGCACGGTCGCCTGCACGAGCGCCACGGCTGCCGCCAGGCGGATCACGGGCGTCCGTGACGCGCGAGGTCCGGTCAGACGCTTGAATTGCCCGTTAAGACTACGTTTTTCGCAAGTCGGCACACGAAGCCGTAGGCTTCTGGGGCAACGGCCATGCCGAATCCGTAACCGTGCACAACGGCGCTCGTGGTTGGGTCGAGCCGCGGCAACGGGCAGACGAACCGTGCAGGCCGTGGCAACGTCGCGCGCGCCATCGACCGATGGGAGGATGGCCGTCTCGTCGTCCCGCCACCGAGATGACGGGGGCCCGTCACCCCGTGTCGGCCGGTCAGTCCACGCCGCGCGGGCGGGCGCCCGGCCGTGGTCTCACCGCGACGCCCGCTCCGGGGCCTGCCGGGGTGCGCCACCAACGCCGCCAGGTGGCTCCATCTTGTTGACCCAGTACCGACTTCCAGCCGTCAGCCGGGTCCCTACGGGGATCGGCCGCGTGATATGATGCCGACCGCCATGGAACAGGTGACGCTCACGATCGACGGTGCCCCGGTAACGGTTCCCAAGGGGACGTCGGTGCTGCAGGCGGCAATTTCGGCCGGGATTCAGGTGCCGTATTACTGCTACCACCCGGGGTTGGGCATCGATGCATCGTGCCGCGTCTGTCTCGTGAAGATCGAGAAGATGCCGAAGCTGCAGACGTCGTGCTCGACGCCGGCCGCCGAAGGCATGGTGGTCTACACCAAAGACGCCGAGAGCACCGAGGCCCGCGCCGGCGTCTTCGAGTTCCTGCTCATCAACCACCCGCTCGACTGCCCGGTGTGCGACAAGGGCGGCGAGTGCCCGCTCCAGGACTTCTCCTACTCGTTCGGCAACGTGCAGAGCCGCATGGACTTCCCGCGCCGCACGTTCGACGGGGAGGGCGTCAAGGCCGACGTCGACTTCGGGCCGACGCTGATGCTCAACCGCAACCGCTGCATCATGTGCACGCGCTGCGCGCGCTTCATGCGTGAAGTGGACGGCGATGCCCAGATCGGCATCGTCGACCGCGGCAACGGCAGCGAGATCGCCACGTTCAACGAGCAGGGCGTGCATTCGCTGCTGTCGGGCAATCTCATGGACGTCTGCCCGGTCGGCGCCATCACCACCAAGCAGTACCGCTTCCGCTCGCGCCCGTGGGACAACCCCAACGCCATCGACACCATCTGCACGATGTGCGCGAAGGGCTGCTCGACCACCGCGTGGCTGCGCGCCAAGCCCGAATGGGCCAAAGGCTCGCAGCTCGTGCGCGTCACGCCGCGCTACAACCCGGCGGTCAACGACTTCTGGATGTGCGACATCGGCCGCTTCGACTACGGCTGGGTCGAGGGTCCGAACCGGCTGCGCAAGCCACGTCTGGCCGGACGCGACGGCACGCCGCAGGACGCCACCTGGAAGGACGCCCTCACCAAGGTGCGGGATCTGCTGAATGCCGCCGGCCGCCGCGACCCGGCCTCGGTGCGCTTCCTGGTTTCGGCCCATGCCAGCCTCGAGGAGCTCTATTTGATCAAGCGCCTCGCCGGCGACCTCAAGGGCGATATCAGCGCCGGCCATGTGGCCCTCACCTGGCGCCGTTCGGCCAAGTCGCAGCCGGCCGACACCAAGTTCGTGGTCCCGGCCACCGATGCGCCCAACGTGCTCGGCGCCCGCGACCTGGGTCTGAGCGTCGGCGCTGGTCTCGAGGGCGCGGCGGATCTGTCGGCCCTGCGCTCGGCCGTCGATGCCGGCACGGTGGACGTGCTCTACGTGGTCGACCCCGGTCCCGCAGAGTCGATGGGCGACGTGGCGTGGCTGGTCGAAGCGCGCGCCGCTGGCCGCATCAAGGCGCTCGTCTATCAGGGCGTGCTCGCCGGTCCGCTGGCGGCCGCCGCCGACGTGGTGCTGCCCGGCGCGGCGTGGGTCGAGAAGGACGGCTGCTTCACGAACGACCAGGGGCACGTGCAGGCGGCCTCGAAGGCCATCGTCACCCCTGGCGACGCGGTCGAAGACTGGCAGATTCTCACCAGCGTGGCGGCGGCCCTCGGGCTGCCCTTCAGCTACGCCAGCGCCGCGGCCGTGCGCGCGGACCTGGCCGAGTCGCTGGCCGGCCAGGCCGGGTACGAAGGCCTGGCGGACAACACGTTCAACCGTCCGGTCAGCGCCGAGTCGTGGCTGCAGTCGTCGAACCCGTCGGAACGCTGGAAGTGGGACGTGATGTACCAGGACCTGCCGCCGGTGAAGGGGCACAACGTGCAGATGGAACACGCGGCCAAGCCGTCGGTGATTCCGCTGCGCCTCGTCACCGACGGGTTGAGCCGCGCGTCGGACTGAACCTCGGCCCGGACATCGCCTGCATTCGACGGACAGACTGAGCAACATGCGACATCCCGCGGCCCGATGGGTGCTGTTCGTGCTGGCCGTGGCGGGCGCGGCCGGGCTCGCTTACCGCGCCGTCGTGCTCGAGCAGCAGGCCCTCGCCGAGCGGCGCACGCTGCAGATGGCGTCGATCGACGCGCGGGCGTTGCAGAATGCCTTGTCGGAGGCGCGGCGGGCCATGGCCGCCATGGCCTCGCCCGGCCAGTCGGCGGCGAGTTGGAGCCGCCAGGTCAACGCCGCCATCGACGTGGTGCGGGCGCGGCTGGCCTCGCTCGCGGCCACGCCCGGCGGCGCCGCGCTCTCGGGCAGCAGCGAACGGATCGACCGCCTGGTCGAGGTCGAGGAGCGCCTGCACGAATCGGCGGCCGGCGGCCGATCGCTCATGGCCAGCGACATCGCCTTCGGCGAGGCGCTCCCTCACGTCGACGCGGTCGATAAGCAGGTCGCCGACCTGATCGCGCAGCGCAGCGCCGAGACCGACCGCGTCACCTTCGCCTTGCGCCAACAGCAAGCGTTGGTCGGCGCCGGCGCGCTCGGGGTGTTGGCCCTGGCCGCGTTGATCCTCACTCCGGTTCCGCGGGTGCGCGGCGCGGCGCTGCCCGTGCCGGCCGCGGCGCCCGACCCCGACCCCGAGCCGCGGGCCGCGCGCGATCTCTCGCTCGATCTGGTTCGCCCGACGTCAGCGGCGGCAGGCACCGAGGCCGTGCGGACGGCGGCGGGTCTGGACCTGATGCCCCTGGCGGCCGTGTGCACAGAGCTGGCGCGTCTGTCCGACGGCGCCGCGCTGGCCTCGGTACTGGAACGCGTCGCCCCGGCCATCGGCGCCAAGGGCATCGTGGTGTGGCTGGCCGACGCCGAGCGCGCTGCCTTGCAGCCGGCCGCGGCGTGGGGCTACGACGAGCGTCTGGTGGCGCGCTTTCCCGCCGTGGCCGTCAGCGACGACAACCCGACCGCGCACGCGTTCTCGCAGGTCGCGCCGGCCATCGTGCCAGGGCGCGGGGGACAGCCGGCCGCGGTTGCCGCGCCAATCGTGGGCTCGAAGGGCGCCGTCGGCGTCCTCTCGGTGGAACTGCTCTCTTCGGGCGCGCCGTCTTCTGCGTTCGTGGCTGCGGCCGGCATCGTCGCGGCGCAGCTCGCCACGCTGCTCGAGCCGCCGGCGCATCGCGACGCGCCGGTCGGCGACGAGCCGATCATCGACGCGCCCAGCTAGCCGGCGTCGTGCTGCCGGGCCATGCGGCCGGAGTCCACCCTCACCTGTCGATCATGCGCTGCAGAGATTCGGAGTAGCGCGCTCCGTGCACGGCGATCCGGGTCCCGGCGCCATCGATCTCCCGTAGATCCTCGGACGACAACTCGATGGCAGCCGCTCCGAGGTTCTCTTCGAGCCGATGCCGCTTCGTGGTGCCCGGAATGGGCACGATCCACGGCTTCTGCGCCAGTAGCCAGGCCAGCGCGATCTGCGCCGGGGTGGCTTGCTTCCGCGCGGCAAAGGCCGTCAGCCACGCGACGAACGCCAGATTCGCCTTGCGGTTCTCGGGCGTGAAGCGCGGCACGTTGTTGCGGAAATCGTCGCTGGCAAACGTGGTGTGTTCGTCGATCGTGCCCGTCAGAAAGCCTCGGCCGAGCGGGCTGAAGGGCACCAACCCGATGCCCAGCTCCTCGAGCACCGGCAGCACCTCCGCTTCGGGCTCCCGCCACCACAGCGAGTACTCGCTCTGCAGGGCGGTGACCGGCTGGACGGCGTGCGCGCGGCGAATGGTCGCGACCCCGGCTTCCGAGAGGCCGAAGTGCTTCACCTTCCCTTCGCGAATCAGATCCTTCACCGCGCCCGCGACGTCCTCGATGGGCACCTCGGGATCGACCCGGTGCTGGTAGAACAGGTCGATCACGTCGGTCTGGAGCCGCGTCAGCGACGCCTCGGCCACCTCCCTGATGTGCGACGGGCCGGCTGTTCAGGCCGCTCTGCTTGCCGTGCTCGAAGGCGAAGCCGAACTTGGTGGCGATCACCACCTGGTCGCGGACGGGCGCGAGCGCCTCGCCGACGAGTGTCCTCGTTGACGTACGGACCGTAGACTTCGGCCGTGTCGAAGAACGTGACGCCGCGGTCGACGGCCGCGCGCAACAGCGCAATCATCGCCGTCCGGTCGGCCGGCGGCCCATAGCCGGAGCTCATGGACATGCAGCCGAGTCCCAGAGCCGACACCTTCAAGCTGCTGTTGCCGAGTGTGCGCGCCTGCATCCCACGTCCTCCTTCGCGCGGCCGTGACCGGCCCGCCACGACCAGATTAGAGGTACGCGGCCGCCGTGACCAGCCTGGGTATCGGCCCGGCGGATTGCTCGGTCGCCCTCGACCACGGGCCGCTGGCATCGCTCGGCCCGTGCATCGGCGCGGCTCTGACGAGCCGTATACTGGAGGCGCCGCACCGGGGAAGTCCATGGACAAGAAAGCTGCCGTTCTCGAGCGGGCCGAGCGAGAAGGTGAAGTTCCTGCGCCTCCAGTTCACCGACATCCTCGGCGTCATCAAGAACGTCGAGGTTCCCGACCGGCAGTTCGAGGAGGCGCTCGACGGCCAGATCATGTTCGACGGCTCGTCGATCGAGGGCTTCGTCCGCATCGAAGAGTCGGACATGTACCTGAAGCCCGACCTCGACGACCTTCCGGGTCTTCCCGTGGACCGACGCCAGCGGCGCGAACGCGTCGGCCGGCATGATCTGCGACATCGCCAACCCCGACGGCACGCCCGTTCGCCGGCTGCCCGCGCACGACGCTGAAGCGCGTCATCGCCCTGGCCGCCGCGCGCGGCTTCACGATGAAGGCCGGGCCGGAGGCGGAGTTCTTCCTGTTCCAGGCGCGCGACGGCGAGCCGACCACCGAGACGCACGACGCGGCCGGCTACTTCGACCTGACGCCGGTCGACCAGGGCGAAGACGTGCGGCGCGAGATCGTCGCTCGCGCTCGAGCAGATGGGCTTCCACGTCGAGGCGGCGCATCACGAGGTGGCGCCGGGCCAGCACGAGATCGACTTCCGCTACGACGACGTGCTGACGACGGCCGACAACATCAGCACGTTCCGCTTCGTCGTCAAGAACGTCGCCAGCCGCAACGGCCTGCACGCCACCTTCATGCCCAAGCCGATCTTCGGCGTCAACGGCTCGGGCATGCACACGCACCAGTCGCTGTTCGCGGCAAGGGACGCAACGCCTTCTTCGACGCCGACAGCGCGAGTGGCAGCTGAGCCGGACCTGCCTGCACTACATCGGCGGCCTGCTGCGGCACGCCAAGGGCTTCTGCGCCGATCACCAACCCGCTGGTGAACTCCTACAAGCGGCTGGTGCCCGGCTACGAGGCGCCGACCGCGATCGCCTGGTCGGAGAAGAACCGCAGCCCGCTGGTGCGCGTGCCGGCCGCGCGCGGCGACGGCCACGCGCATCGAACTGCGCATGCCCGACCCGTCGTGCAATCCCTACCTGGCGCTGGCGGTGATGCTGCGCGCCGGCCTCGACGGCATCGAGCAGGAACTCGACCCGGGCCCGCCGGTGAACAAGAACATCTACAAGATGAGCCACCGCGAGCGCCGGCACCTGCGCATCGACGAGCTGCCGGGCAACCTGAGCGAGGCGCTCGACGAGCTCGAGAAGAGCGACCTGGTGCGCGACACGCTCGGCGACCACATCTTCGAGCACTTCCTCGCCGCCAAGCGCGACGAGTGGGACGACTACATCCGCCACGTCTCGCCCTGGGAGATCGACCGTTACCTCTCTGTCTACTAGGCGGTGGCGCGGCGCGTCTGATTGGCGTGCTCGTCGCCTTGGGCGACCGAACGCACCAAGGGTGGCCCCGCGCGAGGTCATCACGTCCGCAGGCAAGGACGAGCTCGGGCGCCGGTCGTGCCTCGGCGAGAGCCGCGGCCACGAATTCTCCAATGAATCGCGCGGCGGCCGTCGGCTCGCCCGTGCGGCACGCATCTTGGATTAGGGAAGGCGAACGCGGCGGGTCACCGGGGTGCGTTAATCAGGCAGGCGCTGGCATCGCCGCATCCCGGACTTCGTTTTTCGCGATCCGTCGCGTTCGCTGTTTCCCCGACGAGGAGGGTCTGCTCATGCGCGTTCGCTCGAACTTCCGCTGGACGGTCGCGGCGCTCGCGCTGGTCTCGGCGTTGTCAGCCGGGGCTTGCGCCACCGTGCCCGGTCACCCCGCCATCCGCCAGGTGCAGGCGCAGCCCGGCCGGTTCGTAGACCACTCGGTGACCATCCGGGGCCAGGTCACGACCTCGTGGGGTGTGCCGCTGGTCGGCTTCAACGTCTACAAGGTGGACGACGGCACCGGCGAGATCACCGTGGTGTCCACCGACAAGCGGTCGCCGGCGCGCGGCGCCGAGGTGGAAGTCCGGGGCAAGGTGCAGGACGTCGCGGTGCTGGGCGGGCGGGCGCTGGGGCTCCACCTGCGCGAGCAGCGCCTCCGCTACCGCTGACGCCAGGTCGACCATTCGCGCCACTGCTCACACTCTCGCAGGGTGCCGGGCCGGCGCCGTCCCACGCCGGTCCGGCTTTTTCCATGGCCTTGTGAAATCAGGTACAATCTAGGGCTGTGGAGCAGCTGCAGCACCCTTCACCCATCGTCGACCTGGTCAATGCCCTGTTCGGGCGCTTCGGCGTGCACGTGCCGGATTACCTGGTCTTCTCCGCCCTGATCGTCCTGTTCATCACCGGCATCGGGCTGTTCATCCGCTCGCGCCTGAGCGTGGACCATCCCGGCAAGCTGCAGATCGTCCTCGAGGACATCGTCAACTTCATTGTCGAGCAGCTCGAGAACATGATGCCCCACAAGGGCAAGAAGTTCCTGCCGCTGGTCGGAACGGTGTTCGTCTTCATCCTGCTCGCCAACCTGATGGGCCAGATTCCCGGCCTCGGGTCGCCCACGAGCAACGTCAACGTGCCGTTCGCGCTGGCCCTGGTCGTGTGGCTCTACTACCACGTCGAAGGCGTGAAGGCGCAGGGGCTCGGCAACTACCTGCTCCACTTCGCCTTCCCACCAGGCGTGCCCAAGGCGATGTTCCTGCTGATGCTGCCGATCGAACTCATCAGCCACGCCTCACGGGTGATGTCGCTGACGCTGCGTCTCTTCGGCAACATCTTCGGCGAACACCTGGTGGTGCTCATCATCGGGAGCATCGTGCCGTTCCTGGCGCCGCTGCCGATTCAGGCGCTGGGCCTCATCGTCGGGCCGCTGCAGGCGTTCATCTTCATGACGCTGACCGGGATCTATCTGGCCTCGGCCACGGCCGTCGACGAGCACCACTAAGGGGTGACGCGGACGCGGTGTTCGCTCGGCTGGTTCGACGGCTTGTCCGAGAACCAGCAGATGAATTCGTCGACCAGATCCACTTTCACCACGTAGTCGCCGGGCGGCAGCGTGTCTGGCACCACGACCGCGAGCGTGGCCTCGGTGCGGCCACCGGGGGACACGTCGCCGGTCAGGCGAGTGCGGCCGGGCAGGTCGGTCACCAGACGTCCAGTCGCCGCCTCGAGCCACTTGCACCCGAACTGCACGTAGCCGCCCCGGGGCAGCGGCTGTGCCAGCCACACGGTGTCGCCGGTATTGGTGGCGCGCGCGCGAATCTCGAAGCGGCTGCCGGCGCTCACCGCGGCCGGCAGCGGCTCGACGTAGATGTCGGCAGCCAGCACGCCCGGTTGGCGTGACGTCTTCGGCTTGACGCCCTCGCGCACCAGCATGGCGTAGGCGTGATGCCGGTGCAGTTCGGCCACCACGCCCGCCGTGGTCAGGTGTGGGCGCGGATGGCGCCCCGTGAGATAGAGATCGATCTCCTGCACGGGCAGCAGGCGCAGTGGCGGCTCCAGCACGGCCGCGAGCATGGCCTCCGAGAAGCCGCCGGCGAGCGCCAGCCGCAGGAAGGCAATGACGTCGAAGGCGCGGTCGTCTTCGCCGTGTTCGGCGCGCGCCCGCTGGGTCTCGGACTGATCGAGGTGCGCCAGCCCCGGCTCCGACAACACCGCCCGCCCGCCCGGCTTGAGCACGCGGGCCAGTTCGGCGACGGCCGCCGGCAGGTCGCTCACGTGGTGCATCGCGTTCATGCACAGCACGCCGTCGAAGGCGGCCTCGGCGCACGGCAGCCGCTCGGCCACGCCGCACGCCACCTGGACCGTGCCGCTGATGCGCGCGGCGTCGAACGACGGGCGGCGCCGGTTGTTGGCGAGCGCCTTCACATCCGGGTCCACGGCCACCACGTCGTAACCGAAGCGCGCGAGCATCTCCGACGAGAAGCCCGAGCCGGCACCCAGGTCGAGCACGCGATCGCCGGGACGGCAATCGAGCAGCATGAGCAGGGTCGACAGATCGAAGAGCCAGCGCAGGCCTTGGTCGTGGGTCTCGGGTGACAGCGGAAAGAGCCCCGCCTCGAAGACATCACCCGCCCGGGCCGGCAGCGCGCTCATCGGACGTAGACTAGCATGCCGTTTCACCCCTTCTGCCAGGAGCCGTACCCGTGAGTCGAGTGATGACATGGAACCGAGGTGTCGCGCTGGTGGCCCTCATGGCACTGGCCGTCGAGGCGCGTCCGGGCCTCGCGCAAGACAACCGCATCGACGTGGTGGCGCCCGCCGCGCCCGATCTCGCGCCCTACGGCCCGCACGCGATCGGAGTGCGCACGCTGCGCGTCACCGACCCGAATCGCCCGGACATCCTCCAGACCGCCGCCGGCGAACCGACCGCGCGCTACGACCGCACGCTGACGCTCGAGATCTGGTATCCCGCGGCGCTTCGTGCCGCCGCGCCTGGCGGCGGGGATTACCGCACCATCACCCGCGACCCCAACGTGACCGTCACCTTGCACGGGCGCGCGGTACGCGACGCGTCACCGCTCGACACGGGCGGGCCGTTTCCGCTGATCGTCATCTCGCATGGGTATCCCGGCAATCGTTACCTGATGAGCCATCTGGGCGAGAACCTGGCCAGCAAAGGCTACGTCGCCGTGTCGATCGATCACACCGACAGCACCTACGACGATCAGAAGAACTTCGCCAGCACGCTCTACAACCGGCCGTTCGACCAGCTGTTCGTCGTGAACGAAGTCGCCCGCCTGGGCGCCGCTGGCTCGGGTAGTTTCCTGGCCGGCCGCGTCGATGCCTCGCGCACCGGCATCGTCGGCTATTCGATGGGCGGGTACGGCGTGGTCAACGTCATCGGCGGTGGCTACAGCACGGCCGCCGCGTCGTTCCCCGCCGCGCCGCCCAATCACCTGCTGCTGGAGCGTGGCGCCGACACGCCGGCCTATCAGACGGCGCGCGACCCACGCATCAAGGCTGCCGTGGCGATTGGCCCGTGGGGTATGCAGGCCGGCTACTGGGATGCCGCCGGCCTGGCCGGGATCCGCACGCCCACGCTGTTTGTGGCCGGCAGCGCCGACGACGTGTCGGGCTACGAGAAGGGGACGCGCGCCATCTTCGCCGGCGCCGTGAATGCCGAGCGCTACCTGCTCACCTTCCTGAACGCCAACCACAACGCCGCCGCGCCCATTCCGGCCCCGGCCGAGGCCTACGCCTATTCAGAAACGCTCAAGGGGTTCCCCTTCGCGCACTACGCCGATGCGGTGTGGGACACGGTGCGGATGAACAACATCCTGGCGCACTTCGTGACGGCGCACTTCGACGCGCGCCTCAAGGGCGACCAGACGCGCCTGGCCTACTTCGACGTCGTACCCAGAGGCCAGGACGCGGTCTACGCGCTCGATCGCGACGGCACGCCGCTGGCGACCCACACCTATTGGAAGGGCTTCAAGCGCGGCACGGCCGTGGGCCTCGTGCTCGAACGCGGCCTGCCGGCGCCGCCGCGGTAACGGCTCGGCCGTCCTCAGGCCATGACGCGCACGACGACGACCGTCTGATCGTCGCTCTGCGGCGCGTGCCCGCGGAAGTCGGCCATCGCGGCGAAAATGCGCTCGGTGATGAGCGCGGCCGGCTGGTCGCGGTTGGCGCGCACCACCTCGGCGATCCGCTCCGACCCGAACTCGTCGCCGCTCTCGCTGAAGGTCTCGGAGATGCCGTCGGTGCAGAAGGCAAACACGTCGCCGATGTCGGCCGGCACCACCACCTCGTCGTAGCTGCTCGTGCCGAACGAGCCGAGCGGCACGCCCGGCAGCCCGATCGGGCCGCACTCGGCGCCGTCGGCCGAGCACCGGATCGGGAACGGGAGGCCCGAGTTGGCCAGCGTCAGCGTGTGCTGGCGCACGTCGAACTGGGCGTAGCAGAGCGTGCAGTCGTACTCCTCGAGTTGCCGCTCGTGCAGGATGCGGTTGATCGAGGTGAGAATGGCGGCCGGGCCCTGATGATTGCGGTCCTGGCCGAGCCGCCGGCGGAACGTGCGCCCGCGCACCACTTCGGCGGCAAACACGCTGTAGAGCGCCGCCGGCACGCCCTTGCCCGAGACGTCGCCGACGGCGACGATGAACTGGTTCGGCTCGGGCGCGAGGAAGTCGTAGAGGTCGCCGCCCAATTCGCGCGCCGGCTCGAAGCGCCACGACACGTCCACCGAGCGCAGCCGTTTGGGCAGCTCCTGCGGCAGCAGCGCCATCTGCACGCGCTGCGCGAAGCGCAGTTCCTTCTCGATGCGCTCTTCGTTGGCGAGCACCGTCTCCCACAAGCGGGCGTTCTCGATGGCCACGGCCGCCCGCGACGCCAGCAGCGTGAGCAGCTCGACATGGCGCTTGGAGAACGCGTTCAGCTCCGGGCTCTCGAGGTCGAAGGCGCCGATGCAGCGGTCCTTGACGAGCAGCGGCACGACCAGCTCCGACTTGGCGTCGGGCACGGCGTTGATGTAGCGCGGGTCCTGCGAGACATCGGGAACCAGCACCACTTCGCTGTGCTGCACCGCGTAGCCGAGCAGCCCTTCGCCGATACGCACCGGGGAACTGGCCGCGGCTTCGCCGTAGCTGATTGCCACCTTGAACTCGACCATGCCCGTGGCCTCGTTCACGAGCGCGATGCCAAACGTGCGATAGGCGATGACCCGCTTGACCAGGTGCGCCAGACGAGTGAGCAGCTCGTCGAGGTCGAAGATGGCGCTCATGTCGCGCCCGACCTCGGCCAGCATCTCCATGGCGTCGGCGTATTCGCGTTCCGACTCGAACAGCCGCGCGTTGACGATGGCCTGCGCCACCGACGCGCCGAAGGCGCGGAGCATCGACTCGTCGGTGTCGTCGAAGGCGTGCTTCTCGTTGCTGAGCAGGTTGAGCGCGCCGATCGCCTTGCCCTTGTGGCGCAGCGGCACGACCAGCGTGGACTGCACGCCGGGCACTACCGCGATGTAGCGGGGATCGCTGCCGACGTCGTTGAGCAGGATCGAGCGCTGTTCCTTCACCGCCGTGCCGACCGTGCCCTGGCCGAGCTCCAGCCGGACGCGCTTGGCCGCTTCCTCGGGGTAGCCCTCGGCGTAGGCGATGCTGAGCGTCTGCGATTCCTCGTCGAGCAGGTAGACCGAGAAGACGCCGAAGTCCGTGAGGCGCGCGATGAGCCGCGGAATGCGCGTCAGCAGCTCGTCGAGATCGAGCACGCCGGTGACCTCCCGGCTGAAGGCGAAGAGGGCAGCCAGGCGTTCCTGGTCGGACTTGCGGTCGATGGCGGCTCCGGGGGCGTGTTCGTCGGTCGAGAACGGCGGATTGTTCATGGGCGAAGTGATGGCGGATGTCCCTGCCGATGATGGTCCTCCGTGGGGCTCCGGGCCGGGGGCGCGGAGGGCGCGACCTAGCCCCGCGCGGGCGCGGCATGGGATACTACGGGCCTCGTGGAGACGTCCCTACCGCTCAACTACGCGGCCATCGCCCGGATTCTGCCCCACCGCTTCCCGTTCCTGCTGGTGGACCGCATCACCGCGTTCGAGCCGGACGTCAGCATCACGGGCATCAAGAACGTCACCGCGAGCGAACACTACCTGTCGCCGCCCGACGAGCACGGCCGCCGGGTGCTCCCGCCCACCATCCTGACCGAGGCGGTCGCCCAGGTGGGCGGCATTTTGATTCTGTCGAAGCCCGAGAACCTCGGCCGCCTCATCTACTTCCGCGGCATCGAGCGGGCGCGCTTCCGCGGTTCCGCCCGGCCCGGGGACAGCGTCGAGATCACCGCCAAGGTGATCCGCCTGCGCAGCCGCATGGGGCTGCTGACCGGACACGCGCGGGTGGGCGACCGGGTCATCGTGCAGGGCACGATGACCTTTGCCCTTGGCCCGAAAGCCGACGGCTCCGAGGGCGAGGAGAGCTAGCCGCCCCGCGCTGCCGCCGACACTCGCCCCGCGTCGTTTGACGGCCTGCGGAGGCCGGACGCGGAACGGCAGGCACTTCCGCGCGTCAAGCCGACCAGCCGTATGGCCTCAGTCGACCGGCCGCACGCCGCGGTAGAGCACGCGGTTGAAGCGCCGGTGCCAGCCGGTGAACTCCGGGTCGGCGCCGTTGTCGCCGAGCGCCGTGCGCACCTGGTGCAACTGCGCGTCGAGGTTGTCGACGGCCGCCAGGATGAAGGCCTCGACGCTCTTGGGCTCGACCGGCGACCCTTTGTCGCGCGCTCCGTGATGCGACACCACCAGGTGTT
The DNA here is from genome assembly GCA_963843885.1 of uncultured Acidobacteriota bacterium. GTDB lineage: Bacteria > Acidobacteriota > Vicinamibacteria > Vicinamibacterales > UBA2999 > CADEFD01. Next base: position 595,472 of record CAWJMJ010000011.1, read on the forward strand.
CCAGCTCGGCCCGCAGGTCGTCGGGAAAGCCGGAGATGCCCCTGGCGGTGTCCCTCACCATGATCAGGCCCAGCGCGATGTGCCCGACCAGGTTGCCGTCGCGTGAGTAGCTGATGGCGCCGTTGTCGTAGGACAGCTCCTGCAGCTTGCCGATGTCGTGGATGACCGCGCCGGCCACGAGCAGGTCCTCGCGCGCGCCGTAGTGGCGGGCCAGCGCCTTGCCGGCCGTGGCCATCGACAGTACGTGCTCGAGCAGCCCGCCGCGGTAGGCGTGATGGATGGACTGGGCGGCCGGCCATTCGCGCAGCGCCGTCTCGTGGTCGGCCAGGATGCGCCGCAGGAACACGCGCAACGACGGCTCGGTCACGTCGTCGACCAGCGCCGCCAGTTCGCTCCACATGGCGTCGAGCGGCCGGGGCGCGCTCGGCACGCAGTCTTCCTGCCGGAAGCCCTGGGCGTCGTCCTGCGTGGGGTTGACGCGCCGGATGGCCGTGGCCACCAGCTGTAGTTCCCCGTTGTGGATGCTGGTCCGGCCCTCGGCTCGGACGAAGTCGCCGGCGGCAAACTCGTGTTTCAGCCGATCGACGCCCTCGAACACGCGGGCCGCCACCGGACCGGAGGCGTCCTGCAACGTCAGCGCCAGATACTCGCCCCCCTTGCCCACGCGGACGTCCTTGCGCACGCACAGGTAGAAGTTCCAGCCGGTCTTGTCGGGTTCGAGTTGGGCCGCGCGCGCCAGGCGGTTACTCATCGCCCCGCAGCGTACATCACGGCGGCCGTCCCCGGGTCGCGCACGAGGCGCGTCGCTGGTAAAGTAGGCCGATGCGACTGTCTCTGCGAATCGGTACGGCGATGCTGGCCCTGGGCACCGTCACCGGCGTGGCGGCGGCCCGGCAGACGGCTCCCGCGCGGCCGCCAGCCAAGCCCCCTGCCGCCACGGCCAGCACCACTCCCAAGGCGGCCGCACCGGCCACGGCGCCGCTGCCGCCGCTCAACACGGCCGGCTACGCACTGGCGCGTCCTCTCGCCCTGACGCGCGCGGTCTACGAATTCGTGGCCCGCCATCCCGAAGTGTCGCGGCACGTGCCCTGTTACTGCGGCTGCGAGGCCGACGGCCATCGCAGCAACGAGAACTGCTTCATCGGCGCGCGCGACGCCGCCGGCAACGTCACCTCGTGGGACACGCACGGTTTCGGCTGCGCCATCTGCGTGGATGTGGCCAAGGAATCGATGCAGCTCTTCAACTCCGGCGCGGACCCGGCCGCTATCCGTGCCGCCATCGAGAAGAAGTGGACGCCGCAGCACCGGACCAAGACGCCTACCCCGCCGGTGCCCCCGAAGAAGCGCTGACGCCTGTGGGCGACGAGCGCGCGTCGGCGTTCGCCCGGCTGTTCGAGGCCGTTCACGAGGGCGTATACATCGGTCTGGTGGGGGCGTCGGCGACGACCACCCTGGCTGCCAATCCGCACCTGAAGCTGGTGCTCGGCTACGCCGCCGACACCATCGAGCGCGAGGTGCGGCCGTTCGATGCCGGCCGATTTGCCGATCCTCAGGCCCGCACGGCCTTCCTCGAGCGCTTGTCGGTGGCCGGATCGGTCGCCGACTACCTGGTGCGCCTGCGCCGTGCCGACGGCAGCCCGGTGTGGCTCGAGATCACGGCCACGGCCGACCCGGCCGATGCCGGCGGGTCGATGCGCATCGAGGCGCTGGTCCGGGACGTGAGCGAGCGCAAGCACGTCGAGGACCAGTCCCGGGACCTCTATTACCAGCTCTTGCAGACCGAGAAGATGGCGGCGCTGGGCCAGACCATCTCGGGCGTCGCCCACGAACTCAACAACCCGCTGGCCACCATCCTGTCGTGGGCCGAACGGCTGCAACAGCGCGCCGGCGGCGACGAGATGATCAAGCGCGGGCTCGACGTCATTCTGAGCGAGTCGGAACGGGCCGCCCGAATCGTGCGCAACCTGCTGACCTTCGCGCGCAAGCGCCAGAGCACCCGCACGCTCGTCGACCTCAACGAGATCATCCGCGAGACGCTGGGCCTGCGCGCCTACGAGCAGCGGATCACCAACATCTCGGTGATTCCCGCTCTGGCCGCGGGTCTGCCGCCGGTATTCGCCGATGGCCACCAGGTCAAGCAGGTGCTGCTGAATCTGCTCATGAACGCCGAGCAGGCCATGCTCGGCGCCAACGGCCGGGGCACGATCGTGATTCGCACGTGGCACGACGGCGCCAAGCAGCAGGTGGTGCTGGAGGTGAACGACGACGGCCCGGGCGTGCCCGACGACGTGCAGGGGAAGATCTTCGATCCCTTCTTCACGACCAAGGAAGTCGGCAAGGGCACGGGGCTGGGCCTGACGGTGGCGTACGCCATCGTGCAGGAACACGGCGGGCGCATCTCGCTCAAGTCACGGCGCGGCTCGGGCGCGTCGTTCTTCGTGGAGTTCCCGGTGTCCGGCGGCAAGGCCGCGCCGCCGAGAAGGCTGCAGCCGACCACGGCGCCGCCTCCGGATGTCTTCAAGGGGGCGCGCGTGCTGGTCGTGGAGGACGAGCCGGCGCTGGCGAGCGCCGTGAAAGAGGCCTTCGTCGACGCGGGCTTCGTCGTGGACCGCGCTGGTGACGGCGAGGAAGGCCTCGCTCAAGTCGCCCAGCACCACTACGACCTGATCGTGTGCGATCTGAAGATGCCGCGGGTCGACGGCATTCGCTTCTACCGCGCCATGACCGCGGCCACGCCGGCACTGGCCCGGCGGGTCATCTTCGTGACCGGCGACGTGGCCGGCACCGACGCCGAACGCTTCCTCGAGGAGAGCGGCTGCCGGTGGCTGTCCAAGCCCTTCAGGCTCGGCGACTTGCTGCGGGCCGCCCGCGAAGCACTGGCGTAATCGAGGACCACGCCGCGGCGCTCGGCGCGCGCGGCGATGGCGCCCGGCACCACCGTGTCGGATTCCGGCAGTTCGGCCTTCGCCATGCGGGGGCGGTGTTCGAAGGCCACGACGGCCTGGCGCAGCGCCTGGACGGAGGCGGTCGGCGCCGCATCCGGGCCGAGCGCCTCGCGCAGGCGCCGCAGGGCGCGAGCGTGGAGCTGCGAGACGCGCGATTCGTTGACGCCGAGCTCGGCGCCGATTTCCTTCATCGTGACTTCGCCGTAGTAGTAGAGGGCGATCGACGCGGCGTTCGCGCGGCGGGAGCGAATCGACGGCGGCCATCACGCGGTCGCTGACTTCCTTGCGCTCATACGCGACATCGGGACGCTCGGGCTCGACCGGCACCATCACCGCCGGGAGCTGCGACTCGTCGATGTTCTCGGAGCTCGACAGCGGCGAGGTCTGACTCGATGGTGTTGATGCGCACGATCATCTTGCCGAGGCGCTCTTCGTCCGATCCCACCGCCGCGGCCAGGTCGGCCAGCGACGGCTCGTGGCCGAGCGAGAGGCGCAGCCGCTCGCGCGCCGCTTCCAGCTCGCGACGCACGCGGCGCACGCCGCGCGGCCACGCGTCCTTGCGCAGCGCGTCAATCATCGCGCCGCGGATGCGCCGTTCGGCGAACGTCTCGAACTTGATGCCTCGCGATTCGTCGAACCGATGGGCGGCGTCGATGAGCCCGATCACCCCGTCCTGCACGAGGTCGCCCAGATCGATGGAGTGCGGCATGGTCGCCGCCACGCGGCGCGCCAGCGCTTCCACGAAAGGGAGGCCGGCCTCGATGCGGGGGTTGATGGTCTCGGAAGTCTGCTGGGCGATCATTTGGAATCGGGCTCCTGGGGTCGGCCTTATGTGGCGACGCCTGCCCTATTGCAGATGGGATGCCAGAAGCGCGCAACTTCGCCACGCGACGGGCACGCACGTGCGTATTCACTGAGTAACTGTTTGTAAAATAATGACTTACGATTCTGCCGTGAAATCCTGTGCAGGGCCTTTACAGGGGCTCTTACAGGTGTCCAGGTGTCGGTGAGTTGACGCAGCGGGGCCGGTCACGCCAAAGGGGTGACGCGGGGGCGGGCGGGGGATGTCGGATTTTGCCGGGCGGGACGAAAACTGGCAGTCGACTAAAGGCAGAGCTAGGTCGAGGAGGCGTCGCGGATGGAACGCGCCGTGGCCATCGCTTCGAGCGTGGCGTTGACGACGTGCGTGGCCCGGTTGCGTTGGGCCGAATCGGGCGCCTTCATCTCCATCAGCTCGGCATGGGCCAGGATCACGCCCAGCTGGTTGCCGAGTTGATGAAACAGGCCGCGCAGGTCGGTTGGCCGCGCCTGCTGGCCTGTTTCCACGGGGGTAGCGGTCGGATTCACTGACGTCCTCGCGCAGTCTTCGATTCGTTACGCTGCCGGGCTGGAGCCTGCGCGCGTGCTGCCATCGGGCTGCCGCCACAGTGTGTCGACGAAGATGCGAATGCTCCCACCCGCCGTCCGCACGTACTCGACCTTGCCGGCGGCTATCCAGTTGTAAATCGTACGCCGGCTGACTCCCACGAGTTCGCAAGCCTTCATGATGCTGATCGTCTGACGTTCCACAGGCCGTTCTCCTTCAAAGGCTGGTATCGGTTGCTGCCGCGTCGGGATTAGGGCGGCGCGCGCGAAGCATCGCGGATTTCGAGGTTGACGGTCTGCCGGCACGGGTGTCAGAATATTGACACTCGCGCGCTCGAGAATCTCCTCTTTGCCTGAACCCACCCACCTGCTGCTCGTCGACGACGAAGATGCCCTGCGTACGGTCATGGCCGAACGGCTGACCGAGGCCGGCTTCCGCGTGAGCGAAGCCTCGTCGGGTGAGCAGGCGCTCGAAAGGCTCGAAGGCTTCGCGTTCGACGTCCTGGTGTCGGACCTGCGGTTGCCGGGCATCGACGGCCGCGCCGTGCTGGCCGCGGCGCTCGACCGCTACCCCGGCATCATCGGCATCGTCGTCACCGGCTACGGCACGGTTAAAGACGCGGTCGACGCCATCAAGCGCGGCGCCGCCGACTTCATCAGCAAACCATTCCAGTTCGAAGAGTTGATGCACGTCCTCGAGTCGGCGCTGGAACAGCGGCGGCTGCGCTCCGAAAATGCCTACCTGCGCCACCAGCTCGAGCAGCGCGACGGCCTGCCCGGCGTGGTTGGCCGCAGCCAGCCGATGCGCGACCTGTGCCAGATGATCGAAACCGTCGCACCGAGCTCGGCCACGGTGCTCATCACCGGCGAGACCGGCACGGGCAAGGAGGTCATTGCCCGCGCCCTCCACCAGACCAGCCCGCGGCGTCAGCACCGCTTCGTGGCCCTCAACTGCAGCGCCATCCCCGAGACGCTGCTCGAAGCCGAACTCTTCGGCCATGCCCGTGGCGCCTTCACCGGCGCGGTGGCCACCCGTCAAGGCCGGCTCGAACAGGCCGACCGCGGCACCCTGTTCCTCGACGAAGTGGGCACGATGAGCCCGGCGCTGCAGACCGAAGCTGCTGCGCGTGCTGCAGGAACGCGAGTTCGAGCGCGTCGGCGACAACCGCACCATCAAGGTAGACGTGCGCGTCCTGGCGGCGACCAACTCCGAACTCATGAAGATGGTGGCCGAGGGCAGCTTCCGCGAGGATCTGTTCTATCGCCTGAACGTGATCGCGCTGCACCTGCCGCCGCTGCGCGAACGCAAGGAAGACGTGCCGCTGCTCGTGCAGCACTTCATTCGCAAGTTCGTCGCGCGCGAGGACCAGAACGGCGACGGCCCCGACGTGATGGTCTCGCAGGACGGCATGCGCCGGTTGATGGCCTACGCCTGGCCGGGCAACGTGCGCCAGCTCGAGAATGCCGTCGAGCGCGCTCTCATCCTGCGCGGCACCCGTTCGCAGATCGAAGTCTCGGATCTGCCTCCTGAAATTCAAGCCGTTCCGGTCGAGGCCGCGCCCACCGTGGACCTGCCGGAAGTGGGCGTGGATCTGCCCGACCTGGTCGGGCGCATCGAACGCGATCTCATCAGCCGGGCACTCGCCCGCACCGACGGCAACCGTGCCGATGCCGCGCGCCTGCTCGGCCTCAAGCGCACGACGCTCGTCGAGAAGCTGAAACGTCTCCCGGAACTTTCGAATTGAGGATATAGAATGCCGCCCCGCTACGCCTACTGGACCATCCTGGTGGACGGCCAGCCGACGGCGTTCCGCGCCGCTGAGCCCGACGAGTTGCTGCCCACGCTGAAACGACTGCAGGTCAAACAGCCGGGCGCAACCATGAAGTGGTTCGAGCGCGGACGTCTCTGGGAATCACGCGACGAGGCCAAGGACAAGCTCGGCGAAGGCTACACCGTCGGCCCCGACGGCGCGCTGGTGCCGCCCGACGCCGCTGCCGGCCGCGGCAAGGGCTGGCGTCCGGGCGGCGAGCACAAGGACCCTCGCGAGAAGTACCAACTGGCCAAGAAGGCCAAGTGGCAGAAATTCAAGCAGATGGTCCGCTCACGCCCCGGTCATGGGCCCAAGCCCGGTGAGGGCGGCGACCAGCCAGTGGACGAAACGCCGGTCGAGCCCGGCTTCGAGGATCCGGCGTTCGATGACGCCTCGTTCGGCGGCGGCGAGTTCGAGGACGTGACCGCGCAGTACCTGGCCGACGACGGCAAGCCCGTGGCCGGCGAAGGGGAAACGGACGGCGGAGCCGACAGCGGCGCGAGTTCGGAGACCGGAGCCGACGCGGACGGCGGAACCGAGAACGCCGGACAGGACCCGTCGCCGCCGAGCGGCGACGCGGCGCCTCCTGCCACCGATTGGCGCGGCCGCCCCAGGCCTGAGGGCGACGGCCCGCCGGCCAAGAGGGCGTGGAGCGGCGACCGGCCCAAACCGGCGTGGCGTGACAAGCCGGGCGGCGGCGAGGCCGGCGGCGGCGTCCCGGGATGGACGCCGCGTCCGGATGCGCGGGGACCGAGGCCGGACTGGAAGTCCCGGCCGGACGCGCGCGGACCCAAGCCGGACTGGAAGTCCCGGCCGGATGCGCGCGGCCCGCGACCCGGGTGGACGCCGCGACCCGACGCGCGGGGACCGAAGCCCGAGTGGCGCGACAAGCCCGCGGGTGACCGCGGCAGCTGGACCCCGCGTCCCGACGCGCGAGGACCGAAACCCGAATGGCGCGACCGCCCGAGCGGCGACCGGCCCGGTGGCGACCGGCCTGGAGGCTACCGGCCTGGTGGCGAATCGCCCGCGCGCGGATCGCCCCGGCGGCGACCGGCCCTGGAGCGACCGGCCCAAGCCGGCCTGGCGCGACAAGCCGGGCGGCGGCGACCGCGGCGGCGGCGCACGGCCGGCGTGGACGCCGCGTCCCGACAACCGCGGCCCCAAGCCCGAATGGCGCGACCGCCCGAGCGGCGATCGCCCTGGTGGCGACCGGCCCGGTGGCGAGCGCCCGAGTGGCTATCGGCCCGGAGGCGACCGACCGGGTGGGGATCGGCCGGGCGGCGACCGCCCGTGGAGCGACCGGCCCAAGCCGGCCTGGCGCGACAAGCCCGGCGGCGGCGACCGCGGCGGCGGCGCCCGGCCGGCGTGGACGCCGCGTCCCGACAACCGCGGCCCCAAGCCTGAATGGCGCGACCGCCCGAGCGGCGATCGCCCCGGTGGCGACCGGCCCGGTGGCGAGCGCCCGAGTGGCTATCGGCCCGGAGGCGACCGTCCGGGTGGGGATCGGCCGGGCGGCGACCGCCCGTGGAGCGACCGGCCCAAGCCGGCCTGGCGCGACAAACCCGGCGGTGGAGACCGCGGCGGCGCACGGCCGGCGTGGACGCCGCGTCCCGACAACCGCGGCCCCAAGCCTGAATGGCGCGACCGCCCGAGCGGCGATCGCCCCGGTGGTGACCGGCCCGGGGGCGACCGGCCTGGAGGCTACCGGCCCGGAGGCGACCGCCCGGGGGGCGGTCGGCCGGGTGGCGACCGCCCTTGGACCGACCGGCCGAAGCCAGCCTGGCGCGACAAGCCCGGCGGTGATCGTCCCTTCAGCGACCGGCCCAAACCGGCATGGACGCCGCGGCCGGATTCGCGCGGCCCGCGTCCAGACTGGAAGAAACCTGGCGGCGGCACCGGCGGCAACCGGCCCTACGGCGGTCCGAAGAAGAAGTATTAGGCCGGCGGCGGCCTAATGGCGGCGCAGCAGGCGCTTGAGCGACTGCACGACGCCGCCGCGCCGGGCGCGGTCCATCTCGACCAACTGGTCGAGAGCCGCGCCAATCGAGCGCGTCACGACCACGCCGTGACGCGTCACGCCCGGTCCGAGCATCTCAATCGGCCCCGGCCAGACGAGCACCGCCTTGGCCGCCGACTCGGTCGCCACATCGAGGCAGTTCTCGGGACAATCGTCGACGACCGCGTCGAGATCGAGCGCCGCCGCGACCTTGCCGCGCGAACCCTTGACCACGTAGACGCTCGGATGCGGAAAGCCATGCGCGTGCAGCCACTGCTGACTCTGCAGCTGCGTGGTGGCGCCGGTGGCGGTCGGCCGGGTGGTGATGAAGAGCACGTCCCAGCGGCGGTCGGCGGCAAGTGCGGCGATGCGGCCCACGACGCCCGGCTCTGTCTCCGTCAAGGTGGTCCAGAAGTTCTTGGTGCGCAGCACCTCGGTCCACAGCGCGTCGAGTTCCGACGGGCGCAGGTCGAGGTCCTGGAGCGTGGGCCGCTCGGAAGCCGCGGGCACGTCGGCCGCCGCGGGCGGGGGGGTCGTGCGCGCCTCGCCGAAGTACCTGGTGGCCACGCCGTGCATGGCCCGGGAGAGATCCGCGACCGTGCCGTCCAGGTCGATGGCGACGCGGAGACCCATCCGCGCGCTAGCCCCCGACGAGCGCGCCAGCAGTTTCGGGCAGGCCGCCGGAGCGCGCGTCGAACGTCTCTGGCGCCAGGAAGAAGCGGTCGATGATGTCGCGGACTTCGGCGATGGTCGGCGCGGCGTTGATGGCAATGCGCAGGTGCGAGCCGTTGTCGAGGCCCTTGGTGTACCACGTGCACAGCGCCCGCGACTTTGTTGACCACCCAGCGTTCGCGGCTGCGCGCGCGCGCGTCGTCCACACCGGTCGCGCCGGGAGCGACGTGGCGGAAGCCGTCCTGTTCCGTCCGGCGATCGTCGAGCAGCAAGTCGATGTAGTCGTGCAGGAACGCGGCGCGTTCTTCGGCGCTGACCACGCGCATGGCCCGGCCCTCGAGCAGGTCCTGGGCCTGCGCGAGAATCCACGGGTTGCGCAGCACGCCCCGGCCCACGAAGACGCCACTCACGCCCTGGCGCAGGCGTTCCACCACCTGCTCGGGCTCCACGCAGTCGCCGGAGCCGAACACCGGAATCGAGACGCGGCGCGCGACCTCGTTCACGAAGTCCCAGTCGGCCGAGCCCGAGTACGACTGCTTGGCGGTGCGGCCGTGGAGCGCGATGGCCGCCGCACCGGCCTGCTCGACCCGCTGCGCCACGTCGGCGGCGTTGGCCTGGTCGTCGTCCCAGCCCTTGCGCATCTTCACCGTCACCGGGATGCCGACTGCCTTGACCATCGCGCCGACGATGCGGGCGGCGTGTTCCGGTTCGCGCATCAGGCTGCAGCCGGCATGATGCTTGGCGATTTTCGGCACCGGGCAGCCCATGTTGATGTCCACGACATCGGCGCCCATGCGCTCGACGACGCGCGCCGCCTCGGCCATGCAATCCGGATCGCCGCCGAAGATCTGGATGGACACGGGCCGCTCTTCCTCGGTGTACTCGGCGTACTCGAGCGTCCGGTCGATGCCGCGCACCAGCCCCTCGCTGCTCACCATCTCGCTTACGACCAGGCCGCACCCGCCGTGCCGCTTCACCAGCCGGCGGAAGGCCGTGTCGGTCATGCCGGCCATGGGCGAGACGACCAGCGGCGAGGCGAGTTCGATGGCGCCGATCTTCATGGGAACCCGTCGATTCTAGCTCGGATGACGCCGGCGGCGCGGCAACCCGCCCTCCCGCGTCCGGCCCTCCGCAGGCCGGCAAACGATGTCAGGGGCGAGTGTCGGCGGCAGCGGGGGGCCCCACTGCCGGCCCATGACCCGTCGCCGCGTAGTGCTAATCGCGTGGACGTCCGGAGCAGGCCGCGCACAAGGCGCAGCCGAGCGAACCGTGCAGCGTGACACCTCGCGGTGTGGCGTGACACCCCGCCTCGTGCTGGGCGGCGCTGCGCGCTAACGTGCGCGAGAGGCTACGGCTAGCGTCCCGGAGGCTAGCGGCCTGGAACGGCGGCGCCTGCCGCGGTGGTGGGCTCCGCGGCCAGACCCTTCTCCCAGGCCTTCTTGATCTCGTCGTTCTTCCACTCGATGATGGCCTGCGCGCGCAGCTTGCTCAGATAGCGCTGGAACTCTACACGGCGCTTCGCCTCGAACACCTTCTCCGACACCGCCTCACGGGCCTCGGCCAGGGGCTTGACCGAGCCGTCGGTGCGCGCGTCCATCTTGAGGATCTGGTAGCCGCGCGGTGTGCGGAGCACGGCGGTGACGTCGCCGGGCTTCATCGCGTTCAGTTCCTTCTGCAGTTCCGGCGAGATGTCTTCCCACGGAATCTCACCGAGCAGACCGCCGTTGGCCTTCGAGCTGGCGTCCGACAGGTCGGCGGCCAGGCGCGGGAACGGCTCGCCGCCGAGCAGGCGCTTGTGGATTTCTTCGGCCTTGGCCCGCGCGGCCTCGTCAGCCGCCACGTTCACCGTGCCCTCGGCACCGGGAACGGTCACCAGGATCTCACGCAGCGTGACCTGGGGCGTGGTGGCGAACTCGCTCTTGTGGGCCTCGTAGTAAGCGGCCACTTCGTCCTCGGTCACCGGGATCTTGCCCATCACCTCGGTCTGCTGCACGCGCGAGACGAGCATTTGCTTCTCGAGCTGCCGGCGCAGGTCGAGCATGGTCATGCCTTCCTGCTGCAGGGCCTGCTGGAACTGCTCCTCGGTTTCGATCTTGTTCTCTTTGCGGATGTTGTCGAGGATGCTCTTGAACTGCTCGTCGCCCATCGCGTAGCCGAGTTCCTTGCCGCGCTGCAGCAACAGCAGTTCGTCCACGGCATCGACGATCACGGCCGGCGTCACCTCGGTGAGCAACTCGGCCAGCTTCCCGTCGTCGCCGCGCAGCCCCTGCACTTCGGGCCGCTGCCGTAGCGCCGCGATCTGGCGCTGCTCGAGATCGGACTTGGTGATGATCTCGCCGTTCACGCGCACGAGGATCTGCTCGATGATGTCGGCCCCGACAGTGGCACCGGCGGCGCCCGTGAACATCAGCAACAAGGCGAGCGTGGGCAGGTTTCTCATGGTCGTTGTCGTCCTAGCTTAGCAGCGTTCATGCGTCCGACAGGGCCAGCAGCACACCCAGCACGCGGTCGAGCAGGCCGCCCTCCGCGCGTGGATCTTCGGCTACTTCCCGCTGGATTTCCGCCTTGGTGAAGCCGGCTGTCACTTCTCCGGCCGTGGCTCTGGCCGTCCACCACGCCCGGCTCGTGCGTTTGCCGACCGGCGCGCCCTGACGCACGTCGAGTTTCAGGCTGCCGGGCGGGATCAGCTGCAGGTCCTGCCGCGACCGCACCAGCGTCAGCAAGCGCGGCAGATCGACCTTCGTACGCTCCCTGAACTTAAAGACGACGAGCGAGCCGTCCCGGTCGATGGTCTCGAGGCCGAGGCGGTCGGCGCCGACGCGGACCCGGCCGTAGTCGGCCAGGTTCAGCACCGCCGCCGGCGGCGCGCCGTAGCGGTCGGACATCTCGTCGAGCAACTGGCGGATGTCGTCGTCGGTCCGCGCCGAGGCCATGCGCCGGTAGATCGACAGCCGCTGGTTCATGTCCTGCACGTAGTCGTCGGGAATGCGGAAGTCGACCTTCAGGTTGACGACCGCGCGCAGGTCGTCCTCGAGATCTTCGCCCTTCAACTCCTTGACCGTCTGCTCCAGCAGCTTCATGTACATCTCGAAGCCGACGGCGTCGATCTGGCCGCTCTGCTGGCCGCCGAGCAGGTTGCCGGCGCCGCGGATCTCGAGGTCGAGGGCGGCGATGCGGAAGCCGCTGCCCAGGTCGCTGAACTCCTTGATCGCCGCCAGCCGCTTCTTGGCCACCGGCGACAGCGACTCTTCCGGCGGGATGAGCAGGTAGGAATAGGCCGGGCGATCGCTGCGCCCGACGCGGCCGCGCAGTTGGTAGAGCTGCGACAGGCCGTAGCGGTCGGCGCGGTTGATCAGGATGGTGTTGGCGTTGGGGATGTCGAGGCCGTTCTCGACGATGGTGGTCGAGAGCAGCACGTCGTACTTGTGGGACACGAAGTCGAGCATGGTGCGCTCGAGCGCGTCGTCGCCCATCTGCCCGTGCCCGACGACGATCCGCGCTTCCGGCACCAGCCGCTGCAGCAGGTTGGCCATCGAGTAGATCGACTCGACGCGGTTGTGCACGAAGTAGACCTGGCCGCCGCGGGCGAACTCGGTGCGCAGGGCCCGCGTGATCACCGCCTGGTCGAACTTGACGACGTGGGTCTGAATCGACAGGCGATCCTTGGGCGGGGTCTCGATCACCGACATGTCGCGGATGCCCACGAGCGACATGTTGAGCGTGCGCGGAATGGGCGTGGCGGTGAGGGTGAGCACGTCCACCTTGCGCCGCATCTGCTTGATGCGTTCCTTGTGAGCCACGCCGAAACGCTGCTCCTCGTCGACGATCAGCAGCCCGAGGTCGCGGAACTGCACGTCCTTCGACAGCAGGCGGTGCGTGCCGACCAGGATCTCGAGGTGGCCGGCGGCCACTTGCGCCAGGATGGCCGTCTGTTCGGCCTTCGAGCGGAAGCGCGACACCATGTCGACGCGCACGGGAAACGACGCGAAGCGCGCCTTCAACGTCTCGAGATGCTGGAACGCCAGGACCGTGGTCGGCGCCAGGATGGCCACCTGCTTGCCGTCCATGACCGCCTTGAACGCGGCCCGCATCGCCACTTCCGTCTTGCCGTAACCGACGTCGCCGCACAGCAGCCGGTCCATCGGCGTCGACGACTCCATGTCGCGCTTGATGTCGGTGACGGCTGAATCCTGATCGGGCGTGAGGGGATAGGGGAAGGCGTCCTCGAACTCCTGCTGCCAATGCGTATCGGCGGCAAAGGGGTGGCCCGGCACCGCCTTGCGCGCGGCATAGAGCTTCAGCAGCTCCTCGGCCATGTCGCGCATGGCCTTCTTCACGCGCGTCTTGGCCTTGGCCCACGTGGTCCCGCCCAGGCGATCGAGCGCGGGCCGGCTGCCGCCGGTGTACTTCTGGATCAGATCCAGCCGCTCGACCGGCACGAACAGCTTGTCCTCGCCGTGGTAGCGCAACTCGAGGAACTCGTGCGCCGTATCGCCGACGCCGATCTGTTTGAGGCCGACGAACTCGCCGATGCCGTTGTCGACGTGCACGATCAGATCGCCAACCTTCAGATCGCGCAGGTCCGACAGGAAGGCGGCCGTGGCCGAGCGCTTGCGCGCCGCCGCGCCGCGATGGCGATCCTCGTCGAAGATGTCGGTCTCGGCGTAGAGCGTGAAGGCGCCGCGGGTGAAACGGATGCCGTGCGTGAGGCTGCCGGTGGCCACGAGCACCGCGCCGGCGCTCATCTCGCTCGTGCGCGTGGCCAGTTCGGCGCGCACCTCGTAGTCGGCCAGCATCTCGAGGGTGCGCTCGGCCCGGCCGGCCGTTTCGGCCACGAAAACCACGGCCTCGCCGGCCTCGCGCCGCTCGCGCACTTCGGCGATCCAGTCGGCGATGCGCCCGTGGAACTGACCAATGGGCTGCGTCGGCACGTGGTGAAGCGTCTGCCCGTCGCCGCTCTGCACGTCGAGGGACGAGAGCGTGGTGGCCCGCGCCAGCCGGGCCGCCAGGTCTTCTGCCGACACGAGCAGCCGTTCAGGCGGGACGAGGGTCGTCGGCGCATTGGTGCGGCTGCTCGCCTCTTCGTAGCTGGCCGCGACCTGCTCGTGCGCGCGCTCGATGGCGGCGGTGGCCTCGTCCGGCTCGGACACCACCAGTTGCGCGCTGCGGCGCGCGGTGAGGTAGTCGAAGACGCTCGCCGATCCATTCAGCGCCAGCGGCAGGTCCGACGGATCGGTGGACTCGCGCACCGGCACGACCACGAACTGGTCGAGGGTCTCGACCGAACGCTGCGTGTCGGGATCGAAGCGCCGGATCGACTCGACCATGTCGCCCACGAACTCGATGCGCACCGGCCACAACTCGTTGGGTGGGTAGACGTCGAGGATGCCGCCGCGCAAGCAGAACTCGCCGTGCTGGTCGACGGGATCCTGGCGCTCGTAGCCGCCGTCGACGAGCAGCGCGGCCAGGCCATGCGGGTCCAGGTCGGCACCGGTCTTCACGCCCAGCGAGCGCGCCACCAGGGCCGACGGATCGGGCAGACGAGGCAGCAGCGCCGCGGCCGAGGCCACGACCACGCGGGCCTGGCCGGTGGCGAGGGCCAGCAGGGCGCGGGCCCGGGCCGAGGTGACACGCATGTGCGGCGCCAGCCCGCGGTAGGGATCGACCTGCAGTGACGGGAAGGGCAGCACCGCGCCGATCAACTGCGGGTCGCTGAGCCCTTCGATGGCGCCCAGGAAGAAGCGGACGTTGGCGATCATCCCGTCGATGTCGGCGTCGGCCGGCACCACGAACAGCACGGGCTCGCCCGCCTTGTCGTGGGCGGCGCCGGCCACGGCCAGCGCCTTGGCCTGCGTGGTGAGGCCGTGGAGACCGGGCGCACGCGCGACCAGCGACTCGCGGGCGACGAGGTTCTTGAACAGGGAGCGGAGAGCGAGTGAGGAGGACATGCGGTACGTAGCCGCCGCCCCAGGCCCTGAGCGGGGCGGGGCGGTTCAGGCAAACGTCTATTGTCCTACGCGCGGACCCGGGGCGCCTAACGAGGCTGGCTCAGCGCGGCGCGACGCCGCGAACTTCGACCTCGACCAGCTCGACCGAGCCGGGGCCGACGTTACGGACGGTGTGCATTCCGGCGCCGTCGTGGCGGGCAAAGTCGCCCGGCCCGTTCAATGGCGTCCAGCTCGACGCCGCCTCCAGGCTCGACGACGCGGTGCCCGGCGTCTGCATGACCACGACCACGGGGACGGCATGGCGATGCGGTGGGGTGGCGGCCCCCGGCTCGAGCGTGAGCCGGTGTGCTCGGTACCATTTGTTCACCAGCTCCGGCGTGGCCGACAGCCTGGAGACGTCGTCGTCATCGGCCGTGGCGCCGGCGGTGCGATTGGCGATGCCGACCAGGCGGAACACGGTGGCGCCGAAATTGTTCACGCGATGGGTGTAGGGCTTTTCCACGTAGGTGATGGTGCTGGTGACCTTGCCGGGCCGAGGCGGTTCGACCGGGCGGGGCGCCGTCGACGCAGATGGTGCTGCGCCGCCGCCACTCCAGTCGGCGCCGAGCACTTGCGAGCGGGTCTGCGACGCGGCGATGGGCACGTAGAGGATGGCGGTGTCGTGGGTGTGGAAGAGCGTGGTGTCGCCAGGCGGGATCTGAATGTCGTGGATGCGCAGCGACGGCGAGTCGTAGACCACGTGGTGACGGGGTTCCTGGTAGAGGGGGACGGGTGTGTCGGCGGCCTGCCCGCGCACGGCGCGAGGCGCCCACGCCGTCGCCACGACTGCTCCAACCACCACCAAAGCTCGGCCTGCACGCATGGGGCACCCTCCGGTTCCGGATCGACGCGCGCAGGGTATCAGATGTGAGGCCGCTGTCGTGCTGACGGCGCTGGGCTCGGACCGACTCAGCCCGCGTCAAGCGGGTCAGCGCCGGGCGCGGGCGAGGATCGCCGTCGTGGAGTAGCCAGGCGCCAGCGGAATGCGCACGACCTGTCCGCCGCGGCCTTCGACCACCTCGCGTCCCACGATGGCGTCGCTGGCCCAGTCGGCGCCCTTCACGAGCACATCGGGCTGAATGGCCGTGATGATCGCCAGCGGCGTGTCCTCGTCGAAGACCACCACGGCGTCGACCGCGGCTAACGCCGCCAGCAGCTCGGCGCGTTCCGCTTCCGGGTTGATCGGCCGGTCGGGCCCCTTGTCCTGGGCGCGCACCGAGCGGTCGGAGTTGACGGCCACGACCAGCGCGTCGCCACGGCTGCGCGCGTCCTGCAGGTAGCGCGTGTGCCCCGGGTGCAGCACGTCGAAGACGCCGTTCGTGAAGACGACCCGGCGGCCCGCGGCGCGTTCGGCGGCGGCCCAGGCCGCGGCGGCGTCGCGCGAGAGCACGCCCACGGCGCTCACTCGGCCTCGTCGTCGCCGCGCTTGAAGCCGGAGCCGGGCTCGCGGAAGGTCACCTCGCCGGTGACCTCCCAGCGGTGCGGCGGACGGTAGATGCCCACGTCCTTGCGGCGCGCCTTGACCCGAATCGTGTAGAGCTGGCGGTGGTAGTCGTAGGGGTAGCCGTCGAGCTTGTGGGCGGCCACGTCGAACTTGTAGGTGCCCTCGACCAGGTCCAGCCGGTCGATGACGAAGCGCACTTCCCCTTCGCCGCTCAGGCGATCCGGCTCGAGTTCGTCGATGTTGGTGTTGGTGCCGTAGCAGCACACGCCGTCGCCGTTGAAGATGCCCAGGCCGAAGACGAAGTCGCGCATCGGCGCGTGGGCCCGAAACCCGATGCGCACGGCCAATGGGTCGCCGGTGTGGAAGACGTGCGCCGGGCTGCCCTCGCCGTCGACGATGGTCACCGTCGTCACTTCCAGTTCGCGCGAGCCCCACCGGCCTTCGGTGGCCTTGAACATGTTGGGCGGGGCTTCGGCGGTCTCGACGGGGTTGTGCGACTGCTCGCTGGCCGGGGGCGGGGCGTCGCTGGCCGCGTGGGCCACCCGCGTGGCCTCTTCCTTGGCGAGCTGCTGTTCTTCCGACTTCTCGACGTCGACGATGTAGGCGGCGATGACCCGCTTGGGGTCGCCCTCGCCGTGCGTCTTGCCTTTGTCGAGCCACAGCGCCTGGTCGCAGAACTTCTCCACCAGGTCGAGCGAGTGGGTGACGAGCAGGATGGTCTTGTTGCGGCGGCGGAACTCCGCGAACTTGTCGAGGCACTTGACGGTGAAGCCCTGGTCGCCGACGGCCAGGACCTCGTCGACGAGCAGCACCTCGGGGTCGACGTGGATGGCCACGGCGAAGCCGAGCCGCATGTACATGCCCGACGAGTAGGTCTTCACCGGCGCGTCGATGAAGTCCTTCATCTCGGCGAACTCGACGATCTCGTCGAAGCGCTTCTGGATCTCGCGCTTCGTGAGGCCGAGCATGATGCCGTTGATGAAGACGTTCTCCCGGCCCGAAATCTCGGGGTGGAAGCCGGCGCCCAGTTCGATCAGCGCCGAGATGCGGCCCTCGACCGCGAGCGTCCCGGTGGTCGGCTTGGTGATGCCGGCCACGCACTTGAGCAGCGTGCTCTTGCCCGATCCGTTCCGGCCGACGACCCCGTAGGTGCAGCCCTTGGGCACCGAGAACGACACGCCGCGCAGCGCCTCGAACGTCTCGTCGGGCTGCAGCTCGCTCACCAGGCTGCCGCTGAGCAAGCGCCGACTTCAGCGTGGCGAACTGTTTCTTCTGGGCGTACTGCGATACACCTTCGTGACGTTGACCGCCTCGATGGCGTTGGTCATGACACACCGGACGCGGGCGGGACGGCACGGCGTCGCCTGACGGCGAGATCGATCGCCAGCACGCCATTGGTGCGGCAATCTGCCAGAAGGTGAACGAGGGGCGTCCGCGGCATCACACTTCCTCGGCGAACGAATCGCGCAGGCGATCGAAGATGAAGTAGCCGGCCAGGAAGATCACGATCGAGCCGGCGCCGAGCGCCAGCAGCCACTTCCAGTGGCCGTGCGGCCCGACGTGGAACAGCACTTCCTGGTAGGAGATGGCCAGGTGGGTCATCGGGTTCAGGTTGAGCACCCAGCGGTAGGCCGGCGGCGCCATCTGGATCGAGTAGATGATCGGCGTCGAGAAGAACCACAAGGTGAGCAGGTTGGCCAGGATGTCCTTGATGTCGCGGAAGTGCACGGTGAGCGCCGCGAGCACGAAGGCCAGTCCGGTCGTGAACAGGAACTGCACGACCAGGATGACCGGGAACCACAGCAGCTCCACCGGGTCGAGCGGGCGCTGATAGTAGATGAGCAGCGCCGCCAGGATCGGCAGGCCCAGGAGGAAGTGCGCCAGGTTCGCCAGCACCGCCACGATCGGCAGCACCTCGGCCGGGAACAAGACCTTCTTGATCAGGTTGCCGCCCGAGATGAGCACGTTGGCCGACTCGGTCAGCGACGAACTGAACCAGGTCCACGGCAGGATGCCGCAGAAGAAGAACAGGCCGTAGGGCTGGATGTCGGCTGGGTGCGCGCCGGGCATGATGACGGTGAACACGAACGTGTACACCGCCATGAGCAGCAGCGGATTGAAGAACGACCAGAAGAAGCCGAGGGCCGACCCGCGGTAGCGCGCCTTGAGGTCGCGCGCCACCAACGTCTGGATCAGGCCGCGGTATCTTGAGCAGCGCCCGGAGGTTGTGGAACATCTGGCGCCGGCGCTAGGCGGCTCCGGCCATCACTGGCCGCGCCGGATGTCGGACTGCAACTGCTGCAGCGTCCGCAGCAACGCCAGCCGGGCTCGCTCGAAGTCCATTTCGTGCGCCATCGGCGCCTGCATCTCCAGCGCGCGCTGCATGCCGGCCTCGGCGCGCGTCTGGTCGAGATCCTCGGCACGTTCGGCCACCTGCGAGATGACCGTCACCTTGGCCGGCAGCACTTCGACGAAGCCGACCGACACCGCCAGGAAATGCTTGGTCGGCGCCCTGGCGGTACCACATCTGCCCGGTGCGCAACGCCGCAAACAGCGGCGTGTGTCCGGGCAGCACGCCGAAGTCGCCTTCCGAACCCGGCAGCGACACCTCGTCCACCTCGTGGGTGAACGAGTGGTCGGGCGTGACGATGCTGAGCGTGATCGAGGTGGGCAGGGCCATGCTAGCGTTCCACTACTGCTTCATCTTGTCGGCGCTCTCGAGCACGTCTTCGATCGTGCCCTTGAGATAGAACGCCTGCTCGGGCACGTTGTCGTGCTTGCCGTCGCAGATTTCCTTGAAGCCCTTGATCGAGTCGGCAATCGACACGTACTTGCCCTGCAGACCGGTGAACTGCGAGGCCACGAAGAACGGCTGCGACAGGAACTTCTGGAGCCGGCGGGCGCGGGCCACGGCCAGCTTGTCTTCTTCCGACAGCTCGTCGATGCCGAGAATGGCGATGATGTCCTGCAGGTCCTTGTAGCGCTGCAGGATCTGCTTGACCTGGCGCGCCACCTCGTAGTGCTCGGTGCCGAGGATGCGCGGGTCGAGGATGCGCGAGCTCGAGGCCAGCGGATCGACGGCCGGGTAGATGCCGAGCTCGGCGATCTGCCGCGACAGGTTGGTGGTGGCGTCGAGGTGAGCGAAGGTGGTGGCCGGCGCCGGGTCGGTGTAGTCGTCGGCGGGCACGTAGATGGCCTGCACCGAGGTGATCGACCCGTTCTTGGTCGAGGTGATGCGTTCCTGGAGCTGGCCCATTTCCGACTGCAGCGTCGGCTGGTAGCCGACCGCCGACGGCATGCGTCCGAGCAGCGCCGACACTTCCGAACCGGCCTGCGTGAAGCGGAAGATGTTGTCGATGAACAGGAGCACGTCCTTGTTCTCGGCGTCGCGGAAGTACTCGGCCACGGTCAGCGCCGACAGGCCGACGCGCTGACGCGCTCCCGGCGGTTCCGTCATCTGTCCGTAGACCAGCGCGGCGCGCGATTTCGACATGTCCTTCATGTCGATCACGCCCGATTCCTGGAACTCGAGCCACAGGTCGTTGCCTTCGCGCGTGCGCTCGCCGACCCCGGCGAACACCGACACGCCGCCGTGCTTCATGGCGATGTTGTTGATGAGCTCCATGATGATCACGGTCTTGCCGACGCCGGCACCGCCGAACAGGCCGATCTTGCCGCCCTGCAGGTACGGTTCGAGCAGGTCGATGACCTTGATGCCGGTCTCGAACATCTTCAGTTCGGTCGACTGCTGGACCAGGGTCGGCGCGGGCCGATGGATCGGCCAGTGCTCCTTCGACTCGACCGGCCGATCCGGGAAGTCGACCGGTTCGCCCAGCACGTTCAGCACGCGGCCGAGCGTGGCCGGACCGACCGGCACCATGATCGGCGCGTTCGTGTCGACCGCCCGCATCCCGCGCTGCATGCCGTCGGTGGGCTTCATCGCGACCGCGCGCACGCGGTTCTCGCCGAGGTGCTGCTGCACTTCGACGACCACGTCCATCGCCTCGGAGCTGGCCGTCTTCTCCGACAGGATGCGCACGGCGTTGTAGATCGCCGGCAGGTGCCCGTCTTCGAACTCGACGTCCACGACCGGACCGATCACCTGAATGACTTTGCCGACCTTCTCAGTGTTCATATCTGTTCCGCTTTGCCGTGGTCCGTTTCGCTGCTGACCTCGGGCCCGTGCCCAGCCGTCAACCCCGCGTCCCCAGCGCCTGTCCTTAAGTGGCCTGCGCGCCCGCCACGATCTCGATGATCTCGCGGGTGATGGCGGCCTGCCGCACCTTGTTCATGTAGAGCGTGAGCCGATCGACCATTTCCTTGGCGTTGCGCGTGGCCGCGTCCATGGCGGTCATGCGCGCCGCGTGTTCGGCCGCCGACGATTCCAGCAGCGCGCGGTTGACCTGCACCGCCACGTGGAACGGCAGCAAGGTCTCGAGCAGCTCGCCGGGCGAGGGCTCGAAGAGGTAGTCCGCCGAGGTGTTGCCCGGCTCCACGCTCAGCTTCGGAATCGGCAGCAGGCGCTCGACCACGACGCGCTGCGCGATCACCGACCGGAACTCGTTGTAGACCAGGTAGACCGAGCTGACGTCCGCGCCCAGGTACTCCTTCACGCAGGTGTTGGCGATGGCCTGGGCGTGGGCCCACTTCACGTTCTGGAACAGCCCGACTTCCTCGTAGCGCACTTCGAAGCCGCGGCGCATGAAGAAATCGCGGCTCTTGCGCCCGACCAGCGCCAGCGCCACTTCGCGGCCGGGGTCGCCCGGGTGCTCGGTCAGGTACTGCGCGGTCGTCTTGATGATGTTGGTGTTGAAGCTGCCGCACAGGCCGCGATCGGCGCTGATGACGACGAGCAGCGTGCGCCCGGCCCGCGGGTCGTCGGTCAGCAGCGGGTGCGCCGCCGGATCCACGCGCGTGGCCAGGTTGTTGAGCACGCGCAGCATCTCCTGCGCATACGGACGGCTGCGCACGATGCGTTCCTGCGCGCGGCGCAGCTTCGACGACGAGACCATCTTCATGGCCTTCGTGATCTGCTGCGTCGACTTGGTGGCGCGAACGCGGCGGCGGATGTCGATCAGTGACGGCATTGGATGTCCAGTTGCCTGTCGGGACTCGGGGCTCGGGGCCCGGGGTTAGCCGGGCACCGTCGTTCCGAGCACCGCCTCAGGCGCGGGCTCCGGCAGACAGGAAGGTCTTCGTGAACTCCCCGATGGCCGCGTTGAGCTGCCCCTTGAGTTCGTCGTCGAGCGTTTTCTTGGTCTTGATGGCCGACAGCAGCGAGCCGAAGCGGCTGGCCATGAAGCGGTGCAGCTCTTCTTCGGCGCGACGGACGTCGTTGACCGGCACGTCGTCGAAGTAGCCGTTGGTGCCGGCGTAGAGCGACACGACCTGCTGCTCGACGGCGAGCGGCTGATACTGGTACTGCTTCAGCAGTTCGACCAGCCGGGCGCCGCGATTGAGCTGACGCTGCGTGGCCTGGTCGAGGTCGCTGCTGCCGAACTGGGCGAAAGCCGACAGCTCGCGGTACTGCGCCAGGTCGAGCCGCAGGGTGCCGGCCACCTGGCGCATGGCCTTGATCTGCGCCGAGCCGCCGACGCGCGACACCGAGTTGCCGACGTTGATGGCCGGACGCACGCCCTGGTTGAAGAGGTCGGCTTCGAGGAAGATCTGGCCGTCGGTGATCGAGATGACGTTGGTCGGGATGTAGGCCGAGAGGTCGCCGGCCTGGGTCTCGATGATCGGCAGCGACGTGAGCGAGCCGCCGCCGAGCGCGTCGTTCAGCTTGGCCGCGCGCTCCAGCAGGCGCGAGTGCAGGTAGAAGACGTCGCCGGGATACGCCTCGCGGCCGGGCGGGCGGCGCAGCAGCAGCGAGATCTCGCGGTAGGAAACGGCGTGCTTCGAGAGGTCGTCGTAGATGAGCAGCGCGTGCTTGCCGTTGTCGCGGAAGTACTCGCCCATGGCCGTCGCCGAGTAGGGGCTGATGTAGAGCATGGGCGCCGGGTCGGCGGCGGAGGCGGCCACGATGATGCAGTAGCGCAGCGCGTCGGCTTCCTCGAGCGTGCGGACGACCTGGGCGATGGTCGACTGCTTCTGCCCGATGGCGTTGTAGATGCAGATGACGCCGGTGTCCTTCTGGTTCAGGATGGCGTCGAGGGCCACGGCGGTCTTGCCGGTCTGGCGGTCGCCGATGATCAGCTCGCGCTGGCCGCGGCCGATCGGGACCATGCCGTCGATGGCCTTGAGGCCGGTCTGCATTGGCTCGCGCACCGACTGGCGGTCGACGACACCGGGCGCCAGCGTCTCGATCGGCGCGAACTTCGTGGTGAGAATCGGGCCCTTGCCGTCGATCGGCTGGCCGAGCGCGTTGACCACGCGGCCGAGCATCTCTTCGCCGACCGGCACCGAGATGATGCGGCCGGTGCGCTTGACCGGGTCGCCTTCCTTGATGGCGCGGTACTCACCGAGCAGCACGGCGCCCACGCTGTCTTCTTCGAGGTTCAGGGCGATGCCGAAGACCCCGTGCGGGAACTCCAGCATCTCGCCGGCCATGGCCCGCTCGCAACCGTGCACGCGCGCGATGCCGTCGCCCAGGGAGATGACGCTGCCCACTTCCGCGACGTCCACATCGACGGCAAATCCGCCGATCTGTTCGCGGATGATCTTGGAGATTTCGTCGGCTCTGATATCCATGCACTGATTCCCATCGGGGCCCGGGGGTCCGGCTCGCCGGTCTCGGGGTGGGGCTCCTGCGAGCCCCTGTGTCGAAATGTCGGTCCAGTCGTCAGCGAGCGCCTACGAGCTGCTGTCTGAGCTTCTCGAGCTGCGTCTTCACGGTGCCGTCGTAGACGGTGCCGCCCACCTTGGCCACCACGCCGCCGATCAGACTCGGGTCGACGGT
Organism: uncultured Acidobacteriota bacterium; assembly: GCA_963843885.1. Lineage (GTDB taxonomy): Bacteria > Acidobacteriota > Vicinamibacteria > Vicinamibacterales > UBA2999 > CADEFD01. The sequence continues at coordinate 618,590 of CAWJMJ010000011.1, forward strand.
GGCGTCGACCGCTACCTTCTTGCCGGTCACCGCGCCCAGGCGCGTCTCGATGGCCTGCATGGCGTCGGGCGAGAGTGGGGCGGCCGAGCGGATGTCGGCGCGCACGATCTTCTGCTGGTCGAGCAGGCGCTCGCGGTAGACGGCGAGCAGTTCGTGCACGAGGTGCAGCCGGTCGCGGTCGGCCAGCAGGCCGAGCAGCTTGGTCGCCTGCGGCGCCATGCCGATGCGCTCGGCCACCGCCGTGACGATGGCGCGCTTGCGCGCGGCCGGCACGGAGGGTGTGGTCAGGGCCACGCGCAGTTCGGCGTGGGCGTCGAACGTCTCGACGAAGGTCGTCAGCTGCCGTTCGATGGCGCCGGCGTCGGCGTGTTTGCTGGCCACGTCGAGCAGGGCTTTGGCGTAGCGCGTCGCGGACGTGCGGGTGGACATTCGCCTAGCGCTCCTTGACCTGGTCGACGTAGCGGTCGACGAGGCGCGTGTGATCGGCCGGCGTCATCTCGGTCGACAGCCGGCGGGCGGCGAGGTCGAGGGCGAGTTTGGCGGCGTGGTCGCTCAGTTCGCGCTGCGCGGTCTGCAGACGCACTTCGATCTCGCGGCGGGTCTGGGTGAGCAGGCGGGCGCGGTCCGCCGCGGCGGCGCTGGCGATGCGTTCTTCTTCGGCGGCGATTTCCTGCGCGCCGCGCGCCTTCAGGGTCTCGAGTTCGGCCGGCAGGGCTTGCATCTTGCGGTCGATATCGGCCAGCTGCGCGGTGGCGGTGCGGTTCAGCTCGGCGGCGTCGACCAGGTCCTTGCGAATCTGGCTGGAGCGGCCGCTGAGATATTCGCTGAAAGGCGCGCGCAGGAAGTAGTAGAGCGCCCCTGCCAGCACCAGGAAATTCGCGGTCGGCCACAGCAGCCCCGAAAGGCCGCCGTGCTCGCCATCTGCGCCGTGGGCCTCGGCAGCGGCATGGTCGCCTTCGACCGCAGGCTGGTGTTCGCCGGTGGCCCCGGGTTGCGCCGGAGCGTGGTCGCCGGTCTGGGCAGCGGCGCTGGTCGTCGCCGCCAGCAGCACCGCGGCGCACAGCAGCGCCAAGCGCGCCGGCAGATTGCGCCTTAATTCACAAGCCCCGATCGGACGCAGTGTTGGACGATTCACGGAAGCTCTCATGGTGCGGCTACGCCGTGCGGCCCAGCACCCGGTTGACGATCTCGTCGGCAAGGCTGGCGGACTCGCCGTCGAGCGCCGCGCGGGCGGCGGCTGCCTGGGCAGTCAGTTGGGATGTGGCGCGCGCAAGCGCGGTTTCGACTTCGCCCTTGGTTTCGGCCATGACGCCGGCGCGCTTGTCGAGCGCGATGCGGCGGGCGTCGTCCATCTGGCGATAGACCTCGGCCCGCGCAGCCCCGAGGGTGCGGTCGAAGCTGGCCGAGGCCTCGGCCGCCTTCAAGGCGGCCGAACCGGCCAGCTCGCGTGCCTCACGTACGGCGCGGGCGCGGGATTCGGAAACGTGCAGGATCGGCTGGAAGATCAGCGTGTTCAAGACGAACACGCAGAGCATCAACAGCGCGATGACCCAAAGGACCGACAGGTCCGGAATCACTGGATGGAGCCTCCAATGGCGCCGCAACACGATGCGGCCCAAAACACTCGTTTATACCATCCGGCGCCATGATAGGACAAGGCGCGCCCCGAAACAGAGCCGTCGGCCGTCCCTCGCCGGCGCGTCTATGGCATGTCACCTAACGGTAATCAGCCATTCCGTGGCCGGGGCGACCTGGCCCACACGGGTGGCTGTGACACCTCGCGCGCTCAGCCCGTCGAGGGCGGCGTCCATCGCATCGGCCGGCAGCGCCACCAGCAGGCCGCCTGAGGTTTGCGGGTCGTAGAACAGGTCCATGCGCGCTTCGGCCAAGGGCGAGAAGGCGGCCACGCGCGGGGCGAAATGAGCCCGGTTGCTGTGCAGGCCGCCCGACTTGTTCCCGTCGAGGAGCGGGAGCACGCCCTCGATGAGCGGAATGGCCGCGGCATCGAGCTCGAGCGATACGCCACTGGCTGCGGCCATCTCGGCGGCGTGCCCCAGCAACCCGAAACCGGTGATGTCGGTGCAGGCATGGACGGTCACGTCCTGGAGCGCCTCGGCCGCTGCCTTGTTCAGCGTCCGCATGGACGCGACGGCCAGCGCCACCACGGGTTCGGACACGCGGCCGAACTTGATGGCGGTGCCGACCAGGCCGGTGCCGATGGGCTTGGTCAGGAGCAGCACGTCTCCGGCCTTGGCGCCGGCGTTGGTCCACATCCGCCCCGGGTCCACGGCGCCGGTCACGGCGTAGCCGAACTTGACCTCCTTGTCGCGCACGGTGTGGCCGCCGAGCAGCGCCACCCCCGCCTCGCGCAGCGCGTCGAAGCCGCCCCTGAAGATGTCGCGGATGGTGTCGACGTCGAGGGTGTCTTCCGGGAAGCCGGCGATGGCCAGCGCGGTCAGCGGTCGCCCGCCCATGGCGTAGACGTCGCTCAGCGAGTTGGCGGCGGCAATCTGTCCGTAGAGGTAGGGGTCGTCGACTATCGGCGTGAAGAAGTCTACGGTCTGCACGAGGGCCGGACCGGCCTCCCACGCGTACACACCGGCATCGTCAGACGTCCTGAAGTCGACCAGGACGCGTGGGTCGGTCTGCGGAGGAATGTCGCTCAACACGTGAGCGAGCTCGCCGGCGGCGAGTTTGCTCGCTCAACCAGCGCAGCTCACCAGTTCGGTGAGGCGCTTTTTCCCTGCCATGGTCATGGGGGAATCATACCGGGTCTGTGGGCTCTGCACTGACGGTCCCGCGGGCTGGAGCCAGGCGAGCCGGGGCCTTGGGCTCGGGCGGAACCCCGGGCCTGGTCGCTGGTGTGATACCGCCGCGCGAATCAGCGCCGGACGTCGGCCAAACGGTCGAAGATGCGCTGCAGCTCGGTCTCGGACGTGAAGGCGATGACCACGGTGCCGCCCTGGCCGCGCCGCACGATCTCGACCGGCGACCCGATGGCCTGATGCAACGCCTCTTCAGCGGCGCGGGTGTCGGCGTCCTTTTTCTTGGGCTCGGCCGCCGCCTTGTCGCTGCCGCTGCCCATTGCCTTCTTCACCAGCGCTTCGGTTTCGCGTACCGAGAGGCCGCGCGCGATCACCTCGCGGGCGATACGCCGTTGGTCGCCTTCGCCGGGCAGCGACACGAGGGCACGAGCGTGGCCCATCGACAGCACGTTGCTCGAGACCTCGGCGCGCACCTCCGGCGCGAGCTTCAGCAGGCGAATGGTATTGGCCACGCTCGACCGGTCCTTGCCGACGCGCGTGGCGATCTCGTCGTGCGTGAGGTTGAACTCTTGCGCCAAACGCTGGTAGGCCGTCGCCTCTTCGATGGGATTCAGATCCTCGCGCTGCAGGTTCTCGACGAGCGCCCACTCCAGCAGTTGCGCGCGGCTGGTCGCCGACGTGTCCTTCACGACCACCGGCACCTTGGCCAGCCCGGCGCGTTGCGACGCCCGCCAGCGACGCTCGCCGGCGATGATCTGATAACGATCCGCCGCCACGCGCCGCACGACGATGGGTTGGATGACGCCGCTCGTGCGGATCGAGGCGGCCAGTTCGTCGAGCGCGGCGTCATCCATGTGCAGGCGCGGCTGGAACTCGCTCGGCTCCAGCATGTCGACGTCGAGTTCCACCGGCGACCGCGAGGACGCGGCGGCGGGAACGTCGGGGATGAGCGCGCTGAGACCTTTGCCGAGGGCGGGGCGTTTTTCCATGTGGGGCTCCAGGGTAATGGTCGTCAGGCGGCCGTGGGCGCGGCGTTGCGCTCGATCACTTCGCGCGTCAACGCCAGGTAGGCTTCCGCGCCGCGCGACTTGGCGTCGTAGACGACCCCGGGCAATCCGTGGCTCGGCGCTTCGCCGAGTCGCACGTTGCGCGGGATGACGGTGGTGAAGACCTTCTCTTTGAAGAAGTCGCGCACGTCACGCGCTACCTGCTGGCCGAGGTTGGTGCGCTCGTCGTACATCGTCAGCAGCACGCCTTCGATGTCGAGCGCGGGGTTGTAGGCGGCGCGCACGCGGCGCATCGTCCCCACCAGATCGGCCAAGCCTTCGAGCGCGAAGAACTCGCAGTGCAGGGGGATGAGCACGCTGTCGGCGGCCACCAGGCCGTTGAGCGTGAGCAGTCCCAGGGACGGCGGGCAGTCGATGACGACGTAGGCGAAACGTTCGCGCAGCGCGTCGATGATCTGCTTCAGCCGCCGTTCGCGATCGGGTAACGAGATCAGTTCGATCTCCGCGCCGGTGAGATCGCGGGTCGCGGGTATCAGCGACAGGTTCTCGACCGTCGACGCCATCACGTAGCCGGCCGCGTTGCCCTGCGGTTCGTCCGTCAGCGCGTGATAGACCGTCACGCCGCCGGCGGCGTGCTGCTTCATGCCCAGTCCGCTGGTCGCGTTGCCCTGCGGATCGATGTCGATGAGCAACGTGGCATTACCGGCCAGCGCCAGCCCGGCCGCCAGGTTGATGGCGGTGGTGGTCTTTCCGACGCCGCCCTTCTGATTCGTGACGGCAATGACGCGCGCGCTATTTGGCATATGACCAACAAGTAAGGACGCGTGGGACGGGACGTAGTAGGAGCCGATAAGGGCGAGACGCTGTAGGAGCGCACATTCGTGTCGAGCGGTTGTGAACGTTTATTGTTTCACGTGGAACGTTGCCCAACCCGCTGCTTCTGAAAGACCACCAAACGGCTTTGATTCTCTGGAATGAGAATATGTGCACCTTTGGGCCGTAGTGGCGGCGGTGGAGGCGCGACGGTGTCCTCTCCCGAGGTGAAGTTCAAAAGTAGTCCAGACGGCTTCAGAAAAGCCTGGATGCCGAGCAGAGTGGCGATGTCGAGTTTGAGGGCTCGGACGGTGGCGACGTCCAGCGACTCGTGCAATTCCGGCCGGGCCAAGAGTCCTTCGAAGCGAGATGTTTCAACCTGCGTGTGTTCCAGTCCCAGGGTTCTGGAAACCTGACGCAAGAACACCGACTTCCGCACCTTGACCTCGACCATCGTCAAAGCCAGCTCAGGGCGGCAAAGTTTGATGGGGATGGCCGGCGACCCGCCGCCGGAGCCGATATCGAGCAGTGACTTCGCGGTGGCTGGGATGTGGCGGGCCGCCACCGCAGGCTCCACCAGGAGACGGTCTACCGCCTCGTCGGACCCGCCGCCGTCCAGCGGCAGGGCGGTGAGGTTGATTTTGCGGTTCCAACGCGCCAATTCGGCGAAGTAGGCCTCGAAACCACTCAGCACCGATTCCGACAGGTCCAGGCCCACTGCTCTGGTCCGTCGAACGATGCGCTCCCGTAACCGCTTTCCGCTCACCCGCCCATCCTAATCTAACGCGCTGATGCGTCCAGCGCTTGCGTCAGGTGGGCGCTCAGCAGCATGACGGCGGCGGGGGTAAGACCGGGGATGCGTCGAACCTGGCCAAGGGTTGCCGGGCGGACCTCCTCAAGACGCTGTATGACCTCGGTCGAGAAGCCGGGCAGACCGTGATAGCAGAAATCCTCGGGAATCCGCTGCTGGTCCGCATGACTCAGGCGCCGCACCGCCGTTTCCTGTCGGCGCAAGTAGCCGGCGTACTTCACTTCTGTCTCGAGAGTAGTGAAATCCACATCCGGACGGCCCGCTGATTCGAGCGCGATTCCAGACGCTTGTAGAGATTCGATGGTGACGGACTGAGTTTTCAGCGCGTCGATGGCCGCAATCCGGTGCTTCGGCGGCATCAGGAACGTCGAAGTCTGCAAGCGGCGCGTATTTTCAGCGAGGCGGGCCCGCCTCTCCTGGAATTGACTCCACCGCGCCTCATCTACGAGGCCGGAGGCTCGGCCGAACTCAGTGAGCCTGAGGTCGGCGTTGTCCGCGCGCAGGAGCAGCCGAAACTCCGCTCGCGATGTGAACAACCGGTAGGGCTCCAGGCACCCTTGCGTGACGAGATCGTCCACCATGACGCCCAGATACGCTTGCTCTCGCCCGATCTGCACTCCTGAACGGTTCAAAGCCAGGCGCCCGGCATTCAGGCCGGCAATCAGCCCCTGGCCGGCGGCCTCTTCGTAGCCTGACGTGCCGTTGATCTGCCCAGCCAGGAACAGCCCGCCGAAACGCCTGGTCTCGAGCGTATGGCGGAGCTCGGTAGGCTGAACGAAGTCGTATTCCACGGCATAGCCGGGACGAAGCATCTTTGCCGAGGCCAGTCCGGGCAGGCTGGCCACGATGTCGGCTTGCACGTCGGCGGGCAGGCTCATTGACAGGCCGTTGATGTAGATTTCGTCGACGTCCGCGCCCTCTGGCTCGAGGTGGAGCAAATGGCGCTCGCGGTCTGGAAACCGCATCACCTTGTCTTCGAACGACGGGCAATAGCGCGGCCCAATCCCTTTGATGGTCCCGTTATAAAGAGGCGACCTCGCGACGTTAGCCCGTACCGCGGCGTGCGCGTGGTCGGACGAATGAAGTAGCCAGCAGTCTGCAGAGTTAGTGACAGCGGTGGTGACGAACGACAGGGGTGTAGGCTCTGGGTCACCGTGTTCCACGTGGAACACTCCCTGACGTAATGCCCGCCTCGAAGTCGATCGAGATCTTGGACAATCGCGGCGGCGTTCCGGTTTTTAACCGGCCGACCTTGAAACCCAACTCTCGCAGCTGCTCGCCCAGATGGAGGGATGGGGGCTCGCCCACGCGACCTGCCGGCTTGGCCACGTCGCCGACATGCACGATGCCGTTCAAAAACGTGCCCGTGGTGACCACTACCGCGGCAGCGCGGATCTCTTCGCCGTCCAGCAGTTCGATGCCGGCCACGCGCTGGCTCTCGATAAGCAAGCGGGCGACATGTGCTTCGACAATCGTAATGCCAGGCGCGCCCTCCAGCCGGTTGCGGACCCAGGCCCCGTAGCGCTTCTTGTCGGCTTGCGCACGTGGAGCCCACACGGCCGGGCCGCGGCTCTTGTTGAGCACTTTGAACTGGATGCCTGCGGCGTCGATAGCCTCCCCCATCAGCCCCCCAAGCGCGTCGATCTCTCGGACGAGCTGGCCCTTGGCGGTGCCACCCACAGCCGGGTTGCAAGGCATCGACGCAATCGTGTCGGCGGACAGCGTACAGAGCGTCACGCTGCAGCCCTGCTTTACGGCTGCCCAAGCGGCCTCGCAGCCGGCATGACCCCCGCCGACGACGATTACATCTGTTTTAATCATCTATACAATTCCAATAGATTATCCAAATCCTTACTTTCCGATGCAAAACCGCGAGAAGATCTCGTGGAGCAGGTCGTCAGGTGTGCGTCGGCCCGTTACCTCGTCGAGCGCCGCCAGCGCCTGCTGCACGTCGGCGGCGACGAACTCCTCGGGGAGCCCGCCCTGGCTGGCCGCGAACTCCTCGCGGGCATGCGTAATATGCCCCAACGCCGCCGACAGGAGCGCGCGATGCCGCACATTGGTAATCAGCACGTGGTCGGCCCGCATCGTCTCGCCGTCGAGCAGACGCGCCACCGCCGCCACCAGCGTGCCGAGTCCCGAACCCGTCGCCGCCGACACCACCACGACGTCGTCGCCCAGTTCGGCGGCCGGCCAGGCCGCCCCCAGGTCGGCCTTGGTCGCCACCAGCACCGTGCGGCTGCCACGCGTGCGCTCGACCACGGCGCGATCCTCGTCCGACATCGGACGCGACCGGTCGACGGCCACGAGCACGACGTCGGCATGCGCAACCGCCCGATCGGCGCGATGGACGCCTTCCTGTTCCACCGCGTCGTCGCTCACGCGCAGACCCGCGGTGTCGACGAGTTCCACGGCATAGTCGGCCAGCACCACGCGCGCCGTCACCAGATCCCGCGTCGTGCCCGGCGTGGCCGCGACGATCGCGCGGTCGGCGCCGACGAGCGCGTTGAACAGACTGGACTTGCCCGCATTGGGCGTGCCGGCAATCACCACGCGGGCGCCATCGCGCACCACCTGTCCACGCGCGCCGGTATCGACCAGACGGGTCAGCGTGCTGCCAATCCGCGCCAGCGCCTGCCCCACTTCGGACCGCTCGATGAAGTGGTAGCCCTCATCCGGGAAGTCCATCGACGCTTCGAGTTTCAACTCGAGCTCGCGCATCTCGCCGGCGATGGCTTCGAGCGCCGACGACAAGGTGCCGTCGAGCTGATCGAAGGCAGCGCGGGCCTGGGCCGGCGACACGGCCTCCACCAGATCACGCGCGGCTTCTGCCTGCACCAGATCCAGCTTGCCGTTGAGGAATGCCCGCAGCGTGAACTCGCCGGGACGCGCCAGCCGGGCGCCGAGCGACGCGGCCCGCTGCACCAGGGCCGCGAGCACGACCGGGCTGCCGTGGGTCGATAGCTCGACCACGTCCTCGCCGGTGTACGAGCGCGGCCCGGGGAAATAGGTGGCGAGCGCCTCGGCGGCCAGACCCGTGCCTTCGACCCGAACGCGGGTGACGCGGCGTGGTGGCCACGCCGTGCCGCGCGAGGCCAAGCGTGCGCGCAATCGCATCGGCCGCGGGCCCGCTCAGCCGGACGACGCCCACGCCGCCGTGACCGGGCGGCGTGGCGACGGCCACGATCGTGTCGTCGGTGGACTGCACGGCCGCGCCTCCGCGCTCCTGCGGAAGTCGCCTTCCGCGCGTGTTACTTGACGACCGAGATGATGACGGTCTTCTCGAACGAGTCGCCGATGCTCTCCGACGCCACCGACGGCACTTCCGCCACCGCCATGTGCACGATCCGCCGCTCGTACGGATTGAGCGGACCGATCTCCTGCGCCAGCCCCGTGTCCTTGGCCTTGCCGGCCAGGAAGATGGCCATCTGCAGCAGCTCGGTGTCCTTGTCGCGGCGGTAGCCGTTGCAGTCCACGACCAGGCGCTTGTCGTCGTTGCGGTCGGGCCGGAATGCCGACCCGACAATCTGCTGCAGCGCCTGCAGCGCCTCGCCCTGGCGCCGGGTCAGCACGGTGCCGTCGTCGCCGCTCAAGTTGATGCGGATGCCGTCAGCTTCGTCTTCGACGGCGGCCGTCAGATGCAATCCCATCGCATCGACGACCTGCTGAACGAACTCCACAATCGGGGTGGTCGAGCTCATCGCTTCACTCCTGCCGGCTTTGCCGGGCCAATCAACCAGTTGGTGAAGTACTGCTGGCCGATGGCCCACAAGTTACTCGTGAACCAGTAGAGCACCAGTCCGCTCGGCGCCGTCATGAACATGGCCGTGAACATCACCGGCATGAACATGAGCACCTTCTGCTGCATCGGGTCGCCCGTGCCTGGCTGCAGACGCTGCTGCCAGAACATCGTGCCGCCCATCAGCAACGGTGTGATGTACCACGGATCGCGCTGTGACAGGTCGGTTATCCACAGGGCGAACGGCGCACCGCGGATCTCGATGGCCTGCGAGAGCAGCGAGTAGAAGGCGAACAGCACCGGCAGCGTCAGCAGCATCGGCACGCAGCCGCTGGCCGGGTTGGCGCCTTTCGACTTGTAGAGCGCCATGACTTCTTCGTTCATCTTGGCGCGACCCGGATCGGTCATCTTGAGGTGCGAGTAGCGATCCTGGATGGTCTTCAGTTGCGGCTGGAGCTCCTGCATCTTCCGCATCGAGACCACGCTCTTGTGGCGCAGCGGCCACATGACGAGGTTGATGAGGATGGTGAGGATGATGATGGCCCACCCGTAGTTGCCGACGAAGCCGTGCACCCACTGCAGCGCGCCCAACAGCGGCACGGCCAGGATGGCGAACATGCCGAAGTCGATGACCTTCGTGAACTCGGGATTGATCGCCTTGAGCGCCTCGAACTGCTTGGGCCCAAGGAATACACGCACGTCGCCAGGCGGCTGGCTGAAGGTGACCGTGTAGGACACCAGCTGCCGGGCCATCGTGGGCTGCGCCGGGTCGGCCAGCGGCACGTGCGCGAAGTCGAACCGCTGCGTGCCGGGCGGGCTCGACGATCGACGACACGAAGTAGTGATCGGTGACGCCGCCGTAGCTGAACGCGCCGCTCTGCGGTCCGGCGGTCGCGGCCGCGGTGCCGGCAAAGCGCGAGACCGAGCCGTTCTGCTGCACGAAGCCCGCGGCCGGATAGACGTAGCCCCCCGAGAACATCCCGCCGGAACCAGCCGCGCGCGCGATCTCGTCGCCCAGGGCCGGGCCCCATACGACGCTCGGATTGAGCGGCGCGGCGCCCTGCTTCACGTCGGCATTGAAGACGATGACGTAGCCCGACGGCTCCAAGGTGAAGCGCTTGCGCACCGACAGTCCGTCGGCGCCCTCGTAGACGAAGGTCAGCGCGGCCGGCGAGGTGGTGGCGTCAATCCGTTCGGGCGGCGTGTTTTCGACGGCGTAGAGTTCGCCGTTGAGGCGCGCCGTCTGAGCGGCATCGCCGGTGGCGAGCGAAAAGGGCAGCGGCTGATTGCCGGATTCCGATGGAACGAGATCGACCGCTTCACCGGCGCGGTCGATGTACTGCTTCAAGGACCAGCGCTTCAACCGGGCGCCACGATTCGTGAACACCGCCCGCACGAGCTGGGTCTCGATCACGAACTCGCGTTCGACGGTGTCGGTGGTGACGGCGGCCACCGCGGCAGCGGCGGGAGCGGCCGGAGCCCCGGCTGGGGCCAGCGCGGCGGCCGGAGCGGTGCCTGGCGCCACCAGCGCACCTGGAGTAGCCGGAGCCGTAGCAGTCGTAACGGGCGCGGAAGACGAGGGTTCCGGCGGCGGCGGGAACAACCGCTGATACAGGAACAGGACGACGAACGACAGGCTGATGGCGAGGAGAACTCTACGTTCCATGGTTCGCGGTCACTGATGAGGTACGGGATCGTATCCGGAGCCGCCCAATGGATGACACCGGGACAGGCGCTTCAGGCCGTACCACGTGCCCTTGACGGCGCCGTGGCGGAGGATGGCCTCCGCCATGTAGTCGGCACAGCTCGGCACGTATCGACAAGTTCCTGAGAACCAAGGGGATATGAGGTACTTATAGCCGCGGAGGGTGGCCAGCAGGGCGCGGGAGAACCACGGGGGACTGAGGGCGTCTGCCATGCCGCATTGCCACGTCGACCAAGGAGGCGAACTCGCGCTGGACGCTCTCGAACGGCGCGGCCAGCAGCTCGCGGCGTGGGATCACCACGACGTCGATCCCGCCTGGCGTGCCCCCGAGCCTGAAGACCTCGCGCATCCGTCGCTTCGCCAGATTGCGGTCGACGGCGCCTCCGAGCTTCTTGCTGGCCGCAATGCCGATCCGCGGCTGTCCGTCGACTCTGGCGAGGACGAACACCGACATCAGCCGGCCATGCTTCTTGACGCCGCCGTCGAAGACCCCTGTGAACTCACGGCGGCGCCGCAAGCGCGACGCCGGGGGAAATCGGCCCGGCATGCCCAGAGCCCCTGAATCAGGCTTCGTCGGATACGGTGAGGCGCTTGCGCCCCTTGGCGCGCCGGCGCTTCAGCACCAGGCGACCGTTCTTGGTTTCCATACGAACACGGAAACCATGCGTCTTGGCACGGCGCCGGGTATTGGGTTGGAACGTACGCTTCCCTTTGGCCATCTTTAATGTCTGCCCCGAAACCACGAAGTTTAGCCGCTCGGCGACGAGCCTGTCAACGCACCACCGGTAGTGGTCGGCCCTGAAACCAGCGGATTACTCAGCAAATTTTGTTGATTCGTGCCCTCCGACGAGTAGCCTCGCCATGTTACAGTTCCCGGTCGGCGCGTTCTGCTGGCAGTCGCCCTCCGCTCTTCGATCCAAGGATTTCCACAGGTGTGGAAAACCCTGTGGAAAAGATCCAGTGAAGGTTCTCTGGCCGCAACCCTGGCCCCTCCGAGCCTTTCCCGTATGCCTGCAAATGTCTGGGAAAACGTGCTCGCCAAGGTCGAGGGGAAGGTCAACCGGCACAGCTTCTTCACCTGGTTCAAACCCACGAGCTTCGTCGCCGACGACGGTCACACGCTGACCATCCGGGTGCCGAACCCGCTGTTCAAGGATTGGCTGACCAAGCACTACGCGGTCGTGCTGGACGAGGCCCTCCGTGAAGCTGGTCGCGCCGAGACCTCGCTCACTTTCCTGGCGGGCGAAGCCGACTCTGCCGTAGCGCCGCCCGCGGCGCATGCCGTCGAGGTCTCGGGCACCATTTCCGACGCACCCGCTGGCGTCGCGCAGGGCCTGAACCCCCGCTACACGTTCGACACCTTCATCGTCGGTCCCTCGAACCAGTTCGCCCACGCCGCGTGCCGCGCCGTCGCCGAAGCGCCGTCGTTGTCCTACAACCCGCTTTTCATCTACGGCGGCGTCGGTCTCGGCAAGACCCATCTGATGCACGCCATCGGCCAGTACGTCGTGCACCACGGCGCCGGCCTGCGGCTCACCTACATCTCGTCCGAGCGGTTCATGAACGAGATGATCAACGCCGTCCGCTACGACCGCATCCTCGAGTTCCGCGAACGCTATCGCTCGGTGGACGTGCTGCTCGTCGACGACATCCAGTTCGTCGCCGGCAAGGAAGGCACGCAGAACGAGTTCTTCCACACGTTCAACGCCCTCTACGACGCGCAGAAGCAGATCGTCCTGAGCAGCGATCGCCCGCCGCACGAGATCCCGCGCCTCGAGGAGCGTCTGCGCTCGCGCTTCGAGTGGGGCCTCATCGCCGACATCCAGCCGCCCGATCTCGAGACGAAGGTGGCGATTCTGCGGAAAAAGGCCGATACCGAGGCCATTCCGCTGCCCGACAACGTGGCCATCTACATCGCCTCGCGCATCAAGTCGAACATCCGCGAACTCGAAGGATCGCTCATCCGGCTGCTCGCCTACGCCTCGCTCACCAACCGTTCGATCTCGCTTGAACTGGCGCAGGAAGTGCTGCGCAACGTCATCGATCACGACGATCGCGCGGTGACGATCGAGCAGATTCAGAAGTACGTCGCCGACTACTACCAGCTCAAAGTGGCCGACCTCAAGTCGCGCAACAACGCCAAGTCGGTGGCGATGCCGCGCCAGGTCGCGATGTACCTGTGCAAGATGCTGACGCACGCCTCGCTGCCCGAAATCGGGAAACATTTCGGCGGCAAGCACCATTCGACCGTGATCCATTCCATCAAGAAGATCGAAGAGATGCGGAAGAACGACGGCGATTTCAACAACCTGATGACCAGCTTCCTGGAAGCGTTTCGCTGAGCAAACCAGGCCATCCCGACCGCCGCCCGCGGGTTTTCCACAGCCCGCCCGAGTGGCCGCTTGTGGACGACTGCGGAGGCCTGGACCGGCCCCTCTAACCGCCGCCGGCACCGGCCTTCGATCCACAGAAAAATCAACAACCTAAACGATTGAAACCAAAGGCCTTAAGGGGCTGTTTTATTTGGTTTTCCACGAGCCTTCTTGTATACTTTTCTTTCTAATCCTTACCTCCCTAGCTAACTAGAGAGATCCCGCGGCCGCCGCCGTCATTGAGGACATCGGACACATGGAACTCGTCGCCCGGAAGGCCGATCTTGTGCGTGAACTGCAGTTTTTCCAGCAGATCGTCGAGCGCAAGAACACGATTCCCATCCTGGCGAACGTGTTGATTGAAACCGATGGCAACTCAATCCGGTTGCTTGCCACCGATCTCGAAGTCACGCTGACCAGCAGCTGTGAAGCGGCCGTCGACAAGCCCGGCGCGGTCACGCTGCCGGCCAAGAAGCTCTACGAGATCGTGCGCTCGTTGCCGGACGGCGACGTCAAGCTCGTGTCGTCCAAGGACGGCAACCACGTCACCGTGTCGGCCGATCGTTCGAGTCGAAGATGCCGACGATGCCGGTGGGCGACTTTCCCACGCCGCCGACCTCGGACCTGGCCGGCGCCACGACCATCGCCTCGGCCGCGTTCCGCCAGCTCATTGCGAAGACGCAGTTTGCCATCACCGGTGAGGACACGCGCTACTACTTGAACGGCGCGCTGTTCGTCGTTGAAGGCCGACGAGCATGACCCTGGTGGCGACCGACGGCCACCGCCTGGCGCTGGTCACGGTCACGCGCGACGCCGGCAAGGGCGACGAAATCAAGGCGATCCTGCCGCGGAAGACGCTGGCCGAACTGGGCCGCCTGCTGGCCGACAGCGATCGCGATGTCGAATACGAGCGCGGCGAGAACCACCTGTTCTTCCGACATCGGCCCGCGGCTGCTGATCTCGCGCATGATCGACGGCCAGTTTCCGGCCTACGAGAAAGTCATTCCGAAGGGCAACGACAAGCACATCGAGTTCGAGACGCGATCGCCTGACGAGCGCCGTCAAGCGCGTCGCGATCCTGTCGAACGAACGCTCGCGGGCCGTCAAGTTCGTCATCGACAAGGGCAAGGTCGACGTCACCATCGAGCAGCCCCGAGTTCGGCGAAGCGCGCGAACCGATTGCCGTCGACTACAGCGGACCGGCATGCCGATCTGCTTCAACGCGCAGTACGTGCTCGACTTCCTCGCCGTCGTCGACGCGAGATCGTGGCGCTCGAAGTGAAGGACGACGTCAGCCAGGCGGTGATGACGCCGGTGGGCGCCGAAGGCTATGGCTACACCTACGTCATCATGCCGATGCGGGTCTGACGAACCAGCCTGTCACCGGCGTCCGATTCACCACACGAAACGAAGGGTAGATGTCCCAGTCCGAAACTCCGCCGGTGGCCCGGATCCGCTGCCGCAGTCGGCCGACTACATCGCTGCCGCCCCTGCCGGCGAGAACAACGGAGACTACGGCGCCGACAAGATCAAGGTCCTCGAAGGTCTCGAGGCGGTCCGCAAGCGACCGGCCATGTACATCGGGTCGACCGGACCGGCCGGCCTGCACCACCTGGTCTACGAAATCGTCGACAACTCGATCGACGAGGCGCTGGCCGGCTACTGCACCGAGGTCAACGTCACGATCCACATCGACGGGTCGGTCACGGTGGTCGACAACGGCCGCGGCATCCCGATCGACATGCACGAGAGCGGCCAGCTCGGCCGCCGAAGTCGTGCTGACCGTGCTGCATGCCGGCGGCAAGTTCGACAACGACAGCTACAAGGTCTCGGGCGGTCTGCACGGCGTCGGCGTCTCGGTCGTCAACGCGCTGTCGGAGCGGCTCGACCTCGAGATCTGGCGCAACGGCGCAGGTCTACCAGCAGACCTACGAGCGTGGCGCGCCGCAGACGCCGACCTGCTCACGACCGGCACCACCAAGCGGCGCGGCACCAAGGTCACGTTCAAGCCCGACGAGCAGATCTTCGAGACCACCGAATACAGCTTCGACATCCTGGCCCAGCGCCTGCGCGAACTGGCGTTCCTGAACGCCGGCATCATCATCACGCTCGACGACGAGCGCGACGGCAAGAGCCATCGCTTCCACTACGACGGCGGCATCGACTCGTTCGTGGAGCACCTGAACAAGAACAAGGGCGTGGTGCAACGACAAGCCGATCTACATGCACGGCGAGAAGGACGGCATCGACGCCGAAATCGCGCTGCAGTGGAACGACAGCTACAACCCGCAGGAATTCTCGTTCGCCAACAACATCAACACCCACGAAGGCGGCACGCACCTGTCCGGGTTCCGCTCGGCGCTGACGCGCACCATCAACGCCTACGCGACGAAGAACAACCTCGCGAAGGACCTGAAGGACACCACCATCAGCGGCGACGACATCCGCGAAGGCCTGACCGCCGTCATCAGCGTCAAGATTCCGCATCCGCAGTTCGAAGGCCAGACCAAGACCAAGCTCGGCAACACCGAGGTCAAGGGCATCGTCGAGACGATCGTCAACGACAAGCTGGGCGCAGTTCCTCGAAGAGAACCCGGTCGTCGCCAAGAAGATCGTCAGCAAGGCCGTCGACGCCGCCCGCGCCCGCGAAGCGGCCCGCAAGGCGCGCGACCTGGTGCGCCGCAAGGGCGCGCTCGACGGCAGCTCCCTGCCCGGCAAGCTCGCCGACTGCCAGGAACGCGATCCGGCGCTGAGCGAGATCTACATCGTCGAGGGCGAGTCGGCCGGCGGCTCGGCCAAGCAGGGACGCGATCGCCGCTTCCAGGCCATCCTGCCGCTCAAGGGCAAGATCCTGAACGTCGAGAAGGCCCGCCTCGACAAGATGCTCGGCAGCGACGAAATCAAGACGATGATCGCGGCGCTCGGCTGCGGCATCGGCGCCGAAGACTTCGACATCGACAAGCTGCGCTACCACCGCATCATCATCATGACCGACGCCGACGTCGACGGCTCGCACATCCGCACGCTGCTGCTGACGTTCTTCTACCGGCAGATGCCGATGCTCATCGAGCGCGGGCTACATCTACATCGCCCAGCCGCCGCTGTTCCGCGTCAAGCGCGGCAAGCCGGAGACCTACATCAAGGACGAGCGCGACGCTCGAGAACTTCCTGATGCGCCGCGCGGTCGAATCGCGCGTCGTGCGCGCTGCCGCGACGGCGCCGAGCTGTCCGGCGCCGACGCTCGAGAAGCTGCTGCAGCGGCTGATCGCCGCTACCAGCAAGCTGCTGCAGCAGGTCGAGCGCCGCGGCCATCCGCGCGACATCGTCGAGGCGCTGCTCGATCGCGGCGCGCGCGACCGCGATTCTTCGACCGACCGCGAACGGCTCGAGGACCTGGCGGCCGACGCTGACCACGCCGATGCGCGACGGTCTCGCGGTCGACGCGACGAGGAGCACAACCGCTGCCAGCTGCGAGATCGACGACCGCACGAGCGGCTACTCCGCGGACCGACACGATCGGCGTCGACTTCGTGACCGCGGCCGAATACCGGACGCTGCGCGGCCAGCTACGCGAGATGCCGGCGTCGCTGGCGCGCGTGATCGTCACGGCGCCGTCGAAGTGCGCCGTGGCCGCCGGCAACGGTCGAGGAACCCGAGCCGCGACGACGACGCCCGACCGGCGAGGAACCGACGGCCGACGGACGATCACTCGCTGCGACCTGGCCGAGCACGCCGGCGGCGCACGCGCCGCGGACGGCCGGCCAAGGACGCAGCCGGTGACGCACTCGACGTCGCTCGACGAGTTCGTCGACTACTTCCTCGCGCCGGCAAGAAGGGCGTCGCGATCAATCGCTACAAGGGCCTGGGCGAGATGAACCCGAAACAGCTCTGGGAAACCACGATGGATCCCGACGTGCGCACGCTGCTGCAGGTGCGCGCCGAGGATCACACCGAAGCCGACCAGATGTTCACGACGCTGATGGGCGACCAGGTCGAGCCGCGCCGCAAGTTCATCGAAGACAACGCCCTCGACGTCAAGAACCTCGACATCTAGGAGCGCAACGTCCCAGGTCCGAGCCTGCGATGCACGACCAGACCGCAATGCGCACCGACATCACGCATGCCCGTCAACATCGAAGACGAGATGAAGCGCTCGTACATGGATTACGCCATGAGCGTGATCATCGGGCGAGCGCTGCCCGACGTCCGCGACGGCCTGAAGCCGGCGCACCGCCGCGTGCTGTACGGCATGAAGACAGATGGGCCTGGCGTCGCAACCGCGCCTATCGCAAGTGCGCCAAGATCGTCGGCGAGGTGATGGGCAACTACCATCCGCACGGCGACGCGTCGATCTACGACACGCTGGTCCGCCTGGCGCAGGACTTCAACATGCGCTATCCCCTGGTCGACGGCCAGGGCAACTTCGGCTCGATCGACGGCGATCCGCCGGCGGCCGATGCGCTACACCGAGGCGCGCCTCGAGGCGCTGGCCGAAGCCATGATGGCCGACCTCGACAAGGAGACCGTCGACTTCACGTCCCGAACTACGACGAGACCACCGAGGAGCCGACGGTCCTGCCGACGCCGTTCCCGAACCTGCTGGTCAACGGCTCGACCGGCATCGCCGTCGGCATGGCCACCAACATCCCGCCGCACAACCTGCGCGAGGTGATCGACGGCATGCATCTGGCTGATCGAGAACACGCTGCTGGCCGCCGGCCGGCGACGGCGCCGCTCACGACCGCGACGAGAAGCTGCAAGCAGCTGATTCGCCTCATCCCCGGCCCCGACTTCCCGACCGGCGGCATCATCGTCGGCCGCGCGCGGCATCCACGCAGGCCTACACTGACCGGCCGCGGCTCGATCCTGATGCGCGCCAAGGCCGAGATCGAGACGATCAAGAAGGGCGATCGCCAGCCGATCGTCGTCACCGAGATCCCGTACCAGGTCAACAAGGCGACGCTGCATCGAGCGGATCGCCGACCTGGTGCGCGAGAAGGTCATCGAAGGCATCTCCGACCTGCGCGACGAGTCCGACCGCGACGGCATGCGCATCGTCATCGAGCTGAAGCGCGGCGAAGTCGCCGAGGTGGTGCTGAACAATCTCTACAAGCACACCCAGCTGCAGTCAGACCTTCGGCATCATCATGCTGGCCATCGTCGGCGGCCGGCCGCAGGTGCTGACCTGCTCGAGCTGATCGAGCACTTCATCGACTTCCGCCGCGAGGTGGTGCGCCGCCGCACCGAGTTCGAGCTGCGCAAGGCCGAGGCGCGCGCCCACATCCTCGAAGGCCTGCGGATCGCGCTCGATCAACCTCGACGCGGTCATCACGCTGATCCGCGGCTCGAAGAACCCGTGCCGAAGCCACGCGAAGGCCTGATGACGCAGCTTCGGCCTGTCCGAGATCCAGTCGCAGGCGATCCTCGACATGCAGCTGCAGCGCCTGACCGGCCTCGAGCGCCAGAAGATCCTCGACGAGCTCGCCGAGCTGCATGAGCGTCATCGAGCGGCTGCGCGCCATCCTCGCCAGCGAGCGCCTGCTCGATGCAGATCATCGTCGACGAGCTGCGCGCGGTGCAGGCAGAAGTACGGCGACGAGCGCCGCACCGAGATCATCGAGGACGAGCCGGCGAGCTCAGCATCGAGGACCTGATCGCCGAAGAAGACATCGCGATCACGGTCAGCAACACCGGCTACATCAAGCGCACCGCCGATCTCCGACCTACCGCAAGCAGCGGCGCGGCGGCAAGGGCCGCATCGGCATGCGCACGCGCGAAGAGGACTTCGTCAGCCACCTGTTCGTGGCCTCGACGCACGCCTACATCATGATCTTCTCGGATCGCGGCCGCGCCTACTGGCTGAAGGTCCACGAGATTCCCGACGTCGGCGCCGACGGCAAGGGCAAGTCGATCGCCAACCTGGTGTCGATGGACGACGGGCGAGAAGATCGCCGCGATGCTGGCGGTCCAGCGAGTTCGACGACGACCAGCTTCATCGTGATGGGCACGCGCAACGGCACGATCAAGAAGACCGAGCTGTCGGCGTTCAGCAACCCGCGCGCCGGCGGCATCATCGCGATGGGCATCGACGACGGCGACGCGGTGATCGCCGTGCAGCTCACCGACGGCACGAGCGAGATCTTCATCGGCACGCGCAACGGCATGGCCATCCGCTTCCCCGAGGACGACGTGCGGCTCGATGGGCCGCACCGCCTACGGCGTGCGCGGCATCACGCTGCGCGAAGACGACGACGTCGTGGCGATGGAGGTGGTGAAGCCCGGCGGCACGCTGCTCACCGTCACCGAGCACGGCTACGGCAAGCGCACCGAGCTCGACGAGTACCGCGTGCAGACTCGCGGCGGCCTCGGCATCAAGAATCATCGACATCACGGCCAAGAACGGCCTGGTCGTCGGCGATCGCCTAGGTCAGCGAGGACGAGGAGCTGCTGCTGATCACCCAGCAGGGCAAGATCCTGCGGACCGCCACTGGCGACATCCGCACCATCGGCCGGGCCACGCAGGGCGTGCGGCTGATGGACATCGACGAGGACGACAAGGTCGTGTCGGTGGCCTTGGTGGCGAAGGACGACGAAGCGGCGCTGCCCGACGGAGTCGTTCCGGCGCTGCCCGACGGAGCTGTTCCGCCGCTCCCCGACGGCACTGTCGCGCCGACGCCGGAGGGAACCGTGCCGCCGTCGGACGGAACCGTGCCGCCGTCCGACGAACCATCAGAGGACTGACGCGCCGCCGGGCTGGCGGGCGCGGGCGCGATTGTCGCCACGTCTGGCCGGCCGGGCCTCTACACCAGTTCGAGCTTCGCGAACTTGGCGCGCAGGGTCTTGGTGCCCACGGTCGTGAATCGCACGACCAGCTTCAGGTCGTCGTCGAGTTCCTCGACCGTGAGCACGGTGCCGACCCCGAACATGGCGTGCCGCACCTTCGCGCCGGTGCGCAACCCGCCGCGCCCGGACTGATCTTCGTCTTCCGGCGCGTAGGTGCGCGCCGCCCGCACCGGCTTGGCGGCCGGCTCCGTGCGCCGATACGGATTGGGCGCGTAGCCCCAACCTCGTGCCGCGGTGGCCCGGGCCGCGGTGGCCCGCGATTCCTCGTGCCGATCAACTGCGGCGGGACCTCGTCGATGAAGCGTGACGGCTCGGTGGCCTTGATACTCGCCGAACACCCGCCGGCGCGCCGCGCCGGTCAGGACCAGTTCCTTGCGGGCGCGGGTGATGCCGACGTAGCAGAGCCGCCGCTCTTCTTCGAGCTCTTCCTCGTCTGTCGCGCGAGCGGGAGTGCGGGAACAGGCCCTCCTCGAGTCCGGCAATGACCACCACTGGGAACTCGAGGCCCTTGGCGCTGTGCATGCGTCATCAGCAGACGCGGGCGTCGCGGCGTGCCCTGCTCCTCGTCGACGTCGGAGAGCAGCGACAGGCGATCGACGAAGCCGCCCAGGACGGCTCCGGCTCGCGCGTCTCGTACTCGCGCGCCGCCGACACCAGTTCGGCCAGGTTCTCGATGCGCGCCTCGGCTTCTTCGCTGCGCTCCTCGCGCAGGTCGTGCAGGTAGCCGCTGCGGTCGAGCATCTTGCCGAGCGTGATCGACACCGGTTCGGTCGCCGCCGACCTCGGTCAGCCCGACGATCAGGTCGCGGAACGCCAGCGACGACGCGAGCTGACGCGGCCGCCAGCGTGCCGTGCGTCGACGGCGTGCACGAGCTGGCCCACAGCGAGTTTCGCCGCCAACCTGGTTCGCAGTCCGGCCAGCAGCGGGGCGCTCGGTCGTCGGTCACCGCGGCGTCGACCCGCTCGAGCGCCTCCATCACGCCCTTGCCGATGCCGCGCGCCGGGGCGTTGATCACCCGCCGCAGGCTGACGTCGTCGTGCGGGTTGATGACCAGCTGCATGTAGGCCAGCGCGTCCTTGATTTCCTTGCGCTCGTAGAAGCGGACGCCGCCGACGATCTTGTAGGCGAGCCGGCCTCGCGCATCAGCGCGTCTTCGATCGCGCGCGACTGGGCGTTGGTGCGATAGAGAATGGCGACCGTCGTGTCGACGTCGTCCTGCAGGGCCTGGCGCGCGCCGTGCGCGTGATGAAGTCGGCCTCCTCGAGCTCGTCGCCGCCGCGGAAGTAGACGATCCGCGCGCCGCCCTTCTGGTCGGTCCACAGCTGCTTGTCCTTGCGGTTGCGGTTCTGGCTGATCGACCGCCGAGGCGGCGTCGAGGATGACCTGGGTCGAGCGGTAGTTGCGTTCGAGCTTGACGATGACTCGCGTCGCGGGAAGTCGTGCTCGAAGTCGAGGATGTTCTCGCAGGTCGGCGCCGCGCCACTTGTAGATCGACTGGTCGGGATCGCCGACCACGCAGAGGTTGCGGTGGACGCTCGGCGAGCTGCCTGATCAGCAGGTACTGCGGACGGTTGGTGTCCTGGTACTCGTCGACCATCACGAAGCGGAACTGCTGCGCGTAGCGTTCGCGGACGGACGGCGCCTTGCTCGAACAGCTCCACGGTCTTGAGCAGCAGGTCGTCGAAGTCGAGCGCGCTGGCATCCTTGAGCGCCTCAGGTAGCCGGCGTAGACCTTGGCGATCTCGCGCGTCGCTTCGGGTTCCAGCCGTCGGCGAACGTCTCGGGGCCCTCCATCCGGTTCTTGGCATGGCTGATGCGGCGACAGCGCCGCGCGCGGCTGGTACGAAGCTGTCGTCGATGCTGACAGCTCCTTGAGCGCCTGCTTGACGACCGACAGCTGGTCGGCCGAGTCGTAGATCGACGAAGTCGCGCGACAGGCCCGATGGCCGGCGCTTCGCGGCGCAGCAGCCGGGCGCACAGCGAGTGGAAGGTCGAGACCCACATCGCGCGGCAGTCGGCGCCGAGCAGCGTCTCGACGCGCGCCCGCATCTCTTCGGCCGCCTTGTTGGTGAAGGTGACGGCGAGCACTTCGTCGGGGTGCGCGTGCCGCTCGCCGACCAGGTAGGCGATGCGGTGGTGATGACGCGCGTCTTGCCCGAGCCGGCGCCGGCCAGGATCAGCAGCGGGCCGTCGACGTGTGAAGAACGGCGTCGCGCTGTTCGGAGTTGAGGGAAGACGAGGAGAGTCCATGGCCTTGCGGGCACCGAGCCCCTCTCTATTCTACCGTGACGCTCTTGGCGAGGTTGCGCGGCTGATCGACGTCGCAGCCGCGCCGCACCGCGATGTCGTAGGCGAGCAGCTGCAGCGGCACCGTCATGACGATCGGCGCCAGCAGCTCCGGCGTCGCGGGCACGGCCACGATCGAAGTCGCTGTCGCGGTCGAGCAGGCGCCACAGCTTGTCGTCGCCGCGCGTGGTGATGGCAATCACCGAGCCGCCGCGCGCCTTGACTTCCTGCATGTTGCCGATCATCTTCTCGAAGACGTGATCGTGCGGCGCGATCGCCACGACCGGCATGCGCTCGTCGATGAGCGCGATCGGGCCGTGCTTCATCTCGCCGGCGGGATAGCCCTCGGCGTGGATGTAGGAGATCTCCTTGAGCTTCAGCGCGCCTTCGAGCGCGATCGGGTAGTTGATGCCGCGGCCGAGGTAGAGGAAGTCGGTGCGCGAGTGGAAGCGCGCCGGCGATCTCCTCGATCTGCGGCGCGCACTTCAGCACCTGCTCGAGCAGCTGCGGCAGCTGCAGCAGCGTCGGCGATGTGGGTCTTGCGCTGCCTCGACGGTGAGCGTGCTGCGGGCCTGGCCCAGCTGCAGGGCCAGCAGGTACAGCGCCACGAGCTGGGAGGTGAAGGCCTTGGTCGAGGCCACGCCGATCTCCGGGCCGGCGTGCGTGTAGATCGTGCCGTCGGCTTCGCGCGTGGCCATGCTGCCGACGACGTTGCAGATGGCGAGGCTGCTTGGCGCCCTGCTGCTTGGCCTCGCGCAGCGCCGCCAGCGTGTCGGCGGTCTCGCCCGACTGGGTGATGACCACGGCCAGGGTGTTCGGCCGTGACGATCGGGACGGCGGTAGCGGTACTCGGAGCCGTAGTCGACTTCGACCGGCACCCGCGCCAGCTGCTCGATCAGGAACTTGCCGACCAGCGCCGCGTGCCACGAGGTGCCGCAGGCCAGGAGCGTGACCCGGTCGATGCTCGGCGAGCTCGGCGTCGGTGAGTTCATTCGTCTGAGGAAGATCGTGCCCGGTCTCCAGCGAGACGCGGCCCAGGATGGTGTCGCGCACCGCCGTCGGCTGCTCGAAGATCTCCTTGAGCATGAAGTGCTTGTAGCCGGCCTTCTCGGCCGTGATCGGGATCCCAGATGACGCGCGGTCGGGGTCTTCACGACCCGGTGCCGGTGAAGTCCGTGAACGCCGACGCCGGACTGGGTGACGACCGCCATCTCCTCGTCGCCGAGGAACACGACGTCGCGCGTGTGCTGCAGGATGGCCGGGATGTCGGAGGCGACGAAGAACTCGCCGTCGCCGAGGCCGACCACGATCGGCGGGCCGTTGCGCACCGCCACGATCTTCTCCGGGTCGTCGGCCGAGAGCAGCACCAGCGCGAACAGGCCGCGCATGCAGCGTCAGCGCGCGGCGCACGGCGTTCTCGAGTCCGTCGTCCTGCCATCTCGCGCTCGACCAGGTGCGCGACGATCTCGGTGTCGGTTTCGGTCACGAAGTTGTGGCCCTGGCCTGCAGCTCGTGCTTCAGCTCGAGGTAGTTCTCGATGATGCCGTTGTGCACCACGACGATGCGGCCCTTGCAGTCGCGGTGCGGGTGGGCGTTCTCTTCGGTCGGCCGGCCGTGCGTGGCCCAGCGGGTGTGCCCGAGGCCGTAGTCTCCGGTGCAGCGGATCGGCCGCGATGCGCTGTCTCGAGATTCGACAGCTTGCCGGCGCTGCGGCGCAGATCGACAGCTCGCCCGTCGTTGACCACGGCGACGCCGGCCGAGTCGTAGCCGCGGTATTCCAGCTTCCGCAGCCCCTCGATGAGGACCGGCACGACCTGCCGCTGTCCGATGTAGCCGATGATTCCGCACATGTCTGTTCTCGTCCGTCCGGCCGTCACCGGCTTTGTCGTTTGGCTGCTCCGTCGCCGCTGCCCAGCCGGGCTTGTTCGCTTGTCGGCCGCGGGCGATGCCCGAGCGCGCCATCGGGCACGTCGTGGGTGATCGCTGAGCCGGCGGCCACGTAGGCATCCGCGCCGACCGTGACCGGCGCGACCAGTGTGGCATCGCTGCCGATGAAGGCGCCGTCGCCAATGATGGTCTGGTGCTTCCGCTGGCCGTCGTAGTTGCAGGTGATGGTGCCGGCGCCGATGTTTACGCCTGCGCCAACGGTGGCATCGCCCACGTAGGACAGATGCCCGATCTTTGTGCCCTCGCCAAGTTCTGACTTTTTGATCTCGACAAAATTCCCGATGTGGACACGCGGTCCAACCACGGACTGGGGCCGCAATCGGGCGAATGGCCCAATACTGGCGCCGTTATCGACCGTGGAGTCGGAAATGATCGAGTGATTCAGCACGACGACGTCGTCGCCGATGGTGGAGTCCGCGACGCGAACCCCACCATGCAACTCGCAGTTCGCTCCAATGGTGGTAGCACCTTCCAGCATCACGAAAGGGTGAATGACCGAATCCTGTCCAACGGTGACGTCCGGACCGATGTAGGCAGTGGCAGGGTCGATGAACGAGACGCCCTGCGCCATCAGTGCCTGGTTGGTTCGCGCCTGGAGGATGCGGCCCACTTCCGCCAACTCAGCGCGGGTGTTGATGCCCCGAATCTCGTCGGGGTCGGCCACTTGATGGGCGCCCACGACCCGGCCCTCGCTCCGGTAAATGCCCACCAGATCGGGGAGGTAGTACTCCCCTGTGCGTTCTCCGACCGGACCCGGCCGAGTGCCGCGAACAGCGGTGCCAATGCGAACACGTAGACGCCGCTGTTGATTTCGTCGATGGCGCGTTCTTCGGGCGAGGCGTCCCGATGCTCGACGATTCTCTGCAACTCCTCGCCCTCCCGCACAATCCGGCCGTAGCCGGTGGGATCCACCACCTGAGCCGTGGCGACCGTGACGGCGGCACGCTTGGCGGCTTGGGCTTCGAGAAGCGCGGCGACGGTGGCCGTGGTCAACAACGGGACGTCGCCCGACAGCAGCAGCACCCGTCCCCGCTCACCGGCCAGCAACGGCTGCGTCTGCAAGAGCGCATGGCCGGTGCCCAGTTGCGGCTCCTGGATCACGAACTGGACATCGTCGGCGCCGGCAAACCGGGCGCGCACCTGCTCAGCGCCGTGTCCCACTACCAGGGTGATTGACCGCGGCTCCAGCGATCGCGCCAGGCGCACCACCCATTCGATCAGCGGCAACCCGCCGGCGCGGTGCACGACCTTCGGCAGGGCCGAGCGCATGCGGGTGCCCTTGCCGGCGGCCAGGACGACAACGTGCAGATCTTCAGGAACCATCGTCTGTGTTGTCGGCTGCAAGGACGTCACCCGTCAGGTCTTTGGAGCGGCGAATGATGTCGTAGACGTCGTTGGCTGACAGGCCCACCGCCTCGCCGACATGGCGGGCGGCCGCGCGGCCCTTTTTGTCTGTTATTTGACCAAACATGGCGACGATCTCGTCGTCCGTCGGCCGTTGGCGAGCGGCGCTGTCGACCTCGACCCGGGGCGCGACGATGGTGAATTCGCCAGCCACGATCTCGAGATTTCCCAGAATTTCTGCAGGGGAGCCACGGTAGACGCTCTCGTGGAGCTTCGTCAGCTCCCTGAAGACAATCAGTGGGTCATTCGACAAATCGCGCAGTTCTTCCAAGGTGCGGAGAACCCGGTGAGGTGCCTCGAAGAAGACCACCGGTCCGTGGAGTCGGGCTGCGACGAGCCGGTCGAACCAAAGTTTTCTGTCTTTCGCCTTAACGGGCGGAAAGGCTAGGAACGTGAAGCCTTCGCCCTCCGCACCCGAGGCGGACAGGGCGGCCATGACCGCGCTGGCGCCGGGCACCGGCTCGACCTTGATACCTGCGGCCGCGGCCGCGGCCACCAGTTCGGCCCCCGGGTCGGACACGGCCGGGGTCCCGGCATCGGTGACCAACGCCACCGATTCGCCCCGGTTGAGTCTGCTGATGAGCAGCTCGGCGCGCTGCCCCTCGTTGTGCTCGTGCACGCTGATGAGCGGAACACTGATGCCGAAGTGACGCAGGAGCAATCCCGTGCGTCGCGTGTCTTCGGCCGCCACCACGGAGGCTTCACGCAGCACTCGGATGGCTCGAAACGTGATGTCTTCGAGGTTGCCGATGGGAGTTGCGACCACGAAGAGCGTCCCGGCCATTTGTGAGGGGGTTTTATTGTACCATTGCGAGATGCTCGATCCCCGAGCCTGCGGACCGAACGACCGAACGACGTGGCCGAGCCCTTCCAGCATTTCACCGACGATTACCTGGCCTACCTCTACGAAGCGCACCCGACGAGCGCGACGTTGGACGGCAACCACCTCCATGACGACCTGCTCGAGGACCTGAGCCGGACGGCTGTCGAGAGCCATCTCGGAGCCCTGTCGGGCTTTGCCCGGCGCCTCGACGCCATTCCGACGGCCACGCTCACCCCGGTGGAGCAGGTCGAGCACCGGATGGTGAAGGCCAACGTCGAGTCGCGCCAGTTCGACATCGAGCGGGTTCGGCCATGGGAACGCGATCCCCATTTCTACGGCCAGACCCTGGCCGCCAGCCTGGCGTCGCAGGCCATCTTCACGTTTGCCTCGGAAACCGACCGGGGCCGCCGTCTGCTCTCGAAGCTGCGGCAAGTGCCCCGCCTGGTGCAGGCGGCGCGCGACAACATCAAGGATCCCCCGGCCATCTACGTGAAGACCGGGATCGACACCTTTCGCGGCATCGTCACGTTCATCGACCACGACCTGCCGCGGGCCCTCGGCGGGCTGGACGACATGCACCTGCTGGCCGACCTGGCCGACGCCTCGACCGAAGCCACCGCGGCCCTGTCGGCGTATGCCCAGTACCTGGAAACCGACGTCCGGCCCAAGGCCAAGGCCTCGTTTCGCCTGGGCAGCGACAAGTTCGAGCGGAAGTTGAGTCTGGACGAAGGACTCCCCTATTCCGCCGAGCGCCTGTTGGCCATCGCCGAGCGCGAGCTGTCCAAGACCCAGGAAGAATTCCGGGTCGTGGCCGCCAAACTGGGCAACGACGACCCGATCGAGGAATGGCAGAAGCTGAAGGCCACCCACCCGGCCCCCGGCACCTTGATTGCCACCGCCCGGGACCAGGTGGCGGCACTGCGCACCTTCCTGGAACGCAGCGGCGTCGTGGCCGTCCCCAACGGCGAGCAGATCCGGGTGGCGGCGTCGCCCGATTTCCTGCGCTGGTCCACGGCCAGCATCTGGATGCCCGGCCCGTTCGAGTCCAAGCAAACCGATTCGACCTTCTACCTCACCGACGCCCTGCGCTCGTGGCCGGAGCCGCGGCAGATCGAACATCTGCGCGACCTGAACCTGCCCACGCTGTGGAGCATCTCGATGCACGAGGTCTTCCCCGGCCACTTCGTGCACTACCAGAACCTGCGCAACGTCGATTCCAAGGTGCGGCGCACGACCCTGCTGGCGCCCACGTCCTACGTCGAGGGCTGGGCCCACTACGCCGAGCAGATGATGGTCGAAGCCGGCTTCGGCCGCGGCGACGCGGCCGTGCACCTCGGCCAGCTGGCCGAATCGCTGGTGCGCCTGGCCCGCTTCGTGGTCGGCATCAAGCTGCACGCCGACGACTGGTCGGTCGAACAAGGCGTACGGTTCTTCCAGAATGAAGCGTATCTGGAGGAACCCCACGCCCGGCGCGAAGCCGAGCGCGGCACGTTCGACCCGGGTTACGTCGTCTATTCCGCCGGGAAGCTGATGCTGCTCAAGCTGCGGCAGGACTGGCAGGATCAACAGGCCGGCAAGACGTCACTGCGGGCCTTCCACGACGCGTTTCTCGGCTGGGGCTCGGCGCCGTTCTGGGCGCTGCGTCAGCTCATGCTCGGCACATCCGCCGACGACGTACTGGAGTAAGTAGCCATGCCGCTCTATGAGTTCGAGTGTGAGGCGTGCGCGCACCGCTTCGAACGGATCCAGAAGTTCTCGGACCCGACGCCCGATGCCTGCCCGAAGTGCGGCGGCAAGGTCGCCAAGCTGCTGTCGTCGCCCGCCATCCAGTTCAAGGGCAGCGGCTTCTACCTGACCGACTACGGCCGCAGCGGCGCCAAGGGCGACGCCGCCAACGTGAAGTCGGGCAAGAACGAAAGCGGATCGACCAGCGGCGACAGCAAGTCGTCGGAGACCAAGTCGTCCGACAGCAAGTCGTCCGACGGCGGGTCGAGCGCCAAGAGCGACAGCGGCGGCGGCAGCAGCGACTCGTCGTCGAAGCCGGCCGCGCCCGCCAAGAGCGACTAGCCGGCGCGGGTGGCGACGGCGAGCCACCGATTGCTTCGGCCTCGCCCCATCCCCCACAAGCAGCTCGGCCTACCCGAACCAGTCGCCCGCCGGCCCCTGCTCGAGCCTCAGTCGAGCGCCTTGATCTCGCGCAGGTACTGCTTGAAGGCGTCGGCCAGGTCAGGCCGGCGCAGCGCGAAGTAGGCAGTGGCCTTCAGGAAGCCGAGCTTGTTGCCGGCGTCGTGGCGCACGCCGTCCACTTCGAGGGCGTAGAAGGGCCGCGACTTCAGCAGCTCGCGCATGCCGTTGGTGAGCTGGATCTCGCCCGACTTGTCGGACTTGGTGGCCTCGAGCGCCGGGAAGATGTCGGGCGTGAGCAGGTAGCGGCCGATGATCGCCAGGTTCGACGGGGCCTCGCCGCGCGGCGGCTTCTCGACCATGTCGAGGATGCGGTGCACGCGCGGGCCGTACTGCGGCGCGGGCTCGACCGCCAGGATGCCGTAACTCGAGACATCCGCCTCGGGCACACGCTCAACGGCAATGACCGGGCTCTGCACCTGGTCGAAGACGTCGATCATCTGCTTCAAGGCCGGCGGCGTGGCGTCGAAAATGTCGTCGCCGAGCACCACCGCGAACGGCTCGTTGCCGACCAGGCCTCGGGCCATCAGCACGGCGTGGCCGAGCCCAAGCGGCTCGCCCTGGCGCACCGCCTGCAGGTTGACCAGGCCCGACACCTTCCTCACTTCTTCGAGCAGCGCGTGTTTGCCCTTGGCCAGCAGCACCGACTCGAGCTCGTAGGAGATGTCGAAGTGGTCCTCGATGACGCCCTTGCCGCGGCTGGTCACGAGGATGATGTCGGTGAGCCCCGACGACACGGCCTCTTCGATGCCGTACTGGATGATCGGCTTGTCGACCAGGGTGAGCATCTCCTTCGGCTGCACCTTGGTGGCCGGAAGGAACCGCGTGCCGAGACCCGCTGCCGGGAAGACCGCCTTACGAATCGTTGAAGACATTCGTAATAGGATACACACCTGAGTGCGCTGCCATGCTTGATCCCGCCTTCGTCCGTGACAATCTCGACACCGTGCGTGCCGGGTTGGCCAACCGCGGGCTCGACGCCACCGGCGAACTCGCCGAACTGGCTGCCCTCGAGGCCGAACGGCGCCGGGCCATCCCCGAACTCGAGGCGCTGAAGCGCGCCCAGAACGAGGGGTCCGCCGAGGTGGCGCGGGCCAAGAAGCAGGGCCTGGATGCGACGCCGCTCTTTGCCGCCAGCAAGGCGCGGGGCGGGCAGATCAAGGCGCTCGAGGCGGATCTGGAGACCGTGGAGGCGCGTCGCACCGCCATGCTCACCACGCTGCCCAACCTGCCGCACCCGTCCGTACCGGTGGGCAAGAGCGCCGACGACAACGTGGTCGTGCGCACCTGGGGCGAGCCGCGCCAGTTCGACTTCGAGCCGCTCGCGCACTGGGACCTGGGGCCGGCCCTGGGCATCATCGACTTCGAACGCGCCACCAAGATCGCCCGCGCCCGCTTCGCCGTGCTGATGGGCGCTGGCGCGCAGCTCGAGCGCGCGCTCATCAACTTCATGCTGCAGCTCCACTCGGGCGAGCACGGCTACACCGAAATCGAGCCGCCTTTCCTGGTGAACAGCGCCAGCATGTTCGGCACCGGCCAGCTGCCGAAGTTCGAGCAGGACCTGTTCAAGATCGCCGGAGACTGGGACCTGTTCCTGATCCCGACGGCCGAAGTGCCGGTCACCAACCTGTACCGCGACGAGATTCTCGACGGCCGGCAGCTGCCCATCAAGTACACCTCCTACACGCCGTGCTTTCGCAGCGAAGCCGGCTCCTACGGCGCCGACGTGCGCGGGCTGATCCGTCAGCATCAGTTCGACAAGGTGGAGCTCGTGAAGTTCACGACGCCCGAGCAGTCGTATGCGGAGCTCGACGCGCTCACCGCCAACGCCGAGGAAGTGCTGAAGCGGCTCGAGCTGCCCTACCGCACCATGCTGCTGTGCACTGGCGACATGGGCTTTGGCGCCGCCAAGACCTACGACATCGAGGTGTGGCTGCCCAGCCAGAAGACCTACCGCGAGATCTCGTCGTGCTCGAACTGCGAGGCGTTCCAGGCACGGCGCGCCAACATCAAGTTCAGGCCCGACGGCACCGGCAAGGCCGAATACGTGCACACGCTGAACGGCTCGGGCCTGGCGGTGGGGCGCACGCTGATTGCCGTGCTCGAGAACTACCAGCAGCAGGACGGCTCGGTGAAGATCCCCGCGGCGCTGCGCCCGTTCATGGGCGGGCGTGACGTGATCCCGGCGCGGCCCTAGCGCTCGCCCCGCCGGTTACGGGGCAGGCCGCCAAGCCTCCGGCGACACCCCTTCCCCTCGCTCCCCTCGTTCTCGAGGCGCCGCCCGAATTCCCGGAGCAGGTCCGTCTACAACAGTGGGAGATCCGGTCGAGGTCTTCCGCCCGCGCTACGCGTTGCGCCTGTTGGGAGACCGCCATGCCGAAGCCGTTCGTCCCGCTCACGCTCCCTCAGTTCCGCGGCATGCTGGCCAGCTTCCCCTTCTCCAGGGCCATCAGCGTGGTCCACATGCACCACACCTGGCGCCCCAACCGGGCTCAGTACCAAAGGCCTCGCCTCGATCGACGCGATGTACGAGTTCCATACCAAGGAGCGCGGCTTCAGCGACATCGCGCAGCACATCACGATCGCGCCGGACGGCACCATCTGGACCGGCCGGAACTGGAACAAGGCCCCGGCCAGCGCCACCGGCCACAACGGCAGCGCCCAGTCGGGCCCGTTCATGTTCGAGATGATCGGCGACTTCGACCAGGGACGCGACCCCTTCGACGATCCTCAGCGCAGCACCGTGCTGGAAGTGATTGCCGCGGTCCAGATCCACTTCCGCCTCCCGCCGGAAGCCCTGCGCTTCCATCGTCAGATGTCGTCGAAGTCGTGTCCCGGATCCGCCATCGATCTGGACGAGGTCATCGAGGCCGTGCGGCGACGGCACGAGGCGAGGGCCACGTCGAGAGACACCGCCGAGGGCGGGCCCTTCTCAGCGGCGCATCGCGACGACCAGCTGACCGGCCTGCAGCACTCCCAGATCGCCAGCGCCATCGACGTCTTGCTCACGGACACCTCCCCCGCCGAAGCGGCTGCCGCCACCGAGCTGCCGGAATCCGACGAAGCGGTGGTGCTGCGGGGCACCGGTCAGATCACCACCGCGGCTGCGCGCGGCGTCGAGCTGACCGCCGCCGATTTGACCGCCCTGCGTCCGCATGTGGTCAACCTCAACGAAGGCATGCTGACCGAAGGCGGCGAGTTCTACACACTGCCCGAGGATGTGGAGCGCATCTTCGGCGAGGACATGGAGAAGGCCTTCACGGACCCGCAATCGTTCGGCATGCCGACGCGGGCCGCCAACGAGCCGTTTCGAATCATGATCTGGGCCCACGGCGGGTTGATCTCGGAGAAGAACGGACTGGCCATCGCCGCCAAGCATCTGCAGTTCTGGAAGGCCAACGGCATCTACCCGATCTACTTCGTGTGGGAAACCGGCCTGCTGCAGACGCTGGGACAGCTGCTGCGCAGCCTGGGGGGTGGACGCGACGCGCGCAACGTCTTCTCGGACAACATCAGCGATCCGCTGATCGAGCACACCTTGCGCGCGATCGGCGCCGAGAAGATCTGGTCGGGCATGAAGCGCAACGCGGAACTGGCCAGCACGCCCCAGGGCGGCGCGACCAAGACCGCCCAGGAGCTGAAGAAATTCTGCGACCGGCACCCAGGCGCGGTGCACCTCCACGCCGCCGGACACAGCGCCGGCGCCATCTTCCACGCCCATTTCCTCCCCGTGGCCTTCACCGCCGGCATCCCGGATGTCGAGCAACTGCACTTCCTGGCGCCAGCCATCCGCGTCGACACGTTCACATCGCACCTGATGGGGCTGGTCGGCAACCGCCTCAAGCACCTGGCCCTGTTCACGATGACCAGGGACCTGGAGCGGGACGACGACTGCGCCAAGATCTATCGCAAATCGCTGCTCTACCTGATTCGCTTCGCGCTCGAGAAAGACAAGAAAGCCGAGATCCTCGGGCTCGAGGAATCGCTGCGCCGCGACCGGCCCGTCGCCGCATTGTTCGGGCTCGGCGGTGGCGCGTCCGCCGCGGCGGATGTCGTCTTCTCGCAGTCGGTCGGCAGCGACGGACAACACGCCTCTCGTTCCGTTACGCACGGCGGCTTCGACGACGACGCCGCCACGATGAACAGCGTGGCGCTGCGCATTCTGGGCCTGCAGACCAGCAGCGCCTTGAAGCTGCCCTATCCGGCGACGAGCCGCGCCGTCAGTGACGACCCGTGGACGGCGCCGGAAGTGGAAGACCTGCGGCGCTCGTTCGCCGCGGCGTTTGGCGGTGGCGGGCCGACCTTTAGTTCTTCGTCGAGCGGCGGCGGTGCTCCATTGCCGGCCCGCCCGAAGACGGGCACGCCGCCGGGCACACCCCCGCGGCCAGGCAGCCAACGGGCGCTGTGCGTCGGCATCGACCGGTATCCGGTCCGGCCGCTGGCCGGTTGCGTGGCCGATGCGCGGCTGTGGGCCCGCACCTTGGGCACGCTCGGCTTCGACTGCGAGTTCCTGCTCGACGAAGCGGCGACCTACGACAACATCGTGGCCGAACTCACCCGGCTCGTGACGTCGGCGCGGCCCGGGGACTCGATTGTCTGGCAGTATGCCGGACACGGCACCCAGGTGCCAGACCTGGACGGCGATGAAGCCGACGGCGACTCCCCGGGTCAGGACGAAGCGATCTGTCCCGTGGACCTGCAGGCCGGCCGCATGCTCACCGACGACGAGATTGGCGCGCTCATCCAGCAGTTGCAGCCCGGTGTGGCCTTTACGATGGTGATGGACTGCTGTCATTCCGGCACGCTGAACCGGTTCGGCATCGGCGATTCCGGCGGGGCCGCCGGCTTGCGCGACGAACGCGCCCGCTTCCTGCCGCTGAGCGCCGAGCTGAAGCAGGCCTACCTGCGCTTTGCCTCGTCGTCGGCCCGCCGCGACCGGGCCCTCAGCCGGTCACGCTCCCGGGCGGCGCTGGAGGAGACGAGCGAGGTGCTCTTCTCGGCGTGTCAATCGACCGAAGTCGCCTTCGAGACCAACGGCCAGGGCGAGTTCACCGTGCGCGCCACACGACTGCTGAACGACCGGGGCCGGGCCCTCACCAACGACGAGTTCGTCACCGCCGTGGTCGAGGCCTTCGGCGCGGGACGCCGGCAGACGCCGACCATCGCGTGCGCCGCCGCACTGCGCGGGCGCCGGATTCTCCAGGCCTTCGACGGGCCGCTGTCAAGCGGCGCGGGGAGTCCCCAGCGCGCGTGGGGCCGCGGCGCGGCCGACGGTGGCGGGCGGTTCGAACGAGCAGCCGATGCGCTCGAAGCGGCGGCACGAGAGCTGCGGCAGGCGTGAGCCATGCCCGACAACAAGCCGGATGCCACGGCCGCCGCCGCGCAAACGCAGGAGCCGGCGCCTGATGTCACAGCCCGGCCGGCACCGCCGGAGGCGCCGGACCCCGACTTCGTGATCGCGCCCGGCGCCACCACCGCCAACTGCGCCGTGCCCTTCGAACGGCGCGCGCGCGAACCGGTGTACCGCCCGCTCAAGATCTTCACCCTCGATCCGAGCATCTCGCGCCTGGACGGCGCCGTGGCCACCTTGAAGGTGCCCTACGAGCCGCTCGAGCCGGGCCCGCGGGGCTCGGTCTTCGAGGTGGACAACGACGACGGCTATCAGCGCAATCAGCGCATCGATCTCGACGACCCGCTGATCGTGATGAACAGCGGCCTCGACCCGACCCCGTCGGACCCGCGCTTCCACCAGCAGATGGTCTACGCCGTGGCCAGTTCCGTCTACGCGGTGTTCCGCACCGCCTTGGGCCGTCAGATCACCTGGATGTTTCCGCCACGGCCCGGAGACGACGCGCCGCGGCTGCTGCTGCGTCCCCATGCCCTCAAAGGAACGCCGAACGCCTACTACGACCCCACCACCGGGTCGATTGCCTTTGGCTACTTCCAAGCTGCGCCGTTGTCGAAGGGCCGCAACCTGCCCGGCAGCTGGGTGTTCACGTGCCTGTCGCACGACATCATCGCGCACGAGGTCAGCCACGCACTGCTGGACACGCTGCGGACGCATTTTGCCATTCCCACCAACCCGGACGTGGCGGCCTTCCACGAAGCGCTCGCCGATCTGGTCGCGGTCTTCCAGCACTTCAGCTACCGCGACGTGCTGGAACGGGCCATTGCCAAGTCGCGCGGCGACCTGCAACTGGCGCCGCTGCTCACGGAGATCGCCTGGCAGTTCAGCGAGACCCAGAAGGACAGCCACTACGGGCAGTCGTTGCGGAGCGCTCTGGGTCCGATGCGCCAGCGGCCACCCGATGGGAAGGGGGGCGAATCGTCCACCAGCGACGTGGACGCGCCCGGTTCGATCTACGGCGACGACGCCGAGCCGCACGCCCTCGGGTCGGTGCTGGTCGCGGCGATCTTCGAGGCGTTCACCACGGTGTTCAACCGCAAGGCCGCGCGCTACGTCCGGCTCGCTACCGGCGGCTCCGGGGTCCTTCCGCCGGGCGAGCTGGCGCCGCAGCTGCTGCAGTTCCTGGCCGACCAGGCGTCGAGTCTGGCCTCCAACTTCCTGGCCATCTGCATCCGCGCCGTCGACTACTGTCCGCCCGTCGACTTGCAATTCGGCGAATATCTGCGAGCCCTGATCACCGCCGATTACGCCCTGGTGCCCGACGACCCGTGGCTCTACCGCGAGGCGCTGGTCGACGCCTTTCGCGTGCGCGGCATCTTCCCCTCCGACGTGCCGAACCTGTCGGAGGACGCGCTGTTGTGGCGCGGCCCCGACGAGATGCTGCCGGCATGCAGCGAGCTGAGCTTCGCGGAACTCCGCTTTCGCGGCGACCCGTCGGCGCCGGCCGGCCCCGAAGAGCTCGAGCGGCAGGCGCGGGCGCTCGGACGGTTCATGACCCGGGACCTCCGCCCGGCAATGTTCGGCCTGGTCACCCGCGCCGAAGCAGCGCGCGACGGCCTTACCGTCGGCACGCCCACCGTGCAGTCGATCCGGACCACCCGGCGAGTCGGTCCGGCCGGGCAGATCGTGTTCGATGTCGTGGCCGAGGTGACGCAGTCGCGCACCGTCCGCACCACCAAAGGCGCCGAATTCCAGTTCTACGGCGGCGCCACGATCGTGCTCGATCCGGAGGGCAAGGTGCGCTTCATCATCGTCAAGAACGTCAAGAGCAAGACGCGCGAGGACCGCCAGCGCCGGTTCATGAACTCCGCACCCGGGCGCGCGCTGTGGATGCAGCGCGCCGGCGCCATGCAGCCCCGGCCGCAGCTGTTTCGCGTGCTGCACGATGCCAAGTCTGCGGAGGCGTGACGTGCGTGGAGGCGCCGACTGCGGGGAGGTCCAAGTGGCGGCCAACGATCTGACCGGCTTCGCGGAGTTTGCGTTCGCGCACGAGGGCATCAGGCATCGCGTGTTCTTCCTTGGCGACGGCCCGCCAGTGCTGGTCACCCACGAACTGCCCGGCCTGTCGCCCGCGGCGCTGCGCTTCGGCCGCCGCCTGGCCGCGGCCGGCTTCCGCGTCTACCTGCCCCTGCTCTTCGGCGAGCCGGCGCAAGACGACTGGCGCGGCAGCCTTCGTCACCTGTGCATCTCGCGTGAGTTCGCCAACCTTGCTGCTGGAGTGTCCGCGCCCATCGTCGACTGGCTGCGCGCCCTGGCCACGGACGTGAGCGCCCGGCATGGGGGTGCGCCGGTGGGCGCCATCGGCATGTGCCTGACCGGCGCGTTCGTCATCCCGCTGATTCTGGAGCCGTGCGTGGTTGCTCCGGTTGCCGCTCAACCGGGATCGCCATTCTCTCAGTCCTTCAGAGCGGTCGGCATCGGACGCGGCCCGTGGATGAGGCAACTGAACATCTCGGACCACGATCTGGATGCTGCCGCCGGGCGGGCCAGCGCCGACGGCGTGTCGCTGATGGCGGTGCGCTTCGAGAAGGACCGCATCTGTCCCGCCGAACGCCTTGACCGGCTGGAGGGGGCCTTTGGCAGCCGCATGCTGCGTCGGGAGTTGCCCGGCGGATCGATCTTCCGTCCGCCGCACGCCACGCTGACCAGCGAGTATGAACGTGCGCCCGACCGGCCGACCGAGCCGACGCGAGTGTTGTTTGCCGAAGTGGTGGAGTTCCTCAGCGCGCGGCTGCGCGCGGGCGAGCTCCGTCCCTAGAACCGCAGGCGCAGGCCGCCGCCGGCCTGGAAACCACCGGCCTTGTTCTTGACGGTCGTGTTTCCGAGATCGACCTGCTCGACCTCGGCGGCGCTGTAGCGCGCAAACCCGCCGATGCCCACGACGCGGCTGAAGAACACCGAGAAGTCGGCGCCCAGGTGATAGCCCCAGCCTGTGCCTTCCGACGTGCTGAACGGTGCGTCGGCGATCGTCACGGAGTTGCGTTCTCGATCTCTTCGGTGTTATCCGTGCCGGTGGCGGCGGCGCCGAAGAATCGGGGACGCGTGACAGATGAGATCATGCTCACGACGAAAAGATGCGCGTCTGAGCTCCCCTACTCCTGAGCCCTTGCTCCGACGCGTGGAGGCGCAGCGGCAGCACGCGGCTGAACCTCAGAAGGCGGGACGGCGAAGGCGCCGACCGCCGCGCGCGCCCGTGCTCGTCGCCGCCGCGCCAGACCAGACCGAGGTGCAAACGCCTCACAGAGTGGGTATCCTGGCGCGCACCCCACCATGCCCAAGCATCGCATCATCAATGTCTTCACCGGCGAGGAGGTCTGGAAGGAGTACGAACCAGGCACGCCCATCGAGGATCCCGAATCCGCCAAGGTTCTGATCGCGCTCATTGGCCTGGTGCTGTCGCCGTGGCTATATCCGCTGCTGTCGGTGACCGCCGGCGCGGTGGCGTTCGTGGCCGGCGAGGTCGTGGACGCGCAGCGTCTGGCGCCGCCCACCAGCTACGCGGCGATCGTCGGCGCCGCGCTGCTCGTGTTCGTGCTTGGCATGCGCGTCGAGCAGCGCCTCGGCACGTTTGCGCCGTATCGCTGGCTGCGGCATCTCATGCGCCTGGCGGTGCCGGCCGGGGCGCTCTACCTCGTGGCGGCTGGCGACGGACAGCCCGTGGCGCCGGATCTGCTCGGCGGCCTCCTGGTGGTGGCCGTGATCGCACAGATCATCTTGTGGTTCGCCGGCAGGATACGCGACGACTGGCACGTGGCCCTGCGGGCGATGCGGCTGCGGGCAAGGTCGCTGACAGACTAACAACGGCGGTAACGGGGAAGCAGCCACAACTACACCCGCCACGGGCGCCGCGCTGGCCGCCAAGGAATCAGCGGCCGCGGCGGTAATGCATCGCCACCGCGCCGTTGCGGAGCGGCCTCGCCGAGACCAGCTCGAGCTGCCGCGTTGCGGGCAGACCGCTCTGGTACAGGGTCGGGCCGTGGCCGGCGAGCCGCGGATGAACCAGGAAGGTGTACTCGTCAATCAAGTCGAGCCGGTCGAGCTCGGTGGCGAGCGTGACGCTGCCGAGGAGCACGCCCTTCGGCGTCGCGTCCTTGAGCCCCTGCACGCCCGCGCGAAGGTCGCCGCCGAGGTGGTGGCTGTTGGTCCACGGGAAGTCCGTGCGCGTCGACGACACCACGTACTTCGGCTTGGCCTCCAGCTTGACCGCCCACTGGCGCAGGGCTGGCGGCGCTTCCTCTGCCCCGCGAGCGACGGCCGGCCAGTAGCTCTCCATCATCTCGTAGGTGACGCGGCCCCACAGCATCGCCCCGCTCTCGTCCATGAGGCGGGTGAAGAAGTCGTGGGTCTCGTCGTCGGCGATCCCCTCGCGGTGGTCGACACATCCGTCGAGGGTGACGTTGGTGGCGAAGGTCAGAAGTCCCATGGCGAGGATTGTATGACCAGTCTTCCCATTGCCTGCCGTCGCTCGATTTTGTAAACTACACCACATGGTTCAGTGTAGCCCGGCCGACTTCGATGTCTCGTTCGGAGCACTCTCAGACGTCACCCGGCGCGGCGTGCTGGAGCAACTCGGGCGAGCGGACGCGTCGATCACGGAGCTTGCCGAGAAGTTCCACATGACCCTCACGGGCATGAAGAAACATGTTGGCGTCCTCGAGCAGGCCGGGCTCGTCACCACGGAGAAGGTCGGACGCGTGCGCACCTGCAGGCTCGGCCGACGCGGTCTGCAGGAAGAGGCGCAGTGGATCGAAAGGCACCGCCAGCTCTGGAGCGCACGCTTCGACGAGTTGGACAAGGTTGTCGAGGCACTGAAACGAAAGGACAAAGCGAATGGACGGAAGAAGCGACAGTGAAGCCGCCCCGACGAAGAACTCCACGACAGTGGAGCGGAGGTCCGAGCGAGAACTCGTCGTCACACGAACCGTCAATGGTCCGGCGCGCCTCGTGTTCGAGGCGTGGACCAGGGCCGATCTATTCAGGAAGTGGTGGGTGCCACGATCGTACGGTCTGACTCTGCTTTCCTGCGAGATGGATGTGCGTGTTGGAGGCGGGTACCGTCTGGTTTTTCGTCACCAGGATTCGACCATGGAGTTCTTCGGCACCTACCTGGAAGTGACACCCCATTCGCGCCTGGTGTGGACGAACGACGAAAGCGATGGCGGCACGACCGTCACCACGGTGACCTTCGATGAAGTCGCCGGCGGAACGCTGGTGGTGGTGCACGATCTCTATCCCTCGAAGGAAGCGCTTGAGGCCAACTCCGGATCGACGGGCGCGATGCCTGAGGCGCTCGACCAACTCGACGAACTGCTCGTCGGCCTGGGATCAACAACGACGGAATGACGCTGCCAACCAATCCGTGCGCGCCGAAGTCGAGGTAGGTCGACGACGCTTCTACCGGATCTCCCGAACTTCCCCAGGCACGGTGAACAGCTCGTGCCCCCGCAGTTCCGGTGCACGCTCGTCGGCCCGGCTCGGCACCTTGGTCGGCACGTGCACGCCAATCGCCCGCGCGGGCGCAATCCGCCGTTCCAGCACCTGGCGTCCCTCGTCGCTCGTGAAGAACCAGTAGGGCGGAAACGCCACGTTGGCGCGGCGGCGATGCCAGTAGGCGTCGTCGCGGGCGAAGT
This sequence comes from uncultured Acidobacteriota bacterium, assembly GCA_963843885.1. Taxonomy (GTDB): domain Bacteria; phylum Acidobacteriota; class Vicinamibacteria; order Vicinamibacterales; family UBA2999; genus CADEFD01. The sequence continues at coordinate 658,327 of CAWJMJ010000011.1, forward strand.
GCGCGTCGCTGACGTCGGCGTCACCCAGATGCACCACGGTGGTCGTGGCATCGAGCGTCACGCGGAACGCGATGTTCTCCACCTGCTGCTGCCGCGTGGGCCAGCCGGAATGAGGAATGCGCACGGCTTCCACCACGAGCGAGCCCTGCTCCAGCGAGACTGGCGCGTCCTGATAGTTCAGAGTGATCGCATGCACGCGCGTCGCCACGGCAGCCAGGCGTTCGGCCGAGATCTCTCTCATGCCCGCCACGGCCTGCGCTGGGGCGAAGAGCCGCAGACCCGGACGCGCCTCCAGCAGTCGCAGTACGTCCACGGCCGAAAAGTGGTCCTCGTGATAGTGACTCACGAACACCGCGTCGAGGCCGTCGAACGGCGCCGTGCCGTCGAAGAGCGCCCGCTCCACCTGCGCCGGCACCAGGGCGTACTGCCCGAAGTCGTTGCGGAACAGCGGGTCGAACACCACTTTGGTGTCGCCATGGGTCACGAGCACGCTGGCGTTGGCCAGGTACTGCGCCGTGGAGGTAGCCGCCGCCGCGACACGCGCCGCTGCACGCTGGCCTGCCGGTTGATTGGCCGTCACCCCGGGCGCGACGGCCACCGCCGCCAGCGCCGCGACGATCAGCCATCCATGGATCCGAGCGCGATTCGTGGCGTTCATCTAGGACCTCTGCAGGCGCCAGTGCGCCGCGCGTGACACACGATACCGCCGGTGGCCGGGGCCGTCGAGCGACGTCCGGTGCTTTGAGCCTGCGGTCCGTAACGTGCTGGAATGCCCGTCCAGGGCGCGATCATGCCGGCGACAAGTCCGGTTGTGCACAGCGACGCAGAGACCCTCGGGGGCACCCCCGCGTGCGTCGGGACCCGAGGTCCTCGACTCCTTCCCGTCGGTGCCGACAGAGCACGCCGTGGCCGCTCTCGAGGCGACAAAGTCCCTGGAGCACCAGCCGACCGAATTCCGAGCCATACCGGTATGGCATAATCGTATGGCATGAAGAAGACCCTCCATATCGACGAGACGCTGCTCAAAGAGGCGCGCATTGCCTCCGGAGCCAGCACCGACACTGAGACCGTACGACTGGGACTCGAGGCGCTCGCACGCCAAGGTGCCTACGAGCGGCTGCGTGCGCTGCGTGGCAGCGAGCCGCACGCGTCCGACGTCCCGCGCCGTCGAGAAGGCGCTGCCCGCCCGAAGTCGAAGCAACCGGCGGCCTGATGGTGCTCGTTGACACGTCGGTGTGGATTCGCTTCCTGGCCGGCCGTGCGCCCTACGCGAACCCACTCGGCGATCTGCTCGGTCGCGGCGAGGTCAGCGGCCACGACTTCGTCTATGGCGAATTGCTGATGGGCGACCCGGCTGGACGCCGCGCGCTGCTCACGGACTTCGCCGCGATGCATCGAGCGCCCATGGTGTCCCACGCTGAAGTCGTGGCCTTCGTGCGAGAACGTCGCCTGCATGGGCGTGGCGTCGGCTGGATCGACGCGCACCTGCTCGCGTCGGCGCTGGTCGGACGTCTCGGGTTCTGGACCGCGGATGCGCGTCTGGCGGCGATCGCCCGCGAGCTCGGCATCGCGTACCGACTGAGGCCGGCGGAGCTGGTCTGGTCCCGGGGCAGCGGCGCGCGCAGTATCCGCAGACCGGACTATCCTGGGGGGCACTGGAGGCTGTCGTATGCGAGTCCCTGCCGTAATGTCCGTGTCTGTCGCCGCCATCGATCTGCGCGTAGCGCCGTGACCCCGCGCTTGCGCCGTCGCCTCTTTTGCGCGCTGGCCGCCGCCGCGCTCGCCGCCGGCAGTGCCTCGGCGCGCCAGGTGGCCCTGCCGCCGGCCGTCCGGGCCGCCGCAGAGGCGATCTCCAGTGAACGGCTCGCCTGGGACGTGGCCTTCCTGTCGGCGGATGAGCAACTCGGGCGCAACACCCCGTCGCCGCGATTCGACGCGGCCGCTGACTACATCACTTCCCGCCTTGCCCGCGCCGGCCTCGCGCCGGCCGGCGACGACGGCGGCTTCCGTCAGCACTACGAGCTGCACGAGACCCGCGTCGACGCCGAGGGCGCCTCGCTCACCGTGGGAGAGCGGCGCTTCGCGCTCGCCCGCGACGTGGCGCTCGGTTCGTTCGCCACGCCGCTCTCGGGCCCGCTGCCGGTCGTGTACGTGCAGCACGGTTGGGTGATTCCCGGCCGCGGCATCGACCCCTACGCTGGCGTAGACGTCACCGGCAAGCTCGTCGTGGCGCACGGTCCGCGCGTGCTGCCGAAGGGCGTCGAGGTGCCGCAGATGGGGCGTGTCGCCGTGGGGGCCGAAACGCCGTTCGTCGCGGCGGCGAAACGCGGTGCCGCCGGCGTGCTCTTCATCACTCAGGCGGCCGACCTCGTGCGGTGGGACCAGCTGCGAACGACCAACACCGTGCGCCGCGAGATGTCGCCCGAGGTGCCGTCCGCCTATGCGGCCGCGCCGGTGACGTCGCTGTTAATGGCGCCCCACGTCACCGACGCCGTGTTCGCCGGCGAGACACTGGATGGCCCGACGGCCCTGGGTCTCGCCGACCGGGGCGAGTTTCCCGCCTCTTCCAGTTGAAGAAGTCCGTCACGCTGCAGGTGGCCGTGGCCGGGCGCAAGGTGACGCGGCCGTTCAACGTGGTGGCGCGTCTCGAAGGCAGCGACCCGGCGCTCAAGGCCGAGACGGTCACGATCGCCGCGCACCTCGACGGCGCCGTCGGCACCCGCACCGTGGAGGGCGACGCGATCTACAACGCCGCCGACGACAACGCCTCTGGTAGCGCCGCGCTGCTGGCGATCGCCGAGCAGATGGCGAAGGCGCCGCGGCCGAAACGGCCGATCGTGTTCCTGTGGGACAGCGGCGAAGAACAGGGACTGTGGGGCACGCGGCGGTTCGTCCACCAGCCGCCGGTGCCGCTCGGCAGCATCGTCGCCCACATCAACATCGACATGATCGGCGCCAGTAGCGTGACCACGCCAGCCGATCCCACCACCAAGCCCGTGACCGAGCGCAACGAGGTCTATGTGCTCGGTCCCAAAGTGCTCAGCGCGAAGGTGGAGACGCTGCTGGCCGCGGTGAACGACTCGTATCTGAAGACTCGCTTCAACCACGACTCTGACAAGGCCGAGAGCGAGTTCTTCTACCCGCGCACCGATGCCGGCCCGTTTCTCGAACGCGGCATCCTGGCCATCGGGTTCACCACCGGCAATCACGCGCGGTATCACCTGCCGGCGGACGAAGCGCGCTCCCTGGATCCGGTGCAGATGCACTACCTGGCGCGCACCATCTTCGCGAGCCTGTGGGCGCTGGCGGACGTCACCGAACGGCCCGCCATCGACCGGCCGCTGCCGGCGAGCGTGCCGGTCTACAAGCAGCGCTAGCCTGCGAGCGGCGTCGAGACGCCGAGCTTGAATCCGTCGAGGTCGTTGAATTGGAACATCCGCACTCCCCAGGGACGGTCCGCCGGCTCGTCGATGAGCTTTCCGCCGGCCGCCTTGATCCGCGCGGCCGCCGCGTCGACGTCCGCCGGGCCCGCCACGTTGATCTGCAGATAGAAGCCCTGGCCCTTTTTCCGGTCCCAACCCAGCTTCCCGTCGTCCTGATTGAGGACCAGGCGGCAATCGCCTGCCGCCACCACGGCCGCCACGACTTTCCCCTCGTGCTCGTAGGACTGAGCGACTGCAAACCCTATAGCATCCCGGTAGAAGCGAAGCGAGGCCTGAAGGTCCTTGCAGGTCAGCGAGCCGCCGAGGGAAGTTGCGTTGATCGTGGCAGTGGTGTCGGTCATTTGTGCTCTCCGAGGCGCGAATGGAATGTCCAGGGCCGGTCGCCCGGCCCGGACAGGAAGTGTAGCCGGTTCCGGCTAGCCTCAGAACGTGTCGAAGCGCTAGGATCCCGACCTGCACACGACCCGCAGCAGCGTTCAATCGGCGCCGTTCTACAGTAATCACTGGTCCGAGGCAGCGCCGGACCGTGACCGGCTGCTCGCTTTGCATCGGGCGTGGACCTACGGCCGCGTGGCGCTCGAGTCGCTCAGTGCCGCCGGATTGCCACGGCACAGGCCACGTTCCAGCAACTGCTCCACCAGCATCCAGGTGATAGCCGCCTATCGGATCCCGTAGTCGTCCATCGTGAGTCTGCGAAACAGGCTTGTCATGGCTACGACGACGTCGACCACGATATCGTATGGGCCATTGTGACGGTCGACCTGCCAAGCGCTCCTGGTGCAGCTCCCCGACTAGACGTCAAGCTCGTCCAGGCGCCGGACGAAGAAGCTCGGTGCTACTCAAAGGGATGGTCGTCAGGCAACGCCCAGGCTGGCGGATTTCGTACGACGGGGACAATCGCCCGGATCAGCGAAGCGCCGCGAACGGCACAGAGCGGAAGTCCTTATGCGACAATAGCTTCGAAGACGCGGAGGGATGGCCGAGTGGTTGATGGCGGCGGTCTTGAAAACCGCTGTACGGGAAACCGTATCGGGGGTTCGAATCCCTCTCCCTCCGCCAAATGATCGTGGGTCCGTTCCCGGAACCTGGGTGACGGAGCGTTCCGGAGACATTGATAGCACTCGGGCAGCGAAGCGCCCGCCCCGCTCACTTCCGCGCGTCGTGCACGATCCTTCCGCCGACGATCGTCAGCAGCACCTTCGCGTCGCGCAGCGCCGGCGCCGGACACGTCAGCGGGTTCTCCGACAGCACCACCAGGTCGGCCAGCTTGCCCGGTTCGATGCTGCCCTTGTCCGCTTCCTCCATCGTCAGCCACGCGTTGCCGGTCGTGGCCATGCGCAGGGCCTCTTCGCGCGTGACGCGCTGGTCCGGCCCCAGCACGCCGCCGGCAATCGTGTCGCGGGTGATGAAGTGGTACATCGTCCACAGCGGCGGATACGGCACCACCGGCGCGTCGGTGCCCGATGACAGCGGCAGGCCCGCGTCCAGATAGAGCCGCGCCGGCGTGGTGAGGCCGGCGCGCGCCGGGCCCCAGTAAGTGACCAAGCTGGGGCCGGCCAGATACAGGTGATTCTGCACGGCCAGCGCCAGGCCCAGCGCCTTGATGCGCGGCAGGTGATCGGGCCGGCCGATGAAGGCGTGCTCGATCGACCAGCGCCGGCCGACGATCGACTTCCGCGCGTTGGCGCGCTCGTAGGCGGTCAGCACCATGTCGATGGCGGCGTCGCCGACCGCATGCGTGGCCACGCGCCAGCCGCGCTCGTTCAGCGCCAGCACGGTGGCGTCGAACGCTTCGGTGGACTGGGTCTGCAAGCCCTTGAACGTGCCGTGCTCATCCCACGGCGCGGCGTAGGGTTCGCGCATCAGGCCGCCTTCGAAGCCGCCGTCCACCGCCAGCTTTACGCCGCCCAGTCTCAGCCAGGCGTCACCGTCGCCCTGCTTCAGTCCGGACGCGTCCAGCGCGGCGGTCACCGCCGGCGCGCTGCCGCCCGGACGCAGCAGGGCGTTGACGCGCATGGTCAACACGCCGCGGCGCTGCATCTCCTGCAGCAGCCGGTAATCGTCCACCGAGATGCCGGGATGGCGCACCGTGGTCAGCCCGGCGGCGTGGAGCTTGGCGTACTCGGCCACGCGCGCGGCGATCTGCGCCTCGCGTGGGCGCGGCGGCACGGGCGGCAGCGTCACCAACGCCTTGGCTGTGTCCACCAGCTCGCCGTTGAGGCGACCACCGGGATAGCGCGTCAGCCGTCCCCCGGCTGGCTCGGGCGTGTTCTCATCGATGTGCCAGCGGCGCAGCGCCGCCGAGTTCACCACGTATTCGTGGCCGCCGCGCACCAGCACCACGGGATGATTCGGCGCCACCTTGTCGAGGTCGTCGCGCAGCGGCAGGCGCAGCTCGCGCAGTTGCGCCTCGTGCCAGTCGCTGTTGGATACCACCACCTCGCCCGCTGCCATCTGGCGCACGCGCGCGGCCAGCGCGGCGAAGACGTCGTCGAGCGACCGGGCCCCTGACAGGTCCACGCCGGGTCCACCGCCGGCGGAGTGGAGATGGTTGTCCATCAGGCCGGGAATCAGCGTGGCGCCGCCAAGGTCGATGACCTTCGTGGCGGTGCCGGCCAGGGCGCGGATGCGCGCCGTCGGGCCCACGGCGGTGATGCGGTCGCCGGTGACGGCCACGGCTTCAGCCAGCGAGAAGGCGCCGTCCACGGTGACGACCGTGCCGTTCACCAGCACCAGGTCGGGCGCGGTTGCGGGCGCGGGCGCGGTCTGAGGAGGTGGCGCGGGCGCGGTTACGCGCGGGTCCGCCGGAACAGGTTGAACCGCCACCGCAGGTCGGGACGCGGGCGCGGGTCGGGCTGCACGTAAGGGGTTGGTCGCGGGCGCCGCGGTTTGGGCCGCGAGCGCCGACTGAGCCGCGGGCCACGCGGTGAGCCCCGAGCCAAGCACGGCCGCGACGAAGAACATTCCGACAGAACGCATGGCGGCATGCTGTGGGTCACCTTTGTCCTTGTCAAGGAGGGGCTGCGTTGACCTCGAGCGGCGCGGGGAAGGATGATCGGCAGATGCGTGCATCACATCTCGCTCCCGTCGTCTTGTCGATTTCATTCATTGCGTGCGGTGGAGGCGAGCCCAAGGCGGCTGAACCCACCAGCACCGCCCCGGCGGCCGCGGCCGCCCCCATGGAGGTTCAAGTGGCCGATGTCAGCGCTCTCGCGAAAGACGATACCAAGGTCGGCACCGGCGCCGAAGCCCGCCCCGGGCAGACCGTCAGCGTGCACTACACCGGCTGGCTCTACGACCCATCCGCCGCCGACAAGCGCGGCAAGAAGTTCGACAGCTCGAAGGATCGCAACCAGGCATTCGAGTTCCCGCTCGGCGGCGGTCAGGTGATTGCCGGCTGGGACCAGGGCGTGGCCGGCATGAAGGTCGGCGGCACCCGCATCCTGACCATTCCCTCGAACATGGGCTACGGCGCGCGTGGCGCCGGCGGCGACATCCCGCCCAACTCGGCGCTGGTCTTCGAAGTCGAACTGCTCGACGTCAAGTAGCGTGACTGCTCGACGTCAAAGAGCGTGACCGCGTCGGCCGTGACGCCGCGCTGCCGTCACTTCGGACGCTGTGGCGGCTGCCAATGGCAGCACGTGCCCTACCCCGAGCAACTCGCTCGCAAGCGCGACGCGCTCGAGGCCCTGTTGCGCCGGTCGGATCCGCGGCTCCCGCCCGTGGATCCGGTCGTGCCCATGCCAGTCGGCGACGACGGCATGCCGTGGCATTTCCGCCACAAGGCGTCGTTTGTCTTCGAACGCGGCCCCGGCAGCGCCCTCCTCATGGGGCACTACGCCGCCGGCGGCAAGACCGTCGTGCCGGTGGCGGAATGCCCCGTGCACGGGGACCGCGCCAACCGCATCGCCTTCCGTCTGCGCGATGAACTGGCCAAGGCGCGCGTGCCGGCCGCGGGCGCGGACCTGTCCGGCGTGCTCCGCCACGTCGTCATCCGCACCAGCGAGGATGAACGGGACGCGGTGGCCATGCTCGTGGTCACACGCAACGTCCCGGCGTTGCGCAAGCCGGTGCGGGCCCTACTCGCCTCGCCCGATCGGCCCGATGGGTTCTTCATCAACATCCACGACCGTCCGTCGCCCTACATGGTGGGCCGCGAGACCGTGCGCCTCGACGGCCACCCGCACGTGCGGGATCGGCGCGTCGGCCTCACTTTCCTGGTCTCGCCCACGGCGTTCTTCCAGACCAACCCCACCGCCGCCGCCGAGCTCGTGGAGGTCGTGATGGCGCACGTACCCGATGAGGCCACGCGGGTGCTCGACCTGTATGCCGGCAGCGGGCTGTTCACGCTGCCGCTGGCCGCCACCGGCTACCAGGTGACCGCCGTGGAAGAGAACACGCAAGCCGTGGCCGACGCCACGCGCAATCTCGAGGTCAACCGCCTCGACCCGCGCGCCGTGCGGCTCATCGGCGGCCGGGTGGAAGACGCGCTGCCGGTCGTGGTCCGCCAGACCTTCGATGTGGTCGTGCTCGATCCGCCGCGGCAGGGCTGCCCGCCGGCCGTGCTGGACGCGGTGTTCGGCCGCTTGGCGCCGGAACGCGCCATCTACGTCTCGTGCAACCCGGAGGCGCTTGCCGCCGAGCTGCCTGGCATCTTGCGGGCCGGCTACGTCGTGTCGGCGGTGCAGCCGGTGGACATGTTCCCGCACACGCCGCACGTAGAGGCGGTGGTCGTGCTCGACCGCGTCGCCGGTGGGCGCGGCAACGGCGCCAGACTGTCGGCATCCCGATGACCGCCCCAATGCTGGCGCCTCTCCGTCCGGCGGCCACCGTGGTCGTGCTCCGGCCCGCGGCGGACGCTCCGTTCGAGGTGCTGCTCGTGCGGCGCAACGACCACGTGGCGTTCATGGCCGGCGCCTACGTGTTCCCCGGCGGCCGCCTGGACGACGGCGACATGCCAGAGCCGCCCGAAGCCTGCGACGGGCTCGACGCCATGGGTCGCTGCCCGGACCTGACGCCGAATGAAGAAGCGCGCTACCGCGTGGCGGCCATCCGGGAACTGCTCGAGGAGGCCGGCGTGCTGCTGGCGCGCGACGCCCACGGCGCCATGGCTGACGCCGCGACGACGGCGGAGGTTCGCGCGTCGCTCCCACCCAACACCTCGCTGGTGCAGTTCCTGGCCGCACGGCGGCTGCGCGTGGCGCTGGACGCGGTCATGCCGTTTGCGCACTGGGTCACGCCCGAAATAGAGATCCGCCGCTACGACACGCGCTTCCTGCTGGCCCGCGTGCCGGCTGAACAGGAGGCGTCGCACGACGCCGGGGAGACGACAGCGCTCGAGTGGCTCTCGCCGCCGCAGGCCGTGGCCCGCTGCCAGCGGGGCGAGATCATGCTGCCGCCGCCCACCTGGACCACGCTGAAGCGGCTGGGGCGATTCGGGTCGGTCGACGAGGCGTGGCAGTGGGCGTCGGCCACGCCGATCGTGCGCATCCAGCCCGGCTTCGTGCGCACCGAGGACACCGCCACCATCGTGCTCCCGGGCGACCCCGCGTATCCGCTGCCGCCCGGCTGCGAACCGCTCGACGACACGCGGTTCGAGTTGGTCGAGGGCCGCGGCTGGCGGCCGGTGCGGCCGTAGCGCCACGGCGTCGTCGATCGCCGAACAGCGCGGCGACGACCGACGAGGCTACACTAGAGAGAGCATGTTCGCTCCGCCGGACGCCGTTCCGGTGCCCTCATCCCCTCCCGCCGACGGTTCGGCGCCCGTGGACCTCAGTCCGCGGCCGTTCCGCTTCACCGGCACGGCCGGCGAATACTTCCGCATCTGGATCGTCAACCTGTTGCTCAGCGTCGTCACCCTCGGCCTCTACTCGGCGTGGGCCAAGGTGCGGCGGCTGCGCTACTTCTACGGCCACACTTCGCTCGATGGCCAGGCGTTCGGTTATCACGCGCTGCCGCGCACCATCTTCAAAGGCCGACTGGTCGCGTATGCCGTGCTGATTCTGCTCGGGGTGCTGAGCAGGGTGTCGCCGCTCGTGGCCAGCGCGCTCTACTTTCCGCTGTTGATGCTGATGCCGCTCGTGGTCGTGCGCGCGCTGCGCTTCCGCGCCGCCAACTCGTCCTACGGCGGCATCCGCTTTGCCTTCGACGGCTCCGAGGTCGAGGCGTATCGCGTCTTCCTGTTCCTGCCCATGCTGGTGCCCTTCACGCTGGGGCTGGCCTATCCCTACGTCACCAAGCGGCAGCGCGAGTTCTTCGTAAGCGAGAGCCGTCATGGCCGCTCCCGATTCACCCTCGACCTGCCGACCGCCGCCGTCTATCGCATCTATCTGCTGGCCGGCCTGGGCCTGCTCGCGTGGTTCTCGGTGGCGCTGGCCACGTTCATTGGCGCGGCCGGGGCTGCCGGCATCCGCGATCCGCAGACCATGCCCGGCGCCGGCGTGCTCGTCGGCATCGCGCTGCTCTACGCCGGCATTGGCGTCACGGTGGTGGCGGTGCGCACGGCTCTCGAGAACCTGGTGTGGAATCACACCCTGCTCGATGGCCACCGCTTCGACAGCCGGCTGCGCACCACCCGCATGTTCTGGATCTACGCCACCAACATCGTGGCCCTCGCGCTCACGCTGGGGATGGCGGTGCCGTGGGCGCGCATCCGCCTGGCTCACTACCGCGCCGACTCGCTCACGCTCCTGCCTACCGGCCCGCTCGTGACCGCCGCCATGGCCGGCAGCGCCGAAGGCTCGGCCACCGGCGCCGAGCTGAGCGAGGCGATGGACTTCGACTTCGGCCTATGAGCGGCGTCGACGCCACCTACCACGACGGCCTGACGTCGGCGGCCAGGCGCGTGCGGGTACGGGTCGCCGACGGCGTGGTGCACATCGACGACGACGAGGCGGCCGCCGTCTTCCCGGTGTCGGCGGTGCGGCTGGAGCCGCGTCTCGGCGATCTGCCGCGCCGCCTGGACCTCCCCGACGGCGCCAGCTGTGTCGTCCCCGCCACCTTCGAGCTGCCGGCCGCCGCGGCGTCGCCGCGCGTCGAGCGTTGGGTCAACGAGCTGGAGGTGCGCTGGGCCCCGGCCCTGCTGGCCGCGGCCGTACTGCTCGTGCTGCTGTGGGGCGGCATCGTCTACGGCGTGCCGGTGGCGGCCAAGATCGTGGCGCTGCGCATGAATCCAGCGGTGGAGCGGCAGATGGGCGCGCAGGCGCTCAGCGCCCTCGACCGCATCGCCCTCGCTCCCAGTACGCTCCCGGCAGCGCGGCAGCAGCAGCTCGCGCGGCGCTTCGCCGTCCTGGTCGACGCCGCCGCACCTGGCGCCGGCTATACACTGCTTTTCAGATCCAGTCCCGCTATCGGCCCGAACGCTTTCGCGCTGCCCGGCGGCACGGTGGTGCTGCTCGATCAGCTCGAGAAGGCAGCCGAGCACGACGACGAGATCGCCGCCGTCCTGGCTCACGAGATCGGCCACCTGCGCGAACGCCACACCATGCGCCACGTGCTGCAGACGTCGGCGGCCGGCGTACTCGTGGCGGCGGTGGTCGGCGACGTCCTGTCGGTCACGTCGTACGCGGCGGCCCTGCCGGCGTTCCTGCTCGAGGCGCGCTACTCGCGCGCGTTCGAGGTGGAGGCCGATGAGGTCGGCTTCGCCGTGATGGATGCCACCGGCATCGACCGCGCGCACTTCGTGCGCTTCCTCACCCGCATGGAGGCGGCAGGCGGCGGCACGCAGGTGCCGGGCTTCCTGTCGACGCACCCGCGCGCCGACGAACGCACCCGCGCCGCCGGGCGCTAGCGGCGCGGCGAAGCCGTCAGTTGGTGTTGACGAAGCGGTAGAGCACGCGAATCAGGCGGTAGGCCTCGGGCATCGCGTCGCGTTGGAACGACAGGCTGTCGGGGCTCGGCCGCTCCATCTCGCGAAACGCGCTCATCACTTCGGGTATGGTGACGTCGCGGAAGCGCATGGTGACGCGGTACGGACCGGTGCGGTCGGGGGCCGGCTTCTTGGCCGCCGCCACCGCATCCTTGGCGCCGGCTTCGATCAGGCGCCGGGCCTCGGCCAGCGGCAGCATCTCGAGCGCGCGGGTGTTGATGGCGCGCTTCACCGCCACTGTCGTCACGGCGGGCGCGCTGGCCTTCACTTCGGCCACCGCGGCGTCGTCGCCGGTCACGAGCGCCACGGTCACGCCGTACCACCGGGCCATGGCCGCGTTCAGACCGCCCTCGCCGACCGACACGCCGTTCAACTGCAGGTCGCGCACCACGCTCGATCCGGTGTGGGCAAACACGCCCCGGTCCGCGCCGGCCTTGGCGTGGTAGCCGATGAAGAGCACCGAGTCGAACGTCTCGTCGAGCCCTTCCATCATGCCGTGACGTTTGAAGCTGTGGGTGATAAGGCGCACGCGGGGATCGAGATCCTCGGGCAGCAGATTGCGCTGGCTGCCATGGGAGTCGTTGACCACGACCTCGGTGGCGCCGCCGGCAAAGGCGCCGCGAATCGCGGCGTTCGCGTCCTCGACCATCAGCTTGCGGGCGCGCTGGTATTCGGGCTGCCCGGCCTCGGTCTGGTCGTTGCCGTTGACGCCGCTGATGCCTTCCATGTCGACCGAGATGTAGACCTTGCGGCCTCCCTGCGCCGTGGGCGCGGCCAACCAACACAGACCCAGGAGCACGACCGACACGGTGACAACGCGCATGAGCACCCTCCGCGCGGGATTCTACTCGCGCCGGGGTCGGGGCGTCACAGGCGCGGCCCGCCCGGCCCCGGTCTCGGCGCCGATCAGCGGGGCGGCTTCGTGGCCGGTGGCCACGGGCCTGAGGTGTTACATGCGCGGCGGCGCGTCGGAGGGCTGCAGCACGGCTTCGACGAAGTCGGCCTCGGGCAGCCCACCCATGATCTCCACCGTCTCGTTGACGATGGTCTTGGGCACGCCGGTGATGCGGTAGCGGCGCGACAGGTCCATGAACTCCTGCGCGTCGATGGCATCAGCCGTGATCAGGGGATTGGCAAACGCCATCTTGTGAGCCAGGACGACCGCCCTGGGACAGTGCGGTCAAGTCGGCGTGGAGAACACCTGCAGGTGCATCGGCTTGTCGACGGCGGCCAGCGCGGTCAACGTCTCGGGTTGGAGTTCGAGGTTGCCGGTGCCGGCCAGCAGCACGGCTTCCACCAGCGTGACGAACTCGTAGCCGGTGTTGGCGCCGTAGAAGCGGATGCGCGTGTCGGCGCCGTCGGAAAGCACCACCAGCGCGGGCGCCTTGTCGACGCCGTACTTGGTGCGGTCTTCGGTGTCGAGCACGAAGCTCTTCTCGACCACGGCGACCTTGTCGTGCAGCGACGCCACTTCGTCGGCGACCTGCTTGGCGATGAGGCCGCTCTCGCTGCCGCCAATCGTCTGCGTGAAGAGGAGCAGATCGACCTTCTTCGCGATCGGCTCGAGATGCTTGGTAATCGTCTGACGATCCTGGTCGGAAAGAAGGGCCATGAGACGATTGTATCCTCGCGAGGCAGCGTCTCGAGACCCAGGCCTGCTGGCGGGGGCGCGTCTAGAAGTTGAACAGGTCGTCGAACGCCTTCTTGGCGCTCGAGCTGGATTCGGCAGTCGAGCCGGAGGCCGCCGCCGGTGCGGGCGTGGAGCTGGTCTCGCGTTCCCAGCTGGTGCGCGGCGCGTAGAATCGGGCACTGGTTGGCGCCGTCTTTCGGCAACACGCGGGCGGGGACGTTCTCGCTGCACTCGAACCGCGCGCTCGGGTCCATGTGCACGCACTGGATGCACGCGTGCAGGGCCGACTCGCACTTCTCGCACTTGCTGAGGGTGAGGATTTCGCTTTCGACCGGCGTGCCGCAGCGCGCGCACTTGGCCACCGAACGGTAGCCCATCATGCGCGGGTTCTTGGCGCCCTCCGACGACATGCGCCGCGTGCCGGCCGGCGCGCCCGGCTCGCGCTCCGGGCGGCGGTCGCCCCCCGGGGGCCCGTCGTGGCGCGGCCGGCTGCGGTCGCGGTCGTCGTCCTGGTAGCCGTGCTGGCGGTATTTTCGGTCGGACATGGTACGTGCTTTCGAAGGGGCGCGACCGACGGCGGTTCAGCGCGTCTGGCTGGTCGCCGGCCTGGGGGCGAGCGTCATGAGCTGTTCGGCCAGCTCGCGCAGCCGGGGGACGTTGTCGAGGTTGGCCAGCACCACGCTGGCCACGCGCGCTCGCGGTTCGCGCAGCAGGTAGGTGGTGCCGCCCATGGCGCCGCCGCTGTGCGCCACCTTCAGCCGTCCGCCCTCCTGGCTGACCATCCACCCCAGGCCGTAGCCGGTGATGGCGCCCGAGTTGAGACGCGCCGAGGTGTACATCCTCTCCTGTGTGTCGGACCGCAGCAAGCGGCCGGCGTTGAGGGCCAGGTCGAAGCGGAGCAGGTCGCTGGTCGTGGAGATGAGGCCGCCCCCGGCCCATTTCACACTCAAATCGACATAGGGCGCGTTCAGCCAGGCGAAGGGCGAGGAGCCGCGCACGTACTGCCGCGCGCGGTGGCGGACGATTTCCTGCGGCCGTTCCAGGAAGGTGGTGTTCATGCCTGCCGGGGTGAAGATGTTGACCCGCAGGTAGTCATCGAACCTCCGCCCTGAGGCCGCTTCCACGACTCCGGCCAGCAGGTTGTAGCCGTAGGTCGAGTAGAGATAGCGATCGCCGGGCGCGAACTCGAGCGCGTCGTCCTTGAATAACGCGATGGCGCGTTCGAGCGTCGGGTAGTAGTCGTTCAGTCCGAACTCGTCGCCCCGGTAGTGACGGATGCCCGAGGTGTGCGTGAGCAAGTGGCGGATCCGGATTTCCCCTTGTGGCTTGCGCGGGAAACCAGGGACGTAACGCTGGATGGGGTCCTCGAGCGAGACCACCCCGCGCTCGACCAGCTGCATCACGGCGGTGGCCGTGATCGGCTTGGAGATCGAGGCGATGCGGAAGACGGTATCGGGCCGCACCGGCACGTTCTGCTCCACGTCGGCCTGGCCGAAGCCCTGCGCCCACACCACGGATTCCCCCGAGGCGACGGCCGCGCCGAGCCCAGGCACGCCCAGCCCGACCCGCGCGTCTTCGGTAAGACGCGAGAGCACGGACGGATCGCGGTCGCTGACGGACTTCGCTGGCTGGGCGGCCAAGGCCGCCGACAGCAGTACGGCAGTAGCCAGAACGATCACGGGACGGCGCGGCAGCCGGAGGCGCATGAGCCCAGGAGGGATACGGCGAGTTATGCGCTTCCCGGCGCGAATGTGTCAAGCGCCAAGTTCCCGGGCATCGTCACAGTGCTGTCATCGCGGCCGCGCGCGAAGCGCCCGGCACTGCGCGCATTGGCACCGGCCGGGTCGTCCTGACCCGCCCGGTTTCTTGCCCTTTGACGGGCTTTCGAGTATAAATTCGCTTGCGAAAGTTTTCACAAACGGACTGACATCGGCCGTCACACCCGCACCCGAGCGCCGCGGGTTGGGACCGATCGCCATCCCGTTGTAGAGTGTGCCCGCACCCTGCGGGGAGGAAAGCAGTCCGGCGACTGCTGAAACAACGGCTCATGTCGCAGATTTTTCCAAAAAGCGCAAACGCCTGGTCGAAGGGCAGCATCTTCCTGGTGCTCGGGCTCGTGGTGTCACTTGGCGCGATGCTGCCGGTGTTGCAGCGCTCCGATTTCGTGACCACCGCGAACACCTTCAAGGACCAACCGGTCCAGTTCAGCCACCAGCATCACGTCGGCGGCATCGGCATCGACTGCCGCTATTGCCACACCTCCGTCGAAGTCTCGTCCTCGGCTGGCATCCCGCCGACCAAGACCTGCATCAACTGCCACTCGCAAATCTGGTCGACCAGCCCCTACCTCGAGCCCGTGCGCGCCAGCTTCCGCGACGACAAGCCGCTCAAGTGGCTGCGCGTGCACGACTTGCCCGACTTCGTCTACTTCAATCACAGCATCCACGTGAAGAAGGGCGTCGGCTGCGAGACCTGTCATGGCCGCGTCGACCGGATGCCGCTCATGCGGCAGCAGAACTCGCTCCAGATGGAGTGGTGCCTCAACTGCCACCGCAACCCCGAACAGTTCGTCCGGCCGCGGTCGGAGGTGCTCACGATGGGTTATGTCCCGGCGGTGGCCCAAGACGTGCTCGGCCCGCAACTGGTGGCCGAATACAAGATTCAAAGCCTCACCAACTGCTCGGTGTGCCATCGCTAACCGACGCGTAGTGGGCGGCCGCCCCGGCCTGCGCCCAAGCGCGCCGGTGTCGACGGTGGGCCGAAAGACGACGAGCGCCACGGATTCAGAACGATGAGTGCAGAGCAGCTAGACCTCAACGCCATTCGCGCCAAGCTTCAGGACGCCAACGGTCCCCAGTACCTGGCGCAGCCTCGAAGCGGTCGCGGAAACTCCGGAGTTCAAGGAGTTCCTGCATCGCGAGTTCCCGGCCCACGCCTCCGAGTTCACCGATCCGGTCGGCCGCCGCAACTTCCTGAAGCTGATGAGCGCCTCGCTGGCGCTGGCCGGCGTCACGGCGTGCACGGTGCAGCCCGACGAGCTGATCGTGCCCTACGTGCGCCAGCCGGAAGAATTGATCCCGGGCAAGCCGCTCTTCTTCGCCACGGCGATGTCGCTCGGCGGCGTCGCCACGGGCCTGCTGGTCGAGAGCCACGAGGGCCGGCCGACCAAGATCGAAGGCAACCCGGATCATCCCGCCAGCGCGGCGCGCACCGACCTCTTCGCCCAGGCGTCGGTGCTCACGCTGTACGACCCGGACCGCTCGAGCGCCATCACCGAACTCGGCGAGATCCGTCCCTGGAACGCCTTCATTGCCGCCATGCGCGGCACGTTGTCGGCCCAGATGCCCAGCGGCGGCGCCGGCCTGCGCATCCTCACCGAGACCGTCAACTCGCCGACCTTGGCCGCCCAGATTCAGCAGATCCTGACGCAGCTGCCCGCGGCCAAGTGGATTCAGTGGGAACCGACGACGCGCGACAACGTGCGCGCCGGCACCCGCCTCGCCTTCGGTGAGTACGTGGAGCCGGTCTACGACTTCACCAAGGCCGACGTCGTGCTCTCGCTCGACGCCGATTTCCTCGCCGCCGAGAACGCCTTGGCGTGAAGTACGCCCGCGCGTTCGCGTCGCGCCGCCGTCTCGACGCCGACCCGGATCGCTTCAGCCGTCTCTACGTGGCCGAGGCCACCCCGTCGGTCACCGGCGGCCGTGCCGATCATCGCCTGCCGATGAAGGCCGGGCAGGTCGACGTCTTCGCCCGGGCCGTCGCCGCCGCCGTTGGCGTCTCCGGCGTCAGCGGCGCCGCGCCGGCCGGCACGGAGGCCTTCGTGGCCGCCGTGGCCAAGGACCTGGCGGCCCATCGCGGCACCTCGCTGGTCGTCGCCGGCGAAGGCCAGCCGGCCGCCGTCCACGCCCTGGCCCACGCCATGAACGACCTGCTCGGCAACGCCGGCCAGACCGTCGTCGTACCTCCCGACCGCGGAAGTCGTCGCCTCCGAGCAGCACGCCGCCATGCGGCAGCTCGTGGTCGACATGGACGCCGGCCGCGTGCAGACGCTCCTCATCATCGGCGAAGCCAACCCGGTCTTCTCCGCGCCGGCCGACTGGAAGTTCGGCGAGGCGATGAAGAAGGTGGCGCTGCGCGCCCACAGCGGGCTCTTCTACGACGAGACCGCCGAGCAGTGCCAGTGGCACGTGCCCTCGACCCATTACCTCGAGATGTGGAGCGACGCCCGCAGCATCGACGGCACCGTGTCGATCGTGCAGCCGCTGCTGCAGCCGATGTACGGCGGCAAGTCGCCGCACGAAGTCATCGCCACGCTGAGCGACCGCGCCGAACGCAGCGGTTACGACGTGGTGCGCGAGTTCTGGTCGTCCTCGGCCGCGGCCCGCCCGGGTGCAGCCGCTGGCCAGATGGCCGCAGGCGCCGGCGCGTCCAGCCAGATGGCTGCCGGCGCCAGCCCGTCCGGCGGCCAGGGCAGCACGCCCGGCGGCGGCCCGACCACCGCGGCTGCGGCATCCGCCAATGGCCGGCCCGCGGCCGCAGCCATGGCCGCGCCCTCGGCCACGGCCGGCAGTGCGATTGCGGGCGCGACCGCCCCAACGGCGGCCTCGGCCTTCGAGAAGCAGTGGCGGCGGTGGCTCCACGACGGCTACCTGCCCGATTCGGGCGTGGCGCCCAAGCCGGTCGCCTTGGCGGGCGGACTGGACCGCCGGTCTGCCGGCGGCCACGTCGGCCGGCGCCTTCGAAGTGGTGTTCAAGCGCGACGCCTCGGTCTACGACGGCCGCTTCGCCAACAACGGCTGGCTGCAGGAATTGCCCAAGCCGGTCACCAAGCTGACCTGGGACAACGCCGGCGCTCCTCGCGCCGGCCACTGCCCAGCGTCTCGGCGTGAAGAACAACGACGTGCTGAAGGTCACGCACGACGGCCGTTCCATCGAGGTCGCCGGCCTGGATCGACCCGGGCCACGCACCTGACACCATCACGATTGCCATCGGCTACGGCCGCGCGCGCGCCGGCCGGGTCGGCAACGGCGTCGGCGTCAACGCCTACGCGCTGCGCGGCAGCGGCTCGCCCTGGTTCGGCGGCGCCGCGGTCGACGAAGACCGGCGACACCTACCAGCTCGTCGAGCACCCAGGACCACTGGTCGATCGAGGGCCGCAACCTGGTGCGCTCCGCCAAGCTCGAGGACTACAAGGCCAATCCGGCCTTCGCCCACGAGATGGAGCACATGAAGCTCTCCGACGGGCTGACGCTCTATCCCAAGTGGGAGTATTCGGGCTACGCCTGGGGCATGGCCATCGACCTGAACACCTGCACGGGCTGCAACGCCTGCGTCGTGGCCTGCCAGTCCGAGAACAACATCCCGGTCGTCGGCAAGGACCAGGTCGCCAACGGCCGCGAGATGCAGTGGATCCGCATCGACCGCTACTACACGGGCGACATCGACAACCCCGACACCTACTACCAGCCGATGCCCTGCCAGCAGTGCGAGAACGCGCCCTGCGAGGTGGTCTGCCCGGTGGCGGCGACGGTGCACTCGGCGGAAGGCCTGAACGACATGGTCTACAACCGCTGCGTCGGCACGCGCTACTGCTCGAACAACTGCCCCTACAAGGTGCGCCGCTTCAACTTCACTGCTGTATCAGGACTGGGAAACCCCGTCGCTCAAGATGCAGCGCAACCCCGACGTCACGGTGCGCAGCCGCGGCGTGATGGAGAAGTGCACCTACTGCGTGCAGCGCATCAACTCGGCGCGCATCCAGGCCAAGCGCGAGGACCGCGAGATCCGCGACGGCGAAGTGGTCACCGCCTGCCAGTCGGCGTGCCCGAGCCAGGCCATCGTCTTCGGCAACATCAACGACCCGACCAGCCGCGTGGCCAAGCTGAAGACCAACCCGCGCAACTACTCGATGCTGGCGGAACTCAACACCAGGCCGCGCACGACCTATCTCGCGGCGGTGCGCAATCCGAACCCGGCGCTGCCTTCGAACCCCTCCGTGGGCGGGCACCACGCCGTGTCCCACGAAGCGACCTCGACCGAGAGCGAGCACTGAGATGGCGCAGCACGTCCACGCACAGTCGTCCGCCACGACCCTGGACCACCCGGTCCTCGGGGCGGGGCAGGACTACGAGACGATCACCGAAGCGGTCGCCCAGATCCCGCTCTCCAAGCGCACCCCCTTCGGCTGGGTGGTCGGCTTCCTGATCGGCTTCGCCCTGTTGTCGGTGCTGCAACTGGCCATCGGCATGTTGCTGCTCAAGGGCGTCGGCATCTGGGGCAACAACGTCCCGGTGGGCTGGGCCTTCGACATCATCAACTTCGTCTGGTGGATCGGCATCGGCCACGCCGGCACGCTGATCTCGGCGATTCTGCTGCTCTTCAAGCAGCAGTGGCGCATGTCGATCAACCGCTTCGCCGAAGCCATGACGCATCTTCGCCGTGGCTTGCGCCGGCGCTGTTCCCGCTGCTCCACACCGGCCGGCCGTGGCTGGCCGCCTACTGGCTGTTCCCCTATCCCAACACCATGGGCCTGTGGCCGCAGTTCCGCAGCCCGCTCATCTGGGACGTGTTCGCGGTCTCGACCTACGCCACCGTCTCGGTCGTGTTCTGGTATCGTCGGCCTCATCCCCGACCTGGCGACGATGCGCGACCGGGCCACGTCGACGGTCAAGCGCCACGTGTTCGGCATGCTGTCGCTCGGCTGGCGCGGCTCGGCCCGCCACTGGCACCGCTACGAAGTGGCCTAGCCTGATCCTGGCCGGCCTGTCGACGCCGCTGGTGCTTTCGGTGCACACGCGTCGTGAGCTTCGACTTCGCGGTGTCGGTCATCCCCGGCTGGCACGCCACCATCTTCCCGCCCTACTTCGTCGCCGGCGCCATCTACTCGGGCTTCGCGATGGTGCTGACGCTGGCGATTCCGATTCGCGCCGCCTACCGGCTCGAGCACCTGATCACGATGAAGCACATCGACAACATGGCCAAGGTCATGCTGGCGACCGGGCTCGATCGTCGGCCTACGGCTACGGCATGGAAGCCTTCTTCGGCTGGTACAGCGCCAATCAGTACGAGCGCTTCATGCTGTGGAACCGCATGACCGGCCCGTACGCCTGGTCCTACTGGCTGCTCATCTTCATCAACGCCGTGCTGATCCACGTGCTGTGGTTCCGCAGCGTGCGCACCAACCTGAAGTGCATGTTCGTGCTCTCGCTCATCGTCAATCTGGCATGTGGCTCGAGCGCTTCGTCATCATCGTGACCTCGCTCGCACCGCGACTTCCTGCCCTCGTCGTGGGGCATGTACTACCCCGACCCGGTGGGACTTCATGATGTTCGGCGGCACCATCGGCTTGTTCCTGACCCTCTTCTTCCTGTTCATGCGCTTCGTGCCGATGATTGCGATCTTCGAGGTGAAGACGCTGCTGCCGGAAGCCAAGGTGCACGTGCCGCACGGGCACGACGCGCACGGCGCCGGCCACTAGGTATCCAGTCATGCACGTGAGCAAAGACAAAACCGGGCTCTACGGGCTGATGGCCGAGTTCGACTCGGCCCAGACCATCGTGGACGCCTCGATGAAGGCGGTGGCCGCGGGCTACACCAAGCTCGAGGCTTACACGCCCATCCCGATCGAAGAGCTGAACGACATCATCCACAAGAAGCGGACGAACCTGCCCAAGGCGGTGCTGTTCGGTGGCCTTCGTCGGCATGATGACCGGCTTCACCCTGCAGGTACTGGGCGTCGGTCATCGAGTACCCGATCAACGTCGGCGGCCGCCCGCTGGCCACCTGGCCGGCGTTCATCGTGCCGTCCTACGAGCTGACCATTCTCTTCTCGGCGCTGACGGCGGCCATCGGCATGATGGCCCTCAACGGGTTTCCGCAGCCGTATCACCCGGTCTTCAACGTCGAACGCTTCACGATGGCCTCGTCCGACAAGTTCTTTCTCGTGATCGAGGCCGAAGACGCGCACTTCGCCGTCGAACAGACCGGATCGTTCCTGCAGGGTCTCGGCGCCAAGGGAGTCTACGACGTTGCCGAATAAGCCGACGACGCTTTGCCCGCGACCGGCGCGCAGCATCTCTTCGTCCTCGTTCCGTCCGCGCTTGGGTCTGCCCGTGGCACTCGTGCTGGCCGCGTCGGTGCTTGGCGCCGGCTGCCGCCAGGACATGCACGACGGCCCGAACTACGAGGTCTACGAGGCCAACCCGTCGTTCCCCGACGGCCGCGCCTCGCGCGATCTGCCGGCTGGCACCGTCGCCCGCGGCGAGCTGCGTGACGACGAGCACTTCTACACCGGCAAGGTCAACGGCGGCTACGCCCCGGAGTTCCCCTTCGCCGTTGCCGCCGCGGACCTCAAGCGCGGGCAGGACCGCTTCACCATCTACTGCACGCCGTGCCACGGCCAGCTCGGCGACGGCCAGGGCATGGTGGTGCAGCGCGGTCTCCGCCAGGCCGCCAATTATCATCAGGATCGCCTGCGTGAGGTCGAGGCCGGCTACTTCTTCGACGTCATCTCCAACGGCTTCGGCGCCATGCAGGGCTACGCCGAACAGATTCCTCCCCGCGACCGCTGGCTGATCGCCGCCTACGTGCGGGCGCTGCAGCTCAGTCAGAACGCCAAGGTCGACGACGTCCCCGCGGCGGACCGCGGCCGGCTCGACGCCGATCCGGCCGCCGGGCACGCGGCCGGCGCCGCACCGGCGAAGAAGGCGGAACACTAGTGATGAGTGCGGAAACTTACACTCCGCCCGAGAGCATCTCGGGCCTGCAATCGCAGGGCATGATCGCCGCTATCGTCGGCGCCGTCATCGCCGCCCTCGGCTTTGCCATGACCGGCGCCGACCGCTTCTACGAGGCCTACCTCGTGGCGTGGACGTTCTGGAGCGGCGTGGCCCTCGGCAGCCTCGCGCTGCTGATGCTGCACCACCTGACCGGCGGCGCCTGGGGCCTGGTCATCCGCCGCATCCTGGAAGCGGCCACGCGGACGATTCCGGCCATGGCCGTGCTGTTCCTGCCGATCCTGCTCGGCATGGGGCACCTGTATCACTGGACGCATCCCACCGACGACCCGGTCATCCTCGACAAGGCGGCCTATCTCAACGTGCCGTTCTTCCTGGCGCGCGCCGGCCTTCTACTTCATCGTGTGGTCGTGGATGGCCTACCGGCTGAGCGCGTGGTCGGCCGAACAGGATCGCACCGGCGACCCGACGCTCGCCGACAAGATGATGCGCGCTGTCGGGCGGCGGACTGCTGCTCTGCGGCCTGACCGTGACCTTCGCGGTGGTCGACTGGACCATGTCGATCAACCCGCACTGGTTCTCGACCATGTGGGGCCTTCTCTACGTCGTCGGCCAGGGGCTGTCGGCGCTGGCCTTCGCCATTTTCATGCTGGCCCGGCTGTCGCGCGAGCGGCCGATGGACCACGTCGTGAACCCGTCGCACTTCCACGACCTGGGCAAGCTGCTGTTCGCCTTCATCATGCTGTGGGCGTACCTGTCGTTCTCGCAGTTCATCATCATCTACTCGGCGAACACGCAGGAAGAGATCCCGCACTACTGGGTGCGCGCGCAGAACGGCTGGCAGTGGGTCGGCTGGACGCTGGTGGTCTTCCATTTCGTGCTGCCCTACGTGCTGCTGCTGGCCCGCAACGTGAAGCGCGATTGGCGCCGGGTCAGCATGATCGCCCTGTGGGTGGTCGGCATCCGCATCGTGGACTACTACTGGCATGTCGCGCCGGAGTTCCACCAGGACGGCCTGTCGGTGGGCATCGTCGATATCGGGCTGCCGATCGCGCTCGGCGGCATCTTCATGATGCTGTTTGCCATGCAGCTCAAGGGGCGGCCGCTGATGCCCCTGCGTGACGAGGGCCTGGCCAAGGCGCTCACGCACCACACGCACTAGGGCCGGGCTCGGGCCTCGAGGTTCCGGGCGGACCAGACGGACGAACGAACATGTCGAACGACGCAGACAACGAATACGGCCCGACCCCTCCGGGGGCGGGTTACGAGCACACGGACATAGACCCGTCCGTCGGCTACAGGTTCGGCCTGTGGCTGGGCGTGGCGATGGTTCTGTCGGCGGCGCTCGTCTACGGCATCTTCACGCTGATCGGCCGTCAGCGCCAGGCGCACGACGCCGCCGTCCAGCAGTTTCCGCTGGCGCGTCGGCGTATCGCAGGACCCGCCGTCACCGCGCCTGCAGACCCAGCCGTTCAAGGACGTGTGGCAGCTCAAGAACGACCAGCTCCACTCGCTGACCAGCTACGGCTGGCTGGATAAGGGCAACGGCGTGGTGCACATCCCCATCGAGCGGGCGATGGCGCTGACGCTGGAACGCGGCTTGCCGGCCCGTGCCGGCGGCTGCAACGCCCCCACCATGGTCGTCCAGGACTCGTCGGCAGGCCGCACTTCGGCCCCACGGTAGAGAAGTCATGACACTGAACAACCGGTTCGCGCTCGCCCTTGCGGCCTCTGGCCGTGACGGGAGCGGTGTCGGTGGGCGCGCAGGGCGACGCTCCGGGCCTCCGTCCGGCGCCGGGCCCGCCTTCGAGCGCAGATGCCGCCGGCGCTGCAGAACGTGTCGTTCGAACAGCGGCTCGACGCGACGCTGCCGCTCGACGCGACCTTCAAGGATGAATCGGGAACACGGTCAAGCTCGGCGACTACTTCGGCAGCGCCCGGTGGTGCTGGCGTTCGTCTATTACGAGTGCCCGATGCTGTGCACCCAGATCCTCAACGGACTCGGTGAGCGGCATCTGGCGTGCTCGATCAGACGGTCGGCAAGGAATTCGACGTGGTGGCGATCAGCTTCGATCCGCGTGAGACGCCGGTGCTGGCGGCCGCGAAGAAGGCGTCCTATCTCGACCGTTATGAGCCGCCGGGCAGCGACAACGGCTGGCACTTCCTGACCGGTGACGACGCCAACATCAAGCGCGTCACCGACGCGGCCGGCTTCCACTTCGCGTGGGACGAGCAGACCCAGCAGTTCGCCCATGCCAGCGGCATCCTCGTGGTCACGCCCGATGGCCGGATCGTCGCGCTATTTCTTCGGCATCGAGTACCCGCCGCGGGACTTGAAGTTCGCGTTGATGGAATCGTCCGAAGGCCGAATCGGATCGGTGGTCGACCAGGTGTTGCTCTACTGCTATCACTACGATACCGGCAACGGGTTATTACGAGTCTCGTGGCGATGAACGCCGTGCGGCTGGGTGGTGCGGTGACGATGGCGATCCTTTTCGGGTTCATAGCGATTTCGCTCCGGCGCGATGGCCGCGCCCCAGCCGGGCACTGAGTCTTATGGGTGGTATTCCGCTGTTTCCAGAGGCCGCTTCGACCTTCGCCGCGGAGGTCGACTCGCTCTATCTCTTCATCGTCGCCGTGTCGGCGTTCTTCACGCTGGCGGTCACGGTGGCCGTCGTCATCTTCGGCATCAAGTACCGCCGCAAGCACGCCGAAGAGATTGGGGCGCACATCGAGGGCTCGCTGCCGCTCGAACTGGCCTGGTCGATCATCCCGACGATCATCTCCATGGCCATGTTCTGGTGGGGCGCGACGCTCTACTACACGATGCGCGTCCGCCGGCCGAGGGCCTGCAGATCTACGCCGTGGGCAAGCAGTGGATGTGGAAGTTCCAGCACACTCGGCGGGCAGCGCGAGATCAACGAGCTGCACGTGCCAATGGGCCGGCCCATCAAGATCATGGTCACGTCGGAGGACGTGCTGCACGACCTCTACTTCCCGGCCTTCCGCACCAAGATCGACGCCATCCCCGGCCGCTACATGCCGACTGTGGTTCGACGGCCACCAAGCCCGGCCGCTACCACATCTTCTGCGCTGAGTACTGCGGCACCAAGCATTCGGGGATGATCGGCACGGTCATCGTGATGGAGCCGCCGGAGTATCAGGCGTGGCTGGCCGGCGGCGCCAGCGAGGGCACGATGGCCGAGCGCGGCGGCCGGCTGTTCAACGACCTGGCCTGCAGCTCGTGCCACCTCGACAGCGGCCAGGGCCGCGGCCCGTCGTTGCGCGACATCGTCGGCCGGGCGGTCGAGTTCACCGACGGCAGCAGCGGGGTGGTCGACGAAGGCTACCTGCGCGAGTCGATCCTGAACTCGCAGGCGAAGGTCGTGAAGGGCTTCACGCCGCTCATGCCGACCTTCCAGGGCCTGATCAGCGAGGAAGGCCTGGCGGCGCTCATCGAACACATCCGGTCGCTGTCGCCGCAAGCGCCCTCCAGCGCTCCAGCACTCGTGCCCGCGGCGGCGACCACCACCAGCACGTCAGCCGCGCCGGCGCAGGGCGCGCAAAGGTAAGTCATGGAAACGCCTGTCTATCCAGCGCACAACTACCTCTCGAACGGCCACGGCCTCAAGTCGTGGTTGCTCACGAAGGACCACAAGCGGATCGCGATCCTCTACCTGATCTCGATCTCGGTGTTCTTCTTCCTGGGCGGCCTGTTCGCCGTGGGCATCCGGCTGGAACTATCGACGCCCCAGGGCGATCTCGTTCCAGCCCGACACCTACAACAAGTTCTTCACGCTGCACGGCATCATCATGGTGTTCCTGTTCCTGATTCCGTCGGTGCCGGCGGTGTTGGGCAACTTCCTCATCCCGCCGATGATCGGCGCCAAGGACCTGGCGTTCCCGCGCATCAACCTGCTCAGCTGGTATCTCTACATCATCGGCGGCGTATTCACGCTGTTTGCCATCGTCGCCGGCGGCGTCGACACCGGCTGGACGTTCTACACGCCCTATAGCTCCACCTCCTCGAGCACCAACGTGGCGCCGATGGCCCTGGGCGTGTTCATCGCCGGCTTCTCGTCGATTCTGACGGGCCTGAACTTCATCGTCACCATCCACCGGATGCGCGCGCCCGGCATGACACTGGTTCCAGCTGCCGCTGTTCGTGTGGGCGCATTACGCCACCAGCCTCATCCAGGTCCTGGGCACGCCGGTCATCGCCATCACCATCGTGATGCTCTTCGTCGAGCGGGCCTTCGGCTTCGGCATCTTCGACCCGCAGCGCGGCGGCGACCCGGTGCTGTTCCAGCACCTGTTCTGGTTCTACTCGCACCCCGCCGTCTACATCATGATCCTGCCGGCGCTCGGCGTGATCAGCGAGCTGGTCTCCACCTTCAGCCGCAAGCGCATCTTCGGCTACAGCTTCGTGGCCTTCTCGTCGCTGGCCATCGCCATCTTCGGCTTCATCGTGTGGGCGCACCACATGTTCGTGGCCGGCATCTCGGTCTACGCGGCCATGGTCTTCTCGTTCCTGAGCTTCTCGGTGGCCATCCCGTCGGCCGTCAAGGTCTTCAACTGGGCGGCCACCATGCACCGCGGCTCGATCAGCTTCGAAGCGCCGATGCTCTTCGTCTACGGCTTCTTCGGCCTGTTCCTGATCGGCGGCCTGACCGGCCTGTTCCTGGCCACGCTCGGCACCGACATCCACCTGCACGACACCTACTTCGTGGTCGCCCACTTCCACTACATCATGGTCGGCGGCGCGATCATGGGCTACCTGGGCGGCCTGCACTTCTGGTGGCCGAAGATGGTCGGCCGCATGTATACCGAGTTCTGGTCGCGCATCAGCGCCATCCTCGTGTTCGTCGGCTTCAACCTGACGTTCTTCCCGCAGTTCGTCCTCGGCTATATGGGCATGCCGCGCCGCTATCACATGTATCCGCCGGAGTTCCAGGTGCTCAACGTGCTGTCGTCGGCCGGCGCCGCGGTGCTGGCCCTCGGCTACGTGCTGCCGGTCATCTACTTCACGTGGTCGCTGAAGTACGGCGAAGTGGCCGGCAACAACCCGTGGGGCGCCTCTGGCCTGGAGTGGCGCACCCAGTCGCCGCCGCTCACCGAGAACTTCCTCGAAGTGCCGACCGACATTCCCGAAGCGTACGAATACACACCCAAGGTAGTCCGGGAGGCCAAGCTTGTCTGACGGCATCGCACACGCCGAAGGGGCTTCGCCCTTGCACGGCCACGATCACGCGCACGCGCACGCGCATCATCCCGCGCTGCAGCACCACTTCGAGACGATGTCGCAGCAGCGTGAAGCTGGTGTGCTCGGCATGTGGGTGTTCCTGCTGACCGAAGTGCTGTTCTTCGGCGGCCTGTTCTTCGCCTACACCATCTACCGCTCGTGGTACTACGACGCGTTTGCGGCGGCCAGCGCCTCGATCTCGATTCTGCCCGGCCTGATCAACACCGTCGTGCTCATCGGCAGCTCGCTGACGATGGCGCTGGCGGTGCGCTCCGCGCAGACCAACCAGCGCAAGGCCACGGTCAACTGGCTGCTCGCCACCATCGTGCTCGGCACCGTCTTCCTGGGCATCAAGGTCTACGAATACGCCGACAAGTTCGAGCATCACCACGTGCCCGGCGCCAGCTTCCAGTTCGCGCACGTGCCGGCGCCCGGCGAGCCGCACGTCGAGGCGCCAGCGGCCGGTCACGTCACCAC
This sequence comes from uncultured Acidobacteriota bacterium, assembly GCA_963843885.1. Lineage (GTDB taxonomy): Bacteria > Acidobacteriota > Vicinamibacteria > Vicinamibacterales > UBA2999 > CADEFD01. The sequence goes on from CAWJMJ010000011.1 coordinate 685,725, forward strand.
GATGGGTCCCGAAGAGCTCGAGCGCACGACGCAGATCTTCTTCAGCCTCTACTTCACCATGACCGGCCTGCACGCCATCCACATGATCGTGGGCGTCGGCATCCTGCTCGTCATCACGTGGATGGCGCACAAGGGACGGTTCGACAGCGAGTGGCATGCGCCGGTCGAGATGACCGGCCTCTACTGGCACTTCGTCGACATCGTCTGGATCTTCCTGTTCCCGCTGCTCTACCTCGTCGAACGACACAATTAGCGATTGCAGCGTATCCAGGCCCCGCCTTGCGGGGCGGCACCCGGACGGCGTCGCGGACGCCGGCGGGTGTGGGGAGAAGTCAATGTCATCGGTTCACGTCTCGCCGCTCTCGACCTACTTCGGTATCTTCGGGGCCCTGATGGTGCTGAGCGCCATCACGGTCGGCGCCGCCTTCGTCAACCTGGGCGTGCTGAACCCGGTCGTTGCCCTGACGATCGCCATCGTGAAGGCCACGCTCGTCATCCTGTTCTTCATGCACGTCAAGTACAGCAGCCGCCTGACCAAGATCACGGTGGTCATGAGCTTCTTCTTCGTGGCCATCCTCTTTGCCGAGACGTTCATGGATTACGCCACCCGCGGCATGCCGCTGCTGCCGCCGCCCCTGAAGTAGGCGCCGGGCGTCCGCGGGCTCCCACCGGCTCGGCTGTGCCGGGCCGTACCGACCGCGCCTGACCCGCGCGGGTTATAGTGGCAGCAGGTCGCCCATGCGAGTCCTGATCGCAGGTCCTCCTGCTCGCCGTGTCCAGCCTGGCCGAAGCGCAGTCGTCGCGCGCGGTCACCGACCCGGCGCGGACCGCGCCGTCCCCCTCGGGCTTCCGCCCATCGGGTTGCCGCTTCCGCCCATCGGCCTCCCGCTGGCCACCCTCGGACTTCCTCCGGCCGCACCCACGCCCACCACGACGCCGAGCGCCATCAACTCGGCCAGGCCGCATCGTGGCGGCGGCGACGCGCGGCGCCGGCACTCCGGTCCCGGTGCGATCTACGTGATTCCGGCCTACGGCTGGAGCGTCACCGCCGGGACTGCCGTGCCCGGTCTGGCCACGCCGCCCGCGGCCACCCCCGCGCCCGCGCTGCCGGCGCCGGCCATTCCAGCCGCGGGCACGCTGCGCCTCGAGCTGCAGCCGCGACCCACCGGCCAGTTGTTCGTGGACGGTGCCTACGTGGGCACGCTCGACGATCTCGGCACCGAGCTCGTCCTGCTGGCCGGCATACGGCAACTCGAGATTCGTCAGCCCGGCTACCTGCCGTTCACGCTGACCGCGCGCATCGACGACGGCCGGGCGCTCACCTATCGCGGCGAGCTCCAACCGGCGGTCACGGCCCAAGGTGCGGCCATCCCGGTCGCAACCGCGCCCGAGACACCGGCTCCGCCCATCCCGCGCAAGCCGCTCTACTACATACCCGGCTGTTACCTCGGCGACGTGGCGCCGCAGGACGCCGCCCTGCCGCCCACCTGCGACGTCAGCCGCGCCGTCACCTTCCGTCCGTAAGGCCGGACCACCCGGCGTCACGCCGGTCACCCGCCGGCGCAATCGCCGAGGGCGCCGCCGGGATGCGGGCGGCGCGCCCTGGTCATCTGTGCCACAATCCGTTCCGCCAACCGGCGCGCGTCGAGCGCCGCTTGCGTCTCCCGGAGTGTCAATGAAGCGTACCGCTCTCGTGTTCCTGCTCGCCGCCAGCGTCGCCTGCAAAGGCGAGGCGCCCGCCCCGGCCGTGTCGCCCGAAGTCGCCGGTTGGCAGACGCGCGCCGACGGCGTCACCATCGTCCGCGACAACTGGGGAATCCCGCACATCTCGGGTAAGACCGACGCGGACGCGGTGTTCGGCCTGATGTACGCCCAGGCGGAAGACGACTTCAACCGCGTCGAGACCAATTTCATCAACGCGATGGGCCGCCTGGCGGAAGCCGAAGGCGAAGGCGAGATCTACCGCGACCTGCGCATGAAGCTCTTCATCGATCCGGTCGAACTCCAGGCCGAGTACCAGAAGGCCCCGGCCTGGCTGCAGGCGCTGATGGTCGGCTGGGCCGACGGGCTCAACTACTACCTGCACACGCATCCGCAAGTGAAGCCGCGGGTCATCACCAGGTTCGAACCGTGGATGGCGCTGAGCTTCAGCGAAGGCAGCATCGGCGGCGACATCGAGCGGGTCTCGCTGGCCCAGCTCGAGGCGTTCTACGGGAAGAACCCGGGCGCCCTGTCCCGTCTCGAACCCGACCCGCGCTATCTGGCCGTGCCGCCCGAGCCCACGGGATCCAACGGCATCGCCATCGCGCCGGCCAACACCACGGCCGGCAAAGCGCTGCTCTGGATCAACCCGCACACGTCGTTCTATTTCCGCGAAGAGGCGCAGATCACCAGCCAGGAGGGGCTGAATGCCTACGGCGCCCTCACCTGGGGCCAGTTCTTCGTCTACCAGGGCTTCAACGAAAAGGCGGGCTGGATGCACACCTCGAGCGGCGTCGACAACATCGACGAGTTCCTCGAGACGATCGTGCAGAAGGACGGGAAAGCCTTCTACCAATACGGGGATGAAGTGCGCGAAGTGCAGGCCAAGAAAGTGACCGTGCCCTACAAGACGGCCAGCGGCACCGCCGTCAGGGAGTTCACCGTCTACCGGACGCACCACGGCCCGATCGTGCGCGAGCAGGACGGCAAGTGGGTGGCGGTGGCGCTCATGGAGCAGCCGCTCAAGGCGCTCGAGCAGTCGTATCGCCGCACCAAGACCAGCAACCTGGCCGAGTACAAACAGGTGATGGAGCTGCACACCAACTCGTCGAACGACACGCTCTTTGCCGATGCCGAGGGCAACATCGCCTACTTCCACTCGAACTTCGTGCCCAAGCGCAACCCAAAGCTCGATTGGAGCCAGCCGGTCGACGGCAGCATTCCCGCCAACGACTGGCAGGGGGTGCATGCCGTGGACGACAGCCCGAGCGTCGAGAACCCGCCCAACGGCTGGGTCTACAACACCAACAACTGGCCCTACACCGCCGCCGGCGCCAACAGCAAGAAGGCCAACCGCTTTCCCGCCTACTTCGACCGCGCCGGCGAGAACCCACGCGGCGTTCACGCCGTCCGCCTGCTCGAGAAGCGCAAGGACTTCTCCATCGACACGCTGATCGGCGCCGGTTACGACAGCCAGCAGCCCGAGTTCGACGTCCAGATTCCGCTACTCGTCAAAGCCTGGGAGCGGGCGCCGGCGTCGCACCCGCTCAAGGCCAAGCTGGCCGAGCAGATCGCGCTGCTGAAGCAGTGGGATCACCGCTGGGCGGTAAACTCGGTGCCGCAATCGCTGGCCGTCTTCTGGGGCGACGAACTGTGGAGCCGGTCGGCCGATGCGGCCCGCGCCGCCAAGGTCACCGTTTACGACTACATGCGCACGAAGGCCACCGACGCGCAGCGGCTCGAGGCGCTGGCGGCGGCCTCCGACCAGCTCACCGCCGATTTCGGCACGTGGAAGACCGCCTGGGGGGAGATCAACCGCTTCCAGCGCATCTCGCCGGCGATCGTCCAACCCTTCAGCGACGACCAGCCCAGTCTGCCGGTCGGCTTTGCCTCGTCCCGCTGGGGCTCGCTCGCCTCGTTCGGCGCCCGCTCCTACAACGGCAGCAAGAAGATCTACGGCACGAGCGGCAACAGCTTCGTCGCCGCGGTGGAGTTCGGCAAGGACGGCGTCAGGGCCCGGGCCATCACGGCTGGCGGGCTGAGCAGCGACGTGGACTCGCGGCACTTCGACGATCAAGCGCAGGGCTACGTCAACGGCACGCTGCGCGAGGTCTACTATTACCCGAAGCAGCTCGAGGCCAACACCGAGAAGACCTACAAGCCGGGCCGGCGATGACCTCAGAGACGCTGCTCGAACAGTTCGATCACATCGACATCTATCTCTTCGACCAGCTCCTGCGGGGCCGCATCAGCAAGGGCATGAAAGTGCTCGATGCCGGCTGCGGCACCGGGCGCAACCTCGTCTACATGCTGCGCCAGGGCTTCGATCTGTGGGCCACCGACCGCGATCCGGCGGCGGTCGCCGCCGCCCGGACACTGGCCGCGCATCTGTTCCCGCGGCTGTCGCCCGATCGCTTTTCGGTCGAGCTCATCGAGCGCCTGCCGTTTCCCGATCACGCCATGGATGCCGTGATCAGCAACGCCGTGCTCCACTTCGCCCGCGACGACCAGCATTTCGACGCGATGGTGCTCGAGATGTGGCGCGTGTTGAAACCCGGCGGGGTGTTCTTCTGCCGGCTCGCCTCGTCAATCGGCATGGCCGAGCGCATGCAGCCGCTCGGCCACAACCGCTTCCTCATGCCCGACGGCTCGGAGCGTTATCTCGTCGACGAGGCTCGCCTCACCGCCCTGGCGGCACGGCTCCACGGCCGGCTGCTCGACCCGCTCAAGACCACCGTCGTCCAGGATCAGCGCTGCATGACGACGTGGGTGATGACCCGACAATAGCCGCCGCCCAAACGTCTTGTTTCGGAGACCCAAGAAGACATTTGGTTGCATTGCCCTTCTTCGTGTGTGAGGATGGCCGTTCTACAGGCCAACGCCCCCGCCGTTCGCAGAACGCGCGGACGCGTGTCCTGGATATCGTGGACGCCACACGAAGGAGCCGAGCAGGATGTTTGCGCAGATTGCAAGGATCGGCGTCGCCACCGCCTGTTGCGTCGCCCTGAGTGCCGGGTTGGCGGCCGCCGACGGGCAGACCACGCCACGAGCGGTGGCTGCCAAGTTGAAGAACCCCGTGCCCGCCAACGCGGCGTCGATTGCGGCCGGCCAGCAGCTCTACGCCAAGTACTGCCGGTTCTGCCACGGCGCCAGCGGCCGCGCTGACAGCCCCTCGGCGCCGAAGGACATGCAGCCCTCGAACCTGACCGACGCCACGTGGACACGCGGTTCCACCGACGGCGAGATTTATACGGTCATTCAAGAGGGCGCCGGCCCTGACTACAAGATGAAGGGGCTGAAGGGCAAGATTACCGACCAGGACACCTGGCATCTCGTCAACTTCGTCCGCTCGCTGGGCAGTGCCAAGTAGTCTGTGCCCCCGGGCCGCCTTGGCCCTGCTCGTCAGCCTGGTGTTCGTGGCCGGCTGCAACGGGTGGAACACGCGTTCCGAGCAAGTTCAGGCGCAGCGGGTCGACCAGCCGTCGCGCTGGGGTACGCCGTCGGTCTTCACGCCGGCCAACCGCACCGCCGGCGAGGCGCTGCGGTCGCACTTCGGGCAGCGCGCGGTTCCGCACCAGCCCTTTCCGTTCAGCCACCAGATCCACCTCGAAAAGGAGCTGGTCTGCACCGACTGTCACGAGGGCGTCGAGCGCGGACCACGGGCCGGGCTGCCGTCGATCAACACCTGCATGATCTGCCACTCGCAGATCGCCACCGATCGGCCGCTGGTGCAGCAGCTCACGCAGATGCAGGAACAGGGCCTCGATCTGGCCTGGCAACGCGTCTACGACTACGCGCGCGAGGCCCACGTGCGCTTCGAGCACGCGCCGCATATCAAGGCCGGCACGGCCTGTGCCACCTGTCACGGCAACCAGGCCCAGCAGACGGTGGCGGTGAGAGCCGTGGACATGGACATGGCGTTCTGCGTGAATTGCCACAAGCAAAAGCAGGCGTCCAACGACTGCCTGACCTGCCACTACTGACGCTGGCCGCCCCGATGAGCGACATGGATCGTCGAAAGTTCCTCAAGGTCACCGCCATCTCCGGCACCGCCGCGGCGCTGGCCAGTTGCGGCAGCCCGGAGAATCACATCGTCCGCTTCATCCCGGACGAGGAACTGGTGCCGGGCATCGCCGTGTGGAAGCCGAGCGTCTGTCCGCTCTGCGCCGCCGGGTGCGGGGTGACGGCGCGCGTCATGGACGGCGACGCCGAGGTCTTCCGCAAGGGCCAGCCGGGCATCACGCGGATGGGACTGGTGCGCAAGCTGGAGGGCGATCCCGAGCATCCGCTCAGCAAGGGACGTCTGTGCGTGCGCGGGCAGGCCGCAGTGCAGGTCACGTATCATCCGGACCGGCTGGTGGCGCCGCAGCGCCGCCGCGGCGAGCGCGGCAGCGGTGAGTTCACCGAGATCTCCTGGGACGAGGCCATCGGCCTGCTGGTCGAACGACTCGATGCGGTCGCGGCCGATCCCGCTCGGCTCGTCTTCCTGTCGCGCCCGCGCCGGGGACGCCGCCAGGCGCTGGTTGCCGAACTGCTCGCCCGGATGGGCGCGCCGGCAGCGGTGTCGTTCGAGGTCTTCGACGACGCCGTGCTGCGGCGGGCCAACGCCCTCAGCTTCGGGCATCACCAACTGCCGACCCTCGACCTGGCGCACAGCCGCTACCTGCTGGGCTTCGGGGCGGATTTCCTGGGCACGTGGAACTCGCCGCTCGCCCACAGCGTGGCCTACGGCGCCATGCGTCAGGGGCGTGCCGCCATCCAGGCGAAGTTCGTCCAGGTCGAGCCGCGCATGTCGCAGACCGGCGCCAGCGCCGACGAGTGGCTGGCCATACGCCCCGGCACCGAAGGAGCACTGGCGTTGGGCCTGGCCCACGTCATCATGGCCGCGGACCTGCGGCCCGGCGTCGCCGCCGGCCGCGCCGGCACCCTGCTCGACGGCTGGAGCAGCGGCCTGCCGGCCTTTGCGCCCGAGGCCGTCGAGCGCGAGACCGGAGTGCCGGCCGCACGGGTCGAGCGGCTGGCGCGCGAGTTCGCGACCAATGGTCCGGCCGTGGCGGTGATTGGCGGTGCGCCGCTCGCGCACACCAACGGCCTGGCCCAGGCGCTGGCCGTCAATGCTCTCAACGCGCTGGTCGGCAGCGTCGGGGCCGAGGGCGGCGTGTCCTTCATGCCCCAGGGCGAGACGCCCGCGCCTCAGCCGCGCACGCTACGAGAGACGATCGCCATGACCGCGCCGCAGGTGCTGCTCGTCGACGACGCCAATCCGGTGTTCGCGGCGCCGCCCGGATGGAACGTGGCGGCGTGGCTGCGGGAGATTCCCTTCATCGCCAGCTTCGGCAGCTTCATCGACGAGACCAGCCGCCTCGCCGACCTGATCCTGCCCGACCACTCGTTCCTCGAGTCGTGGGTCGACTCGGCGCCCGAATCAGGCGCGCTGGCGGCCGTGGCCACCGTAGCGGCGCCGGCGATGCGTCCGCTCTACGACACGCGCGCCACCCCCGACGTGCTGCTCGAAGCCGCCCGCCGTCTGCAATCGCCGCTCGACCCGCCCATGCCCTGGCAGACCTTCGAGGAGATGCTGCAGGCGCCGCCGTCGGCCGCGCCGGCGCGTCCCGCGCCGGCCCAGGCGCGACCGTCGCCCGCTTCGGCCCGCGGCGCCGTCGCCGCATCCGACCAGCCAACCGCCTGGCATCCGCCCCGGCTCGACGGCAGCGCCGGCGACTACCCGTTTCAATTCCTGCCGTTTGCCTCGCAGGCATTGCTCGACGGTTCGCTGGCCCACCTGCCGTGGCTCCAGGAGCTGCCCGATCCGCTGACCACCGCGATGTGGAGCAGCTGGGTGGAAATGAACGCCGGCGCCGCCGCGCGGCTCGGCATCCGCGACGGCGACATCGTCGAAGTGGCCTCGGCCCACGGATCGGTGCACGCGCCGGTGGTCATCTCGCCCGGCATCGGCCCCGACGCCGTGGCCATGCCGGTGGGCCAGGGCCACCAGACGTTCACGCGCTACGCCAGCGGGCGGGGCGCCAATCCCCTGGCCATCCTGGCGCCACTTGCCGAAGGCGCCACCGGGCAACTGGCCTGGGCCGCAACCCGCGTGAAGGTGACCAAGGTGGCCGACCCGGATGGGCGCCTGATCCTCTTTGCTGGCGCCACCCGCGAACGGCCCAGTCACGCCACCGGACGAGGATGACATGACGCACCGATGGGGCATGGCGGTGGATCTGGACACGTGCACGGGCTGCGAAGCCTGCGTCACGGCTTGCCACGCCGAGAACAACCTGCCGACGGTCGGCGCCCAGGAGGCGGCGCGCGGCCGCGCCGTCCACTGGCTGCGTGTCGAGCGCTACTGGGAAGGCGAGTTCCCGGACGTGCGCGTGAAGTTCCGGCCGGTGATGTGCCAGCACTGCGACAACGCGCCGTGCGAGGCGGTGTGCCCGACCTACGCCAGCCATCAAACCGACGAAGGGTTGAACGCGCAGGTCTACAACCGCTGCATCGGCACGCGCTACTGCGGCAACGCCTGTTCCTACAACGTCCGCTTCTTCAACTTCTTCAACCCGCAGTGGGAGAAGCCGCTCCATCTGCAGCTGAACCCCGACGTCTCGGTGCGCGAAGTGGGCGTGATGGAGAAATGCACGTTCTGCGTGCAGCGCATCAAAGCCGCCAAGACCACGGCCAAGGCCGAGGAGCGGGCGCTGAAGGACGGCGAGTTGCAACCGGCCTGCGCCCAGTCGTGCCCGACGAGCGCCATCGTCTTTGGCGACCTGAACGACCCCGAGAGCCGCGTCTCGCGACTGACGCATTCGCCACGCGGCAGCAAGCTGCTCGAAGACCTGGGCGCCGAACCCAAGGTCACCTACCTGCACAGGCGGTCGTGGCATGAACCGGACGCGCAATAATCCGCTCGCCGACGACCTGATGCGCCCGCTGTTCCACACCTCGGTGTGGTTCTACGGCACGGCGCTGGTGCTGGCCACGATCGTGCTGTGCGGGGCGGCGGCGTGGGCCTACCAGATCTGGTACGGGATCGGGGTGGCCGGCATCAACTGGCCGGTCTACTGGGGCTTCTACCTGACCAACTTCGTGTTCTGGATTGGCATCAGCCACGCCGGCACGCTCATCTCCGCCATCCTGCGCCTCGTGAACGCGCGCTGGCGCCGGCCGGTCACGCGCTGCGCCGAGGTGATTACCGTCTTTGCCCTGATGATCGGCGCGATGTTTCCGATCATCCACCTGGGGAAGCCGTGGCTGTTCTTCTGGCTGGCGCCGTATCCCAGCGCGCGTGAGATCTGGCCGAACTTCCGCTCCCCGCTGGTGTGGGACTTCTTTGCCATCAATACCTATCTCACCGGCAGCCTGCTCTTCCTGCTGCTGCCGATGATCCCCGACTTCGCGCTGATTCGTGATCGCAGTAGCGGCTGGCGTCATCGCGTCTACGGCGCGCTGGCGCTGGGCTGGCACGGCACCAGCAAGCAGTGGCACCGGCTCGAGGCCGGCATGCAGATCATGGCCGTGGCCATCATTCCGGTGGCGGTGTCGGTCCACACCATCGTCTCGTTCGACTTCTCGATGGCGCACGTGCCGATGTGGCACTCGACCATCTTCGGGCCGTACTTCGTGGCCGGCGCGATCTTCAGCGGCATCGCCGCCCTGATCATCGCCATGGCGGTGCTGCGGCGCATGCTGGGCCTCGAGCTCTACCTGCATCCGGTGCACTTCGACAACCTGGCCAAGCTGCTTCTGCTCATGAGCCTGTTGTGGGGTTACTTCGTGTTCTCGGAACGGCTGACCGTGTGGTACGGCAACGAGCCGTCCGAGATGGCGGTCTTCTGGGCGACCCAGCGCGGCGCCTACGCCCCGCTCTACTGGACGATGGTCGTGTGCAACTTCGTCCTGCCGTTGTTGGTCTTGTCGTTCGCGCGCCTGCGCACCATTCCCGGCATCGTCCTGGTCTCGTGCGGCGTGCTCGTCGGCATGTGGCTCGAACGCTTCCTCATCATCGTGCCGGGACTCGCCCACAAGCAGCTTCCCTACAGCTGGGGGGGCTACGGTCCCGAGCTTCCTGAAATCCTGATCATGGTGGCGACCTTCGCGGCCATGGCGCTGCTCTACATGCTGTTCTCGAAGTTCGTGCCGATTATCTCGATCTGGGAGATGAAGGTCGGCAACCAGCCGCATCCGCCGGTGGCGGTGGAAACCGACGACGAACGCGCCCGCCTGTGGAGGGCCCGGCCGTGAGGGCGGTCTACGGCCTCTATGCCAGTCCCGACGCGGCGCAGCGCGCCGTCGACGGCTTGCGCGCGGCCGGCGTGGCCGACCGGGACGTCCAGGTGATGTCGTCGGAGCCCTTCGAGGACTACGAGTTCAGCCACCGCGATGCCGCGACCTGGCTGCACTGGGTCGCCATCGCCGGCGGAGCCGCCGGACTGGGCTTCGGCTACTGGCTGACGACCACCACGCAGCAGATGTGGCCGTTGAGGACGTCGGGCATGCCGATCGTGTCCATTTGGCCCAACTTGATCGTGATCTTCGAGCTCACGATGCTCGGCGCCATAGTGGCGTCGGTGCTGGCGCTGCTCGTCGCCGCCAGGCTGCCATCGCCGCTGCCGGTGCTCTACGACCGCGAGGTGTCCGAGGGCTATATCCTGGTCGGCGTGCAGCAGCCTGCCGGCGGCCTTGCGCCGGCTGTGATGGCCGCGCTCGAGGGCGCCGGCGAGGGCCGGGTCAAGACCATCGATTAAGGCCGGGGGACAGCTGCGCCCTGGCTTGGGCCGTCGGGCCAGGCCAGCGCGATATCAGTAGAAGAAGTAGGTGAACATCGCCAGGCCGACGATGAGCACGCCGAACGCAGCCTTGGCCACGATGCCCAGCAGGAACCCGAACACCCCGCCCGCCCCGGCCCAGCCAGCGGCCCGGAAGTCGGGATTGTGGAAGTACTCGAAGGCGAAGGCTCCCACGGCCGGCCCCGCAATCAATCCCGGCAGGCCGAAGAGCAGACCCACGACCGCGCCGACGCTCGCGCCGGCCACGCCCCACCGCGACGCCCCGGCGCGTCGGGCGCCAATCAGCGTGGCGACGTTGTCGGCCAGCAATCCGAACACGGTGAGCGAGAGCATCACGGCCAGTGAGAACCAGCCGATGCGGGCAAAGCCGTCGGCCCACGCCGCCAGGAACACACCGACGAAGATGACGCCGAGCGCGGGCACCGCCGGCAGCGGCAGCAGCGCCACGCCGGCGGCCGCGACCAGCACGCCGACCACGAGCATCAGCGCTGAGAGCACAGGCGCGGCCGAGGGATCCACCGGCCTCATGATGCCTCAGCCCGGGGGCCGCTGCTACTGCGCCCGGGTCGCCGTCATCGGATCGACGCGAGCCGCCCGCCGCGCCGGCAGGACGCAGGCGGCCAAGGCCACGGCCAGCGCCAGCGCGCCAGCGCTGACGAACGTGAGGCCATCGGCGGGGCTGACTCCCGCCAGCAAGGCCTGCAGCGACCGGCCCACCGCGGCTGCGAGCGCGAGTCCCGCGACCACGCCGGCGCCGGCCAGGGCCGCGGTGCGGCGCAGCACGAGCCCGGTCACCTGCGCCGGGCTGGCCCCAAGTGCCATGCGGACGCCGATCTCCGGCACCCGGGCGGCCACGATGTAGGAGAGCAGGCTGTAGATGCCAAGGCACGCGAGCAACACGGCCACGGCCGCGAAGGCCGTCAGCACCGCCAGTTGTGCCGAACGCGACGACGTCTCGTGGAGAACGACGTCGGCCAGCGTCCGCACATCCGAAAGCGGCTGTTCGGGATCGGCGCGCGCGACTGCTCCGCGCACGGAAGCCACCAGCGCCGCCGCCGTTCCGGACGTGCGGATCACGAGGTCCTTCGGTGCGTAGAAGATGATGCCGCCGTCGGGCACCTGGGCGGACGGCAGGTAGACCTGAGGCTCGCTCTCGCGTTCGAGCCCGCGGACGCGAACGTCGCCGACGACACCGACCACCACCCGCTCCTGAAGCGCGATCGAGAAGTGCTGGCCGAGCGGTTCCTGTCCCGGCCAATGTGTCGCCGCGAACGCCCGGCTGACCACCGCCACGTATTGGGACGTCTGGGTGTCCCCGGGAGCGACGTCGCGGCCCCGGAGCAGCGGGATCGCCAGCGTCGTGAAGTAGTCGGGTGTCACGTAGCGCACCGACGCCATCCGTGAGTCGGCCGGTGCCGCCGAGGCGGCGGTCAGCACCGGCCAGATGCCGCCGCGCATCACCATCGGCAAGAAGCTCGTGTAGGCGGCGCTGCTGACGCCGGGCAACGCCCTGACGTCGGCGAGGATCCGCGCATAGAACCGCTCGCGCGTGGCCGTCGCCTGATACTTCGGCATCGGCAGCGCCGTGCGCGCGGTCAGGACGCCGTCGGCGCGGAACCCGGGGTCGACCTCCTGCACGCGCCACAGGGCGCGCAGGAAGAGGCCGACGGTGACGAGCAGCACCACCGCGGCGGCCACTTCAGCCACGACGAAGCCAGCCCTGAGCCGTTCGGTGGCGCCGCTGCCGACGACCCGCGCGCCGTACCGGAGTTCGGCGCCCTGCACGCTCCGCGCGCTGCGCCAGGCCGGCACCAGGCCGAAGCCGACACCGGTCACGAGCGTGGCCAGCGCCGCCACCGCCAGCATGCGCAGATCGGCGGACGGCGCTGCGGCAATCGGCAGCGTCGTGGGCACGAGCGCCGCCGCCGCGGGCACGGCCAGGAGCGCCAGCGCCACGCCGATGGCGCCGCCGGCCGCCGCGAGCGTGACGCTCTCGGTGAGCAGCTGCCGGGCCAGCCGCCGTGGCCGCGCCCCCAGCGCCACCCGCACGGCCAGTTCCCGCTGCCGCTCGACGGCCCGAGCCAACAGCAGACTGGCCAGATTGGCGCAGGCGATGAGCAGGACGCAGAGTGACGCGCCGACCAGCGCCAGCAGCATCAGGCGCGACTGGCGCGACACCTCGTCTCGCCATCGGATCACCGACGCGCCGGTGCGATCGTTGGCCTCGGGGAAGGCGCGAGCCAGGCCCTGGGCAATCACGCCCAGTTCGCCGCGCGCTTCGGCCAGCGACACGCCGGGGCGGAGCCGTCCGATCGCCTGCAGATAGACGTTGGCCCGGTCATCCAGATCGTCGGGTGCGAAGGTCAGCGGCACCCACAGGTCCGTGGCGCGTTGCGGGAAATCGAAGTGGCGCGGCATCACGCCGACGACGACGTGACCGACGCCGTTGAGGGTCAGCGGCGCGCCCAGGACGTCGGCGCGGCCCCCGAACGTGGCCCGCCACAAGCGGTCGCTGAGCACCACCGGAGGGGGCGTGGCGTCGCGTTGATCGGCGGAGACGAAGGTGCGGCCAAGCGCGGCGCCGACGCCGAGCGTCTCGAACAGGTCCGGCGTCACGGCGGCGGCATCGAGTCGCAGCGGTCCGGTGCTCGTCTGCACGTTCACCGACGTGGCGGTGAAGGCCGACATCGACGTGAACGAGACGCTCTGCCGGCGCCAGTCCTCGAAGTTGCCGGGCGACAGTTCCATGCGCGAGTAGCCGCGATACGACTGGTCCTGCCACAGCTTCACCAGGCGGTCCGCGTCGGCAAACGGCAGCGGCCGGACCAGCACATGATCTGCGACCGAGAAGGTGGCGGTGGCGGCCCCGACGCCAAGGGCGCTGACTGCCACCACGGCGGCCGCAAAGCCCGGGCTGCGCCGGCAGGCGCGGGCCGTGTCGCGCACGTCCTGCCCCGTGAGTTCGAGATGGGCCCGTGCGGCGTTGACGACGACGTCGGCGCACCCGGCGAGCCACGTCCAGGCGCGGCCGGAGCCCCGTTGCGACGCCAGCTGCCTTGCAAAAGTGGCGCGCAGCTCGGGCCCGTATTCGTCACGAAGCGACGCGGGAAGCAGGTGGAGCAGCAGGCGATAAACGCGCATCAGGTCCTCCGTGCGGCAATTCCTGTGGCTCTTGCAATCCGTACCAGCGCCTGCAACCGCTCGGTCTCGGCGCGCGCGACGGCACGCCCGAACGGGGTGATGGCGTAGTAGCGCCGTCGCTCGTCGTCGAGTTCCGGTGCCGGGCGCGCCGCCGACTCGGAGATGAGATCCTGCTCGACCATCCGCTGGATTCGAGCGATAGAGCGTGCCGGCGCCGAGGCGGACGTCCCCGGCGGTCCGAGCGGCCACCTCCTGGATGATGGCGTAACCGTGGCGATCCTCGTCGGCCACGGCCAGCAGGATGTGAAACGTGGCGGTCGGCAGGGGCAGCAGGGACTCGGGCGCGCCGTCGTCGGCCATGGCGCGAAGTATAGCCACTATGGCTATAGCTGCGCGGTCCCGGAACCGCTCCGGGCGCGAATAGCTGGGACCAGTCGACGTCGCGGCGGGGCGAGTGCATTCGGCACGAGCCGGGCGTCGCGCTGAGCCTTGAGCGCGGCGCGCGCCCGGCAATTGCGCGTGGCGCGAGCGCTGGACGACAATCGGCGCGTGAGCAGCGACAGCCCCGTTCCCACGAGTGCATCGGCGATCGCAACGGGCGTGCGCGCCGGCCGGGTGTCGGCCCGGGCGGTGATGGCCGCGGCCCTGGACCGTGTCGAACGCGACAACGCGCGGCTGAACGCGGTCGTCACGCTGAACCCGCGCGCGCTCGACGACGCCCGTGCCCTCGACGCCCGGATGGCCGCGGGCGGCGACGGGGGTCTCCTGGCCGGCGTGCCCGTGGGCATCAAGGACATCACGCCGGTGGCGGGCCTGCGCACGACCTACGGCTCGCCGATTTTCGCCGATCACGTGCCGCCCGACGACGCCGTCGTGGTGGCGCGGTTGCGCGCGGCCGGCGCGGTGGTGCTCGGCAAGACCAACACGCCGGAGTTCGCCGCCGGCGCCAACACCTGGAACGACGTGTTCGGACGCACGCGCAATCCGTGGAACCTCGCGCTCAGCGCCGGCGGGTCCACTGGTGGCGGGGCCGCGGCGCTGGCCGCGGGCATGGTCGCGCTGGCCGAGGGCACCGACCTGGGCGGCTCCCTGCGCATCCCGGCGGCCTTCTGCGGCGTCGTGGGTCTCCGCCCGACGCCTGGGCTCGTGCCCACGCATCCGGTCGACTGGGTGTGGGACACGATCTCGGTCAGCGGGCCGATGGCGCGCACGGTCGAAGACGTCGCGCTCATGCTGCAGGTGATGGCCGGCGCCACGCCGCAGGCGCCGCTCGGGCAGTCCACGGCCGGACGGGATTTCGTGGCGGCTGCCAACGGCGGCGTTCCTGCCGGTCTGCGCGTCGCTTACTGCGCCGACCTGGCCGGCATCGGCGTCGACCCGTCGATTGGCGCGACCTGCCGCACCGCGGCGACGTCGCTGGCCTCGCCGACGTTGTCGGTCGAGGAGATCGGCCTGAATCTGAGCGAGTATCGCGACGCCTTCCTGACCCTGCGCGCCGAGTGGTTCATCGCCAGCATGTACGACAAGCTCGCCGCCTTCGATCGCTTTGGCGTGAACGTGCGTGGCAACACCGAGGCCGGCCTCGGGCTCGACGGCCGCGCCCTCGGTGCCGCGCATCACGCGCGCGGCCGCCTGTGGCACCGGATGCGCGAGCTGTTTTCACGGGTCGATGCGCTGCTCACGCCTACGGCCGCCGTGCCGCCGTTCCCGGTCGAACAGAACTACCCGGAGGAAGTGGCGGGCCGAACGATGCGCACCTACGTGGATTGGTTCGCGCCCACCTTCCTGCTTAGCCTGACCGGGCTGCCGGTGGCGTCGGTGCCGTGCGGACTGGACGCGCGCGGGTTGCCGGTGGGCGTGCAAGTGGTTGGCCCGCCGAACGGCGAGGAGAGGGTGTTGGCGCTGGCGGCCGACATCCAGCGCCGGCATCCGCTGGCCTTGCCGTAACGCCGGCCCGGCCCGGTACAACGAAAAAGCCGGCCGGACCGCGAGGTCCAGCCGGCTTCCGATGTCGTCGCGACAGTCTAGCGGAACAGGAAGCGGAGGCCGCCCCAGAACTGGTAGTTGCTGTCGATGTCGCTGGCGCGGCGCAGCAGCACGCGGCCTTCGGTCACGAAGAACAGCGTGCGCTGGTCGTCGGCCTTCCACAGGGGCAGGCCGAAGTGCAGCAGCGCCGTGGGCGTGATGAAGTCGCTGTGGGTGACGTCCCACAGGCCCAGGCCGGTGCCGACGTAGGCCCGGTTGCCAAAGCGCTTGTTGATCTCGGCATCGACAAACAGGCTCGAGCGGTCCGACTCGTCGGTGTTGAAGGCGTAGCCGACCGCAGGCGCGAACACCCAGTTGTTCTTGAGGGTCTTTTCGATGCCGACCTTGCCGCCGAACAGCGGGTCGCAGAAGCCGGGCAGGAACGCCGTGCCCAGGCCAGCCGGGTCGTTCTCGTCGTACTGCCGGCGCTGCTTGCCGCCGAAGGCCGCGACGAAGGGACGAATCGACAGCTCGCGCTCTTCGGCGAGACGGGCCTCTTCGGCGAGGCGGGCCACCTCGGCGAGACGAGCCTCTTCGGCCTTGCGGGCTTCCTCGGCAAGGCGGGCCTCTTCGGCCTTGCGGGCTTCCTCGGCCTTACGGGCTTCTTCGGCGCGACGGGCTTCTTCAGCCTTGCGGGCTTCCTCGGCCTTGCGAGCTTCGGCGGCGCGGGCCTCTTCGGCGCGACGGGCCGCTTCGGCCTCGGCGTTACGGCGCGCCAGTTCGCGGCTCGGTTCACGACTGACCAGCGAGAGGTTGCCGCAATCCTGCGGAATCACGAAGGTGTAGGTTTCCTTGAGGTCGTCGATGACGAACTCGAAACCGGGGAAGGGCTTGGGCCCTTCCCAGCGCACCATGCGCAGGACGTCGGGGCGCGTGCCGCCGCGCCGCAGAGCCATCCACTGCAGGTTGGTGCCCGGCGCGATTGTGACCTCGCGGACGGCGCCGTCGGCAATGGCCTTCTTGATGTCGGCTTCGAGGAACGACATCTCGGCGTTCTTCAGCACGGTCGTGATGTCGCGCTGGGTGCGGGGACGCGCGAACGTACGCTTCATGGCGTCGACGTCGCGCACGGCGGGCGTGAAGCGGGACGCGGTGCCGAGGCGCTTCACGACATGCACCCGCTCCGTGCGCGCCTGGGCAAACAACTCTGCGGGCGAGCCAACCGTCACGAGGCCCACGAGGGCAGCGAAACACCAGGCTTGCACGCGAGCATGAACACGAATAGTCATGACACCTCGCTGACGAAAATTATTGCGTTTGGCCGGCTTCGCTGGGGGGACCGAACGCCGGGCTCCCTGCATTATAGACGCAGTCGGCCGCCGCAGCCGGCCTCAGAACGCGTACTCGATGCCCAGCAGCGGCGACACCTTGTCGCGGAGGCCGCTGGCATTGAGCCGGAACAGCACGTTGGCGTTCACGAGCAGGCGGTCCGCGAGGTTGAGCTTGAGGCCGGTGGCGGCGCTCAGCTCGTGCAGCGTGCCGGTGCGGAACCCGATGTCGGGTAGCGCTGTCCGGCCCGGATCGAGGGCGCGGAAGGTCGTCCGCGACAAGCGCGGGGAGTCGAATACGACCCGGCCCAGGAGGTCCAGAGCGAGGGTCAGGCGGGGATGCACCTCGATGGCCCCGCCGGCGCTGTAGACGGCCATGTCGGACAGATCGCCCGACTGCCCGCTCCCCGGCCGGCCGCCGAGCAGGCTCGACCCGTTCCAGCGGTAGCCAGCGTTGAGGTGCGGCGAGAAGGGGCCGAACGCGGCCGACCAGACGGCGTAGGGCTGGACGGCGGCGGCGCCGGTGCCGAGCAGGTTCATCTCGTCGCCGGTCGGGAGCTTGACGTCGAGGCCCACGGCCAGCCCGGTGTGTCCGGTGCGCCGCAGCGCGGCCTTGCCGCGGATGTTCACATCGCCGATACCGGTCGCCTGTGCCGAACGCCGTGAAGATCCGCTCGTCGCCGACCGAGTCGTCCGCCATGCGGAAGAAGTGGATCTCCGGCAGGGTCGTGCCGAGGCGCTGGATGGTGGCCTGCGACGTCACCAGCAGATCGGCGGTGACGATGGGCACCGCCACCGACAGGTCGAAGCGGTTGGTGACGCCGTAGGACGACGAACGCGGTCGATCGGGTGACCGTGGCCTCGACCGAGTTCATGGTCGTGATCACGTCCTCGCGGCCGCCGCGGAGTTCGGCGCTGTCGTGCGAGAAGACGGCGGGAATGCGCTGCGAAATCCAGGCCCTCAATCGAGTCGAAGGCCAGGCGCTGGGCGGCAAAACCGAACGACAGGCGGCGCGCGCCGATGGTCTCGGCGCGCTCGGACAGGATCGGGCCGAAGCTGTTGGTGGTGCGCGAGAAGATGCCGAGCGCCGGGTCGAACTGATAGGTGAAACCGGCAGCGGCGGCGGGATATGGCAGCGACACGAGCTGGCTCGTGAGCGCGATGCCGAACTGCGAGAACTCGCTCTCGAAGCCGCCGTTGAAGTGGCCCGAGTGCGACTGTCCGCCGGCCAGGGCCGCCGTGCTGTCGACGGCCAGGCCGTCGGGTCCGTAGAGCGTCGGCGAAGATGTTTGCCAGCTGCTCGACGTGAACCGCCACGTTGTAGGGCTGCTGGGCGTGAGCCGGGGCGGCCACGAAGGCGGCGCAGACCGCGGCCATCATCAGTCGTTTCACCATGCGCGTCTCCTCAGTGGCCCGACTCAGCGGCTCAGGCCGACGATGACCCAACCCAGTCCCCGACGAGCCAGGCGCAGCACCTGCACCGACTGCGACGTCTGCGCGCGCCCGCCCATCTCGACGACGTCTCGCCGCGCCAGCCGGGCCACGGCCGTGTCGCCGGTGATCGTCAGGTCTTCGATGCGGATGTCGATCTGCTGGCGGCTGACCTGCGCAAAGCTGGCGCGCAGGCGCTGCTCTTCGCCGGCCGACAAGTCGGGGCGGACGGAGCGGAAGAGCGCGATGTCCTTCGACTCGATGGCCCGTTCGTAGGTATCGATGACGCGCCGCACCGCGGCCGCGTCGTCGGGCGCGATGGGCGCTGACGGCGTCGGCGTCGCCGCCGCCGGACGGGCCTCGAGCGGGGGGTCCGGCGGGGCCGGCGCGGGCTCGGGGGCGCGACTCGGCGCCGGTTCGGGCTTGCCCGCCGTCGTCGCCACGGAGCCCTCCGGCCCGGGCGCGGTCGATGCCACCAGCGGGAGCGACGGGGGCGGGGGCGGGACGGAAGAACTGGCGCGGCGCCGGAGGCCGCAGGCTGCCAGGCGGCAGCGTCGGGACCGCGCGGCTGGGCTCCGCCAGAGCGACATCGGCGGCCCGCCGCGGCGCACGGCCCGCGCCCGGCGCCACCGGCTCGGGCGTGGCGCCGAGCGCCCGGATGCTCGCGGCCACGGCGGCCACCTCGGCGTCGGCCGGCGCGTGGGACTGCGCTTCCGCCAGCGCGCGGGTGGCGGTTACGGCGTCGCCCTTCGCCAATGCCTGGCGCGCCGTCGCGAGGAGCCGGTCGAGCACCGCCAGTTCCCTCTCGGCCGTGGCCGCGAGGCGGGCGGCGTAGGGGTTCCCCGGGTCGTGCTGAGCCACGGCCGCCGCTTCTGCCCAAGCGGCGCGGAAATCGCGCGCGTCGAGACGCAGTTGCGCGCGCCGCACGCCCTCGAGGGTGCCGGCGTCGGTGGTCACGGCGGCGGCCGGAGCCGCCGGCGCGGACGGCCGCGCGCCGCTCCAGATGGCGAAGCCGCCGATGGCGACGATGCCCGCTGCGCCCGCCACCCACCACGCCCGGTTTGGGGCCGAGGCCGGCGGCGCGGCGGCCGTCCCGGTCGCCGTCGGCGCCGTTGGGAAGGCGAGGGTGGTTGCGGCGGTCGGGGTTCGTGGGGTCTCGGTGGTTGCGGCGTCAGGGGCCGCGGCAAGCCCCGCCGCCGTCGTCCGCGCGCTGGCCATCGCCCCGGACTGCAGGTCGCGGCGGATGCGCTTCAGGTCCGCCTCGAGTTCGCTGGCGTGCGCGTAGCGCATGTCGCGATCCTTCTCGAGCGCGGTGTTGACGACGTCCACCAGGCGGGGCGGCGTGTCCGGGTTGAGTAGCAACGGCGAGATCGGCGCGCGGTTCAGGATGTGATCGAACACCACCGCTGAGGTGCTGCCGGCAAACGCCTGCCGCCCCGTGATCATCTCGTAGAGCACGACGCCAAGGAGAAGAGGTCGGTCCGGGCGTCCACGTCCTCGCCGCGGGCCTGCTCCGGCGACATGTAGGACACAGTGCCGATGGCCGTGCCGGGCGCCGTCAGCTGATTCGGGATGCCGGTCATGGTCGCCGCCGTGATCTCGCCGGCAGGCGCGAGGTGAGGGATGCCGAGATCGAGCCCCAGGTGCTCCTGCGAGAGCTTGGCCAGCCCGAAGTCGAGGATCTTCACCCGGTGCTTCTCGCCCACGAAGATGTTTGCTGGCTTGATGTCGCGGTGCACGATGCCCTGCTCGTGGGCGGCGCCGAGGGCATCGGCGAGCTGGATGCCGAGGTCGAGCACGTCGACGATCCTGAACGGCCCCCGGGCCACGCGCTCACGCAGCGTTTCGCCCTTGAGCAGTTCCATCACGATGTAGGGGGCGTCCTCGTGGACGCCGATGTCGTAGATGGTGCAGATCCCTGGATGGCTGAGCGAGCTGGCGGCCCGGGCCTCGAGCCGGAAGCGATCGAGCGCCGAGCGATCATGGGCAGACTCGGTCGGCAGGAACTTGACCGCCACCTGGCGGCCGAGCCGCTGGTCCTCCCCCAGGTAGACCACTCCCATCCCGCCGGCGCCGAGCGGGGCCAGGATGCGGTAGTGCGACAGGGTGTGGCCGATCACGTCGAGGAGCTCCGGGCGCGAGACGAACGCTAGCACTGCCTACGGGGGATAGGCGGCTTCTCGGCCGGGCCTTCGCCACCGGGCAACCCGCCGATGATCCATCAAGCGCCGCCCGGCGTCCACCGTCCTCACGCCCCTGCGGACTCCCCGCCCGGCGATGGGAGTAGACTGCCTCGGACTCTTCCGGAGGGCGGCATGCGACAGTGGATCTGGCTTGGCAGCGTGGTGATGGCGTTTGGTGTTACGTCCAGTCCGGGCGCCCAAGCGCCGGCGGCGCCAACCGCTGACCCCGTACGCACGCTGGTCGTCGCGGCTCGAGCTCGAGCGCTACAAAGCCACGATCAAAGGGCTGACGCAATTCGGGGATCGCCGCCAAGGCACCGAACGGAATCGCAAGGCGGTCGACTGGATCCAGGCCCAGCTCGAAAGCTACGGGTGTCCCACCGAGCGCCTCGCCTACGACTTCACCCCCCCGCCGCCGTCCCCACCAGCGGCAGCGGGCTCGCGTCCCCCGGCCAACCCCAATGCGCGCGCCGTGGGCGGCGGGCGCCCGCGCGGGCTGCGGGCGCCCACTGGCGTCAATAGCGACCCGATGAAGCAGCCCGACGAGGCGCTGCGGGCGCTCAACTCCGAGCCCACCACACCGGGCCGGCGCGAGCTGGTCTACTGCACCAAGGTGGGCACGTCGCGACCCGACGAGATGTACATCATCGGCGCGCACATGGACGGCCACGGCTGGGGCGAGGCGGCCAACGACGACGGCTCGGGCACGGCGCTCGTGATGGAGCTGGCGCGGATCTTCAGCAGGCCCGACGTTCAGACCGAGCGCACCATCCGGTTTGCGTTGTGGAACAACGAGGAGACCGGGTTGAACGGCGCCCGCGCCTACGTCGAGCAGCGCAAAGGCCTCCAGGGCAAGGAGGACCCGCCCGGATCCGGCAAGTATCCCGAGCCCCGCTGGCTCGGCATGATGCAGCACGACATGATGCTCTTCGACCACGGCATGCCGCGCGCCGACGGCACCGTCAGCCCCGAGCAGCGGCCCGAGGCCGACGTGAACATCGAGTTCCAGAGCAACTCGCGGATGGCGGCCGAATCGCAGAAGCTGGCGTGGTTCCTGCACGCCGCCAACGCCGAATACGCCACCGACTACCCCGCCCAGGTTGGTCCCCACATGACCAACACCGACTCGACGCCGTTCATGGACGAGGTCGCGGCCGTCAGCCTGCGCGAGAACGAACGCGGCGTGCACGTCGGCAGTGGCTGGGATCCGCACTGGCACCAGCCGACTGATGTCTTCGCGACCTTTTCCGACAAGGATTTCATGCTGGGATTGAACGCGGCGCAAACGACGCTGTCCGGCGTGGCCCAACTCACCGGCGCGAAGCTCCGCAAATAGCCGGGCGGCGAAACTGCGCGATATGACCGGCGGGCGCGCACGATCTCGGCCCGGCGCGGTCGCGGAAGTAACGCGGCGGCGGTTTCAGCCGATAGCCGGGTGGAGTTCTCACGAGGTTATCGCCCATGATTCCAGCGCCTTCCGGCAGCGACGGCGTCTTTCGCCGCCCCGACGAAATCCGTGACGCCTACCGTGACGACGGCGTCGCCCGGGACTACGTAGCCGGCCGTTTCCGCGAGCCCCTCGGCGCCCTGTTGCACGATCGCCAGGTGGCGGCGGTGCGGCGGCTGCTGGCCGAGCTGTCGCCTCGCCGCGTGCTCGAACTGGCGCCCGGGCCCGCCCGGCTCACGACCGACCTGGCCCCCGGCTTTACCGGCCGGGTCGTCGCCATCGACGCCAGCTTCCAGATGCTGACGGAGGCCCGCCGCCGCCTGGCGGGGGGCGGCGTGCAGTTCATGCAGGGCGACGCGTTCCAGCTGCCGTTGCGCGGGCCCTTCGACCTGGCTTACACCTTCCGACTGATCCGGCACTTCGGCGACGCCGACCGGGCGCGTCTCTACCGCGAGCTCCACCGCGTGATGCGGCCGGGGGGACTGCTGGTGTTCGACGCGGTCAACGAAGTGGTCTCGGCGCCGCTGCGGGCCGCCACTCCCGACGCCTACAAGCATTACGACGCGCTGCTCCGCCCGCCGCAGATCGCCCAGGAACTCCGGAATGCCGGCTTCGAACTCACCGGGCTGGACGGCGTGCAGCACCGCTACGGGCTGCAGTCGGCCGCGCAGGTCTACGTGGCGCCACGCTCGCGACCGCTGGCGCGCGTGCTGATGGAGGCCGTGGAGAACACCGGCGGCGAGCCGCTCGAGTGGATCGTGACGTGCCGCCGAAGGTGACCTACTGGACCGGGGTGTGGCGGCCCGGCTTCGAGGCGCTCTCCAACGAGGTTGCTGCCGTGCGCGCGGCCCTGGCGCCGCGGGCGCCGGTGGTGTCGTTCTCCGGCGGGCAGCGGACGAAGCTGGCCCTGGGCGACGGCGTGATCATGTTGTCGTTGCGCCGCCGGATGGTACTGCGGGCGCTGGCCGCGGGCATCGAGCCGCTCGGGGAGGTCACGCATGCCTGGGGCGCCATCGACGACTGGAGCTTTCTGCGAATGCTCGGGCGACGGCCGCTGCTCTTCACGGTGGCCTTCGACGAGACGTTGCGCGCTCCGGCCCACTACGCCGGCGTCGCCCACTTCGTGACCGAGAGCGAAGGTCTGGCCCGGCGGCTCCGGACCGTGGGCGTGGACGACGCGCGCCTGTCGGTGGTGTATCCCGGCGTGAACCTCGCGGTGTTCGCGCCGCCGCGCGGCCAGGTGTCGCCGCCGGAGCGGTTGCGCGTGGTGTTTGCGAGCGCGCCGGCCCACGTGACGGAATTCGCCGATCGCGGCATCCCGCTGCTCGTCGATCTCGCCCGGGCCTGTCCCGAAATCGAGGTGGTGCTGCTGTGGCGCGATTGGGGCGACGGCGATGCGGCGACCCGCGCCTTCGCCGCGCTGCAGCCGCCCGGGAACGTGACGCGCGAGCGGCTGGGCACGCGCACGATGACCGAGGTCTACCAGGCGGCGCACGTGGTGGCGTGCATCTACGCCGACGGCTTCGGCAAGACCACACCCAACTCGGTCGTCGAAGGTCTGGCCTGCGGCCGGCCGGCGCTGGTCGGTCGCGCCTGCGGCATCGCCAATCTGGTGACGGCGGCAGGCGCCGGCCATGCGGTCACGACTCTCGACGAAGCGGTTGCGGCGATTCGCGCGCTGCAGGCTGACTGGGTCTCGGCGTCGCACCGCGCGCGCCAGCTGGCCGAGCGGCACTTCGGTCTCGAGACGTTCGTCTCGGCCTACCGCAGCCTGTATGCCGCGCTCACTCCCAGCGCCGCGCTCACCCCTCGCCTCGGCGCGGGACCGGCCGCCGCGACCGGACGGGCGGTCGCGGGCGAGCGCTTCCGCGTGACCGTGCGGCCCCGGAACGCGGCGGACGACACGTCCGCCAAACGTCCTCCCCGCTAGCACGTCATCGCCACACAGCGGTCGCGACCCGGGACCCGATCAGGCGCGCGTGCGCCCAAGGGGCACGATGCCGGCGCGCTACTTGACGGTCAGCCGCTCGCCCGGCAGCGGCGGCGTGTGCACCGGAAGGCGCCGCGCCTTGGTGGCCTGTTCGAAAGCGTAGCCCAGACCAATCAGCTTGCCCTCGGTGAAGGCCGTGCCCACAAACGAGATGCCGACCGGGAGCCGGTCGCTCGTGAAACCCGCCGGCACGATCAGGTCCGGGAAACCCGACAGGTTGGCGAGGTTCGAGCCCGAGGCCGCGCCGCCGCCCGGCACGTCGGGCGGAGCGGCGATGAGTTCCGGCCGGCGCGACGAGGTGGGATAGACCATCGCGTCGAGCTGATTGGCGGCAAACACGCCCTCGAGCGTGGCGCGCACGAGCGGCAGGCCGTGATCGTGCACCGCCACGTAGCGGTAGTCGTCCATCGAGCCGCTGGCGGCTTCGCGCTTGAAGAGCGTCCAGCGCGGCGGATTCGGTCCGGCCCCGTCGGGGCGCGTCGACGAGACCTTGTCCGACCGCTCGATCATCTCGGCCAGTGTCTTGGGGAACCCCGGCTTCAGCGTGGCCAGGTAGGTGCGGATCTGGACGGGAAACTCGGGGTAGCGCACGGCGGTGTAGAACTCGCCCTTGGCATCGAGCAGCCATTTCGGGAAGCGCACGTCCACGACCGTGGCGCCGGCGGCACGCATGGCCGCAAGCGACGCTTCGATCACCCAGTCCACCTCCGGGTCCTGGCCCATGAAGTCCCGGGCGATGCCGATCTTCGCGCCCTTGAGCGCGCCGGCCTCGAGGTACTTGGTGTAGTCGGTGTCGAAGCGGCCTTCGCTCTTGCTGGTGGCGGAGTCGGCGCCGTCGACGCCGGCCATGATGCCGAGGGCCACGGCCACGTCGGCGACGTTACGCGTGATCGGTCCGCCGGTATCGAAGCTGAGGGCCAGCGGGATGATGCCGTCGCGGCTGAGCAGTCCCAGGGTGGGCTTGAGGCCCACCACCCCGTTGGCCGTGGCCGGTCCGCGGACCGAGCCGCCGGTGTCGGTGCCGAGACCGAGCGGGGCGTAGCCGGCGGCAATGGCCACGCCCGTGC
The DNA here is from genome assembly GCA_963843885.1 of uncultured Acidobacteriota bacterium. Classification (GTDB taxonomy): domain Bacteria; phylum Acidobacteriota; class Vicinamibacteria; order Vicinamibacterales; family UBA2999; genus CADEFD01. The sequence goes on from CAWJMJ010000011.1 coordinate 710,765, forward strand.
CGCCCGACGAGCCCGACGGCGAGCGTGTCGGGTCGTGGGGATTGTGCGACTGCCCGCCGAGCGAGCTGAAGGCCCCGCCCGACGCGAACTCCGACATGTTCGCCTTGGCCAGGATCACGGCGCCGGCCTCGCGCAGCTTCTTCACGACGTAGGCGTCGTCGGGGGGCACCGAGCCTTCGAGCAGCACCGAACCGCCAGTGGTGGGCAGGTCGAAAGTATCGAAGTTGTCCTTGAGGACGATGGGAATTCCGTGAAGCAGCGAGCGCTTGCCCTTGGCCTTGCGCTCGGCGTCGAGGGCTCGCGCCTGCTCGAGCGCTCTGGCGTTGACCGTGATCAGCGCATTCAGCTTCGGGCCGCGGTCGTCGTAGGCCTCGATGCGCGCCAGACTGAGCTGCACCAGCCGCTCGCTGGTGAGCGTGCCCGCGTCCATGGCGGCGCTGAGCTGGGAGATGGTGGCCGAATCGAGCTCCAGCGGCTGGGCCGTCGCGACCGGAGCGGTGAGCAGGGCAACGGCGAAGCCCGTGGCAAGCAGGAAACGGATCATCGGCACAGTCTCATCCCAAATGCGGCCCCCGGCCGGGTCGCTGCGTCGTTTGTGGTCATCGCCGCGGCCGCAGGTCGATGGTCACGGCCCCGAGCCCGGCGCCGGTCCAGGTCCCGGTCCCAGGCCGGGCCTAGTGGAAGTGTCCGTGTTCGGGTGACCAGACCTTGCCCGGTGCGGCGGTGGCCGAGGACTGCTCGCCGTAGGAGAAGACGCCAGCCGCCACGCCGCCGAGAATGGCCGCGGCCACGACGGCGATGAGCACCCGGCTGGTCCAGGTCGACCCTGTGGTCTTGGTCGCGCAGCAGTTCTTGGACTTCTTGCCGCTGCCGCACGCGCACAAGTCGTTGCGGCCGGGCTTGGTATGACGGGACATGGTGACCCTCGTTTCTCGAATTGGCGCCGACCCTACGGGCATCCGGCATCCGCCGGACCTGCCGATCCTGTCGATCTCCGCGGGACGGGTCAAGTGACCTTCGTCGTATCATGCCGGATCATGTCCACGTCCATCTCGATCCGTCGCATTCTGTCGGCCCTGCTGCTCACCGCCGTCGCGCTGCCGGTGACGCCCGTCCTGGCCCAGACCTTCGAACCTACCGTGGGCCAGGCCGGCAAGGACGTCGTGTGGGTGCCGACGCCGCAAGCGCTCGTCGAGAAGATGCTCGACATGGCCAAGATCACCGCCAAGGACGTGCATTACGACCTGGGCTCGGGCGATGGCCGCACCGTGATCGCCGCCGCCAAGCGGGGCGCCCGCTCGTTCGGCATCGAATACAACCCCGACATGGTGGCGCTGTCGCGGAAGGCCGCGGCCGCCGCCGGGGTCGAGGGACGGGCCACCTTCGAGCAGGCCGATCTCTTCGAGACCGACTTCTCGAAGGCCAACGTCGTCACCTTGTTCCTGCTGCCGTCGATCAACATGAAGCTGCGGCCCAAGCTGCTCGAGATGGCCCCGGGCACGCGCATCGTCGCCAACACCTTCACCATGGAAGACTGGAAGCCCGACCAGACCGAGACCATCTCGGGCGACTGCGTGAGCTGGTGCACGGCGCTGCTGTGGATCGTCCCGGCCAAGGTCGAGGGCACCTGGCAGATCGGCTCGAACACGCTCACCTTGACGCAGACCTTCCAGATGCTCGAGGGCACCCTCGGGGGGCAGCCGATCGCCGATGCCAAGGTGACCGGCGACGAGGTGGCCTTCACCGTCGGCGGCGGCCCGCGCTACACCGGCAAGCTCAAAGGCAACACCATCACCGGCACCATCGCCGGCGGCAACGGCAGCAACGGCGGGACGTTCACGGCCACCCGCAAGTAGGACCCGGCGCGCGGCCGCGCACTCGAGGAGTCACGCATGACGCCGTTGGCACGTCTCACGAGCGCACTCACCCTGCTGGCGGCGGTGGCGTCGCTGACGCCGCGGCTCGGCGCGCAGGTCACCGACTACCCGCATGCCTTCCCGCGCAAGGGCGTCACGCAGCTCATCGACAACCCGCGGGTCACGGTGTGGGAAGTGAACTGGCGCCACGGCGACGAGCAGCCGGTGCACCGCCACCAGTACGACATGGCCGGTGTCTACTTGCGCTTCGGCATCATCACCGTGACCGATCTCGAGGGCAAGGCCGTCACCGGCGCCGAGTTTCCGGTGCCGCGGCCGTACTTCCAGGTGAAGGGCATCACCCACCGGGAAGAAGCCCACGCGCCGGGCACGCCCGAACGGCTGGCCATCATGGTGGACCTGAAGGACGCGGTCACCGACACGATGATGGTCGACGATCCCGAGCCGTCGTCGTATCCGCGCGAGGGCGCCAGGAACGTGCTCGAGAACCAGCGCGTGCGGATGTGGGACTACACCTACCCGGCCAGCGGCCCGGCCGTGAAGCGCGTCTACCGCAACGACGTCGTCGAAGTCGTGGTCCACGGCGGCACCATCCGCGTCACCGGCGCGAGCGGCCCGCCCGAGACCAGGGTCCTGTCGGAGAAGGAGGCGCGCTACATCACCCGGGGGACCGTGCAGACCGAGCAGGCGGTCAGCGGCACGCCGCGCGTCATGGCGATCGAGCTGAAGTGAACGGCGACCGGCCCTAGAAGGTCTTACGCGCCACCCACTCGCGATAGAGCGAGTCGGTAACGACGTAGGTCGGGCCGTCCTTCATCACCACGTCCTGCTTCACGAGCGCGGTCAACGCCGCCTGAACGCTCGACGCCCCCGCCAGGCGATGCTTGGTGCGCACGTCGGCCGACAGCATCTCGCGGCCGTCCTCGAGCACCAGGGCGCGCAAGGCCGCGCGCTGCGCCAGCGTCAGCCGCTGCCACGACTCCTCGAACATCGTGTGCTGCTCGTCGAGCAGCCGCGTCAGCGTGCGGTGCAGGTCGTCGAGACCGATGGCGCGCCGGCCCGCCTCGTGCACGTCGTCCCAGGCCTCGTGGGCCAGGCGCTGGACGTCGTAGGGAACGTTGCCGGCCAGGTCCACGATGGCCGCGCCGAGCCCGGGTTCGGGCGCGATCCGCGTGGTCTTGAAGCGCTGCTCGAGCCAGTCGGCAAACTCGCCCGCGTCGATCTTCTGCAGCCGCATCACCGGGCCGGCCTTGTAGAACGGCCGCCTGGGCGTGAGCATCTTCTCCATGAGCGACGGCTCGGAGCCGGCAAACACGTAGCCGACCTGGCGCTGGTCCTGGACGGCGGCGCGCAACGCCTGCTCGACGTTGCCCTCGTCGAACGACTCGACCGCCTGGAATTCGTCGAGCATGACCGCCAGCCGCTGCTTGCGCGCCGCGGCGATCCGGGCCGGCAGCGCGAACACCTCGGCTGCCAGCCGCGCCGTGTCGCGGGCGGTGCGGACGGCGGGGAAGGCCAGGCTGAAGCCGGGATCTTTGCCGCCTCTGGCATCGAAGCGCACCTCGGGCCGGACGCTCGCCAGCAGGTCGCTCGTCCAGCGGCGCAGGCCGCCGACCGGGGTCTCGGCGGCGACCAGCGCGCGGGCATACGACTCGAGGAATCCCACGTAGGAACTGGACGCGGCGACCGTGACCTCGACCGTGAGCACCCCCTCGCGCGCCAGGCTGCGGAGCACGTCGCGCACGAGGGACGACTTGCCGTAGCGGCGCGGCGAGATCAGGAACACCTTCTGTCCGGCCGCCAGGTCGCGGCGCAGGCGGTCGCGTTCGATAACGCGATTGGCGAAGGCCTCCGAGGTGACGATCTCGCCGTAGACGAAGGGATTGGTGGTGGCCGCCATTACGCCATTATACGTAACGGTTACGCAGATCTACGTAGCGCGCGCCGCAAGGGGGCTGGGCCGCTGACCGGCCGCCGCCCGACGCCTCAGCACTTCGGCAGGGCCGAGCGTTCCACGCCGAGCCCGAAGCTGGGGCGCAGGTAGGTGCCCAGGATGTTGCCGGCAAACGCGCACGGCAGCCACAGCCAGCCGTGCAGGCTGCCCGAGGCGATGCCGCTGAAGTAGGCGCCGATGTTGCATCCGTAGGCGATGCGGGCGCCGTAGCCGAGCATCAGCCCCCCCACCACGGCGGCGGCCAGCGAGCGCGCCGGGATGCGCCACACCGGGGCGAAGCGGCCGGCGAAGAGCGCCGCCAGCAGCGCGCCGCACACGATGCCGACGTCCATCACCGACGTCACGTCGCTGAAGACGCTGCCGCGCAGCGCCGCCATCTGGCCGGGAGACGACCAGTAGGGCCACGTCTCCACGGGCACGCCGGCGGCGGCCAGGAGCTTCGCGCCCCACAGCGCGAAGGCTGACGTCACGCCCCACGGGCGTCCGGCCAGCAGCAACGTCGCCAGGTTGACGGCGGCGAGGCCGACCGCGCCAGCCACGAGCGGCCACGGCCCGCGCAGCCAGCGGGGACGCCGCGCCGGCAACCCGGCCGCCATGAGTTGCCCGAACTTCCGCTTCTCGACCACCACCGTGAACACGCTGATGGCGCCGAAGACCGCCAGGCTCAGCGCCAGCGCGCCCACCGGTCCATAGAGCGAGACGAGCGAGGTGGAGGGGTAACGAGGGCAGCGCTCCCCAGAACGACGTGTGCGCCGTGGCCATCACCGAACCGGCGATGAATGCCAGCAGGGTGATCACCATGCGCGTGCTGCCGCCGCCGACGCTGAACAGGGTGCCCGACGCGCAGCCGCCGCCCAGCTGCATGCCGACGCCGAAGAGGAACGCGCCGACCGCGACCGGCGTGCCGGGCGGCTGCACCAGTCCGTAGAGCCGCAGGCCGAACGCTTCGCCGTGAGCGAGCAGCGGGAAGAACAGCGCGCAGGTCACGGCGAGCATCAGCATCTGGGCGCGCACGCCTTCACCGCGCCCGTCGGCGATGAACACCCGCCACGCCGATGTGAAACCGAACGCGGCATGATAGAGCACGACGCCGGCCGCCGTGCCGACGCCGAAGAGCGCGCCGAGCCGCCAGCCGTAGGACGCATGCAGCAGCCACGCCGCCAGGGCGATGCCGGCCGCCGCCAGATACGGGCCGGGCGAAAAGGCGCGCTGGTCGGCGCGGGTCAGCGAACCGGTCAGGGACGACACCGCAGAGCTCATAGCGAGCGATCCTGTCGCCTCCGCCCGAGCGAGGTCAAGCGCGCTCAGGCGTTCTGCAGCACGAACGTCGCGGCGCGGTCGCCGATCATCAGCGCCGCCGCTTCCGGCGGGGCGTTCACGACATCGGGCATCATCGCGGCGCCGGCCACGCGCAGTCCGGCAACGCCGTGCACGGCCAAGGTGGCGTCGACGACCGCGGCGCGGTCGGAGGCGGGACCCATCGCGCAGGTGCCGGCCAGGTGTCCGCATGCCGTCGCCATGGCACGCACCAGCCCCGGCAGATCGGCTGCGGCCTGAGCGGCCGCAGTGGCAGGCGTTTCCGCAGCGCGAAAGCGGTCGAGGGACGAGCCGGTCATCAACAAGCGGCCCAGCCGCAGCCCCTGGACCAGGGCCGTGAGGTCGCCGTCGGTGGCCAGCGGGTTGAGCGACAGCCGCGGCGCCGCCGTGGGGTCGGCTGACGCCAGCGTCAGGGCGCCTCGGGACGACGGCCGCACCAGCGTCACGTCGAGCCCCAGTTCCGGCGGCCCGCCGGCACGGGGCGTCACGAGATCCATCTGCAGGTCGGGGGGCGAGGCGCTCAGCGAGACGGTGAACATGCCGGCGCTGACGGTGGAGGCCGGCAGTTCCTGCAGCGCGGCGTAGCGCAGCGCCAGGCGCAGCTGGTCGTGGAGATTGCCGCCAACACCTTGCCGATCGGCCACGAGCGGTATACCGAGCGCCCTCAGTCGATCGGCCGGACCGATGCCCGACAGCATCAGTAGCTGCGCCGCGCGCGCCGGCCCGGCGGCCAGGATCAGGGAGCGCTCGGCGCGGACGACGTGGCGGGCGCGGCCGATGACGTATTCGACGCCGACGGCGCGGCCGCGTTCGATGAGCAGCCGGCTCGCGTGTCCGCCGGCGGCCACCGACACCGCGGGCCGGTCGCGCACGGGCGCGAGAAATGCCGCGGTCAAGGTGTGCGGTTGGTCGGCGGCAATCGCCTTCTGGTAGTAGCCGACCACACTCTGCGAGCGTGGGCCGTTGAAATCGTGGCGCGAGTCCTGACGGAAACCGGCCGGCCCGGCGGCCATGAGGAACGCGCGATGCCCGGCGTGCGGATCCCAGCAGTGGGTGACCGACAGCGGCCCGTCGCCGCCGCGAGTCTCGCTGGCGCCGCCCTCGTAGGTCTCGATCCGCTTGAAGGCGGGCAGGACGTCGGCGAAGCCCCAGCCGGGATTGCCGCGGTCGCGCCAGGAATCGAAGCACGCCTGGTGTCCGCGTACGAAGGGGGGTAGGTCGGCCACCGCGACGTCCGCAGCGGGCGCGGTCATCGCGGCCCACGGCAAATCCTCTTCCACGAGCACGACCCGCACCGCAGGGTCCTGCGCCAGCCGGAAGACGGCGGCGTAGGCAGCTGGGTCGCCGCCGATGACGACCACGTCGGTGATCTCGGGCACGCGGGCGGATGGCTGGCGCAGGCCGAGGCCGAGCGGGGCGGCGCCCGCGGCCGCCAGGAAGTCGCGGCGGGTGAAGCCGTCGGCCGTCGCCATGGTCCGCCCACAATACTCCGAGCGGCCCGGTGAATGCTCGGTCCAGGGCGGTTCACGCCCGCGTTGACAGCGGCTGCGAGGATGGCGCACGCTGGGCCGCGCTTCCCGGAGGTTCCGACCATGCGGATTGTGTGGGCCGTGCTGACCGTCGCCGTGCTCGTGCTCGAGGTGCCAACCCGGGCGCAGACCCCGTCGTGGCACCTGTCGGCGACCGTGGCCGAGAGCTGCAGTTGCACCATCTCTTGCCCGTGCAACTTCGGCGGCTCGCCCAACCGGATGCCGTGCGAAGGCAACCGCATGATCTCCATCGACTCGGGCCGCTACGGCGACGTCAATCTGGCCGGCGTCCAGTTCCTCGTGACCTTCCAGATGAGCACCTGGTCGAAGATCTACGTCAGCGACAGGGTCACTCCAGCGCAGGAGCAGGCCGTCGAGGCGCTGTTGCCGCTGGCCTTCGCCGGCTTCCACAAGGGCCTGCTGTCGTTCAGCAAGGTGCCGATCACGATGGAGGTTACCGACGCGCGCGTGCGCTTTGCAACGCCCGAGTCGTCGGTGGACATGGAAGTGGTGCGCGGCTACAACGGCCAGGCCATCAAAGTGCTGAATCTCCCCGGCGCGGCCCTGCAGAACTACACGCAGTTCAAGAGCGTGCTGCACCAGCACACGAGCGCCTCCCACAATTGGAAGCACACCGGCACGAACGGCTTCGTGTCGACGATGGCCGTGGCCAGCCAGCCGTAGCCGCGCCGTCCAGGGCGCGCCAGCTTACCGTGGCGGCCGCGGCGCGCGGCGCGGTTCGAGCACCAGCGTATTGCCGACATATTCCGTGATCGACAGCCGGCACGCGGGCGCCTCGCCGACAAAGCGCGTGGCGTGCCAGGTATTGGCGGGCACGTAGACGACATCGCCCTCGCTGGCGACGAACGGCTGCTGACCTTCGAAGGCGTAGCGGATGCCGCCGGTGAAGACCAGCCAGGCCTCGGCGCTCTCGGGATGGAAGTGGCCCCGGTCGGCGACGTCAAGCGGCGGCAGGTTCTTCTCGTAGCCGTAGATCACCAGCATCTCGCTCTTGTCGTCGCGCACGAAACGGCCGCCGGTGTAGGACGGGTTCTTCGCGCCCTCCTCGTGGATGTTCACGTGAGGACGGTTGAACTCGTCGTAGCGCCCTGGAGTGCGATTGATGGTGGCCGTCGAGCCACGCCGCGCCGGCCGGCGGGGCCAGCGCCGGCTGTGCCATCGAGTCGGCCACGAAGTAGGTCTTGGCGTTCGAGACGTTGAGCACGAAGCGCAGGCTGGGCGCGGCACCTGCCGTGTCCACCGCGTAGACCGTCTGCCGCGGGACGTTGACGAGCGACCCGCGCGTGGCTGTGAACGGCGCCTGGCCCTCGATGGCGACCCGCACCTCGCCTTCGAGGACCGCGAACCACTCGCGCGTGTCGGGGTGGAAACGCGGGCGCTCGCCGGTGCCGGGCGCGGCCGCCACGTACTCCGCCATCAGCCGGCCGTCGTCGAAGAGCGGCTCACGCCAGGCTGCGGCGCCGGCATGCTTGGCCTTGACGTCGGCCAGCTTGATCCACGGCCGCAGACCGGGGCGATAGGCGGGGACCGTCGTGGGCTTCGAGGCCCACACCGACGTCGGCACTGGTCGCGGGCCGGGGATCGCCGGCGGCGCCGGATTCTGCGCCTGCGCGTCGAGCGTCAGCGCGAGGAGGGCCGCAACGGCCAGGGCGAGGCGCATCGGCGCATTGTAACGGGGCCTGTCACCGTTACAAGTGGCAGGAAATGCAACAGCGCGAGTTGTCACGCTGACAGGCCCCGTTACAAATCAGGTCAGCGTCCGCCCGCGAGTTTCCGGGCCGAGCCACAGCAGCGCCACGCACGCCACCCCCGCCGTGACGATGCAATAGGCCATCGCGACGCGCAGGTCGGTGCCGCCGTCCTGCAGCCGGCCGATGAGGAACGGCGCGTAGGAGCCGATGCCCACGCCGGCGTGATAGGCAAAGCCGGTCCCCACGCCGCGGGCCTCGGTGGGGAAGCGCTCGGACAGATAGCCGGGCACCATGCCCCACGCGCCGGCGGCGAAGAAGCCCATCATCCAGGCGCCGAGCAGGAGCACCGACGGGTTCGTCGCGAAGAGGTAGAGCGGCACCGACAGCAGGCCCACGACCATCCCCAGCGTCGCCGAGCCGCGACGTCCCCCCAGCGTTCGGACATCGCGCCGAGCACGACGGCGCCGATCAGCCCGCCGGCGTTCAGCAGCAGCAGGAACTTCAGCGGCTGCAGCTTCAACGTCGACAGCAGCGTGGGATACCAGAAGGTCGTGGACTGGTAGACCGACACGAACGCGCCCATCAGCAACGACGTGTGCAGCGTGACCCAGATGAGGTCGCGGTCGAAGAGCCGGCCGAGCGAGAGCCGCTCGCTGCTGCCGCTGGCCAGCAGCGCCTTGCGCCGCTCGAGCCAGAATCGGGCTCTCGGGCACCGTCCGCATCACGAAGAAGATGATGGCCGCCGGCACGACGCCCGACCACAGCATGATGCGCCACGCCCATTCCGGCTGGTGGCTGATGTAGGGGTAGCCGAGCTGGTAGACGAGCGACGAGAGCAGGAAGCCGAGGGAGTAGCCGCCCTGCAGGAAGCCCGACGCGATGCCGCGCAGGTGCTGCGGCCAGTGCTCGAGCGCCAGCGGCATTCCGGCCGCCCACATCCCGCCCATCCCGATGCCGAAGAGGCCGCGGAAGGCGAACAGCATGACGTAGGTAGTGGACGCCCCGCTCAGGAACGCGAACAAGGTGTACCAGGCAATCGAGAACAGGATCGGGCCCTTGCGCCCGTAGCGGTCGGCAAAGGTGCCAGCGCCAATCCCGCCCACGACGCGGAACAGCAACGTGACCGTGCCGAGCAGGCCGGCCAGGCCTTTGTTCACCGAAAAGCTCTGCTGGATGTCGACCAGCACGAAGGTGAGGATGGTGAAGTCGAACGCGTCGAGGACCCAAGCGGCGAAGGTCGTCAGGAACGCCTTCCACTGGGACTTCGAAACTTGGCGGTACCACGGCTGCGGCATGTGCGCAGGATCCTATCAGCCCCGGCTAGAATGGGCGGCCGGACCTTCCCGGCGATGTCCCGAAAGGACCACCCATGACCTCGGCCACAGTACGCGCGGCGACCCTTGGATGCACCCTGGCGCTGTGGTGTGGGCCCGCGTGGGCACAGGCCGTGGCCGGTCCGGAGAAGGCCCGGCCGGTGGCGGGCGACCCGGGCATCTCGTCGCTGGCTGTCATCGACCAGGCGCAGTTCCGCGTGTTGCGTGATTACGCGGAACCGGGCGCCGTGCGGCGCATGCACAACCACGCGGATGCCACCTACCACGTCTTCGTGCTGGTCACCGGCCAGCTCCAGTTGACGGTGCAGGGCGAGGCACCGGTGCCGGTCGGCCCGGGCGAGGCGCTGTCGCTCAAGGGCGGGGTCATGCACACGTTCACCAATACCGGCAAGGTGGCGGCCACGATCGTCGAGGTGTTCGGCAAGGCTCCCGCTACCCCCGCCAATCTGGCGGTGGCGCGGGCCCTCGCGGAAGCCCTTGCGTCCGGCGCCCCGCGTCGTTGATCCTATGAGGCGATCGGCCGGGCCCGTCCGAGCCGTCGAGTCAGCGCACGCCCGGCGTCGCGTCCGCTCGAAGTCGCGTCCACAGCGAAGTCCCAAGTTTCCGTCGCGGTCGCCGTCGTCGTCGCCCGCCCGCGCCCCGAGCCCCGAGCCCTGTTCTTATGGCCAGTCTGATTGAAGCAATCGAGATCAAGCGCAAGACCTACTTCGAGTTCGAAGGGGCGCCCTACCACTGCATCGACGTGGAGGTGTCCAAGCCGACCGCCCGCGGCGGGCAGACGCTGGTCCGCCTGAAGATGCGCAACCTGTTGTCCAGAGCCGTGTTCGACAAGACCTTCAAGGCCGGCGAGAAGTTCCAGGAGCCGGACCTGGTGCAGGTGCCGGCCACCTATCAGGTACTCCGACGGCGACGCCTACTTCTTCATGGAAGATGGCACATTCGAGACCTTGTCGCTCACCGCCGACACCCTGGGCGAGGACAAGGGCCTGCTTGTGGACAACGTGGTCGTGAAGGTGCAGAAGTTCAACGGCAACCCGATCGCCGTGGAGTTCCCGGCCCACATCGAGATGACGATTGCCGATACCGAGGAAGGCGCGCGCGGCAACACCGCCAGCGGCAGCGTCACCAAGGTGGCCGTCACCGAGACCGGCCTGCAGATTCACGTGCCGCTCTTCATCAAGACCGGCGAACGCGTGAAGGTGCACACCGAGACGCGCGACTTCGCCGGCCGCGCCTGATCTACCGCCGGGTCTTCATCGGGACTCCCGGCGGGCATGGCGCGGAAGTCGTCCGCGGTCATGGCGGAACCCCTCCCTGTCGGAGTGGGTCAGAATAGGGCCATGGACCGCGCCGACCGCACCTTCTTTGCCTGGAACGCGGTGGTCTCGACCGCGGCGGTGGCGTTCATCGCCTACCTTCTGCGCCGCGACGCGGGTCCCGCCGGCGCCCTCGATCTCTCGTTCGTTCCGGCCGTCAACGCCACCTGCAACGCCCTGGCGTCGTTGTGTCTCATCACCGGCTATGTCGCCATCCGCCGCAAGGCGGTTCACCTGCACCGCCTGTGCATGGTCACGGCCTTCGCCCTGTCGGCGGTCTTCCTGGTCGGCTACCTCTCGTACCACTACGTCCACGGCGATACGAAGTACACCGGCGAGGGCGCGGGCCGGGTGTTCTACCTGAGCGTGCTGGCCTCGCATGTCATCCTGTCGATGGCCGTCGTGCCCGGCTGCCTGACCTCGTTCTACTTCGCCTTCACCCGGCAGTTCGACCGCCACCGGCGGCTCAACCGCGTCTTTCTGCCGGTGTGGCTGTATGTGTCGGTCACCGGCGTGCTCATCTACTTCCTGCTGCGCGCGTGACGGTTAAAGGCGCCCACCCCGTGGGCTGGAGGCGCCGACCTGCGCCAATCCGTGCAGTTGTCCAGGAACGTCGGCGGTGCTATCCAGCTGAACAATAGCCGGCTGATAGATCGATTATGAGATCACGTCTCATAATGGATAGAATAGGACCGGCTTCCGACATGCTGCCCATCACGCCTCTCCCCGCTTCCGCGCCTGCGTCATCGGCCGTGCCGCTCACGGCCATGCCGGTCGGCACCGTGGCCACCCTGCACGAAGTGCGCGACGTCGAGTCGCGCGGCGTGCTGCGTTCGCTGGGACTCACCGACGCCAGCGTGATGCGCCTGTGCAAGGCCGGCGATCCCTGCATCGTGCAGGTCCGGGCCACGCGCATCGGCCTGTCCAACGCCGTCGCGCAGCACCTCTATGTCGTGCCCGAGGCCGACACCAAGAAGTAGGCCGAGATGTCCACGGCTGTCGTATCCGCCGTCGAGCCCCTGGTGGCTATCGCGCCGGTGCGGCGAATCGGGCTGATCGGCAACCCCAACACCGGCAAGACCACGCTCTTCAACATCCTTTGTGGCGCCCGGGCCAAGACCTCGAACTTCCCCGGCACCACGACCGCGGTGCGCAGCGGACGGTGCGACGCCACCGGCACCCTGCCCACGCTCGACGTCCTCGATCTGCCGGGCGTCTACGACCTCGACCTCGACGTGCCGGAATCGCAGATCGCCACCACCGTGCTGGCCGGTGGCCGCGGGCCGGTGCCAGACGCCGTCGTCGTGATCGTCGACGCCTGCAACCTGTCGCGCAACCTCGTGCTGGTGGCGCAGCTCCTGGCCCGCGGCACCCGGATGGTGCTGGCGCTCAACATGGTGGACCTGGCCGGCCGGCGCGGCATCGTCATCGACGTCGCCGGCCTGTCGGCACGGCTCGGCGTGCCGGTCGTGCCGCTGGTGGCGCGGAGCGGTCGCGGTGTCGACGAACTCCGGCAGGCGCTCGATCACGAGCCGGGCGCCCCGCCAGCGGACCTCCCGCTGCTGACCGCACCTGCCCACCACGCCACCGAGTGGGCGCACGCGGTGGCCACCGCGGTGACCTCGGGCGCCGACCCGGCGCACCGGCACGACTTCACCGAACGGATGGACTATTTCCTCACCCATCCGGTCTTCGGCCTGCTGGCGTTTGTCGGCATCATGGGCACGCTCTTCTGGATCCTGTTCGCCCTGGCCACCGTGCCGATGGACCTGATCGAGGCCACCTTTACCCAGCTCGGTCAACTGGTCGAGCGCTACCTGCCGGCGGGCCCGGTGCGCGACCTGGTGTCGCAGGGCATCGTCGGCGGCATCGCCGGCACGGTGGTGTTCCTGCCGCAGATCTGTCTCCTGTTCTTCCTCATCACGCTGCTCGAGGACACGGGATATCTGGCCCGCGCCGCCTTCGTGATGGACCGGCTGCTGGCCAGTTTCGGCTTGCCCGGCCACGCCTTCGTGCCGCTGCTGACCTCGCATGCGTGCGCGCTGCCGGGCATCATGAGCACGCGCCTGATTCCGGACCGCCGCGACCGGCTGGCCACCATCCTGGTGGCGCCGTTCATGAGCTGCTCGGCGCGCCTCCCGGTTTACGTCTTGCTCACCACGCTGCTCTTTGCCGGCAACGCCGCGGCCGCCGGCTTGGCCTTTGCCGGCTGTTACCTGCTCGGCGCAGCCGCCGCGCTCTTCACCGCGAAGCTGTTCGGCAGCACCATCCTCAAGGGCCGCGCCCGCCCGATGATCCTGGAGCTGCCGTCCTACAAGCGGCCCTCGGTCCGTAACGCGCTCTTCACCGCGCGGGATCAGGGGCTGGCCTTCCTGACCACGGCCGGGACGGTGATTGTGGCCATCTGCGTGGTGATGTGGTGGCTGAGCGCCTATCCGCACGTCGACCCGCCGGCGCAGGCGGTGGCGCTGCGGACCGCGTCGGCGGCGCCGGGCGTGTCGGCCGAACGCGCCGAGGCCCTGACGAGCGAAGCCGACGCCCTGGAGACGCGCGCTTCGCAGGTGGGCAGTTTTGCCGGCCGCATCGGCCATACGCTGGAGCCGGCCTTCCGGCCGCTGGGCTTCGACTGGCAGCTCACCATGGGCGTGCTCACCAGCTTCCTGGCCCGTGAGGTCTTCGTCTCGACCATGTCGGTGCTGGCGGCGGGCCAGGCTGAATCAGAGGTGGACGAAGGCGTCGTGGCTCGTATCCGCGGCATGACCCGCGACGACGGCACGCCGGTGTTCACGCCCTCCACCGCTGCCGCAGCGCTCGTGTTCTTCGTGCTGGCCATGCAGTGCCTGCCGACGCTGGTCGTGACCCGCAAGGAGACGGGCGGTTTGAAGTACGCGGCGCTGCAGCTCTTCTACATGTCCGGCTTGGCCTACGTCGCCGCGTTCGTGCTCTACCAGGGGCTCCGTGCGGCGGGGGTGGCGTGACGACGCGATGATCACCATGGAGCTCGTGCAACACGTGATCGTGACGCTCGTGGCGATGGCGGCCGCGGGCCTGGTGGTCAGGCGGCTCGTCGGCGTGGCCCGGCCGGCGCCGGGCGCCGCCCCAGCCTGCGCCAACTGCCCCTCGAATGCCGGCTCGTGTCACGTCGCTCCGCCACTGGACGCGGCCACCGCGGCGCCGACCACCCACCCGCTCGTGCTCGTACGCCCGTCGCGCCGGTAGCTGGACGACTCATCTCCCCTCGTCGCGCGCGATAGTCGATTCGTGGCCGGGGGCGACCAGTCCTCGGCCCGAGCGCACCATGCGCTCCATCTTGCGCCCCAGCCACACGGCGTTGATCGCCGACAGGCCGGCGATCACCACCGCCACCGACGAAATCCCGGCGACGCCCGCGCCCAGGGCGGCCAGCGGCGCGAACGTCCAAGCGCCGATCTGGTCGCCGGCGCGGTAGACGACGGTGTCGATGAAGGTCTTGGCCTTGTAGCGATCGCCGCGCGGCACCACGGTGAAGAGCACTTCGCGCGCGGGCCGCGCCACGGCGAAGTTCCCGGCCCGGCGCAGCACCTGGAAGGTCATCAGCACGGCGATCGTCGGCGCCAGTCCGAGCACGCCGAACCCGACCACGCTCAGCACCGGCAGGAAGGCCAGCGCCGCGGCGACCCCCCACCGCCTGACTGCCCGTCCCGTCGCAAATGTCTGGGTCAGCAAGGTGAGCACGTTGACCGCCAGGTCGACGTTGGCGAAGAAACGCGTGCGGACCGCCCGATCGGTGAGCGTCGCGTCCACGATTGCCGCCTGCTGGAAGTATAGGAACGTCGTGAGCACGGTGAAGAACAGCATGTTCAGCGTCACGTTCAGCAGATAGGGATCGGCGAAGGCGCGTCGCATGCCCTCCCAGACCGTGCCCCCAATCGCCCGTTCGGGCCGCGGCGTCGCTGCCGCGCCGTCTTCTTCGCGGGTGGCCGTGCGCGGCAAGGCGAATAGCCGCCGGGCCGCCAACGCCGCCACCTCCAGCAACGCGGCGGACGCGAGCAGCAGGTTGGCCGCGCCGATCGGCCCGACCAGCCAACTGGTGAGCGCCGCCCCGGTGATGCCGCCAATCGTGCCGCCAGCGCCGATGAAGCCGAAGAGCCGTTTGCTCTGGCCCGGGGCGAACACGTCGGCCATCACCGACCAGAAAATCGACACGACGAACATGTTGAAAATCGACGTCCAGATGAAGAAGGCGCGGCCGATCCAGACCTGCTGCGCCGGCGCGCCCCAGTGGAGCAGCGCGAAGAACCCCACCAGGTTCAGCGCGAAGAAGCGGTAGCCCCACGACACGAACCGCGCCCGGGGCATCCGCGCCACCAGGTAGGCAAAGGGCGGATTGACCAGCAGCATGCCGATGAGCGAGCCGGTGAACAGCCACGGCAGGTTGGCGACGCCGCCGGCCACGCCCATGTCGTCGCGGATCGGCCGGATGACGTAATAGGCCGAGAGCACCGCGAAGAAGAACAGCCACGACCAAGCGACCGCGGCCAGCTCGGTGGGACGTACATCCACGAGCCGCTGGAGCCAGGAGGCTCGCGCGGACGGTTCGCCGACGGTCATGAAGACGGCTGCTTACGCGCCCGGCAGGGCGTCGACGAAATCGGCCATGCGCTTGCGCATCGCCGGATCGGGCAGCCGGCCGGTACCGCCGCCGAGATTGTCGATCATGTTCTTGGCCTGGCTGGTCGCTGGGGTGGTGACGGTGACGGCCGGGTGGCTGACCACGAACTTCAGGAAGAACTGCGCCCAGGTCTGCGCGTCGAACTCCTTGGCGAAGTCCGGCAGCGGCCGGTCGCCGACGCGCTTGAAAAGCCGCGTCCGGCCGAAGGGGGCGTAGGCGAACACGCCCATCTTGCGCTCCTGCGCGAGCGGCAGGATGGTGGCCTCGGCGTGGCGGTTGTCGATGGCGTAATCGACGCCGATGAAGTCGAGCGGCTCCTTGCGCATGGTCTCGACGAGGCCCTCGTACTGCCCTTCGAATGTGGTGGTGAGGCCGATGTAGCGGACGCGTCCCTGCTGCTTGTAGTCGCGCAGGATCGGAATCTGCACGCCGACATCGCCCATGTTGTGCACCTGGATGAGGTCGATCTTCGCCTTCTTCACCCGGGCGAACGACGCTTCCACCTGTTGCTTGGCCGCCGCCGGGTCGGCCTTGCCGTTGCCCCGGCCGGCCACATTGAGCTTGGTGGCCCAGAAGAGCTTGTCGGCCAGTCCCAGGTCGTTGACGATGCGGCCCGAGGCCTCCTCCGAGGCGCCATAACCGGGCGCCGTGTCGAACACCGTCCCGCCGCCGGCGACGAGCGCCGCGAAGACCTCGCGCAGGGCGGTGAGATCTTCGGTGCGGGCCACCGAGGCGAAGGTCGCCGAGCTGCCCAGGCCGATCACCGGCAGCCGCTCGCCAGTCGAGGGAATGGCTTTCGTGTTGAGCTTGCCTTGGGCCAGCAGCCTGGCCGGATCGAAGGTCAGCGAGGCGCCGGCGCCAAACGTCAGGGCCAGCCAGTCACGACGGCTAATCAGGTTCGTCACGATTTCTTCCTCCAGCCGCCCGCGCGTGCGTCGCCGCGACGAGCGCCACCCCGGGCATTGTCCACCCCTGGCCATCGCGCCAGCGGACTATTTCGCATTCCGTCCCAGGCACCGGTTTCGACCTGTCCGCGCCCTGCGCCCGAGCCCCGCCGCTCGGCGCTCTGGCCTACTCCACCACGACCGCGGTGCCCTGGTCGACGAGCTCGCCGTGCCGGACGCTCTCGTATCGCTTCCCGAGCAGATACGCGATCGGGAACCACAGGGCGGACATGATGATTCCGGCCACGGCCAGCCCGCTGACCCCGTAAGGCAACACCGCGGCGCTGAGCCACGCTGACGTGACGTCGCCAAAACGGTAGACCACCGTGTCGATGACGTTCTTCGCCTTGTACTTGCTGTTCTGATCGACCACGGTGAAGAGCATCTCGCGGCTGGGTTTGGCGACGGCGTATTCCGCGAAGCGGCGCACCACCTGGATCGACCCCAGCACCAGCAACACCGGCGACAGCGCCACGGCCAGGAAGGCAAACACCATGATGAACGGATTCAACAGCAGCCCCGCGGTGACGCCGAAGCGCTCGATCAGCCGCCCCGTGCCGAACAGCTGAAGGAACACGGTGCTGCCGTTGACCGCCAGGTCGATGACCGCGTACGCCTGCGTCCGCGCCTCGCGGCTGGCGAACGCCTTGGTGATGAGGTCGCCGAGCTGGAAGTAGATGATCGTGGAGATGGTGGTCATCAACAGGATGAACAGCGCAATCATCAGCAGGTAGGGCGACTTGAACAGCAGCGTGAAGCCCTCGATCGGGTGGCCTCCCAGCTTGCGGTCCAGCGTGGTGGTCTGCGCGTCGCCGCGGAGTCTCGCGGAGCCGTTGCTTCTCTTTCTCCAAGACCCGCACCAGCCACGCCGTGACGAAGAACCCGCCCGCCGAGATCACCATCAGCATGTTCGTGCCGACCGCGTTGACGAGCAGCGCCGCCAGTGCCGGACCGGCGATCGTGCCCACGGTGCCGCCGGCGGCGATGAACCCGAACAACCGCTTGGCCTGCAGGCGCGAGAACGTGTCGGCCATGAGGCTCCAGAACACCGAGATGATGAGCACGTTGAAGGTGCTCACCCACACGAAGAACAGCGCCGCGACCCAGCGATCCTGTTGTTGCTCGACGGTCTCGAACAGTCCGAAGAAGACCAGCATGGTGACCGCGATGAAGCCGTAGACCCAGGGCAGGAACGTCGACAGCTTGATGCGCGACGCCAGCAAGGCGTAAACCGGCGCCAGCACGAAGCTGACGACGAACGTGCCCGTGTACAGCTCCTGAAGGTTGGCGACGCCGTAGACCGTGCCCATCGCGTCGCGGACCGGACGCACGATGAAATAGCTGCCCATGAGCAGCGCGAAGTAGACAAACGAGACGGCCACCGCCTTGACTTCCTCCGGCTCCACCATGGCGACGGACTTGAGCAGGCGGGCAAGGGGCGAGGGGGGGGCGTGGATCATGGGCAATTCCGGCGGTGAACAGGGCGGCAGGGGTCGCCGGCCGGGACGCGTACCCCCGTAACACCTCCTATACGCCGCGTCCGGCGCCAGCGCTTACCGGCGCACAGGCAACTTTTCTGCCCGGCCGCGACTGGCCGGCCCGTCGACGCTGTCGGAGATTGCCCCCGGCGCGCCCCCATCCAGGGCCCGATGGCGCGGTGGAGTGGTGGCAGGGGGGCGTTGGCAGGCGTGGAAGAGCGTGGGGCAGATCGAGTCGAGCCACGGAAGACGCCGCCGCTTCCGTGGCTCGAGGGAGCGAGGGTGTTTAGAAGCGGAAGGCCACGTTGAAGCGGACGTTCCGCGGCCCGTAGACCTGCGCCGGCGACCCGAACTGCGGCAGGGTGTTGACGGCGCCATTCGGGTCGCCGTTCTGCCGCAGGTTGATGGTGCCGCTCAACGTGCGGGCGTCCCAATAGGTGTTGACGTTGGTGACGTTGTTGAAGTCGACCGACGCCTCGAGTTCTCGGGCGCCGCCGAAGCGGTGCGTCTTGAACACCCGCAGGTCGCCGACGGTGCGGCGCGGCAGACGGTAGGAACCGAGCGGTTCGACGTTCACCGTGCTGACGCCGCCCACGGTCTTGGCCACCGCCACCTGACGGGTGATCGGGATACCGCTCTGCGAGTTGAAGTTGCCCGCCAGGCCGATGTCCCACAGCGGCAGCACGTAGGTGCCGGTCATCTTGAACTGGTGCGGCCGATCGCCGATCTGCCCGTTGAAGTTGGTGTTCTGCCCGGCCAGTGGGCCGGTGACGTTGATGAGCGTGTTGGGGTCGATGTTGACGCTCAGACCCTTCACGCGGCTCTGCGCGAAGGTGTAGCCGGCCACCATCTGCCACCGGTTCGACATGCGCTTGGTGGCGGTGATCTCCAGGCCGTCGTAGGTCTGGCGGTAGCTGCGGTCGTTGGTGAAGTAGGTCTGGTTCAGGGCCGTCGACGTCCGGTTGTAGAACTGGAAGGTGCCGTCGTCGGCGGTGCCGAAGACGCCGTCGCGGCCGGCATCGGGACGGGTCGTCAGGAACGTGTCGAACGGGTTGGCCGGGTTCGACGTGGCCTGGGGATTGCGCTCGAGGCGGTGGGTGTAGACCGCGCTCAGGCGCAGCGCCGGGAAGAGCTCATGGTCGATGCCGCCGGTGAACTCGTCGGTATAGGGCCGCAGGTAGTCGGGATCGACCGAAATGGTCGAGGGGTCGACGCGCGAGATGACCGGGTTGCCGGTCTGCTCCCCGAGCTGGAACTTGCGGTCGCCGTTGAGGTCGTTCCACTGGTACTGCTCGGAGTAGTTGGCGTTCGGATTGACGCCGTCGAGGATGCCGCCGCCCGACGCGATCTGGTAGTAGTAGCGGCCCACCGCTGCCTTCAGCGCGGTCTGGCCGTTGCCGAAGAGGTCGTAGGCGGCGCTCAGGCGCGGCCCCACCGTGGTCCAGTCCACGACGTTGCGCTTCTCGTCGAACGAGCGCACCAGGTCGGGGAAGTAGCGGCTGGCGGGGCTGGCCTGCTTGGGCAGGTAGCCTTCCACTTTCTCCCAGCGCAGACCCGCCGTCACGGTCAGGCGCTTCACCGCGAAGCTGTCCTGCGCGTAGAGCGCGGTGGTGTTCACGGCCGTCTTCGTGAAGAACGGGGTGGCAAACAAGGTGACGTTCTGGGCCAGGCCGGTGGCGCTGCTGTAGACCGGATCGACGTCGTCGACGCGGCTGACGCGGTTCTCGACCGGCGAGTGCGACAGGTCGAAGCCGAACTTGAACTCGTGACGCGCGCCCAGGAAGTCGTCCAGATAGTACTGGCCGGTGGCGTTGCCCTGGTAGCGATCGCGCCACCGCTCGGTGCCGGCGAAGTAGTTGCGGGTGCGGATGTTGGTGGCCGAGTCGAGCAGCGTCTGCTCGTTCGTGTTCAGGTAGGTCGGGAAGAAGATGCGGTTCAACCCGATGCGCGCGTCGACGAAGAACTTCTGCGTGACGACCGAGTTCCACAGCAGCTGGTAGATGTCGAACACGTCGTCTTCGTTCACGGTCGATTCCTGCACGGCCAGGTTGGACGCAATCAGGAAGCGCTGCGGCTTCTTGTAGTACTGCCGCGAATACAAGCCGGTCAGGCGGTTGTTCTGCGAGACCTGATAGTTGGCGTTGAGCAGGCCCGAGGTGATGTCGGTCTTGTCGAGCACCAGGGTGGAGAACGCCGCCGGCACGTTGACGTGGACGCGCCAGTCGCGGAACGACGTGAACATGCGCAGCTTGTTCTTGATCAGCGGCCCGCCCGCGCTGACGTTGACGTCCGACACGAAGTCGACGGCGTTGGTGGTCGGCCGGAAGCCGTACTTGAGCAGGTTGTCGTCGATGTTCTGGGTCTGCGTCTGCGTCGCCCAGCCACGCCGTGGTGATGCGGCCCTTCCACGCCTCGCCGCCGCTCTTGGTGACCATGTTCAGGAACACGCCGCTCGTCGGCACCGTGATGTCGTGCGCGCCGGTCGAGACCTGGATGTCGTCGAAGGCGTCGAAGTCGTAGTAGAAGCCGGCCGCGCCGATGGCCGCCGGGTCGCCGACGTTGATGCCGTTCAAGTAGCTCGAGTTCTGCGCGCTGGTCGTGCCGCGGGCGTTGAACACGCCCTGCAGGCCGCCCGAGGTGCCGCCCACGTCGGGGCGGGTGATGAGCAGGCTGGGCACCTTGTACTCGACCAGCGACCAGATGTCGCGGCCGCCCGGCGTGCCCTGGAGCAGCTGTTCGCCAAGGTTCACGCTGGTGTTGGCGCTGGTCGTGTCGATGACCGGCGAGCTGCCCGTGACCGTGACCGTCTCGGCCACCGTCGCCAGCTGCAGCTGGAGGTCGAGGGGCACGGTGGAACCGACCTGCACCGTGACGTTCTCGCGAATCACCGTCCGGAAGCCCTGCAGTTCGACCCTGACCGAGTAGACCCCTGGGGGCAGGGACGGGAAGCGGTTGACGCCGCCGCCGTCGGTCACGCCAGTCGCGGTGCCCGCGACCAGCACGGGGCTGGTGAGCGTGACGGCCACGCCCGGCACCGAGGCGCCCTGGTCGTCGGTCACCCTGACGAGGATCGATCCCGTCTGCATCTGGGCGCCGACTGGACTGGCCGCCAAGGCCGCCAGCGCAAGCGCCGTGAACAACACCCTCACTCGAGTCATGAACTCTCCTCCGGAAACGCGAATCGTCTCACACAACGCATTGAATCGGCGGCACGCATAACTTGAGGGCGCGCAGCGCGATCCCGCGGTTACGCCACAGAAACGCCAGATCGACGTCATCGATGCTCGCATCCAATGGATGCACGTAACCGCTCAAGCAAGCTCACTGCCGCTGTGGCACCGGGCCGCGAAATCCCATATGTTCATGGCTGGCCGCGCGTGACGCCCGGCAAAGGAGAGCGAACGATGACCTCGTCGAAGACCTGGGCGGGAGCCCTGTTCGGATTGGCCGTCCTGCCGACGGCGCTGCTGGCGCAGGCGCCGGCACCAGGCGGCCAACCGGCGGCGCCGCCGCGCCCCCCGCTGACGCTGACGACCACCGCGTGGCCCGACGGCGGACCGATCCCCGTCGAGTACACGCAGGCCGGCGACCAGGTATCGCCCGCGCTGGCCTGGTCCAACGTGCCGCCCGGCACGCAGAGCTTCGTCCTGCACATGCGCGACCCCGATGTGGCGCGCAACAAGACCACCGAAGATCAGGTGCACTGGTTGGTGTGGCGAATCCCCGGCAGCGCCACAGGAATGGCCGAGGGCCAGCCCAAGGGGCCGACGCTGCCCGACGGCAGCCGCCAGATCAGCGCCAGCGGCGAGGTCTACCGCGGCCCCGGCGCCGCGGCGAGCGGCCCGCTGCACCACTACACCTTCGAGCTGTTCGCGCTCGACACGACCCTCGACCTGCCCGCCGGCGCCGACGCGTGGGCCACGCGCACGGCCGTCTACGACGCCATGCAGGGCCACATCCTGGGCAAGGCGGTTTATGTGGGCCTGTTCCGGCGCCCACAGTAGCGGCCGGCAGCCCAGGTGGGTGCCGGGACGGGCCGGTCCGGGGTGAAATCATTCCAGCCGGCCGACGTCGTAACTAGGTGCCCCTCCGCGCCTTGATCTCGTCGCTCGTGGTGATGGTTACGATCTCGCTGTCGGGCTGCGTCGGAACTCAGCCGTTGCGGCTGGCCGCCGCCGACGTCACGCTGCCGCCCGTCGCCGTGTGCCGCACGCCGCTCCCGGCCACCGCCCTCAGCGCCGCGCCGGCCATCGCCTGGCGGCAGCCGGCGGGGGCCCGCGACCGGGCGGCGCTGGCGGCGTGGTGCGGTGCTACGGGCCGCCCCGTGGTTCTGTCACGTCCGATGGGTGTCGAGACCGGCGGCGCGGCAGCCAGCGATGAGCTGGTCGTCGTCTCGTGGAACCTGCACGTCGGCACCGCCGACCTGGCGGAGCTGGTGGGCGCCCTGCGGGCTGGCCGCTTGACCGCGGGCCGCCCGGTGACGCGGTTCGTCCTGCTGCTGCAGGAAGCCTACCGCGACGACGACACCGTGCCGGTCGAGCTCACGCCGGACCTGGCCTTCGCTGGCGTGCTCGGACACATCGCGCACGGCGGCCGCCAGCGCACCGACGTCGTCGCCTTGGCCAAGGCGCTCGACTTGTCGCTCTACTACGTGGCGTCGATGCGCAACGGCGCGCCCGGCGAGACGCGCGAGGATCGCGGCAACGCCATTCTCTCGACCGAGCCACTCTCGGATCTGGCCGCCATCGAGCTGCCGTTCGAGCGGCAGCGCCGAGTGGCCGTGGCTGCCACCGTCACCACTCACGACCCGGCCGGCCGGCCGTTCGCCTTCCGCGTGGCCAGCGTGCATCTCGAGAGCACGGGCTCGGCCCGGCGCCTGTGGCTGGGGGTCAGCGGCGCGCGCGTGCGCCAGGCGCGGGGCCTGCTCGAGGCGCTGCGGCCACACGAGCGGCTGATCGTGGGCGGCGACTTCAACACCTGGTTCGGGTTCTCGGACGAGACCTATCAGACGGTGGCCGCCGTGCTGCCCGACGCTGCCGCGGGCGACCGCCGCCGCACGTTTGGACGGATCTTCCGGCTCGATCACATGTTCTCGAAGATGCCGGACCAGTGGTCGGTGCGCGCCCGCCGGCTCGACGATCGCTGGGGCTCCGACCACTACCCGCTGCTGGCGCGGGTCCGTCCCGTGGCCGCCGGCCCCTCGGCTGCCGCCGCTGTTGCGGCCTCGGCGGCACCCCTCGCCCCCGGCGCCGCGTCCAAGTCGGCGGCCGCCGCCACCGCGACGTCGGCCTCGGCGCCCGCGACCCCGACGCCGCCTTCGACGTAGTCGCGCGTGGTTTGGCCGGCCCCGCGCCCCCGTCTCTCGGCGGTCGCACCCGGCCGGTCGTTCAGGGCGGCGTGTCGGCGAGGTCGAGCGCCTCGATCAGGCCAGTGATGGCCGCGGGGGTTGCCGGTTTCACCAGGTGATGATCGAAGCCGGCTTCCGTGGAGCGCCGGCGGTCGTCGGCCTGTCCCCATCCGGTCAGGGCCACCAGTACGACCCGCTTCCCCCACGGCCGCTCGCGAATCCGCCGCGCCGTCTCGTGGCCGTCGAGCAAGGGCATGCCGATGTCGAGGAAGACGATGTCGGGCCGGTAGTCGTCGGCCACCTCGAGGGCCTGGACCCCGTCGTGCGCCAGCCGCGTGTCGTGGCCACCCACCGAGAGCATCATGCTCAACAGCTCGGCCGCATCGGCGTTGTCGTCGACGACCAGGATGCGGCGGCGCAGCGGCGCCCGCGGCGTGGTCTCGTCGGCGCTCGTTTCAGTGGGCACTCCAGGCGCCGTGGCCGCGGGTATCCGTACCACGAACTCGCTGCCGTGGCCCGCTCCGGCGCTGTGGGCGTGCACCCTTCCGCCGTGCATCTCGACGATGCGTTTCACCAGGAACAGGCCGATGCCCAGCCCGCCTTGCGAGCGGCGGCTGCCGCCTTCCTGGCGGAACATCTCGAAGATCGCCGGCAAGCTGTCGGCGGCGATGCCGACGCCGTGATCGCGCACCCGGACGACCGCGTCGGCGCCGTCGCGGGTGACCGACAGGGCGATCGGCTGTTGCCGGGCGCTGTACTTGGCGCTGTTGTTCAAGAGGTTCGCGAAGACCTGGGCCAGCCGGGTGCGATCGGCGCTCACGAACACCGGTGCGTCGGGCCAGGTCAGGTCGAGCCGCTGGTCGGCCGCGGCCAGGAGCGGGCGGCTGGTCTCAACGGCGTCTCGCACCGCGTCGGCCAGGTCCATCGTCTCGCAGCGCAACTCGGTCTTGCCGGTGGAGATGCGGGCGACGTCCAAGAGATCGTCGACGAGGCGCACCATCTGCGTGACCTGGCGTTCGATGATGGCGCGGGCCGCGCCGGCGGCCTCGCCCGTGCCGCCGGTGAGGCGCAGCACGTGCAGGCCGGCCGTGATCGGCGCCAGCGGGTTGCGCAACTCGTGGGCGAGTGTGGCCAGGAACTCGTCCTTGCGCCGGTCGGCCTCTTGCAGCGCCTCGACGGCGCGACGCCGCTCGGTGATGTCGACGCCCAGGCCATAGAGCATGGTCGGCGTGCCGTCGGCGGCATAGACGGCGCGGCCGCGACCTTCCATCCAGCGCCACTCGCCCGAGCCGTGACGGAAGCGGAAGTCCACCTGGTAATCGGTGCGCGTCTCGACCGCGGTGGCGATGGCCCGCGCCATGGCCTGACGGTCGTCGCGGTGGACGAGGGCGTAGAACGCTTTTTCCGAACCCGCGAAGCCGCCGGGGGACAAACCGGCAATGGCCTCCAGTTCCGGGCTCCACCACACCTCGCCGGTCGCGATGTCGCGCGACCATGCGCCCATTTGCCCGGCGCCCATGGCCAGGGCCAGCACGTCACGGCTCTGGCGCAACGCCGAGGCGGCCCGGGCACTCTCGACGGCAAAGAGCGTGCGTTCGCCGATCTGCTCGAGCAGCGCCGCATCCCGCGGATTCCAGGCGCGCGGCTGGCCATCGCACATCACCAGAATGGCGACGAGACGGCCGGACCGGACGAGCGGCACGCACACCAGCGCGACGATGTGCATCCGGGCGTAGGTCGCGGCCGGGACGGCGCCGGCGGTGAACGGGCTGTTGCGCACGTCCTCGATGATCATCGTCCGGCCGGCCCGCAGCTCGGCCACCAGTGGGTCGCCGAAAACGCTCAGCGGATAGCGGCCCGCCACGGTCGGCACGTCTCGGGTGAAGCCCTGCGTGATGACCGCGACACCGGCCTCGAGGTCCACTTCACCGTAGGCGCAGCGGTTCACACCGAAGTGCGCGCCCACGCGCGACACGGTTTCGAGCATCACGTCCCCGGGATCGGCCAGACCACGCGTGGCGTCGTGAATCGCCACCAGCAGGCGCTGATCGTGCTCGTTGCGCCGTCGTTCGCGTTCCGCCGCTTTGCCCAGCGTGATGTCGCGCGCCACCATCGAGGCGCCGATGACCAGGCCGTGCCGCGAGTAGACGGGCGACACGGTCAGGCTGACGTCGCGCTGCTCGCCGCTCTTGGTGACGCGGGTGGTGTCGAGGCGATCGACGCGGCCTCCGGCCCGGATGCTCTCCAGGATCTCTCGCTCCTCGACGACGCGTTGGGCCGCAAAGAGCATGGCGACGTCGCGACCCACGGCCTCGGCGGCGGTGTAGCCGAACAGCTGCTCGGCGCCGGAGTTCCATGAGGTGATGGTGCCGCTCAACGTCGTGCTGACGATGGAATCGCCGGTCGAAGCGACGATCGCGGCCAGCAGCGCATGCGCTTCGACCTGTTGCTCCAGTTCGAGGTTGGCGGCCGAAAGCGATCGCTGGCCGGCCTCGAGCCGCCGCTGCGCGCGCCGCCCGGCTTCGCCCAGGGCGATGATCGAGCCGCAGGTCAGCAGATAAACCGAGACGGAGAAGACCTCCGGCGTCAGTGGCCGGCCGAAGAGCCGGCCATCGCCGGGGATGAAGAAGAAGTCCGCCGCCAGGAACGCCATCACCGCCGTGAACAACGCCGGCTTCCAGCCGCTGTACCACGACGAGAACGCCACCGCGGAGAAGGCGGTGGCCAGCGGGAAGGAGGCCCCCATCAGCGGCGTCAGCAGGAACCGGAGCACGATCGCCACGGCCACGGTCAACAAGGCGATGCCGAAGTCGCGCAGCCGCGGCGCGTCGTCGGAATCGCGCCCCCGAGGTGCGTCGCCGGCCGGACTCGTCACGCTGGAGCGTCCCAAACCACGATTCTGGTGCGCGCGCGTCATGCGTGTCCAGCCGCGTCGCGCTACGGATCAGTTAACGGTCGCACGGCTGCGGCGTCCCGAGGATTCCGCGCCGTATCTCGGCGCCGGTGCGACGGCCCACCGGAGTCGCCCCCGGGACGCCTGCGAGTGACGTCGCTCAAGCGAAGAGGTCGAGGAGCGTGCCGGTCATCTCGTCGGCGGCCTTCACCACGGCGAGGTTCGTGCGCACTTGCTGCTTGGCTTGCTGCAGGTCGACGATGTTGGCAGCCAGGTCCCGGCTGTCGCCGTCGTTCGCGATGCGGGCGGCGGCCCGATCGAGGCGCTCGAAGCCGGCGCTGATTCCGTTCAATCCCTGGCCGATGGCTGGCAGCATCTGTTCGCCCCCGCCGTCACAATCGGCCGCTCCCCGCAAAGCTTGAACATCCGCTCGGCACGAAGCCGGGCCGGCGCGGCAGGTCAAAGCACGTCGCGGTAGTCGTCGGAACGCTCGAGCACGACGCGGGTATACCAGCACACCGGATCGAGTTTCAGGTTCTCGGCTCGCGCCCAGGCCACCGCCGCCAGCACGAGATCGCGGGCCAGCCCCTGTCCGCGCAGGCGCGGTTGCACTTCGGTGTGCATCAAGGCGGCGCGTGCGCCGCTACGCCGGTAGGTGAGTTCGCCGACTTCGTCCTGGCGGTGTCGGAGCACGAAGCGCGAGGCTGCCGCCTCGTGCACCACCTCGTAGCCTGCCTGTGCGCTCATGGCTCGAGTGTCGGCCGGGGGACGGCTTCAACGCAAGGTCGAGCGTACATACGAAAGGGCCGGTGGTTGCCCACCGGCCCTTTCCAACTACCGCGGTTCCGAATCAGCCGCGCGCGACCGAGGTGGCCGGCGCCTTCTTCGGGAAGATTTCCTTGAACGTCTTGGTGAACTTGTCCATCTCTTCGGGCAGGCCCACCGACACGCGCAGGTGGTTCAGCATCGGCGGGAACGGCCGCCCCACGAGGATGCCCTTCTGCTTGAAGGCCTCGATGGTCGGCTGCACCGTGGCGTCGCCCAGGCTGACCATGAAGAAGTTGGTCTGCGACGGGATCACCGGGTAGCCGTGCGCTTCCAGCTCGCGCGTGGTCTTGTTGCGCAGGTTGATGACCTTGGCCTTGACCTCGGCCTGGCCGGCGGTGTCCTTCAGCGAGGCGACGGCGCCGTGCTTGGCCAGCACGTTGACGCTGTTCGAGGCGTAGACGCGCAGCTGCTTGATGATCTCCGGCGTGGAGATGGCGTAGCCGACGCGCATGGCGGCCAGCGCCGCGATCTTCGAGAAGGTCCGCGCGACGATGACCGGGCGGCCTTCGACGATGTAGGGAATCGAGGTGCCGTAGGCCGGGTCGTCCACGAAGTGGTGATAGGCCTCGTCGATCAGGATCGGCATCGTCTTCGGAATACCCTCGACCACCTGGCGCACTTCCGCCGCCGTCACGACCGCGCCGGTCGGGTTGTTGGGGTTGCACAGGTAGAAGAGACCCACCGAGGCGGCGTTCTTGTTCGCCTCGTTGATCATCGTCGGGATGTCCTGCCGGTAATCCTTCAGCAGCGGCACCTTGATGCCTTCGGCCTTGATGTTGGAGGCGTGCTGGAACACGGTGGCGTAGGTCGGGTCGGCGCCGACCACCTTCTTGCTGTTGCCCATCAGGAACGCTTCGCCGACGATCTCGAGGACCTCACCGGAGCCCGGGGTCAGCAGGACGTTCTCGGGCTTCACGCCGTGGTGCGCCGCAATCTCCTGGATGACGTTGGCATCCGGATAGCCGTAGCGGTTGGCGTACTTCCAGGCGTGGTTCATCGCCTCCATCACGTTCTTGGGCGGGCCCCAGTTGTTCTCGTTGCTCGCCAGCTTCGCGAAGGCGTCGTATTCGGCCTCGCCGCCACGGAACTGCGCCGTCTGGCCCTGCGCGAAGAGCCCGCTCGGGTTCAGACCCAGGGCGCCAACGGCGGCCGCCACTCCTCCAACGAATCGACGACGAGAAAACGGATGCCTAGCGTCCATATGCAGCCCCTCCAAGGGAGAAATCGACGAACCCTGGGAGATTACTCGATCTTCGAGCTCTGGTGACGACCATTTGCACCGCGCCGCCGCCGCCTCTAGGATGGAGCGTCGGCCCAGCCGGGCCGTTACGCCTCAGGACTGGAGCCAGGGTATGAAACGTCGGGAATTCATCGTGTCGTCGGTGGTGGGAACGGTGGGCGCCGGTGTGGCGGGCGCGTCGTCCGCGTCGGCATCGTCTGGCGCAGTCGTCCAGCCCGGCGCTAGCGCCACTCGGAAAATCTTGATTGCCGGCGGCGGTTTCAACACCGCCTTCATCCGCTACATGGCCGAGCTGACCGGCAAGCCCCGCCCCAAGCTCCTCTACCTTCCGACCGCGTCGGCCGACTCGCCCGAACGGCATCATCGGCCTGGTTCAAGAGCTGCGCCCCGCTCCAGGTCGAGCCGTCACACCAGATCAGCTTCATCGCCAGCACCCAGCAGCCGCGCAGCTGGGAAGAGGTGCTGCTGTCGGTGGACGGCATCGTGTGCTCGGGCGGCAACACGCTCAACCAGCAGGCCATCTGGAAGGCCCAAGGCATCGACGTCATCCTGCGTCAGGCGTGGGACCGGGGCATCGTGCTCGGCGGCGCCAGCGCCGGGCTCGCTGTGCTGGTTCGAGGAAGGCACGACCGACTCGCGGCCCAAGGAACTCTCGACCGTGCAGTGCCTCGGCTTCCTGGCCGGCAGCCACTGCCCGCACTACGACGCCGAGCCCGGACGGCGTCCGCTCTACCACAAGCTCATCGAGTCGGGCCAGATGAAGCCCGGCTACGCCTGCGACAACGACGCCGGCATCTACTTCGAGGGCACCGAGGTGAAGCGCGTCGTCCACACGCGTCCCGAGGCGCGCGTCTACTACGTGATGGCGATGAACGGGAAGGCGGTCGAGCGGCGCCTGCCGCCCGAGCTGATCGCGTGAGCGTCGGCCCGCGACCGTCGCGGCGCCGGTCCCGGCCGGGCGGCGCCCAGGGTGGGGCCGCTTACAACGCCGTGTCCCGCGTCTCTCTACTGGCGATGAGCCCGGTGAGCGAGAGCAACGAGAACGCGCCGAGGTAGTAGCCGACGTAGTGCAGGCCGTAGCGGGTGGCCAGCCACGTGGCGGCATATGGCGCCAGCGACGCGCCCAGGATGCCGGCCAGGTTGTAGGTGAGCGAGCTGCCCGTGTAACGGACGTTGGTGGGGAAGAGTTCGGCCAGCACCGTGCCGATCGGCCCGTAGGCCAGCCCCACGAGCAGGAAGCCGAGGGCCATGCCCAGCACCACCCCGGTCGTGCCGGAGTGGAAGAGCGACGGCATGGCCAGGCCGTAGAGCATCATCGCCACGTTGACCGCCATCAGCACCGCGCGGCGGCCCTTCTCGACGAGCAGCGCCGACCAGGGCACGCCCACTGCAAAGAAGATCACGCCGAAGAGCTGGATGAAGAGGAACTGCTCGCGGGTGTAGCCGAGCGCGGTCGTGCCCCACGACAGCATGAACACCGTGGTCAGGTAGAAGTTCACGAACACCGACGTGGCGACCAGCGTACCTATCACGAGCGCCGCCTTGTGCGAGGCGAACACCGCCACCATCGGCACCCGGACGCGCTCGTGGTGGTCGACTGCTTTCTGGAACACCGGCGTTTCGGTGAGCGTGAGCCGGACGTACAGGCCCACGGCCACGAGCACGGCGCTGGCCAGGAACGGGACGCGCCAGCCCCAGGCGAAGAACTGCTCCTCGCTGAGCAGGCGTGAGAGCACCAGGAAGATGCCGCCCGAACAGAAGAAGCCAATCGGCGCGCCCAGCTGCGGGAACATGCCGTACCACGCGCGGCGTCCCGGCGGCGCGTTCTCGGTGGCCAGCAGCACGGCGCCCCCCCACTCTCCGCCCAGGCCGAGGCCCTGGCCGAAGCGGCACAGCGCCAGCAGCAGCGGCGCGGCCACGCCGATTGTCTGGTAGGTGGGCACGAGTCCGATGGCGACGGTGGACACGCCCATCGTGAGGAGCGCCGCCACGAGCGTGGTCTTGCGGCCCACGCGATCGCCGAAGTGGCCGAACAGCGCCGAGCCGATGGGCCGGGCCAGAAACGCGATGGCGAAGGTGGCCAGCGAGGCCAGCGTGGCCGTGGCGGGGTCGGACGCTGGGAAGAACAGCGCCGGGAACACCAGCACCGCCGCCGTCGCATAAATGTAGAAGTCGAAGAACTCGATGGCCGTCCCCATCAGGCTGGCCACCAGGATCTGGCGGGGCGAGTTCACCGGCGCAGTCACGTCCGACCACTATAATCTGCCCTGATGTCGCAGGAGCTTTCCCCAATCGCGGACGCGCGCTCCCACGGCGGCGCCGACGACGGCTGGGATCTGGTACGTGAGGCGGCGCGCGCCGCCGCGCCCGCGGCAAGCGCCGGCGTCCCCGCCAGTTTCGCCCTCGACGAGACCGGCGTGCTGCGCGGCGTGCCGCCGGGTGACGCGGCGGCGCTGCTCGAATGGCGGCCCGGGCACGGCTGGGTGCTGGTCATGCCCGCGCGCGACCCGCGCCACGCCCTGGTCGATCTCTACCTGCCGATCTGCAGCGCCACGACCGACCGGCCCGTTACCGTGGGGCACCTCGGCCAGAGCATCGACGGCTTCATCGCGACGCGCACCGGCGACTCGCAGTACGTCACCGGCAGCGAGAACCTGATGCACATGCACCGCCTGCGGGCGTTGTGCGACGCGGTAATCGTGGGGGCCGGCACGGTCGCCGCCGACGACCCGCAGTTGACCACGCGGCAGGTCGAGGGCCCGAATCCACTGCGCGTCGTCATCGATCCGATGCGCCGTCTGGCGGCCGACTACCGCGTGTTCCAGGACGGCGCGGCGCCGACCATCTACGTCTGCCGCAACCGGCATCTGCAGTCGAACGCGCCGCTCGTGGGACACGCCGAGGTGATGGGCGTGGCCGACGGCCGGGACGGCATGGACCTGGCCGAGGTGATGGCGCGGCTGCGCGCCCGCGGCTGCGCGCGCGTGTTCGTCGAGGGCGGCGGCGTCACGGTGTCGGCGTTCCTGGCCGCGCAGCTCCTCGACCGCGTGCAGATTGCCGTGGCCCCGATGATCATGGGCATGGGCCGGCCGGCGATTCGCCTGCCGGCGCCCAACCTGTTGAGCGAATGCGCGCGCCCCAGCTACCGCGTCTTCCGCATGGGTGGTGACGTGCTCTTCGACTGCGATCTCCGCGCCGCCGAAGCCGACGCGGTGGCCGGCGCCTCCGGCCTGTCGCGCGTGATCTGACGTCCGGATCAGCGCGCTGACAGCGGCCGGGGCGTCCCGGGCGCTACGCGCGCGGCTTGGGATGGAGCAGCATCCACGAGGTGCCGAAGCGGTCGCGCAGCATGGCGAAGCGATGCGCGAAGAAGGTCTCGTCGAGCGGCATGAACACCTGCCCACCTTCCGATAGCAGCGCGTAGATACGGTCGGCCTCGCTGCTGTCGTCGAAAGTCAGCGTCAGGTAGGCGCTGCGCATCGGCTCGAAGCGTTCGGGTGAGACATCGGCACCGAGGAGTTGCGTGCCGCCGAGGCTGAGGGCGGCGTGCAGCACCTTGTCGTTCCACTCGGGCGGCATATGGCTGCCGCCCGGCTGCTCGCCGTGGCGCGTCAGGAACATGAGCTTCGCGTCGAGGTGCTGTTCGTAGAAGCGAAACGCGTCTTCACAGTTCCCGCCGTAGTTGAGATAGGTAGTCAGTTGCATGGACCTTGGCGCTCCTTCCACGTTAGACATCGGAGACGAGGGAAATTCATCGGCTGCCCTCAGGTAGGCTCGAGGCCAGGCTGGCGGCCAGGTCCTGGTGCCCGACCCGCAGCGACGACCCGCCGGCCTCGATGAAGGCCCGGCGGCGGCTGTGCCAGGCGGCGATGGCCGCGGCCTCGCCGGGCGCCAGGCTCGCGGCGGCCCCGGCCCACCCCGCCACGAGCTGACGCTGCAGCTCGCGCATGTCGGGCGTGAGCACCCAGTCGCTGGGCGCGACCTGCACTTCGTAGCCTTCCGCGCGGAAGCTGGCCTCGGCCGCCAGCGCTGCCGCGGGGCCGAGGGCCGGGCCGAACCCCTTCTCGCCGCGCTGGTGCTCGTTGACGAGCGCGCGCACGCGTTGGTCGTCCGGGTCGGGCGGGTCGCAGGCGATGCGCCCGTCGTAGGTCAGCGCGAAGAGCACGTCCACGCCCGCTTCGCGGCAGCGGCGGGCCAGCGCCTGGAGCCAGTCGGCCGACACGAGATCGAGCAGCGCGGCCGCGGTCACGAGCGCGCACCCGTCGAGCGCCACGGTGTCGAGCCCGGCCAGGTCGCCCTGGCGCACGTCGAACGACCGTCCTGCCGCCTGGGCGGCCGGCGTGAGCAGCCGCCATGCCTGGCCGAGCAGCGCCGGGTCCTGATCGACCAGCGTCCAGTGCTGGATGTGCGGCAGACGCGGCATCAGATAGCGCACGTTCGAGCCGGTGCCGGCGGCGAGGTCCACGGCGCGGGTGGCCGGACGTCCGGTCAAGCTCGCTGCCGCGGCGGCGGTGAGACGAGTCGCTCGGGCGGCGTGATCGGCCGGCTCACGCCGCGCGAGCCAGTCAGCGCTGAACGATTCCATCGCGTGCAAACCTCGTGAGCGCATCGGCCAGGGCCTGCGCGGAATCGGTCCATCGGGGCACGCGGTCGCGCCGGGCTCGAGCCCCGGCGGTCACCCGCGCCAGCGCCGCCGGGTCGGCCAGCAGCGGCTCGAGCGCGGCGGCCAGGGCCGCCGGATCGTCCATCGGCACGATCGCGCCGGAAGTCTCGTCCACGAGTTCGGGAATGGCACCCGTCGCCGTGCTGACCACCGGCAGGCCGCGCGCGACCGCCTCGGCCACCGCCATGCCGTAGCCTTCGTGACGGGTCGGCAGGACGAAGACGTCGGCCCGGTCGTACAAGTGCTCCAGTTCCGGCGTGTCGCGCTCGCCGACGAGCGACACCCGGTCGGCCAGTCCACTGGCGCGCACCTGATCCTGCACCGCCGCGGCCGTGGGCGGGTGCAGCGTGAGACTGCCCGCGCACGTCAGGTGCCACGGCCTGTGTGCCAGCCGCGCCAGCGCCGCCAACAGCACGTCGTGGCCCTTGCGCGGCACGAGCGTGGCCACGCACAGCAGTTCCACGGGCGCGCGCGTGCCGCGGGCCGCCGGCGCCGGCGTGGTGCCGGGCACGACCACGGCGATGCGATCAGCGGGCACGCCCAACACCGCGAGTCGCGCGGCGGTGGCGCGGCTGGTCACGACCACTCCGCGCGTGCACGCCAGGGCCCGGCGCTCGCTGGCCATGAAGGCGTGCGACCGCCGCGCTGGTCGAGGCCCGTTTCGTCGGCCAGCGGGTGGTGCACCAAGCCGACCAGGGCCAGCCGCGCCGCTTCGCGTTCCGCTTCCTCCGCCAGCGCCCCGAAGGCCAGGCCGTCGGCCAGCACCAGCGTGCCGTCGGGCAGCGTCGGCCAGCGTGTCCGCGGCATGCGCCCGCGCGGCGGCGAGTGGGCAGCGGGAAGCTGCCGTCCAGCACGGCGACGTCCACGGCCCAGCCGAGCGCGCGCAGCCCGGCGACCATCTCGCGGTCGTAGCCGTAGCCGCCGGTGCGCAGGTTCGAGATCTCCAGGCACGAGCAGGGTCACCGCGCGCGGGGCGCCGCCGGATGAGCGGTCCCCGGAACGTCCCCGCGGCGCGGACTGGGCGTCGTCGGTCACGGCGGGTCCGCTAGCGTGCCAGCCGGCCTTCGAAGGCCGCCCAGGCCACGTGCGATTCGTGCAGCGCCACGCGCGCGCCGTCGATGCCGCGCGCGCCGGGACCGAGCTCGCCGGCGGCGATGGCCACGGCGAACCGGTCGAAGATGACCCGCGCCAGGAACTCGGTGGTCGTGTTCTTGCCGGCGAACTCCGGCAGGTCGTCGAGGTTCTGGAAGTTGAGCGCGCCGAGCACGTCGCCTTCACCGTCGAGGCCCGGCCGATGTCGACGACGATGCCGTCGCGTCGAGCTCGGGCCGCCGGAACTCGACGTCGACCACGTAGGTGGCGCCGTGCAGGCGCTGCGCCGGGCCGAAGACGGCGCCGTTGAAGCTGTGCGCAATCATGAAGTGGTCGCGAACGAGCACGCTGTACATGGCGAAGGGCTCAATCTGTGACGGGCGCCCGGCGTTCAGGCGGGGACGTAGTGCGGCGGCCGGGCAGCGCACCGCGGTGACAGAGGACCCGGCTGGCGTCGCTCGGGAGCAGCCGCCATCATGCCGGGCAGTTCGTCGAACGGACATCTCGCTGGTGATCAGCACGTCGAGCGGCGGGCGCGGCCAGCAGCCGCAGCGCCAGCGCCATGCGGCGCTCGTAGGTCCAGCGGGCGCGATGCGACGCCGGCACGTGCCCGACCTGCGACGACTTGAGGGTGAGACCGCTGCGCGTGGAAGCGCCTCGCCGAGCGACAGCCGTGCACCGGCTGTGTCGCCGTACCAGCTCATCTCGACCACCGTCGCCTCGAACGCCGGCCAGCGTGAGCGCCGTTCCAGGCCGCGCGGCGCGCCGCTGGCGTGGATCACCACGTCGCAGTCGCTGGCCGCGTCGGGGCTGAGCGCGAAGCTGACGCCGAGCGCGGCCGCGCGACGCCGCACGCGGCCGGTGGCGACGTCGACGAGCTGCACGTCGCAGCCGGGCATCCGGCCGCCAGCCAGGCCACGAGCAGCCCCACCGTGCCGCCGCCCACGACGGCCACGCGGTCGCCCGGCTGCGACGCGCGCGTCCCACACGCCGTTGACGCGCGGTTTCCATGTTGGCGGCCAGCACCGCGCGTCCGGCCGGGCACGTCATCGGGCACGACCTGCACGGCGTCGGCCGGCACGACGTAGCGCGGTCTGGTGCGGGAACAGGCAGAACACGGTGCGGCCGGACAGCTCGGCCGGCCCTGCTTCGACCACGCCGACATTGGCGTAGCCGTACTTCACCGGCGCGGGAAAGTCGCCGGCCTGAAACGGCGCCCGCATCCGCTGATACTCTTCGGAAGGGACGCGACCGTGGAACACGAGCGATTCGGTGCCGCGGCTCACGCCGCTGAAGAGCGTGCGCACCACCACCTCGTGAGGGGCGGCGGCCGCCAGCGTCTCGTCGCGGATCTCGCCGCGGCCGGGCGCTACGGTCCAGAACGCGCGGGCGTCACGGGTCATGTGCGCTCACAGCATAGCGTGGGCGGCGGCGCATGACCTCGTTGACCGACACGGCGCGCGCCGATCTGCTGTCGCGGGCCGCGCTCCTGGCTGGCGCCGGCACCGGCGCGGTCACGCTGCTGGCGCTGCAACTGCAGCCTCGGCTGGCACTTGGCGCCGGCTACCCGGTGCGGGTGGCCTTCATCGCCGCCGGGGTGATGGTCGTGGCCCTGACCGGGCTGCGCGACCACCATCCCTTTGTCCGCGTCGGCTCCGCCAATCTGGTAACCGGCGGCCGCGCACTGCTCGTGGCCTTGCTGGCGGCCGCGGCGCTCGAACCGGCCGGCGTCGCGGCGGGCTGGTGGCTGATCGGCACGGCCGCCGTGGCGGCGTCGCTCGACCTGGCCGACGGCTGGCTGGCCCGGCGTTCGGGTTTGGCCAGTGCCTTCGGCGCGCGCTTCGACATGGAGGTCGACGCCCTGCTGGTCCTGGTGCTGTCGGCGCTCGTGTGGCGGCAAGGCAAGGCCGGCGCGTGGGTGCTGGCGTCGGGGGCGATGCGCTACGTCTTCGTGGCCGCCGCGCTGCTGTGGCCGTGGCTGAATCGACCGCTGCCCCCGAACCGGCGGCGGCAGGCGGTGTGCGTCGTGCAGATCGGCGCGCTCATCGCCGCCCTGGCGCCCACCGTCGACGTGCCGGTCAGCGTCGCGCTCGCCGCCGTCTCACTGGCGCTGCTCACGTGGTCGTTCGCCGTGGACGTCGCGTGGCTGGCGGCGCGCCGCCGGCACGCCGTCGAGTGACTTGGACGAGGGTGGGTGGCGTGGCCCTCGGCTCGGCCGGTCGGGAGCAGTCCGCGCACGCGTAAGACGACAAACTTCGCCTGAGGCGCCGAAGTCCGCGTGGGGTTTCACGGGCCCCGCGCTACCGCCGACACGTCGCCGAAGGTGATGTTGTTGTCGGACTGCGGACGCGGGGCGAGATGAGGGCCACGTCACCTACCCTCGGCGGGGAGCCTAAACGGACGTGAGCTGGTGGCCCAGCTTGTCCTTCTTGGTCTTCAGATAGCGCCGGTTGGCTTCCGACACCGCCACCTCGATGGGCACCCGCTCGTTGATCACCAGCATGCTGCCGGTGACCCCTTCGAGCTTCTTCGGGTTGTTGCTCATCAGGCGCAGCGAGCGCACGCCCAGCAGCTTGAACATCTCGACGGCCGAGGCGTAGTCGCGCGAATCGGCGGGGAAGCCCAATTGCTCGTTGGCTTCGACCGTGTCGCGACCCTGGTCCTGCAACGCGTAGGCGCGGATCTTGTTGGCCAGGCCGATGCCGCGGCCCTCCTGGTGCAGGTAGAGCACCACGCCGCGTCCTTCCAGGGCGACCGCTCGCATCGCCATGTGGAGCTGCTCGCCGCAATCGCAGCGCGCCGAATGGAAGATGTCGCCGGTGACGCACGACGAGTGGACCCGCGCGAGCACGTTCTCGCCCCCGCCGATCTCGCCGTGCACGAGGGCCACGTGCGTGGCGCCATCGAGGCGGCTTTCGAACACGCGGATGTCGAACTCGCCGAAATCGGTCGGCAGCTTGGCGCTCGCCACCTCCGCGACGGGGGGGCGGCGGCGGAAGGCGGAGAAGATGGCGGCGAGTCGTGTTCGGGTCAAGGTGTGTGCGGAAGCTGATGTCGGCGCGCCCCCGATTGTACTGCTCATCTCGGTGCCACGACTCTAAGGTGAGACGCCGAAACCCTGGCAAAGGGCTCAACGAGGCGCTGGCTCAGCCGCGCCGGACCTCCGAACACCCGTTCGGGAGCCGTGAAAACGGGGCCATTCCCTGCCGTCCCCCACGACAGGGTTGCGTCTCGGGCACAATGCCCGCATGCCGACCGCCACCGTTCGTGCCGCCGCCGCCGCCGACTTCGCCACCTGGCTGCCACTGTGGCGCGGCTACCAGGCCTTCTACCAGACCGAGATTCCCCATGCCACCACGCTCGTCACCTGGCAGCGGCTGCTCGACCCAGCCGAGCCGATGCACGTCGCCTTGGCCGAGGTCGACGGCGAGGTGGCCGGGTTCGTCCATTCCATCGAGCACCGGAGTTGCTGGACGACCGGCAACTACACCTATCTCCAGGACCTGTTCGTCCGGCCCGGCTTGCGCGGATCGGGCGTGGGCCGGACCCTCATTGAACACGTCTATGCCGAGGCGGCGGCCCGCGGGTGTTCGCGCGTCTGGTGGCTGACTCACGAAACCAACACCGACGCCATGCTGCTGTACGACCGGATCGCCGGCCGGAGCGGGTTCGTGCAATACCGCAAGATGCTCTGAACGGAACAAGGGTGCTGGGGCACGGCGCAGCGGCCCCGCGAGTGGCGGGTGTGCCAGGACTCACCAGCGAGCCAGCGGAGGCATAGAATAGGGCATGGTCAGAATGCTGAAGGGTCTGGCGGTCGTCGTGTTGCTGGCGGTGCTGGCGGCCTGTTCGCAGCCGCTTACGGTGAGCACCATCCAAGTGGGGCGGTCGCTCAACGAAGACGGCAGCATCGCCAGTCTCACCACCACGTTCAAGCCCAGCGAGACGGTATATGTCTCGATCCTCAATCCGGATCGAGGCGAGGGCACGATTGGCGTGAAGTGGTACTACGGCTCGCAGCTGCTGAGCGAACGAGAGAAGAAGGTGGACTACAAGGGGGCCAACGCCACCGAGTTCAACCTGCAGAGCGCCGCTGGCTTCCCTGAGGGCGGTTACAGCGTGGAAGTCTTCCTCGACGGCACGTCGGTCGGACGCCGCAATTTCAACGTCGCCAAGTAGCCGCACTGCGCGCGCGTCGCCGCCGCGCTGGTCTATTCTCCGGTCTCGGCCGCAGGTCCGGACTAGAATGGCGCCCGGCTGACCTGTGGCTCAATTCATCGACACGCTGACGACCTACCTGTTCCAGTACGTCGTCGTCTGGATGCTGCTCGGCTCCGGGCTGTTCCTCTCGATCCGCTACAAGTGGGTGCAGTTCCGGCGCTTCAACGAGGCGTTCCGCGAGATTCTCGCCCAGCAGACCGCGGCCGCCGGCGGCGCGCTCACGCCGTTCCAGGCGTTCATGACCGTGCTCGGCGCCTCGATCGGCACGGGCAACATCGCCGGCGTGGCCACGGCCATCATCTCGGGCGGCCCGGGCGCGCTCTTCTGGATCTGGATGTACGGCCTGGTCGCCATGTCGGTGAAGTTCACCGAAGCGGTGCTGGCCGTGCGCTTTCGCGACGTACAGGGCG
The DNA here is from genome assembly GCA_963843885.1 of uncultured Acidobacteriota bacterium. GTDB lineage: Bacteria > Acidobacteriota > Vicinamibacteria > Vicinamibacterales > UBA2999 > CADEFD01. Next base: position 749,571 of record CAWJMJ010000011.1, read on the forward strand.
AATCGGTGCACGCCGGGCCGATGTACTACCTGCGCGACGGGTTGAAGGCGCCGCGCCTGGCCAAGGTCTTCGCCCTGGTGGCCGGCGTGGGCGCGCTCACCACCACGCCCTTCACCCAGCCCAACTCGATTGCCATCGTGCTCGACAGCGTGTTCGGCGTGCCCACGTGGCTGGCCGGCATCGTCATCGCGGTGCTGGTGTGGGCGGTCATCATCCGCGGCATCAAGTCGATTGGCAAGGTGGCGCAGGTGCTGTCGCCGCTCAAGGTCAGCCTCTATCTGATTGGCGGCGTGACCGTGATCGTGATGTTTGCCGACCGCGTGCCGCACGTGTTGTCGCTGGTGTTCTCGGAAGCGCTTACGACCCGGTCGGCGATGGGCTTCGGCTGGTTCGTGGCCATGCGCTACGGCGTGGCCCGTGGCGTCTACGCCAACGAAGCCGGCTACGGCACCGCCGCCGTGGCCTACGGCGCCGCCAAGTCGGACCGCCCGGCCCAGCAGGGGCTGCAGGCGCTCATGGAGGTGTTCATCGTGTCGTTCGTGACCGGCACGATCAGCGCCATGACCATCCTGGTGAGCGGCGTGGCTGAGACGTCGATTGCCGCCGCCCAGGCCGGCCAGCCGTATCTCACCAGCACCGCCGCCGTGGCCGCGGCCTTCAACGCCGCCGTGCCCACCGTGGGCGGCTGGGTGGTGGCGTTCTGCGCGTTCCTGTTCGGCTACACCACGCTGATCGGCTGGGCTTACTACGGCGAGCAGTTCCTCGAGTACATCCTGGGCCGTTCGGTCACCATCCCCTACCGCTGGACCTACTGCCTGCTGATTCCATTCGGCGCCATCATGCGGCCGGAACTGGTGTGGGCCTGGGGCGACCTGATGAACGTGTTGCAGGTGTTCCCCAACATGGTCGGGCTGCTCGGGCTGAGTGGTCTGGTCGTGGCCTACACCAAGAAGGGCACGTAGTGGCCGCCACGCCGCCCGAGCGCGGCTTGATCTACAAGATCGTGCCCGCGCCGCTCTGGCGCGAGGCAATTGCCGCCGGGCGTTTCAACGGCGCCGGCGTGGACCTGGCCGACGGCTACATCCACTTCTCCACGGCCACCCAGGTGCAGGACACGGCCGCCCGGCACTTTGCCGGGCAGGTCGACCTGGTGCTCGTCGCCGTGGATCCCGACCAGCTGAGCGGGCCGCTGCGCTGGGAGCCGTCCCGCGGCGGGGCCCTGTTTCCGCACCTCTATCAGGCCCTCCCGCTGAGCGCCGTCAGCTGGACCGTGCCGCTACCGCTCGGGCCGGACGGACGGCACCGCTTCCCGATTCTGGCCGAGCACGGGGTAGGGGGTAACTCAGCGCTCTTGCCGCGAGGGCAGAGCCGACTCTGCTGTAGGCCCGGCGCCGGAGCACGCCGGCGCGGGCCGGTACCGCCGGCGCCACTGACATCCCGCGACATGGAACCCATGCGCTTCATGCTAGGATTCGCGCCATAACGCAGCAAATCGCCGGGGGAAGATGACCAGACTGCTGACTGTGTCGGGAGCCGTGCTGTGCGTGGCCATCGCCCATGCGCAAGGGCCGACGGCTGCCGCGCCGCCCGCGATCGAGACGTTCACGACGGTCGAATCGCAGCAGGCCTTCGTGGCCGCCAACTGCGCCGGCTGCCATAACAGCCGCGTCAAGGCCGGCGATTACGACTGGGGCACGATTGACCTCGCCCAGCCCGCCCAGAATGCCGAGCATCTCGAAAAAGCCATTCTCAAGCTGCGCGCCGGGCTGATGCCGCCGCCCGGGCCGCGCCGTCCCTCGGACGAGACGCTGCAAGCCTTTGCCTCGGTGCTCGAAGCGCGCGTCGATCAGGCCGCCGCCGCCAGCCCCCGGCCGGGGCGGCCCGAACTGCACCGCATGAACCGCGCCGAGTACGCCAACGCCGTGCGCGATCTGCTCGGCGTGGACGCCGACGTCTCGCGGCTGCTGCCGGCCGACGAGATGAGCCGCGGCTACGCCAACATGTCCGACGTGCTCAAGACCTCGGAGTCGCTGATCGAGGGCTACGTGCGCGCCGCCAGCCGCATCAGCCGCCTGGCCATGGGCGATCCCAAGGCCAGCCGCGGCGTGGCCACCTATACCTTGCCCCGCGTCGTGTCGCAGTTGCGCCACATCGAGGGCACGCCGTTCGGCACGCGCGGCGGCATCTCGGTCGTGCACAACTTCCCGGTGGACGGCGAATACGTCTTCCGTATGAGCTTCTACTACTCGGGCCTGGCGGTGCTCTACGGACAGCACGAGCTGCAGGGTCCGCAGCAGATCGAGGTCTCGATCAACGGCGAGCAGGCGGCGCTGCTCGACATCCCGCCGCGGCTCAAGCTCACGACCGACCTGCGCACCGCCAAGATCAAGGTCAAGGCCGGCCCGCAGCGCATCTCGGCGGCATTCATCCAGAAGGCCGACGGCCCGGTCGACGACGTCGTGCAGCCGCCCGAGCAGAGCCTGGTCGATGTCAGCAACGCCAACGTGCCCGGCATCACCGCCCTGCCGCATCTGCGCGACCTGGCCATCGACGGTCCGCACTCGGTGGCCGGGCTGACCGAGAGCGCGGCGCGCGCCCGCATCCTGTCGTGCACGCCGAAGAACGAGGCCGACGAGCTGCCCTGTGCCAAGGCCATCATCACCAGGCTGGCGCGCCAGGCCTACCGCCGGCCAGTCGGCGAGCACGACGTTCAGGGTCTGGTGCGCATGTACCGCGTCGGCCGCGGCGAGAAGGGCGGCTTCGACGACGGCATCCGGACCGCCGTGCAGGCCATTCTGGCCAGCCCCGACTTCATCTTCCGCTTCGAGCGCCAGCCGGCCGGGGTGGCGCCCAACGCCGTCTACCGCCTCCCGGACCTGGACCTGGCGTCGCGGCTCTCGTTCTTCCTGTGGAGCAGCAACCCGGACGAGGAACTGGTGAAGCTGGCCACCGCCGGGAAGCTGCGCGACGCGCCGGTGCTCGAGCAGCAGGTGCGGCGGATGCTCGCCGACCCGCGCGCCGAGGCGCTTTCGACCAACTTCGCGTCCTACTGGCTGCACTTGCAGAACCTGAAGGAGATGCGGCCCGACAGCTATCAGTATCCCGACTTCGACATGAACCTGATGACGTCGATGACGCGCGAGACGCAGCTGTTCTTCAACCACATCGTCCGCGAGAACCGGCCGATCACCGAGCTGCTTACCGCCGACTACACCTTCGTGGACGACCGGCTGGCGCGCCACTACGGCCTGCCCAACGTGCTCGGGCATCGCTTCCGTAAAGTGCCGGTGACCGACGACGACCGCCGCGGCCTGCTCGGCCACGCCAGCGTGCTGACGCTCACCTCGTACGCCAATCGCACTTCGCCGGTGCTGCGCGGCAAGTGGGTGATGGACGTGCTGCTGGGCACGCCGCCGGCCAAGCCCCCGGCCAACATTCCGCCGCTGCAGGAGAACACCGCCGATGTGAAGCACATGCCGGTGCGCGCGCGGCTCGAGGAGCACCGCAAGAACCCGGCCTGCGCCGCCTGTCACCGGGCCATGGACCCGATCGGCTTCGCCCTCGAGAACTACGACGTGGTCGGCTTGTGGCGCACCAAGGACAGCGGCGAGCCGATCGATGCCTCGGGCACGCTCGGCGACGGCACGCCGGTGAGCGGGCCGGCCAGCCTGCGCGACGCGCTGCTGCGCCGCTCGAGCCTGTTCGAACGCAAGTTCACCCAGGACCTGCTGATGTATGCCCTGGGCCGGGTCATCCAGCCCTACGACATGCCGGCCGTGCGCGCCATCCAGCGCGACGCGGCGGCCTCGGGCGGGCGGTTCGCCTCGAATCGTCCTCGGCATCGTAAAGAGCGTGCCGTTCCAGATGCGCCAGGCCGACGATGTGTCGACGGTCACCGACGCGGCCGACAAACCTCCCGTGCGCTGACGCCCCGACGACGTCGCACGTCACCCGGAGAAGCTGATGTACATCACCAAGAAGCACCTGTCGCGACGCACCGTCCTGCAGGGCATGGGCGCCACCGTCGCGCTGCCCTTCCTCGACGCGATGGTCTCGGCGCAGACGCCGCTGGCTCGCACCGCTGCCCATCCGAAGAGCCGCCTGGCGGCTATCGAGATGGTGCACGGCGCCGCCGGCAGCACCATCGACGGCATGGCCAAGCACTACTGGTCGCCGGCCAAGGTGGGCGCGGACTTCGAATTCACGCCGACCCTGAAGTCGCTCGAGCCGTATCGCGACTACCTCACCATCGTGAGCAACACCGACCTCGACAACGCAGCCGCGGCGACGCTGTCCGAGGAAGGCGGCGACCACAACCGTTCGACGGCCGTCTTCCTCACGGCGGCGCGGCCCAAGCTCACCGAAGGCTCCGACGTCCGGGCCGGCGTGTCGCTCGACCAGCTCTACGCGCAGCAGCACGGGCAGGACACGCCCATTCCGTCGATTCAGCTGTGCATCGAGAACGTGGACGGCACCGGCGCCTGCGGCTACGGCTACGCCTGCGTCTACGCCGACACCGTCAGCTGGGCGGCGGCCGACAAGCCGCTGCCGATGGAGCGCGATCCGCGCACGGTGTTCGAGAAGATGTTCGGCGACGGCGGCACGGTCGAGGAACGGCGCGCCCGCCAGCAGGTCGACCGCAGCATCCTCGACGGCATCGTCCAGGAAATCGGCCGCCTGCGCCGCGGCCTCGGCGCCGGCGACCGTCTGCGGCTGAACAACTACCTCGAGGACGTGCGCGAGGTGGAACAGCGCATCCGCAAGATCGAACAGTTCAACGCCAGCGGCGAGGAACGGGCCATTCCGGCGGCGCCGCTCGGCGTCCCCGATTCCTTCGGCGAACACGTCCAGCTGATGTTCGACCTGCAGGCCCTGGCCTTCATGGCCAACATCACCCGTGTCAGCTCGTTCAAGATGGGCCGCGATGCCAGCAACCGGGTGTTCACCGAGAGCGGTATCAACCAGCCGTTCCACTCGCTCTCGCACCACGGCCAGAACCCCGAGACCATTGCCGAGTTCGCCAGGCTGAACGCCTATCACGTCAGCCACGTCGCGCCGTTCCTCGAGAAGCTGAAGAACACGCCCGACGGCGACGGCTCGTTGCTCGACCACACGCTGGTCATCTACGGCAGCCCGATGGGCGACTCGAACATCCACGAGCACAAGCGCTGTCCGCTGTTCCTGGCCGGGCACATGAACGGCCTGCTCGGCGGCAACCAGCATCTCAGCTACGAGCCCGGTACGCCGATGGCCAACGTGTGGCTCACCCTGGCGCACAAGCTGGGGGTCGAGGTCGAGCAGATCGGCGACAGCACCGGCTACGTCAGCGGCCTTTAAGGGAGCAGCACGCATGTCCTTCACTTACTCGCTGCGCGGCTTGTGCCTGACGGCGGCCGTATCCACGGCCTGGGCCGGCGTGGCCGCCCCGGTTGCCTACGCGCAGACGCAGAAGGACACGCGCCTGGCCGCGGCCGTCATGAACGGCGACCGGGCGGCCATCCACGCCCTGCTGGCGCAGAAGGCCGATGTGAACGCGGCCATGGGCGACGGCATGACGGCGCTGCACTGGGCCGCCTTCAAAGACGACCTCGAGACGGTGAAGGCCCTGATTGCGGCTGGCGCCGAGGCCAGCCCGCTGACGCGTATCGGCGGCATCTCGCCGCTGTTGATGGCGGCGACCAACGGCAACGCGGCCATGCTCGACGCCCTGATCGCGGCCGGCGCCGCGCCGACCGCCGCCAAGAGCAACGGCACGACCGCGCTCATGCTGGCTGCCGCCGCCGGCGGCACCGACGCGGTGGCGCTGCTGCTGGCGCGCGGCGCCGACGTGCACGCCGTCGAGGCCCAGAACCAGCAAACCGCGGTGATGTTCGCCGCGGCCGAGAACCGCGCCGGAGCGATTACCGCCCTGGCCGCGCGCGGCGCCGATCTGGACGCCACCTCCAAGGTCATCGACCTGGCCGGCAAGCCCCGTTACGACGACGACGGCAACGTCGTCCCGCCGCCGTCGCCGGCGCAGATGGCCCGGTCCGGCCGCGGTCCTCTGAGCGGCATGGGCGGGCTGACCGCGCTGCACTACGCCGCGCGCCAGGGCCACGCCGAGGCCGTGAAGGCGCTCGTCGAGGCTGGCGCCAACGTCAACCGCATCAGCGCCAGCGATCGCACCAGTGCGTTGCTCATTGCCATCAGCAACGGCCACTTCGACATCGGCCGCTACCTGCTCGACCACGGCGCCGATCCGAACCTGTCGGACGAATCGGGCCTGGCGCCGCTCTACGCCACGGTCGATGCCGAATGGGCGCCGCTCGGGTGGGCCCCGAATCCCCTTACCGGGCAGGAGAAGATCACCCACGCCGAGCTCATGGCGGCGCTGCTGGCCAAAGGCGCCGATCCGAACCTGCGCCTTACCAAGAAGCTGTGGTTCCGCTCGCTCACCCACGACCAGCACTGGGTCTCGACGGCCGGCGCCACCGCCTTCTGGCGCGCCGCCCAGTCGAGTGACGTGCCGGTCATGAAGCTGCTGGTCGCCGCTGGCGCCAATCCCAACATCCCGACCATGGAAGGGACGACGCCGCTGATGGCCGCCGCGGGCGTCGGCTGGGGCGCGAACTTCCACCGCAACCTGCACGGCGCCTGGGTCGAGGCCGCCGCTTACTGTCTCGAGGTCGGCATCGACGTCAACGCCGTCGACCGCAACAACTTCACCGCGGTCCACGGCGCCGCCTACCGCGGCGACATCGAGATGGTGAAGCTCTTGGTCAAACATGGCGCCAGGCTCGACGTGAAGAGCAAGTTCGGCTACCCGACCGACATGGCCAACGGACCCAAGGTCAACGCTCACCTGCCGATCGAGCAGCCGGAAACGATGGCCCTGCTGCTCAGCCTGGGGGCGCCGGCGCCGGTGATGCCCAAGGCGGGCGAGCCCAAGCCGGCCACGCCCAAGCAGTAGGTGGGGGCGTCCCCGGAACCGTGATGGCCCGGCTGGTCGGCGTGGGCGCGGCGCTCGTGCTGAGCGTGGTCCTGGCGCGGGCCAGCGCACCGCCACTGGTGGAATTCGCGCCGGCGCCACAATCGCCACAATCCTGGCAGCCGTCACAGTCGGCGCAACCGCCGAACCTGCACCAACCGCCGTACCCGGCGGCGCCGGAGCCGCGCTACGAAGCGAACATCCGGCTTGACCACCCGGCCATCCGCTATCCCGGCGCGTCTCCCGACGACGTCGTGGGCCGGTTGGCCGCACGTCTGGCCCGCGGCGACCTGACGCTCGAATCGCGGGACCGCATGGGCGTGCTGCCCGGCCTGCTGGCCGCCCTCGACATCCCGTCCGACAGCCAGACGCTGGTGTTCTCGAAGACCAGCGTGCAGCACGCCAGCATCTCGCCGCGCCGGCCGCGCGCGGTCTACTTCGGCGATGAAGCGGCCGTGGCGGTCGTGCCGCACACTGGCACGATTGAACTGGCGGCAATCGACCCCCGGTTCGGGGCGATGTTCTACACCCTCAACGGCGTGACCCGCCCCGCGCCCTCGATCGTCCGCCGCGACACCTGCCTGCAGTGCCACCACGGCGTAGCCACGATGGGCGTGCCGGGCTTCTTCATCAGCTCGGTGTTCCCGAGCGCCAGCGGCACGCCCGAGCGCGAGGGCGCGATCGTCACCGACCATCGCACGCCGTTTGCCGATCGCTGGGGCGGCTGGTACGTGACCGGCACGCATGGGACCATGAGCCATCGCGGCAACGCGGTCGCGAGCAATCCCGCCGAACCGACGGCGCTCGATTCAACCGGCGCGCAGAACGTGACCAGCCTGGCCGGGCGATTCGACGTGAACGACTACCTGGAGCCGACCAGCGATCTCGTGGCGCTGATGACGTTCGAACACCAGACACAGGGGCTCAACCACCTGATTCGTCTGGGCTGGGAGGCCCGGGTGCACGCGCACGGGGGGCCGCCGCTGCCCGAACCGAGCACGCCGCTCGACGCTCGCCTCGATCAGGTGGCGCGCTACCTGCTGCTGGTGGACGAGCGGCCGCTGCCGGCGCCGCTGCGCGGCGTGTCGTCGTTCACGCGCACGTTCCCTGCCCGCGGCCCGCACGACGGCCAGGGACGGTCGCTGCGCGACTTCGACTTGCAGCGCCGCCTGTTCCGCTACCCCGTGAGTTTCCTGATCTACAGTCCGACCTTCGACGCCCTGCCCGACGACATCCGCGCGCGCCTCTACCGGCGGCTCCACGACGTCCTCACGGGGAGGGACCACCGTCCGGAGTTCGCGGCGATCCCGGCGGCCGAGCGCGCCGCCGCGCTCGAGATCCTGCGGCAGACCAAGCCGGGCCTGCCGGCCTACTGGCGCGACGAGTAGAGTGCGAGCCGGCCGCGTCGAGACGCGCCGGCGCACACGGTGCTGTTTAGAAATCGAAGCGCAGGCCGAGCTGGCCCTGGAACGGGGCGGCGGCAAATCGCGGCTGCCCGAACCGCGTCGACCGCATGTTGCCGTCGTAGTTGCCGAAGTTCACCGTGTTGAACAGGTTGAACATCTCCCACAACACTTCGAGCTTCCGTTCGCCGCCCAGGCCGACCGTCTTGCTGAGCCGCAGATCGGTCCGGAAGAACCCGTCGCCGCGGCCCGAAAACGGCGCCGTCATCACCCCATTGGCATCGAGCGGACGGTCGTTGATATCGCGGTCGCCGTTGCTGTCGACGCCGGTGATGATGTTGTAGGGCGCCGCCGAGGAAGCCGTGACGATGCCGCCGAACTGGACGCCCCAGGGCAGGCGCGCCACCGAGCTCATGACGAAGCGGTGGCGCACGTCGTTGGCGGCCGGACCCCAGTCGGCGTTGAGGTCGCGCTTGTCAATCGCCGGCGAGTTGAAGGTGTAGACCTGTGCGTAGGTGTAGGAGCCGCGCATCGTCAGGGCCGTGCCGACGCGCTGATCGAACTTGAACTGCACCTGGTCGCTCACGAGGCGGTTGCCGTAGTCGTTGAGACTCACGGTCAGGCCGTCGGCGAAGAGCGGGTACTGGCCGTTGGGCAGGCGCGCGTTGAGGTTGATGGTGCGCTGGAAGTTCAGGCCGTGCATCCGGATGTAGTCCACGGCGAGAGCCGTGCCCCGGGCCACCTGCCGCTGCACGCCGGCGCTGAACTGCTGCACGACCGGGGATTGGGAGCTGGCGTTGGGCACGGCGACCGAGCCGCTGCCCTGGCTGACGAGCGACGACAGCGGTGGCGCCTCCGGGAAGGTCAGGTTGGGCACGCCGGTGACGCGTACGTCGTTGGCGAAGGTCTGGGTGCGGCCGCCGGGATAGAGACGGATCTGGCCACCGTAGGTCGTGCTCGAAATCGAGTCGTAGAACAAGCCGGCGCCCACGCGGAAGACCATCTTGCCGTTGTCCTGCGGGTCCCAGGCCATGCCCAGCCGGGGGCCGAGGTTGTTGTAGTCCCGCGGCGCCGCCCGGTAGGTCTTGCCGCGCAGGTCGCCGGTGACGAAGCGCGCCACGAACTGGTCGTAGGGGATGTCAGTAGGCACGACCTCGCCGTTGAAGTCGCCGCCCAGCAGTTCGAGGTCGTAACGCAAGCCGAGCGACACGGTCAGCCCGGCCTTCACGCGCCAGCTGTCTTCGAGGAACCCGGCATAGAGGTCGATGGGCCGGTTCAGGTCGGTATCGCCGGTGCGGACCTGGTAGCGCACCGGGTAGGTGCTGGGATCGCCCGGCACCGGCAGGCGGTCGCTCGTGAACAGGAAGTTGCCGTTGAAGATCGAGTTGATGGCATTCCGGCCGCGCGTCCAGTTGCCTTCGACGCCCCACTTGAAGTCGTGCGTGCCGAAGCTGGCCGTCTCTTTGTGGAAGTTCATGGTCGACGAGACGATGATGTTCGACTGATCGCGGTCCTGCGGGTAGTTGTTGGCCTGGCCGTAGAGGAAGCTCGGGAACTCCACGCGGGGGCTGAGCGGGCCCGAGGGCAGCCGGTCCTTCACGTACTTGCTGTGCGCGACGCGCAGTTGGTTGGTCAGGTTGTTGGTGATGACGCTCGTGAGCGCCACCGACGTGAAGATGTCGTAGGCGCGCTCGTTGTTGCCGCCGTCGCCGGCCACGTTGGCGCCGACGTCGAGGTTGTCGGCGTCCTGCTTGCCGAACATCGAGATCAGCGACAGGAACTGGCCGGGCTTGAGCGAGGCGGTGAACTTGTTGAACAGGTTGTGCGCGCGCGTGATGCGCGGCACCTCGGAACGCGGGTCCGACAGAATCGGCAGCAGGAACGCCGGCACGTCCACGGTCGCGACCTCGTCGGCGGCCTGGCGCTCGTAGGTGCCGAACCAGTGGATGCGGTCCTTGCGGATCGGGCCCCCGTAGGTGCCGCCGAACTGCTGCTGACGGAACGGCACCTCGCCACGGGCGAAGTAGTTCGGCTTGTCGAAGGCGTCGTCGCGCAGGAAGTAGTAGGCGCGGCCGGTCGGGTCGTTGGTGCCCGACTTGGTCAGGATGTTGATGACGCCGGTGGCCGATCGGCCGAACTCCACCGAGTACCTGGTTGGCGATGATCTGGAACTCCTCGACCGACTCCTGCGAGAAGGTGTGGCGGGCGGCATTCGAGATGGCCGAGCCGCCGCCGGTGACCTCGTCGTTGATGTCCACACCCTCGAGCCACAACGACTTGAACGCCTCGCCGAAGCCGCCGAACGAGATGGAGTCGGACTGGGTGTTGCCTTCCGAGACGTTGGGCGCGGCCCCCGGCGCAAGCAGCGCCAACTCGATGAACTTGCGGCCGGTGATCGGCAGCTCGTCCACCTCCCGCGGGCTGATCGACGTGCCCAGCGCCGCGCTCGTCGTGTCCACGAGCGGCGCCGCCGCCGTGACGGTCACCGCCTCCTGCACCGACGACAACTGCAGCTGGAACGACATCGTCACCTGGGCGCCCAGCGCCAGGGCCAGTCCGGTGCGCTGCTGCTGGGTGAAGCCGGCCAGTTCGACCTGGACCGCGTAGCGGCCAGGCGGCAGCTCCGAGAGGCGATACCCGCCGCGCTCGCCGGTGACGACCGACCGCTGCAACCCGGTTTGTTCGTTCTGGGCGGTGACGGTAACCCCGGGCAGGACCCCGCCGCTGCTGTCTTCCACGACGCCGCTGATGGTCGCGAAGGTGGATTGCGCTCGCGCCGTGGCGCCGAGCAAGGAACTCGTGGCTAGGGCGAGGCCCATCACCCACACGAGTTGCCGATAAGTTCCGAACATGCGTCCTCCAGGGGGCTGATCCGCGGTCGTAAGCAATTTCGCGCACGACGGCCGCGCACACAGCGAATCGGCGCGGAGTCTATCGCGTAACCGCGGCCGGTCTGACAATGTTTTCAGATGTCACGGGCGATGCGATCTGACTCGTGCGCTCTCGATGTGTGATATCTCTGAGCCTTTGCATCCACCTTGTTTCGGAGGCCCGACATGACCCGCGTCGATGTCGCGAACGCCCGTCGCCTGACGACCTTGGCCACCCTCGTCGCCGCGCTTGCGGTGAGCGCGTGTGCGACGGCCAGGCCCGCGGGCAGTTCGCCACCACCCAACTCGCCTGCGGCCACCGCTGCCGAGGCGGCGAACCAGAAGCCGGCGGCAGCCGGAGCCGACGGCACGCAAAAGCCGGCGCCCCCGCAGCGCCGCACGGCCACGTCGCCCGACGGCACCAAAATCGCGTACGAGGTTGAGGGCACGGGCCCGGCGCTCCTGCTCCTGCACGGCGGCGGGCAGACCCGGCGCTCGTGGACCGAGCGCGGCTACGTCGAGAAGCTGCGCGGCACGTTCACCGTCATCTCCATGGACCTGCGCGGCTGGGGTGAGAGCGACCGGCCGGCCGTGCCCGCTGGCTACGCGCTCGACCGCCACCTCGAAGACATCGCCGCCGTGGCCGACGCGGCCAAGGCGCCGCGCTTCCACTTGTGGGGCTTCGGACACGGCGCCACCATCGGCCGCTACATGGCGGCGCGGTCGGACCGGGTCATCTCGGCGGTGCTGGCCGGCGCCACGATGGGCCCGCCGCTCGAAGGCATGGTCAAGGACGCCGTGCTCGGCATGCGGGCCAAGTGGCTGCCGCTCGTGGAGCAGCAGATGGCCGGCACGCTCAAGGTGGACGCGCTCTCGAACAGCGATCGCACCGCCTGGGACGCCGGCGTGGCCGTGTCGGCGCTAGCCCTTGGCGCCATGGCAGACTACCCGCCGCTCGAGCCGTCCGAGATCAAGGTGCCCACGCTGTGGCTGGTCGGCGCGGCCGACGCGTCGGGCATGGAGAACGTGAAGCTCTACGAAGGCAAGCTGGCCGGCACGCAGGTCACGCTGAAGCTCTTGAGCGGCGCCAGCTACACCGACAGCTTCGGCAAGAGCGAACTGTCGCTGGCCGAGGCGGTGCCGTTCCTGACCGGCGCCACCGCCAAGCCCGCCACGCCGCCGCCGGCGGCTGTCGACGGCAAGTAATCCAGGGGACGGCCTCACGGCCTCGCGCATGAGGTGACGGCCCGGCTGGTACGCCACCAGCCCGCCGTCACGTGGGGCGGAGATCGCCGCGCCACGGACGACGTGTCAGGCCAGGTCGATGAGCCGTTCGCGGCCGTTGCGCATGTCGTCTTCGAGCAGCGCGAAGAGCGCCTTGGTCACCGGACCGGGCTTGCCGTCGTGGATGGGCTGGCGGTCCCACTCGACGATCGGCGCCACCTTGATCGAACTGCCGATGAGCATCATCTCGCGCGCGGCCCGAGCCTCGGCCGCCGGGATGTCGCACACCTCCACGGCCGCGATGACGCCCTGGGCGACCAGCTGCGGCGCCAGCGCCAGCAGGCGCATCGAGGTGCAGCCCGACAGGATGTGATCGAACTTCGGATGGCGCAGCACGCCGTCGGCGGTCACGAACGCCACGTTCATGTTCGAACTTTCGCCCACGTTGCCGGCCTGGTCGAGGAAGACGCCGTTGTCGAGGCCGGCTTCCTTGGCCTCCATCTGCATCAGCACGTTGGGCAGGTAGTTGGTGCTCTTGGTGATGGCGTAGAGCGACGGCTTGATCGGATAGGTGGTGGACATCACCCGCAGGCCTTCGGTGTACCACCGCTCCGGGTAGTTCAGGCCGCCGAAGATCATCACGAAGAAGCCGGGGTCGGCGCCGGGCACCGGGCGTCAGATCCAGACTGCCTGGGCCCGACGACAGCCAGTAGCGAATGGCGCCGTCGGCTGTCCGGCGGCCTTGGCCGTGGTGATGATGTTGTCGCGCAGCTCGCGCGCGAGTGCCGGGCAGGCGCAGCTTCGAGCGTTCGGCCGAGGCCAGGAACCGGTCGAGGTGGGCCTCCAGGTCGTAGATCTTGCCGTTGACCAGGCCGGCGGTGTCGAAGATGCCGTGGCCGCGGTGCACCATGTGGTCGTCGAAGGGCAGCACCATCAGCGCCGGGTCGGTCACGATGCCGCCCAGTTGGCTGGAGTAGAACGCCCAATACTTCACCGGCTGCCGGGCGCGGAGGCCGCGCAGGGCTTCGAGCACGTCTTCGGCCTGGAGCTGGCGCACGGTTGCGGTCGACATCCGCCGCACTGTAGCACGGCGCCCTCAATCCAGCCCGGCTGTGGGGGGCGTCGTGTGCGCCGGACTCTCGTTGCATGCGCCGGACTTCAGCGGCGGCAGCCGGCGGTCAGTTGGGATCGCCCTGGTCTCCTGCCGCCTCGCCCGGTCCCGCCAGTGACCCAGCCGGAGCGATAGAATGAGGCGTTGGCAATCGATTCCGCGCGCATGACCACGGCTCTCCGCGTCCAGGGCAAGTTCCTTGAACTCAGCGGCCGGCGCTTCCTCGTACGCGGGGTGGCCTACGGCACGTTCGCGCCCGACGCCAACGGCGACCAGTTCCCGCCGCTGCCGCGCATCGACCAGGACTTCGCGCATGATGGCCGCGGCCGGCTTCAACACGGTCCGCGATCTACACCGGCCGTCCGACGCGCTGCTCGACCAGGCGGCGCGCCACGGCCTGCGCGTGATGGTCGGCCTGCCGTGGGCGCAGCACATCGCCTTCCTCGACGACGCGACGCTGCACGCGCGAGATCCGGCGAGGTGATCGCCACCGCTGCCCGCCGCGTCGCCGCGCACCCGGCCGCGCTGATGTTCGCGCTCGGCAACGAGATCCCGCCGGCGGTCGTGCGCTGGCACGGGCACGCGCGCATCGAGCGTTTCCTGCGCCGACTCTACGCCGACGTCAAGGCGGTCGCGCCCGACACGCCTGTTCACCTACGTGAACTTCCCGCCGACCGAGTATCTCGACGTCGAGTTCTTCGACGTCTGCGCGTTCAACGTCTACCTGCACCGCGACGCCGACCTGCGCGCCTACCTCGCGCGGCTCCAGCACGTCGCCGGGACACAAGCCGCTGCTGCTGGCCGAGGCCGGCGCCGACAGCATCCGCGAAGGGCCGGACGGCCAGGCGCGCCATCACGGCCATGCACCTGCGCGCCGCCTTCGCGGAGGGCGCCTGCGGCGCGGTGGCCTTCGCGTGGACCGACGAGTGGTGGCGCGGCGGTCACGAGGTCGACGACTGGGCCTTCGGGCTGGTCGACGCGCGAGCGGCGGCCCGAAGCCGGCCGCTGGCGGCGGTGCAGCGAGGCCTTCGCCGACGGCGCCGTTCCCGGCCGAGGAGCGCGCCTCGTGGCCGCGCGTCTCGGTCGTGGTCTGCGCCTACAACGCCGCCGACACGCTCGACGACTGCCTCGACCTCGCTGCAGGCGCTGACCTATCCGCGACGTCGAGATCGATCGTCGTCAACGACGGCTCGCGCGACGGCACCGCCGCCATCGCCGCCGCCTATCCCGGCGTCCGCGTGATCTCGACATCCCGAACGGCGGCCTGAGCGCCGCGCGCAACGTCGGCCTGGCCGCACGCCACCGGCGAGATCGTCGCCTACACCGATGCCGACGTGCGCGTCGATCCGGACTGGCTGACCTACCTGGTGCAGCCGTTCCTGCACATCGGACGTGGCCGGCTCGGGCGGACCGAACGTCGTGCCGGCCGACGATCCGTGGGTGGCGCAGTGCATCGCGCGCGCGCCGGGCGGTCCGACCCACGTGCTGCTCGACGACCGCATCGCCGAGCACGTGCCCGGCTGCAACATGGCGTTCCGGCGCGACGCGCTGACTGGCGATCGGCGGCTTCAATCCGATCTACCTGCGCGCCGGCGACGACGTCGACGTGTGCTGGCGGCTGCAGGCGCAAGGGCTGCACGATCGGCTTCGCCCCGGCCGCGCTGGTCTGGCACCACCATCGCCCCACCGTGAAGGCCTACTGGCGGCAGCAGGTCGGCTACGGCGAGGGCGAGACCTGGCTCGACGCGCACCATCCGGAGAAGTTCCTCGACGGCCACATGCTGTGGCGCGGCCGCATCTACAGCCCGCTGCCGTTCGTGCGCGCCCTGACCGGCCGGCGCGTCAACACCGGCGTCTGGGGCACGGCGGCGTTTCCGTCGGTCTACCGCACCGACGTGCCATCCGCTGCGTTCCTGCCGCACTCACCGGGCTGGATGCTCGGGGCCACGGGCTTGATCCTGGCCGGCGTGCTGGCGCTGCTCATCCACCCAGGCGAAGCCGCGGCCCTGGTGCTCGCCGCCGGGCTCACCGGGTGGGCCGTCACGGTTGGCCGGTGCGCCGCCTTTGCCGCCGGCTCCGACCTGTCCGGCTTGCCAGCCATCGGCGCGTATTCGCTGGTCCGCAGCCGCTGGCACTACCGCGCGCTCATCGCCTGGCTGCACCTGCTGCAGCCGGTGGCACGGATGTACGGACGGATGCGCGGGCTGCTCTCGCCGGCCGACGTGGCCGCGTCGCCACACGTCGCCACCGTGCCATGGACGGCGCCGCCGCCGTCGCTGCGGAGTGCCGTCGCGTCGGCCCGCCTGCAACTGGGCGGGACCGCCGAGTGGTCGTTCTGGAGCGAATCCTGGACCGCGCAGAGCACCTTCCTGACGGCCCTGATCGCGTCGCTGCGGGCCGCCCGTCCGTCGCCCCGGGTGGATATCGACGACGGCTGGCGCACCGACCGCGACCTCAGCATCGCCGTTGGCCGCTGGGCCTGGCTGCACGTGCGCGCGCTCATCGAAGAGCACGCCGAAGGCCGCGTCCTGTGCCGCGTGGCGGCGCGGGTACAGCCGAGTGTGAACGGGATCCTGCGCGCGGTGCTGCTCTCGGCCGCCCTGATTGCCGCCTCGAGCGCCGCCATCGCGCTGCGCTGGCCGTGGGCCACCATGGCGGTGATGGCCGCGGCCGTGGCGCTGTTTGTGATCGCGGCGTGGCAGACGACGCGGTCGGTGGCCGTGCTCGACCGGGCGCTCGCGCGCGTCACCAGCCACGCCGGCATGCTGCCGCTGCCCGGACGCGACGGCGGCCTGCGCCTCACCTGGCGGCCCTCCACGGTCGTCCACAAGGGCCAGGCCGCGCTCATGCTCAGCGTCGTCTCCGCCAGCGTGATCGTGAGCGGCTTCCTCATGTCGCGCGATCTGGCGACGCGCACCGGCGCCGGGACCGGTCCGCGGCCAGCCGGCCTGCGGCTGATGGCGCCGGTGCTGCCGGCGCGGCGGCCGTCGCCCGCCTCGACCGGCGCGGTCACGACCGTGCGCCGCAACGCCGCAACGGCCACCGGGGCCGTGGCGCCGGCGGGACCGCGGCGGAACGACCCTCGTAGTCAACTCGGCGGACGCGCGGCCCAGCCGCCGCCCGCCCCTCGACGGGTGCCGCGGAGAACGGCGTGAGCCTCGTCGCCTGGACGCTGTCGTTCCTGCGGCCGCACCGCGCGCGCGTCCTCGCCATCACCGCGCTGGCCGGCGTGGAAGTGGTCCTCGGCGCGCTGGCCCCGTGGCCGCTCAAGACCGTCGTCGACAACGTGCTCGGCGCCCAGCCGCTGCCCGGGCCGCTGGCGGCCGCGGCGCAGGCCACCATCGGCACCAAGCCGGTGACCCTGCTGCTGGCCGTGGTCGTCGCCGGCCTGCTGCTGCAGCTCGTAAGCGAGCTGGTCACGATGCTGCACACGCAGCTGCAGGTGAACACCGGCCAGCGCATCCTCTACGACCTGCGGGCGCGCCTGCTCGATCACCTGCTGGCGCTGGGCCTGCGCCACCACATCGTGACGCGCACGGCCGACTCGGTCTATCGTCTCGAGGCCGACGCCTACTGCGTCAACGACCTGGCCATCGGCGGCATCTTCCCGCTCACCACCGCCGCCCTCAAGCTGGTGGTGATGTTCGCCATCCTGGCGCAGCTCGACCTGGCGCTGGCCCTGCTGGCGCTCAGCGTCGTGCCGTTCCTGTATGCGCTGCCTGCGCTACTACTCGACCCGCATGGTCGACCGGGCCGAGCGCGTCAAGCAGCTCGAGTCGTCGCTGGTCGAGCGCATGTTCGAGATCCTGTCGTCGATCCGCGTCGTCAAGAGCTTCGCCCGCGAGCCTCACGAACTGGCGCGCTTCAACCACGTGGGCCACGACACCATGGCGGCGCGGCTGCGCCTGACCTGGCAGGAGTCGTTCTTCGCCGTGGCCTTGAGCGCCATCACGCTGGTCGGCACCGCGCTCGTGCTCACCGTCGGCGGCCTGCACGTGCTCGATGGCCGCCTCACCGTCGGCGGGCTGCTCGTGGTGCTGGCCTATCTGGCCGCCGTCTACAACCCGCTGTCGTCGATCGCCCACACGACCGGCTCGCTGCAGCAGGCCGTCGTGAGCGCCCGGCGCGTGCGCGAGATCTTCGCGATCACGCCCGAACGACTCGGCGCGACTGACGGGCTCGACGCCACGGCCATCCAGGGCGAGGTGCGGTTCGAGCGCGTGTCGTTTGCGTACGACGACGGCCGCGTCATCCTCGACCAGGTCGAGCTTCGCGGCCCGCCCGGGCGAGATGGTGGCCATCGTCGGCCTGACCGGCGCCGGCAAGACCACGCTGGTCAGCCTGATCCCGCGCTTCTTCGAACCCACCGGCGGCCGCGTGCTCATCGACGGCGTCGAGCGTCCGCGCTACGCCCTGCGCTCGCTGCGCGAGCGCATCGCGCTCGTGCCGCAGGAGCCGGTGCTGTTCTGCCGGCTCGATTGCCGACAACATCCGCTACGGCCGGCTGGAGGCGACCGACGCCGAGGTCGAGGCAGCGGCGCGTGGCCGCGCACGTCGCATCCCTTCGTGGCCCGGCTGCCGCAGCGGCTACCAGACGCCGCTGGCCGAGGCCGGCGCCACGCTCTCGGGCGGCGAGCGCCAGCGCCTCGGCATCGCGCGCGCCCTGCTCAAGGACGCGCGCATCCTGATCCTCGACGAGCCGACCTCGTCGCTCGACGCCATCTCGGAAGAGGCCGTGTTCGACGCCTTGCGGACGCTGCGCGCGCGGCCGCACCACCATCGTCATCGCGCACCGGCTCTCGACCATCCGCGACGCCGACCGCATCCTGGTGCTGCACGAGGGCCGGCTGATGGCGCAGGGCACGCACGACGAACTGCTCCATACCAACGATCTCTACGCGCGCATGTGCGCGCGGCTGTCGGTCGGCCGTTCGCTCGACGAGCCCGAGACGGTCGACGAAGTGCTGCAGGCCAGCTGAGGACGCCGCCCGCCGTGAAAATCCTCGTCGCCGGCATCATCGCGCGCTATCCCTTCGGCGGCGTCACCTGGTGTTCGCTGATGTACCTGCTCGGGTTGCGCGCGCTCGGGCACGAGGTCTTCTACATCGAGGACACCGGCGAATGCGTCTACGACCCGGTGCTGAACACGCGCTCCGAGGACCCGGGCTACGGCACGCGCTACATTCACGACGCGCTCGCGCCCTTCGGGCTGGGCGAGCGCTGGAGTTTCGTCAACTACGACGGCACCTATCACGGCGCGTCCCGCGCCGCCGTGCAGGCGTTCTGCGCCGACGCCGACCTGTTCATCAACCTGTCGGGCGGTTCGTGGTTCTGGCGCGACGAGTACGTCCGCATCCCGCGCCGCGTGTTCATCGATTCCGACCCGGTCTTCACGCAACTGGCCATCGCCAAGGGCGACCCGTGGTACGTCGATTTCTTCCGCGGCTTCAACCACCTGTTCACGTTCGGCGCCAACATCGGCACGCCTGCCTGCGACGTGCCGACGGGCGGGTTCACGTGGCACAAGACCTGGCAGCCGGTGGTCACCGACCTGTGGCAGCCCGAGGCCGGGCCGCCGGGGGATCGCTTCACCACGATCATGACCTGGAAGATCGAGAGCTTCGCCGACGTCGGACGGCAACAAGGACCAGCGAGTTCCTGAAGATCCTCGACCTGCCCTCGCGCACGCCGCATCGCATCGAGTTGGCCGTCAACGGCCCGCAGGAGTTGCTGCGCGAGCACGGCTGGGCGACCGTGGATGCCATGGGCGTGTCGCGCTCGCTGTGGGACTACCGCGCCTTCATCCAAGGCTCGAAGGCCGAGTTCGGCGTCGCCAAACACGCCTATGTCTCGCGCCGGTCCGGCTGGTTCAGCGACCGCACCGAGTGCTACCTGGCCGCGGGTCGTCCGGCGCTGGTGCAGGATACGGGCTGGAGCGCGCACCTGCCCGAGGGCGAGGGACTGCTGGCGTTCTCGACGCCCGAGGAGGCGCTGGCCGGGCTCGATCGCATCGCCGCCGACTACCCCCGCCACGCCGCCCGTGCCGGCGAGATTGCGCGCGGAGCACTTCGCCGCCGCCCGGGTGCTGCCGCGGCTGCTCGAGGTGGCCGGGCGATGACGCGACCGCTGCGCATCGCCCAGGTCGCGCCGGTGGCCACGTCGGTGCCGCCGCCGCGCTCCGGGTCGATCGAGACGATGACGTCGCTCTCACCGAAGGGCTCGTGGCCCGTGGCCACGAGGTGACGCTCTTTGCCACCGGCAACTCGACGACCGCGGCCACGCTGCACGCCGTCTACCCGCAAGGCTACCGCGACGACCCGACGATGTGGCCGTGGGAGATCTGCGAGCTGCTTCAACCTGGCGGCGGCCGTCGAGCGCGCGGCGGCGTTCGACGTCATCCATTGCCAGGCGGCTTACTACCCAATGTCGCTGGCCCTGGCGCGGCTCGTGGCCACGCCCATGCTGCAGACCGTGCACCACTCGCCGTCGCCGGTCGAGGTCGACATGTGGCGAGCGTATGCCGAGCAGCCGTTCGTGGCCGTGTCGCAGGATCAGGCGCGGCGCCTTGCCGGTCTCAACGTCGTCGGCGTCGATTCCGCACGGCCTCGACCTGCGGCAGTTCACCTACCGCGCCGTGCCCGACGACTACCTGCTCTTCCTCGGCCGCTTCACCGAGGGCAAGGGCGTCGTGCATGCCATCGAGGTGGCGCGGCGCGCGGGCCTGCGGCTGCTCCTCGCCGCCGAGCCCAACGACTACTATCACGCCGTCGTCGCGCCGCTCGTCGACGGTGTCCAGACCGTCTATCTGGGCGAGGTGTCCCATCCCGACAAGGTCGCCCTGCTCGGCGGCGCCCGGGCCCTGCTCTATCCGGTGCAGAGCGGCGAGCCCTTCGGCCTGGTGCTCACCGAGGCGATGGCCTGCGGCACGCCGGTGGCCGCGTTCGACGCCGGCGCGGTACGCGAAGTGGTGGAGGTGGGCGTGACCGGCGGCGCGTTCGTCTCGCTCGACGCGCTCGTGGACGGCTTGCCGCGGGTCATGGCGCTCGACCGCGCGGTGGTCCGTGCCAGCGCCGAGGCGCGCTTCGGGGTAGACCGCATGGTCGACGCCTACGTGAACGTCTACACGGCGCTTCTGGCCACCGCCGGCTCCAGCGGAAAGGGCTGACATGGTGTCGCCCCTGCCGCCGCCGAACGGGCGTGTGCTGCTCGCCGTATTCGCGCATCCCGACGACGAGTCGCTGGCCTGCGGCGGGCTGCTGGCGCGCTGCGCCGCTCTCGGCGCCGTGACCACGTTGCTGTGTCTCACCCGCGGCGAGGCTGGCCCCGGCCTCGAGCCCGATCCCGCTGGTCACGCGGACGAAGCCGAGCGCCGCCGCCGGCTGGGCGCGCTGCGGACCAGCGAACTCGCTGCCGCCGCGCGTGTGCTCGGCCTGGGCGATGTCGTGGTGCTCGACCACGCCGACGGCATGCTGCCGTGGCTGGCGCCCGACGTGCTGGAGGCCGACATCGCCGCGGCCATCGCGCGGCTGCGCCCCGACGTGGTGGTGACCTTCGGCCCCGACGGCCTCTACTGGCATCCCGATCACATCGCCGTGCACGAGCGGACGACGAGCGTCGTCGAGGCGCTCGGCGCTGGCGCGCCGGCGCTCTACTACGTGACCATGCCGCCCGGACAGATGCGCGCCGTCGGGGCCCATGTGGGCGTCGCCCGCGCGGCTGGCGAGGGCGGCGAGCATGGCCTCGCCGGGTTCGTGCCCGGGCTCCACGACCCCGACGCTTTCGGCGCGCAGGCAGCGCCGCCCACCCTGGTGGTCGAGGCCGGGTCGTTTGCCGTGTGCAAGCTGGCGGCGCTGCGCTGCCATCGCAGTCAGTTTGCCGCGAGTCCGATTGCCGCCATCGCCGACGAGGACGCCGCCGCGCTGCTCGGCACCGAGCACTTCCGGCGCGCCTCGGCCGGCGCCGCCGGCGCCACCTTCCTCGACGCCTTCTCGGCTACGGCCGGTTGAGTTCATCCGCCATGCACGAGTCGCTGCTCGCGTTGCTTCGCTGCCCCTTCTGCGGCACCCGCCTGTCGCCGGTCGAGAACCACGCGCTCCACCGGCACGAGGCCCGCATCGTCTCCGGCGTGCTCGGCTGCGAGTGCTGCGCCTTCCCGGTTGTGGACTCGATTCCGGTGCTGATGGCCGACGACGCCGCTCGCGCGGCGATCGTGGCCCTCGAGGCCGGACGCCCCGACGAGGCCCGCGACCGGCTGCTTGGTCTCGATGCCGACCGCAGCGGGGCGCTCCGCCGGTTGCTCGACCGCGAGGCGCCCGCCACTTACCGCGAGTTGATTGCCGTGCTCAGTCCCAACGCCGAGGGCACCTACTTCATCTACCGTTTCTCGGACCCGACCTACGTGATGGCCGAGGGCGTGCTGCGGGCGTTGGGCCAGAATGCGGCCGCGACCGGGCAATGGGTGATCGACGTGTGCGGCGGCTCGGGCCATCTCACGCGCGTGCTCACCGAGGTGCAGGCCGGCAATGCCCCGCCCGGGCCCGGCACGGTGCTGGCCGACGTCTCCTTCGCCAAGCTGTGGCTGGCGGCGCGCGTCACCGCGCCCTCGTGTCACCCGGTGTGCTGCGACGCCAACCATCCGCTGCCGTTGGCTGGCGGCGCGTTCTCGATGGCCGTGCTCTCGGACGCGTTCCCCTACATCTGGCACAAGCGCCTGCTGGCCGGGGAACTGATGCGCTTGACCGGGCCCGCGGGCCTGGTGGTGATGCCGCACCTGCACAGCGCGCTCGGCTGGAACTATTCGGCCGGCATGCCGCTCTCGCCCGCGGCCTACGCCGATCTCTTCGCCGGACGTGCGCCGCGGCTCTTCCGCGATGCCGATCTGCTGGACGGGCTGCTCGACCACGACACCGTCGACCTGACGCGCGCCGTGACCCCGGAGGCGATGGGCGAGGAGAACTCGCTGACCCTCGTGGCCAGCCCGGACGCGTCGTGGTTTCGCCGCTACCGCGTGCCGGCCGCCGTGGCCGTGACCGGCGCCGTGGCCGTGAATCCGCTCTACGGCGTGGCTCCGCGCGGCGCCGGCTCGACCCTCACGCTGGCTTTTCCCACGCCCGAGTACGCCGACGAGTTTGGCGGCTGTCGCCGCTACCTGCCTGACGCCATCGAGGTGCAGGCAGACCTCAGCGGGCCGCTCGAGGCCGCCGTGCTCGAGGCCGCGCTCGGCGCCGACTACGCCGCCCTGCGGCGCCGGCGCGTGCTCATCGACGCCCCTCGCCATTATTGCTGACCGGCGGCGCGCCTGGAGCCGCGGGTCGAGCGGCGAACGGGTCGTAGGGCAGTCGCGTCGAGAGACGCCGGCCGGCCCACTGCTGGATGACGACGTCCGGCTGCTCCTGCTCGATCAGGCGCGGGTCCACGTCGTACTCCCACAGGACCAGCGCGCGGCTGAAGTGCTCCGCCAGGAACGGCACCAGCGCCGAGCCGAACGAGTCGCGGAAGATCACGGCGCGCGGCAGATCCCGGCGGACGTTTTCGGTGACCAGCCGTCCCTCGATGTTGTCGGGATCCGGGTGGGCGGGTTCCACCACGTGGGCTCCGCGCTGCCGCCGGCGCAGGCGGATGTCGTCCTCGTGCACCCACGCCTCCAGGCCGAGCATCCGCGCCAGGTCCCAGCCGGGCACGCGCGTGTCTTCGCGCGTGAAATCGGCGCGCGAATCGGGGGCGACGCCGCGCAGCGTGCCGCCGCTCAGCGCTTGCAGCCGCCCGAGAATCTCTTGCGCGGCCACGAACGCGCCCAGATCGTTCCAGTGGCTGTCGGTGCGATGGTAGATGCGCCCGTCACGCTTGGCGGCCAGGAGCGCCGGGCGCAGGTCGAGCACCGGCACGCTGGTATGCGCGTGCAAGTAGGCCACGAGCTGATCGGTGCGCGAGGTGTCGGCCGCGCGCCGGATCGACGCCGGCATGAACTCGGGATAGATCACGTGCTTGTCGGGCGCGAGCACGAACAGATACGTGATGCCGCGTGCCGCCAGCCAGTCGTGGGTGTCCTGCAGCGCCGCCGCCCATTGTTCGAGCTCGGCGTGAGCGAGCGGCGCGGCGTTGAGGTAGTCGTCGGTCGCGCCGTCGTCGGCGTAGAACAGCCAGCCGTCCTGGCCGCGAATCACCGCCGGGGCCGGCGACACGCGCAGCGCCAGCAGGCGGAAGGCCGCCTGCCACTGCACCAGCCGGCCGCGAAACGCGAAATGATCCTGGAACCAGGTCGTGAACGCGGCCGGGAAGGCCGCGAGCGCCCGCCAGGTAGGCGCAAGCTCGGGCGCCGGCGCCAGATCGCGATTCTCGCCGCGGGTCAGGCCGGCGTCGACGCCCGCCAGGGTGGCCAGTCCGGGCGTGGCCAGCGCCGCCAGGAAGACAGCCACGAGTACGCGCTCCCACACCACGTGGAGGCGCCACTCGGGACGGGCAGGCGGACGGGGCGGGGACGCAGCAGCCATCGGCGACAGGTCAGAAGCGGAAGTAGATGAAGGGACTGTAGGTGCGCGCCGCGCTCAGCATCACCGAGGCGCCGAGCAGCACCACCAGCGCCACGGTGACCACGGCCGACGACGCCCAGGGCAGACTCGGCGAGAGGTTCCCGGCCGCGCCGCCGCCCGTGCTCCAGCGGCGCGCCAGCGTCGGCAGCAGCGGCGTGGCACCGACCAGGCCGCAGCCGAAGGCCACCGCCAGTTCCGGGGTCACGTACCACGGCCACGCGTAGGTGGTCGGCAGCCCCTGGCCGAAACCCGCCATGGCGCGCAGCATGCCGCCCGCTTGGGCGAGCGTGTCGGCGCGGAACAGCACCCAGCCGACCATCACCACGATCAGCGTGTAGAGCGTGGCCGCCCACGCGGGCCGCCAGGCCGGGCGGGGTCGCGCGCGCCGGCGCGCGCTCGGCGCGCACGCGTTCGAGGACCAGGAACGCGCCGTGGAAGAGACCCCACGACCACGAAGGTCCAGCTCGCGCCATGCCACAGGCCGCACAGGAAGAACACGATCACCAGGTTGAGGTAGCGTGCGCCCCGGCGACACGCGGTTGCCGCCGAGCGGCACGTAGACGTAGTCGCGGAACCAGGTCGACAGCGAGATGTGCCAGCGGCGCCAGAAGTCCTGGACCGAGTCGGCGACGTAGGGGTAGCGGAAGTTCTCGGGGAAGCGGAAGCCGAACATGCCGGCCGAGCCCGATGGCCATGTCCGAGTAGCCGGAGAAGTCGAAGTAGATCTGCAGCGTGTAGCAGACGATCGCCAGCCACGCGAGCGGCGCGGTCAGCTCGGCCACCGGCAGCGCGAAGATGCGGTCGGCCGGCCCGGCCACGATGTTGGCGATGAGCATCTTCTTGGCCAGGCCGACGATGAAGCGGCGGGCACCCGTAGGCGAAATCGGCGCGCGTCACCGACGCGCGCGGCCAGCTGCGCCGGCGATGTCGCGGTAGCGGATGATCGGCCCGGCGATGAGCTGCGGAAAGAGCAGCAGGTAGAGCGCGGCCTCGACCGGGCTCTTCTGCGCCACGGCGTCGCCGCGGTAGACGTCGACCACGTAGGAGATGGCGTGGAAGGTGAAGAACGAGATGCCGATCGGCAGCAGCGATGGCCGGGACCACCAGCGGCGTCTGGCCGAGCAGCTCCAGCCCGGCGTTGACGTTGGCGACCGAAGAACTCGGCGTACTTGAAGACGCCGAGCACGAGCAGGTTGGCGGCCACCGTCGACACCGAGCAGGCGCGTGCGCCGCGGGCGTGCCGGCCAGCCGGTCGATGCGCAGCGCCGCCAGTAGTTGGAGGCAATCGAGCCGAGCATCAGCCAGGTGAAGGCGCCGCCGCCGGTGGCGTAGAAGGCGATGCTGGCCACGCAGCAGCAGCCGTTCTATGCGCCGCAGCGGCAGCGTGAAGTAGAGCGCCAGCAGCACCGGCAGGAAGACGAAGAGGAAGGTGGGCTCGGTGAACAGCACGGCGGTGCGCCTGCGGGGCGGAGCGAGTGTACCTGCCGCGTCACCGGCCGTCGCCGAAGGCGTCGAGCAGCACGGGCGTGAGCGCGTGCATCTTCGCCAGCACCGGCCGCTGCGGCGCGAGCCCGGCCGTGAAGCCGCGCTGCAGCAGCCGGTCGAGCACCGCCTGGCGATTGGTGATGACATGCACCGGCACGTCCCACGGCGCGCCTTCGCCGCTCACCAGGGCGGGCGGCTGGTGGTCGCCAAGGATCACCATGATCACATCGCGGTCGGAGCGGTAGCGAAGATAGCCGCCAAGGGTCGCGTAGGCGTACTTCAGCGCGCGGACGTAGCCGGGGCCGAGGTCGAGCCAGTCGGCGGGGATGGCCCAGGCGTCGTTCAGCGCCTGCTCGTCGTAGGGCGTCGGCGTGAGGGCCCGCGCCCAGTCGGGCTGATAGGGCGGGGTGGGCGTGAACGGGGTATGCGTGCTGATGGTGGGGAAGACCACGAAGAGCGGCTGGCGGCTGGCGGGGGGCGGCGCCACCTCGAGCGCGTCCACCTTGGCCAGGCAGAACTGGTCCGTGACGTCCCACCAGCCGAAGGGGGGCCCCTCGTAGTTCAGGTCGAGCGCGCCGTAGATGGTGTCGAAGCCGTAGAACCGGCCCTCGGGCCACACGCTCTGGATCCCGGGCATGACCGCCACGGCGCGGTAGCCCTGCCGTGTAAACGGCGCGAGCATGGTGGGCCGCTGTTGTGCCATGAGCCGCGCGTTCATGGCGCCGTCGCGCACCTCGGTGCCCGAGAGCAGGCTGATGTGCGCCAGCCACGACTCGCCACCAAAAGTCGGGGACTCCACGTAGGCCGACACGATCCGACGCCCGCTGGCGGTGACGTCGCCCGCGAACTGACGGCGCGCCTCGATCAGTGCGTCCGCGTACTCAGGACGGTCCCAGCTCACCGCGCCGTAGGACTCGACGAAGATCACGAACACGTCGGCGTCGCGGGCATTGGCCAGGTTCGAGTCGAGCACCGGCGCCGGTCCGAGCTGGCGCAGGCCGGCGCCGCTCCATTCATAAACGAACTGCCGCGCCTGCGCCGCCCACACGAGCGAAACCGGCGTGGCCACGCCCGGCGTTTGCGGGACGCGCCCGTCGAGCCGCTGGGCGGCGCCGACGACCAGCACCAGCACCGACAGGACCACCAGCACCCGGCGCATGCGCCGGTCGGCCGTGGCCGCGGTCACGCGGCCCCAGGCCCAGCGCAACGGCGCGTAGAGCGCCAGCGGCACGAGCACGAGCGCGCCCACCACCGCGGCGATGACCCACGGCGTGGCCACGAACGCCAGCATCGCCCCGACCGCCGGCAGGTGCGGCATGTCCCAGTAGAGGTTGATGTCCCGGCCCCACAGGGAGCGCGACGTGACCATCGCGTAGCGGCCCACGGCCAAGAGCACCCACGCTCCGGCCAGTAGCCGCGGCACCAGCCGCGGCCGGCCCGCGACGTATCGGTGCAGGACGACCAGTGCCAGGACGGCCACGGCCAGCTCCGCCGACAGGTCGCCGCTCAGGCGGATGAAGGGCGTCGGCCACAGATTTGCCAGCGTGAGCGCGGCGTTCAGCAGCGCCAGGGCCAGGGCCAGCACGGCCCAGTGGGGCACGCCGGGTCGGGTCGGATGGTTGGACACGGGGATGCTGGTCAGCGTACCTCATGCCCGTGATCACGCCCCCCGCGTCTCCGGAACTGCGAGTCCCGGGTGACGGCCCTGGGCGGCCCAGGGCCCACGACGGGCGGAACTAGGGCGTGAAGTCGCGAATGGCCGCCACCGTCGGCGCGTCGAGCTTCTGGAGCATGGCCACGAGCAGCTCCACCATCTGGTCGAAGTCGCGCCGGTTGATGACGCCGTTGTGGGCGTGCGTGTAGCGGGCCGGCACGAGCAGGTTCACCGTGGGCACGCCGCCGTTGCTCTTCTGCATCTCGGCCGAATCGTCGCCGTAGCCCTGCACCAGGTCGAGTTGCAGCGGCAGCTTCTTCTCGGCCGCGGTCTGCTTCACGAACGTGCTCAGCTTGCGATTGGGCAGGGCCGACGAGTCGTAGACGAACAGGATCGGGCCGCCGCCCAGCACCGCCTGCGTTTCTTCCGGCCGGCCGGGGAACACGTCGCCGGTGATGCCGCCTTCGATGGCGATGCCGATCTCGGGCTTGACCACGTCGGCGGCGGTGTGGGCGCCGCGCAGGCCGATCTCTTCCTGCGTGGTGATGGCGTAGACGATCTGGTTGGGATGCGGTGTCGTCGCCAGGCGCCGCATCACTTCGATGACCACGGCGCAGCCGACGCGGTCGTCCCACGCCTTGCCCAGGTAGTTGCCGGTGCCGTTCAGCACCTCGAACGGCGCGTCGGGCACGATCGGATCACCGACCGAGATGCCCATGGCGCGCACCTCTGCTTCGGAGGTGGCGCCCACGTCGAGCAGCAGGGTATCGCGCGGGTAGACGCGGCTACGCTCGTCGGCCGGCACGACGTGGACATCGCGGATGCCGGTGATGGCCTTGACCGGGCCCTTGGCGCCGATGATCACCCAGCGCTGATCGACCAGCGCCTGATCGAGCCAGCCCCCCAGCATCTGCATGGTCAGGAAGCCCTTCGGCGTGATGCGCCGGACCATGCCGCCGAGCTCGTCCATGTGCGCGTCCACCATGATCTTCGGGCCGGTCGTGCCCTGGGTGGCGAGGATCGAGCCCATGCCGTCGAACGTGAGCGAGGTGGCCAGCGGCTTCATCTGCTCGACCATCACCTTGCGGATCGGCTCCTCGAAGCCGGGTGCCCCGGCGGTGTCCGAGAGGAGGCGCAGCAGTTCGACGGTGCGGTCCTGCGCGCCGAGGGTCACGCCGAAGACGGCGAGCGCCGCCGCCGTAAGGGTCAGTCGCAGACGGGTCATGGGAGCCTCCTGCGGCGTCGTGCCGCGTGGCGAGTCTAGCAGCCGGCCCGGGCTGGCCCGTGCGTCGGGGGCCCTCAGCGCCCGCGCATGGCGCTTGACCCCCGCGCCCGGGGGTGGTGAGATCCGCCGATGGCCATCCGCGTCCTTGCCGTTGCCGGCGCCGTGCTGCTTGCCTCGTTCACGCTCCGCGCGGCCGCTCCCGGTGACGATCCCGGCGGGTGGGACAAGGCGAGCGCCGCGCGCTACCTCGATGCGCGCATGGACGTGTGGTGGGCCAAGGCCAAGCCGCTCAAGAGCGGTGAGGCCGAGACCAAGTGCCTGTCGTGTCACACGGCGATTCCCTATGCGCTGGCCCGCCCGGCGCTGCGCAAGGCCATGGGCGTCACGGCCGCCACGGCGCACGAGACGACCATCTTCGAGACGGTGCGCACCCGTATGGCGCACACCGACGACCAACAGCCCTTCTACGACCACACCGACGCCAAGAAGGTCGAGTCGCGCGGCGTCGAGGCGGTGATCAACGCGTTCCTGCTGACCAGTCACGACCTCGACACCGGCGCTGCGGCGCCCGACGCGCTGACCCGGCAGGCGGTGACGCGGCTGTGGGCGGTGCAGCGCGAGGACGGCGCCTGGGATTGGCTCGACTTCGGCCTCGAGCCTTACGAGACGGGCGACGCGGTCTTCCACGGCGCCACGGTGGCGGCTCTCGCCGCCGGCTCGCCCACCGGACGCCAGGCCAGCGCCGATGCCGCCGGCCAAGCCGGCGTGCAGAAGCTGCGCGCCTACCTGGGCGCGAACGTCGGCGCGCAGCGCCTTTTCAATCGCACCTGGGCGCTGCTGGCCTCGTCGCGCCTGAGCGGCGTGTTGACGACCGCGCAACGCGAGGCGCTGGTGCGCGATCTCGGCGGCCGCGCAGCGGCCCGATGGCGGCTGGTCGCTGGCCGATCTCGGCGAATGGCGGTGGAGCAAGACGGCTGGACCGTTTGCCGCGCCCGGCGCGCTCGACACCGCGCTGATCGGCGCCTCCGACGCCTATGCCACGGGCCTGGTGGTCTACGCGATGAAACAGGCCGGGCTGGGCAGCCGTCCGGCCGTGCACAAGGGCTTGGCGTGGTTGCGGACCCACCAGCAGGCCGGGGCGCCCACGGATACGGCCTGGGCACCGTGGCGCGCGCACTCACTCAACTTCGACCGCGAGCACGGCGGCGACAAGGGCGAGCCGTGGCGGCGGATGTTCATGTCCGACCTGGCCACGGCGTTTGCCGTGCTGGCGTTGCTCTAGCAGCCCCGGATGCACGCCCGGCAAGATGCCGGCGGGAGCTGCTCCGACGGGCTGTGAACCACCCTGCGGCTAACCCTGCTCCAGGGCCCGCGCCAGCAGATCGTTCACGCCCAGGCGCGCCGCCCCGTCGTCGAGATAGACGCGATCCAGCCGCGAGCCCTGAACGCGAATCAGGCCCAGCACATCGCGCCACTGCCGGTCGGACACCTCGCCGCCGCGGCGGAACCAGCGCAGCTTCTGGAGCAGCACGTCTTCCGGCGTGTGGACGTAGACGGCGTGGTCGCCGTCCAGCTCGATGCGCACCCTTCGGGCGAGTATCTGTGCATCGAGGGGCGTCCCGCCGGCGACGAAGAGGTCGACCTTGATCGAGCTGTCGAGATCGATGAGGTTGGTTGAGGCACGATCGGCAACGGCTCGCCTGAGCGCGTCCTCTGGCACGTAATACCGTCCTGCCAGCCGCCGCAGGAGCGGCTCGATGTGCGGCGCCTCGAGAGCGACCACGACATCGACGTCCAGCGTCGAACGGGGTTCGCCACTGACCGAGCTGGCCATCGACCCGCCGATTGAATAGCGCAGATGGAGCTCGTCGAACACGCGGGCCACATCGGTGGCCACCCGCCACGGATCGACGTCCGCACGCACCTCACGGCTCCAGTCCGGCAGCGTCCGGAAAAGCGCTGACCGCCAGGGCGTAGCCGAGTCGCACAATCGCCAACCGAAGAAAGCGCTGCCGGGGAGCATCATGCGGATGCCGCAGCTTGATGCCGGCCGCGGCCAGGGCGTTGGTCCGTCGGCACAGCAACGAGGCCAGTCGGGCCTTTTCCGCCCCGCTCATCTCGCGCCAGCGGCCAATCAGCGCCTGCTCCGCCGCGGGCGACGTGTCTTCGGCGAGTGGCCGGCGGGACTGGTCGAGCACGGCTCGATTATACCGGGCACGCCCGGCCGCCCGTCTGGCTTGACCGTCGCGCGACGGCGCAGGACGATAGGCTCGTGCGCATTCTCGTCGTCGAAGACGACCCCAGCATCGCCGAGTTCGTGGCGGCGGGACTGCGCCAGGAGGGCTACGCGGTGGACGTCGCCGGCGACGGCGTCAAGGGCCTGGAGCTGGCCCGCGCCCACCCCTACGACGCCGCCATCGTGGACGTGATGCTGCCCCGGCTCGACGGCCTCAGCCTGGTGGCCGCGTTGCGCCGCGCCGCCGTCACCACGCCGGTGCTGTTCCTGAGCGCGCGCCACTCCGTGGACGACCGCGTCAAGGGCTTGCAGACCGGCGGCGACGACTACCTGACCAAGCCGTTCGCCTTCCAGGAACTGGTGGCCCGCGTCCAGGCGCTCACCCGGCGCGGCCAGCTGCCGATCGAATCGGCGGAACTCGCGGTGGGCGATCTGCGCCTCGACCGCCTCACCCGCAAGGCCAGCCGCGGCGGCACGCCGGTCGAGCTGCGGCCGCGCGAGTTCGCGCTGCTCGAGTACCTGATGCGCCACCCCGGCAAGGTCATGTCGAAGGCGATGATCGTGTCGCACGTGTGGGACTACAGCTTCGACACCGGCACCAACGCCGTGGACGTGCTCGTGCACCGGCTGCGCGACAAGATCGACAAGGACTTCCAGACCAAGCTGCTGCACACGGTCCGAGGCGTGGGCTATGTCCTCAAAGCCGGCTAGCGCCATCACCCGCGCCTTCCCACTGCGCATTGCGCTGTGGTACGCCGTGCTGTTTGCGGCCAGCGTCGCCGCCGTTGCCGTCGTCACCTACGCCCTGCTGGCGCGCGCGCTCGAAGCGCAGGACCACTCGGTGCTCGAGTCGATGCTGACCCGCTATGCCGCCGATTACGACCGGCGCGGCCTGCCGGGCCTGCAACGGCTCATCGAGGTCGATGCCGGCGAAGGGCGGCACGAGCGCCTGCTGGTCCGCGTCATCAACGCCGGGTCGCAGGTGGTGTATTTCGCCGAGCCCCCCGGCTGGGGCGGCTTCGATCTGTCGCGCCTTGACGCGCCGGCGCTGGTGCGGGCCGGGTGGATGGTCATTCCCGATCCACCCGACGGCTCGGTGCTGGAAGTGGGCACGGCGCGGCTGCCCGACGGGGTCATCGTGCAGGTCGGGCGCAGTTCGCACGTGCGCGACGAGCTGCTCGGGCAGTTCCGGGCCCGCGGCCTGCAGGTGCTCACGGTGGTGATCGTCATCGGGCTGGCCGGCGGGGCGCTGCTGACGCGCTTTGCGCTGGCGCCGCTGCGGGCGCTCGAGAGCACGCTGCGCTCGATTCTGGCGACCGGGCGGTTCGACGCCCGGGTCGAGACGCGCGCCTCGCACGACCCGCTCGATGAGCTGGGCGGACTCGTGAACGACATGCTCGGCCGCATCCAGCTGCTGATCGCCGGCATGCGCGGCGCGCTCGACAACGTGGCGCACGACCTGCGCACGCCGCTCACGCGCCTGCGCGCCGGGGCCGAGTCGGCCCTGCTGGCCGATCATCCGGCGGCGCTGCGCGAGGGGCTGGAGCGCGCCCTCGAGGAGGCCGACCGCGTCAACGCCACGTTGACCGCGCTGATGGACGTATCGGAGGCGGAGACCGGTACGATGGCGCTCGATCGGGCGCCGGTCGACCTGGCCGTCGTCGCCGGCGAGGCCATCGATCTCTACGCCGACGAAGCCGAAGACCAGGGCCTGACGCTGACGGCCTCGGTGCCGGCGGGATTGACCGTGATCGGCGACCGCACGCGGCTGCGCCAGGTGCTGGCCAATCTGATCGAGAACGCCGTGAAGTACACCGGCCGCGACGGCGCGATCGAGGTCGGCGCCGAGCGCCGCGGCGAGGTGGTGGCGGTGACGGTCCGCGACAGCGGCGTCGGGATCGCGCCGGCCGACCTGCCGTTCGTGTGGGACCGGCTCTACCGTGGCGACTCCAGCCGTTCGAGCCGGGGCCTCGGCCTGGGGCTGTCGCTGGTCAAGGCGATCGTGCGAGGCGCACGGCGGACAGGTGGCCGTCACGTCGGCACCGGGGCAGGGCACCACCTTCACCCTCACCCTGCCGGCCGCGCCCGCGCTCGCGCCGCGACAGGTCTGAACGCCCGGCCGGGCGTCCGGCGATCCGGTCGGGCCCCCGCCAACCTGTCAGCGATGTCATGTTCGGGACGCCGTCCCGACACTCCGCCTGGCGTCTTACTGGGTGTAGGCACGAATCGATGTGCCCCAAAAAGGAGTGAGAGCAATGAACGGATCGCCAATGCATCCCCGCCGGTCGAGGGCTCCGTGGCTCGGAGCGGCCGCACTGGCTATGGCCACCACGGCCGCGGCCGCCGGTGTCTCTGGAGCTGGTTCGAGGTTGTGGGCGTCGTCCGAGCCGCACGCCCTTCCGCCCGCCGCGGTCGTGACGCCAGCGCCGCTGGCAGGTGCGCCGGTGCAGTCGTACAGCCAGGTCGTCGACAAGGTGGCGCCGGCCGTCGTGACCATCCGCGTGGAGAAGACGGCCGTGATGTCGCAGACCGCGATGCCGCGGTTGCCGGAGGGCTTCGAGCAGTTCTTCGGCGGGCGCGGCCAGCCCGCGCCTGAACGGCGCCGCGAAGGCGGCCTGGGCTCGGGCGTGATCGTGCGCGCCGACGGGCTCGTGCTCACCAACCATCACGTCGTGGAACAGGCGTCGCGCATGCGCGTGGACCTGGCCGATGGGCGTTCGTTCCCGGCCACGCTGGTCGGCAGCGACGCGGCCAGCGACCTGGCGGTGCTGCGCATTGCCGCCAAGGGGCTGCCGGTCGTGCCCTACGGCGACTCGGAGACGATCGGGTCGGCGACGTCGTGCTGGCCTTCGGCAATCCGCTCGGCGTCGGCCAGACCGTCACCATGGGCATCGTCAGCGCCAAGGGCCGGGCCACCGGCGCCGGCGACGGCGCCTACGAGGACTTCCTGCAGACCGACGCGCCCATCAACCAGGGCAACTCCGGCGGTGCGCTCGTGAACCTGCAGGGCGAGCTGGTCGGCATCAACGCGCAGATCCTGTCGCCCTCGGGCGGCAACATCGGCCTCGGCTTCGCCATTCCGTCGGCGATGGCGCAGGCCGTGGCCGAGCAGCTGGTCACCGACGGCGTGGTGCATCGCGCCCGGCTCGGCGTCACCGTGCAGGGGCTCACGCCCGAACTGGCCGAGAGCCTGGGCGTGGCCGAGACGCGCGGCGCGCTCGTCAGCGAGCGTCGAGCCCGACGGTCCGGCCGACAAGGCGGGCGTGAAGCAGGGCGACGTCGTCCTGCAGATCGACGGCAAGGCGGTGAACGACGCCAACCGGCTGCGCAATCAGATCGCCGGCTCGCGGCCCGGGGCCACGGTGACCATCCTCGTGCGGCGCAACGGCCGCGACGAAACGCTGACGGCGCACCTGAGCGAACGCGAGCCGGCGACGGCCGATGCGTCCGGGGCCGACAAGAACGCGCCGTCACGAATCGGGCTTCGGCATGTCGGTGACGCCGCTCACGCCGCAGATTGCCGAGCAGCTCGAGCTGCCGAGGACCGCATCGGGCGTGGTCGTGACCGGCGTCGACCCGGCCGGAGTGGCCGCGTCCGCCGGCATCCGCGAGGGCGACGTCATCAAGCGCCGTCAACGGTCAGGCCGTGACCTCGATCGTCGGCGTTGCGCGACGCCTTGAAGACGCAGCCGGATCGGCCGGCGCTGGTGCTGGTCAGCCGCCGTGGCGCCGACGCCTTCATCGCGCTGCCGCGCGCCGAGTCGTAGAGCGGCATCGGGGCCGGGTTTGCGTCACCCGACGCGAATCCGGCCCCGAGGGTCAGCTGCCCGTGTATTCCTACCGATGATTGCCGGCCGCGCCGAACGTCTAAACTTCCAGACGGATGCATCATTGGAGATTCCATGGCTGAGCTGACCATCACCACCTTCCTCACGCTCGACGGCGTCATGCAGGCGCCCGGCGGCCCCGGCGAAGACCCGAGCGGCGGCTTCACGCACGAAGGCTGGCTCGTGCCCCATGCCGACATGGACATGGGCGTGACCATGTCGGCCATCTTTGCCAAGGCCGACGCGTTCCTGCTGGGACGGACCACCTACGACATCTTCGCGGGGCATTGGCCCCGCGTCACCGATCCGGACGACATCGTGGCCACCAAGTTGAACACGTTGCCGAAGTTCGTGGCCTCGCGCACCCGGACGAACTTCTCGTGGACCAACACGACCGTGGTCCGGGACGTCGTGGCCGAAGTGGGCGCCATCAAGGCGCGTTTCGAGGGCGAGCTCCAGGTGCACGGCAGCGCCGGGCTCGCGCAGACGCTGATCGCGCACGACCTCATCGACGAGTACCGGCTGCTCACGTTCCCGGTGGTGGTCGGGAGCGGCAAGCGCCTGTTCGGAAGTGGCGCCGTGCCCGCCGCGTTCACGCTCGTGAACACGTCCACGACCAGCACCGGCGCCGTGGTGAGCGTGTACCGGCGCGGCCAACCGTTTACGACCGGCACCTTCCGCATGGAATAGCGGATTGACGCTGATCGTGCCGGTGTCGTCTCATGGCTGCATGCTGTCGACATCGGCCGACCTCGAACCGCACCGCTCGGCCCTCACCGGCCATTGCTACCGCATGCTCGGCTCCATCGTGGACGCCGAGGACGCCGTGCAGGAGACCATGCTGCGGGCCTGGCGGCACCTCGACAAGTTCGACGGGCGGTCGTCGCTGCGCACCTGGCTCTATCGCATTGCCACCAACGTGTGTCTCGACGAGCGCGAAGCCCGCGCGAAGCGCGCCCGGCCGATGGAGAACGGGGCGCCGCTGGTAGTGAGCGAGGTCGGTCCCATCTTGCCGGAGCGGCCGCGGGCGCACTGGCTCGAGCCGGTGCCCGACGTGGCGGCGCTGCCGGCCGACAGCGATCCGGCGCAGCTGGTGGTGCTCAAGGAAAGCATCCGGCTGGCCTTCGTGGCGGCCCTGCAGAGCTTGCCGCCGCGGCAGCGGGCGGCCTTGCTGCTGACCGAAGTGCTGGGCTGGTCGGCGGCGGAGGTCGCCGACAGCCTCGAGACCACCGTGGCCGCAGTCAACAGCGCCGTGCAGCGGGCCCGGGCCACGCTCGGCGCCAAGGCGTCGCTGACCCGCGACGCGGCGCTCGAGCCTGAGCACGCCGCGCTCATCGAGCGCTACGTGGACGCGTTCCATCGTTACGATGTGGTCGCGCTCACCGCGTTGCTGCACGAGGACGCGGTCATGACCATGCCGCCCTACGACATGTGGCTCCAGGGGCCGTCGAGCATCGGGCAGTGGCTGCTCGGCCCCGGCTTGGGCTGTGACGGTTCACGCCTCGTGCCGGTCGCCGCCTGCGGCGGCTCGCCGGCCTTCGGGCAGTACCGGCAGGGCGGACGGCAGCCGTGGGGACTGGTGGTGCTCGAACTGCGCGGCGATCGCATCGCCGGCTGGAACACGTTCCTCGACGTCGACACGTTGTTTCCGCGCTTCGGCTTGCCGCCGTCGCTGGCGTAGGCGCTGCGCGGCACGGCCACCGGGGTCGAGGGCTGATCCGGCGTGGGACCACCGCAGAAACGGGATATCCTCGCCCGATGTCCCGACCGCGAATGCCTCGTTCCTTCACGACGCCGAGCTCCGTTCTGCTGTGCGCGCTGGCCGCGCTCTGCGCCGTCAGCACCGCACAGGCCGAGCCCCCCAAGGGCAGCATCACCATCGCGCGCATTGCCGACATCAAGTACCCGACCAATCCCGTCTGGTCGCCTGATGGCACCAAGGTGGCGTTCCTGTGGGACGCCGCCGGCAAGCAGGATCTCTTCGTGGTCACGCCCGGCAGCGCGCCGCTACAGCTCACCGATTTCCCGGTCGACCCGCACCTGCTCGTGTCCGACATCGGCAACGTGGCCTGGACCTCGAACGACACGCTGCTCTTCGGCAAGGACGGCCAGTTGTGGACGGTGTCGGCGGTGGCCGCCAAGCCGGCACGGATGGCAGCGCCCCTCGGCGACGCCGGCGCGTTCGCGCTCTCTCCCGACCGCACCCGGATCGCGTTCCTGCGGCGTGGCCAGATCTGGCTGGCCCATGTCGACGCCCGGACCGAGCGCCAGCTCACCAACGTGAGCGACGGCCTGACCCCGGGGGTGCCGGTGTTCTCGTCCGATGGCCGCTGGCTGGCCTTCACCGCCGCGCGCGGCGGGCTCGAGCCCGAGGACCTGCCGTGGAACGGCCCCCTCGTGCGGTCGATGGAGAACGTCAACCGTGAACGGCGCCTGGGGGTGATCGCCGCGCAGGGCGGCGACGTGGCCTGGATTCCGGCGGTGGGGGCCACGAGCGGCGTGCAGTTTGCCGCCGACGGCGCGCTCGTCTACCAGGAGCTGTCGCCCGACGGCAAGACGCGCGAGATCAAGACCGTGCGCGTGGGCAGCTGGCCGCGCGTGCTGTGGCGCGATCGCGACGAGAAGTGGTGGTCGCCCACCAACCGCGACGTGAAACTGCTGGTCTCGCCCGACGGCAAGTCGCTGGCGTTCGTCAGCGACCGCACCGGCTGGATCCACGTCTACGTGATGCCGCTCGACGCCACGAGCGAGACGCAGGCCAAGCAGCTTTCCACAGGCGACTTCGGCGCCGGGCTGGGAAGCTGGTCGCCGGACAGCCGGAAGATCGCGTTCCACCACAGCGCGGCCGGCAACCAGATGGAGCGGTTCGTGGACGTGGTCGACGTGACCACCGGCGCCATCGAACCGGTGGTCACCATGCGCGGCGTCAACCTCGACCCGCTCTTCGCTCCCGATGGGCGGTCGCTCGTCTATCAGCGGACCGACGTCGAGAACTCGCTCGACCTTTATGCCGTAGCCGCGCGCTCCGGGGCGACGCCGAGGCGGCTCAGCGACTCGATGCCCGCCGGCCTGGACAAGGCCGATCTGGTCGCGCCGACCTTCGTGTCGTTCCCGAGCCGGTTGGACCGGGCGCCCGTGCCCTCGACGCTGATGCTGCCGAAGCACCTCGACAAGGCCAAGAAGCATCCGGCCATCGTGTGGATCCACGGCTCCGGCTCGGACCAGAACTTCCTCGGCTGGCACCCGGGCAGCTACCGGATGTACTACTCGGTGTCGCAGTACCTGGTGCAGCAGGGCTACATCGTGCTCACGCCCGACTACCGCGGCAGCTCCGGCTACAGCCGCAACTGGGCCACCGGCGTGCACATGGGGCTGGGCGTGAACGACACCGCCGACGTGGCCGCCGGCGCCGACTACCTGAAGACGCTGCCTATGTGGACCCCGACCGCATCGGCGTGTGGGGTCTCAGCTACGGCGGCTTCCTGACGCTGCAGGCGCTCAACACCGACCCGACGCTGTGGCGGGCCGGCATCGACGTGGCCGGCGTGGTGGACTGGGCCACCTACGGTGCCGGTTACACCACGCCGAGGCTGGGCACGCCGGTCGAGAATCCCGAGATCTACACGGTGTCGGCGCCGATCTTCCATATGGACAAATTGTCGCGGCCGCTGCTCGTGCTGCACGGCACCAACGACCGCAACGTCCAGTTTCGCGATTCCCTGCGCGTCATCGACACCTTGCTGAAACTCGACAAGCCGTTCGAGATGGGTGTGTATCCCGGCGAAATCCACTTCTTCCGGCGCGCGCATATTCTGCGCGACGCGTGGCGGCGGGCCGAGGCGTTCTTCGACGCGCATCTGAAGAATGGGCCGGTGCTGACCAGCAAGTAAGGACCGGCACGCGATAGCGGCGTGGAACTGGCCGGGTCGTCTCAGCCTGTGATCACGGGGCCGACGGCTGAGGCGCCTCGGCACGTCGACCCAGCGGCCGCTGGACGGCCGCCGTCCACGCCGCCGCTTGGACGTAGAGCGCGGGAATCAGGAACAGCGTCACGAGCGACGAGGCGGCCAGGCCGCCCACCACCACGCGGGCCAGCGGCGGCCTGCAGGCCGGCGCCGGCGCCCCAGCCCAGCGCCAGCGGAATGCAGCGCCAGCACGGTCGTGGCCGTGGTCATCAGGATCGGCCGCAGCCGCGTGCGGCCCGCCTCGAGCACGGCGTCCTCGACCGCGAGGCCGTCCTCGCGCCGCTTCAGGTTGACGTAGTCCACCAGCACGATGGCGTTGTTGACGACGATGCCGATCGAGCATCACCACGCCCATGATGCTCTGGACGTTGAGGGTCGTGTTGGTGAGCAGGAGCGTCGGGGCGATGCCGATGATGGCCACCGGCACGCTGGCCATCACGACCAGCGGGTCCACGAAGCGCTCGAACTGGCCGGCCAGCACCATGTAGACCAGCAGCAGGGCCATGACGATGGCGATCACGAAGTCGCGCTGCGCTTGCTGCTGTTCGCGGTAGGCGCCGCCGTAGACGACCGAGAAGCCGGCTGGGCAGCGTCATGCCCGCCAGCTCCGTCTCGGATGCGCGCGACCGCGTCGCCGAGCGGCACGCCGCGCTCGAGGTTCGGCGGTGATGTAACTGCACGCGCTGGCCGTCGATGTGGCGGATGTTGGCGGGTCCGCGATCGCGGCGCCGCTCGACCAGCGTCGACACCGGCACCATCTGGTCGTCCGGCGTCCTGACCGCCACGCCGGCGAGATCGGCCGCCGTCTCGCGGTCTTCGGGACGCAGCCGGACGGTGATGGGGAACTGCTCGCCGCCTTCGCGGAAGTAGCCGGCGCGGCTGCCGCCGACGCTGGTCTGCACGGCCCGGCCCACCTGCTCGACGGACAGGCCCAGGCTGTAGATGCGCTCGCGCCTGAAGATCAGGTTCTCCTCGAGCCGCCCTTCGCGTTCGGCGACGTCGACCTCGACGACGCCGGGCACCCGCTCCATGCGCCGGCGGATGTCGGCGGCCAGCGCCACGCTGCGGTCCATGTCGTAGCCGCGCAGCTCCACTTCCACTGTCCTCGTCGCCGCCGCCGGCCGAGAACAGCCGGCGCAGCATCCACAGGCCCGATTGGGCCTCGCACCCGGATCTCGGCGCCGGGAATCCGGCTCGGCGACGGCCGCCCTGATGCGGTCGGCCAGCACGGTCGAGTCGATGGTCCGCTCCGCGGCGTCGACCAGGCGGATGTCGAGCTCCGCGTTGTCGCCGCGCACCTGCGTGTCGATCGAGGCGACCTCGCTCATCGGGGCACACGCGCCGGACGATCGTCGGCCAGCTCGTCGAGATAGCGGGTGGCGATGGCCATGCTCGTGCCGCGGGCCATCTCGAGCTCGCACCTCGATCTCGTTGGTCTCCATCTGCGGGGCCAGCTCCACCGGCACGAAGCGCATCACCCACACGGCCAGGGCGACGGCTGCCGCGGCGCCCAGCAGCACCCGCACCCGGTGATGCAGGGCGTAGCCGAGGGCCCGGAGGTAGGCGTGGTCGAGCCGACTGAAGGCCCGATCGAGGCGCGATTGGGTCGCCGGGCCGGCGTTGGCCGGTGCTTGGGGGCGGATGGTCAGGAAGCGGCTGGCCAGCATCGGCACGAGCGTCAGCGCGATGAGCAGCGAACAGGCAAGGGCGAAGACCACCACCAGGGCCAGCGTCTGGAACAGCTGGCCGCTGGTCGTGCGCATGAAGACCACCGGCAGCAGGATCACGCAGGTCGTCAGCGTGGCGGCCACCACGGCGCCGGCCACCTCGCGCGTGCCGACACGAGCGGCGTCTTCGCGGGACCGCCCCGCCTGTCGCTGGCGGACGATGTTCTCGATCACCACGATCGCGTTGTCCACGATCAGGCCGATGCCCAGCGCCAGGCCGCCGAAGGTCATCTGGTTCAAGCGTCAGCCCGGCGAAGTAGAGCAGCCCGAAGGCGGCGATGACCGAGACCGGAATGGCCAGGGCGATGATGACGCGTGGCCGAGCTGTTGCGGAGGAAGAGGTAGAGGATGGCGATCGCCAGCAGGCCGCCGTAGAGCGCCGAGCTGCGGACGTTGTCGATCGACTGGCGGATGAAGTCGCTCTGGTCGCTGAGCGACGCTCAGCCGGAGGTCGGAGCGCTCGTGGTTGATCCGTGCGACCTCGTCGCGGATGCAGCGCCGCCACCGCCACGGTGTTGGCGCCGCTCTGCTTCTGGATCTCGAGCCGGACGACCGGGCACGCCGTTGACCTCGGCCAGGTTGCGTGACGTCCTCGTAGCCGTCGACCACCTGCGCGACGTCCCGCACCCGGACCGGACGGCTGTCGCGCATCTCGACGACGGTCGCGCCGATCTCGTCGAGCGACTGGTATTCGCCGAGCGTGCGGACGTAGAGGTCGCTGACGCCGTCCTTGACGTTGCCGCCCGGCAACTGCACGTTCTCGCGGGTCAGCGCGTCGCTGCACGTCGGCGGCCGCCAGGCCGGCGGCCTTCAGCCGGTCGCGGCGCCAGCTGCACCTGGATCTCGCGGTAGACGCCGCCGCGCCACGGTGATGGCGCCGACGCCGGGAATCTGCTCGAAGCGGCTGGGCGATCTCGCGCTCGAGCAGCCGGGTCGTCGCGCTCAGATCGCGCGTCGAGGCCACCGCCAGCGTCACGATGTCCTGGGCGTCGGGGTCGAACTTCCAGATCGTCGGCGCTTCGGCCTCGAGGGGCAGGTCGTCGCGCAGGCGGTCGAGCGCCGAGCGCACGTCGTTGGCCGCTTCGTCGAGGGTCGACCTGGCGGCCGAACTCGAGCGAGACGCGGCTGCGGCCTTCCTGCGAGAACGAGGTCATCCGCTCCAGGTTGGGGATGCCCGACAGCGCGTTCTCGAGCGGGTCGGTGACGATCGACTCCATCTCCTCCGGCCCGACGTTGGGGTAGGTCGACGTTGACCGAGAGACGCGGGAACTCGATGGCCGGCAGCAGGTCCACCGGCAGGTAGAGGAAGCCGACGACGCCCACCGTGACGATGATCGCGTAGAGCATCGCGGTGGCGACGGGACGGCGGATCGAGGTCTCGGTGATCGAGGCCATGTCAGTCCCTCCCCGCGGCGCCAGACTGGCGCTGCTTGTCCATGAACTGGCGGAGCAAATCCTCGCGCTGCAAGCCCTGCAGATTCAGGATGTGATCCCACGACAGGCCGCGGACGCGCGCCTCGGGCGCGTCCGCGTCGGTCAGCAGGTGCTGGCCGACCACCACCACCCAGTCGCCCGGACTCAGCCCGGCTACGCCCACCGTCTGGCGTCCGGTCGCCAGCACCTCGACCCGCCTGAAGGGCACGGCCACCGGCTCCTGGCCGAGCGCGGTCAGCGAGACCTTCATTTCGCCGGCCGGGGCGATACGACATACACGCCCGTCTCGCCGGTGGCGGGATTTTCGTAGATGGCGCTGGTCGGCACGAGCGTGGCGGCGGCGCTTTCGCCGTAGTGGATGTCGACCGTCACGAACATGCCAGGGACGAGCGCCCCCGCATTGGGCACGTCGATCTCCACCTCGCCGCTGAAGGCGCCGCGGCTGAGGAACGGGGAGATCCGCGAGACCATCGCCACGATCGGCGGGTCGCCGGCGCGGGCCACGATCTCGACGCGCTGGCCACGACGGACCTCGGCCAGCACATCCTGCGCAACCGGCACTTCGATGCGCATGCGGTCCAGCTGACCGACGATGAACAACTGGGTCTGGCCGTCGACGAGCATGCCGACCTCGGCGTCGCGCTGGCCGACGCGGCCCGAGATCGGGGCGCGCACCAGCGACTGGCGCTGCACGGCCGATCGCCCCGCCACGACCGCCCTGGCCGCTGTCACCTGCGCTTTCGCGCGCTGCACGGTGGCGCGGCTGGCGTCCACCTGAGACTGCTGGGTGTCCACCTCCTGCCGGCTCACGAGCCCGCGTTCGGCCAGCGTCGTCGTGCGCCCGAGTTGCCGGAGCAGGTTGGAGAGGACGGCTTCGGCCTCGCGCACCTGAGCCTCGGCCACGGTCAACTGCGAGCGCGCCTGATCGAGCTGCGGCTGCGACTCGGCCGTCTGGATCCGGACGAGCGGCTGGCCCTTCGTGACCGCGGCGCCGTTGTTGACGAGCACCTCCACGATCCGGCCGTTGGCCTCGGGGAAGATGGCTACCTCGCCCGAGGCTCGGGCGGTGCCGGTGAGCCGCTCGACCAGCGGCAGCGATCCTTCGCGGGCCTGAACCACCTCGACGGCGGGCACGGGCGAAACCGGCCGGCCGCCGGGCCTCGGTTCGCCCGAGGTCTGGCCGCCGCAGCCGGCGGCCACGAGCGCGCCGACGAGCGGCAGGACGAGCAAAATGCGTCGGACGTCGATGAGCTTTCGCATCAGTCGGCAGGTTCCCTTTGGCGGATGGGCCGCGACGAGTGCGGCGGCGATGAGCGCGGCGAAGGAAGCGCGATGAGTGCGGCTGAAGGAAGGGTCTATCTAAGTACTTACGACATGGCACGGCGATGGTTTACCGGGAATGGTCGGGGTGGGCACGTACTTCACCGCGGCTCATTCCGCCGTCCCCGCCGCCTTGGAACGAGGCATGGTGAGCCCGGAAGGGAATCGAAGCTTGGGTTCGTCGTTCAGCTAACCGGTTGACGGCGCACGACTTCTGGCTCCAGGTGGTTGATTCGCCATGGGTTAGCCATATTCCGCAATCGACGGGAGTTCGCGCTCGTCAACGTGATTCGACCGGGTTCTTGGAGACATTCTGGAGACGGGAGAAGGCCGTACAATCACGGTATGCCAGTGCTCGGCCCGGCAGTTCATCGCGACCCCGAGATCATGGGCGGCACCGCCGTGTTCGCGGGAACGCGCGTGCCGTTCCAGACGCTGCTCGACTACCTCGAAGGCGGCGAGTCGCTGGATGCGTTCCTCGACGACTTTCCGACGGTGAGTCGCGAACTTGCCGTTGGTGCGCTCGAACAGGCCAAGGACGCCCTCCTCGCCCGTGCGCATCCTGCTTGATGAGTGCCTGCCGAAGGGCCTGAAGCGCGAGCTTCCGGGGCTGACGGTGCGGACCGTGCCGGAGATGGGCTGGGCCAGCAAGCGAAACGGCGAGCTGCTGGCGCTGGCTGACGGACAGTTCGACTTGTCGTGACCGTCGACCGCAATCTGTCGTTCCAGAACGACGTCCACCGTTTCAATGTTGCCGTGGTCGTTGTGCGGGCGACGGGCAATCGTCTTGTCGATCTGCGTCCTCTCGTGCCGGAGCTTATCGCCGCGATGGCCCGGGTCTCACCCGGCGGCGTGTTTCCCGTGGGCCCAACGTGATC
The DNA here is from genome assembly GCA_963843885.1 of uncultured Acidobacteriota bacterium. GTDB lineage: Bacteria > Acidobacteriota > Vicinamibacteria > Vicinamibacterales > UBA2999 > CADEFD01. Next base: position 793,426 of record CAWJMJ010000011.1, read on the forward strand.
TTAGGTTCTTGCGCTCACCCTGCAGGAACACCCGCGAACTCGTCAGGTAGAACGTGACCATGTCGAGGGGCGTGAGGATGTCCTCGGACACCCGCTCGACCGGGTGCTTACGCAGGCGGATGCCGGATGGATCACCGCTCGCGGAACACATGCTCACGGACTTGCTGCGGCGTGTGGCTCGACGCGGGAACCTGCGGTACCTGGGCGTGCACGTGCTGCGGCACACGTTCTGTTCGCACCTGGCAATGCGCGGGGCGCCGATGCGGGCGATTCAGGAACTGGCGGGGCATCGCGATCTCTCGACGACGCAGCGCTACATGCACCTGAGTCCGAGCGCGCTCACCGACGCGATTCGGCTGCTCGAACGGCCCTCCACGCGGCCGGCGCGTGGAGACATTCTGGAGACGGCCGAAGCCTGATCGGTCAGTTGTTGCAGTGGCGGGGGACAGTGGTGAGCCCGGAAGGAATCGAATCCTCCAAAGCGAGGGCCGTCTGCCCTACACCGCGGCCACGCCGCCGGGCAGCCGCACTTCCACCGTGGTGCCCGGACCAGGCCCATCGCCAACGCGGATCGTGCCCTTGAAGAGCTGCACGATCTCACGCGAGATGGCCAGGCCCAGGCCGGCCCCACCGGTGCGACGCGACCGGGACGAGTCGAGGCGATAGAAGCGCTCGAACACCCGTTCGCGTTCCTCGGGCGGAATGCCGCTGCCGGAATCGCGCACGTCGATCACGACCTCGTCGCTGACCCAGTCGCCAACACTCGATTGCGCTCGTGGATTGACCGTGGCGGTCAGCGACACGCTGCCGTGCTCGTGGTTGTACTGGATGCCGTTGCGCACCAGGTTGTCGAACACGCGCTCGAGCAGGCTTGGCTCGCCGTAGACCACCAGGTTCGGATCGGCGTCGATGGCCAGCGTGACGTGTCCAGCCGCGGCGGCCCCTGAGGCGTGCGCGGCGACGCGCCGCAACAGCTCGGCCACGCGCACCTCGCCCACCGGCGGAAGCCGGTCTTCCTGCGCGCGCACGAGCAGCATCAGGTCTTCGGTCAAACTGCCCATTACGGCCAGCCGCTCGCGTACACGTGCCAGCGCCTCGCGGTATTCCTCCGGGGTCCGGTCGCGTTTCAGCGTCACGTCCACTTCGCCCTGCATCGCCGTGAGCGGCCCGCGCAGTTCGTGTGAGGCGTCGGCGGCGAAGCGTCGATTGGCTTCGAGGGCGCCATGCAGGCGTTCGAGCATGCGGTTCAAGAGCCGGGTCATGCGCCCGAATCTCGTCGTCCACCCGGGGCGCGTCGAGCCGGGTCGTGAACTGCCCGTCGGCAATCGCGGCGGCACGGTCGGTGATGCGGCGAATCGGATCGAGCGCGCGCGAAGCCAACGAGAAGCCCACGACCGCGGTCAGCGCCAGCGCCCCCAGGCCCACGCCGAGCAGCAGTTGACCGAGCCGCACCAGCGTGGCGTCGAGCGCGTCGGTGAAGAGACCCACGGCCACCAGGTGATGGCGCGGGTCGGGCACGAGCAGAGCCGTCATGCGGCCAGCGCGGCCGTCCACGACCACGTCCACCATCGGCGCCTCGCGCGCGAAGGCCCGGCGCAACGCGTCGGCGTCGAGCAGCGAGGCACGGGCGCCGAGGCCCGGCGACTGCAGCAGCACCTGCCCACGCGCGTCGATGAGCTGCACGAACTTGTCGGCCACCTCACCGGCGCCGTGCATCTCCACCGGGAATTCGTGCAGGTGTGGGCCGGCGCCGTCGCTCGACGAGGCCAGCTCGGTGCCAGCCAGCGTGCGGAGCTGCGCGTCGAGGTCGCGGCGCAGGAACGCCCGCGCGCCGATGAAGACGGCCAGGTGCGCCAAGGCCAGCACCAGGCCGAACGCCGTCAGCCAGCGCAGGGTCAGGCGCGTCCGGAACGACAGCGTCATCCGCGCACCTCTGGTGACGCGGGGTCGCGACGCGGTGCGGGTTCGCGTCATGCGCGTCCTGCCGGGCGGGTCTTGAGCATGTAGCCCATGCCGCGAATGGTATGGATGAGGGGCTCGTCGACGCCGGCCGCGCGCAGCTTGCGGCGCAGGTAGCCCACGTAGACGTCGGCCACGTTCGAGAAGGGATCGTATTGGCCGCCCCACACGTGATCGGCGAGCTGATCGCGCGACACGATGGTCTCGGAGTGGCGCAGCAGGTGTTCGAGGAGCCGGTACTCGGTGGCGCTCAGGTCCAGGGTCCGACCCTGCGCGCGCACCAGGTGGGTCGCCGCATTCAGGGCCAGGGGCCCGTAGGTCAGCGTGGCATCGAGCTGACGGGTGCGGCCCCGCCGGGTCAGCGCCCGGAGCCGCGCCAGCAGCTCGTCGAACTCGAACGGCTTGACCAGATAATCATCGGCTCCCGAATCCAGGCCCTCGACGCGGTCGCCCACGGCGTCACGCGCGGTCAGCATCAGCACCGGCGTGTCGATGCCGTCGCGGCGCAGCTGGCGGCACAGCGCGAAGCCGCTCATCACCGGCAGCTGCACGTCGAGCACGATGGCGTCGTAGGCTTCCGCCGACGCCATCCGTTCGGCCGTCGCGCCGTCCTCCGCGAGGTCCACCCGGTAATGCTCCTCGCGCAGGCCGCGCACGACGAAGCGGCTGATGGCCGGGTCGTCTTCCACCACGAGCACGCGCACCGCCCTATTCTAGAGTCAGTCTGCCACGCCGGCCCGCAGGGCCCGCTGCTCGAGCACTGCATAGAGCGTCGGCAACACCATCAGCGTCAGCAGCGTCGAGGTCACGATGCCCGCCGATCACCACGCGTGGCCAGCGGCCGTTGGATCTCGGCGCCGGCCCCGTGCGACAGCGCCATCGGCACGAACCCGAGCGCCGCCACCGTAGCCGTCATCAGCACCGGCCGGAGCCGGGTCGAGGCCCCGGCCATCAGCGCCTCGCGCAGCGGCAATCCCTGTCGCGCAGGCGGTTGACCGCGCTCACGAGCACGATGCCGTTCAGCACCGCCACGCCGAACAGGGCGATGAATCCGACCGACGCCGACAGGTTCAGGGTGAGGCCGCGCAGCCACAGCGCGGCCACGCCGCCGACCAGCGCGAACGGCACGTTGAGCAGCACCAGCGCCGCCTGCCGCACCGTGCCGAAGGTGACGAAGAGCAGCAGCGAAGATGATGGCGACCGACAGCGGCACGACCAGCGCCAGCCGCGCCGTGGCGCGCGCCTGATTCTCGAACTGCCCGCCCCATTCGATGCGGTAGCCGGGCGGCAGCGTCAGCGCGCGGGCCACGCGCCTCTGCGCCTCGCTCACGAAGCTGCCGAGGTCGCGGCCGCGCACGTTGGTCTGCACCACCATACGGCGCTGCGCCGTTCTCGTGGTTGATCGGCTTCGGGCGCCTCGGTGTCGCTGATCGTGCGCCACGCTGCGACAGCGGCACGCGCTCGCCGCGCCGGCCGGTGAGCAGCACGTTCCCGATGGCTTCGGTATCGGCGCGCAGCTCGTCGGGCAGCCGCACCACCACGGGAAAGCGCCGCGGGCCGTCGAGCACCTCGGTCACGTCGGTGCCGCCCACCACGGTCTCCACCACCTGCGCGCACGTCCGCGACGTTCAGCCCGTAGCGCGCGATCTGGGCGCGGTCGACGGCGATCTGCAGTTCGGCGGCGCCAGACAGCACCTCCGACTGCACGTCGCTGGCACCGTGCACCTCCGCCAACGGCCCGTTCCACCTCGGCCCCGAGCCGCTCGAGCGTGGCCGCGTCGTCGCCGAAGATCTTCACGGCCACGTCGGCCTTCACGCCGGAGATCACCTCGTCGAGGCGCATCGCCATCGGCTGCGTGAAGTTGAAGGTCACGCCGGGCATCGCCGCGAGGGCGGTGGCCAGGGCCTCGATCAGGGCGTCTTTGTCGCGGCCGGTCGTCCAGTCGTCGATCGGCATGCAAGCCGACGTAGACGTCGCCCTGGTAGATGCCCATGGCTTCGGTGGCCAGGTCGGGCCGGCCCATCTTGGTCACCACCTGGCTCACTTCGGGGAAGGCCTTGAGCGATCTGCTCGATGCGCGTCGCCAGCGCCACCGATTCCTCGAGCGACACCGAGGGCAGCTTGCGCGTTTCAATCAGGATGGTGCCTTCGTCGAGCTTGGGCATGAACTCGGTGCCCAGATACGGGCAGGCGAGCCCACGGCCACGGCCACCACCACCAGCGCCACGCTCATCGTGCGCACCGGGCGGCTGATGGCCCCGGTCAGCGCGCTGCAGATAGCGCGCGCGCAGCCACACGAACCAACGCTCGTCGGTGTGCGGCGCCGGTGATGCGCAGCAGATACGACGACACCACCGGCACGGCCGTGAGCGACAGCAGCAGCGAGCCGAGCAGCGCCGAGCAGACGGTGATGGCCATGGGCCGGAACATCTTCCCCTCGAGCCCCTCGAGCGTGAAGATCGGCAGGTAGACGGCCATGATGATGAGCACGCCGAAGAGGATTGGCCGGGCCACTTCGATAGCGGCGCCGGTGAAGAGCGCCATACGGCTGCCCTGCGGGTCATGGTGCTCGAGCGAGTGGCCGGCCTCGGCGCGCTTGCGCACGAAGTTCTCCATCATCACGACCGCGCCGTCCACGATCAGCCCGAAGTCGATGGCGCCGAGCGACATCAGGTTGGCCGAGACGCCGAACAGCGCGCATGCCGATGAAGCCGGCCAGCATCGACAGCGGGATGACGGCGGCGACGATCAGCGCGGCGCGCACGTCGCGCAGGAACACGAACAGCACCGCCGTGACCAGCAGCGCCGCCTTCGATCAGGTTGCGCCGCACGGTGGCGGAGGTGCGGTCGATCACTTCGGTCTGGTCGTAGAAGGGCGTGATGGTCACGTCCCCGGGCAGCGAGCCGACCACTTCGGCGATGCGCGCCTTCACGCGCGCGCCGACGTCGCGGCCGTTCTCGCCCTTGAGCATGATGACCATGCCGGCCAGCGACTCGCCCTGGCCGTCGCTCGTGACGGCGCCCTGGCGCTGCATCGCGCCGATGCGCACCTCGGCCAGGTCCGAGACCAGCACCGGCACGCCCTCGGCCTCGTCGATCACGATGCGGCGCAAGTCGTCCTCGCCGGTCACGAGCCCGGTGCCGCGCACGGTATAGCGTTCCGACCGGTGTTCGATGAAGCCGCCGCTGAACGACGTGTTGTTGGCGGCGATGGCGGCGAACACCTCCTGCAGCGTCACGCCGAAGCGCTCGAGCCGGCGGGGATCCACGACGACCTCGGTACTGCCGCGTCAGGCCGCCCCAGGAGTTGATCTCGCTCACGCCGGGCACCGAGCGGAGTTGGGTGCGCAGATCCCAGTCGTGGATGGTCTTGCGTTCCATCACGCCGACCGTGTCGCTCTCGACCAGATACTGATAAATCTCGCCAAAGGCGGTGGCCACGGGGCCAAGCGTCGGCTCCAGGCCCACGGGGAGACGGCTGCGCGCCTCGGTGACGCGTTCGTTGACGAGCTGACGTGCCAGGTAGGTCGAGACCGAATCCTCGAACACGACGGTGACGAGCGACAGCCCCGACTTCGACACCGAGCGCACTTCCTCCGCCCCGGGCACGCCCATCAGCGCGGTCTCGATCGGATACGACACGCGCAGTTCCACTTCCACGGCGGCCAGGCCGGGGGCGTCGGTGAACACCGTGACCTGGTTGTTGGTCAGGTCCGGAAACGCTTCGACCGGGAGGTCGCGGTAGGCGACGACGCCGGTCAGGACCAGCGCCACCAGGCAGATGAGCACGAACAGGCGCTGGCGCAGGCTGGCCGCGACGAAGCGTTCGACCAGGCCCATGTCAGTGGTCGTCCCCGGGCTCTTTGCCCAGTTCGGCCTTCAACGCGAAGCTGCCGTTCACCGCCACGCGCTCGCCGTCCCTCAGCCCGGAGGTGATCTCGACCAGCCCGTCGAAGTCGGCCCCGGCCTGCACCGGACGCAACGTGAAACGTCCGCCCGACTCGGCGACGAACACCGAAATCCGGCCGTTCACCGACTGCAGCGCCCCAGCCGGCACTACGACCACCGTGCGCGGGTCACCCTCGCCGAGCGAGATGGTGGCGAACATCTCTGGCTTGAGCCGCCCGTCGGGATTGGCGACCGTGGAGCGGATGGCGATACGGCGGGTCTGGGGATTGATGGTGTCGGCGATGAAGGCAATGGTGCCCGGGAAGCGCTCATCGGGATAGGCGGCCACGGTCACCTCCACCGGCCGGCCCGCCTTCACCCGCGCCAGGTGCAGCTCGTCGACTTCCGCGACGGCCCACACGGTGGAGAGATCGCTCACGACGAAGAGCGGCGTGCCGGGCACCACGGTGCTGCCGGGCGTGACCAGGCGCTCGAGCACGACGCCGCCAATCGGACTGCGCACGGGAATGCGCTCCTCGGTCTCGACGGCGACCGGTGACCCGCTCGAACCTGGGGCCGGCTGGCTGGGGACCGAGACGCCGACGTGCTCCAGCTCGGCGATCGAGCGCTGCACTTCGGCTGCCGCAACCGCCACCATCTCGGTGGCCGACGACCGCTCGACCTCGGCCCGCTGCACGTCCTGCTGTGACACGGCCTTGTCGGCGTAGAGCCGCCGGGCGCGCTCGTGCGCATCGACCGCGAAGACCAGCAGGCGCTCCACCCGGCGCTGGTCGGCCAGCGCCTTGCGATAGCCGGCCCAGGCGTCGTGCAACACATGACTGTGCATGCGCGCCAGCACCTGACGGACCTTGACCCGGTCGCCCACGTGGGCCGGCGTCTCGACGATCAGGCCCTCCTGCAGGGCGCCGATGCGGGCCGTGCGTGTGTCGTCCACGGCGATGACGCCTGGTGCGGCGAGGCGGTCGGCGCGGGTGGTGGTGCGCGCCGCCTCGATCGAGATGCCGGCGTTGGCGATGGCCTCGGCGCTGAGCACGACCGCGTCAGTGGCAGGCTCGGCCGCGGCCGCCGGCGCGGTTGACGGCGCCGGTGAGCCGCAGGCCGTGGCCAGCGCCGCGGCGGCCGCCAGCACCAGCGCGCGGCCGGTGACCGTCCATGATTGCGTGGTCATCACCGCAGCTCCTCGCCCATCGTCAGTCGCACCTCGAGCGCGGCCGCCAACGCTTCGAGCCGCAGATCCGCTGCCGCTCGCTGGACGTCGCTGAACACCCGCTCGGCATCGAGCAAGCGCACGACATCGACGGCGCCTTCGCGGAAGGCCGCGCGCGCGGCGTTCCGCACCGCCTCGGCCGGCGCCAGCAACTCGCGGGCAGCGCGCGTCGACCGGTCCGCCAGCACCCGCGCCGTGGCGGCGAGGGACCGGGCATCGGCGGCCAGGCGCCGGGCCACCGCGTCGCGCTCGGAGATGGCGGCCCGTTCCTCGCCCGCGGCCCGGGCGGCCGCGGCCTTGTTGCGTTCGAAGATCGGCACGGTCAGGCTGACGCCGGCCACCGCCGTATCGAATCCGGCGGTGCGCTTGTAGCCGGCGACCACCACTGGATCCGGCACGGTGCGCGACCGCTCGAGCGCCGTGGCCCACTGCGCGCGGGCCACCCTGGCGGCCGCGGTGGCCACCTCGGGATGCCGGGCCATGGCCTCGGCCAGAGCGGCGTCGTCGAGCGCCGGCGCCAGGGCCGGTGGCGGCTCCACGAGCTGGCTCTCGGCGATTGGCGCCGGCGCGCCGATCACGAACGTCAATTGGGTCAGGCTGCGCTCCAGGTCCAGGTTGGCTTTGGCGAGGTCGATGTCGAGGCGGGCCGCCTCCGCCTGAAAGCGCAGCAGGTCGGCCTCCGCGGCGACGCCTTCGGCGACGCGCCGCTGCATCGTCCCGATCAGGCTCGCCAGCCCGTCGCGGTGGGCCGCCAGGGTCTCGACCAGCGCGCGCGTCCGCAGCGCGTGCAGATAGGTCTGCACGGTGCGCACCGCCACCGCGAACAACGTGGCCTGCAGATGTCCCGCCGCCACGTCCCGGTCGGCGCCGGCCATCGACGCGCGCAAGCCCCGACGGCCGTTCATCTCGATGGGCAGGCTGGCTTCGGCGAACACGTCCGGCGGCAGCACGCCGGAGGAGGCGCCGCTGCCCAGGTTCTCGATGCGGAAGTCGAAGCTGGGATTGAGCAGGCGCGAGACCAGCCGCGACGCTTCGGCCAGGCCCTCGGCCTGGTTGCGCGCCGCGCCTAGCAGCGGCGAGGCCGCGCGCGCCTGGGTGACCGCGTCGGCCAGGGTGAGCACCGGTGGGGGCTGAGCCGCGCCCACCACAGCCGCGGCGACGGCAAGGGCCAGTAGCATGTGCACACCGTACTCGTGGCGCATGAGACCTGGATGAGAAGGCGTCCCGGCGAGGCCGGCGCTCAGCGCTTCAGGCTGTTCAACAGGCGGCCGGCCGGCTCGTCAATCATCCAGCGCACGTAGACGGCGCCGTAGGCGATGCGCTGCGCCGGCAGCGCGTCGGGCACCTCCGGCCCTTCGAGCACGGCCATCAGGGCGCGCGCCTTGTCCTCGCCCGACACCATCACGATGGTGCTGCGGGCGTTGTTCAGGATCCACGGCGACAGCGTGATGCGGGTGCCGCGCGCCTCGTCGATGTATTCGGCAATCGCCCAGCGGGTCAGATCGTGCGCGGCCTTGTGACTGGGAAAGAGCGACGCGATGTGGCCGTCGGTGCCGAGGCCGAGCAGCGCCAGGTCGAGCACCCCGAACTCCCGCCCCTTGAGCGGGCCGATCACGGCCCGCATTTCCTGCTCGTAGGCGGCGGCGGCGGCCTTCGGCTCGTCCTCCCCGCGCATGCGGTGCACCTGGCCGGCCGGGATGGGCACGTGATCGAGCAGCAGCTCGCGGGCCTGACGGTAGTTGCTAGCCTCGTCGGTGGGCGGCACGCACCGCTCGTCCACGAAGAACACATGCACCTGTTCCCAGGGCACACGCACGCGTTGCTCGGGACTGGCCAGATAACGGAAAAGCGGCTGCGGTGTGCTGCCCCCGGGAAGCGCGAGGGTGAAACGCCCGCGGAGCATCACGTTCGAGATCGACTCGTTGACGATCACCTCGGCCACGGCGGTGACCAGGGCATTCAGGTTCGGGTACGGTTCGACCAGTGCCATGACGTCTACGAGACGACCCAGTGCTGCTCCGGATTGTGCCACGTCGAGCCGTTGGCGAGCAGACGATCGGCGTCGGCTGGCCCCCACGTGCCGCGGGCGTATTCGTGCAGGGGCGTGCATGGACCGAGTACCGGCTCCACCACGCGCCAGGCTTCTTGCACGGAATCTTCGCGCGCGAACAGCGTCGGGTCGCCGCGCACGGCGTCGCCGAGCAGACGTTCGTAGGGCCCCATCTCGCCGTTCTGTTCGTGGAACGCGACCAGGTCCACGTCCTCGCCCCGCATCTTGTCGCCCGGGGTCTTGGCCCGCGCCCCGAGCGACAGCATCACCCGCGGGCTCAGGCGGAAGCGGAAGTGGTTGGGCCGGGCGGCGTTGCAGTCCTCGAAGAGCGTCACCGGCGGCCGCTTCAGCTCCACCAGCACCTCGGTGGTCGTCACCGGCAGGTGCTTGCCGGCCCGAATGTAGAACGGCACGCCGGCCCAGCGCCACGAGTCGATGTGCAGGCGGATGGCGGCAAAGGTCTCGACCTGCGAGTCGCCGGCCACGCCCGCTTCATCCCGGTAGCCCGCGAACTGTCCGCGCACGACGTCCTCGGGACGCAGCGGCCGCATCGAGCGGAAGGCCTGCGCCTTCTCGTCGCGCACCTGTTCCATGCCGCGGCCGCCCGGGGCTTCCATGGCCAGCAGGCGACGACCTGCAGCAGGTGGTTCTGCACCACGTCGCGGATGGCGCCGGCTTCCTCGTAGAACTTGCCGCGCCCCTCCACGCCGAAGGCCTCGGCCATGGTGATCTGCACGCTGTCGACGTAGTTGCGGTTCCAGATCGGCTCGAGGAACGAGTTGGCGAAGCGGAAGTAGAGCAGGTTCTGCACCGGCTCCTTGCCCAGGTAGTGATCGATGCGGAAGATGGACGTTTCGGGGAAGAGCTCGTGCAGCGTGCGATTGAGCGCCTCGCCGAAGCGAGGTCGCGTCCGAACGGCTTCTCGACGATGACCCGGGCGTTGGCCACCAGGCCGGCCCGGGCCAGGCCCGAGGCCACCGGCCCGAACATGCTGGGCGGAATCGCCAGGTAGTAGGCCGGGCTCCCGGCGCTGCCCAAGGCCGCGCGCAGCGCGTCGAAGGTGGCGGCGTCTTCGTAGTCGCCGTCGACGTAGTGCAGCAGCTCGGAGAGCACGGCGAACGCCTCCGGATCGAGCGTGTCGTGTTCCTCGATGCTGGCCTTGGCGCGCGCCCGCAGTTCTTCGATGCTCGACCCGGCTCGGGCCATGCCGAGAACCGGCACGTCGCAGCTGCCCGCGACGCACCATGGCCGTGGAGCGCCGGGAAGATCTTCTTGTAGGCGAGGTCGCCGGTGATGCCGAAGAAGACCAGCGCGTCGGACCGGCCGTTGTCGCTCACTGCTTCTCTCCGCGCTTTGCGCCGCCGCTCTCGTGATGGCCGCCGAACTGGAAGCGCATCGCCGACAGCATCTTGTGGGCGAAGTCGCCTTCGCCGCGGGACGTGAAGCGGTCGTAGAGCGCCGCGCTCAGCACCGGCGTCGGCACCGACTCGTCGATGGCCGCCGCGATCGTCCAGCGGCCCTCGCCCGAATCGGATACCCGTCCGGCGAAGCGTGCCAGATCGGGGCTGTCGACCAACGCCGCCGCGCTCAGGTCGAGCAGCCACGAGGCCACGACGCTGCCGCGCCGCCACACCTCGGTGATGTCGGCGAGGTTGAAGTCGTACTGGTAGTGCTCGGGATGACGGAGCGGCGTGGTCTCGGCGTCGGCGGCGCGGGCGGCCTGCCCGACATTGGCGTGGTGCAGCACGTTCAGGCCTTCGGCATAAGCGGCCATCAGCCCGTACTCGATGCCGTTGTGGACCATCTTGACGAAGTGACCGGCGCCCGAGGGGCCGCAGTGCAAATAGCCGCGTTCCGCGGTCGTGCCCGCGCCCGCGCGTCCCGGCGTGCGCGCGATCTCGCCGCTGCCCGGCGCGAGCGCCGCGAAGATCGGGTCGAGCAGCTGGACGGCGCTGGTATCGCCGCCGATCATCAGACAATAGCCGCGCTCCAGCCCCCACACGCCGCCGCTCGTGCCGACGTCCAGGTAGTGGATGCCGCGCTGCGCCAGGGCGGCCGCCCGCCGGATGTCGTCGTGATAGTGGGAGTTCCCGCCGTCCACCACCACGTCGCCGGACGCGAGCAGGGCGGCCAGGGCGTCCACCTCGGGGTCGACCAGCGCGGCCGGCACCATCAGCCACACGACGCGGGGTGGACGCAGCGCGGCGACGAACGCCTCGAGCGAGGCACTGCCGGCAGCGCCCTCGGCCACCAGCGCGCCGACGGCCTCGGGCGACACGTCGAAGGCCACGCACTCGTGACCGGCCTGCATGAGGCGGCGCACCATGTTGCCGCCCATGCGGCCTAGTCCGATCATCCCCACTTGCATCGGTCCCCCGAACCCGCGCCCGCGGCGAAGTGCCCGTCCAGCTGCCCGGCGGCTGGACGCGGCCGTTGTTGGCGTTATGACGTAAAGGGCGGACTAGACGGTCGGCATGCGCTCGGGGTCGCCGCTTTCGGCGTCCTCGGCGTGCTTCAAGCAGAACGGCGCCCAGGGCAGGGCGTCGAGCCGCGCCTTCTCAATCGGCTCGCCGTCCACCACGCACTGGCCGTAGGTGCCGTTGTCGATGCGCGTCAACGCGGCGCGGATCTGCGCCAGGGTGTCGGCGCCCCACGCAGCCTGGGCCAACGACTCGTCCACGAGCTCGTGGGTCAGGCCCGCGTCGCCCGAGTCCTTGACATCGTCCGCATCCACGCTCGTGGCGGTGGTGGCAGCCTCGCGCGCGCGCTCGGTGCGGGCGATGGCGGCGGCTTCTAGCTCCTGCAGGCGGGTCCGGTAGTGTTCGACATCAATCATTTCTAATTCTGTCTCGATTGGCCGCGCCCGCGCGGGATATCTGCGGTGGCCGCGCCCGGCACCGCCCAGGTGGCGAACGCCGTTACAATGGCGGCGCCTGGTTCCGCGATGGCGGCGGGTGACCTCAGGAGATTCCGATTGATGCGTTCAGTTTTCGTTCCGACCGCTCTGGCCGCCGTGCTTGGCGCGACCGCCCTTGCTTCCGCGCAGACGGCGCAGCCGGCGCCCGCGCCGGCCGCCTCCCAGCCGTTCCAGGCCGGGACGCCGCTCAAGACCACGCCGAACGTGAAGATCTACGGCAGCTTCCGTTTCAGCGAGAGCCTGTCCTACGACGCGGACCGTGACCTCTACGTGTCGGTCAACGCCGGCATGGCGCAGGATCTGGTGCCCAACGACGGCTACGTGTCGCTCATCAACCCCGACGGCTCGGTCCACACGCTGAAGTGGATTGGCGTGACCCGCAACGGGCTCACGCTGAACCACCCGCTCGGCAGCCACATCGCCAACGGCATGCTCTACGTGGTCGACATCGACACGGTTCGCTGGTTCGATATGAAGACGGGCGAACCCAAGGGCCACACGCAGGTGCCCGGCGTCAGCCGCTTCAACGACCTGGAAGTGACGGCCGACGGCACCATCTACGCCACCCAGACCGGCACGCCGCAGGACGCCACGAGCTGGAAGGTCTACAAGATCACGCCGCAGGGTCAGTCGTCGGTAGTGGTCACGGGCGCGCCGCTCAGCATGCCCAACGGCATCACCTTCGACGGCGCGGGCAACCTGGTGGTGGTGAACATCGGCAGCAACGACGTGCACACCTTCACGCCCGACGGCAAGCTGGTGACGACCGAACAGGCCGTTGATGCCGGCAACGACGGCATCGTGGTGACGGCCGACGGCACCAAGTACGTGAGCAGCGTGCGCCAGGGCACCGTGTCGCGCATCCGCCCGGGGCAGAAGGCCGAGATCATCGCTTCGGGCATTCCCAGCGCCGCCTCGATGACCTATGACTCCAAGCGCAACCGGCTGGTCATTCCCATGAACGACTGGAATGCGATTGCCATCGTCGAGTTGGGCGCGCCGGGGCGCTGAGTGTCCGGCGGGCAGGCGTGCCCGCAACGCCAGCCCGCAAGCGCGCTGGCGCGCTGAATCTACGCGCCGTAGTATCTCGGGCACACGAGACCCGCATGGCCGCACCCCTATCCGAACCCGCTCTGCCGCCGCCCGCCTCCGCCGTGGAGCTGTTGCGACACGCGTTGGCCACGTTGGCCTACCGTGCTGGAAAGGTGCTGCGCGACGCGCCCGACGGCTTCGCAGATGTCCGCGTCTCTCCGCCCAGCCGCTCGGCGCTGGAGCTCGTGTCGCATCTGGGCGACCTGATGGCGTGGGGCGAACGTTTGGCGCGCGGGGAGTATCGCTGGGAAGCGGGCGTGACGGCCGACTGGCAAGAGGCCTGCGACCGCTTCTTCCGTGAGCTGGCGGCCTTCGACGCCGCGCTGGCCGATCCTGACGTCACCAACCCGCCCACGGGCGTTCTTTTCCAGGGGCCGGTAGCCGACGCGCTCACCCACGTGGGGCAGTTGGCGATGATGCGCGGGGTGGTGGGCCAGCCGGTGCGGCCGGAAAGCTACGCGCGCGCCACCATTCAAGCCGGTCGGGTCGGCCGTGACCAGGCGCCGCCGGGACGGGAGGTACCACGGGGACGCGAGCAAGCCGGTAAGGTAGGCCGTTCGTGGTCCCACTAGGGTCGCGTCCGATAGCGCAGTATCTATTCGCTCTGCGGCTTTCCCGGACAGCGCAGAAACTGTCCCTTCTGCCTCGTCGTCGGGCGGCGTAACCTGCATCCTCGACGGCCGCTCTGTGGGCAATTGTCCACAATCGGCCGTGGCACGACCTTTTCAGGTGGCCCGGCGTGCCGCCGCCAAAGCTTCTCGAACAGCTCCGCGACGCCCTCCGGGTCCGCCACTACAGCCGGCGTACCGAAACCGCCTATGCCGGGTGGGTCCGCCGCTTCATCGCGTTCCACGGCATGCGCCACCCCCGCACCCTTGGATTCCGCAGAAGTCAGCGGCTACCTGTCGGCGCTGGCCAACCGCGGCGTGGCTGCCTCGACGCGGACACCAGGCGCTAAGCGCGTTGCTTTTCCTCTACACCCAGGTTCTCGACCGGCCCCTGCCCGAACCAAGCGACTTAGTGCGCGCGGCCAAGCCACAGCGGCTGCCGGTGGTGCTGTCGCGCGGCGAAGTGGCGGCGCTGCTCGGCTACCTGCAGGGCGTGACCTGGCTGATGGCGTCGCTGCTCTACGGCGGCGGTCTGCGGGATGGAAGCGTGGAGTTGCGAGTGAAGGACGTGCACTTCGACCGCGGCGAAGTGCTGGTGCGCGACGGCAAGGGCGGCAAGGGCCGAGTGAGTGCTGCCGGGCGTCGGTGCGGCGCCCGCGGGCGCGGAAGACCGGTTGCCCACGGGAGTGGGCATGGAATGGATGTTTCCCGCCACGCGACACTACCTCGATCCCGGTACCGGCGAGCGCCGCCGCCATCACCTGCACGAGTCGGCTTGCAGAAGGCGGTGAAAGACGCCGCGCGCGCGGCTGGTATCCCCCGCACGGCGTCATGCCACACCCTGCGCCACTCGTTCGCCACGCACCTGCTCGAGAATGGCTACGACATCCGCACCATCCAGGAACTGCTCGGACATCGCGACGTGAGCACGACGATGATCTCTACCCATGTCCTGAATCAGGGAGGCTTCGGGGTCAGAAGTCCGCTTGATGGGCTGAGCCAAGGGGCCGATTATAGGAAGTTGCGTGAACGCAGATACTTACGGATCAGCCACCGTGGCCGGCCTGGTCTATTACACTGCGAGAGGTTGGCCGAGACGGATACTCCTGACCGGCCGAATACTTGTTAGACCGACACGAATGCGAGCCGCCTTCTTCTGCTCCTGGCCGTGGCGCGGCATGGCGGCTGCGCCGACCTCGTGTCCGAGTGCAGAGAACTTGTCGTTGGCGATACCTACCTGGTCGGGATCGTTGAACGACTGACGGGCCATGCGAAGTACATGAGAGCGTTCTACGACGCGGCGGCGCAGCAGCCGGGGCGCCGCCGCTGGGTACGTGCGCGTGGGGCCGCACCGAGCGACGCTCGTTGGTGCCACGCCAAGCTCGCTCGCAGCGCGGGAGTGCCAGAGACCACGACCTGGCCGATCGACGTTTCGGAGTTCGTGCATTCGGTGTGAGCTGTCGCATAGAGAGTATCGAAGCATTCCTTGGTTCGGTTTGTCGGTGACGTACCGCGGGGTGTCGGTGCGACCCAGTTCGCTCCGGGCAGTTGCGACTTCGCGGTCGGATGGCGCGACGAACGCATGTTCAGCTGCCAGCGTCAAGCCAGACCATCACGGGGCATTGCCGAGTCCGGCCGTCTTTCGAGAATGTCGTCCCGTACTGGTACACCGGTGCTGTCTAGCCAGCGCATGCAGCCGGCGGCGACCAACGTCGTGGCATCATCGGGCTCCGACGCGCCGCGGCTGATGCGCGGTCGTTAGCCGGAGCTGAAGGTGCGTGTTGCCAGTAAAGCTGGCACAATCGCTAGGTGAGTCCCACGGTGCTGCAGAGCGGCCCGTACCGGCTGTTCTTCTTCTCGAGCGATCGCGGTGAACCCGTGCACGTGCACGTGGCGCGCGACCGCAAGGCCGCGAAGTTCTGGCTGGCGCCGGTGCGTTCGAGTACAACCACGGGTTCACGAAGGTAGAACTGGCGAAGGTGGTTGCGTTGGTGCGCGAGCACGAAGCCGCGATTCAGAGGGCCTGGCATGACTACTTCGGCAGCAACTGACGTTCCCGTAGCGACCGAGGTGAAGGTCACGGGAGATGCCTCGTAGTGGGTCTTCGCGACGGCCGCGTCGTGTCGGTTCCCCTCACGTGGTATCCGCGGTTGGCGGCGGCGACGCCGAGCGAGCGTCGGCAGTGGGAGCTGATCGGACCCGGCCTCGGCATCCACTGGCCCGCCATCGACGAAGATGTGTCGGTTGAAGCGCTGTTGACTGGACAGAGGTCGAACGAGAGCGTGCGGTCGTTGCGTCGTTGGCAGGCAGCACGAGCACGCCCGGCTAACAAGGCGTTGCAGCCGACGAGCCGCGCCCGGCAGGCGAGCAAAGCGAAGCGACCTCTACGCGCGGCTCGCGGCTGAACGCCGTTCCGTTAGACCGCTGTGAACGACCTATCCGATCAGCTTGAAAAGACCTTCAAGAACTTCGGCCAGTTCCTCGTCGGCGACACGTCCCAATCGCTTGCCGATCCGGTCTGTCGATAGCGTGCGAATCTGGCCGGTCTTCACCCACGAGCGCTTGGGCAGCTTCGCCGTGCGCAGCTCCAGCGTCAGAGGAAAGCCCGCGCGCGGTTCCTGGCTGGTCAGGGCCACGGCAATGACAGTGCCGGACCGGTCGTTGAACACGTCGTGGCTCAACACCAGGACCTCGGCCGCTCGCCGGCTTGCTCATGCCCTCGGGCGAGGTTCAGGTCTGCCCACCGCACCTCGCCCCTCAGTATTCGGGCCATGGGCTGTCCGCTCCCCAAGCTTCGTTGGCGAAGCGGCGTTCCTCAGCGGGGTCGAGCTTGGCGCACTCCTCGGCCAAGCGCGTCCGGGCCAAGCGTGCGAGTTTCTCGGCCAACGCGGTCTCGATGGCTTGGCTTCGATTCGGAAACCGGGCATGGGCCACGAGATTGTCGGCTGCGTCCCCAGCAAGGCCGAATCGAGCGTGAGGGCAACCTTGGTCTTGGGCACGGCGGTATGACAATTCATACTACCACACGGGCCACGCGGCGTTAGGCCGACCGGCTCTCGCGATTGATTCCGCCTGCCCGTATATGACAGGCGTATACTGGTCTGGCGGGAATCCGTTCCGAGTTGCTGCCGGAACTGGAAGGGTTCCAGTGGGACGAGGGCAACTCGTCCAAGAACTGGACGCGCCACCGTGTCAGCCAAACAGAAGCTGAGCAGGTGTTCTTGAACCGACCCCTCGTTGTAGCTTGGAGCGCCGTCCAGGGACGAGGCTCGACAATTCGCGTTCGGGCACACCGACGCGGGACGGTTGCTGACCGTTGTGTTCACAGTGCGCGGGTCGTTGCTGCGCGTAATCTCGGGGCGGCCCATGAGCCGGCGAGAGGGGAGAGGCTATGGCCAAGCGAACAACGCGTAAACCAGTACCGACGTTTACGTCCGAGCGGGCGGAGCGGAAGTATTGGGAAACCCACGACGCGGGCGACCTGGTCTACTGGGCCTCGGCTCGCCAGGTGGTATTTCCGAACCTCAAGGCCTCCACAGAGACGATCTCACTACGCCTGCCGTCGGCGCTGTTGTCCGACCTGAAGGTCTTGGCCAACAAGCGCGACGTGCCGTATCAGTCGTTGCTCAAGGTGTACCTTGCCGATTCGGGTGAGCCGAGAGACGTCGGACACAAGCGGCCTAACAAGGCGTTGCAGCCGACGAGCCGCGCAGCGAAGGCCGGGGCTGCGACTCGGCGGGCGCGCGCGGCTCGCGGCTGAAGCCGAGGCGTTAGGCTGGCGCAATTCGCAGCAGCTGGGCAGTGCGCTATGCTGGTTTCGTGAGTCCGACCGTTCTCCGGATCCGCGGCTACCGTTTCTATTTCTTCTCGCGCGAAGAGCCGCGGCCGCACGTGCATGTTCAGCACGCCGAAGGCGAGCCTAAATCTGGCTGGAGCCGAGGGTCGAGGTCGAGGGGAACTACGGACTGAAGCCGCGGCGCCTGGCCGAGGCGCTGAAGCTGGTTGAGGAACACGCTCAATGAATTCCGCCGCGCTTGGTCGGAACACTTCCCCGGTTGAGGTGACGAACGTGTCGGTCCACGGGTTCTGGCTCTTCGTGGGAGAGCGAGATACACTTCGTCGTCGTTTGCTCGAGTTTCCTTGGTTCCGCGACGCAGCGATCGGCGCCATCACCAACGTTCGAGTTGCCGAGCCCTCGGCACCTCTACTGGCCTGAGCTCGACATCGACTTGGCCGTCGAGTCCCTCGAACACCCGGTGTAGTACCCGCTGGTGAGCAAAGCGCAGCCTAACAAGGCGTTGCAGCCGACGAGCCGTCGACAGCGGCCGGCGAAATCGAAGCCGCCCGCTCGAACGGCTCGCGGCTGAACGCCGTTCCGTTAGACTGCTGAACGAAGCAATCCAAAACCGACACTCTGATTGTCGAACGCCACTTCGCGTGCGATCATCGGCTATGCCATCGAGTCCCCTCGTCGAGTTGCTCAAGCTGCCTGCAACCGATCGGGCCGAGCTCGCGCTGGCGCTCTGGGACAGCCTCGCGGAAGGTGAGCGCGAAGGCGAACTTGCGCTCAGCGATGAACAGCGCGCGGACCTCGACCGTCGGTGGGCCGAGCACGTTGCTGATCCCGCGTCCGCGATTCCCTGGGCGGGCGGGCGCGCGAAGCTGCTGGCGTAGATGGCGGTCCGGCAGGTTGTCTTTCGGCCTCAGGCGGCGGGCGGCCTCCGGAAGGTGCGGTGGGCTCCGGCCAGGGGTCGGGAAGCGGGGCGGCGTTCGGGTGATCTGTCTACTGGGCACCCAGTGACAGAGTGTTCCACATGCTCTACGTCTATGCGAAGTCCGAGCAGGGCGACCACACGCGGTCCAACCACGGCTTGCAGCCGACGCCGACCTGGTGGATCACGAGGCCGTCACGGGTCTAGGTCGCGCGCGTCACGTTCAATGAGCTGGTCGAGCGCGAGCTCAACGACGCGGCGCAGTACTACGAACTAGAGCGGCCAGGCCTCGGGGCAGTGTTCATCGCGGAGGTGCAGCGGTGCACCGAAGCAATCGTAGCGCACCCCGACGGGGCACCGATAGTGCGCGGCCATATCCGCCGACGGTTGTGCCATCGCTTTCCGTATGGTCTGCTGTACTCCACGGTCGGCCGCGGCTGAACCGCGGTCGGTGTGGCCGCCTAAACTTACCGACTGCCAGCGCTCGAATGGCTTCGGATCCAATCCGCCAGTTCGTCCTCTGACACCTTACCTGCAGCGAGCGCCACGAACTGGGTCACTACGTCTGCGTCGGTAGCTTCGAACTCGTGGCCGAGATCATGAGGCCGCCGCGCCAGTTACCGCGCCAACGTAACTGCTGGTCACGAATAGAGGTCTGACAATGACACGGGTTCGAGTCGAGGGCTTCACGATTTCACTTGACGGGTACGGCGCTGGCCCGAATCAGGACATGGAGAATCCGCTCGGTGTTGGCGGCACCGAGCTGCACCAATGGTTCATCCCGACGCGCACGTTCCAGCGGACCACGGCGCTGGCGATGGCACGACCGGAATCGATGACGACTTCGCAGCACGAGGGTTTGCGAACGTCGGGGCCTGGATTCTCGGCAGGAACATGTTCGGACCGGTACGCGGGCCCTGGCCGGACCTGGACTGGAACGGCTGGTGGGGAGACAACCCGCCCTATCACGTGCCGGTGTTCGTGCTGACCCATCACGCGCGCCCGCCAATCGAGATGGCGGGCGGCACGACGTTCCACTTCGTCACGGGGGGCATCCACGAGGCGCTCGACCGCGCGCGCGAGGCGGCCAACGGGAAGGACGTGCGCATTGGCGGCGGGGCGAACACCATCCAGCAGTACCTGCGTGCGGGCCTCATCGACGAACTGCACGTCGCGATTTCGCCGGTGCTGCTGGGTCGAGGGGAGCGGCTGTTCGAGGGGGTTGACCTGCGGGCGCTGGGATACGAGTGCGTGCAGTCGGTGCCCTCGGAGAAGGCCACCCATGTCGTGCTCCGCCGCCAGAAGCACAAGGGCTGACCGCCGCATCCCGCTTCCGCCTGGAACACCGCTGCCAGGTCGGCCCGGGCCGCCTTTGTCGTCACTCCGGTAGCGAACGCTCGTTGACTATGAGCGCGGCGCCGCGTAGAACTCGGATGTCGCCGAAACGCAGGAGGATCCTGGCGGCGAGAGCGAATCGCGGCGCTGCCGCGGCTGAAGCCAAAGCACCATCCCGGTCGACGCCAGTCGTCCTCAGTGCTCGATGAAGGAGAAGGATAATGGCCCAGAACCCCGTTGGCTGGTTCGAGATCTACGTCCAGGACATGGAGCGGGCGAAAGGCTTCTATGCGTCGGTGTTGGACGCCAGGCTCGAGCGCCTGAACAGCCCAGAAATCGAAATGTGGGCGTTTCCAAGGACTTTGGGCAGCCCGGGGGCATCGGGAGCTCTGGTCAAGGTGCCGGGCGTTCCCTCAGGGGGCAACAGCACCTTGGTCTATTTCAGTTGCGACGACTGCGCCACGGAAGCAGGCCGGGTCGTGAACGCAGGAGGCCGCGTCCACAAAGACAAGTTCTCGATTGGTGAGTACGGCTTCATTGCGTTGGCCTTCGACACCGAAGGGAACCTCTTCGGCTTCATTCCATGAAGTGAAGACGATGGCCTCAATCGACGCGGTGATGTTCCTGGCAGGCGTGCTCCTGCTGCTCGGCATCGCGTCGAGCAAGTTCTCGGCGCGGTTGGGGATGCCGGTGCTCGTGCTGTTCCTCGGCGTGGGCATGCTGGCCGGCTCCGAGGGGCTCGGCCGATCGCGTTCGAGAACTACGGCTTCGCCAACAGCGTCGGGAGCGCCGCGCTCGCCCTCATCCTCTTCGACGGCGGCCTTCGCACGTCCTTGGTCTCGGTCCGCTCGGCGTGGCGGCCGGCGCTCGCCCTCTCCACCGTGGGGGTCGTCCTCACCTCGGCGCTGACCGGCCTGGCGGCCACGTGGGTACTGGGCGTGCCGCTCCTCCACGGCATGCTGCTCGGTGCCATCGTCGGCTCAACCGACGCGGCGGCGGTGTTCTCGGTCCTCCGTACGAGCGGCCTCACGCTGCCGGAGCGTCTGACGGCCACGCTCGAAGTTGAAAGCGGGTCGAACGACCCGATGGCGATCCTCCTCACCCTCGGCCTGATCGGGGTCATCACGGGCACGGCCGCGTCGGCCGGCGCGCTCGTCCTGCTGTTCGTCCTGCAGTTCGGCGTCGGCGCCGTTGCGGGCGTCGGCGTGGGGCGTGTGGCCGCGTGGGCGGTCGACCGGGTCAATCTCGACCACCCGGGTCTCTACCCGATCCTGGCGATGGCCTTCGGGCTGGTCGCCTTCGGACTTGCCGCGGTGCTTGGGGGCAGTGGGTTCCTCGCCGTCTATCTCGCCGGCATCGTCCTCGGCAACAGCGTGACCGTGTTCCGGCGTGGGATCTCTTCTTCCACGACGCGGCGGCGTGGCTCGGGCAGATCGTCCTGTTCGTGATGCTCGGGCTGCTGAGCTTTCCCAGCCGTCTGCTCGCCGTCGCAGACGACGGACTGCTGATCGCGCTGGCGCTGATCTTCGTGGCGCGGCCGCTCGCCGTCGTGATCTCCGCCCTGCCGTTCGGCTTCCGCCCGCGCGAACTGGTCTTCCTGTCGTGGGTCGGCCTGAAGGGAGCCGTCCCGATCACGCTCGCCACGTTCCCCCTCATGGCCGGCGTGCCCGGTAGCGAGGTCCTGTTCAACGCGGTGTTCTTCGTCGTGCTCGTCTCCGCGGTCACGCAGGGATGGTCGCTCCCGGTCGTGGCGCGCTGGATGAAACTGGGGCGTCCGGCGAACGCGGCGCCGCCGCTCTCCGTCGAGATCAACGCGCTGCGGCACGTCGATGGACAGATCGTGGACTACACGCTCTCGCCGTCGGCGCGGGTGGCGGGCCAGCACCTCCGCGACCTGGCGCTGCCGGACGGGGTCGTGGTCACGCTCGTCGTCCGAGGCGAGGAGGTCATCATGCCGCGTGGCGCTACCGCCCTGCGGCCCGGCGACCACGTCTTCATCGCCATGCGCACTCGGCTCAAGCCGCTCATCGACCGGCTGTTCGATCCCGACGCCGAGGCGCCCGCGCTCACGCCCGGCTTCACACTCGGCTTCCACGCCGAAAGCACGGTCGGGCCAGCTCCATCGGTTCTTTGGAATCTCCGGCCCGACGTCGCCGACGCAGACCGTGGGCTCGCTGGTGGGGCGGTTCGGACCCTTTGCGGTCACCCGGAGCAAGGAGGCCGACTACGTGACGCTGACCTACGCGCCGCAGCCCGAGGGCCCTGCAAACGGCGGTGCGAACCTCACGGAGCCGGACGATGACATATAAGCTACTGTTTTTGACTGAGCGGCGGGCGTTTCTTGGCACGGCCTTCACGGCCCTGCCACTGCTGGCTTCCGGGCGAACGCCATGCCACCGCAAGACCCCGCGGTGTGGCGGGCGCACGGCATGGAACTACTTGGGCCGCCTACTACCGGTCTGAGCGGTCAACGTGCGCGCCTTGACCGGTCGGCTGCGCGTGGCCCTTGCGGCGTGCGGTTCATGCCGTGTGTGAGGATGTAGCCAGGGAGTGCGCGGTGGCGAAAGGAACCCAGCAGACCGCCAGCGTCGGCGTGTCCGAGCAGGGCAATGCGGCGGTGCTCGTCACGGTCACGAGCGACGGCCGGCTCCTCGACCGCCGTCGCCTCGTTCTCACCGACCCCGGGCTGCCGACGCATCCGCATCACCACGAAGGGTCGTGGGCCGTGGGGCGCTACCTCGATACGCCCGGAGCCAGCCCGCTGTCGCTTGCCGCTGCCGTTGCCCTGGTCGAGCAGGTGCGCACGGCGGCCGCCCGCCGAGCGGCCGAGGGCCTCGTGCAGTTGTCCGCGGCGGTGCCGGTGCCGATTACCGGCATGGCCATCCGCGCGTGTCCGGCGCTACCGCCGACGACCGAGGAACGGATTGCCGACCATCGCGCGCAGACCATGGCCGACTCGGTCATGTACCGCCAAGCCCTCGCGGCTGCGGCCGAAGCCCGCGGCTGGACGGTGTTTTGGTACGATTGCGAGCGCGTGTGGAGCGAGGCGGCCGAGGTGCTCGGTGGCGACGACGTCGAGGCCGTCCTGCGAACGATGGGTCGAACGGCCGGGCCGCCCTGGCAGGCGACCCACAAGCTGGCCGCCGCAGCGGCCATAGCCTCGAACGGCGTCCGGGCAGTGCGGCCGGTCGTTGAATGACCAGCGATTGCGCCGCCACCCGGTCGGTGACGCCTTCGCCGTGCCTGGCGACGTCATAATCGTTGGCAGGGGAGCAGCATGAAGCGCACGTGGACGATCATCGGCGTCAGGGACGTGCCGACGAGCTTCGCCT
Source organism: uncultured Acidobacteriota bacterium (assembly GCA_963843885.1). Lineage (GTDB taxonomy): Bacteria > Acidobacteriota > Vicinamibacteria > Vicinamibacterales > UBA2999 > CADEFD01. The sequence goes on from CAWJMJ010000011.1 coordinate 816,548, forward strand.
GGTACCAATCGCTCTTCGGCCAGGCGCCGGCAGCCCCAGCCCATACCTACTTCGGCCAGCTCCTCGACAGCGACGGCACGGTCTTGCTGTGTCTTCATGCCTGGGGCGCCCACGAACACCCGTCCTTGACGAGTCCCGATGGGGCAACGCCAGGCAACGGCCTGCTGTTGTTCTTCAAGGTCGACGATTTCGACGAGGCGGTGCCCCGGGCGCGCCGGCTCGTCGCCCGGCTCGACGAGGAGCCGCACGTCAACCCAAACACCCGCACGCAAGAGTTCTCGCTTCGGGATCCCGATGGCTACTACGTCACGATCAGCGCGTGCTGACGTCCCGGAACCCTCCACGTCGCATGCCGGGCCGCCGGCAGCAGAGGATGCCGCCGTGTCCGACCACCACGATCTAGCCCGCTTCGTTCGGGCGCAGGAAGGCGTGTACGACCAGGCGCTGGCGGAGATCCGCGCCGGCCGGAAGCAGTCGCATTGGATGTGGTACATCTTTCCGCAGATCGCCGGGCTCGGGGTCAGCGCCACCGCGCGACGGTTTGCGATCACCAGCCTGGCAGAAGCCGACGCCTACCTGCGGCATCCCGTCCTGGGCCGACGTCTCGAAGAGATCAGCGCGGCGGCCGTGGCGGTCGAGGGCCGGTCAGCCCTTGAAGTCTTCGGATCGCCCGACGACATGAAGCTGTGCTCGTGCGCCACGCTGTTTGCCTGTGTGGCCCCCACCGGCTCGGCATTCGAGCAACTGCTGGACCGATTCTTCGACGGCCACCGCGACGCGGCTACCCTGCGCCTGCTGGAGCGGGCGTCAGCCTGACCGGGACCAGCCGGCCTGATGCGCCACTGCCCGCGCCGCGCCGGCGAAACCTCGCCGGGACCCTGCGGCCTGCCGGCCCGCACGCCATGACCCGACCCACCAAGGCCGAACTCGACGCCGCGCGCAGCCGCGTGCTCCGGGACGTGATCGGGCCGGGGCTGGGCGTGCTCTTCTGCGGCATCAACCCGGGCCTCTATTCCGGGGCGGTGGGACATCACTTCGCCCGGCCGGGGAACCGATTCTGGCCGGCGCTGTTTGCCGGCGGCTTCACGCCGCGGCTGTTGAGCGCGGCGGAAGACGTCGAGCTGCCGGGCTTTGGCTGCGGTGTCACCAACCTCGTGGCCCGCACCACCGCCACGGCCGACGAACTCACCGCCGGCGAACTGGTCGCCGGCGGGGCACGGTTGAAGCGCAAGGTGGCCAGGCACCGGCCCCGCTGGGTGGCGGTCCTCGGCATCGGCGCCTACCGGCACGCCTTCGCCCGGCCCCGCGCCGTCATCGGCCCGCAGCCGGAACGGCTGGCCGGCGCCCAGGTGTGGGTGCTGCCCAACCCGAGCGGCCTGAATGCCAACTATCAGCTGCCGGCGCTGGTCGAGGCGTTCACAGACCTTCGCCACGCCGCCGGGATGCCGGCAGCCGCTGAGGCGCAACGCCGCTCAGGCCGCCGCCGCCGGTGACACGCTGAGGCCGTTCAAGGCCTGGTCGCCCGCGCCGGCGCCTCACTTGGCGCTGATCGGCTCCTTCTTGAGTCGCGTCAGCATGCGATTGAGCGTCACGAGATCGGTGGCCAGGGTCTTGTCCAGCCGGTCTTGTTCGGCCTTCAGCTCCGCCACCAGGTCGTTGAAGATCGGCTCGACGTTGCCCGTCGGCCGGCCTTCGCCGGCCAGCGCCACGCGCAGCAGCGACGCCAGGCGGTTGTTGGTCTTGATCGGGAAGTTGAGCGGATCCTGCCCGCTCTGGTTCTTCACCTGGTAGATATCCACTTCCACCGCGCTCAAGTTGCCTGGTCAGCGTCTCGCCGGCGGCCGCGCACTTCCTTCGGCGCGTCCTTCGATTCGTCCGCGGCCTCGGTCTTGATGCGGCGGATGTCGGATCGACCGCGAGGTTCGCTTCGTTGACCTTGTCGCGGATCCTGCGTGGCCAGGTCCCACTGGAACTGCAGGTCGGCGTCGCTGATCGTCGCGCAGCGGGTGCTTGGTGATGGTGAGCGGCTGCGTCTGCGTCGACGCCGTCGGCGGTCAGCCGCACCTGATAGCTGCCCGGCAGCACGGCCGGGCCGTTCTGCGTGGCGCCCCACAGGATCATGCCCGGGAACGACCACGACCGGCTGCGAACTGAGGTCCCAGGTGCAGCGGTTGATCGCCGGCCGCCATCGGCACGGCGTCTGCGGCCCGCGCGGGCCGTCCTCGTCGTCGGCGCCGTCCTTCGCCGGCCGGCCGCGGCGGCTGGCCCGTGACCGACGCGCACCAGCTTGCCCTGAGCGTCGAGGATGTCGATGCGTCAAGGGTCTTGGGCTGCGCTTTCAGGTAGTAGTCGATGAGCAGCCGGTCGAGGCCGCGGATGGTGGCGGCGGGCTCGAACAGCATGCCACGTCGGCCGAGCGTGCCGGCCGAACTGGCGCAGCGGCGCGATGTCGTCGAGCACGTAGAAGCTGCGGCCGTGCGTGGCGATGGCCAGCGACGTTGTCTTCGACCACCAGGTCGGACGACCGGCGTGTCGGGCAGGCCATTGCTGACAGCGGCTGCCAGTGATCGCCGTCGTCGATACGAGACGTAGACGCCGTGCTGCGTGCCGGCGTAGAGCAGGCCGCGGCGCGTCGGGTCCTCGCGCACGGCGTGCACGTAGTCGTTGGCGGGAATGCCGTTGACGATCTTCGTCCAGCGTCTTGCCGAAGTCGCGGGTGCGGAAGATGTAGGGCGCGAGGTCGCCGAGCAGCGGCTTCTTGACCGCCACGTAGGCCGCGTGCCGGGTCGAAGGACGAGGCGTCGATCTGGCTGACGCGGCCGAAGTCGGGCATGTCCGTCGGCGTGACGTTCGTCCAGGTCTTGCCGCCGTCGCGCGTGACGCTGCACGAGGCCGTCGTCGGATCCGGCCCAGATGATGTTGACGTCCTTCTTGCCCGGGCCGATCGAGAACACCGTGCCGTAGATCTCCGGGCTGTTCATGTCGTGGGTGATCGGACCGCCCGAGTCGCCCATCGTCTTCGGATCGTGACGCGTGAGGTCGCCGCTGATCGCTGTCCCACGTGTCGCCGCCGTTGGTGCGTCTTCCACACGTGCTGCGAGCGAGGTGTAGAGCACGTTCGGATCGGCGTGGCGAGAAGATGATCGGGTAGGTCCACTGCCAGCGCTCCTTGACGTCGCTCGACGGCTCGCCCGAGAAGAAGCGCGGATAGGCGCCGACTTCCTTGCAGTTCGCCGGTGCGCTGCGATTGCAGGCGCGTCAGGAACGAGCCGTTGTTGGCGCCGGCGAAGAACGATGTCGGTGTCCTTCGGATGCGGCGCGATGTAGCCGGGCTCGCCGCCGCCGACCTGGTAGGGCGCTACCGGCGGCGATGCGGCCGCCACCAGCCGCCGCGACCGGTTGGTGTCGCTCGGCACGCACAGCGTGCTGTTGTCCTGCTGCGCGCCGCAGACGTGGAACGGCACGTGCGCGGTCGTGATCGACGTGGTAGAACTGCGCGGTCGGGAAGTCCTGCGCGTCCAGGCCGCCTGCCGCGGCGCGCCGCGGCGTTGAACGTGATCGCGCCGCCGCCGTCGTTGCCGATCGACGAGGTGCTTGGAGTCGTCGGGATCGATCCACAGGTCGTGATGATCGCCGTGCGTGCCGCTGCCGATCGAGACCAGCGTCTTGCCGGCGTCGGTCGAGCGGAAGACGCGCCGTGTTCTGCATGTAGACGACGTCCTTGTCGTTCGGGTCGGCGGAGACGTGGGTGTAGTAGAACGCGCGCTGCCGGACGTTGCGGCCGTCGTTCACCAGCTTCCACGTCGCGCCGGCGTCGTCGGACACGAACAGGCCGCCGTTCTCGTTCTCGACCAGCGCGTAGACGCGGTTCGAGTCGGCGCCGGAGACCGCGACGCCGATGCGGCCGACCATGCCCGCGGGCAGGCCGGGGTTGCGCGTGATCTCGGTCCACGTGCTCGCCGCCGTCGGTGGACTTGAAGAGGCCGCTGCCCGGGCCGCCGCTCGACATCTGGTACTCGACGCGATACGCCTCCCACAGCGCCGCGTACATCACGTTCGGGATTCTTGCGATCGATCGACGAGGTCGACGGCGCCGGTCTTGCCGTCGCGGAACAGCACTTTCTTCCAGGTCTTGCCGCCGTCGGTGCTCTTGAACACGCCGCGTTCGTCGCTCGGCCCGCCGTAGTTGCCGAAGGCGGCGACGAAGACGATGTCGGGGTTGGTCGGATGGATGCGGATCTTGGAGATCGCCTCGACGTCGCGAAAGCCGACGTGGCGTCCAGGTCTTGCCGGCGTCGGTGGACTTGTAGACGCCGTCGCCGGGCATGATGTTGCCGCGGATGCACGACTCGCCCATGCCGATGAAGACGACGTCGGGGTTCGATTCGGACACGGCGACCGCGCCGACCGACGAGCTCGTCGAGCTGGCCGTCGGTGACCGGCGCCCAGTTGTCGCCGGCGTCGGTGGTCTTCCACAGCCCGCCGCCGACGGCGCCGAAGTAGGCCTCCCGCGGCCGGCCCTTCACGCCCGACACGGCAATCGACCGGCCGCCGCGATTGGGGCCGATGCTGCGCCATTTGTAGGTGCCGAGCACCGCCTCGGCCGGGGAGGCCGGGGGCGGCGGCGGCGGGGTCTGCGCGGCCGGTTGGCCCTGAGCGCGCGCGGCGGTCGCCGGTAGCAGAAGGGCGGCCGAAGCCAGCGCCAGAGCGGTCAGGCCGGCTGACGCGGACGGAAGCAGGGGGCGCGGAGCGCGGGGCATGCGTGGGACCTCCGGTAAAAGGCCGAGTGTAGCAGAGGGATCCCGGAGTCCACGGGCGCGGGGCCCGGCCGCGGCCGCGAGCGGCCGCCTATTTGGGCGGCGCCACCGGCACCCAGCCGGGGAACACGTAGGCGAAGAGCATCGACAGGATCCCCATCACCACCATCAGCAGCACGCTGTGCTTGATGGTGAAGCGGAACAGGCGGCTCTCGTCGGCCGAGGTCATGCCGGTGGCCGCCACGGCCACCGCAATGCTCTGCACCGAGATCATCTTGCCCATCACGCCGGCCGCCGAGTTCACCGACGCGGTCAGCACCGGGTTCAGGCCGAGCGCGTTGGCCGTGACCACCTGCAGGTTGCCGAACAGCGCGTTGGCCGAGGTGTCGCTGCCGGTCAGGAAGACGCCCAGCCAGCCGACGACGGCGCTGAAGAACGGGAACAGCACGCCGGTGCGCGGCCAGCGCCAGGCCGAGCGTGGAGGTCATGCCCGAGTAGTTCATCAGGTAGGCCAGGCCCAGCATCGAGGCGATGGTCAGCATCGCGAACGAGAGCTGCTTGAAGGTGGCCATGTAGAGCCTCGACGAACCTGCCGCGGCGAGACGCCGCAGCAGCAGTGCCGCGGCGAGCGTGGCCAGGAAGCAGGCCGTGCCCGACGCGCTCAGCCAGTTGCAGCGTGAAGACCGCCGCGTAGGGCGCCGGCGCCGCCGTGACCGGCGGCACGCGCGTGATCAGGTTGTGCAGCCCGGGCACGTTCAGCCCGTTCAGGCCGGCGGCGGCCTTGATGGCAGGAACGACGGCATGAGGCTGTTGGTCCAGCGTGTCGATGTGCGCCCTTGATCGACGGCTCACCCCACGGCCAGCACGAACACCACCAGCAGCAGATACGGCAGCCAGGCCATGACAGACTCGCCGCCGGATGTGCTTCCGACGGCCACGCGTGATCGGCTGGTCGCCCTCGAGGCGCATGATCGTCGGTCGGCTTCCACAGCTTGAGCACGGCCACCATCACCACGATGCAGGTGAGCGAGCTCAGGATGTCGGTCAGCTCGGGGCCCATGTAGTTCGACACGAGGAACTGCATGCCGGCGAACGACACGCCGCAGGCGACGATCGCCGGCAGCACTTCCAGCGCCCGCTTGCGCCACCGGCCATCACGCACGATCAGATAGCCCGGGATGATGACCGAGATCATCGCGCACAGGCGGCCGACCATGGCGCTCAGCTGCAGCACCGGCAGGCCGGTGACGTCGGCCAGCGTGATGACCGGAATGCCGATCGAGCCGAAGGCCACCGGCGCGGTGTTGGCCAGCAGGCAGATGCCGGCGGCGTAGAAGGGGTCGAAGCCGAGGCCGGCGAGCATCGCGCCCGACACGGCGACCGGCGCACCGAACCCGGCCGCGCCTTCGATGAACGCGCCGAACGAGAAGGCGATGAACATCGCCTGCAGGCGGCGATCGTCGGTCAGGCTGCCGACCGAGTCCTTGATGATCTCGAACTTGCCGGTGTCGACGGCCAGCCGGTACAGCATGATCGACGAGAACACGATCCAGGCAATCGGGAACAGGCCGTAGGCCGCGCCGTAGACCGTCGAGATGACGCGCCAGGCTCACCGGCATGCCGTAGACCACCAGCGCCACGAGCAGCGCCGGAGACGAGCGCCGCTGAGCGCCGACTATCCAGGCGGGCTTCCGCAGCACGCCGAGCATCAGGAACAGCACGACGATGGGCAACGGCCGCGACGGGCGCCGAGAGCGCCAGGCTGCCGCCAAGGGGTTCGTAGTTGTGGTTCCACATAAATCTGTCGGCCGCGTGGCGGTCCGCGGCCACACGCTTATAGCACAGGCCTTGGCGATTGACGTCGCTGGTCTTACACTCCGTCGGGTGGCGTGCCGGCCGGCCGCGTGCTGTCGATCGCACTCGACGCGATGCGCGCGTCGAGGGAACTCTCGAGCGAGCTGATGATGACGACCTCGCAACCCGAACCGTGGCTGCGTGGCCCGCTGCCGGGCATTCATCCGCTGTTGCAGCCGGCCGCGCACGCCTTCGTGATGGCCCGCGACGACGTGGCCAGCGCCGTGGTCGGCCTGTCGCCGATTGAAATCTGGACCGCGCCCTACGCCGTGACGCCGATTGGCTTCCACGTCGCGCATCTCAGCGGCAGCACCGACCGCCTGCTCACCTACGCGCGTGGGGCGGCGCTCGACGACACGCAAATGGCGGCGCTCGGGCGCGAGCGCATGATGGCGGTGGAACGTCCGCCAATCGACATGCTGGTGGCGGCGTGGCAGGACACCGTGGCCCGGGCGCTCGAACAGCTCGCCGCCACCGACCCGGCCACCCTTACCGAGGCGCGCGCCGTGGGACGCGACCGGCTGCCGTCCACGGTGATCGGGCTGTTGTTCCACGCCGCCGAGCATGCCGCGCGGCATACCGGGCAGGTCGTGGCCACGGCCCGGCTCGTGCGGGCGGCCACCGCGGCTTCGTCATCGTGATGTCCGGGCGCCGGCCTGCCCGCTGGCCTATGGCTTCTCGTAGACCACCTTGCCATCGAAAATCGTGACGGCCACAGCCACGCTCGTGGCCGACGCGATTGGCGCGGCCGTGATGTCCTGGTCCAGCACCACCACGTCGGCGAGCATGCCCGGCGCCAGCGTGCCCTTGCGCTGCTCGTCGAACGACGCGTAGGCCGCCCACGTGGTGTAGCCAGCCAGCGCCTCCTCGATGGTGAGGCGCTGGTCGGCGGCCTCGGCGGCCCGCACGCGCGTGGACGCGAGCCACAGGCCCTGACCAGGATCGAGCGGGGCCACCGGCCAGTCGCTGCCGAAGGCCAGACGCCCGCCGGCCGCCTGGATGCTCTTCCACGCCCACGCGCGCGCCGTCCGCTCCGGGCCGATCGCGTCGGGCCACGGACCCTTGGGGACCGCCTGGTTGACGTCGCCAAGGGCGGCATGAATGGGCTGCTGCGAGGCGATCACGCCGAGCCGGCCGAGGCGGGCGATGTCGGCGGCGGCAATCGCCTCGATGTGCTCGAGGCGGTGACGACGGCCGCGGGCTGGCGCCGGATTCACCTTGGCCGCGTGTTCGAAGGCGTCGAGGGCCATGCGGATGGCGCGGTCGCCGATGGCGTGGATCTGGATCTGCCAGCCGCGCCGGTCGAACATGTCCACGATGCGGTTCATCTCGGCCGCCGTCAGGTTGGGCGCGCCCGCGCTCTTCGTGCCGACGTAGGGCGCGAGCATGGCCGCCGTCTTGCTTTCGATCACGCCGTCGGCGAACATCTTGACGATGCCCGTGCGCACGGTCGGATCGTCGCCGTAGCGCTGCCGCGCCGCCTCCATCCTGGCCACGTCGGCCTCGGTGATGCCGGCGGCCGCCTGGGTGGCCAGATAGGCGCGCACGGTCAGCTCACCGGCCGCGTGCGCCGCGTCGAAGAGCGCCATCTCGTCCAGCGACCCGCCGGCATTCTGGATGCTGGTGAGACCGAACTGGTTGGCGTGCGCGACGGCGGCCCTGATGGCGGCCCGGCGGAGGTCGTCGGTGACCTCGGGCAGGATGCCCGCTATCAGGTCCATGGCCGCTTCCTTCAGATGCCCGGTGGGCTCGCCGGTTTTGGGATCGCGCACGATGGCGCCGTTCACCGGGTCCTTCGTGGCTTTGGTGATGCCGGCCAGCGTGAGCACTTTCGAATTCACCCACACGCTGTGGCCGTCGTAGCAGGTCATGACCGCGGGGCGATCGGGCACGACCAGATCGAGTTCGGCCTTGGTGGGACTGCCGTTGGCAAAAGGTGCGTAGAGCCAGCCGCGGCCGCGGATCCACGGCAGGTCCGGCTTGAGAGCCGCGAACTCACGGATCTGCTCCTGCACCTGCGCCAAGGTCGTGAGGCCCGACAGGTCCACGTCGCCGAGCGACAGGCCGCCCGCGATGAAGTGCACGTGGGCGTCGTTGAAACCGGGCGCCACGGTGCCGCCCCTGGCGTCGATGACGCGCGTTCCCGGTCCGGCCAGCGCTTCGACCTCGGCGCTGCTCCCGACCTTCAGGATGGTGTTGCCCTTGATGGCCACGGCCTGCGCCCTGGTGCCGGCCTCGTCCATGGTGTGGACCGTGCCGTTGACGATCACCAGGCTTGCTTCTCCGGCGCCGGTCCCCGCCGCTCGCGATGCGCTGCTGCCGGAGGTCGGCGACGGCGCGCTCGCGCCCCCGCAGGCCAGGCCGACCACCAGCAACGGAATGACGAGGCAGACGCGAGCGATCATGGGGTGGGCCTCCGGGTGGCGCCGTGCAGGAATCTCCGCGGGACGGGCGCCGGCCAATACGATAGCGCCGATGTGGCGCCGGCGCGCACGGTGTCATACTGCGACGCGTTTGGACGTCCACCCGCGGCTGAGCCGCCGCCGGGTCGTCCGAGGACGGTTGCCGCATGACCTTCGACCTGACCCAGGCCATTGCCGTGCTCGAGGGCACGCCGGCCACGTTTCGCGCACTGCTGGCCCACCTGCCCGACGCGTGGCTCACGCCCAACGAGGGCCCCGACACGTTCAGCGCCGTCGACAACCTGGCCCATGTCATCCACGGCGAACGCGCCGACTGGATTCCGCGGGCCCGGCTCATCCTCGCGCAGGGCGCCGACCGGACATTCGCGCCTTTCGACCGCTTCGCGCATGTGCGGGAGAGCGCCGGCAAGATGGTGCCGCAGCTGCTCGACGAGTTCGCCGTCCTGCGCGCGCACAACCTGGAGACGTTGCGCGGCTGGGAACTGACCGAGGCCCACCTGGCGCTCCAGGGTGAACATCCCGTCTTTGGCCCGGTCACCCTGAGCCAGCTGCTCGCCACGTGGGTGGCGCACGACCTTGGCCACCTGGCGCAGACCGCGCGGGTGATGGCCAAACAGTACCGCGATGCCGTTGGCCCATGGCGCGCGTATCTGCCGGTGCTGGACCGGGGACCGGTCGGTTAACGGGGCGTGATTGCCCTCGTTCCAGGCGTTCGCATGGCGGTGGCCCGGACCTGTGACCGCCCGCAGGGTTCATCGCCTCAGGAGACTCGCATGGCAGCCGTAAACGTTCGTCGCACCCTCGCCGTCGCCCTGGCCCTGGCCGCCCTGAGTGTGGCCGCACCGGCGACGGCTCAGCAGACGCCGCTGGCGCAGGACACGGCCACCCTGGCGGCCGTCGATCGCGCCATGGAGGACTACCGCCTCGACGCGCACATTCCCGGCATGGTCTGGGGCATCGTGAAAGACGGCGCGCTGGTTCACGTCAAGGGCGCCGGCGTCCAGGATCTGGAAGCGCGGCGGCCGGTCACGCCCGACTCGCTCTTCCGGATCGCGTCGATGACCAAGGCGTTCACGGCGCTGTCGATCCTGAAGCTGCGCGACGAGGGCAAGCTGTCGCTCGACGCGCCGGCCGAGACCTACGTGCCCGAGCTGCGCGGGCTGGACCTATCCCACCGACGACTCCCCGAAGATTCGCGTGCGCGAGCTGCTCGACGCACACCGCCGGCTTCGTCACCGACGACCCGTGGGGCGACCGCCAGACGCCGCTGCCCGAAGACGAGTTCACCGCGCCTGCTCGCCCAGGGCGTGCCGTTCACGCGTCCGCCGGCCATGCAGATGGAGTATTCCAACCTCGGCTACGCGCTGCTCGGGCGCATCGTCGCCAACGTCTCGCAGGGCGCCCTACAAGGACTTCGTGCACGCGCACCTTGCTCGACGCCGCTCGGGATGACGGCCACCGGCTACGACGTGGCCGCGGCCCCGGCCGCGCGTCGCGCCCTGGGTTACCGCTGGGAGGACAACGCCTGGACGCTGGAGCCCACGATGGCGCACGGCGCCTTCGGCGCGATGGGTGGTCTGCAGACGAGCGCCACCGACTACGCCAAGTGGGTGGCGTTCCTGCTGCAGGCCTGGCCGCCGCGCGACGGCGCGGACGCCGGACCGGTCAGGCGGTCGAGCGTGCGCGAGCTGGCGCAGGGCGCGAACTTCCGCGTCGGTGCGGGCGCGGCCCGGGGCCAGCGGCGCCGACGCCTGCCGCGAGGCCGCGACCTACGCGCATGGGCTTCTACGCCGCCACCGACTGCGAGCTCGGGCTCACGCTCAGCCATGGCGGCGGCTATCCCGGCTACGGCTCGCACGTGCTCGTGCTGCCCGACTACGGCGTCGGCATCTTCGCGCTGGCCAATCGCACCTACGCCGGTCCGCGCGGCGCCGGTGTGGGACGCCGCCGTGGCGCTGCTGCGCGCCGGCCACCTCGCGGCCCGGCCGCTGCCGGCATCGCCCGCGCTGGTCACCGCTTATGCGCGCCGTCGGCCACGATCTTCGAGCGGGGTCGGTGACCGCGGCCGGCGACGTGCTGGCCATGAACCTGCTGATGGACCGCGACGCCAGGCACTGGGCGCCGAGATCGCCGCGCTCAAGGCGCAGGTGGGCCGCTGCGAGACCAGCGCCCCGATTGCCCCGTCCGGCGCGTTGGCCGGCGACTTCACCTGGCGTTGCGAGCACGGCCGGGTGCGCGGCTCGGTGCTGCTGGCGCCCACGCCGGCCCCGCGCATCCAGGCGCTGACGCTGACCCGCGCCACGCCGTGACCGGTCCGCGCCCGACGCCGCCGGCAGGCCCGGCTAGACGTTGAACTTGAAGAGCAGCACGTCGCCGTCCTTCACGACGTATTCCTTGCCTTCCATCCGGTAGAGGCCCTTCTCGCGCGCCGCGGCCACCGAGCCGCAGGCCACCAGGTCGTCGTAGGCCACGGTCTCGGCCTTGATGAAGCCGCGCTCGAAGTCGGAGTGGATGACGCCGGCGGCCTTCGGCGCGGTGTCGCCGGCGTGAATCGTCCAGGCGCGCACTTCCTTCTCGCCGGCGGTGAAGTAGGTCTGCAGGCCGAGCAGGTGGTAGGTGGAGCGGATGAGCGAGCCCACGCCGCTCTCGGCGACGCCCAGCTCCTTCAGGAACGCCGTCGCCTTCCTCGGGCTCGAGGTCGATGAGCTCGCTCTCGATCTGCGCGCTGATGACCACCGCCTCGCACGACAGGTGCGTCTTCACGTAGTCGCGCACCTTGCATCACGTAGGGATTCGCGTCGGCGGTCGCCAGGTCGGTGTCCTTCACGTTGCAGGCGAAGATGGTCGGCTTGTCGCTCAGCAGGAAGAAGCCGCTTGGCGACGGCCCGCTCCTCGGGCGTCAGCGCCACCGTCAGCGCCGGCCGGCCGGCTTCGAGCGCCTCGATCGAGCTTGGCCAGCACCGCCTCTTCGGCAATCGCGGCCTTGTCGCCGCGCTTGGCGTCCTTGGCCACGCGCTCGCGCTTCTTGCTGACCGACTCGAGGTCGGCCAGCATCAGCTCGGTGTTGATCACCTCGATGTCGCGCACCGGATCGACGCTGCCCGAGACGTGGAGCACGTCGTCGTCCTCGAAGCAGCGCACCACCTGGACGATGGCGTCGACCTCGCGGATGTGGGTGAGGAACTTGTTGCCCAGCCCTCGCCCTGGCTCGCGCCCTTGACCAGGCCGGCGATGTCCACGAACTCGATGGCGGCCGGGATGACGACGTCGGTCTTGGCGATCTTCTGCAGCACCGCCAGGCGCGCGTCGGGCACGGTGACGATGCCGACGTTGGGATCGATGGTGCAGAAGGGGTAGTTGGCCGCCTCGGCCTTGCGGGTGCGCGTGACGGCGTTGAACAGCGTGGACTTGCCGACGTTGGGCAGACCGACGATTCCAGCTCTGAGCATGTGGTGGGGAAGGGAAGAGGGTCCGGGCAGGTCGCGGGCAAGATGCCGGCAACCCCGCGATCATACCAGCGCCGGCGCCGCTATCGCAGCAGCGACGCACCCCAGGCGAGCAGGCCCACGCCGCACCCGCGGCTCACCCAGACCCCGCCCGGGGCGAGCTGCTCGAGCGCCACGACCACGGTCAGCACCGCCATCCACGCCAGGTTCATCACGCCCATGGCCATGGCGGTAAGCATCACCAGCCAGCAGCAGCCGAGGCAGTAGGCGCCGTGCGCCAGGCCCAGCCGCAGCCCGCCAATCGGGCCGTCCTGCCAACGCGCGATGAAGTAGCTGAGCGGGTTGCGGCAGTGCGCCAGGCACGCGCCCTTGAGCGGCATGAACTGGAACGCCCCAGCCGCGACGAGCACCACGCCGCCCAGGGTCGGGGTCAGGCGATCGCCGAGCAGCAGTCCGGCCCGGGCCAGCGCCACCTGCAGGGTGGCCGCGGCCACGCTGTAGGCCAGCCACACCAGCAGGTAGCCGGCGGTGAAAGCGGCAATGGCGCGCCAGGGGCGCGTGCCCGCCACGGGCGTGACCAGGGTGGCGTAGGCCAGGATCCACGGCAGCACCGTGGGCGTCATCATCGCCACCACCATCGCCAGCCACATCGCGACGGCAGCCGTGACGAGCCGCGGGGTGGCGGCGTGAGGATGCGGCGCCAGCAGCGCCATGCCGGCCATGGTCGTCCAGGCGGCACCCGTGGCGACAGCGGCGGCTCCCACCAGGACGACGCGGGTGGCGGCGGCCGGCGTCAGCTGACGGTCCACGCGAAGCGCGAGTGCAGTCCGTGCGTCTTCTCGGTGGCGATGCGGATCACGCCGTCGTCGTAGTGCGTGCTACCCGTGGCGATGACCTGCGAAGGGCCGTGGATCTGATTGAAGATGTTCTCGAAGGTGACCGGCTGCGAGCGGTCGCGGCCCCTGATGTCGGTGACGGTAGTGGTCAGCAGCCCGGGGATGGCGCCGTGGTGCGTCGTGCCCTCGTCGGTGAAGGTGATGGGCAGGTAGCGGGTGTCGAGCCAGGTGGCGACGAACTTCGCGAGCAGCCCCCACGAGCCGCCGGCCCGTCCCCGAAGAATGGCGTCGAGCGCGGACCGCTGCGGCGGCCGTCGCCGCCTCGTCGATCACGACCACCTCGGTCCAGCCGCCGTCCATCATGCGCTGCGGCGCGTCGAAGGCGATGAGCGCGCGCAGCCCGGCCAGCGGCACCTCGCCGTAGGCGCCCTCGTCGACGCGAATCGCCCAGTAGCCGCGGCAGCGTTCGTGGGTGCACGCCTGGCTGAAGTGCATGTGTCCGGGGCACACCAGCTGGCAGTTGCAGTTCTCGAACATCAGGCCGCGAGCGTGCCAGGGCACGGCTCCGGCGGCCGTCGGCGGCGGCGTCATGGCCGCTGATGTTACGTCACGGGCGCCCGGCAGGCGCTAGTAGCCGAGCCGGATGACGCCGCTCTTCTGCTCGCCGACCGCGCCCGTGTTCAGCCACTCGAGCGAGGCCGCGAACATGAGCAGGTGGTTCTTCTCCCACATCGCGTTGTGCGACGAGCAGGCCAGGTCGACGAGCACCTTGTCGGTGGCGCCCAGGTCGTCGTAGGCCACCTTCACGCGGTCGGGCGGCACCTGCTTGTCGAGGGCGCCGGCCACGATCATGCGTCGGAATCTTCGTGCCGCCGATGGCCGCAGCGTTCCAGCCCCAGGTGGTCGTGGACGGGGCGCGGCGCACGCCCGTGCCCCAGGTGGCGCCGACCGGATCGGAGGCCAGCATCTCGGCCCATACGGCCTCGCGCACGGCCGGTTCGTACTGATCGGCGCAGCCCACCTGGCGATCCCAGTTGGCGATGAACTCGCGCGCGCGACTGCGTGTTGAAGACCACGCCCGGGTTGGGCAGCGCCGGTGCGGCGGCCGCGGCGGCGCGGTTGTAGGCGGGCGCGAAGAGCACCATGCGGCTGCACCTTGTCGGGATGCTGGGCGGCATAGCCGCCGGCGCGCGGGCCGCCCGAGCGACCACGCCACCAGGCTGACCTTGGCCACGCCGCGCAGCGTGCGGATGTGATCGACCACGGCATCGATGTCGTGCCAGTCCGAGGCGATGCTGGTGAGCTGGCCGGGATACGACGGGGGGCACGGCGCGGGGATCAGGCTGGGGACGAACTGCGCCTGCTGCGCCGCGGCCAGGTTGCACGGGATCGTTCATCGGCGCCGGCCGCGTCGAGCGGCCGTAGCCCGTCGTGTCCATCGAGAACACGTCGAAGCCCGCCTGGGCCAGGTAGGCCATCCAGCTGTAGTCGCCGATCGGCGCGTCGAAGGCCACTTCCGCTGGCGTGCCGGCGCCGTGCACGAAGAGCACGACGCGGTCGGGCGCGACGGCGCCGCGCAGGGCCACGCCGGCCGCCGACCCGCTCGCGCACGTAGATGTGCGCGAGTTGATCGTCGATGGCCGGCACGTTCGACCGGTGGCGCACGTAGTGGTCGAGCGTCAGCAGGCGCTGCCCGTCGTCGTGGGCCGCGGGCGGAGCCGCCCCGAGCCCGACCGTGAACGCAACGCCAAGCAGCAGCAACAGGGGCGATGGGCGGGTCATAGCCGCGCATTCTCGCACGAGTCCGGCCCCCGGCCGGGACGCCGCGTCGGGGCCGGATCAGCCCTTCAGGAAGCTCTTGAGCATCCAGATGGTCTTCTGGTGCAGGGTGATGCGCCCGATCATCAGGTCCTGACTCTCGGCGTCGTTGGCGGCGCCGGCCAGATCGCGGGCGCGCGCGGCGTCGGTGACGACCTTCTCGTTGCCGGCAATGAGGGCGCGGACGTAATCCTCTTGCGACAGCGGCGACACGAATTCCTGCATCTGGGCGGCGGCGGCCAGGGCGCCGAGCCCGCCGATGGCGTAGGCGTCGAGCGAGCGCACGCGTTCGGCGATCTCGTCGACGGCCGTGAACAGCTCCTCGTACTGGGTCTGGAAGGCGGTGTGCAGGGCGAAGAAGCCCGGCCCTTCCACGTTCCAGTGGGCCAGGTGGGTGAGCGACAGCAGGGCGTAGGAATCGGCGAGCACCTGATTGAGGCTCTGGGTCAGGTCCGCGGTCGGGACGTCAGCAGCGGTGTCATGGGCCATGAGCGCATCATCCCATGAGTCGGCGGCGGAGCTGGCGCGCCCCCGATCGCTGCCGGCTGGCGCGACGCGCGTGAATCGGTCCACACTCGGAACGATGACTGACGTGGTGATTGTAGGGGGCGGACTGGCCGGGTTGACGTGCGCGCGGCGGTTGCAGGCGGGCGGGCGGAGTTGCGTGGTGTTGGAGGCAGGGGACGCCGTCGGCGGACGCGTCCGCACCGATATCGTGGCCGGCTTCCAGCTCGACCGGGGGTTCCAGGTGCTGCTCACCGCCTATCCCGCCGCCGAACGTTGGCTCGACTACGAGGCGCTGGCGCTCGGCCGCTTCGCGCCCGGCGCGCGCGTGTGGTGCGAGGGCGCCTTGCACACGGTGAGCGACCCCACGCGCGAGCCGGGGGAACTCATGGCCACGATGCGGGCCCCGGTCGGCTCGCTGGCCGACAAGATGAAGATCGCCACGCTGCGCTCGGCGGTCCGCCGGGGCACCCTGGACGAGCTCTTCGCCCGGCCCGAAACGACCGCACTGCAAGCGCTGCGCGACCACGGCTTCAGCGAGACCATGATCGAGCGCTTCTTCCGCCCGTGGTTCGGCGGCATCTTCCTCGACGCCGGGCTGACGGCGTCGAGCCGCATGCTCGAGTTCGTGCTGCGGATGTTCGCCGAAGGCGACGCGGCCCTGCCGGCCCTCGGCATGCAGGCCATCCCCGAACAGCTCGCGGCCGGCTTGACGGCCGGCACGGTGCGGCTCGGAGCGCGCGTCACAGCCGTCGCCGCAGGTTCGGTGACCTTGGCCGACGGCGAGGTCGTGACCGCGGCCGACGTCGTCGTGGCTGCCGATGGCCTGTCCGCCGCGCAGCTGCTGCCCGAGGTCGCCCCGCCGGCGTGGAACCACGTGACGTGCCTGTACTTCGCGGCGCCGGCCAGTCCGTTGGGTGCGCCACTGCTGGCCATCAACGGGTCGGGCGCCGGGCTCGTGAACAACGTGGCGGTGCTGAGCGACGTGGCCCCGCACTATGCACCGGCCGGTCAGGCGCTGGTGTCGGTGTCGGTGCTGCAGCACGTCCAGAGCGATGACCGCACGCAGGCCGCGCAGGTCCAGGCGGAGCTGGGCGAGTGGTTCGGCCCCACGGTCGGGCAGTGGCGCTGGCTCCGCACCTACCGCATCCCCCACGCGCTGCCGGTGCGCATGCCGCTCGAGCGCCGGCCGCCGACGCCGCTGCGGCCGGGGGTGTGGCTGGCCGGCGACGTCGTGGACTCGGCCTCGATTCAGGGCGCGATGGAGAGCGGCGAGCGCGTGGCCGAGGCCCTGCTGGCACGGTGACGGCATGACTCCGACCGCGCCCACGCGCCAGCCCGCTCCAGCCCCGACCGGCGTCGTGCGCGTGCGCGGCGCGCGCGAGCACAACCTCAAGAACGTGGATGTCGACATCCCGCGCGATGCGCTCGTG
This sequence comes from uncultured Acidobacteriota bacterium, assembly GCA_963843885.1. Lineage (GTDB taxonomy): Bacteria > Acidobacteriota > Vicinamibacteria > Vicinamibacterales > UBA2999 > CADEFD01. The sequence continues at coordinate 833,619 of CAWJMJ010000011.1, forward strand.
GTCTTCACCGGCGTGTCGGGATCGGGGAAATCGTCGCTGGCCTTCGGCACCCTCTACGCGGAAGCGCAGCGCCGCTACCTCGAATCGGTCTCGCCCTATGCGCGGCGGCTGTTCCATCAGCTCGGCGTGCCCGACGTCGACGAGATCGAGGGTCTGCCGCCGGCGGTGGCGCTGCAACAGCAGCGCGGCACGCCCACCACCCGATCGTCGGTGGGCAGCGTGACCACCCTCTCGAACCTGCTGCGCATGCTCTACTCGCGGGCCGGCGATTACCCGCGCGGCCAGGCCATGCTGCACGCCGAGGACTTCTCGCCCAATACGCCGACCGGCGCGTGTCCGACCTGCCACGGTCTCGGCCGCATCTACGATGCCACCGAGGCCTCGATGGTGCCCGACGACCGGCTCACCATCCGCGACCGCGCCATCGCCGCGTGGCCGCCGGCCTGGCACGGGCAGAACCTGCGCGACATCGCCACCACGCTCGGCCATGACGTCGACACGCCGTGGCGGAAACTGCCGAAGAAGACCCGGGACTGGCTGCTCTTCACCGAGGAGACGCCGACCGTGCCCGTGTACGCCGGCTACTCGCCGGAGGAGGTGCGCCGGGCCCTCAAGCGCAAGGAGGCGCCGAGCTACATGGGCACCTTCTCGGGCGCCCGCCGCTACGTGCTGCAGACCTTCGCTACGACCGAGAGCGCGGCCATGAAGAAGCGCGTCGCGCGCTACATGATCAGCGCCGAGTGTCCCGACTGCGGGGGCAAGCGGCTGCGTCCCGAGGCCCTGTCGGTGCGCTTTGCCGGCCTCGACATCGCCGAGATGTCACGCCGTCCGCTGGGCACGCTGGCCGAGCTGCTGCGGCCCTTCGCGGCCGGCACCGATGCCCAGGCGCGTGCCACCGACCACGCCGACAGGTCGCTCGTAGCGCACCGGATTGCCGAAGACCTGGTCGGCCGGCTCGAGGTGCTGCTCGACCTCGGCCTGGGCTATCTGGCGCTCGATCGCAGCACGCCCACGCTGTCGCCGGGCGAGCTGCAGCGGCTGCGCCTGGCCACGCAGGTACGCTCGAACCTTTTCGGCGTGGTCTACGTGCTCGACGAGCCCTCGGCAGGCCTGCATCCGGCCGATACCGAGGCACTGCTGCGCGCCCTCGACCGCCTGAAGGCCTCGGGTAACTCGCTCTTCGTCATCGAGCACGATCTCGACGTCATCCGCCACGCCGACTGGATCGTGGACGTTGGCCCGGCCGCCGGCACGCACGGCGGCGAGATCCTCTACAGCGGCCCGCCCGACGGTCTCGCCGCCGTCGAGGCGTCGCAGACGCGGCGCTACCTGCGAACGCGGCCCGCGGGCGCGGCCCGCCTCGCGCGCGAGCCGCGCGGCTGGCTGCGCCTGGACGGTGTGACCCGCAACAACCTGCGCGGGCTCGACGTCGCGTTCCCCCTGGGTGTGCTGACGACCGTGACCGGCGTGTCGGGCTCGGGCAAGTCGAGTCTGGTGAGCCAGGCGCTCGTGGAACTCGTGACCGCCCACCTGGGCCAGGCGGAGGCGTCCGTCCCGGAGGACGATCCCACCGACCTCGAACGCGCGCCGGTCACTCCGGCCGGCGGGCGCATCGTGAGCGGCGCCGACTCGATCCGCCGCCTGGTGCAAGTCGACCAGAAAGCCATCGGCCGCACGCCGCGCTCGAACCTGGCCACCTACACCGGGCTCTTCGATCAGGTGCGGAAGCTCTTTGCCGCGACCCCGGCGGCGCGGGCGCGCAAGTACGACGCCGGCCGGTTCTCGTTCAACGTCGCCAAGGGCCGGTGCGAGCGCTGCGCCGGTGAGGGCTTCGTCATGATCGAGCTGCTTTTCCTGCCCAGCGTCTACGTCCCCTGCCCGGCCTGTCACGGCGAGCGCTACAACGCCAAGACGCTGGAGATCCGCTACCGCGGCAAGCACATCGCCGAGGTGCTCGACATGACCGTCGACGCCGCGTGGGCGTTCTTTGCCGAAGACGCGGCGGTACGCCGTCCGCTCGACGTGCTCCGTCAGGTCGGCGTCGGCTACCTGCGCCTCGGCCAGCCGGCCACCGAGCTGTCGGGCGGCGAGGCGCAACGCATCAAGCTGGCCACCGAACTGCAGCGCAGCGGCCGCGGCGAGACGCTCTACGTGCTCGACGAGCCCACGACCGGACTGCATCCTGCCGACGAGGAGAAGCTGCTGACGCAGCTGGACGGCCTGGTCGACGGGGGCAATACGGTCATCGTGGTGGAACACGAGATGCGCATGGTGTCGCGCAGCGATTGGGTTATTGATGTCGGGCCGGGCGCGGGCGACGACGGCGGCCGGATCGTCGCGGCTGGGATTCCCGCGGTCGTCGCACAAGCGGCCAAGAGCCGCACCGCGGCGTATCTGCGGCGAGCGCTGGCGCGGGTGTAAGGCGGGTCGATCGGCCGGCATCGACCCGGCCCGTTGGCCGCTACCTGACCGCCAGGTTACTGCCGCTCGACCGGCACCAGGCGCAGGATCGGCGTGGGCTTGCCGTCGAAGCCGCGGGCGTCGCCGTCGATGGCGATGTAGATCAGGCCGTCGGGCCCTTGCTGGATGTCGCGCATGCGGCCCATCCCGCGTATCAGCGTTTCTTCGCCCACCACCTTCTGCCCGTCGAGGCGCAGGCGCACGAGGCGCTGCCCGCTCAAGCCGCCGGCGAGCAGGTCGTGCTTCCAGCCGGGGAACCGGCGGCCGGTGTAGAAGAGCATCCCGGACACGCCGATCGACGGCACCCACACGTGCCGGGGCGGCTCCATGCCCTCTTTGAGGGTGCCTTCGTGGATCACTTTACCGGTGGTGTAATTCACGCCGTAGCCGACCACCGGCCAGCCGTAATTGGCGCCCGGCAGGATGAGATTCAATTCGTCCCCGCCCTGCGGCCCGTGCTCGTTCTGCCAGAGATCGCCGGTGGCCGGATGGACCGCCATGCCCTGGGCGTTGCGGTGGCCGTAACTGTAGATCTCGGGCAGCGCGCCGGACCGGCCCACGAACGGGTTGTCGGCCGGCACGCGGCCGTCGTCGTGGAGGCGCACGGTGGTGCCGTTGTGGGTCTTCAGGTCCTGTGCGGGATGGGCGGTCAGATCGCCGGTGGCCGGCCACTGTCGATCGCCCAGGGTGATGAACAGATAGCCCTGGCGGTCGAAGGCCAACCGCCCGCCCCACATCGAGCTGCGATTGGTGCCGTTGCCCGGCTGCGTGGCGTGGAAAATCTCCTGCACGTCGGTCAGGCGGTCGTGCTCGAAGCGCCCGCGGGCCACGGCCAGCGTGCCGAAGCCGCCGGTGCCCGGCTTGGTGTAGCTGAGGTAGAGCAGGCGGTTGGTGGCGAAGGCCGGGTGCAGGATCACCTCGCGCATCCCCGCCTGCTCGCGGCCGTCCTGCGCCATCGCGCCGTGGCCCAGATAGAGGACGTCGGGCAGGCCCGCCACCGGGGGCTCGAGCAGGACGCCCTTGCGCACGATGCGCAGCCGGCCGGGACGTTCCGTGACCAGCATGTCGCCGTCGGGCGTGAAGGCCATGGCAAAGGGGTGGACGAGGCCGTCCACGAAGGTCTCGACCCGGAAGTCGTGTTCGGCGGTGCGCACGACCGGACCGGCGGGCCCCGTCTGGCCGGACGCGGTCAGAGCGGCGGCGGCAGCTACGAGGACGGCGGCGAGGACGGCGACGACGGCGTTACCGCGGCCGGACCGCGATGGGCGAATGGTGGCAGGCATGGGTGCGCTCACGATACGGCGGACCGGCCCGGCAATCAATCGCCAGGCTCGGCCCGGATCGCATCTGCGCAGTCGCGCAGGCCATGTGGACCGTCGCTGCCAGCCGTCGGTCGCGTCACTCCGAGCGCAGCGCCTGCAAGACATCGACGTTGGCGGCCCGGGCCGCCGGGACGAGCGCGGCGCACACGGCCGCGCCGGCCAGCACCGCGCCGGCGCTGAGCAGGAGCGGCGCCCCGGGCAGCGGCACGGCGCCGAGATAATGCGCGGCGGCCACCAGCACCGCGTAGCCGCCCGCGCTGCCAGCAGCCACGCCGGCGACGACGATGCCCGCGCCTTCGCGCAGCACGTCGACGAGCAGCTGCCGCGGCGTCGAGCCGATGGCCAGCCGCACGCCGAGTTCGCGCGTGCGGGCGCTGACCGAGAAGGCCAGCACGCCGGCCAGGCCCACCACCGCGATGAGCAGCGCCAAGCCGGCGAACCCGGCAACGACGAACGCGTTCAGCCGGTCTGGCGCCAGCACCCGGGCGCGGATGTCGTCGAGCGTGGCGGCACGCTCCACCGGCTGGTCGGCCGCGATCTCTCGCACCACGCGGATGATGGCCGGCACGAGCGCGTAGGGATCGCCGCCCGCCTGCACGAACAGCCGCCCGCCGAACGGCATCTGCCGCAGCGGGTGGTAGATGGCCAGCGCCGGCCCCGGCAGGACGCTCTCGTCGTTCACGTCGGCGACGATGCCGACGATGCGTCGCCGCGCGCTGCCGAACATCGGATCGGTCCACCACAGGTGCCGGTTGAGCGCGTCGCCGCCGGGAAACAGCCGCTTCGCGATGTCCTGGCTGACGATAGCCACCGGTTCACTCTTGCCGCGGTCGTCGTCGGTGAAGTCGCGCCCGGCCACGACCGGGATGCCGAGCGTGGCGAAGTAGCCTGGCGATACGTTGCGCAGGCGCGCCTGCGGCGCCTCCTCCCCATTGGCGGGGGTGTAGCCGTCGACGGCAAACGCAAACGGCCCGAACTTGCCGACATCGCGCCACGGCACCACGTTGCCGACGGCCACGCGGGTCACGCCCGGCAACAGCGCCAGCCGGCGCATCGCCTCGTCGTAGAACGCCATCGACTTCGGCCCGAAGGCTTCGATGGGCAAGGGCACGTCGATGGCCAGCACCTGCCGGAGCTGGTAGCCGGTGGTGTTCGTCTGGAGCGCCAGTACGGCGGCCAGCAGGGTAGCGGCGGCCGAGAGCAGCACGAACGTGCAGGCGATCTGCGCCGTGGCAAAGGCCTTGAGCCGGCGATTGACACCCGGCGTGATGCGCGCGCCGCCGGAAGCCAGGCTCGTGCCGGCAGCTCCCGGCGACGACGGCAGCCGTGGAATGTAGGCCAGCAGGAACGCGGCGGCCACGGCCAGGCCGGCGCCCATCCACAACAGCGTCGCGTCCACGGTGACCTCGAGGGCCCGCACCGAGAACCGGGCGGTGTACCGCGCTACCACTGTGACGAGCGGCCGCGCCAGCAGGACGCCAAGTAGCGCGCCGGCGCCGCACAGGACCAGACTCTCGGCCAGCAGCGTGCGCCGCAGCGCGCCCCGGCTGGCGCCGAGGGCGGCACGCACCGACAGTTCGGCACTGCGCCGCAGCGACCGCGCCAGGATGAGGTTGGCCACGTTCGAGCAGGCGATGACGAAGACGATGCCGGCCGTGACCAGCAGCCCGATCAGGATGGCGCGCGCCGGCGTGGCGATCTGGTCGCGTAGCAATGTCGCCGTGAGCTGCACGTCCGTGCGGCCGCCGTAGGCCTCGGGGTGCTCGGCCACGATGGCCGCATGGGCTGTCTTCAGCTCGGCGCGCGCGGCCTCGACCGTGGCGCCGGGCGCGAGCCGGCCGAAGAGCTCCGTCATGCGATGGCTGCGTCCGGTCACCATCAGCGCGTCGAGATGGTGCGGGCTGGTCACCACGTTGGCGATGATCTCGGTGTCGGCCGGATACGGCACCGAGGGCTCCAGCACGCCGACCACCGTGGCCGTGCGTGAGCCCAGGCGCAGCGTCTTGCCCACGACCGAAGCATCGCCGCCGAGCACGGTGGACCAGAAGCGGTGGGTGAGCACGACAGCGCCGGCGGCGTTGGCGCCGTCGTCGTCGCGCGTCAGGAGCCGGCCAGCCACCGGCCTCAGGCCCATCACCTCGAAGAACGAGCCGCTGACGACGCCGGCGTGCACGACGCGTGGCTCGCCGACGCCGACCATCGGGAACTCCACCGTGGAGAAATCGCCCCACGCCCCTACTGACGTGACTCGCGCCTTGAGATCCTCGAGTTCCGGCACCGAGAAGGTCATGTTCTCGGCGCCGACGCCGGGCGTGCTCTGGCGGATGTAGATCAGGCGGTGCTCGTCGCGATTGACCAGCGGGCGCAGGAGCACGCCGCGCACCACGCTGAAGATGGCCGCGTTGGCGCCGATGCCGAGGGCCAGCGTGACGACGACGGCCGCCGCCATCCCCTTGGTCCGGCCTACCGAGCGCAGGCCGACGCGCAGGTCCCGCGCGAAGTCGCCGGCCGCGTCCATCCAGCGGCTATACCACACCTGCCGCACGGCGTCTCGCACGGCCGGCAGGTAGCCGAATTCGGCCAGCGCCGCCAGGCGCGCGTGCGCCGGATCCTCGCCGCGCTCAATCCTCTCCTTGATTGCCAGCGCCAGGTGGCCGCGGAGTTCGTCGTCGATGTCGCGGTCGTCGGGTCGCATGGGTTACTCCTGCACGGGGGCGCGGTTCATGATCCGGCCGATGGCGGTGACGAGCTGCGCCCATCGGTCCTGCTCGCGCGCCAGCTGCGCTTTGCCCGCGGCGGTGAGCTGGTAGTACTTGGCGCGCTGGTTGGCTTCGCTGAGGGCCCACGTGGCCTCGAGCCAGCCGCGCTTCTCGAGCCGGTGCAAGGCGGGATAAAGCGAGCCCGTCTCGACGTTGAGCAGATCGGCGGACTGCTGGCGGATGGACTGCGCGATGCCGTGCCCGTGCTGTGATCCCCATTGCAGCGTGCGCAGGATCAGCATGTCGAGCGTGCCCTGGAGCAGTTCGAGGCGGGTGTCGGCGGAGGGCTTGGCCATAGGATGTAGACGTTCTACAGCCACAGACGGGGACGGCCGCCGCCTTGTTCCGAGCGCGTCCGAGTCCGTGGGGGCGCGAAAACCGGATCTGTCGGCGGGAGGACGCCGGATACGGCGGCGCGCGCGGTAGCGGCCCCCGCCCGGCAGCTAGTCGGCAGCGGTGAAGGGACCGGGTTGGGCGTGCCCCCCGGCACGGGGGCGGACGGCGCGTCCAGCAGGTCGGCTTGGACGGGGAAATGATCGGACGCGGCCGCGGCGAGCGGATGGCGGATGACCTGACAGTCCGCCAGGCGGGCGGCGTCGGTCCGCGGCAGGAACACGTAATCAAGGCGGACGTGCGGCGCTGGTGTGGGCAAGGTGCCCCCCGGGTCGTTCGGATGGATGGCGCGGAAGGCGTCGAGGTAACCGGCGTCGAGCACCGTCTGCACCGTCCGCCAGCGGATGCGGCCCCCGCTCATCCACACGAAGGGGCGCACCCGGGCCGGCAGTTGCCACACGTCGAACATATCGCCGGGCGCCACCGTGTTGAAGTCGCCGGCAAGCACGTGGAAGCCCTGCTGATGCCGTTCGACGCCGCGCAGCAGCGCGCGCAGCTCCAGCACGCGCCGGCGCTCGGTCCAGGCCGCATGGACGGCACTGAGGTGCACGCCAAAGAGGCGCAGCTTCTCTCCGGCCGGCACGATGTCCACGAAGGCATGGCGCGAGATGCGAGGCCGGACCCACTCGTAGAACGCCACCGGCTGGCGGCTCATGAAGCCGAGAGACTGCCCGGGCAGCGAGCGCCATTCCGCCATGCCGGTGGCGGCGGCCAGCTGCTCGACGTTGGCCGGCGCCGAGGCTTCCTGCAACAACACCAGATCGGGCGCGCAAGCGTTGATGACTTGGGCGAGCGCCTCGCCGCGGCCGTTGCCGCCCTCGCGGATGTTGTAGGTGAGGAGGCGGAACATCAGGGGGTCGCGGCGGGTCCGCTGAGCGCCAGGCCCTCCGGCTTCTCGAAGAGCGTGAGGTAGGGCTGGTCCAGCAGGTCGCCGCGAAAGCGCAGCACGATGTCGCGCGAGGCCTGGATGTTCACTGGGCGCCGCACCATGGCCATGAGTTGCGCGCGCAGCGGCACCAGATCCGGGGCGATGTCGGGGTCGTCGTCACTGAGCGGCCGCGAGTGGACGCCGGGCACGAAGAATCCTGTGGCGACGAAGTAGACGATCGCGCCTTCGCCCACCAGCGTGAGGTCGAGGTCGCTCGTGCCATCGCCGTCGGCGTCGAACGGCTGGTCGTCGCGCCAGCGGCGACCGGTCACCGCGCTGCCCCGCAGGATGGCGGTCGTGGCCGGGGGCACGGCCTCGCGCAGCAGGCGGCAGAACTCGTCATAGCGCGCCACCGAGCCGCCGAAGGCGAGCCGGATGACGTTGTCGCGCTTCTCCTGTTCGGTCAGTCCGCCCTGTACTTCGTCGTTCGACCCTGGGGTGTCCATTGCCCCCCCACGATTCAAGAACCGCGCCGGGCGCCCCCCGCTAGCGTTTGCAGGTGTTGGACACCATGGTCATCTTGGCCACCTCGACCAGGTTGAGCCGATACGCCTCCGAACGCGGACCGGCCGGCAGGTTCGTCTCGGCCCGGCTCGGGTCGGCGATGCGCTCGGCCGGCGACGCGCCCTCGGACGGCTGCGGCGTGATGCTGCCGACGACCGTGACCGTATGGTTGAGGTGCGGCGCAAAGGCCATCGTCGGACTGGAGAGCAGCAGGTAGCGTGCGTCGTGCTCGCGGGTCGGGGCCGAGGTGGCTCCGGCGCCGGTGGCTGACGCCGTCTGGCCCTCGACGTTGGTCAGCACGAATTCCGCGCCCGCCGGCGCTTTCGCACCCGGCGCGCCGTCGGGGGACGGCGTTGCTTCGTTGCTCCAACGCTCGAGGCACCCCGTCAGGGTGACCGTCGCGACCACGCCGGCCACCGGCTTCTCGGTTTGCGGCGCCGGTGTCTGTGCGCCGATGATCGTGCCCACGGCGACGCAGAGCGTGCCACAGATGAGAATGAGTCTGCCCATGTTCGTGCTCCTGACGCGGCCGTTGTGGCCCGCTCTCGGAGACTGCATGTTTCAGGCCCATTCGTGCGCCTCGGCGCCGGTCAGAGAATGCGGCACGCCTCGTCGAAGGTCAGTCGCGGATTGCGCGGAAACATCCCAGCCGGGTCGCCGTAGCCCAGGTTGAGGATGAAGTTCGACCGCCACGCGGTGCCCGCAAAGAACGTCGCGTCGACCTGCGCGTGGTCAAAGCCGCCAATCGGACCGCAGTCGAGCCCGAGCGCCCGGGCCGCAAGAATGAGGTAGCCGCCCTGCATTGCCGTGGCTTGCGCGGCGTCGCGTTCGAGCTGCGCTGCGGGGCTGGAGGCAAACCACGACCGCGCGTCGACGTGCGGCATCAGCTTCGGCAACTGCTCGTAGAACTCGAGGTCGTGCGCGACGATGGCCGTGACCGGCGCGGTCATCACCTTGGCGACATTCATCGGGGCCAGGGCCGGACGCAGCCGCTCCCGCGACGCGCTGCTCTTCAAGAACAGTAGCCGCATCGGCTGCGAGTTGGCTGACGTCGGCGCCATGCGGGCCAAATCGTAGAGTTCGCGGAGCACGGCGTCGTCCACGTCCCGGGTCTGCCAGTGGTTGTGGGTGCGGGCCGCGCGGAACAGCTGGTCGAGGTCGGCCGCTTCAATTCGCGCCGGTGCGTCGGCGACGGCCGTGGCTCCGGCGCTGGTCAGGTGGTGTTGCCGATCTGGGGTGCTCATGTCTGTCTCCTCGGGCGCACAGCCGTCTAGCGCTGCACATTTATTTGAACGGATTTGCATATATGAACCATTGACCACGCCGGAACTCAGCTGGCGCCCTTTTCCAGCTTGGCCATCAACGCCGCGAGTTGCCGCCGTTCGCCGTCGGACAGCTCCCCGAGCAACACGTGCTCGGCGGCCTGCTGGATGCGCACGCCGTTCTCACAGGCGTGCCGTCCGGCCTCGGTCATCACGGCCAGGCGGGAGCGACGGTCGCGCGGATCGGCGGCGCGGCTCACGAGTCCGTCCGCCTCGAGGCGATCGACCAGCTGGGTGATGTTGGACTTGACGCACGAGAGGCGCTCGGCCAGGTGACTGAGGGGAAGCGATTCGCCCGCGTCGCGCAGCGCCACGAGCGCGGCCAGCTTGGCCAGCGAGAGCCCGGCTGCGGAGAGCTTGGCTTCCACATGGCTCTCGGCCGCTCCGGCGGCGTGCAGCAGAGTGAACAGCCCGGCTCGCTCCCCTCCGGCAGCATCGTTCATGTATGTATGATGCAGACCTGAAAGATTCGTGTCAAGACCGCAGAATGGCTCGGCGGCACGGAGTCTGCAGTTCGGCCGCGAGTGTAAGTGCACCGCGGCGCCCGGCCGCGAAGGGAGGCTCAGCAATGGCTCGGACCGGTTGGCCGCACGCGTCGCTTGCCGTCGTGATGCTGTTGGTGGGCGCCGCCACCTCATCTTCAGCCCAGACGTCTGATCCTCGCCTGATCGCGTTGACGAGCAAACTCGAACTGGCCCTGGACACGGCCATCGAGGCAGAGGGCACCGCTGCCGTTCCCAAGACGGCGAGGGCCGCGCGCGAACGGGAACTGAAAGCGATTGAAGAGCACGTCGCCCGGCTGCAGCACCAGAGCCGGCGCGGCCAGGCGATCGCCACGCTGGAGATCGATTCGGTGAGCGCCCGCCTCGACCGGTTCATGGCCCGGGCCGGCGCGGCACCGGCGGCATTGGTCCAAGGGGAAATTCCGGCCGGCCTCGAAATCGACGTGCGCCTCAGCGACCCAGTGCCGCCGGACGACGTCGCCAAAGTCGCCAAGGAGGGCATCGTCACGGCTACCACCTTGGTCGACCTCCGCTCGGGCGAGAACGTGCTCATCCCGGCGGGTTCGACCCTGCGCGGCGTGCTGGTTCACGACGGCCAGAAACGCTTGCTCCGCGGTCGCCAGCGCGCGTTGCGCTTCTACATTCTCGAAATGCCTGGCGCCACCTTCTCGGTCGACTTGTCGATCGCCGGCGATCGGACGGGGGCGCCGCCAGCGCCAGCGGACAGCGGGCTGAGCGGCGGGGTGCTGACCGGCCAAGCTGGCAACTCGCCAGGGCCCCGCCAGAAGTCCGACGAGGCCATCGTGCGCCTCCGCTTCAACGCGCCGTTGACGGTGCAGTGAGGCGAGCCGCAGCACGGCTGAATTCTCAGAACGGGTTGTCGAGGGCGTACGACACGCGCCACCCCTCGCCGCCCCGGTGCGCCACATCCAGGCGCCCCACTACCGCCTGCTTGTAGCGCAGGCGTGCGCCGACACCGCGTGCGAACACCCATCCCTGGGAGGGCTGGAAGTGTCCGCCGCGCGCGCGGCCGCCGTCTACGAACGGCGCGATCTCGAGCATCGAGGCGACTCGCCAGCGCGATTCCACCGTGACATGGGCCAGTTGCGTGCCGCGCAAGCGGTAGCTGTCGACAGCCCGCACGGTGCTGGTGCCGCCAAGCGTCTGCTGCAAATAGAACGGCACCTGGCCGCCACTCCCAGTCAAGTCGCTTGACGCCAGCGCCCGCAGCGCCAGGATATGCCTGGCCCAGCCGACCGCACGGGAGCTGCTGGCGTCCACGGCCAGACGCGCGAACGACGAGGCCCCGGCGGTCGTGCCGGCAAAGCCGGTGGCCGCCGCCTGCACCATCCACCCGGCGCCGTGCGCAGCCTCGCCGTGGCGGCGGATCGACACGCCCAGGCCGGCCGTCAGGTAGCGTGACCGCGCGAACCGGACATCGTCGAGCGCGGCGCCGAAGCGGTCGTGGGTGTTGGGGCGCTCGGCATCCGTACCGTCGAACGTCGTCGTCGTGAGCACCCCGAATCGCCCAGCCACGCCGACGTGCCGCGCGGGCGCCCACTGTCCGACCAGGTCGGTCGTGGTGCGGTCGATGCCGAAGTCGGTGCGCAGCAGCGCGTCGTTCTCGAGCCCGAAGAAGGGCATACGCGGCAGGTGCCGATAGCGATGCTCGAGGAAGAGCGCGGCGCCCGTCCCGCCGCGACCCGCGTCCATGAACGACATCGCGGCGCTGTCGGCGGCGCGCAGTTCGGGCAGGAACCGCCGCCGCGTCATGCGCCCCGCGCGGACGAGCAGGTGCTGGTAATTCCGCGTCGAAAGCATGCCCTCCGCGCCCGCTCCCCATGGCCCGGGCTCGCCGGCGGTGAACTCGGCGACGGCGCCCGCAGCCAGCCCGGACCCGGGCACGATGATGCCGACGAGCGGTCGTAGCGGCTTGGACTGGTCGGTCAGCGCCTCCGCGACGCGCGCCAGACGCACCAGCCGCCGGCCCTCGGCCGGAGGGTTATCAGCTTGCGCGGCGGCGTCCGCGGCGGCACCGGTCCATGACAGCGCCAGCAGTACCGCGGCTCGCCACCGGCGCCAGCGGGGCCGGCGACAGAGCATCACGCTTGACCCTCGCTCACGCGCGCAGCCGCTTGCGCGCCTCGCGCAGCTGCCGCAGCTCGCGGTGACTCATCTCGGGCACGCTCAGCTTCAGCTGTTCCAAGGTCTGGATGGCGATGTGCGCCACGGCCAGGTGGCTGAACCACTTGTTGTCGGCCGGCACGACGTACCACGGCGCCTGCTCTGACGTCGTCTGCCGGATGGCTTCTTCGTACGCCGCCATGTACTCCGGCCACTTGCGTCGCTCGTTCACGTCCCCGGGCGACAGCTTCCAGCGCTTCTCCGGATCCGACAGACGGGCCAGGAAGCGCCGCCGCTGCTCGGCCTTCGAGACGTTCAGGAAGATCTTGCAGATGACCGTGCCGTTGCGCCCGAGATACCGCTCCACGCAGCGGATGTCCTCGAATCGCTCTTTCCAGATGTCGCCGTTGACCAGGGGCTTGGGCAGACGCCGTGCCGACAGCAGCTCCGGGTGCACGCGCGTGACCAGCACGTCCTCGTAGTAGGAGCGGTTGAAGATGCCGATGCGGCCGCGCTCCGGCATCGCCTTCATGCACCGCCACAGGAAATCGTGACGAAGTTCCTCTTCCGACGGTGTCTTGAAGCTGAACACCTGCGTGGCTTGCGGATCGAGCCCGCGCATCACGTGCTTGATGGCGCTGTCCTTGCCCGCACCGTCCATGGCCTGGAACACGAACAGGACCGACCAGCGATCCTGCGCATAGAGCAATTCCGTCAGCCGATAGAGACGCCGCGCCGCCTCACGCAACAGCTTGGCTGCCTTGGGACGGCTCTCCCACGGCCTCGTGTCGGCCGGGTCGAAGTCGCCGAGCGTCAGGCGCCCGTGGGGTTTCACACGAAACCGTGAGATGTCGATGTTGGACGCCGGCACGACGACGGGCCGAGCAAGAAATGCGCCGGTCTTACCCGTTCGCATGGCATCGGCATTGCTGATGCCGTGGTTACGAGCGCGTCACGCGGTCCGGAGGAGAAATGAGAACCCATCGCCTTATCTCATCCGCTGCCTTGTGTAGCGCGATACTCATCTTGGGAAATCAGGGAGCGATCGCGACGCAAGCCACCGCGCCTGCCGCGCCGGTCAACTTCGACGCGAAAACGATGGCGGGATTCACGGCGAAGGTCGAGCAATACGCCGAACTGCACCGACGGATCGCAGCCAGCCTGCCCAAGCTGGCCGACAACTCCACGCCCGAAGAGATCGACCGCCACCAGCGCGAATTCGGCAGCAGGCTGGCCAAGGCTCGTGCCGGGGCCAAGCAGGGCGATCTGTTCAGCCCGTCGATGCAAGCGGTCACCCGGCGGCTCATGGAGCGCCTGTTCGACAACGCGGAGTCGCGTCGCCAGTTGCGCAACTCGTTGATGGACGACAATCCGGTCGGCCAGGTACGGCTCGCCGTCAACGCGCGCTATCCCGATGCCGTGCCGCTCAGCACCATGCCGCCGGAAGTGTTGAAGAACCTCCCGCCCGTGCCCAAGGAGGTCGAGTACCGGTTCGTGGGCGACACGCTGATCCTGCTCGACCCCGATGCCCACATCGTCGTGGACTTCGTGCCGAGGGCGTTGCCGAAATGACGACCGTGGCTGCTCGGCTGCGACGATCGGCGCGTGCCGTAGTCCTCACGTCCGCACTGGCGGCCGGGGCCTGTTCGACGTGGCCGGCGGGCAATCAGCAGCCGGCTCCGACGCCCGCCGAGGCCAAGGTCGAGGCCTCGACGCCGACGGCGTTCCTGAACGCCCCGGACTCGTTCAAGTTCGCGGTGCTCGGCGATTTCGGCACCGGCGATGCGCGGCAATATGCCTTGGCCAAACGCATGGAGGACGTCCACAAGGCGTTCCCCTTCGACACCGTCCTGCTCGTCGGCGACAACATCTACGGCTCCGATCGGCCCCAGGACTACCGGACCAAGTTCGAAATCCCGTACAAGCCACTGCTCGATGCCGGCGTCAAGTTCTTTGCGTCGCTGGGCAATCACGACGCACGCGAGCAGCGCTTCTACAAGCTGTTCAACATGGACGGCGAGCTCTACTACTCGATCAAGGCGCCCAAGCAGGATGTGCGCTTGATTGCCCTCGAAAGCACCTACATGGAGCCCGAACAGGTGGCCTGGCTGGAAAAGACGCTGGCGGGCGCGTCCGAACGATGGATCATCGTGTTCGAGCACCATCCCCTGTATTCGTCGGGCGTCACCCACGGGTCCGACGAACGTCTCCGTAATGCCCTCGAGCCGCTGCTCACCAAGTACGGCGTTGATGTGGTGCTGACCGGGCACGATCACATCTACGAGCGCACCAAGCCGCAACACGACATCACGCACTTCGTCGTCGGCTCGGGCGGCAAGCTTCGGCCGGGTGATTTCCGCCGCAACCTGCCGTTCTCGGCGAAGGTCATCGACCGCGAGAATGTCTTTCTCGCCATCGAGATCCTCGGCGATGAGTTGATCTTCAACGCCTACGCCACCGACGGCACCGTCGTCGACTCCGGCAAGATCACCCGCGTTGCCGGCCGGTCCGGCGCCGTGGCGAAGACCACGGGAGCCGTGCCATGACCCTGAGGAGCGCGCGGACCGCGGCCCTGCCCGTGATGTGTCTCGCCGCCGCGGCGGCGTCGCTCGGTTCATGCGCCTCGTTGACCAGGCCCGCCCCGTCGCCCAGTGCGGTGGCGGCGCGGCAGGATGCCCTGGCGCGGGCGCGGGTCTGGGAACGCACCGACATCCCGCGGATGGACCTCCGTCGCGGGCCTGCCGGCAAGGGCAGCTTCGCGCCCGATGCGCTGGTGGAATGCCGCTACGAGCAGCGCGCCATGAGCGGGGCGACCCCCAAGTTCACGTGCGTCGGCCCGGATGGCGACGAGCTGAAGGTGAAGTTCGGCGAGCGCAACGGCGAGGTGTACGCCGAAGTGGCGGCCACCCGCTTGCTGTGGGCGCTCGGCTTCGGTGCCGATCACATGTATCCGGTTCGCGTTCGCTGCCTCGAGTGCCCGGAGCAGCCGGGCGGACCGCCGCAGCCGGGCGCGACGCGCCTCTACGAAACCGCCGCCATCGAGCGCAAGCTGCGGGGGCGCGAAATCGATGGGCTCGAGGGTGGCGGCTGGACGTGGCCAGAACTCGATGTGATAGCGCCGACCAGCGCGCCGTCGGCGCGGGCCGAGCGGGACGCGCTCAAACTGCTGGCGGCCATGCTGCAGCACACCGACAGCAAGCGCGAGCAGCAGCGCCTGGTCTGTCTGGATCGCGGCGAGCACGACACGTGCCGCCGTCCGTTCATGTTGATCAGCGACCTGGGCAAGACGTTCGGCAGAGCCAGCGTCTTCAATCGCGACGTGCCCAGCAGCGTGAACCTGACGGCATGGTCCGCTGCGCCGATGTGGGTCGATGCCACGGGTTGCCGCGCGAACCTGGGCAAATCGCTGACCGGGTCGCTCGAGCATCCGGTGATTTCGGACGAGGGCCGCCGCTTCCTGCTTGGTCTGCTGCGTCAGCTCACCGACAATCAACTCCGCGACCTGTTTACGGCGGCCCGGTTCCCGCGGCGTGCCGGAGCGCCGACCGCCGATGTCGATGCCTGGGTCGCCGCTTTCAAAGTCAAAGTCAAAGAGATTGCGGACCGTACCTGTCCGTCGTCGGGAAGGGCCTCGTGATTTCCTCTACGTGGACCGCCGTTGCCGTCGCAGCGGCGCCCTGGATCGTGCCGGCGGCGGCGATGGCGCAGGGCATGATGCCGGCGGCGGTGCCGCCGGAAACAGTGCCGGACATGGCGTCGCAGTGGACCGAAGTGATGAACGCCGCCATCCGTCTGCCGCTGGCCACGGCGCTGGCGTCGGTGCTCGCGTTGCGGCCGCGCCGCCGCGGCACGCCGGTGCGCAACCTGGCGGTCATTCACACCCAGATCATCCTGGCCGTCGTGGGTGCGCTGGTGATGATGGTGGTCGGGTCCAGCCTGGCTCGGGCCTTCGGCATCGTCGGCGCCGCCGGCCTGGTGCGCTACCGCGCCAAGATCGAAGACCCGAAGGACGCCGGTGTGATGCTCTCGACCCTGGCCATCGGCTTGGCGACCGGCGTCGGCTTGTGGATGATCGCGATCTTCGGCACGCTCTTCCTGCTGGGCCTGCTCTGGGCCGTCGAATCGTTCGAACCGCCGGCCACCCGGATCCTGACCGTGAAGGTGAAGGCCAAGGACGCGCCGGGCATCAAGGGGGCCATCGAGCGGCTGCTGCGCCGCCAGGGCGCCACCTTCGACGTGATCACCCTGGCGCCCGACGAACTGGAATACCAGGTGTGCTGGCCCGCCGATCTGCCGTCGGCCCAGCTGTCCGAACGGCTGTCGCAACTGGGCCCGGCCGATGAACTCGAAATCGAACTCGATTTCAAAGATAAGAAAGAGAAGTAGGCGAAGCGGCCCATGCAACTCATCATCCAACCCGACGACGGTCTGGAGCCGGTGCTCGTCGCCATCGAGAAGGCGAAGAAGAGCATCGACATCGTGATATTCAGGCTGGACATCAAGAACGTCGTGAGCGCGCTGAAGGTGGCGGTGTCGCGCGGCGTGGCCGTGCGCGCCCAGATCGCGCACACCAACAAGGGCGGCGAGAAGGCCCTGCGCAAGCTCGAAGCGCGCCTGCTCGACGCCGGGGCCACCGTGTCGAGGTCGCCCGACGAGTTGATTCGCTACCACGGCAAGATGATGATCGTCGACGGTCGCCGGCTGCACGTGAACGGCTTCAACTTCACCTGGAACGACATCGAGCGGAGCCGCAGCTTCGGCGCCGTCTTCACCTCGCCGGCCATCGTCAAGGAAGCGCAGCGCCTGTTCCAGTCGGACCTGGACCGCCAGCCCTACACCAGCACGATGGCCGGCTGGTGGTCAGCCCGGTCAACTCGCGCGAACTCCTGGGAGAGTTCATCAAGGGCGCGAAGAAGCAGTTGCTGATCTACGACCCGAACATCAGCGACCCGCGCATGCTGCGGCTGCTGGCCCAGCGGACGGCCGCCGGCGTCGACGTGCGCATCCTCGGCAAAGGCTTGAAGAAGGGGTTCAACAGCCGAGAAATTCCCGGGGAAGCGCCTGCACGTCCGCGCCATCATCCGCGACGGCCGCGGGCCTTCATCGGCAGCCAGAGCTTGCGGGCGCTGGAACTCGACGAGCGTCGCGAGATCGGGGTCATCATCTCCGACGCGGCGATGGTCAAGAAGATGGCGGCGGTGTTCGAGGCCGACTGGGCGCTGACGCCGGCGGCGCGCGACGGGAAGGACGCGAAGGACGCGAAGGACGCGAAGGACGCGAAGGACGCGAAGGACGCGAAGGACGCGAAGGACGGGAAGGACGGGAAGGACGCGCGCATCAAGCCGGCCGACGACGACGAACGGGACGAAGAGCCGACCGCGGCCCGAGCAGACTAGCAGTCGTGGCGGGCGAGCCGCGTCTTGCGCTACACGGAGGCGGCTGCCTCCGGCGGCCCGCTGCCCAGCTCGCGCGAGGCATCGACCCTCAGCCACAGCGCCGCGACCGAGCAGCAACACCGCCACCATCGGCACGAACGGCGCGTTGTAGCTGCCGGCCCGCGCCACGATGTAGCCGTAGAGCCACCGAGCCGACCAGGCCGCCGACCTGGGCGCGGTGTTCATCAGCCCGACCATCGCCCCGGCTCGCGGTCCGCCGATGTCGAGGCAGACGCCGAACACGCCCGATTGCTGGAAGGTGATGGCGCCGTAGGTCAGCGCCAGGAAGATCACGGTAAGGACCTGGTGCTGGGTGAGCATCGCGGCCAGGGTGAAGGCGGCCGGCGGCCGCCAGGGCGCCGGCGCCGATCAGCCGCCGGCCGCGCCGGGGGCCGAGCCGCCGGGCCAGCGCGTCGCTGGCGGCGCCGCCGGCGAGATTCGCGCCTGCGGCCACCACGAACGGCAGCGCCGAGAGCAGCAGGCTGGTCTCGCTGAAGCCGCGGCCCTTGACCAGGAACGTGTGAAACCAGGTCTGGAAGAAGTTGTAGACGTAGACGTAGCAGAAGGCCAGCCCCAGCAGCGCCCACACCGTCTGCGACCGGGAAGCAGCGCGCCACGGGAACACGTGATTCGCGACTGCCGGCGTGACGGCGGCTACTGGCATGGCGTCGGACACTGGCGGGCGCTGCCCGCGCATCTCCTCGGGCGAGTCGCGGAACCACGCGTACCACACCGCCGCCCACAGGATGCCCACCGCGCCAAACACGTAGAACGACATGCGCCAGCCGTAGCGCATCTGGATCGGCAGCGACCAGGAACGGGGCGATGGCCCCGCCCACCTGACTGGCCATCAGGTTCACGCCCGACATCGTGGCCCGCTGCGTCGGCGGGAACCACCGCGCCACCACGACCGACGCGTTGGGGAAGGCGCCCGCTTCGCCGGCGCCGAACAGGAACCGGGTGAGGAGCAGCGGGTAGAAGCTGGTCATCGTCCCGGTCAGCGCGGTGAAGCCCGACCACCACACGACGATCCGGGTCAGCACCCGCCGCGGACCGAGGCGATCGCCCATCGTGCCGGTGGGAATCTCGAACAGGCAGTAGGCGAGGGTGAAGATCGCCGGTCACCCAGCCCCATCCCGACCGGATCGATACCCAGGTCTTCCTGGATGCGCGGCCCCGCCACCGAGATGCATACGCGGTCCAGATAGGTGATGGCAAAGAGCAGAACGAGCAGACCCACCACGCCGCGCCGGTCGTTCGTCGCCTTCGTCATGGCGCCGGATTGTGTCACGGCCGGGGACGGCGCCTGAGCCGGGCCGCAGCCGCGCCCCGCGGCCCTAGCCGGCCGCCGCCGCGACGGTCTTGTCGATCAAGCGCAGGAACGCATCGATGGTCACCTCGAGGTCGGCCTCGGGCGTGTCCTCTTCCTTGCAGTGCGACAGGCCGTTGGTGGAGGCGGCGAACATCATCACCGCCGGCATGAGGCGGCTCATCTCCACCGCGTCGTGCAGCGGGCCCGAGGGCAGCCGCGGCGCGTGGCCGGTCACTTCCTGGATGGCCTCGGCGCACAGGTCCACGAGCCGCGGGTCGAAGCGGCAGGGATCGATGCGCCACACGTGGCGCCATTCGACGGTGACGCCGTTGGCGGCAGCCGCCCGTGCCGCCGCGGCACGCGCCTCGGCCAGGGCGTCTGCGGAGCACCGCCGCATCGAGCGCGCGCTGATCGAGCGAGATCTCGCACACGCCCGGCACCGCGGTGACGATGCCTGGCTCGACCCTCACGGTGCCGACGGTGCACACCATGCCAGCCGCCGGGGTCGAATGGCGCAGGGCGATCTCGCGGCAGGCAAGCGCGGTTTCGGCGGCGGCCAGAAACGCATCGCGGCGCATCGCGATCGGCGTCGACCCGGAGTGCGCGGCCTGCCCGACGAAGCGCAGGACGTGGCGCTCGACGCCGTAGGCGCCGACCACCGCGCCGCGTGGACCGGCCCATGGCCTCGAGCACCGGCCCTTGCTCGATGTGCAAGCTCGAGATAGGCCCGGGGTTGGCGCCGGTCGAGAGCGCGCCGGGCCTCGGGCATGCGGTCCAGCGTCGACGCCGTTTTCCGCCAGCGCGTCCACGAGCCGCACGCCCTGGCGATCGACGAGCCCGCGCACGCTGTCGGGCACGAGGCTGCCGCTGGCGCCCGACGACCCCAGCAGGCTGCGCGAGAAGCGCGCGCCTTCCTCGTCGGCGAAATCGACCACCGCCAAAGTCACCGGGGACGTCGTGCCTCGGTAGCGGCGCAGGGCCTCGACGCCGGCGAGCAGGCCGAGCGGGCCGTCGAGCCAGCCGCCATTGGGCACCGAGTCGAGGTGACCGCCGATGATCACCGTGTCAGGCCGTGCGCCTGGCAGCGTGATCCAGTTGTTGCCGGCCTGGTCGGTCTCGGTGCGGAAACCGTCGCCGGCGAGCAGGTCGTCGAACCAGCGGCGGGCATCGCGCCACACCGGACTCCAGGCGACCCGCTGGGCGCCGTTGACGTCGCTCGTTCGCGCCGCCAGGGCGCGCAGGTCGGCAATCACATCACGTGTGCTCACGTCGTCTCCTCGCGCCGCCATCATAACGGCGACCCGAGAGCGTCTGCTGGACCCGTTGGCGGCGACGGGCCCGTCGGGCCCACCCGGGTCGCGTCACCGTGGTGGGGGAGGGCGGCAGCGCCGCCGGGCGATCGGGCGCGGCGGCGGATTACGCGCGCGCCGCCTGCATGCGGTCGCACTCCGCCTTGTAGACCTCGAGCAGCGCCGTCAGCTTGGTCTGGAACAGGTTCTGGGCGGAGTAGACCTCGCCGAGCGGGGTCACCATGTCCTTCTGCTTCAACTCGTCGTCCACGGTCAGCGTCAGTTCGGCCAGGCGTTCGAGCGCCGCGCGGGAATGGAACTCCAGTTCCTTGAGCTTCGCGAGCACGACCAGCGCGCCGTCCAGTTCCGAGGGCGGGGCGGGCGTCGTGGTGGCGCCTGCCGGCGCCGGCGCAGTCTCGTTGCGCGCCTCGGCGGCCGGCTGGTGCTTCTTCTCTTGCGTGACTTTCTTGTCGTGGGCGGCGTTGCGTGGGTCAGACATGAGGCCTCCGGTGGGGTTCACGAGAGCGCGCCTCGCCGGCACGCAGGCGACGATCAGATCGTGCCAGTGTGCGGCGTGGCGCTGCCGCCGTCTGTTCAATTGTGTACGCCGGGATCGGGGCAGGCCGCTATGCAGCCTGCACCAGGTAGACGCTCATCAGCACGCCGACGAGCACCAGCAGCACGGCCACCGCCACGCCCAGCCAGGTGGGCCGGCCGACATAGGGCTCGCCGCGATTGAGCCGGCGAACGGTGGTCACATGTGTGCCGGCGGAGGCCGCTGTCATCAGCACGCCGAGTGCGATCAAGCCGATGCCAAACCATCGCGAGAAGCCGGGGGGCGGTGCCATCGCGCCTTGCATCGCGGCGAGCTCGCGCAGGAACAGCCCGAATCTCGCGACCACGAACCCGAATCCCATCAACGCCAGTCCGGTCCGAATCCACGCCAGGAACGTCCGCTCCGCGGCGAAGAACACCCGTGGATCCGCTTCCGAGGTCGAGGCCAGAGGCTGGTCATCGCGCATGTCCACATCTTGGCGCAGAGTCCGCGGGTGGGCTCAGGAAATCCATGCCCCCCGGTGGCGCACGTAGGTTGCGTGGCCCGGTCCGGCGCGGCATGATGCCGAGATGAAGGAATCCGCCGACGTGGCGGTCGGCCGGCTGTTCGAAGAGCATGGGGCGCGCCTTTATCGGCTCGGCGTGCGGTTCTGCGGAAATACCGACGAGGCCCACGACCTCGTCCAGGACGTCTTCCTGCAGGCGTTTCGCCGGTGGAAGCAGTTCGATGGCCGGTCCTCGCCGTCGACCTGGCTCTACACCATCGCCGCGCGACGCTGTCAGCGCCGCCATCGGCGCCGCGCCGGCGAGCCCGCGGCCATGATGTCCTTGTCCTCGCTGCTGCCCTCGGCCCTCGACCCGATCGTGCAGCTGGCGTCCGATTCGAATCCATTTGACGACGCGGTCCGTGAGCAGTTGCAGGACCGTGTGGCGGCAGCGGTCGCCGAGCTGCCGCCCGGCATGCGGCTGCCGCTCGTGCTGACGGAGATTGCCGAGGTGCCGCTCAAGGACGTCGCGCGGGTGTTGGGCCTCAAGCTCGGCACCGTCAAGTCGCGCGTCCATCGCGCCCGCCTGGCGGTGCGCCAGCGAGTGGCCGAGGTGCTGCCGTCTCGACCGGCACCCGCCACCGACCATGACGGCCGATTCTGCCGCGACCTGCTCG
The DNA here is from genome assembly GCA_963843885.1 of uncultured Acidobacteriota bacterium. Classification (GTDB taxonomy): domain Bacteria; phylum Acidobacteriota; class Vicinamibacteria; order Vicinamibacterales; family UBA2999; genus CADEFD01. The sequence continues at coordinate 855,687 of CAWJMJ010000011.1, forward strand.
AGGCCAAGCAGGAGGCGCTGGACCGAGGCGTGTCGTTTCTGATCCCGGGCGACGACCTGTGCGAGCGGTGCCGGAGCTTGTTTGCCACCCTGGACCTCACGGGCGATGTCTGCCGGCTGCTGGCCAGTGGCGAGATGCCGCCGGACCTCGCCGCGATGGTGCGGCGCGGCTGGACCGCGACGCCCTCGGACCGTCCGTCCAGCACAGCCGCGGTTCGCGCCAGCTCGTCGTAGTCCAGGGAACCTTCGGCGCCGCCCATGTCTCTCACTCTTCGACGGCCGCCACCGCGGCCTGAGGAGTGAGGTGTTCAAGTGGTGTTGATCGAACGGGTCGAAGACGAGGGCCTGGCGCAGTATTCCTACATCGTCGGCACGCGCGATGCCGCTGAGGTGGCGGTCGTCGACCCGCGCCGGGACGTAGACGTCTACCTCGACTGGGCCGGCCAGCACGGCGTTCGCATCGCCTACGTGCTCGAGACCCACATCCATGCCGATTACGCCTCGGGCGCTCGCGCACTGGCCGAGCGGACGGGAGCCACGCTTCTGGTGTCGGCCCATGACCGCGGCGAGACGTTCGAGGTGACGGGAGCTCATCAGGACATGGCGAACGGGGCCCGGGTCGCGGTGGGCGACGTCGAGCTCGAAGCCGTCCACACGCCCGGCCACACTCCCGAACACCTCAGCTTTCTGGTCTTCGAGCGCGGCCGTCCAGAACCGGCGGCCCTGCTCAGCGGAGACTTCCTCTTCGTCGGCTCGGTCGGCCGTCCCGACCTGCTGGGCGACGAGGAGAGCGCGGGGCTCGCCGGTCGCCTCTACGACAGCGTGCAGCGGCTTTCGGCGTATCCCGACTCGCTGCCCGTCTACCCGGCCCACGGGGCCGGATCGATGTGCGGCTCCGGCATGGGCCAGGCGCCCAGCACTACGCTCGGCCAGGAACGGAAGAGCAACCCGTACCTCGACCCGGCGCTGTCACGAGAAGCGTTCGTGCACCGGGTGCTTACCAGCGCTCCGCCGTTCCCGCCCTACTACCGGCGGATGAAACGGGTCAACGCCGCGGGGGCGCCGCTCCTCGAACAGCTGCCCGGGCAGCGCGCGCTGGACGTCCAGGAGTTCCACCGGCGCGTGCAGGCCGGCCACGTGGTCATCGACCTTCGCGACCAGGCTGGTTTCGGTTCCGGCCATGTGCCCGAGGCCTTTGGCATCGGCGCCGGACGCATGCTCTCAATGTGGGCTGCCTGGGTGGTGCCCTACGACACGCCGCTGCTGCTCGTCGGCGATGAAACCCAGATGGCCGACGCCGCGCGCGCGCTCATCCGAGTCGGGCTCGACGACGTGCAAGGCTACCTGCGCGGCGGCATGGCGGCCTGGACCGCCGCGGAACTCCCGGTGCAGGACACGCCGCAGGTCACGCCGGAAGCCTTACAGCAGCAGCTCCAGACCTCCGGTCCGCCCCAAGTGGTCGATGTCCGCACCGATGCCGAATGGCGCGACGGGCATCTGCCTGCAGCGGTGCACATCATGGGCGGGTTCCTGGCGGACCGGACCGGCGAGTTGTCCCGTGAGCGTCCGGTGGTCGTCATGTGCGGCAGCGGCTACCGCTCGACCATTGCCGCCAGCGTGCTGGAGCGTGCGGGATTCACGCACGTCACGAACCTGACCGGCGGGATGACGGCCTGGAAGGACGCGGGCCTGGCGACGACCCGGGCACCGGAAGACGACGACAAGAGTTCGGGACCGCAATGACGCCGTATCTGCTCGCCGGGCTGGTGCTGACCGGGCTCGTGGGCGTGACGCTGGGACTGCTCGGCGCCGGCGGATCGATCATCATGCTGCCGGTGCTGGTCTACGTGATCGGGGTGGAGCCGCATGCCGCCGTGCCGCTGTCGCTGGCGATTGTCGGCACGACCAGCCTCCTGGGCGTGGCGGTCCGTTCCCGGGGCCCGGCCATCCATTGGCAAACGGCGCTGCTCTTCGGGAGCGCCGCCCTCGGCGGCTCCTACCTGGGCAGCCGGCTGACGGCGCTCGTCCCGGGCGCCCTGCTCATGCTGGTGTTCGGTCTGCTGCTCGTCGTCGTCGGTGTCCGCATGTGGCGTCAACCAGTGGTGAGCGACGACATCCCACGCCCCCGTCGCCCTTCGCCGATGTTGGCGGCGGGATTGGGCGTAGGGCTGCTGACCGGCTTCCTCGGTGTCGGTGGGGGATTTCTGATCGTGCCGGCGCTCGCCGGCGTGGGCGGCCTCGACATGCGGCGGGCCATCGCCACTTCGTTGGTGGTCATCGCGATCAGCAGCCTGGCCGGGCTGGCGGCGCATCTCGCTCACGGCAACAGCGTGTCGGTCGGGCTGGCGGGCGGCCTCACGCTGGCAGCGCTGGCCGGCATGGCAGCCGGATTGCAAAGTGCACGGTATATCAGCAGCAACCAGCTGCGCCGCGGATTCGCCGGTTTCGTGACCACCGTCGGGGCGGTGCTCATATTCATCAATACGCCGTCGGCGGTGCGCTTGCTTGGGTGAGCGTCGAGGCGACGGACGACGTCGAGCGTGAAGGGGATGCCATGTTGACAGCTGTGACGGTACTGGTCGTGTGGATGGCGCTGCAGTGGTGGGTGCTGCCACGTCTCGGCGTGCCCACGTGAGCGGTGCCCAGCCCGCGCGGGACGCGGGCAGACGACGGCGAACGCGACACGGCTCGAACGAGCGAGACTGAACGCCGATGATGCACCTGGTGCAAGAGCCCTGGCCGTGGTACGTCGCCGGGCCGCTCATCGGCTTGATGGTGCCGGCGCTGCTGCTGATCGGCGGCAAGTCGTTCGGCATCTCCTCGAGTCTGCGGCATGTGTGTGCCGCCACCGTGCCATGCGGGATTCAACTGTTCGACTACGACTGGCGGCGCGAAGGCGGATGGAACCTGCTGTTCGTCCTGGGCATTCTGCTGGGCGGCATGACGGCCGCCGTGCTCTTGCTGCCCGACGGCTACACGGTGGCGATCTCGGCCGACACCCAGCGTGACCTGCGGGCGCTCGGCCTCACCGACCTGTCGGGGCTCGTGCCGCCCGAGCTCATGGGATGGGCCGCGCTGGCTTCGGCACGCGGCTGGCTGACGCTCGGCGCCGGCGGGATGCTGGTCGGGTTCGGCTCGCGATGGGCCGGGGGCTGCACCTCGGGCCATGCCATCTCGGGCCTGGCCGCACTGCAGCTGCCGTCGCTCCTGGCGGTTCTCGGCTTTTTCGCTGGAGGTTTGCTGATGACGCACGTCCTTCTTCCCTTCGTGCTCAGGTCGCTGCTGTGAGCGCTGCGGAATTGCGGAAGTCACCCGACACCGCCGGCGCCGCGATGGCGCGCCTGCTCTATGTCGGCGCGGGCGTGCTGCTCGGCATCGTGTTCGTGAAATCCGAAGTGCTGTCCTGGTATCGCATCCAGGAGATGTTCCGGTTCCAGTCCGCCCACATGTATCTCGTCATCGCCAGCGCTCTGGCGGTAGCGGCCCTGAGTGTGCAGGTGTTACGGCGCCTGGACGTTCGCGCCCTCGACGGGACGCCGATTGCGATTCCGCCCAAAGAGATGACTGCTCGCGGCACCAGGTACTGGCTGGGCGGCACGGTGTTCGGCCTTGGCTGGGGGTTACTGGGCGCCTGTCCAGGGCCGATCTTCGCCCTGATCGGCGCGGGCGCGACCTCGATGAGCGTGGCGCTGCTCAGCGCGCTGGCCGGCACCTGGCTGTACGGGGCGCTGCAGTCGCGCCTGCCGCACTGACCGGCACTCGCGGCCAGCCCCGCCCGGGGACCGAGCGTTTGACCCAATCCGAGCGAGCCCACCCATGACGCACCTGACCATCCTGCAGATCAACGATCTCCACGGCTACCTGGCCCCTCATCCCGAGATGTTCGCGCTCGACCGGCGGGAGGACGTGCGTTCGGGCGGAGGGCTGGCGCGGATCGCGTCGCTCTTTGCAGCGGTTCGACGAGAGGCCGCCGGCGCCGTGCTGGCGCTCGACAACGGCGACACCTTCCACGGCACCATGCCGGCGGTCCAGACGCGCGGTGAGGCGATGCTGGCGCCGCTGCGCGCCTTGGGACTCGACGGCATGACCGTCCACTGGGAGCTGGCCTACGGACTGGCGCGGGTGCGGGAACTCGCCGCGCACTTGCCCTACCCGCTTCTGGCCGCCAACTATCACCAGCAGGGTGAGGCGACGCCCTTCCAGCCGTTCACCGTCGTCGAACGGGGCGGCCTCAAGGTGGGGGTCATCGGCCTGGCCGCGGTCGTAGCCACCCATCTGTTGCCGCCCGACCAGCGGCGGACGCTCGAGTCCACGATGGGAGAAGCCGAACTGCGGACGCTGATTCCTTCGCTGCGCCGCGATCACGGCGCCGAGCTGATTGTCGTGCTGTCGCACCTCGGCTTTCCGCAGGACTGCAAACTGGCGGCGGCGGTGTCGGGCATCGACGTGCTGCTGAGCGGGCACACGCACAACCGCCTGGAGGCGCCAGCGGTGATCAACGACACGCTGATCATGCAATCGGGCGCGCACGGCTCGTTTGTCGGCCGACTCGACCTGACGGTGACGGGCGACGGCGTGGCCGGCTGGACCCACGCGTTGTTGCCGGTCGACGACTCCCTCGCGCCGGACCCCGAGGTGACCGCGCTCGTCGAAGAAGCCCTCCGGCCCTTCGCCGCCGCGCGCGATGCCGTGCTGGGCGAGACGACGTGCACCCTTGATCGCTACGCCCTGTTCGAGTCCCCCATGGACAACCTGCTGCTCGATGCCACGGCCGCCGCGGCTGGCACGACGGTGGCGCTCTCGAATGGCTGGCGCTACGGCGCCCCGATTGTCGCCGGGCCGCTGACCGAATGGGACGTGTGGAACATCGTCCCCGCCAATCCGCCGGTCTCCGTGGTGACGCTTACCGGCCACCAGCTTCGCGAGCTGTTCGAGAAGAACATCGAAGCGACCTTCGCCTGCGATCCGTGGAAGCAGCGGGGCGGCTACGTCAAGCGGTGCCGCGGCATCGAACTCCTGCTGAAGCTGGAGAATCCGATCGGCTACCGCGTGCAGCAGTTGACCGTCGACGGCCGGCGGGTCGGCGACGACGAGGCAGTGCAGGCAGCGTTCCTGGGCGAACAGGCGGTGCCGCTCGATGCCGGGCGCGACCGTCGCCCCGTCGGTGTCAGCTCGGTCGACGCGCTCCGGCAATACCTGCGGGCGCAGAGGACCGTAACGCCAGCCCTGCGGGGAAACATCCAGGTGGTGTGAGGCCACCGGCGACGAGCGTGCGCCGTGCCCGTGTCGTCATCGCGCGTCTGCCGCCCCGCGTGTCCGCCCGCGGCCCAAGAACTGGATGAGGTCCGCGACGTCAATCGGTTTGACGAGGTGTAGAGCGAAGCCGCTGGCGCACGTCCGCTGCCGGTCGAGCTCCGTGCCGTAGCCCGTGACCGCCACCAGCGTCGGCGGGCTGGCGCGCTGCCGCAGGTGCTCGGCCAGTGCATAGCCGTCCATCAGGGGCAACCCGAGATCGAGCACGGCGACATCGGGCGGGAACGTGCTGGTCAGCTGCAGGGCGGCAGCGCCGTTGGCGGCCGTGCGGGTATCGAAGCCGGCGATCCTGAGGGCTTCCGACAGCAGTGCCGCGGCGTCGTCGTTGTCGTCCACGACCAGCACCCGCAGGCCGGCGCCGTCGGGCGCCGCCGGCAGCTCCGGGTGCGCTGGCGGAGAGCGATGGACGAGCTGCTGGCGTGACGCGGGCAGGGTGACCACGAACTCGCTGCCCTGGCCGCGCCCGCCGCTGAACACCGACACCGTGCCGCCGTGCAGTTCAACCAGGTTCCGGACGATGGCCAGGCCGAGGCCGAGGCCGCCCTGGGCCCGCTCGAGTGCCTGCCGATCCTGGAAGAACAACTCGAAGACATGGGGCAGCATCTCCGGCTCGATGCCGACGCCCGTATCCAAGACGCGCAGCTCGATGGTGTCGGCGCGCCGTGCCGCCGTCACGCGGATGCGGCCCGCCGGCGCCGTGTACTTGGCGGCGTTATGCAGCAGGTTGAAGACGACCTGCCGCATTCGGGCGTGGTCGGCGTCCACCGCGAGACCGGCAGGGGCGACATCGACTTCCAGCTCGTGCCGCTTCTGCTCCACCGCGGGGCTGGTCATCTCGACGGCTTCAGCGACCACGGCGGCCAGTTCGATACGCTCGCGCTTCAGTTCGATCTTGCCCTTGGCGATGCGCGAGACGTCGAGCAGATCGTCGACCAGGCGCACCACATGGCGAACCTGCCGGTCGATGATGATCCGTTCCTTTTCGGCCCCGCGGTCGCCGCGCATGGTCATCAACTGCAGCGCGGTGAGAATGGGCGCCAGCGGATTGCGCAGCTCGTGGCCGAGCATGGCGAGGAACTCGTCCTTCGTGCGATTGGCCGCCTCGGCGGCGCCCCGAGCCCGCTCGGTCTCCCGGCGCGCCCTGATCTGAGTCGTGACTTCCACGACGTGAATCAAGATGCCTTCGGTGGCGCCGCGCACGTCCTGCAACGGCTGCAGCGCGAAGTCGAAGTAGCCCTCGTCGAGTACCCCGGAGCCGAGCCGATCGAACTCGACCCGGAACTCGTGTGCGGTGTACGCGCACCCGTTCTGGTAGACCCGATCCAACAGCTCCCAGACCCCCTGCGAGGCCATTTCGGGCAGCGCCTCTCGCACGGGCTTGCCGACGATCTGGCGGCGGCCGATGAGCTGGAGATAGCGATCGTTGGCGAGGTCGAAGACGTGCTCGGGGCCACGAACGACGGCAATCGCCGCCGGGGCCACGTCGATCAGCGTCAACAGGCGTTCGTTGTGCACGGCGGTTTCGTGGCGCAGCCGCGACAGCTCGAGATGCGTGCGCACGCGCGCGATCAGCTCCTTGGCGGCAAAGGGCTTCACCACGTAGTCGTCCGCTCCGGCCGCCAGTCCCTCGATGCGCGCCTCTTCCCCGGAGCGGGCCGAGAGCATGATCACCGGCAGCAGCCGGGTGCTGGCGCTGCCCCGGATATGGCGGAGCAGTTCCACGCCGTCGACCTCCGGCATCATCACGTCGGTGACAATCAGGTCGGGCCGGTGCGCGGCGATGAACGCGAGCGCCTGCCGGCCGTTGCTGGCAAGATCCAGGCGCCAGAACTGGCCGAGCAGACGGGCCAGGTAGTCGCGCATGTCGGCGTTGTCGTCGACGACCAGCAGCCGGGCGTCGCGCGCGAACAGGTCCTCGCCGGGCGCGTCCGCCGGCGGCGACGCCGTCTTGGGCGGCTCGATCCACAGTCTCGCCTCCGCCACGTAGGAGGCCGCGGCGGCGGAAGGGAGCGACGCCCGCGGACGCACGACTGTCGCGGCCTCGCGGCGGAATGGAATGGTGACGGCGAACGTCGACCCCTGGCCCTCGACGCTCTGGACCTGCACGTCGCCGCCGTGCATCCGCACCAGTTCGCGCACCAGTGCCAGGCCGATACCGGATCCCTCGAACGTGCGCGACGGGGTGGCGGCCACGCGATGGAAGCGGTCGAAGACGTGCGCGACCTCCGCCTCGGGAATGCCGGCCCCCGTGTCCTGCACCGACAATCGGACCGAGTCGCCGTCCTCGCGCAGGCGCACGCTGACGCTGCCGCTGAGCGTGAATTTGAAGGCATTCGAAAGCAGGTTCAGGACGATCGTCTCCCACATGCCGCGATCCACGCCGACCGGCGCGCTGAGCGGGGGGCAATCAATCTCGAAGCGGAGCTCCGCCTGGTCCATCAGCGACTGGAACGTGCTTCCGAGGTGGCGCGTCAGGGCGGCCAGGTCGGTGTTCTCGATGGCCGCCGCGGCCCGGCCGGCCTCGACGCGAGAAAAATCGAGGAGGCTGTTGACCAGCCGCTGCAAGCGTTCGGCGTTGCGATGCACGAGTTCGAGGTCCGGTTCGTCCAGCCGCCGCGGCGTCCGCGCCAACGCCGCTTCGACCGGGGCCAGCAGCAGCGTCAGCGGCGTGCGGAACTCGTGGCTGATGTTGCTGAAGAAGGCGGTCTTCTGGCGGTCGAGTTCGCGGAAGGCTTCGGTGCGCCGCCGCTCTTCGTCGTAGGCGCGGGCGTTGGCGACGGCGGTGGCGATCTGGTCGCCGACCAGCCCCAGGAAATCGCGATACCGGTCATCGAGCGGCAACCGGGGGCTGAGCCCCGCCACCAGGAAGCCATACGGGTGCGCCTGACCGGGCTTGGTGATCGGCAACACCATCGCGGCCTCGATGGGCTCGGGCCAGGCGGGGCCGGGCCGGGGGCCAAAGCGGCGCCGCACATCCGGGACCACTAGCGGCCTCCCCGCGGCCGCCGCCTCGAATAGCGGCCACGGCGCCTCCTCCTGGTCGGCCGTCACGACCGGGGCCGCACCGATCGAGGCGGTGGCGGTGACGAGGGTGGCCACCCGGCCGCCCGTGTCCAAGGCGTAGAGCAAGGCAAAAGGCACATCCGACGCATTCGCGGCCAGCACCGGCTCGACGCCGCGCCACGCCTGGTCCGACTCCTGTGCCTGTGCGGCTTGCGACGCCAGTTCGCGCAGCGTCCGCAGGCGCCGCTCCGCGATCACGCGCGCCGTCGTCTCGGTACAGGTCACGAGCACGCCGCCGGCGCCCCCGCTCTCGTCCCGGATCGGGCTGTAGGAGTAGATGAAGTAGCACTCCTCCAGGAAGCCGAAGCGGTCGAGCGGCACCAGCATGTCATCGAAGCCCACCGCCGTCCCCTGCATCACCTGCGCGAACAGCGGGCCGATGATGTGCCAGGCCTCGGCGAACGTCTCCCGGGTGCTGCGCCCCAATGCCGGATGCTTGCTGGCGCCCAGAATCGGCCGGAACGGGTCGTTGTAGAACTGGATGAACTCGGGGCCCCAGCACACGAGCATGGGGAACTTCGACTCGAGCAGGATGCTCAGCGCCGTCCGCAGGCTCTGCGGCCAGGTCTCGAGCGCGCCAATGGGCGTGAGCGACCAGTCGACGGCGCGGGTGAGCGCCCCCATCTGGCCTCCGCCCGGGAGCGCGCCGTCTGCTTGTGGACGACGAGGTCGCGTCATTGCTCGGGATTTCGCCACACGTCTCCCACTTACTTCACCCCTTCGGCCTCCGGAACTTTGCGGGTAAAGTATCAGAATCCGCCCGTCCCCTTCGACCCCGTCGCGAAGATCGAAAAGCCCATGCACTCCAAGCGCAACAACGTCCGCATCGTAGGTCGGGGTCACAGACCCATGCTCTTGTCGCATGGCTTTGGTTGTGACCAGAACATGTGGAGATTCGTAGCGCCCGCCTTCGAAGACGACTACAAAGTGGTGCTGTTCGATCACGTCGGGGCCGGCCAGTCGGATCTGGCCGCCTACGATCGCGAGAAATACGGCAGCCTGGACGGCTATGCCACCGACGTTCTCGAACTGTGCCAGGAACTCGAACTGTCCGACGTCGTGTTCGTCGGCCACTCCGTCAGTGCGATGATCGGGGTGCTGGCCGCGCAGCGGGACCCCGCGCGCTTCGGCGCCCTGGTGCTCGTGGCGCCGTCGCCCCGGTACCTCAACGACGACGGCTATGAAGGCGGCTTCTCCCGCCAGGACATCGAGGAGCTGCTCGACTCGCTCGACAGCAATTACCTGGGCTGGTCGAGCGCGATGGCGCCGGCCATCATGGGCAATGCCGATCGCCCGGAACTGGGCGAGGAATTGACCAACAGCTTCTGCCGCACGGACCCGGCTATCGCCAGTCAGTTTGCCCGCGTCACGTTCTTCTCGGACAACCGCGCGGATCTGGCGACGATTCCTTGTCCCACGCTGATCCTGCAGTGCTCGGACGACATCATCGCGCCGAAGTCGGTCGGGGATTTCATCCACGCGCAGATGCCGGGCAGCGTGCTGGTCCAGTTGCAAGCCACCGGACATTGTCCGAACCTGAGTGCCCCGGCCGAGACCGTCAACGCGATACGGACGTTCTTGAACGAGCTGTAGGGATGGACGGCGTGCCTCGCCCCGCCGGACCGGAGCCGACGATCGACGAGCTTTACGAGGACGCGCCGTGCGGCCACCTGTCGACGCTGCCGGACGGCACGATCATCAGGGCGAACCGCACCTTTCTGGCGTGGCTCGGGGTGCCACGCGAGGCCGTCGTCGGCACCCGTTTCCAGGCCCTGCTCACCATCGGGTCGCGCATCTACTACGAGACGCACTACTCGCCGCTCCTGCAGATGCAGGGCCACGTCGCCGAGATCGCGCTGGAAATGCGCGTGGCCAGCGGCGACGCGCGTCCGGTGGTGGCCAGCGCCCGGCAGCTCCGCGACGCGCACGGGGCGGCGATCGAGCATCGCGTCGCGCTCTTCGATTCCACCAACCGGCGCCGCTACGAACGGGAGCTGCTCCAGGCCCGCCGGGCCGCCGAGCAGGCGGCCCAGGAACTCAGCGCGGCCGACCGGCGCAAGAACGAGTTCATCGCCGTCCTGGCCCACGAGCTGCGCAACCCGCTGGCGCCGATTCGCGGCGCCGTCGAGATTCTGGCCCGGACCGAACAGGGCAGCGGCCTGGTCGGCAAGACATCGGAAGTCATGATGCGGCAGGTGGTGCGCCTGACCCGGCTCGTCGACGACCTGCTCGATGTCAGCCGGCTCGGGCAGGACAAGCTCGTGCTGCGGCCGGTGGCCGTCGATCTCAGCTCGGTGCTCTACCAAGCCGTCGAAACCAGCACGCCGCTGCTCGACTCGGCCGGTGTGGCGTTGCAGCTCGTGTTGCCGGCCGCGCCGATCTACGTCGAGGCGGACGCCTCGCGACTGGCGCAGGTGATCGAGAACGTCCTGAACAACGCCGCGAAGTTCACCTCGCGGGGCGGCTCGGTGACCCTGACGCTGCAGCGTGACGCGGCGCAGGCGGTGATTCGCGTGCGCGATACGGGCATCGGCATCGAACCCGAGAAGCTCAGCAAAGTCTTCGACCAGTTCATGCAGGTGGGCAGCTCCGGCAAGCGTCAGGACGGCCTGGGCATCGGCCTGATGCTCGCCAAGAGCCTGGTTGAACGGCACGGGGGGCAGATCTCGGTGGAGAGCGCCGGCGTGGGTCTCGGTTCGGAATTCGTCATCTCGCTGCCGCTGCTGCAGTCGCCGCCGAGCAGCGTACTGCCGGCCTTCGCCGCCGGGGGCGACAGCGTGACGACGCCGTCGCGCCGTGTGCTGGTGGTTGACGACAATGCCGATTCCGCCGAGATGATCGGGCTGCTACTCCGCTTCGCGGGACATGACGTCCAGCTCGCCCTCGATGGCGTGGGGGCGGTGACCGCGGCGGCGGCGTTTGCGCCCGACGTGGTGCTGCTCGACATCGGCCTGCCGGTCCTGAACGGCTACGAGGTGGCGCAGCGGATCCGCGCCAGTGACGGACCGCAGCCCCGGCTGGTGGCGCTGACCGGCTGGGGACAGGCCGAAGATCGCCGCCGGTCGGCGGCCGCCGGCTTCGATGCCCACCTGTTGAAGCCGGTCGATCACGACGAACTGCTGAAGGTCATCGCCGCCTCGCCGGAGAACACCGGCACCTAGCGGTGGCTTCCAGCGTTGTCGCCACATCCTCCGCCGGGCGCAGGATGACCGCCGCCGGCGTGGATTGGCGGATAGGCAAGCGAAGTGTCCATGGGTCGAGGCTATCGCTCGCTGGTAAACGCTTGCTCCAGGGTCACGTGCCACTCGACGTTGGCCGCGTCGATCACGAAGTAGGACCAGCGCGGCTCGTCAGCGATGTCGACGGAGGATGAGGACACCCCGCGGGCATCCACGAACGTGTGCAGCGGCCGGCCCGAGGCGGCGCTATGCAGCGTCACGGTCAGACGGCCGGCGCCGGGGGACGTCTCGTTGGACGTTTGCCAGCGCAGGCGCATCGGCACGGTCGACACCTCGAACGACTCGGTCTGCTGGCTGAGACGCCCCGACCAGGTGCCAACCTCGCGCCATGTCACCGGTGCCGCCGCGGCCCGGTCGGCCACAGGGCCCGACTGGTCGCCGCACGCGCCCGCATACGTCGCCACGATGACGACGACACCAGCGGCAACCGCCCGACACATCTTCTGCATACCGTCCTGTCGAGCGCTCGCGCGACCGGCTGCGTCCGCATCGCCCAGCCGGAGGATACTCGGTCGTGCGCCAGCGCCGCAACGAGCGGCACCGGCCGTTCCCTCCGTCTATCGTGCAATGGCAATCGCACTGAAGGCGGCGGTCCGCATGACCGGAGCACTGGTGCTGGAGGTGAAGGTCGTGCGGCAGGCAATGCGCGCGTTGTACGATCCGGCCGGCAGGTCCACGGTGGCACTCAACGGGATGGCATAGCGCTCGTCGTGGTTGCTGTTGCCCACCGACTCGGTGCTCTGGACCAGACCGACGAGCCCAAACGCCCCGCCGTTGGGCGCGACCTCGAGCCAGCAGTCGACCATGCTGAACTGACCCGTTCCCGCCTGGTTCCCGACGGTGACCGCGCCGTTGAGCACGAGCCGGATTGGCCCGGCCGCGCTCACCACTCCGCCCGCCCCTGATTCGGTAAGCCGCGCGAACTCGGCGGCGCTGGACGTGATGGGGTACCAGCCGTTACGGTGCGCGAACGACGCCACTGGAGCCCTGGCGTTGATCTGCGCCTGGGTGAAATAGCGCCCGTCGTGGTCGTGATCGCTCCTGGCGATGGTGGCGGCGCCGCCGGGGCCGCCGTAGATCGTCGGCGACAGCTGGGCGACGGTGACGACGGCCGAGGTCGTGGGCGCCGGCCGCGGCGAGCCGCCCGTGCTGGCGGTCACAAAAGCGAAAGGTCCAGTGTTCCCGTCGCTGTCGGTCCAGGTGCCGGCGAAGTTCACGAGGTTGACCGTCGAGCTCATGTGCGCCACGCGGCCATTGGGAAGAGCCACGGCAAACCCCATTGCGATGCCGCCTGCCGCGACCACCGCCGTGCCGGTCACGGTGGCGGTGCCGGCGCCACACAGGTCGTCCGACCCAGTCAGCTGATAGACCGACCCCTGCTGGACGATGGTAATCGACAGCACGTTGCAGGACGGCTGGGTCTGCCACCGGAAGGTGCCGAGCACCTGAGCATCTGCCGTAGGGACGGTCAGCGTCAGCAGGGCCATGAGGGCTAGCGAAAAGACGTCGCGCGATTGGGCGTGGTCATGTGGCTGGTTCCTGGGGCGCAGTCGGTGCTGAGCCGGCGCGTGTCGTCGCGCTTGCTCGCACCGTATGGGAACGTTGCTGTGCCGCTTACCATAGCGGCGCTTCGCCGGGAACCCCATCGCCGCCGGGAGGGCAGCCGGGCTCCGATAGGGCGGGCCGGCCGGCGAGACGTGGGAGTCGCCAGTTGACCTGGCCGATGCGGAGTGGTTGGCTGGGTGCTTGCCGGGAGTTCGGTGGCCGCGCCGCCGGCATGGGTCGTCTGGCGTGGCGGCTTGGATACTGCGAGGTGGCTCGTGCTCGACTGGATCAAACAGCGCTTCGCCGCTGACCCAAGCCCGATCTACACCGCGATCAAGCGCACGCCAAATCGCGACCTGCCCGCGGTGCTCATCGAGCTCGAGCAATCGGCTCAGCACCAGGCGGATCTCGAGGTTAGTCAGGCCCGATGGCGCGAGGCCCCGCTGCGGCCGGCCGATGATGCCCCGTTGGCCACCACCATCGCGGCGCCCGCAGAGACGGCCTTCATCACGCTCAGCCTCCCGCAGGGCCCCTGCCTGCCCCTGTTCACGTCGCCGTTTCGCGCGATGGACTACGCCGCCGTCAGGCTGGGCCAGAAGGCCAATGTGCCCGTGGTCGTCAGCAGCGCCGCTGACCTGGTCGCCGCCGCGCCGGGCCTCACGCAGAGCGGTGTCGTCAGCGTGGCGGTCGACATCTGTCCACGGTGCCTCGTCGCCGTCCTCGTTGGCGTCGAGAGTCTGGTGTCGACCGACCGGATCATCACCCTCTGCTCCGTGGCCCTCGGCACCAGAGACGCCCGGCGAGAACTCTACCTGCGCGATGCCGAATCGCGCTTGGGCTGGGAAGACCGCCGGTATGCGCGCGAGGTCGCGCTGGCGATCGTCGCGCACGTCGACGCCGAAGACCCGCGAGCGCATTGGCTCATCGGCCAGATCGCCATTGCCGATCGCAATCGGGGAGAGTTTCGGGAAGCCCTGCGGTTTCTGGAACTGCTCGGCTTGCCGGGCTGGTGCACGCGTCTCGAAGAGGGCTGGACGCAGGGCGCGGCACCCCTCGCTTACCCGCCCGGGCTTGGCCGCTCCTGACCACGGCGCCGGGCCGCTGCCTTGACGAGGTAGCCCCAAGCGAGCCGGGCCATGACAGAATTCCGTGCTGAACCGGTACCGACGACCATGTGGGGAAGACGCCAATGACAGGCACGTCGACGAAAGAAACCCTCGGCTTCCAGGCCGAGGTCACTCAGCTCCTGCACCTGATGATCCATTCCCTCTACGGGAACAAGGAGATCTTCCTGCGCGAGCTCGTCTCGAACGCCTCCGACGCCGCCGACAAGCTGCGCTTCGAGGCCATGACCGATGACGCCTTGCTCGAGGGCGATCCTGAACCGCGTATCCGGGTCAGCTACGACCGGGCGGCGCGGACCATCACCGTCTCCGACAACGGCATCGGCATGTCGCGGCAGGAGGTGGTCGACAACATCGGCACCATTGCCAAGTCGGGGACGCGCGAGTTCATCGCGCAGCTGACCGCCGACCGCGCCAAGGACGCGCACCTCATCGGGCAGTTCGGCGTCGGCTTCTATGCGGCGTTCATCGTCGCCGACCGGGTGACGCTGGTCACGCGCCGCGCCGGTCTCACGCCCGAGCACGGCGTGCAAGCTGGGAGAGCACCGGGGAAGGCAACTACACGGTGGAAACCGTGGAGAAGGCCACGCGCGGCACCGACGTCATCCTGCATCTGCGCGCCGAGGAGGACGAGCTGCTCTCGGGTGAGCGTCTGCGGGACATCCTGCGCAAGCTACTCCGACCACATCACCGTGCCCATCCTGATGAAGAAGGAGCAGTGGGACAGCGAGGCCAAGACGCAGGTCACCACCGACGAGGACGAGCAGATCAACCGCGCGTCGGCGCTGTGGGCCCGGCCCAAGAGCGAGATCACCGAGGAGCAGTACCACGAGCTCTACAAGCACGTGGCGCACGACTCCGGACGCGCCGCTCGCCTACACGCACGTCAAGGTCGAGGGCCGTCAGGAGTACACCCAGCTGCTCTTCATTGCCGTCGCGGGCGCCGTTCGACCTGATGGGACCGCGACCATCGGCACGGCATGAAGCTCTACGTGCGCCGGGTCTTCATCATGGACGACGCGCGAGCAGCTGCTGCCCGCCTACCTGCGCTTCGTGCGCGGCGTCATCGACTCGAACGACCTGCCGCTCAACGTCTCACGCGAAATCCTGCAGCAGTCCAAGGACGTGCAGGGCATCCGGACGGCGGCCATCAAGCGGGTGCTCGGCGCTGCTCGAGGAACTGGCCGAGAAGGACTCGTCCAAGTACCAGACCTTCTGGACCGACGTTCGGGCGGGTGCTCAAAGAAGGCATTCCCGAGGACCCGGCCAACCGCGACCGGCTGGCCAAGCTCCTGCGCTTCTCCTCCACTCATAACGCGGACGACGCGCAGACCGTCTCCCTCGCCGACTACGTCGGCCGCATGAAGGAGGGCCAGACCGACATCTACTACATCACGGCGGATGGCTATGCCGCGGCCCGGAACAGCCCGCACCTCGAGATCTTCCGGAAGCTCGGCATCGAGGTGCTGCTGCTGCACGAGCGCATCGACGAGTGGGTGGCGTCGTCGCTCCACGAGTTCGACGGCAAGCGGCTGCAGTCGGCCGCGGCCAAGGACCTCGACCTCAGCGCCATCGGCGGCGAGGCGCCCACGCCGGAAGCCAGCACGCCCACCGGCGAACACGCCCCCCTGCTCGAACGCATGCAGACGGCGCTGGCCGGGCGCGCCAGCGCGGTGCGGGTGACCAACCGGCTGACGGACTCGCCGGCTTGCCTGGTCAGCAGCGAGGACGGCCTGAGCATGAACCTCGAGCGGCTGTTGAAGGCGGCCGGGCAGGCGGTGCCGGCGTCGAAGCCGATTCTCGAAGTGAACCCCTCGCACCCAATCGTTCAACGGCTCGCCGACGAGAGCAGCCCGGCGAAGTTCAGCGACTGGAGCCAGATTCTGTTCGACCAGGCGACGCTGGCCGAAGGGGGCCAGATCGAGGATCCGGCGGCCTTCGTCAAGCGGCTGAACGAGCTGATGCTGGCCTTGGCCGGCGCCGGGGCGTCCCGGCAACCCTCCGAGGGCGAACCTGACAAGTGACGTGGCGTCACACGTCCGGTGAACTGAACGGCGAGGCGACTTCGATGAATTCGCCGCGCATCAACGCCGATGGCGCCATGCCGACCATCTGATAGAACGTCCGCGTCAGGTGGGCGGCGTCGGAGAAATCGGCCGCGTGTGCCGCCGCCGCGAGCGTCCGCTCCGACGCGATGGCCACCATCGCTCGCGTCAACTTGCGCCACAGCATGTAGCGGCTGAACGGCAGGCCCACCTGTTCCTTGAACAGGTGGGCAAAGCGGGTCGGCGACAGACACGCCATGCCGGCGGCTGTCTCGAGCGACACCCGTAGATCGTCCGAACTGCGAATCGCATTCAGCACCGTGGTCACACGCGGGTCGATCCGGCGTGCGGGCGCCAGGCCGGGCCGCAAGCCCTGCACGCAGTCGCGGATGAGCGCCGACACCTCGTCGGTCTCGTCCGGTCGTTCGACGAACGCACGGAGCGCTGGCACGAGCGAATCCAGCCGCGCATCGCTGACGGTCGTGATGTCTTGCCGAAGGGACGCGGACAGCCAGGCGCCTTCGCTCGACTCCGGATCGACGAAGAGCATCACCCCCGACGCGCCATTGCAGTCGAACGAGTGCTCGGCATCCGGCCGCACCACGATGCCGCGGCTCTCGCGCCACCCGTCGTCCGCGCCGCGGATGGCCACGCATCCATCGAGCGCGATCACGATCTGAATCGCGTGATGGGCATGTGAGGGGACGACGCCCTGTGCGCTGGCGGTGAGCAGGAAGCCGCCCTCCCACAGGTACCAGCGTGGGACGCTCAACCAGCGGTATGGTTCCGCGCTCGGCGTGTAGGGCAAGCCGCCATTCTAGCAGCGCGCCGTCGAGGCCTCGATGGACTTCAGCCGCTACGTTCAAGAACTCCGGCAGCTCCGTTCAATCCCCGGCCGCCGTGCCGTCGCTACTCTCCGAATCACACCGCCGCAATGCCGCGGCCGTGTCGCTCGGAGATGACGATGACGAAGAATCACCCCTTGCTCATGCTCGCGGTCGTCGCCGCAACCATCACCCTGACCGGGTGTAGCCACGTGATGATGATGGTCCACCCCACCGGTGTCCGGCGGCCTGCCGCGAGCGAGTTCGGCCTTGGGCCGCGCACGTCGGCCGCCGGCCGCTACGTCGCCAGGCTGGAGCCAGCCACGCCGCTGCGCCCACGGCAGATGCAGACCGTCCGCCTGGTGGTGTGTGATGCCGACGGGCACGCGATCGACGAGGCGCAGATCACGATCGACGGCGGTATGCCGCAGCACGGCCACGGACTGCCGACACGGCCGCGCGTGACCCGGAACCTTGGCGACGGCATCTACGAGATCGAGGGGGTGCGCTTCAACATGGGCGGCTGGTGGGAGTTCAAGCTCGCCATCACCGGCGCGCGCGGGAGCGACACGGTCACGTTCAACCTCGGGATCTGAGTGGTGACCAGGGCCATGGCTCACCGCACATACGCACTGACCGTCCTGGGCCTCATGATCCTGTGGGCCACCACCGTGAATGTCGCCGCATCGGCGCGCGGTGGGTGGACGACCGCGCAGCGCGAGGAACTGCGATCGATGTCACTCACGGAGCTGACGCCGCTGCCTCCAGATCCCACCAACCGGGTGGCCGATGACCCGCGCGCTGCCGACCTTGGACGGCAGCTGTTCTTCGATACGCGATTGAGCGCGAACGGGCGCGTCGCCTGCGGCACCTGTCACCAGCCCGAGCGCGGCTTCCAGGACGGGATCGCCCTCGGCGTCGGCGTCGGCACCACGGCGAGGCGCACCATGCCGATTGTGGGTATGGCCCGGTCGCCGTTCCTCTTCTGGGACGGGCGCAAAGACAGCCTGTGGGCACAGGCGCTCGGCCCCCTCGAAAGCCCGGTGGAGCACGGCGGGACACGTCTGCACTACGCGCAGGTCATCGCGGACCATTACCGCCGCGCCTACGAAGCGGTGTTCGGACCGCTGCCGGACGTCTTCGCCGGTCTCGTGTCGGGCGCGCCGCCCGGCGACCTGACCGCGATGTCCGCGTGGTCGGCGCTGGGCGGGGCACTGTGGGACGCCGTGACCGAGGTATTCGTGAACATCGGGAAAGCGATTGCCGCCTACGAGCGTCGCATCACGTTCGGACCCGCGCGTTTCGATCGCTACGTCGAGGCGGTGACGGCGGGGCAGTCAGGCGCCGGCGTGCTCGACGACGAGGAGATTGCCGGCCTGCGGCTGTTCATCGGTCGGGCGAACTGCACCCAGTGTCACAACGGACCGCTGTTCACCAACAACGAGTTTCACAATACCGGCGTGCCCCCTCGGCCCGAACTGCCGCTCGACCGAGGCCGCCTGACGGGCGCCACCGCGGCCGAGCGCGATGAGTTCAACTGCCGGAGCCGCTGGAGCGACGCTCCCCAGCGCTGTGTGGAACTCGACGTCATCGTGACCGGCGACCACACGCTGGAGCGCGCCTACAAGGTGCCCTCACTGCGGAACGTCGCCGAACGCGCCCCGTACATGACCGGGGGCCAATTCGCGACGCTTGCCGCGGTGCTCGATCATTACAACCGGGCACCAGCCGCGGCGACTGGCCATAGCGAACTGCGGCCCCTGCGCCTGAAGCCCGTCGAGTTGCGTCAACTCGAAGCGTTCCTGCGGACGCTGAGCGGGCCGGTCCTGGTCGATGGACGCGCGGCAGGGGGGGCGACGCCGTGAACCGGACCGTCGACCTCGTCATCGCCGGTGGCGGCGACCGCGCATTCGCCGCGGCGGCCGCGGCGCTGCAGCGCGGTCTACGGATCCTCGTCGTGCTGCGGCCTGGTGACGCCCGGGTGGGCCAACGCTGGTGCCGACGCCTGCACAAGATGATGACGATCGACAGCGCTCAGGTCAGGGTGGCGACGAACGTCGACGTCGTCTGCGTGGACGGGGTCGACGGCGTCGAGGTCGTTGTCATTCGCCACGCGCGGACGGGACGCTTGTGCGCCGTGAACGCGTCCGCGTTCCTGTCGTGCGCCTGATCTGCGCGCTGAGCTGCATCACGGGGTATGGGTTCGTCCGGATGGGGTTCCGTCCGGATGGGGTTCCGGGCGGCAGCGGCGTTCTATACTCCGTGTACACCTCGCCGAACGGTTCACCTTGGTCGTACATCGGAGACTGACATGACACGCCTTGCCCTTGTCTACGCGTTTGCCGGCCTTGCGATGTCGCCTGCGCTCGGGCTGGCCCAGACCCCGGCCGCCCCTGCGCCGCCCCGGCCGGCGCGTCCGACGATTGAGAAGTTCACGGTCGAGGGGCAGCCCGTCGAGCGCCGCGCACCGGAGCTCGATACCGACCATCCGGTCTTCCCCGGCCAGACCCGTGCGCCGTATCACAAGACGGTGGACGTCGAGGTCACGACCATCGCCAGCGGCCTCGACGTGCCCTGGGCGGTGGAGCTGCTGCCCAGTGGCCGCTTCCTCATCACCGAGAAGGCCGGCCGGCTCCGAATCCTGAACCAGGACGGGTCCACGCTGCACACCATCACGGCCAACATGCCGCCGGTCTACTTCCGCGGCCAGGCGGGGCTGCTCGACGTGGCGCTCGACAAGAACTTCGCCAGCAACCATCGCATCTTCTACGTCTACCTGCGGACCATCGACGCCGAGAACTGCGCCCACGCGGTCGACAGCGCGATTCTCGACGAACACGCCGGCACCATCTCGAACGTCTCCACCATCTTCCAGGCCGCGCCGTTCACCAATCGCGCCGTGTCGCAGTCGGGCTCCCGCATCGCCGTCGATCCCAAGGACGGCAATCTCTTCGTGGCCGTGGGCGATCGCTCCACCGGCGATCCCCTGCCGCTGCAGGCGCAGCATCTAGACACCTACCTGGGCAAGATGATCCACATCACGCCTGAAGGCAAGCCGGCACCCGGCAATCCGGCGCTGGGCCTGCCGGGCACCTGGTCGATGGGCCACCGGACGCCGCAGGGGCTGACCTTCGCGCCCGACGGACGGCTGTGGGAAGTGGAGCACGGCCCGCGCGGCGGCGACGAGCTGAACATCATCGAGAAGGGCAAGAATTACGGCTGGCCGGTGATCGTGCACGGCATCAACTACCCCGGCACGAAGATCGGCGAGGCAATTGTGGAGAAGGCCGGCATGGAGCAGCCGCGCTACTACTGGGACCCGGTCATTGCGCCGTCGGCCCTGGCCTTCTACAAGGGCGACCTGTTCCCGCAGTGGAAGTCGAGTGCCCTGGTCGGCGCGCTGGCGGGTCAGGCCCTCTACCGCCTCGAGCTCGGCAAGGACGACAAGGTGGTCAACGAGGAGCCGCTGCTGATGGACCTGGGCGCGCGCATCCGCGACGTCCAGGTGTTTGCCGACGGCGCCGTCTACGTGCTTACGGAGGGCGCCAACGGCAAGCTGCTCAAGGTGACGCCCAAGGGCTCGACCAGCCGCCGCTAGCGGCCTCGGGCCGAGACCGGCCCAGGCGCGCGCGCGCCGAGCCACAGGTGACGGACCATCGCCACGAACACGACCGCCCACGCTGCCAGCGCGGCGTAGACGGTGACGTGCGGAATCACCAGGAGGAAGTCCAGGCCTGTGGCTTGCGCGAGTCGCACCGTGCAGACCGTATACATCCCTAACGGGAACACCATGCCCCAGAACTGAGGGTCGTAGCGCAGAGGGAAGCGGCGCACCACGTGCCGCCACACGCCCAGGATGAGCAGCAGCGGAATCCACCACGTGGCGGTCGCCCAGAAGAACAGCGTGAAGCCAGCAATGAACGGCCGGAGCATCACCAGGAACGGCCACAGTTCCGCCTGCAGGAGGAGCGACGCCCCGGCCAGGGTGGAGATGGCCACGGCGCCCATGTTGATCCAGTAGGGCGGCGTCATCTGGTCCGCCGTCAGCGCCACGAACGTGAAGCGGTAGAAGATCAACGTGATGATGGTCAGGTAGAGCATGGCGCCCAGCAGGTACATGCACAGCATGCCGAACAGCACCACCTCCCGCCCATTCTCGAGGCCCGG
This sequence comes from uncultured Acidobacteriota bacterium, assembly GCA_963843885.1. Lineage (GTDB taxonomy): Bacteria > Acidobacteriota > Vicinamibacteria > Vicinamibacterales > UBA2999 > CADEFD01. The sequence continues at coordinate 877,006 of CAWJMJ010000011.1, forward strand.
TGCCAGCAGCGTGCCGAGGACCGACACCGATTGGGTGGCCACGATGCCGAGGAGCCATGCGCCGTTGATGCCGGCCTCGAGCGTCGGCTTCGACTCGCGAATGACCGTCGCCGTGAAGAAGGCGTACATCACTACCACCCAGAGCACCAGCCCGGCGACCCACAGCACGTAGGCTGCGCCACTGCGACCCGTCAGGATGACGAGCTGGCTCCCCAGGACGCAGGTACCCGCTACCACGGTAAAGAATCCCGGACCGCGGGCATGGCTGTTCAGGTCGTCGAGCACGCGCGGGAAGTACACCAGAAGACGAATCACGAACATCGTCGTCAACACCGCATAGGCGCCGAAGTTGATGACGAGCAGCGCCCACGCGACGCGCGGCATGAGCAGGGCGTGCGCGGCAATCGACACGATCCCCGTTGCCATGACTACCGCAAAGTAGCCGGGAAAGAGGCCGGCCACCGCTCCGGCGAGCCGCCGTCCCAGCGTATCCGCAGGCGATTCCGTCACTGGTCCAGACCGAACAAATACCAGAGCAGTCCGGTGTTGAGGCCAAGGCAGGCCAGGCTGACCAGGGCGGCCGGGACGACCGTGGCGGTGTCGCCGCCGAGATAGGCGTTCAGGGTGGCCGTCAGCAACCACAGCTGCAGGATCACGATCAAGACGACGAAGGCGAGCATGGCGTTGACGATGGTCATACGCTGAGCGCGCACCATCCGGATACGCCGGGTCATGTCCGCGATTCCTCCACGCCCGTGGCATACACGGCGCGGTCACGGACTTCCACGAGGATTCGCGGCAGCGCCCGTTGGGGCGGGCCCGCCAGCGGTCGGCCCGTGGCCAGGTCGAACCACCCGTTGTGGCACGGGCAGTGAAGCCGGCCCACGTCGACGGCCGGCACCACTGGGCACAGCAGGTGCGTGCACTGCTGATCGTAGGCCACGAACGTGGCGGCGCCGGTTCGCACGAGTAGCCGCGGTGTGCTGCCTTCAGGGTAGGTGAAGGTCTTGGCGCCGCCGATCGGCAGCTCGTCGAGGCCCGCGATCGGCAGGCCGGGCGCGGGCGCCGCGGGCCGGTCGAAGGCGCGTTTCAGCACGATCCAGACCTGTCCGACGACCATCGCCGCACTGGTGAGCACCATGAACTTGACCAGTTCGCGACGCGACACGTACTCGTCCTGGGCCCAGTCGATGGGGAAGTCGCGGCGCCACTTCGGTTGCTCGCCAATCGGGCGGCCGTCCGGAGGCGTGGTCCCGTGGTCGAGATCCCGTGGACCCTCGACGCCGCGCTGCTGCTGAATCATGCGTCCCCCCCAGGCCCGGCCGGCACGAAGAGATCATCCAGAAGCTCGTGGCCGATTGTGGGTTCGTGCATCGCCGCCGTCACGTCGACGATCTCCACTGCCGAGTCGCGCGGCACCATGATGTTGACCTTGGTGCGGATCGTCTGCCGCCCGAACTGGAAGGTGTTGACCGGCTTGGCGTGCGGGCGCAGGCGCGCCATCTCTTCGCGCGTGCCAAAGGCCAGCGCCTGGCTCGGACATGCCGACGCGCACCACGGCTTCAGCCCCACCGAGGTGCGGTCGTAGCACATGTCGCACTTCATCATCAGGTGCATCCTGGTCTGCATCTTCGGGACGCCGAAGGGGCAGGCCAGGACGCAGTTGTTGCAGGCGATGCAGCGCGGCTTCCGCGCCGTCTGCACCACGCCGTCCTCGGTGCGTTTGATGGCATCGGCCGGGCAGACCTCCGCGCACGTCGGGGAGTCGCAGTGCATGCACACGACCGGCACCGTCTGGGTCGAGTGGGCGCGGTCGACGTAGTCGAGCTGAATCATCGACTGCCCCTTGTGGGTGTCGCATTCGAGCAGGCCTGGACGCACGCCTGGCAGCCGATGCAGCGGCCCGGGTCGATGAAGAACTCGAGTGCGTCTGGGACAGGCATGGTCGGCGACCTGCTTCGCTGCGGATGTGGCTATTGTTGTGGCTCGAGGGCATCGGCGTAGGCGGGTGGCCCGTCCGCTTTGCCGACCCGCACGGCGCAGACCTTGTACTCGGGGATCTTCGAGATCGGATCCTGCGCGGCGATGGTCAACTGGTTGGCGCTCTTACGGCCCGGCCCAGTGGTAGGGAATGAACACCGTGTCGGGCCGGATGGTGGTCACCACCGACGCCCGCAGGGTGCAGTGGCCGCGGCGGCTCTCGGCCGTCGCCCAGTCGCCGTCGGCGATGCCGAGGCGCTCCGCCAGCCGCGGGTGCATCTCGATCCGCGGCTCAGGGTAGTGGTCGACCAGCGGCCCGATGCGTCGCGTCTGATTCCCCGAAAGGAACTGGCTGACGACGCGGCCGGTGGTGAGGATGATCGGAAACTCGTCGTCCACGTCCTCGGCCGGCCGGTGTAGGCGGTCGACGTTGAAGCGGGCCTTGCCGTCCGGGAAATAGAACGGCCCGGCGCCTTTCGCGATCGGGTTCCACGAGCCCGGTTCGAACAGCCGCGGTGTGCCTTGCGGCCCGGGCAGCGCCACGCCGGCCGGGACCTCGCTCGGACACGGCCAGAACACGCCGAAGTTCTCCTCGATCTTCTCGTAGGTGATGCCGGAGTAGTCGGCGACGCCGCCCTTGGACGCGAGGCGCAGCTCCTCGAAGATCTGCGCGGGGATTCTCGAAGGTCAGCCCCTGCTCGCGCCCGAGGGCCCTGGCGATGTCCTGGATGATCTGCCAGTCCTGCCGGGCCTCGCCCGGGCACTCGACCGCCTTGTTGATCTTGATGACGCGTCCTTCGGCCTGGGTGACGGTGCCTTCGTCCTCCTCGTGCAGGGAACCCGGCAGCACGACGTCGCGCATAGCGGGCGCGTCTCGCTCAGGAAGAAGTCGATGGCGCCGTAGAACTCCAGCTTCTCGAGCGCCTGGCGGACGAAGTTGTTGTCGGGCAGCGAGACCACCGGGTTGAAGCAGATGGAGAGCAGCCCCTTGATCTCGCCGCGGTCGATCTTGCGGAAGATCTCGTAAGCGTCGACGCCCGGCTGCGGCATGTCCGACTGGATCGCATCCCCCACACCCCGGCGACGTACGCGCGGTGCTCGGGGTTGGCGATGTCGCGGCCGCCGGGAAGCTGGTCGCACTTCTGGCCGTGCTCGCGACCGCCCTGGCCGTTGCCCTGACCGGTGATCGTGGCATAGCCGCAGCTTCGGCCGGCCGATGCGGCCGGAGGCGAGCACGATGTTGATGGCGCCAGGCACGTTCTGGACGCCGTGGCAGTGGTGCTCGATGCCGCGCGCGTGGAAGAGGAAGCTCGTCTTGGCCGTGCCCCACCACTCGGCGGCCTGCTCGGATCGACTTGCTCGGCGATGCCGGTGACTTCGGCGGTGCGCCGTGGCGTCCACTCGCTGGACGTGCGCCGCCACCGCCTCGAAGCCGACGGTGTGCTCGCGCGATGAAGTGCGTGATCGAGCCAGTCGTGCTCGATCATCAGATGCAGGATGCCGTTGAACAGCGCCGTGTCGCGGCCCGGGCTTGACCGGCAGAAACAGGTCGCAGGTGCGCGCGATCGGCGTGATGCGCGGATCGACGACGATGACCTTCGCGCCGTGCTCGCGCGCCTGCCAGACGTAGTTGGTGGTGATCGGCGCGCACTCGGCGACGTTGGCGCCGCTCGACCAGAATCACCTCGGCGCCGAGGATGTCGGCCCACGGATTGGCGGCGCGATCGATGCCGAACGCCTTCTTGTTGCCGCCGCCGGCGCTCACCATGCACAGCCGGCCGTTGTAGTCGATGTTGGCCGTGCGCAGGCACACGCGGGCGAACTTGCCCATCAGGTAGGTCTTCTCGGTGGTCAGGCTGGCGCCGCCGAGCAGCGCGAACGCGTCGTTGCCCGTGGGTCGCTCTGGATGCGCTCGATTTCGTGCGGCCGACTTGCGGATGGCCGCGTCGTAGGCCATCGGTCGAAAGCCGCCCGGCGCGATCGGGTCGCGCTCGAAGGCGTGAGCAGGCGATCGGGGTGCGAGCCTCTGCAGATAGCGCTTGACGCCCTTCGGGCAGAGCATGCCCTTGTTGAAGGGGAACTCGTCCCACGGCTCGAAGCCGACGACCTGGTTGTCTTTGACCTTGAGTTGGATGCCGCACTGCTGGCCGCAGAAGCAGCAGTGGGTCTTGACGTATTTGTCGGGCTGCGACGCCGCTGTCCAGCCGCTCATCCCTGGCGTAGGCAAGATGCGGGCCGAATGCGGCGATCGTCTCCCGATCGAGTGGCGGGGTCGTCTCGGTGGTGCGAGCCGGGCCGTTCATGGGTTCAACCTGCTCTTGTGGCATCTGTGGTGGCGTGGCCTACGGGAAGAAATTGTCGGCGTCTTCGACGCCGAGCGGCCCTTGGCCCACCGCCGGATTGGCGTGGACGGGCATCGGCAGCGGACGACTGCCCGGCAGCGGCGTGCCGCCGCGCCGGCCACGCCACAACGCGCCCTGCGCCATGGCCAGGCACGCCCGGCGGCAGCGCGGGCAGATCCACTGGTAGTGGCCGGTCTCACCCGGCATGTCGTAGTGGAAGCCCAGCTGACGTTCCACCTCGATCAGATCCTCGATGTGCAGGCGCGAGCTGAAGGCGTGGCCGCAGCGGCGGCAGTGTGCCAGTTCCTGGGCCCGGCCTACGTCTTTGTAGAAACCAACGCCCAGCTGCGCCGGCCGTTGAAAGATGTGAAAGAACTTTCCGAATGGCAGCCACAGGAACGTGCCGATCACCGTGATCGCGTGCAGGATCGCGATGAAGGTGTAAGCGTATCCTTTCATCCACGTGTAGCTTGCGGTCAGCATGAGCCCCGTGAGGCTGACGGCAAACAGCAGGATCAGCGGCATGAAGTCTTCCGCGAACCGCTGAACCGCGGCCGGGCCCTCCTCGCGCATGCGTCGCCGCACGGCCAGCATCACGCCGGCTATCACCAGGAACGACGACCAGACCAGGCCGTGGAACACGAGGAACGCCATCGTCGAGTCGTGCGGAAAGCTGAAGGCCGGAAAACCGAACACGACCGTCTCGTAGAGCGACAGATCGCCAGGCACCGGACGGAACTGGAGCCACCCGAAGACCAGCGGGAAAGTGATCGCCACGGCGATCAGGCAGCCCCACATGATGAGCATGTGGGTGAGCCCGCGCAGCTGGCCCCGCGCGAAGATGAAACGATTGGCGAGCAGGTCGGTGCTGACGCGGCGAACCCAGGTCCCGGCGTTTCGTCGTCGCCACCCTCGACGCATAAAGGCCTGCCAGCCACGCCGCCAGTACATGGCTGTGGGGGGGCGCTGCAGCCACATCGCGTAGCGATAGGTCAGGCCGAAGGTGGCAAACAACACGGAGAACGTGTAGCCGACCAGGGCGGCGTCGAAATGGGCGAGGTTGCGCGAACCGACCAGGATGAGGACCGAGAGCGCCAGCGTGGCGCCGATGCCCCAGCCGATAGCCCTGGTCACTGCATCCCCCCTCCGCATCCACCTCGACAGGCCGCAGAATGGTCGTTCGAGAACCGCGTGTGACAGTATCACCAAGTCGCGACCGGCGCCCGACAGTCGACCGACGTGTCAGGCGCCACCTGCCCCCGCGCCGTCGCGGAGGCCGGTCGCGCGCAGTGTGGTGCTGCATCATCCCGGTATCCCGTCGCGCACGCGCGTCAGCGAAGTGCACAGACGGCGTCAGCGCAAATAGGAAATGCCCATGTCCCCGAATCCCGCAGCCCTGCCCGCTGGCGAAGTGTGCCGTCTCGAGCCGCTGATCGCGCCGATCCCCGGCGGCATCGCCAGCCGGGTCCTTGCCAAGGCGGCAGGCGGCTCGATGACCCTGTTCGCGTTCGACGCCGGCCAGGGTCTGACCGAGCACACATCCCCGTGCGACGCCCTCGTCATGGTGCTGGCCGGCACGCTCGGCGTGACCATTGCCGGGGCGTCGGTGGAGGCGACGCCCGGCACGATCGTCCGGCTCCCTGCCGGCGTGCCACATGCCGTCGAGGCCAGGCTAGCGACGCGCATGCTTCTCGTGATGTTCCGGGAGGGCGGCGCGGCCTGAGGGGCCTTGCGAGGTTGCAACCGGGCTCCTCGGGCTGAGAAGCATCGGGGACGCGTCACCCGGGCCGTGCAATATGGAACAACCAGGGTTCCCTGAATCGGCCAGCCTTGTCCCGAGAGCCGCGGGTATGCATCGCTCCCGGGTTGAGCGAGACGAGCGGCTCGATGGCGATGGCAATGAGCACGCACCCCAATCAGTCCTGGTAGCCGGATCAGCTCAATCTCTCCCCTCCCCCGGCCAAGCGCTGCGGGCCAGCGCCGGCCGGGCGGGGTGGACGAGCTGGGGGAGAGGGCATCGGTAAGGGGCGGAGTGCCGCGTGGCACTGATGTTGATGGAGACACCGCTCGACGCCCGTAGACCGCGCGATCAGGGTCTTGCGACGTCCAAAGAGGGCACATGCCGACCGACAAAACGAACCCGACCACCCCACGTGCTTCCGCGGCGAAGCCAGCCAAGGCCAACACGCGCCGGGCGGGCACGCCGAACAGCCAGACCGCCGGCAACGGCGGCGAGACCCACCAGACCGCCTCGCGGATGGAGGACACCCTCACCACCAATCAGGGCATCCCCGTCTCCGACAATCAGAACCAGCTCAAGGCCGGGCCCCGCGGTCCGGTGCTGCTGGAGGACTTCGTCTTCCGCGAGAAGATCTTCCACTTCGACCACGAGCGGATCCCCGAGCGCATCGTCCACGCCCGCGGCTCGGCCGCGCACGGCTTCTTCGAGCTCTACGAGTCGCTGGCCGACATCACCAAGGCCGACCTCTTCCAGCGGCCGGGCGAACGACCCCGGTGTTCACCCGGTTCTCCACCGTGGCCGGCGGCGCCGGCTCGGTCGACACGCCGCGCGACGTGCGCGGCTTCGCGGTGAAGTTCTACACCAAGGAGGGCAACTGGGACCTGGTCGGCAACAACATCCCGGTGTTCTTCATCCAGGACGCCATCAAGTTCCCCGACCTGATCCACTCCGTGAAGATGGAGGCCGACCGCGGCTATCCGCAGGCCGCCTCGCGCGCACGACACGTTCTGGGACTTCATCTCGCTGATGCCGGAGTCGACCCACATGATCATGTGGGCGATGTCCGACCGGGCCATTCCGCGCTCGCTGCGGATGATCGAGGGGTTCGGCATCCACACCTTCCGGCTGGTCAACGAGGCCGGCAAATCCACCTTCGTGAAGTTCCACTGGAAGCCGAAGCTGGGCGTGCAGTCGACCCTCTGGGACGAAGCGGTGAAGATTGCCGGCGCCGACCCCGACTACCATCGCCGCGACCTGTTCGAGAGCATCGCCAGCGGCGCCTATCCCGAGTGGGAGCTCGGCCTGCAGCTCTTCGACGAGGAGTTCGCCGACAGCCTGCCCTTCGACGTGCTCGACCCGACCAAGATCATTCCCGAAGAGGTGCTGCCGGTGCGCATGGTCGGCCGCATGGTGCTCGACCGCAACCCCGACAACTTCTTCGCCGAGACCGAGCAGGTGGCCTATTGCCCGGCCAACGTGCGCCCGGGCATCGACTTCACCAACGACCCGCTGCTGCAGGGCCGACTGTTCAGCTATCTCGACACGCAGCTGAAGCGGCTGGGCGGGCCGAACTTCCACCAGATTCCGATCAACGCGCCCAAGGGGTGCCCCTTCCACAACTTCCAGCGCGACGGCCACATGCAGATCAGCACGTTCGCCGGCAAGGGCCGCGCCAACTACGAGCCCAACAGCCTGTCGGAAGCCGGCGAGCCGGCGGGACCGCGCGAGAATCCGTCACTCGGGTTCACCACACTTCCCGACGCCGGTGGAAGGGACCACGCTGCGGATCCGTCCGGAGAGCTTCGCCGACCACTACAGCCAGGCGCGGCTGTTCTTCCGCTCGCTGGAGATGCCGGAGCAGGACCACCTGGCCTCGGCCATCGTGTTCGAGCTGTCGAAGGTGGCCTTGCCGCACGTCCGGACGCGGATGATGGCCAACCTGCGCAACGTGGACGAGGACCTCGCCGCGCGCGTCGCGTCGGGGCTCGGCATGGACCTGCCGGCGGCCGAGCCGGCCGGCGGTCCCGGTGCAGGATCTCGATCCGTCGCCGGCGCTGCGCATCGTCGGGCGCATGAAGGACACGCTCGAGGGGCGCAAGGTGGGCATCCTCATCGCCGACGGCTCCGACGGCAAGGTCGCTCGACAGCGTCGTGGCGGCCGTGACCGGGGCGGGCGGCATGGCGATGGTCATCGCGCCCAAGGTGGGCGGCGTCGAAGCTGAAGGACGGGAGCCGACGGATGGCGGACGGCCAGCTTGCGGGCACGCCGTCGGTGCTGGTCGATGCCGTGGCGCTCGTCCTCAGCGAGGACGGCGGCGGCGATGCTGGCCAAGGAAGCCGCCGCCGTGCAGTTCGTCATGGATGCGTTCGGGCACCTCAAGGCCATCGGGCACACGCCCGGGGCCAAGGCGCTGCTCGACAAGGCCGGGCGTGATGCCGGACGACGGCGTGGTGGCCTTGACGGCAAGGGGTTCGTCAAGGCGGCGGCCAAGCGGTTCTTCGACCGCGAGCCGCAGGTGCGATCGGCGCCGTAAGCGCGGTCGTCGCCCTGGTGATCGACGCGGGCGGGCCACCGGCAGCGGTGGCCCGTCGCGCCTCAGGCTGGCGTGGGCATCGCGCCGATCTGCTGCAGGAGGCCAAGAAAGTCGGACTCACTCCAGCGTTCGACGCATTGACCGCCGGCCAAGGCCAGGATGGTCACGCCGGTGAGGGAAACCCGCTTGCCGGTTGCCGGCGTTCCCATGAACTCGGCCTGATGGGTCGCGTCGACGCGGAAGCGCACGGCCACCTTGTCGCCCTCGGACACCCAGTCGTCGGCCGTCAGGCGGGCGTGGGAAAGGCCGCGCGTCCAGAGGTAAGTCCGGTAGCCCGGCGGAGGTAGGCCGCGGCGCCCGGGATGCGGCAGCACCCGCCTCCTGAAAGAGCCCGACGGCCGCAAAGGGACGCCATCCGGGGCCGGTGCCCTTGAACCGACCGGCGCGTGGCCGCGCGGAGCTTCCGCCCGCCGCGTCAGGCGGCCAGCGCGGCTCGCAGATGTGGCCAGAGCATGTCGGCCATCGCCCGGGCGCCGTGCGCGTTCGGATGGACGCGGTCGCCTTGCATCATGGCCGCATTGCCGAGCACGCCGAACAGCAGGAACGGCGCCAGCCGCACTCCGGTTTCCGCAGCAAGCTCGTCATACATCCGGCGGAACGCTTCGACATACGGCCAGCCGTAGAGCGGCAGCGCCTCCATCCGGCACAGGAGCACCGGCGTCCCGCTGGCCGTCGCGCGCCGGAGGATTTCGCGCAGGTTGTTCTTCACCTGCGCCACCGGCACGCCGCGGAGGCCGTCGTTGACGCCAAGCGCCACGACCAGCAGACGCGGCGGCGCTGCCAGGCACTCGTCCACCCGCGCAAGCCCGTCGGCCGTGGTGTTGCCGGAGACGCCCTTGTTCACGATCTGGTAGGCGAGGCCTTCCGCCTCCATCCGGGCCTGCAGGACCGAGGGAAACGACAAGGCGCGGCCGATGCCATGGCCGGAGGTCAGGCTGTCGCCGAGGATGACGATGCGGTTGATGGAGGGTGGACTCAGCGGTGTGCCTCGCAGGAGCAGGCCAGGACCAGATCGCGCCGGTCGAGCCGCCGGGTGACGAGCCTGGTCGGAGAACTCCTCCGGGTTCGTCCAGTATGCCATTCGACCGGCGGGGCGACGGCAGGCACATCGCTTGCAGCCGAACCGGTCGTGACGAACCGATGAGTGCGGCCGTGGTCGGTGAGCGCCTTCTCGAGTGGCTCGCGGCGCTACCCCGCCGACACGCGTCCCGCGTGCACGTCGTCTGCGACTTCGACGGCGACGGCTTGTCGGCTGGCGCGCTCTTGGTGCGGGCGCTACGCGGCGCCGGGTACGCCGCGGTCAGCGCCGAGTGTCGCCGCAAAGCCGAGTCGGCGTGGGGCGCGGAGATCGGCGGACGTCTGCGCGACCGCGCGGCCAGCCACGGCCTCGACGCGCTCATCGTGGCCGACCTGGGTAGCCGTGAGGGCGTCATCCTGAGCAACGACGCGGGCCAGCCGGCCCCCCTTCTGCTCATCGATCACCATCGGCCGCTAGGCCAACCGCCCGGGGCCACGCTGATCTCCTCCTATGTCCGTGGAGGCCCTGACGGCCATGGCCGAGATATCGCCACCGCTGGCCTGATGAGCTGGTGGGCCGCCCGCGCGCTGGTCGGCGACGCCGCCAACGAGTGGCTGTGGCTGGCGGCCATCTCCGTTCTCAGCGACCTCGGCGACCGCGCGCCGTTCGCCGAGCTGACAGCGGCCAAGGCCCGCTACGGCACCGGCGTGCTCCGGGAAGCGACCAGTCTGGTGAACGCGCCGCGCCGCACGGCGGAAGGCCGCGCCGACGCCGCCCTGGCCTTGCTCATCGCCGCCGAAGGGCCGCGCGAGGTCGTCGACGGGAGCCGGCCCGAGACAGTCGAGCTGCTGCGCGCCAAGCGCGAGGTGGCCGGCGAGCTGGCCGTGGCCAGGAAGCAACCGCCGCACTTCAGCACGGCGTGGCGCTCGGAACTCGGCGCCGACCTGGTCGCGATCCGGATCCATTCCGCTTGCCAGGTGCATCCGCTGGTGGCCCAGCAGTGGCGCAGCCGCTTTGCCAGGAGCGTCGTTTTCGGCGTCAACACCGGCTACCGGCCGGGGTGGGTGCATTTCTCCGCGCGGGCGCCGGCCGGCATCGACCTCATCGCGTTCCTGGCGCGCCATCGTCCCCCCGGAGCCGACGAGTCTTATGGCCTGGGACACGACCAGGCGAGCGGCGGGGCCCTGCCAGTGGACGTGTGGAACCGCTGGATCACCGGGATGGGGTTCGGCAACGAACTGCGCGTGAATGAGGAATGACGTGACCACCACCAAACGGCCAACTGCGCGGCGCCGCAGCGCCACACCCGAGACGAAGAAGCAGCGGGCCGACGCCGAACGCGCGCGCATGGCAGCCACGCCGACGTCGCAGTGCGAGGCGCTCGACCGGCAGCCGCCGAATCGCACATCCGCGCGATGCGATGCGATTCGGCTTCCCGGTGAAAGTGATGGGGAACGGCGGGCTCAAGAGCAGCGACACCCGCCGTTGGCAGCAGAGCCCGCATCTGCGTGTGTCCCTCGGGTATCTGTGCGGTGTCATCGACTACCTGCGGGTGCACGGCATTCACATGTACCGCATGTCCTCGGACCTGGCGCCCTATGCCACCCATCCCGACCTGGCGCAGTTCCATGGCATGGTCCGGGAGAGCGCGAGCGACCTGGCGCGCGTGGGTCGCCTCGCCCGGGAGGCCGACGTGCGCCTCAGCTTCCACCCCTCGCAGTTCGTGGTGCTCAACTCCGCTGACGACGAGCTGACGAGGAAGAGCATGTGGGACCTCGACTCGCAGGCCGAGATGCTCGACCTGATGGAGTGCGGACCGGAGGCGGTGCTGGTGGTCCACGTGGGCGGTGTCTACGGCGACCGTGACGCCGCCTGGCGGCGGTGGGCCTCCACCTGGAAGCGGCTGAGTGAGCCGGTACGCCGCCGGCTCGTGCTCGAGCACGACGACGTGTCGTTCTCGGCCGCTGTGGTGCTGCAGGTGCACGACGCAACCGGTGTGCCCTGCGTCTTCGACTACCAGCATCACTGGTGCCTGAACCCCGAGGGGTTGCCGCTCGTCCCGACCGTCGAGCGCTTCTGCCGGACGTGGCCGTCAGGCGTGAGGCCGAAGATCCACTTCAGCTGTCCGCGTACCGAGATGCGCGAGTTGAAGCGCCGCAGTCGCACGACGGGGAAGATCGAACGCGTGCTTCAGCCCCCGGTGTGGACTGGTCATGCCGATTACAACAATCCCTTCGAGGCCATCCAGTTCCTTCGCTCCATCCGCCACATCGAGACCGACGTCATGCTCGAATCGAAAGCCAAGGACCTCAGCTTGATTCGGCTCAGGCGCGACCTGGCGCGCTACGCGCCCGATCTGACCGCCCGTTACGGCATCACCACCGGGCAAGCCTCCGAGGACGCCGTGGCGCTGGTCGCCGAGGACGACACCGAAGCGACACCGTGAGCCACGGGCCGAGCGTGGCGTGGGCCTTCGTGCTGTGCGGATAGCAGAGCATGCCCTTGGCAATCGAGCAACAGGGACGGCTCCCCGCGTGTGGCCCGTCGACCGAATCCGTGCGTGTGGGTGAGTCCGCGACGGTGGCATCCAGCGTCGTTCAATCGGGCCTCTCCGCCAGCAGCAGATCGACGGCGCGCAGTTCGTCCGCATTGATGGTGTGGCCCATCCGCGGATAGATGCGTTCGTCCACGCGGCCGCCCATCTGTTGGAAGACCGCCGTGGATTCCCGCACGCGCTCGAGCGGGACGTGTGGGTCGACGTCACTGGATCCAATGAAAATCGGCGTGCCCGCGAAGTCGCCGACGTAGTCCCGCGGTGCGCCGGGGGGGCCGACCAGCCCGCCCGTGAACGCCACGACGGCGGCGTAGCGCCGGGCATGTCGTGCCGCGAACTCCAGCGTGAGACACGCCCCCTGGGAGAACCCCATCAGCACGACGCGTTCAGGCGGAATGCCCTGCTGCTCGATGTCCGCGATCAGGCGCGCAACGACTCGAAGCGCCGACCCGAGCCACGGCTCGTTCTGCGCCGTCGGCGCGAGAAACGAGTGGGGATACCACGCCGAACCAGCCGCTTGCGGCGCTATGTAAGCGACGTCGGTGGCGGTGAATTGGCGCGCGAGCCCGAGGATGTCCTCCGCGGATGCGCCGCGGCCATGCAACAGGATCGCGACCAACCGCGCGTCCGGAAGTGCGGCGCCGGCCCGCAGGACGGGTTGGCCGGCGTGGGGGTCGTTCTCAGCGGCCATGAGGCAATGCTCCCTCTCACTCGATCGGTTTCAGGTTGGCGACAATCTGCTGGCGTTGAGGCTCGAGAAACGGCGGCAGCACGACCGTCTCGCCCAGCGTCGCGGCATCCTCGTCCACGGCAAACCCGGGCCCGTCCGTCGCAATCTCGAATAGCACGCCGTTGGGCTCGCGAACATACAGGCTCCGGAACCAGAACCGGTCGACCTTGCCGCTGTTGGGAATCCCAAACGCGTTCAGTCGCTCGGCCCACGCGTCGTAGTTGGCATCGGGCGTGCGGAAGGCCACGTGATGGACGCCGCCGGCACCCTGCCGGGCCACCGGAAGATCCGGCTGCACGGCGACGTGCACCTCCGCCTGCGGTCCTCCAGCACCCATGGCGAACACGTGGATCCGCGTTCCGGGGTTGTCGGGGTGCGGCAAGTCGCGCACCAATCGCATGTTGAACACCCCGGTCAACAGCGACTCGGTGGCGCTCAGCGTCGGAATGCTGATGACGATCGGCCCGAGCCCGCGAATCTGATGGGTCGTCGGAACCGGGCTCCGCTCCCACGGGTGGGGCGCCTCGCCCGCGCCGCCGTCGTCGACCAGCGCGAGCCGCTGACCTTCGGGATCCTCGAACTGTACGGTGAGCCGACCGTCACGCTCGACGACCTCCCCGTGCGCGATTCGGGCGGCCGCGAAGCGTTCGACCCACCACTGCAAGGTGGCTTCGCCCTTCACGCGCAGAGACGTGCGCACGATGCTGCGGGCGCCGCGCCGCTCGCGCGGCACCGGCCAATCGAAGAACGTGAGGTCCGTGCCGGGGGTCCCCTTGGCGTCGGCGTAGAACAGGTGATACGCGCTGACGTCGTCCTGGTTGACGCTGCGCTTGACCAGCCGCATACCGAGTGTGTGGGTGTAGAAGCGATGATTCTCTTGAATCGCGGCTGAGATCGCCGTGACATGGTGAAGGCCCGTGAGTTCCATGTCGCGCTCCTGGGTTGGACGGCTCTCGATGCTCACAATGCACCAGTCTAGCGCCGCGGCCTGGCGCGAGCGTGAGGCGCGTGGCCAGCTTGGCGGGCGAGGCACGCGTCGGCGCCCTCGCGCCCGAACCAAAGCTCAGCAGCTGCTCCGGCGCATATACTCTCGCCCATGACTCCCAAACCCCAGCCCAGTCGCCAATCGCTCGGGCCGCTCCCCGCCGCACTCGTGGCGCAGCTGACGGCGGCCATCGGGGCGCCGACTTCGCATCTGCTCGTGGACGGTCAGCCGCAGGTGCGACAAGACGGCTGGACACTGGGCGAGAACCAGGTGGACGATACCGAGGGCGAAGGGCACATCACCGACGTCGAAGTGTGCCTGCTGAAGTCAGGCGCCATCCTTACCAGCATCGTCTCCATAACCGGCAGTGCCGACTCGCATAACGCTCACGTGCACCAAACGCCGGAGGAGGCCGCCGGTTGGCTGGAAAAGCACTGCCACGGAAAACTCGAAGCGCCTGCCCAGGCCGCCTGGCGTCAGGCATGTGACACGCTGCCGGCGTTGCTGGCCCCGCACCGCAAGCCGTAGGGCGGCGAGGCCACGATGCCAGAGACGTCATCGCCTGGCAGGTACCGCCCGGTCGAGGCCGGCCGCCGGCACGCTGAACACCTTCGTGACGGGTGAACGGCTCTGGATGTTACCGGGACTCGTGGTCGCCAGGGTCAGAGCGAGGAGTTGAGCCGCACCGCTGCGCGGCACGGCGGTGTGGTTCACGCTGGCGCACAAGCCGAGTTATGAAGCGGTGTCGGCGGCAACGACTGGTCAGGCGGCGAACCTCTCAACGCAATGTGTAATGCAAGCCCGGCTGCAGCGCCCGCAAGCGCGCCCAAAATGACGTCTGCTGCGACGTGGCGGCGTAGTGCGATGCGAGACCAGGCTCCCCCGGCCGCGGCCAGTGCGAGCGTGGCTGCCGCAATGTGGTTAGGCCAGACCAGAAAGGCCGCGAATACCGCAAACGCCACGTGGAGCGACAGTGTGACCACGCCCCGGAGCAGGTGGCCGACCGCCACGATCACGCCCGAGAGGCCCAGCCCACTCTCCTCGGCGGGTCTTGTGGAGGCTGTAGCCCAACATCGCACAGGCACAGACCAGCGAAACCGCAAGGGCGGCGGAGCCCATGTGCGCGGGCGAGGCAATCAGCGCTGCCGTCAGCCGCGAGCGGCTTGCTAGCCAGCCGTCCTGCCCGCACCAGTGTGTCGTCGCACGGCTAACCACCCAAGCACCCTCCCAAGATGCCCGATGTGGGGCTGCTATTTCGCCGGCTGCGCGTGGTCCGGCGCCCAAGCGTCTCGCGCCACCCGCCATTTCCCATCACGGTCGTGATGGTAGATCACTCAGACCCCAGCCCGTATCCTCGACCACTGCGCCACCAGTCAGCGGCGTATCGGTGGACCTGTACGAATAGCGCTCAAACGCCCAATCGCCGTTAACGACGAACTCCTGAACGGGTTTGTCCCAGTGCGTCTTGAACGCTGCGAGATAGCCCTCAAGCCACGGCCTGACAGCCGCCTTGCCGACCAAAGCGGGTTCATGCGCGGATAGAAACACCACGTCGTCGGTCAGCATGCCGAGGAGCGAATCGAGGTTGTTCGAATTGATCGCCGTCACGTAGGCCTCGTGCGCCTGATGTGCGGAAGCGTCACTTGCCGCTTCGTTGGCCACGGGCCGAGGCGCAGGTGCGCTGCACGCAGCACTGAAAGCGACGACCGCGAAGGTTCCGAGAACGGTACGCATTTGGATCTCCTGAGAAGTGTCGACGACGCATATCGGCGAGGCCGTGGGTCTGTCAGCCCAGTGACGCTTCGGCCCCAGCGGCCTCATGATCCGCCGAGCCGCTGTCGGCTGCAAGGGCTGTTAGGCTCCGGTGCGTTGTTTACGCGCGAGTTCGCGCTCAACGATCCCCTTGATGGTTGATAGCACGCCCGACCAGAATTCATCGGACCGGGCTCGTGTGGTTTCATCCGAAATGTTGTCTTCGGTAACCGAGAGGACGACGCCAGGTTCGTCGCCTCCATCGCCGCGCCGCCTATGGTGTGAAGCGGACGCTCTTCCACAGCGCGGCAGAGTCGTACATTCGCCCATTCGCGACCGTCCACCGGACGCGGCGCACATTGTGAATATCGTCGAGCGGGTTGCCCTCGAGGATCGCCAGGTCCGCGCGCTTACCCCGTTCGACCGTCCCCAGTTCCCGATCGAGCGCCATGGCCCGCGCGGGCACGATGGTCGCCGCCTGCAGGGCCTGCAGCGGCGTGAAGCCGGCCTCGGTGTAGAGTTCGATTTCGCGGTGCAGGCTGTGGCCGGGGACGCCCTCGTCGGTACCGGCCACCACGGCGACGCCGGCGTCGGCGAGCGCCTTCACGATCCGTAAGCCGCGCTCGACCCGCCGACGCGCCTCGGCGGCGTCGATGTCCGCCGTGCCGGCATTCGAGAACAGCCGGTCGAGTGGCGGCGGGATCTTGGCGATGCCGGGCTGAAAGGCCGCGATCGGCGTGCCGGCCGCGTGCCCCAGCAGTTCGCCCCACGACTGCGTCGGATCCACGACCGTGCCATGCGCCTTCAGAAACGCGATGGTCGTGGCCACGTCGGGACTGCTGGCCTCGCCGCGGATCGGCAGGTGCGCGATCTGGTCCATGCCGGCAAGGACGGCTTGTTCGAGCGTCATCGCCGCGGGCACATGGCCGGTCACCGTCATGCCGAGCCGGTGGGCCTCGGCGCAGATCGCCTCGACGACCGGCGGCGCCAGCTGGGTGTAGACCTTGATCTGCTCGAAGCCCGCCTGGTGATACTTGCCGACCAGTCGCCGGCCTTCGTCCGGGGTGGTGGCCTCGTAGACACCGAAGGCGTTGGCACCGCCGCCGTCGATCAGGCCGGCCGCGAGCAGCCGCGGGCCCAGGGCTCGACCCGACGACACCGCGCGCCTCAGCGCGGTGATGAACTCGAACTCGTTGCCCATGTCGCGCACCGTGGTGACACCGGCGCCGAGGTAGACGGGCGCCCACTCGACCTGCGTGACGTGCGTGTGCATGTCCCACAGCCCAGGCACGATGGTCAGGCCGTCGGCGGGCACGACGGCGACGCCGCGAGGAATCGACACGCTGGCGCGGGGGCCTACGTCCGCAATCCGGCCGTCGTGGATCACGACCACCGCGTCGTGGATGGGAGCCCGTGCCGTCGCGTCCACGACCGTGGCGCCGACCAAGGCGTAGTCGCCTTCATGAATCGGCCCGACCGCCGCCGTGATCGTCTCGAGGTCGGCGATGCGGTCGCGCGCCGCGCGCTCCACGAACTCGACGAGCGCCGGCTCGAGGTCCTCCCGGATCGCCTCGAAGCTCAGGCCGCCGGCCCGCGTGATCGCGGCGGCCAGGACGCCGGCGTCGTCGAGCCAGATCGTTTCCCGGCCCCACACCACGCCGTCCACCACATAGCGGTCCAGGGCGACGCCGCGGATCGTGTCGCGCCCCCGCAGTTCGATGATGACGTCGTTGACGGGCAATCCGGGCGCGGTCTGCATCACCCGCGGGCGGCCGTGCGCCTTCCAGTAGCGCAGCATCATCATCTGCGCGGAGAACGGGGCATACCCGTCGACCGTGTAGAACGCCGGGGTGACCGCGACCTGTTGCTCGCGGCCGTCGGCCCGGACCGTTGCCGTGGCGCCATCGACCCCCACGTGCGAATCGACGTTCACGAAGCGGTAGGTCTTGCCCTTGGCCGTGAATGAGACCGGCGCGTAGCTCGCCGTGGTGCGCAGCGCCGCCGTCAGCTGCACGCGGCCGCCGCGATCGGTGAAGTCGAAGTCCGCCGCTAACGACAGCCCGCCATCTTCCCGGCTGATGGCGTAGCGTTCGTACCCGATTGCTTTCTGGACGTAGTGGAGACGCAGCACGCCGCGCTCGGCCACCGACGACGGCGGCTGCCATCCGCCTGATAGCCCGGCGACGAGCAGGACGAGGGATATGGTGCGCACGGCGCGATCATAGCGCCGACGCCGTGGCCGACTTCAGAATCGTGTGACGCTGGACCGGACCGTAGCCGGGGCGCCGCTGGTTAGGTCCCCAGGCTTGACGCCGCGAAACGCATTCTCCGCGGCGGCGCCGTCAGCCGCGGCCTTCGTCACCGCCGTCACGAGCGCCTGGTAGGCGGCGGCGCTGGCGGCGGTCAACTTCAGCTCGATGAGGCCGTCCGACGCGATGGCATTGACCGAGTTGCCGCCGGTCAGGTTGGTGATCTGGTAGCTGCCGGCGGGCAGGGCCGTTCTGAATCAGGATGACGGCACGGGCGGCGGCATGCAGGGCACTGACGCGGCCGTAGGCGCCGAAACTGTGGCCGCCAGGTCCCTGGAACTCGACGCGCACCCCGCCGGACTGCTGGGCGAAGGCGGGCGTGCCGGCTGCGGCGAGGCCGGCGACGAGAGCGAGCGAACAAATCAGGCGCTTCATGATCGGCTGCTCCGGAATCATCGGACGACTTCGCGCGTCCGCTTGCCAATCGGGCCGACGGACGGTGGCACGACGGTGCCATCTGCCGCGTGGAACCCCGACACGATCAGCGCCGCGGTAAGGACGCGATGCATGCGGGCCACTTCGGTGGCGGGCGCGCCGCGCGTGCCCCACTCCCAGAACGCATGGCCGCCCGCGCCGGCGGCCGAGGACGCGAGGTGAATTGGTAGGTCGGGACGCCGGTGTGCGCCGGGACGTTGTCGTTCAGGCTGCCCGATCCGGTGCCGACCATCGGTGCGTTGATGGCGCCCAACTGGATGCCCGACTGCAGTCCGGCGTGGATCGCCGCGTTGTCGACGCTCTCCGCCACGAAGGCCGGCCGCAGCCCGAACCACATCAGCTCCAGGGTGATGCCTTCATCGCTGCCGTCCTTGCGTCCGTGCCTGGCGTTCTCGGCGGACACGCCGGCCTGGAACATCGGCTCGATGGCGTTGCGGATGTCTTCGAGCGTGTCCTTGCGCGTCGAGCGCATGTCCACTTCGAGCGAGCAGCTCGGCACGCCCATGCCCGGCCCCGGCGGCGGCTCGCAGCTGGCGCGGCCCACGGTGTAGGTGGTGTGCGGCGCGCCGTCCTGCAGGTCCGGTCGGCGTCTTGACGTCGGCGATCTTGGCGATCGCCGCGGCCATCGCCGCCGGGGCGCTGGGCCCGTTCGGCGCGTGCGAACGGCGCCTTGAACTTCATCTCGAAGCGGTAGCTGCCGACGAAGTTGACGATGCCGCCGCCCTCGAGACCGAAGTTGGCGACGATGTTGAGCGGGTTGGAGCCGGTGCCGGCCTTCTGGTCGAAGCCGTAGAGCTGCTTGACGCCGGCCAGGTTGCCCTTGCCCTCCTCACCGGCGGTGCCGCAGATCCAGATGTCGTAGACCGGCTTGATGTTGTGTTTCTTCATCGCGGCCGCGAGGACGAAGGCGTTGGACGTGCTCGGCATCATGTCGCCGTAGCCCGGCACGTAGATGCGCACGCCGCCGCCGGCTTCGGCGGCTTTGGCGTCGGCGAAGACCTTGCTGGCCGTGGCGTACTTGTCGTTCTCGACGACCCGGCCGCGAGCATCGAACGACAGTTCGTCGGGGATGGCGGCCAGCTCCTCCGGCGTGGCGACCACCGGCTGCGCGTACGGCTGCAGCTTGATGCGGATGCGACGGGTCACCCGACTTCGGCAGTTCCTCGGGGTTGACGACGTCGATGTGCCCTTCGACGAGCACCTTGGGATACTGGCCCTTGTACTGCTGCGCGTCAGCGCGGCTCGGCGTACGAGCCCTTGATCACCACGCACGCGTTGTAGACCGGCAGGCCATCGACGATGTTGGTGTCGCTGGCGGGGATGACCCCGTCGGCGCGCGTCATCACCTCGTCTGGCGAGAATCCCCATTCGTTCACCAGCCGGCGATGAATCTCGGCCGCCTTCAAGTGTTCCTGGCGCGGCGGCGAGGGGATGCGCACCAGTTCCAGGAACTGATTCCATCGCGCCTTGGCGGCCGCATCCGTGCTCTGCTCTTTGAGCAGCGCCAGGACCTGCGGATCGTTGGCGATCTTCTCCGCGGCAGCGACAACCGACGCCGGAATCGTCGCCGGCGTCCCCGTTGAAGGGGACGGAGACTCTTGCTGCGACGCGGCAACGACGATCGTGGCTACGAGCATCGTGGCCGTTGCGGCGAGCGCGTGTTTGTTGTGAGGACGTGTCATCGTGTCTCCGGCTGATGGCGAACGCCTCGATTCTAAAGCGGAAACGGTGCCATTGCGACAGGAGTCGTCCAGGCCCGTCCGCGCCGCTCACGGCGAGACCCGAATCTCGAGCCCGCTGATGAACCACTGGCAGTCGCTGAAGCTGTGCAGCTCCATGTCGTTCGAGTAGGTGATGTCGAAGGCGCGGGCGCCCGCCGTGACGATCACCGTCTGTCCGGCCGGCACCGGTCCCGTGGCGAACATCTGCGCGAAGTAGTGCTGGCCGCCGGTGAGAATGTTGACCACCTGCGAGGTGTCGTCGCCGTCGCTCTCGAGCCGGGTGTGCGCCATCGCCGCCAGCGTCGGATCGGGCACGTTCGGATGCAGCACGTCCATCATGAGTGAGCTGCTGTGGTTGCACCAGGCGTCGGAGAAGCCGAACTCGTCCTCGATGTGGATGGCGTGACGGTCGATGGTGCACTGCGCGTCGATCAGCACCTCGATCACCCCGGCGACCGGCGGGCTGAAGGCCACGGCGATCTGTGACTCGCCAAGCACCGAGGCCACGTTCCAGTCGCCGGCGTCGTCGAGATCCATCGTGCACTGGTTGCCGACCAGGCCCGACGGCGGATGCAGTTTCATTGTGCGGTTGGCCCGGAAGTCGCCGGTCGTGACGATGTCTTCGTCGAACAGGAAGCCGAAGAACGGCGGCTGGTATACGAACCAGCGGTGCGGATCGTTCGGATCCTGCTCGAGATCCGGAATCTTGTCGGCGCCCCACGGCAGTGGGAAGCGATGCAGGGGCGACAGCTTGTCCCAGCGGCTGCGGTGGCTCGCCAGGTGGTAACCGGTGGCCCGGTGCGGCGTCTGCGCCACGCCCTCGAGCGTCGCCGCCGCGCCGGAGAGGATGGCGCGCACCTTCGAGCGGCTGGCGCCGAGCCGACGGATCAGCGCGTCCACCGATCGCCGGCTCTTTGCCTGCTGCGTCGCGCGATCGCGGGTCAGGCCGCCAGGCGGCTGGAAGAGATCGCGGAAGGCGAGGCGCTCGCGCTGGAGGTCGGCCTGGAACTGGGTGTAGGCGCGGGCGCCGGCCAGGTTGCGGAGGCGGCGCTGCACGTCGTCGACGAGTTGCTCGGCCTGAGCCGCGCGGGCTTTGGCCGCGCGCTGGCGGCGGGCGCCGCGCGTGGTCAGGGCGCGTTCGGCGGTGGCGCGATCGGCGTTCGAGAACGAGGGCAGAAACGGCAGACGACTGCTGGTGCGATGGCTATGTGACATGCGGAGTCCTCTCCGTGAACCGGATCCACTAGAGCACAGGCGACGTTCCGCGGCGGATGCCCTCACCGAGCGTGACCGCATGGCAGGGGTCGATGTTCTCAGTGCCTTACGGGGACCATATTCGGGTGAACAGAGTTTCAGGTGGGCGATGTGGACGCCGCAAGACTTTGTCCCGGCCACGGTCCGTCCGCGCCCGAAATGTCGCCCGACGAGCGTGAGTCGAGGGGCCAGCGTCCACTCCGCCAGGCGCCTTGCGCCTGGCCGCCGCCTGACGCTACAGTGCGCGGGCGCCCATGCTGCTCCGCCTCATCGCGGCCGTCGTCGCCGCCGGACTGTTCCAGGCGCCGCTGCCGCCGCCGCTCGCCACCCCGTGGTTCCGCAAGATCACCAAGACCGTGCCGCGCCCGCCGGGTTGGCTGCCCGCGGTGCCGCCCGGCTTCACCGTGGCGCTCTACGCCGAGCACCTGCGCATGCCGCGGTTCATGGCGCTTGCCGCCAGCGGCGACGTGTTCGTCGCGGAGCCGGCGCGTGACGCGGCCGCCGTCACGGTCCTGCGCGACGCCGACCGCGACGGCGTCGCCGAGCGCCGCGAAGTCTTCGCGGCCGGCCTGAACCGCCCGTTCGGGCTGGCGTTCTGGAAGCAGTATCTCTACGTCGGCAACAACGACTCGGTGGTGCGCTTCGCCTACGCGCCCGGCCAGCTCACCGCCAGTGCGGCACCCGAGAAGGTCGTCGACCTGCCGCCGAGCGACGCGGCGCTCGATCAGGACACGGCGACACGGCTCAAGATCGACATCAGCCAGACGCGCGGCTACAACCACTGGACGCGCAATGTGCTGTTCAATCCGGCCGGCACGAAGATGTACGTGACGGTGGGCTCGGCCACCAACGCCACGCCCGAGGCCGACCCGCGCCGGGCCGCCATCAACGAGTACAACCCGGATGGCAGCGGACACCGCGTGTTTGCCAGCGGCTTGCGCAATCCGGTCGGCTTGGCATTCCTGCCCGGCACGGCCACGTTGTGGACGGCGGTAAACGAACGCGATCAGCTCGGCGACGACCTGGTGCCCGACTTCATCACCGCGGTGAGACCGCGGCGCCTTCTTCGGGTGGCCCTACGCGTACATCGGCCAGCACGTCGATCCTACGGTCACGGCGCCCCGCCCCGATCTGGTGCGGACCGCCGTTGCGCCCGACGTGCTGCTGCCGGCGCACTCGGCGGCGCTCGGCCTGATCTTCTACACCGGCACGCAGTTCCCGGCGGCGTTCCGGGGCAGCGCCTTCGTGGCCCTGCACGGCTCGATCAACCGCTCCACGCTGTCGGGCTACAGTGTCGTCACCGTGCCGTTCCGCGATGGCCGGCCGGCCGGCTCGCCGCAGCCGTTCCTGACCGGCTTCATCGCCCGCGACGACGACGAGAAGGAGACGTGGGGCAAGCCGGTGGGCCTGCTGCAATTGCCGGACGGCTCGCTGCTCGTGTCGGACGATGCCGGCAACTGCATCTGGCGAGTCGCCTACACCGGCGGGCGCTGACCGGGAATCCCGCGTTTCACGCCGGACGCGGTGACGGGAACATGGGACGCCGTGATCCGTGCCACGAGGCGCATCACACGGGCACCGCCGTGCGCGCGCTGGCACCTCACCTGGGCGCGGACGGCTGGGTGGTGGCGGCGCAGAACGGCTACTGGCCATCGCGGGTGCCGCGGAGCGTTCGCTCGATCCGCTCGTTGCGCACAACCCGCTCGCCCGGACGCACAGCGGCATCTGGCGCGACCGCGCCGCGGTCGACGTGCATGACCGCGCCGCCGTGGAATCCTGCGCTACCGCCGCGCGGCTCAGCGCTGCTCGGAGGCGGCGCGCTTCATCAGCGTGCGCTCCAGGAACTCGCCGGCGGCGCTGGTCACGGCCGTCCAGGTGCGGTAGAGCAGGAAGCCGTGGATGTCATCCGGAATGACGAGCTCCTCACTGCGGATCCCGCGCTCGGCCAGCCGCTGCACCAGATCGACCGTCTGATGGAACTCGACGTTGCGATCGTCGTCGCCGTGGATGAGCAGCACGGGCGATTTCCAGGTGGCGACCGCCGACACCGGCGAGGCCAGGAACGAGGTGCGTGCGGCCTGCTTCAGGTCGGCCTCGGTGATGCCGTCACCCTCCCACACGGCGCGTAGGTCCGGCGCGGCCGAACCGAAGCGGTCCCAGTTGTGTACGCCATGGATGTCGACGCCGGCCGCGAACACGTCCGAGTTGCGGCCCAGCGCGAGCGCGGTGAGATAGCCGCCGTAGGAGCCGCCCCAGATACCGACGCGTGACGCGTCCACGTCCGGCCGCTGCTGGAGCAGCTTCGCCCCCGCGAGCACGTCCTGATACTCCGACGCGCCGCGCGCGCCGCCGCCCTCGGGGAAGTGGAAGGCGTGGCCGTAACCGATGCCCAGCCGGTAGTTGACCGACAGCACGATGAAGCCGCGGCTCGCCAGGAACTGATTGGTGGCGTAGTCATTGGCGTAGTAGTCCATGTAGTGCCAGCCGAGCAGCATCTGCCGCGTCGGCCCACCGTGCACGTAGATGAGCGCCGGCCGCTTCGCCGGGCCGTTCGGCGTCTTGAACAGCTGGCCGCGCACGGTCACGCCGTCGGGCGCCCGGTAGACGACCGCCTCGGGCGTCACGAGCTGCGCCGACGGCACCTGCGCGGGGATGCGGTCGGCGGCGATCGCGCGCACCGGGCCGCCGGAGAGCGGCACCACGGCCGGGAGCGGCGAGCGCTGCGCCGTGGAGCCGAGGTGCACGACGCTGGCCCCGTCGGAGGTCACGACCGGCGTCCACTCCATGCTGCGGCCGGAGGTCAGGGTCACGGGCGTGGCCGCGTCGATCGGCACGGCGAAGAGATGCCGGCGGTCGATGTCGTCGCGATCGCTCCCCGTGTTGGCGGCGTAGACGAGCCGCCGCCCGTCAGGCGTGAGCGACGCGTGTTCCACCATGAACGGACCGGGCGTGAGCAGGAGCGGCGTCGTGCCCTCACCGGGATGCTGGAGCGAGTAGAGGTGCGGCCAGCCGTCCTGGTAGGACATGTAGACCAGGCGGTCGTCGGCCGCCCACTGCAGCGGCATGGCGCCGGCGGTGCGCACCGGCGCGTCGACGAGCGCGGTGGCGCTGCGCCACGCTTCGCGCGCCTGGGGACGCCGACCCGGCGCCGCCGGATTCACCGGCGCGACCCAGATCGCCCAGGGCGACGGCGTCTGCACCAGCGGTAGCGTGGGCGTGCCGCCGCGTCCTGGCTGACGCACCCACGCGAGCTCCTGGCCGTCGCGCGACCAGGCCGGCGCGCTGTCACGAGAGGTCGACGGCGCGAGATAGCGGATCGGCTGCCCCGGCGTGAACAGGCCGATGAAGCTGTGGTCGTCGCGATTGGAGACGAAGGCAAGGGTGGTGCCGTCTGGCGACCACACCGGCGCCTGGCTCGTGCCGCGCGCGAAGAACGCCTGCTCGGCTGGCTTCGAACCATCGGCCGGCGCGATCCAAATCCGCCGGTCGCGTTCGAAGGCCACGAGATTGGTGCGCGGGGCGATGGCGGGGAAGTCGCCGTCGCCGAGCAGCACCGGCGTGCCGCCGCTGGCCGACACGCTCCACACCTGCACCTTGGGCTGCGCGAGGTCGCCGGCGGGATTGGGGGCGAGGTTGCCCTCGGCCGGCCAGTTCGAGCTGTGCGCGCCGCCGCGCACGTAGACGATCGTCGTGCCGTCGCTCGAGAAGGCCAGGCTGGTGAGTTCCTGGCCGTCGTCGCGCATATAGGCGGTGACGCGCGTGGCCGTGAACGCCGGCGCAGTGGCGACGTAGATGTTGCGCTGGCCGCGCTCGTTGAAGGTCCACGCCACGGCGTTGCCTGCCGGCGCCGCGATCAGGCTGTCCGGGAATGGGTAGCTCAGGATGTCGGCGAGCGTGAAGGTCGCCGGAACCTGCGCCATCGGGTGCGCCGGGGCCAGGGCCAGCACGCCGAGCAGCGCCATCATGAACGGGCCAGCGGCGCGGCGCGTGAAGATTGGTCGGGGCATGTGGACCTCCGCTGCCATTCTAGCGGCGCCAGAGCGCGGGCGGGGCCAAGTCGGCGCACTGCGTCATCACTGCCCACGGCGACCGCCCCCGGTATCGGGAACATGCCGGTGTGGGTGATCGTGTAGGCGCCGACGCCAGTATGGGTCACTGTAATGCCGGGGCTGCCGGAGAGGAGCGAGCCAGTGCTCGAGTTCGATTCAGTCGCGGGCGAGTCGCGTGATGGCTTCCGCTGTTGCATCACGCTTGTCTCAACGATGGCACGGCACGCGGTCGTCGTTGCCCGCAGTGAGCGGTCGGTCCTTCATCAGGATGAGAGGTCGCGCCAGGGGATCTGGCGGCCGTGATCAAGGAAGAGGCTGATCGCGCCATCAAGCGGGCTGTGGGCGATGAGCATCGTGCCTGGTCCGTAGCCGGGCCGTCGGGAAGCCGCAGCCGTGCGGACCGCGAGCACCTCGATTCGATTTCGGACACAGCAGCCGGAGGGACGTGCCATGCCTGTCAGAGAGAAGTTCGTCCGCGCGGGAGACTGGAGAACGCTGGAAACCTTCTGGAACGTGACCACGACGGCCTGGTTCCAGCGTCCAGCCGGCGCCGAAGTGAAGATCCGCTACTCGGGCTGGTGGTTCGGCGCCGACCGGCAGCGGCAGCGGCTTGACGGGACCACCGTGAAGCGGCTGGTCATCAGCCGGTGGTCCCTGTTCACGGCCCGTCTCCAGATCCGGCTATCGGCCGACACCTCGGTCATCTACGTGGTGGAGCCGGGCAATGTCGCGAACCTGCCGCCAGGCATAAACTTCTAGCGGGTCGCGACTGTGCCTGCCGCGGAGCACGGATTCATGAGCAGGCGTCTTGACTCGGCTGGCCGAGATGGCGAGCGGGGCGGAAGCGCAGCCAATCGTGGCAGAAGGCGAGCCACGCCGTCTGCAGGACGGCCGATGCTGTGACGGCGGCGTGACTGCGCATCGCCTTTCGCTCCCGGTCTCATCCGCGGACACGCCCACAGGAACGCTCCAAACGCGCAGTCTTGCGATCGAGGTGGATGACTCTACCTTGGCAACTCTTCGTTACCTACCGGATGACGTCGGTCCATCCGCTTGACAAGGTAGTGTCCCGTCAAGTGGTGGAAATCGGCTCGCACCATCCGTGAGCTGAGTACGGTCTACGCGATCGCGGCGAGGATCTCCTGGGCGGTGCTCGACAGCGACGGCGAGGCCGGCTGTTGCATCGACTCCGCGCTGAAGTAGCGGCGCTCGGCGACGGCCCATTCGTCGTCCTGTTCGAGCAGGATTGCGCCGACGAGCCGGATCACCGCGGCGGGATTCGGAAAGATCCCGACGACGTTCGAGCGCCGCTTGATCTCCTTGTTGAGGCGCTCCAGCGGATTCGTGCTGTGCAGCTGCCGTTGATGGTCGACGGGCAGGTGGCGGTACGCCAGGATGTCCTCCGCCGCGTCCTCGAGTAGCGCGGCGGTCTTCGCAAAGCGCAGCCGCAAGCCGTCGGCCACCTTGCGGAGCTGTGCCAGCGCCGACGCGTGATCGGGCTGGGCGAAGATCGTGCGGACGATCGCGGCGATGGCCTCGCGGGCGCCCTGCGGCACCGTCGCCAGCAGATGGCGCATGAAGTGGACGCGGCAGCGCTGCCACGCGGCACCGTGGAGGACCGTGCTGATGGCTCGCTTCAGGCCTTCGTGCGCGTCCGAGACGACGAGGCGGACGCCGGTGAGGCCGCGCTTCACGAGGCTCCGCAGAAACGCCGTCCAGAAGGCGCAGTCTTCCGACGGCCCGACGTCGACGCCCAGCACCTGCCGGTCGCCGTCGCTCGTGATGCCCACGGCGACCACCGTGGCCTGGCTGACGACGCGGCCGTCGACGCGGACCTTCTGATAGGTCGCATCGACCCAGAGGTAACGATGCTCCCCTGTGAAGGTGCGCGTCCGGAACGCGGCCACGACGGTGTCGAGCGCGCCGCAGATCCGCGACACCTCTGACTTCGAGATCCCGTCCACGCCGAGCGCCTTCACCAGGTCGTCGACCTTCCGCGTCGAGACGCCGTGGACGTAGGCCTCCTGCACCACGGCCAGCAACGCATGCTCGGCGCGCCGGCGCGGCTGGAGCAGCGACGGGAAGTACGTCCCCGGCGTGACCTTCGGGATCGCCAGCTCGATCGTGCCCATACGCGTGCCCACCGATCTTCCGCGCCAGCTCCGCCCTCGCAAGAGCCTCGGCCGGCCTCGGGTGTCCCAGGTCGGCGAACACGTTGTCACTGCCCACGACGTACACCTTCTTCGCCATCGTTCTGCCCTTTGCCTTCGCTGAACGCGATGGTCTGCTTCAAGCAGTGCTTGATCTCCGTCACACGGTCTTCGGGCAAGGCCCGCACCTGCTCGCTGCTTCATCGCGTGCCACAGGTCCAACTGGCCTGAAGACTCAACCAGGTCTCGGCATGCCACCGGGCAAGCGCCTGCAGCAACAGCGGGGTGTCGGCGCTGACACCGCGACCGCACGCCATTTTTGTGCTCGATTTGCGACTACGCGGGGGAGTAGGGCAACTTTAGTGTTGCCTGCGTAAACATATATGTTTACCATGTCCTGTGACCTCGCAAGAGTTCAAGCGCTGGCTGAGCGCGCAAGGCTGCACCTTTGCGCCTGGCCACGGCGGTCACTTGAAGGTGTTTCGCGACGGCAAGCGATCCGTGCTGCCGATGCACGGCAAAGGGAAAGAACTCGGCACCGGGTTAGTGAATCGGATCAAGAAGGACCTTGGGCTCCTGTAAGGGCTGAACCCAAGGCATACGCCGGCTGGCTTGTGGGGGGCCACCGCAATGTTCTATGCACTGACGCTTTCCAAGGACAGCAACGGCACGTGGCTCGTCGATGTGCCGGCGCTGCCGCACGTTCACACGTTCGGCGAGACAAAGGCCGACGCGCGAGCACGGGCGCTCGATGCCGTCCTGACGGGCTTGGAGATGCTGGTGGACAGCAAGGAGTCCATCCCTGCGCCTCTCGCGGTCGCACCGAAGGGGGAGGCCGTCCGTGTGTCGGCGCTGGTGGCGGCGAAGGTCGAGCTTCACAACGCCATGCTGGCTCAGGGCGTGGGCAAGTACCGACTGGGCAAGCGTCTGTCGTGGCATTCGCCGCAGGTGGACCGGCTCGTCGACTTCCGGCACGCGTCGAAGGTGGACCAGATCGAGCAGGCCCTCGAAGCGCTCGGCCGCCGGCTCGTGGTCACCAGCGCGGCCTAGCGCCGGTCCTGGCTCGCAGCGTTGACGGGACGCCGGCCCCCTCGGCATCCTGCCGGTCAGTCGGGTCAACCACCTGCACGCGCCGCCCACGTCACCACCCGGCGGCCCCCCTTCCTCAAGGCTGGGCCCACCACGTTTCGGGAATTCGTGGCGCTCTACCGTGAACGTCACGTCATCGCGAAGGACCTCGCCAGTGCCTGGTAGTACAAAGCCAAGGTCGCGCCGTTGCTGGAGCGGTTGGGTAGCCGGGCCCTCACCGACATCCGAACGGCGGACATCGAAGACGTGATTGCGGACTTACGGAAGCCGCGCGTGATTGGCCGCCGCCCGGGCTTGCGGCCGCTCACGCCCGCCACCATCAACCGCACCGTCGACCGCCTGCGCCACATGTTCAACTGGGCGGTCGGGCGCGAATATCTCGACCGGACACCGTTCAAACGCGGCAGCGCCACGCTGATCAAGAAGCTCCACGAAGACAACAAGCGGCGCCGGCGCATCGACGAACACGAGGAGGCGGCGCTGCTGCAGAACGCCGCGCGGCGCACATCCAGGCGATGCTCATCGCCGCGCTCGACACCGGCATGCGGCAGGGCGAGATGCTGGCGCTCAGGTTCGCCGACGTGGATCTCGCGCGCGGCCTCATCACGCTGCGCGGCCACACCACCAAGAGCGGCCGGTCGCGCGTGGTGCCGATCTCCACCGCCCGGCTCCGCGACGTGCTGGCCTGGCTCCGTGTCGATGCGGACGGGCAGCCGAAGCCCGACGAGGCGCTCGTCTTCAGCAACGAAGTGGGCGAGCCCCTGCGGCTCTTTCACCGCTCCTGGCAAACGCTGGTGCTCCGCGCCCACGGCCACACGGCCACCTGGGCCGCGCGCCTGAACTACCAAGGGCTCTCCGACGGCTCCCAGGACACCTTCCTCAAGATCAACTTGCGCTGGCACGACCTGCGCCACGAGTACGCCTCACGCCTGGTCGAACAGGGTGTGCCGCTGCGCAGGTGCGCGACTTGCTCGGCCACGCGTCGATCACGACGACCGAGCGCTACGACAACCAGATGCTCGAAAACCTCCAGCTCGCCGTGCGCAAACTCCAGCGCGGACACACTTCGCCGCGACAACGTTTCACGATTCTTTCAAGATCGCCGGTTTGGTGAGCGGGGCGGAAGCGCATCCAAGCGTCGCTGAGGGGGAGCGAGGCCGTCCGAAGGACGGCCGACGCGACTGGGGAGATCAGGGATTCGTGCCCAACGCCAGCGAGCGACTTCGGCAGATTTCCCAGGAAAAGCAGGGATTCGCTACCGCTCGCGGTGGCAACGCCACCGCGGCGCTACTGAAGCCTGCCGACCAGCCACGACTGAGGCCGAAGGCCGAAAGGAGTTGGCTGGGAGGCAGGGATTCGAACCCCGATAAGCAGAGTCAGAGTCTGCTGTCCTACCGTTGAACGACCTCCCAGCAGGAGGCCCGACGCGCGTCTGACGCGATCCACCGCGCCGCCGGAACTTCCGATTATAGAGGGCCTGAGCTCGCTCGGCAACTCCTCGACCGGCAGTGGGCGCCGGATCCTGCGTGCAAGCGCCGGTCGCGCACACGGCGATCCGCCCGCGCGGGAGGGTATCATTAAGGGGCCAGATGCCCTCCGCTCCAGCGTCCCCGGCTGCCTACGCGGCGCCCGAGGTGACGAGCTACGCCCACCTCGATGCCCGTCAGCGCTTTGCCACCGTGGCCGGCCTGATGCTCACGCTGCTCCTGGCTGCCATGGACCAGACCATCGTGGGCACGGCCATGCCTCGGATCGTGGCCAACCTGAACGGGTTCGACCGTTATCCCTGGGTCACCACCTCCTACCTGCTCACCTCCACCATCTCGGTGCCGGTGTTCGCCAAGCTCTCCGACCTCTACGGCCGGAAGTGGCTCTACATGATCGGGCTGGTCATCTTCGTGACCTCGTCGTGGCTGTGCGGGGCCGCGGGCAACATGCCGCTGCCGCTCGACGGCATGAACCAGCTCATCTTCTTCCGCGGGCTGCAGGGCATCGGCGGCGGCGCGGTGATGGGTCTCACCTTCACCATCATCGGCGACCTGTTCGCCCCGGCCGAACGCGGCCGCTATCAGGGCATGTTCGGCGCGGTCTTCGGCCTGGCGTCGATTGTCGGCCCGCTGGCCGGCGGCTTCATCACCGACCACATGTCGTGGCGCTGGGCGTTCTACGTCAACGCGCCGCTCGGCATCGTGGCGGCCGGCGTGCTCTACAAGACGTTCCCGTTCGTGAAGCCGCACGGCACCAGCCGCACGATCGACTGGTTGGGGCTGGTCTCGCTGACCGGATGGATCGTGCCGCTGCTGCTCGCCCTGAGCCGGGTCAATGCCCAGGGCTGGACCGACCCCACGGTGCGCACGCTCCTCGGCGGCGCCATCGCCTCGTTCGCGCTGTTCGTGTGGGCGGAACGCCGCGCCCCCGAGCCGCTCATGCCGCCGGCCCTCTTCGGCATCCGCACCATCGCCCTGGCCTCGGCCGGCGTGTTCGTGCTCGGCATGTCGATGTTCGGGATGTTCGTCTACCTGCCGCTCTACCTGCAGGGCGTGCTCGGGATGTCGGCGGCGGCCTCGGGCATGCTGTTCGTGCCGATGATCTTCGCGATGATCACGGCCAGCGTCACCTCGGGCCAGATCGTGTCGCGGACCGGGCGCTACAAGGCGCTGGCCATCGCCGGTGCCGTGCTGGCCACGATTGGCATGGCGCTGCTCGCCCGGCTCGGCGCCACCGCCGGGGCCAACGTGATCGTGTGGTGCCTGGTGGTCTGCGGCTTCGGTTTCGGCGCGGCCCAACCGGTCTACGCCCTGGTGGTCCAGAACGCGGCGCCACGCGGGCAGTTGGGCGCGGCCACGGCCACCAGTCAGTTCTTCCGCTCGATTGGCAGCACCATCGGCGTGGCCGTCTTCGGCACCATGTTGCTGGGGGTCTACCACCAGCAACTGGCGCTCACGCTGCCCGCCGACACCCCCGCCGACGTTCGGCTGCTGGTCGACAACCCCCTGCACTCGAACCCGGAGCCGGGCGCCGTGATGCCGAGCGGCGTGCCGCTGCATGCCATCGCACCGGCCGTGGCGGCCAGCGTGCGCGCCAGCCTGGCGATGGGCATGCAGCGCGTGTTCGACGTGGCGTCGCTGGTGATGGGCCTGTCGATCGTGCTCAACCTGTTCCTGCCCGAGCTGCCGCTGCGCACCCGCGCCGAGCACGCGGTGCCAGTCGAATCGGCCTAGCCGTGGGTGGAGCGTTGACGGCGCTGCGTGTCCTGTAAATAGGACCGAGCCCACAACTAAATAGGACCGAGCCCCGAAAGCAAGCGAGCCGCGTCGTTGCCGGCGCGGCTCTGGGGCGAGAGCAAACGAGCCGGGGGAGTCCGGCGAGCGTGGTCTTACTTGTCCGGGTCGGTTCGCTTGCGCGCCACCGCGCACGACGCGATGGCCAGGCCGGTCGCCCACAGCAGGAGCGCTCCGGATTCCGGCATGCTGCTCAACGCGCGAGTGGCGGCGCCACGGGCG
This sequence comes from uncultured Acidobacteriota bacterium, assembly GCA_963843885.1. Classification (GTDB taxonomy): domain Bacteria; phylum Acidobacteriota; class Vicinamibacteria; order Vicinamibacterales; family UBA2999; genus CADEFD01. Next base: position 909,212 of record CAWJMJ010000011.1, read on the forward strand.
CCGTCGGCGGCCTCGATTTCTGATGACGCCGTCTCGGTCGCGGCCACCGTGGCCGCGCAGATCAGCACGAACAAAGCCAGCGTGAGGGAGGTGCGCAGCGTGGGGGAGGTGCGCAGCAGTTTCTTCATGGTCGTCCGTAGAGCAATGTGCGAGCCAAGTGCCGGAATTGCCACTTGCCGTGCACTTTCGCAGATGCGGCGCAGTCTGCGAGCTGACGATTGCCGCCGCCCCGGTGGATTGGGAGAACGAAGTCAGGGTCGGGCACGACCTTGCAAATGTTGAGTCACGTCGCACCCAACCGGTGGCGGCAATTACAGGGTGGCAATCACGGCATCGAAGCGAGCCACGGTCTCGGGTTGGCCGAGCAGTCGCGCCGTTTCGAACAGCCCCGGGCTCACGGTCTTGCCGGTCAGGGCCAGGCGCGTGGCATGGATCAACGCGCCGGCTTTGAGCCCGCGTGCTTCTGCCAGGGCGCGCAAGGTCTGCTCGAGCGATGCTTCGTCGAACACTCGCAGGGCGGCGTAGGCATCGCGCAGCGCCTCGAGGTGCGCTCGCAGCCCCGGCGCCGACAGATGCTTGGCCACGCCCTCGGGGTCGTAGCCGGCGGGCCGCTGCAGGAACGGGCGCGCCCCCTCCACGAAGTCGCCGAGACGCTTGCTGCGCGGCCGCAGCAGCGCCAGCACCTGGTGGAACCAGGCAGCCCGCGTGCCGGCCAGGTCAGCGTCCCACAGGGTCGCGCGCGCCAGCCACGGCTGCAGCACGCCGACGAGCTGATCGTCGGCGAGGCGGCCGAGATGCTGGTGGTTGAACCAGTCCAGCTTCTCGGTGTTGAAGACGGCGTTGCCGGTGCTGATGCCCTCGAGCGAAAAGCGCTCGACCAGTTCCGCCGCCGTCAGCAGCTCCGCGTCGTCGCCCGGCGACCAGCCAAGCAACGCCAGGAAGTTGACCATGGCTTCGGGCAGGTAGCCCTGGCGCTCGTATTCCATCACCGACGTCGCGCCATGCCGCTTGCTCAGGCGCTTCTTGTCGGGCCCCATGATGAGCGGCACGTGCGCAAAGAGCGGCACGGGCCGGCCGAAGGCCTGATAGAGCAGCACTTGCTTGGGCGTGTTGGAGATATGGTCGTCGCCGCGCACCACGTGGCTGATGGCCATGTCCACGTCGTCGACCACCACCGACAGGTGATAGGTGGGATAGCCGTCGCTGCGCAGCACGACGAAGTCCTCGATGTGGGCGTTGTCGAAGCGCACCTCGCCGTGCACCAAGTCGGGGAACACGGTTTCGCCCGGCGGCACCAGGAAGCGTACGGCGTAGGGCTCGCCGGCGCTCAGCCGCGCGGCCACCTCCTCGGCCGGACGTGCCAGGCACGCCTCCCGGTCGTAGCGCCGCTCGTAGCTGCCGTCGTCGGCCGCCTCCGCGTCGCCGCGCTTGGCCGGCCCACCAAAATCGTAATAGGCGCGTCCGGCCGTCACCAGGTCCTGCGCTGCGGCGCGGTAGCGGTCCAGCCGCTCCGACTGGAAGTAGGGCGCGTGCGGCCCACCCACCTCCGGACCCTCGTCCCAGTCGAGCCCGAGCCAGCGCAGTCCGTCGAGGATGCCGGTCACCATTTCGGTCGACGAGCGTCCAGGTCGGTGTCTTCGATGCGCAGCACGAAGGTGCCCCTGGCGGCGGGCAAAGAGCCAGTTGAAGAGCGCCGTTCGGGCGCCGCCCACGTGCAGATAGCCGGTGGGCGAGGGGGCGAAGCGGACGCGCGGGGCAGAAACGGCGGACGGGCTCATGCGGGACCAGCAAGCACGTAAAACTCAAAGTTGAAGGTGCTGGAGATACATAAC
>CAWJMJ010000012.1:0-48632 GCA_963843885.1 uncultured Acidobacteriota bacterium
CAGCAATCCGCCGGCAGAGCCGCGGCCAGCAGCGTGGCGCGCAGCAAGAGCACGCTCGAGGGCCGGCCAATGGCGTCGGGCGCGGGCTCTGCCGTGAACTCCGGCGGGGATGAGGGGTGGCGCACGGCAGCCGCGATCCTACGACACGAAGTAGCCGGTGAGCTGGTAGCCGCATCAGCAGGAAGCCGCAGGTCATCAGCAGCGACGTTGGCGGCAAAGGCCTGACGCGGGAACGCCGCGCTGCGGCGCCAGTAGGCCATGGCGAGCAGGATCGCGGCGAGCGCCAGCACCTGGCCGATCTCCACGCCGACGTTGAAGGCCGACGATGTTCGGCGCCAGGCCGTCGCGCGGCAAGGCGAAGTCCTGCAGCTTGGTGGCCAGCCCGAAGCCGTGGATCAGGCCGAAGACGAACACCGCGGCCTTGGTGTCCGGCTGGACGCCGAACCAGGCGCTGGAACCCGCCGAGGTTGTCGAACGCCTTGTAGACGACCGAGAAACCGATGACCGCGTCGACCAGATACGCGTTCGACGTGCGATGCCGCTGAGCACGCCGACGAGCAGCGTCACGCTGTGGCCGACGGCGAACAGCGTGACGTAGACGGCCGACGTCGCGCAGCCGGTACAGGAAGAAGATCACGCCGACCAGGAACAGCAGGTGGTCGTAGCCGGTGACCATGTGCTTGGCGCCGAGGTAGAGCGAACGCCATCAGGCCGCCCTGTTCCATGAAGGCACGATCGGCGGCCGACACGCCGTGCGCGCCGGCGCGGCCGACGCGCCCACGCACCACAGCGCGGTGGTTACGGCGATGGTCCCGGGGCGGGCCGCGTTGGTCGACCTCACGCCGAACAGACTACTTCAGTCCTTCGAGCTCGTCCCAGCGGGCATAGGCGGCCAGCAGCTCGCCCGGCACGGCCTCGAGGCGGGCCATCGTGGCGGTGATCTCGGCGGCCGGCTGCTTGTAGAAGTCGGGGGCCGCCACCGCGGCTGCCAGCTGCTTCTGCTCGGTCTCGAGCGCCTCGATCCGCTTGGGCAGCTCGTCGCGCTCCTTTTTTTCCTTGTTGGTGGCCTTGCGCGCGGGCGTGGCCGTCTTGACTGGGGGCGTTGGCACGCGTCCCGGCGTGGGCGTGGCTGCCGGGGCCGCGACCGGCGCCACCACGCGCGCCGACAGCCGCGCCTCGGCCGACACGCCCGCTGCCGCGCCGGGCGCGTGCCGCTGCCGCAGCCAGTCGTCGTAGCCGCCGACGTACTCGGCGACACGTCCGTCGCCCTCGAAGACCAGCGTGCTCGGTGACGACGTTGTCGAGGAAGACGCGGTCGTGGCTGACCAGCAGCAGCGTGCCGGGCCACTCGACCAGCTGCGCTTCGAGCAGTTCCAGCGTCTCGAGGTCGAGATCGTTGGTCGGCTCGTCGAGCACCAGCACGTTGGCCGGGCGCGTGAACAGGCGGGCCAGCAGCAGCCGGTTGCGTTCGCCGCCCGACAGCGCCTTCACCGGCGACCGCGCCCGCTCCGGCGGGAACAGGAAGTCGCGCAGGTAGCCGTGCACGTGCCGCGTTTCGCCCGTTCACGGTCACGGTGTCGTTCCCGTCGCCGACCGTGTCGAACACCGTCCGCTCGGGGTCGAGCTGTTCGCGCTGCTGGTCGTAGTAGGCGATCTGCACGTTCGCGCCGTGCCGCACCTCGCCGCTCGTCGGGCTCGAGCTCGCCGAGCAGCAGCCGCAGCAGCGTCGTCTTGCCGGCGCCGTTGGGGCCGATCAGGCCGATGCGGTCGCCGCGCATGACGCGGGTCGAGAAGTCGCGCACCACCGCGCGGCCGCCGTAGGCCTTGCTGACCTCTTCGGCCTCGAACACCATCTTGCCCGAGGCCTCGCCGCGTTCGAGCGCCATCAGATTGACGGTGCCCATCACCTCGCGGCGCTGCGCCGCGCGTTCGGCGCGCATCGCCAGCAGCGCGCTTGCACGCGCCCTTCGTCGCGCGTGCGCCGCGCCTTGATTCCCTGCCGCAGCCACACTTCCTCTTCGCGCCAGCCGCTTGTCGAACTTGTCGCTGCTGCAGCGTCTCGTTGGCGAGCCACTCTTCCTTCTTCGCAGGAACGTCGCGTAGTCGCCGGGCCACGACGTCAGGTGGCCGCGATCGAGCTCGACCATCCGCGTCGCCAGGCGCTGCGAGGAAGGCGCGATCGTGGGTGACGAACACCACGGCGCCGCGTGTAGTCGGCGCAGGAAGCCTTCGAGCCACGCGATCGCTTCGATGTCGAGGTGGTTGGTCGGCTCGTCGAGCAGCAGCACGTCGGGCTCGGCCACCAGCGCCCGCGCCAGCAGCACGCGCCGCCGCCAGCCGCCCGACAGCGTGTCGACCATCGCGTCGGCGGGGAGGTCGAGGCGGGTGAGCACCATCTCGACCCGCTGTTCGAGCGTCCAGCCGTCGCGCTCCTCCAGTTCGTGCTGCAGGCGGCCCATTTCGTCGAGCGCCTCGAGGCTGCCGTGCGCCACCTCCGCCGAGGCGTGGTGATAGGCGGCCACGAGCGCGGCGAGGTCGCCGAGGCCCTGGGCCACCACGTCGAAGACCGTGTCGTGGGTGTCGAGCGGCACGTCCTGCACCAGCCGCGCCACCTGCACGCCGGTGTCGCGCCAGACGACGCCGCGGTCGGGCGGCAGTTCACCGCTCACGATCTGCATCAGCGTGGACTTGCCGGTGCCGTTCCGGCCGATCAGGGCCAGGCGTTCGCCCGGCTGGATCTGGAGCGACACGTCATCGAGCAGGGGCAGGTGGCCGTAGGCGTGGGAGATATGGTCGAGGGTCAGTAGCGGCATGTCAGGGCAGGATCACCAATCCGAGCCCTCTAGCGTATCAGGCCGCGAGCCCGGGCGCGCCGCGCTCTCAGGGCTGCTTCGGCGCCGGATGCGCGTGGGTCGAGGCCACCGGGCCGACCTGCACCGTGCCCATCAGCCCGCCCTCGGCGTGGTCGAGGATGTGGCAGTGGATCATCCACGTGCCGGGCCGTTCGTCGAAGGTCACGAGCAGGTGCCTGGTGGTCTTCATCGGGACGTTGAGCGTGTCCTTCCAGGTCATTGGCGCCAGCGGCACGCCGGCCTCGTCGACCGGCATGAAGAAGTACCCATGCAGGTGGAAGGGGTGGTCCCAGTCGGTGTCGTTGGTGATGGTCCACAGCTGGGTCTCGCCGAGGGCGGCCAGGAAGGGCTTGGCTTTCCAGTAGGGCACGCCGTTGATGCGGAACTCCGAGTGGCCGGCTTCCTGCGGCGGCAACGTGAACACCATCGGCACCGGCGTCGCTCCCGCGGTCGGGGGCGGCGTGATGGCGCGCGACGGCGCCGGCAAGGTGACGTTCTTCAGCGTCGGCTCGGCGCTGAAGGCGATGGTCATGACCTCCTCGACGCTGCGGTACTCGACGCTGCCGTAGCCGCGGTTGTAGAGCATGGCGCGCAGCGTGAGCTGCGAGTTCGGGGCGCCGGTGGGCGTGACCACCACGTCCATGCGTTCGCCGGGCGTGATGAGCAGGATGTTGGTGGTCGTGGGCGTTTCCTGCAGCCCGCCGTCCTGCCCGATGACCAGGAAGTCCTGGCCGTCCAGGTCGAGATAGAAGAAGCGGCTCTTGGCGGTGTTGACGATGCGCCAGCGCTGCGGCGCGCCCGATCGCGCCTGAATGGTCGGGTGCGTGCGCCCGTTCACGAGCACGTAGCCGCCTTCGCGGCCGAAGACCATGCCAGCCGAACCGCCGCTCTCCGAGTCTTCGAGCGTGCCGTTCTTGTCGAAGCCGATGTCGCTCAACACCAGCGTGAGTTCGATCTGCGACCGCGATGCCGTCGGCCGGATCCTCGACGAGCAGCGCGCCATAGAGACCGTAGCCGACCTGGGCGGCCGACATCACGTGCGGGTGATACCAGTAGAGTGAGGCGTCGCGCAGCACGAAGTCGTAGGTGAACGACTCGCCGGTCTTCACTTCCGGCTGGGAGAGGCCGGGGACGCCGTCCATGTCGATGGGCACGCGCAGTCCGTGCCAGTGGATGGTGGTGGGCTCGGCCAGTTCGTTGGTGAAGTGGACGATCAGGCGGTCGCCGACTTTGGCGCGAATGAAGGGACCGGGCAGCGTGCCGTTGTAGGTCCAGGCGTGGACCCGGCGGCCCGGTGCTACCTCGACGTCGGCCAGCCGGGCCGTGATGGCGACCTCGACGATGTTCGGATCAGGGTTGGTGTCGGGCGTCTCGGCCAAGCGCGCGCCGGCATCCCAGCCGGCCGGGGCGTAGCCGGCCGGGGCCGCAGCCCAGGCCGGCGCGACGGCGGCCAGCCACAGCAGCGTCAGGAACGCGGCGGCCAGGATCACCAGGCGCTTGAACGGGGAATGACAATCGCAAAACATGCACTACCTCAAGCTGTGACGCACCCTTGAACAGCAACCCACATGCCATCTTACCCGGGGCGGCCGCCGCCTTCGGAGTCCGGCCCCGTCGTCAGCGACGATCCGGCGATTTGCTCAGCGATTTCGTGGTTCTGTGCGTGGCGATGGCCGTCCAGGGATCGTCCGGCCACGGGTGCCTGGGATAGCGTCCACGCAGCTCCTTGCGGACTTCCGGGTAGGTGCGCCGCCAAAAACTCCGCAGGTCCCTGGTGGTCTGGACGGGGCGCCCGTTGGGCGCCAGCAGGCTGAAGGTCACCGGCACGGCCCGCGGGCCAAGCGTGGGGGTCTCGGCCAGACCGAAGAGCTCCTGCAGCTTCACCGCCGCGGTGACGGTGCCGTCATCGGCATAGGTCAGCGGGGCCGACCGGCCGCTGGGCACGGGCAGGGCGGCTGGCGCGGCGGCGTCGAGGCGGCGGCGCACGTCGAAGGGCAGGTGCGCGGCCAGGTCCAGGTCGTCGAGGCGTGCGACCCCCCGGGCGGCCTGGCCGACCAGCGCCGGCAGGTCCACGTCCAGCCCGGCAAACCGCAGCCGGCGGAGCAGCGCCGCGTCCCCGCCCAGCGGCTCGCGGGCCAGCCACCCGGCGGCGATGAGCCTGGCGGCGACGTCGGGATCGGGGGCGACCGGCGTCTCGCGGAGGACGACCGCGTCGTAGCGCTCCACCCGCACGGCCCGGACCCGCCCGCTGGCCGGATCCAGCCGGTGCTCGACCGCGGCGCTGTTCGGCGTGACCCAGTCGGCTTCGACCCGGCTGGCGGCGTGGATGCGGGCCTCGGCCACGCCGTCGCGCGTCGCCCCCGAGAGATCGAGGGCGACCAGGAACTCGCCGTCGTGCACGCTTGATTCGTGGCCGAGGGCGGCGCCGTGCCCGGAGGCCAGCAGCACTTTGGCGCCGGCGCCGCCGCGCCGCCGGGCGAGGCGGTCGGCGTAGCCGGTGTAGAGCGCGCGCCGCAGCTCCTCCTCGGACGCCGGCCGCGCGGTCGAGCCCGGGCGCCGCGCCAGGCGCGACAGTTCGTCGGCGAGACGCCGCACGTGCGGCGGTTGCCGGGCGAAGTCATCGAGGTCGGCCAACAGGTCGCAGGTGGAGGAGGCAGGGGTGGCGCCGGGCTGGCTCGCCCCGCGTCGGCCGTCCGAGAGCAACGCGCACGCCGCCGCGACGTTGGGGGCGCCCGCACCCTCGGTCAGAATCCTGGCCAGGCGCACATGCACCGGCAGCCGCTGCAGGTCGCGGCCGAGCGGCGTGATGGCCGCGGCCTCGCCCAGGCCGGTGACCGCGCCCAGGCGGCGCAGCAACTCGAGCGCGGCCGCCACCGCGCCGGGCGGCGGCGCCTCGAACCACGCAAACGCGTCCGGGTGGGCGCCCCACGCCAGCACGTCGAGCACCGGCCCGGCCAGATCCGATCCGGACGATGTCGGGCTCGCGCGCCGGCCGCAACCGAATCCGGCGCGCTCCACAGCCGCCGCGCCACGCCCGGGCCGAGCCGGGCGGCGCGGCCGGCACGCTGATCGGCCGAGTCGAGCGTGACCCGCTCGGTGACGAGCACGTCGAGTCCGCGCGCCGCGTCGTGGCGAGCGATCTTGACGAGCCCCGTATCCACCACGGCCGACACGCCGGGTACCGTGAGCGACGTCTCGGCGATGTTGGTGGCCAGAATCACGCGCCGCGCCGGTGCCGGCCGCACCGCCGCGTCCTGGGCGGCGCCGTCGAGCGAGCCGTGCAGGGCCACGACCTCGACTCCGGCCGGCACGACCGCGGCGACCTCACCGCGGGCCCGTTCGATCTCGCGGCGTCCCGGCAGGAAACACAGGATCTGACCGGGCGTGCGCGGCAGCAGCGCCCGCACCGCCGCGGCCACCGACTCGCCGGGCGCGTAGTCGATCTGCAGCGGATGGAGCGTGCCGGGTACGTGGAGCACGGGGCAGGCGTCGAGGTAGCGCGCCACCGGCGCGGCGTCGAGCGTGGCCGACATCACCAGCAGGTGCAAATCATCACGCGCCCGCCAGGCCTCGCGGGCCAGGGCCAGCCCGAGGATCGAGATGGAGACTGCGTTCGTGGAACTCGTCGAGGACCAGCGTCGCGACCTCCGAGAGCAGCGGGTCCTGCTGCAGGCGGGCGGTCAGAATGCCCTCGGTGACGACCAGCAGGCGGGTGTCGGCGCCGAAGGTCCTCTCGAAGCGGATGTGCCAGCCCACTTCGCGTCCTATCGTCCAGCCTCGCTCCTCGGCAATGCGCGTGGCCACGGCCCGCACCGCCACGCGTCGGGGCTGCAGCACCATCACCAGGCCGCGGTCGACGAGCGCGGGCGGCACCCGCGTGGTCTTGCCCGCGCCGGGGGCGGCGGTGAGCACCGCCGCGCGATGGCGGGCCAGCGACGCGCGCACGGCGGCGACATGCCCGTCGACCGGCAGCGCCTCGATCACCCTTTCACCGTCCAGCCCTTGTGCTGCAGCACCGGGCGGATACGGGCGACCTGATCGCCTTGAATCTCCACCGTGTTCTCGGCCACCGCGCCGCCCACGCCGCAGGTGCGCTTCAGCTCGCCGCACAGCTCCTTCAGGAAGGCCTGGTTGTGGGGCAGGTCGTAGACGACCGTGACGGTCTTGCCACCCCGGCCCTTCTTCTCGAGCCGCAACTTGGCCACCACCCTGGCGGGCACGGCCTGATCGCGGGCAAACCGACTGGAGCACTTGCAGTCGGCGGCGGGCCAGCCGCAGATCGGACACAGGCGTCCGGCGCCGGTGGAATAGACGGGTCGGGAGTTGTCGCGGCTCACGCCTGCGATCCTATCGCCTCCCGTTCACCACGCCAGCGGGTGGCGCTCAGCGCCCGCCCGGCGGCAGGTGGTCGAGCAGGTACCTGGCGATCTTGCGGTAGACATGCACGGTGGTGCCGGCGCCTTCCGAAAGCGAGTGCGTGCGGTTGGGATAAATCATCAGGTCGAAGGGCTTGCCCAGTTCGACCAGCCGGTTGACGAGCCGTTCGGTGCCCTGCACGTGCACGTTGTCGTCGCCCGATCCGTGGATGAGCAGCAGGTCGCCTTTCAGGCCGGCGGCGAAATGGATCGGCGAGCCCAGCTGGTAACCTGCGGCGTTGCCTTCGGGCAGGCCCATGTAGCGTTCCTGATAGATGGTGTCGTAGAGCGCCTGGTCGGGCACCGGCGCCACCGCCACGCCGACCTTGTAGAGATCCGGGAAGCGGAACATGCAGTTGAGCGTGTTCGAGCCGCCGCCGCTCCAGCCCCACACGCCGACGCGCGTCGCCGTCGAGGAAGGCGTGCCGGGCCAGCAGCGCGCGCACCGCGGCGGCCTGATCCTTCGACGACAGATCGCCGACGGCGCCGTAGACGGCCTTGCGCCACGGCGCGCCCTTCGGCGCCGGCGTGCCGCGGTTGTCCATGCTGACCACGATGTAGCCGGCCTCGGCCAGGGCGCGATGGAAGAGCCCTGCCGCGCCGCTGCCACGCGTCGGTCGCGGTGACGCTGGCCGGCTCGCCGTAGACGTAGGTCAGCAGCGGATAGGTCGCGGGCCGGGTCGAAGTGCGACGGCTTCAGCATCCAGCCGTCGAGCGACACGCCCTCGCCGATGTCCACGCGTGAAGAACTCCACCGGCCGGGTGACGACGGCCGCCAGCGTCTGGCGCAAGCGCCGCGGTGTCGGTGAGGGTGCGGACCGACCTGGTGACTCGGCAACGCCACCACGTCGGTCGTCGGGCGGCACGTCGAAGCGCGAGTAGGTGTGGAACGCGAGCCGCCCGTCCGGCGCCAGGCGATAGCTGTGCGTGCCGGGCTGCCCGGCCGGCGTGACGCGCTCGGGCGCGCCCTGGCCGTCGAGCCGCGAGCGATACAGGTAGCGGGTGGTCGGGTCGTCGGGCGAGGCGATGAAGTAGATCCACTCCTCGCCGGCATCGCGTGCCGCTCACCTGCAGGATGTCGCCGCGCCAACGGCGTGACCAGCGTGGTCGCGGCATCCGTCGGTCGCGGCCCGGTAGACGTGACGCCAGCCGTCGCGTTCGTGGTCCACAAGAAGGCGCGGCCCTGGTCCAGCCAGCGCACCTGGTCGTTCACCTCCAGCCACGTCTCGGCGCGGTCGCGGAACGTGCGCGAGACGCGGCCGGTCGAGGCGTTGGCGCTGAGCAGGTCCTGCTGGTTCTGCAGGCGATTGAGCTGCAGGATGGTCAGGGTGTCGGCGTCGCGCCAGTCGAGCCGCGCCAGGTAGCCGTCGCGCGCCTCGCCCGGCGTCTGCATCCAAGTAGTCTCGCCGCCGGCGACGCTGACCACGCCGATCCGCGCCGCGGAGTTGGCGGTGCCGGGCTTGGGATAAGGAATGCGCGTGACCGCCGGGTAGAGGCTGTCGGTGCTGTTCAGCAACGTGAAGATGCCGACGCCGGCGGTGTCGAACTGCCAGATAGGCGAGGCGCCGCGCCGTCGGGGCTCCAGCGGAATCCGTCGCGGACGTCGAACTCCTCCTCGTAGACCCAGTCCGAGGTGCCGTTGATGACGGTGTTGGAGCCGTCGGTCGTGAGCCGGGTGACGCGGCCGTCGTCGATCCGCTCGACGTAGAGGTCGTTGGCGCGCACGTAGGCGACGCGCGTGCCGTCGGGCGAGAACTTGGCGAACATCAGCGACGCGACCGGCGCGGCGGCGCCGAGCTTGCGCAGCCGGCCGGAGGGCAGGTCGAGCACCCAGTAGTCGCCGCGCGTGTTCTGCCGCCACACCTTGCGCGGTGTTGGTGAAGACGAGCAGCTTCGCGCCGTCGGCCGACCACGCGTAGTCGCTGATGGTCAGCGCCGTGCTGCGGCCCGGCGGGAGCAGCCGCGCCCCGGCCACGAGCACGCGGCGCTCGCCCGTGGCCGCGTCGTAGCGCACGATGTCGCTGGCGCCGCCCGTCGGGGCGGGCTCGACGGTCGAATAGGCGGAGCCGTCGGGCAGCCAGCGCGCCGGTCCGAACGACGGCGGGTTGTAGACGCCGGCTTGGAAAATGCGGCCCAGTTCGGCCTCGAGCCCGACGCGGTCGAGACCGGTGGCGACAGTTTGGGCACCGGTCACGGCGGCCGCGGCCACGAAGCTGGCGGCCAGGGCAAGCGCGGGCCAGAAGCGGGGCGCGGTCATGGTGGTGGGTGGGACGCGGCGTCAGGGCTAGGCGCTGCGCTGCTTGCGATACGAGTTCTTGACGGCAATCTTCCCGGCCGCGAGCGTGAACAGATCGCAGCCGTTGACCTCGACCTTCACGCCGTCCCTGGTCGTGCCGGTGAAGGTCCATTCGGAGACGGCGCGCGGGCCGGCGACGAAATGCCGGGGATCATTCCAGCGGGCATCGGGATACGTCTCGAACACGGCGGCATAGGCGCGGCGCACGGCGGCGGCGCCGACATGACGTGCCCCGGCCGATTCCGTTCCGGCAGCCGCCTCGAACACGCAGTCGGGGGCCATGCAGGCCATCAGCCCATCCACATCGTGGCGGTTCCAAGCGGCGGCAAACGCGTCGAGCAGCGCGAGGACCGGTGCGTCGCTGGCGGCGGCGGCACGGGACGCGCCCGGGATCAGGACTCCGGCGGTGGCGGCGAGCGCGGTGCGACGGGTCATGGCGCCATGTTACCCGCGAAGCCGGTCAGCGGGTAGCTCCGGGCGCCGCCGTGCCGCCGTCGGCGCGGACGAACCGGATGTCCACCGGCGGACCGGGGTTGTGACTGCGGATGCTGAACGTCTCGTCGGTGAGCGCCAGCACCTCGACGCGGTAGGGCCGGCCCTCTTCGACCATGATCAGGCCGGCGCCGTCACGTTTCCATTGGCCGAAAGCCGGGGTTCCCGTGGCGGAGGTGATGACCAGCGTGCCGTCGGCCAGGAAGACATAGAGCTGCCCGGGCGCCACTGCCGTGGATTCCGCCACGCGCCACACCCGGTTCTCGAAGGTCGGCGCCACGGAGGGCGCGGCCCCGGCGGTATCGGGCGAGGAGCGGGGCGCGCTCGGCGCGCAGGCGACGGCCAGGCCCGCCGTCGCGACGAGCAGCCATGAACGGAAGACGAGCCACCCCGGCCGGACCGACGGGCACATGTGCATGGCGTCATCGTAGCGCGTGGTGCGGGACGCGCGCAGGTCGTCCCTCGCCGACGTGGCCGGTCGCCCTTTTTCAGCGCCCGCGGGCGATGTCGATGACCGGCGTGCCGAGCACCTTCATCTTTGGCCGCACCCCCAGGCCCGGGGCCGTCGAGGCCGCCATGCGGCCGCCGACCCGCCGGGGCGCGCCGTCGGCGATGCTCACGGTCACGTAGGAGTTGAAGTCGGTGGTGGAGAAGAGATAGCGCGCCGGCGTGCTGTGGGCGAGGTGCGCGATCGCGGCGGTGATGATGTCGCCGCCCCAGGTGTCCTCGATGGTCATGGCGATGCCGAGCGACACGCACAGGTCGCGGATCTGCCGCGCCTTGGTCAGCCCGCCGACTTTCGAGATCTTCAGGTTGACGACGTCGACCGCGTGGTCGCCGGCGGCGCGCACGACCATGTCGAGGCCGTCGATGACCTCGTCGAGCACGAAGGGGCGGTGGGTGTGCCGGCGGACGGCCAGGCACTCCTCGTAGGTGAGGCAGGGCTGTTCGATATAGACGTCGACGTCGCGCACCGCATCGGCGACGCGCAGCGCCTCGTGCTGGGTCCAGCCGGTGTTGGCGTCGGCCACCAGGACGTCGCCGCGCGACAGCACGGCGGCGGCGGCGCGGATGCGGTCGATGTCGGCGTCCGGGTCGCCGCCGACCTTCAGCTGGAACTTGCGGTAGCCCTCGCCGCGATACTGCTTCACGCGCCGCGCCATCGCGGCCGGCGTGTCCTGCGAGATGGCGCGGTAGCACATCACGTCGGCGCCGTACTGGCCGCCGAGCAGCGTCGCCACGGGCAGTCCGCTGGCCTGGCCGAGCAGGTCCCAGCAGGCCATGTCGAGGGCCGACTTCACGTAGGGGTGGCCGCGCATGGCGCCGTCCATGGCCGCGTTGAGCAGGCCGAGGGCGCACGGGTCCAGGCCGATCAGATGCGGGGCCAGTTCGGCGATGCCGGCCCGCGCCCCGGCGGCATAGGCCGGCAGGTAGGCCGGGCCCAGCGGGCAGATCTCGCCCCAGCCGGTGAGCCCGTCGTCGGTGTCGACGGCGACCACGGTCGAGTCGAACACCGCGACGGACTGCCCGCCCGACCAGGCGTAGCGGCCTTCGACGAGCGGCAGATCGACCTGGTAAGCGCGGATTCTGACAATCTTCATGGGCGGCCGAGTGTCCTGGCGGACGTGGAGTGAGTGCGGGCCGGAGCAGCCCGCGCTTTGAGCGGGTCGCGGCGTCAGGGCTTGTAGGGTGTGGGTCCGGGCGGCGCCGTGCGCGGGCTGCCGGCCTTCTTCCACGCGTCGTAGCGCTGGCGCAGGGTCTTCACCGGGTTGCCGCTCTCGCCCTTCTTGGTGTTGTCGTCGGTGACGCTGATGTAGGCGTAGTACTTGCCGTCGTTGTGGGTGACCCCGGCCTGGTCGTCCTTCTCGGCGATGGTGATGTAGGCGACGTGCGCCGTCTTGTCGTCGCACGGCACGAAGTCGAGCGGGTTGTTGCCGCAATTGCAGCGGTGGTCGCCGCCGTTCTGGTCGGCGGCTTCCATGGCGGCCATGACGCGATCGGCCATCGTGCCGGTGGCGCGCGTGAAGGCCAGAGCGGCCCTGTGCATCACCTGGTCGCCGAGCAGGGTGTTGCCCTGCACCTGGTAGAAAATGTCGCCGACCTGGCCGCCGAAGTAGAGCGACGAGACCGAGTTGCCGGTGCCGTTGAAACCGGCGCGGTTGTTGCGGGCGGTCACGGCGTCGCCCTTGGGCATCATGACGATGCCGAACTGGCGCCGCTGCACGTCGGGATCCTGCTCGAGCAACTTGATGATCTGCGCTGGCGGCGTGCCCTTCTTGATCTCGTTGTAGACCAGCATCTGGTTCTGGCGCGTGTTGTCCACGCCGGCCTGGCACGCGGCCACGCCGAGGCCGGGCACGATCACCGCCTGCACGTCCATCAGGTCGCGTGCGCCGTTCGGGGTGCGGGCCGGGAAGCCGGCCTGGCGCACGCACGTGGCCGACGCGATGATGACCTGCCCGGTGGCGGCATCGAGGGCAATCACCGACCACGTGGCCGACGCGCTGCCGGGCACCGCCAGCACCACCGCCGCCATCACAACGCCGCGAAGGAATGTCGTCATCTGAATCTGTACTCCGTGAAATGGGCCGCCGGGGCGGCTAGAGACCGTAGACACGCCTGGTGTTGCCGCCCAGGATCAGCGCTTTCTGATCGTCGGGCAGCGGCAGCCCGGCGAGCGCCGTCTTCATCTTCTGGATGCTTCCAATCTGGTGCGGATAGTCGCTGCCCGCCAGGATGTGGTCGGCGCCGGCGAAGTGCACGGCGAGCATCAGCGCATCGGGGTCGAAGTTGACCGTGTCGTAGTAGAACTGCTTCAGATATTCAGTGGGCGGCTTGGTGATGTGCGCGCGGCATTCCGCGAAGGCCTCGTAGCCACGGTCGAGCCGCTCGGCCAGATACGGGATGGCGCCGCCCAGATGTCCCAGCACCCACTTGATGTTCGGATAGCGCTCGGGCACGCCCGCGAAGACGAGGTGCGCGGTGGCGAGCGTGGTGTCCATCAGGAAGCCCACGAGCGGCATCAGCCAGTAGTCCTTCATGGCGTCGACGCCGAGCGGGTACATCGGGTGGATCTGGAGCACGGCACCGAGTTCGTGCGCCTTCTGGTAGAGCGGGAAGTAACGCTCGTCGGCCAGCGGCACGCCGTTGACGTTGCTGAAGAGCATCGCGCCGGGCAGCCCGTGTTCCTTCATGGCGCGTTCGAGCTCGATGACCGACGCGGCCGGGTCATTGAGCGGCAGCGTGGCCAGGGCCGAGAAATGGCGCGGGCGTTCCCGCGCGATGGTGCCGAGGCAGTCGTTCACGAGCCGCGCCCACTGCGTGGCCAGCGCCGGTCCTTCGACGTGCACGCCGGGCGTGGTGAAGGTGAGGACCTGCCGGCTGATGCCGAGCTGATCGAGGACGTCCTGCCGGTAGTCGATGTCGCGGTGACCCCTGACGACGATGTTGTAGTCGCCGGGATAGTGGACGCGCGGGTTGCCCTCGGCGTCCTCGTCGACCGTGATCGAGCTGTGGCCTTTCTTCAGTTCGGCCAGGTATTCGGGGGGGTAGTAGTGATTATGGACGTCCAGGATTTCCATGCGAGGCGAAGGCTACCACAGCGGCCGGCATCCATTCCTGCCTGCGCGGTTCATCCGCGCCGGCGCGTGACCCAGAGGGCGACGGGCCAGCCGCTGGCCACCACGGCCGCGCCGAACAGGGCCTCGGACGGCTGGGCGCGGAGCTGGTTCACGACGATGGCCGCCGAGGCCACGATGAAGAGCAGCGGCGCCACCGGATACGCCCACATGCGGTAGGCCGGCTGGTACGAGGCTCGGCCGCGCAGGACGAACACTCCGGCGGTCATCAGCGCGAAGAAGAACCACTCCATGTAGATGACGCGGCCGAAGAGCGTGGGGTAGCTGCCGGTGAGCACCAGCACCGATGCCCACAGGGCCTGCAGCACGATGGCCCGGTGAGGCGTGCGGTAGCGCGGATGCACGGCGTTGACCCAGGCCAGCATGGCCCCGTCCCGCGCCATCGACAGGTACATGCGCGGGCCGGCCAGCACGATGCCGGTGAGCGCGCCCACGGCCGAGAGGACGACCAGCGCCGACACGGCCGACGCGCCGCCCTGCCCGACCAGCAGTTGCGCGACGTCGGCGGCGATGCGCGGCGACCGGCGTACCGCGTCGAGTGGCAGCACGTAGAGGTAGACGGCGTTGAGCCCGATGTAGCACACCGTGACGATCAGGGTGCCGAGGGTCAAGGCCTTCGGCAGCGTGCGCACGGGGTCGGTGGTCTCGCCCGCGGCGTAGGTCACCATGTGCCAGCCGCCGAACGCGAAGAGCCCCGCGGCCACGCCGAGCAGCAGCCGGTCGAGCGGCACCGACGTCACTTCCGCCGCCGCGAACGTCCAGGCGTCGCCGCCGCCCGCGCCCGAGTAGGCCACCCCGCCCACGAGCAGCACCACGATGGCCGCCAGCTTGGCGCCCGTGATCGCCGTCTGCACCGCCGTGCCGACGCGCACGCCCACGTAGTTGAGCGCGGAGATGGCGGCAATCACGCCGGCGGCCACGAGTTGCTGCTGGAAGGCGTCCAGCTCCACGAAGAAGGCGATGTAGCGGGCGCACACCACGGCAATGGCGGCGATGATCCCCGAGTGGATGCTCCAGAAGTTGGCCCAGCCCCACATGAAGGCCACGCGCGGCGAGAAGGCCTCGCGCAGGAAGACGTAGACGCCGCCGGTGTGCGGGAAGGCCGAGGCCAGTTCCGCGCACACGAGCGCGCCGACGAAGGTGAGGGCGCCGGCCAGCGTCCAGGCCAGGAGGATGCCGGCGATGGTCGGCACCTCGCGCGTGATCTCGCTGGGCTGCACGAAAATCGACGTGCCGATGATGGTGCCCACGACCATGGCCGTGGCCTGGGTCAGGCCGATGGCGCGCGTCAGCGGCGGCTGGGCGGCGGGGGCGGGCATCGGCATGACGGCAGAGTGTAGCGGAAGGGCGCGCGTCGGACGCTGCTGCCGGAGCCGCTCGTGATATACGTGGGCGCGAATCCACCGTGTCATCGCTGCCCGAGCCGCCCGTCACGCCGTTGCCCGCGCTGCGCTGTCCCATCTGCGGTGGGCCCAACGGCTGCGTTGCCGCGTCGTCCGGCAGCTTCGACATCCCGTGCTGGTGCCAGGTGGTGACCGTCTCGGCGGCGGTGTTGGCCCGCGTTCCGGACGACCAGCGGGGCCGGGCCTGCGTGTGTCAGACCTGCGCGCGTGACGCACAGCCGGCCGGCGGGCCGTCGCCGACACCTATCCAGGAGAACACATGAACCCGAATCAGGCACTGTGGGAGAAGGGCGACTTCGCCGAGATTGCGGCCTACATGCGCGAGTCCGGTCAGGCCGTGGCCGCGTCGCTCGGCGTCGGCGCCGAGGCGCGTGTGCTCGATCTCGGCTGCGGCGAAGGCAACACCGCTCTGCCCCTGGCGCAACTCGGCGCCGAGGTGACGGGTATCGACATCGCCACCAATCTAATCGCCGCCGGGCAGCGCCGGGCCGCCGCGGCCGGCCTCGACCGCCTCACCTTCCAGCACGGCGATGCCTGCGACCTGCAGGGCGTGCCCGACCACGCCTTCGACCTCACGCTGTCGATGTTCGGAGCGATGTTCGCGCCCCAGCCCTTCGCGGTGGCCAGCGAGATGGTTCGGGTCACCAAGCCCGGCGGGCGCGTCGTGATGGGCAACTGGATCCCCGACGATCCGACGTCGTTCGTCTCGCAACTGCTCAAGATCAGCTCGTCGTTCACGCCGCCGCCGCCCGAGGGCTTCATCAGCCCGATGCTGTGGGGCGTCGACAGGCACGTCATCGAGCGGTTCGGGCGTGCCGGCGTGCCCGCCGACCGGGTGACGATGGTGCGTGACACGTTCGTCTTCATCGCGCCCGACCGCAGCGCCGCCGAGTTCATCGAGGCGTTTCGCCGCTTCTACGGTCCGACCATGAACGCGTTCGAGGCGGCCGAGAAGGCCGGCAGAAGCAACGAGCTGCAGGCGCGGCTGCTGGCGCTGGCCGAGGAACACAACCAGCACGCGGGCGGCGGCGTGTCGATTCCAGCCACCTACCTGCGCGTGACGGTGCGGGTGTAGGGTCACGCGCCCGTCGGAAACGTCAGCAAGCGGGAACTCGCGGCCCCGAGACGTGGGTCGCTCTCCGCCAGCGCCTGGGCGCTGCAAGAGGCGTCGGCCCTCGTGATAGCGTGAAGCGGTGCCCGCCAGGACCCCCGCCCTCACGCTGACCGGCCCGGCGCTGGTCAAGGAGGTGTGCCGGCGGATTCGCGTGGCGCGCAGCTACTGGGCCGCGCACAACAACGCCGCCTGTCGGGGCGAGCGCGACAAGGCCCTGACGCTGTACGAAGGGCTGACGGCCAGCCAACGCGAGCAGGTGCCGCAGGAACTGCGCGTGTGGCTGCGCTACCGCAGCGAGAAATACTTCGGCAGCGGCCGGACGCCGCCCGGGGGGCGCCCGCGGTGATCCGGCGTCAGGCCAAGGACACGCTGCACCCGCGGAACCGTTTCCGCGCCGGCTACGACTTTCCGCAGCTCGTCGCGGTCAGCCCCGGCCTGGCGCGATTCGTGGGACCGAACGCCTTCGGCGACACGTCCATCGACTTCGCCGATCCCGAGGCCGTGACCGCGCTCAACCGGGCGCTGCTGGCGCTGGCCTACGGCCTGACGGCCTGGGACGTGCCGCCTGGGTATCTGTGCCCGCCCATTCCCAGCCGCAGCGATTACCTGCATCACGTGGCCGACCTGCTCGTCCGCACCAGCGCCGGCGCCGCGGCCCAGGGCCCCGAGGTCGCGGTGCTCGACATCGGCACCGGCGCCAACTGCATCTATCCGCTCATCGGCGCCACCGAGTATGGCTGGCGCTTCGTGGCCTCCGACATCGATCCGGTGGCGCTGCGCTGGGCGCAGGGGCTGGTCGCCGCCCATCCCGCCGTCGCCGCGCTGATCGAATGCCGGCTGCAGCCGTCGCCGCGCGAGTGCTTCAGCGGCGTGGTGACGGAGGGCGAGAGGTTCGACCTCGTCATCTGCAATCCGCCGTTCTACGCGTCGGCCGAGGAGGCGGCGGCGGCCAACCGCCGGAAGCGCCGGCATCTGGGTGCCCCGGCGGGGGCTGGGCGCGAGCGCAACTTCGGCGGCACCAGCGGCGAGTTGTGGTGCGACGGCGGCGAACTCGGGTTCATCGCGCGGATGATCGCGCAGAGCGCGGCGCGCCCGCGCCTGTGCCGCTGGTTCACGACCGCCGTGTCGAAGAGCCAGCACCTCGAGGCGCTCTACGATCGGCTCGAAGCGGCCGACGTGGCCGATGTCGAGACCATCGCGATGGCGCAGGGGCAGAAGAAGAGCCGCATCCTGGCGTGGACCTTCGCGCGCTGAGTGGCGCCGTCAGGCGCTGGGCTCGCATCGCGGACGCGGGCCCGGCCGGCGGGATTGACCGGGCTCGCGTCGCCCTTTCGTCAGCGCGGTGCCGCCGCCGGGGCGGCGGAACTGGCCGGCGCCGACCGGCCGAAGCGTGATGCCGTGAGGATCACGTCCGCCCGGGCCAAAGCGTTCTTGCGCCGCGCCTCGACAATCGCGGCCGGCGCGTCCTTCTTCTGCGCCCGCAGCGCCTGCGCCAGGCCGGTGAGGGCCCAGCCGTTCTCGCGATTGCGTTTGAGGTCTTCCCAGTAGACCGTCTCGGCTTCGGCAGGGCGGCCGGCTTCGAGCAGCACCGCCCCGAGCGCGTGGCGGGGCGGGAAGGCCCATTCCGACGGCTCGGTGTAGACGAGCGCGTCCTCGAGCCGCACGGCCTGTTCGAGCTGGGCGATGGCCTGGTCGTAGTGGCCCTTGACGGCCGCGATTTCGCCGGCCAGTGACGGCCGGGCGATGCTCGAGGATCGCCCGCCCGGTGTTGGGCGAGAAGAGCGGCGCGTCGAGCGCCGGGTCGGCCAGCAGCGGCGTGAGCGCCGTCCAGTTCCTGCTCCGCCTCGGCGAGCTTGCCGGTGGCGAGCAGCGCCTGGCCGCGCGCGTAGTGCCACGCCGCCGTCAGGAACACGTTCGAGGCGGGCGGCGCCGGCTCGGCCAGGATCACGTCCCAGCGGCCGAACCGCACATTGGCCCAGTAGGGCACGACGCGGAAACCGGCGGTGAGCGGCAGCTCGGCCAGCACCGCGTCGGGAATCTTGCTGGCTACCGACATGGCCGCAGGCGATGGCCACCTTCACTGCGCGTCGGCGGTGGCCGCGAACCACAGGAAGTGGATGTTGTGCGGGTAGTAGGCCATCGGATACAGCCCCTGGGCCCGGCACTGCGTGATGTAG
Source organism: uncultured Acidobacteriota bacterium (assembly GCA_963843885.1). Lineage (GTDB taxonomy): Bacteria > Acidobacteriota > Vicinamibacteria > Vicinamibacterales > UBA2999 > CADEFD01. Next base: position 18,388 of record CAWJMJ010000012.1, read on the forward strand.
TCCTCGTCGGCCGCGATGGCCAGCTGGTTGCTCTTCATGGCGTCGGCGTAGCGGCCGACGCGCTGATAGATGTGCGAGGCCATGTGCACCATGTGGCCGGCGGCCGGCATCAGCGGCATCAGCGTGTCGGCGGCCTTCTCGGCCCGTTCGGGCGTGGTCGTCGATTCGACCAGATGGATGAGCATGTGCAAGGCGGCAGGATGCTGCGGATGGCGGCGCAGCACGTCCTCGGTAAGGGCGACGACTTCGCTCGTGCCCTCGTGCGGACGCCCGTCGGGCATCCAGTAGCCCCAGGGCCGCAGGTCCATCATCGACTCGACGTAGAGCATCGCGATGTCGGGATCGGCCGGGAACTGCGCGTGCACGGCGCGCATGGCGGTCGGCGTAGGCCTGGTCGTTGGCGGTGCGGTGATCGGCGCTGCCCGAGTAGCGCGTGGCCAGGGCCTCGATGAGCGCCCGCTCGCGCGGCGTCGCGCCGCCCTTCAGCGGTCTGGCGCCTTGGCCACAACTCGTAGGCGTGCGGCTCCTCGTTGGGCTCCATCAAGGCGTTGATGTTCGGGTCCGAGCACCAGCGCCTGGCCCCAGTAGGCCATGGCCAGCGTCGGGTCGAGCCGGGCCGCCTCGCGGAACGCGCGGCGCGCCTCGGCGTGGTTGAAGGCGTAGGCGAGGTTCAGGCCCTGGTTGATGAAGCGCTGCGCCGCCACGTTCTTGGTGCTGACCGGGAAGGTGTGCGTGCCGAGGTGCTGCAGCCGCGGCGCCAGTTCGCCGTTGGGCCCGGGCTGCCCGGCGCGATCCGAGACCTCGTAGTGCTTGTGCGACGCGGCCGCGGGCGCCTGGGCCGCGGCGCCGCCGGTTCCGCCGACCAGGGCGGCACCGATGAGGGTCACATGCCGAAGGGTGCTGAGCATGGGCTTCTCCTGTTCTTCCGGAGCGCTTGGTGACTACGGTTCCGAGTTGCCGATGGCCGTCCACCGCACCGCCGTGCGGCGCTCGGTCTGGTCCGAGAAGTGATGACCACTTATAGGACGTGGCCACGCGGGGCCAGCAGCCCGCGCGGGATCGCTCATTGCGCCGTGACGCCGCCCGGCGCTAGTGTGCCAGGACGCCGGCAGCCCGCCAGGTACGGTTTGACGTCGGCGCCGTCGAACAGATACGCCCTGCGGTCGGCGTCCAGCGGCGACGGAAGGGGCGATGACCACGTCGCCGCTCGTGGCCGGAAGAGCGAACTCGAGCCGGCTCACGCCGCTCAGGCAGCTCATCGCTACGGCGCGGGACGGGCGTCGCTTCCGGCCCGTGGCCGGCATCTCTGCTGTGGTCTGGGGCGGCCATCCTGTGTATTCTTGCCCTACACCCCCCATGCTCCGACCCCAGACCTTGCTCGTCCTCGTTGTCGTAGCCGTCACGGGTTGCCGCTCGGCCTCGGAGACGTCCGGCACCGCCATCATCCAGCCGGGCGCGCCGGGACAAGCCAATCGCGTGATCTCCAGCGAGGCGGCCACCGACCTGTCGCGGGTTCAGGCCACGCCGGCCGACGTCAAGTTCATGCAGGGCATGATCGGCCACCACGCCCAGGCCCTCGAGATGACGGCTCTTATCGAGGCGCGAACCTCGCGCGACGAGATGCGCCGGCTCGGCCAGCGCATCGCCGTCTCGCAGGCCGACGAGATCGACATGATGCGCACGTGGTTGACGCGGCGCGGTCAGGAAGTGCCCGGTGAGCACGCGCATCACATGGCCGGCGGGATGATGCCGGGCATGTTGACCGACGCGCAGATGCGCGAACTGACGGACGCCAAGGGCGAGCAGTTCGACCGCCTGTTCCTCAAGGACATGATTCAGCACCACGAAGGCGCGCTGAGCATGGTGGACGACCTGTTCAAGACGCCCGGTGCCGGCCAGGAAGGCGACATCAACGCTTTTGCCGCCGACGTGGATTCCGACCAGCGTATGGAAATCGACCGCATGCGCGCGATGCTGGGCAGCCGCTGACGCCGGCGCGGTCCCGGGAACCGAACGATTCGAGGAGCGAACGAATGAGAGCTGATGTCATGTCACCCAGGGTCGGGGCGCCTGCGCCGCGCCGCCTGGACGCTGGCCGCCGTGGCCGCCCTCGCTGGCGGTGATCCGTGGTGGCGCAGCAGAAACCGGCCGCCGCGCCGAGCACCACCGATCCGCGCGCCTCGCTGAAAGCCGGGATCAAGGACGCCGGGACGGCGGCCAAGAACATGACGCTGGTCTCGAGCATGGGCAAGCCGGCCGGCTTCTTCGACCCCAAGAAGCCGGCCGGCGAACCGACGCGCGCCCGAACGCCCACCGGCCGAGGCGGCCGCTCCGGGCTCCGGGGTACGCCGCCCGCGCCCGCGGCCGCTCGCTCCCGCCCCGGCTCCTGGCGCGGCAGCGCGCCGGCGCCGCGGCGGCCGCCGCCACGCCGGCCCGTCCTGGCGGCGGGCTCGACTTCGCCAACTCCGACCTGGCGTTCAGCGGCGATCGACGTGTCATGGGCAACTTCCACGGCTTCAACACCTACGACATCGAGGACGCGCGCAAGCCCGAAGCTGGTCGCGTCGGTTGTCTGCCCCGGCGGCCAGGGCGACGTGTCGGTCTACGGCAACCTGCTGTTCATGTCGGTCGAGCAGACGCGCGGCCGCATCGACTGCGGCACGCAGGGCGTGCCGACGCCGGTCAGCGCCGAGCGCTTCCGCGGCGTGCGCATCTTCGACATCACCGACATCAAGCAAGCCGAAGCAGGTGGCCGCGGTGCAGACCTGCCGCGGCTCGCACACCCACACGCTGGTCGCCGACGCCGAAGGACAACGCCGAACATCTACGTCTACGGCTCGGGCACCGGCACGTGCGCTCGGGCGAGGAGCTCGCGGGCTGCTCCGGCCGGCGACCCGAAGGAGGACCCGAACACGGCGCTCTTCAGCATCGACGTCATCAAGGTGCCGCTGGCGACGCCCGAGAAGGCGCGCGATCGTCAACCGGCCGCGCATCTTCGCCGACGCCGCAACCGGCGCGATCGCCGGCCTGTGGCAGGGCGGCGACCACGGCCCGGGCACGCAGACGACGCAGCATCACCAACCAGTGCCACGACATCACCGTGTATCCCGGAGGTCGGCCTGGCGGCCGGCGCCTGCTCGGGCAACGGCATCCTGCTGGACATCTCGGATCCCGGTGCACCCGGCGCGCCTCGACCACGTCGCCGACAAGAACTTCGCCTACTGGCATTCGGCGACGTTCAACAACGACGGCACCAAGGTGATCTTCACCGACGAGTGGGGCGGCGGCACGCGGCCGCGCTGCCGCGCCACCGACCCGCTCAACTGGGGCGCCGACGCGATCTTCGACATCGTCGACAAGAAGCTGACGTTCGCGCGGCTACTACAAGCTGCCGGCGGCGCAGACCGAGCACGGAGAACTGCGTCGCGCACAACGGCTCGCTCGATCCCGGTGCCCGGCCGCGACATCATGGTGCAGGCGCTGGTATCAGGGCGGCATCTCGGTGTTCGACTTCACCGATTCGGCGCAACCCGGTCGAGATCGCCTTCTTCGATCGCGGCCCGCTCGACGCCAAGAAGCTGATCACCGGCGGCTACTGGTCGGCCTACTGGTACAACGGCAGCATCTACGGCGCGGAGATCGCCCGCGGCATCGACGTCTTCAAGCTGACGCCGAGCGAGTTCCTGTCGCAGAACGAGATCGACGCCGCCAAGCTGGTGCGCGTCGAGGAGTTCAACGCGCAGAAGCAGCCGAAGGTCACCTGGCCGGCGAGCTTCATCGTGGCCAAGGCCTATCTCGATCAGCTGGAACGGGCCCGGACCATCGCCCCGGCCCGCGCCGCGGCGCTGCGCGACCGCCCTCGACAACGGCGACAAGCGGCAGAAGCCGGCGCTGGCCGCCCTCGACGACGATGGCGACGGAGTTCGAGCAGGAAGCGGCGGCGCCCGCGGCCAAGGACGCCAAGCGTTACCAGGCCATGGCCGAAGCGATCCGGGCCCGCGTGGCGCGGCTCCAGTAGGACCGGCACGACAGCTCCAGTAGAACCGACACCACAGAAGGGGATGACATGATGAGGCGCGCGAACCTGATCCTGGGCGGCGGCATGCTCGTAGCGGTTCTGGCGGGCACGGGCCTGCACGCCCAGCAGGCGCCGCCCGATCCGAAGATCCGCGCGATCGGCCTCAAGGCCGGGCACACCGATGCCGGCGTCGCCGCCTGGAACATGGAGCTGGTGTCGAACCTGCCCAAGCCGCCCGGCTTCTTCGATCCGAAGGCGCCGGCCGGCTCCGTGACTCCGCCGGAACGCCCGGCCGGTGCGCCGCCGGAGCCGACGCCCGATCCCAATGCGCCGCCGCCGGTCGGGATCCGGCTTCACCAACTCCGACCTGGCCTTCAAGGGCATGAACGCCGTGGTCGGGAACTACCACGGCTTCAACACCTACGACATCGAGAACGCGCGGCGGCCCAAGCTGGTCGCCTCGATTGTCTGCCCGGGCGGCCAGGGCGACGTGTCGATCTTCGGCAACCTGCTGTTCATGTCGGTCGAACAGACCCGCGGCCGCCTCGACTGCGGCGTGCAGGGCGTGACCGCGCCGGTCAGCGTCGAGCGGTTCCGCGGCGTGCGCATCTTCGACATCAGCGACATGAAGAACCCCAAGCAGGTGGCGGCGGTGCAGACCTGCCGCGGCTCGCACACCCACACGCTCGTGCCCGACAAGCGCGACCCCAGTGCCATTTACCTCTACGGCTCGGGCACGAGCAACGTGCGCTCGGGCGAGGAACTGGCCGGCTGCTCCGCCCTCGATCCCAAGGAAGACCCGAACACCGCCGCTCTTCAGCATCGACGTCATCAAGGTGCCGCTCAAGAACCCCGAGAAGGCCGCCATCGTGGCCCGGCCGCGGCTCTTCGCCGATGCCGCGACCGGCAACATCGCCGGCCTGTGGCCGGGTGGCAACCACGGTGAGGGCACCCAGACGTCGCGGCTGACCAACCAGTGCCACGACATCACGGTCTACGCCGATATCGGCCTGGCCGCCGGCGCCTGTTCGGGCAACGGCATCCTGATGGACATCTCCGATCCGCAGAACCCCAAGCGGCTCGACGCGGTGACCGACAAGGGCTTTGCCTACTGGCACTCGGCCACCTTCAACAACGACGGCACCAAGGTGGTGTTCACCGACGAGTGGGGCGGCGGCTCGCGGCCGCGCTGCCGCGCCTCCGACCCGATCACCTGGGGCGCCGACGCGATCTACGACATCGTCGACAAGAAGCTCGTGTTCAAGGGCTACTACAAGATGCCGGCGCCGCAGGGCGACACCGAGAACTGCGTGGCCCACAACGGCTCGCTCGTGCCCGTGCCCGGCCGCGACATCATGGTGCAGTCGTGGTACCAGGGCGGCATCTCGGTGTTCGATTTCACCGATTCCACCAAGCCGGTCGAGATCGCCTTCTTCGACCGCGGGCCGATGAACCCGACCGAGCTCGTGACCGGCGGCTACTGGTCGTCCTACTGGTACAACGGCAACATCTACGGCGCCGAGATCTCGCGCGGCATCGACGTGTTCCGGCTGCTGCCCAGCGACCACCTGAGCGAGAACGAGATTGCCGCCGCCAACCTGGTGCGCTTCGAAGAGTTCAATTCGCAGAATCAGCCGACCTACGTGTGGCCGCCGAGCTTCGTCGTGGCCAAGGCCTACCTGGATCAGCTCGAACGCGCGCAGGCAATCGACCCGGCCCGGGCGCGGACGCTGCGCACGGCGCTCGACCAGGGCGACAAGCGTCAGAAGGCCACCCTCGACCAGCTCGACGCGATGGCCGCGGATCTGCAACGCGACGCGGCTGCCGCTGGCGCGGTCGACGGCAAGCGTTACACGGCCCTGGCCGCCGCCATCACCGCCCGCACGGCGAGGCTGCGATGAGGCGCCGGCGCGGGCTGGCGTTGGCGTGACGCGTGCGCGCGAGGTGTGACGGCGGGCTCGGTCGGGCGCAGTGCCAGACCACCGGCGGCGCCGATGGGCGTCGTCGCCCGCGTGCCGTAGTGGCGGCGTCGGCCTCCAGCGCCTCCGCCGCGCACCTCCGTCGGATCCTCGTCGTCGCCGCCACCGCGCCGGAACTGGCGGCCGCCGGAGAGTGGCGGACGCTACGCTGCGGCGTCGGGCCGGTCGAGGCGGCCGCCGTCACCGCCGCGGCGCTGGCCGCCGAACGCTGCCTGGCCGTGTTGCACGTGGGCATCGCCGGGGCACGGCGCGCCTCGGGTCTAGTGCCGGCGGCCGTGGTCGTCGGGACGGCCTCGCTCTACTGCGATCTGGGCGTGCCCGAACAGTGGGCGCCGCGGCGCATCACCACGCCGGCCATTCTGGTCGACGCCGCATGCCGCGCCGTACCCGGCGCTCACCGCCTGGTCATCGGCACGAGTGGGCGGGTCGGGCACACGGCCGAGGCCGAGTGTCCGGTTGAGGCCATGGAAGGCTTCGCCGTCCTCCGGGCGGCGGAACTGGCCGGAGTTCCCGCCATCGAGGTGCGGGTGATCGCCAACGCCGTCGAAGAGACCGACCGCGCCAAGTGGCGCTTCGACGACGCGTTTGCGGTGGTGCGGGCGATCACGCCGGCACTGGTGCAGGAGCTGGCGGCGTGCCGACGCTGACCTTCGGGTTCTCGCCCTGTCCGAACGACACGTTCGCGTTTCACGCGCTGGTGCACGGTCTCGTGCCGGCGCCGTTTACGGTCGCGCCGGTGCTGCTCGACATCGAGGAACTGAACCGCCGCGCCCATGACGGCGCCTTCGCGCTGACCAAGCTGAGCGTCGGCGCCTTTGCGGCGGTGGCCGGCCGTTACCGCCTGCTGCGCAGCGGTGCCGCGCTCGGTCACGGGGTCGGACCGCTGGTCGTCGCGCGCCAGCCGCTGACGCTGACCCAGGCTGCCGCCGGCCCCCTGGCCATCCCCGGCCGCGAGACCACCGCCTTCCGCCTGTTGCACCTGGCGGCGCCGGCGTTGGGCGAGGTCGTGGAGTTGCGCTACGACCAGATTCTCGGCGCGGTTGCCCGTGGCGACGTCGCCGCCGGGCTGATCATCCACGAGAGCCGTTTCACTTACGCCGAGCATGGCCTGATCAAGATCGCCGACCTGGGCGAGTGGTGGGAAGGCGAGACCGGCTTGCCCGTGCCGCTGGCCGGCATCTGCGCGCGGGCCGACCTCGACGCGGCCACCGTCGCGGCGGCGGAGGCGGCCATCCGCGCCTCGGTGAGCTATGCGTTCGCGCATCCCGAGGCCAGCCGCGCCTACGTGCGGGCCCACTCGCAGGAGCTGTCCGATGCGGTGTGCGACGCGCACATCGCGCTCTACGTCAACGGGCACAGCCTCGACATCGGCGACGATGGCCTGCGCGCCGTCAGCCGCCTGGCGGGCACGACGCTGACCTCGTGAGGTGCGTGGCCTCGCCGCGGATTGCACACAATTTGTTTGTGATTCGCCGACGCCGGACCTAAGATTCGTGAGGCGGACCGGCCACTCGAGGTGGTCCCCGCACCCCCTGACATGACCTGCCCAAGGTGCGGCAGCCGCACGGAGCCCGACTCCGCATCGTGTCCGGTGTGCCATGCGCCGATGGCCGCGGCCCCTCCCCGTCCCGCCGGCCGCGACACCGACGACACCGACGACACCAGGCTGGGCCCCCTCGCGCCTGACGAGGGCACCGCCGTGGGCCCTCCACCCGGGCGCGCCGCGCTTCCGTCCGTCGACCCCGACGCCACCGATCTGGGCCTGGCCGCGGTCTTCGACACCGAGGCGACGATCATGCCGAGTGTGCAGGGGAACGCCGCCGATGACACCAGACTCGGCGTCGGTCCTGCCGCTGCGCCGCCGAAGCCGAAGGCGCCGCGCCGCCCCCGGGCCGAGCGAGCGGCGTCGCTCCCGTCCTCGACCCCGCCCCCCGCGCGGCCCCGGGGTGTGGGCGAGGCCGCCGACCTGGTCGGTCATCAGCTGGGACCGCGCTACCACATCATCAAGCTGCTCGGCGCCGGCGGCATGGGCGCCGTCTACCAGGCCTGGGACGCGGAGCTCGGCGTGGCCGTGGCGTTGAAGATCGTCCGCCCGGAAGTGGCGGCCGATCCCGACACCGCGCTGATGCTGGAGCGCCGCTTCAAGCAGGAGCTGCTGCTGGCGCGCAAGGTCACGCACCGGAACATCGTGCGCGTGCACGACATCGGCGAGGTGGACGGCGTCAAGTACATCACCATGCCGTTTGTCGAAGGCGAGGACCTGGCCACGATCCTCAAGCGCGACGGGAAGTTGAGCGTGCCGCGGGTCATGAAGATCGCGCGCAGCGTCGTGTCGGGGCTGCTGGCCGCGCACGAGGCCGGGGTCGTCCACCGCGACCTGAAGCCGGCCAACATCATGATCAACGCCGACGGCGAAGGCCTGGTGATGGACTTCGGCGTGGCCCGTTCCACCGAGGGCGCCGATGCGGGCGGCACGGCGGCCTCCGTTGGCTTGCCGGCCTCGCTGGCGAGCGCGGCCGCGGTCCACACCATGGCGCAGACCATGGTCGGCTCGGTCGTCGGGACGATCGAGTACATGGCCCCGGAGCAGGCGCGCGCCGAGGCCGTCGACCAACGCGCCGACATCTACGCCTTTGGTCTCATCCTCTACGACTTGCTGCTCGGGAGGAACCGCGCCCAGCACCTCGAGAGCGCCTTTGCCGAGTTGGAGCAGCGCATGCGCGAGGCGCCGCCGCCGCCGCGCACCAGGGACGCCGCCATTCCCGTCGCGCTCGACCGGCTGATCGTGCGCTGCCTCGATCCCGACCGGACCAAACGTCTCGGCTCGACGCGGGAACTTGAGAGCGAGCTGGCCAAGCTCGACGCCAACGGCGTGCCGGTGCCGCTGGTACGCCGTCTCACCTGGCGCATGGCCGCGGCCGCGGCGGTGGTCGTGGGGTCGCTGCTCGGCGCCACGTTCTGGGCCGCTCGGGGTCCGGCGCCGGCGGTACAGCACGAGCCGGTCTCGATCCTGATCTCCGATCTGCGCAACGCCACCGGCGACGTCACCTTCGACGGCACCCTCGAGCCGATGCTCAAGCTGGCGCTCGAAGGCGCGGGTTTCATCAGCGCCTACGACCGCAACGGCATCCGCCGCGTTCTCGGCGTGACGCCGCCGCCGACCCTCGATGAGCAAGCTGGACGCCAGATCGCCGTGAAGGAGGGCGTGGGCGTGGTGCTGTCGGGCGCCCTCTCGCGCAACGGCGAGCGCTACGGCATCTCGCTCAAGGCGGTCGAGAGCGTGACCGGCAACGTCATCGTCGATGCGTCGGCGACCGCCTCGGGCAAGGACCAGGTGCTGGGGGTGGCCACCGCGCTCGGCAACCGCGTGCGCTCGGCGCTCGGCGACGAGACGTCCGATTCCGTGCAGCGCTTCGCCACCGACACCTTGTCGGCGACCTCGCTCGACGTCGTGCGCGAGTACGCCGTGGCCATGCAGGCGCTGTCGATGAGCAAGTTCGAGGAGGCGCGGCGCAGCTTCGGCAACGCGGTGAAGCTCGACCCCACCTTCGGGCTGGCCTACGCCGGCATGGCCATCGCGTCGGCCAACATGGGCCAGACCCAGGAGGCCGAGCGATACGTGCAGGAGGCCATCCGGCACGTCGACAAGATGACCGAGCGTGAACGGCTGCGGACCCGCGGCCTGTTCTACTACGTGACCAACGACTACGAGTCGTGCGTCACGGAATACGGCGACCTGCTGGAACGCTACGAGGCCGACGCGGCGGCGCGCAACAACCTGGCCTTGTGCTCGACCAAGCTCCGCAACATGGCGCTGGCCCGCGAAGAGATGAAGCGGGTCGTGGAAATTCTGCCCAAGCGTTCGCTCTACCGCGTCAATGCCGCGCTCTACTCGGCGTACTCCGGGGCCTTCGACGCGGCCGAGCGGGACGCGCGCGTGGCCCAGGAACTGCAGGATCCGTGGGCGCAGCAGGCGTTGGCGCTGGCGCAGCAGGGGCAGGGCAGGACCGCCGAGGCCGCGGCCAGCTACCGGGCCCTGGCCGCGGTGCCCGGCGTGGGCCCGTCCTACACCGCCTCCGGGCTGGGGGACGTGGCCCTCTACGAGGGACGCTTCGCCGACGCGGTGAAGCTCTTCACCGAGGGCGCCGCGGCGGACCTGGCGGCCAACGACAGCGATCGGGCGGCGGCCAAGCAGGTGGCGCTCGCCTATACCCAGCTGGCCCGCCGCCGGCCCCGCCAGGCCCGCGCCGCCGCCGACCAGGCGGTGGCCAACAGCACCGCCGTCCAGGTGCAGTTCCTGGCCGCGCGCATCTACGCGCACACCGGCGCGGCCGCCCAGGCCGGCGCCATCGCCACCCGTCTGGCCGGCGAGCTGCAAGCCGAGCCGCAGGCCTACGGCAAGATCATCGAGGGCGTGCTCCTGCTCGAGCAGCAGGAGCCGCGCCAGGCCATCAGGCGGCTGGCCGAGGCCAACGAGCTGCTCGACACCTGGATTGGCCGCTTCGACCTCGGCCGGGCCTACCTTGCGGCCGGGGCCTTCCCGCAGGCCGACTCCGAGTTCGACCGCTGCCTGAAGCGCAGCGGGGAAGCGTTGTCGCTGTTCCTCGACGAGGAGCCGACGTCCGGCTTCCTGCCGCCGGTCTACTACTATCAGGGCCAGGTGCGGGAGGGACTGAAGAGCGCCGGCTTCGCCGAGCCCTACCGCATCTACCTCCGCATCCGCGGCGCGGCCGGCGAAGACCCGCTCCTGGCCGACATCCGCAAGCGCATTCCCGCCTCGTAAGGGGGTGCGTGGTATCGTTCAGCCGTTCGACGCGGCGCCTGGCGCCCGGCGTTTGAAGGAGAGTTACAGACATGCACGGACGTTTCATTCTCACGGCCGCGTCGGCCGTGCTCGCACTGCTCGTGACCGGCTCGGTCTGGTCGATTTCGCTGGACGCACAGGCCAAGGCCGCCGGCGTCCCGACCTTCACGGTCGATCCCACGTGGCCGCAGGAGTTCCCGAACCACTGGGTCATGGGCTCGGTGACCGGCGTCTTCGTGGACGCCAAGGACCACACCTGGATCACCAGCCTGCCCGAGACCCTGACCGAAGAAGAACTCTACGAGGAACAGACCCCGCCGATGGGCACCTGCTGCAAGGCGGCGCCGGTCGTGATCGAACTCGACCAGAACGGCAAGGTGGTGCAGGGCTGGGGCGACAAGGCCAAGGAGGATCCGGCCAACTGGCCGCGTAATCCCCACGGCATCTTCGTCGACCACAACGACTTCGTGTGGGTGGGCACGCACATGCACCACCGCGTGATGAAGTTCACGCGCGAGGGCAAGCTGGTGCTGACCATCGGTCAGTACCGACAAGAACAACGGCAGCAACGACACGACCCTGCTCGGCGGCCCGTCGGGCATCTGGGTGGACCCGAAGAGCAACGAGGTGTTCATCTCCGACGGCTACCGCAACCGCCGCATCATCGTGTTCGACGCCGCGACCGGCGCCTACAAGCGCCACTGGGGCGCCTACGGCGCGGTGCCCGACGACACCGAGAAGTTCGACCCCAAGACCATGATGAGCGGCGCCCTGCCCAAGCAGTTCTCGACGCCGCACGGTCTCACCGGGTCGAGCGACGGCAAGATCTACGTGGCCGACCGCCGCGGCAACCGCATCCAGGTCTTCGAGCAGTCGGGCAAGTTCGTCATGGAGAAAGTCCTCGCGCCGGCCACCCTGTCGTCGGGGTCCTCGTTCGTGCCGGTGCTGTCGAAGGACCCGCAGCAGCAGTGGCTCTACGTCGCCGACGGCACCAATCACAAGATCTGGATCCTGCGCCGCGCCACCATGGAAGTGGTGGGCGAGTTCGGCCGCGGCGGCCGGCAGCTCGGGCAGTTCCTGCGCCCCCACGGCATGAGCATCGACTCGAAGGGCAACCTGATCGTCGGCGAGGCCTCCACCGGCCGGCGCGTGCAGCGCTTCAACGTCACCTTCGGCAAGTAACCCGCCGGCGGGAGGTCGCCGATGACCAGGATCAGGATTGTCACCGTGCTGGCCGCCATCGGGCTCGGCGCCAGCACTCTGGTCGCGGCCCCCGGCGACGCGCCTCCCGACTGTGTCGTCGACTCCCCGGGCACGGCCGTCGCGATGTCGCGGCCGGGCGCCGGGGAGCCGCCGCTCGACGACGTGAACTGGTTTGCCCGGCCGGTGCCCAACCCGGCCGGCGACTGGATCGTGGCGGTCGCCAGCCACAACCTCAACTACCTCTACAACCTCACGACCGGCGCGCGCGTGCGCATTCCCGACACCTCCGACGCCGTGGCCACGCCCGATGGGCGCTACCTCACCGTGCCGTCGCACTACACCTCGACCCGCACCGTGAATTTCTACGACGCGGCAACCTTGCTCGAGCGGCTGGCGGCGCGCCAGGACGCCGCCGACGTGGCGCCGGTGTTCGCCCACCAGCACCCCGACGTGCACGACGTCTATTACCAGTCGGTCGGCGTGCTCTCGCACGCCGCTGACGGCGGGCGCGAGACGACCGTCTACCGGATGATGTTCTCGGGCTCGACCGAGCCGGCGCCGCCCGGCTTCCGCATTGTCGACTACACCTTCACGCGCGCCAACGGCGGGCTCACGGTGACGCCGACCACGCCGATGCGCTTGTGTCCGCAGATCACCCGCGACCTGGCCACGCCGTTCATCTCGAAGGACGGCCGCTACGTCGTGGCTCACGACGACAGCAGCGCGGGCCGGCCGGCGTCCCTCAAGATCTTCGAGATTCTCGCCACCGATCCGGCCGCGCAGACCTCCACTTGCGCGCCGCGCGTCGATTCCTCGGCTTTGCCGCCGGCAAGGCCGACTTCAGCTTCGACGGCAGCCAGCTGGTGTTCCACATCAGCAAGCACGACTACCTCACGCCGTTCGTCAACGGCGGCCTCAAGGCGCCGGCCATCACCGACATCGTGGTCGTGGACCTCGCCCGCGAGGCCGGCGGCGCCATCACCGGCGTGGCCGGGGTGTCGCGCCTCACGACCTCGACGACGGAGGGCGCGGGCCACTATTTCCCGGCGTTCTTCCCCGATGGCAAGGTGTTCTTCGTGAGCAACAGCGTGTCCAAGGACAGCGCCGAGCCAAAACGGTTCCGCTTGAGCGTCGCCGATCCGGCGGGCGCGCGCCGCGTCACGAGCGTGTTCGCCACGCCGGCCCGGCGCGAGGCGGCCGAAGCCATCGGCGAGTTGTGGCGCAGCGCCTGCGAGCCGCCGGTGCAGCCCTTCAGGCCGCAAGAGGCCGCGTGGGCGTTCCTCAGTCTGTCGGCGGCGCAGTGCCGGCAACTGGTCGAGGAGCGCTGGCTGCCGGCGACCGACGCGCGCAAGGCCGGATTGCTGGCCGCCTGCGACGCGCGCTGAACCTGGCCGGTCACGCCCGTCGGTCCGGAGCCAGCTCTGGCTGGTCCGCGGACTCGACTCGGGGCACGCAATCCCGCGCGATGTGAGGCTAGCGCGGCGCTGCCGCGAACACCCGATTCGAGGAACGCGCCGTACTCGGCGGCGCGGTGAAAGCCCGGGAAGGCGGAGCCGATGAGCCGTCCGCCCGCCCACGCCTGCACGGCCGGCGCGTGGACGTGCACGTCGCGGAAGAGCAGCTCGACCGAATCGGCCACGCGCAGGGCCGAGGGCGGTAGTCCGCCGCCGGACTGAGCGGCGGCTGCAAAGTCGCGGTCGCCGCCGGGGTCGAGCACGACTTCGACCGCCAGCCCTCGCTCGGCGGCCGCCGTCGTCACGGCCCGATAGCCGTCCACCGAGAGCGGCATGTGCGGCGACCACGAATAGATCACCCCGCGCGGCGCCGCCGCCATCACCACCGCCAGATCGGCGTCGTTGAACCGCGGCGCGGCCGCACCCGGGCGTGGGCCTGTGGCCGTGGCGGCGGTGCAAGCCGGAGACCATTCGACGGCGGTCACGGTCTCCGCCGACACGAGCGTCGCGCGCGCGCCGTCCGGGCCCTGGGCTTCGACCACCCAGGCACCCAGGCGCGGCGTGGCCCAATGGCGCACCGACATCGCCCCGGCCGGAGGCTGCGGGCGCGCCGGGGCCACGACCTGCCAGGCGCGCAGCTGCCGCTCAACCTGCGCCGCACACCGCCCGGTGCCGGCCGCGGGAGGGCGCTGGGCGATCGCCGCGCCGGCGTCGGCGGCCACGGCGGCCGCGACCGAGAGCGCGGCGATGGCCACGGCGGCGGCCGCGATGGCAAGGGCGGCCACTGAGCCCGGCAGGTACCGCGCCCATCGCGGCGACGTTCCCTCCCGCCCAACAGCACGCGGCGGCCGACCGCGCGCGGCCCCGAGCCGGCCAGGACCTCATGGCGGGGAGTGTGACACGGGTCGAGGCCTGTGCCGCCGCTGTGGCGAGGCGCACCACCCGCACGCTGCCGTCGGTGCTAACCTGCGTGAATGGCAGAGGATCCTGACGAGCGTCCGGTCGCGGCGACGCGGGACGAGCAGACGGCGGAGATGACGCCCGACTGGCAGGGGCGCCACGAGGCGCCGGAGCCGTCGGTGTACCCGGGCTGGGAGTCGCTGATCCCCGGCGTTCCCTGTTGGGTGTCGCCCGCCTCAGATGGCACTGCCGCTGGTCCGCTGATTCAGGCCTCCCCGGCCGCGTCGCGCAAGCCGGCACCGGCGCGAATCCACTAGGGCGCATCGTGTCCGGCCGTCGGTCAACGCCAGGCTACAGATCGCCGCCGGCGCATCCATGTACAATCCGCCCGCACCGAGGTGGCCATGACCGTCCGTCCGATTCTTGCCGTCGCCCTTGCCGTGATCACGGCATCCCTGGCCGCCCAGCCGCAACAGCCGCCGCCGCGGGCGCCGCAGAACGAGTCGATCCGCCAGGAGGAACTGCGCGCCGACCTCTTCTACCTGGCCGGCGATGCCATGCGCGGGCGCCTCACCGATACGGTCGAGAACCTGGCCACGGGCGACTACATCCGCTCCCGGTTCGAGCGGGCCGGGTTGAAGCCGGCTGGCGCGGGCGGTTCGTATTTCCAGAATTACCTGCTCGATGACCGCCACGCTCGGCGACGGCAACGCCGTGGACCTGAGCGGCGCCGGCGGCACACGGCGGCTGGCCCAGGGTCAGGACTTCTACCCGCAACGCTTCAGTCCGAGTGCCTCGGCGCGGGGCGAAGTGGTGTTTGCCGGCTTCGGGATCACGGCGCCGCGCTGGAATTACGACGACTTCGCCGGTGACGTCGCCGGCAAGATCGTGCTCGTCCTCGATCACGAGCCGGGCGAGCGCGATCCGAAAAGCCCGTTCGAAGGGGTGGTCACCTCCGAACCCTCCGCGGCCTGGCGCAAGGCCCTGGCGGCCCAGGACAAGGGCGCCATCGGCATCCTGTTCGTGGCCGATGTCCACAACCATCCCGGGCCGGTCAACTTCGACCAGGCGGCGCGCGGCGTGTGGCCCGCCGCCGCGCCTCATCTCAAGACCTACATGCTCTCGACCTGGGCCGATCGCATCCACATCCCGGCCGCGCAGATCTCGCCGGCCCTGGCCGCCGCGCTGGCCGCCGGCAGCGGCAAGTCCTTCGCTGCCCTGGCGGCGGCGGCCGAGACCGCGCGCGGCACCACCGCCGTGCCGCTGGGCGCCACCATCGCCCTGACCACCGCCGTGAACCGGCACACCGTGCCCGACCGGAACGTCGTCGCCCTCCTCGAGGGCAGCGACGCCAAGCTGAAGGACGAGTGGGTGATCGTGTCGGCCCACTTCGATCACAACGGCGCCGACGGCACCCAGATCTTCAACGGCGCCGACGACAACGGCTCGGGCACCGTCGCCCTGCTCGAGATCGCCGACGCCTACGCCCTGGCCGCGCAGCAGGGCCGGCGGCCGCGCCGCAGCGTGCTGTTTGCCGCGTGGAACTCGGAGGAGCGCGGGCTGCTCGGCGCCTGGGCCTACACCGAGCAGCCGCTGGCGCCGCTCTCGACCATCGCGGCCGTGCTCAACATGGACATGATCGGCCGCAACGAGGAGATCCAGGTCGGCGGCGGACCGCGCTTTGCCGGCTTCGACGTGCAGACGGCCGAGTCGAACGCCAACACCGTGAACGTGATGGGCTTCACGCGCGCCCCGGACCTGTCGGCGGCCATGGATCGGGCCAACGCCGGCATCGGCCTGGATCTGCTTCGGCGCTACGACAACAACTCGTCCAACCTGGTGCGGCGCAGCGACCAGTGGCCCTTCCTGCAGCGCGGCGTGCCGGCCCTCGGCTTCATGACCGGCCTGCACCCCGACTACCACACGGTCTACGACCGCCCCGAGAAGATCAACTACGTCAAGATGGAGAAGATCGCCCGCCTGATCCATCAGGCCAGCTGGGATCTCGCCGTCGCCGACGGCCGGCCCGCGTCTGCGGTGACGCGCTGAGGGACGGGATGGTGATGGCGCCGCTCGTGCTCGCCGCGTTGCTGGCCCTCCACCCCGGACACGGCTCGCTGGCGCTCGTGGGTACCCTGGTGGCCGTCGGCGCCGAGAGCATCTCGGTGGAGGTACGCGATCTCGCCTCGCCCACCCCGACGCGGCGGGACGTGGCCATCACCGCCGACACCAGGGTGCGCCTGGGCAGGCAGACGGTGACGGCGCTGGCCGACTGGATTGGCGCGGCGGTGGTCGTGACGGTGGACTACGAAGAAGGCGTGGATGGGCGCACCGTCTACACCGCCGACAAGGTGCAGATCACGCCGCCACGGCCCAAGCCACGCTGACCATCAGACGAGAGAACCCCGGACCATGTCCACACCCGCGCCACCGCTCCCGTCGCCCTCGGCCGCCGACGCCCAACTGGTGCGTGGCATCGGCCTGTGGGGCGCCACCATGCTCACCATCGGCACGGTCATCGGCTCGGGCATCTTCCTGACCACCGGCGGCATGGTGGCCGAACTGCCGTCGACGACGCTGGTCCTGGTGGCCTGGGTCGCCGGCGGCTTGCTGGCCATGGCCGGCGGCCTGACCTACGCCGAGATGGGCTCGATGTTTCCGCGTTCGGGCGGATTGTCGGTGTTCCTGAGTGAAGCCTACGGCCCGGTGTGGGGCTTCCTGTTCGGCTGGGCCTGCCTGCTCGTCATCCTCACCGGCAGCGTCGCCACCGTGGCCATCGGCTTTGCCGAGTACTTCAGCTACTTCTTCCCGGCCCTCGGCACGGCCAACGTGCTGGTCACCCTGGCCATGCCCTGGGGGCCGTGGAGTATCAGCGCCGGCCAGCTCGTGGCGGCGGCGTCGATTGCCGTCATCACCGCCATCAACTACGTCGGCGTGCGCAGCGGCAACCTCACCAATCTCGTGCTGACCATCGCCAAGGTGGTGCTGCTCGTGGTGTTGCCGGTGCTGGCCCTGGTCTACCTGCGCGTCGACCCGGTCTTCGTCCCGGTCGTCCCGGCCGGCGCGGCGCGGCCGCTGGCGTCGTTCGGCGTGATGATGATCGCCGTGATGTGGACCTACGAAGGCTGGTACTACGTCGCCTTCGCGGCCGGTGAAATCAAGGACGCCGCGCGCAACGTGCCGCGCGCCCTCATCTACGGCACGCTGGCCCTGACGCTGATCTACGTCGCGGTCAACCTGGCCTACGTCTACGCGCTCTCGCTCGAGGAGATGTCGGGCGTGACCCGGATCGCCGAACGGGCGGTGACGGCGCTGGTCGGACCGGGCGGGGCCGCCTTCGTGGCCGCCACCGTCGTCATCTCCACTTTCGGATGCAACGTGGCCGGAGTCATCGCCGCGTCGCGGAGCTGTTTTGCCATGGCGGTCGAGGGCCAGTTCTTCCCGCCCGCGGCCCGGGTGCATCCGGTCTACCGCACCCCGCACGTGGCGCTGCTCATCACCAGCACGTGGGCCGGGTTCCTCACGCTGACCGGCGGCTATGAAGCGCTCTTCACCTACGTCACCTTCGCGTCGGTGCTCTTCGGCACGCTCGGCGGGGTCGCCATCTTCGTGCTGCGCGCCAAGCGGCCGGACGCGCCGCGGCCCTACCGGGCGCTCGGCTACCCGGTCATTCCCGCCCTCTACGTGCTCGGTTCGTTTGCGCTGGTCTTCAACACGCTCATGGAGCGGCCAACGGCGTCGATTGCCGGCCTGGGCCTGGTGGCGCTGGGTCTGCCGTTCTACTTCACGAGCCGCCGGCGCGCGGCGCCGTAACCGGCCGCGCCGCCGCTACTGGCGTGGCGGCACGGGCGCTGGCGCCGGCAGCGGCGCGAGCCACTGGTCGAGGACGGCGCGCGTGTCCACGCCGGTGGCCTGGCTGATGAGCCCGGGCAGTTCGTCGATGGCGAAGGCCCGCTGCTCGCGCGCGGTCCAGGCCACCAGGTAACGCAGCGCGTCGCGCAGGCTCCTGGTGCCGTCGGTGGCCGCCTGGATACGCTCGTCGATGGCCGCGGCCATCAGCCCGCCGCGCGAGAACACCAGCCGGCCCGTGCGGAAGTCCTCGGCGTAGCGGGTCGAGGCCACGCGGCTCAACTCCACCAGGGGCATTTGCGTGAGGAACGCCGGCGCCGCAGCCACGTTGGCGCGGAACCGCCGCTCCAGCATGTCGGCGCGGAAGGCCGCGGGCGCGGCCGTGCCGGCGGCGACCGCCTGGATGGCGGCGTACTGGCCGAAGCCTTCGGCGAACCAGATCGAATCGAGCACCGGCGCCAGTTCCCACTGGAATGGGAAGTAGCCGTGACCGTAGGCGCGCTTGGGCACCCAGGCGTGCGCGATGTGATGGGCGTAGTTGTAGAGCACGCGCGCGTCGTCGGCAGCGGTCGAGGCCGCCGTCAGCCCGGCCGAGGCGGCCAGATAGTAGGTGCTCGAGCCCAGGTGCTCCATGCTCATGCCGTACTCGTGGGCCGGCGAGACGGGCGTGAGCAGTTCCTGGTGGACGGTGTAGTGCGCAAACGGCACCGTGCCGAAGTAGTCGAGCACTCGGGCGAACGCCGTCGCGGCCAGACGTCCCACCCGGTCGAGGTCGACGGCGCCCTCGGCGTAGCTCACGAGGTAGAGCGGGACCGGCGCGGTCGCCAGGCGCCGCACCTCGGCGCGCGGGCCCATCACGATCTGCCCGTCGGCCAGCGCGTAGTAGTCGGCGGCGACCGCCTCGAGCGGCCCGGCGGCGATCGGCCAGCGGGGCGACAGGGTGGCCACCACCGGCCAGCCGGCCGGTCCCTCGATGCGCAGGCGCACCGGCCGCGACTCGAACCCGTCCACGAACGCGAATACGGAATAGCCCAGCGCGCCCAGGTAGCCGTCGCGGACGCGCGACTGATCCGATGCCGCGTGGACCTCGCGCTCCAGACGGCGCAAGTCGACCCGGTAGGTGACGCGCCTCGTGCCCGCGTCGAGCCGCCACCGTGGCCCTTCCTCGCGCCTGGCCGGGCGTGCCACCGGCACGGCCGACAGGTCGCCGGCGGCCGCCAGCGCGGCGCCGTAGATTGTGACGTCGCTGACGAACGCGTCGTAGCGCTGTTCGCCGTAGCCCATCGGGATGGCGCGCGGCATGATCAGCGCCCGCGGCTCGGGCAGTGGGGTATCCCACTCGATGGCGATCGCCGCCGAGGCGTCGCCCGGCTCGGCGTAGTGGAACCGGTAGGCGACGGCCGCGGCCGGCGCGGCGCCGGGCTGCTCGGGGACGGGGCGGGGGTCGGCGGGCTGCGTGGCCGCCACCGTGGCCACGGCGGCGATGCCGGTTACGGCCACGGCCCACGTCAGCGCCCCGGACCTCACGGTGTCGTCCCGCCGCGGCGGTCGACCACGACCGTGCCGTCTTTCATCACCCAGCGCACGCCGGTGAAGAGCGCCTCGATGTCGGTCGTGGGATCGCCCTGCACGGCCACGATGTCAGCCAGGTAGCCGGGCGCGATGCGGCCGAGCCGATCCTGCACGCCGAGCAGCTCGGCGGCGACGGTCGTGGCCGAGGCCAGCGCCTGCACCGGCGTCATGCCCGCCTTCACGAACCAGCCGAGCTCGCGCGTGTTCTGGCCGAACATCGAGTAGACCGCATCCGAGCCCATGGCCAGCTTCACGCCCAGGGCCACGGCCGCGCGCACCGAGGCCTGGTTCCGCTCGATGTAGTTCTTCAGCGCCGCCTCGGAGCCGGCGGCAAAGCCGTACTCGCCCTGCGCGTCCACGTAGTAGCGGTTGTGATCCACGGTCGGCACCCACACCGTGCCGCGGCGTTTCATCTCGGCCAGCGTGGCCGGGTCGACGTCGGCGCCGTGTTCAACCGAGTCGGCCCCGGCCCGCACCGCGTCGGCCACGCCGCTCGGGCCGTAGGAATGAATCGCCACCTTCTTGCCGGCCGCATGCGCGGCCTCGACCACCGCCCGCATCTCCTCGTAGGTCACCGTCTGCGTGCCGTCCACGTTCTCGAACCCGCCCCGCGACCCGAACACCTTGATCCAGTCGACGCCGGCGGCAACCCGTTCGGCGACCAGCGCGCGCATCGCGGCCGGGTCGGGCGCGGCCCCGGCGCGGGCGGAAAGCCCCGGGCCCGACGCGAAGATGCGCGGGCCGACCATCGCGCCCGACGCCGTCAGTTCGCGCATGGCGAGGTCCATGTCGTTGCCGGCGTTCAGGTCGCGCACGGTGGTCACGCCGGTCTCGAGCGTCTTCCGGGCGTTGTCCTGCGCGAGGAATACCGTGACGGCCGGCAGGCGCCGCTGGCCGCGCGGGCGGGTGCCGGGCGCGCGGTCCCAGAAGTAAGTGATGTGCGTGTGCACGTCGATGAGCCCGGGCAGGGCCGTGAACGCGCGCAAGTCCACGACCGTGGCTCCGGGCGGCACGGCGGCATCGCCGCTGCCCACGGTCAGGATGCGCGTGCCTTCCACCACGATGACCGCGTCGGTCATGACGCGGCTGCCGTCCCAGAGGCGGCCGAAGCGCAGGACCGACGTCTGCGCCCAGGCGGGACCAGCGGCAAAACAGAGCAGCAGCGTCAGGGCGATCAGACGATGGGACATGGCCGCGATTCTACCGTCGCGCATCGGCATGCGCTCACCAATATCCCGGCGCGGCGCGCGGTCGCGTCCTACTTGGTCAGGTCGAGCTTGAACGGCGCGCTCGATGGGAAGCCGGCGGTGAGCGACGTGACCGTTACCTCGTAAGCGCCCACCGGGTAGGGCTTGCCGTCGGCTCCCTTGGTCTGGAGGTTGAGGCTCCACACGCCGCCGGCGTAGCGGAACCCGCTCTGGCCCGAGTCCGTCGTCACGAAGGTCTGGTTGGGCCCCACGGCCCTGACCTCGAATCGCACCAGCGAGCTGTCCACCACCGTCGAGCCGCGCTGATAACGCCACGACAACGGGACCGTGCTGCCGGCCTTGATGGCCTTGGCGTCGGGCGGGATGTTCTTCACGCCGACGAAGGCCAGCGCCGGCGAGTTTTCAAACGCGATGATGGTCACCAGGTTCGAGGGGTCGCTCGACACGCCGTCGGTATACGTGGCCACGGCGAAGTAGGTGTAGGGCGCGCCGGGGACGAGCGACGTGGTGTCGAAGAACTCGTAGCCGATCCGTCCCAGGGTGGCCGGGACGGTCGTCACCGTGGTCCACGTCTGACCTGGGACCAGCCGGTCGCCGGCCACGCGGTAGAGGATGTAGCTGGCGACGTCGCCGACATTGGGCGCCGACCAGTTGAGCTCCACCTGGTGGCGCCGCGACTCGGCCCCCTGGCAGGTCTCGCC
The DNA here is from genome assembly GCA_963843885.1 of uncultured Acidobacteriota bacterium. Lineage (GTDB taxonomy): Bacteria > Acidobacteriota > Vicinamibacteria > Vicinamibacterales > UBA2999 > CADEFD01. The sequence continues at coordinate 40,076 of CAWJMJ010000012.1, forward strand.
GATCACACAGGCCGCGAACCGGTTGGGCGGGGTCCGCGCGAGGCCGTTGACGATGGCGGCGTCGAGTTCGCCCCCGGGGTTGTTCGGATCGCCATCGAAGAGATCGCCGCCGCCGAGGTCCCCCTTGCCGAGGTCGCCCTTGCCGAGGTCGCCCTTGCCCAGGTCACCTTTGCCCAGGTCGCCTTTGCCCAGGTCGCCCTTGCCCAGATCGCCTTTGCCGAGATCGCCCTTGCCGAGGTCGCCTTTGCCGAGGTCGCCCTTGCCCGAGTCGAGCGACAGCGGGCCAACCGCAAACAGGGTGGTGCCCGGCACCTGGTAGAGGGCGCCGACGTTGCGGCGCGCGGCGAACTGGTCGAGACGCAGCGCCGACCAGTCTTCCGAGCCAGCCAGCGCGGCCGGCGCCGGGCCGTCGATGCGGCCGTTGAAGTTCACGTCGAGCGTGGTAGGCCCGCCGCTCAGGTTGTCGGCATCCCAGTCGATGGTCTCGACGGCGGTGCGCGCGTCGATGCGCACCATCGCCGCGTCGGTGGGCAGCAGCGGCGAGCCGTTGCAATGGTTGCGCGCGGCCGTGCCGCGGCCAGCCAGGTAGCTCGTGGCCAGCGGCGCATACCAGCCGATGCGGTAGGGCAGGAAGCCAATCGCCGGCAGGGCCGACTCGTCCACCGTCGGCTCCAGCGACCGCGAGTAATCGAGGTGCGGCGTGCCGGTGTCGTCGAGCAGCCCGCGCAACTGGTAGAGGTAATTCATCGTGCTCAAGTAGGTGGGCTTGCAGTTCTGCTCATACGCCTCGCCGCCATGACGGCGCTCGGCGTTGTGACCGAACTCGTGCATCAGCGTCGACGCCTGCATGAACGGCGTGCCCACCGGCAGCCCGCTGAGGTCGTTGAAGCCGCCGAGCGTGACGAGCGCGTCGCCGCCCGGGAAATCGCCGACGCCGGTGGTGGTGCGCGGGGTGTGGAAGGCGGGATTCGGGGCCACGAGGCAGCGGTCGTCGACATCGGCCACCGGCATCCCGCTGAGATCGAGGCACGGCAGATCGGATTCGGGCAGGCCCACGGCGTGCGCGAAGAGCGCGTAGTGGAACATGTTGAGGCGCGTGCGATCGAAGCGCCGTTCGCAGTGCACGCCGGGCTCGTCGCAATCCACGCCGGGGGGCGGCGGGGGATCGTGGAGCACCTGCGGCTGGTCGCGCAGGAAGCGGTAGCCCGATTTCCAGCCGACCGTGCCCGGATAGGCCGAGAACTGGCACACCCACGGCGCGTCGGTGGCTCCGGGGGTGCAGACCGTGATCGATTCGTCGATGGCCTCGCCGCCGCGCGCGCCGGTGCGGATGATGTAGGGATCGGCGGGCCCGTTGGGATAACTGGCGCCGACGTCGAAGTGCACGGCCACCGGTCCCGTGGGCGCCGTGGCAAAGGCGTCGCCAATCAGTTTGAGGGCCTCATGTCCGGGGCGGTGCGAATGCGCCGGCTTGGTCACGGCCCCGTAGGCGGTCGGGGCATCGGCCTTCATGTAGCCGAGTTCGATGAAGACGTCCTTGCGGTCGGGCGCGGCGCCCATGGCCTTGAGCAGGGGCAGGGTCTGGCCGTTGGGATCGACGAGCGGCGTATCCGACGACTCCCACAGGTCGAGCAGGCCGTCGTGGTCGAAGTCCTTCACGGTGGTGCGGTAGACGATTGCCGACCAGGTCAGGCAGTCGGAGGCCCCGGGGGCGAGCGCATCCACCGAGGTCGTGACCGAGCGCAGGGTCGGATTGGCCGTCAGCGAGAACGTGGGGTTGTCCCACCGCGCGCCCGCCGTGGAGCGGAACGGGTTGGCCGCGATGGCCGCGCCGTTGTAGCGCAGCGTCGTGGCCGTGGCGGCGGTGGCGCCGCCGACGATGTGGGTCAGCCGCGCCGCTGCGCTGGCGTCGTAGAAGCCCTGAATCTGCTGGAACGTACCGCCCGTGGCCGCGCTCATCGACGCGGCGCCGTCGTAGAGCACGATGGCGCTGAACGGTTTGGCCGGGTCGCGATAGACCACCACCAGACTGGCGCCCACCGACTCGACGGCTTCGGTGTTCGGCACCTTCACCGCATGCAGGCCGTTGGCGGCCAGCTTGCCGGTGGCGGGGTCGATGTCGAGGAAGCGCAGCACATCGGCGCGGTAGGTCAAGGTGCGGGCCGAGCCCTCGATGCCACATCCGGGCGCGCCGGCGCCAATCAGTTTTCCGAGCGGGCCATCGCTCGTGCTCAGGGGAAAGCCGCGGAAGCTGGCGCCGAGGCTGCCGGCGTCCGGACCCGCGGCGGCGGTGGCGACCACCTGCCAGGTACAGGAACGCAGCGGCGATGTCGACGTCCGGCGGCACGCCAGCGATGGTGATGTCGCTGTCGTTGACGCCGCGCAGGCCCACGCCGCCGACTTCGTAGTCGCCGGTGATGAAGTAGTTCTTGAAGAAGCCCAGCGCGTTGTTCTGCGCGCTGGTCCGCACTGCGCCGGGCGAGACCAGCAACGCGCCCGTCACCATGAACAGCAGGAAGCGTTTCATCGTAGGTCGTCCGTTTCAGCCCGCGAGGGTTGCGTGAGCCGCAGCGCAGGGCCGGGCCGGCGCCGGCTGGGCGCCGCCAGTATCGCGCATTCGCACCGGGTTTGGACGGCAGGCTCGGAAGTCTGGATGGGGCCAAACTTCCCGGTCGTTCGGCCGCGGCACTGGTGCAGCCAGCCGGCCGCAGGCGGCTGGTATCATGCGCGGCATGCCCGCGCCGCACCCGCGCACGTTCGCGCCGGCGCTGCTCGGGCCCCTGGTGATCATCAGCGCGGCCGGTGCGGTCGTCGGGGTGCAGTTGCTGACCTCGCTCGGCGTCACCCCCAACACGTCGCTCATCGGGGCCCTGCTGGCCATGCTGCTCGGCCGCCTGCCGCTCCCAGGCCTGAAGGCGTTCCGCTCGGTGCATGTCCAGAACCTGGCGCAAAGCGCCATGTCGGCGGCGACGTTCGGGGCCGCCAACTCGCTGTTGCTGCCGATTGGCATCCCTTATCTGCTGGGCCGCCCCGACCTGGTGGTGCCGCTCCTCGCCGGCGTGGCGGCGGCGATGTTCCTCGACGCCTTCCTGCTCTATCGCCTGTTCGGCAGCCGGGTGTTTCCGGCCGACGCCGCCTGGCCGCCGGGGCTGGCCGCAGCCGAGGCGATTCGGGCCGGCGATGCCGGCGGGAGGCAAGGGCTGGTGCTGGCTGGGGCTCTGGCCTGCGGCGCGGCGGGGGCGTGGCTGGCGCTGCCGATGGCGGCCTTCGGCACGGCCTTCATCGGCAATGCGTGGGCGCTGTCGATGTTCGGAGTGGGCCTGCTCGCCAGCGGCTACAGCCAGACCCTGGCCGGCGTGTCGCTGACCGCGCACTACGTGCCGCACGGCATGATGATCGGCGCCGGCCTGGTGGCGCTCGCGCAGGTGGCCAACGGGCTGCGCTCGCCCAATCGGCCCGGCGCCCGCGCCGTGACGCACCCGCTGGCCGAGACGCGGCTGCGGCGCACCCTCGCCTTCGGCGCCGGCGGCTACCTGGTGCTTGCCGGCGTCCTGGCACTGGCCGGCGGATTGTCGGCGTCGCTCTCGCCCGGGGCGCTGCTGGCGTTTGTGCTCTACGCGGCCGTGGCCGCCTTCGCGCATGAGCTGATCGTCGGCCTCGCGGCGATGCACTCGGGTTGGTTCCCGGCCTTCGCCGTGGCGCTCATCACGCTGCTGGTCGGCATGCTGCTCGGGTTCCCGCCCACGGCGCTGGCCTTGCTCACCGGTTTTTCGGTCGCCACCGGACCGGCCTTCGCCGACATGGGCTACGACCTCAAGGCCGGCTACCTGCTGCGCGGCGCCGGTGCCGATCCGGCGTTCGAGCTGGACGGCATGCGCCAGCAGTTCCTGGCGGCCGTGGTGGCCTTCGCCACCGCGCTCGCCGTCGTGGCGCTCAGCTGGCACGGTTACTTCGCGCGCGACCTGGTGCCGCCGGTGGCCCGCGTCTACGTGGCCACCATCGGCGCCGGGGTGGCCCCCGGCGTGGCGCCGGCCCTGATACTCTGGGCAGTGCCGGGCGCGCTGCTGCAATGGGCGGGCGGACCGCGACGTCAGCTCGGCGTGCTGCTGTCGACCGGGCTCCTCATTGCCAATCCTGCCGCCGGATGGGGCGTGATGGCCGGCATGACCGTCCGGCTCGGGTGGGAACGGCTGCTCGGCCGTCCGGCCGGGCAGCTCGACGCGGTGGCGGCCGGCTTCATCGCCGGCGACGCGTTGTGGTCGTTTGGAGATTCCGTGGTGAGACAGCTGCGCGCGCCAGGGCTGGGCCGATGAGCCTGGCCCATACCCTGACCGTCTTCGAGGCGCTCGACACGCCGCACGCCTCGGGCGAGACCGTGCGCGCCTTGCTGGACGGCGTCGGCGGCGTGATCTTCAGCAGTGAACGGGTCACCGGGGCCGGGGGCGCCACCGATTTCGTGCGCGTGGTCCTGCCCGGCGCCCGCGGCCGGCGCGGCGGCGGCGACGCGCCGACGTTGGGCGTGGTGGGACGGCTGGGCGGCATCGGCGCGCGGCCCGCGCGGATCGGCCTGGTCTCGGATGCCGACGGCGCCGTGGCGGCCATTGCCGTGGCCCGCAAGCTGGCCTTCATGCGCCGCGAGGGCGACGTGCTGGCCGGCGACGTGGTCATCACCACGCACATCTGCCCCGACGCGCCGACCAGGAAACACGTGCCGGTGGATTTCATGGACTCGCCGGTGTCAATCGCGGAGATGAACGCGCGCGAGGTCAGCGACGACATGGCGGCCGTGCTCTCGATCGACACGACCAAGGGCAACCGCGTGCTCAACGTGCGCGGCTTCGCCATCTCGCCGACCGTCAAGGAAGGGTGGATTCTGAAGGTCGCGCCGGACCTCGTCCGGCTGGCCGAGACGTCGTCGGGGAAGCCGGCCGTCACCTTTCCCATCACCATGCAGGACATCACTCCGTACGGCAACGGCGTGGACCACTTGAACAGCATCCTCCAGCCGGCCACGGCCACCACCGCGCCGGTCGTCGGCGTCGCACTCGCCGCCGAGACGGCGGTGCCCGGCTGCGCCACCGGCGCCAGCCACGAAGTGGACATCGCCGCGGCCGTGCGCTTCGTCATCGAGGTCGCCAAGGAAGTCGGCGCCGGCACCTGCCGGTTCTACGACGCCGGCGAATTCGCCCAACTGATCGCGCTCTACGGCGACATGCGTCGCCTGCAGGGCGGGGGAGCCACGTAAGTCATGCCCGCACTACTCGGCACCATCACCATCGGCCAGGCGCCCCGGCCCGATCTCATCCCGATCCTCGACGCCCATCTGCCCGAGGACGTGCCGCGGCGCCACGTCGGCGTCCTCGACGGCATGACCGAAGAGCAGATCGTGGCGCGCTACGCCCCCCGGCCGCGCGACCGGCGGTTCATCACGCGGCTGCTCGACGGCACCGCCGTCGAAGTCGATGCGGGCGCCATCGAGACCGGCGTGCAACAGAAGATGCACGACCTCGAGGCCGCCGGCTGCACCGTGATCCTGGTGTTGTGTCACTGGCGTCTTCCGCGGCCTGCGCACGCGGCGGGCCTGGCTGGTCGAGCCCGACCGCATCCTGCCCGGCCTCATCAGCGGGCTGGCGGGGTCGCGCCGCGTCGGCGTGGTCATGCCCTTGCCGCTGCCGGTGGACGGCGAACGGCGCAAGTGGTCGGTGCTGCAGATTCCGCCGACCTTCGCCGTGGCCTCTCCTTACGTCGAAGGTGACGAGGGCGTGGCGGCCGCGGCCGGCGAGCTGCTGCGGGCCGGGGCGAACGTGCTCGTGCTGGACTGCTTCGGTTTCACCGAACGCCACCGGCGCGCGGCGGCGGCGGCCTCGGGCCTGCCGGTGCTGCTTTCGAACGAGCTGGTGGCGCGCGTCACTGGCGCGTGCCTGCACGGGGAGTGACCATGCAACTGCTGCTGCTCAGCAACTCGCGCAATCCCGGCGGCACTTACCTGGGACACGCGCTCGACGCGTTGGCGGCGCTGCTGGCTGGCCGCACCACCGCGTGGTTCGTGCCGTTTGCCGGCGTGACCGTGCCGTGGGACGAATTCACGGCCGCGGTCGCGACGGCGCTGACCCCGCTGGGCGTGCGTGTCGCCGGCGCCCACGTCGAGCCAGCGCCGGGGCCCGGCGACGCCATCCTGGTGGGCGGCGGCAACACCTTCCACCTGCTGCGCGAGTGCCGCCAACGCGGTGTGCTCGACGTCATGCGCGCCCGCGTGCGCGCCGGCACGCCCTACGCGGGCTGGAGCGCGGGCGCCAATCTCACTTGCCCGACGATCCGCACGACCAACGACATGCCGATCGTCGATCCGGGCGGCTTCGACGCGCTCGATCTCCTGGCCTTCCAGATCAACCCCCACTTCACCAACGCCATGCCGCCCGGCCACCAGGGCGAAACGCGCGAGCAGCGCCTGACCGAGTTCGTGACCGCGAATCCCGAGGTGGCCGTGCTGGGCCTGCCCGAAGGCGACTGGCTGCGCGTGGACGGCGCGCGCGTGACCCTGTGCGGTCCGCACGACGGCGTGGCGATGCGCGCCGGCGCCGCGGCGGCGACGGTGCCGCCTGGGGTCTTGACGGCGCCCTTCACGGTCCGGTGAATCGGGTCCGACCGCGCGCTCGATTTTCGGCGGGCCGGTCGACGGGGGAGCGCACGTGACGGGCCGGCCGGTGCGGTATCATGGCGCGCCGCCGTGAACGCCTGCCCCGACGTGTCCACTCCTGCTGCCACCGTGCATCACTGGCCCGGGCTCTGCGCCGTCCTCGCGCGCCGCGGACCGGCGCGACGCGCCCTGCTGACCTGCGTGCGTCTACTCGTGTGCGGCCTGGTCGTGACCGCCCACACCGCCAGGGCGCAGCCGCCGGCCCTTCAGGTGTCCCCGCCGGCGCCCCCGGCCGTAGCCGCGTCCCCGCCGGCCTCCGCCTCGTCGTCGCCGCTGCCGGCGTGGTTGCAGATCCACGGCGAACATCGCACCCGCTATGAGTCGGTGGACGCCCGCTACCGGGCCACCGAGAGCGGCGCCGATCAGCAACTCGACTTCCGCACCCGGCTCCAGGTGCGGCTCACCTCGGCCCGCGCGTCGGGCCTATACCGAGATCCAGGACTCGCGCATCGCGCTCGACGACAGCGCCTCCACCGTCGGCACCTCCCAGGTCCTCGACACGCACGTGTTGCAACTGCACGGCGGGCTGGCGTGGCGTGATGTGGGCGGCCGGAAGCTGTCGTTCCAGATCGAAGCGGGCCGCTTCAGCCGCGACTTCGGTTTCCGCCGGATGATCGCCCGCAATGTCTATCGCAACACCACCAACGCCATGGACGGCGTGATTGGCCGCGCCGCCGGCGCCACCTGGTCGGTCACGGGCCTGGCGGTCCGGCCGGTCTATTACACCTACCCGTCGCTGACGCGCGACGCCCGCTTCGACCGGGCGCGCTTTGGCGGGCTCTATGCCACCAGCACCCGGGTGCGGCATGCCAGCACCGACCTCTACGCGCTCGTGTGGCGCGACGGCGGGGCGATGCCGGCCGCGGCGCGCCGCCGGCTGAACACGTTTGGCGCCCGTGTCTTCGGGCCGTTCGGGCCGGGCGGCCACGCCGAGTACGAGGTGGAGGCGGCGGTGCAGCGCGGCGCCCTCGGGCCGCTCGACCACCGCGCCTGGTTCGAACACGCGCAGGTCGGCTACAACTGGCCCAAGGCGCGCTGGCGGCCGCGCGCCCTGGCGCTGTTCGACTACGCCTCCGGGGATGCCGATCCGCGCGACCAGCGCAGCGGCGCCTTCGACCTGCTGATGGGCGCCCGCCGCTTCGAATTCGGACCGATGGGGCTGAACGGGCTGATGGCCCGTTCGAATCTGGTCAGCCCGGGCCTGTGGCTGATCGTGCGGCCCTCGCCCGCGCTCGAGAGCGGCGTCCAGGTCCGCGGGGTGTGGCTGGCCGAAGCCCGCGACCGCTGGCGCTCGACCGGGCTGGTCAATCCGACCGGCGGCTCGGGACGCCACGTGGGGGAGCAGGTGGAATGGCGCACGCGCTACCGCGTCTCGCCCCACCTCGACTTCGACGGAGCCCTGACGCGGTTTGACGAGGGCGCGTTCACCCGGGCCCTGAAACCCTCGCCGAGAGGACGGGCGCTGCACGTCTACGCCGGTCTCGACGTGCACTTCTGATATGGAAAGACCTGTGTCAACTCGACAATAGGTTCGCTCTTGTTCTTCGGAAGGCCCGCCCTCGTATCGAGGGCGGGCCTTTTGTGTTCTGCCCCAGTCATCGGATCGGCCGAGCGGCAACGACGATGAATCACTCTGATATTCGCGGGTTGGCTACCGCATGACCATGGTTCGTCGGGAGCTGCCTCGCTCTAGAGACGCGAGTTCGAGACCGAAGTCGTCTATCGCATAGAAGCGCCGAGGGTTCTCCTTTCGTCAGTCGGCCAATCCGATCACTGGGTCAGGGCGGCCCACACGAAGCCCGTGAGCTCGCGGGCCACGGCGGTCACGATGTGCTGCTTCGGCTTGCCGCGGGCCGCGAG
>CAWJMJ010000013.1:0-11991 GCA_963843885.1 uncultured Acidobacteriota bacterium
CGGTGCGCGTGAGCGCGCTCGACGCGAAGCTGGCCGGCGCCGCCGAGGCACTCGAACACGCCAAGGCCGCCCTGGGCGAATCGCAGACGGCCAAGCGTGAACTCGAGAAGGAAGCGGCCGTCGCCCAGCAGCGCGTCTCGAAATACAAAGAGCAGCTGATGCAGGCGAAGGACAACAAGCAGTTCCACGCCCTGCAGCACGAGATCGCCACCTTCTCGGCCGAAGTCGAGCGCATCGAGAGCATCGAACTCGAACGCATGCTCGAGAGCGACGAGCGCGCCGCCGTGGTCAAGGCGGCCGAGGCCAGGATGGCTGCCGACAAGAGCAGCGTGGCCGCCGAGAAGGCTGCCATCGAGCGCGAATCGGCCGAGTTGAAGGACTCGCTGGCGACGCTGCTGGCGGCGCGCGCCGAACTCGTGAAGACCATCGAGCCGCGCCTGCTCGCGACCTTCGAACAGGTGGCCAAAGGGCGCAAGGGCATCGGCATCGCGCGCGTCGTCGACGGCCTGTGTTCGGCCTGCCGGGTGCGCCTGCGGCCGCATCTCTACAACCAGCTCCGCGTCGGCGATCGGATCCTGCAGTGCGAGAGCTGCGTGCGCATCCTCTACTGGGTGCCCGAGCCGAAGCCCGCCGAGGGCGAGGTGCCCGCACCGGACGCCGCCGCGCCGCCCGCCGAATCGTAGACCGGCCGGGCCCGCTGCCGCTCCGCACCGGCTGGCGCCGCAGGCCGAGCCCGGCCCGGAGGCGCGGATGGTCGCGGCGCCGCGGACTTCGCGGCGGGGAACCCGCCCTCAGGGCGCGACGATGATTGCCGCCATGCGTCCGGCGCGGTCGCCCTCGGCCCGGAACGACGCGAACACGTCGACGTGCGTCTTGGTGCACAGACCGGCCACGTGCACACGGGCGCGGGGCACGCCGGCGGCCACCAGCAGGTCGGCGTTGGCCTGCCACAAGTCCAGACGCAGGCGGCCGCCGCGGTCGCGCGCGAACCACTCGGCCAGGTCCACGGACGAATGGCCGGCGGCGGCAAACTCTCGCAGCAGTTCCTCGCCGACTTCGTAGCAGCACGCGCCGATGCTCGGGCCAATCGCCGCCACCAGCGAGGCTGGTGACACGCCGAACTCGCGCCGCAGGCCCGCCACGGCCGCGCCCACCGCGTCGGCGGCCGTGCCGCGCCAGCCGGCATGCACCGCCGCCACCGCGCCGGTCAGCGGATCGCCGAGCAGCACGGGCACGCAGTCGGCGGCCACGACCGCGACGGCCACGCCCGGCGCGTTGGTGATGGCGGCGTCGGCCTCGGGCACCGGCGCCGCGACATCCGCGGCGCGCACGACCCGCACCGCGGCGCCGTGGACCTGGCGCACGCGCGCCAGCTGCGGCACCCGGCAGCCGACCGAGGCAGCGGCGCTGACCCAGGCCGCGGGCGCCGCGTCCCCGGGGCGCAACTCGAGTTGCCGCGAGGTGAACCCGTGGCGCGCCACGGCCTCGAGCGGCGTGCACCGCAGCATCGGCCCCCAAGGCTCGCTGGTCCAGCGGAATGCGGCGGCGGGCGCGGGCAGGGTCATCGGCCGGCCTCGCGGACCGGCGACACGACGGTGACCGCAGTTAACGACGGCACTGGCCCGGACGCGAGCGCGGACGGCGCCAAGCGCGAATTCGCCAGCATTCGGCCGCAACCGGCGTCCTGGCACGGCGGTTGATGAAGAGGACGGCAGCCGCGCACACCGCTTCCGCGCGGCAGGAGCACACCCATGCTGGTCAAGATCACTCCGAACGACAAAGGCAGCCCCGTCGGCAAGCTGGCCGACGCCGAACTCCACTTCACCGACGGCCCGCTGGCGGGCCTGAAACTGCTCGGGTTCGCCGTCTGGGAACGGCGCAACGGCTCAGGCCGCAACGTCACGTTCCCGTCGCGGCAGGTACTCGGTGAACGGCGAGCGGCGCAGCTTCGCGCTGCTGCGCGCCCTCACCGACGTGAAGGCGCAGGACCACGTGCGCGATCTGGTGCTGAGCGCCTATGCGCGCTTCGAGGCCGAGGCGGTCGACGACCACGATCCCACCGGCGAGGAACCGGCCGCCACGCCCTTCTAGCGCCATCACGTCAGCATCGGCAGCAGGCGCGCGTTCTCCTGCTGGCGCTTCGGCGGCAGCGTCCATTCCTCGCGCAGGCCCTTGGCGAACTCGTTCCGGAAGAAGGTGTCCTTCATGCCGCCGTCGATGATGTCCCAGGCCAGCATCTTGTCCTGCGACCGGTCGCGGTAGATGTAGAAATCGGCATCCACGCCCGATTCCTGCACGGCCTGCCGCCACTGGCCGCCGTTGCGTTCCGCGGCCTCGATGGCCGGAGCCACGCGACGGTCGCCGAGCGACATCAGCGCCTGGTAATAGGAATGGCGCTCGCTCTTGATCGAGAAGTAGACATGGTCGATGTTGTCGACCATGGCGTGCAAGCGCTTCATCTTGCGCTCGATCTCCTTGGTGTCGGTCCATCGACAGCCACTGGTAGGCGGTGCCGGGCTTGGGCACGAGCGGGTTCACGCTGCCCACGATCCGGCCCACCTGCCCGCGCCCCTTGCGCGTACTTCATCATGATGTCGCGCAACTGGATGCGTCTGGTCGCGCATCGCCTCGAGATCCTCGTCGGTCTCGGTCGGCAGGCCAATCATGTAGTAGAGCTTCAGGTTCTCGATGCCGCTCGAGAAGATCAGATCGGCGCTGCTCGAGAATCTCGTCGTTGGTCACCGTCTTGTTGATGACCCGGCGCAGGCGATCGGACCCGGTCTCGGGCGCGATCGTCAGCGTCCGCTCGCCGCTCTGGCGCAGCAGGCGCACGATGGTCGGGGTCAGGTCGTCGAGGCGCAGCGAGGCGGGGCTGATCGAGTAGCCCATCTCCGACAGCCGGGTCAGGATGAGCTCGATGTCGGGGTGATCGCACAGCGCAATCGACACCAGCCCGACCCGGTTGGCGTGGGCGCGCGCGGCCTGCGCCAGCTCGAGGATCCGTTCGGTCGGGAATGCCCGCACCGGCAGGTAGTTGTAGCCGGCCCAGCAGAAGCGGCACAGGTTGGCGCAGCCGCGCACGACCTCGATCAGGAAGCGCGAGCCGAACTCGGTGTCGGGCGTGAAGATCGACGTGCACGGCGGGTCGACGGCTTCGGTGGTCTTCAGGGCCGCCTTCTTCACGACCGGCGGGGCGCCCGTGCCGGGGCGCGGCACGAAGCGCGTCGATGGTGCCGTCGGCCGCGTAGTGCACGTCGTAGAACGACGGGATGTAGAAGCCGCGCCGCTGCGCCAGCTGCCTTCAGCAGGTCGGCCCGCGAGGTGGCGCTCGCCACCGCCTCGAGCAGCGACGGCACCAGCACTTCGCCTTCGCCGGCGGCAATCACGTCGGCAAAGAGCGCCAGCGGCTCGGGGTTCACGAACGTCACGGCGCCGCCAATCACCACCAGGGGGTGGCGGTGGTCGCGGTCGGCGGCGCGCAGCGGCAGGCCGGCCAGGCGCAGCATCGTCAGGACGTTGGTGTAGTCCCACTCGAACGACACCGAGAACGCCAGCACGTCGAAATCGTTGAGCGGCGTCTGCGATTCGATGGTGACCAGGCGGGCGTCTGCGTTCGACGAGGGCCTTCAGTTCCTGTTTGGGCGGCAGGAACACCCGCTCGCAGACCGATGTCGGGGTGGTCGTTGAAGAGCCGGTAGACCGTCTGGAAGCCGAGGTTCGACATCCCCACGAAATAGGTGTTGGGGAAGGCCAGGCCGACGCGCATGAGGTCGACGTGCGGTTTCTGCACGTATCCCACTTCGCGCGCCAGGGTCTGACGGGCAGCTTCGCGTTGTTCCCAGGATGTATTCATTATCGGGGGCGAGCGCCCCCGGTAACAGTCTACTACCCCCCGGGATGTGACACCGGCCCTTCCGGCGGGGGCACCGCAGGGCCGGCGGGCGCGGAACTACTCGTTCTGACGGCGCAGGAAGGCCGGCACGTCGAGCTCCATGGTCAGATCCACCTCGCCCGGCTCGAGGTCGTAGCTCTGCAGCGGCACGCCGCCAACGACGGCCCGCTGCTGCATCGGCATGTCGATCGACGGCCGGCGCGAGATGGTGGCGCGCTGGGGCGGTGCCGCGTCGATGGCGTGGGCGCCGGCGCCGGCGCGAAGATGCGCGGTGTAGTTCGACAGGTCCACCGGGGTGGACGAGTGCGACGGCAGCACGCGCGCGCTCCGCGCGTGCTCGAAGCCGGTGGCGATGACGGTGATCTTCACCTTGCCGACCAGCTGCGGGTCGACGACGGCCCCGAAGATGATGTTCGCGTCCTCGTGCGCCGCTTCCTGGATGACCGACATGGCGTCGTTCACTTCCATCAGCCACATGTCCGGCCCGCCGGTGATGTTGACGATCACGCCGCGCGCGCCGTTGACCGAGGCGTCCTCGAGCAGCGGGCTCGACACGGCGCGGTTGGCGGCGTCGATGAGCGCGGGTCTGGCCGTCGGCCATGGCCGTGCCCATCATGGCCACGCCCGTGCCGTCGACATGATGGTCTTCACGTCGGCGAAGTCGAGGTTGATGATGCCGGGCACCAGGATCAGGTCGGAGATGCCCTGGATGGCCTGGCGCAGCACGTCGTCGGCGGTGACGAAGGCCTCGAGCATCGAGGTCTGCCGGTCGATGACCGAGAGCAGCCGCTCGTTGGGGATGGTGATCACCGTGTCGACCGCGTCGCGCAGCGCGTCGAGGCCCTGCGCCGCCTGGGTCAGGCGCTTCTTGCCCTCGAACTTGAAGGGCTTGGTCACGACCGCGATCGTGAGCGCGCCCAGTTCGGTGGCGAGGCTGGCGATCACCGGCGCGGCGCCCGTGCCGGTGCCGCCGCCGAGGCCGGTGGTGACAAACACCATGTCGGCGCCGCTCAGCGCGGCAATCAGCGCGTCGGTGTCCTCCAGCGCGGCCTGGCGCCCGACGTTGGGATCGGCGCCGGCGCCGAGGCCCTTCGTGAGCTTGCTGCCGATCTGGATCTTGACCGGCGCCGGGTTCGAGCGCAGCGCCTGCGCGTCGGTGTTCGCGACCATGAACTCGACGCCGGACAGGCCCGCCTGCACCATGCGCGACACGGCGTTGCCGCCGCCGCCGCCCACGCCCACGACCTTGATGCGGGCGCCGCTGCGCAGCTCTTCGTCGAGCATCAGCCTCAGCTTGCTATCGGCGTCGGCCATCGCCCCTCCTGGTTTCAACCATCCGTCCATCAGAAGAACTCCTTGAATACGGTCCGCAGCCGGCTCACCATGCGGGTGAAGGCGCCGCCGCCGGCCCCCGCCGTTTCGAACTGTCGATGTCTGTGCGCGTAGAGCACCAGCCCGAGGGCCGAGGCGCACGCGGGGTTGCTCAAGTGGTCGGCCAGCCCGCCGACGCCGGTCGGCACGCCGCGGCGCATCGGCAGGTCGAAGATCTGCTCGGCGATTTCCGACATGCCGTCGAGCACCGCGCCGCCGCCGGTCAGGACCAGACCCGAGTTGAGCGACTTCTCGTAGCCGGCCTTGCTGATTTCGTCCCACGCCAGGTGGAACAGCTCCTCGGCCCGCGGCTGGAGGATGTCCGACAGGATGCGGCGGGCCATCACGCGCGGCCGGCGGCCGCCGACGCTCGCCACCTCGATGGTTTCGTCTTCGTCGACCATGCCCGAGAGCGCGCAGCCGGAGCGGCGCTTGACCTTCTCGGCCTCGGGGATCGGCGTGCGCAGCCCGACCGCGATGTCGTTGGTGAAGTGGTCGCCGCCGACGCCGATGACGGCGGTGTGCCACAGGGCCGCCGCGCTCGAAGATGGCCAGGTCGGCCGTGCCGCCGCCGATGTCGAGCAGCGCCACGCCGAGTTCGCGCTCGTCGGGCGTCAGCACCGCTTCGGCGGCCGCCAGCTGGCCGATGACCATGTCGACCACCGCGATGCCCGCCCGGTTCACGCAGGCGACGAGGTTCTGCGTGGAGGTGGCCGCGCCGGTGACGATGTGCACGTTGACCTCGAGCCGGGCGCCGGTCATGCCGACCGGGGCGCCGATGCCGTCCTGCTCGTCGACGACGAAGTCCTGCGGCAGCACGTGCAGGACCTCGCGGCCGGCGGGCAGCGACACGGCCCGGGCGGCGTCGAGGGCGCGGCGCACGTCCTCGCGCGTGATCTCGCGGTTCTTGCCGGCCACGGCCACGACGCCGCGGCTGTTGAAGCCCTTGATGTGAGGACCGTTCACGGCCAGATGCGCCGATCCGATCTCCACGCCGGCCATGAGCTCGGCCTCCTCCACCGACTTCTTGATGGAGTCGACGGCGGCCTCGAGATTCACCACGACGCCGCGCTTCAAGCCCTTCGACTCGGCCATGCCGATGCCGATGACGTCGAGCCCGCCGCCGTCCGAGACCTCGCCCACGACCGTGCACACCTTCGAGGTGCCGATGTCGAGCCCGACGATGTACCGCTCATTCCGTGCCACTACTGACCTCCCAGCCGACTACCAGCTCCGACCTCGCGCGACGCGGGCTGCGGCCCGCCGCCGTCGCGTCCGGGACGCACGTACATCCGCTCGCCGAACCGCAAATCCACCGTGTCGATGACCGTCATGCGGTCCTTGAGCGCCGTGGCGACGTCCAGGTAGTCCTGGAGCCGCTCGGCGAAATCGCGGTCGCCGAGGCGCAACAGCACCGTGTCGCCGTCGAGCAGCACGACGGCGTCGCGCGCGTCGTGCACGTCAATCTGCGACACGCGGTCGGCCAGGTGCTCGTGCGGGGCCACGTCGGCGAGCAGGCGGGCGACCAGCTGCGTGCGGCGTTCGTCCATCACCGGCGCGTCTTCGCCCGGGGCCGGCCCGAGGCCGTCGATCACCGGCAGGTCGAGGTCGGCATAGCTCGGGCCGTATTCGTCGATGACCACGCCGCTCGCGTCGACCAGGTAGAGGTCGCGGCCCAGGCGGGCGACGGCCATCGGCGTGCGCTCGCGCACGACCACGTCGAGCGTGTTGGGCAGCACGCGACGCACGACGGCGTCCCCCACCCACGGCGAGGTCATGAGCCGCTGGCGCCAGTCTTCCAGACGGACGGCGAGGATGTTCTGACCGTGCAGCTCGCCGACCAGCGCCATTGCCTCGCCGCGCGACAGCCGGTCGTTGCCGTGCAGCACGATGTGCGCGATGCGCAACGCCGGCGACTCGGCCACCAGCGTCGCCGCGCGCCATAGCGCCAGACCGACCACCACCGCCAGCGACACCGACTTGACGATCACGACCAGGCGGCGCCACAGCTGCCCGCGGCGGCCGGTGGGCTTGACCTGGGCGCGGCGGAAGCGCTTGTCGGCGGGCGTGGGCAGGCCGGGCGTCACGACGCCACCTCCGGGCCGAAGCGGCGGCTCAGTTCGCGCAGAAGCATCGCCGGCACACTGCCGATCGAGCCGGCGCCCGAGCGTGATCACGAGGTCGCCAGGCCGGGTCAGAGTCGGCCACGACCGCGGCCATGTCGTCGAGCTTCTTGACCACCACGACCGGCTGGGCCCGGCGGCGGTTGACGGCTTCGGCCAGCGCTTCGACGGTGACGCCGGGAATCGGCTCCTCGCTGGCGGCGTAGATCTCGGTCAGCACCACTTCGTCGGCCGGCGCCAGCGCGGCCGCGAACTCGGGCAGCAATTGCGCCGTGCGCGAGTAGCGGTGCGGCTGGAAGGCCACGACGATGCGCGTCGGCGCGGCGGCCGGGCGGCGGCCAGCACCGCGGCAATCTCGGTCGGGTGGTGGCCGTAGTCGTCGACGACCGTGACGCCGCCGACCACTCCGCGACGCTCGAAACGGCGCTCCGCGCCCTGGAACTCGGCCAGGGCCGCGGCGATGACGTCGAACGGCGCGCCGAGTTCGAGGCCGACGGCCACCGCCGCCAGCGCGTTCAGCACGGAGTGGCGGCCCGGCACCTGCAGGTGCAGGCGGCCGAGCGGCCCGGTCCGCGCCGCCGCGGCTGCGCGGGTCGCGGCGCACCACCGTGCAGGCGCTGCCGAAGCCCTCGAGGACGAGGTCGGTGGCGGCAATCTCGGCCTCGGGCGCGTCGATGCCGTAGGTGATGGCGCGCCGGGTCATGCGCGGCAGCACATGGCGCAGCTCGGCATCGTCGGCACAGGCGACGACCGCGCCGTAGAACGGCACCTTGTTGGCGAAGTCGACGAAGGCCTGCTGCAGGTCGGCGAAGCTGCCGTAGGCCTCCATGTGCTCGCGATCGATGTTGGTGATCACCGCAATCGTCGGCGACAGCTTCAGGAACGACCGATCGCTCTCGTCGGCCTCGGCCACCATGTAGTCGCCGCGGCCCAGCCGGGCGTTGCTGCCGAACGCGCTCAGCCGTCCGCCGATCACCGCCGTCGGATCGAGGCCGGCCCGCTCGAGCACCAGCGCGATCATCGAGGTCGTCGTGGTCTTGCCGTGCGCGCCGGCGACGGCGATGCCGAACGCAGCCGCATCAGCTCGGCCAGCATCTCGGCCCGCGGCAATCACCGGGATGCCGCGGCGCGCGCGCCTCGGCGACCTCGGGGTTGTCGGGCTGCACCGCCGACGAGATACACGACCACGTCGGCGTCGCCGACGTGCGCGGCGGCGTGCCCGATCGTGCACCGTGACGCCGAGCGTCGCCAGCCGCTCGGTGGCCGCCGAGCCGCTTCGCGTCGGAGCCGCGACACGGCGTAGCCGAGATTGGCGAGCAGCTCGGCGATGCCGCTCATGCCGATGCCGCCGACGCCGACGAAGTGGATGCGCCGCGTCTTACCGAGCATGGCGACCGTCACTTCCGTCGCCGCCAGCGTCACGCATGCGTCGACGATCCGCGCCGCCGCGTCCGGCCGCGCCAGCGCCCGCGCCGCCGCCGCCATGCGCGCGCCGCCGCGCGCGCGTCGGCGGCCAGCGCCGTCGAGCAGCCTGCGCCAGCGCGCTCGCCGCTCAGCTCGCGCTCCTCGATCACCTCCGCCGCGCCGGCCGCGGCCAGCGCCTCGCGCGTTCTTGCGCTGGTGATCGTCGGTCGGCGGTCGGCAGCGGCACCAGAATCGACGGCCGTGCCCGGCGCGGTCAGCTCCGCCAGCGTCGTCGCGCCGGCGCGGCACGACCACGAGGTCGGCGGCCTGCATCTCGCGCGTCCATGTCGTAGAGGAACGGCTCGACCGTGGCCGTCGAGCCCGGCGCGCTGCGTAGCGGTCGCGCACCATTTCCAGATCGCGCTCGCCGGTCTGGTGCGTGATGCGCACGGCGAGCCGGCGGCGGCCAGCCGCGGCGCTGCCGCCACCATGGCCATCGTTGATCGCGTGCGCGCCCTGAGAGCCGCCAAAGACCAGCACCCGCACCGGACCGTCCCGCGCGCGAGCGCGTCATCATCGGCCGCCTCCGCGCCGCGCAAGAACTCGCGGCCGCACCGGGTTACCGGCCACGAAAGCCCTTGCGCCGGGAAATACGGCAACGCCTCGTCGATAGGTCACCGCCGCCGCCCGCACCAGCGGCGCCAGCAGCCGGTTGGTGAACCCGGGCACGGCGTTCTGCTCCAGCAGCAGCGTCGGGATGCCGCGCAGCGCCGCCAGCAGCACCACCGGGCCCGAGCTGTAGCCGCCGACGCCGATCGACCACGTCGGGCCGCCGCGTCGAGATCACCCGCCAGGCATCGAGCGCCGCGAGCGGCAGCAGCGACAGCCCGCGCAGCAGCGCCGCAGCGACTTGCCCTTGAGCCCGCCGCTGCGAATCAGGTCCAGCGCGAACCCCTCGCGCGGCACGACCCGCGCCTCGATGCCCGCGCGCGGTGCCCGACGAACGCCACCCGCGTCGGCCGGGTCGCGCGCGCAGCAGCTCGCGCGCCACGGCGATGCCCGGATACAGATGCCCGCCGGTGCCGCCGCCGGCGATCAGGACCGCACAGCTCACGCCGCTCCCTGTCATGCCATCTGCGACTGCGTGCTGCGAGATGTTCAGCAGCACGCCCATGCCGAGCAGGTTGATCGAGCAGCGACGAGCCGCCGGTGCTGACAAACGGCAGCGGAATGCCCTTGGTCGGCATCAGCCCGAGCACGACGCTGATGTTCACGAACGCCTGCACCGCGATCATCGTCGTCATGCCAAGCGCCAGGAACGCGCCGAAGCTGTCCGGGGCGCGCATCGCGACCCGCAGCCCGCGCCAGGCGATGACGCAGAAGCACAGCACCACGCAGCGTGGCGCCGATCAGGCCGAGCTCCTCGGCGATCACCGCGAAGATGAAGTCGGTGTGCGGCTCGGGCAGGTAGAACAGCTTCTGCACGCCGTCCATCAGGCCGCGTGCCGGACACGCCGCCGGTGCCGACGGCGATCAGCGACTGGATGATCTGGAAGCCGTCGCCGAGCGGGTCGGCCCACGGATCCAGGAACGCCAGCAGCCGCCGGCGGCGGTAGTCGGCGCTGCATCAGCGACGACGTAGAGCGCCGGCAGCGGCCAGCAGCAGCGCGCCGACGAATGTAGCTGTAGTTCAGCCCGGCGGCGAACACCATCACCGCCGACGATCAGCCAGCAGCGACATCGAGGTGCCGAAGTCGGGCTCCAGCAGGATCAGCCCGACCAGCCCGCCGACGACGATGGCGATCGGCAGCAGCGAGTAGCGCCAGCTCGTTGATGCGGTGCATGCGCCGCTCGAGCGATCAGCGCGGTGAAGAAGATCGCGGCCAGCTTGGCGAGCTCCGATGGCTGAATGCCGAGGCCGCCGATGCCGAACCAGCGGCGCGTGCCGTTGACCGGCCGCGCTGAACAGCACGGCGACCAGCATCAGCGCGACCAGGCCGAGCAGCGCCCAGATGAAGCTGGTCGTTCGCGATAGGTGCGGTAGTCGATGCGCATCGCGATCGACGAGCACGGCCAGGCCGAGCACCGCCCACATCACCTGCTTGGTCAGAAACAGATACGGCTGCTCGAAGCGCTCGCAGCGCCACCACCGCCGAGGCGCTGTAGACCATGACGATGCTGACGCAGACGAGCAGCAGCGTCGCCAGGAACAGCACACTTGTCGGATTTCAGCTTTCGCGCCATACTCTGCCGTCTCGTGCGCCGCCCTCAGGCGGCGCCTCAGTCCAGGCTCGCGATCGTCCGACGCGACGCACGTCGATCGCGGATCGCACGGTCGCGAGCGGTCAGCAGTCATCAGCCGGCTCGGGGAACGGGACACCAGCCTCGCAGACCGGGGCAGCCTGCGTTCCCAGCGGCCGGCTCCCATTCGCCGCCAACCGGCTGACGACTGCTCACCGCTCACGCCGCATCTCAAGCACCCCGCGCCCTCACGTCAGCCTCTCATCGCCAGCCGCTGCACCTCCTCCTTGAACTGCCGGCCGCGCTCGGCGTAGTCGGCGAACATGTCGAAGCTCGAACACGCCGGCGCCAGCAGCACCACGCCGTCCGGCGACCGCCAGCTCGAAGCGCCTGGCGCACCGCCTCGTCCAGCGATGCCGCCTCGACCACCGGCACGACTCCTGCAGCGCGTCGCGCACCAGCGGCGCGCCTCGCCGATCGCCACGACCGCGCGGCCGTGCGCTGCGCAGCGGCTCGGCGCAGGTCGCCGAAGTCGCCGCCCTTGTAACGGCCGCCGACGATCGCGACGACGCCGTGTCGAAGCTCTCGATCGACCGCGCGCGCCGCCTCGACGTTGGTCGCCTTCGAGTCGTTGACGAAGCGCACGCCGCCGATCGTCGCCGACCGAGCTCCATCACGTGCTCGAGGCCGTGAAAGCCGTCGAGCGCCGCGCCAGTGATGCCGCCGCGACGCGCCGGCCAGATGGCTGATCGCCGCCGCGGCCACGACGTTGCTCAGACATGTGGCGGCCGGGCAGCTGCACCGCCGCCAGCGGCAGCAGCGGAATGTCGCCTTCCGAGGTGCGCTGCCACACGAAGCCGTCCGGCGCACGTAGACGCCCTGCTCGAGTGGGCGCGTGGCCGAGTAGAGCAGTTCGCGCGCCCCGCCGATGGCCAGTGCCAGCGTCTCGGGCTGGTCGGC
>CAWJMJ010000014.1:0-240484 GCA_963843885.1 uncultured Acidobacteriota bacterium
AAGCTGGCGGCCCAACGCGACAAGCTGGCGCGGCAGCTGGCCGGCGTCGAGCGCGAGATGGCCGACGTCCAGGAAAGCCTGGGCCGGCACGCGGCCAAGGGCCCGATGCCCCCGCAGAAGGCCGCGGGCGCGGCTGCGGGCCGGCAGCCGATGTCGGAAGCCACGCGCAAGAAGATGGCCGATGCCGCCAAGGCGCGCTGGGCCGCGGCGAAGAAGGCCGGCCGGACGAAACTGGGATAAGCGCCGCCGACGAGGCATCGATCTTGCTGGCCCCACGCATGACGCAGAAATCAGATAATCCAGCACCCCACGCAGGCGAAAGAAGAAGGCGGCAGGATACAGGATGGCCAGAAGATGCCATCTTCTGCCGGCGGCTCGGAGCCCGTTGCCAAGGACGCCGACCGCCCCGCCGCCCAGCCGCACGGCAGCTTGGTACGACCAGGTGAAGACGATGGAGAGCGAGGGTCAGGCCCAGCCTCAGGCCGACGAACTGCCGCCAGAACAGAAGACCAAGGGCATCCCGCCCTTGCCTACCCCTGATGTCGAGGGCGTTGGCAACGAGACCGGCCCGTCTGCCGCCAAGACCGGGCTGAAGGGCGAGCCGCTCACTCCGGAGCAGGCCAAGAAGGCCAAAGACGCTACCGGATTCTGACGTCGCGGACATGTCGGCGCGAGGACCACGTGCCCGGGCGCGACGGCCGTGGCGCGGCAGGCTGCTACGATGGTGACACGCGCCCGTAGCTCAGTCGGATAGAGCACCGGCCTTCTAAGCCGGGGGTCGCAGGTTCGAATCCCTGCCGGGCGCGCCAAATCGCAAGCGATCTGGCCGCACCCGCCTCGGCTCCAGGTTCCGCCGCGACGCCGGAACGCGTCGCGAGCGGAATCGATCCCTGCCGGGCGCGCCAAATCGCAAGCGATCTGGCCGCACCCGCCTCGGCTCCAGGTTCCGCCGCGACGCCGGAACGCGTCGCGAGCGGAATCGATCCCTGCCGGGCGCGCCAGATCGCAAGCGATCTGGCCGCACCCGTCTCGGCTCCAGGTTCCGCCGCGACGCCGGAACGCGTCGCGAGCGGAAACGATCCCTGCGACCGGTCAGTGGCGACACGCTACTCCCGCCCACGGTTGTCGTCAAGGTCGGAACTAGGCGCGCACGGGTACACGCCCGGGGGACGTCAGCCCGACGACGTCGGGTCGCCGCGGACCGGCGACAGCAGCGGCAGTGTCACCGTGAATTCCGATCCCCGACTGGGGCCGTCACTGTGCGCCGCAAGATGGCCGCCGTGCTGCTCCACCAGCCGCCTGGCCACGGCCAGTCCAATGCCCATGCCGTTGCCGCCCGTCGTGCCACGGACGAAGAGGTCGAAGACCCGGGGCAGCGCGTCTTGGGAGATGCCTTCGCCCGTGTCGCGCACGCTGACGCAAGCGGTCTCATCGGTCCTCTCGACGGAAATTCGAATCGATCCGCCCACCGGCGTGTACTTGACGGCGTTCGACAGGATGTTCGCCAGCACCTGCCTCATCCGGCTGGTGTCCACGCTGACCAGCAGCAGCACGCCGCTGTCGTCCATCGTCAGCTGCTGACCACGTTCCCGCACCGCGGGTTCAATGGACTCGGCCGTGTCCCGGACCAATCGCGCCAGGTCGGTCGGCTCGCGAAGCAGTTCGGCGCCGCGCATGATCCGGGAGGCGTCGAGCAGGTCTTCCACGAGCTTGGACATCGCGCCCAGCTGGCTGTCGAGCATCTGCAGTGCCCGATCCGCGCCTCCCGGATCCCCCTTCAGCACCCGCACGGCGGTCATCGCCGTGCTGAGCGGCTGACGGAGTTCGTGCACGATCACCGCCAGGCCCTCGTCCTTCTCCCGGTTGTCCGTTTCGGCCTGCCGTCGTGCGCGCTGCTCGGCGACCACCGTCCGCTGGCGTTGGCGGACGAGCGCCGCCAATTCCTCGTTCAGCTCGACGAGTTGCCGCTGCAGATGTTGCTCGTGGTCGTAGACCGGCTCGCCAATGACCAGGCAGCCGTCGGGGTCGACCGTGAGGAAGGACGACAACGTGAAGGGATCGGCGAGCCCGTCGCAGTAATTGAGGTTCAAGGGAGTCGACGCGTCGCAGGGGCGGCTCAGTCGACGACGGACGACCTCGGCGTCCGCCGCGGTCAGAAAGTCGAACAGGGAGCGCCCGAGCGGTGCCTCGGCCAAGCCGAGCCGGCCGGTCATGGCGGCGTTCATCATCTGGATCTGCCCGGTCAGGTCACATCGCACGACGTGCACCACTCGCGTCGCTTCCAGATAGGCGCGCATGGCCGCCATCCGGCCTCGTGACACCGCAAGACTCACGCAGCCTGCTCCCCACACAGCAGGGCGACGGCGCTTCGGACGTCGGCGGCGTAGTCGTCCGCGCCGGTGTCCCGCCAGCCATCGAACCTGAACGCGGCGCCGCCAACCACGACCCGGACCGCGCGATCCGTCCGCTTGGCTTCGGTGACGAGACGCCTGGCATGATGGAGGTTGAAGGGCATGGTCACCGAGATGCCGAGCAACTGCGGCTTGCTGTCGGCGATGGTGGCCAGGACGGCATCGATCGGCAGGTTGCTGCCGAGGAACTGCATCTGCCAGCCCTGGGCTTCGAGCATGTCCGACACCATCAACGCGCCGATGTGGTGCAGTTCTCCCGGGACGCCGGTCATGACGGCGACACCGCGCGTCGGGACGACACTGGCCATGGTCCCGAACACCTGCGCCATCACATACTGGGTGACGGCCGTCGCCATGTGTTCCTGCGCGACCGTGATGGCATTGGACTCCCACAGCCGGCCGACTTCGTAGAGCGCCTCCTGGAAAACGTCGGCGTAGAGGTCGAGCACCGGGACCCCGTGGTGCAGCGCCCCGATGGCAGTGGCCAGGGCTGCCTTCCGGTCGCCCGACAAGAGCGCACGCACGAACAGCTGGCGCGTGACGCCAAGGGCGCCGTCCGTCGGGGTGGCCACGGTCTCGGCGGCGAACCGGTGGGCGCGGGTCACGGCGGCACGCCCGACGATGTCCGTCGGCGCGCCAAGCGGAGACTCCATCAGCTGTTCCTTCCCGACCATAGCGCGACGAGCACACAGCCCGCGCGGGGCCCATCCACGAATGGATCGAGATGGCGCGTGACCAGGGGGCGCGCTTCAACCGTCCAGCAACCGGCGTTCGTCAGGCACCCGGCGACGGCAGAATGGACTGGTGGGGCGCGCATCCGCACTCGCGCGGACCCCCGGCAATCAGACGAAACTACAGCTTATGGAAACCTGGGAAACGAAGCAACAAGCGTGAGCTCTAACGCTTGGCCCGCACCGCCCAGCGCAGCTTGGCCGCCGAGGCGCGCGGATTGGCCCGCACCTCCGCCGCCGAGGCGCGGATGACGTCGTCGCCGCCGGCCCGGTAGAGGCCGTCGCGGCGTCCGGCCTGGAACGCCTTCTTCACGCGCCGGTCTTCACCCGAGTGGAAGCTGAGAATGGCGACGCGGCCGCCCGGACGCAGGGCCGCCGGCAAGGCCCGCAGCAGCGCGTCCAGCGCCGAGAACTCGTCGTTGACCGCAATGCGGAGCGCCTGGAACACGCGCCGCACCGACGCGTCGGCGGCGTTGGCTCCGGCGCGTGGCGCGCGTCTCGAGCACGGCCGCCGCGCACGGCCGCCGCAGTCACGCGTGGTGGCCAGCGCTCGCCCGGCCAGACGTCGGGCGATGGCGGCGGCGTGCGGCTCGTCGGCGTTGGCTGCGAGGAGTGCGGCCAGCGCCGTCTCCCCCGTGCGCGCCAGCAGCGCCGCGGCCGGTTCACCCCGCTCGGATTCATGCGCATGTCGAGCGGCGCCGTGTCCTTGAACGTGAAGCCGCGCGCGGGGTTGTCGAGCTGCATCGACGACACCCCGAGATCGGCGCACACCACGTCGGCGCCGTCGACGCCGGCCTCGGCCAGCGCCGCGAGCAGCCCGGCGAAGTTCGTGCGCCGCGCCTCGAACACGTCGGGGCCGAAGCCGGCCGCGCGCAGCCGCGCCTCGGTCCGCGGCAGCTCGATGGGATCGACGTCGAGGCCGATCAGCCGGCCGCCCGGAGTGACGCGCTCGAGCAGCGCCTGGGCATGACCGCCGAAGCCGAGCGTGCAGTCGAGCGCGACGTCTCCCGGTCGCGGCGTCAGCGCGCGCAGGATCTCGTCGACCATGATCGGCCGGTGCATGCCGGCCGGGGTCTTCCCCGCCGCCAGCACCTTGTCCACGTCGGCGGCATAGCGGTCGGGCTGCAGCTCCTTGTATTTCAGATGGAACGCGCGCGGGTTCGTGCCGCGATACCGTGGCCGCCGCATGGCTCAGGCGCCCGCCGGCAAGGCCAGCTTGCGGCGCACGAACTGCACCAGCTCGGGAAAGGGGCCGCGGTCGGTGAAATGGCCGCGGTCGTCGTGCTCGAAGTAGCTGCACCGCAGTTGCGCGGCGACGAAGCGGGCTTCGGCCACCGGAATGCAGGGATCGTCGGCGGACTGGAAGATCCCGATCCAGTCCTGGTTGCGGCGGATATCGTCCCAGCGCCACGGCGCTTGGTAGTAACCGCTGGCGCGCTCGCCCGGGTCGCCGAGGTCGGTGCGACACACGCCAACCAGCACCGAGCCGAGCAGGCGATGGGTCTCGGCATAGCGCAGCGCCGCCACCGCGCCGGACGAGTGGCCGATGAGCACGGTCTCGGCATCGGCGCCCAGGGCGTCGATGAACGGCAGCCACCGCTCGGCGCGCGCGCGCACGTTGTCGGGGAAGGTGCGGTTGACGACCTCGAGGCCGAGGGCGCGCAGGTCGCGCTCGACCCACGGCAACCAGCCGTCGGCGGCGGTCGCGCCGCCGTTGCCGTGAATGAGGATGGCCTTGATGGCTGGTAGTCTATCCGACGGCTCGCAGTCGCATCGCCGCCACGCCGCGACTCAGCGCCGCGGCCACACCGGATCCCAGGCTGCCGAGACGGCCATCCGGCCGTCGCGCAGCCCGCGGGCGAGGTCGAGCCGCACGCGCCCGGCGCGGCCCGGAAGTGACAGGCGCAGGCCCGTGCCGGCGTCGGCGTGCCACGCCCCGGCATCACCCGGCCGCAGACGTTCCCACACGCGCGCGCTGTCCACGAAGGCAGCAAGCCGCAGCGTGGCCGCCGCCCGCGTCACGAGCACCGGCGCGAACTCGACCGTGGCGTGCGCGAGACGCCGCCCGAATGCGGGTCCGGCGATGACGCCGTGATCGAGCAGCGGATGGGCGCGGAGCAGCGGCTCGCGGCCGAAACCGGTGCCCGCGCCGGGCCACAGATCCAGCGGCGCCCGCGCGGTAGCGTGGGTGAGGCCCGACTGCACCTCCAGGTGGCGCCCGACGGCCGCGACGACGAGCGGGCCGCCAGCGACACCCCGGTGCGCGCGAAGCGCCGCCCCGACCCGGCCGGTGTCCACGCCGCCCCCTCGACGCCCAGGGCTACGCGGTCGCCCGCCAGGCGCTGATCCAGCCCGCCCGCCAGCGAGACATGGCGATCGCCGTCCCAGCGGTCGATCGCCGCCGCGGCCGTCCAGCGCAGGCGGCTGGTCACCCAATCGGCCAGACCGGCGGCGGCGCGCAGGCGCTCGGGCTGCACGACTCGCGTTGCGCTCCGCCCTGGGCGGTGAGCGGCGCGGCATAGGACTGCCGCTCCCACGCCCCTTCGATGGTGGTGACCCCGGGGAGACCCGCCCGTGAGGGCAGGGCCAGCGTGGCGGCCACCCGTGGCCGGGCGTCCCAGAAGCGCCACGCCGCCGACCACAACTCGCCGCTGCCGGTCGGCGCCGCGACATCGAGACGCAGTTCGCGGTGCACGGCCGTGCGCGCCAGCCACGTTGCCAGCGGCACGGCGCCGTGCGGCAGGGGCGGCCGCTCCATCACCACCGCGTCCACCTGCGCCAGGCCGTCAGCCAGCGGACGATAGCGGAGACGCGTCAGGGCCGCGCTCGGCAGTTGGTCGAGCCGCCGCGCCGCCCGAGCCACGGTCTCGGCCGTCAGCAGCACGCGCGGGGGCAAGCGCAGCAGCGAGGCAATCACCGGCTGGCGTGTGCGCGCCGCGCCCTCCACGCGCACCAGGTCCAGCACCGGCCGGCCGATATCGATTCCACGCCGCCAGGGCCGCATCCGGCTGGCCGTCCAGGAACCGACTGGTGGCGAGCAGGTCCCAGGCCGACTCGTCGGCCGGATCGAGTCCGGCGGCGCGGGCGGCATGCGCGCTCGCCTCGGCCCAGCGCTTCTGCAGGAAGCGGAGGCCGGCCAGCTCGCGCCAAGCCGCGGCGCTGTCGGCGCACAAGGACGTGGCCGCGGTGAGCCCGGCCTCGGCGCCTGCCGAATCGCCGGCCTGCGCGCGGGCCACCATCGCATCGCGCAGCTCCGCGCAAGGACTGGCATCGGCCAGCGTCGACGACATCGGAGGGGACGATGACCGTGCCGCGGGCGCGCCGTCGTCCGGCGGCAGGATGGCGACTGCCCAGTGATCCGCGGGGGACCACGCGCTGGCGAAGGCGGCGTGCGCCAGCACGCGAAACGGCGCCACGGCCGGGTCGTGCACGACCACGTGCGTGGCGGTGCTGGCCACGACCACGACATAGTGGAAACGATTGTCGCCGACGGCGATGAGCGCGATCACCGGCCGGCCCTGCGCCATCTGCGCCTCGATCCAGGCGAGCGCCAGCGGCCGCGTCGCCGGCAAACGGCACCGAACGCCAGCCGCGGCGACCGACCGCGGCGACCAGGGTGGTGGTGAGGATGCCGGCGCGACTGCGATCGACCAGCGGCGCGAAGTCTTCGGCGAAGACCTGACGCTCGCCCCAGTAGCGCATGACCATGGCCAGCGCCGCCCCGCCGCACAAGTCTTCGCTCTGCGGCAGATACGGGACGTCGAGGATGCGCCGTCCGTCCTCCTGGCGACCGGCAGTGTCGCCAGGGGACGGAGATGGAGACAACGGCGCGGCCGTGCTGACCGGCGCGCTCGACGCGCACACGAGCAGCACCGCGCACGCGGTGCGGACACAGCTCATGCGACGCGCACCAGCGCGCGTTAGTTGGCCAGCAGGATGACGATGATGAGCACGAGCAGCAGCGTGGTGAGCGAAATCACCACCGTCTGCGCCCCACCGGCGCGCGCCACTTCGATGGCATTGGCGCGCTCGGCGGCCTGCGCCAGGTCGGCGCCGTTCATGGTCGCGACGGCCGCGCGGGCGTCCGCGACGCTCAGCCCCATGGTCGCCGCGAGCTGACGGACGTCGTCCTGAGCGAGGACGCGTTCGACGGCATCGCGCTGCGTGCGCTCGGCTTCGGCCTGGTCGGCCAGGGCCTGATGCAGCGCCGAGGCCGTCGCCAGTTGCGACTGGCCGGCAAACGCGGGGGACGCGGCGAACATGATGGGCAGCAAAAGGAGCGCAACGGGCTTGAACGTGAGACGCATCTAGGGACCTCCTGAAGACCCGCGACGACGGGTCATGTCTTCAATGTAAATGATTGTGGGGGGCTACCGGCTCGGCTTTTGAAAACTTCGCGTGCGTCGAACCGTTCGCTCGCTAGTCTACAATGCCGTGTCGTCGTCGAGTGACTCCCCCGAGTTCACCACACTCCCAGAGCACACATGCCGGACGTGCGCGCGTTCCAGACGGTAGTCGAATTGGCCGAGCAGGCCGCGGCCGCGGGCGACTTCGCCGGCGCCGAAGCACGACTGCGTGAAGCGCTTGGTCTGCAGGAAGCCGCGCTCGGCCCGCTCCATCCGGAACTGGCCAGCACCCTCAACAACCTGGCCGTGGCCTGCGAGATGAGCGAGCAGCCGGCGGAGGCGGAGCGGTTCTATCGCCGTGCCCACGCCGTGGCCGCGGCCACGCTCGGCGCCGGCCATCCGCTGGTCGTCACCAGCCACGACAACCTCCGCGATTTCTGTCAGGCGCGCGGTCTGCCGTTCGAAGAAGCGGCGGCGCCGGTCTCGGCCTCGCCCGTGCCGACCGCCCCGTCATCGCCGCCGCCGGTGACGCCGTCGACCGCGCCTGCTCCCGCGACGGCTACGCGCCCGGCCACGCCTCCCGCGGTAACAGACGCTGCTTCATCTGCCGCCGCCCAACCCGCCGCGACGCCCGTGTTGAAGCCGGCCGCTCCGTCGACGGCGGCGCCGCGCAATACTCCGCACACGCCGCCGCGCCCCAGCGCGCCGTCCGTGGTGACGCCATCTGCGCCATCGGCGCTGGCGGAGGCCGCGACTCACGCAGCACGGCCCCGGGCGGCGTCGATGCGACGGGCGTGGGTGGGGGCCGCGGCCATCCTGGCCACGCTGGTGGCCGCGATCGCGGGTGCCCGGCTGTGGCGTGCCGATTCCGGCGGCGCCACGACCGGCTCGGCCCCGTCCTCCGCCACCGCAGCGCGGAGCGTCCCCGGTCCGGTCGCCACCGCTCCGAGGTCGGCCGCTTCTGGCACGCCTGCTTCGGCCTCTCCTACGGAGCCCCCGGCTGAGAGCAGGCCGTCGGCACCGACGACCGCGGCCAGCGGCGCGGCACCGGCGGGCAGCCGGCCCGCGGCGGCCACGCCGCCCTCCACGACTGCACCGGAAGCACCGGCGTCGGGGGACACCAGGGCGGCGGGCGGCACAAGTGGCGCCAGCGGCGCCTCAGCCGCTGCCGACGTGCGTGTCGTGACGGCTACCATCTGCCGCACGCTGACCACGAACGGCAACTGGCGCTGCGAACCGGCCGGAGCCACGACGGCCAGCGGACGCGTGAGCTTCTACACGCGCATCGCCTCGTCCAGCGCGCGCCAGGTGCGGCACCGCTGGTATCAGGGCGATCGCCTGCGGCAGGACGTGGCGCTGAGGATTGGCGCCAACGCCACCGACGGCTACCGCACCTTCAGCCGCCACTCCGTCGAGGCCGGCGAATGGCGGGTGGAACTGCGCGACGACGACGGGGCACTGCTCGACGAAGCGCGCTTCGTGGTGCGCTAGCCCGCGCCTCAGTCCTTGACGCGGCCAGCCAGCCAGAGGAGCTCGGTCACCATGCCGTCGACGCGCTTCACATAGGCCTGGTCGAGAGCGTTCCCGTGCTCGTCGAAGGCGTCCTGCACCTTCGACACGGCCACCGTCTGCGGCAGCACCAAGGCGCCCATGTAGACGAGGACGGTCACGAGCTGCGCCCAGGCGTTGACGCCGCCGTGGCCGCCGCCCGACACGGTGACAATCGCCACCGGCGTGCGCTTGAATTCCGGCAGGAAGTAGTCGAGCGCGTTCTTGAGTACGCCGGGGTAGCCGTGGTTGTACTCCGGCGAGACCACCACCACGGCATCGGCACCCTTGATAGCCGCGCCCAATGCCGCCAGCCCCGGCGGTGGCGGGTCGATGCGGCCGAGCCGCTCTTCCATCACCGGCAGGTCGATGGCGTCGAGGTCGGCGAGTTCAGCCGCGACGTCGGGCTGTTCCGCCAACCGGTTCATCACGAAGGTGGCCACGCGGTCGGACTTGCGTCCTTGGCGGACGCTGCCGAGGATGACGAGGACCTTCATGACCTCAGCAGCTGACGCAACGGTGCCGATTGACGGCTCCCAGGCTTTCGAGCAGTTCGATGGCCTCGGGGTACGGCTGCACGCGCTGCACCGGGCCGTTGGCCAGGTCCACCGTGGTCTGGCCGGTGCGGGCCACGGCCTTCACGTCGGCCCCCTTCGAGACCAGATACTTGATGAGCTCGACGTCGCCGCGCGCGGCCGCATGGTGCAGCGGGGTGTAGCCGTTGTGGTCGCGCGCGTTGACGTCAGCGCCCAGTTCTTCCACCAGGAACTTCACCGCCGGCACCCAGCCGTCAGGCACGTGCCGATGCGTGTTGCCGGCAAAGCCGAGGCCGTAGCCGACGCCCGAGGCGGCGTGAATCGGCGCCACCGCCGGGCCGTGCCAGGGAATCGAGGCCAGGCCCGACTGGTCGGGCAGGCTGGGATCGGGGCCGCCCTCCTCGTAGCGTTCAGGCACCTTGGCGGTCCGGATGTTGGGGTCGGCGCCGTACTTGAGCAGCAGCTTCATCGCCGGCAGGTCGAGGGTGTAGGCGGCCAGCCAGAACGGCGTCGCGCCGGTGCGGTCCACGCCCAGCAGGTCGCGGTTGTAGGTGGTGTACCACAACGTCTTGGTCAGGCGCGCGTTGACGTCGGCGCCGGCCTTGAGAAAGCGCTCGGCCAGGTCGAGATAGTCGGTGGCCTGCTGCATGTAGCGGGCCGGCTGCGGATGCCGCGCCTTGGGCGCCCACTGCATGTTGAGCACGCCGTAGAGCGGCGTGGCCCCGGCGTCGCTGGCCAGCGTGGCATCGGCGCCACGCTCCAGCAGCACGGCGGCCAGATCGTAGTGCCCGTTGATCGTGGCCATCAGCAACGGGCTGGTGCGATCGCCGGCGCTCACCTGGTTCACATCGGCGCCGGCCGCGAGCAGCGCCAGGGCCGTCTCCTGGTGCCCGTCACGGACGGCCAGCAGCAACGCCGTGAGACCGCCGTGCGAACCCACCAGATCGGCGTAGCCGACCGGCTCCGGTTCACCGCCGTCGTCGGCCGACGGCCGGGGGGCGCGCGGCGCGCTGGCGGCCGCGCCGGCGTTGCCGGCGATGGTCGCCAGCTGGGCGGCCCGCTCCCGCTGCAGCGCGGCGACGCGCTGGTTGCGCGCGCGGCTCTCGGCCGAGTCTTCCTTGTTCCGGGCGCTGACGTCGACGACCTTGGCCGCCAGGCCCAGGTCGGCGCCGCGCGCCGCCAGCACCTTCGCGGCCTCGGTCCGTCCGGCCGACGCGGCGAACATCACGGGGGTCTGACCCCACTGCGCTTCACGCGCGTCCACCGCCGCGCCTGCATCGAGCAGTGCCGTGACAGCCGCCGGGTTGCCGGCGCCGGCCGCGAAGTGCAGCGGCATGGCCCCGGTGGTGGTGGCGGCCTCGACCGGAGCCCCGGCCGCGATCAGCATGGCGACGACGGCGGCATGACCGCCGCGCGCCGCCAGGTGAAGGGGCATGTAGCCGCCGAGGCGAGTCACCGCCGCGGGCGTGGCCCCGGCCGCGAGCAGCGCCGCGGCCAGGTCGTGATCGCCGCGCTCAGCCGCCCAATGCAGGGCCGTCATGCCGTCGCCCTGGGCCGCCGTCACGTTGGCGCCGGCCGCGATCAGGGCGCGCACGGCCGCGCCGTCCTTGCGCATGGCCGCGTCGGCCACGGCGGTCTGCGACGGGGCCAGCACGGTGGCGCCCGCGGCACGCTGTCCGTCTGCCCGGGCCGCACCGAGCGGCGCCGCCAGCAACGACATCGACAGGGACGCGGCCAGGGCGGCGACGCTGCGGTTCTCGAACATCATGCGCGGCACTCCTGTGCGACTACAGCGAGAACGGGGCGGTCGAATCGCCGAACTGCGTCATGTCGTCGAGGCCGGCCATGTGCAGCGTGCTCAGGAGCACGTTGGCCATGGGCGTACCGGCCTCGGCGCGGTGGTGCACGTTGCCCTTCAGGCGGCCGTGCGCGCCGCCGAGCAGCACGAGCGGGCAGCGCTTGTGGTTGTGGACGTTGCCGTCGCCCATGGGCGAGCCGTAGACAATCAGGCTCTTGTCGAGCAGCGACTGCCCGCCTTCCTGAATCGACTGCAGCTTCTCCATGAAGTACGGCAGCAGGCTGGCGTGGTAGCGGTTGATCTGCGCAAACTCGGTGACCGCGGCCGGCTTGTTGCCGTGATGCGACGACGGATGGAAGCCCTTGGAGACGCCGCTCTCGGGATAGACCCGGCTCGACGCGTCGCGGCCCATCTTGAACGAGAACACGCGCGTCACGTCGGCCTGGAAGGCCAGCGCCTGCAGGTCGAACATCAGCTTGACGTGCTCATCGAACGAGTCGGGCACGCCCGACGGCGCGCCGGGCAGCTCGCGCGCTTCGCCCGAGTCGTTGCGGGCCTCGACGCGCTGGATGCGCCGTTCGATCTCGCGCACGTTGTCGAGGTACTGGGTCATGCGCTGGCGGTCGCTCGGGTCGAGCGTGCGGTTCAGGTCGGCCACCTGGGCGGTCACGTAGTCGAGCACGCTGCGAGGTCGAACGGCGGCGAGCGGCGCGTTCCTGGCCCGAACCGCCGG
Organism: uncultured Acidobacteriota bacterium; assembly: GCA_963843885.1. Taxonomy (GTDB): domain Bacteria; phylum Acidobacteriota; class Vicinamibacteria; order Vicinamibacterales; family UBA2999; genus CADEFD01. The sequence continues at coordinate 12,104 of CAWJMJ010000014.1, forward strand.
CGCCGAAGAGCTGGTCGAACGCCATGCGCGGATCGCGGATCATGGGCAGCGGCTCGGTCGGCGAGGCCCAGCTGATCATGTCGGTGTAGACGCAGGAGTAGCCGTAGGCGCAGCCGCCGGCCTGGTCCACGTTCTCGATGCACAACTGCATCGACGGAATCGGCGTGTCCTGGCCGAAGCGCTGGGCGTAGAGCTGATCGATCGAGATACCGGCGCGCACGTCGGAACTCTCGGTCTGGCGCGGGTGCGCCTGCGTCAGGAACACGGCGCTCGAGCGGAAGTGGTCGCCGCCGATTTCCGGCTGCGTGACCGCTTCGGCGTTGCGCACATCGGTGTCGCTCACGATGGTGAGGTACTTGCGGAAGCCCTCGAGCGGGCTGAGCGAGGTCGGTCCGAGATCGAAGTCGTGCCCCGCGGCCGCCGGCGACCACAGGTGCTGCTCGGCGCCCCACGGGCTGCTGCCGGCCGAGCCGTGCACCATCTCGATGGTGACCAGGCGCGGGCGGTCGAGCGAGGCGGCCGTGGCCGTGCCGGCAAACAGGCCGCGGGCCGGCACCATCGCGTCGAGGAACGGAAGGGCCACGGTGGCGCCCAGGCCCCGCAGCATCGTCCGGCGGGCCACGTGCTTTCCAGTGATGAACGACATCGTCTCTCCTCGGGTGGTCGGTCTAATGCGCCGGCCCGGCCACGGTGGTGGCGGGCGCGACATCAGCAGCCTTCATGCGGAACGCGGGGCTGAGCACGATGCCGCGCACGAAGGCCGGCAGCGTGGAATTGGCGGCGGCCGCCTCGCGCACGATCTTGCGCACCATCGGCATGTCGCCCGGCGCCAGACGGCGGCCGAGCGCGTAGGTGGTGAGGTTCTCGGCGAAGACCTGGACGAGCACGCCCGAGCGCTTCATGAGCGCCTGCTGCAGGTCGGCCGCGCCGGCCAGCGGCGTGCCGTCGTAGAGCGCGCTGACCGCATCGACCGGCATGCCGTTGTCCTTGATGCGCCACGCGCCGGTGACGTCGAAGTTCTCGAGCGACAAGCCAATCGGGTCGATCATCCGGTGACACGACATGCAGGTCGGGTTCCGGCGGTGCTGCTCCAGCCGTTCGCGGACCGTGCGCAGGCGGCCGCCTTCGGCCTCGGGCGTCTCGTCGAACGCCGGGATGTTGGGCGGCGGGGGCGGCGGCGGCGTGCCGAGCAGCACTTCCATCACCCACTTGCCGCGCAGCACGGGCGAGGTGCGCTCGGCTTCGGAGGTGAGCGTCAGGATGCTGGCGTGGCCGAGCAGGCCGCGGCGGTTGCGGTCTGGATAGGTCACGCGCCGCATCTCCGGACCGACGATGCCGGGGTAGCCGTAGTGTTTGGCCAGGCGTTCGTCAACGAAGGTGTAGTCGGCCGTGAAGAGATCGGTGACGGGGCGGTTTTCGCGCAGGATGTGCCGGAAGAACGTCTCGGTTTCCTGCCGCATCGAATTCTTGAGCTGCTCGTCGAAGTCCGGATAGAAGCGCACGTCCGGGTTGATCTTGTCGAGGTCCTGCAGGCGCAGCCATTGGCCGGCAAAGCGCGAGCCGAGGACGTCGGCGCGGCGGTCGGCAAGCATGCGCGTGACCTGCTTCTCGAGTTCCGCCGGCCGCGACAGACGGCCGGCTTCGGCCACGCGCAGCAGTTCCGCGTCGGGGCCGGTGGCCCACAGGAAGAACGAGAGGCGCGAAGCCAGGTCGACATCGGCCAGCGAATAGGCCTGCCCGGCGCGGGACGTGGCCGGCCGCTCCTCGAAGCGGAACACGAACCGCGGGCTGGCCAGCACGCCTTCGAGGGCCATGCGGATGCCCTCTTCGAAGCCGCCTTCGGCGGCGCCCTGGCGATACAAGGTCATGAGCGCCGCGACATCGCGCTCGCTGGCGCGCCGCCGGAACGCCTGCGAGGCGAGCCGCGAGACGATCTGCTGCGCGCACTGCGCCTGGGGCGCGGCGCCTTCGGGCTGGCACGTGAAGATCTTGGCGCGGCTCGGCGTCGGCGACACGCCGGTGGCCTCGAAGGGGCCGGTGATGGCCATGTCCTTCAGGTGTGGCAGCGTGGTGAAGCCGTAGGCGTCGGCGATGCTCGTGCTCGCGATCGACCAGTCCAGCGGCGTGATCAGGTCCTGCACCGGGCCTTCGAAGCGGCGCACGAAGGCGGCGGCCACGGTGTGCGGGCCAGCCGTGATGGTCACCGGTTCGCTGCGCAGGTTGACGCCGTCGGGATCCGAACTGCTCATCCAGCGGTCCACGTCGAGCAGGGCCACGCGCGCCCCGTCCACCGAGATCTCGACCTGTTCGGGAGCCTCGGCGGTGTGCAGTGCGGCGCGCCCGTTGCCGTAGAGCGCGCCGGTGGTCTCGTGGTAGAAGGACACCCGGAAGCGATACGCGCCGTCGGCCGGGAACGTGTGGGTGACGGCCAGCCCGCCGCGCGTGCCGAAGGGCGTGCCTTCGACCTGCTCGCGCTGCGACTGCCAGCGGGACACCGGATAGGTGGCCTCGCGCGCCGTGGCGGCGCGGTCGCCAACCGCCAGCCGGCTGATCTCGGCGGCGGCCGTGAGGTAGGCCTGCATCGAGGTGGGCGACATGAGCTGCGCGTCGGCGATGTTGTCGAAGTTGGCGCTCTTGGTGTCGAGCGGCAGGTAATCGCCCGCGTTGACGTCGAGACCAATCAGGTCGCGCACGGCGCGGCTGTACTCGACGCGGTTCAAGCGCTGGAAGGTGCGGCGGCCCGGCGCCGATTCACCGGCCGCGGCGTCGGCGGCCGTTTCGAGCGTCGCGGCCAGCGCCATCAGCGCCGCGTCGTCGGGACGCTTGGCTCCGGCGGGCGGCATCTGACCGGCGCGCAGCTTGCGGATCATCTTCTCGGTGACGTCCAGGTGTTCCCCGGCGCTCGCCACCTCGAACCCTTGCAGCGACAAGCCGCCGGCCTTGGCCCGGTCGCTGTGACAGCCCGTACACGACGTGGTGACCAGAGCCTGGGCGTCGGTCTCGGGGGCGGAACGCGCCGCGGCGCCGGCGGCCGGTGCATGCGACGGAACCGGAGCCGGCGCGGGCACGCGCTGCCCCGCGGTCAGAACGCCGCTGGCTACGAGCAGGACGGTGCCGGAGAGCAGGAGGTGCCTTTTCAGCATGGGTTCAGTACCGCGCAATCATAGCAGTTCGGTCGCCCCGGCGAACTGGTCCCGGAGCGACGATCTTGTCGTGATTTGTCACGCACTCCAGCGTTCTCCGGGTTCCCGCACCGCGACCTGCCAGGGGTACCCCGCGCTCAGTAGAGGACGGCAGCTTCGCCGCGCTGCGCAATCAGCCGGTCGAAGTGCGCCACGAGCAGGTCGCGGCGAGCCATCAGGGCGGCGACCTCCTCCCCGCTCAGGTAGGGCTTCAGGGCCTTGGCGAGTTCTGGCTCGGTGACCGCGCGCAGCCGGACCAGCAGGTTCCGGTCGCACGAATTCAGCTCGGCCGTCGTCGTCAGGTTTTTCGTCAGGCGGAAGGCGCGCGTGAAGTCGAGCATGACCAGCCGCCAGTTCCTGGTGAACACGACGTTGCCCTTGTTGCGATCGGTGTCCCGCACGAGCTCAGTGAACAGGGCCATCCGGGCGAACTGACGGGCCAGTTCCAGCGCGCCGCCCGGCGGCTCGGTTCGCGACTTCTGCCGCTCGTCCTCGTCCATGAGCACGTCGTCGACCCACCACGAGAGCGCCCCCGGCCGGTCGATGGCGCGCTCCACGGTGGCCGGCATCATGTAGTCGAGGCCGAGCTGTTGCGCCAGGCGCCAGGCCGCGATGTTGTAGCGGTAGTGGTCGACGAAGCGCAATTCGCCCGCCCGCCGCAGGTTGCGCGGGGTCTCCCGGCCGATGGAGACCTGGTCGACCGACTGGAAGGCGGCGTCGTGGGTGACGGTGCCGTCGGTCAGCGTCACGCGGCGGGCGCCGGTGATGCCCTTGCCAATCGGCCTCGTGGCGACCACCCGGGCCGTGCTCAGGAACTCGAGTTGCGCCGCGACGTCGAGTGCTGGAGCCGCCGTCGCCGCCGGCGCGGCGGAGGTCTGCGCGAAGGGCGTCGCCGGGCGGATGAACCCGCACGCGGCGACCAGCACGAGAGCAAGGGCGACGCGGGTTGGAGGCAGGGCCGTCATGCGGCGGATCCTGCCACAGGTTACTCGCCCGATGTCGCCTTGACGGCGCCCGGCCTGATGATGGCGTAGGCCGGCAGCCCGACCGCCTTGAAGCGCTTCATCAGGTCGGCGGCCGGCGGCTCATCGGGCTGCTCGGCCTGGAACTTCACCTTGACGTAGCCGCTCAGCGCCTGCGTCACGGCCGGGTCGGCCAGCGTTGTCTTGTCCATGGTCAGGCAGTTCTTGCACCAGGTGGCCCACATGTCGATGAGCACCGGCTTCCCTTCCCGCTCGGCCACGGCCAGCCCTTCAGCCAGCGAGGCGTGCCAGCCTTCCTTGAGCTTCTCCTCGACGCTCGAGGACACCTCGGCGGCATCGACGAACTGGTTGGCGAAAAGGCCATAGGCCAGATAGCCGTAGTAGACGGCGGTGCCCAGGATGAGCACGCCGAACGCCTGCTTCACCCGGACCATCCACGGGCCGGGCTTGGGCAGCGAGGCCAGGCCGGCGCCAGCAATCGGCCACGGAATGGCCATGCCGATGCCGAGGAAGAACGGCAGCGCCAACGCCAGCCTGGTGCCGGTCGCGTAGAGGTTGCTGGAAAAGAGCACCACTTGGATGACGACCGGGGCCACGCACGCCCCGGCCAGCAGCGCCGCCACCGCGCCCATCGTGAAGGCCAGGGTGAAGCTACCGCGTTGGCCGCCACCCAGGCCGCCAGAGAAGCGCGAGAAGTCGATTTCGAACACGTCGAACATGGCCAGCGACAGCACCACGAACAGCACGGCGATGCCGAGGTTGAACCAGGGCGAGGCGTTGATCGTGCCGAACGTGCTGGCCGTCAGGACCACGACCAGCCCGAGCACGCCGTAGACGAAGGCCATGGCGCCGCCGTAGGTGAGCCCGAGCAGGAAGCCGCGTTTGCGCGACCCGGCCTGGGCCCCGGCGCCGATGATGGCCAGGTTGATGGGAATCATCGGCAGCACGCACGGCGTGAGGTTGAGCGCCAGGCCGCCGATCAGCACGAGCAGCAGGATGGCAATCGGGCCCCGCCCTTCGAACAGGCCCTGCTCGGTCACCCCCGCCTCGGCGTTCTGGATGAAGGTCATGAAGTCGCCGGTGCCGAGGTAGCCGCCGGTCGTGGCCACCACCGCAAATCCGTCGAGCGCCGCCAGACCGTCGCCGCCGATGGTCGCGGGCGGCGCTGGCGACGGCGCGAAGGAGGGCGCCGCTGACGTCGGCAGCTCGCCGGTGCCGAACGCAATGGCGTCGAACACCTCACCGTGGACGGCCGACACCGCGCTGCCCGCCGGGACGACGTCGACGGTCCATTCGCCTTTGGCGGAACTGGGGGCGAAACAGACCTTGTCGTCGCAGGCCTGGTAGCGCAGCGTGAACGGCACGGCGTGGGCGCCGGGGGCGAGCCCGGCCGCGACCTCCATGACGACGCCAATGGTGAACTGGCGGTCGAAGACCAGGAGCGGCTCGGGCAGTCCTTCCTGCGGGAAATCGACGGCCTTTGGAAAGACCACTTCCACGCCGCGAATGCCGGTCGGCGCCTCGAGCACGAGCTCGGTGGGAATGAGGGCGGGATCGCGCGGCTTGTTGGACTGCACGTGCAGGCCCTCGGGCAGCGTAACCTGCAGGGCGGCGCGAACGGTGCTGCCGGCCGGCACGCCGTCGCTGGCCACGAGCGTGTCGATTGTGACCGCGACCCGGCGCAGTTGCGCGGCGGCGTCGGTGGCCACCAGCGCCAGCAGCGCGGCGGCCAGGACCAGCCCGCGGCCGGTTCGGGACACCGGCCGGGGGGCATTGCGAGCGATCAGGGGATTCGGCATGCGCATGCGCAGTGTAACTCCCGGCCGTCACCCGCGGCCGTAACTCATGTTCCGTGGCGTGGGCGACTGGGTCGCATCGGGCCGCGACTCGGGCCTGATGTCGGCGGACGGCTCTGATTGGACGCCGCGTCCGCTGGATGGTTCCGGACCAGCCCTACCGTGGCACGCGCCAGAACGCCGGCAAGCCGGGCACCAGCGCCGCCACGATGGCCACGGCGTCGCGCCAATCGGCAGCCGACGGGCCGCCCGGACGCCGCTCGTCCCCCGGGCTCACCAGCCGGTCGTAGACCTGCCGCAGGATCTCGGTGCGGGCCACCTCCGGCAGGGCCGCGAACGAGGGGCTGTGGATGAGGTAACTGACCGGATAGCGGAACAGCCGCGTGCGCAGATCGAACTGGCGCAGCGATCGGCCCTGGCCATCGACTGGCCCGCGGGCCGCGAACGTGGCGGCGAAGCTCGACACGCCTTCCACCGGCTGGGGCAGCCGCATCTCGTCGGCAAAGGTCATGTAGTTCACGAGGTCGGTGAGATCGGCGGCCAGGCCCGGGTGGGCGAGGGCCCGTCCGGGCATCGCCGCCTCGGCGATCCGCGCCTGCCACGCCACGCGCGTGATCAGGTTCTGCATCTGCGTCTGGTGCTCGAAGGTCATGAGCGCGACGATGTCGCTCGTCGGCGCCAGCTGCTGCGCCGGGTCGGTCAGGCCGTGGAGCATGGTCAGGTTCTGCCCCGCCTCGCGCACGAGCGCCGCCGGATCGGCCGGATTGGCGGCCACGGCGTTGGCGCGATCGGGTGGCTCGCCGCGGCGCGCCGTGACGTACCAGCCGCCCCACCGTTCGGCAAAGGGGCTGTTCTGGTCGGTGATGATCGCCGACTCGTCGCGCAGTGGCGCGCCGGTGGGCCCGGGGATGACCGAGCCGACGTAGATGCCGGGCACGCCGGCCGTGTTCGGCCCGTGATGGCATTTGAGGCAACTCTGGCTGGCGGTGAACGTGGCTCGCCCACCGGCGCCACGCGTCAGTGCGTAGAACACCGGTCCCCGCACCGCGTCGATGGCCACGGCTTCGAGTCCGGGCGTGCCGGGCACGTGAGCCACCATCACGTCGTCGGCGAAGTAGACGGCGCGCGGGCGCGACGGCGAGATGTGCGCCGCCTGCACGCTGGTCTTCGAGAACACCAGCATCTGCGAATCGACGGGCACGTCGAGGGCGGCCAGCACCGATGGCAGGTAGCCGTGCCGAGCGTCGGGGCGGCCAAGCGTGGCGTCGCCCCGGTCGAGTCGCTCGACCAGCCGGGACACGGCATCACCAGCCGACGGCAGCGCCGCCACTGCCGGCTGGGTCACCGGGATCGTCGGCTTGTATTCGCGCGCGCGGGCGCGATCCTGGGCGCCGAGGCTGGCGGCCAGGGTGATGCCCCCGGCAGCCAGCGCGCCTCCGACCGATCGCCGGAGCGATACGACGAGCATGCCCCCAGTCTAGCGTCCGGGGGCTCCCGCCGCGGCGTTGGGGCAGCGCTCGCCCCAGCCGCTGCCCTGGGTCCTCCGATCGAGTTCCTTAGAACTCGAAGCGGAAGCCGAGTTGCACCACCCGCGGGTCGAGCGTCGCGATGATGCGGTTGTACTGCGTGCCGTTGGTGATGTTGAAGTTCGACACGGCGTTGTTGTTGAGCGTGTTGTAGGCGTCCAGCATGAGCGCCAGGCGGTAGCGTCCGGCCACGCGCACGGTCTTGTCGAGGCGCAGGTCCAGCATCGGCACGGTCTCCGAATACTGGTTGTCGAGGTTGTCGAAGAAGAACTGCGCGGTGCCGGCGTTGGGCAGCGCCACCGGCACGATGCGGGTGTAACCGTAGCCGCTCTGCACGCGGTAGTTCACGCCCAGGCCGATGTCGTACTTGAACACGTAGCGGCCGGCCACGCGCGCCTGCCAGTTGGTCGTGGACTGCCGGTTCGAGACCTCGGGCCGCACGTTCTGGAAGTAGCCGACGCCGAGCGGATCGGTGTTGAGCGGGCTGGTCGTCACGCTGATCGTGCTGGCGCCGTTGCCGCCGCGCAGCTCGTCACGCCACTGGTAGTCGAAGCTGCTCTGCAGGAAGAACCCGCCCGGCCACCGCTTGTTGAAACCCAGCTGGATGGTGTCGTAGTCGTAGTTGGCGCCGGGCCAATTGCCGTAGACGTTGGTGACGACGCCGCGCAGCGCCGCCGGAATGTCGAAGACCGTGAAGGTCTGCGTGCCGGTGACGGGACCGCCGAAGTCCTGCAGGTTGACGGTCACCGTGGTCGGCACGGTGAACTGCCCGTTACGCGCCACGTTGGTCACGCCGGTCTCGTTGCGCACCATCTTGCGCACGTAGGCCAGCCGGACCGACGATTCGCCCCAGAACTGGTGCTCGACCGAGCTGCTGATTTCGTCGGCGTACGGGGCCTTGAAGTTCTCGTCGATGACCGTCGAGATGCCGCCCCGCGCCGACACGAACGTGCCCAGCTCCTGGCGGCCGTCGTAGATCCGGTTGCCGTTCAGGTCGTTGAACTTGTAGATGCTGTAGTTCTCGCCCCCGGGGTTGCTGTTGTTGGCCAGCACCGTGCCGAGCTCGTTGAAGAAGCGGCCCCAGAACACCTTGGCGACGGTGCGGCCGTTGTTCAAGGCGTAATTGACGCCGAAGCGCGGGGCCACGTTGTGCTTGGCCTTGAAGCTGCGGCCCTCGGTCTCGCGCGTCGGGAAGATGTCGGTGAGGATGGGCGCGCGCTTGCCCGGCTCGTAGCGTCCGGTCTGGCGGTCGTAGCGGACACCGGCCAGGATCGTGAGGTTGGCCTTGGGGCTCCAGCGGTCCTGCAGGAACATCGTGACGATCTCGTTGCGGTTGTCGGGACCGGTCCACGTGTCGTAGAGATCTTCGCGGCGGCCGACGTCGACCAGTTCGATCTCGTCGACCAGCCCGCCGCGATCGCGGTAGCGGATCGGACCCGAGTTGCCGTTGATGACCGTGCGCTCGATGTCCATCACGTAGCTGCCGCCGAACTTCAGGTCGTGGCTGCCGGTGCGGGCCGTGGGCAGGTAGTAGGTCGCGGTCAGCAGCCCCTGCGGGCGGAACGGCTTGTTGTCGAACGCGTCCCAGCCGGCGCCGCTGTTCTGGTTGGTGGCCGTGTCGATGCGCGGCGGCGCCTCGAAGGCGTTGACGTTCGGCTGCATCGGCCAGTCGAAGCCGTGGAAGCCGTAGCGCAGGTCGGTGAACAGGCGATTCGACCACACGCGCTGCCACTGCACCTTGCCGGTCCAGTAGGGGCTGTCCTGCTCGAGCACCGACTCGCGCGGGGTCGTCGCCGACAGGCCGCGCAGCGGCTTGTACTTGTAGCCCCACTGATAGTGCGCCGTCAGCGTGTCGGCCTGCGACAGCTTGTAGGTCAGCTTGGCCGGCGCTTCGTGGAAGATGCCGAGGTCGGTGGCGACGCTCTGGGGAATGCCGGACACGACCTTGTTGATCTTGAAATAGTTGTAGCTGGCGAAGAACCACAGCTTGTCGCGCAGGATCGGCCCCCCCAGGTCGTTGTGCACTTCGACGTAGAGCAGGTTGGGGTTGCCGGTGAAGCCGCGCTTGCTGGTCTCGGCATCGACGTTGTTGGACGAGAAGCGCTGCGGCTGCCAGGCGACGTTGTTCAAGCTGCGGAACGTGTTGCCGCCGCTCTTGATGGTGAGCGCGATGGCCGCGCCCGGGCTGTTGATCTCGACGTCGCCGCCGGCGGCGCTGACGGCGATTTCCTCCATGCCGAGCGAGTTGGGATAGTTGCCTTCCGACTGGATGCCGTCGATCGTGAACTGGCTCTGGCCGCGCACACCGAAGCCCTCGTAGCCGATCGCCTGGCTCTTGTGGCTGCCGCCCACGTCGTAACCCTGCATGCGCACGCCCGGCGACTGCGACAGCACCGCCCACATGTCGGTGGCGCTGGGGATGCCGGTGATTTTCGCGGCGTCGAAGGTGGTGCCCACCGACGTGGTGGTGACGTCGACCACCGGCGACTCGCCGGTGACCGTGACCGACTCCTCGAGCGTCGCCACCTGCAGTTGGCCGTCGACGGTCAGCGTCTGTCCGAGGCGCAGGGTGATGCCCTCGCGCTTGAGCGTCTGGAAGCCGGTCAGCTCATAGGTGAGGTCGTAGGTGCCGCCGGGCAGCGCCACGAACCGGAACCGGCCGTCCGCTTCCGTGACGGTCGTCTGGCCGCCGATGAGGGCCGCCGACCGGGCGGTCACGGTGACACCGGGCAGCACTGCGCCCTGGGCGTCGGTGACGGTGCCGTTGAGACGTGCTTGTTCAATCTGGGCCCCCGCGGGGGTGCCCATGCAGAACAGGATGGCTACCGCCAGCCCTGCTCCACGCCGTAGTCCGGTCATCTCGCTACCTCCAACACAGGAATTACATGCGCATGAAGCCGCGGTCCGTTGCGGGCCACCGTGCGCGTCGAAAGTGTGGACTGTAGCACCGCGAGACGGGTGTTCCAACCGGGTTCGGCCTTTTGCCCAACCAAGGCCGGCGTTATGGCAGGACCAGTCTGGTCAAAGTTGGACTTCAGAGGGCCGGACGGCGGAAGGTCCCGATGCGCACGCCCTTGCCGCGGATGTGTCCGGCCATGGCCGCGGTCACGGCCGAGCGCATGGCGGCGGGAAACTGCCCGAAGGCCGAGACGTCGATCCAGGTATCGAGCGCGTAAATCTCGAAGGCGTAATGGTGCGGCGGTCCCGACGCCGGCGCCGCCGGACCGCGGTAGTTGGGACCGGTGACGCTGGTCTGCCGCGGGCCATCGGTGGGCACCCGAGCCGCGCCCGAGCCGCCCCCGCCGCCGGCTGGACCCGGCACCAGCGGGGCGTTGCCCTGAGGCATCCCTTGGGGGAGCGCGGTGGTCGTGGCCGGGATGTTCCATACCAGCCAGTGCAGCGTGTCCTCGCCGGTGGCCGGCGAGAGCTGGTCGAGGTCGCGCACGACCAGCACGTAGCTCACGACGCCGTCGGGCGCGCCCTGCCAGGCGAGCGCCGGCGACACGTCGCGGCCGGCCTGGGAATGCCGGAGGGGAATCACTCCGCCGTCGGGCCAGGCCGGGGAGTCGAGCGTCATCACCGCCACGGCGCGGGGGCGCCCCGCGGGCGAGGGTGCGGCGGGTGGGGGTGCGGCGGGCGGGGGTGCGGCGGGCGGGGGTGCGGCCGGCGGCGGCACGGCGGCGGGACGGGACTGCGCCAGGACCGGAGCGGCCAGCCCCAGCAGCACGGCGACAACGACGGCAATCGTGGTGCGACGCATGTTCGTCTCCTACTTGAACGACGCCGGTTGGGTCTTGCGCCACGCGTCGTAGCGGCGACGCAGCGTCTTCACGGGGTTGAGGTTCTCACCCGCGTCCGGCTTGATTTGGTTCGGCCCCTTGTCGGGCCCGGGCTGCGACACCGTCAGGTAGAGCGCGTAGCGGCCGTCGTTGTGCGAGACGCCGCTGGTATCGGTGGGCTCGGCCATCAGGATGTAGGCGACGTGCGAGGTGCGGCCGTCGCACGGCACGCGGGGCTGCGTGCCATCGCTCGGCCACGGGGGGCAGGTGCAGCGGCTGTCGCCGCCCGATCCATCGGCCGCGTCCATGGCCGCCATGACCCGGTCGGTCAGGGCACCCGTGGTCTTCAGGAAGGCCTGCACGGCGTTCGGGACCACGCCGTCAGGGCGCAGGATGTTGCCTTGAATCGAGTAGAAGATCCCGGTGCCCGGCACCTGGCCCTGGATGTCCTGCGAGACGTAGCCGTTGCTCAGGCCGGAATGCCCGGCCTGGCGGCCCTGCAGATCGAGGATGCCGAACTGCCGGCTCTGGAAGGCCGGGTCCTCGGCGAGCATCTCGATGATGCGGGCCGGGGGGGTGCCCTTCTGCATCTCCGCGAACACGAGCATCTGGTTCTTGTGGGTGGGGTCGACGCCGGCCTGGCACGCGGCCACGCCCTTGCCGGGCACGACCACCGCCTGCACGCCCATCAGGAACTGATCGTCGCGGTCGACGCAGGTAGCCGACGCGATGACCACCCGGCCGGTGCTGGTGTCGACGGCGATGACCGACCAGGTGGCCGAGGCGGACGACGGCAGGGCCGCCAGCAATCCAAGCAGAAGCAGCACGGTTCTCATGGCGCGACATTCTACCCGCGTGCCGCCCCGGCGCCGCGCTGGTAGACTGGGCGCCGAGGACCGTCCGCATGCCGCGCGTGGCTTTCACTCCTCATCTGCACCGATTCCTCGACGCCCCGCCCCGCGACGTGACCGGCACCACGGTGCGGGCGGCGCTCGAGGCCGTGTTCGCGGCCAACCCGCGCCTGCGCGGTTACGTGCTCGACGACGCCGGCCGCGTGCGCCCGCACGTCACCGTGTTCGTCGGCGGTCAGGCCCTGGCCGATCGCGCCGGGCTCTCCGACGCGGTCGGCGACGACACCGAGATCTTCGTGCTGCAGGCGCTGTCCGGCGGATGATGACGACGACCCCAGGAGCTGCGACATGACACAACCGCTGTGGGTGGCGACCCGCAAGGGCCTGTTCAAGCTGAGCGCCGCCGCCGGCTGGCGAATCGACGCGCCGAGCTTCGTCGGCGACCCGGTCGCCAACGTGCTCGACGACGGGCGCGACGGCGCCGTCTACGCCGCGTTGAACCTGGGCCACTTCGGCGCCAAGCTCCATCGCTCGTCCGACCGCGGCGCCACCTGGGAGGAAGTGGCGGTGCCGTCCTACGCCGGCCTGCCCGCCGTGACCCGGCCGCCCGGTCCCGACGGCACGGCCCGCGCGCCCGAGCCGCCGACCTTGAAGCTGCTGTGGACGGTCGAAGCCGGCGGCGCCGATCAGCCCGGGCGGTTGTGGGCGGGCACCCTGCCCGGCGGCCTGTTCCGCTCCGACGACCGGGGCGCCAGCTGGGAGATTTGCCGTCCCCTCTGGGACGAGCCGTCCCGCGCGCAGTGGTTCGGCGGCGGCTACGACTGGCCGGGCGTCCACTCGGTGATCGTCGACCCGCGCGACTCGCGGCACGTCACTGTCGGCGTGTCGTGCGGCGGGGCGTGGTCGAGTGACGACGACGGCGCCACCTGGGCCTGCCGCGCGACCGGCATGCGCGCCGACTACATGCCGCCCGACCGGCAGGGCGATCCGGTGATTCAGGACCCGCACCGCCTGGTGGCCTGCCCGGCAGCGCCCGACGTGCTCTGGACGCAGCATCACTGCGGCATCTTCCGCTCGCGCGATGGCGGCCGGCAGTGGCAGGCGGTGACTGCCGCCCGGCCGTCGGGGTTCGGCTTCGCCGTGGCCGTCCATCCCGAGCGGCCCGACACGGCCTGGTTCGTGCCGGCGGTGAAGGACGAACGTCGGGTGCCGGTGGACGGCAAGCTCGTCGTGTCCCGCACCGCCGACGGCGGCGCGAGCTTCGACGTGTTCGACCGCGGCCTGCCGGCGCCGTCCTACGACCTGGTCTATCGCCACGCCCTCGACGTGGACCGCAGCGGCGACGTGCTGGCCATGGGTTCGACGACCGGCGGCCTGTGGCTGTCACGCGACGGCGGCGAGTCGTGGGATACCCTTTCGCTCAACCTGCCACCCATTTACGCGGTCCGTTTCGGCGCGGCGTGAGCCGCCGACGTTACCTGCACCCCGAGCCCGCATGGCCGAGACCGAGTTCACCGTGACCTGCCCCTACTGCGGCGAAGAGGTGGAAATCTACGTCGAGCCGGACACCCGCGGTCTGCTCGTCCAGGACTGCGAGGTGTGCTGCAACCCGTGGCAGGTGCGCGTCGTGGCTGACGGCGACGACCGCTACGTCGAGGTCAGCCGCGCCGACGGCTCGGAGTGATCGACGCTACCGCGGCGACGGCGGTGGCGTGACCGACGTGGCCGGCCGCGTGCCCTGGAGAATCCAGCGCTGGATGCGCCGGCCGTTACCGGCCTCGCCGGTGTACATCCGGTTCTTCGAGTCGATGGCGATCATGTGGGCGCGGATGAACTCGCCCGCCTGCCGGCCCGGCTTGCCGAATCGGTCGAGGACCTGCCAGGTCCTTGCGGCGCAGCAGCCAGACCCGCATGTTCGTGCCGTCCATCAGGTAGAGCAGGCTCTGTTCGGGATCGCGCGAAACCTGCAGGCTGAAGCCGCTGCCCGACCCACCGGTCTGCGGGCGCACGAACTTCTCCATCAGGAACTCGCCGTTCTGGCGGAACACCTGGATGCGGTTGCCGCGCCGATCCGACACGTAGATCAACCCGTCCTTGGTGCCGACCAGGCCGTGCAGCGTCGAGTACCTGCTGCGGCGGCGTCTCGACCTTCACCGGGTAGGTGTACTTCTCGGTGTCGTCCGGCACCTTGCCGTAGGCGCCCCAATGGCGCTTGTACTTGCCGGTGGCCGCGTCGTAGACCACCACGCGCTTGTTGATGTAGCCGTCGGCGATGAACAACTCGTTGGTCTTCGGCTCGACGTAGAAGTTGGCCGGCCCGCCCAGGTGATCGGGGTCGTTGCTGCCCTTGTTGACGCCCGGCTCGCCGATGGTCAGCAGGTGCTTGCCGTCCTGCGTGAACTTCATCACGTGCATGCCGTTGCTCGTGCCCATCCAGACGAAGCCGTTGTGGTCGATGTAGATGCCGTGCTCCTGATCGAACCAGGTGTAGCCGTCGCCGGGCCCGCCCCACGCCTGCAGCACCTTGCCCTCGGGGTCGAGCTCGAGCACCGGCGGCGCCGGAATGCAGCAATCGGCAATCGGCGGCTTCACGGCCGCGCCGATTTCCTGCGGCGGTCAGGCTCGACGGCATGTGGATGACCCACAGGTGGTCGTCGTCGTCGGCAAACAGGCCGCGGATGTCGCCGAGGATCCAGTCGTTCGGCAGCGTCGGCGGCCAGGTCGGGTCGACCACGTAGATCGGCAGCTGGTCGGCCGTCGGCGAACCGGGCGCGACCTTGGCGTTGGCGCCCTGGGCGCGCGCCGTCGCCGGCACGAGCAGCGCCGCGGCAACGGCCACGGCAACGAGGGTCGGGGCATGGCGGATGGGCATGGAACTCCTGGTCGCGATCGACGGATGCGGGCCCGCTTGTCGGGACGCGCGGGCGATTATCACCCATCCCGGTTGCCGCGGGGCGGCCTTCGGAGCAGACTGACCGCACCCCGAGCGACCCGTCCCATGACCTTCAATCGCGGCTTCAGCTACGGCACCCAGGTCGGCCCGGAGACGGCCGGGCGTCGTGTGCGCGATCACTTGATTGCCGCCCACCCCCACTCGGACGCGGTCACATGGGCAGCGCGGCTCGCGGCCGGCGAGGTCGAACTCGACGGCGCGGCGGCTCGCGGCGACGAGACATTGCGCCTCGGCCAGCAGCTCGTCTGGCATCGTCCGCCGTGGGACGAACCCGAGGTTCCGCTCACCTTCGCCGTCGTGTACGAGGACGAAGCGGTGCTGGCCGTCGCCAAGCCGGCGGGCCTGCCGACCATGCCTGCTGGCGGGTTCCTCGAGCACACCCTGCTGGCGCTCGTCCGCGCCCGTTTCGGCATGGCGCATCCGGTCCATCGGCTCGGACGGTTCACCTCGGGCCTGGTCCTCTTTGCCCGCGACGGCGCCGCCGCCGCGGCGCTGGCGCAGGCGTGGCGCGGCCGCGACGTGACCAAGGACTATCGCGCGCTGGTGACTGGCCGGCCGTCATGGGACGCGCGCCCGATCAGCGAGCCGATCGGCCCCGTGCCGCATCCGAGGCTCGGCACGGTCCACGCCGCGTGCCCCGAGGGCCGCCCCGCGCACAGCCTGGTCCGGGTATTGGAGCGACGCGCCGACACCACGCTGGTGGAGGTGCGCATCACGACTGGCCGTCCTCACCAGATTCGCATCCACCTGGCGGCGGTCGGCCACCCGCTAGCCGGCGATCCCCTCTACGACATCGGCGGCCGGCCACGACCGGTTGGGCCGGGTTTGCCCGGCGACGGCGGCTACCTGCTGCACGCCCATTGGCTGCGCGTCACGCATCCGCGGGGCCTGGCCGTGCTGGAGTTGGAAGCGCCTCCCCCGCCGCTGCTGACGGTGGCCTCGGCCGCCACCATGCCGGAGCAGTGAGCCACCTCGCCCAGCAGGCCCACCGGGAATCGGCGGCACTTGGGGTTGAAACCCGTCCCGCGCCGGGCAGGGACGAGACCGCCGCCCCTCCCTCCGGTGGCGCGGGCCGGACCGTCAGTCGTCGTGACCGCCTCGGCCGCGCCCGCCTTTCACCTCCGCCCGGTGCTTCTTCGAGGTGAGCCTGCGCTCCTTGGCGGCCCGGCCGGGCCTGGTCGGCCGCCGTGCTTTTGGCCGCACGGCGGCCTGCTGCACCAAGGCGACCAGCCGCGCCCGCGCGGCGGCCCGGTTCTGCGCCTGGGTGCGATGCTCGCGGCTGTCGACCAGCAGCACGCCGTCCGCGGTCATCCGGCTCCCGGCCATCGCCACGAGGCGCGCCCGCACGTCGGCGGGCAGCGTCGAGGCCGCCACATCGAAACGGAGTTCGACGGCGGTCGAGACCTTGTTGACGTTCTGCCCGCCCGGGCCGGAGGCGCGTACGAAGCGCTCGTCGAGCTCGCGCTCGTGAATGGCGATGGTGGACGTGACCTGGATCATCGGATGAGCGGGCACCGGCGCGCCCGGCGTGCCTGCATCATCGCATCGCGTGCGCCTTCTTGACCACCGCGCGGCTGCTAGCGGCTGGCGACGATGCGCAGAGCCGAGCGCTGTGGGTCCTTGGCCGCGGACTCGCCGCGCGCTTCGAGCGCGACGAACATCTGCGCCAGGTGCGGCGTGACCAGCGGCAGCGTGCGGGTCTGCTCGTCGGAGAACGGCTCGCGCGCATAAAGCGTCAGCACGCCGACCAGGCGCGCGTTGCTCAGCATGGGCAGGGCGAGGCAATAGTGCAGTCCCGCCAGGACCGCGCTCTGCCCGAGGTCGAGGCTGGCATCCGAATTCACGATCGGCTGCTGGTTCTCGGCCACCCAGCCGGTCAGACGGTCGCCCACCCCCATCGACAATCCCTGTAGCACCGAGGATGCTTCCCCGGCCACGAAGCGGGCAACCACCGAATCGGTGGCCGGCTCACTCAGGAAGAAGGCGCAGCTGGCACCCGGTGTCAGGTGCCGGATGTGCGTCCACATCATCGACGCGACGTCGGACGGCGAGGCCGGGCCGCTGACGATCCGCGCCAGGTTGACGAGGGCCAGGAACGATTCGGGGCCTTCCACCGGCTGGGCGGCCGCCGGTTGGGCCGTGGGGACCGGGGTGGACGCCGGCGCGCTCGCCACGGCGGTCAGGGCGACGACGGCGGCGGGGCCTGCGGGAGCCGAGGCGACGGCCGCGGGCGGCTCCGCGGCGGCACTGTTCGCGCGGTTGATGTGCATCACCGCCTTCTGCAGCGCGGGCTGCCGCACGACCGTGGGGGTGATGTCCAGGCAGATACGCTCGAAGGCGTCGACGATCTCGGGGTCGTACATCGTGCCGCGCCGGCCGCGGACGATGGCCATGGCGTCGGCGTGCGTCATCGCCGGCCGGTAGGGACGGTCGGAGGTCAGGGCATCGTAGCAGTCCACGACCGAGAGGATGCGCGCGCCAATCGGGATCTCGGTGCCGGCGATGCCGTTGGGATAGCCGGTTCCGTCCCAGTTCTCGTGGTGGGCGCGGACGATGGGCACGACCGGATACGGAAAATCGATGGCCGAGAGGATGTCGGCGCCCACGTCGACGTGCAGTTTCATGGTCTCGAACTCGGCCGGCGTGAGCTTGCCAGGCTTGTTCAGGATGCGTTCCGGCACGGCCAGCTTGCCGGTGTCGTGCAGCAGGGCGGCCGCCTGGATGGCCTTGGCCGTCAGGTCGTCCATCGGCCCGAGGGCGCGCGCCAGTCCCAGAGCGTACTGCTGCACCCGGTGGATGTGGTTGCTGGTGACGCCGTCCTTGGCTTCGATGGCCGTGGACAGCGCTTCGATGGTCGACAGATACAGCCGGTCGACGGTGGCCACGTGGGCCTGCGCGTCTTCGAGGCGCCCCGCCCACGACTGCATGGCCAGATGGATCACGGCAAAGAGCGGCAGCACCGCCGCCAGCGCCAGCACGCTCACGAACTGCACGACCAGGTAGATCAGGAAGGCCGCCGAGGCGGAGGCGAAGTAGTTGAGTGAGACGACCGCGAAGTGGCGTCGCCACAGCGCGAGCGGCGACGTGCGCTGTTCGAGCGCCACGGCGATGGCCGTCAGCCCGGAGTTCAGAAGGAAGTAGGCGCCGGAGAAACACGCCAGCGGCACCACGACCCGATCGCCCGCTACCGACGCCTCATAGAGCGGGCCGCTACTGGAGAGCAGGTAGAACAACTGCGCGCCCGCCCAGAGCGAAAGCGCCGGGCTGGCGCTGTTGAACAGCTGACGCTGCCCGTCCCACCCGCGCCGCCGCGCGATGAGCAGGCCGTCGACGGCGATGGCGACGGTGGCCGGCGCCGGCCCGAACAGCGCCACCGACGCGATCGAGAACACGTCCGAGACCGACAGCGAGGCGTTGATGCCCGGCACCTTGAACGCGAAGCGTCCGGCGAGCATCGACAGGGCCGCAAACACGGTCCACTCGACCGGATACGGCACCCGCGGCAGGCTCCACGCCGACATGAGCGCGGCGGCCAGGCCGCACGCGCCCACGACGGCAACGAAGGTGCGCAAGGCGGCCCTCGACGGGGCCGCAGTGCTGGAGGTCACGGCGGTCGCCATCGGCTACTGCGGTGTGCCGGGGTAGGAGTCCCCCCACAGAATCTGATTGCCTTGGCTGGAGTTGGCATCGCCCCACAGCAGCTGCTGGCCGCCGCTCGAGGTCTGGTCGCCCCACAGCAACTGCTGGCCGCCGCTCGACGTCTGGTCGCCCCACAGCAACTGCTGGCTGACCGCGGTCTGGTCGCCCCAGAGCAGCTGCTGGCCGAGCGTCGTCTGGTCGCCCCACAGCAGCTGCTGCCCGAACGGCGTCTGGTCGCCCCACAGCAACTGCTGTCCGAACGGCGTCTGGTCGCCCCACAGCAGCTGCTGCCCGGGCACCGTGCCGCCCAGCGGACCGAGCACCGAGAGCCGCCCGCCGACGACGCCGCCCTTCAGCCATGCCTGGAGCAGATCGAGCGGCGTAATGACCCGCGGGGCCACGGCAGCCACCACCGTGTCGACTGCCGACGTCTGGCCCGAGATCACATAGCCGGAGGGTCGCACGGTCCGGCCCGCCACCGTCGCCGAGGGGATGCTGCCCGTGAGCGACTGCAGCGCGCCGTTGACGCGACGCGCCGACCACAGGTTGACGCTGCCGGCGCCAGCGGCGAGCAGGCCGTCCTGGGGCATGAACGAGGCGCTCAGTTGCAGCGCCACCTTCACCTGCTTGGCGGTCACCGCCTCGCCTTCGAGCAGCAGGGCGGCGGCGCCGCTGACCATGCCAGCGGCCATGCTCGTGCCGCTCATCGTCATGTAGGCGTCCTTGTTCTTTCCGGCGACGTGCAGGGCCGGGTAACGTCGGACCAGCGTCGAGCCCTGGGCCTCGAGCGAGATGATCTTGTTGCCCGGGGCGACCACGTCGGGCTTGAGGCCGAGCTCGTACTTCGTGGGGCCCTTCGAGCTGTAGGTCGCCACCGTGTCGTCATCGCGAGACACGGTGCCCCAGGTATTGAGGGCGCCGACCGTGATGGCACTCGGAGCGACGCCCGGCGTCGTGATGCTGGCCAGCACCGGCGCGCCCGAGGCGTCCTTGCCGATGTTGCCGGCCGAGGCCACGACGACCAGCCCTGATCCGACCGCCCGCTCCACGGCCAGGCACAACGGATCGGTGACGCACGGTTCGACGGTGGGATGTCCGAGCGACAGGTTCACGACCCGGATGCCGTATTTCGCGCGGTTGGCCACCGTCCACTGGATCCCGGCGATCACGTCGCTCGTGTAGCCGGCGCCTTCGGCGCCGAGCACCCGCACGTTGATCAGGTGCGCGCCCGGGGCGATACCGCCCTGGTAGAACGGGGTCACGCTGGTGGGAATGCCGGCGATGATGCCGGCGATGTGCGTGCCGTGACCGTAGGCGTCGTTGGTAGAGGGGTCGCCGGTCACGAAGCTGACCGCGGCCACGACCTTCAGGTTCAGCGCCGCGTGAGCCGCGATGCCCGAGTCGATCACGGCCACGCCGACGCCCTTGCCGGTCACCGCGGGATACCCGCCGATGCCGAGCAGCCCCGGCGCGGCCGCCCGTGCCTGGTCGGCGGCCATCGCCTTGGCCGACACGCTCATGAACGGCAGCACCTGCGCGTCACGGGAGATGGCCTCGACGCCCGCCACCTGGCGCAGCGCCGCGATGTCGGCCAGTGCCCCTTCGAGCACCACGAACCCGTCGAGCACCCGTGCGGTCCGCAGCCCATCTCGTGCGGCGACGCTCTGGATGGCCGCGACATCGCCGCGGACGATGACCCGGACGACCTGTCGGTCGCTCACCCCAAGCATCGCCAGGAGGTCGCCAGACAGACTCGCGAGCGGCGCGGCCAGGCGGGCCTGCCCACCGGCCGAAACCGACAACCACAGGCACAGGGCGGCAAGAGAAAGAACTCGATGGAGGGGACGATGTTTGCGTAGGTTCACGGCACCACTAGAGGCAACTTAGGAGCCATCGGGCGTGAGCGGCTGACTGGCTTGATTAAGTCTTTCGTAGTCAGACACTTACGTCGAATCACGAACGCCGGGTCGGCCCCGACCACACCGCCGGCGTGGTTCGTTACGGAACACGGTTCCGACGAAATTCGCCGGCGAGCCGGCGTAAGCGCTTGCCGTTCAACCCCTTAGGGCGAGGCTGTCCCGTTCCGGAACAACCCGTGCGCTACTGGCGCACTCTCCGGCGACGCCAGTGAAGGCGCCCAAGCGACGGCGCCGGCGCCAAGGTTGCCAGTGGCTCAGGAAGAGGGTGGCAGCCGGGCGGCGGCGTCAGGCCGGGTCGAGTCCGAGGAAGCGGCGCATCGCGTCGAGTTCCGCGGCGAGGCCGCGCGCAAAGGCGGGGTTGCGCGGCGCCCCGCCCGTGACGTAGCCGACGGTCGCCTGCAACTTGCCGCTGCCGACCGACAGGTTGCCCCAGCCGATCACCCGGTCTCGCCACAGCAACGGCATGGCGTAATAGCCGCGCGTGCGCTTGACCGCCGGCGTGTAAGCCTCGAAGCGATAGGGCCAGCCCCAGAGGTGTTCGAAACGGCGCCGGTCCCAGACCACGGGATCGAACGGCGCCAGCAGCCGCACGTGGTCGCCGGGCGCGGGCGCATGGAGCGGCTCGTCGCCGGTCCAATACCAGTCCACGTCGGCCACGCGCGCGTGCGCCAGCCGCGCCCGGGCGCGGGTCAGCACCGCGCGCAGGTCAGGACGCCACTGCGGCACGGCCACACGCAGCCGTGCCACCAGCCACGACAGCGTCGCCGACGGCACCGGCGCATAGAGGCGGACGGCCACGTCGACGAGCGCGTCCTGCCGGGCGCGCCGGGCGGCGGCGTCGGCCGCGACCGCCGGCGCCGTTCGCGGTGCGTAGAGCCGGATGCCGGCGTCGCGCCCGGCCACACGCACCAGCCCGCGATAGTGCAGATGGTCGAGCACGTGCGTCGTGGCGCTCGACGAACCGCCCCAGTAGTTGGTGACCGCGCCGCGCGCGAAGTGCCGGTCCACCTCGCGCGGATGGACCTGCCCGCGAGCGCGCACGAACGCCAGCACGGCATCGGCGGTGCGCTTCCCCGGGGCGGGCCACGCCCCCAGCTTCGCTCGCGGGTGCATCAGGTCGTAGACCCGCCGCGTCACGAAGCCGTAGTTCACGAAGAAGTCCTCTTCGAGGTCGAGCGTCGCGTAGTGCCGCTCGAGATTGCCGGCCCGGTAGCCGGTCACGCGGTGACGCAGCACGAGGTCCTGGGCACGTGCCGGCGACCGGATCGGATCGGCCTGGACGAAGCCGAAGCGTTCCACCGCGGCGGCCAGGGAGCCCGGCGCAAACAGGCTGCGGGCCAGCGCCGCACGACGGAGAGTGGCGAGCGACGGAATCATCGGCGGCCGGCGCGGACGTCAGCCGCCACTGGCCGCGAGGCGCTCGGACCCCTTGGCCAGGACGTAGCCGCCGCGCGTCGCCAGGCCGAAGGTGGCCCCGGCCGTGAGCACGGCGCACAACACCATCACCACCGCCGGGGCCACGGGCGTGCCCAGGTCGCGGATCAGGCTGGTGGCGATGAGCGGCGACGTGCCGCTGAACAGCGTGAACGCAACGTTGAAGCCCAGCGCGACGCCGCTGAAGCGGATGCGCGTCGGGAACAGGTCCGTGAGCAGGCAGGCAAAGGAGCCGTTCACCAGGCTGGCCACGACGCCGCCGGTCACGAGCAGCAGCGTGAGCGACACGCTCTTGGCGGCGAGCGCCAGGTAGAAGGGGTAAGCCAGCACCGCCAGCGCGACGGCGCCCACGCGCAGCAGCTTGTGCGGCGCGATGCGGTCGGCCATCCAGCCGACAGCAAGGATGCCCAGCGCGTGCACGACGACGCCGAGCGTCTGCGCCACGACCGCCTCGCGCGGATCGTAGGCGAGCACGCGCGCCAGGTAGGCCGGCATGTGCGCGAAGAACAGGCCGTTGAACGCCCCGGTCGCCGCCAGCGCGGCAATGCCGATCAGCACCGGCGCGCGATAGCCCTGCAGCACCTCGCGGAACGGCTGGCGCGCCGCCAGCGGCCTTCA
Source organism: uncultured Acidobacteriota bacterium (assembly GCA_963843885.1). Classification (GTDB taxonomy): domain Bacteria; phylum Acidobacteriota; class Vicinamibacteria; order Vicinamibacterales; family UBA2999; genus CADEFD01. The sequence continues at coordinate 34,784 of CAWJMJ010000014.1, forward strand.
TGCGCGCGAACTCCGGCGATTCCTCCAGCGCCCGCCGCAGCACGAAGCTGAGCAGGCCGCCCAGGCCGCCGAGGATGAAGGCGATGCGCCAGCCGTAGCTCCGCCACCTGGGCGACCGGCAGGAACGGTGCGCACGCCGATGCTGACGCCGGTGGCCACGGCCACGCCCAGCGTGACGCACGCGAACACCACGCCGCACACGAACGGCGCGTGCCGCGGCGCGGTCTCGACCACGTAGGTCAGCGCGCCCGGCAGTTCGCCGCCAATGCAGAAGCCCTGCACCAGGCGCAGCGTGACCATGGTGATGCTGGCCGCACACGCCCCACACCGCGAACGACGGCACCAGGCCCATGCCGAGCGTGGCCGCCGACATCACGAAGAGCGAGAGCAGGAACACCCGGCGCCGCCCGTAGCGGTCGCCGAAATGACTGAGCACGATGCCGCCGATCGGGCGCGCCAGGTAGCCGGCGGCGAAGGCCGCAAACGACACCATGAGCGAGATCGAGCGGCGTGGGGTTGGGGAAGATGGCGTCGGCGATGTCGTTGGCGAAGACGCCGAAGATGACGAAATCGTAGAACTCGAGCGTGCCGCCGAGGCTGGCCAGCAGCACGATTTTCCATCCGGCCTTGCTGATTGCTTCGTTTGCCACCGGCGCATTATATGGCGCGGGCCCGGGACGACGCGCGCTGGTGGCGGCGGCGGCGACGGCGTCCGCCGCCGCCGCGATCGCGTTACTTGGCCGCGGTCTCGGCGGCGAAGTCCTCGTAGGTGCCCTTGAAGTCGTGCACGCCGTCGTGGTCGAAGTGCCAGACGCGCGTGGCCACCGCATCCATCAGGTCTTCGTCGTGCGTGACCAGGAACACCGTGCCCTCGAACTTCTGCAGGGCCACGCTCAGCGCGTTGATGGCTTCCAGGTCGAGGTGATTGGTCGGCTCGTCGAGCACCAGCACGTTGGGCTTCTGCAGCATGATGCGGCAGAACAGCAGGCGCGCCGTCTCGCCGCCCGACAGCGCGGCGGTGGGCTTCAGTCCTTCTTCGCCGCTGAACAGCATCTGCCCGAGCAGGCCGTGGATGTCCTGCCGCGAGGCGTCGGGATCGAAGCGGTGCAGCCACTCGACGGCGGTCAGGCCGTGTTCGATGGCGCCGGTGTGGTCCTGCGCGAAGTAGCCGATCGACACCTCGTGACCCCAGCGCACCGTGCCCGCGTCGATGTCGCCGGGCGAAGCCGGCTGGCCGGGCGCGTCGGCCAGCAGCGCTTTGAGCAGGGTGGTCTTGCCCAGGCCGTTCCGGCCGACCAGGACGATGCGCTCGCCGCGGTTCACGATGGCGCTGAAGTTCGCGATGATGGGGCGGCCTTCGTGCGCCTTGCCGACGCCCTCGCACTCCATGGCCAAGCGGCCCGACGGCCGGGCCATCTGGAAGCGGATGTAGGGACGCTGGATGTTCGAGCGCGCCAGGTCGGTGGTCTGCAGGCGCTCGACTTCCTTGCGCCGCGACTGCACCTGGCTGGACCGCGTGCCGGCCGAGAAGCGCTGGATGAAGTCCTGGAGCTGCGCGATCTTCTTCTCGCGCTGCTCGTTCTGCGACTCGAGCCGCGAGCGGATCTGCGTCTTGGCCAGGACCATGTCGTCGTAGCCGCCGGTGTAGGTGATGATCGTCTGGTAGTCGATGTCGGCGGTGTGCGTGCACACCGCGTTCAGGAAGTGGCGGTCGTGCGAGATGACGACGAGCGTGCCGTCGTAGCGCACCAGGAATTCGCGCAGCCAGTGGATCGAGTCGAGGTCGAGCGTGGTTGGTCGGCTCGTCGAGGAGCAGCGCTTCGGGATGGCCGAAGAGCGCCTGGGCCAGCAGGACGCGCACCTTCTGGCCGCCCTGCAGCTCCGCCATCTTCCGCTCGTGCAGCGCGTCGGGGATATCGAGGCCGGCCAGCAGCACGGCGGCGTCGCTTTCGGCCGAGTAGCCGTCGTGCTCGCCGATGGTGCCCTCGAGTTCGCCGAGCCGCATGCCGTCGTCGTCGCTGAGCGACGGCTGGGCGTAGAGCGTGTCGCGTTCCTGCAGCGCCGCCCACAGCGGGGCGTTGCCCATGATCACCGTGTCGATGACCCGGAACTCGTCGAAGGCGTACTGGTCCTGGCGCAGCACGCCGAGCCGGTTGGGACGCGTGACCGTGCCCTTCTGCGGCGGCAGCTCGCCGGTGAGCAGCTTCATGAAGGTGGACTTGCCGGCGCCGTTCGGGCCCGTGAGGCCGTAACGGCGGCCGTTCGAGAACGTCGTGGAGACGTCGTCGAAGAGCACCTTCGAGCCGTAACGCATCGACACGTTGCTGACAGCAATCATCGGAGTTCCTCGTCAGGTCAGCCGCGCGGTGCTGACATCCGATCAATTGTATCAGCCCCGGCCGGCTCAGCTCCGGTGTCGCCGGCAGCCCACCGGACGTAGCGTTCATTCCCCTAGCTCGGCCGGACGGAAGGCCGAAAGTGACAATCCAAGACAACTAAACCGCTGAAAACAGGGGGGTTCCGTCGAAAATAGGACGCCCGTCGCGAGGCAATCCAATGTATATTTTTCGGGAATCCGACAAAGAGGGTCGTTCCGACCCGGCCGGACACGGCGTCCAGTCGAATATTCGTTCGGGGGTCCATCGCATGACGCGTCCCGCGGTGAAGGTTCTTGGCACGGCGTTCCTGGGATTCGCCCTGGCGGCGACCGGCAGCGCGCAACGCGCCCAAACGCCGGCAGCGGCACCAACGACGGCCGCTCCCGCGGCCGCCCGCCGGGTCACCCCGGCGCAGTCCATCACGCCGGCCCCCTCGCACCAACTGTCGCCGGCCCTTTCGGCCCGTCAGCAGAGCGAACTCGTCGCCACCTACTGCGCCACCTGCCACAGCGAGCGCGCCAAGGCCGGCGGCCTGTCGCTGGCCGGCTTCGACGCCATGAAGGCGACCGAGCGGCAGGACGTGGTCGAGAAGATGATCCGCAAGATGAGCGCGGGCCTGATGCCGCCGCCGGGCGCGAAGAAGCCCGAGGCCGCCGTGCTCGCCTCGCTCACCGAGGCCCTCGAGTCGCGCATGGACGAGTTCGCGGCGGCCAATCCCAACCCGGGGCGCCGCACCTTCCAGCGCCTCAATCGTCCCGAATACGAGCGCGCCGTGCGCGATGCTGCTCGGGCTCGACATCGACGCCGGCAAGTGGCTGCCGCTCGACCAGAAGAGCGCCAACTTCGACAACATCGCCGACGAGCAGGCGCTCTCGCCGACGCTGCTCGAGGCGTACCTGAACGCGGCCGGCGACATCAGCCGCATGGCGGTCGGCGACAAGTCGGCGCCGCGCGGTCGACATCGTCTACACCAACCCCGACCTACGTCTCGCAGCATCCCTGGGACCACGTCGAGGGCGCGCCCTACGGCACGCGCGGCGGCATGGTCGTCAACCACGTCTTCCCCGCCGACGCCGAATACGAGTTCGAGCTGCTCATCATCTCGGGCGACAACGCGCGCTGCGAAGACATCGACATCTCGATCGACGGCGAGCGCGTGGCGCTGCTTGAAGTACGAGAACGGTCCGGCCGCGGCGGCCGACGGCCGCGGCGGCATGGCCACTGCGCACCGAGCCGATTCTGGTCCGGGCCGGCGTAGCACAAGGTGGCGGCCGCGTTCGTGCGCCGGCTCGACGGCCCCTACGAAGATCTGATCCGTCCGCACGACTGGTCCGTACGCGGGCGGCGGCTCGGGCGGCGCCGGCATCACCACGCTGCCGCACCTGCGCGACCTCGTCGTCGCGCGGTCCCTACAACGCCACCGGCGTGTCCGACTACGCCCAGCCGGCAGCGCATCTTCTCGTGCCGGCCGACCGCGGCGTCCGAGGAACGCACCTGTGCGCGCTCAGATCCTGACGCCGCCTGGGCAGCGAGGCCTATCGCCGCCCGCTGACCGCCGCCGAAGTCGAGCGGCTGATGCCGTTCTACGAGAAGGGCGCCGCGGCCGACGGTTTCGAAGGCGGCGTGCGGGCCGCGCTCGAAGCGGTGCTCGCCAGCCCCAAGTTCGTGTTCCGCCTCGAGCGCGAGCTGCCGGGCACGGCCGCGCAGGCGGTCACGTCGCGTTGCCGACCTCGACCTGGCGTCGCGCCTGTCGTTCTTCCTGTGGGGCGCGCCGCCCGACCAGGAACTGCTCGGCGCTGGCCAAGAACGGCAAGCTTCGACCGCTCCGGGCGTGCTCGAGAAGCAGGCCGCGCGCATGCTCGCCGACACCGCGCGCGCCGCGCTCGGCGCGCCGCTTCGCCGCCCAGTGGCTGCGCCTGCAGGATCTCGACAAGGTCAAGCCGGACCCGAACTTCTATCCCAACTTCGACGAGAACGTCGCCGCGGCGATGAAGCGCGAGACCGAGCTGTTCTTCAACGAGCCTCGTGAAGGAACGACCGCAGCGTTCATGGATTTCTTCACCGCCGACTACACCTTCGTGAACGAGCGCCTGGCGCGCCACTACGGCATCCCCGGCGTGGCCGGCAGCCACTTCCGCCGCGTGCAATATCCCGACGACGCCCGCCGCGGCATCCTCGGTCAGGGCGTCGATGCTGGTGCAGACGTCGCTGGCCAACCGCACCTCGCCGGTGTTGCGCGGCAAGTGGGTGATGGAAGTGCTGCTGGGCACGCCGCCGCCGCCGCCGCCGCCCAACATCCCCGCGCTCGAAGAAGCGGGCGAGGCGAAGGACGGCAGGCTGCTGACGACGCGCGAGCGCATGGAACTGCACCGCGCCAACCCGACCTGCAACGCCTGCCACCGCTTCATGGACCCGATCGGGCTGTCGCTCGACAACTTCGACGTGACCGGCCGCTGGCGCGAGCGCGAGAACGGCATGCCGCTCGACACCCGCGGCGACTACTACGACGGCACGCCCATCAACAACCTGGCGCAGCTCTCGGCGGCGCTGCTCAAGCGGCCCGAGCCGCTGGTCCGCAGCTTCACCGAGAACCTGATGGCCTACGCCCTCGGCCGCCGCGTCGAAACCTATGACCATGCCGGCCGTGCGGGCCATTGCCGCCAAGGCTTCGGGCGACGGCTACCGGATGTCGTCGTTCATTCTCGGCGTCGTGCAGCAGCGACGCCTTCCAGCGCAAGCACGCGGAACGCGGCGGTGACCACCGACGCGGCCCAGGACGCCAGCAAGCAGTAGTCGTCGTACGCACACCCAATCGAGGAGATCGCGATGTCGTTCATCACCGGAAAGCAGCTGCCCCGCCGCACGTTCCTTCGCGGCGCCTGGCGCCACGGTGGCGCTGCCATTCCTGGATGCGATGGTGCCGGCGGGGCGCTTGCTGCGCCAAGACGCCGCGCCGAACGCACGCGCCTGGTGTGCATCGAGGAAGTGCACGGCCTGGCCGGCTGCAACGACTGGGGCGCCAAGCAAGCTCCTGTTCGCCCCGGCGCAGACCGGCCGCGACTTCACGCTGGTGACCGACAACGCGCTCAAGTCGCTCGAGCCGTACCGCGAGCACCTGACCATCATCAGCAACACCGACGTGCGCATGGCCGAGGCGTTCTCGCTGCCGGAAATCGGCGGCGACCACTTCCGCTCGAGCGCGGTGTTCCTGACCCAGTCGCACCCGAAGCAGACGCAGGGCTCGGACATCTGGTGCGGCACCTCGATGGACCAGCTCTACGCGCAGAAGTTCGGGCAGTCCACGCCGATGCCGTCGATGCAGTTCTGCATCGAGAACCTGGACCAGGCCGGCGGCTGCACCTACAACTACTCGTGCGCCTACACCGACTCGATCAGCTGGGCGTCGCCGAACGACCCGCTGCCGATGATTCGCGACCCGCGCGTGGCGTTCGACATGCTGTTCGGCTCGGGCAGCTCGAAGGAAGATCGCGCCGAGCGCCGCCAGACGCGCCGCAGCATCCTCGACTGGATCGGTGTGCGAGGTGGCCGACGTCCGCAAGGAACTCGGCTACGGGCGACCGCAACCGGCTCGACCGCTACCTCGACCACGTGCGCGAGATCGAGCGCCGCATCCAGGCCATCGAAGCGCGCAACACCAGCGGCGAGGCGCGCGAGCTGCCGACGCGCCGGCCGGCGTGCCCGACTCGTTCACCGAGCACATGAAGCTGATGTTCGACCTGCAGGTGCTGGCGCTCCAGGCCGACATGACCCGCATCATCTCGTTCAAGACCGGCCGCGACTCGCAGAACCGCGTCTTCCCGGAAAGCGGCTCGGATCAGCCGTTCCACCCCGCGTCGCACCATGGCAACCGCGAAGAGCGGATCATGGAGTTCAACAAGATCTGCAAGTTCCGCGTCAGCCATGCTGCCCTACTTCCTCGAGAAGCTGAAGAGCACGATGGACGGCGACAGCAGCCTGCTCGACAAGACGATGGTCATGTGGGGCTCGCCGATGGCCGACGCCAACGTCCACAACCACCGCCGCTGCCCGCTGCATCCTGCTCGGCAAGGCCAACGGCATGCTGAGCGGCAACCTGCACATCAAGGCGCCGACGGCACGCCGATGGCCAACGCGATGCTGACCCTGCTGCACGAGCTCGGCATGGACAGACCTGAAGTCGTTCGGCGACAGCACCGGCGAACTCTCGCTCACCCAGTCGCCGGTCACGGTTGTCTAGCCTCCCCGGAGCCACGGACATGAAACTTCGTCTCAGCCTGAATCTGCTGGCGCATCGTGGCCCTGACGTCGCTGGTCGGCGCGGCGCCGCTGCCGGCGCCGGTCGCCGACGCGGCCATGAAGGGCGACCGCGAAGCGGTGCGCGCGCTGCTCAAACAGGGCGCCGACGTCAACGCCGCGCAAGGCGACGGCATGAGCGCCCTGCACTGGGCCGCCGACCGCGGCGACGCCGAGCTGGCGGAGATGCTGATCTACGCCGGCGCCAACCCGGGCGCGGTGACGCGCATCGGCCACTACACGCCGCTCCACCTGGCCGCCGGGCGGGCAGCGCGGCGGCGGTCCAGGCCCTGCTCAAGGACGGCGCCGAAGGTCGACGCCACGACCTCGACGACGGCGTGACCCCGCTGCACCTGGCGGCCTCGGCCGGCGTCGCCGGCCGTGGTCACGGCGCTGCTCGACGCCAAGGCGGACGTCAACGCGCGTGAATCGGAGTGGGGTCAGACGCCGCTCATCTTCGCCGCCGCGCTCAATCGCGTCGACGCCATCAAGGTGCTGCTGGCCCGCGGCGCCGACGCCAACGTGACGAGCAAGGTCATCGACCTCGCAGAAGCACATCCCGCTCGACCGCGCCTCGAACCAGCGCTTCGCCAAGGTGCTCGAAGGCATCGCCGGCAAGAACGGCAAGGCCTCGCCCAGCCAGCTCCAGGCGGCGGTGCAGGCGAGCCGTGAACTCTACGCCTCGGGCAAGTTGCCCGAGCCCGAGAAGCCGGCCGCGCCGGCCCCGGGCGCCGCGCCAGCGGCTGGCCAGGGTGGCGGGCAACAGCAGCAGTTCTTCGAGGAGACGCCAGGCCTCGCGTCCAAGGGCGGGCTGACGGCGCTGCTGCACGCGGCCCGCCAGGGCTACCTGCCCGCCGCCAACGCGCTGCTCGACGGCGGCGCCGACGTCAACGCCGTGGGTGCGGGCGACGGCACCAGCCCGTTGCTCATGGCCACCATCAACGGCCAGTTCGACATGGCGATGATGCTGATCGAACGCGGCGCCGACCCCAATCTGGCGGCCAAGGTCAACGGCGCCACGCCGCTGTGGTCGGCGGTCAACACGCAGTGGCAGCCGCGCACCCGCTTCCCGCAGCCCCAGGAGATGGAGCAGCAGAAGGCCACCTACCTCGACGTCATGGCGAAGCTGCTCGAGAAGGGCGCCGACGCCGAACGCGCGCCTCGCGCCAGCACCCCTGGTACATGGTCTACAGCGGCTGCGGCAACCGCAACTGCGGCCTGGCCGACACGTCCGGCTCGACGGCGTTCTGGCGCGCGGCCTACTCGACCGACGTCGACGCCATGAAGCTGCTCGTCAAGTACGGCGCCGACGCGAACATCCCGTCGATCGCTCCAAAGGCGGCGGTGCGGCGCGGTCCCGAGGGCGGCGGCCCCGGGCTCGGATGGCTCGAACCGCGGGCCGTCGGCGGCGGCGGCGCCGGTGCTGGCACCGTGATTCCCTACGGCGGTCCGGGCGCGTACGCCGATTCACGCCGCCGCGGGCGTCGAATACGGCGAAGGCTTCGCCGGCAACGCGCATCGGCACGCGCCCGAGAGCTGGCTGCGCGGCGGTGAAGTACCTGGTCGAAGAGCTGGGCGCCGACGTCAACGCCCGCGACAACGACGGCTACACGCCGCTGCATCACGCCGCGGCGCGCGGCGACAACGAGGTGATCATGTATCTGGTCAGCAAGGGCGCCGACGTCACGGTCGTGTCGCGCAGCGGTCAGACCACCGCCGACATGGCCAACGGCCCGGTCCAGCGCGTGTCGCCGTTCCCGGCCACCGTCGCGCTGCTCGAGAAGCTCGGTTCGAAGAACAGCAACCGCTGCGTGTCCTGCTGAGCGGCGCGGCGCCGTCGCTCCGTCACGGGCGGTCCCTTACCGGGCCGCCCGTTCGCTGTACGGTGGCGGCCGCGGGCCGTGACCGGCGCCAGCGGCTCGGTCCCGAAACCACGATTCATTGCTCGCCCGTCAGCCAGGCCGGGACGCACCGGCACGAGGGTTCCGTCATGATCGTCACCCGTTTCTTCGAACCGGCCATCGCCCAGGCCAGTTACCTCATCGGCTGTGCCGCCAGCGGCGAAGCCCTCGTCATCGACCCGAATCGCGACATCGCCCGTTACGTGGCGGCGGCGGCGCGTGAAGCCGTGCGCATCACGCACGTGACCGAAACCCACATCCACGCCGACTTCCTGTCGGGCGCGCGCGAACTGGCCCGCGCCACCGGCGCCACGCTGCTGCTCTCGGACGAGGGCGACGCCGACTGGAAGTACGGCTTCGCGGCCGAGGCGCAGCTGGTGCGCCACGGCAACCGCATCACCATCGGCAACGTCCACGTCGACGTGATGCACACGCCCGGCCACACACCCGAGCATCTGTCCTTCCTGATCACCGACGGGGCCGCCGCCGACCGGCCGATTGCCGCCGCCACCGGCGACTTCATCTTCGTCGGCGACGTCGGGCGGCCCGACCTGCTGGAGCGCGCCGCCAACCTGCGTGGCACCATGGAGCAGGGCGCGCGCACGTTATGGCGCAGCCTGCGCGCCTTCGACACCCAGGAGGAGTGGCTCCAGATCTGGCCCGGCCACGGCGCCGGCTCGGCCTGCGGCAAGGGCATCAGCGCCGTGCCCTACAGCACGCTCGGCTACGAGCGGCGGTTCAACTGGGCCTTCGCGGTGAAGACCGAGGACGAGTTCGTAGCCAAGGTGCTCGAAGGCCAGCCCGAACCGCCGGCGTATTTCGCCGTGATGAAGGCCCTCAACAAGCGCGGTCCCGAAATGCGCCGGACCACGCCGCCGCCGCGCCTCGACCCGCAGCGCCTCGCCGCCCTCGTGCACTCGGGCGCGGTCGTGGTCGACGCGCGCCCGGCCCAGGCCTTCGCCGCGGCCCATCTGCCGGGTACGCTGAGCTTGCCGCTCAACGGCTCGTTCGTGACGTGGGCCGGCTGGCTGCTGCCCTACGACCAGGACCTCTACCTGATGGCCGGGCAGGACGACGAGGCGCACGTGACCGAGTTGGTGCGGCAGCTGGCCCTCATCGGGCTCGACCGGATCGCCGGAATCTTCCCGGCCGACGCCGTTGACGTCGCCGCCGCGCACGGCGAACCGCTGAGCGCCACCCCGCAGGTCGACGCCAAGACACTCGCCGCCCACCTGGCCAACGACGACGTGCACCTCATCGACGTGCGCGGCGGCGCCGAATGGCGTGACGGCCACATCGCCGGAGCCACGCACGTGCCGCTGGGCTATCTGAGCGCCCGGCTGGAGGAATTGCCGCCGGGCCGCCTGGCCGTGCAGTGTCGCAGTGGCGGGCGGTCGGCCATCGCCGCGTCGCTCCTGCGCCGGCTGGGTCGCGGCGACGTCGTCAATGTGAGCGGCGGCATCGACGCCTGGCGCGCCGCCGGGCTGCCCACCACCCATCCCGAGAGAATGAAGGACGGCGCGCCAGCCTGAGTGCAGGGTCCCCGCGTGGCGGCCCTGACGCGCCGTGACGCGGGGACGGAGACGGACCGGCATCCACATAAAAGGCCCGGCGATTTCTCGCCGGGCCTTTTGGCTTTCCTGGTTGGCCCTCCCGCTCCGCGGCAGCGCGTCGACCGCCCGGCGGCGCCGGGCGTCGGCGTCTCAGGCGACTAGCAGGACACGCACTTGTGGTTGTTCTTCGCGCCCAGCCCCTCGAGCAGCTTGATGGTCTCGGGGAAGGGCTGCACACGCTGCACCGGCCCGTTGGCCATATCGACGGTGGTCTGGCCGCCGCGATTGACCAGCGTGGCATCGGCGCCCTTCGAGACCAGGTAGGTAATCATCTCGTTGTCGCCGCGCGACGCGGCGTGGTGCAACGCGGTGTTGCCGTCGGCGTCGCGGACGTTCGGACTCGTGCCCAGTTCCTCGATCAGGTACTTGACGGCGGCGAGCATGCCGGTCGGCGCGAAGCGGTGCGCGTTGCCGGCGAAGCCCTCGCCGTAGCCGGCGCCCGAGGCCGCCAGCAGCGGCGGGATGTCGGGGCCCGCGGTCGGCACCGGCGGCAGGCCCGAGTGGTCGCGGTTCTCGTCGCCGCTGGTCACGCCGCCCTGACGGAAGCGATCGTTGGTCGAGGGCTTGGCCGTCGGCACGCTGGGGTCGGCGCCAGCCGCGACCAGCATCTTCATGGCCTCGATGTCGCTGGCGTAGGCGGCGCGCCAGAAGGGCGTGGCCCCGGCGTCATCCACCCGCAGCAGGTCGAAGTTGTACTGCGTGTACCAGATCTTGCGCTGGAGGCGCGCGTTCGGGTCGGCGCCCTTGGCCAGCAACTGCGCCATCACCTCGAGATACGAGGCCTTCTGCTGCAGGTAGGCGCGGGGCTGCGGATAGAACGACTTGGGCGCCCACTGGAGGTTCAACACGGCGTAGAGCGGCGTCATGCCGGCGTCGCTGGCCAGGTTGGGATCGCCGCCCTTTTCGAGCAGGTAGCTGACCAGGTCGAACTGGCCGTTGACCGCTGCGATGAGCATCGGGCTGGTCTGGTCTCCAGCGGTCAGGGCGTTGACGTCGGCGCCGCCCTCGACCAGCTGGCGCACGGTGCCAGCCGCGCCCTGCCGCGCCGCGAAGTGGAGGGCCGTCAGCCCGCCGTAGTTGCCGATGAGCTCGTTGTACTTGTAGGGCCGCGACACCCCGGCGACGCGGCTGCTCGACGACGGCGCCGCGGCCGGCGCCGGCATCCCTTCGCCGTCACCCTTGGGCCGCGTGCCCTGCTGGCGAATCTCGTCCTGCAGCACTTCCTCGGGCACTTCGACCTTGCTCAAGTCGACGACCCGCGAGCGCACGGTCACGTCGGCGCCCGCGGCCAGCAGCGCGGCTGCCGCGTCGGTGCGGCCGAGCGACGCCGCGAACATCAGCGCCGTCTGTCCGTTGGCGGTCTCGGTCAGGTTCACGTCGGCGCCGGCCTTGGCCAGCGTCCGCACGATGTCGGCGCTGCCCGCGCCCGCGGCCAGCATCATCGCGGTGGCGCCGGTGGCGGTGCGCGCGTCGACCTGGGCGCCGCCGGCCACGAGCGGCGCGACCACCGTGGCCTTGCCCGCCTGGCTGGCCAGGTGGAGCGGCGTGAAGCCGCCGATGCGGGTGGTGGCGCGCACGTTGGCGCCCGCCACAATCAGCATCTCGGTCATGGCCGCATCGTCGTGCAGCGCCGCCCAGTGCAGGGCGCTCATGCCGTCGCCCTGCGAGCCGTTGGCGTCGGCCCCGCCCTTGAGGAGCTGCCGCACCCGCGCGGCGTCCTTGCTCATGGCGGCGTCGGCGACCGGGGCCTTGGAGGCCTGCGCCTGTAGCAGCCCCGACGACAACGCCACGGCGGCAATCACCGCGGCGACACCCTGAAGACGGAATGCGCGCATCACCATTAGCTCCGTCTCGACCGTGGTCGCGGCCGGCGCTTGATTCAGATCCATCACGGCCTTGCTGTCGCCGAACTGCTCGTCGCCGATGTCGAAGGTGCGCAGCATCGCCAGCATGGCGTTGGCCATCGGCGTGCCGTCGGCCGCCTTGATGTGCAGGTTGCCCTTGATCGCGCCGCCGGCGTGGCCGGCGATGAACAACGGGCAGCGCTTGTGGTTGTGCACGTTCGGGTTGCCCATCGGCGACCCGTAGAACATCAGCGAGTTGTCGAGCAGGTTGCGCCGTCGCCGTCGGGCGTGTCCTTGAGCTTCTCGAGCAGGTAGGGCACCAGGCTGACGTGGTACTTGTTGATCTTCGCCAGGTCGAGGATGCGGTCCTCGCGCTCGCCGTGATGCGAGGCGATGTGGAAGCCGGTGTTGACGCCGGTCGGGTCGGATACACGCGGTTCGACACGTCGCGGCTCAACTTGAAGGCGAACACGCGCGTCACGTCGGACTGGAAGGCCAGCACCTGCATGTCGAACATCAGCTTGACGTGCTCGTCGTAGGAATCGGGCACGCCGACGCGGCGCGCCCGGCAGGGCCCGCTGCTCGCCGCTGGAGTTCATGCTCCTCGACCTTCTGGATGCGCCGCTCGATCTCGCGCACGTCGTCGAGGTAATCGCGAGAGCCGGGCCCGGTCGGCCGTGCCCAGATTGCAGCTTCAGCCGGTCGACCGACCCGGTCACGAAGTCGAGCAGGCTGCATGTCGCGCTTGCGCCGGCTGGCGCGGGCCTCGGGGGTGGCGCCGATGCCGAACAACTGGTCGAACACCAGCGCGCGGGTCGCGAATCATCGGCAGCGGCTCGGTCGGCGAGGCCCAGCTGATCGAGTCGGTGTAGGCGCACGAGTAGCCATAGAAACAGCCGCCCGCCTGGTCGACGTTCTCGATGCACAGCTGCATCGACGGGATGGGCGTTTCCATCCCGATCTTCTGCGCGCACGAGCTGGTCGATCGAGGTCCCGGAGCGGATGTCGGACCCCTGCGTCTGCTTGGGATGCGCCTGGGTCAGGAACACGGCCGCCGAGCGGAAGTGGTCGCCGCCGATCTCGGGAGCGGTGAACGCCTCGGCGTTGTTGACGTCGGTGTTGCTGACGATCGTCAGGTAATCGCGATACGGCTCGAGCGACGCCATGGCCGAGGGCGTCAGGTCGAAGCCGGCGCCGACCTCGGCCGGGGCCCACAAGTGCTGCTTGGCGCCGAAGGCGGTGCTGCCGGCCGAACCGTGCACCATCTCCATCGCGATCAGCCGCCGCTTGGCCGGCAGCGCCTTGGCGAGCGCGGTGCCCGCGGGCAGCATGGCGTCGAGAAACGGCAGGGCGATGGCGGCGCCCATTCCCTTCAGCATCGTCCGGCGGGGCAGGTGGCGCTTGGTCAACACGGGCATGTCTGGCTCCTGGAGTCGGGCAACGGCGACCGGGGCAACTAGTGGGCAGCGACGGCGGTGGTCGGTTCGGCCACCGGCTGCATGTTCATCTGGAAGGCGGGGCTCGGAGGCCACGCCCATGACGAAGGACGACAGCTTGTAGTCGTGCTTCTCCGCCTCGCGCACGATGCGGCGGACGGTCGGCATGTCTTCGGGCATCACGCGGCGGCCGAGCGCGTAGGTCATGAAGCTTTCGGTGAAGCTGAGCAGGAAAGCGTTCTTGTTCTTGATGAGCGCGGCCTTGAGGCCGGCCGGTCCTTCCATCTCGGTGCCGTCGTAGAGCACCCCGTTGGCGTCCACCGGGTTGCCGCTGTCCTTGATGCGGTACTTGCCGGTGACGTCGAAGTTCTCGAGCGTGAGCCCGAGCGGATCGATGACGCGGTGGCACGACATGCACGCCGGGTTCTTGCGGTGCTGTTCCATGCGCTCACGCACGGTGAGGATCTTGGCGCCGGCCGAACCGCCCGTGTCCTCGAGCGCCGGGATGTTCGGGCGGCGGCGCCGGGGGCGGCGAGCCGAGCAGCACTTCCATGACCCACTTGCCGCGCATCACCGGCGAGGTGCGGTCGGCCACCGAGGTCTGGACGAGCACGCTGCCGTGGCCGAGGATGCCGCGCCGGTAGTCCGGCACCTTCACGCGCACGAACTCGGGGCCGGTGACCCCGGCAATGCCGTAGTGGCGGGCCAGCCGCTCGTTCACGAAGGTGTAGTCGGCCGTGAGCAGGTCGAGCAGGCTGCGGTCCTCGCGCACCAGGCTGTCGAAGAACAGCACCGACTCACGCATCATGGCCCGCCCGAGCGTGCGGTCGAAGTAGGGATAGAGCAGCGCATCGGGCAGGATCTCCTCGACGTCGCGCAGGCGCAGCCACTGCGCGCGCGAAGCGCGACGAGAGTGCTTCCGAGCGCGGGTCGGCGAGCATACGCCGCGACCTGCTTGTCGAACATCCCGGGCGCGCTCAGGCGCCCCTGGCCGGCCAGCTTCACCAGTTCTTCGTCGGGCCCGACGCCCCACAGGAAGAACGACAGGCGCGTGGCCAGGTCGAGATCGCGCAGCCGGTAGGGCTCGCCCGCGCGGTGCGTCGCCGAGGGGGCGGACGCGCCTCGAGCCGGAACAGGAACTGCGGACTGGCCAGCACGGCCTCGAGCGCGGCGCCGATGCCGGCGTCGAAGTCGCGTTCCTTGCGGCCCTGCTCGTAGAACGCCATCAGCTCCGCGAACTCGACGTCGGTGACGGGCCGGCGGAAGGCCTTGGTGGAGACGCGCCGCACGATCTCGGTGGCGCAGTCCTGCTCGTTCCGGGCCGAGGTCGGCCGGCACGTGAACACCTCGCGGCGGCTGGTCGTGTCGGAGATGCCGGTGACGCGTTGCGGTCCGGCTATCGCCAGGTCCTTGAGGTGAGGCAGCGTGGTGATGCCGTAGGCCACGCCGATCTGGGTGTCGGCAAGGGTGTGGTCGATGGGGGCGATGAGGTCGTTGACCGGGCCCTCGAACCGCTGCATGAAGGCGGCGGTGACGCGGTGCGGGCCGGCCGAGACCTGGATGTCGGTGGTCTTCAGGATGAGGCTGGTCGAACCTTCGTACATCTTGGGGTCGATGTCGAGCACCGCCTTGCGCTCGCCGTCCACCGAGATCTCGACCTGTTCGTTCTGCGCCGGCCCGCCGAACAGGAAGCCGCAGGCGTTGCCGTGGAGTTCGACGCGGAACATGTACTCGCCGTCGGCCGGGAAGGTGTGCAGCACCGAGACGCCGCCGCGCGTGCCGAACGGCGCGCCGTCGACGCGCTGCAGCTGCGAGGCCGTCTTGGGCACGCGATAGAGCACCTCGCTGGCTGACGCGTCGGGATCGCCGAGCGCCAGGGCGGTGACCTTGCCGGCGGCGCGCAGGTAGCTTTCCATCAGCGCCGGCGAGAAGGTCTGCGCGTCGGCGACGTTGTCGAAGCCGTGGCTGATGGTGTCGGCCGGCAGCAGCGCCGAGACGTCGATGTCGAGCGCGAGCAGGTCCTTGATGGCGCGCGAATACTCGGCGCGATTGAGGCGCAGGAACGACCGTGAGCCGGGATTGGGGTTGAGCTGCGCGGCGGCGTCGATGCGCGTCTCGAAGGCGGTCGCCAGGTCGGCGATGCCCGAACCTTCGGGACGCTTGGCGCCGGCCGGCGGCATCATGCCGGTGCGCAGCTTGCGAATCATCTTCTCAGCGGTGGCGACGTCGTCGAGCAGCTTGGCTGCATCGAAATTCGCCAGCGACAGCCCGCCGGCCTTGCCGCGGTCACTGTGGCAGGTCGCGCAGTAGGTCTTGACCGTGCCGGTGTGTGCCGCCGCATCGAACGCCGGCGCGGCGGGCGCCGTGGGTGCCGCGGCACTTGCGCGTACCGGCCGGATGGCCGGCGAGGGCACGGCCGGCGCCGTCACCGTGGGAGCAGCCGGCGTGGTCTGGGCTGCGCCGGACGCAGCCGGAGTGGTCTGCACGACCGTTACACCCGCCAGGACCGCCGCCGCGAGGGCGGCGAGAGCAAACCGCTGCATAGGATGAAACTCCACCCGGCGCTGGTCCCGCCCGTCGGAACCGAACCGAGCCATATCTGCAGGCATTTTACATGGCAATCTGGCCCAATTTACGAGACATCGCGTGACGTCGCGGTGTGGTTTGATGACCTCTCCCGAGCCCGCGTCCGGCCCGGCCGCGGCCCGCTGGCCCCCTGAACTGCGGGCGGGTAGACTAGCCCTTCCCGCACCTGGCGAATCGGACGTTCAGGCGCGCGGGTCAAGGAGGATGGCGATGCGACGAATGCTTCTGGGAGTGGCCGTGCTCGGCCTGGGACTGACGGGAACGTCGGCCACCGTGAACACGCAGGCTCAACCGCTCGGATTTTTCATCACCAGCGTGGGATCCGGCAATGGCGGCAACCTCGGCGGTCTGGCTGGAGCCGACGCGCACTGCCAGGCGCTGGCCAAGGCGGCGGGCGCCGGGGACCGCACGTGGCGCGCCTACTTGAGCGCCAAGGCCGCCAATGGCCAGGCCGCCGTGAACGCCAAGGACCGCATCGGCAGCGGGCCCTGGTACAACGCCAAGGGCGTGATGGTGGCGCGGGACGTGGCCGACCTCCACAGCGACAACAACAAGCTGGGCAAGGAAAACTCGCTCACCGAAAAGGGCGCCACGGTCAACGGCCGCGGCGACACGCCCAACACTCACGACATTTTGACCGGATTCGAACCTCGACGGCACGCTGGCGACCGGCGCGCCCGACACCACCTGCGGGAACTGGACGAGCGTGGCCGGCGACGGCAGCGCGCTGCTCGGCCATCACGACCGTCAGGGCGGCGGGGCCAACCCGACGTCATGGAACTCGGCGCACCCCTCCAAGGGCTGCAGCCAGGCCAATCTCGTGGCCACCGGCGGCGCCGGCGCCTTCTACTGCTTCGCCGCGAAGTAGTCCCATGCGCAGTGCCACTGCCCTCCTCGGATTGCTGTTCGTGCTCGCGGGCGCCGTCGCGCCCGCGGGCGCCCAACCCGCGGCCGCGACCGGCCCGGTCGTCTACGGTCACCACCACCTGACGGTGACCGACGTCGCGGCCCACAAGAAGTTCTGGGTCGACGCGCTCGGCGGCACCCCCGGCACGCTGGCCACCAACGAGGCGGCGGTCTTCACCAACGTCATCGTGCTGTTCCGGCCGGGCGCGCCGGCTGGAGGGTCGAAGGGCTCGAGCGTCGACCACGTCGGATTCGGCGTGCCGGATTTGCGCGCCGCCCTCGCGCGCCTCAAAGCCGCGGGCTACCCGGACGTGACCCGGGCCGAAGCGCCCGCGACCTACACCGTCGAGGACGGCATGGCGTTTGTCGCCAACCAGAACACGCACATCGCCTTCGTGATGGCGCCCGACGACGTCAAGGTCGAACTCGTCGAGGTGAAGACGCAGGCCACGCCGGTGGCCCTTCATCACATCCACTACTACACGCCGCAGGTGGACGCGATGAAGGCGTGGTACGTGGCGACGTTTGGCGCCACGGGCGGCATGCGCGGGATCCTTCCAGGCCGCCGATCTGCCGGGCGTGAACCTGACTTTCTCGCCGGCGCCCCAGGGGGTCGCGCCGACCAAGGGCCGCGCGCTCGACCACGTCGGCTACGAAGTGAAGGACCTCGAGGCGTTCTGCAAGAAGCTCGAGGCCGCCGGCGTCAAGTTCGACCGGCCGTACACCAAGAACGCGGCCCTGGGCCTCGGACTGGCCTTCTTCACCGATCCGTTCGGCACCTACATCGAGCTCACCGAAGGCCTCGACGGGGCCGTCAAGCGCTGAGCGGGAGTCAGCGGGCTGCGGCCAGCGCCGGCAGACGCCACGCGGTGCGCAGCGCGCCGTAGGCCTGGTTCGGGAGCTGGACCAGCACCGGCGCCTTCTTCGGATCCAGCCACCGCATCACCGCCTCGAGCGCGGGCTCGGCCATCGCAGTGCAACCGGCGGTGCCGCGGCCGCCGTCGCCGCCGATGTGGAGGAACACGCACGACCCGCGTCCGGCCACGACCGGGCGCGTGTTGGTACCCGATTACCACGCCGCGGTGATACGCGGGGCTCAGCTCGCGCATCTTCTCGCTGCTCGTCCAGTCCACGTCGCGCGTGCCCTCGGCACGGTCGATCAGCTGATTGTAGGCGCCCGACCTGACGTCGTCCACGCACTCGAGGGTCGGCGTGACTTCGACGTAGGGCAAGGCCAGGTCGCGCACCTGCGACGCCGGCGCAAACCCGAAGGCCGTGCCCAGGGCGAACACACCGGCCGGTGACTTGCCGTCGCCCTCGACCTTGACCGGCCCGTTCACCGGCCTGGCCACCCCGGGATCCCAGGCGGTGCCGTTCTTGCCCACCACGATCGGCACGGCGCGTTCCGGGCCGCCGCGCGGCGGCGTCCACTCGCCCCCGGCGCTTCGTTCGAACACCGACAAGGTGCCGCGCACGGCCGTCCAGTCGGCGGTCGTCACCACCACCAGTTGGCGGGCCGCGGCCAGCAGCGCCGCGTCCGAAACAGGACGGGCGCCGCCGGCCGAAGCCGTGGCGCCCGCGCCTACACACGCGACGAGAACCGCGAGTCTCGCGCTGGTCGTCATCGGCTACCGCTTCTTGACGTACTTC
Organism: uncultured Acidobacteriota bacterium; assembly: GCA_963843885.1. Lineage (GTDB taxonomy): Bacteria > Acidobacteriota > Vicinamibacteria > Vicinamibacterales > UBA2999 > CADEFD01. Next base: position 53,391 of record CAWJMJ010000014.1, read on the forward strand.
TTGACCGCCTTCGGCCCGACTTCCGCGCCGTAGATGTTGCCGGCCGCGTCGGCCACCACGCCTTCGGCGGCGAGCGTGCCGGTGCTACCGGGCGAACCGTCGGCCTTCTTCATGACCGGCTTGCCGTCGACCATGGCGAAGGTCTCGCCGACGCTGGTCGGATCCGGGATGAAGGCCGTGACCTTGCCGTCCCGCGCCGACCCGATGCGGATGCCGCGGCGCCACGCGCCGTGCGGCGGGTTCACCGAACCCGATTCCGAGTCGGCGCCGTAGAGCACGTCGTTCTTGTCGATGTAGATGCCGCTCAGGCGGCTGAACTGATACCAGGTGTCGAGCGTCTTGTAGGTTTCGGGATCGAGAATCTGGATGCGGTCGTTCGAGCGATCGGCGACGAACAGCCGGCCCTTCGAGTCGAACGCCAGCCCGTGCGGCTGCATGAACTCGCCTTCGGGCCCCGAGCCCATCTTCCCGAACTCGCGCAGGAACTTGCCGTTCTTGTCGAAGCGCACCAGGCGGGCCGGCGCCGGCGCGGCGTTGCCGTGGCCCTCGCACACGAGGATGTCGCCGTTCGGGTAGGTGATGACGTCGTTGGGCTGATAGAACGACCCCGGATCGGCGGGCTGTCCAGGCTGGTTGCCGCCGGGCTTTCCGAGCGTCAGCAGCAACTTGCCGTCGGGGCTGTACTTGTAGACCTGATGGCCGATGACCTTGGCCGGAGCCGGCGGCAGCGGCGCATCAGCGGGCGCCCCCGGGGCACGGCGCGGCAGGTTGTCCTGCCCGTCGGTGATCCAGACGTTGCCGTCCCGGTCGACGTGGATGCCGTGCGGGAAGACGGCAATGCCGGTGCCGAAGCTCGTGACCAGCTTGCCCGACTCGTCGAACTTCAGGATCACCGGGACCGGCACCATCTGGCCCTTGGCGCGATCCCAGCAGCCATTGGCGCCGCACCGCTCGGCCACCCAGATCGACTTGCCGTCGCGGTCGACGTCGACCGCGCTCGTCGAGCCCCATTCGCGCCCCGCCGGCAGCTTGAAGTGGTTCTCGATGGTGGTGTAGGGATTGGGCGCGTCGTTCACCGGCGCCATCGTCGCCTGCGCAAAGGCGCTGACGGCGACCGCTCCGAACACGAGCGATGTCGCCACCGTGCGCCGGGTCTGGGTCAACTGTGCCATGGGTTCCTCGCGGGAGAATCGTCTGCAGCGGCGACTACTCTACCAGATGGCGACGAGCCCTCGCCCCGGCGCGACGCGGTCCAGTGCCGCGGGCGGGTCGCGAGGCTACCGGCGGCGGCGCCGGCGATGGCCGGATCGACAGGGCTGAAGAGCGACGACCGCGGCGGACGCCGCGCGTCAGGGAATGAACGTGAACTTCGTCTGGCCCGACACCGACGTGCCCCAGGGCCAGAACGGCACGTCGCTGTTGGGCCGCGCCGCGGCGCGCACGACCACGTAGGTACTCGCGATTGGCCTCGAGCCGCGTGGTCCGGAAGAGCGGCAGCTTGTCGAAGGCCGTGAGCCACTCGCGCACGACCGCTTCGTCGTCGGTGACCTTGGCGTCTTCGACGCGGCCATCCAGCAGGCGCGAAATCGAGTGCCGGCGCGTGAGGTTGTCGAACTGCACCGTGGTCGTGACGACCGCCGAACCGACCACCCGGTCGACCCACACCGGCACCTTGAGCCGCAGTTCGACGGTGTAGGTGAAGGTGGTTTTCAGCCCGCTGCGGATGACGTCGCGCACGTCGGAGGTGTAGCCGTCCTCGAGATGGCACGACACCAGGACCTGGCCGTCGCGTACCAGAGGGACGATCTTCAACGCCTCTGCCCGGGCGTGCACGCCGCCGCACAGCCACGCCACGACCGCAAGGGCGGCGAGACGGCGAACCGGCAGGCGAAGGAACGGCATGGGCACGAGGCTGATCAGCGACCTACTCTAGCACACGGGTACGGGCCCGCAAGGGCGTCGTGCCGCGGTCCGAGGCTGATCCGGCGCCGCTAATCCCAGGTATGATGGCGACGACGGATTCGTCATCCCCGACATGCGTTCCCTCCGCGCCGCCGTCGTGGTCCTGCTGGCGGTCCTGGCCCTCGCGCCACGACCGGACGCGCAGAGCTTGTCCTATTCCCTCTTCGAGCGCTATCTCGAGTCGCTGCGCGCCCAAACCGGGATTCCCGGCATCTCGGCGGTGATCGTGCAGGGCCGCCGCGTGGTCTGGGAAGCCGGGCTCGGCAAGCAGGACATCGAGAAGTCGATCGTGCCGCGCTCGGACACGCCGTATCTCATCGGCGACCTCACCCAGACTTTCGGCGCCGTGGTGCTCGGCCAGTGCATCGAGCGCGTCGCGCTCGACCTCAACGAGCCGATCATCCGCTGGACCGGCGACATTCCCGAGGCGGGCGCCACCGTGCGCCAGGTCGTGGCGCACGCCTCGAGCGGCGACCCCGGGACGCGCTACGCCTACGACCCGGCCCGCTACGCCGCCCTCACGCACGTGGCCGACGACTGCGCCGAACGCCCGTTCCGCCAGACCGTGGCCCAGGACATCTTCGACCGGCTGGCCATGCGCGATTCGCTGCCCGGCCGCGATCTGGAACGCATGGCCGCCAGCGGCGGCTTCTTCGACAACGACCGCCTGAGGCGCTACGAAGCCGTCCTGCAACGGCTGGCCGTGCCCTACCGCGTCGATCGGTCGGGCAAGGCAACCCGCGGCGACTATCCCGACGACCGCGTCACGACCGCCACCGGCCTCGTGTCCACCGCGCTCGACCTGGCGGCCTTCGACATCGCCATCGACAACGACGACCTCGTCCACCGCGAGCTTCGCACCGCCGCCTGGGCCAACGTCACCGCCACGAGCGGCGCGCCCCTGCCGACCGGGCTCGGTTGGTTCGTGCAGACCTACAACGGCGAGCGGCTGGTGTGGCAGTTCGGCCAGGTCCGCGACACCTCGTCCTCGCTCGTGCTGAAAGTGCCCGGGCGCGGCATCACCCTCATCCTGCTGGCCAACAGCGACGGCCTGAGCGCCCCGTACGCGCTGTCCGACGGGGACGTCACCACGTCGCTCTTCGCCAAGCTGTTCCTGCGGCTGTTCGTCTCCTGATCCGACGCCCGAGCGACGTGCGACCACACCGGCTCCTCACCGCCGCGCTCGTGGGCTGGATGCTGGCGGCGCCGGCGGCGGCGTCGGCCGACATCTTCGTCTCGCCCTTCCTCGGACTCAAGTTCCGCGGCGACAGCAACGAGCTCGATCTCGACCAGGACGATGGCGCGCGCGACGCCAAGATGTCGGTGGGCATCTCGGGGGTCGTGGTCATGGACAAGGGCCTGGGGGTCGAGCTGGAACTGGCCCACCAGCCGCGCTTCTTCGAGCGGACCTCCGACAGCCTGGTGACGCGCAGCGGCGTCACCACGCTTGGCGGCAACCTGATGCTGGCCGCGCCCATCAGCTTCACGCGCGAGTCGCTGCGCCCCTACGTCGTCGGCGGCCTGGGCTGGATGCACGCCTCGGCCAACGACAAGATCGGGTTTGGCGCGGTGAGCAACGACTTCCTCGGCCTGACCATGGGCGTCGGCGCCGTCGGCTTCATCGGCGACGTGACCGGTCTGCGCTTCGACCTGCGCTACCTGAAGAGCATCTCGTCGAGCGATGTCTCGGATCTGTCGGGCGACCGGGCCCGCATCAGTTTCTGGCGCGCCACCATCGGGGTGGTGTTCCGCTAGCGGCTTCCGGGGTGCGAGGGCGACGCTCCCTCTAGGCCGTCCGCGCGGGCTGCCACTGCAGGCCCAGCGCCATGATGCGCTCGAGCAGCTCGCCGTACGACACCTTGGCCAGCTTGGCCGATTCCGCGAAGTCCTCGCCCTGCGCGAGTTGCGGATTGGGATTGGCCTCGATCACGAAGATGCGGCCGTCGTCGTCATGCGCAGGTCGACGCGGGCGTAGCCGGTGAGGTCGAGCGCGCGGTAGACGCGCTTGGCCAGGTGCTGCACGCGCGTGGCCGACCCCGTCGGTGAGCGCCGCCTCGCCGGTGTCGATGCCGTAGCGCTTCTGGTACTTGGCGCTCCACTTCACGCGCTCGGTGGCGATGTGCCAGGCGTTCTCGGGCATCTTGCGCGAACGACATCTCCCACACCGGGAAGACCTGCAGCCGGTCGTTGCCGAGCACGCCGACGTAGAGCTCGCGGCCGTCGATGAACTGCTCGACGATGGCGGCCGTGCCGATGGTGTCGTGGATGAACTGCACGCGCTTGGCGAGCTGATCCTCGCTGGCCACGACCGAGGCCTGCGAGATGCCGATCGACGATTCGTAGATCAGCGACTTGACGATCAGCGGAAAGCCGAGGCGCTTGGGCAGCTTGGCCTTGCGCCCGCGCGGCACGACCACGAAGTCCGGCACCGGGATGCGGTGATAGGCCATGCAGCTTCTTCGCCAGGCCTTGTCGCGCGCCAGCATCAGCCCGCGCGGGTTACAGCCGGTATAGGGCACGCGCAGCAGCTCGAGATAGCTGACCACGTTCTGGTCGAAGACCCCGACGTCGGCAAAGGCCTCCATCAGGTTGAAGACGATGGGCGGCTGGAACTCGTCGATGGCCGGCCGGATCGGCGACAGGTCGTCGCTCACGCCGATGACGCGCAGCTCGTGGCCGCGCTTGCGCAGCGTCGACGACGACGTCCATTCCATCTTCCAGTCGGCGCTCTCGATCTCGTCCGGCGCCGGCGCCTCCGGCGGTATCAGGTGCTTGTGCACCAGGACCGAGCACTCGCGCCTGTTTCACGAGGATATCCCTGCATCGCGGTGCCGTTCATAGTGCCACGCGGTGCCGGCCGCTGTGCAGGTAGTTCATGGTCTGCACCGTCAGGAAGACGGTGAACTCGTGGCGGGCCTGGTCCTCGGGCACGGCGAGCCGCAGCTTCAGTTCGCGGCAGCGCGCGCTCATGTCCTCGAAGACCTGGTCGATGGTGTACTGGTAGATGCCGGTCCAACTCGCCACCAGGCGCCGCACCGGCCGGCGGATGCGGCTGAGGAACTGCGCCGCCGACATGTTGCCGGCGTGCTCGGCCGCGTCCGAGAACAGCCGCCGCAACTCGCGGTCGTAGAACTTCGGACGCTCGACGCCGTAGTGGCGGCGCTTGTGGCGATAGTGCTGGCGCAGCGTCTTGCGCGTGTCGCACAGCGCCTCGATCTCGGTGGGCAGATCGACGAGCGGCTTGCGGCCGGCGAGCGACCGCATCAGGCCGTCCATGTATTCGAGCTTCTTGGCCGCCGGCCAGCCGACGTAGCGGTCCTGCCAGTTCGCTGCCGGGCGTCAGCCACACCGCAAACGTCTCGGCGAAGTCCTCGTCGGGATGGCTCTGCGCGTACCACGGATCGATGTGCAGGACGAAGCTCTTGCTGTAGGGCTTCGGCGTGTAGAACTCGGGATACGGTGTCCGACGAGCTGCCGAACAGCTGCGCGGCGCTGCCGCCGCCGGCGCAGCTTGTAGGCGTTGTCGACGACGTGGCCGGCCTCGTGGCGCAGGATGCGCATGCACCAGTCGTGGTCGCCGCCCTCGACTTCGAGCATCTGCGCCCGCTCAGCTTCTCGAGGCGCGGGTGCGCCAGATAGAACGGCACGGCCATCGACGCGGCGCCGTCGGGCGTGAACCACTCCTCGGCCAGGTAGAAATGCAGCGGCACGTGGAGGCCGCGCGCATCCAGCTCGGACCGCAGTTCGGCGATGCGCCCCTCGAGCACCGAGCCGGCAATGGCCACGGGCAGGTCGCACAGGCGCAGGTCGAGCAGTTGTTCGTCGGGCAGCTCCGCCCAGTTCTCCGGGACGGGCGCGGGTTTGGGCATCGGCAGGCCATCATAGCCCGCACCCCGGGGGGCCGGCGTTAACCCGATCAGGTTATCGAATGCCTCCTGTCAATGCTGCCAATGCATCTGACGATACGGCCATACCGATCGCGGGCAGGAGGTCGGCGGTCGGCTCACACCAGCTTCTTGGTCAGCACGCGCGATCGGCGGCCGCTGCGCTCGGTACTTCTCGCGCCGTGCCGGCGGCAGCACGTCGGGCGTGCCCTCGGTGAAGCCGCCCTTCGACTGGAAGTAGTTGAAGGCCTGCGTCGACAACGTGAACAGCTCCTTCACACCCAGCTCGCGGGCGCGGCTCTCGACAAACTGCACCAGGCGGCGGCCGATGCCCTGATGCTCGTGCGAGGTGCCGACATAGAGGCAGGCCAGCTCGCCCGTGGCCTGCTCGGGGTTGACGTGCAGGGCCACGCACGCCACCGGGTTCTTGTCGATCTCGAAGATGTAGAAGTCGCCGATCGCCTTCTCGATGCTGGCGCGGCTGCGCGGCACGAGCTCGTCGGCCTCGACGCCCTTCTGGGTCAGCGCCAGGATGGCGGGCACGTCCTTCTTCTTGGCCGGCCGCACCTGCTGGTATTCGTTGACGTAGATCAGGGTGCCGATGCCCTCGTTGGAGAAGACCTCGGCCAGCAGCCCTGCGTCTTCGCGCCCGTTGATGACGTGCACGCGCTGCACGCCGGCGCGGCATGCCGCCGCGGCGTGCTGCGCCTTCGAGACGCTGTCGGGCAGGAAATCGTGGCGCTGCTTCTGCAGCAGGGTGTCGAGATCCTCGACGCTCATCTGGCGGATCAGCTGCCCGTTGAGCATCAGGCCGTCACCCGAGGTGATGTAAATGAGCTTGATGGCTTTGAGCGCGGTGGCCAGCGCCACCGCTGCCGAGTCGGAATTGACGCGGTAGGTGCGGCCGTCGCCGTCGAAGCCGAGCGGCGGCACCACCGGCACGATGCCCTGCGCCAGCAGCGTCTGCAGCAGCTCCACGTCGACCCGCTCCACTTTGCCGGTGAACCCGAGATCGACGCCGTGGATGATGCCCATCGGATGGGCGATGACGGCGTTGGTGGTGGCGGCGCGCAGATCGTTGGCCGACAGGCCCTCGAGAATTTCGTGGGTGAGGCGGTTGGCGGCAGTCAGCGCCAGCGTCAGCGTGGCCGCGTCGGTCACCCCCGAGCCCTCGAGGTCGCTCGGCACCACACCCTGGTCCCGGCCCAGTTGACCGATCTGCGCCGAGGCGCCGTGCACCAGCACCACGCGGATGCTGAGCGAGCGCAGCACGGCGACGTCGAGCAGGATGTTCGCGAAGTTCTCGTCGGTGACGATGGCGCCGTCGATGGCGAGGATGAACGTCTTCTCGCGGTAGTGCGGGATGTAGCGCAGGATGCCGCGCAGGTCGGTCAGCTTCACGTGAACTCCGCGCCGTGGATCGGTCGGCAGGGCCATCTCACGACGTGAGATGGTGCGCCCGGCAGGATTCGAACCTGCGACACCCGGCTTCGAAGGCCGGTGCTCTATCCAACTGAGCTACAGGCGCGCGTAAGCATTCTACCCTTTGTGGTCCGGCAGCGCCGCGGCCACGGGCCGCAGCACCGCGGTGATGTCGTCCATGGCCCGCGCCAGCGCCGCCTGCACGGCGGCCCGCTGCCCGGTGTCGAGCGCGGTCAGCACGCTGTGGCCCTCGCCGGTACGGCTGCGCAGGGTCAGCGTGAGCAGGCGGGTCGGACCGTCGTCCAGGTAGCGGTCAACCGAGATCTCCATGCGCTAGGCTCCCACCCGCAGGCGGATGGCGCCGCCCTCTTCATCCACCGTCACGGTCGAGCCCGGCGCCACCTCGCCGAACAGCAACAGTTCGGAGAGCGGCTTCTTGATGGCATTCTCAATCAGCCGCGCCATGGGACGGGCGCCGAAGGCGCGGTCGAAGCCGCGCGCCGCCAGCCACTGACGGGCGGCCGGCGTCAAGGCGATGGTGATGTTGCGCGCCGTGACCAGCGCCTGCAATTCGGCCAGGTGCTTGTCGACCACGCGCGCGATCTCGGCGGCGCCGAGCGGCTTGAAGTGCACGGTGGCGTCGAGCCGGTTGCGGAACTCGGGGGCGAAGACCCGCTCGAGGACCGCCGTGGCCTTGCTGCCCTCGGGCGACTCGCCGAACCCCAGCTTGCGGCCCGACAGGTCACGCGCGCCGGCGTTGGTCGTCATGATCAGGATCACGTGGCGGAAGTCGGCCTTGCGCCCGTGGGTATCGGTGAGGGTGGCGTGGTCCATGACCTGCAGCAGGATGCTGAACAGGTCCGGGATGCGCCTTTTCGATCTCGTCGAGCAGCAGCACGGCGTGCGGCGCCTTGCGGATGGCGTCGATGAGCAGACCGCCCTCCTCGTAGCCGACGTAGCCGGCGGTGCGCCGATGAGGCGCGACACGGCGTGCTTCTCCATGTACTCCGACATGTCGAAGCGCAGGAACTCGATGTGCAGCACCCGCGCGAGCTGCTTGGCCAGTTCCGTCTTGCCGACGCCGGTGGGGCCGGCAAAGAGGAAGTTGCCGATCGGCTTGTCGGGCGCGCGCAGGCCGGAGCGCGACAGGCGGATGGCCGACGACACCTCGGCGATGGCGTCGTCCTGCCCGAAGATGACCCGCTGCAGTTCCTCTTGGAGGTTCTTGAGCGCGGTCTTGTCGTCGCTCGAGACCGATTGCACCGGCGCGCGCGCCATCTTGGCGACGACCGCCTCGATGTCCGACACGTCCACGATCGCGGGCGGTGCGGCCGGCACCACCGGGGGTGGCGCCGACTGACCGGCGGGCGCGGCCGCAACCGGCGTGGCCGGCGCGGGCTCCTTCGCCGGCGTCGCCGGTGCGGGGGCCACCTTGAGCTTCTTCGCCGCTCCCGCTTCGTCGATGACGTCGATGGCCTTGTCGGGCAGGTGCAGGTCCTTGAGATAGCGGGCCGACAGCGAGACGGCGGCGGCGAGTGCCTCGTCGGTGTAGCGCACGCCGTGATGGCGCTCGTAGTGCGCCGCGCAGGCCGGTCAGAATCTCGATGGCCTCGGCCTCCGACGGCTCGAGCACTTCGATCTTCTGGAAGCGGCGCGACAACGCGCGGTCGCGGTCGAAGCACTGCTTCACGTCGGCGAAGGTGGTGGAGCCGATGCAGCGCAGCGCCCCCGAGGCCAGGGCCGGCTTGAGCAGGTTGCCGGCATCCATGGTGCCGCCCGAGGCCGAGCCGGCGCCGACCAGCGTGTGGATCTCGTCGATGAACAGGATGGCGCCCGATTGTTCCTCGAGCGCGGTCAGCACCTGCTTGACCCGTTCCTCGAAGTCGCCGCGGTAGCGCGTGCCGGCGACCAGGGCGCCGAGATCGAGCGCGTAGACCTTCGAGGCCGCCAGGCCGGGCGGCACCTGCTCTTCGGCGATGCGCAACGCCAGGCCCTCGGCCAGCGCCGTCTTGCCGACCCCCGGCTCGCCGACCAGCAGCGGGTTGTTCTTGCGCCGCCGGCACAGCACCTGGATGACGCGATCGAGTTCGAGCTGACGGCCGATCAGCGGGTCGATCTCGCCCTGGCGGGCCTTCTCGACCAGTTCCACGGCGTAGGCGCTCAGCGGATCCTTGGCCGCCGGCCTCGTCCTCGGGCGCGCGCGACCCGGGCGACGACGACGGACTGTGGGCCACGGCGCGCAGCAGGCGCAGCCGGTTCACGCCCTGGCGGGTCAGGAAGTAGGCGGCATGCGAGTCGTCTTCCTGCAGCAGGAAGACGAGCAGGCTGCCGCTGTCCACTTCCTGCGCGCTCGACGAGGCCGCGTGCACGACGGCCCGTTCCACCACCCGGTCGAAGGCCACGGTCGATTCCGGCTTGACCGGTTTGCTGCCCGGCACCGGGCTATGGGCGCGCAGCAGCACGTCGTCGAGGTCGTGCGCCAGTTGCGTCAGATCGACGTTGAGCGACTCCAGGGCGGCGCGGCCTTTCGGGTCCTCGACCAGCGCCCGGAGCAGATGCTCGAGCGTGACCAGATCGTGACGCCGGTCGGCCGCGAACCGGAAGGCGCGGCGGATGGTCTCCAGCGTGTCGGGCGCGAATGGGACGGGGGTCGCACTCACCGATTGGCCTCCTCAGGCTCGGGCTCCATCGAGACGCGGAGCGGGAATTCGTGTTGCTCGGCCAGACGTTCGGTGGCCGCCACCTTGGTCTCGGCGATTTCCTTGGTGAACACTCCGGCCACGCCGATGCCGGCCTCGTGCACGAGCAGCATGATGGCAAAGGCTTCGGACGCCGGCTTGCGGAAGACGGTTTCGAGCACCCACACGACGAACTCCTGCGTGGTGAAGTCGTCGTTGTGCAGCAGCACGCGCCACATGCGCGGGGTGGACGATTCCAGCCCGGGGCGGGTTTCGGCGAGAACCCCGCTGTCGGGCGCGGCGCCGGCGGGGTGCGACGGGGACATACCGTGATCTTAACGGGTCTCACCGCCGGACGCGCGGCCGGGCGTGGCCGCCGACGCCGGCGCCGGCCGCCGGCCGGGGTCGAGGTCGTCGTCGAGACGCCACGTGGCCGGCCCGGGAGCGGCCACGAGCGGCGCGAGGCGGCGCAGGAAGACGGGCCGCGGCACCTCCACGGCCCCCATCCGCACGAGGTGGTCGCTGCGCACCTGACAGTCGATGAAGGGCACGCCCCAGCGCGCCAGCTGCGCCGCCAGCCAAACGATGGCGACCTTCGACCCGTCGGTCATGCGCGAGAACATCGACTCGCCGAAGAAGGCGGTGCCGATGGCCACGCCGTAGATGCCCCCCACCAGCGCGTCGCCCTGCCACACCTCGAGGGAATGGGCGTAGCCGCGGGCGTGCAGCGCCTCGTAAGCCGCCACCATCTCGGCCGTGATCCAGGTACCTTCCTGGTCGGGGCGGGGCGCGGCGCAGGCGCGCACGACCTGCCCGAAGCCGGCATCGAGGGTGACGCGGTAGTCGCGGCGGGCCAGACGGCGGGCCAGCGACCGCGAGATGTGCACCGCGTCGGTCGGCAGGAGCAGCCGGGGCGTGGGACACCACCACAACACCGGGTCGCCGTCACTGAACCACGGGAAGACGCCCCGGGCATAGGCGTCGACCAGCCGCGCCACCGACAGCCCGCCGCCGGCAGCCAGGAGTCCGTTGGGCTCCCGCAGTGCCCGGTGCGGCGACGGCAGCGGGTCGTTGGCTCCAAGAAACGGGACCATGTTAGGATTATGGGCTCAGGCACGGTGGGTGTAGCTCAGTGGTAGAGCGCCGGACTGTGACTCCGGTGGTCGCGGGTTCGAATCCCGTCATCCACCCCATTTCCATTGCCTGAGCCCCCGCGGCCGGCGCCGCACGCGCGGTCCGCCCGTCACTTCTTGCCCTTCAGCGACGCGCCCACGTCGAGGTCCACGACCGGCGCCGCGCGCGTGCCCGTTACGTCCACGACCAGGCGCGTCCCCGCGCCCTGCTTCTTGAAGAGCGGGTCAATCGGCCGCAGCAGGAAGCGCTTGGCCCCGGTCATCGTGCGCGACACGGTCGCGTCGAGCCTGGCCACGCCCCGGAACTGCAGGGTCTCGCTGGCCAGCCCGTACCAACCGGAGCCGTCGATGGTCGTTCCCGGGGCGGCAAAGACCACCGACGCGAGCGCCAATTGCTGTCGGCGGAGCCGCACTCGTCCCCGCATCTCGGACGGCACCTGCACGATGGTCGCGTCGGACGGTTTGCCCTGGCCGCGCCTCGACAGCTCGTCGATCTTGGCCTGGACGGCAGGGTCGGCAAAGCGCACGCGGGTCAGGCCGAACGTCCCTTCGACGCTGAGCCGCTGCAGCAGTTCGGCGTCGCCGGGCGGAAGGTCGAGCGTGCCGTCGAGCGTGAGCCGTCCGTTCATGGGCGGATGGGCGCCGTCGACCAGCAGACTCAGCACATCGGCGAGGTCGGCGCGCGCCGGCGTCTTCACCGTCAGCGTGACGTGACGGCCGCGCTTGCCCTTCTCGCGAAGCACCTTGCCCGAGGTCTGGAAGGTCGAGTTGGCCAGGGTCGTCGTTGCCTTGGTCAGGAACAAGTCGCCGTTGGTGCCGTCGAGCACGGCTTCGAACTCGGTCTGCATGGCGAGCCGGCCCGTGTCCTTGCCGCGCAGGCCGATGGCCGGCGACGACACGGTGCCGGCCGTGGCCAGCCGTTCCAGGGTCCCGAGAATCGACCCGTGGGCCTCGATCTTCCCATCGAGGCCGGGCAGCGAGCCGACGTCCCCGGCAAACAGATACTCGGCGACAATCGGCAGCAGGTTGAACTCGCTGCGCGGGAACGGCCCGACCGTGCCTTTCACGCCGGCCCGGTCCTTGGGCAGCGGCGTGTCGAGGGTGGCGCGGAACGGCATGGCCGCATCGAGCGAGAACGGCTCCATGACCAGGTCGCGGATGTCCCACTCGAGCGCGTCGCGGCCCGGGTCGCGCGGCATCACCAGCACGCGGGCCGAACTGGCGACCAGCCGCTCGATGGTGAACGGCGGGGCCGGGACGGGGCCGCTCTCGGCAGCGGCGGACGCGGGCGCGGGCGGCGCGCCGGCGCGCCGCAGGTCGGCCAGATCGGCTTTGCGGCCGGGCGGCACGGTGATTTGCAGGCCTTCCAGCCTGACCTCGCTGAGGCGCTTGGCGCGCAGGGTGGTGAAGCCGCCGCTGCCCGAGATGCGCGTGATGGTGATGAACGGCGGCAGGTCGGGCCGGTTCTTGAGACGCAGCACCAGGTTGCGCCCCTCGACGCGCAGGATGGGGCGCAGTTGCACGTCGAGCGCGTCGAGCGTCACGTCGCTGTTCAAGCGGTCCGAGAGCCAGCGCTCGACCTCTTCGCGCATGCGCGGCTCGACCTGACGCGACACCCGCGCGAAGACGCCGAGCGTGATCGCGATGCCCGCCACCACGACCACGGCAAGCGCAATGCCCCACTTCCTCATCGGCGGGTCGTTCTCCTGGCCGGTGCCGGCCCTTGCGACTATTCTCAGTGGCCGATCGTTCCCGCCCATGACCCCTGCCGACCACAGCTCAGCCGGCTTCACCCGCTGGATCGCCGACCTCGAAGACCGCCACCTGCGCGACATGACCACGTCGGAAGTGGCGCGCGCGCTGCGGGCGCTGTCGTCCACGTATGTGGAACGCCGCGCCCGGCTCTCGGATCGCGGCGCTTTCGACACGGCCGGCAAGCGCGCCGCCTACGCGCTCTACTACGCGCCGCGTCGCTTCCTGACCGTGACGCACCTACTCGAGCAGCTCGCCGTGCCGCGCGCGCCCACGCACGTCGTCAATCTCGGCTGTGGCACCGGGGCGGCCGGGGCCGCGTGGGCGGTGCATGCCGGGCCCGGCGCCAGTGTGCTCGGCGTGGACGTGCATCCGTGGGCCCTCGAGGAAACGCGCGCGACCCTCCGCGCCTTCGGGCTCACGGGCCAGGCCCGGCGGGCGGCGGTGCTGGTGGCGGCCTCGTCGTGGAAGGAGGGACGCGGCCGCGGCGACGAGGCGCGGACCAGCGGGCTGATGCTCAGCTACGTGGTCAACGAACTCGAGCGCCGAAGAGCGCACGGCGCTGCTCACGACCCTGATGGAGGCGGCGCGCCACGGCGCCAAGGTGTGCGTGATCGAGCCGCTCTCGCGCCGGACCTCGCCGTGGTGGAACGGCTGGGTCGACACCTTCGTGGCCGCCGGCGGCCGGGCCGACGAGTGGCGGATCCAACTCGAGCCCCCGACGATCACGCTGGCGCTGGGGCGGGCCACGGGCCTCGACGCAGTCGAAGCCACCGGCCGCACCTTGTCGATCTGACGCGCGCCAGGCGCTATTCGAACGAGCCGCGGACCTGGAAGACCGAGGCCATGGCGCTGGCGAACGTGCTGGCCATCACCGAGTAGCCGCTGGCGGTCGGGTGCAGGCCGTCGGCGCCGAGCAGGCCGATGCCGCCGTTGGCATCGCAGTTGTTGCCGAAGGCGCGGTAGAGGTCGACCACGTAGACGTTCTGCCGGCCGGCCGCCATGCTGGCGATGGACGCGTTGAAGGACGTGATCCGGTCGGCGGAGTTCGAGCGGAACATGCCCGCCGGCGAGGTGCTCGGGCAGGTCTGGAACATGTTGCTGATGAGCACCGTGGTGTTGTAGACGCGGGCCAAATCAATCATTTTCGACAGGGCGTTGACCGTGGAGCCGATGCCGAGGTCCCCGTTCAGGTCGTTGATGCCTTCGAGCAGCAGCAGTCCCTGAGGCCGCAGCGCCGCCATCTCCTGCGCGAAGCGCCCGCTGGACACGGCGTTGACGGCGTATTCGCCCGGCTCGCCGCTGTTGCTGATGGTGAACCTCTGCGGCGCGTAGCCCGGATCGGATGCTCTTGAGCTGGCTCGGATACGAGTCCGAGGGCTCCGCGCAATTGGCCGGGATGAACAGGCTGGCGCCGTCGAACGACGAAGTGACGCCGCACGTGATGCTGTCGCCGAAGGTCAGGAACCGCGTAGCCCCCAGGGCGTTGGGCCCGGGCAGTGGCACGGCCGGCGGCGGCGTTCCCGACTGGGGCACCGGGCCGAGCGACAACACCGCGCTCGGCGCCGTTGGCGACGACGGCGACTGGGAGCACGCGCCGGTCACGAGGGTCAGCATGGCGACAACGACGGCGGCGGGGCGAAGACGACTCGAGGGCTGCATCATGGGTGTTCCCGGCCGTCAGCTCCGGGCAGACTGGTAGCATACAACCTGCAACAGGAGTCCGCCCCACGTGAGCCACCCATCGCCCTCCACGCTGGTGGAACGCCGCCTGCGCTATCTCGAGCGCCAGCGCGCCCTGCAGCGCGCGGCCGCGGCCCGCGACGCCGGGCTCGACGCGCCCATGGGCACGGGCCCGCTCAACCGTCACGGGCGACCCACGGTGCCGACCGGACAGCGCGTCGTGCCGAACTGGCCGGTGCTCGATCTGGGCGACCTGCCCGAGGTGCCGCTCGACGCAGTGGCGACTCGAGGTCAGCGGCGCGTGCGATCAGCCGCTGTCGCTTGACGTGGAGCGACTTCCTCGCCCTGCCGCAGGCCGACGACGTGAGCGACTTCCACTGCGTCACGACGTGGAGCCGGCTGGACAACCGCTGGCGCGGCGTCCGCTTCCGCGCGCTCGCCGAGCTGGCCGTCCCAGCCGCCGAGGCGCACTTCGTGTCGTGCACCGGCTACGACCGCATGCCCGGGCACGACTATCCCGTACACGACCAATCTCCCGCTGGCGCGCGCCGTCGAAGACGACGTGCTGCTCGTGCACACCTGGGAGGGCGCGCCGCTGCCGCCCGAACACGGCGGGCCGTGCCGCATGATCACGCCCAAGCTCTATGCCTGGAAAGGCGCCAAGTGGATCCGGCGGATCGAGTTCCTGACCGAGGACCGGCCCGGGTTCTGGGAAGAGCGCGGCTACTCGAACACCGCCGATCCGTGGCTCGACGACCGCTACTCGTCGTAGGACCGTCACCCCACTCCTGACGCGCCCGCCGTGTTCGACGCACCGACCTGCGTCCGATGCTGGCACGTCGCCCGAGGCGCCGCCGCCGCTGGTCGATCGCGGTTCGCTCTACGAGCCCAAGTACGACGGCATCCGCGCCGTCGTCCTGGTCGAGCCTGGACCACCGGCCCGCGTCCGCCTGTGGTCGCGCAACGGCAACGAGAAGACCGCGCAGTTCCCCGAGCTCGTGGCGGCCCTCGCGGCCTGGGCTCCGGCGCCTGGCTGGCCCGGTGGTGCTCGACGGCGAGATGGTGGCGCTCGACGCAGGCGGCCGGCCGGCCGGCTTCCAGCGGCTGCAGGGCCGCATCCACGTGGCGGTGCCGGGCTACCGCTCCTCGAAGCCGCAGCCGCACGCCCGACGAGCAGCCCGCGGCGTTCATCGTGTTCGATCTGCTGCGCGACGGCGAGGCACGATCTGCGCGGCCATGCACGCTGACCGAGCGGCGCGCGCGCGCTCGAAGCGCTGCTCGGCGCCACCTTCGACTCCGCCGCACGCTGCGCCTCAGCGAGCAGGCGGCGGGCGACGGCCGCGCGCCTCTACGCCCGGGCCGAGGCGGAGGGCTGGGAAGGCCTGGTGGTCAAGCAGGCCGCTCGCCGCTACCGGACCGGCAAACGCAGCCCGGAGTGGCTGAAGCTCAAGATTGCAGACGCAGGACGAGTTCGTCGTCGGCGGCTGGACCGACGCCGCACGGCGACGCGCGCGCGATTCGGCGCGCTGGTCCTCGGGCATGCCACGAGACGGCGCGCGCGGGCCGCTCACCTACGTGGGCGATGTCGGCACCGGCTTCACCGGCGCGGAGCTGACCGCGTCGTGGCCGGCCTGCTCGAGCGCGCTGCGCGACCCGAGACTGCGCCTTTCACGATCCGCCCCAAGACGCACAGCCGGCGCACTGGGTGCGAGCCGGAGCTGGTCGCGCAGGTGCGCTACACCGAGATGACCGACGAGGGGCGGCTGCGGCATCCCGCGTACCTGGGCCTGCGCGACGACAAGAGCGGCCGCGCGTGTGCGACGGTGCACGACAGGGCGCGCACGGCGCGACGGTGCCCTGCGACAGGCGCGGCGGCCAAGACCGCGCCGGCGCAGTCGGCCGTCGAGCGACCGCGGCCGCGGCAAAGCAGGCCAAAGCCAGGTCGGCGGCCAAGCCCCAGGCGTCGTCCGCGCCGGGCCCGCGCCGAAAGACGCACCCGGCGCGCGCCGGCACCGACCCCGGCGCGTCGGCGCCGGACGCCGCCGCCATCGTCGCCCAGCTCGACGAGCTCGAGGAGCGCGCGCAAGGACGGCAAGCTGACGCTGCCCGACGGCGACACGGTGGAGGTCACCAACCTCGCACAAGGTGTTCTGGCCCGAGGGCCGCCGCACCAAGGGCGACCTGCTGCGCTACTACGCGCGCGTCGCGCCGCTGCATCCTGCCGGTGCGTCGCCAACCGGCCGCTGGTGATGAAGCGGCTGCCCAACGGCGTCGACGGCCAGGCCGTTCTACCAGCACCGCGCGCCCGACGCGGTGCCGCCGGGCGTGCGCGTCGAGACGCTGCCGGACGACGACGTGCCGGCGCGCGCTCGATCGGCGGCATCGCTGAAGACGCTGCTCTACATGGCGCAGCTCGCCTCGATCTCGATGGACCCGTGGTTCTCGACGCGTGGACGCGCTCGACAGCCCGACCAGGTCGCCATCGATCTCGATCCGCAGCCCGGCGCGACGTTCGCGCAGATCCTCGACGTGCGCCCGCTGGGTGCGCGAAGAGCTCGACGCGCGTCGGCGTCGCCGGCTTCCCCAAGACCTCGGGCTCCGAAGGCGCTGCACATCTTCATCCCGCTGCCGCCGGCACGCCGTACGAGGCCGGCATGCTGTTCTGCCAGATCGTCGCCACGATGGTCGCCGGCAAGCATCCGAAGGTCGGCCACGGTCGAGCGCATCGGTGCGGCAAGCGCAAGGACGGCACGCATCTACGTCGACTACCTGCAGAACATCCAGGGCAAGACGCTGGCCTGCGCCTACAGCGCGCGCGCCAGCGCGCTTCGCCGGCGTCTCGACGCCGCTGACCTGGGACGAGGTCGACGGCGAGCGTCCGACGCCGCAGGACTTCACCATCGACAACATGCTCGACGCGCATCGACGCGGTCGGCGACCTGTGGGCGGCGACTCGCGAGCACACGGCGCGGACCTGCTCGCCGCCTTGGAGAAGTCCGTGAACGGCCGCCCCGGCAGGCACGGGCTAAGCCTGCGAGATGAGGCCTGGCTCGGGCTGCGCTGACCCGGGTTAGCGTGGCCCGGTCCATGTCAGAACTGCACCCGCAATTCGCCGATCACCTGCCGCCGCATGATGTCGCCGAAGATGTGCGACTGGATTTCCTCGTTGACAGGTTGGTGAACTTGATGGTGGTCGTCACCTTGTCGCTCCGGCCACTTCACGCCGAAGGCGCCGTTGACCTGCGTGTAGGCCTTGGTCGAGCCGTGGAAGCGCGCGATCGAGCACGTCCTGCCAGAAGGCGCTGTCCTGATAGCTCACGTTCATGTTGCCGAGGAACATGCCTTCGCTGAAGTTGAAGCCGGCGTTGACGCGGTTGTTCGGCGGCAGGTTCACTTCCGCGATGTCGAAGTCCGGGCATCCGGCTCGGACTGGTACGAGTAGTTGGCGAAGACGTTGAGGGCGCGGTTGACCGCCGCCGTCGATGCCGAGCTCGAACGCCCTTGTCCTTGACCGTGCCGAGATTGCGGTAGCTGAACTCCGACGGCATGCCGCCGGCGGTGCAGGGGGTCGGGCCGGCGCACGGGGCGGCAGCACTTCGAGGATGCCGAGGGCCTGCGCGGTGCCGACCAGCGGTCCGAGCTTGTCACCCAGCCGGGCGGCGGGTTGGCGGCGCGGTAGCGTCCGGCCTGCGTGAAGAAGATGTCGTCCTTCGCTTGTTCGTAGTAGAAGGCCGCGGTGACGGTGGCGCGCTTGGCGATGATGCCGGTATAGGCCGCCTCGAGGCGCGTCGACCTGCTGTTCGACCAGGTCCTCGTTGCCGATGGCCTGCACCGGGAAGTTGTAGGCCGGGCCGCCGGAGCCAGCGGCGAAGAGCGGGTTGATGGTCCGCAGATCGAGCTGATTGACGATGTCTACGTCGAGGAAGTTGTTGATGAGCGACGGCGCGCGGAAGGCGCGGTTGAAGGACAAACGCGACCGCGTGATCCGGCGCCGGCTTGATGATCACGGCGATGCGCGGCGAGAACACGGCTTGTCGAGCACGCTGAACTTGTCGAGGCGCGCGCCGACCACCCAGCGCAGGTAGTCGTTGAGGAAGATCTCGTCCTGGACGTAGGCGCCGCCTTCGGTGCGGTTGTCGCCGCGCGGGGCCAGTCGACAGGTCGAAGCTGTTGTAGCGGAGGTTGCCGCCGTAGCTGAGCACGTTGCGCGTGCCGATGGCGTTGACGTTGCCGTACTCGACGTCGAAGGTCTTGGTGTCGAACACGAACGGGATCGGCCGGCCGTCGGGGCCGAACGACAGCAGCGCCGTGGCATCGCCGTCGAGGATGTTGGTGAACAGGTTGAACTTCTGCGCGCCCTTGCTCCACCGCGCCGAGCCGTAGGCCAGCTCGGTGCCGCGATTCATGTCGAACGGCCCGATGCCGGTGTGGATGATGCCTTCGGTGCCGGCAAAGCCGCCCGAGAACGACAGGCGGTAGGCGTTCTCGGCGCCTCGTAGTCGACGCGCGCGTCGAACTTGGGCTGGCGGGTGCCGCTGTTGGCGAAGAACGGATAGGGCGTGCGCTGGGCGTTGGGAATGACGCCCTTCGGGCCGCGGCAGGGCGTCCTGCGCCAGCGCCCCGGCCGACAGCTTGTAGGACCAGCGGTCGTTGACCGCCGCCGCGTGCGTGCCGTTGAAGTACCACAGCGCGCCGTTGCCGCGCCCGTTGTCGTTGACCTCGCGGCCGAACGTGCCGACGCCCATGCGTGAAGCTGGTGCCCTGCATCTCGCGCGGCGTCTTGGTGATGAAGTTGACCACCCCCGAGAGCGCGTTGGCGCCCCACACCGCCGAGGCCGGGCCGCGGATGACCTCGATCTGCCGCACCTCGTTGGGGTTGATCGGCAGGAAGTCCCAGGCGACGAACCCGAAGAAGTCGAGGTAGAGGCTGCGCCCGTCGATGAGCGCCAACTGCGAGGTCGAGAGCGTGGAGGTGGCGCCGCGCATGTTGAGGTTGAAATCGCGCGCCGAGGTCTGCGTGATGTTCATGCCCGGCACCGAGCGGAGCAGCTCGGCGTAGTTGGTGGCGGGAGAACTGGCGATGACGTCGCTCGTCACCACGCTGACCGTGGCGGGCGCGTTCACCAGCTGCTGCTCGACCTTCGAGGCGGTCACGACCACCTGCTCTTCGTAGATCGGCGGCTGTTCGGGCGGGGCGGGCGGTGGCGCCGGCGTCTGGGCCAGGGCTGCGGCCGGGCACGCCGCCAGACACATCGCCACGAGAGTCGCAAGCACGGTTCTCACATGAACCTCCTGGTGACGCCACTGAGCATGCTGGTGTCAGCGTGCCCGGCGATCAAGTGCCGCGATTGTAGCAACTTCGCGCCGGCCGCAGACGGGGTCGGCCGTGGGCGCGACGGCGTGACTAGCCGCCGGCGGCCGCCGTGGCCGCCCACGCCTCGAGTGCGCGCGCGTCCTGGTCGAACTTGCGGATGCCCTCGCTCAACTTCTCCACCGCCATCGGATCCTGGTTGTGCTGCCATCGGAAGGCGGCCTCCTCGAGATGGATCCGGGCCTCGCCCTCGCGCGCGGCCATGTCTGGCGTGAGCGCGGGCGTGACCTCGCCGTCGGTCGCGGCCAGTGCCTCGAGCAGGTCGGGGCTGATGGTGAGCAGGTCGCAGCCGGCCAGGTTGATGATCTGTTCGACGCGCCGGAAGCTGGCGCCCATCACCTGCGTGGCGTAGCCGTGCTTCTTGAAGTAGGCGTAGATGCGCCGCACCGACTCGACGCCCGGATCCTCGTCCACCGGGATCTCGCTGCCGCGCGCCTTGCGGTGGTAGTCGTAGATGCGGCCGACAAACGGTGAGATCAGGGTGACGCCGGCCTCGGCGCACGCCACCGCCTGCGCGAAGCTGAAGAGCAGCGTCAGGTTGCAGTGGATGCCCTCGCGTTCCAGCCGCTCGGCGGCGCGAATGCCTTCCCAGGTGCTGCCGATCTTGACGAGTACCCGGTCGCGCGCCACCCCGGCCGCTTCATAAAGGCCGATGATGTCGTGCGCCTTCCGCTCGGTGGCGGCGGTATCGAAGCTGTGCTTGGCGTCCACCTCGGTCGAGACCCGCCCCGGGATGATCTGCAGAATCTCGCAGCCGAAGGCCACGGCCAGCCGGTCCATGAACGCCTCGGTGCGCCCCGCCCCCGCCCCGGCCGCGCTCTCGGCCTGGCCCAGCGCCTGGTCCACGAGCGCCCGGTACTGCGGCTGCTGCGCCGCCTTGAGCAGCAGCGACGGGTTGGTCGTCGCGTCCTGCGGACAATGAGTGCGGATGGCGTCGATGTCGCCGGTGTCGGCCACGACCACGGTGTAGCGCTTCAGGGAGTCAAGAAGAGACATGGGCCGATCTTACCGGTCCTGGCGCCTGGGGGTCCATTTGTAACGGGGCCTGGCACGGTTACACCTTTTCTTGCTGCAGTCTCTGCAACGCCGGCCGAGCGCCACGGGCCGCGCTGCTACACTCGGGGCCATGGCCCTGCGACACCTCGACGCCTGGAAGCGCCTCGAACGGCACCGCGATGACATTGGCGCCGTGCACCTGCGCGAGCTGTTCGCGGGCGACCCCGGGCGCGTCACCCGCCTGTCGCTGTCGCTGGACGACCTGCTCGTCGACTACTCCAAGCAGCGCGTCACCACCGAGACGATGGGGCTGCTGACGGCGCTGGCCGAGGCCACCGGCGTCGTGGCCCTGCGCGACCGGATGTTCGCCGGCGCGCCGATCAACGAGACCGAGCGCCGCGCGGTGCTGCACGTGGCGCTACGCAAGTTGTCGCCCGGCGCCGTCATGGTCGACGGCCGCGACGTCATGCCCGACGTCCGCGCCGCGCTCGCCCACATGCGCACGTTCAGTGACCAGGTGCGCTCGGGCGCGTGGACTGGCGCCACTGGCGCCCGCATCACCGACGTCGTGAACCTCGGCATCGGCGGCTCGGATCTCGGTCCGGCCATGGTGGTGGAAGCGCTGACGCCCTACGGCCGCGAGGGTCCGCGCCTGCACTTCGTGTCGAACGTGGATGGCGCCGACCTCGACGAGACGCTGCGCCGCGTGCCGCCGGCCTCGACCTTGTTCGTCGTCGCCTCGAAGACGTTCACGACGCAAGAGACCATGGCCAACGCCCGCTCGGCCCGCGCCTGGCTGGTGGCCGCGCTGGGCGAGGCGGCGGTGAGCCGCCACTTCGTGGCGGTCTCGACCAACGGCGCCGAGGTGACACGCTTCGGCATTGCCGCCGATCGCATGTTCGTGTTCTGGGACTGGGTCGGCGGCCGCTACTCGCTGTGGTCGTCGATCGGCTTGCCGATCGCGCTGGCCGTCGGCTTCGAGCGATTCGAGGCGCTGCTGGCCGGCGCGTTCGACATGGACGAGCATTTCCGCACCGCCCCGCTCGAGCGCAACCTGCCGGTGGTGCTCGGCCTGCTCGGCATCTGGAACACCAACTTCCTCGACGTCCACACCCACGCGGTGCTGCCCTACGATCAGTACTTGCGCCGCCTGCCGGCCTTCCTCCAGCAACTGGACATGGAGAGCAACGGCAAGGGCGTGGATCGGACCGGAGCGCCCGTGGACGTGCTGACGGGACCGATCGTGTGGGGCGAGCCGGGCACCAACGGGCAGCACGCCTTCTACCAGCTGCTGCATCAAAGCCCGCGCCTGGTGTCGTGCGACTTCCTCGCGGCCGCCACGGCCGCGCACCCGTTACCGGGACATCACGAGCTGTTGCTCGCCAACTTCATCGCCCAGACCGAAGCGCTGATGCGGGGCAAGACCGAGGCCGAGGTCCGCGCCGAACTGGCCGCCGAGGGGCGGTCCGACGACGACATCGCGCGGCTGGCGCCACACAAGGTCTTTCCCGGGAACCGGCCCACGACGAGCATGCTCTACCGCCGCCTCGACCCGCGCACGCTCGGGCGGCTCGTGGCGCTCTACGAGCACAAGGTGTTCGTGATGGGCGCCGTGTGGGGCATCAACTCCTTCGACCAGTGGGGGGTGGAGCTGGGCAAGGTGCTGGCCACGCGCGTCAGGCCCGAACTGGACGCGGCCGCCGACGCTGACGCCCACGATGCCTCGACCAACGGCCTCATCAATCAGGTCCGCCGCTGGCGGGCCGAGGACGCCTCGCGCTAGGGGCGAGGGTACGACACCCAGTCCAGACGGGCGGCCAACCGGTTTGCCGGGGTCTGGTCCCTTCGACTACACTCATCCCTCTGGATTGCGGCCCCGGCGCTTCGGCGTCGCCGGCTGCGCCCCGCCGCGCCCGTAGCTCAGATGGATAGAGCGTCGCCCTCCGAAGGCGAAGGTCACTGGTTCGAATCCAGTCGGGCGCACCACCGCACAGCTCGCACGGTGGTCACGCGCCACCGGTAACCCGGTTCCACGATGCGCGCCACCTTTTTCCAGTCCTTCCTCCGCACCGAAGCGATCGGCGGCCTGGTGCTGCTGGCCGCGGCCGTGGCCGCCCTGCTGGCGGCCAACTCGCCGCTCTCCTCGGTCTACGACGCCGTATGGGCCGCGCCGCTCTCGGTTGGCCCCGCCGGTCACCCGCTCACGTTGTCGGCCCGCGGCTGGGTCAACGACGGCCTCATGGCCGCGTTCTTTCTGCTGGTCGGTCTCGAGATCAAGCGTGAGCTGCTGGTCGGCGAACTGTCGACGGTGCGCAAGGCGGCGCTGCCGTTTGCGGCGGCCATCGGCGGCGCGGTGGTGCCGGCCCTGGTCTTCGTCGCGCTGGCTGGTCCCGAAGCGCTCCGCGGCTGGGCCATCCCCACGGCCACCGACATCGCCTTCGCGCTCGGCGTGCTGGCGCTCGTGGCGCCGAAGGCGCCGGCGGGCCTGAAGGTCTTCCTGGCGGCCCTGGCGATCGTCGACGACATGTGCGCCGTGGTCGTGATCGCGCTCTTCTATACCGCGCAGGTCGACTGGACGGCGCTGGCCTGGGCCGGCGCCGCCGTGGCGGCGCTCGTGGCCTTGAACATCGCCAAGGTCTACCGTCTGACGCCCTACCTGGTGCTGGGTGTGGTGCTGTGGTTCTTCGTGCACGAGTCGGGCATCCACGCCACCATCGCCGGCGTGATGCTGGCCTTCACGATTCCAACGCGCACGCGGATCAACGCACGCGAGTTCGAGGCCAAGGCGCGCGGTCACCTCGAGGCCTTTGCCCGCACCGAGACGGGCGACCTGCTCGTGCTCACGAGCGAAGGACAGCAGGAAGCGTTGCACGCGCTCGAGTCCGACACCGAAGCGGTGGTGGCGCCGCTCCTGCGGCTCGAACACGCGCTGCACAGCGCCAGCGCCTATGTCGTGATGCCGGTTTTCGCGTTCGCCAACGCCGGCGTGGCGCTGTCCTTCGAGGCGCTCGACGTGGGCACGGCGCTGGCGGTCGGCCTGGGCCTGCTCATCGGCAAGCCGATCGGTATTACCGGCGCCGCGTGGCTGGCGTGCCGCACCGGCGTGGCCGCGCTGCCGGGCGGCGTCACTTGGCTGATGCTGCACGGCTGCGCCTGGATCGCCGGAATCGGCTTCACCATGTCGCTGTTCATCGCCGGTCTGGCCTTCGGCGAGTCGCCCCACTTCGACGCGGCGCAAGTCGGCATCATGGCGGGCTCGGCGGTGGCCGCCGGCATCGGGGCCGCGCTCCTGCGCCGGGCGCAGCCGGCGCCAGCCGGCGCTCCGGCCTAGCCGGGGCCGTGCCACTGCCTACGGCCGCACCACCCGCTTGATGTCGGCTTCCAGTTCCTTCTTCTCGCGCCGCCACGCGGTGCCGGCCACGGCCTCCTGCACGGCCGCCACGAGGATGTCGCCGGCCTGCACCGGAATCAGCCGCAGCACCACGTCCACCGTGCGCGACTCCCCGGCGGCCAGCGCCTTGGGCTGCTTCAACTCCTGAACGCCTCGCACCGTGGCGTCCGGGCTCAACACCCACACGCCGACGACGTGGCGCGTCACCGCGGCGTCGCCCGGGTTGGTGAGCGTGAGCGAGATGGTCACACCGCGTTCGTCGCGCCCGACCCCGGCCACGGCCACCGTCACCGGCGCGTCCTCCTGCTCGAGCGACCGCGCCTCGAACGCCGCGTCGGCCGGGCCCTTCCCGCGAAAGCCTCCGGCCTGTGGCGCCGCGCCGGCGGTGTCGGGTCCACTCGCGGCCACGCAGGCCACGACAATCAGGGCAATCCAGCCACAGCGAATGCGCATGATGAGTCCTCGGGCGGCGCTCAGCCGACCACGCCGCGATCGGTGATGTCGAGCGCCTGATCGATGAGGGCGAACGCCTCGCGCAGTTCGGCCTCGGTGATGCACAGCGGCGGGTTGGTGAAGAACGTGTGCCAGCGCACGAAGGTGTAGAGCCCGGCCTCGCGGAACGCCTTGCCCAGGGCCACCATCTCGGGCGAGCTGCCGCCCATGGGCGCCATCGGCTCCATCGTGCTGCGGTTCCTGGTCAGCTCGATGATGCCGAAGAGGCCGATGTTCCGAACCGCGCCCACCGAAGGATGCCGGGCGGCCAGTTCCTGGTGCAGATTGCCCATGATCTCGCCCATCGTGCGGGCGTTCTCGATCATGCCTTCGTCCTCGTAGACGGCAATGGTCGCCAGCGCCGTGGCGCAACCCAGCGGATGGCTGTTGTAGGTGAGGCCGCCGTTGAAGGGCTTGTCCTTGAAATGGTCGGCGATGCTGCGGCGCATGCCCACGGCGCCGAGCGGCACGTAGGCGCTGGTCAGGCCCTTGGCCATGGTGATGAGGTCGGGCACCACGCCGAAGTGGTCGACGCCGAACCACTTGCCGGTGCGGCCGAACCCGGCCATGACCTCGTCGCAGATCATCATGATCCCGTACTTGTCGCACAGCGCCCGGACGCCTTCGAGGTAGCCGGGCGGCGGCACCAGGATGCCGTTGGTCCCGCTGATGGTCTCGAGGATGAAGGCCGCGATGTGCTTCGGGCCTTCCAGTTCGATGACCTCCTCCAGATAGCGCAACGACTGCTCGGCCGTGTCCCACCCGCGCTGCAGGCCGTGATAGGGGTCGAGCACGTGCACGACCCCCGGGATGCCGGGCTCGGCGGCCCAGCGGCGCGGATCGCCGGTAAGCGAGAGGCTGCCCGCGGTGGCGCCATGATACGAGCGGTAGCGCGCCAGGATCTTGTGGCGCCCGGTCACCGCCCGCGCCAGGCGAATGGCGTTTTCGGTGCACTCGGAGCCGCCGTTGGTGAAGAAGAACACGTCGATGTCGCCGGGCGTGATCTCGGCCAGTTTCACGCTCAGCCGGGCCCGCGGCTCGCTGGCCATGAACGGGTTGGTGTAGGCCAGCGTGGCCGCCTGATCCTGAATCGCCTTGACGATCTTCGGATGGCCGTGCCCGGCGTTCACGCACATCAACTGACTGTTGAAGTCGATGTAGCGTTTGTCCTCGGGGGTCCAGAAGTAGATGCCCTTGGCCCGGGCCACGGGGATCGGGTCGACCGCCCCCTGCGCCGACCACTCGTAGAGCGAGTGCTGCCGGCACAACGCCACCATCTCTTCACCGGTCATCCCCGGGGCGACTACTGCCTGACTCATCGACGACTCCGTGCGCGGCGCGGCGCGAGGTGACGGCGCGGCCAGGGTGCGCACAGGCGCGCCCGGCCGGCCGTGACGTCTGCACAGCATAGCCGACGGGGGCCGGCCGCGAGTGTCGGCGGGGGCCAAGGCTCCTATGGGCGCCGACCGAATCGGTTTAGGATCGTCCCGCCTCCATGTACCTCGTCTTCCTCACCGTCGCCGGCGCGGCCTGTGCCCTCCTGGCGGCTGGCGCCTGGCGCAACCGGCGCTATCCGGGCTTCGCCTGCCTGGCGGTCATGGAAGCGGCGGTGGCGTGGTGGGTGTTCTGCTACCTGGGCGAGCAGCTCGACCCGGACCGGGCGCGGCTCTGGTTCGCACTGAAGTTCCTGGCCGTGGGGATGATCCCTCCCAGCTGGTTGCTGTTCGCCATGAACCAGGTGGGCGAACGTCCGCGGTTGCGCGCCTGGTGGCCGGCGTTTGCATGGCCGGCCATCCTGGGACCGCTGGCGCTCACGAACGACCGGCACCACTTGTTCTTCACCGACGTGGTCCAGCGCCAGGAACTGGTGGGCCTGGACGGACCGCTCTTTCCTTTTCACCTGGCCCTCTCCTACACCTTCCTCCTGGGCGCGGCCGGGTTGCTGCTGCGCGACTGGCGCCAGCGCCGCCAGGTGCCGAGCGGGGTCCTGTTCCTGGGCGCGCTCATTCCGTTTGCCACCAGCGTCATGAACGAATTCGTCAAGACGATGCCGGGCGTCGATCAGTTCCTGCTCCTCAATCCGACGCTGCCGAGCGTCGCGGCGAGCTCGGTTTTCATTGGCTGGACGGCCATGCGTTACCGGCTGCTCGACCCTCGCCCGGTGGCCCGCGATGCCCTCTTCGAGTCGCTGCTGGAGGTGGTGCTGGTCCTGAACGAGAAGGACGTCGTCGTGGACGCCAATCGCGCCGCCGGCGAGTTGCTGGGCCGGCCGGAACGCGACCTGCTGGGCCTGGCGTGGACGGCGCTGTTCCCGGCTCCGGAGTGGCACCCGATCCCGCATGGCGACGCGAACGTGACCGAGCGCGAATGGGCGCGCGCGGGCGGGCCCAGGTGGCTGGAAGTCCAGCGCAACAGGCTCACGGACCCAGCCGGACGCTCGCTGGGGCTGCTCGTCGTGATCCGCGACGTGACCACCCGCAAGACCTTCGAACTCGAACTGCGGGCCCAGAGCTACCGCGACGAGTTGACCGGCCTCTCGAACCGCCGCTATCTGGACGACGAAGCGGCGCGCCTGCAGGCCAGCCGCGAGTTCCCGGTGGCCATCTTCGCCTTCGACCTCGATGGCCTGAAGCAGGTCAACGACCGCTACGGCCATGCCGCCGGCGACGGCTTGCTGCAGAGCATGGCCCAGTTCCTCCAGCAGTTCTTCCGCGCCGGCGACCGCGTCATCCGCCAGGGCGGCGACGAATTCCTGGTGCTGCTGCCGGCCACCGGGGCCGATGAAGCCGAGCGCATCCGCACCCGGCTGACCGCGTCGCTGGCTTCCTTCAACGGCGAGCGCGGCCTGGGCCTGCGCTTCTCCACCGGCGTCAGCGTGATTGCCGACGCCGCCGACTGGGCGCCCGGCGTGAAGCGCGCCGATGAGCGGCTCTACGAGGCCAAGCGCAATGCCGTGGCGGCCCAACGGTAGGTGATGACGGTGGCCGCCGCGCAGCGGAGGATGGCGGGTGCGTTGGCGCTGTGCGTGCTGACGCTGATGCCCTCGTCGGCAGCGGCACAGCGCGTGCGCCAGGTGTTCGACGGCGACACCATCAGCGTGGCCAACGTCGGCGTGGTGCGCCTGATTGGCGTGGACGCGCCCGAGAAGACCGGCAGCTACCGCGCCTCCGAGCCCTTCGGCGACGCCGCCGCGAAGTTCATGCGGGCGCTGCTCGCGGGACAGGAGGTGCGGCTCGAATACGAGGGCCCACGCCAGGACCGCTACAACCGCACCCTTGCCTACGTGTTCCTGGCCGACGGACGGCTCGCCAACCTGGAAATCATCCGCGCCGGGTGGGCCGAGGTCTACCGGCGCTTCGACCACTCACGCAAGCCGGCCTTCCTGGCGGCCGAGCGTGAGGCGCAGGGCGCCCGCCGCGGCATGTGGCAGACCCGTCGCGTCCGGCCGTCGCCTTCCGGTTCGGCGGTGGCCCCACAAATCCGCCGCCAGAGTGGTGGCTGATTGCGAGCAGGTAACCGCGGATGATATAGTCCTGGTTTGCCAGTCGCGTCTCGGCCCATGCCGTGCGCGACCCGCGAGCGTTGCCGGCCTCCGGGTCGCAGCATCCTCTGGGCCCGTAGCTCAACTGGCAGAGCAGCAGACTCTTAATCTGTTGGTTGTAGGTTCGATTCCTACCGGGCTCACCATTCCTCGTTCCACGCGGAACGGTTTCACCCGCTCGTCATCAGCAACACGGCGTCGGCCTGCGGCCTTGCCTTGCCGTTGGCGATTCCTACCGGGCTCACCAGCTCAAGCGTTCTTATCAGAGGGGCTGTCACGTGGCGAGTCTGCAAGCGTTCGGACTCGAATGCGACCGTCCTCGACCACAGCGAACGTCGCCGACCAATTCGTCCGTGTCGCGAACGCCGTGACCGCGGCTCGTGCCGCGGCACTTGGTGACGTGGCGCTGATCCGGAAGAGGACCACGCCGAACGTCGCAGCAGCGCCGTACCGAAACGCCAACTCGCCGAAGTCCTTGTCAAAGGTTACGACGACGCGCTGCTCGGATTGAGCGCGTGCCAGAACGTCCACGTCCGGCGTGCCGGGTGCCGCCTCGTGCATCCAGACGACATCGTGCCCCTCTTGCCGAAGAGCGGTGACCGCAGGGCTGGGCACATTCTCGTCCGCGAGAAGTCGCGCACCCACGTGCTACCGCGAGGGAAGTGGATAGACCTTCTCGGACTGCATCACGGCGCTCGCGTACTTCAAGCAGGCATGAATGTCCTCGACAGTCAGCTTCGGGTAGCTTGCGAGGACATCCGCTTCGGACCACCCTTGGGCGAGCAGGTCGACGATCAGTTCGACCGACAAGCGGGTTCCGCGGATGACCGGTTTCCCGACCAGAACCGCCGGGTCGACTACGATGCGCTCTTGCCAGGACATGTACGGCGACCTCCAGTCAGGACCTCCAGCTTACGGGATGTCGTCCCGGCGGTCACCTGGTATCAGGCGGCGGCCCGAAGCCCGTGCACGCGGCGAAGCCAGCCCGCCACTTGGTTCCAACTGGCGAAAATGCGGCTCACCATTCCTCGTTCCACGCGGAACGGTTTCACCCGCTCGTCATCAGCAACACGGCGTCGGCCTGCGGCCTTGCCTTGCCGTTGGCGATTCACTACCGGGCTCACCATCACGACTCCCCTACCAGTCAACAACTTGCGCATCCGCGAGCGAGATCGCGCGCCGGAATCCAGCCAGCTCACCGCGCCCTTGGACTGTGTCGTCGTCTGCGCCGCGTGTTGACATAACCTAGCGATGGGTTTACGCTCGCGATGTGACGTGGGCCGAAGTCATCCGGAAGCTGAAGGCCGCGGGGTTCATCCAGGTCCGATCCGGAAAAGGCAGTCACCTCCTGTTGAAGCATCCCGCGACTGGCAAGGAAGTCTGGGTGGCGGTGCACACCAAAAAGGACGCCGGGCGGCTGGGCAACCGCATTCTCCGCGAGGCTGGTGTCGAATGACGATGCTCTATCCGATCGTGCTCGAAGCCGAAGACAACGGGACCACCAGCGCCTACGTGCCTGGTCTGCCCGTCTACGCTGCCGCAGACAGTGCGGCAAAGGCCGAGCGGGCCATTCGTGGCGTCCTGGCGGCATTTCTGGAGGCCCATCCCGACAGCCGCCCTGGCGCGCAGGTCCGCGTTGCGCGCGTCTCTGGCAAGGGAACGGGCAAGGTCGATATCGTCGGTGTCGCCGCCCTGGTCGGCGCCAAGCGCAGTACGACAAAGGCGCGCGCCTCACGGGCGAACGGCCAGCTTGGGGGGCGGCCACCGAAGACCGCGACCTCGTCCGCACGACGCAGGAAGACCGCTGGTTGAGTCGCTGACTGACCCGGCCGGCAGTCACGCGGCCTGCCTGAGGACATCGACCTGCCACAGCCGCGCGTTGAGGTGGTTCCAACTCGCGCAATTGGGCTCACCCGCTCGTCATCAGCAACACGGCGTCGGCCTGCGGCCTTGCCTGGCCGTTTGGCGATTCCTACCGGGCTCACCACTCCAACTGCAATCGCTTCAGCGGTTTCCGCGTCAGGCGCGTCATCGACGTCGTACGCCCCAAATCGCCCCGTGTGGCACTGGTGTGGCACTGGAGCGGGAATCGCCCTCGCGCACCATGGGCGGCGTTCGTTCGCTCGCCGTCTGCGACTCCTCCAGCAGACGCAACGCGCGCTCCAGGCGCATCGCCGTGGACCGCAGATCGCGCGAGGTGGTCGTGAGATTGGTGTGACCGAGGAAGTCGCCTACGTCGTGCAGCTCGGCGCGCGACTCCAGCAGCCGGCACGCGAACTCGTGGCGCAGGTCGTGGAAGTGGAGGCCGACAACGCCGGCCTTATGGCAGGTGGTGCTCCAGGTGGTCTTGACCGAGGCCATGGTGGCCGCCCACCTCGTCGCCGAACCCGCAGGCGTCCGGTGGCAGCACCTCCCCCTTCGGGTCGGTCCGCAACATCTCGAGCACGGCGGCCAGGCGCTGCCCCACGGGAACGACGCGCAGGGTGCCTGTCTTGGTCCTGCCCGCGCGCCGCACCGGCGCCCGCGCGCAGCACCAGCGCCCGCGCCCGGCCCGCCGCGTCGCACTGCACGTCGCGCCACTACAGCGACAACAGCTCGCCCAGTCGGCAGCCGGTCGACAGCGCCGCGATCAGCAGGCCGCGCAGGTGTGGCGTGGCCGGCGCGTCCGCACGGTTTCGGTGCGCCGTCGAGCCGCACGACGTTGACGCCGTGACGCTTGAACGGCGTGCTGTCCCGGTAGCCCTGCGCAATCGCCCGATTGAACAGATGCCGCACGCGCGCCTTGAACCGGTTGAGACCGACATGCCCGCCCTTGGTGCTGCGACCGGCGAGGGTGGCGGACTTCAGCAGTCCGCAGGCACGTCGCGTTGCTCGGCCCGCAGCGCCGCGACCTGCCTCGCTGCGGCAAGCGCGGCCTTCACGGCCTCGAGGCGCGCACGAAACACACCCTCGAGATCGGCTCGCGTGATGGTCCTGAAGGGCACCGCGCCGAGTGGCACTCCGACGCGTCTAGCTGTGTCGCCGCCAGACTGCAGCAGCATTCGCACACGGATCTCGAACTGACGCACCGCGTGCGGCTTGCGCATGTCCCGACGCGCGTAGTCGCGCAGGTAACGCCCCGCCACGTCTGCCACGGTGGGCTCGACGGGCGTCTGCGGGCTGACCTCAAAGAGCACGCGCATGCCCGCCGGCACGTCCGTCCGGATACGCTCGGCGGGCGCCTTGGCCTCGCTGTGCGACATCACCTCGCCTCTGGGCCGATCGGAGAAGCGACTCACTCCTTGCCCGGGTAGGCCGTCACCAGCCGCGGCGCCTCGCTGCCGGCATCAACGATCCACACTGTGCGCACGGCCCGGCGGCCAGTTCCAGTGTGCGCCACCAACCACCTCTCGACAACACGTTTCTCGCCGTGCACGGATTGGGCTGAAGCCACGATTGCGCTCTCGCTCGCAACCCCCGGGAGCGCCGCCACGAGTGGCTCCGCATCGCCCGCGTGGAACCCGCCACATGCGGTGTGATCGCGGCCGGTCGAGCCTAGTGCCGGCCCAGGAGCGTTTCGAGATGGGTGAGGCGGGCGAGCAGCGTCTCGTTCTCGCGCCTCAGTTCGTCGATGGTCGCGCGTAGCGCGGTAGTGCGGGCGCCAAGCGCCTTGACGCCGGCCAGGGCGACGCCGTCGGCGTCGATGGTGTTGATGCGCAGCGGGAAGTCGCCCAGGCCGAAGGCGGCGCGGAAGTCCTGCGCCGTCGGCCCCATGTGACGGAAGCTCGCGTCCTGCGCCTTGTAGTTCCACTCGCGCACCGGGACCCGCGCCAGCTTCTCCAGCAGATCCTCGCCGTCGACTTCGCGGAAGTTCTCCTTGGCGTGCACGTCCGAGAGCGCGGCCCACGAGCTGCCGCTCGCGGCCAGTGCCGCGCCCGTCGACAGATCGGCACGTGTGTAGAGGTAGAAGCCGCCGGCGAAACGGGCGCCGAACTCGTTCGGCACGTTCGACACGAGCGCGTTCGCAGAGGAGCGGTCGGCAAAGATGAAGGAGCCAGTTCCCGTCGCCGTGGTCGCCGCGCGGTTACCGAGCGCGACGCTCCCGGCGCCGCTGGCGCTGGCCCTCAGGCCAAACGCCAACGCCTGCGACCCCTGGGCCGAAGCGCCATCACCTCCGGCGAAGCTCGACGAGCCCGCGGCGACGGTGCCGAACCCGATGGCCGTGGAAAACAAGCCGCTGGCCAGAGTGGTGTTTCCGGTCGCAGTCGCCGAGTCACCGCTGGCCACGGTCGCCAGACCCATCGCGGTGCTCCCTTCTCCGCTGGCGGTCGTTCCGAAACCCGTCGCGACGCTGAACCGGCCCGTGGCCCTCGTCCCCATACCTATGGCGATGCTGCTGGCGCCGCTGGCCACGGTGTTGATGCCGAGCGCCGCGCTGGACGCACCGACGTTCGCGTCGTCCCACTGCGTGCCGTCGACGTAGCCGGCACGAAATGCGGCCTTTCCCGGGTACCACATCATCCGCGTGCCGGCTCCCGTGGCCGGAATGGTGCTCGCGTCGGGCGCGCCGCCGGCCAGCAAGCCGCCGTCGGCGAGGAGCCGGATCGCGCTCGGCACCAGCGACGTCGGCTGCGGTCGCGGTGAGCCGCCCGTTCCAGCGCCGGGCGTGAACACGAATGTGCCGCTCAGGCCGCCGCTGTCGCGCCAGGTGCCGCTGACCGCCGCCAGCGAGATCGAGGCGTCGATGTGGACCGGCGCGCCGCCGGGCGTGGTCACTGAGGTCAGGCCGAATCCGATCGAGCCATCGGGATTGGGGAACGCGAGGCCGACGACGCTGGCGCGTCGCGGCGTCCCGCATTGATCGTCGGTACCGGTGATGTGGTACTGCGCGCCGTCCTGCACGACCGTCACGGTGACGATGTTGCAGTAGGGCTGCAACTGCCAGCGGAACGTGCCAAGAGGTTGAGCCGTGGCGTGCGCGAGGCCCGCGAGGGACGCGGCCAGGACGAGGAGCAGATGGCGTCGGGTGGTCATGAGTTCTCCTGAGCAGTTGGGGACCACGGTCAATGCGGGTGTCTAGCGCTGGCGCCCGGCCAGATACCGCTGCGCGGCCGTTACCTCCGGGCGTGTGATCTCGGCGCCGCCGGCGAGTGTGACGAGCTGCTGGCAGTAGTCCTTTGCCTTGAGAGGCAACCCGCCCTCCCCGGCGGCGGCCGCCGCGCCGGCGATGCTGCGGAAACGGTTCGGCTCGCGGGCGATGGTGGCCTCGAACGCGGCCAGGGCCTCGAGCGGGCGGCCACGCGCGAGCAGCATCTCGCCATAGAGTTCGCGGGCCGGCGCGAGCGGTCCAGGGGTGACGACGTTCTTCTCGGTGCGATCCTCGGCCTCGGCCGCCTCGCGCATCGTTGCCAGCCCCATCTCCGGCTCGCCCTCGGCCAGTTGCGTCCACGCCAGCGCCGCCTGCCACTGAATGGCCACCTGTCCGGCCCAGTAGGCGTCTCCCGAAGCACGCAGCCGATCCCGAAGGCCGGCGAGCGCGTCGATTTCCTCGTGAGCGCCGGGCAGCGCTCCCGAGCGAGCAGCGCCGAGCGCGCGGGCGAAGTGCGAAATGGCCTCGATGTAGGCAAACCTCGACGGCCGCGCCTCCAGACGGGCGGCGCCCGTCCAGTCGCCGCGTTCCACGGCGTAGCGCGCGGCACTGGCGGCCAGCGCGAACGGTGCCGTGTTGCGCTCCGGGTTGAAGCCCGTCACGGCGGCCATCGCGTCGAGCACCTGACGGGCATCGCGGTCCCGCCCTTGCTGCAGGTAGGCGTAGACCAGATAGTCCGACGCGTGCAGTTCGTCGTCGGGCTCGCGGTTCGCCCTGGCGAGCCGGGCCGCGGCCTGGTTGGCGGCGATCGACGCCGGCCACTGCCCCACGCGCGTGAAGATATGCGAGGGCATGTGCTGCGCGTGCGGCGCGGCCTCGGCGATGCGCGCGTAGCGCTCGGCGGCGTCCACGCCGCGCGGGGCCAGCGCGGGATAGTCGTAGGTATGCACCAGATAGTGCGCCGCGCCCGGATGCGTGGGGCGGCGGCGCAGGATCGGTTCGAGGATCGCCGCCGCCTTGAGCTGGTTGGCGTAGGTCTTGTCGGCCGGCGGCGCGCTCATGTCGAGCGCCAGGGCGTAGTAGATCTGAATCTCGTCGTCGTCGGGGTAGTGGCCGGCCACGGTCGCCATCGCTGCCGCGTAGGCTCGCGTGCGCGTGACCTGGTCCAGCCGGTCGGCCTCGCCGTAGAAGACGGCCACCGCCTCGATCAGCTCGCGCTCCCGTGGCGTGTTCGCGCCCAGGCGCTGGGCCGTGCGGATGGCGGCC
Organism: uncultured Acidobacteriota bacterium; assembly: GCA_963843885.1. Lineage (GTDB taxonomy): Bacteria > Acidobacteriota > Vicinamibacteria > Vicinamibacterales > UBA2999 > CADEFD01. The sequence continues at coordinate 88,030 of CAWJMJ010000014.1, forward strand.
AGCCCCTCCACGAGATTGCGCGGCGGCGTCGGGTTGAACGGATTGGCCATCAGGCTGTGGGCGATGCCCCAGAAGGCGATGGCGCACGACGGGTCGGCTTCGAGGGCCGCTTCGAAGCCGGCCTTCGATTCCCGGTACCAGAACGAGTGCTGGTAGCGCAGGCCGCGATCGAAGTGCCGTTGGGCCTCCGTCGTGCACGAGGTCGCGAAATGCACGTCGCCGAGGCCGGCGACACTTTTCCCGTCCTGCGCGGCCGGCGTGGGGCCAGCCACGGCGGCAAGTACCGCCGCGGCCATCACGATTCGAACGACACGGGTCATCGGGTGCTCCCTGGAGGACATTGGGGTGGTTACTCCGTGGCGCTCACCGCCGGCGCAGCGTGTTGTCCACCGCGTAGTCGGCCAGCAGCGTGCAGGCCCCCTTGCTGGCCTCCGATTCGAACTCGAAGTGAATGCCGCCCCAGATGCGGCTCCTGGCCTCTTCGTCGGCGAGCTGGCGGAAGCCGTTGTAGGCGCGCGTCACAGCCGGCGCGTTGGGGACGACCCACGTCACCTGCAGGGGCACGTTGTCCCGTCCGAACAGCCGCTCGAGCAGGCGTGCCTGTGAGGCGCTGAGGCAGGCCCGGTTGCCCGGGTGCCCCGGATACGGGGGCGTGGTCAGCAGCGGTGTCCAGGCCGGGTCGGCCTCCGTGGCCGGGTTGTTGTCGGTGTCGGCTTCGCGAATCGCGGTGATCGGGCGCCACAAGCCGTAGAGGAACTTCCCGGTGAACGACGTCATCAGCGCGTCATGCTGGGTCATGTTCAGCAACGCGAACCCGCGCGCGGCGTCAATCCCGCTCCACCCTCGCGCCCGCGCCACATCGGCCAGGACGAGATTCCACAGATTCGGCGACGTGGTGCTGGTGCCGACGCCGTGCCACAGGCGCGCCATCTGGGTCTGCTCGGCCGTGCGCGTGACGCTGTTCACGGCGCCGATGTCCTTGGTCTCGTTGAAGTCGGCGGCATAGCGGACGCTGGTCAGGGGCGGTGGGCCCTCCATCAGGAAACGCCGGCCATTCGCCACCACGAACCCCTCCACATCGGGGTAGTGCGTGAAGGCGGCCGCCAGGTTCGCGGGCGGCGTGGGCCGCCAATAGCCCGGCAGGCTCGGCAACACGAGCGGCGGCGGCGTGCGCGTCCACCCGTCGTCCGCTCGCCGCTCGAGCGCGGCCGTGGCCACGAAGGCGCCCACCTTGGCCCCCGCGGTCCTGGCGTCGTCGGGAATCCCGGCCAGCGCTGTCGCCAGGGCCGCGTCGATGGGGACGCGCGCGGACGGCAGCAACGCGACCAGCGTGTCATGCGCCGCCTGGGCGACCGCCGCATCACGCGAGGCCCCCGGCGCCGGGTCGCCCCAGGTAACGTACGGCTGGTAGAGGCGGTCGAACGAGTTCGCCGCGTCGAACACGGCCACGCTCACGATGGCCATCGGCCGGTGGACGAAGATGGTCGGCGGATTGGCGCCCGGCGTGACGACAGCGTCCTGCATCACCCGGTTCCACGTCAGCACGGTGTCGAGGCTCTGCGCGTGTGCGGGACTCGGGAACGCCGCAATCGCCAGCAGTGCCAGCCAGACGGTCACGAGGCGGACGACCATCGCCGCCGTGACCCCAACCGTTTTAGTGCTCATGTCGCGCCTCCCATGCCTGATTCATGCCCCGCCGTGTCGTGGCGAGGTGGGTGCAGAGTGCCCGCGCGGCGGGAGGTGCGGCAAACGGTAATCCACTGCGCCAAGGGCACTTGCAGCGCCGCGAGGTGGATTGCCGTCGATTGCCGCTGATTGCGGCAGTGGCCGGCCAGCGTACAGATTCCGGGGACTCAGCGTCAGAGCACACTCATGGGCCATCCGACCAGCAGATCGCCCCTCGATGGGCCGGCTCCCGGCGAGCGGTTGGATTCATGGAAGGAGATCGCCGCCTACCTGAACCGTGACGTCACCACGGTGCAGCGGTGGGAGAAGCGGGAGGCGATGCCGGTGCACCGGCACGTCCACGACAAGCTGGGCTCGGTCTACGCCTACCGGAACGAGTTGGACGCCTGGATGCGCCAGCGGAATCCGGGTCCCGCGGCGGCCGACCCGGGCCCGACCGCGCGTCGTGACGAGGCCCAGGGAGGTCCGGCGGAAAGCGCCGCCGCGCCGCTCGCCGAGGCGTGGTCCCCGGCGCCGCCGATAGTCCCGCCGCGTCCGGCGAGGTGGCTCGGGCTCCTGGCCGGCGGCCTCGTCGTGGTGGTCGTGGCGGCGGTTCTCTGGCTGACACGACCACCCGAGACACCGTGGCTCAGCCCGCTCGATGGCGCGCGGTCGCAGATCGTGACCGATTTCGACGGCGTCGAGCAGGCGGCCGCGGTTTCGCCAGACGGCCGTCTGGTCGCCTTCACGTCGGACCGCGACGGCCAGATGGACGTGTGGGTCACGCGCATCGGCACCGGCCAGTTCTACAACCTGACGCGAGGGCAGGTGAAAGCGCTGGTCAACCCGTCGGTGCGCACGCTGGGCTTCTCGCCCGACGCCGCACAGGTCACGTTCTGGGCCCGGGGCGTCGATGGCGCCAACGCCGACGGCATCGGCGTGTGGGCCATTCCCACCCTCGGCGGCCGGCCGACACCGTACCTGGAAGGCGTCGCGGAATTCGCCTGGTCGGGTGATGGCGCACGGCTCGTTTACCACACGCCCGACCCCGGGGATCCGATGTTCGTCGGCAATCCCCGTGACGGGGCTCGGGGGTCTCCCATCTTCACCGCGCCAGCGGGACTCCACGCGCATTTTCCGACCTGGTCGCGCGACGGCGCGTTTCTTTTTTCGTGCAGGGCACGGTGCCCGATGCCATGGACCTCTGGCGCATGCGTCCCAACGGGCAGGACGTCGAGCGGCTGACGCGACACCAGGCGGCCGTCAGTCATCCCGTGGTACTCGATTCCTCGACCATCATGTATCTCGTTGGCGAGGGCGGCAGGTCGGGGTCCCGCCTCTACGCGTTGGACCTGGCGACCGGGACGACGCGGCCCCTCGGCACCGGCCTCGACCGGTATTCCTCGCTCTCAATCAGTGCCGACGGACGCCGCGTCGTGGCGACGCTCGCCAGTCCCCGGGGCACGCTGTGGCGCGTCCCGCTCGGCGACACCCCGGTGGCTGCCTCGACCGCCACCCGGGTAGCGCTGCCGACCGGCCGTGGCTCCGCGCCGCGCCTCGGTCCGGGCTTCCTGCTCTACGTCTCGGCGACGGGCGCCAGCGATGTCATCTGGAAGCTGGTGGACGAGGCGGCGACCGAGTTGTGGAGCGCCCCCGAGGCGCGCATCGTCGGCGGTCCCGAGATTGCTCCAGACGGCCGCCGCGTCGGGTTCACGGTGGAGCAGCGCGGCAGGACGCTGCTCTACGTCATGAATGCGGACGGGACCGATGCCCGCGTGATCTGTGACTCGCTCCAGCTGCGCGGGGCGGCGACCTGGGCCGGCGATGGACGGTCGCTCATCTCCGGAGCGGACATCAACGGCACGCCGCGCCTGTTTCGCATCGCGATCGATGGGCCGCTGGTCCAGATCGGCGACGACTTCGCCGTCGACCCGGTGTGGTCACCGACGGGGGAATTCATCGTGTATTCAGGCGCCGACATCGGCACTGAGTTTCAGGTGAAAGCGGTCACAGCCGGCGGCGCGCCTTATCCGCTTCCTTCGCTCTCGTTGACGCGCGGCGCCCGCCGGATGAAGTTCTTCCGGGGCCGGCGCGCTCTGGCGCTGATGCGTGGCGAACTGCCGCACCGGAACCTCTGGCTCATCGACCTCGAGGCCGGTCGGGAGCGTCAGCTGACCAACCTGCCCCCCGACTTCGACGTCCGCGACTTCGACCTCGCCGCCGACGGCCGGGCCCTGGTCGTCGAGCGCATGCAGGAACAATCGGATGTCGTGCTGTTCGACCTCCCGTCGCGCGACTGACCGCCCCCCAACCCAGGGCACATTTCTCTTGGCACACGCCTATTGACCACGCCGTTGGCACTGACGTCCGGCCCAGGCGCACGCGCCGCGCCGGCGGGGCACACCTCCGGCCTGGGCGGTGACGCGCGGATAAGGACGACGCGGGTAAACAGGGCACGACGAACGCGGCTAGGTGTCGCCGTCGCCGAGCGGTGGGGGCGCGGGCCGGCGACGGTCTCGGCACATCGGCGGCAGGGCGAGGGGCGTCAAGATCCGCCGCGCCACGGCCGACGCCTCCATCAGCGCGATCAAACGCAACCGCCCGCCACAGCGCGAGCGCGTCAGGACGTCCACCTCGAATGCGCGGCGCATCAGGTCGGCCCACGACGCGCCACGGGCCGAGGGGCGACGGACGGCCAGCTGATGGCGGCGCAGGCCGGCCGGCCTGGGCACCACGCAGCCGCTCTCGTCGTCAACCGGTGGCGGTCGAGGAACGCAGTCTGGGTAGTTCGCTGCCCATCCCCGCCGGGCGCGAGGCCGCCGGCCAGGGATTGTCCCCCAGGCGTGAGCCGCTCAGCGCGTGCCGAGGGTCTTGATCAGCTTGTTGTACATGCCCATGACCAGCAGCGGCGTCGGCCATCGACCGACGAACTGGCTGGCCCGCGTGCGACCCGAAAGTTCGAGCGCCAGCGACGTCGCCATCGCGCCGAGCGCGGCCATCAGGAACCAATGTGACGGGATTTTCGCGCTCTGCTGCTCGATAAGCCGGGCCGTCGGGGCCTCGGCATGCTCGGGCCTGACGACCGGGGCGGGTCCGTCCGACATCGACTCCTCAGCTGCTGGATTGACGTCGAGTTTGCTCATGCTCCGATTCTAGCCCAGCCTCGGCACCGTCCTTGCTTCACTCGCCGGCATGTCGGACGAACTTCAGGCGGCGGCGCACGGCGCCGGTCCTCTCCTCCAGCGCGACTACTGGGCCGTCTTCAAGACCTGCGACAAGTCGCCATCCGAGGTCATGGCGCACGTCAAGTGCCGCTTCTGCGAGCTCCCGCCGACGGCGCTCGTCACGTTCGAGGCCCCCAACGGCGTGGCGCTCGACGCGGAACTGGACATCGTCATCACCCCGGGGCAGTCCTGCCGCGTCCGGGTGCTCCACGAGGACGCGCAGAGCCTGACGCTCGGCACCCTGGACGGCCATCCGGAAGCGGGCCGCATCACGTTCGGGGCGTATCGCAATCGCGCGCGGAACGTCATCTTCCACATCCGCAGCCGCGCCCGCTCCGCCGACACGGTGAAGCTCCTGGGGTTCCTGGCGGTTGGGGAGGCCATGCAGACCGACACGTGGACCGACTTCATCAACAACGCCGCCGCGTCGCTCGGCGCGCGCATCGAGGGCTCGATCCGCGCCGACACGAGTGAGGTCGAGGAAGTGCCCGAGGACGGCCCCGACCAGCGCTGCCCCACCTACCTGGCGGTCGGTGACTGATGGCCGAATGGCGGTTCCTGCGCGGTTGGTCGAGCGACGAGCTGGCGGGACGCCTGCAGCGGCTGGCCGAGGCGCCGCGCAACTTCGATGCGGTGGACGATGCCATGACGGCCGAGCACGGCTGGCGGCACTACCACTCCGAAGCCGTCATCGCGCGCGACTCCGAACGGGAGTCGTCGTTCGAGCGCCTCAGCCACGCCCTTGCACACTACCGCTTCTCGGACCCGTCGATCGTCACCGCGCACTTCGATCCGGAGACGCCGCTGTACGGCCGTCGCTTCCTGCTCGAAGTCAAGGTCTGGGGGCTGCGCTATCTCTGCCCGACCGTCGTATCGCAGGTGCGCGACGAACACGATGCCTACGGCTTCCGCTACGACACGCTGGCCGGCCACATCGAACGCGGCGTCGAGTGGTTCCTGCTGACGAGGAACGCCGCTGGCGACATCCGCTTTCGCATCGAGGCGCACTGGAAGGACGGCGAGCTGCCGAACTGGTGGAGCCGCCTCGGTTTCCACCTGCTGGCCCGGCGCTACCAGCGCCGGTGGCACCGCCGGGCTCATTATCGCCTCGCTTTTCTCGCCCGCCATGGGCCGTTGGCACCGCCGCTCCCCGATGCTTCGGGGCTGGCCCACCAGGGTATCGACGTCGAATTCATCTACGATTCCAGAAAGAAGTGACCGACATGGCTCAGGCATGGCTCAACGACGCTCTCGTGACCGGCGCGCTCAGCGGCATGCGCAGCATGGCCGGCCCGACGACGCTGTCGCTTCGACAGGGCGGCTATCCGGCCGGCGCGATGGCCGTGCTCGCGATCGGCGAGATGGTCGTGGACAAGATGCCGTTCGTGGGCAGCCGGCTCGCGCCCGGGCCGCTGGCCGGTCGAGCCATGATGGGCGCGCTGGCGGGCGGCGTGATCGCTCGCCGGGGACGCGGCAACGTCGTGGCCGGCGCGGTCGTCGGCGCGGCGGCGGCGATCGCCGCGGCGTATCTCGCCTACCACGCACGAAAGCGGCTGCCGGTGTCCGGTGCGCTGGGTGGCGCGATCGAGGATCTGGCGGTGCTCGGGATCGGCGCGGCCAGCCTCGCACGCCGCGGCCAGCGGTGACGTAGTCACGGCGCGACGCGGACTTGCATGGCGGGGTGTTAGTCGATCTCGCGTCACACGCGCTCGAGCCGGTCGCGCCGTCCGGCCGGCACCCGCACCGTGGCGTGTAGGAACCCCTCCCAGTGGGCGTGGCACGCGCCTAGATCGCGCCCAGCAGTCCCGGGAGCAAGGACGTATCACCTGCGTTGATCAGCAATTGATCGGTCGGCGGTGCGGGCAGGCGCAGCCGATTGGCCCAGTAGACCCGCATGCCGACGGCAGAGGCGCCCGGCACGTCGTGCGCCGAACCGGCCACGAACAACACGCGCTGCGCCGGCAGGCCCAGCGCCTCGAGCATCGCGCGGTAGGCGCGCGGGTCCGTCTTGTAGGTGCCGGCGCGCTCGGCGCTCATGACCAGTTCGAAGCGGGCGCCGCAGGCCGCAGCCGCGGTCTCGGCCAGCACCTGCGAGCAATTGGTCAGGACCGCGAGGCGCCGGCCCGCGAGCGCGCCGAGAACCCGCGGCACTTCCTCCCACGGTCGCAACTCGCCCCAACGGGCCAGCAGTGCGTCGGCGCTGCCGGACGCAAGGCCGGTCTCGGCGGCGGCCTGGCGGACCGCGTCCGCATACGGAAAGTAGGTCCCGGCCGCGGTGACGATGCGCAGCGACACCCGGCGCCACTGGTCGCCGCGTTCGGGGTCCCCGGCGACCGCGCGCCAGAGCGGCCACGAATTGATCAGCGCGGTCAGCAGATCGAAAGCGACCGCCTCGACGTCTTCGACATACGCGGGCACGGGGTCGGCGGGCGCGGTCACGCCGCACCTCCCATCGGTTCGAAGCGGCGTCTCGCGGGAACCGCGCGGCGACGCGTGCCGGCCATCATTTGCCTCGTGTCGGTCGTCTGCATCGGGTCACGTGCCATCCGGCCCAGCTTACGGCACAACCTGCGGCAGCGGTCACGCCGCCAGAGGCGAGGTAAGCGCGACGTGCGCCTCCGCGGGGCAAGGATACGCGCCTAGTCAGGCACCAGCGCGCACTGACCCAGGTGGTAGGCCAGGTGCGCGGTGCGGTTCAGCAGTACGGCCAGGCGGTTGCGCAGCGGGTCGGCGACGAAGTCGTCGTCCGTCATCGCCGTGTGCCGCGCCGTCCAGTCGGCGGGCGTGAAGCGCTGCAGGCCGGCCAGCAACGCAGCGTGCACCTCCGCCCAATCGCGCGCGAGATCGGAAGACGACGGCAGCTCCCTGGTGGCGTCGTCGGCGTCTTCGAGGAATGCGGCGTCGAGTTCCGGATGCCGCCGCTCGCCGATGCCCAAGAGCGGCAGCATGCGGTCGTGCACGGCGATCAGATGTCCGAAGAGATACACGAGGCGGTTCTTGCCCGGCGCCACCTCCCGCCGCAATTGCACGTCGGTGCGCCCCAGGAAGACCTTCTCGGCGCGAGCGACGTTGAGGATCCACGCCTGCACGGCCGTGGCCGACAGCGACTGTTCGGGTGTCATGCCGTGACGCTATCACTACTCGACCGGCAGTCTCATCCGCCTTTGCCGGCGCGAGTCACGCGACAGGGTCGTATAATTGCGCCCGGCGATCCCCGATCGGCCGCGAGTCTGCCGCTCATCGACCACCGGCATCCAATCCATGCGCGAAGCTGTCTGTGTCCTGATCGTCTGCCTCACGGTACCGGCCGCGTTCGCCCAGAACGGGCCAGCGGCGGCAACTACCAATCCCATCGACTACGCCACCGCGCATCGCGATCGCGTGGTGGACGCGGTCCGCATCGACGAATCCGTGCACCTCGACGGCGTGCTCGACGAACCGGTGTGGGCGCGGGCAATGCCGGCCACCGACTTCATCCAGTGGGAACCGCGTCCCGGCCAGCCGGCCAGCGCTCGCACGGAGGCGCGCTTCCTCTACGACGCACGCAATCTCTACGTGGGCGTGTGGTGCTACGACCCGCACCCGGAGGGCATCATCGTCAACGAGCTGCGGGAGGACTTCGCCGGGCAGGAGGGCGACGGCTTCACGCTCTTCCTCGACACGCTGGACGATCACCAGTCGGGACTGATGTTCGCGATCAATCCCGGCGGGGCGCGGCGCGATTCCGAGATTTTCAACGACGGCGACCAGTACAACGCCGACTGGGACGGCGTGTGGGATGCCCAGGCCCGCATCACCGGCGACGGCTGGTTCGCCGAGATGGTCATTCCGCTGAAGACGCTGCGGTTCAAGAACCCGGCGTCGCACGAGTGGGGCCTGAACATGACGCGGCGGCTGCGCCGCACCAACGAAGACAGCCACTGGTCGCCGCTGCCGCGGCGGTTCCGTGTGTTCAAGGCGTCGCTGGCCGGCACGCTGCGCGGCCTGGACGGCCTCGACCCGGGGCGCAATCTCTCGGTGAAGCCCTATGTCACGGCCGGCCCGCGCCAGAACCGCGTGGCCGGCGGCGTGACGTCCACCATGGACCTCGATGGCGGCGTGGACCTCAAGTACGCGCTCACGCCGTCGTCGAAGCTCGACCTCACCTACCGCACCGACTTCTCGCAGGTCGAGGCCGACCAGCAGCAGGTGAACCTGACGCGCTTCAGCGTGTTCTTTCCCGAGAAACGGGAGTTCTTCCTCGAGAACCGCGACCTGTTCAATTTCGGCGTGCGCGGCGGCGGCGCCGGCGGCGCCACCACCAACCTGCTGCCCTTCTTCAGCCGCAAGATCGGGCTCAGCGCCACCGGCACTCCCATTCCCATCGTGGGCGGCGCGCGCGTGTCGGGCAAGACGCGGTCGCTCGACGTGGGCCTGGTGGCGATGCGCACTGAGTCCACCGCCACCACACCGGCGAACACGTTTCTCGTGGGCCGCCTGCGGAAGGTGCTGTTCACCAACTCCTGGATCGGCGCCATCACCACCAACCGCGACTCCACGCGGCCCGGCGACTTCAACCGCGTGGTCGGCTTCGATTCGAACATCCAGCTGCGTCAGAAGCTCGACGTCACGTCGTACTGGCTGCACAGCGCGACGCCGGGGGTGTCGAGCGGCGATGGCGCCAAGTCGGTCAACGTGAGCTGGCGCGACAACGACTACAGCCTGTCGGCGCAGTACGAGCAGGTGCAGGCCAACTTCAATCCGGAGGTGGGTTTCATCCGGCGGCGCGACAACGATCACTACGCGGTGAACGCCGGGGTGCTGCCCCGCCTGCGCAACCGCTACGTGCGCAATCTCAACTTCGCCGCGGGCGCCGACTACTACGCCCGGTGGCGCGGCGATCTGCAGACGCGCCAGCAGGATCTCAGTGCCGGCATGGCGTTCCACAACTCGTCCACCGTGGGCTACACGGTCACGCACAACTGGGAGCGGCTGGCCGAGCCGTTCGGCATCCGCTCCAACGTGGCCATTCCGGTCGGGGACTTCGAGTTCACGCAGCAGGAGCTGAATTTCAGTCTCGATCGCAGCCGCCGCCTCAGTGGCGGCGGCAAGGCGCTCTGGGGCGGCTTCTGGGGCGGCAACCAGAGGTCAGGCGTCCTCACCCTCGACCTGAAGCCGACCTACCGCCTGAACCTCGACGTGAACTACTCGGTGAACCGGGTGACGCTGCCGCAGGGCGACTTCACGACGCATCTCGTGGTCACGCGGGCGCTCTACGCTTTCACGACGCACCTGTTCCTCAACTCGTTCGTGCAGTACAACGCCGACACGCATCAGCTCAGCTCGAACGTCCGCTTCAACTTTCTCTACCGCCCGCTCAGCGACCTCTACGTGGTCGTCAACGACCGCCACGACACCACGGGGCAGCTGCTCGAACGGGCGCTCGTGGTGAAGCTGACGCGGCTGCTCAGCTTCTGAATCGCGAGCCGGGCGGATGCGTCGCGTTCTGGTCGCCACCGTCGTGCCCGCCTTGCCGACGACGTTCGACACGACGGCGCTGGCGGCTCCAGCAGCCCACCAGGCGTCGTAGCAGGCCCGCGCCGCAACGGGCGCTACGCGCCGTCGGACTCGTCGCTGCCGTGCCGCACGTCGCGTCCGCTCTTCTCGTAGGGCCAAAGACCCTTCGCCTCGGCCAGCGCAGCCCGGGCCATCCCGAGTCGGGGGCAACTACCGAATGAGTGGCCATCCCGACCGGCGTGCCAGGAATCAGTCGCTCGCGCTTGTCCATTCGTCAGCGCCGGAGGCACGGCACCTTCGACAGCGGCGTGAGGTCGTTCAACACCGCTAGGGACGGCGTAGACGGGTCCTACCGTCGAGCTGCCCATTCCGAACAGGAGCTTGGGCACGCGCGCGGCGGCGCAAGCGGCCACGACCTGGCTGCCTTCCCCGGTAGTCAGCGGAAGACGACGGCGTCGTGCAGCCCGACGCCTGCCACGACTCGCCGCGGCTGCGATGCTCGCGAACTGGGGGCGCCACCGGCGGCCGACCACTCAGGCAGGCCGAATTTTCTCCATATAAGTTATCGGCCACGAGAAGGGCTAGGGTAGAGTGGCGACGGCCCTCGCGCACGTCGATGACCTTGTCTCGCGCTTCCCGATACGCGCTGATCGCCGCAATCGCCCTGGCCGTCGGGGCCGCGTTGGCGGGGGCGCGCTACCAGAACAGCCGCGAACCCCTCTACGCCGTCGAGACGCCAGTGTTCCCCCCGGCGCCCGAAGCCTCCGCCCTCGAGGCGATCAAGGCGTTCGACGCGCACCTGCAGCGCAAGTCAGGCATCACGACGATCGAGCACGTTCTGCCCGGCCAGGCCGGCGGTCTCTGGATTCTCGCTGCTCGTCGTGCTCGTCGTGGGCCTCGACTACCGCCGGCCGCTCCTCGCGGGCGGCAACCTCGACCTGCTCTTGGCCCAGTCCCCCGGGTGGTTCCTGATCGGCTCGATTGATCTCCTGGAGGCAGCAAGCCAGTTCAACGACCCGGCCTACCTGAAGCTGATTCGGCTCGTCTTCGCCGCCGTCACCCTGTCCACTCTCCTCCTGTTGGCGCGCCAGGTGCGCCGCTTCATCAGCGTTCGCGAGGAGGGCTGGCGGGGATCGCTCGAGCTGCGGACGGGGGCAGCCGTGGCGGCGTTCACGATGGCCGTCTCTCTGATAATGCCGTTTCTGCACCGGCCGGACGATTCAACCTATTTCACGGAGCTGGGCGGCCAGCGGTTGCGCGAGCGCGGGCTCCTTCCCTACGGCGACCCCTTGCTGACACACTCGCCGGGCGCCGCCTACGGACCGTTGATGTATCTGGCGCAGGCCGGCGTGCAAGCGGTGATGCGAGAACCGGTCAACACGTCGTCGCCGGATCTGCCGGTGCTGGGCCCACGCTCCGAATACCTGCAGCCGTCGGGACTGCCAACGCAGGTCCTGCTCAGCGGGTTCCAGCTGATGGCGTCGGCGGCGCTGTTCGTGGTCGGCCGAGGATGGGGTGGCGAGGCCATGGGGCTCTCGCTCGTGGCGCTCTACAATGGATCGGCCTACGTGCTGGGCGTGGGAGGCACGACCGACCTGGTGGGCGGCATGACCTACGTGTCGCACGTTATACCACCCGCCGTTACGCTGCTGGCCTTCGCGTGCCTGGGGCGGCCGGCGCTCTCCGGGGCACTGCTGGCCGCGGCCGCCGGTTTCGGCTTCTATCCGGCGTTCATGTTTCCCGCGTGGCTCGGCTACTTCTGGGGACGCTCGCGGCCGGCCACGATCCGCTTCGTGACCGGGTTCGGCCTCGTCGGTCTGATCACGGTTGCCTGGGTGCTCGTCGCCTCGCGCCCGGCGCCCGGTCTGGGTCTTGTCGCCACCATCGTCCGCGACACGCTCGGCCACCACACCGATCCGTCGGGCTACGGCATGAGCCCGTTCGGCCTCTGGGGCCAGCAGACGGGCGTGCTGCGCTGGATGCTGGCGCCGCTGGCCGGCGGTTCGGCCCTCACCTCGCCGTTCTTCATTGTGTTTTGCGGCTACCTCGCGGCTACGGCGTGGCTGGCGCGCACGGCGGGCCCGGTGGGCTTGGCGCTGCTGGCCTCAACGGTGGCGATGGGCGCCAACGTGTGGAAGATTCACGCCACCGCTACCTATGTGACCTGGTACTACCCATTCCTGCTGATCGGCCTGCTCGGACCGCCAGCGCTCGTGCGCGTCCGAAGGACGGCCCAAGGAGGCGGCCCCTCGTGAGGTCCCCACGCTCGACCCGGCTTCGTCGCGGAACTGGCCGTTGCACGACTCATCTCCGAGTTGCGCGAGCACTTCGATCACGCGTCCCGAGCGAATGCTGCCCGGCCACGTCGACCGCCATGCACTCGCCGGTGTAATCGGCGACCACCGTCAGGCATTTCAGAGCCACGACGCCGGCGCAGGTGTCGAAGATGAAGCCGTACGCCCACAGGTGGTTCGCCGCGCTCGGCGGCAGTGGCCATGGGCGCGTACGGCGACACGCCGCCGCGGACGGCGTTGGGGCCGCTGGAGTTCCGGTGCGCGCCACAGCCGGAACATCCGGTCTGCGTCATCGCGTGCCCTTGTCGCGTCAGGAAGATGCGCACCTAGCGGTCAGTCCCACCGGGGATACTGGAGGGCGACTACGCGTCATCGGCCTCTGGATCGTTCTCCAGTCTTTCAATGGCATCGGCTCGGTCGCGCCAACGGACCAGACCGCTGGCGTTGCCTCCATGGCCCACATTGGCGGTTCGTGGCGGGGGTCGTGCTCGTCCAGCGGTTCACCGAGCGTCGGCGCCCGGCCGGCCGCTGATGCCCGCCTCTGGCAGAGCCACGGCACACTTGATGCTGCTCCACCCGCGCGGCTGTACGCGCGGCAGGTTCGCCGGGCGGGGTACCGAAAAGGGGAAGCACGATGGACATATTCGACAAATTTCGCAAAAAGGATCAAGACAAGCAGCAGGCCGACTTCTCGAACGTCCAGTCCGGCAGCTCGACCACCGCTCCGGCCCCGGCAGTTCCCACGCCCTTCCCTGCGCCGGACTCTGAACCCGACTCGACCGCCGGCACCCCAGGGTCGGAGCAATCGTATGAGGTGGTCGCGGGAGACAGCCTCTCGAAGATCGCGAAACGTTTCTACGGCGACGCCAGCCAGTGGCCTCGTATCCACGAGGCCAATCGCGACCAGATCAAGAACCCGGATCTGATCCACCCCGGCCAGCGCCTGAAAATCCCCGGAGCTTGAGATGAACACGATGCTGCGCTACCAGAAAGCTATCCAGATCTCGGCGTGCGTCACCCTCCTGCTGGCCACCGCGGCCTGCCGGGGCAATACGGCCAACACCCCTGCCGGCACCGACGGTGTCCGCGTGACCGACGTCACGCTGGGCCGCTCGATTGGCGGGGACAAGACGGTCACCGACAAGACCGACAACTTCAACCCCAACGACACCATCTACGCCTCGGTGGCCACCGAGGGCGCAGCGCAGAGCGCCACGCTCCGGGCGAAGTGGACCTTCGAGGGCGGGCAGGTGGTCGATGACTCGTCGCGCACGATTGCCCCGGGCAGCCGGGAGCGGACCGAATTCCACATCGCCAAGCCGGATGGCTGGCCCACAGGCAGGTACACGGTCGAAGTGTTCCTGGACAACAAGTCCGCAGACACGCAGAGCTTCGAGGTGCGCTAAAGACCGTACCGCACCCCGCAGCGGCTGCGCGGTTGCGCCCTGCAGCATGGGCCGGAGTAGAGGCTGTGTGCTGCAGGGCACCCCAGCGTCGAGTACATAAAGCGCAGGCCCAGCTGAATCTGCCGTGGCGGACCCGCCGTGAACACCTTGCCGAAGTTCGGCGTCAGCGCCGTGCGATTCGGGATGTCGTAGTTGACCCAGTTCACCAGGTTGAACGTCTCGATGCGCACCTGGAGCTGGTTGGCGCCGCCGAAGCGCACGGCCTTCACCAGCGACAGGTCCAGGTTCTTGGTGCCGGGGCCGCGCAGCGAGTTGCGGCCGGCGTTGCCGAAGGTGAACGGATCGGGCCGCGCGAAGGCCGCGGGGTTGACCCAGCAGTCGGCGGTACGCGTCTGCTCGCAGCCGGGTCCCGGCGCGTAGGGGTCGCCCACCAGGTTCGGCCGATCCTGCAGCTGGCCGGTGTTGCTGTTGTCGATGCCGAGTACCGGCGTGAACGGCTGCCCGCCCTGCAGCGTGAAGATGCCATTGACCTGCCAGTCGGCGAAGAGCACGCCCAGCACGCCGCCGGAGCTGGACATCCAGCGCCGGCCGCTGCCCCACGGCAGCTCATAGATGCCGCTAAACACGAACCGCTGGCGGACGTCGTACACCGACGGGCCCCACTCGGCGTCGAGGTTGCGGCTGTTCTGCGGCACGCCGGAATCCGCGGTGCCACCGCTGCCCGAGGCGTCGTCCATGCTCTCGCTGAGCGTGTAGGACGCCAGGAAGGAGTAGCCGCGGCCGAAGCGCTTCTCGAGGCGCGCTTCGAGGCTGTTGTACTCGCTCGAGGCGAGCGAGGCGACGGTGTTCATGTTGCCGTACTGGGGGTAGGGCCGCCGCGCCTGCACCGCGCCGGCTGCCGGCACCGGCTGGTTGTAGTTCACGGTGCGGAACAAGCGGTCGCCGCGCGTGCCCACGTAGCCAACGTCGGCCACCAGGCTGCTGGCCAGCTGCCGCTGCAGGTTGAGGCTGAACTGCTGCACGCGCCCCATCTTGTAGTTGGTGTCGAAGGCGCTCAGGTTGGGCGTCACTACGGCCAGGTTGTTGAAGGCGTTGGCCGTGGTCACCGTGCGGCCGTCGCCGAGCGCCAGATCCTGGTTGAACCACGGCGGATTGAGGCGCAGCCCCAGCGTCTGGTTGATGAGCGTCACTTCGTAGAAGATCCCGTAGCCGCCGCGCAGCGCCATGCGGCCGTCACCGGTCATGTCCCACGCGAATCCGAGGCGGGGCGCGAACGCCGACTTGTCGGGGTTGACCATCGACCGGCTCTGGCCGTCCTGCCCGGCGAGCAGCGTCGTGCCGGTGGCGAAGTCGAAGTTGGTGATGCGGTCGCGGCCCTCGTAGGTCGGGGCCACGTACTCGTAGCGCAGGCCCATGGTCAGCGTCAGGTCGTCGCGCGCCTGCCAGTCGTCCTGCACGAAGCTGCTGAGGCCCTTCGAGATGAAATTGAACTGGGTGTCGCCGTCCAGCCCCAGCCCGCGCAAGGCCTGGGTCGGGAACCCGAGCAGCAGGTCCGACAGTGGGTTGCCGGTGTAGCGGCCGGTGAAGGTGTACGAGCCGCGGGCGAGCGAGTCGAAGATGAAGTCCGACTCGAACCGCTTGTAGTCGGCGCCGGCCTTCATCGTGTGCGTGCCCTTCACGTAAGTCATCGTGCCCGACAGGCTCAGCGTGTCGAACGGTCCCTGCTGCGGCAGGTTGGTGGCCGAGCCGAGGTTCTCGTAGACGCCGCCCATCGACACCAGCGGGAAGCCGAGGTCCTCGGCTTTGCGCGACAGCCCGTTGAGCCCGAGCCGCGCGGCAGCGTCGTCGGCACGGTCCTGCTGCAGGTAGTCGAGCTTCCAGCGGTTCCAGCCAACGCGGAACTCGCCGAGCAGATCGTTGGTGAAGGTGTGGGTGTCGGACACCCCGATCGTGGCGAAGCGGGTGGCCTCCTGCTCGCGCCCGTAGCCGGGGATGATGGTGGTCCGCCCGAAGATGTTGACCGGCTGCAGCTCGTAGATGCCCTGCCAGTTGACCCGGACCAGGGCGCGGTTGCTGCCGGTGATCTGCTGGTCGACGCGGGCGATGAGGGTGTTGTCACGCAGCTCGTTCTGCGGCTGTGAGCGGTAGTTGCGGGCCCCCGCGAGGTTCGGCGCGGGATAGGCCGCGGCGATGCCGAGGCCCGTGGCGTCGAGGCGGTTGGCCGGGATGACGTTGCCAGGGAACGGCTGGCCCGTGAGCGGGTCGAGGATCGGCGTGCTCAGGCTCGAGAAGTTGCCGGTGAGCATCGCCGTCTGCGGCACGTTGCCGGTGTAACTGACGATTTGCTTCTGTCGCTGCCCTTCGTAGCCGAAGAAGAAGAACGTCTTGTTCTTGACGATCGGCCCGCCGCCGTCGACGCCGAACTGGTTGCGCCGGAAGTACGGGGTCTTGCCGGGCGGGTCGAAGACGTTACGCGAATCGAGGTTGCTGTTGCGGTGGAACTCGTAGACGTCGCCGTGGAACTGGTTGGCGCCCGAGCGCGTCACGACGTTGATCTGGGCGCCCGCGGTCCGGCCGAACTCCGCCGAGTAGGTCGGCGACATCACCCGGAACTCGGCGATCGAGTAGGTGGGCGGGTTGACGATCAGCTGGCCGATGGCCTGCGTGGTGTTGTCGATGCCGTCGAGCCAGAAAAAGTTCGACGACTCGCGCATGCCGTGGACGTTGATCGCGCCGCCCTGGGTCGCCAGGGTCGTGCCCTTGGTCGACGGCAGGGCGCCCGGCACCAGCAGATTGAGCTGCAGGAAGTTGCGTCCATTCAGCGGCAGCTCCTGGGCCTCCTTGGAGCTCACCACGGTGCCAACCGTAGCGGTATTGGTCTGCACCATCGGCAGTTCGGCGGTGACCGTGACCTCTTCGCTGATGGCGCCGATCTCCAGCGAGAAATCGGAGCGCTGCTGCTGGTTGACCTCGAGGCGCACGGCGTCGCGCACCGCCGTCTTGAAGCCGGCCAGCTCGGCGCTGATGCGGTAGCTGCCCGGCGGCAGCAGCGGCATCGAGTAGCGACCGCCCTCGTCGGTCACCGAGGTGCGTGACTGCCCGGTGGCGAGATTGGTGACCGTCACGGTGACGCCGGGCATCACGCCGCCGGCGCCGTCGCTGATCGTGCCGAGCACCGAGGCCGTGAAGGCCTGACCGAAGGCGCCGGCAGCGAGCACGGCCACCAGCGAACATGCGAATCCTATCCGAGCGAGATGGTGTGCCATCGGTCGCTGTCCTCCATTGGAAACGATTGATTCGCGGCGTCGCGGCCGAACCTGCGGCCCCACGGCGTCCCGTTACGTGAGCGGCGGGCGCCGCGTGTGCCAGTCGGTGGCCGACTCGTATGCCTGGCCGACGCGGAACAGCATGGCTTCGTCGTACGGCTTGCCGTAGAACTGGATGGACAGCGGCAGCGTGGGCGCGCCGCTGGTGAATCCGCACGGGATGGTCATGGCCGGCAGGCCCGTCATGTCACCGATGAAGGTGTTGCCGCCGCGGTAGGGCGACGCCGCGGAGCCCGGCTTGACGTCACTGCCCGCCGTCTCCGGCGGATCGAGCTTGGTGGCCGGGTTGCCGCCGGGCACCGCCATGACGTCGCACTGGGTGAAGACCTGCCGCATCTCCTCCATGAGAATGGTGCGGATGCGCATCGACTTGACGTAGTCGGTGGCCGGGTAGAAGCGTGCCGCTTCGAGCCGCTCGCGGATGACCGGGTCGAACAGCTCCGGCGTGTTCTTGAGCCGCTGCTCGTGATAGCAGGCGCCTTCGACCATGGCGATGATCCAGCCGGCGGAGCCGGCCAGGTTGGCGTTCGGCACCTTCACCTCGACAATCTGCGCGCCCTGCCCCTTGAGAAGGTCGATGGCGGCGCGCACCGCCTTGTTGGTCTCGGGGTGCGCATCGTCGAAGAAGTAGTTCGTGGGCACGCCGATGCGCAGCCCCTTGACGCCCTGCGTGAGCGCCTGGGCGTAGTTCGGCACCGGCACGCTCGCGGACGTCGCATCGTGCGGGTCGGCGCCGGCCATCACCTGCAGCATGTGGGCGGCGTCGGTGACGCTCTTGGTCATCGGCCCTGCGTGATCGAGGGTCCAGCTGAGCGTGCTGACGCCGTAGCGGCTGATGCGTCCGTAGGTCTGCTTGAGGCCGACGATGCCGCAGTTGTTGGCCGGCCCGCGGATGGAGCCGCCGGTGTCGGTGCCGATTGACAGCGGCGTGAAGTAGGCGGCGAGCGCCGCGCCCGAGCCGCTCGACGAACCGGCCGGCGAGTAGGCGAGGTCCCATGGGTTGCGGGCCGGGCCAAAGCCCGAATGGACGCCGCTCCCCATCGCGAACTCGAGCAGGTTGAGCTTGCCGATCATCACCGCGCCGGCGTCGTTGAGGCGCTGGGTAAGGGTGGATTCGTAGTTGGTGACGTTGTTGGCCGTCACCTTCGAGCCGTTGGTGGTCTTGTGGCCCTTGGTCGCGATGATGTCCTTGGGCGCGTAGGGCACGCCGTGCAGCGGCCCCTTGTAATTGCCGGCGGCAATCTCCTGCTCCGCCTGCTTGGCGCGCGCCAAGGCGTACTCCGGCAGCACGGTGATGAAGCTGTTGACCTTCCGGTCCAGCGCCGCGACGCGGTCGAGGAACGCCTGCGTCACCTCCACCGGTGACACCTGCTTGCTCTTGATCAGGCCGGCGAGCTCGTGGGCCGGCTTGTAGACGAGGTCTGGGATGGCCATCGTGCTCCTTGCTAGGCGTCGTGCCGCGTGGGCACGAAGATGGGGGCCGGCTCGATATGGTCCGGCACGACGAAGTCGCGCACGATCTGGAAGGTGTCGAGATTGCGCTGCAGGGCCGTTTCCGCCACCGCCAGCCGCTCGTCCGACAGCGGCACACCGCCGATGACTTGCAGCGACTGCTTGAGGATGTCCTTGGTGACGCGGGTCTTCGACTGGGCGAGGACCTCCAGCGCCGCGGGGCCGGTGATACCGGCCGCCGCGAGGAGCTGGATGATTCGCCGCCGGTTCAGCCGCCGGTCTTCGCTCTCGTGCATGCGTGTCTCCTTCTCTTACTACGGTTCTTTTACTGAGGTTTCCTGGGGGCCGGAATCACGAAGCCGGAGGCGCCGCCGCGGCCCCTGGCACGACGCTCCAGCAGCGCAATCATCTTGTTCACCACCTCCCGGCCGGCGCCTGGCGACGTGCCGAGCTGGTGGTCCTTCTTGAACGCGAGTACTGCCGCGACGGTGGCGTCGTTGTAGACGCCCGTAGGAGTGCCCGTCGTGTCGAACAGGCGGCGGTCCGTGACGTTCGCGTAGCCCAGCTCGAGCAGCCAGCGCTGCAACTTGGCGACATCGCCGCCCACGCTCATGCCGATCATGCGGCTGCCGTAGGCCTGGAGCCGCTCTGCCTTCCAGCGCTCGTAGAGGTAGCGCACGTCCTCGATCGAGGTGGTGCTGTCGTCGACCCGCACATCGAGGTAGGCGTCAGTGCCGAACGGCCCCGCGCCCTCCCTGTAGACCCGTAGAGTAGCCGCGAGGCGACCGCGTGCGTCGCCGCCGGCGGCGTCCGCAGCTTCCAGGCACTGCAGCAAGCGCTCGGCGAGCGGCAGGCCGCTTCCGGCAAGGCGCTCGAACGTGGTCGCAAAGGCGTCTACCACCTGCGGGCCGGCCAGGATGTTGCCGGCCGTGGCGTAGTTCGCGCCGACGCGATGGCCCTTCCATTCGGGCGCCGCTCCGGTGGTGGACGAACTGCGGCCCGTGGCGTCGACGATGTTGATCTGGCCGATGTCGGGGTACCGCTGTTTCAGGCGCGCGAGCACGTCGGCCGGGGAGGCGCCCGCCGCCAGCCAGTCGAGCATCTCCTCGCCGTCCTGGTAAGGCGCCCCGCCCATGGTCGCAATCGCCGCGACGCCGGCGCGGATGTGCGTCGCGATGGGCGCCACGGCAAAGAAGCGCGACGCCATGGCGATGCCCAGCTCGCCGGTGGCGGGGTCGAAGCCGACAATCGACATGCTGCTCATGAGGTCGTCCTCGCGGGGCGCCTCCTGAGCCGCGGCCGGCACGGCCAGCAGCGACAAGAGCACGAGCAGTGCACGACCGCCGCGCTTCACGGCTTCGGCCTCATGCTCCGGACGCGGGCGGCGTCCTCGAGCTGGCGGAGCATCGACGGCACGAGGGACGGGCTGGCATCGAGGTGCGTATCGCGCTTCCAGCGGACAACGGCGGCCGCCGTCGCGTCGTTGAACACGCCGCGCGGCGCGCCCTGCCCGTCGAAGACGGTGCGCTCGGCCGCCGCCAGGTAGCCCAGGGTTCGCAGGTGCTGCTGCACCTGCGCGACGTCCGCCCCCTGCGACTGTTCAATCGGCTGGTAGCCGACCCCGTGGAGGTGGTGGAACGCCCACTCGGTCCACAGGCCGCGGAGATCGCCCACAGCCTCGGCGCTGTCGTCGACGCGGAGGTCGACCAGGAGGTCCGTGCCGGCGAAGCCGGCGCCCTTGCGGTACACCTTGAGGGCCGCGCCCTGGCGTCCGCGCGCGTCGCCACCCGCCGCGTCCGCCGCCTCCAGGGCCCGCAGCAGGCGCTCGGCAAGCGGCAGGTTCATCGTGGCCGAGCCCTCGAAGCTCTCGCCGAACGCGTCCACCACCTGGGGACCGGCAAGGATGTTGCCGGCCGCGGCGTAGCACGGGCCGAAGCGGTGGCCCTTCCACTGCGAAGCGTTGGGCCCGGTCGTCGACAGGCTCGCGCCCGCCGCGGTGACGATGTTGATCTGCCCGGTGTCGGGATACATACCGCGCAGCCGGGCGAGGGCTTGCGCCGGCGTGAGCCCCTCGGCGAGCCAGTCGAGCAGCCGCTCCCCTTCCTTGAACGGCCCGCCGCCCATCACCGCCACCGCACCGACCCCGGCGCGCACGAACGTGGCGATTGGGCCCACGGCAAAGAACTTCGAGGCGAGCGCGATGCCGACGTCGCCCGTCTCCAGATCGACGCCGACGATCGACATGCTGCTCATCAGCGCGTCGCCGGTCACACTCCTGGCCCCCGGCACAGCCGTCGTGGCCACCACAGCGACCCACGCGGCCACCGCCGACAGCGCCAGCCGGCCGCTCACCGGTCGCCGCCCTTTCGCGCCAGTTCCCGTCGCAGGGCGTCGATGGTCTCCTTGCCGGCGGACGGACCGCCACCGAGCGACCGGTCGCGCTTGTAGCGGTCCACCGCGCGGCCCGTGGCGTCGTTGAAGCGTCCCACCGGCGTGCCGTCGTCACCGAAGACGGCGCGGTCGGACGCCTCCAGGTAGCCAAGATCGCGCAGCGCTTTCTGCAACCAGCGCACGTCGTCGCCGGAGGACTGCTCGATCACGCGGAAGCCAGGCACCTGTCCGCGAATCTCCTTCCAGCGCGCGTAGAGGCGCTTCAGGTCGTTGATGGCATTGCCGCTGTCGTCGACGCGGAGATTCACCAGGTCGTCGGTGCCGGCGTAGCCGGCGCCCTTGCGCTTGACGATGAGCGTCGCGCCCATCCGGCCCCGCGCGTCACCGCCGGCCCGAATCCGCGGCGTCGAGCGCGGCCAGCAGGCGCTCGGCCAGCGGCAAGCCCTGGCCGGCGCTGCCCTCGAAGGTTTCGCCGAAGGCCGCCACCACCTCGGGCCCGGCGAGGATGTTGCCGGCCGCCGCGTAGAACTTCCCCACTCGGGAGCCCTTCCACATGCTCGACGTCACCGGGCTCGTGGTCGAGGCGCTGCGGCCCTTGGCGTCGACAATATTGATCTGGCCGATGTCGGCGTAACGCTGGCGCAGGCGCGCCATCACGTCGTCCGGGCTGGCGCCCCGCGCCAGCCACTCGAGCATCTCGGGGGCGTCCTTGAACGGCGAGCTGCCCATCGTGGCGATGGCGCCGACGCCGGCACGGACGTGCGCCGCGATCGGTCCCACCGCGAAGAAGCGCGAGGCCAGCGCGATGCCCACGTCACCGGTGTCGGGATCAAAGGCGACGATGGACATGCTGCTCATCTCCGGCGTCGACGGCGCCGGGGCGGGCTGGGCAGCCGCCGGCCGAGACGCACACAGCGCGGCAAGGAGCATGCAGGCCGGCACGAAACGACGCAAGTGTTTCCCCTTTGCCGAAAGCTCCCAGGCCGCACCGCGGCGGAGCGACGGGCACCAGATACGAGTGGCGTGAGTTGTAACGTTGGCGGACTACACGGTCAAGCAGAAACGACGCATGGGAACCATTCGCAACAAGAAGGGGGAGCAGGGAGGGCGCTACTCCGCGTGACTACGAGGATGGGCTGTGTCGCGCTATGGCCGGGTAAGGGCGGCACGGTTGCGGTGACGACGGTGCGCCAAGGGCGTGGCTCGCGTCACGGCGTCGGCGGCTTCGCCGACAGCGCCTTGAAGGGCGTGGTCAGCGTGCCGATGCCCTCGACCTCCACGGTCACGACGTCGCCCGGCTTGAGGAACACCTGCCGCTCCATGCCCGTGCCGGCCGGCGTGCCGGTGATGATCACATCACCCGGGTAGAGCGTCATGCGCGAGGTGATGTAGGCGATGAGGTGCGGCTCGCTCCAGATGAGATTGCTGGTGCGCGCGTCCTGCACCACGGTGCCGTTCAACTTCGTCGTGATCCGCAGGTCGCTCGGGCCCTTTGGGAGGAACTCCTTCGGCACGATCACCGGTCCGAAGGGCGCCCCGCGATCGATGCTCTTGCCGTCGAACCAGTTGGTGCCCGGGAACATCGTGACCTCGCGCAGTTTCTCGCTGCCGCGATCGCTCAGGTCTTGCATGATGCTGTAGCCGAAGACGTAGTCCATGGCGCTCTCGCGCGCCACGCGGTAGGCCGGGCGCGGCCCCATGATGATGGCCAGCTCGGCCTCGTAGTCGGTGCGGCCGCGGCCATCCACGATGTAGAACGGCTCGTCCGGGTCGATGATGCACGAGCGCGGCGACTTGGCAAACAGGATCGGCGCGTCGCGGTCTGGCACGACGCGCGCGGCCGCCGAGGCGTCGAAGCCGGTGGCGGGCGGACGGGTGGCGCCGCCGGCCGGGGCGGCGGGGGCGGCGGACGGCGGGGTGCTCGGTCCCGCGCCGGCCACGCCCATGCCTTCCGCGTGCGCCTTGTAGTTGGCGGAGGCTGCCATCAGGTTCCATGGGTACTTGATGGGCGCCAGCACCTTCACGGCCGTGACGTCGAAGGCAAACGGCAGAGGCGCCGCGGGTTGCGCCGCGAAGTAATTGGCGATCTGGTAAAGGCGTGGCGAGACGGTCGGGTATTGCTCGATGAGCGCCTTCATCTCGCTCGGCATCGTCTGGGCCGCCACCTTCGTGCGGGTCACGAGCGCCCGATTCGCCCCCTCGATGTCGAAGACGCGCGTGCCGAGGACCAGGCCAATCCGCGTGCGGCCGCCGGCCTCGAACGTCATGAGCTTGAAGGGCGTGTCGGGCATGGCCTTCGGCGCGCCCTGGGCGAGGGGCGAGATGGTGGCGGCCACGACGGCAATGAGGGCGGCCGCGAGCGACAGCCCGAGGCTGGCGGGGCGCGACGTGTGCGGAAGGAACATGTGGTGTGGTCTCCCGTGGCGGTCAACGTTGCCGGCGCCGCGCCGACGCTACCAACGATCGTGATGCCACGGCGGCAGTGTAGCAGGGGAGGGGAACGTCGAGCCGCGGCCGCGCCGCGCGTATCGCGGGTCTGACAGGCCTTCGTGAGGCCGGCCTGCTTCCCGGCCACCAGCTCGACGATCAACTGCGCGTTCTCGCGGGAGCGGCCGTTGTCCACCGGCAGGACACGGCAGGTCGGCCACCTGCCATTCAGCCACACTCGCTCGCCCGAAGCGGCGTCGAACGCGAGCTGACGCGGTTGCGGCTGGTCAGCACCCCCTGCCCGCCGATCAGCAGCGGCGCCGCGTCGTGGTTGCCAAGGTCCTCATCTTCCGCCGACCACGCGGGCTTGCCGGGCCGCACGCGGTCCGACACCACCGGCGCGGAGACGGCGCGGTAGCGCGGCTTGATCTCCCAGGCGACGGCCGGATCGTCCCGGAACGGCGCGACCGCATGTTCGTTGGGGCCGGCCACGCTGCCACGCACGTGGGAAGCTGGCGCCACGGCCGGCTGCGCCACCACCGCGGCGGCGAGCCGCATCATCATCAGGATTGTCCGCGCCGGTGTAGACTGCGCCCTTTCAGGGAGGGATGCTATGTCGACACCGGCCATGCCCGATCCCGCGGTGATCTTCGACACGTTGTTTGCCTACGAGCAATCGGCCGCGCTCAAGAGCGCGCTGGAGCTCGACCTGTTCACCGCGATTGACGACGGCGCGCAGACCCCGTCGGCCATCGCCGCCCGCTGCGCTGCGTCGGAGCGCGGCATCCGCATTCTTTGCGACTTCCTCACGACGCTCGGACTGTTGACGAAGGCGGCCGCCACGTATCAGCTGTCGCCTCCGGCCACCGCCTTCCTCAGTCAGCGATCGCCGGCTTATCTCGGAACGACGGCGCGTTTTCTGCTGATGCCTGGCCTTCGCAACAACTTCGACGATCTGACCGGCGCGGTCCGCCGCGGCGGTGTGCAGCCGTCGGGCAGCACCGTGTCGGACGAGAATCCCATCTGGATCGAGTTCGCACGTTCCATGGCGCCGATGATGGTGCCGGCCGCGCACGCCATTGCCGATCTGATCGACGCATCGTCGGCCGCCGCGATGAAGGTCCTCGACATCGCCGCGAGCCACGGCGTCTTCGGCATCACGATTGCGCAGCGCAACCCGCGGGCGGAGATCGTGGCGCTGGACTGGAAGAACGTGCTGCCCATCGCCGAAGACAATGCGCGGGCCGCTGGCGTGGGCGATCGCTACCGCACGCTTCACGGCGACGCGTTCCAGGTCGACTTCGGACACGGATTCGACGTCGCGCTGGTGACGAACTTCCTGCACCATTTTGACGCGCCGACGTGCACGAGCTTTCTCAGGAAGATTCATGCCGCGCTCCAGCCCGGCGGCCGCGTCGTGATCCTCGAGATGGTGCCAAATCCGGATCGCGTCTCGCCACCGGTGCCCGCCCGCTTCGCATTGACGATGCTGGCCGGGACGCCCGCCGGCGACGCCTACACGTTCGATGAGTTCCGCGCGCAGCTCGAAGGCGCAGGCTTCCGAAATGTGTCCGCACACGCGATCCCGACACCGGAGACGGTGCTGCTCGCGACCAAGTAGCGGAGGCGATCCTCGCTGGCCGGCAGATCTCCGGGCTGGCCGAGGCCAGCGCCGCGACAGGGCCAGCCAGAACACCATGAACTGTTCGCACCTGGGCCGTCGGCGGACAGCCAGTGCGTCTGTTCCACTTGTTCAATCACCGCGCCGGCCGGCCATCCTGCCCAATCCGCTGGAAGCGGGCGGTCCCCGTGCGGTGTCCGCACTTGCCGGCGCCCACCGTCAAGGGCACCACCTACTGCGCAGGCAGCCAGGCACGCCGTAGCGGCAACTGCCGATCTGATCGACACTGAGTGATGGAACCGCAGACTCGCACCAGCCCGCCGGTCCGGCGTTACGACGCCGTCCTCCTGGATATCGATGGCACCCTCGTCGACAGCAACGTCGCCCATGCGTCCGCCTGGTCGGACGCGTTTGCCCGCTTCGGCCGGCGTCACGCGACAGCGGAGATCCTTCCGCTGGTCGGCAAAGGTGGTGACAAGGTGCTCCGAGAGCTCGCCGCGTTGGACCACCAATCCGGCGAGGGCCAGAAGATTTCCGAAGCTCGCGCCGAGATATTCAGAACCCGATACCTGCCCACTCTCAAGCCGACACCCGGCGCGGCGGCGTTCGTGGCCTGGCTCATCCGCAGCCGTCTCACGGTCGTCGTCGCGACGTCGGCACAGCAGGCGGAAGTAAGAGCGCTGCTGGCGATCTGCGGCGGCGAAGCGTTGGCGGCTGGCGCTACGACGTCGGACGATGCCACGCACTCGAAGCCTGATCCGGACATCGTCGTGGCGGCCTTGGCGAAATCCCGATCCTCACCGGAGCGCGCCGTCATGATGGGCGACACGCCCCATGACATCGAGGCGGCCCGGCGCGCCGGACTCGCCACGATCGCCTTTCGCTGCGGCGGGTGGGACGACGTCGCGCTGCGCGGCGCCATCGCCATCTACGATGATCCGCAGCAGTTGTTGGACCGCCTCAGCCAATCGCCGCTTGGCGCTGACCGGCCCTGACGCGGATAAGGCGCGGTGCACGTCTGAACAGGCCATAGCAGGATCGGCGCCCTCGGTCCCAGCGCTGCATATCGGCTGCTCCGGTATTCACCCTTCATCGGCGCGCGCCTTGCCAGCTTCTTGTAGCGTGGTGCCAGTCGATGCGCGCCTCCCGCAGCTCGTGAGCCACTTTGCGCAGCCCGGCCCGCTCGTCGCGCTCGCCGTGGCCAGCCCGCTGCGCCCGCTGCGGTCGGGCGGCGGGCGGCTGGGCGCGGTCTCCCCACTCGCGCAGCGGCATTGGGGCGCTCGCTTCGGGCGCTACGGCACGCTGTCGTGCGACGCGATGAGCGCTGCCAGCGCGTCCAGGTCTACCGGCTTGGTCAGGTGATGGTCGAAGCCGGCCTCCTGGGCCCGCTGGCGGTCCCGGTCCGCGCCGTAACCGGTCACCGCGATGATCAGGGTCGTGCGCGAAGTGGCACCCTGTCGTAAGCGCCGCGCCACCTCGTACCCGTCGATGTCGGGTAACCCGACGTCGAGCAGCACGACATCGGGCATCATCTCTCGGGCCATGCGCAGGGCGCTGTCGCCGTTGCTGGCCGTCCACACTTCGTGCGACGACAGGCCCAGCAGCATGGCGAGGCTGGCTGCCGCGTCGGCATTGTCGTCGACGACCAGGATCCTGCGCGGTGCGTCGACGGCGGTCACGCCAGGGTCGCCACTGGCTGGCGGCTCGGCCGCAGTCCCTCGGGATGCGAGCGGCAGCCGCACCGTGAACCTGCTGCCGTGTCCCAGGCCGTCGCTGTCAGCCGAGATGCTGCCGCCATGCATCTCGGTAATCAACCTGCTGACCGTCAGCCCGACGCCCAGGCCGCCACTGGCGCGGGCCAGGGATTTGTCGGCCTGCATGAACAGTTCGAAGATGTGGCGCAGGACGTCCGGCGCGATGCCGATGCCGTCGTCGACCACCGTGACCACGGCGTCGTCGTCGTCACGTCGGGCCGTCACCCGGACCGTGCCGCCGTGCGTGTTGTACTTGATGGCGTTGGTGATGAGGTTGCCGAACACTTGCGCCAGCCGTGACCCGTCCGCTTCGACGAGAAGCGATCCCTCCGGCTGCTCGATCTCCAGGTAGATCTGCTGAGCAACGAGGGCGGACCGGCACATGTCCACGGCGGTGCTGATCACGGTCTGGAGCGGAAGCACCGCGGTGTTGAGCTCGAACTTGCCGGTGGTGATGCGCGCGGTGTCGAGCAGATCGTCGACGAGGCGGATCAGGTGACGCCCCTGGCGCTCCATCCGTTCGACCAGGTCGAGGAACACCGGCGCGCGCGAATCGGTCTGGGGCGCCGGCTTCGTCAGCCGCAGCAGGTGCACGCAGTTCATGACCGCGGCCAGGGGATTGCGAAGCTCGTGGCCGAGCATGGCGAGAAACTCGTCCTTGCGCCGTTCGGTCTGGTCGCGCTCGATCTCCAGCGCGCGCCGTTCGGTCACGTCGTGGAAGACCAGCACCACGCCCAGGATCTGGCCGTCCTCGTCGCGTATCGGCGCCGCCGAATCGTCGATGCTGTGTTCGGTGCCGTCCCGGGCGATGAGCGTGGTGTGGTTGGCCAGGCCGACGACGCGTCCATGGCGAAACACCTTGGTCACCGGGTTTTCGACGGGCTCCCGCGTCGCTTCGTGGACGATGTGAAAGATTTCATCTAACGGGCGGTTCGCTGCGTCCTCCGCGGTCCAACCCGTCAGCCCGATCGCGACGGGATTCATGAAGGTCACCCTGCCGTCAGGCCCCGTCGTGATGACCGCATCGCCGATGCTTGAAAGCGTCACCTTCAGGAACTCGCTCTGGGCTCGCAGCTCCGCTTCGGCTCGCCGCCGCCGCAGGTTCTCGGTGGTGAGCTCCTGGATCCTCAGGTTCAACGCGATGAAGTTCTTGTTGGCGGTCTGCGCCGGCGTGAGCCTCAATAGCAGCAGGCCTGCGGACCCGTCGGCGGCGGACTCGAGCATGGCGCCGTCGCACCGAAGCCGGACCGGAGCGACATCGGGACACTTCAGTGTCAGGCCCGCGGGCGTCAGCCCTCGGCTTCGTGACCACATCCGCACGAGGTCGCCGAGCGCGGTGCCATGCTCGACCACGTAATCGCTGAGCAGACGGCCCTTCAAACTCTCGGGTGGGCAGCCGAACAGTGCCCCCGCGGGCGGGTTCGCGAACTGAATTACCGCGCGCGAGGAAATCAGGAGCGAAGCTTCGGGCAGCGTGCCGAGCACGGTCGCATAGGCCGGGCTGGACACGCTCAACTCCGGAAGTATTCTTTCCCGCCTGCTGCCGGTTCGGCACCCGGTTTCAGGTAGACGGCCACGCGGCAGCCGGGGCTGCCCGTGGCGATGGTTTCTTCGAGCACGACCCGCGCGTAACCGAGATTTTCCGCAGCGATGACGCCGAACACGTTGGACGTCATCATGCACATCGACGGCCGGCCGATGACTTTCTCGGCAAACGGGCAGGCTCGGTTGCCGAGGATGAGGACGTCGTCGTTTTCCTCGATCACGTAGAAGTCGCCCTTGATCCGCTGCTTGAGATCCACCAGGACTTCGGCGACCTGCGGGCGCGTGAGATGGCTGACCTGCAGGGCCGCCTTGTAGTCGCTGTTGATTTGCTCGCCGATGCGCTGGCCCACGACGCTGATGAAGCCTGAGGCCTCCTCCAGCCCCACCACGTCCTGCAGCGTTCCGCTGAGCTCCCGGATCAGGGTGCGCAGGAAGACATCACGTTCGAGCGGGATATCCAGGGTGCTTGCCGGGCGCCCTGCTGACGCGTGATTCATTCGTGCTCCCTGTTGAGGCGACGACCGCTCCTACGGAATCCTAGACGCATGGCGCGGGCGCGTCAACGCGAGCGGCGTGCGCCGGCAGGCTGGCACGGGGCGCCGGGCGCCGCCGCAGCGAGCGACCGCTGCAGATGCTCGTCTACCGCCGCCGCGGGACGTGTGCTATTGCCGGTCGTGGCTGGCAACTTGCGCCCGGATCTGGGCCACGGCAACCTTGACCTTCAGATCCAGTTGCACCTTGCCCAGCTCCGCCCGGCCGGATCGCGGGTCGCCCTCCACGCCTTTGGCCGGGTCCTTCCCCGCAATCTTGTCCGTGCGGACCCACTCGGGCTTCACATACAGGATCGCCGACGTATCCTCCACGCCGGCATGGCCCTCTCCGGTCACCTTGTGGTCGCGCAGATACCGGGAAAACTCGTCACGCGATTTGAAGTACAGGTCGTCGCAGTAGAACACCCGGGCACCGGAGGGTCTCAACCTGGCATCGAGCGTGGCAGCGGTCTGCTTGAGCACATCTTGCCCTCCGCCGTGGTCCCCGATCAGGATGATGTCCCGGAAGCCGGCGGTCGCGGCGCCCAGGACGATATCGCGGGCCACCATGCCGTAGGTTTCGTCGGTGAGGCTGCTGGACCCAGGGAAAGCCATCATCCCCTCTTTCTTCGACGGGTCGCCACTGGGCGAGTACGGCAAGACGGGATAGATCAGCGCATTGCCGAGTTCCTTGGCGATGCGTTCCACGACATGGCGGGCCACGGCGTTATGTTTGCCAAATGCCAGATGGGGGCCGTTCTGTTCGCCGCCACCGGTGTAGAACAGCGCCGTGGTCTTGCCGGCCTTCAGCGCCGCGGCCACTTCCTCCCAGGTCAGATCCTCGACGAACAGCGAACTGGCTTGGGCGTGGACGACGTGCGGGACCGCCCCGAGGGCGAGGATCGCAGCAAGCGACACGGCTTTGAGCATATGGCCGGGCAGTATAGCAGCCGAGCTGCGCGGGCACGTTCACGCAGGATCGGCCGGCGATTCATCACGGGAACGGCGCGGCCGGAGTTGACTCCCGCAGGCGGCGGCAGTAATCTGCGCCACCCCCCAGACCGACGGCCCCGGCGCCTGACGTCCTCCCGCGCGCGAGGACGCTAAGGCGTACAGGGGGATCGCGGCGCGCGTTCGGGATTCTCTCGCAGGACGATGACGTTGCCTGGAGTGCCTATGCCCTCGATGCTGCCGGCCGGTCCCTACCGCACCCTCACCTCCGCCGAGGGGATTCCGTTCCCCTATTACGTGATCCCGTTCGACAAGGATGGCACGTGCGAGGCACCCCAGACGCGTGCCCACCTCCTTGCCCATGCGCGGGACTACAGCGACATCTTCCTGTTCTCACACGGATGGAACAACGACTGGACCGTCGCCACCCAGCGCTACGAGCACTTCATCAACGGGGTCGTCGCGCTTCGCAAGACGCATGATTTGCCGGTGCCGCCCGATTACAAGCCGATGCTGGTGGGCATCTTCTGGCCCAGCCAGGCCCTGGCGTGGTTCGAGCGGGAAACGGGGCCGGCGATCGCCGGCGGCGACCCGGCGGCCCCGGACACGGCCACGGCCGAATCCGCCGGCGCCCTGCGCGACATCGCGTCGTCGCTGCCGGCCGCCTCCCGGGCGCGGTTCTACGCGCTGGCCCAGGCGACGGAACTGGCCGCTGCCGACGCAATCGAGCTGGCACGGATGCTGGCGTCGATTGCAGCGGAGGACGACGAGGCCGGCGCGGTCGATGCGCCCTCGGCCGAGGATCTGCTGGCCGCAGCCGCCGCCTACAGCAATCCCGAGCCGGACTGGGATGCGGTCGGCGCGGTGGGCGGAGCGGCCGAGCCCGGCGACCCGCAGGCGGCCGGATTCACCGACGTGTTGAAGAAGCTCGACCCGCGCAACATCGTCAAGCCGTTCACCGTGTACCAGATGAAGGACCGCGCCGGGGTCGTCGGCGCACACGGCGTGGCGCCGCTGCTGGCCGACGTGCTGCACGCGTCGCGCCCCGCGCGCATCCACCTGCTCGGCCATTCGTTCGGCTGCAAGGTGGTGATGACGGCCTTGTGCCGGCTGCCCGGCGACGCCCGTGAGGTGGAGTCGGTTCTGCTCCTCCAGCCGGCCGTATCGCAGTATGCTTTCGCCGAAAACGTGCCGGAGCGCGACGTTCCCGGGGGCTACCGCTCGGCGCTGACGCGTGTCCGCCGGCCGATCGCGTCCACGTTCAGCGAGCAGGACAAAGCCCTCCACGATTCCTTCCACCTCGCGGTTCGCCGGCACGACGACCTCGGCGAGCTGCAAGCGGCGGGTAGCGAGACGGTCAGCAGATTCGGCGCCCTCGGCGGGTTCGGCCCGCTGGCGGCGGGGGCCACGGTCGAGCCCATCCGCCAGCCCGTCACCGGCTACGACCTGAAGCAGCATGGCGGCATCATCGGCGTGGACGGCACGGGGGTGATCATGGGCCACGGTGATATCAGCAACCACGCCACGTGGTGGCTCTCGTACTCGTTGAGCACCGCTCATCTGCGCGACTAGGCAGAAGGTCAATCACATGGCCGAAGCGTTGAAGCGGCAGTACAACATCGTCGTCCTCCGCGTGGCCCTGCCCAACGGCGCCCGCGACGACGACGTCATGTTCACCCTCCAGGCCAAGGTGGACGACGAGTTGCGAGACCTCAGCCACTGGCGCACCACGTTGGCTGTTCTTGGCATCGGACCGGGCAGCGATTCGCGGTCCAGCCAGGGGCAGGTGCTGATGCCCACCCTCCCCGTTGGACTGGTCGAGACGGTGCGTGCGTTCTTCCGGGCGGATGCGCGTCCCGACCGGCCGCTGTGGGTCCACATGGTGCTGCCCTATGGCGCCCTGCGCTTCGTCGCCTGGGAGCGGGTCCTCGGCGCCGCCATCGGCGTGCCGATTCTGATGCTCCCCGACTTCCTGTTCCCTCCGCCGCTCGACACCGAAGCGGAACTGGAAGTCGTGGTCTGCGGCAGCGCTCCGCTCGGCCATGAGCATTGGTCGGTTCTCGAGGCGCTCCGGGTCACCATTCGCCGTATCTCGAACGCGGTCGACCGTCCCATCCACATCAATGTCTTCGCCGACCAGCAGATCGCCGACACGCTGCTCGCGGAATGGACGGGGCTGCCCGGGTTCGCGGAAGAGGTGACGGTTCACGACCCCGCGGAGGCGCGCCCCTTCGCCGACGATGACGGCGACCAACCAGCCACGGCGGGGCTCTCCGGCATCCGCTCGCCGTGGTTGCGCTGGATGAAGGAGACGCTGAAGGGGCGTTCGATTGACGTCGCCCATGTCGTGTGCCACGGCTACCTGTCGCGCGGTCGCGGCTCGCTGCTCTTCGCGCAGTCGCCGAAAGGGCGCACGGACCGCTATCTGGCCGGACCCGTCGGGGCAGGCGAGCTGCAGAACTTCCTCACCGCCATTGGCGCCTGGGCCACCAGCTTCGTTGCGCTTCCCGACAACTATTCCGAGCCTGGGCTGCGCGCGGTGATCGATGACATCGCCCAGAGCCGGCCCGGACCACTCGTGATGCAGTCGATCACCGCCGACCCGCAGGGCGACGCGCTGTCCGAGGCCTACGGCTTCCTGTTCGGGCGAACCCGCAAGTCGCCCCCGGTGTCGTCGGCACTTCTGCTCTACTGCCAGCCGTACCTGGTGCCGTCGGCCGACCCGGTGGCCGACACGAGCCGCTCGCGGCGCCGGGCGGCCGCGCCGCCGGCCGACATGCCCAACGTGCTTCGCAACGACGCTCAGCGCACGGTGGCCTCGCGCGCCGAGGACGCGTCGTCGCTCGAGTCCGTCTACGAGAGCAGCCCGCGGGTGTCCGCGGTGGTGGCCTCCACCGCCCGCTTCGCGGAGGACGTGCAGTTGAAGTACCAGCAGCTCGCGCGCGACGAGGTGGCGCCGGCCGAGCAGTGCAGTCACGACGCCGAGCTCGCGCAAGACACCCTCGATCGTCTGACCAGGTTCGTCGCGAGGCGGGCCGCCACCATGACGCCGGAGTAGGCCGACCATGCAGATGCGCGCCGTGCTCTCCATCGATCCCCTCGGGTTCGTGGGCCCCGACGGCCACGAACTGAATATCGTCAAGGTGATCCGCGCGCCGTGGGCCGTGCCCGACCAGGGTAAGGCACACCCGCTGCAGCTCGCCGCCGCCACCCTGCCGCCGTGGCACGAGCCGCACTCGGTCCGGCTGCGCGGCCAGCGCGTGCGTGACGCGCTCAGCGCCCATCCGGGCGTGGCCAAGATGCTCGACCTGCTGGGCAACCAGCTGTGCGTGACGCCGGTCTACCTGGTGCTCGGCGAGGGCGAAGTCGAGTTGATTGGCTGGGAAACGCTCTGCGACAAGGGCGACGCGTTCCTGTCGCTCGACCAGCGCTTCCCCATCGGCCGCATCGTGGAGCCGCGCAACGACGACGCGCGCGCACCCGCGTCGATGCGTCCCCCGGTGCGGCTGATGGCGGTGATTGGCGCGATGAACGCCGACGGTCGGCCCGAGTGGGAGCACCTGTTCGCCGCGGTCAAGGCGTCCCGGTCGACCGGCCTCCAAGCGGAGCTGCGCCTTCTCGTGGGCGACCCGGACCTGCGCGACATCATCGACCAGGCCGTCGCCGACCCCTCGAACGCGGGCTGGCTGTCCGTGTCGCACATCGACACCAAGGGCTCGGAGGTGATCCAGGCCATCTCGGCATGGCGCCCCCAGATGCTGCATTTCTTCTGCCACGGCTTCGCCGATGACACGGACCAGTCGCTGGAGCTGGCCGCCACGCCGGATTATCTGTCCGAGGCAGCACACGGATCGGTGACCATCCGCACCAAGCAGCTCATCGGGCTCGTCGAGTTCCTGCCCAATCCGTGGCTGCTCACGCTCAATTGCTGCGATACCGGCAAGGCCGCAGCGGCGGTCAATTCCATGGCCCACCGGGTGGTGCAAGCGGGATTCCCGGCGGCGGTGGCGATGCTCGAGCCAGTGAGCGAGGCCGATGCCCATGTCTTCACCAAGGCGTTCTACGGGCGGGTCTTCCAGCTTCTGGACACGGTCGCGACGACGCTCGAGCAGAACGAGGAAGCGGCATTCGAATGGCTTCGCCCGATGTCGGCCGTGCGCGAGGCCCTCGTCGAGGAGCACGACGACCCGACGTGCGCGCGTGAATGGTCGCTGCCGGTGCTCTACGTTCGCGGCGTGGCGCCGTTCTGCTTTCGCAAGCCAATCGCCAACGTGAGCATGCGCGAGGCCGAGGAATACAAGAAGCGCGGCGCCATCGTCGCGCAGTGGCTGGTGGGCCCCGGGGCGGACTTGCCGGTCTCCGTGCGGCAGGAGGCGATTGCCGCGGCCATGCACGACGTGCCGCGGGCCTTCTGGCCGGAGGTGAACGGCACGTGGTCGACCGACGCGGTGACGCCCGGGGCCGCTCCCCTGCCCGTGCCCGCCGTTAACGGCGGTAACTGACCATGCCGGAGCACGACCCGGTCGAACCGCCCGACTCCGAACTGCGCACCGACGCCTGGTGCGGCGAAGGCGCGCATG
This sequence comes from uncultured Acidobacteriota bacterium, assembly GCA_963843885.1. Lineage (GTDB taxonomy): Bacteria > Acidobacteriota > Vicinamibacteria > Vicinamibacterales > UBA2999 > CADEFD01. The sequence goes on from CAWJMJ010000014.1 coordinate 122,692, forward strand.
GCCGGCCCGGACCAGGCGCCACCAAGTGGAGTGTCCGCCCGCCAACCACCTTCAAGGGCGTGAAGCTTGCCCCGACGCCGGTGGATGCGGCCGACTGGCGGCATCCCGCGGTGGGCTGGGGCGTGGTGCTGCCGGACCGGACCGACGCCACCCGGCCCGAGAAGGCGCGCGGCGACGACGGACCCGAGCCGATCCGTCAACTCCTCGCCGACCGCGGCGGCGCGCCCGTATTCCGGTATCGCCCCGAGATCGGCGACGGCAAGCTGCGCTACTACACCGTGCAGGACACCGAACACGACCTCGCCTTCAGTGGCGATCGTGGTGGCGGCCCGTTCCAGATCCCGCACTACCTGCTGATCGTGGGCGCACCGGCGGCGATCCCCTGGAGCGCGCAGCTCCGCATGCAACTCGACGCCTGCGTGGGACGGCTCGATCTCGACGCCGCCGGCCTCGACAACTACGTCCGCGCGCTCCGCCGCGACTGGAGCGACAGCCGGCGCGACGCCACGCGTCCCTTGATATGGGCCGTCGACCACGGCCACCCGGACATCACGCGGCTGATGCGCAAGGCGATCGCCGACAAGGTGGCCGCGGCGCTGACCCAGGACGGCGAGTTCGACATGCGGGGCGGCGTGCTGATGGACGGCGACGCCACCGGCGCCGGACTGGTTGAGACACTCCGCGCCCGCACACCTGCGTTCGTGCTGACCTCGAGCCACGGGGCAACCTTCCCGCTGCACGACACCGCCGCCATGACGTCGCAGCTCGGCCTGCCGGTGGACCACGCGAAGACGGTGCTCCCCGCCGAGCGCGTGCCGGCCGACGCCGCCTACGGAGCTATCTGGTACGCCCACGCCTGCTGCTCGGCCGGCAGCGACGGCGCGTCGCAGTTCACGACGCTGGTCGAGCCCGGCACGCTGCTTTCGGACACGCTGCGTGCCGTGGAGAGGTGCGGCTCGCTGACGGCGCCGCTCCCCCGCCGTCTGCTGGGGTCGGAGACGCCGGTGCGTGCCTTCGTGGGCCACGTGGAGCCGACGTTCAACTGGACGCTGCGCACGCCCGATACCGGCCAGGTGACGACGCACCGCATCGTGCAGGCGCTCTACAACCAGTTGCACCGCGCCAGCCGTCCGCCGGTCGGGTTGGCGATGGCGACCTACTACACGAATGTGGCCGGCCTTCTGAAGGATCACCTGCAGGAGCTGGACGGGGTCAACAAGCATGCGAAGGGGGCGCTGGAACGGGCGATGCGCGCCAAGTTGATGGCGCTCGACCGGCTGGCGACGGTCGTCCTCGGCGACCCGACGGTGACCTTGCCGCGCCCGGTCTGAGCCACCGCGGAGACGTGATCGACAACTGCTCACCACCCCGTGACCCACAAAGGAGCCGCCATGCCCAATTCCGAGTCCGTTGCTGCCACCCTGCAGCCGCACCTCACCGGTCGCGTCATCCTGCCGGCCGACCCGCACTACGACGCCGCACGGCGCGTGCACAACGGGCTCATCGATCGACGCCCGGCCCTGGTCGTCCGCTGCCGGGGCACGGCCGACGTGCAGGCCGCCGTGCAGGCCGCCCGCGAGCACGGGTTCGAATCTCGGTGCGTGGCGGGGGTCACAACGTGGCCGGCAATGCCGTCTGCGACGGCGGCTTGGTCGTCGATCTCTCGGACATGCGGGCCGTGCACACCGACCCCGTGGCGCATCGCGCCCGCGCGCAGGGCGGCACGACCTGGGGCGACTACAACCGCGACACGCAGCTGTTCGGCCACGCCACGACCGGCGGCGTGGTCTCGACCACCGGCATCGCCGGCCTCACGCTGGGCGGCGGCCTGGGCTGGTTGATGGGCCGGCACGGGCTGGCGGTGGACAACCTGCGGCGCGCCACGCTGGTGACCGCGGCCGGACAGGTCCTCACCACGAGCGACGACGAGCACCCGGACCTCTTCTGGGCAATCCGCGGCGGCGGCGGCAACTTCGGCGCGGCGACCTGGCTCGAATTCGAGACCTACCCGGTGGGTCCCATCGTGACCGGCGGCCTGGTGGCCCATCCGTTCAGCGCCGCCCAGGACGTGCTGCGGTTCTATCGCGACATCACGGCGACGCTGCCCGACGATTTCACGGTCTTTGCCGGCCTCATCCACGCGCCCGACGGCTCGGGCGCGAAGCTGGCGGCCATCATCGTGTGCCACATCGGCAATCTCGAGACCGGGGCGCGCGCCGTCGCGCCAATCAAGCAGTTCGGCTCGCCGGTCATGGACGTGATCGGCCCGATGCCGTACAGCGTCGTCAACACGCTCTTCGATGCCGGGTTCCCGCCGCACGCCCTCAACTACTGGAAGGCGAACTTCCTGTCGACCTTGAGCGACGACGCCATCGACACGATGATCGCGCGCTTTGCCGAGTGTCCGTCGCCGATGACCGGCATGCTCCTCGAGCACTTCCACGGCGCCGCCACCCGGGTGGCGCCCACGGCCACGGCGTTTCCCCACCGGACGACCGGCTTCAACCTGCTGGTGGCTGGTGAGTGGATGAGCCCGGCCGACACCGACCGCAACATCGCCTGGACGCGGGATACCTACGCGGCGCTGTCGGGGCACTTTGCCAGCGGACGCTATGGCAACTACCTGAACGCGGATGAAGTCGGCGACGCGGGCGCCGTCGCCGCCGCCTTCGGTCCCAACGCCGCCCGCCTGCGCGAAGTCAAGCGGCGCTACGACCCCGACAACGTGTTCCATCACAACCAGAACATCAAGCCCTGACCCGCGTGCCGGACGAGGCGGCGTCAGAGCCCCCCGCCCGGATCCCGCCGCGAACTTTTCGCAGCCGAGGTGCATCCTTATGGAACCGAGGGGCACACGCCATGGTCAATCGCCAGCGGATCGCCGCGCCAGCTGCCAGCGACGCCGACTTGGTGCGCGCCGCCGACGCCGGCGACCGCATCAGCCTGGGACTACTGTTCGAACGGTACCGGCCGCGCCTCTACGGCGCGGCGCTACGGCTGCTGGGCTACCAGTCGGAGGCCGAGGACGCCGTGCACGACACCTTCGTGACCGCCCTGGCCCACCTGAAGGAGTTGCAGGATCCCGGCGCCGTCGGCGGCTGGTTGCACGCGATCTTGCGCAACCGCTGTCTGGGCGAGTTGCGCCGGCGGCAAGTGCACCGCGAAGTCGACAACGGCGACGCGATTCTCGAGGCCATACCAGGCGAAGGATCGCTCGAAGCGCGGATCGCGTCGCGCGAGCTGCGCGAGTGGGTGTGGAACGCGCTCGCGCTCATGCCCGAGGCAATGCGCGTGACGGTGTTGCTGCGCTACTTCGGCAGCTACCACTCCTATGAAGACCTGGCGGCGATTCTCGCCGTACCGATCGGCACCGTGCGCAGCCGATTGCACGACGCCAAGGCGCGACTCGCCGGTCTGCTGCTCGGCAGCGCCGGTCTCGCCGGGGGCGACGCCGAGCGCCTCAACCAACAGCGCCTGAGCTTCTATCGCCACGCCTTCGCGGACCTCTTCTTCCGCGGCGGGCGCGACGCGTTCCTGGCGCACTACGCCGACGATCTCCAGGTGCTGTGGTCGACCGGCAAATCCGCCCTCGGCCGCCATCACCTCGATGCCGAGATCGACGACGACGTGCGCTGCGGCGTGCAGCTGATTCCGCGCCGGGTGCTGGCGAGCGGCAACACCACGGTGCTCGAAGGCGTGTTCGTGAACCCGCCCGAGCACCTGGACCACTGCCCGCCTGGCCTTGCGCTCGTGCTGTTCCAGCGCCGCGACCAGGTCACGCGCGTCCACCTGCACCTGGCCCCTCGAGCCCCGCACGATACCGTCGAGTGAGCGCCCGCACAAACGAACTTTCTGGCGGGGCTGGCGCATCTTCGTAGTGCTGCCGCCCGCGGCGGCGGCCTCAGCCGGCATATCCCAGGAGCTCGCCATGGCATCGAACCTGACCTCAGCAGCTACACCAGCTCGATTTCCCGCGCCCGCACCGACGCCAGCGGCGCGCAAGGTCGAGGAAGGCTTCATCCCGTTTCGAGGACACCGGGTCTGGTACCGCATCGTCGGCACCGAGACGTCGCCCACCAGACCGCCGCTGCTGTGCCTGCACGGCGGGCCGGGCGTCCCGCACGACTACCTCGAGTCGATCGAGGCGCTGGCCGACAGCGGGCGCTGCGTCGTCTTCTACGACCAGCTCGGCTGCGGCAACTGGGATCAGCCGCACGACCCGTCGCTGTGGACGGTCGACCTGTTCGTCGACGAGGTGCAGGCGATTCGCCGGGCGCTGGCGCTGGAACGGGTGCACCTGCTGGGCCAGTCCTGGGGCGGCATGCTGGCGATGGAGTATGCGCTGCGCCAGCCGCGCGGGCTGTGCAGCCTGGTGCTGGCCAACGCGCCGGCGAGCTTCCCGCAATTCGTCGCCGGGACCCGCGGGCTGCGCGCACAGCTGCCGCAGTCGGTACAGGACACGCTGTCCCTTCACGAGGCGGCCGGCACCTTCGACGACCCCGCCTACCAAGGCGCCGTCATGACCTTCTACCAGAAACACCTGTGTCGTCTCAATCCCTGGCCCGACGGGCTGTCGCGGGCCTTCGGCAAGGTGATGGCCAACCCGGAGGTCTACGCCACCATGAACGGGCCGAGCGAATTCCACGTGGTCGGCACGCTGAAGGACTGGGACATCGTGCCCAGACTGCCCGAAATCCGGGTGCCCACGCTGGTCATCGCCGGTCGCTACGACGAGGTGACGCCCGAGGTGATGCGGTGCGTGCAGCGCGGCATCGCGGGATCGGAGTGGCTGCTGTTCGAGCACAGTTCGCACATGCCGCATTACGAGGAAGAGGCGTTGTTCATGGACGCCGTGGGGGCGTTCCTGCGGCGCGTCGAGTCGGGCGCCGTGTGACCCCGGGTTCGCCGCATACGCGACGTGCCGTCCGCCGGCTCGAAAGAATCCGGGGCGTTCGTGCTGCTCGTCGGATCTTCGCCGTCGCTGGCTCGTGCGGTAGCGAGGGCTGGCGCCGTTGACGGACCGAAGCGGCGCCGCCAACCACGTCACGCCGGTCGCCGCGCTACACCAGCGCGCCGGCCATATAAGCGACGAGCGACTGCGCGGCGATCGTCGCGCACCCGGAAAGACCCGCGAACGCGGCCCGGTATTCGTCGTCGTGGCCCATGCAGTCGAGCACGACCAGCGTCACGTCGGCCGCGCGCATGGCGGTCGCGGCGGCCGCCATCTCGTCATGAGCGCTGGGCGATGCGTAGGTCACGACGACATCGAAACCGTCGGCCCGCCACTTCGCCTCGGCAAAGGGCGCCTGAGCCGCATTGGGCGTGACGACCCCGATCTTGGCGCCGGCAGCCATGGCCCGCACGGCGGCCGGTACGACACGCCCGGGCAGCAGCACCGGCACGCGGCAGGCAAACGACGGAAACTCCCCCGCACACGCCACGACGATGAGCGACGCGCCTGCGTCGGCGAGCGTGGCCGCTGCCGCCGCCACGCGTGGCACCAGCGTATCGCGCGGGATCTCGGCCGTGCCCCCTTCCGACAAGCGCACCAGCAAAGGATACGGACCTGGCCCCGCGAGCGCGGCCACCGCGGCAGCCTCGAGCCCGTCGAGGGCGCCGGCCACGCGAACGTCCGCATGCGGGGCGGCATGGCCGAAGGTCGTCAGGAGGTCGGGACGCGGCGTCTGGCCGATGGTGACGATGCCCAGGAGCGGCCGCGGCGCCCACACCGTCATGACGCCCGCGCCGGCCGTACGAACTGGCCGTGGCCCAGAGCGCCGGTGACGACGCCGTCGCGGAATACCACGGCGCCGCGGACGAGTGTCGAGACGACCCGCCCGTGCAGCTCCACGCCGTCGTAGATCCGCATATTGGCCCGCGACCTCGTGATGGCCGCGGCCGAGTCGTAGCGCCAGGTCGTCGCCAGAATCGACGATGGTGAGGTCGGCATCCGCGCCCGGCTGCAGCCGGCCCTTCCGCGGCAGGCCGAAGAGCCTGGCGGCGTTCTCGGCGCACAGCGCCGCCACCTCTTGCAGCGTAATCCAGCCATGGTGCGCGGCCGTCAGCATCAGCGGGACGAGCACCTCGAGCCCGGCCAGGCCGGGCGGCGCCTGGAAGATGTTGTCGGCGCCCTGCGCCTTGTCCGCGTCGAGAAACGGCGAGTGGTCGGTGCCAACGACGTCAATCAGCCCTTCGCTGAGGCACTGCCGCAGCCCACGTACTTCCTGCTCGCCGCGCAGCGGCGGATTGCACTTGGCGAACGGCCCGAGGCGGTCGAGGGCTTCGTCGGTGAAGAAGAGATAAGGCGGACAGGTCTCGACCGTGACCTCCACGCCGCGGCCGCGCGCATCCCGCGCCATCCGGGCCGCGCGCGGACTGGAACAGTGCACGACCTGCACGCGGGCCCCTAAATCCGCGGCCAAGGCCAGGACGATCGCCACCGACAGGTCCTCGACGACGGGCGGCCGGCTCCGCGCGTGCGCCGTCCCCGTGGTCTCGCCAGCGGCGACGAGCTGCGCTTGCAGCGCCTCGAAGGTGGCCGTGTGCTCGCAGTGGAAGCAGTGGCGCAGCCCGGTCGACCGCACCGCGGTCATGACCTCGCGCAACCGCACCTCGTCGGTGCACCACAGCCCGAAGAACTCGTCGAGGCGGGCCGGCGGCGGCGGCTGCAGAAAGGTTTTGAACGCGATGGCCCCGGCCTCGGCCTGCGCGGCGATGTCGGCCAGGTTCTCGTGACCCGCGCCGCCATAGAGCGCGTAGTCGATATGGGCGGTGGCCTGCAGCAGCTCGGCGCGGCGGGCTAGCGACGCGCCGGAATTGACCGGCAGCTTGGAAATGGGCATCTCGAACAGGGTCGTGATGCCGCCGGCGGCCGCCGCCGCCGTGCCCGACTGGAAGTCCTCGCGCTCGGGCACGCCTGGATGCCGGGTGTGAACGTGAGTGTCGATGACCCCGGGGAAGATGTGGTGGCCGGTCGCATCGATGGTCGCCGTCGCGCCCGTGATGCCGCCGGGCGGCTCGACGGCCACAATCCGCCCGCCGGTCACGGCGATGTCGGCACGCCGCACGCCTGCCGCAGTCACCACCGTGCCGCCCCTGACGACGAGGTCATGGTTCACCGCGACATGCTATCGCGCCGGAGCGGCAGGCGGAAGGAACGTCGGCGGTCTCCGGCTGCTACACTTCACCCAGCACCCTTCCCCATGGCCGCAGCAGTCAGAACGGCGAAACGACGCGCGCCGACGCCGTCGCGCCCGCGTCGGCGTCAGACCTGGACCCGCTTCAGCGACGAGCGGCTCCTCGACGTGCGCATCTGCGACCTCGGGGTCCGGATCGAAGGCACCTGGCTCGAGGACTGCGTCCACGAGGTTCAGCACGATCTCAAACGCCGTGGCCTCCGGCTCCGCCCGCACGCGTGGCTGTCACATGACTGGTTCAGCCCCGACGGCGTGCCGGGCATCGCCATCCCCTTCTACCTGGCCCACCCGCGGCTCACCCGTCTCGAGCGCAGCCAGATGCTGGAGGTGGAAGGCGGCTCGCGCGAGGAGTGCATCCGCATCCTGCGCCACGAGTGCGGCCACGCCGTCCAGCACGCCTGGCAGCTGCACCGCCGGCGCCGGTGGCAGCGGTTGTTCGGGACCGCCTCGCACCGCTACCCTGAGGTCTACCGGCCGAATCCGGCCAGTCGCCGCTTCGTGCAACACCTCCGTCTCTACTACGCGCAGAGCCACCCCACCGAGGACTTCGCCGAGACCTTCGCCGTCTGGATGCAGCCGCGGGCGGCGTGGCGCAAGCGCTACCAGGGCTGGCCGGCGCTACAGAAGCTCGAATACGTGGACGGGCTCGTGGCCGAACTCGAGACGGTGCCTCCGCTCGTGCTCACGCGCACCCGCGTCGACCCGTCGCACACCATCCGGACGACGCTCCGGGAATACTACGCGCAGAAGCGGGAACAGTACACGGCCGGACAGCCCGGCATCTACGATCGCGAGCTCCGGCGCCTGTTCTCGGACGACCCCGCCCACCGGCGGCGCGAACTGGCGTCGACCTTCCTGCGCCGTAACCGCACCGAGATCCGCCGGCTGGTGTCGCAGTGGACCGGCGAGTATCAATTCACCTTGGACCAGATTCTCGAGGACATGATCGGCCGGTGCCGGGAGCTGCGGCTGCGCGCGGCCGCCGGCGACCGTCAGCTGCGGGTCGATTTCGCCATGCTGCTGGCGGTCAAGACCGTCCATTACCTGTATAGCCGGCGGAACTGGATCGCGTTGTGAAGAAACGCCGCGTGCTCGTCCTGATGCATCCCAGTCTGGTTCCGCCGGAGAGCCGTGACGGCTACACCGAGAAGGAAATCTATACGTGGAAGACCGAGTATGACGTGGTCACCACGCTCCGGGCCGCCGGGCACGAAGTGCGCCCGCTCGGTGTCCAGGAGGAGCTGGCGCCGATTCGCCGGGCGGTCGAGGAATGGAAGCCGCACGTCGTCTTCAATCTCCTCGAGGAGTTCCATCACCAGCAGGAGTTCGATCAGCACGTCGTCAGCTACCTCGAACTGCTCCACGCGAAATACACCGGCTGCAATCCGCGCGGGCTGGTGCTGGCGCGCGACAAGGCCCTGGCCAAGAAGCTGGTGCACTACCACCGGATCCGGATGCCGAAGTTCGCGATCTTCCGCATCGGCCGCAAGCCCCGTCTGCCCGCCACCCTCGGGTATCCGTTGATCGTCAAGTGCCTCAGCAAAGAGGGGTCGCTGGGAATCTCGCAGTCGTCGATCGTCGACAACCTGGAGAAGCTGCGGGAACGCGTCCGCTTCGTCCACGAGCGGCTCGAGGACGACGCGATCGTCGAAGAATTCATCGAGGGCCGTGAGCTGTACGTCGGGGTGGTCGGGAACCACCGGGTCCAGGTGTTGCCGATCTGGGAGCTGGTGTTCGAGAACCTCCGGCCGCGCAGCGTGGCAATTGCCACCGAACGGGCGAAGCACAACCCGGACTACCAGGAGCGCCGGGGCATCAATCAGCAGCCGGCCGAAGACCTGCCGGCACCGCTCGTCGATCACATCATCCGCACCACCAAACGGATCTACCGCATCCTGGAACTCGACGGCTACGCGCGCATCGACTACCGCTTGAGTCCCGACGGCACCCTGTTCTTCCTCGAGGCCAACCCCAATCCGGAAATTGCCGAGAGCGAGGAGTTCGCCTCCGCGGCGCGGCACGCCGGCCTGTCGTATCCGGACCTGCTGGGCCGGGTGATCTCCCTGGGGCTGGCCCGCGGGCGCTGATCCGCACGCCCGGGTTCCAGACTCGCCGCGGACTGTCTACAATGGGTCGCTCTCGGCGGATCCTCGTACGGCAACAACTGGAGGTCGACATGACGCGCGTGGCAGTGTTCGTGGCCGGAGTAATGGTGGGGTCGATGGCGACGTTCGTTCAGGGCCAGGCCGGCCGGGCCACGCCCCCGCCGCCGCCGGCGCTCGAGGCCGGTGCCTCCCAGGCCGACGTGGACACGGCACTCGTCGCCGCGCCGGACAGCCAGCGGGACCAGGCGACGGTGATCAAGTGGAAGAAGGACTTCACCTACGACACGCTTCGCAAGGGCACCAACCAGCTGGTCTGCTACGAGCGCTCGGGGTTCCCGCAGCAGCAGCCGTTCTCGGTACAGTGCACCAGCCTGGCCAACCTCGGCCGCGTGGCGCAGAACCTGAAGGCCGAGGCGTCGGGCGACCACGCCGCGTCCGAGGCGATGCTGGCCGCAATGGAGAAGGACGGCACGCGCATCAAGCCGGAGTACGGATCGATGTGGCACAGCGTGGCTGGTAAGGACAAGGCCAGTGCTCAGCGGCACCACCAGATGATCGCGGTGCCCGGCGCCACGACGCAGACGACGGGCCTGCCCGAGAACGGGCGGCAGGGCGGCGCGTGGATCATGAACGCTGGCACGTCCACCGCGCATATCATGATGCCCCGCTGATCGCCGGGCGCACACCGCTCCCGCCTGCGCACGGCCCGCCTCGGCGCCCGCCACGCCGGGCCCTTGCGCCCGGGTTCCGGGCGCCGGCCGTGCCTGCGGCTGATGTACCGTCGGGCGTCACCATCAGCCCAACCCGTGTGTTACTCCCGGACGGATAGCAGAGGAGAATGCCATGGCCACTTCGACGCCCGCGACCCCGCCCCCGCCTGAAACGATGCTCCGGATGATCACCGGCTTCTGGGTCAGCCAGATCATCGGGGTCGCCGCCAAGCTCGGCGTCGCCGAGCACATGACCGACGGCCCGAAATCGGCCGAGGACCTGGCCCGCCTCACCGGGGCCCACGCGGGAGCGCTCTACCGGGTGCTGCGGGCCGCGGCATCCCTTGGGGTGTTCCAACTCTCCGCCGACCACCGCTTCTCGCTCACGCCGCTGGGCGAGACGCTGCGGTCGGACGTTCCCGGCTCGATGCGCGAGATGGCCATCATGCAGACCGCGAAGGGCCACTGGCTCCCCTGGGGCCGGCTCGAGGACGCGGTGCGCACCGGCCAGCCGCAGGCCGTCGCGACACTACAGGGCGAACTGTTCGAGCACTACGCCAAGTCGCCCGAGGAGGCGGCGGCCTTCACGGCGGCGATGGGCAACCTGTCGGCGCTGGTGGCCTCGGAGGTGGCGGCTCACGTCGACACCGCTGGCCTGACCCGCGCCGTCGACGTCGGCGGCGCCGAGGGCACGCTCATCGCGGCGCTCCTCGGCAAGAACCCCGCGCTTCAGGGCGTGGTCTTCGACCTGCCGCACGTGACCGCCAGCGCGACGGCGAAGCTGGGCGCTCAAGGGCTCCTCGGCCGGTGCCAGGTCATCGCCGGTGACTTCTTCACCAGCCTGCCTGAAGCCGATCTCTACGTGCTCAAGCAGATCCTGCACGACTGGAACGACGAACAGGCAGCGACGATTCTGCGCAACTGCGCCCGGGCCATGACCGCCCGCGGGCGCATTGCCATCGTCGAGATGGTCATTCCCGATGACGGGTCCCCGTCGATGGCGCAGTTGATGGACGTGAACATGCTGGCCCTCCTGCCGGGACGCGAACGGACGCAGGCCGAGTACGTCGGCCTGCTCGAGGGCGCGGGGCTGCGCTTCGTTCGCCTTCTGCCGACGCACTCGCCGTTTCAGATCATCGAAGGCGTTCGCGCCTGACGGGCGCCGGCGACTGGCCATGAAGAAGGACGGTGCGCTCGTCCGGACGGACACCAGCCGCGGCGACGGTCTCACGGCGTGACCCGGAACGCCACCACGTAGTCGCCGGCGCCCCAGGCGCCGCCACCGCCGACGGCAACGGCCACGTACTGCGCGCCCGAGGCCAGGCGATAGCTCATCGGGGTGGCCTTCGCGCTCTGCGGCAGCTCGCCCTCCCACAGCGCCCGCCCGGTCTCGACGTCGTAGGCATGCAGGCGGCGGTCCAGCGCAGCGCCGATGAACACCAGTCCGCCGGCCGTGACGATCGGGCCGCCCAGATTCGGTGACCCCCACTCCGGCCGGACCGCGTTGGCGCCACCCGCTCCGCCCAGGGCCGCCAGCGACCCGAGCGGCACTTCCCACTTCGCCGTGCCGGTCCGCAGGTCGATCGCCACCAGCGTGCCAAAGGGCGGCGGCGTACACGGCAGCCCGGAGGGCGCCAGCAGCATCCGCCGCCGCATCACGAAGGGCGTGCCCCGCATCATGTTGTATTCGTAGGCGTCGCCCAGCCGCTGCTCCTGGGCGCGGGTCTTGGCCATGTCGAAGCCGTCGCGCGGGATGAGCTGGACCATCGCGGCGACCCTGTTCACGGGCACGATGGCGAGGCTGCGAACCGGGTCGATGGCGACGCCACCCCAGTGCGCTCCGCCGATGTTCGAGGGCATGACCAGCGTGCCTCTCACGCTGGGCGGCGTGAAGATGCCCTCGTTTCGCAGGGGCTCGAGGGCGGCACGACAAGCGGCGCGGTCGGCTTCCGTGAGGCCCCAGACGTCGTTGACGGTGAACTTGTGCGGACTGAGCGGGGGCGTGAGCGCCGTGAAGGGCTGCGTCCGGGATGCCTCCTCGCGCGGGATATCGCTCGCCGGAACCGGGCGTTCCTCGACCGGAAAGACCGGCCGGCCGGTGTCGCGCTCGAGCACGAACAGCATGCCGGTCTTGGTGGCCTGCACCACTGCGGGCACCGGTTTGCCGTCACGCGTCACCGTGACGAGCGCGGGCGGCGACGCGTTGTCGTAGTCCCACAGGTCGTGGTGCACGGTCTGGAAGGCCCAGACCACACGACCCGTCGAAGCGCGGAGCGCCACAATCGCGTTGGCGTAGCGGTTGTCGCCGAGGCGAAGCACGCCGTAGTAATCGGGAGCGGCGCTGCCGGTAGGGACGAACACGAGGTCCCGCTCGGGATCGGCCACCAGCCCCGACCACGCGTTCGCCCCGCCGGTCTTGTGGGCGAGCGCGCCGCGCCACTCGCCGTAGGCCGGGTCGGTCGCGTCCTGCGGAACCGGGTCCCACGTCCAGCGCCGCCGGCCGGTCCTGGCATCGAACCCGCGCACTTCGCCGCTGGCGCCGTCAGGACGGCTGTTGTCGCCAATCGATGACCCGGCCACAACCACCCCATTGACGATCACCGGCGGCGAGGTCATCGAATACGCCTGGCGTTCGAAGGGCGGCAGACGGAGGCCGACCAGGAGGTTCACGGTGCCGTTGTCACCGAAGTCGCGGCAGGGGCGTCCCGCGCCGGCATCGAGCGCGATCAGCTGCGACTGCGCGGTGGCCACGAAGATACGCCGTCGGCACACGGCGTCGGCCGCAGCATGTTCGTCCACCCAGGTCGCCACGCCGCGGCTCGCGAAGTCGCCGTAGGCGACGTCGCGATCGATCCCGGGATCGAAGGTCCACCGTTCCTGTCCGGTGGCCGGGTCGAGGGCGATGACCCGCCCAAGCGGCGTGCCCACGTACATCGTGCCGTCGACGACCAGCGGCGTGGTCTCGAACGCCGTCGGCTTGCTGGTGGCGAAGCGTGACTCCGATTCGCCTGTGCGGTAGGTCCACGCCACGCTCAGCCGGCCGACGTTCGCGCGGGTGATCTCGGCCGCCGGCAGGTAGCGGGTGCCCTGCGGGTCACGCCCGGTCGAGGGCCACGCCACCTCCTGCGCCTGGGCGGACGCCAGCAGCAAGGCGACAGGACCGAGGATGGCGACGACAGCACGCACAAGACCTCCTTGGGGCCGCTCGCCGCGGCTGCCCGGCATTGTAGCGGCCCGGCCGGCGGCGTTGGACTGACGATGTCGGCCCGGTTCGACGATCGGGATTGGGGCTGAGGGGCCCCATGGCGGATCACGTACTGATAGCGCCCGACGGCTAGCCGCCGCCGCTGGTCCGCCGAACGCGGCTGCCGGGAAACGGCGGGCCGCGCCGAGCGTACCCCTCGGCCAGAGCGAGGCACGCTGTGTACTTTGCGCGATGGCCACGACCGCGCCCGCGGCATACTGGACGTCGGTGCACGGACCTGTGGTGGTGCGAACGGTCAAGGGCGCGGCCCGCGCATGGTGGGACGACGACTGCACGCGGCTGGGCGCGTCGTTGGCCTATTACACGCTGTTCGCAATCGCGCCGGTGCTGCTCCTGGCCACGGCCATCGCCGGCATGGTCTTCGGCGCCGAGGCCGTGCGCGGCGAGATCGTGGGCCAGCTCGACCAGTTGATCGGGCGCGAGGGCGCGCTGGCCATCCAGGGCCTGCTCGAGGGCGCTGGTCAGGAGCGCAGCGGCTTCATCGCCACGACCATCGGCAGCATCACATTCCTGGTCGCATCGACCGGCGCCTTCCTCGAACTGCAGGTCGCGCTCAACACCATCTGGCGGGTCAAGCCGAGGCCCGGCGGGCACCTCCACGCCTTCGTGATCGATCGTTTGCGCTCGTTCGGCCTGGTCGTCGCCATCGGGTTCCTGCTGCTGGTCTCGCTGGCGGTCACCGCGGCCCTGGCCGCGCTCAATGCCTGGCTCTTCAGGTTCTCCCCCGCCAACGCCACGCTCTGGAATGTCGTCAACACGGTGGTCTCGTTCGCCGTCACGACCGGGCTGTTCGCGTTGTTGTTTCGCTTCTTGCCGGACGTACGGCTGCGCTGGCGCGATGTGACGACCGGCGCGATGGTGACCGCCTTGCTGTTCATCATTGGCCAGCAGGTGATCGGTTGGTATCTCGGCCAGAGCACCGTCTCGTCGGGCTACGGGGCGGCCGGGTCGATGATGATCCTGTTGTTGTGGGTCTACTACTCGTGCCAGATCCTGCTGTTTGGCGCCGAGTTCACACGCGTGTGGGCGGATCGTCACGGCGCCACGGTGAAGCCGGAGGCTTATGCCGTGAAGGACCCGCAGGCGGTGCAGCCGAAATCGGCGTTGACGGCCACCGAATAGCCTCGTGGCGACGGCGCCTGCCGGCCCGCAACTCACGCGGCCGGCGATGCCAGCTCATCGACTGCCGTGACGCCGCGGTGCTCGCCGGCGTGCGACGTGCTCCGGCGCCGTGCCGACTGTGCAATACCGGACAGCTCCTCGGCCTGGGCCCGGTCACACTTGGCCGCGACATGTCCGACGTATCCTCGCCGATCCGACGCTCGCGCCTGGCCGACGACGCGCTGATCGCCTCCGAGATCGTTACCGGCGGTTGTTCGAAGCGGCCCACGACGGCATCCTGATCCTCAATGCCGTCTCCGGCGAGGTGATCGCTGCCAACCCATTCCTGTGCAACTTGCTGGGTTACGCCGAAGACGAGGTGCTGGGCAAGAAACTGTGGGAACTGAGTCCGTTCGAGGACAAGCGCAAGGGCAAGGTGGCGTTTGCCGAGCTCCAGCGCTGCGAATACATCCGCTACGACGACCTGCCGCTGCAAACCAAGGACGGCCGCGAGATCGAAGTCGAGTTCGTCAGCAACGTCTACGTCTCGGACCGAAACAGCGTCATCCAGTGCAACATCCGCGACATGACCGAGAGCAACCGCGCCGCACGGGCACATCGCGACAGCGATCAACGTTATCGGTCGCTGTTCGATCACGCGCCAGACGGCATTCTGATCGCCGATCGACAAGGCCGCTTCATCGACGCCAACCGCGCGATGTGCAAGCTGATCGGACGCACGCACGACGAGCTGGTGGGGATGCCATCGGCAGATGTCGTCTCGGCGTCCGAAGCGCCCCACATTGCCGAGGCCCTGGCGGCCATCGTCCACACGCCCGGCGATAGCCGGGAATGGGTCTTCCGGCGCAAGGACGGTTCGACCTTCGGCGCGGACGTCATGGCCACGGCGCTCCCCGACGGCAATCTGCTGGCCTTCGTCCGCGACACCACCGTGCGCAACGCGGCGCGCCGGGCGGCACGGGCCGCCGACGAGCGGATGCAGTTCGCGCTGCGCAGCGCGCGCGTCGGCATCTGGGACATGGACTACACCACCGGCGTGCTCGACTGGTCCGAGGAAATGGACGCGCAGTACGGCATGCCGCCCGGTGCTTTCGCGCGGACGTTCGACGCCTTCGTGGCATGCATCCACGCCGACGATCGCGAGGCGACCCTGGCCCAGCTCGAGAGCGCGATGGCGACCGGATCGGAGTTCTCGGTGCTGCACCGCGTCAACGGCCAGGACGGCATCGTGCGGTGGTTGAGCGGCGCCGGCCGATTCGTGCTCGACGCGCAGGGCCATCCGCTGCGCGCGGTCGGCATCTCCCAGGACGTCACCGACCGGCACCTGCTCGAGGCGCAGTTTCAGCAGGCGCAGAAGATGGAGGCCGTTGGACGCCTGGCCGGGGGCGTCGCCCACGACTTCAACAACCTCCTGACCGTCATTCTCGGATTCTGCGAGATTCTGCTGGAGCGGACCGCTCCTGGCGGGCCCGGGAGCGCGGAAGTGACGCAGATTCAACAGGCGGGCATGCGCGCCGCCGGTCTGACCCGCCAGTTGCTGGCCTTCAGCCGCAAGGAGATCACCGAGCTCACGGGTCCTCGCCCTCAACGAGCTACTGCACAACATGCAGCCGATGCTCAAGCGGCTGATCAAAGAGGACGTCACGATGGTGCTGGTCATGGCGCCGGCACTGGCGCCGATCAAGGGCGACCGGGGACAGCTCGAACAGGTGGTCGTGAACCTCGCGGTCAACGCGCAGGACGCCATGCCGGCGGGCGGCACGCTGACGATCGAAACGGCGAATGTCGAGCTCGATGAGCACTATGCGTCGACCCATCTCGACGCGGCGCCAGGCGCCTACGTGGCGCTGACCGTGACCGATTCGGGGGTGGGCATGCCGGCGACGGTCCTGGAGCGGCTGTTCGAACCCTTCTTCACGACCAAGAGCGTCGGTATGGGCACCGGACTGGGCCTGGCCAGCGTGCACGGCATCGTCAAGCGCAGCGGCGGCAGCGTCCACGTCGACAGCGAGGTGGGACGCGGATCCCGATTCACGGTCTACCTGCCGAGAGCCGTCGGCGGCGGCGAGACCATCGCCACCGAGCCGCCCGCAACTGCCGCCGCGAACGGCGCCGAGACGGTGATGGTCGTGGAAGATGCCGATGGGGTGCGCGAGCTCACCAAGCGGCTGCTGGAGCGACGAGGATACCGCGTGATTGCCGCGGCCGACGCTACCGAGGCGCTGCGGTTGTTCGATGCCAATCCCGCTATCGCCGTGCTGCTGACCGACGTGGTGATGCCGCACTGCAGCGGACCGGTGCTCGCCAGACAGCTCGCCGAGCGCCGGCCCGGGTTCAAGGTCATCTACATGTCGGGCTACACCGATGAGGCGATTGTCCAGCACGGCGTCCTCAACGCGGGCATCGCCTTTCTCCACAAGCCGTTCACATCGACCATGCTCGGCCAGAAGATCCGGCAAGTGCTCGACGGATGAGAAAAAAGGGGCCGGTGTGAACCGCCCCCGTCGAGTTGTTCGGCGTGCTGGGCGGTTACCAGGCGAGACGGGCACCGGGGCGCAGTGAGAAGGGCGGGTGATACTGCTGGCCCGCGACATTGGCCGAGGTCTCGAAGCCCTCGCCGCGCGGACTCGAAGCTAGCGACCATAAGTCAAGACGTCAGGCGTCTTTTGTCTTGGCGAATCCACTAATCGAGACATTTATCGCGAATTTTCCCGGCCGATTGGGCCCCACTCCCACCGGCCAAGGCACCGTTCCTGCGAAGGGTGCGAACACCCAATCCCCACCTCGTGGAACACCCCTGAATTCTGGCGCCGCACCCAAGCACGCCGGCCGCTACAGCGCAACGACCACCACCCCACGGCTCGGTTCTTGCTCGAGGCCGCGCCCATGCCCCACTCATCGCACCGTCCGTCGCGCGCGGCCCTGGCCGCGCTCGTTGCCGTCACCTGCGCGACTCTCTTGACTCCGGCCCAGGCCGGCCTTCAGGCCAGTGCGGTCCCCCGCGCGTCGCTGTCCCTTGCGCCAGAGTTCAGTTTCCTGGGCGACGAGGGCAGCGCTCAGGCATCGTGCGGGGGGGCCGGTCAGCGCGCGTGCTGCTTCCTGGAGCGGCTCGAGGGCGCCTGTGACGCGGGGCTCGCGGAAGTGGCGCTGGGGCAGTTCCCGAACGCGTGCAGCGGCCTCGGCGCCGGCACCTGCGTGCCGCGCACTCCGGCCACGGCCTGCGGCGGCGAAGGACAGCGCGCGTGCTGCGGGTCGGACGGCGCGGCGGCCTGCCAGGCCGGGCTGACCGTGCGGGGCGATGATCTGGCGCTTGATACTTTCGTGCCGGTGGGCGGGGATGCGTCGTGCGGCAACGTCGTCGTCGATGGCTCCACCGTGCCCCGCTCCACGGCCTCGTGCGTCAAAGCCTCGCCGCCATCCATTCAAAATCCCGGCACGGGGTGGACGCCCACTTCGGAGCCGCGGGCGAACATGCGCGGCTTCCTCGACATGCACCTGCACCTGCTCGGTCACATGGCGCACGGCGGACAGAACCTCGCCGGTCAGCCCGCGCCGATCGACGCCAACGGCCGCTTCGCGCTCACCGACTCGCTCGACGTCAACACCGCCCTGTCGTCGGCGTCCGACCTGCTCATTCACAAGAACGGGTATCACGGGCTGCTGAACGACACGGCCGGCGACGGCACGAACGACGGCGCCCGCACGGAATTCGGCGCCCCCTACTTCACCGGATGGCCGAAGTGGACCAGCACGACCCATCAGCAGACCTACTACGCCTGGCTGGAGCGGGCGTGGCGCGGCGGCTTGCGCACGACCACGCTCTTTGCCTCGCACGTCGAGTCGTTGTGCAAGGCGTCGCTCAAGGCCTCGCGCGACACCTCGTGGCCGCTGTGCGAA
This sequence comes from uncultured Acidobacteriota bacterium, assembly GCA_963843885.1. Classification (GTDB taxonomy): domain Bacteria; phylum Acidobacteriota; class Vicinamibacteria; order Vicinamibacterales; family UBA2999; genus CADEFD01. The sequence continues at coordinate 140,987 of CAWJMJ010000014.1, forward strand.
GACTCGATGCTCTACATCGTCGAGCAGCTGAAGATGGCGCGCGACTTCGAGCGCTTCGTCGACAGCGTCTCGGGCGGCGCGGGACAGGGCTGGTTCCGGATCGTGACCACGCCGCAGCAGGCCCGTGACGCGGTGCGCGGCGGCCAGCTGGCCGTGGTGCTGGGCATCGAGGTGGACAACCTGTTCAACTGCAAGGAAGCCGGCTGCCCGGCTGACTACGGCCTGGGAGCCGCGCGTATCGCGCCACTCACCAGCCGGCCCCAGCCGGCAACGCTCGAACAGGCGGTCGACGTCATCTACGACATGGGCGTTCGCCACGTCTTTCCAATTCACAACTTCGACAATGGTTTCGGCGCCGCCGCCACCTGGATGGATGCGATCGGCGTGGGTCAGGCCGTGGCCGAGCAGCGCTGGTGGGTGACCCGCGACTGCGGCGCCGGCAACGGCAACTACGGCTTCTGGCTGGACAACTTCATCCAGGCAATCATGTCGGTCCTCGGCTTCGGTATCGGCGATACGCCCCCCATCCCCGCCTATACCAACGGCAATCTGTCACCCGCCTACGCCTCCTGCAACGAGTACGGACTGCGCTCGCAAGGCAACCAGTTGCTGGCGGCGCTGATGAACAAGGGAATGCTGATCGACATCGACCACATGTCGAACAACTCGCTCAAGGAGACCATCGAGCTCACTGCCGCCGGCCCCGACGGCAACGGCGAAGCCTACCCGCTGCTGGCCAGTCACGTGCAAGCCTTCGATCTGCACCAGGAGGAGTTCACCGGCAACCGCGGACGTCACGAGCGCATGCGCACGCGCGCCCAGCTCAATGCCATCCGCGCCAGCGGCGGCATGGTCGCCACCATGCTCAAGGACGACGTGCAGGACACCGACCTGAAGGGCCAGAAGTTCACACTGCCCTACACGCCGCTCTTCGGGTCGGCCATTGCTGACACGTGCCGTCATTCCAGCCGCACCTGGGCGCAGGCCTTCCAATACGCCGTGGACGTGATGGGCGGCCCCGTGGCCATGGGCAGCGACTTCAACGGCATGGCGGGGCACCTCGGACCGCGCTTCGGCAGCGACGCGTGCGGCGGGTGGGGCTCGCCCAACGGCATCGAACGGCCGCTGCAGTTCCTCGAGAACCGCCAGGTGCAATATCCGTTCACCTTGCCCGGCTTCGGCCGCTTCGACAAGCAGGTGACCGGGTTCAAGGCGTTCGACTACAACGTCGACGGGCTGGCGCACATCGGCCTGATGCCCGACCTGGTGGCCGACCTGCAGCGCATCGGGATGGACCAGCATTATGTGGACTCGCTGTTCTGCTCGGCCGAGGCCTATATCCGTGTCTGGGAACGCGCCGAGGCACTGGCTTCGCGCCAGGCGCCGCCCGACCCCAACCGCCCGTGGCTGTGCACCATCACCGACAACACGCCGCCGGAGAGCTACGTCACGCTCTCGCCGGGTGCGTCGAGCGCCGGTTGGCACAACACCGCCGTGGCGGCGACCATCACCGCCACCGACGCCGACTCCGGAGTGGCCCGTATCGACTATTCCGTGATGATGAATGGCCAGACCGTGACTGGCGGCGCCGTCGGCAACTTCGCGGCGCTGAGCGTGCCCGGTGAGGGCCAGGGCAGCCTGGCCTACTTCGCCACCGACGTGGCCGGGAACGTCGAGACGTTACGGTCGGTGCCGCTGCGCATCGACCTCACGCCGCCGACGATTGGCGTGACGCGGGCGCCCGCCGCCAACGCGGCGGGTTGGAACAACAGCTCGGTGTCGGTCACGTTCCAGTGCAGCGACGCGCTGTCGGGCGTGGCCGCCTGCGCCGCCGCCACGACGCTGACGGGCGAAGGAGCGAACCAGTCGGCCAGCGGTAGCGCGTTCGACAACGCCGGCAACACGGCGAGCACCGCCGCGAGCGGCATCAGCATCGACCTGACCGCGCCCGTTGTGCAGGTCACCGGCGTGACGTCCGGCGCCATCTACGCGCTGGGGAGCGTGCCGCCAGCGGGCTGCAGCACGACCGACGCCCTCTCGGGCGTGGCGGCCCCGGCCGTTGTCTCAGTCACCGGCGGCAACAGCAACGGCGTGGGCACCTTCGCGGTGGCGTGTACCGGGGCCCGGGATCAGGCCGGCAACACCAGCGCCGCGAGCGCGACCTACACCGTGCGCTACGTGTTCAGCGGCTTCTTCGAGCCCGTGGACAACCCCCCGGTGGTGAACGGCGCGAAGGCGGGCCAGACGGTGCCGGTGAAGTTCGCGCTGGGCGGCTACTTCGGGCTCACCGTGTTGCAAGGCGGCGCGGCCGCGAGCGTGACCATGGGATGCGCCTCAGGCGCCGTCGATGTCATGGAGATCGCCGTCATCGCCCCCGGCGCCAGCCAGTTCTCTTACGACCCGGTCTCCGGCCGGTATCAGTTCAACTGGAAGACCGACAAGGGGTGGGCCAATTCGTGTCGCCGGCTGCTCGTGAAACTCGACGACGGCTCGGAACACATCGCGGACTTCCGTCTGAAGTAAGCGCGGCCTCGGGGCAATCAGGGATCGTCTGGCCGGGTGCAACCGGCCAGACGACCGGCGGTGTACACTGAACTCCGACACGGACCTCGGCCGCCGCACGGCAGCTCGTCCGCGTTGCCGCTCGGCCCACCCCCAACCCGCCGCTGGCGGCCCTTCTCCGAGGTTCTCATTCGTTGTTCTTCGACCGACGTTCCTGGCTGTCCAACGTCCGCGGTGATCTGCTCGCCGGGCTGGTCGTCGCCCTGGCGCTGATTCCCGAAGCGATTGCCTTCTCGATCATCGCCGGCGTCGACCCCAAGGTTGGCCTGTACGCGTCGTTCTCGATCGCGGTGGTCACGGCCGTGGCCGGCGGACGCCCGGGGATGATCTCGGCCGCCACCGGCGCCATGGCGCTGCTGATGGTGACCCTGGTGAAGGAGCATGGCCTGCAGTACCTGCTGGCCACTACGGTGCTGACCGGACTGCTGCAGATTGGCGCCGGGCTGCTCCGGCTGGGAGCGCTGATGCGCTTCGTGTCGCGCTCAGTGGTAACCGGCTTCGTGAACGCCCTGGCCATCCTGATCCTGATGGCGCAACTGCCCGAACTGACCGGCGCCGGCTGGGTGATGTACGCGATGGTGGCCGCGGGCCTCGGCATCATCTACCTGTTCCCGTACGTCAATCGCGTCATCCCGTCGCCGCTGGTCTGCATCGTCGTGCTGACGGCGGTGAGCCTGGCGGCCGGTCTGGACCTGCGCACCGTCGGCGACATGGGCGCGCTGCCCGACAGCCTTCCGGTGTTCCTGCTGCCCGACGTGCCGCTCACGCTCGAGACGTTAGGGATCATCGTGCCCTACGCCGTGCCGCTGGCCGTGGTCGGGCTGCTCGAGTCGCTGATGACCGCCACCATCGTGGACGACCTCACCGACTCGTCCAGCGACCGGAATCGCGAGTGCACCGGCCAGGGCCTGGCCAACGTCGTTACCGGCTTCATCGGCGGCATGGCCGGCTGCGCCATGATCGGGCAGTCGGTGATCAACGTGAAGTCCGGAGGCCGGACCCGGCTCTCGACGCTGGCCGCAGGGCTGTTCCTGCTGCTGATGATCGTCTTCCTCGGCCCGTGGGTTGCGCGCATCCCCATGGCCGCGCTGGTGGCCGTCATGATCATGGTGGGCGTCGGCACCTTCAGCTGGAGCTCGGTGCGCAATCTCCGGACCCACCCGCGCAGCTCGAGTATCGTGATGGTCGCCACCGTCGTGGTGGTGGTGTTCACGCACGATCTGGCGCGTGGCGTGCTCGTGGGGGTGTTGCTGAGCGCGCTGTTCTTCGCCCGCAAGATCGGCGATATCCTCGCGATCGACAGTCAGGTCTCCGACGATGGCCGCTCGCGCACCTACCGGGTGGTCGGCCAGGTGTTCTTCACGTCGGCCGAGCAGTTCGTCGCCGCCTTCGACTTCAAGGAGGTGCTGGAACGCGTCGTCATCGACGTCTCGCGGGCGCATTTCTGGGACATCACCGCCATCAGCTCGGTTGACAAGGTCGTCATGAAGTTCCGCCGCGAAGGGGCCGAGGTCACCATCCTCGGACTGAACGACGCCAGCACGACCATGGTCGATCGGTTTGCGGTGCATGACAAACCCGACGCTGTTGCCAGGCTGATGGGACACTGAGGCGAGAGTATGACCAACCACGACCAGGTAGTGGCCTGTCTCGACGGGTCGGCGTATTCCACCGCCGTCTGCGACTCCGCCGGCTGGGCGGCCAAGCGGCTCAACGCGCCGCTGGTGCTGCTGCACGCGATCTACCACCGGCATGCGACCGGTCCGGTGGACCTGAGCGGCGTGATCGGGCTGGGGACGCAAGAGGCGTTGCTTGAGCAATTGGCGGCCCATGACCAGCAGACCGGCAAGCTGGCCTTGGAGCGCGGGCGCCTGCTGATCGATGCCGCCCGGGCGCGAGTGGATGCCACCGGCGGGCCCGAGGCGGCAGCGCAGCTACTCCATGGACCGCTGGTCGATCGACTGGTCGAACTCGAGCCCACGGCGCGGCTGGTCGTCATCGGCAAACGGGGGGCGTCCGCGCACGCGGCGCCCGAGCACTTGGGCAACAACCTCGAGCGGGTTGTCCGGGCGCTGCGCCGTCCCATCCTGGTCGTGCCCGCGGACTACCGCGAACCCGCCAGCGTGATGCTGGCCTTCGACGGCAGCGACACGACTCACAAAGCGGTAGACGTGGTGTTGCGCGGGCCGCTGTTCGCAGGACTGCCCTGCCACCTGGTGACCGCCGCCGAACCGGGCGGCGACCTGGCGCGTGCGCACGCCGCCGCCCGCGCCCGGCTCGAGGACGCCGGCTTTCGCGTCCTGGGCGGCGTGTATCCAGGCGACGCGGATACGGTGCTGCTGCGCTACCAGCAGGAACACGACATCGGCCTGGTCGTCATGGGAACCTACGGTCACTCACGGATTCGCCACCTGCTGGTTGGCAGCACCACCACCAGCCTGATCCGGCAGGTTCCGGGCCTGCTCCTGCTGTTGCGATGAACAGTTCGTGCTTCAGCGCCGGGGCCACTTTCAGCTGAGATGCCTCCCATGAATGACCAGCCTCGCACGGGTTCCACGCGCGACTCCACGCCGGCGCCGGGCACCACCACCCACGTGGTCGGCGCCGTAGGTTGGGTGCTGGCTCGCAGCCTCCGCGTATGGAAGCGGATCAAGAAGCCGCTCCTCGCCGTCGCCGCGGTGCTGCTCCTGGCCGTGGTCTGGGGCGCCGGCATCGAGCCGCGGCTGACCGACGAAGTGCGGATCTCGGCCCGGCTGCCGGGGCTGCCCGAGGAATGGTCCGGGTGAGCGGATCGCGCTCATCGCCGACCTGCAGCTCGGCATGTGGCTGGCCAACACCGATACGGTGCGGCGGATGGTCGCCCGCATCGTCGAAGAGCGGCCCGCCGCGCTGCTCATCGCCGGCGACTTCCTTTATCACCCCACCGAGGAGGCGGGTGAGCCGCGCGAAGCCCGCGCCGAGCTGGAGCCAGAGGATCATCGCGCCGTCCAGGATCAGATTGCGGAGGCGGTGGCGCTGCTGCAACCGCTCGCCGACGCCGGCATCCGCACGATTGCCGTGCTCGGCAACCACGACTACGCGATGCGGGTGCCCACGGCGCTGGCCTTGCCGGTCGTCGCCGATGATTTGACTCAGGCGCTGCGCGCCGCGGGAGTCGTCGTGCTGCGGAACGAGGCGGTGCCGCTGGGCAGCCGTGACGCGCACCGCTCGCCGGCGCCAGCGTCTGTTCGTCGTCGGCCTCGATGCCTGGTTCCCCCGGGCGACCGACGTGCCGGCCGCCCTCCGGCAGCTGCCGGACGAGGCGCCACGGGTGTGGCTCATGCACAATCCCCTGTCGTTCCGCCAGCTGGCAGCCGGCGCCGCCCCGGTGGCTCTCGGCGCGCACACCCACGGCGGCCAGGTCCGGCTGCCCTTCCTGCCGAGCTGGTCGTGGATGTCCCTGGTGAAGGAATCTCCCGTGATCGCCGACGGCTGGAGCGAACCAGGCTTCGGGGCCGAGGGCAACCGGCTCTATGTCAATCGCGGCATCGGCTTCAGCGTGGTGCCCGTGCGCATCAACTGCCGCCCGGAATTGACCTGGCTGACACTCGAGGCCGGCGCGCCGCGGTAGGGCGAGGTCACACCCGCTCGCTGCTCAGCCTTGGTGCGGCAGGGCGATGCCGTCAAGGCTCGACGCCGATTGCCCATCGCCGCGCCGCACCACGCTGAAGGATCCGTCGGTTTCGAGCACGACCGCTTCCACCTCGTCGAACGAGGCCAGGCCCTGGGACCGGACCGCCGCGCGCAACTCGCCGGCGGTGACCCGCGACTGGCGCATGGCGTCGCTCAGGCAGGAGCCACGGTAGAGCAGCAACGCCGGTTCGCCGGTGACCGCCCGCCGCACCCACTCGGAGCGCACGCTCAGCCAGGTGATCAGGAACTGCAGGCTGATGAGCACGCCGAGGGCGGCTCCCCCTGCGCCACGGTGACGTCCTTGCTGAGCACAATCGTCGCCAGCGTCGAACCAAGCGAGACGGTCACCACCAGATCGAAGGCGTTCATTTTCGCCAGCGTGCGCTTCCCGGACACGCGCAGAAAGGCGATCAGGCCCACGTAGGCCACCACCCCGCTCACGAACACACGGAGCAGCGTCTGCCAGTTGTCGAACCAGAGGTGTTCCATCGGTGGCCTCGCACCAGCCTACCTCGTTCGACCCGCCGCGGGACCACGGCCCGCGCGTGGACGATGGCGCCACGGTGGCCCGCGGCAAGTGTGACACCCTACGGGAGGACCAACCAGGCTCTTGGGGGATTGTGACGACGATGGGATCCACGAAGGCGACAACGACCCCGCCGGCCCAGGCCCGTCCATGGATCGTCTGGATGGGACGGGTCGGCTTCGCGGCCTCGGGCAGCGTCCATCTGATGGTCGGCGTGCTGGCCGCGATGTCGGTGGTCAATCTCGAGTCGGCCAGCGGCACCACCGGCGCGCTCGTCGAGATCGTGCAGCTGCCGTTCGGCCAGGGTCTGCTCATCGCCGTCGCCGTCGGGCTCGTCTGCTACGCGCTGTGGCGACTGGTGCAGGCGTGGTGGGACACCAGTCGTGAGGGCACGACGGCCCGCGGCGTGATCACGCGCGTCGGCTACGCCGCCATCGGCGTGACCTATCTGGCCCTGGCCCGATCGGCCGTGGCGCTGGTGACGGGCTCCGGCAACGCCGGCGGCGTGTCGGAAACCACCTGGGCGGCGTGGCTGCTGGCGCAGCCCTTCGGACAGGTGCTGGTGGGCCTGGCCGCGCTGGGCGTCGTCACGACCGGCCTCGTCCACTTCTACATGGCGCGCACGGAGCAAGTGCGCGAACCGCTGAGGCTGACCAGCATGAGCGCGGCGGAACAGCGCTGGGCCACGCGGCTGGGCATCGTCGGCTTTGCCGCGCGCGGGGTGGTGTTCTGCATCATCGGCTTCTTTCTCGCCTACGCCGCCTGGCACTCCAACGCCGGCGAGGTCCGGGACTTCGGCAGTGCCCTGGCCACCCTGGAGCAACAGCCCTACGGCGTCTGGCTGCTGGGCGTGGTCGCGGTCGGACTGCTGTGCTACGGGCTGTTCATGTTCGTCGAAGCCAAGTATCGCCGGATGATCGACGAGTGACGGACATATCCAGCGGCGTCAACGGCACGGAATCACGCCCGACCGATCCCCGGTTCGTCCACCGGGTCCTGGTCGTGGTGGGCACGGTGGTGCTGTGCGGGCTGATCGTCGCGCTGCTGTGGCAGGGCGCCGAGATTCTGCTGCTGGTCTTTACCGGGCTGCTGCTGGCGATCGTCCTGCGCGCGCTCGCCGAAGGCGTCAGCGCCTACACCCGGCTGCCGAGCCATTGGGCGGTGCTGGTGGTGGCGCTGACCATCGCCGCGCTGGGGGCGTTGGGAGGGTGGCTGCTGGCGCCATCGGCACAACGGGAGTTCGCCGATCTGTCCGATCAGCTGCCGGCGATGTACGAGCAGGCGCGCACGCAGATCGCCCAGTACCCGCTCGGCCGGCGGCTGGTCGAGGCCATGCCGTCGGCTCAGAACATCGTGCTCGGCCGGCAGTCGGCCAACCTCTTCGGGCGCATCACCGGCGTCTTCTCGATCGTGTTCGAGGTCGTGCTGAACACGTTGATCGTGCTGATGATCGGCGCCTACTTCGCGGTGCGGCTGACCGCCTACAAGGAAGGTCTCATCACCCTGGTGCCGGTGCGTTACGAACCGCGGACGCGGGAATTGCTGGCGGTCATTCATTTCACCCTCAAGCGCTTCCTGCTCGGCATTTCCGCATCGATGGCCATCAACGGCACGCTCACCTTCGCGGGCCTGTGGTTTCTCGACATTCCGTTTGCCCTGCCGCTCGGCATCATCGCCGGTCTCATGAGCTTCATCCCGAACATCGGGCCGCTCATTGCCGGCGTCCCAGCCGGGCTGATTGCCGTGGCGCAAGGTCCGAACCAGGCCTTCTCGGTGTTGGCGCTGTTCCTGGCCGTGCAGAATCTCGACGGGTATGTCATCACCCCGCTCATCCAGCAACGGGCGGCATCGATCCCGCCGGTGCTGCTGATCGCCTCGCAGTTGCTGTTGGCGGTGATCTTCGGCTTTCTCGGGCTGCTGCTCGCGGTGCCGCTCGTCGCCGTCGCCTTCGTCACGGTGAAGATGCTGTATGTCGAAGATGCCCTGGGCCGGAAGGTCGAGGTCCAGGGCGAGGACGACGTGCGGCAGCGCGCGTCGGACGCCTGACGGCGCTGCCAAAAGGCTTCGCGCATGGCCGTCTATGTGGATAGGGACGGCGATCCTCGTCCACCAGGAGGCTCACCATGGCGAAGAAGGACTGCGGCTGCAGCGATGCGCCCGCGGAGGCGGCAGACTCCGGGCCGGGGGCGCGCCCGCAGCCCGATCAGCTCGAGCAGTACGCGGCACACTTCATCGATCCTCCGCACGAGTTCATCCGCGCCAAGGCCGACATCTTCCAGATCGAGCGCGGCACCATCGATCTGCGGCCGCCAATCTTCCTGTGCGCCACCGCCGGCCGCTGGACGCGCTTTCATCCGCAGAAGCGGTTCGACCGCGCCGCCTACGAAGCCACCGGTTACGTGCATTACGTGGCCACCAAGGACCTCGACCACTTGAAGGCGCTCGCCGGCGTGCCCAGTGACGTCTACCGGGCACTCGGCGGCCACGGCGACGGCAGCGGCAGATGCGGGTTCCGTGCGCGGCCGGTCGAGATGCACCATCTGCCGGCCGAGGGCGCCATCCAGCTCAATACCCTCTCGCCGGCTCAGCGCACGGCCGTGCGCGACCTGTCGCTGAACCTGCTGCTCGGGCCGGTGGACGCGAAGCGGGCGGCCGAAGCCCCGTTCAAGGCGGTGGTCGACTCGATGCTCGGGCGGGTCGCCCGCCTCCCGACCTTCGTTGGCAAGGACCTGTTCGTGTGCCCGGACGAGACCGTCGAGTTCATCGGCTTCGGCGCCGTGTACTTCGACAACGTGGTCGTCGTGGACAACGGGCGCATGCTGCTCGGCGCGGGCACCAAGCTGCACGCCTACCAGATCAAGCACATCTGACGACCGCGACAGCGAAGGAGACAGGGTCATGGGCATGTTCAACGGACCGGGCAGCGACGGACTCGCCGGTAGCGACGGGACCAACGGCGCCAAGCCGCCGAAGCCACCGCAGGCTTCACAGGGCAGCGCCGGCAAGGACGCGGAATGCAGCACCTGGGGTGACGAATCGCCGACCGACGGCGGCACTGGTTGGGCCGGAGGGATGGGCGCCACCGGCGGCGGTGGGGGGCACGGACAAGACGGCCAGGACGGCGGACCGGGGGTGGTGCAGACCATCGACGGCACGCTCTACTCCGGCACCATCACGCTCAACTATCGCGGCGGTCGCGGTGGCAGCGGCGGCCGGGGCGGCGCGGGCGGCAACGGCGGCGACGGGCAGGACGGAGGACCAGGTGGATCCGGCGGCAGCGGCAAGGGCTGCGAGCCGCACGCCGCCAACGGCGCCACCGGGGCCGGCGGCCAGGGCGGACGTGGCGGCGACGGCGGCAATGCCGGCAAGGGCGGCCGGGGCGGCAACGGCGGACACGTGGTGCTGCTCTACAACCCCGGCGTGATCTTCCCCAACGTGGTGGCCGACCCGGCCGACGGTCTCTCCGGTGGGCCGGGAGGCGCGCCGGGGGCGCGCGGCACCAAGGGCGTGGGCGGCGCTGGCGGCGCCGGCAATCCTTCGGCAGGCGGAGGTCCAGATGGAATCGACGGACAGATTGCCGCTCCCGGCGCCAGCGGCGGCGCCGTCACCGTCGACATCCTCCCCAAACCCTGAGGCCAGTCGTCACGACGCGTTCTTCCTGCGCCGCACCACGCACAGTCCGGAGGCGCACACCCGACGCCTCCGGATCGTGCAGCAGGCGGTGATTGCCGCCGCCGTGGATCCGGTCACGACCCCGGTCCGACGGCGGCCGTCCTTGTGTCACGACGGCACCGCCGTCGTCTATTCGCAAGACGCCGCGGCGCCGGCCCATCAGCCGGGATTCCGCGTCCTCACCGAGCCGGGCGGAGTCGCGCGCACGGTGCCCGAGCAGATTGACTTCTCGTTGGCTCTCGTCGACCGCTTGCTCGTCGCCCTCGACTGGCGCGATGCCGTTCCCGACCTCAACGCCATCGCCACCGCGCTCCTGCCGCGCGATGCACACGAACTCGGCGGCTGGTGGGGCGGCGTGTGGCTGGGCGTCTGTCAGACGGCCGACCATCTCGACCTGCGCCTCTACCTGAACCTGCGGCACGGTCCGCTCCTCGCGCGCTGGCAGCGGCTGGCCGCCATGCTGGGCGGCTTTGGCGACGACCGGCTGGAGGCGCCGCTGCAGGCGCTGGCCGACCGCACCATGGCTCACGCGATCCCAGTGGGGCTGGGCGTGGTCGTTCGTGACGGCCGCGTCCCGGTGTTGCGGCTCTATCTGGGCGCCCATCGGCCACGGGGCGCCACGCTGGCCGCGATGCTGCCGCCCACCGACCGCGCCGGGGGGGAGATGGCGGCGGCGTTGAGCGAACGGCTCGGCGGCCGACGCGGCCTGCCCAGCCAGTCCGTGACCTGCGGCTACGACTTCCTTCGCGACGCCAGCGGTGTGATCCGGCCCGAGATCGCGCGCGTCAAGATCGACGTGTCGTGCCAGTGGCTGCCCGCGCCAGCGCGCGCCGCGTTCCTCGGTCGGGCCATCTCCTTCGCTCACGAGGTCGGCGTCGACACGGCCGCCTGCGACGGATTCCTGCGCGACCTGCGGGAGTGCTTCGGCGGATTCTCTCCCGAGTACGTCAGCTTCACCCTTGGCCATCCGACGCGCGCCATGACCCTTTATGCCAAGCCTGCCGCCGGTCCAACTGCGGGCGGTTGAGCAAGCCGTCGCGGCCGGGGTCGAGCGCTTGCTTCAGGCGCAGGCCGGCGACGGCCTCTGGCCGGACTTCGATCTGGAGCCGGGAGCCAGCGACGCATGGACCACCGCGTGCGTCTCGCTGGCGCTGGCCGAGGTGCCGGTCGTGGCCGAGGTGTTGAGTGCGCTGGGGCGCGCGGCTGATGCCCTGCATCGCATGCACCGCAGCGAAGGCTGGGGCTACAACCGCCGGACGGCCGTCGATGCCGACAGCACGGCGTGGGCGCTCCGCTTCCTGGCGCTCATCGACGACTTGAGGGCCGTCGATGGGCGGCGGGCGCTGACCGGCTTCCTGGACCTCGACGGCCACGTCCACACTTTCCGCGGCGACCGGTTCGGGGCGTGGAGCGGCGTGCACGCCGACGTCGCCCCGGTCGTGGGCCTGGCGCTCCACGCGGTCGGGGCCGGCGACGTGGTCGTGCGCACGCCGCCGCCACAGCCAGAGCATGACGGCGCGCCACAGGCGCCGTGGCAGGCCTTCTGGTGGGCGTGCGACGCCTACGCCGTGGCCCGCAATCTGGAGCTGTGCCGGATTGGCAACGGGGTGCCTCGGGATCTGGCCCGGCGAATCGCTGGCTGGCTGGACGGCGCCGATGGGCACGGCGACGCCTTCTGCCTCTCGCAACTGCTGGCGTGCGCCGTCACCATGGGGCACGGCGCCACCGGACGGCTGGTGGGAGCGCTGCTCGAGCGTCAGCAGGCGTGTGGCGGATGGCCCGCCACTACCCTGCTGCGGGTCCCAGCGCAGCACTCGACGGCTCGATCGACGCCAACGCCCCCGGGTGGCGCGCTCTTCGTCACCGCCTTGTCGGTGCTGGCTCTGAAGGGCGTGTTGCGCTTCGAAGCGGGCGGTGCTGCCGACCGTGACCCGTCCTGACGCGCCTCGCGCGCCGGAGCATGTAGCATCGTTCCAGGTATGTTGCTGGTCCCTTACCTCACTCGTCTGGTCCTCGTGTGCGTGGGTCTGGTGTCACTGTCAGCGCCGTCGTCGGCGCTGGCCCAGGAGGCGCCGACCGATCCCTCCGTGGAGCTCAGGACACTGGAGCGCACGCTGGCCGACGCCATGCACGCGAAGGACGAGGGGCGCCTCGAGCGCTTGCTCGCGCCCGACTACGTGCTCCGCGGCTCACCGGATATCGACCGGGCGACCTGGCTGCGAAACGCCCTCTCCTTGTGCTGGGGCGACCGCTCGGAGATCTCGGACCTCCAGGCGCACCACTACGGCGTGGCGGCCGTCATCTCCTTCGAACTCACCTTTCACGTGGATCCGGACACCTGTCGGCCGGCCCTGCTGCGCAGCTTGATCACCGATGTGTGGGTGCGGGACGGCAGCGGATGGCGCCTTCAGGTCAGGCATTCCGGTCCCCCGCCCAGGGGCGGGATCGCCGCGCAGTACGGCGCGGTTCCCGAGGCGCCCCCGCACTGGGACGTGAAAAGCGAGCTGTCGCTGGTCGCCACCGGGGGAACGACCTCCGTCCGGACGCTCGGCCTGGGCAGCTCGGTGGTCCACCGCACCGCCGCGACCACCACGCTCGGCTCCGTCGCGTTCCTGACCAGCCAGGTCGAGGCCGTGACCAATGCCCGTTCGCTCACCACCCTGGGGCGCCACGGCGTGCGCGTCGGGCCGCAGGTGGAGCTGTTCGGGGAAGCCTCCTACGGACGGGACCGCTTCGCGGGCATCGCCCACCGGGTCAGGGCCGAAGGAGGAGCCGCCTATGCCGCCGCCCTCAGTCGCCGGCAGACGCTCACCGCGGAGGGCAGCGTTGGCTACACGGCCGAGAATCGTCTCGACGGCACGGACCGGCGTTTCCCGACTGGCACCGGCACGCTCCGCTACCGCTGGTCGATCGTGCGCGGCACGGAGTTCACCGAGCACGCCGAGGGCATCGCGGACCTCGGCACGGTGCGGAACTGGCGCGCCACCAGCGCCACGGCGTTCGTCGTGACGCTCACGCGCCTGGTGTCGTTCAAGGTGTCGCACGCGCTCGAGTATCGCAATGACCCGGTGCGCGGGTTCGGGCGGACCGACCTCGAGACCACCGCCGCGCTGGTGGTCTCACTGCAGCGACGCTAGGGACGAACCGGAGTACGCGGTTTGTGGCGGGCCCGGCGTTAGAATCGTCTCCAAGGGCTCTCTACGCCACAGCTGCCGCCGCGCTTTCGCGTGGGTAGCCCGCCGAGTAACCGCATGAGCACAGCCCCGGCCGAGACCTTGTTCGTCGGATCGAGCGAGCTGGCGGCCATGATGCGCCAACTCGCCTGGCGCGAGACGCCGCTCGGCTCGCCGGCCCTATGGCCGCCGAGCATCCGCGCGATCATCCGCATGATGCTCACGTCCCGCTACGCGATGTGGATGGGCTGGGGACCGGAGCTGACGTTCTTCTACAACGACGCCTACGCCAGGATGTCGCTGGGAGCCAAACACCCGTGGGCCCTGGGCAGGCCCGCCAGCGAGGTGTGGGCAGAGATCTGGCCGGACATCGGTCCCCGGATCGAGCACGTCCTGGCCACCGGCGAGGCCACCTGGGATGAAGGGCTGCGGCTGTTCCTCGAGCGCAGCGGCTTCCCGGAAGAGACCTACCACACCTTCTCGTACAGCCCGCTGCACCAGGACGACGGCCGGATTGCCGGCATGTTCTGCGTGGTGACCGAGGAAACCGACCGCATCATCGGGGCGCGCCGGCTCACGCTGCTGCGCGAACTCGGCGCCGGCCTGGCCGCGAACCAGACGATCGACGGCGTGTGGCAGGCCCTGGGACGCTCGCTCGGTCAGGACGCCCGCGAGTTTCCGTTCACGCTCACCTACCTCGTCGCGCCCGAGGGGAAGACCCTGACGCTGGCCGCCACCAGCAACCTCTCCGCAGGGGATCCCATCGCGCCATCCACGCTCGACGCGGACGATGCCGTCTGGCCGATCGCGGCCGCGCTCGAGGGCGGCGTCACGCCCGTCGTCATGGACCGCCCCCCCGCGGCGAATTGGCCCTCCGGGCCGTGGCAGAAGGCGCCCAGCCAGGCGATCGTCGTGCCGATTCCCCAGCAGGGCCACACGCGTCCGGCCGGAGTCTTCATTGCCGGATTGAACCCATTCCGTCCCGCTCGACAGCGGTTTCGCCAGTTTCATCTCGCTCTATGTCGGACAGATCGCGGCCGGGTTGGCCAACGCCCAGGCCTACATCGCCGAGCGCCGCCGCGCCGAAGCTCTCGCGGAGATCGACCGCGCCAAGACCACGTTCTTCTCCAATGTCAGCCACGAACTGCGCACCCCGCTGACCCTGATGCTCGGCCCGGTAACCGACGCGCACGTCTCGGCCGGACAGTCGCTCACGGGCGGGGCGCTCGAACTCGTGCATCGCAATGGCCTGCGGCTCCGGAAGCTCGTGAACGCGCTCCTCGATTTCTCCCGCATCGAGGCCGGGCGCATGGAGGCCCGCTACGAACCGGTCGACCTCGGCGGCTACACGGCGGAACTGGCCAGCGCGTTCGAGTCGGCCGTGGAGCGGGGCGGCCTGCGCTACCTGGTCGACTGCCCGCCCGGTGCCGCCATCGCCCATGTCGACCGCGACATGTGGGAAAAGGTCGTGCTCAACCTGATTTCGAACGCCTTCAAGTTCACCATGACGGGCGAAATCGCCGTCTCCGTCGAGGAAGCGCGCGACTGCGTGGTGCTGCGCGTTCGCGATACCGGGACCGGCATCCCCGCCCGCGAAGTGCCGCGGTTGTTCGAGCGCTTCCATCGTGTGGAAGGCGCGCGGGGGCGGACGCAGGAGGGCACCGGCATCGGCCTGGCGCTCGTGCAGGAACTCGTGCGTCTGCACGGCGGCACGATCGCGGTCACGAGCGAGGACGGGCGTGGCAGCACGTTCACGGTGTCGATTCCCGTCGGCACGTCGCACCTGCCGGCCGAGCGCATCGTCGGCCCCCGGCCGCCCGGGCCGGCCGGAGCGGACGCGGATTCGTTCCTCACGGAGATCGAACGGTGGTTGCCCGAATCCGCGTCGCCTGGGGCCGTGGAGACCGCGGCACCGGCGCCGGGGGTCGAGGCAGCGCGCATCATGCTGGTCGACGACAACGCCGACATGCGGACCTACCTGGGCACGCTGCTGGGCCAGCGCTGGCAGGTGGAGTTTGCCGCCAATGGCCGCGAGGCCTTGGCGCTCATCGGACGACGGCCGCCGGAACTGGTGATCACCGACGTGATGATGCCGCACCTCGACGGCTTCGGGCTGCTGCGCGAGTTGCGGGCGGATGAGCGGACTCGCCAGCTCCCGGTGCTCATGCTCTCGGCACGCGCCGGCGAGGAAGCGCGCATCGAGGGATTCCAGGCCGGAGCCGACGACTATCTGGTCAAGCCCTTCGCGGCACGCGAGCTCGTGGCGCGTGTGGAGGCGCAACTCCTGCGGGCGCGGCTCCGGATGATCGAGGACGAACACCGCCGCCGGCTCGTCTCGATCTTCGAGCACGCTCCGGTAGCCATCGGAGTGCTGCGGGGACCGGACCACGTCTACGAGTTGGCCAACCCCGCCTACTCTCGAGCTCATCGGCCGCCGCGACATCCTCGGCCGGCCCGTCCGCGAGGCTCTGCCCGAGCTTGTCGCTCAGGGCGTCGTGGCCTTGCTCGATGGCGTCTACCAGTCCGGCGAGCCGTTTCTCGGCCGGTCGTATCGCGCGGAGTTGAACCGCGGGCCCCGAGCGGCGAGTTGGAAGAGTGCTACTTCGATTTCGTCTACCAACCGACGTTCGACGAGCGCGGGAAGGTGGACGGCATCGCGGTCGTGGCCTTCGAAGTGACCTCACTGGCCATCGCCCGGCAGGCGGCCGAAGACGCGAGCCGCGCCAAGGACGAGTTCCTGGCCATGCTCGGGCACGAGCTGCGCAACCCGCTCGCGCCCATCCTCACCGCGCTGCAACTGCTCCGCCTGCGCGGCGTGCAGGCGGGCGAGCGGGAGCGCGACCATCATCGAACGGCAGGTGCGGCACCTGGTCGGCCTGGTCGACGACCTCCTCGACGTCTCGCGGATCACCCGCGGAAAGGTCCGCCTGAATCGCCGGCCGACCGAGCTGAATCGACGTGGTGGCCAAGGCCATCGAGCTCGCCAGCCCACTGCTCGAACAGCACCGGCACGGGCTCGAGGTCGAGGTGGCCAGGCACGGACTGGGCGTCATGGCCGATCCCGATCGTCTGGCGCAGGTCTTCGGCAATCTCCTGACCAACGCCGCGAAGTACACGCCGCCTGGGGGCCGGATTCTCGTCTCCGCCGCCGTCGAGGGCGACGAGGTCGTCGTGAGGGTGCGCGACACCGGCATCGGCATCGAACGCGAGATGCTGCCCCGCATCTTCGACCTGTTCACTCAGGATCGTCAGGCGATCGACCGGGCGCAAGGTGGGCTGGGCCTCGGCCTGGCGATTGTCCGCAGCCTGGTGGAGCTGCACGAGGGGTCGGTGAGCGCGCTCAGCGAAGGGCGCGGCAGCGGCAGTGAGTTCGTCGTTCGCCTGGCCAAGGTCGACGTGCCCGGCGAAGCTGACGGAGGCCGACGTGCCGCACCCGGCAGAGGCGCCGGGACGAGGCCTGCGCGTGCTCGTCGTCGACGACAACAGCGACGCGGCGACCATGCTGGCCGACGCCCTGGCCGAGCGCGGCTACCAGACCGCGATGGCCCATGATGGCCCGCAGGCGCTGAACGTCGCCGCAGGCTTCAGGCCGCATGTGGCCCTGCTGGATATCGGGCTGCCGGTGATGGACGGCTTCGAACTGGCGCGCCAGTTCCGCTCGACCACCGAACTGCTGTCGACCCGGCTCGTGGCCGTGACCGGCTACGGGCAGGAACGGGACCGGCTGGCCTCGACGGCAGCCGGTTTCGACGCGCACCTGGTCAAGCCGGTGGATCTCGAACGGGTTGTCGACCTGGTGGCGGCCCTGGCCGAACCCGCGGCTGGCGGGACGTCGGCGATGTGACGGACGGCTGGCCCGGGGCCGGGTCGGCTACCTTACGCTCGAATCCGCCGGGCGGCGCGAGCGGCCAGCTGCACTCCCAACAGAATGAGGAGCGCCGGCAGCAGCGCGGCCCACCAGCCGGACAGGCCCAACGCGCCCAGCCATTGGGGTCCGGCCCAGCTGACGAGCGCCAGCAGGCCGACGGCCCACGCGACACTGGCCAGGCCGTTGAGCACGGCGAACTTGAGCGGCGCGACGCCGGCGTACGCGCACGCGGCCGCCAGCGCGATGCGCAGGCCCGGGGCGAAGCGGATGACCAGCACCATCGGCACTTCGTGGCGGCGCACGAGCGCCGCCAGCGACTGACCACGCTGTCCGATCACGCCGGAGCGATCCAGCCAGTGTCGGAGGCGTCCGCGCAGCAGGAAGAAATACGCCTGGTCGCCGAGGGCCGCGCCGGTGGCGCCGGCCAGCGCCACACCTGCGGGGTTGAGGTGACCCTCGCCGACCAGCGTCGCCGCTGCCAGGTAGACCACTTCGCTCTCGAGCGCGGCGGCCGCGAGAATCCCCACATACGCCGCCAGCGCGCGCGTGCCTTCGAGCATCATCCGCCGGCCTCGAAAGCGTGGGTGCGCACCTGCAAGGCATAGGCAGAGTCGCGGACCGCCCCGGCCACCCGCTCCACCTGCGCGTGGCTGAGCGCTTCGTAGATGGGAATCTGCACGGTCTGCGTGGCCGCGAGCGCCCCGGGCGTCGCGCCCGGGTGCTTGGTGCCAAACAAATCCAGGTCCGAGCAGACGTCCACGTGCAGCGTCTCGACGTCGACGCCGCGGCGCAGACAGTAATCGACCACCGCATCGCGCTCGGGGGCGTAGGCGCAGTACTGGTAGAACGCGTGCGTGCGGTCGTCGGGAACGGTGGGCAGACGCAGCCCCGGTGCCCCGCGCAGCCCGTCGCTCATCTGGCTGGCGTGCAGGCGGGTGCGCCGCGTCCACTGATCGAGATGAAGCAGGGCGCGCAGCCCAAGGGCCGCCTGGACGTTGCTGTAGCGCTCGCGGTAGTCACCGGGCATCGGCTCGAGCGGACGGATCGATTCCCAGAAGTAGGTGTCGCAGCGCACGCCGGCCATGGCGCAGGCGTACATGACGGGAAACAAGGTCCAGGTGAAGGTGGGCGCCGCGGTGGCAAAGCGCTGCAACCGGCCGCGCCGCAGTTTGCCGTGGACCGAACCGCGGTCGGGCATCGGTTCGGCCTCGGCCAGGTCGGCGATGCGCGAGGCCAGCACCGGATCGCGCGCCACCGCCATCCCGCCGCCGTAGGTGTTGAGCGGCTTGAGCGTCTGGAAGCTGAACACGGCGGCGTCGCCGATCGAGCCGACCGAGCGCCCCCGATAGGTGGCACCGAGGGCGTGCGCGCAGTCCTCGATCACCGGCACGTGATGACGGCCGGCCACCTCCAGAATCTGGTCCATGTCACAGGGGAGACCCCACAGGTGAGTGGGCACCACCGCCACGGTGCGCGGCGTGACGACGCGTTCGAACGACTCGGCGGTCATGTTGAAGCTCAGCGGATCGACATCGGCGAAGACCGGCGTGAGTCCGGCCACGCGGGCCATCTCGGGCATCACCCAGAAGGTCAGCGCCGGCATGACGATCTCGCCCCCGGCGGGCAGCTCCATGGCTCGGAGGATGTAGTAGAACGCCATCCGGCCGTAGGACGTGGCGACCGCCGCCGTGGCGCCGACGCGCGCGGCAAACGCCGCCTGGAACTCGGCCACCTGCGGCCCTTCGACCAGTTGTCCACGACGGTCCAGATCGGCGACGAGTTCTTCGGTGCCGGGCACGACCCGCACCCCGTAACGGGAAATGGCGTTCACCATGCGACGGCCTCCCGCCACGACGGCTTGGGAGTCCGAGAGACGAGCGAGCAGCCGGAAACGGCACGGCGACGGGCGCATGAACTGCGCATGACGACACCTCTTGTGCCGGAAGGCACACGTGATCGACGAAGCTGGAAGGGGGGGCGCCCCGATGGAGCGGCGCCGGGACCGGCGGCCGCCGGCCCGACTTGGGGCGCTCGAGCTAGACGATCGACGCGGGGGGCGGGCGGGGCGCGGAGGCCAGGGTGAGGAGGTAGTGGCGCGGCCCGGCGGCCGGGGCCGGCAGGCACCGGGCGATGCCCGCGGCCGGCGCGCGCAGGTGCGATTCGGTGACCAGCGGCGCGGTGACGCGCGACGCCTCCGGCAACGCGTCGTCACCGGTCAGCGGGTCGTCGTCGACGCTGTTGGAGCTGGACGGAACGGGCGCCTTGCGCGGAGCGCGCCACGGGCGATACGACCGGTACTTGTCGCGCGCGTCCGGGGTCCACACGTAAAGGCCGTGGGCATCGTCGCGGCCCACGAGTTCCGGACGGCGATCGCCATCGAGGTCGACGGCGATGACCTGCTGCAGCGGCCTGGCGCTGTGAATGGCGGTGACGATGCCGCTGGCCGAGAGGCGCACCGTGACCAGGGTCGGGTCCAGCCGGTCGACCGTGACCTCGTCACGCGTGCCGTCGCCGTCGAGGTGCAGGTAGGCCGCCGTGCTCGCCCGGGCCTGTGGCGCCACGAGCAGCAGGCCGACCAGGGCCAGCCACGAAGCGCGACGAACGGACGTCAGGAGCACGAGCACGCGGGGCCGACCCTGCTCCGATGCTAGCGGAAAGTCCGGCTCGGCGCTACCGCCGGACGCGGGCCCGCTACTTGCGGCGGGCGGTGGAGCCGGCGCCCGCGCCGAGTTGCGCCAGGCTGCGGCGCAGGTCGTCGATGGCGGCTTGCAAGCGGACGATGGTCGCTTCCTGCTGCCGCACCTGCTGTTCGAGCGCAGCCGCCGACGAGGTGGTGCCCGCGCCGACGGCCACGCCGGGCGTGATGGTGCCGAGCTGCCCATTGGCGTCGACGTACACCTGCTGGGCGATGCCGGTCAACTGCGTGCCGTGGATACCGGCAATGAAGGTCCGGTTCTGCCCCACGCCGCCACTGAACGGCAGGCCGATGCGGATGGTGTTCGTGTCGGCGGCCGTGCCCGCCACCTCGGCGCCGAGAAAGACGTTGTAGGAGCCGGTGGTAGCCAACTCCCCCGCGTTGCCCCCAAACGCGGCGTTGTTACTACCGGTCGTGTTAGAGGCGAGCGCCTTCTGGCCGCTGGCGGTGTTGTTGGAACCGCTGGTGTTGGCAGTGAGTGCGTTGTATCCGCTGGCCGTGTTGGATACGCCGATCGTATTGGCCGCCAGCGCCTGCGCGCCGTGAGCGGTGCTGGCCTCGCCGGTGGTGTTGGCACGGAGCGCCTGGTAGCCGCTGGCCGTGTTCGAGATGCCGGTGGTGTTGGCAAATAGCGCCTCCGCGCCGCTGGCCGTGTTTTCGGAGCCCGTGGAATTCCGGCGAAGCGCGTCTACACCGGCGGCGGTGTTGGAGCGGCCCACGGTGTTCAGCCGGAGTGCGGACGAGCCAGTGGCCGTATTGTTGGCGCCCGAGGTGTTGGCGAGGAGCGCGCCGTCTCCGGTGGCCGTGTTGTTGGCGCCGGTGGTGTTGGCGCTGAGCGCGAACGCGCCGTTGGCCGTGTTACTGAAACCGGTCGAGTTACTCAAGAGCGCCTCGCGGCCAGTCGCGGTGTTGGCAAAGCCCGTGGTGTTCGTGCGGAGCGCCGAATGGCCGATCGCCGTGTTGCTGTAGCCGCCGGTGTTGGTATTGGACAGCAGTGCTTGATGGCCGAGGGCGGTGCGGTAGGGCGCGTTGGTGTCCTCGATGACGGCAAGAGGCGCGGGGCCCGGTGCGAGGTCCGGCGCTGGCTGGGGCAGCCACGGCTCCGCCAGGCTGCTGGCTGCCGGCGCCATGCGGGTGCTCTTCGACCCGAACGAGACGCCGGTGGGTTCTCCCGCGCGGTCGCCTGCCGCGACGGGACTGGACACTCCGGGGCCCACCACCACGAACCCGTCACCGACACGGCGCATGGGATCGACGACGACGAGCCGATAGGTGCCGGCCATGGTCATCACCGTGGCTGGCGCCAGCACTTCGACCTCCGTAGCGGTGGCGCCCGGCAGCTGCGGTACGGCCTGCCCGTCCACCGACACCTGGAGGTCGGGGCCCAATCCCGTGCCCGTCACCGTGAGCACACCCGTCTCCGCCCGCAAGGTGACGCGATGAATCGTGGGGGGCGCTACGGTCTGCGCCATCGCGCTCGGGGCCCG
Organism: uncultured Acidobacteriota bacterium; assembly: GCA_963843885.1. Taxonomy (GTDB): domain Bacteria; phylum Acidobacteriota; class Vicinamibacteria; order Vicinamibacterales; family UBA2999; genus CADEFD01. The sequence continues at coordinate 162,642 of CAWJMJ010000014.1, forward strand.
TCCGAACGACGCAAAGAGAATCAATCCGGCCAGAACGAGAGTTGTGAGGCGCATTGGGGAGTCTCCTGTCGGTACGGACGTCGGTCGGATTGCTCGAGGCGACAGGTGCTGCGGCACGCCGGCCTTGTCGAGCCGCGCGTCGAGCAGCCGGCCGGGGCGGGCGCGGGCTGGGGCGCACGGCGTGGTTGCGTTCGACCCCGCCCGACCCCAACCCGGCGCCGAGCGTCGGCTAAGTGGCCGGCGTCAGATCCATTGCTTCCACGATGCGCGTGAACGGCAGGCCCGCCGCTTCGTTGACGTCCCTGACGGCGTCGGGCGTCTTGGCCTCGAACAGGCACATGCAGCGCGCCTCGCCGGGCACGAAGGTGCTGCGGATGTAGCGCACCGGCGTGCCGTCGCTGGTGGCTTTCTGGGCGCCGGCGATAGCGGCGCGCTGCGCCCCGGCGAGGGCCTCGTTGGTGAATCCCGGAAGTTCCCGCTCGACCATGTAGACAGCCATGATGTCTCCTCCTGATTTGGTAACCGACCGGCGTAGAATCCCTCAGGCACGAGGTGGCTGTCCTCAAGCTGAACCTCAATTGCTCTCAATTTGATTCAAGGATGCCGGGTCCAACTTACGAATTCGCGGGCTTTCGGGTCGACACCGCGGCGCGGCGGCTGCTTCGGGGCGGCGACGCAGTGGCTGTCACCGTCAAGGCATTCGACATCCTGGCCGCGCTCGTCGAGGATGCGGGCCAGGTCGTCGACAAGAACGACTTGATGCGCCGTGTCTGGCCCGATGCGATCGTGGAGGAAGCCAATCTCAGCCAGCAGATTTTTCTGTTGCGCAGGGCGCTTGGCGACGACCCGAAGCACCACCGCTACATCGCCACCGTGCCGCGGCGCGGTTACCGCTTCGTCGCCGACGTCACCCGGCTGCACGACCTGCCGGCGACGCCGCCGCTGCCCGTCGGTGGCCGCCCGGCGGCAACGAGCGCCGGTGGCTGGCCGCTGATGCTGTCGCTGTCGCTCGCACCCGGTCCGCCCCTGGCCCTGGCGCCGTCGCGCCCGTTTGCCATCTCTCCCGACGGCCGCGCCGTGGCCTACGTCGCGCAGGACGGCGCCACCACCGTGCTGGCGGTGCGCCGCCTCGATCGCGGCGACGTGACGGTGCTACCGCGGACCGAGGGCGCCGCGTCGCCGTTCTTTTCGCCCGACAGCCGGTGGATTGGCTACTTCGCCAATGGCTGCCTGCGGAAGGTGCCCACCAGTGGCGGCGCCCCCTTCGCCATCTGTGAGGCGGGCAGCGAATGCCGTGGGGCGTCGTGGGGCGCCGGCAACGACATCGTCTTCGCCCCCACGCCGGCCTCGGGCCTGGTCCGTGTGAGCCCCGATGGCCGCCACCCCCGGCCCGCGACGACGCTCGATTTCGACCGCGGCGAACGCACGCACCGCTGGCCGGAGATGCTGCCGGACGGCCGCAGCGTGCTCTTCACCATCGCGCGCGCCGGATCGGGTTCGTTCGAGGAAGCGGAGACCGCCGTGGTCTCGCTCGACACCGGACAACGGCGGACGGTGCATCGCTACGGCTGCAGCGCGCGCTACGTCCCGACCGGCCATCTGGTTTACATGCGCGGCGGCTCGCTCATGGCCGTGCCGTTCGACCTCGATACGCTCACCGCCGGCGGTTCGTCGATGCCGGTCGTCGAGGACGTCATGACCCAGCCCACCGGCGCCGGCTATTTCAGCGTGTCGCAGGACGGCTGCCTCGTTTACCTCACCGGCGCGGCCCACGACGTCACCCAACGTCTCGTCTGGGCCGCCGACGGCGCCGTGACCGCCGCCGGCATCGCCGAGCCGCTCATCGAGGAGCCGCGTCTGTCGCCCGACGGCCGCCGGATTGCGATGGCCATCCGCACACGCACCAGCGACATCTGGGTCCATGATTGTGAGCGCGGCACGCGCGTCAGGCTGACCTTCGACGGCGACAACTTTGCGCCCGTCTGGACCCGGGACGGCCGGCGCCTGGCCTTCAGTTCGAATCGGAACGGGCCGTGCCAGATCTTCTCGCAGGCGCTCGACGACGCCGAGCCGACGCTGCTGGTCGGCGGCGAGCACGACCTGGTGCCCGGCTCCTGGTCGCCCGACGGCTCGCAGTTGCTTTTCACCGAATACAACCCCGAGAGCGGCGCCGGCATCTGGATGTGTGCGCCAACCGACCACGCCGCCCCGCGCTCGCTCGTGCGGTCGAGGGCCAACACCTTTGCGCCGGCGGTCGCGCCCGACGGGCGGTCGTTTGCCTACGCGTCGGATGAATCCGGCCAGCTCGAGGTCTACGTGGCGGCCTATCCCGGCGGCGGCGACGTCAGCCAGGTCAGCGCCGGCGGCGGCGCCGAGCCGCTCTGGTCAGCCGACGGCCGGCGGCTGTTCTACCGACGCGGATCGCAGGTGTTCGCGGTGGCCATGGACCCCGCCACTCGCCGCACCGACACCGATCGGATGTGCGTCGCCGAGGGTCCGTACCAGCCGGGCGCGGTGACCGGCCTGCCCAACTACGATGTGGCGCCCGACGGCCGGTTGCTCCTCGTGGCGCAAAGCTCCGCGATCGCGCATCCCGATCGTTTGTCGGTCACCGTGCACTGGTTTGCGGACTTGATGAAGCGCCTCGCCTGAGCCGCCTCGACCTCGCGCGGCCCGGCGCGCGCCGGCGGTTAGCGCCCATCGCGTCGGTGGCGGCCTCACGCTCAGACCGCCCCAGCCCGCTCGGCGAGATAGCGCACGACGTCGGCGGACTCGATGGTGCCGAGCACCTGCCCGGCCTCGTTCACGACCGGCACCAGCCCGACCTCCCCGATCAGCCGGGCCAGGACCCGGTCGCGCGGGTCGCTCGCGGCAAGCGGCGGCAGCACCGGCCGGATCAGCGCCGCGACCTCGCGCTCCCCGGCCCCACCGGCCAGCGCCGCGCGCAGATCCTCGGCGGTCACCACGCCAGCGACGCGGTCGACCGTGCCCACGAGGAAGGCCCGTTCGGCCCGGGGGCGCGTGGCCAGCACCGCGTCGGCCACGGTGTCGACGGGCGACAGCCACACCACGTCGCGCTGCATGGCCTCGCCGGCGGTCCAGGCCTCGATGGTCTCGCCGGGCACGGCGGGCGGCAGGTGGACGCCGTCCTGCTCGAGCAGCGCGTGGTAGACCGGCAGCGGCTGGTAGTGGCGTGAGATCAGGTAGCTGAGCAGGTTGGCCACCATCAGCGGCACCAGGATCTGATAGTCCTGCGTGATCTCGAAGATCATGAACACCGACGTCATCGGCGCGCGGATGATGCCGGCAAAGAGGGCCCCCATCCCGACCAGCGCGTAGGCCCCGACATCGGCCGTGGGGAACGGCGCCACCATCTGCGTGAGGGTGCCGACGGCACCGCCCGCCATGGCGCCGATGTAGAGGCTGGGCGCGAAGATCCCGCCGGCATTGCCGGTGGTGTAGGAGACGAGCGTGGCCACGAGCTTGGCCGCGCACAACAGGACCAGGGTGCGGAGTACCAGGCCGCCGTTGAGCGCCTCGCCGATGTACTCGTAGCCCACGCCCATCACTTCCGGCACGAAGATGATCAGCCCGCCGATGATGGCGCCGCCGACGGCGGGCAGCAGCATCTTCTGACCGGAAGAGAGGGTGAGCGTTCGGCGCCGAACCAGCAGCAAGGTGCGGCAGAAAGCCAGCGAGAGCAGCCCCCCGACCACGCCGAGCACGGCGTAGGCGGCCAATTCCGCCGGGTGGACGAGCTGATACGGCGGCACATGGAAGAGCGGTTCGTTGCCCAGGATCGAGCGCGACACCATCACCGCCGCCACCGAGGCAACCACCGTCGAGCCGATCAGCGGCGCGTTCAAATCGCCAATCAGCTCCTCGAGCGTGAAGATCACGGCCGCCACCGGCGTGTTGAAGGCCGCGGCCAGCGCGCCAGCGGCGCCGACCGGGACGAGCTCGCGCACGCGGTGCGGCGGCAGGCCGACCCAGCGACCGATGGCCGAGGCCAGACCCGCCCCGATCTGCACCGACGGCCCTTCCCGGCCCATCGAGTGGCCCGAACCAACGCACAGCACGCCCATCAGGAACTTGCCGATCGGCACCCGCAGCGGAATGACCCCGCCGTGCAGATGGAACGCCGCCTTCGTCTGCGGAACGCCGCTGCCGCGCACGTCGGGAAACACCTTGGCCAGCAGCACGCCGGCCAGCAGGCTGGCGCCGGTCGGAATCAGGAACAGACGCAGGGGCGTGGGATCGAACCCAAACAAGGTCCGCCCCGCGCGATCAATGGCCAGGGAGAACAGCACGGCGGACAGGCCGGCCAACACGCCCATCACCAGGGTGAGCGCGAAGAACAGGTGGTTCTCGCGCAGCCGCAGGCCTTCCAGGGTCGGCGGCGTGGTCACCGGGGTCATGCCGCCGCTCCGTGGCGCCGCGCCACACGCAGCAACGCGTCGCCGCGTTCATCGAGCGGGGGCAGCGCTGGCGTACCGACGCGAGCGCCTGCTCGGCCAGCCGCAAGCCACGTTCGATGACGTCGGACGACTCGCGCAGCCGCTGCGGCGACAGGTCGGCGCGGAATGCCGCCAGAGCGTTGGCCAACCCGTCGGCCGTGCGCCGGGCCAACGGCGTGGGTTCCGGCGACCGCTGCCGGCAGGCGGTGAAACGCAGAAGGGCGTCGTCGATGACGCGGCCCAGCCGCCGCTCCCGTTCCCCGAACGACAGGCGCGGCTCCAGCGGATCGGCGGCGATGACCGCCGCGGCGATGCTGGCACGGGCCCGGCTCGGCTGATCGGTCAGTCCTCGCGCATGCGCGAGCGCCCCGGCGTAGTCGCCTTGCGCAAAGGCCGCCTCGGTGGCGCCGACCCGAGCCGCGACGTTGCCCGGATCGAGCCGGAGCGCCCGCACGAAGTGATCCAGCGCGCGCGCCGCGTCGCCCGTCGCCAGAAACAACCGGCCGGTTTCGATGTGCGCGTCCGGTGCATCGGGGACGTTGGCGGCCAGCACCAATGCCTGCGCCAGGGCCGGCCCGGTCTGGCCGTGACGCAGCTGATAGCGGATCAGCTCGCGGCGCAGGTCGAGGCGTGACTCGCTCCCCGTTTCGGGCCAGCGTCCATGGAGAGCGCTCTCGTAGTACTCGGTGGCCGCCGTCACGTGGCCGTCGGCGGCCTCCAGCCGCGCCAGCTGGATATCGACCTCCGCATCCTCGGGGCGGCGCAGCCGCCACCGCAAGAGCACCTGACGCGCCGGCCCGACCTGTCCATCGGCGACCAGGGCCTCGACCAGCATCGTGGCGTAGGCCCAGTCGTCGGGGCGCCGGGCGACCGCGCGCTCGAGGGCGCGGACGGCCTCGCCGGTCCGGCCGTCGGTGAGTCGCGCCCGGCCCCGTTCGAACCAGGACAGGGCATCGGCCGACTGCCGTGTCCGGTTGCTGGCCGCGGCCCAGTGCGTGAACAGGAACACGCCGGCGGCGACCGCCGTCAACAGGACGAGCAGCACGACTTCGCGGTGGATGACCCGCGACAGGTCCGAGAGACGGCGGGAGGGTGGATCGGTCACAGGGCGCCGGTGGCGGTCACTCGCATCCAGGACTCAGCGCACGGAGCCAGCGCCGCGCGACGGCGGCACGCCAGCCACGCCCTCGGCCACCAGCGCAGTCTCCACCACCGCCCCATCCAACGGGCGGTCGAGGGGCACCACCAGCACCGAACAGGGCGCGAGTGACATCACCTGTTCGGCCGTGCTGCCCATGAGCAGCCGGTGCAGTCCGGTGCGGCCCCGCGTGCCGACCACGACCAGCGAGGCCCCGGTGGCGGTGGCCTCCTCCACGATGCCCGATCCGGGCGGACGGCGGAGCACCGCGATCTCACCGGTCGTGCCCAGCGAGGCGAGCGCGGTGGCCAGCGTTGCCTCCGCCTCGGCTCGGAGTTCCTCGAACGCCGCGTCGGTGATCATCGGCAGCGCGATGCCGCCGGCCGCTCCGCCGGCCATCGTCACGGCGTGATCGACGTCGAGACAGTGCATCAGACGGAGCCCGCCGCCCATCCATCGTTCGGCCGCCGCCGCCGCGTGAAGAGCCGGCAGGGCCGCGTCGGAGAAGTCGGAGGCGCCAATCACCGGCCCGGCCGTCGCGGACTGCCGGGCCACCAGCACCGGGCAGGCGGCCGCCTGCGCCACCCGCTGCGCGGTGCGCCCCGGGCCGAGCACGACCAGGCCGGCGTGCCGCCGCTCGGCGATCTCGATGATGCCGGCGTGCGGGCTCCCGGACTCGATTTCGATGGCCACGTCCGGGCGCGACGGCAGCACCGCTTCGACCCGCGTCCGGACGATATCCCGCGCCTTCACTTCGAGCGTGGCTTGATGCGGCGTGTCGACGCCCGCGTCCTGGGGGAAAAGGACCCGCACCCGAAACGACTCCGGCAGGACGTGACACACGACCAGAGGCACGTCCCAGGCGAGCGCCACGGCATGTCCCTGTCGAAGAGCCTCATCGGCGAGTTCCGACAAGTCGGTGGCCACAGGTACTGGTGACGGCATGTTCATCGCGCCTCCTGCAGGCCCACGCCTGCGCCGAAAAAGATGGTGCCGACGAGCCGCCCGCGACCGCGGGCGGACCTACGACACAACCGCGCCGCGCTTGACCAGCTCCGCCAGGAACACCCGAGCGGTTTCGTCCATGCCGCCGCGGTCCACGAGGCGGAGTTCCAGGGGCATCTCCCGATACTCGAGCGCCGGGCCGCACGCCCGTTCGAGACGCCTCAGGTCGCGGGCCTCGAGACGGCCATGCACCGTCACCAGACGCTTCTCCCTGCCGGCGCGCACGCTGATCGTGGCCACTGGCTGAATCCGCTGCAAGTTCGGGGCCCGCCCGGGCGACGCCAGATTTGCGCCGCCGGTCGCGCCGGGGCCAACCTCCTGAAGGCGGCCTGACGCCATTTGGTTGACCGCTCGCATCATGTGGAGAGTGGCGTCGTCCGCGCCGGCCGGCGAATCCCCAGCTTCTTCATCTTGGCGTGCAGCGTCGTCGGCTTCATGCCCAGGCGCTCGGCCGCGCCGCCGGCGCCGCTGATGCGCCAGGCCGTGCCCTCCAGAGCCGCGAGAATGGCGCTCCGTTCCGCGTCGACCAGGGTCGTCGTACCGGTCGGCCCGGGCGGATCGGACGGTGGCGGCACGGCATCGGGAAGCCAGATGGCCCCGACCGGCACGAGCGCGCCGGTCGACAGGATCGCCGCCCGCTCCATGACGTTCTGGAGCTCGCGCACGTTCCCCGGCCACCGGTAGGCAAGCAGCTTCTGCATCGCGTCATCGGCCAGGTCGGTCGCCGGCCGGCGCAGCGTGCGCGCGAAGACGCGGAGGAAATGCCGCGCGAGCAAGGGGATATCCGACGGGCGTTCGGGCAGCGTCGGAAGCGTGATCGGGAACACGCTCAAGCGGAAGTAGAGGTCGGCGCGATAGGTTTTGTCCGAGACGGCCGCCTCGAGGTTCTGGTTGGTGGCGGCAACCACCCGGACGTTCACGGCCACCGGGCCGGTGGCCCCGACCCGCTCCACCTTCGAATCCTGCAGCACGCGCAGCAGTTTGGCCTGGGCGGCCGCCGGCAGGTCTCCGACTTCGTCGAGGAAGAGCGTCCCCCCATCGGCCAGCTCGAACTTTCCGAGCTTCCGGGCGATGGCGTTGGTGAAGGCGCCTTTCTCGTGGCCGAAGAGCTCGCTCTCGACCAGCGCTTCCGGCAGCGCCGCGCAGTTGACGGCGACGAACGGGCCGGCGTGACGCGGACTCTGGTCGTGGATCCGGCGTGCCAGCAGTTCCTTGCCCGTCCCGGTCGCGCCGAGCAGGAGCACCGACGTGTCGCCGGCCGCCACCAGGTCGGCCAGCTTCACGACCTCGGTCCAGGGGGCGCTGGCGCCGACGATCTCCCCCGGCGCCGAGGCCGCGCGCACCTCCTGCTGGAGATGCGTCACGCGCCGGCGCAGGCCGCGGCGCTCGTCGAGCAGGGCGGTCAGGCGCCGGCGATCGCGCTCACTGCTCTCGTAGAGCTGGGCGTTGGCGATGGCGATGGCGGCTTGCGCGGCCAGCGCCTCGAGGCGGGCCACGTCGCGCGGCCCGGGGGGCTGGTCCGAGGTGAACTGCGGCGCATCGAGGCCGACCACGCCGATGGCGCTGCCGTGGACGATCAGCGGCACGGCGAAGGCGGATTGGATGCCCGTGTCGTGGACCCGGGCCACGTCGAACCAGCGGTCGTCGTCTTGCGCATGGGGCACGAACACGACCCGCCGACTGGAGAAGGCCAGACCCATGATGCCCCCGTCGGCGGGCATCACGACATCGCGAAAGGCATCGGCGCCGGCGCCGCGGACGGCGACGGCCTTGAGCCGGTGGTCGCGCGGCTCGTGCAGCAGGACCCAGCTGGAGGTGGCGCCAAACACGTCCTGCACGGCATCCAGCACGGCGTGCGAGGCCCCGGCCACGTCCAGCCGGGAGGTCAGCGCCCGCGCGGCGGCAATGAGGGCTTCTTCGACCGATCGCGGCGCGGCGCTGTCCGTGGATGAGTTCATGAGTGCGACGGCGCCGGAAGGCGCGCCGCCAGGGATTCTATCAGCGGCCCAAGGCGGCTCGGCCGGGATCGCAGCCGGTCGTGAGCATTGTCGAAATGTCGTCAGGCGGACCAGCGTGACCGGGCCGAGCGCAGCGCGCTTCGCACGTGAAGGCGGGCCGGCGCAATCGACGGGCGACCGGCACCTGGATTGCTGTACCGTGGGCGGATGTCCACATCGTCTTCTGCCGTCGACCCCCGTCTGGTTTCCCACGAGTCGGCGAACACTCGGCCCGTCTGGCCGGGGGCGCCCTATCCGTTAGGCGCGACCTGGGACGGACTCGGCGTGAACTTCGCCCTGTTCTCCGCGCACGCGACCCGTGTCGAGCTGTGCCTGTTCGACTCCGTCGACGGCCGGGAATCCCGGCGGGTGACGCTGCCCGAGCAGACGGCCATGGTCTGGCATGGCTACCTTCCCGACGTCAGGCCGGGACAACTCTACGGCTATCGCGTCCATGGGCCGTACGAGCCGTCGTCCGGCCACCGCTTCAACGCCAACAAGGTGCTTCTCGACCCCTACGCCAAGGCCATCGGGCGGATGGTCCAGTGGGGCAACTTCGAGATGTTCGGCTACGACGTCTCCAGTCCCGACGCCGACCTCTCGTTCGACCAACGGGACAACGCCGCGTTGGCGCCGCTGGCGGCCGTCATCGACCCCGCCTTCACCTGGGGCGACGACACCCGGCTGAACACGCCCTGGCACAAGACCGTCATCTACGAACTGCACGTGAAGGGCTTCTCGGCTCGTCACCCGGCCATCCCCGAGGCGATTCGCGGCACCTACGAGGCGTTGACCACCGACGCCGCCCTCGATCACCTCAAGGGTCTCGGGGTCACGGCCGTGGAGCTCATGCCGGTGCACCACCACACCGACGACCGGCACCTGGCGGAACGGGGCCAGAGCAATTACTGGGGCTACAACACCTTGAGCTTCCTGGCGCCCGACTTGCGCTACTCGACGCGCAAAGGCCCGGTCGAGTCGGTGCTCGAGTTCAAGCGCATGGTCCGGGCCCTGCACGCGGCCGGGCTCGAGGTGATTCTCGACGTGGTCTACAACCACACGGCGGAGGGCAACCAACTGGGGCCCACGCTGTCTCTGCGCGGCATCGACAACGCCACCTACTACCGTCTCTCGCCGGAGGACCGCCGTCACTACGTGGATTACACGGGCTGCGGCAACACCCTCAACGTCACCCAACCGCAGGTGCTGCAGCTCATCATGGACAGCCTGCGCTACTGGGTGCTCGAGATGCACGTCGACGGGTTCAGATTCGACCTGGCCAGCGCGCTGGCGCGCGAGTTCCACGCCGTCGACCGGCTCAGCGCCTTCCTCGACATCATCCATCAGGATCCGGTGCTCTCCCAGGTGAAGCTCATCGCCGAGCCGTGGGACCTGGGCGTCGGCGGCTATCAGGTCGGGCAGTTCCCGGTGCTGTGGACCGAATGGAACGGCAGGTACCGCGACACCGTGCGGAGCTTCTGGCGGGGCGATGCCGGCTCCACCTCCGAGATGGCCACCCGGCTGGCCGGCAGCAGCGATCTCTACGAGCACAGCGGGCGCCGGCCCTACGCCAGCATCAACTTCGTCACCGCGCACGACGGCTTCACGCTGCACGATCTGGTCAGCTACGACCACAAGCACAACGAAGCCAATCAGGAGAACAACCAGGACGGCGAGAGCCACAACCTCAGTTGGAACTGCGGGCACGAGGGACCCACCGACGATCCCGACGATGCGCGCGCTCCGGGAACGCCAGAAGCGCAACCTGCTGGCGACGCATGTTCCTGTCGCAAGGCGTGCCGATGCTGAGCGGCGGCGACGAGATGGGCCGCACCCAGCGCGGCAACAACAACGCCTACTGCCAGGACAACGAGCTGAGCTGGACCGACTGGGATCTCACCGACGAGGCCGCCGAGCTGCTGGACTTCACGGCACGGCTGATCCGACCTGCAGCACGAGGAGCCGGTGCTTGTGCCGGCGCTCGTTCTTCCAGGGGCGCGCCATCCGCGGCGGCAGCGTCAAGGACATCGCGTGGCTCGACCAGGCGGGCGCCGAGCTGAGCGACCGCGAGTGGCAGTCCGACCTCCGGTGTTTCGGCATGCTGCTGGCCGGTGACGCCATCGACGAAGCCGATGACCGCGGTCGACGGATCGTGGGGTCGACGCTGTTCGTGATGTTCAACTCCGACCCGGAGGCAGCGCCCTTCACGCTGCCATCACCCCACGGCGGCGCGACCTGGACGCGCGTGCTCGACACGGCCGACCCGAAGGCCGGCCGACGACCGCTTCGCCGGCGGCGCCGCCTATCCCCTCCACGGCCGCTCGGTGGCCGTCCTTCGCCTGGAGGGCGGGCCGTTCCACGCGGACGGCCCGCCCGGGCAGAGAGGTTCGTCTCATGGCTAGTGACCGCCGCACGCCGGCGCCCAAGGCGCCCAAGGCCCCCAAAGCGCCTGCCGCTTCGAAGGCATTGAAAACGCCGAACGCTTCTTCCGCGTCCGCCGCGCCGACCGGCGGTGCGGCGCCGGCAGCGCCATCCGCGTGTCCCGCGCAGATGGCCGCCGCCGTGCCGCCGTGGACCGCGTCCTGCCCGAAGTCGACGGCGGCCGGTTCCCGATCAAGCGCACGCTCGGCGAGGACGGTCGAGGTGACGGCCCACGTGCATGCCGACGGCCACGACGTGCTCGCCGTGCGCCTGCGGCACCGTCCCGCCGACGAGCCGTCGCGCTCGTGGCACGAGCTGGCCATGGCGCCGCTCGGCAACGACGAGTGGCGCGCCAGTTTCGCCGTCGCGGAGCTGGGCGCACACGAGTACACCGTCGAGGCGTGGGTCGATCACTTCCTGTCGTGGCGTCGCGAGCTGGCCATCAAGGCCAAGGCCGGCGTCGACATCTCGACCGAACTGCGCGAAGGCGGCGACCTCGTGGCGGCGGCCGCCGCGCGCTGCGCGCGGACCGACCGCGCGCCGCGCACGAACCGTCCGCGCCGCCCGCCCCGGCCGACCAGCCTGGCGACGACCGGGTGCGCCTGGAGGCGACCGCGGCCCTGCTCGCCAGCGACACCGACGCCGACGTGCGCGTCAGCGCAGCGCTCGACGAGCGGCTGCTCGAACTGATGGCGCGTCACGCCGACCGGCGCCTGGCCTCGGCCTACGGGCGGGTGCTCCGAGTGGAAGTGGACCGCGAGCGGGCGCGGTTCGGCGCGTGGTACGAGATGTTCCCGCGCTCGTGGGGACCCAGTCCCGACCCGCAGCGCCACGTTCGCGCGAGGCCGCCGCGCATCTGCCGGCGGTCGCGGCGCTGGGCTTCGATGTCGTCTACCTGCCGCCGATTCACCCAATCGGCACCAGCTTCCGCAAAGGCCGCGGCAACAGCCTGGTCGCCGGACCGAACGACCCGGGCAGCCCGTGGGCGATCGGCTCACCCGACGGCGGCCACAAGGCGGTCGACCCGGGCCTCGGCACGCTCGACGACTTCGACGCCTTCGTCGCCGCGGCCGCGCGCCAGGTGCAGCTCGAAGTGGCGCTGGACATCGCCTACCAGTGCTCGCCCGATCACCCCTACGTGACCGAACACCCGGAATGGTTCCGCCACCGGCCGGACGGCACCATCAAGTACGCCGAGAACCCGCCCAAGAAATACCAGGACATCTACCCGTTCGACTTCGAGACCCAGGCCTGGCAGGCGCTGTGGGAGGAGCTGGCCAGCGTCGTCCGCTTCTGGATCGGACACGGCGTGCAGCATCTTCCGCGTCGACAACCCGCACACCAAGCCGTACCGCGTTCTGGGAGTGGCTGATCGCCGAGATCCGCCGCGATCACCCGGACATCGATCTTCCTGTCCGAGGCGTTCACCCGGCCCAAGGTCATGGCGCTACCTGGCCAAGCTCGGCTTCACGCAGTCCTACTCCTACTTCACCTGGCGCAACACCAAGGCCGAGACTCGAGGAGTACTTCACCGACCTGGCCACCTCCGGCGTGCGCGAGTACCTGCGGCCGAACCTGTTCACCAACACGCCCGACATCCTGCACGCCTACCTGCAGCAGGGCGGCCCGCCCGCCTTCAAAGCGCGGCTGGTCCTGGCCGGCACGCTCGGCGCCAGCTACGGCATCTACAGCGGCTTCGAGCTGTGCGAGGGCCGGGGCGTGCCGGGCTCCGAGGAGTACCTGGACTCGGAGAAATACCAGATCCGCCACTGGGACTGGAATCGTCCCGGGCACATCAAGGAGCTGGTGGCCGCGGTGAATCGCATCCGTCGCGAGCACCCGGCGCTGCACTACGACTCCGGCGTGGTGTTTCACGTCACCGACAACGAGCACGTCGTCGCCTACTCCCGCACCTCGCCCGACGGCACCAGTCGCGTGCTGGTCATCGTGAACGTCGACCCGTTCAACGTCCAGCACGGTTACATCGAGGTGCCGCCCGAGGCGCTCGGCCTCGAGGCGACCATGCCCTACCGCGTGCACGATCTGCTCAGCGGCGAGATCTTCTCCTGGCAGGGTGGCCGCCATTACGTGCGGCTCGACCCGGCCGGCGTGCCGGCGCACATCCTGGTCCCGGCCCCCTGATTCGCGACCGGTCGCCGCGTTCGACGATATCTGGTCAGTCGCTGGCGGCACGCGGCGCTGGCGGGGCGGAATCGGCAGCAATACCGGCGCCGCGGGGCCGAAAGGCTCCCGGCACCGGCATTGCACTCCTGGTCGCGTGCATACGTGTCTTCGGTCCCGGATTGTTCGCTGGCCGGCCGCGTCGCCGCCACCTCGCCGTCACGCGGCGTGGGCACGGCCCGACGCAGCTGGCGGCTTTTGCAGGATGGCCCTATGAGCAACAGCACTCCGCCGGCCAGCGCCATCAGTTCCTTCGACCTCCACCTGCTCGCCGAAGGGACGCACTACCGCAGCTTCGAGAAGCTCGGCGCCCACGTCGGCGTGCGTGACGGCGTCGCCGGGGTGAACTTCGCCGTGTGGGCGCCCAACGCCGCGCAGGTCGATGTCATCGGCGACTTCAACGACTGGCGCGCCGGCGCCACCCCCCTGCGGCTGCACTCCGAGGCCAGCGTGTGGGCGGCGTTCGTGCCCGGCGTCGGCGCCGGCGCGACATACAAGTACCGCATCGCGTCGCGCTTCAACGGCTACGTCGCCGACCGGGCCGACCCGTACGGGTTCGGCGCCGAGGTGCGGCCGATGACCGCCTCGAAGGTGGTCGACCTCGACGGCTTCGCGTGGACCGACCGGGCGTGGCTGGACGCGCGCCGCTCGAGCGACGCGCTGGCCTCCCCGATGTCGATCTACGAGCTGCACCTCGGCTCGTGGCGGCGCGCGGCCGACGACGGGGACCGGTGGCTGAGCTATCGGGAAATGGCGCCGCTGCTGGCCGACTACGCGCGCGAAATGGGCTACACGCACGTCGAGCTGCTGCCCATCACCGAGCACCCGTTCGACGGCTCGTGGGGCTATCAGACGGTCGGCTACTACGCCCCCACCAGCCGCTTCGGTTCACCCCACGACTTCATGTTCCTGGTCGACACGCTGCACGCGGCCGGGATCGGCGTGCTGCTCGACTGGGTGCCGGCCCACTTCCCGCACGACCCGCACGGCCTCGGCTTCTTCGACGGCACCCACCTCTACGAGCACGCCGACCCGCGCCAGGGCCACCATCCCGACTGGGATACGCTGGTCTTCAACTACGGACGCACCGAGGTCAGGAACTTCCTGATCAGCAACGCGCTGTTCTGGGTGGAGAAGTATCACCTCGATGGCCTCCGCGTGGATGCCGTGGCATCGATGCTCTACCTCGACTACGGGCGCCGCGAGGGCGCGTGGATTCCCGAACCAGTTCGGCGGCCGGGAGAATCTGGAAGCCGTGACGTTTCTGCGCGAACTGAATACGGTCGTCCACCAGGAGCATCCCGGTGTCATCATGGCGGCCGAGGAGTCCACCTCGTGGCCGATGGTCTCGCGGCCAACCTACCTCGGCGGGCTCGGCTTCGGCGTCAAGTGGAACATGGGCTGGATGCACGACATGCTCGACTACCTTTCGCTCGACCCGGTCTATCGCAGCCATCACCACCACCGGCTGACGTTCAGCCTGATCTACGCCTTCAGCGAGAACTTCCTGCTGCCCTTCTCGCACGACGAGGTGGTCCACGGGAAGCGTTCGATGCTCGAGAAGATGCCGGGCGACGACTGGCAGAAGTTCGCCAATCTCCGGTTGCTCTACGGCTACCAGTTCGGCCACCCCGGCAAGAAGCTGCAGTTCATGGGCGGCGAATTCGGGCAGCGCAGGGAGTGGAACCACGACGCCGGGCTCGACTGGCACCTGCTCGACGCGCCGCTGCACGCCGGTCTGCAGCGCTGGGTGCGCGATCTCAACCACCTCTACCGCACGGCGGCGCCGCTCTACACCCTCGACTTCGACCCGGCCGGGTTCGAGTGGATCGACTGCAACGACCACCAGCGCAGCCTCGTCAGCTTCATCCGCCGCGGCCACGACCCCGAGGACGTGATGCTGTTCGTCTGTAACTTCACGCCCATCCCCCGCCATGCCGAGCCGGTCGGCGCCCCCCTCGGCGGCTTCTGGGAAGAGGTGCTGAACAGCGACGCCAGCGACTACGGCGGCAGCGGCGTGGGTAACTGGGGCGGGGTCACGGCCGTGGCCGCGACCCATCATGGCCGGCCCTTCCGCCTCGACGTGACCGTGCCGCCGCTGGGCGTGGTGGTCCTGCGGTCCCCTGGAGCGCTTCGTTCATGATGCCAGTCCCGGCCAACCAGCCCTTGTGGTATCGCGACGCGGTCTTCTACCAGCTGCACGTCAAGACCTTCTGCGACAGCGACGGCGACGGCGTCGGCGACTTCCGCGGCCTCACCAGCAAGCTCGACTACCTGGCGGCCCTCGGGGTCGACTGCCTGTGGCTGCTGCCGACCTTCCCGTCGCCGTTCCGCGACGACGGCTACGACATCGCCGACTACTACAACATCCACCCCGGCTACGGCACGCTCGAGGACTTCCGCGCGTTCCTCGAGGCGGCGCACGCCCGCGGCCTGCAGGTGATCACCGAACTGGTCACTCAATCACACCTCCGACCAGCATCCGTGGTTCCAGGAGGCGCGCAGCTCGACCGACAACCCGCGCCGCGACTGGTACGTGTGGAGCGACACCGACGACCGCTACCGCGACGTCCGCATCATCTTCCTCGACACCGAGTCGTCCAACTGGGCGTGGGATCCGGTGTCGAAGGCCTACTACTGGCACCGCTTCTTCAGCCATCAGCCGGACCTGAACTACGACAACCCGGCGGTGCGCGAGGAGATGTGGAACGTCATGCGGTTCTGGCTGGACATGGGCGTCGACGGCTTCCGCGTCGACGCCGTGCCCTACCTGATCGAGCGTGAAGGCACGTCGTGCGAGAACCTGCCGGAGACGCACGACGTGCTGAAGTTCCTGCGGCGGCGGCTCGACGAGAACTACACCGGCAAGGTGCTGCTCGCCGAAGCCAACCAGTGGCCCGAAGACGTGCGCGCCGTATTTCGGCGACGGCGACGAGTTCCACATGGCGTTCCACTTCCCGCTGATGCCGCGCATGTTCATGGCGCTGCGGCTCGAGGATCGCAAGCCGATCATCGAGATCCTCGAGCGGACGCCGGTGATTCCCGACGCGTGCCAGTGGGGCATCTTCCTGCGCAACCACGACGAGCTGACGCTCGAGATGGTGACCGACGAAGAGCGCGACTACATGTACGACGAGTACGCGCGCGACCAGGTGCGCGCGGATCAACCTCGGCATCCGCCGCCGGCTGGCGCCGCTGCTCGACGGCGATCGCCGCCGCATCGAGCTGATGAACGGCCTGCTGATGTCGCTGCCCGGCAGCCCGATCGTCTACTACGGCGACGAGATCGGGATGGGCGACAACATCTACCTCGGCGACCGCAACGGCGTGCGCACGCCGATGCAGTGGAACGGCGGCTGGAACGGCGGCTTCTCGCCGGCCGATCCCGAACGGCTGGCCTTCGCCCTGATCTCGAACCCGCTCTACGGCTACCAGGCCGTCAACGTCGCCGCGCAGGAGCGCGACGCGAGCACTCGCTGCTCAACTGGATGCGCCGTCTGATCCGGGTCCGGCGCTCGACCAACGTCTTCAGCCGCGGGTCGCTGACGCTTCCTGCAGGCCGAAGAATCACCGCGTGCTGGCCTACATCCGCGCCCTCGACGGCGAGCAGGTGCTGGTCGTCAACAACCTGGCCGGCAGCGTCGCAGGCCGTGGAACTCGATCTGCGCGCGCTGGCCGGGCTCGTCCCGATCGAGATGTTCGGTCACAGCGTCTTTCCGCGGATCGGCGAGCTGCCGTACCTGATGACGCTCGGGCCGTATGACTTCTACTGGTTCAGGCTGCGCCGTGTATAGCGACGGCGCTGGACCGCAGGCGGCGAGGGAGTGGTGAGTGTGGCAGACGACCGTCTGATCCCGGACGAACTGTTACGGCAGATCATCGGCGTCGGGCAGGTGGACCTGCTCGTCGGGCTGCCCACGCTCGACTTCGGCGACGGCGTCGCCGAGGTCGTCCAGGCCGTCCGCGGCTGCTTCCGCACGCACTTTCCCCGCTTGCGCACGGCGCTGCTGAACGTGGACCGGGCCTCGAACGACGGCACGCAGGCGGCGGTGCAGCACAGCTGGGCCGAAGGCGCGCCGCTCGCCGTCGGCGCCACCGGTCTGCGCACGACCCATTGCATGACGGCGTCGTTGGCCGCCTGGACCGGCGGCGACGCCGGCACGCAGTGCATCCTGGCGGCCGGCGACCTGCTGCAGGCCGGCATCGTGGTCGTGCTCGACCCCGACATCGACGGCCTGACGCCGGCGCGGGTGGCGGCCCTGGCCGGGCCGATACGCGACCGCAAGGTGGACCTGGTGGCGCCGGTCTATCACCGCTACGCCTCGGAAGGTCCGCTCGTCACGCAGCTGGTACGGCCGCTCGTGCGGGCGGTCTACGGACGCACGCTGCGTGAGCCGCTGCTGTCGGAGTTCAGCTGTTCGGGCCGGCTGGCGGCCAGGTGCACGCAGGCCGCGTGGGACGCCACCCAGGTGCAGCGCGCCACCAACGCGTGGATTGCCGGGGAAGCCCTGCGCGGGGGCTTCTCGATCGTGCAAACCGATGTCGGCCCGCGCCGCTTGCGGCCGGGCCGTCAGAAGGTGGGGCTGCCGGACGTGTTTCGCCAGGTGGTCGGTTCGACCTTTGCCACGATCGAGGCGCACGCCGCGTTCTGGGCGGGAGTCGAAGGCACCGCGGAGGTGCCGACCCTCGGCGCGCCGCCAGTGGCCGCCAATCCCGAGGCCCCGCCCAGCGACGACGGGGCGCACCTGGTCGAGACCTTCGCGCACGACGTGGCGGCGATCGACGAGATCCTGCGAAGCATCCTGTTGCCGGCGACGATGGCGGCCATCAGCGACGGCAGCCGGGCCACGCCGCCGCGGTTCACGGTGGCGACCTGGGCGGCCACGGTCGCCGAGTTCCTCGTCGCCTACCACCACGGCGCGATGCATCGCGACCACATCGCGCAGGCGCTGCTGCCGCTCTATGCGGCCAGGGCCGGAGTCTTCCTGCTCGAGCACGGCAACGACAGCGCCGAGGCGCTCGAAGCCGCCAACGAAGACGTCTGCCTGGCCTTCGAAGCGGTCAGGACGGAAATCAAGGAGCGCTGGCTGCAGCCGGCATGAGGACGCACATGGGCGAGATGGTGCTAGATGCAATTCAACAGGCGAGCACGAACTTCCTGCAAACCGCCGCCGAGCTGGTGCCCCGCGCGGTGGTCACCATCAGCTTGATCCTGGTGGGCTGGATCATCGCGGCGCTGCTCAAGCGCGTGACCCGCGTGGTGCTCACCCGCACGGGCTTCCCACGCCTGAGCGAACGTCAGGGGTTGGCCGAAGCGCTGCGCAACGCGGACTTGCCGACGGCCGAGTCGATCCTCGCCTCGCTGGTCTTCTGGGTGATCTTCGTCGGCTTCCTGCTCTCGGGCGTCGACGTGCTCGGGTTCTCGGCCCTCCAGGGCCTGGTGCGGGAGTTCGCGCTGTTCGTGCCGCGCCTGCTGGTCGGCCTGGTGATCATCGTCGTCGGCATGATCGTGTCGAACGTGGCCTGGCGGGCGACGCTGCTGGGGGCCGTCAACGCCAAGCTCCCGTCGCCGCGCGTGCTGGCCGGCACGGTCCGCACGCTCGGCCTGATCCTGACGGCGGCCATGGCCCTCGACCAGATTGCCGTCGCCCGGACGATCGTGCTGACGGCGTTTGCCATCGCCTTCGGCGCCGTCATGCTCGGCCTGGCCATCGCCTTCGGGGTGGGCGGCGGCGGCGTGGCCCGGCGCATCCTCGACCACTGGTTCCCGGAGCGCACGGTGCAGCCGCGGGACGACCTGGGGCACGTTTGATGGCTGGCGCCACTGCCGACCGCGACCGGCTCTCGCTCTGGTTTCGACAGGAGCTGCCGCGGCTCCTGCCGTCGTGGCTGCCGCAGCAACGCTGGTTCGGCGCCAAGGCCCGGGTGATCCACGAGGTGGCGGTGCAGGACATCCTGTGGCTGCCGGCCGCCCCGCGGCCAGTCGCCGTGGTGGTGACTGACGTGTCCTATGCTCCGGCGGACTCCGGTTCCAGCGACCGCTGCGCCCTGGTGCTCGGCCTGGCCGAGGGCGGAGCTGACGGCGCCATCGGGCGCGGGCCCGGGCCGGACGACGGCGACGTCACCGAACAGGCGGCCACCGGCGACGCGATCTGGGCGCTGCTGGCCGGGATGATCGGGGCGCCCCCGGTCACGGGCGTGAGCGGCGGCGTGCTGGTCTACGCCGACACCGCCCCGCGGGCCCGGCAACTGCTGTCGAGCGAGGCGCCGCCGCTGGTGCGGCCGGCGGGCGTCGAACAGAGCAACACCTCGGTCAGGGTCGGCACGACCCACATGTTCAAGTTGTTCCGCCGGCTGGAGGCCGGCGAACACCCGCAGCTCGAAGTGGGGCGATTCCTGGCCCAGGCCGGATTCCTGGCGGTGCCGCAACTGGAAGGCTCGCTCGTCTATCGCGCTGCCGACGGGCAGGAGTCCGCCCTGGGGGCGCTCGAGGGCTGGGTGGCCAACCAGGGCGACGGCTGGAGCCACGTGTTGGCCCGGCTCGACGCCTGCCGCGGCGACGGCCACGGGCGGGCGGATCTCTACGCCGAGCTCGTGTCCCTGGGCGAGACGACCGCCGGTTTCCATGCCGCCCTGGCCAGCGACACGAGCCTCGACGCCTTCTCGCCCGAGGCCGCGGGCGCCGCCGATGCGGCGTGCTGGGAGCACGACGTGGAGGCGCAGGCCGAACGCGCGTCGGCGCTGCTCGAAGACCGCCTGGGCACCCTGACGCCGGAACACGCGGCGCTCGCCACGGCCGTCCTGGTCACGCGCCAGGGCCTGGTGCGGCCGGCCCCGGCGCTGGACGCCACGACCGGCTTCGACCGGATCCGCATTCACGGCGACTTCCATCTCGGGCAGACGCTGAAGACCGACGGCGGGTTCGTGCTCATCGACTTCGAGGGCGAGCCGTCGAAGCCGCTCGCCGCGCGGCGGCAGAAGCAGTGCGCCCTCCGCGACGTGGCCGGGATGCTGCGCTCGCTCGACTACGCCGTGGCGACGTCGGACCTGGCCGCCGGCGCCGCCGCCGCGGCGAGCGCGCCGCTCGACGCCATGCGGCAGGCATTCCTCGAGGGCTATTACGCTCAGGCGGACCGTCGCGGCGCCCGCTTCCTGCCCTCGCCGGCACCGATCCGCGACGCGTGGACCAGCCTGTTCGAACTCGAGAAGGCGTGGTACGAGGTGGAGTACCAGTTGAACAACCGGCCGACGTGGGTCCACATCCCCCTCCGGGCTCTGGCGCGCCTCCTCGAGGCGACGCCGTGACGCCGGCCGAGCCGACCGCAGCCAACGGCACCGCGTGGCGCGGCACGCTCGGCGCGATTGTCGGTGACGACGGCCAGGTGGACTTCCGCGTGTGGGCGCCCACGGCCCGCGCGCTCGAGGTCGTCGTCGACCGCGCCGGCGACCCGGCGCAGACGCGCCCGCTGACGCGCGGCCGGGACGGAGTCTTCACGCTCACCTGGCCCGGCCTCGGCGCCGGTGCCCGGTATCACTACCTGCTCGATGGCGACGGACCGCTCCCCGATCCGGCGTCGCGATTCCAGCCCGGCGGCGTCCACGGCCCCTCGACGGTCGTCGATCCAGCCTACGCCTGGTCGGATCACGAGTGGCCCGGGGTGCCGCTCGAGGCCCTGTCCATCTACGAGCTGCACGTCGGCACGTTCTCGCCGGCCGGCACCTTCGCCGGCGTCACCGCGCAGTTGCCCGCGCTGCGTGCGCTCGGCGTCTCGTGCCTCGAACTGATGCCGGTCGCCGACTTCCCGGGCGCGCGCAACTGGGGCTACGACGGCGCGGCGCTGTTTGCCCCGGCACGGTGCTACGGCACCCCGGACGAGTTGCGCCGCCTGGTCGACACCGCGCATGCTCTCGGCCTGGCCGTGCTGCTCGACGTCGTCTACAACCACACGGGACCGGACGGCTCGTATCTGGGACGCTTCAGCCCTTACTACTTCACCGACCGGCACGCCAGCCCGTGGGGCGCCGGCCTCGACGTCGACGGCGAGCACAGCCGCCAGGTCCGCGAGTTCTTCATCGAGAACGCCTTGCACTGGGTCCACGAGTACCACATGGACGGCCTGCGCCTCGACGCCACGCACGCCATTCACGACCACGGCCCGCGCCACTTCCTGGCCGAGCTGACCGCGCGTGTCAAGGCGTCGGTCTCCGGACGCCACGTCCACGTGATCGCCGAGGACCATCGCAATCTGGCGATGATGGTGGCGCCGCCGGAGGCGTTCGGGTGGGGCCTCGATGCCGTGTGGGCCGACGACTTCCATCACCAGATGCGCCGGCTCCTCGCCGGCGACCGCGACGGCTACTACCGGGACTTCTCGGGCACGGCGGCGGACCTGGCCACCACCCTCCGCCAGGGATGGTTCTACACCGGTCAGCACTCCGAGCACTTGCAGGAAGCGCGCGGCACCGACCCGTCGGACGTTGCCGCCGCGGCCTGCGTCGTGTGCCTTCAGAACCACGACCAGGTGGGCAATCGCGCGCGCGGCGAACGGCTCCATCATCAGATCGACGCCGCCGCCTTTCGCGCCGCCTCCGTGGTGCTGCTCACGGCGCCGGAAACGCCGCTGCTCTTCATGGGCCAGGAATGGGCGGCGTCGAGCCCGTTTCTCTACTTCACCGATCACGCCGAGCCCCTGGGCCGGCTGGTCACCGAGGGCCGGCGCCGCGAGTTCCAGGACTTTTCCGCCTTCGCCGACCCGGCCGCCGCCGAAAGCATCCCCGACCCGCAGGCGCCGTCCACCTTCCTCGCCTCGCGCCTCGACTGGTCCGAGCGCGACCGCGAACCACATGCCTCGACCTTGCGGCTCTACACCGCGCTGCTGGATTTCCGCCGCACGCACCTGACGGTTGACGGTCCACTCGAGGACTTCGCCGTCGAGGCCCTCGACGACGACACGATTCTGATGATCCGGACCAACGGGGCCGGCGTGAGCCACTTGATCGTCGCGCGGCTACGCGGCGCGGGTCCGGTGGACCTCGGCGCCAGCGCGCTCGTCGCCGCCATGGTCGGCGGCTGGACACGGGTCCTGACGAGCGAAGACCCGGCCTTCAGCGCCGCGACGGCGGTCGACGTCGACTGTTCTGGCGCGACGCCGGTCGTGTGGTTCGCAGGACCGGCGGCCGTGATCCTCAAGGCGACGCTGCCGCGAGCGGCGGCCTGGGCAGAGACCCGCGATGCGTCCGCCACCCCACCGGCTCGTCCGGGAGCCCCGAGCTGATCGCGCCTCCGCGTCACCCCATGCCCATCACCACCTATCGCCTGCAGCTCCACCCCGGCTTCACCCTGGTCGACGCCCGGAACGTCATCCCCTACCTGGCCGCGCTCGGCGTGTCGGACTGCTATTGCTCGCCCATCTCCACCGCCAGGCCCGGCAGCACGCACGGCTACGACGTGGTCCGTCATGCCGAGGTCAACCCGGAGCTGGGCGGCGAGAGCGCGCTCCTCGACTTCACTGGCGAGCTGCGACGTCACGGGCTGGGGTGCATCCTCGATTTCGTGCCCAACCACATGAGCAACGACCCGCATACCAACGAGTGGTGGCGGGACGTGCTCGAAAACGGTCCGAGCTCGCCGTTTGCGCGCTACTTCGACATCGACTGGGACCCGACCAAGGCCGAACTGAAAGACCGGTTGCTGCTTCCCATTCTCGGCGACCAGTACGGCGATGAGCTCGAACGCGGGGCGCTCTCCGTGCGCTTCGAGTCGGGCACGCTGGTCCTGGCCTATGGCGAGGTGCGGCTGCCCATCAACCCGCGCCGCCTGCCGCTGGTCCTCGAGCGCGGCCTCGACCGGCTGGAAGCCGGATTGGGCGCCGACAGCCGCGACCTGCGGGAGTTCCTCAGCATCCTGACGGCCCTGCGCAACTTGCCCCCCTACGTCGAGCGCGACCCCGAGAAGATCGCCGAGCGTCACCGCGAAAAGGAAGTCGCCCGGGACCGTCTGGCCCGGCTCGCTGGCAGCTGCGCGGCGATCCGCGCGCACATCGACGACACGCTGACCGCGCTCAACGGGACGCCGGGCGACGCCCGCAGCTTCGATGACCTGCACGAGCTGCTGGAGATGCAGGCCTATCGGCTGGCCTCGTGGCGCACGGCAGCCGACGAGATCAACTACCGTCGATTTTTCGACATCAACGAACTGGCCGGCCTGCGCGTCGAAGAGCCGACGGTGTTCACGGCGATTCACGCGCTGCTCCTGCGCCTGGTTGCCTCCGGACAAGCCACGGGCGTCCGGCTCGATCACATCGACGGCTTGTTCGACCCGCGCACGTATCTTCGGCAACTGCGCGCCGCTCTCGGCAGCGCCGCCGGCTCCGTACCGGACGAGACCCCCCAGGACGCGGCGCCTGAGGCCGGAGGCCGCGGCGGCTCCGCCCCACGGCCGGAGCCGTATGTGGTGGTCGAGAAGATCCTGTCGGTTGGCGAAACGCTGCGGGAGGACTGGCCCGTGGCCGGGACCACCGGCTACACCTTCCTCAACGACGTCAACGGCGTGTTCGTCGACGGCCGCAGCGCCCGGAAGATGCAGGGTGTCTACGCCCGGCTCACCGGCCGGCGTGAGCCCTGGGCCGACGTGGCCTACGAGAGCAAGCGCCTGATCGTGTCGACGGCGCTCAGCAGCGAATTCCAGGTCCTGGCCCACGCCGTCAATCGTTTATCGGAGCGCAACCGCCGGCATCGCGACTTCACGCTGGTGGCCATCCGCCGCTCGCTGCGGGAAGTGGTCGCCTGTTTCCCGGTCTACCGCACCTACGTCGACGGCCGGGGCGCCACCGGCGACGACGTGCCGGTGGTCGACGCGGCCATCGACGAGGCCCGCCGGCGCAATCCGGCCATGGAAGCCTCGATCTTCGACTTCTTGCGGATGGTGCTCCTCCCGTCCGGCGACGAGACACCGGGCGACGACGAGACGCCCGGCGACGAGGGCGGCCCGTCGCGGCTGAACGTCGCCATGCGCTTCCAGCAATACACCGCGCCGGTCCAGGCCAAGGGCATCGAGGACACGGCGTTCTACCGCTACCACGTGCTGAGCTCCCTCAACGAGGTCGGCGGCGATCCGGGCCGGTTCGGCCGGACGGTCGCCGAGCTGCATGCGGCCGGCGCCGAACGGCAGCACCACTGGCCCCTCGAGATGCTGACGACCACGACGCACGACACCAAGCGCAGCGAGGACGCCCGGGCCCGCATCAACGTGCTGTCCGAGCATCCGGAGGCGTGGCAGGCGGCCGTGACCGGGTGGCGGAGGACCAACGCTGCCAACCGCACGCGCCTGGCCGGTCACCAGGCGCCCGATGACAACGACGAGTACCTGTTCTATCAGGCGCTGGTCGGCGCGTGGCCGGCCGAGCGGCTCGGCGACGAGGTGCCAGAGCGGGCCGCGCCCGACCTGGTCGAGCGCATGGCCGTCTACATGGACAAGGCCATCAAGGAGTCGAAACTCCATACCAGCTGGATCACCCCCCATCCGGACTACGAGTCGGGGGTGGCGCGGTTCGTGGCAGACACCCTGTCAGGCCGCAACGCGCCGGCCTTCTGTGCGTCGTTCGTGCCGTTCGTCCGCCGCCTGGCGGTGGCCGGGCTGGCCAACTCGCTGGCGCAGCTCGTCCTCAAGATCGGCTCGCCCGGGGTGGCCGACTTCTATCAGGGCACCGAGCTGTGGGACCTCAGCCTGGTGGACCCGGACAATCGGCGCCCAGTGGACTTCGCCGCCCGCCACCGCCTGCTGCAGGAACTCGAGCCGTGGCTCACTGCGCACGACGGCGGCGCGGCCGACGAGACGGCGGCCCGCACCGCGGCCGTCGCCGCCATGCTCGAGTCGTGGCCGGATGGGCGTATCAAACTGTTCGTGACCGCGCTCGGCATTCGCCTGCGGCGAGCCTGGCCAGACGTGTTCCTGACCGGGAGCTACACGCCCGTCGGGACGCATGGGCCGGCGGCCGCGCATGTCGTCGCCTTTGCCCGGCAGCACGGCGGGCGCGCGCTGGTGGTCGTCGTGCCGCGACTGACGACGCAGATTCTCCCCGAGGGACCGGCGCTGCCGCTCGGCCGCGCGATCTGGCAGGACACCACCGTCGCTCTTCCCGAGTCGCTCGGCGAGTGCGCCTTTCGCGACGTGATTACCGGTCGGCGGTTCGCGCCGACCGTATCCAACCCCGACCCGCTCGCGCTTCACGTCGCCGAGGTGCTCGACGTCTGTCCCGTGGCGATGCTCTGGGCTGAAACCTCATGACGGCCGCGGCGGGAGCTTCCGGGCCTCGGTCAACGCCCGCAGGACACGCCGCACGTCGCGGTAATCCTCGACGAAGTGGCTGGCGTAGCGGGAGGGCGAGCCGACGGCGATGCGGATGCTCGAAGCCGGCAGCGCCCTGAACAGGTCCTCGTCGGTGCGCTCGTCGCCCACCACGACGATGGCCGACGCGACCTCGGACTCCGCGGCCAGGCGCGCGGCGACCACGGCTTTGTCGGCGGCGCGCAGCCGCACCTCGATCACCTTCTTGCCTTCGTGGACGCCCCAGGGCTGGTTGCTGAACGCCGTCCCGAGCAGCATCCGGAGTTCGTTGGCCTGCCGGATGCCGTGCTCCCGCTGGGCGCCACGGAAGTGCCAGGCCAGCGACGCCGCCTTGATCTCGAGGTGCGAGCCGGGTGTGGCCGCCACGAACTGCTCGAGCACGGGACGCAGCCGGTCCTGCCAGTCGGGCAGCACGGTCGCCGCCGCCCGCCACGGGTCACCCGGTCGCGCGCGGTGCCAGAAGCCGTGCTCGGCCCATAGCCCGATCGGCAGGTGGCCGAACCAGGTCTCGAGCGGCTCGCGCGGCCGCCCACTGACGATGTCCACCGCGGTGCCCGGCAGCGCCGCCAGCTCGTCGAGCAGCGCCAGCAGGTCCTCGTCCGGACTGGCGGCCTCGGGCGAGCGGGCCAGCGGCACGAGCGTGCCGTCGTAGTCGAGCAGCACGCGCACGCGCGCCGCCGCATGCACGCCTTCGAGCGCGGTCGTCAGGCTGGCGCCAGGCGGCTCGACGGCGGGCCGGCCGTCCCCCGGCCGGGATGCTCGCAGCGTGTTGACGAAGCGCGCCGCCCAGGCGTGGACGTCGTGGTCGGTGACTTGCGTGCGCATGGTCTTCATGCGGGCGCGCCGCTCGTCGCGGCCCAGGGAGAGGGCGTGGAGCACGCGGTCGACCACCGACTCGATGTCGTAGGGGTTGACCACCACGGCCCCGTCCAGTTCGGTGGCGGCGCCGGCGAACTCGGACAGGACCAGGACGCCGTCTTCATCCACGCGGCTGGCCGCGAACTCCTTGGCGACGAGGTTCATGCCGTCGCGCAGCGGGGTCACGAGCATCACGTCGGCGGCGCGGTACAACGCCACCAGTTCCAGCGGCGAGACCGAGTGGTGGACGTAGTGGACCGGCACGGATCGCAACGTGCCAAAGGCGCCGTTGATGCGCCCCACGTGTTCGTCGACCTGCCGCTTGAAGCGCTGGTACGAGTCCACGGCGCCCCGCGACGGCACGGCGATCTGCACGAACCTGATGGAATCGGCCAAGTCGGGATGACGGGTGAGCAGGCGCTCGATCATCTCGAGACGGCGCGGAATGCCCTTCGTGTAGTCGAGGCGATCGACGCCGACGATCAGTTTGCGGTCGCCGGCGTTGCGGCGAATGGCCTCGGCCTCGGCCACGGCGGTCGGCTCCTCGGCCATGGCCGCAAACGCCCCCGCGTCGATGCCCATGGGGAAGGCGCCGAGGCGGACGTCGCGGCCGTCCAGATGCACGCGATCGACATCGACCTCGACGCCGTCCACGTGCAGCAGCGACGAGACGAAGTGCCGCAGGTAGGCGAAGGTATGGAAGCCGACCAGGTCGGCGCCGAGCAGCCCTTCCAGGATCTGGCGGCGCCAGGGCAACACGCGGAAGACTTCGGACGAGGGAAAGGGGATGTGCAGGAAGAAGCCGATGCGCGCGTGCGGCAGCCGCTCCCGCAGCATCCCCGGCACGAGCATCAGCTGGTAGTCGTGCACCCAGATGGTGTCGCCCGAGCGATACTCGCGGAACACGGCGTCGGCGAAGCGCTGGTTGGCCTGACGGTAGGCCTCCCAATCGGCGGCATCCACCGGCACCCGGTCGACCTGGTAGTGGAAGAGCGGCCAGAGCACGCGGTTGGCGAAGCCGTGATAGTAGCGCTCGACCTCGTCGGCCGACAGGTGCACCGGCACGAAGCGCTCCGCCGCCATCTGCCGGTCGAGTTCCTCCATGGCTTCGGGCGCTACGTCGGTGGTCTCGCCCGGCCAGCCAATCCAGGCGCCGTCGCCGCGTTCGTGCCAGGGCCGGAGGCCGGTCACCAGGCCGCCACTCGAGGGCGCCACCGTCACCTGGCCGCCGTCGACCTGGATGGTCAACGGCAGCCGGTTGGCCACGACCAGCAGGCGTGACGTGTCGGGAGAGATCTCGTTCATCGGCTACACCTCGGAAAGGACGGCACCAGCCCACCGGCGCGCGTGCCACTCATGACGCCGCGCCGTCACGGGGCGCGGCCGGCGGGTCCGGCGCGCTGGCCGCCGCAGGCGCCGGCTCGGTGACGGCTTCCACGCGCCACGGACGGCTCGCCTCGCCGACGTAGACCGACAGATGCGGAAACGGGATCTCGATCCCGGCACGGTCGAAAGCCAGCTTGATCCGGCGCCGCAACTCGCGTCCCACCTCCCACTGTTTCTGCGGGACGGTCTTGATCCGGACCTTGATCGTGACCTGGGAGGCTTCGAAGGCGTCGACGCCCAGGACTTCGAGCGGATCGAGCATATGTCTCGCCATGTCCGGGTCCCGCGCCAGATCGACGCCGACGTCGCGCAGGACGGCCGAGACCCGGTCGGTGTCTTCCTTGTAGGCGACGCCGACGTTGATGACGTAGTAGGAGTAGTCCTTGGTGCGGTTGGAGAACCGCTCGAACGACCCGTTCGGGAACACGTGCACCGTGCCCTCGAGATCGCGCAGCACGGTCGTGCGCAGGTTGACCGCCTCGACGAGGCCGCCGGTGCCGTCGATCACCGCCACGTCGCCGACCCGCAGGTTGTTCTCGAAGATCAGGAAGAACCCTGAAATCACGTCCCGGACGAGCGTCTGCGCGCCAAAGCCGACCGCCAGGCCCAGGATGCCGGCGCCGGTGACCACCGGCATGATGTCGAGGCCGAGTTCGCGCAAGATGGTCAGCGCCGCCAGCGACGACACGAGCGCGGTGAGCACGTTCCTGGCGAGGGAACTGACGGTGCGGGCGCGCTTGGCCTGCTCGAGGCTGCCGGCGCCGAGGTCCCGGCCGAGCCGTTCCTCCCATCGCGCCGTGGCCAGTGCGATGACCCGGACGATCACGTAGGTGATGATCCCCACGATGAGAATCCGCGGGCCGGATTCGAACAGCCAGCGCAGCGGCATCGGATCGGTCATGCCGCCAGGCAGCGCCACTCCAGCCACGGTCAGCACCGGCCGCGCCGCAAACACGAGGACCGCCACGAACACGACGGCGCGCGTGACCCGAATCGGCGTGTGCACGAGGGGCGCGGAGAACGGCGACGGCGAGACGCCCTCGAGGACGCGCACCAGTGCCAGCCTGGTGAGCCTGGCCGCCAGTTCGGCCAGGCCACCGGCCACGACGATTGCCAGCGCGCCCGCGCCGACGAGCAGCGGCAGTTCGTACTGCCCGGCTGACCACCCTGTGAACACTCGACCTCCCGGGAACGTATGCCGCGTCGGATGATGTTACCATATGCTTTGAGTTCAAATCATCATGCCCCAGACGACCACCACTCGTGATCGGCGCGGGACCGGGCGCGACTTGGCGCCGCTGCCGAACGAACTGGCGTTCATGCAGGTGCTGTGGGCGCTGGTGCACCGGCTCGACAAGACCTCCAAGCACATGGGCCGCCACCTCGGTGTCACCGGCCCGCAGCGCCTCGCGCTGCGGATCGTCGGACTGTTTCCGGGGGTCTCGGCCGGCGACGTCGCCGCCGTGCTGCACGTGCACCCGAGGTACGCTGACCGGCGTGCTGCAGCGCCTCACGGCGCAGCAGCTGCTCGTGCGCGACCACGACCCGCACGACCGCCGGCGGGCGGTGCTGCGGCTCACCGCGCTGGGCCGTCGGGTCAACACGACCAGTTCCGGCACGGTGGAGGCGGCCGTCGCCCAGACCCTGGCGGGAAGCAGCAGTCACGATGTCGCCGCGGCGATTCGCCTGCTCGAACAGCTCGCCGCTCACCTCGACGGCCACGGCGAGGCGACGCCGCCCGCGCCAGCGCGACGGGAAAGACGCCGACCCGCGTGACTAATCGAGCAGCATCGGATCGGCCACGGGGTTGGCGAGGCCCACTTCCCCGGCTTGCGCGATGGCGTAACGGGCGCTGAGCGGGCCGACCATCTCGTAGATCACGACCGAGGCCAGCACCACCGTGGATACCACGGGGGCAAAGGTGGCGAATCTGGCGTTGACCGCGAAGGTCAACCCCACGGCCAGTCCGGCCTGGGCCAGCAGGGCGTAGCCCAGATAACGCTGCACCGTCGGCGGCAGTCCCAGACGCCGGGCGGCGTAGCGCGCGCCGAAGAACTTCCCGCCGGCGCGGCCGAAGATGTAGACCAGGCCGAGCGCCCCCATCGTCGGGACCAGGCTCGTGTCGAGTTCGGCGCCGGCAATGACAAAGAAGATCGCGTAAAAGGGCGGGTCGGTCGAGGCCAGCGCCTCGAACAGATGTTTGCTCCGCTCCGCCAGGTTGACCATGGTCGCGCCCACGGCCAGGCTGGCGACGAGCGGCGACAGGTCGAGCGCGTGCGCGACACCGACGCACAGCAGGATGGCCCCGGCCAGCAGGATCAGGACCTCGCCGCTCTCCGTCACCTGGAGCGACCACGCCGCCAGCAGCAGCCCGACCAGGAAGCCCAGCGCCACCGACCCGAGCAGCTGCCACACCAGCAGGAATCCCGATCGGTAGAGTGTCTCGAGGAACGTCGCCGCGCCGCCCGGGGTGAACAAATCAATGCGCCGCCGCCACGATGCTGTAGGTGGTCAGGCACAGCAGGTTGTTGACGGCGATGATGCCGAGCAGCGAATCGGTGAGCGGCCCGGCGCTGTCGGCTTCGCGGATGACCATCAGGGTCGAGGCCGGCGCGGTGGCGATGGCAATCGCGCCAAGCAGCACCGCCACCTGCCACGACTGCCCGAGCAGGAGCGCGCCGGTGCTGACGACGAGCGCGGCCAGCGCCGACTCCACCAGCGTGAGGATGAGCACCTGGCGGCCGATCTGACGGAAGCGCGCGAACTCGAACACCGAGCCGACCGAGAACAGGATGAGGCCGAGCGCCACTTCGCTGAAGACGCTCATCGTGATCAGGTTGTCGTGGCTCAGCCAGCCCAGGAACGATGGTCCAAGGGCAATGCCGGCGAGGATGTAACCGGTCACTTCGGGCACGCGGATGACGCGCACGAGATGTCCGGCCAGCAGCGCGAACAACAGAATCAGGCCGAGCGAGATGAGCTGATCCATCAACGCACCTCCGGCGCGACCAGCACGCCGCGACGGCGGCCGGCGCGTTCGAGCTCGACGAAGACCGCCGTGCGGCCCACCAGCGCCCGGCGGACCTGATCGAGGGTCTTCGGTTCGTCGTTGCCGATCCGAATGACGCGATCCCCGGACTCGATTCCAGCCGCGGCGGCACGGCTTCCGGGCCGCACCGCCTCGACCAGAAAGCCGCGGCGCGGCGCCTCCCACACGACGCCGGCGGTTCCGGCGTCGGGGGGCGCGGGCGTGGCCGCGCTTTCGCCCACGCGCACGTCGAGGGCGGCCGACGCGCGCCGGAGTGAGAACACCGCCTCGGCCACGGGGGGGGTCGCGGTCAGCGGCTCCAGGTCGTCGACCCGCGTCACCGCTGCGCCGTCGAGGCCGACCACGATGTCACCAGGGCGCAGTCCCGCTGCGGCGGCGGGACCGCCAGCCCGGACTTCCCTGACGATGACGCCGGCGTCGGCCGCGAAGAAGGCCGACTCCTCGTCGGTCGGCGGCGCGACGACGAGGCCGTAGCGGGCCAGCAGTCGGCTCTCGAAGGATGCCACGGCAACCAGCAGGCGGTCGATGACCTCGGGCACGACCGCCGCGTAGCGGTCGCCGCACGGCACGATCAGGCCGAGCAGGCCGCCGTCCAGGTCGAACAGCCCCCCGCCCGCCATCGCCGGCGTGAACGTCAGCGTCGTGCGCACCTCCGCACTCGGCACGTCGCCACAGGTCTCTTCGGCGCGTTCCACGAACGCCGCTGGCGCAAACAGGCGCGACTGCGCATTTCGCCACACCGCAAGGACGGGAGCGCCGGTCTGGGCGGGAGGCGCTGAGCGCGGCGGAGGTTGGGCCCTGGTGGCGTCGGCCATGGCCACGCTTGCAACGGGTAGATCGGGCGACCAGTCCGTCCGGGCCGCCGTGACCGGTCCCGCAACGGTCGTCGCCAGCGGCGCGGAACCGGAAGCACTGGCGGGCGCGGTGGCGATGGTCGTGGCCGTCCACACCACGCCGCTCGTGCCGGCGGCGTCGAGCCACACGACCGCGGGCGCCGCGTCGTCGGCCACCTGATTGAGCAGCGCGGTCGCCGAGTCGAGCGCACGACGCTCGGTCAACCGCACCAGCCGCGCCAGATCGCTGTCGGTGGGCGACGGTTGTTCGGTCGACCGGGTGCGGGGGCGCAGGATGGCACCCCCCAGCAGAATCAGGCCGGCCGCCACCGCCAGGGTGACGACGTACTTGATATTGGGCGTATTGGGCCGATTCACCTGAAAAGTATAGACGCCCGGCCAGGCCTCGGTCTGGCCATCGTGAGAAGTTTGCCATGGCATATGCCTTGACAGGCATATGCCCTGCGGCGTATACCACGGGTGTGGCATCCGTATTCGAAATCATCGCCGAGCCGAACCGCCGCGCGATCCTGAGCCTGCTGGCTCGTCTCGGAGCAGTCGGTCGGAGAGATCGAGCGTCAGACTGCGCATGCCGCAGCCGACCGTGTCGAAGCACCTGCGCGTGCTGCGCGACGCCGGCTTCGTGGAGTCCACGGTGGACGCACAGCGCCGCCTCTACCGGCTGACGCCGGAACCGCTGCAGGAGGTCGACGCCTGGCTGGCGCCGTTCCGCCGGTTCTGGTCCGCTCACCTCGATGCGCTCGAACGCCATCTCGACCGCATGGCTCGAACCTCGCCCGGAAGCCAGACGAAGCGGAGCGACAGCGACAAGCGAGAAGAAACGATGACCGATCGCGACGCAGTACACGCCGGGTCCGGCCAGCGGGGCGCAGGTCCGAAAGGACGGAGAGAAGTGGACGCTCATTCTCGTCAGAGAACTGCGCCACTCACCGGAAAGGTCTGGCAGGCGCTGACCGACCCCGCCGCATCTGCGCGAGTGGGCGCCCTTCGACGCCGACCGGAGCCTGGGTTCGGCGGGAACGACCGTGAAGCTCACCACCGTGGGCGCGCCGACGCCGCAGGTGTCCGAAACCACGGTGACGCGTGCCGACGCACCGCGCGTGCTCGAGTACAGTGGGGCGGCAACGACATCCGGTGGCAGCTCGAAGCCGTTGGTGACGGCACGCGCCTGACGCTGTGGCACGACATCGACCGCCGCTTCATCTCGATGGGCGCCGCCGGCTGGCACATCTGCCTGGACGTCCTCGAGCGGCACCTGGCTGGCCAGCCGATCGGCCGCATGGTCGGCGTCGAGGTCATGAAGTTCGACGGCTGGCAGCGATTGACCGCCGAATACGCCCGGCAGTTCGCGGTCGAGGCTTCCGGCGGATCGCCGGACGACGCAACGCGATGAAGACGCACAAGGGCTGCGCATGACACAGACGGTCCCTGTGGCATCGGCGCTCATCGACGAGAAGATCGAGAAGCTCGGGGACTGGCGCGGGACGACGCTGGCGCGCATCCGCGCTCTCATTCTCGAGGCCGATCCCGAGATCGTCGAAGAGTGGAAGTGGATGGGCACGCCCGTCTGGTCGCGCGGCGGCCTGGTCTGCACGGGCGAGACCTACAAGAAGGCCGTCAAGATGACCTTCGCCAAGGGCGCGGCGTTGCCGGACCCGTCGGGGCTCTTCAACTCCAGCCTCGACGGCAAGGTCAGGCGCGCGATCGACATCCACGAAGGCGACAGGATCGATCAGGCGGCGTTGACGGCTCTGGTCCGCGCCGCCGTGGCGCTCAATCTGGCCGGCAAGAGCAAGGCGCCGGCCCGTCGGTCGCCGCGCAAGCGGGCCGGCTCGTAGGGCGACGGCGGGCGCGGCGACGCGGACCGCGCGCCGGCGGGGCCCGCGTCGCATCCGTGGCCGGCAGCGGGCGTCGTGACGACACCCGCCGTGCCGTCACGACAGCCGCAGCACCACCGTGTGGTTGATGCTCGTGATCGGCACGATGAGCTTCCTCATGCCGCGGCGCGTGCTGTTCGTGCTCGAGGTCGGCCAGCACCAGTCGAAGGCGTTGCTGGGCAGATTGGTCACGAATTCCCCACTCCAGTTCGCACCGGCGGCGGTGTGCGCGTGCCAGAGGTACTTGGCGCCGTTCGACAGGCCGCCACGTACCGTTTTGGTCTGTCCCGGCGGGATCACCCACCACCCTTTCTTGGCCCAGTTGTCGCCGTCGGGGCAGTTCGGCCAGCTGTAGCCCAACGCCACGTTGACCGTCTGATTGGTCTGGTTCCGGAAATAGAGCGCCATCTCACTTCTCCTTCAGCGGCGCCGGATCCGCCCCCGTGTCGCCGTCGGCCGCGGCCTTGGCCGCCGGCGCGACGCCGGGGAAGTGCGCCTCGGCGGTGGATCGCGCCTTCGGATCGGCCAGGCTCGTGGTCGGACTTTCGACGTCGCCACCGGGCGGCGGCCCCAGTTCGGCGATCTCGTCGGCAGTGAGGGACCGCGACAATTGCTCTGGATGCTCCATGGAAACCTCCTGGCGCGGGCTCAGCCCTTGCCCTTCTTCAGTTGCTCGACCTGGTCGGCGAGCTGGTCCACCTTGGCTGACAGGCCAGACACCGCGCGAATCACCTGGTCGATGCGAGGATCGACGGGCTGCAGCGGTTCGAAGACGTTGTCGATTTCCAGCTTCTCGGCCTTCACTTCCTTGATTCTCGCGCTTGTCCTTGCCCTCCTTGAACTCCTTTTCCTTCTCCTTGAATTCCTTGATCTCCTTGACCTCCTTGGATTCCTTGAACTCCTTGACGTCCTTCCACTTGTTCCCGCCATCGAAGTCGTCCTTCTGCCAGTCCTTGCCGTCCCAGAAATCCTTGCGGGTGCCGAACTGCCCGAGGATGGTGGCGAGTTGACGGACCGTGAGTTCGCTCACTGGGGTGTCGGACTTGAGCCGCACCTCGGGGCGGTCGGACTGGGCGATGTAGGGCTCTTTACCCGGCTTGTCGTTGGGCGTGTCGGCCATTGGTCTGCTCCTTGGTCGATTGAGGCGCGGGAACCGGACTCACGGGACGGCGTCGTCCTCGGGGGTGGAGGACGAACGGTGCAGCAGCTCGGCAAGCGCCGTGCTGATGGGCTGACCGGTGTGGCGTTCGTAGTAGAGGAAGCCCGGACAGGGATTGACCTCGAAGCAGAAGTACTCGCCGTCGGGGGTCTGTTTGAGGTCGATGCCGGCAAAGAGCAGATCGAACGTGCGCGCCAGTCGAAGACAGGCCGCCGCGATGGCCGGCGGCAGGGTCACGGGCTCGAGCGTGGCGGTCAAGCCGTCGCTCTGCGCGTAGCGGTAGTCCACCGCCTCGGACTCGATGCGGGTGGCGAAGATCCGGTCGCCGACCGTATGCACGCGGACGTTGTGACCGGGCACGAACGCCTGGAACTGCGCCGGGCCGTCGCGCAAGTGATCGAGCCGCGCCAGCTGCCCGGGGCCGACGCGGCGGACAATCGAGCGTATGCCGCTGGCGGACTTGTAGATCACCTCGCCGTGCTCGGCATGGAACGCCCGGGCTGCCGCCGGGTCGCTCGTGACGAGTGTGGGCGGGACGCGCAGGCCGCTGCGGCTGATGATCAGCGCCTGGTAGGGTTTGGAGTTGTTGGCCAGTCCGCCGCGCGTGCGGTTGACCACCGGACAGCGGAGGTCTTCGAGGAGCGCCATCAGCCCCAGGTCGCCCTCACTGCGCAGCGCCGCCGCATCGGCGTCGTCCCATCCGGGCCACGCCGGACGATCGTCGGGCCCGAGGAAGCGGGCATAGACGCCGCTGACGGCGTCGAGTTCGAGGCGCCAGTCCGAGCCGGCAATCGCAGCCCTCGGGGCCGCGCCCGGCCCACCGCCACGCGACCCGGAAGTCGTCGGGGAAGCGGGCCAGGTCGAGCAAGCGGTAGGGATAGCCGCACTCTTGCAAGCGCGCGCACACGAGTTCGGTCACGCCGTCGGCCAGGCCGCCGCACACGAGGATCATGACGGTCCCCCGGCGGCGTCGGCCACGACGACACGGTCCGGCGTTTCGCTCGCGCCGCTGGTCAGCACCGCGGCCAGGGCATCGAGGATGTGGTCGCGCGCGGCGGCGGCGAAGTGTTCGAGCCGGGGCAGCGGCTCGACGTGCACGACGGCCAGGCCACGGCGCACCGGCGCCAGCGCAATCTCGACGAAGGTCAACGCCGCGGCGGCGGCAAAACGCAACAGCGCCGGGGCCAGGGCCACCGCCTCGGACGGCGGCGCGCCGTCCCAGATGATCGCGTCGCCGACCACGCAGGCCAGCGCGACGGCCCCGTGCGGCTCGGCCAGGCAGGTGGGCGCCCGGGCCTGCACGGCGGCGAGGCGCTCCCAGGAGGCGTCGTCGTCCAGGAGGTAGCCGGCGCTTCCGCTCAGCGGGACATAAACGGCGCCGGTCACGCCGCTGGCGGCGAGGCGGCGGCGGAAGGCGCGCGCCTCCTCCGCGTCGCTCGTAATCAGCACCTCGGGCAGCGGCAGACCCGCGTCGTGCAGCCGTGCCCGCCAGACCAGGAGCGGGGCGCCGGCGCGGTACCACAGCGCCGCGTCGGGACGGTTGACGACCGGGGCGGCGAGGCCGGCCAGCCAGGCCAGCGTCACGGCCCGCAGCTCCGCCTGCATGTAGGCATGGTCGGTCGCGTCCCAACCGGCGGGATCGAGCCAGCCGGTGTCACGCACCAGCACGCCGGCGATGGCGTCATCCGGCGTGCCGGGATAAAGACTGCTGGCGAGGCCGGCCTCGTCGAGACGCCACCTGAGCTCGGCCGGCGGCGCCAGCGGCGCCGCGACGATGCGCACAGGCAGGTTCCGGGCCTCCAGGCGGGCGAACACCCCGGCGCAGCACGGATCCTCGGAGTGACCCAGCAACAGGTGCATGGGACCTCTGGCACCGCGGCCGCCGGCCATCCGGTGCTGCGGCGCGAGATGATCGGTTCGACGAGTCCGCAAGAATCGACCTCCTGCCGGCAGAATGCAAGGCCTTTTTCTCGCACCGGCCAGGCGGGCGCGGTATCGTCTAAAGGTCATGAGACACCTCACTCCCCGGCTGGTCCTGGCAGCCGCGGCCGCGGCCGCCCTGCCCTGTCTGCCCGGCCGGGCCGGCGTCGAGGCGCGCAGCCTGGCCGAGGTCGGCGGCGCCGCCGTGGCCGTCGGGCAGGACGCGCCGGGCGTCTACCACACGCAGTTCGAGAACGACTGGGTGCGGCTCGTGCGGGTGCGCTACCCGGCCAACACCAAGGTGCCGCGGCACGGCCATCCCACCTCGGTCACCACCTACGTCTACCTGAGCGACTCATCGCCCGTGAGATTCACGCACCACGGCTCGCGCACGCACGTCGTCACCAGGCAGCCCACCACGCCGGGCGGTTTCCGGGTGTCGCGGGGCGGCGACGAAGAGCACGAGGCCGAGAACCTGGGCCCCACCGCCAGCGATTTCCTGCGCGTGGAGTTCAAGACCGACCCGGCCGGCGAAACCTCGCCGTACTTCCGCGACGCCCGCCCGCTGCGGCCGGGCGCCGCGACAGCCAGCGACGTGCGCTTCACCAACCGCCAGATGCGCATCACGCGCGTGGCCATTCCCGCCGGCGGCCAGGCCGAGATCGCGACGGCGCCGGACGCGCCGGCCGTGCTCATCGCGCTCGGCGACACGGTCATGACAGCTGACGGCGCGAGTCTGGGGCTCAGGGCCGGGCAGGAGCGCTGGGTGGCGGCGGCACGGCGCGAACGGCTCACCAACGCCGGCACCGCGGCCGTCGAACTGTTGCGCATCGACTTCCTCACTCCGCCGCGGCGCTGACCGCCGTCGCGACCCAGCGCAGACTCGGCCTCGAAGACCTCCGCCTCACTCAGCCTGGCCGTGCACGGCCGGCCGCCCTCGACCGGGCGGAGCCGCGCCCGGTGCCGCGGGATTTCGGGCCCGGCCGGCACGCGCCCGCCGGGTTGTGTAATCTGCTGGCACTCTCGCCCACCCAAGGAGCGGCCATGAACCCGTCACGAACCCTGTTCTCTCTCTGCGCCGGCGCCACCGTCCTGCTGACGGCGTGCAGCAGCCCTGCCCCGAACGCCCCTGGACCTGCGACCACGGCGGCACCCGCCTCGGGCGCCAGCGGCAATCCCATCAGCGGTGAAGGCATGCCCAACCCCGCGCCCAACGTCACCAGGAACTGGGGCCAGTTGCCGGCGGGCAGAACCTGGGGCACGACCGCCGGCATCGACATCGATCCCAAGGACGGCCAGATCTGGGCCTACGAACGCTGCGGCGCGGGTACGGCTGGCGGCGGGCCGGTCAGTTGCGACAACAACCTCGTCGACCCGATCTTCAAGTTCGATCGCGCGAGCGGCGAGGTGCTGGCCAACTTCGGCAAGGGCCTGATGGTGACGCCGCACGGCATTGCCGTGGACCGCGACGGCAATGTCTGGATCGCCGACTTTGCCGGGAACGAGGCCGGCACCAAGGGCCACCAGGTCCACAAGTTCAGCCCCACCGGCGAGCAGCTGCTGAGCCTGGGTGTCGCCGGCAAGGCCGGGAACGGCGACGGCGAGTTCAACCAGCCGAACGACGTGGTGGTGGGACCCGATGGCAGCATCTACGTAGCCGACGGCCACGACGGCCAGGGCATGATCACGCCGGCGGCACTCGCCGAGGGCATCGCCCGCGGGGCCACTGCCCGCATCAGCAAGTTCTCGCCCGACGGAAAGTTCCTCAAGTCGTGGGGCAAGCTCGGGGTGCGTCATGGCGAATTCCGCACGCCGCACGCCTTGGCCTTCGACGGTCAGGGCCGGCTGTGGGTGGCCGACCGCGGCAACCACCGCCTCGAGCTCTTCGACCAGGACGGCAACTACCTGGAGTCGCGCTACGCGTTCGGGCGCATCAGCGGCCTGTTCATCAAGGGCGACACGGTCTACGCCATCGACTCCGAGTCGGGCCCGTTCAACCACGTCAACTGGCGCAACGGCGTGCGCATCGGCCCGGTCGACGCCGACCGCGTCACTGCCTTCATCCCGCCATTCGAACGCGACGACCGGGTCTACCAGGGCACGGCCGGCGAAGGCGTGGCGGTGGATGCCGACGGCAACGTCTTCGCCGCCGAAGGACCGAACTCGCTCACCCAGGCCGGCGGCGCCTTCACCAAGTACTCCGTCAAATAGCCGCGGGTCAGGCAGCTCAGCACCACATTTCGCATCTACTCCCGCATCGTCTTCCAACCGAGATGATCCTATGCGGCCGTCTCATGCTTAGCTCTGCCGTATAGCTCCGGATGCATGGCTGCCCGCGACGACGCGAGAGTGGAAGACAAGACGATGGTGCCGAAGGACGCAGGCGGCGGCTGGGAACACGCCGGCCACTGGGATTGGAATGTCGAATCCAACCGGATTCACTTCTCGTCCCGGTGGGCGGCGCTCGTCGGCGATGACGAACGCGAACTCGGCACCGGTCCCGAGACGTGGCTCACGAAAGTGCACCCGGACGACCTCGCGCGCGTCTCGGCGGCGCTCGAGGGGCATCTGGCGCCGGGCGGCGCCGACCAATTCGACCTGCCCCACCGAATCCGCCACCGCGACGGCTCGTATCGCTGGATGGCGTGCCGAGGCAGCGTGCAGCGCAACCCCGCCGGCGGGGCCACGCGCCTGGTCGGCACGCACGCTGACGTCACCGCCGACACGGTCATGGACCCGGTCACCGGGCTTCCCAACCGGCTGTTGCTGCTCGACAAACTCGGGCGCTCGGTCGAACGCGCCAACCGCTACCAGGGCTTTCATTTCGCGCTGCTGCTGGTCGATCTCGACCGGGCGGAGTCGCGCGACACCCCGACGGTGTCGGCCGCTGGCGATCCGCTTCTGCTCACGGCGGCGCGGCGCCTCGAGACGTGCCTGCGCATCGGCGACCCGGCTTCCAGCTTCCGTCACGACGACGTGGTGGCGCGGCTCGGCGGCGACCAGTTCGCCATCCTGGTCGACGGCTTGAAGGACATCGGCGACGCGACGCTGGTGGCCGACCGCGTGCTCGCCGAGCTGGTCACGCCCTTCCCGGCGCGCGGCCGCGAGCTGTTCCTCGCTCCCAGCGTCGGCGTGGCCGTGAGCGCTACCGGCTACGCCACGCCCGGCGCCGTACTGCGCGACGCCGAGACCGCGCTCCACCGCGCCAAGCTGCTCGGCAAGGGGCGTTACGAAGTCTTCGACACCGCCATCCTCCAGTCGGCGCGCGCCGAGCTGCAGTTGGAGGCCGACTTCGCCGGCTCGCTCGAGCGCGGCGAATTCCAGGTGTTCTACCAGCCGATCGTGGCCGTCGACGCCCACGCCATCGTCGGCTTCGAAGCCCTGGCCCGGTGGCAGCACCCGGTGCTCGGCATGGTCTCGCCGCTCGACTTCATCCCGCTGGCCGAAAAGACCGGCTTCATCCTGCCCCTTGGAATGTGGATTCTGCGCGAGGCGTGCCGTCAGCTCAAGGCGTGGCAGCAGCTGGCGCACGCGCCAGCCGGCTTGTGGATGTCGGTCAACGTCTCGGCGGTGCAGTTCCAGGCCTCGCTGGTCGACGACGTCACGCAGGTCCTGACCGAGACCGCGCTCGACCCGCAGTGCCTGGTGCTGGAACTCACCGAGGGCCTCGCCGCCGAGCGGCCCGATTCGGTGAAGGCGCTGTTGATGCAACTGCGCCTGCTCGGCATCCGCATATGCGTCGACGATTTCGGCACCGGCCACTCCTCGCTGGCGCGCCTGCGCCTGTTCCCGGTCGATTGCCTCAAGGTGGACCGCTCCTTCGTCCGCGGCATGGAAGACAGCGCCGACATGGCCGGCATCCTCGCCACCGTCACCGCCATGGCCCGGCAGCTGGGCCTGCGGGTCGTAGTGGAGGGGGTCGAGAACCAGGCGCAGCTGGCGCTGGTGCGGCCGCTCCAGTGTGACGTCCAGGGCTACGTGTTCTCGAAGCCGCTCGATGCCGACCGCGCCACGGCGCTGCTCGGCACCGGGCTGCCGGCAGCAGCCACCGCCGACGGTGACGCGCTCGCCGCCGCCGCACGGGGGACGGCGGCGCCCGAGCCGGCCACCGCCGCGGCATCCACGGCAGTCGCGGCAGTCGCGGCAGCGGCGCTGGCGGCCGGGGCCGGGAAGGGGGCGGCGGGGGCAGAGAAAAAGGCCGGATTCAGGATCCGGCACGGTCCGCGCGGCCATCCCCGGCGCGCCCGGCGGACGGTGGACGAAGCCGGCCTACGCAAGCGCGGCGGCGCTGCTCATGCTGGGCGCCGCAGGGCTCCTGCTGCAGCCGCGCGGCCCGGATGACGACCCGCCGCCCGTCGCTGACGCCGTCCTCGCCCTGAGCCCGGCCGTTGACCCGGCGGCGTCGCCCGCCGTCAGGCCCGATGCCTTAGCGGCCGAGCCGTTGGGGCCCGCTCCCGTGGCAAACCAGCCGCCGGCGCCCGCCCCAGCGCTACCCGGCACCCTGGCCGCGCGCGACGCGTCGTCCGCCCCGCGCAAGGATGCGGCGCCGGCGCCGCCGGCCAAGCCGCCTCGCGGGGCCAGCTTGGCAACGGAGGCCCCGAGGGCGGCCGCGGTGGACCAGGTGGCGACATCCGCTCCCCATGACGCGACCTCGGCCACCGGCGAGTCCGCCGTGGCGGCAGAGCCGACGCCGGGGCCGGCGCCCGCGGAAGTCAGGGCCGTGTCTTCCGCGCGTGTGATCCATCGGCATCGCCTGGGCAGCTGCCGTGGGGTGTTGGGCGTCTCGGGACAGGGGATCGTCTACGCCCCGGAGGACGACGCCAAAGACGCCTTCCGCCTGCCCTATGGGCAGTTCGTGCACGGTGTCGATGGGCACGAGCTGACCATCAAGACCAGCGACCGGACGTTCCGCTTCGAGCCGGTCACGGTCAACGGCAAGCGGGACGCGGCCGACCTCTCGGCCCTGGCCGCGAGCCTCAACGCCCGGCGCTGACACCGGACGCGGCCGGCGGCCGATGCCCCGCGGGGCTCAGGCCGGCGGCAGCGAACTGGCCACCCCGACCCGGCGGATCTCGGCGACCAGCGTATCGGGGTCGCACGGCTTCACCAGCAGGCTGTCGAAGCCGGCCGCGCGCATCTCGGTCAGGGTGGTGCGCGAGTTGCCGCTCACGGCGATGAGCGGGATGTGCCTGGTGCGCACGTCGTCCCTGAGCGCCCGGGCCAGTTCGAAGCCCGAGAGACCGGGCATCTGCAGGTCCATCACGATCACGTCGGGGCAGAGCGTGCGGGCCGTGTCGAGCCCGGCCAGTCCGTCGGTCGCCGTTGCCACGGTGAAACCCGCCACCGAGAGGAAGATCTCCCAGACCTCGAGGGCATCGGGATAGTCGTCCACAATCAGCACCGTCATGTCGCCACCGTTCCGGCCGGCCAGCGGAGCGTGAAGGCCGTGCCCTGTCCTTCCACCGATTCGACGGTCACCGTCCCGCCCATCGCGTCCATGCATTCGCGTACGATCGACAACCCCAACCCGAGTCCCTGGACGCCGAGCTCCTCGTCGAGGTGGCGGTGGACGCGGACGAACTGGTCGAAGATCAAGACCAGCTGGTCGGACGGGATGCCGATGCCGTTGTCTTCGACCCGCACCCAGGAACCGTCGTGGCCGGCGCGAATGCGCACCACGCGGCGGGCCTTGGCCGGGTCGCTGTACTTCACGGCGTTGGCCAGCAGGTTCATCAGCACCAGTTCGACGCGCCCGGCATCGGCGGTGAGCGTCGGCAGGTCGTGGTCAATCTCGAATCGCACGCCGCGCACTTCGGCCATGTCGGCGAGCTGGCCGGTGACGTCCTTGGCGATGGCGGCCAGGTCCACCGTCTGATTGTTGGGCGCGCTCTCGGATGATCGGGTGAGCCGGGCCAGCCGCTCGAGCTTGCCGGTCACCTCGCCCAGGCGCACGATGTTCCGTTCCAAGGTCGTCGTCAACCGCCGCTGCTCGGCGTCGGCCGGCGGCGGCAGCAGACGGGTGAGCACCTGCAACACGCCGAGCGGCTGCCGGATCTCGTGGCTCACCAGCCGGCCGAAACTGCGGAGCTGCGCCTGCTGACGGTCGATGGTTTCGGCGTAGCGGGTGATGAACGCGTCGACCGTCTTGCGCTGCAGTTCGCGGACGGCCTGCTGGGCCCGGGCCACGGCCAGCAACGCGCCCATGGCATCGGCGCGGTCGCCCAGCAGCGCCGCTTCACGCGCGAAGAACCCCTCCAGGATCTCGCTGAGGAACTGGTACTCGCGCAGCAGCTGGTGGACCGACGCCTTCTGGTCGAAGCGGAGCAGGCCGAGTTCGCCGGCCTTGGCCATCACCGCGGTGTTGGCGGCGATCTCCTGATCCTCGGGCGCGCGCATGTAGGCGGCGATCTCCCGCAGGAGCTCGGGGATGTGGTCCAGCAGCTGCGGGGAGGGGAACACGTCGCGCCGGTCGACCTCGAGCAGCTGATCGAGCCGATCCAGCCACGCTCGCGACAGCGAGATGTGCTCGGCCGTGAGGCGGTTGGCGAGGTGGCTGACGGTCGACGGGAGGTTCGAAGCGTTCATGGTGGCCGCCCAGGCCTGGACGACAGTCACCTATGATACCCAGGATGAGCGATGCGACGAACACGGCCTGGCGGAGGCGACGTCTGGGCCGACCTGGGCGCCTGGCGGCGACCCTGGCCCTGGCCCTGGCCGGGCTCACCGCGTGCGGCGGTTCGTCGACAACCGGCACCCTCGAGGCGCCCACGTCGCCGTCCTCACCCGTGTCCTCGCCGAGCGACGTCATCCGGGTGCGTTCGGCCGGCGAGCTGCAGGACGCCGTCGCCCGCCTCCGCTCGGGGCAGACCATCGAGCTGGCGGCCGGCACCTACGCCGTGCCGGGCGAGGCGTTCTACCTGCCCGAACCGCTCACCGGCGTGACCATTGCCGGGGCCACCGGCAACCGCGACGACGTGCGCATTCGCGGCGGCCGGTTCTCGCTGTGGGCCAACGACGTGAACGGGCTCACCGTGCGCGATCTCACGCTCGAGGGCGCGTCGGAGCATGGCCTCATCCTGAACTGCGCGGCGCATGCGCCGGTCGTGCGCAACGTCGTAGTGCGTGACATCGGCGACCAGTTCATCAAGGCCAATCCCGGTCCCGGCGGCTGCGGCGTGGACGAGGGCGTGGTCGAGCACTCGCTCTTCGAATACACCCGCGGCGCGCCCGATTCGTATACCAACGGCGTGGACGTGCATTTCGGCGCCGGCTGGATTGTCCGCGGCAACACCTTCCGCAATTTTTCCAGCGCCGATGGCGGCCTGGTCGGGCCGGCCGTGCTGCTGTGGAACGGGTCGCGCGACGCGGTCATCGAAGGCAACACCTTCGTGGACAACGTGCGCGACATTTCGGTCGGGCTCGACGCCGGACGCACGGCGCTGGCGCCGGTCGGCAACGGCGCCTTGACCGATCACCGCGGCGGACGCATCAGCGGCAACACCATCACCCGCCGCGCCGGTCTGCCGCGG
Organism: uncultured Acidobacteriota bacterium; assembly: GCA_963843885.1. GTDB lineage: Bacteria > Acidobacteriota > Vicinamibacteria > Vicinamibacterales > UBA2999 > CADEFD01. The sequence continues at coordinate 206,819 of CAWJMJ010000014.1, forward strand.
GCCGACGTCGCCATCATGGTGGCCGACTCGCCGCAGACGCGCGTCGAAGGCAACACCGTCACCATGGCCGGGGGCTACCCCAACGCCATCGAGTATCGCTTCCCGCGCACCACCGGCGTGGTCATCACGGCCAATATTCTCGATGCGCAGATCCAGGCGCGCGACGGCGCCACCGGCACGGTCACCGGCAACACCATTCGCTAGGGCGGCGCGGTCCGCGTCGAACGGCCGCCCCTGTGCGCGCGTCGGCCGGTCAGGCCCAGGCGTCGCCCGCCAGCAGCGCGGTCAGCGCCCAGGCGTTGTCGAGCGCCGCGCCACTGGCCGTGTTGTCGAACATGCACCACGCCGCCACCGCCGGTGGCAGCGTCCGCAGCGCCGCCGCCAGGGCGGCGAGGTAGTGGTCGTCGTAGCTGGACCAGTAGACCCGCGGCGATCCGTGCAAGCGAAAATAGGCCAGGCCGTCCCACCCGCCGGGACGCTCGGCGCCGGGCGCCCGGACCGGATCCGCGGCCACCCGGGCCACGCGGCAGCGCGCCAGCAGCGCTTCGGCCGGCGCCGCGAACCAGGTGGGATGGCGCGGCTCGCACACGACCTCGCCCTCGTGGCGCGCGCGCAGCAGATCGAAGAAGCGCGCCGCCACGCGGCCCTCGAACGCCAGCGACGGCGGCAACTGCACGAGCAGCGGCCCGCGCTTCTCGCCCAGACCGCTGCTCTCGTCGAGGAAGCGCTGCAGCGGCAGGCGGGCGGCGCGGAGCTTCTGGTCGTGCGTGATGACGCGCGGCAGCTTCACCGCGAAGCGAAAGCCCGGCGGCGTGGCGGCGGCCCAGCGCGCATAGGTCGCCGCGGTATGGGGCCGGTGGAACGACGAGTTGATCTCGGCGCCGTGCAGCGCCGTCGCATAGCGCTGCAGGTGCGTGCCTTCCCCGCCGAAGCGAGCGGCCACGGCGCGAGGAATCGACCAGCCGGCGGTCCCGATGACGTAGCGCGCGTCCGCCGCCGCAGCCGCCGGCAGCGTCATCGGAAGATCCCGCGCACGCGGCGGCCCAGTTCCGACACCCAGCCGTCGAACGTGCGGGCCAGCCGGTCGCGGATCGAGCCGCGGTGGATTGGGCACCGCTGGTCCGGCACGTGGTCTCCGTCCTTGAAATACTCGGTGTAGAGCGGGCAGCCCTCGACCGGCTTGAGATAGCTGACGGCACAAAGCGGCTCCTCGCGCAGCCCGGCCGGCCGTTCGAACGTGCCGGGCGGGGCGGAGGCGCGCGGCCCGGCTTCATGAAGTCGGCCCAGATGGGCAAGCGCATAGCGCGCGCCGTAGGCCTCCCGGCCGATCGTCTCGGGCTGATCGAGGCCGACCCACACGCCGGCGACGAGCGTCGACGAGAAGCCGACGAACCATGCGTCCTTGAAGTCGTCGGTGGTGCCGGTCTTGCCGCCGGCGGCGAAGCGCACGCCCAGACGCCGGGCCGGCGACCCGGTGCCGCGGTCGATGACGTCGCGCAACATCGACACCATCTGGAACGCCGACTTCGGCGAGATCACCCGATCCGAGTCGACCGCCCGGCGCAGCGCCGTGTCGCCGTCGGCGTCGCGCACCCGCGTGATGTCGCGCGGCCGCACGGCCAGTCCGCCGTTCGGGAAGATGGCGAAGGCGGCGGTCAGGGCCAGCGGCGTCACGAGTCCGGTGCCGAGCGCCAGCGACGGCACGTCGGGCAGATCGCGCGAGACCGGCGCTGCGCCGCCAGGGCCAGCACCCGCCGGGTGCCGACCTGCTGCTGCAGCGACTGGCGGCGCGGTTGTCGGACTCCATCAGCGCGGCGCGCAGCGTGAGCGCGTCGGGCGAGTCGTCGCGGACGTTACGCGGCGTCCATTCGTCGGGGCCCTGCGGCGCGATGCGCTCGAGGCCGTCGAGCCGCGACACCGGCGACAGGCCGCGCTCGAGCGCCGCGGCGAACACGAACGGCTTGAAGGCCGAGCCCGGCTGCCGCCGGCGCGGCTGGCGCGGTTGAACGCCGAGCGCTGGAAGTCGCGGCCCCCGACCAGCGCCAGGACATCGCCGGTCGCCGGATCGATGGCGACGAGCGCCGCCTGCAGCTCCGGCTCGCCGAGCTCGGCCAGCCCCGCCTCGACCGCCGCTTCGGCGGCGTCCTGCAGCGGCGCGACGAAGGTGGTATCGACGCGCCAGTCGGGCGGATGATCGCCGCCGAACTGGTCGCGGAAGCGCTGCCGCAGGTAGGCCTTGGCGTAGCCGTGCCGGCCGGCGGCGACGGTCTTGTAGGGACGCACGCGGAGCTGCGCGCGCCGGCGCCTCGCGGTCCTCGGCGGCGGTGATGAAACCGGCGTCGCGCATCCGCGTGAGCACGACGTGGCTCCGCGCCACCGCGCCGTCGAGGTTCGACCACGGCGACAGCGTGGCTGGGGCGCGGGCCAGCCCGGCGATGAGCGCGCTCTCGGCAATGGTCAAGCTCTTGGCGGGCTTGCCGAAGACCCGCTCGGCCATCGTCTCCACGCCGTAGACGCCGGCGCTCAGGTAGATGCGATTGAGATAGAGCTCGAGAATCTGCTCCTTGGTGAGCTGCGCCTCGATGAGCACCGCCAGCACCGCTTCCCGCGCCTTGCGCGTGTAGCTCTTCTGGTTCGACAGGAACAGGGTACGGGCGAGCTGCTGCGTGATCGTGCTACCGCCCTGCACGGTGCCGGGCGCGCGCGCGTTCCGCACCATGGCCCGGGCCAGGGCAATCGGATCGACGCCGGGATGGAGGAAGAAGCGGTGGTCTTCCACCGCCACGAAGGCGTGTTGCAGGTGCGGCGAAATGGCGGCGATCGGCACGTCGTGCCGCGCCTCGTCGAGCCGGAACCAGCGGGCCCCGTCGGCGCTGTGGAACCAGGTGTCGCCCACCCCGCGCGTCAGCTGGTAGACCGAGTAGCTCTGCTTGCCGAGCCAGCCGAGACCCACACTGGCCACGGCGATGACCACGTAGAGCAGCACGAACGCCCTGCCGCGGTCCGTGCCCGTCAATCTGCGCATCGCCACCTTCATCCTGACGCCGGGCGAGGACATCCGGCTCTGGACCCAGTCTTGCACTTTCCGTTCCCGTGACTCATCAACCCGACGCCGCCCCCGACCATGCGCCCCCGCCCCAGCCCGGCACCCGCGCCGACCGCGAGATACCGCCGCCCGCGGCCCTCGAGCCCGACGCGGACGAAGTCGAAGTGCGCCGGTTCCCGGACGGCTCGCGCGAGGTCCGGCCGGACAGCGACAAGTACACCGGCCAGCCGCCGCCGGAAGAACTGTAAGAGTGGCTCCCACCGTCGCTTGACTTGCCTCGGCCGGGGCGCTACGGTGCGCCATGCCGACCTCTCACCTCAGCCGCCGCGAGCTCCTGGCCGGCGCCGGCGTGGGCGCCGCCGCGCTGCTGCTCGATCCCGTCGGCGCGGGGGCGCAGCCGGCCTCGACCCGTCCGGTCGTCTTCACCCACACGAGCGTCATCACCGTCGATCACGTCCAGCACGACGTGGCGCTGGCCGTCCTCGACGGCCGCATCGCGGCCATCGGCGCGACCGAGCAGGTGCTCGAGCGCTTCCCGCAGGCCGAGCTCTACGACGGACGCGGCAAGGCGCTGATCCCGGGCCTCATCAACTGCCACGCCCATCTTGGCGCCACCATCGCGCGCGGGTTCAACGAGGACTACGGCTTCCCCAACAGCTACAAACTGCCGGTGCAGCCCGCCAGCCTGATGTCCGAAGAAGAGCAGACGCTGATGGCCGTCGTCGGCGCGCTCGAGGCCATCAAGACCGGCAGCACCACGGTCGTCGAGAACGTCTCGGGGACGGCCGCCACCGCCTCGGCCCTGGCCAAGACCGGGTTGCGCTGGGTCTTCGCCGAGTCGGCCACCGACCGCGAAGGCGGGTCGCCCATGACTCCCGAGATCCTGGCCCGCGGCGAGGCGCCGCGCTTCTCGCCGAAGATGCGCGACGACGGGCTGAAGCGCATCGCCGATCTCCATAGCGCCTGGCACGGCAAGGAGAACGGCCGCATCCAGGTGTTCCCCGCCGCCGCCCTGGCCGAGAACTCCTCGCCGGAACTGCTCCGCGCCGTCCACGCGTTTGCCGAGCAGCACGACCTCGGCTACACCATCCACCTGTCGCAGAGCCGGGCCGAGGTGGAGTACATGCGCCGCCATCATGGCGTCAGTCCGGTGGCGTTCCTGGCCAAACACGACTTCCTGGGCCCGCGTCTGTTTGCCGCGCACTGCCGCTATGTCGATGCCGCGGACATCGCGCTCCTGGCCACCTCGGGCACGATCGTCTCGCACCAGGCCGGAATGGCGGCCAACCGCGGCGCCGCCACCCCCATACCGGCGTTGCGCGCCGCCGGCGTGCCGATTGCCTACGGCACCGACAACAACACCACCGACCTGTTCTCGGTGCTGCGCACGTCGATGCTGGTCGAGCGGATCCAGCGCGGCGACGACCCCATCCCGGGCATGAATCCGCAGCCCGAGGACGTGCTCGAAGACGCCACGCTCGGCTCGGCCCGGGCCGTGCGGCAGCACACCGCCATCGGTTCGCTCGACGTCGGCAAGCGTGCCGACCTCCTGGTGCTCGACACCCAGCGCATCCACTTGGTGCCGGCCGTGCGCATCGTCTCGGCGTGGATCCACAACGGCCAGCCGGGCGACATCGAGACGGTCATGATCGATGGGCGCTTCGTGATGCGCGACCGCAAGATTCTCACCATGGACGAGGCCGCGGTCATCGCCGACGCCGACCGGATCGGCCGGCGCGTGTGGGCGAAGGTGCAGGAATCGGGACCGATTGCCGTGCCGGGCCGGCCACGCCGGCGATGAGCCGCCGCTCCGCCCGGCGATGAGTCTCGCGCGCTACTACGCGTGGTTGGCGCGGTTCCAGGACGCGGCGCGCCTGGTGGCCCATGACACGGGGCAGAACACGTTCACCGTCCACCGCCGGCTGCGGGGCGGCGCGGGCGAGGTCTCCGGCCGGGTGCTCCACGAGCGCGTGCTGCGCGCCCTCGACGCCACCGACGGCGCCGGCCCGGCTACCCTCGAGGTTCTCGACGCGGGCTGCGGCCTGGGCGGCACCATCTTCGCCCTGCACGCACGACGCGGTGGGCGGTACCTCGGCATCACGCTCAGTCCCGAGCAGGCGGCCCGCGCCGCCGCCGAGGCGGCGCGGCGCGGCGTGGCCGACGCGTGCCGCTTCGTCGTCCGCGACTACGACACCTCGCTCGATGACCTCATCCCGGACGGCGTGGATCTCGATCGTCGCCATCGAATCGCTCGCCCATGCGCCCGACCCGGCCGCGACGATCGGACGGCTGGCGCGGCGGCTGCGAGCCGGGGAAGACTGCTGATTGTGGACGACGTGCCCCGTGACACGCTGCCGCACGACGACCCCGACTTCGCGGCCTTCCGCGCCGGCTGGCTGTGCCCGGCCGTCGCCGACGATGCCACGCTGGCCGCGGCGCTGGCGCGCGCCGGGCTGACGCCCGGTCATGACGAGGATTTGACGCCCCTCATCCCGCCGCGCGGACAGGGCCGGCTGCACGCGTTGATTGGCCTCAGCCGCCTCGCCGCGCCCGTGCTCGGCCGCACCTCCGCCACCCTCCTGCTCGGCGCGCTGCACGGCGGCCTGCGGCTGGAGCGCCTTTACCGGCGCGGGGTGGTGCGCTATCGCCTGATCGTGGCACGTCGCACGGACAACCTGTAGCCCCGGCTCCACCGGCCCCGGGGCCGCTCGGCCAGCGCCCGGCGGGCGACGTTTTGCATAGTGGCGGGCATGCTCAAAGCGTTCGACATTCCGATCTCGTGGGCCGACCTCTTCAAGCGCACCTTCAATGAAACCCGGGCCGACAACGTGCTGGGTCTGGCGGCGCAGCTCGCCTACTATTTCCTGCTCGCACTCGTCCCGGCCATCGCCTTCCTGATCGCGCTGACGAGCTTCTTTCCGACCGGCGTCATCGATCGGATGATGCAGTCGGCGGCCACTGTCGTGCCGGGCGACGTGCTCGGCATCCTGCAGGACCAGATGGACGCCATCCGTGGCCGCGAGCAGAGCGGCGTCCTCAGCGTCGGCCTGGTGATGGCCTTGTGGGGCAGCTCGGCCGCCATCGTCTCGGCCACCGAAGCGCTCAACCGGGCCTATGACATCGAGGAGGCCCGGCCCTGGTGGCAGGTGCGCCTCAACGCCATCCTGATGACCATCGCGCTGGCCGTGTTCGTGCTGGTCGCGTTCACGCTGGTCGTGGCCGGGCCGGAGATTGCCGGGACGCTGGCCGGATACCTCGGCCTGGGCGGAGTGTTCACGATGGTGTGGAACATCGTCCAGTGGCCGACCGCATTCCTGCTGGTGGTGATGGCCGTGGCCCTGGTCTATTACCTGGGCCCCGATGCGGAACAGGACTGGATCCTGATCACGCCGGGCGCCGTGCTCGCCAGCGTTCTGTGGCTGGCCGCCTCGCTGGCCTTCCGTTTCTACGTCACCAACTTCGGCGACTACAACGCCACTTACGGATCGCTCGGCGGGGTCATCGTGCTGATGCTGTGGTTCTACATCTCGAGCCTGGCCATCCTGATCGGCGCGGAGCTGAACGCCGAGATCGAGCACGCCTCGCCGCACGGCAAGGCCCCCGGCGAGAAGGTGCCGGGCGAGAAGCGGAAGCTCGGCGCCCGGGCCCGGCGCGCGTGGGAGGCTCGGCGCCAGGCGTCGCACCCGCAGGCCCCCGCTTCGCGTTGACGCGGCGGCTGGCAGCGCTGAGTCAGCACCCCACGGCCAGCCTGGGTATCCGGCATCCCACTGTGGGAAGCACAGGACCTACCCGCCGGCCTCTCCGAACGACGATCCCATCCGTCGCGTCGAGACACTAGAGCTGGCAGCGTGGCATGCGAGATGCACCCCGGCAGCAATCATGGCCACCCCATCGCGTTCGCATGCCCCCGCCAAGTATTTCGAAAAAGGACTGACGCTCGGCGCCCGCGGCGCCTGGCGGCTCTTCGACCGCTGGAACCGCCGGCGCCCCCGGGCGTCGTTCGTGCCGGCGTGGTCCGACCTGCCGCTGCAGAAGTCGCACGAGAAGAGCAAGCCGCCCCTGGGATGGCCGCGCCAGACCGACTCGCTGTGTCCGAGTGCGTGCGCGGCGCCCGGCAAGCCATCCTCGACGGCCGCGTGCCGGTCGAATCACTGCTCACACGAGAAAGTCGGCGAGATTCCGGCCACGATCCTCGAGCGCGACGGCAAGATCCTGATGGTGAAGGACTGCCCGACGCACGGCCACTTCGAAGACGTGATGGCCATGGACACGGAGTTCTTCCAGCACCTCGAAGACGTCGTTCCCCGGCCGCGACATCCGCGCCCACAACGACGCGAAGCTCCACAACCACGGCAGCAGCACCATCAAGCACGGCCGCGGCTCGGTCCTCACCGTCGACCTGACCAACCGCTGCAACATGATGTGCGACCCGTGCTTCATGGACGCCAACCAGGTCGGCTTCGTCCACGAACTCACCTGGGACGACATCACGACGCTGCTCGACAACGCCATCACGCATCAAGCCGCGCCGGCAGATGTCGGTGCAGTTCTCGGGCGGCGAGCCGACGCTGTCGCCCTACTTCCTCGACGCCGTCCGCTACGCCCGCAAAGTCGGCTACAACTCGCGTGCAGGCCGCCACCAACGGCATCGAGTTCGCCAAGAGCCCGGAGTTCGCGCAAGCGAGGCCGCCGAGGCCGGCCTGCGCTTCGCCTACCTCCAGTTCGACGGCATCGGCAACGCCGCCAACTCGCACCGCCGCGTCGGCAACCTGTTCGACGTGAAGCTGCAGGCGATCGAGAACCTCTACGCCGCCGGCGTCGACATCGTCCCGGTCATCACCATCATCAACGGGGTCAACAACGAGCAGGTCGGACGCGGTCATCCAGTTCGCGCTCGACAACCCCAAGAAGATCCACTTCCTCTCGTTCCAGCCGGTCAGCTTCACCGGCCGCGACGAGGAGATCACGCCGAGCGCCGCGCGGCGCAGCGCTACACGCTGTCGCATCTGGCGCACGACGTGAAGAACCAGACCGGCATGGGCGAGCCGGCCCGCGACTGGTTCCCGATCTCGTTCATGAGCACCTTCACCGACTGGGCCGACCAGGTGCACGGGCCGAGCGAAGCTGGGGCAAGCTGATCTGCGGCTGCCACCCGAACTGCGGCGTCGGCATGGCGGTGATGATCGACAAGGAAACCAAGGAGGCCGTGCCGGTCACCGCGTTCCTGAACGGCGAGCAACTGGCCAAGGACGTGGCCGCGGTCACCGACGCCGGCCGCGGCCGGTGGCCGTCGGTGGTCGGCATGGCGCTGGCGCTGATGCGCAACTACGACCCGTTCCAGTCGCCCACCCACTTCCAGCTCACCGACCTGCTGCGGAAGTTCGACAAGACCTTCGGGGCCACGCCGACGCGACAGGAGCTACGGCAGCGTCGACGGCGACGCGCACCGCCGACGACATCGCGAAGCGCCGCGCCGACCGCTGGAACTTCCTGTTCATCGCCGGGATGTGGTTCCAGGATCTCTTCAACTACGACTTCCGCCGCACCGAGATGTGCATCATCCCGTATGCCACGCAGCAGGGCGAGATCTCCTTCTGCGCCTACAACACCGGCATCGGCTGGCGGCAACATCATCGAGAAGATGCACATGACGGCGACGCTCACCAAGTGGTACGAGGAGAACGGCCGGCACGAGATCTTCGCCGGCGGCAAGGCGGTGCCGCTGACCTCGCGCCGAGCACTCGCTGAAGCTCGAACGCCGAGGCGGTGGCCAAGGGCGCGCAGCAGGATCTCCAGGCGGCCGGCGTGCCGAAGACCGCCCGCGACGAGCAGTTGCAGCACGGGCCCGGCCAAGAGCGCCAGCGAGGCCGAGCGGCGCAACGCCGAGATGGCCAAGCTGTACCGGCAGCACGTGCTCAAGGAACCGGCGCTGCTTGAAATCCAGGGCCTCTCGCGTGGACGCCCCGCACCGACGGCCGAGGCCGACGGCGCGCCGTGACTGCCGTCGTTTCGCCCGTGCTGGCACGCCGCGTGCACTGACGTTTTGCGGTCCCCTGCGGGACCAGTGCGTCCGCTTGAGGAGTCGACATCATGACCTTACGTGTTCTCGCCGCTCTCGTCGCCGTAACCTTGTTCACGACCGGCCCGGCCGTGGCCGCGCAGCGGGCGCCCGACATCGAGACGCTGGAGGGACGGCTGGCCGAAGCGCACGACGGCTTCGATCGTCAGGCCAGCACGCTCGACCGGCGCACCCGCGCCGACTTGCAGACCGAGTTGTTCACGCTCGACGACGATATTGCCTACCTGCGGGTCAAGACGCGGCGCAAGGAGGCGGTGTCGGAGCGCGATTGGCGCGAGGTGGCCGACCGGCTCGACTCGCTCATCCGCAGACTCGACCAGGGGCGTCGTGAGACCACCGCCGGCAGCGACGAGATCCCGACCGGCACCGAGCTCGACGTGCGGTTGGAATCGCGCCTGTCGTCCAAGGACGCCGTCGTGGAAGACAAGGTGACCGCCGCGACGCTGGTCAATTTCTACCGCGGCGACGAGTTGCTGGTTCCGGCCGGCTCGACCCTCGAAGGCACGGTCGTGGCCGTGGAGAAGGCGTCCCGCGTCGACCGCAAGGGCAGCGTGAACGTGCGGTTCGACCGGCTCATCATCGGAGGCCGTTCGTATCCCGTCAAGGTCTCGCTGACCCAGGCCCTCGAGAGCGAAGGCGTCAAGGGCGAAGCCGGGAAGATCGGCGCCGGCGCCGGCGTCGGGGCCATCCTCGGCGGCATCCTGGGCGGGGTCAAGGGGGCCATTGCCGGCATCCTGGTGGGCGGGGGCGGCGTGCTCGTCGCGACCGAAGGCAGCGATGTCGACCTGCCGCCGGGGAGCGTCTTGCGCGTCCGCTTCGACGCGCCGCTCTCCCTGGCGCGCTGACCTCGCGCCCGTTCGGAGGCCGTATCAGGATGAGAATCGCCGCCATGACGCCCGACGCCACCGCCTCGTTCCCCCAACAGGTGCCGGTGCCCGGCCCGCCGGGCCCGGCCACTCCTCCCGTCGACCCGGCGCCGCCCGTGCTGCCGCCACACGACCCCCAGCCGGCGCCGATTCCGGAGCACGAGCCGGGCAACCCCGGCCGCCCCAGCACCGTGCCGACGGCCGTGCCCGAGCCGGCGCCTACCGTGGGCCCGAATCCGCCGTTCGTCGTGACCTAGCCGAACGCCCAGCACGCCTCGACGTCGACCGGTGGCGCGCCGCTCTTGTCCGGATGCTTCCGGATGGTTACAGGTGCGTCTGGCTGCGGCCGGCTGCGGCCGGGCTGTCGCCATCGAGCAGGCGCAGAATGACCGTTCCGCGCTTGGTCGTCGGCGTCGGAACTACGGAACAACTCCGCCTCACTCAATCCAAGTCGCGCGACGTCCCGCACGACGGCGTCGCCGCGCCTGCTCGAGGGCGGCGTGACCGCGGTGAGCGTCGGCCCCGGCGTCGCTCAAACGCGTCCAGAAAGCTCAAGCAGCTCGACGGTGTTGGGATTCGGCGCCGCTGAGGCAGTCCGTGGGACGGATGCCGCGGATGTAGTAAGCTCGCACTGCCTTCCGAGTGTCGGCGCTGGGATAAAATCAGTCGACCAGACCACACAGCCATGACCGAGCCGCTGGACGCCACAGCCCTCCTCAAGGCGTTCTCCGTATTGCTGCACGACGTGCGCACGCCCCTCGGCGTCGCCCACGGCTACGTGCGGCTGCTGCGCGAGGAGCGCCTTGCCACCGACGCCGAACGGGCGCGCGCCCTGCAGGGCATTGGCGATGCGCTCGAGCGGCTCACCCGGCTCAGCCATGACGCCGCCGCGTACGTCAGCCCGGACGACGCCTCGATGCCGCTGGCCCGCATCCCCGCTGATGAGGTGGCCGAGCGCCTGGCGTCGGCCCTGGGTGCCCAACTTGCCCCGGACCTCCGCGCGCGCCTCGAAGCGCGACGATGCGCGCTCCGCTCGCTCGACACGCTCACCGCGGCCGTGCTGGCACTGGCCGGCAGCGTGGGGGCGAGCGCCGACGCTCCCGACTTCCAGGTCGACGACGCGGGCGCCGAACTGCAAATCCTGCTCGGCCCCGGCGGCGAGCGGCGGTCGCTGGTCGAGGGGCCGCGCGCCGAGTTCGACCCGTGGCGCGCCGGACACGCGCTGACGCTGGCCCGGGCCAGCCATGTGATGGCCAGGAACGGCGGCACGGTGTGGGCCAATGACGCTCAACGGGCCATCGGCGTTGCCCTGCCGCTCGAGGTATCCGCCTGATGAAGGCCAGACTTGCGCTCGTCGACGACGATCCGGCGTTCACCGGCTACATGGGCACGGTGCTGCGCTCCCGCGGCTACGACGTCGATGTCTTCCACCGCGGCACCGAGTTGCTCGAAAGCCTGCACGGCGGCGCGGTCTTCAACGTCATCCTGCTCGACGTCCAGATGCCGGACCTCGACGGCATCGAGACCTTGCGGGCCATCCGCCTCGCCAATCCCACGACCGGCGTGATCATGCTGTCGGGCCGCCAGGCGCCGGCCACGATCGTCGAGGCCGTCCGCCTCGGCGCGGCCGACTACGTGCTCAAGCCCGACGACGGCGAGGGCGCAGGTGAAGCGGCGCTCGAAGCGGCGGTGCGCAACGCGCTTGAACGCGAGGCGCTCACCGCCGAGGTGACGCGGCTCAGCACGCTGATGCCGGAAGATCCCGGGGGCGCCCAGCCATGCTGGAGTTCCGGCCCGGCCATGCGTCCCGTGATGCTGATGGTCGAGCGCGTCGCCGACAGCGACGTGGGCGTGCTCATCCGTGGAGAGAGCGGCGTCGGCAAGGAAATCATCGCTCGCGAACTCCACCGCCGCTCGGGCCGGCGCAGCAAGCCGTTCGTGAAGGTCAACTGCGCGGCGCTGCCCGCCGATCTGCTGGAAAGCGAACTGTTCGGCCACGAGCGCGGAGCTTTTACCGGCGCCGCCATGACGCGCGTCGGCAAGTTCGAGTTCGCCCAGCACGGCACCATCATGCTCGATGAGGTCGGCGAGCTTCCGACGCCGCTCCAGGCCAAGCTGTTGCACGTGGTCCAGGACCGAGCGCTCACCAAGCTGGGCAGCAACCGCCCGGTCGACGTGGACGTGCGCATCGTCGCCGCGACCAACCGCGACCTCGAGTCGATGATGCGGGCCGGCACGTTCCGCGAGGACCTCTACTACCGCCTGCAGGTCATCGAGGTGCACGTGCCGCCGCTGCGCGACCGGCTCGACGAGATTCCAGCGCTGGTCGAGTTCTTCGTGGTCAAGTACTCGTCGCTCTACCGGCGGCCGCCAACGCGTCCGAGCCGGCTGCTGCTCGACGCGCTGGCCGGCTACTCGTGGCCGGGCAACATCCGCGAGCTCGAGAACGTCGTGAAGCGCTTCGTCGTCTTGCAGGACGAATCGCTGGTCCTGCTGGAACTGGCCCGTCTGCGCCAGATGCCCGCGCATAGCCCCGGTTCGGTATCGCCCCCGCCGCCGGCGGCTGCCCCGGCCAAGGAAAGCGCAGTGGCGCCGCCGGTCCATGCTGCCAGTGCTGCCGCGACGGCCAGCGCGCCGGCATCGGCCACCGCCGTAGCGGTCGCACCCGACGAGGCGGGAGGCGCCGAGGCGCTGCCCGAAAGCGAAGACCTGCAGCTGCTCGCCAAGACCGCCGCCATGGGCGCCGAGCGCGAGGCCATCGAGCGGGCCTTGCAGCGCTTCCGGTGGAACCGCCGCCGGACGGCCAAGTATCTCAACGTCAGCTACAAGACCTTGCTCAATAAGATCAAAGAATGTGGCATCAACGAGTCACACGACTCAGCAAACGCCCCGACGCCGTAGTGGCCGACCCGGTCCGCTCCGTGGCGGCGCCCCCAGGGCGCGCCACGGTGGCCGGAACCATGATTGCGCGGCGGCGGTGCCGAGCTTACGGGCTGACCCGGTCGGACCCGTGCTGCTTGACGAGCTTGTTGTAGACGCCGAAGAGCAGGAACGCTGGCGCCCACTGGCCGAAGAAGAGGCTCAGCTGACGATTGCCGGCGAGCTGCAACGCGGCCGACGTGCCCATCGCGCCAACCGCCATCCACAGGAACGTGTCTGACGGCAGCTTCGCGGTCTGTTCTTCGATGGATCGCGCGACCGACCCCTCGGACTGCTCGTAGGCCAGGCTCTGCGAGTCTCCACTCTTGTAGCTGTTGGAGGCGTCCCCGAATTTGGTGTGCTGTTCCGGTGTCATGTCTCTACTCTCCCCTGCGAGCACGCGGTGCTCTCAACCGAAGAACACTGCGACTTCGCGTTCGATTACTGCAAGCCTGGTACCCGCTGCGCGCCTATCTGGCGCTGGTAGTACCGGGGCGCGGCGCAACCTGCGTCCCACCATGCACCCAGCACTGCCTACATTGAGCGCGATGTCAGCCCAATCAGCCGGCGGCGACCTTGTCGACGGCGCGTCCCGCGGCGTTCATGAGCGTGCTGCGCGCCTTGCCGAGCGCCGGCTGCGCCACTTCAATCCGGGGCATCGACATGCCGGCGATCGCGCCGAGGGCAAAGGCCGCGGCGCCCATCACCAGTGGGTTTTCTTCCATCCAACGGGTGGCGGTCTGCCCCGCCTGCTGGGTTCGTTCACTCATCATCGCACTCCCCTGCTCTGCCTGATTGCGAACGGCACCGCTCAATCGGGCCAGCCGTTCTTCCACGCTTTCGATGACCGTTCCCGCGCGCGCCTTTGCCTCTTGACCAAGGGCGCCCGCTTTCTGCCCGAGGCTGCCAACCGTCTCGCCCACGTGCCGCGCGCCGCTGCGCACGGCCGAGGCGACGCGCGCCGGCGCGACGACCTGGGCGCCGCGCCCGACCGCGCTCGTCACGCGTGACACCGTCTCGGGCCGCCGCGTCGCCAACTGCGACAGCGCGTAGTAGCCGGCCGCGCCCGCAATGAGGCCGGGCCACATGCCCGACGTCTCGCCGTCGTCGCGCCACGACGCCTCGTTCTGCTGGGCGTGATCGTCGTCGGGCCAGGCTCCGCCGTCGTCCTGCCACACCGTCGTCCCGTCGTCCCACCCCTCACTGGCGCTGTCGTCGCGGCGGCTGCGCGCCGCGATCACGACGGCCAGGCCAATGAGGCCGGCGACGCCCGCGGCGACGCCCGGCCGGTCCTGCACCTGCGCGCGAATGAGTCGCGCCGACGAGCGGGTGCTCCCAGCGAGGCGGCGGCCGGCGTCCGAGGCGCTGCTGACGGCGCTGTGCACGCGGCTCTCCACCGCCTCGCGGACGGCCTCGCCGGCGTGGTGCGCGATGTTCTGCGGGCGCAGACGATCCTGCAGTTCCTCGATGGTGCCGCTCACCTGCGCCCGCGTCAGTTCGATTTGTTCGCGGATCCGGGTGGCCTCTGGTGTGAGGCCGGTGGCCGGATCGTTCAGCTGCCCACGGTTTCCTTCTTGATCCACTGTGCTGTCTCCTTGACCGACTCGATGGTTGCCACGGGGGCGACGGGGCGACGTCGCATGGCGTTCAGGCGGGTCATCACCATCACTCCCCCGATTCCTGCCAGAGCGACGGTCACGATCAGCGCGGCCACCCACGGACGGACATCCGCCTCGATGAGCGCGAGCACGATGGTCGCGGCCAGGAACGTCAGGGCTGTATAGGCGAGGGCCGCGCCAATGCCGATGACCACGACATCACGCATCAGTGCCTTGCCGCGCGCAGCCACTTCCGTACGTGCCAGCTGCACCTCTTGACGCAACAACGTGGACAGCTGATGAGACAGATCGCTCACGAGTTCGCCGACTGAGCGTTCCGGAACGGGCATGGACGGTGTCGCCATGGGACGCAGCCTCTCTGCTTAGAACGCGGTGGAGTCGGCGGCGGAGGTCTCACCCGCCGTGAACCCGGCCGAACGCCGCTGACGGGTGTTGTAGTCGGCGCTGGTGCCGCTCGCCGGCAACGACAGCCCGGGGCCGCCCCCGGCCTTCAACACCTGGGCCACGCCGACGCCGAGCAAGAAGGCGCCGCCCAGGAACAACGCCGGCCGGCGGCGGGCGAAGGCGGTGACGTCGTCGATGAGCTCAGCCGAATCCTTCTCGCGCAAGCCGTCGGCGAGCGTATGGAGATGATCGCCCACCGCATTGACCCACGACGCCACGAAAGCGCTGCTCCCTCGCAATTGGTCGCTCGCCTGGCGCGCGGCATCGGCCATTCCGCCCAACCCGTCGGCGGCGCGGTTCTTCTGTGCCTCGGCGGCTGCCGCAGCGGCCGCGGCGACCCGGTCGCGCAGATCGGCTGCGGTCGGGCCCGCTCCGCCCTCCGCGGCGCTTCCAGCTCCATTCGAGTAGTTCTGCTCGGCCATGTCCCTCTCCCTTGTCTCGCGCGCCTGCGCTTCCGGCGTCACGCGTACGCTGCTCATGACTGCAACTGGCGGGCCAACGCGACTGCGCCTGTGATTGCCCCATGACGCGCGTGCGGCGCGGCCCGGTCTCCATCACGTGGTAAGCCTCTGCCGTAAGAGTGGCATCGCGGGCCGCACGCAGTCGGCGCGTCAAGACATGACGTGATCCGCAGGCCCCTGACGCGATCTCATGCGACGGGATCAGGCCATGTCCTCGTGCCGCCAGAGCTGGCATTCGACTTGCTCTGTTCCCGAGTGATGCAGCGGCGTCCGGACCCCCCGGAGGCCGCGATCACAGAGCAGTTTTCTAAGGAGCGCTTGGATGCTTCGCCTTCTGTCGAACATCGTCGAGTCCGTGTCGGATGACGCGGTCTATGTGGGCTACGAGCCTAGTTGCGTTGTGCCGGAAGACCCGGGTGAGATCGTGCGCCACGCCCGCCCGCTCGATGAACGAGCGCGGCAGCAACTGCTGGAACAGCACATTGCCCGGCTCTTGTGCCAGACCGCCGTTGAAGCGCATCATCGCGCCGGTAGTGCCCGCGCGCTCGCGCACCGGGGCTGAGCACTCACCGCCGCACCTGCCACGCGGTGGGTATGGCCGCGGCTCCGTCCCCTGCCCACGCGCTCGAGAATGGACCTGCGTTGCTCTCAGAGCAACTGCAGGTCCTATTCACTCCGCACTTCCCACCTCTCTCCCTCTCAATTTCTCATCCACGCTCCGCGCCGCGTGCCGCTGGATCCTGCAGGAAGAGCTGGTCCGGCAGGATGAGAACTCGAAGGCCCGCCCCGCCCATGCTGATGGGCAAGCCGTGACACACATGTGGAAGGGATGCCACACCAGCCTGGTCCTGAGGCTGCGGCCCGGAACCGCATCACGTCTCATTAGAGGAACAGGGTTTGCAGTCAGCGCCGCCGAGGTGAATGTCAAATGCGTGTGCTGTTGGTAATCGGTGCGGTCCTCGTCATGCTGGGACTCGGCGGGATGGCGCGCGCCTGCGTGGCCAGCCCCTATTCGGTCAACAACAGCGACACGTCGGCCCCGGCCAACACGACGCCGCGTGAAGCGCGTGACAACGATGACGCCGAGGGCGGGTCGATGCTCCTCGGCCTGCTGTCGGGCTTGGCGCTGGCGCTGGGCGGCGGCTGCATCGCCATCGGCATGGGCCGGTGGCAGCGCCCCGTGCCGTCGTCGACCCGGCCGGCCAATCCCTGGAACGAACAGCCCTCCGACAAGGGCGACCCTCCGGTGGGGCTCGTCTAAGGTCGGGCCCGCAAGCCGCCGGCCCGCCGTCCGAATTCGCGCCGTCGACGAGAGGAGTGACTACGCCATGGCCGCTCACGAAAGCCTGCACGACGCCTTCGTCGACGAACTACGCGGTGCCTACGACGCCGAGAAACAGATGCTGATGGCGCTGCCCAAGATGGCAGACGCGGCCGCATCCGAGGCGTTGCGGACGACGTTCGACGAGCAGGTGGTCGAGACCGAGGCCCACGTCGCGCGTCTCGACTTGCTCTTCAAAGCATTGACGCTGCCCGAGCGGCGCAAGCGCTGTGACGGCATCGCCGGCATCCTGGCGGAGGTCACGGTGCTCATCGACGACGACGCCGATGAGGCCACGCGGGATGCCTGCCTGATCGCGTCGAGTCGGCGGGCCAGTCATTATGGCATCGCCTCATACGGCACCCTCGTGAGCTGGGCGCGCACCCTCGGCCACGACCATCCCGCCGATGTGCTACAAGCGATACTCGCGCAGAAGACGGCCGCCGAATCAGGCGGTAGCGGCCCTGGCGGCACGCGGCATCGACGACGCCGCCATGCGGACGGCGCGTGATGGCGGTGGCCACCAACTCGCGTCCCGGTCCGCTGCCGGCGCAACGCCAGCGGGAGGGCAGGCCACGCATCCTTGAGGTTCCACGTCCTTCGGCCAGGAGAGTTCCATGGATGACAACGACCAGGACATCGACATCGCGGGGACCGAAGCCGACGAGGGCTTCTGGCAGCGCAACCGTGATCGCCTTGTGAAACTCCACGACCCGACGGCCACGCCTCTCGGCGCCGTCGCAGAGGAGCCGGCGCTGACCGATCCCGGCACGATACGCGTCGCGGTCGAGCCGGACAGATAGCCCAGCCCCCGGCACGCGGGTTGCTTTTGACCGGTGTCTAGGCCGTTTTCCGGGGGTTGATGTGGCATTGCAGAACGTAAGAATGACTCAGCGTGCCGATTCTGAGGCACCGCTTACCCTTGCTGAGGCAGCTTTGAACAGCTTGGCCGAAGCGGTGGTCTGCGTTGACCTCGCCGGCCGGGTCACTTACGCCAACACCGCGGCCGAGCGTCTCATGGGCTGCGGGCGTGCCCACGCCACCGGGCGGCTCTTCAGCGACGTGGTCCGGGCCGATGGCTCCACGGGCCACGCCACGCTCCGCCGCCGCGACGGCCGGACCGTCGCCGTCGCTACTTCCGCCGCGCCGTTGTTGAACGGCAGAGCTGGCGCCATCGGCACCGTGGTCACGCTGCGCGACATCAGTTCGTCGCTCGAAGCCTCCCGGGAACTCGAGTATCTGGCCCACCACGACGCCCTGACCGGTCTCCCGAACCGGCTCCTGCTTCACGACCGTCTCACTGCCGCCATCGCCGCGGCCGAGGCCGGCGGCCCCGCCGTGGCCGTCTGCTTTCTCGACGTGGACGGCCTGAAGAGCATCAACGACCTGTTCGGACACAAGGCCGGCGACCGCGTGCTGACGACCACGGCGGCGCGGCTCACGGCCAGTGCCGGCCCGGCCGACACGGTGTGCCGCTACGGGGGCGACGAGTTCGTGGTCGTGCTGGGCGGCTTCGCCACGCGCGCCGAGGCCCGCCGTCGCGCGGCCGCACTGGCACAGGCCGTACGCGGGCCGCTCACCTTCGGCGCGCACCGCGTCCGCGTTGCGGCCAGCCTCGGGCTGGCGGTTTTCCCCGATCACGGAGCGACCGCTGAATCGCTCATCGCCAACGCGGACGTGGCGATGTACGCGGCCAAGCGGGCCGGCTGCGGTTACCGGGAGGCCGGCGCCGAAGTCGCGCGCCAGGCCGGCGCGCTCCTGCAAACGGCGCCCACGGCGTTCCTGGCGCGTCGGCGACCGACCATGCAGGCGGACGCAGGCTCCGACGCCGCGCCTCGCGCGCAGGTCGGCTAGTCCCCACGCTCCCGGCATCCTATCGTCAGCGCACCTTCACCGTACAGCGCTCGGGCCGGGTGGCGGTCCCCGGCCCGTGGCGCTGGCGCGTCGTGGCGCTCAGGGCTGGGTGATGCGGACCACCTGGCCGATGCCCGCCGAGCTTGAGTTGGTCGTGACGTAGACCGAGTTGTCGGGACCGATGGCGACGCCGCCAGGGGCCGTCAGGAAGCCCTGCGCCAGTTCCGTCCGCCGGCCGAACAGGCCGATCTTCCAGAGCCGGCCGGCCGTGCCGGGCGCCAGCAGGCTGTCGGCGTCGATCTCCAGCACGTAGGCCGCGCCGTCGCGCCCGATGGCGATGTCGATGATGTTCGTGAAGCCGGTCGCCGCCACCACTGGGACGCCGCCATTGGCCGGCACCGCGTAGACGTTGGCGCCGCCCGACGGGAACGGGAAGCCGGTGAGCTGACCGACGTAGAGGGTGCCGTCGGGCCCCTCGGTGACGGTGGTCGGGACCGCTTCCATGGGAATCAGGCCGCCACCGGGTCCAGGGACCTGGCGCGTCGGGAAGACCGCCAGTGTGCTCACGACCAGGTTGGTGTCGACCTGAATCAGCGCGTTGGCGCCGGCGTCGGCCATGACGGCACGGTTGGCCAGCATCTTGAGGCCGTAGAGATTGGAGTCGAGCGCCCCACCGTCCGGGTTGTTGGCGGCTTCGAAAGCCGCCGCGTCGACGGCGGGGATGATCACGCCGTTCGGGTTGATGGCCAGCAGCGTGCCGAAATGGATGCCGGCCTGCTTGAAGGGCGCCAGCAGGGCCGGATCGCCGCCCGAGCCGACGGTGATGAAGCCGTAGCCGAACGCGAAGTCCAGGTCGTGCGGGCCCGCAGCCTCGGCCCCGGTCGGACCGGCCAGAGACGGCAGCCCCGTCAACACGCGCGCCTGCTGCCCGCTGGTGGTGACGCGCGTCACGGCGCCGGTCGGGCCATAGCAGCGCATTCCCGGGGGCCCGGGGGGATTGGGCAAGCACATCGTGCTCGTCCCGCCGCGTCCCGCTTCGACGACATACAGGCTGCCGTCCGGTCCGAAGGTGATCCCCCTCGGGTTGTCCAGGCCGCTTGCCAGGTCACTGTCGGCGGCGTTTGCGCCGCGGCCATCGTGCCCAGGGCCGCGGTCAGCCCCATCGCCAACACTCCACTCGTCACCAGTCGTCGCCCGAACGTCATCATGTTGCGTCTCCCCTGCCCAGACCGTGCCTGGACCTTTCGCGCCGGTTTGCATGTCTCCGCCACGGCCTCATCGAAGGCCTCGCGTAGCGGCAGATGCGCAGCGTACACCCACTGGGGCGCGGATGCCACTGGCCCGTGCCGGTGCACGGTCGCGGTGCGCTGGCCGCGCGCGGCCCGTCGGGACGAGTGTCCGGGACGCCGTCCAGCGCTCGCTCGACGCCCGGCGACGATCGGATCAGCGCGACAGGAGCGCGATGATCCCCTTCACGAGGAGCGCGATGGGCGCGCCCACGAGGAGCATGGCCAGCGGGACGAGGGCACCGACGAACAGAATCTGCACCGCGCCGCCGATCCAGCGCGTGGCGCTGCCGACGACGGTGCGGTCGTCGGCCGGGGGCGGCGGCGTGACCATGGTGGCGAAGCCGGCCCGAGCCGGCGCGTGGGTGGGTGCAGTCGTCATGCGTGGCCCTCCTGGGGGGCCATGGGCGAGGGTGAGCGTGCCGGGTGTGCGCGGGCCACCGGCGCCGTGCCCTTCCACTGTACAGGAGTGCGGGGTGGGGCGCCCGCGGAGACGCCAGGCAAGAAAAACGGCCCGCTCGCGACATACGCGCGAGCGGGCCCCAGTCGTTCAGCCGGCCGCGGCCTTACTTGCGGGGAATGCCGTCCTCGCGCCCATCTCGGCCGTCGAGGTCGCGGTCATCGTCGCAATCGTCGTCATCGTCATGCCAGTCGCGCCCCCCGGGCACGGTGATCTGGATGGTCCGGTCCACACCGCTCGCCGGATGCTGGATGTTCACCCAGGCGCGCCGCTTGTTGAACGGGTCGAAGTAGAGGCCAGAGAACTCCGAGCCAAGCGTGCCGTTCGATGCCCACCGGCCGAGCCCCTCGCCCTCGTCCAGCAGATCGCCGTCCTGGTTCAGGTCGCGGGCGAAGAAGATGTCGTCGTCGACGCCGCCGTTGCGATCCTCGACGATGTAGATGTTGCCGCGCGAGTCGATGGCCAGATTGTCGGGACTGGCGAGGCCCGTCCCCACCGCCACGCCGGTCGCAAGGTCGATCGTGTTCCGGTTGGCAAAGACCGAGATCCGTTGGCGGTGAAGGTCGAGGCGATAGACCTCGTTGGTCGTCGTCGTGGCCACGTAGAGGTAGTCACGGCCACGAACGCGCTGAATCTGGATGTCCTCGGGGCGCTGATAGTCGGTGCCCTTGAAGGCGGGCAGGTCGGTAGTGTTGCGCGCGTCGACCGACGTCACGCCGCGCACGTCGGTGATTGTGATGGCGCCGGGCAGAGCGTTTCCGCGCCAGTCCGTGATCGGCACCCACGCGTAGGCGCCCGTGGCATTGGGCGTGCCGCCGTCGCCGACGCGCAGCACCTCGGTGCGCCCGGCCGCGAAGTAGTCGGCCCGGCCCCGCAGCACCTTCTTGTAGTCGGCCGCCGGCGTGTAGCGATAGATGCTGCCGCCGTTCAGCTCGTCGATGAAGTACATGTGCCCGTCGCGGTCGAACTGGATGCCCTCGTGCGAGGTCCGTGGCACGACGTTGCGATGCACGAAGTCGGCGCCGAGGTTGCTCGTCGCGGTGAGCGGCAGCGTGATGGCCGGCGCGTCCGCAGGATTGCGCAGTTCGAACAATCGCCCGTAGGGGGATGTCGAGCCGCCGGCCTTGGTTTCCCAACTCTCTTCGGCCGTAATGAACGTGCCCCAAGGCGTCCAGAAGGACGCGTCGAACGACACCGCATCGCCGGCCACGAGGCTCTGCCACACGGTGTCGGTCGTGCCGTTCCACAGGTCGTGGCGCTGCACGCCGGACTGGCCAGTCTCGAACACAGTGAACAAGAAGCGGCCACGCTCACGGCCGGTTTCGTTGACGGTGTTCATGTCCCAGGAACCGCTGTTCGGGGCATTGGTCGCCAGTATGGCGGCGCGGTCAGCGAGGGACTGCTGCCCGAATTCCGGATTGCCGAACGTGATGGGCTGGCGCTCATCGGCCGTTGGGCCCGCCGAGGTAGCCAGAGGAGTGAAGTCCGAGAAGCGGAGGCCGTTTGCCCCCAGCACGACGCCAGCCAGCACGATCCCTCCCGCGGCCAGCTTGGTCTTGGTCAACGTCAGTGTCATGTTCGTGTTCTCCATGTCTGCCGGGGTCGCTCGGTGACCCCGGCAGGACCAGTTGTAGCTGGCCGGTGTGGCGGCGCCGACAACGTCAGGTCACGTTTCAACGACGTCGCCCGTCGAGGGCGCCTGGGCGGCAGCGAGACACCGGATCTGACCGGCGCCTGGCGCGTGCCCATGACGCAGCCCCTGGCGCGCCTGGCCTTCTATCTGCTCGAACCGCGCGCCAACGACAGCCTGGCCACATGGAATCTGGTCGACGAGGCGATTGCGGCTGGACGCTATCCGGTGCTGCGCACCCGCCACTGAGCCGACCGTGCGCCGGGGCGGCGCCGGCTCGCCGGTCAGGCCCTCAGGCGCGGCCGAAGGCCACCGAGAACGCCTGCCGCTGCGCGAGCGTGCCGATCATCACGAGCTCGGCACCCGCCGGCAGCACCGTGCCCGAATGCAGCTCGGTCACGAACCGGTCGTGGTCCTGCAGCCCGATGACGCACAAGCCGGTGCGCGTGCCGATCGTGCCCTGCTGCAGGGTCTTGCCGGCCAGTTGCGGCGGGACCAGCCGCGTGAACAGCGCCACGCCCTCGCCCAGGATCACGGTCTCGCGTCCGCGGATGAGGGCAAACAGCGTCTCGGCGCCGAGCGACGCGTAGCTCAACACGAAATCGGCCCCGGCGCGGTGGATAGCGTCGACGTTCCGCTCGTGGGTGACGCGGCTGACGATGCGCAGCGAGGGCTGCAGCCGGCGGCAGTAGACGGCCAGGTAGATGTTGGTGGCGTCGTCGTTGGTCGTGAGCACGACCGACGACGCCTCGTCGAGGCCGGCGCGAGTGAGCGCGTCGCGGTCGGCGGCGTCGCCCTCGACGGCGCGGTCGACGAGCGGCGCCAGGGTCGCCAGGGCGCGCGAGTCGGTTTCGAGCACGTGCGTGCGCACCCCCAGACGCTTCAGCGCCACGACCGCCGCCTGTCCCACCCGGCCCGCGCCGATGACCAGCACCGCGTCGCTGGCGGCCGGCGACGCCACGGCGGCCAGCCGCTGGTTGAGGCCGTCGACCTGGGCGCGCCGGCCGGCCACGACCAGCACGCCGGTGGGATCGACGCGCGTCTCGGGATAGGCCGGTTCCAGCCGGCCGCGCGTCCAGATGCCGGCGATGCTCATGCCGTCGGTCTCGCGCAGGCGGGTGTCCTTGACCTTGATGCCGGCGTAGGGCGTGTGGCGCACCGGCAGCTCGGCCACCAGCAGATCGCGGTAGCTGCCGACCACGTGGGCCTCGACCCGGCCGGCATCCACGCGGTTGGCCAGGTACTCGCCGAGTTGCTGTTTGACCGGCAGCACGTGGGTGGCGCCGCTCAGCTCGAGCACGTCGACCGAGTCCTCGCGCTCGGCGATGGCGGCAATCGGCACGCTCGGCGAGACCTCGCGGGCGGTCAGGGTGATGTTGGTGTTGGTCGTGTCCTCGCGGTTCACGAGCAGCAGCCGCGCGCGTTCCACGCCGACGGCGCGGTAGGTCGCCGCGCTGTCGATCTCGCCGGTGACCACGTGCACGCCGTCGCCGGCCAGGCGCGCCGCCGTGGCCGGATCGGGTTCGATCACCGTGTAGCCGATGCCGGACGTATGCAGCCGGTTGATGAGGCCGACGGCGATGGCGTCGTAGGCGACGATGACCACGTGGTCGCGCAGCTCGTCGGCGACCGCGCGGGGCGCGCGCTGACGGATGCGCGCCTCGAGCCACGGCGCATAGAACAAGCGGATGAACAGGAACGGCAGCATCACGAGCAGCAGGACCACGCCCGACAGCAGCACGATGATGCTGAACAGACGGCCGGCGTCGCTCGTGAAGGTGATGTCGCCGAAGCCGAGCGTGGACATGACCACCAGCGTCCAGTAGAGGCCGGTAATCCACGAGTGCGACTGGCCCTCGGCCCGCTCCATGATCACGTGGAACAGCACCGTGTAGACGGCGATCAGCGCCGCCAGGAAGGCGACGTAGCGGAGCAGGCTGCGCACGTTGGTGCGCAGTTCCCGCTCCGCGAGCAGGAAGGCCAATTGACTGGGCAGGAACTTCATGGCGTCGTCACGGCCCGGCCAGGTGCAGTTAGCGTTTCAGCCGCGGGATGTACTTGGTCAGCCCCTGAATCGGCCCGACCTCGCCGGCGAAGACGTTGCCGGCGGCATCGACCGTCACCCCCTCGCCCATCGAGCCGTAGCCGCCCATCCCCGAGGCCTGCTTCGACACGTGCTCGGGCACGAAGAACCACACCTCGCCGGTGCGCGCGCTGCCGACGCGCAGGCCCTTGCGCCAGCCCGGGTTGTAGTTGTCGTCCGACTCGGAGTCGATGGCGTAGAGCGTGTCGTCGGCGGTGATGTGCAGGCCGCTGATGCGGCTGAACTGATACCAGGTGTCGAGATGCGTGCCGTCCTGGTCGAAGATCTGGATGCGGCGGTTGCCGCGATCGGCCACGAACAGCCGGCCTTTCGAGTCGAAGGCCAGCGCATGGGCGCCGCGGAACTGGCCCGGCCCGTAGCCGTACGAGCCGAAGCTCTTGACGAACGTGCCGTCGGGCCGAGAACTTGGAGATGCGGCCCACGCCGGCCGGCGCGTCCTGGTCCAGGAACTGCGTCGTTGTGCGCTTCGGCCACGAAGATGCTGCCGTCGGCGGCGATGGCCACGTCGTTCGGTTCGGTGAACGCCTGCGGCGGGCGGCCGGCGGTGCCGGGCGTGCCGAGCGTGAGCAGGAGTTTGCCTTGCGGGCTGAATTTCAGCACGGCGTGGCCCTTGCCGGCGGCGTCCGGGAACTTCTTCAACTCGTCGGGCGTGGCCGAGCGCGCGTCCACGATCCAGACGTTGCCCTGCCGGTCGACATCGATGCCGTGCGGCCACATGAGCAGTCCGGCGCCGAAGCTGGCCACGACCGTCCCGGCCGCGTCGAGCTTCACGATCGGATCGACCGTCGGAACCGGCGCACGAGTTGCTGCCGCAGCGGTCGCCCGCCCAGATGTGCGTGCCGTCGACGTCCACGGCGACCGCACTCACCGAACCCCACGTCCGGCCGTTGGGCAGCGTGCCGAAGTTCCGCACCGTCTCGTAGGGATTGGGCAGGTGGTTGATCGGGGTGACGGCGGCGTGCTCGGGCGGGGCGGTGGCGCCGCGCTGAGCCAGCAGCGAGCCGGTCGTCAGCAGCAGCGCGGCACTGAGGGCAGCGGCGGAACGGGTGCGTGTCATCGGGTCTCGACTCCTGTGTCGCAAACGGGCCTTAGCGACATCGCCTCGCGCGGCGCCGCCCGGCGTTCCAGTCTACGTCGCCTCGGCACGGCCGCGGCCAAGGGCCGCCCGCCCCCCGGCGGCGCGAGTGGCGGCACGGGCGGCTCGTCGCCGGCGTCTCGACACGCGCCGATGCTCCCGGGCCCGTCAGCGCGGCACCGACAGGTTCAGCACGACCACGACCACGTGATCGTTGCGGCGGCCAGCCGGGATGGCACTGTGCTCCCAGAGGTAGCCGAGATCGGCGGACACTACTGGTGACCACCGCCGCGTCACGCCGCCAGCCACGCGGTTGCGGTCGAAGCCGCGGGCCGGGCCGCCCGTCGTGCGATCGAGGTTGACCATCAGCTCGTCGTAGGCAAACAGGCTCCACGGCGTGCTGGCCAGCGCGCGCTGGCCGCGGACCATGACGCGCGCCCGGTGGGCCGTGTCCGGCCACGGAGCCAGCCAGCGCTGTTCGAGACGCAGCCGCAGCGACGGACTCCAGCCCGCGACGGCCGGCGCCGAGACCGACATCTGCTGCCAGAGGCGCTGTTCGTGGCGCACGCCAGCACCGAGCGTGCGGGGGATCCAGGCGTGGCCCAGGAACAGCGTCATCCGCGGCGTGACGCGGCGTCCGAGGCCGGTGCGGACGATGGTCAAGCCCAGTTCCGACGCATCGTTCATGACGCGTGGCTGCACTTCGACGTGGGTGCGCCAGTGGTCGCCGAGGGCGCCCAGGGCCAGCACCTGTCCCCAGACCTGCCGGTCGGGGTTGTCCTGCGCCGCGGCGGTCGCGGCCGCCAACGTCACCAGAACCACGACCAGCGCCGCGGCCCCGTCTCGACGCGCCGTGCCGCTCATGGCGCGGTCCCGTTCGCGGTCAAGGCGGGCACGACGCTCAGGAACGCATCCGCTGGCGCAAGCAGCCAGCCGGGCGCCACGCCCAGCCCAAGCAGCAGGAGCAGCAGCGCCGTGGCCACGACGCGCTCGCGCGCCGCCAGGTCGGGCGCCAGCACGGCGACGGCCTTGCCCAGGAACACCTGCGAGTAGCACATCAGCGTCGACACCGCCAGCATCGCGCTGGCCAGGATCACCGCCACGGTGCTGGCCGGACTCTCCATCCACAGCGTGTGCAGCAGCAGGTCGTCGGCGACGAAGCCGGCCGTGCCGGGCATGGCCACGCCGGCCGCGCCGAACAGCGCAAACGCCGTGGTCAGCCTGGGAAAGGCGTGCGCCAGTCCGCCTGGCCGGGCGAACGTCACCCGGCCAACGCGCTCCTCGAGCGAGGTGATGGTGAGACCCAGACCGCCGAGCGCCAGGCCGCCGGCCACGGTCACGAGCAGGGCCGCCGCGAAGTTGTCGTGACTGGCCGCGCCGACCGCCGCCAGGATGAAGCCGCCGTGCATCGACGTCGTGGCCCGGTAGAACCCGCGCAGGTCGCGTTGCACGAGCGACACCAGCGCGCCGACGAAGGCGGCCAGCGCGCCCAGCCGGACCACCGTCGGGGCCAGGGCCACGGCTTCGGGATGGTGGTCGACGAAACGCAGGTGCACGAACACGAGCGCGATGAGCGTGGCCAGTTGCTGCGTCTGCACGACGGCGGCCCGTTCGCACAGGCTGGCCGTGCCGACCTGCACCGGCCACACGCCGCCGCGGATGGCCACGTTGAGGATGGAGAGCACGAACGCCGCGGTAAGCTGGCCGGCCGACAGCGCCGCGCCGGTGGCCATCGCCAGCACCGCCGACAGCACCAGGGATGCCGCCCCGGTGCGGCTGGCCGGCCACGCGTCGACGGCGTGCCCGAGCGCGGCCACGGCGAGGGCGGCGCAGGCCACCCTGCCGTCATTCGCGAAGAGCGCGGTGACGAGGCCGCTAACCAGCAGGACGAGCGTCCACCGGGCCCGGCGCCACTCGGCGGTCACGGTCGGCGCCACGAGCAGGAGCAGGCAGAAGGCCAGGGATTCCCAGGGCGCCGGCGAGGACAGCAGCGCCGTCATGCCGGGGGGCCGTCGAGCGACGTGGCCCGGCGCAGCGCGCCGTCGGCCCGGTCCAAGGCGCGGGCCAGCCCCAGCACGGGCGCGAAGATGCTGTCGATGCGGTCATCCAGCCGGAACCGGTGGAGCGAGGCGGCGTAGACTCTTGCCCCGAGACGCGGCGACCAGCGGTCGAGCAGCGTCGGCGCGTGGCGGTGGTGCCCGTGCCGATGGGCGTCGTGGATCATGTTGGGGGCTTTCAGGTACTGACCGAGCCGGAGCAGGGCGTGGCACACGAGATGGATCAGCGCGAGGTCGATCAGGCCGAGGCAGATCTCGGCCAGGATCAGGCCGACCTGCGCCAGCGTGGCGTGGGCCAGCGCGCCCTTGGCATCGGTGTTCACGCGCGCGACCGCGGCGGCGTAGAGCGCCGTGGACAGGCCCACGGCCACACCGATGGTCCGCGCCACCAGCGACACCTCGAGCACCGGCCAGACCCGCAGCAGCAGGAACAAGCCGGCGTGAATCGACACGGCGCCGTAGAACAGCGCGCTCGACGGCGTCGGCCCCTCCATCGCCCGCGGCAGCCAGCCCGAGAAGGGCAACTGCGCCGACTTCCCCATCGCCGACAACAGGAAGAGCAGCGCGATCAGGCTGGCCTGTCCGGGCGGCAGCGTCCCGGCGTGATCCAGCGCCGAGAAGCGCGCCGAGCCCAACAGCTCGAAGGTGGTCACGGTGGCGATGAGCAGTCCGGCATCCGAGAACCGGTAGGTGGCAAAGGCCCGCACCGACGAGCGCACTGGCTCGTCCCGCTCGTGGAAGTAGCCGATGAACAGCGCCGAAGCGATGCCGACCATCTCCCAGCCGGCAAAGAACAGCTCGAGCGCGCCGGCCAGGGCCACGAGCTGCGTGCCGGTGGCGAAGAAGCCGAGCAGCGCGAAGAACCGCACGAACCCGGGATCCTGGTGGAGATAGGTGCGCGAGAAGCGGCCGACGAGCAGCGTGATCACCGCGGCGAAAAGCGAGATGGTGACCGACACGCGATCGACGAGCAGCACCAGCGGAATCTCGAAGTCGTGGATGCGCAGCCAGGAGCCGAACTCGACTTCGCCGGCGACCGCAGCGCCGCCGACGCCGAGGAAGCGCAGCAGCACGGCGGCGCTGGCCACGACCGACACCACCAGACCGGTCATGACCAGCCGGTAGGCCGTGTTCTCCGCGGACGGCCGTCGGCGAGCAGCACCCTTAAGCCGACGATCGCCGTGGCCGCCACCGGCGCCACGATGGCCAGCGACAGCACGAGGCGCGACCACCTCACCCATGCGCCACCGCCATCGCCGCCGGCGCGCCGTGGTGACCCGGCCCGACGACCGAGTCGGGCAGGCCGCGGCGGACGAGCGCGGGCTTCAGATGGACGCGCGACTGCCGGTGCCAGTCGACTGATCGCTCCACCACCGGCAGCAGCGTCGGCGACGCGGTCGTAGGGCACGAACCCGCCGTGCGTCGAAGATGTGCATCGTCCCGGTGGCCGGATCCAGCGAGACCAGCTGCACCCACGCCTTGACGACGAGCTCGGCCACTTCGGCCTGGCGCGACGCCACGGCCAGGAGCGCCGCCGGCGTGGCTTCGACGATGAGCAGCAGGCGCATCGGCTCGTGGATCTCGACCATCTGCAGCGGCAGCCCGGTGCGCAGGTCGCTCTGGTGGCCGTCCATCACGCCGATGCAGACCGGTGACGTTGTGCGGCAGCTTCGTGCCGCAGCCGAAGACCTCGTTGTCGACCGACGAGAAGTAGTACTCCAGGCTGATGCCCGCGCCGACCGGTCCGACGGCCGCGCAGGATGCGCTCGAGCACGGCGTCGTCCACGTCGGTGGCCGGGTCGTAGCTGACCAGGAACGGCCGGCGGTCGAGGTGCAGGCCGCGCGTGACGGCGCGGCGGCCGACGATGCAGACGGCGTTGGTGCAGTGGCCGTACTCGGGCCGCGGCTGCGCCAGATGCGTCGAGCGCCCCTCCACGTGGGCCAGCGCCTGGTCCGGCGTGAGGGCGAGCGGCGCGTCGTCGAACCGGCGGCAGCGTTCGTGCGCGCTCTCGCGCCGGGCGCGGTCGAGGGCGGTCGCGCGCACGTCGTCGAAGCGGGCGGCGTGCGTCGCCGGCAACGCGTCGAGGTCGTAGTACTCGACGCTGTCGTTGGCGGTGTCGTGCAGCGCGCCGACGAACCACGTGTCGGCGGGGATGGCGATGCCGCGCTGCCGCACCCGCGTCGCGGACGTCGGGGCGGTTGGCCATGTCGGCGAACAGCCGCGCGTTGGCCCCGCCGCGGCGGCCGCCGCACGCGCCGCAGTCGTGCGCCGACTCGTGCGGGTTGTTCAGGCTGGTCGAGCCGTGGCCGAGGAAGACCACGACCGGAGCGAAGTCGCGCACCAGGCCGATGTTCTTGAGCATGCCGGCGACCCGGTCGGCCGTCTCGTCGAGCGAGAACCCGACCGGTTTGCCGCCGTCGCGGCGGGCGTCGCCGCGGCCCGCGCAGCGTCGACAGGCGGGTCGCCGGACGCGGCGCCACGGCGCTCCTTCATGCGCCCGGCCGAGCGCATTGAACGCGCGCGGCGCCAGCACCTGCGCGATGGTCTGGGCCGCCGCCAGCGGCCCGAGCAGCGAGCGAGAAGCCGGCGCCGCCACTGAGCGTGCGCGACGACGCGGACCGCGCGGCGCTCCCAGCCGAGCCAGCGATCGCGCAGGCGCAGACGCAGCGTGTGCCAGCCCAGTCGGTGTAGACCGGCTGCTCGTAAACCTCGTGGGCCGGCGTCACCACCACGGGGCAGTGCGCCGCCGGGCGCGTCGTAGAGGCCCTGGTAGTCGATGGCGACGCCGAAGAACCCGGCAGCGCCGAAGGTGATGTAGCCGGGTGCTGCTCCTCGAGGGCCCGCCGGATCGACTCCTCGCGCTCGTCGATGCAGAACACGAACTGCGCGCGCGGCCGGTCGGTGGACCACGCCGCCGGCAGAGCCCGGCGGGCGGCGAGCGCATCGAGAATCCACGCGCCGGTAGGTGCGCTCGTAGGCCTCGTGGAACACCGGTCGCCGCTCCACCGGAGAGCAGGCCGCGCATCTCCCGCCACACCGGCGTCAGGTCGGCGTCGGACCAGGCGGCGACATCGGCCGCGCTGAACCCGCCGGCGCGCGCTATCCCCCACAGCAAGGCGCCGTCGAGCACGGCCGGCCGCGGCGGCCGGGCGGGACGTGCCATCGCAGCGCGGCCCAGTCGGTGGGCACGCCAAGAGCAGCGGCAGCGCGGGCCACCGCCGATCGCTCGAAGAGCAGGCGCACGGCCACGAACTCGGCCAGCGTCGGCGCCGTGGTCCCGGCGTGCTCGTCGCGGATGGCGCTCGAGACGCGAGAACATGCCGGCCCAGCCGGGCAGGGCCAGGGCGGTCGCAAACAGCACCGGCTCGACCTCGTCGTCGGTCACGCCGAGCAGATCGAGAGCGGCCGTGATCACGCCCGCGGCGTCGGCGCCGCTGTCAATCACCGCCTGCATGTCGGCCTCGGCGCCGCGGCAGCCGCGCGGCGCGGTGGCGCCGCCGGCATAGAGCGCGGCCACCGCCGCCAGGAACCCCCGATCGCGCCCCGGCAGCGTGGCGTGCGCATGACCGTGGTCGAGGAAGCCGGCGCCGAGCCGGATGAGCTCGCCGTGTACGACGACGTCGGTATCGTCGCCGCCGAGGGCCACGAGGACGTCGCGGTGACGACGGAACCGCCGGACATCGGGCGGCGCGAAGCCCGGACCGCGCTCGGCCCGGGCCAGGCACGCCTGCCACAAGGGCAGGTCCTCGCACTCGGGGGCGATGCCAGCGTGAATGGTGTAGGCGAGCCCGGCGGCGTCCTCGCTCTCGGCGCTGGTCGCCATCAGCGTGTGCCACAGTTCCGCGCCCGTGAGCGGGCCAAGCACCGAGCGTCGGCCCGTGGGCCGAGCGCGCGGCCGATCGCGACGCTGCAGGTCGGCGTCCTCGATCCGCCCGTCGCGCCACGCCGCGCGGAACGCCGGCAGCGTGAGGTAGGGCTCGGCCCCGAGCGCCGCCGCACCCGCCTGCACGCCTTCGTGGAACGGCAGGTGCTGGTAGGCGTGCAACGTGTTGTGGTGCACGAACACGCCAATCGGCCCTTGATTGGGCAGCACCCCGGCCGCCCGCGCCAGCGCGCGGGCCACGGGGGCACCGGGCAGCGCGGGCCCGTCTCCGGCCACCCTAGTGCCCGCCGCCGACCGTGGCGAAGCCCAGGTCGATGCCGACGAGCGAGACCTTGATGTTGCGGTGGCGGGCGTCGGCGACGAAGGTCGCCAGCACTTCCTTGACGTCGTGATCGATGTATTCGCCCGACCCGTCGATGATCACCGTCTCGCCGTCGTCGACCCGCTCGAGCGCCGTCACGATGCCGGGCTTCGACACGAACGTGCCGTCGCGGCGGAAGCGCACGCGCAGCACGCCATCGGCGCGCTCGGCCACGACCGCGCGCTGCGCGTTCTCGTAAAGCACGAAGCCGATGCCGACGAGGAGGCCGACGATGACGCCTTTGAGCAGGTCGAGGACCAGGACGGCGCCGATCGTGAAGGCGAACGGCAGCAGCTGGGTGACGCCGAGCCGCACCTGCGCGGAGAAGAGCGCCGGCTTGCACAGGTTCAGCCCGACCTGGATCAGCACCGCCGCCAGGGCCGCCAGGGGGATGGCGTTCAGGAACCGGCCGGCAAACAGGACCGCCACCAGCAGCAGCCCGCCGTGGATGAGGGCCGACAGGCGCTCGCGCCCGCCGGCCGCGACATTGGCCCCGCTGCGCACGATCACCGCCGTGACCGGCAGGCCGCCGAAGAATCCCAGACGGCGTTGGCCGCGCCCTGGGCCAGCAGTTCCCGGTCGGGCGGGCTGTGGCGCTTGAGCGGATCGAGCCGGTCGACGGCTTGCAGCGAGAGCAGCGTCTCGATGCTCGCGACGATGGCGATGGTGATGCCGGCCATCCACCCCGCCGGAGTCGCCAGCACCGTCATGTCGGGCCGCGGCAAGGCGGCAAAGAGGGTCGTGATGCCCCCCAGCGGTACGTCCACGTAGTGCATGTCGCCCAAGGTGAGGCCGGGCAGCCCCTTGAACCAGGCCGCCAGGACGCTGGCCAGCACGACCACGACCAGGGCCGGCGAGAGCAGCTTGAATCGCGCCAGCGGGGTGTGCTTCCAGCCGTAGAGGATGGC
Source organism: uncultured Acidobacteriota bacterium (assembly GCA_963843885.1). GTDB lineage: Bacteria > Acidobacteriota > Vicinamibacteria > Vicinamibacterales > UBA2999 > CADEFD01. The sequence goes on from CAWJMJ010000014.1 coordinate 239,193, forward strand.
CAGCGACACCGCAGCCAGGATCAACGCGCCGCTATGCACCTGGCCGGGGATGTCGAAGAGCCCGCCGACCACCCCCAACGCCACCGGCAGTTGCTTCCAGATGATGGTGATCCCGATCGCCGCCAGCATGCCCTTGATGACGGCCGACGGCACGAGCGCGGCGAAGCGGCCCATGCGCAGGACACCGAAGCCGAACTGCAAGGCGCCGGCCACGATGACCGCGGCCAGGAACGGCTCCAGCCCGCCGAGTTGCTGCACTTCGACCAGGACGATGGAGGTCAATCCGGCGGCGGGGCCGGTGACCGACAGGGCCGACCGGCTGATCCACGGGACCACTAGCCCGCCGACGATGCCCGCGACCAGGCCTGACACGGGAGGCACGCCGCACGCTACGGCAATGCCCAGACACAGAGGCAACGCCACCAGGAAGACGACCAGGCCGGCGACCGCGTCTTCCTTGGGATGGCTGAACATCGATGGGTAGTGGTGCATAGGCCTCGACCGGGACGTCCGTCCCGCGAATCTCCGAACGATGGGCAGATTGCAATCCTCGGCTCGCGGCTGCGCGGGAGCGCAGACACACTAGCGGTGAGCCGGGGGTTCAGAAGGGCGGGTTAGAGCGCGGGCGGGGCGCGGCCGGGGATGTCGTGACCCGGCTGCCGCATCAGGTCGGCGGTCGGCAGGCGCCCCGACACACGCAGCGGATGCCACGTCGGCGGCGCCAGGGTCACGGCGGCGGCAAGCACGGCCGGGGCGGGAGCGCCGTCGAGGTGGACCGGCGCCGTGTCGATCTCGGCCGGCGCGCCGACGCGGGCGTCCGTGTCGGTGTGGTCGGCTGCGGTCGTCTCCGCACAGCGCAGTCGCTGCACCCCGCGGGTCAGGCGCACGGCGCTGTCGCGGCCGCCAATCCCCTCGGGCTGGGCCAGCGCAAACAGCGTCGCCGACGCCACGAGGGCGGTCACGACGGCCGAACGGACGGGAATCCAGGACAACGACGGCAAGGTCAAGAATGATACGTCAAAGCCGCCGCGCCTCAAAGCGCGGCGGGCTCGGCGACCTAGAAGTGCACGTCGAGACCGGCGTAGACGTGCAGCGCCCGTCTCTCGGCGAGGGTTTCAGGGCCCGGGTGAACGCGCCCTCGTCAAACCGCGTCAGGGCTCCGTCGAAGTCGAGGTGGGGCGAGAAGCGGTAGCGCGTGCGCCATTCCACCTGCTCCCCCACGTGGCGTCCCGAGCCGCCGGTGGGATCGACCACCCGGTCGAGCGCCAGCGGTCGCGGGCTTCGGCCAGCCA
>CAWJMJ010000015.1:0-198304 GCA_963843885.1 uncultured Acidobacteriota bacterium
TCGACGATCCGCCGGGCCGAGGCCACCGAGGTGTCGGCCGGGAGCACCAGGTGCGTGCGCACGCCGCGGCGCGGCCGAGCAGGCGGCGCACGTCGCGGGGGACGTCGTCCTTCGGCGAGCGGCCGGCGGTGTCGACCAGCAGCGTCTGGCGCGACTGCTCGAGGGCCTGGTCGAGCTCCTCGATGGTCCGCGCGGCGCGGAACGGCGAGCCGATGATGTCGGCGTAGATGCGCAGCTGTTCGACGGCGCCGGCGCGGAAGCCGTCGGCCGCGACCAGGCCACGGCGCGCTTGCGGCGGGCCTTCTCCTGCGCCGCGATCTTGGCGATGGTCGTGGTCTTGCCGACGCCGGGCGGGCCGACGAACACCTCGACGCGGGCGAACGCCTCGTCGGCGGCGGCCAGGCGGCGCCAGATGCGTCGGCCAGGGCCCGGCGCAACGGCTCGGCGGTCGTGGCGCGCTGCTGCCGTGCGCCGGCATGCCTGCGGCCACCGCTTCGGCCAGCGCCGGGTCGAGGCCGGCGGCCATCGAGCCGGGCGGCCAGGCGTCGGCCGCGCGGCCGGCATGTCGGCGCGGCCGACGGCCTGCCGGTCGGCCGACTCCGACCTGCGCGGCCGACCCGTCCGGGTCGCTGGCCGTGACCTCGACCTCGCGGCGCGCCGAGCCAGCCGCGCCAGCCGCGCGCCGTGCACCATCTCGCGTCGACAGCACCAGGGCGTCGGGACCGAGGTCCTCGCGGACGCGCCTGAAGGGCGTCGCGCACGGTGGTTGCGCGGAATCGCTTGAGATGCATGTCAGTCCAGCGTCGCCACGGGCGCGACCTGGACGTGCGGCGGAATCTCGTTGTGCGACAGCACGCCGAGGTGCGGCAGCACCCGCGCGAACAGTCGCCAGAGGTGCGGCCGCAGCGCTGGCGTGCACAAGAGCACAGGCTGTGCCACGGCTCTCTCGAGCGCATCGGCGATGCGCGCCGGCCAGGCGCTGCGCCTGCGTCGGGTCGAGCGCGAGCACCGCGCCCTGGTCGGTCCGGACGATCGACGACAGCAGCCGCTCCTCGAGCGCCGGCGACAGCGCGATGGCCGGCAGCTCGCCCTTCTCGGTCTGGATACGGCCGGCAGATGGCCCGGCCGATGCGCCGCGCGCACCGCCTCGGTGATCGCGTCGGCGATCCTTGGTGACCGGCGCGGCGTCGGCGATCGCCTCGAGGATGGTGGTCAGGTCGCGCACCGGCACGCGCTCGCGCAGCAGCTGCCGCAGCACGCGCTGGATGTCGCCGATCGACGCGATCTTCGGGACCAGCTCCTCGACCAGCTTCGGCGAGGTCTGCGCCACGCGGTCGACCATCTCCTTGGTCTGCTGGCGGCGTCAGCAGATCCGGCAGGAAGGTGCGGATGGTCTCCGACAGGTGCGTCGACAGCGCGGTGGTCGGATCGACCACCGTGTAGCCGGCGGCCGAGGCGCCGGTCGCGCTGCTCGGTCGGCAATCCAGGTGGCCGGCAGGCCGAACGCCGGCTCGCGCGTCTGCGACGCCGTCGAGCGCGCGCCGACGGCCGTGCCCGGATTGATGGCCAGCAGGCGGTCGGCGTAGCAGCTCGCCGCGCGCCACTTCGACGCCCTTGACCAGGATCGCGTAGGCGCGCGGCCCGAGCTGCAGGTTGTCGGCGACGTGCACCGGCGGCACGACGATGCCGGTCTCGGTGGCGATCTGCCGGCGGATCGGCGCGCACGCGGTTCAGCAGCGTGCCGCCCTGCTTCTCGTCGACCAGCGACACCAGCGCGTAGCCGACCTCGACGCCGAGCGGATCGACCGCGGTCGACGCCGTCCGAGCGCATCGGGCGCCGCGCGGCGGCGCCGCCGCCTCCTCGGCTCGGCCGTCGGCCGTCGGCGGTCTGCGCGGTTCGCGTAGGCCGCCGACGCCGAGCAGCGCCGCGACGACGAGGAACGACAACTTGGGCAGGCCGGGAATGAGCGCCAGGCCGACCAGCACCGCCGGCGCCGACCGCCAGCGGCCGCGGCCGCGCCAGCAGCTGCACCGCGACGTCCTCGCCGAGGTTCGACTCCGACGCCGCGCGGGTGGTGATCAGGCCGCCCGACATCGACACCAGCAGCGCCGGGATGGCGGTGACCAGGCCCTCACCGACGGTCAGGATGGTGTAGGTCTGCGCCGCCGTGCGCCAGGTCCATGCCGTGCTGGAACACGCCGATGATCAGGCCGGCGACGATGTTGACGCCGGTGATCAGCACGGCCGCCAGCGCGTCGCGCTGGGTGAAGCGGATCGCGCCGTCCATCGAGCCGTAGAAGTCGGCTTCGCGTGCGCACCCGCTCGCGCCGCCGCGCGGCCTCGTGCTCGTCGATGAGCGCCGGCGTTCAGGTCGGCGTCGATGGCCATCTGCCGGCCGGGCATCGCGTCGAGGGTGAACCGCGCGGTCACTTCCGAGATGCGGACCGCGCCGTGGTTGATGACGATGAACTGGATCGCGATGAGGACGAGGAAGACGACGATGCCGACGACGAAGTTGCCGCCGACCACGAACTGGCCGAAGGCCATGATCACGTGCCCGGCCGCCTCGACGCCGTCGGCGCCGTGCATCAGGATCAGCCGGGTGCGCGGCGACGTTCAGCGACAGCCGCATCAGCGTCAGCAGCAGCAGCAGCGACGGGAACACCGAGAACTCGACCGGCTGCTTGACGTAGATCGACGGTCAGCAGCAGCACCACCGACAGGCCGATGTCGATCGACAGCAGCAGGTCGAGCAGCAGCGGCGGCAGCGGCACGATCATCAGCATGCACGACCGCCATGCACGCGCGATCGGGCGCCAGCAGCTGGCGCCGGCGTGCGGTCGAGTCGATTCGTTCGGTGCTCATGACCATCGACCTACAGCACCAGCTGCTTGATGCGAACAGGTACGCCAGGACCTCGGCGACCGCGCCGAACAGCGGGCCGGGAATGACGTCGCCGACCTCGGCGCTCTTGTAGAGCGCCTGGGCCAGCGGCGACGTTCTCGACGATCGGCACGCCGTGCTCGCGGGCGATCGTCCTTGATCTTCTGCGGCCATCAGGTCCTGCGCCCTTGGCCACGACGATCGGCGCGGCCATGCGGCCGCGCTGGTACTCGCAGGGCGACCGCGAAGTGGGTCGGGTTGGTGACGACGACGGTGGCGGTCTTGGCACGGCCGCGAGCATCCGCGCTTGCGCGTCATCTCGCGCTGCGACCTGGCGCACGCGCGCCTTGATCTCGGGATTGCCTTCGCTCGAGCTTGGCTTCGTCGCGCGACTTCCTGCTTGGTCATCTTCAGCGACTGGTCAGTGGCGCCACCGCTGCCACGCCGTAGTCGGCGCCGGCCAGCGCCAGCAGCGCCAGCGCCGCCCTGCCAGAGCAGGCGGCGCGACCAGCGCCACGCCGCGGCGCGCGGCGTCGGCCGGCGCCATCCGGGCCAGCGCGGGCGCTGCCGTCGAGCGCTCGGCGCCGATGCGTCCAGCCGAGCACGCCGAGGTCACGTGGCGACCGCGATCGACCGCCTTCAGCAGCTCCATGCCGGCCTGCGACGGCGCCAGCCGCTTGAAGCCGTTCGCCGGGCTGAGGCGGGTCGAGGTCGGGCTTGAGGCTTCGTTGGCGACGTACGACCCAGCCGGCTGCGATCAGGTTGCCGGCCAGACCGGTGACGGCGGCCGCGACCATCACCGGCGCCGAGATCAGGCCCAGCGTGCGCGCCGTCGTTCATCACGATCAGCGCCGAGCGCCTCGGGCGTGACCGGCGTGCGCGCCAGCGCGCCGAGCGCGGCGAGGCCGGCGGTCAGCCGGTGCTGCAGCCGAGCCAGGCTCGAGTCGCCGCCGATGCTGGCCGAGCGCGATCGTGGCCGCCAGCAGCGAGAACGCCGCCGACCAGGTCGCGGCTGCGCGCCACCTGGCCCTGCTCGCGGGCGTCCTGGCGCTTGCTTGGGAGGGTTTTTCGGTTTTCTCGCCGGTCTGAGCGGCAGCCATCGGTGCTCAGCGGAAGCGCCGGCGGCCGACTGCAGCGCCAGTCGAGCGCGATGCCGGCGCGACCCGGGTGACGATCGAGGGCACGACGGGATCGATCGCCGCCGACGCCAGCAGGCCGATGAGCAGGCGCACCGGCGTGCCGACCACCATCAGGTTGAGCGGCGGCGCGGCGCGCGCGATCAGCGCCATGCCGACTTCGACGCAGCAGCAGCACGACGACGATCGGCGCCGCCAGCCGCAGCGCCGAGCGACGAACACGAGGCCGAGCAGCTGCGGCGACCGTCGGCCGATCAGCGACGGCCGATCCCGCCGCTGCCGATCGGCAGCGCCTCGTAGGAGCGCGACCAGCGCCCGCAGCAGCGCGTGATGGCCGTTGATCGCCGAGGAACGTGAGCAGCGCCAGGTTGCCGTAGAGCGTCGGCCACGACGTTGTTGCGGACGCCGCTCTGCGGGTCGACGATCGCGCCGTAGGACAGAACCCGAGCTGGTAGCCGGTCAGGTGCCCGGCGAGCTCGGCGCCGGCGATCAGATCGCGACGCCAGCGCCGAGCGCCAGACAGGCCGATCGCCACCTCGCGCGCGACGATCACGCAGCCAGGCCGATCGTCGAGCCGAGCCGACTCGGCGCGGCACGACCGGCGCAATGCACGATGCGCCAGCAGCACGGCCAGGCCGATCGTGCACCGGCGCCGGCGACGTAGCGCGCCGCCGAAGACCGGCGCCGCCGACGACCAGCATGCCCGGGCGCACCAGCAGCAGGCCGAGCTGGCGATCGCGGCGAGAACTCGATCACCGCACGAGCTCCGGCAGCCGCATGAATCAGGTGCGGTCGAGAAGCCCGACACGCATCCGCAGCATCCACGGGAAGGTCAGGGCGAAGGCGACGAAGATGGCCGGCGGCGCGCGGGATGAAGCCGAGCACGTTGTCCTGGATCGAGGTGACCGTCTGGAAGATGCTGACCAGCACGCCGGCGACCAGGCCGGCGAGCAGCATCGGCAGGCGTGACCATGACCGCGGTCTCGATGGCCTGGCGAACGATTCCGACGACGAGGGCTTCAGACATGGCACGTTCCGCGTCTCGACGTCACGAAGCTCTTGCACGAGCGAGCCGACACCAGCAGGTTCCAGCCGTCGATCATCACGAACAGCAGCATCTTGAACGGCAGCGAGATCATCGCCGGCGGCAGCTGCAGCATGCCCATCGACAGCAGCGTGGTCGAGACGACCAGGTCGATGAGCAGGAACGGCACGAACAGGAAGAAGCCCATCTGGAAGCCGGTCTTCAGCTCCGAGATGGCGTAGGCCGGAATCACCACGCGCATCGGCAGGTCGCTCGGCGCGTCGCGGGCGCGGCAGCTTGCCGAGCTCGACGAACAGCGCGAGGTCGGCCTCGCGCGTCTGCTTCAGCATGAACTCGCGCAGCGGCGGCGTCGCCCGGCTCAGCGCCTCGGTCACGTCGATCGTCGCCGGCGATCGCCGGCTGCACCGCCAGCGCGTTGATGCGCTCGGCGACCGGCGCCATGATGAACATCGTCAGGAACAGCGTCAGGCCGACCAGGATCTGGTTCGACGGCATTTCCTGCGTGCCGAGCGCCTGCCTCAAGAAATGGAAGACGATGGCGATTCTCGTGAACGACGTCATGGTCACGAGGATCGCGGGCAGGAACGACGAGCAGCGTCAGCAGGAGGACGATCTGCAGCGGCGCGGAGACCGCGCCGACGCCGTTCACCGTGAGATCGAGCTGGTTCATTGCGGGCCTTCCGTGCGCAGCGATTCGGCCAGCGTCTCGCCGAATGACGCGCGCAGTTCGGTCACGAGCGACACGCTGCCCGGCGCCAGGCCGACGAGCAGGCGCCGGCCCTCGACCGAGACGATGACGAGCGAGCGCTTGTCGCCGAGCGTGACCGCCGACTCGACGACGATCGGCTGGCGCCCGCGGCGCGACTGCGCCATGCGGCCGAGCCCCCACACGGTGAGCGCCAGCAGCGCCGCCACGGCGCCGAGCGCCAGGAACGAGCGGAGACCGCCGGCGCCGAGCGCCGCCGGCGCCGACACCGTCTCGGCCGTCTGCATGATCGCGAGTACCGGCATCATTCCCATCCCACACCCATCGGCGCCGCAATCCGCGTCACGCGCAGCGCCGCGCTGTCTTCGATGACCGCCACTTCCCCGTGGGCAATCGACACCCCGTGCACGAGCACGTCGAGGTCGCTGCCGGCCGCCTGGTGCAGGCGGACGATGCTGTCGCGCGACAGCCCCAGGCACTCACGCACGGTGAGCACGCCGTTGCCAATCACGAAGTCCACGCTGCAGGCGACGTCGAGCATCGAGGCCAGCGCCTCGGCCCCCGCCAGCGCCTCAGAACTGGACGACGAAGTCCGAGAAGAGGACATCGACCACCTCGACTTCGTGCAGGGCGTCGGCGATGCGCTCGGCAATTGCCTGACGCAGCGCCACTTTGCCTTCGGGCGTGACCAGCGCGTCGGCTTCCTGCGTGGTCAGCAGCTCGAGGATGATGGCCCGCGCCTGCATCGTGAGCACCGGCGTCTCGGCCATCTCGGCGGCCATGTGGGCGTCGCCCACGACCAGTTGCACGGTGGCGCGCACGAAGCGCTGGCCGCCGGCGTCGGCCAGGTTGGCCACGAACGGATCGAACGAGACCAGGCCGCGTTCCTTGGGCGAGACGACCTTGGGCGCGACCTCGTGCTCGCCCTCCGCCGCCTGCGTCTTGTAGTAGTAGCCGCCACCGGCCAGCGCCACGACCACGGCGCCGATGATCATCAGCTTCTTCTTGCCGCCACCCGTGGCCGCGCCGGCGGCCGCCGGGGCGGCCGGGGCGACCGGGGCTACCGGGGCAGCCACTGCCATGCCACACCGCCTCCGGGATACGCGCCCTGGATCACGTCGATCGGGCCGTAGCCGTCGTTGAAGTCGATCTTGTCGTGGTCGGTCTGCACGGCGTTGACGCCCTGCGCTTTCAGCCGATCGATCACCCCGGGGATGCTCTCGGGCATGGGCGGGAAGTCCTGGAACACGCGGGCGGCGATGTACTTCGAGGTGCCGGCGCCCCGCATGCTCGGGTCGTCGAGCTTGGCGAAGTCGAAGCCAGCCAGCTTGGAGCGGTACGAACCGGTGGGCTGGGACGCACTGCTGACGGAGGCCGCCGCGGCCGTCCGGACGCCGGTGCCGCCGGTCCCGCCGATGAGGCCGCTCAGGAACGAGCCGAACTCCTGGCTGGTGAGCTTGCCGTCCTTGTCGGCGTCGTACTTCTCCATCACCTTGGAGATGAGCTGGCTGATCGAGTCGGCGCCGGCGGAGGTGGTGTTCGTAAGGTTCATGGCGGTCGGTCCTTTCTAGGGGTTCACATCGAATGTGGCCGTCGCGTCGTCGTGACGTGGGCGCTGCGGCCGCGGCGGCTTCTGCTGCTGGTGCTGACGGCCCCGGGCGCGCCCTTGGGTGTCGTCGGCGGTCTCGCCGCGAGCCGGCTCGGAGAGGATCACGAGCCGATCGAGCTTCAGGCCGTGTTCCACCAGGCCGTCGCGCAGCGTCTGCGTGTTGGCTTCCATCCAGCGGCGGACTTCGGGTCGGTCGGCCTGCAGCGTCGCCGTCACGGCGCCCTGCTCCACCTTGATGGTGGCCACGACCTCGCCGAGGTAGTCGGGGCGCAGGCGCACGCGCGCCTCGCCGGCCCCGCCGGTCCAGTGCACGCGCAGGGACTGCACGATCTGGGCATGCACCGCTTCCCCATCGGTCGCGGCCAGCATCGGCGTCTGGGCGGGCCAGAGGCGCGCGGCGGCCGCCCCATCCGACACGCGCAGGTCGCCGCCCATGACCGGCACGGTCAGCGGCGGCATCGCCAGCGGACGGCGGTCCGTGTCGCTCGCGGCCGCGAGTCCGTCGGCGGTCACGCCGGCACCGGGCAACGGGATGGACAGTTGGCCAGCCTCGGCACCGCCCTGCTCGCGGAGCAGTTTTCCAAGGGGCGATCCGGCGCCGTCGCCGGTGATCCCGGCTTGCTGGAAGGCGCGGAGCGCCGCCGCCATGGCCGGGTGCGGGGCGCGGCCGGTCGCGGTTACGACTGCCGCCGCGGCGGCCGCCGGTGCGCCCGGGCGTCCGACGTCGGCTGCTCTCTCGTCGGGCGCGACGACGCCAGCCGAGGTCGGTGCCGCCACTTCGGCCGTGGCGTCGCCACTGCCCTCGACCAGACGCGACAATCCGCGCGGCAGGCCGAGGGCGCGGCTGACGTCGCGCGGCGCCACGTTCACGAGTGGGGCTCCGCCTGCAACCGCCGGCTTGGCCGACGCGGCGGTGATCTCCGGGCCGAACGGCGCAAGCGCCTCGTCGCTGGCCACGGCCGGTTGCGCGAGGGGCGGGTCGGCCGGCGCCGCCTCGGCGAGGCCGGCGGAGGTGGCCGCGGGCCGGGGCGCGGTCGTGGATTGGCGCGCGGCGGCGCCCAGGTGGTTGCGCAAGGCCGCAGGCGCGACCGTTGGCGCGAGTACGTCCGTTGCCGCAGGTACGGCCGGTGCCGTAGGTACGGCCGGTGCCGTAGGTACGGCCGTTGGCGGCGCCGCGACCGTTGCCGGGAGGGGCATCATCGACGACGGCGCGTCCGATTGCCCGTGCCCGACCGTTGACGCCGGCGTCGCCGAGGGCTCGGGCGCGGCCGTTGGCACGGGCACCGGGACGGGAATGAGAGGCGACCCCAGCGGGAGCGTCGGGACCGACGTCTCCAGCCGGCCAGACCCGGACGCATCGCCCGGCCGGGCCGATCCGTCGTGGACACGGCTCACCGGCGCGCCGACATCTGCGGCGCCGCCGGGCTGAGTCGTGACCACGCCGGCGGCCGCGCCGCCGCCGTCGTCGAAGACGGCTGCGGCCGCGGCCGGCGACCGAGCGACACCGGCGCCCGTGCCGGCCACCGCCGACCGCAGTGCGCCGAAATTCGCCGTGCGGCCGGGAGCAGTCTCGCCGTCCACCGGCGTGACCTCGCCGGTGCCGCCACCGCCGCCTGCGGGAACGTCGATGGGGGGCGGGACGGGCAGGGGCATGACGGTCAGCGCGAGCGGGACGGTCACCGTCCCGTTCGCGAGGGTGTCGGTTGCAGCCGAGGCCGAGGCGCTCTCGCCCGGCTCGGCTCCCTCATTCACGCCGACGCGCCCGGACTTGGCGGGAATGCCGACGCGGGTGCCGTCCCCACCAACCACGTCCATCCCGACCGAGGCAAACGAGGCCCCGTCGTGCCCCGACAGGAGACGGAGCACGTCGGCAAACGACGGCCCCGCGCCGGACGCGGCTCCGGCCGGGACGCCGGGGAGAGCCGCGCCGGCGCCAGGCGCGCCGGCCGGGGAGGCAGTGGAGGTGACGGCGTTCACGATGCCGGTCCTAGCGCTTCAGGTTCAGGGTTTCGACGAGCAGCTCGTCGACCACCGTGATGCTGCGGGCGTTGGCCTGATAGCCGCGCTGCGCCAGGATCATCTGCGTGAACTCCTGCGCGATGTCGACGTTCGACTGCTCGAGCGCGCCGCCGAAGATGCTGCCGCGGCCGCCGGTGCTGGCCGTGCCCACGTTGGGGATACCCGAGCCCTCGGTCTCCGAGAAACGGTTGGCGCCGAGCTTCACGAGACCCTGGGGGTTGCTGAAGTTGGCCAGGGCGAGCTGCGCGATGGTGATGGTGCGGCCGGTGCCGATGGTGGCCTGGATACGGCCGAACGAGTCGATTGAGATCGGGCTGATCGACCCTGCGGCAAAGCCATTCTGCGTAATCGAGGAGGTGGCCGAGGCCGCCGCATACCCGGTCAGCGACGGCGTGCCGTTGGCGTCGATGAGATCCCAGGAGAAGTTGGTCGGGGCGGCGCCGTTGGCCCAGGTGGGGCTGGTGACGACCACGTCGGCGGCGGGCGCCGTGAGCAGGCCGCTGGGGCCGAAGGTGACATTGCCGGTGGCAATCGAGGTCGGCGTGCCGGGCGTCCCGCCGCTGACTTCGCCGCCGTCCACGCTGATGTCGTAGCCCCACGCGCCCGGGCCCGTGTTGGTGTAGGTCACGGTCGCCACGTGCTCGGCGCCGAGCGCGTCGTAGATCTGCACCGAGGCGGTGAACTTGGCGCCCACGGCGGCCCTGGCGTCGAGGTTGGTGTTGGTGCTGAACAGCGTCGTCGGCCCGGGGGCGCGCAGCACGCCCGGCGGCACGACGATGTCGCCCGGCTGCCCGGTGGTGATGACCTGTCCGGTCGCCGGATCGAGCTCGGTGTAGCCCTGCACCGGCAGCCCTTCCGACGAGACCAGCCGGCCGTTGGCGTCGAACGAGAAGTCGCCGGCGCGGGTGAAGGAGCGGTCGTTGGCGCCGTTGCCGACGACGAAGAAGCCGCGGCCCTGGACGGCCACGTGGGTCGGCACGCCGGTGTTCTCGAGTCCGCCCTGGTTGAAGTTGGGCGAGATGGCGCCGGTCGTGACGCCGAGGCCGACCTGCATCGGGTTGGCGCTGCCGCCGCCCACGGTCTGGCTGACCAGGTCCATGAACTGCACCGAGCTGGACTTGAAGGCGACGGTGTTGATGTTCGCCAGGTTGTTGCCAATCACGTTCAGCTTCTGCTGGTTGGCGTTGAGACCCGAGAGACTTGCCGAGAAACCCATGTGCGTGTGTCCTTCCTGTGTGAGTGCCGGGGAAAACGCGGTGGACGGCGGCGATCAGTCGCGCGGATCGCCGTGTGCCCGATAGAGGTGGTCCGAGTCGTGCGCGCCGGAGCGGGCTGCGGGCGCCAGCGTGAAGCCGTTCAACGTCTCGAGCGCGCGGCCGACCCTGAGCAGGTGCGCCACGGCGCTGGCGTGGGGCAGCGCCGCGAACGAGGCCGCCGGCGTGTCGAAGCGGCGCGCGTAGTCGGCGTAGGGCACTGTCACCGGGATCGCGGTCAGCGGGCGCTCGCGCACCTGGTCGCGGCCCGCGCCGGTCGAAGCCAACATCATCCGCAGCGCCGCGTCGAGCAGTTCGCTCATGTGAGTCCGTTCCTCCTGCGTCCGGCCGCATGGCCGAGGCACGTCCGGGATACTTCAAAGGGGGTGCCAGGGGGCGGGAACGGCCGGCCAGGCATTCAAGCCGCGGCGGAGATGGCCGATTGCTGGTGGGGATGTGCGCGGCGAGGGCCGTTATCGCTGGAGATTTCGGCGATTCCGTCCGATTGCTGGCGGCCGCCGCGGCGCGGACGGAGCTGCGCCAAGGGGCCGTACGGGGGGCGGCTGGCGTCGGCGGTCCATCGGCTGCTGTCGGTGTGCCGACATCGCGTCGTCTGGCCGCGACGGTCACGCAAGGCGGAAATTGCAGCGGGGAAAGTTGTAACGGTGCCAGGGCCGTTACAAATGAGGAGCGGACGCGGCGGGCCTGGCGCCCGAGGTGGCCGCGCTAGGGCGTGGCCGTGCCCTTGATGAGTTCGGTCAGCTCGGCGATCTTCTTGTTCATCGACTGCAGCTGCTCGAGCTGGCTGAACGTGGCCAGCTGCGCCAGGAACTCGCCGTCAGCTTGCGGCTGCGTCGGGTCCTGATGCTGCAGTTGCGTCACCAGCAGGTTCAGGAACGCGTCGCGTCCGAGGGTGTCCTTGGTCGACGACGTCTGCGTGGGGTTTTGCGTCTGGAACGGCGTGGTGCCGGTGGTCGGGGTGGTGGTCATCGGGCTGTCCTCCGAGGTCTGGGGCCTGCGCGAAATGGCGCAGGCCGGCGAGCCGATCCATGTCTTTCAGCTGTTCGCGATCGCTCTCGAGGCGATGGCGCCGCAGCGAGCGGTCGTGCAGCCGCTCCAGGACGCGACGCTTCTGCAGCGCCGTGCCGAGCACGGCCGAGGCCCGGACGGTGGCCTGTTCGGCCTCGTCCACGGCCACCAGCCGCGCCGCCAGGTCGCGCCGGAGCTTCACGATCCAACTTCGGTGCCACTCGAGCAGCGCCTGCGAGGCGCCGGCGGCGGCCGTCGCGGCCAGTGTCGCGCTGGCCGTGCGGGCGACGCTCGCGGCGTCGTCGGCTCGTGCCTGCGCCTGCACGGTTTCGCTCCGCTGGCGGGCCAAGGCGGTGCGCGCGGTCTCTTCCTCGCGACGCCGCAACTCGAGGACGATCTGCGCGCGGAAGCGAAAGGGGCGCATGACCTACAGGCCCCGCAAGGCCGCGACCGCGTCGGCGAAGTCGACCAGGCCGTCGGACGGCTGACACAGGAACCCGGTGATCGGCTCGCGCCGCGCCAGCGCCTCGTCGATGCGCGGGGTCGTGCCCTTGACGTAGGCGCCGACGCTGACCAGATCCTCGGTGTCGCGCATCGTCGCCAGCCACTCGCGCACCTGCGCCGGCCTTGCCGCCGGTGCGCCGACGTCGGTCACGTCCGGCATGGTGCGGCTGACGCTGGGCAGGATGTCGATGGCCGGATAGTGGTTGCGGCCGGCCAGCTCGCGCGACAGCACGATGTGGCCGTCGAGGATGCCGCGCACGGCGTCGGCGATCGGCTCGTTGGTGTCGTCGCCCTCGACGAGCACGGTGTAGATGGCGGTGATGCTGCCCCGGCCGCGCACGTTGCCGGCGCGCTCGAGCAGGCCGGGCAGCAGCGCGAACACCGACGGCGGATAGCCCTTGGCGGTCGGCGGCTCGCCGGCCGCCAGGCCGACCTCGCGCTGCGCCATGGCGAAGCGGGTGACCGAGTCCATCATCAGCAGGACGTTGCTTGCCCTGATCGCGGAAGTACTCGGCGATGCCGGTGGCGCGCGTAGGCGGCGCGCAGGCGCACCAGCGGCGGGCTGTCGGACGTCGAGACGACCACCACCGAGCGCTCGAGGCCCTCGGGGCCGAGGTCGTGCTCGAGGAAGCTGCGGACTTCGCGGCCGCGTTCGCCGACCAGCGCGATGACCACGACGTCGGCCGCGGTGCCCGCGCGCCATCATGCCGAGCAGCGTGCTCTTGCCGACGCCGCTGCCGCCGAACAGGCCGACGCGCTGGCCGCGGCCGCAGGTGAGCAGCGCGTCGATGGCCCGCACGCCGGTGCCGAGCGGCGCGACGATCGGCTCGCGCGTCGAGCGGGTTGATGGCCGGCGGCTTGCAGCGGCGCCCGGTCGCTGACGCTGAGCGGGCCGAGGCCGTCGAGCGGGCCGGCCGAGGCCGTCGATGACCCGGCCGAGCAGGCCGTCGCCGACCGGCAGCGACAGCACGCCGCCGCGCGCCACGATGCGGTCGCCGGGCCGGATGCCGGCGGTGTCGCCGAGCGGCACCGACAGCAGCGCGCCGTCGCGGAAGCCCGACGACTTCCACCGGCAGCGGCGGCCGCCGTCGGCGCGGCGCAGTTCGCACACGCTCGCCGACGCTGCGCGCGCGGCCCGTTCGATTCGACCACCAGGCCGACGGTGCGGATCGACGTGGCCGACAGACGGCAGCGGATCGGCTGTCGTGCAGCCGTCGAGGTAGGCGCGCAGCGAGATAGCGGCCGGCTCAGGCGGCATCGTCGCGCCGGACCTGGACAGGCGCGGCGCTGCGGCGCCTCGTCGCCGAGCAGAGCGCGTGCGCCAGTTCGTCGAATCTGCGCGTCGATGGCCGACGTCGACGAAGCCGAATTCCGACTCGACCAGGCAGCCGCCGCGGCGCGACGGCGGGGTCGGCCACGACCGTGACACCGTGCGCTGGCCACTGCGCGAGCCGCGCGCCGCGCCGATGACGGGCGTAGTCCTCGGGGTGCAGGCGGATGCGTCGCGCTGGCGCGTCGTCGCCGAGCCGGTCGAGCGCGACGCGGGCCATGGCCGAGCAGCAGCTCGTGGTCGAGCGACACCTCGCGCTGCAGGATGCGCTGGGCGATGGCCAGCGACGAGCTCGACCAGCTGCGCGCTCGGTGCTGGCGAATCAGGTCTGGCGCGCAGCGACGGCGAGTTCGTCGAGGGTCTGCGCCAGGCGCCGCAGCATCGCCTCGCCGCGCGGTTGCCGCGGCCTCGACGCCGGCCCGCTCGCCTTGCGCGTAGCCCTTGGCGAACGCTCGCGCTCGAGCGCGGCGCAGCGCGCCTCGTGCCGCGCGGTCGCAGAGCCGGCGCCGACCGGCGCGGCGCAGCGGCGGCGCCAGCGGGCGCCGGGTGCGAACGGCGATCCGACGGCCGGCAGCGCCGGCGACGACGCCGCCCCAGGCGAACCGCTCGGGCCGCTCGCTGCGGTCGATGCGCCGGGCTCTAGACGACATACGGCCTCCCCGCGCGCCGCGCCGGTCGTGATCAGGCCTTCTTCTTCGAGCTTGCGGGCGATGGCGACGATGTCCTGCTGCGCCTTCTCGACGTCGCGCAGGCGGACCGCGCCGAGCACTTCCATCTCCTCGCTGCAGCAGGTCGCCGGCGCGCTTCGACATGTTCGCGAAGAAGCGGTTGCGGATCTCCTCGCTGGCGCCCTTGAGCGCGATGGTCAGCGCCTTCTTGTCGGCGCGCTGGATGATCTCGCGGATGCCGGTGTCGTCGACCGTGGCCGAGGTCGTCGAACACGAACATCAGGTTGCGGATCGACACCGCCAGGTCCGGCGAGCGTTCCTCGATCGCCTCGAGCACCGGCTGGCTGACGCTGCGATCCAGCCGGTTGAAGCAGCTCGGCGACGGCGCGGACGCCGCCGTGCTGCTCGCGCGGTCGGGCCGCCGAGCGACTTGAGCCGCTGCTCGATCACGCTCGAGATGCGGGCGATGACCTCGGGCGAGATCTCGTCGAGGCTGGCCATGCGCGTCAGCACGTCGGCGCGCAGGTCGTCGGGCAGCTGCGCGACCAGCTGCGCGGCGCTGGCCGGCGTTCAGGTGCGCGAGGATCAGCGCGATGGTCTGCGGGTGCTCGCCCAGGATGAACTTCGAGAGCTGCTGCGGGTTCGGCCTTCTCGAGCGACGGTGAAGCCGGCGGTGGTGCTTGAACGAGTTGATGACCCGGTCGATGACCTGCGGCGTGGCCGTCGGGCCCGAGCGACTTGATCAGCAGGCGCCGCGCGTAGTCGACGCCGCCCGGTGGCCACGTAACTCGGCCGCCTCGGCCATCTGGTTGAACTCGTCGAGCACGTGCTCGCCGACGTCGGCCGAGACGCTGCCCGAGCGCCGCCACCTCGCGGGCCAGCGTCTCGATCTCGTCTTCTTGCAGGTACTTGAAGACCTGCGCCGAGCGCTCCTCGCCGAGCGCCAGCATCACGATGGCGGCCTTGCGGACGCCGGTCAGCGGGACGGGGACGCCGTCGCCATCACTTACTTCTCGTCCTGCGCCATCCAGGCGCGCACCAGCGGGCGGCGTGCTCAGGTTCCTTCTCGGCTCGCTCGGCGATCCGCTGCGTGAGGTCGGCACCGGCAGTCGGCGCTCGCCGCGCCGACGGCGCTCGACGGCTGCCGCTTCGAGCTCGCTGCGATGGTCCTGCGACCGTGCCGCGGCCGCGCGACGGCGCCGCCGCCGTCGGTGAGCGCCGGCAGGCGCGACCGGGCCGCGGCCCCAAGGCCGCCCGCGCCATCGGGCGGATGACGGCGAAGAGCGCGACCAGCGGCGATGACGACGACCAGCGCCAGCGGACGCAGGTCGCCAATCGGCGCCGAGGGCCGAGACGACGGTCGGCGGACCTGCTGCCACCAGGGCGTCGGCGCCTCGACGGCGACCGCGGCCGGTCGATGTCGTCGAAGGCGATGTTCTCGACCGTGAGCTGGTCGCCGCGGTCGGTGTCGAGGCCGACCGCCGCGGCGACCAGGCGCTGGATCTTCTGCATCTCGGCCGGCTCGCGCGGCTTGGTCGCGTCGGCGCGGCGCCGTCGGTCGCCCGGCACGCGGATCGTCGTCGAGCACGACCGCCACCGACAGCCGGGCGACTGCGCCGCGCGGCTGCCACCGTGTGGCGCGTGACTTCTTGCTGATCTCGTAGTTGATCGTCTCGGTGGCGCGGCCGCATCGTGCCTGGCGTCACCGTCGACCGCGGCGCGCCTGCGGCGCGGCGGTCGTCAGGTCGCGGCGGCGTGTTGGCGCGGGCGCCGGCGACGCCGCCGGCGGCGCCACCGGGCCGGCTCGAACTCATGGCGGACGTCGTGGTCGGTCGGTCGACGGTCTGGCGGCTGCGGACGACCGGCGCCGGATCCCACATCTCTTCGGTCTGCTTCCTGCGGTGTCGGCGTTGAGCCGGGCCGCGACGTTGACGCGCACGCGGCCGACGCCGACGACCGGCTCGAGCAGCGCCACCACCTTGGTGATGAGGTCACGTTCGATCCGCTGCTGGCGTTCCATCGCCTGCCGCCGCTCACGTCGATTCGCTGCCGGTCGGCGGGCGCGACAGCGGCCGGCCGAAGCTGTCGAGGATGACGACCGCCTCGGGCCGCAGCGCCTCGACGCTCGACGCCACCAGCCCGGCGATGCCGGCGACGGTGGCGGCCGACAGCGGCCGGTTGCTGCGCAGCTTGAGCACCACCGAGGCCTTGGCCGGCTCGGTCCTTGCCGCGAACAGCGAGTCCTTGGCCATGGCGATGTGCACGCGCGCGCTGGCCACTTCGCTGATGGTCGCGATGGTGCGGGCGAGCTCGCCTTCGAGCGCCGCGGCGGTAGTTGACGTGCTCGAGGAACTCGGTGGTGCCGAACGCGGTGCGGTCGAAGATCTCGAAGCCGATGCGGCCCGACGACGGCAGGCCCTGCGAGGCGAACTCGAGCCGCAGCTCGTCGACGCGCGCCGCCGGCACGCGCACCGTGCGTGCCGCCGTCGTCGAGCTGTACGGGACCTTGGCGGCCTTCAGCTGCGTGACGACGGCGTTGGCCGACTCGGGGTCCAGGTCGGCGAAGAGCAGCGCGTAGTCGGGCGTGTTCAGCCCAGTAGGCCGAGCCGACGATGACGCCGCACCACGGCCACGAACGCGGCGGCGAGGCTGGCGAGCTGGCCGGCCGAGAGCGTGGCGCGCAGCCGGCTTGAGCGTGCGCGAGGAGCTGATTGGGGGTTCACGGATGCGCAGCTCGCGATCGGCTAGATGGGCATGCGCATGATGTCCTGATACGCCTGCACCAGCTTGTTGCGGACCTGGACGGTGAGCTGCAGCGACATCTCCGCGCGCTGCAGCGCGATCATCGCTGTCGTGCACGTCGCCGGTGCCGTCGACCATGCCGCCGACCGCGCTGTTGGCCGTCGGCCGCCGTCGACTCGACCGACGCTCGAGCAGCTTCGCAGCGAGTCGCCGAAGCGGCGCCGGCGCGCGGCCGGCGTGGCCGCCGACGCCGCCGCCGCTGGACGACGCGGCGCCGAGCGACGGCAATGGATCCGATGGAGGTGATGGCCATGGCTTACCGTCCCGAGCTCCAGCGCGCGCTGGACGGTGTCGCGAATGAGGTTGATGGCGGTGAGGTTGGCCTGGTAGGCGCGCGCGGCGCCGAGCATGTCGACCATTTCTTCGGGCGCGTCGACGTTCGGCAGCGGCCACGAAGCCCTCGGCGTCGGCATCGGGATGCGACGGCTCGTAGCGCCGCCGGAACGGCGTCCGTGTCCTCGACCACTGCGTCGACCTTCACGCCGACGGCGCCGGGCCTGCCCGAGCGCGGCGTCGAAGGGGTCGGCGTCCATCGGCGTGGCGCCAGCACGACGTCGCGGCGGCGATAGGGCTGGCCGTCGGCGCCGCGCGTCGATTCGGCGTTGGCGATGTTCGAGACGGCCACTTCGATGCGCGCGCGCTGCGGCGTTGAGGCGCGCTGGCGCTGGCGTTGATGGCGGCGGTCAGGCCGGCATGATTAACGGCCTTCGTTGATGGCGTAGCGCACCAGGCGGAACTTGGCGGCGAGCGCCGTCTGCGCGCGGCCGAAGTCGCCGCCGGCCCGGGTCATGGTCAGCAGCTCGCGATCGAGCTGCACGTTGTTGCCGTCGCGGCGCGAGGCCAGGCCTTCGGCCTCGACCGGCGCGCCGTCGCTGGTCGGCGCGGCCAGGTGCGAGGCGTTGGTGCGCACGACGCCGCCGAGTTGGCCGTCGAGCGCCTCGTCGAATGAGACGTCGCGCGTGCGGTACCCGGGCGTGTCCAGGTTGGCCAGGTTGCTCGCCGCCACGGTCTGCTTGGCGACGGCGTTGTTCAGTTGTCGTCCGAGGGCCGCGAGGATGGCGGCGTCGCTGATATCTCAGGCACGCCTGCCCTAGAGCAAGACCGGTGCCCGGTCCGGCAGGACTCGCCTGAAATTCAAGAACGACGGAACACGGCCGATTCCCCGTTCAGGCCGCGCCAACGGTGTCGGCCGGCCGACAGGTCAGCGTCGGCGCGGCGTCTCCGCCTCCTGGCCGCCAACGGCCGCCTCGATGCGCGCCAGGCGTGGCCTCGATGCGCTGGAGCCGCTCGTTCAGGTCCGAGGGCGTGGCCACGGGCCGGGTGGCGCCGGGCGACCCGGCATGCAGCAATGCACGGTTTTCCCGCTCCAGCGACTCGCGGTCGCTGATACGGCGTAGGATGACATCGAGCTGTCCGAGCGAGAACGGCTTGGTCAGATAGTCGTAGGCGCCCAGCCGGACGGCAGCGATGGCCGAATCGAGGGACGCGTAGCCGGTGACGATGACGACGTAGGTGGAGGCATTGGCGTCGCGGGCGGCCCGCAGCACGGCCAGACCGTCGGCGCCGGGCAGGCCCAGGTCGGTGACGACCAGCATGAAGCGGCCGTTCGAGCGCTCGAGCGCGGTGATGGCGGCGCGGCCATCGGTGGCCCCGGTGACGGCCATGCCCTGCTTGCTCAAGTAGGAGACGATGATTTCGCGGACCGCCTCGTCGTCGTCGACGACCAGGGCTTCCGCGCGGGCGAACTGTTCTGGTGGCATGGTCGTTGCTGGCCTCACAAATATAGTAATCGGCAACCCTGGGAAAGACTGTCGAATCGTCCGGACCTCGGCGTCCGATAACCCACTCATCACCGAGTGCAGACCCTTATGACCCAAGCTCCTCCCCCAACCGTCCTCGTCGTCGAAGATGAAGCCGAGCTGCGCCAGCTGATCGCCGAATCGCTCGAAGCCGACGGCTTCGCGGTGGCCCAGGCCGCCGACGCCGCGGATGCGCATCGCGCGGCTGGACGGCTTCGCCTACGACGCCCTGGTCGTCGATCTGCGCCTGCCCGACGCCAACGGCATGGACGTGCTCGACGCGGCCCTGGCCCGCTACCCCGAAATCCGCGCGGTGGTCATGACCGGATTCGGCGGCGTCGACGAGGCGGTCAGCGCCATCAAGCGCGGCGCCATCGACTTCCTGATCAAGCCGTTCCAGCTGGCGCAGCTGGCGCACGTGCTCCGCGCCGGCATCGACCAGCGGCGGCTGCGCCACGAGAACGCCGAGCTGCGCGCGCAGCTGCACGACCGCTTCCGCTTCGACAGCGTCATCGGCGCGCAGCCCGCCGATGCAGCACGTCTTCTCCACGCTCGAACTGGTGGCGCCGATGAACAGCACGCGTGCTGATCCAGGGCGAGACCGGCACCGGCAAGGAACTGATCGCCCGCACCATCCACCACAACAGCCCGCGCGCGCGACCAGCATTTCGTCGCCTTCAACGCCGCGGCGATTCCCGAGGCGCTGGCCGAGGCCGAGCTGTTCGGCCACGTGAAGGGCGCGTTCACCGGCGCGGTCAACGCGCGCGTCGGCCGCTTCGAGCTGGCGCACAAGGGCACGCTCTTCATCGACGAAGTGGCGCTCGATGTCGCTGGCGCTCCAGGCCAAGCTGCTGCGCGCCCTGCAGGAACGCGAGGTCGAGCGGGTCGGCGAGTCGCGAGCCGATCAAGTTCGACATCCGCGTCATTGCCGCCACCAACATCGACCTGCGCAAGCTGGTGAAGGAAGGCACGTTCCGCGAGGACCTGTTCTACCGCCTCAACGTGGTGCCGGTCACCGCTGCCGCCGCTGCGCGCAGCGCGCGCGAGGACATCGCCGCTGCTGGCGCAGCACTTCGTGCGGAAGTCGTGCAAGAGCAACGGCATCGCCGCCGCGCACGCTCGGCCAGGCGGCGCTGCGCGCGCTGATGGACTACGCCTGGCCGGGCAACATCCGCCAGCTCGAGAACGCCATCGAGCACGCCGTGGCGATGAGCGGCACCGAGCACGGAAATCGCGCCGTCGATGCTGCCCGAAGACGTCCGCCACCCCGGGCAGACCGACGATGATGCCGCCGGTCACCATTCCCGGACGAGGGGCTCAACTTCACCTCGGTCGTGTCGCAGCTCGAACGCGAGCTGATCCTGCCGCTGCCTCGAGAAGACCGGCGGCAACAAGCGTCAGGCGGCCCGGCTGCTGCAACCTGAGCCGCACGACCCTCATCGACAAGCTCAACCGGCTCGGCGGCGAAGACGTCGTCTCGGCGGCCTGAGCCTGGCGGCCTGAACCGCAGTGCCGCTACCGCGGCAGCGTCAGCAAGAAGGTGGCCCCGCCGCCGGGTGTCGGCGCGTACGACACGGCGCCGCCGTCGCGTTCGGCCAGCCCTTGCGACACCAGCAACCCGATGCCCAGGTGTCCGGTCGCCGCCCGCGCCGGGGGCCAGGCGCGGAACGTGAGGTCGTGGTCGTCGGCCAGACCCGGCCCGTTGTCCGCGACCGCGATGGTCACGTGCGCGCCGTCGCTGGCGACCCGCACCGCCACTGTCGCGCCGGTCCGTCCCGCCAGCGCCTGTTCGGCGTTGGCCAGGAAATTCAACACCACCTGCAGGACGCGGCCGGGCGCGGCGGGGCACGGGCACTCGTCGCCGCTCACGGTCACCGCGATGCGCGCCTTGAGCAGCGCGTACTGGCGCAGGGCCACGGCCTTCTCGGCCAGCGCCTTGGGCCGCGCGTTGCCCACGGCCGGGGCGCTACCGCGCGCGAACTCGGTGAGCGCGTGCAACGTCACCGTGGCCTGCCGGGCCTGCCCGACGATCGAATCGGTACGCTTGATGACCGACGCCGTCGTCGGATCCATGGCCAGCACCTCGGCGGCGCCGCTCATCACCTGGAGGCTGTTGTTGACGTCGTGGACCGTGGCCGACAGCAGACGCGTCACGAGGGTGTGGCGATTGGCGATGGTGAGCCACTCCAGCGGAGGACGATCGCCGTTCCAGGCTGGCTCCTGCACTTGCTCTGGCACAGCCGTCAACGTTAGCACGGGCGTTCCACGATGGCGACCGGCCTGGCGGCGCTGATACCCGCGTCGGCGCGAGCCAGCCCCGCGACCTGCGCGGCGGCCGGCCTCCCCGGGCCGCCCGGGCGTTGGCCCCCGCCCCGCCGTCCCCCATTCAAGAATCGACGGGGCTGGCCGATGACGTTGACAACCCCATGAGCGTCGCCACTGATCAAGTCCACGTCGCGCGTCAGCCCATTCTCGACGCCCGCCAGCAAGTCTACGGTTACGAACTGCTGCACCGCCGCGACGCCGACGCCACGGCATTCTCCGGCCCGGGCGACTCCGCCTCCGCCCAGGTCATCGGCGACACGCTGCTCAGCATCGGCTTCGACACGCTGACCGATGGCCGCCGCGCGTTCGTCAACCTCACCACCGAAACGCTGATGGCCGACGCCAGCGGCGTGTTCGATCCCGAGCAGGTCGTCCTCGAGATTCTCGAGAGCGTCAAGGTCACCCCCGAAGCCATCGACATGTGCCAGTCGCTGAGCCAGCGCGGTTACGCCCTGGCGCTCGACGACTTCGAGCCGGGGTCGGCGGCCGAGGCCTGCTGCCCCACGCCCGCTTCGTCAAGCTCGACGTCCAGGCCCTGGGGGCGGAGCTGGTCAAGGAGACGACCGGCCGCATGCTGCGCCAGGGCATCTCGGTCATCGCCGAGAAGGTCGAGAGCATGGAGGACTTCGACCGGGCCAAGGCCGCCGGCTGCGCGCTGTTCCAGGGCTACTACTTCTGCAAGCCGACGACCTTCTCGGCCAAGGCGCTGTCGACCAACCAGGTGGCGCAGATGCGGCTCATCGCCGCGCTCTACAAGCCGTCGGTGTCGCTCAGCGTCATCGAGGACCTGCTCAAGCACGACACGTCGCTCTCGTACCGGGTCCTCCGCACCGTCAATTCCGCGGGCTTCGGCCTGCGCCGCGAGATTCGCTCGATCCGCGACGCGCTGCTGATGCTCGGTCTCGACCAGGTGCGCAAGTGGACGTCGATCTGGGTGCTGGCCGGAATGAACCGCGGGCCTTCGGAACTGATTACGATGACGGTGCTGCGCGGCCGCAGTTGCGAGCTGCTCGGCCAGGCCACCGGCCGTCCCGACAGCGACGGCGGCTACTTCCTGCTCGGCCTCTGTTCCCTGCTCGACGTGCTCCTCGGTCAGCCGATGAAGGACATCGTGCGGGAGCTGCCGCTCGACGACGAGATCCGGGACGCGCTGCTCGGCGCCGACAACCAGCCGCGCAAGATCCTCGACGCCGTGACCCACTACGAGCAGGGCCGCTGGCTCGAGTCGGCGGCGCACACGGCCGCGCTCGACCTCGACGAGGACTCGCTGGCCCAGGCCTACGCCGACGCCATGTCCTGGACCCGCGCCCTGACGCGCGCCAGCGCGGCCTGAGCCGGCCGGGGCGTTCTGCCTCGCTCCCGCCGGCCCGGTGCATGGGTTTTTTCGCTGCTGCACGGTTTGTTACGCCGTCCGGTGCCATGATGGTGGCGCTCGCGGCGTGCAGGCCATGCGGCAGAAGGGCCGAGGTTGAGTTCCCAGTCTTCCGGCCGGCGGGCCGGACACCTCCCGCAGGCGCGCCGCACCGTGCTCGTGGCCGGCGGGACCGACGCACAACGGACGATTCTGGCCGGACGCGTGGCCGCGCGCGGGCTATGCCGTCAAAACCGCCGCCGATGCCAGCGCGGCCTTGTCAGCGCTGGTCATGCACGCCCCCGACGCCGTCGTGCTGTGCGATGCGCCGACCTTCGATGCGGCCGATGTCTCGCGGCGGCTCCGCGCCCACGCCGGCTCGCGACAGACGCCGGTCGCGCTGGTGCTCGCGCCAGGAGCGCCGAGCCCGGCCGAGCCGGCCACCGACGCCGACCTCGTGCTCGCCGCCGACCTGCCGGCCTGGATCGAGGCGCGGCTGCCCCCTGATGCGTCCGCCGCGGACTGGCTGCGCCTGACCCTGGCCCAGGCCCCCGAGCAACCCGAACCCGACAGCCTCGACGAGGGCCCAGGGGGCGTGGTCTGGCAGCAGCTCTTCGACCATCTTGACGACGGCGCGGCGGTCGTCGACCACGAAGGTCGCATCCGCGTGGCCAACGCCGCGCTCGCGCGCCTGCTCGGCCTGCCCTCGGCCGCCGCCTGTGCCGGCCGTCCACCTGCCCGACCTCCTGCCGGGCGCGGCGGTGCTGGCCCCGGGCGCCACCGCCGGCCGGCCGCTGACGATCACCACGACCATCCCGCGGACGGACGCACCGCCTCTGGCGCTCGACCTGCAGTTCGTCTCGGCCGGACGCGGTCCCAGCGCGCCGGTGTTCATGACCGTGCGCGACCAGCACTGGCGCCAGGAAGCCGAGGACGCGCGCCGCGACAATCACGAACTGGCCGAACAGCTGCGCCGCTCGCAGAAAATCGGCGCCCTCGGGCGGCTGGCCGGCGGCGTCGCGCACGACTTCAACAACCTGCTGCAGGTCATCGGCGGCTACGCCGAGGCGCTCGGCGCCGACGCCGCTCGATCTGGTCGCGCGCCGTCGCCTGCTCCGCCATATCCAGCGCGCCACCGACCGGGCCGCCTCGCTGACCCGCCAACTGCTCGCCTTCGGCCGCCGTCAGGTACTGGTGCCGCAGGTGCTGGACCTGAACGTCACGGTCCAGTCGCTCGAGCACATGCTGGCGCGCGTCATCGGCGAGGACGTGCACTTCATGAGCTCACTGGCCCCCACCCTGCGCCGCGTCAAGGTCGACCCCGGCCAGATCGAGCAGATGGTGTTGAACCTGGCGCTCAACTCGCGCGACGCCATGGCCGAGGGCGGCACCCTGGAGATCGCCACGGCCAATTTCGTGCTGACCGAACCCTGGACCCACGCCGCCCTGCCGGTGGCCGTGCCGGCCGGACAGTGGGTGCTGCTCTCGGTGCTCGACACCGGCTGCGGCATGGACGGCGAGACGGCCGCGCAGGCCTTCGAGCCGTTCTTCACCACCAAGGACGCCAGCCGTGGCAGCGGGCTCGGGTTGTCGATGGTCTACGGCATCGTCAAACAGAGCGGCGGCTACACCTGGATCGAGAGCGCGCCCGGGGCCGGTACCAGCGTGCACGTGTTGCTGCCGTCGGTCGAGGAAGAACCAGCCGGGCTCACGCGCGACGACGCGCCCGTGTCGGCCCGGCTCGACGCCCCCGGCGGCACGGTGCTGCTGGTCGAGGACGACCCCGAAGTCCGGTCGCTGTTCTCGGCGTTCTTGCGCGACGGCGGGTACGAGGTGGTCGAAGCGGCCGACGGCCAGGACGCGATGACCATCTTCGACGCGCGGGGCGACGCCATCGACGTGGTCATGACCGACGTGGTCATGCCCAACGTCAGCGGCACGGCGCTGGCCAGCGCGCTGCGCGCCCGGCGGCCCGACCTGAAGGTGCTCTACGTCTCGGGCTACACCGAACAGCTCGAACTCGGCGGACTGGAGCCCAACACCGCGCACCTGCCCAAACCAGTCACGCGCTTGACCTTGCTCCGGCAGCTGGCGGCGCTGCTGGCCTCGCCGGGCGGGCCCGCCAAGGGCAGTTAGCGGCCGCGAGCGCTGAAGGCGTGACGGACGCAGTGGCCGATTCTCAGGACGAGGCCACGCTGGACAGCCACCGACTCCCGCTCAGACTCGTACCCGACACGGTCGGCGCTCCGGCCGCGGCCAAGGCCCGTCTGCTGCGACGCAACTGCGAACTGCCGCCGATTCCGGCGGCCGCCGTCACGCTGCTCGGCCTGCTGGGCAAAGACCAGGTCGGGTTGAACGAGGTGACGGCCGCCATCGCGGCCGACGCGACCATCGCCGCGGAAGTGCTGCGCGCGGCCAACACCGCCGGCTTCGGCGTGCGCGGCGACGTCACGAGCCTGCACCACGCCACCACGCTGCTCGGCGTCGGCCGCATCCGTACGCTGGCCGCGACCCTCGGACTGCGCCGCTATCTGGGCCCGGCCCTGCGTCTGCCGGCGGTGGTGCGCTGCTGGCGGCACAATCTGGCGTGCGCCGCCGCCTCCGAGCAGATGGCGCTGAGGCTCGGCGGCAACCCGGCCGACGCCTACGCCGCCGGTCTGCTCCACGACGTCGGCCGCCTGGCCCTGATCGTCGCGCACCCGCAGCAATACCCGGCGCTGCTCGACGCGGCCGACGCCCGCGGCCTGGAGTTGCTGGCCCTGGAGCGCGCGGTGCTCGGCATCGACCATTGCGAAGCCGGCCACTGGCTCACCGGGCAACTGCTGTTACCGCAGGTCTTCCAGGACGTCGCCCGGCACCACCACAACCCCGCCGCCGTCGGTCCCACCGACTTGCTGGTCCGCGTTGGCGTCGCGTGCCGGCTGGCCGAGTGGATGGGCTTCTGGGTGACGCCGCCGTCCGACGCGGCATTGGACAGCCCGCCGCCGCTCGACGACCTGGCGCAGCCGCTGCCGCTGGCACAGCGCGTGACCTT
The DNA here is from genome assembly GCA_963843885.1 of uncultured Acidobacteriota bacterium. Taxonomy (GTDB): domain Bacteria; phylum Acidobacteriota; class Vicinamibacteria; order Vicinamibacterales; family UBA2999; genus CADEFD01. Next base: position 25,495 of record CAWJMJ010000015.1, read on the forward strand.
GCTCAGCGAGGCCGCCGACCTGCTGGCCGACGTCGCCGCGCAGGTTCGCTCGACCGAGCGCTTGTTCCAGGACTGACGGGCGTGGCGGCGGCCTGGCCCGCCACCCCGCGGCTAGGCCCGGGCAGGACGATTGGCGCCCGCACCACCTCGCGCCCGGCCGTCGCGGTCGCCCATAAACCCCCGCGCACCGGACACGCGTGCGAGTAAGATTCGGATTCAAGTTCGACGTCACCCATGCCGATGTCCCGACGTGGGGAGCGGGGCGAACACTCAAGGCGGAGCAGGCAGATGGCGCACCGGACACGCGGCGGCGCCGGCCCCGGCGCAGGACGTGTGTCGGCGCGCCGGCCCGGACCGTCACAGGCCGTCCCCACGTCGCCGGTCGCGCCCAGCCAGGGTGACGCCGACCCGGCCCCTGGCGCCCTCCTCGAACCGACCCCGCCGCCGGGTCCGCTGCGCATGACGCCATTCGAACGCGCCTGGCTGGTGGAGCCGCCAGCCGGCGAGGCCGACCTCGTCCCGGCCTTCCCGTCGTCGGCGCGGCTGCGCGCGCGGCGCGTGACCGCGACCGAGCCGGCCGCCGTGCCGGTGCAGACCGTGGCCGAGGCCATTGCCGTGGTCGACGCCGAGGGACGCATCGAGCAGTCCAATGCGGCGCTCGAGCGTCTGCTCGGGGCGCCGGAAGCGGCGCTGCGCGGGACGCGGCTCGAGAACTGGATCTCGGCGCCGTCGGCCGAGGGCGCCGCCGCTGCCGGTCCGCTGGCGCCGCCCAACCCGAATCCACGGCGCGAGGCCACGGGCCGGCGCGCCGACGGCAGCGAGTTCCCCGTCGACGTGTGCGTTGCCCCGGTGCCCGGCCTGGGGCTCTCGGTCGCGACCATTCGCGACGCCTCCGAACGGCGGCGTCTCGAAGTGGCGCTGCAGGACAACAAGGACCTCACCGAACAGCTCCGCCGCTCGCAGAAGATCGGCGCGCTCGGCCGGCTGGCCGGCGGTGTGGCTCACGACTTCAACAACCTGCTGCAGGTCATCAGCGGCCACGCCGAAGCGCTCGGCGGCGAGGTGCTCGACGCCGCCGCCCGCCGCCGTCTGCTCGGCAGCATCCAGACGGCCACCGACCGGGCCGCGTCGCTCACCCGTCAGTTGCTCGCCTTCGGCCGCCGTCAGTTGCTGGTGCCCGAGGTGCTCGACTTGAACGTGACCGTGCTGACGCTCGAACGAATGATGACGCGCGTGCTCGGCGAAGACGTGCAGCTCGTGAGCACGCTGGCGCCCGACCTGCGTCCGGTGAAAGTCGACCCCGGCCAGATCGAGCAGGTCGTCCTCAACCTGGCCATCAACGCGCGCGATGCCATGGCCACCGGCGGCACGCTCCAGATCGCCACCGCCAACTTCGAACTGCAGGAGCCGTGGGCGCATCCGTCCCTGCCAGTCCGCGTGCCCCAGGGCTCGTGGGTGCTGCTCTCGGTGCGCGACACCGGCTGTGGCATGGACGAAGACACCGCGGGCCAGGCGTTCGAACCGTTCTTCACGACCAAGGACAGCACCAAGGGCAGCGGCCTGGGCCTGTCGATGGTCTACGGCATCGTCAAGCAGAGCGACGGCTACACCTGGATCGACACCGCGCCCGGCGCCGGCACGGCGGTGCACGTGCTGCTACCGGCGGTGGAGGAAGCGGTCGGGCCGCGCCGCCACGGCACGATACGGTCGTGCAGACGCCGCCGCCGGCGCGCAGCGCCACCATCCTGCTGGTCGAGGACGACCCGGAGGTGCGCAACCTGTTCTCGCGGTTCCTCGACCGGGCCGGCTACACGGTCATCGAAGCCGTCGATGGCCGCGACGCGCTCGAGACCTTCGACGTCCGCGCCGCCGAGATCGATCTGGTCATCACCGACGTGGTGATGCCGAACGTGAGCGGCCCGGCCCTGGCCAGCGCGCTGCGCGCGCGGCGGCCCGACCTCAAGGTGCTCTACGTGTCGGGCTACGCCGAGCAGCTCGAGGCCAACGCCGCCACCGGCCCGAACGCGACCCTGCTGCACAAGCCAGTCACCCGGACCATGCTCGTCGATGAAGTCGCGGCGCTGCTCCGCTCGCATTTGTAACGGGGCCTGTCACGGCTACAACTTTCCCCGCTGCAGTTTTTGCCACGTCGTGACGCGTCACCGCCGGCCGGGCGGCAGGGTGACGGCGTAGAGCTCCCGCCCGTCGCGATTGTGCAGGCTGGCGCGCAGCGCGTCGGTCTTGGCGTCCACGACCAGACGGCCGAAGAACTGAAAGCCCTCGCTCGGCGGGCGGTTGGGCTTCATGCCCTCGGGGATGCCGAGGAACCGCACCTCGGGGCCGAAGGTGGGGTCGAGCGCGTTGGGCCCGAAGGTGCCGGCGTGCAGCGGGCCGGCGACGAACTCCCAGAACGGATCGAACTCGGTGAACCGCGCCCGCGCGGGATGGTAGTGGTGCGCGGCGGCGTAATGGACATCGCCGGTAATCCACACGACGTCGTCGATGCGCTCGTCGCGGATGAAGCGCAGCAGGTCGGCGATCTCGAGTTCCCGGCCGAGCGGCAGGCCGGCGTCGCCCTGGGCCACGGCCTCGAAGAACGACGGGAAGTCGCGAACCACGAGGCCGATGGGCAGACTGCTGGCCATGATCTTCCAGCGCGCGGTGCTGGCCACGAGCGACCGCTTGAGCCAGGCGAGCTGGGCCGCGCCCGAGATGCGCCGTGGCCTCGGACATCACCGCCTGCCGGTTCTCGCTGTTCGAGCCGCGATAGCTGCGCAGGTCGAGCAGGAAGATCTCGACGCGGGCCGTAGCGCACCGATCGGTAGAGCCGCTCGGCGTCGCCGGCCTCGATCGGCAACGGCGTGTACTCCATGCACGCCTGGCGCGCCCGGGCCGCCAGCAGCGCCACCGATTTCACGGTGTAGCGCTGGTCGTCGTCCTGCCGCCGCTCGGGATACCAGTTGTCGCGCACCTCGTGGTCGTCCCACACGGTGAGCTGCGGGACGGCGGCGTTGAAGCGCCGCATGTGCGCGTCCTGCAGGTTGTAGCGATACGCGCCGCGGAACTCGTCGACGCGTCTCGGCCACCTTGATCTTGGCCGGGTGGACGAGGTTGCGCCACACCCCGCCGCCGTCGAGCGGCACCTCGGCCACGACCGGCTGATCGGCGTAGATGGCGTCGCCGAGGTTCACGAACAGGTCCGGCTCGACGCCGAACATGCTGGCGTAGGTCTTCATCCCGTCGTGGGCCGGATCGAGGCCCCAGCCCTGCCCGACCGTGTCGGCGGAGAACACGATCGACACGTCGCGCCCGCCCGGAGCCGGGGCGGTCGAGAGCTGGCCGACGGCCGGCTCGCTCCAGCGCTTCAGGTCGCTCAGATCCTGGAAGAGCACGCGGTAGAACAGGCGCTGCCCGCGGGGCAGATCGGTGAGATGCACGCGCGCCGTGAAATCCGAGCCCTCGAGCGCCGCCGGTCCGGCGACGCGGCGCGCGCCAGCGAAGGTGGCGGACGTGGCGTACTCGACCACCATGCGCGATGCGCGATCGGCACGCGCCCAGACCACGGCCGCCTCGTCGCCGACCAGGGTCGACGCCACGCCGTCGGTCACGAGCGGACGCGCCGCCGCCCCCACTGTCACCGCCGGCGCCTGGCCGAACACCGGGCGGGCCGTTGTGCCCACCGCGGCCGCCCCGCCGCCCAACGCCAGCGTCCGCAGGAACCGCCGGCGATTCACGTCGCTTGGTCGCATCACGTCGCCTTGGTCGTGACCGGATCCGGCGGTATGACCGCGACGGCCGCAAACGCGACCGCCCGACCGATCGCGCCGTGCCGCCGAGCCGCTCGGATCCCGGTCCCGGACCTTCAGAACGAGTATTTGACGCCGAGCTGAATCACGCGGCCGTCTTCGGCCTGCGTGATCTGGCCGAACGGCGCGGTGCCGAACACGCCGCCGGCGTTGGGAATGATGAAGCGCGCCTGGTTCCACACGTTGAAGGCCTCGATGCGCGCCTGCACGCGGTGATGCCCGGCGAAGTCGAAGTTCTTGAAGACCGACAGATCGGTGCGCTGGAAACCCGGGCCGCGCACGGTGTTGCGGCCGGCGTTGCCGAAGCGCTCGCCGGTCTGGCGCCAGGGTGAGCGCCGTGAAGCAGCTCGTGTCGAAGCACTGCGCCGTCGTCTTGGGCCCCTTGTTCGGGTCGCACGTGACGTCGGGCCGCGACGTCATGTAGCGGATGTCGAGGTTGCCGCCCAGGCTGACCGGCACCGGGAAGCCGGTCTGGGCCTGGACGATGCCGTTCATCTGCCAGCCGCCGGCAATCGCCCGCAGCGCCACCGGCTGACTGTCGAGCCGGGGCAGTTCGTAGCCGAAGCTCAGCACGAACCGGTGCCGTGCGTCGAACAGGGCCGGCCCCTTCTCGGCGGCGAGTGCGCGCTCGATGCTCGCCTCGTCGCCTTGCACGACCGGCAGCACCGGCCGCGGCTCGCCGCCGATGTTGAGACCCGAGACGTGGTCGGTGGCCTTGCCCAGCGTGTAGGACGCCAGCATGTTCAGCCCGCGTGTCGGGAGCAGGCGCAGGCTGGCCTGCAGCGAGTCGAACCACGACTGGGCCACCGAGAACGTCGGCCGGACCAGCGCGAACGCCGGCATGACGCGCGCGCCGCGAGTGGTCTGGCCGGGCACGTAGACGCCGGGATTCACTTCCATGAAAATCGGCAGGTTGTGACCGCGTGAGCCGACGTACGACACCTCGGCGCCCAGGTTGCGCGCCGACCTGCCGCTGCACGCCGAGGTTGAAGTGATACGCGTAGGGCGACTTGAAGTCGTCGCCCCAGCCGATGATGGTCAGCGCCGGCGGGAACGGGTTGGGCGGACCGGCCACCGCGGCCAGGGGATCGGCCAGGGTGATCGGCGCCGGGGCGTTCAGCTCGACCAGCGGCGTGAACGGCGGCGACAGGACGCCGCTCTGGAAGAAGTCGCCCTGGCCGGCCAGGGCGTCGTAGAAGACGCCGAAGGCCGAGCGCACGCTGGTCTTGCCGTCGCCGAACGGATCCCACGCCAGCGACAGGCGCGGCGCGACGTTGTTCTTGTCGGTCGGGACGATGCCGCGCGGCACGCCGGCATCGCCGGCATAGACCAGGCCGGCCGGCGCGGCTGGATAGACCGTGGACTGCTGCCCGGTGCGGAACCCGGTAATGGCGTCGTTGTCGTCGATGAACGGCATCGGCAGTTCGTAGCGCACGCCCAGGTTCACGGTCAGCCGCGAGGTCACGCGGAAGTCGTCCTGGAGGTACCCGGCAAAGAGCCAGCCGTGACCGTTCTGGATAGCCTGGGTGGTCGTGGCGCGCGCCTGGCTCGGCAGCCCGAGCAGGAAATCGGCGGCCGCGTTGCCGGTGATGGTGCCGTTGAACGTGAGGTCGCCGTTCGGGCGGTTGATGAACGCGATGTTCATCGCCTCGCGGCGCACGTCCACGCCGAACTTCAGCGCGTGGCGCCCGGTGATCCAGGTGACGTCGTCGGCGGCCTGCCACACGTGGTTGACGCGACTGACGAACGGCTGCTGGGCGTCGCCCAGCGCCGCCGCCCCGCCGCCGAAGAACCCGGCGACGGCAATCGAGGGCAGGCCCGCCGCCAGCGGGTTGGTGTTCGCGAAGTTGATGCCGTAGTCGCGCGGGTTGAGGCCGCTCGTCACCGCGGGATTGGCGCTGATGCGGTTGACCGAGACGCGCGCCTGATTGATGAGGTTCGAGGCGATGACGTAGTTGTGCGAGCCCATGAAGTCCTGCAGCGTGGCCAGCGCCTGCTGGTCCACCGGCGCAATCACTTTCGGCGTCGTCCGCTCCGTGTCGGCTGCGCATGTAGCGCAGCAGCAGCGACTGGTTCTGCCGCCAGCTGGTAGTCGAGGCGCGCGCCGAACTGGTCGCGCGTGTCGCTGACCGTCGGCGACACGATGTAGCGGTTGCCCGCGGCATTGGGCAACGGCACGAACTCGGTGAGGAGACGCGCGGCGGCCGGGCTGATCCGGTTGGCCGGAATGGTGTTGTTCGGGAAACGGCAGCCCGGTCAGCGGGTCGCGGATGGTGGTGGCGCCGAAGTTGCCGGCGCGCTGCGCCTCCGAGCAGCACGAGCGATGTTGGTGGTCGTGCCGGCGTCGTTGCGATAGCCCTCGTAGTAGCCGAACCCGAACAGCCGGTTCTTCACGATCGGCCCGCCGACGGCGGCGCCGAACTGGTTCTGCTTCAATTCGGGCTTGGGCTGGTTGCCGGGCGCGAAGAAGTTGCGCGCCTGCAGCGCGTCGTCGCGGTTGAACTCCCAGGCCGCGCCCGAGAACGTGTTGCTGCCGGCCTTGGTCACGACGTTGACCACCGAGCCGGCGTTGCGGCCGTACTCGGCGCCGAAGGCGTGCGTCAGGATCTTGAACTCCTGGATCGCGTCGGGCGGCGGCCGCAGCACGAACCCGGTGTTGAAGGTGTCGTTGTTGGTGGCGCCGTCGAGCAGGAAGTTGTTCGACTGGTTGCGCATGCCGTTGACGTTGAAGCCGCCGGTGGCGTTGCCGAAGCCGCCCGGGGTGGCGTCGCCGGTCTGGCCGCCGAGGCCCGAGGGCGGCGCGACGACGCCGGGTATGCAGCGTGCCGAGCTGCGTGAAGTTGCGGCCGTTGAGCGGCAGGTCGACGATCTTCTGCTCGTCGATGACGATGCCGAGCGTCGCGTTGGCGGTCTCGACCAGGGTCGCCTGGGCGGTCACCGTCACGGTTTCGCTGACCTGCCCGACCTCCATCTGGAACGCCACGCGGGCGGTCTCGCTGACCGTCACGCGAACGCTGTCCTGCTGCGCGACGCGAAAACCCGCCAGTGTGGCGGTGACGGTGTAGACGCCCGGCTGCATGAGCGGCAGCGTGTAGAGCCCGTCGGCGCCGGTGACCGCCGTGCGCACGGCATTGGTGGCGGTGTTGGTGGCCTCGACGGTCACGCCGGGCAGCACGCCCCCGGAGCTGTCGGTCACCACCCCGTTGATCTGTCCGCTCGCCTGCGCCCACAGCGCGGTGGGCGCCGCGAGGAGCGCCGTCACCAGGAGTCCGAGTGTGATCATCAATCGCATTAGTGCCTCCGCATCGACTTGCGTCTGCAGAGTGAACTCCGCGCACACGCCCCTTGTCAACGAAGCGGGGCGCCAGGGCTGGCGGTGGCAAGGCGCGCTACACTACCGGCCCATGACGTGCCGCCTCGGGCCCCTCGGAACCCTTGCATTGGTGGTGCTGACCATGACTGGCACGGCCGGCGCCCAGCCGCTGTCGGTGCCCTCGACCGACGGCCGCCGGACGCTGACGGCCGCGCACACCGACACGCCGCTCGTCGTCGACGGGGTGCTCGACGAGCCGGTGTGGCGCACGGCGGCGCCGGCCACCGGCTTCGTGCAGTCCGACCCGGTCGAAGGCCAGCCGGCCAGCGAGGCCACCGAGGTGCGCATGGCGTATGACGCCGACCTACCTCTACATCGCGGCGTTGTGCCGCGATGCCGATCCCGGCCGGCATCGTCATCAACGAGATCCGCAAGGACTTCCCCGGCGCGCGAACAGGACACCTTCGAGGTGCTGCTCGACACCTTCGCCGATCGCCGCAACGGCTTCGTCTTCACCACCAATGCCGCGGGGGCCGAGGCCGACACGCAGATGGCCAACGAGGGCCGCGACGTCAACCCCAACTGGGATGCGGTGTGGTGGGTCGCGGCCCGCGTCGGGCCCGAAGGGTGGACGGCGGAGTTCCGAATTCCGTTCAAGACGCTGCGGTTCGAGCCGGGCGCGGCCATGACTGGGGCATCAACTTCGCGCGGCGCATTCGCCGCAAGAACGAGGTCAGCTACTGGTCGCCGGTGTCGCGCGCCTTCATCGATCTACCGGGCCTCGTCGGCCGGCACGCTCACCGGCCTGCCCGACCTCGCGCAGGGCCGCAACATCCGCGTCAAGCCGTACGTGCTCGGCGGCGCGGTGCGCCCGCTCGGCGACAGCGACGTGTCGTTCGCGACCGCAGCGCCGGGCTCGACATCAAGGCCGGGCGTCGGTCCGTCGCTGACCTTCGACGTCACCATCAATCCCGACTTCGCGCAGGCGGAAGCCGACGAGCAGCAGGTCAACCTGACCCAGTTCAGCTTGTTCTTCCCCGAGAAGCGCGAGTTCTTCCTCGAGAACTCCGGCATCTTCTACTTCGGCGACATCCCGCGCAACAAGCGGCAGACCACGCCGCTTCCGGCCGCCGGAAGAAGACCTGCTGCTGTTCTTCAGCCGCCGCATCGGCCTGACCGATGCCGGCGAACAGGTGCCGCTCTACGGCGGCGTGCGCCTGACCGGCCGCGCCGGCGAAATTCGGGCTGGGCCTGATGACATGCAGAGCGAGGCGGACGGCGGCCGCCCGGGCAAGAACTACACCGTGGCGCGCGTGCGCCGCGACGTGTTCGAGCTCTCGGACATCGGCGCCATCGTGCTGTCGCGCCAGGCCTCGGGCAGCCGCGACGATTTCAACCGCGTCGCCGGCGTCGACGCGAACTTCCGCATTCTTCAGCAACCTCAGCATCAACGGCTTCGCGGCGCGATCGGAGACGCCGGGCGAAGCACGCGGCCAGACCGCGTCAAGGCCGCCGTCGGCTGGGAAGACAGCCTGATGCGCCGCGGTGCGTCGATCATGAACGATCGGCGAGGGCTTCAGCGACGACATGGGCTTCGTGCGGCGCACCGGCGTCACCCGGCAGTTCCTCGACTGGGCGTCGTTCCTGCGGCCCGAAGGCGTTGCAGCGCACGGCATCCGCCAGCTGCAGCCGCACGCCCGCGCGTGGATCTATGACGACCCGCACGGCGCCCTGGCGACACGCCAGGGCCATGTCGGCGATCAGGCGACGTGGAGCACGGCGCCTATCTGGAATACGCCTTCGAACCGCGCGCCGAGGCGATCGCCGTCCCGTTCCGCATCCGCAGCGACGTCGCCATCCCGGCCGGCCGCTACGACTGGAACCAGCATCTGCTGGTGTTCGAGAGCGATCACAGCCGCGCGCTGTCGCTGGCTCGACCCGCATCACCTTCGGCGACTTCTGGAGCGGCACGCAGAAGAACATCGCAGACCAGCGTGCTCTACCGCCCGACCTACCGCCTGGTGTTCGACCTCGGCCTGCAGGTCACCGACATCGACGCTGGAGCGTGCCGCAACGCTCGTTCGTGACCACGCTGGTGAACTGCGGTCCGGCTATTCGTTCAGCACCAACATGTTCCTCGACACGCTGGTGCAGTACCGCAGCGACGTCAAGCAGTTCTCGGCCAACGTCCGCTTCAACCTGATTCATCGTCCGCTCAGCGATTTCTTCATCGTCTACAACGAGTAGCAGTTCACCGACGGGCGAGCTGTCGGCCGGACGCGGCCTGGTCGTGAAGTACACCCACCTCTTCTCGTTCTAGCATTCGTAACGGGGCCTGGCACGGAGACAACTTTTCCCGTGGCAGTTTCTGCGTGTCGAGACGAGGGGCGCGCTAATCAAACGCTGGCGAATCTCGGGCGGCGGGATGTCGCAGGCGTTGGACCGGCCGGCGAGACGATGACGCACCGCCGCGACGACGTCGTAGGCGGCGTCGCGGAGTGGCCGTGGGACGTGCAGGAACGCCGCTGCCCACGACCACGGCACGGGCAGCCGGCGGGCGATGCGCAGCACCGCCGTCGACTTCCGGTAGAGCCGCCCGTCCTCGACCAGGATGATGCTCCGCGTCGAGGCACGAGTCTCGCCAAAACCGGCCAGGAGCGCCTGCGCCGGGGCGTTCTGCGACGCGCCGAAGCGGAAGTAGGCGGCCGGGTCGCGCGTGGCGATGAACGTGACCGAGCGCTCGCAGAAGGCGCACGTGCCATCGAAGAGCACGACGGCGTGAGCTGGACGGCCGGGAGTCATGGCCTGAATTGTAGGCCGGCCCGCCCGGGCGGCCGCGCCGGCCAAGGAAGACGGCGCTCCGGCGGCTGGCCGGGATAGGATCGATTCACGCATGGCCCTTCCTGACGAGAGCACGCCCGACACCGCCGAACCCAACAACGCCGACATCGTCCTGCTCGAAGGGCCACGAGCCCGCTTTCGCGAGCTCGGCACCATTGCCCGGGTGGCCGGCGAATTCCTGCGCGGCTTCCGCATCCTGCACTTCGTCGGCCCGTGCGTGACCATCTTCGGGTCGGCCCGGCTGCCCGACACGCATCCAGCCTACGCGCAGGCCCGCGAGATCGGCGCGGCCGTGTGCGCGGCTCGGCTTCACGGTCATGACCGGCGGCGGACCGGGCGTGATGGAAGCGGCCAACCGCGGGGCGCGCGACGTCGGCGGCCCGTCGGTCGGCTGCAACATCGAACTGCCCTTCGAGCAGGATCCGAATCCGTATATGGACCGCTCGGTGACCTGCCGCTACTTCTTCGTGCGCAAGGTGCTGCTGTTCAAATACTCCTACGCCTTCGTGGCCCTGCCCGGCGGCCTGGGCACGCTCGACGAGCTCACCGAGGCGCTGACGCTGATTCAAACCGGGAAGATCAAGCAGTTCCCCGTGGTGCTGATGGGAGTCGAGTACCTGGCAACCATTCGTGGACATGCTGCGCACCATGGCGTTGGCGCAGACCATCTCGGCTCACGACGTCGACCTGATGCTCGTGACCGACTCGATCGACGAGGCCACGACGCACATCCAACGGCACGCCATCGAACGCTTCGGCCTCACCAAGGCAGCGCGGCCGTCGCCGTGGCTGGTCCTGGGCGAGCGCGCCCTCGGCTTCCGGCGGCGCCTCGGCTAGCGCCCCGGGGGGCATCACGCCACGCATCGCCTGGCCCCGGCCTCAGCGCGTCGCCACCCACCCCATCGCCGCCGCGGTGGCGGCCGATAGCACCGTGCCCCAGATCATGTCGACGACGGTCATGCGCAGCGTGTAGCTGGTGAGGGTGGCGTAGTTGGTCAGGTCGTAGATCCCGTAACCGACCAGGCCGAACAACCCGCCCCAGGCGGCGGTGAGCCACAGGGGCCCGCCGGCGGCCCGGGGCAGCACGAACAGCTGCAGCCCGATGATGATCAGCGGATAGAGCACCATGGCGGGGCCGGGCCGAATCGCGAAGTTGTCGCCGTTCATGCGGGCGATGGCGGCCAGCTCGCGCTTGTAGAACTGGTTGGCGACCACGCCAATCCAGACAAAGTCGAGGGCCAGGAAGGTCACGAGTCCGGCGCCGAACGTCTTGAGCAGGTCCATCACGCAGGGTTGGACGCGGCCAGACGCGGCCACGGTTCCCGCGCGGCCGTGCCGCCGCTCACCTCCCGCCCGGCCGGGCCACGTGCGCGGTCACCGGGAAGGTGGACGGTACCGGATGAGCGCCAAGGCAATAACGGTAAGCGGTAAGCTGTGACATGCGACTCGTGAAGCTGGCCGTGGCCAGCCTGAGCCCGACGGTGGGCGCCGTCCAGCACAACACCGCCGCCCTGCTCGCCGCCGCCCGCCGTATGGCCGAGGCCGGCGTCACTCTCGGCGCCTTCCCCGAGCAGGTCATCGGCGGCTACCCGCCCGGAAGACCTCGTGCAGTGGCGCGGCTTCCTCGACGCCCAGCGCCGCAGCTCGGCCGCGTTTGCCGCCGAGACCGCGGACCTGCCCACCGTCTTCGTGCTCGGCCTGGCCGTGCCGGTGCAGTCGCTGCTCTTCAACGCCGCCGCCGTCGTGCACCGCGGGCAGGTGCTGGCGTTCGTGCCCAAAGAAAAGCTGCCCACCTACAACGTCTTCTACGAGGCGCGCACCTTCTCGCGCGGCGGTCCCGGGCTGGCGCTCGACGCCGACGGCGTGCCGCTCGGCGACCACCTCTTCGCGTTCGACTTCGGCACCGTCGGCGTCGAGGTGTGCGAGGACGCCTGGTCGCCCGACGGCCCGATGCGCCGGCGCTGCTACTCGGGCGCCGAGATCATCGTCAACGTCTCGGCCTCGCCCTACCGCATGGGCATCCACGACACCCGCCGCGAGATGCTGGCCACGCGCGCTGCCGACAACCAGACGGTGCTGGTCTACGCCAACGCCGTCGGCGCCCAGGACGGGCTGATCTTCGACGGCGGCGGGTTCATCTACCAGAACGGCGGCTCGTCCTCGAAGCGCCGCGCTTCACCGAGGGCTACGACCGCGGCGGTGGTCGACCTCGATCGCACGCGCCGGCTGCGCGCTGGAGAACACGACCTGGCGCGCCGACTGCGAGCACTTCGCTGCGGCGCGAGACCCCGGTGCCGACCATGCGCGTCGCAGGGGCCACGGCCGACTCGGCCGGCCTCGCCTACCCGGCGCCGCCAGGCGGCAGCTTCTTCCTGCCCGCGCCGTCGCCGCCGCCGGTCGACGCCCGCGACGCGCCCTCGACGATCTGTTCGAGGCGCTGGCGCTCGGCGTCGAGACTACTACGACGAAAACCGGGGCCTTCACGCTCGCTCGGCGTCGCGCTCTCGGGCGGCCGCGACTCGATGCTGACGCTGCTCGTGGCCTGGCGCGCTGCCGCCCGCATGCTCGGCCCGGACCACGCCGGCTCCAGGCAGTCTCATCACCGCGTTCTACATGCCCACCCGGCATTCGCAGCGACACGACGCGCACGGCCGCGCACGAGCTGGCCGCGGACCTCGGCGTGGCGTTGCAGACCGTGCCGCATCGACGACGCCTATCGACCGCGAGGTGGAGGTCGCGCGCGCCATGCTCGGCGGGCAGCCACCGAGCCGAGCATGACGCGGCAGAACGTGCAGGCGCGCATCCGCGGTCAGCGGATGTGGAACTGGGCGAACACCTCGCGGCGCGCTCTTCCTGCAGACCGGCAACATGAGCGAGAAGGCGGTCGGCTACACCACCATCGGCGGCGATCTCGAGGGCGCGCTCTCGGTCATCGCCAACGTGCCGAAGACGGTCGTGGATAGCGCTGCTGCGACGGCCTGCGACACCCGCTTCGGGTTCGCCGGCATCGAGACGCTGCCTGGCCACGCAGCCCGGTCCCGAGCTGGCCGACGAGCCAGGTGGCCGAACACGAGCTGATGCCCTTCCCCATCCTCGACGCCTGCTTCCATCTCTACGCCGGCGAGAAGATGTCGCCGGCCGAGATGGCCGCGGCGCTCGTCGGCATCTTCCCCGACGACGATCCGCCTGGCTGGCCACGCTGCGCCGGCGCGCTTCGCCAGGCTGTTCACGCAGTCGATCTACAAGTGGGTGCAGTCGCCGCTGGCGCTGCACGTCGGCTCGCTCGACCTCGACCGCGAACGCGCCCTGCAGATGCCGGTCGTGCAACGCACGGAGTGGTGACAGCCATGGTTGGCCGTTCCGCGCGCCCCGCCGCTGCCGCCGTCGTCGCTGCCGTCGCCGTGGTGCTCGTGGCCGGCGCCGGCCCGGCGGCCCGGTCGCTGGTCGCGCCGGCCGCGCCGGCCGCGCCGGCCGCGCAGGTGCAGCCGCCGGTGCCGGCGGTCGATCAGCCGGTGTTCCGCTCGGGCGTGAAGCTGGTCCTGGTCGACGTTTCGGTCACCGGCAGCGACGACGAGCCGATCACCGACCTGACGCCCGACGACTTCGAACTCACCGAGGACGGCGTGCCCCAGAAGGTCGAACAGGCCACGCTGGTGCGGATCGACGGGCAGCCCCGCGACAACGGCGAGGCGCTGCCCATCCGTTCCCGCGATCACGCGGTCGCCGAAGCCGGCCGCGACGACGTGCGCGTCTTCGCGATCTTCATGGACGACTACCACTTGGGCCGCTACCCCCAGGAGATGCTGCCGCTGCGCAAGGCGCTCAGCGAATTCCTCGGGCCGATGATGGGGCCGCTCGACCTGGTCACGGTGATGAACCCAATCACCCCGCTGAGCGCGCTCGAGTGGACGCGCGACCGGGCCTCGCTGATTCGCGACATCCGGAACTACGAGGGGCGGATCGACAACTTCGTCGGCCGCAGCGCGCTCGAGGAATCGCAGAACCTCACCCGCAACGTGCAGCGGGTCCGCTCGCAGGTGGTCATCTCGGCCCTGCAGGCGCTGGTGATGCACCTGTCGGGCCTGCGCGAGGGGCGCAAGACGCTGCTGGTCGTGTCGCGCGGCATCCCCCTGATGTTCGACGTCTCGCTCGAGCCGGAATTCCAGGCGCTGCTGCGCGAGGCCAACCGCGGCAACGTCATCATCCACACGCTCGACCCGCGCGGCCTGGGCCAGGGCGTCTACGTGCACGACACGCTTTTCCGCCTGGCCTCCGAGACCGGCGGCCAGACCATCGTCAACACCAACGATCTGGCGCGCGGCCTCGGGCGCGTCATCCGCGACGCCAGCCACCACTACCTGATCGGCTACGCGCCGTCGCGCGAGCTGAACGACGGCAAGTTCCACAAGATCGCGGTGAAGGTGAAACGCCGCGGGGCGCGGACCGTGGCCCGGAAGGGCTACTGGTCGCCGACCGCCGAAGAGATGACCCCGGTGCCGGCCCCGATCCTCGAACCAGCCGTGCAGGGCGCGCTCACCTCGCTGCAGGCGCGGCAGGACGACCGGGTGGCGCACGTGACGACCGGGTTTGCCGCCGGAACCGACGGCCTGGTGCGGCTGACCGCCACGTGGAAGCCGGTGCCCGGCGTCACCGATCGGCCCGAGCACCTGCGGCTCGAGGCGCGCAGCGACAGCGGCGTGCCGCTCGGCACGGCCGACGCGGCGCTCGGCCCCGATGGCACCGGCCTCGTGAGCCTCGAGGTGCCGCCCGGCGATGTCCTCGTGCGCTTCAGCGTGGCGGCGTCCGGCGGCGAGGTCGTCGACCGCTGGGAAGTGCCGATCGCCGTCCCCGATCTGAGCGGCGCCACGCTGGCCATGGCCACGCCGGTCTTCGTGCGGGCCCGCACCACGGCGGCGTTCCAGGCCCTGCGTCGCGGCGAAGCCGGGCCGCCCAGTCCCGACCGCGAGTTCCGCACCACCGACATGGTGGTGGTGCGCGCGGCGGTGGCCGAGGGCAGCGGCGCGGCGGCCGCGGACGTGACGGCCGAGATCCTGACGCGCGAAGGCAAGGTGCTGGCGGCGCTGCCGGCGGCCGTGCGGGCCGGGCAACACCAGATCGATCTGCCGCTGCGCTCGCTGGCGCTCGGCTCCTACGTGCTGCGCTTCACGGCCGCGCGCGGCGACGCGTCGGCCGAGGTCACGGCGGCCTTCGCCATCGTCCGGTGACCGTGGCGGAGGCGGCGTGATTGCGCTGGCGACGCTCGATGACGTCCGGCTCGACGACTATCGGCACCTGGCCGACCACGACGCGCTGGTCGCCCGCGGGTTGTTCGTCGCCGAGGGCCGGATGGTGGTGGAGCGGCTGATTGCCCACCGCCGCCACCGCGTCCGCTCGGTGCTGCTCTCGCCGGCCGCGGCCGAGGCCATGGCGGCGGGGCTGGCTGCGGTCGACCCGGAGATCGCCGTCTTCGTCGTGCCCCAGGCGGCCATGAACGCGGTCGTCGGTTTCAACATGCATCGCGGCTGCGTGGCCCTGGCGGAGCGGCCGGCGCCAGCAGCGCTGCCCGACCTGGACCTGACCGGGGTCACGCGCCTGCTCGTACTCGAAGGCGTCAACAACCCCGACAACGTCGGCGGCCTGTTCCGCAACGCCGCCGCGCTCGGCGCCGCGGCGGTCGTGCTCGGGCCTCACTGCGGCGATCCGCTCTACCGCAAGGCCATCCGCACCTCGATGGCCGCCGTGCTCACGACGCCGTGGGTGCAGGCCGGGCCGTGGCCCGAGGCGCTGGCGGGCGTGCGCGCTGCCGGCCTGTCGATCGTGGCGTGCACGCCGGCCGCCACCGCGCCGTCGCTCTACGACGTCGTGTTGCCGCCGCGCGCCGCCGTCCTGGTCGGCGCCGAGGGTCCCGGCCTCAGCGCCGGGGCGCTGGCCCAGGCCGACCTGCAGGTGCGCATCCCGATGTACGGCGCGATGGATTCGCTGAACGTCGCCACCGCGGCCGCCGTGGTGCTGAGCGCCCTGGCCGCCGGCGACGCGCGCGCGGCCCGCCGGACGCTACCCGTTGTCGGTCCAGGATAGCGACCGCGTCACCGCCTTGCGCCAGCCCCGGTAAGCGCGCTCGCGGGCCTCGGCGCTCACGGCCGGCGAGAATTCGCGATCGAGGGCCCAGTTGCGCCGCACGTCGTCCAGCCCTTGCCAGTAGCCCACCGCCAATCCCGCCAGATACGCCGCGCCGAGCGCGGTCGTCTCGGCCACGACCGGCCGGCGCACCGGCACGCCGAGCTGATCGGCCTGGAACTGCAGCAGCTGGGCATTGGCGGCGGCGCCGCCGTCCACCTTGAGGTGCGCCAAGCTCAGGCCCGCCTCCTCCTGCATCACCTCGAGCACGTCACGCGTCTGGTAGGCCATGGCGTCGACGGCCGCCCGGGCGATGTGTTCCACGCGGGTGTCGCGTGTCAGTCCGAGGATGGCGCCACGGGCGTGCGGGTCCCAATAGGGGGCGCCGAGGCCGACGAAGGCGGGCACGAAGTAGACGCCCGCCGAATCGGGCACCGCCTGCATCATCGTCTCCACCTCGGCCGACGTGGCGATGACGCGCAGTCCGTCGCGCAGCCACTGCACGGCCGCCCCGGCGATGAACACCGAGCCTTCGAGCGCGTAGGTGGTGCGTCCGTCGAGGCGCCAGGCGATGGTCGTGACCAACCCCTTGCTCGAGGCGACGGGATGCTCGCCGGTGTTGAGCAGCATGAAACAGCCGGTGCCGTAGGTGTTCTTGGCCGTGCCCGGCTCGAAGCACGCCTGGCCGAAGAGCGCCGCCTGCTGGTCGCCAGCCGCGCCGGCAATCGCGATCGGCGCCGCCGAAGTGTTCGGACAGGGTGTGGCCGTAGACCTCGCTGCTGCCGCGCACCTCGGGCAGCATGGCCCGCGGCACGTCGAACAGGGCCAGCAGGTCGTCGTCCCAGCCGCGCTGGTGGATGTTGTAGAGCATGGTGCGGCTGGCGTTGCTCTCGTCGGTGACGTGCACGGCGCCGCCGGTCAGCCGCCAGATCAGGAAGCTGTCGATGGTGCCGAACAGCACCTCGCCGCGCGCGGCCCGGGCGCGCAAGCCGTCGGTGGTGTCGAGCAGGTGCTTGATCTTCGAGGCCGAGAAGTAGGCGTCGAGCACCAGCCCGGTCTTGGCGCGCACCGCCGGCTCGTGGCCCGCCGCCTTCAGGCGGTCGCACAAGGCCGCGGTGACGCGGCTCTGCCACACGATGGCGTTGGCCACCGGGACCCCGGTGGCCTTGTCCCACAGCACCGTCGTCTCGCGCTGATTGGTCACGCCGATGCCGGCGATGTCGGCGGCGGTGGCCCCGGCTCTGGCCAGCGCCTCGCGCGCGGTCTGCAGCTGCGACGTCCAGATGGCTTCGGGATCGTGCTCGACGTGGCCGGGCTGCGGGAAGATCTGCGGGAACTCTTGTTGCGCCGTGGCGACGGCGCGGCCGCTTCGGTCGAAGACGATGGCGCGGCTCGAGGTCGTGCCCTGGTCGAGGGCCAGCACGTAGCGGCTCATCGGGCCACTCCGGCCGGGTGCAGGCGCGTCACGCAGGCGTCGTAGACGAACCCGCCGACGACCGCGCCGATGGTGGGACCGGCCACCGGCACCCACCACCATCCGCCGTTGGCGGTGAACACGCCCGGGCCCCACCCGGCCAGCGCGGTGAACAGGCGCGGGCCGAAGTCGCGGGCTGGGTTGATGGCGTAGCCGGCGTTGAATCCGAAGGCCACGCCGATCGCGACCACGAGCGCGCCGACCAGGGCCGGCCCGGTCCACCCGGGCGCCGCCACGTTACGCTGATCGCCGATGGCGAAGACGCCGACGATGAGCAGCGCCGTGCCCACGATCTGGTCGACCAGGCCGCCGCCGAGCGACAGAAAGGCCTGTGGGTAGGTGGCGAAGATGCCCGCCGTACCCTGATCGCCGGCGATCTGCCGCAGGCCGCCGTCGAACGCCGTCAACGCCTCGCGATAGGTGACGTCGACCAGCGCGGCGCCGGCAAACGCGCCGGCCAGCTGCGCCGCGGCATAGGGCGGCACCTTGTGCCACGGCAGGCCGCGATGCACCGCCAGGGCGACGGTCACGGCGGGATTCAAGTGGGCGCCAGAGACGCCGCCGGCCACGAGCACGCCGAACATCACCGCCAGGCCCCAGCCCAGATTGATCGACAGGTAGCTGCCGTTGGCGTTGTGACTGAGCACGACCTGCGCCACCACGCCCACGCCGAAGGCGATGAGCACGAAGGTGCCGAGGAACTCCGCCGCCATTTCCCGAACCAGGTCTCGTGACATAGGCGCGCATTATGTCAGTGCCGCTGCCGGCCGGGAAGCTTCATCGGCGGGGCCCCGGGAGCCGCCGCGACGCCCCAGACGCTACAATCGACACGGATGTTTGCCGGGACCGTGGAAGCGGTGCGGGCGTGGGCCGATGGCGCCGGCGCCGCCGGGGTGTTCATCGTGGCGCTGCTCGACTCGAGCGTGCTGGCGCTGCCCAACGCCACCGACGTCCTCATCATGTACCTGACCATCCAGCAGCCGGCGCTGTGGTGGTACTACGCCGCCGTCGCGACCGCCGGGGCCGTGGTCGGGTCGTTGCCGCTCTACCTGCTGGCCAGACGCGGCGGCGAGGCGTTCCTCACGCGCCGGATGTCGGGGCGGCGCAGCGCGTCGGCGGTGAACTGGTACCGCCGTAGCGCCTTCTCCGCCGTGGCGCTGCCGGCCTTCCTGCCGCCGCCGATGCCGCTCAAGATCTTCGTCCTGCTGGCCGGCGCCACCGCGCTGGCGCCATGGCGGCTGGTGGCGGCCCTGGCCCTTGGACGCGGCACCCGGCATGCCATCGAGGCCAGCCTGGCCATGTGGTATCGCGACGACGCCGTCAGCGTGCTCAACCGCTACGGCGCCGGCGGCGCGCTCGTCCTCATGGCCGTCGCGGCCGCGGCGGTGGCCGTGTATCTGTGGCGGGCGCGGAGCCGCACGCCCGAGCGAACCGCCGCGCTCGTCACCTCGGCGATAATCGAGACACCGTGTCCGAGTCCGCCGCTCCCGCCCACGCCGACCTCCGCGTCGTGCGCACCGACGGCGCCCCCCCCGACACGCTCGAACGGTTGTGGCCCTTCCTGACCGAGCCGGAGCGCACCCGCGGCCAGCGCTTCGTGCGCGATGTCGATCGCCGCACCTACGCCGTCACCCGCACCCTGATTCGCCGCACGCTGTCCGAGTACGGTCCGACCCGGCCGAGGGACTGGCGCTTCGTGCTGAACGCCCATGACTGCCCCTTCGTCGAGCCGGCGCAGGCCGGCAGCCCGCCGCTGCACTTCAACGTGTCGCACACCGACGGCCTGGTGGCCCTGGCGGTGACGCGCGGTCACCGGCTGGGCGTGGACGTCGAACGGGTGACGCGCCTGGTCACCGACGGCATCGCCGAGCGGCATTTCGCCGCTGCCGAGGTCCGCGCGCTGCGCGCCCTGCCGGACGACGACCAGGCCACGGCCTTCTTCGAGTACTGGACGCTCAAGGAGGCCTACATCAAAGCGCGCGGCATGGGCCTGGCCCTGCCCCTCGACGGTTTCGCCTTCGGCCTGCGGCCGCCGCTGCCGCCGACCATCGCCTTCGCCCCAGGCTTCGACGACGTGCCCGGGCGCTGGCAGTTCTGGCAGGCGTGGCCGACGCCCGAGCACCGGCTGTCGCTCGCCATCGAGCGCGACGGCGCCGACCTGGCCGTGACCCTCGCCGACCTGCCGCTCGCGGCGCTGCTGCCTGACGCGCCGTGACGCTCTGGGCCATCAGCGATGTGCACGTCGGCTACGACGCCAACCGCCGCGCGGTCGAGGCGTTGCCGGCGTATCCCGGCGACTGGCTGATCCTCGGCGGCGACACGGGCGACACGCCGGCGCAGCTCCAACTCGTGCTCAACGCCGTCACGGCGCGGTTTGCGAAGGTCATCTGGGTGCCGGGCAATCACGATTTGTGGACGCCCCGCCAGTGGCCCGACACGAGACGCGGCGTGGCGCACTACGAGCGCCTGGTCGATCAGTGCCGGCGGGCCGGCGTCGTCACGCCCGAAGACCCGTTCGTGACGTGGCCGGGCCCCTCGCCGGCGGTGATCGCGCCGTGCTTCGTCCTCTACGACTACTCGTTCGCTCCGGCGGGCATGTCGCCGGCCGAGGCCATCGCCTGGGCCGCAGAAGACAAGGTGGCGTGCGCCGACGAGGTGCTGCTGGCGCCAGCGCCGCACCCGACGCGCCAGGCTTGGTGCGCCGCCCGCGTGGCGCTGACCGAAGCGCGCCTGGCGGCCGTCTCGCCCGGTCTGCCCATCGTGCTCGTGAACCACTTTCCGCTGCGGCCAGACCTGGCCGTGCTGCCGCGCGTCCCGCGCTTCACCATCTGGTGCGGCACGACTCGCACCGCCGACTGGCCCTCCCGCTTTCCGATCCAGGTGGTCGTCTCTGGCCACCTGCACATGCGCAGCACGCGGTGGCGCGGCGGCGTTCGCTTCGAGGAGGTGTCGCTCGGTTATCCCGCGCAGTGGCGGCAGGACCAGGGCGCGGCCGCGTATCTGCGCCAGATCCTGCCCGAGCCGCCGCCATCAACCACCGGCTGGGGTGAGGACCACACCGTGGTGCGGCACTATTGAGCGGGCACAGTCCCACTACAATATCGGCATGCGACTGCTCCGCCTGCTCTCGGTCCTGATGCTGACGACCACCCCGGCCCTGGCCCAACCGGCCGCCTTCGCCCGTCCCGAGTTGCTGGTCGACACGGCCTGGCTGGCCGCGAACCTGACCGCGCCCAACGTCCGCATCGTGGACATGCGGCCGCGCGGTTACGCCGACGGGCACATTCCCGGGGCGGTGTGGCTCGACAACAACGACATCCGCAAACCGGCGGCGCCGCCCACCTTCCTGCCGACCCCGCAGGAGTTCGCGGCGTTGATGGGCCGCCTGGGCATCTCGAACACGACCCGGGTCGTCGCCTACGACGAACGCGGCGGCATCTACGCGGCGCGGCTCTGGTGGATCCTCAACCACTACGGCCACGCCAACGTCGCCCTGCTGGACGGCGGCTGGACCAAGTGGACCGCCGACAAACGGGCCACCGACACCCTGACGCCGACCCCGGCCGCGGCCCGCTTCACCGTCGGAAAAGGCACGGTTGGCGTGGCCACCGCCGACGACGTGAAGGCGGCCATCAACAACCCACGCGTGAAGCTCATCGACGGACGCAGCCAGGGTGAGATCGACGGCAAGGACCTGCGCGGCATCAAGCGCGGCGGCTACATCGAGTCGTCGATCCCGGTGTATTGGGAAGACACGCTCAATGCCACCGACCGCACCTTCAAGTCGCCGGCCGAGATCGCGGCGCTGTGGCGCGGCAAGGGCGTCGGCCCGGCCGACGAGGTCACCGTCTACTGCCAGGTCGGCATGCGCGCCAGCCACGACCTCTTCACGCTGGCCCTGCTCGGCCACGACCTCTCGAAGCTGCGCAACTACTACGGCGCGTGGGAAGAGTGGGGCAACCGCGAGGACACGCCCATCAAGACCAAGCAGTAGCCGCGCACCCGTTTGCGGCCTTGACTGCGCCGGGCCCGTCCCCTACATTCGACCGTGCCCGGGAGGCATGTGCATGCGTAATCGAACCTCGGCGTCCATCGTCGCGCTCCTCGTCACCACGCTCACGCTGTCGCTGAGCGCGGGCAATGTGCCCTACCGCGCCGCCGGCGGCATGGTCGTGTCTCAGAGCGACCTGGCCTCCGAGGTGGGCTGGCAGGTGATCAGGGGGGCGGGAACGCCGTGGACGGCGCCGTCGCCACCGCCTTCGCGCTGGCCGTCACGCATCCCACCGCCGGCAACATCGGCGGCGGCGGCTTCATCGTCTTCCGGCGGCGCCGACGGCGACGGCCACGACCTTCGACTTCCGCGAGATGGCGCCGGCCGGCGCCAGCCCGACGATGTGGATGAAGGACGGCAAGTACGACTTCGACATCCACCACAACAGCCACCGCTCGGTCGGCGTTCCCGGCACCGTCGCCGGGCTGCTATCTCGCGCACAAGAAGCTGGGCAGCAAGCCGTGGAAGGACCTGGTCCTGCCGGCCGTCGCTCTGGCTCGCGACGGATTCGAGATCAGCGACGGGCTGGCCCGGTCGCTGGCGCGGATGCTGGTCGAGCCGAACGACTTCAAGAAATATCCGGCGTCGCTGGCGCAGTTCTCGAAGAACGGCGAGGCTTATCGCAGCCGGGCGAGACCCTGAAGCAACCCGATCTGGCGCGGACGCTGCAGCGCATTGCCGACCAGGGCCCGGCCGGCTTCTACGAGGGGGAGACCGCGGCGCTCATCGAGAAGGAGATGAAGGCCAACGGCGGCCTCATCACGCGCGAGGATCTCAAGAACTACCAGGCCAAGGAGCGGGCGCCGCTGACGGGCACCTACCGCGGCTACGAGGTGATCGGCATGCCGCCGCCGAGTTCAGGCGGCATCGCCGTGATTCACATGCTGAACGTGCTCGAAGGCTTCGACCTGAAAGCCAACGGCTACGGCGCGGCGCAGAACCTGCACCTGATTGCCGAATCGATGCGGCGCGCCTTCGCCGACCGCGCGCAGCACCTCGGCGACCCGGACTTCGTGAGCGACATCCCGGTGCCACAGCTCGATCTCGAAGGACTACGCCGCGCAGGTGCGCAAGACGATCAACCCGGACAAGGCCTCGAAGTCGTCGCCGACCTCGTTCACCTGGCCGACCGAGTCGCGAGGAAACCACGCACCTGTCGGTCGTGGACGCCAAGCGCAACGCCGTGTCGATGACCTACACGCTCGAGTACGGCTACGGCTCGCGCATCGTCGTGCCCGGCGCCGGCTTCCTGCTCAACAACGAATGGGCGACTTCAACGTCGGCGCCCGGACTGACCGATGAGCGCGGCAACATCGGCACCAAGCCGAACCTGGCCCTGCCCGGCAAGCGCATGCTGTCGAGCATGGCGCCGACCATCCTGGCCAAGGACGGCAAGTTGTTCATGGTCACCGGCATCGCCCGGCGGGCGCACCATCATCAACACGGTGCTCATGACGATCCTGAACGTGGTCGATTTCGAGATGAACGCGCAGGAGGCGGTGGACGCAGGCCGCATGCACCATCAATGGCTGCCCGATCGGCTGAGCATGGAGCGCTACGGCTTCTCGGCCGACACCATCGCCAAGCTGAAGGCCATGGGCCACACGATCGTCGAAGGCGGCGGCCAGGGCGTGGCGGAAGTGATCGTGGTCGGCAAGGACGGCGTGCTCGAGGGCGGCATCGACGGCCGCGCGACCGACGGCGGCGCCGGCGGCAAGTAGCTCGACTCCGGCGCCGCGCCTACGGCAGTTTGAGGGCCACCTTGAGTTGCGCCGCGGTCAGGCCCTTGACGTAGACCGGCGTGCCGGCGTCGAACTCGCGGGCGCGGGCCAGCCCGCCGACCACCACCGGCTCGAAGCCGGCGTCGGTCACGAGCCGTAGCGCCGTGGCCATCGCCTCCGGGTCGTCGCTGGCCACCGGAATGCCAAGCTTCTCGCCGTCGCGATGCGCTTCCTTGGCCACCTGGGTGAAGCTGAGCGCGTTCAAGGCGCGCACGAGCCGCACGCCGGGCAGATACTCCTGCGAGGTCACGCCCGTGCCGCGGGCCAGCGCGTCCTTCCCCACGTCGCCGTCGCGATCGACGCGTGGGTTGCCGACGTCGATCACGATCTTGCCCCGCATCAGCGGCGCGTAGTCCTTCCCCACCTGCGGCAGGGCGCCGTAGGGCACGGCAATCAGCACGACGTCGCCAAAACGCGCGGCGTCCTCGGGCAGGCCCGCCTTGGCGTTCGGTCCGGCCTGCGCCACCAGGTCTGTCAGCGTGTCGGGATGGCGCGACGAGAACAGGATCTCGTGCCCGGCCTTGGCCCACAGCAGCCCGAGCGCGCCGCCCTGCCGGCCCGACCCGATGATCCCGATCTCGAGCCCCGTCTTGGCGCGCGCGTGCAGCGACACCCCGGCCAGCGCGGCCTGCGCGGCCGCCATCCCGGCAGCCACCAGCACGTCGCGGCGCGACATCGTTCCTGACGTCGTGGTCATGAGCGCTCCCTTTTCTTGCCCGGTCCCTCGACGGTCGTCCCAGGGGCCTGCTCGTTGGCGTACTCGAAGCCGAAGCGCCCCTTCACGCACAAGTTGCCGTGGGTCGTGGCGTTCTCGAAAGGCGACGTCACCTTCACGATGCGCTCGTCCTGGACGTGCGCCGTCAAGGTGCAGCCGACGCCGCAGTAGGGACAGATGGTGTCGGTGACCTGCTGCCGCTCGGGCGCCCACTGTCCGGCCCGCCGCAGTTCGAACTCGGGCGTGGCCATGAGCGCGCCGGTCGGACACACGGCAATGCAGTTGCCGCAGTAGACGCACGCCGATTCGGGCAGCGGCACGTCGAACTCGGTGGCGATGTGCGCGTGGAAGCCGCGTCCGGCGACGGCGATGGCGAAGGTATTCTGCGCCTCGGTGCCGCACGCCTGGACGCACTTGTAGCAGAGCACGCACTTGCCGTAGTCGCGCACGTAGAGGTCGTTGTCGATCTTGACCGGCTGCGCCACGGTTGCCGCCGGCGGGTCCGAAGCGCTCCGGCTCGCGCGCCGTAGTGCGCCAACAGCGGCGCGCAACTCGGCGGCGGTCGAGAGATCCACCGACGAGGCCAGCAGTTCGAGCACCACCTTGCGCGACGTCCGCACCCGCGCCGAGTTGGTGTGCACCTGCATGCCGGTTCGGCCTGACGCGAGCACGCCGGCGCCAGCACGCGGGCGCCCTCGACCTCGACCACGCACACGCGGCAGACGTTGGCCGGCGTCAGCGTGTCGAGGTAGCAGAGCGTGGGCACGTCGGCGCCGACCTGGCGGCAGGCGTCGAGCAGCGTGCTGCCCGGCGGCGACGCGCACCGGTTGTCCGTCGACTTCCAGTCCACGAGCGGCAGCGTGGGCCTCACCGGCTCCGCCGGCAGGTGCGCCGGCGCGGCGGCAGGCGGAACCAGATGGCGTCTTCCTGTCGATCGTCGCTCACGAGGCGCGCTCCGTCCGTAGACGTGCAGGCGCTGCACGGCCGACTCGATGGCCGACGACGCCGTCTGGCCCAGCCCGCAGATCGACGCATCGCGCATCGCCTGGCCCAGCTCCGCCAGCAGCAGCAGTTCGCTGCTCCGAAGCGCGCGTCGGCGCCCCGGCGCGCAGCCGCGCGAGCAGCTCGCGCTGCCGCACGGTGCCGACCCGGCACGGCACGCACTGGCCGCAGCTCTCGTCGCTCGAAGAACCCGGCGATGCGCGCGAGCAGGCCGGGCAAGTCCGCGGTGTCGTCGAAGACCATGACCACGCCTGAGCCGAGCGTCGACGCGGCCGCGCGCGCGCCCTCGAAGGTCAGCGGCAGGTCGAGCGACTCGGGGCCCACGAACATCCCGGCGGCGCCGCCGAGCAGGATCGCCTGCAGCGGGCGTCCGTCCGGCGACGCCGCCGGCGAGCGCGAGCACCTCGCCGAGGGTGCGGCCGAACGGCAACTCGTAGAGCCCGGGCCTGCGCGACGTGGCCCGACACGCAGAACAGCTGCGTGCCGGTGGACGCGGCCGTGCCGGTCGCCGCCCACGCCGGGCCGCCCTCGGTGACGATGTCGAGCACGTTGACCAGCGTCTCGACGTTGTTGACGACGGTGGGCTTGCCGAACAGGCCCGACTGGCCGGGAACGGCGGCTTCGTTGCGCGGTTCGCCGCGCTTGCCCTCGAGCGAGTTGAACAGCGCGGTCTCCTCGCCGCAGATGTAGGCGCCGGCGCCGCGCCGCACCTCGATGTCGAAGCGATGGCCCGACGCCGGCGATGTCGGCGCCGAGGCAGCCGGCGGCCCGCGCCGCGGCGACGGCCTGCGTCGATCGCGCGCTCCGCGTCCGGGTACTCGCCGCGGACGTAGAGGAAGCCGCGCTCGCTGCCCGTGGCGATGCCGCAGATGGTCATCGCCTCGACGACCGCGAACGGGTCGCCGCTCCATGAGCACGCGGTCCTTGAACGTGCCGGGCTCGGATTCGTCGGCGTTGCAGACGACGTAATGCGGCGCGCCGGCTCGGCGCGCGACCGCCGCCCACTTCGTGCCGGTCGGGAACGCCGCGCCGCCGCGCCCCATCAGCCGCGACGCCGGTGACCTCGCGATCACGCCGGCCGGGCCCAGCTCGAGCGCGCGCGCGCAGGGCCCGATAGCCGCCCGCGGCGCGGTAGGCGTCGAGGCTCGCCGGATCGACGACGCCGACGCGGCGCAGCAGGCGTCAGCGCCGGGCTCGCCGGCCTGTGGCACGAGCGACCGCAGTCGGCCAGCGTCCGGCACGCCGTCGCCGCCGGCGAGGCGCTGCGACGCCGTCGGCCGTCGGCGTGGCCACGCGAGCGACCTCGCGCGGCCTGGCTCGCCGGCCGCCGACATCAGCGCCGCCGGCGCCCGTTCGCATTGCCCCAGGCACGGGCTGCGATGCCAGGTCGGCCGGCCGCGCCGGCGCCTCGCCCTGCGGGCCGAGCCGCCGTCCAGCTGCGCGCACAGCTCCTCGGCCCCGCGCACGCGGCAGGCGATGTCGTCGCAGACGTGCGCCACGGTCCGCGGCGCGCGGCTCGGTCGCGAACAGATGGTAGAAAGTGACCACGCCCCACGCCTCGGCCGGCGGCACGATGAGCCGCAGGCAGATGTAGTTCAGCGCGCCGCGGCTGACCCAGCCGATCGCGGTCCTGCACGGCGTGGAAGGCCGGCAGCAGCAGATGGCGCCGCGTCGCGGCCACGCGCGGGCCGCCGCCGCGACGTGCGGCCGTCGCGCGTCGATGTCGCGCGGCGCCGCCCTCCCAGCCGCTCGACGGGCGGCCCGAGCAGCCGGTCGACGGCGTCGCGCTCTTCGCTGGTGGCCTCCGGCGCCGACGACGTGAATATCCACGCTGCTCATCGCCTGGCGGGACTCCACGACCGCTCGAGGCGGATCGGCCGTCGGCCTTGAACTCCGCCGTGCCCGACTTCGGATCGGCGGCGTCGATGGTCAGGATGGTTGGTGGCCACGTCGTCGGGGAAATGGAAGGTCATGAAGGTGAGCCCGGGCCGCAGGGCCTGGTCGATGTGCACCGGCGCCACGACCGCGCCGCGCCGCGACCGCACGCGCACGTCCTGCGCCTTCGCTCAGCCCCAGCGCGGGCGGCGTCCTCGGGCGACACGTCGATGGTTTCGCCGCGGCGCACCGGCGAGGCGTAGCCGCCGGTCTGCACGCCGGTGTTGTACTCCGCCAGCCGGCGTCCGGTCGTGAGGCGCAGCGGGTAGTCGTCGTCGAGCGCCTCGACCGGCAGTGCGTGCGCCACGACCGAGAAGGGCGCCCGCGGGCCGCCGACGGGACGTTCCCACAGCCGGCCGTGCAGGAACGTCTCGCCGGGGTGCGAGTCGTCGTAACAGGGCCACTGCAGCCCGCCGGCCTCGGTCGAGGCGCGCGTAGCTCATGCCGGCGTGCACCGGCGACAGCGCGCGCAGCTCGTCCCACACCCGTTCGGCGTCGGGCGCGGCCCCAGTCTGCGCCCAGGCGGCGGGCCAGGTCGAAGATGATCGCCAGGTCGTCGCGGCTCTCGCCGACCGGCGCCTTGACGCGCCGGACCCGTTGCACCCGCCGCTCGCTCGAGGTGACGGTGCCCTCCGACTCGAACGCGCCGGCGGCAGCCGGCAACGCCACGTCGGCCAGGGCCGCGGTGGCCGAGTGCATCACGTCCTGCACGACCAGGACGTCGAGACCGCGCAGCAGCTGACTGGTCCGGTGCTGGTCGGCTTCCGACTGGGCCGGGTTCTCGCCGATCACGTAGAGCGCCTTCAGCTCGCCGCGTTCCATCGCGTCGAACATGCCGGTGAGGTGCCAGCCGCGCCGCGGCGGCACGGCCACGCCCCAGGCGCGGTCGAACCGGGCTCGCGCCTCGTCGTTCTCGACGTGCTGGAAGCCGGGCAGCCGGTCGGGCAGCGCGCCCATGTCGCCGCCGCCCTGCACGTTGTTCTGGCCGCGCAGCGGGTTGATGCCCGAACCCCACCGCCCACGTGACCGGTGAGCAGCGCCAGGTTGATGAGCGAGAGGACGTTGTCGACGGCGTTGTGGTGCTCGGTGATGCCCAGCGTCCAGCAGATCATGGCGCGCGGCGCGGTCGCGAACGCATGGGCCATCTCGCGGATGACGCCGGCCGGGACTCCCGTGGCCGCTTCGCCGCGTTCGAGCGTCCACGGCAGCACCGCGGCCTTGTAGGCCTCGAAGCCGGTGGTCGCCTGGGCGATGAACTCGTTGTGCGCGAGACCCGACACGATGATCTCGCGCGCCATGGTGTGCGACAGCGCGATGTCGGTGCCGACGTCGAGGCCGGCCCATACTCCGCCCACTGCGCCGACGAGGTGCGCCGCGGGTCGATGGCGAAGAGGCGCGCGCCGCGCCGCACCCCCTTCAGCAGGTGGTGGAAGAAGATCGGATGCGTCTCGCGCGCATTCGAGCCCCACAGCAGGATGCAGTCGGTCTCCTCGATCTCACGGTACGAACTGGTGCCGCCGCCCATCCCGAATACCGCCGCCAGACCGGCGACGCTGGGCGCGTGTCAAGTCCGGTTGCAGCTGTCGATGTTGTTCGAGCCGATGACCGCGCGCGCGAACTTCTGCGCCGCGAAGTTCATCTCGTTGGTGCTCTTCGAGCAGCTGAACAGCCCGAAGGCTTGACGGGCCGTGCGCGTCGACCACGCCGCGGAACCCCCGCGGCGGCGCGGGTCAGCGCTTCATCCCAGGAGGCGGGCCGGAGCGGACCGCCGCGTTCGTCGCGCACCATCGGTTGCGTGAGCCGTTGCATGCGAGCCATACGCGGGAAGAGTAGCACCAGAGCTTCGCCGCCGTTCCGCCCTCCCGGCGACCGCCCGGGGGCCGCGCGATCGGGCGCTCAGTCGGCGGTCCAGCGACGCCAGCGGCAGTCGACAGCAGCAGGTAGCGCCGGCGCAGGATGACGACGTGCGCCGCCAGCGCCTTCACCGGGAATCTCTCGCGGCCCGGCACCGATGGCGCGAGCACGCGGATCTCGTGGCGGTAGAGGTCGTTGAGGGCCTCGCGCAGCGAATCGCGGCGAGGTGTCGGGCCGGGGCACCAGCCCGTGCCCGGCCAGGGCGTCGAGGACGTCGAGGCAGGTAGGTGGGCATCAGCGGGCGCAGTCGCGCAAGTAGGCGCGGGCTTCGGTGGCGATGCAGGCCGCTGGCCACCGGCGGAAGCGCCAGGGTCAGGGCCCGCTCGTAGGCGGTGCATGCTCCGGGCCGATTGCCGCGGCGGGCCCGGGCGCGCGCCAACCCGCGCCATGCCAGCGCGCTGTCGCGCCCGGCCAGGGCCCGCGCGTAGCTCGCTTCGGCCAGTTCGTAGTCGTCGACGCTCGACCAGAGTTCGCCTTCGACCAGATCGATCGGCAGGGGCCAGCGCGCCGATTCCCTGGTCAACGCCCGCCGCGCCGCCAGGTCGCGGGCATGCTCGAGCCAGAGTGGCAGTTCGTCGCGCTCGTCCTGGGCGGCGACGGCAGCGGCGCGAAGCACGGCCTTGGCATAGGCCGCCTCGGACGCTGCCGGTCCCGGGTCACCGAGCGCGTCGGCCGCGGCCCGCACCCCCGCCAGGGCCTCGTCGGTGCCGCCGCGCGCCGCAGCGGCCACGGCCGTCAGCCAGCCATGCCACGCCCAGGCAGCCACCATCACTTCACGGCAGGCACCCGCGCTCGCCGCCTGACCGCGCAGCACCTCGTCGGCCTGGGCCCACTCGCCGCGCAAGCTCGAGGTCTCGGCCGCGTCAAGGGCCGCGGCCGTCGTGGCCGAGCAGCCGGGCGCGTCCGCCGTCTGCGGCCACGGCAGCAACACCCACGCGAGCAGCAGTCCGATCAGCTTTGGCGACATCCGAATACATCAAATTATCACCGACGCCCCATCTCGCCAGCGGAACACGGCCGGGTTATCATGAGCGCGACTGGAAGGAGTCGACTGATGAAGAACTCTCATGTATCCGCGTCGCGCCGGCGCGGTCTCGCCCTGATTGTCACGACGGCTGCCGTTGCCTCGCTGGCGATCGTCGGCGCTCAACAGCCCCCGGCCCCGGCGCCCCCGACGCCGGGCACGCCCGCCGCGCAGACCCCGTCCGCGCCGGCGGCGCCCGCCGCG
This sequence comes from uncultured Acidobacteriota bacterium, assembly GCA_963843885.1. Lineage (GTDB taxonomy): Bacteria > Acidobacteriota > Vicinamibacteria > Vicinamibacterales > UBA2999 > CADEFD01. The sequence goes on from CAWJMJ010000015.1 coordinate 55,672, forward strand.
CCCGCGGCCCCTGCCGTGCCGACCCTGCCGCCGCCCACGCGGGCGATTGTGCCGGTGGCCGCCAGTTCCGTGGCCGCCAAGCCTGATCAGTGGGTCGGCGAATACGTCGCCATGACCGGCGTCGTCGACGCCACGCTCGGCACGATGGCCTTCACGGTCGACCAGGACAAGACCAAGAGCGCGCCCGATGTGCTGGTGCTGGCCAGCCGCATGAGCGACCCGGTTACGCCGAACACCTACGTCACGGTCATCGGTCTGCTCATGAAGTACGACCCGGCCGACGTGGCCGGCAAGTCGAAGGCGCACGCGCAGAACCTGCCGGCCGACGCCGTCGCCAAGTACAAGGGCAAGCCGGTGGTGCTGGCCACCTCGATCGTCAACGACAAGATGCTCGATCTGGCCCGCTTCATTCCCCCGCCCATGACCCCGGACGAAGAAGCCTTGTCCAAGGCCATGAAGGGCGTGCCGGCGGCCTCGGGCGAGATGCGCAAGGGCGCCGACAGCTCGAACGTGGAACTGGCCACCAAGAACACGGCAACACTCGCCGCGGCGTTCACCGAGGCCGAGACGTTCATGAAGAAGCGCGGCAAGGCCGACGGGGTCAAGTGGGCGGCCGACGCGCGCGCCAACGTCCTGGCCGTCGAGAAGGCCGCCAAGAGCGGCCAGTGGGACGCGGCCAAGACGGCGGCCGGCGCGGTCGGCGGCTCGTGCGCCACCTGCCACGGACCCTACCGCGAGCGTCTCGAAGACGGGTCTTTCCGCTTCAAGGCGGGAGCGGCGGCGCCGGTGAAGCCGGGCCTCTAGCACGCGCGCGACGCGCCAGCGCTGCGCGTCTCCTCCTCGCCACGACACGCGGCGGCTCGCTGACCAGTGAGCCGCCGTTGTCGTCTCGGGGCGGTCCTCGTCGCTCGCCCTACTGCCGACGCGCCGGCCGTCTCCTCCCGACCCGGCGCTCCCGCCAACACCGCAACCCACTCAAAAATAAAACGGGCGCGAGCCGAAGCCCGCGCCCGTCTCCAGAATCCGCTCAGCTCTCAGTAGCGGTAGTGCGCTGACTTGTACGGGCCGTCGGGCGACACGCCGATGTAGTCGGCCTGTTCCTTGGTCAGCCGCGTCAGCTTCACGCCCAGCTTGTCGAGGTGCAGCCGCGCCACCATCTCGTCGAGCTTCTTCGGCAGGATGTAGACGCGGTTGGCGTCGTAGGTCGTGCCCGACAGCGTCTGCTTGCCGGTCGCGCTGAAGTGCAGGTCGAGCTGCGCCACCACCTGGTTGGTGAACGACGAGCTACATCACGAAGCTCGGGTGGCCGGTGGCGCAGCCGAGGTTCAGCAGGCGGCCTTCCGCCAGCACGAGCACCGAGTGCTCTGGACGCGTCGCCGTCGGCCTTGAACACCCACTCGTCGTACTGCGGCTTGATCTGCACGCGCTTGGCGCCCGTCTTGGCAGGCCGGCCATGTCGATCTCGTTGTCGAAGTGGCCGATGTTGCCGATGATCGCCTTGTCCTTCATCTGCATCATGTGCTCGACGGTGATGATGTTCTTGTTGCCCGTCGCGGTGATGAAGATGTCGGCGGTCTCGATCACGTCGTCGAGCGTCGTGACCTGGTAGCCTTCCATCGCCGCCTGCAGCGCGCAGATCGGATCGATCTCGGTGATGATCACGCGGGCGCCCTGGCCCTTGAGCGCCTGGGCGCAGCCCTTGCCGACGTCGCCGTAGCCGAACACCACCGCCACCTTGGCCGACAGCATCACGTCGCTGGCGCGGTTGAGGCCGTCGATCAGCGAGTGGCGGCAGCCGTAGAGGTTGTCGAACTTGCTCTTGGTCGCCGAGTCGTTGACGTTGATGGCCGGGAACAGCAGCGTGTTGGCCGCGGTCATCTCGTAGAGGCGATGCACGCCGGTGGTGGTCTCTTCGCTGACGCCCTTGATGCCCTTGGCGATCGTCGTCCACACGCCGGGGCTCGCCTTCAGCTCACTGCGCAGCGTGTCGAGGATGACGCCCCACTCTTCCGGATCGTTGTCGGCGTCGAACGGCGGGCATCGCGCCCGGCCGCCTCGAACTCCTTGCGCCTTGTGCACGAACAAGCGTCGCGTCGCCGCCGTCGTCGACGATCAGCGTCGGGCCGCGTGCCGTCGGGCCAGACGCAGCGCTTCCACCGTGCACCACCAGTATTCGGGCAGCGTCTCGCCCTTCCACGCGAACACCGGGGTGCCCTTGGGTTCGGCCACCGTGCCGCCGGTCTCGGGACGGCCCACGACCACGGCGGCCGCGGCGTGAGTCCTGCGTCGAGAAGATGTTGCAGCTGACCCAGCGCACGTCGGCGCCGAGCTCGGTCAGCGTCTCGATCAGCACGGCGGTCTGCACGGTCATGTGCAGCGAGCCCATGATCTTCGCGCCGGCCAGCGGCTTGCTTGCCCGATACCGCTCGCGCAGCGCCATCAGGCCGGGCATCTCGTGCTCGGCGAGGCGGATCTCCTTGCGGCCGAAATCGGCGAGGCCAGGTCCTTCACCTTGAAGGGCTCGCGTCTCGCTTTCGTGGCCAGCGTCGAACGCGTGCGCTTCTGTTGCAGTCGCCATGTCATCTCCTCACTCTTCGTGGTCGTGGTCATCATCGAACGTCGGGACGCGCGTCAGCGCGGCCGATCTTGCCGTAGTCCTGCCTGGTCGCAACGGCGCGAAAGAGCGCCGGCCCCTTCGCCGCCGCGTCGGTCGTGAGCCGGCGACACGCTACGGCGGTCGAAGCCGGCGGCCTCGAGCCACTTCTTCATCTGGGCTCTCGGCGAAGCCGAGCCAGACGTGGCCCATGTGCTGCTGGTACTCGATCGCGATCGTGCGGCAGCATGTCGACGATCAGCACCCGCCCGCCCGGCGCCAGCACGCGCGCGGCTTCCGCAATGGCGCGCGCCGGATCGGGCACGTGGTGCAGCACCAGCGCCAGCACCGCGACGTCGAGCTGCGCGTCGTCGATCGGCAGCGCTTCGAGCGCGCCGCGCCGCACGTCGACGTTGGCGTGCGCCGCCCAGGCGTTGCGCGCCGCGCTGCAGCATGTCGGTCGAGCCATCGACGGCGACCACGTGCGCGACGTAGGGCGCGATCAGCGCGCTGAACTGGCCGGTGCCGCAGCCCAGGTCGCCGACGCGCAGACGCGGGTCGAGCAGCGCCAGCATGGTGTCGAGCTGGAACTGCTGGCCGAACAGCTCGGCGCGCAGGCGATCCCACTGCCCGGACGCCGACGAGAAGAACTGCTCGCGACTTCGAGCGCCGCTCGCGAGCACGCTCTTCGGCGCGGCGCTCGTCCTGCTCGGCCGCCGCGGTGCCGCTGGCCTGCTCGCGGATCAGCGGCCACAGCCGCGCCGCCGAGACGTCGAGGTGCGGGCGCCAGCCCGTAGAAGCGCGACGTGCCGTCCCGGCGCGACGTCACCCAGCCGTCGTCGGCCAGCGTCTTCAGGTGCCGGCTGACGGTGGACTGCGGCAACTGCAACACCGCGCAGAGTCTCGGTCACCGTCAGCTCATGGCGCTCGAGCAGCAGCAGCATCCGGCAGCGCACGGGATCCGCCAGCGTCGCCATGTGGTCGAGGAGCCGGGGGATGCCGGCGGTAGTCGGGGCGAGCGGCAGGGCGGGTGCGCTTTCCATCCGTAAATCCGGATATGAGGATATATGCGCCCGCGAGCGCTGTCAACCCTGTGGGTCCTTCGCCCCAGTCCTGGTCCCAGAGAAAAGCCTTCCAACCAATCGACGAGAGACACCATCTATACGCTTGGCGCGTATAGTCGCAGAGCAGTGATGACACAGGATCGCCCTCGCCCCGACCCGTTCCTCCCGCTACCTCCCCTGTGGTTCGAGATCCTCCTTGCCTTGGCGCCGGGCGACCTGCACGGCTACGCGGTGATGCAAGAGGTGACCCGCAGTGGCGACGCCAGCCTGCACCCGGGCACGTTGTATCGCGCGCTGGCTCGCCTGCTGGAGTCGGAGCTGATCGACGAAGTGGCCGAGCGGCCGGCCGACGGCGACGACGAACGCCGGCGCTACTATCGCCTCACGCCGCTCGGCCGCGCCGTGGCGCGGGCGGAAGGCGCGCGCCTCGAGCGTCAGCTCGAACGGGCTCACGCCGTGAAGCTCTTCACCTAGGGAACGAGCGCACCATGGCACGACGTCCCCCGCTGCTGGTTCGGGCCGCCCTGCGCTGCTATCCGCGGCAGTTCAGGACGCAGTTCGGGCTCGACCTGGCCGCGGCCGTCGACGACCGCTGGCGCCAGACGCGCCACCTCCCGGTGGCGGCGCGCAGCCGGGCCCGCGCGTCGCTCCTGGCGCGCGCGGCCGCCTCGGGTTGCGCCGAGCGCTGGGCTGCACGTCACGCGCCAGACCTGGCGATCGCATCGCCGCCACCTCTATGCCTCGACCGGGAGACATGCATCCATGTGGGACAGCCTTCGTTCCGATCTCGTCGGCGCCGTCCGCAGCCTGACCGCGGCGCGCGGGTTCACCGCCCTCACCGTGCTGGCGCTGGCCCTCGGCCTCGGCGCCAACAGCGCCGTGTTCGCCGTGGTCGATGGCGTGCTGCTCAAGCCGCTGCCCTACGCGGCGCCCGAACGTCTGGCCATGTTGTGGAGCGAGAACCCGCGCGCACCCGGCGAGACCAATCCGCTCTCGCCCGCCAATTTCGACGATCTGCGGACGATGAGCCAGTCGTTCGAGACGCTCGATTACGCCCTGTCGTTCCTCGTGCGCGTGGCCATCGACGGCCAGGAGGATCAGGGCGTGCTGCAGGTGATGCGCGTCGGGCCGACCATGCTCGACGTGCTCGGGATGCGCCCGCAGCTGGGCAGCACGATCGCCGCCGACGCGCGCGACGTCGCCGTGCTCAGCGACCGCGCCTGGCGCACGCGTTTCGGCGCCGACCCCGCCGTGATCGGCCGCCGCATCGTCGTGACCGGCGCCGAGGCATTGACCATCGTCGGCGTGGCCCCGCCCGAGTTCGTGTTCCCGCTGCGCGACATGCTGTGGCAGGCCGGCACGACCACGCCGCAGGCGGCCGACATGTGGGTGCCGATGCGGTTCGAGGGACCACGCTTCGTCGCCGCCCAGGGCGGCTACGTGCGTTCGTTCCACGCGCTGATGGCGGTCGGCCGCCTGCGCCCGGGCGTGACGGCCGCCGCCGCGGACGCCGAAGTTCGCACGCACGCCCGCACGTTGGCGGCACGCCATCCCGATACCAACACCGGCTGGGGCGCGCGCGTGGTGGGCCTGCACGAGCAGGCCACGGGGGCCGTGCGCATGGCCATGCTGGTCCTGCAGGCCGGGGCGCTGCTTCTGCTGCTCATGGCCGCCGTGAACGTGACCAACCTGGTGCTGGCCCGCGCCATCGCACGGCAGCGTGAACTGGCGGTGCGCTCGGCGCTCGGCGCCACCGCGCCGCAACTGGTCCGACAAGCCCTGCTCGAGAGCCTGGTGCTGGCCGGGCTGGCGTTGGCCGGCGCGACCGTCGCCAGCATTTGGATGGTGCGCATGCTCGTGGCCTTGGCGCCGGCGACGGTGCCGCGCATGAGCGACGTGGGCACGGGCGCCGAGACCCTGATCGCCTCGGCCGCCCTGGCCCTGGTCATCGGCGTGGCCCTGGCCATCGTGCCGGCATGGGTCGCGGCCCACGCCGATGTGCGCGGCGTTCTGCAAGACGGGTCACGCGGCGCCGCCGGCGCCTCGCGCGCCGGCACGCGGCTGCGCACCACGCTGGTGGTGGCCGAGGTGGCCCTGGCCGTCGTCATCACCATCCAGGCCGGCTTGCTGTTCCGCAGTTTCTCCGCTCTGCTGGCTACCGATCCTGGATTCACCTCCGAACACCTGCTGACGCTGGAGATGAACACGCCCGAGCGAATCACCACGGTCGAAGCGCGACGGGCCTTTTACCAGGAGTGGTTCTCGCGCGTGGCCGCCTTGCCCGGTGTGGAAGCCGTGGGCGGCACCACGCGGATTCCGCTCGGCAGTTCGAGCGTCACCACCTCGGTTCGCGCCGAAGGCAACGCGGCGCCGCCCGCGGCCCTGCCGGAAGTGGAATTCCGGCGCGGTTCCCCCGATTACTTCCGCGCGATGGGCATGCCCCTGGTGCGCGGCCGCGGGTTCCTGGCCAGCGACCTCCCGACCGACCCGCCGCTGGTCGTGATCAATCAGACCTTGGCGCGTCTCGTCTTCGGCACCATCGATCCGATCGGCCGGCGCCTGCAGACCGGGCCCGACCCGAGCGACAGCTGGCTCACGGTGGTCGGCGTGGTCGGCGACGTGCGCCACAGTTCGCTCGAAGCCGAGCCCCCGCCGGAACTCTATGTGAACATGGCCCACAACCCGGCCAACGCGCCGTTCATGGCAGTGCGCACGAGCGGAGAGCCGATGCTGGTCGTCGAGGGCCTGCGCCGGGTGGCCCAGGAGCTCGACCCCCGCCTGGTGCTCTACGACATCCGCACCATGGACGACCTGCGGACCGCCGCGCTGGCGGAGCGGCGCTTCGTATTGACCCTGGTGTCCGGCTTCGGCGTGCTGGCGCTGCTGCTGGCGGGGGTCGGCGTCTACGGCGTGCTGGCATTGGTGGTGGCCGAACGCGCCTCCGAACTCGGGCTGCGCATGGCGCTGGGCGCCGCCCCGGCCTCGGTGGTGCGTCTGGTCATGGGCCAGGCGCTACGCCTGACCGCCGTCGGCGTTGCCATCGGCCTGGCGCTCGCACTGGCGGCCGCCACCGTGACCAAGAGCGTGCTGGTCGGGGTGACCGCTTACGATCCCGCCACCTACCTCCTGGTGCCGGCCGTCCTCCTGCTTGGCGCCGCGGCGGCCGCGGCAGCCCCGGCGCGACGGGCGCTCCGCGCCGATCCAGCCACGGTGCTCCGCGGCTGACGCCGGTTCTTCGGCCAACTGCGCAGACGGAGGATCCCAAATGCCTGCTTCGCTATCGGCACTGCTGCTGGTCCTGGTTGCGGCGCAGGCTGCGGCCCAGACCGCGCCGTCCGCGGCCCGCCTGGTCGTCACCCACCGCGCGCTCGTTCCGGTGTGCGCCGATCGCTTGCCGGTCCCATCCGGTCAGCGCCGGTGGTCCTCGGCACGACGCCCTTCGTCATCACGTTCACGATGCGTAATGCACCGCGACGTGGCGGCGGCAGCCAGCCGCCGGGATTCGCCACGGTGACCTTCACACCGGAACCAGACCATCGTTATGAGGTCGAGGTCCGGGCCGCCCCGGCGAGGTTCGCGGCGCGGGTCTGGCCACAGGGCGAATGGACGCCGGTCGTGCGCGATCGCACGACCGAGCGGATCGTGTCCAGCGCGCCGACCTGGAGTGACGCGCCGTGCCCGGCCGGCGGCCGCTGAGAAGTCTGGCGCCGACCAGGCGCGGCCCGACGCGACGCCGGGGCGGTCAGTTGCCGATGACGCCGGCGGTGAGCAGCGCCTGTTCGAGGCGCTGGACCAGGCCGTCGAGCCGCTGCACCAGCGCGCGAATCGCGGTCGGCTGCGACAGGTCCACGCCGGCCTGCTTCAGCAGCGCCATGGGGTGGTCGCTGCCGCCGGCCCGCAGCAGCGACAGATAGCGGTCCACGCCCGCGGCCTGCCGGGCCGGATCGGCACTGCCGACTTCCTCCATCAGCGCCGCCGTCGAGGCCATGCACGTGGCGTATTGATAGACGTAGTAGGGCGACTGGTAGAAGTGCGGAATACGCGCCCAGGTCCACGCCGTGCGCTCGTCGCGGGTGATGGCGTCGCCCCAGTAGGCCTCGACCGTGCGGGTGTAGAGCGCGCTCAGGCTGTCGGCCGTGATCGGCTCGTCGCGTTCCACCATCCGGTGCGCTTCGAGTTCGTAGTCGGCAAACAGCACCTGGTTGTAGAAGGTCCCGACGATGCCGTCGATGGCGTGCTGCAGCAGCACCGTGCGCTCCGTCGCGGTCGTGGCCCGCGCCAGCATGAACTCGAGCAGCAGTTCCTCGTTGAGGGTGGACGGCACTTCGGCCACGAAGATGGTGTAGCCCGCATAGACGAACGGCTGGGCGTCGTGCGCCAGCAGCGTGTGCATCGAGTGGCCCATCTCGTGGGCCAGCGTGAACACCGCATCGAGGGTGTCGTTGTAGTTGAGCAGCATGTAGGGGTGGGTGCCGTAGACCGGCGCCGAATAGGCGCCGCTGCGCTTGCCCTTGTTCTCGTAGACGTCGATCCAGCGGCGCTCGAAAGCCTCGCGCACGTGCGCCTGATACTCAGCTCCGAGCCGCGCCGTGGACGAGACGATCCACTCGCGCACGTCGTCGTAGCGATAGTGCACGTCGTGTTCGACCAACGGCACGTAGGCGTCGGCCGGCGTGTAACGGTCGAGGCCGAGCGCCCGCTGACGCAGCCGGTGATACTTCTGGAACGGCGCCACCCCGGCGCGCGCCTCGGCAATCAGGGTCGTGACGACCGCGGGCGGAATGGCGTTGCCGAACAGCGCCGCGTCGAGCGTCGTCTCGTAGCCGCGGGCCCGGGCCTGGAACCAGTCGCGCTGCAGCACGCCGTTGTAGAGCGCGGCGTAGGTGTTGCGGGTCGCCCCAAAGGCGTCGTAGTGCGCGGCGTAGACCGCCTGGCGATCGGCGGCGACGCGGCTGGTCGCCAGAACGCGGCGGTACTGGCCGTAGCTGACTTCCACCGTCTCGCCGGTGCTGAGCGTGACCGCCGGGAACGTGGCATCGGCCGTCGAAAGCGCCTCGTAGGCGTCCTTGGGCGCGCCGGTGAGGCGCGACGCCAGCGACAGCAGCCGCTCGCCGTCCCGGTCGAGCACGTGCGCCTGCTTGCGGAACAGGTCCTCGACCGCGAAACGATACACGGCCAGCGCGGGATCGGCGGCCATCCACTGCTGAATCGTGTCGAGCCGCACCGAGAGCAGTTCGGGATTGAACCACGAGGTTGCCTGCTCGAGCCGGGCGAAGAGCAACTGGACGCGCTGGCGGCGGGCGGCGGCGGCGTTGTCGCGTTGATCCTGGTCGTAGGTCAACGACGGGTAGAACCACACGCGGTAACTCAGCTGGCCGATGACATCGTGCGCGGCGAAGGCGGCGTGGAGCTGTGCGCCGCTCTGCCCGAGCGTGCCGGCAAACGCCGTGAAGGCCTCGATGCGCTGTTCGAGGTCGGTCATGGCCGCCTGCCACGCCTCCCACGTCGGGAAGATGGCCGACAAGTCCCAGGTGTGAACCGGGTCGAGGTCGGCCCGTTCGGGCGTCAGCTGGGCGATCGGGGCTGGGTTCATGTCGCCGCTGATCTTACCCGGCGCGCCCGGCTACTCCAACGCGGCCAGCACCTCGGCGAGCGCGGCCAGCGTCGGCGCCGCCGGCACGACCAGGGGCGGCAATACCATCCGGTCGGCCAGCGCGGCCGGCAGCGGCACGGTCCGGCCCAAGGCTGGCTCGACCACCTCGCGGAACTTGGCGGCATGCGCGGTCGCCAGGATCACGGTCGGTGCGGTCCCGCCGGTGGCGGCGCCCGGCGAGCCTGCGCTGCCCCGGCCGAGATAGGCCACGGCCGTGTGCGGATCGGCCAGATAGCCGTAGCGGTCGGCCAGTTCGCGCAGCGCCACGCGGATGTCGGCGTCGCCCACCGTCACGCCGGTCATGGCCGCCCGCATGGCGGCGACATCGCCCCCGAAGAGCCACGAGAGCCGCTCGAAGTTGCTGGGCGCGCCGACGTCCATGGCGCTGGCCAGGGTCGGCACCGAGGGGCGCGGCTCGTAGCGCCCCGTGGCCAGGAAACGCGGCAGCGGGTCGTTCACGGTGGTGGCGACGACGAAGCCGCCAATGGGCACGCCGCGCCGCTGCGCCATCACGCCGGCGGTGAGATTCCCGAGGTTCCCGCTGGGTACCACCACGATCGGCGGCGGGGCGCCGGCCGGGAGCTGCAGCGCCGCCCAGGCGTAATACGCCATCTGCGGCAGGAGCCGGCCGATGTTGATGGAGTTGGCCGATGTCAGCCGCAGCCGCCGCGCCAGCGTGGCCTCGGCAAACGCCTGCTTGACCATGCGCTGGCAGTCGTCGAAAGCGCCCTCGACCGCCACTGCCGTGACGTTGCCGCCGAGGGTCGCAAACTGCGCTTCCTGCACCGGACTGACCCGGCCGCGCGGGTAGAGCACGACCACGCGTGTGCCGGCCACGCCGTGGAACGCGTGGGCCACCGCCCCGCCGGTGTCGCCGGAGGTGGCGACCAGCACCGTGAGCGGACGCGCGTCGCTGGTCCCGGCGACGGCGGCGAGCCACCGCGCCATGGTCCGCGCGCCGACGTCCTTGAACGCCAGCGTCGGTCCGTGGAACAGCTCCAGCACCGAGAGATCCGGCGCCAGCGGCACGAGCGGGATCGGAAAATCGAGCGCCGAGGCCAGCAGCCGGCGGACGGTGGGTTCGGCGAAGGTATCGGCGACGAGCGGGCCCAGCAGCGCTGCCGCCACCTCGGCGAGCGATCGCCCGCGCCAGCCGGCAAACTCACCGGGCGTGACCGCTGGAATCGCCGCTGGGACGTAGAGCCCGCCGTCCGGCGCCAGACCGCGCTGCACCGCCTCGGCCAGCGTGACGGCGGCCCCGCCCGGATCGCGCGTGCTCACGAACGCCATCAGCGCGCTCCGCCCGCGAGTACCCGGGCCCCCGTCGTGCCGACGGCCGAGACCCACAGGTCCGCCGCCACCCCGCCGCCCGCCGCGGCGTAGGCCGCGGCCATGGCCGCGCCGGCGTGCCGCGCCTCGTCGAGCGAGCGCGCCAGCGCGAAGATCGACGGGCCCGACCCCGACAGGCTGCAGCCCAGCGCCCCGGCCGCCGCCGCCGCCGTCTTCACCGCCGCGAAGCCCGGCACCAGCACCGCGCGCTTCGGCTCGGCCACATGATCGACCAGCGCGCGCGACAGCAGCTCGAGGTCGCCGCTGTGGAGCGCCGCGACGAGCGCGCCCAGGTTGGCCCACTGCCGCACCGCCGCCGCCAGCGGCACGGTGTCGCCGAGCAGCGCGCGGGCCGCGCCGGTTTCGACTTCGAGGTGTGGATGAAGCACCGCGCACGACAGCCCCGCCGGCACCGGCAGGCGGACGATGTCGGGCGGGTCGGCGCTGCGGGCCAGCACGAAGCCGCCAAACAGCGCCGGGGCGACGTTGTCGGGATGCGCGGCGCCGCAGCCGGCGCTTTCGCCGGCCATGGCCGCGCGGAACACCAGGTCGAGCGGCGCGGGCCGGCCGAGCAGTTCGTTGACCGCCACCGCCGCGGCGACGGCGCTGGCGCCGCTGCTGCCGACGCCGCTGGCCAGCGGCAGCCCTTTGTGGATGGTCAGCGCGATCCCGCGCGAGGTGCCGAGCATCGCCAGCAGCGCCTGAGCCGCCGAGCCGGCCGTGTTCCGGGCGGCCTCGCGCGGCAGCCGCCCGCCGTCGCCGAAGATATCGGCCACGACCACGCCCGGTTCGTCGCGCAGCGCGGCGGCAACGACGTCGCCCGGCTCGTCGAGGGCGAAGCCGAGCACGTCGAAGCCGGCCGCGACGTTCGACACCGTGGCCGGCGCAAAGGCGGCAATCATGCGTGTTCCGCCGCGTTCGAGGCAATCGGCACGGGCTCGCCGTCGGCGTTCAGGGCCACCAGCACCACCTCGGCCTCCGTCACCTTCACCCGCTCGCCGGCGCCCGCGCTCCAGCGCTCCGCCTCCACCGTGACACCAACGGTGATCGAGGTGCGGCCGACGTGGCGGGTTTCCGTGTAGAAATTGACGATGTCGCCCACGAACACGGGCGCCAGGAACTCGACCTCGCGCATGGCCTTGGTGACGAAGCGGTGCGGGCCGCTCTTGCGGGCCTCGACGGCCGACGCCAGGTCGACGTGCGAAAGGATCACGCCGCCGAAGATGGTGCCGAGTTGGTTGGTGTCTTTCGGCATCAGGAGCACCTTGATGGCCGGGATGCGTTCGCTCATCCCACGATCGTAGCCAATCTCCGCTCCGGCGCGCGAATCAGTCGCGCCGCGCCAGGAAATTTCGTTTATTCTCGAATGGCACATGACCACGGCGACCAACGATCGGCTGCGGACCACCAACGGCGGCGCGGCGACCCAGTGGACGGTCGCCGAAGCCACTGAACACTACGACGTGGCCCGCTGGGGCCAGGGCTACTTCTCCGTGGGCGACACGGGGCACGTGCTGGTGCATCCCACCAAGGACGCGGCCCGCTCGATCGACCTGAAGAAGCTCGTCGACCGCCTCGCAGCTGCGCGGCCTGAGCGCGCCGATCCTGCATCCGCTTCACCGACATCCTGCAAGCACCGCCTCGGCGAGATCCACGGGGCGTTCCAGCAGGCCATCGCGAGTACGAGTACCAGGGCAAGTACATGCTGCGTCTACCCGATCAAGGTGAACCAGCAGCGGCACGTGGTGCGAGGAGGTGCTGGAGTTCGGCAAGCCAGTACGGCTTCGGCCTGGAAGCCGGCAGCAAGCCCGAACTGCTCGCCGTGCTGGCCATGGCCGACGCAACGACACGCCGATCATCTGCAACGGCTTCAAGGACGACGAGTTCATCGAGATGGCGATGCTGGCCCAGAAGATCGGCCGCAACATCATCCCGGTCGTCGAGAAGTTCACCGAGCTGGAGCTGATCGTGAAGTACGCCGAGAAGGTCGGCGTGCGGCCGCAGATCGGCGTGCGCGTGAAGCTGGCCGCCCGCGGCATCGGGCCGCTGGCAGTCGTCGGGCGGCTACCGCTCGCAAGTTCGGCCTGACCATCACCGAGATCCTGCGCGGCCTCGAGCTAGCTCAAGTCGCACGGGCATGGACGACTGCCTCAAGCTGCTGCACTTCCACCTGGGCAGCCAGATCACGCAACATCCGCAACGTGAAGGACGCGCTCAACGAAGCGGCCCGCGTCTACGCCGAACTGCCAAGGCTCGGCGCCGGGCTGAAGTACATCGACGTCGGCGGCGGCCTCGGCGTCGACTACGACGGCTCGCAGACCAACTTCGAATCGAGCATCAACTACACGCTGCAGGAATACGCCAACGACGTCGTCTTCCACATCAAGAGGTCTGCGACGAGGCCGGGGTCGCCGCACCCGACGATCATCTCGCGAGAGCGGCCGGGCGATGGTCGCGTACCACTCGCGTGCTGGTCTTCAACGTGCTCGGCACGAGCGGCTTCGGCGAAGAGCGAGGTGCCGACCGACGGCCAACGACGACTTCGAGCAGCCGCTCATCGACCTGTTCGAGACCTACCGCGACGTCAACGCGCGCAACTACCTCGAGAGCTACCACGACGCGCAGCAGGCGCTCGACAAGGCCCTGAACCTGTTCAGCCTCGGCTACCTGCCGCTCGAGCAGCGCGCGCATGGCCGAGAACCTGTACTGGGCCATCTGCCGCGAAGATCCGCAGGCTGCTGCCGCGAGCATGGACTACGTGCCGGAGGAGCTGAAGGGCCTCGAAGCGATGCTGTCCGACACCTACTTCTGCAACTTCTCGCTGTTCCAGTCGATGCCCGACAGCTGGGCGATCAAGCAGCTCTTCCCGATCATGCCGATCCACCGGCTGAACGAGAAGCCCGACGAACCACGCCGTGCTCGGCGACATCACCTGCGACTCGGACGGCAAGATCGACCAGTTCATCGACCGCCGCGACGTGAAGAAGACGCTGGAGCTGCACCCCTACAACGGCGAGCCGTACTACCTCGGCGCGTTCCTGGTCGGCGCGTACCAGGAGATCCTCGGCGACCTGCACAACCTGTTCGGCGACACCAACGCCGTCCACGTCAGCCTCACCGAGAACGGCGACGACGGCGAGCCGGCGCGCGTCGACGACGTCATCAAGGGCGACACGGTCAGCGAGGTGCTGCACTACGTGCAGTTCGACCCGGAGAAGCTGCTGGCCAAGCTGCGCAGCGACGTCGAAGCGGCGGTGCATGCCGGGAAGATGCAGGACCAGCAGGCCGGGCGCCTGCTCAAGTTCTACGAAGAAGGGCTGCAGGGCTACACCTACCTGGAAGACCCCTCGGCCGAATGATTCGTTCGCGGGCCTGTTTCGGAGATCTTTGCATTTTGTCCTTCCCCCCTGTGGTGGCGATTTAGCGCACGAACCGGGGTGCCGTTTGCCGTGGTGACCATCGCCTGCTGCCAGCCACGCCGAATTCGACTACATAGCTCCCTCAGGCGATGAGGCCGCCATCCTGTCATGCTTCAGCTGGTCCGACAGGCGCCAGGCCCGTCTGCGGTGCTCGTCTCGTTCCGGCCGCGACGGCTGCTCTGGACCTCGTCTAAACCGCCGAGCGGCCGCCGTCGCGCCGCTAAGAAGGGGCCATGCCAGCGTGCAAAAGCCTGCTGTCGTCGTCTTCGTCGCGTCCACAATCGGGGTCTCGCCCGCATGGGCGCAGGATGCCACGCCCGTCGAAGTCACGCCCTACGTGGCGCTCGGAACCCACGCGGCATCTCCGGTCGGAATCGCCCTCACGGTTCCCATCGCGCCGGCGCTCAGTATCGAGTCTGAGGTGGCCTATCGTCGCGGCGAGGGCAACAGCCACGCCCTGAGTACCAGCGCCAGCCTTCTGTGCCTTCTTCCGCGCGTTGGCCAAGCGTCACCGTACCTCGCCGCGGGCGTGGGGCTGGCGCAGTACGGGACGCCCGTTCTCGCCGTGAGCGGTCCTCCAATCGGCACGAGGCCGACCGTGGCCATGACGCTGAACGCTGGAGGCGGTCTGAAGATGCCGATGGGGTCGTGGCGCCCATCGACCGGGCCTGCGGCCGAGCCGAGGCCGCTTATCGCGAGGCCTCGCCCCGCCACGCGTGGCGCGTGAGTCTGAGCACCAGACAGTCGTCGTCTCCGAACATGCGCCGTTCCACGGTGACATAACCGAGGCGGTGATAGAACGCGATGGCTCGCGTGTTGCTGGCGAGCGGGTCGATCACGATGGCGGCGACCGCGGGGTCGGCAAAGCAGTGTTCGTGCGCCAGGCGCATCATCTCGCGGCCGTAGCCCCGGTTGCGATCGGACTCGGCGCCGATCCAAATGTCTATCGCCCGAAGGTGGGGCTCGATATCGCCCCAGTAGTGCGTAGGTTCGAGGTGTGGGTCGCAGACCTGCATGGCACCCACCGGTCGGCCGTCGACTTCGGCGATCAGGTGATAGGTCACGTCCGAGTCGCGGCCGAGTTCCTCGCGCCAGTCGAGGCCGCCGAAGGCGCGCTCGGCCGTGTCGTCATCCGTCGTCGCGGCGACCACGGCAGGTTCCTGATCCCAGCGCTCCAGCACCGGCACGTCGCTGAGCCCGGCCCGGCGCAGGCGCAGGCACCAATCCCGGGTCATGGCCAGACCATTCGCCGACGACTATGGCCTGGCTACGCGCGGGCGACGGGACGGCGGCGCGATTCGAGCACGCGCCGCACGGCCTTGTCGAACCGGTCCTGCAGCGGCTTGCGCGCCTCGGCCGGCACCGGGCCCGAGCGCAGCCACGCCGATTGCGCGCTGCGCAGTTCCTGATCGGCGGCGCGCTGCCGCGCTTCCTCGGCCTGCTTGGCCGCGCCGGCGCCCATGGTGTTGGCGGCCAGCGCCTCGCGCCACTGGCGCGCGAGCAGTTCGGCCGGCGACAGCGCCGCCGTGGTCTTGGCCTGGCCGCCGTCGTTCGGTGCCAGCGCCTCGACCTTCGCGCACAGCTTCTCCATGCGCTTGGCCGTCGCCGCCGGGTCGAGGTCGCCGCCCGTGAACGCGTCGGGCCAGCGGGTGACGAGGGCGAGCAGCGCCGCGTTGACGCGCTCGGCCAGCGGCGCCAGCACGTGACGCGGCAGCTCCGGTCCCTGCAGCCAGCGCGCGCGCGCCGCCTGCACCTTGTTGTAGAGGTCGTCGGGCATGGGCGCGTCGTCGGCCGGCACCAGCGCCTCGATCTCGGCCACGGCCGTATCGCGATCGACGAACTTGGTCTGAATCGCTTCCTGGTCGCGGTTCTTGAACCGTTCGAAGAACAGGTCGCAGGCGGCGCGGAAACGTTCCCACACCTGGTCCGACTTGCTCTTCTTGACCGGCCCGATGGTCTTCCACTCGACCTGCAGGGCCTTGAGGCGCGACGAGGCCTGGTCCCAGTTGGTCGATTGCGGCCAGCTGCTCGGCCTCGGCAATCAGCGCTTCCTTGCGCGAGAGGTTCTCGCCCCAGTCCTGCTTGCGCTGCTTCATGTCGGCCTGGCGCCGCGTGAAGAACGCGTCGCAGGCCTTGCGGAACCGCTCCCACACGGCCTTCTCGCGGCCGCGCGTGACCGGGCCGATGGCCTTCCACTCGGCCTGCAGGCGCCTTCATGGCTTCGGCGGTCTGGACCCAGTCGGTCGATTCCGACAACGCCTCGGCGCGCTCGCACAGCGCTTCCTTCAGCTTCAGCGCGTCCTGACGTTCGGCCGCCTGCTGCGCGAAGAAGTCCTTGCACTTGTCGTAGACCTGGGTCCTGCGCCGCTTTGAAGCGGGTCCACAGCACTTCGCCCTGCGATCGCGGCGCCGCCGCTACCGGCTTCCACCGCTCCTGCAGCGCCCGCATCTCGTTCGGCGGCCTTGGCCGGGTCGGCCTCGGCCTCGGTGATGAGCGCCTCCATCCTGGTGCACAGCTCTTCCTGCACCTGGACGTTGGCCCAGCGCTTCCATTCCTCGGCGTTCGCGCAGCTCCTCGAGACGCGGCTGGACGGCAGCGCGCACGGCCTGGAGGCGGACGGTGACGTCTTCGCGATCCTGCGGCGTGGGCAGCGGGCCCATCGTGCCGACCGCCAGCTTCACGTCCTTGATGATGGCGTCGGCGTCCTTGAGCGACAGCGCTTCCGCGGCGGCGCGAGTCTCGAGCGCCTGAACCACGGCCTGCAGGCGGTGCAGGTTGTCCTGCTGCTGACGCAGCTTGCCGGCGCGCACCTCGTCTTCGCGCGCTTCGAAGGTGGTGCTGGCCGCGGCAAAGCGCTCGGCCAGACCCGGATCGACATCGCCGGTGCGCAGGATCGCCTGCCACTTGCGGCGCAGCGCCTGCCACTGCGACCGCACGGTGGCGTAGTCGCCGCTCACCAGGGCTTCCACGTCGGCGACCACCTGCGGGGCCTGCTCGCGCAGTTCGCGCGTGTGTTGCGCCTGCTCCTGGCGGCGTTCGGCCGCCTTGCTGGCGTCGTCGAACCGGCGCTGGAGGTCGGCCGCCCACTCGTCGGGCATCGGCGGCAGGGCCGCCCACGCCTCGCGGGCCGCGGTCAGGCCATCGGGCATGGCCTCGGCTGGGAGCGCCTCGACCTGCTCGCACAAGCGCAGACGCTCGGCCTGTTCGAGGCGCAGGGTCTCGGCGTGGCGGGTGGCGTCGGCGCGGGCGGCTTCGTCGGCCGCCAGCATCGACCGGACGCGGTCGGACAAGGTCTCGAACTCTTCCACCAGGCGCGGCTCCACTTCGGCATCGGCCAGCAGTTCCACCCAGGCGACTCGCGCGGCGGCGTAGCCGTCGCGCACGGCCGCCAGGTCGGTCTGCCCGCCCAGGGACTGCATCTGCTCGACCAAGGCGTGCGCGGCGGCCTGATCGGCTTCCTTGTATTCCACCGCGGGCGGGGGCGTGTCGGCCACCGGCGCGGTCAGCGCCGCCAGCAGCGACTTGGCCCGCTTGGCCACGGCGCGGGTCTTGGCCCGCTGGGCGACGACGCCCAAGCGCTCGGCCGAGGGCGAGGTGAGCCGGTCGAGCGCCGCCACCGCGGCATCGGCGTGTTCGCCGTTGACCGCGACAGCTTCGAGTTCGGCCTCGTCACTCAACCGTTCGAGGGCCAGCAGGCGCGTGCCCGGGTCGGCGGCGTGGCGGGCGATGCCGCCCAAGGCCTTGGCCTCGGTGAGCAGCGCCACGGCCGCCTGCCGGCTCGCCTCCGGCGCGCTCGAGCGGGCCAGCGTGGCCAGCTCGCGGTGGCGGCCCAGGGCGCCGAGCGCCGCGACGGCCTTGGCGGCCGTGTCCGGTTCGCCGGCCAAGGTCACCAGCCGCTGCACGGCCGAGTCGCGAGTGCCGGGATCGCTGTCGTTGCGCGTAACCGCCGCCAGCGTGTCGGCGTCGGCGATACGGGCCACGGCCGCGCGCCGGACGCGCGCGTCATGGTCTTCGGTAGCCACCTGGAGGAGGACGTCGGTGTCGCCGTCGCCCAGGGCCTGCACGGCCTCCAGACGGACTGACGGATCGCCATGCTTCCACTTGGCTTGGGGACGGAGCTTATCGAGAATGCCCATGGGTTTTTGGCTCCGGCCGGCCCGGTCGCTGGCACCGGCGCGGAGCCCCTTAGTGTATCGCAGCGGGGCGCGCGCCAACGCACAAGTCGGCGCCGCCCCTCACGGTCCCGCTTGCGCCGGCCGGGCCGCGGCGGCTTCCTGGCCGGTTCGGCGGCGCCACGGAGCGCGGACACCTGGCGCTCCCGACCGCACCTGCCATATCATCACAACTAGATTCGTGGATATGCAGGATGTCTCGGCCCTGTTTCGCGTGCTCGGCGATCCCGCCCGCCTGCGTCTGCTGCGGGCGCTGGCCGCCGACCGCTTCAACGTGAGCGAGCTGACCGGCATCCTCGGGCTGGCCCAGTCCGGCGTGTCGCGGCATCTCGGCCTGCTCAAGGACGCCGGTCTGGTTGCCGAGGACCGGGACGGCATCTACGTCTACTACCGGCTGTCGCGGCGCGCCGGCGACGACTCGCCGCTGTGGCGCCTGCTCGATGCCGAGTTCGCCCGCGCCGCCGGCTCGGCCGACGTGCGGGCCGACGACGCCCGGATCCAGGAGGTGCGACGCCTGCGCCGGGAGAACTTCGACGCGCACGCCGGCCCCGACACGCGTGACGGCCGCCAGCTCGTGCCTGGCCGCAGCTGGGCGGCGTGGGCGCGCGCGCTCGGGCTGCTGCTGCCGCCGCTCGACGTCGTCGACATCGGCTGCGGCGAGGGGTATCTGACGCTCGAGGCAGCCCGCTGGGCGCACCGCGTCGTCGGGGTCGATCGCTCGGCCACGGGTCCTGGCCCGCGCCCGGCAGCTCGGCGGAACGCCGCCGGGTCACCAACGTGACGTGGAAGCGCGGCGACATCGAGAAGCTGCCCCTGGCCGAAGCCAGCGTCGACGTGGCGCTGCTCTCGCAAACTTTGCATCACGCCGCCGACCCGGGCCGGGCCGTGCTCGAGGCCGCGCGCGTGCTGCGGCCCGGTGGCCGCGTGCTCGTTCTCGATTTGCGCGCCCACGACGAAGAGTGGGTCCGCGCCCGGCTCGGCGACCGGTGGCAGGGTTTCGCCGAGGACGCCCTCACCGGATGGCTCACCGCCGCCGGTCTCGAGACGCCGCGCGTCCATGTCGGCGCCCGCGGCGCCGGCAATCCGTTCGTGGTGCTGGTCGCCAGCGCCGTCAAACCCGCCGCCCCGGCGCCCCTTTCCCTGCTGCCGCCGCGCCGTTCGGGCGCGCGCCGCTCACGTCTGGACTTGCCATGACCGCACATCCGCTCGCCGAGCTCGCCACCCGCCGCATCCTCATTCTCGACGGTGCGATGGGCACCATGATTCAGCGGCGCAAGCTCAACGCCGACGACTACCGCGGGCCGCGCTTCGCCGACCACCCGATCGAACTCCAGGGCAACAGCGACCTGCTGGTGCTGACGCGGCCCGACGTGATCGCCGACATCTACGGCGAGTATCTGGCCGCCGGCGCCGACCTGATCGAGACCAACACCTTCTCCGCCACCGCCATCGCGCAGGCCGATTACGGCCTGCAGGCGCTGGCCTACGAGATGAATGTCGAAGGCGCGCGCCTGGCCCGGCGCGTCGCCGACGAGTGGACCGCGAAGACGCCGGAGCGGCCACGCTTCGTGGCCGGCGCCATCGGCCCGACCAACAAGGCGCTGTCGCTCTCGCCCAAGGTCGACGATCCGGCGTTCCGTTCCGCCTCGTTCGACGAGCTGCGCCTGGCCTACCGCGACCAGGTGCGCGGACTGCTCGACGGCGGCGCCGACGTGCTGCTGGTCGAAACCATCTTCGACACCCTCACCGCCAAGGCCGCGCTCGTGGCCGTGGCCGAAGAGTTCGAGGCGCGCGGGACGCGCGTGCCGGTGCTGATCTCGGTGACCATCACCGACCGCAGCGGCCGCACCCTCTCGGGCCAGACGGTCGACGCCTTCTACACCTCGATCGAGCACGTGCAGCCGTTCAGCGTCGGCATCAACTGCGCGCTCGGCGCGGCCGAGATGCGCCCCTACATGGCCGAGCTGTCGCGCCTCGCGACCTGCTACGTCAGCTGTTATCCGAACGCCGGCCTGCCCAACGCCTTTGGCGAGTACGACGAGCAGGCCGACGAGACCGGCGCGTTGCTGGGCGAGTTCGCGCGCAGCGGCTTCCTCAACATCGTCGGCGGCTGCTGCGGCACGACGCCCGCGCACATCGCCGCCATCGCCAGGGCCGTCGCCGGCGTGCCGCCGCGCGTGCCGCCCACGCCCGCGGCCACCGCCCATGCCGGCTACTCGCGCTACAGCGGGCTCGAGCGGCTGGTGGTGCGCGACGACAGCAACTTCCAGATGATCGGCGAGCGCACCAACGTCACCGGCTCGAAGAAGTTCGCGCGGCTGGTGCAGTCGAACGACTGGGCGGCCACCGCCGACGTGGCCCTCGAGCAGGTGCGCGGCGGCGCCAACATCCTCGACGTCAACATGGACGAAGGCATGCTCGACTCGGAAGCGAGCATGACCCACTTCCTGAACTACATCGCCACCGAGCCCGAGATCGCCCGCCTGCCGATCATGATCGACAGCTCGAAATGGTCGGTGCTCGAAGCCGGGCTCAAGTGCGTGCAGGGCAAGGCCATCGTCAACTCGATCAGCCTGAAGGAAGGCGAAGAGGAGTTCCTGCGCAAGGCCCGGACGGTGCGGCGCTACGGCGCGGCCATGATCGTGATGGCCTTCGACGAAGAGGGCCAGGCCGACACGGTCGAGCGCAAGGTCGAGATCTGCACGCGCGCCTATGCGCTCCTGACCGAGAGGCCGGGGTCGACCCGCTCGACATCATCTTCGACCCGAACATCCTGGCCATCGCCACCGGCCTCGAGGAGCACAACGACTACGCCGTCAACTTCATCGAGGCGACGCGCCGGATCAAGGCGGCCTGTCCGGGCGTGAAGATCAGCGGCGGCGATCAGCAACCTGTCGTTCTCGTTCCGCGGCAACGACGTGGTGCGCGAGGCCATCCACGCGGCGTTCCTGTACCACGCCATCAAGGCCGGCCTCGACATGGGCATCGTCAACGCCGGCCAGCTGGTGGTCTACGAGGACATCCCCAAGACGCTGCTCGACCCACGTCGAAGACATCATCTTCAATCGCCGGCCCGATGCCACCGAGCGCATGGTGGCCTACGCCGAGCAGGTGCGCGGCGCCGGCGCCCGGCGCGAGATCGACCTGTCGTGGCGTGAGGCGCCGGTGGCGGCGCGGCTGGCGCACGCGCTCGTGCACGGCGTCGTCGACTTCATCGAGCAGGACACCGAAGAAGCGCGGGTCGCGTTGGGCAAGCCGCTGCTGGTCATCGAAGGCCCGCTGATGGACGGCATGAAGGTGGTCGGCGACCTGTTCGGCGCCGGCAAGATGTTCCTGCCCCAGGTGGTCAAGAGCGCCCGGGCCATGAAGCGCGCGGTGGCCTACCTCGAGCCGTTCATGGACGCCGAGAAAGAGGCCGGCAACGCCCGCAAGCAGGGCACCGTGCTGCTGGCCACGGTCAAGGGCGACGTCCACGACATCGGCAAGAACATCGTCGGCGTCGTGCTCGGCTGCAACGGCTACGAGGTGATCGACCTGGGCGTGATGGTGTCGTGCGACGCCATCCTCAAGGCGGCTGCCGACCACCACGTCGACATCGTCGGCCTGAGCGGCCTCATCACGCCGTCGCTCGACGAGATGGTCTACGTGGCGGGCGAGATGCAGGCGCGCGGCCTCAAGCTGCCGCTGCTCATCGGCGGCGCCACCACCAGCCGCCAGCACACGGCCGTGAAGATCGCGCCGGTCTACGACGCAGCCGGTGGTTTACGTCGCCGATGCTTCGCGCGTCGTCGACGTGATGAACAGCCTGCTCGGCAGCGAGGGCCGCACCGCCTTCGACGCCGCCAACCGGCGTGAGCAGCAGGACCTGCGCACGCGCCACCAGCAGCGGCAGGAGCGCCCGACGCTGCCCTACTCGCGCGCTCTGGCCAATCGCCTGCGCTTCGACACCACCACCCCGCCGCCGGTCCCGGCATTCCTCGGGGCGCGTCAGGTCGAGGTGCCGATCGCAGGAGCTCGTGCCGTACATCGACTGGACGTTCTTCTTTACGGCCTGGGAACTCAAGGGCCGCTTCCCCGCCATCCTCGACGACCCGGCACAGGGCGCGGCGGCGCGCGAGCTGTTCGAGAACGCCCAGACGCTGCTCGCCCAGATCGTGGCCGACCGGTCGTTCACCGCGCGCGGCGTCTACGGGTTCTGGCCGGCGGCAAGCGACGGCGACGACATCGTGGTCTACCGGCCGGAGTCCGGAACCCAGGGCCCGTCGCTGGCCGGCGTCACCCACGCGGCGCACGACGAACTGACGCGCTTCCCCATGCTGCGGCAGCAGGAAGTGATTGCCGACGACAAGCCCAACCGCTCGCTGGCGGATTTCGTGGCGCCGCGTGACAGCGGCGTGGCCGACTACATCGGCGCCTTCGCGGTCACCGCCGGCATTGGCGCCGAAGACGTGGTGCGCCGCTTCGAGGGCGCACTTGATGACTACAACGCCATCATCGCCAAGGCCCTGGCCGACCGGCTGGCCGAGGCCTTTGCCGAATACCTGCACGCCCAGGCCCGGCGCGACTGGGGCTACGGCGCCGGCGAGGAGCTCTCGCCGGAGGCCTTGGCCGAGGAACAGTACCAGGGCATCCGCCCTGCCTTCGGCTATCCGGCCTGTCCGGATCACACCGAGAAGCGCCGGCTCTTCGACCTGCTCGGCGCCGAGGCCATCGGCATGGCGCTCACCGAGTCGTATGCGATGACGCCGGCCGCCAGTGTCAGCGGCCTCTACTTCTCGTCGCCGCAGGCCCGCTACTTCGCCATCCAACGCGTCGCGTCCGACCAGGTGGCCGACTACGCCCGGCGCAAGGGCGTGCCCACGCGCGAGATGGAGCGTTGGCTGCGGCCGGTCCTCAACTACGAGCCCGACTCGACGGCCGTAGCCGTTTAGCGCACGGGTGCGGCCCGCCGTGGCGGCCCGCGTCGGCGCGCGCTACGAATGCACGACGGTGCCCGGCGGCAGCACTCTGGGTTCGACCGTCAGGAAGTACGGCACCGTCAGCAGCGCCAGACCGGCCGCCACGCCATAGGCAACGCGGTAGCCGTGGTGCTGGACGATCCAGCCAATGGCCATCGAGCCGGTGCCGATGCCGGTGTCGAAGGCCGCGATGATGCTGCCGAAGGCGGCGCCGCGCCGGGCCGGCGCCACGTGGCGCATCACGTGTCCGAGAAACAGCGGATACGCCGAACCGAAGCCGGTGCCGAAGATCAGCGCCGACACCACGAACATGGTCCGGCCGCCGCCGACCGCCAGCAGGGCGAAGCCGAGCACGACCAGCCCCAGACAGGGCACCAACACCTTCTTGTGCCCGATCCGGTCGCCCAGCCGGGCCACGTAGGGCCGCGTCACCAGGATGGCAATCGCGAAGGCGGTGAAGTAGATCGAGGCCGGGTAGACGCCCGAGGCCTCGCTGTACATCGCCACGAAGCTGGTGATGCCGCCGTAGCCGAACGAGTACAGGAACATGGTCATGGCCAACGCCAGCACCTTCCACTCGACCAGCGACGACCACGCCCACGCCGCCTGCTCGTGGCCGTGCGGCGTGTCCTTGGGCAGGAGCGTCCAGGCAATCACGAACATGAGCACGCTGAGCCCGGCCGCTTCGAAGCACAGCACCCGCCAGCCGCCACGCTCGAACACCCACAGGCCGATAGCCGGCGCCATCGACACCGCGAAGATCGTCGACATGCCCCAGTAGCTCAGCCCCTCGGCCCGGCGACGGGGCGGCACGATGTCGGTCACGTAGGAACTGGCCGCCACCAGCAGTCCCGACCAGAAGCAGCCGTGGACGATGACCAGGGCCAGCATCAGCGGATAGTTCGGGAGCACCGCGTACACGACCGAGAACACGGCGATGGCCGCGCTCGACACGAGCAGCACCCGGCGTTTGCCGACGCGGTCGACGATGCCGCCGGTGATCGGCCCGGTCAGCGCCGACGAGTAGGTGAGGAAGCCGAGGAAGAGGCCGGCCGCCACGGCGCTGCCCCCGAGATCGCGGATGCGGAACGGGGCCGTCGGCAGCAGTTGGAAGGCCGACAGGAACACCACGAAGTTGAAGCCGCACATCACGAAGAAGCGGGGCGTGAAGAGGGGCTCGGACCGGGACATGCGGGGCGTCCAGTATAGTGGGCGCGGCCGCGCGCTGGCTCGCGCGCCGGTCTGCTACGCGCCGACGTCGAGCACGATCTTGCCGATGTGCCGGCCCTCTTCGAGCATCCCGTGCGCCGCGGCGGCCTGGGCGAGCGGCAACACCGCATGGATCACCGGCGCCACCGTGCCGGCCGCCAGCAGCGGCCACACCTGCGCTTCGAGCGCGGCGGCGATGTGGGCCTTGGCGGCCACGGGGCGCGGACGCAACGTCGATCCGGTGATGGTCAGCCGCCGCCGCATGACCTGCATCAGGTCGACCTGCACCTGTGACGACTTCAGGAACGCAATCTGGACCAGCCGGCCGTCGTCGGCCAGGAGGTCGAGATTGCGCGGGGTGTAATCGCCGCCCACCATGTCGAGAATCACGTCCACGCCCGGCGCCGCCGGTGGCCTGGCGCAGTTCCGCCACCCAGTCGCATTCGCGGTAGTTCACCGCGGCCTCGGCGCCCAGCCCGACGCAGGCCGCGCACTTCTCGTCGGAGCCGGCGGTGGCGAACACGCGCGCGCCCGCGGCCCGGGCCAGCTGGATGGCGGTGGTGCCGATGCCGCTGGAGCCGCCGTGCACCAGGAACGTCTCGCCCGCGCGCAGGCGGCCGCGCTCGAACACGTTGCTCCATACCGTGAAGAAGGTCTCGGGCAGGGCGGCGGCCTGGATGAGCGACAGGCCCTCGGGGATGGGCAGACACTGCTCCACCGGCACGGCGCAGTATTCAGCGTAGCCGCCGCCGGCCACGAGCGCGCACACCGCGTCGCCCGCCTGCCAGCGTGACGGGATGGTGTCCGACAAGGCCACGGCCACGACGTGACCGGCAATCTCGAGCCCTGGCAGGTCGGACGCCCCAGGCGGCGGCGCGTACTTGCCGAGACGTTGGAGCACATCGGGACGGTTCACGCCGGCCGCGGCCACGTGCACCAGCACCTGGCCGGGCAGCAGGGTCGGCCGGGGCCGTTCGACCAGCCTGAGGACCTCAGCCGGACCCGGTTGCGAGATCTCGACGGCGCGCATGGCGTCACTCCTTCAGCGCCGAGGGCAGCCGCGGCGACGAGATGAGATCGGTGAACACCGCCCAGCGCCGGGCCGGATCGTCGCCCGCGTGCCGCTCGACGTAGTCCTTCACCAGGTCCTCTCCCAGGTTGTAGTTGATGACGTAGCTGCGATACGTGTCGAAGAACTTCACGCGCTGGGCCGCCTGCCCGGGCGTGTTCATGGCATACCGCACCAGCCAGTCGGCGGCCCGGGTGGCGTCGATCCGTCCGTCGAGGTAGCCGCGCGCGGCTTCGTTGCCGGCGTAGCTGAGTTTCCTGACCAGCGCCAGCACGTCGTAGTACTCGTCGGCGCGCCGTGGGTCGAGGCCGGCCAACGGGAACAGCGAGTCGCGTTCGAAGGCGCGGCGCTCGGCGTCGGTGAAGGCCACCTCGATGCCGTAGTTGGCCGTCCCTTCGGCGATCAGCGACTGCGGCGAGAACAGCGGATAGACCGAGAACTCCTGCCAGCCGCGGTCCTTGACCAGGTGCTTCTCGAGCAGGACGTTGTAGACGTGGTGCCCGGGATAGCCTTCGTGACAGGCCAGGTCGATGGCGCGGTCGATGAACACCGGCAGGTCGGTGTTGACCTCGATCAGGCTCTGGTAGTTGCCCTGGTACCAGTTGTAGGCGCTCCACGGCTTGTCCTTCACGTAGGCGACCGTGAAGCGTTCCCCGGCGGGCAACGTGATGTGCGACCAGCGTGCGCCGCCGGCACTCGGCGATGGCGGCCTGGAACACCGCATCGAGCTTGTCGGACGGGATGACGAAGGCCTGCTTGAACGCCGCGTAGCGCGGCGCCAGGTCACCGGTCCCGGGCAGCTTCGCGCTGACGGCGTCGATGGTGGCCTGGAACGAGGCCTCGTCGTTGTGCGGCGCCACCGCGTCGTAGAGTTCCCGCGACTCCTCGTCGAACGGAAAGCGCTTGCCTTGCAGCATCGCGACCCGGGCGCGCAGCGCTCCGAGCTGGCGCGCCAGATAGGCGCGGCGCAGCCGCACCAGGGCTGCATCGGGCGCCCCGTCGGCGACCGGCGGCAGGCGCCGCAGATCCACTTCGAGCACCGCGGCGCGCTTGTTGATGGCCGCCAGGTCCCACCGGGCTTCGACCGCCTCGGTCCGCCACTCGGGCGGGCCGTAGTAGGCGTCGACGAAGTTGGGGTCGTGCTGGCCCAGGGCCAGCACCAGGCGCACGTAGGACTCGGCGGCGGCGTTGTCGGAGCTGGCAGTGGGGAGCGGAGCGCGCAAACAGCCTCCTGCGGCGGCCGCGGCCGCCGTGACGCACACGAGAGCCAATCGGGCGAACGGCATGGACACCTCAGGCGCGCGTGTAGCGCGCGCGGATGGTCGGAATCAGGTATTCGGAGAAGGCCCGGGTGAAGTCGTAGGCCGGGGCGAAACCCCAGTCACGCCGGGCCGCGCTGTCGTCGACATCGGCCGGCCAGGAATCGACGATGCCCTGCCGCTTCAGATCGGGCGCCCACGAGATGTCGGCGGCCGGGAAGGCGGCATGGACGACCTCGTAGATTTCCTGAGCCGAGGGACTGAACGCGCCCAGGTTGTAGGCCGTCCGCGAGAGTGCCTCCCTGGGTGCCGCGGCCAAAGCCAGCAGCGCGGCTACGCCGTCGGGCATGGCCATGAACGGGATGCGCGTATCCGGGCGCACGAAGCAGGCGTAGGGCTCGCCTTTGGCGGCCGCGTGGATCATCTCGGGCGCGTAGTCGCTGGTGCCGCCCGACGGCACCGTCATGGCCGAGATGAGGCCGGGGAAACGGAGGCAGCGGAAGTCGACCCGGCCGGCCTGGGGCTCGGCCGAGAGCTGCTTGTAGAAGCGCGCGTAGTAGCGCCCCAGTTGCTCGCAGTAGAGCTTGTTGCAGCCGTACATCGTGGTCGGCGTGTTGAACTCGTCCTCGCTCACCTTGCCGGCCCGGGTCTTGGCGTCGAGGTCGGGCAGTCCGTAGGCGGCAATCGACGACGGATAGACGAACATCACCGGCCGGCCGTGCGATTCGGCCTCGCGCTGCGCGAACTCGAGCAGGTGCAGGGTGCCTTCGACGTTGACCTGGTGGGCGGTCGTGGGCGTGAACTCCGATCGGGTCGAGAGCAGCGCCGCCAGGTGGTAGACGGTGTCGATCTCGAACTCCGCGAGGATGCGCTCGAGCAGCGGCATGTCCAGGATCGAACCGGTGAACTCGCGCTGCACCATCCGGCCCAGGGCCGGCTCGAGCGGGTTCAGGTCGAGCGTGACCACCGACTGGCGGCCCGACTCGGTGATCTTCGCGATGAGACCGTGGCCAATCTCTCCTCCGGCGCCCGTAATGAGCACCACCGGCTTCCGCATCGTGCCTCCCATAGTGGGTCCTATTCTATGTGGCCCGGTGGAGTCGTATGTGGCCCGGTTAGCGCCGGTAACGCTCGACAGCCGTCGCGCCATCACAACCTGCGCGGGAGCGGCGCTCCGCAGCGGCCGAGCACGCAATCCAAAATTGTGGACCGCAGCTCGCCGCGCAACCACCAATCTGGCGTGCTCGCCGACGCACGGCGATCGGCTGGGCGGCGGATTCGTGGGCAGCCACGAAACGGCCTTGTATACATCCAGTGACATGCCTAGAATACGCGCCATCCCCTGGCCATTCCCGGATGTTCCGCCGGATGGCACAGGATTCACAGGATGGAGGAGTACGGCATGGTTCGCGTCTGCGCCCTTGGCCTCAGCTTGCTCCTGGCCGCGTCCACGGCATACGCGCAGGTCTCCGCAACGACCGGGTCGATCAACGGCAGAGTGACGGACAACACCGGCGGCACGTTGCCGGGTGTCACCGTGACCGCGTCGAGCCCGAGCATGCAGGGAACCCGCACGGACGTCACGAACGCGGCCGGCGAGTATCGCTTTCCGGCAGTCCCCCCAGGAACCTACAAGCTTGTCTACGAGTTGGGCGGTTTCGGCACCGTCAATCGCGAGGGCGTCAACGTCGGCCTCGGCTTCACCGCCACGGTGAACATCGAGCTCGGCGTGGCCAACCTGCAGGAGACGGTGACGGTGAGCGGCAACTCGCCGGTCGTCGACGTCTCGACCACCACCACGGCGTCCAACTTCGGGCAGGAACGGCTGGCGGCGCTGCCCAACGCCCGCGACTTCTGGACCGTGCTGATGGCCGCGCCCGCCGTCGTCGTCACCCGCATCG
This sequence comes from uncultured Acidobacteriota bacterium, assembly GCA_963843885.1. Classification (GTDB taxonomy): domain Bacteria; phylum Acidobacteriota; class Vicinamibacteria; order Vicinamibacterales; family UBA2999; genus CADEFD01. The sequence continues at coordinate 84,299 of CAWJMJ010000015.1, forward strand.
ACGTGGGCGGCAGCGCTGCCGGCACCCAGACCGGCTACGCGGTCTACGACACCAAGGAAGATCAGCACCGGCCGATGGTCGAAGGCATCGTCAACACCGAGGGCACCAACGCCGCCGGCTTCTATTACGACTACGGCTCGATCGACGAGGTGGCGGTGCAGACCAAGGGGCACACGGCCGAAATGCCGTGGCCGGGCGTGTGGTCCAACTTCGTCGCCAAGTCGGGCGGCAACGAGTTCCACGGCAAGCTCTACGGCGACTACCAGAACCAGTCGGTCCAGCGCGAGAACATCCCCGACACCTCGACGTTCCTGTGCCCCAGCGTCGGCGGCGTGCGTAACTGCGGCAGCCTGAGCCCGTCCGACCTGAACCGCATGAAGTCGGTACTACGACCTCAACGGCGATGTCGGCGGCTACGTGCCCGGCCTCAAGGACCGGCTGTGGTGGTACACCTCGCTGCGCCAGCAGAACATCAAGACGCAGGTGCCGAACTTCCCGGTCAAGGCCTTCGAGACCGGCCTGAAGAACATCTCGGGCAAGACCACCTTCGCCTTGTCGCAGAACAACAAGCTCAGTGCCTACGCCATGTGGGGCCAGAAGTCACAGCCCAACCGGATGGACACCTTCCTCATCGGCGCCACCACCGCCCGGCACGAGTCGGAAGCCTCGACCTGGAAGCAGGAGTACTGGGCGCACACCTACAAGCTTGGCTACGAATCGGTGGTCAGCGACAAGATGTTCGTGGAAGTGCGCGGCGGCCAGTTCAAGTACGTCTGGCCGAACTACCGCTACAGCGAGGCGCCGGCCTTCCAGGACATCGGCAATCAGCTGGTCAGCGGCGGCAACCGTGACGGCTGGTTCAACATCCCGTCACGCAACCAGGTCGCCGGGTCGGCCACCTACTTCCAGGACGGCTGGATGGGCAGCCACAACTTCAAGCTGGGCGGCGAATGGTTCCGCGAGACCTTCACCTACGAGCGCGGGCAGGGCGTGAACGGCGTGGTCCCGGGCGACGTCCTGCACGTCCTCAACAACGGCGCCCCGGCCGAGGTCTACTTGTTCCAGACGCCGTCGCGGTCGGAGCAGGGCCTGCGCACCCTGGGGCTCTACCTTCAGGACACGTGGCGCATGAACCAGCGCCTCACCATCAATGCCGGCCTGCGCTTCGACCAATACCGCAGCTTCCTGCCGGAACAGGAAGGCCCGAGCGGCGGACGGTTCGCGCCCGCCACGGCCACCCAGTACGCCGAAGTGGGCGACGTGAAGACGTTCAACCATCCCGTGCCCCGCATCGGCCTCATCTTCGACCTGACCGGCGCCGGCCGCACGGTGCTGAAGGCCAACTACGCGCAGGTACTTCTGGAACCCGGGCACCGACATCGCCAACAACGTCAACCCGAACAGCCAGGACTACTACCGCCGCTACGCCTGGACCGACCCCAACCGCAACGGGGTCTACGACCGCGGCGAAGAAGGCACGCTCATCGCGTCGCTCGGCGGCGTCGGCAGCGCGGTCCTCGACCCGAACCTGAAGAACACCAAGACGAACGAAATCTCGGCCTGGGTCGAGCACGAACTGGTGCCTGGCATCGGCCTCCAGGCGGGCTACGTCTATCGCAAGATCGACGACTTCCGCGTCCGCGTCAACGCCAACCGCCCGCTCAGCGCCTACAACGTCCCGGTCGTGATTCGCGACCCGGGGCCGGACGGGGTCTTCGGCAACGGCGACGACGGCCCGAACATCAATGCGTTCAACCTCAACCCGGCCAACCTCGCGCTGCCGGTGGTGAACACGCTGACCAACCTCGAGGGAGCCGGCGAATACCAGACGGTCGAGCTCAGCGCCAACAAGCGTCAGACCGGACGCTGGTCGCTGGCGGCCGCCTTCTCGAAGCGCTGGAACAAGGACCACTCGACCGCCTACTTCGGTCAGAACCTGCGCTCCGTCACGACCCCCTCGACGCCGAACGACCTCATCAACACCGACAACGGCCGCTATCGAATTCAGCATGTGGACGGCCAAGGTCAACGGCAGCTACGAAGCGCCCTTCCAGATTCGCATCACCCCGGCCCTGCGTTTCCAGTCGGGACAGCCCTACGGGCGCACCATCCTGGCCTCGAATGCGTTCGGCATCGGCGGCACGGGGGGCATCAACTACGGCACCCAGCGCATCCTCACGGAGAAGATCGGCGCGCGCACGCAGGACGACATCCTGATCTTCGACGTGCGCACCGAGAAGTTCTTCAACGCCGGCGCCGGCCGTCGGGTCGGGCTGTTCTTCGACGTCTACAACCTGACCAACTCGAAGGCCGAGCAGAACATCACCTGGAACAGCGGATCGGCATTCCAGCTGCCCAGTTCGATCGTGCCCCCGACCATCGCCCGCTTCGGTCTGAAGTTCGACTGGTAGGACGAACGTAGCGCGGCCGCGGCAGCCGCGGCCCGCACATCGCGGGATTTCACCTCGACCATCCGGGGCTGGGCGCACGCGCTCCCAGCCCCGGCTGCTTTTTGCGCGCCGCCCGTCCGGTTGCTCGTTCCGCCGACTCACCACCCCATGACGTAGCTGTCGCCGGTGGGGCTGACCCCGCCCATCAGCACCCCGGTCTTGGGATGGATGGCGATGGCCTTCACCGAGCCGACACCGCGCACGTCGCGCAGGTCGAGCTTGTGGCCGAGGGCCGCCAGCCCCTCCTTCACGTGGGCCGGCAGCATCATCGGGGTGAGCAGCATGCCGAGCACGGCATGCGGATGGTAGGAATCGCGGAAGCTGTTGCTGATCACCGTCGGCTGCTCGAGCGCCTGCTGCACCGTCATCCCGAACTCGACGAAGTTCAGGAAGAACTGCAACTGCGTCTGCGGCTGGGTGTCGGCGCCGGGGGTGCCGAAGCTGACGACCGGCAGGCCGTCCTTGAGCGCCAGCGCCGGGTTGATGGTCTGGCGCACGCGCTTCATCGGCTGCAGCGAGTTGACGTCGTGCGGATCCAGGTAGAAGTACTTCATGCGGTCGTTCATCATGACGCCGGTGCCCTCGGGCACGAGCCCGCTGCCGAAGCCGCTGAGCAGGCTCGAGGTCAGCGACACCATGTTGTGGTCCTTGTCGACCACGGTGAGATAAGTGGTCAGGTTGATGACCTTGTCGGGGTCGTAGGGATTGGCCCGGCCGGGCACCGGCTGCGGGCCGGCATAGGCCAACGGTCGGGCACTGGTCGTGGCCGAGCCACCACGCGGATCGCCATACGGCGCCTCGCCGGCGATGGCGCGGTTCGGGTCGATGAGCGCCCGGCGCTTGGCGGCGTAGTCCTTCGAAAGCATCTCCCGCATCGGGATGGCGGGAGTGAACGCCGGATCGGCCGACGTACTGGTTGCGGTCGGCGAAGGCCAGCTTGAGCGACTCGGTGACCACGTGCAGATAGGCGGGGCTGTTGTGCCCCATGTAGCGAAGGTTGAAGCCTTCGAGCAGGTTGAGCGCGTAGAGCATGGTGAAGCCCTGCGAGTTGGGCGGGCACTCGTAGACGTCGTAGCCCCGGTAGTTGACCGAGATCGGCGGGGCCTCGAACGCCTGCATGGCGGCCAGGTCGGCTTCGGTGATGATGCCGCCGTGGGCGGTCATGCCGGCCACCAGCGCCTTGGCCACCGGGCCGGTGTAGAAGCCGGCCGGCCCCTGGGTGGCGATGGCGCGCAGCGTTCTGGCGAGGTCGGGGTTGGTCACGACGTCGCCCATCTGCAGCGGCGTGCCGTCGCGGAACCAGATCTTGGTCGACGACGGAAACTTGCCGAGCTTCTCCCTGCCGCCGTCGAGACCGCGAGCCAGGCCCTCGGAGATCGGATATCCGTGCTCGGCCACCTCGATGGCCGGGGCCAGCACCTCGGCCATCGACTTGGTGCCGTACTTCTGCAGCGCCAGCGCCGCGCCGCTCACCGCGCCGGGCACGGCAATCGAGAGCCCGCCGTCGGCGGGCATGCCGCCATGGCTGGTGTAGTAGTCGATGGTGGCGGCTTTGGGCGCGAAGCCGGTGCCGTTGATGAACTTCACCTCCTTGGTCTTGGCCAGGTAGATGAGGGCGAACATGTCCGAACCCAGGCCGGTCATGCCTGGCTCGACCTGGCCCTGGATGGCCCACGCCGCCACCGCGGCATCCACGGCGTTGCCGCCGGCCTTGAGCACGCGCATGCCCACTTCGGCCGCCAACGGATGCCCCGCCGCCACCATGCCCTGCGTGCCCATCACCGTGGGGCGCCAGCTGACCGTCTGAGCGTGCGGCACCTGCGAGATTAGGGCCGCCACTGCGAGCGTCGCGAGCAGTCGTCGTGTCATGTCATCTCCTCGTCGCAAACGGGCCGGACCGCGAGGTCCGGAAGCCACGTGAGCATGGAGAAACCTGCCATGGGTGTCAATCCTGTCCGGTCGACGCAGTCCGCCCCGGTCAGCGGTCAGGCCGGTGAGATGTAACCGTGACAGGCCCCGTTACAATTGACAGGGATGACTGACGAGGAGCGGGCCGAGGTGCACGCGCATCATCGACGCGCACGAGCAGACGGTGGCCGTGTGCCGGGCGTGCGCCGAGACGACGCGGGATCTGGCGTGGGAAGTGAAACGCGGGGCGATGCCGCCGGTCGAAGCGCTGGCCCAGACGATTGCCGAAGCCGAGCGGGTGCTTCGCGACCTGGGCCAGGTCGAGCTGGCCCTGGCCCGCATGAAGTCTGCGCTCTGGTAGCGGCGGACCCTCGCCCGCCCGGCTCGGGCGCGTCCCCGGACCGCTAGCGGAGGGTCGGGGCGCCCGGCGGGGCCGGCACCCCGCACGCGTTGAGCGTGAAGGCGACCAGCGTGTAGTAGCCGACGACGCCGACCAGGTCGATGACGGCAGTCTCGCCCAGGGCCCCGGCCACGGCGGCGTAGGTGGGGTCGGACACGCGCCCGGTCGACACCAGTTCGCGGGCGAAGGCATAGACCGCGCCGTCGGCTTCGGGCAGCTCGGGGATGGCGCCGGCGCCGATGGCCGCAATCACCTCCGCCGGCACGCCGGCCGCGGCGGCCTCGCCGGCATGCACCGCCCACTCGTAGTGGCACGCCCAATGGCGGGCCACGGCCAGGATGGCCAGTTCCGAGCGGCGCGGGCCGAGCGACGTCTCGTAGCGCACGAACTCGCCCAGCGCTGCCGCCCGGCGGGCCAGTTCCGGGCTCGGCAGCCAGGCCACGACGTTGGCCGGCACGAGGCCGCGCCGGCCGGCCCGCACCTCGTCCACCACGCGCTGCTGCGCGGCGCTGAGGCGCGTGAGATCGACAGGGGCCACGCGCGCCATCGGTCCGAAGACTACGTGCGCAGGTAGTCGGGCCGCCACTGCCGCACGGCCTTCTTGATGGCGCCGGGCGTCATCTGCTCGCTCACGGCGCGGCTCAACAGGTCGCCCAGTTCCGCGTCCGAGGCAAAGCGCAGGGCCACGACCTGCTTGGGCGAGAGCTGCGCCAGTTGCTCGTCCTGTCCGGCCGGCAGCACGCGCGCGCAACGCACCTGCATCTCCAGCTGGATGATGCGGTCCTGCAGCGCCACGATGTACCACCGGCTGATGCCGATGAGCGCGAACACCGCCAGCGCCAACGCCATCACGCCGAGCCCATGCGTGTCCCACCCGAACCACGCGGCCCCGACGAGCAGCACGAAGGCGGTGAGCCACAGCACCGTGGCGGCGTAGGTAGGGATCGGGTGGTGGGCGTGGTTGGCTGCGGACTGGCTGGTCACTTGAGCTTCCCTTCGAGTTCGTCGTAGATCCGGCGGATGGCGATGATGCCCTGCTGGTCGGCCAGCATCCACTGGCCGTACTCGCCCCATTTGGCCTGGGCGAGCGCGTCGTCGGCCGACAGGTTCAGCCGGTGCAGGCGCCGCGTCTCGTCGATGACGTAGGTCAGGGCCTTCTGGAATGCCACCAGTTCTTCCCGCGACGCCTTCGGTTCCTCGATGAAGCCGTGCCCGGGAACGAACCGGTCCACGTCCATGGCCAGCGCCCGGTCGATGGTCTTGACCCATTCGCTCGGATACGCCGAGCGCATGGCCGGGAACACGCGATTGAGGAAAGCCTCGCTCATGAACAGCAGCCGCTGCTTGGGGAGGTAGACGTGCAGGTCGCCGCCGGTGTGGGCGCGGCCGAGGAACAGCACCTGCACCTCCATGCCGCCGACATCGACGGTCTGGCGGTCGCCGCTCATCGCCGTGGGCGGCACGATCACCTGCGGGCGCGGGGTGGGCGGGGGCCCGCCCTTGGTCATGGCCTCGGCAGCGGCCTTCAGGTTCTGCCCCATCACCGTCGCGGCGTCGCGTTCGAGCTGCGCCCGCGACGTGGGATGCACGATGTAGGTCACGTCACGCGGCAGCACGCTGTTCCCGGCGGTGTGGTCGCCGTGCTCCGAGCCGACGACTTACCACTTCAGCGGCTTGGGGGTGAGCGTCGTGATCTTGTCGAGCAGGGTCTGCGTGGCGGCAGGACTCCCCTGCCCGTCGGCCAGCAGCACGCCGTCGGCGCCAATCACAATCAGGCTGACCGTGGTGAAACCCGGCTGCCGGATCTCCTCGTAGCCGTAGACGTTCTCGGCCAGCTTCACGAGTCGCGGGAAATCGGTGAGCTTGACACCGCGTTGGTCGGGGAACGCGGTACGCGGCTGCGCGGCCAACGGCGCCGCGACGAACATGGCCAGCGCGGCCACGAGGACCGGGAAGTGTCGAAAGGACATGGCCGGAATCTTACTGGGGACCGGGGCCTGGCGGCTAGCCAGCGGACCCGGCCGGCGGCGCCGGCCGCGGCGCCGACCCCGGTCTCCGCCCCGGACTAGCGGCCGTCCAGCAGGTCGCCGATGCCGCCGAGGACGGAGCCCTCCTCCTTGCGGCGGCCGGTCTGCGGCGCCGCCTTGTAGATGCGATCGGCCAGACGGCTGAGCGGCAGCGACTGCAGCCACACCTTGCCGGGCCCGCGCAGCGTGGCGAAGAACAGCCCCTCGCCGCCGAACAGCGCGGTCTTGACCTTGCCGACGAACTGGATGTCGTAGGACACGCTCGGCTGCAGCGCCACGAGGCAGCCGGTGTCGACGCGCAGCGTCTCGCCGGGCGCCAGGTCGAGCGCGTGGATGGTGCCGCCGGCGTGGACGAAGCACAGCCCGTCGCCTTCCAGCTTCTGCATGATGAAGCCCTCGCCGCCGAACAGGCCGACGCCAATCTTGCGCTGGAAGGCGATGCCCACCGAGACGCCCCGCGCGGCGCACAGGAACGAGTCCTTCTGGCAGACCAGCTGGCCGCCGAGCGCGCGCAGGTCCATCGGCAGGATCTTGCCGGCATAGGGCGCGGCAAACGCCACCCGGTGCTTGCCCTGGCCGGCGTTGGTGAACACGGTCATGAACAGGCTTTCGCCGGTGAGCAGGCGCTTGCCGGCGCCGAGCAGCGCATCGAGCACCCCGGCCGACTGCGGCCGGCTGCCGTCGCCGAAGATGGTCTCCAGGACGATGCCGTCGGTCATGTACATCATCGCGCCGGCTTCGGCGACGGCCGCCTCGCCCGGATCGAGCTCGACCTCGACGAACTGCATCTCGTTGCCGAGGATCTTGAAGTCGATGTCGTGGGCGCGGCGTCCCGGCCGCGGCGGCGGCACCGGCACGGGCGCCGCCGCGCCGCGGGCGCCACTGAGCGAACGCGGCGAAGGCCGGCACGTCCTTGAGCGGCTGCCAGTTGGTCATGCCCGACGTGAACACCAGCGTGTCCGCGTCGATGCTGCCGTTGCGCAGGTTGGTGATGATGTCGTCCTGGCTGACCGGGCCGACCTGATGGCCGCCGATGGCCATGTACCACTGCTGTGCACCCTGCATCGCTGCTCCTCTTCCCGCGCGGACCGTCACGCCGACCGCGTGCCGCGCCGCGGGTGCGGCCGTCATCGTGACACGTGCCGTTGAGGTCAGGCCGTGTCGGACCCGGGGCCGGCCGCGCGCGTCGATGGCGGCCGCCGGTCTGCTGCTCGAGGGCCGCCGCGGTCAGCGGCGTCGAGCCCGAGGGCGTGCGCGAGCTGGGCGAGGTAGATGCGTTCGGCGCCCGACACGTCTTCGTCGGCGCGCACGATGGTGAAGGCCAGCACGTAGAGGTCGCGCGCGTTCCGCCTGGTCGGTCACGCCGGCCACGATCTCGGCGAGCGGCTGGCGGCTGACTGCAGCTCGCCCTCGACCAGCGACGGCGATGCCGGCCTGCCGCGCGTGCTCCAGGATGAGCGGCGCGTTCGGCGTCGTGCAATGTCGCCATCGGCGCTGGCGGCCGAAATCGCCAGCCGGACGACGCGCGGCCAGCTCCGGCGGCGCCACCAACCCGGCGGGTCGGTCGCTACCGGCAGCGGCGTCGTCGTGGTCAGGGTGGGCGGCAGGCGCCCTGGGATCCGGGTCGGACATGGGCGGCGACGGGTCGGGCCGGCGCCCGGGCTGCCGGCCGCTGATGGTCTGATCTGCGCCGGCTGTCGTAGATGCCCCAGGCGACGCCGGCCGCGGCCATCACCGTGCTGGCGTTCGAGGAAACCGCCGCGGCCAGCCAGGAACCGCGTGGCGCGCGCGCGCACGCTTGCGCCCGGATCGGCCGAGGACGCCGCGCAGGAAGAGCTCCACAGTTGGTCGCCGTTCAGGATCGCCTCCCTCGTCGCTACACAATACCGTGCGACGCGCCGAAAGGTTCCCGGCATTACCTCAGATGGCCGTGGAGGTCGGGCGCACGGCCGCGGCCTTGGGCGGCTCCGGCGTGAAGTCCTCGCCCGGATTGATGAAGCGGTCGGTCTCGAGCTTGTACTGCTTGTCGTAGAGCTGACGGTAGCGGCCGTCGAGCGCGAGCAGCTCGGTCGTGCGTGCCGCGCTCGACGATCTCGCCGCGCTTCGAGCACCAGGATCTGGTCGGCGCTGCGGATCGTCGACAGCCGGTGCGCGATGACGAACGTGGTGCGGCCGCTGCGCAGCGCCGCAGGCCGTCCTGGATCATCGCCTCGCTCTCGCTGTCGAGGCTCGAGGTCGCCTCGTCGAGGATCAGGATGCGCGGGTCGGCCAGGATGGCGCGGGCAATCGCCACGCGCTGCCGCTGCCCGCCCGAGAGCTTGATGCCGCGCTCGCCGACGACGGTGTCGTAGCCGTGCGGGAACTGCGGATGAACTCGTCGCAGTGGGCGATGCGGCACGCCGCGACGATCTCGTCGACGCGTCGCGTGCGGGCTGGCGTAGCCGATGTTCTCGGCGATGGTGCCGTCGAACAGGAAGTTCTCCTGCAGCACCGACGCCGAGCTGCTTGCGGTAGTCGCGCAGCGTGCAGCGTCGTCGAGGTCGCGGCCGTCGACCAGCACGCGGCCCGTGCGTCGGCCGGTTGAAGGCCATGACCAGGCTGATCAGCGTGCTCTTGCCCGAGCCGCTCGAGCCGACCAGCGCGGTGGTCGAGCCGGCGCGGCGCGTGAACGAGACGTGCTTGCAGCACCGGCTGCCCGGGTCGTACTCGAACCAGACGTCCTCGAAGGCGACGTCGCCGTGCAGCGTCGGGCACGGCGCGCGTTGCCGGCGTCGTCGTCGTCCTCGGTCGCCATGTCGAGGATCTCGCGGATGCGGTCGAGCCCGGCGAACGCCTCGGTGATCTGCGTGCCGATCGAGGCGATCGAGACCAGCGGCGCGGCCACCAGGCCGATGAAGAAGATGTACATCACGAAGTCGCCGAGCGTCATCCGTCCGGCCAGGATGGCGTTGCCGCCGAGCCAGATCATCAGCACGCCGACGACGCCGATGATCACCGTGCTGCCGGCGGTGGTCGCCGAGACGCCGGTCATCGACTGCGCGACGTTGCGGAACAGGCGGTGCGCGCCCTTGGTGAAGACGATCTCCTCGCGCTTCTCGGCGGTGTAGCTCTTGACGATGCGGATGCCGCCGAGCGCCTCGGTGAGCCGGCCGGTGACCTCGGCGTTGATCTTGCCGCGCTCGCGGAACAGCGGCCGCAGCGTGCTTGAAGGCGTAGGCCATGCCGCCGCCGAAGAGCGCCGAGCACGACGATCGTGACGACGCGTCAGCCGCCAGTTCAGGTAGAGCAGCACGCCCAGGCCGATGACCGCGGTGACCAGGCCGCCGACCAGCTGCACGAGGCCGGTGCCGACCAGGTTGCGGATGCCCTTCGGCGTCGCGTCATGATGCGCGAGATCAGCACGCCGGTCTGGGTCGAGTCGAAGTAGCGCACCGGCAGGCGCATGACGTGCGCCTGCACCCGCTTGCGCATGTCGGTGATGGCGCGCTGCGCGGCGACGCCGAGCGATCTGCGACAGGGCGAACGAGGTGACCGCCTGGACGAGGGTCGCGGCGCCGGCGGCCAGGGCGATCGGCAGCAGCAGCTCGGTGCCGGCCCTTGCCGATCACGTCGTCGATGAGGTATTTGGACGAGGCGGGCAGCACCAGGCCGGCCAGGCGGCTGATGAGCATCAGCGCCAGCCCGAGGCCGAGCCGGCGCCTTGATGCACGTGGAACAGCTCGCGCGCCTCGCGCCACGCCGCCGCGGGCGCGATTTTCTTCTTGGCGACACCCGGACCGGCCGCCGCGACGGGCGGCCTGCCGACGCGCTCAGCCCGGCGGGCACTGGGTGTAGGAAGGCGCAACAGAGCCATCCGCTCAAGTATGTCGCATGTGGCCGGACTGCGGCCCCGGCCGTCGCCGGACGGCCGCGCTAGTTGAGCGCGTTGGGCATGGCCAGCGTGAACGGCGCGATCGCGGCGTCGAAGCTGGCGCCGTCGGGCGTGGCATGGTGTAGCTGCCCTGCATGGTGCCGACCGCGGTCGTAGCGGGCAGTAGCTGGTGTATTCGAACGCCGTCGCCCGGCTTCAGCACCGGCGTCTCGCCGATCACCCCCGGGCCCGCGCACTTCCTGCTCGTCGCCATCGGCGTTGGTGATGATCCAGTGGCGGCTCATGAGCTGCGCCGTTTCGGCGCCCTCGTTCGAGATGCGCACGTGATAGGCGAAGAAGTAGTGCTGGTCGCGCGGCGCGCTCCGCTCGGGTACGAAGACGCTGCGAACCTGCACGCGGATGCCCCTGGTCACGGTGTCACTCACGGTCGCTTCATCGTACGTTGAACCAGCGCGTCTAGTCCAGATGGCCGCGCTCGGCGTCGCCCATCTCGACCCGGCCGTGGGGAAGTACTCCCGCCAGCGCGCGGTCACGAGCGCCGCCGTCCGCGGATCGCACGAGACCTCGGCCGGATACCACGGCTTCATGCGCGCGTCGATGACCATCGGCGGCGTGATACACGACGTGGTTGCGCTCGAGCGTGACGCGGCCGGCGTGGATGTCGGCGGCCGGCTCGAAGCGGGTGAAGGTCGTCCACAGGAAATTCATGTCGCTGCGCGTGGCCCGCTCCGGCTCGTCGCGAGATGACGATCAGCGGCCAGTCGGCAAAGGCCGGATGCGCCGCCAGCCGCGCCGGCGCGTCGCGGTCCTCGGCAAAGGACCGCGCGCCCACGACCAGGCAGCCGCCGCAGAAGACGCGCACGTCGGTCACGTCCGACGGTGGCGGCACGGCCGGCGTGGAACTGCGCGCGGCAGCTCGCGAATCGGATCGCCGAGGCCCAGCCACACGCCCTTTCGAGCCCTTGTTCACGGCCGGACCGGCGTAGTCGAGCGTGTCCATCGACAGGTTCGAGAACACGTAGAGGTCGGTCTGCGGATCGGTGCGCGCCAGCACGTGCTCGAGCGTGGCGCGGAAGTCCTTCAGGTCCACCTGCCGGTCGGTCAGCAGCAGGAACTTCTGTCAGCGACAGCTGCCCTTCGCCGAGGATGCGGAACGCGCTGGCCATCGCCTCGCGCGTGTAGCGCTGCTTGACGACGGCGGCGGCGAGCGAGTGGTAGCCGGTCTCGCCGTACGACCAGAGCTGCTCCACCGCCGGCATCACCAGCGGGAAGAGCGGCGACAGCAGCTCCTGCAGCAGGTCGCCGATGAAGAAGTCCTCCTGCCGCGGCTTGCCGACCACCGTCGCCGGATAGATCGCGTCGCGACGGTGCGCCATCGGTGTGGACGTCGAACACCGGGTAGTCGTGCTGCAGCGAGTAGTAGCCGTAGTGATCGCCGAACGGCCCTTCGGGCCGGCGCACGTGCGGCGCCACCTCGCCGATCAGCGCGAACTCGCCGTTGGCGACCAGCGGGTGCGGATGGCCGAACGGGCCGGGCACGCGCGCCAGCCGCTCGCCGGCGATGAGCGACGCCAGCATCAGCTCGGGCACGTTCTCGGGCAGCGGCGCGATCGCCGACAGGATCAGCGCCGGCGGGCCGCCGAGAAACACCGTGACCGGCAGCGGCTGGTCCGCGCGCCTCGGCGAGCTGGTAGTGGAAGCCGCCGCCCTTGCCGATCTGCCAGTGCATGCCGGTGGACGTGGCGATCGTGGACCTGCAGGCGGTACATGCCGAGGTTGTGGCCGCGGCCGTCCGGGTGCTTCGGTGTAGACCAGCGGCAGCGTCACGAACGGGCCGCCGTCCTCCGGCCAGCAGGTCATCGCCGGCAGCTGGTCGAGCCGCGGCGTCCGCGTCACCACCTCGGTGACCGGCCCGCTCGACTGGCGCTTGAGGCCGACCTTGAGCAGGCTCCCGGCCGACGTCGCGCGCGCCCCACAGCTTGCCGGCGTCGGCGGCAGGATGGTCTCGGCCAGGTCCACCAGGCGCCTGATGAGCTCGCAGCGGACGCTCGCCGAACGCCAGCGTCGGCGCGCCGTGCGGTGCCGAACAGGTTGGTGACCAGCGGGAACGCCCGCCCCGTGACGTTGGTGAAGAGCAGCGCCGGCCCGTTGGCGGCAATGACCCGGCGATGGATTTCCGCCACTTCGAGATGCGCGTCGACCGGCGCGGTGACGGTGACGAGGTCGGCATCGGCCCGCAGCCGGTGCATGAAGCTACGCAGGTCTGGAAACATTAAGGCTACTTCGCAAGGACGCCCGGATCGTATACGACGGTTCCGCCGACCAGCGTGAGCACGCTGGTGATGGTGGACAGCCGATCGGCCGGCACCGTGAAGATGTCGTCGGACAGGACGGCGAGATCGGCCAGGGTGCCGGGCCCGAGCCAGCCCTTGTCGCGCTCGGCCTTCTCGGCGTAGGCGCTGCCCCAGGTCATGGCGCGGACGGCCTCTTCGCGCGTCAGCGCCCGCCCACCCCGCGATCGGTGGTGGCGCCGGTCGCGGCCGCCACGACCGCGGCCCCGCCTGGTTCGCCCGCCGAGCCGAGGGCCAACCACGCGCCCGCGTCGCTGAGCGACCCGGGAAACAACGGCCTGATACCGAATGGCTGTGGGCCCGCCGCGATGCCGCGCACGACCGCGGTCGTCCAGACCACGCCGACGCCCCGGCTGGCCAGTCGCTGCACGTCGGCATAGTCCACCAGTCCCAGCACGTCCAGTCGCGGGCGCTTCCGGCGCCATACCTCGGTCAAGCCGACGCGGGCCAGGCCCGCTGCCCACTGCCCTGCCGCACCGGTCATGACGATGGGGTCCTCGGCGCCATACGACCAGCCGACCACGACTCCGACCCGCGACGGGTCGAGGGCGCGCCGGTCCCCATGACGGTCGCTGCCGAGGCGCCAGGCCACGCCATTGGCAGCCAGGCGCAGGCCGGGCTGCGGCGGCAGGAACGGCCGCTCATCCTGGCGCACGATCGCCCGCGGATCCGTCGTGGACAGCGTGGCGGTATCTTCGGGCGAGCGGATCAGCCGCCACCGCGCCTGTCGCGTTGCCTGCTGCGCGGCCACGACCAACGACCGCATCGGCCCGCCGGCCACGACCTGCAGGCTGGTCACCCCGCGCGCGATGGCCCGCTGGTCGAGCGCGGTGAGCGTCGCCGGCGTGGGCGGCTCGAGCGGCAGGTCCACTCGCGCGTCGTTGAAGCCCGGCACCACCGCGCGCCCGCCCGCGTCGATGACCCGCGTGGCGGCGCCCGCGGTGGCCAGCACCGCCCGCGCTGCCCCCACCGCCACGATGCGCTCGCCCTTGATTGCCACCGCCTCGGCCCATGGCCTGGCGGTGTCGTTGGTGAACACCCGCGCGTTGGTGATGATCAGGTCCGGCGTCACCGTCGCCGTGCAACCCGCCGCGGAAGCCAGCACCAACCCGACCAACCAGCGGCCGAGCCGCGAGCGCATGCGTGACGCCGTCATCTCCGTCCCTGGCCGCGAGGTTCGTGAGTCGCGAGCCGCGAGGCGCAAATCACGAGCGCAGTGGCCGGCCGCGGCGCTAACTGGCGCTCCCCTGCCAGACCTCGTCGGCGCTGCCGCCGTAGATGCTCGGCACCTTGCCGCCCATCGGGCGCAGGTAGCCCGAGAGCTGGCCGCGATGATGCACGCCGTGCACGAGCGCGAAGTTCAGGTAGACGAGCGCCGGGTTCCTCATGCCGTAGAAGTCGAGCACCTCGGTGAACTTGTGATCCGGCAGGGCCAGCACCTGTTCGAGCTTGGCCGGGAACGTGTGCTTGTACCAGTCGGCCAGCTTCTGCGGAGTGGGCGCGGCGCTTTTCAACTTGGCTTCGCCCTCCGGATCGCTCGTGAACCCGCCATGCAGGATCGAGTCGAGGAACCACACGTCGGCGCCCGCCAGATGCACGGCCAGCTCCCAGGCCGACCGGCTCTTCGGATCGGGCTTCCAGTCCTTGTTCCCGTCGGGAATGGCCTCCAGCACCTTGGCGGTGGTCATCCACTCGTGCTGCAACTGGGTGCCGATCACGGTGACGGCGGCGCGCGCTTCCTGTGGCGTCATGTGGCTCCTGCTCGGGACCCGGCCCCTACGTCCTCGTCAGCTTGCGGTACTTGATGCGGTGCGGCTGATCGGCGGCCGGCGCCGAGGCGGCGCTTCCGATCGGCTTCGTAGTCCTGGTAGTTGCCTTCGAACCAGACGACCTGCTGTCGCCCTCGAAGGCGAGGATGTGCGTGGCGATGCGGTCGAGGAACCAGCGGTCGTGGCTGATGACCACGGCGCAGCCGGCGAACTCGAGCAGCGCTTCTTCGAGCGCGCGCAGCGTGTCGACGTCGAGGTCGTTGGTCGGTTCGTCGAGCAGCAGCAGGTTGCCGCCCTTGCTGCAGCAGCTTCGCCAGGTGGACGCGGTTGCGCTCGCCGCCCGACAGCGTGCCGACCTTGCGCTGCTGGTGCGCGCCCTTGAAGTTGAACCACGACACGTAGGCGCGCGAGGCGACCTTGCGCTTGCCGAGCTCGAGCTCGTCGTCGCCGCCGGTGATCTCCTCGAAGACGCTCTTGTTCGGGTCGAGCGCGTCGCGGCTCTGGTCGACGTAGCCGATCTGCACCGTCTCGCCGATGCGCAGCGTGCCGCCGTCGGGCTGCTCCTGCCCGGTGATCATGCGGAACAGCGTCGTCTTGCCGGCGCCGTTCGGGCCGATGACGCCGACGATGCCGCCGCGCGGCAGCGTGAAGGTCAGGTCGTCGAACAGCAGCGTTGTCGCCGTAGGCCTTCTTCAGGCCGCGCGCTTCGACGACGAGGTCGCCGAGCCGCGGGCCGGGCGGGATGTAGATCTCGACCTTGTCGAGCTTCTGCGCTGGTGTCCTCGGCGAGCAGCTGCTCGTAGGCGTTGAGGCGCGCCTTGCCCTTGGCCTGGCGGGCCCGCGGCGACATGCGGATCCAGTCCAGCTCGCGCTGCAGCGTGCGCTGGCGCTTGCTCTCGGTCTTCTCTTCCTGCTGCCAGCCGGCTCTGCTTCTGCTCGAGCCAGCCGGAGTAGTTGCCCTCGTACGGGATGCCGTGGCCGCGATCGAGCTCGAGGATCCAGCCGGCGACGTTGTCGAGGAAGTAGCGGTCGTGCGTGACGGCGACGACCGTGCCCGGGTAGTCCTTGAGGAAGCGCTCGAGCCAGCGCCACCGACTCGGCGTCGAGGTGGTTGGTCGGCTCGTCGAGCAGCAGCAGGTCGGGCGACTGCAGCAGCAGCCGGCACAGCGCCACGCGGCGGCGCTCGCCGCCGGAGAGCGTGGTCACGTCGGCGTCGGGCGGCGGCAGGCGCAGCGCGTCCATCGCCATCTCGAGCCGCGAGTCGAGATCCCAGGCGTTGGTCGCGTCGATCTGGTCCTGCAGCTTGCGACTGCTCGTCGAGCAGCTTGTCCATCTGCCTCGGGCGACATGTCTTCGCCGAGCTTCACGTTGATGTCGTCGTAGCGTCGAGCAGCTGGCCGTGATGGCGGCCGACGCCTTCCTCGACGTTGCCGCGCACGTCCTTGCCGGGATTGAGCTGCGGCTCCTGCTGCAGGAAGCCGACGCTGACGCCCTCGCCGGGGAACGCCTCGCCGATGAAGTCCTTGTCGACGCCGGCCATGATCCGCAGCAGCGTGCACTTGCCGGCGCCGTTCAGGCCGAGCACGCCGATCTTCGCGCCGGGCAAGAACGACAGCCAGATGTCCTTGAGGACCTGGTGGTCGGGAGGATGGACCTTCCCGAGCCCCTTCATGGTGTAGACGAATTGTGGCGGCATTGACTCTCGCGGGGGCGGGGTCTGGGGGCCAGGCGGCCGGGCTCGGAACGAGCCCGCGCGCGCCACCAACCGACGTTCGTGCCCGGCCCATTCTATCGAGCCGGGCCGGGACGGACAAGGCGTTGCCGGCGGCGGTCCGGTCTAGGACTCCGGCTTGCAGCGTGACGACCGTGTAGCGATCCGGCGGGAAGTACTTCTTGATGGTCTCGTGCAGCAGCGGCACGGTCAGGGCCTCGGTGCGCTGGCCGCGGCGGGCGATGCCGGCCGGATCCCAGCCGAGCATGTGGACGGTCTGCAACGAGCCCATCCAGTACTGGTTCTGCCGCGCCGACGTCTCGAGGTCGCGGCGCTCCAGCTCCTGCACCTTCTGCACGTCCTCGGCCGACGGCCCCTCGGCGCGCAGGCGCGTCAGCTCGGCCAGCGCGGCTTTCTGCAGCGTCTCCACGCGGTCGGGCGCGCTGCCGAACTGAGATGGTCATGGCGCCGTAGCCCTTCTGCGGCGGCGGCATCGCCGTAGCCGACGCTGACCCCGTAGGTGCCGCCCAGCTCTCGCGCAGGATGTCGCGCAGGCGGATGCCGACCAGGGTCGCCGCGGCGCGGGCGCGGTGCATTTCGATCTCGCCAGTCCGGTATCGGCGAAAAACGACATCACCGTCTGGCTGGCCGGTTCCTGACCCTTCTTGACCTCCACCTGAGGCACGCCGCATCGGAAACCTGACGCCCATGTCGCGGAACGTGGCGGTGCGCTTGCCCGTGCATGGCAGCGACGCCAGCCATCGCTCCACGAGCGGCGTCACTTCGGCTTCGGTGAAGGCCCCGACCATGAAGAACGTGAAGTCGGCGGCGTTGGCGAAGCGCGCGTTGTAGAACGCGGCGCATCACGGCCAGGTCGAGGCCGGCCACGTCCTGCGCGGTCAGGCCCTTGGCCGAGTAGTGGCCCGAGGTCGTGACCTCGCGCACCTTCTCGCTGAACACGTAGCGCGGGCTCTGCTGCTGGTTCTGCAGCATCGCGCCGAAGCGCCGCTTGAGCAGTTCGAAACCTTCGTCGGTGAGTCCGGCGCGGTGAAGTTGAGGTAAGTGAGCTGCAGCGCCGTCTCGAGATCCTTGGGCGTGGCCGACCCGCAGATGCCGTGGGTGTAGCTGTCGATGTCGCGGCGAGGCCGACGCGATGCTGCCCGGCCAGCACCTTGTCGAGCTCCACGGGATTGATGCCGCCCACCCCGCCCATGCCGACCAGCGCCGGCGAGAGCGACCGCTTCGGTGAAGTCCTCGGGCGACGCCAGCGATCCGCCGCCAGAGCGCATAGGCGCTGAACACGACCTGATCGTTCTTGAAGTCGGTCGGCTTGAGCCACACCTCCATGCCGTTGGAGAGCGTGAGCACGGTGACGCCGACCTCGGGAATCTGCGCGCCGTCGCGTCACCCGGCCGGGCGTGGGCGGCGTGGTCACGAGCTCGCGTCCGGCCTGGCCGTCGTTCCACGGCGTCAGCGGGGCGCTGAAGGCGGCGGCCATGGCCGTCTTCAACGTGTCGTCGGTCGGCAACGGCGCACCCGCCTTGGCCGGGGCGATGCCCAGGACCACGCGGCTGTCGTCGCGGATCAGCCCCTTCATGCAGGGCGGTCACTTCCTCGAGCGTGATGGCGGGGAGAAAGCGCTGCACCAGCTGGAACTCATAGGCGATGCCCGGCGCCGGCTCGTCCTGCAGGAAATGGCGCACCAGCTCGTTGGCGAGTGACGGGCTCTCGGCGGTGTTGCGGTCGTTGTAGGCGCGTTCGTAGCCAGCCAGCAGCCCACGCTTGGCTCGTTCCAGCTCGGCGGCGGCAAACCCGAACTGCTGCACGCGGCGGGCTTCGCGCACGACCGCCTCCAGGCCTGCGGCGATGCCGCCCTCACTCACCTCGGCATTCAGCTCGAACATCGCCAGGTTGCGGCCGATGTTCGACGCCCCGGCATCGGCGCTCAGGAACGGCGCGTCGGGCCGGCGGGCCAACTCGGCCAGCCGGGCGCCGAGCATCTGCAAGCCGAGCGAGCGGACGAGCGAGCGGCGATAGGCGCCGACCGTGTCCTCGGGCTGGGGCGCGTGCTTGAAGATGGCCGTCACGCTCCAGCCCTGCGCCTCGGGATCGGTGACCATCTTGTAGAGCGGCTCGGGGTGCGGCGGCACCGCGGCGTCGATGGCCTCAGGGGCCGGGCCGGGCGTTGGCAGGTCGCTGAACCGGGCCTTCACGAGCCGCTCCGCTTCGTCGAGCGGCAGGTCGCCGCTCACCACCACGGCCATGCGGTCGGCGCGGTACCACGTGGTGTAGAAGTCGCGCAGGCGCTGCTGCGGGAACGTGCGCAGCACCTCGGGCAGGCCGATGGGGAGCCGGTCGGCGTAGCGGCTGCCGGCAAAGATCACCGGCAGTTGCTGGTCGGTGATCCGCGAGCCGGCGCCGAGGCGGCCGCGCCACTCCTCGATGACCACGCCCCGCTCCTTCTCGATCTCGTCGCTGGAGAGCGTCGCGCCGCCGGCGAAGTCGCGCAAGGCGAGCAGGCCCTTGTCCACGTAACCATCGCGGTCGGTCGGGACGTCGAGCATGTAGATGGTCTCGTCGAAGCTGGTCGAGGCGTTGACGTGCGGGCCGAAGCGCGCGCCGATCGACTCGAGGAACGTCACCAGTTCGCCCGGCTTGAAGTGGGCGCTGCCGTTGAAGGCCATGTGCTCGAGGAAGTGGGCCAGGCCCCGCTGATCGTCGTGTTCCTGGATGCTGCCCACATCCACCGCCAGGCGCATCGAGACGCGCTTGGCCGGACGGCCGTTCTGGCGCAGGAAGTAGCGCAGCCCGTTGGGCAACCGCCCCGTGCGCACCGCCGGATCGACCGGCAGCACGGCGTCGAGCGGGGCCGTGGCGGGATCGGCGGCGGCCGCCGGCGCCGGGGACGTCGGCGCGGCCACCTGGGCCCGCGGCGCACTCGGAAAGGCGGTCAGGGCCAGAGCAACGAGAGCGGCAAGCACGGGAACGCGCGAGGTCATAGGTGTCCTTGAGACGCGACGAGCGGTCCGATGGTCGCTCGGCCGCGCCGTGGACTTCATCATCCCCCGAAACCCGAAAAGCGCACCTGGCGAGCTGTGCGGAAAGCGAGCGGCCGGCCGCGAGCCGATAAGATTGGCTCGACATGACCGTGACCATCACCCGCCTCTCCCCCGACGTCCCCATGCCGCTGTACGCCACCGCCGGCGCCGCCGCGTTCGACCTGGCCGCCGCCGCCGTCACCGTCGTGCCGCCGCGCGGCATCGCCCTGGTCCCGACCGGGCTGGTCGTGGCCGTACCCGAAGGCCACTTCCTGGCCATCCTGGCGCGCAGCAGCACGCCCCTCAAGCGCGGCCTGATGGTGGCCAATGGCGTCGGGGTCGTCGACTCGGACTACTGCGGCCCGGCCGACGAAGTGAAAATCCAGGTCATCAACGTCTCCGACCAGCCGGTGACGGTCGCCGTGGGCGAGCGCATCGCCCAGGGCATGGTGCTGGCCGCGCCGCGCGTCACCTTCGTGGAAGGCGCCAGCGCGGACACGACCTCGCGAGGCGGCTTCGGCAGCACGGGCGTCTAGGAGAATCAGCCGCGGCGACGGCCAGGATTGGCCGGCCGCGACGGACCGGGCTAGGATGGTCCAGTGCTGGCTGAAGTCCACCGCGCGATTGTGGCGCGGCGGCGCGGCACGCGTTTGGTGCTGCTCTCGGATTTCGACGGCACCCTGGCTGAGTTCGATCTCGACCCCACGGTGCCGCGAATTCGGTCGGACGCGTTGACTGCGCTCGTCGCGCTGTCCTCCCTGTCACAGGTCACTCTCGGTCTGATCAGCGGCCGTCGGGTCGCCGACCTGGCCCGGCGGGTGCCGCTCGGCTCGGAGGTCTATCTGGCAGGCCTGCACGGCCTCGAGATCGCCGTGGGCGACCGCCGCTGGCAACACGACGCCGTGGCGACGGCGCTGGCCGCCGCGCACGCGCTCGAGCGGGCCCTCGCCGAGGTCGTGAGTCACGCCCCGGGGGCGCGCCTCGAGTCCAAGGGGCCCTCGGTGGCCGTCCACGTCCGCGGCGTGGCGCGGGAACAGCGGGCGCCGGTACTCGAGGCCGCCGATCGCGTCGCCGCGCCCTGGCTTGCCAGCGGCGCCCTCAAACGCCTGACCGGCGCTGACGTCCACGAGTTCCTGCCGCCGGCCCCGTGGAACAAGGGCGATGCCGTCCGCTGGATCGTCCACGACGTCGAGCGGCTGACCGGCCAGTCGGCGTGGGTCGTCTACTTCGGCGACGACCTCACCGACGAGGACGCGTTCCGCGCCATCGACCAGGGCGTCTCGGTCGTGGTCGGACGGCGCGCCTCCGCCGCGCGCTATCGCCTGGAGTCCACCGCCGAGGTCGCCGCCGTGCTGCTCGACGTGGCCGAGACCGCCGCCGCCGAAGTCGGCAGCTGACGGCGACGGGGCGCTCATGCCGCGCGCCGACGCACGCCGGCGCGCACCGATCGCCCTCGACACAGCCCTGCGCCGGACCGCGCGCGACGGCACACCACCCGCTGGCGAGCCGCCCCCGCGCACCGGGATCGCATGATCCGGCGTGGTATTCTGGCCGTCCTCTGATGAAAGCAGTCACCGCATGCGGATAGGGGTCATCGGCACGGGCAAGATCGGTCAGCTGAGAGCCACCACCATCCGCGAGCATCCGGTGGCCCGTCTCGCCGCCGTCCACGACCTCGATGCCACGTCGGCGGCCAGGGCGGCCGGATCAAGTGGCGCCACGGTGGCCCCGTCGCTCGAGGCCTTCTTCGACGTGCCCATGGACGCGGTCGTCATCTCGACCCCGGTGCACGTCCACGACGACACCTGCCTGACGGCGTTCGCGCGCGGGCTGCACGTGCTCATCGAGAAGCCGGTCACGAACTCGGCCGCCAGCACCCGGCGCTTGGTCGACGCCGCCCTGGCCGCCCGGCGCGCCTTCGGCGTCGGCTTCAATCTGCGTTACTACCCCGCCATCAAGTTCATGCACGAGGTCATCGGCGCCGGCCGGATCGGCGTCGTCGATCACTTCCGCGTCTTCGGCGGGCACGAGGGCCTGCCCAAGTTCGTGCACGACTGGGAGTTCAAGGCGCCGCTGTCGGGCGGCGGCGCGATGTGGGACGTCGGCATCCACATGACCGACCTGACGCGCTACTTCCTGGGCGAGATCACCGAGGTGTTCGGCTTCTCGAGCGGACGCATCTGGCAGGTGCCGGGCTCCGAGGACAACGCCATGGCGGTGTTCCGCAGCCCCGACGGCATCGCCGCCTCGTACCAGGCGACGTGGACGGAGTGGAAGGGCTACGGATTTTTCATCGAGGCCTACGGCGACAAGGGCATGGTGCGGGCGGCCTACGCGCCGATGCGCAACACGCTGGTCACCATGGACCGGCCGGGCGGCGCGCGCACGCGCCGCAACCGTTACTACCCCGAGATTGCCGTGCGCGAGAAGCTCTTCACCTGGAAGACGACGGCGCTGGCGTCATTCCGCGAGGAACTCAACGACTTCCTGGCCTACGTCGAAGGCAAGCGCGACGTCACCATGGCCGACGGCTATGCCGGGCTGCGCGCGGCCGAAGTGGCCGAGGCGGTGCGTGACAGCTCGGCCTCGGGCACGCCGGTGACGCTGCCGGTGCTCGGACGCATGCCGGCATGAGCCCGCCGCCGAGCGACGCCGTGACGATGAGCCTGATCCTCACGATCGTGGACGGCCACGAGGTGCTGCGCGGCGCCCTCGAGGCGTTGCGGCGCCAAGTTGGTGCGCCGCCGCTCCAGATCCTCGCGCCCTACGACGACTCGCGTCCCGACATCGGCGCCCTGGCGTCGGAGTATCCCGAGGTCGAGTTCTTCAGCATCGGGAGCATCGCCACCGGCCATCCCGTCGACTCGGCCGGCGGTCAGCACGAGCTCTTCGACCGGCGCCGCGCCGCCGGACTGAAACGCGCTACCGGCGAGCTCGTCGCCATCCTGGAAGACCGCGCGCCGGCCCGGCCCGGCTGGTGCGCCGCCATGGCGCGCCTGCACGGCGAACTGCCGCACGCGGTCATCGGCGGCGCCATCGAGTGCGCGTCCACCGACACGCTCAACTGGGCGTTCCACGCCTGCGACTTCAGCCGTTACGCCCCGCCCTTCGAGGCCGGCCCGCGCGCGTGGGTGTCGGACGTCAATGTCTGTTACAAGCGCCGGGCCCTGGAGCTGACCAGGGACTTGTGGCACACGCGCTTCCACGAGCCCGAGGTGCACTGGCGCCTGATGGAGCGGGGCGAGACGCTGTATCTCACGCCCGAGGCGGTGGTCGACTACAAGACCCCCTACACGAGTCTGGCCGGGGTCCTGCCCGAGCGGTTCCAGTGGGGCCGCCTGTTCGGCTACATCCGCGCCCGCAACGTCTCGCCGCTGGCGCGCCTGAAGTTCATCGCCGCCGGACCGCTGCTGCCGCTGGTGCTGTTCAAGCGCCACGCCGGCGCCCAGGCCCGCCGCGGCCAGCGCGCGCGCTTCTGGCGGGCCGCGCCGGTGATGCTGCCGCTGCTCATGGCGTGGTCGGCCGGCGAGGTGTGGGGCTACATCACGAGGCGGGGGTGACTACGCCACGCGACTTCGACACGATCGTCGTCGGCTCCGGCGCCGCCGGCGGCTGGGCGGCCAAGGAGCTGACCGAACGCGGTCTGCACACGCTGCTGCTCGAGGCCGGGCGGTCGCTCGACCCGGTCCGCGACTTCCCCGAACCGCCCGCCAAGGATCGCTCGAAGCTGCAGCTGCTGACCCGGGCGCGGGCCTTCCTCGACGGCCAGGGCATGCAAGCGCGCTGCATGTCGTACAGCCGGCTGACGCGCCACCTCTTCGTCAGCGATCGGCAGAATCCCTACAGCACCGTTCGCGGCGCGCCATTCAACTGGTACCGCGGCCGCCAGATCGGCGGCCGGCTGCACCTGTGGGGGCGCAACGCCCTGCGCATCGGCAACAGCGAACTCCACGCCGCCCGCGTCGACGGCGTCGGCCCGGACTGGCCGCTCGACTACGAGGACCTGGCGCCGTGGTACGAGCGCGTCGAACGCTTCCTTGGCGTGCACGGCAGCGCCGCCGGCATCCCGAGCATCCCCGACGGCGTTTACGACCAGCCCCTGCCGGTGACGACCAGCGAGCGGCGGATCCTCGACCAGCTGGCGACGGCCTGGCCGGATTGGCCGGCCACCACCTGCCGCATCGTGCGCCATAACGGCGCCCGCGTGCCGACGCCGCTCATCGCCGCCGGCGCGACCGGACGTCTGGAGTTGCAGAGCGACGCGGTGGTGGCCCGTCTGCTCGTCGACGGCGCCGGGCGCGCCACCGGCGTCGAGTACGTCGACCGGGTCACCGGCGAGCGCCGCCAGGCGCGGGCCCGGGCCGTCGTGCTGTGCGCCTCGACCATCGAGTCGTTGCGCATCCTGCTCAACTCGCGCTCGCCGCAACATCCCGACGGCCTCGGCAACTCGCGGGGACAGCTCGGCCGCGGCCTGACCGACCACGTGATGATCTTCGAGGCGGGGCCGCACCCGGTCGAGGGCGCCCCGCGCACCGATCCTTACGACTTCGGCGCGCAGTCGGGCATCTACATGCCGAGCTTCCGCAACGCCAACGGCCGCCGCGACGCCGGGTTCCTGCGCGGCTACTCGCTGCTCGGCTCGGTCGGCCGGATCGACCCGGGCTGGTTCTTCATGGCCGTCGGCGAGATGCTCCACGACCCGGAGAACCGCGTCACCCTCGACCCGTCCCGCCGCGACGCCTGGGACATCCCGGTGGCGCGCATCCGCTGCGTGCACGGCGAGAACGAAGCGGCGATGGTGCGCGACATGCGCGCGACGCTGACCGATCTGGCGCGCACCTGCGGCCTCGAGATCGATCACCTGCGCAAGGAAAGCCTGGCCGGCCGGCTGGTCTACCAGGTGACGCGGCGACTGGTCTACACACGCGAGGGCGCGCTGCTGCCCGGCTCGGCGGTGCACGAAGCCGGCGGCGCCGCGATGGGCGACACGCCGGCCACGTCGGTGCTCAACCGGCACAACCAGTGCTGGGACGCGCCCAACGTGTTCGTGACCGACTCGGCCGCGTTCGCAACCTCGCCCTTCCAGAACCCGGGGCTGACGATCATGGCGCTGTCGGCGCGCGCCGGCCACTTCATCGCCGACGGACTCGCGGCCGGCACGCTCTAGCCATTCGTCGCGGCCGTGGCCGAGGGCGGGCTAGGCCAGGCGGCGCCCGTGCACCGGCCGCGCGGCCGCAGGCGCCTCAACTGAGCGTCGTCAGCGCCGCGTCCATCGCCACGGCCGGCCGCCACCCAAGCGCCTGCTTGGCCGTCGTGTTGTCGTAGGTCAACGGCTTGCAGCGCGCCGCCAGCCGCGCGGGATGGAGCATGCCGGGCGTGAGGCCGAGCCGGTTGGCCACACTGCCGCCGGCCGCCAGCAGCGGCCACGGCACGTCGACGACGCGCGTGCCCGGCGCGGTGGCGGCGGCGAGCGCGCGCATGTAGGCCGCGCGCGTCGGGCGGTGGTCGTCGACGATGTTCGCCACGACGCCCGCGGCCGACGCCTCCGCCGCGGCCACGATCGCGCCGGCGCAGTTGTCGACATGGGTGAGCGGCAGCTCGGCGCCGCCGGCCAGCGCCAGCCACAGCCCGCCCGGGGCCGGCATGCCGAGGTGATAGAACCAGCCGCGCCCCGGTCCGAAGACCAGGCCAGGACGGACGATCCGCCAGTCGCGCAGCGCCCCGGCGCGCACCAGCCGCTCCTGCGCCAGCTTGGCGGCCACGTAGGGCCCGCGGTTGGCGGCGTCGCTTTCGAGGGGGGACGTCTCGTCGAGCCGCGCGCCGGCCGGCAGCGCGCGGTAGTCGTAAACGGCCAGCGAACTGACCAGCACCAGCCGGCCCACGCCGCTCGCGGTCATGGATGCCAAGAGGTGCGCGGTGGCGGTCAGCGTGTCGCGCCCCTGCTCGTCGGGGCCGCCGCTCAACGACGCCGCGCAGTGAATGACCGCGTCGAGGCCGACCAGCGCGCCCTCGAGGGCGCCCGGCACGCTCAGGTCGGCGACGATCGTGCCGGCCTCGGCCGGCGCCAGGGCCGGTACCGGGGCCGTGCGCCGGAGCCGGGTGACGTGATGGCCACGAGCGAGGGCCGCGCGCACGACCTCGCCGCCGATGAAGCCGCCCGCGCCGGTGACGAGCAGCCGCAGCGGCCGGGGCACAGGGGAAAGGCTGGTGGTCGGGGGCACGGCGGAGCTATCTTACTTGCAGGCGCCACGGGCGCTCTCCCCCTCCACAGCGTGGTCATGCGCCGGATCCTGCACCTCGACATGGACGCGTTCTATGCGTCGGTGGAACAGCGCGACAACCCCGAGTTGCGCGGCCGCCCCGTGGCCGTCGGCGGCGCGCCCGACCAGCGCGGCGTGGTCGCGGCCGCCAGCTACGAAGCGCGCACTTTCGGCGTGCGCTCGGCCATCCCCATGTCGCGCGCGGTGCGGCTGTGCCCGGCGCTGGTCATCGTGCGTCCCGATTTCCAGAAGTACCGCCAGGTGTCGCAGCAGGTGTTCTCGCTCTACCGCGCCGTGACCCCGCTCGTCGAGCCGCTGTCGCTCGACGAGGCCTACCTCGACGTCACCGAGAACGCGTGGGGCGAACCGCTCGGGGTGGCGGTGGCCCGGCGTCTCAAGGCCGCGATTCGCGAGACGACCGGGCTGACGGCGTCGGCGGGCGTGGCCCCGAACAAGTTCCTGGCCAAGATCGCCTCGGGGTGGAAGAAGCCCGATGGCCTGACGGTGATTGCGCCCGAGCGGGTCGAGCGCTTTCTGCAGGGCCTGCCGGTCGACGCGCTCTGGGGTGTCGGCCCGGTGACCGCCAGGAAACTTCACGAACACGGGATCACGCGGCTCGTGGACGTGCGCGCCGCCGACCTGGATGCCCTGCGCGGCATCGTCGGGTCGCTGGCCGACTGGCTCAAGGACCTGGCCGACGGCAAGGACGGGCGGGCGGTGGAACCTGAACGCCCGTCCAAATCATCCGGCTCGGAGTGCACCTACGAACACGACCTGACGCGCCTCGACGAGATTCGCCGCGAGGTCGCCGAGATGGCCGGGGACGGCGCGGCCTGGCTGGAGAAGCGCCAGCTCTTCGCGCGCACCGTCGTCATCAAGGTGCGTTACGCCGACTTCGAGACGGTGACGCGCAGCCACAGCGCCGAAGCCACGCGCGACCCGGAGGCGATCGCCGCCCGGGCCGTGGCCCTGCTCGACAAGACCGAGGCCGGGGCGCGTCCGGTGCGTCTGCTCGGCGTGAGCGTGCACAACCTGGCCGAGACGACCATCCGGCCCGAACGCCCGGCCCGTCCCGGCGCCGGCCCGCGTCTGCCCTTCGACGAGCCATGATGACGGGCGGCGGGCCGTCGGGGCGGCGCCGACCTCACACCCCGTTCTCAGGCAGCGCTCACGGGGTCACCACCCGCACGCGTTTCAGCGTCACTTCCTGCACCGGGGTTTCGCCGTTCACCGGCACGGCCTCGATGGCCTTGGCGACGTCGAGCCCCTCCACCACCCTGCCGAAGACGGTGTACTGCTGATCGAGCGACGCGGCCCGCGCCGTCACGATGAAGAACGAGGTGCTGGCCGAATCGGGATCCGCTTGCCGCGCCATCGACACGACGCCGACATCGTGCGGCTGGGCATTGAACTCGGCCTTCAGCTGGCGGACGTGCTTCTCCTGTGCCTCCGAGAGCGGCACCTGGCGCGTCGACATCATGCCGGCCTGCACGACGAACCCTTTGACCACGCGGTGGAAGGTGGTGCCGTCGAAGGCGCCGAGCTGGGCCAGGCGCAGGAAGTTGCGCACGTGTTCGGGCGCCTCGTCGGGCGTGAACGCGATGGTGATGTCGCCGAGCGACGTCTCGAGCACGGCGCGGTGCCGGGCCAGCGCCTCCACGGGTTCGGTCGAGAACGGCGGGGGGACCTCGGCTGGGGTGTCGCGCACCGTCACCGCGGTCACGGCCACCGGTTCGGCCGGCACGCCTTTGTCGTCGGCGGCGCCCTCCGAGATGGCCTGCGCCACGCGCAGCCCTTCGCTGACCCGCCCGAACACCGTGTGCTGGCCGTCGAGCGTCGGCTGGTCGACGATGCAGATGAAGAACTGCGTGCCGCCGCTGTCGGGGCGTCCCGGGACGATCACCGCCGAGACGGCGCCACGCGTGTGCTTCTCGGTGAGGCCCTCGCGCGCGACCAGGTTGAGGCCGCCCGTCCCGGCCCGGGCGCGCGTCGCCGGATCCTTCGAGAGCGGGTCGCCGCCCTGCACGATGCCCTGGCGCACGACGCGGTGGAACGTGGTGCCGGTCAGGCCGCCGTCCTGCGCCGTCTTGAGGAACAGGCCGACGTGGTTGGGCGCGTGCTCGGGCAACAGATCGATGACGATGTCGCCGAGGGCGGTGGTGAGCACCACCTGCTTGCCGCGCATCTGCTCGAGGGTGAGCGGCGTCACGAAGAGCGCCGGTGCCGCCGGGGGCTTGGTGGCCGTCGCGGGCGGACGCGGCCGCGCGGGCGCCTGGCGCGCCTCGACGCCCACCGCCGTCATCAGCACCATCGTCACAAGCCCCAGCACGCGCATCGTCACCCCTCCGCCGCGCATTGTAGCGCCGCCCGGCGCCGTCCGTCCCGCCTCCCGGCCCCGCAGTTTGCACGCAGAGCCGAACCCCCGCAACGGGGCGGCCGTCCAAGTTCACGATTGCGGCCACTCACGCGGCCGCCTTGCATCACCGCGGGAGGGCGAGGGCGACGGAAGGGGTACTCCTTATGTTGCGCCTGCGTGTTCCGCTCGCCTTCGCCGTGGTCGCCCTCACGGCGCTCCCGGTGCCGTCCGCACCTGCGCTCGAACCCGACGGTGCACGTGCGCCCGCGCCGGCGCCCGAATCCGCACGGTCACCGGCGCCCGACGCCGCGCCCGCCATCGGCGACGCCGTGGTCCCCAGTGCGGCCGTGAACGCCACCCGTCTTCGCACCAGCTCCCCACGCCTGCGCCGGTGGCTGGCGCGCGGCGTCGAGCGGTCGCCCACCCTTCGCGCGCTGGCCAGGCAGGTCGAGCGCGGCGACGTCATCGTCTACTTGGAGATGGCGTACGACCTGGACGCCGGCATGGCCGCCTGCGTCACCTGGATGGCGTCGGTGCCCGGGGCCCGCTATGTCCGCGTGTCGCTGCGCCCCAACCTGCGGGAGACCGACGCCACGGCCATGCTCGCCCACGAACTGCAGCACGTGGTCGAGGTCATCGAGCACCCCGAGGTCACCTCCGGCGACACGCTGGCGGCGCTTTACGCGCGCATCGGTCACCGCACGGGCGCACTGGGCGTGGCCTGGGACACGCTCGCGGCGCTGCGCGCCGGTGATTCGGCGCGGCTCGAACTGGTGCGCGGCACGTAGGCGGCCCGGATGTGCGCGCCGTCAGGGCAGGAACGTGGCGATGGCGTCGAGCGGCTGACGGGTGATGTCGGGCACGTGCGCGCCCGGCGCCGGATACCCCACCACCAGCAGCAGGAACGGCCGCTCATTGGCCGGACGCCCGAGCAGCGTGTTGAGGAAACCCATCGGACTGGGCGTGTGCGTGAGACTGGCCAGGCCGGCCTCGTGCACCGCCGTGATCAGGATGCCGGTGGCGATGCCGACCGACTCGGTGGCGTAGTAGTGCTTGATCACCCCGCCGCCCGGCGCCACCGCGTGGGCGCGCACGAAGATGGCGATGAGCCACGGCGCCGTCTCGAGGAACGGCTTGCGCGGGTCGGTGCCGAGCGGGGCCAGGGCCTCGAGCCATTCCTTGGGCGCGCGCTTCTCGTAGAACTCACGTTCCTCCGCTTCCGCGGCCACCCGGATGCGGTGCCGTAACGCGGCGTCGGGCCCGATGGCCACGAAGTGCCATGGCTGCTGGTTGGCCCCGCTCGGGGCCGTGCCGGCGGCGCTGAGGCAGCTCTCGATGACCGCGCGCGGCACCGGGTCGGGAGCGAAATCGCGGACGGTACGGCGCCGGGCCACGCGCGTGGCGAACTGGGCGGCGCGCGTCGACGTGTCTTCGGCCGACAGCCGGTGGTGGTCGAGCGGACGCAGGCGCACGGACATGACGGGGCTCCCGGTCACTCGCGGCCGCGGGAGCGATACAGCTGCCGCACCGCCTTGGCGATGGTCTTCGACGCCGCCCGTTCCTTGAGCCGCTCGCGGACGTCCTGTTTGGCGCCGAGGGCCTGGGCTTCTTCCTGCAGCTTGTGGAAGCTCTCCAGGCGGACGGCGTCGAGGGTGCCGGCTTCGAGCGCCTCACGCACGGCGCAGCGCGGCTCGGTCCGGTGCTGGCAGTTGGTGAAGTGACAGCCCGCGGCCAGCGCCTCGATGTCCTCGAAGCTCGCCTGGGGCGCGTCGGGCTCGGTCCACAGCTGCAGTTCGCGCATTCCCGGCGTGTCGATGAGCAGGCCGCCGCCGGGCATCGGCACCAGTTGCCGATGGCGGGTGGTGTGGCGGCCGCGCTGGTCGTGGGCCCGCACTTCGGCCGTGGCCAGCATCTCGTGGCCGAGCAGTTGGTTGATGAGCGTGGACTTGCCGGCGCCGGAGCTGCCGAGCAAGGTACCGGTCTGGCCGGCGCGCAGCGCGGCGCGCACGCGTTCCACCCCGCGGCCGTCGCGCACGCTGACGGCGTAGAGGTCCACCCCCGGCGCCACCGCCTGGCATTCCTCGACCTGCGCCGCGACGTGGTCCGACAGGTCGGCCTTGCTGAGCAGCACCTGCGGCATGGCGCCGCTTTCCTTGGCCATCACCAGATAGCGTTCCAGCCGCCGCGGGTTGTAGTCGCGGTCGAGCCCCATGACGATGAACACGACGTCGATGTTGGCGGCCACGACCTGCTGCTCGGTCAGCTCGCCGGCGGCCTTGCGCGAAAAGTGGCTGCGGCGCTGCAACACCGCCTCGATGGTCGCGCTCCGCTCCCCGGGATTCATGCTGATGGCCACCCAGTCGCCGACCGCGGCCATCGCCTGCCGTCCGGTGGCCTCGTGAAGGAGCTTGCCCGAGTGCTGCCCGCGGACGTCACCGGTGGCGGTGTAGAGTCGCAGTAGATGGTTGTATTCGATGGCCACCCGCGCGGGCACCAGCCCCTGGGCGGCATACGGGCGGAACGCGTCGGCCCACCGTTCGTCCCAGCCGTAGAGCGCCAGATCGACGGCGGGCCCGGCGGTCGGGAGCGCGTCGGCGGCGCTGGGCGGCGGCTCGGGCATCGCGGTAGTGTCCCGCGTCTTGCCGCGGCTGACAAGAGCGGCGCCGCGGGGCGGGTCGCGTGACCGATCAGCTCTCGCTCTTTGCCGCGCCCGACGACGATCCGACGCCAGCCGAGCGGGCCGCCAGCGACGCCCTGGCCCTCCGGCGCGCGCGTGGCGCGGCGCTGGCCGCCGTGCTGCCCGCGGACCTGGCCTTCGGCACGAGCTCGTGGACGTTCCCGGGCTGGACCGGGCTGGTCTATCCGCCCGGGCTGTCAGCCACCGCGCTCGGACGCGAGGGCCTGCGGCACTACGCGCGTCAGCCCCTGCTGCGCACGGTTGGCGTGGACCGCAGCTACTACGCGCCGATGCCGCTCGAGGACCTGCGCAGTTACGCCGCCCAGTTGCCCGACGGCTTCACCTGCTGCGTCAAGGCGCCGGCCCTGGTCACCTCCCGGCTCACGCCCAGCTTCGGCGGCACTCGCGGCGGCGCCGCCGTCCCCAATCCGGACTTCCTGTCGGTGCCCCGCCTGATCGACGATCTGTTGACGCCGCTGGCCGTCGGCCTGGGGCCGCACACCGGCCCGGTGCTGCTGGAGTTCCCGCCCGGCGCCCGCGATCAGGCGCGTCCGGCCGCCGCCTTCATCGAGGCCCTCGACCGCTTTCTCGAGGCCGTGCCGCGCGACTTCGCCTATGCCGTGGAACTCCGCGACCGGGCCCTGCTCGAGCCGGCCTATCGCGCCGTGCTCGCCCGCCACCGCGTGGCCCACACCTACAACTATTGGAGCGCGATGCCGATGCCGCTGGCGCAGGCCGAGGTCGTGCCTCCGGAGGAACCGCCCTTCACGGTCGTGCGGCTGCTGCTCAAGCCCGGCACCTGGTACGAGGATCAGCGCGAACGCTTCCGGCCCTTCAATCGCCTGGTCGCACCCGACGAGACCATGCGCGACCAGGTCGTGGCTCTGACCACGCGGGCCCTGGCCAAGGGCCGCAAGGTCTACGTGCTCGTGAACAACAAGGCCGAAGGCTCGTCGCCGCTGACCATCGAGGCGCTGGCCGAACGCGTGGCGGCGGCGCTGGCGCCGTCCGCCGGCGGCTGACGCTCGCTGGCGGCCGATGGTTCGCTGACGGCTGGCGATTCGCTGACGGCGGCCGTCGACGGCTCGCTAGCGGTGGCCGCCGCGGCGCTGCGCCACCCAGTGGGCCGCGGCGGCGGCAAAGACGTCCGCCCACTCGTGCCCGCCCTCGAACTCGCACAGCGACCAGGCCGCGCCGCTCTGCTGCAGGGCGGCCGCGTCCACGGCCAGGGCCGCGGCGCTGTAGAACGGATCGCGGCGGCCGCGCCCGATCAGCACCGGCGGCAAGGCGGCGGCGTGCGGCGCGACATCCGGCGGCAGGTCGCCGCCGAGCACCACGACGCCGGCGCAGGCCGGGCCGGCCGCGAGGGCCACGCGGTAGGCCTGGGCCGCGCCCTGCGAGAAGCCGACGACCACGAGCGGCGCGCGCGCGGCTTCCTGACGCCGGACCAGGTCGTGCACCGCCAGCGCGTAGCCGATGTTGTCGGCGATGGCCTGGTCGCGGTCCTCGCGGGTCATCCACGACGCCACCACCTCGGAGGTAGCTCGCGCGTAGAAGCGGTGCAGGCCCTGCACGCTGACGCGCAGCCACTGGTGGGCCGGGTCGAGGCGGGCCAGTTGCGGCAGGTGCACGGCCGCCGATTCGGCGTAGCCGTGGAAGCCCATGAGCACCGGGAACGGCCCGGCCCCGTCGGGACGATCGATGAGCACGCGGCCGTGCGTGGTCGTGGCGATCAGCTGCTCGTGAGGGGCCATGCGCGCGGCGCGGCTAGTGCAGGACGTCGAACATCCGGCTGAACTTGATGATCAGGCTGCGGTCGGTGCGCTCGGGGCGGCGCGGCTCGAAGTCGTAGAGGCCGCGCGTGTCGTTGTAGACGATGAACAGCCCGGTGTTGGCGGCCTGCAGCCAGCCGACGCGCAGGTTGACCGACCAGACGTCGGCCCGGTCGTTGTATTGCACCAGCGACTGCGCGAAGATGCGCGGCGTGAACGAGTAGGACAGGCGCGTGCGCACGAGGTTGGTGGTGAACTCGCCCTGCGGCAGATCGACGTCGTTGCGCTGGTAGGACAGCTCGGCGGTGAGCGCCTGGCCGCCGCGCAGGCGCACTGTCGGGTTGATGGTCTTGCGGTGGCCGCTGAAGAAGCCGCCGAAGAAGGTCTGCAGGTTGAAGCTCAGCGGCGCGCCCTGGTTGGTCATGATCACCGGCTGCGCCTCGATGTTCTTGTAGTCGCCGGGCGGCACGAAGATGCCGGGGTAGATCTCGAAGGGCGCGCGCACGCCTTCCTGGGTGATGTTGACGCCGCTGTGGATCTCGGTGCTGTTCTTGAACTGCCAGTGGTTGTCGAGATGCAGGTAGCCGGTTTCCTGGAAGCCATCGAAGCCCCAGAAGCCGCGGAAGGTGGCGTGCGGGCGCAGTTCCTGGAAGGGCCCTTTGGGCCGGAAGCGCGTCATGATGCGCACGTCCGGCTTGCGGTAGCCGCGGCGCGACAGGAAGCCGACCTCGGGGTTGAACTGGTCGCCTACCTGCTGGTAGCCGGCATCGACGTCGATCTTGCGCAGGTTGGTGCGCGAGCGCAGGTTGAAGGCCAGGAAGTCCTCTTCGGCTCCCGAGGTGTCCGGCGTGCGCGTCCTGGCCACGAAGCCCGACACGACCGTGTTCTGCTTGACGCCGAGGCGCCCGTCGAGGGCAAACGTCTGGTTGTTGTCGCCGCTGCGGGCCAGGTCGCCGACGGCGGAGCGGTTCACGAACAGCCCGCCGATCGACGAGCGGTTGGGCAGGTCGCGGGCCACGCGCACCACCGAGAAGTTGTTGCCCGGCAGGGTGTTGGCGACGTCGTTGGTCTGCATGTTGAGCAGGCCGACGTTGTAATTGCCGGACTTGCCCGAGACCCGGCCTCCAGCCACGATCGGCACGGCTTCACCGGCGGCGCCCAGGCCGATGCGGCGGCTGAAGAAGAGATCGACCTCGCCGGGATTGCCGACCGAGAAGAAGCCGGCGTTCTCGAGGAAGAAAGGCCGCTTCTCGGGGAAGAACAGGTTGAAGCGATCGAGGTTGACCTGCTGATCGTCGACCTCGACCTGCGCGAAGTCGGTATTGACCGTGGCGTCGAGGGTGAGGCTGGGCGTGAGGCTGTACTTGAGGTCGCCGCCAATCTCGCCCGAGGTGTCGCTGTCGACCGGCTTCACGCCCGAGGTGATGGCCGAGCCGAGCACGAACGGCATCAACTTCAGGTTGCGCACGGTGGGCGTGCGGATGCCGCTGACGGCGCCGGCCAGCGACACGCGATAGAGATTGAACTGGCGCGGGATCGGCGCCCAGTAGGCGCGTTCGTTGCGGCGCCGGATGTTGCGCTGGAAGTTCACGCCCCAGGTCTGCTCGGGCGCGTTCGGGAAGCGCAGCGTGCGGAAGGGAATGGCGAACTCGGCCGTCCAGCCGATCTCGGAGATCTTCGTGCGGACCTGCCAGGCGCCGTCCCAGTTCACGTTGAAGCCGCTGCCCGATCCCGACGCCTGCATCTGCGCGCCGGCCAGCCCGCCGCCGCCCTGACCTTCGAGGGTGGACTGGCCGTCGTACTCGACGCCGGCCGGGTTGGTGCCGAACACGAAGCCGTTCTGGCGGTCGCGGTAGGTGTCGAAGATGACCTGGAAGCTGTCGACGTTGTCGAGCGGCGCATCGCGGCGTGAATCCGACACGACGATGCCCGACGGCTCGCGGTCGTACATCACGGCCCCGATGTAGAGCGTGTCCTTGGTGAAGATCATCCGCACTTCGGTGCGTTCGGTCGAGGGCGCGCCTTCCTGCGGCTGCTCCTGGAAGAAGCCCTCGATTGGCGTCGCCGCCGCCCAGGCGGGATCGCCGATCACGTCGCCGTCGAGCGTCGGCCCCTCGCTGACCGCCGTGGCCGTCGCGGTCGGCCGGGGGCGCTGCGCGACCGACCCGTCCTGCGCGTGCGCAGCGGCCGTCGAGCAGACCAGCAACCCGACCATGAGGGCGGCCCGCCGAGTACACAATTCGAGCCTGAGACGGCGAGACACGGAGTCGGACATGAGCCCTCGGAACGAACGCGCGGCAGGGGTGCCGGCGCCAAGTAATATACCGGTCAGCCCGGCGCGCCCATGTCACCGCTTGTCATTCCCCTTGCTCCCGGCGAGCCACCTCTGCCCGGCACTCTCTACCCGGCCGACGAGTCGAGCCACGCCCCAGGGCCTCTGTTCGTCCTGGCCCACGGCGCCGGAGCTGGCCAGGTCAGCCCGTTCATGCGTCGGTATGGCGCGCTCCTGGCGGCCCAGGGCATCACCGTGGTGACCTTCGACTTCCCCTACATGGCCGCCACACGGAAGCTGCCCGACCGGCCGCCGCAACTGGAACGCGCCTTCCTGGCGGCCATGACCGCGGCGCTGGCTGCCGTGCCGCGGGCGCGCGCGATCTTCGCCGGCGGCAAGTCCATGGGCGGACGCATGGCCACCCACCTGGCCGCCCAGCCGGAGCGCTGGACCGGAGCGGTGCCGCTGGCCGGCGCCGTGGCCTTTGGTTACCCGCTGCGGCCGCCTGGCCCGCGTGGAGGTGACCGGGTCTCGCACCTGCGGCGGCTGGGAGTGCCGACGCTGATCGTGCAGGGCACGCGCGACAGCTTCGGCGGACCCGACGACGTGCGGGCCGAGGTCGGCGCGCGTGGCCCACCTCGAGATCCTGCCGGTGCCGGGCGGCGACCACTCGCTGCGGGTCCTGAAGTCGGTCGGCCGGCAAGCCGAGGTGGATCACGACATCGTCACCCGCGTGGCGGCGTGGATGCGGCGGCATGCGGCGGACTAAGCGCGGCGCGGCCGCCCGCGCGCGGCCCGGCCACGCGGCCGCGACCCGGCGGGAGTTCCTGCGGCTCGCGCTCGCGGGCGCCGTGCCGCTGGCTGGCCAGGTGGCGCCTCCCCGGGCGACGCGCGGCGGCCCGACCGCCGACGAGTTCGTGTTCGCGCGCCTGCGCTACGACTCGGGCGACTGGGACTACAACCCCAAGGTGGCCGCCAACGTGCTCAACTCGGTGGTCGAGTACACCACGCTGCGCGTCTACCCGCAGGAGGTGGTCATCACGGCCGATTCCGCCGAGCTCGGGGCCTTCCCGTTCCTGTTCATGACCGGTCACCGGCTGGTGCGGTTCTCGGACCGCGAACGGCGCCAGCTGCGCGCCTGGATCCACGGCGGCGGGCTGCTCTTC
Organism: uncultured Acidobacteriota bacterium; assembly: GCA_963843885.1. Lineage (GTDB taxonomy): Bacteria > Acidobacteriota > Vicinamibacteria > Vicinamibacterales > UBA2999 > CADEFD01. Next base: position 120,327 of record CAWJMJ010000015.1, read on the forward strand.
TCGGACGACTGCAACCACGACGTGGCCGGGCTCTACGCGACCTCGTTCGAACGCGAGATGCGCGCGCTTTTTCCCGGCCCGGACACGCTCGCCAAGCTGCCGCGCACGCACCCGCTCTATCGCGCCTTCTTCCCGTTCCCCGATGGCCCGCCGCAGACCTCGCACGAGTTGAACGGCTGGGGTGACGACATCGTGCACGACTACCTGCGCGGGGTCGAACACGACGGCCGGCTGGGCGTGCTCTATTCCAACAAGGACTACGGCTGCGAGTGGGACTACGACTGGCGCAACAAGCGCTTCCAGCGCGACGACAACACCAAATTCGCCGTCAATGTCGTGGTCTACGCCCTGTCGTAACGGCGCGGCCTAGCTGTAGGCGGCGCCCACCATGATGCGCCGGATGCGGCACCACGGCGAGCCGTGCGAGGGATGGTTGATCTGCACCGGCTGGCCCTTGGCATCGCCGGTCGTGCCGAACATCTCCCAGTGGTCCTTGCCGGTCACGGCATCGAGGTTCTGCCAGAAATCGGTGGTGATGGCGTTGTAGGTGACGTCGCTCACCATGCGCGTCTTCTTGCCGTTCTTGATTTCCCAGAAGGCATCGCCGCCGAACTGGCCGTTGAAGCGCTGCTGGTCGATCGAGTAGCTGCCGCGGCCGTCGATGAGCACGCCGTCCTTGGTGTCGGCGATGATCTCGTCGGGGGTCGGCGATCCGGGCGGGCCGGCGTCGACGTGCACGTTGGGCATGCGCAGGAACGGATAGTTCCGCCACGAGGTGGCGAAGGTGCAGCCGCGCGATTCCTTCTCGCCGATGTAGTGCGCCGTTTCGCGGTTGGTCTGGAGCCCGACGAGCGTGCCCTCGCGCACCAGCGGCCACGACTGCGACTTGACGCCGTCGTCGTCGTAGCCGACGGTGCACATGCCGCCCGGCAGCGTGCGATCGGCGGTGACGTTGAACAGCTTCGAGCCCATCACGCGCTTGCCGATGTCGCCGAGCTTCACGAAACTCGTGCCGGCGTAGTTGGCCTCGTAGCCGACGACGCGGTCGAGCTCGGTCGGATGCGCGACGATTTCGTGGATGGTCAGCATGGCGTGCGCCGGGGTCATGATCAGATCCTTCAGCCCCACGCCCACCGGCGGCGCCGTGCAGTGCTCCACCGCCTCGGCGGCGATGCGCTCGACGTTCTCGAGCATGCGCGCGCCGGTCACCACTTCGTAGCCGGCCGACTTGGGCGCCACCGAGAACGTGCGCGACTTGAACTTGCCGTCCTTCCGCGCCGACACGGTGAAGCCCGGCGCCGTGCGCCAGATCTCCTGCTCGAGGTACGACCCCTCCGACGTGGCCAGGTACTTCCACTCGTAGTCGAAGGCCATCTGCGACTGGATGCGGAAGACGCCGGGGATCTTCAGCGCGACCTCGTTGATCTGCATCAGGAAGGCGATCTTGTCGTCGAGCGACACGTCCTCCGGCTTGACCTGCACCGGCACCGTCCAGTAGTCGGTGTAGGCCGGCACGGGCGCCAGCGTGACCTCGAAGCGCTTGCTGATGGCGCTGGCCCGGGCCACGTCGGTGGCCTGGGCGGTCAGCTTCCGGATCTCGGCCTCGGTCACGAACGGGCTGCTGGCAAAGCCCCACACGCCGCTGTGGATGACGCGCACGCCGAACCCGGCGCTCTCCTCGTGCCCGCCGGCGCCGAAGCCGAAGCTGTCGGTGACGACGCGGTCGCGCACGGCCACGCTGTCGTTCACGTTGCGGGTGAAGCGGATGTCGGCGTAGGTGCAGCCGAGCCGCTTGGCTTCGCTCAGGGCCAAGTCCGAGAGGCCCTTGAATCTCGACTGCAGCACCTGGCCGCGCGGCGACTGGGCGATGAGATCGCCGCACAAATCGCTGGCGTACAGCGCCATGCCGGTCGCGCTCAAGGTCTTGACGAATTCGCGTCGCTTCATGGCTACACCGCCGGCGAAATGGACGTCATGGTGAAGTCCTCGAGCATCATGGGCGGCACCAGCGCCGTGCCGGGATTGTCGTAGGCCTCGCCGGTGTGCATCGGCACCGGGCGGCCCAGGCGCGGTGATGTTGTTGAAGCTCACCGCCGGCGACTCGTTCCAGCGGAAGTTCTGCACCGGACCGACGATCTCGCCGTTCTCGATGAGGAACAAGCCGTCGCGGGTCATGCCGGTGTTGAGCAGCGTCATGGCGTCGACCGGCGCGGATGTACCAGAAGAACGACACCAGCAGGCCGCGCTTGGTGCTGCTTGATCATCTCGTCGACCGTGGTGGTCGCCGCCTTCCATGACCAGGCTCATGTTGGGCGACGTGGCCGTGGGCGTCTTCTTCTGCTGCTGCCGCCCAGAAGCGGTCGTAGTAGAGGTTCTTGACCACGCCCTTCTCGACCCACGTCACCGGCTTGGCGCCGCGAGCCCGTCCGTGCCCGACCGGCGACTGGCGCAGGATGGGGTTGCCGATCTCGCTGCGCAGCGTGAAGTTGTCGCCGAAGACCTTCTCACCCAGCCGGGTCTGGCCGCGCTCCTTGCCGCTCATGAAACTGCGCCCCTCTTCGGCGGCGCGCGCGTTGAGCGACTGCAGCATCAGCGACAGGTAGCGCGCCGCCGGACGCGGCTCGAGGATCACCGTGTAGTTGCCGGGCTCGATCGCCCGCGGCTTGCGCGACTTCAGCGCTTTGTCGGCGGCGACTCAGCGTGAGCGCCTCGGCGTCGATGTTGCGCGATGTCCTTCACGCCGGTCGTGCCGGCCCAGCCGGAACCGGTCTGGTCGGGCGTGCGGCAGGTCAGGATGAAGCTCGCGTCGGCGTAGTGGAAGTAGCTGAACAGGCCAACCGAGTTGGCGCGCGCGTCGGTCCAGTCGAACTTCGGGATGTAGCCGGCGCCGAGCACGCCCTTCTTCTCGCAGATGTCGGTGCTCGGCCTTGACCATCCGGGCGCGCTCGGCCGGCCCGAAGTTCACCGCCGAGGGCAGGGCCGCGTCGATCTCCACGTAGTTCTGCGGCGGCTTCACGAGCGGCATCACCTCCGGGATTGTCGGGCTTGCGCCGGGCCAGGGCCTGCACCGCGTCGATGGTGCGGCGCAGCGAGTCGTCGTCGAACTGGTGCGTCGTGGCGGTGGCGGACTTCTTGCCGTAGTAGACGGTGATGGCCACTTCCTGATCGTGCTCGACCAGGTTGGCGGTGATGCTGGAGTTGGCAAAGCGCGTCGCCGATCGCTCGCCGCCGGAGAACACCACCTCGACGGCGTCGGCCTTGCACATGTCGAGCACCTTGTCGGTGATCGTCTTCACTTCGTCTTTCGAGTACGCCATGACCGCGGCTCCTGCCCGCACGTGGGCGCTACTTTATCACCGCGTGGGCCGCGCCCAAGCGCAGGGCAGTGTGCGCCTAGCGCGCGCCGGCGGCACGACGCCGCCACCACTCGGCCGCGAGCGCCAGTGTCGCCGCCAGGCCCCACCACCACGAGCGCATCGGCCATCTCGGCGTGGCGACCGGCTCGGGCCGAGGCAGCGCCGCCAAGGCCTTCGCGATAGCGCCTGCGTCACCCGGCGCGGCGACGAGCCCGCCGGTAGCGGCGGCCAGCGCGCCCAGACGCGCGGTGACCCGGCCGGCCGCGGCGCGCGTCGTCGGCGACGGCGGCAGCGCCGCCTGGCCCTCGCCGAGCCCGTCGACGGTCGCGACCACGTCGCACGACGTGCCGGCCGGCGGCCAGGGCGCGCGACCGCGGAAGTGGCCGGCGCGGGCCTGCGGCCACAGGCGCAGCGGCACGTCCGAGCCGCCGCACACCACGCGCGCCGCGGCGCGCCATGAGGCGCGCGCCGCCAGCGTCCGCCCCTGCACGTCGATGGTGGCGTCGCCGTCCCCGGCCTCGTGGCTGACACGCACCTCCACGGGCGGAGCGGTGCCACGCGCCAGATCGGCGACGAGCCGCTGCCACGCTCGATCGAAGGGGGTCGCGCCCGGTTCCGCGGTCCCGCCGCGGCCGGTCGCCGCCGTACCGTCCGCGAGTGCGTCCAGGGTGGGCAGACGGAAGCGCCACGCGTCGAGCGCGCCCACGACCAGCACGCGCCCCTCGCCGATGGCGCGCGCGACCACGGCCGGCGTCCCGTCGTGTCCGGCCAGCACCGTATCCCCGGCGCCGAGATCAGAGGCCAGCAGCCATTCGCTGGCGCGCAGCGCCAGCGCCGGATCGTCAGCGGGCGATGGCGTGGCTGGTGCGGGCCCCGTTTCCAGCCGGCGCCGCCACTGGCCCGGCATGAGCCGGGCGGCCGGGCCCGTGACCACGGCGTCCGGCACCAGCACGAGCGCGCCGCCACGGGTGGAGACGAAGCGCTCGAAGCGGGCCACGTCGGCCGCGCTCAGCGCGTCGAGCCCGCCGACCACGACGACCCGCGCCCGTGCGACCTGGGCGTCCGTGACGCCGGCCGCACGGACGCGCCGGGGGTTGACGCCACGCGTCGCGGCCACGCCCGGTGCCAGCACGGCCACGGTGTCCACCTCCAGTCGGGAATCGGCCTCGAGCGCGCGCCGGGCAAAGGTGGCCGCCCACGAGGGACGGGCCTCGACGACGAGCACGGGCCACGGCGTGGCCGAGACGTCCACGGGCAGATCGACACGCGCCCGCTGCGCGGCACCGCCCGCGGGTCCCGTCGTCGTTGCCGTCACCGCCAGGCGGCGGTGGCCGGGACGCGCCGGCCACCACGGCACCGTCACGGTCACCGGCGACTCCTCGGTCCAGGTATGGCGACGCGAGCCGACCGGCACTTCGTCGTCGTAAATCTCGAGGTAGGTCTCGCCGCCGGCCGCGCCGCTCGCCGACAGCGTCACCTCCGCGGTGGCCTGCTCGTCCACCGCCACCGGCTCGACGCGTACGTCGTCGATCCTGGGCGCCCCCGCAACAGCCGTCCGCGACGGAGCGATGACCAGCAGCGGCGGCCGGCGCGCCAGGCCACCGCGCGGCGCCGATGCGCCGTCGGTCACGATCACGCACGGCCGGTCGGCCGCGCAGGGCAAGCGGGCATCCGGGTCGTAGGGCCGCACCCGCAGGCGGACGGCGTCGCTGACGGCGCTCGTGAGATCGCGCACCAGTTGCGGCGTCGCGGGCGCTTCCGCCGCTGCCGGCACGGCCACGTCCACGGCCAACGGCGGCCGCTGCGTCGTGGTCATCGCCGGGTCGATCGCGCCAGCCACGGCCACGACCAGCGCCGCCGCGCGCAGGATTGCGGTCGCCGTCATCGTCGGCGTTCCGCGCGCTGCTCTTCTGCCCACAGCCCAGTGAGGAATCCGCGTTCGGCGGCGAGGTCCCCGGCGGCGGGCGGACGGCGCGCCGCCACGCGCTCGCGCAAGGCGCCGGCCAGTTCGCTTACGGACGCGCGTCGCGCCGCTGCGTCCGGCGCCGCCAGCAGGGCGGCCGCCTGCCGCGACCACCACGGCGACCCCGGCGGCAGCGCCGCGACCCGCGCCGCCAGCGCCGCCGGCACCGGGCGCGACACGTCGAGCCCGGCCAGCGCCAAGAGCAAGGCCCGTTCGCCGGCCAGCCGATTGGGACGGTCCAGCGGCAGGCGAGGTCCGGGCGACGCCAAGCCACGATCGCCGGTGAGCCGCCGCGCCGGGTCGATGCGCGATCGCTCGGGCACCGTGCGCAGGAAGTAACGGCGGCGGTCGAAGGCGGCCAGCAGCGCGCTCAGCGCCCGCCGCTCGAAGGCCAGGGCGCCGCGGGCATCGCCGGCCGTGAGGCGCTCCTCGGCGCGCGACATCTCGTTCATGGCCCGCAGCATCTCGGCGCGGCCGCGGTTCTCGAGGCGGCCTTCCTGCAGCTCGTGCGCGTGGGCCGCTTCTTCCACTTCGTCCTGCACTTCCCCGCCGCCGAGGAACACCACCTCGGCACGCACGCTGCGCTGCTCGGCGGCAATCGCCTGCGTCCGCGCCAGCCACGCCTCGGCGGGCGTGCCGTCGCGTTCGGCCAGGGCCCGTTCGGTATGCACGATCACCATCTGCTGACTGATGGCGTAACGACGATCTTCCTCGGCCACGGCGGCGCCAGCGCCGCTCGTCTCGTAGGCCGCGCCGATGTCGATGGTGTACGACTCGGACTCGCCGGGCGGCAGGCCCGGCGCGCCGTCCCGCGCCACCACGCGGTAGACCAGCGCCTCGCCAGCCTCGAGCCGCAGCGGGCCGAGCGGCCACGACAGCCGCCCGCTCAGGTTCGGGCCAGCGCGCGTCACGTCGGCAAACGGCACGCGTCCTTCGCCGAACGTGAACGACTCGCCGCTGCCCGACATGCGCACGTAGCGCAGTTCGAGCGCGCTCACCTCGTGGTCGTCGGTGGCCTCGACCTCGATGGCGATCGACGCGTCGGCCGAGGGCAGGCGCAGGTCCCGGCCGGGACGGGTCACGCGCACGGCCGGACGCTCGTCGGCAACGACCGTCACGGCCAGCAGACGCGACGCGCCGGCGGTGCCGTCGGCGGCGCGGCCGACCAGGGCACTGGTCGTGGACTGCGCCGGCAGCCACGAACGCTCGAACGTCCCCGGCAAGCTGCCGCGGTCGAGTGCGACGCCGCTGCCGGCGGCGTCCTCGATCGTCACCACCGCCATGGCGGTGGTCACGACCAGCCGCAGCGCCCCGCCGGCCGGTACCCGCAGGTCCTCAGGATCTTCCAGTGTGACCGGCGGCATGCGGAGATACGGCGGCGGGGTCACCGTCGCCGTCACCTCGAACTGCGCGCCTCCGCTGGCGGCGGCAGGAGACGCGGCACCGGTCTCGGGCGCCGGGCGCAGCGCCCACATCACGGTCGCGGCGGCCAGGGCCGTCGCGATGACGGCCCCGCCGAGCGCGCCGCCGACCGGCACGAGCGCCGCCGGCGACAGCCGGGCGACGCGGCCGTCCGCTTGTCGTGTGATCTCCTCCCGGATCCGCGGAGACAGATCGGCCATGCGCTCGCTGGCGACAGCGGTGACGAGCAGGTTGTCGAGGCCGGGATGGCGCGCTTCGGCCAGGCGCGCCACCGCCGGCGCCTGCCAGGCGGCGTGGCGCCGCCACACGCCGGCCGCGGCCACCACCAGGGCCGCGACAGCGGCCACGGCCAGCGCTCCGGCCGGGCGCATGGCCGGCGCCGCCACCGCCGCCACCAGCGCGCCCGCGGCCAGCGCGGCTCCGGCCAGCCACAGGCCGTCGCGCCACCGGAGCCGGCGCGAGAGCGCGTCGATGAAGGCGGCGGCGCTCACGCCGGGCGTCTCCGCAGCCAGGTCTCGACGCCAAGCAGCAGCAACGCGGCGGCCCAGGCCAGACGGCGATCGCCGGCGTCGATGGGCGCCGCAGGTGCGCGCGGTGCGGGCGGCCGGGTCAGCGCCGCCACGAGGTCATCGTCGGCGGGAGCCGGGTCGCGTCGTTCGCCGCCATCGCCTCCGTCCCGCGCGTCGAGGGCGGCGGCCAGGGCGTCGATGTTGCCGGTCCATGGCACGCTGATCGGCGCGGCGTCCGGCCAGGTCTGGACCACACCTCGTCGCAACACCGCGCGCCGCGCCGCTGCGGCAGCGTCGCGATCCGCCGGGCCGGCCGGCGTCTCGATGACCGGTCCCGAGGCCGCTTCGCGTGCGATTTCCCGCACGCTCGTGCCGGTCTCGTCGAGCGTGATCTCTTCGGTGAGCCGCCATAAGGTGTCGGCGACGAGCTGCACGCGCACCCGCTGGAACGTCTCGGGTGGCCGCGCGCCAGCGCGGACCACGCGCACGCCGATGTCAGCGGGCACGGCCCGCGCGTCGGCCATGTCCAGGCGGCCGCGCGTCAGCGGCGCCACGATGACGATCTCGCGGCGGGTCAGGCCGTGCCCCTGCAGCCACGCCGACGCATCCGCCACGCCGGCACGCAGGTCGGCGGTGACGAAGCGCCGCAGGTCGCCGCCGGCGTCACGGCGCCCGGCCGCGGCCACGGCGGGGTCCGACGCGACCTCCGGGGTGGTCACGATCGCGCGCGCGATGACCGCGTCCCAGCGCGCTTGCCGGGTGGCGGTGACGAGCACCGGGCCGGCCAGGGCAACCGCGATCGCCAGGACGATGGCCACGCGCACGGCCAGCAGCCCGGGGTCGCGCAGCCGCAGGTGGCGGCGAGCCGGTGCCGCCGACGGGTCGAGGAAGCGGGTGGTCGGAAAGCGCACCTGCCGGCGCCGGGGCCGCGACCGCAGGTGCGCGGCGATCGGCAGCACGACCAGCGCCGCCAGCCACAGCGCCGCCGGCACGAGCCAGGCCGCGCGCATCACGCCCCTCCGCGCCGCGCCAGCAGGAAGCGGCGCAGCACCCGGTCGAGCCGGTCGGCCGTGGAGATACTCACCGGCTCGATGCCGTCGCGCCGCAGCGACCGGCGCAGATGGTCCCGCCAGGCGGTCAGGCGCTCCTGGTAGGCGGCCCGTCCGCCCTCGGCCGCCAGCGGCCGCACCTGACCGGTCTCGGCGTCGACCAGCTCCACGTCGTCATCGACGGCCAGGGTCTGCTCTTCGACGGCCAGCGTCTGCACGGCCACGACGTCGTGGCCGGCGCGGGCGAGCCGGCGCAGCACCGGCAGGGCCGAGGTGTCGTCGTAGAAGTCGGACACGGCGATGACCACGCCGTGACGCGGCAGGCGCGGCCCAACGCGGGCCAGCACCTCCGAGAAGGGCGCGAGCCCGTCGGGCACGAGCCGGGTCAGGCCGGCCAGCAGACGCGCCATGTGGACCACGCCGCGGCCGGCCGGCACGTGCACGGACCGCGTGCCGAGCGCCATCAGCCCGGCGGCGTCGCCTTGGTCGACGGCCAGCATGGCCAGGGCCGCCGCCACCGTCCGGGCCAGCGCGAACTTGCCGAGGAAGTCCATCGACGCCGAAGCATCGACGACCACCATCGCCACCAGGTTGGTGGTCTCGGTGAAGCGCCGCGTGTAGAGCGTCCGGGTGCGGGCGTAGACTTTCCAGTCCACGTGTTTCAGGTCGTCGCCGGGCCGGTAGTGGCGGTACTCGCGGAACTCGGCGCCGAAGCCGTGGAGGGGGCTGGCGTGCGGGCCGTGCCGCGCGCCGGTGACGGCCACGCGGGCGCGCAGTTCCAGGTCGCGGATGGCCGCGAAGTCGACGCCGTAGTCGGGCGTCATGCGCCGCGCGGCACGTGGGCGAGCACCTGCGCCACCACCGACGCCGCGCCGATGCCGTCGGCCTCGGCCTGGAAGTTCAGCAGCACCCGGTGCCGCAGCACCGGCAGCGCCACGGCGCGCACGTCGTCGAGCGAGACGGCCGGCCGGCCATCGAGCACGGCCCGAGCCTTGCCGGCGAGCACGAGCGCCTGCCCGGCACGGGGTCCGGCGCCCCACCGCACGCATTGCTCCACGACCGTGAGCCCGTCGCCGCCGCTGCCAGGACGGGTGGCGCGCACCAGGCGCGTGGCGTAGTCGATGACGTTGGGCGCCGCGGCGACCTCGCGCACCAACGCCTGTGCGCGGGCGAGATCCTCGCCGCTGAGCACCGGCGCAGCCACGCGAATCGCGCCGGTCGTGGTCTCGGCCACGATCGGCGTTCCTCCTCGGCCGGTCGGGTAGCCGACGCACGACCTGCGAACATGAAGCGGTCGAGCTGCGCCTCGGGCAGCGGGTAGGTGCCCTCCTGCTCGATCGGGTTCTGCGTGGCGAGCACGAAGAACGGGCGCGGCAGCGGTCGTGCGGACGCCGCCGACCGTGACCTGCGCTCCTGCATCGCCTCGAGCAACGCCGCCTGGGTCTTGGGCGGCGTGCGGTTGATTTCGTCGGCCAGCACGATGTTGGCGAAGATCGGCCCGGGCACGAAGCGGATGCTGCGCGTGCCGGTGTCGCGGTCCTCCTCGAGCACCTCGGTGCCGGTGATGTCGGACGGCATCAGGTCGGGCGTGAACTGGATGCGGTTGAACTCGAGGCGCAGCGCATCGCGCCAGCGTGCTTGATGAGCAGGGTCTTGGCCAGGCCCGGCACGCCCTCCAGCAGGCAGTGGCCGCCGCCGAACAGCGCCGTGAGCACCTCGGTCGATGACCTCGTCCTGGCCAATGACGACGCGGTGCAATTCGGCCCGCAGCCGTTCGGCGAGGGTGGCGGCCTCGGACAGGGTCATCGGGACGCTGGGCACGACGGCGGCAGGACCGGACACGGGCAAATCTTACCCGACGGCCGCGGACTTCGGCGCTCTGCGCTGCACTCGGCCGTGAGGCGGTCAGGGCTCGGGCGGGTCGGACCGGTAGGGTTCGTGCAATCCCACCGGCTGGCCGGCCGGGCGCACGCGCAGGTTGATGACCTCGACGAACACCGAGAAACCCATCGCGAAGTAGACGTAGCCCTTCGGGATGTGATGACCGAGCCCCTCGCCGACCAGCGAGAGGCCGATGAGCATCAGGAAGCTGAGCGCGAGCACCTTCACGGTCGGATGCTGTCTGCACGAACGACGCCACCGAATCGGCCGACAGCATCATGATGCCGACGGCCAAGACCACGGCAATGACCATCACCGTGATCGACTCGGCCATGCCCACCGCGGTGATCACCGAGTCCAGCGAGAAGACGATGTCGAGCAGCATGATCTGGAAGATGACGGCGCCAAACGACGGCGCCACGCGGGCCGACCGCTCCCCTTCCACGCCTTCGAGCTTCTCGTGGATCTCGAGGGTGGCCTTGGCCAGCAGGAACAGGCCGCCGCCAAGCAGGATCAGGTCGCGGCCCGAGATGTCGCGGCCGAACACCGAGAAGAGCGGTTCGGTGAGCCGCACGATCCACGCCAGCGAGAACAGCAGCAGGATGCGCATGACCATGGCGGCCATGAGGCCGACGCGGCGGGCGCGGGCCTGATCCTTCTCGGGCAGTTTGCCAGCCAGGATCGAGATGAAGATGACGTTGTCGACGCCCAGCACGACCTCGAGGGCCGTCAGGGTGACGAGCGCAATGAGGTTGTCGGCGGTGAGGAGCGCGTCCATGGCCGGTTCCCGGTGTGGCTACGCGCCCGCTGGCCGTCGCGGCTTGTGGGCGCAGGTGCTGCTGTTCACGCAGGCGTCGGCCAGGCGCAGCCGCTCGACCGGTTCGCCCCGGAGCAGATGCCGGTCGACGATGTCGGCGACGTCGGCCGCCGTGACGTGGCCGTACCAGACGCCTTCCGGGTAGACCACCACGGTCGGACCGTGTTCGCACTGGTCGAGGCAGCCCGCCTTGTTGGCGCGCACGGTGCGCTGCAGCCCGCGTTCGGCGACGGCCTGCTTGAAGAGCTTGTGAAGCACTCCGTCGCCGGCCGGGTCGCACGAACCGCGCGGATGCCCAGGCTCCCGGGTGTTGCCGCAAACGAAGACGTGACGGGCATACGGCGGCATCAGCCGCGCTCGGCCAGTTCGGGGCGATCCTGCAGCGCGCCCCAGGTGTCGGGGTCCTGCCACAGCAGCGTCCAGAAGTAGCGCCCGACGTCGGCCTTCGGGTAGGCCGCCGACAGCGTGTCGGCCGCCGTCGCGATCTGCTCGGCCGTGGGCGTCTTGGGCGTCTCGTCTTCGATCAGCCCATCGACGTGCGCGATGCCAAGGGCGTCGAGGAACGCACCCATCATCGGCCGCTGGTGCTCGAGGTGATAGACGACCAGGAGGCGGGCGGCCAGCAGGTCGGAGACCTGCGGCAGCCCGGCCAGGTACTTGGCCCGGCGATCGGTGGACAGCGTCTGGACGCTGCGCGGCCGGAACTTGATCTGCCGGGCGATGAGCGCGATCGCTTCGGCCTGCTCGAGGGCGGCGTTCTCGTCGGACCAGAAGGCGGTGGCGGCAGCGGTCTTCACGGCGGCAGGCATCGACCGCCAGAGCTTGGCGGGCCGCATTTCCTCGGACATGGACGACATAAGCGTTCCCAGGATAGCAAACCCCCGAGCGCGGCGGGGGAATGTCGGAACGCGCCCGCGCAGGCGGCGCTAGGCGCCGCGGGCGCGGCTGCCCTGGCCCGGCCCCTTCACGACCGCGGGCGGCGGGCCGCTACGACGCGCACGCGACACGGCGCAGCAAGGCCATGTCGCTGAGCATCCGCCCCGCGCCTTGCACGACCGAGGTCAGCGGATCGGCGGCCACCTGGACGGGCACGCCGGTTTCCTGACGCAGCCGCTCGTCGAGCCGGGTCAGCAGGGCTCCGCCGCCGGTGAGGACCATGCCCTGCCCGTAGATGTCAGCGGCGATTTCAGGCGGCACGCACTCGAGCGCGTTCCTGACCGCGGTGCAGATGGCACGCACCGGATCGGCCAGGGCCTCGCGCACTTCGGTCTCGGTGATGTCGACGATGCGCGGGCGGCCTTCCCGCATGCAGCGGCCGCGCACTTCCATCTCGCGCACGGGCTCGCCGGCGCAGGCCGAACCGAGGCGGATCTTCACGTCCTCGGCAGTGCGCTCGCCGATGAGCAGGCCGTGGCGGCGACGCATGAAGCTGATGATGGCGTCGTCCATGTGGTTGCCGGCGATCCGGATGGCGCTCGTGTAGACCATGCCGCCAAGCGAGATGACGGCGATGTCGGTGGTGCCGCCGCCGATGTCGACGACCATGCTGCCGGTGGCCTCCGTGACCGGCAGGCCGGCGCCGATGGCCGCGGCCATCGGCTCCTCCACCAGGTGCACTTCGCTGGCCCGGGCGCGGTAGGCGCTGTCGACCACGGCGCGGCGTTCCACCTGGGTGATGCTCGAGGGGATGCCGATGACCAGGCGCGTGCGCCGCCAGGTGACGCTGCCCTGTGCCTTGCGGATCAGGTGGCTGAGCAACCGCTCGGCGGCTTCGAAGTCGGCGATGACGCCGTCGCGCAGCGGCCGGATGGTGGTGATGTTGGCCGGGGTGCGGCCGAGCATGGCATGCGCCGCGTGGCCGACCGCTTCGGTCTTGTCGCTCTGGGTGTTGATGGCGACAATCGAGGGTTCGTCGACGACGATGCCCCGCCCCAAGGCGAAGACCACCGTGTTGGCGGTACCGAGATCCACGGCGAAATCGCGGGCGGCGAAGGGCAGAACGTTCAGCAGCATGGCTCGGTTACTCGGGGGAATGGGGCGCGATGGTAGCGGCGGTGGTGGCAAGTGACGTGCCGGAACGGCTGACCCGGCACATTTTCCGCGTCGCCCCGTGCAATCATGGGTGAAGTCGGCCAGTTCCAACGGTTTTCACCGGGTTGGCGCCATGTCGGGCGGCCGGTCTCGACGGGTAGGATTGACGGCGGCCAGACAATTTTGTCGAAAAGTGTCAACCGGCTGACACTGCCCGGCTGGCCGGCCGAGCGGCCGGCGACTGCTCAGGAGCCTAACAGATGAGTGCCACGACCGAGAGCTTCTTTGATCAGGTCACCCGCTATTTCGACGACGCGGCCCGGTTCACCAGTTACCCGGAGGGGCTGCTGAGCCAGATCCGGTGCTGCAACAGCATCTACCGCTTCGATTTCCCGCTGCGCCGCGCCGACGGCCGGATCGAGGTGATCCGGGCCTGGCGGGTCGAGCACAGCCATCACAAGCTGCCGACCAAAGGCGGCATCCGCTTCGCGCCTGACGTGCACGAGGAAGAAGTGATGGCGCTGGCCGCGCTCATGACCTACAAGTGCTCGATTGTCGACGTGCCCTACGGCGGCGCCAAGGGCGGCATCAAGATCGACCCGAAGGACTACACGGTCGAGGAACTCGAGCGCATCACCCGGCGCTACACCCACGAACTGGTGAAGAAGAGCTTCATCGGTCCGGGCATCGACGTGCCGGCGCCCGACTACGGCACCGGCGAACGCGAGATGGCGTGGATCGCCGACACCTATTCGGCGCTCCACCCGGGCGACCTCGACGCCATCGGCTGCGTCACCGGCAAGCCGCTGGCCCAGGGCGGCGTGAACGGCCGGCGCGAGGCCACCGGGCGCGGCCTGTTCTTCGCCATCCGCGAAGCGTGCGCGCAGGCCGACGACATGAAGAAGCTCGGCCTGCCCCCCGGCCTCGAGGGCAAACGGGTGGTCGTGCAGGGGCTCGGCAACGTCGGCTATCACGCCGCCAAGTTCTGCCGGGAGGCCGGCGCGCTGATTGTCGCCATCGCCGAACGCGAAGGCGCCATCGCCAACCCGAACGGGCTGCACGAAGACGAGGTGTTCCAGCACCGGAAAAACGGCGGCTCGATCCTCACCTTCCCCGGGGCCACCCCGCTGGCCGATACCGCCGCCGCGCTCGAGATGGCGTGCGACATCCTCATCCCGGCCGCCCTCGAAAACCAGTTCACCGCCGACAACGCGCCGCGCGTGCAGGCGAAGATCATCCTGGAAGGCGCCAACGGCCCGACCACGCCCGACGCCGATCCCATCTTCCGGCAGAAAGGCGTGCTGGTCATTCCCGACATCTACGCCAACGCCGGCGGCGTCACCGTGTCGTACTTCGAGTGGTTGAAGAACCTGTCGCACGTGCGCTTCGGGCGTCTGTCGAAGCGCCACGAGGAAGCCAACGAGCGGCAGATGCTCAAGGCCATCGAGCTGGCCACCGGCAAGCCGTTCACCGACGAGCAGCGCGCCGATCTGGCCAAGGGCCCCTCCGAACTCGACCTCGTGAACTCAGGGCTCGAGGAGACGATGATCAACGCCTACCACGGCCTGCGCGACACGCGGGCGTCGCACCCCGAGGTGCCCGACCTGCGCACCGCCGCGTTCCTGACCGCCATCCACAAGGTGGCGCGCAGCTACATGGAGCTGGGTATCTTCCCGTAAGCGGCCACGGCGGCCGCTTACGCTCAGCGCCGCGGAGCCTTGAGGTAGCGGTCGAAGTACTGCGTGAGCTTGCGGAAGAAGTAGACGGCGTAGTGCTCGCGCGCCGACCAGGCGTGGGTGGCCGCCGGCGCGGTGGCGAGGTCGAAGTCCTGGCCGAGCAGCATGAGCCGTTCGGCCAGGGCCAGGGTGGTGCGGAAGGGCACCACGTCGTCCATCATGCCGTGGATGATGAGCAGGTGGTCGCGCAGGTCGGCCCCCAGTTCCTGCGCCGAGCCGCGGACGAAGGCCTCGGGGTGGGTATCGGGCGCGCGCGTGATGGCCACGTCGTCGGGACCGAAGGCGTAGGGGTCGGTGGCCGGGGCGCCGGCCACGCCGACGGCGAACATGCCCGGGCGCTTGAGCAGGGCGTAGGCGCTCAGCAGCCCGCCGTAGCTGCTGCCGAAGATGCCCATGCGTTGTCCGTCCACGTAGGGCAACGCCTTCAGCCCGTCGACGACGGCCTGCAGGTCGTCGAGATCCTTGCCGCCGTAGTCCATCAGGAACGCCTCGCGGAAGGCGCGCCCGTAGCCGACGCTGCCGCGCACGTCCACCTGCACCACGATGTAGCCCTGCTGCACCAGGAACTGCTGCAGCGTGCCGTTCACGCCGCCCCACCGGTTGCGCACGGTGTTCGAGTAGATCGGCCCGAAGATCACCGGATGCCGCTTGCTGCGGTCGAGGTCGGCCGGTTCCTGAATGCGGGCGTGCACCGTGAAGCCGTCGACGCGGTTGGTGAACGTCTGGTAGCGCGCGCGCACCCAGCGCTGCGCCGCGAACTCCGGCGGTGGCGAGGTGGTGACCCGGGTCAGCATGCTGCCCGGCCGGGCCTCCCCCACCAGCAGTTCGGGCGGGGTGACGTCGTCGGACCACAACGACGCGAGCGTGCGGCCGTCGGGTGACAGCACCGGGACGTGGACCCCGGGCCGCGACGTCAGGGCCACCGGAGCGGTGTCGTCCGGGCCGAGCCGGTAGACGTGCCGCTCGTACGGACTTCGGCCCGTGCCCGTGAAGTAGAGCGCCCTGGTCGCAGCGTGGGCGATGACGGTAGCGGCGCCACGCTCGCCGGCCACGTCCCAGGTGCCGGGGGTGAGCGCGACCGGCGCCGGCCGGACGGCATCGGGGTCGATGGCGAAAAGTTGGTCGCGCTCGCCGAGGTCGGCGACCACGACGATGCGCGTGCCGTCCGGGTGCCAGCGGGCCACGTAAGCGGGATAGATGCGCGAGTCGCGGCGGTCGTGCCAGACGACCTTCGGCGTGGCCGTGCCGGGCTCGACGACGTAGAGCCAGCGCTCGGCGCCGGTGTCCGACACCTGATCGATGAGCAGCCGCCCCGACGGCGACCACTGGAAGTCGCTGATGCCACGCCGTCCCGGCGCCTCCAGGGCGACCGGCTCGATCGTGCCGGTGTCGACGCGCAGCAGCGACAGCGTCCGCCGCTCGTTCTCGTCGCCGGGATAGCCGCGGCGCAGCGCGTTCTCGACCGTCTCGGGGCCGAGGTAATACGGAAACGGCACCGCCCGCAGGTGCCGGCGGTCCGAGGCATGGAACGCGATCGTCCGGCCGTCGGGCGACCACGCGTAAGGCAGCCAGTCGGCGCCCCACACGCCGGTGCCGACCTCGCGATCGGGTTTGTTGTAGCTGCCGAGCGGCACCGTGCCGATGCCCGCGACGCCGATCGTGGTCAGGCGCGCGGCCGTGGCCGCGCCGCGAGTCCACAGCCACAAGTCGCCGTCGCGCAGGAACGTGATGCGGGCGCCGTCGGGCGAGAGCGCCACGTCCGACACGTCCTCCCCCACCGGCAGACGCTCGGGCGCCCCGCCGCTGGCGGCGACGCGGAAGAGGCGGCCGCGATGCACGACCAGCAGCGCGCCGTCGGGCGTCCACAGCAGTTCGCTGGCGCCGGTGCGGGCGCGCGCGGCCACGCGGGCGGCGAGGTCGGCGGTGCGGTTCCCCGCTGGCAGCGCGGGCGGGGGCTCGACGCGCTGGAAGTCGGTGACGCGGCGCAGGCCGGTGCCGTCGGCGGCCGCCGTCCACACGTCGCGGTAGGGCCAGCCGCCGTCATTCCACAGGAACGCGACGCGGCTGCTGTCGGGCGCCCAGGTGATTGCCGTCGGGGCCGTGCCAATCAGGCTCGGCAGAGAGGCCACGCGTTCGACGGTCAGGACCGGCGCCGTCGCGGACTGGCTCGAGCCCGCGGCCGGCAGTGCCAGCAGGCCGGGAATCAACAGCAGGAGGGGAAGGGACACGCGCGCCATGGGCCACCACGATAAACCGATTGGCGTGGGCCCGTCGCCTCGCGCCGGCGGCTGGCCCCATCCTCGGCCCTCGGGTAGACTGGCCGGCGATGCGCTCCTCACTGGTCCGGGTGGTCGTCGGCACCGCGCTCGCCATCGTCGGTCTGGCCGGGTCGGCCGCCGCCGATCCGCTCGACGATCTGGCCCGCGATTTCTGGACGTGGCGGGCCGTGACGCAGCCATCGTCGAGCGACGACATCCCGCGCCTCGACCGCCCCGCCGGCTGGCTGCCGGACTGGTCGGCCGCGGCCATGGCCAGCCGCCGCGCCACCCTGGCGGCACTGACCGCGCGCCATGCCGCGCTCGACGCGTCGTCGTGGCCGGTGCCGCGCCAGGTCGATCATCGGCTGATCGGCTCGGCCCTGGCGCGCGTGCGCTGGGAACTCGACGGCGCGCCGGCGTGGCGCCGCGACCCGGCCTTCTACATCCAGCAGGCGCTCGGGCCGGTGTTCGACGTGCTCGTGCCGGTGCCGCCGGTGAGCGCGGCGCGCGCCGACCTCGTCGTGGAGCGGCTCGCGCACGTGCCGCGGATGGTCGAGCAGGCGAAAGCCAACCTCGACGACGCCCGCGCGCCCTTTGCCCGCCTGGCCATCGACACGCTCGCCGACATCGACACGCGGCTGACGACGCTGGCCCGCGAACTCGACGCCGCCGTGCCCAGCCACCGCGGCCGCTTCGCCGCGCCGGCCGCCACCGCCGCCACGGCGCTCATCGACCTGCGCCGCTGGCTCGACGCGCGGCTGCCGCAGATGAACGCCGACACCGTGGTCGGCCGCGAGGCCTACGTGCGCTTCCTGCGCGAGGTGGCGCTCGTGCCCTACGCGCCCGACGAGCTGCTGGCCATGGGCCGGCAGGAATGGGAACGCGCCGTGGCCTTCGAGGCGTTGGAGCAGGCCCGCAACCGGGCGCTGCCGCCGCTGCCGATTTTTCCCGATGCCGCCACGCAGGTCGCGACCTCGGCCCGGCAGGAAGGCGAGATCCGCCAGTTCCTCGAACGCGCCGACCTGCTCACCGTGCCGCCGGGGGTGCAGCACTACCTGAACCAGCTGCTGCCGCCGTACCTGGCGCCGCTGGCGTTTCTCGGGGTGACCGACGACCTCACCGGGCCGGCGCGCCTGCACGAGAACGCGGTCAGCTACATCCGCGCGCCCCGTCCCGACCTGCCCTACTTCTACTTGTCAACGGCCCGCGACCCGCGGCCGATCATCGTGCACGAGGGCGTGCCGGGCCACTATCTGCAGCTGGCCATCGCCTGGGCACACGAGAATCCCATTCGCCGCCATTACTACGACTCGGGCGCCAACGAAGGGCTGGGGTTCTACGCCGAGGAGATGATGCTGCAGGCCGGGCTGTGGGCCGACAGCCCGCGCACCCGCGAGATCATCTACAACTTCGCGCGGTTGCGCTCGCTGCGCGTCGAAGTCGACGTCAAGCTGGCGACCGGGATGTTCACCATCGCGCAGGCCGCCGATTACCTCGAGAAGACGGTGCCGATGGACCATGGCACCGCGCTCGACGAAGCCGCGTCGTTTGCCGCCGGTCCCGGTCAGGGCATCACCTATCAGATCGGCAAGCTCCAGATCACGAGCCTGCTCGCCGACGCGCGGCGGGTGCAGGGCGAGCGCTTCTCGCTGCGCGCGTTCCATGACTTCCTGTGGAAGAACGGCAACGTGCCGCTCGCGTTGCTGCGCTGGGAACTGCTCGGCGACCGACGCGACATCGACCGGCTGGACACGCCGCACTGAGCGCGGGCGGGCTGGCTGGTGGTTCGGGGACCCCGTTCATGAGCACCTACCGCATCGCTCTCGCCAACCTGCCCTTCCCCGCCACGCCCGACGAGTCGGTGGCCCTGGCCGTGGAGGCGATCGCGCACGCCGGCCGGGAGCAGGCCGGTGTCATCTGCTTTCCCGAGTGCTACGTGCCCGGCTACCGCGCACCGGGCCGAGCCGTGCCGCCGCCCGACCGGGCGTTCCTGACGCGCGCCTGGAAGGCGGTGGCGGCCGCCGCCGCCAGCGCCGACATCACGGTGGCGCTCGGCACCGAGCGCTTCGCCGCCGGCGGCATGCGCACGCCATGCTGGTCGTGAACCGCGACGGGACCATCGCCGGCGTGCAGGACAAGGTGCAGCTCGACCCGTCGGAAGAGCCGCGGTTACTGGCCGGTGACGAGCGCCGCGTCTTCCAGGCCGGCCCGCTCACCTTCGGCTTCGCCATCTGCCACGAAGGCTGGCGTTACCCGGAAGCCGCGCGCTGGGCGGCGCGGCGGGGCGCGCAGGTGGTCTTCATCCGCATTTCCACGAAGCCGAGCCGGGCGGCTACCGGCCGGACGCGTTCGCGAGATCCGGCCAACAGCTTTCACGAGAAGGCCATCCTGTGCCGCGCCGCCGAGAACACCTGCTGGTTCGCGGCCGTCAACTTCGCCGGCGACGGCTCGCCGACGACGTCGGCCGTCGTCCGTCCCGACGGCACCGTCCACGCTATCAGCCCTACGGGCAGCCGGGGTGCTGCTGGCCGACATCGACCTCGGCCTGGCGACGGGCCTGCTCGCCTCGCGCTGCCGCGCCTATCCGTGACCGGCCACTGGCGCACGCGGCCACGCCGCGAGCGAGAGCGCGGCCGGCCTCGCGTCAACCACCCGCCGGACAGGCAGACATCCGGGCCGTACATGCGAAGGGCCGGTCCATGAGACCGGCCCTTCGTGACTGACACGCGCCCGAGGCGCGGAAGCTACGGCAGCGCCAGCGTCTGGTAGCCGCCGGTCACCGGCATCACGATGTACTGCTTGCCGGCGTGCAGGTAGGTCATCAGGCCGTACTGGCCGAGCCGTGGGGTCGGGATGGCGCCCACGCGCTTGCCGGTCTTCTTGTCGATAGCGAACAGGTTGGGCTTGTTGTCGGCCGTCTGGCCGGCCGAGAACAGCAGCGTCGAGCTGGCGGCCACCGCCGCGGTGCCGCGCCGGCCCCAGTTGGTGTCGACCTCGACGCCCTTGAGCAGCGGGTTGTTCTTGAAGGCGTCCTGCTGCCCCTGCGCCATGTCGCCGTAAGGGATCATCCACAGGTGCTCGCCGGTGTTCATGTCGATGGCCGTGATGCGGCCGATCGGCCCCTTGAAGATGTCGGGGATACCCGCCAGCGGGTCGCTCGCCATCGGCGGATCGGGCCGGTTCGGCTCGTGGGTGCTGATCCACTGCGCCAGCGTCTTGCCGGTCATTTGCGGGGTGTCGCGTTCCGCCGCCGGCGCCAGGGTCGTCGGCGAGCAGCCGCTCATCGACGGGATGAAGATGACGCCGGTGGCCGGGTCGGCCGCGGGCGGGCCGGTGATGTTGGCGCCGCCGCCGCCGCCCGGGCAGATGTTGGCGGCCTTGCGTCCCTCGGCATTGCCGCGGTGCACCGGGGGCGCAAAGAGCGGGTCGAGCAGGTCGAGCTTCTTGGCGCGCTCCAGGGCCAGTTTCCTGACCTCGGGCGTGTAGTCGATGAGGTGCGCCTCGGTGCGCCCCTGCAGGTCGTAGGGCGCCGGCTTGGTGACGAAGGGCTGCGTCGTCGACAGTTTTTCGCCGGGCACCTTGGACGCGGGCACGGGCCGGTCTTCCATCGGCCAGATCGGCTCGCCGGTCAGGCGGTTGTAGGAGTAGACCCACGACTGCTTGGTGATCTGGAACAGCCCCGGGATGCGCCGGCCGCCGACGGTGACGTCGAGCAGGATGGGCGCGGTCGGGTTGTCGTAGTTCCAGATGTCGTGCTTGACCTGCTGCTGGTGCCAGACGCGCTTGCCGGTCTTCACGTCGAGCGCGATGATGCTCGTGCTGAACAGGTTGTCGCCCGGGCGGAAGCCGCCGAAGTAGTCGATGGTCGCGCCGTTGGTGGGCACGTAGACCAGCCCGCGGGCCGGGTCGGCTGACATCGGCGCCCACGACGAGACGTCGCCGGTCCACCGCCACGCGTCGTTCTCCCACGTCTCATGGCCGAACTCGCCCGGCCGCGGAATGACGTGGAACTTCCACAGGAACTTGCCGGTCTTCAGGTCGTAGCCGAGGATGTCGCCGGGCACGTTCTCGATGCGGGTCTGGTTGTAGCCCTGCTCGGCCGAGTTGCCGACCACGAGCACGTCGTTGACGACAATCGGCGGCGACGAACTGGTGATGTAGCCCAGCTCGAGCGGCAGGCCCTTGGCCGCGTCGTACTTCTGCTCGGACTGCTTCCACGGGTTCCAGTCGGCGATGACGTCCTTCAGCAGGTCGATCGAGCCCGACTTGGGGAAGCCGGCGACCGGGACGTTCGTGCCCCACCCTTCGAGCGGCTTGCCGGTCTTGGCGTCGAGCGCGTGCAGGAAGAAGCCGGGCGTGACCACGATGACCGCGTCGCGGCCGTTGATCTTGGCAAACGCCACGCCCTTGCCGTGATTCGAGCGCATCGAATATTCGTGGCGCGGCGTGAGCGGTTCCTGGAAGGCCCAGATGGTCTTGCCGGTGGCCGGGTCGAGCGACACCACGGTGCGGCGCGGGCCCGACACGGTGATGAGCATCCCGTTCACGTAGATCGGCAGGCCGCGGCCGTTGACCTCGCCCAGTTCCATGCCTGGCGGCAGGTCGGCCCCTTTCCACTCCCACGCCACCTTGAGCGAGCCGAAGTTGTCGGCGTTGATCTGGTCGAGCGGGGAATAACGCGTGGACGCGTCACCGCCGGTGATGGTCGTCCAGTCGCTCTTCTGCTGCGCGTCGCCACTGAGGCTGGCGACGATCATGACCACCACGGCGGCGGCCGTACCGAGCAGTGCGTGCGGGATCCAGTTGCGGGCCTGAGCTGACGTCATGTGCACCTATGCTCCCTCGGAATCGGTGGGAGAACTATGGGAATAGCCGGCCAAGAATGCTGTGCCGGACGGCTCATTGTCAACAGCCGTCTCCGGCCGCCGCCCCGGCGGTTGCAGGCGGACGAGCGGTGGTGTACAAACGCGCAGGCCCGCAGTTCCTTCTCAGATGTCCCCCGCTACCCGCTCGAAACGGGCACCCGCCGCCGGTCCGCCCGCGATTCCGCCGTCTGCGCCCGCCTCGACGGCGGCGCTAGCCGTGCCATGTGCGCTCACCGCGGGTTTGCTGGCCATGTCGCTGCTGCCCAGGGTGCACGGCAATCCCCGGCTGAGCGCCGCCTTCTGGGCTGCCGGCGCGGTGCTGCTCGTGTGGCAGGCGGTGCTGCTCCGGCGCGGCCAGGGCCGGCTGCCCGGCTTCGTCAGCGTGCCGCCGCGGCCGCAGCACTACATCCAGATGTGCTGTCACTTGGCCGTCTACGCCTATTGGGGCTACTACTGGCCGCCCGTCTATCCCTATCTGCCCCTGCTCCTGGCCCAGGTGCTCTTCGCCTACGCCTTCGACATCCTGCTCTCGTGGTCGCGCCGCCGCCCGTTCGCCACCGGCTTCGGGCCCTTCCCGATCGTGTTGAGCACGAACCTGTTCCTGTGGTTTCGCGATGACTGGTTCGCCTTCCAGTTCCTCCTGATTGCCGTCGGCTTCCTGGGCAAGACCTTCATCCAGTGGGAGCGCGGCGGCCGCCGCGTGCACATCTTCAATCCGTCCGCCTTCTCTCTGGCCCTGTTCTCGCTGCTGCTGATTGTCACCGGCACCACCTCGATCACCTGGGCCCAGGAAATCAACACCACCTTCGGGCTCGGGCCGCACATCTACAAGGTGCTGTTCCTGATCGGCCTGGTCGTCATGTATTTCTTCTCGACCACTTACGTGACCGCGTCGGCGGCGGTGACGCTCTTCGGGTTGAGCGCGCTCTATCACGCCCTCACCGGCGTCCCGTACTTCGTCGACAGCGAAATCCCGACGGCGGTGTTCCTGGGCCTGCACCTGCTCGTGACCGATCCGTCCACCTCGCCGCACACGCCGCTCGGCCGGGTCATCTTCGGCGTGGCCTACGGCGTCGGCGTGTTCGCCCTCTACGCCCTGCTCGGCGCCTTGGGCGTGCCGACCTTCTACGACAAGCTGCTGTGCGTGCCGCTCCTGAACCTGCTCGTGCCGTCGATCGACCGGCTGGTCGTGCGGCTCGGCGAGCGGCCGTGGATCGGCGCCCTCGGCCTGCGTCCGCCGCTCGGGCACCGGAACCTGGCCCACATGGCCGCCTGGATCGTCTTCTTCGCGGTCATGACCGCGGCCGGCCGCACCGACGGGATGCAGCCTGGCGACGCGCTGCCTTTCTGGGTCGAGGCCTGCGCCGCCGACCGTCCGCAGGCCTGCGAGCGGCTGCTGCGCATCGAGGGGTCGTACTGCACCGACAACGCCGGCTGGGCGTGTAATGAACTGGGCGTGCACTACGCGGCCGGCACCCTGGTGCCGGCCGATCCGGACCGCGCCCTCGCCTACTTCTCGCGCGCGTGCGAAGGGCGCTTCCAGGCCGGCTGCGTCAACCTGCTCGACCCGGCGGCGCCGACGCGCGCCAACCCGCGCGCCTTCGACCTGCGGCTGCTGGTGCGCGAGGGCGGCCTGAACCTGACCGACGCCTCCGAGACCGAGCTCTACGCGCGCGCCTGCCGCCACGGCTGGGAGTTCGCGTGTGCCAGGGCGTCGGCGTCGCGATGAGGATGCGGGCGTGGCTGGGCGCCAGCCTGTTGGGCGCGCTGGCCACGGCGCTGGCCGCGCAGACCCCGCCCGGCGACCGGGCGCAGCCCGAGTTCGTGGCCATCCCGGCCGGTCCGGCGGTCATCGGCGCCGGGCCCGGCAGCGACCCGCAGGCGTTCCCCAACGAGCGATGGTCGGCCGCGCAGGACGCCGGGACCCTCGACCTGCCGCTCTTCTATCTCGGCCGCCACGAAGTCACGGTGGCGGCGTTCACCGCGTTCGTGAACGCCACCGGCTGGAAGGTCGACCGCCGCGCCCTCGAGGCCCCGGCCACGCACCCCGTCGCCTTCGTGTCGTGGCCCGATGCGCTGGCCTACTGTCGCTGGCTCGAAGCGTCGCTGAAGTCCACCGGCAGCGTGCCGCCCGAGATCGCCGAGAAGCTCCGCCAGGGCTGGCACGTGACGCTGCCGAGCGAAGTGCAGTGGGAGAAGGCGGCGCGGGGCGGCGACCGGCGCATCTATCCGTGGGGCGACCTGCCCCGCCCCGACCGCGCCAACTTCGCGAGCACGGCGGTCGGCCCGGTCGGCCGGTTCGCGTGTCCGGAGTGCGCCTTCGGGCTGGCCGACATGGCCGGCAACGTGTGGGAGTGGACGCGCAGTCCCTATCAGCCGTATCCCTACGACGAAAGCGACGACGGCACCAACCTCGACGCCGATGCGCTGTGGGTGATGCGCGGCGGCGCCTTCAACGACCCGGCACGGCTGGTGCGCAGCGCCGCCCGCGGGGCGGCCGAGCCGGGCGCGCGCCGGGCGTTCATTGGCTTCCGTGTCGCGCTCGTGCCGCGCTGAGGCTCAGCGGCCCGACCAGGCCGCGGCGATGCGGCCGGCCTCGGCCAGCGCCGCTTCGTCCTCGGGCCGCGTCCCGTGCGAGCGGCGGCTGCTGTCGAAATAGGCGGTGACGACCAGCGGGGCGCGGCCCGGCGGCCACGCCACCGCGACGTCGTTGACTTTGTCGGTCATCGCCGCGGTTTGCGCCGTGCCGGTCTTGTCGCCGGCGCGCCAGCCGGCCGGCAGGCCGGCCCGGATGCGCTTGGTTCCAGTGGTCGTCGCCACCATCCAGCCGGCGAGCCGCTCGCGGGCCGGCGCCGTCAGCACGTCACTGGTGAGCAACCGCCCGACCAGGCGAGCCATGGCCAGCGGTGTCGTGGTGTCGCGCGGATCGCCAGGAAGCACCAGGTTCAAGTCGGGCTCCAGCCGGTCGAGACGGGTGGTGCCGTCACCGAGCGCGCGGAGCGCCGCCGTGAAGGCCGCGGGGCCACCCAGACGCGTCAGGAGCAGATTGGCGGCGGTGTTGTCGCTGGTCGTCTGCGCCGCTTCGGCGAGCGCGGCCACGGTCATGCCGCCCTCGGCCACGTGCTGGGAGGTGACCGGGGCATACGACAGCAGGTCGGCCCGCGTGAACGCCAGCCGTTCGTCGAGACGCAGCCGGCCGGCGCCGGCCTCGCGGAGCACCACCGCCGCCAGCGGCAGCTTGAAGGTCGAGCACATGGCGAAGCGCTCGTCGAGCCGGTGCCCGGTCGAGCGGCCGGTGCCGGTATCGAGCATGGCCACGCCGAGCCGTCCGCCGGCGCGCGCTTCGAGCGCGGCCAGCGCCGCCGCCGGAGCCTGGCCCCGCGCCGCGGCCTCGGGGGCCTGCCCCCGCGCCGCCACCGGTGGCACGAGCAGCCCCGCCGTGACGGCGAGGATCTGCCGGCGCGTGAGGGACATTACGCGTCGTCGTCCTGACGCCGCGGGCGGCGGTTGCTCTCGAGCACGCGCTTGCGCAGCCGGATGCTCTTCGGCGTGATTTCGACCAGCTCGTCGTCGTTGATGAACTCGATGGCCTGCTCCGAGGCCCATGCATGCCGGGGCGGCACGAGGCGGATGGCTTCGTCGGCCGACGAGGCGCGCATGTTGGTCTGCTTCTTTTCCTTGCAGACGTTGACGTCGAGGTCGTTGTTGCGCGAGTTCTCGCCGACATCATGCCTTCGTAGACCTCGGTGCGTCGGCTCGATGAAGATCTCGCCGCGCTCCTGCAGGTTGGCGATGCGCGATAGGCCGTGGCCACGCCCGTGCGATCGGCCACCAGCGCGCCGGTCGGCGCGCGCCGGGATCGGCGCCGTGCCACGGCTCCCAGCCGGCGAAGAGGTGGTTCATGATGCCGGTGCCCTTGGTCTCGGTCAGGAACTGCGAGCGGAAGCCGATCAGCCCGCGCGCCGGAATGCGGAACTCGAGGCGGACGCGGCCGCTGCCGTGGTTGACCATCTTGGTCATGGTGCCGCGGCGCATGCCGACCTCGGCGATGACCACGCCCTGGAACTCCTCGGCGACGTCGATGACCA
Organism: uncultured Acidobacteriota bacterium; assembly: GCA_963843885.1. Lineage (GTDB taxonomy): Bacteria > Acidobacteriota > Vicinamibacteria > Vicinamibacterales > UBA2999 > CADEFD01. The sequence goes on from CAWJMJ010000015.1 coordinate 146,302, forward strand.
GGTCTTCGACCGGCTCCATGCTGCACGCCGTTGATTTCCTTGGTGACGATCTCGGGACGCGAGACCTGCAGCTCGTAGCCTTCGCGGCGCATCATCTCGATGAGGATGGCCAGCTGCAGCTCGCCGCGGCCGAGCACCTTGCATCTGCTCCGGCGTGTCGGTCGGCTCGACGCGCAGCGACACGTTGCCGAGCAGCTCCTTCTCGAGGCGGTCGCGCAGGTGGCGCGAGGTGACGAACTGGCCGTCGCGGCCGGCCAGCGGCGAGGTGTTGACGCCGAAGATCATCGACACCGTCGGCTCGTCGACGGCGATCGGCGGCAATCGGCTCCGGGTGCTCGGGGTCGGCGATGGTCTCGCCGATGGTGATGTCCTCGATGCCGGCCAGGCAGACGATGTCGCCGGCCGGCGCCTGCTCGATCTCGACGCGCTTCAGGCCGTCGAAGGCGAACAGCTTGGTGACCTTGCGTCTGCTGCGGCGTGCCGTCGAGCTTGCAGCACCACGATCGGGTCGCCGACCTTGACCCGTGCCGTTGAAGATGCGGCCGATGGCGATGCGGCCCGAGGTAGTCGCTGGCGTCGAGGTTGGCGACCAGCATCTGCAGCGGCGCGTCGGGGTCGCCCTTGGGCGGCGGCACGTGCTCGACGATGGCGTCGAACAGCGGGCGCAGGTCCTCGCCGGGCACGTTCGAGGTCGGTGCTCGCCGTGCCGGCGCGGCCGCTGGTGTAGAGCACCGGGAAGTCGAGCTGGTCCTCGGTGGCGTCGAGGTCGATGAACAGGTCGTAGACCTCGTTCAGCACTTCCTGCGTGCGCGCGTCCGGACGGTCGATCTTGTTGATGACGACGATCGGCGGCAGGCCGCGCTCGAAGCGCCTTGCGCAGCACGAAGCGGGTCTGCGGCAGCGGCCCTTCGGCGGCGTCGACGAGCAGCACCACGCCGTCGACCATCGACAGCGACGCGCTCCACTTCGCCGCCGAAGTCGGCGTGGCCCGGCGTGTCGACGATGTTGATCGAGGATGTCGCCGTAGTGCACCGCGCGTGTTCTTGGCGAGAATGGTGATGCCGCGCTCGCGTTCGAGCTCGTTGCTGTCCATGGCGCGCTCGGCGACGCGCTCGTTGGCGCGGAACGCGCCGCTCTGGCGGAACATCGCGTCGACCAGCGTGGTCTTGCCGTGGTCGACGTGGGCGATGATGGCGACGTTACGGCGGAGAGGGTTGACCACGCTCTCGGTGGTCGATGACGCTTCAGACATCCTCCCAGTATACAGGCGGGCAGCCGGCCGCCACCCCGTCAGAAGATGGGATGGAGCGTCGTGAACAGGGTCAAGGCCAGCCCGTAGAGGAGGCCGTAGCCGGCGTAGACGACCGCGCGGCCGCTGTCGGTCGCGACGGCGGCCACCCGAATCTGGAACGGGAACAGCACCGCGGAGTAGCGTCCCAGCCCTTCGAATTGCCCGGAACTGAGCGGCAGGGCCAGATTGGCGGCGATGAGCAGGGCGTAGCCGGCGCCCAGGCGATGCCACAGCCAGGGCAGCGTGGCGACCATGATCAGGGGGAAGAGACCGTTGAGGAGGTCGTAGGGCGCGGCGTGCTCGCTGACCAGGTAGTCGTAGGGACGCGTCGCCAGGTTGGTCAGCAACGACACGAGCGGGTTCCCGGCCACGGTCGCGCCCGGATGGTAGCCCCAGCGCGTGATGGCGTGGTACCACTCGAATGGATCGCCGGCGATGCGCCAGTTGTAGACGGAGTAGGCGGCACAGCCCAGGCTCGTGGCCAGGCCCGCCAGCACCGCGCGGGAACGGCCTGCGGCGGTCGGCGCGGCCGCCACCCACGCCAGCCACATCAGCGCCGGCACGGCCATCACGCCGTTCACGCGGGTGGCGGTCATGAGCGCGCCGCAAGCTGCACCGAGCAGCCAGCGCCGTGTCCGCAGGCCGAAGATCGCCCCGGCCAGCGCGCACACGAACAGCGCCTCCGAATACACGACGCCAAAGAAGAACGCGAACGGGAAGACGCACGTGAGCAGAGCCGCGTGCCACGCCCGCTCCCGTTCCAGGTCGAGGCGGGCGGTGGCGTAGACCAGGCCGATGACGCCCATCGATGCCAGCCACGACACGACGACGCCGCCGAAATAGACGTCGGCCTGCGTGCCGCCAAAGAGCCGGCCGACCAGCCCCATCAGCAGCGGGTAGGCCGGGAAGAACGCCAGGTTGTTGCGGCCCTCGGCCACCCACTGGTAGCCGCGCGAGGCGATGCCGTAATACCACCCCGAGTCGTTGCGGGCGAAGGTATCCCAGAAGAGGTGCGTGTCGGCCAGCACGGTGAACTGCTCGGGGCGCTCGAGCGGAAAGGTGGCATTGATGAAGAAAGCCACCAGCGCCGTAGCCACCCGCAGCGCGAGCGCCAACAGCATCAACTGCGTCACTGCGCGGGCGTCGTCATCCGTCCAGGCGGAGGCAGGCGGAGGGGCGGACACGGAAAAGATTTTATCCGCTCGCGGCGCGACGGCAACGGGGCGGCGTGGGCGCGCGCACCGGCGAGCGTCTACTGCGGCTCGAACACGAACACCTGCGCCGCCGAGCGGGACGAGGCGTCGATGTCGAAGCCGCGGGTCATGAGATCGTCGGCCGACGCCTGACCGAGCACGCCGTGGTCGAGCGAGCGGATGCGGTAGGTCGCCCCGGTCCGCAGACGCGACAGCATCACGTGCACGCTCCGCCCGGCCCGCGGGCTGCGGAAGACGTAGACCGTGACCACGCCGGACACCGGGTTCACTTCCTCCAGCACGTCCCATTCGGGCCCGCCGCCCGAGACGCCCACCGGCTCGGTCAAGGTCACGGCAAAGGGCGCGCCGCGCAGTTGGCGCAGCGTCTTGTACTCCGCGATGTGCGCCGCCAGCTGGTCGGAGTCGTCCTGGCCGAGCCTGCCGAAATCCACGGTCAGGCCGAGCACGCCGGGCATGCGGCTGCGCGCCAGCAAGGGCAGATCGTCGTCGCCCGGCAGCGGCTCGTCCTCGTGCGGCAGCAGATACGAGAGCAGCGCCGAGGGCGGCAGCAGCTCGGTCAGCAACTCCAGGTGGTGGCGCACGCGCGCGGCCGGCGCAGTGCGGTCGTCCATCCAGTTGGCGTCGGTGCGGGTCAGCAGCTCGGCGTCGATGCGCCGGGCCCCGCCGGACACGTTCTCGAGCCACATCGCTGGGTACCGCTCGCGCAAGGCCGCGAGCAGCCGGTAGTAGCCCACCGTGTGCGCGAAGTTCCCGCCGTCGGCAGGATGCCCGTGGTCGGGCCGCGTGCATACCAGATGGCCGTTGAGGTCGATCTTCAGATAATCAGGGCGGGCTTCGTCGAGGAACGCGAACATGCGGTCGCGCACCCAACGCCAGGCGTCGTCGTAGCCCAGGCAGATCTGGGCCTGGTCGGCCTGGGTATTGGCACGTCCGGGCTGGTAGTCGCCGCCGCTCGTGGCCAGAAACGTCTCGAGCGCCATGCCGGCCCGGCCGACCGTGCCCATGTCGACCCGCTCGGGTTCGATCCACACGCCGAAGCGCAGCCCGCGTTCGTGCGCGTGGTCCGAGAGGGCGCCCAGGCCTCGAGGGAAGCGCTCGCGATCGAGCTGCCATGAACCGAGGCCGGAAGTGAAGTCGAAGCGGTCGCGGGCGTCGTCCGGCGGATACCATCCGGCGTCGAGTTCGAAGAGCTCGCCGCCGATGTCGGCAAAGCCGTCCATCTGCCGCCGGATCAACGCGTCGTCGATGGCGATGCCGAAGGCGAACCAGGTGTTGTAGGTGGCAAACGCCGGGAAGGGCCGGCCGTTACGGCGTCCCGCCAGCCACGCGGTGAAGGCCTCGGCCTCGGCGCCACGGGCATCGGCGGTGATGCCGAGGAAGCCGTGCGGAAACTCGACGGGGTGGCCCGGCCCGGCGACGGCCGACATGCCGCGCAGTCCGAGTTCGAGCCGCGAGCCGGCACCGGTGCCGTCGAGCGACGCCCGCCACGCCCCCGACCAGGCGATGCCGGCAAAGACGCGGCTCTCGCCGCCAGTCAGGCCGAACCACGGCAGGTGTTCCTGCGCCGACAGCACCGGGCTGCCGAACTCTTCGTGGTGGCCCTGATCGAGGTGGGCGGTACGACGGGTGAACGGGCCGCCCTCCTCGTCGCCGGTTTCGAGCCCGCGCTGCCACCAGGCGTCGCGCGCGCCGGCGACTTCGACGTTCATGGCGCTGAGGTCGCGCAGCGTCGTGTCCACCTCCGCGTCGACCGAGGTCCACATCTCGATCACGGGCGCGCCGGGCACGACCGCGTAGCGCCGCTCCACCATCACTCCTGGACGCGTGCGCAAGGCGAAGCCGAGCGTGAGCACGACGCGGCGATCGACCACCGCGGCTTCGGCGCCCAGGTAGCGGAAGCGTTCGTCGCCGAAGGCGCCGCGGTCGTCGTCGATCGTGAACATGGCGTCGCTGCCGCCGGGGACGAGGGCGGTGGGCAGGTCGCCGCGGGTCAAACCGCGCACTTCCAGCTGGCCCGACGCGTTCACGCCCAGGGAGTAGGTGATGGCGGCGTTGCCGATGTCCCAGCGCCGGCCGTCAGCCGATTCGCGCACGAAGGCGTCGTCGAGGCTGGCCGAGGCGTCGGCGTGGAGCCCAGGCCCCGGAGCGGTGACCAGGGCCGCCAGCACGATGACGGCAACCCGACACCGCGCCGTCTCCCATCCCCGGGATGTCCCCCGCAAATCGGTTGTCGCGGCCACTTCGTCCCCATTGTCGGACGGTTTCACGCTTGACGAATGGGACATCGACCGATTTCATGCAAGCGGCACGCCCGCTGGCGGCACTCGCCTCAGCGCGGAATGAGCACCGTGAACGGCAGGTCGGTGAGGGTGCCCGACGAGTTGTACGTGTGCACGCTGAACGAATACCCGGCCTGACTGCAGACCGTGTTGTAGAGCGCGGACACCACGGCGATGCCCGCTTGCCCGCCCATATTGAACAACTGCTGCACCGTCGCCACGGCGCCTTTTTCCTGAAGGCCGGTATTGAACGGCAAGCTGAAGCAATACACGCCCACGGGATAGCCGGCAATGCGCTGGACCGTGGCCCCTGCCAGATTGGCGGACCGGGCATTGAAGGTCGCATTGCTGTAGACCGCCATCCAGCCCTCGCGCGGGGCATTGGCCGCAGCCGTGTCGACGTAGCTCTTGTTGGCGGCATCCGTCCCGGCGGTGGGGGCGCCGACGTCGGTGAGGCGCGCATTCACCATCGAGGCGCCGGCGGCAAATGCCGGCTTGGGCGCCGGCCGCGGGACGCCCGGCGCGACCGCGGGATTGAACACGAACACGCCGGCGTTGCCGGAACTGTCCTGCCATGGACCGCTGATGTTGGTCGTGGCGATTGAAGCGCTGATGTGGACGGGCACGCCGGTCGGCGCCAGCACCACGTTCAGCCCGAAGCCAATGGTGCCGTCGGGTTTGGGGAACGCCAGGCCCACGACCGCTGACGGCGACAGCGTGGTGCCGCACAGGTCGTCGGTGCCATCAACGGTGAAGTTGCTGCCGGTCTGCGTGATAGTCAAGGTCAGCACGTTGCAGTACGGCTGCAGTTGCCAGCGGAAGGTGCCGAGCGTCTGCGCAGACGCGGGTTCGGCGTGGGCGAAAACGACGGCGGCGGCGATGACGGCCAGGATGGAGAACGACGGACGGATGCTCATGTGCGATTCCCTTGTCGGAGACCACGGCAGGCGGCCCCCCGCCACCCACCGCTTTCATCAGCGAGGAAACCAGCACGCCCGCCTCAGGGCCGCGCCGGGCGCCGCACGCCTTGCGGTATCCTCTTGCCATGCCTCTCTACGAATACCGCTGCCAGGAGTGCGATCACGGCTTCGAGCTGCTGGTGCGCGAGAGCACCACCTACGAATGCCCGTCGTGTCACGGGCAGAAGCTCGAAAAGCAGCTCTCGGTCTTCGCCGTCGGCGCCGAGGGCCGCGGCGGACGCGCGCCGGTGGCCATGAGCGGCTGCGGTTCGTGCGGTCACCCCGGCGGCCCGGGCTCCTGCTCGGTGAACTAGTGTCGTGACCATCCTGCGCCTCGTCTGGCACGTGCTGGCCGTCGTCGGCGTGATGACCGTGGCTGGCGTGGCGTGGTTTGCCAGTCAGGGCGTGAGCGCCCGGCGCGCGCCTGGCGCGATCGAGACAGCGGGCGCGCGGGCGGCGCGGCATTGGCTGGTGCCGGCTGAGGCGCGAGCGCGGGTCAGCCCCGACCCCGGGACGCCCGACACGCTCCAGGAGGGGATGGCTCACTGGGCCGACCACTGCGCCAGCTGTCATGGCAACGACGGGAGCGGCCAGACGGCCATGGGGCAGGGGCTCTATCCCAAGGCGCCCGACATGCGGCTCCCGGCCACGCAGGCCCTGAACGACGGCGAGCTCTTCTACCTCATCGAACACGGCGTCAAGCTCACCGGCATGCCCGCCTGGGGCACCGGCACGCCCGCTGGTGAGCAGGCGTCCTGGCACCTCGTCCAGTTCATCCGCCGGCTGCCGTCGCTGAGCGACGACGAGGTCACCGCGATGGAGGATTTGAACCCGCGCGGCCGTTCCGAGTGGCAGGCACTCGAGGAGGAACGGCGCTTCCTGTCTGGTACACTCGACATCCCCGAGCCGACGCCCGGGCACGTGCACCGCCCCTGACCCTGGAGCCGCCATGAACCGTCGCACCTTCGTCCTGACCCTGCCGCTCGTCGCCGTCGCGCTGCCCGCCGTCGCCCACGAGGGCCACGACCACAAGCTGCTCGGCACGCTCACGGAAGTGGCCGCCGACAAGATCGTGGTCAAGGCCACGAAAGACGGCGCGCTGTCGACCGTCAGCCGTGGTCGCCAAGACCAAGATCACCCGCGGCAAGACGACCGTCTCGGCGGCAGACCTGAAAGTCGGCGACCGGGTGGTCGTGAACATCGGCAACGGCAAGGCGCCGCTCTCGGCCAAGGCCATTCAGGTCGGCCCGGCGCCGACCGCGCGCTGACCCTCGCGCCGACCGCCCGGCATCGTATGGCCCTGCCCTCGTCCGTCCTCTGTCCGATTGACTTCTCGGTCCACGCCGAACGGGCGTTGCGTCACGCCGTGGCGCTGTGCGGTGCGTTCCACGCCCGGCTCACCGTCGTCACCGTCAACGACCCCATGCTGGTCGACAGCGCGGCCGCGGCCGGACACGCTGGCACCCTGCAGGGCCAGGTCGAGGCGGCCCTGCGCGAGTTGATGGCGCGCGTGCCGGCACCGCCTGGCGCGGCACCCACCCTCGACGTCGCCACCGGCCCTGCGGCCGACCAGATCCTGAAAGCCGCCGAGCGGGCGCACGCCGAACTCATCGTGATGGGCTCGCAGGGCCTCGGCGGCACGAGCAAGCTGTTCTTCGGCTCGACCGCCGAACGGGTGATGCGCACCTCCACGATGCCCGTGCTGGCCGTGCCCGAGCACTCGCCCGAGCGCATCGTCGTCGCCGATGGCGCCGCCCGGTTCGCGCCGGGTGCCATCGTCGCCGCCGTGGGCTTCGATCACCTCGACGGCGTGGTGGCCGCTACTGGGGCGGAATGGGCCGCCGCGACCGGCGCGCCGCTGGTGCTCACGCACGTGTGCCACGAGGCGCCGGCCCCGGGCTGGTGGCCGTTCCCGAGCGGGGCGCAACCGCCGACATCGCTCGACGCCGCCACCGCGAAACTGGCCGCCGTGGCGGCCGCGCTACCGGACGGCGCCGCCGTCGAGATCGACGTCCGCCGTGGCCAGGTGCCGCCAGGAGTGGCCGCGGTGACCCGCGATCGTGACGCTGGCCTGCTCGTGGTCTCGCGCGGCGGGGGCGGACATCGCCTGGGCGCCGTGGCGTATCGCATCATGTGCGAGGCGGCGCTGCCGACGCTCGTCGTCGACACGGACCCGCGTCAGTAGCCCGCCAGCAGCGCGGCCGCCGCCGTGAAACGCGGCGCGATGTCCACCGGCACCTCGCTCAGCTGGTCGAAGACCGCTTTGGTGCTCGGCCGCACCACGCCCAGCGTCTCGAGCATCGCCTTGGCCGCAGCGTAGTTGCCCTCGGCCTCGATCATCAGCAGATCGCGGGTCAAGGCGGTGACGCCCTCGCGAATCCTGCCGGCGTCGACCGCGAAGGTGCCATCGGCGTTGACGGTGAAGGCGCCGCGGTCGAGCAGGTAGTTGAGTTGCACCGCCTGCCCGCGGCCGTGCGCCTCGGTGATGCCGAAGCGGATCGAGCGGAATGCCGAGGCCAGGAACGTGGTGTAGATGGTGCGTTCCATGGTCTTCGGCAACGTCCCTTTGTCGATCAGGAACTGCAGGGCGAACAGCCCGGCCGCATCCGCCTTGGCTTCTTCGATGGCGCTGTAGGTGTCCTTCAGCTCCTGCCGCACCGTGGTCGCGCGCCCGCCGACGGTGATGCCGTGCGGACCCAGACCGTGCACCAGTTCGTGCATGAGGATGTGAGTGAAGAACGCGTCGAAGGCCACGTTCGGCCGGTCCGCCGGAGCCAGCGCCACCTGCGCGATGGGCAGCAGCACCTGGTCGAACTTGGCCTGCTGGTTGTTCTTCAGCATCACCCGCTTGCTGCCCTTCTCCCGGATGACCCGCTCGTCGTTGGGCAGGTTGAAGGCCGCCGTCTGCACGCCGCGGTTGGCGTCGCCGGCCGAGAACACCGTGTTCACGACGGCGATGGGCGCCAGCGCCCCGAGCGCCGGGTTGCGGTACCTGGCCTCGATCGGCAGGTTGTTCTCGATCTCCTGCAAGGCCCCGGCGAACTGCTGGAGCTTGGCCGACTCGGCCTGGTCCTTGACGGTGATGAAGGCCTCGAACGCCGCCTTGTAGTTGAACCACTCGTCTTCGTAGACCTCGTAAGGGCCGATGGTCGGCTCGATCGAGGCGTCGAGTTCCATCCACTTCACGTCGCTGTCGTAGTAGTCGTTCGACAGGAACGCGGCCGCGCGGGCTTCGAGATACGCCTTCAACGTGGGCTGAGTGGTGGCGGCGGCCGCCTCGCGCAGGTGGCGCGCCGCCACCGCCAGCTCGCCTTGATACTCGACGCTGTAAGGCACGGCCATCAGCCGGCCGTCGGAGCCACGACGAATGGTCGTGAAGAACCCGGTCGCGGCCTGGCGCGCCGGCCCGCTCAAGGTGGCGATCCACCGCTCGACGTCGTCCTTGGTGGCATCTGGCGGATAGAAGTTGGCCGCCGCCGGCTTGGGCGGCACGCCGGGCACGAACGGCTGGTTGTGGTCGAGGCGCGACCACGGCCCCTTGTTGACCAGGAAGTACTCGAGCCGGGCCCGGCCGAGCGGCGTGTCGTCGGCGACCAGTGCCGTCAGCAGCGCTTCGTTGCCGGCCCACACCTGGCGCAGGAAGAGCGCGTCCATCACCTGCGCGGCGCGCACCATGTGCGCCAGCGCCCGGCGTTCGCTCTCAGGCAAAGCCGCGACGTCCGCCGTCAGGTCGGTGGGCGCAAACCGGGCCGACTGCGTGTGGATGGCGGCCACGGCGGGATCGACGCGGTCGGCAGCGGCAGGGGCCGGGGCGCCGGCGTCGGCGCCGGCACCGCGACCGCAGGCGGTGATGCTCATCAGGAACGCTCCAGCACAGACGGCTCGCAGGAATGTAGACATGGGCGGGGCCCCAATCCGTGAGGCGGATGGACTAGTGCACGCCCGGACTGCCGAGCAGATGGGCGGGATCGGCGCCGAGCCGTTCGATGGCCCTGTTCCACATCTCCGCCGAGGCCGCGCCGAAGATCAGGTCGGCGCCGACCGGCGCCATGAGCCACGACGACTGCGCCAGTTCGGCGTCGAGTTGACCGGCGGCCCAGCCGGCATATCCGACCAGCACCTTCATGCCGTGCCCGGGCGGCGTCTGCAGCGCCGTGCGGATGGCGGAGGGCGAGGCCGAGAGGAACACGCCGTCGGCGACCTCCGTGGCGTCGGTGTCGAGCGAGGGACGCGAGGTGAGCACCCACGCCCGCATCGGCTCGACCGGCCCGCCCGTGAACAAGTGCACGTCCTCGCGGATGTCGATGGCCGGCTCGGTGTGCACCATCTCGTGCGCCGGCTTGGCCATGGGCTTGTTGACGATCAGACCGAATGCCCCGTCGGTGCCGTACTCGCAGAGCAGCACCACCGTGCGTGAGAAGTTCGGATCCGCCAGTTGCGGCATCGAGATGAGCATCATGGGCGTCATCGCCTCCTCGCCGTCGGACATACGTCCATCCTACTCCAGCCGTCCCCCACCAGCTCCCGCATCGTCCCGGCGCTGGTCCCGGCCGCTCGCGCGCCGGGCCCGCGCCTCCAGGCAAAGCCGGTATAGTGCGCCCATGACGCTCCCCCGCTTCGTGCTCGCCGCCCTGCTGGCCACCGGCGCGGTCACGGCCGCCGCCCAGCCCGCGGCCGCGCCGCGCCGCCTGACCCTCGACGACCACACCCGCCTCGTGACGCTCGGCGATCCGCAACGGTCGCCGGACGGCGTGTGGGTGGCCTATACGGTGGCCACGGTCGACGCCGAGAAGGACACCCGCAATACCGACCTGTGGATGGCGCGCTGGGACGGCACGGCGCAGCAGCGTCTCACCTCGTCGCCCGACAGCGAGACGTCGCCGCGCTGGAGTCCCGACGGCAAGTACCTGGCGTTCCTGTCCTCGCGCGGCAGCGACGAGGACAAGAAGAAGGGCGCGCAGCTGTGGCTGCTGCCGCGGCAGGGCGGCGAGGCGCAGAAAATCAGCGACGTGAAGGGCGGGCTGGCCGACATCCAGTGGGCTCCCGACAGCACCCGCCTGGCCTGTGTCATCAGCGACGTCGATCCGGCCGACGAGCCGGAGAAGATGGACGGCTGGCAGCGCAAGACGGCGCCGCCGATTGTGCTCGACCGTTATCACTTCAAGGAGGACCGGACCGGTTACCTCAAGCGCTTCTATTCGCACCTCGCCCTCTTCGACCTGGCGACCAGGACCGCCACCGCCATCACCTCCGGGCAGGTGGACGACGAGAGCCCGGCGTGGTCGCCCGACGGCACACGGCTGGCCTTCATCAGCAAGCGCGCGCACGCCGACCCGGACCGCACCACCAACAGCGACGTGTGGGTGGTCGAGGCCCGGCCCGGCGCCACGCCCAGACAGATGACCAACACCCCGGAAGGCGAGAGCGGCCGGCCGGTGTGGAGTCCCGACGGTTCGCGCCTGGCGGTGCTGGTCGGCGACACCGACGCCAACTACGCCTACGACCTCAACAAGCTCGGGGTCATCGCCGCCGGGGCGCCCGGGCCGACGGCCGTCCGGCTGCTCTCGCCCACGCTCGACCGGGCCGTGTTCGCGCCCTCGTGGTCCAGCGACGGCCGGCGGCTGTCGTTCCTGCTCGAGGACGACCGCTCGCAGTACGCCGCAAGCATGCCCGCCGAGGGCGGCACGCCCACGCGGCTCACGGGCGACGGCATGGTCGTGACGGCCATCAGTCCGGGCGCGCTGGACGCGGATCGCCACGCCGCCGTGATGAGCACCTCGAACACGCTGCCGGAGCTGTGGGCGCTGGACGGCGCCGCGCCGCGCCAGCTGACCCATCACAACGACGCCCTGCAGAGGCAGTTGCAGTTGTCGGTGGCCGAGAACGTCACCTCGACCAGTGCCGACGGCACCGAGGTGCACAGCCTCCTGATGAAGCCGGCGGGCTATGTGGCCGGACGCCCTTACCCGACCGTGCTCTACATCCACGGCGGGCCCAACGGCCAGGACGACCACGCCTTCAGCTTCACCCACCAGTGGCTGGCGGCGCGGGGCTACGCCGTGCTGTCGGTCAACTACCGCGGCAGCGCCGGGCGCGGCGCCGCCTACCAACGCGCCATTCACGGCGACTGGGGCCACCTCGAGGTGATGGACCTGCTCGGCGCCGTCGACCAGGTGGTCAAGATGGGCGTCGCCGACCCCGCTCGCCTGGGCATCGGCGGGTGGAGCTACGGCGGCATCTCGACCAACTACACCATCGCCACCGACGCGCGCTTCAAGGCCGCGGTGAGCGGCGCTGGCAGTTCGCTGCAGCTCACGATGTACGGGCTGGACCAGTACGTCGTGCAGTACGACCAGGAGCTCGGGCCGCCGTGGAAGAATCCCGAGGCGTGGATCAAGGTGTCGTACCCCTTCTTTCACGCCGATCGCATCAAGACGCCCACGCTGTTCCTGGGTGGCGAGAAGGACTTCAACGTGCCCATTGCCGGCGGCGAGCAGATGTACCAGGCGCTGAAGAGTCTGGGCGTGGACACGCAGCTGGTCATCTACCCCGGCCAGTTCCATGGCCTCACGGTGCCCAGCTACGAGCGCGACCGGCTGCAGCGCTACGTGGACTGGTTCGACAAGTACCTGCAGCCGGCGGCGGCCACGGCGGCGCGGCGCGACTGAACCCGCGCGGCCCGGGCTGCCCCGGGGCGCGCGTCGTCGATCGGCGCGGCGGAGGCGGACCGTTGGCACAGCCCGCCGGGTCAGCGGTCGGACAGAGAACCCGGAACGCGCGCCTTGGCCCAGGCCACGGCATCGCGGACCGCGGCGCCGTCGGCGCTGAACGCCGCGTGGGTCACCCCGCCGCCAGGGCGGTCGAGCACGGCCGGCGCCGTCGGTTCCGCCTCTGCGCCGATGGCCAGCGCCAGGTTGCGCCGCAGCTGTCCCAGCGGCGCATGGGTGAGGGCGCTGCCGGCAACGAAGTCGCGCAGCCGATCGTCGGGGCGTTGCCACAGCTCGTGCGCATCAGGCGCCTCGCGGGTGGCGCGCGGCTGCCACGCGGCATCGGCGGTGCGGGCGGGCGCCAGGTTCCACGGACAGACGTCCTGGCACACGTCGCAGCCGAACAGATGCCCGGCCACGGCCGTTTTCTCCCCGTCGCTGAGCACGCCGCCCTTCTCGATGGTCAGGTAGCTGATGCACTTCCGGGCGTCGACCTCGCGCGCGTCGACGATGGCGCCGGTGGGACACGCATCGAGGCACAGCGTGCACGCACCGCACTGGTCGGCGACCAGTTGGTCGGGCGTGAGCGGCAGCGACGTCGCGATGCCGGCCAGAAGCAGCCACGAGCCGAGGTCGCGGTTGATGAGCAGCGAGTGTTTGCCGATCCAGCCCAGGCCGGCGTAGGCCGCGACCACGCGCTCCTGCACCCAGTGCTTGTCCACGAACACCGCGGCGTCGAACGGCTGGTCGGTCGTCTCGCGCATCCAGGCAAGCAGCGCCTCGAGCCGCTGCTCGAGCACCAGGTGATAGTCCTGGCCGCGCGCATACCGCGCCACCGAGGCTGGCGGGGGCGGCTCGGGATCGGGACCGGTGAAGTAATTGGTGGCGGTCATGACCACCGAGCGCGCGCCCGGCAGGAACGCCGTCACGTCGGCGCGCACCTCGGCCGAGCGTTCGAGGTAGCGCATCTCGCCGTGGTGGCCGCGCGCCACCCAGTCGTGGATGCGCGCCAGCTCCGGCATGCCGGTGGCCGGCGCGATGCCGCAGCCATCGAAGCCGAGGGTCCGGGCCCGTTCCTTGACCGCCGACGACGTCAACACGGCGAGTACCTGCCGGCGCGCGGCCTGCCGGCCGGGCCGGCGGATCGCGACCGGCGGCCGGACGCACGCGTCAGCGCCACCTCCGTGTCTATGTCGCGCGCGCGACCAGCTGACGCAGCACGTAGGGCAGGATGCCGCCGTGGCTGTAGGCCGTCAGCTCTTCGGGCGTGTCGATCCGGCACATCGCCTGGAACGTGGTGACGCTGCCGTCGTCGGCCGTGGCCGTGACCGTGACCGTGGCCCGCGCCGTGAGCGCCGCCCCGGCGCCGGTGAGCGCGTAGCTTTCGCGGCCGGTCAAGCCGAGCGACGTCACCGACTCGCCGTCGAGGAACTGCAGCGGCAGCACGCCCATGTTGACCAGGTTGCTGCGGTGGATGCGCTCGTAGCTCTCGGCGATGACCGCCTTCACGCCGAGCAGCATGGTGCCCTTGGCCGCCCAGTCGCGCGACGAGCCCGAACCGTATTCCTTGCCGGCCAGCACCAGGAGCGGCACGCCCGCGACCTGGTAGCGCATGGCCGCGTCGTAGATCGGCATGACCTCGCCGACCGGCAGGTGCGCGGTCACACCGCCTTCCACGCCGGGCACGAGCTGGTTCTTGATGCGCGTGTTGGCGAACGTGCCGCGCATCATCACCTCGTGATTGCCGCGGCGCGCGCCGTAGGAGTTGAAGTCCTTCGGCGCCACGCCGTGCTCGATCAGGTACTTCCCCGCCGGGCTGTCGGCCTTGATGTTGCCGGCCGGCGAGATGTGGTCGGTGGTGATGCTGTCGCCCAGCACCGCCAGCACCCGGGCACCGGTCAGGTCCGAGGGCGGCGCCGGCTGCATCGACAGCCCCTCGAGGAAGGGCGGGCGCCGGATGTAGGTGGAGTCGCTCTCCCATGCGAACCGGCTGCCGGTCGGCACCGGCAGGGCGCGCCAACGCTCGTCGCCTTCGAAGACCTTGGCGTACTGCGACGTGAACGCCTGCGAGGTGACGCTCGTGCGCATGGCGTCGGCGATTTCCCGGTCGGTCGGCCAGATGTCCTTGAGGTAGACCGGCCGGCCGTCGCGGCCGGTGCCGAGCGGCTCGGTCGTCAGATCGATGTTCATCGAGCCGGCCAGCGCGTAGGCCACGACCAGCGGCGGCGAGGCCAGGTAATTGGCGCGCACGTCCTGCTGGATGCGCCCCTCGAAGTTGCGGTTGCCCGAGAGCACCGACGCGACCACCAGGCCGCGTTCCCGGATCTCGGCGCTGATCTCGTCGGGCAGCGGCCCCGAGTTGCCGATGCACGTGGTGCAACCGTAGCCCACCAGGTTGAAGCCGATCTGATCCAGGTAGACATCGAGACCGGCGGCGCGCAGGTACTCGGTGACCACCTTCGAGCCGGGCGCCAGCGAGGTCTTCACCCACGGCTGGCGCGTGAGGCCGCGTTCGGCGGCCTTCTTGGCCACCAGACCCGCGCCGATCATCACGCCCGGATTGGAGGTGTTGGTGCAGCTGGTGATGGCGGCAATCACGACCGAGCCGTGTTCGAGCTGCGTGGCGGTGGCCACCGCCGTCCCGCCCGGCGCCGGCAACGCCTTGACGCCCTTCTTCAGTTCGTCGAGTGAGCCGGCAAACGAAGCCTTGGCGCCGGTGAGCGGGACGCGGTCCTGCGGACGCCGCGGGCCGGCCAGGCTCGGCACGATCTTGGTGACGTCGATCTCGAGCGTCTCCGAGTAGGTGGCATCGGGCGTCGCGTCGGTGCGGAACAGCCCCTGCGCCACGGCGTAGGCTTCGACCAGCGCCACCTGCGCGGCGTCGCGGCCGGTGAGCCGCAGGTAGTCGAGCGTCAGCACGTCGATCGGGAAGATGGCGACGGTGGCGCCGTACTCCGGACACATGTTGCCCAGCGTGACGCGGTCGGCAATCGTCAGATGGCCGAGCCCGGGGCCGTAGAATTCGACGAACTTGCCCACCACCTTGTGCTTGCGCAGCGCCTCGGTGATGGTCAGCACCAGGTCGGTGGCGGTGGCGCCCTCGGGCAGCTTGCCCGAGAGGCGGCAGCCGACCACCGGCGGAATCAGCATCGAGCTGGGCTGGCCGAGCATCGCCGCCTCGGCCTCGATGCCGCCCACGCCCCAGCCGACCACGCCCAGGCCGTTGACCATGGTGGTGTGCGAGTCGGTGCCGAAGCAGGTGTCGGGATACGCCGTGTCGCCGTCGGCGACGACGACCCGCGCCAGGTACTCGATGTTCACCTGGTGGACGATGCCGGTCTCGGGCGGCACGACGCGGAAGTTGCGGAACGCGTCCTGGCCCCAGCGCAGGAAGACATAGCGTTCGTGGTTGCGCTGGTACTCGAGTTCGGCGTTGAGGCCGAGCGCGTTGGCGGTGGCGAAGTGGTCGACCTGCACCGAGTGGTCGATGACCAGTTCGACCGGCTGCAGCGGATTGACTCGCGCCGGGTCGCCGCCCAGGGCCACCATGCCGTCGCGCATCGCCGCCAGATCGACCACGCACGGAACGCCGGTGAAGTCCTGCAGGATGACCCGCGCCGGCATGAACGAGATTTCCTTGTCGGCATGGGTCGCGGCCGGATTCCAGCCGGCCAGGGCGCGGATGTCGTCGGCCTTGACGAAGGCCTCGTCCTCGCGGCGCAGCAGGTTCTCGAGCAGGATCTTGAGCGAGAACGGGAGCTTCTCGACCGACGGGAAGGCCTGGGCCAACGCCGGGAGGCTGTAGTAGCTCAGCGTGCGGCCGCCCGAGGTAAGGGACGTGCGCGTGGAGAAAGAGTCTCGGCTGGACATTCGCGCGATGATATCAGCCCCGAGGCGCGTCTGTCCGCTGGCAGGCGCACCGACCAGGCTCGTGCGCCGGCCGTTCCCGGTCACCCTCGTCCCGCCCGTGAACACCCGGTCGCGGCGGCCAGGCCGTGACGTGCGCCGGCCTCCCCCACGGGCCGGCAATTCCGGCCAGAATCCTGGCGCGCTGTCGCCCCTGGGCGGGATCGCCCGCTGGCACGCTATTGGTAACGTCGTCGGGCATGCGCGACCTGATCTTCGGCTTCAAACAGTGGCGTCACGCGCCGCTGCTGGCCGCTGCCGCCATCCTGTCGATCGGCCTGGGCGTCGGCGCCACCACCGCCATCTTCGGCGTGGTCCGGCACGTGCTGCTGCGGCCGTTGCCCTTTGCCGACGCGGACCGGCTGGTCATGGCCTGGGAGACGTCGCCCGACAGCCCGGCGCGCTGGGTGGCGCCGGCCAATTTCCTCGACTGGCGACGGGACACCAGCCACGTCTTCTCGGAACTGGCCGCCTTCGATTCGTTCTCGGCCGCGCTCACGAACGCCGGCACGCCCGAACGGGTGCGCGGCGTGTCGGCCTCGGGCAACTTCTTCGCGCACGCTGCGCCAGGTGCCGGCCGAGGGCCGCCTGCTCGTGCCCGACGACGACCAGCCCGGCGCGCCGTGCGTGGCGGCGATCAGCGACGGCCTGCGCCAGCGGCGCTTTGCCGGTGTTGCCACGGCCGTGGGGGCCGGGCTCGTGCTCGATGGCCGCCTCTGCACCATCGTCGGCGTCCTGCCGGCGGCGTTCGTCTTCCCGCTCCAGCCGCTGGCCGAGGTGTGGACCAACGGCGACCGCGGCGTGCCGCTCACCTCGCCCGTGCCCGGCGACGTCACCACGGTGCGCGACGTGCATCTGCTCTTCGTCCTCGGGCGCCTGCACCAGGGCGTGAGTCCGGCCACGGCCGAACGAGAGTTGCAGGCCGTGGCGGCCCGGCTGGCGACGGCCTACCCCGAGACCAACGCCGGACTGGGCGCGCACGTCGAGAGTCTGCATCAGGCCGTCGTCGGCGACGTGCAGCCGGTGCTGTGGCTGCTCCAGATCACCGTCGTCGTGCTGCTGCTGGTGGCCTCGGCCAACGTCGCGCATCTGCTGCTCGGACAGGCGGCGCGGCGCCGGCAGGAACTGGCCGTGCGGGCGTCGCTCGGGGCCGACCGCGGCGCGCTCGTCCGGCAATTGCTGGCCGAAGCCTTTGCCCTGGCCATTCCCGGCGCGCTGCTCGGACTGCTGATGGCCGCGTGGGGCGTCGATGTGTTGGTGGCGCTCGCGCCCGCCTCGGTGCCGCGGCTGACGGAGGTGGCCGTCGATCCACTCGTGCTGGCCTTCGGACTGCTCATCACCGGCGCCGCCACCGTCGGCTGCGCCCTCGTGCCGGCCCTGACGGCGTCGGCCCCCGACGCCATGCCGGCCGTGGGGCACGGCGCGCGTCTGGCCGGACGTCGGCACACGGGATGGCATCGCGCCTTCGTCATCGGCGAGCTGGCGCTGGCCCACGTGCTGGTCGTCGGCGCGTTGCTGCTCGCGGCCAGCCTGCTGGCGGTCACGCGCGTCGACCTCGGCTTCGTCCCCGAGGGGCGGCTCACGGCCCAGCTCAATCTGGTCAAGGATCCGTATCTGCAGCCCGCGCCTGGCGGCGGTGAGTTCTCCGCCGACCCGGGGCCGCGTCAGCGTCTGATCGACGGCGTCCTCGAGCAGATGAACGCGCTGCCCGGCGTGCGCGCCGCGGCCGCCTCCTTTACCGCGCCGCTCGGCGGCGCGCCCAACCGCGGCATCCACATCGAGGGCACCCCCGCCCCTCTGCCCGGCGAGGAGCCGGCGGCCGACTTCCAGGCGGTGACTCCCGACTTCTTCCGGACGCTGGGCATCGTGCTCGCCGAGGGCCGCGCCTTCACTGCCGCCGACGGGGCGCGCTCGCAGCCAGTGGCCATCGTCAACCGGACCTTCGCGAGCCGTTATCTGGCGGGCCGGGCCGCGGTGGGCAGCGTCGTGGAGTTCGGCGGCGACCGCCGGCACCTCGTCGTCGGCGTCGTCGGCGACACGCGCAACCGCCAGGTGGAGCGGCCGCCCGAGCCGGCGTTCTACGTGCCGTTCACGCAGAACGACGAGGCCTGGCCCTACCTGGCCGTCACCATCTGGGCCGACGGCGACGCGGCGGCCCTGGCCCCGGCCCTGCGCGCCGCCTTTGCAGCCGCGGCCCCGGCGCAGCCGCTGTCGAGCGTGCGGCCGGTCGACGCGCTGCTTGCCGACCAGCTCGCCCCGCGCCGGTTCACGACCGCGCTCGTGACCCTCTTCGGCGCGCTGGCCCTGCTGCTGGCCGTCATCGGCGCCTACGGCGTGCTGGCGTCCTCGGTAGCCTTGCGCCGGCGCGAGATCGGCGTGCGCAGCGCCCTCGGGGCGTCGGCCGCGCGGCTCCGCGGTCTGGTGCTGGGCGAGGCGGCGGTGCTGGCGGCGTCCGCCGTGGCGGTGGGCGCCGTCGTGGCCGTCGTCGCTGGCCGCCTGACTCAGGCCCTGCTCTTCGAGGTCTCGGCGACCAACCCGGGCCTGCTGGCGGGTGCGGCCGTGGCCGTCGTCGTGCCCGCGCTCGTGGCCGCCTACGGGCCGGCGCAGCGAGCGGCCCGCACGCCGCCGATCGAGGCGCTCCGCGGCGAGTGACGACTACGGCGCTGCTAGCAGCGCCGAGTCAGCACCCAGTGGGCCAGGTCGACGAGATGATGTTCGACCAGGGCGCATTGGGCCAGAGCCTGTTCGGCGGCCGCGATGTGCGCGGCGGCCATCCGGCGCGACGCTTCCAGGCCCGCCAGCGACGGATAGGTCGGCTTGGCCGCAGCCGCGTCCTGGCCGCTCGCCTTCCCGGTCTCGGCGCTGCCGCCCTCGACGTCGAGGATGTCGTCGACGATCTGGAAGGCGACTCCGATGTTGGCGGCGAACCGCTCCACGCCGGCGACCTGCACGGGGTCGCCGCCGGCCATGATCGCGCCGCCGACGGCAGCGGCGCGGATGAGGCCGCCGGTCTTGCGGGTGTGCATGTCCTCCAAGCCGGCAAGGTCGAGGGCGGGAGTGGCCTCGTGCGCCGCGCCGGCGCCGGCATGCGCCAGGTCGATCGCCTGGCCGGCCACCATTCCGGCGGCCCCGACCGCCGCGCCGAGTTCGGCGATCACGCGCAGCTTCCGGCCCATCACCTCATGACCGGCGTGAGGCTGCGGCTCGCGCGCCAGCAGGCCGAACGCCTCGGTCAAGAGCGCGTCGCCGATCAGCATGGCCAGCCCGGCGCCGTAGCGCACGTGCAGGGTCGGATGGCCGCGCCGCAGCACGGCGTTGTCCATGGCTGGCAGGTCGTCGTGCGCGAGCGACTGGGTGTGCACGAGTTCGACGGCGCAGGCCAGCGGCAGCGCCAGGCGACGCGCGTCGTCGAGAGCCGCTTCACCGCCGCCGCGGGCGGACGCGATGGCCTCGGCCGCCGCCAGCGTCAGCAACGGACGGAAGCGCTTGCCGCCGGCGCTCACCGCGTAGCGCATGCCCTCGGCCAGCACCACGGGACAGCGCGGCGAGCGCGGCAGCCAGCCGTCGAGCGCCCGGTCGATTTCCGTCCGTCTGCTGGCGATGAAATCGAGAAAGGGGCGCTGACGCGCGGCGGTTTCAGTCATGTCGGACCAAGTCATCGACTCGCAAAGCAAACCCCCGAGCCCAGGCCCGTATTCCGGCGGGGCCGCCGCCGTGGTTCACCAGACGCGCCGCCGGGCGCGAAGCGGATCGGTTCCCGTGCTGGTGATCAGCGCCGACGCGGGCAGGTCGGTGATTGGCCGGCGTCATGCCGTCGCGGCGCGCCGGAAGCAATGCCGCGCCACCACCCAGCCGGTGGCGCCCGCCGCCACGAGCACGCCCGCGGCCCGCCACGCCGGCAGTCCCCCGGGCGCCGCGTCCAGGGCCCGCGCGAATCCCTCGATGGCCCACGCATGCGGCGTGAGCCAGCCGAGTTGCTGGAGCCACGGCGGCATCAGGAAACGAGGCACCATGCTCCCGCCTACCGCCGCCGCGACCAGCACGGCGATGTTCGAGACCGTGGTGGCCTGCCTGGCGGTGCCGCATGCCGCGGCGATGGCCAGCGTCAACCCGGCGGAGGCCGCCGCCAACGCGACGGCTACGGCCAGCCACGGCCACGGTGTGGCCGGCGCCGGCACGCCGGCGTGAATCCAGGCCACCGCGAAGATCACGCCAGCCTGCGCGACGCCCTGGGCCATCAGGAACAGGGCCCGGCCATCGACCAGGACCGCCACGCCACCCGGACCAGCCACTGCGCGATCGGCAACCCCGGAGCTCAGTTCGTCATGAAGTGACGCCGCCACCGGGACGGCCGACAGCAGGATGAAGAGCGCCGCGACCGCCCCGGCGTAGTAGGCGGCAACCGACGCCGCTTGCACCGCCCCCGGCAGCACGGCCGGCTCGACCAGCGCGCCAAACGCGGCCGCCTCGCCGTCGCTCTCCCCTTCCGCGGGCGCCATCGCTTCCAGCACGCCGGCGGCGTCCGCCCGCTGCGCCTCGCTCAAGGGAACGACCATCTCGTCCACCAGCGTCACCGCCCCGCGCAGCGCCGCATCGGGCAGGGCCGCGAAGTAGGCGCGCTGCACCACTCCGCTCACGATCCCGCCGGCGACGGCCCGGGCCGGATGGGTCACGACCACGACCGGCGGCGGCGCGTCGCCCACCAGGGTGTCGAGGGGCCGTCCGCCGCGCCGGATGACAGCCGCCACATCCACCGTGCCGGCCGCCACCAGCGCCGCGGCCGCCGCCGCCGTGTCGGGCTCGGCTCGGGTCACACGCAGCGCCCCGTCGCGCTCGATGGCGGCCACGAGGCGCCGCGACAAGGGCGTGGCCACCTCGTCGGCGAGTGCGACCGTCAAACGCAAATCGTCGCCCGAGGCGCTGGCGAAGATGGCCGCGAAGACGACGTAGACCACGACCGGCAGGACGAAGCTCATGACTAGCGCGCCGCGGTCGCGCACCAGGGCGAGCCACTGCGTGTAGCAGGCTGCCCGCCTCACTGCGTTGCCTTCGCCGCAACGCGCGCGCGGGCGGTTGCGGTCGCCACCGCGCCGGCCAGGGTCGGGCGGCGCACGCGCAGTTCCATCAGCGACAGCGCGTGCGCGGTCAGGCGCCGTTCGACCTCCGCCAGCTCGTCGGCCGAGCCGCCGCCGGAGCGCGACCACGCGCCGTCGCCGGCGGCGACGAAACCCTCGGCCGTCAGCACCCGGTCCACCGATGCACCGGGCACCGGCACGACCACGATCTCGGACGTCGACCCGCACCACGCCGCAATCAGCGCCGCCACGGTGCCGCGCGCCAGGACGGCGCCCGCCTCGATCAGCGCCACCTCGTCGCAGAGCTCGGCGGCTTCCTGCAGATCGTGCGTGACGATGAGCACGCCCGTGCCGTGGCCGCGCAGGTCGCGCAGCAGTTCGTAGAGCCGCGCGCGCGACTCGGCATCGACCCCGACGGTGGGCTCGTCGAGCAGCACCAGCGCCGGCCGGTGCAGGACCCCGGCCACGAGGTTGACTCGCCGCCGCATGCCGCCCGAGAGCGCGGCCACACGCGTCGAGGCCCGATCGGCCAGGCCCGCCCAGTGCAGCCCGTCGACGACGCGGGCGTCGACCTGGCGGCGCGGCGTGCCGGCCAGGGTGGCCCAGAGCGCCAGATTCTCGCGCACCGTCAGGTAGGAGTGGAGCGCGAGATCCTGCGGCACCACACCGAGCCGGCCGGCGCCACGGGCCGCGGCGGCGTCCATGCCGTCGATCTCCACGGTGCCGGCGTGGAGCCGCCACCGGCCGCCGATCGCCCGAAGGAGCGACGACTTCCCCGCGCCATTGGCGCCCGCCAGCCCCACGATCGATCCGGGCGCGACGCTCAGGTCGACGTGGTCGAGCACGGCCCTCCCGCCGCGCCACATGACGGCCGCGGTCACGCGCAGAGCGGCGTCGCGGTGGTCACGCGAGGACGGCACCCCGCCAGTATATCCACCGGGCCATACCCGCAGACCCACCGCCCGCATACCCGCGTGATAGGCTGGCCGCAGTGACCGTCGATGTGCTGATCGTCGGAGGCGGCCTGGCCGGCAGCCTCGCGGCGTGGCGGCTCAGCCGGCGTCATGCCGCGCTGCGCGTGCACCTGCTCGAGGCCGGCACGACGCTCGGCGGCAATCACACCTGGTCGTTGCACGCCACCGACTTGTCGCCCGCGGCGCGCGAGTGGATCACGCCGCTCGTCGAGGCGCGGTGGAGCCGTTACGCAGTGGCGTTTCCCAACCATCGCCGGGTCCTCGAGCACGAGTACTTATCCCTGTCCTCGCGGCGCCTGCACGACGTGGTCGCCGGAGCGCTGGGCGATCGGGTGAGCTACGGCTGCGAGGCGTCGGTGGTGACGCCGTCGCGCGTCCGTACCAGCGACGGCCGCGAGTTCCTGGCGCGGGTCGTGATCGACGCGCGCGGGGCCACGGCCGTGGGCGTGCCGCTCGGCTGGCAGACATTCCTCGGCCAGGAGGTCGAGTGCGCCGAGCCGCACGGCGTGAGCATGCCGATGCTGATGGACGCAACCGTGCCGCAGACCGGCGCCTTCAGGTTCATCTACGTCCTGCCGTTCACGCCCGAACGTCTGCTCATCGAGGATACGGCCTACGCCGACGGTCCCAGCGTGGACCCGGCCCGATCGCGCGCGGCCGTCGCGGCCTATGCCTCCGCTCGGGGCTGGTCGATTCGCCGGGTCGTGCGCGAAGAGTCCGGCAGCCTGCCGCTGCCCCTGGGCGGTGACATCGACGCCTTCTGGCCCGACCAGGTCGCGCGCGTCGGCATGCGGGCCGGGCTCTTCCATCCCACCACCGGCTACTCGTTGCCGGATGCGGCGGCCACGGCCGACCTGCTGGCCGGCCTCTACGACGCGGTGAATCCCCCCAGCGCCGAGCGCGTCTATTCAGAGGTGCGGCACTTCGCGGCCACGCGGTGGCAGACCCGCGGCTTCTTCAGGCTGCTCAACCGGTGGTTGTTCAGGGCCGCGGCACCCGAGCAACGGGTCCGCGTCCTCGAGCAGTTCTATCGCCGCTCGCCGGCGCTCATCGCCCGCTTCTACGCCGCCACGCTCACGCCCTTCGATTGCGTCCGGGTGCTGGCCGGGCGTCCTCCCGTCGGGGTGCTGCGCGCCTTGGCGCACCTCCGGGACTAGCCGTTGATGACTTCCACTTCCAGGCGTGTCGCCGTCATCGGCAGCGGCTTTGGCGGCCTCGCACTGGCCATTCGCCTGCAGGCCGCCGGTCTGTCCACGACCCTGGTCGAACAACGCGACAAGCCCGGTGGCCGGGCCTATGTCTACGAGGACCAGGGCTTCACGTTCGACGCCGGCCCGACCGTGATCACCGCGCCGGGGTGCCTCGAGGAACTGTTCGCGCTGGCCGGCGAGACGATGGCCGACCATGTCGACCTCCTTCCGGTCTTCCCGTTCTACCGGCTGTTCTGGGACGATGGCCACGTCTTCGACTACTCCAACGACCTGGACGAGATCACCCGGCAGATCGCCGCGCGGCAGCCGGCCGATGTGGCGGGCTACCACCGCTTCCTGGCCTACGCCGAACAGGTCTTCGCCGAGGGTTACACGAAGCTCGCGCACGTGCCGTTCCTCGACCTGTGGAGCATGGTGCGGGCGGCGCCGCAACTGGTGCGGCTCGAGGCCTACCGGACGGTCTACGACGTGGTGGCCAGGTACATCCAGGACGACCACCTGCGCCAGGCCTTCAGCTTCCACTCGCTGCTGGTCGGCGGCAACCCGTTTGCCACCTCCTCGATCTACACGCTCATCCACGTGCTGGAGCGTAACTGGGGCGTGACCTTCCCGCGCGGCGGCACCGGCGCGCTGGTCAGGGCGCTGGTCGCCTTGTTCGAGCGGCTCGGCGGCACGGTGCGGCTCAATATGCCGATCGAGCGCATCCTGACGCACGACAGCGCCGTCACCGGCATCCGCGCCCGCGGCGGCGAGGAGCTGGCGGTCGACGCGGTGGCCAGCAACGCCGACGTCGTGCATACCTACAAAGCCCTGCTCGGCCACCATCCGCGCGGCGTGGCGGCGGCGCGCTCGCTCGAGAAGAAGCGCTTCAGCATGTCGCTGTTCCTCATCTACTTCGGCACCAGGCGGCGCCACCCGCAGCTGGCCCACCACAACGTCATCTTCGGGCCGCGCTACCGGGAACTGCTCGGCGACATCTTCGACCGGGGCGTGCTGGCCGACGACTTCTCGCTCTACCTGCACGCGCCGACCGTCTCGGATCCCACGCTGGCGCCGGCTGGGTGCGAAGCGTTCTACGTGCTCTCGCCGGTGCCGCACCTGGGCAAGGGCGACATCGACTGGGCGCGCGAAGGCCCCCGTTACGCCGACCGCATCCTGGACTACCTGGAGGCGCACCACATCCCGGGGCTGCGCGCCGACCTCGTCACCCAGCGGATCTTCACGCCCCTCGATTTCGCGACGACCCTCAACGCGCACGTCGGCTCGGCGTTCTCGCTCGAGCCGATCCTCACGCAGAGCGCGTGGTTCCGCGTCCACAATCGCGACGACTCGCTCAAGGGGCTCTACTTCGTCGGCGCCGGGACGCATCCGGGTGCGGGCGTGCCCGGGGTCGTGAACTCGGCCAAGGCCACCGCCGGTCTCGATGATCGCCGACCTGGCGCCGGGGTCTGGGGGCGACTGACGTGGACGCGCCGCTGCCCACCGTCGCCACCGAGGCCGCCATCCGCGCCGGCTCGAAGAGCTTCGCGCTGGCCGCGCGGTTGTTTCCGACGCCGACGCGCGCGCTGGTGTGGGACCTCTATGCCTGGTGCCGCCACTGCGACGACGCGGTCGACGGCCAGACCCTCGGCCATGGTCACGACCCGCACGTCAATCGCCTGGCCGCCCTGGCCGAGCTCCGCGACGGCACGGCGGCGGCGCTGGCGGGGCGGGCGGGTGACACCGGACCCTTCGCCGCGCTCCAGCGGGTGGTGCTCACGTGCCACCTGCCGCCGGCGTTCGTCCGCGACCATCTCGACGGCTTCGCCATGGACGCGGCCGGCCGCGGCTACGCCACCCTCGACGACACGCTCGACTACTGCTACCACGTGGCCGGCGCCGTCGGCCTGATGATGGCCTGGGTCATGGGCGTGCGTGACACGCCGACGCTGTGCCGGGCGTCCGACCTGGGCATGGCGTTCCAATTGACCAACATCGCGCGCGATGTCGCCGACGACCTGACGGCCGGGCGGGTCTACCTCCCCGCTCAGTGGCTCGACGCCGCCGGGCTGGCACTCGTGCCGCCCCACGCGCTCGACGACGCCGCGGCGGCGCGCCTCGCGCCGCTGGTGGCGCGTTTGCTCGACGAGGCCGATCGCTACTACCGCTCGGCGCGCCACGGGCTGCCGCACTTGCCGTGGCGGGCGTCGTGGGCGGTGGCCACCGCCGCTCACGTCTACCGCGACATCGGCCTGGAGGTACGGCGCCGCGGCAGCCGCGCGTGGCGCGAGCGCGTCGTCATCGCCGCTCCGGTCAAGGCCGCGCGCCTGCTGCACGCGGGCCTGGAGGCAAGCTGGGCGGCGACGATCGGCGCCAGGGCCGCGGGCGCGGCGCGTCAGGGTCTGTTCACACCGGCCGCGTTGGCCGGGCGGGGGTGATGGCAATGTGGTGGTGGTCGTTTGCCGGCTGGTTCCTGCTGGCGCTCATCGCGATGGAAGGCGTGGCCTACGTCGCCCACCGCTTCCTGATGCACGGGCCGTTGTGGTTCCTGCACCGCTCCCATCACGTGCCGCACGACGGCGGCTGGGAATGGAACGACCTCTTCGGGCTGCTCTTTGCGGTGCCCTCGATCCTGCTCATCAAGGCCGGCGTGGACGCGGGCGGGTCGTGGCTCCTGCCGATCGGCCTGGGCATGACCGCCTACGGCGCCATCTACGTCGTGTTTCACGACATCGTCGTGCACCGCCGCGTCGCCGTCCGCAACATCCCCCAGTGGAAGTACCTGCGGCGCATCATCATGGCGCACCTGGTGCACCACCGCACCCACGGCAAGCGCGGCGCCGTGTCGTTCGGCTTCCTCTACGCGCCCCGCGACCTGCCCAAGTAGCGGCCCACCTCGGCCCAATGGCCGCTCACCGCGGCATGGTCATCAGGGCGGCCAGCATCTCTATTCCCTCCCACAGATTCTGCAGCCGCAGGTTCTCGTCGGGTCCGTGCTGGTTGTTGTCGAAGTTGACGATTGACACCCCCACCGTCGGCATCTTGTAGAGGTCGCTGAAGGTGCCAAACGGCAGGCCGCCGCCGAGGGTGGGCAGCTGGACCGGCGGCACGCCGCGCATGGTCAGCGCTTTGACCACGGCCTGCGCGTTCGGATCGTCCATCGAGACCCGCGACGCGGCCGAGCCGCGCCGGGCGTCGACGCGGGCAATGAGCGCGTGGCGGCGGCGTTCCTCGTCGGTCGGTTCGCGGTTGGCGATGACGAAGTAGCCCTGGGCCCGCACGTGCTCGGTGATGCGGGCGTTGACCGTCTCGGGCACGAGGTCCTTGACCATCCGCACCTCGATGCGCGCCGTCGCCGATCCGGGAATCGCGGAGCGGCCGGAGATGCCGCTCGTGGACATCTCGAGGATGCTCAGCGTCGGCTCGTTGAGCTTGGCTTCGAGCCGCTGGTCGGGACGTTCGGGCCGGGCCACGCCGAAGTCGCGCGCCAGCACCGCCTCGACGTCGGGCGCGGCCGCCAGCGCCGCGCGCTCGGTCGGCGTCAGCGGACGCACATCGGTGTAGAAGTCCTTGATGAGAACGCGGCCCTGGTCGTCTTTCATGGTGGCCAGCAGCTTGGCCAGCCGCATCGACGGATCGGGCGCCCAGTTGCCGTAGTTCCCGGAGTGCAGGTCGCTCTTGGCTCCGTAGATGGTGACGGTCACGCCGGCGCCACCGCGCACGCCGAAGTAGACAGTGGGCCGGCCGCTCGGATGCCGCGGCCCGTCGAGCGTCACCGCCAGGTCGGTCTTGAGCGCGTTGGGCCGGGCCTCGGCA
Organism: uncultured Acidobacteriota bacterium; assembly: GCA_963843885.1. Lineage (GTDB taxonomy): Bacteria > Acidobacteriota > Vicinamibacteria > Vicinamibacterales > UBA2999 > CADEFD01. Next base: position 173,713 of record CAWJMJ010000015.1, read on the forward strand.
AAGCGCCGGAAGTTGGCCGAGCCGGCCTCTTCCTCGCCGTCGAGGACCACCCGCACGTTCCAGGTCCGCGCCGTGCCGGTGGCCGCGAGCGCATCGACGGCGTTCAAGAGCGCCACGATCGGCCCCTTGTCGTCGGAGGTCGAGCGGCCGTAGAGCCGCCACTCGGGGTCGAAGGTGGTGCGCGCCGGGTCGGCCGGCACCGCGCCGGCGGCGCTGAACAGGCAGGGCGTGAACGGCTGGCAGCGCGTCCATTCGGACGGGTCGACCGGCTGGCCGTCGTAGTGGATGTAGAAGGTCAGCGTGCCGACGGCGTTGGGCGTATCGAGCTGACCGAAGACCACGGGCGAGCCTGGCCCGCCCACCGTCTCGACCTTGAAGCCGCGCTTGCTCAACAGGCCCGACAGATGGTCGGCGTTCTTCTTCATGTCGGCGTCGTTGCCGGCGACGTTGGGCAGCGAGACGAGGCCGACCAGTTCGTCGACGATGGCCCGTTCGTGCGCGGCGCGCCAGGCGCTGACGCCAGCCGGCTGCGCCGCCGCGCTGGCAACGAGCAGCGGCGCGGTCGCCATGAGAGCCAGCGCGATTCGAGCCATCTGCCGCATCGAACACCTCCTCCACGAAAGCGAGACCGGGCGATTCTACTGTCGCCGGGGTTTGCGCAGGGCCGCCGGGGTGAGCCAGGTTTGCGCCCCGGCCAGGGTCACGTCGACGAGCACGGCCAGCATCGCCGCGGGAATCGCGCCCGACAGGACCATCCGGGTGTCGGCCAGGGCCAGGCCGGCGACGATCGGATCGCCGAGCCCGCCGCCCCCGACGAACGCCGCCAGGGTGGCGGTGCCCACGTTGATGACGGCCGCCGTGCGTACCCCGGCCATGATCACCGGCATGGCCAGCGGCACGCGCACCCAGGTCAGCACCTGCCACGGCGTCATGCCCAGCGCTTCGGCGGCGGCGATGGCGCCGCGGTCGGCCTCGCGCACGCCGGTCACCGTGTTGCGGGTGATGGGATAGAGCGAGTAGAGGAACAGCGCGGCGATGGCCGGCGCGGTACCGATGCCGAGGACCGGCAGCATGAATGCCAGCAAGGCGATGCCGGGCACGGTTTGCAGCAGGCCCACGCCGCGCGTGACCGGTTCGGCAAAGCGCGTGCGGCTGAGCGCCACCCCGCCGGCGATGCCTGCGAGGATGGCCGCCGCCAGCGACACTCCGGCCAGCCACAGGTGGCGCGCGCTCATCGCCGCGATCGCCGCCCGCCGCTCCCACAGGTAGCGGGCCAGCGACACCTCCCCCGCGGTCGTGACCGGCCTGCCCACCGGCGCGCCGCCGCGCACCAGTCCGAGGTCGACCAGCGCGTCGTGGGCCACCGTGGCGATGGCCTCGCCGTTCACTTCGACGCGAGCGTTGAGCGAGCGCATGCGTTTCACGTCGAGCCGGCCGCTCAGTTCGGCCAACGCCGCCACCGCCCCTGGCCGCGCCCGCGCCACCGCCCCCCGGACCATGGCCGCCGCGTCGTAGGGCGGGAAGAAGCGCCGGTCGTCCTCGAGCACCGTCAGGGGATAACGGGCCAGCAAGCCGTCGGTCGAGTAGGCGTCGATGATGTCGACCTCGCCGTCCACGAGCGCGCGGTACTTCACCGCCGGAGCCAGCGCGCTCACCGTCTTCGGCGCCAGGCCGTAGGCGCGGCGCAAGCCGGGCAACCCGTCGGGCAAGCCGATGAAGTCGGCGGTGAACCCAGCCCGCATGTCGCCGCTGACCGCCGCGAAGTCGCTGAGCGTGCGCAGCCCGAGGCGCTGCGCCATCTCGGTGCGCACCGACATCGCATAGGTGTTCTCGAAGCCGAGCGGCGCCAGCCAGCGGACGTCGAACTGCCGCGCGAACTCGCGCGAGACCGTGTCGAACACGACCGCGGGATCGCTTTCGACGGGCGCCTTGAGGATCACCAGCAGGCCGGTACCGGTGTACTCCGGAAAGACGTCGATGGCGCCCTGGCGCAGGGCCGGGAAGGCAATCTCGGTGCCGCCGAGGCCGAAGCGGCGCGTCACCGGCAGGCCGCGGGCCTCGAGAATCTGCGCGAACAGCTCGGCCAGCAGGTAGGACTCGCCGAACGGCTTGGAGCCGACCACGACGGGCCGGTCCAGGTCGCCCGGCGCGTCGACCGGTCGGGCGCCGTCCGTCGGCGTATCGACCTGTCGAGCGTCGCCCGGCGCGTCGACCTGGCGGGCGGCGGCACCCGTGGCCAGCGCTGCGACAAGCAGCGCCGCCAGCCCCCACCACACACCAGCACGGCGGGCCGGCCAGATCGCGGCGTCGTTCGCGATGACGCGGGCCCGGCCGATCATGCCGAGGCTCCGACGCGGGCGCGCCGCAGCAGTTCGGCGACGTAGGGCGTGGCCGGCGCCGACACCAGCCCTTCAGGCGTGGCCACCTGCGCGATCCGGCCGTCGTGCATCACCGCCACGCGGTCGGCGACCAGGAACGCCTCGTGCAGGTCGTGCGTGACCAGCAAGGCCGCCATGCCGGTGCGACGGCGCAGCGCCAGGAACAGCTCCTGCACGTCGCCGCGGGTGATGGCATCGAGGGCCCCGAACGGCTCGTCGAGCAGCACGATGCGCGGCCCGGCCGCGAGGGCGCGCGCGAAGGCCACGCGCTGGCGCTGCCCACCCGAGAGTTCGTGCGGCCAGCGCGCCCCGAACTGCTCCGGCGGCAGGCCCACGCTGTCGAGGGCGGCGGCGGCCAGCGCCGCGCTGTCGGCCCGCCCGGTCAGCACCGGCACGAGCGCGGCATTGCGGCTCACGGTCCAGTGCGGCAAGAGCCCGCCGTCCTGCGGCACGTAGCCCACGGCCCGACGCAGCGCCACCGGGTCGGCGGTGGCCACGTCCTCGCCGTCCACGCGCGCTTCACCGGCATCCATCCGCGTCAGCGCATTGAAGACGCGCAGCAGCGTGCTCTTGCCCGAGCCGCTTTCGCCGACCAGGGCCACGCATTCCCCGTGCGCCACGGCCAGCGACACGGCGTCGAGGGCGGTCACCGGGCCGAACCGCCGGGTCACGCCGCGCGCGTCGAGCGCCAGGGTCGCCACGACTCAGAAGCCCACGAACATGCCCACGGCCGCCGCCGGCGCCGAACGGGCGCCTTCGGTGAAGGCGATGCCGGCCGTCCGCCACACCCAGCGGAGTTCGCCGGTCACACCGACCGGCCGGATGCGGCCGGAGCCGCCGCGCAGCCACCAGCGCAGCCCGGCGCCGCCGTGCCAGGTGCGGCCGGTGTCCACCAGGACGTTGTCCGCGTGGAGCTGCCGCAGGTAGCCGCCTCCGGCGGTCAGGTACGATCGGACCCGCCGGCCGCCCACCCGCGGCAGTTGATAGAGGAGGGCGACGTCGATGACGTAGTCCGACACCCGCTCGGTGGCCGCGACGTTGGGAGCGCCTTCGGCGTCGGCCGAAATCGCCGTCGTGAGCGTAGGCCGCGACGCGGCTGCCCGCAGCGACACCGCCCACCTCCGGCTGATCGGCACGGCCATCGACAGTTCTCCGCCCCCGCTCCCGCCCAGCGTGCTGTCGGTCGCAAACAAGGTGAACGGCGCCGCCGTGGCCGGCCCGACCGCGGCCGGGCGCATGGTGGCATCGACGCGGCCCAGGTCCTGTGACCCCAGCCACGCCGCGGCGACGCTGATCACCGGACGCCAGCGACGCAGCGCCGGCTCGGTGGGCGCGCCGTCCTGCGCCTGCACCGCGCCCGGCGCCAGCCCGAGCAGCAGGGCCGCCGCCACGACGAGCGTGAACGCGGCACGCCCGGCGGTCATCGTGGCCGCGCCTCGATCACGACCGGGGCGGTGGTGCCGCCGCCTTGCACGACCACCACCTTGGCGGCGTAGGTCACGGCAAAGTCGATGTCGACGCGTCCCGGGGCGAAGAAGCTTTCTACGTCGGCGTCGTCGAGCGGCTCGACGCGCAGCACGTAGGGCCCGGGCGCCAACCCCCCGATCACGAACCCGCCGTCGTCGCCCAGCGCGAACCCGCCGATCAGCGCGCCCGAGACCAGTTGAAACGCCACCACGTGCGCGCCGTAGACCCCGCGGCCGCCCTTGGTCACCCGGCCCTGGATGCTGCCGACTTCGCCGTCGGGCGTCGCGTCGTAGAGGTCGCGCACGCCGGCGAGGTCATCGGGCTGAAGCGCCCGGTCCACGACGCTGCCCGCCGGCATGGCAATCGGGAACATGATCGAGCCGCTCGCCAGCATGCGCCGGCCGGAGCCGCTGACCTCGGTCTCGCCGATAGCCGAGTGGCCGAGGCCGAGCAGGTGTCCGAGTTCGTGCAGGGCCACCGCTTCCAGGTCGTTGGCGCCGGCATCGCCAGCCGCGGCGGTGGACCAGCGGAAGCGCGTGTTGAAGTAGACATCGGCTTCGAGGATCTGCCCGGTGACGGCGTCGAGCAGGAACGTCGTGGCGCCGAGCACGCGCTCCTGATCGGGCCGGTCGAGGAAGCCGATGGTCGAGCGGCCGTCGGTTTCGTTTGGTTGACTGCGCGTCAGCCCCTGGGCGCTGAACGACACGGGCAGTCCCGGGGTGCGGCTCCACGTGGCCGCCGCCCGGCCAATCGCGTCGCTGAACGCCTGGGGCGAGATGCCGCCGAACTCGCGTTCGGTGATGAAGTACGGAATCGGCCCGGCCGCCCAGCGGACCGGCACGACCCGGTCGCCCACCTCGACGCCGAACTTCAGATAGGCGTGGGCCGGGACGGCCAGCGGCGCCACCAGCAGCAGCGCCACGAGCAGGCGGTGCGCGGCCCGGCTCATCGCGCGTCACCGACGGCGCGCACGTCGGCGGCAAAGGTCGCCAGCGAGCGCACGACGCGGGCTGACGTGCCGCGCGTGACCGGGGTCGGCACGGCGGCCGCGTGGATGGGCGACGGCACGACCATCGATCGGCCGGGCGTGGCTGCGGCCGAGACGCGGTAGACGCCAAGCGACAGCCCCACCGGCTCGGGCAGGAGGGGCGCGCGTCCGCGCAGGAACACGACCACCTCGTCGCCGGCGCGGAAGACCGGCGCCCCGGGCACGACCAGGATGCGGCCGCCGGCTTCCCCGCCCGGCACCACGAAGGTGGCCGTCTCGGTGGCGGTGCCCTTGAAGGCGTCGACGACCTCGAGCGTGACCGTGGACTGGATGGTGCGGCGGTCGGCGGTCCACGCCGCCTCGACGCGCCGGACCCGGCCGTGCACGACCGACGCCGACTCGCGCACCAGTTCCTCGAAGGTGGCCGGCAGCACGGTGAGCGCGCCGGCCGGGGCCGGCACCATCATCGTCAGAAGCATCGCCATCGCCGTCATGCGCATGGCTTGAGTCTACCCTGCGGCTCGGCGGCGGCGCCGGGCACGCGCACGAGATCAGCGCCGGCCGCGGTCGGCCACGTCGAGGACGGCCGCGGCCACGCGCGCGGCCAATCCCGGCGGCCCGAGCTTGGCGCGCGTTTCAGCCAGCCGCGCCCGCGTGCGTTCCCAGCGATCGCGATCGCGCAGGAAGGCGGTCGTCTCGGCCGCCACCGCTTCCGGAGTGCACGCGTCCTGGATCAGCTCGGGCACGATGCGCTCGCCCGCCACCAGGTTGGCCATGGCGTAGGTGTCGATGGTGACGAGCGGCTTGCCGAGCGCGTAGGTGAGCGGCGAGAGCTTGTAGACCACCACCATGGGCCGCTCGTGCAGCGCGGTCTGCGCAGTGGCGGTTCCCGAGGCGGTCACGACCACGTCGGCCGCGCGCAAGACGTCGTCGGTGCGGCTCTCGACGATCGGGAGTCCGGCCACGGCGGCGGTGAGCGGCGCGAACTCGGCGTCGTGACGGCCAGGGGCGCGGGCCACGACGAACTGCACGCCCGGCACCTGCGCCGCGATGATCGGGATGGCGGCGGCCAGCACCGGCACCAGCCGTGCCAGTTCGTTGTGGCGGCTTCCGGGCAACAAGGCAACCACCGGGCGGGCCGGGTCGAGAGCCATCGACACCCGCAGCGCCGCCTGCTCCGCGGCGGCCTGCGCGGGGTCGGCCGGCACCGCCGGCACCGCGTCGACCAGGGGATGGCCGAGGAACTGCACCGGCACGCCCGCCCGTTCGTAGAGCGCGGCTTCGAACGGGAAGATGGGCAGCGCCAGGGTGACGTGGCGGCGCATCGTCGTCATGCGTTTGGGCCGCCACGCCCACAGCTGTGGCGTGACGTAGTAGACCACCGGGATGCCGCGGGTGGCCAGGCGCGACATCAACTGGAAGTTGAAGTCGGGATAGTCGATGAGCACGACCGCATCCGGCCGCGTCTCTTCACAGGCCGCGACCAGCCGGCGCAGCATGCGGAAGGTGGCCGGCAGCACGCGCAACGCTTCGGTCAGGCCGGTCACCGACAGGCCGGCGTACTCGCCCACCAGGCGGACCCCGGCCGCGGCGCAGCGCGGACCGCCGAAGCCGAACACGTCCAGGCCGGGCCGGGCCGCGCCCAGGGCCCGGGCCAGGTCCGCCGCGTAATGATCGCCGGACGGCTCGCCGCACGAGACCATCACCCGGGTCATGCCGGTCCCTGGCGTGGCGATGACCGGCCTACTGCTGCGCGCCGGGGCGCACCCGGCGCAGATCGGCGGCGGTGAGGTCGAGCTCGGTGATGGGAATGCGCTCGATGTTGGTGAAACCGGCGCCCGCCAGACCGGACATGAACTTGTCGGCGTCGCCCACGAGCACCACCGACAACTGCGCCGGCTTCAGCCAGGCGCGGGCCACGCGCTGCACGTCGTCGACCGTGACCGTGCGCACGCGCTCGGGGTAGGCCGGCAGGTCGTCCAGCGGCAGCTCGTAGAACAACTGATTGAGCACCCGCGTGGCGATGGCGTCGGGCGACTCGACCGACAGCGGGAAGCTGCCAGCCAGGAAGTCCTGTGCGCCTTCGAGTTCGCCCTCGTAGACCCGCTCGCGCTGCAGGCGCGCGAACTCATCGACGACCGTGCGCAGGGCCTCGACGGTGCCCTCGGTGCGCGTGTCGGTCTCGGCCACCACGGCCCCCGAGTCACTTGTAGGCGTCGAGGTCGGCGGAGGCGCCGTAGGTCAGGGCTTTCTGTGAGCGCAGCACCTGCTGCAGGCGGTTGCCGCCTTCGCCACCCAGAATCTTGACCGCCTGGTCGAGCGGCAGGTGGTCGGGATGGCGGCGCGGGATCGCCAGGTTGCCGGCGCGGATCTCGGTCTGCACCGAGCCGGGCTTGTCGATCGACGACCAGGCGGCGCACGGGCGGCGGCGGCTCGATCGGCAGGTAGGGCGGCACCGTGCCCTTGACCCACCCGCCGAACACCCGCTCCACCTGCTTGAACGCTTCGTCGGGCGTGATGTCGCCGACCAGCGCGATGAAGGCGTTGTTCGGCACGAACCAGGTCTTGTGGAAGTCGACGAAGTCCTCGTCGCGTCAAGCGTGGCCAGCGACTCGGCGTGCCGCCCGACGGCATGCCGTAGGGATGGAAGCCGAAGATCAGCCGGTCGATGACCTGCGAGGCGACGGTATCGGGATCGTCGGCCGCGACCGTGAGCGACGACACGGCCTGCGAGCGCTGCCGCTCAATCTCTTCCGCCGCGAAGGCCGGGTGCCGCACGACGTCGGCCATCAGGTCGAGCGCCGCGCCCAGACCGTCCTTCATGCTGACCGCGTTGACGAAGCTCAGGTCGGACCCGGCGCCCGGTGCCCATCAGGCCGCCCATGAAGTCGATCTCTTCGGCGACCTGTGCCGGCCGACCGCGTGGCCGTGCCCTGGTCGAGCAGCGCCGCCGTCAGCATGCGCCAGGCCGGCCTTGCCCTTGGGGTCCTGCGCCGCGCCGGCGCGCACCAGCAGCCGGGCGCTGACAATCGGCTGTTCGTTCTGGCTGCACGACCACGACCTGCAGGCCGTTGGCGAGCGTGCGAATCTCGTAGGGCGGGAACTTGACCGGCTTGGCGGCAGCGGCCGGGGCGGACGCTCGGAAGGCCAGCGCAGGGCGTCGGCGCCGCGCTGACCGGCCGAGCGACCGACGCACGCCACCATCACGACGATGGCGGCGACGAGCGACGACTGCGGTGACGCGAAACGCTCGGCGGCTCATGGGCGGGTTCCCGCGGCCTTGGGCAGCACGTGCATGACCAGGCGGGACTCGGGCACGAAGTAGGTCTTGGCCACGCGCTGCACGTCGGCGCGCGTCATGTTCTGGAAGATGTCGAACTCGCCGTCGGCGGTCTTGATGTCGTCGTGCAGGACTTCGGCGTGCGCCAGCGACGCCGGCCTTGTCCTGCGACCGACTCGCGGCCGAGGATGTAGTCGCGCGCGAACTGGTTCTTGGCGCGCTGCAGCTCGCGCTCGGTGATGCCGCTGCGGCCGCAGCTTGTCGAGCTCGGCGATCAGCGCCTTCTCCACCTCGTCGGGCGATCTGCCCGGGATTGACGATGCGCGACCGTGTAGAAGAGGTTCGGGTGCTCGATCAGGTTGCCGCTGCCGAAGGCGGCCACGCGCCAGCCGCTTCTCGTAGACCAGCTTGCGATAGATGCGCGAGCTGTTGCCGTCGGAGAGCACCTTGGCGAGCACGTGCAGCGGATACGAGTCGGGGTGGCCGTCGTAGGTGATGTGGTAGCGCCACGATCACCGCCGGCAGCGGCCACGGCTCTTCGAGCGTGACCCGGCGTTCCTCGGTCTGCTTGGGCTCTTCCGGGATGTCGCGCGGCACCGTGCCCGGTCCGCCTCGGGATACGCGCCGATAGTAGCGCGTGACCAGGTCGGTCGTCTCGGCCACGTCGAAGTCGCCGACGATCACCATGGTGGCGTTCGCCGGGCACGTAGTAGGTGTCGAAGAAGTCGCGGACGTCGTCGATGGTGGCGGCATCGAGGTCGGCCATGCTGCCGATCGACCGGGTGCTTGTAGGGATGGACGGTGAAGGCGTGCCGGTAGAGCAGCTCGTTGAGGCTGCCGAACGGCTGGTTGTCGACGCGCATGCGCCGCTCCTCCTTCACCACTTCGCGCTCGCTGATGAAGGTCTGCTCGTCGATGCGCAGCGAGCCCATACGGTCGGCTTCCATCCACAGCACCAGCGGCAGGTACTGGGACGGGACGGTGTGCCAGTAGACGGTGGCGTCTTCGTTGGTGTAGGCGTTGGCGCTGTCCGCCGACCGACGACACGATCGAGGTGTGCTGCTCCGGCTCGACGTTCTTCGAGCCCTTGAACATCATGTGCTCGAAGAGGTGCGCGAAGCCGGTGCGGCCCGGCTGCTCGTTCTTCGAGCCGACGTGGTACCAGAGTCTGGACGTGCACGATCGGCGTGGAGCTGGTCGAGGTGCAGGATGACGGTGAGGCCGTTCGGCGAGCGTGAAGCGCTGGTACTCGAGCTTCGGCGGAGCCACCGCCGCGCTGAGCGGCGTCCATAGGGCCGCCAGCGCGAGTCGGCCGGCGCATACGGCCAGGAGCGCCCGGCGCCGGACGCGGTCAACGACGGGGGCGACAAACATGTTCATGGGTGCTTCGATTATGGCACGGGGGTGCCGGCGTCCCGGGCGGCTCCCGCGGCCGCGCTTCGAGCGCCGCGAGCCGCCGTCGAGGTCGAGCAGATGGCGCCGGTCTCGGGCAGCCGTCCGACCAGCACGGCGGCCTTGCGCCATTCTCGGTTGTCGATGGCCGGACAGCCCGAGATGAACCTGCCCGCGGCGACCGAGTTGGTGATGCCGGTCTGGCCGGTCGCGATCGACGCGGTCGCCGATGGTGATGTGGCCGGCGACGCCGACCTGGCCGGCCAGCACCACCGCGTCGCCGACCGTCGTGCTGCCCGAGATGCCGACTTGCGCGGCCAGCAGCACGCTCGCGCCCGAGCACCACGCCGTGGGCGATCTGCACCAGGTTGTCGATCTTGGTGCCCGGCCTTGATGCGCGTCTCGCCCACCGCCGGCCGGTCGATGGTGGTGTTGGCGCCAATCTCGACGTCGTCCTCGATCACCACCGGGCCCGTCTGCGGGATCTTCTCGTGCGGCGCCGTCGGCATGGTGCGCGAAGCCGAAGCCGTCGGCGCCGATGACGGCGCCGTTCTGCACCACCACGCGATCGCCGAGACGGCAGCGCTCGCGGATCGAGACATGTCCGTGCACCAGGCAGTCGTCGCCGATGACGGCTTCCGGCCCGACCACCGCGTGCGCCTCGATGACCGTGCGCGCCCCGAGGCGCGCGCCGCGGCCGATGACGGCCAGTGGCCCGATGCCGACGCCCTCGCCGAGCACGACGTCGTCCCCGAGGACGGCCGTGGGATGCACGCCCACCGGCAACACCGACGGCGGGGCCAGGGCCTGCGCGGCCCGGGCGAAGGCCAGATACGGGTTGTCGACGCGCAGCACCGCGCACGGCGCGGGCGGACCGCTGGCGCCGAGGATGACCGCCGACGCCTTGGTGCCGGCCACGCCGGCGGCGTACTTCTGGTTGGCCAGGAACGTGACATCGCCGGGGCCGGCCGTATCGAGCGCGGCCACGCGCGCAACGGCGAGGGTGCCGTCGCCTTCCAGGCGAGCGCCGATGCGCTCGGCCAGCTGCTGCAGGGTCACGGGGCTGAGCCTATCACGCAGGCCGAACCCCCAGCCGCTCCACGAACGTCGTCAGGTGGCGCAGACCCAGACGTTCGGCCGCGTCGTGCAGGCGGTCTTCCCGGGCGGGCGAGGCCAGGGCCAGGGCTGCGCGCACGTCGGCCATGTGCGGGTTGGCGGCCACGCGCCACTGGACGCGATGCAGGGCTTGCTGCGCGCCGCGCCAGGCCAGCAGGTGACCGACGGTCGTGAAGGTAAAAAAGTAGCCGAGCAGGTTCGGGCCGGGCACGATCACCAGCGCAATCGACACGACCAGGCCGAGCAGGTGGACCATGAACCAGCGCAGGTGGCGTTCGGAATCGCGCTTCAGACCCTGCCGCAGGATGGTCATCGCCTGATCGTGCGGCAGATCGGCGGGCACTTCGAGGACGGCCTCGGTGGCCGTGCGCAGGTGCCAGAGCAGGCGCTGTTCGGCGGCGCGCTCGACAATCCAGCGCAGCAACTTGCCGCGCCAGCGGGCCACCATCCCGACGGTGGCCTCGTCGACCGGCTCGTGGCACCGGTGCCGTTCGGCCTCGGCCTCACGCAGCATCTCCGACAGCCGGCGCCGCTGGCGGCTCAGCCAGCCCTCGCCCTCGACGGGCGGTTCCTCGACGCCCTCGACCGGCTCGAAGTACGGCTCGTAGCGGTCGGGGCCGATGGGAATCAGGAACACGTGCATGATGGTGTGACGCCGCGCGAGGGGCCGGAGTTCGCGTCCCTCTGCACCGCTATGGTTCGTGCCGCTACGGTCCCGGCGCCTTCGGCACGCGCCGCGGAGCGCGGCTGAGCGCCACCGGAACGACGGGCTTGCCCGCCCGCTCCCAGGCACCGGTGATGAACGCGGCCGCGGTGGCCGTCGAGTCGGCGATGCGCTGGTCGACGACCGGCAGCGCCTCGACCCTGAACGCCTCGTAGAAGGTGTCGTCGTAGAACTCCCGCCCGGCCGCCGCCTTGCGGTCGGCGGCCAGCACCGGCGCCGCCAGGCGATTGCTGTCGAGCAGGACCTGGAACATGGCGCCGCGCGGATCCGTGACCGGCGCCCGCGCCGCCGGCGCCACCCGCAACTGCGTGGCGTAGCGCTCGAACAGATCCGTTTCGAAGCGTCCGTGCGCGCCCGGCTGGCCGGTCAATTGCCCGTCGTAGTTCTTGACCGCATGCAGCGGCACGTGGCCGTCGCTGACGTAGTGGGCCAGCACGGCGGCGTAGAGCACGATGTTGTCGAGCGCATACGGCGACGGCGACGGGCGCTTGAGCGACGCGAACTCGCGCGCCAGCTTGCCGTAGAACTCGGCGGTGCGCCACGGCAGAGTGCCTTCGCGCTCGACCACGTCCCGGCCGAACTTTTCCACGGCCAGGTCGTAGTCCCGCGGCAGCGCCGCGAACGGATAGGCGCCGTAGGGCTCGGCGTCGAAATCGAGGAAGTGGTTGGGCGGCTCGCTGTCCCAGCCGACGTTGCGCCACAGGTCGGGATCGACCGACCGCTCGACGATGAACTGCTGCCGGGCCGCAAACAGCGGCCGCAGTTCCGCGGGCAGGAGGGCGATCATGCCGGCGGCGATGTGCTTGTGCGCGGCAAAGCCCCAGCCCGCGACCGGCGCCGGCAGCGTGACCAGCAACGCCAGGGCGATCGTCCAGGGAGCTGCCGTTCGCATGCCTGTCATTCTATCGAGGCGGAGCCGTCACGGCACGTCGATGACCACGCCGGCCCAGCCGTCGCGGCCCGAGGGGCCCGAGTAGCGGGCGTCGTTCACGAGCACCGTGTGTCCGGATGCCGTCGGCGTCACGACGAAGAACGGGAAGCGCGACCAGCCGAGGAACTGCCGACCCAGTTCGGTGGCAGCCGCGGCCCGGGCCGCCGGATGGCCGGCGTTCTTGATCACGCCGTAGCCGGCCGGACGGAAATGCGGCGCCGGCGCGAAGACCAGGAATCCCTTCTCGTAGCGATCGCCGAGATCGACGAGCACCTCGCGACGGAACGGGTTGACCGGTACCGGCGTGACCATGAAGCGCGCGTGGCCCTGACCGGCCCGCGTCAGGCCGGCGCCGACCTCGGCTCGCGCCCACAGGTTCGAACCGTACATGAGCGCCACATAGAGCGTGGCGGCCGCCAGCGTGACCCGGGCGGCGCGTGTGCCGGCGGCAGCGACGCGCGCGCGCACCGCCCACGCCACGCCGAGGCCGAGCAGCAGGTAGAGCCAGGGATCGACGATGTAGAGCGCGTCGCCGTAGAACCAGCGCTGCGAGAACGGCATCAGCAGGCGGACGCCGTAGCTGTTCATGTAGTCGAGCAGGGGATGCGACCAGGTGCCGAGCGCGGCCAGCCACAGCACCTGCATCGGCGCCACCGGCCCGGGCGCCGGGCGGCGGCGCTGCCGCACGAACCGGTCGTAGGCCATGACCAGGCCGGTGAGAGCCAGCGGCAGCAGCGCCATCGCCAGCGGCCCATGCGTCCAGCCGCGCCGGAAAGACATCTGCAACGTGCCGGTGGCCAGCACGGCGATGTCGATATCGGGCGCATTGGCCGCCAGCGCCAGCGTGGTCAAGGCCAGGGGCGTGCGCCGCTTCAATCCGGCGTGGCCCATGGCCAGGCCGGTGAGCGTGTGACAGAGCGGGTCCATGGGTGGCGCGTTATCCGGAGGGGGCCAGGTCGCGCAGGTCCTTGCGCAGCACCTTCCCCACTGGCGACTTGGGGAGGTCGTCGCGGAAGCGGACGACCCGCGGCACTTTGTAGGCGGTCAGCGACTCGCGGCAGAAGGCGCGCACCGCGGCTTCGGTCAGCGCCGGATCGCGGCGCACGACAAAGGCGCACACCACTTCGCCCGCACATCTCGTCGGGGGTGCCGACGACCGCCACCTCGGCGACCCCGGGATGCGCGGCAATCACCGCCTCGACTTCGTTCGGGTAGACGTTGAAGCCGCTGACCAGGATCATGTCCTTCTTGCGGTCGACGATGTACAGATAAGTGTCTTCGTCGGCCGTGGCGCACGTCGCCGGTCGACAGCCAGCCGTCCCGCAGCACGCGCGCCGTTTCGTCGGGCCGCTGCCAATAGCCGGCCATCACCTGCGGCCCGCGCACCAGCAGCTCGCCGGGTTGGCCCATCGGCCACGTCGTGGCCGTCGCTCGTCGACGATGCGGCACGTCGGTGCCCGGCACCGGCACGCCGATCGAGTCGCGTCTTGTTGCGATGGAAGGGCATGAGCGCACCACCGGCGAGGTCTCGGTCAGGCCGTAGCCTTGATAGATCGGCGTCCGGGTCATCGCTTCCCAGCGCTCGCCCACCACCGGCACCAGCGCCATGCCGCCGGCCACCGTGCCCTTGAGCGTGAAGCCGGCCTGCTGCTGGAACCACGGCTCGTGCATCAACCCGGCAAAGAGCGTGTTCACGCCGGTGAGCCAGGTGGCCTGTTCGCTGGTCAGCGCCTGTCTTCAAGTTGGTCAACGGGCGCGGGCTGGGCAGGAGGATGTTGCGGCCGCCGAACACGAAGAACACCATCAGGTTCGCCGTGAACGCGAAGATATGGTACAGCGGCAGCGCGGTAGATCACCGTCTCCTGTCCGGCAATCACGCCCGGCTTCCACACCTCGATGCACTGGACGATGTTGGCGAGCAGGTTGCGCTGCGGTGAGCACCGCGCCCTTGCGACGCCGGTCGTGCCGCCGGTGTACTGCAGCGCGGCGATGCGGTCGTGGCCCAGGCCTTCGAGATAGCGCCGCGGATCGATGCCGGCGGCGAGCGCGCGCAGAGCCCTGGGCGATGGCGCGGTCGAAGGTGGTGTAGGCGAAGGTCGCCGCCGGCACCTGTCTTCTTCACGTAACGCTGCGCCGCGCGCACGACCGTCCGCTTCAGCCACGGCAACAGGTCGGCGATGGTGACCAGCACCACCGTGCGGATGGCCGTCCTGGCCAGCACCTTGGCGACCTTGTCGGCAAACAGGTCGATGACCACCAGCCCGGTGGCGCCGCTGTCGACGAACTGGTGCTCCATCTCGGGCGCGGTGTAGAGCGGGTTGGTGTTGACCATCACCACCCCGGCCTTGAGCGCGCCGAAGACCACGACGGGATAGGCCAGGCAGTTGGGCATCTGCACGGCCACGCGGTCACCCGGGCCGAAGCCGGCGACCTCGCGCAGGTAGACGGCAAAGGCATCCGACAGCCGGTCGACCTCGGCGAAGGTGAGCGCGCCGCGCGTGCCGTTGGGCAGCAGCAGCGTGAACGCCTCCTGCTGCGCGTAGGTGGCGGCCGACTCCCGCACCAGCGCGGCCACCGTGGGCCAGCGGAGCGGCGGCAGGTCCTGCGCCGTCGCGGGAGCGTAGAAGCGCGTCCAGGGTCGGGTGGCCAGTGACGTCATGCGTGCGCCAACTGGGACGCATTGTAATGGCGACCGGCTTCCCGACCGAAACACTCCACGAGCACTCCGTGAGAACAGGGCATCAACCTTGCAAACGCTACGTCCAATGACCCGACTGTTTCGCGGCGCCGCCGGCGCCGCTCTCCTCCTGGGTGCCGCCGCCTGCAGCAAGTCGCCCGAATCCCCCACCTCGCCCTCGGTCCCCGGCCCTTCGTCAGTGACCCTGACCGCCATTGGCGCCAGCGATGCCCTGGGCGTCGGCTCGGCGGTGGTGTGCGCGCCCTTCGACCTGCAGTGCACCAACGGCACCGGCTGGGTGCAGGTGCTGTTTCGGCGGCTGCAGGCCAACGGCACGGCTACGCTGGCCAATCTGGGCGTGCCCGGCTCGGTGTTGAGCCCCGCCATCGAGACCCTGGGCCGACGCGTCGGTCGCACCTATCCGGGTAATTTCCTGACCAATCAGGCACCTTTACATCCACCGCCAGCACGGTGGTGACGGTGTTCGCCGGCGGCAACGACGCCAACACCATCGGCCAGGTGGTGCAGGCGCAGCAGGCCGGCGACGACCCGCGAGCCTTCATCGATCAGCAGGTCGCTCAATGGGGCGACGACATGGCCGCGCTGCTGCGCGTCGTGCGCCAGCGGGCGCCGACTACCAAGATCGTGCTCCTCAACCTGCCCAACCTCGCCGGCGCGCCCTACCTGTCGCGCAACTCGGCGCTCGAGCGCGGCATCATGCAGCGCATCGCGGTGGGGATGAGCGAGCGCGTCAACGCGCTGGTCGCTCCAAACGTCTTCGTCGTGGACCTGATGTGCGACGCGCGTATCCTCGAGCCGGCCAGCTTCTCGAGCGACGGCTTCCATCCGAGCGATCGCGGCTACGCGCTCATGGCCGACCTGGCCTACACCGCCGTGACGAGCGCCACCTATCCCGCGCCCGCGGCCGATTGCGCGCTGAAACGCGTCGCGCCGATCTACTCGAGGCCGATCCGAACCTCAACCCGGCGCCAAGCGCCTGCCCTGCCCGTCTCGCCGCCTACGGCACCACGACGACGACATCCGCCGACGGCGCGCCGCTGCCGGCGCTGGTGATGGCTCGCGCCCGCACGTAGTAGACGCCCGGCGGCACGTCCGAAACCACGAACGACGGGCTGGCGCCGATGGTGGCGGCGCCGATGTTGACGAGGCCAGGGGCCGAGCCGGCTTCGAGCACGTAGCCGAGGACCGGACCCGCCGGCGCGTTCCATGACAGCGTCAGCGTCGAGCCGCTCACGCTCGATGTGAGATGCGTCGGCGCGGCCGGCAGCGCATCCGACGCGCCGATGGTGAAGAACACTTCCCCGCTGGGCGCACTTGTGCCACACGCGTTGGTGGCCTGCACGCGCGCATGGAAGCTCCCCGCCGGGACCGTGCCGCTGATCGACGTGCCACCAACGCGTGTGGCACAAGTGCGCCCAGCGGGGAAGTGTTCTTCACCATCGGCGCGTCGGATGCGCTGGGGGCCGCGCCGACGCATCTCGCATCAACGTAGCAGCTCGACGCTGACGCTGTCATGGAACGCGCCGGCGGGTCCAGTTGCCTCGCTACGTGCTCGAAGCCGGCTCGGCCCCTGGCCTCGTCGACTTTGGCACCGCCCACCATCGGCGCCAGCCCATCGTTCGTGGTTTCGGACGTGCCGCCGGGCGTCTACTACGTCGGGCGCGAGCCATCACCAGCGCCGGCAGCGGCGCGCCGTCGGCGGATGTCGTCGTCGTGGTGCCGTAGGCGGGGAGACGGGCAGGGCAGGCGCTTGGCGCCGGGTTGAGGTTCGGATCGGCCTCAGTAATCGGCGCGACGCGTTTCAGCGCGCAATCGGCCGCGGGCGCGGGATAGGTGGCGCTCGTCACCGCGGTGTAGGCCAGGTCGGCCATGAGCGCGTAGCCGCGATCGCTCGGATGGAAGCCGTCGCTCGAGAAGCTGGCCGGCTCGAGGATACGCGCGTCGCACATCAGGTCCACGACGAAGACGTTTGGAGCGACCAGCGCGTTGACGCGCTCGCTCATCCCCACCGCGATGCGCTGCATGATGCCGCGCTCGAGCGCCGAGTGCGCGACAGGTAGGGCGCGCCGGCGAGTTAGGGCAGGTTGAGGAGCACGATCTTGGTAGTCGGCGCCGGCTGGCGCACGACGCGCAGCAGCGCGGCCATGTCGTCGCCCCATTGAGCGACCTGTGATCGATGAAGGCTCGCGGTCGTCGCCCGGCCTGCTGCGCCTGCACCACCTGGCCGATGGCGTTGGCGTCGTTGCCGCCGGCAAACACCTCACCACCGTGCTGGCGGTGGATGTAAAAGGTGCCTGATTGGTCAGGAAATTACCCGGATAGGTGCGACCGACGCGTCGCCCAGGTGCTCGATGGCGGGGCTCAAGACCGAGCCCGGCACGCCCAGATTGGTCAGCGTAGCCGTGCCGTTCGCTTGCAGCCGCCGAAAGAGCACCTGCACCCAGCCGGTGCCGTTGGTGCACTGCAGGTCGAAGGGCGCGCACACCACCGCCGGAACCGACGGCCAGGCCATCGCAAGGACAATGGCGGTCAGGGTCACCGACGAAGGGCCGGGGCCCGAGGGCGAGGTGGGGGATTCGGGCGACTTGCTGCAGGCGGCGGCAGCCAGGAGGAGGGCGGCGCCGGCGGCGCCGCGAAACAGTCGGGTGATTGGCTGTAGCTTCTGCAAGGTTGATGCCCTGATTCTCACGGAGTGCTCGTGGACTCGTTCGGTCGGGAAGCCGGTCCGCATACAATGCGTCCCAGTTGGCGCACGCATGACGTCACTGGCCACCAACCCTGGACGCGCTTCTACGCTCCGCGACGGCGCAGGACCTGCCGCCGCTCCACTGGCCCATAAATGTAGTCATTTTGACGAGTGATCAAAATCAAAAAAAGCGTATCGGGAAGTTTAAATCAGCACATAAATAGGTGCTCAATTGACGAAAATCAGTTTTTTTCGGTTTAGTAAATGTTTTCTTTATCTTCTAGGTAATTACCCTCCGAGTGTTTAAAAAAGCCATCACTCAATACGGAGTGGCAGGCATCTCACTTTCTAAACGAATGATTGTTCCTCGCTAGAGCGAAAAAATTTTTCGATCCCGCTAGAGCAAAAATTTTAATTAATCGATTCAAAAATGTTGTTAAGTGCTGTCCCGCCCATACTTTTCCGCGGTTTCTAAATGAACGATTTCTCGCGTTAGAGAAGAGTTGGTGACATGATTTTGGTACCAGGTGAAAGTTCATCATGCGCCCTTGCGAATGGAAAAAAATTTGTCCGAAACGGATGCAAAAAACCCAAGATTTGGGCGTTCAAAGTTTTTCCGCGGATTTCGCAATTTTTTCCGCGCGGAAAAAAATCTCGCGGAAAAACTTTGAACGCCCAAATCTTGGGTTTTTTGCATCCGTTTCGGACAAATTTTTTTCCATTCGCAAGGGCGCATGATGAACTTTCACCTGGTACCAAAATCATGTCACCAACTCTTCTCTAACGCGAGAAATCGTTCAGTTAAGAAACCGCGGAAAAATTCCGCGGAAAAGTATAACAAGCGCTTTAAAGGGGGTATTTTTTAGGGCCTAATTCTCCGAAAAAAATTTTTTCTATATTTTTCCAAAAACATCACTTTTAGGGGTAATTTTATGCGAGAAATCGATTGCGCGCATTCCCGAAGCGTGAAAATGCTTCCTTGACCCTGATTCAGGGAAGGGATGGGTGTATTGAAGCGAAAATCAAACATTTTCGGATTTTTATGAGAAAACCGTCGATTCTTAGGTTTTTCTAGGCGGGGAATCGATTGCGCGCATTCCCGAACCGTGAAAATGCTTCCTTGACCCTGATTCAGGGAAGAGATTGGTGTATTGAAGCGAAAATCAAAAAAATTTCGAAAAAATTTATTTTGATTTTCGCTTCAATACACCCAATTCTTTCCCTGAATCAGGGTCAAGGAAGCGTTTTCACGGTTCGGGAATGCGCGCAATCGATTCCCCATAAAATTACCCCTAAAAATGATATTTTTACAAAAATAAAAAAAATTTTTTTCGGAGATTAAAAAAAATACCCTCCCTTTAAAGAAAATCTTCATCCACATAAAATTGATCATGCAATTTTTTTGCTCTTTATTTTTACCCTTGATAGATACTCCCTACTGACCATACGGTTTATGATTTATCCCTATCAGGGCAAACAAACGTTTGGAGCTAGATTAGCAGTCGCACTGAACGTGAAATTTTTTCGAAAATTTTTTTTCTTCTTTTTTCTCTGGAAATGACCTAAATAGGGGTAATTTTATGCGGAGAATCCAAATTTCGCATTCCCGAAGCCTGAAAATCTTTCCCTGAATCAGGGAAAGGCTATTTATTGACACGAAAATTGGAAAAAATTCTATTTTTTTATATCTAAATAACAAAAAATATTGTGAAAATAAAATATAAACGTAGGCATGTGATTCTTGTTCAAAATGTGGCCCTAAAGAGGGCCGTTGGGATAAGAGATCACTTCGAGTGCTTGCCGGCATTTCATCGATGACATGGGTAAAACGTGATGAATTGCGATCATAAGTTGAAAAATATGCGGAGATTTTTCTCCGCAGATGTTATTTAGATAAAAGAAATAGTTTTTTCCAATTTTCGTGTCAATAAATAGCCTTTCCCTGATTCAGGGAAAGATTTTCAGGCTTTGGGAATGCAAAATTTAGTTACTCAGACAATTTTGTTGAAACAATCAAATAAAAATTTCATCCTGTAGGAATCGATCCAATTACCTTTTGAGTGCAAAGTGAGACACTTGCCACTTTACGATGGGTAATGACTTTTTAAACTCTAGGAAGGAAAATTTCTAAAATATTACTTTTAGGTGAACTAGCTCAATCAAAAGATGAAGACTATCGTCTTTCTTGGTATTTGTTTATTAGCTGTTGCTATTGCTCTGACCACTACAACAGGGAGGTCAACAACAATCAACCAAACAGGAGGCCAAAAAGGAGGTCAACAACAAAAACCCAACAAGGAGGTCAACAACAAGGTAGACAAAAGGGTGGTCAACAACAATCACCAACAAGGTGGCCAAAATGGAGGACACCAACAAACATCCCAACAGGGTGGCCAAAATGGAGCCCACAACAAGGCGGTCAAAATAGAGTCAAGAGACAGTCATCCCTTGAAGACAGCCAAAGTGAAGAACAACAACCACCGCAACAAGGCGGTCCAAATGGAGGACAACAACCATCATCCGAAGAAAACAGCCAAAGTGGAGAACAACAACCACCTCAGCAAGGAGGTCCAGATGGAGGACAACCACCTCAGCAAGACGGTCCAAATGGGAGAACAACAACCATCATCCGAAGAAGACAGCCAAAGTGGAGAACAACAACCACCTCAGCAAAGGAGGTCCAAATGGAGGACAACCACCTCAGCAAGGCAGTCCAAATGGAGGACAACAACCATCAGCCGAAGAAGACAGCCAAAGTGGAGAACACAGACCACCTCAGCAAGGAGGTCCAGATGGAGGACAACCACCTCAGCAAGGCGGTCCAAATGGAGGACAGAACTCATCAGCCGAAGAAGACAGCCAAAGTGGAGAACAACGACCTCAGAAAGGAGGTCCAGATGGAGGACAACCACCTCAGCAAACGGAATGGAGGACAACAACCATCAGCCGAAGAAGACAGCCAAAGTGGAGAACAACAACCACCTCAGCAAAGCGGTCCAAATGGAGGACAACAACCATCAGCCGAAGAAGACAGCCAAAGTGGAGAACAACAACCACCTCAGCAAGGAGGTCCAGATGGAGGACAACCACCTCAGCAAGGCGGTCCAAATGGAGGCCAACAACAAACATCCCAACAGGGTGGCCAAAATGGAAGTCCACAACAAGGCGGTCAAAATAGAGTTAAGCGACAATTATCCCTTGAAGACAGCCAAAGTGGAGAACAACAACCACCTCAGCAAGGCGGTCCAAATGGAGAACAACCACCATCATCCGAAGAAAACAGCCAAAGTGGAGAACAACCACCTCAGCAAAGCGGTCCAAATGGAGGACAACAACCATCAGCCGAAGAAGACAGCCAAAGTGGAGCAACAACCACCTCAGCAAGGAGGTCCAGATGGAGGACAACCACCTCAGCAAGGCGGTCCAAATGGAGGACAACAACCATCAGCCGAAGAAGACAGCCAAAGTGGAGAACAACAACCACCTCAGCAAGGAGGTCCAGATGGAGGACAACCACCTCAGCAAGGAGTAGGTCTAAATGGAGGACAACAACCACCACCCCAACAAAACGGACAAATGGAGGACAACAACAACCACCACAACCGGAAGGCCAAAATCAAGGACAACCACAACAATAAGGTGGTGCTAGTGAATTCTTCTCAAACAATTTTGGGGTAAAAAATATTTAAAATTACAACAAAATTGTGATATTTTTTTGGTTTTCTAAGTTGATTTTTGAAAAATAAAAGCTTATGTATACATAAATATTTTATATATCAATAACTGGAGACCGATCGCTTTCCTCTCTTAGGGTCGCCACAAGCACGGTACAAGCTATCGTACGAAAGTACGACTGGCCCACAAGCTATCGTACGAAAGTACGACGGCCCCACAAGCTATCGTACGAAGTCATCGTACGATCGTAAAATTAACGTAAAAGTACGACGAAATCGCCACAAGCTGTCGTACGACGCAGTACGATGCGCAAATTCGTACGATAGCTTGTGGCCATTTCGTCCGTCGTACGAGTGTATTTTACACTCGTACGATGACTTCGTACGATAGCTTGTGCCGTTGCTTGTGGTAGTGCGATAGCTTGTGGCGACCCTTAGTAGCGACTGAATTTTCACTTTTCACACAGTTGTAATTTTTTTCACATTTTTAAAAATAATAATATTTTCCTGCCTTTCTCTTCTTACTCAAGTACATCAAGACAGTTTTTAAAAATGTTATACTTTTTATATTTGCTTAGCGTTGTAGCCGCTAGGGTCACCAAGCATCACAAGGAGTATTCTTGGAGATTCCCCTTATCTCCCCTCTGAGCGCGTTGCCATCAAAAGTCGATTAAATTCTTCAAACAATTTTGTATTTCACTTAGCTCCTCATCTGAAGGAATTTATTGTGCTCGACAAAGCGAGAGAACTAGTTGTAGGTTTTTGACCCAAAAATGATTTTGAGGCCTTTTTCCCAGCGTTTTCTGTATCAATCTTCCTTGATATCTTCTAATCTTAAATGTTCATTTAATACCAAAATTTCCAAGGGAAGAGGAAAACCATACTGGATTAGAATCCATTACAATATTTAAAGTTGGCACAGTCATCGTTTAACATGTACACAGGGTGTGCTTAAAGCATCGGCTCTGAAAGAATCGAGCTTCCGGAGGACCGACAAACTTTTTTTGATCAAATTTTTAATTTTTGTTTGCATAACATTATAGTTCGTAAAGTGTTGAGCAACTTTTGTTTTTGGGGTCCCATCAGATTCGTTCACTGGTTGGAGATTGACCCAGTACCAAGTTTTTGGTTTACCCTCCCCCCCCCCCAACGTAATCATCAAAAATGCACTAACGTAATCAATTTTTATGAGGAGGGCCGACCCCCCCCCCCCCCAACATGATTACGTAATATCTGGATCATAGGTCGGCAAGGTGGGGGGGAGGGGACCCCCGATGAGGTGGTCCCCCACCACCTCCACCAAAAAAACGACCTTTTTTTTTAGTCTTCTGCACCCAATTTTTATGGACCACCTCATATGTTCGGCGGGGTCTATGCGTGGGCCCATGAGTGCGTGGTCCCCCCTCAATTTTGGGTCCGTGCGTGCGTGGGTCAGGGGGGAGGCTCCCCCCCCCTTGCCGACCTATGATCTGGATGACCCCTAATGCCACAGTTATTAAGAAACAAGCTTTCATGAAGTTTATTCATTATTTTTGGCTTAGAACATGTACCCAGGACATATGTAAACAAATTTATTTACATACATAATTTCGAGACAAAAGCATATTTATGCACACTTTCCCATGTGATTTTTTCTTAAGGCTCATCCTTGTCAACAATCTCTTTTCTCTGCCATCTAATCAATAACACGGAAAAACACCACATGTTTTCAAAAATGTTGTTTGGCTGTCTAAATAATTCTCAAACAGAGAACGAAAACATTCATTAGGCAAACACTAGCCGAAATTTTTATTTCTTCTTCAAATATTTTTCTTATCTTAATCTGTTTTTGAACCAACAACTGCTTAGCCTTGATAAAACATCGAACTACTTCGGCTCTTATACCCCATTGAACGTGGTCTAAAATCGAAAAATTTTATTTTTCGAAATTTTCTCAAAAATGACCCTATTAGGGGTAATTTTATGCGGGAAACACGTTGGCGATGTTATTTTTGCGTAAAAACGCTTCCATTTTTTAGAAAATCGAATTTGAAGACAAAGAAAGTACATATTTCGAAAAAGCTAATATGCAAAAATTCGATTTTCTAAAAAATGGAAGCGTTTTTACGCAAAAATAACATCGCCAACGTGTTTCCCGCATAAAATTACCCCTAATAGGGTCATTTTTGAGAAAATTTCGAAAAATAAAATTTTTCGATTTTAGACCACGTTCAATGGGGTATAAGAGCCGAAGTAGCTCCAAGGTACTAGTTCGGATTAGCGACCCAAAATGACAGGGTTCAAAATCCGGAAAAAATTTTATTTATTTTTTCTAAAAATGACCCTATAGGGGTTTTTCTATGCGGCGAATCGAATGCGCGCATTCCCGATGCGTGAAAATGCTTCCTTGACCTTGATTCAGGGTCGGTGTATTGAAGCGAAAATCAAAACTTTTAGTTTTTATGTAAAAAATGGACGTTTCTGGGGATAAGGGTATTTTTATAAGAGAAATTCGCATAAAATCCTGAACTCATGATCTAATTCTTCATCTTGATCCTCCATGGCAATACTGTAATCATCCTCGAGATTCATCTCTGCGAAGCTCTGCAATCGTGGATTCATCATCTTGAATGTTGTTGAAGTTCAACGGTAATTAGATTTATGAATGATTTCCTTTTATACTTTTCGAATGCATCCCTGCGTGGTCGTATGGGAAACAATTATGCGAATTTTGAACAACATTCAATTTGGATGAAAATTCGAAAAACCCCAGAAACGTCCATTTTTTACATAAAAAACTAAAAGTTTTGATTTTCGCTTCAATACACCGACCCTGAATCAAGGTCAAGGAAGCATTTTCACGCATCGGGAATGCGCGCATTCGATTCGCCGCATAGAAAAACCCCTATAGAGTAACCCCTATAAGTCTTCAGTTGTAAAAACGCCGTGTATAAACCCCGAGGGGAGGAATATGCGCTCGTCAGCTTGTAGTACAATTTTAGTAAAACGAAT
The DNA here is from genome assembly GCA_963843885.1 of uncultured Acidobacteriota bacterium. GTDB lineage: Bacteria > Acidobacteriota > Vicinamibacteria > Vicinamibacterales > UBA2999 > CADEFD01. The sequence continues at coordinate 198,038 of CAWJMJ010000015.1, forward strand.
CTGCTTAATAAGTAAGTCAGGTGTCACATTTGACTCTGGATATCTTCATTTTTAAAAAAAATAATTTTCCGGATTTGAACCCTGTCATTTTGGGTCGCTAAACCGAACTACTATGAAATATTTTTTGAAAATAATTCCCTGTTTCTAGAATGGCACATTTCTCCAATTCACAGAAAGCTAAATGTGTGCTCTGGTTAGCTGAATTCAAAAATATTCAAACCGTGCAAAAGAAATTCCAACAAGAATATTATATAGCCAATCCCGATG
>CAWJMJ010000016.1:0-835080 GCA_963843885.1 uncultured Acidobacteriota bacterium
CGCAACGATCTGGCCAAGGGCATGCAGCAGATCGTCCGCGACTCGAGCGCCTACTACCTGCTCGGCTACAACTCCACCCAGTCGCGCAGCGACGGCAAGTTCCACGCCATCAAGGTGCGCGTGCGCCGGCCCGGCGTGCAGGTGCGCGCCCGGCGCGGCTACTGGGCGCTCAGCGCCACCGAGACGGCGCGCGCGGTGGCGCCGGCCAAGCCCGGCCCGCCGCCGGCCGTGACCCGGTCGCTGGCCGCCATCTCGAACGCCGGCGGGCGGCTGATCCGCACCTGGGTAGGCACCGCTCCGGCCGAGAGCGGCAAGACCCGCGTGACGGTCGTGTGGGAAGGCGTGCCGCCGACCCCGGGCAGCGGCCGCCCGCCCGTTGGCCGGGTGGTGCTCAATGCCCTGGCGCCGTCGGGCGAGAGCTATTACCGCGGGCCGATTGGCGCCGACCCTCCCGAAGGCGCCGCGACCGCGTCGCGCCGCGGTTCGGTCGATATCGAGGTGCCGCCGGGGAAGTTGAGCCTGCGCATGTCGATCGAGGGCAAGCCCGACGAGGTGCTCGACACCGACGACCGGACCATCGAGGTGCCGGACTTCACCGAGCCGAAGCCCGGGCTGGCCACGCCGCGTGTCTACGTGGCCCGCAACGTGCGCGAGTTCCGGGCCCTCGAGGCCGATCCCTCGGCGCCGCCCACCGCCACCCGCGAGTTTCGGCGCACCGAACGCCTGCTGCTGCGGCTCGATGGGAGCGCGGCCGGCCCCGCCGCCGGCGCGGTGACTTATTCAGCCCGGTTGCTCAATCGTCAGGGCGACCGGATGTCCGACGTGCCGGTCACGGCGGCTGCGGCTCCGGGTGAAGCGGCGACCATCGACCTGCCGCTGGCCAGCCTGCCGGCCGGCGAGTTCCTGATCGAGATTGTCGCCGTGGCCGCCGACGGCACCGAGAGCACCGAGCTGGTAGCTTTCAGGATGGTCGGCTGAAGCCAGCGTCCTACTACGCGTACATCCCGCGCATGCGGGTCACGGTCGCGACGCGGTTGATGGCCACGATGTAGGCGGCGGTGCGCATGTCGACGTTGTGCTTCTTGCGCGTCTGCGAGCACCGCGTTGAAGGCCTCGCACATCTTGAACTCGAGCCGATCGTTCACTTCCTTCTCGGTCCAGAAGTAGCCGTGACGGTCCTGGACCCACTCGAAGTACGAGGCGGTGACGCCGCCGGCGTTGGCCAGGATGTCGGGCACCACGAACACGCCGCGCTCGTGCAGCGCTTGTGGGCATCGGGCGTGGTCGGGCCGTTGGCGCCCTCGATGACCATCTTGGCCTTGATCGAGCCCTGCGTTGTCGGCGGTGATCTGGTTCTCGAGCGCGGCGGGCACGAGGATGTCCACGTCGAGCGTGAACAGCTCGTCGTTGGTCGAGCGGCTCGGCGCCGGGGAAGCCGGCCACCGTCTTGTGCTCGGCGACCTACTCGATCAGCGCCGGCATGTCGAGGCCCGGCCGGTTGTGGACGCCGCCCTTCCAGTCGGTGGCGGCGACGATCTTCGCGCCCTCCGCGTGCATCAGCTCCGCGGCAGATCGAGCCGACGTTGCCGAACCCCTGCACGGCGACGGTGGCACCCTTCAGCTCGAAGCCGAGGTGCTTGGCCGATTCGCGCGCGACGATCATCACGCCGCGGCCGGTCGCCTCGCGGCGGCCGAGCGAGCCGCCCATCTCGACCGGCTTGCCGGTGACGACGGCGGTGGCGGTGTGGCCGACGTGCATCGAGTAGGTGTCCATGAACCACGCCATGATCTGCGCGTTGGTGTTGACGTCGGGCGCCGGCACGTCCTTCTCGGGGCCGATGGCGTCGATGATCTCGGCGGTGTAGCGCCGGGTCAGCGCTTCGAGTTCGCGCCTCGACATGCGTGCGTCGGGTCGCAGATGACGCCGCCCTTGCCGCCGCCGAAGGGCACCTGCGCCACGGCGCACTTCCAGGTCATCCACGCGGCCAGCGCCGTCACTTCGTCGAGGGTGACGCCGGGGTGGTAGCGGATGCCGCCCTTGGCCGGGCCGAGCGTGATGTTGTACTGCACGCGGTAGCCGGTGAAGACCTCGATCTCGTCCGTTGTCCATGCTGGACCGGGCACGGACACGATGATCTGCCGCTTCGGATGCGTCAGGATCTGCCAGATGCCGGGGTCGAGATTGAGAATCCGAGCGGCGCCTTCGAATTCCTGGAGCATTGCCCCGAAGAGGGTTCCGTGTGCTGCCATGTCCTGTGACCCTCGCGTCGTCGCCCGGCCGGAGAAGGCGTCATCGGCCTCGGGAACAAACGATCAAACCTAACGTGGACGATCGTCGATGTCAATTCGCAATCAGAACCATTCGTCGAGCGCGTGCATCGCGTTTCTGGGGTGCGTGCCGCGCATCGATCCTCTTACCGGGCCGTCATCGATGTCTCGCCGTCGTGCCGCGGCCCTGGGAGCCAGCTCGACGTCCGGCCCGCCGAGCCGGGCCGGCTGCACACAATCCTATATACTGAACAGCGATGTCTACTGCGGTTAAGGGTCCCACTGGCGACAAGGCACGCTGGACGCGCGAGGTGCTCGAACCGGCCCTCGACAAGTCGCCCGAACGCCACGGCCCGTTCACCACCATCTCGGGGCGGGCCGTCGAGCGCCTCTACAGCGCCGACGATGTGGCCGGTCTCGACTACACGCGGGATATCGGCAATCCGGGCGAGTTCCCGTACGTGCGCGGCATCCACCCGACCGGCTACCGCGGCAAGCTGTGGACGATGCGGCAGTTTGCCGGCTTCGGCACGCCCGAAGAGACCAATGCGCGCTACCAGGAACTGATTGCCGCCGGCGGCACCGGCCTGAGCGTCGCCTTCGATCTGCCGACCCTGATGGGCCGCGACCCGGATCACGAGCTGTCGCTCGGCGAAGTCGGCAAGTGCGGCGTCAACATCGCGTCGCTGGCCGACATGGAGCGCCTGTTCGAGGGCATCTCCCTGGCCGACATCACGACCTCGATGACCATCAACTCGCCGGCGCCGATGATCTTCGCGATGTACCTGGTGGTGGCCGAGCAGCAGGGCGCCGACCTGAAGAAGATTTCGGGCACGATCCAGAACGACATCCTCAAAGAGTTCATCGCGCAGAAGGAATACATCTTCCCGCCGCGCCCGTCGATGCGGCTGATCACCGACATCTTCGCAGTTCTGCGCCACGGAAGTGCCGAAGTGGAACACCATCTCGGTGAGCGGCTACCACATCCGCGAGGCCGGTTCGACCGTCGCTGCAGGAACTGGCGTTCACGCTGCGCGACGGCCTCGAGTACGTGCAGTACGGCGTGGACGCCGGGCTCGAAGTCGACGAATTCGTGCCGCGCATCTCCTTCTTCTTCAATTCGCACAGCGACTTCTTCGAAGAGATCGCCAAGTTCCGCGCCGCGCGCAAGCTGTGGGCCGAAGCGATGAAGACGCGCTTCGGGGCCCGCGAATCCGCGCTCGTGGCAGCTGCGCTTCCACACCCAGACGGCCGGCGTGTCGTTGACCGCGCAGCAGCCCTACAACAACGTCGTGCGCACGGCGCTGCAGGCGCTGGCCGCGGTGCTCGGCGGCACCAACTCGCTGCACACCAACTCGCTCGATGAGGCGCTGGCGCTGCCGACCAAGGAGGCGGCGACGATCGCCCTGCGCACGCAGCAGGTCATCGCGCACGAGAGCGGCATCGCCAACGTCGTCGATCCGCTCGGCGGCTCCTACTTCGTCGAGGCGCTGACGCGCGAGATGGAGCAGGGCGCGCTGAAGTACTGGGACACCATCGACCGCATGGGCGGGATGGTCGAGGCCATCGAGCTCGGCTATCCGCAGAAGGAGATTGCCGAGGCGTCGTATCAGTTCCAGCGCGCGGTCGAGGGCCGGGAAAAGGTCATCGTCGGGGTCAACGAGTTCGTGCAGGAGAACGACCCGCCGATTCCGATTCTGTACATCGACGACACGGCCTCCGCCACCCAGCTGGCGCGGCTCGAACGATTGAAGAGCACGCGCGACAACGCCGCCGTCGCGCGCACGCTCGATGCCCTCAAGACGGCTGCCCGCGGCACCGCCAACACCATGGTGCCGCTGATGGCGTGCGTGCGCGCCTACGCCACGGTCGGCGAGATGTGCGACGCCCTGCGCGACGTGTGGGGCGAGTGGGAAGAGACGCCGATCATCTAGGGCGGGACTGGCCGGACCGCGGGGCTCGCGCGAGCCTCTCCGGCACACCGCGCCGAAGACAGCTGTTCAAGAGTGTTCGCGTGCCGGAACCGGGGAATGTGGTTTCGCCGCGGGCAGTAAGCACCGTGACGGAGGAATCGTGAGCGTGCCCGAGACCGGAGACCCGAGACCCGGGACCCGCAAGGTAAGAGTCGTGATTGCCAAGCCTGGGCTCGACGGCCACGACCGCGGCGCCAAGGTCATCGCCCGCGCCCTGCGCGATGCCGGCATGGAGGTCATCTACACCGGCCTGCGCCAGACACCCGAGATGATCGTCAGCGCCGCCCTGCAGGAGGACGCCGATGTGATCGGGCTGTCGATTCTGTCGGGCGCGCACATGCACATCTGTCCGAAGGTGATGGAACTCCTGGCGGCGCAGGGCCTCGACGACGTGCTGGTCGTGGTCGGCGGCATCATCCCCGATCAGGATCTCCCGAAGATGCACGCCATGGGCATCACCGGCGTGTTCATCCCGGGCACGCCCATGCAGGCGATCGTGGACTTCATCGGCAAGAACGCCCGCACGCGCTCCGAGGCCTGACCGGCCCGCAGGGCGCCGCCGCCGTGGTTCCGACGGGGGAGCCATGACCGGCACGACGCGCGCGCCAAACGCGCTGAACGCGCCCTTCGACGGTTGCGCGGGCCCGGTCGACTCGGTACGATTGGGGACTCGGCGGCGCCCGGCGCCCCAGTCAGTCACCCTACATGAGCACACACGACCCCAACGGCGTTCCCGATTCCCCCGCGCTCGAAGGCCTCGAGGGCCGCTTCACCGAACGATGGCAGCGCGAGGGCACCTACCGGTTCGACCGGACGCGGCCGCGGGCCGAGGTCTACGCCATCGACACGCCGCCGCCGACGGTCAGCGGGTCGCTGCACGTCGGCCACGTCTTCTCCTACACCCACACCGATATCGTGGCGCGCTTCCAGCGGATGCGCGGCAAAGCCGTGTTCTACCCGATGGGCTGGGACGACAACGGCCTGCCGACCGAGCGCCGCGTCCAGAACTACTACGGCGTGCGCTGCGATCCGTCGCTGCCCTACGACCCCGCGTTCGTGGCCCCCGAGACGCCGGCCAAGCCGCCGATCTCGGTGTCGCGCCCCAACTTCATCGAGCTGTGCATCAGGCTGACGGGCGAGGACGAGAAGGTCTTCGAGCACCTGTGGAGGTACCTGGGGCTGTCGGTCGACTGGTCGATGACCTACGCCACCATCGGCCGCCGGCCGCAGCGCGTGTCGCAGCTGGCGTTCCTGCGCCTGCTCGGCCGCGGCGCAGGCCTATCAGGTCGAGGCGCCGACCTTGTGGGACGTGGACTTCAAGACCGCGGTCGCCCAGGCCGAACTCGAGGACCGCGAGGTGCCCGGCGCCTACCATCGCCTGCGCTTCGCGCCGGGACGACGGCGACGCTCGTCGAGATCGACACGACGCGTCCAGAATTGCTGCCGGCCTGCGTGGCGCTGGTCGCCCATCCCGACGACGCGCGCTACCAGCCGCTCTTCGGCACAGCACGTCGTCACGCCGCTCTTCGGCGTCGCGCGTGCCGGTCCTGGCGCACCCGCTGGCCGATCCCGAGAAGGGCAGCGGCATCGCGATGATCTGCACCTTCGGCGACACGACCGACGTCACCTGGTGGCGCGAGCTAGCCTGCCGGTGCGCGCGATCATCCAGGCCAACGGCACGCTGGGGCCGGTGACCTGGGGCGCGCCCGGCTGGGAATCGACTGACGTGGCCGCGCGCGCAGGCGCGCCTACGACCAGCTGGCCGGCCTCTCGGCCAAGAAGGCGCAGGCCAAGGTGGCCGAACTGCTCACGCGCCTCCGGCGACCTGCTCGGCGCCGCGCGCCCCATCACGCACCACGTGAAGTTCTTCGAGAAGGGCGATCGGCCGCTCGAGATCCTGACCAGCCGCCAGTGGTTCATCAGGACCATCGACGAGCGTGACGCGCTCATCGCGCGGGGCCGGGAAATGCAGTGGCACCCCGAGTACATGCGCGCGCGCTTCGAGAACTGGGTGAACGGCCTGAACGGCGACTGGTGCATCAGCCGGCAGCGTTTCTTCGGCGTGCCGTTCCCGGTGTGGTATCCCGTGCGCGCCGACGGCACGACCGACCACGGCACGCGGCTCGTGCCGGACGAGGCGCGGCTGCCCATCGACCCGTCGACCGACGTGCCCGAGGGCTATACCGCGGCGCAGCGGGGCCAGCCGGGCGGGTTCATCGGCGACCCGGATGTCATGGATACCTGGGCCACGTCGTCGGTCTCGCCACAGCTCGTGACCGGCTGGGAACGCGACCCGGACCTGTTCGCCCGCACGTTCCCGATGGACCTGCGGCCCCAGGCGCACGACATCATCCGCACGTGGCTGTTCGCGTCGGTGCTGCGCGCTCATCTCGAGAACGGCTCGGTGCCCTGGCACCACGCCGCCATCTCGGGCTGGGTGCTCGATCCCGACCGCAAGAAGATGTCGAAGTCCAAGGGCAACGTGGTCACGCCCATGGCCCTGCTCGAGGAACACGGCTGCGACGGCGTGCGCTATTGGGCCGCCCGCGGCGGGCCGGGCGTGGACACGGCGTTCGACGCCGGCCAGATGAAGATCGGCCGGCGGCTGGCGATGAAGCTGCTGAACGCCTCGAAGTTCGTGCTGGCCAATCGCGCCGCCGGCGCGCCGATCAGCGAAGTGTTGGACCGCGGCTTGTTGAGCCGCTTGTCGACCCTCGTGGCCGACTCGACGCGCGCCCTCGACGACTACGACTACACGCGCGCCCTGATGAACACCGAGTCGTTCTTCTGGGAGTTCTGCGACGACTACGTCGAGCTCGTGAAGGCGCGGCGCTACGGCGACTTCGGCGCCGAGGCCGCCGGCTCGGCCGCCACCTCGATCGAGACCGCGTTGAGCGTGATGTTGCGGCTGCTGGCGCCGTACCTGCCGTTCGTGACCGACGAAGTGTGGTCGTGGTGGCAGCCCGGCTCGGTGCACCTGGCTTCCTGGCCGACGGAGGCGGAAGTCCAGGCTGTGAGCGTCCGCGACGACGAGGCCGAGAACGTGCTCATGGCGGTGCGGTCCTTGTTGGGCGACCTGCGCAAGAAGAAGTCCGAGGCCAAACGGCCGATGAAGGCCAAGCTCGCGAAAGCCATCGTGCACCGCGATCCGGTGGTCATCGCGCGCCTGCAGCGGGCCGAGCGCGACCTGGCCGCGGCGGCGGGCGTGGCCGAGTTCGTGTGGCATGCCGGCGCGGATGGCCTCGAGGTCGAGTTCGCCGAGGAGACGCCGGCGGTGACGCCGTCATGAGCGCTTCCATGTCACTGCCGGTCGAGGCGTATCGCGACCTGGTGACGCGCGCGTTGGCCGAGGACGTCGGGACGGGCGATGCCACCAGTGCGGCGGTCGTGGACGGCTCGCAGCGAGCCCGCGGCGTCATCCAGGCCAAGGCGCCCCTGATCGTCGCCGGCCTCGAGGTGTGCGCCGAGGTCTTCCGCCAATGCGATCCTGACGCCGTGTTCGAGGTGCGCATGGACGACGGCGCGCGCTGCGCGCCGGGGCAGGTCGTGGCCGTGGTGACGGGACGCGCCCAAGCGCTGCTCACGGCCGAACGCACGGCGCTCAACCTGGTGCAGCGTTTGTCAGGCATCGCCACGCTCACGGCCCGTTATGTCGAAGCGGCCGCCGGCCGCATCACCGTGCTCGACACCCGCAAGACCACGCCGACCCTGCGGGCACTCGAGAAGTACGCGGTGCGCTGCGGCGGCGGCACCAATCACCGCCTGCGGCTCGACGACGCGATCCTCATCAAGGACAACCACAAGCGGCTCGCCGGCGGCATCGCGGCCGCAGTGGGACGGGCGCTCGCGGCGGCTCGCGGCTTGAGCGTGGAGGTCGAGGTCGAGACCCTCGACGAACTCGACGAGGCGCTCGCGGCCGGTGCCACGGCGGTGCTGCTCGACAACTTCGCCGTCGCCGACATGCGCCGCGCGGTGGCCCGCGTGGCCGGCCGGGCGCGGGTCGAGATTTCCGGCGGCGTGACGCTCGACCGTCTGGCGGAGATCGCCGGCACGGGCGCCGACGCCGTGTCGATCGGGGCCCTGACCCACTCCGCGGCGGCCGTCGACCTGAGCTTCGAACTCGCGCCGTTCGGCCACTGACCGTGTCGGACGCCCTGCCCCTGCCGCCGTCGCTCGCCGCCGCGCTCACCCGGGACCGCGAGCGCTTCGCGGGCCATGTCGCCGAGGTGCGCTACGTGCCGGTGCTGGCCTCCACCATGGACGCCGCCGCCGGGGAAGCGGAGGCTGGCGCCCCCCACGGGCTGGTGATCGTGGCCGGCCGGCAGACGGCGGGCCGTGGCCGGCGCGGCCACAGTTGGCAGTCGCCCGAGGGGGCGGGGCTCTACTTCTCAGTGGTGGCGCGGCCGCCAGTGGCGCCGATGCTCGACGGCCGGCCGAGTGTGCTCGGCCTGCTCACGCTGGCCGCCGGCCTGGCGGTGGCCGAGGGCGTCGGTCACGCCACCGGGCTCGAGGCGTCGCTGAAGTGGCCCAACGATCTCTACTACGGGCACAAGCTCGCGGGCGTGCTGGCCGAGGGCCACGCCATCGGCACGGCAGGGCAGTTCGTGGTCGTCGGCATCGGCATCAACCTGCGCGACGTCGAGTACTTGACCGATGAACAAGGCCGCGCCACTTCGATTGAAAAAGAGCTGCACGTCGTCCCCGACGCCGGCGCGGTGCTGACCGCGGTGTTGGCTGCGTGGGCGCAGCGCTACCAGGATCTGCTCGACGGCAAGTACGGGCGCGTCGTCGACCGCTGGCGGGCGCGGGCGTCCGGTCTGGCCGGGCGCCCGGTGACGTGGGTGGACGCGGCTGGGGAGCACGAAGGCACGACCACCGGCGTCGACGACGCCGGGGCGCTGCTCGTGGATACCGGGCGAGGCCTCGCGCGCATCACGTCGGGGGCCGTCGCATGGCAATGACCGGCGCGGGCCGGCAGGGACGGAGTTCGTGATCGACCTGAACGACTATTGCCGGGCCGTCGAGTCGCACTTGTGCCGGCGCAACGAAGGGCACCTCATCCGCGTGGTCGGGCCGTCCTTCGAGATGGTCAAGGGCTGGGCCGAGACCGGCGTGCCGCTGGCCATCGTGTGCGAGGGCATCGACCGCACGGTGGCCCGGGCCGCGAAGAAGGGTCCGCGCCGGCGTCCGTTGCGCCTCGAGTTCTGCGAAGGCGACGTGCTCGACGGCTTCGACCGCTGGCGCCGCGCCGTCGGGGTGGTCGCGCCTGCCGAGGCGCCGCCGTCCTCGTCCAAACGGGGCACGCTGGCGACGCACGTCGACCGCGTCGTGGCGCAGTTGACGGCGCTGACGGGGAGCGAGCGCGCCCCCGGCGCCCTGCAGCCGGCGATCCGTGAGATCGTGGAGGCGGTGGATGCGCTGCGGGCCCCCAGCGTGACGGCCCGGGGCGGGGCGCGCGACGTCGTGATCGGGGCCCTTGCCGACCTGGACACGCGCCTGGTCCGGGCGGCCGAGGCGGCGCTCCCCGACGACCGGCTCGCCGCCGTCGTCCGTGACGCCGACGCCGAACTGGCGCCCTTCCGAGGACGTCTCGATGCCGCGCAGTGGGCCACGGCCCTGGCGGCGGCTCGCGCCCGGCTCGTGCGCATCGCACTCGGCCTTCCGACGGTGGCATTCGACTGATGACGACTCCAGGCACCCTCCTCACCTTGCACATCGAACGGCCGGCCGTGGGCGGGCGCATGATTGCCCGCCACGAGGGCGCGGTCGTCCTCGTCGCCGGCGCCATTCCCGGCGAGCAGGTCACCGCGCGCGTGGAACGCGTGCAGCGGCGCACCATCTGGGCGCGGGTCGTCGAGGTGCTCGAGGCCTCACCCGACCGGGTCGACGGCGACGCGGCGCTCAGCTGCGGCGGCAATGTGCTTGCGCACGTCGCGGCGCCCCGGCAGCGGGACCTCAAGGCCGAGATGGTGGCCGACGCGTTCCGCCGCATCGGCCGGATCGAGCTGGCGGCGCCGCCGGTGTGTGCCTCCCCGACCGACGCCTACCGGACCCGCGCCAGGGTCCACGTTCGGCACGGCAAGTGGGGCTTCTTCGAGGAGGGCACCCATCGCTTGTGCGACGTCCCCGGGTCGCGGCAGATGTCGACGGAGAGCGCAGAGGTGATGGGCCGGTTATGCGCTGCGCTGGCTCGCGTCGGCGCCGGCGCCCTGGCCGAGATCGAATGGGCCGAGACCGCCGACGGCGCCGGCCGGGCCGCGCACGTCACGCTCGAAACGGCCGACGGCAAGGCCATGGCGGCGCTGGGCCTGGTCGAAGGTCTGGACGCCGCCACCTGGTCGGCTACCGATCGCGAGAAGGAGCACAGCCTGTGGGGCGACCCCCATCTGGTCGACCGCATCGACCGTCCCGGGACCACCGGCGTGCCCGTGCTGCACCATGCGCGGTCGTTTTTCCAGGGCAACCGGTTTCTGTTGCAGCCGCTCGTCGCCGATGTCCTCGAGCGCGTCACCGGCGACCGGGTCGTGGACCTCTACGCCGGGGTCGGGCTGTTCAGTGTGATGGCGGCGGTGTCCGGGAAGACGGTGGTGGCGGTCGAGGGCCACGACACGGCGGCCGATGACCTGCGCCGTAACGCCGCCGCGCATCCGGGCATGTCCTACCGGCACTCGGCGGTCGAAGACGAACTCGACCTGCTGACGCCGGCCCACGCCGACACGGTCGTGGTCGACCCGCCGCGCACGGGTCTGGCCGCCGCGGTCTCCACCGTCCTGGCCGCCAGCGGCGTGCCGCGGGTGGTCTATGTCTCGTGCGACCCGGCCACGCTCGCCCGCGACGTGCGGATCCTGGTGGATGCCGGCTACGCCTTGACCGACGTCCGCGCCTTCGACCTGTTCCCGCGCACCGGTCACGTCGAAACGGTGGTCACGCTGACGCTTGGCTGAACCTGAGTGCTGGACCAGCGGGCGGCGAAGCCCCGGGGCCCAGGCCTCGTCGCCGGCCGGCTCCGCGTCACCCTCGGCAGGCGTCGACGAAGCCCTCGAACAGCGGCCGGAACTCGCCGGTGCGCCAGAAGTTCTCGGGATGCCACTGCACGCCCAGGCAGAACGGTCCGGGCCGTTCCACCGCCTCGATGACCCCGTCGGGCGCGGTGGCGACGATCTCGAGACCCGGCGCGGCATGCCGCACCGCCTGATGGTGGCGGCTGTTGACCGGGCAGCTCTCGGCGTCCTCGAGTTTGTCCTGCATCAGCGTCAGCAGGCGCGAGCCCTTCGAGATCCACACCTCGTGCGCGATGGCGAAGCGCGGTTCGCGCACGTCGTGATGGAGCGCGCCGTTGACCTCGGTGGGAATGTCCTGCACGAGGTCGCCGCCCAGCGCCACGTTCATCACCTGCATGCCCCGGCAGATGGCGAAGATCGGCTTGCCGGCCGCGGTCGCCGCTCGCACCATGGCGATCTCGAAGGCGTCGCGGCCCGGCTCGGCGGCGCTGTAGGTGTCATGCGGCGCGGCGCCGTAGAGCGCCGGATCGACATCGCCGCCTCCGGTCAGCAGGACGCCGTCGACACGCGCGACAATCGCCACGGGATCTTCGTCCACCGTCAGCTCGAGCACGGTGGCCCCGGCCCGCTTCACCGACTCGAGATAGTCGGACATCTGGCGGCAGGGGGTGATGGCAATCGTCGGCATGGGGACTCCTTACATGCGCGCGGGAACGTCGATGCCCATGGTGGACAACGCCGCGGTGAGTTGGTGACGGACGTAGCCGAGCGCCGCGGCGCGCCACAAGCGCACCTCGGTCCGTTCCTCGTTCATGATCGGAAGAGCGTGATAGACGCCGTTGAAGCCCTGGGCGAGTCCGAACGCGTATTTCGCCAGCGCCACGAACTCGAGCGTGCGCACCACCTGCTCGACGACCTCGTCGAGCCGAGCCGCCTCCAGGACCAGCGACCATAGCCGATCCGCACCTTCGTCGTCGACCAGCGCCACCGGCGCCAGGCCGGGCAGCGCCGCCACGACGTCCGCTTCCGAGACCGCGTCGCGGTCGCGCAGCTTCTGGAAGATGTTGTTGGCGCGGACCACGGCGTACTGCAGATACGGGACCGCTTTCGCCCTCGAAGCTGAGGGCCTCGTCGATGTCGAAGGCAATCACCTTGGTGCGCGAGTACTTGACCATGAAGTAGCGGACGGCGGCGACGCCGATGCGTTCGGCCGTGCGCCGGGCCTCGGCCGCATCCATCTCGGGGTTGCGCCGCGACGACCTCGCCGTGGGCCTTCTCGATCAGCCGGTCGAGCAGGTCGTCGGCCTTCACTCCCAGGCCCTTGCGTCCCGACACCTCGACGAACGGCTTGGCCGCGTCCTCGGACCCGGCCGGCGGCGCGAAGCCGAGTTCCCTGGCGGTGGCGTGGGACAGCGCCACCATCTCGTAGGAGAAGTGCGTGTGGTTGGCGGCGGCCTCCGCGTGGCCGGCGGTCACCAGGGCCTGCTTCAGCAACTTCTGCAGATACGACTGGCGGACGTCGATGACGTTGACCGTGGCGGCCGCGTCGCCAAAGGCCGGATGGTCGGCCACGGCCTGCTGGTCACGGCTGGTCGTGGCCCACAGGATGCCGCCGTCCATGCGCGTGCTGAATGGCCGGTAGAGGAAATCCTGGCCGAGCAGGCCGGATTTCCAGAACTGATACGCCATGTCCTTGCCGACGTAGGTGACCGTGCCGTTGGAGCGGACGATGACCTTCTCGCGCGGCTCGCCTTCGCCCTCCGTGCCGGCTCCGGCCTCTGGCGCCGGCGCGGCTCCGGGCGCGTCTGCGGACGCGTCGCCGCCCGCCCTCTCCGCCGGGTCGCCGTCCTCGTCGATGCGCATCACCCAGCACCCGGTCAGGCGGCCCTCCGGCTGCAGGAACACCGACCCGGACTGCTTGAGCAGCTCGAAGGCGCGGGCCCAGAACTGCAGGCGCAGGATGTCGCCCTCCCAGGTGAGCAGCTGGTAGTCGATGCCCAGCCGCGCCATGGTGACGAGATGCGCCCGCACGATCCGATCGGCCACCAGGGCGCCGATGGCGGCGGTCGGATCGACGCCGTGCTCGATGTCGTGGAGGGTGGCGGCGCGGATTGCCAGACGCGTCTGGATCGCCGTCGTACCACTCGGTGACACGCGCGTAGAGATCCCAGCAGTAGTAGTCGAAGCGGGTGGTGTCGGCCAGGCGCCGCACTTCGGCCAGGTCGACGTCGAGGAGGTGGCGGAAGCCGACGACCACGTCGGCGACCTGCACGCCGGTGTCGTCGATGTAGTTCTGGACTTCGACGGGTGTGCCGCGGTAGCGGAGCGCGCGCACCAGCGTGTCGCCGAGACAGGCGTTGCGCAGGTGGCCGATGTGCGCGGCCTTGTTCGGGTTGATGGCGGTGTGTTCGACGATGGTCTTGGGCAGCCCGGGCAGGCCGGGAGGCAGGGCTTCGGGGCCGGCCCGTTCGAGCAGGAACGCCGCCCGGTCGAGGAACACGTTCAGATAGCCGTTGGGCGCCGCGCTCACGCCCGCCACGCCGGGCATGGCGCCGAGCGCGCCGGCCAGCTCCTGGGCAATGACGCGCGGGGCCTTGCGCAGCTCGCGCGCCAGTTCGAAGGCGACCGGCGAGCCGATGTCGCCGAAGGCGCGGTTGGGAGGCACTTCGAGCGGGATGGTGGCGGCGTCGCGGTCGAGGCCGAACCGGGTATGGAGCGCGCTGCGGATGGCGGTCCGGAGGCGGTCGTGCAACGGCAGCATCATGGTGGTTGGGTGATCCTAGCGGTAGACGAGGGGCCGGGGCTACTGTGTCCGCGTCTCCCCGGACCGGGCGCCGTGGACAGTGCCTGCTGGCTAGGGTATCTTCCTCGGCACGTGGACGACAGCAGACAAGATCACGGCACGGCGCGCGCGTCGGCGCACCGGTGGTCGTCGGGCGTGTTGAGGTTGAGCAGCAGCCGGTCGTCGCGATCGAACGGCGCGATGTCGGCGTCGGTGACCAGGCGCACGTCGAGCGTGGCCACGGCAGCGACGACCCGCCAGTCGCCGGCGTCGATGGCCTGCCGGAACCGGCCGGCGACGCGGCGGTGGTACACGGCGCAAAGCGGTTGCCAGCGCCCCCGCGTGCTCGGCACGACGGCGTCGTGGCCGCCGGCCAGGCCGCTCAAGAACGCCAGGAAGGGCGCCGTCACGAACGGCATGTCACCGGCCAGCACCAGCACGTGGTCGGTGGAGGCGCGGTGGAGCGCGGTGTACAGCGCGCCGAGCGCGCCGGCGGCGACCTCGTCGGGGATCACGTCCAGGCTCAGGGCCGCAAACGGCGAGGCGTCCGGCGCGACCAGCGCGGGGCGCACGCCCAGGGCCGCGAAGGCTGCGAGCTGCCGCGCCAGAATCGTGCGGCCGCCCACCTCGACGAGGGGCTTGACCCGGCCGCCGAGCCGCCGTCCCTTGCCGCCTGCGAGAATGCACGCCGACCACGAAGCCACGCCGACTACGGTAGCAGACGCGAGCGGGACGGGCCGATGAACGACGACGGGATCGGACGCATTTTGGTGGCCAGCCTGCATCAGAGCATCGGCGAGGCCCTGCCGATGCGGCTCGAGTACTACGAGCATTGGCTGTCGCCGATGGGCTTGAAGGACGGGCGCGCCGGGCGCGCGCCGCTCGGCGCCGTGCTCAGCTTCCTGCGCCAGGAAGGCCAGGACGCTTACGATCAGGTGATGACCGGTGCGGGACGTCACTCGGCCCAGTGGCACCATCAGCAGCACGCGCGCTCCGTGGCGCTGCTGCGTCGCTTGCCGCACCGCGTGCGCACGCGCCTGGCGCTCGGTCAGTGCCGGCGACTCTTGCGGGCGGCGTTCGCGCCCGCCGTCGTGACCGTGTCGATGCACGGCGGCGTCGGCATCGTCGCCGTCACCGGGGCGGTCTTCTGCGCGCTGCGCGAGACCTGGCCCTGGCCGACCTGCCGCTACTTCGTGGCCGCGATCGAACAGCACCTGGCGCTGCAGGGCCTGGGCGCCGAGGTTCGGATTACGGGCTGCCAGGGGGCCGGGGACGCCGCCTGCACGCTGCAGGTCACGTTCGGCAGTCCCGGCGAGGATTCGAGCCCCGCGGTGTCAGCCACGCAGGAGGCGGCATGAGGCGGCTCGCCGTCCTGGTGGCGGTGCTGCTGACGGCGCTGCCCGGATCCGTGTGGGCGGGACAGGAGGTCACGCTGGTCGTGCCGTTCGAGCTCGAACGCTTCGACGCGCGCGTGGCATGGCTGGGGGAAGGCGCGGCCGTCGGCCTGACCGAGGCGCTCCGCGATCGCGGCGTGCCGGTCATCTCGCGCGGCGATCGGCGGGCGGCGCTCGAACGCCTGCAGTTGCCGCCCGGCGCCTCGCTGACCCGCGCCACCGTCATCAAGGTGGCCGAACTGGTCGGCGCGTCACGCGTCGTCACGGGACGGGTGACCGCCGGCGAGAAGGACATCTCGTTCGAGGCCCGCGTGCTCGAGGTCGACGCGGCGGAACTGGGCGCCCCGGTGGTCGAGACGACGCCAGTCGCAACCCTGCTGGCCGCGTTCGTGCGCATGGCCGCCGCGGTCGACGGGCAGGGGGCGGTCAAGGGCGATGCCGCCGCCAGTGTGGCCCCGTCGGTGCCGGCCTTCGAGCTGTTCGTGCGCGGCCTGGTGGCGCCGACCAACGAGGCGCAGGAGCGCTACCTGTCGCAGGCCCTGGCGCTGGCCGGCGGCTACCAGGACGTCCGCGAAGCGCTGTGGGACGTGCGCACCGCCCGAGGGGCCCACGAACGTGCCTTGGCGGCGTTGGGGCCGGCCCGCGGCGACGGCGCCGCCGCCCTCGACCTCGGGGTGCGGCGCGGATGGTCGCTCATTCAGCTCGCTCGCTACGACGAGGCGTTCACGACGCTGACCGCGCTCGACACGACCACGCGGGCCGCCGTCGTCGCCAATCTGCTCGGCGTCGTGCAGCTCCGCCGCGGCGCCACCCCGCGCACCGGTAAGGCCACGTACTACTTCAATCAGGCCGTGGAGCGCGACGCCAGCGACGCCGACTACTGCTTCAATCTCGGCTACGCCTACTTCCTCGACAAGGACGCCCTGGCCGCCGCCTACTGGCTGCGCGAGGCGGTGCGGCGCAATCCGGCCGACGGCGATGCCCACTTCGTGTTGGCGGCGGCGCTGGCCGGCTCGGGCGCCGTACCGGAGGCGGGCCGCGAGCGCGAGCTGGCGCGCCGGTGTCGTCGGAGCGCTGGGAACGAGCCTTGGTCGCCCCGACCGTGCCGCGGGGCCTCGAGCGCCTCAAGGATCAGGCGCGGCCCGGGCCGTCCGCCCTGGTCTCGGCCATCGCCGCCGGCGCCGAGCGCAGTCAGCGGGAACTGGCTGCCTTCTACCTCGAGACGGCGCGGCGCGCCTACGACGACGGCCGCGATCCGGAAGCCATTCGCGAGTTGCAGCGGGCCCTCTACCTCACGCCCTACGATGCCGCCGCGTTGCTGCTGCTCGGTCGGGTCCAGGCTCGGAGCGGATTGCTGCAAGAGGCCGTCGACACCTTCAAGATCGCCATCTGGAGCGCCGAGTCGGCCACCGCCCACGTCGAACTCGGTGAGGTGCTGCTGCGTACACGCGATTTCGCCGGCGCGGCGCGCGCGGCCGAGCGCGCGCTGGCGCTCGATCCGCAGAGCGCGGCGGCCGCGGCGCTGGCCACCCAGGCCCGGGCCGCGCGTCCCGGCGGAGCTGCGTGATACGCGGAGCTGCGTGATACGATCGACCGGCATCCGCGCACGCAATCATGGCCACGCACGACGACGGAATTCAGCTCAACGGCAAACAGCTCGTCTTCGTGTTCATGGCCGTCACGGTCGTGTCCGTCGTGATCTTCCTGTGCGGCGTGCTGGTCGGCCGCGGCGCTCAGGCGCGGACCGCCGTGCCCGTGGAAGCGGCGCTCGCACCGGAGACCGACGCGACGGCTGACGCGGACCCGCCGCCGCCCGGCGCCGACCCCCTCGAGCCGACCAAGGCCGACGGCCTGGTCTATTCGGATCGCCTGCAGACCACCGGACCCGCCGCCGAGCAGCTCGTGCCGCAGAGCGAGCAGGCCCGGACGCAGCCCCCGGCGAGTCCGGCTCCGACCCGCGCGGCTGCCCCGGCCGCCACGGCGACGGCGCGGAGACTACCGGCCGAGCCGGACGACGATCCGCCGGCCGCCAGGGACACTCCGCCGCCTGAGGAGAAGCCGCTGCCGCCCGAACCGAAAGGCGACGGCATGGCCATTCAAGTGGCCGCGCTGCGCGGCCGCACCGAAGCCGACGCGGTGGTGGCCCGCCTGAAGGGCAAAGGCTATGCGGCCTACCTCGTGCCGTCGGTGGCCGGACAACCGGCCGGATTCCGCGTGCGGGTCGGCAAGTTCAAGACGCGCGCCGAAGCCGAGAAGATCGCCGCCCGGCTCGAGCAGGGAAGAGCAGTTCAAGCCCTGGATTACGCGCTAGCCCTCCTTTCGGGCGCCTTGCTGGCGCTGTCGTTCCCGCGCTACGGCCACCGGCGGTGGCGCTCGTGGCGATCGTGCCGCTCCTGGTCGCGCTGACCGGCTGGCGCGGCCGTGAAGGCGTCTACCCGGGCATGCCTTCCGCACGGGCGCGCAGCTCGGCGCGCTCGCCGGCATCGTCCATTACATGGGCACCATCTACTGGACCGGTGCGGTGGTGCAGACCTACGGCGGCCTGGCCGGACCGGTCGCGCTGATCGTGGCGTTCCTGCTCGCGCTCTACATGGCGTTCTACACGGCGCTGTCGTCGGGCCTCATGGCCGCGGCCGTGCGACGGCTCGGCGCCCGCGGCCTGGTGCTGGCGCCGCTGCTGTGGGTGGCGGGCGAATTCGCGCGCGGTCATGTCCTGCGGCGGCTTCCCGTGGATTCCGCTGGGCAGCGCCGTGGTCACGATGCTGCCGGTGGCGCAGTTGGCCAGCCTGGTCGGCGTCTACGGCGTCTCGCTCTTCCTGGTGGCGCAAGGCGGCGCTCGTGGCTCGGCCATCGACCGGCGACGGCCGCGGTATCGGCCGCGCGCTTCGGCGCCGCCGCGGCCGCCTGCTCGTCGTCGTGTCGGTGTGGGGCTGCGATGCGCGGTCGGCCGACGCGACGCTGACGCGCGAGGGCACGCCGATCGTCGTCGGCCTCATCCAGGCGCAACATCGCGCAGACCGACAAGTGGAACCCGGCGCGGGCCGGCGACGATCTGCCCGGCGCTACCTGCGCTGACTCGCGCGAGGCGGTCGGCAGCGGCGCCGACGTGATCCTGTGGCCCGAGTCGTCCACGCCGTTCATCTTCAACGAGGACCGCGCCGGCGCAGAGGCGGTGCGCGCGCTGGTGCGCGAGCTCGGGCGTGCCGCTGCTGCTTCGGCAGCGACGAGATCGAGCCGGGGCGAGCCGCACGCGCTACTACAACTCGGCGTTCATGATGCTCGACCCGACCGGCGCGGTGGCGGCGGTCTACCGCAAGATGCACCTGGTGCCGTTCGGCGAGTACGTGCCGCTGCAAGCGAGCTGCTGTTCTTCGTGCGGCCGCTGGTCGACGCGGTGTCGGACTTCTCGCCGGCGAGCGCGTGACCATGCTGCCGGTCGGCGGGCACATGGTCAGCACCGCGATCTGCTACGAGGTGGTGTATCCGCGACTGATGCGCCAGGCCGTCGCGCGAGCGGCAGCGAACTGCTGACGACGATCACCAACGACGCGTGGTACGGCGACTCGTCGGCGCCCTACCAGCATTTCGAGCTGGCCTCGATGCGCGCCATCGAGCAGGGCCGTATCTGGTGCGGGCGGCCAACACCGGCATCAGCGGCATCGTCGATCCCTACGGCCGCGTCATCGCCAGCGACGCGGGTGTTCGAGACAGCATCGTGGTCGGCGAGGCGCGCTTCCTCGCAGTCGCGACGCTGTATGCGAGAATCGGCGATCTGGTCGCCCAGCGTCCCTGTCGGGGCCCTGGCGACGGCCGTGTGGCTGGTGACTGGCCGCCGCCGCGCGCAATAGGCGGACGAAGGAGTATGAGGGTGGCGCAATGCTCAGGACGATCTGGTTCGGCGTTACGAGGATCTGCTCAGGCGGGCCGCCGATCTGCGGAGCTATCTTTGACGCGGTCACGACCACCGACGAACTCGCCGAACTCGAAGCCGCGATCTCCGCCCCCGATTTCTGGAAGGACCAGGCCGAGGCGCAGAAGACCCTGCAGCGCCGCCGCCGCCTCGAGCGAGGACGTCGAGCTGCGCGACTCGCTCACGCGCAGAGACCGACGACCTCGACGTGCTCGTCGAATGGGCGGAGGGTGGGGAAGACGTGGCCGCCGACCTCGAGCGCGGACTCGACGAACTCGAAGCCGGAGGTCGAGGCGGCCGAGACCAAGAAGATGCTCGCGCGGCGAGCACGATCGCGCCAACGCCATCGTCACCATCCATCCCGGCGCCGGCGGCACCGAGTCGCAGGACTGGGCCGAGATGCTGCTGCGCATGTACCTGCAAGTGGGCCGAGCGGCGCGGCTTCAGGCGCGAGGTGATCGACTACCAGCCGGGCGAAGAGGCCGGGCTGAAGAGCGCCACCGTCCTGCTCGCCGGCGAATACGCCTTCGGCCTGCATGTCGGCCGAAGCCGGCGTGCACCGGCTGGTGCGCATCTCGCCGTTCGACCAGGCGGCGCGCCGCCATACCTCGTTTGCCTCGGTCTACGTCTGGCCGGAGCTCGACGACGACATCGACATCGAGATCGACGACAAGGACCTGCGCATCGACACCTTCCGCTCGAGCGGCGCCGGCGGCCAGCACGTCAACGTCACCGACTCCGCCGTCCGCATCACGCACCTGCCGACCGGCATCGTCGTGTCGTGCCAGAACGAGCGGTCGCAGCACAAGAACCGCGACGTCGGCGATGAAGGTGCTGAAGGCGCGCCTCTACGACCTGAAGATGAAGGAGCAGCAGGCCAAGCTCGATCAGATCGGCGGCGAGAAGAAGCGACATCGCGTTCGGCAGCCAGATCCGCAGCTACGTGCTGCAGCCCGTATCAGATGATCAAGGACCACCGCACCAAGGATGCAGGCGGGCGACGTCGAACCGCGTGCTCGACGGCGACATCGACGCGTTCATCAAGGCCTACCTGATGCAGAAGGCGGCGGCACGCTGGGCCAGGCCGCGGCCGACGACGACGACTAGTCGGCGCGGCCTGTACCGGCTCGGCTGCGTGCCGGCGATGAAGGCCTCGCTGATCGACTGCGGCGCACCCGGCTCCACGGGCTCACCGGTGTAGCGGTCGACCGGCACGAAGACGATGTTGCCGGGCGCCTCGAACTGCGGCGGGTGCTCGCGGTCGCGGCCGTCGAGGTAGGCCTTCATGATCTCGATCCAGATCGGGAGCGCGGCGGTCGTGCCGGTCTCGCCGTTGCCGATCGGTTTCTTCTCGTCGTAGCCGAGCCACACGCCCAGCGTGATGTCGGGGTCGAAGCCCACGAACCAGGCGTCGGTGTAGTCGTTGACCGTGCCGGTCTTGCCGGCCAGCGGCCAGTTCAGCGACGCCGCCGATGCCGCGGTGCCGCGCTGCACGACGCCCGCGCAGCAGGCTGGTCATGACATACGCCGTATCGGCACGGAGGGCGTCGTGGGCCTCGGGTGAATGTTCCTCGAGCACCACGCCTTCGCGGTCGGTGACCGAGAGCACCTGCGCGGGAGCCATGCGCACGCCGTGATTGGGGAAGGCGCTGTAGGCCGAGGCCAGCGCCATCAGCGTGGACTCGCCGGCGCCCAGCGCCGACGACAGGAACGGCGGCAGGGCGCCCGGCAGGCCGAAGCGGGCGGCGTAGGGCACGACCTGGGACGGGCCGAGCATCTCCATCACCTTCACGGCCGGGACATTGCGCGAGCGTTCGAGCGCGGTGCGCAGGGTCAGGGGGCCGTCGAAGCGGCCGTCGTAGTTGCGCGGGGTGTAGCGCGGCTGTCCGGCGCCGGCCTCGAACGACGACGGCTCGTCGACCAGGATGGTGGCCGGCGTCAGCCCGCGGTCGATGGCAGCGGTGTAGAGAATCGGTTTGAAGGTCGAGCCGATCTGCCGCAGTGCCTGGGTGGCGCGGTTGAACTTGCTGCGGGTGAAGCTGAAGCCGCCCACCATGGCCAGCACGTGGCCGCTCTTGTTCTCGATGGCCACGACCGCGCCTTCGAGCAGCGGCGTCTGTTCCAGTTTCACCTCGGCGGTGCCGGCGGCGGCGTCGACGGCCATGAGCTCGACCTCGACGAGGTCTCCGGGGCGCACGACCTGCGACGCATGCGTCTTTCGCGTCCACTGGAAGCTGGCGCGGGTCAACTCGGCCGACAGCGCGCCGATGCGCAGCGCCGCGTGCCCCGGCGCCTGGCCAGCGGCGTCCACCCGTTCGACCAGCGCGGGCACGATGTCGCCGGCCACGAGCGGACGCTGCCAGCGCTCGTTGCGGTAGCCCTGGAGCGTGACACCGTCGCGCAGCACGTTGGGCTGGGCCTTGCGGAAGCCGGTGCGGCGCTTGTCGACCCGGCGCAGGCCGGAGTCGAGCGCCGAGGCGGCGATGCGTTGCAGGCGCACGTCGAGCGGCGTGCGCACGGTGAGGCCGCTCTCGTAGAGCTGCTGCGCTCCGTACTTCGCCTCGAGGTGCTTGCGCACCTCCTCGAGATAGTAGGGGGCAAAGGAGGTGTCGCGGCTCGGGTCGCCGCGCGTCACGATCGGCTTGGCCATGGCCTGGTCGGCCTCGGCGCGCGACAGGAAGCCCTCCTCAGCCATGCGATCCAGCGTGTAGTTGCGCCGCCGCAGCGCGGCCGCGGGATTCACGTAGGGGCTCTGGCGGATATTGGCCTGCAGGATGCCGGCGATGAGCGCGGCCTCCTCGACGGCCAGCTCCTTGACCGGCTTGCCGAAGTAGAGGTGTGATGCGGCCTCGACCCCGTAGGCGCCGTGGCCGAAGTACATCTGGTTGCAGTAGAGCGTGAAGATCTCTTCCTTGGTGTAACGCTTCTCGATCTGGATGGCGAGCAACAGCTCCTTGACCTTCCGTTCCCAGGTCTTCTCGTCGGTCAGGAAGAGTTTCGCGCGCCAGCTGCTGCGTGAGCGTGCTGGCGCCGCCGGCCTTGCGCATCTGCACGACGTTGGTGACCGCGGCCCGGGCCAGCCCGGTGATGCTGAGGCCGAAGTGATCGAAGAAGCCCGAGTCCTCGGCGGCGAGCACGGCCTGCCGCAGCACGACCGGGATCTCGTCGTAGCGCAGGACCATGCGGCGTTCGACAGCGAACTCTCCGGCGACCGAGCCATCGCGCGCCAGCACCCGCGTGATCGTGTCGGGATGGTAACCGTCGAGCGCTGAAATAGCTGGCAGATCGTCGGAATACGCAAACAGCACGCCGCTGCCGGTGCCCGCGAGCGCGGCGGCCACGAACAGGAACGCGAGACCGGCGTGTCTGGCGAGTTTGGGAAGAGCGGGCATGTGGACGGCGCCGCGGCGCGGTTCCCGCATTGTGTCATTAGTCGACGTAGAACTCAGCCTGGACGGCGGCGCCCGCCGTTGCCACTCGACGGCTGGCCGCCCGGCTGGGCCGGGGCCCCGCCGCGACCGTCGCCGCCGTTGCCGCGACCGACGGCGCCGCCTTGGCCGCCGCGGTCGCCGTCGCGGCCGCCGCCGCGGGTGGCGCCGGTGCGACCGCCGCTGCCGGCGCTGGTAGTAGCGCCAGATGCGCCCGTGTCATTACGGCCCCCGCGCGGGTAGTCGGGACGAGCGGCGCCGGCGCCGGCCGCCGCGCCGGCGCTGTCGCGGCGATTCCCCTCGGCTCCTGGAGCGCGCCGTCGGCCGCGGCCGTCATCGGCGCGCCCGGTGCCCGGTGAGCCGTCAGCGCGTGCCCCGGTCCTGGCGACCCGCCCGGTGCCGCCGGTGCGTTGCCCGCGGGCGGGGGATAGTTGGCGCCGGGTTCGGGCCGCTCGTAGCGCGGCCGGATGGAATTGGGGCCGCGGCTCCCGCCGGCCGTTCGATCGCGATAGCCGGGAGCAGGGAAAATGTCGGGCGGGCTCGTGGTGCCGTCGAGCGCGCGCGCGTCTCCGGGACGGCGCCCCCCCGGCCGGCCCGCGTCGTCGCGCCGGTCCACCTCGCCGCCCACGGTCCGCGATCGCCGGGTCTGGTCGAGCGGTCCGGAATCGACGCCCGCCCTAGGCCGCGACGGCGCGCCCTGGGCAACGGGGCGCGACGGCGTGGCGCTGCCAAATGACTCGGGCCGATCGCGGCGAGGATACGGAGACCGTTCGCGTCCCCCGGGAACCTCGCCGCCGGGATTCGGGCGGGCCGGCGAACGCCATGCCTCGCGGCCGCCGCGCCCCCGAAAGCGGACGTCGCCGCCCACTGGGCCGCGCGGCCCAATCATCTGCGACACGAAGCCGCCCAAGACCGGACCGGGCAGCCGCCGCGGGTCCTCGAGATAGCGCGCAACCGGCAGGCGGTGCCCGAAGTGGCGCCGCGGCACGACCGACCAGCTGCTGGCCCACACGTCGATCGGACCAAGGCGCGCGCCGGCGAAGAAGTCCACGACCGGCCGCCGGTCCCAGCCCAGCGGCGACCAGGCCACGTGATCGGCGCCCATCGCCCAGCCGACCCACGCCGGGCCCCACGTGCGCTGCGGGATCCAATACCACCCGCTGACGTCATGGCGGCCCCAGCGGCCGAAGTGATGCACGGGCCACGCCCACGGGTCGCTGTCAATCCAGGTCCATCCGTAGCGCGTGTAACGCCACGAGCCGTTGCTGTACGGCCGCCAGCCGGCGCGCGCCGAAGGGAACCACACTGGGCCATAGGGGGCGACGTTCGACCACTCGCCGTAGGTCGCAAACTGCTGCGCGTAGGGCGCAAGCGGCGCCGGCAGCGCGTAGCCGCTGGTCACTTGCGTGGTCGTCGGAACGCGCGCGCGCGACCAGTCCCGGAAGACATCGGGCGGTGCCACACGAGCCCAGCGGGGCCGGCGGTCGCGTGGATCGAGGCGGAGCTCGTCGTCGGCGGCAACCGGCACGGCCTGGTCGTCGTGCTCGAGGACGGCACGGCCGCGCACCACGGCCACCACCGAGTCGCCCTCCAGATCGGCGGCGGCCAGGTCGTATTCGCCGTCGGGTTCCAGGCGCACGACGCCGGCCGGGATCACCAGTTCGAGGCGGTCGCCGTCACGCGGCGTGTGCACCACGATGCGGCCGCGCACGAGCCGCAACCGCACGCCCAGGTCGACGCGCACGTCGGTGTGGCGGTCCAGATGCGCCACGCTCCCGTCGGCATAGACGAGTTCGGCCCGGCCGTCGCCGGTGACGACGCAATCGTCCTCGTCGAGCAGCTCCGGCGCCTGCGCCGGCTGCACACCGCTCGTTCGCACGAGGTCGACGCGGCCCTCGATGAAGAGCAGAGTGATTGGCGGCGGCGCATCGACCGGCGGCGGCTCGGGTTCCGGCAACTGCGCGGCGAGGCCCACCGGAACGACGACGAGCAGGAGGGCAAGGGCCCTGGCGATCAGTTGAGGACGCACGTTCGACCTCCACCGACGGAGCAGGCGGGCGAAACCGGAGCGTCGGACTCCGGGGCAGTGCTGGCCGTTTCAGGATAACACCGCGTCGAAGTCGGCCTTCGAGTAATGTTGACAGCGGGAGACTCAGATTTCATACTCGTCGGTGATGGACTACTACGGAGTGCTGGGCGTGCGTCGCGAGGCGACCGACGGCGACATCAGACGGGCCTACAAGCGGCTGGCCCGGCAGTATCATCCGGACATCAATCCCGGCGACCGGACCGCGGCCTTGCGCTTTCGCGATATCGCCCTGGCCTACGAGACGCTCGTCGATCCGGAACGGCGCCAGCGCTACGACCGCGGCGAGCCGGGCGCGCCGCGGCCGGCGCCGGTGGCGGGGTTCAGTGGCTTCGACTTCTCGCCGCGCGTGCACGCCGAGCCGGCCACGACCTTCGGCGACCTGTTCGCCGAGGTGTTCGCGGCGCGCGCCCCGGAGCGGACCGTCCGTGGCGCCGACGTGCACGTCGAGGCGACCGTCACGCTCGAGGACATCGCGCGCGGCGCGCCGGTCGGCGTCACCGTGCCGCGCCAGGCGGCGTGCGCGGCCTGCGGCGGCAGCGGCGCCGCCCGGGCCGCCACGGTCGAGTGCCCGGCGTGCGCGGGCAGCGGCGCCACCCGCCTGGTCCGCGGCCACATGATCTTCACCACGCCGTGCGGACGCTGCGGCGGCGACGGGCGGCGCGCGACCGCGCCGTGCCGTGCCTGCGGCGGCCGCGGCGCCGAGGCCCGCACCGACACGGTCACGGTCGACGTGCCGCGCGGTGCGCACGACGGCGCCGTGGTCCGCGTGCCGGCCATGGGCCAGGCCGGACGGGGCGGCGGCGCGGCCGGCGATGCCTACGTCAGCATCAGGGTCGCGCCGCATCCGCTCTACCGCCGGGACGGCAACGACCTGCATGTCGAGGTCCCGGTTGCGGTGCACGAGGCCGCGCTCGGCGCCCGCCTGGCGCTGCCGGCCATCGACGGCGGCGTGGTAAAGCTGCGCGTGCCCCCCGGCACCCAGTCCGGTCAACGTTTCCGGTTGCGCGACCGCGGGTTGCCGTCGCCGCGCGGCGAGCAGCGCGGCAATCTCATCGCCGAAGTGCGGCTGATGCTGCCGCCGGTGCTCGACGAGCGGTCGAAGGCGCTGCTGCGCGAGTTCGCCGCCCTGCAGCGCGAGAGCGTGCGCGACGGGCGATTTCCCTCTGGCGAGGACGGTCGGTGATGGCGAAGCGGCCGAGCGGCAAGTCGTATTACATGATCAGCGTGGTCTCGCAGAAGTACAACATCCACGCGCAGACCCTGCGCCTCTACGAACGCGAAGGCCTGTTGACGCCGTCGCGCACCGACGGGAACACCCGCCTCTACTCCGACGACGACCTGGCCCAGCTCGAGACCATCCTCACGCTCACGCGCGAACTCGGCGTGAATCTCGCTGGCGTCGAGATCATCCTCAACATGCGCAAGAAGATGGAACGCATGCAAGGCGAGGTGAACGAGTTCATGGGCTACGTCAAGCACGAACTGGCGCGCGGGCTGGGCGAGTGGGAGCAGCGTCTCAGCACCGCCCTCGTGAAATCGTCGCCGACCAATCTCGTGCGCGCGCCGGGCTCGGCCGCCGCGACCGCGGCGCCCGAGGCGGACGCCTCGTCGCCACCACCACCACCGCCGCGACGACCACGCTGACGCCGTCGCGGCACCGGTGTACGATCGCCGGGCCATGCCGTGCGACCTGTGTCAGGACAGTCAGTGGGTCACCGAGATGGCCGACGGCGTCGCCCGCGTCAAGCGCTGCGCCTGCTGGCGCCAGTCGATCGCCGACCACCAGCGGGCGCACGCGCGCATCCCGCGCCGCTACCAGCACTGCGA
Source organism: uncultured Acidobacteriota bacterium (assembly GCA_963843885.1). Classification (GTDB taxonomy): domain Bacteria; phylum Acidobacteriota; class Vicinamibacteria; order Vicinamibacterales; family UBA2999; genus CADEFD01. Next base: position 26,673 of record CAWJMJ010000016.1, read on the forward strand.
GCTCTCCAACTTCGAGCCGATGGTCGATTCGCTGCGCGAGGCGCAGCGCCGCGCCACCGCCTTCGTGGAGAAGTTCCCGGCGGTCGACAGCCTGCTCTTGCGCGGCCGTCACGGCGTGGGGAAGACCCACCTGGCCGTCGCCATGCTCAAGGCCATCATCACGACCAAAGGCGCGCGTGGCTACTTCTACGAGACGCGCGAGTTGTTGAAGATGGTGCGCGACACCTTTGCCGCCTCGGGTGAGTCCGAGATGGACGTGCTGCGTCCCGTGCTCGATGCCGACCTGCTCGTGCTCGACGACCTGGGCGCCGAGAAGACCTCGGAGTGGGTGCAGGAAACGCTGGGGTTGGTCGTCAACACGCGCTACAGCGAGCGCCGGCCCACCATCTTCACGACCAACCTCGAAGACTCGGCCGACACCACCAATCCGAACTCGATGTATTTGCAACTCGGCGCGCGCACGCGCTCGCGCCTGAAGGAAATGTGCACGTGGGTGGAGATGGACGGCCCCGACGTGCGCGAGGTGGGCACCCATCCCACGCCGACCGACATCGCCCGCTACAACCAGGAGTCCCCGGCCGCCGATCGCCCCGCGCGCAGCGGCGGCTTCCCGCCGCGGGCCAAGGGCATGGCGCGCGCGTCCCTGCGCGGCAAGGGCACGGGCGACCTCAACTGGTCGGGCGGCAAGGGCGGATCGGGCTAGGCAGGCCGCGGTGGCTGGGCTCTACCTGCACATTCCGTTCTGCGCCGCCATCTGCAACTACTGCAACTTCACGCGCGGTCTGCTCGAGGACGCGCTCAAGACGCAGTTTGTCGCGGCCCTCGAGGCCGACATCCGCCGCCACGCCGAAGCCGTGCGCGTCGATTCGATTTTTTTCGGCGGCGGCACGCCGTCGCTGCTGACGCCCGCCGAGGTGACCCGCATCCTCGCCGCCTGCCGCGCCTCGTTCGACCTCGCGCCCGGCGCCGAAATCACCATGGAGGCGAATCCGGAAAGCGCCACGGACGACGCCCTCCACGGCTATCGTCGGGCCGGCGTCAACCGCCTGAGCTTCGGCGTGCAGTCGTTCCGCGATGAAGAATTGGGGCGCCTCGGCCGCCTGCACACCGCCGCGCGCGCGGTCGACGCAGTGCAGCTGGCCCGGACCGCGGGGTTCGACAACCTGAGTCTCGATCTGATGTTGTGGCTGCCGGCGCAGACCTTGCCGCACCTGCGCGAGTCGGTGGCGCGCCTCATCGACGTCGCGCCCGAGCACGCCTCGCTCTACCTGCTCGAGGTCTATCCCAATGCGCCGCTGCGCGAGGAGATGGCCCGATCGGGATGGTCGGTGGCGCCCGACGACGATGCCGCCGACATGTACCTCGACACGATGGCGACGCTGGAGCGAGCCGGCTACCGGCAGTACCGAGATTTCGAACGTCGCCCGGCCCGGCCGCGAGAGCCGCCACAATCTGACCTACTGGCGCGACGGCGAGTGGCTGGCGTTCGGTCCAGGAGCCCACGGTGCCCGCTCGTCCGAGCGCTGGCGCGTCGTGAGCGGCACCGGCGAGTACATCGCCCGCGTCGCCGCCGGCGCTGACGTCGCCGCCGAGCGGTGGCCGCGTGACCGGGCCACGCGCCTCGAGGAAGCGCTGTTCATGGGACTGCGTCTGGTCGAAGGGCTCGACCTGGCGGCGCTCCAGGCGCGCTACGGGTTGGACATCTCGGCAGCGTTCGGGTCGGCACTCGAGCCGCATGTGCGCGCCGGACGGCTCGTGCACGAGCCGGGACGACGGATGTACTTGACCCGCGCGGGGATGCTGGTAGCTAATGACGTCATGGCGGTTTTCATCGGCCACGAATTTACGGTAGAGTAGCGGTCTTTCGCCGCAAGGAGGCCTTTAATGCTTCGAGTTTTCGGTATGTCTCCGGCCGTGGTCCGGCCGTCGGTGATGGGTGCGGCACTGGCCGCGGTGCTGTTGGTCGGCGCGCCGGCCTTCGCGCAGGATGCGGCGGCGCCGACGGCTCCGGTGTTGGCGCTTGATGGCGATGCGGTCACGATCACGATTCTCATCAAGCCTGACAAGACTGCCGATTTCGAATCGGTGCTCGCCAAGCTGAAGGACGCGCTCGCGAAGAACGAGAAGCCGGTCCGCAAGCAGCAGGCGGAAGGGTGGACCGTTTACAAGGCCAACAGCCCCGGCCCGAATGGCAACACCGTCTACGTCATGATGATTGCTCCGGTCGTGAAGGCGGAGGAGTACGACATCAGCCGGCTCATCTCCGAGGTGTTCCCCGTCGAGGTGCAGGAGTACTTCGAGAGGTACAAGGGCTCGTTCGTCGGCCGCGGCATCACGCCCATGACCAAGCTGATGTCGATGGGGCAGCAGTAACCCCGTCGAGGTCCAGCGTGGGCCTCGTGCCGTGACATCCGCACTGGTACTGCTGCTGGCGCTTCAGAGCGCCAGCAGCACACTCACCCCGCCCGCTCCCGAACCCGCCCCCCAGGCGGTGCCCGCCGACCCTTCCCGACTGCTGTTCCCGGCCGGTGCGTCCGGACTCGTGCTCGTGCTCGTCAAAGCCGATCGCACGGCCGACTACGAGGCGGTGATTGCGGCCGTCGCGGCCGCCATGGGCGGTGCCGGCCCCGACGCGCGGGCGCGCGCCGGCGGCTGGCAGGTGTTCAAGGCCCAGGAGGCCGATGCCAAGGGCAACGCCGTCTATGTGCACTGGCTGCCGTCGCCGGTCCCCGACACCGACTACCGGCCGTCAGCGGTCCTCGACGCGCTCATGGCCCAGATGTCCGAAGCCGATCTCGTCAAATACCGCGATGCGCTGGCGGCCGCGCCGACGCGCCTGACGCTGTCGCTGCTGGCCGACCTGTCGCTGACGCCAGTCGCCAAGCCGCAGCGCTGACGCGCCGAGTGGCGGCAGGCCCAGGCTGGTGCCGACTGGCGGCAGGCCCTGGCTGGGGCCGAGCGCCTTCAGCAGGGCAGGCTGGTTGCCACCACGTTTCAGAAGCCCAAGTTGGCGCCGGCGTAGAAGCGGTGGTAGGTGTCGATGAGCGGCGCGCCGCGCAGGCGGAACAAGCGGTAGTCGAGGCGCACGCGGAGCGGTCCAGCCACCGCGATCTTCACGCCGCCGCCGATGTTGCCGCCGACGCTGGTTTCCTGCCAAGCGTCGAGCCGCTCGCGGTAAACCCCGGCGCCGACGGTGCCGTAGAAGCGCAGCCCCGACACGGGAATGGGGGTCTGCACCAGCACGTTGGCCATGCCGGTGGACAGGCCCGGCGCGCCCTCGCTGGCCCGTTCGAGCAGCTGCGCGGCCTCGACCTCGAAGCCGACGACGACCAGACCGACGCCGGCCGCCGCACCGCGGGCGAGGCGGAAAGCCGAGGTCGGCGACGCGCCCAGGAACGCCGTGACGTCGGCCCGGGCCACGCTCGGTGCCGTCGTCAGGCACAGCGCCGTCAGCAGCGCGAACCACAGCTGTCGTCTCATCGCGGACCCTCCAAAGCCCAATGATATGATCGAGCTTCCCCAGGACGTGCCTTGACTGATTTTTCCTTGACCGAAGACCAGCAGTTCCTGGCGCGCAGCGTCCGGGCGTTTGCCGAAGCAGAGATCCGGCCGCACGTGCGCGAGTGGGACGAGGCGCAGCACTTCCCGCACGAGCTGCTGTCCCGGATGGCCGATCTCGGCTTGATGGGCATCCAGATTCCCGAGAGCCACGGCGGCGCCGGGATGACGGCGGTGGACTACTGCATCGCCTTGGAGGAGCTGGCGCGGGTCGACCCCTCGCGTGTCGCTGTCGGTGGCGGCCCACAACGGCCTCGGCACGGCGCACATCAACATGTTCGGGTCCGAGGCGCAGAAGACCGAGTTCGTCACGCCGCTGGCGTCGGGGAAGAAGCTGGCCGCGTGGGGCCTGACCGAAGCGGGCTCGGGCAGCGACGCCGCGGCCATGCGCACGGTCGCGGTGCGCGACGGCGACAGCTGGGTGCTGAACGGCTCGAAGGCCTTCATCACCCACGGCGCCTCGGGCGACGTGCTCGTGGTGATGGCCGTCACCGACCGTAGCAAGGGCAGCAAGGGCATCTCGGCCTTCGTCGTCGAGCGCGGCACGCCCGGCTTCCTCACCGGCAAGAAGGAAGACAAGCTCGGCATGCGGGCCAGCGAAACGGCCGAGGTCATCCTGCAGGACTGCCGCATTCCCGGCGATCACCTGATCGGCGAGGAGGGGCAGGGGTTCATCCAGACCCTGCAGGTGCTCGACGCCGGGCGCATCGGCATCGCCGCCCTGGCCGTCGGCCTGGCTCAGGGGGCCTACGAGACGGCGCGCAACTACGCGTTCGAGCGCAAGCAGTTCGGCGTGCACATCGGCTCCTTCGCGCCGATCCGGGCCAAGCTCGTGGCGCACGCCACGCGCATCCAGGCGGCGCGGCTGCTCACGCACCGGGCGGCGTGGCTCAAGGATCAGGGCCGGCGCATGACGCTCGAGTCGTCGATGGCCAAGCTCTACTCCAGCGAGATCGCCGTGCGCGCCTCGGAAGACGCGGTGCAGATTCTCGGCGGCTACGGCTTCGTCAAGGACTACCCGGCCGAGAAGTTCTTCCGCGACGTGAAGCTCACGACCATCGGCGAGGGCACGAGCGAGATCCAGCGGCTCGTGATCGCCCGTCAACTCCTGGCGCAATAACGTGGCCGACCGACCCCCGCTCGGGGAGCGCGTGCTTGCCGGCGACCCCCGCGCCATCGCCCGGGCCATCTCGATCATCGAGGACGACAGCCCCTCGGCCGCCGCGCTCATCCGGCAGCTCTTCCCGCACACCGGCACGGCCTATCTCGTCGGCGTCACCGGTCCGCCGGGTGCCGGCAAGAGCACGCTGGTCGACCGCATGGTGACCGACGCGCGCGCCGCCGGCGAGACGCTCGGGGTCATCGCCGTCGACCCGACCAGCCCGTTCACGGGCGGTTCGATCCTGGGCGATCGCCTGCGCATGCAGGCGCACTTCGGCGACCCCGGCGTGTTCATTCGCAGCATGGCCACTCGTGGCCACCTGGGCGGACTGGCCCGCACCACCTCGGACGTCGCCGTGGTGCTCGATGCGGCCGGCAAGTCAATCGTGATCATCGAGACCGTCGGGGTCGGGCAGGACGAGGTCGACATCGTCCGCACCGCCGACATCTCGATTGTCGTGCTCGTGCCCGGCACCGGCGACGACGTGCAGGCGCTCAAGGCCGGCATCATGGAGATCGCCGACATCTACGTGGTCAACAAGGCCGACCGCGAGGGCGCCGAGCGCATGGTCACGTCGATCGAGTCGAACCTGGCCCTGCAAGCCTTTGGCGAAGGGCAGTGGCGGCCGCCGATCATCCGCACGGAAGCGACCACCGGCAAGGGCGTGCCCGAACTGTGGGCGGCCATCCGCGCCTTCCGCGCGCACACCGCCGCGACGCGGCAGGATCGGCTGGCGGCGCGCCAGGAGTACCGCCTGCGCGAACTGCTCGGCCACCGCTTTCTCAGCCACGTCGAGTCGCGAGTGCTGGCGCCGGCGAGTTCGCGGCGCTGGTGGCCCGCATCGCCGCCCGCGAACTCGACCCGTACCCTCGGCCGCCAACGCGGTCATGGCCCGGGCGCTCGGGTCGACGCAGGAGCCGGCATGAAAGCTGCGCCTCGACCACATCGGCATCGCGCTGGCCGATACCGCGGCGGGCACCGCCTGGTATCGCGACCGGCTGGGCTTGTCGGTGACGCACGTCGAACAGGTCGACAGCCAGCAGGTGCGCGCGCACTTCCTGCCGGCTGGAGCAGCGATGCTCGAGCTGCTCGAGGCCACAGCGCCGACCTCGCCCATCGCCAGATTCCTGGAGAAGCGCGGGCCCGGCCTGCACCACGTGGCGCTGGCCGTCGACGACATCCAGGCCGCGCTCGACGAACTGCGCGCCGCGAACGTCCGCCTCATCGACGAGGTGCCGCGGCCCGGCGCCGAAGGCGCGCTCGTGGCCTTCATGCACCCGTCGGCGGCGGGCGGCGTGCTGGTTGAGTTGAAGCAGCCAGCCGTGGGCGTGGCCGCGGGCCGGGCACAGACGGTGCCGCTGTTCCGGGGACCGGCCCGACCACCCTGGGCGACCTCGAACTCATCTCGCTCTGCGACGGCTTCTTCGCGCCTCGACGGCGGCGCCATGTTCGGCACCGTGCCGCGCACGCTGTGGGAACAGCGCCTGCCGCCCGACGCCAAGCACCGCATCCCGATGAGCATGCGCCCGCTGGTCGTCCGGGGCGCCGGGCCCACCGTGCTCATCGACGCCGGCTGCGGCGACAAGATGGACGCCAAGAGCGCGGCCATCTACGGGCTCGACCGCCCTACCATCTCGGCGCACTCGCTGGCCGACGCCGGCCTGACGGTGGACGACATCGACATCGTGGTGGCCAGCCACCTGCACTTCGACCACGTCGGCGGCTTCACCGAGCGGCGCGACGACGGCCGCGATCGTGCCGCGCTTCCCGCGCGCCAGCTACCTCGCCCACGGCGGCGAGTGGCACGACGCCACCCATCCCCACGAGCGCAATCGCGCCAGTTATCTGCCCGAGAATTTCGTTCCGCTGATGGACGCCGGCGTGTTGACGCTGGTCGACGACGAGGCCGAGATCGTGCCGGGCGTGCGCTACCGGCGCTCGGGCGGCCATACCTTCCATCACCAGGTGGTGACGATCGCGTCGCAGGGACGCACGGCGGTGTTCACCGCCGACATGTATCCCACGGCCGTGCACATGCCGGACCCGTGGGTGATGGGCTACGACCTCTATCCGGTCGACACGCTGACCTTCAAGCGCGCCTTCGCGCGCGAAGCGATCGAGCGGGACTACCTGCTGTTCTTCGAGCACGATGCCTCGCTGGCGGCCGGCGTGCTGCGCGAGGACAACGGCAAGCGCAGCGTCGAGCGGGTGTGTAACCGCAAGGCTGGCAACGGCGGCTGGGTCATGACGGACCGGCACCGCGAATCAGGACGCAGCGGACCGGGCGACGGCACCACGCGAGGGTGGACGGTTGCCGGAACAGGCTGAACAGGTGCGCCGCCCGGCGGCGCCACGAGGTGACGATGGCGGCGGAGATTGGAATCATCGGCGGCAGCGGCCTGTACGAGATGGCCGAGCTGACCGACCGCGAGGAACGGGTGGTCACGACGCCGTTCGGCGATCCCTCGGGGCCCTACGTGCTCGGCACGCTGCGCGGCAAGCGGGTGGCGTTCCTGGCCCGCCACGGCGCCGGCCACCGCCTCATGCCGTCGGAGCTGAACTTCCGCGCCAACTCTTCGGCTTCAAGCTGCTCGGCGTGTCGCACATCATTTCGGCCAGCGCGGTCGGCAGCCTGAAGGAGGAGTATCGTCCGCTCGACCTGGTCTTCCCCGATCAGTTCATCGACCGCACTGCCGGCCGTGTCGGCACGTTCTTCGGCCGCGGCCTGGTGGCCCACGTGGGCTTCGCGCACCCGGTCTGCGATCGCCTGCGGCTGATCGCCGCCGACTGCGCCGAACGGGCCGGGGCGACGACGCACCGCGGCGGCACCTACGTGTGCATGGAGGGACCGCAGTTCTCGACGCAGGCCGAGTCGAAGCTCTACCGCTCGTGGGGCATGGACGTCATCGGCATGACCAACCTGCAGGAGGCCAAGCTGGCGCGCGAGGCCGAGATCTGCTACGCCACCATGGCGCTGGTCACCGACTACGACTGCTGGCATCCCGACCACGACGCCGTGACCGTGGACATGATCATCGCCAACCTGACGGCCAACGCCGTCACCGCCCAGCGGGTCATTGCCGACACCGTCGAGCAGCTCGGCGCCGCTCGCCCGTGCGGCTGCGGCGACGCGCTCGCGACCGCGCTCATCACCCGTCCCGAGGCCGTGCCCGAGGCCATCAAGCGCGAACTCGCCCCGATCATCGGCCGCTACCTGCCGGCGGCCTCCTAGCGGCCCTGGTGCACCCCCGGCGCGCACCCGCCACCTTCCAGAGACTTCGCCCATGACCCTCATCGTGACCGGCTCGATCGCCTTCGACTACCTGATGTCCTTCCCCGGCAAGTTCACCGAGCATCTGCTGCCGGAGCACATGCAGCGCGTGAGCCTCAGCTTCCTGGTGGACTCGATGGACAAGCGCCGCGGCGGCTGCGCTCCGAACATCGCCTACACGCTGGCGCTGCTCGGCGAGCGTCCCGGCTTGATGGCCACGGCGGGGCAGGACTTCGGCGACTACGGGGCGTGGCTGGCCGCGGCGGGCGTGGACACGTCGCGAGTCAAGGTCGTCGCCGACAAGTTCACGGCCTCGTTCTTCTGCAGCACCGACCAGGCCAACAACCAGATCGCGTCGTTCTACACCGGCGCCATGGCCAACGCCGGCGAGCTCTCGTTCCGGCTGGTCGACGGCCTGGCCGCCGACGGCCTGGTCATCATCTCGCCCAACGACCCCGAGGCCATGGTGCAGTACGCCGAAGAGCTCAGCACCATGGGCGTGAAGTACATCTGGGATCCGGGCCAGCAGTGCGCGCGCATGGACGGTCACCAGTTGCGGGACGGCATCACCGGGGCGCACATCGTCATCTGCAACGATTACGAGTTCGAGCTCATCCGGCAGAAAACCGGGATGAACGAGGCCGAGGTGCTGGCGGCCGCCGGCTCGCTCATCGTCACGCGCGGCGAACATGGCAGCTCGGTCTACACCGGCGACTCGCGGGTCGACGTGCCGGCCGTGCCGCCCGACCGCGTGGTCGATCCCACCGGTGTCGGCGACGCCTTCCGCGGCGGGCTCATGAAAGGCATGGCGCAGGGCCGGCCGTTGCCGGAGTGCGCGCAGATGGGCAGCGTGGCCGCGACCTGGGCGCTCGAGCACATGGGCGGGATGAGCCACGCCTACACCTGGCGCGAGTTCGTGGAGCGCTACCAGAAGCACTTCGGCGCGCTGGCGGAAGCCGCCTCGCGCTGAGGCCCGCCACGTTTCCCGGCCGGTGGGCTACACTAGCCACGTGCCTGACGCCGTGGCCGAACGTGCCCATTCCGTCCATCCGCTGGTCGCGTCGGCGGTGGCGTGGGCCGTCCCCGGGGGCGGGCATCTGCTCCTCGGACGGCGCCAGAAGGGCGTGATGTTCCTGCTCGCCATCCCAGCCATGTTCGCGTTGGGACTCGCGCTCGACGGCCGGGTGTTCCCCTTCGAATTCTCGCAGCCGCTCGTGGCCCTGGCGGCGGCGGCCGGACGCGGCATTGGCCTGCCGGCCCTGGCTGCCGGCTGGCTCGGCCTGGGCGGCGGTGTCGTGACGGCCGCGTCCTACGAGTACGGCAACGCCTTCCTGATCGTCAGCGGCCTGCTCAATCTGCTCGTGGTGCTCGACGCCTACGACGTGGCGGCCGGGCGGAAGTGATGACCAGTCACCTGCTGCTCCTGATCCTGTTTGCTTTCTTCGTGGCCGTGGTCTTCGCGGTCATCGCCCACGACGAGCCACGCGCCCAGGCGGCGCTCGGCGCGCGCATCTTCGGCGGCTTCGTCCTGGCGGGTCTCGCGCTCGGCTGGCTGATGTATCCGCTGCCGCTGTGACCGGTCCGACCACCTCTCCGCGCAGCGCCGCGATCCTGTGGCTGTGGGGCCCGGTGGCCGTCAGCATGGCGGTGATCTTCACGCTGTCGGCGATGTCGTCGCCGCCGACGCCGGTGCCAGTCGGCGACAAGACCGAACACTTCGTCGGCTACGGCGTCCTCGGCGCGGTCACGGCGCGGGCCACCGCCGGGGGCACGTTGGCCGGGCTCAGCGGCGGCGCGGCCGCGACGGCCTGGGCCATCGCCACGCTTTACGGCCTCAGCGACGAGTACCACCAGAGCTTCGTCCCGGGCCGCACACCCGACCCTGCCGACGCGCTCGCCGATGCGTCGGGCGCGGCCGTGGCCATCGGCGGGCTGTGGGCGTCCGGTATAATCGCTCGTTCGCGCCGCCGTTCCGGCGCGGCCTCGAGGCGCCGATGACTTACGAAAACCTGCTGGTCGAGCGCGACGGAGCCGTCGCGGTCGTCACCATCAACCGCCCGGCGAAGCTGAACGCGCTCAACGCTCAGACCATCGACCGAGCTGGGGCAGGCCATGGCCGAGCTCGGCGCTGACGAGACGGTCCGCGCGGTGGTGCTCACCGGCGCGGGCGGGAAGGCGTTCGTGGCCGGCGCCGACATCAACGAGCTGGCCGTGCAGACGCCGGCGCAGGGCAAGGAACACTCGGCCGCGGGCCAACGGGTGTTCGACGCCGATCGAGACGCTGGGCAAACCGGTGATCGCCGCGCTCAACGGCTTCGCGCTCGGCGGCGGCTGCGAGCTGGCCATGGCCTGCACGCTGCGCATCGCCGCCGACACCGCCCGGCTCGGTCAGCCGGAAGTCAACCTCGGGCTCATCTCCGGGCTACGCCGGCACGCAGCGCCTGCCGCGTCTGGTCGGCAAGCGGCATCGCCCTCGAGCTGCTGCTCACCGGCGACATGATCAGCGCCGCCGCGCGCCTACGAGATCGGGCTGGTCAACAGCGTGGTGCCGGCCGCCGACCTGCGCGCCGAGGCCATGAAGATGGCGACCACGCTGGCCGGCAAGGCGCCGATCGCCGTCCGCTACATCCTCGAAGCCGTGCACCACGGCGCCGAGATGCCGCTCGTCGAAGCGCAGCACCTCGAGGCGACGTTCTTCGGTCTGATCGCGTCCACCGAGGACATGAAGGAAGGCACCCGCGCCTTCCTCGAGAAGCGCCCGGCCGATTGGAAGGGCCGCTAACGTGCCGGCCTTCGAGGGCAGCCGTGATGTGGCCGGGCTGCGCTTTGCCATCGTCGTGGCGCGCTTCAACGACTTCGTGACCACGCGGCTGCTGGCCGGCGCGCGCGAAGCGCTGGCCGCGGCCGGCGTCGCCGACGACGCCCTCGACCTCGTCTGGGTGCCGGGCGCGTTCGAGGTGGCCGCCGCCGCGCAGCACGTGGCCAGCGCGCGCGGGGTCGCCGCCGTGATTTGTCTGGGCTGCGTCATCCGCGGCGGCACGCCGCATTTCGATTACATCTGCGCCGCGGCCGCGCACGGCGTCACGCAGGCCGCCAGCCGTACCGGCGTGCCCATGGCCTTCGGCGTCCTGACGACCGACTCGGTCGAGCAGGCGGTGGAACGGGCCGGCCCGGGTCCCGCCAACAAGGGCTACGAAGCGGCGCTCGCGGCGCTCGAGATGGCCACCGTGTTTCGTGCTGTGGAGGCCGGCGCGTGAGCGAGACTCCGGGCGAGACGCGCTGGGACGTGCGGCACCGCGGCCGTGAGGCGGCGGTGCGCGCGCTCTATCAACTGGAGATTGGCGGCATCGAAACGGCGCAGGCCCTGGCGCTGGTGGAGCAGGCCGGCGACGAGGAGGCCGTGGCGCTCGACGCCGGCACGCGCGCCTTCGCGGCCCGGCTGGTGATCGGCGCCTGGGCCGACAAGATGGCGCTCGATGCCGCGCTCGAGCCCCACCTCACCAACTGGCGCATCGAACGGCTGGCCGTGCTCGACCGGATCGTCATGCGCATGGCCGTGCACGAGTGGCTGGCCGAGCCGGGCACGCCGCCGCGGGTCGTGCTGAGCGAAGCCCTCGACCTGGCCCGCGCCTACAGCGGCGACGAGGCCGTCGGCTTCGTGAACGGCGTGCTCGATGCCGTCTATCACCAGCTCAAAACCGACGGCCGGATCATCGACGAGCCGGCGCCGTGACGTCGGCCGGCGCGGTGCGCCGGCCCGGAGAAAACAGACCAGGTTATGTCCAACGAATCCGCGCAAGTCGACCAGCGCCGCGCGAATCTCGCCGCCATCGAAGCGCTGGGATTCCCGGCCTATCCCCATCGCTTCGACGCCACCCACACGGTGGCGGAACTGGTCCACGCCCACGGCGGCGCCGACGCGGCGACGCTCGAGGCGGAACGCGTCGACACCACGGCAGCCGGCCGCATCCTCAGCATCCGCAGCTTCGGCAAGGCCGCCTTCCTGGTGCTCTCCGACGGCCGCGCCCGTCTCCAGGTCTACGTCCGGCAGGACGCGCTCAGCGAGCGCGAGTACGCGGCTGGCCAAGCTGCTCGACTTCGGCGACATCGTCGGTGTCTCCGGACATCTCTTCCGCACCAAGACCAACGAGCTCTCGATCTGGGCCTCGTCGTTGACGTTCCTGGCCAAGTGCTTTCTGCCGTTGCCGGAGAAGTGGCATGGCCTGCAGGACGTCGAGACGCGTTACCGGCAGCGCTATCTCGACCTGGTCGTCAACCCCGATGTGCGCCACGTGTTCGAGCTGCGCAGCCGCACCGTGTCGGCCATCCGCGATGTCCTGACGAGCCGCGGCTTCCTCGAAGTCGAGACGCCGATGATGCAGCCGATTGCCGGCGGCGCGCTGGCGCGGCCGTTCGTGACGCATCACAACGCGCTCGACATGAAGCTCTATCTGCGCATCGCGCCGGAGCTCTACCTGAAGCGCCTGGTCGTCGGCGGCATCGAGCGGGTCTTCGAGATCAACCGCAACTTCCGCAACGAAGGCATCTCGACCCAGCACAACCCCGAGTTCACGATGCTGGAGTTCTACTGGGCCTACGTCGACTACCAGACGCTTGATGTCGCTTCACCGAGGAACTGCTCGTCGACCGTCGCCGAGAAGGTCACCGGCAGCCTCGCAGTGTCCGTTCGGCGAGCACGACGATCTCCTTTGCGGCGCCCTTCTCGCCGCCTGTCCCTGCGTCATGCCGCCGCCGAAGAAGGCGTCGGAGCGATTGGGCCGCGCCGTCACGGTCGAGGAACTGCGCACGCTCGAAGGCGCGACGGCCGTGGCCCAGGCGCTGCACCTCGAGGTGCCGCCGGGCGCCGGCGCCGGCAAGCTGGCCACCGAGATCTTCGAGCGCCTCTGGCAGGAGCACATGGTGCAGCCGACCTTCGTCTACGACTTCCCGACGGAGGTGTCGCCGCTGGCCAAACAGCGGGCCGACGATCCCGACACGGTCGAGCGCTTCGAGCTCTACATCGGAGGGTTCGAGGTGGCCAACGCCTTCAGCGAACTCAACGATCCCGACGAGCAGCGGCGGCGCTTCGACGACGCAGCTGGCCGGACGCGCCCAGGGCGACGACGAGGCCCACGCCATGGACGAGGACTACGTCCGCGCCCTCGAGTACGGCTTGCCGCCCACCGGCGGCGAGGGCATCGGCATCGACCGCCTGGTGATGCTGCTCAGCAACCGCCCGTCGATTCGCGACGTCATCCTGTTTCCGTTGATGCGGCCCCGGGACTGAGGCACGACATCTCCACAGGCCAGCCCATGCCCCGTCATTTGCCCCTCGAATCCCGCCGTGGAGCAGTCCAGCCTCGCTGCGCGCGGCGTGGCCGCGCCCTCGGGGCGGCCCGCCGTGGCGGCGTCCCTGGCCTCCGGCGCGAGGGAGAGGGTCGCTAGTGCCGTACGAGCTGTTCGTCGCCCTGCGGTATCTATTCGCCCGGCGGAAGCAGGCGTTCATCTCGGTGATCTCGCTGGTCTCGATGCTGGGCGTCACTGTAGGCGTGATGGCGCTCGTGGTCGCGCTGGCGCTGATGACCGGCCTGCAGCAAGGTGTGCGCGACCGCATCCTCGGCTCCTCGGCGCACGTCTACGTCTGGAAGACCGGCGGCCTGACCGATTACCGCGCCGACGTGGAGCGGCTGCGCGCCGTGCCCGACGTGCTCGGCGTCACGCCCGCGCTGATGGGCAAGGCGCTCATCAGCAAGGACGACCAGCAGTCGTTCATCACCCTCAAGGGCATCGACCCGGCGCTCGAGACGCAGGTGACCGAGATCGCCACGGCGATCACCGAGGGGACGTTCGCGGACCTGACCGCGGGCGGCGACGACGAGGTACCCGGTATCCTCATCGGCTTCGAGCTGGCCGGGCAGCTCGGCGCGCGCCTCGGCGATTCGGTGACGCTGCTGACGCCGGCCGGCACCCTGTCGCCCATGGGCATGATGCCGCGGCAGCGGCGGCTCAAGATCGCGGGCATTTTCCGGCTCGGCCTGTTCGAGTTCGACCAGGCCTACGGTTTCGTCACGCTCGACACCGCCGCCCGGCTCACCGGCAAGAGCGATCCCGACCACCTCGAGCTGAAGGTGCGCGACATCTACGGCGCCGCCGACGTGGCCGATGCCATCGGCAACCTGCAGGGGGTCGAGTACCTGGCGCAGCCCTGGTCCGACCTGAACCGCTCGCTCTACTCGGCGCTGTGGCTCGAGAAGGTGGCCATCTCGATTGCCATCGGCCTGATCGTCATGGTGGCGGCGCTGAACATCGTCGCCTCGCTGGTGCTGTTGGTCATGGAGAAGAGCCGCGACATCGCCATCCTGAAGACGATGGGGGCGTCGGCCACGAGCATCCGCCGCATCTTCATGCTCCAGGGGCTGGTGATCGGGCTGGTCGGCACCTTCGTCGGGGCCGGCGCCGGCGTCCTGATCGCTACCGTGCTCGACCGCAACCGGCTCATTCGCATCCCGGCCGACGTCTACCAGCTCTCGCACCTGCCGTTCACGGTCGTGCCGCGCGATGTCATGCTGGTCACCGCCGCGGCGGTCGTGATCTGCTTCGTGGCCACGATCTACCCGTCGCGTCAGGCGGCGCGGCTCGATCCCGCCGAGGGGCTCCGGCATGAGTGACGTGTTCCTCAGCGCGAGCGGCGTGCAGAAGTCCTACGCCGTCGCCGGACAACGCCTGCACGTGCTCCGGGATCTGGACATCGCCGTCGGTCCGGGCGAGATGGTGGCGATCATGGGCGCTTCGGGCGTGGGGAAGAGCACGCTGCTGCACGTCCTCGGCGGTCTCGATCGGCCCGACGCCGGCGCCATCCAGGTTGGCGGCAGCGACATCACCGGCGCCGACGACGCGTCGCTCGTGGCCTTCCGCAACCGTCATGTCGGCTTCGTGTTCCAGTTCCATCACCTGCTGCCCGAGTTCAGCGCGCTCGAGAACGTCGAGATGCCGTTGCGCATCGCGCGGGTGCCGGTGGCCGAGGCCCGGCCCAAGGCCGAAGCGCTGCTTGGCCGCGTGGGCCTGGCCGGGCGGCTCACGCATCGGCCGGCGATGCTCTCGGGCGGCGAGCAGCAACGCGTCGCCGTGGCGCGCGCGCTGGTGCGTCAGCCGGCGCTGCTGCTGGCCGACGAGCCGACCGGGGATCTGGACGAAGCCACGGCCGACGCGCTGCACGCGCTGCTGCGCGACATGCATCGCGAGTTCAATCTCACCGCGGTGATCGCCACGCACAATCCGCGTCTGGCGCTGCAGTGCGACCGCGTCCTGCGCCTCGAGGGCGGCCGGCTCACGCCGGCCTGACGTCGCCGCCGGCGGCCTCGGCGGCGGCCCCGGTGCGTCCGGCCCGCGAGCTGGCGAGGGCCATGGCCAGCGTGGCGATGACGGCGATGTAGTAGTTGCAGAAGGCCTTCTTGCCGAAGGCGAACGTGGTCAAGAGCGTCACTGCCAGGGCCGCCGCGAAGCCGCCGCTGCCGCGCGGCGCCAGGCGCGCCGCTCCATACGTCGCGACGGCGACGATGGCGACGTAGATCAGCCCGGACATGGGCGCACCGGCCGCATGCGCGTAGGTCACGGCCAGGCTGAGCGAGTCGTAGCGCAGTGCCTCGCGCAGCTGGACGGTGACGACGCTGGTGAAGAAGCCGGACGGGTCGGCGACGAACCCCGGCAGGGTCACGGCCGCCGCGGCCGCGAGCGCGATGATGGTGGTGCGCCAGGGGCGCGGTTCATCGCGGGCATCGAGCAGGTGGACCAGCGGCACCGCGAGCACGAGATACTGCTTGGTGGCCGCCGCCAGGCCGATGAAGATTGCCGCCTGGGCCCGCCGGCCGCGCGCCGCCGCGAGCAGCGCTGCGCCGAGCCACAGAATCGCCAGCGGCTCGGTCCAGGCCTGCTCGAGCGAGAAGAAGGCCCGAGGCGTGAATAGCCACAGCGCCACCGCCAGCACCGCCGTGCCGGCCGCCTGCGCCGCCGCGATCGTGGCGGCGCCGGCCAGCACCCACGCGGCCAGTTCGGCCCAGCGGAAGTCGCCGAGCAGGTGCCCGGGCCAGGTCATGAGCAGACTGAGCGGGGGATAAGGGAAACCATAGAGCACGCGCCCGTCCTGGACCATGCCCGGGGGATAGAACGCCTGCTGCCCGTCGTAGAGGTCGGGAAAGGTCATGCTGAACGGACTCTCGCCTCGGGCCAGGGCGGCGTAGGCCTCCTCATGCACCGTGACGACGTCGATGGCGGGGTGGGGCGACCCCTGGTAGGTAAGGGCGCCGAGCAGTCCCGCCGCGCCGAGCACTCCGGCGGCTGCTGCCAGGCGCAGGCCGCGGCGATTGGTGAACGCCGCGAGCGCGCACGCGGCGGCCACCGCCAGACCGGGGACGAAACCGGCGTGCTGCTCGGGCAACGGCCGTTCGAAGTACATCCCGATCGGCGCGCGCAGGATCACCGCCAGCTGTCCGAGCACGGCGGCCGTGAGGAACGCCCGCACCAGGTCGTCGCGGTCGGGCACGATCCGGCCCAGGGCGCGCGGCAGCGCCAGCGCCGCCCACGCGCACACCAGGGCCGCGACCAACCCGGCCAGCGCGCCCGGTTCGTAGAAGCCGTCGGCGCGCTGGAGCGCCGCGCCGAGCAGCACCGCGGCGGCGACGAGCGCGGGGCGATGCGGCTCCGTCATGCGGGGCACGCGGCTCAATCGCCGAAGCGGATGCCCTGCGCCAGCGGCAGGGACGACGACCAGTTCACGGTGTTGGTCTGACGCCGCATGTAGGCCTTCCATGAATCGGAGCCCGACTCGCGTCCGCCGCCGGTCTCTTTCTCGCCGCCGAAAGCCCCGCCGATCTCGGCCCCCGACGTGCCGATGTTGACGTTGGCGATGCCGCAGTCCGAGCCGTGCGCCGACAGGAACGCCTCGGCGGTGCGCATGCTCTCGGTGAAGATCGCCGACGACAGGCCCTGCGGGACGCCGTTGTGCAAGGCGACCGCCCGATCGAACTCGCGGTAGTCGAGCACGTAGAGGATGGGCGCGAATGTCTCGCTGGCCACGATCGCGGCCTGCTCGGGCATCCGCACGATGGCCGGCTCGACGAAGTGCGGCCCGAGGTCGGCGCGCCGGCCGCCGCCGCAGAGCACGCGGCCGCCGGCCGCCACGGCCGCCGCCAGGGCGGCCTCCATGTTCTGGACCGCGGCGGCGTTCACGAGCGGTCCCATCAGGGTCGCGGCGTCGAGCGGCGATCCGATGCGCACCTGGCGGTAGGCGGCGACCAGGCGGTCGCAGAGGGCGTCCACGATCGACTCGTGCACGATCAGCCGCCGGGTGGACGTGCAGCGCTGGCCGGCCGTGCCGACGGCGCCGAAGAGCACGGCCCGCACGGTCATGTCGAGGTCGGCGTCGGGCGCCACGATGATGGCGTTGTTGCCGCCGAGTTCCAGCAGCGACCGGCCGAACCGTCCAGCCACGGCCTGAGCCACGCGCCGTCCCACCGGCGTCGAACCCGTGAACGAGATGAGCGGCAGGCGCGCGTCGTGCAGCATGCGCTCGCCGATGGCCGAGCCGCGGCCCACCGTGAGGGTGAATACGGCCGAGACGCCATGATCGGCCATGACCGCGTTGGCGATCCGCTGCACGGCCACCGCGCACAGCGGCGTCGGCTCGGCCGGCTTCCACACCGTGGGGTCGCCGCATACGGCCGCCAGCGCCGCGTTCCACGACCACACCGCCACCGGGAAGTTGAAGGCGGAGATGATGCCGACCGGCCCGAGCGGATGCCACTGTTCCATCATCCGGTGGCCGGGTCGTTCCGAAGCGATGGTCAAGCCGTACAACTGGCGCGACAGGCCCGCGGCGAAATCGCAGATGTCGATCATCTCCTGGACTTCGCCGTGACCCTCCGCGCGGATCTTGCCCATCTCGAGCGAGACCAGATCGCCGAGCGGCTCCTTGGCCGCGCGCAGCGCCGCCGCCAGGTCGCGCACGAGGTCGCCGCGCTTGGGCGCCGGCACGTCGCGCCAGGTGCGAAAGCGCGTGACCACCGCGTCGACGGCGCGGTCGTACGCCTCCTCGGAGGCAAGCTGGACCGCCGCGAGCGGCGCGCCGGTGGTCGGGTCGTACGACGTGAGCAGCTCGGCGTCCGCCGCCAGGCTCCAGTCGTCGGCGCCGGTGGAGACGCCGGGATTCACGGCCGAGAGGCCGAGGCGGTCCAGGATGGCGGCAGGGGTGGGCGAGATCGTGGCTGACATGCGGGAAGTCTCCAGGAACACGAGCCGGGGAACGGCCGCGGCCGTCAGTTCAACCCGGCGAGGCGGAAGATGACCGAGGCGATGCCCGAGTAGTCGTCGTCGCCGCCGCCGGCGGCGAGCTGCGCGTGCACGAGCTGCTGCACCAGCGCCGCGCCAGGCGCGGTCACGCCCTGGGCCGCCAGGGCCTCGGCCACGATGCGCGAGATCCTTCTTGTAGAGTCGCGCCTTGAAGCCCGGCTTGTAGTTCCCGGTCAGCATGCGCTCGCCGTGCACCTCGAGGACGCGGCTCGAGGCGAAGCCGCCGAGCAGCGCCTGACGCACCTTGGCGCCGTCCACGCCCGACTTGCGGGCCAGGGCCAGGGCCTCGGCCACGGCCAGCATGGTGCCGCCGATGACCAGCTGATTACAGGCCTTGCAGACCTGGCCGGCGCCCGAGGGCGCCCACGTGCACGATGCGGTCGTCCCGGCCCATCATGCCGAGCAGCGCCCGGACGCGGTCGAGGGCCTCACCATCGCCGCCGACCATGAACGTCAGGGTGCCTTCGACGGCGCCGATCTCGCCGCCGCTCACCGGGGCGTCGAGGTAGTGCCCCCCGCGCGCGGCCACGGCCGCGGCGAAGCGGCGGGCGGCGTCGGGCGCGATGGTGCTGGCGTCGATGATGACGGTTTGCGGCTGCAGCGTCTCGAGCACGCCACGGTCGCCCTCGAGCACGGCGGCCACGTCAGGCCCGTCCGGCAGCATCACGACGATCGTCTGGCAGGCCGAAGCCACCGCCGCCGGGGTGGTGGCGATGCTGGCGCCGACCTCGGCCAGGGCCCGTTCCGAGGCCGAGGAGCGGTTGTGCACCACGAGCGTCACGTCGTGCTTGCGCAGGTTGAGGGCCATGGGGCGACCCATGGCCCCGAGTCCGATGAATCCGACGGCGTCCGGCACGATTGCGTCCTCCGCGACGATTGTATCCGCGCCGAGCCGGACGAGTGGGCGAGCGGCGCTGCATCGGCGCCGCGGCGGGCCGGCGTGGACTCCCGTATAATGGCGGTATAGCTCCGGGAACTCTCCATTCCTTGCGAAGGCGGCCGGATGTTCGAGCGATATACCGAAAGAGCACGGCGGGTTCTGTTCTTCGCCCGATACGAAGCGAGCCAGCTCGGCAGCATCTCGATCGAGACCGAGCACCTGCTGCTGGGGCTGATCCGCGAAGGCAAGGGGCTGACGAGCCGCATCTTCGCGCGATCGCACCTGTCCCTCGAAAACATCCGCAAGGAAATCGAAGGCCGGACGGTGTTCCGCGAGAAGGTGTCGACCTCGGTCGAGATCCCCTTCAGCGCGCGAGACCAAGCGCGTGCTGCAGTACGCGGCCGAGGAAGCCGACCGGCTGCTGCACAACTACATCGGCACCGAGCACCTGCTGCTCGGCATCCTGCGCGAAGAGCGTTCCGTGGCCGCCACCATCCTGATGGAGAAGGGCATGCGCCTGCACGCCGGTCCGCGAGGACATCGTCCAGCTGCTCAACGAGAAGACGACGCTGACGCGGGTCAAGGAAACGCCGCTGCTGGCCGAGTTCAGCCGCGACCTCACCGAGTCGGCGATGAAGAACCAGCTCGATCCGCTGGTCGGCCGCGACTACGAGCTCGAGCGGGTGCAGCAGGTGCTGTGCCGCCGCACCAAGAACAACGCCGTGCTCATCGGCGAGCCCGGCGTCGGCAAGACCGCGATCGTCGAAGGGCTGGCGCAGAAGATCGTCTACGGCGACGTGCCGCACTTCCTGGCCGACAAGCGCCTGCTCGCGCTCGACATCTCGCTGATCGTCGCCGGCACCAAGTACCGCGGTCAGTTCGAAGAGCGCCTCAAGGCGATCATGAAGGAGCTCACCGAGAACCCGAACATCATCGTGTTCATCGACGAGCTGCACACGCTGGTCGGGGCCGGCTCGGCCGAAGGGTCGCTCGACGCCGCCAACATCCTGAAGCCGGCGCTCAGTCGCGGCGAGATCCGCTGCATCGGCGCGACCACGCCGGCCGAGTACCGCAAGTACATCGAGAAGGACCGCTCGCTCGAGCGGCGCTTCCAGGCGATCAAGGTCGACCCGCCGGGCGAGGCCGAGACGATCCGCATCCTGATGGGCGTGAAGGATCGCTACGAG
Organism: uncultured Acidobacteriota bacterium; assembly: GCA_963843885.1. Classification (GTDB taxonomy): domain Bacteria; phylum Acidobacteriota; class Vicinamibacteria; order Vicinamibacterales; family UBA2999; genus CADEFD01. The sequence goes on from CAWJMJ010000016.1 coordinate 47,075, forward strand.
CAGTTCCATCACGTCGAGTACCTCGCAGGACGCGATCGAGGCGTCGGTCTACCAGTCGAGCCGCTACATCACCGACCGGTTCCTGCCCGACAAGGCCATCGACCTGCTCGACGAAGCCGGCGCGCGCGCCAAACTGCGCGAAGCGGCGTACAGCGACGAGTTCGGCGAGATCAACAAGAGCATCCGCGTCGCCGTCGAGCAGATGGAGAACGCCGTCTCGACCAAGGACTTCGACAGGGCGCAGTTCTACCGCGACCAGGAGGCGGCGGCCCGCGAGAACCTGCAGGTCGTGCGCGAGAAGCTTCGACGTGCGCTCGAACGCGCGCACGCGTCGTGGTCGGCCGCGCCGAGATCGACGAGGTCGTGTCGAAGTGGACCGGGGTACCGCTGGCCTCGATCAACCAGGACGAAAGCGACAAGCTGCTCCGCATGGAGGAGGAGCTGCACCGCCGCGTCATCAGCCAGGAGCAGGCCATCTCCGCGGTGTCGCGCGCCATCCGCCGTTCGCGCGCCGGCATGAAGAGCCCGGCGCGTCCGGTGGGCAGCTTCATGTTCCTGGGGCCGACCGGCGTCGGCAAGACCGAACTGGCCCGCGCCCTGGCGCAGTTCCTGTTCGGCAGCGAGCAGGCGCTCATCCGCTTCGACATGTCGGAGTACATGGAGAAGCACTCGGTGTCGAAGCTGATCGGCTCGCCGCCTGGCTACGTCGGCCACGAGGAGGGCGGCCAGCTCACCGAGACGCGTCAAGCGCAATCCCTACTCGGTGGTGCTGCTCGACGAAATCGAGAAGGCGCACCCCGACATCTTCAACATCCTGCTGCAGGTGTTCGAGGACGGCCACCTCACCGACGGGCTCGGGAACCGCGTGAACTTCAAGAACGCGATCCTCATCATGACCTCGAACATCGGCGCGCGCTTCATTCAGAAGAGGGCCACGCTCGGGTTCCAGGCCGACAGCGGCGACTCCCGCAAGAGCATCACCGACATGGTGCTCGGCGAGGTCAAGCGCACCTTCAACCCTGAGTTCATCAACCGGGTCGACGAACTGATCGTCTTCGACGCGCTGACCGACGACGACCTGCGACGCATCCTGGTGCTGCTCATCGACCAGCTCAACGCCAACCTGGCCGACCGCCGCATGAGCGTCCGGCTGACGCCCGAGGCCATCGACTGGCTGATCGAGGTCACCTGCAAGGACCGCTCCTACGGGGCCCGGCCGCTGCGCCGCGCCATCCAGCGCTACGTCGAGGATCCGCTCTCCGAGGAGCTGATCCGCGGGCGGGTCAAGGGCGGCGAAATCGAGGTCTACGTCGACGGCGCCGTCCTGGGCTACCGGCCCGGTGCCGAGCCCGCCGAGGCGGTTGGGGCCGGCCGTCCGCTTTCCACCGACGTCTGAATCCGGTAGGATCGGTGGGATCAGCGACCGGTAGCAGCGCCAGCACGTTCCGGGGGCGCGACTCGGCTGTACCGCTGCCGGTGTGAGGACAATGCGTAGGCTCTGTATTCTGTCGCTGTTCAGCCTGTTGACGTGGTCGGCTGGGGCCGAGGCTCGCCAGGCCGCGCCGGTCCCCTCACCGGCCGCCGCCCAGGCGCCGGTGCGCATGCCCGCCGCCGGCTCCGGCCCGGTCATCCGCTTCATCCAGTTGAAGTTCCACCCGGTCGACGAGTCGCTGATCGACCCGCAGACCTACCTGTATTACATCCAGACGCAACCCAGCCGCAGCAGCGACGGCGTCTGGGTGCCCTACGACGAGGCGGCCGAGGCCAAGCTGCGCGACGACTTCCGGCGCCTGTGGGCCACCAACTTCCTCGACAACCTGTGGATCGAGGTGCTCGACGAGCCCTTCGACAACGGCGTCATCGGCAAGCGCGTGATCTATCAACATGGAGGAGCGCCCGCGCGTGAAGATCGTCGACTACACCGGCTCGAGCAAGGTCGAGCGCACCAAGATCGACGAGAAGATGAAGGAGCTGGGCGTCGCGCTGCGCCTCGACTCGTTCCTCGACAAGGCGGCGGTGCAGCCGCGTCAAGGGCATCGTCCAGGGCCTGATGGCCGAGAAGGGCTACCAGGACGCCGAGAGTCACCTCGACGGTCGAGCCGCTGCCCGGCGGACCGAAGCTCGTCAAGGTGATCTTCGACGTCAAGGAAGGGCCGAAGGTCAGGATCCGCGAGGTGGAATTCATCGGCAATGAGGCGCTCGAGCGACCGCACCTTGCGCCGCAAGATGAAGGAGACCAAGCAGCACGGCATGTTCTCCTGGCTGACCGGCGGCGGCACCTACAAGGAAGCCAAGTTCGAGGAAGACGCCGACGCGGTGGTCGCCCATTACCGCGAACCGCGGCTACATCGAAGCGCGGGTCGGCAAGCCCGAGTTCAAGACCCTGGAGGACAGCCCCGACAGGCAAGACGCGCTGGATCGAGGTGCGCGTGCCCGTGACCGAGGGCGCGCGCTACCGCGTCGGCGCCTTCGATTTCGCCGGCAACACCGTGGTCAAGACCGAGGGCCTTCGGCCGCTCTTCAAGCTGAAGCAGGGCGACTGGTACAGCGAGAAGCGGATCCGCGACGGCCTGCGAGAAGGCGCAGGAGGTCTACGGCGGCGGCGGCTACTTCGAGTTCACCGGCTATCCCGACCTCAAGCCGACAGGCCGGCCGCCGACCGGCGCCGCTCGACGCGCCCGGCCGAGCCGACCGTCGACGTGACGATGCAGTTCCAGGAAGGCAAGCAGTACTTCGTCAACCGGATCACCTTCACCGGCAACACCACACGCGCGACAACGTCATCCGCCGCGAGATGCGCCTCATCGAGGGCGGCGTCTTCAACACCGAGGCGCTCAAGTACAGCGTCCGCCGCCTCAATCAGCTCGGCTACTTCAAGCAGCTCGAAGAGGGGCAAGGGCATCGACGTCGAGAAGACGCCCAACGAGAAGAACAAGGTCGACGTCACCTTGAAGCTCGAAGAGCAGAACCGCAACCAGCTCACCTTCGGCGCCGGCGTGTCGCAGTTCGAGGGCTTCTTCGGCCAGCTGTCGTTCCAGACGGCCAACTTCCTGGGCCGCGGCGAAAGCCTCACGTTGTCGCTGCAGGGCGGCTCGCGCGCGCAGAACTACCAGGTGGCGTTCACCGAGCCGTTCCTGTTCGACCGCAACATCACCGGCGGCGTCGACCTGTTCAAGCGCCAGTTGCACTACATCGGCCAGTTCACGCAGGAGTCGACCGGCGGCAACCTGACGTTCGGCTTCCCGGTCGGCCGGCTTCTCGCGCCTGTTCACTGAGCTACAGCTTCGAGCGGTCGAGGTGCTCGACATCAACCCGGCGTACACCAATCCGGTGCTGCTCGCGCAGCAACCCGTTCCTGGCCGACTCGCTGCTCATCGGCCAGGGCGGTCAGCGCCGCATCAGCAAGGTGGTGCCGAGCTTGCGTCTACAACACCGTCGACAACCCGATCTTCCCGACCACCGGGCGCAAGCTCACCGCGTCGTTCGACTACGCCGGCCTCGGGCGGCAACACCTTCTTCGTGAAGCCCACGCTCGAAGGGGTTGGCTTCTGGCGGCTGACGCCGCGCATGTCGGTGGGCGGACGCGCGCAGGTCCAGTACATCCGGCCCTACGGCGACACCAAGCAGCTGCCGATTTTCGAGAAGCTCTACCAGGGCGGCGAATACAGCATCCGCGGCTACGACATCCGCAGCGTCGGTCCGCGCGACGTCAACAGCGGCGTCGTGCTCGGCGGCAACAAGAGCCTGCTCTTCAACGCCGAGTATCTGATCCAGGTGGCCGGTCCGGTGCGTCTCGTGCTGTTCTACGACGCCGGCCAGGTGCGCGACATCGGCGACAAGTTCGCCTGGCAGGAGGACGTCCTCCAGGTCGTGCAGCCGGCCCCGCCCCTGCTCTATGACCCGCTGGCCTTCACGGGGTTGATCGACCCGAAAGCCGCCGAAGGCGACGACCAGGACGATTGGCCAGCAGGCGGCCTTCAAGACCTCGACCGGCGCGGAAATCCGCTTCTTCATGCCGGTGCTGAACGTGCCGTTCCGGTTGATCTTCGCCTACAACCCGCAGCGGGGCGGCGTGCTCGACCAACCAGCTGCAGCCGGCCAAGCGTCTTACCTTCAGATTCGCGGTGGGGTCGACGTTCTAGGCGGCCCCGGTCGGGGCCCGGGGGCAGGACGGAGTGGGGCCGCGCCGCTCAGGCGGCGGCCCCGGCGGCCGGGCTCAAGGGTGGACGACTTCGACTTCGTAGTTTTGCGGCTCGTTCAAGGCGCCCACGTCGAAGATCCGCACACATAGCGTGCCGGTCGACGTCGCGCGTCCCAGCAGCGCCGATGTCATGGTGGCGCGGTCGTTGGAAATCACGGCCTGACACGCGGTGCCGTTCCACGTGCCCAGGCTCAGGCCGACGACGGCCTCGCTATCGGGCGCCACGGTCTTGAGGCTGACGGTCACGTCGCCCCCGCCGGTGGACACCACGGGGAAGGGGTGTGAAGTGGCGCCGTTCACGCCGACGGTGCCAGTGAAGGTGTCGGTCACGGTCACGACGACCGGAGTCGGGATGAGCGCCGTCAGGGCGTCGTTGCCACAGCCGGCGACCAAGACGGGAATTACCAACGTGCAAGCGAGCGTCACTCGGCGCATTACAGTCCTCTGGAACAGGCGGTCCCGCCGATCTTACTCGGCGCGGCATAGTAGAGTAAAATGCGAAGATTCTTCGTCTTCGCCGAAAGGGATGTCAGCAATGAGACGTATGGTTCTGGCCGTTGGCCTCGTCATCGTGACGAGCGCCGCTTCGTTCGCTCAGACTCCGGCGCCGGCGACGGCCAAGCCCGCCCCCGCGCCGGCCAAGCCGGCCGCCCCCGCCGCTCAGGTTCCCGCGCCGGCCGCAGCCGCCGCGCCGGAGCTGCCGTTCCCCGAAGGGGCCAAGATCGCCTTCGTCGTCCTGCAGCGGGTAGTGGCCGAGTCGGCCGATGGCCGCCAGGCGAGCGCCAAGGTGCAGGCACTGCAGCAGAAGAAGGTCGCCGAACTCAACGATCGTCAGAAGGCCGCTCAGGGCCTGCAGGAAAAGCTCGACAAGAGCGGCGCGGTGATGAGCGAAGCCGCGCGCGCCGATCTCACCAAGCAGGTCGAGCGGGCCAACGTCGACCTGCAGCGCGCCACGCAGGACGCCCAGGCCGAAGTGCAGGAACTGCAGCAGCAGTTGCAGGACGAGTTCCAGCGCCGCATCGCGCCGATCATCGAAGCGGTGGGCAAGGAACGCGGTCTGCACTACATCTTCAACGGCCCCGACTCCGGCCTCGTGTGGGCCGACGCCTCGCTCGACATCACGGCCGACGTGGTCAAGAAGTTCGACGCCGTGACCAAGGCCGCGCCGCCGCCGGCCGCACCCAAACCGCAGGACCGCTAACGCGGGCGCCTGGCAGGCACGCGGCTCCGGTCTTCCGGACTCGCGTGCCGTCGCTTCCGGTCAACCGAGTCCCTAGAGCGTGCATATTTCCTCGCTGCTCGAACGCCACCACCATCGCTGCCCGGCCGTGCTCGTCGATGGCGTGATGCCGTCGTCAGACCCGGCGCGCCTGTCGGCCTTCAAGCTGGTCAGCGTCAGCGAGGACTTCTTCCAGGGTCACTTCCCGGCGGTGCCGCTGATGCCCGGGGTGCTGATGCTCGAGGCGCTCACGCAGGCGGCAACGCTGCTGCTGCTGTCGCGCCCGGACACGGCGCCGGCCGCCGCCGTCTCGCTGCGCGGTGTCGACGACGTCAAGTTCCGGCGTCACGTCGTGCCCGGTGATCGCCTGGACCTCGACGTGCGTCTGGGCCGGGCGCGCGGGCCAATCGCCCGTGTCCACGCCTCGGCCAACGTCGCCGGCGTGGTCGTGGTGGAAGCCGTGCTCACCATGGCCATCCAGCACGACGGGGCGCGCGTGCATCCGACCGCGGTCGTCCATCCCACGGCCGTGATTGGGCCGCGGACCGTGGTCGGTCCGCACGCGGTGGTCGGCCCGCACGTGGTCCTCGGCACCAACGTCATGGTCGGCGCCTCGGCGGTGGTCGAGGGCGACACGACCATCGGCGACAACACGCAGATTTTCCCGTTCGCCTCGATCGGCCTGCCGCCGCAGGACCTGAAGTACCGCGGCGAGCGCACGCGCCTGGTCATCGGCGCCGACAACGTCTTCCGCGAGTGCGTCACCATCCACCGCGGCACCGTCGGCGGCGGCGGCGAGACCCGCATCGGCGATCGCAACCTGTTCATGGCCTACGCTCACGTCGCGCACGACTGCCGCGTCGGCAGCGACACGATCTTCGGGCCCGGCGCCACCCTGGGCGGACACGTCACGGTCGAGGATTTCGCCAAGATCAGCGCCTACTCCGGCGTGCACCAGTTCTGCCGGGTCGGCCGCTACGCCTTCATTGGCGGCTACTCGGTGGTCACCAAGGACGCGCTGCCGTTTGCCAGGACGGTCGGGAACCGCGCCCGCGTCTACGGCCTCAATACCGATCGGCCTCGTGCGCCGCGGCTTCCCGCCGGAGGTGGTGAGCCAGTCTCAAGCGCAGTTACCGCTACTTGCTCAGTCGCGCTGACGCCGTCCCGGGCGCTCGACCGAATCGACGCCGAGCGCGGCGCTGGCCTGCCCCGAGGTGCAGTACCTGGTCGACTTCATCCGGTCGTCGTCGCGCGGCGTCATCCTGCGCCGGCCGAACGTGCGGTCCGGTGACGAGCGACGAGTAGGCGGGGGCCACGGTGAAGCTCGGCCTGATCGCCGGCAACGGCCGCTTTCCGTTCCTCGTGCTCGAGGCGGCCCGCGTCTCGGCCACGACGTCACGATCGTCGCGGTGAAGGAAGAGGCCGACGCGGACCTCGAAGCCGCGGCCCTGGGCCCGCCGGCGGTGCCGCTCCACGGGTGTCGCTCGGCCAGCTCGGCCAGTGCCTCGACGTGCTGCAGCGCGCCGGCGTCACGCACGCGGTGATGGCCGGCCAGGTCAAGCACACCAAGATCTTCGGCGGCTCGTGCCCGACCTCACCTTCATGGGCGTGCTCATGAAGCTGCGCTCGCGCAACACCGACGCGCTGATTGGCGCCGTGGCCGACTGCCATGCGCGACCGCGGCATCGAGCTGATCGACTCGACGCAGTTGCTCCAGCCGCTGCTGGCCGAGGCGGGCGTGATGACGGCGCGGGCGCCGAGCGGAGGCCGAGCAGGCGTCGCTGACCTTCGGCTACCGCATGGCCGATGCCATCGCCGGCCTCGACATCGGCCAGACGATCGCGGTCAAGCACAGCCGCCGTCGTGGCGGTCGAGGCCATGGAGGGCACCGACGCCGTCATTGCCCGCGCCGCGACGCTGGCCGGGCCGGGCGTGGCGGTCGTCAAGGTGGCCAAGCCGAAGCAGGACATGCGCTTCGACGTGCCGGTCGTCGGCATCCCGACGATCCAGGCGATGGCGCAGGCCGGCGCGACCGTGCTGTCGCTCGACGCCGGCAAGGCCTTGATGTTCGACAAGGCGCGCATGCTTGCCGCCGCCGACGCGCACGGCATCGCCGTCGTGGGCCGGGCCAAGCCGGCGGAGGACGTAGGGTGATGGAACGGCAGTTACGGATGGGAGTCGTCGGCGTCGGCCATCTCGGCCGGCACCACGCGCGGCTGCTGGCGGCGATGGGCGGCGTGACGCTGGTCGCGGTGGTCGATGCGAATCAGACCCGCGCCGCCGAGATTGCGGCCGCGGCGGGGACCACCGCCGCTGACTTCCTGGCGCGACCTGCTCGGCACCGTCGATGCGGTGACCATCGCCGTGCCGACCGAAGCGCACCTCGAGGTGGCGCTGCGGCTTCATCGAGGCCGGCGTGCACGTGCTGGTCGAGAAGCCGCTGGCCCGTTCGGTGGCCGAGGCCGACGCGATGATTGCGGCCGCCGCGGCGCGCGGGGTGCGGCTGGCCACCGGTCACACCGAGCGCTTCAATCCGGCGGTCAGGCCGCGCGCGCCGCATGTTGAACCATCCGCGCTTCATCGAAGTGCACCGCCTCGGCACGTTCCCGGAGCGCAGCCTCGACATCGACGTGGTCTTCGACCTGATGATTCACGACCTCGATCTGCTGCTGTCGATCGTGGCCGAGCCGGTGGTGAGCCGTCGAAGCGGTCGGCGTGCCGGTGCTGACGCCGCGGATCGACATCGCCAACGTGCGGCTGCGATTCGCCGGCGGCTGCATCGCCAACCTCACGGCCAGCCGCATCAGCCGCGACCGCGTGCGCAAGATCCGGTTCTTCCAGCCCCAGAGCTACCTGTCGATCGACTACGCCGCGCAGGAGGTCGAGCACTGGACGCTCGGTCTCGGTCCCGACGGGGCCGCCGGCGATCCAGGGCGGGAAACTCGACGTCGTCAAAGACGAACCGCTGCGCGCGAGCTCGAAGACTTCGTCGCACGCGGTGCGCGACGGGCGGCCGCCGCGCGTCACCGGCGAGCAGGGCCGCGCTGCCCTGCGCCTTGCGACGACGATTGTGGAGCGAATGCATGATGCCCGCTGACAAGACGGCGACGATCCCGGACGCCATCGCGCGCCAGGCCGCCGCGGGCGACCGGCTCGACGCCGTCGCCGTGGCGACGTTGGCGGTCTCGACCGACATCCTGGCGCTGGGCGCGCTGGCCGACGACGCGCGCCGGCGCCGGCATGGCGACCGCGGCCACCTTCGTGCGGGTCCATCGGCTCGACCTGGCCGACCAGCGCCAGGTGGACGGCCGCGCCGCCGACCGCGCACGAGGTGCGGCTCTCCGGCACACCGGCTTCGCTCGACCAGGCCATCGACGCCGTGCTGCAGGCCAAGGCGCTGGCTGGCGCCTGCGTGCTGCGGGGCTTCTCGGCGCACGGAGATCGTTCGCGCTGGTCGGGGAAGAAGGATGCCGCGCGCTGGCGGCTGCGGGTCTCGATGAGCTGGCCGTGGTCGAGGTCGGTCCGGCCGCCGCCGAGGCGGTGCGTGGCGCCCGGCAGGCGGGCCTCGGCGTGCAGCGTCGTGGGCATCGGACACGAACCAGCGGACCGCGCCGGGTGGCTGCTCTCCGTCCGCGGCGCTGCACGACGACGTCGGCGGTCTGGACGCGGTGGCGCCGCTGCCGCGCGGTCATCGACGCGGCGGCGCCCACGACCGGCTTCTCGGACGTCCGCCAGGTGGCGCTGGCGCGGCTCGTCCTCGAGGGCGTGCCCTCCGTGCAGGTGGACTGGATGCTCTACGGGCCCAAGCTGGCGCAGGTCGCGCTCACGGTCGGCGCCGACAATCTCGATGCCGTGCCGGCCGGAGACGACCTGACCCACGGCGCGCGCCGCGCCACGCTCGAGGATGTGCGCCGCAACATCACGGCCGCCGGCCTGACGCCGGTCGAACGCACCGGCCGCCACGCGCGACTCGGCGAATGACCGCGCCGGTTCGCGTCAGCGCCGTCTCGTTCATCAACGCGCGGCCTCTGGTTCACGGTCTGGAGGAAGAACCGGAGCTGTTCGACGTGCAGTTCGATTTGCCGTCGGTCTGCGCGGCCCGGCTCCACGCCGGCGAAGTCGACCTCGGGCTCATCCCGGCCATCGAGTACTTGCGCGGCGACTACCGGCTCGTGCCCGACATCGCCATCGGATCCGACGGCCCGATCCTGTCGGTGGCGGTCTTCACCGCGGTGCCGATCGGCCAGGTGCAGCGCATGGCGTCGACACCAGCTCCCGCACGTCGGTGGCGCTGACCCGGGTGCTGTGCGCGAAGCTGTGGGACATCGACGCCGTGTTCGTGCCGGTGCGCCCGGTGCTCGACGAGATGCTGGCCGAGGGCCGACGCGGCGCTGGTGATTGGCGATCCGGCGCTCGACATCGACCCCGACACTCGCGGCGTCGAGAAGATGGACCTCGGGGCGGCGTGGCGCACGTTGACCGGCCTGCCGTTCGTCTACGCGGCGTGGGCGGGCCGCCCCGGCGGGCTCGGCGCGCCGCACCTGGCGGCGCTCGGCGGCGCCCGCGACCGCGGGCTGGCCGCCGTCGACGGACATCGCCCGCAGCCTGCGGCGGCCCGGGCGGGGAGCGGGCCGGCACCATCCGTTCCTACCTGCGTGATAATCTGCGGTATACGGTTCGGCGACGCGGAGCGCGCGGGCCTCGAACGCTTTCTCGCGCTGGCCGCCGAGGTGCGTCATTCGCCTCCGGCCAGGCCGCTGCGGTTCTACTGATGCATGCCACGCCTCGATGCGTTCGGCGATCGGATCCTGAGCGGCGGCCGGCTGGCCGCCGCCGAGGCGCTGCGGCTGTACCGCACGGCGCCGACGCCGCTGCTCGGCCGGCTGGCCGACGCGGTCCGCCGCGCGCAAGCATCCCGAGCGGCGTCGTCACCTACATCATCGACCGCAACGTCAACTACACCAACGTCTGCGTGGCGCGCTGCGACTTCTGCGCGTTCTACCGCACGGTCGGGCGACGCCGAGGGCTACGTGCTCGGGTTCGACGAGATCTTCCAGAAGATCGACGAGACGCATCGCGCTCGGCGGCGTGCAGCTGCTGCTGCAGGGCGGCCACAATCCCGACCTGCCGATCGCAGTGGTACGAGGACCTGTTCCGCGCGATCAAGGCAGCGCTATCCCGACTTCAAGCTGCACGCGCTGTCGCCGCCGGAGGTGCTGCACATCTCGCGGCTGTCGCAGCTGCCGGTGCCGCGAGGTGCTCGAGCGGCTGATCGCCGCCGGCCTCGACAGCGTGCCCGGCGGCGGCGCCGAGATCCTGGTCGACCGCGTCCGCAAGCTGCTGCAACTGCTACGGCAAGGCGACGCGCCGACGAGTGGCTCGACGTGATGCGCCACGCGCACCGCGCCGGCCTGCGCACCACCGCGACGATGATGTACGGCACGGTCGAGACCGACGAGGAGCGGCTCGAGCACCTGCTGCGGCTGCGCGACGCTGCAGGACGAGACCGGCGGCTTCACCGCGTTCATCTCCTGGAGCTACCAGCCCGAGCACACCGAGCTCGGCGGCGCCGAGGCGACCGGCATCGACTACCTGCGCACGCTGGCGGTCGCGCGGCTCGTCCTCGACAACTTCGACAACCTCCAGGCGTCGTGGGTCACGCAGGGCGGCAAGGTCGGCCAGTTGAGCCTGGCCTTCGGCGCCAACGACATGGGCAGCGTGATGATCGAGGAGAACGTCGTCCGCGCCGCCGGCGCCGCGCTACTGCATGGACGAAGTCGAGATCGTCCGCAACATCGAGGACGCCGGCTTCGTGGCCAAGCGCCGCAACATGCACTACGAGCATGCTCGGCGATCCGATCTTCCGCGAGCGCGAGGTGCCGCGCATGCTGGAGCTGGCGACCGCGCGCGCCGACGGGCGATCACGTCGGTGCCGGCGGAACTGGTCGAACTATCCGGCCCGCAGCCCCGCCGGCAAGCAGCAGCGCGTCGCAGCCGCCGCACCGTCGCCGGTCGTGACGCCGCCGATGGAACGCCGCGCTGCTCGTGCGCGCCGCGTGGGTCTGCCCGATCGGTCCAGCCGCCGATCCGCGACGGCTGGGTGGACGTCGACGACGGCCGGATCGCCGCGCGTCGGGCCGGCGGAGCCGACGCGCCGGCGGCCGCCCGCACGCAGCGATCTCGGGCGCGTGGTGCTGCTGCCGGGCCTGGTCAACGCGCATACCCATCTCGAGCTGTCGTAGCTGCGCGGCCGGGTGCCGCCGGCGGCGGATTTCCTGACTGGGTCGGGACGCTGATGGCGCGCCCGCGGCAGCGCCCGATCGCGCCGAGGACCCGGATGCCGATGGCCGCCGATGCGCGACGGCGATCGCCGAGATGCGGCGCCAGCGGCACGGCGGCCGTCGGCGACATCAGCAACACGCTGGTCGACGTCGGGCCGATGCTGGCAGAGCCGGGCATGCCGGCGTGGTCTTCCACGAGCTGCTGGGCTTCAAGCGACGCGCGACGGCCGCGCTGGTCGACCGAGCCGCGTCGCGCCGGCGGCGCGCGGCGCTCGACGTCGCCCGGCGTCGCGCGTGGTCGCCGGCGCCGCACGCGCCGTATCTCGGTGTCGCGCCGAGCTGTTCCGCGCGATCCGCGACGGCGTTCGACGCGGCAGGCCGCGGCCGCTCATGAGCGTGCACCTCGGCCGAGTCGGCCGAGGAGGTGCGAGTTCCTGCGCACAGGGCGCCGGCCCCTGGCGGCAGCTCCTCGAGGAGCTCGGCGTCTGGCGTGCCGACTGGGTGCCGCCCGGCGTGCGAGCCCGGCGACTATCTGGCGAGCTCGGCGTCATCGATCGCCGGCACGCTGGTCGTGCACGGCGTGCAGATCGACCGATGCGGAACTGGCGCGCCTGGCCGCGATCGGGGCCACGCTCGTGACCTGTCCGCGCAGCAACGCTGGGTCGGCGCGGCGCGCCGCCGATCGCGCGGTTCTATCGCGTCGGGCGTGGCCGTGGCCGTCGGCACCGACAGCCTGGCCAGCGCGCCCGACCTGAACCTGTTCGCCGAGCTGGCCGACTGCGCCGGCTGGCGCCCGAGGTGCCGCCGGCGCGGCTGCTCGAGAGCGCGACCCGCGGCGGCGCCGCGGCGCTCGGCTTCGACGACCGAACTCGGGCACGATCGAGCCGGGCAAGCGAGCGCGCCTGATCGCGGTGACGGTGCCGGAGGGCACCGCGGATGCGGAGAGTGCGCTGGTGCAGGGCATCGCGCCGGAGCGCATCCAGTGGGTCGGCGCGCCGCGCGCTGCCGCGCGGGGCGGGCGATGGCGTCGCTCGGCACCTACCTGTCGTTCGTGCGCTTCAGCCACTCGGTGTTCGCGCTGCCGTTCGCGCTCACCGGCGCGCTGCTGGCGTCGCGCGAGACGCCGCTCGACGTGGCCGCGCTGGCCTGGATTCTCGTGGCATGGTGGCGGCGCGCAGCGCCGCCATGGGCTTCAATCGCCTGGTCGATGCGCGCTTCGACGCCCGCAATCCGCGCACGGCGAACCGCGAGATGCCGCGCGGCGCGATGAGCCGCGCGCGAGGCCACGGCGTTCGTCGTCGGATGGCGCCGCCGTCTTCGTGGCCGCCTCGTTCCAGTTGGGCGCGCTCTGCCGGCTGGCTTGTCGCCGGTGGCGCTCGCCATCGTCTTCTGGTACTCGCTGGCCAAGCGCTTCACCTACTACACGCAGGCGTTCCTCGGCCTGGCCATGGCGGTGGCGCCGGTGGGCGGCTGGCTGGCGGCCGGCGGCCGGGGCGGCTGGGCGCCGTGGCTGCTCGGCGCCGCCATTGGCCTGTGGGTCGCCGGCTTCGACATCCTCTACGCCTGTCAGGACGTCGACTTCGATCGCGCGCAGGGGCTGAAGTCGATTCCGGTGCGCTTCGGGGTGGCCGGCGCGCTGCGGCTGTCGCGGCTGCTGCACGTCGCCACCGTCGCGGTGATGGCCTCGCTGGCCCTGGTCGTGCCGCTCGGTCCCATCTACCTCGCCGGCGTGGCGGTGGTCGCCGCGCTGCTGGCCTACGAGCAGTCGCTCGTCAGCGCCAGCGACCTGTCGCGCGCGGCGCAGGCCTTCGACCTGAACGGCTATGTCGGCATCCTGTATATGACCATCACCGCGGTGTCCCTCTATGTCCGCTGACGCCGTGAACCGGCCCGCGCCCCCGCCGCTCGACAAGGCGCCATCGCGCATCGCCGGCATGTTCGACGCCATCGCTGGACGTTACGACCTGCTCAACACCGTCTTGTCGCTCGGGCTCGATCGCGCCTGGCGGCGCCGGGCGATCGCGTCGCTGGCGTTGACCGGCCGCGAGCGTGTGCTCGACGTGTGTGCCGGCACCGCCGACGTCGCCATCGGCACCGCCCTGGCGCGGCCGGGCAGCGGCCTGCGCGTCGTCGGCGTCGACTTCGCGGGCGCGATGCTGGCCAAGGGACGCGACAAGATCGCCGCGGCCGGATTGACCTCACGCGTGCAGCTGGTGCGCGGCGACGCGATGCGCCTGCCGGTGGCCGATGCCTCGGTCGATGCGTTGACCGTCGCGTTCGGCATTCGCAACGTCCAGGTCACCGAGGCCGCCATCCGCGAGATGCTTCGAGTGCTGACGCCGGGCGGCCGGCTGGCCATCCTCGAGTTCGGCCTGCCCCAGGCCCCCGGGCTGCGGCAGCTCTACGCCTGGTATTTCCTGCGCGTGCTGCCGCGTATCGGCTCGCTCGTCTCGCGCCACGGCGGCGCCTACAGCTACCTGCCGGCGTCGGTCGGCGCCTTCCCCTGGGGCGACGAGTTCGTGGCGATTGCTGACGCACAGCGGCTTTGCCGCGGCCTCGAGCAGACCATTGACGCTGGGCGTCGTCTATCTCTACACGGCCACGAAGCCGGAGTAGGCCGCGCTCCGCCGCCCGCCGGAGCCACCAGGCCCGCGTCGCCTGGCGGGTATAATCGAGCAACTGCTTCATGTACTTCGACTTCTACGACCGCTACGACTCGGTTGATGCGGTCGGCAGCGCCATTTCCCGCCGCGAGGGAGTCGTGCTGTCGGTCGTCGTGCACGTGGCGATCGTGCTGGCGTTCCTGCTGGCGCCACGGCTCGAGATGTTCCAGCGGCCCGTAACCGAGGCCGAGACGCCCCGTGAGCGTCCGCGCGACGACGCGCCGCGCTTCGTCTTCGTCGAGCCCTTGCGCGACGTGCCGGCGCCGACGCCGCCGCCCCGCGCCGACGCCTCCGACATCGATCGCCAGGCCCAGGCCCCGTTGATGGCCGAACGGCCCGAGAACCCCTTGCCGTTCTCGCGCGGCGCCAGCGCCGAGCGCGTCGAAGCTCCGCCCGAGGAGCGCGCCAAGGGCCGGGGCGAGGCGGCCGAGCCGGCGCCGCCGGCGCCGCGTCCGGCCGAGGAGGCCGTGCCGCTGCCCGAAGCAGCCACGGCGCCGCCGGCGCCGCAACGAACCGAGGACGTGGCGGCCGACAAGCCGGCTGGCGGACGCCTCGGCGAGGCGCTCCGCGACCTCCAGAAGTACGTGCAGCGCGAATCGCTCAACAACCAGCAGGGCGGCACCAACGAGTTCGGGCCGGCCATCCAGTTCGACACCAAGGGCGTGGAGTTCGGGCCGTGGATCCGCCGCTTCATCGCGCAGGTGAAACGCAACTGGTTCATCCCGAATGCGGCGCTGTCCATGCGGGCCGCGTGGTCGTCACGTTCAACGTGCACCAGGACGGCCGCATCACCGACATGAACGTGGTCGGCCCGTCGGAAATCGACTCGTTCAACCGCTCGCCTACAACGCGCTGCTGACGTCGAACCCCACCCAGCCGCTGCCGCCGGAGTACCCGTCCGACAAGGCGTTCTTCACGGTGACGTTCTTCTACAACGAGTCGCCCTCCCCGCAGTGATGGCGCGCGCGGCTCAGCACGCCGGCCTGCTGGCCGTGTTGACGGCGCTGCTGGCGCTGGCGCTCGTGCAGCTGGCCTGCTAGGACCACCGTGATGCCGGCGCGCTATCTCGCGATCCTGGGCCCGACCGCCACCGGCAAGAGCGCCCTGGCCCTGGCGCTGGCCGAGCGGCTCGACGGCGAGATCATCAACTGCGACTCGACCGCCGTCTATCGCGGCTTCGACATCGGCACCGACAAGGTGCCGGTGGCCGACCGCCGCGGCATCCCGCACCACCTGATCGACATCGTCGACCCGACCGACGAGTACACCGCGGCGCGGTTCGCCCGCGACGCGGCGCCGGTGATTCGCGACATCCACGGCGCGCGGCCGCCTGCCGATCCTGGTCGGCGGCACCGGCCTCTACTACCGCGCGCTGACGCGCGGGCTGTTTCCCGGTCCGCCGGCCGAGCGCCGCGCTGCGCGCGCGGCTCGAGCGCGGTCGGCGGCGCGGCGCGGCATCGCGTGGCTGCACCGTATGCTGCAGCGCGTCGACCCGCCGTCGGCCGCGCGCATTCAGCCGCGCGACCGCAAGCGGATGGTTCGCGCGCTCGAGGTCTACTTCGCTGACCGGGCGGCCGCTCACCGCGCATTTCGCCGACACCGTCTCGCCGCTGCCCGACTTCGAGGTGGTCGCGGTCGCCTGCGCATGCGGCTCGACGCGCTCGAGCCGCGGCTGCGCGCGCGCGTCGACGAGCAGTTCGGCCGGCGGATTGCGAAGCCGAAGTGCGCGGTCTGCTGGCGCGCGGCGTGCCGGCAGACGGCGCGTCCGTTCGGCGGACTGGTCTACCGGCAGGTGCTGGAGTACCTGCACGGCGTGCGCGACGAGGCGAGCGACGCGCGCGCTCATCGCGCAGGAGAACCGCCGCTACGCGCGGCGGCAGTTGATCTGGTTCCGCAAAGAGCCTGATCTAGAATGGTTTGACGGTCCCGGCGAGTAACGGCGCAGTGCATGCGCAGCGTGCTTCGCGCTGCTCGGGAACGCGCGGGATCTGCACGACGACGGGAGAGACGTCGCCGATGGCTGACGGCAAGACCGAGCGCACCGAATATCCAGGACGTCTTCCTCAACTACGCGCGCCGCGAGAAGCTGACCGTCACCATCCACCTGCTGGACGGCCGGCAGTTCGAGGGCCGCATCAAGAACTTCGATCGCTTCGCCGTGGTCGTCGAACACGACGGCGCCTGGACCACCTGGTCTTCAAGCACGCGATCGCCGACGCATCCGCGTGCCGCGCAGCGTCCCCAACTACTTCTCGTCGCACCATCCCTGACGATCGGCGTCAGCTTTCCGCGCGCGCCATCGTCATCGTGCTCGACAGCGTCGGCATCGGCGAGCTGCCCGACGCCGCCGCCTACGGCGACGCCGGGCAGCAACACCCTCGGCAACATCGCGCGCAGCGTGCCGCTGCGCATGCCGACGCTCGCGCGCGCTCGGCCTCGGCCGCGGTCGTGCCGCATCGGGCGCGGTCGCCGCGCGGCCGCGCCGGCGGCGCCTGCGGCCGCATGGCCGAAGCGCTCGGCCGGCAAGGACTCGGTCACCGGCCACTGGGAGATGATGGGCGTCGTGCTCGAACGGCCGTTCCCGACCTTCCCGCACGGCTTCCCGCCGGACGCTGATCGCCGAGTTCGAGCGCGCGCATCGGCCGGCCGGTGCTCGGCAACGTCGTCGCCTCGGGCACCGCGATCATCGACGAGCTCGGCGCCGAGCACATGCGCACCGGCCGGCCGATCGTCTACACCTCCGCCGACAGCGTCTTCCAGATCGCCGCGCACGAAGAGGTCGTCCCGGTCGCCGAGCTCTACCGGTGGTGCGAGATCGCCTACGAGCTGGTCGGTCGAGGGCCTGGGCGTCGGCCGGGTCATCGCGCGGCCGTTCGTCGGCGAGCCCGGCGCCTTCACGCGCACCGCCAACCGCCACGACTACGCCTGCCGCCGTCGCGCGAGACGCTGCTCGATCGCCTGCACCGGCGCCGGCGTTCCGGTCGATGGCGGTGGGCAAGATCAGCGACCTGTTCGCCGGCCGGGGCATCACCGCGGCGCATCGCCACCGGCGAGCGACGACGACGGGGATGAGCGCAGCGTGTGCGCGGCGCTGCGATGCCGGCACGCCGCGGCTGCATCTTCGCCAACCTGGTCGACTTCGACACGCAGTACGGCCACCGCAACGACTCGACGGGCTACGCTGCCAACCTCGAACGCTTCGACGCGCGGCTGGCGCGACCTGCTGCCGCGGCTGCAGCCCGACGACCTGCTGGTCATCACCGCCGACCACGGCAACGACCCGACCACGCCGAGCACCGATCATTCGCGCGAGTACGTGCCGGTGCTGGCCTCACCGGCGCGCAGCGTGGCCGGGCGGGTCGATCTCGGCACGCGCGCCACGTTCGCCGATCTCGGCCAGACGCTCGCCGACGATCTTCGGCGTCGGGCCGCTGCGCGCACGGCACCAGCTTTCTCGACCGGCTGAGCTGACGGCGGCGCGGACTGCTACGATACGGCATGTCTTCATGGCGAGGCCGCGCGCATGACCATCCGCGAAGAGCTCGAGCAGCGCGAGCGCGAGATGCTCGCGCCGCAGGCGGCCAAGAGCGCCGACTCGCGCGGCCGCCTGCGGCCCGAGGCCGAAGACCACGATCCGGCCGGCCTTCCAGCGCGATCGCGATCGCATCATCCACTGCAAGGCGTTCCGCCGGCTGAAGCACAAGACGCAGGTGTTCTTCGCGCCGACCGGCGATCACTACCGCACCCGGCTGACGCACACGCTCGAGGTGTCGCAGATTGCCCGCACCATCGCCAAGGTGCTGCGCCTGCACGAGGAGCTGACCGAGGCGATCGCCCTCGGCCACGACCTCGGGCACACGCCGTTCGGCCACGCCGGCGAGCGGGTGATCGACAGCGCTGATGCCCGGCGGCTTCAACCACTACGAGCAGAGCCTGCGCATCGTCGACGTGCTCGAAAACGACGGGCAGCGGCCTGAACCTGACCTGGGAGGTGCGCGACGGCATCGCCAGGCACTCGAAGGGCAAGCACGGGCTGCCGGTCGGCGTGCCGCCCGAGCATCGCGCCAGCACGCTCGAAGGGCAGGTCGTGCGGGTGGCCGACATCATCGCCTACGTCAATCACGACATCGACGATGCCGTGCGGGCCGGCATCCTGCAGCGCAGAGCGACCTGCCGGCCGCGCCGGTCGCGGTGCTCGGCGCCTCGTCGTCCGCAGCGGATCGGCACGCATGGTGACGGACGTGGTCACCGAGACGCTGGCCGGCGGCGCTGACCGAAATCCGCATGAGCGACGACGGTGCTCGAGGCGCATGCTCGGCGCTGCGCGACTTCCTGTTCGAGGCGGTCTACGAGAACCACGTCGGCCACGGCCGAGTTCAAGAAGGCCGACGGGCATCCTCGGCGGGCTGTGGGAAAAGGTGCGCGAGCGCCCGACGGCGTTCCTGGACGCCCGGACCATCGAGCCGAGGGGCTGGACGCGGCCACCCGCGATTTCATCGCCGGCATGACCGACCGCTACGCCGTCCGCCTGTTCGAGCAGCTGTTCATCCCCAAGCCCTGGGTCGGGCCGTGGCCGGTGTTCGAGCGCTTCGGCGCTGAACGCTGACGGCAGACCTGAGGGCCGCCGGCCCACGCCGCCGGGCGAACACAGGGCAAAGGCCACCAAGCGCCGTGTTCCTGCGTGATACACTGGGTGGTCGTCTCATCGCGAGAATTCGCGGCGGAGCGCACCAGCCATGCAGCTCGACCTGAAACCCATCCGCCAGCCGGAAACGCCGTTCGACCAGACCTACGCGGCCGAGTCGTTCCCGCCCGAGAGCGACTACCGCGTCATCGCGCCGGTCCATCTGGTCATGACCATCCACAAGGACGAGGACAAGTTCCGTCTGGTCGGCACGCGTGACCACCCGCTCGAGCTGCACGTGCAGCCGTTGCCTCGAGCCGTTCACGGTGCCGGTGCGATGCCGCCGTTCGACCTGCGCTACCTGCCGCAGGCGCTCGCCGGGCGACCGCGAGGAAGATCGCGAAGACGACGACCTCGACCGACGTTCTACGACGACGACCAGATCGACCTCGGTCAGATGGTGCGCGAGCAGTTTACCTGGCGCTGCCGATGAAGCCGCTCTGCCGGCCCGACTGCCAGGGCTCTGTGTCCGACGTGCGGCACCAACCTGAACACGCGAGCGCTGCGACTGCAGCCCGCACTGGGAAGATCCGCGCCTCGCGGCGCTCCAGGCGCTCGTCTCAGCAGCGGACGTAACGACGATGCCTAATCCCAAACGACGACACTCCAAGACCCGCACCGCAAGCGCCGCACCCACGACGCCCTGACGGCCGCCGACCTCGGCGCCTGCCCGCAGTGCCACGAGCCCAAGGCGCCGCACCGCGTGTGCGCGAACTGCGGCTACTACCGCGAGCGGCAGGTGCGCGCGGTCGACGAGGAGTAGCGCGCTGAGGTCCGTGGCACGAGCGCGGCTCTCGCGGACCGCGTGAGCGCCCCGCGCGCGGATCGGATGCGGATCGCCGTCGACGCCATGGGCGGCGACCACGCGCCCCGGCAGGTCGTCGACGGCGCGCTGGCGGCCGCCCGCTACTCGGGCTCGGCCGTCACGCTCGTCGGGCCAGACGGACGCGCATCGAGGCCGAACTCGCCCGGCATCCCGACCGCGGGCTGCTCGACGTGCTGCGTGGTCGAGGCCGCCGGACGTCGATCGACATGACCGAGTCGCCCGCCGCGGCGCTGCGGCGCAAGCCGCGGGCGTCGATCCGGGTGGCGGCCGAACTCGTGGCCCGCGGCGAGGCGGCGGCGCTGTTCAGCGCCGGGCACACCGGCGCGGCGGTGTGGCCGCGCACGGCGCCTTCGGCATGCTGCCGGGCGTCGATCGGCCGGCGCTGGCCGCCGACCGATCCCGACCCGGCACCGGCCGGCGGTGCTGCTCGACGTCGGCGCGAGCGTCGAGTGCCGCGCCGCCGCACCTGCTGCAGTTCGCGCATCATGGGCGCGGTCTACGCGCGGCGTGGCTGCTCGGCGTCGACGCGCCGCGGGTCGGCCTGCTGTCGATCGGCGAGGAAGAGAGCAAGGGCAACGAGCTGACGCGCGAGGCGCACCGGCTGCTGAAGGCGGCGCCGCTGCAGCTTCATCGGCAACATCGAGGCGCGCGACATGTTCTACGCGGCGACGCCGACGTGATCGTCTGCGACGGCTTCACCGGCAACGTCGCGCTGAAGATCAGCGAGGGGCTGGTCGAGACCGTGGAGACGCTGCTGGGCGAAGAGCTGTCGAGCACGTTCTCGAGCCAGGTCGGGCTATCTGCTGTCGCGCGCGCGCCTTCCGCCGCTTCCGCAAGCGCGGTCGACTATTCGGAATACGGCGGCGCGCCGCTGCTCGGCGTGTCGCGGGCTCGTGCATCGTCGGCCACGGCCGGTCGTCGTCCAAGGCCATGCGCAACGCGGTGGCCATGGCGTCGCGGTTCGCCGCCGACGGAGTCATGGCAGCGCGTCGAGCGCGAGATCGCCGTCGCCGACGGATGGCGCACCAGATGATCGCGTTCATCTTTCCGGGACAGGGCTCGCAGAAGGTCGGCATGGGCAAGGCGCTGGCCGACGCGTTTCCCGATGTGCCGGGACGACCTTCGACGAGGCCGACGCGGCGCTCGGCGAGCCGCTCAGCGAGCTGTCTTCGACGGGCCCGGCCGATCAGCTGACGCTGACCGAGAACACCCAGCCGGCGATCCTGGCGGTCAGCGTCGCGGCCTGTCGCGTGCTCGACGCCCGCGGCTTCCGCCCGACGTTCGTCGCCGGCCACAGCCTCGGCGAGTACTCGGCGCACGTCGCCGCCGGCACGCTGCCTTCGCCGACGCGCGTGCGCATCGTGCGCCGTCGCGGCCGCTACATGCAGGAGGCCGTGCCGGTCGGGCACCGGCGCCATGGCCGCGATCCTCGGCCTCGACGCAGACGGTCGTGCGCGCCGGCGTGCGCGGAGGCGGCCGCAGGGCGAGGTGGTCAGCCCGGCCAACCTGAACGGCGCCGGGCAGGTCGTGATTGCCGGCGCGGCCGCCGCGGTCGCGCGCGCCGGCGAGCGGGCCAAGGCGCTCGGCGCCAAGCGGGTGATTCCGCTGCCGGTCAGCGCGCCGTTCCACTGCGCGCTGATGAAGCCGGCCGAGGCGCGGCTGGCGCCCGAGCTGCGCGCGCTGCCGGCGCAGGACCCGCGCGTGCCGGTCGTGGCCAACGTCGACGCCGAGCCGAAGCGCGACGCCGCCGCGGCGATCGAGGCGCTGATTCGCGCAGGTCTCGTCGCCGGTGCGCTGGGAGGACGTCGTGCGGCGCCTTGCGTCCGAAGGCGTCACCGCGTATGTTGAGGTGGGCCCGGGCACGGTGCTGAGCGGGCTGGTCACGCAAGATCGCGCGCGACGCGACCGTGCTCAACTTCGGAGCAGCCGGCCGACCTGGCGGCCATCGAGGCGCTCTCGGCGCCGGCGTCGCGACGGACATCGCATCATGAAACGGTTCGACGGACAAGGTGGCGCTGGTCACCGGCGCCTCGCGCGGCATCGGCCGCGCCATCGCGCTGCAGCTGGCCGCCGCAGGGCGCCACGTGGTGGCCGCGGCGCGCGGCGACAACGCCGCCGAGACGGTCGCCGCGATCGTCGCGGCCGGCGGCCGGGCCGAGGCGATCGCGCTCGACGTCACCGACGCCGCGGCCGTCGACGGCGGCGGTCGCCGGCGATCGTCGACGGCGCACGGCCGGCTCGACATCCTGGTCAGCAACGCCGGCATCACCCGCGACCAGCTGCTGCTGCGGATGAAGCGCGACGACTGGGACGCGGTGCATCGCCACCAACCTGACGGCCGCGTTCACGCTGGCGCAGGCGGCGCTCAGGCCGATGCTCAAGCAGCGCGGCGGCCGCATCATCGCCATCAGCTCGGTGGTCGGGCAGATGGGCAACGCCGGGCAGGCCAACTACGCCGCGTCGAAGGCCGGCCTGATCGGGTTCTGCAAGGCGCTGGCGCGCGAGGTCGCGCTCGCGCAACGTCACGGTCAACGTCGTGGCGCCCGGCTTCGTCGACACCGACATGACCGGGCGATCAGCGGACGAGGCGCAGGGCGACTGGGCGGCGCAGATTCCGCTCGGACGGCTGGGCACGCCGGACGACATCGCCGCGGCGGTCTGTTTCCTCGCATCGGACGAGGCGTCGTATATTACAGGGCAGGTTCTCGCCGTCAACGGCGGCGATGTACTGCACGTAGCAGGAGGAGTGCCAGATGGCGTCGTATGGCCGACAAGGTGAAGAGCATCATCGTGGAGCAGCTCGGGCGTGGACGAAGAAGAAGTGACGCCGGACGCGTCGTTCGTCGAGGATCTCGGCGCTGACTCGCTCGACACCGTCGAACTCGTGATGGCGTTCGAAGAGGAGTTCGGGATCGAGATTCCCGACGAGGACGCCGAGAAGATCACGCGCGTCAAGGAAGCCGTCGAGTACATCGAGAAGCACGCCAAGAGCAAGAAGTAGGCCGCGACGGAGGCAGCATGTGAGCAGGCGAGTCGTCGTCACCGGCATCGGGCTGGTGTCGTCGCTGGGAATCGGCACCGAGCGCGAACTGGGACGGCGCTGCTGCGCGGGCCGAGTCGGGCGTCGGCCCGATCACGCAAGTTCGACGCCGACGGCGTTCTCGACGCAGGTTCGCCGGCGAGGTGAAGGACTTCGACCCGCTGCAGTTCGTCGAGAAGAAAGACGTCAAGAAGATGGACGTCTTCATCCAGTTCGCCATCGCGGCGGCGCAGTTCGCGATGGACGACTCGGGGCTGGCGATCACCGCCGAGATCGCGCCGCGACGTCGGCGTGTTCATCGGCTCGGGCATCGGCGGCTTCGCCACCATCGAGCGCGAGCACAGCGCGCTGCTCGAAGGCGGGCCGCGCAAGATCTCGCCGTTCTTCATCCCGTCGGCGATCATCAACCTGGCCGCCGGGCCAGGTGTCGATCCGGTTCGGCGCCAAGGGGCCGAACCTGGCCACGTGCACCGCCTGCTCGGCGTCGGCGCACGCCATCGGCGACTCGTTCGAGATCATCCGGCGCGGCGACGCCGACGCGATGATCGCCGGCGGCTCGGAAGCGGCCATCACGCCGATGGGCGTCGGCGGCTTCGGCGGCGCTGCGCGCGCTGTCGACGCGCAACGACGATCCGGCAGCGCGCCAGCCGGCCGTTCGACAAGGACCGCGACGGCTTCATCATCGGCGAGGGCGCCGGCGTCGCTCGTCCTCGAAGAGCTCGAGCATGCCGACGCGCCGCGGCGCGCAGATCTACGCCGAGATCGTCGGCTACGGCATGTCGGGCGACGCCTATCACATCACCGCGCCCGTCCGAGGACGGCGACGGCGCCGTCCGCGTGATGCGAACGGCGCCATCGCAAGGCCGGCGATCGAGCCCGGCCGAGGTCGACTACATCAACGCGCACGGCACCTCGACGCCGCATCGACGATCGGCTCGAGACGCTGGCCATCAAGCGCGCGTTCGGCGACCACGCGGCCACGGCTGGCGATGTCGTCGACCAAGTCGATGACCGGCCACCTGCTCGGCGCCGCCGGCGGGCTCGAGGCCGGCATCACGGCCCTGGCCGTGCTACCATCAGATGGCGCCGCCGACCATCAATCTCGACGCGCCCGATCGAGGGCTGCGACCTCGACTACGTGCCGCACGTCGAAGCGCGCCGATGACGATTCGACTACGCGCTGTCGAATTCGTTCGGGTTCGGCGGCACCAACGCCGCGCTGCTGTTCAAGCGCTACGAGGCGTAGGGCACCTCCGGCCGCCGCCGGCCGGCGCGGGCCCTCGGGCCGCCGCACGCCGGCTCAGACAGGTGCACGGACAGCATGAAGATTGCCGTCTGCATCAAGCAGGTGCCGACGCGCGAGTGGCAGCCGCGGCTGAACGACGACAAGACCTGGATCCGCGAGCGGACGTCAGCTACGAGATGAACGAGCCCGACGCCTACGCGCTCGAAGAGGCGCTGCGCCTGAAGGAGAAGCACGGCGGCGAAGTGGTGGTCGTGCTCGGCCGGCCCGGCCCGCGTGCAGCAGGTGCATTCGCGAGGCGCTGGCGCGCGGCGCCGACCGCGCCATCCACGTCGAGGACGACGCGCTCGGCGCGGCCGATGCGTTCGGCGGTGGCCGACGCGCCTGGCCGGCGCGATGCCGCGACGAGCAGTTCGACCTCGTCCTCACCGGCCTGCAGTCCGACGATCAGGGCTACGCCCAGATCGGCGTCGGTGCTGGCCGAGCGGCTCGGCATGCCGCACTCGACCATCATCATGGAGGTGCAGGTCGCCGAGCGGCGACGCTGCGCGTCAAGCGCGAGCTCGAAGGCGGCTGGTTCCAGTGGCGTGACCATGCCGCTGCCGGCGCTGCTGACGATCCAGAGCGGCATCAACCAGCTGCGCTACGCCACGCTCAAGGGCATCATGGCGGCGAAGAAGAAGGAGATTCGCAAGGTCGTCGCCGCCGGCGCGCCGGCAGCTCGCGCGCAGCAGATCGTCAGTCGCTGTGCGCTGCCGCAGAAGTCGAAGCAGACGCGTCATGATCGGCGGCATCGCCGGCCGAGGCCGCGCAAGGAACTGGTGCGCCGGCTGCGCGAAGAGGCGCGGGTCCTATGATTCTCGTCATCGCCGAACAGCGCGACGGCACAGCTGAATCGCGCCAGCTGGGAAGCGATTGCCGGCGGCGCAGCAGCTGGCCGGCGGCGTCAGCCGGTCGAGCGTGGCCGTGCTCGGCGCCGAGCGTCGCGGCCGTGGCCGCGGAACTGGCGGCGGCCGAGGTGCGCGAGGTGCTGACCGTCGAGCACGCGGCGCTCGGCACCTACACGCCGGATGCGTTACGTGGCGGCGCTGCAGGCGGTCGATCGACGCAGCTGGAGCCGTCGCGTCGTGCTGTCTGCCGCACACCTACCAGACGCGCGACTTCGCGCCGATGCTGGCGGCGCGGCTCGACCGCGCCCTGATCACCGACGTCACCGGCATCGACAGCCACGACGGCGAGCGCCGACGTTCACGCGGCCGATGTTCCAGGGCAAGCTCGATCGCCGAGGTCGCGGCCGAAGGGCCGAGCCCGCATCTCGTCACGTTTCAGATCGGCGCCTTCCGCGCCGACGCCGCGGTGCGCGGCAACGGCGCGCCCGGTGACGGCGCAGCGCCGTCGCGCATCGACGCGGCCGACCATCCGGCAGAGGCCGAGGCGCCGTTCCAGGAAGCCAAGGCGGCGGTCGATCTGTCGCAGGCCGAGCGCATCGTCTCGGTCGGCCGCGGCATCAAGGCGCAGGAACATCGTCGGCCTGGCCGAGCAGCTGGCCGACGGCGTTCGGCGCCGAGCTGGCGGCCTCGCGGCCGATCTGCGACAACGGCTGGCTGCCGATGGAGCGGCAGATCGGCAGCTCCGGCCAGACCGTGGCGCCCAAGCTCTACTGGCGCTCGGCATCTCCGGCGCGATCCAGCACCTGGTCGGCATGAAGGGCGCGCGCACCATCGTCGCCATCAACAAGGACGCCGACGCGCCGATCTTCGAGGTCGCCGACTACGGCATCGTCGGCGACCTGTTCGAGGTGGCCCCCGCGCTCATCGCCGAACTCGGCAAGGCCTGAGGGCATGGAACGCGAAACGCTCGACGTCGACATCCTGGTCATCGGCGGCGGACCAGCCGGGCTGTCGGCCGCGCTGAGGCTGACGCAGCTGCAGGCCGCGCAGGGCGGCGAGCCGCTGACCATCGCCGTCGTCGACAAGGCCCGGGAAGCGGGCGCACACTCGCTCTCCGGCGCGCTGCTCGACCCGTCGACGCTGCGCCGATCTCGTGCCCGACTTCGTGGCCAAGGGCGCGCCGCTCGCCTGCGAAGTCACCAACGACAGCGTCTACTTCCTGGGCCGCCACGAGCAGTTCCGGCTGCCGATCACGCCGCCGCCGTTTGCCAACCACGGCAACTACATCATCTCGCTCAGCCACTTCGTGAAGTGGCTGGCCGGGCAGGTCGAGGCCGCCGGCATCGATTTGTTCATGGGCTTTGCCGGCCAGGAGGTGCTCTACGAGGGCACGCGCGTGGTCGGCATCCGCACCGGCGATCGCGGCGTCGGCAGGAACGGCGCGCCGCGGGGCACGTTCGAGCCCGGCGCCGACATCCGCGCCAAGGTCACGATCTTCGCCGACGGCGTGCGCGGCCATCTGACCAAGGACCTGGTGCGCACGCTGCAGATCGGCGCGGGCGCAGCCCGCGCAGTACGCCATCGGCCTCAAGGAGCTGTGGGACGTGCCGGCCGACCGCCTGGCGCCCGGCACCGTCATCCACACGCTCGGCTATCCGCTGCGCCACGAGGAGTTCGGCGGCAGCTGGATCTACGCGCATGCCCGACGGGCGCGTATCGATCGGCCTGGTCGTCGGCCTCGACTACAAGGATCCGCTGTTCGATCCGCACGCGGCCTTTCAGCAGCTTCAAGCACGCATCCGTTCATCGCTGCACTGCTCGAAGGCGGGCAGCTGGTGCGCTTCGGCGCCAAGGCGCTGCCCGAAGGCGGCTGGAACACGCAGCCGGCGGCTGTTCGCGGACGGCGCGCTGATTACCGGCGACGCCGCCAACTTCGTGAACTCGATGCGCCTGAAGGGCATCCATCTGGCGATGCGCAGCGGCATGCTGGCGGCCGAGACGGCGTTTGACGGCGGTGCGCGCCGGCGACACCTCGGCGCAGCCGCGCTCAGCGCCTACAAGACGCTGGTGGACGCCAGCGCGATCCGCGAGGAACTGTATCCGGTGCGCAACGTGCATCAGGCGTTCGGCGCCGGCCTCTATGCCGGCGCGGCCTTCGCCGGCCTGGCGATGGCGACCGGCGGCCGCTGGCCCGAGGATCTGGAGGGGCACGCCGGCCACACCCGGATGGAGACCATCGACGCCTACTACGGGTTGAAGAAGCGCGACGTGCTGGTCGGCTCGAACGCCGTCGCCGCCGACCGCAAGCTGACCTTCGACAAGGTGACGAGCGTGCACTACTCGGGCGTCCATCACGAGGAGAACCAGCCGCCGCACCTGCTGGTGCACACCGACGTGTGCCACTCGATCTGCGGACCCGAGTACGGGCATCCGTGCGTCAAGTTCTGTCCCGCCAACGTCTACGAGATGGTCGACGACGGCAAGGGCGGCCGGCGCCTGCAGCTCAACGCCTCCAACTGCGTGCACTGCAAGACGTGCGACATCATGGACCCCTATCAGGTCATCACGTGGGTCGCGCCGGAAGGCGGCGAGGGCCCGCACTACGACGGCATGTGACCGGCGTTTCCGCCCCCAGCACGGACGCGACCACGCCGCCCTGGCGCCGCTCGTGGCGGAAGCGGGCCCAGGTGGCGCTGATTGCGGCGGTGGGCACGCCGCTGCTGCGCGCGCTGTGCGCGACCTGGCGCATCGAAGTGATCGGCGCCGAACGCGTGGCCGCGGCGGCGTCGGGGGCGGCGCCGTTCGTGGTGGCCATCTGGCATGGCCGGATCCTGCCGAGCGCGTGGTTCTGGCGGCACAGCGGCATCGTGGTCGTGATCAGCGAGAACTTCGACGGCGAGTGGATTGCGCGCATCGTCTCGCACTTCGGCTACCGCATGGCGCGAGGCTCGAGCTCACGCGGCGGCGCGCGCGCGTTGCGGCAGCTGGTGCGCGGCGGCCCGGCAAGGGCGCACGGCCTTCACCGTTGACGGTCCGCGCGGGCCGGCCGGCGTCGCGCAACCCGGGGCGGTGTGGCTGGCGCAGGCCACCGGGCAGACGATCGTGCCGTTCCATGCCGAGGCCGCCCGGCACTGGACCATCAGCAGCTGGGACCGGACCCAGATCCCCAAGCCGTTCTCGCGCGTCGTCATGGCCGTCGGCGAACCGTTGGCGGTGGCGGCCGGCACCGACCTCGACGAGGCGCGGCGTGCGCTTGAACTCCGCCTGCAGGACGCCGCGCGCGCGTGCCGGCAGGCCCTGGCCTCCGGAGACCCGGCATGATTCTGTTGAGCAGTGACGTCTTCGCCCATCACCTCACGCCGCCGGGGCATCCCGAGCGTCCCGAGCGGGCCGAGGCGCTGGGCCGCGTGGCGCGTGGCTGGGCGGTGGCGGGGCACACGCCTGATCGAGCCGCGCGCCGGCCGACGACGCCGTCCTGGCGCGCGTGCACGACCCGGCCTACATCGCCGTCATCCGCGAGACGGCCGGTCATGCCGTGCGCCTCGACCCCGACACCAGCACCAGCCCCGAGTCCTACGAGGTGGCGCGGACTGGCGGCCGGCGCCGCGGTGGACGCCGTGCGACACGTGCTGGCGTCGCCGCAGGAGCCGGCCGTGGCCCTCGTCCGCCCTCCCGGGCATCACGCCGAACGCGCCGCCGCCATGGGCTTCTGCCTGTTCAACAGCATCGCGGTCGCGGCGGCCTGGGCGCGCGCCCAGGGCGTGGCCAAGGTGGCCATCGTGGACTTCGACGTGCACCACGGCAACGGCACGCAGGCGATGTTCTACGACGACCCGGCGGTGCTGTTCGTCTCGAGCCACCAGTATCCGTATTACCCCGGGACTGGCGCCGCCACCGAAGTGGGTGTCGGCGCGGGCGCGGGTTACACGGTCAATCTGCCGCTCGAGGCCGGCGCCGGCGACGCCGATCTCGACGAGGCGTTCCGGGCCGTGGCGGTGCCCGTCCTCGACCGCTTCGCGCCCGACCTGGTGCTGGTGTCGGCTGGCTTCGATGCGCACGCGTCCGATCCCCTCGGCGGCTTCCGGATGACGCCCCAGGGCTTCGCCAACCTGGCCCGTCTCATCGGCGGGGTGGCGGCACGTCACGCTGGCGGACGCCTGGTCTACGTCACCGAGGGCGGCTACGACATCGACGGGCTGACGACCTCCCTGAACGCGGTGCTCCACGTCGTGGCTGGCGGCGACGCCGACGACGTGGCGGTGGCCGGCGACCGCCGGCGCGGCCAGGTCGGGGCGGCGGCTGCCCGGGCCGCCCTGGCGCCCTACTGGTCAATCTAGGCCGGTCCCGACCCCGGTGACGGATTCGTCGCCGGACCGCCACGGCGCGACACTGGCCGCCGGTCGCCGCCGCGGCGCTGATAGAATTCGCTAATCGCGGCTCGTCCCCGCACAGCCTCCTGGTGCCTACATCCGTGTCCGACTATCACCCGCAAGCACTCGACAAGAAGTGGCAGCGCACTGGGCACGACAGCCAGCGCCTTCGAAGTGGTCGAGGATCCGTCGCAAGCCGAAGTTCTACTGCCTCGAGATGTTCGCCTATCCCTCGGGCCACGCCCACGTCGGGCACGTGCGCAACTACATCATCGGCGACGTCGATGGCGCGCACTGAAGCGGATGCGCGGCTTCAACGTGCTGCACCCGTTCGGCTGGGACGCGTTCGGCCTGCCCGCCGAGAACGCCGCCATCAAGAGCGGCATCCATCCCGAGACGTCGACCCTCGACAACATCGCGCACATGAAGGGGCAGCTGCAGCGGCTCGGCATCAGCTACGCCTGGGGCCGCGAGCTGGCCACCTGCCTGCCCGACTACTACCAGCTGGAACCAGTGGCTCTTCATCCGGATGTTCGAGCGCGGCCTGGCCTACCGGCGCCGCTCGACCGTGAACTGGTGCCCGAGTCGACAACACGGTGCTGGCCAACGAGCAGGTGGTCGACGGCGCGCTGCTGGCGCTGCGGCACGACCGGTGGAGCAGCGCGATCTGGAGCAGTGGTTCTTCCGCATCACCGCCTACGCCGACGACCTGCTGGCCGGCGCCGACGACGCTGTCGCAGTGGCCCGAGAAGGTGCTGACGATGCAGCGCAACTGGATCGGCCGATCCGAGGGCGCGCGCGTCGAGCTTCGCCGCTCGACGGCGAGCCGGCGGGCGATCGAGGTCTTCACCACCCGCATCGACACGATCTACGGCGCGACCTTCCTCATGCTCGGCGCCCGAGCATCCGCTGGTCAGCGCGCTTTGCCGAGGAGGCGCCCGATCCGCAGGCCTTCACGGCGCCAGCTGACGCGCTTCCGCGCGCCAGGACCGCGCCGGCGCGGGTCAGCGGCGAGGTCGAGAAGGAGGGCTTCTTCACCGGGCGCTACGCGGTCAACCCGTTCACCGGCGAGCGCGTGCCGGTGTGGGTGGCCAACTTCGTGCTCGGCGAGTACGGCACCGGGGCGGTGATGGGCGTGCCCGGCGCACGACCAGCGCGATTTCGAGTTCGCGCGCAAGTACGACCTGCCGATGCGGGCGGTCGTCGCTCCCGCCGACGGGCGGGCCGGTGCCCGACGTGGCGACCATGACCGAGGCGTTGCCGGACGACGGTCTGCTCGTGAACTCCGGTCCGTGCGACGGGCTGCACGCTCCGCGGCGGCGCGCCGGCGGATGACCGCCGAGGCCCAGGCGCGCGGGATCGGCGAAGGCACCGTCCAGTACCGCTTGAAGGACTGGGGCATCTCGCGCCAGCGCTACTGGGGCACGCCGATCCCGATGATCTACTGCGACCAGTGCGGCATGGTGCCGGTGCCCGACGATCAGCTGCCGGTCGAGTTGCCGAAGGTCGCGCAGTTCACCGGCCGGGGCGACTCGCCGCTGGCGCAGCGTGCCCGAGTTCGTGCAACGTCACCTGCCCGAAGCTGCGGCGGCGCGGCGCGGCGCGAGACCGACACGATGGACACGTTCGTCGACTCGTCGTGGTACTTCTACCGCTTCGCCGACGCCGCACAACGACCAGCTGCCCGTTCGACCCGGCCAAGGTCGAAGTACTGGTGCCGGTGGACTTCTACAGCGGCGGCGTCGAGCACGCCATCCTGCACCTGCATCTACTCGCGCTTCTTCACGCGCGTGTTCCGCGACCTCGGCATGGTCGATCACAACGAGCCGTTCACCCAGCTGCTCACGCAGGGCATGGTGCTGAAGGACGGCGCCGTGATGTCGAAGTCGAAGGGCAACGTCGTCGATCCCGACACGATGCTGCAGAAGGTCGGCGCCGACGCGCTGCGCCTCTACGTGATGTTCGTCGCGCCGCCCGAAAAGGAAGTCGAGTGGAGCGACGCCGGCCTCGACGGCAGCTTCCGCTTCCTGGCGCGGGTGTGGCGCGCTGGCCGACCAGTGGCGGGAGGCGGCGCTGGCGGCGCCGCCGATCGACGCCGCCGACGCTCACGGCGGCGGAGCGGGCGCTGCGCCGCAAGACCCACGAGACCATCCGCCGGGTCACCGGGGACATCGACAGCGCGCAAGCAGATGAACACCGCCGTGTCGGCCATGATGGAGCTGGTCAACGACCTCTACCACTTCACCGACGGACAGCGCGCCGCGCCGACCGCGCAGGGCGCCGGCCGTGGCGCCGGGAGGCGATCGAGTCGCTGGTCGTGCTGGTGTCGCCGTTTGCGCCGCACACGGCCGAGGAGATCTGGGAGCACTACGGTCACCAGGGTGGCCTGGCCGCGGCCCGCTGGCCCGAGGTCGACGAGGCCGCCGCCAAGGCCGAGAGCATCGTCGTGCCGGTGCAGGTCAACGGCAAGGTGCGTGGCCGCATCGTGGCCAGCCCCGACGCGTCGGAAGCGGAACTCGAGCAGCTGGCGCTGACCGATCCGGCGGTGCTGCCGCATCTGGAGGGGAAGACCGTGAAGAAGGTGGTCGTCGCCCACGGGCGGCTGGTCTCGGTGGTGGTCGGATGACAGGGCGCGTCGCCGGTCTCGAGCCGGCGCCGCCGGGCTCGTCGGGGGGCTTTCGAGTCCCGAAGGCGACGCTGACGCGCCGCCAGGCGCTGCGCGCGGTGCCGCTGGCGGGCGCGGCCCTGGCCCTGGCCGGGTGCGGCTATTCGCTGTCGGGCCGCGGCTCGTTCCTGCCCGCTTATATCCAGACACTGGGCGTGCCCATGTTCGGCAACCGCACGCCGTTCTCGCCGCTCGAGCAGATCTTCACCGAGAAGGTGCGGGTCGAGTTCCAGAGCCGCGGGCGCTATCAGGTGTTTCCGACCGACACCGGCGTGGACGGCATCGTCCGCGGCGACATCCTGAACGTGGGCGCGGCGCCGGTCGGCTTCAACACCACCCAGCAGGCCTCGCGCTACCGCTTCACGATCATCGTGGGCGTGTCGTTCACCGACGTCAAACAGCAGAAGACCCTGTGGGAGAACCCGGCCCTGACCTTCAGCGACGAATACGAGCTGACCAGCGCCAGCAGCCTGGGCTTGGGCGCCGCCGGCATCCAGCAGGAGAGCGCCGCCGTCGACCGCCTGTCGTCGGACTTCGCCCGCTCGGTCGTCAGCGCCATCCTGGAAGCGTTCTGATGACGCCCGCCCAGGTGCGCGCCGCGATTGCCGCCGGCACGCCGGCGCCGATCTACCTGCTGGAGAGCGACGACCTGCCCTCGCGCCTGGAACTGGCGCAGGCGTTCCTGGGGCTGGTGGACGAGGGCCTGCACGCCTTCAACACCACGGCCTTCCACGCGCGCGAGGCGGCCAATGCCGGGGACCGCGAGGCCATGCTCGCGGCCATCGTCAGCGCCGCGCGCACGCTGCCGATGATGGCCCCGCGCCGGGTCCTGCTCGTGCACGACGCCGAAGTGCTGCTCGCGCCCAAACGGGCCAAGGACGAGGAGCCGGCCGAAGCGCCCGCCGCTACCGGGAAACGCCGGCCCCGTGGCACCACGCCGGCCGAGGACTTCGAGGCCTACGTGGAGCGGCCCGAGCCGATGACCACGCTGGTGCTCGACGCGGCCTCGCTCGATCGCGGGCGGCGCATCACCAAGCTGCTGTTGAAGCATGCGCGGGTCGTCGATTGCGGCACGCTCGACACGGCGGCCGACGCGGCCCGCTGGATCAAGGGGCGGCTCGATCAGGACGAGATGACCATGGACGGCGCCGCCATCGCCGCGCTGCTCGACGGGGTCGGCCTCAAGCTGCCGCGGATCCGCAGTGCCATCGACAAGCTGGTGCTCTACGCCTCGGGCGAGGGCGCCATCACCGCCGCCCACGTCAGGGATGTGGTGCTGCCGGTGGAGGAGCCGGGCGAGGACTTCGCCTTGGGGAAAGCCATCTGGAACGGCAACCCGGGCGCGGCTCTGCGCGAGATCGACGCGCAGTTCGAAGCCGGCGCGATCGCGCCGATGATCCTGGGGCAGATCCGCGCGGCCGTCATCCGCCTGCGCCCGGACGCGCGGGCCCGGCAGGCGCTGCGCGCGGTGCTGGACACCGATCTGGCGATCAAATCGTCGCAGGGAGAGCCGCGCTTCGTGCTCGAACGGCTGGTCGTGGAGGTGTGCGCGGGCGGGCCGGGCGGCCCGCCGGTCAGGCGGCCTTGGGCTTGAGCTTGGCCACCATGCGCGACTTGTAGCGGCCGGCGGTGTTGCGGTGGATGATGCCCTTGCCGGCCATCTTGTCCACCAGGGACACGGCGGCGCCGAGCAGGGTCTGGGCCTCTTCAATCTTGCCCGCGTTCAGGGCCGCCCGGATGCCCTTGAGCCCGGTGCGCAGAGAGGAGCGCAGGTCGCGGTTGCGCGCACGGCGCACGACGTTCTGACGGTGGGCCTTGAGGGCCGAGGGGTTTCGCTTCGCCACGTGTACAAACCTCTAGAGCGCTAGGCGCGCCAAAAGACGAAGAATACCACAGCTTGGGTCGTGGCCGCGAGGCCGGCCTCGCGGTAGTAGGCCCCGGGGCACGAGCCTCCGCGGGGCACGAGCCTCCGAGACAGGCCTCCGCGACGCGCGCCAGAGGACGGCTACCGGGCCGTCGCCGGGAACTGGGGCCGGTCGGAATAGCGGGTCACTTCGCGGCCGTCGACCATCTCGACCCATTTGAAGATGCGGGTCGCGGGCCGCCCCGCGGAGGGGCTGGCCGGGGCGTGGTTCGCCGTGATTTTCTTCACGTAGTCGCGGGTCTCGCGGTAGGGCGGCACCTGCTGGCCGTAGCGATCCACGGCGCCCGGGCCGGCGTTGTAGGCGGCCAGCGCCAGCTCCACCTTGTCGTCGTAGCGCGCCAGCAGCCGTTTCAGGTAGCGGACGCCGCCGCCGATGTTCTGGGCCGGGTCGAACGGATTGACCACGCCCAGCTCCGACGCGGTCGCGGGCATGAGCTGCATCAGCCCCATGGCGCCCTTGGGCGACCGGGCCAGCGGGTTGAATGCCGACTCGACCTGGATGACGGCGCGCACCAGGTCGGCGTCGACCCCGGCCGCGGCGGCATGCTCGTCGATGATCGGGTCGAAGGGCGCCGATTTCCGGGCGGTGGGCCGGGTGACCTTGACGGCGGCCCGGGCCACGGCAAACGTCTGCACCTCGCCGCCGTCGGTGCGCGGCCGATCCGACAGCACCAGGTGGCCGGCGGCGTCGCGCCATGTGTAGATCTGCGCGTCGGCCGTGGCGGCCGAGAGCACGACGAGGGCAACGGCGGTCCAGGCAAGGCGCACGGCGGTCACGGGGCTCCAGTGTAGGGGCCGGCGTGCGCGGTGCAGCCGCGCGCGACACGTCCCCTAGTGGATATCGTGCAAGCCGCTGGACTCCGCTAGTCGCGCAGCAGCGATTCGATGTGCTGGCGTGCCGTCGTGAGCAGTTCCGCGATCCTGGCGGCGTCCTTGCCGCCGGCCTCGGCAAAGTCGGG
Source organism: uncultured Acidobacteriota bacterium (assembly GCA_963843885.1). Lineage (GTDB taxonomy): Bacteria > Acidobacteriota > Vicinamibacteria > Vicinamibacterales > UBA2999 > CADEFD01. Next base: position 82,040 of record CAWJMJ010000016.1, read on the forward strand.
ACGGCCGCCGCCGCCCCCGCCCACCACCGGGGCCAGGTGCTTGACGAGCGCGCCAGCCGGCGCCTTCCTGGCCGCGCCTGGCGTCGCCGCGGCCACCATGGCGACGCGCCCGTCACCGGTCTCGCCGGCCAGGAAGACCACGCCCTCGGCGAGCTTGGACTTGGTCAGGTCGGCGAGCGCGCGCAGGCCCTCGCGATCGAGCTGATCGACGCGCCGCACGACCACCGTGAAGGGGCCCACGGTGACGCTCTCGTCGGCGGCGGCGCCGCTGCCGGCCCCCATGGCGGCGGCCGTTTTCAGCTCGCGGAGGTCCTTCTGCGCCTTGGCCAGCAGCACGGCGGTCTGCTCGATCTTGGCCACGAGCTGCTGCGGCGACGGCACGTTGGCCGCCGCGCAGGCGCGCTGCAGCTCTTCGAGGGCGCCGCGCAGGTGCGCCAGCGCCGCCGGGCCGGTCAACGCCTCGACGCGCCGTACTCCAGCCGCCACGCCCGACTCCTCGGTCAGCACCAGCAGCCCGATGTCGCCGGTCGCGGCGACGTGCGTGCCGCCGCACAGCTCGGTGCTGAAGCGGCCATCGCCCACGGCCACGACCCGTACCTGGTCGCCGTATTTCTCGCCGAAGAGCGCGGTGGCCCCCTCGGCAATGGCCTGCTGGGTGTCCTTGATCTCGGTGCGCACCGCGTCGTTGGCGAGGATGGCGCGGTTGACGATCTGCTCGATGCGCCCCCGGTCCGACGCGCTGATCGGCGCCGGGTGCACGAAGTCGAAGCGGAGGCGGTCGGGGGCCACGAGCGAGCCGGCCTGCTTGACGTGCGCGCCGAGCGTCTGGCGCAGGGCCGCGTGCAGAAGATGCGTGCCGGTGTGGTTGCGGCGGATGGCCGCTCGGCGCTCGTGGTCGACCACCGCCGTCACCGCGTCGCCCACGTGCAGGGCCTCGGCGGCGCTGGCGATGCGGTGCCCGCGCGGCAGCCCGGCGCCGAGGCGGATGACGTCGACCACCGGCGTCGACGTCCCTGATGCGCCAAGCAACGCGCCGGTGTCGGACACCTGACCGCCGGCTTCGACGTAGAACGGCGTGTGGTCGAGGACCACGATGCCGCCCGCGCCGGCGTCCAGGCGGGCGACGGGAGCGAGCCCGTCATCCAGCAACGCGCGAATCACCGACGGCGCCCCGGCCTCGCGTTCGTAGCCGGTGAACACTTCGGTAACCGCGGCCACGTGGGCCCGGGCGTCGGGCGAGAGCTCCGCTTTCCTGGGCGCTGCCGAAGGCACTGCCCTTGCGGGCGTGTTCCTGTTCCTGTTGCAGCCGCTGCTCGAAGCCTTCGGTGTCGAAGCGCAGCCCGGCGGCGGCGGCCAGGTCTTCGACGAAATCGCGCGGCATGCCGAAGGTCTCGTAGAGCATGAAGGCCTTGTCGCCCGGCAACACGCCGGTCGGCGCGACCCTGCTCGATCAGCTGTTCGGCCCGGGCGATGCCCGGGCCCGAGAGCACGGCTTCGAAGCGATCTTCTTCGCTGTGCACGACCTGCACGACGGCGTCGCGGCTGGCGGCCAGTTCCGGATAGGCGTCGCCCATTTCGGCGACCAGCACGTCGACCAGCGTGTAGAGGAACGGCTCGCTCGAGGCCGAGCTTGCGGCCGTGGCGCATGGCGCGCCGCATGATCTTGCGCAGCACGTAGCCGCGCCACTCGTTCGATGGCACGACGCCGTCGGCGATGAGGAAGGTCATGCGCGCGCAGGTGGTCGGCGATGACCCGCATCGAGACATCGGCCGGCGTCCATCGTCCCGCCGTAGCGGCGGCCGGCGAGCGTCGCCGATGGCGTCGAGCATCGGCATGAACAGCGCCGTGTCGTAGTTCGAGATCGATGCCGCTGCAGCACCGCGGTGATGCGCTCGAGCCCCATGCCGGTGTCGATCGAGCGGCGCCGGCAGCGGCGCCAGCACGCCGCCGGCGCTCCCGGTCGAATTCCATGAACACGTTGTTCCAGATCTCGACGAAGCGATCCGAACCCGAGGCCAGGTCGGTCATGAAGTCGCCGGTGCCGGGCACCTGGGGCCCGCGATCGACGTAGATCTCGGAGCAGCGTCCGCACGGGCCGGTCTCGCCCATCGACCAGAAGTTGTCCGCCGCGCCGAGCTCGCCGATGTGGTCGGCCGGCACGAAGTCGCGCCAGCGTGCATAGGCCTCGTCGTCGCGCGGGATGCCGTCTTCGCCCTTGAAGATCGTGACGCGCAGCCGCGCCGGGTCGAGCCCCCACTCCTCGGTCAGGAGCGTCCACGCCAGCGCGATGGCGTCCTGCTTGAAGTAGTCGCCGAACGAGAAGTTGCCGAGCATCTCGAAGAACGTGTGGTGGCGCAGCGACGGGCCGACGTTCTCGAGGTCGTTGTGCTTGCCGCTGACCCGCATGCACTTCTGCGAGGTCGCGGCGCGCGTGTAGTCGCGCGTTCTCGCGGCCCAGGAACACGTCCTTGAACTGGTTCATCCCGGCGTTCGTGAAGAGCAGCGTCGGGTCGTCGTCGGGGACGAGCGGCGAGCTGGGCACGGTGCGGTGACCGTGGGCGGCGAAGTAGGCAAGAAACGACCGGCGGATCTCGTTCGGATGCATCAGATCCCCAGTGTACCAGCCGGGCCGCGGCCGCCGCCAGACGAGCCGACGCGGCGCTCTCCTCGAGGCGGCGTCAGCCGCCGCTGTCGTCGTCACCCTCGGCGCCGCGCTGGCGGAGCCGGGCGAACACCGCGCGGCCGTCGAAGCCCTGACGCACGAGGGCGGCAACGATGCGGCGCGTGGCGGCCTGATCGAGGGCGCCGGCGGCGATCCTGCGCAGCTCGATGCTCGAGCGCGCGGTCGAGCAGGGCGTCGACATCCACTTCGGCCAGGGTCGGCGTCCATGGCGGCGTTGCTGGCCGCGTCGGGCAGTCCCAGAGCGCGAAGCTTCTGCCGGGTGCGGGCCGGCCCGCGGCCGCGGATTACCGTCTCCAGCCGCGCGGCGGCCAGGGCCATGCGCCGTTCGTCGAGCACGCCGTTGGCGGTCAGCCGCTCGATCGCCGCCTCGATGTCGGCGGAGGCCACGCCGCGGCGGGCCAGGCGCTGGCGCACCTGCCGGGCGGAAAGTTCCCGGAGGCCGAGCCAGCCGAGGGCCAGGCCGTAGGGGTCGCCGGGCGGCTCGGGCGGGCCGCCGTCAGCCGCCGAAGCGCGTGATCTCCGGGGCACTGGGGGGAGCCGTGGGGCGGCGCGCGAGAAGAGCGAGCCGGCCATCTGGTCGCGCGACAATTCGGCGGTCGTGGAGATGCCCTGCACCTTGAGCTTGAACTCGTCGACGTTCGAGGCCCAGCGCAACGCCTCCTCGTAGGTCACCAGGCCCTGCGAGAACAGGCTGAAGATCGACTGGTCGAACGTCTGCATCCCGTACTGCGACGTGCCCTGGCGCGATGGCGCCCTTGATCAGGTGCGTCTTCTCCTTGTCCACGATGCAGTCTCGCACGAACGGCGTGGCGATCAGCACCTCGACCGCGGGCACGCGCGCCGCGCCGTCGATGCGCGGGATGAGGCGCTGGGACACGGCGGCCTTGAGCACCGAGGCGAGCTGCAGGCGGATCTGCTTCTGCTGGTGCGGCGGGAACACCGAGATGATGCGGTTGATGGTCTCGGTGGCGTCGAGGGTGTGCAGGGTCGAGAACACGAGGTGGCCGGTTTCGGCGGCGTGCAGCGCCGTCTCGATGGTTTCGATGTCGCGCATTTCGCCGACCAGGATGACGTCGGGGTCCTGGCGCAGCGCGCTGCGCAGCGCGTGGGCGAACGAGCGCGTGTCGACTGCCGATCTCGCGCTGGTTGAGAATCGAGACTGTTGTCGCGGTGCAGGTACTCGATCGGGTCTTCGATGGTGATGATGTGCGCGGTCGCGGGTGTTGTTGATGTGGTCGATCATCGCCGCCAGCGTCGTGCTCTTGCCGCTGCCGGTCGTGCCGGTGACCAGCACCAGTCCGCGCTGCTCGTCGGCGATGGTGCTGCAGCACCGGCGGCAGGTCGAGTTCGTCGAAGGTGCGCACGCCCATCGGGATGACGCGCAGGACGATGCCGATGGTGCCGCGTTGCTGGAAGACGTTGCAGCGGAAGCGGCCGAGCCCGGCCACGCTGTAGGCCAGGTCGAGCTCCTGGGCGTCCTTGAAGCGCTGCCGCTGATTGGCCGACATGATGGTGGCGGCCATCGTGACCAGCGCTTCGTGATCCAGGCGCACCTCGGTATCGAGCGGCTTGAGCTTGCCGTTGACCCGCACGACGGGGTAGTTGCCGACCTTGAGGTGCACGTCGGAGGCGCCCTGGTCGATGGCGTGTTTCAGGAGTTGGTTGATGTCCATGGGTGCGTGCCGGATCGGGGACGGCGGGCCTGTTCCGATCCCCCTATCGGCGGGCGCCGGCCGGCTCTGCAGCCCGGCAACCGGCGCTTCCCGCCGCTTTACTGTATTTCGCCGCAGAAGGGGCAGGCGGCGGTGCGCGCATGGAGCGGCTTGCGGCAGTGCCAGCAGAACCGGGCGGTGGGCGTCTCGCGGGCGCGCAGGCGGTCGCGGATGTCCCGGGCCGGCTCGCGGGCGGCCGCGCCAGGCACCGGCGGCCCGGCCACGGCCCACGGCCTGCGGCCGGTCGTCTGCGGGCGAGCCGCCAGGATGGCGTCGAGCAGGTCGTGGGCCCGCTGGTAGCGGGCCGTGATGTCCGGCGCCATCGCCTTGAGCACGATGTCGCTGATGGCCTTGGGCAGCTTGGGGTTGTGGAGCCGCGGCGCGGTCGTCAGCTCGCCGCGCATCAAGCCGGTCCAGGTCGCTCGGGGCCGGCGATTCGTAGGGCAGCCGCCGGTGAGCAGTTGATACATCGTGACGCCGAGCGAGTAGACGTCGGACGCAAAGACCGCCTTGCCGTGGAACTGCTCGGGCGCCATGTAGGGCGGGCTGCCGATGACGGTGGTGCCGTGCGCGGCGATCTCGAGGAAGCGCGAGGTGCCGAAGTCGGCCACTTTGGCCATCCCCGATTCGGTCACGAGCACGTTGCCGGGGCGCAGGTCGCGGTGGATGATGCCCTGGTTGTGCGCGTGATCGACGGCGTTGCAGATCTGGCAGGTGAAGTCGAGCGCGCGCGCCAGGTCGAGCGGCGCCGTCGCGATCGGATGATGGCCTCGAGCGTGTCGCCGGCGACGTACTCCATGACGATGAAGAACACGTCGTCCATGCTTCTCGGCGGTGAGCACGGTGACGATGTTGGGATGGCTGAGGGTGGCGAGCAGGCGCGGCTCGCGCAGCAGCTCGCCGAAGTCGAGGCCCTGCCGGTGCGGCACCTTCAGCGCCACCTTCTTGTCGATCCAGGTGTCCTCGGCCAGGAACACCGTGCCGAAGCCGCCGCTGCCCAGGGGCGAGAGATCTTGTACTTGCCGACCATCTGGTCGCGGAAGAACATCGCGCCGAGTATAGACGATGCCTGTCGCCGCCGGACCGGCTGGGCGCGCGCCGACACTATAATTGCCCGCGTGCCCGTGCGTGTGCTCGTGCCCGAGGTCTCGCAGTCCGGCCTGCACCTGCCGCTGCCCGCCGACGAGGCAGCGCACGTCGCGCGCGTGCTGCGGCTGGTCCCCGGCGACCGTCTGCGCGTCTTCAACGGCCGCGGCGGCGAGTGGCTGGCACGCGTGGCCACCAGCACCAAGGCGTCGGTGACCGTCGAGGTGCTCGAGGCAGCGATGCCGGGTTCAGAGACGCGCGTGCGCTATACCATGGCCGTGGCGTTGCTCAAGGGCGACGGCACCGACGAGGCCATCCGCGACGCGGTGATGATGGGAGTCGCGACGGTCATGCCGTTCGTGGCCGAGCGCTCCGAGATCGGCGCCGCCGCCGCGCTGCGCGGCCATCGGGTCGAGCGGTGGCGGCGCGTGGCGGTCAGTTCCGCCAAGCAGTGCGGTCGCGCCGTCGTGCCCGAGGTCGGCGCGCCGGTGACGTTCGCGGCGCTGCTGGCGGCGCCCGCGCGTGAACCGCGGGTGCTGCTGGTCGAGCCATCGGCCGGGAGAGTCACGGCGGCGCTGGCCGACCTGCCGGCGCCGGCGGCGGTCACGCTCGCGGTCGGACCGGAAGGCGGCTGGACGGACGACGAAGTGGCGCGCGCCGAACAGGCGGGGTGGATTCTGATGGGACTGGGTGGCCGCACGCTGCGCGCGGTCAGCGCGCCATTGGCGGCGCTGGCGGCCTGCCAGGCCGTGTGGCGGGACGAATGACGCGGGCCAAACCGCAGGAGCAGGCGATGACGACAGTGCGATGGGCGGGGGGCGTGGTGGCGGCGGTGGTCCTGGTGGTCGTCGCCACCGGTGGCGGCACGGCGCTGTCGGCAGCAGGGCAGAGTCCGGCGGTGCCGGAGGGTCGGCCTGATCCAGTGGCGACGTTCTCGATCCTCGGCTTCGATCCGGCCACCGGCGAGGTCGGCGGGGCGGTGCAGTCGCGGGTCTTCTCGGTCGGTAACGGCGTGCTGTGGGCCGAGGCTGGCGTCGGCGCGGCCGCCACGCAGGCCATCGTCGACGTCAGCTACGGACCCAAGGCGATCGCCTTGCTCCGGGCCGGCCTGGCGCCGGACGCGATTCTCAAGGCCATCTGGGACAGCGACCCCGATCCTCAGCCGGCACAGTGGACCAAGCAGGGCCGGCAGTTCGCCGTCATCAACCACAAGGGCGAGATGGCGACCTTCACCGGACCAAAAGCCACCGAGTGGGCCGGCGGCAAGACCGGGAAGTACTGCACGGCGCAGGGCAACATCCTCGCTGGCGAGGCGGTGGTGAGCGAGATGGTGCGCGCCTTCGAGACCACGACCGGTCATCTGTCGCAGCGGCTGACGGCGGCGCTCGAGGCCGGTCAGGCGGCCGGCGGCGACAAGCGCGGCATGCAGTCGGCCGCCATCCTGATCGTCGGCCAGGGTCAGGGCGTGTGGCTGAACAACGACGTGGTCATGCGTCTGCAGGTCGACGACAGCCCGGAGCCAATCAAGGAACTACGGCGCCTCGTGACCGGATGGAACGAGCGGCGCGTCAAGGGCCAGCAGCGCCCGGTGAAGTAGGGCCGGTCAGGCGTCGGCGCGGCGCAGCACCAGGGCGCACCACTCGTCTTCGCGTGCTCGCGTCTCGACCGCGAAACCGTCGAGCGCCGCTTCGACGCCGGCGGCTTCGTCGTCGATGAAGCCGCTGACAATCAGGCGGCCGCCCGGCGCGGTCAGTGAGGCCAGCCGCGAGGCCACGCGGATCAGCATGGCGCCGGTGAGATTGGCCAGCACGATCTCGGCGGCCGGCCAAGGCGCGGCGAAGACGTCGGCGGTCAGGAACGTCACCGGCGTCGGCAGCGGGTTGAGGGCGGCGCTGCGCTGCGCCGCCAGGACGGCGTCGTGGTCGATGTCGATGCCGGTGGCCTGGCGCGCTCCGGCCAACGACGCGGCCATGGCCAGGACGCCAGAGCCGGTGCCGAGGTCGAGGACCGAACACCCGCGCACCTCGAGCCCGCTCAGCAATTCGAGGCACAAGCGCGTCGTCTGGTGATGGCCGGTGCCGAAGCCCATCGACGGGTCGATGACGATCAGCACCTGCCCGGCCGGCAGCGGCGAGGGCACGTCCCACGGCGGCGCCACGATGTAGCGCCCGGCGGTGACGGCGCGATTGGCCGCCTGGCTGCGCGCCACCCAGTCGTCGTCGGGCAGATCGACGGCGAGCAGCGCCAGGTCGAGGTTCAGGGCGGCCAGGCTGGCCAGCGCGGCGTCGCGGGCCTCGACGTCCGCGAAACACACGCGCCAGGCTACCGGCGTCGGCGGCGGCTCGGGTGGGGGCGGCGCGGTCGGGTCCCACAAGCCGCCGGGCGGCAGGGGCGGCGGGATCAGGTCTTCGATGGCGAGCGGGCCGTGGTCGTCGAGCGCGGCCGCCACGAGGCCATCGACGAGCGCGGTGGGGTCGGGGCCGGCCGAGCGCACTTCCAGCGCCGGCCAGCGGCGCGACTCAGCCAAAGATGTCCTTCACCTTCCCGAAGATGCCCTTGTCGTCGTCGCGGCGTCCCGCGGCCTCGGCGGGGCTGAGCGTGGCGTGCAGCTGCTCCAGCAGCTCCCGCTGCTCGCGGCTCAACTTGCGCGGGGTCGTGCCCTTGACCGTCACCAGCAGATCGCCCTTGCCGCGGCCGGACACGTCCGGCATGCCCTTGCCCTTGAGCCGGAACATCGTGCCGGTGGCCGTGCTCTCGGGAATCGTCAGCGGGTGGGGATCGTCGATGCCCGGCACCGACAGGTCGCCGCCGAGCGCGAGCGTGGTGAACGGCACGTCGACGGTGGCGTGCAGGTCGTTGCCGTCGCGCGTGAAGCACTCGTCGTCCTGCACGAAGATGACGACGTAGAGGTCGCCGGCCGGGCCGCCCCGGGTGCCGCCTTCGCCTTCGCTCTGCAGGCGCAGCCGCTGGCCCGATGGCGATGCCCGGCGGGAATCTTCACGCGTGAGCTTGCGCTGCTGCTCGACCTGCCCGTCGCCGTGGCAGGTCTTGCACGGCGTGGTGACCACCCGGCCGCTGCCGCGGCAGGCGCTGCACGTGCGGGCGATGGTGAAGAAACCCTGCTGGAAGCGAATCTGGCCCTGAGCCGCGGCACTGCCGCACGGGTCGGCGACGTGCCCGGGGCGGCGCCGCTGCCCGTGCAGGTGTCGCACGTCTCGTGCCGCGGGATCTGGATGGTGGTCTCGGTGCCCTTGGCCGACTGGTCGAACGTGATCTCGAGGTCGTAGCGCAGATCGGCGCCGCGCTGCGGGCCGCCGCGCCGCCGGCCGCCGCCGAAGACGTCGCCGAACCCGAAGATGTCGCCGAGCCCGCCGAGGATGTCCTCGAAGCCGGTGAAGACCGTCGGGTCGAAACCCTGCGCCGGCGCCGGCCGACGCCGGCATGGCCGAAGCGATCGTAGCGCGCGCGCTTGTCGGCGTCGGCGAGCACCGCGTAGGCTTCGGCCGCTTCCTTGAACTGTTCTTCGGCGGCCGTGTCCCCGGGATTGCGATCCGGGTGGTACTTCAGCGCCAGCTTGCGATACGCGCTCTTGATTTCGCCGTCGTCGGCGCCGTGCGCGCGACGCCCAGGACCTCGTAGTAGTCGCGCTTGCTCACGACGCCTTGGCCACCTTCACCATCGCGGGCCGCAGCAGGCGTTCGCCCAGCCGTGTAGCCGCGCCGCAGCTCGTTCGATGACTTCGCCCTCGCGGGCGCCCGGCGCTCTCGTCGTGGGCCACCGCCTGGTGCAGCGTTCGGGTCGAAGTCCGCGCCGAGCGCCTCGATCGGCGGTGACGCCGCGCTTCTTGCGCAGCAGTCGTGCGAGCTGGCGCGTGGATGAGCTCGACGCCGTCGCGGTAGGCCTTGGCGGCGGGCGGCCGCGGGCACGGCCAGCGCCCGATCGAAGTCGTCGAGCACGGCAGCAGGTCGCCGAGCAGATCGGCGACGGCCCATTCCGCGAACTCGCGGCGTTCGCGCTCCGTGCGCTTGCGGAAGTTGTCGAACTCGGCGGCCTTGCGCAGCAGCCGGTCGCGCAGCTCGTCGCGTTCGCGCTGCAGCGCGTCGAGGCTCGGATCGGGACTGCCGCCCTCGGACGCGGGGCTGGTCGGGGGGTGGAATCGTCGGACAACGGTGAATGGCTCATGGCGTGGAACACACAGGCGCGCGGACGACCGCGCTAGTTCGGGTCGCGCAGGAAACGCGCCACCGCGACGGCGGCGCCGTCGACGACGCTGATGGCGCGCGAGTAGTGCATGCGAGTGGGCCCGATGACCCCGACGGCGCCGCGCCGCCCGCCCTCGCCGTAGGTGGCGACCACCAGGCTGAAGGCGTGCAGCTGCGGATCGGGGTGTTCGGCGCCGATCACGACGGCGACGCCGGGCCCGTCGAGGTAGGCATCGAGCAGGCGCACCAGCCGCTGCTTCTCTTCGACCATGCGCAGCAGCGTGCGCAGCGTGGCCATCGAGACGGCGTTGGCGTCCTCGGCGTCGTCGGCCAGCGACGAGGCGCCGTCGATGAACGACCGACGTCGGCGATTCGACGACTTCGAGCGTGGTCCGCGCCAGGTCGCAGGGCGACGCGCGAGCAGCTCGTCGTAGAGCGAGCCGTTCCTGCGTCGATGCGGGCCGAGCACGGCCTGCGCGCACCTCGTCAGCGGCAGCCCGGCAAACTCGGCGTTGAGGTAGTTGGCGGCCTGGCGTCAGGGCGCTCGGCGCAATCGCCTCGCCCAGGTCGACCACCTTCTGCGACACGTGATTGCCGCGCGCCACCATCACGACCAGCACGCGCGCACCGGCGAGAGCGGCACGAACTCGATGCGCTGGAAGATGGCGTGCATGTCGGAGGGCGCAATGGCGAAGCCGACGTGGTGCGAGACCTCGAAGAGCACGTGCGAGGCGCTCGACAGCAGCTGGTCGAAGAGCGGCGCCTCGCCGGCCTGTTCGCGCAGCCGGGCCGCCACGCTGGAACCGTCCTTGGTGGCGCGCCGGGTCTCGAGCAGCATGTCCACGTAGTAGCGATAGCCCAGATCGGTGGGAACGCGCCCGGCCGAGGTATGGGGCTGACTGACGTAGCCCATGTCCTCGAGCTGGGCCAGGACGTTGCGGATGGTGGCCGGGGACACACCGAGGCCGGGGCGCCGGCTGAGCGCGGCCGACGCCACGGGTTCGCCGGTGTCGATGTAGTCCTTCACCAAGCAGGCCAGGACGCGGCGGGTGCGGTCGGAGAGGGCCCCAGAGGTCATGTTTTTAGCAGTCGATGGAAGAGACTGCTAGCCAAAGTATAGCAGAACCCGGCCGACCTTGAGCCGGGCCGCGAGGGGGCGGCACTAGAGGCTGGGGGCTGCCTTGGCGAACTTGGGCAGCCAGCGGAGCGACGCGCCGGCGATCGCCGGGTTCTCGGCCTTGCCGCGGCGCACGGCAATCAGTTCGGCCACGATGCTGACCGCGATTTCCTGCGGCGTCACCGCGCCGAGGTCGAGGCCAATGGGCGCGTGCACCCGGGCGAACCGCTCGGGGTCCACGCCTTCGGCCATCAGCGCTTCGTAGACCCGGGCGACCTTGGCGCGGCTGCCGATCAGGCCGACGTAGCGCAGGTCGCGATTGACGACGGCGCGCAGGGCGTCGAGGTCGTGGCGGTGGCCGCGCGTGACGATGACGACATAGGCGCTGGCCGGCAGGACCGCGGTGGTGAGCCAGCCGGGAATGTCGTCGACCACCACCTCGGCGGCATCAGGGAAGCGTTCGCGATTGGCGAATGCCTCGCGGTCGTCGACCACCCGCACCGTGAAGCCGGCGTCGTGGGCGAACCGGCCCAGATACAAGCCGACGTGTCCGGCGCCGATGATGTAGACCGACGGCGACGGTTCGATCGGCTCGATGAACACTTCCATCTGCCCGCCGCACACCAGGCCGTTCTCCTGCGCGAAGTCGTCGTCGAGTTCGTACTTCACGCGCAGCGCCTGACGCGTCTTCAGCGATTCCTTGGCCTTCCAGAACGCGTCGTTCTCGTAACAGCCGCCGCCGACCGTGCCGACGGTGCGTCCGTCGGCGTAGACCAGCATCTTCGCGCCGACCCGCTGGGGCGTCGACCCGTTGGTGGCGACGATGGTGACGAGCGCCACGTCTTCGGCGCGGGTCAGCGCCTCGCCGAGCGCCGCAAAGACTTCCTGGTTCATGACTCAGCCGATTATCACTGAAACCGGTGCAGTTGGCACCACGTGGCCGGCTCGGTGCCCTCGAGGAAGGCTTCGGCCGCGACGCGCGGGCAGCCGGGCAGCGCCAGCTGGCCGGTATCGCGGTCGATCTCCACGATGGTGACGCCGGGCGGCACCGGGAACGGCACGTTGGGACGCCCGGCCAGCGCGCGTTTCATGAACGCCGTCCAGATCGGCAGCGCCGACTGCGCGCCGGTCAAGCCCAGCACCTGGTTGTCGTCGAGTCCGACCCACACGACCGTCAGCAGCTCCGGCGTGAAGCCCACGAACCAGGCGTCGCGCAGGTCGTTGGTCGTGCCGGTCTTGCCGGCGGCGTCGAGCGTGAAGCCGGCGGCGCGGGCCGAGGCGCCGGTGCCCTCGTTGATCACGCTGCGCATCATGTTGGTCACGAGATACGTGACGGCGGGCGCGGCCACCGTCCGGTCGGACGGCGCGGGCGCGGGCAGGACGCGCCCGCCGGCGACCACCCGGGCCAGGGCTCGTGGCGCATGCTGCGTGCCCAGGGTCGCGAAGATGGTATACGCCTGGGCCACTTCGAGCGGGGTCATCTCGAACACGCCCAGGGCAATCGAGGGATACCCACGGAGCGGTGCCGTGCCGATGCCGGTGCGCTTCCACAGGGCCGCCACGGTGTCGAAGCCGGCCTGCTCGGCGACCTTGATGGCGGCGATGTTGCGCGACAGCGCCAGGGCGCGGCGCAAGGTGATCATGCCGTCGTACTCGTTGTCGTAGTTGCTGGGGGTCCAGTTGCCCTCGGCGGCCGCCCACGTCGTGGGCTCGTCGAGCACGAGCGACGCCGGCGTGACGTCGGTGCGGCCGTCGGCCGCGGCTTTGTCGAACGCCGCCAGATAGACGAACGGCTTGAACACCGAGCCGGGCTGGCGGCGCGCGTTGAGGGCGCGGTTGAACTGCGACTGGCTGTAGGAGCGGCCGCCGACCAGCGCCAGGATGTCGCCGGTGCGCGGGTCGAGCGCCACCAGCGCGGCCTGCGGACGCACCGTCCGCGCTTGCGCCGCGCCAGCGTGGCATCGACTTCGGCGAGGCCGGCGCGAACGGCATCTTGGGCGGCGCGCTGCAGATTCAAATCGAGCGTGGTGTAGACCTCGAGCGCCGCCTGGCCGTGCCTCAGGCCGGGGTAGTGCGCGTCGAGCGCGCCGGCGACGACGTCGATGAAGTAGGGCGCTTCGAAGTCCAGCGCCTGGGCCGCGACCTGCACCGGCTCGGCCAGCGCCGTGGTCAGCACGGCCGGCCCGATGAAGCCGGCCTCGGCCATCGCGCGCAGCACCACGTCGCGACGATCCCGCGCCCGCCCGGGTTGACGAAGGGGGAGTGATTGGCCGGCGACTGGATGATGCCGGCAATCAGCGCGCCCTCGGCGACCGAGAGGTTGCGTCAGGTCCTTGGCGAAGTAGACGTGCGGGCCGCCTCCGCCACCCCGTGCAGGGCGAACGAGCCGCGATTGCCCAGATAGACGTCGTTCAGGTAGAGCTCGAGGATCTCTTCCTTGGTGGCCTTGGTCTCGAGCACCACGGCCATGAACTGCTCCAGCAGCTTGCGCCGGATCGAGCGCCGGCCCGATTGCTGTTCGACCGCCATCTCCTCGGTGAGGAAGAAGTTGCGGGCGAGCTGCTGGGTGATGGTGCTGGCCGCCGACGAGATAGACGCGACGGCCGCTCAGGTTGGTCGCGAGCGCGCCGAGCATGCGGATGGGGTCGATGCCTGGATGTCCGTAGAAGCGTCGGTCCTCGATGGCGAGCACGGCTTGCTGCACGTGCGCAGGAATGGCGGTCAGCGGCACGCGGCGTCGCCGCTCGCGCGCCGCGTTGGCCAACGCGCTGAGCAGCGGCGGATCGAGCGCCGCCTCGGTGACCGGCCGGTCGTCGAGCAGGACGCGGGCGATGGCCTGCGCACGTCGCGGGGTGCGTGGGCGCGACCCCTCGGGGAGCGGCGGTTCAGGGCTCCATTCCAGGCGGACGTGGCGCCGGGCGTTGACGCCGCTGCGCGGCACGATCTCGATGGCGTCGTCGCCGGTCGAGAACTCCCCGGGCTCGCGCGCGCTGGCGCGGCTCGTGTAGCCAAGATCGTTGAGGCGCTGGACGACCTCGCCTTCCGAAAGCGTGAGGCCGGAGCGGAAGGCCAGCGGGCGGCCGTAGATGCGCGGCAGGACGCGGATGCGCTCGCCGTGCAGCCGCTCTTCGATCAGGCTGGCGAAGTGCCCGTAGTAGTAGCCGGCGGCCCCGGAGGCCACGAAGACCGGGAGCGCAAGGGCGGCAATGAACAGGCGCGTCCACCCCCGCCGCGGCCGCCGCGACCTGGTCCGGGCGCGGGCGGTCAGATCGTCAGCACCCAGTGATGACCGTAGTCGAGCGGCAGCATTTCGATGAGGCGGTCGATGGCGGCCGGTCCATAGCGGTTGACCAGCCACACGGCGCCGATCTCACGTTCCTGGGGCTGACCGTTGGGGAAGAGCTGGGCCTGCGTGCGTGTGAATTGCCGGCGCAGCGTCTCGTCCTTCTTCTTGGCGGCGTGCACGACCTTGCCGTGCAGTGATTGCAGGTCGTGTTGCATCTTGCCGAGCGTCGACCGGGCCGCTCCCTCGAGCGTGCTGTCGACGAGCTTGGCGGCGTCGGTGACCGCGTCGATCCGTTCGGCGATCGTCCGGCTGGCCTCCGTGAAGCTGCCTTCGACCCCGGCCGGGAGCTGGCTTTCGAGCAACTGGTTGAGCGTGAGCTCGTCCTGGCGCTGGAAGGCGGCAAACGGCACGTCGTGTTTGTTCAGGAAGCGCACGCCGGCCGAATCCAGAATCGTGGCCGACGCGCGCGGCATGACCAGCGGCATGGGCACCCCGAAGTGCGCGTAGACCTGGCGCAGCTGGCCCTGGTAGGCCAGCTCGCTCGGGCCGCCGACGTAGCACGCGGTCGGGAAGATCGTGTCCTGGACGAGTGGCCGGAGCAGCACGTTGGGGCTGAACGACTGGGGCGAGGTGCGGGCCAGCTCCACGAGTTCGGCCAGCGGCCGCTCGCGGTCGCCGACGATGGCCACCCCGTCGCGCCAGCGGATGGCCTGGCGCGAGCCGTTGATGAAGAAGAGCGGGGCCGAATGCTCGCCGGCGGTGACCTGGGCGTGATAGCCACGCCGCTCGAGTTCCTCGCCGGCCGCGGCGGCCAGGGCCGACGTGCGTCCGGGATCGGCGACCGCGCGGGCGAACAGGTCGCTGGCCAGCGGCTTGCTGGCCGGGTCGGCCGCGTCGTAGACGACCAGGCCGTGAGGGCCGAGCAGGTGTTCGAGCACACGCCCGAAGGCCTGCGACATGCTGTGGCCGCTGGCATAGGCGGTCCGCAGCATGGCCATCACGGCGGGAGTGAACTCAGTCGTGGGGAGGACGGCTTGCAGGGCATCGACGGCGGTGTGTCCCTGGCCGTCGAGGATCAGGCGGGCGACGGGGAGATCCCCGGCGCCTTCGAGTTCGCCCAGGCGGATGGTGTGGGGGCGCGACTCGTCATCGAGCACCGTACACGAGCGCACTTCCTCCCAGTCGTGGTCTTCGGAGTCGATCCAGAACACCGCCACGGCCGGCACGCCGTGATCGGCCGAGACCCGGCGCGCCAGCTTGATGGCGGTGATGGCCTTGTGGAGCGTGTAGAGCGGCCCACCGAAAAGGCCGGCCTGCTGTCCGGTCACGATGGCCACGGCCTTGGGGTTGGCCAGCAGGGCGGTGGCGGCGCGCGCTGCGGCGGGCGCGTCCCGGCTGACCTGCTGAGCGGTCAGCAGCTCGACCAGCGCCGGCACGGCCCGCGGGGGACCGGCGTGCACCTGGGCAATCACCGCGCGCCACGCCTCGTCACTTCCGGGGTCGCCGGCATAGCACGATGCCAGACCCTCGAACGCAAACGCGTAGTCGGTGGCGAGACGGCGCATCCACGGCAACTGACGTATGTCGATCGCGAGGCTGCCTGTGGTCGAGGCGGGGGCTGAAGGTGATGGCACCGGAGGG
Source organism: uncultured Acidobacteriota bacterium (assembly GCA_963843885.1). Taxonomy (GTDB): domain Bacteria; phylum Acidobacteriota; class Vicinamibacteria; order Vicinamibacterales; family UBA2999; genus CADEFD01. The sequence continues at coordinate 97,768 of CAWJMJ010000016.1, forward strand.
CTACTCTTGCAGACGGCTGACTGGAGTGTCAACCCGCCGCGAGCTCGCGTCGAGCGGTTGGGTCGCGCATGTTAAGATGTGCACCACACCATTCGGTTTCATCCGAGACTCCAGGAGTTCAGCAACTGACCGAGGACAGCCTTCTGTTCGACGGCCCCCGGGCGACGTACGGTCGCTTTCGCATCCTGCACCAGATCGGGGCCGGCAGCGTGGGCCCGGTTTTTCGTGGCGAAGACTCCGAAACGCGCCGCCCGGTCGTCATCAAGGTCATCCGCGTCGGGCTCACGCCCGAACGCGTGGCCGTGGTCGGCCCGGCGCTCCGCGGCCTGAAGGATCGGCTGGTCGAGCATCCGTCGCTGTGCCCGATTCTCGAGACCGGCGTCGTCGACATCGAGCCCTTCGTGGTCAGCCCGGTCATCGACGGCGACTCGCTCGACGTTGCGCTGCGGGAGTACGGGCCCGCCAACATGGCCGACGCCGTCCCGCGCCTGCGCGCGCTGGCCGACGCCCTCGACGCCGCCGCGGCGGTGGACGTGGCGCACGGCAGCCTGCATCTCCGCGACATCGTCGTGTCGGTCGAGGCGACGGTCCTGACCGGCATCGGCCTGGCCGAAGTGCTGGAGCGCGTCGGCGTCCGGCCGCCGGTGCGGCGCCCCTACTGCGCGCCGGAAGTCGCGCTCGGCCGGGGCGTCAGCCCGGCCGGAGACCAGCACGCGCTGGCGGCCATCGCCCACGAATGGCTGAGCGGCCGGCGCGTCCCGAACGAAGGCATTCTGGTGGCGACCTCGTCGCCCGCCGGCGCCGCGGCCCTGGCGGCGGTGTTTGCCAAGGCCATGGCCGTCGATCCGGCCGCGCGCTACCCCTCGGCTACCGCGTTTGTCGACGGCCTGGCCGGAGTGGCCGACGCGGTAGTGCCGCCGACCCGGGCGCCGCGGCGCAAGCCGCTCGTGACCCCGCCGCAGTTGCAGTTCGACGATGCCGACGAGCCGCCGGCGCTGACGTTCGCGCCGCCCGAGCCGGAGCCGGCGCCCGTTGCCGACGGTCGGCGCGCGGTCAACGACATCGCCGTTGACCACCGCCTGACCGGCGACGAGCTGGACGACGTCGACGAATTCGGCGCCGACGTGGTCGGCGCGGGCGTGGCCGGGCACGACGACGTCGCCGGCCCCGGCCGCTTGGCCGCCGACGACTTCTACGCCGTCGCCGAGGGCGGACGTGGGGCGGCCGACGACGCCGCGGCGGGCGACGACCACGACTACGCAACCGCCGACCACGACCTCCCGATGGCGACCGGCCTGCGCGATCTGGGAGATCACCACGACACCCCGCTGACGGCGGCGTACGACGAGGTCGTGCCCGACCGGCTGTCGTTCCCTTACGCCGACGCCCTCGACGAGCGCGCCGTGGACGAGCCCGCGGTCGTCGAGGCGGCGCCCGACGCCGACTCCCGGGCCGTGGCCTCGTGGGCGAAGTGGGCCGGGGTGCTCCTCGTCGGGGTGGTGCTGGTCATCTTCGGAGCCCGAGCGCTGTTGCGCTGGGGCACGCCCGGTCCGACAACGACGGCACGGGCCACGGGCGCCGCGGTCGCGCCCGGCGCCGCCGCGACCGGCGGGCCGGCCAACGACGCGCCGGCTCCCGCTCCTGTGCAGGAAGCAGCCAACTCGCGCCCGGCTGTTGCCGCGCCAGCCGCACCCCCGCCGTCGACCACCGCGGCGCCCGCGGCGGCGCCGCCGTCCCGCGTCGCGGCTGCGCCGCCGTCCCGCGTCACGGCTGCGCCGCCGTCCCGCGTCGCGGCACCGGCGACGGGTGCCGCCACTCCGTCGCAGCGTCCGTCTGGGGTGGTGCCGTCCGCCCGCGTACCCGCTGCCGCGCCCACGCCCCCGTCGGCGCCACGGCCCGCGGCCAAATCGACGTCACGGAGTGCGGCCAAGGCGCCTGCGCCTCGCGCCGCCCCGAGGGCCGCGGCCGCGCCCGCCACGGCCGGCCTGCCTGGCCGCCTGCTCGTGCGCTCGACGCCCAGCGGCGCCGAGGTCTTCCTGAACGGCGAGCGCCGCGGCGTGTCGCCGGTCGCCATTCGCGACCTGGCGCTCGGCGCCTACGCCGTCCGGCTCCAGCGGGCAGGATTCGACGCGGTGGAGCAGCGCGTCGTGCTCGAGGCGGCGCGTCCGGCGCGGGCGCTCGAAGTGGCGTTGACGCGCGCCGACGCGGCGCCCGCCTCGGGCCGGGCCGCGCCGGGCGGCGCGGCCGCGGCCACCACCGGCAGCTTGCTCATCGAGAGCCGCCCCAGCGGCGCTCGTGCGTTCGTCGACGGTGTCGAGGTTGGCCGGACGCCGGTGACCGTGCCGCGCGCCGCCGCCGGCAGTCGCGCCGTGCGCATCGAACTGCCGGGTTATCTCGTCGTCGCCACGACCGCGCGTGTGGAGCCCGGCGCCCGGGCCCGCGTCGCCGTCACCCTTACAGCGGAAAGGCCCCGATAGATGAACGCGATCCTGGCACTCGAAGACGGCACCTGGTACGCCGGGGTGGCGGCGGGGGCACTCGGCGAGACCACCGGCGAGGTGGTCTTCAACACCAGCATGACCGGCTACCAGGAAGTGCTGACCGACCCGTCCTACGCCGGGCAAATCGTCACCATGACGGCCCCGCAGATTGGCAACTACGGCGTGACCGCCAGCGACATCGAGTCGGGCGCGCCCAAGGTGGCCGGCTTCGTGATGCGTGACGAATCGCCCGTCGCTAGCAACTGGCGCGCGCAGGGCACGCTCAAGGAATACCTGGCGGCCAACCAGATCGTCGCCATCGCCGACATCGACACCCGCGCGCTGACGCGCCGGCTGCGCTCGGCCGGCGTGATGCGCGGCGTCATCGCCACCGGTGCTCACGACCCGCAGGAACTGGTCGAACGGGCCAAGATGGTGCCGCACATGGAAGGCTCGGACTTCGTGAAGGAGGTCACCTGTGCCGCCCCCTACGACTTCACGTTGTCGCTGGCCGACGCGGTCTCGGCCGCCAGCTTCGCACTCCCGCCCGACCGGCAGCGGGCGCGCCCGTTCAAGGTGGCGGCCATCGATTACGGCATGAAGGTCAACATCCTGCGGCGGCTGGTCGCGCACGGCTGCCAGGTGCGCGTCTTTCCCGCGCACACCCCGGCGGCCGAGATCCTCGCCTGGCAACCGGACGGCATCTTCCTCAGCAACGGCCCGGGGGATCCGGCAGCCGTCGGCTACGCCATCGAGAACATCAAGGCGCTGGTCGACGCCAACCGTCCCATCTTCGGCATTTGCCTCGGCCACCAGTTGCTGGCGCTGGGCCTGGGCGCGTCCACCTACAAACTCAAGTTCGGCCACCGCGGCGCCAACCACCCGGTGAAGCAACTCTCGTCGGGACAGATCGAGATCACCTCCCAGAATCACGGCTTCGCCGTGTCCCCCGAGTCGCTGCCGGCCGACCTGGAGGTGACGCACCGCAACCTCTACGACGGCACGGTCGAAGGTTTGCGTCATACCGGCAAGCCGGTGTTCTCGGTGCAGTACCACCCCGAGGCCTCGCCCGGTCCGCACGATGCCGACTATCTCTTCAAGCAGTTCGTCGACCTGATGGAACAGTCTCAGTAAGGATCGAGTCACCAGACATGCCGCGACGTACCGACCTCAAGCGCATCCTCGTCATCGGCTCGGGCCCGATCGTCATCGGCCAGGCCTGCGAGTTCGACTACTCGGGCACTCAGGCCGTCAAGGCCCTCCGCGCCGAGGGGCTCGAAGTGGTGCTCGTCAACAGCAACCCGGCGACCATCATGACCGACCCGGAGATGGCCGACCGCACCTACGTCGAGCCGCTCACGGTGGACGTGGTCGAGCGCATCATCGCGCGCGAGAAGCCCGACGCGATTCTGCCCACCGTCGGCGGCCAGACGGCGCTGAACCTGGCCGTGGCCCTGCACGAGGCCGGGGTGCTCGAGAAGTACGGCGTCAAGCTCATCGGCGCGTCGATCGACGCCATCAAGGTGGCCGAAGACCGGCAGCTGTTCCACGACGCGATGCTCGAACTCGGTCTCGACGTGCCCCGCAGCGCCGTGGTCAAGACCATGACCGAGGCCCTCGCGGCCGTCGAAGACACCGGTTTCCCGGCCATCATCCGCCCGTCGTTCACGATGGGCGGCGTCGGCGGCGGCATCGCCTACAACGTCGAGGAGTTCAAGGAGATCTGCGGCCGCGGGCTCGAGATGAGTCCGGTGCACGAAGTGCTGATCGAGGAATCGGTCATCGGCTGGAAGGAATTCGAACTCGAGGTGATGCGCGACGTCGCCGACAACTTCGTGGTCATCTGCTCGATCGAGAACATCGACCCGATGGGCGTGCACACCGGCGACAGCATCACCGTCGCGCCGGCGCTGACGCTGAGCGACAAGGAATACCAGCGGATGCGCGACGCCGGCCGGCGCATCATCCGTCGCGTCGGCGTCGAGACCGGCGGCTCCAACATCCAGTTCGCCATCAACCCCGCCGACGGCCGCATGGTCATCGTCGAGATGAACCCGCGCGTGTCGCGCAGCTCGGCGCTGGCCTCGAAGGCCACCGGCTTCCCGATTGCCAAGATTGCCGCCAAGCTGGCCCTCGGCTATCACCTCGACGAGATCCCCAACGACATCACGCGCCTGACGCCGGCCTCGTTCGAGCCCACCATCGACTACGTGGTGGTGAAGATCCCGCGCTGGAACTTCGAGAAGTTCCCGCTGGCCGACCGCACGCTCACCACGCAGATGAAGTCGGTGGGCGAGGCCATGGCGATCGGCCGCACCTTCAAGGAAGCCTTCCTGAAGGGCATGCGCTCGCTCGAGCTGGGCAAGGACGGATGGCTCTTCCGTGCCGCCGCGCGCCATGGCGTCCCGGCCGACCAGGCCGCGCCCGACGAACTCGACGCCGACTTGCGCCGCCGCTTGTCGGTGCCCACCGACCGCCGCATGTGGGCGGTGTTCGAGGCGCTCGAGCGCGGCTGGACGACCGCGCGCGTGCACGAGCTGACCAAGATCGACCCGTGGTTCCTCGAGCAGTTCGCCGAACTCGTGGACCTGCGCCGGACCGCCGAACTGGTGGGCCTGCGCGACATGTCGCCCGACCTGATGCGCACCCTCAAGCGCTCGGGCTTCGGCGATCACGAGCTCGGGCGCATCCTGAACATCGACGCCTCGGCGGTGCGCGAGAAGCGCCTCGAGCAGGGGCTGGCGCCGGTCTACAAGCGCATCGACACCTGCGCGGCCGAGTTCGAGTCGTTCACGCCCTACATGTACAGCTCCTACGAACAGGAGTGCGAAGCCGACCCGACGCCGGCGCGCAAGGTGATCATCCTCGGCAGCGGCCCCAACCGGATCGGGCAGGGTCTCGAGTTCGACTACTGCTGCTGTCACGCCGTCTTCGGTTTCAAGAAGGACGGCCTCGAGACGGTGATGATCAACTGCAACCCGGAGACGGTGTCGACCGACTACGACACGGCCGACCGGTTGTATTTCGAACCGCTCACCTTCGAAGACGTGATGGCGGTCATCGACCGCGAGCGCCAGGGGAATCCCGACGTGTCGGTGGTCGTGCAGTTCGGCGGGCAGACGCCGCTCAAGCTGGCCCTGCCGCTGCAGGAAGCCGGCGTCAACATCGTCGGCACCTCGCCCGATTCCATCGACCTGGCCGAGGACCGCAAGCGCTTCTCGCAGCTGCTCTGGGATCTCGGCATCCCGCAGCCGGCCAGCGGCACGGCCGTGTCGCGCGCCGAAGCGCGCGCGGTGGCGGCCAAGGTGGGCTTCCCGGTGGTGGTCCGTCCGTCGTATGTGCTCGGCGGCCGCAACATGGCCATCGTCTACGACGTGGCCTCGCTCGACCGCTACATGTCCACCGCCGTGGACGTCTCGAACGACCGGCCAATTCTGATCGACCGGTTCCTCGAGCACGCCAAGGAACTCGACGTGGACTGCGTGGCCGACGCCACCGGCGCCGTCATGATCGGCGGCATCATGGAGCACATCGAAGAGGCCGGCATCCACTCGGGCGACAGCTCGTGCGTGGTGCCGCCGACGGGCCTCTCGGAACGCCATCTCGCCACGCTCCGCGACTACACCCGCCGGATGGCTCGCGCGCTCAAGGTGGTCGGGCTGATGAACGTCCAGTACGCGCTCAAGGACGACGAGATCTACGTCCTCGAAGTGAATCCGCGCGCCTCGCGCACCGTGCCCTACCTGGCCAAGGCGACCGGCGTGCCGCTGGCGCAGGTGGCCGCGCGCGTGATGATGGGCAGGACCCTGGCCGAGCTCGGTTACACCGCCGACCTGGTGCCGGCGGGCGTGTTCGTCAAGAGCCCGGTGTTCCCGTTCATCCGCTTCCCCGGCGTCGACACCATCCTCGGTCCGGAAATGAAGTCCACGGGCGAAGTGATGGGCGGCGCCACCGACTTCGGGCACGCGTTCGTCAAGGCCATGCTCGGCGCCGGACAGCGGCTGCCCGAGCAGGGCACGGCGTGCCTGAGCGTGAACAACGACGACAAGCCCGAGGTCGTGCCGATTGCCAAGGCCCTGGCCGAACTCGGCTTCGAACTGCTGGCCACGCGCGGCACGGCGGTCTACCTGAGGGCGCACGGCGTCGACTGCGGCGTGGTCTTCAAGGTCAACGAAGGCCGGCCCAACCTGGCCGACGAGATCGTCAACCGGCGCATTCACATGGTGGTCAACACGCCGCTCGGCCTCGAGTCGTTCTTCGACGACAAGGCGGTGCGACGCGCTGCCATGATGGCCGGCATCCCGTGCATCACCACCATGACCGGCGCGGCGGCAGCGGTCGATGCCGTGCGGGCGCTGCAGGGCCGCGAGCTGGCCGTGTGCTCGCTGCAGGAGTATTACGTGACGGCGGCCAGCGTCCGCTAGGGTCGCCCGGCGGCGCAGCGCGCGAGGCCGGATCGCCCGCCGTCGAGCAGGCGACACTCAGTCTGCGCGGTGTGCTCAGGCGCGCGGCCGGGTGCGGCACGCCCTCACGGCGCTAGCGACGTTTCCGTGGGCCCGCGCTCCGCGGCCCGCGGCTCCGCGCGCCCGCGGCCGGAGAGCACGCACTGCGTACCCGCTCTGTCGATCGGGTCGCAGGTTTCGCGCGTCAGGCGTGGACGCCGCGACCCGACGGCGGCGTTTTCGGGCCTATCCAACGTCTTCAGTACGACGCGGCGTTGTGCCCGGGTTTTGCACGGCCCTGCGGCATGCCGTATCTGCCCGTGATGCTGGCGGCGGCGTTGGCGGCCGGCGCCGCCGGCGGCGTAGCCTGGCCCGGAATGCTGGCGACGGCGTTGGCCGGGGCCGTGGCGGCGTGGGCGCTGGCGCTGGCGGCGTGGCGGCTGGGCCGCGGCGCGGCGATCGTGCCCCTGGGGCTGGCCGGCGTCGTGGCCGTAGCGGCCGCGCTCGGCGCCATCGCGTTTGTCGGCGTGGCCCGCCCCTCGCTCGTGACCGTCCTCGAAGAAGCAGGCGCCCTGGCCGAGAATGCGCGCCCGGCCGACGCCACCGTGCGACTCGAGGGCACGCTCACCGCCGATGCCGCGCCGGTTGCCAGCGGCGTGCTGCTGCGGCTTCAGGCCGGACGCGTCTGGACCGGCCCGTGCGGGTGCTCCCGGCTGGTTGCCGGCGGTCTGGTCGTCACCGTCACCGGCGGGCTGGCCCAGGCGCGCGCGGGCGAGTGGCGGGCCGGACGCCGGGTGGTGATCACCGCCGCGGTGCGCCCGCCGCGGTCATTCCGCAATGTCGGCAGTCCCGACGCGCGCGCCGATCTCGTGCGCCGCCGCGCCGCGCTGGTGGGCACGGTCAAGAGCGCGCTGCTCGTCGAGGTGGTGGGCCGCGGTTCGTGGCCGAGCGAAATCGCCGCCGCAGCGCGGGCCCGGACCCGTGACGTACTGCGGCGGGCCACCGGCGCCGGGGGCAGCGAGGCGGCAGCCATCGGGACCGCGGTGCTGATTGGCGACCGGGCCGGGCTCGACGTGGAGTTGCAGCAGCAACTGCAGCGCGCCGGCACGTATCACGTGATCGCCATCTCGGGCGGCAACATCGCGCTCTTCTCGGCGCTGGTGCTGGCCGTGAGCCGCGTGCTGCTGCGCCGGCGCCGGGCCGGCCTGGTCGTGGCCGCGCTCGTGCTGCTGGCGTACGCGGCGGTGGTCGGCGGGGGCGCGTCGGTGCTGCGGGCCACCGGCATGGCGCTTGTGGCCATCGCCGCGCAGATCCTCGACCAACGCGGCGCCGCGCTCAACGTCCTGGCCGTCACTGCCGGCGTGCTGCTGGCGGCCGACCCGCTCCTTGCCTTCGACGTGGCCTTCTGGCTGACGACCGCCGCCACCGCCGGCATCATGCTCGGCCTGCCACCAGGCGGCGCGAGCGACTCGCGCCTGCGCAGCGGGGCCCGGGCGTTGCTCCTGACCTCGGTCTGGGCCGAGCTGGCGCTGTTGCCGATCGTCGCCGCGGTGTTCCAGCAGGTGACGGTGGCGGGCGTGGTGCTGTCGGCGGTGGCGATTCCCGGGATGGCGGTGGCGCAGATGGCGTCGTTGGCCGCGGTGGTGGCCGACGTGGTGGCGCCTGGACTGGTGCCGGTGTTCGGCGCGGCCGTGCGGGCCGGCGCCATGCTCGTCACCGGGTCGGCGCGCCTGGTCGACGCCGTGCCGTGGGTGGCGTGGCGGGTGCCGCCCCCGAGCCTGAGTGCCGTCATCGTCTACTACACCGCCCTGGCGACGTGGCTGTGGTCCCGCCACCCGTCACAGGCCACGCTCGGCGCGGCGCGGCTGCGGCGCGTCACGGCGCTGGGGTTGCCGGCGGTGGTGGTGTGGGTGGCCACTGCGCCGGCCAGCCTGCTGCCGTCGGCGCCGGGCGACCTGCGGGTGACGGCGCTGGACGTGGGGCAGGGCGAGGCGCTGCTGGTGCAGTTTCCCAACGGGCGTCGCCTGCTCGTCGATGCCGGCGGCGTGTCGGCCGACGGGCGCGATGTGGGCGAGCGGGTGGTCGGGCCGGCCTTGCGGGCGCGCGGCATCCGCCGTCTCGACTACCTGCTCGTGACCCATGCCGATGCCGATCACATCGGTGGCGCCGTGTCGATCGTGCGGGAGTTCGCGCCGCGCGAAGTGTGGACCGGCATCCCCGTCGACGACCACGTCGCCACGGCCCGGCTGCGGCAGGCCGCCGACGCTTCAGCCGCGGCTTGGCGGCGAGTCGAGGCTGGCGACCGTGTCGCGATGGGCGCCGTGGCCCTGCAGGTGCTGCACCCGGGCCCGGCCGACTGGGACCGGCCGCGGGTGCGCAACGACGACTCGGTCACGCTCGCGGTCGTCCTGGGCGGCGTGCGCCTGCTGCTCACCGGCGATATCGGCGCTGCGGTGGAGCCCGCCGTGGCCGCGGCCGCGCTCGGCGCCGAAGACCAGCAACGCCCGCGCCCGCTGACGGTGCTGAAGGTCGCGCATCACGGCAGCGCCGGGTCGTCGAGCGCCCCCTTCCTGGCGGCGACGGCGCCGGCCGTGGCGCTGATCAGCGCCGGTGCCGGGAATCCGTTCGGTCATCCCGCTCTCGCCGTCCTCGACCGACTGGGCGCCGCCGGTGCCGACGTGTGGCGCACGGATCGCGACGGCGAGGTCACGGTGCGCACCGACGGGCGGGTGGTGGAGCTGTCGTCGTTCACCGGCCGCCGCCGCTGGCTGCGCGTTCAGCCGCGGTAGTCTTTGTTCTCCAGCTGGAAGCGGATGCCGTCGGGGTCGGCGAAGTAGACCTCGGGCTTGTCCTTCCGGATGGTGGCCTTGATCCCTTGCGCTTCGAGCTTGGCCGCCATGGCGTTCACGTCGTAGTTGTCGACGCCCAGGCACACGTGATCGACGCGGCCCGGGTTCGGCATCTTGTAGAGGCCGAGGAAGCTGGTGCCCAACGCCAGGTTGATGCCGGTGCCTTGCACCGACGCCACCGGCATGCCGAAGGTGCGCTGGAAGAACTGCTTGGAGGCCTCCGGATCGGCGACGGCCAGCGACACGTGGTTGAGCGAGAGCGCCGGGATGGCCGGCGCCGACTGGGCGGCGGCCGGCGCGGCGCCGGCGGTAACCATGGCCGCCAGGCCGCACACCAGTTCGCGGCGGGACAGGGCACCACGTTCGAAGGCGGTCACGAGCGTGTCGATGGCGGTCATGCGGGCTCCTCGGGAGTGGCGGCGGTGGCCGCGGCCTCGACTTTGACGCGCTCCCACAGCGCGTTCTGCTGGTCGAGCGTCAGCGATTTCAGGTTGACGCCGTCGGCCGTGGCCAGCCGTTCCATGGCGGCAAAGCGGCCCTGGAATTTGTCGGCGGCGCGGCGTAAGGCGCCTTCAGGTTCCACGCCGAGCTTGCGGGCGTAGTTGGCGAAGGCAAAGAGCAGGTCGCCCAATTCGTCCTCGACCGCGTCGGGGTGCGTCGCGCGCTCGCGCACGGCCACGCGCAACTCGCGCAGTTCCTCGTCCATCTTGTCGAGCACGTCGCCGGGCCCGTCCCAGTCGAAGCCGACGGTGGCGGCCCGGGCGCAGATCTCGTAGGCGCGCAGCAGCGCCGGCAGGGTCTTCGGGACGCCGCTGAGGATCGACTTCTCGACCCGGCCCGTCACGCCGCGTTCGGCGGCTTTGAGGTCCTCCCACTTGGCCACGACCTCGTTCGACGACAGCCCTGGCGCGGCGTCGGCCAGCGGCACGCCCTCGGGCGTGAACACGTGGGGATGACGGCGCACCAGTTTCCGGGCGATGCCGTCGATGGCGTCGCCGATGGTGAAGTGCCCGGCCTCCTCGGCGATCTGCGCCAGGAACACCGCTTCGTAAAGGAAATCGCCGAGTTCCTCCTCGAGGCCGTTGATGTCCTGGCGGTCGAGGGCGTCGAGCAGCTCGTAGGTCTCCTCGAGGACGAAGGGGCGCAGTGACTGGAGGGTCTGTTCGCGATCCCACGGGCAGCCGCCGGGCGCCCGCAGGGCGCGCATGATGCGGACCAGTTCGTCGAAGCGGGCACCGTGGCGGATGGTCATCGGCAGGCAGGTCCGGGCGCTATGCTACCATTCGACGACTCCGTCAGCCGTGGCCGACACACCCCCTTCCAGCGCCGACCTCCGCGTCAGCTTCGTCGCGTTCCTCTACTCGCTCGCGAGCAGCGCGGCGGTCCATTTCGGCGACGTGGCCGACCCGGTGAGCGGCGAGAAACGGGCGCCGAACCTGGAGCAGGCCGGACACGTCATCGAGGTCATGGCCATGCTGGAACAGAAGACCAAGGGCAACCTGACCAACGACGAGCGCCAGTTCCTCGAGCAGGTGCTCTACGAACTGCGCCTGCGGTTCGTGGCGGTCACGGGCGCCGACGGGCGGCCCTGATGCCGTCCGCGCGGGTCACGTTCCTGGGCACGGGCACCTCGCACGGGGTGCCGATGATCGGCTGCCGCTGCGCCGTCTGCCGTTCCACCGACCCGCGCGATCAGCGCCTGCGCCCCTCGATTCACCTCGACGTCGAGGATGGCCCAGGGCTGCTGGTCGACACCTCGACCGACCTCCGGCAGCAGGCGCTGCGGCACGACGTCACCAAGGTCGACGCCATGCTCTTCACGCACAGCCACGCCGATCACGTCATGGGACTCGACGAGCTGCGCCGCTTCAACGCGCTGAAGGGCGCGGCCATCCCGGTCTACGCCGACGCGCCGACTGGCGCGGACCTGGCCCGGATGTTCGCCTATGCCTTCCAGCCCTCGTCCGGCCCGGGTGGCGGCGTCCCCGAACTGGCGCTGACGGCCATCGACGGCTGGTTCGAGGTCGGCGGCGTGGCCATCGTGCCCGTCCCGATCTTCCATGGCCGCCGGCCGATCCTGGGCTTCCGCATCGGCGACTTCGCCTACCTGACCGACTGCAGCGCCATTCCGGACCAGTCGTTCGCCCTGCTCGAGGGCCTCGACGTGCTGGTGCTCGACGCGCTGCGCCATCGGCCGCACCCGACGCACTTCACCATCACCGAAGCGGTGGCGGCCGCCACCCGCATCGGCCCGCGCCAGACCTACTTCACCCACATCTGCCACGACCTGCCGCACGCCGAGACCTGCGCGGCCCTGCCGGCCGGCATGGCCCTGGCCTACGACGGTCTGATCGTGACCATCGACCCGGGGCGCCTGCCGGTGGACCTGATGACCCGGGCAGGGCAGGCCTGATCGTGGAGGTCATCCACTTCCCCGACGACCCGCGCCCGCTGCGGTGGGCGAGCCCGGTGCTGGCGCTGGGCAACTTCGACGGCCTGCACCGCGGTCACCTCAAGATCATCGAGCGCGTGCGCCGCGGCGCCGCCGAGCGCGGCGGCGTGGGGGTGGTGCTGACGTTCGACCCGCATCCGCCGCGTGTGGTGCGGCCCGACAAGGCGCCGCCGCTGCTGATGACCATGGCGCAGAAGCTCAGGGCCATCGAGCGGGCCGGCGTCCACGGCGTGGCCGTCGTGCGCTTCACCCCAGAGCTCTCGCGCTGGGACCCCGAGCAGTTCGTGCGGTCCGTGCTGGTCGACTGGCTGCGCGTGGCCGAGGTCTGGGTCGGCGCCGATTTCCTGTTCGGACACGAACGGGCCGGCAACGTTCTCGGTCCTGCGCACGCTTGGCGGCCAATACGGCTTCCGGGCCGAGAAGATCGACCCGGTGCGCTACAAGGAGTTCGTGGTCTCGAGCACCCGCATCCGGCGCCTGGTCAGCGAAGGCCGGGTCGACGAGGCCGGCGCGCTGCTCGGACACCATTACGCCATCGAGGGCGTGGTCGTGGCCGGAGCGCGGCGCGGCCGCGAGTTGGGGTTTCCTACCGCCAACCTTTCGACCGACAACGAGCTCGTGCCGCCGAACGGGGTCTACGCGACGACCGCGGAACTCGATGGCACGTGCTGGCCGGCAATCACCAACATCGGGGTCCGGCCGACCTTCGAGACGGCGGGCCCGGTCACGATCGAGACCCACGTGCTCGGCTTCGATGCCGACGTCTACGGGGCGCGGATGTCGCTCAACTTCATCCAGCGGCTGCGCGACGAGCGCCGGTTCGCCGACGTCGACCAGTTGCGCGAGCAGATCGCCACCGACGTGCGGCGGGCCCAGCGGCTGTTCGACAACATTTCGGTGTGACCATGAACCAGACGTCCTTCGAGTTCTCGATGCAGGTGTCTGGCGGGCGCGCCCTGCTCGGTGCCGTGCGCGAGCTGGCATCGCACGTCGCCGCTTACGCCGGGGGCCAGGCCGTGGCCGCGGCGGTGGCCGACGAGGTGGTGACCGCGGCCGAAGCGGCCATCGCCGCCGGCCGTGACGACGGCACGCCCATCGACCTGCGCTTCAAGCGCACGGCCGAACATCTGGACGTCTTCATTGCCGGGGGCCGGACGTCGACGCCGTTCACCAACCACCTGTCACGCGGCCCGGGCCTGTCGGTCGAGTGGTCGATCGATGACGGGCGCCCGATCTGCCACATCCGCCAGGGCATGGACTGAGGTCGTCACTGATGCGTCTCTACAACACGCTCACCCGCCAGCGCGAGCCCTTCGTTCCGGCGGCCGCCAACACGGTGCGCATGTACGCCTGCGGCCTGACGGTCTATGCCCGCGGCCACATCGGCAACTTCCGCACCTTTCTCTGCCTCGACGTCCTGCGCCGCACGCTGAAGTACCTGGCCGGCTTCGAGGTCCGGCAGGTCGTCAACTTCACCGACGTGGACGACAAGACCATCGCCGGCGCCGCAGCGCGAGCCGGCGTGCCGCTGCGCGAGTACACCGAGCGCTACATCGCGGCCTTCCGCGAGGACTGCGCCGCCCTCGGCCTCGAACCCTCGGAAGAGAACCCGCGCGCCACCGACCCGGCCAACATCGCAGGCCATGGGCGACATGATCACGGCGCTCGAGCCAAGGGCCACACCTACCGCAGCGACGGCTCGATCTACTTCAAGATCGCGACGCATGCCCGACTACGGCAAGCTGGCGCGTCTCGATCACGACGGCATCCAGGCCGGCGCGCGCGTCGACACCGACGAGTACGAGAAGGACGACGCCCGCGACTTCGTGCTGTGGAAGGCCACCAAGCCGGGCGAGCCGACCTGGGATGTGCGGCGCCGGCCCGGGCCGTCCGGGCTGGCACATCGAGTGCTCGGCGATGGCGCTGCGCCTGCTCGGCGAGCCGCCGATCGACATCCACTGCCGGCGGCATCGACCTGATCTTCCCGCACCACGAAAACGAGATCGCGCAGAGCGAAGTGCGCCACCGGCCGTGAGTTCTCCCGCTTCTGGATCCACGTCGAGCACCTGCTGGTCGACGACCAGAAGATGTCGAAGTCGCTCGGGCAACGTGCTACACCATCTCGGACGTGGTCGGCCGCGGCTATCGCGCCTCGGCGCTGCGCTACCTGCTGCTGTCGGCGCACTACCGCAAGCAGCTCAACTTCACCTGGGCGGGCATGGCGCAGGCCGAGGAAGCGCTGCGGCGCCTCACCGACTTCCTGGCCCGGCTCGACAGCCATCACGGCCGGCCCGGCGCACGACGAGGTGGCCGCCCGCGTCGCGGCCGGGCGCGAGGGCTTCGACACGGCCATGGCCGACGACCTCAACACGGCGGCCGCGCTCGGCGCGATGTTCGAGCTGGTGCGCGCGCTCAACACCGCCGATCGACGCAGGGTGGGGTGGGCGCCGGCAGACGTGCCGGCATCCGGGCTGCTTTCAGCCACTTCGACGACGTGCTCGGCGTCGTGTCGCTGCGCGCGCAGCGAGGATGCGCCGCCGCCGGTGCCCGCGGCCGAGGTCGAGCGGCTCATCGAGGACCGTCAGGACGCGCGCCGCCGCCGCGACTTCGCCGCCGCCGACCGGATGCGCGACGAGTTGCTGGCGCTGGGCATCCTCGTCGAGGACGGCCCGCAGGGACGCGCTGGAAACGAAAGTAGGTGACATGGACGCTCCGATTCTGAAGACGGCTCTGCCCGGTCCCAAAGCGAAGGCCATCATCGAGCGCGACGGCAAGGTCGTGTCGCCGTCCTACACCCGCGGCTATCCGCTCGTGATCGCCCGCGGCACCGGCGCCATCGTCGAGGACGTGGACGGCAACGTGTTCCTCGACTGCGCCGCCGGCATCGCGGTCAACTCGACCGGCCACTCGCATCCGGCCGTGGTCGCCGCCATCGTCGATCAGGCGCAGAAGTTCCTGCACATGTCGGGCACCGACTTCTACTACGAGCCGCAGGTGCAGCTGGCCGAGGAGCTGGCCGCGGTCGCGCCGATTGCCGGCCCGTCGCGGACGTTCTTCGGCAACTCCGGCACCGAAGCCAACGAAGCGGCGATCAAGCTGGCGCGCTACCACACCAAGCGCCACGGCATCATCGCGTTCCTCGGCAGCTTCCACGGCCGTACGATGGGCTCGCTGTCGCTGACCGCGAGCCGGGTCACGCAGCGCCGCGGCTTCGGCCCGATGCTGTCCGGGCTCGTATCCACGCGCCCTACGCCAACTGCTACCGCTGCCCGGTCGGACTGACCGCCCGACAGCTGCGCCGCCGAGTGCCTCGACTTCCTCGAGGAGCAGATGCTCGTGCACCTGGTCTCGCCCGACGAAGTCGCCGCGGTGATGGTCGAGCCGATTCAGGGCGAGGGCGGCTACGTGGTGCCGCCGGCGGTCGTTCCATGCAGCGGCTGCGCGCGCTCACCACGCAGCACGGCATGCTGCTGATGGTCGACGAGGTGCAGTCGGGCATGGGCCGCACCGGCAAGATGTTCGCGATCGAGCACTTCGGCGTCGAGCCCGACATCGTCACCATGGCCAAGGGCATCGCCTCGGGGATGCCGCTCGGCGTGGCCGTGGCGCAAGGCCGACGTGATGGCCTGGCCGCCCGGGCGCGCACGCCAGCACCTTCGGCGGCAACCCCGTGTCGTGCGCCGCGGCGCTGGCCACCATCCAGCTGCTGCGCGACACGCTCATTGCCAACGCCGCCGACCGTCGGCGCGCATATGATGGCCGCGCTGCACCGCCCTGAAGGACAAGCACCCGATCATCGGCGACGTGCGCGGCAAGGGCTTGATGATCGGCGTGGAGCTGGTCCGCGACCGGCATGACCAAGGAACGGGCCACGACCGAGCGCGGACCGGGTGGTGGACGAGGCGTTCGCGCGCGGCCTGCTGCATTCTCGGCGCCGGCCGCAACGCCATGCGCTTCTCGCCGCCGCTGGTGCTGCTCGCAGGCCCAGGCCGACACCGCCGTGCGCATCTTCGACGAGAGCCTCGGCGCCGTCACCGGGCGTTAATCGCGCGGAGGACGCGGGATTCCCAACGGCGTCGGGTCCGCCTGAACTCGCGACCTCGCGATCGGGGCCGCCCCAGTGCCGGCCGCGCTCCGCCCGGGCGTGAGTCTTGCTACGGCGGGCGCATGACGTTGGCGCGCCAGGCGTTGGGACTGGAAGGGGAGACCCGGGCCTGCCGGGCGCTCGAAGCGCGCGGCTACCGCGTGGTGCAGCGGCGCTATCGCACCCGCGCCGGCGAACTCGACATCGTGGCGCGGCACGGGCAGACCGTGGTGTTCGTCGAGGTCAAGGCCCGGCGGGGTAGCGAGTTCGGCGATCCGGCCGCCTCGGTCACGGCGCAGAAACAGCGACGGCTGGTGATGATGGCCGCCGACTACCTGGCCCGCCATGGCCTGACCCGCGCGCCCGTCCGCTTCGACGTCGTGGCCGTCACCTTGACAACCGGGCAGGACCCGGTCGTCACGATCTTTCCTGACGCCTTCCGGCCCGGCTGGTAGCGGCCCGCTGGTGCTACGCTGGTGGGATGTCCGAATGGCGAGCCGACCCGGTGACGGGTGAATGGGTGATCGTGGCCTCCGACGCGCCGATGCGTCTGCGCGACTTCGATCTCGACGAACGGCCGCCGGCCGCCGACGGGTTGTGCCCGCTGTGCGAGGGGCACGAACACGTGGCCGGCCGCGAGATCCTGGCGGTGCGTAACGGCAGTCCGGGCGACGGGCCCGGGTGGGACCTGCGGGTGGTCCCGAACCGGGCGCCCGTATTGCGGGTCGAGGCCGGCGGCGACGGCGCCACCGACGGGTTGCTCGAATACCGTCCCGGCCTGGGCGCGCACGAAGTGGTCGTCGAATCGCCCCGGCACGATGCCTCGTGGTTCACCATGAGCGACGACGACCTGACGCGGGTGCTGATGGCGTGGCGCGAGCGCATCGCCGACCTGCGCCGCGACACGCGGATGACCGTGGCGGTGGCCTACAAGAACCACGGCGCCAAGGCCGGGGCGCGGCTGGGCCATCCGCATTCACAGGTGGTGGCCATGCCCAGGGTCCCGCCGCGGCTGGCCAACGAACTGCGCGGCGCCGAGCGTCACCACGCCCTCACCGGCCAGTGCGTGTTCTGCGACCTGATGGTGCAGGAGGCCGCGGCCGGTTCCCGCGTCGTCGCCGAGAACGCCCGCTGCGTGGCCCTCGCGCCGTATGCCGCCCGGTCGCCGTTCGAGGTGTGGCTCCTGCCCCGGCAGCACGCGGCCGGCTTCGAAACCGCCGAACCCGGCGACATCGCGGCAGTGGCGTCGGCGCTGCGCCAGGTGTTGGGCCAGATGGACGCGCAACTGGGGCGCCCGGCCTTCAACGCCGTGCTCCACACCGCGCCCTATGGCGCGGCCGTCGAAGCGGCGTATCATTGGCACCTGGAGCTGGTGCCGCGCGTGCTGCGCACGACCGGCTTCGACATCGGCACGGGCACGACCGTCAATCCCGTGTCGGCCGAAAAGGCTGCCCGGGTGCTGCGCGGGCCGGCAGGGTAGAGCGCCCCGCGCGCGGCTCATGCTTGCCGAATGCGCGGCGCCTTTGTTACAATCCAGATGCATTCCCGGGCGGGAATAACTCAGTGGTAGAGTGCGACCTTGCCAAGGTCGAAGTCGCGGGTTCGAATCCCGTTTCCCGCTCCATAATCTGCCTGCCGGAGCCGTAGGCGGGCATCCAGCCCGCTCTGCACTCCCCCCAACGGCGCCGTAGCCAAGTGGTAAGGCAGAGGTCTGCAAAACCTCCATCCCCGGTTCAAATCCGGGCGGCGCCTCCAACTCCGCCCCCTGCCATTCAAGTTGCGTCAAGTCGTGCCGAATGTCAGGGCATGACCGTCGACCCCATCTCAAACAGCGCCGCCTCGATTGAGATCCAGCGCCAGACCCTGGTCATGAAGAAGCACCAGGACGTGGCCAAGGACGTGGGCCAGGCGCTGGTGCAACTGGTGAAAGACGTGCCGGCGCCGCAGCCAGGGCGCATCGACGCCTACGCCTGATTGCGGGGCCGCCTGAAAAGCGGTCGGATCCGCGACGTTCCGGCTCCGCCGCGGGGAGCGCCGGCGGTGCCACGACGCCGCGGGCTGTGCGCGCCGGTGCATGGGCAAGGGGCCGAGGCAACGTGCACGAGCCACGTGCACGAGTCACGTGCACGGGCCCCGTGCACAGGCGGTAGGCTATGGCCGTGGATCTCGAGTTCTCGCCTGCCCAGATGCGCGCCATGGCCGACGCGGTCACGTCGCGCTGCATCGCTCACATCGCCAGCCTGCCGGCGCAGCCGATCTGCGGGGACGTCGCCGCCGAAGAGCTGTGCCGCGCCTTGCGTGAACCGGCGCCGGAGCAGGGCAGCGCGCTCGAGCCGCTGCTCGATCTCGTCTTCGACACCTGCATGCCACGCTCGTTCAACGCGCCCGCCCCCGGCTATCTCGCCTTCATCCCAGGCGGCGGACTGTTTCCGGCCGCGTTGGCCAGCTTCATTGCCGACGCCACCAACCGCTATACCGGCGTGTGGCAGGCGGCGCCGGCCCTGGTGCAGCTCGAAGCCAACGCGCTCGACTGGCTGCGCGACTGGATGGGCTTTCCCCAGACGACGCGCGGTCTGTTCACGACCGGCGGCTCGATGGCCACCTTCAACGCCCTGCTGTGCGCGCGCGAGCGGCACCTCGGCGTGGACATCCGCCCGGGCGTGCTCTACACCTCGGACCAGGCACACCACTGCGTCATCAAGTCGGCCAAGCTGGCCGGGATCATGCCCGACCGCGTCCACGCGATCACCTGTGACGAGCACTACCGCATGCCGGTCGAGGCGCTGCGCCAGGCCATCGCGGCCGATCGCGCCCGCGGGCTGACCCCGTTTGCGGTGGTGTCGAGCGCCGGCACCACCAACACCGGCGCCGTCGATCCGCTCGACGCCATCGCCGACCTGTGTGCCGCCGAAGGGCTGTGGCACCACGTGGACGGCGCCTACGGCGCGTTCTTCGCGCTGTGCCCCGAGACGCGCGAAGTGCTGCGCGGACTGTCGCGCGCCGACTCGCTCACGCTCGATCCGCACAAAGGCATGTTCCTGCCCTACGGCACCGGCGCCCTGCTGGTCCGCGACGGCGCCGCCTTGCGGGCCGCGCACGAGGCCACGGCGGACTATCTGCCGGCCATGCCGCATCCCGAGGACTTCTACGACCCGAGCCAGCACGGCCCCGACCTGTCGCGCGGGTTTCCGGGGCTGCGCGTGTGGCTGGCGGTGAAGGTCTACGGCGCGGCGGCGTTCCGCTCGGCGGTCACGGAGAAGCGGGCCCTGGCCATGGAGGCGTTCACGCGCATCGCCGCCCTCCCCGGGATCGTGATCGACGCACCGCCCGACCTGTCGCTGTTCGCCTTCCACGTGTCGTGGCCGGGCGCCACCCTGGCCGACGAGGACGCGGCGACGCGGGCGCTGATGGCGCGCACGTCGGCGCGCGGCCGCGTCATGGTCACCGGCGCCGTCACCCGAGGCCGCTATGTCGGCCGCGTGTGCGTGCTCAGTTTCCGCACGCATCAGGGTGAAATCGACGCGCTGCTGCACGACCTGAGCGCGGAACTGGCGGCCCTCGTCCCGACGCCTTAGCGGCGTTTCTCCGCGCCTTCCATCATTTTCGTCGCCCGCCGGTTCAGGCCTGAAAGCCTGGCCCTGCGGCCGTCCCTCCACGTGTAATCGGCGATCACACCACACGCATCCGGCCGTCGCCGCTCGAACGAGCAGGCAAGCGGCCGGTCGCGGTCGGCGCCGATCGGTCACCACCGCCGCACGACCGGAGGGTCGAGTCATGAACGACGAACTGAAGAAGGCCGTACAGAAATCCCAGGTGACGCTGCAGAAAGGGTTCCCCAAGGAGCGCGAGGCGTTCAAGGGCCTGCTGCTCAGCAACCCCAACTACTTCGGCACCCTGGCCAAGAGCCCGTTCACGCCGGTGCTGCAGGTGGCCGGCAACACGTTCTACGAGGAACTCGGCTGCGTCGGTTACCACCCGCAGCAGCGCATGCTCGAGGGCGTCGTCTACGTCTACCAGCCCTCGGGCTACGGCAGCGACGTCTGCGGACCGGGCTCGCCAGAGTACGTCCGCTTCTACCTGTCGTTCGACCACGGCGCCAACTGGGCCGACCAGGGCATGACCAGCTTCCAGGCCTACAACGTGCCCGAAGGCACCGAGGGCAGCAAGCGCCTGGAGTACGCGGTGTCGCTCGAGGTCAAGCCGCCGCGGAAGAAGTGCACCGCCAACCATCTGATTCTGGTGCGGGCCATCCTGTCGTGGAACAACCCGCCGCCGGCCAACCAGCCCGGCTGGACGCCGGTGTGGGGCAACGTGCGCGAGGCCACGATCCAGGTCGAGCCGCGCCGGTTCTTCGTCTTCGACGACATCTTCACCGGGCCGCTGGTCAAGGACGTGGCGCTGACCAAGTTCATCGACCAGCACGCGGAACTGCCGCTGAAGCCGAGCGCGCCCGGGGCGGCGGAACTGGCCGAGGCCTACAAGGAGCACGGCGTGCCCGTGCATCGCTTCGCCTTCAAGGAGCTGACGGCTTTTACGTCGGGGCAGTCGATGCTCAGCGCCGAGGCGTTCGGCGCGTTGCTCCCCGGCATCGCCCTGAATCCCGACATCATCACGGCGCTGCTGCCGCAGGACGGCAACACCAGCTTCGAGGAACTGACCTGCATCGGTCTGGACCCGAACTCGCCGGACACGCTGGTCGGCGTCATCACCGTCAAGAAGTCGGCCGGTTACTCCGGCGGGCCGTGCACCGAGGGCAGCCGTGAGTACGTCACCTTCTGGGCCGACACCGACGGCAACGGCTCGTTCGAGACGTGCCTGGGCACCGCCAGCGTCGTCGTCTACGACCTGGCCGTGCCGCCCCAGGGCGTGCATTACGCCGTGCGCCTGCCCGTGGATCTGTCGGCGTACCGTCAGGCCTGCACGCGGCCGCGGGTGATGCGCATCCGCGCCATCATGTCGTGGAGCGTGGCGCCGCCGTGCGCCAATCCCAACTACGTGCCCACGTGGGGCAACCGTGAGGAGACGATCATCCACATCGCGCCCACGGTGCAGGCGCCCGGCGGTCACATCGCCATTCTGGGCGGCATTCCCGTCAGCATGATCGACGACGCCACCGGCCTGACCACGCCGCTGGCCAAGTTCGCGCTGTCGAACCTGCCGGCCGACGACCTCGGCCGTCCCTGCCCGTTCGGGGCGCGCGTGAGCGTGCAGGGGCTGCCCATCCCGGGCTGGTCCTATCTCGTCGAGGTGCGCACCGGCAGCGGCGCCTGGGCGCCGCTCGTCACCGACCTGGTCGTCGTGGACGGCCTCGGCAACACCGCCGTCCACACCGCCGACAACACCACCAAGCGCTTCACCTACCTGCCGTTCGCGCAGAACGTGAACAACCTGCTGGCCCAGTGGAACACCGCCGGTGACGAGCTGTGGCAGGTGCGGTTGACGGTCTTCGACGGGGGCGGCGTGCAGCAGGGAAGTCCCGACGGGCACGTCCTTCAGCTCGACAACACTGGCCCCGAGGCCTCGATCGAGATCACGTCCGGGCCGGGCAGCTGCGGCAAGTTCGCGTCCGGCACGGTGCTCTCGGGCACGGTGGTGGCGCGCGACACGTTCCTGGCCAGCTACGCGATTGGGGTGGAGCCCGACGTCAACGACCCGGGCGAGGCCATTCCGGTGCCCAGCCAGGGCTTCGTCAACACGGTGCCAGCGCCAGGTGACGGCTGGACGCTCGACACGGCCGGGATGCGCGCCTGCGGTTACGTCATCCGCGTGGTGGCCTCGGACCGCGCCATCCTGAACAACGGCGGCAACGGCCACTCGGGTTCCGACAGCGACGGCTTCTGCCTGGAGGTCGAGGACTAGCCGACGGCGTCAGCACAGGAAGGTGGCGGCAGCGCCGGGCGCGCCGCCACCCTCCGCTCTTTGGGGGGACAGCGATGGCATGTTGTGGAGGCAGGCGGGTGGGGCCGGTGGCGACCGCGCCGGCGGGGTCGGTCACGTTCGAGTACGTCGGCCGGTCCACGTTGTGGGTGGTGGGCGCGGTGACCCGGCGCAACTACTGGTTTGGACAGGCGGGCGCGCGCGTGGCCGTCGATGCCCGCGACGCGGTGTCGATGGCCGGCGTGCCGCACGTGGTGCGACACCAGGCGCGCGCGTGAGCAAGCGCGGCCCCGCGCCCGGCACATGCCGGGGCGGGGCCGCGACGGCCTTACCGGATATCGAGGAAGGTGCCGGCCCGCAGCTGGGCGAACGCCTGCTGCAGCTGTTCGTGCGAGTTCATCACCACCGGCCCGCGCCAGGCAATCGGCTCGCGGATCGGCGCGCCCGAGACGAGCAGGAAGCGCAATCCGTGTTCGCCCGCGCGGACGCGGATCTCGTCGCCGGCATCGAACACGGTCAGCGAGCGGTTGGCCACATCGGTGCCCGGCGTGGCCCGATCATCGTCGAGCAGCGCGCCTTCGGTGACCACGTCGGTCACGACTGGCCGCGGCGCCGAGGCGTCGCGGAAGCGGCCCTCGCCGTCGAACACGTAGGCGAAGACGTTCTTCGAGCGGACCACCGGGATGCTCCGTTCCACGTGGGGCGGCAGGGTGATGTCGAGGAACTGCGGGTCGGCGGCCACCCCGTCAACTGGACCGCGCTGGCCCCAGAACTCGCCGCAGATGACGCGCACGTGCGTGCCGTCGTCGTCGGTCACCTCGGCGACGTCGCTGGACGCGACCTCCTGGTAACGAGGTGCGGTCATCTTGTGGGCCGCCGGCAGGTTGGCCCACAGCTGGAAGCCGTGCATGCGGCCACCGCTGTCGCCGTGTGGCATCTCCTGGTGCACGATGCCGCGCCCGGCGGTCATCCATTGCACGTCGCCGGGACCGATGGCGCCGGCGTTGCCGAGGCTGTCGGCGTGGTCGACGGTGCCGGCCAGGACGTAGGTGATGGTCTCGATGCCGCGGTGCGGATGCCACGGGAAGCCGGCCTGGTAGTCGGCCGGCACGTCGTTGCGGAAGTCGTCGAGCAACAGGAACGGATCGACGTCTTCGGTTTCGCCGAAGCCGAAGGCGCGACGCAAGTGGACGCCGGCACCCTCGACGTGGGGCAGGGAAGTGACGTGACGCTTGACGGCTCGAATCGACATGAACGGGTGCTCCTGGCCCGCGATGCGCAGGCTGCCATTATGATTCCGCCGGTCGATATCCGTTTCAACGAATACTGCAGTACGCGTCGCCGGGCGGTGCCGGCCGGAGGCGGCCGAGGTTCAGCCCTGGTTGCCCGGCGCCGGGGGGAGGCACAGGGTCAGGATCGCGCCCGCCACCAGGCCACCAGCCAGCACCCACAGGCCGGTCGCGAAGTTGCCCGTGGCATCGCGCGCGTAGCCGACGAGCGTCGGTCCGACGAAACCGCCGATGTTGCCGACGGCGTTGACCAGGGCCACGCCGCCCGCCGCCGCCCGGCCGCTCAGGAAGGCCGTCGGCAGCGCCCAGAAGGGCCCGAGCGCGCCCCAAATGCCCAGCGCCGCCACCGACAGCGCGGTCAACGACAGCGCCACCGACGGCGGCACGCTGGCCGCGGCGGCAAACCCGAGCGCGCCGATCAGCGCTGGCACGGCCACATGCCACCGGCGTTCACCGCTGCGGTCCGAACTGGCGCCGACCACCACCATGCCCACGGCGGCCACCACGTAGGGGATGGCCGAGATGAGCGCCACCGCGGTCGAGGGGTAGCCGCTGAGCTGCTGGAGAATCTGCGGCAGCCAGAAGCTCACGCCGTAGAAGGCCAGCACGATGCAGAAGTAGATGGCCGGCCAGGGTCCACAGCCGGCCGCTGGCCAGCGCGCCCGCGCAAATCGTGGATGCGCTCCGTTCGCGCTGCGCCGGCCTCGGCCGCCAAAGCGCCGGTCAGCCACTCGCGCTCCCGCGGCGCCAGCCACGCCGCCGTCTCTGGCCGATCGTCGAGGCGACGCCACACCACCGGCGCCAGCAGGATGGCCGGGAGGCCCTCGACCACGAACAGCCACTGCCAGCCGTGCAGTCCGCCAGGCCGTCGAGCAGCAGCAACCCGCTCGAGATCGGCCCGCCAATCACGCCGGCGATGGCCGTGCCGGTCATGAACAGCGCCACGGCCCGCGCCCGTTCGCCGCGCCGGGAACCACTGCGTCAGGTAGAAGATGATGCCGGGGAAGAACCCCGCCTCGGCGGCGCCGAGCAGGAACCGCAGGGTGTAGAAGGTCATCGTGTCGTGCACGAAGGCCATGGCCACCGACAGCGATGCCCCAGGTGAGCATGATGCGCGCGATCCAGAGGCGGGCGCCGACCCGGGCCAGCATCAGGTTGCTCGGGCACCTCGAGCAGGGTGTAGGACACGAAGAAGATGCCCGGAGCCGAGGCCGTAGACGGCCGCGCTGAACCCGAGGTCCCGGTTCATCTCGAGGGCCGCGAAGCCGACGTTGACCCGGTCCAGGTAGGCGACCACGTAGAGCAGGAACAGGAACGGGATGAGCCGCCGCTGCACTTTCGCGACGGCGGCGACGGACGGATGATCGACGACGGCCACGGTCCGCCATGATGGCATACGGGGAACCGGCGGCCCGGCCCGCCCGTCTCTTGGTGCGTCGCACGTATCGCGGGAGGACCCATGCTCGATCAGGTGATGCGGGATCTACGTCATGCCGTTCGGGCCCTGTGGCGAGACCGCTCCTTCTCCGCCACCACGCTGGCCACGCTGGCCTTGTGCCTGGCCGCGAATGCCGCCATCTTCGCCGTGGTGCAGGCGGTGGTGCTGCGGCCGTTGCCGTTCCCCGAGCCGGAGCGGCTGGTCACGATGTACAACGCCTACCCCAAGGCCGGGGCCGGCCGCGGCTCGAACGGCGTGCCCGATTACGACGATCGGCGGCGCGAGACGACGGCCTTCGAAGGCATCGCGCTCTTCCGCACGGCCGGCGCCACGCTGGGTGGCGACAACGGCGCCGACGCCGAGCGGGTGCCGAGCATGCAGGTCACGCCGTCGTTCTTCCCGCTGCTGCGGACCACGCCGCTGCGCGGGCGGCTCTTCACCGACGCCGAGGGCGAACGCGGTCAGCACGAGAAAGCCATCCTCAGCTACGGTTTGTGGCAGCGGCTCTTCGCCGGGCAGGATGCCGCCATCGGCCAGTCGATCCGGGTGAACGGCGTCCTGCACACCGTCGTCGGGGTGTTGCCCGCCACGTTCCGCTTCATCTCCGACGAACCGCAGCTGTGGACGCCGGCGGCCTTCGCGCCGGAAGACCGCGCCGACGACCGGCGCCACAGCAACAGCTGGGAGGTGCTGGCGCGCCTGGCGCCCGGCGCCACGCTCCGGGAGGCGCAGCGCCAGATCGACGACCTCAACGCGCGCAACCTGGTGCGCTTCCCGGCCATCGCGCCGCTGCTCGTCAATGCCGGCTTCCACACGCCCGTGTTCCGCTTCCACGACGAGCTCGTGTCCGACGTGCGCCCGACCCTGTCGCTGCTGTGGGCAGCCGCGGCGTTCGTGCTGCTCATCGGCGCGCTCAACGTCGCCAACCTCGTGTCGGTGCGCGCCACCACGCAGGTCCGCGAGTTCGCGACCCGGCTGGCGCTGGGCGCGTCGCTGACGGCCCTGACCCGCCAGATCCTGATCGAAGCGCTCGTGCTCACCTCGGCCGGCGGCCTCCTGGGTCTGGTGCTCGGGACGTGGGCCTTGCGGGCGGCGCCCTATCTGGGCCTGGACGCGTTGCCGCGCGGTGGCGAGATCGGCCTCGACTGGACCGTCGCGACCTACACGCTCGGTCTGGTCGTGGCGGTCGGCGTGCTGGTGGCCGCGCTGCCGGTGCTACGCCTGCGCCATGTCGACATGGCCGGCACGATCCGCGAAGAGGGGCGCTCGGGCACGGCGTCGCGACGGATGCTGGCGGTGCGGCGCGTGCTCGTCGGCGGGCAGGTGGCGTTCGCGCTCATACTGCTGGTGGGCGCCGGGATGCTGCTGGCCAGTTTCGGTAAGGTGCTGGCCGTCAATCCCGGCTTCCGTTCCGAAGGGGTGCTGACCGCGCGCTTCACGTTGCCGGCGGCACGCTACGGGGAGGATGCCGCGCTGGTGGCCGCCTACGAGCGCCTGCTCCCGGCGCTGCGCGCCATTCCCGGCGTGAGCGCCGCCGGCCTCACGACCAGCCTGCCCTTTGCGGGAGATTACAGCGACAGCGTCATCCTGGCCGAGGGCTATCAGATGGCGCCGGGGGAGTCGGTGATCTCGCCGGCGCAGGTGCGCGTCAGCGAGGACCTGATGGACGCGCTCGGCATGTCGCTCGTCAGCGGCCGGCGGTTCGACGCCCGCGACGGCGCCGCCGCGCCCAAGACGGTGATCGTCGACGAACGGCTGGCCCGCAAGTTCTGGCCCGGGCAGGACGCGCTTGGACGGCGCATGTATTTCCCGAGCGACCAGAACGACATGCTCAAGACGCCGGCTGAGGGCGACTGGCTCCACGTCGTCGGCGTGGTCGGCGAGGTGCGCCTGCAGTCGTTGACGTCGGGCGGCCGCTCCGGCGGCCTGGGCGCTTACTACCTGCCGCTGGCGCAGTCGCCGGCGCGCGCCCTGGGTATCGCGCTGCGCTCGACGCAGCCGCCGGAGGCGCTGGCCGCCGCGGCCCGCCAGGCGGTGCGTGGGGTCGACGCCGCCGTGCCGCTCTACGACGTCAAGCGGCTCGACGAGCGGGTCGACGTGGCGCTGAGCGACCGGCGCACGCCCATGATTCTCGCCACGTCTTTCGCTGGTGTCGCCCTGCTGCTCGCGGCCGTCGGCCTCTACGGCGTGCTGGCCTATCAGGTGGCGCAGCGGGGCCGCGAGATCGGCATCCGCCTGGCGCTCGGCGCCACGGCGCCGGGGATCTTCCAGATGGTGCTGCGCGAAGGTGCGCTGGTCGTCCTGGCCGGCGCGGGGGCCGGGCTTGCCGGGGCATGGCTGCTGCGCGCGGTCCTGCAAGCGCAACTCTACGAAGTGGACGCGATGGATCCGCGAGTGCTCGCGGTCGTGATCCTGGCCCTGACGCTCGTCGCCCTGGCTGCGTGCGTGCTGCCGGCGCGGCGGGCGGCCGCCACCGACCCGGCGCGCGCGCTCGGCGACCGCTGAGCGACAGCAACCGGCGACACGCGAGGGCCCGTCACCTGTGCGCGCTCCTGCACGGGCGGCGTCAGACCGGTCTCGCCCAGCGCCGTCGCCCGGGCGCGGAAGTCAACCGAACGCGAACAATTAGTGCGTGTCGGATCGTATTTCCGGTCGGCGCAAACAGAGCGTCCGCCCGCTCTGCTCGGCGCGGTCGGGTGGTACGGTGTGTGCACCGGGTCGAGGCGGAATGGACACACCTTCGACCCGCCCCAAGTCCTCTTTGCCCCTCTCGTTCACGGCGTCCGACCGGCGCACCCAAGCTCGGCTGAGCGCCGAGGTGCTCGGGCTCGATCCCGAGGCCCGCCTCTCGCTCGGACTGCACGTCCGCCTTCTCAACGTCTCGAACGGCGGCGCGCTGCTCGAACTCCACGAGTGGGTTCGCCCCGGCACCCGGAGCGAGTTGCGGCTGTTCACGGCCACGGAGACGACGGAACCGGAGAAGCTCGTCGCCCCCGGACAGGTGGCGCGCTGCTGGGTGCACCGGCTCTCGCCGCTGCGCTATCGGGCGGCGCTTGTGTTCACGGCGCCCGCGCCACCGTCGGCCGTTCCCGCACCGGCCGAGCCCGGCGAAGTGACGGTGAACGTCGAGCGTTCGGCGTGACGCCCGCTGAGCGGGCCGCGTCGCAGCCGCGCGCCGTGACGGCCATGGCCGTCTCCGCCCCCGCCCCCGCGTCGGCCGCGGCCGTTGACACGGTCCATCTGACCGAGGTGATGACCCGGGTCGACCCGACCTGGGTCGAAGCCGTGGCCGTGGTGCAGGCGGTGTGCGCGCAGCTGGCGCCAGGGCAGACGCCGCCCGCGCTGGCCGACATCATGGTGTCGGCGACCGGCGTCGTGTCGTTCGCCGCCAGCGGCCTTGGCGAGAGCGAGGCGGCCGTACGCGCGGCTGGACGGCTGCTGAGCGCCATCCTGCGGCAAGCGGACTGCCCGATGCCGGTATGGGAGGCAACGGAGCTGGCCCGCCGGTCGCCGGGCACGTTCGGGTCGGCCAGGGCGTTTGGCGAGTCGCTGACCTGCTTTCCAGCGGCGCAGGGGCCGCAGGAACTGGCCACCTACGTCGCGTCGTCGCGGCGACTGATCCTGAATCCCGCCCGCCCGGCCACGGCGATGTTCGGGATGGACTTCACCGCGATGGCGGCGCCGTAGCGGGCTGTTCGGCGCGGGATCGCGCGCCGATCACGGCTTGCACGTAGCGCGACCGCAGGGGATGGGCCAGCTGCGGAGCCAGCGCGGTCGACGCGGCCATCACGCCGTCGATCGAGACGCCGGTCTCGATGCCGAGGCCATCGAGCATGTAGAGCAGGTCCTCGGTGGCCAGGTTGCCCGAGGCGCCGGGCGCAAACGGGCAGCCGCCCAGTCCGCCGGCCGAGGCATCGAACGTCGTGACGCCGGCGTCGAGCGCCGCCAGCACGTTGGCCAGCGCCGTGCCGCGCGTGTCGTGGAAGTGCAGCGCCAGGCCGGCGTCGGGAATGCCCGCGCGGCGAGCGCGTCCAGCCGTTCGCGCACCTGTCCGGGATGGGCGACCCCGATGGTGTCGCTGACGGCAACTTCGTAGCACCCCATCGATCGAACAGCGCCCTGGCAACGCGGACGACCGCGGCCATCGGCCACGGCGCCT
This sequence comes from uncultured Acidobacteriota bacterium, assembly GCA_963843885.1. GTDB lineage: Bacteria > Acidobacteriota > Vicinamibacteria > Vicinamibacterales > UBA2999 > CADEFD01. The sequence goes on from CAWJMJ010000016.1 coordinate 126,838, forward strand.
TCGAACGGGCACCCGAACGCGCATGACACGTAGCCGCGCACCGGAACGCCGGCGTCGAGCGCCCGGCGGGTTACCTCCGCATAGCGGCGCCAGCGACTGGTCGATCGACTGATTCAGGTTGGCGGCGCTGAAGCGCTCCGAAGCCGCGGCGAACACCGCCACTTCATCGCACCCGGGCGGCGAGGGCGCGGTCGAGGCCGGCCAGATTGGGGATGAGTGCCGTGTAGCGCACGCCGGGCCGGCGCGAGATCGCCGCGAAGACCGCTTCGGCGTCGGCCATCTGCGGCACCCATTTGGGCGACACGAAGCGCCGACACTTCGATCACGCGGTGACCGGCCGCCGACGAGCGCGTCGACGAACCGCACCTTGTCGTCCGTGGTCAGCGCCGCGGCTTCGTTCTGCAGGCCATCGCGCGGCCCCACTTCGACGATGGCGACGCGGCTCGGCACGCTCACCCGTCGATCTCCACCAGCACCGTGCCCGGGCGCACGAGGTCGCCGACGGCGCAGCGGACGGCGCGCACGATGCCGCCATGCGAAGCGCGGATGGTCAGCTCCATCTTCATCGCCTCGAGGACCACGACGGGCGCGCCGGTCTCGACGCGGTCACCTTCATGGACGGCCAGCTTCACGACCGTGGCCGGCATCGGCGGCGTCATGTCGCCGGCCGCAGTCCTGGTGGCGGCGCGGGCGCGCCCCGAGGGGTCGACGTCGAGTTCGCAGGTGCGGCCCTGCGCGGTGGCCCACACCGCCGGCGCGGCGCCGGCCACGGCCACCACGGTGACGGGTCCGTCCGGGCTGGTGACGCGGTACCGTGACGGGCCGCACGGCGTCACGGTCCAACGCACGCCGTCGACCACCACGACGCCCTCGCCCTGGGTCTCGGCGGTGAAGGCGGTGTCGCCGTGCTGCACGCGGAATCGTCGCGCCATGGTCAGCCTCGCCAGCCGCGAATGGTGTCGAACGGATCGGTGAGGGCGGACGCGGCCGCTGGCGTGTCCGCCGCGGGCCCGCCGCCGAGCGAGGCGTGCCACGCCGCCGCCGCAATCAGCTCGGGAGGCACGGGCGCATCGGCCGTGGTCAGTTCGGCGAGCTGCCGATCGAGGAACCCGGTGTCGATCTGGCCGGCGACGAAGGTCGGGTGGGCGATGAGCGTCTGGAGGAAGCCCAGGTTGGTCCGCACCCCGAGAATCTCGAAGCGGGCCAGGGCTTCCCGCGTGCGCGCCAGACAGTGCGCGCGGTCTTCGGCGTGGACGATGAGCTTGGCCAGCATCGGGTCGTAGTGGACCGACACGGCGCCTCCTTCGACCACGCCGGCGTCGATGCGCATGCCGGGGCCCGACGGCTCGCGGTAGCGCAGCAGCGGGCCGGCCTGGGGCAGGAAACCCTGCGCCGGATCCTCGGCGTAGACGCGGCACTCGATGGCATGCCCGCGCTGCGCGAGGTCGCTCCTGGCGCCACGGCAGCGGCTCGCCGGCGGCGACCGCGAGCTGCGCGCGCACCAGGTCGATGCCGGCCACCAGCTCGGTGATCGGGATGCTCGACCTGCAGGCGCGTGTTCATCTCGAGGAAGTAGAAGCGCGCCTGGTCGCCCTCGCCCTCGAGCAGGAACTCGACGGTGCCGGCGTTCTGGTAGCCGACGGCGTGACCGGCAGCCACGGCAGCCGCGCCGATGCGGGCGCGCACGGCTGGCGTGACGGCCGGGGACGGCGTCTCCTCGATCGACTTTCTGATGGCGGCGCTGCGCCGAGCACTCGCGCTCGAACAGGTGCACGATCTGGCCGTGACGGTCGCCGAAGATCTGCACCTCGATGTGGCGCGGCCGCTCGATCAGCCGTTCCAGGTAGACCGTGCCGTCGCCGAAGGCGGCCTGCGCCTCGCGGCGCGCCTGCGGCACGGCGCGGTGGCCAGTTCGTCCAGGTCGGCGCACCGTCTCATGCCGATGCCGCCGCCGCCGGCCGACGGCCTTCACGAGCAGCGGCGCGCCCAGCTGGCCGCGGCCGCCATCAGCGCGGCGTCGCTCTGGTCGTCGGCGCCACGCCCGGCACGACCGGCACGCCGGCGGCCTCCATCAGCGTGCGCGCGCCGGTCTTCGAGCCCAGCCGCTCGATGGCGTCGGCCGGCGGGCCGATGAAGATCATGCCCGCCGTCTCGCACGGCGCGGGCGAAGTCGGCGTCTCTCCGAGAGGAAGCCGTAGCCCGGGTGGACGGCGTCGGCGCCGCGTGCGGCGCGCGGCGTCGAGGAGCGCCGCCACGTCGAGGTAGCTCTCGGCGGCGGGCGGCGGGCCGAGGCGGACGGCCGTGTCGGCGGCCAGCGACGTGCGGCGCCTGCGCGTCGGCGTCGGAGTAGACCGCCACCGTCTCGAGGCCCAGCTCGCGGCAGGCGCGGATGATCCGCACCGCGATCTCGCCGCGGTTGGCGATGAGCACGCCGGCGCATCACGACACCAGCCAGGACGGCATCGCGCTTGTCCAGGAACGCGCGCAGTCCTTCCTGCCCCTCGGGCGAAACTCGCTGGGCGGCGATGGCTCGCGCCGTCAGCGCGGCCACGTCCTCCGGAGACCGGCCCCACACCGTCGGCGATGAGCGCCTTGGCGGCCGCCACCGCGTCGGGGCCGCCGCGAGAAACTCGCGCGACGTAGCGCTCCACGGCGGCGTCGAGTTCGGCGGCCGGCACGACCGCGTGCACCAGGCCGATGTCCTGGGCGCGTGGCGGCGTCGAAACGCCTGCCCGGTCAGGAACAGCTCGCGCGCCGCCGACGCGCCCGATCTTGGGCAGCACGAACGGCGAGATCACCGCCGGCAGGATGCCCAGCTTCGTCTCGGTGAAGCCGAAGATGCGTGCGCGACTCGGCGACGACGATGTCGCACACGGCCGCCAGGCCCGCGCCGCCGCCGAGCGCCGCGCCGTGGACCCTGCCGATCACGGCACCGGCAGGGCGTTCGACGGCGCGCGAACATGGCCGTCGTGGCCGTGGCATCGCGCACGTTCTCGTCCTGGCTGGCGTCGGCCATGCGCGCCATCCAGGCCGCATCTGCGCCGGCGCAGAAGACCTTGCCGGCGCCAGCGATGACGACCACGCGCACGCCGGAGGCGACGGTCGACGCCATCGGCCCACTGGCGCAGCTCGGCAATCGACGTCGTCGTTGAACGCGTTGCGCACGTCCGGACGATTGAGCGTCAGATGTTCGACGGGGCCGTCGCGCCGGACGGTGAGGAAACGGTACATGGCCACCTACATCCGGAAGATGCCGAACTTGGCCGGCGGCATCGGCGCGTTGGACGCGGCGGACAGGCCGAGCGCCAGCGCCGTACGCGTGTCGAGCGGGTCGAGGATGCCGTCGTCCCACAGCCGCGCCGTGGAGTAGTACGGCGAGCCTTCGCGTGTCGTACTTCGTCGAGGATCGGCTGCGCGGATCGCCGCTTCGTCCTCGGCGGTGAAGCGTCTGCCCGTCGCGCGCCAGCTGGTCGCGCTTCACCGTCGTCAGCACGCCGGCGGCCTGTTCGCCGCCCATCACCGAGATGCGCGCGTTGGGCCACATCCACAGCAGGCGCGGGTCGTAGGCGCGGCCGCACATGCCGTAGTTGCCGGCGCCGAACGAGCCGCCGATGATCACCGTGAACTTCGGCACGACCGAGTTGGCGACGGCGTGCACCATCTTGGCGCCGTCCTTGGCGATGCCGCCGCGCTCGTACTGCTGGCCGACCATGAAGCCGGTGATGTTCTGCAGGAACACGAGCGGCACGCCGCGCATGTTGCACAGCTCGATGAAGTGCGTGGCCTTCAGCGCCGACTCCGAGAACAGCACGCCGTTGTTGGCGATGATGCCGACGAGGCATGCCGTGGAGGCGGGCGAAGCCGCGTGACGAGCGTCGTCGCGTAGCGCTCCTTGAACTCGTCGAAGCGCGAGCCGTCCACGAGGCGCGCGATCACCTCGCGCACGTCGTAGGGCTTGCGGAGGTCGGCGTTGACGACGCCGTAGATCTCGGCCGGGTCGTAGCGCGGCTCTTCGGGCGCGGTCATGTCGCCGGGCAGCTGCTTGCGCGGTGTGCAGCGTCGAGACGATGGTCCGCGCACAGCTGCGAGCGCGTGCGGCATCGTCTTCGGCGAGGTAGTCGGCGACGCCGGAGAGGCGCGTGTGGACGTCGGCGCCGCCGAGCTCCTCGGCGGTGACTTCTTCGCCGGTGGCGGCCTTCACCAGCGGCGGGCCGCCGAGGAAGATCGTGCCGGTGCCCTTGACGATGATCGTTTCGTCGGACATCGCCGGCACGTAGGCGCCGCCGGCGGTGCACGAGCCCATCACCACGGCGATCTGCGGGATGCCGCTCCGCCGACATCCGCGCCTGGTTGAAGAAGATGCGGCCGAAGTGTTCGCGGTCGGGGAAGACCTCGGCCTGCAGCGGCAGGAACGCGCCGCCCGAGTCGACCAGGTAGACGCAGGGCAGGCGGTTCTCGCAGCGCGATCTGCCTGCGCGCGCAGGTGCTTCTTGACGGTGAGCGGGTAGTAGGTGCCGCCTTTGACGGTGGCGTCGTTGGCGACGATCACGACCTCGCGGCCCGAGACGCGGCCGATGCCGGTGACGATGCCGGCGCGCCGGGCGCATCGCCGTCGTAGATGTCCCAGGCGGCCAGCGGCGAGAGCTCGAGGAACGGCGAGCCGGGATCGAGCAGCGCGTCGATCGCGCTCGCGCACCGGCAGTCTTGCCCTGTTCGCGATGCCGCTGCCAGGTACTTCGGGCCGCCGCCTTGCGCGCACCTGCGCCGAGGCGCGCGCGGTAGTTCGGCCACCAGCGCTGCATGCGCTCGCGGTTGTGCGCGGAACTCGGCGCTCGTCGATGGCGTCGAGATGTCGCGATCGCTGCGGACAGGCGATCGCATTACCAGCCGCAGCAGTCGGTCTTGAAGCCGGCAGGCCGGGCAGCGCCAGACGGCGTGCATCCGGTACATCTCGGCGCCGCAGCGCTCGCAGAGGTCTGGCGTCGACGGCGGGCGCCGGCCGGGCGCGCAGCGCCGACGGCACGGGCGTGATCGGGGGGCAGCGTCGGGCGAGTCCGCCATGCCCGGATTATAGCGGAGGCCCAGCTCCGCTGAAGGAAGCTCGGCAGCGGGCCTTTGAGGAATAGATGGCAGGACGGACCATGGCTCGAGTGCAAGCGCGCACGACGCGTGTCCTGGTCGTCGACGACGAGCCGGCCATGGTCGACTGGCTCAAGATGGTGATCGAGCAGGCTCCGGTCGAGCCCGCGTTCGAAGTGCGCTCGGCCGGGCTGCGGCCGGACCGGGTGATGAATTGTTCGACGAATGGCACCCCGAGTCGTGCTGCTCGACCTGCTCCTGCCCGACGTCGACGGCATCGCGGTGCTGAAGGGGCTCAAGGCCCGCGCCCCGGGCGCCGAGGTCATCGTCATCAGCGGCCAGGGCACCATCGCCCGCGCGCTCGACGCCGGCCAGGCCGGCGCCTTCTTCTTCCTCGAGAAGTCGCAGCTCGACCCTGACGGCATCGTCGGCATCCTCGAGCGGCCGACCGCCAGGTGGAGCGAGCGGTCACGCACGAGCAGCTGCAGCGCAAGCTCCGCGATCCTACGCTTCGCGAACATCATCGGCACAGAGCAAGGTGATGCGCGAGCTGTTCGAGCTGGTCGACGCGGTGGCGCGCGAGCGACGCCAACATGCTCGATCCAGGGCGAGAACGGCACCGGCAAGGAACTGATCGCCAACGCGATCCACATGCGCAGCCCGCGGCCGCCGGCCCGTTCATCAAGATCAACTGCGCCGCGCATTCCCAAGGACCTGATCGAGTCCGAGCTGTTCGGCTACAAGAAGGGCGCCTTCACCGGCGCGACCACCGACAAGGTCGGGCTGCTCGGAACTGGCCGAAGGCGGGTCGCTGCTGCTCGACGAGATCGGCGAGATGCCGCGCCTATCTGCAGACCAAGCTGCTGCGCGTGCTGCAGGAGCGCGAGTACCGGCCGATCGGCAGCGACCGCTTCGTCAAGGTCGACTTCCGCCTGATCTGCGCCACCAACATCGACCTCGAGGCGGCGCTGCGCGACGGGCGGCTGCGCGAGGACCTCTACTTCCGCATCAACACCATCACGCTGCGCGTGCCGCCGCTGCGCGAGCGCACCGAGGACATCCCGCTGCTGTGCGACTGCATTTCATCGACAAGTTCAGCGCGCCGCTATCAGAAGTACGGTGCGCGGGCTGACGCCCGCGGCGTATCACCTGCTGATCCGCAACCGCTGGCCGGGCAACGTCCGCGAACTCGAGAACGCGATCGAGCGGGCGGTGCTGGTCACGCGAAGCCGGCCGAAATCCAGCCGGCGGATCTGCCCGACTCGATGCGCGCCGAGCGGCGACGACGACGCCTTCACCATCCCGCCGCACCGCACGCTGGCCGAGATCGAGACGCATGGCGATCCTGCAGACGCTGCAACGCACCAACTGGAACAAGCAGGAGGCGGCGCAGATCCTGGGCCTTTACCGGCCGACGCTCTACAGCAAGATGCGCCGCCACGGCATCGCCGCCCGCGACATCAAACGCCGGCGCGTGACGGCGGTCGGCGAGGCGTAAGCGGTATGCCCCTGTTTGCGCGCGCCGCCTGGCGCGGCGTCGGCGAGCTCTATCGCAGCGAGGGGTTGACCCACGCCGCCTCGATTGCGTTCTATGCCTTGCTGTCGCTGTTTCCGTTCTTCCTGCTGCTGTTCTCGGTCATGGGCGCGCTCACGGCCGACCAGGCGGCGCGCGACGAGGTGGTCAGCTTCGTGTTGCGCTATTTCCCCGGCCAGTTCGATTTCCTGACCGCCCAGATCGACAGCTTCCGCACCGAGCGTCTGCGCATCGGCGTCGGCGGCGGGCTGGCCCTGAGCTACGCGTCGCTGGGCGTGTTCAACGCCATCAGCTCGGCCGTGAATCACGCCTGGGGCGTCGAGAGCCGGCGCACGTTCCTGCGCCACCGGCTCTTTTCGTTCCTCATGATGGCCTCGGCCGGCGCCATCTTCGTGTTCGCGATGGTGCTCGTGAGCATCGTCCGCATCGCCGAGGCACGCTGGGACGACTCGCTGCGGGTGCAGTTGGAGTGGCTGAACCGCATCAGCAGCATGGGCACCGACGTCGCGGCGGTGGTCCTGCTGATCCTGTGCGTGGCGCTGATTACCGCTTCGTGCCGAACGTCAAGATCTCGTTCCGCGACGTATGGCCAGGGGCCATCGTGACGGCGCTGCTGTGGCGGCTGGCGTTCGCCCTGTTCTCGGCCTACGCCGCCGACCCGGCGCGGTGGAGCGTCCACGGTTCGGTGGCCGGCGTGGTGGTGTTCCTGCTGTGGATCTACGTGTCGGCCGTGCTGCTGCTCTACGGCGTCGAGATGACCGCGGCCTACGTGAGGCTGCGGCGCGCCGAGGTGCGGGCCACGCCGCGGGCCGCCGTGCCCGCTAGCCTCGACGCGCGATGAGCTGGCGGGTGATGGCGTCGGTGAAGAAGGGCAGATCGTCGGACTTGCGCGAGGTGATCACGCAGCCGTCTTCGACCACCGGCCGGTCGACGTAACGCGCCCCGGCATTCTTCGCGTCCACGGCAATCGACGGCCAGCAGGTGACGAGGCGGCCGGCCAGGGCCTTGGCGTTGATGAGCACCGAGGCGCCGTGATCCATGGCGGCCACGGGCTTGCCCGCGGCCACGGCGTCGCGCACCAGATCGACCATGGCGTGGCGCAGCCGGATGCGGTCGGCGGCGTAACCGCCGGGGATGACGACCGCGTCGACGTCGCCGACGCGCACGGCACTGCCGGCAAACTCCGCTACCACCGACTGCCCGGCGGTGCGGCTCACGTAGGTGTGCCCCTGGACCGGGCCGACGACGTGGACGATGGCGCCAGCGCCAGCCAGCGCCGCGCGCGTGAACTCCAGGTCGGTGTGGTCGTAGTCGGTTTCGACCAGGATCACCACGCGTTGTCCGCTGAGCGGGCTGGTCTCGTTCACGCTGTCGTTCGCCTCCGGCGAAGAGTGTATCGCACGCCCTGGAACCACGGCATATGATCGATCGATGAACCGACTGGCGCGCGAGGCGAGCCCCTACCTGCTGCAGCACGCGGCCAACCCGGTGGAGTGGTATCCCTGGGGCGAGGAGGCCTTCGCCGCGGCTCGGGCCGCCGACAAGCCGATCTTCCTGTCGATCGGCTACGCCACCTGCCACTGGTGCCACGTCATGGCGCACGAGTCGTTCGAGAACGCGGCGATCGGCGCGCAGTGCTGAACCGCGACTTCATGGCGATCAAGGTCGATCGCGAAGAGCGGCCCGACGTGGACCGCGTCTACATGGCGTTCGTGCAGGCCACGACCGGCGCGGGCGGCTGGCCGATGAGCGTGTGGCTCACGCCCGACGCTGGAGCCGTTCTACGGCGGCACCTACTTTCCGCCGGTGGCGCGCCTGGGGCCGGCCCGGCTTCGGCGACGTCCTCGGTGAGATCGCGCGCGGCCTGGCGCGACGACCGCGCCGAAGGTCACGGCCTCGGCGCGGCGCGTCCTGGACAGGCTCGCAGGCCGCAGGAGCGGACGGCCGCGACCGTCGCGGTCGCCCGGCAGCCGCGTGCTCGAGGGCGGCGTGGACGCAGTGCGCGCAGGCGTTCGACGGCAGCATGGCGGCTTCGGCGACGCGCCGAAGTTTCCGCGGCCCGAGCGAGCTGCTGTTCCTGCTGCGGGAGCATGCGCGCACCGGTCAGGCCGACGCCGCGCGTCATGGTGCTCGGCACGCTGCGCGCGATGGCGCTCGGCGGCATGCGCGATCACATCGGCGGCGGCTTCCATCGCTACTCGGTGGACGCGCGGCTGGCGCGTGCCGCACTTCGAGAAGATGCTCTACGACCAGGCGCAGCTCGTGCTGGCGTATCTCGAAGCCGCGCAGGTGACCGGCGACGCCTTCTTCGCGCAGGTCGCCGAGGACACGCTCGCGCTACGTCGAACGCGAGCTGCTGCGACCCGAGGGCGGCTTCTATTCGGCCGAGGACGCCGACAGCGATGCCGCCCGACGCGGCCGGCCAGCCCGGGGCCCGCGCCACCGAAGGCGCGTTCTACATCTGGTCGCGCGACGGAGATCGTCGAGGCGCTCGGTCCCGACAGCCGCGCGTGGTCGAGCGCGCGCTTCGGCGTGCTGCCGGCGGCAACGCTCCGTTCGATCCCGCAGCGGGAGTTCGACGGCAACAACCTGCTCTACACCGCCGAGACCTCGCCGCGATTGCCAGCCGAATCCGGGCTGCACGCTCGCCGATGTCGGCATGGCCCTGGCACGTGCGCGGCAGCGGCTGTTCGCGGCGCGCCAGCAGCGGCCCCGGCCGCTCCTCGACGACAAGGTGCGTCACCGCCTGGAACGGCCTGATGATCGCCGCCTGTGCGCGGGCCGGCCGCGTGCTGGCCCCCGGCGACGCGCTCGGCGAAGGCGTCGGCGGCACCGGCGCGGTCCATCTGAAAGCCGCGCAGCGTTGTGCCGCGTTCGTGCGCGACCGGCTGTGGAACCGCGACAGCGGACGTCTGCTGCGGCGCTGGGCCGCGGGCGCGGCTGGCATCGACGCATTCGCCGAAGACTACGCCTGCCTGGTGTGGGGTCTCATCGAATTGTTTCAATGCGACGGCGATCCGCAGTGGCTGGCCTGGGCGGTGCGCCTTCAGCGAGACGCTCGACGGGCGCTTTGCGGCCGAGGGCGACCGCGGCTGGTACAGCCACGACCGGCGAGGACCCGACGGTGTTGTTGCGGCAGATCGAGGAGTACGACGGCGCCGAGCCGGCCGCGTCGTCGGTGGCGGTGATGAACCTGCTGGCGCTGGCTCGCTTGACCGGGCGGGCGGAATACCAGGCGAAGGCCGAACGAGTCCTTGCCGCCTGGGGCGGGCGCCTCGGCCAGCACCCTCGCGTGGCCCCCTTCATGCTTGCCGCGCTGTCGACGTCGCACCTGCCGCCCATCGAGATTGCGGTCGTGGACGGCGGCGACACGGTAGCGGCAACGCAGCTTCGCCACGGCGTGGCCGCCCGGTTCCTGCCGTCGGCAGCCGTGGTGCCGGTGACGCGGGAGCACGTGGCGGCACTGCAGGAGGTGGCGCCGTGGGCGGCGGCGATGCCGGCGCAGGACGGCGCCGCCACGGCTTACCTGTGCCGCGAGTTCGTGTGCGAGCCGCCGGTCACCGATGCGGCGGCGTTGGTGACACGCCTCGACGAGCTGACCGCGCCGGTCGTCCCCGACGAAGGCGACGCGCCGTCGGCGGGTAGCTCGCGATCCTGAAACGCGGCCCTGTCGCCGCCGCCAGCGCATGACGGCGGGCGTTGCCGTCGAGTATCGTGGTGCCTGCGCCGGGGTGGCGAAACTGGCAGACGCACGGGACTTAAAATCCCGGGTTCCGCAAGGAGCGTGTGGGTTCGATTCCCACCCCCGGCACCAACGGCGTGCAGATCGCCTTTTCTGGTGTGTTCCTCGACGGTCCGCAACGGCAACGGGCAGCGCTGGACTTATCTCCACCACGACACGCCACGAGGCAGGTAGGGTCGCCGCCTCTCGGACTCCAGCTGTCGGTTCTGCTCGGCCATGACCTCTTGCGGAGCATGGTCGCCTGCTGCGGGGCAAGACGGTGGACGGCGACGCGGATAGCACCGACGTGAGTTCCTCGGCCACGGTTGAAACCCAGCCCCGAGCAATTCGTCGACATTGATTCTTGCGCAAGTGCGGTAGTCTGGCCTTCAACAGGAGGCCGAATGGCGAAGAAGGCAGCGTCGAAGAAGTCGAAGAAGAGCACGGCGAAGAAGACGACCGCGAAGAAGACAACCGCGAAGAAGACAGAGACAGCGCGAAGAAGACGAGCGCGAAGCCAACAAGGGCGAAGCAGTCGACCGCGAAGAAGGCGACGGCGAAGAAGGGGGCTGCGAAGAAGTCGACTGCGAAGAAGTCCGCCCGCAAGCGCACCGCCACGCGAGAGCTGATTGACACCGGAACGGACCAGCGGTTCGTCCGGCGCGATGCTGGTGGCGAGTTCGGTGAGTCCGACGACATGGGCAGGTCGCTGGGGGCGGATCCTCGAACCACGGCGAAGACCAAGGCCAAGCGCGGCCAAGGGGACAAGGGCGACCGATAGCGGGCGTCGGGGCGACGGATGGCCGTGCCGGTCGACCGCCGCCCTGACCACGCGATGCCAGTGTCGCGGCTCGTCGTCTCCGATCGCGGTCAGGGTCCCAGCAGCCGTGGCGTCAGCTGGGCCGTGATGCCCTCGCGCCGCGGCCGCCGCGCGGTCGCGGCCCTGGTGACGATGGTCTGGCATATGATCGCGCAGTGATGCGGCGCCGTCGTGCCGCCGGCCACGGGAGAACGCGACCATGCGGTGGGAGAATCAACGGCGCAGCGGCAATGTCGAAGACCGGCGCGGGATGCGCGTGCCCGGCGGTATCGCCGGCGGGGGCATCGGCACCATCGTCGTCGTGCTGATCGTCAGCTTTCTCACCGGCGCCAATCCGCTCACGCTGCTCCAGATGGCCGGCGGGTCGGGACAGCAGGCCCCGCCGCAGCAAGGGCAGGTCGGTGCGCCCACCGGTGACCCGCAGGCCGAGTTCGCGGCCGTCGTGCTGGGCTCTACCGAGGATGTGTGGTCGCGCCTCTTCCAGCAGGCGGGGGAGCGCTACCAGCCGCCCACGCTCGTGCTGTTCGACGACGCCGTCGCAATCGGCGTGCGGCACCAACTCGTCGGCGGTCGGGCCCGTTCTACTGTCCCGCCGATCAGAAGCTCTACATCGACCTCGGCTTCTTCCGCGAACTCGACCAGAAGTTCGGCGCCCCCGGCGACTTCGCCCAGGCCTACGTCATCGCGCACGAGGTCGGCCACCACCTGCAGACGCTGCTCGGCCTGTCGGAGCGGGTGCAGGCGGCCCGTCAGCGCGCCGGCCAGGTCGAGGGCAACCGGCTGTCGGTGCTGCAGGAGCTGCAGGCCGACTGCTTCGCCGGCGTGTGGGGCCACCACGCGCGCGAGAAGCTGCTGCAGGAGGGCGACGTCGAGGAGGGCATGCGGCGCCGCCGCCGCCATCGGCGACGACACGCTGCAGCGGCGCTCGCAGGGCCGGGTGTCGCCCGAGTCGTGGACGCACGGCTCGTCGGACCAGCGCGTCGAGTGGTTGCGCCGGGGCCTTTCGCAGGGCACCATCGACGGCTGCGACACGTTCGGCCAGGCGTCGCGACGTTAGTCCGCGTCCGGCGCCCGGCTCCAGGGCGCGGTGGTCACCAGATCCTGACGCGTTGCTCGGGCGGCAGGAACAGCGTGTCGCCGTTCTTCACTCCAAATGCGTCGTAGAACGCCGGCACGTGGGGCAGCGGCCCGGTGCCGCGCACCGAGTCGGGCGCATGCACGTCGCTCAGCACCTGCTGGCGCAGGGCGTCGTCGCGGCTCTTGCTACGCCAGGCCTGAGCCCAGCCGGCGAAAAAGCGCTGGTCACCGCTCAAGCCGTCAATCACCGGCGCCGCTTGCCCCTTCAGCGACATCTGGTAGGCGCGGTGCGCGATGACCAGACCGGTCAGGTCGCCGATGTTCTCGCCGAGCGTGAGCTCGCCGTTGACCCTGAGGCCAGGCAGCACTTCCACGGCGCTATAGTGCGCCACCAGACCCTGGGCACGGCGCACGAACTCGTCGGCGTCAGACTTGGTCCACCAGTCGCGCAGCGCGCCGGCCGCGTCGTAATGACGTCCCTGGTCGTCGAAACCGTGGCCCATTTCGTGGCCGATGACGGCGCCGATGCCGCCGTAGTTCATCGCGTCGTCGGCGTTCATGTCGAAGAACGGCGGCTGCAGGATGGCGGCGGGGAAGACGATCTCGTTGCGCACGGGGTTGTAGTAGGCATTGACGGTGTGCGGCGTCATGCCCCATTCCTCGGGATCGACCGGTGTGCCCACTTTCCCGAACTCGAACGCCGAGTCGGCGGCCAGCGCGCGCATCATGTTGCCTACCAGGTCGTCCCTCTTGATCGCGACCTGCGAGTAGTCGCGCCACCTGGCGGGATAGCCGACCTTGGGGCGGAACGCCGCCAGCTTGGCGTGCGCCTCCTTCTTGGTCTCTGGACTCATCCATTCGAGCTGGTCGATGCTGGCGCCGTAGGCGTCCCTCAGGTTCTCGACCAGCGTGTCCATGCGGGCCTTGGCGGCCGGGGCGAAATAGGCGTCCACGTAGAGCTTGCCGAGCAACTCGCCGGCCGCGGTTTCGAGGTTGACGATGGCGCGCCGCCAGCGAGGTTGCAGCTCCTGGATGCCCTGCAATGTCCGGCCGCGGAAGTCGAATCGCGCGTCGACGAGCGCGCTGCTCAGGTACGGCGCGAAGCGATCCACGGCGTGGAATGTGAGGAACGGCTTCCACCGCTCGACCGGCATCGCCGCCACGGTCCTCGCCAGCGCCGCGAGGTAACTCGGCTGGGCCACGATCAGGTGCGGCGCCGCCGTCACCCCCAGGGCCGCGGTCCACGCTGCCCAGTCCAGGCCGGGAAAGCGCGTCGGCAACGCGGCCAGCGGCACCTTGTTGTAGGTCTTCACCGCATCGCGATTCTGCACGTTGGTCCAGTGCGCGCGGGCCAGGCCGGTCTCCAGGGTCATGACGCCGGCCGCGGCCGCGGCGGCGTCGGGCAGGCCGGCGGCGGTGAGCATGTGGGCGATGTAGTCGACGTACTTGGCGCGGTACGCCTTCAGCGTCGGGTCGTCCTTCAGGTAGTAGTCGCGGTCGGGCAAGCCCAGTCCGCCTTGCGCGAGGTAGAGTACGTTCCTCGTCGGATCCTGCGCGTCACCCTCGACGCCGCCCTGGATGGGCGCGCCGCCGATGCCCAGTGTGACCTGCCGCGCGAAGTAGGCGGCCAGGTCCTGCCTGGTGCCGATGGCATCGATCGCCGCCAACTCCGCCGCCAGCGGCGTGATGCCTAATGCATCGGCCCGCGCCTCGTCCATGAAGGCGGTGTAGAAGTCGCCAATCTTCTGCGTGGCGCTGCCGGTGGCCCCGGGATTCCTGGCGGCCTGTTCGACCAGCACGCGCAGCTGCTCCTGAGTGCGATCGTAGGCCTCGTAGAAGCCGCCGTAGGAAGGCTTGTCGGCGGGAATCTCGGTCCTCTTCAACCACGCGCCGTTGACGTGGATGTAGAGGTCGTCCTGAGGACGGACGGACCTATCGAAGCCGGCCGGATCCAGGCCAGAGGTGGGCGTCGGGGCCGCTGGCCCCGGGGCGCTGGCCGGCGAGCAGGCCGTGCCCGCCAGCGCCATGACCAGAAGCAGAAGCGCTTTACGCATATGTTTGAACTCCAGGGCGGAACTGTCGCTCATCATAACGGGGCGGTCGCGGTGCATGGATTGTGGACACTGGCGCAGTGCGCTCCGCCGTACAAGGGCCGGAACCGGCCACATCCGACGCCGCATGCGAACTGACCCGGAGCGGCCGGGAACGTTGGTGCGGCGTTTGCTTCATGCTCGAGTAATGCTCTGCCCCTCAGGGCAAGCGCCATGGTTACGGCTCAGGCCCGCTGCCGAGCCTTTGGGAGAACCGACATGCGACTCGTCATCTGGAACTCGTCCTCCCTCAGCGCCGTCGCGGTCCTGGCGGTTGCCCTCGCCGGGTGTTCCTCGCCCGATCGCACCGTGACCCCACCCGCTGCCGACACTGCCACGCCCGCCACCGAGTTGGCCGTGACCCCCACCATCGCGCCGGCGCCGGCCGGCGAGTCGGTTCCGGCCCCCGGTAGCACCAGCCCGCGAGTCGCGGCAGCGCCCGCCGCCCGACCGGCAGCGCGTTCGTCGGCGCCCGCGTTGCCGGCCGCAAACCCCGCGCCGGCCAGCGCGGCTCCGGAGCCGGCCAGCGTGGCCCCCGTGCCCGCGCCCCGACCGAGCGCCCCGCCGGCGCCGACCTTCACCGAGATCACCGTGCCGTCCGGAACCACCCTGTCCATCGAACTCAAGTCTTCCCACGCCTCCGACACCAGCCGGGTCGAGGAACCGGTGCGCGGCGTCCTGCGGCGCCCGCTGCTCGTCAACGGCGAGGAGGTCGCGCCCGCCGGCACCCCGGTGACCGGACACGTCACCGCCGCCGACGGGTCTGGCCGCGTGAAGGGACGCGCGCGGCTGGCCCTGCGCTTCTCGTCGATGGTCATCGACCAGTCCGACGTGCGCATCTCGACGGCGGCCATCGCGCGTGAAGCGGCTGCCACGAAGAAGGAAGACGCCGCCAAGATCGGCATCGGCGCTGGCGCCGGCGCGGTGATTGGCGCCATCAAGGGCGGCCGGAAGGGCGCGGTGGTGGGCGGCACCATCGGCGCGGGCGCCGGCACTGGTGTCGTCCTGGCCACGCGCGGCGATGAAGTGGAACTGGCTGCCGGCACCGCGGTGTCGACCACGCTCAGCCAGCCGCTGGTCGTGCGCGTGCGCGTGCCGTAACGCGGGCGGCGGAGTATGGTGGAGGCGATGTCCTTCATCATCGACCTGCATTTCCTCGGGCGGCCGCGGGTCATCGCGACCGCCGCTCTTCCGGTAGACGGCGGCGTGGTGCTCGTCGATCCGGGCCCGTCTTCGTGCGGCGCGGCGCTCGAGGCCGGCCTGGCGAAGGACGGCTACACCCTGGCGAACGTGCGCGCGTTGCTGCTGACGCACATCCACTTCGACCACGCCGGCGCGGCCGGCACGTTGGCGCACGCGTTTCCCGGCCTGCCCGTCTACGTGCACCACCTCGGCGCCAGACATCTCGCCCATCCCGAAAAGCTCGTGGCGAGCGCCACCCGCCTCTACGGTGCCGACATGGAGCGCCTGTGGGGCGAGTTCCGGGCCGTGCCGGAGGCCGCGCTGCGGCCGCTCGAGGGGGGCGAGACGCTGAACATCGGCGGGCGGCGCCTCGAGGTGCTTTACACGCCGGGGCACGCCGTGCATCACGTCAGCTATCGCGATGCAGCCGATGGCACGGCCTACGTGGGCGACACCGTCGGCATCGCCGTCCACCCGGGCTACGTCCTGGCCGCCACGCCGCCTCCCGACATCGACCTGGAGCAGTGGGCGGTGTCGCTGGATCAGATCGAAGCCTGGCAGCCCGCGCGCTTGTTCCTGACGCACTTTGGCGTGGTCGACGACGCGCCGGGCCACTTGCGCAGCTACCGCGCGGCGCTGGCGAGGGCCGCCGAGTCGGTGCGGGACGCGCTGGCACGGGAGGGCGACGACGAGGCGCGCCGTGCCGCCTGGGTGGCGTGGCTGCGGCAGGACGTGCGGAGCGTGTTGTCGGAGGAAGACGCGCAGGCCGTGGAAGCGGCAGCGCCGTTCGAGCAGTTGTGGCTGGGGCTGGCTCGCTACTGGCGCAAACGCGCCGAGCGGGCCACTGCCGCTGGCGGCGTGGCGCCTGGTGGCGGAACGGCCTGACGGCGCGGGCCCGAGGCGCGGGCGGCAAGACGACGGCGCGGTGCGCACGGCGCGGGCGGCGCGGCTCTGGCCGAGACGGGCGAGAAGCGGCGCTGGAACCAGCGGCGCTGCTAGCAGGCCGCGGCCATGCGGGGCAGAGCGAAGCGGGGCGCGACCGCCGGCTCGGCGCGATCGATCATGAACCGCAGTCCGTAACCAGCCGGCGATCCGTCGTTGCCGCCGGCCTGCCGTTCGACGCGCCACACGGCGGCGAGGACGCGCCCCTCGGCCAGGGGCGTGCCCGGCGCGCCGTCGGCTTCCAACTGCAAGTGGACCAGCCGGAACAGCGGAATCGGGGCGGCCGACCGACACTCGACAAACGCGCCGCTCTCGCTGACGTCGCGCGTCACCACCGACGCGAACCGCACGGTGCCGCCATGGTCTTTCCAGGTCAACCGCGCGGGCATCGCCACCCGCTGACGGGAGGTCGTGCGCTGGGTGGCGCTGATGGCGTGGGTCGAGGGCTGAGAG
Organism: uncultured Acidobacteriota bacterium; assembly: GCA_963843885.1. GTDB lineage: Bacteria > Acidobacteriota > Vicinamibacteria > Vicinamibacterales > UBA2999 > CADEFD01. The sequence goes on from CAWJMJ010000016.1 coordinate 143,736, forward strand.
TTGGGCACGGGTCGCTCCAGGAAGAGGATTGCAGTTCTTGCAATGTCTGCCTCTCCTCCAAGATCCGCGCCCAACGTTGCAGCAAGACGACTCAGACGATGTTCATATGACTTTAACGATCTATAAATGCCATTGATTAATGATGCGGGGGCCAGAGAGTTGTCCGCAATGAATACTTTGTATCCATTGCTCTCTCCGAACGGATACCAAGTATTCACTCCTGGAGGCCCGAAGCGTCCAAGCCAAGCCGCTTCAGCTTCAGATACAGGCCTCGCCTGGTCAATCCGAGCGTACGCGCCGACACGGCGATGTTGCCGCCGGTCTTGGCCAGCGTCTCGTCGATCAGCGACCGCTCCACCTCGTCGACCAGATTGGCCAGCGTCTGGCCACTCTGAAGACGGGGCAGCCCGGGGGCGGCCGGACCGGCACCGTTGTCGGGTGGCCGGCGCTTCGGTCGTCAGGTCGGGCGACAGGTGCTCAGGAATGACGGTATGCCCGGGGCGGCCAGCGCGACGGCGCGCTGGATCTCGTTCCGCAGCTGCCGCACGTTGCCCGGCCACCAGTACTGCGCGAACAGGTCGAGGACGTCCGAGCTGAGTTGCGACGTCCGGCTTGCCGAGCCGCTCCGGCGGCCTCGCGCAGGAAGAACGTGCCGAGGTGCGGGATCTCCTCGCGCCGCTCGCCGCAGCGGCGGCACGTGGATGCGGATCACGCTGAGGCGGTAGTAGAGATCTTCGCGGAACGTGCCCTCGGCGCACGCGCTGCTCGAGGTCGGCGTTGGTCGCGGCGAGCACGCGCACGTCGACCTGCTGCGGCCGTGGTCTCGCCGACCGGCATGATCTCCGCCTGCTCGAGGAAGCGCAGCAGCTTGGGCTGCACGTCGAGCGGCAGGTCGCCGATCTCGTCGAGGAACAGCGTGCCGCCGGCCGCCGAGCGCATCAGGCCCGGCTGGTCGGAGACGGCGCCGGTGAAGGCGCCGCGGCGGTGGCCGAACAGCTGGCTGTCGGCCAGCTCGCGCGCCGGTGGTCGTGCAGTTGTAGGGCAGGAACATCGCCGGCGCTGCGGTGCGAGCCGACGTGGATGGCGCGCGCGACCAGTTCCTTGCCGGTGCCGCTCTCGCCGGTGATCAGCACCGTGAGGTCGTTGCCCTGCAGCCGCTGGATCTGCTCGACGACGCGCTTCATCGCGGCGCTGCGCGCAGAGAAGCCGGGCAGCAGCGGTTCGAGCGGGCGTTCGACTGGTCGGTCACCCGGGCGGCGTCGGGCGTTCGCGCGCGCGCGCACAGGTCGAAGCCCTGGCGCGCCACGGCCGCGATCATGCGCAGCGCGGCGCAGGCCCGGATCGCCCGATCGGCCGCGCCGACGCGACCAGCCAGTGCACGCGGGCCGTCCGGTCGCGCGCCGAGCGCCTCGACGACAGTCGGCTGCCGCGCCGTAGGCTGCCACCGCCGGCGCGCCGCGCAGGGCCAGCGCCCGGGCCGTCAGCGAGTCGCAGCCGGCGCTGCGCCACGATCCGGATTGTCGCTCGGCGCAGTGTTGACGAAGACCACCGCGGCGTCGGCCAGCCGGCTTCGAGCAGCGCCGTCGCGAGTCTCGTGCGCCAGCAGATCCGGCAGCACCGCCGCGTCGACCATCCGCCGCACGAGCGCGTCGTCGGCGTCGGCCGGGGAGATCGACGGTAGACGCCGGTGCCGCGCGCCGAGCAGCCGGCCGGCGCGGCGTCGGCCTCGGCGAAGTCGCGCATGCGCGCCGAGCGCGCGGAACACGGCGCGTGCCTCGTTGAGGTGGCGGTCGGCGGTCGAGCGCGCGCCGGCCTCGCGCGCACGAGCCGGCCGAGGGCCAGGTGGCTGAGCGGCGGCCTGATAGCGCTCGCCGAGCAGTTCGAAGACGTCGCGCTCTGGGCGATAGTCGTGATACGCCTCGTGCGGCCGGCCCTGCGTGCGCGTGCAGCGTGCCGCGCAGGCGCAGGAACTCGCCCCAGGCGCCGGGCGTGGTGCGCGGGTCGAGCGGCTTCGACCGCCGCGCTACGCGCCGCGGCATCGGCGGCGTCGCGCGGCCGAGCAGCAGCGCCTCGGCGGCGATGAGCGTCGGCCTCGCAGCCGCGTCGGCCGGCGGCGCGCCGGCGGCCGCCAGGATCTCGTCGGCCAGTGCGAGCGCTTCGTCGGGCGCGCCGCGCCGGATGCGCGAGACGCGCCGTGAGCACCCGGACCGACCATTCGTACCAGCTGGCTCGTCTGCGCGCCCGTAGGCGCCGTAGGCATCGCGCGGCGCTGGTCGAGGCGACTCGCGCGCGCCTTCGTAGTCGCCGCGCATCGAGATGGATCTGCGCCAGCGTGTCGTAGACCGCGCCGGTGGTCTCGTGGAACTGCGATCGGGCTGCGCACGTCGAGCGCGCGATGCAGCGCCGCCTCGGCGCGCGCCAGGTCGCCGAGCCGCACGCAGATCTGGCCCAGCGTGGCGAGCGCCACCGCCAGGCCGTGGCCCGACCCGTGCGCTTCGTGCAGCGCCACGCTGCGCTCGGCCAGCGCCAGCGCCTGCTCGTAGCGGTGCTCGCAGCAGCGCGACGTTGGCCTGGTTGCCGACGGCCAGTCGCCAGCACGTCGTCGGCCTGAGCGCCGTGGCCAGCCGTTCGGCCTGGCGCAGCGCGGCGGCGGCCTCGTCGTAGCGGCCCGGCTGCGCCGAGCAGCATGCCCGACAGCGAGTGGACCAGCGCGAGGTGCCGGCGGTCGCCGGCGGCGTGCAGCGCCGACGCCGCCTCTGGTGAGGTGCTCGCGCACGATGGCGGTGGTCGCCGACCTGTCCGGTAGCAGATCGACCAGCTCGTAGTGCGCCAGGCCGATGGCCGCGCGAGTCGTGGGCGGTTTCGGCGTGCTTGAGGGCGCGGCCCTGCAGGGCGATGCGCGCGCGACTGGTCGCCGCGCGGCGAGGCGACGCGGCCGTGCAGGCGCCACAGGGTGGAGAGCAGGGCCTGGGGCAGCGGCTCGCGGATCTGTCGGGGGCGCGACCCAGCACCGTGGCGGCGCGCTCGGAGTCGCCCTGCAGCAGCCACGCCTCGGCCAGCGCCGCGCGGATGATCAACTCATCCTGGCGCTTGACGCTGCGGGACTGCAGCAGCGGCTCGAGCAGGCTGGCCGCCGCCGCGCCGCGCCCGCGTTCGAGCAGCGCTGTGGCCCGCGCCAGCACTGGCTGCAACGGCGCGCTGATCACTGCGGTGGAGTATACGATACGGCGTTGGCGAGTTGTCCCCGGGCGGGTTCAGCGATAATCTCGCGACGTGACCGGGAACATGGCACCCGCGGCGCAGGACGGGCAGGAGGCGCGACGACTCACCTACGGCGGCTGCACTGATGTCGGCCCGGTGCGGGCCGGCAACGAGGATCATCTGTTGCTCGACGGCGACGTCGGCCTGTTCGTCGTGGCCGACGGCATGGGCGGGCACAAGGCCGGCGAAATCGCGTCGCACCTGGCCGTAACCACCGTGGCCGAGGACATCCACGCCGCGCACTCCAGCGACATCAAGCCCGAACCCGACCCGGCCGGCGGCGACCTGCCGGCGGCTCGCCTGAGCGGCGCCCTGCGCCGTGCCAATGCGCGCGTCTACGCCACCGGCGCGTCCGACCCGGAGCTCTCGGGCATGGGCACGACCATCACGGCCCTGCTCATGGGGACGCACGACGCGATCATCGGCAGCGTCGGCGACAGCCGCGCCTACCTGGTGCGCGGCGGCACCACGGTACAGCTCACGCGCGACGACACCTGGCTGGTCTCGATGCTCGGCCTGGACGGCGCGCGCGAAGCGGCGGCGCGGGCCCATCCCATGCGGCACGTGCTCACGAGCATCATCGGCGCGCGTGACGGGGTCGCCCCGGAAATGGTCTCGGTGCCGGTCGAAGGCGGGGATCTGTTCGTCCTGACCACCGACGGCCTGCACAACGTCGTCGACGACGAGACGATTGGCCGGCTGGCCGGCTCCGCGCCGCCCGAAGCCGCCGCGTCGCGGCTCGTGCAGGAGGCCCTGGCGCGCCACACGACCGACAACGTGACGGTCGTGATCGTGCGCGCCGGCTCGATCCCCGTCGTCTCCGGCCGCACCAGGGGCCAGGCCGGCGGAACGGCGCCGCGCCTCGATCCGTCATAATGGTGACCTGCATGACGCGACCTGTCCTTTCTGCTGCGCTCGCCGTGGCCGTCGCGCTCAGCGGCTGTTCCGACCCGCCGTCTGGCGCGTCCGCGCCCGCCCGAACCGACGCCGCCGCGGTGCCGGCCGTTCCGGCTGCGGCGCCCGACAGCGCCTCGCCGGCGGTCGCCTCCCGCCGCGTGCTGTTCCTGGGCGACAGCCTGACGTCCGGGCTCGGCCTGCCGCTCGAGCAGGCCTATCCCACCCTCATTGCCAAGAAGCTGGCGAGCCGGGGCAAGGGCTGGACGGTCGTGAACGCTGGCGTCTCGGGCGACACCTCGGCTGGCGGCGCGCGGCGCTTGGTCTGGTCGCTTCAGGGCGGCGCCGCGATCCTGGTCGTGGCGCTCGGCGCCAACGACGGTTTGCGCGGCCTGCCCCCGGACGACCTGGCACGCAACCTGGACAGCATCATCACTACGGCCCAATCGTCCGGCACCAGGGTGCTGCTGGCCGGCATGGAGGCGCCGCCCAACAACGGCCCCGAATACACCGCTAAGTTCCGGCAGGTCTACGCCGACGTCGCCCGGCGCCACGACGTCGTCCTGCTGCCGTTCCTGCTCGACGGCGTGGCCGGCGCCGCGTCGCTCAACCAGGCCGACGGCATCCACCCCAACCCCAGAGGCGCCGCTCTGGTGGCCGATAACGTGTGGCGGGCGCTCGAGCCGCTCGTCCGCGCCGTTGAGGACTCGTCCACCGAATGATCACGCTGCGTGAAGTGTCCAAGACCGTTGAGAGCGGCGGGCGTCCCCTCACCATCCTCCATCCCCTGAACCTGACGGTGCCGGACGGCCAGTTCCTGGCCATCGTCGGACCGTCGGGCAGTGGCAAGACGACGCTGCTCGGCCTGATGGCCGGGCTCGACGCGCCGACCACCGGCGTGATCGAAATCGGCGGCACCGACATCACCGCGCTCGACGAAGATCGCCTGGCGGTGCTGCGGGGCGCGCGCATCGGCTTCGTCTTCCAGTTCTTCCATCTCGTGCCGTCGCTGACCGCGCTCGAGAACGTGCTCGTGCCGATGGAGCTGGTGGGCCGCAAGGATGCCCGGGCCCGCGCCGCGACGCTGCTGGCGGAAGTGGGGCTGGCCGACCGCGGCCATCACTATCCGTCGCAGCTTTCGGGTGGCGAGCAGCAGCGCGTGGCCATCGCCCGCGCGCTCTCGAACGATCCGCCGCTGATCCTGGCCGACGAGCCCACGGGCAATCTCGACGGGGCCAACGGCCGCCACATCCTCGATCTGCTGCTGGCCGTGCGCACGCAGCGCAAGGTCACCCTGGTGCTGGTCACGCACGACCACGAGATCGCCGCCCTCGCCGACGCGCGGCTGACGATGCGCGACGGGCGTCCCGTACCCGACGCGACCACCGCCACGCTCGGGGGCGCGGCGTGAGATTCGTGGTCGTCATGGCGGCGCGCGAGATGCGGGCGTCGTGGCGGCGGCTGGTGTTCTTCTTCCTGTGCATTGCCCTGGGCGTGGGCGCCATCGTCACGCTCCGCTCGGTCATCCAGAGTGTGCGGCAAGTGTTTGCCGGCGAGGCGCGCGCGCTCATCGGCGCCGACCTCGTCGTGTCGAGCACGCGGCCGATCGAGGGGGAGGTCGCCGCCAGGATCGACGGGCGTCTGCGCGGCGTCGGGGCTCAGGTAACGCGGACGGCCGAAACCGCCACCATGGCGCGCGCGGCGGCCTCGGCGACGGCTCCGGCGCGGATGGTGGAGCTGAAAGCCGTCGGGCCCGGCTTCCCCTACTACGGCACCTTGCGGCTCGAGAGCGGCGAGGCCTACTCGCACGCGCTCGTGGCCGGCTTCGGCGCGCTGGTGCGTCCCGAACTGCTGGCGCAGCTCGGCCTCGGCGTCGGCGATCGGCTGGCGATGGGCGGCCAGGAGTTCACGGTGCGCGGCGTGATCGAGGGCGAGCCCGGACGCCGGCTCGGGGCCTTCAGCCTCGGCCCTCGCGTCATCATCGACATCGCCGATCTCGAGCAGACCTCGCTCGTCGCCTTGGGCAGCCGCGTCACGCACCAGCAGCTCGTGAAGATCCCGGACGCGGGACTGGTGGCACTGGCGGCGGCGCTGCGCGAGGACGTGAAGAACAGCTTCGTGCGGGTCCGTTCCTACCGCGACAGCGAAGGCGACATGGGCGAGGACTTCGCCCGCGCCGAGAACTACTTGAGCCTGGTCGGCCTGGTAATCGTGATCCTGGGCGGCATCGGCGTCTCGAGCGTGACCCGGGTGTTCGTCCAGCAGAAGCTGAGGAGCATCGCCATCCTCAAGTGCCTGGGGGCGCGCGCATCCCAGGTGCTGGCCATCTACGTCGCTGCAGGTGGTGGTGCTCGGGCTGCTCGGCAGCGCCGCTCGGCGTGGTCATCGCGCTGGCGGTGATGGCGTGCGATTCCGGCGTGGCTCAGCCCGGCCGTGACCGCCGGCCTCGACGTGAACTACGCAGCTGACCGCCTCGGCGGTGACCCAAGGCGCCGGCATCGGCCTGCTCGTGTCGCTGTTGTTCTCGCTCGTGCCGCTGCTCGACGTGCGCCACGTGAAGCCGTCGCTGCTGCTGCGCGACGAGACCGCCACGGGGCGGCGCGACTGGGTGCGCTGGGCGGCGGCGGCCGGCGTCGGCGGGGCGATCGTGGCCCTGACGATGTGGCAGGCCGGGTCGGTGCGCATCGGCGGCGATCGTGGCCGTGGGCTTTGCCGTGCTCGCCGTGGTGCTGCTACGCCGCGGGCCTCGGCCTCATCGCCTCGGTGCGGCCCCTGGCCGCGGCCGCCTCGTTCCCGCTGCGCCACGCGGTGCTGCAGCTGACCCGCCCCGGCAGCCAGGTGCGTCATCGTGCTGCTGGCGGTCGGCCTGGGCACCTTCTTCATCCTCGGCGTGCGCGCCCTGCAGCAGAACCTGGTCAGCGAGTTCTCGGTCGATCTCGCGACCGATGCGCCCGACATGTTCCTGCTCGACATCCAGTCGGATCAGGTGGGCGGGGTCATCGAGACCCTGTCGGCGCGCCGTCCCGCCGGGTCTCCGGAGCCGCGCACCTTCCCGGTGCTGCGGGCGCGCGTCGTCGGCGTGCAGGGTCGGGACGTCACCCTCGACGACTACGAGGACGTGCGCGGGCGCGGGTCGCTGGCCCGCGAATACACCGTCACCTACCGCAGCCGCCTCGAGGCCAACGAACGGGTGGTCGACGGCGTCGATCTGGGACGACACCCCGTCGGCCGGCGGCGGGGAAGTCTCGATCGAGGAGAGCATCCGCGACCCGTTCCGGCATCCAGGTCGGCGACACGATGCGCTTCGACGTCCTCGGCCGCACGGTGGCGGCGCACGGTGACGCAGCGTGCGCCACGTCGACTGGAGCGACGGCCGCGCCGGCGGATTCATGTTCGTGTTCCGGCCTGGTCTGCTCGACGCAGCGCCGCATGGCTACATCGGCATTCGTGCGCGGTCCCGTACGCCGCCAGCGACCGGGCCGGCCTGCAGGGCGACCTGGTCGCGGCCGCGTTCCCGAACGTCTCGGTCATCGACGGCCGCGAGATGCTCGCGGCCATCAAGGGCGTGGTCGACAACGTCACGCTGGCGGTCACGGTGGTCGGCACCCTGGTGGTGTTCAGCGGCCTGCTGATCCTGGTCGGCGCCGTGGCGATGACCAAGTTCCGGCGGGTCTACGAAGCGGCGATTTTGAAGACGCTGGGGGCGACCCGCCGGGTCATCGCCACCATGCTGCTGCTGGAATACGGCGTGCTCGGCCTCCTGGCCGGCGCGCTCGGCGCGCTCGGGGCGGTCGGCGCTGACGTGGGCGCTCAGCCGCTTACGCCTTCGACATCGGCTTATCGGCCGGCGCCCGGCACTGTGGGCGACCGGTATCGCCCTGACCGGCGCCGTCGTGGCCGCTGGTCGGCGTCGCCGCCAGCTGGGACGTCCTGCAACGAAAGCCCCTGGCGACCCTGCGCGCGGAGTAGCGGACCGGCGTGGAAGCCGCGTGCTATGATCGGGTACTGTCGGGCGCCGGGCCAGGGCTCCGTGGAGTTGCATCAATGAACGTCGCGGTCTACAAGGACGTGTTGCTGCAGGAAACGCGCGGAGCTGATCGGACGTCGGCGGGTGTCAAGCCGCATCCAGAGTTCGATGGAGCACAACAACGGCCGCCAGGGCGACATGGCCGACCAGGCACGGGCAACAACGAAGTCCACATCACGCTGCAAGCTGAAGCAGACCGACGCCAAGATCCTCCAGGCCATCGACGAGGCGCTGGTGCGCATCGACAAGGGCACCTTCGGCGTGTGCCGCGATTGCGGCGAGCCGATTGCCGAGGCCCGGCTGAACGCGATTCCGTGGACCCGCGTCTGCATCACCTGCAAGGAGAAGCAGAAGGCGTGAGCCCCTCAGACCTCTCGCCGCTGCTGCTCGAGTTCTACGTCGACCGCCTCGGCCGTGTTGCAGCGGCACGTGGCGTCGGCGCGGCTCGTCACCGACTACGACGTCAACAACGCCTATCAATACATCATCGCCCGCGAGGAGACGCACGTCTCCTGGCTGCAGCGCGCGCTGCTCGATGCTCGGCGCGCACGGTGCGCGGCGGAGTCCGGCCCGCGCGACCGACGTGGCCGCGAAGGCGTCGGTGCCGCGAGCATCGCCGGCGAGCGACGCGTCGGCCAACCTGGCGTTCATCGACAAGTGGCGCCGCGGGTGGCCGACTGTGACCCACGCGCGGCACCGCAAGCATGCTGCAGGTGATCCTGGGCGAGATGCAGGAGCATCGAGCGGCTGTTCGCCCAGGCCGCCGAGGGCCGCACCGACGTGATCGGCATGCCGCTCGGCTGGCACCGAACGCACCGGCGCCGTGCTCGACAGCCGCTGGGTGGAGTAGGCGATGCCGGCCGAGGGCCGGCCGCCGCGTGCCGCCGGGTAGCTGTCGCGCTCGGCAGCAACCTGGGCGAGCGGGCCGCGCACCTGTCGTGGGCGGTCGATCGCGCTGTCCCGCCTGCTCGACGGGAGTGCGCGTCTCGCCGTTCCACGACACCGCTCCGGTCGGCGTCCCCGAGCCCCAGCCCGCTACCTGAATGCCGTGGCCGTCGGCGCGATCGTCGCTTGAGTCGCAGCGGGCCCTGCTCGAGCGCGCTGCTGGCGCATCGAACGGCTGCGCGGGCGCACGCGCCCTGGCCTGCGGGCCGCCGCGCACGCTCGATCTGGACTTGATCTTACGGCGACGAGGTGATCGACGAGCCGTGGACCTCACCGTGCCCGCATCCGCGCTTCCGCGAGCGGCCTTCGTGCTCGGGCCGCTGGCGCTGCTGGCGCCGCGCTGGCGCGATCCGGTCACCGGGCAGACGATGGCCACCCTGTGGCGGCACGCTCCGCGGCCGCTAGCCTCAGGCTGCCAGCCGGTCCGGGACGGAGCGTGCCGTGCGGCGGCTTCAGTGGGCAGCGGCGTCGTTGGAAGGGCCGCCGCGCTTGAACGCGCCGAGGCCTTCTTCGAACAGCGTGTAGACCGTCGGCACGAACACCAGCGTGATCAGCGTCGACGTCATCAGGCCGCCGATGACGACGCGCGCCAGCGGCGCCTGCAGTTCGGCGCCTTCGCCGATGCCGAGCGCCATCGGCACCAGGCCGAGGCCGGTCGCAGATGCGAGGTCATCAGAATCGGCCGCAGGCGTGTGCGTCCGGCCAGCTCCGACCGCCTCGCGCAGCGCCAGCTCGTCGCGCCGGCGCAGCATGTTGGTGTAGTCGACCAGCAGGATGGCGTTGCTGACCACGATGCCGGCCAGCATGATGACGCCGATGTAGGCCTGCATGCTGAACGGCGTGCCGGTCAGCATCAGCGCCAGCACGACGCCGATGGCGGCCAGCGGGACCGAGAACATGATGATGAACGGATCGCGCAGCGACTCGTACTGCGACGCCATCACCGCGTAGACCAGCACGATGGCCAGGATCAGCACCAGCTGCAGCTGCGCGAACGCCTTGGCCTGTTCCTCGACCTCGGCGCCGAAGCCGACCGCGAAGTCCTTCGGCACGCCGTGATCTCGCGGCAGCCGCGCCTGCACGGCGGCGACCGCCTCGCTCAGCGTCGACTTCGGTCTCGGCGTTGACGCGGGCGATGCGCTCCTGGTTCTTGCGCTCGATCTGCGATCGGGCCGGTCGTCGCGGTCGACGACCATCAGGTTCTTCGCCTGCAGCACCTGGCCGCCGCGGCGTGCTGAGCAGCACGTCGCTGACGTCGACGACGCTCTGCGCGGTCGTCCTGGCGCAGGCGCACGACGATCGGATACTCGTTGCCGCGCCTCGCGGAACATCGCCGCCTGCGTGCCGGCGACGTTGGTGCGGATGGTGTTGGCGACGCCGGTCACGGTCAGGCCGAGCAGCGCCGCCTTGTCGCGATCGACCCGCACGGCCAGCTCCGGACGGCCCTCGTCGCGGCCGAGCCGCGACGTCGGCGATGCCCGGCGTCGGTGTCGAGCACGTCCTTCGCGTCCTGCGCCACCGCTTGCGCGCGTCGTCGAGGTCGTGGCCGCGGATCTCGAGCGACAGGCGGCCGCCGTCGCCGCCGCCGCCCAGGACGCGGTTCATCTGGCTGTTGCCGCCCGAGGCGCGGGCGCGGACGATCGACGCCGGGAATGCCGGACAGCTGGCGGCGCAGGTCCATGCGCGATCTGGTCGCTCGAGCGCGTGCGCTCGTCCTTCGGCACGAGCCGGACGTTGACGTTGCCGCGGTTGCGTCGAGCCGCCGCCGAAGCCGCCGCCGCCGCCGCCGGCCTGGGTGATGAGCGTCGTCGCCTCCGGCACGAGCTGCGTGATCGCCGTCCTCGAGGCCGATGCAGCACCGCCTCGGTGACCTCGATGCGCGTGCCCGACGGCCAGCTCGGCGTCGACCGTGACCTCGCCCTCGTCGGTCTGCGGCTGCGAGCTCGAAGCCGATGCGCGGCAGCAGCACGACGGCGACGACGACCAGCGCGGCGATGCCGACGGCAAACACCGTCGGCCGGTGCGCCAGCGCCAGGTGCAGCAGCGCGCGCGTAGCCCTCGTCCATGCCGTCGAGGACGCGTTCGCTGACGCGGTAGAGCGCGCCGATGACGCCCGCGTGCGCTGACTCGGCCGGCGGCGGCAGCACGCAGCAGCCGCGAGCAGAGCACCGGCACGATGCGTGACCGCGACGAACAGCGACATCGCCAGCGAGAACGACACCACCGACGGCCAGCTGCCCGAACATGATGCTCGACACGCCGGTCAGGAACAGCAGCGGCACGAACACGGCGATGTGCGTCAGGGTCGAGGCCAGGATCGCCGACCACACCTCCTCGCTGCCGTCGATCGCCGCCGGTCATGCCGGTCCTTGCCCATGCTCCAGGTGGCGGAAGGTGTTCTCGAGCACGACGATGGCGGCGTCGACGATCATGCCGATGCCGAGCGCCAGGCCGCCGAAGGTCATCGTGTTCAGCGTGTAGCCGCCGAAGTAGAGCAGCGCGAACGTGCCGATGACCGAGATCGGAATCGAGGTGCAGACGATCAGCGTCGAGCGGAAGTTGCGCAGGAACAGGAAGATGATCAGCGATGACCAGCAGGCCGCCGAGCATCGCGTGCTCCTGCACGCGCGCGATCGAGCGCTCGATGAATTGCGCGACTGTCGTCGAGCACCGTCAGGCGTGACGCCCGGCACTTCGCGGTTGATGCGCTCGATCTCGGCGCGCACGCCCTCGGCGATCTGCACGGTGTTGGTGCCCGACTGCTTGGTGACCCGCATGCGGACGCCGGGCTTGCCGTTGATGCGCATGAACTGAGCGGCGGTCCTCGGTGGCGTCGCTGCACCTCGGCGATGTCGCGCAGGTAGACCGGCACGCCGTCGCGTGGTCAGCACGACCAGGTTGCGGATCTCGTCGAGGTTCGTGAACTGGCCCTGGCTGCGCAGCAGGCAGCGTGCGGTCGCCCTCGTAGACCTCGCCGAGCGGGATGTTCTGGTTCTCGGTGCGGAGGACCTGGACGACGCGGTCGACCGACAGGTTCGAGCGCGGTGATCTTCTCGCGCGACAGGTCGACGTGAATCTGCCGGCGCAGGCCGCCGTCGACGGTGACCGCGGCGACGCCGGCGACGCGCTCGAGGCGCGGCGACAGGTCGTTCTCCGCCATCTCGCGCAGCGTGACGCGATCGAAGTCGCCCTCGACGCCGATGCCCATGATCGGCATCGCGTTCGAGTCGAACTTGAAGATGGTCGGCGGGTCGGCGTCCTCGGGCAGGCGGCCGCGCACGCGGTCGATGCGCGTGCGGATTTCGTCGGCGGCCTCGTTGAGGTCGGTGCCCCAGGCGAAGTTCAGGCGGACGCTGGCTGCTGCCTTCCGACGAGGTCGAGTTCGATCTGCTCGAGGCCCGGCCACGGCGCTGACCGCCTGCTCGAGCGGCCGCGTGACCAGCTCCTCCATCTCGAGCGGGCCGACGCCGGCGTAGTTGACGCGGACGGTGATCGTCGGATAGCTGCATGTCGGGCATCAGGTCGACCGGCAGGCGCGTGAGCGAGATGCCGCCGAGCAGGATGACGACCACGAAGCTGATCATGAACATCGTCACGGGGCGTTCGATGGCGAGTCGCGGAATACTCATCGTTCCTCCAACGGATCGTAGCTGTCGCGCGCGGGATTACTGGCCGGGCCGGGTGCCGGGACGTTTGCGGGCTGTGCCGGGGACAGCCGCGGGGTCGCCCGCGGCCGGCGCCGTGCCGGCGGGAACGCCGCCGGCCGGGGCGACCGCCCCCGAGCTGGCCGCGCCGTCGGCCCCCGGACCGCGGCGTCGCGCGGCATCGCCCTGGCCGCTCCCGGGGCCTCGCTGTCCCGCCAGGACCAGCGTGTCGCCGTTGCGGAGTGACGAGGCGCCGCTCGTGACCAGGGTGTCGTCGGCGCCAACGCCGTTACGGACTTCGACGTTCTCTCCGTCCTCGATGCCGATCTCGAGCGGGCGGAACTGGGCCTTGTTGTCGGCGCTCATGGTGAACACGCCGCGCTTGGCCTCGTAGTCGACGACCGACGACTTGGGCACCAGCGTGGCGCCGCTGCGGCTGTCGATGGTCACGCTCATCCGCGCATACATGCCGGGCTTCAGGCGGTAGTCGGTGTTGGGCACTTCGATTTCGATCTCGGCGGTTCGCGTGGCCGGGTCGAGGACCGGCGCGACACGCGCGATGCGGCCCTTGAACGACTCGCCCGGGAACGCGTCCACTTCGACGACCGCCGGGTCGCCGGCATTGACCAGGCGCAAGTCGCGCTCGACGACGTTGGCGACGAGGCGGACCGAGCTGATGTCGACGACCGACACGACCGGGGTCTGGGGCGAGGCCCACGCGCCCGGATCGACGTTGCGCTTGCCGACGAAGCCGTTCATCGGCGAGATGATGTTGGTGTTGCCCTTGGCGATGCGGAGCTCCTCGAGCCGGGCTTCGGCCTGGGAGAACTGCGCCCGCGCCAGATCGAGCTGGGCGGCGGCCGCCGACTGGCGCGCCTCCGCATCGTCGAGCGACTGGCGGGGCAGGAGCTGACGCTGGAACAGGTTCTGCGACCGCTCCAGGTTGATCTGCGCGAACTTCAGGTCGGCTTCACGCTGGCGAATGGTGGCCTGCGCCACCTGATACGACGCCTCGGCCTGCTTGACCTGCTCGTTGATTTCCTGGTCTTCGATGCGCGCCAGCGTCTGGCCGCGGTTGACCCGGTCGCCCAGCTTGACGTTGACGGCCACCAGACGGCCGGCCGTACGGGGCACGACGTCGACGGTCACCGCCCCAATCAGGTTGCCGACAATCGACAGCGTGGCCGAGATATCGCCCTTGACCGGCTTACCTACCTCCACCGCCATCGGAGGACGGAAGGCACCGCCCCGGGCGCCGGCGCCGCCGCCACCCCCGGGACCGCCCTGACCACCGCCGCCGGGCGGTCCCTGGCCGGCGCGCGGCGCGCCCTGAGGGCTGGCGCCGCTCTCCGCCGCGTCCTTGGAGCAGGCCGCCGTGCCCGCCAGCGCTACGGCGAGGGCCGCCGTCAACAATCCGTTTCGTACCGTCATCCGCATATACCGTCCGTTCGACAGAGCCTACGCGCGGCCATCGCTGCCGGCGCGAGCGCTCTCCCTGCTAGTTGCCGCCGGCGCCCGGGGTGGAGCTGGCCTGTGTGGTGCCTTGTGTGGCGGCGCCCTGGGTATTTCCGCCGCCGCCGGCCGGCGCTTCCTGCGCTCGTTCGAAGGTGACGAGCGCCCGCTGCAGATCCGTGAGCGCGCGCAGTTCGACGTTCTGCGCGTCGGCGAGATCGCGTTGCGCCTGCACCACGAAGAAGTTCGTGGACAGGCCGACTTCGAATTTGCTCTGCTCCGCTTCCAGCCGGCGTTCCGCGAAGGCCCGCGCGGCCCGTGCCGCCTCGACCCGGCGCACGTTGGCCTGAACCTGGAGCGCGGCGTTGGTCACCTCGGTGGCGACCTGGAGTTCGAGGGCGCGCAGCCGCGTCGACTGCTGCGTGCGCAGCACTCGGGTGCGGGCGTACTGGCCGTCGGCGTTGTTGCCGCCGATCGGGTAGCTGACCGTGACCGCGGCGTTCCAGGTGGGGAAATCGCGCGCGCGGAGCAGCGACAGCGCATCGGTGTAGCCGCCGGGAACCGTGTCGGTCACGGCGCTGCCGAGGCCGGTGCCGGAGCGGATGAACTGCGTGCCGCCGACGCCTTGCGCGCCGTAGTTCACCTGGAGGTCGACCGCCGGCCGGGTCTGGTTGCGCCAGAAGCGCAGCGTCACGTCGTTGCTGTCGAGGTTGCGGCGCGCCGTGGCCAGGTCGGTGCGCTTCTCGAGCGCGTTGCGCACGGCCGCCTCGATGTCGAGCGGCGGGGCGTCGAGCTGGGCCACGTCGACAGCGCGCAGTTGCTGCGTCCACATCGGGTCGTTCGTGCCGGTCACGATCAGCCGCTTGAGGGTGAGCTGCGCGGTGGCCAGTGTAGCTTCGACCTGCGCCAGCGTCTGGCGGCGATTGGCGGCTTCGGCCTCGGCCTGGACCACGTCGATCGGCGCCAGCGTGCCCACTTCGACGCGGGCCTGGTTGTCTTCGACCAGCTTCTGCGCCAGTTCGAGCGAGCGCTGCGCCACGTCGACCGCCGCCCGGGAGTAGGCCAGTTCCCAGTAGGCGTTGCGGACGTTGGCGATGGTCTGGGCGATGGTCGCGCGCAGCGTCTCGGAGCCGATCTCCCGGTTGATCTGGGCGATGGCAATCTGCTGACGGATGTTGTCGATGCCGAAGTCGCGGAACAGCGGCTGGACGTAGGTCGCGGTGAGCGTCGAGGTGAACGTCGGGTTGTAGTTGGCGAACAGGTTCGAGGTGGCCAGCCGGTTGTTGTTGAAGGTCAGGCCGAACCGCCCGCCGCCCCAAGGCACTTCCTGCGCCACGCCGAAGTTGTAGGTGGTCGTCTCGTTGGTGACGCGCTGCCCGCCGTTCAACTGGTTGGTCGGCGGATTCACCTGGCTGCGCTGGCCGATGGTGCTCGACGCGAGCGGGCGATAGCTGTTGCGCAGGCCGGCCAGCTGGAAGTCGGAGGCTTGCGGCGTGAGGCGCTCCACCGCGATGTCGAGATTCTGGGCCAGGGCCAGTTCGACGGCGTCCATCAGGCGCAGTTCGCGAATCGGCTGCTCGTTCTGGACCACGGGGACCGGCGCCCCGGCCGCGCCCGGCGTGGGTTGAGCGCTTTCGAGGGCGAAGCGCGCGACCGCGTCACGCACCAGGGATTCGCGGCGGGCGTCGTCCGGGCTCTGAGCAACGGCCGGCGCCGCCGCCGTGAGGACCAGGAGAACGGAGACGAGACGAGCGCTGTTCATGGACTCGGAGACCTTCACTGTTGTTGCTTCGGACGCGGATGCCGTTCGCGTTCGTGCTCGGCAAAGAGGACCTTCAGTTTGACGTGCTGGTCGGTGGTGAGGATCCGCCGCATGCGATAGAGCATCAGGCCGCGGGTGCGGCCGAGCTCGGCGCGGGCCGCCTCCACCTTGGTGATGAGATCGTCGGCGGCGGCCTCCTCGGCGCGGCCGTCGGCGACCAGCTTGGTCAGCTCACCCTGCAGTCGGTCGAGGGAGGACTTGTGCGCCTGCATGGCCGGCCCGGCGCCCTGGTAGATGCTTTCCAGCCGGCTGATCTGCTCGGCTGACAAGGCCAGTTCGGCCTGGAACCGTTCGTTCTGCCACCACTTGAAGCCTTGGGCGGAGGCCGGTGCCGCCAGCCCGGCGATCAGGAGGAACGTCGCGGCCACGGCCGCGGGAGCACGCGGGAGGAGTAGGGAAGGCATACGCTACAGGGAATACGACCGGACCGGCGCGATGTTTACGCGCCGCGCCGCGGCAGCGCGGCAGATCGTTACCCGGCGGCGGTGAAGTCGGTAAGGGCCAGCACGACCGCCTCGACCAGGTTGTCCGGGGTCGAGGCGCCCGAGGTGAGCCCGATGACCAGCGGCCCGTCGGGCAGCCAGTCGCGCGTGACGATTTCCTGCTTGGTCCGCACGTCGCGGTGCCGGATCGCGCTGGCCGACAGCAGGCCGCTCGGGTCGGCGATGTGGTAGGTGGGCACGGCGTCGGCGCAGATGCGCGCCAGATTGCAGGTGTTGCTGCTGTTGTAGCCGCCGATGACGAGCATCGCGTCGAGCTGCTCGTTGGCCAGCATCGCCACCACGGCGTCCTGCCGGTCCTGGGTGGCGCTGCAGATCGTGTCGAAGGCGCGGAAGCGCTCGCGCGCCCCGTCCTCGCCGTAGCGCGTGATGAAGGCAGCACGGAACATCTCGCCAATCGCGAACGACTCGGTGCTGAGCATGGTCGTCTGGTTGGCGCAGCCGATCCGCGCCAGGTGGAGGTCGGGGTCGAACCCGGGCGAGCAGGCCTGGCCGAAGCGGACGAGCAGGGCGTCGCGCTCGGCGCTGCCCGGGGCGTGCGCACCGGTAATGAAGTCACACACGACCTGCGCCTCGGCGCGGTCGAGCAGAACCAGATAGTGACCGTCGTTGGTCTGCACCGCCTGCGACGCGGTCGCGCGGGTCTCTTCGTGCCAGTGCTTGCCGTGGATGATCGAGGTGTAGCCTTCGTGCGCGTAGCGCTTCACGTTCTTCCAGACGTTCAGCACCGAGCCGCAGGTGGTGTCGACGAGCGTGCAGCCGATGCGGTCGAGCCGCACCAGGTCCTCGACCGTGACCCCGAAGGCCGGCAGGATCACGACGTCGTCGCCGGTCAACGCCTCCCATGACTCGCCGGCATCGGACAGGAAGCGGATGCCCTGGGCGCGCAGCCGGTCGTTGACGTGCGGATTGTGGATGATCTCGCCGGTCAGGAAGACGCGTTGCTGCGGGAACTTGAGGCGCGCCTGGTAGGCGTAGTCGACGGCCCGGTCGACGCCGTAGCAGAACCCGAATTCACGGGCCAGATGAATGGTGAGCCGGCCGCGCGCGTAGGTGTAGTCGTGCGCCTTGATGTCGGCGACGAGCGGGCTGTGATAGTTCGCGGCCAGTTGCTCGGCGACCTCGCGCTTGAGGTCGAGGCCCTTCTTGAAGATCAGTGATGGCACCAGGACCTACCGAGGCTCGTAATGAACCGGCGTCAGCGCGTCGAGCGCCTCGAGCTCCGGTCGAGGGTTGCCGTCGAGGGCGGCGTCGACTTCGCTGAGCAGCGTGTCGTCCAGGCGCCAGTCGGCCGTCTGGGTGGCAGCGGGTGACGGGTTGACGCGCGCCACCCCAGTCGCGACCTGGGTCGTGCCGCGGTCGTAGAGGTGCGGCACCTGGCCGGCCGCCAGACCCAGCACCAGACCGGCTGCCGCCGCGGCGAACAGCCAGCGCGGTTCGGTGCGGGAGGGCTGTGGCAGGGGGTCGTCGGCGCCCTGGGGGAAGCGGAGGACCCGGGCCACGCCGCCGGTCTTGGCGATGCGCTGCAGGATGGCCTGCCGCTGGCGTTCGAGTTCGGCAGGACCGAATGCGGCATCGACCGCGTCGTCGGCACCGCGCCACGCCTCGTCGAAGGCGGCGGCGATCCGGGCACGTTCACGGCGACACCGGGCGCAGGATCCCAGGTGCGCCTCGATGCGCGGATCGACGGCGTCGTCGAGCACCGCCAGCCCGAGGGCGGCGACGTCGAGATGGCGGCTGAACAGCGTCATGACCGGTCTCCCAGCACCGACCGGAGGCGGCGGAGCGCCCGGAAGAGGTGCACGCGAACGGTGGCAGGATTCATTCCAAGGACCTCGGCGATGGCCTGCGGCGGCTGCTCGTCGAGGTGACTGAGCACGAAGACTTCGCGCTGCCGCTCCGGCAGCGCCCGGACGGCGGCGGTGACGGCCCGCCACCGGTCACGAGCGACGAGGCGGCGCTCGGCCGACGGCTCATGGCTGGACAGGGTTTCGGCGAGATCCACGGCCGAGGTGTGGACGCCGGCCGACCACGCCGGGAGCCGCCGGCGGGCCTTCAAGTGATCGAGGCACGTATTCACGACGATTCTCGTGAACCACGCGTCGAACGACAAGTCGGCCCGATAGGCGGTCATATGTGCATACAACTTCACGAACGCGTCTTGCACGGCGTCGTCGGCATCGGCGGCGTTACCCAGGTAGTGTATCGCCAGCCGCAGCGCCCGGCGCTGCCACGCCCCCACCAGCACTCCGAAGCGCTCAGCCGCCTCGTCGCGCCGTCCCGCCTCGAGCAGCGCCTTGACCTCGGCGGCGACTGCCGCCGGGTCGGGCACCGACTCGAGCGCCGCGCGCTCGCCGCGTGGTGGAAGGCTTGTCATGGGGTATACGCGGCTGGGTCGCCGCCCGTTTACACAATATTCTATCAACTACATGCGTCTGGAATATTGACTTCTCGTAATCAGGGTCAATACGATCACGTGGTTTGGGCCGCCATGCTTTGGCCCACGGGAGACGTAATGGCATCGACCCACGGACACACGTCCGGACTTGACGCGCACGGCATCACTACGACCGGCCAAGTGCACTGGAATCTCACCGCTCCGCTTCTCTACGAGCACGCGTTGCGGCGGAATGAAGGCATGGTGGCGGCCGAGGGGCCGCTCGTCTGCCGCACCGGGCAGCACACCGGGCGGTCGCCCAACGACAAGTTCATCGTGAGGGAGCCGTCGAGCGAAGCACATTGCCTGGGGCAAGGTCAACCGGCCGATGTCGCCCGAGCAGTTCGCGACCCTGCTGCGGCCGACATCGTCGCGCACCTGCGCGGCCAGGAGCTGTTCGTCCAGGACTGCTACGCCGGCGCCGACCCGGCCTATCGGCTGCCGGTCCGCGTGGTCAGCGAGCTACGCCTGGCACAGCCTGTTCGCCCGCAACCTGTTCATCGTCCCGACGCGCGCCGAACTGGCCGAGCATCGAGCCGCGAGTTCACCGTGATCGACGCGCCGTCGTTCCAGGCCGACCCGGCCCGCCACGGCACCCGCTCGGACGTCGTCGTCGCGCTGAACATTGGCGCCAAGCGCAAGTGCTGATCGCCGGCACCAGCTACGCCGGCGAGATCAAGAAGTCGATCTTCAGCGTGCTCAACTACCTGCTGCCGCTGCAGCGGCGTGCTGTCGATGCACTGCTCGGCCAACATCGGCGCGGCCGGCGACACGGCCTGTTCTTCGGCCTCTCGGGCACCGGCAAGACGACGCTGTCGAGCGACCCGGACCGCGGCCTGATCGGCGACGACGAGCACGGCTGGAGCGACCGCGGCGTGTTCAACTTCGAAGGCGGCTGCTACGCCAAGACGATCCGGCTGTCGGCCGAGGCCGAACCGCAGATCTACGCGACGACCCGGCGCTTCGGCACCGTGCTCGAGAACGTGGTGCATCGATCCGGAGACGCGCGCAGCTCGACCTCGACGACGACGCAGTTCACCGAGAACACGCGCGCCGCCTATCCGATCGAGTTCATCGACAACGCCGTGCCCGTCGGGCAGGGCGGCCATCCGAAGAACATCGTGATGCTGACGGCCGACGCCTTCGGCGTGCTGCCGCCGATCGCGCGGCTGTCGCCCGAAGCGCGCGATGTATCACTTCCTCTCGGGCTACACCGCCAAGGTGGCCGGCACCGAGAAGGGCGTGACCGAGCCGAAGGCCACCTTCAGCACCTGCTTCGGCGCGCCGTTCCTGCCGCTCGCCCCGAGCCGTCTACGCCGAAGATGCTCGGCGAGAAGATCGCCGCGTCACGACGTCGCAGCGTCTGGCTGGTCAACACCGGCTGGACCGGCGGCCCGTACGGCGTCGGCAGCCGCATGAAGATCGCCTACACCCGCGCGATGATCCGCGCCGCGCTGTCGGCGGCGAGCTCGACGACGTGAGCCTACCAGCGCGCATCCGGTGTTCAACATCGAGGTGCCGACGATCGTGTCCCGGACGTGCCCGACGGAGGTGCTCGACCCGCGCGGCACCTGGAGCGACGCGGCGGCCTACGACGCCGCAGGCGGCGAAGCTGGCCACGATGTTCGTCGAGAACTTCAAGACGCTTCGCCGATGGTCGACGCCGCGTGGTCGCAGCCGGCCCGACGCGGGTGACGTGCGGCCGTCAGCCGGCGCGGCGTCGACCGTACGAAGCCGTCATCGGGCTGGAGATCCACGCCCAGCTGCAGACCGCGACCAAGATCTTCTGCGGCTGCCGCACCGCCTTCGGCGCGCCGCCGAACGCGCACGTCTGTCCGGTGTGCCTCGGGCTGCCCGGGCGCGCTGCCGGTGCTGAACGGCACGGCGGTCGACCTGGCCGTGCCGCGCGGCGCTGGCGCTCGGCTGCCGACGTCAACGAGACGTCGGTCTTCGCGCGCAAGAACTACTTCTATCCGGACCTGCCGAAGGGCTACCAGATCTCGCAGTACGAGCAGCCGCTCGCGAGCGGCGGCGCGCGTCGACGTTCGACGGCGCCGACGGGCCGCGCGCGCATCGCGCATCACGCGCATCCACATGGAAGAGGACGCCGGCAAGTCGCTGCACGAGGGCTTTGCCGACTCCGATCGCAAGACCTACGTCGACTTCAACCGCGCCGGCGTGCCGCTCATCGAGATCGTCACCGAGCCGGACCTGCGCACGCCGGCCGAGGCCGCCGCACTTCTTCGAGACCGCTGCGCGCGCATCCTCGTCTGGCTCGGCGTCAACGACGGCAACATGGAAGAGGGCAGCCTGCGCTGCGACGCCAACGTGTCGGTGCGCCCGAAGGGCGCAGACGACGCTCGGCACCAAGGCCGAGGTCAAGAACCTCAACTCGTTCCGCTTCCTGCAGAAGGCGATCGAGTACGAGATCGCGCGGCAGATCGACGTGGTCGAGACGGGGCGGCCGCGTGGTGCAGGAGACGCGGCTGTTCGACGCCGGCGCCGGGCCGCACCGTCTCGATGCGCAGCAAGGAAGAGGCGCACGACTACCGCTACTTCCCCGAGCCGGACCTGCCGCCGCTCGTGGTCGACGCCGCGCGCCGTCGCGCGCCGTGCGCGCGGCGATGCCGGAACTGCCCGACGGCGCGGCGGCGCCGCTTCGTCGAGCGCGACTACGCACTGCCGGCCTACGACGCCGGCGGTGCTGACCGCAGACGCGCGGCGCTGGCCGACTACTTCGAGGCGGTGGCGGCGCACGTCGGGCAATGCCAAGGCGGCCAGCAACTGGGTGATGGGCGAGCTGCTGCGGCTGCTGAAGGAGCGCGCGAGGCGACGATTGCCACGGTCGCCGGTCACCGCCGGAGGCGCTCGGCCGGACTGGTCGCGCTGGTCGACGAGCGGCACCATCAGCACGCACCGTCGGCCAAGGGCGTGTTCGAGCAAGATGTACGGCACCGGACGGCAGGCCGCCGACATCGTCGCGGCCGAGGGGCTCGCGCAGATCGTCCGACGAGGCGCGCTCGGCGGCCTCGTGGCCGAGGTGATCGCCGCGCATGCCGATGCCGTGGCCCAGGTACCGCGCCGGCAAGAAGGCGACCTTCGGCTTCCTGGTCGGGCGAGGTGATGAAGGCCGCGGCCGGCAAGGCCAATCCGAAGCGCGTCAGTGAACTGCTGCGGGCCACGCTCGACGCGTGATCGCCGTGCCCTGCCGCCGCCCCGTGCCTGCTAGTATGTGCGCCACGCGCCCGGCCTGGTTGGCCGGCAGCGCGCGAGGGGCGGAGCGAGCGTGATCGAACCTGCATCAACGTCACGAAGGTCTACGGCCCGGCGTGTACGCGCTGCGACAAGTCTGTCGTTCACCGTCGACAAGGGCGAGTTCGTGTTCCTGACGGGCCCGAGCGGCGCCGGCAAATCGACCCTGCTGCGCCTGCTGCTGCGCCAGGAGGTGCCGACCGACGGCTCGCTCAAGGTCGGCGGCCGCGACCTGGCGGCGCTGAACGACCACGAGGTGCAGGCCTACCGGCGCTCGCTCGGCTTCGTCTTCCAGGACTTCAAGCTGATCGCCACGAAGACCGTGTTCGAGAACGTGGCGTTCGTCATGCGCGTGCTCGGCGTGCCCATCGAGCAGCAGCGGCGCAAGACCTACCAGGTCCTCAAGTGGGTCGGTCTGCAGCACCGCGCTGCACGGCCTATCCGCCCGAGCTGTCCGGCGGCGAGCAGCAGCGCATCGCCATTGCCCGCGCGCTCGTGAACGAACCGCAGGTGGTGCTGGCCGACGAGCCGACCGGCAATCTCGATCCGGATCTGTCGCTCGAGATCATGAACCTGTTCCGCGACATCAACGCCAGCGGCACGACCGTGCTCGTCGCCACCCACGACCGCGCCCTCATCGCCCACGTCGGCCGCCGGGTGCTGCACCTCGAGCAGGGCCGGACGCCCAGGGAGGCGCCATGACGCGGGGCCTGACCTATGCGTGGCAGGAGGCGGTCGTCAGCCTCGGCCGCGCCCGTTGGACGCTGGCCCTGTCGATTGCCACGATCGCAGTGGCGTTTGCCATGCTCGGAGCCTTCCGCGTCGTGTCGAGCACGGTGGCGCGGGTGGCCGGCGGGTGGACGCAGTCGGCGGAGATGTCGGTCTACCTCGACGACGTGGTGTCGGAACCGGAGCGCGCTGCCATCCGCCAGAAGCTCGCCGGCGAGCCGGCCGTGGCCGAGGTCACGCTCGTGACCAAGGAGGAGGCCCTGGCCCGCTTCGGGGCGGAATTCCCGGAACTGGGCGACGTGACGGCCTCGCTCGACGCCAACCCGTTTCCGGCGGCGTTCGACGTGCGCCTGAGCGAGGCTGGGATGGCCGAAGGCGGCCAGGCCCTGGCCACCAGCGTGGCGCAGCTGCCCGGCGTCGCCGACGTGCGCTACGACCAGCGCTGGCTGTCGCGCCTGTCCGCGGTGCTCACCGCCCTGCGGACGGCCGGCTGGGTGGCCGCCCTGGCGCTGGTCCTCGGAGCGGCAACCACGGTCGTGGCGGTGGTGCGGCTCTCGTTTGCGGCCCGACGCGACGAGATCGGCATCATGGCGCTCGTCGGGGCCCCGGTCGCCTACATCCGCGGTCCGTTCGTGATGGAGGGGGCGATTCAGGGCGCGCTGGGCGCGCTCGTGGCGCTGGGCGGGCTGGCCGCGCTCGGCCGCGCCTTGTCGCGCGCGCTGGGTCCGGCCGTCGACGCGCTCGGCCCGGGCAGCGTCCAGGCCCTCGGCTGGGCCGAGGCGGCCGCGCTCGTGCTGGCTGGGGCGCTGGTCGGGGCCGCCGCCGGCCTGCTGGCCACGTGGCGCTGGAATCCACAGGGGCCCGTGGCCCGTTGACAGGCCCGATGCGACGGCTTTACACTCGAAATCATCCGGATGATGCACAGGACCAAAGGCCACACGCCGCACTTCCTGAGCGAAAGCGCTCTTCCTTTCGCACCCGCCCCTTCCTTGATTGATTTCTACCGAGAAGAGTTCGTAAAGCATCAAGCCTGTCTTGACGCGCAGCGCGAATACTTCTCGGAGCATGCAATCAGCTCCGTCGAATCGGCCCTGTGCCGCATCATCGCGGAGATCGACGCGCTCTCGCACAAGGACGATGCCGACGTCGTGGTCGCGCAGCTTCTGAAAGAGTTCGACGTCGTGACCCGGCTGTCGGCTTGGACCGACCCCCTGCACATCAACTGACCGCCGCCCTCGAGCGCCTGCGCGCCGAGGCCGTCGCCGTGGCGGCGTCCGCCGTCGCCGCGGTGTCGCCGCACGTCCTCGTGCCGGAAGCCATGGCCGGGCTGGGCGCTGCGCTCGAGCCGGCGCCGCGCGCGGTGCACGTGCTGGCTGCGGGCAAGGCCGCGGCGGCGATGTTCGAGTCGTTCCTGCGGGTGACGCCGTTGCCTCTCGCCCGCGCGGTGATCATCGGGCCGCGCCGTCCGGCGGGCTGGCCCGCCGCGCACCCTTTCGTCGAAGGTGGCCACCCCCTGGCCAACGACGGCAGCCTCGAAGGCGGACGGGCGGCCCTGGCCCTGGCCGCCACTGTGCCGGCCGATGGCTGCCTGATCTGTCTGCTCTCGGGCGGCGCCAGTGCGCTCATGGCGGCGCCCATGCCGGGGCTTACGCTCGCCGGCAAGCAGCGCGTCGTCGCCCAGGTGATGAAAGGCGGCGGCGACATCACCGCCTTGAACGCGGTGCGGAAGCACCTTTCGGCGGTGAAGGGCGGACGGCTGGCGGCGGCCTGCGCCGGCGCGACCATCACCCTGGCGATCTCGGACGTCATCGGCGACGACCTCAGCGTCATCGGCTCTGGGCCCGGCGTGGCCGACAGTTCCACCTGGGGCGTGGCGCTCGAGGTGCTGCGCCAGTTCACCGGTGCCGCCCCGGCCGATAGCGACGCCATCGCCCTGGCCGAGGCCGGCTGCGCGGGACTCATCCCCGAGACGCCCAAACCCGGCGACCCCCGGCTCGCCCGGGCCAGCGCCCGGGTCATCGGCGGCCGGGCCCAGGCCATGGCCGCGGCGGCCAGTCGCGCGGCCGCTCTCGGCTACACCCCAATCGTGGTCGCGGCGCCAGTGGCTGGCGAGGCCCGCGCCTCGGCGCTCGACTGGTGGCGCGACGTGCGCGCTCGCGTCGAGGCCGCTGGCGGGCGGGTGGCCGTCGTGTCGAGCGGTGAAACCACGGTCACGGTGCGGGGCTCCGGACGGGGCGGGCGGAATCAGGAGTTCGCCCTGGCGCTGGTCCCGGCCATGAGCACGGCGCCGTGGCCGGCGGCGCTGGTGTCGATCGGCACCGACGGCATCGACGGGCCCACCGACGCGGCCGGCGCGATCGTGGACCCCACCTCGGCGTCGCGCGCCGCCGCCCGCGCGCTCGATGTGCCGGCCGACTACCTCGAGCGCAACGACAGCTACGCGTTCTTTGCGGCCCTCGGCGATCTCCTCGTGCCCGGCCCGAGCGACACCAACGTCGGCGACATTCAGGTGCTGCTCACGGCGCGGGGCTGATAGGCTAGCACTCGTTCGTCCCCGCCGCAGCCATACCGTGACCGACCAAGACGCCCTGCTCAAGGCCATTCGCACCCATGCCGGCCCGCCCGCCACCGCCCGCGATCTGGCGCGCGCCCTGGCCATCCCTCGCGAGGCCCAGGCCTCGTTCAAACGTCAGTTGAAGGCGCTGGCCGCCGCCGGGACGCTGGTCGTGGTGCGCGGCAATCGCTACGCCCTGCCGGAGCGCGTGCACGACGTGACCGGCCGCCTGCAGGGTCACCCGAGCGGCTTCGCGTTCGTCGTCACACCGGGGGGCGGCGAGGACGTCTTCATTCCGGCCCATCGCCGCGCTGGCGCCCTGCACGGCGATCTCGTGGTGGCCCGCATCGAATTGCGCAAGGACGATGGCCGCGCCGAGGGGCGCGTGCTCGAGGTGGTCGAGCGCCGCAGCGCGCGAGTGGTCGGGCAGATGCGCCGCGATCGCAAGGGTCTCGCGGTGGTCCGCCCGTTCGACGCCCGGCTCGATACCGACATCCGCGTCCCCATCGACGGACACCTGGGCGCCGAGGACGGCGATATGGTGACCGTCGAGGTCACGCGCTGGCCGGGCGTGACCGCCGAGGCCTCCGGCCGCGTCGTCGAAGTGCTGGGCGCGCTCGACGACCCGGGCGTCGACACCGAAGTGGTGCTGCGCAAGCACGGCATCCCCGACGACCATGCGCCCGACGCGGTCGCCGAGGCCCGGGCCCGTGACGTCGCCGTCCATCCGCACGACCTGGTCGGGCGCACCGACTTCCGCACCCGCGCCGTCGTGACCATCGACGGCGAGCACGCCCGCGACTTCGACGACGCCATCTCGATCGAGCGCCTGCCCAACGGCCACTTCTGGCTGGGCGTCCACATCGCCGACGTCGCCCACTACGTGCCGGAGGGCAGCGCGCTCGACCTCGACGGCTTCGAACGGGGCACCTCGGTCTACTTCCCCGAACGGGCCGTGCACATGTTCCCGCACGAACTCGCGACCGGGGTGTGCAGCCTGAACCCGCATGTCGACCGGCTGGTGCAGTCGTGCCTGATGGAGGTCGATGACCGCGGTCAGGTCGTGCGCTATGAACTGCACGACGGCGTCATCCACAGCCGCGCCCGCATGACCTATACCGCGGTCAACGGCATCCTCACTGACCGCGACCCGGCGCTGCTGGCGCAGTACGCCGAGTTCGTGCCGATGTTCGAGCTGATGGCCGAGCTGTTCACCGTGCTGAACGAGCGGCGGCGCCGGCGCGGCTCGATCGACTTCGATCTGCCCGAGGCCGAAGTGGTGGTCGACGACGCCGGAGCGATTGCCGCCATCGTCGCCTCCGAACGGAACATCGCGCACCGGCTCATCGAAGAGTTCATGCTGCTGGCCAACGAGACGGTGGCCGGGCACCTCGAGCAGGAGGGGATGCCGTCGCTCTACCGCGTCCACGACGCCCCTGACCCGCTGCGCGTGATCGAGTTCGAGGACTTCGTGTCGTCGCTCGGGTTCAGCCTGGCGGCGCCGCCGGGCGGGGTGCACCCGCGGCACTTCCAACGCCTGGTCGACAAGAATCAAGGGCGTCCCCGAGGAGCGGCCGATCGCGTTCCTGATGCTGCGCACCATGCAGAAGGCGCGCTACGACGCCACCAACCTCGGCCACTTCGGCCTGGCCGCGCACACCTACACGCACTTCACCTCGCCGATTCGCCGCTACCCCGACCTCGTCGTCCACCGCGTGCTGCGCGAGCTGCGTCACGGCACGGCCGACGAGGAGCGGCGGGCCGAACTCGAGGAGGCGCTGCCGGAAGTGGGCGCGCACACCTCGGCGATGGAGCGCCGCGCGCAGGAAGCGGAGCGCGAGCTGCTGCAGTGGAAGAAGGTGCGCTTCATGGCCGACAAGGTCGGCGAGGTCTACGCCGGCTACATCACCGGCGTGACGGCCTTCGGGCTGTTCGTGCAGCTGACGGAGCACTTCGTCGAAGGCCTGGTCCATGTCTCGACCCTGGCCGACGACTACTACCGCTTCGATGAGCAGGCGCGCGTGCTCTTCGGCGAACGCACCCAGCGGGTCTTCCGGCTGGGCGACGCCGTGCGCGCGCAGGTCGTGCGCGTGGACATGGAGAAGCGCCAGATTGAACTGGCCGAGGCGACCAGCGTCGAGACGGTGCGGGCCAACGAGGGGGCGCGGGGCGCCAGGCGCAGCGTGGTCGCGGCCGGCGCCAGGCGCAGCGTGGTCGCGGCCGGCGCCCGGCGCAGCGCGGACGCGCCCAAACGGGGCGGCGCCAAGCCCCGGGCGGCGGCGCCCGCCGGCCGCGGCCGGGCCGGGAAGCGGGAACGGACCGCGCGCAAGCAGGGGCGCTAGGCGGCCATGCGCACGATCATCGTCGGCACGGCGGGCCACATCGACCACGGCAAGAGCTCGCTCGTGCGGGCCCTGACCGGCACCGACCCCGATCGCTTGAAGGAAGAGAAGGCGCGCGGCATCACCATCGAGCTGGGCTTCGCGCACGCGCAAGTGGCCGACGACGTCGTCGCCTCGTTCGTGGACGTGCCCGGTCACGAGCGCTTCGTGCGGGCCATGCTCGCCGGCGTCGGCGGCATCGACGTGGTGCTGCTGGTCGTGGCCGCCGACGAATCGGTGATGCCGCAGACGCGCGAGCACTTCGACATCTGCCGCCTGCTCGGCGTGGCCCGCGGGCTGGTGGTGCTGACCAAGAGCGACGCCGTCGACGAGACCGGCCTGGAGTTTGCGGCACTCGAGGTGCCGCGAGCTGGTCGCCGGGTCCTTCCTCGAGGACGCGCCGGTGCTGCCGGTGTCGGCGGTGACCGGCGAGGGGCTGGACGCGCTCCGCGAGCGCGCTCGCCGACATCGCGCGCGCGCAGGCGCCGCGCCCGGCCGGTGGCCCGGCCGGCGGCTGCCGGTGGACCGCGCCTTCTCGATGAAGGGCTTCGGCACGGTCGTGACCGGCACGCTGGCCTCGGGCGCGGTGGCCATCGACGACGAACTCGAACTGCTGCCGGCCGGCACTCGCGTCAAGGTGCGCGGCTTGCACGTGCACGGCCGGGCCCGCCCCACGGCCGCGGCCGGGGAACGCGTCGCCATGAACCTTGCCGGCGTGGACGTCGCCGAGGTGGCCCGAGGCAGCGTCGTCGCGGCCCCGGCCGCGCTGCGGGCCACGCGCCGGCTCGACGCGCGCATCACGATGCTGCCCGGCGCCGGCTTGAAGCACGGGGCGCGCGTCCGCGTCCATCAGGGCACGGCCGAAGCGCTCGCCCGCGTGTCGGTGGCCGGCGCCTCGGGGCTGGTGGCGCCCGGGGCCAGCGCCGATGTGCGGCTCCGCTTCGAGTCGCCCGCGGTCGTGACGCGCGGCGATCGCTTCATCCTGCGCAGCTACTCGCCGCTCGTGACCATCGGCGGGGGAGCCGTGCTCGACCCGCTGCCGCCGCGGGCCGGCGTGCGCACGCCTCGCGGCGTGGCTCGCATGGCCGCCCTGCAGCTGCGCGGCGAGCCGACCGCCGATCGCCGCGCCGCCGTCGGGGTGATGGCCGCCGGCGCCGGCATCCAGGGCCTCACGGTGGCGGAACTGGCCGCCCGGACCGGCGTGGCTCGCGCCGAGTTGGCCCGCCTCCTGGAGCGCGATGGATCACGACGGCGTGGTGGTTCTGGCGGGCGATGCGGTCGTTGACGGGCCCACGGCCCGTGCCCCGATTCCAGCCGTTCTGGCCGGACTGGCCGAGTTCCACCAGAAGAGCCCGCTCGTGGCGGGCATGCCGCTCGAACAGGTGCGCGGCCGCTGGTTCGCCACGATGCCCCCACCGGTGTTCGAACGGATCGTCGCCGGCCTGGTGGCGGCCGGGCGCGTCTCGGCGACCGACACGCTGGCGCTGACCTCGCACCGCGTCTCGATGACGCCGGAGGAACTCCAGGTCTACGAGTGGATCGACCGGCGCTACCTGGATGCGGGGTTCAGTCCGCCCGACGCGGCGGCGCTGGCCGCCGAGGCTGGCCGCGCGCCGGGCCTGGTCGAGCGCATCACGCAATTGATGCTCAAGCAGAAGCGGCTGCTGCGGGTGGACACCCTGGTGTTCCACCGCGCCGTGCTCGAGCGTTTGAAGGAGGAGGTCGTGGCCTTGAAGTCGGCCGCGGCCGATGGCCGGGCGACGGTCGACGTCAAGTCGTTCAAAGAAACCTACAACGTGTCCCGCAAGTTCGCGATTCCCTTGCTGGAGTACCTGGACCGCGAGCGCGTCACCAGGCGCGCTGGCGACGTGCGCATCGTCATCTGACCGGGCGGCGGGCGCCGCTCAGTCCTTCTCGCTCTCGTCCTTGATGCCCGACTTGAAGTTCTTGATGCCGGCGCCGATGCCGCGGCCGAGTTCCGGCAACCGGTTGGCGCCGAAGATCAAGATGACGATGGCCAGGATGATCAGGATTTCGGGCAAGCCCAAGGGTCCGAAGAGGGCGAACACGTGCGTGGACATGCCTGGATTCTAGCACTGTCTCGCGCGCCGGCTGGTGAGTCCACCGGCCGTGCGGCGGCGTCCAAAGGAGAGCAGCGGCGGCCTCGCCGCTGGATCACGGTTTGCACTTGTCTCTGGCGAGAACCGTCGGTCAGAATTGGAACTCGCGCCGACTGATGACTCCCTGATCGCGAATGTCCGACCCACAGAGCACGGCCGCCACCGCTCGCCGATTGCCCATCAGATCGACGCACGTACTGCTGGACCGTCCTGACGAGGTGTCGTTCGACTTCGAACACCGTCGTCTCGGGGGGGCAGTCGGTGTCTCGGTCGCCACGCACGTAGCCGGGGTGCTGCTCGTCCTGCTGGCCATCCAGCTCATGCCCGAGCGGCAGGTGGCCACGTTCATTCCCGAGCGGCTGCCCGAGGACATCGTCTGGATCGCCGAAGAAGGCCCGGGCGGCGGCGGGGGCGGCGGGGGCGACAACACCCCCGAGCCGGCCAAGAAGGTCGAACTGCCGGGCAAAGAGAAGGTCAGCGTCCCGGTCGAGGTGGAGGCCAAGCCGGTCGAAGCGCCTCCCAAGGAAGAACCGATTCAGGAAACGCTGCTGCCGGCCGTCCAGACGGCGGCGGCTCCGGTCGAGGCTCCCGGCACCATCACCGCGGACGCGCCCGCCTCGACCACAACCGGCAGCGGCAGCGGCGGTGGCGGCGGCACCGGTAGCGGAGGCGGCTCCGGCGAAGGCAAGGGCGGCGGCCTGGGCGCCGGCAACACGGCCGGCGTCGGCGGCGGCGAATACGAGATCGGCAACGGCGTGATCGCGCCGCGCGTGATCAAGGAAGTGAAGCCGGCCTACACCGCCGAGGCGATGCGCGCCAAGGTGCAAGGCGTCGTCTGGCTGCGCTGCATCGTGCTGCCCGACGGCACGGTGGGCCGGGTGGAAGTGGTGCGCTCGCTCGACTCGACCTTCGGGCTCGATCAGGAAGCCGTCAAGGCGGCCCGGCAATGGCGCTTCATTCCCGGGACCCGCCAGGGCGAGCCGGTGGCGGTGCGCATCACGATCGAGCTCACCTTCACGTTACGCTGACCGGAGGAGCTCACGTGTCCCTGCCAACGAGTACGACGCGCTATGCGGCGCTGGCCCTGTGCCTGCCACTGCTGGCGGGGTGTGACACCGGCCGCGCCGAATCACTGACGCCGGCCGCGGCCGCGGTGGAGCAGCGGCTGACGAGCGAGCGGCTCCGGGTCCAGGTGGTTCAGACCTACCCGCACGACCCCGGCGCGTTCACGCAGGGCCTGGTGCTGGCCGGCGGGCGGCTGTTCGAGAGCACCGGGCTCGAAGGCCGCTCGAGCCTGCGCGAGGTGGAACTCGTGACCGGCAAAGTGCTGCGCAAGCTCGACGTGCCGGCACCGGTCTTCGCCGAAGGTTTGGCGCTGGTCGGCACGCGGCTCTTCCAGATCACCTGGAAGCACGAAACCGCCTACACCTACGACCGCGACACCTTCAAGAAGGGGCCGTCGTTTCCCTACACCGGCGAGGGCTGGGGCCTGTGCCACGACGGGCGTGAGCTGGTCATGAGCGACGGCAGCGCGCGGCTTTCGTTCCGCGGGCCCGAGACGTTCCGCCAGGTGCGCGAGGTCACGGTCCGCGACCAGGGGCAGCCGGTCGACCAGCTCAACGAACTCGAGTGCGTCGGCCCGCACGTCTATGCCAATGTCTGGATGACCGACCGGATCGTCCGCGTCGACCCCAAGACCGGCACGGTGACGGCCACCATCGACGCGTCCAACCTGCTCAATCCGAGCGAGCGTTACGGCACCGACGTGCTCAACGGCATCGCCTACGACGCCACCGACGACACGTTCCTCATCACCGGCAAGCTCTGGCCCCGGATGTTCCGCGTGCGCTTCGTACGGTAGCCGGCGTACAAGAAAAAGCCCGGTGGATGCACCACCGGGCCTTGAACCGTGCCGAAGCACGGGCCGGAACCCGGGGCGGCGCTGCTCGAGCCCCGCCCCGGTTCCTGGCGTGCCTTCCTAGTACATCCCGCCCATGCCGCCGCCGGGCATCCCGCCGCCGCCCGGAGCTTCCTTCTTGTCTTCGGGGATCTCGGCCACGATGGCTTCGGTGGTGAGCAGCAGGCTGGCGATCGACGAGGCGTTCTGCAGGGCATTGCGCACGACCTTCGCCGGGTCGATGACGCCAGCCTTCACCAGATCCTCGTAGACGTCGGTGGCCGCG
Source organism: uncultured Acidobacteriota bacterium (assembly GCA_963843885.1). Classification (GTDB taxonomy): domain Bacteria; phylum Acidobacteriota; class Vicinamibacteria; order Vicinamibacterales; family UBA2999; genus CADEFD01. Next base: position 175,937 of record CAWJMJ010000016.1, read on the forward strand.
TTGAAGCCCTCGTCGCCCTTGCCTTCCTTGACCTTGGCCACGACGATCGAGCCTTCGTGTCCGGCGTTGGTGGCGATCCAGCGGCACGGCTCTTCGATGGCGCGGCGGATGATGGCGACGCCGATCTGCTGGTCGCCTTCGAGCTTGAGGCTGTCGAGGGCCTTGCTGGCGCGAAGCAGGGCCACGCCGCCGCCGGGCACGATGCCCTCTTCGACGGCCGCCTTGGTGGCGTGCATGGCGTCTTCGACGCGCGCCTTCTTTTCCTTCATCTCGGTCTCGGTCGCCGCGCCGACCTTGATGACCGCGACGCCGCCGACGAGCTTGGCCAGGCGCTCCTGCAGCTTCTCGCGGTCGTAGTCCGACGGTGGTCTCTTCGATCTGCATGCGGATCTGCTTGACGCGGCCCTCGATCGTCTTGGCTTCGCCGGCGCCCTCGACGATCGTCGTGTTGTCCTTGTCGATGGTGACCTTCTTGGCCTTGCCGAGGTCCTCGAGCTTGATGTTCTCGAGCTTGATGCCGAGGTCCTCGGTGATGGCCTTGCCGCCGGTCAGGATCGCGATGTCCTCGAGCATGGCCTTGCGGCGGTCGCCGAAGCCCGGCGCCTTGACGGCGGCGGCCTGCAGCGTGCCACGCAGCTTGTTGACGACGAGCGTCGCCAGCGCTTCGCCTTCGATGTCTTCGGCGATGATCAGCAGCGGACGGCCGAGACGGGCCACCTGCTCGAGCACGGGCAGCAGGTCCTTCATCGAGCTGATCTTCTTCTCGTGGATCAGGATGACGGGGTTCTCGAGCACCACTTCCATGCGCTCGGGGTCGGTCACGAAGTAGGGCGAGAGGTAGCCGCGGTCGAACTGCATGCCTTCGACCACGTCGAGGGTCGTCTCGAGCGTCTTGGCCTCTTCGACCGTGATGACGCCGTCCTTGCCGACCTTCTCCATCGCTTCCGCGATGATCGTGCCGATGGTGTGGTCGCTGTTGGCCGAGATGGTGCCGACCTGGGCGATCATGTTGCCCTTGACCGGCTTGGCCATCTTCTTGATTTCGGCGGTCATGACTTCGACCGCCTTCTCGATGCCGCGCTTGAGTTCCATCGGGTTGGCGCCGGCCACCACGTTGCGCGCGCCTTCGCGGTAGATCGCCTGGGCCAGCACGGTGGCCGTGGTCGTGCCGTCACCGGCGGTGTCCGAGGTCTTGCTCGCGACTTCGCGGACCATCTGGGCGCCCATGTTCTCGAGCGGGTCCTTCAGGTCGATTTCCTTGGCGACCGTCACGCCGTCCTTGGTGATGGTGGGGGAGCCGAACTTCTTGTCGAGGACGACGTTGCGGCCCTTGGGACCGAGCGTGACCTTGACTGCGTCGGCCAGCTGGTTCACGCCGCGCAGGATTGCCTGCCGCGACTGCTCGCCGTAAATAATCTGCTTTGCCATGTGCGCGTGTCTCCGTTCGTTCCTGGGTTACTTCTCGACCACGGCGAGGACTTCGTCCTCGCGCATGATGAGGTACTCGTCGCCATCGATCTTGATTTCCTGACCCGAGTACTTGCCGAAGAGAATCGTGTCGCCCGCCTTGACGTCGAGCGGGGTCTTCTTGCCGTCCTTGTCGGCTTGCCGGCGCCGACGGCGATGACCTTGCCCTGCTGGGGCTTTTCCTTGGCGCTGTCGGGATGATGATGCCCCCGACTTTCTGTTCACCTTCCTCGATGCGCTGGACGATGATGCGGTCGTGCAGCGGACGCAGTTTCGTAGCCATATCTTGGAACTCCGGTCTCTCGAATTGCGGCCCACCGGGCCGCGAAGACATGTGGTCGCCTTTAGCACTCGCCGCCCCTGGCGGCTAGCACTCAAGGCTTCAGACTGCTAATCGTAACGGCTGGCGGGATGGCTGTCAAGACGGCAGGCCGGCAGCTCTGGCGGCGGTGCGCCGGACGTGCTCAGGCGGCCGGGGAGCGGCCGACGCGGATCTTCAGGGCCGCGACCTTGCGCGTCAGGGTGTTGCGGTGCATGCCCAGCGCGTCGGCGGCACGGCCGACGTTGCCGTCGCAGTGGGCTACCACCTTGGCGATGAAGCGCTTCTCGAACTCGCGCTGCGCGTCTTCGAAGCGCACGCCTTTCTCGACCATCTCCGCGACGAGTACGATCGAGTTGCTCACGCACCGGCGGTCTCCAGCGGCTGACCCGTGAGGCGCTCGAACGCCTCGAGGTACTTGGCGCGCGTGCGGCGTGACCACGTCGTCGGGCAGCGACGGCACGGGCGGCTGCTTGTTCCACTGGATCGACTCGAGGTAGTCGCGGACGAACTGCTTGTCGAAGCTGGCTTGCGGGCCGCCCGGGCGCGTAGCTGTCGCGCGGCCAGTAGCGCGACGAGTCGGGCGTCATCGCCTCGTCGATGAGCAGCAGCTCGCCGTCGTCGGTCAGGCCGAACTCGAACTTGGTGTCGGCCAGGATGATGCCGCAGCGACTCGGCGTGGGCCACGCCGTCGGCGTAGAGCTCCAAGGTGAGCGCCTTGACGCGGGCCAGGAGCTCGGCGCCGATGATGCGCGCGGCCTCGTCCTCCGCTGATGTTCATGTCGTGCCCGCTGTCGGCCTTGGTGGCCGGCGTGAAGATCGGCTCGGGCAGCCGATCCGACTCGCGCAGGCCGGCCGGCAGGGCGATGCCGCACAGCGCGCCCGTGGCCTCGTAGTCCTTCCAGCCCGAGCCCGAGAGATAGCCGCGGGCCACGCATTCGACCGGCAGCGGCTCGGTCTTGCGCACGAGCATCGAGCGGCCGCGCAGCTGCTCGAGATGCGGCGCGAGCGCGGCGCGGGAAGACGTCGACGTCGGCGCTGAGCAGGTGATTGGGCACGATCCCAGCGGTGCGTCCGAACCAGAAGGCCGACAACTGCGTCAGCACCCTGCCCTTGTCGGGGATGCCGGAGCCGAGCACGTAGTCGAAGGCCGAGATGCGATCGGTGGCGACGATCAGGAAGTCGTCGCCGAACTCGTAGAGGTCGCGCACCTTGCCCTGGCGGACGCGGGCGAAGCCGGGCAGGTCGGAGGTGATCAGCGGGGTGGCAAGCGGCACGAGTGTCTCAGCGTTCTCGGGGGCAAGGGACCGTGCATCGTAGTCATTCGTCGGCAGCGGCGCAAGTGTCGGCGCGCAGTGGCCGCCGGCTCCTCATGTAGTATTGACGTGCCGGCTGACAGGTCGCGCGAATGTCGCGGCGACGGGCCCGTCACACACTGCTGCTCATCATGCGCCCGTGGCTCCGAAACGTCGCCCTGCTCGGGTTGACCGTCGTGCTGGTTGCGGTGTTCCTGCGGAACGCCGATCTCAGTCGCGTGTGGGACGTCATGCGCACGGCCAATCCCGCCCTGGTCGGGGTCGGCGTGGTCTGCGTCTTCCTCAGCTACGTGCTGCGGGCCGTGCGCTGGCAGGTCATGCTCGCGCCGCTCGGGCCGACGCGCTTCTCGGTGGCGCTGCGCGCCACCACGATTGGTTTTGCCGCCTCGTTCATCCTGCCGGCCCGCGCCGGTGAAGTGCTGCGGCCGTGGCTGCTGGCGCGGCGTGAGGGCTTGGACGCGTCGGCGGTGTTTGCCACGATCATCGTCGAGCGCATGCTCGATCTGGTCACGGTCCTGACCCTCCTGGCGGTCTTCCTCCTGGCCTTCGATCCGGGCCTGTCGGCCTTGGATGCGGCGGCCTTTGCCACCGTGCGCGCCGGCGGCTTCGCCGCGGCGGGCGCGGCCGTCGTTGGCCTCGGCGTGCTCTTCATGTTCGCCTCACGCCCGGCGCTGCTCGGCCGCACCGTGGCCATGGCCACGGCGTGGCTGCCGGCCAAGCTGCGCATCACCGTCGCCGGCATGGCCGCGGCGTTCGCCGGCGGTCTCGCGGTCGTGCGCGAGCCGTCCCACCTGGCCCGGGCGCTGGCGTGGTCCTTCGTGCTGTGGCTGCTGATCGCGGCGCAGACCTGGATCGTCTCGGTGGCCCTGGGCGTCGAACCTGCCGCCGAGCGGGTCGCTGCTGCTCGTGGCGTTGCTCGTGGTCGGCGTCGCGGTGCCGACCCCCGGCGCCGTCGGCGGGTTCCACGAGGCCTACCGGATTGGCGCCACCTCGTTCTTCGGCGTCGACAACGACCACGCGGTCGGCGCCGCGATCGTGCTCCACGCCGTTCGGCTTCGTGCCCACGCTGATTGCGGGCGCGGTGCTGATGACGCACGAGGGCCTGTCGTGGTCGGGCCTCGGCGCGGCGGCGACGCAGGCAAAAAGCGAGGAGGCGCACTCGTGAAGTGCCCCTATTGTGGCCAGCTCGGGGACAAAGTCGTCGACTCCCGCGAGAGCAAGGAAGGCGAAGTCATCCGCCGCCGCCGGGAGTGCCTCACCGTCGAGTGCGGGAAGCGTTTCACGAGCTACGAGCGCATCGATGAGATTCCCTACATGGTCGTCAAGAAGGACGGCACCCGCGAGCGCTTCGAGCGTCAGAAGCTGGTGGCCGGCCTGCTCAAGGCGTGCGAGAAGCGGCCGGTCATCGGTAGCGGCCATCGAAGGTGTCGCCGACCGCGTCGAGACCATGCTGCAGGACCGCGCCGAGAAGGAGATCGGCACCGCGGAAGTCGGCGCCTTCGTCATGCAGGAGCTCAAAAAGCTCGACAAGGTGGCCTACGTTCGCTTCGCCTCGGTCTATCGGCACTTCCGCGACATCGGGGAGTTCATGACCGAGCTGAAGGACCTGCTGAGCGGAAAGGAATAGCTCGCCGCCGCCGCGGGGCGGTGCCCGACATGACCACGACGCGGACGTCTCCGGCGGCGGACGGTCGCGGCGGGCGACGCCGCGCCGGCGGGGCGGCGCCCGTTCCGCGACAACCCGCGGCTGATCCTCGCCGGCATCGTCGCTGCTGCTGACCGCGCTCGCCAGTCCTGGTGTGGCTGGCCAACCGCTCGGCTCGGCTGTCGCCCGACTTCCTCACCGAGTTCGTGCTCTACGCCCTCAGCGCCACCAACTTCACGATGCTGGTGGCGCTGGTCTTCGTCCTGGCCCGCAACGTCATCAAGCTGGTGGTCGAGCGGCGCCGCGCCCTGCCGTTCGCGCGCTTCCGCGCCAAGCTCGTGGCCCTGCTGCTCGGCATGACGCTGATCCCGGCGGTGCTCGTGCTGGCCGTCGGCAGCGCAGGTCGTGCTGCACCGGCGTGGACCGCTGGTTCAACGCGCCGATGGAGGAGATGCTGTCGTCGGCCAGCCGGATCGCCGGCGACTACTACCACGAGCGCAAGCGGGTGGTGAGCGACGAGGCGGCGCGCCTGGCGCAGGCGCTGGCGAACGATCGACCTGGCGCGTCGACGTCGCGACGGCGTGCGCGCCGTCATCGCGCCCGACGTGACGCAGCAGCGGATCGGATGGTCCAGGTCTACCGCGTCGTGCCGGACCGGCGGCCACCGGCGTCGAGCCGGTGCTCGACGTGGCCGCGCCCGAGCATGCCCGACCAGCTCGACGCGGGCCGGCGGCGATCGCCTCGCGGCCCGGGCCGTCGACGGCCAGACCGGGAGCGGTGCTCGAGCCGGTCCCGGGCGGGGACGGCGGCCAGCTGCTGCGCGCGGCGCACGTCATCCGCGCGCCCGACGGGCGAGCTGCTCGGCGTCGTGGTCGCGAGCGACTACCTCACCGGCGAGATGGCCGAGCGCGCCCGGCGCATGACGCAGGCCTACGAGGACTACACGCAGCTGCGCGTGCTGAAGCAGCCGCTGGCCGGCGTCTACCTGTCGTTCTTCCTGATGGTGACGCTGCTGATTCTGGTCGGCGCGACCTGGATGGGCCTGTACCTCGCCAAGCGCATCACGCGGCCCGGTGCAGATGCTCGCGGCGGCCGCGCGCGAGATCGGCGCCGGCCGGCTCGAGCATCGCATCGAACACGCAGGGCGACGACGAGTTCGGCGCGCATGGTCGAGGCGTTCAACGCCATGGCCGGCGAACTGTCGTCGCGCCAGCCGCAAGCTGGAGCGCGCCGCAGTCGAGCTCGAACAGCAGCACCAGGAGGTCGAGCGGCGCCGCCGCTACGTCGAGACGATCCTCGAGCGCATCGCCACCGGCGTCGTGTCGATCGACGCGCACGGCGCCGTCGGCACGCATCAACTCCGCGGCCGCGCGCCTGCTCGGCATCGGTCCGACGCGGCGATCGGCCTGCCGGTCGCGCCGTGGTCTTCGCGCGCCCGGACCTGCGGCCGGTCGGCGGCGGTGCTCGACGACGCCGCGCCGCGCCAAGTCGCGATTCGGTGGCGCAGGAAGTGGCATCACCCGCGACGGCCGCGAGCTGCACCTCGGCCGTGGTGGCGACGCGCCTGCGGCGGCGGCGGCGGCTTCGAGGGCACCGGTGCTGGTGCTCGACGATGTCACGCCGCTGATCCGGGCGCAGAAGGTGGCGGCGTGGCGCGAGGTGGCGCGGCGGCTGGCGCACGAGATCAAGAACCCGCTGACGCCCGATCCAGTTGTCGGCCGAGCGGCTGCAGCCGCAAGCTGCGGCGACGCCGGCTCGCCGCACAGCGCGCTGGTCAAGGAGTGCACCGACACGATCATCGGCGAGGTCGAGTCGCTGAAGGGGCTGGTCGACGAGTTCTCGCAGTTCGCGCGCATGCCGGCGCCGCGCGCGGTGCCGACCGACGCTGCATCGCGCTGGTCGACCGAGGCGCTCGCGCTCTACAACGGCTCTTCGCCGACGTGTCGATCGCGCCAGCAGCTGCGGCCGCGACCTGCCGCCGGTGCGGCTCGACCCCGAGCAGATGCGGCGCGTCATCATCAACCTGGTGGACAACGCCATCGAGGCGATGGACCAGCAGCGGCACGCATCGTCGTCGAGACCTGCGCACGATGCCGTCCAACAGCCTGGTCCGCATCGTCGTCGCCGACGACGGTCCGGGCATTCCGCCGGGCGAGCGCGACAAGCTGTTCCTGCCGTACTACTCGACCAAGCGCCGCGGCAGCGGCCTCGGCCTGGCGATCGTGCGCCGCATCATCGCCGAGCACGGCGGCAACATCGACGTCGACCGACAACGCTGCCGCCCGGCACGCGCTTCACCATCGAGCTGCCCGTGTTGAGCGACCTGCATGGCCTCGATTCTGATCGTCGACGACGAGCCGGGCGTGCGCAGCTCGCTTGAGCGGCGTGCTGCGCGACGAAGGCTACAACGTCGAGGCGGTGCGAGCGGCGAGGCCTGTCTCGAGCGGGTCGACGCGCCAGGCCTTCGACGTGATCCTGCTCGACGTCTGGCTGCCGGGCATGGACGGCCTCGACGACGCTGCAGCGGCTGCGCGAGCGGCAGGTCGACGCGCAGGTCGTGGTCATCTCCGGCCACGGCAACATCGAATCGGCGGTGCGCGCCATCAAGATCGGCGCCTTCGACTTCGTCGAGAAGCCGCTGTCGCTCGACAAGACGCGTGCTGGTGGTGCGCAACGCGCTGCGGCAGCGCGCTGCTCGAGGCCGAGAACCGCGCCCTGCGCGCGCAGCGTCGATCGCGCGCCACACGATGGTCGGCGAGAGCCCGGCGATGCGCCAGCTGCGCGAGCAGGTGGCGATGGCGGCGCCGACCAACGGCCGCGTGCTGATCCTACGGCGAGAACGGCACCGGCAAGGAACTGGTCGCGCGCACGCATCCACGCGCTCAGCCGGCGCCGCACCGGCGCCGTTCGTCGAGGTCAACTGCGCGGCCATTCCCGAGGAGCTGATCGAAGCGAGCTGTTCGGCCACGTCGCGCGGCGCGTTCACCGGCGCCGTCGCCGACCGCCGCGGCAAGTTCGAGCATGGCCGACGGCGGCACCATCTTCCTCGACGAGATCGGCGACATGAGCCTGAAGACGCAGGCCAAGGTGCTGCGCGTGCTGCAGGAGCAGGCGATGGAGCCGGTCGGCGGCACGCAACCGCATCAAGGTCGACGTCGCGCGTGCTCGCCGCCACCAACAAGGACCTGCACGAGCGAGATCCGCGCCGGCCGCTTCCGCGAGGATCTCTACTTCCGCCTCAACGTCATGCCGATCTTCGTGCCGCCGCTGCGCGAGCGGCACGAGGACATCCCGCTGCTGGCCGAGCACTTCATGGCCGAGTTCGCGCGCGAGTACGGCCGGCGGGCCGAAGCGCTTCGACGCCCGAGGCCGCTGGCGCTGCTGCAGCATTACGCGTGGCCGGGCAACGTGCGCGAACTGCGCAACGTCGATCGAGCGCCTGGTGATCATGGTGCCCGGCGACACGATTACCGCGCCGGACCTGGGCTTTCTCGGCGACGCGCCGGCACGGTCGGCCGCGCGCCGGCGGCGGGCACGGCGCGGTGCGCCGCTGCACGAAGCGCGCGACCGGTTCGAGCGCGACTCATCCTGCGGACGCTCGCGGCCCAGCAGGGCAACATGTCGCGCACGGCGGAGGTGCTGGGCGTCGAGCGCAGCAACCTGTACGCAAGATGCGCGCCTTCGGCATCGCGCCGTCGCGGCGCGACGCCGAGTAGCGCTACGCGGACGAGCCTGCGTATCGAGCACGCTGCGTCGGCCGCCGAAGCGGGCAGCCGCAGGTGCCGCGCCGCCGCCGGACCAGCGCCGCCGCCGGCACCAGTCCGACCAGCTCGCTCTCGAGCACCTCGACGCCGTCGCGCGCGGCCTCGCGCTCCACCGCCTCGAAGACCGTCGGCAGATCGAGCGTGCACGCGATAGTCGGTCAGGTTCATCGAGACCTGCACGATGCCGCGGTCGGCGAGCGGCAGGCCCATCGCCTTCACCGCGGGCAGGCCGCCGACTGCTCGCGCACGGCGCCGGCCACCTTGGTGGCGACGTCGAGCCGGTTGGTCGCGAGATTGATGTTGTAGGCGAAGGAGCGGCCGCGCGCCCCGATGACTGACGCGCCGCCGGCGCGGATGCGGCGCGGCGGGGCCGTAGTCGGGCGCGCCAGTCCGGGCGCGCCAGCTTCGCGGCCAGTCCCTCGAACTGGCCGCGGCGGACGTCCTCGAGGGCGCGCGCGTTCCGGACGGGTCGCGGCGCGCTCGTAGAGAAACACCGGGACGGCGAAGCGCGTCGGCGACCGCCGCGCCGGCCGCGTGCGCCAGCTGCGATCGCAGTCGTCCATGGTCGCGCCCGTGAGCGGCACGAACGGCACGACGTCGACGGCCCCGATGCGGGGATGCGCGCCGCGATGGGCCGCGCACGTCGATATCGGCGAGGGCGGCGGCGAAGAGCGCCAGCACGGCGGCGTGCAGCGGCGCGGCGCTCCCCGATCAGGGTCAGCACCGAGCGGTGATGCGTGGCGTCCGAGTGGACGTCGAGCAGCCGCACGCCGGGCACGGCGGCGACGGCGGCGGCCATGCGCCCGACGGCCGCCAGATCGCGGCCTTCGCTGATGTTCGGCACGCACTCGATGAACGGGCATGGCGGGGTTGTATCACAGCGCTCGGCGCGCGCGCCCCAATGCTATACTGCGCATCGACTTGCGGACATGACGGACCCCCGGCACGGCGACGCCACGGCCGCCGACGCGCTCTCGGATGTGGAGCGGGACGCCCGCGTCGAGCAGCTCCTGATTTCCGGACTCGACGAATATTTCGCCGGGCGGCTCGATCAGGCAATCAACGTCTGGACGCGGGTGCTGTTCCTCGATCGCTCCAACGACCGCGCCCGCGCCTACATCGACCGCGCCCGGCGCGCGCAGGCCGAGCGCCAGCGCGAGAGCGAAGCGCTGATGCACGAAGGGTTGCAGGCCTTCGACGAGGGTGACGTCGAACGCGCGCGCCGCTTGCTCACGACTGCCGCCGACCGCGGCGCTCCGCATGAACAGACCTTGCCGGTGCTGCACCGCATCGGGCTCCTCGACCTCTCCGGCGTCGGCCCGGCCGCGTCGTCTGCCTCGGCCGACGAGCGCCGCCGCCTCTCCGGCAGCGTCGACCGGCACGCCGCGGCGCCGCGCCAGTTCGCCCCGCTGTTGGTCATGGCCGCGTCCGTGGCGGTGGCGGCCGTGGTGCTGATGCGGACCGACGTCGACACCGATGCCGGCACGCCGGTGGCGTTGTTCGAGGCTGCCTCCTCGCCGCTGCCCGTGCCGTCGGCGTCGGAAGCGCACGTGGCCCGGGCCGAAGCGTTCTTCCAGGCCGGCAAGCTGCCTGACGCGCTCGCGGCGCTCGATCGGGTCGAGCCCGGCGATGCCCGCTATCGCCAGGCGCAGGCGCTGCGCGCGCGCGTCCAGCGCGCCCTGCTCAGCGCCACCACGGCGTGGTCGTCGAGCGGCGGGGAGCCCGTGCCGTGAAGTGCCCGAAGTGTGCCTATGTCGGTTTCGAGGAAACCGACCGCTGCCGCCACTGCGGCTACGACTTCTCACTCATGACGGCGCAGCCGGCGGAGGGTCCGGAGTATGAAGCGGCGGCGCCGTCCGAGCCGGCGCCGCGGGCCTTCGCGCCCGCGGTTCGCGCCGAGCGCCGCGTGGTGACGCCCGACACGCTGGCCGCGGCCGCGGTCGAGAACGAGGAGCCGCAGGACCTGCCGCTGTGGGAGTCGACCTTTCCGGCGCGGGCTCACGAAACGCAGCCGCCGCCGGCCCGCACGCCGCTGGCGGTGCGCCGCAATGCCGGCGATCGGCCGCGCAGCCGCTCGGCCACGCAGGTCGTGCGCCGTAACGCCGCGCCCTTGCTCGACGCAGTCTCAGCCACCGCCCCAGACGCGGATCCCGAGAGCGCGCTCGACCAGACGGCCCCGGCGCCGCTGCGCCTGCTGGCGGCGGCGATCGACCTGGGCGTGCTGGCCGCCATCGACTTGGCCGTGGTCTATCTCACGGCCCAGCTCGCCGGTGTCACGCTGTCAGGCGCGTTGACGCTGCCGATTGTCCCACTGGGCGCGTTCCTGCTCGGCCTGAACGTGGCCTACCTGGCGGTGTTCACGGCCAACGGCGGACAGACGCTCGGCAAGATGGCGACCGGCCTGCGCGTGGTGGCTCCGGAGGGCGGGATTTCGGGTGGCCAGGCCGTGGTGCGCGTGGCCGTGACACTGGTGGGCGGCGTGGTGGCGGGCGCGGGATTCCTCCCGGCGCTCGTCCGGGCGGATGGCCGGGCGCTGCACGACTACGCCGCGCAGACGCGGGTCGTGAGGGTCGTGAGTTGATGGGTCGGGTTGCCCTGGCGATCGCCAGTGCCGGATACAGTGGGTTCTTTCCGATCGCGCCGGGCACCGTGGGATCGGCCGTTGGCGTGGCGCTATGGGCGGCGGCGCGAGCGAGCGGCGCTGGGCTGGTGACCGAGTTCGTGCTCGCGGCCGCGCTGCTCGTGATTGGCGCGTGGGCGGCGACGCTCGCGGAAGCGGAGCTGGGCACGACCGATCCGGGCCCCGTGGTGATCGACGAGGTGATGGGCATGTGGGTCACCTTGATTGCGGTGCCGTTCACGTGGCCCGCGGCGCTTGCCGGCTTTCTCCTGTTCCGCGTCTTCGACATCGTCAAACCGCCGCCGGCGCGGCAGCTCGAGCGGATGCACGGCGGCTGGGGCATCATGCTCGACGACCTGGCCGCGGGCGTGTTCGCGTGGGCGGTGCTCGCGGGCCTGATCTGGCTGCGCCCGCACTGGTGGTCGTGATGGCGGCCCGGCGGCCGGCCCGGGCGGTGATCGTGGCCGTGGGCAGCGAGCTGCTGCACCTGGGCCGCACCGACACGAACTCGCCTTATATCGCCGGTGTGCTGCAGCGTCTTGGTCTGGCGACGTCCTACACGGCGGTGGTCGGCGACGACTGGGACGATCTCGTGGACGCGCTTGCGCACGCGCTCGCGCGCGCCGATCTGGTGGTGTGCACGGGCGGTCTCGGGCCCACCGCCGACGACCGCACGCGCGACGCCGCCGCCCACGTCCTCGGGCTGACGATGCGGGAGTCCGAAGACCTGGTCGACACCATCCGCGAACGCTTTCAGGCTCGTGGCCTGACCATGCCGGAGATCAATCGCCGGCAGGCGCTCGTGCCCGAGGGCGCCGCCGTCGTGCCCAATCGGCGTGGCAGTGCTCCCGGGCTGTGGATTCCGGCCGGCACCAAGGCCATCGCGCTGCTGCCGGGCCCGCCGCGAGAGATGCAGCCGATGCTCGAGCACCTGCTCACGGCGCACGTGATTCCGCGCTGGGGCGTGGGCCAGACCGCCCAGCGCGCGCTGATCGTCGCGGGCCGCAGCGAATCGTGGGTCGACGAACGCGCGCAGCCGATCTACGAGGCGTGGGCCCGGGAATCGCCGGCCGTCGAGACGACCATCCTGGCCAGCCTGGGCCAGGTCGAACTGCATCTCACCGCGCATGGTGCCGAACTGGCGCCGCTCGCCGCCCGGCTGGAACTCGCCGTCGCCGAACTGGCCGCGGCGCTCGGCGACGACGTGGTGAGCGTCGACGGGCGGAGCCTGGAACGGGCCATCGGCGATCTGTTGCGCGAGCGTGGCTGGATGGTGGCGGTCGCCGAATCGTGCACCGGCGGCCTGGTGGCCACACGCCTGACCGATGTCGCCGGGAGCAGCGCCTATTTCGAGCGCGGCGTCGTGGCCTACAGCAACCACGCCAAGACGAGCGAGCTCGACGTGCCGGCCGCGCTGATCGCGGCGCACGGCGCGGTGAGCGAGCCGGTTGCCGCGGCCATGGCGGAGGGCCTGCGCCGGCGCGCCGGCGTCGCCGTCGCCGTTGCCGTCACCGGCATTGCCGGGCCGGACGGGGGCACGCCTGAGAAGCCGGTGGGCACCGTGTGCCTGGCCGTGGCCGGAGCGCACGGGGCGGTCGTCCGAACCGTGCGTTTCAGCGGCGACCGGGCCGTCATCCGGGCCCTGTCGGCCACGGCGATTCTGGACCTGCTGCGCCGCTATCTTCGCCGCGGGGCCGGCGCGTGATGGCGGCCAGCGCCGTGCTCGGCTACCTGATTGGCGCGCTGCCCCTCGGCTACCTGCTGGCACGGCGCTGGGCCGGCGTCGACCTGCGGCGCGTCGGCAGCGGCAACGTCGGCGCCGCCAACGTGCTCCGCATGTCGAGCCCGTCGCTTGGCGTGCTGGTCATGGCGGTGGACATGGCCAAGGGCTTGGCCGCGGTCGCGCTGGCGGAACGGGTGGCGCCGTCGGCCGGCGCGCCGGTCACCGCGGGCGTGGCCGCCGTGGTCGGCCACATGTTTCCCGTGTGGTTGGGCGGCCGCGGCGGCAAGGGCGTCGCGACCGCATGTGGCGCGTTCGCGCTGCTGGCGCCGGGGGCCACGGTGGCGGCCGCGGTGGTCTTCGTGACGACGGTGTGGGCCACGCGTCTGGTCTCACTCGGCTCGGTGGCCGCCACGGCCACGTTGCCGATGGCGGCGGCGGCGTCTGGAGCCCCGGCGGCCGTCCGGACCGGGGCGGTGCTCGCCGCCGCGGCCGTCGTCTGGCAACATCGCGGCAATCTGCAACGGCTGTGGCGCGGGCGCGAACGCCGGCTCGGCCAATCAGGGCGGGGAGACCCACGTGCGTAGTGTGGCGGTGCTGGGCGCAGGCAGCTGGGGCACGGCCCTGGCCATTCATCTGGCGGGAATCGGGCATGAGGTCCGCCTGTGGGCGCGCGATGGCGACCTGGCGACCGATATGGCGCGGCGCCGCGCCAACCCGGTCTACCTGCCCGACGTCACGTTCCCGGCGTCGTTGCTGCCCGGGTCGAGCCTGCCCGAGACGCTGGTTGGCGCGCAGCTGGTGCTGGTGGCCGTGCCCTCACACGGCCTGCGGCAGGTCATGCGCCAGGCCAGTCCGCACCTCGACCCGGCGGCCGTCGTGCTGAGCGCCACCAAAGGTCTGGAAGACGGCTCGCTCCTGCGGATGTCCGAAGTCATCGCGCACGAGTGCCCGCGCGTCGCGGAAGTGGCGGTGCTGTCGGGACCGAGCTTCGCCGCGTGAGCTGGCGCAGCAGCTGCCGACGGCGGTCGTCGTGGCCTCGCGCACGAAGGCGCCGTCAAGCGCGTGCAGGAGGAGTTCCGCTGCGGCCGCGCTGCGCCTCTATGCCAGCTGCGACGTCGTCGGCGTGGAGCTGGGCGGCGCGCTGAAGAACGTCATCGCCATTGCCGCCGGCGTGGTCGAAGGTCTGGGCCTGGGTCACAACGCGCAGGCCGCGCTGATTACTCGCGGCCTGGCCGAGATGTCGCGGCTGGCGGTCGCGGCCGGCGGCGACCGCGACACGCTGGCCGGCTGGCCGGCCTGGGCGACCTGGTCCTGACCTGCACCGGCTCAGCTGAGCCGCAATCGCCAGGTCGGCATCGAGCTGGCGCGCGGCCGCGCGCTGCCGGAGATCGTGGCCGAGCATGAAGATGGTGGCCGAAGGCGTGCGCACGACCCACGCCGCCTTGGCGCTGGGCGCGTGCACGGCGTCGAGCTGCCGATCGCCGCGCAGGTCGACGGCGCTGCTCGCAGGGCGCATCGGCGCCGCCGTCGCGGTGACCGAGCTCGATGGGCCGGCGTCAGCGCTGCCGAATCCGACGCGCGCGGGTGAGTGCCGGCTGACGGTCCGGCCGTCGGACCAGCGCGTGCCGGGCCTGCTAGATCGGGCGATGGGCCTGTTCGACAAGCTCACCCAGGGACTCTCGCGACGGCAGAACGTCTGGCCCAGCGGTTCGACGAGATCGTCCGCCGCGCCGATGCGCCCGAGCGCGCAGGCCGACGCGATCGACGTCGATACCGTCGAAGCGCTCGAAGAGCTGCTGATCTCGGCGCGATGTCGGCGTCGGCCGCCACCGAGCGGATCTCGCTGGCGGTGTCAAGCGGCGCCAGCGCCGGGTGAAGCGGTCTGCGCGAGCTGGTCAGCCGAGGAATTGCGCGAGGTCTTCGCCGCAGCCGAGACGCCGCTGGTGCCGCCGGCATCGCGCGCCGCGCGTGGTCCTGATCGTCGGCGTCAACGGCACGGGCAAGACGACCACCGTCGGGAAGCTGGCCAACCGGCTGCGGCTCGACGGCGAGTCGGCCGCTCGTCTGCGCCGCCGACACGTTCCGCGCGGCGGCCGTCGACCAGCTGCAGGTCTGGGCCACCCGCGCCGGGGTCGACATCGTGCGCGCGCTCGAAGGCTCGGATCCGGCGGCGGTGGTGTTCGACGCGATGGCAGCGGCGAAAGCCCGGGCCGTCGGCACCGTGCTCGATCGACACGGCCGGACGCCTGCACACGCGCGTCAACCTGATGGACGAGCTCGACAAGATCCGCCGTATCGCCGAACGCGAAGTGCCGGGCGCGCCGCACGAGGTGCTGCTCGTGCTCGACGCAACCGTCGGCCAGAACGGCCTGGTCGCAGGCCCGGGAGTTCACGGCCACGGCCGGCGTCACCGGCATCGTGCTCACCAAGCTCGATGGCACCGCCAAGGGCGGCATCGCCGTCGCCATCGCGCACGATCTGAAGCTGCCGATCCGCTATGTCGGCGTCGGCGAGGCGATCGACGACCTCCTGCCGTTTTCGGCCGAGGACTACGTCGACGCGCTGTTCCAGGCAGATCGTGGTAGACGACCTGCGCATGATGCGGCGCGCGCTCTTCCACGCCGCGCGTGGCCGCGGGCGCCACCGCGCCGAATCCGCTCGTCGGCGCGGTCGTGGTCGACGGCGACGGCGTGGTGGTCGGCGCAGGGCTTCCACGAGCGGGCCGGCGAGCCGCATGCCGAAGTGGTGGCGCTCGAGGCCGCCGGCGCGCGCAGCCGCGGCGGCACGATGTACGTGCACGCTCGAGCCGTGCTGCCACACCGGCCGCACCGGACCGTGCACCGACCGCATCCTCGCCGCGGGGATCGCGCGGGTCGTGGTGGCGATGCTGCGACCCCGACCCGCTGCGTCTGCGGCGGGGGCATTGCCCGCCTGCGCGCCGCCGGCGTCGTCGTGGAGGTCGGGCCTCGAAGGCAGCGGCCGCCCGCCGTCTCAACGCCGCGTTCCTGGCCGCGCACGAGCGCGGCCGCGCCCTCGTCGTGCTCAAGGCCGCAACCAGCCGCGACGGCAGGATCGCCGCCGGCCCGGGCATGCGCACCGCCATTTCGGGCGCCGCGGCCGGGCGGCGCACGCAGCTTCTGCGGGCCGCGAGCGACGCGATGGCCGTTGGCGTCGGCACGATTCTCGTGGACGATCCGCTGCTGACGGTCCGCGACGTGGTGCGCGACCGGCCGTTCACCCGGGTTGTCTTCGACCAGGAGCTGCGCACCCCGACGACCGCACGTCTGCTCGCCACCTCCGCCAGCGGGCGGGTGATAATCGTGACCTCGCCGGAGGCGCTGGGCAGCGGCGCGGACCGCGTTGTCGCCCTCGAGTCGCGCGGCGCGACGATGGTCGCCGCCGCCACCCTGGCCGAGGCCTGCCGGCAGCTCCTGTTCCTCGACGTGCAGACCTTGCTCGTCGAGGGTGGCGGCCGGCTCCATCGCGGCTTCTGGGAAGCCGGGCTGGTCGACCGCCTGCACCTGATCGTGGCGCCGCACGTGGTCGGCCACGGCGGTGTGCCACTATTTGACGGATACCCGGTGCCGTGGGACCGCCTGAGCGGGCTCAACGCGACGCCGTGCGGACAAGACGTCTGGATCGAGGCTGATGTTCACTGGAATCGTTGAGCAAGTCGGCTGCCTGGCCGAAGTGAAGCCGATGGCCGGCGGCTACCGCGTGCGCATCGCCACGGCGCTGGCGGCCGAAACGCGACCCGGCGACAGCCTCGCCGTGGGCGGCGTGTGCCTGACCGCGCTGGTCGTCGCGCAGGGCGAGATCCACGCCGACATCGGCCCCGAGACGGCGCGCGTCACGACGCTCGGCGCGCTGGCGCGCGGGCAGCGCGTGAACCTCGAGCGGCCGCTGCGGGCCGACGGCCGCATGGGCGGTCACTTCGTGCTCGGCCACGTCGACGGCGTGGGTCTGGTCGAGGAGGTGCGGGTCGAAGGCGACAGCCGCTGGCTCACGGTCAGCTATCCGCCGTCGCTGGCGCCGCTCTTCATTCGCAAGGGCAGCGTGACCGTGGACGGCGTCAGCCTGACCGTGGCCGGCCTCGACGACCGGCGCATCGACCTGCAGATCATCCCCTACACCTGGGACCACACGACGCTGGGCGACGCGAAGCCCGGCGAGCGGGTGAACCTCGAATGCGACATGCTCGGCAAGTACGTCGTTCGCGCCGCCGAGATCGCCGGCCGTCGGACCCGCGCCGCCGCTGACCCCAACCGACCATGGCCAAGACCGCAGCCCCCCGTCGCCCCAAAGCCAAGCGCACGATCGTGAAGCGCGCCCGGGCGCCGCACCGCCCGTCGCGCGCCCGCAGCCCGTTCGCGCTGGTCGAAGAAGCCGTCGCGGCCATCGCCGGCGGCGAGATGGTGATCGTCGTCGACGACGAGGACCGCGAGAACGAGGGCGACCTGACGATCGCCGCCGAGAAGGTCACGCCGGCGGCGATCAACTTCATGGCGAAGCCACGGCCGCGGACTGATCTGCATGCCGATGACGGCCGACCGGCTCGACGAACTCGAGATTCCGCTGAGGTGCCGGCCGGCCGCAACACCACGGCCTTCGACACCGCGTTCTGCGTGGCGATCGAGGCGCAAGCGCGGCGTCACCACCGGCATCTCGGCGGCCGACCGCGCGACCACCATCCTCGCCGCCATCGACGCCGCGACCAAGGCCTCGGACCTGGCGCGGCCCGGGCACATGCTTCCCGCTGCGGGCGCGCGACGGCGGCGTGTTGGTGCGGGCCGGCCAGACCGAGGCCGCCATCGACCTGGCGCGCATCGCCGGGCTCTACCCGGCCGGTGTGATCTGCGAAATCGTGAACGGCCGACGGCACGCATGGCGCGGGTGCCCGACCTCGTGAAGTTCGCCCGCCGCCACCGCCTGCTGATGATCACCATCGCCGACCTCATCCGCTACCGGATGCGCCATCGAGCGGCTGGTCAAGCGCGTGGCCGAGGCGGAGCTGCCGACCGAGCACGGCCAGTTCCGGATCCACGCCTACGAGAGCCCGCTCGACAAGGAGACGCATGTGGCGCTGGTGTGCGGGGACATCGGCGAGGGCGACGACGTGCTCGTGCGGGTGCACTCCAAGTGCCTCACCGGCGACGTCTTCCACTCGGCCCGCTGCGACTGCGGCCTCCAGCTCGACGCGGCCATGCAGCGCATCGCCGCCGAGGGCCGGGGCGTGCTCCTCTACCTGAATCAGGAAGGGCGCGGCATCGGCCTGGTCAACAAGATCCGGGCCTACGAACTGCAGGATCAGGGGCTGGACACCGTCGAGGCCAACGAGCGCCTGGGCTTCAAGGCCGACCAGCGCGATTACGGCATCGGCGCGCAGGTGCTGCGCGACCTGGGCATCCGCACCATGCGGCTGCTCACCAACAACCCGCGGAAATTCGTGGGCCTGCAGGGCTACGGCCTGTCGGTGGTGGCGACCGCTCCGCTCGAGATGGCGCCGTCCGATACCACCCGCCACTACCTCAAGACCAAGAAGGACAAGCTCGGACACCGGCTCACGAAGGTTTGACTTCCTCAGAAGCTCAAGTAGAATAAAGGTTTGTGCCGAGTACCGCCCTGGCCTCACCTGAACCATGTTCGACGCACTGAGCACCAGACTCCAAGACGTTTTCCAGTCGCTGAGCGGCGAGGTTCGCCTCACGCCGGAGACGACCGAGCGCGTCCTGCGCGAGATTCGCGTGGCCCTCTCGAGGCCGACGTCAACTTCCAGGTCGTCAAGGCGTTCGTCGATCGGGTGCGCGACAAGGCCAGCGATGCGGCCGTCCAGGCCAGCCTCAGCCCCAGTCCAGCAGGTCGTCAAGATCGTCCGCGACGAGCTGCTCGGCCTGTTCGGCGACGCCGCCGGCGGACTGAGCGTCGGCGGGGCGGTGCCCACGCGTCATCCTGATGCTCGGCCTGCAGGGCTCGGGCAAGACCACGACCACCGGCAAGCTGGCCCTGATGGCTGGCCAAGCAGGGCCGGCATCCGGTGGTCGTCTCGACCGACGTGCGTCGCCCGGCCGCCATCGAGCAGCTCACCGTCGTCGGCAGCAAGGCGGGCGTGCGCGTCTACGATCCCGCCGGCGATCTGGACCCGGTGGCGCGCGCTCGCGGCGCGCTCGCCGAGGCCCGCGACACCGGGTGCGACGTCGTCATCGTCGACACCGCCGGCCGCCTGCACATCGACGACGAGCTCATGAACGAGCTGGTCGCCATCAAGGACGTGGTCGAGCCCGTCGGATCTGCTCTACGTCGCCGATGCGATGACCGGGCAGGACGCGATCAAGAGCGCGGGCGAGTTCAACCGGCAGATCGGCATCACCGGCGTCGTCCTGACGAAGATCGACGGCGATGCGCGCGGCGGCGCGGCGCTGTCGGTGGTTCGGCGTCGTCGGCGTGCCGATCGCCTTCGTCGGCGCGGCGAGCGGCTCGAGGATCTCGAGCCCTTCCACGCCGACCGGTTCGTCTCGCGCATGCTCGGCATGGGCGACGTGCTGTCGCTCATCGAGAAGGCCGAAGAGGTCATCGACAGGGCGACGCGGCCAAGCTCGAAGACAAGATCCGCAAGAACGACGTTCACCTCGGCGATTTCCGTGACCAGCTGCGGACCATCCGCAAGATGGGCCCGCTCGAGCACATCCTGAGGCTGCTGCCGGGCATGGGCGCGATGAAGGAGCTGGGCGCGCCAGAAGCCGGACGAGAAGCAGCTGCGGCGCGTCGAGGCGATCATCAACTCGATGACCGCCGGAAGAGCGCGAGCACGCCGAGGTGATCGACGGCAGCCGGCGCAAGCGCATCGCCGACGGGCAGCGGCACGTCGGTCGAAGACGTGAACCGGCTGCTCAAGCAGTTCGCCGAGATGCGCAGGATGCTGAAGATGGTGGGGCAGATGACGGGCGAGACCGTGCCCGAGGCCCCCAAGAAGCGGAAGAAAAAAGGGCCGTTCAGCCTGATGCGCTAGCCGGATGTCCGGCTGGCTGGGACGAGGACATACTTATGTTGTTTATTCGCATGCGCCGCACGGGGTCGAAGAAGCGCCCCCATTACCGGGTGGTCGTCTCCGAGCGGCGCGACGCCGCGCGAGGGCGGGTTCATCGAAATCCTCGGTTTCTACAACCCGCGCACCAAGCCGGCCGTGGTCGAAATCAACCGCGAGCGCATCGCGCATTGGATCTCGCAGGGCGCGCGTCCGTCGGATTCGGTGCGCACGCTGCTGGCCAAGCACCTGACGCGCGACCTGAGCCCGGCCCCGGCCGTCGAGGCCGCCGCGGCCGCGCCGCAGGCGTAGGCGGAGCCAGACGTGGCCGAGCTGAAATCGCTGGTGAGATCGTGGCCAGGGCGCTGGCCGACCAGCCGGACGCCGTGGAAGTGGTTCAGGAATCGAGCGGCGCGGCGGCACGGTGTTCGAGCTGCACGTGGCGGCCGGCGATCTCGGCCGGGTGATCGGACGCCAGGGCCGCACTGCCGCGGCGCTGCGCCAGTTGCTGGCGGCGGCGGCCGAAGACGATGGGCGGCAAGATCCAACCTCGACATTCCGCGACTCCGTCCGGGCGGCGCTGAGCCGTCGGCGGCCACCTGGGACGAGATGTTGCTCGTCGGCGTCGTGGCGCGGACGCGCGGCACCAAGGGGGAAGTGATCGTCAACGCGACGACCGACTTCCCGGAAGACACGGTTTCGCGGAGGGCGCCACCGTTGGGGGCGCGCGGTAGCGGGCGGCGCCATCGAGGCGCTCACGGTGGCCCAGTTCCGGATGCATCAGGAGCGGCCGGTCGTGCGGTTCGAAGGGGTGACCGACATGACCGGCGCGGAACGTTTCGCCGGCTGGAGTTGCGGGTGCCGGGAGCGGCCGCGCAGGAGCTGCCGGAGCACGTCTATTACCATCACCAGCTGGTGGGGTGCGAGGTGCGCACGGCCGACGGCGCGTGGTCGGCACGGTGAACCGGGTCGACGGCGAGGGCCAGTCGGTGCGGCTGGTCGTCACGGCGCCGCGGGGCGAAGTGTCGATGCCGCTTCGTGCAGGCGATCTGCGCGGTCGACCTGGCGGCGCGGCGCATCATGGTGACGCCGCCGGAGGGGCTGCTGGACGTCAACGGGGCGTGGCAGGCGAAGCGGACACAGGGGCGGGAGGCGGCGTGAACTTCGACATCGTCACGATCTTCCCGAGGATGGTGGAAGCCGGTCTCGCCGAAGGCGTGGTGGGACGGGCCAGGACGAGCGGGATTGCTGGACATCGTCGTTCACGACTTGCGCGACTTTCACGACCGACAAGCATCACGTCGTCGACGACGTGCCGTTTGGCGGCGGGCCCGGGATGGTGATGAAGGCCGAGCCGTTGTTCCGGCGGTCGAGGCGATCGAGGCAGCGCGCGGGACGCCGGGCGGTGGTGTATCATGACGCCGGCGGGCCGGCGTTTCACCAGGCGGCGCGCGGTCCGGCTGGCAGGCACGGGACACGTGTCCTGGCTGTGCGGCCGCTACGAAGGCATCGACGAGCGGGTGCGGGAGGCGGTCGGCGCCGAAGAGATGGTCGATTGGCGACTACGTGCTCAGCGGCGGCGAAGTTGCCGGCGCTGGTCGATGCTCGACGCGGTGGCGCGACTGGTGCCGGGCGTCGTCGGGATGCGCGGTCGGTGAGCGAGGATTCGTTCTCGGCCGGGTGGCTGGATTACCCGCACTACACACGGCCGGCCGTGTGGCGGGGGCGGGACGTCCCGCCGGTGCTGCATCTCGGGGCACCACGGGGCGATTCGGCATGGCGGCGGGAGTCGGCCAAGGCGCGCACACGCGCGCGACGGCCCGACCTGATGCCGCGGCGTCACGACAGGCGACGAAGGGAGCGGCTAGAACGATGGACGCAGATTCAGATGTTGGAAGAGAAGCAGACGATCGCACGGCCCGCCATGCAGGCCGGGGACACCGTCAAGGTGCACGTGCGCGTCAAGGAAGGCGACAAGGAACGGGTCCAGATCTTCGAGGGCATCGTCATCGCCATGCGCCGCGGCGGCACGCGCGCCTCGTTCACCGTGCGCAAGGTGTCGTTCGGCCAGGGCGTCGAGCGCATCTTCCCGCTGCACTCGCCGGTCATCCAGAAGATCGACGTCCTCCGCTCGGCCAAGGTCCGCCGCGCCAAGCTGTATCTACCTGCGCGACCTCAAGGGCAAGGCCGCCCGCATGAAGGAAGTCCGCAAGGCCCACGCCTAGCGGTCGGCGGTGCGCCAGGGGCCATGTCGAAAGCCCGTGCCCGGCGCACGACCGAGAATCTCTACCGGCGCTACGGCTTCGGCCTGATCGCCGGAGTGGACGAGGTGGGACGCGGCTGTCTGGCCGGTCCCGTCCTTGCCTGCGCCGTCGTCCTCGATCCCGCCCGCCACATCCCCGGCCTGGCCGACTCGAAACTGCTCACGCCTGCCGTCCGCGAGCGTCTCCACGACGTCATCTGCGGGCGCGCCGTGGCGTGGGCCGTCGGCGTTGCAGAACCAGCCGAGATCGACCGATATAACATCCATCGGGCGTCGCTGCGCGCGATGGTCCGGGCCGTAGCCGGGTTGACGCCGCAGCCCGACCTGGTGCTGGTCGACGCGTTTCGGCTCGACGGTCTGCGGATGGCGCAGCGCGCGGTCACCGGCGGCGACCGCCAGTGCTCGGCCATCGCCGCGGCGTCGATCGTGGCCAAAGTGATCCGCGATCGGATCATGGGCGAGCTGCATCGGGCCGACGGGCGGTACGGCTACGGGCGGCACAAGGGCTACGCCACGGCGGAGCACCTGGCCGCGGTGGCCCGGCATGGATACTCGGAGGCGCACCGCCGGTCGTTCAAGCCGGCCGCGCTGTTTGAAACTCTGGACTGAGGGTCGACGAACGTGGCGCCATTCGATCGCGACGGAGCTCTGAAGCGGGCCGAGAAGGCGCTACGGCTGGGCCGCGTCGACCAGGCCATCCAGGAGTATCAGCAGCTCGTGGCGGCGCAGCCCCGCGACTGGAACAGCGCCAACGCGCTCGGCGACCTGTTCGTCCGTGCCGGGCAGCTCGACAAGGGCGTCGAGCAGTACACGCGCATCGCCGACCATCTGGCCGAAGAGGGCTTCTATCCGAAAGCCGCCGCCCTCTTCAAGAAGATCATCAAGGTCAAGCCGCTCGAAGAGTACGCGCACATCCGCGCCGGCGACGTGGCCGCGCAGCAGGGCCTGCTGGCCGATGCCAAGGCCGCCTACCAGTCCGTCGGCGAACGCCGCCGCAAGATGGGCAACATCCGCGGCGCCGCCGAGATGGCCGTGCGCCTTGGCATGGTCGACCCCGAGGACTTCGCCGCGCGCTTCGTCGCGGCCAAGGCGGCGCGCGATCTGGGCGACACCGCCGCCGCCATCCGCGAGTTCCGCGCCGTGGCCGAGTGGTTCACGACGGAGGAGCGCATCGACGAGGCGCGGTCGGCCTATCGCGACCTGCTCGAGCTCGACCCGACCGACGATGTCGCGCGCGGCCACGTCCTCGACGCCGACATCGCCAGCGGCGATTTTTCGCGCGCCCTGGCCTGGGCCTCGTCGCCCGCGGAACTCCGCCAGCTCGCCACCGCGCTCGAAGGCGCCGGCCAGCACGCCGAAGCGCTGGCCGTGTTCGGCCGCGTCGCCGACCTGGACCCCGGCGACGTCGACGCGCGCGTCACCC
The DNA here is from genome assembly GCA_963843885.1 of uncultured Acidobacteriota bacterium. Classification (GTDB taxonomy): domain Bacteria; phylum Acidobacteriota; class Vicinamibacteria; order Vicinamibacterales; family UBA2999; genus CADEFD01. Next base: position 199,498 of record CAWJMJ010000016.1, read on the forward strand.
TCGTGCGCGCGCACCTGGCCAACGGCGACCTCGGCACCGCCCGCCGCTACTTCACGCCCGAGGTCGTCGCGCACGATCCCACGCTGTGGATGGCCGTGGCCGAGGCCGAGCTCGCCCAGGGCCACCTCGACGAAGGCCGCGCCGCCGTGGCCAGCGCGCTGGCGGCCGACCGGTCGCTGCGCGAATCCGCCATCGCCATGGCGTGCCGTCTGGCCGAGGTCGACGCCGACCGCGCCTATCCGGGCATCGAGGCGGTGGCCGACGCGGCCGTGGCCGACGGCGATTTCGCGGCGGCGGCGGCCGCCCTGCACGAGTTCGTCACGCGCGTGCGGCGTCATATCGTCGCGTTGATGCGGCTGGTCGAAATCTGCGTCGACGGCGGTCTCGAGGCCACGATGTACTCGGCCCAGGCCCAGCTGGCCGACGCCTATCTCGACGCCGGCCGCGGCCTCGAAGCGCGCATCATCAGCGAAGACCTGGTGGCCCGCGAGCCCTGGGACACGGCCAATCTGGCGCGCTTCCGGCGCGCGCTCGAGATGCTGGGCGAGCCCGACCCCGACGCCGTCATCGCCGATCGGCTGAGCGGCGACAGCCCGTTCATGGCCACCGACAAGATGGACCTCAACGAGGGCTTCAGCTTCGACGACCCGGTGGACCTCCCCGAGCCGGTCCCGGCCGACGTGGTCGAGGTCGATCTGATGGAGGCGTTCCGGTCGGACGACGGCGACGCCGGCAAGGCCAAGGGGCAAGTCCGTCGGCGAGCCGGCGGCCGACCCGCCCGGCCCTCGGACGACGGTCTGGCGGCCGAGCAGCTCCGGCTCGGCTTGACCTACCGGGACATGGGCATGCTCGACGACGCCGTCGTTTCGCTTGAACTGGCGGCGCGTTCCTCGCGCCAGCGTTTCGAAGCGGCCTCGACACTCGGCCGGCTGCTGGTCGAACGCCAGAATCGCGCCGGCGCGCTGGCCTGGTTCGAGCGCGCCGCCGAAGCCCCGGCGCCCTCGGTCGATGCCGGCCGCGCCCTCCTGTATGATCTAGCCGACGTGCTCGAAGACCTCGGTGAGAACGGCCGCGCCCTGGCGGTGTTCGGCGAACTCGACGCCGATGCCGGCGGCTACCGCGACGTGCCGGCCCGGATCGCACGGCTCAGCCGCGCCCAGGTCCGGGGATAGGCGCGGCGTGCGCCGCCTCCTGATCATCGCCCTGCTCATCGAGCTGGGGCTGCTGCTGATCGTCATCCCGTGGTCGGCCTACTGGGAGCGCAACTACTTCGCCCAGGTGTCGCCGGCCGTCAACGCCGTCGTCACCAACAACTACATCCGCGGCGCCATCACCGGACTCGGGACGGTCAATCTCTTCGCCGCCCTGGCCGATCTGGCCATGCTGGTGCGCCGCCGCACCACGTCGTGAGTCCCGGCCCGCCGCCCGCGCGCCTGCCGCGCCCGCGCGTCGGCCTCGTGAGCGACCGGCATCGCCTGTGCGCGGCGGCCGGCTACCCGCTGTCGGCCGCCACCGCCCTGCTCGCCGCGCAGGTCGAGGCCGCCGGGGCGTGCGGGGTCGAGTTCTTCCAGGTCCGCGAACCCGATCTCGGCGGCGCGGCGCTGCTGGCGCTGACGCGCGAGCTGCTCGCCGTGTCGCGCGGACGCGTGCGCGTGGTGGTGAACGACCGCGCCGACGTGGCCGCCCTGGCCGGGGCGGACCTGCATCTCAAGGGCGGCTCGTTGCCGCTGGCCCGGATCCGTTCCTGGCTGCCGCCGCACACGTGGGTGTCGAGGGCCGTGCACGACCCGGCCGAACTGCCCGGCGCCGCCGGCGCCGACGCGCTCATCGCCGGCACGGTGCGACGGACCGTGTCGAAACCGGGGGCGACGCGCTGGCTCGGCGTGGACGGCCTGGCGCGGCTCGCCCGCGCCACGGCGCAACCGGTGTTTGCGATCGGCGGGGTGACCGCGGCCGACTGGCCGGCGCTGGCTGGCGCCGGTGCGGCCGGGCTCGCGGCCATCGGCTGGATGCTGCCGCGACCCGGCGAAGATGCCGGCACGGCCGTGGCTCGCGCGATGTCCGACATCGAGGCGGTGATGGCCGCGAGCGGCCCGCCTCATGGGTTAACATCGTGAGTTCTTGCAGTCGGTCGTGGTGGAGAAGCGCAGGTGACGGGTGGTAGTGGAATCGACTGACGATCTCGGGCTCGCGCTCCGGGCCAAACGCGAGGCGGCGGGGCGCTCGCTGCGCGACGTGGCCGACGTCACCAAGCTGGGCGTCCGGACGCTCGACGCGCTCGAGCGCAACCAGGTGGAACGTCTGCCCCCGGGAATCTTCCGCCGTTCGGTCGTGCGCGCCTATGCCAAGGAGATCGGGCTCGATCCCGAAGCCACGTTGCTGGCCTTCCTGGAACGCCACCCCGACAACCTGCCGCCGCCCGGCCGTCCATCCGGGCCGGTCGCGGATGTGCCGCTGCGCATGACGGGCACCTCGGACATCTCGCCGTGGCTGGTCATCGGGCTGGTGCTGGCGGTGGTCGTGCTGTTGGGCGTGGTGGTGCTGCAGTGGTCGCAGCGCCCCACCGGCGTGACCCCGGGCGCCGGCGATCAGCGTCGTGGCGGGCTGACGTCCGGCGCCGCCGTTTCGCCGCCAGGGAGCCGGTAATGGACGTCGGGCTGCGCACGCCTCTCGTCGAGGCGTTCCGGCGCGCCGATGTGCCCAAGGATCTGAAGCTGGACGCCGCCGCCGGCCTGGTGGCGCCGCGTGCCCTGGAGCAACTGGCGCTGTTTGCCATGCTCGTCGACGACGCCGACGCCGACGTGCGTGGCAAGGCCGAACGCACGCTGTCGCTGATTGCGCCGGCAGCCATTGCCGCCGTGCTGGCGCGCGCCGACGCGCCCGCCGACCTGATCCGGTTCTTCGACGCCCGCGGGATCGTCGCGGCGGCAGGCCCCCCCGACGCTGACACCGACGCGCCGCTCGTCGAGACGCCGCTCGAGGTCGTCGAGCCGTCGGCCGGCGCCGGTGGCGGCCCGGCCGACACCATGTCGATGACCCAGCAGATTCAGAACATGGGCATCGTCGATCGCGTCCGCGTCGCCATGAAGGGCTCGCGCGAGGCGCGCGCCATGCTGATCCGCGATCCCAACCGGATGGTGGCCGCGGCGGTGTTGTCGTCGCCCAAGCTGACCATGGCCGAAGTCGAGAGCTTCGCCAAGATGGCCAACGTGTCGGACGACACGCTGCGGGCCATCGCGCAGAATCGCGCGTGGGTCAAGAATTACGGGATCGCGCACGGCCTCGTGAAGAATCCCCGGACGCCGGTCGCCATGTCGCTGAATCTGATGCAGCGGCTGGTCGATCGCGACGTGCGCGCGCTCGCCGTCGACCGCAACGTGCCGGAACCGCTCCGGCTGGCCGCCCGCAAGCGCATGGTCAAGGCGACCAGTTAGCCGCGGACACCCTTGGCGCGCCGGCGGAGACCGGCGCCGCCCGGCGTCATGGGCTGGTCCTCGGCGGCGCGCGGCCGGGCGCCCTTGCCGCTGACCCCCCATTCGGCGCGCATCTGCGCCAGGCCGTCCATGTAGACGGCGACGCGCTCGCGCGCCTCGTCGGACTCGAGCGAGATGAGCAGGCCGATGGCGCGCTCCAGGTCGGCGGCAATGGTCGCCTTGGTGGCAGAGAAGTAGAGCTGTTTGATCTCGTCGGCGGGGTCGCGGGCGTCTGGCATGTCAGGCATCCTCGGTCACGACGACGCCCGTCGATTCGACCACGGCGTCGAGCACGGCCGCGCCGGCGCTGGCCCAGGCCTGACGCACGCGCGCCGCTGCCTCGGGCGGGGCGAGCGCGAACACGCAGCCGCCGCCGCCCGCCCCGCACACCTTCCCGGACCAGGCGCCGGCAGTCAGGGCGGCGTCGAGCAGCGCGTCGATTTCCGGCGTGGTGACGCCTGGCGCCAGCAGTTTGCGGGTGCGCCACTCATCGGCCAGGGCGGCACCGGCCGCGCCCCAGTCGCTGGCCTCGAGGGCGGCGCGCATCCGCCCGGTGGCGGCGACGATGGCGTCGAAGCAGTCGATCACCTGCGGGTCGCCGTCGATGCGGCGCTTGGTGATCTCCCAGTTGTTGATGCCGGACTGGCGCGGGGCGCCGGTGTAGCAAACGATCAGCCGCGCCGACAGGGCGGCGGGATCGAGCGACAGCGGCACCCGCCGCACGCGCGCCACGTCGAGTTCGACGGCGGCCACCCCGCCAAAGAGCGCGGGCCGGTAGTCCTGCACGCCGGTCGGCACCCCGATGACCTGGGCCTCGACGTTCTTGGCGATCTCGAGGATCGCGTCGTCGTCGCCGGCCCGCCCGGTCCAGTAGTTCAAGGCTGCGGTGACGGCGATGTTCAGCGCCGATGATCCGGCGATGCCGGCCCCGGCCGGCGCCTCGCTGTCGGTCGTGATGGTCACGCCGCGAACGCCGAAGGCGTGCGCCAGCCTGGCCAGGAGCGGCAGAGTGGCGCAGGTCGGCAGCTCGTCGTAGCCGAGCGGCGCAGTGCCGACGCCGAGATCGCGCGAGGTGAGGACGATGCGGTCGTCGTGGCGCGGTTCGAGCCGCACGCGGGCGCGCAGGCTGATTGCGGCGTTGAGGGTCTGCGCACCGGGATGGAACAGGTAGAGCGGCCAGATGTCGATCGTGCCGCCGGCAAGATCGACTCGCGTCGGGGCCGAGGCGGTTACGGTCACGGCGGAATTATAATGCTGCTACCCAATGCCCGCGCCCCTCCGCCGCCGTATCGGTCAGTTGCTCTTCGGAAGTCTGCCTGGCCGCGAGATGACCGTGGAGCTGCGCGCGCTGGCCCGCGAGTTCGATCTCGGCGGCGTGGTCCTCTTCTCCCGGAACGTCGAGAGCCCCGAGCAGGTGCTCGACCTGGCCACGTCGATCGAGGGGCTCGGTGTGGCCGCGCCCTCGTGGGTCAGCGTCGATCAGGAAGGTGGCCGCGTCGCCCGCCTGACCGCGCCCTTCACGGTGTGGCCGCCGATGGCCACTCTCGGCCGGGCGCCGTCGCCGGCGCTCGCCACCAGGTTCGCCACCGCGCTGGCGCGCGAGCTGCGCGCCGTCGGGGTCTCGCTCGATTTCGCGCCGGTGCTCGACATCAACACCAACCCCGCCAACCCGGTCATCGGCGATCGCGCGCTGTCGGCCGACGCGCGCGCGACCGCGGCGCTGGGCGCGGCCATCATCACCGCGCTGCAGGCGGGAGGGGTGGCCGCGTGCGGGAAGCATTTTCCGGGACACGGCGACACCACCGTGGACTCGCATGTCGACCTGCCGGCCGTGGGTCACGCGCCCGATCGGCTGCGGGCCGTCGAGTTCGAGCCCTTCCGGGCAGCGATTGCCGCCGACGTGGCGTTCATCATGACCGCCCACGTGGTCGTGACGCTCGATCGACGAGTCACGGCCGGCCACCCTCTCACCGCGCGTGTTGCGCGTGCTGCGTGACGAACTCGGGTTCCAGGGCGTCGTGGTCAGCGACGACCTGGACATGCAGGCCATCGCCAAGACCTGGACGCCGCCCGAGGCGGCCACGGCGGCGGCAGCCGCCGGATGTGACGCGATGCTCGTGTGCAGCGGCGATGTGAACGTGCAGGCGGCGACGCTCGAGGCGCTGGTCAAGGCGGTCGAGTCGGGGGCCCTGCCGCTGGCGCGCGTAGACGACGCCCTGGCGCGCCTGCGGCCGCGCCAAGGCGCGGTTCCTGGGTGGCCCGCGGGCCCCGCTGCGCGACCGGCTGCGCGCCTGGCGCGGCGTGGTTGGATGCGAGGAGCATCAGCTCGTCGCCGCGGAAATGGCAGGCTTCGCGTGATTGCCGCCGACCGCCGCACCGAGGGCGGCCGCAACCGCCCGCGCCGTCTCCAGCCCGGTGATCGCGTTGCGCTCGTGGCCCCGGCCAGCCCGGTCAAGCCCGAGGATGTGGACCGCGGCGCCTACGAACTCCGGGCCCTCGGCTTCGAGCCGGTGTGCGACGATCGCGTGCGCGCCCGTCATGGCTACGTCGCCGGCTGGCCGGCGCTCCGCGTCTCGGCGTTGGCCGACGCCTGGCGCGATCCGTCGATTCGCGCCCTGGTGGCCGTGCGCGGCGGCTATGGCAGCCAGCAGTTGCTGCCTCTGCTCGACCCGCGATGGCTGGCCGCCGACGCCCAAAGTGTTCATCGGCTACAGCGACGTCACGGCGCTGCTGACCTGGCAGGTCATGCACGGCATGGTGGCGTTCCACGGGCCGATGGTGGAAGGACGGCTGGCGCAGGGGCATGCGGGGTACGACCGCGCGTCGCTACTGGCCGCCGTGGCGCAACCGGTGGCCATGGGCACGCTGGCTCCGGCCGGGCTCGAGGTCTTCCGCGCGGGTGAGGCCGCCGGCGTGCTGATGGGCGGCACGCTCACGCAACTCTCGTCGCTCCTGGGCACCCCGTTCGCGAGCATTCCCCGCGAGCCCGCCATCCTGTTCATCGAGGACGTCGGCGAGCGGCCGTACCGGCTCGACCGCATGATGACGCAGCTCCACCAGGCCGGGATGTTCCGGCACGTCACCGGTGTGCTCCTGGGAGCGTTTCCCGGATGCGACGAGGGCGGCGGCGGACCCACGGCCCGGGCCGTGCTCGCCGATCTGTTCGCGCATTTTCCCGGCCCGGTCGTGTTTGGATTCCCGTCGGGCCACACCACGGAACCGCTCATCACGCTGCCTTTCGGCGTTCGTGCGCGGCTGCTCGCCGGCACCGCTCCGGCGTTGTCCATCGAAGAACCCGCGGTCTGTTGATGGCGCGCCGGGTGCATCTCATCGGCATCTGCGGGACGGCCATGGCCACCCTGGCCGCGCTGCTGAAGTCGCGCGGTGACGACGTGCGCGGATCGGACGAGCACGTTTATCCGCCGATGAGCGACTTCCTGGCGGCCGAGGGCATCCCCATCCTCGAAGGCTACGCGGCCGCGCACATCACCGACGACCTGGATCTCGTGGTCGTCGGCAACGCCGTGTCGCGCGGCAATGTCGAACTCGAGGCCGTGCTCGATCGCTCGCTGCGCTATGCGTCGCTACCCGAGACGATTCGCGACACGTTCCTGTGGGACGCCGATGCGGTGGTGGTGGCCGGCACGCACGGCAAGACCACCACCACCTCGCTCACGGCCTGGGTGCTGACCAGCGGCGGGGCCGATCCGTCGATGCTGGTCGGCGGCATCGCCAAGAACTTCGGCGCCGGCGGCGCCAGCTACCGCGTCGGCCGCGGTCGCGCGTTCGTCATCGAGGGCGACGAATACGACAGCGCCTACTTCGACAAGACCGCCAAGTTCCTCAAGTACCTGCCGGATATCGCCGTCGTCAACAACGTCGAGTTCGACCACGCCGACATCTACGCCGACCTGGCGGCGGTGCGGCTGGCGTTTGCGCGCTTCGTGCTGCTGGTGCCTCAGCGGGGGCTGGTGCTGCTCGGCGCCGACAGCCCGGTGGCCGCGGCGCTGGCGCCCCAGGCGCGTTGCCGGGTGCAGACCTTCGGGCTGTCCGAGGGCGCCACCTGGCGGGCCAGCGCCCTGACCGCGCACGGCGAGGGCACGCGCTTCACGGTGCACGGCCCCGACGGCGTGACGGGCGAGTTCGAGGTGCCGCTTGCTGGGCGCCCACAACGTCCGCAACGCCCTGGCGGCCGTGGCCGTCGGCCACGAGTGCGGCCTGGGCGTGACGGCCTTGCGCACCGGGTTGGCGACCTTCGCCGGGGTGAAGCGCCGGCTCGAAGTCGTGGGGGAACGGCGGGGCGTCACCGTCTACGACGACTTCGCCCACCATCCCACGGCGGTGGCCGAGACGATTGCCGCCATGCGCGGCTCGCGGCCGGGTCACCGGCTGTGGACGATCTTCGAGCCGCGCTCGGCCTCGTCGTGCCGGCGCGTGTTCCAGGACGACTTCGCGACGGCGTTCGGCGGCGCCGACGAGGTCGTGATCGCGCCGGTGTATCGCAGCGCGCTGCCCGAATCCGAGCGCCTGTCGGGCACGCAGCTTATCGCCGACCTGCAGGCGGCGGGCGTATCAGCCCGGCAACTTCCCGGCGTGGACGAGATCGTCACGCACCTGATCACGCACGCGGCCCCTGGTGACGACGTCGTGGTCATGTCGAACGGCGGTTTTGGCGGCATCCACAAGAAGCTGCTCGAGGCGCTGGCATGAGCGGCCCGCTGTCGCGGCCGCGCCTGCACCACTCGGGCGACGCGCTGGTGCTCGTCCAGTTGGAGGCGCGGGTGGCACCGGAGGTCAACGCGCGCGTGGTGGCGCTGGCCGAGGCCATCGTCGCGGCACACGTGCCTGGGGTGCGCGACGTAGTGCCCGGTTACGCCGCGGTCGGCGTGCACGTCGACCCGCTGCACTTCGACGCCTCGGCCCTGGAACAGGTCGTGGCCCATGCGTGGGACGTGACCGGACCCGAGCCGGCGGCGGCGCGAGTGGTGGAGATTCCCGTGTGCTACGGCGGCTCCTACGGGCCGGACCTCGAGGCGGTGGCGGCCTTTGCCCGGTGCACCCCGGATGACGTGGTGCGGCGCCATGCCGCCGAGACGTATCGCGTCTACATGCTCGGCTTCCTGCCCGGCTTCGCCTATCTGGGCACCGTCGACGCCAGTATCGCGATGGCGCGTCGCGCGACGCCGCGCGAGCGTGTGCCGGCCGGATCGGTTGGCATCGCCGGTCTCCAGACCGGTGTCTATCCCATGCCCGAGCCCCGGCGGGTGGCAACTCATCGGCCGGACCCCCTGGACGATGTTCGATGCCAGCCGCATCGCCCCGGCGGTCGTGCGCGCGGGCGACCGGGTGCGCTTTCGGCCGGTGCCGGCGGGCGAGTGGGACCGCCTGGCGGGCGGTCCACGGCCATGAGCCCCGCCGCCGGTCTCACCGTGCTCCGCCCGGGCCTGCTCACCACGGTGCAGGACCTGGGACGGTGGGGCAGCCAGGCGCTGGGCGTGCCGGTCAGCGGCGCCATGGATTCGCTAGCCCACCGGTTGGCCAACGCGCTCGTCGGCAACCGCGACACGGCCGCCACGCTGGAGGTGACGCTGCTCGGGCCGGAGCTGCGTGCCGAGCGCCCGCTGGTCGTCGCCGTCGCCGGCGCCGAGTTCAGCCTCACCGTGGACGGCCGGCCCGTCCCGCACCAGGCGCCCTTTGCCATGGCAGCCGGCGCCGTGCTCCGCTTCGGCGCGCGCCACGGCGGCAGCCGCGCCTACCTGGCGGTCGCCGGAGGCATCGCCACGCCGGTCGTGATGGGAAGCCGCAGCACGCATCTCGTGAGCGCCATGGGCGGGCTCGACGGCCGCGCGCTGGTGGGCGGCGACGTGCTCCCGGTCACGCCGGCTGACCGCCCTGGGCTGCCGCGTGGCGCCCGTCCCTATACCCGCCCGGCGCCGACGGCCCCGTCGCGGCTGCGGGTCGTGCTCGGACCGCAGGACGCCTGGTTCTCGCGGGAGGCCATCGCGACGCTGCTGCGCGAGGAGTTCCGGGTGTCGACCACGTCGAACCGCATGGGCTTCCGTCTCGAAGGGCCGACGCTCGCGGCCGTACGCCTCGACGAGCCGCTTTCGGAGCCGGTGCCGTTCGGCGCCATCCAGGTTCCGGCCAGCGGCCAGCCGATTCTGCTCATGGCCGATCGCCAGACCGCCGGCGGTTATCCGAAGATCGCCACCGTCATTTCCGCCGACCTGCCCGTGGCCGGACAACTCGGTCCCGGTGACGTCATGCGCTTTACGGCATGCACGCGAGCCGAGGCGCGGGCCGCGCTGGTCACGCGCGAGCGCGAGCTGCTGCGAGCCATGCCCGAGGAGTTTCCGGTATGAGTGGCTTCGCCGAGGTGTTGCGGCAGGGCTTTCCGGACCTGGCGGCGCACGTCAACGCGCCGCTGGCGCCGCTGACCACCTTCAAGGTCGGCGGCCCGGCCGACTGGCTGGTCGAGCCGCACGACGGCGACACCATCGTGCGGCTGCTGAAGATCGCGCACGCCCACGGCGTGCCGGTGACGATGCTCGGCGGCGGCTCCAACGTGCTCGTCGCCAGCGCCGGTGTGCGCGGGCTGGTCATCCGTCCCCGCGGCGGCGCGATGCAGATGGTCGGACGCGATCGCGTCCGCGTCGACGTCGCCGTGACCATCAACGCGCTGGTGCGCTGGACGGTGGCGCGCGGGCTGGGGGGCGTCGAAGCGTGGGCCGGCACACCCGGCACGGTGGGCGGCGCCGTCCATGGCAACGCGCACTGGCAGAACGCCAACATCGGCGACCTGATCGACAGCGTGCGCGTCGCCGGCCGCGACGGCAGCTTGCGGCAGGTCGATCAGGACCGCATGGACTTCGGCTACGACACGAGCCGCCTGCAGCGCAGCGGCGAGATCGCCATCTGGGCGGCGCTCCGCGTGACGCCGGGGCAGGAGCCCGACCGGCTGCGGGCCGTGGCCCGCGCGTCGCTGGCCTTCCGGAAGCGGACCCAGCCGCTGGCGTCACCGAGCGCCGGCTGCATCTTCCAGAACCCGCAGCCCGGCCGCGACCGCGTGCCCGAAGGCATTCCGCCGTCGGCCGGAGCGCTGGTCGATCGCGCCGGGCTGAAGGGGCACGCCTGCGGCGGCGCGCGCGTGTCGCTGACGCACGGCAACTTCATCGTCAACGACGGCTCGGCGACGCCGGCGGACATCGCCGCGCTGGTCGAGCTGTGCCGCGCGCGGGTGGCTGACGCCTTCGGCGTGACCCTGCGCGAAGAGATCGTCAGGCTCGGCGTTTGGTAATGGACAGGAGCCCATCATGTCGACGTTGCTCATCGAGGGAGGCCACCGGCTGTCGGGCGTGGTGGACGTGGAAGGCAACAAGAACGCTGCCTTGCCGCTCATGGCCGCGACGTTGCTCACGACTGAACCGTGCGTGCTCACCAACGTGCCGCGCATCGTCGACGTCGACGTGATGGCGCGCCTGCTGCTCGATCTCGGCGCGGAGGTCGAGGGCATCGGCAGCCCGACGCTGCGCATCCGCTGCCAGGCGGTGACGTCGCACGAACCGGATCGCGCGCTGGTCGGCCGCCTGCGGGGGTCGGTGCTGCTGCTCGGGCCGCTGCTGGCGCGCGCGCGGCCGCGCCAGCGTGGCGCCGCCCGGCGGCGACTTCCCGGCCCGGCGCACCATCCGCACGCACATCGAAGCGCTGACCGCCATGGGCGCCGAGCACGTGACCGGGGCAGGGCCACCGCCTCGAAGCGCCGCGCGGGCTGAAGGCGGCGTCGATCTACCTCGACGAGGCGTCGGTGACCGGCACCGAGACGGCGCTCCTGGCGGCGGCAGCGGCGCCCGGCATCTCGGAGATCCGCCACGCCGCCTGCGAGCCGCACGTCGTCGAGCTGTGCGAATTCCTGTCGCGCGATGGGCGTCGGCATCACGGCGCCGGCACGCACACCATCCGGGTCGAGGGCGGCACGCGGCTGGGCGGCGCGACCAAGGCGCTCTACGGCGACTACATCGAGGCCGGGAGCTGGGCGGTGGTTGGCGCGATCACCGGCGGGGAAATCGAGATCCGGGGGCGCGCGGGCCATCGACATGGAAGTCGTCACGGCCGCGCTGCGCAAGCTGTCGGTCGGCGCTGCGGCACGGACGACGACGTGCTTCGTGTGCGAGCCGTCGCGCGCTGATCGGCGCCGGCCGCATCACGACCGGGCTGTGGCCCGGGTTTCCGAGCGACCTGGTCAGCCTCGTGACCGTGCTCGCGACCCAGGCCGACGGGCGCACCCTGGTGCACGACTGGATGTACGAGCTGCGGCTGTTCGCGCTCGAGCAGATGAGCGGCATGAGCGCGGACCTGTTCCTGTGCGATCCGCACCGCATCATCGTCAGCGGCCCGGCCAAGCTCGCGGCAAGCCGCTCGACAGCCGCGACATCCGCTCGGGCATGGCGCTGATCGCCGCGGCGCTGGCCGCCACGGGACAGAGTCGGGTCGAGCCGCTCGAGACGGTCGAGCGCGGCTACGGCCCGCTGGTGGAGCGCCTGCAGACGCTCGGCGCGCAGGTGTCGAGAAGTCTGAGCGTCCGGGCGGCGGACGCGGCGGCGGTTTGAGCGGCTTGGCCGGGCTCGGGCGGCGGCGGCAGCGCGGCTGCAGCGTGGGCACCGGCCGGCGTGGGCGCCGCCGGGCCGCTCGGCCGGCGGAACGGCATCGGCGCGCGGGCGGGCGCGGCGGCTCGGGGGAATCGGCAGCGTCGATGACCGTGGAGGTGCCGGTGTCGCGGCCGACGCGGAACGGCCGCAGATCCGCCTCGGTCAGGTCGAGCACGCGCACGATGTGCGGCGTCAGCGTGAGGATGATGTCGGTCTCCTGCGTCTCGCGTGCGGTTGTGCGCGAACAGCCGGCCGAGCAGCGGCAGGTCGCTCAGCCCGGGGACGCCCGACAGCGATCGTTCCGCTCGTCGTCGCGGATCAGCCCGGCGAGCATGTTGGTCTCGCCGTCGCTCAGCCGGATGACGGTGTTGATCTCGCGGTTGCCGAACGTCGGCAGGCCGCCGAAGCCGGCGCCCGAGATGCTGCTCACCTCGATCTTCAGGGCCAGCGACACCTCGTCGTCGTGATGCGTGCGCGGCGTGATGTCGATGTTGACGCCGATGTTCTCGTAGTTGAACGAGGTGATCGGCTGCTGGTTGACGCCGCCGGTGGCGATCGGCGCGAAGGTGGTGACCGGCACCGGCACCCGCTCGCCGAAGCGCGCCTGCGCCGGCGATGCCTTCCGACGTGCGCAGCTGCGGGTTGGCCAGCGTGCGGGTGTTGGCGTCGTTCTTGAGCAGGCGGTAGTAGAGGCCGGGCAGGTTGGTGAGGAAGACGCCGGACGGGCGTGAGGTTGCGCAGGTCGCGCAGCGTGAGGTCGCCGCGGTTGCACGTCGGCCTGGCCGTCGATGCCGGTCGGCGATTCGGCCGGCGACGCGATCTGCAGGCCGTACTCGCGCAGGCGCGTGCGATCGACCTCGAGCAGCTCGACGTCGATCACCACCTCGGGCCGCGCCTTGTCGATGGCCTGCGATCGATGCGGCCGGCGGCGGCCACGCGCTCGGGCGTGTCCTTGATGCGAGATCGCGTTGGTGGCGGTCATCGGCGCCATCCGCCGCGCGTCGACGACGATGCGGAGGAGGTCGATCGTCTCCTTGAGGTCGGCGTTGCTCAGGTAGAAGGTGCGGACGACCTCTTCTTCGTACTCGCGCCGCTTGGCGGGCGTGTCGGGCACGATGGTGATGGTGCGCGGCGCGGTGACGCGCCAGAAGGTGCGGGTCGCCGGCGAGACCGACGTCGAGCGCCTCCGCGAGCGCCGGCCTTGCGCAGGTCGACGCTGATCGGGGCTGTCGCGGAAGGCCGGGTCGAACACGACGCTCAGGTTGGCGAACTTGCCGATGGCGGTGAAGACGTCGCGGGCGCTGGCGTCGCGGAAGATGAGCGAGTCGGGCAGGATGACGTCGGCGGGCACGTCGGCGCCCGGCAGCGGCGCGCGAGGCTGTCCTTGATGAGCGCCTCGAGCGTGGTCTTGCCGCCGCGGTCGAGCGCCACCTGCGTCCGCATCTGGGCGCGCACGCGTGCGGAGTTCGTCTTGGATCTGCCCGTTGGCCGGGTTGAGTTCGGCGGCGAGCTGATATTCGATCAGCGCTTCCTCGGTGCGGCCGCTGGCGTTGTGACGCCGGGCGCGCGCGAAGTGGTCCTGCGCGGCGCGCAGCTTGGCCCGGTCGAGGGCGAGACGGACGGCGCGGTCATCGGGCCGGGCCCGCGCAGCCTTGGTGTATTCGGCGACGGCCAGGTCGTAGTCTTGCTGTTGTTCGGCGGCCCGCGCCTGGTTGAGCGACGAGGTGGAGGCGCACGCCGCCGTCAGCAGCCCGAAGACGAGGGTCGCGGCGAGCGCGAGCGGGCGGCGGCTACTGCGCATTGGTGATGACGTCCACGCCCTTTGGGACGCGGAACGCGAAGAGCGTATCGGGCGGGCGCTGATTCTCCTTCAGATTCGAGAAGACGAAGCTCGAGCGGCCGCCTTGCCGGTCGAGCGCCACCAGGTGACGGAATCTGGTAGGTGACCGGGTCCACGCCGACCGCCAGCCATTCGAAGTCCTGGTCGGGCCGCTTGGCAACGAGCTTGAGCCCGAGCAGCCCTGGGGCGGCGCCCGGGAGGTCCATGGCCGAGGCCTCGAAGTCGCGCACCAGGTTGGCCTGGCCGGTCAGGAACAGCGCCGGGGTGGTGTCGGCTCCGGTCGGGGCCGGGCTGACCATGACCTGCTTGTCGGCGGGAAAGTAAGCGTAGATCTTGACGCCGTCGGAGACGAATTCCTTCTTCTCGGGGGCCGTGTAGACCCAGCGCATGCGCCCGGGTCGCTTGATGACGACGGTGCCACGCTCGGTCGTCTTGGTGCGCAGCACGCCGCCTTCGTAGGTCTGCGTGAAGTCGCCAGCGAAGTCGCGCACCCCGTCGTAGCGCGCCTGGACGAGGCGGGCCAGTTCCGCCGGGGCCGGTGCCGACCCCTGCGCCGCAGCCAGGGCGGCGGCGCACAGCACCAGGCTGAGCGTCAGCAGACGGCCGGGACGGCGATGGGGGCTGGCCACGCCCTCAGTATACGCAGTTGGCGGAGCAGCGGATGGGAAGGTGGTGGGCGGGTGCGGCGTCCGAGAGGTCGGGGGTGATGGTGGACGGCAGGAGGATCGAACTCCTGACCTCCGCGTTGCGAACGCGGCGCTCTCCCAGCTGAGCTAGCCGCCCAATGACCCCGGACGCGTTGTCACACGAACCAGACAACCCGTAAATACTAGCACAGCGGCGGTCGCGGACGTCAGCCCAGCCACGCGTGCAGGGTGTACTCGGCACGCACGTAGTGAGCGCCGGCCGCTTCGTAAACGCGAATGACCGCGAAGTTGTAGTTCTGTGTCTGGTACTCGCCCATGCCGCCGCGGGCGTGCGACCAGAGCGTGGCGTCGCGGATGAGGCTGGCATAGGCGCCCGGGCTGTCGCGACGGCAGGCGCCGAGTCCGCCGCCGTAAATCGGCATGCCGAGGCTCGAGGCCGGCTGGCGCCGGCGGTAGGCGAGATACCCATTGAGGCGCCCGTCCGAATCCTCCGAGACCAGGATGATGTCGGCCATCGCGCCGCTGACGCACTGGCGCGCCCACTCCACGTAGAGTTCGTCGGCGCGGGCCGAGGACAGGTGCGGGTCGAGGTGGAAGCGGCCGCGGTAGCCCTGATAGGCCTCGCGCGTGATGTCGATGATGGCCGGGTGATCGTCCGGGCGCGATGCGCGGATGACGCCGACCGTCCGGACGTCGCGCGGCGGATCCTTGACCGGCCGCATGATGTAGGTGACGAGCGCGTCCATCGTGCGGAAGCCGTGCTCCTCGAGGACGCCGAGGGTGTCGAGGTCGGCCACGTCGACGCGCGCGGTCAGGTGCTTCACCCCGGCGGCCTGTGCCGCCGCGCAGGCGGCGCCGATGACGGCGACGCGATCGTCGAGCGAAGCGGCCGGGGTCGCGACGACGTAGTCGATGCGGGCCATGGGCAGGCCGAAGAAGGCGCTGTCCCAGTCAAGTGGGCGGGCCACGACGGCCGCCCGCGGGCGCTCGTCGCCCACCACGCGGCTGAACTCGCCGGGCACGGCCAGGGCGCTGGTCACCTCGGCCTGCAAAATGGCGAGCTGCTCCTTGCGCGAGTAGGTCCGGTACTGGCGGTACGGCTTGAAGGCATGACCTTCGAGCAGCGCCGTCAGGTCGTCAGGGCGCAGAGCAGCAAGCGGCAGCGGTTCGGACATCGGCAACAGGGGCCGCACAGGGCCAAACGGTGCGCCATTGTAACCGGCGCGGTGCCGGTTCCATGGCTCACGGCACCTTGACGAAGACCTCGTTCGAGGGCCGGCTCAGCCCGCACGCGTTCTGGGCCAGCACGCGCACGTAGTAGTCGCCGTTGGGCGCGTTGCCGGCCAGGGCCGTGGCGGTGGTGCCGGTGGCGGAGACGACCAGGTTGCTGAGGCCAGGCGCGCTGCCGACCGCGAACGTGTAGCCGGTTGGCGGTGTGCCGGCCGGGGCGGTCCACGTGAAGGTCAGGAACGAGCCGTTCTTGGTGAAGGCAAGGTTGGTGGGCGGCTGCGGCACGGCGGTGCACGCCGCTACGGTGAGCACGATCTCGTTCGAGGGCGCGCTGAAGCCGCACACGTTGCTGGACTGCACGCGCACGTAGTAAGTGCCGTAGGCGACGTTGCCGCTGAGGCTGGTGACGCTGGCCGGATAGTCCTGGACGCCCAGGTTGGCGAGGCCAGGGCCGGTCCCCGCCAGCAGGCGATAGCCCTGGACCATGCCGGTCGAGGGCGCCGTCCATTGCAAGTTGACCAGCGTGTCGTTCGACGATCCGGAGAGCGTGCCGGGCGGGCCCGGCGGCGTGCAGGCCCCCACGGTGACGGCCCGTTCGACCGAGGACAGGCTCGTGCCCAACGCGTTCTGGGCGCGGACCCGCAAGTAGTAGGTGCCGGCCGGCACATTGGGGATCGCGGTCGAGGTCACCGAGGCTGGATAGGTGGCCGAGCCCAGGTTGTAGACGCCGGGGGTGTTCCCCGCATCGAGGATATAGCGTTGGGCCACGCCGCCCGTCGATGCCGGCGTCCACGACAGCGTGATGGTCGAGAGGACCGCGGCGACGGTGAAGTTGGTGGGCGGGTCGGGCATCTTCGTTTCGGCGGCGATGCCCCGGTATATGGTGGTGATGCCGTTGACGTCGTCGGCGTCCAAGCCGCTCGGCGCCGTCGTGCAGCTGCCCTTGGGATTCGGCGCCATCATCGCCGTCGGGACGTTCGAGTGGCCGAGGCCGAGCGCGTGGCCGAGCCCGTGGGCCACCGCGTCCTCGAAGCAGCCGGGCGCGGTTGATTGCACGCCGGAGTCGTTGAGCACGACGAAGCCCTGGATGAACTTCTGGAACTCCGTGCCGTTGACGATGCGCCGGTCGCCGGTCGTGTAATAGCCGCCGCCGACCACCCAATCGTTGACGCCGCCGCACGGGTCGTTGAACGAAACCGCGATGCGGCCGTTGCCGGTGAAGTCGGCCGAGCAGCCCCCGGTATAGGCGCCGCCCACCTGCAGGTCGAGGTCCATGCCGGAGTTCCGCCACAGGTTGACGGCGGCGGTGAATCGCTGGGGCGTGGCATGCGTCCAGGTCGCGGGCACTGTCCCGGCGTCGACCACGACCGCGGTGCGCTGATCCACCTCGTGCCAGCGCGCCGGATAGCTGTCCGTGCTCAGGAACGCGAAGCGCGGGCCAGGCTGTCGCGTGAAGGCCGCGTACTCCGGCGGCACCGCGTCGTAGTGCTGCAAAAGTGCTCGGGGCCGGGCCGCCAGCTCGCGCTCGACGGCCGCCGCGAGGCCGGCGTCGTAGGCCCACTTGCCGCGGCCGAGGCCAACGGTGTGCAGGGTCCGCTCGGCGCCGCTGGTGGTGAGGGCCACCAGTACGTCCTCACCGACGCGGAAGGCGGCCTGCTCGGGCAGCCACAAGCCGATGCCGCCGGCCTCGCCGCCACGCTGCTTGAGCACGAGCCGCGGCGGCACATCCTGGCCCAGGAGCACCCGCGCCACGTCGAGCGCAACGTAGGTGTGAATGGTGCGGCCCTGGTCGTCCCAGCGCGCTTCCAGGCTCGCCACGCGGCCGCTCACGACCAGCGTGCCGGCAGGCGCCTCGGGCAGCAGCGCGGCCGGCTGCGCCAGCGCCGGGGCAACGGAAAGGACGGCGAGGAGCGGCAATACGAGCGTGGCAACAGTCGGAGGGGTCATCGTCTTCCAGTCATACCACGGGTGTGGCTACGGGTTATGGGGCGGGCGCGCGATGGCCGTTCCCGGCGTGGCGTGGGCCAGGGGTGCGGCCGGCGGCGCTGCGGGACAGCCGAGGTCGAACAGCCGATAGCGATCGTGCGCGTAGGACAGCTCGATGCTACGCCGCCGCGCCAGGTCAACGGCCATCTGCGGTTGCGTGGCCTCGAGCGCCGGCCAGTCGGCCACGGCCACGAAGCACACCCCGCGCCGGTCGTGCAGGTAGTCGACCACGGCCGGCGAGATCGATGTCGCGTCGAAGCTCCAGCCCTTGCGATGCGCGAAATAGAGCAGCATCGGCGAGTTGCTGCCGTAGCGCTCGTACTCCACGGTGGCGATGAGCGCGTCTGGCGGCGTCACCTGGTCGATGGCCCATCCGGCGTCGACCACGGCCTGGTTCAGGTTGTCCGGCCGGTAGAGATACGAGATGGCGCCGCTGTCGCCGAAGCCCATGACGGCGGTGGCCACCAGGGCGGCGCTGGTCGCGGCCGCCACCGCGTGCCGCCAGGTTCCGAAGCGCGTGTAGAAGGGCCACGAGAAGAGCGGCGCCGCGGCCATCCCGAAGTAGAGCGCCAAGGGCGGCAGCGTGGGCAGTTGGTGGAACTCGTGCGGCAGCTGGCCGGCAAGCGACACGGCCACGAGCGACAGCGCGGCCAGCATCCACACGTCCACGACCGAACGCGCCCGGCCGGACCAGCGCCAGCTGGCGAGACCGGCCAGGGTGAGCAGCGTGAACACGGGCGTGAGGTGCAGCGCCCAGTAGCGCCGGGCCAGTTCGCTGGCCGTGTCCCAAGTGAGCAGGTCGCGACGCGTCCAGTGCGACACGGTCGTGAACGGCCCGGCAAACTGCGCGATGTCGCCGGGATAGGTGCCGGAGGGACGGAGGATGGCCTGCGTGAGCCCCGTTTCCAGAAAAATCTGGTCGGCGTGCAGGTACCAGAGCGCAATGGCACCCACGGCAGCCAGCGGCGCGGCCACGAACCACGGGTCGGCCAGGGTCCGGCGCAGGCCCCTGCTGGCCAGGCCGGTCCACACCACCGGTCCGAGGACCAGGATGGCCGGCAGCTTGACCAGGCCGGCCAGCGCCAGGGCCACCGCGCCGAAGAACGCGTGTCGCCACTGGCCCGTCTGCGTGTAGGCCACGTAGCCAAGCACCGCCGCCACCGAAAAGGCCAGCATGGGCGTGTCGGAGAGCGGCGTGCGGCCGAAATACACCACGCTCGGCGACACGGCCATGAGGAAGGCGGCCGCCCGTCCGGCCGGCTGGCTGAAGAGGCGAGTGCCCAGCCGGTAGGTCCACCACACCGTGGCCAGCGAGAAGCCCACGGGCACGAGCCGCCCGGCCACGTCGCTGATGCCGGCCATACGCCACGCCAGCGCCATGAGCAGGTGCAGCAGAGGGAACTCGAGCCCGACGCGGCCATCGGGGCCACCCCAGCTCACGGAGGGATAGAAGAAATCGATCGGCCCTTCGGTCCACAACCGCGCGATGTCGGCGTTGGTGACCTGGCGCCAGCTATGGGCGTCGATGAACGGAACGTCGATGCGGTAGAGACGGAAAGCCAGGGCCAGCGCGAGGATGGCCAGCGCGCACCAGTCCACGCGCTGCCCGGCGCGGGAGGACACGGCGGAATCGGGTGACGTCACGGGTACGAAGCCAGGGGCGGACCGGTGCTCCGCGTCCGCCCCTCGGCTCTCGATGTCCTGACCGATGCTAGGGGACGAACCCGGCCTGGAGGAATGGCTGCAGCGTCCAGCGCGCCCCGAAGCTCACCGCCGGCGGGTTGGGGCTCGTGATCTCGGTGGCCTGGCCGGTGGGATTCGGACCGCAGTGGCCCCCGATGACATCCCAGGCGCGGACCTTGAACGTGCCCTCGTCGCCCTCATCGCCCCAGTTGTAGGTGATGACGTCCTGCGACATGTCGCCGACGTTGGCGCGCTTCCAGTTCAGGCCCCAGCGCTTGTCGCGCTCGCGCAGCTTCGACACGAGACGGAACAGCCAGCGGTTGTTGCCGCCGAACTCGTGGCAGGAGTTGCGCAGGTCGGCGGGATAGGCCGCCGCGATCTCGCGCACGACGCCAAGGACGTAGCGACGGCGCCGGCAGCGCCGTCCCGGGCGCGGGATCGGCGGCGCGAGGCTGCATCTTGAGCGAGTTCTGGTCGACCACGATGTTGGCCGAGGCCGCCGGCCCCTGCGCGCCGCACGCGAACACCGCGGCGACGTCGAGGCGCCACACGCCCTCGGGCAGCGTGTTGCTGAAGCGGGTGACGGCCGCGCCCACCGGAACCGACCCGATGGCGGCGCCGCCCTGATAGCCGGTCAGCACATATCCGGCCGCGCCGGGAACCGGGGTCCACGACACGCTGACGAAGCCGCCGAAGACGCTCGTCGACAGCGCCGGCGCGGGGGGCGTGTCACACGCGCCGCCGGCCGGCATGTTCAGCGTGAACTCCGGCGAGTCGGGGCTTTCGCCGCCGGCGTTGACCGCCACGACGCGGAAGTAGAACGTGCCGGCGGGCATGGGGCCGTAGGCAAAGATGTTCGTGCCCAGGTTGAGCACGGCATCGCTGCCGCCGGGGTTGACCCCGGCCTTGAGCCGGTAGCCGAGCGGCGCGCCGCCGCCCGCCCCGGGACTCCAGGTGGCCACGATGCTCGTGCCGTTGCGCGCCACGACCAGGTTCGTGGGCGCCGCCGGAGGCGTCGCCAGGGTGGTGACCGTGCCCGACACTTCGTTGGAATACTGCAGGCCGCCAGCGGTGACGGCGATGACCCGCGCGTAGAACGTGCCGACCGCCGGAGCCACCACGGCACTGGTCGTGACATTGCCGACGCTGAGAGAACCCAGGTATGCGCCCGGGACGACCCCGGCTTGGAGCACGTAATCGGTCGCGCCCGCCGTGGCGCTCCATGTGAACGTCACGTTTGCGCCCGACACCGCGGGGGCGTTCATGACCGGCGCCTGCCGCGCTTCAGCCATCCCCGCCATGACGACCGACACCGCGATGGCGGCAAGAGCTACTGACCGTGAGACTACGTGCATCCTGACTCTCCTTGTTCGACTTCCGCAGGCCGGCGAGTGGCACCGGGCACGGACTGTTGCTCGACCATGCTTCCAGGGGAAGAATGGCCCGGGGGAGTCTAACACGGCTGGCAGGACCGCGCAGTTCCGCTCCACACACGACAAAGCCCGTCGCCTCTCGGGGGAGAGACGACGGGCCGGTCGTCGGGCGAGGCCGAACGGCTAGGGTACCGCCGGGAAGCCGGCTTGCAGGTAGGGCTGCAAGGTCCACTTCGCGCCGGTGGACCACAGCACGGTCTGGTTGATCCACGCGGGCGTGGGGTTGCTGCCGCAGTGGCCGCCGATGACGTCGACCGCATGCACGTAGAGCGTGCCCTCGTCGTTCTCGGGGCCGTAGTTGTAGGTGATGATGTCCTGCGACAGGTCGCCGGTGCGGGCGCGCTTCCAGTTGAGGCCCCAGCGCGTGTCCTCGCGCCGCAGGCGCTCGACCAGGCGGAACAGCCAGATGTTGTTGCCGCCGTGTTCCACGCACGAGTTCCGCAGTTCATTGGGATAGCGGCGCGCGATCTCTTCGACGACGGCGGCGCGGTTGGGGAGCGGCAAATAGTTGGGCGGCGTCGGCGCCGGTGGATTCGGCGTCCGGTTGCCCGACCCGCCCGAGCCGGTCACGACGATGGTCGCGTCGGCCGAGGTCGCGATGGCCCCGCAGGCATTGGCCACGGTGACGCGGGCGTAGTAGGTGCCGGTCGGGACACCGGGGTAGGACGCGGCGGTCTGCGACGGCGCGAAGGTCTGGCTGTGGGCCGCGGCGCCGCCTGGCGAGGTCGAGAAGTCG
Source organism: uncultured Acidobacteriota bacterium (assembly GCA_963843885.1). Classification (GTDB taxonomy): domain Bacteria; phylum Acidobacteriota; class Vicinamibacteria; order Vicinamibacterales; family UBA2999; genus CADEFD01. Next base: position 221,171 of record CAWJMJ010000016.1, read on the forward strand.
AGGCGGTAACCAATCGCTCCGGGCACCGGCGACCAGCCGACGCCAACCGTCGAGCCGCTGACCTGAACCTGCACGGCCGGCGCCGAGGGGGTGACACACGCCGCCGGCGAGACGACCAGTTGCACCTCGTTCGACGCGCCGCTGGTCCCGCCGGCGCTGACGGCGTGCATGCGGGCGTAGTAGGTTCCAGGGGGCACGTTCTCGAGTGAGGACTGCGGGGCGATTGGCATCGGCAGGACACCCTGCGTCTGGCCGGGCGCGCCACCGGCGGCGAGGAGGATGCCGCTGAGCGGTCCGGGCGGCAAGGTCATGCTGAAGGTGATGGTGGTGCCCGACACCGTCGCGGAGAGACCGGTCGGAGGCTGGGGCGGCCCTTGCACCGAGGTTACCGTCACCTCCACGACGTTCGACGAGGCGCTCTGGCCCTGCGCGTTACGGGCCAGCACCCGCAGGTAGAACCTCCCTTGGGGCGCCTGGACGGAGAACGATGTCAGTCCTCCCAGTTCGTAGCCGGCCAGCATCAGGCCGGGCGTGGTCCCGGCCTCGGCCCGGTAGCTGGTGGCACCGGGCACGGCGGTCCAGGCGGCCGACACCGTCTGGCCGTTGGCCTGGGCTTGGAGGACCGGGGCGGCCAGTTGGGCGGCCGCCAGCGAAGGAAGAGCCAGGGCGACGAGAGCGGCGATGCAAGCGCGGGCACACGAGTTCATGAACACCTCGGGAAAAGTCGTGTCGGACTATGCCAAGGTGATGCCAGACCAAGGCTCCAGTAAACTCGCACGTTAACGTCTCGGCGGGCGCGGGCCCAGACGCGAATGACACTATTGGTGACGGCTGGCTGACGGTACGGGGACGCTTGCCTGACGACTCCCCGTTGGGTCGCGACGCCACGTGAGTGCAGGCCGCAACCCGCCCGCCGATATACTGAGTAACTCAATGTCTCCAGAACATCGCAAGATTGGCGTGCTTACCGGCGGCGGCGACGCTCCCGGCCTCAATGCGGTCATCCGCGCCGTGGTCAAGGCCGGGTGCAACGCCGGCATGGAGGTCATCGGCCTCGAAGACAGCTTCGACGGCCTGCTCGACCCGAGCCGCTCCCGCCCGCTCACGCCGCACGACGTCACCGGCATCCTGCGGCTGGGCGGCACCATCCTGGGCACGACCAACAGCGGCAACCCCTTCGAGTACCCCACCGAAGCGGGGAAGGCCGACTACTCCGACCGGGTGGTGCAGACCTTCGGTGAAGATGGGACTGGACGCCCTGGTGGTGATTGGCGGCGACGGCACGCTCGCCATCGCCCACCAGTTCTACCTCAAGGGCATCCCCGTCGTGGGCGTGCCCAAGACCATCGACAACGACATCGTCGGCACGACCAGCTGCTTCGGCTTCGATACCGCGGTGTCCTTTGCCGCCGACGCCATCGACCGGCTGCACACCACCGCCGAGGCGCACAAGCGCATCATGGTCGTCGAGGTGATGGGCCGCTATGCCGGCTGGATTGCGCTGCACGCCGGCATCGCCGGCGGCGCCGACGTCATCCTGATCCCCGAATGCCCTACGACGTCGAGAAGGTCGCCGAGCACATCCGCAAGCGCGATGAATGGGGCGCGCGCTTCAGCATCGTCGTGGTGGCCGAGGGCGCCAAGCCGGTGGGCGGGAAACTGACGCTGCGGTCGGAGGCGCGCCCGGGCGTGGTCGAGCGGCTGGGCGGCGTGGGCGGCCACCTGGCCGAGGCGCTGCAGAAGCTGACGGGGAAGGAAAGCCGCAGCGTGCGTGCTCGGGCACCTGCAGCGTGGCGGCTCGCCGACGCCGTTCGACCGCGTGCTGGCCACGCGCTTCGGCGCCAAGGCCGTGGAGCTGGTGCGCCGCGGCGTGTTCGGCCGGATGGTCGCGAACAACCCGCCGGACATCGTCCACATCCCGCTCTCGGATGTCGTCGGGCGGTGCAAGACCGTGCCGCTCGATTACGACCTGCTCGCGACGGCCCGGGCGCTGGGCGTCTCGTTCGGCGACTGACGGCGGGCCGCCGGGCGGCTGCCGTCAGGCCGGTGCGGTCCGGCGGCTGGCGTCAGCGCACGGTGTGCAGCACGTCGAGGTACTTCAGCGCGCCGCCGGTATTGAACAGCACCACCGTCTCGTGCCGGTGCATCCTGCCCGACGGCGACGAGCGCGCGGATGGCCGTGAGCGCGGCGCCGCCCTCGGGCGCGGCCGAGATGCCCTCGAGGCGGCCGATGACCAGCATGTCCTCGACCATCTGCGCGATCCGAGACGGCGAGCGCGGTGCCGCCGCTCTCGCGAATGGCGCGCAGGATCAGGAAGTCGCCGATGGCGCGCGGCACGCGCAGGCCGTCGGCCACGGTGGTCGCGTTCTCCCAGGGCGCCGCCGTCTCCGCCCCGGTCTCGAACGCGCGCACGATCGGCGCGCAGCCCTCGGCCTGCACCGACACCATCTTCGGGCGCTTCGGCGCCGATCCAGCCGATGCGCTTCCATCTCCTCGAACGCCTTCCACATGCCGACGAGGCCGGTGCCGCCGCCGGTGGGATAGATGATCCAGTCGGGCAGCTCCCAGCCGAGCTGCTCGGCGAGCTCGTAGCCCATGGTCTTCTTGCCCTCGACGCGGTACGGCTCCTTCAGCGTCGAGACGTTCGTACCACCCGAGCGGCTTGCCCTTTTCGGCGGCCATGCGGCCGGCGTCGGTGATCAGCCCGTCGACCAGCGTGACGTGGGCGCCGTAGAGGCGGCATTCGTCGACGAACGGCTGCTTGGCGTCCTTCGGGATGAAGACCTCGCAGCGCAGGCCGGCGGCAGCCGCGTAGGCGGCCGCGGCGTTGCCGGCGTTGCCGGCCGTGGGCAGCGCAATCGTGTCGGCGCCGAGCGCCTTGGCGCGCGTGATGGCGGCCGACTGGCCGCGCGCCTTGAACGAGTTGGTCGGGATTGAGCGACTCGTCCTTGATGAACAGGCGGTCGAGGCCGACGGCGGCGCCGAGACGCCGCGCGTGCAGCAGCGGCGTGAAGCCTTCACCGAGCGTGACCGGCGCGTCGCCGGCAGCAGGGGCAGCATCTCGCGGTAGCGCCACATGTTCGGCTCGCGGCCGGCCAGGACTGTCTCGCGACCACGCCCGCGCCGTCCTCGAGGTCGTAGCGGGCGAGCAGGGGAAGCGCCGCAGGCCGGCACAGGAAGTGACGCTCGCGCGGGTCGAACGGCCCGGCGCCGCACGGCACACTAGCATTCGAGGTGGGTGAAATACATGGTGGCCTGGATGGCGCCGCCGGAACGGCTACCGGCCGAGCAGGTCCTCGTCCTTTTTGCGCTGCAGTTCGTCGATGGCCTTGACTGCGGCGTCGGTGATCTTCTGCACCTCGTCGAGCCCGCGCTTCTCGTCGTCTTCCGACACCAGGCTGTCCTTCAGCATCTTCTTCAGCCGGTCGTTGGCGTCGCGGCGCACCGTGCGCACGTGGTTGCGCCCTTCTTCGGCCGCCTTGTGCACGTGCTTCGAGAGCTCCTTGCGGCGCTCCTCGGTGAGCGACGGGATGGGGATGCGGATGACCTTGCCGTCGCTCGGCGGGATTGAGCCCGAGATCCGAAGTGCGGATGGCCTTCTCGAGACTCGGCCATGGTCGACGGGTCGAACGGCTGGGCGACGATCATCGACGGCTCGGGAATCGACAGCGTCGCCACCTGATTGAGCGGCAGCTTGCGCGCCGTAGGCCTCGACCATGACGTTGTCGAGCAAGCCGGTGCTGGCGCGGCCGGTGCGCACGCCGGCCATCTCGCGCCGGACGTGTTCGATCTGGCCATCCATCCGCTGCTTCGCTTCCGCGTAGAGTTCCTTGAGATCGTTGACGTCCATGTCGGTCCGTGCGGCCGGCCGCTCGCGCGACCGCCGTGCGAATGGACCCGGGTCTCGCGGCCGGATCCGCGGGCTACGTCGTGACGGTCGTGCCGACCGGCTCGCCGGCCACGACGCGCCGGATGTTGCCGGGCGTGCGCAGGTTGAACACCACGATCGGCAGCTTGTTGTCCATGCACAGCGAGATGGCCGTCGCGTCCATGACCTGGAGGCGGTCCTGCAGCACCTCCAGGTACGAGATCCGCTCGTAGCGCGTGGCGGTCGGGATCCTTGACCGGGTCGGCGGTGTAGATGCCGTCGACCTTGGTCGCCTTGAGGATGACCTCGGCCTTGATCTCCATCGCCCGCAAGCGCGGCCGCGGTGTCGGTGGTGAAGTAGGGGTTGCCGGTGCCGGCGGCGAAGATCACGACGCGGCCCTTCTCGAGGTGGCGCATGGCGCGGCGGCGGATGTAGGGCTCGGCGACGGCGCGCATCTCGATCGCCGAGAGCACGCGCGTGGGCACGCCGCTGCTGCTCGAGCGCGTCCTGCAGCGCCAGCGCGTTGATGACCGTGGCGAGCATGCCCATGTAGTCGGCGGTGGCGCGGTCCATGCCCTTGGCGCTGGCGGCCACGCCGCGGAAGATGTTGCCGCCGCCGATGACGATGGCCGGTCTGGACGCCGAGCCGACTGGATGTCGGCGACCTCGGCCGCGATGCGCGGTGGCGACGTCGGGATCGATGCCGTACTGGCTGCTCGCCCATCAGCGCCTCGCCGGACAGCTTGAGCAGGACGCGGTTGTAATGCATGGCGGGGCTGCGGGGGACTGCGTCAACGACATCTAGGCGGGCATTATAGGTCAGACCGACGCGACGCCGGAGAATGCCGGCGTCGCGTCGCCGACTGCTTACTCGATGGTTTCGCCGAGCTTGAAGCGGACGAAGCGCGTGACGGTGATGTTCTCGCCGGTCTTGGCGGTGGCCGCCTGCAGCATCTGCTGGATGGTCACGCTCGGGTCGCGCACCGACGGCTGCTCGAGCAGGCAGATCTGCGCGTAGAAGCTCCCGAGCTTGCCCTCGACGATCTTGTCGATGACCTGCGCCGGCTTGCCGGAGCCTGCGAACTGCGCGCGGTAGATGTCCTTTTCCTTCTCGAGCTCGGCGGCCGGCACCTCCTCGCGGCTGCACGAAGCGCGGGTCGGCGGCGGCGATGTGCATGGCGATTTCCTTGGCCAGCGCCTGGAAGTCGTCGGTGCGGGCGACGAAGTCGGTCTCGCAGTTCACTTCGACCAGCACGCCGACCTTGCCGCCCATGTGGATGTAGTGGCCGACCACGCCTTCCTTGGTGGCGCGCCCGGCGCGCTTGGCCGCGGTGGCCAGGCCCTTCTTGCGCAGGAGCTCGAGCGCCTTCTCGGGGTCGCCGTCGGCTTCCGCGAGGGCGACCTTGCAGTCCATCATGCCGGCGCCGGTCTTGTCGCGCAGCTGCTTCACCATGTTCTGCCGTGATTGCCATCTCGTCTCCATCGAGGCGCCGGCGAGCGCCGGGTTGCGGTCGCGCCGATCGTGCGGCGCGGTACAAAGAAAGCCGGCCGGAGTTCCGCTCGCGGCCGGCGTGTGCGATCGACGCGACGCCGCTAGGCCGTCGGAGTCGGGGTGGGTCGGCGGCCGGGCGGCGCGTCGGGGCGCTGCGGACGGCGCACCGCGCCGGGACGCACCGTGCGCGCGCGCGTCGTCGGCGGCGGCCTGGTCGGCCTGCGCGGCGGCCTGTTCGGCGCGCCGCGATTCGCGTTCGGCCTGGCCGTCGAGCACCGACGTCGGCGACGCGCGCCGCAAACAGCTTGATCGAGCGCAGGGCGTCGTCGTTGCCGGGAATCACGAAGTCGACCTCATCGGGGTCGCAGTTGGTGTCGACGATGCCGATCACCGGAATCTTCAGCTTGCGCGCCTCGTCGACGGCAATCTTTTCCTTCCGGGTGTCGACCACGAAGAGCGCGTCGGGCAGCCGCGACATGTTGCGGATGCCGTCGAGGTTCTTCTGCAGCTTGCTTCTTTTCCTTCTCGGCCTTGCGCGATCTCCTTCTTCGGCATCGACCTCGTAGCGGCCGTCGGTGGCCATGGCTTCGAGATCGCGGAGACGCGCGATGCTGCGCTGGATGGTGGAGAAGTTGGTCAGCAGGCCGCCCAGCCAGCGCTCGTTGACGTAGTACATCCCGCAGCGCGCGGCTTCGTCGGCGATGACGTCCTGCGCCTGCCGCTTGGTGCCGACGAACAGGATGGTCTTGTCTTCGGCGACGAGCTGACGAACGTAGTCCTCCGCCTCGCGGAACAGCTTGACCGTCTTGCCGAGGTCGAGAATGTAGATGCCGCTGCGTTCGCCGAAGATATACGGCTTCATCTTCGGGTTCCAGCGCTTCGTCTGGTGACCGAAGTGCACACCTGCCTCGAGCAGGTCCTTCATCGCGAGTGGGGCCAAGCGTCCTCCATCCATCGGTCGTTACCGCTTGCTGAACTGGAACCGCTTGCGGGCTCCGGCCAGACCGTATTTCTTGCGTTCCTTGGCTCGCGCGTCGCGCGTCAGGAGCCCTTCCTTCTTCAACTTGCTGCGCAGCTCGAGGTCGAACGCGCACAGCGCGCGCGAGATGCCGAGGCGAATGGCGCCGGCCTGACCGGCCACGCCGCCGCCGGCGACCGTGCACAGCACGTCGAACTTCTCGCCGGTCTCGGTGAGGTATCAGCGGCGTCTTGACGGCGATGCGCAGCGACTCGGTGGGGAAGAACTCGGCGAATTCGCGCCGGTTGACGGTGATGGCGCCCGTCCCGGGACGCAGGAACACGCGGGCCGTGGACGTCTTGCGGCGGCCGGTTGCGTAATACTGAAGTGCGGCCAAGTTATGACGACCTCGAACGAAACCGGTTGCTGCGCCGCATGCGGGATGCGTGGCGCCGGCGTAGACCTTGAGTTTTCCGTACATCGCGTCGCCGAGCGTGGTCTTCGGCAGCATGCCGCGCACGGCTTCTTCCACCAGGCGCGCCGGCTGGCGCGAGCGGACGACCTTGGCGCGTTCTTCGCGCAGGCCGCCTTCGTAGCCCAGTGGTGGCGGTAGATCTTCTGATCTTCCTTGCGGCCGGTCAGCTTGACCTTGGCGGCGTTCACGATCACGACGTGGTCCCCGGTGTCGAGGAACGGCGTGTAGGTCGCCTTGTGCTTGCCCTGAAGCATCTTGGCCGCGGCAGTGGCGATGCGCCCGAGAACCTTGCCCTCGGCGTCGATCACGTGCCAGCGGCGCGTCACCGTTCGCGGGTGTCGCCACATACGTTCGCATCGTTACAGTATCCTTCTAGTCCTGCCGACTGCACGGCAAACCCAAATAATACGCCCGTTTCCAGAAAACGGTCAAGCGCCAAAGTCCGGACTGGTCAGCGCGACGTCCCGGCCGCACGGCCGACACGGATGCCCTGATCACTGATGATGAGCGCTGCACACGAACACCGGTGAGTATGCACGCGCTGCACGCCGACGCACGATATTGCCGGCCAGCTCGGTGATGGCGCGCGCAGCTGCACGCGATTAACCGAAATTATCCATAAGTCCGCCAGCAACGCTTGTGCGAAGCTGGTGCCGCCGATACGGTTCGCGTAGTGACGAAGATGGTGTCGCCAGCCGCGACGGAAAAAATTGTCAGTCGCTGACAGTTTTGTAAGTGCGGGAACTGACACCTGAGGATCGGCACACCGACACCTGGAGCCGATTTCGGGGCAATTCGAGCGGCACGACAAGGTTTTCGCGTTGGTATCAGGTTTGCCCTACGGGGTGCGGCGAGTGCCGGATGCAGGGCCTCCGGCGATGAAAAGGAAGGCGGCGTAGTGTTCTTCAACAGAAGCAAGCCGGTCGTCGGCCTCGACATCGGCTCGAGCGCCGTCAAGGCCATCGAGCTCAAGCCCGTCGGGACGCGGCTTCAAGGTCGTCGGCCATCGGCGTCGAGCCGGTGCCGCCCGACAGCATCGTCGATGGCGCCATCATCGACGCCAGCGCGGTGACCGACGCCGTCCGCCGCGTGCTTCAGTCGCCACCGCATTCAAGGCCAAGGACGTCGTGGCCTCGCTGTCGGGCAACTCGGTCATCGTCAAGAAGATCACCCTGCCGGTGATGACCGACGACGAGCTGAGCCGAGTCGATTCACTGGGAAGCCGAACAGTACATCCCGTTCGACATCCAGGACGTCAATCTCGACTACCAGATCCTCACGCCGGCATCGCCGCAGCGGCAGGGCACGATGGAAGTGCTGCTGGTCGCGGCGAAGAAGGACAAGATCGCCGACTACACCGGCGTCGTGACCGCCGTCGGGCGCACGGCCGTCGTCGTCGACGTCGACGCCTTCGCGCTGCAGAACGCCTTCGAGGCCAACTACGGCGTCGAGCCCGGCCGGGTGGTGGCGCTCGTCAACGTCGGCGCCAGCGCCACAACATCAACCTCGTGTGCGACGGCACGTCGCTCTTCACCCGCGACGTCGCGCATCGGCGGCAACGCCTTCACCGAAGCCGTCCAGAAGGAACTGGGCCTGCCGTTCGAGGGCGCCGAGGACGCTAAGAAGGGGCATGCCGGTCGACGGCGTCAGCGCCGAGGACCTCCGGCCGGTGCTGCAGCGCGGTCACGGACAACGTGCTGCTCGAAATCGAGAAGACGTTCGACTTCTTCAAGGCCACCTCGACCAACGACCGCATCGACCGCATCATGCTGAGCGGCGGCGCCTCGCGCGTCGACAGTTCGACCAGGCGCTGCACGAGCGGCTCGGCGCGAGGTCGAGCACTTCGATCCGTTCAAGATCGTGCGATCGACCCGGCCGCCCTCCAGGCCGGGCAGGCCGCCGATTTCGCGCCGCTCTGTGCCGTCGCCCTCGGCCTGGCGCTCCGCAAAGGCGGTGACCGGTGATTCGCATCAACCTCGTCGCCGCGCAGACGCCCGTCAAGGTCCGGGCGCCGCATCGACACGGCCCAGAAGATCGCGCTGGGCGGCAGCCTGATCGTGTTGCTGGCCGTGGCCTTCGTTGGCTGGAGCTACTGGTCGCTGGAGCAGACGGCCGCCCAGGTCGAGCGCGATATCGAGGAGCGCACCCGCGAGGAAGCACGGCTGGTCCAGGTCATCGCCGAGGTCCGCGACTTCGAGGCGCGCCGCGAGCGGCTGCAGCAGCGGGTCACGCTCATCGAGGAACTGCGGCGCGGCCAGACCGCGCCGGTGCACATCCTCGATCAGGTCAGCCTGGCGCTGCCCGAGATGGTGTGGCTCACCAAGCTGTCGCAGACCGGCTACGACATCACGCTCGAGGGCAACTGCCTGACGCTGACCGCGTTGTCGGATTACGTCGGCGCGCTCGAGCACTCGCGCTACTTCACCCGGCCGGTCGAGATCATCAACAGCGAGGTCGTGCCGGCTACGGCGACCACGCCCGAGCTCATCAAGTTCGTCATCAAGGGCGGGTTCCAGATGTCGGGACTGCACGCGCCGGCCCCGCCGGCGGCTCCGGCGGGCGCGCCGGCGGCCAAGGGAGGCGCCCGTGGCTAACCTGGCCATGAACAAGCTGCCCTGGTGGGGGCAGTTGCTGGTGTTCGTCGTCGTCGGCGTGGCCATCGTCGGTTCGGCTACTTCTACATGTGGGAATGGCCCCAGCAGGAAGCCCTCGACGTGCGGCGCGGCACGAACTCGCGGCCATTCAGGGCCGCATCGACAAGGGCATGGAGACGGCGCGCAAGCTGCCGGAGTTCCGGGCCCAGGTGGGCGACGCTCGAGGGGAAGCTCGACAGCCTGAAGGCGATCCTGCCGGAAGAGAAGGACGTGGCCGATCTGCTGCGCCGCATCCAGACGCTGGCGGCGCAGTCGAACCTGACCATCCGCCACTTCCGGCCGCGCGCCATCACGGCCAAGGAACTGCACGCCGAGTGGCCGATCGAAATCGAGGTCGAAGGGGCGTATCACAGTGTCGGTCTGTTCCTCGACCGCGTGGCCAAGCTGCCGCGCATCATCAACGTCGGGTCGATCGAGATGACCGGCGCCCCGCCGCGGCCCGGTTCCGCGGCCACCGTCAAGGTGACCTGCACCGCCATGACCTTCGTGCTCAACGACCAGCCCACTGGAGCGCCCGCACCCGGAGTGCCGGCGAAGAAAACCGAATGAAGTCCTTCGTGATCGTGTTCACCTTGGCGCTGGCCCCCGCGGCGTCGCTCGGCGCGCAGGCGCCGGCGCCGGCCGCCGCCCCCGCCGCCGCCCCAAGCGGATCTGCCGTCGCCGGACCCGGACTACACCTACAGCTCGGGCGGCCGCCGCGACCCGTTCATGAGCCTGGCGACGCCCAAGGGCCCGCTGCTGCAGACGGTGCCTGGCACCGCCAAGGGCGCGGCCGGCATCGCCGTCGATGAGCTCGTGGTCAAGGGCATCGTGCTCTCGAACGGCAGCTACGTGGCGATGGTGGCCGGCGCGGGCGGCAAGACCCAGACCTACACCGTCAAGGCCGGCAGCCGATTGTGGGATGGCATGGTGCAGTCGATCGCCGCCGATGCCGTCGTGATTCTCCAGCAGGTCAGTGATCCGCTGTCACTCGAAAAGCAACGCAGTGTGCGCAAGACGCTGCGCACCCAGGAAGAGGGCAAATGATGCTCGGCCGAATCGCTCCACTCGTGACGGTTGCCGCGTGTGTCGCCGCGCTCGCGGGACATGTCGCCGCCGTCGATGCCACGTCGAGTGGTGCGGAGTTCCCGCACCTCCGCGCGGTGTCCGCCCGCGACGACGGCGGCGTCAGCGCGGTCGTCATCGAGGCGACCGAGCCGGTGGCCTACGTCACCTCGCAGCCCGACCCGCTGACCGTGCTCGTCGACCTGCGCAATGTGCGGGCCGGCGGCATCAAGGCCGGCGCGACGGCCCGCGAGCTGACCCCGCTGCGCGGGGTGCGCGTCGAGGAAAGCACGGCGGCCGACGGCACGCCGGTCGCCCGCGTCCGCGTCACCCTCGAGCGCGCCACCGCCCACCGGGTGCGCACCTCGCGCAACCTGATCGTGGTCGAAGTGGACCGCCAGGCCCCGGCCCGGGCCGACGACGCCCGCGTCGTCGGCCGCTGCCCTGGTCAAGACGGTCGCTGTGGCCGCCGCGCCCGAGCCCGCACCGGCCGCACCGAGCCGCACAGCGGCGCGGCGAAGCTGGCCGGCGCTGCCCGTAGCGCTCGCGGCCGCGACGGTGCCGGCAGCCGTTGCCGTGCCCGTCGCCACGGCGACGGCGCCCGCCCCAGCGGCCCAGGCCCAGAGTGCGATGGTGGCGGATCCGCGGCACCGACCGCGCCGGACGCAAGTTCACCGGCCATCCGGTCTCGCTCGATTTCCAGGGCGCCGACCTGCGCGCGGTGCTCCGCACCTTCGCGGAGATCAGCGGCCTGAACATCGTCATCGACCCGACCATCCAGGGCACCGTCGATGTCGTCGCTGCGCGACGTGCCGTGGGATCAGGCGCTCGACATCATCCTGCAAGCGCCAACAAGCTCGGCTACTTCGTCGACGGCACGATCGTCCGCATCGCGCCGCTGACCGTGCTGGCCGACGAGGAAGCGCAGCGCCGCAAGCTGACGGACGAGCAGGCGCTCGCCGGCGAGCTGCGCGTGCATGACCCGCGCCCTCAGCTACGCCAAGGGCCGAGGACCTGCGGCCCATGCTCACCGCGCAGCGCGCTGTCGACGCGCGGCGAAGTGCAGGTCGACGCGCGCACCAACACGCTGATCATCCGCGACCTGCCGGACCGGCTCGACCGCGGCCGACGCGCTGATCACCACGCTCGATCTGCCGCAGCCGCAGGTCGAGATCGAAGCGCGCATCGTGCAGACGACCCGCGACTTCGCCCGCAACCTCGGCGTGCAGTGGGGCGTCAGCGGCCGCGTCATCGCCGGCGCTCGGCAACACCACCGCCGCTGGCCTTCCCGAACAACGGCAGCATCACCGGCCGCACCGCGCGGCGGTCGCAGGGCCCCGACGGCGTGCCGCCAACGGCGTCAACCTCGGCGTGGCCAGCGACCTCGAGCGCGCTCGGCCTGGCGCTCGGCTCGATCAACGGCGCGCTCAATCTCGACGTCGCGCTGTCGCGCGCTCGAACGGTCGGGGCAAGGCCGCCTGCTCTCGACGCCGCGCGTGTCGACGCAGAACAACGTCGAAGCCGAGATCACGCAGGGCGTGCAGATTCCGATTCAGACCGTCGCCAACAACACCGTGACGGTCACCTTCAAGGACGCCGCGCTGACGCTGAAGGTCACGCCGCAAATCACCGCCGCCGAACACGGTGATCATGCGCATCTCGGTCGAGAACGCCTCGCCCGACTTCAGCCGCGCCGTCAACGACATCCCGCCCATCGACACGCAGCGCGCCGTCACCACGGTGCTCGTCGGCGACGGCGAGACGACCGTCATCGGCGGCATCTACGTGAGCCGCGAGCAGACGGTCGCAGGACCGCACGCCGCTGCTGTATCGCGCTGCCGCTGCTCGGCTGGCTGTTCAAGCGCGACGACGTCAGCGACGAGAGCCGCGAACTGCTGATCTTCATCACGCCCCGCATTACCAAGGGCTGACCGACCGAGTCTTCAGCGAGGCAAAGGACATCATGCGAGTCTCGAATTCCACCCAGCGAATGGCGGCGGCTCTGCTGGCCGCGGCGGCACTTATGACCTCGGCGTGCGGGGAAGTGGCGCGCACCGGGCGGTCGCCCGCCTACCTGATCATCGATGTGCTCGAAGGCGCCAGCGGCGCCAAGCCCGACGAGTTCTTCGGCAACGTGATGTCGGATGTCGTCACCAATATCAAGGTGAAGGCCGGCGAGACCGAGACGCTCGTGCCGACCGTCTTCAACGACGTCGGCCGGGGCACGTTCCGACTCGGCCTCAAGGCGCCCGGGCCGGCCGTGCAGCCGACCGCGGCATCGCCCCTGAACGCCATCACGTTGACCCGCTACCGGATCGTCTACAAGCGGTCCGACGGTCGCAACACCCAGGGCGTGGACGTGCCCTACGCCATCGACGGCGGCATGACCATCACGGTGCCCTCGAACGGCACGGCCCAGGGGGTGTTCGATCTGGTGCGCCATTCCGCCAAGAACGAAGCGCCGCTGCGCGCCCTGCGCTCGAACGGCGGCGCCCAGATGATTGCGACCATCGCCGACATCAGTTTCTACGGCGCCGACCAGGCCGGCAACGAAGTGACCGTGACGGGCTCGTTGTCCATCACGTTCGGCGACTTCGGCGATCCCCAGTAGCTTTCGAAAGGACACGAGCCGTGACGTTCTCCAATTCACGAGTCATCACCGCGACTCTCGCCGTGATGGCGACCACCGTCCTGATGGCGGGCTGCACCGTCAAGAAGACGGAGGCGCCGCCCCTGGCCGGTCCGTCGGAGCTGGGGCTCTCGCTGCGCACCACCGCGACCCCCGACATCCTCGACCAGGACGGGCTGTCGCAGTCGGTCGTGGAGATCGTCGCCCGTGGCCCCGACGGCCGCCCGGCGCGCGCGGTGCCGGTGCGCGTCGAGATCGTGGTCAACGGCGTGGCCATGGACTACGGCCGGCTGTCGAGCCGCAACGTCGTCACCGGCGACGACGGCATGGCCCGCCTCACCTACACCGCGCCGCCGGCGCCCAGCGAGGCGGTCGACACCTTCACCATCGTCACCCTCTACCTGACGCCAGTGGGCGGCGACTACCAGGGCTCGAATTCCCGCTCCGTCGAGATTCGCCTCGTGCCTCGGGGCGTGATTCGGCCGCCCAACGGCGCGCCGGTGCCCGCGTTCATCGTCACGCCGACGCCGGTCACCACCTTCACCCCGGTCACCTTCGATGCCTCGAGCACCAAGGACGAAGGTCAACCCTGCGGCTCGACGTGCAGCTATGCATGGGACTTCGGCGACGGCTCGTCGGCGACCGGCATGATCGTGTCGCACGAGTTCCGCACGCCCAGCAGCTTCACCGTGCGTCTCACCGTCGTCGACGACCGTGGCACGGCGGCCACCCTGGCGCAGGCCGTGTCGGTGACGGCCACCGAGAAGCCGAAGGCCGACTTCGTCTTCTCGCCGACGGCGCCCAAGGCCGGCCAGGACATCTTTTTCAACGCGGCCTCGTCGACCGCCGCGCCCGGCCACAAGATCGTGGCCTATGATTGGGACTTCGGCTCCGGCCGTACCGGTACCGGCATGACCATCGCCAAGCGCTACGACACGCCCGGAACCTATGCCGTGACGCTCACGGTGGTCGATGACACCTTCTCGCCTGGCGGGACGGCGGTGACGACGAAGACCGTGACCGTCAGCGTCCCTTAAGACACACCGTGGCCCCATCCCGTATCGAAGAACTGCGACGCCGGGTCCAAAGCGATCCGGCGTCCATCGCCTTCGCGCAGCTCGCCGAAGAGTACCGCCGCGCGGGCCAGACCGAGGAAGCGGTGCGCGTCTGCCGGGAAGGCCTGACCCGTCACCCCGGCTACCTGTCGGCGCGCGTCACGCTCGGCCGGGCCCTGCTCGACCTGGCGCAGCTCGATGCGGCCCGCCAGGAACTCGAGTTCGTCGTCACGGAGGCGCCCGAGAACCTGGCGGCCGTCCGTGGGCTGGCCGAGATCTTCCACCGGGACGGGCAGACGGCCGAGGCGCTGCACTACTACCAGCGCGCGCTGGCGCTGGCCCGCCACGATCCCGAAATCGAAGAGATCGTGCAGCAGCTGTCGCGTCAGCTCGGGGCCGCCGCGGCCAATCCTGGCGGCGGGCTCTCCTACGAGGAGGCGCATCAGGAGCTGCTGTCGGCGGCCTCGCGCGTGCCGCTGGCGGCTCCGCAAGATCCGCCGCCGGTGCGCGATGCCGACCAGGGCGCGACCGCGCCGTTCGACTTCGACCGGCTGGTGGCCGCCCTCGGCAGCCCCGCCGCGCCGCCGCACGTGGAAGCGGCGGTTGCCGGCTACGCCGGCGCCGCGGCCTTCGAGTTGCCCGACTCGCCGGCATTGGACGGCGCCGACCCGTTTGCCGCCCTCGAAGCGGAATTGCGCGCCAACGAGGCCCACCTGGGCGCACCGAAGATCGCGCCGTGGTCGTCGGCAGACAGCGAGGCAGCCGAGGCCGGCGAGTTCATGGACGGCGACGCCGACGCGGCAACGCTACAGGATCCGAGATGTCGCTGGCCGACGTGCTGGCCGACACGCTGCTCAGCGACACGCACGAGGCGGCGGTGCCTGGGGACGGCGCCGCCGACCAAGGTGAAGGCGACCGACGGGACCCGCTCGAGAGTTACGCGGTCGTGGCGGTCGAACGGACTGAGCCGGTCGCGCAGGGAGAACCGGCCGGGCCGGGCGAGCAGGTGACCACGCCGGCTGCCGACGCCGTCGGGCAGGAGCCGTCGTTCGGCGGCGCCGTGTTCGCGGGCGCCGTCGACCCGTTCGCCATCGACCCGTTCGCAGTGGCCGTGGTTCTGCCCGTGGCAGACGTCGACGTGCCGGTGGAACCGCCGCCGGCGGCCGTCAGCAACGTGAGCGACGCGACCGGCTGGGACTTTCCGTCAGAGTCCCCGCGCGCGGCATGCGGAGGACACACCGGCCCCTGCGCCGCTGGCGCCGGCGCCGCCGACCCGGCACGCGTCCCCATCGTCATCGGAGGGTGTGCTCGACGAACTCGAGAGCTGGCTGACCACGCTCCAGGACCGCCTGAACGGCTGACGACGCCACGCCGGCGTGCCGCGTTCTCCACCATGCCTGCGCCTCCCGAACTGCTCGCCTCGCGGCTGGCGGCGCTGTCTGCCGCCGTGGCGACCGCGGCCGTCGACGCTCTGGTCGTCTCGCACCCGCCCAATCTCCTGTATCTGTTTGGCGTCCCGGCCTCGGCCGGGTTGGCTGTCGTCACGCCGGCCGGCGCCACGGTGGTGGCCGACGAGCGCTACCGCGAAACCTTCGCGCAGGCCGCGGCCGCGCTGCCCAACGTCGAGGTGGTCGCGGTCGGGGTGGGGACGAGCTACGAAGAGACGCTGGCCCGCGTGCTTGGCGCCAGGTCGGTCCGAGTGGCCGGGGTAGAGGCCGCCGCGATGAGCCTGAGCCGGGCCGGCGCAGTGCGCCGCCACCTGCCTGAGGGGGTGCGCCTGGTCGAGACCGAGGGGGAGGTCGAGGCCCTGCGGATGGTCAAGGATCCGTGGGAACAGGCCATATTTCGCGAGGCCGGAGCTCGGCTCACCGCAGTCGCCGCGTGTATACTGCCCAAGGTGTCGGCGGGGCGGCAGGAACGCGACGTCGCCTGGGACATCGACGCCGCGCTTCGCCAGGGCGGCTTCGAGCGGTCAGCCTTCGAGGCGATTGTGGCCTCGGGTCCGAATAGCGCCCGGCCGCATCATCGCGCGGGCGACCGGCGCATCGCGCCGGGAGATCTTCGTGGTCGTGGATTTCGGGGGCGTGCTCGACGGCTATGCTGTCGACATGACCCGCACGGTGACGGTGGGCGAGGTAGGGGACGACCAGCGCCGCTGGTTGGCCGCCGTCGCCGCCGCACAGCGCGCGGCCATCGCGGCCGCCCGCCCTGGCGCGCTGCCGTCGACGGTCGACGGCGCGGCGCGCGAGGTATTGACCAGGGCCGGGCTGGGGGAGCGCTTCCTGCACAGCACGGGTCACGGATTAGGGCTTGAAGTGCACGAACGCCCGGCCATCGGCCCGCGGGGCGACGGCGCCGGACCACTGGCTGCCGGGATGGTGTTCACCGTCGAGCCGGGCGTCTACGTCGCCGGGCGCGGCGGAGTCAGAATCGAAGACGACGTCATTGTCACAGCAAGCGGCGTGGAGCGCCTGACTGGCGCCGTGCCGGGTTTCGAGGCTCATGAATCCTGACGACATCAAGCAGTTGCTCGACCTGGTGCAGGCGCACGACCTGGCCGAGTTCGAGTTCGAGGAAGGCACCTTCAAACTGCGCGTGAAGCTGCGGCGGTCCGCACGTGGTCACTCACGTCACCCAGTTGCCCGCCCCCGTGCCGGCGGCGCCCGCCCCGCCCGCCCCCGCGGCCCCGGCGGCGCCGAGTCGAGGACGGCACGGAACTGGCCATCGTCAAGTCGCCGATCGTCGGCACGTTCTACCGCGCCGCCGAACCGAGCGCCCCGCCGTTCGCGCGGTCGGCGACACGGTCAAGAAGGGCCAGGTGCTCTGCATCATCGAGGCGATGAAGCTGATGAACGAGATCGAGTCGCGAGTACGACGGCGAGATCGTCAGCGTCTACGTCGAGAACGGCCAGCCCGTCGAGTACGGCGAGCGGCTGTTCGCCATCGCGCGCTCCTAAGCCAACCATGTTCAAGAAGATCCTGATCGCCAATCGCGGCGAGATCGCGCTGCGCGTCATCTGCGCCTGCCGCGAACTGGGCATCAAGACCGTCGCCGTGTACTCCGAGGCCGACGAGAACTCGCTGCACGTCCGCTTTGCCGACGAGGACGTCTGCATCGGCCCGGCGCGCAGCGCCGAGAGCTATCTGAACGTCCCGGCGATCATCAGCGCCGCCGAGATCACCGGCGCCGACGCCATCCATCCCGGCTACGGCTTCCTGTCCGAGAGCGCCTATCTCGCCGAGGTCTGCGAGGCCTGCCACATCCGCTTCATCGGCCCGACCCGCAGCGTGATCCGGCTGCTGGGCGACAAGTCGAAGGCGCGCCGCGCCATGAAGAAGGCCGGCGTGCCGATGCTGCCGGGCAGCGACGGCCCGGTCGAGAGCGAGGAGCAGGCGCATCGAGATGGCCAAGGACGATCGGCTATCCGGTGATCATCAAGGCGGTGGCCGGCGGCGGCGGCCGCGGCATGCGCATCGTCAAGACCGCCGGCGGACCTGCCGCATGCGCTGCGCACGGCGCAGCGCGAGGCGGAGGCGGCCTTCGGCGTCGGCGACGTCTACATCGAGAGTACCTCGAGGCGCCGCGCCACATCGAGTTCCAGATCCTCGGCGACCACCACGGCAACGGTCGTGCACCTCGGCGAGCGCGAGTGCTCGATCCAGCGCCGCCACCAGAAGCTGCATCGAGGAATCGCCGTCGCCGGCGCTCACCGAAAAGGTGCGCCGCAAGATGGGCAGCCTGGTCGTCGATGCGGCGCGCGGCCGTGCAGTACACCAACGCCGGCACGTTCGAGTTCCTGATGGACGAGAAGGGCAACTTCTACTTCATGGAAGTGAACACCCGCGTCCAGGTCGAGCATCCGGTGACCGAGATGGTCACCGGCATCGACATCGTCAAGGAGCAGATCCGCATCGCCGCCGGCGAGCGCGCTGTCGGTTCAAGCAGAGCGACGTGACCTTCACCGGCCACGCGATCGAATGCCGCATCAACGCCGAGGATCCCGAGACGTTCGTGCCGTCGCCGGGCGTGATTCACGCCTTCAGCCATGCCCGGCGGCCCCGGCGTGCGCGTCGACACCGCCGCGCACGCCGAGTGCACCGATCCCGCCGTACTACGACTCGATGATCGCCAAGGTCATCGTCCACGGCCGCGACCGCGCCGAGTCGATCGCCCGCATGAAGCGGGTCGCTCGAGATGACCGTGATCGAAGGCATCAAGACCAGCGATCCCGCTCCACCTCAAGATCCTGAGCGATCCCGACTTCGTGGCCGGGCGCCTCAGCACTCACTTCATGGAGCGCTTCATGCCTCCGGCCAAGACGTCGTCGCTGGCGGCCTCGGCCTGACCGCCGCCCGGCCACGCCCATGATGTCGCCGCTTTACGCCATCGTCGACGTGGACCTGAGTGCGCGGGCCGGCGTGGCGCCGGTCGACATCGCGCGCGCCTATCTGCAGGGCGGCGCGCGCCTCCTGCAAGTCCGCGCCAAGAGCCTGACCGGCGGCCCCTTCCTGGCGCTGGCCGACCAGGTCGCCGCGGCCGCCCGTGACACCGGCGCCGTCGTGGTGATCAACGACCGCGTCGACGTGGCTCGCGCCGCCGGCCTGGGCGTGCACCTCGGTCAAGACGACCTGCCGGTGGCGGCCGCGCGCGCGCTGCTCGGCCCGGACGCGGTCGTCGGATTCTCCACCCACACCCCGGCACAGCTCGCCCTCGCGCTGCGCCAGCCCGTGAGCTACGTCGCCTACGGCCCGGTCTTCGCCACCGCCAGCAAGGCCACCCGGATGCGGTGGTGGGCCTCGACGGACTGGTCCGCGGCGGCGGCTGCCGCGGCAGCGGCCGGCGTGCCGCTCGTGGCCATCGGCGGCATCACGCTCGGCCACGGCCGGCGCCGTGCGCGCGGCCGGCGCCACGAGCAGTCGCCGTCATCGCGCGATCTGCTGGCTGGCCCCGAGACGCCCCGCCGAGCGCGCGCGCCCGGTTTCTCTGGGCGCTTGGCGCGCAGACGGTATAATTCCCCCGGCTTTGGGCCCGAACGCGCCGTCAACGCGGCCGGGCTGCACCAAATGGAGGCTGAATGGATTCGAATCTGCTCAAGACGAAGTCGATCGAGCAACTGGTCGGCGACGTCGAACACGGCAGCAAGGCCCTGAAGCGCAGCCTCACGGCGTGGGATCTCACGCTGCTCGGCATCGGGGCCATCATCGGCACCGGCATCTTCGTGCTCACGGGCACCGCGGCGGCCAACCAGGCCGGCCCGGCCATCATGGTGTCCTACCTGTTCGCCGGCCTGGCCTGCGGCTTCGCCGCGCTGTGCTACGCCGAGTTCGCGTCGATGATTCCCGATCGCCGGCAGCGCCTACACCTACGCCTACGCGACCATGGGCGAGCTGTTCGCCTGGATCATCGGCTGGGACCTGATCCTCGAGTACGCGGTCGGCTCGATGACCGTGGCCATCGGCTGGAGCGGCTACATGCAGAAGCTGCTGTCGGGCGCCGGCATCACGCTGCCGTTGTGGATGTCGGCGGCGCCGAGCGCCGCCAGCCCCGGCACCATCGTCAACCTGCCGGCCGTGATCATCGTGCTGTGCATCTGCTACCTGCTGGTCGTCGGCATCCGTGAGAGCGCGCGCTTCAACGCCATCATGGTCGGCGTGAAGCTGGCGGCGGTGGTGTTCTTCATCGGCGCCGGTGCCGTCTACGTGAAGCCCGAGAACTGGGATCCGTTCACGCCCTACGGCTGGTCGGGGGTGATGGGCGCCGCCGGCGTGGTCTTCTTCGCCTATATCGGCTTCGATGCCGTGTCGACGACGGCGGAGGAAGCCAAGAACCCGCAGCGCGATCTGCCCATCGGCATCATCGCGTCGCTCGTCGTCTGCACCATGCTCTACCTGGTGGTGGCGGCCATCCTCACGGGCATCGTCCCGGTGCGTCGACTACAAGACCGATCAGGAGTTCCTCAACGCCCCGGTGGCCTTCGCGCTTGAGCCTCATCGGGCAGGACTGGGCGGCCGACCTCGTGTCGGCCGGCGCCGTGGCCGGCATCACGTCGGTGCTGCTCGTGATGCTCATGAGCCAGCCGCGCATCTTCTTCGCCATGAGCCGCGACGGCCTGCTGCCGCCAGGGGTCAGCAAGGTCCACCCGAAGTTCGGCACGCCCTACATCACCACCATCATCACCTGCGTCGTCGTGGCCCTGGTCGCCGGCGGTCACGCAGATTCAGACGGTCGGCGAGATGACCTCGATCGGCACGCTCTTCGCCTTCGCCATCGTGTGCGGCGCCGTGCTGATCCTGCGGGTGACGCGGCCCGAGGTGCATCGGCCCTTCCGCGTGCCGTTCGGCCCGGTTATTCCCGGTGCTCGGCATCCTGTCGTGCGTCTACCTGATGCTGAACCTGCCCATCCTTACCTGGATCCGGTTCCTGGTGTGGCTCGACCTCGGCATGCTGATCTACTGGTTCTACGGGCGCACCCACAGCCCGCTGTCCGACGAGCGCGAGAAGGCGGCGAGATCGGCCTTCGAGAACGTCGCCAACTTCGTGTTCGTGATGGGCGCGCTGGCCGTGTTCAACACGGCCTGCATCGCCGTGCTGGCCTACATGACCGAACTGGGCCTCACGACCGAGACCATCGCCAAGTGGCACGAGATCGGCGTGACGGCCGAGGAAGCCGACGTCTTCGGCCTGAAGTGGCTGGCGGTGTCGGCGGTGATACTGGCCGCGGGCTTCGGCTTGCGGAAGGCCTCGTCGTCGAAGTAGGCGGGGCACCCGACTCGGGGCGCAAGCGCCGGACACCGTGACCGGGCAGCGCGCGATGGTGGCGCTGGCGAACCCGTCGTGACGAGACTGCGTCGGCGCGTCGGCGAAGCTCGAGCGCTTGCGGTCGCCCGGCCGCCGGTGCCGCCGTCGCCACGGCTCCACTCAGGAAGGACATATGCACTGCGATTCGTTGCCCGAGGCGCGTCCGTTGGCTGGAGGGCGCGCATGAGCGCCCGTCGGCTCGACGGCAACGCCACCGCTGCCGCCATTCGCCGGGAACTGGCACCGCGCATCGCGCGCTTCACCGCGGCGCGGGGCCGCCCGCCAGGCCTGGGCATCGTGCTTGCCGGCGGGGATCCCGCCTCCGAGATCTACGTGCGCAACAAGCTGCGCACGGCCGGCGACGCCGGATGCCGCGCCGAGCTCTTCCGGGTGGACGCGCAGGCGCCGCTGGCCGAGGTGCTGGCCGTGGTCGGCCGGCTCAATGCCGACGACGCCATCGACGGCATCCTGGTGCAGTCACCGCTGCCGGCCGGCATGGGCCGCGGGGCCGAGCAGCAGGTCTTCGACACGGTCTCGCCGGCCAAGGACGTCGACGGCTTCCACCCGCACAACATCGGCCTGCTGGCGCAGAAGCGGGCGGTGCTGGTGGCGTGCACGCCCTCGGGCGTGATCGAGCTGCTGGAACGAGAGGGCATCGCCCTGGCCGGCCGCCGCGCCGTGGTCATCGGCCGCAGCGACATCGTCGGCAAGCCGATGGCCTTGCTGCTGTTGCACCGGGACGCCACCGTCACCATCTGCCATTCGCGCACGCCCGACGTGGCCACGCTGGCCCGGGAGGCCGACGTGCTCGTGGCGGCGCTGGGGCGCCCGGCCTACGTGACGCCGGCCTTCGTGAAGCCCGGTGCCACGGTGATCGACGTGGGCATCAACCGCGTCACCGACGGCGATTTGGTCGCCGCGCTGGTATCCCGAAGGCCATCCGCGGCGGGCGGCGTTCGCGGCCAAGGGCAGCCTGGTCATCGGCGACGTCCATCCTGACGTCGAGGCGGTAGCCGGGGCGATCACGCCGGTGCCCGGTGGTGTCGGCCCGCTCACGATTGCCATGCTGCTCAGGAACACGGTGGTCGCCGCCGAAGGCCGCGCCGGCCTGCCGCCAGACTGACCGCCATGACCCGCATCGCGCTGACCGGCGGCATCGCGACGGGCAAGAGCGTCGTCGCGCGGGCGCTGCGCGACGCGGGCGTGCGCACGGTCGACGCCGATCAACTGGCCCGCGCCCTGGTCGAGCCCGGCACGCCGGGACTGGCGGCGGTCGTCGATCGCTTCGGCCCGGGTGTCATCGCCGCCGACGGGCGGCTCGATCGCCAGGCCGTGGCGCGGGTGGTGTTTGCCGATACCGCGGCCCGCCGCGACCTCGAGCAACTCCTGCATCCAGGGGTGCGGCAGGGCATCGCGGCCTTCTTCTCGGCGCTGGCGCCGGGCGAGGTGGGCGTGGCGGAGGTGCCGCTGCTCTACGAGACCGGCTGGGTGACCGCGTTCGACGTGGCGGTCGTGGCTGCCTGCCGGCGCGGCACGCAGCGGGCCCGGCTGATGGCGCGCGACCAGATGACCCAGGCGGCCGCTGAGCAGCGGCTGGCGGCGCAGTGGCCGATCGAGGACAAAGCGCGCCTGGCGGATGCGGTCGTCGTCACCGAAGGGCCGTTGGCGCAGACACTGACGCAAGCCGCGCGCCTGGCGGGCTGGCTCAGAGGTCGCTCGTGTCCTTGGTGACCGGGCCGATGCGTTCCTCGACGAAGCTGTTCCACTCGTGACAGTGCGGGCACTGCCACAGCAGTTCGGTGACTGCGGTAGTGACAGCGCAGGCACACGTGCGGATCGAGATAGAAGACGGCGGCCTTGGCGTGCCGGACATAGCGTTCGACCGAGCCGCGGTCGAGATTCATGTGGAGCAGCAGATCCCAGATCGCCTCGTGCACGGTCAGCCCGTGCGGGTTGTGGCTGAGAGCCTCCAGGAACTGGTCGAGGGCCGTGGCGGTGTGGCCGTCTTCGGCCAGCGCGCGCCCGAGCGCCAGCCGGGCCCGCCAGTTCTGCGGATGCGCCGCCGCGACGCGCCGGCACAGATCGAGAAAGCGCTCCGGCTGGCCGCTGGCCGTATAGGCCGCGCGCAGCCGTTCCAGCACCAGATGCGCCCGGTCGGGCGTGCTGTCCACGACGTTTTCCCACACCGCAATGGCCTCGTCGCGCTTGCCCTCGCGGGTCAGCGTCTCGCCCAGGTTCACTGACGCCGGCGTGACGGCCGGATCGAGGTCGAGGGCGGTCACGAAGCGGGCATGCGCGGTGGCGACGTCGCCGGCCTTCAGCGCCGTCAGGCCGCGTTCGTTCTCGAGGAAGGCCAGAATCCCCTGGCTCTTGGCCGGCGATTCGGGCCCGGCCATGGCCACGAGTTCCTGGCGGACGCGGGCGGCCTCGTCCCACTGGCGCTGTTCCTCGTAGACCTTCTCGAGGTGCAGCAAGGCGTAGGAATTGGCCGGATCGAGCCGGCGCACTTCCTTGAACGCCTCGACGGCGCGGTCGACGAAGCCCCCCCGCTTGAAGTCGAGGCCCAGGCACAGCATCACGTAGGCGTGCTCGACGCGCGTCAGGTTCTGGCGCTGGAGCAGCGACTGATGGACCTGGATGGCCCGCGACACCTGGCCGCGCTCGCGGTAGACGTTGCCCAGGATCAGGTGAATCTCCAGGGCGTCGGCATCGACGCGGGCGGCCTGGCTCAGTTCCTCGATGGCCAGATCGATCTGGTTGGCCACCAGGAAGTTCAGGCCAAGCACGTAGTGGTGCGAGTCACGGGCTTTGCGCCGGTCGATCCAGCGCCCGTCGCGCAGCTTGTAACGCTCCCAGGCCTTGCCGATCGCGACGCCGGCCAGCAGCGCCAGCAGCACCGAGATGAACGGCAGATAGTCGCTCGGCACAGGGTCAGGCGCTGGCGCGGGATTGGCCGACGCCCGACAGCGTCCCGCCCTTGTGCGCGTAGGCGGCCTCGACGAAGCTGGCGAAGAGCGGGTGCGGGCGCAGCGGCCGCGACAGGAACTCCGGGTGGAACTGCACGCCGAGGAACCACGGGTGCTCGGGCAGCTCGGCGATCTCGACGAACTTGCCGTCGGGCGACCGGCCCGAGATCAGCATGCCGTGCTCGCGCAGCGCCGGCTCGTAGAGGGTGTTGAATTCGTAGCGGTGGCGATGGCGCTCGTAGACCACGTCGGTGCCGTAGATGCGCCGCGCCAGCGACCCGGGCGCGAGCTCGCAGGCGTAGCGGCCCAGGCGCATCGTGCCGCCCAGATCGTCGACGCCGAGCAGATCGCGCAGCTTGTAGATGACCTTGTGCGGCGCCGCTTCGTCGAACTCGGTCGACTCGGCGCCTTCCAGCCCGCACACGTTCTTGGCGAACTCGACGGTGGCCCACTGGAAACCGTAGCAGATGCCGAAGTAGGGCACGCGGTGGAGGCGGGCGTATTCGGCGGCGCGCATCATGCCGCGGGTGCCGCGCGTGCCGAAGCCGCCGGGCACGAGGATCGCGTTGGCGCCCTCGAGCAGGCGGGTGCCGCCCTCCTGTTCGAGCGCCTCGGCCTCGACCCACTGGATGTTGATGCGCAGCCGGTGAGCGAAGCCGCCGTGGTAGAGGGCCTCGTTCAAGCTCTTGTAGGAGTCCTCGTAGCCGGTGTACTTGCCGACCACGTGAATCGTGAGCTCGTCGCTGGGGTTCTTGATGTTGTCGACCAGCTGCTCCCAGGCGCGCGTGTCGCCGGCCGTGACCGGCAGCCCGAGACGCTGCAGCACGACGCGGTCGATGCCCTCGTCGCGCAGCGCCAGCGGCACCTCGTAGATGGTCTCGACGTCGCGGGCGGTGATGACCGCCTCCTGATCGACGTTGCAGAACAGCGCGATCTTCTGCTTGATGTCCCGGTCGAGCACGCGGTCGGTGCGGCAGAGCAGGATGTCGGGCTGGATGCCGATCGAGCGCAGGTCGCGCACGCTGTGCTGGGTCGGCTTGGTCTTGAGCTCGCCGGCCGTCCGATCTACGGCACCAGGGTGAGGTGGATGTAGAGCGTGTGGTCCTTGCCGACGTCCTGGCGGAACTGGCGGATGGCCTCCAGGAACGGCAGGCTCTCGATGTCGCCGACGGTGCCGCCGATCTCGACGATCACCACGTCCACGTCCTTGCCGACGGCGCGGATGCAGTCCTTGATCTCGTTGGTGATGTGCGGGATGACCTGCACGGTGCGGCCCAGGTAATCGCCGCGCCGCTCCTTCTCGATGACCGACAGGTAGATCTTGCCGGTGGTCCAGTTGCTGTTGCGCGTCGTCCGCGTGTCGGTGAAGCGCTCGTAGTGGCCCAGGTCGAGGTCGGTCTCGGCGCCGTCGTCGGTGACGAACACCTCGCCGTGCTGGTACGGGCTCATGGTGCCGGGGTCGACGTTGATGTAGGGATCGAACTTCTGCAGCGCGACGGTGTAGCCGCGACCCTCGAGCAGGGCGCCGATCGAGGCGGCAGCCAGGCCCTTGCCGAGCGACGACACGACGCCGCCGGTGACGAAGATGTATTTGGTGGTTCGGGCGGGAGCACTCATGTCAGTTGCACCTTGCGTCGGGCGCGTTCGAGATCGTCGGGGGTGTCGACCGAGAGCGAGACGAAGCCGCTCTCGACCACACGAATGGAGATGCCGTGCTCGAGCGCGCGCAGCTGCTCGAGCGACTCGGAGAGTTCGAGCGGCGAGGGCGGCAGCGCGGCGAGCGCCAGGAGCGTGGCGCGACGGTAGCCATAAACGCCGATGTGAACCGCCGGCGCGGCGCCGCCGCTGGCGCGGGGATAGGGAATCGGGGCGCGAGAGAAGTAGAGGGCCCGTCCGTGCAGGTCGCGCACCACCTTGACGAGATGGGGCGAGGCCACGTCTTCGTCGGGCAGCAGCGCCCGGCACAGCGTGGTCATCTCGACGGAGCGGTCGTGGCGCAGCGGCGCGACGAGCGCGTCGATGGCGGCCGGGTCGATGAACGGCTCGTCGCCCTGGACGTTGACGACGATGTCGCAGGGGAACCGGGCGGTCAGCTCGGCCAGGCAATCGGTGCCGGTCAGGTGATCGGCGCGGGTCAGGCAGGCGATGCCGCCGAAGGCCTCGACGGCGTCGACGATGCGCTGGTCGTCGGTTGCCACGACCACGGCGTCCACCGCCGCCAGAGCCGCGCGCCGGTAGACGTGCTCGACCATCGGCCGGCCGTCGATCTGGGCGAGAGGTTTACCGGGAAGGCGGGAGGAGTGGAACCGGGCCGGGACGATGGCGACGACCGAAGACTCCGTCAGTCCGGCCGGCATTCTGCCTGGAACAGCGGGCACGGCGAATAATACCATAGTGCACACATCGGCGAAGCCGTCGCGGCCTCGACGGCAGGACCGGTAAGATGAGCAGCGCCATGGCGACCACTACTTCCCGTGCCCAGGGTGTGATGCTCGCTGGCGCCGCGCTGGCGGGCTGGCTGGCCGGCTCCACGCTCAACCCCCCGGTGGCGGTCACGCAGGTCGCGGCGCCGCGGCCCGTCGCGACGCCGATGGCCCGAACGGAACTGCCGCACGTGCGGTGGCCCGCCGCGACGCGCCGGGTGGGCCCGCCGGCGCCGTCGCGCAATCCCTTCTCGTTCCGCGCGGCGGCTCCAGTCGCGGCGGCGCGCCGCGTGGTCGCGGCCGCGCGTGACGAGGTGCCCGTCGCCGCCGCGTCGTCCGCCATGGACGACGCGGCGCTCGCACCGGCACCGCGCTGGCGGCTGTCAGGCATCGCCACCAGCGACGGCGGCGATGTCGTGGCGGTCATCAGCGGCGGCGGCGACGTGCATCTGATGCGCGCCGGCGAGGCGCTGCCGGGCGGCGACGACGTCGTCGAGGTGGGACCGTCCCATGTCGTCGTGCGCACCACGGCTGGCCTGCTGACCCTGCGCCTGCCGTAACGGCACGACGCGCCGATCAAGGCGCGACCAGGTGTGCGGTCGCTGTCCATGGCGCACAAGCGGCGTGCCACATCACATATGACCCGTGCGGACGATCCGGCCACGTTCGATCCGTCGTGACGACGCGGGGCGCGGTCAATCACCCGAAGGGCCATCGCCGCGCACCGTCGACGGTGCAGCGTGTTCGTCGCCGCGCCGGCGCCGCGTCTGGGACGAAGTGCGGCGCGCGCCGCCTGCGGAATTCCGCAGGTATAATGCCACTCTTGTGCGAGCTGTCACGAGCCTGCCCGGCACGCGGGCCCAGGCGGGAGAGCGCGCACCAGTGGTGGTGCAAACCGGTGTTTTGTTCGACTTCGTCGGCCTGGGTGCGTTCCTACGGGGGCTTATCCACAGGGTTTTCCACAGAACGTGTGAACATCCTGATCCCGGGCGGCGGGGGCCTGACCTAATTCCCGCATCGGGTCTGTGTTTGGAGCGTATCGATGAACCGTAAAGTGACAGTCGTAGGTGGAGCCGGCAATGTCGGCGCGACGGTAGCGCGCGCAATCGCGCACAAGGAACTGGCCGATGTCGTGATCGTGGACGTCGCCGACACCAAGGCGGCGGGAATCGCGCTCGACATCTATCAGTCGTGCGCCATTGGCGGCTCGGCGGCCCGGGTCATCGGCGTCGGCGCCACTGATGAAGGCTACGCGCACACCGCCAACTCCGACGTGGTGGTGATCACCTCGGGCGTGCCGCGCAAGCCCGGCATGAGCCGCGACGACCTGCTCGACATCAACTACAAGATCATGCAGGCCGTCACCGCGCAAGTGGTCAAGCACTCGCCCAACTGCGTCATCGTGCCGGTGGCCAATCCGCTCGACGCCATGTCGCAGGCCGTCTACCGCCTGAGCGGCTTCCCGCGGGAACGCGTCATCGGCATGGCCGGCGTGCTCGACTCGGCCCGCATGCGCACGTTCGTGGCGACCGAACTGAACGTCAAGGTCTCCGACGTGACCTGCTTCGTGCTGGGCGGCCACGGCGACACCATGGTGCCGCTTGCCGCGGCTGTCGACGGTGGCGGGCGTGCCGCTCACCGAGCTGGTGACGATGGGCCAGCTGACGCAGGAGAAGCTCGACGCGATCTGCACGCGCACGGCCAATGGCGGAGCGGAGATCACCAAGCTGATCGGCACGAGCGCCTGGTATGCGCCGGGCGAATCGGCCGCGGCCATGACCGAAGCCATCCTGAAGGACTCAGAAGACCATCATGCCGTGCTCGGTGTTCCTGACCGGCGAATACGGCATCAACGATCTCTTCGTGGGCGTGCCCGTGAAGCTGGGCGCGGCCGGCGTCGAGCAGATCATCCAGATCAACCTGACCGAGTCCGAACGGACCGCCCTGCACAAGTCCGCGGGCGCCGTGAAGGAACTGGTCGACGTCATCAAGGTCTGAGGTTCACGAGTGAAGATTCACGAGTATCAGGCCAAGGCCATCCTGGCCAAGTTACGGCGTGCCGGTGCCGCGCGGCGAAGTGGCGCTCGACGCATCAGGAACGGTGGAGATTGCCAAGCGGCTCGGCGGCCCGGTGGCCGTCGTCAAGGCGCAGATTCACGCCGGCGGCCGCGGCAAGGGCGGCGGCGTCAAGCTCGCCAAGGCGACTCGACGAGGCCGAGACGCATCGCCAAGCGAGATGCTCGGCATGACGCTGGTCACCCACCAGACCGGCCCGGACGGCCAGCGGGTCGGGCGCGTGCTGATCGAGGAAGGGCTGCCGATTGCCCGCGAGCTCTATCTCGGCATGCGTCCTCGATCGCGCCGCGCAGCAAGGCGGTGTTCATGGCCAGCGCCGACGGCGGCATGGACATCGAAGAGGTCGCGGCCAAGACCCCGGAGAAGATCATCCGCAAGGTCTGATCGAGCCGCGGCGTCGGCCTGCTGCCGTTCCAGGCGCAGCAGCTGGCGTTCGCGCATCGGCCTCAAGGGCGACGCAGGTCAACAAGGCCGTCAAGATCATGCTGGCCCTCTACCAGGCGTTCGTCGCGATCGGATGCGTCGCTGCTCGAGATCAACCCGCTGGTCGTGACCGACGGCGGCGACCTGCTCGCGCTCGACGCCAAGATGAACTTCGACGACAACGCGCTCTATCGCCACGCCGACTTCCGCGACCTGCGCGACCTGAGCGAAGAGGATCCGCTCGAAGTCGAGGCCTCGAAGTTCTCGCTCAACTACATCCGCCTCGACGGCAACATCGGCTGCATGGTCAACGGCGCCGGCCTGGCCATGGCGACGATGGACATCATCAAGCTGGCGGGCGGCGAGCCGGCCAACTTCCTCGACGTCGGCGGCGGCGCCAATGCCGAGCAGATCCGCAACGCCTTCAAGATCCTGATGTCGGACACGAACGTGAAGGCGGTGCTGATCAACATCTTCGGCGGCATCCTGCGCTGCGACGTGCTCGCCGCAGGGCGTCATCGCCGCGGTCAAGGAACTGGGCGTGCCGGTGCCGATCGTCATCCGCATGGAAGGCACCAACGTCGAAGAAGGCAAGCGGATGCTGCGCCGAGAGCGGCCTGAACTTCACGACCGCCGACACGATGGGCGAGGCGGCCGACAAGGTCGTGCGCGCTGGCCGGAGGTGCATCGACTACATGGCCGTCCTGCTCGACCAGAACACGCGCCTGATCGTCCAGGGCCTCACCGGCCGCGAAGGCACGTTCCACGCCAAGGCCGCGGCGGCCTATCGGCACCACCGTCGTCGGCGGCGTCACGCCCGGCAAGGGCGGCACGACCCACGAGGGCTGGCCGGTGTTCAACACCGTCGCACGACGCGGTGACGGAGACCGGCGCCAACGCGTCGGTGATCTTCGTGCCGCCGCCGTTTGCCGCCGACGCGATCATGGAAGCGGCCGACGCCGGCATCGCGCTGGTGGTCTGCATCACCGAAGGCATTCCGGTCGTCGACATGATGCAAGGCGATGACCTTCCTGCAGGACGCGCCCGGCGCACGCGGCTGATCGGCCCGAACTGCCCGGGCATCATCTCGCCGGGCAAGGGCAAGGCCGGCATCATCCCGGCCAACATCTGCAAGGAAGGGCGCATCGGCATCGTGTCGAAGAGCGGCACGCTCACCTACGAAGCGATCGCACCAGCTGACGCGCCTTGGCATCGGCCAGATCGACCTGCATCGGCATCGGCGGCGATCCGCTGATCGGCACGACCCACATCGACGCGCTCGAGCTGTTCCAGCCGACGACGACACCGAAGCGGTGATCATGATCGGCGAGATCGGCGGCACGGCCGAGGAAGAAGCCGCCGCCTGGATCAAGGCGCACTTCAAGAAGCCGGTCGTCGCCTTCATCGCCGGCCAGACGGCGCCGCCGGGGCGCCGCATGGGCCACGCCGGCGCGATCATCGCCGGCGGCCAGGGCACGGCGGCCGAGAAGATGGCGGCGCTGACCGCCGCCGGCGTCACGGTGGTCAAGAGCCCGGCCGACATGGGAGACTCCCTGGTCAAGGCGCTCGCCCGATGATCCACCTGGCTGTGACCCGCTGCTCGTTTACGGGCTCGTTTGCCCGCAGGGGCGCGGTGTAGGCCGAATCGTTCGAATCGGCACGCACTCACCGCCGCCCCGGCCGACAGGCCCGGGCGGCGGTTTTCTTTTGGGGGACGACCGACATGACCATGCGCGACCTCGCCGACCTGCGGAAAGCGCTCGACGACCTCGACAAGGTGCTGCTGCACGCGCTCGGCGAGCGCACCCGGCTGGCGCACGAAATCGCCGACGTCAAGGCCGACGCCGACCGCCCGGTACGCGACCTGGACCGCGAGGCCGCGCTCGTCGCCCACCGTTCCGCCTACGGCGAGCGGCTCGGCCTCGACCCGGCGCTGGTCCGGCGCATCTATCACGAGATCCTCGAGGACTCGGTGCGGCGTCAACACGACTGGCTGCAGTCGCCCGTCGACACCGCGGCCGAGCCGTGGACCGTGGCCTACCAGGGCACGGAAGGCGCCTACGGCCACGAGGCGGCCCAGCGCCACTTCGGCGTGGAGCGGCGGGTCATCACCTTCCGTCCCTACCGGTCCTTCCGCGACACGCTCGAAGCGGTGCAGCGCGGCGACGCGCAACGGGCCGTGCTCCCGATCGAGAACAGCACCGCCGGCTCGGTCAACGAGGTCTACGACCTCCTGTTCCGCCTCAACCTGGCCATGGTGGGCGAGGAGGTGCTGCCCATCCGGCACTGCCTGCTCGGGGTGCCGGGCGCGACCATCGCCGGGCTGACCCACGTCCACTCCCATCCGCAGGCGCTGGCGCAGTGCAGCGATTACCTGGCCGGGCTGGCGGACGTCGAGAGCGAACCGGCCGCCAACACCGCCCTGGCGGCGGCGCGCGTGGCCGAGCGCGGCGATCGCGCGCACGCGGCCATCGCCAGTGGCGAAGCCGGTGACCGCCACGGCCTCACCGTGCTGGCCCGCGACATCGCCAACCAGGCCATCAACCTGACGCGCTTCGTGGTCATCGCCGCGACGCCGGTGGACGTCAACCCGCTGGTGGCGTGCAAGGTGTCGCTGGTGTTCGGCACCAGACACGAACGCGGCGCTCTCGTGCGCTGCCTGAATGTCCTGGCCGAAGAGGGTCTCAGCTTGACCAAGCTGGAATCACGGCCCAAGCCCGGTTCGGCCTGGGAGTACGTCTTCTATGTGGACGTCGAGGGGCACTTGGGCGAGCCGCGGGTCCAGTCGGGGTTGGCCGGACTGGCCACGGCCACGCAGTTCCTCCGGGTGCTCGGGTGCTATCCGCAGGCAGTCATCTCCGGCGGGGGAGGCTCGGGCCGTCCGCAGGTATAATCGACCAGTTATGCAGCGTACATTTGCCATCATCAAACCAGATGCCGTCCGTGCCGGTTCCATGGGCAAGATTCTTGCCCGCGTGGAAGCGGAAGGGTTCACCGTGCGGGCCGCCCGCATGATCCACATGTCCAAGGGCGAGGCCGAAGGCTTCTACCACGTGCACGCGGCCCGGCCGTTCTTTGCCGCGCTCACCGACTTCATGTCGTCGGCGCCGTGCCTGGTGCTGTGCCTCGAGGCGCCCGACGCCATCAAGAAGTGGCGCGACCTGATGGGCGCGACCGATCCGGCCAAGGCCGAGGCCGGGACGC
This sequence comes from uncultured Acidobacteriota bacterium, assembly GCA_963843885.1. Lineage (GTDB taxonomy): Bacteria > Acidobacteriota > Vicinamibacteria > Vicinamibacterales > UBA2999 > CADEFD01. The sequence continues at coordinate 253,239 of CAWJMJ010000016.1, forward strand.
TGCGCAAGGAGTTCGGCGCGTCGATCGACAACAACGCCACGCACGGCTCCGACGCGCCGGAGACGGCGGCGTTCGAACTGGGCTACTTCTTCCGCGGCATGGAACTCCGCTAGCCCACTGCGTGGGTCCGCTGCTCGTCGTCGTCGGACTGGTCGTGGCCGCAGCCGGCGCCCTGATGATGGCTGGGCGTGCCGCTGGGCCGGCTGCCCGGCGACATCGCCGTCGAACGCGACGGCTTCCATTTGTACTTGCCCATCACGACCAGTCGTGCTGGTGAGCGGCGGCGTTCATGCTGGTCAGCTGGCTGCTGCGCCGCTGAGGCGCGAGTCGAAGGAGAGGTCGATGGCCATCAAGAGCGATCGGTGGATCCGGCGCATGGCGCTCGAGCACGGCATGATCGAGCCGTTCGAGGATCGCCAGGTGCGCGCCGGCGTGGTCTCGTACGGGCTGTCGTCGTACGGCTACGACATGCGCGTCGCCGACGAGTTCAAGGTCTTCACAACATCTACAACACGGTGGTCGATCCCAAGAACTTCGACCCGCAAGTCGTTCGTCGACATCAAGGCAGCCGAGCTGCATCGTGCCGCCCAACTCGTTCGCGCTGGCCCGCACCATCGAGTACTTCCGCATCCCGCGCGACGTGCTGACGGTCTGCCTCGGCAAGTCGACCTACGCGCGCTGCGGCATCATCGTCAACGTCACGCCGTTCGAGCCCGAGTGGGAAGGCCACGTCACGCATCGAGATCTCGAACACGACGCCGCTGCCGGCGAAGATCTACGCCAACGAGGGCATCGCGCAGGTGCTGTTCTTCCAGAGCGACGAGCCGTGCGAGGTGTCGTACAAGGACAAGAAGGGCAAGTACCAGGCGCAGCGCGGCGTCACGCTGCCCAAGATCTGACGGGCCCGGGTTCCGGGCCCTCGATTCCCCGGGTCATAGAAGACGAACAGACGATGATACGGACTCACAAAGGCACGGCACCGACGGTCGACGCGACGGCGTACGTGGATCCACTCCGCCCAGGTCATCGGCGACGTCCACATCGGCGCCGAGTCGTCGGTGTGGATGAACGTCGTCATCCGCGGCGACGTCCATCGCATCCGCATCGGCCGCCGCTCGAACATCCAGGATCTGACGATGGTGCACGTGATGCGCGACACCCATCCGACGACCATCGGCGACGAGGTGACGGTGGGGCACTCGGCCGTGCTGCACGGCTGCACCATCGAAGACCGCGTGCTCATCGGCATGGGCGCGATGCTGCTCAACGGCGCCCACATCGGCGCCGACTCGGTGGTCGCCGCCGGCACGTCTGCGTCACCGAAGGCATGCGCATTCCGCCCCGTTCGCTCGTGATGGGCCGGCCGGCCAAGGTCAAGCGCCCGCTGACCGACGACGAAGTGGCCGAGATCCGCTGGTACGCCGACAACTACGTGGCCTATCGCCTCGACTACCTGGCCGAGAGCGGCGTCGTGGCGCCACGCTGATGGCCGTCGTCGACCAAGCCGGCGCGCGGCATGCGCGACTTCCTGCCGGACGACGTGCGCCGCCGCGCAGCATGTCATCGGCGTGATTGCCGAGGTCTACCAGGGCTACGGCTTCGAGCCGCTCGAGACGCCGTCGGTCGAGAACATCGAGACGCTGCACGGCAAGTACGGCGAAGAGGGCGACCGGCTGATCTTCAAGATCCTGAAGCGCGGCGAGGACGGCAAGGCCGGCGAGGCCGACCTGGCGCTCCGCTACGACCTCACCGTGCCGCTGGCGCGGGTCGTGGCCGAGCACCGCGCCACGCTGCCGAAGTTCTTCAAGCGCTACCAGGTGCAGCCGGTGTGGCGCGCCGATCGGCCGCAGAAGGGCCGCTTCCGCGAGTTCTACCAGTGCGACGTCGACGCCATCGGCTCGACCTCGATGACGGTCGAAGCGGAGCTGCTCGCGGCCGGCGGCCGACGTGCTTCAGCGCGCTCGGCTTCACGGACTTCACATCGCCTCAATCACCGCCAGCTGTTGAGCGCGCGTGCTCGACGCACGCCGGGGTGCCGGCGGCGCTGCACGGCACGGCGCTCGTGCCATCGACAAGGCCGACAAGATCGGCCGCGACGGCGTCGCGGTCGAGCTGGAGACGAGCGGCTTGCGCCGGCGAGCGGCGCGCGACGTCACTGCTCATCGACTGACGCGGCGGCGCCGCCGGCGCGACACTCGCGGCGCTGGATGGTTCAGCCGCAATCGGCCGCTCAACGACGGCGGGCACGGCCGGCCGTCGACGGAACTGCGCGCAGATCTTCGCGCTGTGCCGACGAGCACCAGCGGCCGGCGCCCATCTGGCGCATCGACGCAGCCTGGCGCGCGGCCTGTCGTATTACACCGGCGCCGATCTTCGAAATCGCCGTGCCGGATCTGGCCGGCAGCCTCGGCGGCGGCGGCCGCTACGACAACCTGGTCGGCATGTTCTCGGGTGAGCGCGTGCCCGCCTGCGGCATCTCGCTCGGCCTCGAGCGGATCCTGGTCGTGATGGCCGAGCGCGGCATGTTCCCGCCGGCGCGTGGTCCCGACGCCGGCCGACGTCATGGTCGTGCAGTGGTTCGCGAACCGCGGCGACCTGTATCCGACGTTCGCCGACCGAGCTGCGCGGCGCAGGCTGCGCGTGGAGCTCTATCCGGACTGCGCCGGCCGAGGTGCAACCGAAGTCGGCGAACTCGGCAAGCAGTTCAAGTATGCGCCGGCGAGCGCGGCATCCCATTCGTGGCCGTGATCGGAGACGCACGAGCTGGAGGCGCGGACAGGTCACGCTCAAGGACGCTGGCCGACGGCGACGCAGGTCGATCGTCGACCGCGACGCCGACGTGGCCGACGTCTCATCGAAGTCACAGAATGAGGACGTCAATGGCTGAGCAACTCGGAACCCTGGCCCGCACGCACACCTGCGGCGCGCTGCGCGCCGCCGATGTCGGCGCGACGGTCGTGCTGCTCGGCTGGGTGCATCGGGTCCGCGACCTCGGCTCGCTGCTGTTCCTCGACGTGCGCGATCGCCACGGCCTCACGCAGGTCATCGTCGAAGGACGACGAGGCGCTGCTCGAGCGCGCCAAGCGCCTGCGCTCGCGAGTTCGTCGTGGCCATCATCGGCGTGGTCGAGCGGCGCGTCCGCCGAGACGGTGAACGCCAAGCTGCCGACCGGCGAGGTCGAGGTGCGGGCCGAGGGAAGTGCGCGTCCTCAACGAGGCCAAGACGCCGCCGTTCTCGATCGCCGAGGACCAGAACGTCTCGGAAGAGACGCGGCTGCGGTATCGCTACCTCGATCTGCGCCGGCCGCAGCTGCAGCACAACATCGGCGCTGCGCCACGCGGTCACGATGGCGCTGCGCAAGTACTTCGACGAGCAAGGGTTCTACGAGATCGAAACGCCGATCCTGACCAAGTCCACGCCCGAAGGCGCCCGCGACTTCCTGGTGCCGAGCCGCGTGCATCCGGGCGAGTTCTACGCGCTGCCGCAGTCGCCGCAGATCTTCAAGCAGATCCTGATGATTGCCGGCTTCGATACGCTACGTGCAGATCGCCCGCTGCTTCCGCGACGAGGCGCTGCGCGCCGACCGGCAACTCGAGTTCACGCAGGTCGACCTCGAAATGGCGTTCGCGACGCCGCCAGATGGTCTACGACGATCGTCGAAGGCGCGCTGGCGGCTGCTTCCGCGAGATCGGCGTCGAGATCCGCCGGCCGTTCCGGCGGATGCCGTATGCCGAGGCGATCGCGGTCTACGGCTCGGACAAGCCCGACCTGCGCTTCGGCCTGGAGATCCAGGACGTCGGCCCGCTGCTTCGCCACGTCGGCGTTCGGCATCTTCCGCGAGGCCGTGGAGCACGGCGGCACGGTCCGCGGCTTCGTCATCCCGGGCGCGGCGGCGGTACTCCCGCCGCGAACTCGACGAGCTCGTCGAGATGGCCAAGCAGGCCGGCGCGGCCGGCCTCATCTGGGCCCGTCGTACACGGCTGAGGGCGTGCAGGTCTCGGCCAAGGCGATTGGCGACGAGACGACCCGCGCCACGCTCGATGCTTTGGGCGCTGGCGCCGCCGACCTGGTGGTGCTGGCCAGCGGCGCCGCCGACGCCACCTCCAAGATGCTCGGCCAGCTGCGCCTGGCCGTGGCCCGGAAGCGCGAATCTCGATGCCCGAAGGCCGGTGGGAGCTGCTCTGGGTCACCGACTTCCCGCTGTTCGATTGGAACGCCGACGAGAAGCCGCTGGGACTCGGTGAACCACCCGTTCACGGCGCCGCGCGAGGAAGACCTGCACCTGCTCGAGGCGGAGCCGGGCAAGGTGCTGGCCAAGGCCTACGACGTGATCCTGAACGGCTGGGAGCTCGGCGGCGGCAGCATCCGTATCCACGACCGCGAGACGCAGGCCACGGTCTTCCGCCTGCTGGGCCTGAGCGAGGAGCAGGCGCGCACGCGCTTCGGGTTCTTCCTCGAGGCGCTCGAGTACGGCACGCCGCCGCACGGCGGCCTGGCGCTGGGACTCGACCGCATCGTGGCGCTGCTGGCGGGGGAAACCTCGATTCGCGAGGTCATTCCGTTCCCGAAGACCACCCAGGCCGTCGACCTGATGTGCGAGGCGCCGTCGGCGGTGGACGCGGCCCAACTGCGCGAGCTCCGGCTCCGGACCGAGGCTTGACCGCCGCTCGGGCCCGCTGCTACGATCGGCCCTGAAAGTTAAACCACTGATACTGAAGGAGATATCAGAAATCAGTACCGATATCGACTCGCCGCATCGTCGTGCCACAGACCAGCGTGGGCGCGCTCTTTGGACCCTTTGACGAGAATCTGCGCCACGTCGAAGCGCTGCTCAACGTCAAGATTCGCACGCATGGCCACGAACTCATGGTCGACGGCAATCCGCGCGACACCGCGCGCGTCGAGCGCTGGGCCGGACAGGTGAGCGGCTTGCTGGGCGACGGGCATTCCTTGTCCGACACCGATATCCGCACGGCCGCCAAACTCGTGTCCGATCACGACAGCATCGACCTGCACGAGCATTTCCTCAAGGGCGGGCAACTGCGCCAGGCCGGCCGGCGCCGGATCACGGCCAAGTCGGCCAACCAGCGGCTCTACCTGGACGCCATCGAGCAGCACGACATCGTGTTCGGCGTCGGCCCGGCCGGCACCGGCAAGACCTACCTGGCCATGGCGCAGGCGGTCAGCGCGCTGCTTTCGAAGAAGGTGGCACGCATCATCCTGGCGCGGCCCGCGGTCGAGGCCGGCGAGAAACTGGGCTTCCTGCCTGGCGACCTCCAGGAAAAGGTCAACCCGTACCTGCGGCCGCTCTACGACGCGCTCTACGACATGCTCGATGTCGAGCGCGCCGAGCGTCTGCTCGAACGCGGCACCATCGAGGTGGCGCCGATCGCGTTCATGCGCGGCCGGACGCTCAACGACGCCTTCGTCATCCTCGACGAGGCGCAGAACACCACGGTCGAGCAGATGAAGATGTTCCTGACCCGCCTGGGCTTCGGATCCAAGGCCGTCGTCACCGGCGACATCACTCAGATCGATCTGCCTTACGGACGCACCTCCGGGCTGGTCGACGCCATCCGCGTGGTCTCGGGCATCGACGGCATCGCCTTCGTGCGCTTCGACGACAGCGACGTCGTGCGCCACAAGCTGGTGCAGGCCATCGTCAAGGCCTACGAAGGGCAGGCGGCGCCGGCCGCCGGCCCGGCGCGTTGAGCAGGTCCATGGCTATCCCGGCGCACACCGCCGCGCGACTGCACGTGACCATCGTCGCCGCCGCGGCCCTCCGGCCCGCGACACGAGGGCTGGGCCCGTGGCTGGCGCGGGTGGCGCCCCGGCGCGCCCGCGGCGAGGTCACGGTCGCGCTGGTCACCGACGCCCGCATGCGCGCGCTCAACCACACCTTCCGGGGCGTCGATCGCACCACCGACGTGCTCTCGTTCCCGGCCGCCGACACGTCGCCCCGCGCGGCCGTGCCAATGCTGGGCGATGTGGCCATCGCCGCCGGCCTGGCCACCCGCCAGGCCCGGGCCGCCGGTCATCCGCTGGCGACGGAACTCCGGGTGCTGGCGCTCCACGGCCTGCTGCACCTGCTCGGCTTCGATCACGAGACCGACGACGGCCAGATGGCCCGCACCGAGGCGAGGCTGCGCCGCGCCGGCGGCCTCGACCACGGGCTGATCGAGCGCGCGAGGCCGCGCCCATGACCCCGCTGGCGCTCTTCCTGCTGGCCTGCGCCGCGGTGCTGGTCGGGACCGTGTCGGCGGCCTTCAGCGCCATGATGCGGCTGTCGCTGCGGCTCTCGGCCGAGCGCAGCGACCGCGACGATCTGCTCGGCGGCTACCTCGACGATCCGATGCGGCTGTTCCTGCCGACCCGCCTCGTCCTGGCCATCATCTACGTGGTGGCCGGCGCGCTGCTGGCGCGCGTCGTCAGCATGGACGCCGGGCACGGCCTGCCCACGCTGATTGCCGCCATGGCAGCCTTTGCGCTGGTCTGCGAGCACCTGCTGCCGCTGGTCATGATCCGGCGCGATCCCGAGGCCGTGCTCAGCGCCATCCTGCCGGCGTTCCACCCGGTCGAGCGGCTGCTGCGGCCGCTCACCAACGCCTTGCTCCGGATCGCCCGCGTCGCGGCCGTCAACGGCACGACCGTCGACACCACGGGTGCGCCGGGCAACGGCGCCGAGACCGCCGAGTCGGCCCAGGAAGCCGATGGCGGCCTCGAGTCGGATCCCGACCAGGCGCGGGCGCTGCTGCGCTCGATCGTGGATTTCCGCGACACCCTGGTGCGCGAGGTGATGACGCCGCGTCCCGACATCATCGCCATCGAGGTGACCAAGACCATCGAAGACCTGCGTCAGCTCTTCCGCGACCAGCAGTATTCGCGCGTGCCGGTCTACGACGGCACGCTCGACAACATCCTCGGCTTCGCCTTCGTGAAAGACATGGTGCGCCACATCGACGGCATCGACGTCACCATTCGCGAGGTGCTCCGGCCGGCGCACTTCGTGCCCGAGACCAAGAAGGTCCCGGCGCTGCTGCACGAGTTCCAGCGCGAACGGGTGCAGAGCGCCATCGTGGTCGACGAGTACGGCGGCACCGCCGGCCTGGTCACGCTCGAGGACCTGATCGAGGAGATCGTCGGCGAGATCCGCGACGAATACGACGTGGAAGGGGAGGCGGTGGTCGATGAAGGCGACGGCGTCTACGTGGTGAGCGGCAAGGCCGACGTGTCGGTCCTGGACGAGCACCTCGGCGTGACGGTCGAGCGCGCCGGCTTCGATTCCGTAGGCGGCTATCTGCTGGCGTCGCTCGGCCGGGTGCCGCTCAAGGGCGAACGCTTCGAGGTCGGCGACCTGGCCGTGGAGGTGCTCGACGCCGAGCGCCGGCGCGTGACCCGCGTCCGCATGCACCGCACCGTCGCGCCCGCCGACGCCGAAAGCGCGGCTTCGTGAAGTCCGGCTTCGTAGGCCTGGTCGGCCGCCCCAACGCGGGCAAGTCGACGCTGTTGAACCGGCTCGTCGGCCAGAAGCTGGCCATCGTCTCGGACAAGCCGCAGACCACGCGCAACCGCATCGTCGGCGTCAAGACGCTGCCGGGCGGCCAGCTGGTCTACGTCGACACCCCGGGCATCCACCGTCCGCTGCACCGGCTGAACGTGCGCATGGTGGACATCTCGCGTTCGACCGTGCGCGAGGTCGACGTGGTGGCGCTCGTCGTCGATGCCGCCACCGACCACGGCGCCGGCGACAACTTCGTGTGGGATCTCGTGTCCGGCACCAAGTCGCCGATCGTCGTGGTGCTCAACAAGGTCGACCTCGTCGCCAAACCCGACCTGCTGCCGCGGATCGCGGCGGTGGCGAAGAAGGGCACGGCCGTGGACATCGTTCCGATCTCGGCCGCGACCGGCGAGAACGTGGCGCGGCTCGAAGAGGTGCTGCTGTCGCATCTGCCCGAAGGACCGGCGCTCTATCCCGAGGACTACCTCACCGACCAGCCGGAACGGTTCTTCGTCGCCGAGCTGATCCGCGAGCAGCTGCTCGCCCACACGCACGCGGAGTTGCCCTTCACCAGCGCCGTCGTGGTCGACGCGTTCGAGGAGCCCGAGCAGCCGGGCGGAATGCTGCGCCTGCACTGCTCGATCCTGGTCGAGCGCGCCTCGCAGAAGCCGATCGTGGTCGGCCGCGGCGGCGCCATGATCAAGGCCATCGGCACGGCGGCGCGACTCGAGCTGGAACGGTTCTTCGACGCCAAGGTGTTCCTCGATCTCCATGTGAAGGTCAAGGAGGACTGGCGCGAGGATCCCCGCACCCTTACCGACATCGGCCTGCCCGACGACGGATCGCGCCAGAAGCGACGGCGTCGCTGAGCGGCGCGCGAGTCGCGATTGCGGCTCGGAAAATCGCCGTGCTAGGCTTGGGAGCTTGTGAGCATCTGACCTGGGACCGACATGGCGCAGCAGCGAAGAATTGACGTCGTCCTCGATTCGGTGCGGCGACTGCTGCGCATCGGCGCCACCGCCAACCTGCTGAACCTGCTGCAGAAGCAGCATCCCGCCGACCTCGGCCAGATCTTCGGCGAACTCCACGACAGCGAACGGCAGGGGGCCTTTGCCGTGCTCGTCGAGCGCCAGCCCAAGCTGGCCATGGAGAGCTTGAGCGAGCTCGGCGCCGAGCGTGGCGCGCACCTGCTGGCCGGCAAGTCGGCCGAAGACATCGCCAAGCTGGTGCAGGAGATCGCCTCCGACGACGCCGCCGCCCTGATCGACTACCTGCCCGACGAACTGTCGCACGAAGTCCTCGAGCTGATGCGCCGCCGCGAGTCGGGCCAGGTCGAGAGTCTGCTCGACTACGCCGAGCAGACCGCCGGCCGCATCATGAACCCGAACGTCTTCGCCCTGAGCGAAGACCTGACCGTGGCCGAAGCCGTGACGGCCCTGCAGAGCGCCACCAACGTCGAGATGGTGTTCTATCTCTACGTGGTCGACGCCCGACGGCATCTGGTCGGGGTCACCTCGTTGCGCCGCCTGCTGCTGGTCTCGCCCGAGACGCCGCTCAAGCGCATCATGACCCCGGCCGTCTTCAGCGTCCGGGTCGATACCGACCAGGAAGAGGCCGCGCGCCTGGTTGCCTCCTACAACCTGCTGGCCATCCCGGTCGTCGACGAAGAAAACAAGCTGGCCGGCGTCATCACCGTCGACGACGTCATCGACGTCCTGAAGGACGAGGCCACCGAGGACCTCCTCCGTCTGGCCGGCGTGTCGGGCGACGAGCGCATCGAGACCCCGCCATTCGAAGCGCTCAAGAAGCGCCTGCCCTGGCTCGGCATCAATCTGGCCACGGCCTTCCTGGCCGCCTCGGTGGTCGCCGCCTTCGAAGACACCATCAGCCAGGTCACCGCCCTGGCCGTGTTCATGCCGATCGTGGCCGGCATGGGCGGCAACGCCGCGACCCAGACCTTGACCGTCATCGTGCGCGGCCTGGCCCTGGGCGAGTTGTCGTGGGCCAACGCGCGGAAGGCGCTCTACAAGGAGTCGGTCATCGGGGTCGGCAACGGCATCGCCCTGGGGGTGGTGGCGGCGCTGGTGGCGTGGGTGACCAAGGGCAACCCGGTGCTGGGCCTGCTGCTCGGCATGGCCATGGTCTGCAACATGTTCGTCGCCGCCACGGCCGGAACCCTGGTGCCGCTCGGCCTCAAGGCCCTGAAGGTCGACCCGGCCCTGGCCTCGTCGGTGTTCATCACCACCTTCACCGACGTCGTCGGGTTCGCCTCGTTCCTGGGCCTGGCCACGATTTTCCTGCGCTTCCTCGGCCCCGGCTAGAGGGCGGAATGCGGATAGAATGAGCAGCCAGGACGGCGTCGGTGCCCCTCTATACCGCTGACGCTCTGGTCTTGCGCACCTACAAGCTGGGCGAGGCCGACCGTATTGTCGTCTTCCTGACCAGGGACCGCGGCAAGAAGCGCGGCGTGGCGCCCTCGGCCCGTCGGACCAAGTCGCGGTTCGCCGGAGCCCTGGAGCCACTGACCGAGGTGCGGGTGGCTTATTTCGAGAAGGAGCAGCGCGAGCTGGTGAATCTGAATTACGCCGAACCCGTCCGGTCCCCGCTGTCCACGCCCAACGCCGCGGCGCTCGGCTACAGCGCCTACTTCGCCGAACTGCTCGACGCGAGCGCGGAGGAAGCGGACCCCGACGAGCGGCTGTACCGGCTCGGCGCGGCCACGCTGGAGGCGCTGATTGCCGGCGGCCCGATCGAGCCGGTGGCGCGCTACTTCGAGACCTGGGTGTTGCGGTTGCAGGGCGTGTATCCTGCCGACGTCGCCTGCGAGCACTGCGGCACCGAGTTCGCCGAGGCCGACGGGGCGTATCTGGCCGCCGATGGTCACGGCTTCGTGTGCCGGGCCTGCCACGGCGCGCAAGGAACCCGCGACCGGTTCCTGTCGGCCCGCGCCCTGGCGTTCATTCGGGCCGCCCGCCGGGTGAAGCCATGCCACGCCGCCGGGCTCGGCGCGTCGGAGACCGTGTTGCGGGAACTCGAAGTGGCGCACCGCTCGCTCATCACCTCGCACTTCGATCGCGAGCTCAAATCCGTCCGCGTGGTCCAGGCACTGGGCCGCCAGACGCCATAGGCGGCATCCGGTGACTTTTCAGGATCTCATCCTCAAGCTCTCGACCTTCTGGGCCTCGCGCGGCTGCCTGCTGCAACAGCCGCTCGACCTCGAGGTGGGCGCCGGCACGTCGCATCCCGAGACGCTGTTCCGCGTGCTCGGTCCCGACGCCGTGGCAGGTCGCCTACGTGCAGCCGTCGCGCCGGCCCGACGACGGCCGCTTCGGCCAGAACCCCAACCGCCTGTTCAAGCACCATCAGTTCCAGGTGATCCTCAAGCCGTGCGCCCGACGAGGTCCAGCAGATGTACCTCGACAGCCTCGAGGCCTGCGGCATCAATCCCGCGTCAGCACGACGTGCGCTTCGAGGAGGACAACTGGGAATCGCCGACGCTCGGCGCCTGGGGCATCGGCTGGCAGGTGATGCTCGACGGCCTCGAGATCACGCAGTTCACCTACTTCCAGCAGGTCGGCGGCGTCGAACCTGTCGCCCATCTCCGCCGAGATCACCTACGGCCTCGAACGGATCGCCATGTTCCTGCAGAAGGTCGACAACGTCTTCGACCTCGAATGGGCGCCGGGCGTGAAGTACGGCGAGGTGCGGCTGCGCGAGGAAGTCGAGCAGTCCAAGTACGCCTTCAATCAGGACACCGGAATTCCCGCCGACGAGTTCGCCGCGTTCCACCGCGGCCAGTTCGACGCCAACTACGCGTTCGCGCGAGCGCCTGGCCGAGGGCAAGCTGGTCTTGCCGGCGCTCGAGTACTGCCTCAAGTGTTCCCACCTCTTCAACATGCTCGACTCGAGCGGCAGCATCGGCGTGACCGAGCGCACGGCCTACATCCTGCGCGTGCGCCAGCTCGCCGTCCGCTTGTGCCGCGAGTACGCCGCGGACGCCGAGGCCGCCGCCAAGGCCCGCGACCTCGGTGCGGGCGAATGAACGCCGCCCGGACCTGACCGCCATGGATAGAGAACTGCTCATCGAAATCGGCAGCGAGGAACTTCCGGCCAGCTGGCTGCCCGGCCTGACCGCGCAGATCGGCGACGCGTCATCGAGGCCCAGCTGGCCGAGCAGCGCCTGCCGGCCGACGCCCCGGTCGAGACCTTCAGCACGCCGCGCCGGCTGGCCGTGCGGGCCGCGCGCGTGCCCGAGCGGCAGACCGACTTCGAGGAGCTGGTCATCGGGCCGCCGGTGTCGGCGGCCTTCCAGGCCGACGGCGACGACGACCGGCGCCGGCCTGGGCTTCGCGCGCAAGCAGGGCGTGGAGCCGTCGGCGCTCGAGCGCGTGGAGACGCCCAAAGGCATCTACCTGGCCCATCGCCGGCAACAGCGCGGCAAGGCCGCCGTCGACGTGCTGCCAGGCGTGCTGGCCGCGGCCGCTGCGCGATCTGCCGTTCCCGAAGAAGATGCGCTGGGACGCGCTGCTCGACGACGGCAAGGGCGAGCTGCTGTTCGGCCGCCCGATCCGCTGGATGCTGTTCCTCTACGGCGGCCGGGTCGTGCCGTTCGACATCCTGCGTCCGGCCGCGGCCGCCAGATCCGCTGGTGCAGGACGTGCGCTCCGGCGCCGTCACCTACGGCCACCGCTTCCTCACCACCAGCGGCCGCGCCGGGCGGGCCATCAAGGTCAAGAGCTTCGACGACTACCGGCGGCGCCTGGCCGAGAACTTCGTGATCATCGAGCGCGGCGAACGGCACGACAAGATCGCGCCGCGAGCTCGACGCCAAGGCGCGGCGGCCGCGGCGGCCGGGTGAGCGTCTCGGCGGCCGGCCGAGCAGGCCTGCTCGACGAGGTGCCGGACCTGGTCGAATACCCGTCGGTGGTGTCGGGCACCTTCCCGGACGAGTTCCTGCGCCTGCCCGACGAAGTGCTCACGACCACGATGATCCATCATCAGCACTACTTCCCGCTGGTCACGCCGAGGACGTGCTGCTGCCGGCGTTCCTCGCCGTGCATCAACACCGAGCCGAGACAACGAGCGGACGATCGCGCGCAATCGTCGAGCGGGTGGTCACGGCGCGGCTGCGCGACGCGCGCTTCTTCTGGGAGGCCGACCGCGCGGTGCCGCTCGAATCGCACCTCGAGCGGCTGGCCACGCTGCTCTTCCACAAGAAGCTCGGCAGCTACCGCGAGAAGGCCGAGCGGATCGAGCCGCTGGCCGGCTGGATCGCCGCGCGAGGCGTTCGGCGCAGCGCCGAGGCCGCCGACGCGGCCGCGGCCGCCGCCCGCCTGTGCAAGGCCGACCTGGCCACCGACATGGTGCGCGAGTTCACCGAACTGCAGGGCACGATGGGCGGCATCTACGCGCGCGAAGCGGGCCTGCCCGAGCCGGTGTGGAAGGCGATCTACTACCACTACCTGCCGTCGGCGTCGAAGCCGACGCCGCCGCCGTCGCGCGCGCAGCTGGGCGAGGCGGCGGTCACCTGGGCGGCCGTCGCGCTGGCCGACAAGCTCGACACGTCGTCGGCGATGTTCGTCGCGGGCGAGAGCCCGACCGGGTCGCGCGATCCCTATGGCTCTGCGCCGGGCGGCCCAGGGCGTCATCCGCATCCTGGCCGACCTGCCCGACGCTCACCGGCCTGACCACGCGTCGTGCCGCTCGGGCCGCTCGTCGACCGCGGCCCTGGCGCAACTGCCGCCGCCAGCCGATGCGGCTGAGTGCCGGGCCGCGCTCGACGGCTTCCTCGTCGAGCGCGCTGCGCAGCGTGCTTCGAACAGCGCGGCGCCGACGTCCGCAACGTCGCGCGGTGACCACGCGAGCCGCGGCGCATCTGGCGCCGCTGACGGCGCGCCGCCGGCTGGAGGTGCTGCCCGAGTTCACCGGCACACGCCGAGTTCGCGCAGCTCGCCGACGCTGTTCAAGCGCGTGCAAGAACATCGCCAGACGATCTGCCCGACGCGGACGTGCCGCGGCCGAGGCACCGGGCGCTCGATGGCCGCCGCTGACCGAGCCGGCCGAGACGGCGCTGCTCGCCGAGACTCGCAGCGTCGGCGTCCGGTGATCGACGCAGGCGTTGCGCCAGGGCGACGGCTACCGCGAGGCGTTCGCCGAGGCCGCGCTGATTTGCAGCCCACGGTGGCGAAGTTCTTCGACGACGTCCTGGTCATGGCCGACGAGCCAGGGCTGCGCGAGGCGCGCTTGCGCCTGCTGCGCCAACTCGAAGCCCTGATCCTGTCGAACTCGCGCGACGTCTCGGAGATGGTCCCGCAATCCGACAGCTAGGAGTTCCGATCGACATGGCGAAGCGCATAGTGGCACCTGCGAAGAAGTCGTCCCCGATGGCGAAAGCCAAGAAGAACGCCCGCAAGACCTCGTCGGCCGGCCTCGTGACAGTCGGTAGTCGGAGCGATCGTGCGCGAAACGGCCACGATGGCCAGGAAGGCCAACGGCACAGCGCCGGCCAAGTCCAGGACCAAGGCCACGAAGTACGTCTATTTCTTCGGCAACGGCAAGGCCGACGGCGACCGCGACGCATGAAGGACCTGCTCGGCGGCAAGGGCTCCGGCCTGGCCGAGATGACCAACGCCGGCCTGCCGGTGCCGCCCGGGTTCACCATCTCCACCGACGTCTGCACCATCTACTACAAGGAACAAGCTCGAAGATCCCGGCGACATCGAAACGCGAGATCGACGACAACGCTGCGCAAGCTCGAGAAGGCCGCCGGCGCCACGCTCGGCTCGACCGACCAACCCGCTGCTCGTCTCGGTCCGCTCGGGCGCGAAGTTCTCGATGCCCGGCATGATGGACACGATCCTCAACCTCGGCCTGAACGACGAGGCGGTCGAGGGGCTGAAGGCGCGGACCGGCAACGGCCGCTTCGCCTTCGACAGCTACCGCCGCTTCATCCAGATGTTCGGCAACGTCGTGCTCGAGATTCCGAAGAGCGTCGTTCGAGCACGAGTTCGACGGCCGTCAAGACAGGCGCGCGGCGCGAAGCTCGACACCGACCTCGACGAGGCGGCGCTGCGCGAGGTGGTCGACGCGCTACAAGGGGGTCGTCAAGAAGCGCACCGGCAAGGCCTTCCCGCAGGATCCGAGCGACCAGCTGCAGATGGCGCGCGACGCCGTGTTCCGCTCGTGGATGAACCCGCGCGCCAAGGAATACCGGCGCATCTACGACATCCCGGATCACATCGGCACCGCCGTCAACGTGCAGATGATGGTGTTCGGCAACACCGGCGATCGCTCGGGCACCGGCGTCGGCTTCACGCGCAACCCGGCCACCGGCACGCAAGGAGTTCTACGGCGAGTTCCTGATCAACGCCCAGGGCGAGGACGTCGTCGCCGGCATCCGCACGCCGCAGCCGATCCGCGAGCTCGAGCAGGTGATGCCGAAGGCCTACAAGCAGCTGCGCGACATCACCACGCGGCTCGAGAAGCACTACAAGGACATCCAGGACTTCGAGTTCACGATCCAGGACGAGCGCCTGTTCATGCTGCAGACGCGCAGCGGCAAGCGCACCGGCTACGCCGCGGTGGTGATCGCCACCGACCTGGTGGACGAGCGGCTGATCACGCCGAAGGAAGCGGTGCTGCTGGTCGATCCCGAAGTCGCTGATCCAGCTGCTCGCGCCCGGCTTCGATCCGGAGGAGTGGAAGAAGATCCCGGTCGCCACCAAGGGGCTGCCGGCCTCGCCCGGCGCGGCCAGCGGCCAGGTGGTGTTCACCGCCGACCACGCGGTCGAGTGGACCAGCAGGGCAAGCCGGTCATCCTGGTCCGCCGCGAGACCGTGCCCGACGACATCCACGGCATGTTCGTGTCGCAGGGCATCCTCACCGCCACCGGCGGCATGACCTCGCACGCCGCGGTGGTCGGCCGCCAGATGGGCAAGCCGTCGATCGTCGGCGCCGGCGACGCTGGACATCGACGAGCACGGCAAGCAGCTTCACGGTCGAGCGGCCAGACGGTCAAGGAAGGCGACTGCATCTCGTTCGACGGCCTGACCGGCGAGGTCAAGATGGCGCAGGTGTCGCGTCGCAAGCCGAGCGAGATCCTGCAGGTGCATCGACGGCACGATCAAGCCGGCCGAGTCCGACATCTACCAGCGCTTCGACAAGCTGCTCGGCTGGGCCGACAAGTTCCGCCGCATGGGCGTGCGCGCCAACGCCGACCAGCCGGACCAGGCCGAGCTCGCCTACGCGTTCGGCGCGCGCGGCATCGGCCTGTGCCGCACCGAGCACATGTTCTTCGGCGAAGGCCGCATCCCGATCGTGCAGCGGATGATCCTCGCCGACAACGAAGCCGACCGCCGCAAGGCGCTCGACGAGCTGCTGCCGCTGCAGCGCGACGACTTCTACGGCGTGTTCAAGGCGATGAAGGGCGCGCCGGTGACCATCCGGACCATCGACCCGCCGCTGCACGAGTTCCTGCCCAAGCGCGAAGAGCTGATGGTCGAGATCGCGCGGCTCGGAAGCGCACGGCAAGAAGGGCGGCACGAGCTCGACGAGAAGAGGCACGCTGCTCGCCCGCGTCGAGCAGCTGCACGAGTTCAACCCGATGCTCGGCCATCGCGGCGTCCGCCTCGGCATCACCTATCCCGAGATCACCGAGATGCAGACGCGCGCCATCATCGAGGCGGCGTGCCAGCTGAACAAGGAAGGCCTGAAGGTCGTGCCCGAGATCATGATCCCGCTGGTCGGGCACGTGAAGGAACTGCGCGACCAGAAGGCGATCGTCGACCGCGTGGCCGCCGAGGTGATGAAGGAGCAGGGCGTCAAGATCAAGTACCTGGTCGGCACGATGATCGAGGTGCCGCGCGGCGCGCGTGACCGCCGACGAGGTGGCCGAACGAGGCGCAGTTCTTCTCGTTCGGCACCAACGACCTGACGCAGATGACCTTCGGCTTCTCGCGCGACGACGTCGGCAAGTTCCTGCGCGTCTACCAGGAGCAAGAAGATCCTCGACAAGGATCCGTTCGCCATCGATCGACGCCGACGGCGTCGGCCAGCTCGTGCCGATGGCCGTGCAGAAGCGGCCGCGCAGACCCGCCCGGACCTCAAGCTCGGCATCTGCGGCGAGCACGGCGGCGACCCGTCGTCGATCCACTTCTTCGAGAAGGTCGGCCTCGACTACGTCAGCGCCTCGCCCTACCGCGTGCCGGTGGCCCGCCTGGCGGCGGCGCAGGCGGCGCTGGCGGTCAAGGTCGGAGACTAGGGCGGCACCCGGGGCAGGGCACCTGACCACTCTCCGGTACCTGGCACTCTGCCCCTATGATCAGCTACTTCGTCCACCGGGACGGCCGGACGAGCGCCATCGCAGCGCTCGATCCGGCCTGGCTTCGCCCCGGCAGCGGCACCTTCGTCTGGGTCGACCTCGCCGCGCCGTCGATTCCCGAGACGGCGTGCTCCTCAGCGACGACGTTCGGCATTCCACCCGCTGTCGGTCGAGGATGCGCTGCAGCGAGACCTGCAGTATCCGAAGATCGAAGCCTACGACGGCTACCTCTACGTGGTCCTCCACGGCATCGACTTCCACGCCGGCGAGCACGGCTTCGCGACCCACGACGTCGACTTCTTCGTCGGCGCCAACTACCTGGTGACGGTGCACGACGGCCACTCGCGCTCGATCGCCGAGCTGTCGGAGCACTGCGCCGCGCAGACGGAAGATCATGGCCGAAGGGCCGGTGGCCCTCTTCCACCGCATCGTCGACGCCATGGTCGACCACTACCGGCCGGAGGTCGAGAAGCTCGAGGAACGGCTCGACGAGCTCGAGACGGCAGGTATTCGACAACCCGCAGGCCGGACGCTGATGCGGCGAGATCCTCGCGAGAAGCGCGACGTCGCGCAGCCTGCGCCGCATCGTCACGCCGCAGCGCGACGTCATGGCCCGCCTGGCCCGGCGCGAGTTCGTCGACTATCAGTCAGCGAAATGTCGTTCCGCTTCCGCGACGTCTACGACCAGCTGGTGCGCCTCTCCGACGACGCGATGATCTTCCAGGACCGGATCACCGGCATCCTCGACGCCCACCTGACCAGCGTCAGCGACCGGCTGAACGAGGTGATGAAGGTGCTGACGGTGGTGTCGACGATGTTCATGCCGCTGACCGTGCTCACCGGCCTGTGGGGCATGAACGTGCCGCTGCCGCATTTCCCGGCGGCGAAGCCGTGCAGTTCTGGTGGGTGGTCGGGCATCATGGCGATCGCCATCGTGCCGGCATGCTGGCGTGTTCCGCCGCGTCGCTGGATGGTGCGTGAGGCGATGACCCGCATCGTCAAGCTGCCCGACGACCTCGCCAACCAGATTGCCGCCGGCGAGGTGGTCGAGCGGCCCGGCCTCGGTCGTCAAGGAACTGGTCGAGAACGCCATCGACGCCGGCGCCCGCCGCATCGCGCATCCCGTCGAGTCGGCGGCAAGAAGCAGATGCGCGTCGAGGACGACGGCGAGGGCATGGACCCGGACGACGCGCGGCTAGCGCTCGAGCGGCACGCCACCAGCAAGATCCGCACGGTCGACGATCTCGGCGGCCATCGCTACGCTCGGGTTCCGCGGCGAGGCGCTGCCGCAGCATCGCGTCGGTGTCGCACTTCACGCTGCGCACGCGCGCCCGCGGCGATCGACAGCGGCACCGAGATCCGGGTCGATGGCGGCGCCATCGACGCGCGTCTCGGCGATGCGGCGGCGCCCGAAGGGACGCGTCATCGAGGTGAACGATCTCTTCTACAACCTGCCGGCGCGCCGCAAGTTCCTGAAGTCCGACTGGCGCCGAGTCGGCGCAGGTCTCGCAGCTGGCCACGCAGCTGGCGCTGGCGTATCCCGAGGTCGGCTTCACGCTGACGAGCGGCGGCGCGCCGTGCTCGAGTGCCCGCCGGCGGCGACGCTGGCGCGAGCGGCTCTATCAGATCTACGGCGATCGCGCCGACCTGGTGCCGGTCGCCCGCAAGGACGCCGGCGGCGTGCGCCTGAGCGGGCTTCATCGCGGCGCTGGCCGAGCAGGGCCGACGCGCGGGCCCCAGCACGTCTTCATCAATCGCCGCATCGTCAAGGACAAGACGATCGCGCACGCCATCATCGACGCCTACAGCCTCGGCCTCGATCAAGGAGCGCAGTCCTGAGGTGCACCTGTTCCTCGAGATGCCGCCCGACGCGCTCGACGTCAACGTGCACCCGACCAAGGCGGAAGTGCGCTTCGCCGACCAGTCGCTCGTGCACGAGGTCGTGCGGCGCGGCGTCGCCGAGGCGCTGGGCGCAGCCGGCATGCCCGACCTGCCGGGCGGCGCGGCTGGTCCGGTCACGTACGGCGGCGCGGTCGCGGGGCTCGCCGGCGAGGAGCACAGCGGGCGCAGCGTCCGGGCGGCTGGGCATGGGGCGCGCGCGAGCGGGGAGACAGCGGCGTCTGGCCCGGGCCAGCACCGACCGACTGGCGCCCACGCGGCCCGCAGGACATCGCCGGGATGATGGTGGACGACACCACGTCGGCCGTCGGGCTCGAGCGCGTGCTCACTCCGCTCGGCCAGTTCCGCGAACACGTTCATCGTCGCCGTCGACGACGAAGGGCTGGTGATCATCGACCAGCACGTCGCCCACGAGCGCGTGCTGTTCGAGCGCATCATGGAGCGGCTCACGCGATCGGCGCTCGACAGCCAGCGCCTGCTGGTGCCGATGGTGCTCGACCTGCCGGGCGCGGGCCACGACACGCTGCTGGCGCGCGGCGACGCGCTGGCGCGCTTCGGCTTCGAGATCGAGGACTTCGGCGGCGTCAGCGTCCGCGTCATGGCCGTGCCGGCGATTCTCGACGTCGCGGCCATCGACCAGACCCTCCGGGCGCTGGCCGACGACCTCGAGGGCCTCGACCGCGGACTGGTCGCCGAGCAAGCCGTCAAGCAGATTGCCGCCACCATGGCCTGCCACGCCGCCGTCAGGGCGAACGATCCGCTCACCCGCGAGAAGATGACGCACATCCTCGAGGAACTGCGCGCGACCGCCTATTCGACCGTGTGCCCGCACGGCCGGCCGGTCATGTTCCGGCTGTCGCGCCGGGAGCTCGAGCGTCGCTTCGAGCGGATCTAGTCGCGGCGCGCGCCTAGCCGCGTCGTTTCGCCTTGATGTCTTGCCACCCCTCGAGACGCCGCTTGATCTCCTTCTCGAATCCCCGCTCGGTCGGCGCGTAGAAGCGGCGCCCCTGGAGACGCTCGGGCAGGCAGTCCATCGCCGCGACGGCGTCGGGCTGGTCATGCGCGTATTGGTAGCCGCTGCCGTAGTCGAGAGCCTTCATCAGGGTCGTGGGGGCGTTGCGCAGGTGGAGCGGCACCGGCTCGGCCACGTCCATCGCCGCGGCTTCGGCGGCGGCGTGGTAGGCGGCGTAGACGGCGTTGCTCTTCGGCGCGGTGGCCAGGTAGAGCGCCGCTTGCGCCAGCGCCGTGTTGGCCTCGGGCAGGCCGATGAAGTGGAGGGCATCGCGGGCCGCCATGGCGACGAGCAGCGCCTGCGGATCGGCGATGCCGACATCCTCCGAGGCAAAGCGGACCAGCCGCCGCGCCACGTACATCGGGTCCTCGCCGGCCTCGACCATGCGGGCCAGCCAGTAGATGGCGGCATCGGGGTCACTGTTGCGCATCGACTTGTGCAGCGCCGACATCAGGTTGAAGTGCTCTTCGCCGTTCTTGTCGTAGCGCAGGGTCTTGCGCTGCAAGGTCTCCTGCAGCAGCGCCATGTCCACCCTGGGACGCCCGGCCGGCTGCGGCGCCGCGGCCACGACCAGTTGCAGCAGGTTGAGGGCCTTGCGGGCGTCGCCGTCGGCGGAGCGGGCCAGGGTGGCCAGGGCGTCCTCGGCCACCTCGGGCGCGACCTTGCCGAGACCGCGCTCGGGATCGGCGATGGCGCGGCGCAGGATGCGGATGATCGCCTCCTCGTCGAGCGGCTGCAGCACGAACACCTTGGAGCGCGACAGCAGGGCGGCGTTGACCTCGAACGAGGGGTTCTCGGTGGTGGCGCCGATGAGCACGATGTCGCCAGCTTCGACGCGCGGCAGGAACGCATCCTGCTGGGCCTTGTTGAAGCGATGGATTTCGTCGACGAAGACGATCGTCCGCCGGCCGTTCCGGCGCCGCTGCTCGGCCGACGCCATCACGTCCTTGATTTCCTTGATGCCGGCCAGCACCGCGCTGAAGGAGATGAACTGGGCGTCGGTGACGTCGGCGATGGCTCGCGCCAGGGTGGTCTTCCCGGTGCCGGGCGGGCCCCACAAGATGACCGACTGCAGCGCGTCGCGCATGATCGCCTCGCGCAGCGGCCGGCCCGGCGCCAGCAGTTTGTCCTGGCCCTCGATCTCATCGAGCGTCCGGGGCCGCATTCGTTCGGCCAGCGGCGCGGGCGGGGCCGGGGCGGCGCCCTCGTCCGGCTGGTCGTCGAACAGTCCGCTCACCTGAACACACCGCGTTGTTCGGCGGCCGCGTAGAGGGCCAGCGCGCCCGCCACGGCCACGTTCAGCGATTCGACCGCCGGGGCCATCGGGATACTGGCGCGGACGTCAGCGCGGTCGAGCAGGTCGGGCAGCAGGCCGGGACCTTCACCGCCGAGCAGCAGGCAGACCGGACCGCGCAGATCGACGCGCGCCACCGGCGTGCCGGCGCGGGCCACCAGGGCCACCAGCCCGACCTCGAGCAGACGGGCGGAGCTCACCACCTCGTCGATCTCGGGCACGCGCGCCAGGGGCAGGCGGAAGGCGCTGCCCATCGAGGCGCGCAGCGCCTTCCAGCCGAGCGGGTCGGCCGAGACGCCCGCGGCGATGAGCCCCGTGGCCCCGGCCGCTTCGGCGGCGCGCACCAGCGCGCCGAGATTGCCGGGGTCCTGCACGTCGACGGCGACGACAATGAGCGAGGGCATGGCGTCGAAGACGCGCGTCAGTCCGCCGGCGGGACGTTGCGCCAGCGCCACGACCCCGGACGACGTGCGCACCGGGCTCATCGCCTGCAGCACGTCGGCGCTCACCGTCACTACCTGCGTGCCGGCCGCGGCCAGTTCGGTCACGACCTGCGCTTCGGCGGGCCCTGGAGGGTCGATGCCGAGCGCCACGGCCTCCACCACCAGGCCGGCGTCGCGGGCCTCGACGAGCAGGTGCCAGCCGTCGAGCAGAAGCGGCTGATCGTCACCGCCGGCCCGCGCCTCGCGGCACGACAGGACGAGCGGATGACGGCGGCTGGTAATGGACGGCATGGCAGGGGCACTCTTTCGGACCGCGGGCGGGACGAGACGGCGCGGCCGCACCGTCAACCGGGAGCATAACATTGTGTGTGTTACAGTTAGCCACGATTGGACCAATGAAAGAGCGCATTCTCAAGCGATTCGACGACGACATAGCCGCCCTCGAGCGCGAGCTGTATACCGAGCTGCCCAAAGAGATCCAGCGGGCGCGGGAATTCGGCGATCTGCGCGAGAACGCCGAATATTCGGCGGCCAAGGAGCGGCAGAGCTTCGTGCAGGCGCGCATCGCCATGTTGCAGCGCCGCCGCAACGAGGTGGCGCTCATGAACCTCGACCGCGTGCCCCACGACAAGGCCGGTTTCGGCTCGACCGTCACGCTGCGCGAGTCGGGCGGACCCGAGTTCAACTACCAGCTGGTCATGCCCGAGGACGCCGACGTCGAGAAGGGCCTCATCTCCACGTCGTCGCCAATCGGCCGCGCGCTCCTGAACAAGGAAGAGGGCGACGAAGTGACGGTCGACGCGCCGGCCGGCGCGCGCAAGTTCGAGATCATCAAGCTCGTCACGCTGCACCAGAGCGAATAGGGACGGCGTGGCCCGAGGGACTCGCGCCCAGCACGATCTCTACTCACCCGAACGGCCCACGGCCTTGATCGTCAGCGGCGCCGGAGCCGACGGGGCCTACCATGCCGGCGCCCTGAAAGCCCTTCACGAAGCTGGCGTGAAGATCGACCTGGTGGCCGGCCGGGGCGTCGGCGCCTTCGGCGCCGTCCTCTTCGCCGTCGACGGCGCCGCGTTGCTGTGGCAGCCCAACGGCTTCTGGCACAAGGCCTCGTCGAGCGCCGCTTACGGGCTGCGCTGGCCCTACCGCCTCACCGGCTGGGCGCTGGCCGCCGGCGCCGCCATCCTGGTCAGTCCGCTGCTGCTGCTCGTGGGCGCCCTGGTCGTGTGGCCGCTGGCCATGACCGCGGGGCTCATGGGCCTCGGCGCCGGCCAGGGCATGGCCGAGAGCTACAACGAACTGGTGGCCTGGGCCTTCGCCCCCGAGCACGTGCCGTCGTGGGTCGCGCGCCTGCTGCTGCTCGTGGCCTTGCTGCTGGCCGCGGCCCTCGGCGCCGGCGCCGTCGTGGCGGCGGTGCGGTCGCCGCGCCGTCAGCAGGGCAGTGCCCCGTGGCGGCTGCTCGGCGCCCCGGTCGACGCCGCCGGCTTTGCAGCCACGGCCGCCGCCACGTTGTGGGATCTGATGCGCGGCGGCGCCACGGTCGCGCAGCCGAGCCCCGGCGACCTCAGTCAGCGGGCCGCCGAGCTGCTGGTCTCGAGCGTCGGTCAGCCGGGCCATCGCGACCTGCTCCTCACGGTGCACGATCTCGACGCGCGCCGCGATCTGGTGTTCGGGCTGGTCGCGGGCGAGCCGGGCAAGCGCCTGTTTCCAGGCGCCACGGGGCCGTCGGGACGCCGCGCCGAGGCGTTCGACCTGGCCACGACGGCGAAGTCGTCGCTGGTGGATGCCGTGAGCGGCGCCCTCACCCTGCCCGGTGTCTCGGAGCCCCACGCGATGCGCTTTGCCGGCGAGAGCGTCTGGCGCGGGGAAGTGCACCGTCTTGCCGATCGGCCCTCGGCGCTGTCGCGACTGCTCGAGGAAGCGGCCGCAGCCGGCATGGAGCAGGCCATCATCGTCACCGCCGCGCCGGAGCCGGGCGGCCCGCACGACCTCGAACCGCCGCGCGTCGATCCGCGCGGGCGGGTGGGTGAGTGGCTGGCCGGCGAAGAGGCGGCCGCGGTGCGCGACGCCGTGCGCTACGCGCAGGCCCACTTCCACACGGTGTTCGTAATCCGGCCCGGACACAACCCGGTCGCGGCGCTCGATCTGAGCGGCGCCTACGACCGCGCGTCGGATCGGCAGAGCAGCCTGCAGGACCTGGTCGAGCGCGGCTACGAGGACGCGCACCGGCTCTTCATCGAACCCGCCCTCGGCGCCGCCGGCGAACGCGTGCGCGGCACCACCTGGTGATTGACATGGCCGACGGTCCCGAGCACGGACCCGCAACGACCCTCATCCACACCGGCGAACGCCCGCCCGTCGCCGCGTCGCTGACCGTGCCGATCTACGAGACCAGCACGTTCGTGTTCGACTCCGCCGCCCAGGTCCAGGCCTACGCCGAGGGCCGCTCCTCCGGCTACCTCTATACCCGGTACGACAACCCGACGGTGGTCGCGGTCGAGACCAAACTGGCGGCCGTGGACGGAGCCGAGGCGTCGCTCGTCTTCGGGTCGGGCATGGCCGCGATCTCGACGGCGCTCTTCGGCCTGCTGCAAGCCGGCGACGAGGTGGTGTGCTGCGCCGCCATCTACGGTGGCACCTTCCACATCCTCGACGGGCTGGCGGCGCGCTTCGGCGTGACCACGCGCTGGGCCTCGCTCGAGGAGTTCCAGGAGCCGGCCACGCTCATCGGTCCGAACACCAAGCTGGTGTGGTTCGAGTCGCCCATCAATCCCACGCTGCGGATCATCGACGTGCGCCGGGTCGCGGCGGTATGCACGGACGCGGGCGTGCTGTCGGTGGCCGACAACACCTTCGCCTCGCCCATCAACCAGCCGGTCCTGGCCATGGGCGTCGACCTCTCGATGCAGAGCGTCACGAAGTATCTCAACGGCCACAGCGACGTCACCGGCGGGGTGCTCTCGGGACGCCAGGGCCTCATCGACCGGCTGGCCAAGACGCGCCGCCTGCTCGGCGGCATTCTCGATCCGCAGCCGGCCTATGCGCTCGGGCGCGGCATGAAGACGCTGGTGCTGCGGGTGGCCGCGCACAACGCCAACGCCATGGCCATCGCCGAGGCCCTGCACGGCCACCCGGCGCTGGCAGCCGTGCACTATCCCGGTTTGCCCTCGCATCCGGATCACGACGTGGCCAAGGCGCAGATGTCGGGGTTCGGCGGCATGGTGTGCCTTGACCTGGCCGGCGGGCAGGAGGCGGCGTTCCGGGCCTTCGACCGCTTGTCGGTGATTCAGCGCGCGGCCAGCCTGGGCGGGGTCGAGAGCCTGTGCAGCCTGCCCATCCTGACGTCGCAGTTCGGATTGAGTGACGAGGCGCTGGCCCGAGCCGGCGTCACCCGCGGCATGATGCGCATCTCGGTCGGCCTGGAAGACGCGGCCGACCTGATCGCCGATCTGCGCCAGGCCATCGAAGGCTAGCGCGGCGGCCGGGCCGGCGCCCGCCGCTACTTCTTGGCGTTGAGTTCGTGCAGGAAGCCGAGCACGAGGTCGAGCATGCGCTGGTTGACGCGGCTGCCCTCGTGCGTGCCGAACTTGTTCTGGAACGCTTCGAGCGGCACGACCGCCTTGGCCATGGTGCGGTGGCCGCCGGCGCTGCCGATGTCGTTGAACCAGCGGCGCACGAAGTCGCCGGCGTTGCGCGAGTAGCCGAGGTTCCGGACCGACACGACCATCTGGTCGTTGACCACGCCCGACACGACCGTCCACTGCACGTCCTCGAGCTGCAGGTAGAAGTCGGCCACGTAGGGGATGAAGTCGTCGCGCGGCGGCTCGCCCAGGAACGCGCAGAAGACGTGTTCGACCATGCGCCCCTGCTGCCACGCCTTGATCACGTAGTCGAGGCGCTCGCGGGTGATTTCCGCGCCTTCCATCTTGCGGATGAGGCTGGCGTCGGCCAGTGGGTACAGGAACGAGAAGGCGTCGAGGTCGGCGCGGTTGGCCTGGCGGTTGAAGAAGAGCGTGTCGGACTTGATGGCGTAGAGCATCGCCGTGGCGGTGCGCTCGGAGATGTCGATGTCGACGGCGCGCAGGTGCTCGGTCAGGATGGTCGAGGTCGAGCCGTAGTCGGAGCGGATGTCCTTGAACATGGCCGTGTAGCCGGTCGTCTCGGGATGGTGATCGACGACCAGGTCGACATGGCGGAGGGCGTCGCCGAAGTAGTGCGGCTGCACGTCGACGAGCGCCACCTTCTCGTAGGACGCGAACTGGTCGGGCGTCACCGTCTCGATGCCGATCTCGAGCAGTTTCAGCATGCGCTGGTTCTCGGGACGGGCCACGGGGTGCAGCGTGCCGATGATCGCCGTCTGCTTGGTGCGGCGCAGCAGCGTGCGCAGCGCCAGGCCGCTGGCGATGGCGTCGGGGTCCGGGTCGTTGTGCGTCAGGATGAGCACGCGGTCGGCGTCGCTGAAGTAGCGCTGGTATTGCTGCACGCGCTGCCGGGTCAGCGAGCGGTTGAGTTCGGTGGCCAGGCGGGGCTCGATGAGCTCGGCCAGGGTGAGGCTCGTGACCTCGGGAAAATCGGCGCGGAAGGCGGCGGCCCGGGCCGCGTCCTCACCGCCGGTGCCGAGCACGGAGACCAGGACGCCGCCAGCATCGCGCACCGAGTCGAGCACCTTGCGCAGGCTGCGCTGGTGCGCGTCCTCGATGATGACCGACGTGGTGGGGAGGAGGTCGGCCTTGACGAACGTATCGACGCGCTTGGGATCGGCCTGGATGACGGTGGCCCCGGCGTCGTGGAGCCGGCGGGCGAGCAGCCGGTTCTCGACCACGAGCTCGAGTTCCACTCGGGGACTGAGCACCGAGTGCAGCAGGCGACCGACGAGTTCGGTCTGGCACACCGCCAAGCACCTCATTGGCGGGCGACCGGTCCTCTCTGGTGATCCGACATCGGCGACAATCCACGAGTATACCGCCGGGGATGCGTCTGCCGTCCCTCGCGTTCCTGCGCATCTTCGCCCTGGCTGACCCACGGAATGGGTGGAACGCCGCGTCGCACCACCTCGGCTATGCCAACGTCAGCCGTGTGGCCGACGCCGGCCATGCGCACGCCGCTGGCGCGAGGACACGCGCGCGCCCGCCACGCCCGTCGAGGCCGAGGGCTTGTGGTACGATCGCCGGGACTGCACCTCCTGCCAAGCGCCCCCATCTGGGCCGCGGCTCCCCCGGGGACCTTTGCATGCCGGCATCCGTCGACCGCTTCGACCTCGTCTCCGACTTCGAACTGCGCGGCGACCAAGTGCACGCCGTGCCAGAGCTCGTGGCCGGGCTGGAGCGTGGCGATCCGCATCAGACGCTGCTCGGCGTGACCGGCTCGGGCAAGACCTACACCATGGCGCAGGTGATCGCGCGCGTGAACCGGCCGGCCCTGGTCATGGCGCACAACAAGACCCTGGCGGCGCAGCTCTACCAGGAATTCCGGCGCTTCTTCCCGAACAACGCCGTCGAGTACTTCGTCAGCTACTACGACTACTACCAGCCCGAGGCCTACGTGCCCTCGAGCGATACCTACATCGAGAAAGAAGCGACCATCAACGACGAGATCGACCGCATGCGCCTGTCGGCCACGCGGTCGCTGTTCGAACGCCGCGACGTGATCATCGTGGCCAGCGTCAGCTGCATCTACGGGCTCGGTTCGCCCGAGGCCTACTACGGGCTGGTGCTGCCGCTCGAACGCGGCCAGCGGATGTCGCGCGACCACCTGTTGCGCAAGCTGGTCGAGATTCTCTACGAGCGCAACGACCTGGAGTTCGGCCGCGGCACCTTCCGCGTGCGCGGCGACATCGTCGAAGTGCATCCGTCCTACGACGAGCTGGCGCTGCGCATCGGCCTGTTCGGCGACGAGATCGACGAGCTGGCGATGTTCGATCCAATCACCGGCAAGACGGTGAAGCGTCACGAGCGCATCTCGATCTTTCCCAAGACGCACTTCGTCACGACCCGCGATCGCCTCAAGGAAGCCGCCGAGACGATCAAGGAGGAGCTGACCGAGCGGCGCACCTTCCTCGAAAAGGAGGGCCGGGTCCTCGAGGCGCAGCGCCTGCACCAGCGCACCATGTTCGACCTCGAGATGATCCAGCGAGATCGGCTACTGCCACGGCATCGAGAACTACTCGCGGCACCTCACCGGCCGGGCGCCGGGCCAGCCGCCGCCGACGCTGCTCGACTACCTGCCGCCCGATGCCATGGTGATCGTCGACGAGAGCCATCAGACGGTGCCGCAGGTCCGCGGCATGTACTTCGGCGACCGCTCGCGCAAGGAGGTGCTGGTCGAGTACGGCTTCCGCCTGCCCTCCGCGCTCGACAACCGCCCGCTCGGCTTCGACGGAATGGGAAGCGCGCGCGCCGCAGACGGTGTTCGTGTCGGCCACGCCCGGGCCCTACGAGCTGCAGAAGTCCGGCGGCGTCGTCGTCGAGCAGGTCATCCGGCCGACCGGCCTGATGGATCCGCCCATCGAGGTGCGGCCCGGTGAAGGGCCAGATCGACGACCTGCTGGAGGAGATCCGCGCGCGGGTCGCCCGCCAGGAGCGCGTCCTGGTGACGACGCTCACCAAGCGGATGGCCGAGGACCTGACGACCTACTACCACGAGCTCGGGGTGCGCGTGCGCTACCTGCATTCGGACATCGACACCCTCGAGCGCATCGAGATCCTGCGCGATCTGCGGCGCGGCGTGTTCGACGTGCTGGTCGGCATCAACCTGCTGCGCGAGGGCCTCGACCTGCCCGAAGTGTCGCTCGTGGCCATGCTCGACGCCGACAAGGAAGGGTTCCTCCGCTCGGGCGGTTCCCTCATCCAGACAGCCGGCCGGGCCGCGCGCAACGTGCACGGGCGGGTCATCATGTATGCCGACGTCGAGACCGCGTCGATGCGCATGGCCATCAGCGAAACTACCCGCCGCCGCGCCATCCAGGCGGCCTACAACGAGGAACACGGCATCACGCCGACCACCATCATCAAGGACATCGAGGGCGTGCTGTCGAGTGTTTACGAGCGCGACTATGGCACCGGACCGGACGGCCCCGACGGGCCGGTCGAGACGCCGGCCCAGCTCGAAGCCAAGGTGGTAGAGCTGGAGCAGCGCATGCGCCAGGCGGCCGCCAATCTCGACTTCGAGGCCGCCGCGGCGCTGCGTGACCAGGTCGTGGTCGCCAAGACCCGCGCGCTCGGGCTGGCGCGGCCCCCGGGGTCGGCATGATGCCGCGTCTCATCGAGTGGACCAAGAACGCGCTGCTCGAAGTCCAGGAATACACCAAGCTGGCCATGGCCACCGCGCGGTGCGCGGTCACACGTCCCTTCTACTTCCACGATTTCGTCGAGCAGCTCGAGGCCATCGGCATCGGCTCGATGACCGTGGTCATCCTCACGGGTCTGTTCACCGGCGCGGTGCTGGCGCTGCAGTCGGGCTTCACGCTCGACCAGTTCGGTGCCCGGCCGTTCGTGGGCCGGCTGGTGAGCGCGTCGATGATCAAGGAGCTGGGCCCGGTGCTGACCGCGTTGATGCTGGCCGGCCGCGTCAGCTCCGGCATCGCCGCCGAACTCGGGTCGATGGCCGTCACCGACCAGATCCACGCCCTGCGCGCCCTGGGCACCGATCCGGTAAGGAAGCTGGTCGTGCCGCGGGTGCTGGCCGGCATCCTGATGACGCCGATCCTGACCGTCGTGGCCAACACCGTCGGCCTGCTCGGCGGCTGGGTGGTGTCGGTGCAGAATCTCCAGGTGGCCTCGTCGCTCTACTGGTCGTCGGTCGTCGACGGCCTGTTCCTCGAGGACGTCTGGATGGGCATCCTGAAACCGTTCTTCCTCGGCTTCATCATCGTCACCATCGGGTGCCACGTGGGGCTGCGCACGCGCGGCGGCACCGAAGGCGTCGGCCGGGCCACCACCAACGCCGTGGTGGCCGCGTCGGTGGGCGTCATCGCCATGGACTTCTTTTCGACGCAGCTGCTGCTGTCGTTGCTCTTCTGATGGCTGCCTATCCACAGGAACTCATGGGGCCCGCCAAGGCTGCGCCCGGGGTCGAACCGGTCGTGGTCTTCGAGGACGTCCGGCTGGCCTTCGACGACCATGTCGTGCTCGACGGCATCAGCTTCACGCTCTACCCCGGCTTCACCAAGATCTTCCTGGGCGCCAGCGGCTCGGGAAAGTCCACCGTCCTCAAGCTCATACTCGGTCTGCTCGCCCCGGACTCCGGCAAGATCTGGGTGCACGGGCAACAGATCGATCGGATGAACGAAGACCAGTTGTTCAAGGTGCGCGACGACATCGGCATGGTCTTCCAGGAAGGGGCGCTCTTCGACTCGCTCACCGTCGGCGAGAACGTCGGCTACAAGCTCTACGAAGAGAGCGAGATGCCGCTCGAAGACGTCCGGGCCCGGGTCGAGGAAGTCCTGGGCTTCGTCGACCTCAGCCCGTTTGTCGACCGCATGCCGTCAGCCCTGTCGGGCGGGCAGCGGCGCCGCGTGGCCATCGCCCGGGCCATGGCCTTCAAGCCCAAACTGCTGCTCTACGACGAGCCGACCACCGGCCTCGATCCGATGACCTCGCTGACCGTCGACGCCGAAATCATCAAGCTGCGCGACCTGGAAGGGGTGACCTCCGATACTGGTCACCCATCAGTTGCGCGACGCGTTCTACGTGGCCACGCATCGGGCCAAGCGCGCCGGCGACGGCCACGCCATCGTGGGAGCGCAATCCGAGAAGGTCGAACAGGCCGACTTCGTGATGCTGCGCGAGGGCAAGATTGTGTTCGAGGGGGCGGCCGACGAGCTGCGGGCCTCGGACGATCCCTACCTGCGCGAGTTCCTCTCTTAGGAGATCTGTAATGCCGCGTACGCGCTCCCTCGCCTGGTCGGAACTGAAGATTGGCATCGTCACGGTGTTCGCGCTGGTGATGGCGGCGGTGTTGGTCTTCGCGGTCGGCGGCGCCGGGGGCTTCTTCTGGCAGCGCTATCCGCTCAAGGTGCGCTTCCCTAACATCGCCACCGTCAAGGCCGGCACGCCGGTACGCGTTGCCGGCATCGAAGTCGGGGTCGTGAGCGAGGTGCGGCTGGCCGGCAAGGAGGCGGAGCTGTGGCTCGAGGTGTCCGACGACGTCCGACCGCTCGTCACCGACCGCTCGGTGGCGGTCATCGGCGCCATCTCGCTGCTCGGCGAGGGCGCCATCGACATCACGCCGGCGCCCGAAGGCCGGTCGCTTCCGGACTGGAGCTACGTGCCCTCGGACACGGCCCCGGGATTGATTGCGGCGCTATCGGAGGCGGCCAACGAGGGTCTGAATCAGACCTCCCGTCTGATTGCCGACCTGCGGGCGGGCAAGGGCACGATGGGGAAGCTCATCACGGATGACTCGGCCTATCGCGAGATGGAAGCGCTGATGATGTCGGCCACCCGCGTGACCGACGCCGTCCAACGCGGACGCGGCAGTCTGGGGCGGTTGCTCAACGACCCGCGTGTCTACAACGAGCTGCTGGCCTCGACCGAAGCGCTCAACGCCGTCACCGCGAAGATCGCCCGGGGCGAGGGGTCGCTCGGCGCGCTTCTCAACGACCCGGCCATGGCCCGTTCGGCGACGGCGGCGGCGGCCAGCCTGGAAGACGTGACCGGCCGGCTGGCGCGCGGCGAGGGCACGGCCGGGAAGCTGCTCACCGACGAGGCCTTGTTCACCCGCCTGACGGCCACGGCCACGCGCCTCGACGAGCTGACGACCAGCCTGCAATCGGGGCAGGGTAGCGCCGGGATGCTCCTGCAGGACAAGCGGCTTTATGAGAACATGAGTGCCGCGGTATCCGAACTGCGTGGCTTGGTGTCGGATATCCGCAAAGACCCGAAGAAGTACCTGAACGTGAAGGTCAGTCTGTTCTGACCCGCGGCCAGGCAGGAGGAGGTTCCATGGCTGGAGACAACAACGGCGGCAGCAGCGTGATGCTGGCCTTCGTCCTTGGCGCAGTGGCCGGCGCGGCCCTGGCGCTGCTCTATGCGCCGGCGGCCGGCGAAGAAACCCGCGACTACCTGGGCCGGCGGGTCCGCGAGGGCCGCGAACGCGCCCGCGATGCGGCGCGCGACGCCACCGGGCAAGGTCGCGAGTTCTACGAGCGGCAGCGCGACAACGTCACGAGCGCCATCGAGCGCGGCCGCGAGGCCTTCGAGCAGGCGCGCGAGGAAGGTCGGAACGCGTGACCGAGGTGTGGCTGGCGATTATCGCGCTGGCGGTCCTGGTGATGGCCGCGATTCAGGTCGGGGCCATCGTCCTCGGCTTGCGTCTGGCCAAGCGGGTCGACCAGCTGACGACCGATATCGAACGCGACGTCAAGCCGCTCATCAAGAACCTCACGCAGATGACGGCGGACGCGCAGCGTGCTGTCACCCTGGCTTCCGCCCAGGTCCAACGCGTCGATCGCCTGTTTGCCGACCTCACCGCTTCGGCCGAGCGCACCATGGCCGCCGCCTCCCAGGTCATCGGGGGGCCGGCCAGGAACGGCTTCGCGCTGTTCACGGCGGCCCGGGCCGCCTATTCCGCCTTCAAGGATCTGCGCGATGCCTCGCGCCGTCGTCACGCCTACCGATCGGCGCCTGAGGACGAAGAGTCGTTGTTCATCGGTTAGCGTCCCCCGCCGGGGGGCGCCCAGGAGGCAGCGAATGCGTGGCACACTTTCAATCGGCGGCTCGGTGATCGGCGGCATGGTCGTGGCGGCGCTGATGGCCACACCGGCCGTGGCGCAGGAGTCGAAGTCGGCGGCGGGCGCCAAGGAACTCGGCCGGCTGCTGGCCGACAAGAAGCTCGACGCCATCGCGGTACGCGACCCGAACGCGCCCGATGTGTTCATCGCCGCCTTGGCCTTTCCCACGCAGCTCATCGTCGTCTCGGCCAAGTACTCCGCGCCGCCCCTGCTCAACGAGAAGCTGGCGCGGGGTGAATATCGCGACGTCTACATCGAGCTGAACAGCGCCTCGGTGCCCGAGTCACGGATGATCGTCACCGACCTCGGAGCCGACGGGCTCAAGGCCAAGAAGGCCAAGCGGGACGACCCCTTCGACACGCGCGATGCCGGCGGCAAGCCGTTCGCTTTCGACGGCAACTGGCGCGAAGACAAGATGTCGGAAGCCGACTACATGAAGATCTTCGCGGAAACCGACGAGCACTACACGCGCATGGTCACGGCGCTGCTCGGCGAGATCAAGAAGTAGACGCGGTCACGCGTCGCATCGGGCCGTCCGTCACGCCAGCGACAGGCGGCCCGTCGCACGTACAGGCGGACGACCAGGACTGAAGCGGACGTTGACGTGAAGGTGGTGCGCGCTCCAGGATTCGAACCTGGGACCCCCGCCGTGTGAAGGCGGTGCTCTACCGCTGAGCCAAGCGCGCGTTGCAGGAAGGCCGCGAGAACCGTAGTTTACCTGCAAGCCCAGCCTGGGGGCAACCCTACGGCCGCTTCCCGGGGCGGATCCTCGACTACGCCGTGCCGAACAGCCGGTCGCCGAAGTCGCCGAGTCCAGGCACGATGAACTTCTGGGCGTTGAGCTCGCGGTCGACGACCGGGGTGTAGATCGGCACCTCGGGGTAGCGGCGTTCGATGGCGGCGATGCCCTCGGGCGCGGCCACGACGCACACGAAGCGGATGTCGCGCACGCCGGCTTCGCGCAGCAGTTCGATGGCGGTCAGGGCGCTGCCGCCGGTGGCCAGCATCGGATCGGTGACCAGCACCACGTCGCCCTCGATGTCAGGTGGCAGCTTGAGGTAGTAGCGCGAGGCCAGGGCCGTGGCCTCGTCGCGTTGCAGGCCGATGTGGCCGACGCGCGCCTGGGGCAGCAGTTCCAGCACGCCCTCGATCATCCCGAGCCCGGCGCGCAGCACCGGCACGAGCGTGACCTGGGCGTCGACGCGGCGGGCATAGGCGGCACCGAGCGGCGTCTGCACCGTGCCTTCCACGGTGCGGATCTCCTTGAGCACCTCAGCGGCGATGAGCAGCGAGATGCGGCGCGTGACGCTGCGGAAGAGCGCCGGCGGCGTCGCGACATCGCGCAGCGTGGCCAGCGCGTCGTGCACGAACGGGTGCGTGATGAGATGAACCACTGGTGCCCGTGGTTATATCACGTGGCCCTGACGCGGCCCCGAGGCGCCCCGTGAGGCTGAATCGCCTACAATCTGGGCCATGCGCGCCACTGGCCGCCTGCTGCTCCTCGTCCTGGCCGTCGCGGCGGCGCACGTCGTCAGCGGCCAGGCCCTCACCACCGTCGCGCTCGTGGTCACCGGCGGCACGGTGGTCACGGTGGACCCCGCCCGCCGGGTCATTCCAGGCGGGGCCGTGGCCATCGACGGCACGCGGATCGTGGCGGTCGGACCGGCTGCCGAGATCGCCGCGGCCTATCGCGGCCGCGACGTCATCGACGCCACCGGCCAGGTGGTCATGCCCGGGCTGGTCAACACCCACACGCACGCGCCGATGGTGCTGTACCGTGGTCTGGCCGACGACCTGGCGCTGATGGACGTGGCTGCAGAAGTACATCTTCCCGGCCGAGGCCAAGACCGTCTCCCCGGCGTTCGTGCGCACCGGCACGCGCCTGGCGGCGCTCGAGATGATTCGAGTCGGGCACGACCACCTTCGCCGACATGTATTACTTCGAGGAGGAGATCGCCGCCGTCACCAAGGCCGCAGGGCTGCGCGGCGTGCTGGGCCAGACGATCATCCAGTTCCCGGTGGCCGACGCCAAGACGCCGGCCGAGGGGCTGGCGCGTGCCGAGGCGCTTCATCGCCAGGTTCAAGGGCGACGCCCTGATCACGCCGGCGGTGGCGCCGCATGCGCTCTACACCCTCGACCAAGCCACCCTGCTGGCCGCGCGCGACCTGGCGGCGAAGCGAGAAGGTGCCGATGCTCATCCATCTGGCCGAAACCGAGGACGAGGTGACGGCGGCGCGCGAGCGCTCCGGGCTCGGCCCGACCGGCTACCTGGACTCGATTGGCTTCTTCACGGCGCCCGACACGCTGGCCGCCCACGGCGTGTGGGTCAGCGACGACGACATCGCCACTGCTGATGCGGCGCGGCGTCGGCATCTCGCACAATCCCGAGAGCAACATGAAGCTGGCCAGCGGCGCAGCGCCGGTCGTCGAGCTACCTGGCGGCCGGCGTCGGCGCTCGGGGCTCGGCACCGACGGCGCCGCCAGCAACAACGACCTCGACATGTTCGAGGCGATGCGCCAGGCGGCGTTCCTGGCCAAGCTGCGCGAGCCACGACCCGACGCGCCGTCAGTGCCGCCGAGGCCCTGGACATGGCCACCATCGGCGGCGCGCGGGCGCTCGGCCTGCGGCGACCAGATCGGGTCGCTCGAAGCCGGCAAGCGCGCCGACCTCGATGATCGTGCGGCATGGACCGCGGCACGCCA
Source organism: uncultured Acidobacteriota bacterium (assembly GCA_963843885.1). Lineage (GTDB taxonomy): Bacteria > Acidobacteriota > Vicinamibacteria > Vicinamibacterales > UBA2999 > CADEFD01. The sequence goes on from CAWJMJ010000016.1 coordinate 288,137, forward strand.
GACGCCGATGTACGATCCGGTGTCGCATCTCGTCTACGTGACGCGCGGCGACGACGTCGAGACGACGATCGTCAACGGCCAGGTGCTGATGCGCGACCGCGTGGTGCGCACGCTCGAAGCGGCGGACGGTGCATAGCGAGGCCGACGCTGCGCGCCGCCGGCCACCGTCGGTGGCGCGTCCGGCGGTCAGGCTCCGTCGAGGACGCCGATGTACGGGAGGTTGCGGTAGTGCTCGGCGAAATCCAGGCCGTAGCCGACGACGAAGCGGTCCTCGATGGTGAAGCCGACGTACTCGACCGGCACCTCGATCTTGCGCCGCGACGGCTTGCTCAGCAGGCAGGCCGTGCGCAGGCTGGCCGGACCGCGGGCGCGCAGGATATCCTGCAGGTAGTGCAGCGTCAGGCCGGTATCGACGATGTCTTCGACGATGATGACGTGCGGTTCTTCGAGGCCGCGTGTCGAGGTCCTTGAGCAGGCGCACTTCGCCGGAGCTGGTCGTGCCGGCGTAGCTGGACACGGCCATGAAGTCCATGCGTGACGGTGCCGGGCATGGCCCGCACCAGGTCGGACATGAAGAACGAACGCGCCTTTGAGCACGCCGATGAAGTGCAGCGGGCGTCGGGCAGTCGGCGCGGATTTCCTGCGCCAGTTCGAGGATGCGTGCGCGGATCTGCTCGGCGGAGATGAACGGCGTGACGGCAGGCGGCATGCGCGGGCGAGCGTAACACAGGCGCCGGACCAGACACGCGAGGGCCGCCGATGAAGCGATACGACATCATCACCGAAGGCATCGCGCGCACGCTCGAGCGCGGCGCGACCGTGACGCTGGCCCCACGAGGGCAGATCACGCCGCTGGCGCTCGACACGCTCCGCGAACGGCGCGTGGCGGTGATCCGCGACGGGACGCTCGGCGATGCCGAGGGTCTGGCGCCGGTCAGTCCCATCCGCCGGGTGGCCCTCGGCAGCGACCACACCGGCCTGGCGCTGCGAAGGGTGCTGCGCGAACACCTGCGGCGCCAGGGGCTGGCGGTGCAGGAGGTCGGCCTCGATACGCCGGAGCCGGTGGACTATCCCGACATCGCCGGCGGGGTGGCGCGGCTCGTGGCCCGCGGCGAAGCCGACGCCGGCATCGTCATCGACGGCGCCGGCCTCGGCTCGGCGATCGCCGCCAACAAGATCGCACGGCGTGCGCGCCGCGATGTGCACCGACCAAGACGCTGGCCCGCTATGCCCGCGAGCACAACGGCGCCAACGTGCTCGCGCTCGGCGCCACGCTGCTGGCCGCCGAGGTCGCCCTGGGCATCGTCGACACGTGGCTGGCCACGCCCATGCGCGAGGCGCGCTACATCCGGCGACTCGGCAAGATCCAGGGACTGGAGCGGCTGCAATGAGCAAGCCCCAGGAGCAGGATACGGTGGCCGTCGACCTCGAGCGTCTGGTCGCGATCATCGCCGAGGAACTGGCGGCCTGCCGTGGCGCCCCGCAGCCACGCTGCGCCTGCCACGGCTGGCCGCACGACTGCTGTCCCACCCGCGTGCAGGGCGTGATCGACGCCGGCGCCGCCCGCCTCGGCATGCATGCCGCCGGCGGCGGCAGCGGTGCCGTGGCCCAGCTCATCGATCACACCCTGCTCAAGCCCGAGGCCAGCGCCGCCGACATCGACACGCTGTGCGCCGAGGCGGCCCAGTACCACTTCGCCACCGTGTGCGTGAATCCGGCGTGGGTGGCGCTGGCGGCGCGCCGTCTGCGCGGCAGCGGCGTCGGCATCTGTTCGGTCGTCGGCTTCCCGCTTGGGCGCCACGACGCCGGACGTCAAGGCCTACGAGACCCGGCGCGCCATCATCGACGGCGCCACCGAGATCGACATGGTCATCAACGTCGGCGCGCTGAAGTCGGGCGATCTGCGCCTGGTCGAACGGGACATCGAAGGGGTGGCCGCGGCCTGCCGCGCCTGCGGCGTCACCAGCAAGGTGATCATCGAGGCCGCGCTCTTGAGCGACGACGAGAAGGTGACGGCGTGCACGCTGGCCAAGGCGGCCGGCGCCGACTTCGTGAAGACCTCCACCGGCTTCGGCCCGGGCGGCGCAACCGTCGACGACGTGGCCTTGATGCGCCGGGTCGTGGGCGACAGCATGGGCGTGAAGGCCGCCGGCGGCGTGCGCGACCTGCATCAGGTGCAGGCCATGGTGGCGGCCGGGGCCAGCCGCGTGGGCGCCAGCGCCGGCGTTCGCATCGTGCGTGAATCCCAGGGCGAGGCCCCCGCCGCGGCCTCTCAGCCGGCCGGCGCCAAGGGCTACTGAGCGTTGCCGCCGGGTCACGCCGGCCGTTATGATGCCAGGGCCCCCTCGTGCGCTACGCGCGAGACCCTCAGGCACTTCAAAAGGAATCGTGACATTGGCCACAGAACTCAGTAAGGACGATCTGCGGCGTTTCGCCCGCCTGGGCGCGATCAAGCGCCTCGACGACATGCGCCGTGAGGAAGCCGCCATTCGCGCTTCGTTCCCGGAGTTGTTCGCGACGGACCGGCCAGCGCGGCCGGGGAAGTCCGCCACGAGCTCCAGGACCAGATCGACGCGAGCCACGGCGGCCGACGCCGACACCGCGGCCACCGCCGCGCCTGCCCGCAAGCGATCGACGATGTCGCCGGCCATGCGCAAGGTCGTCTCCGCGCGCATGAAGAAGTACTGGGCGGGCCGCCGCAAGGCCAAGAACGGATAGCCGCTCGTGTCGCGTCGGTTACCGGTGTGGGGCGTGGTCGCCGCCCTGGCGCTGGCCGCGCCAGGCGGCGCGACGGCGCAGGTCCGGGAGCCGCTGCGCGGTGTGGTCGGCGACGTGCGGCTGGCCAGCGCCACGCTGCCCAACCGCCCGGGCTGGACGCCAGACCTGACCTCCGGCGCGGTCGTGCCGGGCCGGGGCTTCGGCGTGGAGGCCGGCGCGCACACCTTCATCGGCCCGGGCCAGCACCGGCGGCTCGGACTGGGCCTGTCGGGGCTGGTCACGCAGGGCCGGGCCACCGGACTCGATCCGGCGCCCACGGTAACGACGCGCCTCGTCGCGGCGGCGCCGCACGCCGCCCTCAATTTCGGTCACGCGCAGGGCTGGAGCTATCTGAGTGTGGGCGTCGGCGTGGCCAAGGTCACCTCGGAATATGCCGGCGGCCAGGATGATCCGACTGGTTGGGGCACCGTGTTCCATTACGGCGGCGGCGCCCGCTGGTTCCTGAACGAACGGGTGGCGGTCAGCCTCGATCTGCGTTTCTGGGCGCTGACGCCCACGCCCGCCAGCAGCACGCGTCCGCGCGGCCCGGCCACGACTCGGGTGGCCCTGGGCGCCGGCGTGGCGTTCCGGTAGCGGATCCACCGTTCCGCCCAAGCGGCGCGCTGCCGGTGACGTCGTTCGGCCGCCACGAGCGACGACCCGGGCACGGGAGTGCGACACGGGTGGTAGAATGTGGCGACTGAGCGGGAGTAACTCAGTGGTAGAGTCACAGCTTCCCAAGCTGTTGGTCGCGGGTTCGATCCCCGTCTCCCGCTCCATCCTTCGCGCCGTGGGCCGTGTTCTGGCGTCGCGGTTCGCCGTCACCGCACATCCCGCAACCGCCACGATGGCCCTCGCTCAGGGCACCGAGGGTTCCGCGCCGTAGAGCACCGCGCCGGCCCCCTTCTCTTTCACCAGCCGTTCGAAGTGCGCGACGAGCGCGTCGCGCCGCTTCATCACCGCCTCGACTTCGAACGGGCTCAGGCAGTGCGCCGTGAGGGTTCGCACCCGCGCGGCGTCGAGCGTCCGCAGCCGGGCAAACAGCGCCCGGTCGATGTGCGTCAGGTCGGCGGGCGACTTCAACTCGTGCCACAGCCGGAAGGCGCGCGTGAAGTCGATCATCCACAGGGTCCAGTCCGGCGTGATGAGCACGTTTCCGAGGTTGCGATCGCTGTCGCCGACGAGCGCGCCGAACACGCGCATGCGGTGCATCTGGTGGTTCCACAGCACCGGATTGGGCGCACGGCGCTTCTCCTTCAGCCGGGTGCGCTCGTCGAAGGCGTCGTCAATCCACCAGGTGATGGTGCCCTCGCGGCCGTTCCAGTCGCGATGGACGGTGACTGGCATCATGCCGTCGAGGCCGACCAGGCCGGCAATCACGAAGGCGGCCAGGTTGAAATGGTGCGAGTCGGTGAAGTTGAACTCGACGCCGCGGGTGCCGAAGTCGGCCTGGTTGCGCCGCTCGTTGACCGACTGGAACGCGGCGTCGTGCGTGACGACACCGTCGCTGAGAGTGAGACGGTAGGGGCTGGTGACGCCGCTGCTCAGCCCGCGGCTGCGGATCACCTTGGCCGTGCGCAGGAACTCGGCCTGGGCCTCGCGGGGCAGCGTGGCGGCCGGCGGCGGGGCGGCGCTTTGGGCCAGCGCGGCAGCCGCGCCGCATCCGACGGTGACGGCCAGGGCAAGCAGCAGGCGACGGCCACGACGGATCATGGGCGCTCCAGGCAGCCGGCAAGACGGCGCGGCCGGCCTATCTTACTCGCCGGCGGGGCGCCGCGCGCGACCTTTGCTCGCCGTCAGGGCGCCGGCTGGGCCGGAGGCGGCCTGGACCCCGGCCCGTTCCCACGCCGGGCCCCGCCCAGCTGCCGCTCACCTCCGTGGGGACGCTCAGGACCTGATGAGGTCGAGCACCTGATCGCGCCGCTTCTCCATGATCTCCGGGGTCGTGCCTTCGAGATTGAGGCGCAGCAGCGGCTCGGTGTTCGACGCCCGCACGTTGAAGTGCCAGTCGTCGAACTCGACCGAGATGCCGTCGAGGCGATAGACGTTGCCGTGGCCGAACTCCTTGGCCAGCCGCTCGATCTTCTCGGGCACGACGGCCATGCTGGCCACCTTCGTGTTGATCTCGCCCGAGATGAAGTAGCGCTCGCGCAGCGGCGCCAGCAGGTCGCGCAGCGACTTGCCCTTGCGCGACATCAGTTCCAGGATGAGCAGGGCCGGGATGAAGCCGTTGTCGGCGTAGAAGTTGTCCTTGAAGTAGTAGTGGCCGGTCACTTCGCCGCCGAAGATGGCGTCTTCCTCGCGCATCCGCCGCTTGATGAAGGCGTGACCGACGCGGTTCATGAGCGCGCGGCCGTTGTAACGGGCCACCGTGTCCTTCACGGCGTAGCTGGCGCGCACATCGTAGATGATGGTCGAGCCCGGCAGCTTCATGAGCGCGGCCTCGGCCAGCAGCGCCGTGATGAAATCGCCGGCGATGAACTCGCCGCTGCCGTCGATGAAGAAGCAGCGGTCGGCGTCGCCGTCCCAGGCGATGCCGACGTCGGCCTTCTGGCGGATCACTTCGGCGGTGATGTCCTGACGGTTCTCCTCGAGCAGGGGATTGGCCTCGTGGTTCGGGAAGGTGCCGTCCACCTCGAAACAGAGTCTGGTCGTGCGGCACGGCAGCCGGTCGAAGAGGTGCGGCGCGACCGCGCCGGCAATGCCGCTGCCGGCATCGAGTACCACGTTGAACGGCTGGATGACGGTGTGATCGATGAAGCCCATGACGTGCTCGACGTAGGGCGCCATCACGTCGCACGGCGTCACCGTGCCACGAGCCGCCGCCACGGGCGGCAGCGAATCCGTGAGCATCATGTCGCGCATCTCGCGGATGCCCGATTCACCGCTCAGGGGGAACGCCTCGGCCCGGACCAGCTTGCAGCCGTTGTACTGCTTGGGGTTGTGCGAGGCGGTGATCTGCGCGCCGCCGTCGAGGCCCTGACTGGCCACGGCGAAGTACATCATGTCGGTGCCGGCCAGCCCGCAATCGACGACGTGCACGCCCTGCGCGGTCACGCCGTCGATGAAGGCCGCGCTCAGCGACGGCGACGACAGACGCATGTCGCGCGTGACCGCGACCCGGCCCGGTCCGAGGAACGCGGCAAAGGCCCGGCCCAGCAGCTGGAACGTCGCCTCGTTGACTTCCTCCGGATAGAGGCCGCGGACGTCGTAGGCCTTGAAGATGTCGGGATTGATCGTCATGCGCGCAGTCTCTCGAGTGAAGCGCCGCCCGGTCAGGCGCGAGTGAAGTCCGACAACGTGGTCTTGTCGCCGAGGATGGCCGTGGGCCCGACGTGGGCGTTCTTGCCGATATAGCAGCTGCGGCCGATGAGCGCGCCCTCGACCACGGCGTCGTGGCCGATGCGGGCGTTGGGCCAGACGATGGCGCCGGTGACCTGGGCGTCCTCTTCGACCAGGACCGCCTTGCCCAGCACGCTGTAGGGGCCGATGCGGGCGCCGGCCTTGACGACCACGCCGGCGTCGAGGAAGCACGGACCCTCGAGCACCGCGCCGGGTTCGACCCGCGCCTCGGGGGACACCACCGGCTGCCCCGAGGCGATGCCTTCCGGCCCGAGCGGGCAGCGCCCGTCGAAGATGTCCTTGTGCACGTCGCGATATTTTTCCGGCGTGCCGATGTCGAATCCAGTAGCCGCGCTCGACGTAGGCGCAGAAGGTCTCGCCGCGCGACACCAGCGACGGGAAGTAGCCGCGCTCGATCGAGTAGGGCGTGTCCTTGGGAATGCGGTCGAAGGTGTCGGGCTCGAGGACGTAGATGCCGGCGTTGATCGTGTCGCAGGTGATCTGGTCGGGCGACGGCTTCTCGAGGAAGCGCCGGACGTTGCCGTCGCCGTCGCACTCGACCAGGCCGTAGGCCGACGGGTTGTCGACCGGCGTCAACACGATGGTGGCCTTGGCCTGGCGTTCCTTGTGCTGACGGACCACCGCGGCCACGTCGACCGCCGTCATGACGTCGCCGTTGAACACGATCAGCGTGTCGTCGATGCCCTGGGCCGCGTAGCGAATGGCGCCGCCCGTGCCAAGCGGCGAGGGCTCGACCACGTAGCGCAGTCGCATGCCGAGGGCGGAGCCGTCGCCGAACGTCTCTTCGAGCCGGCGCGGCTGGTAGTTGAGGCTGAGGATGACTTCGTCGATCTCGGGCAGTTGTTGGAGCAACCCGATCTGGTAGCTCAGGAACGGCTTGTCGAAGATCGGAACGATGGGCTTGGGCGTGTGCAGCGTCAGCGGACGCAGACGGGTGCCCTTGCCGCCGGCAAGGAGGATGGCTTTCATGGCAACACTTGATGATACATGAGGCGATTTGCTCGCGGCGACCGCGGTTGTTTCAGCTCAGGTCGAGCGGTAGAATCGGCGCACGGCCTTCATGAACCTGCCGAACTCCATCACCGTCGTCCGCATCTTCCTGGTGCCGCTGCTGGTGGTGGTGCTGCTCACGAAGTTCGAGGGCCGCGCCGTGTTCGGCATCCACGTCGAGTTCGTGGCCGCGGCGATCTTCGGTCTGGCCTCCCTCACCGACTGGCTCGACGGCTACCTGGCGCGGCGCCGCCAGCAGATCACCTGGGTGGGGCAAGTGCTCGATCCGATTGCCGACAAGCTGCTCATCTCGGCCACGCTGATTTCCCTGGTGCAGCTCGACCTGGCCCCGGCCTGGATGGTGGCGGTGGTCATCGGGCGGGAATTCGCCGTCACGGCCCTGCGCAGTCTGGCCTTCTCGCGCGACCTCATCATCCCGGCCTCGCCGCTCGGCAAGGTCAAGATGATCACGCAGGTGGTGGCGGTGCTGCTGCTGCTGCTCGGCTGGGAACGGTTCCCGTTCCTGCTGTGGCTCGGCAAGCTGACGCTGTGGGTGGTGATGGCCACCGCGCTCGGCTCGGCCGCCGACTACTTCTGGCGCTTCAGCCGCGCCATGGGGCAGGCCGGCGACACACCCGACGGAAAAGCGACGCCGCCCAGGCGCGGCGCGACTAGCACAGTGCCTGGACGCCTCCGCCAGGTGGACTGAGGAACGTGACGGGTTCTAGCTCTCGTCCAGGCTGAACCAGTCGCCCGCTGTCAGCGCGTCTCTGACGCGGTCGGCAATGACCGTGGCCGTATCGCCGCCGACCGTCAGCACGATGGCGTGGCCCACGGGCACGAGCGGCGTGCCGTCTTTCGTGTTGCGGAAGATGCTGAGGCGCGCGCCAGCGGTGAGGCCATGGGCCGAGCCGCGATTGATCACGATCAAGTCGCCGTTGGCGAAGGACCGGCGCCCGTCGTTCCCGAAGAGCAGTCGGCCCATGTCGGCGAAGCGCGGGGTTCCCGGGGCGGCGACACTCGTCGGCAGCGCCGTCGACGTGAACGGCTCCAGGTAGTCGTCCTTGATGAAGTGGTCGCACGCGTAGTCGATGCGCGCCAGCGCCGACGAGGCGTCGGCGCCGATGATCGTCACCCACCCGGCGGTGTGCACCGTCCCGGGCACCTCGATACTGGGCTTCTGGTGGTTCGGGCTGAGCAGCAGGCGCCGCACGAAGAACTGCTGGCCGGGCTGCAGGCCGGCGGTCGTGCCGCCAAGAATCATCAGGGTGTCGGGCGTACTGAAGGCGCGGCGCAACTTGGCGTCGGGCTCGTGGGCGGCGGTGAGTCGGTGGACCGGCTCCGGCGCACTGAATACCGGCAGGTCGGCGCACGACAGCCGCTTCGGGTACATCCCGAGCGTCCCGAACGCGTTGGGCGACAGCGGCGCTTGCGCCATGGCCGTCGTGGCCCCGAGTCCAACCAGCACTGCACAGAACATCGCGGAAACGCGCATCGCTCTACCTCTGGGCCAGCGGCGTGCTCTTGAGCTCGCCCACCCGTTTGCGGGCCAGCTCCAAGTACGAACTTTGTTCGAACTCTTGCAGAATTCGTTCGAAGTAGGGCAGGGCCTCGGCCTTGGCCGCCTCGTTGTTTCCCTTAAGCAACGACTCGGCCAAGTGGTAGTAGACGGCATCCCGACGGGTGAATTCCGGGTCCGCCTTGAGCACTTCGCGGAACCGGTCGACGGCCCCCGGATACCACTTCGAGCGGTAGTAGAAGAATCCGACCCGGTAGCTGGCCTCGCTCAGATGGTCCTTGGCCGAGCGCATCAGCGCCTGGGCCTCCGGCATCAGCGGGCTGTTGGGGTAGCGGTCGATGAACACCTGCAGTTCCTTGACCGCCTCGCGCGTGTTGCTCTGGTCCCGCTCGGGCGCGAGCATCTGCTCGGCCAGGGCCGTGGCCAGGCGGAACTGCGCGTAGTCGGCGCGCGGGCTGGTTGGGTAGAAGGTGAGGAACTCGCGGAACTCGTTGGCGGCCAGCAGCAGCGACTCGGTCGAGTGCTCGCCGATGTAGGTGTCGCCGACGGCCAGCTTGGCATCGGGGCGGAACGGGCTCTGGGGGTAGTTGTCGACAATCTGCCGGAAATACTCCCGCGCCTGCAGCCACTTGCGTTCGGCCAGCGCCGCCGTGCCGCGGTCGTGCAGGAACTGGTCGGCCTCCGCGGAGCCCGGGGCCAAGGCCGCGGGCTTGCCGGCACAGCCCGCCATCAAGGTAAGCGACGTGAGGGCGATCACGAAGTAGCGTGAAGTCATGAAGGGTAGATACGTCGCCTTTCTGTGCCGGCGCCGACTTGGTCCAGGGCCGGGCCGGGGGGTGAACCCCCCTCTGACATTGTAGACGCCTGTCGCCGCCCCGCGGTCGCCGCGCCGGCCGCCCCCGCTTCGGCCAGCAACTCCCGGATGCGCGCCGGTATCCGCATCGCCCGGCCCTTCGGGTCCATGGTGGCATGCACGGTCGTGCCGGCGGCGACCGGCCCGGCCGGGCCGCTGACCTCGTAGTCGAAGGCCAGCCGCGCGGGCGACACCAGCCGCGCCACGGCCGCCACCGACAGGGTGTCGTCGTAGCGGGCTGGCGCCCGGTACTGGCAGCGCGCGTCGATGACCGGCAGCAGCACGCCGTCGGCTTCCAACTCGCGGTAGGTCAGGCCGGCCTCGCGCAACCAGTCGGTGCGCGCCACCTCGAACCACACGAAGTAGTTGGCGTAGTAGGCCACGCGCATCTGGTCGGTCTCGGCGTACCGCACCCGCACCGTGCTGACGCTACGCCGCCGCCGGCCGTCAACCACGCGCCCCGGCCCCCGCCGCAGCGGCCTTCAGCGCGCGCGTCGCCGCGGTCGCATCCCCGTGGCCGAACACGGCATTGCCGGCCACCACCACCTCGGCGCCCGCCTCGACCACCGCGGCGATGTTCGAGCGGTCGACGCCGCCGTCGATTTCCACGAACGCGCCGCTGCCGGCGCGGGCCAGAAGGGCGCGCACGGCCCGCACCTTGTCGAGCGCGCGGGGAATGAACGTCTGACCGCCGAAGCCGGGGTTGACCGACATGACCAGGACGAAGTCGAGGTTCGCGGCCACGTCTTCGAGCATCACTACCGGCGTGGACGGATTGAGGGCCACGCCGGCCAGAGCGCCAAGTTCCTTGATGGCGGCGATCGTGCGGTGCAGGTGGGGCAGCACCTCGGCGTGCACCGTGAGCATCGCCGCGCCGGCCTCGACGTAGGCCTTCAGATACTGATCGGGATTGGTCACCATCAGGTGCACGTCGAGCGGGCGCGTCGCGACGCGCTTGATGGCCGTGACGACCGCCGGGCCGATGGTGAGGTTGGGCACGAAGTGCCCGTCCATGACGTCGACGTGGATCAGATCGGCGCCGCCGGCTTCAGCAGCGGCGATGTCGCGCGCCAAGTAGGCGAAATCGGCCGACAGGATCGACGGCGCCAGGCGCATGGTCATCGGGCCACCTCGAGGGAAATGGCGGCACCGGGCTGAACCTGGTGGCCGCCGGGCGGCGTCTGGCGCACGATCAGCCCCGCGGGCAGACCGCTCGACGCCTGCTGCGCCACGAAACTCACGCGGAAGCCCTGCTGACGCAGCAGCGACGCGGCCGGCTCGCCGTCCACGCCAATCAGGTCCGGCATCACGTAGGTCGACATGTCGGCGCCGCGACTGACGAGCAGCCGCACCTCGGCCGCCGGTTGGCCGGGGGGTGGTTCCTGCGCCACGACCTGGTCCGCCGAATACGCTTCCGACCGGATCTCGGAGACGATGGCCGGCTCGAGGCCGTCCATCGACAGGCGGATGTTGGCGGCGCGGTCGGTGTCGCCGACCAGCTGCGGCATGTAGGCGATACGGGGCCCGGCCGACAGCCAGACGCGCACTGACCGCTGCCGGCGCGACGACGTGCCGGCCGGCGGATCCTGCCCCAGGACCAGCCCGGCGGCGACATCGGCGCTCGGCCGCTGTGCCGCGTCGACTCGGATCTGCAGGTCGCGTGCGGCAAGCCGCGCCGACGCTTCGGCCAAGGGGACGCGGCTCACCTCGGGGACGGTGACGTCGCGGGCGCGCACGGCCACCTGCACGGCCACCGCCGCAAAGACCACGTAGGTCGCCGCCAAGCCGCCCGTGATGAGCAGCACCCGGCCGACGTTCCATACTTGTCGTCGAAGTGCCATCTGCGATCCGATCACTCTACAACACGGGTGGGCAGCGAGCCAGCGGCGGCTCGCATCAGGACCGCCCCGGCATAGCACTCCAGGCCATGACGGGCCGGGTCCGTGGCCCACAGGCCGTCCGGGCCGGTCAGGCCGCGAAGCGCCGTGCCCCCCGGGCCGGCGTCGGCCCGGCCTAATGAGAAGGCCGGGTTCTCGACGAGAAAACGGGCCACCACGTCGGCGTTCTCGTCGGGCTCGCTCGAGCACGTGGTGTAGACCAGGCAGCCGCCAGGCCGCACCACCGCACCGGCCCGGTGCAGGAGGTCGAGTTGCCGCGCCGCGAAGCGGACCAGGTCCTCGGGCGTGCGCCGCCACTTGATGTCGGGATCGCGGCGCAGCGTGCCCAGCCCGCTGCACGGCGCGTCCACGGCCACCACGTCGAACAGCGCACGGAAGGGCAGGGGCCCGCCCTCCGCGATGTGGACGATGCCGGTGCCGGTCGCGTGGCCACGCGCGACCGTCTCGGCCAAGAGACGGACGCGGCGGCTGCGCACGTCGGCGGCCACGACCAGGCCGTCGGGCCCGGTCACGGCCGCGTAGGCCAGGGTCTTGCCGCCGGGCGCGCCGCATACGTCGAGCACGCGCATCCCCGGCGTGACCGGGGCCACCAGCGCGGCCAGTTGCGAGCCCTCGTCCTGCACCAGGCAGGAGCCGTCGGCGTAGGGCGGAGTGCCGAGTGGATTGCCGTCGCGCACGATCAGGCCGAGGGGCGCGTAGCGGCACGGCTCGGTGACGACGCCGTAGCGAGCCAGGGCGGCGGCGACGGCCGCGCGGTCGGGGTTCACGAGCGGGTTGACGCGCAAGGTCATCGGGGCCGGCGTGTTGTTGAAGGCCAGCCACGCCTCCACCTCGGCCCGCGACCGCCGCGCCAGCCAGCGCCGTACCAGCCACGCCGGGTGCGACGTGGCCCGCGCCAGCATCTCGGCTTCGTCGCCGTCGGGCGGCGGGGCGCCCCGCTCGCCCCTGGCGATCTTGCGCAGGAGCGCATTCACGAGCCCGGTGGCGCTCGTCTTCTTCGCGCTGCGGACCAGCGCCACGGCGTCGTCGACGACGGCCGAGGCGGGCACGCGGTCCAGGTAGAGCAACTGATACGCGCCCAGCCGCAGCGAAGTCAGGACCTCGCGGTCGAGCCGTGCCAACGGCATGCGGCAGAGCGGCGCCAGCACGCCGTCGATGGCCCCCTGCCAGCGCAGCGTGCCGGTGACGAGTTCGCGCAGCAGGGCGACGTCCCGCGCATCGGTGACCAGCCGCCGGGCGGCGTCGATGGCGCCGTCGAGGTCGGCGCGGCCACTGGCCACGGCCCCGAGCGCCTCGGTACGCGGCCCGGCGCGCCGGCGCAATCACGAACCCTCGAACCGGGTGCCGGGCGGCACCTGGCGTCCGGCCAGGAACTGGGCGGCGGTGAGCCGGCGGCCGCCCTCGGCCTGCAGTTCGAGCAGTCGCACCACCGCGCCGTCGCCAGCAACGACGTCGAGACCGGCGGCGCCAGTGGCCAGCACGGTGCCCGACGCGGCGCGGTGGGCGCCGTCGAGGCGCGCACTGCGGTGCAGGATCACGCGGTGCTCGGCCAGCAGCGACGAGGCGTGCGGCCACGGATGGAGACCGCGGATCTGATCGTGGATGGCGTGCGCCGACCGGGTCCAGTCCACGGGTCCATCGGCGCGGGTGATCTTGGCGGCGTAGGTCGCCGCCGCCTCGTCCTGCGGCGTCTCGACCAGGGGACCGGCGCTCAGGCCGTCGACCACCCGGACGAGCAGCGGCGCGCCGACCGCGCCGAGGACTTCCTCGAGTTCCGCGCTGGTCTGGTCGGGCGCGATCGGCACGACGGCGTGGTCGATCATCGGGCCGGCATCGAGCGCCTTCACGACCCGCATGATGGTCACGCCGCTCTCGCGCTCGCCAGCCATGACGGCCCGGTGCACGGGCGCGGCGCCGCGATACTTCGGCAGGAGCGACGCGTGGACGTTGACCATGCCGCGGGGCGGCAGCGCCAGCAGCCACTCGGGCAGGATCTTGCCGTAGGCGGCGACGACGCCCAGGTCGGCGGCGAATGCCGCCAGGGCGTCGCCTACGCCCGGGTCGGCCAGCCGGGCGGGTTGGAGCACCGGCACGCCGAGCGCGTCGGCCGCCGCGGCCACCGCGCCCCGCGTCACTTGCTGCCCGCGGCCGCGCGGCCGATCGGGCTGCGTCACGACCCCGACCACGGTGTGCGCGGAAGCCACCAAGGCGCGCAGCGTGGGTACGGCGAAGTACGGCGACCCGAAGAACAGCACGCGCACGCCGGTCACCATCGGCCGGCGCGTTCGAGCTTCTGCACCTTGCGCAGGATCATCGCCCGGCTGAGGCCGCGCAGGCGGTCCACGTAGAGCTGCCCGTCGAGGTGATCCATCTCGTGTTGAAGCGCGCGCGCCAGCAGGCCGTCGCCTGCGACGGTGTGCGGGCGGCCCTCGCGGTCGAGAGCGTGCACGGCGGCCCGTTTGGAGCGCTGCACCGTGGCCGAGAAACCCGGCAGGCTCAGGCACCCTTCTTCTTCGAGCTGCATGCCGTCGCGCTCGCCCCAGGTGGGATTGATGCACACCTTGAGGCCTTCCGCGTCGCGGCCTCCCGAGACGTCGACGACGAAGATGCGCAGGCCAACCCCGATCTGCGGCGCCGCCAGGCCGACGCCGCGCTCGGCGTACATCACGGCCACCATCTCGTCGACCAGAGCTTGGATGTCCGGCGTCACCACGTCAACGGCGGAGGCCGGTTGCCGCAACGCCGGGGCGCCGAGCTTGAGGAGCGGCCGAGGCACCGCTCACGCACCTTGCCGGGCTTTGGTCAGGCGCGCGGTCATGGCCGTGACCGTGCTCGCCAGGTTGCGCTGGAGCAGCGCGAGCGAGTCTCCGCCGAAGCGTTCAAGCAGCGCGTCGGCGAGGACGAAGGCCACCATCGCTTCGGCCACCACCGCCGCCGCCGGGACGGCGCACACGTCGGACCGCTCGATGGCCGCCGGGGCCGGCGTCAAGGTCGTGGAGATCAACCGAGCGCAGCGGCTGCATCAGCGTCGCAATCGGCTTCATGTGACCGACGACGCGCACGTCCTCGCCGTTGGTCACGCCGCCCTCGAGGCCGCCGGCCCGGTTGGTCGGCCGCCGCGGCCGCAGGCCGTCGTCGGCGGGGGGCAGGATCTCGTCGTGCACGCGCGAGCCGGGGGCCGCCGCGCTCGCCGCGCCGAGCCCGATGCCCACGCCCTTGATGGCGGGAATCGACATGACCGCCTGCGCCAGCCGTCCGTCGAGCTTGCGGTCCCATTGCACGTAGCTGCCGAGTCCGACCGGCAGGCCGGTGACGATCACCTCGAAGGTGCCGCCGAGGGTGTCGCCGGCCTCCTTGGCCTGATCGATGCGCGCCGTCATCCGTGCTTCGAGCGCCGCGTCCACGCAGCGTAGCGCCGCGTCGGCGGGCAGGCCCTGCGCCTCGGCGAACGGCACGACCCGGCTGCCCTCCAGCGACAGCTCGCCAATCGCGGTGACGTGACTGGTGATGCCGGCGCCGATGGCCTCGAGCAGCTGGATGGCCAGCCCGCCGGCGGCGACCCGGGCGGCCGTTTCACGCGCGCTGGCCCGTTCGAGCACGTCGCGCACGTCGTCCAGCTCGTACTTGAGCGCGCCGGCCAGATCGGCGTGCCCGGGCCGGGGACGCACGACCGGCGCGCGATTGGCGCCGGTGGCGCCCTCGGGCATCTCGGCGCCGGCGTGCATGGTCCGCTGCCAGTTCACCCAGTCGCGATTGGTGATGAGCAGGGCCACCGGGCCGCCGGTGGTGCGGCCGTGGCGCACGCCGCTCTGCACGTCGGCCTGATCGGATTCGATCGCCATCCGGCGCCCACGGCCATAGCCGCCCTGGCGCCGGCGCAAGAGCGCGTTGAGCCGGTTGAGATCGAGAGGCAGACCGGCCGGCATGCCGTCCACGATGACCACCAGGCCCCGGCCATGCGACTCGCCGGCGGTGAGAAACCGCAGCATCGCCGCAGAATTGTATACGAAGTTTCTGCGGCGGCGCGCCGGCGAAGCGTCGAGACGGCGACGATTGGCGGCGCTTCCTCGGCGGAACCGCGTTTGCAGTGTGCCGCGGCAGTCCGTGGACGCTCTCACCCCCAACGACCGCCGCGCCGTCGAGCGCATCTGCCGTCATCTGCGTGTCGCGCTGGGCGCCGAGGCAGTGGCGGTGTGGACCGAATCGCCGCGTCAGGTCGTGGCCACCACCATGCATCCGGCCCCGCAACCTGGCGACCGCGACGTCGACACCGCGCCAATCGTCTACGGTGTCGATCCGGTGGCGCAACTCGCCTGGTCGCGGCCGGGCGCCATTACCGCCGCGAACCTCGGGCTCGTCGCCGCGGCGGCCGATATCGCCGCGCCGCTCGTGGCGGCGTGCCTCACGCTGGCCGACGAGGCGCCACCCGAGTCGCCTTACGGCCTGGTCGGGGTCAGCGCCGCGCTCACGCGTCTACGGACGTTCATCCCCAAGGTGGCCGGCGTGCTCGTGCCGGTGCTGGTCGAAGGGGAGAGCGGCGTCGGGAAGGAACTGGTGGCCCGCGCGCTGCACGCCGCCGGCCCGCGCCGCCAGGCCACCTTCGTGGCCGTCAACTGCGCCGCCTTGTCCGACGACCTCGTGGACGCGGAGCTCTTTGGCCATGCCAAAGGCGCCTTTACCGGCGCCGCCCTCGACCGCCGCGGCCTGATCGAGGAGGCGCATGGCGGCACGTTGTTCCTGGACGAGGTGGCCGAGCTTTCGCCGCGCGCCCAGGCCAAGCTGCTGCGCGTGTTGCAGGAGGGCGAGGTGCGCCGGCTGGGAGAAAACGCGCCGCGGCGCGTGGACGTGCGCGTCATCTCGGCCACCAACCGGCCGCTCGGCGCCGAGGCCGCGGCCGGGCGCTTCCGCCACGACCTGCGCTTCCGGCTCGACGTGGTGCGGCTGGTGGTGCCGCCGCTGCGCGAGCGCCGCGACGACATCCCGGTGCTCACCGAACACTTCTGGCGGCTGATGATGCACCGCCTGCGTCGCAGCGCGCGACTGGCCTCGTCGCTGGTCGCCGCCCTGGCCGCGCACGACTGGCCAGGCAACGCGCGCGAACTGCAGAACGTGGTTGCGGCCATCGCCGCGTCGGGGCCGGCGCGCGGTCTGGTGACGCCCGACGACGCCCGCGCCGTGTGGCAAGGCGCTCCCCACGCCACGGGCACGACGCTCGACGAGGCCCGCCGCGCCTTCGAGGCGGGCTTCGTGCGCGCGGCCTTCGAACGCTGCGGCCACCGGCCGAGCGCCGTGGCCCGCGAGCTCGGCGTCACCCGCCAGGGCCTGGCCAAGCTGACGGCGCGGCTCGGGCTGGAGCGAAGCGCGCGGCGCGATGCGCTGCGGCGCGCCGTGTAGCACGGCGGGGCGTTGGCGCGTTCGGTGCCGCCTCCGAGGCGGCCCACCCGGCGGCGCGGGCCTGGCGGGCGCCGCGCCGGCGCCGCTCGGCTCAACCCACCCGCGGCGGGTCGCTGGCGTGGCGTCAGGCTACGGTCGCTGCTCGAGGGCGCGCCGGAGCGCAAGCAGTCCCCGGTGGCCTGGCTCGAGCACCAGGCCCTCGGCCACCAGCTCGCGCGCGCGTTCGCGCCGGCCGCGGCTGACTTCGGCTGCGGCTTGGTGGTGGAGCAGCGCCGCTGACGGACCGAGGTCCACGACGGCGCGCTCGTACCAGTAGACGGCGCCGTGCGGGTCGGCAATCCGCATCGACAGCTCGCCCAGGCGCGGCGCCACGGCGCCGGCCGCCGGGGTGCCGGCCACGAGCGTGGCGTACTGCTCGAGCACGTCGCGCGCCTCGACCAGACGCCCCCGGCGTTCGAGCACTTCGGCGAGCGCCGCGTAGGCCTCGGGCAGCGCCGGCAGATGGGCCACGGCAGCTCGCAGTTGCCTTTCGGCGCCGTTCAAGTCTCCGGCGCGCAAGCCGGCCCGCCCGAGCAACGTGAGGGTCTCGGTCGAGGGGGTGTCGATGGTCGCCGCGCGCGTCAGCGCCGCCACGGCTTTGTCGAGCGCCACCGGATCACCGGTCGTCTCCGCGGCCCGAAGCCAGACCCGCCCCAAGGCGGTGAAGACCTCGGGTGCGTCAGGGAAGCGTTCCGCCGCCCGGCCGAGGGCCAGCACGGCCCGGTCATGACGGCCGGCACGCGCATAGGCGGTGCCCACGGCCACCGCGCGTTCGGGACGGTCGGGTTCGAGCGCCGCGAGGGCTTCCAGATCGTCGACCGCGCGCGCCAGGTTGCCGCGGGTTTGCAGGACGCCGGCCCGCGCTTCGCGAGGCTCGAGCATCCCGGGTGAGAGCTTGGCGGCGGTGTTGAGTTCGGCCAGCGCTTCGTCCAGCCGCCCGGCATCGCGCAGGCTCAACCCGAGCAGGTAGTGCGGCTCGGCCAACGCCGGCGACAGCACGATGGCGCGGCGGAGCGGGTCGATGGCGGCCGTGGTCCGGCCTTCCCGGTAGCGCGCCACGGCGAGCTTGTAATAGACCTCGGTCTGGCGGTCGTCGAGCGCCAGACTCTGCTCGAAGCGCTCGGCCGCCCGGGCGAACCGGCCCAGCCCGAGGTTCACGTCGCCTTGCCACTCGAAGACGCGCGGGGTGGTCGCGTCGAGTTCCGAGGCGCGGCGCAGGTCGCGCAGGGCCGCGTCCGGCTCGTTGCGCTGACGATAGGCGAGACCGCGCTTGAGATGCGCGGCCATGGAGTCGGGACTGAGGGTGATGGCGCCGGTGTAGGCCTCGATCGCGCCGGCCAGATCGTTGCCGGCCAAGGCGGCATCCCCGATGACGACCAGGCGCACGTACTCGCGCTCGGTGCGGAGCGACACGAACGCCAGCACCGAACCGACGGTCACCGCCAGCGTGACGGCCAGCGCCACCGGCCACCCCAGGAACCTCGCCACGGCTCGATGGTAGCAAGAAGGGAACTTTCCGCGCCGGCCGGGTTCTAATCCGTCACGCGCCACAGCCTGAGGGGGGTGCTACACTGCTTATGGGCCGCTTCCTCGCAACCCCATCTGTGAAAGACGCACGAACTCTCGGCTGGGACGACGTCGGCACCGGTGAAGCCGAGCTGATACAGCGCTGCGCGGCGGCTGACGAAACGGCCTATGCCGAGCTCGTCGCCACCCACGAGCGCATGGTCTACCAGCTGGCCTACCACCTGCTGGGCACGCGTGAGGAAGCCCTCGACCTGTCGCAGGAAGTGTTCCTGCGGGTCTTCCGCACGTTGGGGACGTTCCGGGGGCAGTCGACGTTGCGCACCTGGATCTACCGGATCGTGATCAACCAGGCGCGCAACCGACAGCGGTGGTGGCGGCGGCGCCGCCAGGGAGACCAAGTGTCGCTCGATCAGCACGTCCAAGACCACGGCGAGCTGCGCCAGCCCGGCGACGCCGCGTCACCCGACCGCGTACTGGTGCGCAAGGAAGCCGCGGCCCGGCTCTGGACGGCGCTCGACCGCCTGCCCTTCGACCAGCGCACGGCCGTCGTCCTGCGCGAGTTCGACGGCCTGAGTTACGAGGAAATCGCCTTCTCGCTCGATATCGCCGTCGGCACCGTGAAGTCGCGCCTGACCCGCGCCCGGCAGGCACTGCGCGCCGATCTCACGGAGACACGCGCATGATGATGCGGGTGCCCTGCGAGAGCGTCCGCGAGGAGCTCGAGGCGTATCACGACGGCGAACTGGCGCTCGACGAACAGTTGCGCGTGCGCACGCATCTCGACGAATGCGTCGGCTGCGCGTGCGAACTCTCCGACCTGGCGCAGCTGCGTCACGCGCTGCGCGACGTGCCAGGGTTGACCCGTGACCAGGTCGCGCGTCCCCCCGACGGATGGACCGGCGCGGTGCTCGAGCAGGTCCGCGTCGAACGCGAGCTGTCGTGGCACACCTGGCTGCTCACGGTCTTCGACGACATGCATCTCGTCTGGCCGGCCATCGGCGCCACCGGCGCGGTGCTGATCTGTCTGCTCGCCTCGGCCGAAGTGATGCAGGCCACCAACGATCAGCGTCCCGATTCGCTGGCCGGCATCATCGGTTATCTGGCCAGCCCCGGCTCCAACGGCAATCCGGCGCGCCTCGACGGCTTCACCATGGTGCCGCGGCGCCATGCCTCGTCCGAAGACTGGCCGGTGGCGTCGGAAGATGCCGTGCTGGCCTTGTCGGCCGTGGTCACGCGCGAGGGCCGCATCCAGAACATCGAGATGCTCGCCGCCGAGCAGGCGCGCGCCCTGCGCGTGCGGCCCGAGGTGGTGCTGGCCATGATCGACGCCGCGTCGCGCGCCCAGTTCGAACCGGCCCGGGCCGGCGGCGCGCCCATCGCCGTCAGCATGGTGTGGCTGCTGGCGCATACCACGGTGGTCGGCAGCGCCGCCGACGTCGAGGAGCTGATGCGCCCGCTCGTGCCCAAGCCGGCGCCGGCACTCGGCCCGCGCGCGCCGCGCCCGGCGGTCAAACCAGTGGTCATCAGCGCCGCCCCGGCGACCGACGCCTCGCTGAACAGCTAGACCGGCCGGAGGTCGGCGAGCGCCCGTCACGGCCGCGTGCGGACCGCCGGGCGTTGCCGGCCTTACCGGACGACGATGTCGGCCGTGCCCAGGTTGTGCAGGCTGTCGGCCGCGCGCACGACCAGCGCCTTGCCGGCGGCGTCGGCGGGGAAGGTCAGCGTCACCGTCTCGAGCGGGCTGTCGAGCATTCCGTCGGCGGGATACGCCGGCAGCCAGGCGGCGCCGCCGAGCGAGTACTCGATGCGGCTCACCGCCGAATGGGCGTCGCGCGCCTCGACCACGACGGTGAGGCGGCCGGCGGCGGTGGCGACGCCCTGCTTCAGCGGAATCGAGGGCGGCACGCTGTCGACCTCCACCACCGACGATTCGACTTCGCCGCGCAGCGACAACTCGGCAGCCTGAGAGGGCGCGTCGGACGCGCTGACGCGCAGCACGTAATGCCCGCTCGGCACCGAGGTCGTGTCCCACACGTAAATCGGGTCGGTCAGCCCGCTGGCCAGCGTCGTCCACTTCGCCTCGCCCTCGCGCCGGTAGGCTACCTCGAAGATCAACTCGTCGCCGTTGGCGTCGTCGCCTTTCCACACGATCGTCTGCAGCCCCTGCTGGTAGGTGCGCCGGCCGAGCGTCGGGGCGCCAGTGGAAGGTGACGGCTGCCCCTGGTTGGCGAGGCGCTTCTCGACGACGTCAGCGCGGTAGCCGGCAATCTCGGCTTCGCCGGTCGAGAACGGCTTCTGGAAAACCACGCCGGGCGGATGCACGACCAGCCCGCTCACGACCGGGCGCTGATTGCGCTGCATGTAAGCCGCGGCCACGGAGGTCACGACCGGCGAGGCGGACTTGCCCGACAGCACGACCCGCCACTGCAGGTAGCGCGCGGCCGGGCTCGTGATAGGCGAGCCGTCGGCGGCGGCGTAGGTTGCGCTCCAGTTGCTCCACGCCTCGTCCGGCGCCGGCGTGTTGCCGGAGCGCGTCGACACCTCGACTTGCGCGCCGGCCGGCACGGTGGCGCGCCACGACAACGCGCCCCAGATCGCGCTCGCCTTGGCGTCGCGCACCTCCGAGGTGTAGGTGCCGCGGGCGGCGTGCCGATCGTCGATGCGCACGAGCGCGCCGGTGTTCGACGTGGCGGCCAGCGTCCGTCCCGCCGCCCGCACGAGCTGCACCGCCTGCTGCCCGGGAACGCGGCCCAGCAACGTCACGCGGACCGGATCCCCGGCGAGCTGGAAGATCTTGCCGCGATTGCCGGTGGCGACGAGCAGCGCGCCGTCGTCGAGCACGGCCAGGTCGTAGGGCGCGTCGTCGGACGACTCCCAGATCCTGTCGGAGGTGCCGTCAGCGTCGATGCGGAAGATGGCGCCGACCGGCGGGCCGCCGCTCGTCCC
Source organism: uncultured Acidobacteriota bacterium (assembly GCA_963843885.1). Classification (GTDB taxonomy): domain Bacteria; phylum Acidobacteriota; class Vicinamibacteria; order Vicinamibacterales; family UBA2999; genus CADEFD01. The sequence goes on from CAWJMJ010000016.1 coordinate 309,423, forward strand.
GCCTGGCGTGGGGCTCGCCGCGGGCGCGGCCGTGTCGACCACCGTCAGGCCAGTGATCGAAACACTCACGTTGGGCACTGGCTGGCTGGGCGGTGGTTCCGCCGCCACCGGCGTGCTGTCGCCGCCGGCGTCGCCGCCGCTACGCCGCGCCTGCGCTGCGGCGTAAATCCGCCCTCGCGGGTCGGCGCGCAGGGCCCGGACCTCCTGCATGTCGGTGTCGAGCAGCAGGAACGGCCGGTTGTCCGGCCCCAGGCGGAAGACGCGGCCGGGCGACTCGGTCCCGACGACGAGCCGGCGCTCGCCGTCGAAGGCGAGGGCCACGACGTGCGCGGCCGAGGAGGTGTAGATCGGCTCGCCGCTGCCGCTGGCCGAGACGCGGTAGACCTTGCCTTTGGGATCGCCGGTGGCCACGATCAGCCGTCCGGCGTTATCGGTGGCCAGGGCCCAGATGTACTTTTCGTCCGGGTCGAAGAACGGCTGGGCCGCGCCTTGCGCGTCGACCTTGTAGACACGGCCATCGGGCGAGGTGCCGACAAACAGGCTGCCGTCGGGCCCGGGGGCCAGCGCGTGCACCTCGAGTTCGGGCGCATCGAAGAACACCGCGCCCGTGCCGTCGCCGTCGACGCGGAAGACCTTGCCGTCGTTGCCGGTGCCGAGGAAGGTCGCGCCATTGGGCCCGGCCACGGCGGTCCAGATGAACGGCACGCCGGCGTCGAACACGCGCGTGATCGCCGGTCCGAGCGTGAGCCGGCCGGTCTCGTCCACCGAGATCTGTTCGAGGTCGCCCTTCAGGAATTCGGATTGCGTGGCCGCGCGCCACGACTGTGGCCCGGCGGCGATCGACACGGCCGAGGCAGCGGCCAGGAACGCAAGCGTGCAGAGGCGTCTCATCATCGTGGACACGGGAACGGGCGTGTGGAAAGGCCGACTCACGAGGGGTCGACGGCAATCGTGATCTGGCGGGAGCCGCTGACGGCGAACGGCACCGGGAGCTCCCACTCGCCACGCGGCACCGACCGCAGGGACGTGCTGCCGCCGGTGGCCCGGTCGGCGTCGATCACCGCCGCCACCGATGCCGGCAGGCCGGGCATCGACTCGCCGCCGATGACGGCGCCGGGCGCCGCGCTGGAGAGCCGCACGTAGATGCGATGGCCGCTCCGCGCCCGATTGGCGGCGCGCACGATCTGCCCGACCGACTGCAACTCACCGCGTCGCGTCTGGCGGGCCTCCTGCATCTCGAGCCGCGCGCCGTCGCTGACCAAAAGCTGCAGGCTGCCGCGGGCGTTGGCCGGGACGTCGATGGCTTGCGCGAGCACCTGCGTCTCGCCCTGGAACGTCCGCAACTGCACGAAGACCTGCGCCGGGCGACCCGGCCGGACGGTGGCCTCGTCGAGCCACACGCGCTCGATCTCGGCGGTGCGTGTCTGCTCGTCGGCCTCGATGACCAGCGTGATGTCGTCGATCGTGAACTTCTCGGTGGCGTTGCGGTACAGGGCGGTGAGCGGGCCGGCCACGTAGGCCGAGGCGTTGGCGGCCCCCGTGTCGCCGACGAACACGTCGTCGAACCGGATCGGCGCCTGCCCGGCCAGGCGGGCCTCGCCGCGCACGACGTAGGTGGCCGCGCCGGTCTGCCGCTCGTAGGACGTGAGCACGTTGGCCACGGCCAGGTAGGTGAGGAGCGGGGTGAACAGCGGGTCGTTCACGACCCCGAACGAGAAGGTGCGGGACGGCGCGCGGCGCGACGTCAGCGTGACCTTGACCGGCACCAGCGCCGGCGCCGGGCCGAGCCGGCCGGCAATGGCGGTGGCGCGATCCTGCGAGATGGTGCCAACGACGGCCCCCAGGCTGGCGAGCTTGCTCGACGTGACCATGCTCGGCAGCACGGCGATGACCTCGGCGCGGGTCATCGGAAAGAGCGTCGGGCCGAGGTTGTAGAGCGGATGGCCGAACGCGTAGACCCGGTCGCCGTCCACGTGGGTGACGGTGCCGGTGGCGCCCATCGAGAAGTCGCCGGACATGAGGGCCACGCCAATTGCGTCTCCGGGTGCAAGCGACGTGGCCGGAGTGAGCGGAAGCCTTGCCGCAGCCGGGGTCGCCTGGGTGGTCACGAAGCCGGCACCGGCCAGCGATGGCAGCAGCTGCTCGACCACGCCGGCGTCGAAACCGCCGACCACGAGCGGCACCGAAATGGGCCGCAGAATCGGTCGAGATCGGGCGGGGCAGATCGGCCGAGAGCAGCGACGCGATGACATCGGCCGCGGCCGCGCCGAAGGGGCGCGTCGGCCCGAGGTCGCTGCGCCACAAGGCCAGCAGTTCACTGGCCGGCACCGCGTGGGCCAGCGAGATGGCCGCCGGACGCAGGGCGCGGGTGGTCGTCAGAGCGGTCGCGTCGGTCATCTCGCCAATCGGCGTGATTCCGGCGATGGCTTCCTTGGGAAACTGGCCGAGCTGATAGGACACCGCGCCGAGGAGCTTGCCGTCGATATACACCGGGCTGCCGCTCATGCCGGCGATGACCCCGGTGTCGGCCAGTGGCCCGCCTTCGAGCTTGGCCAGAATCAGATTGCGCTGCGGCGCCGACCACGCTCTTGAGCGTGCCGATGATGCGGACCGTGAACTCTTCGATATGGGCGCCGCGAAACACCGTGCGGCCGACGCCGACCATGCCAGGCCGCACCTCGGCCACCGGCATGATCGTGTCACGGGCAGTGAGCGGGGTCCCGGACATGCCGAGCGCGACCGCGCACACGGCCAAGGCGAAGAGCGGGGACAGTCGGGAGGTCACAATGGCTGTCTTCCGTTATACGGTGTTCCCTGGGGCGAAGCAAGGCGCGTATCGACCGCGGATTGACAGGGGAGGCGGCCCTTTGCTACCGTCACGGCACCGTTCACGCATGTTCCAGCACCTGACCCCCGCCATTTCGTGCTTCCGCGCCGCCGGCTCCGCTCGACCCGCCGAGTGCGCCCGCACGCGCTGGTATTGGTATTGGCGCCGCACAGGGGCACCCGGTCTCGCGTAATCACCACCTTTCGCGATCGTCTCGACCACGCGCCTCTTCGCCCTCGGGTTGAAGAGGCGTTTCTGCGTTCATGCCATCCACATTGCTCTGCGCCACCGTGACGGCCGAATCCATGGCCGAGTTGAGGCACCGCCGGGACCAGGTCCACGGCGCCGACCTGGTGGAGCTGCGCCTCGACGGCGTGAGCGACCTGGACGTGGCCGGAGCGCTGGCCGGGCGGCGTCTGCCGGTCATCGTCACCGTGCGGCCGACGTGGCAAGGCGGGCGCTATCGCGGGTGACGAGGCCACGCGCGTGGCGCTGCTCGAACAGGCCTGGACGCTCGGCGCCGACTACGTCGATGTCGAGGACGGCGCCGCCGCGAGCTTGCTGCGGTTGAGCCAAGGGCGAGCGCATCGTCCGGTCGTTCCACGACTTCGAGGGCGATGCCGGCCGACGCCGGCGACCGCCTGCGGCATCTGCTGTCGTCGGGCGCGCGGTTCGTGAAGCTGGCGGTCATGGCGCGGCGCCTGGCCGACGTCGTGGCGCTGGCCGACCTGGCGCGGTCCGCTGGCGGCCGCGCCGTGGTCATCGGCATGGGGCCGTGCGGCACCGCCTCGCGCATCCTGGCCGCCCACCTCGGATCACCCTGGACCTATGCCGGCGACGGGGTCGCGCCGGGACAGTTGTCGCTGGCGCGCATGCGCGACGAATTCCAGGTGCCGGCGATTACCGCCGCCACGGTGGTCTACGGACTGGTTGGGCGCCCGATTGAACACTCGCTCTCGCCGGCCATGCACAATGCCGCCTTCCGCGCGGCCGGGCTCGACGCCGTCTACGTGCCGCTGCCGGCCGTCGACTTCGCCGACTTCGAGGCCTTCGCTCGTGCCTTCGCCGTGCGTGGGCGTGTCGGTCACCGCGCCCTACAAGCTCGACGCGTGCCGGGCGGCCGGCGCCGCCGCCGACGACCGCGGACGCGGCGCCGTCAACACGCTGCGGCGCTCGGGCGAGGGCTGGGACGGCCGCAACACCGACCTCGACGGCTTCCTGGCGCCGCTCGCCGGGCGCCCGCTGGGCGGGCGGCGGGTGGCGGTGCTCGGCGCCGGCGGCGCCGCCCGGGCCGTGGCCGCGGCCCTCACTGAATCAGGCGCGCGTGTGCGGCTCCACGCCCGGCGCGGCGGGGCGGCCGTGGCGGCCGCCGAGGCCTGCGGGGTCGAGACGGGCGGGTGGCCGCCGCCGGCCGGAGACTGGGACGTGCTGGTCAATGCCACGCCGGTCGGCACCGCGCCCGACGTCGCGGCGCTGCCGGTCGATCTCGACGGTCCGCTCACCGGCCGCCTGGTCTACGATCTCGTCTACAACCCGCCCGAGACGGCCCTGATGCGGCGTGCGCGCAGCCTCGGCGCCGACGTGCTCGGCGGGCTGCCCATGCTCGTGGCTCAGGCGGCCGCGCAGTTCCACTGGTGGACCGGCCACCGCCCCTCGCCCTCGCTGATGCTCGAGGCCGCCCGCGCGCGGCTCGCGGCCACCTCAGCCTTTCCCCGGTTCCCCTGGTATGAAGCTGACTACGTTCGAAGAGTTCGTGGATCTCGCCCAGCGCGGCAACTTCGTGCCGGTGTGCAAGGAGATCGTCGCCGATCTGCTGACGCCGGTCTCGGCGTTCCTGAAGATCGCCGAGCACGCCGACTACGCGTTCCTGCTCGAGAGCGTGGAGGGCGGCGAGCATGTCGGCCGCTACTCGTTCCTCGGCAAGGACCCGTTCCTGGTGCTGCGTTCGGTCGGCGGCGCGGTCACGGTCGAGCGATCGGGGGAGACGACGACGCTCGACGCGCCGTTCACCGACACGCTGCGCGCCCTGATGGCCGAGTTCCAGTCGCCGTTCGTGCCCGGCCTGCCGCGCTTCACCGGCGGCGCCGTCGGATATCCTGGGCTACGAAGCGGCGGCCTGGTTCGAGCCGACGACGGCCCGCGGCGACGGCCGCGCCATGCCCGGCGACGACGCCGCGCTTCATGATGTTCGACACCGTGCTGGCCTTCGACCACGTCCAGCACCGCATCCTGATCATCGCCAACGCCCGCATCACCGGCGACGAGGACCTCGAAGGCGCTCTACCAGTTCGCCTGCGCCAAGATCGACTTCCTCGAACGCGAACTCGAACGCACGCTGTCGGTGCCGACGACCCGCGACGAGCGGCGCCCTGGTGCTGTCGTCGAACCAGACGCAGGAACAGTTCGAAGGCGCAGGTGCGCACGGCCAAGGAGCACATCGCCGCCGGCGACATCTACCAGGTGGTGCTGTCGCAGCGCTTCGAGGCCGAGGTCGACGCCGACCCGTTCACCGTCTACCGCGCGCTGCGCCACGTCAACCCGTCGCCCTACATGTACTTCATCCGCATGGGCCAGCGCATCGATCGTCGGCTCGTCGCCCGAGATGCTGGTGCGGGTCGAGGGCCGCGCACGTCGAGACGCATCCGATCGCCGGCACGCGTCCGCGCGGCCGCACCGACGAAGAGGATCAGCGGCTCGCCGAGGAGCTGAAGCGCAACGAGAAGGAGCGGGCCGAGCACGTGATGCTGGTCGACCTCGGGCGCAACGACATCGGCCGCGTCTGCGACTACGGCACCGTGCGCGTGCCGCAGCTTCATGAGCCTCGAGACGCTACTCGCACGTGATGCACCTGGCCTCGGTCGTCGAAGGGCAGCTGGCCGAGCGGCCGCGATCGGCTCGACGCGCTGGTGTCGTGCTTCCCGGCCGGCACGGTGTCGGGCGCGCCCAAGGTGCGCGCCATGCAGATCATCCGCGAACTCGAACCGCGGGCCGCGCGGCGTCTACGCCGGAGCCGTCGGCTACCTCGACTTCGCCGGCAACCTCGACTTCTGCATCGCCATCCGCACGATCGTCCTCGAGGACGGCAGGGCCTACGTGCAGGCCGGCGCCGGCATCGTCGCCGACTCGAATCCCGACGGCCGAGTACGAAGAGACCAAGCGACAAGGCGCGGGCGATGGTGCGCGCCCTCGAACTGGCGCAGGCGGGGCTCTGACGCATGGTGCTGGTCCTCGACAACTACGACTCGTTCACCTACAACCTGGTGCAGTACCTCGGCGAGCTCGGCGCGGACGATTCAGGTGCGCCGCAACGACGAGGTCACGGTCGACGAGGTCGAGGCGATGCAGCCGACGCGCATCGTCATCTCGCCCGGACCCGGTCATCCGGCCCAGGCGCGGCATTTCGGTCGAGCTCGTGCGTCGCCTGGCCGGCCGCATGCCGATCCTGGGCGTGTGCCTCGGGCATCAGGCGATCGGCCATGCCTTCGGCGGCCAGGTGGCGCGCGCCCCCGCGCCCAAGCACGGCAAGACGTCGACGGTCGAGCCACGACGGCCGCGGCGTGTTCCAGGGGCTCGGCCCCGCCCTCGAGGCGGGGCGCTATCACTCGCTCGTCGTTGCCGACGACGGCTGGCCGGAGGCGTTCGAGGTGGCGGCCCGCGCCGACGATGACGGCGTGGTCATGGCGCTGCGGCACGGACCTATCAAGTGCACGGCGTGCAGTTCCACCCGGAGTCGATCCTCACCGGCGAAGGCCGCCGCATCCTGCGCAACTTCCTGGAGCGCACGTGATGTTTCCCGAGCTGCTCGAGCACGCTGCTGCGCCGCGACGACCTCACGGCCGACGAGGCGGCGCCGGCCATGGACGTGGTGATGCGCGGCGAGGCCCATCCGGCACAGGTGGCCGGGCTGCTCATCGGCCTGGCGATGAAGGGCGAGCGGCCGGCCGAGCTCGTCGGCCTGGCGCGCACCATGCGGGCCCGCGGCGTTGCCATCGAGGCCGGGCCGGGAGCGTTCGACACCTGCGGCACGGGCGGCGACCGCGCCGGCACCTTCAACATCTCGACCGCGGCGGCCCTGGTGGTGGCCGGCGCCGGCGCTCCGGTCGTCAAGCACGGCAACCGCTCGGTCTCGAGCCACTGCGGCAGCGCCGACGTCCTCGAGGCACTGGGCGTCAGGATTGACGCGCCACCGGCAGTCGTCGAGCGCGTCGTGGCCGAGGCCGGGATCGGCTTCTTCTTCGCGCCGACGTTCCATCCGGCCATGCGCCACGCCGTCGAGGCGCGCCGGGCGCTGGGCGTGCGCACCGCTTTCAACCTGCTCGGGCCGCTCACCAACCCGGCCGGCGTGCGCGCCAGATCGTCGGCGTGCCGCGACCCGAACTGACCGAACTGCTCGCGCGCGCGCTGCTGCTGCTCGGCTCCGAGCGCGCCTGGGTGGTGCACGGCGCCGACGGCATCGACGAGATGTCGACGACCGGCTACACCAAGGTGTCCGAATGCCGACGGCCGGTGGTGCGAACCTTCTATCTGCACCCCACCGAATGTCGGCCTGCCCAAGGCCTCGCCGGCCGACCTGAAGGGCGGCGACGCCGCCGACAACGCGCGCCATCATCCGCGCCGTGCTCGGCCGGCGACCCGGGTCCCGGCCGCGACGTGGTGGTGCTCAACGCCGGCGCCGCGCTGTTCGTCGCTGGTCGCGCGACGTCGCTGAAGCAGGGCATCGCGCTGGCCGCGGCCGCCATCGACGACGGCCGCGCGGCGCGGACGCTCGAGGCCCTCGTGGCGGTGACCACGGAGGCGGCGGCGTGAGCGGCGCCGTGCCCGACCTGCTCGCGGCCATCGTCGCCGCGACCGTGCGCGACCTCGAGGTGCGCCGCGCCGCCGAACCCGCCGCGGCACTGGCCGCCCGGGCCGCCGCCAGCCCCGTGCCGCAGGGCGCCCTGTTCGCGACGCGTCTGGCCCGTCGCGACACCGTGAACGTGATTGCCGAGTGCAAGCGCCGCTCGCCGTCGCGCGGCGTGCTGCGCCGGCACTTACGATCCGGTCGCGCAGGCGACAGGCTACGCGCGCGGCGGCGCCGCGGCCATCTCGGTGCTGACCGAGCCGACGTTCTTCGACGGCGCGCTGGCGCATCTGGCCGCGGTCCGTGCCGCGGTGGACGTGCCGCTGCTGCGCAAGGACTTCATCGTCGACGAGTACCAGTTGTTCGAGGCGCGCGTGGCCGGCGCCGATGCCGTGCTGCTGATCGTCAGCGCCGCTCGCTCCCGTCGAGCTCGCGCGTCTGCACGCAGCCGCGCTGGCCCTCGGCCTGGCCGCGCTGGTCGAGGTGCACGACGAGGCGGAACTCGAGGTCGCCGTCGACCGCCGGCGCGGCGCATCATCGGCGTCAACAACCGCAACCTGCGCACGCTGGCGGTGGACATGCACGCGTCCGAGCGCCTGGGCCGGCGATGCCGCCGGCATCGTGGCCGTCAGCGAGAGCGGTCTGGCGGGGCCGACGACGTGGTCCGCATGCGCGCCGCCGGCTACAGCGCGTTCCTGATCGGCGAACGCTTGATGACCGCCGCCCGATCCTGCCGCGGCACTGCGCACGCTGTGCGCCGCCGAGGTGTCCGGGTGACCCGCGTGCGCATCAAGGTGTGCGGCATGACCCGCCCGGAGGACATCGACGCGGCCGTCGCCGCCGACGTCGACGCCGTCGGCTTCGTCTTCTGGCCGGAAAGCCCGCGTGCCGTCACCGCTGCCCGCGCCCGCGAACTGGCGCGGCGCCTGCCGCCGTGTCGCGCGGTCGGCGTGTTCGTCAATCCGAGCCGCCGCCGCCGCCAAGGCCGTGCGCGCAGGCCGGACTCAGCGCCTTGCAGCTCCACGCCGTGAGCGACGCGGCGCCGTTCCTGGCCCAGGGCGTGCCGCTGCTCTGGGTTGCGCCGCTGTCGCCGACGACCAGGCCGCCAACGGCCCCGGCCGGCACCACCCTGCTGGTGGACGCGCACGACCCGGTGCGCCACGGCGGCACTGGCCGGACGATCGACTGGACGCGTGCCGCCGTGCTGGCGCGCGCCACCCGCCTGGTGCTGGCCGGCGGGCTCACGCCGGAGAACGTCGCCGACGCGGTGGCTGCCGTCCGGCCTTACGGAGTGGACGTGTCGTCGGGCGTCGAAGTCGCGCCCGGTATCAAGTCCGCCGATCAGCATCCTGCGCGTTCGTGGCGCGCGGCCCGGCCATCCCTTTCCGAGACCGCTGTGATGCCGCCCTGCGCGCGCTCCGATCCACGCACTCCGTTCGGCCGGCGCGACCCTGAGCACGCGCGGCTACTTCGGCGCCTTCGGCGGCGCGCTTCGTGCCCGAGACGCTGGTGGCGCCGATCGAGGAGCTGACCGCGCGCCTACTTCGCGGCGCGCGACGATCCGGCGTTCCGCGCCGAGCTCGAGCGCCTGCTGCGCGCACTACGTCGGCCGGCCGACGCCGCTCTACGAGGCGGCGCGGCTGTCGGCGCGGCCTGCGGCGGCGCCCGCATCTTCCTGAAGCGCGAAGACCTGACGCACACCGGCGCGCACAAGATCAACAACGCGCTCGGCCAGGCGCTGCTCGCCCAGCGCATGGGCAAGCGGCGCATCGTCGCCGAGACCGGCGCCGGGCAGCACGGCGTGGCCACGGCCACGGCCTGCGCGCTGCTCGGCCTCGAGTGCGTCGTCTACATGGGCACCGAGGACATGGCGCCGCCAGGCGCTCAACGTCTTCCGCATGCGGCTGCTCGGCGCGACGGTGCGCGGCGTCGACGCCGGCAGCCGCACGCTGAAGGACGCCATCAACGAGGCGATGCGCGACTGGGTCGCCAACGTCGACCGACACCTACTACCTGCTCGGCTCGGCGCTCGGCCCGCATCCCTATCCGCTGATGGTGCGCGAGTTCCAGATCGGTGATCGGGCAGCGAGGCGCGCGCGCCAGATGCTCGACGCAGGCCGGGCGGCTGCCCGATGCGGTCGTCGCCTGCGTCGGCGGCGGCAGCAATGCCATCGGCATCTTCGACGCGTTCATCGACGACGCCGGCGTGCGGCTGATCGGCGTCGAGGCCGGCGGCGAAGCGATCGTGCCGGGGCGCCACGCGGCGCGCTTCGCCGGCGGCGGCCGCGGGCGTGCTGCAGGGCACGCGCACGTTCGTGCTGCAGGACGACGACGGCAACATCGAGCTGACGCACTCGGTGTCGGCCGGGCTCGACTACGCCGCCGTCGGTCCCGAGCACGCCTGGCTGCGCGCGCACGGCCGCGCCGAGTACGCCTACGCCGACCGACGCCGAGGCGCTCGAGGCGTTCCAGGCGCTGGCGCGGCTCGAAGGCATCATGCCGGCGCTCGAGTCGGCGCACGCCGTCGCCCATGCGTCGACGCTCGGCCCAGGCGCTCGGACCGACGGCGCGATCATCCTCGTCAACCTGTCGGGGCGCGGCGACAAGGACGTGCACACCGTGGCGCAGCTCGCGCGAGAAGCGTGCCGATGAGCGCGGCTGGACGAGACGCTTCGCGCGCGCTGCGCGCGGCGCGGCGCACCGGCCTGGTGACCTACGTCACCGCCGGCGATCCCGATCTCGAGCGGTCGGCCGACGATCCTGCGGGCGCTCGATCGCGCCGGCGCCGATGTCATCGAAGTCGGCGTGCCGTTCTCCGATCCGCTGGCCGACGGCCCGGTCATCCAGCGGGCCACCGAGCGGGCGCTGGCCGCCGGCGCCACTCTGGCGCGCGTGCTCGACATGGCCGCCGGCTTGCGGGCCGACGTAGCCGCGCCGATCGTGCATCTTCACCTACGCCAATCCGGTGGTGCGGATGGGGGTCGAGGGCTTCGCCGCCCGGGCGCGCCGCCGCCGGCATCGACGGGGTGCTGGTGCTCGACCTGCCGCCGGAAGAGGCGATCGAGGCGCGCACCGCGTTTGCGGCCACACGGCCTTGATACAATTTTCCTGCTGAGTCCGACGACGACCGATGCCGCGTATCCGCCGGGCCGCCGAACTCGGCAGCGGGTTCCTCTACGGCATCTCGCGGCTGGGCGTGACGGGCGCGCGCGACCGAGGTGGCGGATCGGCGCGAAGCGCTGGCCGCGCGGGTCAGGGCCGAGACCGGCCGTCCGCTGGCGCTGGGTTTCGGCATTGTCGACGCCGGAACACGTGCGCGCCGTGGGCGCGTGTGCCGACGCCGCGGTGGTGGGCAGCGCGCTGGTGCAGGTGATCGCCGAGACCAGGGCAGTTCGCCGGCGCTCGGCGGGGAAGTCGAACGGTACGTGCGATGGCTGCGGAGTTGAGTGTCGAGGCCCTGCGGGCCGAGATCGATCAAGATCGACGAAGTGCTGGTGCGGCTGCTCGACAGCCGGGCCCGGTGCGCCTACGCGATCGGCCGGGTCAAGCACAGCGAGGGCCGGCCGGTCTACGAGCCGGCGCGCGAGGCGTCGGTGCTGGCGCACGTCCGCGCGGTGAACCAGGCGCTCGGCGGACCGCTCGACGCCGAGGCGATCGCGCGGCTGTTCGAGCGGATCATCGACGAGGCGCGCCGATTCAACGCATCGAAGCGACGCGCGCCGGAAGAGTCCGGCGGCGGCAACGCTCCGGCGGCAACAGGACAGAGGGAGTAGGTCATGGTCGTCGTGATGAAGGAACGGGCTCCGAGTCGAGGTCGCAGGCGGTGATTGCCCACCTGGTCGAACGCGGCATGGACGTGCACCGGTCGTCGGGTGCGGCCCGGATCGTGCTCGGCGTGGTCGGTCGGGCACGGTCGATCGCGGCCTGATCGCGCTCATGGACGGCGTGCACGAGGTGCTGCGCATCACCGAGCCCTACAAGCTGGCCAGCCGCACCTTCAAGCCGGAGGACACGATCATCACCATCGGCGACGTGCGCATCGGCGGCGACGAGGTCATCGTCATGGCCGGCCCGTGCTCGGCCGAAACGCGAGGAGCAGGTGCACGCCACCGCCGCGGCGGTCAAGCGCGCCGGCGCCAAGATGCTGCGCGGCGGCGCGTTCAAGCCGCGCACGTCGCCCTACAGCTTCCAGGGCCTCGGCGAAGAGGGGCTGCGCATGCTGCGCGGCGGCGGCCGACGCCCACGATCTGAAGCTCATCACCGAAGTGATGGACATCGTCGCAGATCGAGGTGATGCGCCAAGTACGCCGACATCTTCCAGGTCGGCGCCCGCAACATGCAGAACTTCACGCTGCTCCGCGAACTGGGGCGCGGCCGCACGCCGGTGATGCTGAAGCGCGGCATCGCCGCCACCATCGAGGAATGGCTGCTCTCGGCCGAGTACGTGCTCTGCGGGCGGCAACAGCAACGTGATGCTGTGCGAGCGCGGCATCCGCACCTTCGAGACGAGCACGCGCAACACGCTGGACGTATCGGCCATTCCCATCGTCAAGGAGCTCTCGCACCTGCCGGTCTTCGTCGATCCGAGCCACGGCACGGGGCGGCGCGACAAGGTGGCGCCGATGGCCCGGGCCGCCGTCGGCGGCTGGCGCCGACGGGCTGATCATCGAAGTGCACAACGATCCGGATCACGCCTGAGCGACGGCGCGCAGTCGATGTTCCCGGCGCAGTTCGAGCGCCTGATGGCCGAGCTGCGCATCATCGCCCCGGCCATCGGCCGCAGCATCTGCCTGGAGCCGGTGGCCCGGCGGGGCTGGGCGAGATGACGGCCTGACGGCCGTGCCCGCGCTCCGGCCGTGCCGCCGGCTGCTGGTCGTCGGCACCGGCCTCATCGGCACGTCGATGGCCCGCGCCTTGCGGCGGCTCGATCAGCCGCCGCACATCACCGGGGTCGATGTGGCGACGGCCCTCGACCGCCACGGCCGGCGAAGCGTTCGACCAGCTGCATCCAGCCACGGCGGACATCGCCGACTACGACCTGGCGGTGCTGGCTGTCCGGTGGACGCCATGCCGGCGTGGATGACGCGCCTGGCGGCGCTGCGCCCCGACGTGCCGGTGACCGACGTGGGCGGCGTCAAACGCGGTCCGGCGGCGGCGGCCGCGGCCGCTGGCCTGCGCGAGTTCGTCGGCGGGCACCCGATGGCGGGCGCGGCGGCGTCCGGGCCGGCCTCGTCGTCGGCCGCGCTCTTCGACGGCCGGCCGTGGTTCGTGGTGCCGGGGACGGCCGCCGACGCCTCGACCCGCGTCGTCACCGCGCTGGCCGCGGCCTGCGGCGCCACGGCCACCGCGATTTCCGCCGCGGATCACGACGCGCTCGTCGCGGCCATCAGTCACCTGCCGCAGCTGGTCGCCAGCATCCTGATGCAGGCGGTGGCCGATCGCTGCGATGAGGCCGGTCTCGCGGGCGCCGGCCCAGGGCTGCGCGACACCACCCGGCTGGCGGGCAGCAGTGCCGACGTGTGGCGCCCCCTGGTCGCGGCCAACGCCGACCACCTGGGGCCGCTGCTGCTCGACCTGGCCGAGCGTCTGCGCGCGGCCGCCGCCGGGCTCGACGACGACGGCCGCGGTCACGCGCCTGTTCGCGGCCGGCAACCGCGCGCGTCGGCGCCTCGGCCGCCGCTATAATCGGGCCATGAACAAGGTAGTGCGCGATGCCGACGAGGCCGTCGCCGGCGATTCCCGACGGCGCCACCATCATGATGGGCGGGTTCGGCCTGTGCGGCATGCCCGAGACACCTGATCGACGCGCTCCACCGGCGCGGCACGCGCGATCTGACGGTCATCAGCAACAACGCCGGCATCGACGACTACGGCGTCGGGCGTGCTGCTGCAGGGCGCGCCAGGTCCGCAAGATGATCTCGACCTACGTCGGCGAGAACAAGGAGTTCGAGCGGCAGTACCTGCAGAAGGAGATCGAGGTCGAGCTGGTGCCGCAGGGCACGTTCTCCGAGCGCATCCGCGCCGGCGGGCGCCGGCATCGGCGGCTTCTTCACGCCGACCGGCGTCGGCACGCATGGTCGCCGAGGGCAAGGAGACGCGCGATGATCGACGGCGCGCCACTACGTCCTCGAGCTGCCGCTCCACGCCGACTTCGCCTTCGTGAAGGCGTGGAAGGGCGACACGGCCGGCAACCTCGTCTACCGGCGGACCGCGCGCAACTTCAACCCGATGATGGCGACCGCCGCGCACGATCACGATCGCCGAAGTCGAGCAGCTCGTCGAGCCGGGCGCGATCGATGCCCGACCAGCGTGCACACGCCCGGCATCTTCGTGCAGCGCATTCTCGCAGGGCACCAGTTACAGCAGCGCATCGAGAAGCGCACGGTGAGGGCCTAGCCGATGGACAACCGCGAGCGCATCGTCCGGCGCGTCGCCCGCGAGCTGCGCGACGGCGACTACGTCAACCTCGGCATCGGCATGCCGACGCTGGTGGCCAACTACCTGCCGCCGGGCATCGAGATCACGCTGCACTCCGAGAACGGCATGCTCGGCGTCGGTCCGTATCCGACCGAGGCCGAGGTCGATGCCGACCTGATCAACGCCGGCAAGGAAACGGTCACCGAGCTGCCGGGCACGTGCTACTTCAGCAGCGCCGATTCGTTCGCGATGGTGCGCGGCGGCCACATCGACGTCACCGTGCTCGGCGCGCTGCAGGTCGACGCGCGAAGGCAACCTCGCCAACTGGATGATTCCCGGCAAGATGGTCAAGGGCATGGGCGGCGCCATGGATCTGGTGGCCGGCGCCAAGCGCGTCATCATCGCCATGGAGCACACCACCAAGGACGGCGGCCACAAGATCCTGCCGCAGCTGCACGCTGCCGCTCACCGGCCTGCGGCGTCGTCAACCTGATCGTCACCGAGCTGGCGGTGATCGAGGTGACGCCCACGGGGCTGGTGTTGCAGGAGATTGCCGAGACGACCACCGAGGAGGCGGTACGCGCGGCCACCGCCGCGCCACTGCGCGTGGATGGCCCCATCGGACGGTTCTAACCAGGCCGGGCGGGCGCCGGTGCTCGAGGCGCTGCGCATCCCGGCGGCCGCCGCGGAAGCGATGCTGGCGCACGCCGCCCGCGATCTCCCGCACGAGGCCTGCGGCCTGCTGATCGGCGCCGGCGCGACGGTCGTGCGGACCGTGCCGACGGCCAACGCCGAAGCGTCGGCGACGCGCTACACCATTGCCCCGGAGCAACACTTCGGCGCCATCGAGATCGGCGCGGGACGACGGTCTCGAAGTCATCGGCGCTTACCACTCCCATCCGCGCAGCGCGGCCGTGCCCTCGCCGACCGACCGGGCAGGGGCGTTTCCCGGCTTCATCTTCGTCATCGCCGGACTGGCGCCGGAGCCTCATTTGCGCGCGTGGCAGTTGGTGAGCGGGAACTTCGCGGAGCTGGGCGTCGTCCGTACGTAGGGCAGACGGGCCTCGAGATCACCCGTCGTGGGAGGGGCCGCGTGAAGACTCCGACGTCGCGAGCGAGAGGGCGCAACGTGATGCTGGTGCTGACGCTGCTCGCGGCGGCGACGGCGGCCGCGGCCCAACCGACCGGTGAGCCGCGGGAGTCCGAGGCGGATCTGCGACGGCAGGTCATGGCGCGGTTCGAGGTCGTGCCGCTCACGGACGGCATCGCCCTGGCCGGCGCCACGGCCGACCGGCGCTTCGAAATCGACAACGGCGTGGTGCTCGCCGGCGGTGTGCCGCTCTCCGGCGACGAGCTGCGCCGCCGCCTCGGCGGCGATGCGGCCCTGGTGCTGCGCCTCTCGTATCTCGACAACGCCGCCCTGCGGCGCCTGTTTGCGCCGCCGCCTGCACCCGTTGCACCCGCCCCGCCCGGAGCCCCCGCGGCACCGTCCCAGCCCGGCGCCCCGGCCGGGCCCACGGCACCGCCAGCCCCGCAGCCCGCGGTCGCGTCACCGGCCCCCGCGGCGCCGCCGGCTCCGGCCCTACCCAATCGTGCCGAACCAGCCGCGACCCAACGGACCTACCGCCGCACTGGGGCGCGACTGGCGGTGGGCAAGTCGATTGTCGTCGCCGGCGACGAGGACGTCACCGAGGCGGTGGTCGTCGTCGGCGGCAACGTGCGCATCGACGGGCGCGTGCGCGATGTCGTCGTGGTCGTTGGCGGCGACCTCGATCTCTCGTCCACGGCGGAGGTGCGCGGCGACATCACCGTGCTCGGCGGCGAGGTGACGATGGCCCCGGGCGCGCGGCACAGCGGCGAGCTGCATCACGGGGTCGCGGCAGGGTTCCCGGAGTGGCGCTGGCCGGTGATGGGCTGGTCGCGCCTGGACCTGGGGCCGCGCGGACGGTGGCTGTCGCTGGCCGGCACGCTCACGCGCGTGCTGCTGCTGGCCGTGGCCGTGATGCTGGTCACGGTGGTGGCTCGCGGCCGACTGGCGCGGATTGGCGCGGTGGCCACCGGCACGCCGCTTCGGGCCGGACTCATCGGGCTGCTCACGCAGCTGCTCTTCGTCCCGGTGCTGATCGTCGCCGCGGTGGCTCTGGCCGTGACCATCGTCGGCATCCCCTTCGTGGCGGTGCTGATCCCGCTGGCCGTCATCGCCTTGGGCGTGGCCATGCTGCTCGGCTTTACCAGTGTGGCGCAGCGGCTCGGCCAGGCCCTGGCCGGACGCCTCGGGCGGCCCACCGACGCCGCCGTCTGGTCGGCGGTGCTCGGCATGGCCGTGATCGTGCTGCCCACGGTCGTCGCGCGGCTGGTTGGCATGGCGCCGGACTCGGCGCGCTTCGGCACCGTCGTGCTGCTCGGCCTCGGCGCCGCCCTCGAGTACGCCGCATGGACCATCGGTCTCGGGGCGGCGGTCATGACCGGCCTGGGGCGCTGGGCCACGGCGCCGCCGCCGCTACCGCCCCGGACCGTGGTGGAGACGCCCACGGCGCTGTAAGTCCGCGGCTACAATTGGCCGCGTGCTCGCCAGGTTCGCGGCGCTGCTGGCGACGGCCGCCGAGCGGTACGTCCCCAGCGCCTTTGCCGTCGCCGTTCTGCTGACCTTCGTCATCTTCGCCGGCGCGGCGCTCGCGACCGGCGCCGGGCCCATGGCCATCGTGGTGGCGTGGGGCGGCGGCTTCTGGACCCTCGGCCCGTTCGCGATGCAGATGTCGCTGGTCGTCCTGACCGGCTACCTCGTCGCCACCGCGCCGCCGACCGATCGACGGCTGGCCGCGCTGGCCCGCTACGCCGGATCGCCGGCCCGGGCCGTCGCTCTGATGGCCGCTGTGTCGATGTCGCTGGCGTGGGTGCACTGGGGCCTGAGCCTGGTCGGCTCGGCCATGTTCGTCCGCCACGTGGTCCGGGCCCAGCCGCGCGTCGACTTCCGCCTGCTGGTCGCGTCGGCCTATCTGGGAATGGGCGCCACCTGGCACGCCGGGCTGAGCGGCTCGGTGCCGCTGCTCATGGCCACGCCCGGCCACTTCCTGCAGGCCACGACCGGGCTCGTGCCGCTCTCGGCCACCATCTTCACTCCTTTCAATCTGCTGCTGTGCCTGGTGGTCGCGGCGACCATGGTGGCCGTGACCTACGCGGCGCATCCCAGCGCCAGCGACGCCGTGACCATCTCGCCGGCGGCGCTCGACGGCCTGGAGCGCTTCACGCCGCCTCCGGCACCCGTCGGCAGCGGCTTCGCCGCCTGGTGCGATGGCCGCGTCTGGCTGCCGCTGGCGCTCGGCCTGACCGGCCTGGCGTGGCTCGCCTGGTACGTGGCCACCTCGGGACCGCAGCTGACGTTGGACGTCCTCAATTTCACGTTCCTGATGCTGGCGGTGCTGCTGCACCGGAGCATCGCCTCGCTGACGGCGGCCGGGGAGCAGGGGGCGCGGCTGCTGTCCGGCGTGGTCCTGCAGTTCCCGCTCTATGCCGGGATGTACGGCGTCATCGAGGGCACGGGGCTGGCCCGCGTCCTGGGCGACGTCATTGCCCGCTCGGCCACGGCCGACTCGCTGCCGTTGCTGCTCTATTGGTATTCGAGCATCCTCAACTACTTCGTGCCGTCGGGCGGTTCGAAGTGGGCGCTCGAGGCGCCGTTCCTGCTCGACGCGGCGGGCCGGCTGGGGGTCGGCATCGACCGGGTGGTGCTGGCGTATGCCTGGGGCGACATGGCGTCCAATCTCATCCAGCCGTTCTGGGCCCTGCCGCTCCTGGCCGCCGCCCGCTTGGGCTTTCGCGACATCCTCGGCTACGCGCTGCTGGCCTTTGTCGTCGTCTCAACGGTCGTCTCGGCCGCGTTCTGGCTCCTGCCATGGGTGGCGTAAGGGGCGAGACGGGCAAGCTCGACCGCCGCAGTGTAAACTTATGGATTCCCCGGAGGCGCCTCCGCGGGTGCCGACCAAAGGCCTGACCGATGCATAGCCCGTTCGAACTTCCGTCCCTCCGTGCCGTTACGTCGTCCCCTCACGAGCAGGCGGCGGATCTCTTCGTCTCGATCTTCGCCGAGGGCAGTCTCGAGGCCGTGAAGCGTCGCCTGAGCGGACCGGCCGGGCAGGACCTCGAAGCGGCCATCGCCCGCAAGGAGCCGGTCGGCGACCTCGGCCGGGTCTTCGTCACCCAGGCAGGCGACCCCGGCTGGCGCACGTCGCGCATTGCCGTCGTGGGTGCCGGCTCGGGGCCGATCACGGCCGACCAGGTACGCAAGGCCGTGGCCTCGGCGGCGCACTGGGCGCGCGAACGGCGCTGCCGTACCGTCGTCATCGACCTGGCCGCGCTCGGCGGCGACCGCGACGCCCTCACCGCGGCAGCCGCCGAAGCGGTGGTCACGGCTAACTTCAATCACGGCCACATGCGCACGGCCGAGCCGCTGCCGCCCATCACCGACGCCTCGTTCCTGCTCGGCTCGGGCCAGCAGGGGCAGCTCGAACGCGGGCTGGTCATCGGCGAGGCAATCAACGCCGCCCGCCTGCTCATCAACGAGCCCGGCAACGTGCTGCCGCCGCGCGAGTTGGCCGACCGGGCCGCGGCCCTGGGCGCTGAACCGGGCGTGCACGCCGAGATTCTCGGCCCCGAGCAGATGGAAGCGCTGGGCATGGGCCTGCTGCTCGGCGTGGCCCGCGGCAGTCGGCCGAACCGCCGCGCCTGCTGTGCCTGTCCTACACGCCGCCGGGCGGCGCCGAGGGTCCGGTGCTGGGCCTGGTGGGCAAGGGCATCACCTTCGACACCGGCGGCATCTCGATCAAGCCGGCCGACAACATGGATCGCATGAAGGACGACATGGCGGGCGGGGCCGCGGTCGTGGCGGCGGTGCGGGCCATCGCGCGTCTCGGCGTGCCGCGCCGGGTCATCGCCGTGGTGCCGTCGGCCGAGAACATGCCCGGCGGCAAGGCGCTCAAGCCCGGGGACGTGATCCGGGGCGCCGCGGGCATCACCGTCGAAATCAACAACACCGATGCCGAAGGCCGTCTGGTCCTCGGCGACGGCCTGTGGTACGCCCAGCAGCGCGGCGCCACGCATCTCGTCGATATCGCCACGCTGACCGGCGCCTGCGTCGTGGCGCTCGGCAAGGTCACGTCGGGCCTGTTCGGCACGCCGCCGGCGTTCGTGGCGCAGGTCAAGGAAGCGGCGGCCAGGGCCGGCGAACCGGTGTGGGAACTGCCGCTCGGCCAGGACTACCGCGACCAGATGAAGAGCGAGATCGCCGACATGATCAACAGCGGCGGCCGGGCCGGCGGGGCGATCACGGCGGCGATGTTCCTGCGCGAGTTCGTCGGCACGACCCCGTGGGCGCACCTCGACATCGCCGGCACGGCCTGGATCGACGAGGCCAAGCCCTGGGCCACCAAGGGCGCCTCCGGCGTCATGGTGCGGACGCTCGTCGAGCTCGCCTCGGGCGATCTGCGCTGAGCGGTGGCGGCGGCTGGATGAGCGGCGCCGGCTGCTAGAATCGGAGCGTGGTCCAGTCCGCGCCCATCGACGCCATCCCCATCACGCCGGTCGTGCAGACCGGTCTCCAGCAACCGACGCCGGAAGTGGGGATGATCGAGGTGGCGGTGGCGGCCTTTGGCCTCACCGGGTGGATCATGACGGCCGCCATCGTCGCTGGCCTGCTCGCCGGCGCGGCCTACGTCTGGTATCGCACACGGCACGCCGTCACGGTCATCGAAGCGCGCGGCAACAACCACAACTTCCTGCGCGAGTAACCGTCCTCGGGGCCCCGTTGCCGTCCTCAGGCCCCGGGCTCGGGACATGGTCGCCCTTGGTGCGCGGCGCGGTGTCCCACTCCTGCGCGGGTGACGCGTCCCGCGTCGGCGGCCCGTCCGTGCGCGGGAGGATCGTTTCGCTCCTTGACGCGGACGACGCCGGGTGGCTCAGCGCGCCGCCACCGCGGTCTGGCGCTTGAGGGAGCGGCGGTAGTCCAGGATGGCGGCGTGCAGCGCTTCCGCAATTTTCTGGCGGTAAGCCGGCGTCTTCACCAGGGCCGCTTCCTGCTTGTTGGTGATGAAACCGATTTCGGCCAGCACGCTCGGCATGCCCGCGCCGATGAGCACGACAAACGGCGCCTTCTTGACGCCGCGGTTGCGCAGGCCAGGATTGGTCTGGCCGAGCCGCCGCGCCAGTGTCTGCTGCACGGCGCCGGCCAGGTCGCGCGACTCGTCGAGCTTGTTGTTGAGCGCGATGGCCCGCACGATGCTGGGCAGGCTATGCATGTCGCTGGCGGAGGCGGCGTTCTCGCGCGCCGCCACCGCCTCGGCCTCGGGGTTGGAGGCGAAGCTGAGGTAATAGGTTTCGAGGCCGCGGGCCTTGGGATCGCGGCTGGCGTTGGCGTGAATCGACAGGAACAGGTCGGCGCCTTCGGCGTTGGCGATGGCGGTGCGCTGCTCGAGCGGGACGAAGATATCCGTGCGCCGCGTCAGCACCACCTCCAGACCGGTTTCCTGTCTGAGCAACCGTTCGAGGCGCAGCGCCACGTCGAGCACGAGTTTCGCTTCGCTCGACCCCGGCGTGAGCGTGCCCGGGTCGTGGCCGCCGTGCCCCGGGTCGATGACGATGCGCGAGATGCCGAGGCCCAGTTGCCGTGACAGCGAGAACCGGCCACCGACATTGGCCGCCGGCTCCGACGGCACTGGCGCCGTGAGCCCCACGCCCAGGCCCGGGGTCGCGGTTGCGGTCGAGGGCACAACCGCGGGAGCGGGTCTGGTCGTCGTGTTCGGCGCGCTCGTCGCGGTCCGGGCAGGGCGTCGGGGAGCGGGGACCTTGGGCGAGGACGGTTCTGGCGCTGCCGTTGCGGCCGGTTCGGTGGCCGCAGGCGCTCCGCCCGACGGCACGACGCCGGCACGATGGGCGGGAGCGAGATCGTCGAACGGTGCCTCGGCCGCCGGCCCGGACAGGGCAAGCGCGGGCACGACATCGTTCTCGTCGCGGGCCTCGGCCGGCACCTCGTCACGGAGCACGGCCGGCACGACCAGCGGAGACGGCGGCCGTCCGGCCGCGCCCGCCGGGACGGCATCCGGCGACAGCGAGGGCTGGGCCGGGACGCTGGATGGCCGCGCTGCCGTCGCCGCTCGGAGGTTGCCGGTGACTGGCGGCTCGGCGTCGATGACGATGCGGAACGGGTTGTAGAGCGTGAACAGGCTGACCGACGAGGTGCCGTCGAGGTCGAGCACCACGCGGGTGGCGTTGGCCTGCCGGCCGACTCGGACCTGACGCACGGCCGCGCCGTCGTAGCGGAGCACGGCTCCCTGCAGGTCGGATCCGGTACCGGCCCCGAACAGGTCCACGAACGCCCGCCGCGGCCCTTCGATCACTTCGTGGGCAAAGCGCGTCTCGCGGTCCAGGACGAGCGTGATGCGCACCACCCCATCCACCATCGTGCGGTCGATCCCTCGCAACATCGGCCGCGGCGCGGCCGGCGCGGCATCGCCGGTCATGTTCGCGTCCGATGACGGCGCCGCCCCCGGCGTCGCGGGCGCGGCGGCTGCGACCGCGACCGCGGTCGGCACCGCGCGGGCCGGCGGAGCCGGAGATTCTGGCGCGGCGGCAGCCCGACCGCGCGGCGGTTCACTCTCGGCGCCCGTCAGCGCGCGGGCCGCCGCCTGAGCCTGCATCCGCAACCCGCTGTGTGGATACTCGCGAATCAGCCAGGCGAAGTACTTGGTCGCGGCAGCGCGATCGGCGGCGCGTCCCGAGCGGGTGTAGAGCCAGCGTGCCAGGTCGCCGCCACGCAGGAGCGCGTTGTCGCAGTAGCCGCTGGTGGGGAAGCGCCGCACCACCGACTCGTAGAGCACCAGGGCGCGGCGGGCCCGGCGCTCGGTCTGCGCCTCGTCCGGATCGCCCCGCTCGGCCGCGGCCCGGGCGTCGCGATCGAGCACGAGCGCGTCCTCGTAGCGATCCCGGGCGCCGGCCGGCTGCTCCCCGGCCCGCGCTGCCGCGTCCGCGCCGAGAAGGACGGCGGCGGCGATCACGAGCGCGGCGGAGCGGGTGGCGGTGGCGGTCATGACCTCACCGGAGCTGCTGATCGACCTCGTCGAAGTAGCCGCGGTCGACCAGCACCTCGCGCGGCTTGCTGCCCGAGGCGGCGCCGACGATCGCCTTCGGCCTCCATCATGTCGACCAGGCGGGCGGCGCGGCTGAAGCCGACGCGCAGCTTGCGCTGCAGCGACGAGATCGACACCTGGCCGCTCTGCACGACCATGCGGGCTGCCTCGTCGTAGAGGTCGTCCTTCTCGTACTCGATGCCGGCCTTCTCGGTCTTCTCGTCGGCGGTGATGTTCTCGTCGAACGCCGGCGGCCCTGCTTGCGCAGGAAGCTGGCGAGCCGCGCCGATCTCCTGTTCCGAGATGTAGGGACCGTGCAGGCGCACCGTGCGCGACGTGGCCGGCGGCAGGAACAGCATGTCGCCCTTGCCGAGCAGCTGCTCGGCGCCGTTGCCGTCGAGAATCGTGCGCGAGTCGATCTTCGACGGCACGCGGAACGAGATGCGCGACGGCAGGTTGGCCTTGATGAGCCCGGTGATGACGTCGACCGACGGACGCTGCGTGGCCAGGATCAGGTGGATGCCGACGGCGCGCGCCATCTGCGCCAGCCGGCAGATCGATTCTTCCACCTCGTTGCCGGCCACCATCATCAGGTCGGCGAGTTCGTCGATCACGACCACGATGAAGGGCAGCAGCTTGGGCGCATCCGGCGCCGTCGGCCGCGGCCTTGTCCTCGAGCATGTGCCGCACGTTGCGGTTGTACTGCTCGATGTTGCGCACGCCGAAGGTCGCCAGCGTGCTTGTAGCGCTCTTCCATTTCGCGCACCGCCCAGCGCAGCGCGTTGGCGGCCTTCTTCGGATCGACGACGACCGGCGTGAGCAGATGCGGGATGTCTTCGTACATCCCGAGCTCGAGCCGCTTCGGGTCGATCATGATCAGGCGCACGTCGTCGGGCGTGGCGCGGTAGAGGATGCTGGTCAGCATCGAGTTGAGGCCCACCGACTTGCCGGTGCCGGTCGACCCGGCGATGAGCAGATGCGGCATGGTCGCCAGATCGGCCATGAACGGCTCGCCGTGGATGGTCTTGCCGAGGGCGATGCGTGAGCTTCGACGCCGAACCCTGATAGGTCTCCGACTCGAGCAGCTCGCGCAGCGAGATGGCCTCGCGGTTCGGGTTCGGAATCTGGATGCCGACGGTGGACTTGCCGGGGATGCGGTCGATCAGCACCGACTCGGCCTTCATGGCCAGGCACAGGTCGTCGGCCAGGCCGGTGACCTTGCTGTACTTCACGCCGGCGTCGGGCTTGAACTCGAAGGTCGTCACCACCGGACCCGGATGAATCTGCACGACCGAGCCTTCGACCGAGAACTCGCGGCACTTGACCTCGAGGTGACGGGCCGCGTCCATCAGCTCGCGCTCGTCGACTTTGCGCTCGGCCTTGGCTGGATCGAGCAGCGACGGCGGCGGCAGCATGTAGGCGCCGGGGCGGCGCGCCGCCGGCGGCAGGCCCATCGACTCGGATTCGTGCAGCGGCAGCGGCGCCGCCACCGGCGCGCTCACCTTGGGCACGGGCCGGCGCGCCACCACCGGTGGCGCCGACGGCGCGACCGGCGCCGACGCCGACGGACCGGGCGCGGCCTCGGGCGTGCCGACGCGCGTGCGCGGCGGCGGCGAGGCCAGGTCCACGGCGCGGCCGCGCGCCAGCGGTTCGGCGTCGGGGCCTTCCTTGGCGGCGTGCTTGGCCAGCACCTCGCGGCGCTGGCGGACGCGACGGCGCTCGTCGATCCACCCCAGGGCACGGGCACGCACGGCGGCGCCGCCAGCCGCGGCCACGCCGGCCCCGGCGCTGAACAGCCGGCCGAACGAGACATGCGTGGTGAGCACGGCCGCCAGCGCCACCAGCGTCACGATCACGATGATCGCGCCCGGGCGGTTCAGGTAGGTGGTCAGCCACGACGCCAGCACCGCGCCGACGAAACCGCCGGCCTCGTAGGTCCGCGTGCCGGCGGTGGCCGAGCCAACCATCAGGCTCAGCATCGCGCTGGCGCAGGCGAAGGTGAGGGCGATGCCGGTCAGCTTGGTGTAGAACGCGTCGATCGGCCGGCACCAGAAATATTGCCAGCCGGCCGTGGCGACCAGGGCGGGCAGCAGGTAGGAGGCGAAGCCGAGCACTTGGAACGACAGCTCCGCGAGGAAGGCGCCGACGCGCCCGATGAAGTTGGCGGGCACGTCGTTCGAGCCGGTGGCGAAGAACCAGGCCGGGTCGTTGGCGTCGTAGCTGGCCAGCGCGATCAGCCAGATCAAGCCGAGCGCGAACAGGCCGACGCCCACGAACTCGCTGACGCGGCGCGACAGGGGAGAGCTGAATCCCGAGGACAGGGCCACGGGGGATGCATGCTTGACCGCCAACCTAGATCTCCATCACCACGGGCAACACCATCGGCCGCCGGCCCGTGCGGCGTTTCAAGAAGCGGCGCAGCTCGCCGCGAATCAGTTCCTTCAAAAGCCCTTCGTCGCTGCGCTCGGCCGCCGAGCATTCCCCGATGACCGTCGCGATGAACGAGCCGGCCTCGGTCAGCACCGCGCCCGCGCCGGCCTCCGGCACGAAGCCCCGCGCCACCAGCTCCGGCACGCCTTCGAGCAGCCCGGTCTGGCGGTTGATGATCACGACCGGGACGACGATGCCGTCGGCCGCCAGCTGGCGGCGGTGGCGCACCATCTCGCCGTCGACCGCGCCGGTGCGCGTGCCGTCGATGAGCACGCGGCCGGTCGGCACCGTGTCGAGCACCCGGCCGCCCTCGGCGTCGAAGCGGATGCGATGGCCGTTCTCGGCCAGCAGCACCGTGGCCGGCGCGGTCGTGCCGCCGGTCACCGCCTGGGCCATCTTGCCGTGACGCGACAGCTGGCGGTACTCGCCGTGCACCGGTATCAGGTATTTCGGCCGCACCAGCGAGAGCACCAGCTTCAGCTCGTCGGCGCTGCCATGGCCCGACACGTGGACGTGCCGGGTGTCTTCGGTGACCACGTCGACACCACGCCGCGCCAGGTGGTTGACTAACCGGCCAATCGGCTTCTCGTTGCCGGGAATGGCCCGCGCCGAGAGGACGACGGTGTCGTCGGGCCCGAGCGAGATATGGCGATGGTCGTCGATGGCAATGCGGGAGAGCGCGGCATTCGGTTCGCCTTGCGACCCGGTGACCAGGCAGACCACGTCGCCCG
Source organism: uncultured Acidobacteriota bacterium (assembly GCA_963843885.1). Taxonomy (GTDB): domain Bacteria; phylum Acidobacteriota; class Vicinamibacteria; order Vicinamibacterales; family UBA2999; genus CADEFD01. The sequence continues at coordinate 334,785 of CAWJMJ010000016.1, forward strand.
GCGGCAGGCTGTTGACGTCGCTGTCCTTCACGGCCACACCGGTCGGCACGCGCAGATAGCCCAGACGCTGGGCGATTTCGGAGTTGTTGACCATGCCGCGGCCGATGAACGCCACCGAGCGGTTGAACTGCGCGGCCAGGTCGACGATGAGCTGCATGCGGTAGATGCTCGAGGCAAACGCCGCCACCACCACCTTGCCCTCGGTCGTGGCAAACACTTCGTCGAAGGCGTCCCGCACGTCGGTTTCGGAACCGCTGACGCCGCGGCGCTCGACGTTGGTGCTGTCGGCAAACAGCGCCAGCACGCCGGCCGCGCCGAGTTCGGCGAAGCGGCCGAGGTCGGTCGGCTGGTGGTCGAGCGGCGTGTAGTCGATCTTGAAGTCGCCGGTGTGGACCAGGACGCCCTGCGGCGTATGGATGGCCACCGCCACGCAGTCGGGAATGCTGTGGGTGACGCGGATGAACTCGATGCGGAACGGACCGACGGTCACGCTGTCGCCCGGCTGCACGGCGCGGGCGCGGGCCCCGAGCTCCTGTCCGTGCTCCTCGATCTTGCGGTCGACCAGGGCCAGGGTGAACGGGGTGCCGAACACCGGTCCGGCGACCCGCGGCAGCACGTAGGGCACGCCGCCGATGTGGTCTTCGTGGCCGTGGGTCAGAATCAGCGCGTCCACCTTGCCGCCGCGCAGGTCCAGGTACTCGAGCGACGGCACGACCAGGTCCACGCCCGGCAGATCCGCCTCCGGGAACATCGTGCCGGCGTCGATGATGATGGTCGTCTCCCCACACGAGACGGCCATCATGTGGAGGCCGAACTCGCCGAGGCCCCCGAGGGGCACGACATCGACCGCAGCCGCCAGCGGTGTACTCGACGCAGACATAGGAATCCCAGCCAGGCTGTGCCTGGACACGTTGCCAAGCGCTCGCGGCCTCCTGGCGAAGGCCACGCGCCGCTTTGTCGGCCTCCGGCGGCCTCTGCCACCGACGCAATCGCACCGACGATCCGGGTGGCTGGGAGCCCCCGGCGAACACAGGCGGGTTGGGCGAAACTATAGCACAGGGGGGGCGTCCGCGGCCGCCTGCCACGCGTCGGCAAGTGCTGCGAATTCAACGAGCTGCAAGGTTTCTGGACGCCGCATCGGGTCGATGCCGGCGGCCGCCAGAATGGCGCCCGCATCGACCCTTGCGCCAGAGGCCGCGGCCTTCAGTCCGTTGGCGATGGTCTTGCGCCGCTGGGTGAAGACCATCCGCACCAGCCGGACCAGCGTCTCGCGGTGGCGGATCGGGAACGGCGGCGTGCGGAAGCGCAGGCGAACGAGCGCCGAGCGCACCTGTGGGCGGGGCCGGAACGCCCCTGGCGGCAGCTCGAAGAGCCGCTCGACGTCGGCGGTCAGGGCCGCCACGACCGTGAGCACGCCGTACTCGCCAGTCGACGGCCGGGCGACCAGCCGGTCGGCCACCTCCGCCTGGAGCATGAGCGTCGCATCGACGAGCCCGGGCCGGCGCATCGACAGCGCCGCCAGCAGGAAGAGGATGGGCGAGCTGATGTTGTAGGGCAGGTTGCCGACGACCCGGATAGGCGTGGAGCGGTCCGGGCCGGCCCACTGATCGAGCAGCGCGTCGAGGTCGGCGTCGAGCACGTCGCCGGTGTGGACGGTGACGTTGGCGAGGGCCTTCTTGTCGAGCGCGGCCGCCAGGTCGCGGTCGACCTCGATGGCCAGCACCCGGCCGGCGCGGGCGGCCAGCGGCAGCGTGATGGCCCCGGTCCCGGGCCCGATCTCGACAAAGGTATCGGTGGGCAGCGGCCGGCACGCCTCGACCACCCTCACGCACCACGACGGCTCGAGAAAATGCTGCCCGAAGCGCTTGCGGGCGCGGTGGATCATCGCCCGTCCTGCGGCGGCGCGCCGCCCTCGTCGCCCGGTTCCGGCTCGCCCCGCCAGTAGCGTTCTTCGATGTCCATGATCTCGTCCTCGCTCAAGCCGAAGTAGTGGCCGAGCTCGTGGATCAGCGTCTCGCCAATCACCCCGACCACGTCGCCGTCGTCTTCGGCGTCCTCTTCAATCGGCTCCTGGAAGAGCAGAACGCGGTCGGGCAGGTCGTTGCCGTGGTCCCAGCGCCGCTCGGGTAGCGGCGTGCCCTGATAGAGCCCAAGCAGGCTGTCGGGCGGCTCGATGTCCATCTCGGCCAGCAACTCCGGCGTGGGCGCGTCCTCGATCACGATGGCGACGTTGCGCACGTGGGCGGCAAAGCGCGGCGGGATCGAGTCGATGGCTTCGGCCACGAGCGCCTTGAACCGGGCGCGCGTCATCGCCGCCCGCGCGCCGCGGCGCGGCGTGGCCCCGCAGCTCGAGCCGCCGGCTTCGCCGCTGGCGGCGCGGAGGCGACCGCCTTCTTGCCGGCAGAGGCGGGCCCCTGCTTGACGGTGGAGGAGAGTCCCTTCTTGGCCGCGGCAGCGCCGCCCTTGGCCGCCCGGGCCGGCGTGACGCGGGCGGGACGCAGGGCGCTGAGGGCGTACGGGCACATCGTCCGCGCGTGGCACAGGTCGCATTTCGGAGTCGGCGTGCAGATCCGCCGCCCGTGGAGGATCAGCGTATCGGAGGCGCGGGTCCAGCGCGCGGGCGGCAGGAGCGCGGTGAGCGCGGTCTCGGCCTTCACGGGATCGTCGGTGTGGATCAGGCCGAGACGCCCGGCCACGCGCAGCACGTGGCGGTCGACCGGGAACCCGGGCACGCCCAAGGCGTGACCGAGCACGACGTTGGCCGTCTTGCGGCCGACGCCCGGCAGCTGCACGAGCGCGTCCATGGCGGCCGGCACCGTGCCGCCGTGCTCGGCGACCAGCGCCGTGGCGAGCCCGACCACGGCCCGCGCCTTCTGGCGAAAGAAGCCGGTGGAGTGCACGAGGGCTTCGACGTCGCTGAGATCGGCCGCGGCCAAGGCGGCGGGCGTGGGGTAACGCGCAAACAGCGCCGGAGTCACTTCGTTGACGCGGCGATCGGTCGACTGCGCCGAGAGCACGGTGGCCACCAGCAGCTCGAAGGCGTTGCCGAAGTGCAGTTCGGTGTCGGCGTCGGGATGATGGCGCTCCAGCGCGGCGAAGATGGCGAGCGCGCCGTCGAGCGGCCGGGCCATGTCTAGTGCACCGGCCCCTTGGGTCCCTGGTTCACGGTCGACTCCTGATAGACGCGCAGGTTCTCCTGCAGCGCGGCCACGAGCGGCCCGATGAACTGCACCGGCAGCACGATGCGCGCCCGCACCGGCGCCTTCACGGTGTGTTCGTGTTCGGCCTCGCGGATCTCGCGTTCGGTGAGCGGCTGCACTTCGCAGAAGGTGAGCGTGAAGTCGAAGGGCGTGTGCTGCACGGCGCAGAAGTTGGCGTACTCGCGCTCGGGCATCGGGCCGCTGTCGTCGGGCACGATGGTGAAATTGATCTGCTTGTGGTCGGCCATTCCGTTAGCTTAACAGGCCGCGTCCGCGGTCAGCCGCACCCGCCGGCCGCCGCGGCGCCCTCAGTAGCGCCGCATCACGCCCACGACCACGCCTTGAATCTGCACGTCGTTGGCGTCGGCGAAGATCGGCTGCATCGAGGCATTGGCCGGCTGCAGACGAATCCGGCCGTTGTCGCGGTAGAAGGTCTTCAAGGTGACGTCGGAGCCGCCCAGCAGGGCCACCACCATCTCGCCGTTGACCGCGGTCTTGCGGTCTTCGATCACCACCCAGTCGCCGTCGCGGATCTGCTCGTCGATCATCGAGTCGCCCTTGACGCGCAACACGTAGGTGTCGCGGCGGTTGGCCAGTAGCGCCTCGGGCACGGCGATGGTCTCGGTGCCGGCGATGGCCTCGATCGGCGAGCCGGCGGCCACATAGCCGAGCAGCGGCACGTCGACGCTGCGGCTGCCGGTGCGTCCGGGCAGCAGCTCGACCGATCGGCTGCGGTTCCACGAGCGCTTGATGAACCCCTTGGTCTCGAGGTTGGTCATGTGCTTGTGGACGGTCGCCAGCGACGAGAGCCCAAAGCGCTGGCCGATCTCCTCGAGGCTCGGAGCATAGCCGTGCTGCTGGATGAACTCGTTCAGGTAGTCGAGGATCTCGCGCTGGCGTTTCGTGAGCGGTTGCACGGCGGCCTCCCGGAAGCGAAGAAAGAGCCGAAAGGGCTCGATCACCGAGGGATATTACCCAAACAAAAGGCGAAGGTCAACGCCGCCGTGAAACCGGTATCATCCGGGCACCGTGCGCATTCCGCTGTCCGTCCCGGCCGCCCGGCCGCTCGACGTCCTGGCCGTGGGCTTGAACAGCATCGATCTGCTGGCCGTCATCGACGGCCATCCCGCCGCCAATGCCAAGACCCAGATGCACGAGTACGCCGAGCTGCCGGGCGGGCAAGCGGCGTCGGCCGCCTCGGCCATGGCCAGACTCGGACTGAGGACGGGATACATCGGGCGCTTCGGCGACGACGACTTCGGCCGGCGAGGGCTCGACAGCCTGCGCGCCGAAGGAGTCGACGTCACCCACGTCGTGACCGTCCCGGGGGCGACCAGTCAGTTCGCGATGGTCCTGGTGGACCGGCTGTCGGGCACGCGCACCGTGCTGTGGAACCGGCACCCGGGCCTGGCCATGGCGCCGGCCGACGTGCCGGCCGTGGCCGTGCAGGCGGCGCGCGTGCTGCATGTCGACTGTCACGAGACGGCGGCAGTGGCGGCCGCCGCGGCGGCGGCGCGGCGCGCCGGAACCCGCACCGTCGTGGACGTCGAGCGCGTCCGGCCCGGCCTCGACCAGCTCTTGCGCCACATCGACGTCGTCATCGCAGCCGAAAGCTTCCCGGTGGAATACACCGGGGCCACGTCGCTCGGCGCGGGCCTGGCGGCGCTCCAGCGCGACACCGGCGCCGCCGTCGTGTGCGTGACGCTCGGCGCACAAGGCAGCCTGTGCCTGGCCAGCGGCCGCGAGTATCCGGACCCCGGCCTTCGCCGTACCGGTCGTGGATTCGACCGGGGCCGGCGACGTGTTCCGCTCGGGCTTCATCGCCGGCTGGCTCCACGGCGGGCCGGACGCCGAGCTCGAGGACGCCCTGTGCTGGGCCAACGCCGTGGCCGCGATGAAGTGCCGGGGCCTGGGCGCCCGGGCAGCCTGTCCGACGCTGCCGGAACTGCGGGCCTTTCTGGCCGGGCATCGCTAGACCGAGCGCGGCGACGTGACGATGCGTCGCGGTGCCGCGGGCAGCCCGGCCGTCACCCGGCAGCCGCCGCGCTACAATGAACCCATGTTCCGCACCTGCCTGCGCGGTCGACCTTTCAGCCAACCGACGACGGTGCGCACCTGGGTCGTGGCCGGACTGGTGACCGCAGTGATGGCCGCGGCGACCGCCGGGGCGCAGTCGCCCCAGGCGCAGGCGGATCGGGCCCAGGCCAAGCTGAACGCGGTGATGGCGGACACCCCCAAGCCCGCCGCCGCCGGGTCGCGGCGGACGGTGTTCACGCAGAACGAAATGAACGCCTACCTGCAGCACCGCGCCAAGTGGATTCCCCCAGGCATCACCGATCCCAGCGTGCAGTTCCTCGGCGCCAACCGCATCGCCACGCTGGTCACCGCCGATCTCGACGGCGTGCGCCGGAAGAGCTCCGGCGGCTGGTTCGATCCCGACCTCGGACCTTGACCGGCCGCCTGCCGGTCCAGGTCACCGGCACCCTCACGACCGGCGCCGGCAAAGGCCGCTTCGTGCTCGACACGGCCACGGTCGACGGCATTCCGGTCCCGCGCCTGTTCGTTCAGGAGCTGCTGGCCTTCTACACGCGCTCCGAGACCCATCCCTCGGGCATCCGCATGGAGGAGCCCTTCGACCTGCCCTCCGACATCGACCGCATCGACGTCGCCGCCGGCCAGGCGGTCGTGATTCAGTAAGATCGCCGGGTGCCCGGCGATCCGCTGCAGACCCCGCTCCAGTTCCTGAAGGGCGTCGGCCCGCGCAAGGCCGCCGACCTCCAGAAGGCGGGGCTGCACACCGTCGAAGATCTGCTGTTTCGTTTTCCCCGCCGCTACGAAGACCGCAGCCGCCTGCAGACCATCGCCACGCTGCGCCCGGGAGCGCCGGCAGCGGTCATGGGCGAGGTGCTGCACTGCGCCGTGGCCCCGACCCGCCGTCCCGGCTTCTCGCTCTTCACGGCGCTCCTTCAGGACGACACCGGTCAGGTCAAAGTGGTGTGGCCGAACCAGAAGTATCTGAAGGACACGCTCAAGCCGCACATGCGGCTCGTGCTCTACGGACGCGCGGAGTACTGGGGCAGCCGCGGCCTGCAGCTCACCTCCCCTGAATTCGAAGTGCTGCAGGACGAGCGCGACGGCGAGCCGCTGCACACCGGCCGGATCGTGCCGATCTACGAGCGCACCGGCAGCGTCACGCCCAACATGCACCGCACCCTGGTGTTCCACGCCCTGGAGCTGCTGGTCGAGCCGCTGCCGGAGTTGCTCCCGCAGGCGGTGCTGGCGCGCGAACGCTGGCCCGACCGGCGCACGGCCCTCAGGCAGGTGCACTTCCCCGATCCGGACACCGACGTCGAGGCCTTGAATCTGTGCGCTACGCCAGCGCAGCGGCGCGTGATCTTCGAGGACTTCTTCGTCTACCAGACCGGCCTGGCCTTGCGTCGCCGGCAGAACGCGGCCGTGCGCAAACCGCATGTCATCCGCATCGACGACGGGCTGCGCGACCGGGCTCGTCAGGTGCTGCCGTTCAAGCTCACGGCCGGACAGCGCGACGCCGTCCGCGACATCGTCGCCGACTTGCAGCGCAGTTGGCCGATGCAGCGGCTGCTGCAGGGCGACGTCGGCTCGGGCAAGACGCTCGTGGCGTTCATGGCCGCCGTCGTGACCATGGAGAACGGCTACCAGGTGGCGCTCATGGCGCCCACCGAACTGCTGGCCGAACAGCACGCGCGCACGCTGCAGCAGTGGTTGTTCGGCACGCCGTTCCGTGTCGCCCTGCTCACGGGCAGGAACACGGACGCCGCCCGCCGGCGCCTGGCCGCCGAAGTGGCGAGCGGGGAAGTCCAGTTCGTGGTCGGCACCCACGCCCTCGTGCAGGAAGGGGTGACCTACAAGGCGCTGGCGCTGGCCATCGTCGACGAGCAGCACCGCTTCGGCGTGGTGCAACGCGGCCTGCTCGCCGAGAAAGGGCTGTGCCCCGACGTGCTGCTCATGACCGCCACGCCCATCCCGCGGACGCTCGCCCTCACCGCCTGCGGCGACATGGACGTCACCGTCATGCGCGACCGTCCGCCCGGGCGTCAGCCGGTGCAGACCCTGGTCCGGCCCGCCTCGCGGCGCGACGAGGTCTACCGGCTGATGCGCGACACGGTGGCCAAGGGCCAGCAGGTCTACGTCGTCTACCCGATCATCGAGGAGTCCGAGAAGTCGGACCTGAAGGCCGCCACCACGATGAGCGCGCACCTGGCCGCGGACGTGTTCCCCGATCTGCGCGTCGAGTTGCTGCACGGCCGCCTCAAGCCCGATCTCAAGGAAGACGTGATGCGCCGCTTCTCCTCGGGCGAGGTGCACATCCTCGTCAGCACGACCGTCGTCGAGGTCGGCGTGGACGTGCCCAACGCCACCGTCATGGTGGTCGAGCACGCCGAGCGTTTCGGCCTGGCGCAACTGCATCAGCTGCGGGGCCGCATCGGCCGCGGCTCGCAGGCGTCGACGTGCGTGCTGCTCTACGAGGCGCCGTGGGGCGAGGACGCCAAGGCGCGCCTGGCGGCACTGGCCGACTCGGACGACGGCTTCCTGCTGTCGGAGAAGGACCTCGAACTGCGCGGTCCGGGTGACGTCTTCGGCACGCGCCAGTCGGGCGTGCCCATGCTCCGCGCCGGCGACCCGGTGCGCGACGTCGACCTGCTCGCGTGCGCGCACAGCGACGCGCGCGCCCTGGTCGAGGCCGACGCCGTGCCGGAGGCGCTGGCGGTGCACGTCGAGCGCGTGTGGCAGCGTCACTTCGGGCTGGTGGCCGTCGGGTAGCGCCGTGCGCATCATCGCCGGCACGCACAAGGGACGGGTGCTCGCATCGCCCACGTGGGACGGTCTGCGGCCGACCTCCGACCGGTTGCGGGAGACCCTCTTCAACGTCCTGGCGGGACGGCTCGACGGCGCCACCGTGCTCGACGTCTGCGCTGGCACCGGGGCGATCGCGCTCGAAGCGCTCAGCCGTGGCGCGCTGCGGGTCACCTGCCTCGAGTCCGACGCCCGGGCCGTGCGCCTGATTGCCGTCAATGCGGCTCGCTGCGGCCTGGAAAATCGCTGTGCTATCATCCGCGGCACGGCGCCCGAGGCGCTGACGCGCGCGCGCGTCGGGGGGCCGTTCGACCTCGTGGTGCTCGACCCGCCCTACGCCGCGCCGTGGCTCGACGAGGCGGTCGCGGCGGCCGCCCGGCTGGTCACCGCCGACGGGCTGGTGGTGCTGGAGCATTCGTCGCGACGGGCCGCCCCGGTCCCAGGCGGCCTGCGTCTCGAGCGCACGCGCCGCGCCGGCGATTCGGCGCTCAGCACCTATCGAGCCGTGCCCGGCACGGACGGGAAAGGACCGGAAGAGCCATGAGCAGCACCAGCGGCACGAGGCCGCGCCTGGCCCTTTATCCAGGATCGTTCGATCCCGTCACCAACGGCCACCTCGACATCATCGAGCGCGGCGCGCGGCTCTTCGACCGCGTCGTCGTGGCGGTGCTGGTCAACGAGAGCAAGGCGCCGCTCTTCAGCGCGGCCGAGCGCGTGCAGATGATCCGCGAGGTCTTCGCCGGCCAGCCCGCCGTCGAGGTGGACACCTTCGACGGCCTGCTCGTCGACTACGCCCGCGCCAAAGGTGCGGCGGTGATCATCAAAGGCCTGCGCGCCGTCTCCGATTTCGAGTACGAATCGCAGATGGCCCTCATGAACCGCCGCCTGTGCGGCGACATCGAAACCATGTTCATGATGCCGGCCGAAGCCTATACCTACACGAGCTCGCGTCTCATCAAGGAGGTCTTCCGCCTCGGCGGGGAAGTCGGCGGGCTCGTGCCGCCGCTCGTCGAAGAGCGCCTCCGCCGCAAGTTTGCGATGCTGCGCGACCCGCACACCGCGCCGAGGAACGCATGAACCTGGCAGCTCGCATGGCCCGCGTGGCCCCGTCCCCCACCCTCAAGGTCGCCGCCGAAGCCGACCGCTTGCGTCGCGCCGGGGTCGATGTCGTCGATTTCGGCGCCGGCGAGCCCGACTTCCCGACGCCGGCCAACGTCAACGCCGCCGCGCACCGCGCCATCGACGCGGGCTACACGAAGTACACGCCCTCGGCCGGCGCCGCCGACCTGCGGGAGGCCGTCTGCCATCGCTATCTCGAGGACTACGGCGTGGCCTTCACCCCGGCCGAGGTCATCGCCACGGCCGGCGGCAAGCAGGCGCTCTTCAACAGCGCGGTGGCGCTTTTCGAGGACGGCGACGAGGTCATCACGCACTCGCCCTACTGGCCGACCATCGTCGATCAGATCGCGCTCCTCGGGGCGACGCCGGTGCTGGCCCGCACCCGGCGCGAACGGGGTTTCGTGGTCGAGGCCGGCGACATCCTCGACCTGGTCACGCCGCGCACCAAGGCCATCATCCTGAACTCGCCCGGCAATCCTACCGGCGCGGTCATGGACGAGGCCACCGTCGCGGCCATCGCCGACCACTGCGCCAGGACCGGCGTGTGGATCATCGTCGACCTGTGCTACGAGCGGCTCATTTACGAGCCGGTGCCGCACAATCTGGTCAAGGTCCTGACCGACCGCCACCGCGAGCGTTCGATCCTGTGCGGCTCGGCGTCGAAGGCCTATGCCATGACCGGCTGGCGCTGCGGCTGGGCGATTGCGCCGCCGGCGTTCGTCTCGGCCTGCAACACCGTGCAAGGGCACTCGACCTCGAACGTCTCGTCGATTGCCCAGAAGGCCGCGGTCGAGGCGTTGACCGGTCCGCAAGACGCCGTGGCGGCCATGCGCGACGAATACCGCAACCGCCGCGACCAGACGCTGGCGTGGCTCAGCGACGACCAACGCATCGAGTGCCTGAAGCCGGGCGGCGCCTTCTACCTCTTCCCCTACATCGCCGAGCTCCTGGCCCCGAGCGGCGTGCGCACCTCGGCGGAGTTCTCCGAAGCGCTGCTGCAGCAGGCGCGCGTGGCGGTCACGGCCGGTGAAGGCTTCGATGCCCCGGGGTTCATCCGTATCTCGTATGCCACCTCGCTCGAGCGGCTGCACGAGGGCATCACCCGCATCCGCGAATTCGTGCACACGCGGGAGCGCGGCTCCGCCGCGCCGGCCCGCTGACCGTGACGCCCGACCTGCGCGACGCCCTGGCCGCCATCGCCGGCGACGCGTGGGTCACGACGGCGCCCGACGCCTTGATCGCCCATGCGCAGGACGCGCTCGGGCGCGGGCGCCGGCCCGACGTCGTGGTCACGCCCGGCACGGTCGACGAAGTGGCGGCGATCGCGCGGTTGTGCCACGACACCGGCACGCCCCTGGTCGTGCGCGGCGCCGGGAGCGGCTACACCGGCGGGGCGGTGCCCATCCGCGGCGGCGTCGTGCTGGCCATGGCGCGCTTCGACCGCATCCTGGCCATCGACGAAGCCAACCTGCTGGCGGTGGTGGAGCCGAACGTCATCACGCGCGATCTACACCGCGCGGTCGAAGCCCGCGGGCTGTTCTATCCCCCGGACCCGGCCAGCCAGGCTGAATGCGCCATCGGCGGCAACCTGGCGGAATGCGCCGGCGGGCCGCGCGCGTTCAAGTACGGCACGACCCGCCGCTACGTGCTGGCCCTGCAGATCGTCCTGCCCACCGGCGAGATCCTGCGGACCGGCTCCAAGTCGGTGAAGAACGTCGCCGGTTACGCCTTGACCAATCTCATCGTCGGCTCGGAGGGCTCGTTGGCCATCATCACCGAGGCGACCCTGCGGCTGGTGCCGCGGCCGCGCAGCCACCGCACCCTGTCGGCCACCTACGACACCATCGCCGCGGCGGCCGAGGCGGTCGGCGCCGTGGTGCGCGCGGGCGTGGTGCCGGCCACGGTAGAACTCATCGACGGCGCGTCGCTCGCAGCGGTGGCTGCCCACTTGGGTCGGCCGATGGCGCCGGCCGGCACGGCCGCGCTTCTGGTCGTGGAAGTGGACGGCAGCGAACCGGCGGTCGTCCACGACGCGGCGCTGGCCGTGGCGGCGTGCCGCGACGCCGGGGCCACCAGCGTGCGGGCCGCCGCGACGGAAGAGGAACGGGAGGCCCTGTGGGAAGCGCGGCGTGAGCTGTCATACGCCCTGCGCCGCCTGGCCCCGCGCAAGATCAACCACGACGTGGTCGTGCCTCGTGGCCGGGTCCCGGAACTGTTCGCGCTGATCGAGGAGGTCCGGACCAGGCATGACCTGCTCATCGCCGCCTTCGGCCACGCCGGCGACGGCAACATCCACGTCAACCTCATGGTGCATCCCGACGACGCCCGCGAGATGGCCCGGGCGCGCGACGCCGAGCACGACCTGTTTGCCGGGGTGGTGGCGCTCGACGGGTCGATCACCGGCGAGCACGGGGTGGGGTTCGCCAAGGCGGCGCACTTGCGGCTGCAGCTTTCCGACGCGGAGCTCGCGCTCATGGCTCGCGTCAAGCACGCCTTCGATCCGCGCGGCATCCTCAATCCCGGCAAGATGTGGGAGACGACCGCCGCGGACCTGGCGGGCCTGGACGTGCCCGGCCGGCCCTAGACGGCTGTGCAGCCGCCGCGTTCCCGCCACCTGCGGCGGCACGACCCCCTGCGACGCAAGGGCCTGGCGCCCGCGGCAATCAGGGCGCCGGGGGCGGGAGCGGGCTGGTGACAGTGGCCCCGCCCGACGTCCGCACGAGCAGCACCCGCTGCACGTCGCGCGCCGGATCGGGCCACAGGAACGAGCGGAGCCGTAAGCCCGCCTCGTTCAGAGTACGCGAACTCGGCCAGCCGCGCCGCCCGCGGCGCCCCGGCCCGCTCCACTCGGGCCAGGATGTCGGCGGGCACAATCACCAGGGCCGGCCCGGCCTGACCCAGGAAGGCGGCGAGCTGTTCGTCGGTGATGAGGTCGGTCTGCTGCACGCCGGTGTAGAAGACGAGATTGCGCACGAACACACGGGAGACGCCGACCGGTTCCTGCTGACGGCGCGCCTCGCGCACCGCCCGCGCCACCCGGTGCACGGTGTCGTCTGGTCCGCCGGCGAGCGCGCCAAAGACCAGCGCGGGCATGGCCACCGCGCTGGCAAACGCCAGCGCCCACGGCGCCTGACGCCACGCCCGTGACAACGCCACCACCACCACCGCCATGCCGCTGAGCGCGATGGCCGCGGCGGCCGCCTGCGACTGCCACTCCGGGACGTCGACGAAGAGCGGGCGGGCCCGCCACAGCAGGCCGGCCCCGAGCAGCAGGACCGCGCCCGAGACCAGGGAGGCGCCCTGCAGCACCCGGTCGGGCGCCTGGCGATAGAGCCCGCCGTCGAGGCCGCGCCGCGACCTGGTCCGCTCGATGATGCCGTGCGCCATCAAAATGGCGAGTGGGGGCAGTAGCGGGAGCACGTAGCGCGGTTGCTTGCCGACCGACCACGTGAACAGGATGAGCGGCAGTGCCGCCCACAAGGCCAGCCGCGTCTCCAGACTACCCAGGCCGCCGCGCAGCGTGAGCACCCGCAGCAGCGCGCCCGCGCCGAGCACCAGATAGGGCGCCCAGGGCACGACGCCGCCGACGATCACGGGTCCGTAATACCACCACGGCCGCGGCTCGTTGAACCGATCGGTGGCGAAGCGCTCGAGGTTGTCGCCGACGAAGAAGCTTTCGAGGTAGGGCGTGCCGTGCCGCGCCCACATCGCCACGTACCACGGCGCCGCGACCACCACGAACACCGCGGCCGCCACGCTCAGGTCGACGGGACGGAGGCGAGAGGCACGACGCTCGATCAGCACGACCGGCAGCACCACGATGGCCGGAAGCACGACCGCGAGCGGCCCCTTGGTGAGGAAGCCCAGCGCCGCCGTCACGGCGGCCAGGACCAGCCAGCGGCGCGGCCGCGGCACGCGGTCGCCGACGGCGATCAGGCACGAGGCGATGGTGGCCGTCACCGACAGGGCCAGGGGCAGGTCGGGCAAGGCCATGCGCGCCAGCGCGACGTAGCCGAAGCTCGTGGCGGTGATGGCGCCGGCCAGCAGCGCCGTGTCGTCGTCGTACCAGCGTCGCGCCAGTCCGGCGGTCACGAAGACCAGGCCCACGCCCGAGAGCGCGGCCCACAGGCGCGCCGGCAACTCGCTCGGCCCGGTGGCCAGAAAGGTCGCGGCCGTGACCCAGTAGTAGAGGATCGGTTTCTGGAAGCGCGGCTGGTAGTCGTAATGGGGCGTGAGCCAGTCGCCCGATTCGACCATCTCGCGCGCGGCCTCGGCGTAGAACGCCTCGTCGGAGTCGGTGATGGCGGGTGCGCCGAGCCCGACCAGGAAGGTCAGGCCGGCCAGGACGAGCAGTGGGGCAAGCGACCGGCGCACCGTGGCATTGTAGCGGGTGTGCCGCCGCCGGCGCGCGCAGCGGCACGCTATACTGCCCGCATGGCGACGATCAAGGTACGACAGAACGGCTCATTGCTGGTCGACGGCGAGGACGTGACGCTCATCGACTGGAACGGCAATCCCTATCCGATTGCCAAGCGGCCGTTTGCCTTGTGCCGGTGCGGGGCCTCGACCCGCAAGCCGTTCTGCGACGGCTCGCACACCAGGATCGGCTTTGCCGCAGCGGAAGCGGCGGTCGGCCCCGACGCCGCCGACAAGCCGGCCCTCTAGCCCGCCGGGCTCGGCGGCGGCAGGTCGGGCAGCGGCGTCGCGGCGTCGGCCGCCGCCGGCACGGCGGGGAAGAAGCGGCGCAGCTCGTCGCCGTCCATCACTTCCACCTCCAGCAGCCGGCGCGTGACCTGTTCGAGCACGTCGCGGTGCGATTCGATGAGCCGATGGGCGTCGGCGTGGCCGTGCTCGACGATGCGCCGCACCTCGTGGTCGATCTCGCGCGCGGTCTCTTCGCTGTAGGGCCCGCGCTCGGCACCCCCGCCCAGGTCGAGGAAGCGCGGCCGGCGGTCGGCCGCGAAGTTCACCGCCCCGACCGACTCGCTCATGCCCCACTCGGTCACCATCGAGCGGGCGATGTCGGTGGCGCGCTGCAAGTCGTTCTGGGCGCCGGTGGAGATCTCGCCCAGCGCCAGCTCCTCGGCGGTGCGTCCGCCGAGCAGCACGGCCAGCTGGTGCTGCAGGTCCCGCCGCTGCATCAGGTAGCGATCCTCGAGCGGCAGCTGCATGGTGTAGCCGAGCGCGCCGAAGCCGCGCTGCGACGATCGAGATCTTGTGGACCGGGATCCATGCCCGGCAGGAGCGTCGCGACCAGGGCGTGGCCGGCCTCGTGATAGGCCACGATCTCGCGTTCCTTCGGGCTCATCACCCGCTTCTTCTCGAGCCCGGCGATGAGCCGGTCGATGGCGTCCTCGAACTCCTGCATGCCGACCGAGGTCTTGTCCTTGCGGGCGGCCAGCAGGGCCGCCTCGTTGACCAGGTTGGCCAGGTCGGCGCCGGCAAAGCCGGCCGTGCGCGCCGCCACCGTGCGCAGGTTCACGTCGGGCGCCAGCGTGACGTTGCGCACGTGGATCTGCAGCACCGCTTCGCGGCCGTTGACGTCGGGCTTGTCGACCAGCACCTGCCGGTCGAAGCGGCCGGGGCGCAGCAACGCCGGGTCGAGCACCTCGGGGCGGTTGGTCGCGGCCATGATGATGATGGCCTTGCGCCCGTCGAAGCCGTCCATCTCCGAGAGCAGCTGGTTGAGCGTCTGCTCGCGCTCTTCGTGGCTGCCGACCGGGCTCTGCGAGCGCACCTTGCCGAGCGCATCGAGCTCATCGATGAACACGATGCACGGCGCCTTGGCGTCGGCCTGGGCAAACAGGTCGCGCACCCGGGCGGCGCCGACGCCGACGAACATCTCGACGAACTCCGAGCCGCTCAGCGAGAAGAACGGGACCTTGGCCTCACCGGCCACGGCCCGCGCCAGCAGCGTCTTGCCCGTGCCCGGCGGGCCGACCAGCAGCACGCCCTTGGGGATGCGGCCGCCCAGCGAGGTGTATTTCTTGGGCGTCTTCAGGAACTCGACGATCTCGCGCAGCTCCTGCTCGGCCTCGTCCACGCCGGCGACGTCCTTGAAGGCCACCGCGACGTTGTCCTCCGAGTAGATCTTGGCCTTGCTGCGGGCAAACGACATGATGCCGCCCTCGCCGCTCATCCGGCGCATGAAGAACGACCACACCCCGACCAGCAGCAAGACCGGCAGCATCCAGCCGAGCAGTTCGGGGAGCCAGCGGCTTACCACCTCGCCGCTGTACTTGACCTGCTGGGCCTCGAGGTCGGCCACGAGCGTCGTGTCTTCGATGCGGACGGTGGAGAAGGCCGTCGGGCCGTCGGCTTTCTTGAGCGTGCCGCGGATGATGTCGTCGCCGACGACCACCTCCGCGACCTGACCCGAGCGCACCAGCGACTTGAACTCGCTATAGGACAGGGCGGTGCCTTGCGGCGCCACCACGAGCGCCTGCATCACGGCCAGCAGGGCAAGCCCGGCCAGAACGAACCAGATGGTGTTGGTCCGGGTGGGCGAGGGCCGGCCCTTGGGGCCGGTGGTGGGCAAGGCAGCCATGCAGTGTTCGGTCTCCAGCCCGGCGCGCGATCAGCCGCGCCCCGGTTCACTCTTGGTGAAGACGAGCCCGCTGGCGCCGAGGTCCACGACCACGTGGTCGCCCTCCGCGAACATCCCCTCGAGCACTCGAAGAGCCAGCGGGTCGAGAATACGGCGTTGAAGCGTCCGCTTCAGCGGTCGAGCCCCGTAGATCGGGATCATACCCTTCCTCCACGATCGCCTCCTTGGCGGCGTCGGTGACGGTGATGGCGATCTTCCGGTCGGCCAGCCGCTCGAGCAGGCCGGCGCAGCTGGATGTCGATCACCTGGGCGATGTGCGCGCGGTCGAGCGCGTGGAAGAAGATCACGTCGTCGATGCGGTTCAGGAACTCCGGTTTGAAGTGCGCCCGGAGCGCCTCGTTGACCTGACGCCGGACGCCCTCGTCGAGGCCGGCGCCGCGCTGGGCCGCCTCGGCGATGAAGTGACTGCCGAGGTTCGAGGTCATGATCACGACCGCGTTCGTGAAATCCACGGTGCGGCCCTTGCCGTCGGTCAGGCGGCCGTCGTCGAGCAGCTGCAGCAGGACGTTCAGCACCTCGGGATGCGCCTTCTCGATCTCGTCGAAGAGCACGACCGCGTAGGGCCGCCGGCGCACGGCCTCGGTCAACTGGCCGGCCTCGTCGTAGCCGACGTAGCCGGGAGGCGCGCCGATCATGCGCGAGACGGTGTGCTTCTCCTGGTACTCCGACATGTCGATGCGCACCATGGCGTGCTCGTCGTCGAACAGGAACTCGGCAAGCGCGCGCGCCAGCTCCGTCTTGCCGACGCCGGTCGGGCCGAGGAACATGAAGCTGCCGAGCGGCCGGTTCGGATCCTGCAGCCCGGCGCGGGCGCGGCGAATGGCGTTGGCCACCGCCAGGATGGCTTCGTCCTGGCCGACCACGCGCTGGTGCAGGCGCGATCTTCCATCTGGATCAGCTTCTGCACTTCGCCTTCCATCAGCCGGCTCACCGGGATGCCGGTCCACTTGGCCGACCACCTCGGCGATGTCTTCCTCGTCGACCTGCTCCTTGAGCAGGCGCGGGCCGCTCGCGGCGGCGCCGGCGCCGGCGTCCTGGGCCTGGATCTGCGCCTCGAGCTGCGGGATGCGGCCGTACTGCAGCTCCGACGCCGCGGCGTAGTCGCCGTGCCGCTGCGGCTGCTTCGACGTCGCGCCGCAGGGCGTCGAGTTCCTCCTTCAGGTCGGCGCTCTTCTGGATCGCGTCCTTCTCCTGATTCCAATGCGCGGTGAGGGTGCGCTGCTGCTCCTTGAGGTCGGCCAGCTCCTGGTCGAGCCGGGCCAGCCGCTCGGCCGAGGCCTTGTCGGTTTCCTTGCGCAGCGCTTCGCGCTCGATCTCGAGCTGCATCACGCGCCGCTGCACCTCGTCGAGCTCGACCGGCATCGAGTCGATCTCCATGCGCAGCTTGGAGGCCGCCTCGTCCATCAGGTCGATGGCCTTGTCGGGCAGGAACCGGTCGGCGATATAGCGGTGCGAGAGCACCGCGGCCGACGACCAGGGCCGCGTCCTTGAAACCGACCTTGTGGTGGAGCTCGTAGCGCTCGCGCAGGCCGCGCAGGATGCTGATCGTGTCCTCGACGGTCGGCTCGCCCACGGTCACGGGCTGGAAGCGCCGCTCGAGCGCCGCGTCCTTCTCGATGTGCTTGCGGTACTCGTCGATGGTGGTGGCGCCGATGGTATGCAGCTCGCCGCGCGCCAGCATCGGCTTGAGCATGTTGGACGCGTCCAGCGAGCCTTCGGCGGCGCCGGCCCCGACGACGGTGTGGAGTTCGTCGATGAAGAGCACGATGCGCCCCTCGGCCGTGACGATCTCCTGGAGCACGGCCTTCAGGCGTTCCTCGAACTCGCCGCGGTACTTGGCGCCGGCAATGAGCGAGCCCATGTCGAGCGCGACGATGCGCTTGTCCTTCAACCCTTCGGGCACGTCGCCGCGCACGATGCGCTGCGCCAGGCCCTCGACGATGGCCGTCTTGCCGACGCCCGGTTCGCCGATCAGCACCGGGTTGTTCTTGGTGCGGCGGGCCAGCACCTGGATGACGCGGCGCACTTCCTCGTCGCGGCCGATCACCGGATCGAGCTTGCCCCGCTCGGCCAGCTCGGTCAGGTCGCGGCCATACTTCTCGAGCGCCTGGTATTTGCCTTCGGGGTTCTGGTCGGTGACCTTCTGCGCGCCGCGCACCGACGCCACCGCCGTCATCACCGCCTCGCGGGTGAGGCCGCGCTCGCGCAGCAGCTCGGCTGCCGGCGCGCGCCCGCCTTCGTTGACGATCGCCATGAACAGATGCTCGGCGCTCGTGAACTGGTCCTGCATCGACGTGGCCGCGGCCTGCGCCTGCTCGATCACCAGACGCAGGCGGGGCGACACGCCGGGCTCGGCGCCGCCGTGCGCCTTGGGCAGGCGGCCAAGCTGATCGCGGAGCGCCGTGGCGATCGTGCTGGCCGGTTGGCCCAGCTTCTGGAGCAGCGCCGGCACGATGCCGCCGCTCTGCTCGATGAGCGCGACCAGCACGTGCTCGGGTTCCGCCTGGGCGTGGGACAGGGACGCCGCCAGGCGCAGGGCAGTGACGATAGCTTCCCGGGCTTTTTCGGTAAACGCGTTCAGATCCATGACGCCGCCTTCGTAAGCTGGCCGGAGACCCGGCCGGAGTCTATTTCTCGGTTGTGTCCAGGGCGCGGAGCGCTTCGTAACCAGCCCGGGCCTCGGGCGATAGCGTGGTGGGCACGCGCACCTCGATGGTCACGAACAGGTCGCCGCGGTCGTCGGCCGCGCCCGGAGCCGGCAAGCCGTGCCCGCGCAGCCGCAGCTTCTGGCCCGGCTGGGTGCCGGGCGGGATGCGCACCGACAGCTTGGCGCCGCTCAGGGTCACGACCTCGGCGGCGCCCCCGAGCACCGCCGTCGTCACCGGCACGCTCAGCGGCGTGCGCAGGTCGCGGCCAGTGCGCTCGAAGCGCGGATGGGGGAGCAGGCGAACGCGCAGTTGCACGTCGCTGGCCGTGAGCCCGGTGCCGTCGGTGACACCGGCAGGAATCCGTACCTCGAGCGTGCGCGGCGCGTCGCCGTCCTGGATGGTCACCCGTTCGACGTGCCCGCCCAGCGTCTCCTCGAGTTCGAGCGGAATCTCGGTCTCCAGCTTCGGCTGCCGCCGCGTCCGGGGGCGGGCGCCGGCCCGGCCTCGCGGAGCGGACTGAGCCTGGCCACCGAAGAACGTGTTGAAGAAGTCCGAGAACGGACTGCCGCCCCCGCCGAACATGCTCTCCATCTCTTCGGGGGTCATGGTGCGGTCCTGGCCCCCGGGCGGCGCGCCCGCGTAGGGACCGCCCGGGCCGCCGGCCGCTCCGGCCTGTTCGTACTGCCGCCAGTTGGCGCCGAGCTCGTCGTACTTGCGGCGCGAGTCCGGGTCGCTCAGCACCTCGTAGGCTTCATTGAGCTCCTTGAACTTGGTCTCGGAGCCGCGGTCGCCAGGATTGACGTCGGGATGGTGCTTGCGCGCCAGCCGGCGAAACGCCTGCTTGATGTCCTTGGCGGTCGCCGTCTTGGGCACGCCGAGCGTCGCGTAGTAGTCGCGGAAGTCCATGCTTACAGCCCCACCTCGTCCTTCAAGCGCAGGAGTTCGCGCGTCAGCCGCCGCTTGGCTTCGGAACGGCCCAGCGCCGGATCGTCGAGCAACGGCAGGATGCGCTGCAAACCCTCGGCCACCGACAGGAGCCGCTGCACCCCGGCCAGGTTCACCCCGGCGTCTTCAACCAGATACTTGATGAGGCGGAGCCGCTCGATGGCTTCCTCGGAGTAGAGCCGCATGCTTCCCATGGTGCGCGCGGGCTGGACCAGCCCCAGCCGCTCGTACTTGCGCAGGGTCTGCGGATGCATGCTCAACATCCGCGCCGCGACGCTGATGAAGATCAGCTCTGGACTTGACACAGAACGAGTCTAGACATTGATGCGTGCCGTGTCAATGACCGGCTGACCGGGCGCAAGTGTTTTAGACTGGGCCCGTGCCGTCACGGTCCGCGTCCACCCCGTCCCGGACGCCGGCGCTGCCTGCCGCCGTCTTCGTTGTGACCCTGGTTGCGGCGGTGCTCGCGAGCGACGCGGCGCGCCGCACCCTGCCGGCCATGGACGTCCCCGACGACGTCGCCCGGGCCGAGCGCCCCGACGACGACCACTATCTGGCCAACGACGTCGGTGGCCAGGTCGATCATCATGTCCTCTTCCACGGCCTCGACGACGAGGCGCTCGGCCATCTGCGCGCCGCGCAGGTGTTGTTCCTCGGCAATTCCCGGATCATGTTCGCGCTGCGCCCCGAAGAGCTGCGTCCGTTCTTCGCCGCCGAGGCCGTGACCTACTACGTGATGGGCTTCGGCTACCGCGAGGGCGATCGCTTCCCCCTGGCCATCATCAGGAAGTTCGATCTGCGCCCGAAGCTGGTCGTGATCAACGCCGACGGGTTCTTCGGCACCGGTCTGAGCCAATGGGCCGAGATCGTCAACCGCGACACGGTCTTCGCCGCGCGCAAGATGCAGTTGGAGGCCGAAGCCGCCCACGAGGCGCGGCGCGTGGTGGCGCGCCTGGCGCCGAACTGGCTGCAGCGGTTCGGCCTGCCGGCGCTGGGGGTGCGCCGCGGTTTCATCGCCTACCGGTCACGACTGGACGGCACCTGGACCATGTCGCCCTGGCCGGAGGGCACGACGGGCTTCGCGGCCCCCTCGGCCGAGGGGGCCGCGCTCAACCGTGGCGAAGTAGCGGCCGCGCGCGCCTTCAAAACGGAGATGGACGCGCGCGGCAGCCGCATGGTGCTGACCCGCGTGCCCTCACCCGAACCGATGCCCGGTGGCGGTGCCGCGCGCTTTGCCGCGCTGCTCGACGTGCCGCTGCTGCTGCCCGACGTCGCGGCCCTGACCACCCACGACAACAGCCATCTCAGTGAGGGCAGCGCGCACGACTGGACGCGCGCGTTCGTGGAGGAACTGGCGCCCTACGTGCGCGCGATCGGGTCGGGCGCGGCGCGATGAATTTCGTGTCGTGGGCGTTCGGCGCCCTGTTCCTGCTGGTGTTCGTGGCCCGTGTGACCGTGGGCCGGCGCAAGACCGAACCCGCCTACGACGCGGTGCTGCTTGGCGCCAGCCTGCTGTTCTACGGGTGGCACGTCCCCGGCTACCTGTTCCTGCTCGTCGGCACCGCGCTCCTCGACTTCCTGGTGGCGCGGGCGATGGGCCGGACGGGCATGGCGCAGGCCGGCCGCCGGCGCGCCCTGCTGGTCCTGTCGCTGACCGCCAACCTGGGGGTGCTGGCGCTCTTCAAATACGGCAACTTCGCGGCCCAGGCCGCCGAGGACCTGGGCGCGCTGCTCGGAGGTTCCTGGCGGCTGCCCGCCTTGAACCTCGTGTTGCCGATGGGCATCAGCTTCTACACCTTTCAGACGATGTCCTACACCATCGACGTCTACCGCGGCAGCCTCGCCCCCGTGGCCAGTTTCTGGCGGTTGCTGCTGTTCATCAGCTTCTTTCCGCAACTGGTGGCCGGCCCGATCGTGCGCGCCAGCGAGTTCCTGCCCCAGATGTCGCGGCCCCGGCGGCTGCGCCTGCGGGTGTTCTACGAGGGCGTCTGGCTGATCATCGGCGGCTTGTTCCTGAAGATGGTGTGCGCCGACAACCTGGCCGCCTACGTCGACGAGTACTGGGCGCGGGGCGCCGCGCCCGGCACTTCGGCGACCTTCAGCCTGTGGCTGGGCCTGATGTTCTCCGGGCAGATCTTCGCGGACTTCTGCGGCTATTCGACCATCGCCCGCGGCCTCGGCTACCTGCTCGGCTACCGCTTCCCGATCAACTTCAACGCGCCTTACATCGCGGCCACGTTCAAGGACTTCTGGGAGCGCTGGCACATCACGCTGTCGCGCTGGCTGCGCGACTACCTGTACGTGCCGCTCGGCGGCAACCGCGGTCCGCGGTGGCGCACCTACGCCAACCTGCTGGTGGTCATGCTGCTCGGCGGCCTGTGGCACGGCGCGGCCTACACCTACATCGTGTGGGGCGCCATCCATGGCCTGTGCCTGGCGCTCGAACGGGCGCTCGGCCTCCATCGCCGCGACGCCGGCCGGCGCCCGGCCTGGCTGCGGGCCGGCTGGGCGCTGTTCGTGCAAGCGGCCGTGCTCGTGGCCTGGATCTACTTCCGCAGCGACAGCGTGGGCGGAGCCACCACCTTCGTGGCCAACATCCTGGGCGGGGCCTGGTACGTGCCGGACCAGCTGACCGCGCTGTCGATGCTGTTCCTGGCGCCGCTCGTGGTCATGCATGCGCACACGTGGCTCGTGGAGCGCCGGTGATCGGGCCGCTCGGCGCCACCGCCAAGGCGGCGCTGGCGGCCGTCATGACCTACGCCATCCTGACCCTGCACGGCGGCACGAGCGACTTCATCTACTTCCAGTTCTGAGCGGCTGGCCGCACGCGTGGCCACCGCGGAGCCACCGTGCGCGGCCCGGCGGGCACTCCGCCTCGCGTCGCCTCACGGCCGGCGTGACAAGCACGTCGTGGGAACGGCATACTTGGAGCGCACGTGCCTCACATCACCAGCTCCGACCTGTTCACGATCGCGCTGCTCGTCGTGCTCGAAGGCATCCTGAGCGCCGACAACGCCATGGTGCTGGCCATTCGGGTCCTCAGCCTGCCCAAAGCGCAGCAGACCAAGGCCTTGCGCTACGGCATGGCGAGCGCGTTCACCTTCCGGGCCGCGGCCACGGCCATGGCCGCGTATCTCATCGCCCTCGGCTGGGTGAAGCTCGTCGGCGGCCTCTACCTCCTCTACCTGACCGTTCCAGCACTTCCGCCAGCACGGCGGCAGCGAGGGCGCGTCCCGGAATGTCATCAAGCCGGCCGAGCCGTGGCTCGGCCTGTCGCCCTTCTGGGCCACGGTCGTCAAGGTGGAGCTGACCGACATCGTCTTTGCCATCGACTCGATCCTCGTGGCCGTGGCCGTGTCGGACAAATTGTGGGTGGTGATTACCGGCGGCATCCTCGGCATCATCATGATGCGGCTGGTCATCGGCCGGCTGTTGTCGCTCATCCGCCGCTATCCGGTGCTCGTCGATGGCGCGTTCGTCATCATCGCGTGGGTCGGCATCAAGCTGCTGCTCGAGTACGGGCACACGCTCGGCTACATCCACTTCGAAGTGCCGAAGTGGCTGTCGCTCGGGCTGATCGTGGTGATCTTCGGCGCGTCGTATCTGTATGCGCGCAAGCTCGGACCGGTCGAGGACGACGACTCGGCCGACCTGCCGCCCATCTAGGTCCGGGCCTCGGCCGGGTCAGCGGGCGGCGCCGAACCGGGCCGCCGATCGCAACTTGGCCTTGGCCGCCTCGACCTCGCGCACGCGCGGTTCGGCCTGCGTGACGAGCGAGTCGATGAGCCGCCGGGCCACGGCGGCGACCTCGTCGATGGCCTGGCCGAAGGCCGCCTCGTTGGCCTTGGACGGCGCGGTGAAGCCGCTCAGCTTGCGGACGAACTGCAGCGACGCCGCCCGGATTTCCTCGTCGGTGGCCGGCGGGTCGAAGTTGAACAGGGTTCGGATGTTGCGGCACATGCCCCCAGTCTACAAAAGGCCGCCGGCATGCTGACCACCGGCGTGAACTACCCGTGGCGGCACTACGGCGGCGACTTCGGCCCGACGGTATGGGGGTCGCACCAGGGCATTGCCGCCGCGGCCCCCGCGATCGCGGCGGATCTGTGCGACCTGGCCGCGGCTGGCGTCGAGGTGGTGCGCTGGTTCGTGTTCACCGACGGGCGCGGCGGCCTGGCCATCGATGACCGGGGCTGGCCGGCCGGCTTCCGCGACGGCACGCTCGCCGATGTCGACACGCTGTGTGCCCTGGCGATCGCGGCCGGGGTGCGGCTCGTGCCGGTGCTGTTCGACCATACATTGGCCTTCGGCGCGACCAGGGTGGCTGGCGCGACCGTGGGAGGCCACCGCGCCTGGCTGGCCGAACCGGAAGGGCAGTCGCGGCTGATCGACACGGTGATTGCGCCGCTGGCGGCGCGTTACGGTCCCGGCGGCACGTGCGCCGACCTCGGCGCCGCCGTGTTCGCGTGGGATCTGCTCAACGAGCCCGACTGGCTGGTGACCGAAATGCATCCCGCCCGCCAGGCGCGGCCGATGCCATTCGACGTGCTGGCCGTCTGGATTCGTGACGCGGCCGCGGTGCTGCACCGGGCCGGCGCCGCAGCGGTGACGGTGGGCGGCGCGCGGCTGCGCTTTGCCTCCTGGTGGGACGATGCGCGCCTCGGCCTCGACTTCGTGCAGACCCACGCCTACTACGACCCGGCCCACGACCTCGACCTGCTGCGCACCTCGCCGGCGGCGCTGAGGTTGACGCGTCCCCTCGTCGTCGGCGAGTTCTCGGCCCAGGGCGACGCCGCCGATTCCGCCGCGGGACGGCCCCGCCTGGACGCGCCAGCGCTCGCCGAACTGCTGCTGGCCGCCGGCTGCGGCGGCGCGTGGCCGTGGAGCTGGCGCGGTGTCGACGGGCACGGCGCGATCAGCAGCGGGGCGCTGCGGGCCGTGAGCGCGGCCACCGGACGAGCCCGGACGGCGCGCGGTCTCAGCGCACCATGACCGCCGGCGCCAGCGGCGGCGCGACGCGGTCGCGGTCGTAGGACACGCGCTCCAGGAAGAGCCCGGCGGCCGGGGCGGTGAGCGGGGCCACGACGTCGCCGCGGCCGTCGGCCAGCAGTGCCGCGACGTCGCCGGGATGGAGGTCGCGGGTGCCCACGGCGGCCAACACGCCGACCATCCGCCGCACCATCTTCCACAGGAAGTGCGAGCCCGACACCCGGACGATCGCCAGCGCGCCGAAGGCCTCGACCTGCACCTCGTCGAGCAGGACGCGGGTCGACTTCACGTCCGGATCGTCGTCGGAGAAGGCGCGGAAGTCGTGCATGCCGGCAAACGCGGCCGCGCCCTCCCGCATGGCCTCGAGGTCGAGCGGCTCGCGCACCCACCACACGAAGGGCTTGGCGAAGGCGCTGCGGCGGCGCGACATCTGATAGAGGTAGCTGCGGCCGAGGGCGCTGTGGCGCGCATGGAAGGTGCGCGGCACCGGCGTGACATCGAGGACGTGGATGTCGGCCGGCAGCCCGTCGTTGATGCCGCGGCGCAGCGCGTCGGGCGCGGGCGCCCGGGTGACGTCGATGTGCGCGACCTGCGCCAGCGCGTGGACCCCCGCGTCGGTGCGGCCCGACCCTTGCGAGTCGACCAGCACCTCGCCAAAGGCCGCGACGATGGCGCGATCGATTTCGCCTTGCACGGTGCGGGCGTTGCGTTGCTTCTGCCACCCGCTGTAACGGGTGCCGGCGTACTCGATGGTCAGTTTGAAACGGGGCACGCGGCTACAATAGCAGGCCAGTGGAGCGCGGCCCGCGCTCACGCCCGGAAGGAGCGTCATGTCGCAGCCGTCGCATCGTCCCGTTCACGCCGCCAACCTGCCCAAGCCGGTGGGTCCCGTACTCGCCCGGCATGGCGTTCGACCGCCTGGTCTTCGTCTCGGGGCAAGGCGCCACCGACCCCGCCACCGGCGAACTGGCCGGCGCCACCGCCGCCCTGCAGACCGAGCAGTGCCTGCGCAACGTCGAGGCCATCCTCCAGGCCGCCGGCACCGGCCTGCAGCACGTCCTGCGCTGCGGCGTGTTCCTGCTGGACATGGAGGACTTCGCGGACATGAACGCCGTCTACCAGCGGATGTTCGGCGACCACCGTCCGGCCCGCACGACGATCCAGGCCGCCAAGCTGCCGGGCGACGGCTTGCGGGTCGAGATCGACTGCATCGCCTACGTGCCCTGAGGGCGGGCACCCGGGGCCGGGGGCCGGGCGCCGGGCCGGGGGCCGCTCATCTGCGCCGACGGCGTCTGCTGGCTGACGACCGACATCGCGGTCGTGATCATCGAGGCCACATCCGACAGATTCGACGGCAGGATGATGGTGTCGGCGTTGCTGATGACCTTGCCGAACTCGGCGATGTACTGCTCGGCCACGCGCAGCTGGATGGCTTCCTGCGCCGCCGGCCGCCTGCGTGGCTTCGGCCACCCGCTTGATGCCTTCGGCGGTGGCGGTGGCCACCGCCAGGATCGGCGGCGGCCTGGCCTTCCGACTTCGTTGATCTGCTGCTGCTTGCGCGCTTCCGAGGCCTTGATGGTCTGCTGCTTCTCGCCTTCGGCGTTGTTGACGTTGGCGTCGCGCTGGCCTTCCGAGGTCAGAATCACGGCGCGCTTCTCGCGCTCGGCGCGCATCTGCTTTTCCATCGCCGCCAGGATGTCGGCCGGCGGCGTGATGTTCTTGATCTCGTAGCGCAGCACCTTCACGCCCCACGGCTCGCTGGCCTTGTCGAGCTCGGCGACGACGGCGATGTTGATGTTGGTGCGCTCCTCGAAGGTGCGGTCGAGATCGATCTTGCCGACCTCGCAGCGCAGCGTCGTCTGCGCCAGCTGCGAGATGGCGAACAGGTAGTCGTGGATGCCGTAGGAGGCGCGCTCGGGATTCAGGACCTTGAGATAGAGCACGCCGTCGACGCCGACCTGCACGTTGTCGCGCGTGATGCAGACCTGCGCGGGGATGTCGAGCGCCGTCTCCTTGAGCGAGTGCCGGTAGCGGATGACGTCGACGAACGGCAGCAGGATGTGGAAGCCGGCATCGAGCGTGCCGGAATAGCGGCCGAGCCGTTCGACGACGAAGGCGCTCTGCTGCGGCACGACGATCGCGGTCTTGGCCAGGACGACGAGCGCCATGATCGCGACCAGGATGATGACGATGGATCCGCCTTCCATGAGACGCGCCTCTTTCGGGGTTATTCGGCGACGACGCCGAGTTGCAGTCCGGATACGCGGGTGACGCGGCAGCGTTGGTTCGCACCGAGTGGCGTGTCGCCTTCGTTACGGGCGTCCCAGGTCGTGCCGCGCAGCGACACCCGGCCGACGGCGCCAGGGGCGATCGCGTCGACCGGGAAGGCGATGGCGCCAACCAGGGAATCGACCGGCCGCATCGGGCCGGTGTGCTCGACCCGCGTCTGGATCTTGCGGCGGAAGAGCAGCAGCGACAGCACCGAGGCCGTGGTGAACAGCGTGCCTTGCGCGACCGCCCCGGTGACCAGGCCGGCGCCAGCCGCGAGGCCCGTCAGGAGGGCGCCGATCCCGAAGAACATCACGAAGAAGCCGCTGGGGGTGACCAGTTCCACCACCAGCAGCGCCAGCCCGCCCGCCAGCCACAGCCACCACAGCATGAGGCGGATGATAGACCATCGCCACCCGGCGCAGGGCGCCATCCGCGGCCGCGGCGTCCGGTCCGCCCGGCCGGCCAGGAACGAGGCCGACGACGGATGTTAGAGATCGTCGGCTCAGATGCCGCAGATCCTCGTCACCAACGACGACGGCGTACACGTTCGCAGGGAATCAAGGCGCTGGCCGAGGCCATGCGCCCGCTCGGCGACGTCATCGTCGTCGCGCCGACCAGGAGGCGAGCGCCATCGGCCACGCGCTCACGCTGCGCCGGCCGCTGCGGCTCGAGACGATCGCGCCGACGACATCTTCGCCGTCGACGGCACGCCGACCGACTGCGTCAACATCGCCATCACGCAGATGCTCGACGGGCACTGCCCGATCTCGTCGTCTCCGGCATCAACAAGGGCTGGAACCTCGGCGACGACGTCACCTATTCCGGCACCGTGGCCGGCGCGCTCGAAGCGGCGCTGCTCGGCATTCCGGGCATCGCCGTGTCGCTGCAGCGGACGCGCGACGACGTACGACTTCAGCCCCTCGGCCGCGCGCCGCGGCGACTGATGGCCGCAGCGTGCTGCGAGAAGCGGCTGCCGGCGTGGACGTTCCTCAACATCAACGTGCCGACGCGGCAGCCGCAAGGGCTTTCGCGTCACCGTGCAGGCCAAGCGCAACCACATCACCGAGGTGTGCCGAGCGCGACGACCCGCGGGGCCGCGCCTACTTCTGGATCGAGGAAGGGCAGAACAACTGGGAGCCGCACGACCGGTCCGACTACCAGGCGGTGCGGGACGGCTACGTCTCGGTCACGCCGCTGCAGCCCGACATGACC
Source organism: uncultured Acidobacteriota bacterium (assembly GCA_963843885.1). GTDB lineage: Bacteria > Acidobacteriota > Vicinamibacteria > Vicinamibacterales > UBA2999 > CADEFD01. The sequence goes on from CAWJMJ010000016.1 coordinate 362,609, forward strand.
GCCCACGCACGGCGCTGCCGGCGTGAGCTGGTCAGATCGCGACCGGCGACTAGCTGGGCCGGTGCGTCCCGAGCGAAAGATGACGTCGACCGGGTTGCTGGCGAGTACGATTCTCATCGCCTGTCGGGGCGTGGCTCAGCCTGGTAGAGCACTCGGTTCGGGACCGAGGGGTCGGAGGTTCGAATCCTCTCGCCCCGACCAAATTTCACGGCCTGTCTTGCCATCGCGGCAACGCAGGCCGTTGTCATGTACCGGGCGCTCAGGCCCCGTCCCAGGCGTCCGCGTCGGCCTCGGCGATGTCGTCCTCCGGGCAGCGCGGCGTCGTGCGCTCCAGGTAGTCGCGGACCGCGTCCGCCTCGTATTCGTAGATGCCGTCATTGGCCTTGGGCTCGGGATAGTCCCGTCCGTCGTCCACCCAATCGGCGGGCGCGTCGGTGACGCGCCAGCGTCCGTCCATGAGCTGATGCACTACTGCGTTGGTCACGGGTCTTCTCCGGTTACTGCCAGTGCCAGTCGCCCGGGCTTCGAGCCCTACTTCTTTCCGCTCAGCAGATCCTCCAGGGTGTGGGCACGGCCGTTGGCGATGACGTGCTTCACCTGCAGCGCCGCGCCGATGTCCTGCAGCGGGTCGCCCTCGACCAGCACGATGTCGGCGAGCTTGCCGGCCGCGATGGCCCCGGCGTCGAGGTTGAGCGCCTCGGCCGGCGTCACCGTGGCGGCCCGCAGCGCCTGGTAGGGCGTCATGCCGGCCTTGACGTAGGCGTTGAGTTCGCCGTGCAGGTTCACACCGTTGGGCGTGTCGGTGCCGGCGACGATCTTGCCACCGGCGCGCATGATGTCCATCACCATCTGGTCGTTGCCGGCACTGTCGGCCCCGCCGCCCGGGGCCCCCTGGGAGGGGGCGCGCACCCCGTCCTGCATCCATTTCGGGTAGAGCAGGAAGCGCGGATCGTCGCGCAACCCCGGGTGGCTCTCGAGCAGGCGCCGCACGCCGCCGCCGGAGATCATCGGACACAGATACCTCTGGCTCTTGCCGAACAGCTGCACGACGTCCTCGTAGGCGCGCTGCAACGTCGTCTGCTTGGGCGAGTAGCCGCGCCGGCTGGTCGCGCCGGTGTGCTCGGTGTTGTCGACGCCGAGGAGGGCGGCGGGGAAGATCTCGTGCGTGGCGACCGGGACGCCGATGCCGTGCGCGAATTCGACCATGCGCTTCTGCTGCAGATCCGGCAGACGCACGTAGCTCTTGATGAGATCGTGCTGCAGCACCTGCGCCCGCTGCAGTTCCATCTCGAAATGGGCCACGCTGGAGATGGCCACGCCCATCTTGTAGTAGACGCGCTGCCATTCCATCAGATAGCCGGTGCCGTAGACGCGCGGGCCGACGCGCACCCCGGCCTCGTTGGCTTCGCTTGTCCTCCACCGCCTCGTAGGGCGTGTTGCCGGGACTGCGCACGGTGGTGATGCCGAAGGCCAGCCACGCCCGCCCCTGCGCCTCGCCGAAGTCCTTCTGCAGGTGCGAGTGGAACTCAATCAGCCCGGGCATCGCGGTCAGGTTGCTGCCGTCGATTACCGTGCCGGTGTGCGCCGCGGCGCGGTGCGCGGCCACCGACCGGATACGGTTGCCGACGATCACGATGTCGACGTTCTCGCGGGCGGTGTCGGCCAGGCCGTCGACCAGCTTGCCGACGTGCAGCGTGATCCGGCCGGTGGGCACCGCTGGCGTCCACGTGAAGTTCACCGGCACGTCGGTCGTGACGCCGGTCTCGATGTCGACGATCTTCAAGCGGTCCATCGACTGGTAGAGCAGCCGGCGCGAGTCGCCCGCCCAGCTGGGCGAGTGCGCCATCTCGGTCGTGACCCGGCGCGGCGGACCGAGCGGCTGACCGCTCTTGGAGACCGGCCACACCTTGAGCAGGCCCTCGTAGATGCCGGCCATCCGGGTGCCGTCGGGCGACCACGCCACGCCGCCGCCGCCGCGGGAGTCGATCGACAGATTGGCATCCGGCACGAACCACTGGTCGTCGCCGCCCGCCGAGGACATGGTCAGCACCTGGTTGGTGCCTTCGCGGAAGCGGGTCGAGTACCGACGACACCATGGCCACGGCCACGCGCTAGCCATCGGGCGACCACGTGGGCGTGCCCGGCGAGAACAGCGAGTCGTGAATCCGCGTCACCGTGCCCGACGCCACGTCCACGACCGAGACCTGGGCGCGGCGCCACATGCCGTCCACGTCGAAGAAGGCGATCTTCTTGCCGTCGTTCGACCACGACGCGCCTTGAGGCTGCGTGGTGAGGTCGGTGAGCTGCCGTTCCTGGCCGGTGGCCAGCTCGCGGATCCACAACTGCAGCCGGTTGCCGCCTTTGTCGGACGAGTAGACCAGCCGGGTGCCGTCGGGCGACCAGGCCGGATCGGTGTCGAGGAAGCGGTCCTTGGTGAGGTTCTCGGGCGGGCCGCCGATGGGCATGACCCAGATGTCGCCGACGGCCGCGAACGCCACTTTCGTAGCGTCGGGCGAGAGCACCGGGCGGACCAGGCCGAGCGTCTTGCGCGGCGCACGCGAATCGAAGTCCCGCGTGGCGCGTGTGTAGCGTGGCGTCGTGACTTGCAAGGTGGCCGTGAACGGCACGTCGCGGGCCGACGTGGCGCCCAGGGCGCGCTTCCGGATCTTGCCGTCGGCGGTGTAGTAGAACTCGGTGGCGCTGATCCAGGCCGGCCGGAAGGGGAAGACGTTCTCGCTGCCGGTGATGGCCGTGCCGTCCACTTCGAGCCGGCTCGACCCGCCGGCGCTCACGTGCGCGACGACCGGGCCGCCCGGACTCCACGAGGCGGCGTCGATCGTGCCGGTGGAGGTCGCGACCCGGCGGTCCTGGCCGCCGCGCGACGGCACGGCCCAGACATGGTGCGCGGCGTCGCGGGTCGAGACGAAGGAGATGTCGGCGTCGTTGGCCGACCAGCTCGGCATCGAGTCCTCGGCGACGTGGCTGGTGAGCTGCAGCAGCGCGCCGCTGGCCAGGTCGAGCGTCCAGATGTTGTAGTTGCTGCCGAGCGGGTCGCCGCGGTCGGACGAAAATGCGATGCGTGTGCCGTCGTGCGACCACGCCGGCTCGCGATCGTCGAAGGCGCCGTTGGTCAACTGGCGCTGGTGGCTGCCGTCGGGCGCCACCGCCCACAGGTCGTAACCACCGTCGCGAAAGGCGAAGAAGGCAATGGTGCCGCCGTCGGGCGACCAGGCCGGTTGCCGCGCGTCGTTGAACACGTCGGTGATGCGCGTGGCGACACCGCCCTCGGCCGGCACCACCCAGATGCTGCCCTGCAGGTCGATGGCGAGGCGGCGGCCATCGGGCGACGCCGTCACCGACATCGACGTGCCTTCGCTGACCGTCACGTCCACGGTGGCCGCCGGCGCCGGACGGCGGGATGCGGCACGGGGCCCGGACGGCGCGGCGCTCTGCGATGCGGCGGTGACCCCCAGCAGGCCCGAGACGGCCACTGCCAGAACAGCGTGCGGAATGTGTCGCATGATCGCGCGTAGCCTACGGGCCGGCGCCGGGACGAGTCAAGGCGGCCGCGGCCTTGACTACAATTGAATGGACCTCGTGACCCCCGCCGCCTCGCCGTCGTCCACCTCCCGGTCGCGCCTGCCGATCCTCGGCGTGCTCTCGGCTCTGGTCGGCACCGCGCTCCTCGTCCTCACCATCAGGCAAGTCGGATGGAGCGAGGTGCAGCGCGGCGTCGGGGCCGTCGGTGGCTGGTTCGCCGTGGTCGTGCTGCTCGGCGGGCTGCGCTTCTTCGCGCGGGCCCGGTCGTGGATGCTGTGCGCCAGGCAGATTGGCGCCCCGACGCTCACGACCGGTGACGCCCTCGGTGCGGTGCTGGCCGGAGACGCCGTCGGCAACCTGACCCCGCTGGGCCTGCTGGCGTCCGAGCCCACCAAGGTGCTGCTCGTGCGTCACACCCTGCCCACCAGCGCCGCGCTCACCTCGGTGGCGCTCGACAACGGCTTCCACACGCTGGCCGTGCTGGTCATGATTGCGGCCGGCGCCTGGGCGCTCGTGCGCCAGGTGGCGCTCGACCCGGGTATCCGGGTGGCGGCCGAAGCGGTACCTGGCGGCGGTGTTCGTGGCCGGCGCCATCGGCGTGTGGCTGGCCCTGACCCGGCCCGCCATCCTGTCGCGGCTGGCGCAGCTGACGGCCCGTGTCACCGGCCGCGCGGCGCGCACGCCCGAGGTCCTGCGCGATATCGAGACGCGGTTCTACGGCGTGTTCACGTGGCCGACGCCGGCCCTGTGGACGGCCGCGGCCTGGCAGGTGGCCTTCCACCTCGGCGCCATCCTCGAGGTGTGGGTCATTCTGCTGGCCCTGTCGGGCGGCACCGCCACCCTGGCGGAAGCCTTCGTGCTCGAGTCGGCGGGACGGCTGGTCATCGTGCTGTTCAAGGTCATCCCCTTCCGGATGGGCGTCGACGAGGCCGGCGCCGCCGTCGTGGCCGTGGCCCTGGGCCTGCCGGCCAGCTACGGCGTGGCCCTGGCGCTCATCCGCAAGTTGCGCATCCTGGTGTGGAACGCCGTCGGGCTGGTGGTGCTCGCCCGCGCTCGCCGTTGAGACGGTACACGATTTACCCGTCGCCGCGGCCCGGTTCCGGGCCAGTTCACTGGAGTGCCCTCATGACTGCCCGCAGCACCCGTCCCGCCGTGTTCGTTCTCGCCCTGCTCGGCGTGGTCGCCCTCGTGCCGGCCGCGCGTGCCCCGGTTGTGGCCCAGGGGGCCGCCGCTGCCGCCGTGGATCCCGTGCTCTATGCCGGGATGAAGTGGCGCAGCGTCGGACCGGACCGCGGCGGCCGCTCGATTACCGTCGCGGGCAGCGACGCCCGGCCCTACGAGTACTGGTTCGGCGCGACCGGCGGCGGCGCTCTGGAAGACGACCGACGGCGGCACCACCTGGGCGCCGATGACCGACGGCAAGATCACCATGTCGTCGGTGGGCGCGCTCGGCGTGTGCCAGACCGACCCCGACGTCGTCTACATCGGCGGCGGGGAAGCGGCCTTCCGCGGCAACATCATCCAGGGCGACGGCGTCTACAAGTACCACCGACGGCGGCAAGACGTGGACGCACCTGGGGCTCGAGGACTCGCAGGCCGTGGCTCGTTTGCGCGTCCATCCCACCGAGTGCGACACGGTCTATGCCGCCGTCCTCGGCCACCCCTACGACGAACACCCGGAGCGCGGCGTGTTCAAGTCCACCGACGGCGGCAAGACCTGGAAGAAGACGCTCTTCCGCGACAACCGCACCGGCGCGGTCGACCTGTCGATCGACCCGCGCAATCCCAAGGTGATGCTGCGCGTCGCTGTGGGAAGCGTTCCGCACGCCGCTGGTCGATGTCGAGCGGCGGGCCGGGCAGCGGCCTCTTCAAGTCCACCGACGGCGGCGACACCTGGACCGAAATCTCCAAGAATCCCGGGCTGCCGGCCGGCCTGTGGGGCAAGGTCGGCGTCGGCCGTCTCGCCGGCCGATGGCAACCGCGCCTGGGCGCTCATCGAGAACGAGGCCGAAGGCGGCCTCTTCCTCTCCGACGACGCCGGCGCGACGTGGACCAAAGTGAGCGACAACCGCAACATCCGGCAGCGCGCGTTCTACTACATCGCGCCTGGTCGCCGACCCCAAGGAGAAGGACACGGTCTACCTCCTGAACGTGCAGTTCTTCCGTCGACCGACGCCGGCAAGACGCTCACGCCCATCCGCGTGCCGCACGGCGACAACCACGACCTGTGGATCTCGCCAGGCGACAACCAGCGGATGATCCAGAGCAACGACGGCGGCGCCAACGTCAGCGTGAACCGGCGGCCAGACCTGGACCGGCCAGGACATCCCGACCGGCGCAGTTCTACAACGTCGTCACCACCGGGCACGTGCCGTATCACATCTGCGGCGCGCAGCAGGACAACACCACCGCCTGCGTGGGCAGCCAGGCCCAGAGCGGCGCCGGGGAAGGCAGTCTGCCGCCAATCTTCTACGCCGTCGGCGGGGGCGAGAGCGGCTACATCGCCCCCGACCCGACCGATCCCAACGTGTTTTACGCCGGCAGCTACGGCGGCTACCTGACGCGGCTCGATCGCGAGACGCGGGCAGCAGCGCGCCATCAACATCTGACCCGAACAACCCGATGGGCTACTCGGCCATCGACATCACGGAGCGCTTCCAGTGGACCTTCCCGATCGTCGTTCTCGCCGGTCGACCCCGAGCGTCGCTCTACGCCTCGTCGCAGCACGTGTGGCGCACGACCGACGAGCGGCCAGAGCTGGGAGCGGATCAGCCCCGACCTGACGCGCTCACGATCCCGACGACGATGCGGGCCGTCCGGCGGGCCGATCACGCTGGACCAGACCGGCGTCGAGACCTACGCGACGATCTTCACCCTCGCGCCGTCGCGGCAGGAGGGCAACGTCATCTGGGCCGGCTCGGACGACGGGCTGGGTGCACGTGACCCGCGACGGCGGCAGGACGTGGCAGAACGTGACGCCGCCCGACCTGCCGGAGTTCGCGCGCATCAGCCTGATCGAGGCCTCGCCGCACGCAGCCGGCGCGGCGTATCTTGCCGCCAACCGCTACCAGCGCGGCGACCGCGCGCCCTATCGTCTACAAGACCGGCGGACTTCGGCGCGATCTGGACGACGATCACGACCGGCATTCCCGCCGACGACTTCCTGCGCGTCGTGCGCGAGGATCCCGACGCGCCGCGGGCTGCTCTACCTCGGCACCGAGCACGGTCTCTACGTGTCGTTCGACGACGGGGCGCACCTGGCAGTCGCTGCGCCTGAACCTGCCCGACACGCCGGTGCACGGCATCGTCGTCGAGGAGCGCGACCTGGTCATCGGCACGCATGGCCGCGGCTTCTACGTGCTCGACAACATCGGCGTCCTGCGCCAGGCCGCGCCCGAGATCACCGCCAGCCCGCTGCACGTCTTCAAGACGTTCGACCCGCTGCGCGGTCGCGACCGCAACGTCACCATCGACTACTATCTGGGGCGCGCCGCCGACGAGGTGAAAGTCGAATTCCTCGACGCCACCGGAGCGGTGCTGCGCTCGTTCACCGGTTCGCCGAAGCTCGATCCCAACGCCGGTCTGCCGACCCGGCATGGACGCCGCCACCGCCGCGCTGTTCGGCCTGACTCCGCCGCGCGTGGGTTTCGCCGCCGGGCATGAACCGCTTCACCTGGGACATGCGCTACGAGGGTGCCACGGTGTTTCCCGGGATGATCATGTGGGGAGCGACGCCGCAGCGCGGCCCGGCGGCGCCTCCCGGCCAATACACCGCGCGGATCACGGCCAACGGCGTGACCCGGACGACCGACTTCGCGATCGGGCTCGATCCGCGCCTGGGCCAGGACGGCATCACCCTCGAGGACCTGCGGGAGCAGTTCGCGCTTTCGACCCGGATCCGCGACAAGGTCACCGAGGCCAACACCGCCGTCGTCGCCATCCGCAACCTGCGCGACCAGGTCAACGACCGCCTGCAGAAGATCCCGCCGCGCCGCAAGGCCGAGATCCAGAAGCTCGCCGACAGCCTGCTGACGCCGCTCGCGGCCATCGAGGGCCAGATCTACCAGGTGCGGAATCGCAGCAGCCAGGATCCGCTCAACTACCCGATCATGCTGAACAACAAGATTGCGGCCCTGGCCGGCGTGGTCGAAAGCGCCGATCACAAGCCGACGGCGCAAAGCTACGAGGTCTTCACCGAGCTGTCGTCCGACCTCGACGCGCAGCTGGCCGAGTTGCGCAAGACCCTCGCGACCGAGCTGCCGCGGCTGAACACCGCGCTCAAGCGCGAGCGGCTGGCACCGGTCAATCCCGACGCGAAGCCGCCGGTGCCGCCCACGCCGCCGCGCCAGTAGGTGAGCCTTGCGGCGCCGGACGCCGCCAGTGGCACCGCGCCGCGCTGCTACACTGTGGCCGTGCGAGTGACTCGCCGTTATGCCGTCTCGGGCCGCGTGCAGGGCGTGGGCTTCCGGATGTTCGTGGCCGATTGCGCCCGGCGCGAGGGCCTCGGCGGCCACGTGCGCAATCTGCCCGACGGCACGGTCGAGGCCGTGGCCGAGGGCGACCTCGAGAGCGTGTCGCGCTTCGAGGCGGCCGTGCGGCGCGGTCCCTCGCGGGCCCGGGTCGACGACCTGCACGTGGCTGACATCGAGCCGCTCGGGCTCTCCGCTACGTTCACCATCCGCTAGGCCGTCGCGCTGGAATACCCATGGACCATCTGAGATCGAAGATCCGTCACGTCCCCGACTTCCCGAAGCCGGGCATCCTGTTCTACGACATCACCACGCTGCTGGCCGACCCCGCGGGCTTCCGCGAGACGATCGACGCGCTGGCTGCGCCCTACGCGCGACCAGGGGATCGACCGGGTGGTCGGCATCGAGAGCCGCGGCTTCATCCTGGCGGCGGCGCTGGCCGACCGCCTGGGTGCCGGCTTCGTGCCGATCCGCAAGCCGGGCAAGCTGCCGTCGGCGACGCTGCGCGAGTCCTACGCCCTCGAGTACGGCACCGACGCGCTCGAGATGCACGGCGACGCGCTCGGCCCGGGCCAGCGCGTGCTGCTCGTCGACGACGTGCTCGCCACCGGCGGGACCGCCCGCGCCGCCGTGAACCTCACGCAGCGGCTGGGCAGCACGCTGCACGGCGCCGCGTTCCTGATCGAACTCGACTTCCTCAAGGGGCGCGACCAGCTGACGGGCATTCCCGTCATGTCGGTGCTGCACTACTGAATGCCACGGCCTGCGCCAGGACGGCGTCGGCGGCATCAACGTCCCGGGCCTGCCGTTTGATACCCTAGGGCGATCGTCTCGCGCGCCCGTAGCTCAGGGGATAGAGCACCCGCCTCCTAAGCGGGGGGCCGGCAGTTCAATTCTGCCCGGGCGCACCACCCGTCGCCGGCGATCACGGCGGATCCTCGAGCGTCGCGTCCTCGCAGCGACGGCACTGCGGCACCTGCATCAGCCAGATTCGCCACCGGCCGTCACGACGGCTGTGGTAGGCGATGCGCCGGCCATCGGGCGCCCACGCGAATTCCTCGGCGGATGGATCGTCCAGCAGGCGCTCCATTCGGTGAGTGCGCACGTCGAGCAGCCAGGCGCCGTCCTTGAACACCTGGAACACCACCCGGCGCCCGTCGGGCGAGACCGCCGGCGTGCGGACCAGGCGCCCGCGCCGCGGCGTGTCGATGACGATGTCGTCGCGCCCGTCGAGGTGACTGATCACCAGGCTGGTTTCGTGGGTGTAGCAGAGGGCCTGACCGTCGGGAAACCACGACGCGCCCCAGACCTGGCCTGATCGGAACGACGTGTGACGCTGCAGCGCGCCGGACGACAGGTCGCGAAGCCAGAGGTTCCACACCCGCGGCCGCGTCGGTTCGCCGCGTACGAAGGCCAGCCACTTCATGTCCGGCGACCAGCTGGGCACCGCCCCGTAGCCGGCGCCGCTCATCGGCTGCGGGTCGGAGCCGTCGCGCTCGGATACGTAGACGCGGCGCTCGCCGTCACGGTCCGAATCGAACGCCAGCAGCTGGCCATCCGGCGACACCCGCGGGTGGTAGTTCCGCGCGCGGTCGTCAACCAGGGCGCGCACCCGCGCCACCTGTCCGTCGCCGTCGAGACTGGCCACGAGCAGGCGCCCCGCGTCCTGGCGCCCTTCGTGGAAGACCAGCTCGCGGCCGCTGGTGGCAAATGCCGGCGAGAACGCGCCGGCGGCGACGCCGAGCGGCAGAGGCGCGGCCGCAGCCACGCCCGTCACCCCGGTCGTGCCCGTGGCGCCCACCTCGCCCAGCGGCGGCCTCGCATCGTCGGTCGAGGGGCGGGCGCCGGCCGCCGCCGCTGGGGTGACGTCCTCGACGGCGTGGGGCGTGATGCTGGAGCGTGCCGGCTGGTCGCGCACCAACCAGTACGACGCCACCGCTGCCACGACGACGAGCACCGCGCCAGCGGCCAGTCCGAGCACGCCCGGCAGGGCCCGGCGAGCCGACGCGACGATACCTGTCTGCTCGCCGCTGAGTGAAGGCGGCGGGGCTGGCGACCCCAAGGGCGCCTCGACACGAGGCGCGTGCAGGTCGAGATCCTCGGGGGCGCGGGGATGTCAGATTGTCGAGATCGTCGAGGGCGTCCAGACCGACGAGGGCATCACGGCCATCGGGGGCACCAAGCGGCTCGGAGTCGTCGCGATGGTACGCGTCGTCGCGACCGTCGCGATCGTCGATGTCGTCGGCGGGCAGGGCCGGCACGAGTGGCGCGGCGAAGTTGAGGCCGGTAGGGACGACCGCGACCACACCGCAATCGCCGGCGTCCTGGCCGATACGAGCCAGCAGGTGCCGGATGACCTGTCGCGGCTCACTGCCGTGGAGGTGCCACGCCAGAATCGCTCGCAGGTCGACCAGGTCCTGGGGGGAGGGCACGCCGGTGGCGGCCCGCAGCCGCGCCGGCAGGCCGCGAAGGGCCGTTGGCACCGTGCGCTCCGCGTCCCCGTCGCCCGTCGGCAGCATCGCGTCGAGCAGGCCGGCAACGGCCGTCCGTGGGTCGGCCGACGTCGCCGTCGCGGCGGGCGGGGAACTCAGCAGTTCGCCAGCCGGCGTGATCCACAGGTCGTTGCTGGTCAGCGGGAATGAAGGGCCGACGTGCCCGCACACCTCGTGGAGCAGGGCCAGCACCTCGCGTGACGTCAGCGCCACGCCGTCGCGCATCAGATCACCGACGTTCACCCCTCGTCGTCCGTCATCGGCCACGCCGTTGTGTCTTCATGATTCATGCCGGGCAGATACGTCACCCGGCATAGGCCGCGCCCTGCCTGTTCCCTGGCTGTGCGCTGGGCCGCCGAGCTGAGCTGATACGGATGTCGTGACAAGTCGATACAATGGCCACTCCACTCGGAACGACGCGCTGGTGCGACGGCCGCGAGTGCCAAGGAATCACGTGACCAAAACCGCAGCTGTGTTCACCGATCGAGACGGCAGCGCCGACGCCGGTCGCCATCTCGGCACGCAGATCGCCGAACAGCTCGGCGGCCGCCCGCCCGACGCCGTGATCGTCTTCGCCTCCGCCCGCTTCGAGTACGAGGACGCTGCTGAGCGCGCTGTCGGAGGCCTGCCAGCCCAAGGTGCTGGTCGGGTCCTCGTCAGCCGGCGAGTTCACGGCGCGCGCCGGGGCGAGGGCACGGCGTGCGCGCTGGCCATCCGGTCCACCGACATGCAGGTGGCCGCCGGCCTGGGGCAGCGGGGTGAGTCACGATCGCGCGCAAGGCGGCACGCGACGTGGTCGCGGCCTTCCGCGGGCTCGGGCGCCAACGAGTCTCCTACCGCTCCGCGCTGGTGATGACCGACGCGCTGGCCGGCCACGCCGACGACCTCGTCGGAACTGACACGTGCGACCTCGGGCAAGTACCAGTTCGCCGGCGGCGGCGCCGGCGACGACGCGCAGTTCTGGCGCAGACCCACGTCTTCTACGGCACGAAGGCGTTCACCGACGCCGTGGTCGCCCTCGAGATCCTGTCGACCAAGCCGCTCGGCATCGGCGTCGGTCACGGCTGGACGCCGGCCAGCAAGGCCGCTGCGGGTCACCGAGGCCGACGGCATGCGTGCTCGTCAGCCTCAACGGCCTGCCGGCCGTCGAGGCGTTCGAGGAGCACGCCCAGGCCACGCAGCAGCCGTTCGACCGCGACGCGCCGCTGCCGTTCTTCCTCCACAACATCCTCGGCATCGACACCGGCGCGGTCATCGCCTGCGCGTGCCGCTGGCGGTGCAACGCCGACGGCTCGGTCACCTGCGCCGCCGAGATTCCCGCCGGCGCCGCGCGTCCACATCATGAAGGCCACCGCCGACTCCGCGGTGGACGCGGCCCAGCCGCGCCACCGCGGCGGCGGTCGAAGGGCTGCACGGCGGCCACGCCGGGCGCGGCGCTCTTCTTCGACTGCGTCGCCACGCGGCTGCGCATGGGCGAGGTCTTCGGTTTCGAGCTCGAGTCGGTGGCCGAGATGCTCGGCGACGCCCGGCTCGTCGGCTGCAACACCTACGGGCAGATCGCCCGCGCCGAAGGGCAGTTCGGCGGCTTCCACAACTGCACCGCCGTGGTCATGGTTCTGCCCGCCTGAGCGATGCTCGACGAGGCGACCGCAGGCCTGGTCGCGGCGCTCGCGGCGTCCCCGAGGGACGCGCCGCGGCCGCTGACCGGCTGGCGCGGCATCTGGGCGCATCGACGCTGCTCATCCTGGTGGAGGACCGGGCGGTCGGCGCCGTATCTTCCGGCGCCTGGCGTTTCCGCAGACGCTGCCGGGCGGCCCCCGTGGCGCGACCTTTCTCGGGCGCCCGGCAGCCCGGGCTCCACCGGGGAGCGTGGGCTATCCCGACGGCCGACGCGCTCATGCGCCGCGCGCATCTCGTGCGGCGCCGGGCATCCTCCTCGTCTTCATCGGCGGCAGCGCCGAGCGCCGGGCCATCGAGGCGCTTGCGTGCCGCTCGTGCCGTTGCTGGCGTCGCACGCTGCGGCGCGAGCAGACGGCGCGGCGGCGCGCGGCGAGCTCGCGCGTGGCGCCGGACCAGGCGCGCGAGGCCGAGACCCTTGCCGCGCGCGCTCGACGCGGCGCGGGCGCGAGGTCGAGCGGACGCGCTCGGCAGCTCGACGGGCAGGCGCGCGAACTGGAAGAGGCGCGCGTGCGGGCCGAAGCCGCCACCATGGCCAAGGACGAATTCCTGGCGATGCTGGGCCACGAGCTGCGCAATCCGCTCTCGCCGATCCTCACGGCGCTGCAGCTGCTGCGCCTGAAGAACCAGACGATCGCGGGAGCAGGACATCATCGAGCGGCAGGTCGTCGAACCTCATGCGGCTGGTGGACGACCTGCTCGACGTGTCGCGCATCACGCGCGGGCAAGATCGAGCTGCGGAAGGAGCGCATCGAGCTCGCGGAAGTCGCGGCCCGGGCCATCGAGATGGTCGAGCCCGATGCTGGAGAGGAAGCGGCAGGTGCTCGACGTGGCGATTCCCGCGCGCGGCCTGATCGTCGACGCCGATCCGGCCCGGCTGGCGCAGGTGCTCGCCAACCTGCTGACCAACGCCGCCAAGTACAGCGACCCGGAGACGCCGCGATCGCTCTTCGCCGCCGAGCACGGACGAGCAGCGTGCGCATCACGCGTCGAAAGACGAGGGGATCGGCATCGGCGCCGCGAGATGCTCGACCGCGTGTTCGACCTGTTCGTGCAGCAGCGCCAGGCGATCGACCGTTCGCAGGGCGGGCTCGGGCTCGGGCTCGCGATCGTGCGCAGCCTGGTCGACGCTGCACGGCGGCACGCGTCCGGGCGTTCAGCGAGGGCGAAGGGCACGGGCAGCGAGTTCGTCGTGGAGCTGCCGCGCGCCAGCGCGAGGCCCGCCGAGCGCCGGGACGCCGCACGCGGAGCGCGGTCGCGTCAGGGGGGCCGGCGCGGGCCGAGCGCGTGCTCATCGTCGACGACAACGAGGACGCGCTGGCGCTGCTGGCCGAGGCGCTCACGTCGGTCGGGCTACGTGGTGCGGACCGCGCACGACGGCCCGACGGCGCTGCGCGTCGGCCGCGGCGTTCCAGCCGGACGTGGCGGTGCTCGACATCGGCCTGCCGGTGATGGACGGCTACGAGCTCGCCGAGCGCCTGCGCGACGCCGCGACGGGCGCCGGCCCTGCGGCTGGTCGCGGTCACCGGCTACGGGCAACGCAGGACCGGCAAGCGGCTCGCGGAAGCGGCCGGGTTCGATGCGCACCTGGTCAAGCCCATCGCGCTCGATGAACTCCGGGCCGTACTCTCTCAGTTGCAGGAGCTCCCTGAGTCGTCGTGAGAGGCGCGGGCTGAGGGGACGACGCCGAACGAGGGAGCCCTCTCCACGGCTGTGGGCAAGCGTCTGCGTACGTTGAGCAGCCGCCGACGCCAGAGGACGCTCGTCCACCCCCTGAATCGTGGTCTGCGAATTGCAATTGCCCCACGCGACTGACCGCTGCGCTCTTGCGCAGGGAACGCTTGACGGCGACATCGACCGTCTTCGCTTTGCGGGGTGTGACATGGTGATTCTCGGCGTGCTGGCCCTCGGCGGCGTGGTTGGATATCTCGCCGGCCGTCTCGTGCGCGGCATGGCCGCACAGCACCCCCTCTTCAACATCGTCGTGGGCGTGCTGTGCGCCGGCGCGTTGGCGCTGCTCGTGGCGGTGGTGAGCCGGGCCGCCGTCGACCAGATCCGGGACGTGTTCGCGGTCACGCTCGTGGCGATTGCCGTGGTCGTCATCCGCGCGATGGGGCCCTACCTCGGGCTGAGCTATCTGCTCCTGGTGTCGCTGGCCGGCATCGGCGGCGCCCTGGCCCTGAAGGCCACAACCGCGTTTGCGGTCGGCACTACCGCTCTGCGGTAGCGCGCATGGGGCCGGCGGACCCGGGGACGGCGGATCGACCGCCCGACGTCAACGCGGTGATCGGCGGCGTGCTGCGCGATCTCGCCTTCGTGCAACCCTCCCCAGGCCAGATGCTCGGCTACAAGCGGGCCGCCAGCGCCATCCTCGCGCTCGACCAGCCAGTGACCGCGCTCGTCGAGGCGGCCAGCGGCCTGCCGAAGATCGCCGGCATCGGCCCGGGCTCCGCCCGCGTCATCCTCGAAATTCTGGAGACGGGCGCTTCGGTCACGGTCGAACGGGCCATCGAGGCCAGCGGCAAACGGGCCGACATCGAGCGGCGACGTTCGTTGCGCCAACACTTCCTCAGCCGCGCCGAGGTGGTGCGGGTGCTGGGCGACCCGCGCCTCACCGGCCCGCGCCAGATCGACTACCGCGGCGATCTGCAGATGCATTCCGAATGGAGCGACGGCAGCGCCACGGTCGAGGAGATGGCGGCGGCGTGCCGCGCGCGCGGCTACTCCTACTCCGCGGTCACCGACCATTCCCATGGACTGACCATCGCCGGGGGCATGTCGATGGCGGAGGCGGGCGCGCAGCGTGTGGCCATCGACCGGGTCAACGAGACGGCGCGGGATGGCTTCCGCCTGCTCCAGGGCGTGGAGGCCAACATCGGCGTGGCTGGTCAACTGGACCTGAGCGCCGCCGAAGCGGCCACCTTCGACCTGGTTCTGGCGGCGCCGCATTCCCGCTTGCGCAGGCCAGAGGATCAGACGGCGCGGATGGTCGCGGCCGTCGAGCGTCCCACGTGCGGATC
Source organism: uncultured Acidobacteriota bacterium (assembly GCA_963843885.1). Lineage (GTDB taxonomy): Bacteria > Acidobacteriota > Vicinamibacteria > Vicinamibacterales > UBA2999 > CADEFD01. The sequence goes on from CAWJMJ010000016.1 coordinate 377,807, forward strand.
CTGGCGCACCCGCGGGGGCGCATGGCCGGCTCCCGGGGCGGCGTCGTGGCCGACTGGGACGTGGTCTTCGCCGCCGCCGCCACGCGCGGCGTCGCTATCGAGATCGACGGGGACCCGTCGCGGCAGGATCTCGACTACACCCTGGCGCGGCGGGCGTTGCAGGCGGGCTGCCTCTTCGCCCTCGACAGCGACGCGCACGCGCCGCCGCAGTTGCCCCATGCCGACACCGCCCTCGCGCACGCACGGCTGGCCGGCATCCCACCCGAGCGGATCGTCAACTGCTGGCCGCTCGATCGCCTGCTGTCGTGGATTGCTTCAGCTCATCCATCTCGGGCCTGACCGGCGCGGGCCGGGTCAGAACAAGGTATGGTGCATGTGAGGCCGCGCCGACCGGCCCGGTGACACATGCCGCAAGTTCATGATCCGCTCTCGGGAGAAGCCGCACGAATCGTCGTCGCCGACGACATGCCGGAAAACCTCGACCTGTTCGAGCGCCTGCTGGAACGCGAGCATCACGTCGTGTTGCGGGCCAACGACGGCGTGGCCGGCCTGGCGCTGGCGCAGGCCGAACTTCCCGACCTGGTGCTGGTCGACGTGCAGATGCCCGGGATGACCGGCTTCGAGGTGTGCAGCCGCCTCAAGAACGACCCGGCGACCCGGCTGATCCCGGTAGTGCTCATTACCGGCATGCAAGGCGCGGCCGATCGACTGACCGGGATCAACGCCGGGGCGGACGACTTCCTGAGCAAACCAATCAACGGCGCGGAACTGCGGGCGCGCGTGCGTTCACTGGTGCGCATCAAGCGCTATACCGACGAACTCGAGTACGCCGAGACAACCTTCCTGAGCCTGGCGCGCACCATCGAAGCCCGCGACCGGTCGACCGAAGGGCACTGCCAGCGTTTGAGCCACTATGCGACGGCCCTGGGGCGCGCCCTCGGATTGTGCGACGCCGATCTGGCGGCGCTGGCGCGCGGCAGCGTGATCCATGACATCGGCAAGATCGGCGTGCCCGACGCGGTGCTGCTCAAACCCGGCCCGTTGACCAGTGACGAGTACGCCGTGATGAAGGACCACACGGTGATCGGCGATCGGCTGTGCAGCACGTTGCGATCCCTGCAGCCGGTTCGTCCCATCGTCCGCCACCACCACGAGCGTTACGACGGCAGCGGCTATCCCGACGGCTTGCGCGGCGACGACATCCCGCTCATCGCGCAGATCATGGGCGTGGTCGATGTCTTCGACGCGCTCACGACCGTCCGCCCGTACAAGCCGGCCCTGCCGGTCGCCGAGGCGTGCCGTGAGCTGGAGCAGGAAGCGGCGGCGGGGTGGCGTCGCCCCGATCTGGTCAGTACCTTCGTCGCCCTCGCCTCCACCCGCGGGGTGCTGACCGGTGCTGACGATCGGCGGTGGGCCTTGGACGGGATTCCCGCCGGGAGCTGACGCCGGCGCGCCCGTCACCCGCTGAGGTTGACCGGCGCCGGGTTCTCGGGCACATTTCGGGAGTTGTTTCAGGCGCGGTGCGCGCTCCATTGCACGGCTGAGGATGTTGGATGGCTTACAAGGTGCCGGCCGAGGTCTTGATTCTGATCGTCGACGACAACGAAGACTCGGCCTGGTCACTCGGCGTCTATCTGGAATCCTGCGGCTTCAGAACGACGTTGGCGCCCAACGGGCTCCTGGCCCTGCGCTCCGCGCGGGAGCATCGCCCCGACCTCATCCTGCTGGACCTCGAGATGCCGGAGATGGGCGGCGTGGCCTTCCGCAAGGCGCAGCTCCAGAGCCAGGGGCTGGCGGACATCCCAGTGGTCTGTATTTCGGGCTTGGTCGACGCCCACGAGCGGGCGCGCGAGGCCGGGTTGACGAGCGTCTTCCTCAAGCCGGTCCCCCTGGTCCCGCTCCTGTCCGAAGTCCAGCGACTGGTCGGGGTGGAGCCGGCCGTCAATCCAGCCCCTAGCGACACCGGTTGGGCCGTCCAGGCGGCTATTTCGTAGCGCGCCGGATCGTGCCGGAATCCACGGTGGCGCCCTGGTCGGACACGACCTGGAAGTGGAACTCGTCGCCGGCAATTTCAATGGCCATGAAGTGATAGCCCTGGTCGAAGCCCTTCGCGGTGAGCGGCGACGTGCCGATGTCTCCCCGGCGGAGCTTGGCCGAGCCGCCCGAGACGAAGTAATGGATGCCCTTCTGCGGCTTGATGCGCTCGTAGAAGTGGTCGTGGCCGGAGAGCACGACACTGACGCCGTGTTTGATGAACAGCGGCTCCAGCTGCTCGCGCAGCGACACATCCGACCCGTGCCGTCCGCCAGAGGAGTAGAGCGGATGATGGAAGAAGCAGATCTTCCAGTCCGACCCGCTGGCCGCCAGTTCCTTCTCCAGCCAGTTGAGTTGTTCCTGGCTCATGTAGTTGCTGTCGAGCGCGAAGAAGCGTACTCCGTCCTTGGGTTTGAAGGAGTAGAAGCGTTCGCCGTTCATGTTGAACAGCTTGTACATCCGCTGGTTGGGCGTGTCGTGATTGCCGAGCGTCGCGTAGAATTTCACCCCCGCGTCGAGAAGCGGCTTGTAGGGCAATTCGAAACGGCGCTGGAAGTCACGCGCGGTCTCGCCGCCGTAGGTGTTGTCGCCCAACATGAGCACGAACTCGAAGGGAAACGTGTCGCGGAAGCCGACCAGCTTCCCGGCCAGACGGGTACTGATTGGCGTCGCCCGTGCCGCTGTCGCCGATCACCGCAAAGCGAACGGATCCAGGCTCGAGCGGCAGCGTGCTCGGCTGGGCCACGACTCCGGCGGTGGCCGCCACGAGCAGGCCCGCCGCCAGCGCCCGCACTCGGGGGAAGCTCATGGCATATCCCGCTGATGCAAAACAGCGAGTCCTGACGGCCCCACTGACGCGTCCTGCGCGTGGCAGGTCGAGCGGCGTCCCGGGGCACGCTGGAATACCGGCGGACCGTCCGCCAGCAGCGCGTGATTCAGCTGTGCCACGACGCCAAGGGTGGAGGCGTTGACGACACAGATGGTATGGAGAACGATGCCCAGAAGTGGTAGCACCCAGTAGCCCACCGCCACGCTGCCAAACCAGAGCAGACCGGCGATCGGCCGACGTTCGTAAATCTGGCCCAGGCCGGGTCCGGCGACCGACAAGAGCGCGGCGACGCCGCGCAGCCGGGCGAGGTCGCGCTCGACCGAACTGATCGACGGCGCCACCGCGGAACTACCGGCGGCCCGGAACACGTCGTCGCGGGCGAGACTTGCATAAAGCAGATCTGATGCTGCCACGCCCGGCATGCTGCAACCTTGAGGCCAGGGTCAGTCCTGACGGCGGCCCTGTGGCTGACGACGTAAGCCTACGTGCGGCTCGGCGCGACCTCCGGCGGCGGGTCAGCCATCTCCACGACGTGGCCCGACGGGTCGCGCAGCAGCCGGCTGCACGGCAGGTGCACCGGACCGAGCCTGCCGGGGACGGCAATGGCCACTGTCGCCGTGGCACGATGCCACACGACGATGTGGCCGGTGGTGCCGTCGCGGAGGCGTACGGGCGCCCGGTTCTTGAGGGCGCAGGCTTCGTCGAACGTCATGAGGGGGCTCCGATCAGTGCAATCGGCCCGCCCTCGGCGCGCTTGAGCGGAACCGCGCTCGGCGTCAGGTATGCCGATAAGGCTCAGCTACCGCACGTCACCCGGGGGGGCGCCTGGCCGGCGCGGTGCTAGACTGACCGCGCGTGTCAAGCCAAGGCCTTCCCACGGCGATGTCCGGGACGTTCTCCGACGATGCCGAAGGGCTGGCGGCCGACCGCGCCGCCGTCGGACGCATCTGCCAAGGCGATGAGAGCGGCCTTGCCGACCTCTACGACCGCCACGCCACGGCCGTCTATTCGCTGGCCATGCGCATCGTGAGGCGGCCCGAAGACGCCGAAGACGTCACCCAGCAGGTCTTCACGCAGGCGTGGCGCACTGCCCCCAACTACGATGGCGGCCGCGGGGTCGTGGCCTCGTGGCTGCTGATGATGGCGCGGACCCGCGCCATCGACTGCCTGCGCCGCCGGACGACCTCCCGCGAGAGCTCCACGATCGACGTCGCCGACGCGGCCATCCCCGCGCTCGGGCCCAGCATCGAGCAAGTGCTGGCCTCGCGCGAGCAGGTCGATTCGGGCCAGGATGGTGCTGGCGACGTTGCCCGAGGAACAGCGGGTCGCGGTGGAGCTGGCCTACTACAGCGGCCTCACCCAGACCGAGATTGCCGAGCGCACGGCGACGCCACTCGGCACGGTCAAGTCCCGGGTGCGCAGCGCCCTGAGTGCGTTGCGGGCGGCGCTGGCACCGGCCGGCGCCGGCGCGAGTGACCGGCCATGACGCAGGACCGCGAATCGCTGCGGGTCCTCGACGCCCTCGGCCGCGCCGTGCCGCAGGCGGCGCCACCCTCCGCACTCCGGGCCCGCGTGCTGGCGGCCGCCGTGGCCGAAGCGCAGGAACCGGTGGCCACGGCGGGGCAGCACCGCCCGACGGCGCTACCGCGCTGGCGTTTACTGGCCGCAGCGAACCGCTGGCCCTGGCTGCTGGCGGCGGCGGCGACCTTCGTGGCCGTGACGACGTCGTTGGGGTGGGTGTCGGCGCGCCAGGACGTCACGCGGTTGCGGGCGTCGGTTGCCGACCTGCGGGCCAGCGCCGCGGCCGTGACCAACGTGCGCGCCGCCTACACGCGCGAACAGTCGGCGAGGCAACGGGCCGCCGCCATCCTCAGCGCCAGCGACGTCACCACCACGGTCCTGACCGGCGTCAGCCCGGCCGCGGCCGCCCGGGCGCGCGTCTACGTAAGCGCAACCCGCGGCCTGTTCCTGGCGGCCGACGCCCTGCCGCCGCTGGCCGATGGCCGTGTCTACCAACTCTGGTCGATCGTCAGAGGCACGCCGGTAAGCGGCGGCGTGTTCGAACTCGACGAGCGCGGTCAGGCGCAAGTCCTGGCCGAGGCGCCGCCCGGCCCTGCCGATGCGTTCGCGGTCACGATCGAGCCGAGAGGCGGCGTTCCCGCACCGACCGGCGACAAAGTGCTGCTCGGCGTTCCCGCCAACTAGTTCTCGGCGCTGGCCGCCGCCTCGACCGCGATCATCCGATGGCGACCCTCGCCCGTAGTCCGTCTGTGCGCCCCTTTGTGCGGCGCCAGAAGGACGGCAGCATGATGCGACTGACGAGCGGCGTGATCCACGGGATCTCACCGATGAGGACATCCGTGGTGACGGCGTTCACGTGCGTCATCGCACTGGGCGCCGCCAGTGGCGCGTCGGCCCAGGCGCAGACGCGCGAAACGACCTGGGCGGGCGGCTATGCCGGTGTCACGATCGGCGCCGGGCTGCAGCGCGACGACGCGTCGGAGATGGTGACGTTCGACACGAACCTCGACGGCAGGTTCGAAGACGCGGTGCGTACGGTCACCGCCGCCAACGCGTTCTCGCCCGGGTTCTGCGGCGGCGTGGCGCTGGGCGCCCTGCCTGGCGACGGCTGCACCGAAGACGAAGACGCGGTCGACTTCGGGGGACGCATCGGCTACGACTGGCAACGCGGCCGTCTGGTCGTGGGCGCGCTCGCCGACGTCTCACGCGCCAACGTGGTGGACGGGGTCACGGCCTTCAGCACGACACCGGCGTTCTATGCCTTCTCGCGCGAGCTGAACTACCTGGCCGGCCTGCGCGCCCGCGTCGGCGTCGGCACCGGCCGCGTGCTGGTCTACGGCACCGGCGGCGCCGCCTGGGCCAGCATCGAGCACGTCTTCACCTCCAGCAACGGCGTCAATACCTTCACTCCGGCCAAGGGCGACGCTCGCCGCGACGGCGCGTGGGGCTACCAGGCTGGCGGCGGCGTCGAGGTGCGACTGGGCGGGCGGTGGTCCGCGAGTGGCGAGTACCTGTTCTCCAGCCTCGACGATAACGACGACGGCGTCGTGCGCTCGGGCGGCCCGACGGCTGTCACCAATCCCTTCATCCTGGTCAACGCCGCCGGCACCGACCTGCGCCGGTCGGACCGCTTCGATCTCCACAGCGTGCGGCTCGGCCTTAGCTACCGCTTCTGAGCCCGGGGGGACGGCAGGGGAGCATCGCCAATCCGTTTCGTCATTGGCCACGTAGACCTGACCTACGCCAAGAGTGGCCGCTCGGCGGTAGGTCTGTAGCATTCTCATCGCGCCACATGGAGCAGGACATGAACAAGACCGACGCACTTCACGATCTGGTTGCCAATCCGGTGAGCCGGCGCGCATTTGCCAAGAACGCCATGGGGGCGGGGTTGGGCATCGGCGGGGCGATGCTGATGGGCGTGGGAACGAGCCTTAACGCGCAGGGCCTCACCGATGTCGACATCCTGAACTTCGCGCTGAACCTCGAGTACCTCGAGGCCGAGTTCTACTACGTCGCCACGACCGGCCGCCGCATCGCCGACGCCGGTATCAGCACGAGCGGCACCGGCCGCGCCGGCGCGACCACCGGCGGAGCGCGCGTGGCCCTCGACGACCGGATCGGCACCGTGGCCGCCCAGATCACCATCGACGAACTCGTCCACGTCAGCTTCCTGCGTCAGGCGCTCGGCCCGGCGGCGATCGCCAAGCCGGCCATCAACCTCGAGGCGCTGGGCCTCGGCTTCCGCACCCAGAACGAGTTCCTGACGTTGGCCCGCGCCTTCGAGGACCTGGGCATGAGCGCCTACGGTGGCGCCGCGACGTCGATCTCGAGCAAGCCGATTCTCGAGGCGGCGGCGCGCATCGCCCTGACCGAAGCGCAGCACGCCGGCGTGCTGAGGCTGCTGGTCTCGGACGCGCGCATCGCCGTCGCGCCGTCGACGAGTTCGACGTGCTGCCGCTGATGTCGCCGGCCGGCCGCGCCTTCCAGGTCGATGGCAACGGACTCAGCACCATCAGGACGCCCGCGCAGGTTCTGAGCATCGCCGGGCCGTTCTTCCCCGACGGGGTCAACGGCGCCATCCGCTAGGGGCGGCGCGCGGCCTGGGGGCGGGGGCCAGTCATCGACATCGGATCGGTGACCGCGGCCGCCGCCGTCTCCGTCGCACGCTGGCCGCTTGTCAACCGACGCGGCAACCGGCGGCCGGCGGCCGACGCCCGCAATCCGGGGCGTCGCGGCAGCCGGATGGGAGCAGCGAACGGGTCCGGGGATCCAGCCGGCCCGTCCGTTTGTCTGGTAAACTGAACGACTGTATGAAGCATTCCGAAAAAGAGCACCTCAAGGAAGACGTCGTCGCCCAGGCGGTCCTCGCCGCCCATCAGCACCGCGCCCAGTTGCTGGTCATCGGCGCCGGCCTCCTCGTGCTGCTCGTCGCCGTGGCCGGCTTCGTCACCTGGCAGCGCAGCAAGGAGTCGGCCATCGCCGGCCTGCTCGCCGAGGCCATGGTGATCTACGAGTCGCCGGTGCAGCAGCCGACGCCCGGCGCGGCGCAGGCGCCCGGCGCCTATCCGACCGAGAAGGCCAAGCTCGAAGCGGCGCTGCCGAAGTTCCTGGCGGCCTACGAGGCCGGCCCGTCCAGCACCCCGGGCCGTCTGGCCCGCGCCAACGCCGCCGCCGTGCTCGTCGGCCTCGGCCGCTACGACGAGGCGCGCACCCACTATCAGGAGCTGGCGACCGGCACCGATTCTCATCGCCAACGGGGCCGCGCTCGGCAAGGCCCACGCCGAGGCCCGCGCCGGGCAGTACGGGCCGGCGGTCGAAACGCTGAAGGCCCTGATCGCGCAGACTACCAACAAGCTGCCGGTCGACGGCGTGTTGATGGAACTGGCTCGCACCTACCGCGCCTCGGGGCAGATCGACGAGGCGCGCAAGACCCTCACCGAAATCGTCGAGAAGCACGCCGACTCGCCGTTTGCCGCCGAAGCGCGCGGCGAGATCGAAAAGCTCAAGGCGTAGGCGGCCGTCACTCCTCGGCCTCGCGCTTGAACGCCGCCAGCAGGCGCAGTGCTTCGAGCGGCGTCGTCTGATCGATGTCGACGGCGCGCAACCGGTCGCGCAACCCGTCGTCGAGCATCGGCGCCTGGAACAACCCGAGCTGCTGCTGCGCAACCACCGGCGTGCCGCTGATGGCCGGCTTCCCGCCGCGCGCCAGTTCGTCGCGCTCGAGCGCGAACAGGATTTCCCTGGCGCGCGCCAGCACGGACACCGGCAGGCCGGCCAGCCGGGCCACGTGGATGCCGTAGCTGCGGTCCGACCGGCCGGGCAGGATCTTGTGCAGGAAGACGATGTCGTCCTTCCACTCCTGCACGGCGACATGGGCGTTGACCACGCCGGCGACGCCGTCGGCCAGGTCGGTCAGCTCGTGATAGTGCGTGGCAAAGAGCGTCTTGGGCCGGGCCCGCTGGTTGGTGGCCAGGTGCTCGGCCACCGCCCAGGCGATGCTGAGCCCGTCGAAGGTGGCGGTGCCGCGTCCGACCTCGTCGAGCACGACCAGGCTCTTCGACGTGGCGCCGTTGAGGATGTGCGCGGTCTCCTGCATCTCGACCATGAACGTCGATTGCCCGCGGGCGATGTTGTCGGACGCGCCGACCCGCGCGTAGATGCGGTCGACCAGCCCCAGCTTGGCCTCGCGCGCCGGCACGAACGAGCCGGCCTGCGCCATGAGCGAGAGCAGCGCGACCTGCCGCAGATAGGTGGACTTGCCGCCCATGTTCGGGCCGGTCAGCACCACCAGTTGCTGCGCGGATCCGTTCAGCTCGACGTCGTTGGGCACGAACGTGCCCCCGGCCAGCCGCTCGACCACCGGATGGCGCACGTCGGTGGCGACCAGCTCGTCGCCGTCGTGCACGTAGGGCTTGGTGTAGTTGCCGATGGCGGCGACTTCGGCGAGGCCGGCCAGCACGTCGAGCGCGGCCACGGCGCGGGCCGTGTCGAGGACCCGGGCCGACTCGGCTGACACCCGCGCGCGCACGGCTTCGACCAGCTCCAGTTCGCGTTCGATGCTGCGCTCGTCGGCGCCGAGCACCTTCTCTTCGTGGCCCTTCAGCGCCGGCGTGACGAAGCGCTCGCCCCCGGCGATGGTCTGCTTGCGGATGTAATCGTCCGGCACCGCGTGCAGGTTCGCCCGCGAGATCTCGATGTAGTAGCCGAAGACCCGGTTGAAGCGCACCTTGAGCGACTGGATGCCGGTGCGGGTGCGCTCGGCCGCTTCGAGCTCGGCGATGATCTGCTTGCCCGATCGGCTGATCCGGCGCAGCTCGTCGAGCTCGGCATCGACGCCGTCGCGGATGGCGCCGCCGTCGCGGGCCAGGAGCGGCGGCTCGTCGGCGAGCGCGGCGTCGATGGCCTGGCGCACTTCGGTCAGGTCGTCCAGTGCGGCGACCAGACGCGTGATGAGCGGCGCCTGGCACTCGCCGAGCAGCAGCCGGGCGCGCGGCACCGCCGCCAGCGACCGGGCCAGGGCCACGAGGTCGCGGGGGCTGGAAGTGGCCAGGGCCACCTTCGAGACCAGCCGCTCCAGGTCCAGTACCGCCTTGAGCGTGTCGCGCACCTTGCCGCGATCGGCGGTCCGGAAGGCCAGTTCTTCGACGGCATCGAGCCGCTCGCGAATCGGCTCGAGCGCGACCAGCGGCGAGAGCAGCCACGCGCGCAGCATCCGCCCGCCCATGGGCGTGACCGTGCGGTCGAGTTCGTCGAGCAGCGATCCGGCGCGTCCCCCTTGCGACGACTCGACCACTTCCAGGTGGCGCATCGTCATCGGGTCGATGATCAGCCGGCCGGCCGTCTCGCGCAGGCGGATGGCACGCACGTGCGCCAGATCGGCTTTCTGCGTGTCGCGCAGGTAGCGCACCAGCGCCCCGGCGGCGGCCACGGCCTGCGGACGCCCGTCGAGGCCGAAGCCCTGCAACCCGGCCACGCGCAACTGCTCGCACAGCGTCGCGGCGGCGCGCGCCGGATCGAACGACCAGCCGTCCACCGGCGTGACCGCGATGCGGGCCGAGGAGGGCAGCAGGGCGTGCGGGTCGATGCCAGCCGCCACCACGATCTCGCGCGGCGCCAGCACCGCGATCTCGTCGTCGAGCGCCTGAAAGGCCTGCGCGCCGGCGTACTCGGCGGCCTGGAATTCACCGGTCGACAGGTCGAGCAGGGCCACGCCCAGGCGCGCCTGGGCGCCCGGCGGCGCATCGAGACCGGTGACGGCCATCAGGAACGCCGAGTCGCGGGCATCGAGGCTGGCATCGGCCAGCGTGCCGGGCGTGACCACGCGCACGACCTCACGCTTGACCACGCCCTTGGCCTTCTTCGGGTCCTCGACCTGCTCGCAGATGGCCACGCGGTGACCGAGCTTCACGAGCCGGCCGATGTAGCCTTCGCCGGCATGGAAGGGCACGCCGCACATGGGCACGGCGGCGCCGGTCGCCGCGTCCTTGGAACGTGACGTCAGCGTCAGGTCCAGGGCGCGCGCGGCCACGAGGGCGTCCTCGTAGAACAGCTCGTAGAAGTCGCCCATCCGGAAGAACACGAGAGCCAGAGGATAGAGCCGCTTGGCGTCGAGGTACTGGCGCATGGCCGGCGTCGTGTCGGCGCCGGGCACCGGCAGCGGAGGAGCGGAGTCGGGAGGGAGGGGCAGGACGACCTCGGAGTGAGCGGGCGCGTAGGGCGCCGGGCCGGAAACGTCGAGTATAGTCGGGATGCCGCACACGCGGCTCACGCATGTGGCTGCTGGCGCTCGAGACGACGACCCGGGAAGGGAGCGTGGCGCTCCTGAAGGACGACGTCGTCGTCGCGGAGCAGCCCGGTGATCCGTCCCTGTCGCACGCCGAACGGCTGCCCGCCGATCTCGCCGCGGTGCTGGCAGTGGCGGGCCTCACGCCCAGTGCGCTCGACCTGCTCGCCGTGGCCACGGGACCGGGCGCCTTCACCGGCCTGCGCATCGGCCTGGCGGCCGTCCAGGGCCTGGCCCTCGCGCTCGACCGGCCAGCCGCCGGCGTGCCGTCGCTGGCGGCGCTGGCGTGGGCGGCGTTTTCGGCCGACCCGCACCTGTTAGCGGCTGGGGCGTGGCTGGACGCGTCGCGCGGCGAGGTCTTCGCGGCTGCCTACGCCCGGCCGGCCGATGGCGCTCCCGCCTGGCCCTTCGTCCCCTACGCGGCCCCCTCCGCCGCCGTTCCCGCCGAGACCCTGGCCGGCTGGCAAGATGGCGTGCCCGCCGGCACGCCGGTGGTCGCCGCTTGCCAGCCGGCCGCGATCGCGGCGCTGCAGCACGGCGGCTATCCGGTGCTCCCGGCCCCCGCGCGTCTGGCCGGCGTGGTCGGGCGCGTGGCCTGGCGGATGCACGCGCTGGGCCTGACCGTGCCGCCGCATCAGCTCATGCCGGAATACGTGCGCCGGCCCGATGTCGAGATCGATCGCGACCGCCGCGCCGTGGCCGCCCGGGCCCGATGACCTTCGAGCGGCTCGTTTCGCCCGGCGACATCGACGGCTTGATGGCCCTCGACGAGGTCTGCTTCCACCGGCCGTGGACGCGCGCCGACTACGAACGGGAACTGGCCGACCCGGCGCGCTGCGTCATCGAGGTGGCCCGCGCCGACGGGCGGATCATCGGCTATTGCGCCTTCTGGCGGATCTTCGACGAGGCCCACATCAACAACTTCGCGGTCCATCCCGACTGGCGCCGGCGCGGCGTCGGGCGCGCCCTGCTCGGGCACGCGCTTGCGCAGGCCGCGGCTCTGGGCGCCCCCAAAGCCACGCTCGAGGTGCGCGCCTCCAACGCGGCCGCGATCGCGTTGTACGAGGCCGGCGGCTTCGTCCGCGCCGGGCTGCGGCGGGCCTACTACACGCACCCGGTCGAGGACGCGCTCATCCTGTGGCGCGGGGTCTCCGCCCGTGCTTGAACCCGTCCGGGCCTGGTGCTAGAGTCGCGGGGAGCGGCGCACGGTGCGCCGACCCGTAAGGAAAGGAGCGGATGTCATGCCTGAGTCCGATGACGCGCGTCTCCGTCAGCTCTCCGCCGACCACCACTCGCTCGACGCCCGCCTCAAGCGCCTCGCCTCGAAATCCCACCTCAGCGACGACGAACAGCTCGAAGAAGTCCGATTGAAGAAAGAGAAGCTGCGCCTCAAGGACCAGATGGAGTCCCTGCGCCGGCATTTCCAGTCCGGTACCAACCCTCCTCTGCCGGCCTGACCCGTCACCGTTTGCGGCGGCGCCGGCCGAGGGCCGGCGCCGCGTACCTGTCACGCGGGCCGCTCGACGGCTACAATCGTCACGTGCATATTCTGGGACTCGACCGCGCCGGCTGGCCTTTCATCCTCGGTGCCATCGTCGTGGCGCTGCTCGGCGCGTGGCTCGGCGGGCGGTGGGCGGCCCTGCCGGGCGTGGCGCTGGCGCTCGCTTTCGTCTTCTTCTTCCGCGACCCCGAGCGGCCGCTGCCGGCCGACCAGTCGCTGATCTTGTCGCCGGCCGATGGCAAGGTGATGGCCGTGGGCCCAGGCGGCGCCGACGCGCCGCCCGGCACGTGGCAGCAAATCACCATCTTCCTGTCGCCCATGGACGTCCACGTGAACCGGGCCCCGTTCTCGGGACGCGTGACGCGGGTGACCCACAAGGCCGGACAGTTCCTGCCGGCCTACAAGCCCGAGAGCGGGGCGGCCAACGAGCAATCCGAGATCTGGGTGGACCACGACGGCCGCACCGGCGTGTTCCGGCAGGTCGTCGGCCTGCTGGCCCGGCGCGTGGTGACCCGCGTGCGCGAAGGCGAGGCGCTGGTCGTCGGTCAGCGCATCGGCGTGATGAAGTTCGGCTCGCGCATGGATGTCTTCCTGCCGCCCGACCTCACCGTGCGCGTGCGCCAGGGCGACCGGGTCGTGGCCGCTGAGACCGTCCTGGCGCAGTGGGAGCGGTGATGGGTCACGAGGACGCGCCGCGCGAGGCCGTCCCGGAACGGCGCGGACTGCGACGCGGCGTCTTCCTCCTGCCCAGTCTGTTCACGGTCGCCAATCTCTTCTGCGGCTGGGCCTGCGTGGTCTACGCCATGCGCGGGCAGTTCGAGACGGCGGCGCCGTTCATCGGCTTCGCCATCGTGCTCGACATGCTCGACGGGCGCATCGCGCGCATGACAGGCTCGACCAGTGCCTTCGGCGTGGAGTTCGACTCGCTTGCCGATCTCATCTCGTTCGGCATGGCGCCGGCGGCGCTCACGTTCCAGTGGGGCCTGGCGCCGCTCGGCCGGCTCGGGTGGGCGGTCGGCTTTCTCTATTTGACCGCGGCGGCCGTCCGCCTGGCGCGCTTCAACATCCAGCGCGTCGCCGACAAACGCTACTTCGTGGGCATGCCGAGTCCGTCGGCGGCGGGCATTCCGGCCGCGACAATCTTCTTCTATCCGTATGGCATCGACGAACGCGGGCCGGCCGTCCTCGCGCTGGTGATGCTGATGGTGCCGGCGCTGCTCATGGTCAGCACGTTCAGGTTCCGCAGCATGAAGACCCTGAACCTGGCGGCGCCGCGCAATCCGAAGGTGCTGCTGATTGCCGCCGGCGCCATTGCCCTGATGGTGGCCTACACCCAGGTGGCCCTCGTCGTCCTCGCCTACGGCTACCTGCTGGCGCCGGTCGTCGAGTGGGCGGTGACGCGCGGACGGCGGCCGGCGGGCGCCGCGGCGGAGGTCATCGTCGCCGACACGAACGCCTCCCAATCCAGTCCGCCGCACCGGTAACCCGGCACGTCGCCGTGGCCCGCCAGGTTGACGCTAGCCGGGCGGGACTTCGTCGTCGCGGTCCGCGTCGGCGTCGGCGTCGGCGTCGGCGCCTTGGTCCTGATCCCGACCCTGGTCCACGGGGGCCCCGTCGGCGGCAACAGGCAGCCACAGCGACACGGTCGTGCCGAGGCCCTGCGTGCTCGACACCTCGATGCGCCCGCGATTGAGTTCGACGTTGCGCCGCGCGATGGTCAACCCCAACCCGGTGCCGGTGGCCTTGGTGGAGAAGTAGGGCTCGAAGATCCGCGCCAGCGCCGCCGCGTCCATGCCGACGCCGGTGTCGGTCACGTCGATGCGGCCGGTGGCGCCCTCGGCCCGTGCGCCACACCTCGAGCCGGCCCTGACCCGGCATGGCGTGCAGCGCATTCTCGATCACGTTGGTGAGGGCGCGCGCCAGCAGCACCCGGTCGACCATCAACCTCAGGTCGCCGCCGGCGACGCCGTGCGTGATGGTCACGCGTCCAGCCAGTGCGGTCATGTAGGGCGCCAGGATCTCGTCGAGCAGCGGCGCCAGCCGCGTGGCCGCCGGGCGCGCCTGCGGCGAGCTGGCGAAGCTCGAGAACTCCGACGCGAGCTGCCGGAGCAGCCGCACCTGCAACAGGATGTTGTTGACGCAGTCGTCGACCAGCGGGCCGAGCGGTTGCCCGCGGTCGACGTGCACGCGGCGCAGATGCTCGGCGTTCAACTGGATCGGCGTGAGCGGGTTCTTGATGTCGTGGGCGACCTGCCGGGCCATCTCGGCCCACGCCTCGAGCCGGTTGGTGCGCTCCAGTTGATGGCGCTGCCGACGCAGGTCGTCGGCCATGCCGTTGAACGCCTCGACCAGGCGTCCCAGTTCGTCGCTCGTGCGGACCAGCACGCGCGCATCGAGATCGCCGCGCGGCCAGGCGGCGCGTGGCCCGGGTCAGCCGGCTCACCGGATCCGAGATCCGTTCGGCGGCCCAGTAGCCGATCGCCGAGCCGAGCAGGATGAAGGCGATGGCGGCGAGCAGCACGCGGCGATCGAGCTCGTCCACCTGGCGCTCGACACTGCGCTGGCGCAGCGTGAGCGGCACGCTGACGATGGCCTGCTGGTCGTCGACGCGCACCGGCGCGGAGGCGACGCGGTACTCGTAGGTGCCGACCGTTTCGCGGGCGATGTAGGTGGGGCGGCCCTCGAGCACGAGCGCGCGATAAACGTCGCCCGGCGTGCGCGTCGGCAGCAGCCCCGATGCAAACAGGTTGCGTTCGCTCGAGGCGAGCAGGCCGGTGCCCGCGAACACGTTGATGTCCTCGCCGATCACCCGGCTGAGCCACACGAGCAGGCTGTCATCGAGCGCCGGCAGGTTGGTGGCGCCGCGCGACTCGATGGTGGCGAAGTCCTCGACCACGCGGCTGGCCGAGAGCACGGTGCGCGCCGCCTCGCGTTCGATGTCCTGGTCGAGCGACGTCGCCATGTAGGCGCGGGTCACGAGCGCCAGGGCCACGACCGGCACGACCACGGCGGCGACGAAAGCGAAAAACAGCGTGCGATAGAAGCTGGCCCGCACCTCGCGCAGGAGGGCGCGCCCCGACACCGGTGCGCGCGCACCGACCAGGGCCGCCAGCGTCACGGCCACGAGCAGCGCGCCGAAGGTGAGCGCGGCCAGCGTGATGAGCTCGGCGACGGTGGCCCAGTGCGCCAGCAGCGGCATGCGCGGCTGGCCGATGGCGTAGATGGCGCCGCGATCGTTCAGCAGGAACACGTCCGAGGCCACGCCGCGGTCGTCGATGGTGGCCCAGAACGGCGCGCGCGAAGACGCGATCCGCGTGAACAGCGGCTGCGAGATCGGCCACGCCTCGCCGCCCGACACGAACAGCGGCCGGCGGCTCCAGCCGTAGACCACAAAGGCGATGTCGTCCTGATCGGCGGCGTCGCCGTCGGCCACCGAGGCGCGCATCAAGCCGACGTACGGGTTCTGCGCGGTGAGGAACGGCAGGTTGCCGTAGTCGAGGACGACGTGGACCACGACCGAGCCCACCGGCCGGCCGGCCACGCACACGGCGCGGCCGGCGTGGAGCAGGCGGCGCTCCTCGGCGAAGAACGGCGACACCTCTTCGAAGAGCTCCCACTCGCACGAGGTTTCCTGCCACGCCTGATCGACGGCCGTCTCGGGCAGGTTCAAGGCAAAGCGGCTGGCCATCCGGCCGGCGGTGTCGTAGAGCTCCACCGACGAGGTGAGCCGGCGGGTCGAGAGCGCGGTCTGCGACCAGACGTGGAACGCCGCATCGGCCGGTACCTGGCCGCCGTCGAGCGCCGTCGAGGCCGCCACCAGGTCGGCCAGGTCCGGTGCGGCGTCGATGTCAACCAGCGCCTCGCGCAGGAAGAGTTGCAGGTTGGCGCGTTGGTTGGCCACCTGGGGCGCCAGCTCCTGCTCGATGACCTCCCGCTGGGCGTCGGCCGCGCGGGCCGCCAACGACGGGTAGGCGGACAGCGAGGGCAGGGCCAGCACGATGAAGAGCACGAGCAGACGGGCCGGCTGCGACCCGTGCCGGAGGATGCGGCGGGCCCGGTCCCACCACGCGCCCACGGCCAGGCCCATGGCGAGGATGGGCACGGCGGTCCAGAAGGTCGCCGGGTCCGGACTGGCCCACCACGCGGCGGCTCCCGCCGCGACGGCGGTGAGAAGCAGGCGCCCGCCGCGGTAGCGGCGGCGCGCGTGGCCAGCCAGCGCGTGCATCGCCGTTCCCACCAAGGTTAGCGCCAGCAGGACGGCGGCCGCCTGCAGCAGCAGCCATGCGGCGGCCGAGGCCACCCGCGCCGGGTCGAACGAGGTGAGCGCGACCCGGGCGGCGTCGGCGGCGGCGTCGGGTACGAGCGCGCCGACGATTGGGTCGTAGCGCGCGGCGAGCAGTCCCAAGCCGGCGCCGGTCACCACCGACAGGACGACGCGGGCGGCTGCGGACCACCGCCCGGCCAGATCCGCGGCGCCGCCGCGCGAGGCGCGCCAACGCTCGGCGGTGCCGAGGGCGAGGGCGGCCAGGCTCACGGCCAGAAGCGCGGTGACGAGCAGGCGGTAGGACGGCGCGTCGCTGATCCCGGCGACGTCCAGAGCGCGTTGCGCGCTCCACCATGCGGCCAGGCTCGCGCTGGTGATCGCGAGCGTAAGCGACAGGAACGGCCCGGGGCCGGCCACGGCATCGCGCCAGTCAGCCAACGGCCCCCACAGCAGGGCCAGCCACAGCGCCACCAGGGCCCAGCCCAGGCCGGTCACGCGGCCCCACCAACGGGCGCGCGCCTGCGCGATGGCGCCCTCCGAGATGCGTGCCGTGCCGAGCGGCAGGCCGCCGCTGGTCAGCACGTCGAAGGCGGTCGCGTCGCCGGCGTGAGGCTCGGGCGGGCCAAAGAGCACCGGCGCCAGCCGGCCAGCGATGGTCGTGGGACTGGCCGACACGCCCGGGACCGCGCCGGCCGTGGACAGCGCCGCCTCGGCCACGACCGCGCCAACCCGGCGCCGCGCGCCCGTCGCCTGCAGCACCGGCTCGAGCCGCGCCAGACGCAGGCCCATCGGTGTCGATACCAGGAACGACGCGGCAGGGCCGGTCACGCGCGAGAGTGGCAACGACGCCGGCCGTCCTTCCCACGCCAGCGGGGTGCCGTCCGGGCCGTAGATGGTGAGCGCCGCGACGGCGTCGGAGTCCGACCCGCGCCGCGCCGCCATCCTCTCGAACAATCGTCTGACGGCATCGCCCGCGCCGCTGGCGGCCGCCTCCGCCATCGCCCCTTCCGCCGCAAACGGAGCCACGGCGCGGTCGAGCGCCCGCGCCACGTCCGCCAGGTGCCCCTGCAGTTCG
The DNA here is from genome assembly GCA_963843885.1 of uncultured Acidobacteriota bacterium. Taxonomy (GTDB): domain Bacteria; phylum Acidobacteriota; class Vicinamibacteria; order Vicinamibacterales; family UBA2999; genus CADEFD01. The sequence goes on from CAWJMJ010000016.1 coordinate 395,314, forward strand.
GCCTCGACATGCGCGCGCGTGTCGGTCGGGGTGGCACCGAGCTGCTGTTCGGCCAGCCGCCACGCGGCGCCCGTCCCCGCCAGCAGCACCGCGAACATGCCCGCGCAGACGCGTGTGAGGCCGCGGGCCACCGCCGGAGGACAGGTCATGTAGGCACGCCCATTCTTGCAGCCTGATCCGGGCCCTTACAAGCGCATCCCGCCGCCAGCGCCGCGGAGCGGATGGTATAGTGACGCATCCCTCGAGTGATGGCGCTCACCGCCTCCCCTAAGCTGGCGCTGAAGCGAGGCGCCCTCACCACCGCGGCGAACTGGCACGTCGTGCTGGTGCAGTTCATCGCCGACGCTCTCTACACCACGCTGCTCGCTCTGCCCGTCGTCGGCGGCGCCGCGCTCGTGGCCCTGACCTCGGGTCTCGACCCCAAGAGCCTCTTCGATCTGGGCGCGCGCCGGGCGGTGCTGACGGTGGCGGCGGCGCTGCTGGCGCATCCGCTGGCGCTGGCCGCGTTCCTCACGGCCGTGGCGGTCGTGCTGCTCGGCGGGTCGCTGTTCATGGCGTTCGTCAAGGGCGGCACGATTGCCATCCTGGCCGAGGCGGAACGCGAGGCCGGCCCCATCGAGCAGCCGCCGCTGCATCTGTCGGCGGTGCGGGCCGCTTCGCGCTTCTCGCTCGAACGGGCAACCAACGGCGCGCAGGGCTTGTTCGGCCGCTTCGCGCGGCTCGGGTGCGGGCTCTTCACCGCCTACGCGGTCGTGCTCGGCGTGGCCGGCGTGACCTTCACGCAGGGCGGCAGCGGCGGCGGCTGGGAGGCGGCGCGCCTGGCGGGCATCACCGCCGGCGTGGCCATTGCTATCACGCTCGTGAACCTGCTCTATCTGCTGGCGCAGATCGTGATCGCCGTCGACGACTGCGACGTGTTGACCGCCCTCGGCCGCGTCGGCGCCTTCCTGACGCGGCAGCCGCGCGCGATTGCCGTGGTGTTTGCGGTCGCCTCGACACTCGTGGCGCTGGGTACCGCCGCCTCGGTCCTGGCCACGGCGGCGCTCGGGCTGATTGCGTTCGTGCCGTTCGTGGGACTGGCGGCGCTGCCGCTGCAGGTCGGGGCGTGGCTGGTGCGCGGCTTCGTCTTCCAGTTCCTCGGCCTGACGGCCCTGGTTGCCTACATGCGGCTCTACCGGCTCTCGTCCGGCGGCGGCGGCGACGCGGCCTGAGGGGCGGGGGGCTCCTGGACCGGCGTGCCTGGAAGGTCGCCGAGCGCCACCGGCGCTGGTTCCACCCGTGGGGCGAAGGCCAGCAACTGCCCTGACACCGACACGGCCACCAGCCTGATGCCGGTCGGCGGCCCGCCGGCGCGGTAGCGGATGGCGCCCGCCACTTCACTGCTGCTGGCCACCGACAGCGCGGGGGCCCCGGTGACCGCGTCGTAGGAGGACACCTCCGTGGCCAGCGACGGGACGAGCACCAGACCTCCAACGAGCACCGGCGAACCGGCCGGACGATGGGGTAGCGCGCGGCGCCAGCGTAGATTGCCCGACCGGCGATCGAGCGCCCGCAGGAGGTGGTCGTAGGCCGAGACGTAGATGCGCTGAGCGTCGGCCACGGCCGCGGCGACGACCGGAGCGCCGGTGCGCCACCGCCAGCGCGTCCGGCCGCGCGCGAGGTCCAGGCTGTAGAGCCCGTCCCGGGTGGTGCCGACGAGCAGCTGGTCGTCGAGCGCGGTCAGGCCGGTGGCGACGCCGCCGAGCTGCCGCGTCCAGATGGTCTGCCCCGAGGCCAGCAGCAGGGCGACCGCGCGGCCGTCGGCCAGACCGAGATACAGCTTGTCGAGGGCCGGCGCTGGCGGGACGTGCGCCACGGCGCCGAGCGGGCTGCGCCACAGCAGCTCGCCGTCCGCGGCGCGGAAAGCGGCCAGGTCGCCGCCCTCGAAGGACAGGATCAGCCAGCCGGTGTCCCAGTAGGGTGGCGCCGCCACGGTCCCGGGCAGATCGCGCTGCCACGCCAGCGATCCGGAATCGGCCCGCCGGGCCTCCACGCCGCCGGCAACGACGGCGAAGACCAGGTCGCCGCCCACGGCCACCGGCAGCGTCGTGGCCACCGGCACTTGCCACCGGGCGCGGCCGCTGTCGAGCTCCCAGGCGACCAGGTGACCGTCACGCGTGGCCGCATACGCGCTGTGCGTGTCGAGGGCGGGCGGGGCCGCCAGGGGACTGTCCGGCGGGGTCATCCAGCGCAAGTCGAGGGCGCCGCCGTTCAGCAGCGACGGGACGGGCCCTTCGGGCGACGCGGCGTCGTCGCGTCCTATCGCCCTGTCCGCGGGCGCCGGCGGGCGTTGTCCGAACGCCGCGCCTGGCAGCAGCGCGGCGACACAGAACAGCGCGACACCACAATGGCTAGCGGTTCGCAGGCGGCGCACCCCGTTATAATAGCTGCTCCCCTCACCCCGAGGGGCCCATCCCGAGCGCGATTCCGGCAGCATCCGTGGCACACCAATCCATCCTCGTCCTCGATTTCGGCTCGCAGGTCACCCAGCTCATCGCCCGGCGCGTGCGCGAGGCCCACGTCTACAGCGAGGTCCACCCCTGCGACGTCAGCGACGACTGGGTCCGGGCCTACGCCCGTGACCACGACGTGAAGGGCGTCATCCTGTCGGGCAGCCACGCCAGCACCTACGAGGCGCAGGAGCTGCGCGCCCCCCAGGCGGTCTTCGACCTGGGTGTCCCGGTGCTCGGCATCTGCTACGGCATGTTCACGATGGCGGTGCAGCAGGGCGGGCAGGTCGAGCCGAGCGCCCACCGCGAATTCGGCTACGCCGAGCTGCGGGCGCACGGGCACTCGGCGCTGCTCGACGGCATCGAGGACGTCCGCAGCGAGAGCGGGGAGGGCCTGCTGGGCGTGTGGATGAGCCACGGCGACAAGGTCACGGCGTTACCCCCGGGGTTCCGTCTGATGGCCTCGACGCCGAACTGCCCGATTGCCGGCATGGCCGACGACGTCGCGCCGGCTCTACGGCGTGCAGTTCCATCCCGAGGTCACGCACACCCGGCAGGGCGCGGCCATCCTCGAGCGCTTCGTGATCGGCATCTGCGGGGCCACGCCCGACTGGGTCATGCGCGACCATGTCGCCGAGGCCGTGGCGAAGATCCGCGCGCAGGTCGGCGACGACGAGGTCATCCTCGGGCTCTCGGGCGGCGTCGACTCGAGCGTGGCCGCGGCGCTCATCCATCGCGCCATCGGCGATCAGCTCACGTGCGTGTTCGTCGACCATGGGTTGCTGCGGCAGGACGAAGGCCGCCTGGTCATGGAGATGTTCGTCGGGCGCCTGCACGCCCGCGTCATCCACGTCGATGCCAGCGCCCAATTCCTCGGCCATCTGGCCGGCGTCACCGACCCGGAGCAGAAGCGCAAGATCATCGGGCGCGAGTTCGTCGAGGTGTTCAAGGCCGAAGCGCAACGGCTCAAGGCCGGCGACGAGGGTCACAAGGGCGCGCGCTTCCTGGCGCAGGGCACCATCTATCCCGACGTGATCGAGTCGGGCGGCGCGAATACGAAGAAGGCCGTCTCGATCAAGAGCCATCACAACGTCGGCGGGCTGCCGGCCCAACTCGGATTGGAGTTGCTCGAGCCGCTGCGCGATCTCTTCAAGGACGAAGTCCGCGAACTGGGCCTGGCCCTCGGCCTGCCGGCCGAGATGGTCCATCGTCATCCCTTTCCCGGACCTGGCCTCGGCGTCCGCATCCTGGGCGAGGTACGCGCCGAGTACGCCGACCTGCTCCGCCGCGCCGACGCCATCTTCATCGAGGAGCTCCGGCGCTGGCGCGACGAGGCCGGCCGCAGCTGGTACGACCTCACCAGCCAGGCCTTTGCCGTCTTCCTGCCGGTGAAGAGCGTCGGCGTCATGGGCGATGGCCGGACCTACGATTACGTGGTCGCCCTGCGCGCGGTGCAGACCACCGATTTCATGACCGCCGACTGGGCCGAGCTGCCCTACGGGCTGCTCAAGGCCGTGTCGCGCCGGATCATCAACGAGGTGCCCGGCATCAACCGCGTCACCTACGACGTCAGCTCCAAGCCGCCGAGCACCATCGAGTGGGAGTAGGATCACAGACGGCGCACGGGACTTGCGTCCCGGGCCCGAACCCCGCCCATGAGTGACTTCGTCCACCTCCACTGCCACACCGAGTATTCGCTGCTCGACGGCGCCTGCCGCATCGAGGAGCTGCTCGACCAGGCCGCGGCGCTGAAGATGCCGGCGCTGGCCGTGACCGAACACGGCAACATGTTCTCGGCGGTGGTCTTCCACGACGCGGCGCGCAAGCGCGGCATCAATCCGATCCTGGGCTGCGAGGTCTACGTCGCGCCCGGCGATCGCCGCGACAAGTCGGGCACCCCCGGCGAGACCGCCAATCACCTGGTGCTGCTGGCCGAGAACGCCGTCGGCTTCAAGAACCTGATTGCGCTGGTGTCCTCGGGCTACACCGAAGGCTTCTACTACAAGCCGCGCATCGACAAGGCGCTGCTGGCCCGGCACAGCGAGGGCCTGATCGGCCTGAGCAGCTGCCTCAAGGGCGAAGTGGCCAGCGAGATCCGCACCGAGCATGCCAAGCGCGCCATGGCCGCCGCCGCCGCCTACCGCGACATCCTCGGCGCCGGCAACTTCTTCCTCGAGATGCAGTACCAGGGCATCGAGGAGCAGCGCGTCGTCAACACCGGCCTGCAGCCGATCGCGCGCGACCTCGGGCTGCCGCTCGTGTGCACCAACGACGTCCACTACCTGCACCAGCACGACTCGAAGCCGCACGACCTGCTGCTGTGCATCGGCACCGGCAAGTCGGTGCACGACGAGAAGCGCCTGAAGTACCACGGCGACCAGTTCTTCCTGAAGACGGCCGCGGCAGATGGCGCGAGGTCTTCGGCGATTTCCCCGAGGCGCATGAGGAACACCCTGGCCATCGCCGAACGCTGCAACGTCACCATCCCCTCGGGCACGCTGCACGTGCCCAAGTTCGAGGTGCCCGAGGGCTACACCCTCGACGACTACTTCGAGTTCGTCTCGCGCCAGGGCTACGCAAGAACGGCTGCGTGCGCCTGCGCCAGCTCGACGCCGACGGCAAGCTGCGCCATCCGCTATCCGAGTACGACGACGCGGCTCGACTACGAGATCGCGATGATCAAGCGGATGGGCTACACCGGCTACTTCATGATCGTCTGGGACTTCATCCGCTACGCCCGCGAGCAGGGCATTCCGGTGGGCCCCGGCCGCGGCTCGGCCGCCGGCAGCCTGGTCGCCTACTGCCTGCGCATCACCGACGTCGATCCGATCGACTACGACCTGCTGTTCGAGCGCTTCCTGAACCCCGAGCGCGTGTCGATGCCCGATATCGACGTCGACTTCTGCGAGCGGCGCCGCGGCGAGGTCATCGACTACGTCACGCGCAAGTACGGGCGCGAGAACGTCTCGCAGATCATCACCTTCGGCACGATGAAGGCCAAGGCCGTCATCCGCGACGTCGGCCGCGTGCTCGACCTGGCCTACGCCGACGTCGACCGCATCGCCAAGCAGATCCCGCCGGCGCTCGACATGACCCTGGCCAAGGCGCTGGCCGAGAACCCGGTGCTGCGCGACATGCGCGACAAGGACCCCCGCGTCCGCGACGTGCTCGACATGGGCCAGCGGCTCGAGGGCATGTCGCGCAACGCCGGCGTCCACGCCGCCGGGCGTCGTCATCGCGCCCGGGCCGATCACCGACTACGCGCCGCTCTACCGGAGCAACCGCGACGAAATCACCACCCAGTGGGCCATGAAGGAGGTCGAACGGGTCGGCCTGCTCAAGATGGACTTCCTGGGCCTGAGCACGCTGACCCTCATCCAGGACGCGCTCACCGAGATCAAGCGCACCGAAGGCGTGGTGCTCGACATCGACGCGGTGCCGCTCGACGATCCGAAGACCTACCAGGTCTTCTGCGAGGGCCAGACCTACGGCATCTTCCAGTTCGAGAGTTCGGGGCATGCGCGAGCTGCTGCGCAAGTCCAAGCCGCAGCGCCTCGACGACCTGATCGCGTTGAACGCGCTCTACCGTCCCGGGCCGCTCAAGAGCGGCATGGTCGACGACTACATCGCCCGCAAGCAGGGCAAGACCGAGGTCAAGTACGACCTGGCCGCGCTCGAGCCGATCCTGGCCGACACCTACGGGGTCATCGCCTATCAGGAACAGGTCATGCGCATCGCGGCGGTGCTGGCCGGCTTCACCCTCGGCCAGTCGGACGTGCTGCGCAAGGCCATGGGCAAGAAGGATCCCAAGGTCATGGCCAAGCAGCGCGAGGCCTTCCTCGCGGGCGCCAAGGCCAAGGGCATCACCGAGAAGAAGGCCACGCAAGATCTTCGAGCTGATGGAGTACTTCGCCGGCTACGGCTTCAACAAGTCGCACTCGACGGCCTACGCCTTCCTGGCCTACCAGACCGCCTATCTCAAGGCCAACTACCCGCGCCACTTCGCGGCGGCGCTGCTGACCATCGAGGCGGCCAACACCGACAAGCTGGCGCTCTACATCACCGAGTCGCGCGACCGCGGCATCGCCGTGCTGCCGCCCGACGTCAACGAGAGCCAGCAGCACTTCTCGGTGGTGCCCGAGGGCGTGCGCTTCGGGCTGACCGCCATCAAGGGCCTGGGCGAGGGCGCCATCCAGGCCGTCCTCGACGTGCGCGCCAGGCTCGGACGGATCACGTCGCTCCACGAGCTCGCCGAGGAGCTCGACCTGCGCGTCGCCAACCGCCGCGTCTTCGAAGCGATGGTCAAGAGCGGCGCGTGCGACAGTCTGGCCCGGACCGCCGGCGCGCCGTCACTGCCGCCGGCCGTGAGCCGGGCCCGGCTGATGCGCGCCATCGACGCCGCCATCGAGCACGGCGCCCGCGTGCAGCGCGACCGCGAGCAGGGCCAGGCCAACCTGTTTGGCGAGGCGACGCCGGCGGCGAGCGGCGCCGCCGCGGGCCTGCCCAGCGACGGGCCGGCGTGGTCCGAGATGGAATGGCTGGCCAACGAGAAGGAGGCGCTCGGACTCTACTTGAGCGGCCATCCGGTCGACCGTCACCTCGGCGATCTGAAGGCCTTCGGCGCTCGCGCCATCGGCGACCTGATGCTGTCGGAGATTCCCGCCGCCGAGGACGGGGCGCCGGGCAAGCTCGTGCTCGACGACGTGGCGGTCGGCGGCATCGTGGCCAGCGTGCGCGCCCTCAAGACCAAGAAGGGCGACGCCATGGCCGTCTTCATGCTCGAAGACGCGCAGGGCTCGGTCGAAGTCGTGGTCTTCCCCGAGACCTACGGTCGCTTCCGTCAGTTCATCGAGACCGGCGCGCTGCTGCTCGTCCAGGGCAAGTTCGAACGCGACGACGAGTCGTCGCGCTTCCAGGCCACCGGCATGTTCAAGCTCGAGACGCTGCGCGAGCGCCTGGCCCGCGCGGTCAGCATCCACCTGCGCACCGGCACCCATTCGCGCTCGACGCTCGAGGCGCTGTGGGACGTGTTCGCCCAGCACCAGGGCGACCGGCCGATCGTGCTCGAGGTCGAAGTCACCCACCAACACCGCACCCTGCGCGTCCGTGCCGACGTGACCACGCAGATCCGCGTGCGCCCCTCCGAACAACTGGTCTCCGCCGTGGAACGGCTGTGCGGCGCCGGCTCGGTTGTGCTGCAATAGACGGGATTCATGGCTGACCTGCTCGACTTCGAAGAACCAATCGGCGTGCTGCAGAAGGAGATCGAGGCGCTGTCGATGCTGCCCTCCACCCAGGACCGGCAGCGCGACATCGCGCGCTTGACGGCCCGCATGGCCGCCGTGCGCGCCGATCTCTACACCCGCCTGACCCCCTGGCAGCGGGTGCTGGTGGCCCGCCATCCGGCCCGGCCGACGACCCTCGATTACGTCGAGCAGCTGTTCACCGATTTCGTCGAGATCCGCGGCGATCGGCGCTTCGCCGACGACCACGCCATCGTCGCCGGACCGGCCGCGTTCCACGGCGCGCCGGTGATGGTCGTCGGCCACCAGAAGGGCAGCGACACGAAGCAGAAGATCTACCGCAACTTCGGCTACGCGCGCCCCGAGGGCTACCGCAAGGCGATACGCGCCATGCAGCTGGCCGAGAAGTTCGGCCGGCCGATCATGTGCTTCGTCGACACCCCAGCCGCCTATCCCGGCATCGAGTCGGAAGAGCGCGGCGTGGCCGAAGCCATCGCCGTCAACCTGCGCGAGATGGCCGTGCTCGACGTGCCGATCGTGGTCGTGGTCCACGGCGAAGGCGGCAGCGGCGGCGCGCTCGGCATCGCCGTCGGCGATCGCATCCTGATGCACGAGTTCGCGGTCTACAGCGTCATCCCGCCCGAGGGCTGCGCGGCGATGCTGTGGCGCGACACCAACGCAAGGTCCAGGCGGCCGAGGCCCTGAAGATCACCGCTCCGGATCTGCTCGGTCTGGGCGTCATCGACGAGATCGTGCCCGAGCCTCCGGGCGGCGCGCACTGCGATCCGCTGGCCGCGGGCGCCACCCTCGACGCCGCGCTGACCCGGTGCCTGGCGGAACTCGGGGCGCTCCCTTCCGCGGCGCGGCTCGACTTGCGCTATGCCAAGTTCCGCCGGATGGGGCAAGTCGGCCTCATCGAGGCCTGACGGTTTGGCTCCACCGCTCGTCTGGAAGGCGCGCCCCTGCGACGACGCCGATATCGCACGGCTGCAGACCGAGCTCGGCGTGGCGCCGGTGATCGCGCGGCTGCTCGCCATCCGGGGCCACTGCGAACCGGAGCAGGCGGCGCGCTTCCTCAAGCCGTCGCTGTCGCACCTGCTCGATCCGTGGCTGCTCACCGACCTGGGCAAGGCGGTCGACCGCCTGCTGGCGGCGGTGGCCGGCGGCGAGCGGATCGTCGTGCACGGCGATTACGACGTGGACGGCGTGACTTCAACCGTGATCCTGCGCCGGGCGCTGGAGATGATGGGCGGCAACGTCACGCACTTCATCCCCGAGCGGCTCCGTGACGGCTACGGCCTGCAGCCAGCCACCATCGACCGGCTGCACGCCGACGGCGCGCGGGTGATTGTCTCGGTCGACTGCGGCATCCGCGCGCCCGAGGCGGCGCGGCGCGCCACCGAACTCGGCCTCGACCTCATCATCACCGACCATCACGAGCCCGACACGGAACTGCCGCAGGCGCTTGCCATCGTCAATCCCAAGCGCCACGACTGTCCCTATCCCGACAAGAACCTGGCTGGCGTGGGCGTGGCGCTGAAGCTGGTGCAGGGCCTCTGTCAGCGCACCGGTCACGACCACTGGTTGAACGCCTTCGTGAAGATCGCCGCCATCGGCACGCTCGCCGACGTGGTGCCGCTGGTTGGCGAGAACCGGGTCATCGCCAAGCTGGGGCTGGAGCAGCTCACCAAGGGACCACACAAAATCGGCTTGCGCGCGCTGCTCGACGTCTCGGGCCTGGCCGGCAAGACCATCGACAGCTACCACATCGCGTTCATGGTGGCCCCGCGGGTCAACGCCGCCGGCCGCATGTCCACCGCCGACATCGCCACGCGCCTGCTGCTCGCCTCCGATGCGTCGCTGGCCGCCGAAGCCACCGCCCTCGCCCAGCAGCTCGACGCGGAGAACACGCGCCGCCGCGCCGAGGAAGCCGAGATCGTGACCGCGGCGCGCAAGGCGGTCGAGACCGACCCGGACATCGGCGCCCACACGGTCATCGTCGTGGGCGGGGAGGGGTGGCACCGCGGCGTCATCGGCATCGTCGCCTCCAAGCTGGTCGACGCCTTCTACCGGCCCGCCATCGTGCTGTCGATCGAAGACGGCGTGGCGCACGGGTCGTGCCGGAGCATCCCCGGGTTCGACGTCCTGGCCGCGCTCGAATCGTGCGCGCCGCTGCTGCACCGCTTCGGCGGCCACAAGCAGGCGGCTGGCCTGCAACTCGAGGCGGCGCGCATCCCCGAATTCCGCCGCGCCGTGAACGACTTCGCGCACCTCCACCTCGGCCCCGATGACCTGCGCCCCAACCTGCACCTCGACGGACCGCTCGACTTCGACGGCGTCACGCCGTCCTTCGTTGCCGACCTGATGGCGATGGCGCCGTTCGGGCTGGGCAATCCCAAGCCGCAGTTCACGACCGGCCCGGTCGAGGTCGTCGACGGCCCGCGTCGTCTCAAGGACCGGCACCTGAAGATGTCGCTGCGCCAGCGCGGCCGCACCTTCCGCGCCATCGCCTGGAACAGCGTCGACAAGGAAGCGATGCTGGCCGGCGGCGACGGGACGCTCGAGGTGGCCTACACCCTCGAACAGAACGAGTTCAACGGCGCGACCTACACCGAACTGCGGCTCTCCGACGCCCGGCGCTCGTCGTGACCGCGGGTTGCGCCGCCCCGACCTATCCGTCACCATGGGTCGAGGACCTGGGATCATGACGTCGTGGCAGCGCCGCGCGCGCCTCGTGGCTGGGGTGGTCGCCATCGCGGCGGCCGGCGGTGCCTATTGGGCCACGGGCAGCCGCCGCACCCAGACGACGGCGCCGCCAGTCACGCCGCTGGCCGAGCAGGTCATCTCGCAGGTGAAGAAGGGCGAGGCCGCGCAGAGCACGCGTGAGCGCGAGGAGTTCGCCCTCGACTTCGACGAGCAGCGCACCTACAAGGACGGCCGCACGGTGGCCACCGGGTTGGTGGTACGCGTGCCCAACCGCAACGGCCGCAGCTTCACCATCGGTGCCAAGGAAGGCACCGTCGGCACCGACAAGACCTCGGTGCTCATGACCGGTGACGTCGTGCTCAAGGCGTCCGACGGGCTGGTCGCCACGACCGACAACGCCAGCTACGCCGACGGCGAAGGCATCGTACGCGCGCCCGGTCCGGTGTCGTTCGCGCGCGGCGGCACGACCGGCTCGGGCGTCGGGTTCACCTACGACAAACACCGCGACACCATGTGGCTGCTCGACCAGTCGGTCGTGCACGTGGCCGGCGGCGCGGACGGCGCCATGGACATCCGCGCCGGAGCCTTTGGCGAGGCCCGCCAGGATCGCTACCTGCGGCTCGAGCGCGACGCGCGCGTGACGCGGCCGGGTCAGACCTTCACGGCCGACGAGATCATGGTCTACCTGCTGCCGGATCGCGACGAGCCGGACTCCATGGAACTGCGCGGCCACGGCGTCATCACCGGCGCCGAGGGCATGGGCACACTGCGGGCCATGGCGGCACGCGACATCAACCTCGACTACGCCGACGACGGCCGCACCCTTCAGCACGCCACGCTGGCTGGAGAGGCGAGCATTACCCTGGCGGGGGCGGGCGGGGCCGCCGGCCAACGCCTGGTTGCCGAGTGGGTGGATTTGTCCCTCGGTCCCGACGGCGCCATCACCGGCCTGGTGGCCCGCGAGCGTCTGGTGGTGACCCTGCCGGCCCAGAGCGGCGCGCCGACCCGCACCATTCGCGCGGCCGAACTGACCGGCGACGGCGCGCCGGGGGCCGGCCTCACGGCCATGCGCTTCACCGGCGGCGTCGACTTCCGCGAAGGCGGCGGGGCGCGCACGGCGCCGACGCGCCAAGCCAGGTCCGAGACGTTGACGCTGGCGCTGGCGGCCAGTGGCGTCGCCGAACGCGCCACCTTCGTCGGCGACGCGCGCTTCGAGGCCGGGTCGCTGCACGCGGCCGCTGCCGAAGCCCGCTACTTCATGACCGGCGATCGCCTCGAACTGGTGAGCCTGGAAGGGGCCACGCCACCGAGCGTCACCGACACCGGCCTGCGGGTCGACGCCACCGCCATCTCCATCGGCCTGGGCAGCAACGCCGTGAGCGCCACCGGCGCGGTGTCGAGCGTGATGCAGCCGGCCGCGTCACGCGGCGGCACGGGCACCGCTCGCACCCCGGCGCTGCTCGACGGGGCCCAGCCGCTCATCGCCAGTGCCGCGGCGCTCGAATACGACAGCCAGGCGCGCAAGGCCATCTACAGCGGCAAGGCCCGGCTGTGGCAGGGCGACACCAACATCATCGCCGAGCGCATCGTGCTCGACGAACAGAGCGGCGATCTCGCGGCCAGCGGCGGGGTCCGGTCGACGCTGACACTGCAGCCGCCACCCGGCAGCACGGCCCCGCGCGGGACCATCGCCCGCGGCGAGGAGATGGCCTACGACGACGCCGCCCGGACCGCGACTTACACCAAGAGCGCGCAGGTCAACGGCCCCCAGGGCGACCTCAGCGCCGACCGCATTGCGCTCGTGCTCGCCGCCGCCGGGCGCACGCTGGAGCGGATCGAAGGCTACGGCAACGTCGTGACGCGAGTGGAGGCCCGCGACGCCCGCGGCGAGCGCCTGACCTACCACGCCGCCGACGAGCGTTACGTCCTGACCGGTTCGCCGGTGCAGTTCACCGAGGCCTGTCGGGTCACGACCGGACGCACGTTGACCTTCTTCGGCACCGCCGGTAAGCTCGTCGTCGACGGCAATCAGACCGTGCGAACCGTGACCACGGGTGGCGGGCGTTGCCCGCCGCCACCTCAGTGACCGGCCGCCCCTCCCCGCGCACCGGGGCCCCACACACGAGCCCCGCCACCATGGCCACGCTGCGCACCGACTCCCTGACCAAGACCTACGGCGGCCGCACGGTGGTGCGGGGCGTGAGCCTCGACATCAGCGCTGGCGAGGTCGTCGGACTGCTCGGGCCGAACGGAGCGGGGAAGACCACCACCTTCTACATGGCCGTCGGCCTGGTCGCGCCCGACCGCGGCCGGGTGCTGCTCGACGAGCACGACGTCACCGACGATCCGATGTACGTCCGCGCGCGCAAGGGCATCGGCTACCTCCCGCAGGAGCCGTCGATCTTCCGCGGGCTCACGGTGGAGCAGAACCTGCTGGCCATCCTCGAGACGCTGCCGCTGAGCCGTGCCGAACGCCGCGCCAAGCTCGCCGAGCTGCTGGCCGAACTCGGGCTCACGCATCTGGCCAAGTCGGCGGCCTACACCTTGTCGGGCGGCGAGCGGCGGCGCGCCGAGATCACGCGGGCCCTGGTCATGAGCCCGCGGTTCATCCTGCTCGACGAGCCCTTCGCCGGCATCGACCCGATTGCAGTCACCGACATCCAGCAGATCATCTTCCACTTGAAGGCGCGGGGCATCGGCGTGCTCATCACCGATCACAACGTGCGCGAGACGCTGCGGATCACCGACCGTGCCTACATCGTCAACGACGGCGCCATCTTCAAGGCTGGCACCCCCGCGGCGTTGGCGTCGGACGACGACGTCCGGCGAATTTACCTGGGGCAGGACTTTCGCCTCGACTGACCCCGAAACCCTGTCACGGTTCTTGCAAACGGCTGCTAGAATCTCTTGTGGGCACGGGCCCACCAGCCGTACGCCGGCATAGTTCATGGCCATTCATCAGAAGCTCCAGGCGAAACTCTCGCAGAAGCTCATCCTGACGCCATCGCTCCAGCAGGCCATCAAGCTGCTGCCGATGTCGACGTTGGAGCTCGCCGACATGCTCAATCAGGAGGTGGTCGAGAATCCCCTCCTCGAAGAGATCCCGAGCGAAGACCTCCAGGCCAGCGAGGCGCAGCCGGCCACCGACAAGGCCGACGAACAGGACGCCGCCCGCGCCGCCGAGGGCAAGACCGACAACTGGGAGGACAACGACTACGAGTACTACTTCAGCGAGTACCTCGACGACGGCTACCGCTCGCGCGTCCCGACCGAAGTCAAGGAACTGCCGCCGATCGAGAACACGCTCTCGACCAGTTCGTCGCTGACCGACCACCTCGAATGGCAGCTTTCGCTGAAGACCGACGACCCCGAGGAGCGCGCCGTCGGCATCGCCATCATCGGCAACCTCGATGACAACGGGGAACTGGTAGCCTCGGTCAGCGAGATTGCGCAGATGGGGCCGTGGCCGATCGAGCGGGTCGAACAGACGCTGCGCCTGGTGCAGACGTTCGACCCGACCGGGGTCGCCGCCCGCGACCTGCAGGAATGCCTGACGCTGCAGCTGCGCGCCCTGGGGCTCGAGGGCACGCCCACCGAACGGATCGTCACCGAACACCTGCGCTTGCTGCAGAACCACCAGATTCCCGAGCTCTCGCGCAAGATGGCCATGACGCATCGAGGATTTGCGCGAGCATATCGAAGTCATCCGCCATCTCGATCCGAAGCCCGGCGCCCGCTACAACGCGCGCCAGCCGGAGTACGTGATGCCGGACGTCTACATCGTCAAGGTCGACGACCAGTACGTGGCGGTGCTCAACGACGATGGCCTGCCGCAACTGCGCATCAGTTCGTCCTATCAAGCGCCTGCTCGACAAGGATCAGGCCGACGCCGACACCCGCACCTACGTCAAGGAGCGCTTCAACGCCGCCCGCTGGCTGTTGAAGTCGGTGGAGCAGCGGCAGAAGACCATCCAGAAGGTCGCCACCAGCATCATCAACTTCCAGCGCGAGTTCCTCGACCACGGCATCGAGCACCTGCGGCCGCTGGTGCTGCGCGACGTGGCCAACGACATCGGCATGCACGAGTCGACGGTGAGCCGGGTCGTCACCAACAAGTACATGCACACGCCGCAAGGCGTGTTCGAGATGAAGTACTTCTTCCACAGCGGCATCAGCAGCTCGTTCGGCGATGCCGTGTCGTCGGTGACGATCAAGTCGCGCATCCGCAAGATCATCGAGGCGGAAGACCCGCGCAAGCCGCTCAGCGACTCCAAGATCGTCGAGCATCCTGCAGCGCGAAGGTCTGGTGCTGGCCCGCCGCACCATCGCCAAGTATCGCGAAGAGCTCCGCATCCCGACGTCGAACCAGCGCAAGGTTCTCTATTAACGGTCCACGGGGTCTCATGCCGCTTCCGCCCGTCGTCACGGTGGGACATCTGCTCCAGGATCGGGGCGACCTGATCGGCTTCGGCGTCGAACTGCTGGCCGGCGCCGCCGGGCTCGGCCGGGCCGTGACCAGTCCGTATATCCAGAAGACCGGCCTGGCCCTGGCCGGCTACCACGAGTATCTGCAACCGGGGCGCGTGCTGATCTACGGCGACAGCGAAGTGCGCCACTTGCAGAGCCTGGAGGCGGCTGCCCGCTCGGACGTGCTGGCCCGCTCCTTTGCCGCCAGTATCCCGTGTGTGCTGGTGACGAGCGCGCTGCCGCTGCCTCCCGAGGTGGCCGAGGAAGCCGATCGGGCGGGCGTGCCGCTGCTGCGCACCTCGGCGCCGACGCCGCTGGCCATCGGCAAGTTGATCGTCGATCCTCGAGGACCGGCTGGCGCTCGCGCGAGCTGGTGCACGGCGTGCTGATGGACGTGCTCGGCCTTGGCGTCCTGCTCGTGGGCGAGAGCGGCATCGGCAAGAGCGAGTGCGCGCTCGACCTGATCGTCCGCGGCCATCGGCTGGTCGCCGACGACGCCGTCGAAGTGCGGCGCCGCGCCGAGACGATCATGATCGGCACGGCCCCGGGCGCTGACCCGGTCATCACATGGAGATCCGCGGCCTCGGGCTGATCAACGTGCGCGAGCTGTTCGGCGTGGCCTCGACCCGCACTGTCCAAGCGGGTCGAGTTCGTGGTCGAACTGGAGCGCTGGGACACCGCCCGTGCCTACGACCGGCTGCGGTCTCGACGACCGCTACCACGAGCTGCTCGGCCTGCGGATCCCGTGGTCACCATGCCGGTGGCGCCCGGCCGCAACGGTGGCGACCTGGTCGAGGTGGCGGCCCGCAACCAGCTGCTGCGCAACCGCGGCGTCCACGCCGCGCGCGAAACTCGTGGCGCGCGCACGACGCGGCGGATGGACCGCGGCGGTCAGGACGACCGCCGACGACGCCGAGGACGACGACGGCGGAGCGGCGACGTGAAGAGCAAGCGGCTGAAACTTCAGGCGCCGGCCGTCGCGCGCCGATTTCCTGGTCATCACCGGCCTGTCCGGGTCAGGGAAGTCGCAGGCGATCCGCGCGCTCGAGGACCTGGGCTATTACTGCGTCGACAACCTGCCGGTGGCGCTGCTGCCCGAGCTGCACGCCCTGCACCGGCGCGAGGAGGCGCTGGCCAAGGTGGCGGTCGTCGTCGACATCCGCGAACGCGAGTTCCTCACGGCCTTTCCCGACGTCTACGCCGGCTCCGCGACCTCGGCCGACCGGCCGCCGGCGCTGATCTTCCTCGAAGCCGAGCCCCGAGGCCTTGCACCGGCGCTTCAGCGAGACCCGCCGTCCCCATCCGCTCGCGCCGGAAGAGCCGATCAGCGACGCCATCGCGCAGGAGCGGCGCAAGCTGCGCGCGCATCCGCGCCATGGCCGACGAGATCGTCGACACCTCGGACCTCACCGTGCACGAACTCCGTCAGGTCTTCCTCGGCCTGTCACGTGACCGGAAGACGCGCGCCACGCTGGTGCTCACCTTCGAGAGCTTCGGCTTCAAGCACGGTCTGCCCCTCGGCGCCGATCTGGTGTTCGACGTGCGCTTCCTGCCCAACCCCCACTTCGTGCCGACCCTGCGGCCGCAGACCGGCCGCGACAAGCCGGTGGCCGACTTCCTCGAGCAGCAGCCGGCGACCCGGCAGCTCCTGGCCCGCCTCACCTCGTTCCTGGAGTTCCTCGTGCCGCACTACGTCGCCGAGGGCAAGAGCTACCTGACCGTGGCGATCGGCTGCACCGGCGGCCGCCATCGCTCGGTCTACATCGCCGAGGCGCTCAAGCGCGCGCTCGTCGGCACCAAAGGCGTCACCACGCGGGTGCGCCACCGGGATGCCGGACGCGAGAAGGTCATCCCATGATTGGCGTCGTCGTCGTCACCCACGGCCAACTGGCCGCCGAACTCGTCAGCGCAGCCGAGACGATCGTCGGCGACCTGCCGCACATGCGTCGCGGTCTCGATCGGCTGGCACGAAGACGTGCAGGACGCGCGTCGAGGAAATCGCCGCGGCCGTCGCCACGGTGGCCGGCAGCGAGCGGCGTGCTGATCGTCACCGACATGTTCGGCGGCACGCCGGCCAACCTCGGTATCACCTTCCTGGAAACCGGGACAGTCGAGGTGGTGACCGGCGTGAACCTGCCGATGCTGATCAAGCTCGCCGGCGTAGGCCGGCTCGTCGAGCCTGCTCGACGCCGCCCGAGAGATGCGCGAACACGGCCGCAATGCCATATGGGTCGCCTCGGATCTGCTGGGCGGCACGACAGGAGACGAAGGCGCGTGATGACCGCGAACCGTGACGATCGTGAACCAGCTCGGGCCTCCACGCCCGGGCCGCGGCGAGATTCGTGCAACTGGCTGGGCGTTTCCGCTCCAAGGTGCGGGTGACCCGCGACGGCCGCCAGGTGGACGGCAAGAGCATCATGGGCATTCTGCTGCTCGCGGCCGCCAAGGGCGCCGTGATCACCATCAGCGCCGACGGCGTCGACGAGGCCGACGCCCTGCAGTCGTTGGCAGCGCTGGTCCGCACCGGCTTCGGCGAGGACACGTGGAGCGCCTGACCGGCATCGGCGTGTCGCCCGGCGTCGCCGTTGGCCGCGCCGTGGTCCTCACCAGCGCATGCCGACGTCGTCCGTTTCCCGATTCCCCCGGAACGGGTCGACGACGAACTGCGCACGCTCGATCGCGCCCGCGAGCGCTCGCACACGCAGCTGCGCGAGATCCGCGAACGGCTGGCCCAGGGCCCCGGCCGCGACCTGGCGCCGCTGTTCGATGCGCAGCTCCTGATCCTCGACGACCCGATGTTCCTGGGCCGCGCCGCGCGCCATCATCCGCGACGAGCGGGTCAACGCCGCCTGGGCCGTGCATCGCGCCTACGAGGAGATCTGCGCTGTCTTCGCCACGGTCGAGGATCCCTACCTCCGGGAACGCGACAGCGACCTGGCCGATGTGGCCGGACGGGTGCGGATGAACCTGCGCCGCGCCGGCGGCTGGGCCACGCGATCTGCTCGGCGAGGTCGACGGTCCGGCGGTGCTCGTGGCCGACGAACTCACCGCCGTCGCTGGCCGCGCAGATGGACTGGTCGCGCGTGCTCGGCTTCGCCACCGACGCCGGCAGCCGCACCTATCACACCGCGATCCTGGCGCGGTCGCTCAAGGTGCCAGCCGTCGTCGGCCTCCGGGACGTCAGCCGCCGCGTGCGGCCGGGCACGCCGGTGATCGTCGACGGCGCCACCGGCCTGGTCACCATCGATCCGTCTCCGGCCCAGATCGAGGACGCCCAACACCGGGCGCCAGCGCGGCACCGCCGTCACGCCGTCGCACCCGGGCCGCCCGAGCCGGCGCTGACCGCCGACGGCGTGCCGGTGCGCCTCGACGCGAACATGGAGCGGCTCGAGGACGTGCCGGCGCTCATCGAAGCGGGCGCCGAGGGTGTCGGGCTGTTCCGCACCGAGTTCCTCCTCGCCGGCCGCGCCGCCGACCGGCTCACTGAGGACGAGCAGGTCGAGATCTACCGCGGTCTGCTGGGCGCGGTCGCGCCCCGTCCGGTCACCATTCGCACCTTCGACCTCGACGAGCGTCAGCACGGCCCGTGGTCTTCGCGCGACCGTCACGACGCCCGGCCCGGCCTGCGCGGCGTGCGCCTGGGTCTGGCCCGGCCCGAGGTGCTCACCACGCAGCTGCGGGCGCTGCTCCGGGCCGCGCCCGCGGGCCGTCTGCGCGTGATGTTCCCGTTCGTCACCTCGGTGGAGGAGATGCGCGGCGCCACCGCGCTCATGCGCGCCTCGGCCGAGCGGGCTGGTTACACCGGGGTGCCGCGTACCCGTCGGGGCCATGGTCGAGGTGCCGTCGGCGGCGCTGGCCGCCGATCTGCTGGCGCGCGAGTCGGCATTCTTCACCATCGGCACCAACGATCTGATCCAGTACACCCTGGCGGTCGATCGCACCGACGAACGCGTGTCGGAGCTGTACGAGCCGCTGCATCCGGCGGTGCTGCGCCTGCTTCGGCTGGTGCGCCGGGCCGCCACCCGGCAGCGCATCCGACGTCTCGGTGTGCGGCGAGATGGCCTCGGACCCGACGGTGATTGGCCTGCTCGTCGGCCTCGGCTTGACCGACTTCAGCATGACGCCGTCGGCCATCCCGGTGGTGCGGCGAATCGTGCAGGACATCACGCGTGCGCCGACGCGCGGCGGCTGGCGTCGGCGGCGCTGCGCCTGGCCACGGCGGGCGACGTCGAGCAGCATCTGCTCGACGCGCATGGCCGCGGCCGATCGCGGCGCTGCGCCGCGATGAGGCCATGAGACAATCGACGGCAGGAGATCGCAATCGTGACCGAGACGTTGAAGCGCGTGGAGAAGCCCTGGGGATACGAGCTGTGGTGGGCGAAGACCGATCGTTACGTCGGCAAGGTGATCCACGTGAACAAGGGCCACGCGCTCAGCCTGCAGTACCACAACCGGAAGGACGAGACGATCTTCGTCTGGTCCGGCAAGATGCTGTTCGAGCACCAGGTCGACGGCCAGCTCGTAAGCAGCGAGATGGGGCCCGGCGACGCCGTCCACGTCACGCCGCCGACGGTGCACCGCATGACGGCGATCGAGGACAGCGACGTGTTCGAGGTCTCGACGCCGGAACCGACGACGTCGTCCGCATCGAAGATCGCTACGGCCGGCAGGGGACGTAGCGCCGGGCGCCGGGGCCTGCCGCCCGCCTAGAAGGGAATGTCGTCGTCGGTGATCGGCACCGGCCGGCTGACCCATCGGCTCGTTGTAGCCGCCGCTGTCGCCGCGATCGCCACGGTCGCCGCCGCGGCCGCGCACCGCCGCCGAGCAGGACGACCTTGTCGGCCTTGACCTCGGTGGTGTAGTGCTTCTGTGCCGTCCTTCTCCCACTGCCGCGTCTGCAGCCGGCCCTCGAGGTAGATCTGCTTGCCCTTGGTCAGGTAGGCTGCAGCGTGTCGGCCGGCTTGCCCCAGAGCACGATGCGGTGCCACTCGGTTTGTTCCTGCTTCTGGCCGTCCTTGTCGGTCCAGTTCTCGGTCGTGGCGATGCTGAAGCTCGCGACCGGCTGGCCGCCGGGGTGTAGCGCAGCTTCGGCGTCGCGCCCGAGATTGCCGACCAGAATGACTTTGTTCACGCTGCCCATGTGTCGATTCCTTCGACAGAGAAAGACGGCGCCGGCCGCGGGCCGGCAGTGCGCGGCGTACCTGACGGGCGCGCGCGGTTCAGCGCGTCGAGCCGCTGCTTGGCCAGCCGACCGGCGTCGGTTGTCGCGCCATGGTCTTGATCAGATAGTCGTAGGCCTCGCGGGCGCGGTCGGGCTGATTCAGCGTTCGTAGCACACGCCGCGCTTGTAGTAGCGCCTGGCCGACGACGTCGCTGTTCGGATAGGTCGAAATCACCCGCGCGAAGGCGTCGATCGCCTCGGGAGCTTGCCGCGCTGGAAGTAGCTCTCGCCGATGTAGAACTGCGCGTCGTCGGCAAACTCGGTGCGCGGGAACGAGCGCACGTAGCTGCTCGAAGCCCTCGATCGCCAGGTCGTAGTTGCCGGCGGTGTAGTCGGCCCAGGCCGTATCGTACAGCCGCTTCGGCGACACCGGCCGTGATCGGCAGGGCGGGGGACGGCGCGGCAGGACGGCGGTGTGCCAGTGGACGGATCGACCGGTGCGCCGGTCGCCCCGGCTGCCGCCGGATCGCTCGGGGCCGGCGCCGCATCGCGGCCATCGGCGGAATGGCCAGCCGCAGCGCCTCGACCTCCTGCGACAGCGACCTGATGCGCACGTTGGTGTCGTCGACCCGCTCGCGGACGACGCGCAGGTCGCTGCCGATCGCGTCGGACTGCAGCTTCTGGATCGGCGAAGCCCTTGCGGGTCAGGCCCGTCTGTTCGTCGATGCGGGCGTTGACCGCCTTGAGGGCATCGGTCAGGCCCATGAGGGCGTTCTGCAGGAGCTGCGTCTGCTCCTGCAGGATGCGGATGTCAGCGGCCATCTGCTGCATCTCGCGGCGCTGGGCGAAGGCGGGCGTCGCCGCGCCGACGACGAGGCTGGTCACCACGGCAAGGCGGAGAGCAGTTCCGATCATCATGCACCTTCCGTCAGCATACTGGTTCATGGCGCCGCGAGTCCGCGCCTCACTTCGCGGTGATCACGAAGTGCGCGCGGCGGTTCCGGCCCCAGGCCGTCTCGTCGTGACCCGGGTCGAAGGGGAACTCCTTGCCGTAGCTCACCGTGCGCAGCCGGTCGGCGGCGATGCCGAGCGAGACCAGATAGGTCTTGGCCGCGATGGCCCGCCGCTCGCCCAGCGCCAGATTGTATTCGGCGGTGCCGCGTTCGTCGCAGTGGCCTTCGATGGTGATCTGCCACGAGGGCTGATCGCTTCAGCACTGCGGCGTTGGCCTGCAGCATGCGCTGGCCTTCGCTGCCGAGTTCGCAGCTGTCGAGCGCGAAGAAGACGCGGCTCGAGCGGCGACTCGCGGTTGAGCTCGTCGAGGACCTGCTGCCGATGGCCGTCTTCCGGCACGGCCGTCGGGGCACGATGGTCGGCTCGCTGAGCCGGCGGCGCCGGCGGCCGGCGGCGCGGGCGTCGTGCCCATCTCGGTGCCGGCCGTGGTCGACGGCGGCGGCATCGGCCGGGCCACCGGCGGCGTCTTCTTGCCGCACGCGGCGCCGACCACGGCCAGCGACACCACTCCGATCACCATCGTCCATGTCAAACCCATGCGCTTCATCGTTCTCACTCCTGTCATCGTCCCGATCGCCTGACACAGGTGCCGGGTCGCGTCACTGCGACCAGTTCGGCGTGAAGTTGTTGCCCTCGCGGGTGATCTGCTTGAGATTCCGGCCGTCGCGCCGACCATGAAGATCTGGCTTGGCGCGGGCGTCCGCGTCGACATGAACGCGAGGTGGCGGCCGTTCGGGGCCCACGCCGGGACTCTCGTTGGTGCCCTCGCCGAACGTGATCTGGCGGGTGGTGCCCTTGTCGACCTCGTAGATCTTGATGTCGAAGCGCGGTCCGGTGCGCGCCGCAAACGCGATCTCGTTGTACGGCGCCGGCGACCAGGTCGGCCGGTCGGCGTACGACTCGGAGGTGATCCGGCGCAGGTTCAGGCCGTCGGCGCTCGACGACTAGATCTGCGGCGTGCCGGTGCGGTCCGAGGTGAAGGCGATCTGGGCGCCCGACGGCGACCAGGTCGGCGTCGAGTCGATGGCCGGGTGGTTGGTGAGCCGACGCAGACCGGAGCCGTCGCGGTTCATCACGTAGATCTCGGAGTTGCCGTCGCGGTTCGAGGTGAACGCGATCCGCGTGCCGTCGGGCGAGAAGGCCGGCAGCCAGTTCTGGCCGACGCCGCTTGGTCGGGGTCTCCATCGTGCCCTGGTAGATGAGCGAGATGAAGATGTCCGGATAGCCGCGGCGATACGAGGTGTAGGCGATGGAGCGGCCGTCGGGCGACCAGAGCGGGAAGATGTTCAGCTGGCGGTTGACCGTGACCCGCCGCTGATTGGCGCCGTCGTAGTCGGCGATGAAGATCTCCTTCACGTTGCGCTACTCGATGGTGTCGCTGGCGCGGTCGCGCTCGCGGTCGGAGGAGAAGGTGAGCTTGGTGCGGGCCACGCCGCGCAGGGCGCGCTGCGTCTCGTGGATCTCGTCGGACATGGTGTGCGCGTAGAGCCGCGGGTTGGTCGCCGGCGCCGCTGTACTCGCGGCCCAGGATCTGGCGGCGCGAACGCACGTCGAAGAGCCGCATCTCGACCTTCACGTCGTGCCGTTCTGCGTGACACGGACCCGAGCACCACGCCGTCGGCGCCCAGTTCGCGCCAGCGGTCGAACGGGGCTTCCGCAAGCGAACGCGCCGGCGGGATCGAGGCGTAGGTGTCGCGCGGAATCAGGTCGAATTCGCCCTCGAAGGCCAGGTCGTCGTAGAGCACCTGCGCCGAGCTCCTTGGCCATGTCGGCGGCGTCAGCCGGCGCGCCATGAAGTCGGGCACCGCCAAGCGCGGCGGCTGGCCGCGGTCGCCGGTGATGCACGATGCTCGACATCGCCCGGCTGCTGGGGCACGGGGGCTTGCGACGCGGGCGTCTGGGCCGACGGTCACGACCACCACGGAGCGCCGGCAGCCGCGACCGAGGAAGACGAGCAGACGTGGAATGTCGGATTCATCGCTGGTACTCGAAAGTCAGGTGAACCGTGAGCGTCTGGTTGGGATACTCGGCCGGCAGCGGCGGCAGCTGCGCGTGAGGAGCAGGGCGCGCGTGGCGAGGAAGTCGAGTGTGCGCGTTGCCGCTGGTCTTCTCGACCGCGACGTCGGTCAGCGTGCCGTCACGCTGCACCACGAAGACCACGCCGGTCGACGCCGAGCGACTGCTGGCGGCTGTCCCAGTTGCGCAGGATGCGATCCTGCATGGCGATCAGGTACTGCGGGCAGCAGAAGTTGGCGACGTCGAGGCGCGGGCCCGTGCCGCCGCCGCCGGTGGCCATGCCGCCGAACGGCCCTGGCTGCGCGAGGCGGTATTGGCATTCGCGTCACCCTTCTGCATCTCGGCGCCCCTGGACGGGGTGGGCCGGCGCCGTGCGCTTCGCGCGGCGCCTGCTTGACCGGCGGCGGCGGGGTCTTCTTCGGGGGCGCCTTGGTGGGCACGATCATCTCCGGCGTGGCCGACGGTCGGGGGCACGACCGGCTGAGGCCGCGGGCGTCGGCGGCGCCACCGCCTGGGTGGGCTGCGCGCTTTCGGGCCGCCGGCCGCCGGTCTGCGGGCCGGGCGACCCGCCCAGGCTGACCGTCATCACCGGCTCCTCGTTGGCCACGCGCATGCCCATCCAGGCGGCGGGCACCAGGAACATGGCGGCCACCAGCGACCGCGTGGGCCGCCACCGACACGCCGACCATCGGCGCGACGCCGTCGACCGTCTGCCGTCCCGCGAGCACCTGGCTGACTGCATCCATCGTCATCGGTGTCCTCGGCGGCGGCTGGCGTCAGGATGCCGACGCGCTCGACGCCGCCGTCCTTCAGCCGGTCCATCACTTCCGTGAGATCCTGCAGTTGCACGGCGCCGTCGCCGCGCAGGAACACTTCCTTCTGGTCGCGCCCCTCCATCGCCTGACGCATCCGCTCGGCGCAGCGCCGTGATCGGACGCCGCCGCGATCGTCGCCGATGCATCACGCGACGGTCCTGCCGGTAGGACGCCGGCACGGTGACGTAGAGCCGCTCGTCGGTGAGCTTGTCGGCGCGGCCGCGACCGGCAGGTTCACCTCGACGCCTTCTGCAACATCGGTGCCGCCACCATGAAGACGATGAGCAGCACGAGCATGACGTCGACGAGCGGGATGACGTTGATCTCCGCCAGCGAGGTCGAGACCCGGCGTCCCCGCGCCCGCCCGCCGCTGCCGGGCGTCTGTGCCATCACCTTGGGCATCGGTCCTAGGTGAAGTTCCGCTCGGCGATGTTGAGGAACTCCAGCGCGAAGTCGTCCATCTCGGAGGCCATGACCTTCACCCGCGAGGTGAAGTGGTTGTAGAAGTAGACGGCCGGCATGGCGGCGAACAGGCCGACCGCGGTGGCGACGAGCGCTTCGGCGATGCCGGGGGCAACCACGGCCAGATCGGTCGAGCCCTCGGCGCCGATGCCCTGCGAAGGCCGACATGATGCCCCAGACCGTGCCGAACAGCCCGATGAACGGCGCGAGGCTGGCGGTGGTCGCCAGGAACGGTCACCTGTTTCTCGAGCTTGTTCACCTCGACCGACGACGCGCGCAGCAACGCGCGGTCGACCGCGGCGAGGCTCTTCAGGGTTGGACGTCCGGCAGCCGGCCCCGGACTTGGCGGCGTCGGCCCGCGGGTCGGGCCGGAGCTGCGAAGTTCAGCTCGGCGTAGCCGGCCTGGAACAGGCCCACGAGCGGGCTGTGCTCCAGCGACTTGCAGACGCCTGCACCTCGGAAAACTTGCCGCTCCGCCGGAACACGTCGAGGAACGACTTCGACTGTTGTTCGGCGCGGCGAAGGGCGAGAGCCTTACGACAGGATGATGCCCCACGAGACCACCGAGAACACCAGCAACACCGCCAGGGCGGTCTTGGACACGAGGCTGGCATCGAGGATGAGCTGAAGGATGCTCAGGGAGCCCCGGACGGGGGCATCGGCATCGGGAACCTGTTGTAGGGCCAGGAACATGAATCCAGGCGTGCGCAACGACACCTCCGGAAAAGCGAGTAAGGTGCGCCGCTGGGAAACAGCGCGAGAGCGCAACCGTAACACGTCCTGAGAAATTCTGTCAAACCCATGATACCATTGCACTTCCGTCTGCACGCCGGGACCCTCGGCCTTCCTGGGACGACCCTTCGATGATCCGCTATCTGGCGATCAGGAACCTCGCGGTCATCGAGTCGGCCTCCATCGAGTTCGAACAATCGTTCAATGTCCTGACCGGGGAAACTGGCGCAGGCAAATCGATGCTCGTCGGCGCCGTCGGGCTCTTGCTCGGCGGGCGCGCCTCGTCCGACCTGGTGCGCACGGGCGAGGACGCCGCCACGGTCGAAGCGCAGCTCGAGACGACGGAGGGGCGGGAGGTCGTCGTCCGCCGCGAGATCACCGCGCAGGGCCGGAGCCGGGCCTTCATCGATGGCCAGCTCGTCAACGCGGCCAGCCTGCGCGCGCTGGTCGGCGGGCTGGTCGAACTGCACGGCCAGCACGAACACCAGGCGTTGCTCGACCCCGACTCCCACCTGCCGCTGCTCGACTGCCTGGGCCAATCTCACCGAGCAGCGCCGCGGCGTCGAGGCGGCATGGGCGGGCGTGGCCGACGCCGAGAGGACATTGGCCCGGGCCGAACTCGATGAGGGCGAGCGAGCCAACCGCCTCGAGCTCGTCGCCTTTCACCTGGCCGAGCTGACCAAGGCCAGCGTTACAGCCGGTGAGGACGAGGAACTCGAGCGCACCCGCGACGTCCTGCGCCACGCCGATCGTCTCCAGACGCTGTGCGCCGAAGCCTACGGGCTGCTCTACGAACACGAGTCGGCCGCGCTCGCGACCCTCGGGCAGGTGTGGAAGCGGGTCCGCGAGCTTGAGCAACATCGACGAGACGTTTGCCGCGCATGCGGCCGCGCGCGAAGGCATCAAGGCCCAGCTCGAGGACCTGGCGCTGACGCTTCGCGATTACCAGGAGCGGCTCGACGCTTCGCCGGAGCGGCTGCAGCAGGTGGAGGACCGGCTGGCGCTGCTCGAGCGATTGAAGCGCAAGCACGGCCCGACCCTGGCCGAGGTCATGGCCAAGGCCGCGGCCCTCCAACAGGAACATCGACGCCCTACCGCGCGGGACCGGAACAAAAGGACGCGGCGCGCGCCGCCGTCGAGGCGGCCCGCGCTCGGTTCCTCGACCTGGCCCGCGCCTTGTCAGCCACGCGACGAGTCGCGGCTGCCACCCTGGGACCAGCGCTCGAAGCGAGCCCTGGCCGAGCTGGGCATGGCTAACGCCCGCTTCGAAGTACGGCTGACGTCGAGTGACGGCCCGCACGGCTGGCACGCCGGCGGTATCGACGCGGGCGAGTTCTTCCTGGCCGCCAACCTCGGGGAAGATGCGCGCCCGCTGGCCCGCATCGCCTCCGGGGGCGAGTTGTCGCGGGTCATGCTCGCCTTCAAAACCCTCGGCGCCGGCGAGCATCCCGGCCGCACCTTGGTCTTCGACGAGGTCGACGCCGGCATCGGCGGTCGCACGGCCGCCGTGGTGGGCGAGAAGCTGCGTTCCCTTGGCGACCGCTGTCAGGTGCTGTGCATCACCCACCTGCCGCAGATCGCGGCGCTGGCCACGACGCACTTCGCCATCGACAAACGAATCAAGGGACCGCGGACGGTCACCTCGGTCAACCGGCTCGACGATCTCGCCCGCGAGCACGAAGTCGCGCGGATGATGGGCGGGGAAGCCGCCATCTCGGACGATCTGCTGACCGGAGCCCGCGCGCTCATCCACAAGGCGAAAGCGAAAGTGGCGATCGAGGCGAAAGCGAAAGTGGAAACCAAGCCCCGGGCGAAAGCGAAAGTGCGTCGATAATGGCCAAGAAATACCTGATCGAGACCTATGGCTGCCAGATGAACGTCCACGACTCGGAGCGAATGGCCGGGCTGCTCGAACAGGCCGGCTTCGAGGCGACCGACGCCGATGACGACGCCGACCTGGTCGTCATCAACACTTGCTCCGTGCGGGAACGCGCGGAGGAGAAGCTGTACACGCGCCTCGGCCATCTGAAGGGGATGCGCGCCCGCACCGGGCGATCTCCCATGGTGGCGGTCACGGGCTGCGTCGCCCAGCAGGAAGGGGCGCAGGTCCTGGCCAGGTCCAAGCTGGTCGACGTCGTCCTTGGGACGCAGCGCCTGAAGATGCTGCCGGTGCTCGTCGACCAGGCGGCGGCAGCTCGGGGGGCCCTGGTCGACGTAACCACGCCCTACGAAGAGCCGACGTTCCCGCTAGGCCTGACCCGCCGCGACGACCCCGTCAAGGGCTTCGTCACCATCGTGGAGGGTTGCAACGACTTCTGCACTTACTGCGTGGTCCCGTACACCCGAGGCCACGAGCGCATGCGGGCGAAGGCCGAAATCATCGGTGAGGTTACGGAACTGGCGGCCTCCGGCCGGAAGGAAGTGCAGCTCCTGGGACAGATCGTCAATCACTATCAAGCGCCCGACGACCCGTCGTGCGACTTCGCCGGGCTGCTCGAGGCGGTCCATGAGGTGCCTGGCATCAATCGCATCCGCTTTTCCAGCCCCCATCCCCGTCACTGTACCGACCGCATGATCGCGGCGCTGCGCGATCTGCCCAAGGTCTGCAACCACCTGCACCTGCCGGCGCAGTCCGGTTCGACCCGCATCCTCCAGGCGATGAGGCGCCGCCACACCCGAGAGGACTACTTGGAGCTGGTGGGACGCCTTCGGCGCGCTCTTCCGCGCATTCAGCTTTCGACCGATATGATCGTTGGCTTCCCAGGAGAGACGGATCAGGATTTCGCCGACACCATGTCGCTCACCCAACAAGCCCAGTTCCACAGCATGTTCTCCTTCAAGTATTCGCCCCGGCCCAACACCCTCGCCGCCCAGCGGATGCCGGATGACGTCCCGGAGGTCGAGAAGACCCGGCGCATCATGGCGCTGCAGGCGGCGCAGAAAGAAATCCAGGAGCAGCTGAATGCTGCGTTGATTGGACGAACCGTCGAAGTCCTGGTCGATACCACCAGCCGCCGGCGCGACTGGGAACTCGCCGGCCGCACCACGGGAAACACGGTCGTCAACTTTCCGGGCGATGCCGCCTGGGTGGGGTCGATGGTCGATGTCACCGTCGAACGCGCCGGCGCCTTTGGCGTGTGGGGCAGGCCGGTAGCGGCCTCCGGGCGCCCCCTGGCTCCACGTGAACACGCTGTGAAGGATTGAGGGCGCGCCATGCTCATCGAAATGACGATCAAGGGGCTCACCGTCGACCCGGTCACGAACATGCCGATCGTGATTCTTCACGATCACGACGACAAGCGGGTGCTGCCGATCTGGGTCGGCGTCTTCGAAGCAAATGCCATTGCCCTGCAGATCGAGAACGTCCACACGCCGCGACCGATGACACACGACCTGTTGCGCAACGTCATCAGCGATCTCCAAGCCACGGTCGAAAGGGTGGTCGTGTCCGACGTCAAGGACAACACGTTCTACGCGCTCATCCATCTCGACACCCCGCACGGACGGGTCGCCGTCGACGCCCGGCCGAGCGATGCGATTGCCTTGGCCCTGCGGACGAAGGCGCCGATCATGGTCGAGGAGCACGTCATCGAGAACGCCAAGACCATCGATTTGACGCACGCCAAGGTCGACGGTGAGCGACTGCACCAGTGGCTCGACAGCCTCGACCCCGACGACCTTGGGAAATATAAGATGTAGGCCTGCCCGGCCCGGCCGGATTGTCGGCCGGCCGACAATCCCCGTAAGTCACTCCAGTTCAACGAGTTGTGCCTCGGTATTTCCTGATACAGCGAGGCTCCGCCGCAGCCTCGCTTGACGCCATCGATCCGGCCTCCTAGAATGACCAGCACTCGGTCCCCCCGAGCGCCTTTCGGACTGCACGGACACCACCCCAGATGATCCTCGCCATCGCGAACCAAAAAGGCGGCGTCGGCAAGACGACGACCGCGCTCAACCTCGCAGCGGCGTTGGCCCTCCGCGGCAAGTCCACCTTGCTGATTGATCTCGACCCCCAGGCCAACAGCAGCATGTCCTACCTGGATTTGCGCGAAGTGGAGCGGGGCATGTACGACGTCTTCATCGAGCCGAAGCTCGACATGCGCGAGGTCATCAAGAGCACGACGGTCACCAACCTGTCAGTGGCTCCGGCCCGCATCTCGCTGGCCAAGCTCGAATCCCGCTTGGTGGGGGAGCTCGACGCGCCTTTTCGCCTGAAGGACCAACTTGCCAAGTTGACCGAGTTCACTCACGTGGTCATCGACTGTCCGCCGGCGCTCGGCCTCTTGACGGTCAACGCACTGGTCGCGGCCACGCACCTGCTCATCCCCATCCAGTCCTGGTACTTCGCGCTGGAGGGCACCGACGACCTGCTCGAGACCATCGAAAAGGTGCGTCAGCGTCCGAACCCCGGCCTGCAGATCCTGGGCGTCGTGATTACCATGCACGATCGCCGAACGGCGCTCGGCCGCGACATCCTCGCGCAGATCCGGAAAGTGTTCGGAGAAAAGGTGTTCAAGACGGTCATCAGCAAGAGCGTGCGGCTCGAGGAAAGTCCGGCGTATCGGGAGTCCATCTTCACGTTCGCTCCCGATTCGACCGGTGCGAGCGAGTATTACAGCCTGTGCGAAGAGGTCATCGAACGTGCCTAAACCACGCGGTCTACCAGAAGCTCTCCAGATGCGCCACGACGCGCATTACGTGGACACCCTCGCCGCCTCGGCCGCCACGCCGATTGGGCGTTTGGTGCCCATCGACCGGGTCGACCCCAACCCCGAACAGCCCCGTCAGGCGATGGGCGACCTCTCCGACCTGGTTGCCTCGCTGTCCGAGAAGGGCATCATCGAGCCGCTGATCGTGCGCCAGCGGGGCGACCGCTATCAGATCATTGCCGGCGAACGCCGCTACCAGGCCGCCGTGCGGGCCGGAATCACCGAACTCCCGGTGGTCGTGCGCGACGTCGACGAAACCGAGATGCTCGAACTGGCCCTGGTCGAGAACATCCAGCGCAAGGACCTGACGGCGTTCGAAGAAGCCGAGGCGCTGCACAGCCTGAGCCACCGCTGCGGCTACACTCACGAAGACCTGGCCAAGCGGCTGGGGAAGTCGCGGACGTCCATTACCGAGTCCCTGTCCTTGACGACCATCCCCTCGGAGGTGCGCAAGGTGTGCCGCCTCGCCGACATCTCCAGCAAGTCGATCCTCCTGCAGGTCGCCCGGCAAGGCGATCCCAAGAAGATGCTGGCGCTGGTCGAGAACATCGCCGCCCACGGCGCCACGCGCGAACAACTGCGCAAGGAACAGGACAAGGACAAGCCGAAACCGGGCCGCCCGAAGGCCTTCGTGTTCAGCTTCCGGCCGCCCACCAAGGCATTCAACCTGCGCCTGACCTTCACCAAGAAGACCGCCTCGAAGGATGAAGTAATCAGCGCCCTCGAGGGCATTCTGCACGACCTCCGCAATCAGGAGTGAGTTCCGGCTCTTCCCGGCGCGGCGTTCGCAACCAGCGGCGAACGCTCGCGCCGGTCGTCTCCCCCCCAACAGCGCGCCTGCGCAGCCACTCCACGGCTCCCGCTTCGAACTCCTGGCGCATAGGCATGGGCGCGCAACGACACTAGCTCGTGACCCGGCTGTCGTTGGGTGGCCCGGCTTGTCGTTGGAACGGGCCGCGTAGTGAATCGGCGCGACTCAGCACGACGGGACGCGCGCTGACGCGGGTCCCAATCCGACAAATCAAATCGGCGTCGGCACGGATGAGCCGCGCTCCAATGACGATGCCACCCCGGCCGTCGTCCGTTCATAGCGCGCCATACCGGCGCGGCGACGCCCGCCGCCGAACCCTCAGGGGATGGTTTGGGCACGTTGATGCGCGCGAACCGGCACAACCAGGACGGTCACCGAACGCCACCAGGAACACCTATGCGCCCGCCGCATACCACGGCAAAGGTTGCGCTCTGAACTTGCGAGAGCTGCTCACAGAGTGTCGACCGGCGATCGAGCCGATGCCGCCCCCGGGGAGCGCGAATCGTCCGGTGACCGGACCCGCAGCGAAACATCCATCTGCTCTCTGCATCCATCGACGGCGTGGCTCACGGCGGCCAAGTCGAAGGCGGACCAGGTCGAACCGATGGTGACGCCCCCACTGTGGCGCTAGCGCCCGAGCGGTTCCCCTGAGCCGAGCCGTCACCCTCGGCGGGTTATCAGGAACATCAACCCCGGGCGAGCCAGGCCGGCGCGGTAGCAGCGACGATTCAAACAGGTCGACACCCTGAAGATGTCGTCATTGGAGCGCAGCGCCTGAAGGCGCAAAAAGCGTTGAACGCGCAGCCAATGCAGGCGCAGATCGCATGGCGGCCACGCTTTAGTTTACATAAGATATATTATCAGACGTTGCAGATTTGGCTTTAATTAGTGGCCTGTGCATGCTTTGTGGGCGTTCGCCCACGCTTGGCTTGCAGAACCGATCGCCAAGCCGCGCCGCTCGGCGCCGCCTCGCGCCAAGGCCTGCGGTGTTTTGGCGCGCCGCGCCGAACCCGGGTGCTCGTTACGCTGGCACGCGGAGTGGCCTTTCAGGGGGTCGCGAACAACTTGGCGGGGCCTCGGCCCGCACCGCTCCGCAGCGGCGCGAACGTCGCCGGTCGTCGGCGGACGATCGTGTGGAGGTCGGGGCGGGAGATCGTGTGCGAGATCGGGACGGCTCGTCAGGCCGTCCAGCCGCCGACGCTCAGGCCATCCGGTACGGCGATCCGGCGCTCGACTCCGTCGGCGGGAACCGTCTCGACGATGTGGCCCGAGCTGTCGCGAACGACGACCCGTAAGCCCAGCCGCCATTCCGGGCGCCCGCCCAGGGCTGTCCATGGCACCACGGCGCCGCCGGTAGCCACCTCCGCCGTGTAGCGTTGATCGCCAACGACCGCTTCGATGGCGAAGGTGTGCGACGTCGCGTCAGGCGCGTCAATCCAGATCGCCAACCCCGTCGCGCCGATGCCCACTTCGCACGCGGCGACGACCCTGGCCGAGGTCCGGTGCATCGACCCAGCCGGACGTTCGAGCGGCACCGCGCCGAGCCGTGCGAAGAAGCGCCCGGCGGCGCTGCCAGAATCCGGCTCATCCACAAAGCCTGGCGTGGCCGTATCGTCACCCGGAACGTCGGTCGTGATGTTGGTGCGGTGCAGCTCTTCCGGAGATTCCTCGCCAAGCGCCCGGTAGGCCCGGCGAAGGTGGTAACGAAAGAGCGCGTCGAACTCGCGGTCGTGCGCCGACGAGTGATCGTCGCCATACCACCAGAACCAGTCGCTGCCTTCCGCGGCGAGAATCGCGTCGAGCACCTGCCGGCGCGTGGCCGCGTCGAGGCCCTCCTCCCGGGCGGCAAAGCGTTCCCTGACGGCCCGCAATTGATGCCACGCTCGCCGATCGTCGCGGTGGCCAATCCAGATGCCGAAGTCGGCGTTGATCCACGACCCGGCAAAGACCCGCCTCAGGGGCGTGGCCGGCCCAGCCGCTGCCGCCCCCATCTGCACCGGCTCGATCCCGGGCGTCGTGGCCAACCGCCGATAGAGCGCGCGCAGGAACGGACGGCCGCCGCCCGGGTAATGCTCCCAGGCGTTCTCGCCGTCGAGGATCACCGGCACGGTGGCCGTCTGCCCTTGTCCGGCGAGGTGGGCGCCGATGGAGCGCAGGCGCATGACGAAGTCGTCGACGGCGGCCTCGGCGGGCCAGCTCTGGTAGGTAAAGCCAATGAGGTCGGAAAGCCCGTGGTCGCGAAAGAGCAGGCGCACTTCCCCGGCGGAGGTTTCAGCCGCGTGGACGTGAAAGCGCTCGGCCGCGCCGGTCGCCTGGCCAGTGAGCGCGCGCGACCGTACCAAGATGTGTTCGTCGGAGGCCGTCCAAGCGAAGCCGGCCCTGGCAATGGCCGCCACCGCCTCCTGCGACACGCTGCCCTCCGAGGGCCAGACCCCGATTGGTCGCGATCCGAACCAGCGTTCGTGGGCCGCGATGGCCCGCGTCAACTGCAGGTCGGCGTCTCCGGGCCAGCGGAACGTCGGGTCGGGCAAAGGGGCGCCGGGGTGGGCCTCGTGATGCGCCGCCGAGTCGCACAGCAGCGGCAGGATGGCATGGAAATAAGGCGAGGTCGAGAGTTCGAGCTGGCCGCGTTCGGCCGCGGCGCGGTAGGCCGGCACGACCCGGTTGAGCACGTCGAGTTCCACCGCGCGCAGTTCTCGCTTGTCGTCTTCGTCGAAGCCATGCCCCTTGGCGATCAGGCGGACGACGCGCGGATCGGTCTGCAACAGGTCCGGATCGACCCACGCCAGCTTCTGCCACACCTGCAAATCGCGTAGTGCCGCCACATCGAACGTCTGGTGGTCGAGCCGCATCCGCCACAACGCGGCGTAGCGCGGGTAGGGCTCAATCATCGTCGCCGCGTGCGCGTGGAAGCCTTCCGCCGACGAGCCAAGCGGTGTCGGCGGCGCTCAGCGTGGCCGCGTCCTGCAGACCCAGCACCAGATGCCGGTCCCAAGTGCGCTCCCGCGCATAGGCGTCGCACCTGTTCGACCAATGACGGCACGAGGTTGACGGTGGCGCGCATCCCGGGGAACTCGGCAAAGAGCGCCGCCATGCCCCAGTAATCCTTGAGCGCGTGCAGCCGCACCCAGGGCAGCACCGACTCGCCCGTGTCCGGGTCGAGGTAATAGGGCTGGTGCATGTGCCACAGCAGGGCGAGGCGGACGTTGGGTTCGGTCATGCTGGTGCAATCCGATCACCGCGCATGCGCACGCTCGACCGGTACGTGATTCGAGAAGTTCTCGCGCCGTTCGCGCTGGCTCTGCTCGTCCTCACCTTCATCCTGATTATCCCCTTCATCATCGCGCAGGCCGAGACGATGATTGCCAAGGGCGTGCCGTGGACGACGGTCGCCCGCGTCATGGTCACGCTGCTGCCGGCGGCGCTCGGCCTGACCATCCCGATGTCGCTGCTGGTGGCGCTGCTCATCGCCCTCGGGCGCCTGTCGGGCGACCGTGAAGTCGTCGGCGATGCTGGCCTGCGGCCTCAGCCCGCTGCGGCTGCTGCGCCCGGCCCTGGCCATTGCCGTGGTGGCGTGGGCGGCCACGACCTGGGTGATGGTCTGCGGCCATTCCCGACGCCAACCAGACCTTCCGCGAGATCATGCTGCGGCTCGTGGCCGACCGCGCCGAGGGCGAAGTGAAGCCGCGCGTGTTCTTCGAGGACTTCCCCGGCTTCGTCGTCTACGTCCGCGACGTGCCGACGAGCGGCGGTTGGAATGGCGTGCTCGCGGCCGACACCCGCGACCCCGACCATCCGGTGCTCTACCTGGCCAAGCAGGGCCGGATGCTGGTCGACCGCAACCAGCGCTCCATCCAGATGGTGCTCGACGGAGGGCACCCGCCACAGCACGTCGGAGCGCGAGCCCGATGGCTACGAAGTGGTGACGCTTCGCCGAAACCATCGTCCCGCTCGATCCCGAAAGCGTCTTCCCGCGGGCCGGCCCACCCCGCGGTGAGCGCGAGATGACCATCGCGGAACTGCAGGCTCGCGCGGCCGAACTCGACGCGGCCGGCAGCTCGTCGCACAGCCCCAGAATCGAGATCCACAAGAAGTTCTCGATCCCGGCGGCGTGCCTGGTCTTCGCGCTGCTCGGCGTGGCTCTCGGCGCCACCTACAAGCGCGACGGCAAGTTCGTCGGCATCGCCCGCGGCCTGGCGGTGATCTTCATCTACTACGCGCTCATGTGGCTTGGCCAGGCCCTGGCCCAGGGCGGGCAGATGCCGCCGTGGCTGGCGATGTGGCTGCCCAACCTGGTGCTCGGCGCCGCCGGCCTCGCGCTCCTGTGGCGCCAGTTGAAGCCGATCCGGACGCGCTTCTCGTTGCCCGCGCCGCTCCTCACCCGGTTCCGCGGTTCCGAGACGACTCGGTCCAGCGGCTGGAGCGGGCGCATACCGGATCTTCCCTGGCTGCGCCCGTCGCTGCTCGACACCTACGTCGGCCTGCTCTACTTCCGGACGCTCGGGCTGTGCCTGGCCGGGATGGCCGGCCTGTTCTACATCTCGACCTTCATCGATCTGTCCGACAACCTGTTCAAAGGCACGGCCACGACCGGGATGCTGCTGCAGTACCTTCTGGTTCGCCACCCCGCAGTATCTCTACTACATCATCGCCTTGGCCGTGCTCCTGGCCGCCATCGTCACGATCGGGGCGCTGACCAAGAGCAGCGAGCTGATCGTGATGCGCGCCTGCGGCATCAGTCTCTACCGCACGGCGGTGCCGCTGCTGGTGGCCGCGGCCATCGCGTCGGGCGCGTTGTTCGCCATCGAGGAAACGGTGCTCGGACCGGCCAACCGCCGGGCCAACGAGTTGGTCCGGCGGATCCGCGGTCAGGCGCCGCGCAGCTACGACGTCCTCGACCGGGCCTGGCTCACCGGCGCCGGCGGCACCGTCTATCACTACCAGGCCTACAGCCCGAGCGAGCGCGAGCTGAGCGCGCTGACAGTGCTCGA
The DNA here is from genome assembly GCA_963843885.1 of uncultured Acidobacteriota bacterium. Taxonomy (GTDB): domain Bacteria; phylum Acidobacteriota; class Vicinamibacteria; order Vicinamibacterales; family UBA2999; genus CADEFD01. The sequence goes on from CAWJMJ010000016.1 coordinate 430,930, forward strand.
TTTCACCGACGCCGAGTCGAATCGAGCATCGCTCGCCGCACCTTCGCCCGCGTGGCCAAGGCCGGCCCCGACGCCGACACCTCGCGCGGGTGGCAGGCCCGGGACGGGTGGACGCGCACCTTCACCGACAATCTGACGGTGCGCGAGTTCACGCGCTTCGAGGAGCAGACGCTCACGCTCGAGCCGCCGGCCACCTTCGTGACCCAGGCGCCGCCGCCCTCGCAGATGAACTACGCGCAGCTCAGCACCTATGTCCGGGAACTGCGCGCGTCGGGCTACGACGTACGCGAAGACGAAGTCGCGCTCTATCGCAAGGTGGCTTTCCCGCTGGTCACCATCGTGATGACCCTGATTGGCGTGCCCTTTGCCGTGTCGACCGGCCGGCGGGGCGCCCTCTACGGCGTCGGCGCGGGGATCGTGCTGGCCCTCGTCTACTGGACGATGATCAGCGTGACCGGGGCGTTCGGGGCGGGCGGCGCGATGCCGCCGATGCTGGCCGCCTGGACGCCGAATCTCGTGTTCGGCGCCGGCGCCGTGTATCTGTTGCTCACGGTGCGCACCTGAGGCGACAGCAGCGGTCAACGTCCCAGCCAGAGCTCAGTGAACGTCACCGTGCCGCCGGTGGCGGCGCGCGCATGCACGGTGTCGACGACCAGCAGCACGGCCGTGACCTCGGCGAGCGGGACCGCGCGCGGCGCGTCCCGATCGAGCGGCGCCAAGTCCCGCCACGCAATCGCCACCTCGCGTGTCGTCTGGTCCAGATAGACCGATCGTCCCCACCGCCGCCCGCCGTCGCGGGGCGTTCGCACCTGCACCCACATCCGCATTGGACGGTCGGCCTGAGCGCGCAGGATCAGGCGATCGGAGGTGGCCAGCGACGGCGGTGCCTCGAACCGGATGGCGCTGTGCTGGTTGGCGCCCTGCCCCAACCGCCAGGTGAAGGCGACGCCGGTGGGATCGGCGGGGGCCGCCCGGCCTTCGGAACCAGCGGCCACTTCGCTCGTCCACCGCGCCGCGTCGCCGCTGCCGTCGATGGGCAGGACGAGCGTGGGCGTCCCGAGCCGGCGCGGGTTGGGCTCGGCCAGCTCGGATCTCGCGTAGATTGGATTGGTCACGAGCCACGGCACTCCCCCGCCCCCGGTCGCAACTTCTACGCGGCAGGCGCCAGGGCTGTCGCCGGTGGTCCAGCGCACCTGCCCGTCGCGACCCTCGGCCGTAGCCCGCCCCCCACAGATGAGGGTGGCGCGGGCGCCGGGCGGTGCGTCGGCCGTGAAGTCGAAGGTGACCGGCCCGCGCGGCACGAGGTGCTCGCCCATGGCGGCACTGACGCCCCCCGACCGGGCGGTAAAGTGCACGCGTCCAGAGGGCGCCAGGCCGGTGATCACGGCGTAGGTGTGGCCGGCCGCGATGGCCTCCGTCACGGCCGCGGCGTCGGCGACGGCGTCGCCGGACAGCGGACGCGTCAACCGGGCCACGTTGCTGAACGCCGCGAACATCGGCGCGTAATCCGGCAGGTCGAGCGCGACGTCACCGTCATACGGCTCGCCCACGCCGCGCACCCCGAGCCGCGCATGAGCGTCGTGTGCGGCCAGCCCCGCCACCGGGCGCCGCGCCGTCAGCTGGTCCCACTGACGCAGTTCGAAGGCCGGCCGATCGAGCAGCGCCGTGATGGTCGCCGCCGGACGCAGCGGATAGGTGAGGAGCGCGCGCAGCAGCGCACCGGGTCGATCCCGCCACTCGCTGTCGGCATTCAACCACTCGAGGCCATCGAAGGGCGCGTCCCAGTCGCGCCACTTGAGGTCCGCCTTGCTCGATCCAGGATGCGCGGCGATGCCGAAGCCGCCCAGCCGCCGGACGTCCTCGACCACCGCCTCTGGTTCGCCCCCCAACGGATACGGCGACGGCGAGGCGCCGATGGCGACGTAGTGGCCCGCCCAGGTGCTGAGTTCGACGGCATCGACGACCAGCACGCCGCCGATGTAGCGGGGCGGGTCGCTGGCACCGGTGCCGTCGCCGTGGTCGGTGACGACGACGACCGCCAGCCCGGCCTGGCGCGCGGCTGCCGCCACGTCCTCGACCGTGCCGGTGCCGTCGGAGCGCCGCGTGTGCACGTGATACGCCACCCGTACGTCGGTGGCCACGGGCACGCCGACCGCCGGCAGCGGTTCGGGTGGTCGCAGCCAGGCCACCCACGCCGCTCCGGCCGCCAGCACCATCGCGACCACGAGCACTCTCGACCTGGCGCGGCGCATCACTGGCGCGGGTGAAAGCGTTCGTAGCACGGAGCGGAGCCGCTCGTCGAGCACGTGCGTGTAGATCTGCGTCGTCGACAGATCGGCGTGGCCAAGCATCATCTGGATCGCGCGCAGGTCGGCGCCGCGTTCGAGCAGGTGCGTGGCAAACGAGTGGCGCAGCACGTGGGGCGAAATGGCGCGGCCGATGCCGGCCTGCACGCCGTAGTCGCGCAGGATCTTCCAGAAGCCCATGCGCGACAGCGGGCCGCCGCGGGCGTTCACGAACAGCCGCGGCGAGGTATGCGCGCCGAGCAGTGTCGGGCGGCCGTCGCGCAGATAGCGGCGCAACCGCGCCGCCGCTTCGTCGCCGAACGGGACCATCCGTTCCTTCCGTCCCTTGCCCATGGTCGTGAGCACGCCGCCGGCGATGTCGACCTGGGCCAGCGTGAGCGCGAGCAGTTCCGACACGCGCAGGCCGGTGGCGTAGAGCAGTTCGAGCAGCGCCCGGTCGCGGCGGCCGCGCGGCGTGGTCACGTCGGGCGCGCGCCATCAACGCGTCCACTTCATCGACGGTGAGGAACTTGGGCAGCGACTTCCAGGCGCGCGGCGCCTGCACATCCGCCGCGGGGTTGTCCGCCGGCGTGCCCGCGCACGTGAAGCGATAGAAGCCGCGAACCGCGGCCACCAGCACGCCGACCGATCGCGGCGATCGGCCCTCGGCCATCAGCCCGCGCACGAACCGTTCGAGATGCCCGCGCTCGAGCCGTTCGACGGCCACGCCGGCCGCACGCGCGTAGGCCGCGAGCTTGCGCAGGTCGAGCGCGTAGGCGGCGCGCGTATGCGGCGACACGCGCCGTTCGAGCTCGAGATGCGCGAGATACCGGTCGATGGCGGCCACCGACGGTATTGTATGCGCCGGGTGGTTTCGTTGACAGCGCGCGGAGCCGGGACTAGGATGCGAGTTTGGCGTTCGGCGCGCCGCACACCCCATGCCCCATCCCTCGAAGTGGCAGTCGCTGCCCACCGAAGCCATCAATCCTGCGACGCTCGGCATCGACAAGCAGTCGGCCGCCGGCATCGTCGACCTCATGCTGGCGGAAGACAAGAAGATGCTGGCCGCCGTGTCGCGCGAACGCGAACGCATCGCCTTCGGCGCCGACATGCTGGCCAAGGCGCTGCGCAAGGGCGGCCGCGTGATCTTCGTGGGGGCCGGCACGAGCGGACGTCTGGGCGTGGTCGAGTCGGCCGAGATGCCGCCGACCTTCGGCACCGATCCGGCCGTCGTGCAGGCCATCATGGCCGGCGGCAAAGGGGCGATCCTGCGCGCCAAGGAAGGCGCCGAGGACGACTACGAAGCCGGGGCGCGCGCCACCAAACGTCTGCTGCCGACCAAGAAGGACGTGGTCGTGGGCGTGTCGGCCAGCGGCATGACGCCCTTCGTGCGCGGTGCGCTCACCTCGGCGCGGGGCGTCGGCGCCCGCATCATCTTCGTCACCTGCGATCCGCGCACCGAGCTCCAGAGCTTCGTCGACCTCACCATCGCGCCGGCGGTCGGACCCGAGGTGATTGCCGGCTCGACGCGCCTCAAGGCCGGCACCGCGACCAAGCTCGTGCTGAATGCCCTGACGACGTCGGCGATGGTGCTCATCGGCAAGACCTACGGGAACCTGATGGTCGACGTGCGCACCGGCTCGGAGAAGCTGCGCGACCGCGCGCGGCGGATGGTGCACATCGTGACCGGCGTCGAACTCGACGCGGCCGACACGCTGCTCAAGCGCGCGCACTGGAACGTGAAGGCCGCCATCGTCATGCAGAAGACCGGCCTGAGCTATCAGAAGGCGCTGAGCCGGCTCCGGCAGTCGCATGACCGCCTGCGCGACGCCATCGGTGAGGACATCGAGACGCGCCTGCGCGCGCTGCTCGACGGCAGCGGACCGGCCTAGCCTGGCCGCGGACCCGGGCGCGGCCCGATCGCCCGCCTCGTCCCGGCCGGCACTACGTGCGGGCGCCGACGAAGCGAACGGCGCGTCACGATAGCGCGGCCGCCGCGTCACCATCGACGACGACGATGGCCTGGGGATGCACCTGCAGCCACGACGCCGGGCACGCCGTGGTCAACGGCCCGCGCATCATGGCAGCCACGGCGGCGGCCTTGGTTGGTCCCGTGGCGATCATCAGCACCGTCCGGGCCCGCATCACCTGCCTCATGCCGATGGTCAACGCCCGCGTCGGCACCCGCGTGGGGTCACCGCCGAACCACGCGGCGCTGGCGGCCCGCGTCGACGGGTGCAGCACCGTGGCATGGGTCAGCGCGTGCAAGGCCGCTCCCGGCTCGTTGAACCCGATGTGGCCGTTGGCGCCGATCCCGAGCACCAGCAGATCGATGCCGCCGGCCCGGTCGATGGCTGCCTCGTAGCGGGCGCATTCCGCGGCTTCGTCGCCGGTGTCGCCGCGCAAGAAGCCAATGTGCGCTGGCGCGAGATTGACGCGCGAGAAAAGGTGCTCGTCCATGAAGGCCCTGAAGCTGCCCGGCTGCTCGGGGCGCACGCCACTGAACTCGTCGAGGTTGAAGGTCCGCGCCGCCGACCAGTCGAGACCGGCTCCGGCCAGCTGGGCGTACATCGCCACGGGCGTGTGCCCGGTCGGCAAGCCCAGGACGAGCGCGGGCTGTTCCCGGAGCGCCGCGGCCACGATGTCGGCGGCGCGTTCCGACGCCGCGGCGTGATCGGCGCACAGCTCGAGGATCATCGCCGGCCTCCGCGACCGACCGCGTAGACCGGCACACGCAGGCGGCCCTCGGCGGCGCGGCGGGCCAGGCGCACCGCGCCCAGCGCCGGTTCGTCCGTGAGCATGCCGGTCACGGCCCGCGGCGCAATCTCGGCCAGCCGCGCGGTCAAGGTCGAGGCCATGACCGGGGCCATCTTGAAGAGGCCGCCAGAAAGTACCATCTGGAAGCGCTCACCACGCATGCCCAGCTGCTCCACGACCGAGGCGGCGGCCAACGCCAGTTCCGCCGCTGCGGCACGCAGGATTTCCCCGGCCACGGCGTCGCCGTCGGCCTCGGCTCTGGCCACGAGCCCGGCCATCGCGGCAATCGCCTGACGGCAATCCTTGCGGTCGAACACCTGCCCGACGAGCCCATCGATGCGCTCGACCCCGACGTGGCGCAGGACCAGCGCCGTCAGCGCCGTGGCCGGACCACGACGGTCGGCGGCCCGCACGACGGCGGCCAGGCCGCGCGCGCCCACCCAGAACGCCGAGCCTTCGTCGCCGTAGACCTCGCCCCAGCCGCCGGCCCGCGCGGCGGTGGCATCGGGGCCGACACCGTAGGCGATCGCTCCGGTGCCGGCGATCACCACCACGCCTGGTCCCTCATCGCTGCCGGCGACGAGCGCGATGAGCGCGTCGTTGACGGCGTGCACCACGCCACGGAAGCCGAGGCGCCTGAGGATCGCCCGCACTACCGCCTCGTCGGCCGGGCGATCCATGCCGGCCATGCCGACGCACACCACCTCGGGCAAGGTCGTGCGCTCGCCGAGCGCCTGGTGGATCACCTCGAACAGCGTCTTCTCGGTGGCCAGTTCCCCGGCGCTGTGCAGATTGGCGCCGCCGGCCCGCCCCTCGCCCACCACCTGCCCGCGCGCATCGGCCAGCCAGGCCACGGTCTTGCTGCCGCCGGCATCGATTCCCAGGACGTGCACCTCCGAAGCTTATACTGCCCCCCGTGCTCGCCCCCCTCGACTACGCCGTCATCGTCGGCTACCTGGCTGCCATCACCGCGTTCGGCTCGTGGTTCGGTCGGTTCCAACACACCACGCGCGACTACTTCCTGACCGGGCACTCGGTGCCGTGGTGGGCCGTGTGCTGCACGGTCGTGGCCACCGAAACGAGCACGCTGACGTTCATCGGCGTTCCGGCCACGGCCTACGCCGGCAACATGGCGTTCCTGCAGCTCGCCGCCGGCTACGTCATCGGCCGGCTGATCGTCAGCGTGTTGTTCATCCCGGCCTACTTCCGCGGCGACCTGGTCACCTCGTACGAGCTGTTGCAGCGCCGCTTCGGCCGGCGGGTGACCTCGCTGTCGGCCGGGCTGTTCCTGGTGACGCGGTCGCTGGCCGACGGCATCCGGCTGTTTGCCACCTCGATTGTGATTAGCGTCGTCACCGGCGTGCCCACCGAGTGGGCGACGCTGGTGGTCGGCGTGGTGATGATCCTCTACACCGTGCGCGGCGGCGCGGCCGCCGTGATCTGGACCGACGTGGTGCAGATGTTCGTCTACGTCGCGGGCGCAGCGGCGGTGGCCGCGGCCCTGCTCGGCCGCATCCCCGGCGGGTGGGACGAGGTCGTGCGGGTCGGCTCGGCCGCCGGCAAGTTCACATTCATCGATCTCAGCACCGACCCGTCGGCGGTCTACACGCTGTGGACCGGCCTCATCGGTGGCGTCGCGCTTACGCTGGCCACGCACGGAACCGACCAGTTCCTGGTGCAGCGGCTGCTGGCCGCCACCAGTGCCAGGGCGGCGTCGGCCGGACTGGTGCTCAGCGGCGTGGTGGTGTTCGTCCAATTCATCCTGTTCCTGCTCATCGGGGTCATGCTGTTTACGTTTCACCAGCATGTGCCGCTCGCCGAGCCGCTGGCGCGCACCGACCAGGTGCTGCCCCACTTCGTCGTGAACTACCTGCCAAGCGGCATCGCCGGCTTCATCGTCGCGGCCATCGTCGCCGCCGCGCTGTCGCCGTCGCTGAACGCCATGGCGGCCACGACCATCAACGACTTCTACAAACCGCGCGCCACCCGCCTGTTGGACGACGCGGCGATGCTCCGCCTGTCGCGCCGCATCACCATCGGCTGGGGGGTGGTGCAGATCGGTGTGGCCCTCGGCGCCGAGTTCATGGCGCGATCGGTCCTCGACGCCGGTTTGGCGGTGCTGTCGCTCGCCTCGGGCGCCGTGCTCGGCGCGTTCATCCTGGCCACCAGCTTGCCGAGCGTCGGCGAGCGTGAGGCCTGGGCCGGGATGATCGTCGGGCTGGCGGCCATGCTGGCGGTATGGGGGTTCACGGCCACGGCCTTCACCTGGTACGTCTTTGTCGGCGCTGCGGCCACCACTCTCACCGCCTGGACGCTGTCGCGCCTGCGGTCGGAGCCGGCATGACGGCTCCAGGCCTCGACGCCGTGGCCGACGTGGTTTCTGCGGCGGTGACGGCCCGCGTCACCCCGGGCGCTGTCGTCCAGGCCGGTGGTGCGGCCGGTCCGCGCTGGACGCTCGCCGCCGGGCACGTGACCTATGCTGCCGACGCGGCCCTCGTTACCCCGGCCACCGTCTACGATCTGGCGTCGCTGACCAAGGTGCTGGCCACCACCACGCTGGCGATGCGGCACTGCGCCGCCGGCACGCTCCCGCTCGATACCGCCGTGGCCGACCGCTTTCCCCGATTCCTCGCGCAGCCACGCATGACGATCGCCGATCTGCTCGCCCACTCCGCGGGCCTGCCGGCGCATCGTCCCTACTACCAGGAGGTGGCGGGCCGGGCCGGGTATCTCGCGCGCCTCGGCGCGGAGCCGACGGTCTACGCACCGCGCACGCGGCACGAGTACACCGACCTGGGATTCATGCTGCTCGGCCTGCTCATCGAGGACGCCGGCGGCGCGTCACTGGCCGCGCAGTTCGACGACCTCCTGGCCGCGACGATTGGCCCGGCCGAACTCGGCTACGGCGTGCGCGACCAGTGGCGCGGGCGGGTGGCGCCCTCGGGCGTCTCGCGCTGGCGCCAGCGGATGCTGACCGGCCAGGTGCACGACGACAACGCGGCCGCGCTCGGCGGCGTCGCCGGTCATGCCGGCCTCTTCGGCACCGCCAACGCGGTGGGCGCGCTGGCGCGATGGTACCTGTCGCTGTGGCTCGGGCGGGCGCCGGTGTCGGCCGGCATATCGTCCGCGCTGGTGGCCCGCTTTGCGGCCCGCGGCGCCGTGCCGGGCGCGTCCCGCGGGCTCGGGTGGGACACGATGCTGCCGACCTCGTCATGCGGCACGCGCCTCTCGGCCCGCGCCATCGGTCACACCGGCTACACCGGCACGTCGTTATGGCTCGACCCCGACCGCGATCTCTACGTGGTCTGCCTGACCAATCGCGTCCACGCCGGCGGGGACGCCGACGGCGAGGGCATCAGAGCGCTGCGCGTGGCAGTGCACGACGCCGTCGCCGGGGAGTGGCGCTGACCCCGCTCTTCGGCGGCGGTCGTCGGCCGAGTGACGCTAGGCCCGTTCTTCAGCGGCGGTCGGCGGCGAGTGGCGCTAGGCGCCCTTCTTCGGCGGCGGTCCGAAGATGCCGCCGCCGGCGCCTGGCAACGGCGGGTAGGCCGGTGAGCTGGGCGGGACCGGCGTGCCGAACGGCGAGCCGCCCGGTTGCACACCGGGCTGTGCGCCGGGCAGTCCGAACGGCGAGCCGCCGGGCGGCTGCGTGCCCGGTTGACCGGGCGGCATGCCGCCCGGCTGACCGAACGGCGATCCTCCTGGCCCTCCGAACGGCGACCCTCCCGGCGTCCCGAACGGCAATCCCCCGGGCGCTCCACCTCCGGGGATGGGTTGACCGGACCCGCCCCCGCCAGGCGCCGCCCCGCCGCCCGCGCCGCGCATCGCGTTCAGCGCTTGCAGGAGATCGGGCGGCAGGCCTTTGCCGGGCTTGACGTCGCGGTAGGTGACGGCCCACTGATCGTAGGTCGTGCGGCCGTTGTAGATCTTGATGCTCTTGCCCTTGCTCTTCGAGGTCACGCCGACCACGCCGGCGCCGGGCAGCGGCGTCCCCTGACCAGCGGTGGGCGTGCCGCCGGTCTGGGCCGTCGGGGTGGCGGTCACCGCCCCGCCTGGCGTCGCATTTCCGCCGACTCCGCCACCCGGCTGGCCGGGCGCCTGGATCGTCTGAAAGATCGGTTGGAAGTCATCCCCAGTGATTGGGTCTTTGTACTTGCGGCGGAGAAAACGGCCCTCGACCAGCACGTCGAAGTTGGGCGGCAGGGTTTCCGGCCCGGCGCGCCGCTGGAATTTCTGGATGGCGCGCGCGTACTCGTGGGCGCGGAACAGGTACTCTTCTTCGCGCTCGCGCTGGGCCTGCTTGTTCCACACCGGCAGCGCGGCGCCCATGAGCACCGCCATCACGCTCATCCCGACGAGCAGCGCCGCCATGGCGTAGCCGGCCTCGCGCCCGGACCGCGCCAGCGAGTCGCCTTGACCCCGTAACTGCATGTAACTATTATCGTTAGCAGTCACCTTCATGTCACTAACCTCTCGTGCCACGCTGGCCTGGCCGCTGGTTGCCATTCTCGCCCTTGCGGGCTGCGACAAAGTGCCGCTGCTGGCGCCCACCAATACGACGATCCGTCTGACCTCCGGGCTTGGCGTGCTGCCGATTGCCGGCACCACCGACATCACCGCGATCGTCATCGAGTCGGCCGGGACCCCGGTGCAGAACGGCACGGTGGTGACGTTCACCTCATCGCTCGGCACGGTCGAGCCGCGCGAGGCGCGCACCGCCAACGGCCAGGTCACGGTGCGCTACGTTGCCGGGTCGCAGTCGGGCACCGCCAAGATCGGCGCCTTCTCGGGCGGCAGCAAGTCGGACGACATCGAGATCCTGGTCGGCGCGGCGGCGGCCGGCGCCCTGTCGCTGCGGGCCGACCCCACCGCGTTCGTCCCGGCCACCGGCGGCACCACCGACATCGTCGCCACCGTGCTCGATACCGGCGGCAACGCGTTGCGCGGCGCTCCGGTGCGCTTCACCACGACCTTCGGCCAGTTGTCGCAGAGCACCGCGCTCACGAACGATGCCGGTGAAGCCCGCACCCAGCTGACGACCAACGTCACGTCGGAGGTGACGGCCCGGATCGGCGGCGGCACGACGGCCACCGAGGGCAAGGTGACGATCACGGCCCGCGACCTTCCCACCATCGCGATTGAGGTGAGCAGTCCGCTGGGCGCCACTGGCACGGCGGAAATCGGCGTGCCGATCGTGTTCAAGCTGACGCCGGCGGCCAACGCCGGCGTCAAGGCGGCGCGCATCGACTTCGGCGACGGCACCAGCAGCGTGCTCGGCGCGGTCAACGGCGTCACGACCGTCACCCACACCTACAGCCGCAGCGGCGCCTTCACCGTCACCGTCACGGCCACCGACGGACTGGGCTTCTCGGGCACGTCGTCGGTCGTGGTCGCCGTCACCGAACGGGGCACGGTCCCGTTGCAGGTGACTTTCACCGTCGGCACGGGTTTCGTCGTCTCGTTCAACGCCAGCGCCAGCGGCGGTTTCACCGGCACCATCCGCACCTACGACTGGAACTTCGGCGACGGCCAATCGACGACCACCACCGGGCCGATCACTTCGCATCGCTACCAGGCGGCCGGCACCTACGTCGTTCGGGTCAGCGTCGTGACGACCACCGGTCAGGTGGGCTTCACCGAAGTGACCGTCCGCGTGCTGTAACCGGTCGGGCAGGTTCGCCGCGCACATCGGCGCCGCGCAGCCCGGGCGGTCACGTCCAGCCAGCCACACACGCCGAGGTCTAGCCGCGCCGCCATTCGGCGCGTCACCTCGGGCGGGCGCAAGGCGCGGGCCGTCACCAGTCGATGTAGGGAGTGCCGTCGAGCGCCATCCGGTCGGAGCCGCTCTTCACGTCGAAGATGCCGGCCTCGGCGGCAGGGTTGTTCGGGTCGGCTTCGGCTGGCACCGCCTGCCAGCTCTCGCGTGAGTTGGTAATGGGATCTTCCGGGATCTCGCGCACGTAACCGTCGGTGACCAGATCTTCGAGGCTGGCCGGCCACTTGTTCTTGTCGGCGTAGTACTGGTCGATGGCATCACGCAGCCGGAACAGATCTTCCTTGAGCACCGCTTCGCGCGCCCGCACCAGGCTGTTCTGATAGCCGACCAGCGCCAGACTGGCCAGGACCACGACCAGCGCCATCACGACCAGCAGCTCGATCAGGGTGAATCCCGATCGGTCGCGCCACCCCGACCCGTCGCGCCAGCGTCGCCGCAGTGTCACCATCGCTGTGTTCTACCAGTCCCGGTACTTGGTGCCATCGAGCGCCGTGCCGTCGCTTGCCGACCGCACGTCGTAGACGTTCTGCCCGCCCCACCGCGTGGCGTCGGGCTTGTCCTGATACGACCGCAAGTCCCACTCGGCCTCCCCGGTCATCGGATCGATGGGGATGCGGCGCAGGAACTTGACCTTGCGGCCGGTGGCGTCGTTGTTGATCGATACGCCCTCGACCAGCGTCTCGAGGTCGGGCGGATAGCCCTTCGTTGCCCGGCTTGAGCTCAGTGGCCGGCAGCTGCCCGGCCGCCGCCAGCGTCGTTGTAGCTGTCGATGGCCTCGCGCATGTCGCGCAGGTCGCGGCGCAGTTCGCTTTCCTTCTGCCGCTGGATGGTCACGCGCGCCAGCGGCTGGATGGCCGATGCCAGGATCAGCACGATGGTCGTGACGATGAGCAGCTCGACGAAGCTGTAGCCCTGCTCGAATCGCCGCCTCGCGCTGCCCACCGGCGTCCCTCCTACTTGACCGTCACCGTGACGGGCTGGAACTGCAGCGGCGCGGCCCCGGCCCCGGCCAGCGTGCCCACGCCGCTCACCGACAGCGGCGACGTGCCCGGCGCCACGGCGTCGAACATGATGGCCGCCACCATGCCCGTGCCCGAGGCGCCGAGGGCGTCGTTGCCGCGGACAATGGCGATGTCGACCCGCCCTCCCGCAGCATCGACGTTCTGCGTGAAGGTCGGCTGCGCGCCGCCCTGGCGCATGCAGCGTTCCTTCCTGCACGGTGCGCACGCGCAGCACCGCCGGGTTGAACGTCAGCGACAGCGTGATGCGTGGACAGGCGGGTAGCGCCGGAAATCGAGATCGGCACAGTATAGGGCCCGCCGCCTGGACGCAGCTCGGTGGTCGGCGGGCTGACGAACACCTGCGCCGGCGCCGGCGGCGGCGTGGCCGTGAGCGGATTGCCCGCGCGCGGGTCGGGGGTCGCGGGCTGGGCCGGGGGCGCCGTCGGCGTGGGAGTGGGCACGACCGGCGCCGGCAGGGGCTGCGGCTGCAGGGCCGGGAACGGCGTGGCCGGATCGGTCGCCGGCGGCGCCGCCGGCACCGGCAGGCCGAAGAGCGAGGTGGTCGTGCCGGGGATCGGCGAACTGCCCGGCGGAATCTGCGGGCTGGCCGCCGACCCGGGGACCATCATGGGTGTGCCGGGCGGCACCTGCGGCACTGGCGCCGGGGGCACCGGCGCAGGCGCCAGCGCCGGTGGCGTGGCGTCGCTGCCGCCGCCGAAGATGGGCGGCGGGCCGCCCACCGCCATGTTGCTCTGCGTCCCGATGTAGATCGGGCTGAGGTCGGTGGCCGAGAGCTGGTGCGACCGTACGATGCGCGGCGTCAGCAGCATCACGATGTCGGTCTGACGGATGTTGGCGTCGTTGTCGGCGAAGAGCTGCTGCAGCAGCGGCAAACGCAACAGCCCGGGGAAGCCGCGCAGCGATCGGCGTTCGTCCTCGCGCAGCAGCCCGGCCAGCAGGTTCGATTCGCCGTCGCGCAGCCGCAGCCGGGTGGTCACCTTGCGCGACGCGAACGCCGGCAGCGTCTGGCCCGCGATCACCGAATCCTGACCGCGCGCGCTGTTCTCGAGGGTCAGGTCCATGACGATGTCGCCCTCGTAGGTGACGCGCGGCGTCATCTCGACGATCACGCCGATCGGCCGATAGGTGAACGAGGTCAGCGGGTTGGCGGCGGCGCCGCCCTGCGCCAGCGGCGTGAAGGTGGTGCTCGGCACCGGCACTTCCTCGCCCAGGTTGAGCGTGACCTTCTGCCCTTCGGCGCCGCGCAGCTGCGGCTTGGCCACGGTCTTGGTCTGCGAGTCGCTCTCGAGGAATCGCACGATGGCCGCCGGCACGGCCAGATAGAAGTCGGCGGCGCTGACGCCGCGTGGAGATGGTGTTGAGCGTTGAAGACGGGGGCGAGGCCACGTTCGAGGGCGCCGTGGCCGCCGCGCCCGCGCCGGCGCCGCCGCTGGGCGCCTGCTCGGGCGAGAAGATGCCGCCGAGCGCGTAGTCGGTCAGGTTCAAGCCGAAGCGCTTGGCGCGCTCACGGCTGACCTCGAGGATCTGCACGTCGATGATCACCTCGGCCCGCGGCTTGTCGTTGATCTTGATGACCTGCTCGATGATCTCGGCGACCGGCGCCGAGGCCCGCACCGTGATGGTGTTGGCGGTCTTGTTGGGCGCGATGCGCGGCTGGATGGCCATCTGCGGCGCCAGGATCACGGTGTTCACGAGCTGGGCCAGTTCGGTCGCGTCGGCATGCGACACGAAGAAGGTCTTGATGACCTGCTCCTCGTACTGCTGGCGCTTGGCGGTGTTGTCGGTGGCGATGATGATCGTGCGCTCGTTCAGCACCTTGTAGAAGATCTGGTTCGACGAGCATGATCTGCTGCAGCGCCTCGTCCAAGCGTCACGCCGTCCAGCTGCACCGTCACGCTGCGGTCCTGGAAGTCGCGGTCGAACGTGACGTTGATGCCGGTGGAACTGCTGATGAAGTTGAGCAGGTCGCGCAGGCTGGTACTTGCGAAGCGGAGGTTGAGCGGCTCCTTCGACGTCGGATTGAGCACCGGCTCGCGCGAGTTGCGCCGCGCCTGTTCGCGCATCGCCTCGATCGGCGGCCGCGGACGGGCGGCCTCGAGACGCTCACGCAATTCGCGGTCGAGTTCGGCGGCCCGGGCAGCGACCGAGCGGTTCGACGGGTCGAATTCGCCGGCCTTGCGATATTCGCGCAGCGCGTCGTCCGGCTGCCCTGCCGCCTCGAAGGCCCGGCCGCGGGCGACGTGGACCCCGGCCGCCTCCTGCATGGCGCGCTCCAGGGCAATCTTGTATTCCGGCTTGTCGGGCGCTCCCTGAAGGGCCTGACGGTAGGTACTCGACGGCCTCCTCCCACTGCTGGGCGTAGGCCGCACGCTGGCCGCGGGTGTAGGCACGGCTCGCGCCACAGCCGGCCAGCACCAGCGCCGCCATCACGACCACGATGGCCTTGGACACTCCTGATCTCACACGCGCTCTCCAGCTCTCCGCGCTACTGTCCGGACAGACGCAGTGTCTGCCGGCCGCGCCCGTCGGGGTACGCGACCTCGATCGAATCCGTGCCGATCGAGAGAATTCTGAATCGTCCGTCGATGATAGCCCCTTCGCCGCCGTGCACGACGAGGCCCTTGGAGTCGCTCAGCACGGCGATGCGGCGGTCGCCCGAGGCGCCCTCCACGAGCCCGATGAACTTGAATGGAATCGGCGGCAGCGGCGGCGGCCCCGCCGGAAACAGCGGCGGAGGTGGCGCCAGTGCGGCCGAGCCCTCGCCCGCCGCGCGGCGCGGCCGGGTGCTCGCTGCCGCTTCCCGTTGACCGAATACGAACGGGTTGCGCGTGCCTTCGGCCGGACCGCCGCGTGCGCCCTGGAGCGCCTCGAGCCGCACGTCGACCGGGGTCACCACGGCTGGCTGCGCGACGCGCCGCGGCGCCTCGGCCGCGGCCGGCGTGTCGGCCGCCGATGCGCCCAGATAGCGCCAGGCCCCGATGACGGCCAGCACCGCCAGCAAGGCCATGAGTACCTGACGCTGTCGTTCAGGGGACATCGGCGGTGGCCTTGTAATACGTCGACACGACCATCGTCAGGTCGAGAGGCGCCGACGGATCCTCGCCCTCGGTCAAGATGATCGAGTCGACGACGACGAAGTCGCTGGCCGTTTCGAGGTCGTACAGGAAGCCGCGCACGTCGCCGTAGCGGCCGTAAAGCGTGACGTTGGCGCGCAGGCGCGTCAGCTCGCTGCCGCGGATCTGTTCCGGAGTGGCGATGCTGCGGGTGAACACGACGTCGTGGGTCCGCGCCAATTGCGCGACCCGCAGTTGCAGCAGGCGGCGGGCCGCGGCCACGTCGGCCGGCAGGACATCGCGATAGAAGACGTCGAGTTCGCCGGTGGCGGTATCGCGCCCGTCGCGGGCCAGCGTCGCGGCCTCGAGCTCGGCGGCCGCGGCCGCGGCATCGGCGCTGGCCGCCCTGGCCCGCGCTTCGGCGCCGGCCACCGAGCGCGACATCGGCACGACCCCGAGCACCAGGGCCACCACGTTGATGGCCACCACGACGGCCAGCGGCCAGATCCAGGCGCGGTGCTCGCGCACGACCCGCCGCATGAGCACGCCCCGCCCTTCGATCATCGCCGTCCCTCCGCACGGGCGCCAGGGGCGGCCGCGCTCTCTGGTTCAGACGACGTCGGCG
Source organism: uncultured Acidobacteriota bacterium (assembly GCA_963843885.1). Taxonomy (GTDB): domain Bacteria; phylum Acidobacteriota; class Vicinamibacteria; order Vicinamibacterales; family UBA2999; genus CADEFD01. The sequence continues at coordinate 446,448 of CAWJMJ010000016.1, forward strand.
ACCCGCTGGCCGCGTGCCGGTAATACCCTTGGAGCTTCGACTCGATGGTGCCGTCCTCGAGCGCCTCGTCCGAACGCGACAGCACGCCGCGGAAGGCGCCGGTGGCCTCGAGGCGGCCGATGAACGCGTCGAGATCCTCGATCCGGCGCGAGATGACCGTCAGGGCCACCATCAGCTGGCCGTCGCCGCCGATCTGGGGCTGCACCTGGACCAACCGGACCTCGGCCGGCAGCGTCTGCTCGAACTGGTTGAAGAGCTCGGTCCATGAGAACGTGCGCTGCTGGATGAGCGCGTTGGCTTCGGTTGCCGCCTGCGCCACGCTCTTGAGTTGGGCGACATCGAGGCCGCGGCGCACAGCCTCGGCCCGGGTGCGCGCGGCGGCGGCGCGCAGTCCCTCGTCCTGCATCCGGTCGTTGAGCATCGCGCTCTGCTGCGACAGGCTGATGATGGTGGTGGCGTTGAGCGCCGCCCAGGCGACGGCGGCCGCCAGGGCGACGATCAGCACCCACGCACCAGGCGTTCGTTGTAGAAGGGGCGGGTGGCGAGATTGCCGGTCAGCATGACTAGGCCGCCGTTCCTTCGCGCAGCAGGAGGCCGATGCCGGCCGCCAGGGCGTCGGCCAGGGCCGGCGACGCGGTGCGTTCGGGCGGCGCGGCGGCGCGGAAGGGATCCACGGCCGACACCTCGAGGGACAGCCGCGCCGACAACTCATGGCGCAGCTGCTCGGCCCCGCCGCCGTCGAGCCGCCGGCCAGCAGCACGCGCGCGAAGCGCTGCCCGCGCAACCGATCCTCGTAGTACATCGCCGTCTGGTGCACCAGGTCGGCCACCGACCCTTCCGATCTCCTCGCCGCGCGTGCGGAAGAAGATGACGGTGGCCGTCGCGCAGCACGGCCAGGCGTCACGATAGGACGCGGCGGCGTGCACCAGCAGCCAGTCGCCCGCCGGCGCACCGCCGCCGGCCAGCACCGCGTTGACGACGTTGAAGCGTCGACAGGTCGACCAGCCCGGCGTGGGCGCCCGCCTCGTCGCAGGCCTGCTCGTACTGCGCGATCACGTCGCGCCGCGCCACCGTGACCACGAATTCGTGACCGCCGTCGGCGCCGGACGCGCCCGGCGGTATGGCTGACGCACGGCTTCGTCGAGCGGGAACGGCGCGGTCTTCTTGCACCTGCCAGCGGATCAACTCGTCGAGATCCGCGCGGCGCGCCGGCACCGACTCGAAGCGCACGCAGCGACACCGGCGCCATCGAATCCGGGACGATCAGGCCGACGCGGTGCGGCGGGCTCGCCGCGGTCGCGGCGGCCCGGCCGATGGCCGCGGCCACGCGCCGCGACGTCGGGCATATTGGGCGCGCCGAGCGCGCCGCTGATCGCACCCGGCGGCAGCGCCTCGACGCCGTAGCCCGACATCGCCGCCTTGCCGCCGCGCCGCTCGACGCGTGCGACGGCCACGCGCCCGGGCGCGATATCGACGGCCACCGTGGGCGGCGCCTGCTGAAGGAGACGTCGGGAGGTTCATTCGACGAACGTCACCTTGTTGATCTCGCGCAGAGTCGTGAGCCCCGAGCATGACACGCTCGACCGCCGACTCGCGCAGGAAGCGCATGCCCTGTTCCTTGCGCGGCGCGCTTGATCTTCGGAGATCGGCCGCCGGTCGAGGATCATCTCGCGGATGTGGTCGGTCAGGTCGAGCAGCTCGCAGATGGCCGTGCGGCCCTTGAAGCCGGTGCCGCCGCACTCGAAGCAGCCCGCGCCTTCGTAGAACGGTGTGCGTCTCGGCCAGCGCCGGGTCCAGCGCCGATTCCATCGAGCAGTCGCTCGGATCACGGTCACCGGCTGCTTGCAGTGCTCGCAGATCTTGCGCACCAGCCGCTGCGCCAGCACGCAGTTCAGCGCCGAGACGAACTGGTAGGGCTCGACGCCCATGTTCAGGAAGCGGCCGAGCACGTCGAACACGTTGTTGGCGTGGACGGTGGTGAACACCAGGTGGCCGGTCAGCGCCGACTTGATGGCGATCTGCGCCGTCTCCGGGTCGCGGATTTCGCCGACCATGATCTTGTCGGGGTCGTGGCGCAGGATCGAGCGCAGGCCGCGCGCGAAGGTCAGGCCCTTCTTCTCGTTGACCGGGATCTGCGTGATGCCGCTTCAGCTGGTATTCGACCGGGTCTTCGATGGTGATGATCTTGTCTTCGTCGTCTTGATCTCCGCGAGCGCGCGCGTAGAGCGTCGTGGTCTTGCCGCGAGCCGGTCGGGCCGGTGACCAGCACCATGCCGTAGGGCTCGCTGATGTACTTGCGGAAGCGCCGCAGGTCGAGCTCCGGGAAACCCAGGATGTCGAGGCGCAGCTCGGTGAACTGCTCGCTCATCGACTCCTTGTCGAGGATGCGGATGACGGCGTCCTCGCCGTGGACGCTCGGCATGATCGAGACGCGGAAGTCGATGGTCTTGCCGCGCACGCGCAGGCGGAAGCGGCCGTCCTGCGGCACGCGCTTCTCGGCGATGTCGAGCTCGGCCATCACCTTGATGCGCGAGATGATGGCGCTGTGCGAACGCCTTGGCGATCGGCCGGCATGGCCTGCTGCAGCACGCCGTCGATGCGGTACTTCACGACCACCGCGTCGTCCTGCGTCTCGATGTGGATGTCGCTGGCGCGGCGCTGGATGGCGGTGAAGACCATGGCGTCGACCATGCGGATGATCGGGCTGTGGTCGCTCGTGAGCCGCTCGACGGTGAGGTTTCCTCGCTCGAATCCTCGTCCTTGAGGACCTGGACTGAAGTCTTCGGTGGCGTCATCGAGCACGCGCTGCGAGCTCTCGCTCTTCTTGAGGATGCCCTCGATGGCCGAGCGGGCGCCGACCATGGCGCGCACCGGCGTGCCGAGGAGCACGGCCAGCTCGTCGATCATCTGCAGGTCGGTCGGGTCGGAGACGACGATGACCAGCGTCTTGCCGTCGCGCCGGAAGGGCACGAAGCCGTAGCGCAGCATCAGCTCGGCCGGGATGCCGCGGAACAGCTCCTGGTCGATGCGGAACTGGCCCATGTCGAGGAACTCGAGCCGGTAGCGATCGGCCAGACGGCGCGCCCGGGCCTCTTCGGCCCCGCGGGCGTCGGCCGGGACGGCCGGCGCGAATTCGTCGGCGACGAGCTCTCGGGGTCGAACCCCTCGACGGGACGGGTGGCATCCATGACTGCGATTCCTATCGGCCGACCACCGAGGACAACTGGAAGAGCGGCATGTAGAGGGCCAGCACGACGCCGGCGATGACGATGCCCATGAACACGAGCATGACCGGCTCGACCAGGGTGACGAAGCGGCTCACCTCGGTTTCGACGTCCTCGTCGTAGAAATCGGCAAGCGAGGTCAGCATCTCCTGCAGGGCGCCGGTCGACTCGCCCACTTCAATCATCTTGATGGCCACGTCGGGCATGACGCGCCGCTCCAGCAGCGTGGCGGCGAAGCCCTTGCCCTCGCGCACCTTGTCGGCCACGATGCGCAGTTCTTCGCCCAGGTAGCGGTTGCCGGTCGAGGTGCGACGCGGTGTCGATGCGCGTTGACGAGCGGGATGCCGCCGCCGACGAGCGCCGCCAGCGTGCGGGCAATCTGCGAGGTGGCGAACTTGTGGGCAATGGCGCCGACGAGCGGCAGGCTGCAGCAGCAGTGGTCGAACCGGGCGCGCTGGCCGGGCCGCTTCACCCAGGTGAAGAACGCCGCCACGGCGCCGCCGATGGCGACGACGAGCAGCAGCAGGTTGCCGCGCACGACGTCGGAGATGCCGACGATGATGCGGGTGACGAGCGGCAGTTCCTGATCGAAGCTCTCGTAGAAGCCCGAGAACGCCGGCACGACCTTGACCACGATGATGCCGACCAGCACCGACCGCCAGCGACGGTGAGGATGGCCGGGTAGAGCATGCGCCGAGAGCGTCTTCTTCCGGACCGTGTCGATGACCTTCGAGTAGGCGACGAAGCGGCGCAGCACGCGCGTCGAGCGAGCCGCTGCGCTCGCCGGCGACGAGCGACGCCATGTAGACGCCGGGAAAGAGGTCGGCGTGGGCGGTGAAGGCGTCGGACAGCGCCGTGCCGCCGCGCACCTTCTCGTGCACGTCGTCGAGCACGGCCTTGAACACCGGATTGCTGAGCCGCTGGCGCAGGATGTCGAGCGACTGCACGAGCGGCATGCCGGCCTTGAGCAGGGTCGCCAGCTCCTGGTTGAAGATCAGGAACTCGTCGCGGGGAATCTTCCGCCGCGCCGATGGTGATGCCCTTGACCCCGCCGCGAGCGGCGAGCGAGAGCACGTGCAGGCCCTTCTCCTCCAGCTCGCGGCGCAGGTGCGCTTCACTCGGGGCGATGTAGACGCCCTCGATCACCTGGCCTGCGGAGGTGCCGAGCCTGCAGCGGAATTCCATGCGTGATGGGCGTCTATGACCCCTGCGGCTGCACGAACGCGTGGAAGACGCGGGCGCCGAGCTCGCGCGGGTCGTTCGATTGCGCACCGGGTTCGAGCGCTGGAACGAACGTCTGGTCGACCACCAGCTTCAGCTCGACCATGTCGCCGCTGCCCATGGTGGCCGCCGACAGCGGAATCTTGAGCACCTGGCCCTCGGGCCCGAGCGGCACCGTGGCGATGACCTGATCGCCGAGCCGCAGTTCGACCCGGGTCGCCGCCGTGGCGCCCTTGGCCGGGTTGTCGGCCTGGAAGTAGAGGACGGCGTCGCGGCGCGGATTGCGGAAGGCCAGCGTGGCTTCCTTCTTGGTCCACTGCCACTCGACCATCGAGTTGTCGGCGGCCGACTCGACCGCGTGCCAGCCGTCCTTGAAGATGAGGAAGATGTTCTCGGTCTGCGGCACCAGCTCGAACTTGGCGGTCTCGTACGCGCGGCCGCCGGCGTCGGTGCCCGACAGCTTCACACGCGAGCCGTCGGCCGGGTCGTAGAGCCCGGCCACGATCTTGGCCTGGCCGACGTAGGGGTAGACGGGCGCGAAGACGGTGCGGGTGTACTCGACGGTCTGGCCGGGCCGCCACGACGAGGTCGGGGTCGGCGGGTCGTGGTCGTCGGTCCACATCTGCTCGCCGTCGGCGTCCATGAAGTGGACGAAGACCTTGCGCGTGCCGAGGCCGGTGGCGCTGCCGGCCACGTTGAACTTGTAAGTGATGTCGACCGGGCTGCCGAGCGCGACGCGCGACCTGGACAGTTGAACGTCCATGGAGCCCTGGGCGGGTGCGTCGTCGGTCTTGCCGCGGCATCCGGCGGCCAACAGGGCGCCAAGCAGGAGGATCGCCTGGGCGCGGGGAGCGGTGATGAAGGTGTGCATAGCCTTGTGAACCAACATGATAGCGTCTCGGGCACGGCAGCGCCACCGGACAGCCCACGTGATTGTGGTACAGTCTGGCGCCTGACGGCCCCGCCGTCTGCACCCATGGACAACGGACAGGACGCACTCGGGATGGTCGAAACCCGCGGATTCATCGGGTCGGTGGAAGCGGCCGACGCGATGGTCAAGACCGCCAACGTGGTGCTCGATCGGCACCGAGTACATCGGCGCGGCCTACGTCACCGTGCTGGTCCGCGGCGATGTCGGGTCCGTGAAGGCGGCTACCGACGCCGGCGCCGCCGCGGCGCGGCGTGTCGGCGAGCTGATCTCGGTGCACGTGATTCCGCGGCCGCACCCCGACGTCGAACGTATCCTCCCCAAGGCGTAAGACGCCGAGCCGGCGCCGATGGCCTCCGACAGCACCGCGGCCCTCACTGCTCTCGACCAGGCGTCGATCGCCGAGGCGCAGGCCCTGGCCCGCCGCGCCAAGGCGGCCCAGCTCGCGCTGGCCGAGCTCTCCCAGGGGCAAATCGACGCCCTCGTGGACGCCATGGCCGGTGCCGCCCTGGCCGCAAGCCGAACCACTGGCCCGGCTGGCCTACGAGGAAACCGGCTACGGCGTCGTCGCCGACAAGGTCCAGAAGAACCTGTTTGCCGCCCGCGATGTCTATGCCTTCATCCGGCCGATGACGACGGTCGGCGTGGTCGCCCGCCACGAAGCCAGGCGCGTCATCGAGATCGCCGAGCCGTTCGGGGTGGTGGCCGCGGTCGTGCCGTCGACCAACCCCACCTCGACTGCCATCTACAAGCTGCTCATCAGCATCAAGGCCCGCTGCGCGGTGGTGCTCAGCCCGCACCCGGCGGCGGCGCGGTCGAATCATGCGCACCGCCGAGATCATGACCGACGCCGCCCGGCGTGCCGGCCTGCCCGACGGCGCCGTCGGTTGGATGTCGACCGTGTCGCTCGAAGGCACGCAGGCGTTGATGCGCGCGCGCGAGGTGGCGGTCATCCTCGCGACCGGCGGTATGGGCCTGGTGCGCGCCGCCTACTCGGCCGGCAAGCCGGCGTACGGCGTGGGGCCGGGCAACGCGCCGTGCTACGTCGAGGCCTCGGCCGACATCTCCAAGGCGGCCGACGACATCCTGGCCGGCAAGAGCTTCGACAACGGCGTGCTGTGCTCCTCGCCCAACTCGGTGGTCGTCGACCGGGCCGTGGCGCCGGCCCTGCGAGCTGCCTTCCAGGCTGGCGGCGGGTACTTCCTGTCGGACGCAGGAAACCGCCCGCCTGGCCCAGGCGCTGGTGACGCCCCGTGCGCCTGCCCAATCCGGCCTTCGTCGGCAAGTCGGCCGTTCACATCGCGGCCCAGGTCGGCATTCCGGTCCCCGCCGGCACCCGCGCGCTCATCGCCCCGCTGCGGGGTGTCGGTCGCGACTACCCGCTGTCGATCGAGAAGCTGTGTCCGGTGCTGTCCTATTACGAAGTGGCCGACTGGCGCGAGGGCTGCGAACGGTGCGAAGCAGATCCTCCGCTACGGCGGCATGGGCCACACCATGTCGATCCACTCCCGTAACGATCAGGTCATCCTCGAGTTCGGGCTGCACAAGCCGGCCTTCCGCATCTGCGTGAACACGCCCACCACCCACGGCGCCATCGGCCTGACCACCGGACTCGACCCGGCCATGACGCTCGGCTGCGGCGGCTACGGCGGGAACATCACGTCGGACAACATCTCGCCGCGCCACCTGCTGAACATCAAGCGGGTGGCCTACGAGCTCCACCCGCGGCCAGGGCGTGCGGTTGCAACCGTTCGCGGGCACGCCACCGGCGCCCCCGGCGGCGGAGGGACCGGCGCTGCCGCAAGCGCCGCGCCGCCCGCGCCCCGAGCCGGTGCCGGCGAGTTCCGTCACCGATTCAATCGATCGCTATCTGGCGACGCGCGGCGCACCTGCGCCGACGACGCCACCAGAGCCGTCCCCGGTCGGACCGCCGGTGGCGTTCATCTGCGAAGACGACGTGCGCGCGGCGCTGCGCACCGGCGCACGGCTCGTGGCCGGGCCGCGCACCATCGTCACGCCCGCGGCGCGCGACGCCGACGGCGCCGCCGGCGTCATTCTGTGGGTCGCCGGCCCTACCACATAACTGCCGCATCCGCTTGCATTTGCAGCATCCCGTCGGAGCCGGTCGAGTTTGACCCCGGTGACGCGGGCGTGTTACGGTCACCCCTCACGCCGGCATGCGACGATTCCTTATCTTCTCGATCGTGCTTCCGCTCTGCGCGGCTTGCGCGGCCAACCGGCCGCCAGTCGTCGCCTCAGCGCCGGCACCCCGCTCCCCAGTGGCCGCTCCCGCGCCGGCCACGACACCCGTCGATCCGACGGTCCAGGTCATCGCCACCGCCGAAGCCGCCTTCGAGCGTGGCCGCGCTCAGGTCGAGCAAGGCCATCTGCGCGATGCCCGGGTGGCGTTCGACCGCGCCGTCGATACCTTGATGCTCGTCCCCGGCGGCGCCCGTTCGGAGCCGCGGCTGAGCGCCGCGCTCGATTCCCTGATCGACCGGATCAGCGCCCTGGAGCTGTCGGCCCTGGCGCGCGGCGACGGCTTCACCGAAATCGCCTCCGAGCCGGCCACCATCGACACGCTGCTCTCGCTCCCTTCGGCTGAGGCGGACGGAGCCCCGGCCCCGGATGTCGCCACGGCGGTCCGCGACGACCTGGCCACCACCGCCCACGACATCCCCATTCCGCTGAACGACCGCGTCTTGCGCTTCGTCGAGCTCTTCCAGGGTCGGCTGCGTTCGTTCCTGAGCGAAGGGCTGGCCCGCGGCGCGCAGTACATGCCGATGATCCAGGCGGTCTTCCGGGACGAGGGGCTGCCGCTCGATCTGGCGTTCGTGCCGCTCGTCGAGAGCGCTTTCAAGCCGACCGCGCTGTCGCGCGCCAGCGCCCGCGGGGTGTGGCAGTTCATGCGCGCCACCGGCACGGAGAACGGCCTCAAGCACGACTGGTACATCGACGAGCGCGCCGACCCGGAGAAGGCCACCCGCGCCGCGGCCAAGTACCTGAAGGCGCTCTACCGGATGTTCGACGACTGGCATCTGGCGCTGGCCTCGTACAACGGCGGCCCGGGCCGCGTGCAGCGGGCGATGAAGCGCTCCGGGCTCGACGACTTCTGGGAGCTGACTGCCTCCTCCAAGCATCTGCCGCGCGAGACCCGCGACTACGTGCCGATGATCCTGGCGGCGGCGATCATCGCTCGCAACCCGGCCAAGTACGGCTTCGAGGTGCCCTTGGTCTCGCCGGTGCCGACCGACGGTCGTCACCGTGACCAGCCGGTCGACCTGCGGCGCGTGGCCGAGTGGGCCGGCGTGCCAGCCGAGGACATCCGCACGCTGAACCCCGAACTGCGCCGCTGGACGACGCCCGTGCGACGCCGCGACTACCAGCTGAACGTGCCGATGGGCACCGCCGCCCTGGTGCTCGAGGCCCACCACGGCTCGGCGCCCGAGGATGCCGCGTCGCTGCAGTGGTACACGGTGCGCAAGGGCGAGTCGATTCCCACCATCGCGCGGCGCCTGAACGTGTCGCGCACGGATCTGGCTGAAGCCAACGACCTCGGCCTCACCGCCCGCCTCACCCCCGGTCAGCGGCTTCTGGTGCCGCGCGCGCCGTCCGCCGCCTTGCTGGGCCGGGCGGACCACTCAGGTGGCAGCCAACGACAGCGACGACGACGAACCCGCCAACGTGGTCTATCGGGTGCGCAAGGGCGACACGCTCTCGGCCATCGCGCGCCGGCACGGCGTGAGCGTCGAGAACCTGCGGGCGTGGAACAAGCTGCGCGGCTCGGTCATCGGCGTCGGTGACCGCCTGCAGATTCACGCGTCGCGCGCCGGCAACGCCCAGTAGCTCCCCCGCGCGGGCCGCGGATTCTGCCCGGTGCCCGCCGCAGAACCATTGCGGTTTGCGCCACGTGCTGGCGCCCGGGCCGCGCTTTGGCGGCCATTCGTCCCGTAGTCACCTGGCATCCGGCTTGAGTGGCGTCGAGCCATGCTCGCCCATGTGTTGAGCGCCGCGCTGCGCGGCATCGATGCCTTTCCGGTGTCGGTCGAGGTCGACGTCACCTTCGGCCTGCCGGTGTTCGCCATGGTGGGGCTGCCCGACGCCAGCGTGCGCGAGAGCCGCGACCGGGTGCGTGCCGCCATCCGGAATTCGCGGCTACGACTTCCCGCCCCACCGCATCACCGTCAACCTCGCCCCCGCCGACGTGCGAAAGGCCGGCGCCGCTTTCGACCTGCCGATTGCGCTAGCCATCCTGGCGGCCGCGGGCCTGGTGCCGGGCCGCGGCGCGCGCCGGCTGGCGGTCGTCGGCGAGCTCTCACTCGACGGCGCGGTGCTGCCGACGCGCGGCGTCCTGCCCGTCGCCGCCGGCCTGCGGCGACTGGGTGTCGAGGCACTCGTGCTGCCGGCGGCCAACGCCGCCGAAGCGGCGGTCGTGGCCGGGCTCGACGGTCTTGCCGGTGCGCACGCTGGCCGAGGCCGTCGAATGTCTGCAGCAGCCGCCGGACGCGTGGCCGCTGCACGCCGCCGGCGCCGCCCATGCTGCCGGCCGCGGCCGACGGCGACTGCGATCTGCTCGACGTGCGCGGCCAGGCCTCGGCCCGCCGCGCCCTGGAAGTCGCGGCGGCCGGGGGCCATCAACCTGCTGTTGGTCGGGCCGCCCGGCGCCGGCAAGACCATGCTGGCCCGACGCCTGCCCGGCGTGCTGCCGCCGCTTACCTTCGAGGAGGCGCTCGAGGCGACGGCCGTGCATTCGGTGGCCGGCCTGCTGGCGCCGGGCGTCGGCCTGGTCGGCGCGCGGCCGTTCCGCGCACCGCATCACACCGTCTCGGACAGCCGCGCTCGTCGGCGGCGGCAGCCAGCCGCGGCCGGGCGAGGTCACCCTCGCCCACCACGGCGTGCTCTTCCTCGACGAGTTGCCCGAGTTCGGGCGGCGCGGGCTCGAAGTCGCTGCGCCAGCCGCTGGAGGAAGGACTGGTCCGCATCTCGCGGGCGTCGGGCACCGTCACCTTTCCCGCCGCCTTCACCCTGGTGGCGGCCATGAACCCGTGCCCGTGCGGCTTTGCCGGTCAGGTCGCGCGCGTGTGCCGCTGCACGCCGCTGGCCGTGCAGCAGGTACTACGACCGGGTCTCGGGACCGTTGCGCGACCGGCTGGATCTGACGGTCGAGCTTGCGCCGGTGCCCTTCGACACCCTCACCGGCGGTGTCGGCGGCGAGCCGTCGGCGGCGGTGCGGGCGCGGGTGACGGCGGCACGGACGCGGCAGCACGAGCGGGCTGCCCCTGGCGTGGCCGGATTGAACAGCCGGCTGACCCCGCGCGCGCTGGAACGGGTGGCCGGCCTCGACGACGAGGCGCGCCGCCGTCTGGCGGCGGCGGCCGCGCGGCTCTGCCTGAGTGGGCGGGCCGTGCACCGCGTGCTGCGCGTGGCGCGCACCGTGGCCGACCTCGACGCCAGCGGCCCTGTCCTCCTGCCCCACCTGCTCGAGGCCCTCCAGTTCCGGGCCACTGGGGCCCCGGCTCCGGGGTGACATCGCGGCCGGGACGCCGGCCGGCGACGGTCCCGTGCACGCCCTTCTGGACTTCTGGGCGCCGGGGCGGGTATCCTGCTTGGATTGCGTCCGGCCGGGAGAGCCCGCAGGACGTCAGACCCCCATACCGGATGCCGTCCGCCCGATACACCGTCCTGCTCGCCGACCGCCGAACCGGCGTGGTTCGCCGCTTCACCGTCGGGCTCCGCCCGGCGCTGGTGGTCATCACCACCGTCGTCACGCTGCCCGTCCTCATCGGGATGGGCGCGGCGTGGAAGGCCAAGGCCGATGTCGCCGACCTGTTCGCCTCCCACGCCACTCTCGAAATGGAGCTCGCCAACTACCGCAGCGCCACCGAGGCGCTGACCGGGCAGTTGCAGGGGCTCCAGACGGCGCTCGACGACCTCGGCGGCCGCGCCGCGCTCGACCCGGCCCTGCGCTCGGCCATGGACAAGCTGCCGGCAATCGTCAAGTCGCGCGCCATGGGCGGCACCGCCGCCACCTCCAGGCTGGCGATGCTGCCCAGTCTGAACTCGCCGGAAGACACGTTCGGGCTGCTGCGCGATCTGCTGCGGGGCCTCGAGAGCCGGCTGGAATCCGTGCAGTCGGGCGTCGACAGGCGCAACGCGCTGGCCGCCGCCACGCCGTCGCTCTGGCCGGTGGCCGGCTGGCTGACCTCGGCGATGGGCAACCGGCGCGATCCGTTCACCGGCGGCCCCGACTTCCATCCCGGTCTCGATATCTCGGCCGAGCGCGGCGCCCCCGTCTACGCCACCGCCGACGGCGTGGTCGTGCACGCCAGCCCGTTCAGCGACTACGGCAATCTGATTCGGATCGATCACGGCTTCGGGCTCGAGTCCCGCTACGGCCACCTCTCGAAGTTCGAGGTCGAGGCCGGCGGCAAGGTGAAGCGCGGCGATCTCATCGGCCGGGTCGGCGCCACCGGGCGCGCCACGGCGCCTCATCTCCACTACGAAGTGCGTGTCAACGACCGGCTGCTGAACCCGCTCCAGTTCCTGCTCAAGAGCGCGCGCCAGACCGGCGGCGACTGATCCTCCCGCCCCGCCCCGTTCCTTGACGGTCTCCGCCGTCACCAGTAACATCATTTGAATCCCCAGGCATTCGGTACTCCCGCATGGTCGGTAATCTACTCGCCAAGGTCTTCGGCACCCAGAACGACCGCGACCTGAAGCGGCTTGCCCCGCTCGTGGCGCGCATCGGCGAACTCGAACCCGCCATGCGCGAGCTGTCGGACGACGCGCTGCGCGCGGCCACCGGCGCGTTCCGAGCCCGGGTCGCGCAGGGCGAGACGCTCGACGACCTGCTGCCCGAGGCGTTCGCGCTGGTGCGCGAAGCCGGCCGCCGCGTCCTGAACATGCGGCACTACGACGTGCAGCTGATCGGCGGCATGGTGCTGCACCAGGGCAAGATCGCCGAGATGAAGACCGGCGAAGGCAAGACGCTGGTCGCCACGCTGCCCGCCTATCTGAACGCGCTCGACGGCAAAGGCGTGCACGTCGTCACGGTCAACGACTACCTGGCCCGCCGCGACGCCGAGTGGATGGGCCGCGTCTACCGCTTCCTCGGCCTGACGGTCGGCGTCATCCAGCACGACCTCGACGACGAGCAGCGCCAGGCGCGCCTACGCCTGCCGACATCACCTACGGCACGAACAACGAGTTCGGCTTCGACTACCTGCGCGACAACATGAAGTTCGACCTGTCGCGCACTGCGTGCAGCGCGGGCACAACTTCGCCATCGTCGACGAAGTCGACACCATCCTGATCGACGAGGCCCGCACGCCGCTGATCATCTCCGGGCCGGCCGAGGAATCCACCGACCTCTACTACGAGGTCGACCGCATCATCCCGACGCTGACGCGCGGCATGGTCCACCAGCCAGATGAAGCCGAAGACCCGACGCATGGAAGCCTCGGCGACTACGTGGTCGACGAGAAGAACAAGACGGCCACGCTCACCGAGGAGGGCATCGCCCAGGTCGAGAAGCTGCTGGCGCACGCCTCCAGTCGGCAACCTCTACGACCCCGGCAACATGCGACTGCTGCACCACGTGCAGCAGGCCTTGCGCGCGCACACGCTCTACAAGCGCGACGTCGACTACGTCGATCAAGGACGGCGAGGTCATCATCGTCGACGAGTTCACCGGCCGGCTGATGCCGGGCCGCCGCTGGAGCGACGGCCTGCACCAGGCGGTCGAAGCCAAGGAAGGCGTGAAGATCAAGCGCGAGAACCAGACGCTCGCCACGATCACGTTCCAGAACTACTTCCGCATGTACGAGAAGCTCGTCCGGCATGACCGGCACGGCCGACACCGAAGCGGCCGAGTTCGACAAGATCTACAAGCTCGACGTGATCGTGATCCCGACCAACCGGCCGATGATCCGCATCGAGGAACCCGACCTCGTCTACCGCACCGAGACGCGAGAAGTTCGACGGCGATCGTCGAGGAGATCAACGAGCTGCAACAGAAGCGGCCAGCCCGGTGCTGGTCGGCACGATCTCGCGTCGAGAAGTCCGAGAAGCTCGTCGCGAGCTGCTCAAGACGCAGCGGCATCAAGCACGACGTGCTCAACGCCAAGTACCACGCGCACGAAGCCGAGATCGTCGCCCAGGCCGGCCGCAAGGGCGCGGTCACCATCGCCACCAACATGGCCGGCCGCGGCACCGACATCCTGCTCGGCGGCAACCCCGAGTACATGGCCCGGCAGCAGTCGCCTGGCCGAAGGCGTCGCCCAGACGCTCGAGCGCGGCGAAGAGCGCTACGTCGACGACGACGAGTACGTCTACTTCTCGCACGGCGAGAACTATCGCGTGCCGCGGCCCGACTGGGAGCGCATCTTCACGCCACTTCAAGGCGCAGACGCGACGCCGAACACGACGAAGTGATCGCCGCTGGGCGGCCTGCACATCCTCGGCACCGAGCGCCACGAAGCGCGCCGCATCGACAACCAGCTGCGCGGCCGCGCCGGCCGTCAGGGCGACCCGGGCTCGCTCGCGCTTCTACCTGTCGCTCGAAGACGACCTGATGCGCATCTTCGGGTCCGAGCGCATCTCCGGGCTGATGCAGCGGCTGGGCATGGAAGAGGGCGTGCCGATCGAGCACGGCATGGTGTCGCCGCGCCATCGAGAGCGCGCAGAAGAAGGTCGAAGCGCAGAACTTCGACGTCCGCAAGCACCTGCTCGAGTACGACGACGTGATGAACAAGCAGCGCGAGAGCGTCTACACGCTGCGCCGCGAGATCCTCGAGGGCAAGATTCACGTCACCGAGGACGAGATGTCGGACAAGCGCGGCTACTTGCTGGCGACCGCCGAGGACCTGATCGACGACAAGATCGACCTGTACTTCGGCAAGGACGTCGATGTCGACGACGTGGGACGTCGCGGCGCTGCGGCCGCGAGCTGGCCGAGCTGTTCGCGCTGGACGACGACGACCTGCGCGGCGTGCCCATCGACCACGGCAGCCGCGGCGAAATCCGCGACGCGCCTGTGGCGAGCGCGTGCAGGCCCGTACCACGACAAGGAAAAGCTCGTGCCGCGCGACATCCTGCGCCGGGTCGAACGCGACATCATGCTGCAGATCGTCGACACGCAGTGGAAGGACCACCTCTACTCGCTCGACCACCTCAAGGAAGGCATCAGCCTGCGCAGCTACGGCCAGCGCGATCCGCTGGTCGAGTACAAGAAGGAGAGCTTCACGCTCTTCCAGGACATGCGCAGCCGCATCGAGGCCGAGATGGTCCGATACCTGTGGTGGCTGCGCCCGGTCGAGGGCGAGCCCGACGGCGATCGCGGCCGCCGACTGCCGGCCGCCGCGCCGCGCAAACCCGCGCCGCTCGATCTACAGCGGCCCGTCCGACGCCATCTCCCCGGCCTTCCCGCCGCCGGCGGCGGCCGCCGGCGTTTCCTGGTCCCGCCGCCCCGACGTCCAGCGGCGCGAGTGGCGGCGACGACGCGCTGATCACGACGGTCAAGCGCGACGAACCCAAGATCGGCCGCAACGACCCGTGCTGGTGCGGCAGCGGCAAGAAGTACAAGAAGTGCCACGGCGCCAACTGATGCCCGGTCCCCTCGCCGTCACCCGTCCTGTCCGACCCCGAAGGCCGACTCCTGCGTCGGCCTTTCTCGTATCCGTTCCTCGAGACGACCGCCCATGAGCCTGCCCACCGCCGCCGCCACGCCCACCCGCACGTCGCTGGACTCGTCGCTGACGACCGCGCTCACCTTCGACGACGTCCTGCTCGTGCCGCGCTACTCCAGCGTGCTGCCGGCCCAGGTCGACGTCGGCGACGCGGCTCACGCGCAACATCCCGCTGAACGTGCCGCTGCTCAGCGCCGCCATGGATACGGTGACCGAGTCGGCGATGGCCATCGCCATGGCCCAGCAAGGCGGGCTGGGCGATCATCCACAAGAACCTGTCGATCGAGGAGCAGGCGGTCGAGGTGGACAGCGTCAAGCGCTCCGAAAGCGGCATGATCGTCAACCCGATCACGCTGTCGCCGACCCACCGCATCCACGAAGCGCTCGAGCTGATGGCGCACTACCGCATCTCGGGCGTGCCGGTCACCGAGGACGGCAGCAAGGAAGGCCGGCTGGTCGGCATCCTGACCAACCGCGATCTGCGCTTCGAGACCAACGCCCAGCAGGCCGTCGCCGACGTGATGACCCGGGAGAACCTCATCACCGTCCCGGTCGGCACGACGCTCGACGAGGCGCGCGAGATCCTGCACGAGAAGAAGGTCGAGAAGCTCCTGGTCGTCGATCACGCCTTCCGGCTGAAGGGCCTGATCACGGTCAAGGACATCCAGAAGGCGATCAAGTATCCCGAACGCGTGCAAGGACTCGCTCGGGCGGCTGCGCTGCGGCGCGGCGGTCGGCACGGCGCAGAACACGCTCGAGCGCGCCGCCGCGCTGGTCGCGGCCCACGTCGACGTGCTGGTCGTCGACACGGCCCACGGCCATTCGCAGGGCGTGCTCGACATGGTGCGCGAGATCCGCCGCCGCTTCCCGAACGTGGACATCATCGCCGGCAACGTGGCCACCGCCGAGGCCACCGAGGCGCTGATCAAGCTGGGCGTGGACGCGGTGAAGGTCGGCATCGGCGCCGGCTCGATCTGCACGACCCGGGTCGTGGCCGGCATCGGCATGCCGATGATCTCGTCGATCTACGAGTGCGCCGAGGCGGCGCGGCCCACGGCGTCCCGATCATCGCCGACGGCGGCATCCGCTACTCGGGCGACATCGTGAAGGCGCTGGCCGTGGGCGCCAGCGTCGGTGATGATCGGCAACCTCTTCGCCGGCACCGACGAGAGCCCCGGCGAGCTGATCCTCTACCAGGGCCGCAGCTTCAAGGAGTACCGCGGCATGGGCTCGATCGGCGCCATGCGTCAGGGCAGCCGCGACCGCTACTTCCAGGACGAGTTCCAGCTCGAGGGCAAGGGCGGCCCGGAGAAGCTCGTGCCCGAGGGCATCGAAGGCCGCGTGCCGCACAAGGGCAGCCTGTCGTCGCTCGTGCACCAGCTCGTCGGCGGCTTGCGCGCCGGCATGGGCTACTGCGGGTGCGCCACGATCACGGACCTGCAGCGCGATTTCACCATGGTGCGCATCACCCCGGCCGGCCTGCGGGAGAGCCACGTCCACGACGTGGCCATCACCAAGGAAGCGCCGAACTACCGCACCGAGTAGGTCAGCGCGGCCGGGCGCCGATGCCGTCTTCGCCCCCTCTCGAACTCGTGCTGCTGCTCTCGCCGGCCCACTGCGGTGGGCGGCGCGCGCTGGCGCTGCGCCGGCCCCAGGCCGGAGGTGAAGCGGCGCTGCGCCTGCGCACCGGCACGCTCACGCTGGGCGAGGCCTTCGCGTTCATGAGCAGTCTCTACTTCCGCGGCAAGCTGGCCTACGCCCGCTCGGTGGTGGCCCGGCGCGGCGAAAGCGCGACCAGCCTGGTGATCACGCCGACCCGCGGCCTGCTCTCGCCCAACACCATGGCCTCGGCGGCGCTGCTCGAAGAATTCGCCGCCACGGATATCGCCGCGGCGGACACGCGCTACCGCGTGCCGCTCGAACGCGACCTGGCCATGCTGGGGGCGCGGCTGGCGCCCGCGGCGCAAGTGGTCCTGCTCGGCAGCATCGCCAGCGACAAGTACGTCGACGTGCTGGCGCCGGCCCTCGGCCCGCGGCTGCATTACCCGCCGGCGTTCGTCGGACGCGGCGACATGAGCCGCGGCGGCCTGCTGCTCCGCCACGCCGCCAGTGGCGAGGAGCTCGACTACGCGCCGCTGACGGTCGTGGCGCCGCGCCACGGCCCGCGCCCACCGAAGCTGGGGCGATGAGGCGCGCATCGCCGGGCGCACACCGACGTCGCCGGCGCTTGATTCACCACCGGCGGCGAACACCCGCCAGACCCGGCTCGGCACCCGGGCGATCGGTCGGCCGTCTCTCGGCGTCCGGTCGGCGGTCTCTCGGCGTCCGGTCGATGGTGTCGGCCGTCTCGGTCGGCGGTCTCTCGGCGTCCGGTCGGCGTCCGGTCGGCTGCCGCTGCGGCGGCCGGCAGCATGTCCGGTGTGGCGTGCTCCGGGTCAGGCAGGGGTCAGCTGGAGCGGACGGGTCAGGCCGGTACCGAGCCGGTCAGCTTCGGCCCCGGGGGGCGGTAGCGGCGCCGTCGCGGGCGACCGTGATGTGACGCTCGTCGCCGCTTGCGGGGGTGATGCGCACCGTCACGGCGCCCGCGGGCGCGCGCGCCAGGCGCTCGGCCCACTCGATGACCACGACCCCGGCCTCGGCCAGGTGCGGATCGAACCCCACCTCGTCGAGCTCGATGCCGGCGAGGCGGTAGAGGTCCAGATGCAGCAGCGGCAGGCGGCCGCCGGCGTATTCGTGGACCAGGGTGAAGGTCGGGCTGGTCACGGCGTCCGGGTCGAGCCCGAGTCCGGCCGCCAGCCCTTTCACGAACACGGTCTTGCCCGCGCCCAGGTCGCCGTGCAGCAGCACGACGTCGCCGGCCACGAGCGCGGCCGCCAGCTTCCCCGCCGCGGCGCGCGTGCCGGCTTCGTCCGCCGTCACGAAAGTCGTCGGCGCCGTCGCCGGCGGCGGCCCGGTGGAGTCGTCGCCCGTCACTCCGCGGTCGCCGCGGCGCGCTCGCGCGCCGACAGCTCCTGCAGCGCCTCGCCGATGTGGGTGACGATGTCGCCGGCGGTCATCGACACCTCGCCCTCGTCGGCTTCGGCCAGCTCGCCGGCGGCGCCGTGCAGGTAGACCGCGAGCTGACAGGCCGCGGCCGGGTCCATCAGCTGCGCCAGCCACGCCGCCACCATGCCGGTAAGCACGTCGCCGCTGCCCCCGGTGGCCATGCCCGGCGTCCCGGTGGGATTCACGAACGCCTGCCCGTCGGGCAGGGCGACGATGGTGCGATAGCCCTTGAGCACGACATGCACATGGTGCGTCGTCGCGAACTCCACCGCCAGGCCCAGGCGATTGGCCTGCACGTCGTCGCTGCTGCAGCCGAGCAGGCGCGCCATCTCACCGGGGTGAGGCGTGATGATGATCGGCCGATCCTCGCGGCCGGCAAGCGCCGCGGCCTCGCCGGCGCAGGCGTTGAGCGCGTCGGCGTCGAGGACGAGCGGCGCGTCGCCGCGCTCGATGATGGCGCGGACGAAGGCCCTGACCGATGGCCCCGAGCCCAGCCCCGGACCGACGGCGACGACGTCGGCGCCGAGCGCCAGGACGGCTTCGGCGGCCTCGGCCGCGCACACGCCGTCGTGGTCGGCCAGGGCGCGGGTCATGAACTCCACGCCGAGCCCGGCCACGACCGGCTGCACCGACGCAGGCGTGGCCACCGTGACGCGCCCGGCGCCCGCGCGCAGGGCGCCGCGCGCCGAGAGCACCGCCGCGCCGGTCATGCCCCGTGAACCGCCGACGACGAGCACGTGACCGAAGTCGCCCTTGTGCGCGTCGGGGCCGCGCGGCTCGATCAGCGTGCGCACGAAATCGCGCGTCAGCAGATAGAGGCGCGGGCCGTCGATCCCGTCGATGACCGGATGCGGGATGCCGATGTCGGCCACCACCACGTCGCCGGCGGCGTGCTCGGCGGGGGGCAGCACCAGCGGCACCTTGGGCGCGCCGAGCGTGACGGTGACGTCGGCCCGCACCGCCGGCGCCAATCAGCTCGTTGGTGTCCGCCGACATCCCCGAGGGCAGGTCGATCGCCACCACCGTCGCCGGCGACGCGTTGAGGTCGGCGACCACGGTATCGTGCAGCCCGGTGAGGGCCCGGGTGAGGCCCGTGCCCATCAGCGCGTCGATGACGATGTCGGCGGCGGTGACCGTCGGCGCATGCAGCTCCCAGCCGTGCGCGTCGGCCACTTCCACGATCGGCACGCCGAGGCGGCCGATGATGTCGAGATTGACGCGCGCGTCGCCGCGAATGTCGGCGCTCGTGCCGACCACGACCACGACCACGTCGAGGCCGCGCTGGTGCAGGGTGCGGGCGACGACGAAGCCGTCGCCGCCGTTATTGCCGGTGCCGCACAGCGCCACCACGCGGCGGCTGGGCAAATCGTCGATCAGCGACTCCAGGGCCGCCACCACCTGACGGCCGGCGTTTTCCATCAAGACCAGCGAGGCGATGCCGATGTCGTCGATGGTCTGGCGATCGACGGCGCGCATCTGCTTGCTGTTCAGGACACGCATCGGTCGCACGGGCGCGAGTCTAGCACACGGGTTCGCACGCCCTGCCGAGGCCGCGGCCGCGGCCGGCACGTGCCGGCCGCCAGCGGGCGGCCCCGTCGCTGGTTACGACTCGTAGGCTTCCATCGGCGGGCAGATGCACATCAGGTTGCGATCGCCGTAGGGGTTGTCGATGCGGCCGACGCTCGGCCAGAACTTGTTGGCCTCGCACCCACGGCAGCGGATAAGCCGCCTGCTCCCGCGAGTAGGGATGGCGTCCACGTCGTCGGCGGCGACCGCGGCGGCGGTGTGCGGCGCGTTCTTGAGGACGTTGTCCTTGGCGTCGGCGCGGCCGCTGACCACCGTCGTCGATCTCCTGGCGGATGGCGATCATCGCGTCGCAGAAGCGATCGAGCTCCGCCTTGTCCTCGCTCTCGGTCGGCTCGATCATCAGCGTGCCGGCCACCGGGAACGACACGGTCGGCGCGTGGAAGCCGTAGTCCATCAGCCGCTTGGCGACGTCGCCTTCTTCGACGCCCGCCGCCTTGAACGCGCGCAGGTCGAAGATCATCTCGTGCGCCACGCGGCCGTTCGCGCGCGTGTAGAGCACGTCGTAGTGCCCCTCGAGCCGCGACTTGATGTAGTTGGCGTTGAGGATGGCGTACCTGGTCGCCTCGGTCACGCCGTCGCCGCCGAGCATCTTGATGTAGCCGTAGGAGATCAGCAGGATGCTGGCGCTGCCCCACGGCGCCGCCGACACCGGCGGGATGCGCCTGGTCGCCGCCGGTCGCGCACCAGCGGGTGGCCGGGCAGGTACGGCGCCAGGTGCGCCGCCACGCCGATCGGGCCCATGCCCGGGCCGCCGCCGCCGTGCGGAATGGCGAACGTCTTGTGCAGGTTGAGGTGGCACACGTCGGCGCCGATGAGCGCCGGGCTGGTCAGCCCGACCTGCGCGTTCATGTTCGCGCCGTCCATGTAGACCTGGCCGCCGTGCTCGTGCACGATGGCGCAGATGTCGCGGATGGCGTCCTCGAACACGCCGTGCGTCGACGGATAGGTGACCATCAGGCGCGGCCAGATTGGCCGTGGTGCGGTTCGGCCTTGGCCTTGCAGGTCGGCGACGTCGATGTTGCCGTCGGCGTCGGTGGCCACGACGACCACGCGCATGCCGGCCATGACGGCGCTGGCCGGGATTGGTGCCGTGCGCCGACGCCGGGATCAGCACCACGTCGCGGTGCGCCTTCGCCGCGGTCGGCGATGCAGGCGCGGATCACCAGCAGCCCGGCGAACTCGCCCTGCGCGCCGGAGTTCGGCTGCAGCGACACGGCGGCAAAGCCGGTGATCTCGGCCAGCGCCGCCTCGAGCTCGCGGAAGACCTGCGCGTAGCCCTGCGGCCTGGTCGACCGGCACGAACGGATGCATGCGCGAGAACTCGGGCCAGGTCACCGGGAACATCTCGGTGGCCGCGTTCAGCTTCATCGTGCACGAGCCGAGCGGGATCATCGAGGTGTCGAGGCCGATGTCCTTGCGCTCGAGGCTGCGGATGTAGCGCATCATCTCGCTCTCGGAGCGATGCGCGTTGAAGACCGGATGCGTCAGGAACGCGGAGCTGCGGCGCAGCGGCCGCCGGCAGGGCGTCGTCGTCCGGCATCGGTCGCACGGCTGGCGCCGGCTTCCGCCACTGCCGTCGCGAACACGCCGGCGATGCGCCTGCACCTCGGCCGTCCGTGACGGTCTCGTCGAGCGACGATGCCGATGCCGGTGTCGCCGACGTAGCCGGAAATTGAAGCCGGCCGCGACCGCGGCCTGGCGCACGGACCGCCGCCTGCGCCGGCGTGAGCGTCGAAGCGCAGCGTGTCGAAGTAGTGCTCGTTCACCTGCGCGACGCCGAGCCGCCGTCACCGCGTCGGCCAGGGCGCGGGTCAGGCGGTGCACGCGGGTGGCGATGGCGCTGAGGCCGTCGGCGCCGTGGTAGACCGCGTACATCGCCGCCATGTTGGCCAGCAGCGCCTGCGCGGTGCAGATGTTCGAGGTCGCCTTCTCGCGGCGGATGTGCTGTTCGCGCGTCTGCAGCGCCATGCGGTAGGCGCGGTGGCCGTGCACGTCGACCGACACGCCGATGATGCGGCCCGGCGCCTGACGCACGAATGCTCCTGCGGGTGGCGAAGAAGGCGGCATGCGGACCGCCGTAGCCGAGCGGCACGCCGAAGCGCTGCGAGTTGCCGAGCACGACGTCGGCGCCGCTCTCGCCGGGCGGCGTGAGCAGCGTCAGGGCCAGCAGGTCGGTGGCCACGGCCACCAGCACGCTGGCGGCGTGCGCGGTGTCGATGAACGCCAGACAGGTCGGAGACGCCCCGCGTTCGTCGGGATACTGCAGCAGCACGCCGAAGATGGCCGGGTCGTCGAAGGTCATGTCGGCCACCGGGCCGACAAGCAGTTCGATGCCGAGGGGCTCGGCGCGGCTGCGCAGCACATCGAGGGTCTGCGGGAAGCAGCGGTCGGACGCGAGGAACACGCCCGCCGGCCGCCAGCTTCTTGGGCGAGACGCGGTGCAGCAGCGTCATCGCCTCGCCGGCCGCGGTGGCCTCGTCGAGCAGCGACGCGTTGGCCACCTCCATGCCCGTGAGGTCGCTGACCATGGTCTGGAAGTTGAGCAGCGACTCGAGCCGGCCCTGGGCGATCTCCGCCTGGTAGGGCGTGTAGGGCGTGTACCAGCCGGGTTCTCGAGCACGCAGCGGCGGATGACGCTCGGGGTGATGGTGTCGTAGTAGCCGAGGCCGATGACGAGCGGAGCACGCTGGTTCTGCCTGGCCACGCCGCTGAGGCGAGTCAGATAGTCGATGCTCGCTCTCGGCTGGCGGCAGCGCCAGCGGCGCGGGCCGCCGGATGGCCGGCGGGAATGGCTTCGTCGATGAGCGCGTCGAGCGACGGCGCCCCGATCGTCTTCAGCATCGTCCGCCAGATCGTCGGCGACGGGGTCCGATATGGCGGCGAACGAACGTATCCATCGGCAGTCTTCGGCTCGGCAGGGGAATCAGCGGATCAGTTGCGTAAGGGCGTCGTAGTCGGCAGCGTCCGAGCAGGGCGGCGACGTCGCCGGGGTCGTTCATCTTCACCTGATCATCCAGGTGTCGTGCGGCTCGCTGTTGACGGCCTCCGGCTGGTCCTTCAGCGCGGTGTTCACCTCCACGACCGTCGCCGGTCACCGGCGCGAACAGCTCCGACACGGCCTTGACCGATTCGATGGTGCCGAACGACTGGCCGGCCGTCGAGCGTGGCGCCGACCTCCGGCAGTTCGACGTAGACGACGTCGCCGAGCTGCTGCTGCGCGAAGTCGGTGATGCCGACAGTGGCCTGTTCGCCGTCGACGCCGAATCCACTCGTGGTCCTTGGTGTACTTCAGGTCGAGCTCGGATACGCATCATCTGCTTCAGCTCCTCGGCACGCTTGTAGAACGGCATCGGCACCACGATGGCCTTCGCCATGCGGCCGCGGATGTCGATGGTCAGTTCGGTGCCGGGCGCGGTCAGCGCCGGCGGCACGTAGGCCATGCCGATGGCCTTCTTCAGGAACGGCGTCTGGGTGCCGCTCGTGACCACGCCGACCTTGACGCCGTCGTGGAGACGTCGTAGCCGTGGCGGGCGATGCCGCGATCGACCATCTCGAAGCCGACCAGCTTCTGCGTGACGCCCTCGGCCTTCTGGCGCAGCGAGCACGTCGCGGCCGATGAACTCGGTCTTGTTCCAGCCGACAATCCAGCCGAGGTCGGCTTCGAGCACGGTGGTGGTCTCGTCGATGTCGTTGCCGTAGAGGCGCATCGCGGCCTCGAGCCGCAGCGTGTCGCGCGCGCCGAGGCCGGCTGGCACCAGGCCGTCGGCGCGGCCGGCGTCGAGCAGCGCGTGCCACAGCTGCGGCGGCCAACTGCGGCGGCACGAAGATCTCGAAGCCGTCTTCGCCGGTGTAGCCGGTGCGCGACAGCGTGGCCCGGACGCCGGCCACTTCGCCGTGCGCGAACCAGTAGTACTTCATGCGTCGGCAGATCGACCGCCGTGAGCGGCTGCACGATCCCGCGCGCCTTCGGGCCCTGCACCGCGATCAGCGCGTAGCGGTCGCTCGAGTTCACGATCGCCACTTCGCCGCGCCTCCGGCGCGTGCTCGGCGATCCAGGCGTAGTCCTTGTCGATGTTCGAGGCGTTGACGACCAGCAGGAAGTGCTTCTCGGCCGAACCGGTAGACGAGCAGGTCGTCGACGAACGTGCCTTCGGGCGTGGTCAGCGCGGAGTACTGCGCCTGGCCGATCTGCAGCTTGGCGGCGTCGTTGCGAGGTGATGTGCTGCACCGCCGCGAGCGCGTTCGGGCCGGCCAGCTCGATCTGGCCCATGTGGGAGACGTCGAACAGGCCGGCGGCGGAACGGACGGCCAGGTGCTCGGCGGTGATGCCGGAGTACTCGACCGGCATGTCCCAGCCGCCGAAGGGCACCATCCGCGCGCCGAGCGCGACGTGGGCGGCGTGCAGGGGGGTTTTCTTCAGAGGGGTATCGGTCGGTTCGCTCATGGGGGCCGTCTTTTTGTCGCGGGAATCCGCATGAACGTACTACGCCCGCACACCCCGGTCAAGGATGCCAGGCGGTCACGCGACGTGGTCCTCGACCGGACGCGGGCCCCGCCCGTTGAGGCCGTAGCGCAAGTGCGCCTGCAGGGTGTGATAGCTGATGCCGAGGGCGCGGCAGGCGCGGCGCTTGTTGTGCCCCGAGCGGGCCAGCACCAGACGCGCATACCGGCTGGCCCACATGCGCAGCGTGTCGTTGGTCTCGAGGGACGGCATGACCACATCGGCATACGGACTGCGCAGCGCTGGCGGCAGGTCGTCGAGGTCGATCCGGCGCGACCCGCACATCGCCAGCGCGCCTTCGAGCGTGCGCTGCAGCTCGCGGACGTTGCCCGGCCACTGGTAGGCCAGCAGCGCGTCGGCCGCGGTGGTCGAGAGCGCCACCGGCCGGCCCGGGTCGTGGCAGGCCAGGAAGTAGTGGGCCAGCTCGAGGACGTCTTCGCGTCGGGCGCGCAGCGGCGGCACCTGCACGTCGAGGCCGCTCAGCCGGTAGTAGAGATCCGAACGGAACAGGGCGCGCTCGGCCAGCCCGGCCAGCGGCTTGTTGGTTGCCGCCACGATTCGGACGTTGAGCCGCCGCGTGGCGTGCCCGCCGACCCGCTCGACCGTCAGTTCCTGGATGGCTCGCAGCAGCTTGGCCTGCGCCGCCATCGACAGGTCGGCGACCTCGTCGAGGAACAACGTGCCGCCATCGGCGTGTTCGAACTTGCCGCGCCGGCCCTTCACGCCGGTGGCCGTGCGGTCTTCGATGCCGAACAGTTCGGCTTCGAGCAGCGTCTCGACCAGCGCGGCGCAGTTTACCGCCACGAACGGACCGGCCCGCCGCGGGCTCAGGTCGTGGATCTGGCGCGCCACGAGCTCCTTCCCGGTACCGCTCTCGCCCTGGATCAGCACCGTGAAGTCGGTCATCGCGACGCGCTCGATCCGCTCGCGCAGCGCGCGCATCTGGGTGCTGGCGCCGATGAGCGGCCCTGCGCCGGTCGTGGCGCGGGGTTCGGCCTGGCGACCCGCCGTGGGCGGGTCGGCCGCCAGCGCCAACCCCAAGACGTGCGCCGCGGTTTCGAGCAGTTGCTGGTCCCAGGCATCGAGCGTGCGTCCGGTCAGTCCGACCTCGAACAGGATGTCGCGGCCGCCGGGCAACGCGCCGCCGTCCGGTCGGCGGGCCGGGAGGGAGCCGCCGGCCGCCAGCCCGCCCGCCCGCACCGTGCGCACCCAGTCGGCGCCCAGGGCCACGGCCAGTCGCTCCTCGAACACCCCGAGCACCCGCGTTGTCGGCGCTCCGGCGGCTACTTGCGCCGCCAATGCCCGGACCGCCTCGTTGATGCCTTGTCTGCGGTCTTCCATCCGTGACCCCATGCCGCGATCCGCGGCCTTTCCCAGGTGTGCGCTCATGCGACCTCCACCCAGGCGTGCATCAAGCCCGATGCCAAGTGCTGGGACCGCAGGAATGTCAGCAGTCGCGCGTTTTCTACATCCCCTAAGGGCCTGCGCGGCCCCTCCTGGGTAGTCGGTTCCCAGAAGTCGGCCGGCGTCTCTCGGGTAACTACTACCCGCTACCCTTTCCGAACGCGTGGTCGAAGCGCACCGCGCAGCGGTAAGTCAGCGGGTCGAGCGCGCTCACCCAACACCGGACCACCCGCCCGCGGAGCGCATGGCGGTGGCCATCGAGACCGTCGAGCCCCAGTTCGGTGCGCGCGTCGGGGCGCACGGGCGCCGCCGACTCCACGAGCGCGCCATCGGCCGAGAGTTCGAGCACCTGCACGGTCACGCCGGGCCGCAGCACGGCCGGCGCCGCGATGCCGAATTGCGCCGCCGGACGGCGCAGTGCCGCCCGGCGGTCCACCGCCGTTGCCGTCAATACGGTTGCCATGCCCGGGCCCCGGGGTTGTAGCGCAGGACCCGCGCCCGCCCGGTGACGCCGGCGACCCGGACGGCAAACTGCGCACCGGCACGACTGGCGATGTAGAGCGTGCCGCTTGTCGCCGTGCCGAGCGGAGTGACCGTGAGCTGGTCGGCGCTGCCGATCCGGATGGGGTCGTCGGCGGCCGTCAGCAGCCGGGTGTCGTCAATCGCCGGCAGGGTGCCGGCGAGCCCGAAGCGGGCGCGGGGAAAATGGTCGGCGAGCCGGTCGGGCGGCCGGACCACCGGGTCCACGCCGGACGCCACGTCGGCGCCGTTCACCCCGTCGCCGTCGCCGTCGGCCACCACGGTGAACGCCACCGTCGGCAGGCGCGAGAAGCGCAACGCCTGCGCCCGCCGGCTGCGCGCGGCGTCGAACCGCGCCCGGGCCACCACGCTGGCGACATAGCGCGCCGCCGCGGCGGCATCGGCCGTGTCGGCAGCCCGATCGAGCACGGGCACGGCGATGGCCAGCGCGACGCCGGCGATCAGCAGGACGAGCAGCACCTCGACGAGCGAGTAGCCACCCGCGCCGGCCGGCCGCCGGGAGCCGCGGGCGCGGTCCCGCGGCTCCCCCATCCGCTTAGAACGGAGACTTGGCATCGGCCTTCGTGCTCCCGACGGTGATGAGCGGCTTGAGGCGCAGGAAGCTCTTCTCGCCGATGCCCTGCACCTTCATGAGCTCCTCGATCTTCTTGAACCCGCCGTTCTTCTCGCGGTACTCGACGATGCGCTGCGCCCCGCGGGGTCCGATCCCGGGCAGCGTTTCGAGCTGCACGAGCGACGCCGTGTTCAGGTTGACGACGCTCGCCGGCGCGGCGGCTTTGGTGGCGGGTTCCTGCGCCTGGACGGCAAGCGGCGCGGCGCCGGTCAGGGCAAGAACGAGAGCGATGCGAACGAACGTGGATGTCATGTCGGTCTCCTGAGTGAAAGGTGATGAGGTCGCACACGGAGCGCCTGGACGGACACCCGAGGTCAACGGCCACCGCCCTTGGCGCCCGTGTGGACGACGGCTCACGGTGCAAGACCCGGGACGCGACCTGGGCGACGACGGCAACTCACGGCGGGCCCAGGAGATAGCGCGGAGCGCGGGTGTCGAGACGGTTTCGCGGACCCGGCCCCGGCGTGAACTCCCGGCGACGCCCCTCACGGCCACCGTGGCGTGCCGCGAGCCACGGCCGGCGACAACCGCGGTTGCGCCCCGCGCAACCGGCGGGGCGCGTTTCCTCTCGACAGCGGCGTTGCGGCCGCTAGAATCTCCGCAAGGAGCCACCCCTTGCCCACCTACCGGATGTCTCGCCTGGCCGTGCCGGTCATGCTGCTGCAGGTCAGCCTGTTCGTCGCGCCTTTCCCCGCCGCGGCCCAGGCGGTCAGCACTCCCGCCGAGACGGCGGCGCCGGCCGTCTGCTCGCGCACCTGGGTGGGGCACGAAGCCGAGATCGAGCAGGCGCTCGCCGGCCGCGCCATCGTGCGCATGGAGGCCGTGCCGATCGGCGTCACCAAGCCCCAGCGCGGCTATCTGGAGGGCGGCAGCTTGGTCGCCCGCTTTGCCTGGAAGGCGCTGCCGCCCGGGCGCGCGGTCGGCGGCTTCAAGGAGAGCTACAAGGCGGAGATTGCCGCCTACCACCTCGATCGGCTCCTCGGCCTGGAGATGGTGCCGCCGGTGGTCGAGCGCAGCGTGGACGGACGGCTCGGCGCCGCCGTCATGTGGATCGAGCAGACCACGCCCTGGGACAAGGATCAGCCGATCCACGGCCCCGAGCCGCACTGGTCGCGGCAGGTGAGCCGCATGAAGCTCTTCGATCAGCTCATCGCCAACATCGATCGCAACCAGGGCAACCTGCTCTACGACAGCGACTGGCACCTGTTCCTGATCGATCACTCGCGCGCCTTCACGACGCGCACCTCCCTGGACGGCATGTCGGCCCCTGGCCTGATCGATCGCGAGACGTGGCGGAAGATGGACGCGCTCACCGCGGGGGACCTCGAACGCGCCCTCGGCGCGTGGCTGACCGCGGCTGAACGCAAGGCGCTGCTGGCGCGCCGCGATCGGATGCGCGCGGCCATCGCCGCGATGGTCAAGGACAAGGGCGCCGCCCGGGTGTTCGTCGAGTGACGCGGCTGGCGCGCGTCGCCGGGGCGACGGCCGTCGCGAGCCTGGTGCTGGCCGGGGCCGCCGAACGGCTCCTCTCGGCCGCGGCGGTCGGTCAGTCCTCAGGCACCGCTCGCCGCGTCGTCGCCATCGGCGACGTCCACGGCAGCGACGACGGCTTCCTTGCGATTCTGCGCGCCGCCCGGCTGGTCGACGCCGCCGGCCACTGGACCGGCGGCACGGCCACGTTGGTCCAGACCGGCGACCTCACCGATCGCGGCGCGGGGGTGAAGCGCGTGCTCGACCTGGTGCGCGCGCTGGTCCCGGAAGCCGCCCGGGCTGGCGGCCGCGTGGTGCCGGTGCTCGGCAACCACGAGATCATGAACCTGCTCGGCGAACTCCGCGATGTCACTCCCGCCATCTGCGCCAGCTTCGCCGGCGGCGCGGCCGCGGCCACCCGCGAGGAGGCGTGGCAAACCTACGCTGCGTTGGCCGCCCGCCGCGCCAGTCGCGGCCCAACGAGCTACCGCAGGGATTGGCGCGCACCGAGGAAGCGTTCCTCGAGGCCTACCAGCCGGGCTGCGTCGAGTACCGGCTCGCAATGGGACCGCAGGGAGACTATGGCCGCTGGCTGCGCCAGCAGCCAATCGCCGCCGCCGTGCAGGGCAGCGTATTCATGCACGCCGGCCTGTCGCCGTCGGCCGAGTTTGCCAGCGTCGACCAGCTCAACAAACGCGCCCGCGATGAGGTGCGCCGGTTCAATCGGTTCCTGGAGCGGCTGGTGCGCGCCAGGTTGGCGGCACCGTGGTTCAGGCTCGAGCGACGTGCTGGCCGTCGCCGCGGCCGAGGTGCGATGGGCCGGCGCCCTGGTCGCCGACGCCAAGGCTCGGGGCGAGGCGCCCGACTTGTCGGATGTCGACATCTCGCTCACGACCGAGGCCGCCGACATCCTCGGCCTCGACCAGTGGTCGCTGCTCGCGCCCGACGGGCCGCTCTGGTATCGCGGCTACGCGACCGACGACGAAGCGGCGCTCGACGCGCCCTTCACCGGCCTGCTCGAACGCTGGGGGCGCCGACCGCCTGGTCGTCGGCCACACGCCGAGCCGGCCCTTCCGCATCCGCGCGCGCCTCGCCGGCCGCCTGTTCGTCATCGACACCGGCATGCTGGCGCCGGTCTATCAGGGCGTCGGGTCGGCGCTGGAACTCGACGGCCCACGCGCCACCGCCATCTACGCCGACGGCACGCGCACGGTGCTGGCGCCCGCCCCCTGAGGCATCGGGGCCGCAGCCGCCACGCGCGACATCCGCGGGCGGCGGGTGGACGCCCGGCCGTTAGACCGGCAACGGCCGTCCGGCCGCCCACTCCACCGTGCGGCGCAGGCCCTCTTCGAACGACACCGAGGGCTGGTAGCCGAGCAGACGCTCGGCCTTGTCGATCGCCGCCTGCGAGTCCCTCACGTCGCCGGCACGGACCGGGCCGTAGCTGGCGACCAGCGCTGTCCCGAGCAGCCGCTGGACCTCGTCCCAGAGCTGGTTGAGCGAGATGCGGCCGCCGGTGGCGACGTTGATGACCTCGCCCGCCGCCCCGGGCGCCGTCGGCGGCGCGCAGCACGCCGTCGACGACGTTGGCGACGTAGGTGAAGTCGCGCGTCTGCCCGCCGTCGCCGTAGATGGTCGGCGCCGTGCCGTCGAGCGCCGCGCGCACGAAGAGCGAGATGACGCCCGAGTACGGCGAGCCCGGATCCTGCCGCGGCCCGAACACGTTGAAGTAGCGGATCGGTGACCGTCTCGAGGCCGTAGAGCGACGTGAACATCTGGCAAGTACTGTTCGCCGACCAGCTTCTGCAGCGCATAGGGCGAGAGCGGCTGCGCCGGCATGTCCTCGTGCTTGGGCAGGGTCGGCCGCGTCGCCGTAGACGGACGACGAGCCGGCAAAGACCAGGCGCTTGACGCCGGCGTCGCGCGCCGCGACCAGCACGTTGAGCGTGGCCGTCGATGTTGGCGCGGTTCGGCCGACATCGGGTCGTCCACCGAGCGCGGCACCGAGGGCATGGCCGCCTGGTGGAGCACGTAGTCGATGCCGTCCACGGCGTGCGTCGCCACGGCGAGATCGGCGAGGTCGCCTTCCGTGAAGTCCGGCGGCCCGAGGCGCCGGCCGCCGCGCCGCGGCGGTGCGGCCTCGAGGTTGCGCAGCTTGCCGGTGATCAGGTTGTCGACGACGCGCACGTCGTGGCCGCGCACGAGCAGTTCTTCGACCAGATGGGAGCCGATGAAGCCGGCGCCGCCGGTGACGAGATACGACGCAGCCGTTCACTGCGGGCCAGCCGTCCTGCGGCAACCCGGGCACGCAGCTGGCGAGCGCGTTCTTGTAGTAGAGCTTCTTCAGCACCTCGTCGGGCAGGCCCATGCCGTAGAGCTTCCAGAAGGCGTGGTAGTCGCGGTAGTAGTCGAAGTACTCGTCGTTGGTCTCGAACACCCGCCAGTAGTACGGGAACTCGTCGGGCTGGAAGCTGTCCTTGCCGAACAGGATCCGGTCCTGGTACTTGATGAAGAAGTCGTGCGCCGCGCGCGGCTGGCGGCCGAGGTCGTACAGGATCGCGCCGACTTCGGTGTAGACGTTGGGATCGTCGTCGAAGAGCTTGCCCATGCGGGCCAGGTCGTTGGCGTGCCAGGCGAAGTGCGCGGCGATGAAGGTCGTCTTCGGATGCTTCGTGAACATCCGGTTGCGCTCGGCCATCAGCTCTTCGAAGCGCGGGAACTCGCCCGGCCGGATAGCGGCGGTCGCGGATAGAGCGCCAGCTCCAGCCAGCGCTCGTTCTGGAAGTCGATCGGCTCGAAGAACTCCTGCGGGTCGGCGGTGTGGATGAGCACCGGCATGCTCGAGCCGGGCGGCCGTCTGCCCAGACCGGATCGAGCTCGGGATCGTCGATCTTGAGGCGCGTGCCGTCGGCCTTCTTGATGCGCAGGCCGAAGGCCTTCGATGATCTCGCCGACGCCGAGCGCGCCGGCCTTGACGTCGGCTTCGAGCTGCGCCACGGCCTTGGCTGCCCGAGCCCGGCCCGACGTTGCGGAAGTCGATGTCGGTGAACATCACCATCCGGTCCTTGAATCGGCTGGCCTTGATGCGCCGCCACCGCCCGCACCAGCCGGTCGCCCTGCGCGCCGCTGGCGTTGACGATCACCCGCAGGTTGAGCGGCGTCCATGCCCTGGACGACCGCGGCGAACTGCTCTTCCGAAATCGGCGCCGGCTGGTGGCTGTGGATGTCGACGACCGGGAACTTGGCCCGCGGCACCGGATGCTGCGGGACGACCAGCGTCGAGCGCGGCTTGTACTCGCGGATCGTCGGCTCGGGGAACTCGGGCGCCCGGCCGTCGCCCGGCCGGGGCCGGATGCCGGCCGGCGGCGGCAGGCGCGGCCTGCCCGGCCGCCGGCCGATCCGGCGCGACCACGAGCAGAGCGGCGCCCGCCAACACCGCGGGCGCGAACCAGAACAAACGTGTGCGCATCTCGAGAGCCTTTGTCGAAAACACGATCAAAAGTGCCGCAGCGAGCCGGTAAGCCGAATTCTGTCCGCCTCCGCTCCGCCTTGCGACGGGGCGTTGGCTGGACGACCATTCCTCTAGGCCCGCCATCACTGACGGACTCAAGCAACCTACCCGGAAGCGACAATCGGACGGGCCGTCCGAATGGCCGAGCCATGCGCTCCCCTATTTGGTCTTGCTCCGTGCGGGGTTTTGCCTGCCACGCCTGTTACCAGCCGCGCGGTGCGCTCTTACCGCACCTTTTCACCCTTACCCTTCGTTCCACCCTTTCGGGCGTCGCTCAGGGCGGTATATTTTCTGTGCCACTTTCCGTCGGGTTGCCCCGCCCGGGCGTTACCCGGCGCACTGCCCTGTG
Organism: uncultured Acidobacteriota bacterium; assembly: GCA_963843885.1. Lineage (GTDB taxonomy): Bacteria > Acidobacteriota > Vicinamibacteria > Vicinamibacterales > UBA2999 > CADEFD01. Next base: position 478,527 of record CAWJMJ010000016.1, read on the forward strand.
GAGTTCGGACTTTCCTCTCCCGGACGGCACTTCCGCTTGCGCGGTTACCATCCGGCGGCGGTCATCCGGTTCGCTGCGGCGAATCCCTAGCCGTCGGTCTCCTGCGAAATCTTGTACTGCTCCAGCTTCTTGTAGAGATTACTGCGCGGCGTGTCGATGACCTCGGCCGTCTTCGAGATGTTCCAGGCGTTCTCGCGCAGCTTCGCGACCAGATAGGCACGCTCCGAGTTGGCCTTGAACTCGTGCAGCGTCGGCGCCTGCATCCAGCGCACTACTCGGGGCGCGGCCGCGGATTCGCCGTCAACGCGGCGCCGGGTCGCCGCGAGCGCGCAGATCGGTCACGTCGATGGCATCGCTCGGCCGACATGATCATCAGGCGCTCGACCGTAGTTGCGCAGCTCGCGGATGTTGCCGCGCCAGCCTGCTGGCGCAGCCGCTCCATCGCCGCCGACGTGAAGGTCTTGCGGCGGAAGTTGTTGTCGCGCGAGAAACCGATCGGCGAAATGGCGCACCAGCACCGGGATGTCGTCGCGCCGCTCCCGCAGCGGCGGCACGCAGATCGGCACGACGTTGAGGCGGTAGAAGAGGTCCTCGCGGAAGGTGCCCTTGGCGATCTCCTGCTCGAGGTTCTTGTTGGTGGCGGCGATCACCCGCACGTCGACCTTGAGCAGGCGGTTGCGAGCCGAGCCGCTCGAGTTCGCCCTCCTGCAGCACGCGCAGCACCTTGGCCTGCGTCTTCAGGCTCATGTCGCCGATCTCGTCGAGGAAGATCGTGCCCTTGTCGGCCTGCTCGAACTTGCCGATCTGCCGATCGGTGGCGCCGGTGAACGAGCCCTTCTCGTGGCCGAACAGCTCCGACTCGATCAGCTCGTCGGGGATGGCGGCGCAGTTGACCTGCACGAACGGGCTGTCGCGGCGCAGGCTCTCGCGGTGCATGGCGCGGGCCACCAGTTCCTTGCCGACGCCGCTCTCGCCCCAGATCAGCACGGTGGCGTTGGTCGGCGCCGCCTTCTGGATGGCGGCGCGCACCCCGGCCAGCGCCGGGCTGTCGCCGATGATCTGGTGCCGCTTCTCCTGCGTCCTTGCGCAGCGTCCGGTTCTCGGTCCGCAGCCGCCGCGAGTCGACGGCGTTGCGCACGATCACCAGCACGCGCTCGCTCGCGAGCGGCTTCTCGATGAAGTCGAAGGCGCCGAGCCGCGTCGCCTCGACGGCGGTGCTGATGGTGCCGTGCCCGGAGATGACCACGACCGGCGTCACGTCGGTCAGGTGGCGTGAGCCGCTGCAGCACCTCGAGGCCGTCCATGCCCGGCATCTTGATGTCGAGGAACACCAGGTCCGGCGCCTCGCGTTCGACCAGCGGCGACGCCTTCCTCGCCGGTGGCCGCCAGCAGCACCGTCGTAGCCTTGGTATTCGAGGATCATCTTCAACGAGTCGCGAATGGCGGCCTCGTCGTCGATGATGAGAATGCGGGCGCTGGAACCGGAACGGGTCATCAAGCTGGAACCTGGATCAGGGAACGTCGGCGTGCAGGACGCGCAGCACGCGCAGGTCGAGACCGGGATCGTAGACCAGCACGGCCACCGGCGCGCCCGGGCGCGCTTGTCCTACCACCTGGCGTAGCGCGGCCACCGTCGCCACCGGGCGCCGGTTGATGTGCAAGATGACCTGGCCGCGCTCGAGGCCGGCGTCGGCGGCGGCACTGACCGGCTCGACGCGCTGCACGAGCAGCCCCTCGATGCCGGCGGGCACGTCGTAGCGATGGGCGTTGCCGCCGTGCACCTCGATGACGGTGAGGCCGAGTTCCGCGGGACCGGCTCCGAACGAGCGTTGCGCGGCCGCCGGGGCCGGCGTCGTCTCGCCGACGCGGGCCGGCCGTTCGGCCAGCTTGACCGCCACCGAGTGGGCCCGCCCGTCGCGCCGGTAGTCGATCCGTGTCGTCTGGCCGGGCGTCAGTTCGGCCACCGTGCGGATGGCCATGTCGTCGCCGGCCATGGCGCGGCCGTCGATGGCCGTGATCACGTCGTAGGACCGGAGGCCGGCCCGTTCTGCCGGGGATCCGGCGGTGACGTCCTGGACCAGCGCGCCAGCCGCGTCGCCGAGGTCCAGGGCCAGCCTGACGTCCGCGTCGACGTCGCGCAGGGCCACGCCGATATAGCCGCGGGCCACGCGGCCGGTGGCGAGCAGTTGCGGCAGCACGGCCTTGGCCTGATTGATCGGAATCGAGAAGCCGATGTTGTTGGCCTGCCGGCTGACCGCGGCGTTGATGCCGACGACCTGGCCGGCGGTGTTGAGCAGCGGCCCGCCGCTGTTGCCGAAGCTGATGGCCGCGTCGGTCTGGATGTAGTAGTCGAGGCTCTGATCGAACAACTTGCGGCCGACGAAGCTGACGACGCCGACGGTGACGGTGTGCTCGTAGGCGAACGGGTTGCCGATGGCGCACACCCACTCGCCGACGCGCACCGCGTCGGAATCGCCGAGGGTGACGTGCGGCAACGGCTGCGCGGAATCGACCTTGAGCAGCGCGATGTCGGTGTCGGTGTCGGCGCCGACCAGCGCGCGCCGGAAGGTGCGGCCGTCGGCCAGCTTCACCGTGACCCGATCGGCTGCCTCGACGACGTGGTGGTTGGTGAGGATCAGTCCCGACGGCATCGACCAGGAAGCCGGTGCCGGTGCCGCGCCGCGGCGTCTCGGGCCGGCGGAAGCCGGTGCCGTCGTCGGGCGGCCGCGCCGCGCCGCTCGCGGCGCCGGCCGCGCGACGCCGCATCGATGCTGACCACGGCCGGGTTGACCCGCTCGGCGACCTCGGCGAAGCTCATGGGGAAGGTGCTGAAAGCAGCCGTCGCCACCGGCGGCGCGGGGGCGGCATCGAGCGGAGCGGACCACACAGCGGCGGCGGCGGGACTGGCTGGCGGCGGCACGGCCGGTGCCGGCGAGAACGACCCGGTCGCGCTGGCGCCCACGAGCACGCCCACGGTGGCCGAAAAGCCCGCCGAGATCCACGCGAAGCGCCGCGTCATGGCTTCATTATAAGCGCCTGGAACGCCGCCTCATCGAGTACCCGGCACGCCCAGCAGCCGGGCCTTGTCGGCCTTGCTGCCCGGTTCGGTCCCGACCACGACGTAGCTGGTCTTCTTGCTCACCGACCCGGTGACGCGCCCACCCAGCGCCTCGATGTTCGCAGTCGCCTGCTCACGGCTCATCGCTTCGAGGGTGCCGGTCAGCACGAACGTCCGTCCGCTCAGCGGGCCCGGTGGCCACGGCCTGAGTGGACACGGGGCCCGATGTCTTGACTCCGGCGTCGGCCAGCCGCGCCAGCAGCCGCCGGTTGGGCTCTTCCGAAAGCCACTCGTACACCGAAGCAGCCAGGACCGGGCCGATCTCGGGCACGGTCTGCAGAGCTTCTGGCGTCTGGGCGGCGATGGCCTCGATCGACCCGAATTGCCCGGCCAGCACCTGCGCGGCGCGCTCGCCCACGTGGCGGATGCCGAGACCGTAGATCAGGCGCCACACGTCGTTCTGGCGTGAGCGGTCGATGCGCGCCACCAGGTTGGCGGCCGATTTCTTGCCCATCCGCTCCAGTGCCTCGAGCGCCGGCGCGGTGAGCCCGTAAAGGTCGGCGGCATCTCCGACCAGTCCGCTGGTGACGAGCTGATCGATCAACGACTCGCCCAACCCCTCGATGTCCATGGCGCCGCGGCTGGCGAAGTGCTCCAGGCTGCGGCGCAGGCGCGCCGGGCAACGTGCTGTTCTCGCACCGCCACACCACCTCGCCTCGGGTCGCGGTGCAGCGTGTTCCCGCACACCGGGCAGGCGGTCGGCATGCGCCACGGCTCGCGCCGCGCCGCGCCTTCGGTTACGACCGGGCCGACCACGCGCGGGATCACGTCGCCGGCCTTCTCGATGATCACCGTGTCGCCCTCGCGGATGTCCTTGCGGGCGATGTCGTCGGCGTTGTGCAGCGTGGCCATCGAGATGGTCGAGCCCGCCAGCAGCACCGGCGTCGAGCACGGCGAACGGCGTCGCCGCGCCGGTCCGGCCGACGTTGACGCGGATTTCCGTGAGCACGGTCGTGACCTGCTCGGCCGGGAACTTGAACGCGATTGCCCAGCGCGGGAACTTGCTCGTGAGGCCGAGCCGGCGCACGGTCGGCGACGTCGTTCAGCTTGACCACCACGCCGTCGGTCTCGAACGGCAGCGTCTTGCGCGTCACCGCCCACGCCTCGCAGAACGCCCACACCGCGTCGATGCCCTCGCACCGGCGCCAGTGCGGCTCGACCGGCAGGCCCCATTCGGCCAGCGACCGGAGCAGGTCGTCATGCCGCGGCGGCACGACCGCCGCGTCGGCGACCAGGTGATACGTCCAGGCGCGCAGGCCGCGCGTCGCCACGTGCGCCGGGTCGAGATTGCGCATGGTGCCGGCGGCGGTGTTGCGCGGATTGGCAAAGAGCGCCTCGCCGGCCGCTTCACGTTCGCGGTTGATCCGCTCGAACGCGTCCTTGCGGCAGATAGACCTCGCCGCGCACCTCGATCCGCCCGGAGGGCGCCGTCGCGCAGCGCCAGCGGCACGGCGCGGATGGTCCGCACGTTGGTCGTGACGTCCTCGCCCTGCACGCCGTCGCCGCGGGTGGCGCCGCGCACCAGGCGGCCGTCCTCGTAGGTGAGGGCGATGCTCAGGCCGTCGATCTTGAGTTCCGCCACGTAGGCCACGGCCCGCCTCGGCGCCGAGACCCCTGCGCACGCGCTCGTCGAAGGCGCGCAGCTCGGCCTCGTCGTAGGCGTTGTCGAGGCTGAGCATCGGCGCGGCGTGCGCCACCGCGGCAAAGCCCTCTGCCGGGCGGCCGCCGACGCGCTGCGTGGGCGATTCGGGCGTGACCAGCTCGGGGTGCGCGGCCTCGAGCGCCTGCAGCTCGCGCATCAGCGCGTCGAACTCGCTGATCGCGAGATCTCCGGCGCGTCGCTGAGGTAGTAGAGCTCCTCGTGCCGGCGGAGCTCGCGGCGGAGTTCGGCGATCCGTTGGGCAGGCGTGAGCGACACGTGCGGGCCCCCGGCGGCCGCGTCAGCGGTCGCGCGTGATGACGTAGTCGGCCAGGGCCATGAGCGCGTCGCGCTCGGGCCGGTCGGGGAAGATCGCCAGGTTGCGCTTGGCCGCTTCGCCAAAGGCTCTGGCCCGCGCCTGCGCGTACTCGAGCGAGCGATGCTCGGCCAGGAGCTGGGTGAGGCGCGCCCATTCGTCGGGAGAGGCCTGCCGTTCGCGCACGATGCGATGGATGAGCGCAACCGCGTCGGGACCGCCGTGATCGCGCAGGTGGATGAGCGGCAGGGTCATCTTGCCTTCGAGCAGGTCGCCGCCAATCGGCTTGCCCAGCGCTTCGGTCTGGCCGGTGAAGTCCAGCAGATCGTCGACGAGCTGGAACATCACGCCGAGGTTGAAGCCGTATTCGCGCAACGCCGTCTGCTTTTCGAGTCCGGCCTCGCCGAGCATCGCGCCGATTTCGGCGCAGCCGCCGAACAGGTGCGCGGTCTTGCGGCGGATGATGTCGAAGTGCTCGTCCTCGCTGATGTCGAGGTCGCCGTTCTTCGTGAGCTGGTAGATCTCGCCCTCGATCATGCGCAGCGTGATGTCGCACAGCAGGCGCACGACGTCGAGCGTGTCCTGCGTGAGCGCCATGGCCATCGACTTGATGTAGAGGAAGTCGCCGGCCAGCACCGTGACGTCGTTGCCCCAGCGCGAATGCACGGCCTTCTGGCCGCGGCGCAGCTCGGCGTCGTCGATGATGTCGTCGTGGACCAGCGTGGCGGTGTGGATGAACTCGACCACGGCGGCGTTCAGCACGGCGCGCGGGCCGGTGTAACCGCACAGGCGCGCGGCCATCAGCAGCAGCGCCGGACGCACGCGCTTGCCGCCGCTCTTCTGGATGTAGGCGCCGATTTCCGGGATGACCCCGACCTTCGATTCGACCTGGCGCAGGTACTCACGCTCGACCTCTACCAGGTCGGCGCGCACCGGTTCGAACATCTGCATCAGGTCGAGGGTCGTCTTCGGCACGGAGGGACTCAAACCTGACAATTCGACCATAGCGGTCGGGCCGGTGTCAACGCGCGCCACCGCCGCTTAATGCTTGTGGAGACGCGGTTTGCGGGCGGCCACCGGCAAACAGGCGGTCGTAGTTCGCCGTCACGGCCGCGACCAGCGCCGCCGGCTCCAAGCCCCGCTCGCGGGCGATGGCGGCGGCGGTCAGCGCCACGAAGGCCGGCTCGTTGCGCTTGCCGCGGTGCGGCACCGGCGCCAGGTAGGGCGCATCGGTCTCGATGAGCAGGCGGTCGAGCGGCGCCATGGTCACGGCCTCCCTCAGTTCGACGGCGCGAGGGAACGTGAGGATCCCGGCAAACGACAGGTAGAAACCGGTGGCCGCCGCCCGGGCGGCCACCGCGGCATCGCCGGTGAAGCAGTGGAACACGCCGTCGAGCGGGCCGCGGGCCTGCGCCGCGGCGATGAGCTGCAGCGTGTCGGCCTCGGCGTCGCGCGTGTGAATCGCCACCGGCAGGCCGCGAGACTGCGCCAGCGCCAGCTGCGCGCTGAACACCGCCTGCTGCACGTCGCGCGGCGAGAAATCGTAGTGGTAGTCGAGGCCGATCTCCCCCATCGCCCGCACGCAGGGGCGATCGGTCGAGCCGCCGGGCCACGGCGGCGGCCGCGGCCGTGGGGTCGGCGGCAAACAGGTGCGGCCTGGTGCGGATGGACGCCCGACCGCGAAGCTGCACCGCGGGCCAGCGCTCCGGCAACGCCTGCGCGCGGGCCCATTCCGCGTCGTCCTGCGCCGCCACGATCACCAGCGCGCGCGTAATCCCGGCGGCCCGCGCCCGCTCCACGACCGCGTCGAGGTCGGCGACGAATTCCTCGCCGGCCAGATGGCAATGGCTGTCGATCATCGGCGCGGCCCCCGGGCCGGGAGCCCGAGCCTTGCCGCGGCTACTCCCCCGCGGCCCAGCGCCAACACCTCACGTCGGGGCGGCGCAAGACGCCTTGGGCGGCAGCGCCGGGGCCCGACGCCGGCCCGTGCCGACCCGGCCTGCCGCGTCATCGGACGCGGGTGCCCGGCGCGGCCGGATCCGGGTTCACGAGCATGGCGGGTCCGCCGTCGGTGCTGGCGGCCAGCACCATGCCGTTCGACACGAGGCCCATCATCTCGCGCGGCTTGAGGTTGGCGACAATCACGATCGAGCGGCCGACGATGCGCCTCGGGCTCGTAGCTTTCGGCGATGCCCGGCGAGGATCGTGCGCGGCTCGGGGTCGCCGGCGTCGACCGACAGCTTCAGCAGCTTCTTCGACTTCGGCATGCGCTCGGCCGTCAGGATCTTCGCGGTCCGCAGCTCGACCTTCATGAAGTCGTCGATGGTGATGACGGTGCCGGCCGCCGGCGCGGCCGGGGTGGCCGCGCCCGTGGCCGTCGGGGCCGGGCTGGCCGCCCCGGGGCTCGTCACATCGGCGGTGGGGGTGGACGTGGCCGTCGGCTCGGCGGCGGCCGCTACGGCCGGCACCTCGGGGTTGGGGGTGTCGCTCACGGCAATGGCTCCCTTGTCTTCGATGCGGGGCCACAAGGCCCCGTCGTTGGTGATCTGTCGGGCCGCGTCGCCGCGCCACGCGGCGTCGGCCAGGCGCAGCTGTCCGGCCGGCCGGTGCTCGCCCATCCGTCGCAGGATCTCGGCCGCCGAGGCCGGCATGAACGGCTGCAGCAGCACGCCGGCGACGCGGACGGCCTCGGCCGCGTCGTAGAGCACGGCCGACAGCGCGTCGGCCTGCGCCGGGTCCTTGGCCAGCGCCCACGGCTGCGTGGTGGCGACGAACTCGTTGGTCGCGCTGACCAGGCGGAAGGCGGCCGCCGCCGCCGTCGTGCAGCGCCAGCCGTCCATCGCGTCGGTGTAGGCGCGCCACGGCGGTGTCGGCGGCGCCGGCGAGCCGTCGCCGACCGCGCGCCCGGCGCCGCCAGGGCGCCGTGCCGGTAGCGTGCGCTCATCGACGCGACGCGGTTCACGAGGTTGCCGAGGTTGTTGGCGAGGTCGGCGTTGTACTTCTCCTCGAAGCGCTCCCAGGAGAAGTCGCCGTCGCCGCCGTAGGGCATTCCTTGGTGAGATACAGCCGCAGCGGGTCGGCGCCGAAGCGCTCGGCGGCCTCGAGCGGATCGACGATGTTGCCGAGCGACTTGCTCATCCGCTCGCCCTTGAAGAAGACCCAGCCGTGGCCGAAGACCTGCCCCGGCAGCGGCAGCTTCGCGCTCATCAGCATCGCCGGCCAGATCACGCAGTGGAAGCGCGTGATGTCCTTGCCGATGACGTGCAGGTCGGCCGGCCACTAGCGCTGCGAAGCGCGCCTCGTCCGAGCCGTAGCCGACCGCCGCGGTGTAGTTGATCAGCGCGTCGAACCACACGTAGACGACGCTGGCCGGGTCGAACGGCAGCGGGATGCCCCACGACTGCCCCGCGCGGCTGATCGAGATGTCGTCGAGGCCGCCCTCGACCAGGCGGAGGATCTCGTTGCGGCGGATCTCCGGCTGGATGAACGTCGGGTGGGCGGCGTAGATGATCGAGCAGCGGCTGCTGGTACTTCGACAGCCGGAAGAACCAGTTCTTCTCCTTGATCCACTCGGGCTTGGTCTTGTGGATCGGGCACAGCCCGTCGACCAGGTCCTTCTCCGGCTTGAACTCCTCGCAGCCGACGCAGTACCAGCCCTCGTAGACGCCTTCGTAGATGTCGCCGTTGTCGAGACAGGCCTGCGCCATCGCCTGGACCGCCGGCGAAGTGCCGCGGCGGTCGGTGGTGCGGATGAAGTCGTCGAACGAGATGTCGAGGCGCGCCCACGTCTCGCGGAACGGCCTGCTCCATCTCGTCGCAGTAGGCCAGCGGGTCCTGGCCCTGTTCCTGCGCCTGCTTGAAGACGTTCTGCGAGTGCTCGTCGTTGCCCATCAGGAAGCGCGTGTCGTCGCCCTTCAGCCGGTGGTAGCGGGCGATGACGTCGGCCGTGATCTTCTCGTAGGCCGTGCCGAGGTGCGGCCGGCTGTTGACGTAGTCGATGGCGGTGGTCAGGAAGTAGCGCATGCTCGAAGGGCCGGTTCAGTCGAGGTCGCGGCCGTCGACGCCACGCCTTCCGTCAGCCGCGCAGCGCCTGGGCCTGGACGTCCTTGACCGGCACGCCGTGGTCGGCGGCCAGCTTCGCGCAGTCGTCGAACTCCGGCTGCGCGTTCAGCACCCGGCCGTCGCGCCGCGCCACCTTGAAGCGCACCTCGCCCGAGCGGCGTCGTCGACCGCCACGATCTCGCGGTCGAGGCACTCGCGCGCCACGTCGTGATAGCGCACGCCGATGGTCGTCGTCTCGCGGAAGACGATGTCGGTCAGGCGGCGCGCGATCGTCGGGCGGCGCCACCACCGTCAGCAGCGTGCCGGGCCGGTTCTTCTTCATCTGCACCGGGGTGTAGAAGACCTCGAGCGCGCCGGCGGCGTAGAGCTGGTCCATCAGCGACGCCGAAGATCTGCGGGTTCATGTCGTCGATCTCGCAGGCTCGATCACCGTCACCCGCATCGACCGCGGCGGCGCCCGCGTCGTCGGCCGTCTCGCCGATGAGCACCCGCAGCACGTTCGGCGTCTCGGGAGGTCGCGGTCGCCGGCGCCGTAGCCGACGCGTTCGATGCGCATCGCCGGCACCGGCCCGAACGCGGCGGCGTAGTCGGTGAGCGATCAGCGCGCCGGTCGGCGTCACCAGTTCCTCCTGGATGCCGCTCGCTGTAGACCGGCGCGTCGCCGAGCAGCTTCAGCGTCGCCGGCGCCGGCACCGGGAAGACGCCGTGCGCCGAACTGCACCATGCCGCCGCCGACGTTCAGCGGCGAGCACGACGATCCGGTCGGCGCCGGACCACTCGAGCGCGAACACGGCGCCGACGATGTCGATGATCGAGTCGAGCGCGCCGACCTCGTGCAGGTGGACCTGGTCGATCGGCATGCCGTGGATGGCCGCTTCGGCCTCGGCCAGCCGCATGAACATCCGGTTGGCGCGGGCCTTCCCGGCGTCGCTCAGCGCCGAGCGGTCGATGGCGGCGCGGATGTGCTTGAGGTGATAGTGCTTGTGCGCCGGGGCGGCCGCGGTCGGCGCCGGCCGGCGCCAGTTCGTGCACGCGGAATTTCATCGCCGTGATGCCGCCCTTGATCACGCGATCGGCCGCAATCTCGTAGCCGTCGACGGCCAGGGTGCCGAGCGCCTGCTGCACGTCGGCGAACGGCACGCCGGCGTCGATCGAGCGCGCCGAGGATCATGTCCCCGGCGGCGCCTGCGAAGCAATCGAAGTAAATGGTCTTCATGCCGGCTCGGATCTCCGAACACCACAGCGTACTCCAGATTCGCCGCCCACCGAAGGCGTCGGCGCGCGCGCTCAACGCCCGAACACGCCGGGCGACGACTCGCGCAGGCTGTGCCAGCAGCCATCGCCGAGCACCACGTGATCGACGACGGCGATGCCCATGAGCTCGCCGGCCTCGGCCAGGCGGCGCGTGAGCCAGCGTCCTCCGGGCTGGGCGCCGGGTCGCCCGACGGATGGTTGTGAAAGAGCACGACCGCCGCGGCAGAGTGCTCGGCGGCCGCGCGGAACACCTCGCGCGGGTGCGACCAGACTGGCATCCAGGGTGCCGAGCGAGATGACCACGGCGCCGGATGACCCGATGCTTGGTGTCGAGCAGCAACACGCCGAAGCGCTCTTCGCGATGACCGCCGTGGCGAGGCAGCAGGTAGGCGCCCACGGCCGCGGGTGAACCGAGGTGCGGCCGCGTGCCCGCGGGCCGGCGACGGCGTCCGGCGCCCGAGTTCGAGCGCCGCCAGCAGCCGGGCGGCGCGCGTCGGGCCGACGCCGCGCGTGCGCGTCAGCGGCCGGCGCGCTGGCGCGGTCCAGTCCGCTGGCGCCGCCGGCCGCCTCGAGCAACGCGCCGGCGACGCCGAGCACGTCGCATTCGCGCACGCCGCTGCCGAGCAGCACGGCGACCAGTTCGTTGATCCCCGAGCGCCGCCGCCCCGTCGCGCAGCAGCTGTTCGCGCGGACGGTCGTCGTGAGCCAGCCGCACGAGGCCGGTGCCGGGTTTCGTGACTGCCGTGCCGCGCCCGTCGTCCATGCGCCTCCGGTATACTGCGGGCCCGACCATGCCCGCGCCTTCACCCTGTCGACTGGCCTTTGCGTTCGTGTGCGCGGCCCTCGATCACCACCGGCTGTGCGACGCCGCCGACCAAGGAGCTGTCGCAGGCCCAGGGCGCGCTCGACGCCGCCCGCGCCGCCGGCGCCGCCCACCTACGCCGCCGCCGAGTTCGCGGCCGCCGAAGCGACGCTGGCCCGCGCTCACGCCGAGGTGGCCGACCGCGACTATCGCGCCGCGCTCGGACACGCCCTCGACAGCAGCGCGCGCGCCCAGGCGGCCGCCGCCGCGGCGGTCGAAGCCCGCGTGAAGGCGCGCCTGGAGGCCGACCGGACGCTCGACGATTTCGCGTCGCTCATCGACAAGACCGACGCGCTGCTGGCCACGCCAGAAGCGAAGCGCGTGCCAGCGGCGGTGCAACGGACGGCCGCGAGCGCCGTGGCCGCCGCACTGGAGGCGCTGGCGCAGGCGCGCGCCAGCGTGGCGAAGGACGACTTGACGGTCGTTGCAGGGCGTGCCGGCGCAGTCGCCGCCCTCGAGTCGGCGCTGGCCTCGCTTGCGCCGCCGCCGCGACGGACGCGCCCGCGCTCCTGACGACCGTCCACGCGGGCCGACCGCTCGGGTCGCCGGGGCGCAGATTTCGCCTGCGGACGCGGCGCCGGTCGACGCGGATTCTGCCGGCCGTCCCGTCACGCCCGCCAGGTGGCGTCGAACAGGATCTCCGCCCAGCCGGTCAGGAACACGCCGTCGTCGTTCCACTCGACGCGCTGCGTGCCGCCGGGCGCGACGACGTCGACGTCGCGCGCCGCGCCGCCGGCCGTCATGGCCGCGATCGCCGCCGCGCAGGCGCCGGTGCCCGATGCTTCGGTCGGACCGACGCCACGTTCCCAGATCAGGATGCGCACGCGGTCGGGCCGCTCGACCACGCGCGAACTCGACGTTGGTGCCGGCCGGGAAGCGCGGATGCGTCGCCAGGCCCGGGCCGAGCCGGTTGAAACGCTCCTGGTCGGGCAGCGCGGCCATGAGGGCCACGCACTGCGGGTTGCCGATGTTGAGGGTCACGACCGGCAAGCGTCTCGCCGGCGACCGTCAGCGATTCCTGCGCACCGCCGCGGGCTGGCCCATGCCGGCCCGGAACGTGTACCGGCCGTTGGCGCGCGAGGTCAACGTGAGCCGGCGCTCGCCGGCATCGGTCTCGGCCCGCACCTCGAGCGGCACCGGCAACGGATCGCCGTTCCGTCGGTCACGCTCGCGCACGACCAGCGCCGCCAGGCAGCGCAGGCCGTTGCCCGACAGCTCCGACGGGCTGCCGTCGGCGTTGATCAGGCGCATCGTCGCGCCGTCGGCCGTGAGCGAGTAGAGGATCAGGCCGTCGCCGCCGATGCCGGTGTGGCGCGCGCACAACTGACGCGCCAGTGCGGCCGCGTCGTGGCCGGCCACCGTCGTCGCGATCGACGAAGAGGAAGTCGTTGCCGTAGGCGTGCGCCTTGATGATGGTCATGGCACCCTGAACGCAGTGAAGACCCAGGTCAGGCCAGCCGTGAAGCCCAGGTCGAGGTCGGGGGTGGTGGCGCCAATGAGCCCCGCGGCATCGACGCGCACCGGGCCGTGCGTGTAGCGCAGACCCGCCCGGGCGACGCCGCGGCTCTCGCTACCGGCCACGGGCGAGGTCGCGGCCAGGTTCAGCCGGCCGTTGTATTCGGTCACCAACTCCAGGCCGCCGTTCACGGCCCGGGCCAGCGACAGGCCGAAGGTCAGCAGATCCTCCTGGCGCGCCGCCACCACCGGATCGCCGACGATGGCCACGCCGACGTTCCCGACGGTACGCAGCGAGCGGACGGTCTTGCCGATCAAGACGGACGCGAAGAAGTCGGTCGTGTCGAGCCCCAGGCCCGATTCGTTCGAGGCGTTGGGCAGGCGCGTCGCAAAGCGCACGCCGATTGCCGGACGGCCCGGGGCTTCGTTGAGGACGCGCAGCTTGGTGGCGATGACGAAGTCGTCGACCGCGCTGGTCGTGTCGCCGGTGAACGACAACGCCCCGGCAAACGGCCCGGGGTTCCGTTCGGTGATCGTGAGCCGGCGGTAGAAGCTGCCGTCGATCTGGACTTCGGCAATCGGCCCGACGCCGACGCTGATGCCGATGGTCGGTACCGATACGAGGTTGCCTCGCAGTCCGGAGACCGGGAAGGTGATGCCACGGGCCACGTCGACGCCGCTCTCGAGCAGGATCTGGCCGGTGCCGACGGTGAGCGGATCCTCGGTCACGAGCGGACGCTGTTGCGCGCCGGCGCCGGCCGCCAGCGCCATGACGAGACCGACGGCCATGAATCCGATCGACCACCTGCGATTGCTGTGCTTGCCTGTCACTGTCATGCTCCCTGTTTCCCCTGACGGCGGGCCGCGGCGCCCAGATAATGGAAGGCCAGCACGTCGTAGCACGCGTGCGCCGTCATCGGCGCCAGCAGGCCGCCGGTGACCAGCGCCAGACTGCCCATCACGACGCCCATGCCCGCGGCCCAGAGGCCAAAGGCCATCATGCGCGAGCCGGCCACGTGGGCCAGCCCGAATGCCACCGACGCGGCCGGCAGGCCGAAGACCGGCTGCAGCCAGCCGCGGAAGAACAGCTCCTCCCCGATGCCCGCCGCGACCGACACGACCACGATCTGCCACGAGCCGAGCCCCGAGAACGTGGGCACGAGCACGTCGTCGACGGCCGCCCGGACGGCCCGCCACAGGCCGACGCCCCAACGCAACAGCGCCAGGTTGACGGCCCCGAGCACGGCCGCCGCGGCCAGTCCCACGAGCGCGGCGTGCACCGGGCGCTCCAGGCCCCACGGCACCGGCACGCCGGCCAGCGCGGCACCGGCCAGCCCGGCGGCGGCGAGGCCGCCCTGGGTGAGCACCGCCACGAGCGTGAGGCGCCCTGCCGGAGTCACGGGCGCCGGCTCTCCAGCACGAACGTCACCGGGCCGTCGTTCTCGAGCGAGACCAGCATCGCCGCCTGGAACTCGCCGGTCTCGACCGGCACGCCCGCGGCGCGCAGGTCGGCGACGACGTCCTCGTAGAGACGCCGCGCCTCGATCGGGCGGCGCCGCCGCGGCGAACGAGGGCCGGCGGCCGTTGCGGCAGGTCGGCAGCGAGGGTGAACTGCGAGACGACCAGCACCGCGCCGCCCACGTCGACGACCGAACGGTTCATGCGGACACGGCCGTCGCTGCCGCCGTCGTCGTCGAAGATGCGCAGGTCGCGGATCTTGCCGGCGACGTGCGCGACGTCGGCCGGGCCGTCGCCCTTCTCGACCCCGACCAGGACGAGCAGCCCGTGGCCGATGCGCCCGACCACGCGCTCGCCGACGTCCACGCGCGCCTGCCGCACCCGCTGCACCACCGCGCGCATGTCAGCGGGCACGCAGCGTGACGAGCTCGCCGAACTTCACCTCGTCGCCGGGATGGGCCCCGGCGCCGGCCGGCGCGGGCGAGCCGGCGCTGAGCCGTCGGTCGAGCAGGTGACGCGGCATCACGTTGGTCAGCGCCTTGATCATCGAGGCCTTGACGTGCGGGTGCTCGCGCTCGAGGTCCATGATGAGCCGCTTGATGCGCTGGCGCTGCAGGCTCAGGTCGCCACAGGCCGGGCAGCAGCAGCCGATGACCGGCAGCGCGTTTTCGCTGGTGTAGGCACGCGCGTCGGCCTCGGTCACGTAGACCAGCGGACGGATGACGACGTGCTGCTGGTTGTCGGAGACCAGCCGCGCCGGCATGGCCTTGAGCGCGCCCGCGAAGAACACGTTCAGCAGCAGCGTCTCGACGAAGTCGTCGAGATGGTGGCCGAGCGCGATCTTGGTGGCGCCCACTTCCTCGGCCAGGCGGTAGAGCACGCCCCGGCGCAGGCGCGCGCACAGCGAACACGGCGTGTCGCCGGCATCGAGGATGTCGTCCATCACCTCGCCGATGGTCGTGTGCTCGATGCGCAATTCCCAGCCGCGCGCCCGGCACGTCTCGGCGATGAGGTCGTGCTTGTAGTCCTTGTAGCCGGAGTCGACGTTCACCGCCACCAGCGTGAAGTCGATGGGCGCGCGCTGACGCAGCACGTCGAGGATCTGCATCAGCGCCCAGCTGTCCTTGCCGCCCGACAGCCCCACCATGACCCGGTCGCCGTCCTCAATCAGTCCGTATTCGACAATCGCCTTGGTGACGTTCTTGGCGAGGCGTGCTTCGAGCGGCGTGCGGTAAGCCATGGCCGTCGACCAGTCTACACCGGCCCGGCGGGTGCCTCGCCCAGCAGGCGCGCCACCGTGGCCGGCCACGTGAGCGTGGCGCCGCGCGCGTGAGCCGCCTGCCCCATCCGTTCGGCGCCGGCCCGGTCGTCGATGAGCCGCGCCAGGCCGTCGGCCAGGGCGGCGGCCGTCGGCGCGCAGATCAGCCCGGTGTGCTCGTGGCCCACGAGCTCGGTCGGTCCCCCGCTGTCGCGGCAGGTGACGACCGGCTTGGCCGAGGCGAAGGCTTCGACGGTGACGAAGCCGTAGTCCTCGTCAAAGGGCACGAAGGCCACGGCGCGGCAGCGGGCCAGGTGCGCGAGCATCGCCGCCTCGTCGAGCCGGCCGGCAAACTGCACGCGCCCGTCGAGGCCGAGCCGGCGGCTCTGCGCCATCAGATCGGCGCGCGCCTCGCCGTCGCCGGCAATCACCGCCCGGACGTGCCCGGCGGCCGGCTGCGCCAGGGCCTCGAGCAGCAGATCGAAGCGCTTGAGCGGCGTGAGACGCGACACCGCGAAGATGTAGTCGTCGTAGCCGTCGCAGCGGTAGGCCCGGGCCGGGGCCGGCGGATGGAGCACGGTGGCGTCGAGCCCGCCCCAGCGCTGGAGCCGGGCCTGCACGGTGGTCGAGATCACGAAGCGCCGCTGCACGCCGCGCGTCAGGCAGTGCCGATCGGCGGCGTGGATCAGGCGGCGGCGCACGCCCTCTTTGAGGCGGTTGCGCCACGACAGCGGCGCGCTGAAGCGCGGCCACAGGTCGTAGTACTCGCGCATCGTGTGATTGAGCCAGCAGGTGTGGCGCGGATGACGCACCGCGAAGGCCGGGTAGCGCAGGCTGATCACGTGATCCACGGCCCCGCCGTCGGCCGCCACGCCCACGTCGGTCAGCCACGCGGCCAGGTAGGCCGCGCCCTGCCGCCCGAACCGGTTCTGCGGCGTGACCACCAGGTCGGCGTCGTGCCCGCTCTCGCGGCACGCGCGCACGAGCTCACGCGCGATGACCAGGTGCCCGCCTTCCACGAACGGCGGGCTCGACGTGACCACGAGGACGCGCATCGGCTACTCGTAGAGCGGCGTCATGCGCACGAACACGCCCAGGAAGCGGTTGTCGCGGCCGCCGGTTTCGAACAGCGGGATGAAGCCGGTCGCGCTCTCGATCGAGATGGCGTAGACGTAGTTGGTCGGGTTCTCGGGGTAGGGCTTGTAGGGCAGCCCCTCGCCCATCGCCACCACCACCGAGCGCTGGTCGTGGGCCGGCACGTCGACGGCGACCTCACCCGCGGCCGTGCGAATGACGACGCGGTTGGGCTTGGGCCCGGTCTCGAGCACGATCTCCATGCGCGGCACCCGCAGCGCGCGGGCCTGCTCGCCGTTGGGCCCGGCCTCGAGCGGCGCCGGCGCCCGCAGCATCAGGTCGGCACGGCTTTCGCCACGCACCCAGAACGCGTCGCCTTCGCGGGTGTAGGCGTTGTCGTCCATGAAGTACCCGCTGAGCGGCGGCACGCCCCCGAGCGGCTGGCGCGAACGCGATGGACTCACGTTCACCGGCAGATCGTTGATGAGCGACAGTTCCAGCGGCAGGAAGCGGTAGAGGCCGCTCTTGGTGTGCTCGCCCGGATGGAACGACGAGAAAAACGGGTTCCCGACCACCGGTGTGACGAAGAGCGCGCTCATCGCGGCGGTGGCCACCGCCACCCACGGGGTCGCCAGTCCAGGGGTGAGGAACAGGAACACCGGGTAGACGCCGAGGAAGTAGCGATTGCCCACCGGCCCGCCGCCGCCCGAGTAGGTGAACGGCATGTAGAGCATCAGGAAGAGCGCCGATCCGAGGCCGCCGGCCAGCGTCAGCCAGCCCCAGGCCGACTGGTGGCGGGGCCTGAGCAGGTAGAGCAGCAACGCCGCCATGCCCGGGAAGTAGTAGACGGCAAAGCCCGTGTGGCGTCCGGCGAAGAAGTAGACGAGGTTGTGTCGGAACACGTCGACGATCGCGTCGCGATTGACCAGCACGTCGAGCGGCACGCCGTTGGTGGCGCGACCGATGCCGGTCGAGTCGAAGGTGCGGTCGTCGCTCTGGAACGGGAACCCGCGCGAGTCGCCGCCGCTGTAGAACGTCTTGCGGTCGCCGCCCTGGTAGTTCCAGTCGCCGGTGATGGCGACGTTGGCGGCGAAGAACCCGACCACCACGACCGAGAAGACCATGCCGGCGGCAAAGCCGCGCCGCCACTGGCGCCGGAGCGCGAACAGCGCGAGCACCGGCAGCATCAGCAGCACGTGCGTGGGCTTGGAGAATGTCGCCAGCCCCAGCCACAGGGCCGCCACCAGGTCCGCGCGCGGCCCGACCAGCCACGGGCTTCGCGCCGCGCCCGCTGGCGTCGTCGGTCCCGCGACTTCCTTGTAGAGCCAGAAGAAGTAGCCGAGCATGACCAGCCCGGAGTTGAACGAGATCCGGCGTGAGCCACACCAGATAGACCGGCAGCACCGAGACGAAGATGAAGGCGCCGGCAAACAGCAGGGCCACCACCGGATGACTGCGCGCGGCCAGGAAGGCGTAGGCGCACAGGAAGCTCACGCTGACCACGAGGGCGTGGAGAACGAGGAAGCCGTTGGTGCCGAAGAGCCTGATGAAGGGCGCCGCGGCCAACGGGTAGAGGAACGACTTGGCGAAGAAGAGCCGCGAGGCGTCGGCGTCGGGCCGCACCTCGACATGCAGGAAGGGGGCCGCGCCGTCGAGGCGCAGGTCCGGGTCGGAGCCGCGCTTCAGGAAGATGCCTTCCGGGCCGCTCGGGAACTCGCGCCACACGCGCACCAGATCCTCGCGCCGGAATTCGAAGTCGCCGTCGTCGGCCAGGCTGTGGCCCAGGCCGTAGTAGGTGGACGCATCCGAGAAGAACCCGTAGGACGCCTTGGCGTAGTTCACCGACAGCGCCCACGCCAGCAGCACCGCGGCAATCGTGGCGGTTGCGCCGGCGCCGAGGCGCCACGCCTCGGACCGGGCCGCCCAGCCGCGGGCCGCGCTCACCGCGGCCCCCCGTCGTGGAGGAAGCGGAGGTCGAGCGTCAACGCGCTCCGACGCCGGCTGCGCCGCGACGATTCGTGCAGCAGCTCGTAGAGCCGCTCCATCTTCCGGACGAACGCGGCGATGTCGTAGCGCTGCCCGGTGGCGCGCGCTCCGGCCGCCAGGCTCGCAGCCAGCGCCGGGTGCTCGATGACCGCGTTCAGCGCGCCGGCCAGGGCGGCGGCGTCGCGCTTGGGCACGACGAGCGCGTCGCGGCCGTCCACCAGCACGTCGAGCAGGCCATCGGCGTCGGTCGAGACAATCGGCTTGCCCATGGCCAGCGCCTCGAATGCGGTCAGCGGCGTGCCTTCCCAGAGCGACGGGAAGACGACGATGTCGAAGGCGCTGAAACAGGCCGCGACGTCGCTCTTGAATCCCGGCGAACACGAAACGGTCGCCGAGGCCGAGTGCGGCGGCTTGCGCTTCGAGCGGACCCTGCAGCTCTCCTTCCCCGACCAGGTAGAAGCGCGCCTCCGGATGCGCGGCAAGCACCGCCGGCGCGGCCGCCACCAGGAACTCGTTGCCCTTCGACGGCATCAGCCGCGTGACGCAGCCGATGGCGACGGCACCGTCGGGAATGCCCAGCGCGGCGCGGGCGGCGGCGACCTCGCCGTCCGACCGGGGCCGGGCGAACTCGTCGAGCGGCGCCCCCAGGTAGACGACGTGCGTCCGCTCGGCCGGCACCAGCCGGGCCCGGGTCGTGAACTCCGCGGTGGAGGCCGACACGGCCAGGGCGATGTCGGTGAAACGCGCCAGGGCCCGGTCGGCCACCTTCTGGAACCACGGCGTGTCGGTGTGATTGGCGTGTTCGTGCAGGATGGCCGGAATGCCCATCCTGGCCGCGCACAACCGCCCGAAGGTGGTCGCGCCGTAGCCGTGCAGATGGACGACATCGGCGTGCTTGTCATGCAGCACCTTCAGCAGGTGCGGTGTAAGTCGCGGGATCGAACTTATGGCGGCCCAGATAGCTGACGTCGATGCCCAGTTGCTCGAGCGTGCCGTCCGACAGGTCCTTCTTGCGCAGGCTGACGAGCGACGCGGTGAAGCGCGTCGGCGTCGAACCGCGGCATCATCCAGGCAAACAGCCGCTTCACGCCGTGCATGCGCGACCCGGCCCACCCGAGGTGGTCGCACACGTGGACGACGTTCAGGGGCCTCGGCGAGGCCCCCACTAGAGCCACCCCTGTTCGCGATACCACGCGATGGTCTTGCGGATGCCGGTGCGCAGGTCGACCTGCGGCGCATAGCCCAGCTCGGTCCGGGCGCGCGTGATGTCGAAGGCGCGGCTCTTGGTGTAGAAGTCCACGCGGCGGCGGTAGAGCGGCGGCTCGATGCGCAGCGGCACGCACACCATTTCGCAGGCCAAGCCGGCCATCCACACCGGCCACACCGGTAGGTGCAGCCGGGGCGGCGTCACGCCCAGTTCCTCGGCCACGAGCGCCACCAGCTGGTTGAGCGTGGTGTACTCGCGCCGGCCAGCAGGTAGGTCGCGGCCGCGGGCCGCCGGCACCTCTCCGCACAGGCGGAAGCCTTCGACCAGGTCGTCGATGTAAGTGAGGTGGTAGAAGACCGTGCCGGCGCCGAGCATCGGGAAGCGGCCGCGCGCCAAGCCCTTGAACATCTTCAGGAAGCGCGTGTCGCCCGGGCCGTGGATGCCGATGGGACGGGCCACGACGACGTCGAAGCCGGTGGCCGTGCCGAACCGGCGGGCCATCTGCTCGGCTTCGAGCTTGGTGTTCTGATAGACGTCGCCGGGATTGAACGGCGCGTCCTCGTTGGCCGGCGGATGGGCGACGTGGCCGTGGACGCCGCCGGTGCAGCAGTGCACCAGACGCCGGACCCCGGCGGCCGTGCGCGGCTTCGAGCAGATGCCGCGTGCCGTCGACGTTGATGGCGCGGTAGGCGGCATCGGGCTGCCCGGCCTCGCGGTAGGTCGCGGCGATGTGATACACGACCTCGACGCCGTCGCAGGCCCGGGCGAGCGGCCTCGGCGCGACAGCAGGTCGCCTTCGCTCGGCGTCACGCCGGCGGCCGGCAACGCCGAGGCGGCAAAGCGGGCCAGGCTCTTCGGGCGCACCAGCGCACGCACCTCGTGGCCGCGCGCCGCCAGCGTGCGCGCCAGATGCCCGCCGGTGAAACCGGTGGCGCCGGTGACCAGGACTGTTCACGGTTCGACCCGTTCCTTGGCGAGCGCTGGCGCCGGCACGCGCTTGGCGCGGGCCGCCAGCCGGCCCACGGCCTCTTCGGTGCGGCGCAGATACACGGCCCGGCTGTAGCGCTCGTCCGACAGGCGCCGCGCGGCCTCGGCCAGCGGTGTGGCCGGACGCCGGATTGTCGAGCAGGGCGCCGATGGCGGCGGCAAATGGCGCGCGCCTCGGGCGGCACCAGGCGCGCCACCTCGGGCCCGAGCACCTGGGTGTGGGTCAGCAGGTCGGTGGCCACGATCGGCGTGCCCGAGCGCAGGTACGAGTAGATCTTCAGCGGCGTGTTGGTCCCGCGGATGCGCGGCGAGGCCAGCACGGCTGCCGCGGCCACGAAGGCCGGGATCTCGCGCGCCGGCTGCTGCCCGGTGAAGACGACGTTGGCCGCGCCCCGCTCTGCCGCGCACCTTCCGGGCGGCCTCGACCTGGGCCGGTTCGCCGCCGACGATGAGCACGCGCGCAGCAGGATGGCTGCGGTGCAGTAGGGCCGCTGCCTCGAGCAGCAGATCGAGGCCCTGATAGGGCTCGAACGTGCCGGTGTAGAGCACGACCGGCGCGTCGGCCGGGAGGCCCCACCGCTCGCGGAGAGTCGCGCCGGCGTCAGCGTCGGGGGCTCCTCGACGTCGCCGCCCATGACGTTCTCGATCAGCACGGCGCGGTCGCCGTGCGCCCATGGCCGTGACCGTGTCCTGCAGTTCCTGGCAGATGGTGATGACCACGTCGGAGCCGGCAATCATTCAGCGTCTCGGCCGCGTCGAAAGCGCCGCGCAGTGCCGACGACCCGCTGAACTTGAAGTTGCTGAGCTGCTGCGGCAGGCTCGAGTGCATGTCGTAGAGGTGCGGGATGCCCAGCAGCTTGCGCCAGCCAGACGCCGATCAGCCCCATCTCTTCGTGCGAATGAATGGCGTCGTAGCCGCCGGCCAGGGCGCGGCGGGCGATGGTCAGCAGCATCAGGGCGTCGAGCAGCACCTTTACCGCGGACGGTCCGATCGGCACGCGCCGGACCAACGGCGGGCGCAGGGCTGCGGAAAATGCGCAGGTTGGGCAGCGTCGACGTCGCGCCCGATCGGATAGGTGACGAGATCGACGTGATGGCCGAGGGCCCCGAGCGCCTTGATGCGATGGAATTCGCTGAACGGCGTGCCCCGCGGCTCGAAGAACGGCTCGGGCGCGAGCATCAGCAGGCGCAGGGGGCGGGCGGGCGTAATCACAGCCTGGGCAATGAGTGTCGAACCGGGCACCGGAGGACCGCTCCATCATATCATCCGATTCCCCGCTTCTTGCTGACCTGTAGTCACTTATGGTACGTTTGAGCGGTTTGGCACCTTCCCGATCGACCCGCCGCGCGGCCCGGATCGCCACCACCGTGGCCAAGCTCGTGCTCAGTGTTGGCCTGATGGCCTTCGTGCTGCGGAACACCAGCGCCGCGGCGATGTGGCTGATGCTGAAGCGCGTGCAGCCGCTGTGGCTGATGGCCGCCTTCGCCGCCAACGCGCTGGTCATGGCCGTGAGCATCTGGCGGTGGCGCATCCTGCTGGCCGCGCAGCACGTCGACGTTCCCACCCGTACCCTGTCCGAGTCGGTACTGGGTCGCCCTCTTCTTCAACAACTTCCTGCCCAGCAACATCGGCGGCGACGTGGTTCGGATCGCCGACACGTCGCAGTTGGCCGGCTCGAAGACCCTGGCCACGACGGTCGTGCTGGTGGACCGCGTGCTCGGCGCCTTCGCCCTGCTCACGGTCGGCGCCGTCGGCGCCGTCATCGCCGGCGCGTTCGGGGTGGTCATTCCCGGCACCGGTTGGCTCGAACTGGCCGCCGTGGTGGCGCTGGCCCTGTGCATTCCGCTGTTCGTGGCGCCCGGCCTGCTCGATGCCCTGGTCACGCCGCTGCGGGCCTGGGGCCACCCCTGGGTGGTGGAGCGGCTGAGCATGCTGCAAGATGCCTTGGGCCGCTTTCGCTCCCGCCCTTCGTCGCTGTTCGGCGCGCTCGGCGGCGCCCTCGTCGTGCAGGTCGTGATCGTGCTGTTCTACGCCCTCACGGCGCGCAGCCTGTCGATTCCCCTGCCCGTCATGATGGCCGGGGTGCTGGTGCCGGTGGCCCTGGCCGTGCAGATGGCGCCGGTGTCGATCAACGGTTTCGGGGTGCGGGAAGCGGTCTTCAGCTTTTTCTTCGTCCGCTTCGGGCTGGGGGTCGAGGCCGGCGTGGCCGTGTCGCTCCTCGGCACCGCCCTGATCATGCTGTTCTCCCTGGGCGGCGGCGCGCTGTTCCTGCTCCGCCGCCACTGACCGTCCCGCGCCTCCCCGCCCTCCTCACATTCCGGCACGGCCCTGCTCGCCCCGGCCCACGGTGTAAAGTCCTGTGCAGTCACCGCCGATAGTCCTGGAACCGGGAGCACGTCGCTCGGTCGCGCCTCCGCCTCCCACGGTGGCCCGCCGCAGCACTTCTGCTGGTCGTCGTCATTGCAGGGGAGAAAATCACATGTACGCAATCCGAGCCGTGGGAATTGGCCTCGTGGTGTTGCTGGCCGCGGCCTGCCAGCAGACCAAGAGCGCCAATCCGCTCAGTCCCGACATCGCCGGGCCGATTCCGGGCGTCGCCATCACCGCCCCGAAGGCGCTGGAGCCGGCGGTCGGCCAGACCCTGGTCAGCACCCAGCAGCCGCTCGATTTTTTGATTGAGAACGCCGGCTCGAGCGGCGTCCGGCCGCTGTTCCTGCAGTTCCAGCTGGCCGCCAACGCCGCCTTCAATCAGGTCCTGCACCAGGCCGACCGGATCAGTCCGGGCGCGAACGGGCGGACGGTTTATCGCCTCACCCAGACGCTCGGCGCCGGCGGCACCTATTACTGGCGGACCCGGGCCTTCGACGGCGCCAACACGGGCCCGTGGTCGGTCGCGGCCAGCTTCAGCCTGGTCGAACCGGTGGTCATCGAGACGCCCACGCCGGTGGCGCCCCTCGGCCAGATCGATTCGCTCACCCCCCAGTTCGTCGTGCGCAACGGCCGCATCTCGGGGCCGGCCGGTCCGGTCATCAACCGGGTTGAAGTCGGGCTCGCGCCCGATGCCGGGGCGGTGTCGCTCGTGCTCAGCGCCGGCGTCGGCTCGGCTGGCACGACCTCACTGGCGGCCGGCAGCGCCGCGCCGTATGCCACGACCATCTACTGGCGGGCGTATGCCACCAACGGCACGGTCGAAAGTGCCCGCTCGGCGTGGGCCTCCTTCCGGACGCCCAACGCCCCGGTCACCACCGGCGGCGGCGGGGGCACGGGCGGCGGGGGCGGGGGCGGCGGCGGGGGCACCGGCACGGTCGGCGGCCCGCGCACCATCACGGAAAGTGAAGGCCTGGAGATTATCCGCAGCGTGCACGACGGCACCGGTGTCGACCTCGGTTCCCGCTCGTCGCGCGACAGCCGCAATCAGTTCTTCGCCAGCGCCGTCGCCACGCTCCACTACGGCCATGCGCGTTACAACCCCAAGGGGCCTGACTCGAACTGGTGCATCAAGGACGGCGGCTCGGGGCGCCCGCAGAGCGACGACGTGCTGGTGCGCTGCAACTCGCGCGAAGCCTGGGACCTCATCGGCGGCGCCGGGGCCGACGGTTACAGATTCCACCTCGATTACATCGGACGCCTGCCCGGCGACCAGAACGTCTACCCGCCGCCCCGTTCGGCGCTGCCTTAGGGCCGGCGTCCCGGTCTCGGGGCCGGTGTCTCGGCGCAACGGCGAAGGGCCGGACTCCCACTGGGGAGCCCGGCCCTTGGCCGTCATGTGACGAACGACCGGTGAGGTTAGAAGCGCACGCGCACGCCGGCGCCCATCTGGAAGCCGCCAAGGTCGGTCTTCACCGAGTTGGAGACCACCTGGAAGTCCGACGAGGCTTCGGCGTAACGCAGGAACGCGCCGACGCGGAAGATGGTCTGGCCCAACTCGTAGACCGGGTAGGAGACATCCGCGGCCACGTGCGCGCCCCAGTCGTTGCGCTTCCGGGTGACGACCCCCACCACCGGACGCACGGCGGTGAACTGGCCGCTGGTCTCTTCGATTCCCACGGTGCCCGGCACCTGCTGCGTGAAACGGAACTGCGAGGGGCCAGCCGTGATGTGCAGATCGAGCTTCTCGCCCACCATCACCAGGTAGCCGACGCTGAAGTGCAGGGCCTGTTCGGTGCGGGTCAAGTCAGGGACGGTCTGCGTGAAGGCGCGCGGCCGGTCGAAGAAGATCGGGTGGGGCGCGGTGCCCGACACGGTGGCCGGATCCGAGCTGGACGCGCGCTGGTAGCCGAGGCCGAACGTGAACGGCCCGGTGACCCGTCCGCCCACGGCCAAGTCGAGCATGGCGCCCGTCGACACCTCGCTCGACACGCTCAGGCGGCCGGTTTCATCGTAGAGCCGGAAGGTGCCGTCGTCCGCATAGGTCTGCGAGCCGGGCTCGAACGCGCCGTTGAGGTTGATATAGAACCGGGAGTCGTCCGTCTGGGCGCTCGCGCTTTGCGCGCCCAGCGCCACGAAGCCCGCCACTGCCACCGCCGCAAGAAATCGCATCTTCGTCTTTGCTCCACTAAGGGCGCCGCGCGCCAACTACACCCTCGCCCCGAGGGCTCACGACCAGGTTGATCTGCGCCAGAATGTTAGCACGATGGCCCAACAGGCCCCGTAATGGCGCAACCTGCGTTATCATGTGGCGCTGCGAGCTGGCTTCGGCCACGGCGGCGGTTTCACCCTCCCAGGAGTAACTCACTGATGCTTCGACGAACGCTTTCGCTCGGGTCGGCAATCGCCGGCGTGGTCCTGCTCACGGCCTGTTCGCAGAGCCCCAACACGATGCTGTCGCCTACGGCCGCTACTGGCGACACCTCGGCCAACCCCGACGGATCGACCCTCAAGGTCAGCGCGCCGTCTCCGGTCGGACCCGAGAACGGCAGCCGCATCGACTCGGTGCGCCCGACCGTGACCTTCGCCAATGCCGCGGCCCGATTCACGAGCGTGGCCCTGAACTACCGGGTGCAGGTCTTCAACGGCAGCGGCGTGTCGCTCGGCGACTCGGTCGTGGCGCAGTCCGCGAGCGGCCAGACCTCGCTGACCGGCGACAGCGACCTCGAGTTCGACACGGAGTACCAGTGGCGCGTGCGCGCCGAGTACCAGGGCGAAGCCGGACCCTGGTCGCCCGTGTGGACGTTCAAGACCGTGCAGCGCCCCGCCATCGGCGCCTCGGTGGGCACGGTCGGCACGCCGCGCGATATCGGCTTTGGCGAGGCCTACGCCATCATCTATGCGATTTACACCACCGGCCGCTGGGACATCACCGGCCGCTCGAATCGCGAGCAGCTGAACCTGTTCCTGGAGACCGCCGTGGCGGCCCTGCACTACGGCCACGGCAAGTGGAATCCGCGCGGGCCCGACACGGGCTGGTGCATCAAGAACGGCGGCCCCGGCCGACCGCAGTCCGACGACGTGATCGCGCGCTGCGACTCCCGTGATGCCTGGGACCTGGTCGGCGGCATCGGCGGCAACAACCCGGTGTGGGCGCCCACCTACCTCGGACGGCTGGACAACTCGCAGCAGATCTACGCGCCGCGCCAGAGCACCCTCGCCCTGCTGCCGTAACCGCACCAGGCTCGTTCAGGAACCGGGCGACGGCGGTTACCGCTGTCGCCCGATTTCTTGTACATTCACCGGCGAGGACACGTGGCCGACCCGCAAGACACCTTCTACAAGTCGTTTTCCGAGAAGAAGCTCACCGGCTACGGCAGCGGCCGGCGCACCCGGATCGAGCAGCACCGTCTGGCGCTGCTCCACCGCTACCAGCCGGCCCCGGGTGACATGGTCGAGGTCGGGCCTGGTCGCGGCACCCTGGCCGAGCAGGCCGTCACCGCCGGCTGGCGCTATACGGCCATCGAGGCCAGCGCCATCCTGATCGAGGTACTGCGGGGCAAGGGTCTGGCCGTCATCGAATCGTGGGCGCCGCCGATCCCCGTCGCCGCTGGAACGGCCGATGTGATCTACGCCGACCAGGTGCTGGAGCACATGAACGGCATCGAGCAGGCGCGGCACTTCACGGCCGAGGCGCTGCGCGCCCTCCGCCCGGGCGGGGTGTTCTTCGTGGTCGTGCCCGACTACCTGAAGGAGCGGACGTTCTTCTGGGACGTGGACTACACCCACAACTTCGTCACCACCGAGCGGCGCGTGCGGCAGCTCTTCAACGACGGCGGGTTCCAGGTCGAGCATGTCGAACGCGGCATCGGCCTGGCCACCGGCGTGGCGCGCGACGCGCTGGCCGCCGCGGCGCTGCTCGTGAACATCCCCGGCGTGGACGCGCTGTCGCGCTACACCGGCACGACCGAACTGCTCTTCAAGATGCGCAAGAACCTGTTCGAGACGCTGACCTTCGTGGCCCGGAAGCCCGGGAGCCGCTAACGGTGCTCCGCCGCCTGGCCAGCTCCACCTGGCTGCGCCTGGCGATCACCGCCGCCATTCTGTGGTGGCTGTCGTCGCGCATCGACATGCGCGCCGCCGCGGCGGCCGCCGCCGCCGTCTCGCTGCCTCACCTCGCCCTGGTGCTGGTGCTCGTCGCCCTCGACCGCGCCGTGATGATCTGGCGCTGGCTGCTCCTGCTGCGGGCCGCCGACATGCGGGTGTCGGGCGCGGCGGCCGCGCGGCTCTTCCTGGTGAGTTCGTTCGTCGGCAGCTTCCTGCCGGCCGGCGTGGGTGGCGACGCGGCCCGGGCGTGGGGGCTTTCGCAAGTCACGGCCCGGCTCGGCGACGCGCTGGCCTCGGTGGTCGTCGACCGCGTATTGGGCGTGCTGGCGCTGGCCGCCATGGGCGCGCTGGGCTTGGCCTTCTCGGCCTCCGGCAACGCCACCGGCCGGGTCATCGCCGCGATGGCCGTGGTCGGGGCCGCGTGCGTGGCGGCGTTCTGGGGCGATGCGCTGCTGCGCTGGGCCGTGCCGCCGCACCGTCACGGCGGTCCCCTTGCCCGCCGGCTCCTGCGCCTGGCCGACGCGGTGGCCCGCTACCGCGCCCACCGCGGGGCGCTGGCCACGGTGATGGCGTGGTCGCTCGCGGTGCAGCTGCTGCGCATCACCCAGGCCTATGTGCTCGCCCTGGGCCTGGGCCTCCAGGTGCCGTTCAGCTACTTCCTGCTGTTCATGCCGTTCGGACTGCTGATCCTGCTGCTCCCCATTTCGGTGAGCGGGTTTGGCGTTCCCCAAGGTGTCATCGTGTGGCTGCTGCGGCCGGTGGGGGTGCCCGACGAGCTGTCGTTCGCCTTGTCGACGCTGATCGTGCTCACGGGGCTGGCCGGCAACCTCCCCGGTCTGCTCCTGTGGCTGCGTCCGGCGCCGCCCGCGCAGGCCTGACGGCGCAAGGGGGCCTGTGGCGGCCTACCGCGGCCGGTGCCACACCCGGTAGACGGCCAGCGCGTCGTTGCGGAAGACAATCGGGAGCAGTTCCGGGTGCGACGACCAGCGCGCTTCAATGCCGGGATGCGCGGTGCGCTCCGGCGCGCCGACCACGATGTAGTCGATGCCGACCCGGTCGGCCAGCGCGAAGGCGGAGGCGGCATCGGCGTCGTACATCCACTGGATCCGCCTGGCGCCCTCCTGATACTTGAGCAGCGGGACCATCGAAATCGGCACGCCCACCGCCATGCGCCGCTCCGCAAACGCCGGGATGTAGGCCCACATCTCGTCGCGCGCCAGGGTGTCGACCTGCACGACCGAGCGCGCGGCGGTCCGGGTCCGCAGGAACTCGAGCCCGGCCTGCTCGGCCGGCGTGATCACTTCAGTGCGCCGCCATGCGCGGCCCATGCCGTTCGGCTCGATGTCCTGGGTGTTGAAGACGTCGACGATCACGGTGGGCAGGGCCAACGCCACGATCAACGCCACGGCGCCGGCGGCCAGGTGCCGTGGCCCGTCGCGCAGGCTGGCGATGTCCGCAAAGGCCAGACCGATGACCGGAACCAGCGCCATGAAGGTGAGGTGGCCGACCCGCCAGCCCACGTAGACGTCCTGGTGGTCGCGCACGTCGACGAAGAAGTAGAAACCGGCGACCACGGGCAGCAAGACCAGGAAGGGCCACACGTCGCGCGCGCGCTGCCGCCAGGCCGCCCACATGCCGGCCGCACCGAGGAGCAGCGCCGGTCCGAAGCTCATCGCGGTGACCACCCAGAAGTTGCGCACCGACAGCCGGTTGAGCCCGAAGCGGACCAGTCCCGCGTCCGCCCCCGGCGTGTGATCGACGTACTGCAGCAGCGTCACCAGCGCGGCCCCGACCACCAGCGGCAGCGCGGCATAGGGCGCGTTGAACAGGCCCGGCAGCCAGGCCCGGCGGACCACCGTCCTCAGCGCTTCACACGCGACCGCCACGGCCGTGAACATCACGCCCGCCACCGAGCTGATGACCGTGCTGACCGCCAGCAGCGCGCCGGCCACCCCGAACACGGTCGGGTCGACCTCGCGGCGACGGCGGGTCAGCGCCAGCACGCCGAGCAGGCCGAGGATGTAGCCGGTGGCGTGATGCGGCTGGTACCACAGGATGCGCTGCAGGCCGTCGATTGGCATGCCCTGGTAGAACCAGCGCGAGACGGCGTCGATGTTCAGGTAGCGGATGAAGTGCGGGGGCGACCCGTCGCGCCCCAGCCTCCACCAGGCCGCCGCCGCCTCGAAGCTGGTCGCCAGGAAGCCGCACAGCACGCCGGCCAGCGCCGCCGACGGCAGCGCCACGGCCAGCCGCGCCACGCCGTAGAGGGCCGCCACGAACATCGCGTCGACCAGCACCGTGCGGGTCAGCAGCAGCGCGTCGAGATCCAGGTCGGGCCAGGCGCGATATTCGACCGCGCTCAAGAGGTGCGGCAGCCAGTAATAGTGCAGCGCGTCGCCGGTGTAGTAGGGGTTGACCGGCGGGAAATCGCCTTTCGCCACCTCGGCCACGACGGCCCGTACCCACACATAGTCGGCCGTGAAGTACTGCCGGTAGATGCGGCCTTCTGGCCGTTCGGCGCCGACGTTGGCAAACGGCTTCCAGACGATGACGGGCACGAGGAGCAACGCCAGCAGCAGCATGCGCGCGTCGCCGGGCGCCGTGGCCGTCAACCGCCAGCGGTCGCGCAGCCGTGAGGCCGGCCACGCCAGCAGGCTGGCCAGGAACGGCGCGGCCACGAGCAGCCACGAGCCGCGGGCGCCGGCGGCCCAGAATCCGAGCAGGGCGAAACTGCTCGAGCCGAAGCCGATGATCGGCCCGAAGGCCACCACCGGCAGCCATCCGGTTCCCTTCGCCTGCGTCCGCGCCACGATCAGCAGTCCCGGCGCCACGAACAGCAGCTGCGCGGCGGTACTTGCCGCGGCCGCGCGCAGCGCGCCGATCGACAACAACGTGCCGGCGAAGGCGAGGACCACGACGAGGGCAAGCAGGGCCGTCGCCACGCCGCCGCGGCGGTGGGACGCCACGGGTGTCATATGCGGCCGGAGGTCACCATCCGGCCGCGACGACGCAAGCTCATGGGGTTATTCAAGCACCCGGGCCGGCGGGCTGAATTAACTCGCGCTAATGTTCAGCGGCGATCAGATCTGCGTGGGTTGAGCGGCGGCAGCGGCCGGGGGCGGCGCCGCCGGAGCATCGGGCGAAGGCCGGCGCTTCTCCATCGACGCGCGCACCAGGAACTTCGCGTAGGGCACCACCTGCTTCATCGCCGCGACGTTCATCTGGCAGGGGCTGAGGCAGGTCGGGCACTTCTCTTCGCGGATGTACTCGCGGTGCTGCTGGCTCGTGGCGCGGAAGTAGATCGCTCCGCGGATCCTCGGTCGACGACGTTGCCGACGACGTCGCTGTTCTCGCAGAAGAACAGGTCGCCGTTCGGGTTGAGCATGATGCCCTGCGTCTGGAACGGGCACGGCGCCAGCGCGGTGATAGCCGTTGGCGATCATGTCGGCGTAGTGCATGTAGATGTAGTTCTGGCCGTCGAGCAGCGGATCCTGGCGGACGCGATCGAGGAAGAACTGGCGCATGCGTCTGCTTCTTCGGCGCCGATCGGCTTGACGTGCCTTCGAGTTCGCGTTGCCCAGCATCGGCGTCGGTGAAGCGCACCATGTTGAAGACGATGTCGAGCTTCTCCTTCTTCGCCCAGGCCAGGATGTTCTCGGCGTCGTCGAGGTTCTTCGAGAAGATGGTCGACGAGATGCCGAAGTTGAAGCGGTACGTCTTCTGCAGCTCCTGCATCGCGCGTGATGGTCTTGCCGGCCTTCTCGAAGCCGTTGCTTCACGTTGCGCACCTCGCCGTGCATGTCGCCGACGCCGTCGATCGAGACGCGCGTCGAGAAGATCACGTTGCGCTCGTGGCACATCTCGACGACCTTGGTCAGCATCGGGATGGCGCGGTGCGGCGTCAGCCCGGTGGTGTTGATGCGTGAGCTTGCGCAGCTTCGGAAACTTGTCGATCATCAGCGCGGCAGATCTCGACCATGTCGTTGCGCGTGGTCGGCTCGCCGCCGGAGAGCGCTGGCGTTCTCGATGTGCTTCCACAGCGGCGAGCTGAACGCCGTTCGATCTCTCGAGCGACATGTCTGCCTTGCGGTCGCCGCGCTTCCAGTTGCTGCACATCTCGCAGCGGGCGTCGCACACGAACGTGCAGTGGAAGATGAGGACCGTCGGATGCAGCGGGGTGTAATTCGGCCACCACTGCCTTGACCATGTCGCTGGGGGCGCTGAAGGCCGCCTTGGCGAGATACTTCGCTGCGTAAATTTGTGCCATCTAAGCACTCGATCTTACGCTCTTTTCCCCCGGGAGCCAAACTTCCTGCCGGGGCGCGGGCCCAGGGCCAGGCCCCGGTGGCCGCGCCCGGGCGCGGCGCGTCAGCCCAGCCGGCGCCAGCCGGGCTATTTACGGCAGAAGGCCATCAGGTGCCAGCCGAGCGGCCGCACCCAGGCCCGCGGCAGGGCGTTGAAGGTGCCGACGAACAGACCGTTGAACGCCACGCCCTTCCAGCCGCCGTGGAGCCGCGACTTGACCGGGAAGCGTTCCGGCACGATGCGCGTCTCGGCAAAGGGCCGGAGCAGCGCCTTGAACTCGCCGATCGAGTACTTCACCAGGACCGGCGCGTCCTCGTGCTCGAGCGGCACCTTCATCACCTTCGACAGGGCGTTCAGCCACGAGACCCGGTTGTAGACCATGAAGATGCCCCGGCCGCCGGGTTTCAGCACCCGGTAGCGCCTCGGCGATGATGCGTTCCGGGGCGGCCGCATACTGCAGCACGCCGTGGCCGTAGACGACGTCGAACGAAGCGTCGGGAAACGGCAGCGCCTCGCCGTCGGCGACCCGCAGGTCGCCGGTCAGCCCGAGATGGGCGAAGTTCTTCCGTGGCCAGGTCGATGGCGGTCTGCGCCAGATCCACGCCGGTGACCTCGCGCGCCGCCGCCGGCGAAGCGGGCCAGGTCGGTGCCGATGCCGCAGCCCACCTCGAGCAGCCGCTGGCCACGGAAGCCGGCGAAGTCCACCAGCTCCGGCAGGTAGCGCAGCTTGTCGAAGCGGTAGTCGTCGAGATCGGCAAAGAACGCCCTCGTGCCGACCGGATGGCTCGTCATCTCGAGATCGTGGATGCGTTCGTTCCAGTAGTTTCGGATCGCGTCGGTCGTCACAGCCCCCTATCGGTACAATGACGGGAGCACGTGATGCAGCGCGACCTGCGCCGTCTGGCGGACACCCCCTTCGACCTGGTCGTCATCGGCGCCGGCATCTACGGCGCCCTGGCTGCGTGGGAAGCCGCCGCCCGCGGCCTCACCGTGGCCCTGGTCGACCGCGCCGACTTCGGTGCCGGCACCTCCGCCAACAGCCTCAAGACCTTGCACGGCGGCCTGCGCTCGCTGCAGTCGCTGAACTTCCGGCAGATGCGGTTGTTCATCCGGGAACGGCGGGCCATGGCACTGATGGCGCCCCATCTCATCGACCGGCTGCCCTTCTGCGTGCCGACCTACAGGCACCCCACCCGCAACGCGCTGGCCTTGCGGGCGGCGCTGGCCATCACCGACCTGGTGGCCCGCGACCGCAATGACGGCGTCGTCGACCCGGAGTTGCATCTGCCACGCGGCCGCATCGTGACCCGGACCGAGTGCCTTCGCCTCAACCCGATCATCGGCACTGATGGCGTGACCGGAGGCGCCGTGTGGTTCGACTACCAGATGCGGCAGCCGGAGCGCATTGCCATCTCCGCCGTCCGTTCGGCCAGCGACGCTGGCGCCGCCGTCGCCAACTACGCCGAGGCATTGGGCGTGCGCCGCGCCGGCGGGCGGCTGGAGGCCGTGACCATGCGGGACCGCGTGAGCGGCGACACCTTCGAGCTGCGCGCCCGCGTCGTGTTGAACGCCGCCGGGCCGTGGGCCGGCGGCGTGCTGGCACGCCTCACAGGCGGGCAGGCCGAGACGCCGGCCCCGCGTCTGTCTCGCGCCATGAATCTGGTCATCGACCGCATCACCGATCAGCACGCCTGCGGCGGCGTCGTGGCGGGGCGCTACCTGTTCGTGGTGCCGTGGCGCGACGTCTCGATTCTGGGCACCAGCCACGACCCGCATGACGGCGATGCCGACGCGCCGCACGGCCTCCCCGCCCACGTCGACCAGCTCCTGGCCGATGCCCGTCAGGCCTTCCCGCGAGCTACCTTCCTGCCCGGCCTGGTGCGTCTGGTGCACCGCGGCCTGCTGCCGATGGTCGGCGCCCGCGGCGCCGCCGTGCAGCTGCTCAAGGAGAGCGCGGTCATCGACCATGCCCGCCAGGGCCATGCCGGGGTGCTGTCGATCTTCAGCGTGCGCTACACGACCGCGCGGCACACCGCCGCGGCGGCGGTGGACGCGGCGTGCCTGGCCCTGGGCCGTGCCGCGGGACCGAGCGTGACGGCCACGGCGCGGATGTCGAGCGCCGGTTTCGCCACCCTCCGCGGTCACCTCGACGACGCGGGCCGCAGCGACGTCGACGCGACGACGCCCGAGCTGCGTCAACGCCTCGCCCGCAGCTACGGCAGCCACGTCCCGGAAGTCCTGGCCATCGTCCGCCAGGACGCGGACACCGCGCGGCCGCTCTCGGCGGCGTGCGCCGTCACCCGCGCCGAGATCCTGCACGCCACGCGCCATGAAGCGGCGCTGACCCTGGCCGATGCGCTCGTGCGCCGCACCGATGCGGGCACGCGCGGTCATCCGGGACGCGAGGCGTTGACGGCGGCGGCCGAAGTGATGGCCGGGGAACTGGGCTGGCCAGCCGAGCGCATGGCCGCGGAGATTCGCCGCGTCGACCAGATCTACCCGGGCGCCTGACGGCGCGTGTGGCCGGCGTCGCGCCCGAGACGTCAGCGCAGATGCGCCGTCGCCCAGCGCTCGAACACCATCAGCGGGAAGAGCGTGTGGGCATGGTTCTCGCGGCCGGCCACGTGCGCGTCGATGAGCGCCGTCACTTCCGTCGGCTCGAACAACCCGCGCCGGGCCACCCGGGCCGGCGACAGCAGCTCGCGCATCAGCGGCTCGAGCTCCCGCCGCAGCCAGTTCTTCATCGGGATGCTGAAGCCCTGCTTCTTCCGGTGAAGGATGCGCTCGGGCAGCACGCCGCGCATGGCCTGCTTGAGCACGTGCTTCCGCATCGCCGTTGCGAATCTTCAGGTGCCCGGGCATCGAGAAGGCCAGCTCCATCACGTCGACATCGAGAAACGGCGCGCGCGTCTCGAGCGACGTGGCCATGCTCATGCGATCGACTTTGACCAGGATGTCGTCGGCCAGGTAGAGCGACAGGTCGGCGATACAACTGCCGGTTGAGCGCGTCGCCTCCGGGGCCGCGCGCCAGCGCTTCGCGCACCGGCGCGTACACGATCGCTGCCCGCCAGCGCCGCCTGCAGGGCGGGCGTGTAGAGCCGCGCCTCGACGCCGTGCGTCGAGGTGCACCATCCAGCGGTAGTGGCCAAGCTCGGCCGGCGCCGTGGCCACGCCGCCGATGAAGCGCTTGAACTTGTTGACCAGGCCCTTCTTCTGTCCGCTGGGCGGCAGGGCCGCCGCGACCGCCGCGAGGGCCGGCATCGAGCGCCGCGCCGACGCCCTGCGAAGCGCGCCGCCAGAGCGTCTGGCTTGCATAGGCGTCGTAGCCCCCGAAGAGTTCGTCGCCGCCGTCGCCCGACAGCGCCACCTTGACGTGGGCGCGCGCGAGCTCGCGAGACCAGGTAGGTCGGGAACAGCGACACGTCGGCGAACGGCTCGTCGAGATGCGGCGATCAGCCGGTCGAACAGGTCGCCGATGTCCGGGCGTGACGAGCTGCTCGCGGTGATGGGTCGTTCCGAACAGCGTCGGCGACCTCGCGCGCATACGGCAGCTCGTTGTAGGTGCCGTCGTCGAAGCCCATGCTGAAGCTGTTGACCGGCTGGCGCGGCGCCGCGCTCATCAACGCCACGATCGCGCTCGAGTCGATGCCGCCCGACAGGAACGCGCCGAGCGGCACGTCCGCCATCAGCTGGCTGGTCGACGGCGACGCTGCAGCGCCTCGCGCAACGCCTCGGCTGCCTCGTCGTCCCGCCACGGCCGCACCGCGATGGTCGGCGGCGTCCCAGTAGCGCTGCACCGTCACGACGCCGGCGCGATAGCGCAGCGAGCAGCGCCGGCGGCAGCTTCTGAACGCCCTGGACGATCGTGCGCGGCGCGACCACGTACTCGTAGGTCAGGAACTGGTCGACCGCCTCGAGATCGAGTTCGCGTCGCAACCTCGGGGCGCGTCAGCAACGCCTTCACTTCCGAGGCGAGGACCAGACCGCGGCTGGTCTCAGCGTAGAACAGCGGCTTTTCGCCGGCGCGGTCGCGCGCCGCGAACAGCGTCTGCGTGTCGGCCGTCCCAGATCGCCGACCGCGAACATGCCGCGCAGCACGCGTGAGGAAGCCTTCGCCCCACTCCTCGTAGGCGTGCAGCAGCGACTCGATATCCGAACCGCGTGCGGAAGCGGTGGCCCCGGGCCTCGAGCTCGCGCCGCAGCTCGAGGAAATTGTAGATCTCGCCGTTGGCGACGATGTTGATGTCGGCCGGTCTCGTTGCCGATCGGCTGCTGCCCGCTGGCCACGTCGACGATGGCCAGCCGGCGCATGCCCAGCGCCGCCCCGGGCAGCGTGATGACGGCCCTCGTCGTCCGGCCCGCGGTGCACCAGGGTCGCGACCATGTCGCGCAGGTCGCTCTCCGGGGCCAGCCGGCCCGGGTCACGCTCGATGATCGCGGCGATTCCGCACATGGTCAGCGAGTCGGTGCGCCCGGGTCGCGAGCCTCGAGCGCCCGTGGCCCCGCGTCTGGAGCCGGCGTGGGCGCGGTCGGGCTGACCGCGGCTCTCTCGCCACGGCGATCGCGGGCCACCTTGGCGGGCGTGCCGACGGCAATGGCGAACTCGGGGATCTCGCCGACCACCACCGCGCCGGCGCCGATGATTGCGTCCCGGCCGATCGTCGACCCGTCGGTGACGACGACGTGCGCGCCGAGCCACACTCCGTCGCCGACCTCGATGCCGCTGCGCGGTGCGGCCCTGCTGCAGCACCGGGATGTCGACGCGGTCGTAGAGGTGGTCGCCGCCCACCAGGTAGGTGTAGGCGGCCATCAGGACGTCGCGCGCCGACGCGGACCGTCGAGGCCGAGAAGATCTCGCAGTTGAAGCCGATGTTGGCGCGATCGTCGATGCACGATGTCGCCGTTCTTGCAGCTCAGGATGGTGTTGCGGCCGACGAAGACGCCGTTGCCGATGACGATGCCGCGGTTGTCGGTGCCCTTGGCGTCGAGGCAGCACTGGTCGTCGATGACGACGTTGTCGCCGATGTGCAATCTTGTGGGGATGGCGGAGGTGACGTTGGCGCCGAACACGACGTTGCGGCCGACGCGACCGAGCACCAGCGGGTAGAGCTTCGCGCGCAGGAACAGGCCGAGCGCGCCCGGCACCC
This sequence comes from uncultured Acidobacteriota bacterium, assembly GCA_963843885.1. Taxonomy (GTDB): domain Bacteria; phylum Acidobacteriota; class Vicinamibacteria; order Vicinamibacterales; family UBA2999; genus CADEFD01. Next base: position 515,130 of record CAWJMJ010000016.1, read on the forward strand.
ACGAGGCCGTCAGAACGACCAACTCGTACGCCAGCAGCGCGCCCCAGCCCGGGCGGCCGACGACCAGGTCGCTGATACTTGGCGACCTTCGACTTCTTCTCGTCGAAGAGCTCCTGCTGGATGACGGTGATGCGCGGGTCGTGCGGCCGGTCGCTCGGGGCCATCAGCGCACCGCCGCGGCGCACGGCCTCGGCCGGGCGGCCTTCGCGAATCTCGCGAATCACGTAGGTCGGCTTGTCCTGCGACTCGTAGTAGGTGCGCGCCATGCAGTTCGGCGAGCAGACCGAAGGTCAGCAGTTGCACGCCGATGAAACCAGCAGCATGCCGAGCAGCAGCAGCGGCCGATCGGCGATCGCCTGATGATCGACCAGCCGCACGCCAGCCCAGGTAGGCCATGACCAGCGCGCCCAGGCCGCCCGAGACCAGGCCGAGCAGGCCGAAGATCTGCAGCGGCCGGGTCGAGTAGCTGAGCAGGAACTTGACCGTCACCAGATCGAGGACCACGCGGATGGTGCGCGACAGCCCGTACTTCGTGCGTGCCGGCGCGCCGCGCGCGGTGATTGACCACCACCTCCGCGATCCGCACGCCCTGCTCGCTGGCGATGGCCGGCAGGAAGCGGTGCATCTCGCCGTAGAGCCGCAGCGGCTTCACGACCTCGGCGCGGAACACCTTCAGCGAACAGCCGTAGTCGTGCAGCGGCACGCCGGTCGCCTTCGAGATGAGCCAGTTGGCGACCATCGAGGGAATGCGGCGCGTGACGAACGTGTCCTTCCGGTCCTTGCGCCAGCCGCAGACGATGTCGTAGCCGTCGCCGTCCGCGAGCTGCGACCATGCTTGCGATGTCGCGCGGGTCGTTCTGCAGGTCGCCGTCGGAGGTGACGACGAGCCGGCCGCGGGCGTGAGCGAAGCCGGCGGCAAAGGCGGCGGTCTGGCCGAAGTTGCGGCGGAAGCGGATGACGCGCAGGCGAGAGTCGGCGGCCTGGAGGGCCGCCAATTGCGCGAACGAATCATCGGTCGACCCGTCGTCGATCACGATGACTTCGAAACTGCGCCCGCTCGATTCGAGCGTGCCCATCACCTCCTCGTACAGAGGCCGGATGTTGGGCGACTCGTTGCGGATGGGAATGACGATTGAAAGCTCTGGGGTCATCGGCGCTGGCGGCCAGAATCCGTAAAAGTATACCCCGCCCTTCCGGATCCGGCCGCTCCAGCCGCGCCGCGCGCCCGCGCGACTAGAACTTGACGTGCACGGTGCCCAGATAGTGGAAGCCGCCGAGGTCGAGCTTGGAGCCGAGGAACTCGGTCGACAGGTCGGCCGCCGCCTTCTGGTAGCGCACTTCCCCGCCGAGCGACCAGCGGTCGCCAATCGCGAAGCGGATGCCGGCCAGGCCCACGGCGCCGGGCTCGGTGCCCTTGGCCACGAACGTCTCGCGGAAGACGCTGCGGTCGGTGAAGTCCACGAAGTCGCCGACCTCGCTGTAACGGTAGGCGAAGAAGCCGACGCCGCCCCCGAGGTAGGGCTGCACGGCGCGCGAGCGGCCGAACGGCAGCACGCGAACCGTGAGCATGACCGGGGCAATACGCAGCTTGACGTCCTGCTCGATCTCGCGGCCGTCGCGGTTGACGAAGTTGGAGTAGACGGTGGGCACGGTGCGGGTGGTGAAGGCGGCGCCGGCCCCGGCCTCGAAGAACTCGCCGAACGGCAGCAGCCACTCGATGCCGATCGAGCCGCTGTTGAAGTCCTTGACGTCGAAGCTCAGGATGTCGCGATTGGCCACGAGCACGTCGCCGTCGGTGCGCGCGTCTTCGCCGTTCACGACGAAGCCGCCGAAAGACAAATTGAGGGCCTGCTGCGCGCGCGCCTGAGCCGGCGCGAACGCCAGCATGCAGCCGGCCATGAACAGTGCGTGACCTACGAATCGCATCGCGTCTCCCTTGGATTCTTGCGGGTCCAGTCCCGCGGCGCGGAGCGCCTGCCGACTCCCTAAGCACGGGGAGTGCCAGGAGGCGGCGGCCAGGAACGTGGCGGAAAATCGCCGGATGGCGTGGGCTGGCGCCGAGGCGCCGAGGTCAGGCCGTCCGGTTTGGGCGACGCTCTTTGAAGCGGCGTGCGACACTCACCAGGTCGTCGTGGAGGAGCCCGTTCGAGGCGATCAGGTGCCCCGCGGCTGGATCCCAGGGCGCCCCGCCAAGACCCGTCACCAGCCCGCCGGCTTCCTGCACGAGCAGCGCCCCGGCCCGGGTGTCCCACGGCTTCAGGCGCTCTTCCCAGAAGCCGTCCATGCGCCCGGCCGCCACCTAGCAGAGATCGATAGCCGCCGAGCCCAGCCGGCGCACCGCCCGGGCCTCGCCGACGAAGGCCGCAAACAGCCCGATCACGTCGTCGAGCGTGCGGTGCACGTCGTAGGGAAAGCCGGTGACGAGCACGGCGTCGATCAGGGTGGCGGTGCGCGACACCCGCAGCGGCGCGCCGTTCAGCCACGCGCCGACGCCGCGTTCCGCGGTGAACAGCTCCTGGCGGTTGGGATCGAAGACCGCGCCGACCACCGCCTCGCCGTCGATCTCGAGCGCCAGCGAGGCGCAGAAGATCGGCAGGCCGTGCGCGAAGTTGGTGGTGCCGTCGAGCGGGTCGAACACCCAGCGGTGCGACCGGCCGCGCTCGCCGCCGCCCAATTCCTCGGCGAGGATGTCGTGATCGGGAAAGCGCTCGGCGATGAGCGCCCGGACAGCGCGCTCCACTTCGACATCGACCTCGGTGACGAGATCGATGGCGCCCTTCTTGTCGATCTGGAGCGCCGAGCCGAACCGCGCGAGCTGCAGAGCGCCGGCGTCGATGACGACCTCGATGGCGGTGGCGAGGAAGCGCGGGTCGGGCCCGGTCACGGCGTGGCGCCGTTCGACTCGGCCTGGCGCTTCACCATGCGGATCTCCATGCCGCCTTCGGGACATGCGCGCTGCGACGACTTCGTCCATGAAGCTGCGGATGAGGAAGATGCCGCGGCCGCTCGATTTGAGGAGGTTCTCGGGCGCCAGGGGATCGGCCACCTCTTCGGGGTCGAAGCCCTCGCCCTGGTCCTGCACGCGGATGGCCAGCTCGGTGGGCCGATTGGCCGGCGTCGTCGTGAACTCGACGATCACGCGTTTCGACTCGTCGCCCTGGTTGCCGTGCTTGATGGCGTTGATGACCGACTCGCGCACGGCGACGCTGACCCAGTGCAGCGCGTCGTCGTCGAAGCCGACCAGGCGCGACATGTGACGCTCGACGACCTGCACGAAGTCGAGCATGTCGAAGGCGCTGTTGAAATCGAGCCGGACGGTATGACTGGAGAGTGTCATGCAGGCCCCGAGTCGGGCCGCCAGCGCCCTGATCATGGCCGATAGTATACGCGGGGCGCCTGAGCATTGCCGCATCAACCGGCGCTGGCTATAGTGGTGACGTATGACGGTCTCCCGCGTGACGCTGTGCGGCCCGCGCGCGCGCTGCGCGGCGCCCTCCGGTACCCCGGCGACAAGTCGATCTCCCACCGCTACGCCCTGCTGGCGGCCCTGGCCGACGGCGTCACCACGCATCGACCGCTACTCGCCCGGCGCCGACTGCCGGTCGACCCTCACTGCCTCGAGCGCTCGGCGTCGACGTGCAGACGGTTCCCGGGCGACGAGCGGGCTGGCGATGCGTCATCGACCGGCGCGGCCTACCGGGTTCGCCGCGCCGGCCCGCGCCTCGACTCCGGCAACTCCGGGACGCACGATGCGCATGCTCGCCGGCGTCCTGGCCGCACAACCCTTCACGGCGACGCTGATCGGCGACGCGTCGCTGTCGCGGCCGGCCGATGCGCCGGGTCATCGCGCCGCTCGACGCGGATGGGCGCGCGCGTCGACGCGGCCGACGGCGGCCGGCCGCCGCTGCGCCGTCACACGGCGGCCGCGCTTGACGGCATCGACCTACACGCCCGAGGTGCCGAGCGCCCAGGTCAAGAGCGCCGTGCTGCTGGCCGGCCTGCAGGCCGAGGGCTCACGCGCCGTCGTCGAGCCGGCCGCCACGCGGGACCACACGGAGCGGGCGCTGACGGCGTTCGGCGTGACCGTCGGTCGCCGCGACGCCGGGCCACGGTCTCGCTGTAGCGGCGGCCAGCGCCTGCAGCGGCGGCGCTCCAGCTGCGGGTGCCCGGCGACCTCGTCGGCCGCGGCCTTCTGGGTGGCCGCGGCCGCGCTCGCCGGCTCGGCGATCGACCTCGACGACGTCGGGCTCAACCCGACGCGCACCGCGCTCTTCGACGTGCTGCGCCGCGCGCGGCGCGCGACGTCACCACCGCCGAAACCGGCATGAGGCACGGCGAGCCGGTCGGCCGCGTGCGGGTCGACGCCGGGATCGCACGAAGCGATCGTGGTCGCCCCCGACGAAGTGCCGCTGCTCATCGACGAACTGCCGGCGCTGGCGGCGCTGGCCACCCTCGGCGGCGCGATCGAGGTCCGCGGCGCCGGCGAGCTGCGCGTCAAGGAAAGCGATCGCATCACCGCCCTGGTCGACGGGTTCCGCGCGCATGGGCGCCGACGCCGACGAGCTGCCCGACGGCTTCGCCGTGCGCGGCCGGCGCCGGCTCACCGGCGGCGCGCGTCGATGCCCGCGACGATCACCGCCTGGCGATGGCCTTCGCCATCGCGGCGCTCGGCGCCAGCGGGCCGACCGACGATCCACGGCGCCGAGGCCGCGGCCGTGTCGTCCTTCCCGGGCTTCTTCGACGACGCTGCGACGTCGGCTGCGCGCGTGAAGGCCGACAAGGTCTACCTGGTGGGCTTCATGGGCGCCGGCAAGACCACGGTGGCGCCGGCGCTCTGGCCGGCGGCTCGGCTGGCGCGTCGAGGACATCGACGAGCGGATCGAGCGCGCGAGCAGCGCGACAGTCCCCGCCATCTTCGCCCAGCAGGCGAAGCCTACTTCCGCGCCTGCGAGCGCCAGATCCTGGTCGAGCTGCTGCCCGCCCGCCACGTCGTCGTGGCCACCGGCGGCGGCACCTTCGTCGACCCGCAGAACCGCGACGCTGATGCACGCGCGACGGCGTCGTCGTCTGGCTCGACGTGCCGCTTCGACCGGCTGATCGACCGGGTTCCCGCCGACGGCCGCCGCCCGCTGGCCGCCGATCGCGCCGAGATGGAGCGGCTCTATAATCACGCGGCACGCTCGCCTACGCGCAGGCGCACGCTACGGTTCGACGCGTCGACGCCGGGCGGCGCGTCGAGGAAATCGTCGACTGCATCGTCTGACCGACTGGCTCGGCTCACTGATGCGCTACCTCGTCCTCAGCGACATCCACGCCAACCTCGAGGCGCTCGACGCCGTGCTCGAGGCCGCCAAGCGCCACCGGCTACGACCAGGTCCTGGTGCTCGGCGATCTCGTCGGCTACGGCGCCGATCCGAACGCGGTCGTCGATCGCGTCCGCGCCCTGTCGCCGCACGCCATCGTCCGCGGCAACCACGACAAGGTCGGCGCGCGGGCTCGAGCCGTCCGAAGGCTTCAACGCCGTGGCGCGCACCGCCATCCGCTGGACCTACGAGGCGCTCGAGCGACGACAACCGCGACTGGCTGGCGGCGCTGCCCGCCGGCCCCGTGGTCGTCGACGAGCTGCTCGAGATCTGCCACGGCTCGCCGTTCGACGAAGACACTTACATCTTCGACGACGCTCGACGCGCTGCGCGCGCTGCAGGCGGCCACGCCGCCGCTCTGCCTGTTCGGCCACACGCACGTGCCGGTGGCGTATCGCCTGGCCAATCAGGCACTGACCATCGAGAGCACGGATCTGCGGCGGCCGCTTCAGCGTCCCGCTCGAGCGCACGGCCACTACCTGGTCAACCCGGGCTCGGTCGGCCAGCCGCGCGACGGCGATCCGCGCGCCGGCTTCGCCGTCTACGATGCCGACGCGCAGGTCGTGAGATCTACCGCATGGCCTATCCGATCGAGCGAGAGCGCAGGCGCGCATTCGCGAAGCCGGCTTGCCCGAGGTGCTGGCGCAGCGGCTGGCGCTCGGCCGCTAGCCGCCTGGCCTCCCGCGGCTACGGCTCGGCCCGCGCCTTGCGTTGCGGCCCGTTCCTCGCGCTTCTTCTGCTCCATGGCGCAGGCGTCGGCGGCGGCGCGCGAGCCGAGCACCCACCCGATCACGATACCCAGCAGCAGCACGGCCGGGATGAAGATGAAGTGCCCGGCGGTCGGCGTGCCGATGTCCATGGCTACCGGGCCTTTCGCTCCAGCCGCGCGATCTCCGTCTTCCGCCTTCTTCAGGCGGCTGCCGAGCGACCACACGTAGCCGAACACGCGCCACCCAGACGAAGCCGTAGGCCGCGGCCACGAGCGTGATGGCGGGAATCTGCTCCTCGGGCGGCATCTCTGAGATCGGCACGAACTCGTCGGGCGACGGCTGCGGCTGCGCGGCAACGTGCGCGGGAGCGGCGAGCAGCGGCCAGGATCCACAGCAATCGCAGGTGTCGCATCACGCTTCGTCCTCGGCCAGATAGAGCGCGTCGAGCGCGCGCGCTGTCGTTCGAGCGACGCGCGCAGCGACAGCAGCACCAGGAACAGCAGCAGGAACGCGGTCACGCAGAACCACAGCGGCCGGCCGATCTCGACCGGCAGCGTCGGGCACCACGCTCGAGGTCTTCGGGTGAATCGTGCGCCAGTAGTTCACCGAGATGTAGATGAACGGCACGTTGGCCATGCCGAAGAGCGCCAGGCCGGCGGCCAGCTTGTCCGATCCCGGCCCGCCGTACTTCCGCAGCAGCAGGTAGGCCGACGAAGATCATCCATCAGCACAGGCTGGACGTGAGCCGCGCGTCCCACTGCCACCACACGCCCCACGCCTTGCGCGCCCACAGCGGGCCGGTGACCAGCGCAGCAGCGCCGAAGAGGACCGCCAGCTCGGCGGCGGCCACGGCGACGCGATCCTGACGCGGCCGATCCCTGGTGAACAGGTAGCGCGCGCTGGCCACGCCGCAGACGACCGCCGCGATCAGGAACATCCACGCCGACGGCAAGTGGAAGTAGAAAATCTTCTGCACCAGCCCCATCGTCGATTCGTAAGGGCGCGTTGGCGATGACGAACGGCGAGGCCGCGAACATCGGCCGCACAGATCGCCGCGAGTGGACGAACCATTTCGGCATTACGGTCGCTCGATGAGAGATCCCTGTCTTCGTAGCACGGGCGTCAGCCCCCGCGCTCAATCCGTCATCAGCGGCTCGAACGTCCACAGCGCCAGCGTCACGAACACGACGTCGAAGAACAGCAGCAGCGCCAGCCAGAACGCGCACGACGGCGATATCCGGCTCCGGCTGCAGCAGCGCCGCGGTGCCGCGGACCCCGGCAATGATGACCGGAACGGTGATCGGATACAACAGCACCGGCAGCAGCACGTCGCGGCTGCGCGCGCGCACCAGCATCGCGGCGAACAGCGTCCCGACCGCCGCGAAACCGAGCGTGCCGGCGGCCAGGAGGCGCGCAGCCAGAGCAGCGGGCGCAAAGAACGGCGCCTGGAACAGGAACGCCACCAGCGGCACCAGCACGACTTCCGCCAGGCCAGCAGCAGCGCGATGATCCCGAGCAGCTTGCCGACGTAGATCGCCGGCCGCGGCGCCGGCGCCAGCAGCAGCGCCCGCAGCGTCTCGGCCTGGCGCTCGCGCTCGAAGGTGCGTCCCAGCGCCAGCGTGCCGGCAGAAGGCGATGGCAATCCACAGGATGCCGGCGGCGCACGTCGTCGAGCGGCGCGCCCTTCCTCGCACGAGCGCGAACGCGAAGACCAGCACGCCCGACACCGCGAAGAACAGCGTGGTCGAGAGCGATCTCGAGGCTGCGGACCTCGACCGTCAGGTCCTTGCGCACGACCAGCCGCGGCGACGCGGAGAAAGGCGCTCACGCCGACTGCATCGCGCTCGCGGTAGCGATCGCGACGCAGCGCCCCGGCCGACGCCGGCGCGTCCGCGACGCCGGCCGCCGCGCAGGAACACGACGCGCGTCGAGCAGGCCGTCGGCGACGTCGAGGTCGTGCGTGGCGAGGATGATGATGGCGCCGTCGGCGCCTGCAGCGTCGCGCAGCCGGCCGACGAGCGCCGCCGCCGAGGCTCGTCGAGGCCGGTGAACGGCTCGTCGAGCAGCAGCAGCCGCGGTTCGTGCAGCAGCGCGCGCTCGAGGGCGACGCGCTGGCGCATGCCGCGCGAGAAGCGCCGACACCGGGTCGTCGCCCCGCGCCGTCGAGGCCGGCGCGCTCGAGCGCGCGTCACGACCCGCGCCGGCGACGTCAGCGAGGCCGTAGAGCCGGCCGAAGAACGACCAGGTTCTCGCGCGCGGTCAGTTCCGGGATAGAGGAACAGGTCGTGGCCGAGCATGCCGATGCGCGCAGCGCAGGCCCGGCGCCGCCTTCGGCGGAGGTGACCTGCGCCATAGTCGACGCGGCCGGTCGAGGCGGCGAGCAGCGTGGCCAGGATCGCCAGCAGCGTGGACTTGCCGGCGCCGTTCGGGCCGAGCAGGCCGACGATGTCGCCGGCGCTGGCCGTGAAGGAGATGTCGGAGAGCGCGCGCCGGCGGCCGTAGTGACGGCCCAGCCGCACGACGGAGACGTGGTCGAAGTCGACGCTCACGCGGCCGTTCCCGAACCGCCGGGCAACTCGTCGAGTTCCGCGTAGACCTGCTCGACGGCGACGAGGAGCCGTGTCGCGCTTGGCCGCCGGCGCGCGGGTCGAGACCGCCGCGGCGCCCGCGGCCTTGCGCGTCGAGGGCGGCGATGGCGCCGAGCAGCCGCTCGCGTTCGGCGACCAGCGCCTCGTGCGTCGCTGCGCGTGTCCGGCGCCGCCCGCCAGGCCCACCAGCCGGCCCACAGGAAGCAGCGCGAGCGGCGATGGCGATGGCGATGCGCGCGGGCCACAGCGGCGGCGCCGGCAGGCCGGAGAACTGTCAGCGATACCGGCTGGCCCTCGGCCACTCGACCGGCGGTGCCCATGACGAACACTTCCCCGCCCGATGTGCCTTCGCGCACGGCGTTCAGTTGCGGCGAACTGAGCGTCGAGGCGCGCCGACCTTCTCGGCCGCCACCGAGCAGACCTTCGACCGGCGCCGGGAACGTCTGCGTGAGGGTGATGGTGGAAGTGAGCGGCAGCCGGAACGCGATCTGGTACGCCGACGGGCCGGGCGGGAACGGGCCGGTCAGCGTGAGCCGCCGATCCTCGCATCCGGGCAATCTGCGCGTTGCCCGACGACGAGCGACGCGCCCTCGGCATCGGCCGGCAGGTCGACCACGAGCGGCTTGCCCGGGTCGACCGGCGTGCGCGCGTTGTTCATGACGCTGAAGAGATAGAAGAAGGTCGGCTTGTCGTCCTGGAACTCCAGCACGATGCGCGTGTCGTTGCCGAACACGACCGCGCCGCGGCGCGCCGGCTCCTGCGCGGCCGCCGCCCTGGCGGCTTCCGTCGCCGCGTTGGCCGCCGCGATGCCGGCCACGAGGGCGACGCGCACGCCGCCCACCGACGGCACGGGAAACTCGCGCGACCGGATGGTCTCGCCGTCGAGCGTGGCTTCCGCGGTGACCGTGGTTCCCGGCGGGACGCTCGTGAACTCGGCGCGGCCTTGCGCGTCGGTGACGGCCGTGACCCGCCCCTCGGCCGTGATCAGCGCGACCTCCTGGCCGGGAACGTTGTTCCCCATCCGCTCGCGCACCAGCCGCACGGTGACGGTGCCGTTGGGCAGATCGCCGGCGGGCAACGGCATGCCGGACATCTGCGCGGCATCGGGCATCGCCACCTGCGCGGTGGCAGCCGCGGGCGCGAGCAGCAGCGCGCACAGCAGCGCCAGCAGGGTCTGAACGACGTGGTGGCGCATGTCAGGCAGGTCCGGTCAGAACCGCGCCGCAGGCCTTGCAGAAGCGGGCGTCGGGTTCGTTGATGGTCGCGCAGGCGACGCACGGCCTGGGTCCGGGGGGCGGGGCCGGCGCCACCGCCGCCACCACGCGGCCGCGGGGCCGCGCCGGCGCGGGCGGCCAGGTCACGCTCGACCGCCTCGCGGTAGCCGGTGGCATCGAGCTGACGCAGCAGGCCGACCGCCCGCTGCTTGAGCCGCTCGCGCATCTCTTCGTAGTCGGCCGCGCCGGTCTTGCGCATGGCGTGGTCGAACTCGAGCTTCCTTGATGGAGCGAAGCACCAGCGCCTTCTCGCGCTCGAGCCCGGCCCGGGTGCGGCCGCCAGCCGGCGCGTCGGGCACCAGGTCCTCCGGCGCCACGAGTGGCGCCAGCGACCGGTAGGAGGCGACGGCCGACGAGGCTGGCGGCCACGACGGTGAGGCTCAGCACGATCACGCTCGACGTCGGACGTCCGCTGGAGACGAGCACGACGGCGGTGGCGGCGAGCATGCCCGCCAGCAGGAACAACTGCCACGGGCGGAGCCCGGGGTCAGTCGAGGTCGCGGAGCTCATCGTCGAGTCGTTGCTGGAGCCCGGCGTCGCCGGCCGCGGCCGGCGTGCCCAGCGCCGAGGGCTCGGTACGGCCCCTCGCCCAGCGGCGCGCGATCACCGCGAGGCCAACAGCGGTGAGCAGGGCCAGGGTATACGGCAGAATCCACAGCAGGCGGTGGTAGCCCTCGTCGATGGGTCGCGCCAGGATGTGCTGCCCACCGGCCTCCGCGACGAAGGTGGCAATCACCTGTTCCCGATTCATCCCCTGGGAGACCAGGGTCTTGATCTTGCCGAGCTGCGCCGCCTTGCCTTCGCAGTTCATCATGCCGCAGGTGCCGGCCGGCAGCCGGCAGCCGCACGTGCACATGATCTCGTTGGCCAGCTCGCGTTCCTCGGCCGAGCGGAAGACGAGCGTGCCGGAACTGGCCTCGCCGACGTCGCCGTGCGTCTGCGCGCGCGCGGCCGCCGGCGCCATCAGCAGGCTCACGAGCAGCAGCGCCGCGGTGACCTCGGCGCCGACGGGAGCGCCGGCAAAGGCGAAGACGCGGTCGGGCAGCAGCGCGATGCCGGTGCCGAGCGCCATCAGCCCGAAGCCGATCCAGATCCAGTTCACGAGTTCGTTGACGTGCACTTCCACGCTGGCCGACTGCTCACCCAGCTCGAAGCCGGCCATCACGATGTAGAGATCCTCGGCAAACGTGCGGCGGATGGCGACCTCGGTGGTTGGCTTCCTGCGGGCGGCTGCGGTAGAACCACTTGGCCGGGTACATCTTGCCGAGTTCGGCGCCCTTCTCGTCGAACACCGTGATGTGCCCGGTGACCATCTGCTTCTGGCTGTCCTCGGTGGCGCGGATGGCATCGAGGCGGAGCACGTAGCGGTCGACCTGCACCTGCTGGCCGGGCTTGAGCAGCGCCTGCTCGTCGGTGCCGAAGCCCTCGCCGGCAAAGCCCATGAACATCAGCACGATGCCGACGTGCACGATGTAGCCGCCGTAGCGGCGCTTGTTGCGGCTGACCAGCCCGACGAGCGCGGTGAAGAGATCCGTGCCGGTCGTCTGCTGGCGCACCGCGGCGCCGCGGATGAACTCCTGCCCGATGGTGCCGACGACAAAGCCGCTCAGCATGAAGCACAGGCCCGAACTCCACACGCGGATGCCCAGGGCCAGGGTGATGGCGCCGGCGGTCAGGCCGCAGACGACCGGCCACAGGAACTGCTGACGCATGTTGGCCAGGGTCGACGAGCGCCACGCCAGCAGCGGGCCGACGCCGGTGAGCAGCAGCAGGATCAGGCCGACCGGCGTCATCCAGGTGTTGAAGAACGGCGGGCCGACCGTGAGCCGCTCGCCCGTGAGGGCTTCCGACAGCGTCGGGAACATGGTGGCGAAGAGCACGAACATGGCCGAGAAGAGCAGCACCCAGTTGTTGGCCAGGAACGCGGCTTCCTTCGACGCCCACGAGTCGAGCTCGTTGCGCGCCTTGAGCAGCGGCAGCCGGTAGATGACCCAGCCGAAACTGAAGATGAGCACGGCACACATGAACACCGTGAACATCATGGCCAGCTGCCGGTCCTCGCCGAAGGCGTGGACCGACTGGACCACGCCCGAGCGGGTCATGAAGGTGCCGAAGAGGGTCAGGAAGAACGTCGTGATGACCAGCGTGACGTTCCAGACGCGCAGCATGCCGCGCCGTTCCTGGACCATCACCGAATGGAGGAACGCCGTGGCGGTGAACCACGGCAGCAGCCCGGCATTCTCGACCGGATCCCAGCCCCAGAAGCCGCCCCAGCCCAGTTCCTCGTAGGCCCAGATCATGCCGAGGGTGAGGCCGAGCGAGAGGAAGAACCACGAGATCATCGTCCAGCGGCGGACGGCGCGCAGCCACGAGTCGTCGAGGTGGCCGGTGATGAGCGCGGCGATGCAGAAGGCAAACGGGATGGTCAGCCCGACGAAGCCCAGGTACATCGTGGGCGGATGGATGGCCATGTAGAAGTTCTGGAGGAGCGGATTGAGCCCCTGGCCGCTCGTGGGCGCTTCGGTGAGGTAGGTCGAGAACGGGTTGTTGTGAACGATCATCAGGAACAGGAAGAACATCTGCACCACGCTGAGCGTGGCCACGACATACGGGATGAGTTCCCGATGCCGCTCCCGATTGACCCGCACCGCCGTCGCGCCGAACAGCGACAGCAGGAAGACCCAGAACATCACCGAGCCGTCGAGCCCGCCCCAGTAGGAGGCGATCTTGTAGCCGAGCGGCTGCGCGCTCTCGGAGTAGCGCTGCACGTAACGGATGGTGAAATCGCCGACGACGAAGGCGTGGACGATCACGCCGGTGGCCACGGTCATCACCGCGGCGACGAGGTAGAGCGCACCGACGCCGCTCTCGATGAAGCGGCCGTTCCGCCGGCGCGCCCCGGCCACGGACACGGCGGCCGCGTACGCCGAAATCACGAAGGCGAGCAGGAGCAGAAACTGACCGAGTGTGGCCATCGTGGTCCTTACCTAATGAGGCGGCCGATGAGGCGGCCGACCGGGCGGGCCGGACGCGCGCTCGCTACTCCGTGCCGGAGATGCCGGGGGCCCCGGCCGCGCCGGCGCCGGGCGCGCCGACCTTGGCTTCGTACTTCGACGGGCACTTGGCCATCACGCCGTTCGGGTGCACCGCGAAGCCCTCGGCGCCGAGCACGCCCTTGAGCACGACCTCGGCGTCGTCCTTGAAGGTGTCGGGCACGACGCCCGTGTAGCTGGCATCGACGACGTGGCCCTGGCTCTGCACCTTGAAGCGATACTCCATCGAGTTGCGCTTCTTCATGATGCTGTCGGGCACGACGAAGCCGTGGAGCTGGAGGTTCTTGCCATACCAGGGGCCGGGCGCGCCCATGACCTCTTCCACGTGCTTGTAGTACTCGGTGCTCTCCGACATGGTCGAGTAGAGCAGACCGAAGAACGACCCCAGAATGACCAGGCTCGTGAAACCGACTTTGAGGGCTTTGTGCTTCATGGTCAATGACTTCCAGAGACAACTGCCGACTGGAACGATAGGTCTAGAGTATCCCTGCGTGACGAGCCGGTCAACAGAACTGCAGTCCGTCGCGCGGCGCCGTGCGCCCGCCGACACGGCGCATTTGCTCAGGCGGAAGACGCCAGCCGACGCGCCGGAGCCCCCGGCGGCAGCTTAGCTGTTGCGGGCCCGTTCGAGCCGGTCGGGGGCGTCCTCCGGGGCGCCGTCGGGCACTTGCCGGACGAGGTCGTGGACCACCGACACCGGCAGCCCCACCACGTTGCTGTAGGAGCCGTCGACCCGGGTGACGTAGCGCGCCGCCCAACCCTGGATGCCATAGGCGCCGGCCTTGTCCATCGGCTCGCCGGTAGCGACGTAGGCGGCGATGTCGTGCTCGGTCATCGGACCGAACCAGACGCGCGTTTCGGCCAGCGCCACGCGGGCGCCGGCGGCGCCGACCAGCGCCACCCCGGTCATCACCTGGTGGGCGCGGCCCTGCAGGCGGCGCAACATCGCGGCGGCGTCGGCGGCGTCGGCCGGCTTGCCCAGGATGTCGCCGTCCACCACCACGGTCGTGTCGGCGCCGAGCACGGCCTGACCGGGAAATCGCGGCGCCACCGCCCGCGCCTTGGCTTCGGCGAGGCGCAGGACGTAGGCCGCCGGCAACTCGCCCGGCCGCGGCGTCTCGTCGATGTCGGCGTGGGCCACGACGAAGTCGAAGCCGGCCGCGGCCAGGAGCTCGGCGCGTCGCGGCGAGGCGGAGGCGAGCACCAACGGCGGTGAGGGCGAGGGCACGCGCTGAATTGTAACGGGGCCTGTCACGGTTACAACTTTCCCTGTTGCAGATCCTGCCACGTCGACGGCGTGCGCTACGATGCCGCCATGCCTCGCCTTGCCCGCGCGCTTGCCGCTGCCCTGCTCGCCCTGGTGCCGACCGCGCCCGCGCTGGCGCAGGCCCCCGACGCTTCCTCCCCCGCCCTGCTGCCGTGGTCGCAGCAGATCGCCGTGCGCGAAGGATGGCTGGCGGCCCGGCACGCGCTGCTGCTGCCGATGATGCGCAAGCACGGCATCGCCATGTGGATCGTCGCCACCGAAGAGTTCCACGATGATCCGCTGGCCGCGTACGTCGCCCCGCCGCGACCCTACGTGGGCAACCGCGACTTCTTCGTGTTCGTGGACGCCGGCGACGCGGGGTTGAAGCGCATCGCCATCACCGGCTACACCGAAGAATCGCTGCTGGCCTTCTTCGAGGCTGGCGAACCGGCGCCGGCCGACACCCGTCTCGCGCAACTGGTCGAGACCTACGCGCCGAAGACCATCGGCCTGGCCATCGGCGGCAGCCGCGGCATGACCCGGTCGCTCACGCACGACACCTACACGTTCATCGTGAATGCCCTCGGCGACCGCGACGCGGCGCGCATCGTGAGCGCGCAGGACCTGATCGAGGAGTACGCCGACACGCGCCTCCCGGACGAGATGCCGCACTACCGCACGGCCGTGCAGCTGACCGAGGCGCTGACCAGACGCGCCCTGTCGAGCGAGGTCATCAGGCCGGGCCGCACCACCGTCGGCGATGTCCGCCGCTGGCTCTACGACGCGCTGTGGGCGCACGGCGTGCGCACCTGGTTCCAGCCCGACCTGCGCGTGCAGCGGGCCGGTGCCGCCGGCGCCACGTCGCGCGGTTTCCTGGCGGTCGCGCCCGAAGGCACGGTGATCGAGCGCGGCGACGTCGTCCATCTCGACTTCGGCATCAGCTACATGGGCCTCGACACCGACTGGCAGAAGATGGCCTACGTGCTGAACGACGACGAGGCCGACGTGCCCGAGGGACTGAAGACGGCGATGCGCAACACCAACACGCTGCAGGACGCGCTGATGCGCAAGCACTCGCGCCCTGGCGCGCTGGCCGCCGAGGTCTACACCAACACCATGGCCGACATGAAGACCCGGGGCATCGAGGCCATGATTTACTCCCACCCGATCGGCATCCACGGCCATGGCCTCGGCGCGTCGATCGACTTCCGCGCCGCGCAGCGCACCGACCTGGCGCAGCAGGCACAGAAACGTCTGCGCCGCGGCTCCTACATCTCGATCGAACTGAACACCGCCACGCCGGTGCGCGAATGGGGCGGCCAGAAAGTGTTCGTGATGATGGAGGACGACGCGCACCTGACCGAGGCCGGCTGGGAGTTCTTCCGGCCCCGCCAGGAGGAGTGGTACCTGGTCCGTTGAGGCGATGCTAGACTTGCAGGGATGGACCAAGCCAGTCGCGTGCTGCCGAGAGTGCTGGCCGCCGCTGTCCGGCAGGCGCCGCTCACGCCCGAGAAGGTGACCTTCGCGTGGCGCCAGGCCGGCGGCGCCGCCATCGCGCGGGCCACCGAGATTGCCTTGACCGACGGCGTGCTGGCGGTGTCGTGCGCCGACCCGCAGTGGGCGCGCGAGGTCCATCGTATTCGTCACGAGCTGCGGCGTCAGCTGGACCTCTGGCTCGGCCCCGAGGTCGTCACCCGCATCGAGGTCGCGGGCGGCGTCGAAATGCGAGGCCGGCGCCGTCGCCGGCCCACCAGTCACACGAGTGGAGCGTAGAACCATCATGCAGGAAGCCGTCATCGTCAGCGCCGTTCGCATCCCCACCGGCAAGTTCCTCGGCGCTCTCAAGGACATGTCCGCCACCGACCTGGGCGCGCTCGTCGTGCGCGAAGCGGTGACCCGCGCCGGCGTCGACCCCGCCGCCGTGGACGAGTGCATCATGGGCAACGTGGTCTCGGCCGGCGTCGGCCAGGCGCCGGCCCGCCAGGCGGCGCTCAAGGGCGGCCTGCCCGACTCGGTCGCCGCGCTCACCATCAACAAGGTGTGCGGCTCGGGCTTGAAGG
Source organism: uncultured Acidobacteriota bacterium (assembly GCA_963843885.1). Taxonomy (GTDB): domain Bacteria; phylum Acidobacteriota; class Vicinamibacteria; order Vicinamibacterales; family UBA2999; genus CADEFD01. The sequence continues at coordinate 531,424 of CAWJMJ010000016.1, forward strand.
CGGTGATGCTGGCCACGCAGGGCATCCAGACCGGCGACATCGACGATCGCGGTGGCCGGCGGCATGGAGTCGATGAGCAACTGCGCCCTACCTGCTGCCCAAGGTGCGCGAGGGGCTGCGCATGGGCCACGGCGCAGCTGATCGACTCGATGATCCACGACGGCCTGTGGTGCCCGTTCGAGAACTGGCACATGGGCAACGCCGGCGAGACCGTGGCCGACGCGTATCAGGGTCACCCGCGAGGAGCAGGACGCCTACGCCGTCGACAGCCACCGGAAGGCCGCCGCGGCGCAGGCGCGCCGGCAAGTTCGCGGACGAGATTCTGCCGGTGGCCGATTCCGCAGCGGAAGGGCGCGCCGGTCGATGTTCGACCAGCGACGAAGCCGGTCCGTCCCGATACCACCGCCGAGACGCTGCGCGCGCTCAAGCCGGCGTTCAAGAAGGACGGCACGCGTCACCGCCGGCAACGCGCCGCCGGTCAACGACGGCGCCGCGGCGCTGGTCGTGATGTCGGCGGCGCGCGCGCAGGCGCTCGGCCTCCACGCCGCTGGCGCGCATCGTGGCGCAGGCAACGAGCGGGCTCGAGCCGAAGATGCTGCTGATGACGCCGGTCGAGGCCGTCGCGCAAGGTCGCCACGAAGGCCGGCTGGAATCTGCAGGACGTCGACCTCTTCGAACTGAACGAGGCCTTCGCGGTGCAGGCCGTGGCGGTCATGCGCGAACTGGGCATCGACGCGGCCAAGGTCAACGTCAACGGCGGCGCGGTCGCGCTCGGCCATGCCATCGGCGCGTCGCGGCGCGCGCGTCCTGACCACGCTGCTCTATGCGCTGAAGGATCGCGGCGGCAAGCGCGGCATCGCCACGTTGTGTCTGGGCGGCGGCAACGGCGTCGCGCTCGCGGTGGAACTGATCTCAGCTCCCGTCGGCGCGTCGGCCCGTCGGCCGACTGGGCTACCCCTTGACGGCCGCGGTGCTCGAGTAACGCGCCGCGTTCTTCGCCACGTGCGCCACGGCCTCGAGCAGACGGTCCACTTCCTCGGGCAGGTTGTAGATGTGCGTGGCGGCGCGCACGCCGTTCAGGTTGCCGGTCGTCATGGTGCGGATCCACACGCGGTTGTAGTCGTAGATCGCCTTCACGACGTTCTCCATCGGCAGGTCGCGCACCGAGAAGAGCGTGAGGCCGGCGGCCAGCGCCGGGTCTTCCGATGTCCAGAGCTTCACGCCCGGCATGCCCTTGAGGCCGGCGCGTAATCTGCCACTGAGCTGCCGGACGCGCGCCTCGACGTTCTTCTTGCCGATGGCCTCGTGGAAGTCCATCGCCTCGGCCATGGCCATGAAGCTCGGCACGTTGCGCTGCCCGCCCAGTTCATAGCGCTTGGCGCCGTAGGACGTGGAGGTCGGATCGTTGGCCGTCTTCGGGTCGGCGTAGCCCATCAGCGGCCAGACGCGGTCCTGCAAGCTTCGTTTGAGGTAGCACACACCCGTGCCGGTGCCGGCCAGCAGCCACTTCTGCCCCGCGGCCGCGTAGTGGTCGATGCCGGTGGCGGCCAGGTGCAATCGAGCATGCCCAGGGGATGCGCGCCGTCCACCGAGATGAGTGCCCCGCTGGCGTGGGCCAGATCCGAGAGCTGCTTGATGGGCGTGACGAGCCCGGTCACGTAGGTCATGTGGCTGACCATCAGCAGCCGCGTCCTGGCGGTCATCGCCCGTTCGTAGATCTTCACGATCTGGTCGGCGCCCTCCGGCGGCGAGGGCACCTCGACGCGGACCAGCTTCACGCCGTAGCGGGCCTCGATCTGCTGCAGCGGCTGGATGCCGCCGCCGTGCTCGTGCGTACAGAACACCACTTCGTCGCCGGCCTTCCAGTCGAGCCCCTTGATGAAGATGTTCATGCCCTCGCTGGTACTGCGCGTGAGCGCGATCTCGTCGGGGCTGGCGCCGACAAACGCCGCCATGCGCGCCCGCACCGCATCGCGGCCCTCGTTCCGGTAGTTGTCGGTCGGGTCCTCGGCGAGCTCGCGCTCGTAGCGTCCCAGCGCCTCGAGAACGACCCGCGGAGTCGGTCCGTAGGTGCCGTTGTTCATGAAGGTCAGGCCGTCGACGACGTTGAACTGGCCGCGCACCTTCCACCAGTAGGCTTCGTCGAGCGGTCCGTTGGGCACCAGCGTCGCCAGCGGCCGGGCCAGCGGCGGCGCCTTCGGCTGGGCCGCGAGCGCCTCACCCAAGAGGCCGGTCGAGAGCCCACCGAGGGCCAGCGCCGAGCCGCCGAGGAACCGACGTCGCGAGACCGGGAGCGAACGGGCCATGGACAGCCTCCTTGCTACGGTTCGGGGGGACGGGCCGAATAGCGCGCATTATCGATCGCGCCGGGCCCCTGTCAAGCCGGACTGGCCCGACGGTCCTTGCCCCACCGGGCCGCGGTATCATGGCCGGGTGAGCCTCCCGCGCCTGCGCTCGCTCGTCGCCGTGGTGTTGTCGTGCCTGGTCGCCGCCGCCCCGGCCGGTCTTTCCGACCATGTCCACGCCCAGGATCAGGACCTGCCGCCCCTCATCTACGTCTGCCCCATGCATTCGGACGTCACCGCGCATGAGGACGGCGAGTGTCCGATCTGCAAGATGGGTCTCGAGCCGATGCGGCTCGACACCGTCTTCACCTGTCCCATCCACTCGGTCATCGCCGAGAAGAGCGGCGGCAAGTGCCCGATCTGCGGGCGCACCCTGGGCGAGGTGACCGTGTCGGTGGCGTGGCGGTGCGGCGGCTCCGACCAGGATCTGATGGCGCCGCAGCAATGCCCGGACGGCACGGCGGCGGTGCGGGTGCAGAAGTCGCTCGCCCACGGCAATCACAACCCGCAGCACGGCGGCCAGTTCTTCATGGGCTCGGACTACTGGCACCATGTCGAAGGCGTCTATCCGTCGCCGGGAGTGTTCCGCCTCTACCTGTTCGACGACTACACGAAGCCGTTGGCGGCCGACAAGATTCAGGACGTGACGGCGCGGGTGGTCACCAAGGAAGCGATCGACCCGCGGACGTTCGTGGCCAGCGAGGTCACGGCCGTGCCGCTACGGCCGTCGGCGGAGGGCCCGTATCTGGAAGCGGCCATCGAGCCGCTGCCCTTTCCGGCGCAGCTCATCGTGCAAGCCACCTTCACCAAAGGCGGCAAGGAACAGCGCTTCGACTTCACGTTCAACGAGCACACGGTGGCGGCCGCGCCCGAGACGATGGACGGCGCCGCGCGCCTCGACATGGAAGTGCCGGACACGGCCAGCGGCGTGCTCGGCCTGCTGGTCGAACGACGTGAAGCGGTGAAGGCGCTGGTCGAGAAGGGCGGCCTCAGCGAGCTGTGGGTGCCGGCCTTGCAGGCCAAGGAACTGGCGCTGGCGCTCGAATTCCACGCCCGCGAATTTTCCGAGAAGCGCCGCGACGAGGTCGAAGCCGCCACGCGCGTGGTCGTGCTCTCGGCGTTCCGGCTGGACGCAGCCGGGGACCGCGGTGAGCGCGAGGAAGTCGTGAAGGCCTCCGGCACGCTGGTCGAGGCCGTCACCAGGCTCGAGTCGCTGTTCAGCGGAGGCCGCCGATGACCGGTCGCGTGCGGTCGTGGTCGACGGCGGCCGCGGTGCTGCTGGGCGCGGTCGTCTGGACCGCGTCGAGCGGCGAGGCCCACAAGGCCATCACCTCGAAATACCAGTTCAACGAGGACGTGTTCCCGATGGTCCGCGACCGCTGCGGCCGCTGTCACGTGGACGGCGGGGTGGCCCCGATGTCGCTCATGACCTACGACGACGCGGCCCCGTGGGCCGAGTCGATTCGCATCGAACTGCTCAACGAAGAGACGCCGCCCTGGCATCCCCTGGACCTCAACGCCCGCGAACTGGACCTGCTGCTCGTGTGGGCCACCGGCGGCGCGCCGCGGGGCAAGCTCGAGAACGCCCCGGCGCCGGTGCCGCTGGTGAACGAATGGGGCTCGGGCGCGCCGGACATGACCCTGACGATGCGCGAGCCCTTCGTGCTGCCCGGCGCCGTCAACGAGGCGACCCACGAAGTACAGCTGCCCCTCGACGGCGCGGCCGGCAAGACGCTCGCCGCCATCGACCTGCTGCCGGGCACGCCGGCCATGGTACGCAGCGCCACGCTGCTGCTCAAGACCGCGGCCGGCTCGCGCGCACTGGGCGAGTGGCGGCCCGGACAGGGCGCGTCGCTGCCGCTGACTGCGCCTGTGGTCGTCAGTGACGGCGCCGTGCTGGTGGCCCGCGTGGTCTACAAGCGCACGTGGAAGGACCGAGGGACAGGACCTGAAGGACCAGAGCGCGTTAGGGCTTTACTTCAGCGGCGGCGGCAAGAAGCCCTCTGCCGCCAAGACGCCGGCGCCGCGGCCCTAGTCGTCCTGGCGTCGTACCGCCCGGCCCCGGGCGGTTTCACCGACGCCCGCGGGCCGAATCACCATCCGCGGGTCGTGGTGACGGCGCATGACGCATGTCTCGCCCACCCCCTTCCCCACCCGCCACCCCGGCTGCCGCCCGATCGCGCGGCCGGCGCAACAGCACGACGGCGGCCAGCGCCGGTGCGAGCATGGCCGCTTCGGTCGCCACCGCCCACAGGTTGTGTCGCCAGAAATTGGCCAGCCAGTAGCGGCGCGAGATGGCCTCGAACACGAACGCATCCGCGAAGTAGAACGTGGACGACAGGGGCCAGAGGGCCATCACGCCGAGCGGCGGCGTGTCGTCGGAGCCGAGCCAGTCGAAGAGCACGTGCGAAGCCCAGGCCAGGGTCACGGCCACGGCCAAGCGGCGCGCCCGGCCGCTCGAGGCCAGCCACACCACCAGGCCCGCCCCTACGGCCGCGCCCAGGCTGTGCGTCTCCATGTTGTGGCGGCCCCACGCGAAATCGAGGTCCGGCAGGCAGGCCGCAAAGGCCGCTGCGGCCACGAGCGGCGACCGGCATGCCTCAGCCAGGGTGGACGCCAAGCCCGACACCCGCCAACTGCCCCACGGAGCCAGCGCGGCCCCGACGAGGGCGCCACCAAGGGCATGGCCGACGGGGCTGGGCATCAGTTCACCGTACGCAACTGTTGCCACCGGGGTCAACGGCCCGGGCGGCCGACATTGCGACCCAGGCCGGGCGGGGGGCCCGAGGCGAAAGTGGCGTGATTCTGGAAGTCATTGTAAATAAAGGATTACCAAACAGTGAATGCATGCTTCTTCGCTTGACTTTCGCTTGGCGTGCCGTTAGCATTCCATTCGGTCGAACGGCTGCCCCGGTGGGGGGCGCCACCTTGGGGCGGAGAACAACATGGCTGTGGACGATGTGAAGGAACGGCTCAAAGCAATCGAGATGGCAGTGGGCCAGATCGAGAAGCAATTCGGCAAGGGCGCCATCATGCGGCTCGGCGCCAAGGGCGCCATCATGCCCGATCGAGGCCATCTCCACCGGCTCGATCAGCATCGACTACGCCCTCGGCATCGGCGGCTTCCCGCGCGGCCGCGTCGTCGAGATGTTCGGCCCCGAATCGTCGGGCAAGACCACGCTGACGCTGCAGGTCATCGCCGAGGCGCAGAAGGCCGGCGGCATGGCCGCGTTCATCGACGCCGAACACGCGCTCGACGCCGAATACGCCCGCAAGCTCGGCGTCGACATCGAGAACCTGCTCGTGTCGCAGCCCGACAACGGCGAGCAGGCGCTCGAGATCGTCGAAGTGCTGGTGCGCTCCAACGCCGTCGACGTCGTCGTCGTCGACTCGGTCGCCGCGCTCGTGCCCCGGGCCGAAATCGAAGGCGAAATGGGCGACGCGCAGGTCGGCCTGCAGGCCCGCCTGATGTCGCAGGCGCTGCGCAAGCTCACCGGCGTGGTGTCCAAGTCGAAGACCACGCTGATCTTCATCAACCAGCTGCGCGAGAAGATCGGCGTGATGTTCGGCAATCCCGAAACGACCACCGGCGGCCGCGCGCTGAAGTTCTACTCCTCGGTCCGCGTCGACATCCGCCGCATCGGCGCGATCAAGGACGGCGACGACGTGGTCGGCGGGCGCACCCGCGTCAAGGTCGTGAAGAACAAGATGGCGCCGCCGTTCCGCGAGGCCGAGTTCGACATCATGTACGGCGAGGGCGTCTCGCGCGAAGGCGACCTGCATCGACCTCGCCGTCGAGAAGCAAGATCATCGAGAAGAGCGGCGCGTGGTTCTCCTACGGCGGCGAGCGGCTCGGCCAGGGCCGCGAGAACGTCAAGGTGTTCCTCAAGCAGAACACCGACATGCGTCAGGCCATCGAAGACCGGGTGCGGCGCGAGCTCGGGCTCATGCGCGACACCGAGCCGGCCGCGGTCTAGGCTGGCAGCGTCACCCGCGCGGGGCCGTTCCGGGCTTCGCGCGGGCGTTTTGCCTGTGTTATAGTTCGAATTCTGTGCCAGTTCGCTGGGCACACGCCGTGGCCAGGTAGCTCAGTTGGTAGAGCATGCGACTGAAAATCGCAGTGTCGGCGGTTCGATCCCGTCCCTGGCCACCAGCTTTCTGAACACCTCCAGCTCCCCCACCACCTGCACTGGCCCTGGTGCATCTGCTGCACCCGCCGCACCGTAGCAATCCCACCCCATGCCAGTCGCAGCCCGGCTGCGATTATCGCGTCGCAACGACCGCGCGGGCGCTGCCCGGGCAAACTGGCGAGGTCGCGCCCGACGGTGGTTTCCGCGCCAGAACTGCGTCGCGGTTCCAGAGGGAAAGTGCGTCGCGGCGACGGTCGGTTGCCGGGCAGGCAGATTCGGACGAGAGGCAGATCGGCCGCCGGCCGTGGCGAGGTTGGCTAGTGCGCGCGCTCTTCGGGGGCTTAGAACGACGCTCCGGAACCGGCGCTGCACCCTCGCATCACGAATATCAACAGCGCCGACAACACCACGCTGATCACGAGCGAGCCCAGGCAGCCGAAGCGGTTGGAGAAGAATACGAACATCAGTGACCTCTCATGTCCCAGCGCCGGATCCGATCGTAGCTGAATTCGCCGCCCCCCTCTAGTTCGGCACTGACTCGGGCGCGGACCGGCGACGGTCCGCTCTCGGCCATGCCGTACGTGACACGGGCCCACTCGCTGGAGTGAGCCCGCGTCTGGTGCTGCTGCCCCTCCAGCGCGCGCTGGACGAGCAAGACGTGCGTGCCGCGCTTCGCGCGCCTACATGTCGAACAGGCGCGTGAACTTGATCACGAACGAGCGCCCGACCGTGTCGTAGGAGGTCGTGGTCAGCACGTCGCGCCGGTCGTTGTAGACCACGAACAGGCCCGTGCCCGAACGGTTGAGCATCGCCAGCCTGATGTTGGCCGAGTACTGGCCGCTCTGGCTGTTGTACTGCACGAGCGCCTGCAGGCTGGCCAGCGGCGTGAACGCGTGCGAGGCTTTCACCGGCACGAGGTGGGCCACGAACGAGCCGTTGGGCAGGTCGATCTCCTGGCGGGTCCAGCCGATGCTGGCCGTGGTCCTGGACCCGAAGCGGTAGTCGCTGTTCAACTCGAGCGCGTTGAAGTCGCCGTCGTAGTAGTTGCCGATCCGGTAGCGCACCGAGCCGGTAACCGGCGCGCTCGGGTTGTGGAAGTACTCGAACGCGTTCTGATACCAGGTGTAATCGCCCGGGCGCGAATCACCACCCGGCCGTCGCGGTTGTAGACCGTGAAAGGTACGCAGCGGGTTGTCCTGCACCCGGTCGAAGAACCAGCCAAAGCGCCCGCCCTGGCGTCGGCTGGATCTCGAACGGGTGGACGTGCATGTTCGACGACTGCAGCTTGTCGTCGAAGCCGTAGAACGAGTTGTACGAGATAGTGCGGCGCGACGCGGCGGATCCACTTGATGTTCTTCGGCTGCGGCTGGAAGAAGAGCGCGGACTTCGGGACGGCGGTAGCCGCTTGCGCGGCAGGAACCCGACCTCCGGGTTGAAGTTGTCGCCGACCTGCGAGTAGCCGGCCGACACCTGCCACAGGTTGTTGCGTGAAGTTGTAGAAGCCGCGGCCCGACTAGTCGCTGACCGGGGTGCCCACGGCATCGCCGTTGGTGCAGGGGACGCTGCCCACGGTGGTGCACGGCGAGTCGGTGCGCGCCAGGAAGGCCGAGACGCGCTGGTTGGTCGACACCTGGATGTTGGCGTCCAGGCCGTAGGCGCGGTTCCAGTCGGCAAACGTCGCCTGGGCGCCGTGGCCGGTGACGTACTTGCCGACGAACATGCCGCCGTAGCTCGACCGCCCGACTTCCCGCTGCGCGCGCAGCACGCTGAAGTTGGTGTCGGGCGACAATCTGCCGGCCGCTGCGGTCCTCGGCGTCGTTGGTCTGGATGTTCGAGCACGCCGACGTTCCAGTTGCCGGCGACCTTGCCGCTCAGGCGGGCGCCGCCGAGGATGTCGATCGGTTGCAGCGAACCGGCCGCGCCCGACAGGCCGATGCGGCGCGAGAAGAACAGGTCGATCTGCTGCGGCTGGCCGAACTGGAAGGTCGAGGCGTTCTCGAGGAAGAACGGACGCTTTTCCGGGAAGAACAGATCGAAGCGGGTCAGGTTGACCTGCTCTTCGTCGGCTTCGACCTGGGCGAAGTCGGTGTTCACGGTGACGTCGAGCGTGAGGTTGGGCCGGATTCCCCATTTGAGGTCGGCGCCGATCTCGGCCTTGTTGTCGATCTGATCATCGGAGCGGGTGAAGTCCTTGTTGGTGGAACCAAGGACGTAGGGGATCAGCTTCACATCGCGGCGTGTCGACAGATTCAAGCCCGTCACCTTGGTGGCCAGCGACACGCGGTAGATGTCGAAGCCGCGCGGAATCGGCGCCAGGTAGACCTGTTCGTTCTTGTGGCGGATATTGCGCATCACGTTGAAGCCCCAGGTCTTGTCGTTGCCGGCCGCATAACGCAGGGTCTTCAGGGGGATGGCCATCTCGGCTTCCCAGCCGCGCTCGGTGATACCGGCCCGCACGACCCAGTCGCCGTCCCAGTTGGGATTGAAGGCGCTGATGGTGCCGCGGCCCACGCCGCCGCCGCCCTGGCCGGCGGCCGCGATGCCGCTCGACTGCCCTTCACGCGCCACCTGGCCGTCGTATTCGATGCCCAGCGGATTGGTGCCGAACACGAAGGCGTTCTGGTTGTCGTTGAAGGTGTCGAAGACCAGCACCACTGAATCGGTGTCGGTCAGCGATGCGTCGCGGCGCGCCTGCGACACGATGATGGTCGAGGGGTCGGAATCAAAGCAGATGAACGACACGTAGACGTGCGTCTTGCTGAAGAGCAGCCGGACCTCGGTTTTCTCGGTGGCGGGCTCGCCCTGGCGCGGATCCTGCTGCGTGAACGACGTGAAGGGCGCGACCGTCTGCCACGCCACGTCGTTGACCTGGCCGTCGATGGTCGGCGGAGCCGCACCGTCGGCCAGCGTGCCCGCGGCTCCCGCGGTCGCCGCCGCGGGCGCGGAAATATTCCCATTCTGCGCGAGCGCAAGCGAGGCGCTCAGCACGCAGGCAGTCGTACACGCGAAGATGACATTTTTCACGCTGGAAGTGTATGGGAGCCATACGCAGGCGACAAGTAGATCGTGGTAACGTGGCCCTTCCTGCGCCAGACAGGGCTGTATGGAGTTGTCACGGGTTGTCATTGCGGGACTGGCTCCTATCGCGCTGCTGTTCCACTTGGCCCCAGCCGCGTCGGCCCAGAACGCGCCGCGGCTCTCGAAGGCCCAGCGCACCGCGCTCGAAGCGGTGGTGGCTGCGGTCGATCAAGCGGCAGCCGATGGCGCGACGACCCCGGCGCTATGGCAATCCCACGTGCTGCGCGCGTCCTCCGGCGCGCACTACGTGGCGCTGCGGGCCACCGTCCCCGACCTGGTCGCTCCCGCCGCCGCCGTGGTGATCTACGTGCGCCTGGCGGTGCGCCAGCCGCGCGACCTCGAGACGCTGGCCGCCCGATCGGCCGTGCGGGATTGGCTCAAGGGCTTGCGCGGCGATCCCTTGCCGATGCACGCCAGCCGGGCGATGTCTGTGCCGCAAGGTGAGCTCCCCGTCGGCGGCGCGGCGGTGTCGGCGGCGCGCCAGGGCGACATGACCGCGGATTCGTCGAACGCCTTACGCCTGCAGGAGCGGGAACGCGAGCGTGCCGCGCGTGACCGCACCGAACGCGAGAAGCAGCGCCGCGCCGAGCTCGAATCGGCGGCCGGCGCGCCAGCTCGGGCCGTGCACCCGTTCGAGGACTTCGACGTGGAGGCTCACCTGGGCGCGAGTCCGCGAGGCGTGGTCATGGAGCGTGGCCTCACGGCCGGGCCGGGCGACTACGACGTCTTCGTGGCCTGGGCCGAACCGGCCGCCGGCAACCGCGAGCCGGTGGTGCGCGTGCTGGCGACCCCCTTGTCGTTGCCGGCCGCGTCAGCGGCGGACTTCGCGCTGAGCGACATCGTGGTGGCCGATGCCGTGCGCGTGCTGCCGTCTGCGTACCCGGTCGATTCCGGCAGGGCGCGCACCCCTACGCCATCGGGGCGCTCGAAGCATCGCCGGCCGACGATTGCAGCTTCCGCGTCGATGAAGCGCTCTCCGTGCTGTTTCAAGTGATCAACCCGGCCGGATCGCTGGCCCGGGCGGGCCCGCCCGATGTCGAAGTCGGCTTCCGCGTGACCCGCTTCACCGACGCCCGCGAGACCCTGGTTGGCGCCTTGCCCTCACAGCGCTACAACGCTGCCACCCTGCCGGCCGACTTCGACGTGACCAAGGGGCATCCGGTCTTCGCCGCGGTGCAAGCGCCGCTCCGCACCTTTGCGCGCGGCCGCTACCGGTTGGCGATTACCGCCGTCGATCACGTGTCGGGCCGTCAGGCGGGCCGCGACGTGATGTTCGAGGTCACCGGCACGCCGCAGAGCCTGCTGCGCGAGGCGCCCACGCCAGGCCAGGCGTTCCGCCGCGACGCCGTGCTGACGCCGGCGGCCCTGGCGGTGGTGACCCGGGCCCTGGCACCCCCGGCGCCGTCGCCGTCGTTGACGCAGGCGCTGGCGCTGGCTGGCGCGGCCCGCTTCGCCGAGCTCGTGTCGGTCGAGCCCACTGAGCCGGCCGAACGGCCCATCGGACTGGCCCTGCGCGCCCTTGCCCTCTACGGGCTGGGCGACTCGCCCCGAGCCGTGGCCGCCCAACTGCAGCAGGCCGAGGCCCAGGGGGCGCCAGCCCCGCCCGTGCGGCTGCTGTTGGGCGCCACCGCGGCCCTCGCCGGCGACGACCGCTCGGCGGTGGCGGCCTGGAACCTGGCGCGCGAGGGCGGCATCGACGACGCCGCCGTGGCCACCCTGCTGATCGACGCCTACATGCGCCAGGGCGACCTGGCCCGGGCCGCGGCCATGGCCCGGGCGGCCCTCGATGCCCAGCCTGGCAACGCCGCCGCCGCGCGCGGCCTGGCCGCCACCTACATCGCCACGGCCCGCTACGGGGAGGCGCTGGCGCTGCTCGACGCCCAACCGCCGGCCGCCGCCCTCGACCAGGAGCGCGAGTTCCTCGTCCTGCACGCCTTGTATGCCAGCCACGTGACCGGGCCCGCGAGCGGCCGCACCGCGGCGACGCGCGACCGCTTCACCGCCGCAGGCCGGGCCTACGCCGCCGGCGGCGGCCGGCACGCCGACCTGGTGCGCGCGTGGCTCGACGTGGTCTCCGCGGACACGACCCCCCGCTAGCGTTTTGGATCAGCGCTTCTTCTTCGGCGGCGCCGGCTTGGGCGGCGGCGGGGGCGTGCCCGGGGTCTTCAGGCGAGTAGGCGCGCCGCGACGCCACCGCGATATCCGGCCGGGTGACCGTCACGTCGAGGCGGCGCACGCGGCGCAGCGGATCGGCGTTGGTCGAGGTGTAAGCCGAGCACGTAGTAGTCGCTGGTCTCGGCGTCGATGCGCTTGAACTCGGCGGCGAAGTCGTTGACGTTCACGACCGCGAAGCCGCCGGTTTCCTCCGACATGAAGCGGAGCGTGCTCTGCGTCTTCTGCAGGTAGGTGCGCCACTCGCTCTGGTCGATGTACTGCCCGGCGTCGACGACGCCGGCCAGGCCGCGCGGGTCGACGGCGAAGATGCTGACGTTGGCGCGGTTGGCGGCCAGCGTCAGTTCGCGCATGTAAGCGTAGAGGTCGATGTCGGCGGTGGCGGCGGGCAACTGGAAATACGGGTTGCTCTCGTTCTCGGAGAGGAACCTGGTGGGATCGGCGAAGCGGCCGCCCATGATGCGGTCGTTCGACTTCCGGCCCTCGGCAAACGGATCGAAGTCGTAGCCGGTGCTGATGTAGATCAACGCCTTGCGCTTGTTGGTGACCTGCTCGAGATCGGCCAGCAGGTTGTAGGCGGTGTAGAAGGCCATCTGGGCCCGATTCGCGGACGTCGGCCGGGCCTTGCCCGGTGTCGAGATTCCCGGAAGATCTCGGCGGCGTTGAGGCCGCTGCCGCGGATCTTCGAGGCCGTCGCGGCCACCAGCTTGCGATCGTAGGTGAGCCCGGTCTGGATGCTGGACGGGCCGCTCGAGAGCATCGCCACCAGATCGCCGTCGTGCAGCAGGTTGTCGGCGATCTCCTGGACGATGCGCCGCACGTGCGGGGTGTATTCCGGCTCGAAGTGGACGTCGTCGACGAAGATGAAGAGGACGCGTCCGGCCACGTCCTGCGTGGCGCGGCGCGAGGTCGGCAGCACGATGCCTTCCGGGGCCGCCGCCGCGGCCTGCGGCGCCAGCAGATTGAAGGTGCGTCCGCCCTGCACCAGCGAGAACGAGGTGATCACCTGCGGCACGTCGTCTTCGCGCACGACGAAGTCGTCCTTGGTCAGGTCGGCGACGAAGCGGCCGTCCTTGTCCCGCGCGATGACGTCGGTCGAGACCGCCGTGACACCCGATCGAAAGGTGGGCTGGCCCCCGGCCGGCGGCGCTTGCTGCGCGGACAGGCCGAACGCCGTCGCCGCCACGATGGCAACCACGATCAGGAGGCAGGGCGAGGGGCGTGACGGCATGGGCTCAATTATAGCGAGCGCGTGTGGAATACTTGGCCGATGGGTTCTGGCCCTGCCTCGCGGCGCCTACCGCGGCCGGCCGTGACGCGCCGCCAGTTCCTGGAACGCACGGCCGTCGCCGGCGGCCTGTGCCTGGCCGCCGACCGCTCCTGGAGCCGGATCCTGGCCCAATCCTGCGCCGATGCCCCGCCCGCCGGCACGATGATCGGCACGCTGCCGCTCTACGGACCGGGCTCGGTCGAGACGCCGCTCGGCCAGATGCTGGGCGGCCCGGGGCTCGACGCGCGGCGGTTCACCGATCTGTCGCGCCTCGATCACGACCGCCTGCTGACGCCCTCGGACGACCTGTTCGTGCGCACGGCGGCGCCGCCCGGCCTCCAGCCCGACGCGGCCACCTGGCGGATAGCCGTACCGGCGTCCGGCGACGATCCGGGCACGACGGTGTCCGCGGCCGAACTCGCACTGTCGGCTCGCGCCATGGGCGCGCACCTGATCGAGTGTGCCGGCAACAGCAACCCCCGGAACTTCGGCCTGATGAGCGCGGTCGAGTGGCACGGCGTGCCGCTCGCGCGCGTCCTCGAGCGCCTGCCCCGGCCGGCCTCCGCCACCGCGGTGCTCGTCGCGGGCGTGGATCACGACGCGCAACAGTCGCTGCGCTCACAACCGGGGGCCAGCTGGGTCTTCCCGCTGGCCTCGCTCGACGCGCTCGGGCCGTTTCTCGCCACCGGTGTGAACGGGCACGCGCTCACGCCGGATCACGGCGCGCCGGTGCGGCTGGTCGTTCCCGGCTGGTACGGCTGCGCGTGGATCAAGTGGGTCAACGAGATCCGCTACGTCGGCGCCGACGAACCGGCGACCTCGCAGATGCGTGAGTTCGCGGGCCGCACGCATCAGGACGCCGTGCACCTGCTGGCGCGTGACTACGACCCGCCCGCCATCGACACCGCCGCCATGCCGATCCGCGTGGAGCAGTGGCGCGGCGGCGCCGGCACCGAGTACCGCATCGTCGGAATCGTCTGGGGCGGCGTCGCGCCCGTCGATCGCCTGGTGATTCGCTTCGGTTCGCGGGACGCCGGCACGCCGGTGCGCGTCTGCCCGGCGCCCGTCACGCACCGCACGTGGGCGCTGTGGAGCCATCGCTGGCGTCCGGCCGAGCCGGGCTACTACGACATCAGCCTGAAGGCCGCGGATCCCGCCGTCCGCACGCGGCGGCTGGACCTGTCGTTCTATATCCGGCGCGTGCGCATCGACGATATCTGAGCAGCAAGATCCGGTGCAGACCTGCGGGCGTGGGCCGCGCGGTCGGGCGTGTCGTCGGGATTACGTCGTCAGCGGCGCAGCGCCGCCTGCGCCTCGGTCAGCTCAGGCAACCCAGGGTCCGCGTTGGCCCAGTTCCGCAGGAACTGCTCGTAGGCCGCTCGGCTCTTGGCGGCATCGCCGGCCCGGCCGGCGGCGCGCGCCAACCCGAGCACGGCGCGGCTGCGATTGGGCGTGCGGGCCAGCGCCTTCTCGAACCAAGCCACCGCGTCGGCCGGGCGGCCCGCCTGCAGCAGCAGCTCGCCATAGAGTTCGTCGGCGCCCTTGACCGGATAGGGCCGGCCGATGGGCTTGGGCATCTTTGCCTGCAAGGCCACGGCCTCGTCCATCCGTGAGAACGCGACGCCGGGAATACCGGCCTCCATTGCCGCCACCGCGTCGAGTTCGAGCTTCAGGATCGCCGCCTGCTCGCGGAGTCCGGCATCCATGGTCGGCTGCGACGCCTTGGTCAGCTCGTCACGCGCGCCGACGGCGCGGGCCACGTCGTCGAGCCGGGCGGCGCTGACGCCGAGCACGAACAGCTCGTCGATGTTGTCGAAGGCGTTCTGCCCCGCCATCTCGTGCCACCGCTCGCTCTCGAGGATGGCGCGGGCGCGCATCGAGCCCTTGTCGTTGCGCAAGGCCAGCGGGCCGGAACCGCGCCCGATGTCGCTGTCGCCGTAGTGATGCCCGCCGATCACGTCCTGGCCGGTGGCGACGGTCAGGGCCGCGTCCACTTCGGCGGCCACCTGCCGCGCGCGGGCGAACTGGCCGAGCTGCGTGAGTTCGTAGTGCAGCCACACCAGGCTGTGGAAGTCGCGCAGCGTGATCGGCTTGTGCCGGCGCGTGACCCACGCCACCGACGCGTCCCACGACGCCTGATCGCTGGCCGCCGCTTCCTGCCAGTAGCCGAGCTGCACGAAGAAGTGCGCCGGCATGTGGAGCGCGTGGCTGGACGCCGGCGCCACCGCCGCGTAAGCCCGTGCCGCCGCCAGCCCGCGTGGCGCCAACGCGCTGTGATCGTAGGCGTGCAGCATCAGGTGCGAGGCGCCCGGGTGCTTCGGGTTGCGCGCGAAGACAGCGGCCGCGATGGCCCCGGCCTGCTCGCGGATGGGCAGCGACCGGTCGCCACGCGGCATGGTGCCCAGCAGCGCCAGCGCGTAGAAGACCTGGACCTCGTCGTCGGCCGGATAGGCGCGGCTGAGCGCGGCCATGGCCTCGGCGTGCGCGGCGGCCCGCGCCGGCTTCTCCCCCGGCCCCCACAACGCCTCGACCGCGCGAAGGAACCCCTTTTCGCGCGCGGTCGGCGCCCGCGCCGCCCGGGCCTCGGGCGTAGGCGCCAACTTGGCCAGCGCGGCGCGGCCTTTCTCGGGTTCTTCCTGGAACCACAGCGGCTGGCTGAAGGCCAGGGATTCGCCCCAGTAGGCCATGGCGAAACCGGGGTCGGCGGCCTGCGCCGCCTGGAACGCCTCGATGGCCTCTTCGTAGCCGAAGCTGTGCAGCCAGGCCACCCCCGCAGGAAGTCGCCTTGGGCCGCCACGGCGCCGCTCGTGGGAAAGCTGATGACGCCCAGCCCGCCCGACGGCTGCCCCGGGTCCACGACCTGCCGCGGCTCGGCAGGCGGCGCGTCGCCCGACGGCGCCCCGCCGTCGCCCCGCCCACAGGCGCCCGCGCCAAGCGCGGCGATCAGGACGCACGCTGTCGCAAATCTCATCCGGTAGATCGTAGTGCGGCAGCGCGCTCATTGCCAACGGCGCGCAGGCCACCGCCCGCCGCGCGGCCGTAACGGGGCCGTACATACGAAGGGCGGCTCCTGAGAGCCGCCCTTCGCGATTCGTACCCCGCTCGTTAGAACGAGAGGCGGAACATCATCTGCACGAGGCGCATGAAGCCCGACTGCGTGTCGATCAGGCCGAACTGCGAGTTGCCGACCCGGTTGATCGGCCCGCGGACCTTCACCGTGTTGGTCACGTTCAGCACTTCGAAGCGGAGCTGCCCACGCACGCTGCCGGGGAAGAGCACTTCCTTGGCGGCGACGAAGTCCCAGTTGTTGCGATGGGGCGTGCGGGTGCGGGTGTCGGTCCGGCCCAGGGTGCCGAACGAGTAGGGCGCCGCCAGCGTATAGGCCGCTTCGTTCAGCCACAGGCCGGGCTGCAGGCGGTCTTCGCGGCTGCCGTCGGTGGCCGGGTCGGCGCTGCCCTCGTTCACCCACTGCACGCGGTTGAACAGGTTGGTGGTGTTGGAATTCGCGGTCGGCGCAATCGGGAAGCCGCTCTCGAACGAGACGATCGACGAGACGGTCCAGTTGCCGAGGATGTGCTTGGCGACGCCCTCGGTGGCCCAACGCTTGCCTTCGCCGAACGGCAGTTCGACGATCGGCGACAGCACCAGCTTGTGCGGCACGTCGAGCAGGCTGATCGGCGTACTCGGCGTCCAGGTCGTAGATGTTCTGGGCTTCGCCGCCGTTGATGTTGCCGCGGTTGTTGGAGAAGAAGTTCGACTCGCCGAACTGGTTGTCCTTCAGGCGGCTGTAGGTGTAGTTGATGCGGCCGCCCCAGCCGTTGTTGATGCGCTTGTCGAACTTGAAGATGGCGGCGTGGTACTGGTTCTTGCCGCCGGTGTTCTGGCGCATCAGGATGTCGTTGAACTGCGGGAACGGCCGCAGCAGCTCGCGGCGCTGCAATCGTCGGGCTGGTCACGCTCTTGCCCTGCCCGGCGGGCAGACCGAAGAACGGGTTGGGCACCTGCTCGAGCAGCGCGGTGCCGAGCGACAGGTACTTCGGGATCGAGCTGGTTGATGTTCAGGATGCCGTCGTTGGAACCGCCGAAACCCAGGTCGACGGCCGGTGGCGCCGGCGTATTCGAAGCCAATCGCCATGTTGCCGGGCAACTCGCGGTTGATGTCGATCGAGTACTGGTGCACATCGGGCGCCTTCTTGTCCTGGTCGATGAACTCGATCTGGCTGCCGACGCCGGTCGAGCGCGCCGCAGCGAGTTGCCGACCGGCTGCAGAGCGCCGTTCGGGAACGGATTGGTCGAGGTGACGGTCGGGCTGGAACTGGTTCTGCTGGAGGATCGGTGTCGCGGTGAAGCCGATGTGGCCGTAGTTGGTGCGAGCTGACGCCCTGATAGTTCCACGGCGCCCAGTAGATGCCGTAGCCGGCGCGCACCACCGTCTTGGGATCGAACGAGTAGACCATGCCGAGGCGCGGCGAGAACTTCACCGCCGGCGGGTCGCCCTGGTAGTCGTTGGCGCCGTTCTGCGCCGGCGTAAACCAGGCCGCCGCGCACGGCTGGCTGCCCGGGTTGACCACGACCGCGCCCAGCGCGCCGCCGGGGTTCAGGGTGCGGTCGAAGGCCACGGTGAAGCTGTCGTTCTTCTCGGCGCAGGCCGTCTTCGTGTTCCAGGCGCAGGCCGGAGTTCAGCGTGAACTTCGGTTCACGCGGAAGTCGTCCTGCAGATAGGCGCCGTAGTAGTGCGAAGGCGTTGAGGGGCGTCGACATGCCGAGCCGGCTCAGGTTGCCAGGGTCGCCGCTCGGGTAGCCAAGCAGCAGCGAGGCATGGCAAAGCCGTTGCCGTTGACCGCGGTCGTCGGGCTGGACGAGGTGCAGAGACGGTCGAAGTTGAAGACGCCCGGCGCCGCCGGAGAACGACTGGGTGTCGATGCCGATGCGTGCGGAAGTCGCCGCCGAGCCTTGAAGGTGTGCGCGCCCGAGCAGCTTCGAGGCGGTGCGCGTTGGCGCTCCACGAGTACCACAGGCGGTCGGTGGCGTCGATGGCGCCAAAGGCCGAACCGGTAGTAGTCGTCCGTGAAGTGACGCTGCGGGAACTTCTTGCGCTGGATGGCGCTGATGAAGGAGCTGGTTGAAGCCGAGCGTGGCCGGGTCGAAGTCGATCGACAGCGTGTCGGTGTCGTTGAAACTGGTCAGGCCGTAGCGGAGGGTGAGCACGGTGTTGTTGCTCGGCAGCCAGGTGTTGTTGACCGCCAGCATGCGACGCGGCGCGCTGAGGATGTAGTCGTTGCGTGTCGGCGAAGCGGTTCGGTGTTCAGGCCGACGAAGTAGTTGGCGCACGGCTCGTCGGTCTTGTTGTAGAGGTAGAAGCCGCTCAGCGACACGTTGTCGTTGAAGCGGTGGTCGCCCTTGACGCTGTAGAGCTGTGCGCGCGGTCTTCGATCTGCGGCGTGCGCACGAAGTTGTTGCTGCCGTTGCTCACGTCGCTGGTCGGGCTTCGGGAGGTAGGCGGCAATGGCCGCGACACCGGGTTGATGCGGTTGGCGGGGATGATGTTGCCCGGGAAGGCCGTGCGGCCGTTGCCGTTGGCATCGCCGGTGAGCGGGTCGTAGATCGGCACGAGCGCGCCGGCGCTGTTGGTGCTGGCCGAGAAGTCGCCGCGCCAGCTCACGCGTGGTCGGGAAACGCGCGCTGACGTTGCGGGTCGTGTTCGAGCCGTATCCTTCGGCCGCGAACCAGAAGAACGTGCGGTTCTTGAGGATCGGGCCGCCGAAGCCGCCGCCACCGAGGTGGAAGTAGGTGTCGGGCAGGGGCCGGCCGGCGCGTTCCGCGAAGAAGTTGTTGCTCGTGCCCCAGCGCGGACGGCCCTGGTAGAAGCCGCTGCCGTGCCACTCGTTGGTGCCCGACTTGGTCGAGGTGTTGAAGATGCCGCCGCCGGTACGACCGGTTTCCGCGTCGTAGGTGTGGACCTGGACGGCCACGCCTTCCAGACCCTCGATCGAGGGGTTGGCCGAGGCGCGGTTGCGGAGGTCGGTGATCGGCACGCCGTCGAGCAGGTAGTTGTTGCCGCGGCGCGTGCCGCCGCCCATCGAGAGCAGCGAGGCGTTGGTCTGATCCTGCTGGCGGTTGAACTGCGCGTCGCCCGACGCCACGACGGTCGGCACCGTGACGGCGAACAGGAACGCCGAGCGACCGCCGCTCGGCAGCGTTTCGAGCTGGCGCGCGTCGATGACCGAGCCGGTCGACGCGTTCGACGTGTCGATGAGCGGCGCGGCGCCGGTGACCGTGATGGTTTCCTGCAGCTGGCCGACATCGAGCGTGATGTCGAGCGTGATGAACTGCTGCGTGGCGACGCGGATGCCCTTGTTCTCGTAGGTCTTGAAACCCGTCAGCGTGGCTTTCACCGAGTAGGTGCCCGGTGGCACGGCACCGAAGCTGTACTCGCCCGCATCGTTCGAGACGGCTTCACGGGCCGCGCCCGTGGCGTCGTTGATCAATTGCACCGTCACGCCAGGAATGACGCCGTTTGCGTCTTTCACCGCACCGCGCACACCGCCCGTAAACGTCTGGGCCGTGGCGAAGCTTCCGGTCGTGGCCACCATCAGGCCAACAACCAGTAGTTGCCGCAGGGTCTTCATGGTCACCTCTCGTTAAAAGTCCCTAAACACTCACGCCATCCCGTAACCGTTCACGTGAGCGCGCAGTCGCGCAGGACGTCCCGCGACATGATCCACCAGTCGTGCCAAGAGGGGGGTGGTGGGAGTCGGGGCGCGGACCGCACGAAAGCGCCCGAATCGTAGGGCTAATTGGCAGTACGACGCAAGCGTTACCTGCAAGCCGGTCATGCAGGCCATCACCGGAACCAATGAATCCGATGCCAGCGCCATGCAAAGGTCCAATCCTATGGATTCGTGCGGACCCTCCCGATCGGTCACCGCCCCCTCGCTGGCCGACTCGACGAGCCTGGCGGTACTTGGCCAGCACGCCGCGGGAGTAGCGCGGTTGGCGTGGCTGCCAGGCCCGCCGGCGCGCCGCCAGTTCACGGACCGGCGACGGCCACGTCGATGGCCCGGGCCGACGGCGTCGATGGTGATCGGGTCGCCGTTCTTGACGAGCGCCAGCGGGCCGCCCACGGCCGCTTCGGGCGTGATGTGGCCGACCACGAAGCCGTGGCGTGCCGCCGCGAGAAGCGGCCGTCGGTGATCAGCGCGACGTCGTTGCCCAGGCCGCGCCCCATGATCGCGCTGGTCGGCGACAGCATCTCGCGCATGCCCGGGCCGCCGCGCGGCCCTTCGTAGCGGATGACGACGACGTCGCCCGGCCTTGACCCGGCCCGTCGAGGATGGCGTCGAGCGCCGCCTCCTCGCGGTCGAACACGATCGCGCCGTGCCGGTGAAGCGCTCGCCTTCCTTGCCGGTGATCTTGGCCACGGCGCCGTCGGGCGCGAGGTTGCCGTACAGCACCACCAGATGGCTGTCCTTCTTGATCGGCGTGTCGAAGCCGCGCACGATGTCCTGGCCGGCCGGATAGTCGGCCACGTCCTGCGAGGTTCTCGGCCAGCGTCTTGCCGGTGACCGTCAGCGCAGTCGCCGTGCAGCAGACCCGCGGTCGAGCAGCCGCTTCATCAGCGGCGTGATGCCGCCGATGCTGCACCAGCTCGGACATCACGTACTTGCCGCTCGGCTTGCAGGTCGGCGAGCACCGGCACGCGCTTGCCGATGCGCGTGAAGTCGTCGAGCGTGAGCTTCACGTGCGCCGCGTGCGCGATCGCCAGCAGGTGCAGCACCGCGTTGGTCGAGCCGCCGAGCGCGATGGTCACGGTGATGGCGTTCTCGAAGGCCTTGCGGGTCAGGATGTCGCCGCGGCGTGATGCCGCGCTCGAGCAGCTGCGACCACCGCCGCGCCGGCGCGCCGGCAGTCGTCGCGCTTCTCGGTCGGAAATCGGCGTCCTGCGCCGAGCTGTTCGGCAGGCTGAGGCCCAGCGCCTCGATCGCCGAGGCCATGGTGTTGGCGGTGTACATGCCGCCGCACGACCCGGCGCCCGGGATAGCGCGTGCGCTCGAGGTCGGCGAGCTGCGTCGTCGCTCGATGCTTGCCGGCGGCGTGCTGCCCCACCGCCTCGAACACCGAGACGATGTCCACCGGCTGTCCGCGTCAGATGCCGGGCAGGATGGTGCCGCCGTAGACGAAGACCGCCGGGCGGTTCAGCCGCGCCATGGCCATCGCGCAGCCGGGCATGTTCTTGTCGCAGCCGCCGATGGCGACCAGGCCGTCGAAGCCCTCGGCGCCGACCACCGTCTCGATCGAGTCGGCGATCACCTCGCGCGACACCAGCGAGTACTTCATGCCCTCGGTGCCCATCGAGATGCCGTCGGAGACGGTGATGGTGTTGAAGATCACGGCCTTGCCGCCGGCCCCGTCGACGCCGGCGGCGGCGTGCTCGCGCGAGCTCGTCGATGTGCATGTTGCAGGGCGTGACCTGGCTCCAGGTGGAGCGCGATGCCGACCTGCGGCTTGCGCGAAGTCCGCGCGCGTGAAGCCGACCGCGTGCAGCATGGCCCGCCCGGCCGCCCGGGCGGGACCGTCGACCACCGCCGACGAGAAACGCCGCGACGACGCGGGCGCGGATGGGGACGACGGAACCTTGACGCGACGGGGTGCTGGCATGGGCAGGCACTTTACCACCCGGCGGGCGGGGCCCTGGCACGCGCGGGGCGAATCAGCCGCTTCCCGATCGACGACTCGCGGGATCGCCGAAGTCGTGCGCCGCGTCCACGGGCCGTCGATCGGCGGATAATCACTGGAGACCATCCCATGGCAGTCCTCGTTCCCACGACCGTGAGGCTCGACATCTGGCTCGACGTGGCGTGCCTGTTCCGCACGCGCGCCGAGGCGCAGCGCGCCTGCCGCAACGGCAAGGTGGACGTGAACGGCGTCACCGCCAAGCCGCACCGCGACGTCCGGCCTGGCGACACGCTGACGATCGGGCGTCCCTTCGGCCGCGTCCAGACCGTGGTCGTCAAGGGCCTGGCCGATACCCACATTGCCAAGGCCGCCGCCCGGGCGTTGTACGACGACGTCACCCCGCCGCCGACGCCGGAAGAGGTGGCGATGCGGCGCATCGAACGGGTGTTCCACGCCACCATGGCGCCCAAGAGCCGTCCCGACAAGCGCGAGCGCCGCGCCCTCCGGGGACTGAAAGGCGCATAGACTCTAGCCACCCCAATGCGCAAGCCCGCCCGCCTTATTCTGTTCGTCACGCTGGCCCTGGTCGCGTTCGTCCTGCCGAATCTGGTCGAACTCCTGACGGACTGGTGGTGGTTCGGCGAGGTCGGGCAGCAAGCCACCTACGGCACCGTGCTCGGCGCCCAGGCCCTGCTCGGCGGCCTGGCCTTTGCCGTCTCGCTGGCATGGTTGACCGTGAACCTGCGCGTGGCCGCGCGCACCCTGCCGCTGGAACCGCACGTCGTCTCCACCCCCGAAGGGCTGACCATGTCGCTTCCGGCCCGGCGGGAGGTGCAGTCGCTCGGCGGCATCATCGCGGCCGGCGCCGCCCTGCTCGGCGGGCTCTTTGCCGCCTCGGGCTGGCAGGACTACCTGGGCTGGCGCCACGCCGAGGCCTTCGGCACGAGCGATCCGATCCTCGGCTACGACGTCGCCTTCTACGTCTTCACCTTGCCGATGCTCGACTTGGTGCGCTCGTTCGCGGTGGTGCAGGTCGGCCTGGCGGCAGCCGGCGTCGGGGCGCTCTATCTGCTCGGAGGACAGCTCGCGCTCACGCCGTTCGGCATGCGCCTCGGAAGCCGCGCGCGCCGGCACCTGGGCCTGCTGGCGGCGGCGTTCATGGTGCTGCTGGCGATGGGCGCCTGGCTCGACCGGCCGCACACGCTGCTGACCGTGAGTGGCATCATCCGCGGCGCCGGCTACACCGACGTGCATGCGCGCCTGCCGTTTGCCCTGGCGGAAATGGTTGCCGCGCTGGCCGGCGCCGCCGGCGCCGTGATCTACGCGCTGACCGAGCGCCGGGCCGCGGCCATCGCGGCGGTGGGCATCTATGCGGTGGTGGCGGTCAGTGGGCAGATCTACGCTGGCGCCATCCAGCGCTTCGTCGTCTCGCCCAACGAGCAAGTGCGCGAGGCGCCGTTCATCCAGCACAACATCGACGCCACCCGGCGCGCTTTCGCCCTCGACACCATCCAGCAGCGGCCGCTCTCCGGCGACGCCGAGCTGACACGGGCCGACATCGACCAGAACCGGGAGACGCTCGACAACGTGCGGCTGTGGGATCACCAGCCGCTGCTCGAGACGTTCGGCCAGATCCAGGAGATCCGCACCTACTACGACTTCACCGCGGTGGACAACGACCGCTACATGATCGACGGCGAGTTGCGCCAGGTGATGCTCTCGGCGCGCGAGCTGAACCCGGCGGCCCTGCCCAACCGCACCTGGGTCAACGAGCGGCTGACATTCACGCACGGCTACGGCCTCACGCTCGGTCCGGTCAATCAGGTGACGGCCGAGGGCCTGCCGGTGCTCTTCATCCGCGATCTGCCGCCCGTGTCGAGCGTCGACCTGCCGGTGACCGAGCCGAGCATCTACTTCGGCGAGCTGTCGAACGAATACGCCATCGTCGACACCAAGGCGCGCGAGTTCCACTACCCCAAGGGCGACGACAACGTCTTCACCACCTACGCCGGCACCGGCGGCATCGTTGCTCGACTCGCTGTGGAAGAAGCTGGTGTTCGCCACCCGCTTCCGCGACTACCAGCTGCTCCTGAGCGACGACATCACCCCCGAGAGCCGGATGATCTTCGACCGCCAGATCCAGCAGCGGGTCCAGAAGATCGCGCCGTTCCTGGTCTTCGATGACGATCCCTACCTGGTCGTCCACGACGGGCGGCTGTTCTGGATGCTCGACGCCTACACCATCACCAGCCGGTATCCCTACGCCACCGAAGGCGCGCCGGGCGTCAACTACATCCGCAACGCGGTCAAGGTGGTGATCGACGCCTACCACGGCACGACCACGTTCTACCTGGCCGAACCGAACGACCCGATCATCCGCACCTACGCCCGGGCCTTCCCCAGCCTGTTCCAGCCGCTCGCGAACATGCCCGAGGGCCTGCGCGCGCACGTGCGCTATCCCGAAGGCATCTTCGGCGTGCAGGCCTCGATCTACGCGACCTATCACATGACCAGCCCGGCGGTCTTCTACAACAAGGAAGATCAGTGGGAGGTGCCGACCATCGACGCCAGCGGTCAGTCCGTGCGCATGACGCCCTACTACACGATCATGAAGCTGCCGGGGGAGACCAGCTCGGAGTTCATCCAGATGCTGCCCTTCACGCCGCGGCGGCGCGACAACCTGGCCGTCGTGGATGGTGGCGCGCTGCGACGGCGAGCATTACGGTCAGCTCGTGGCGTTCGAGTTCCCCAAGCAGAAGCTGGTCTTCGGTCCGCGGCAGGTCGTCGCCCGCATCAACCAGGATCAGGTCATCTCGCCGCAGATCACGCTGTGGAACCAGCAGGGCTCGGAGGTCATCCAGGGCACGCTGATGGTGATTCCCATCGAGGAATCGCTGCTCTACGTGCGGCCGCTCTACCTGCGCGCGCAGCAGGGGCGCATTCCTGAACTGAAGCGGGTGATCGTCGCCTACCAGAACTCGATCGTGATGGAGCGCACGCTCGACGCTGGCCTGGCCCGCTTGTTCTCGCCCGAGGCGATTCGCGCGCGGCGCGCCCAGCCGCAGGACGCGGCCATGGTCAGCACCGAGGCCACGGCGGCGGTCACCGGCCGGGTGCCGGCCACGCCGTCAGCGCCAGGCAGTGGCGGGGCGCCCGGCGCTTCGGCCCTGCCGTCCTCCCCGACCTCGGGACAGGCGGCACTGGCCGCCATGCCGCCGGCGCAGCTGGCCGCCGACGCGCAGGCCACCTATCAACGGGCGATCGACGCGCAGCGCGCCGGCGATTGGGCGACCTACGGCGCCGAAATCACCCGGCTTGGGCAGATTCTCGAGCTGATGGCCAAGTCGAGCCGCTAGTAGACCGCGCGGGCCGCCACGTCGGTCTTGGCAGCGAGCGCGAAGCGCGGCTCCACGTCGCCGTGCCCGCTGACCAGCGCGGCCACGTGCCCCGCCACGGCCGGACCGTGCTTGAAGCCATGGCCGGAGCCGCCCCCGACGATCCACACGTGGCCCCACTGCGGATGGCGGTCGATCAGGAAGTCGCCGCTCGACGTGTTCTGGTACTGGCAGACGTGCGCGTCGACCAGCGGCGCGGAGAGCAACGCCGGAAAGCGCCGCGCGAAGAAGTCGCGCGCCATCCGCACCGCCTCGTCGCCGACGAGGCGATCGGCGGTATCCGGGTCGAGCGGCGCGCCGTGGCGGTCGATGCCGACCTTGAACCCGTGCGCGTCGAGATCAGGGATGCCGTAGAGCCCGGCCGCGAAGTCGATCCACACCGGCAGCCGCGCCGCGCCGAACCGTGTGTCGCCCGGCGGCACGCCGAAGTAGAGGACTTCCTGCCGGGTCGGCCGGATGCGCCCGCCGAGCGCGTGCGGGAAGAGCGCCGGCAGCCACGGCCCACAGGCAAACACGTAGTGATCGGCCTCCAGCGGCGGGCCGTTCTCGAGTCGTAGGGTCGGAGTCGGGGCCGCCTCGTCGAGCGGCGCGACCCGGCATTGACGATACGTGGCGCCGTAGCTCAGGGCCGCGGCCACCGCCGCCGCTACCGCGCGCCGCGCCCGCACCACGCCGCCCCGCGTCTCGTAGACGGCGTCGCCGAGACCGATGACGCCGATCTGCGGATAGCGGCTAGCCACGGCCGCCGCACTCAACCGCTCGTGGGTGACGCCGGCCTGGCCAAGGGTGCGGGCCGTGTCGGCCAGGTAAGCGCCGCCAGGGTCGCCCAGGAAGAGCGCGCCGCATTCGACGACCAGGGTGTCGCCGGCGCGGGTGGCCAGCCAGTGCCAGTCAGCCAACGACGTCGTGGCCCACTGCGTGTAGATGGCATCGGCGCCGTAGCCGGCGCGAATGACGCGCGAATGGTCCGACGAACTGGCACGGCCATTGGCCGGACCATACGCGTCCACCAGCGTCACGCGCCAGCCGGCCCGGGCCAGCCGCAACGCAGTCCACGCGCCGAACACCCCGGCGCCCACCACGACCACCGACCGCTTCCCCATCCTGCTCACACCCTCCACGACCACCGCTGCTGGCCGGCACGCGGGCCACTGCGGCCGCGCCCGCGCGCCCGGGACCGGCGCTTTGCCGTCCGGTCTCACGACGCATCGACGACCACCGCGGCGACCAACCCCCGACGACCAGAATCGGGCGGCGCCCACGCCAGTGGCCACCATCCTAATGCCGCCCGGCGCGGCATTCGCTCAGGCGGGCGCGTGACATAATCGATCCAGTCCGGTCCGCATGCTGCTCGATACCTTCCAGCGTCCCCTGCGCAACCTGCGCCTGTCGGTCACCGACCGGTGCAACCTGCGCTGCTTGTACTGCATGCCGGAGCAGGACTACACCTGGCTGCCCAAGCACGACGTGTTGAGCTTCGAGGAGATCGACCGCCTGGTCGGCATCTTCGTGGGCCTGGGCGTCGACAAGCTGCGGGTCACCGGCGGCGAGCCGCTGCTGCGCACCAAGCTGCCGGTGCTGGTGTCGCACCTGGCCAGGCACGCCGCCGTGCGCGACCTGGCCATGACCACCAACGGCATCCTGTTGGGTGCCTTTGCGGGCCAGCTCAAGGACGCCGGCTTGAAGCGGGTCACCGTCGAGTCTCGACACGCTGCAGCGGGACCGCTTCGTGCGGCTGACGCGTCAGGACGAACTGGCCCGCACCCTCGTGGGCATCGACACCGCGGCGCGCCGAGTTCCCCGGCTTCAAGATCGACACGGTGGTGATTCGCGGCGTCAACGACGACGAGATCGTGCGATCTCGTGGCCTTCGCGCGCGAACGGGGCGCCGAAATCCGCTTCATCGAGTACATGGACGTGGGCGGGGCCACCGGCTGGACGGCCCAGCAGGTCGTGTCACGGGCCGAGATCCTCGAGCGCATCGCCGACGCGTTCGGGCCGATCGTGCCGGCCGACAAGGAAGCCGCCGCGCCGGCCGACCGTTTCCGGCTGTCCGACGGCACGCCCTTCGGCGTGATTGCCTCGACCACCGCGCCGTTCTGCCGCGACTGCGACCGCGCCCGTCTCACCGCTGACGGCGTGCTCTACACGTGCCTTTACGCCACGCGCGGGCTGGACCTGCGCGCGCCACTGCGCGGCGGCGCCAGTGACGACGAGGTGCGCGCGCTCATCACCGGCACCTGGGCCGAACGCACCGACCGCGGCGCCGAACTGCGCGTCGGCGTCCCCGACCGGCGACCGTTGATTCCCCTCAGCTCGCTGAAGCGCGACCCGCATCTCGAGATGCACACGCGCGGCGGGTAGCGCCGGCATCGACTCGCGGGAGCGTGGACGAGCCGGGCTCGCGGCCTGGCGGCGACCTGAATCACTTCCGTGGGGCCAGGACGGACCGCCGCCCCGCGGCGGCCCTTGTGCTGGCTGGTGGAGGCCGGTTGAATCAGCCGGCGCAGTGTTGGTCGAACGCCTCGGTCAGGGCTTGCGCGATGAGCTCGGCCGGGCGCCCCTCGATGTCGCGGCGCTCGAGCATGAAGGCCACCTTCCCGTCCTTGAGCAGCGCAATGGCCGGCGACGACGGCGGATATGGAGCCAGGTGGGCCCGCGCCTGCGCCGTGGCCTCGACATCGCCGCCTGCGAAGACGGTGGCCAGGTTGGCCGGCTTGGCGCCGTGGCGCAGCGCCATGGCGATGCCCGGCCGGGCCTTGCCGGCGGCGCAGCCGCACACCGAGTTGACCACGAGCAGCGTCGTGCCCGGGCGCGTCACGGCCTGGTCGACCTCGTCCGGGGTGTGCAACTCTTCGAAGCCGAGCACGGTCAGCTCTTCGCGCATCGGGGCAATGAAGTGTTCGGGATAGCGCTGGACGATCATGGGCAACTGCTCCTTCGGCCCCCGCGGGACGCGTGAACGCATTCGCGCGTCCTACACGGAGCGGGGCACCAGACGACCTTCCGATCATAACGCACCCGCCACGGCCCGATGATTCCAGACCTCCGCGTTCGTCCCGGCAACGCCCGCCTCATCCGCACCGGCGACTACGTGCTCTATTGGATGATCGCGGCGCGCCGGGCCCGCTCCAGCTTCGCGCTCGATCACGCGCTGGCGCACGCGCGCCAACTGGGCCTCGGCTTGCTGGTCTTCGAGCCGCTGCGGGTTGCCTACCCATGGGCCAGCGCGCGCATCCATCAACGGATGCTCGACGGCATGACCGACAACGCCGCGGCGTTCGCCGTGCCTGGCGTCACTTATCTGCCCTACGTGGAGCCTGCCGCTGGCGCTGGCGGCGGACTGCTGGCCGCGCTGGCGGAACGCGCCGCCGTGGTCGTGACCGACGACTTCCCGTGCTACTTTCTGCCGCGCATGGTGGCGGCGGCCGGCGACCGGCTGGCGGCCCGGCTCGAGCTCGTGGACGGCAACGGCCTCATCCCCTTACGGGCCACCGACCACGCCTATCCCACCGCCTACGCCTTCCGCCGCCACCTCCAGACATCGCTGAAGGCGCATCTGCTCGTGCGCCCCGAACCCGAGCCGTTCGCGCAGCCGCTCGCTGCCGCCAAGCCGCGCGTGCCTGCGGCGATCACCAGCCGCTGGCCCGATGCCTTCACGTGGCTGGCGCGAAGCGGGGGGCTGGCGTCGCTTCCCATCGACCAGACCGTCGCGCCGGTCGAGGGCCGCGGCGGTCCGGTGGCCAGTCAGGTGCGGCTCGAGCAGTTCCTGGAGTCGGGACTGCCCCGCTACGGCGAGCGCAACGAACCGATGAGCGACGTGACGAGCCGGCTGTCGCCCGACCTGCACTTCGGCCATCTCTCGGCGCACGACGTCTTCCACGGCGTGATGCGCGGCCAGGGCTGGCTGGGCGATGTGCCGGCGAAGGGCCGCGGCGCCCGCGAAGGTTGGTGGGGCGTCTCCTCCGCCGCCGAGTCGTTCCTCGACCAGCTCGTCACGTGGCGGGAACTCGGCTTCAACATGTGCGCGCATCGTCCCGACTACGACCAGTTCGCGTCGCTGCCCGACTGGGCGCGGACCACCCTGGCCCGTCATGCCGACGACCCGCGCGAGTTCCTCTACACGCGCGAGGCACTGGCCGAGGCCCGCACCCACGACCCGCTGTGGAACGCCGCCCAGCGCCAGCTCCGGCGCGAGGGCTGGATGCACAACTACCTGCGCATGCTCTGGGGCAAGAAGATTCTGCAGTGGTCGGCCACGCCCGAAGACGCCCTGGCCACGCTCATCGAGCTCAACAACCGCTACGCCCTCGACGGCCGCGACCCCAACTCCTACAGCGGCATCTTCTGGACGCTCGGCCGCTACGACCGCCCCTGGGGCCCGGAGCGCAGATCTTCGGCACCGTGCGCTACATGTCGTCCGAGAACACCGCGCGCAAAGTCCACGTGAAAGGCTATCTGGCCCGCTACGGCGAATTGTAACGGGGCCTGTCACGGTTACATCTCCCAGCGCTGCAGAATCTGCCATGCGCGGCTGCTAGAATCGCGGCCATGATCAGACCCGCGATTGTCGCCGCCGCCCTCCTGCTCGTCTGTGCCGGCACCGCGTCGGCACAGGTCACCGCCTTCATCGACGGCCGCGTGCTCGACGGCACCGGCAAGGTGATCGAGCGCGGCACGGTCGTGGTCCGCGATGGCCGGATCGCCGAGGTCGGGCCGACCGCCAGCGTGACCGTCCCCGACGGCGCCACCCGCGTCGACGCGCGCGGCAAGACGCTGATGCCTCGGCATCGTGAACGCGCACGGCCATCTGTCGGCGGTTGACGGGTTGAAGTCTGGCCCGCGGTACTACACGCGCGAGCATCTCGTGCGTCAGCTCCGCGCCTACGCCAGCTACGGCGTCACCACGGTGTTCTCGCTCGGCGACGATCAGCCCGAGGCGTTCGCCCTGCGCGACGAGCAGGCGGCTGCCCCGCCGGCCCGCGCCCGGGTCTATGTCGCCGGCCCGATTGTCTACACCGAGACCGCGGCGGCGGCCCGCACCGAAACCGACAAGGTCATCGCCCTCGGCCCCGACCTGATCAAGATTCGCGTCGACGACAACCTCGGCACCAGGCAAGAAGATGCCGGAGGAAGCATGGCGCGCCACGCTCGAACGCGCCACGGCGGCCAAGCTGACGTTGGCCGCGCACATCTTCTACCTGGCCGACGCCAAGGCGCTGGCGCAGGCCGGGCCGGTGTTCATCGCGCACAGCGTGCGCGACCTGCCGGTGGACGACGCCTTCATCGCCGCGATGAAGGCCACCAACGCCTGCTACTCGCCGACGCTGATGCGCGAGGTCTCGACGTTCGTCTACGACAGCACGCCGCCGTGGACCGACGACCCGTTCTTCCGCCGCGGCTACGGCCAGGACATCGCGAGCGACCTGGCCGACCCGGCGCGCCAGGCGCGCATCAAGGCCAGCCCGGCGTGGGCACAAGGCGAGAAGTACAAGGCCGGTCTGGAAGTGGCGAAGCGCAACTTGAAGCGCCTGTCCGACGCCGGCGTCCGCATTGCCTTCGGCACCGATACCGGTCCGGCCGGACGCTTCCAGGGCTTCTTCGAACATCTGGAGCTGGAGATGATGGTGGCCGCCGGCCTGACGCCGATGCAGGCCCTGGTCTCGGCCACGGGCACCGCCGCGGCCTGCTGGGGCAAGCAGGGACAGATCGGCACCATCACCCCCGGCGCGGCCGCCGACCTGCTGGTGCTGAATGCCAACCCGCTCGACGCCATCACCAACACGCGCGCCCTCGACGCAATCTACATCGGCGGCCGCAAGCTCGAGAGCCCGCGCTAGCGGATCAGCCGCCGAGGCCGATGAGCGCCGGCACGTCGGCCACCGACGCGCACAAGTGCGTGTGTGGCGCGCTGGCCAGGGTGGCGCGGTCGTGCGCGCCGGTCCACACGCCGATGTTCCAGCGCACGCCGGCATTGGCGCCGGCGGCCAGGTCGAGGGCCGTGTCGCCGACGTTGACCACCGGTCCAGGACGTCGGTGATGCCGGTGGCCTCCATGGCGTGGAAAATCAGGTAGGGCGCGGGCCGCCCGGCCGTCGACGTCGTCGCCGCACACGACCGCATCGACCAGGTCGCGCCACCGAGCAGGGCCAGCACATGGGCCGCAAGGTCGCGGTCGAAGCCGGTGTTGAGCGCCACCTTCAGTCCGGCCGCACGGCACTCCGTCAGCACCTCCCGGGCACCGGCAACGGGCGCCACCGTGGCGGCGGTATAGCCGCGCCGCAACTCGTCGCGGAAACGCTGGTAAGCGCGCTCCACGCGCGCTTCGACATGGTCGAGGCCCGACAGGAGCTGCCCAAGCGCCTGACGCTTGGTGGCGCCGCGCACGGCCGTCAACTGCTCGGCCGAGATCGTGACGCCCTCGCCCTGCAGCGCCGCGGCAAAGGCGTGCGGCACCGCGTCGCCGGCCTGCACGGTGGTGCCGACCAGGTCGAGCACGATCAGCGTCGCCGCGCTCACGATGCCACCGTCCCGGTGCAGTCCGGGCAGGCGCCGGCGAGCCCGAAGATATTCGGCCGGCGTCGGGTAGTGGCACCGCGCGCACGGCCTGGCGGCCGCGCCCTCGACGCCGAAACGTTCAAGCAGCAGGTGCGTCAACCGCGGCGTCAGCAGGCCGCATTCCTCGGCGCCAAGCGGCTGCTTGCCAGCCGACCAGGTGAAGCGGTCGGCGAAGCGCGGATAGACCGGCGACTCGCCCCACGCCCACGACGGATCGGTCGCTCCCGGACTGCGCCCGATGAGGTGCAGGTGCAGCACGCGGTGCGCCGCGGCCGACTTCGGGCCCGCCGGCGACGCCGCGGGATTGAGCGCCCAGTTGCCGGCGTCCCAGTAGTTCACGCAGCCGCCCTCGAGCTGCGGCAGCACGTCGAGCATCGCGCCAGCGGTCGCCGCCACCAGAAACGACCACTGGGTCAGTTCGGCGGCGTCGAGCGCGGTCCGGTCCCAGACGCGGCGTGGCGGGTGAACGACGAGCTGCCCGCCGTCGCGCCGGTCGATCATGATGGTCGTGGGGTCGGGCAGCGTCACGGTGCCCCCGCGCCCACGAAAGAGCACGTGTGACATGACGGGCTACCTCGTGCGGCCCGGACCGTAGAGGGGCCGGCCGGCGCGCGTCCCCGTGAGGCCGGCGGGCGTGACGGCGACCGCGCCGTTGACCACCACGTAGTCGATGCCACGCGGGTAGCTGTGGGGGGCTTCGTAGGTAGCCGTGTCGGCCACCGTCGCCGGGTCGAACACGACCAGGTCGGCAAATGCGCCCTCGCGCACCACGCCGCGATCCTTGATCGAGAACTGGTCGGCCGGGAGCCCGCTCATACGGCGCACGGCGTCTTCGAGCCCGAGCACGCGGTCCTCGCGCACGTACTTGCCGAGCACCCGCGGGAACGTCCCATAGGCGCGCGGATGCGGCTGGCCCTGCGCCAGCGGTCCTTCAGCGCTGATCGCGGCGGAATCGGTGCCGATCGACGACGAACGGCGCGCTCAGGCCGGTGCGCACGTCGTCCTCGCTCATCATGTGGAAGAGCGCCCCGGCGCGCCCCTTGGTGCCGGTCACCAGATCGAACAGGACGTCCCACGGGTCGGTCTTCCGCATGGCCGCAATCTCGGTGAGGCGCTTGCCCACCACCGTCTGGTCGTAGTCGGACGGCACCGAGGCAATCTGCATGCCGGCAAAGGTCGCGCCCATCAGCAGGTTCTCCCAGCCGTCGATCGTGGTCTCGACTTCGCGTGCGGATGCGCGCGCGTTGGCGCCGGATCGGCCAGGCGCGCCAGCATCTTCTCGCGTGCCGCCCTCCTGGACCCACAGCGGCAGCACGGCGGCGAGCCGCGTGCCGCCGGCGGTGTAGGGATACATCGTGGCCGAGACCTTGCCCGCGGCCTTGTTGGCGTCGGCGATCTTGCGCAGCGCCTCGTTCATCCGGCCCCAGTTGGCCTTGGCGGCGACCTTCAGGTGGAAGATCACGACCGGCAAGTCCGCGTCTCTGCCGATGCCCATCGCTTCGTCGAGGGCGTTGAACAGGTTGAAGCTCTCGCCGCGGATGTGCGAGATGTAGATGCCGCGCTGCTGGCTCGCCACCTTGGCCAGCGCCACGCAGTTCCTCGGTCTTGGCGAACGACGCCGGGCACGTAGATGAGGGCGCTCGACAGGCCGAAAGCGCCGTCGTCGCATGGCCTGCATCGACCATCTGCTCCATGCGCGTCAACTCGTCGGCGGTCGGCGGCCGGTTGTCGAGACCGATGACGTTCGCTGCGCACGAGCGTGGCCGGGAACAGCGTGCCGACATTCAGCGTCATGCCGCGCCGCCGCAGCCGCGCGAAGTAGCCGTCGAACGAGGTCCAGTCCACCTGCTGGCCGCGCGGCGTCAGCGCGTCGCGCTGGCCGTCTTGGCCGTCCAGAAGGCCGGCGAGTCGCCCTCGCCGATGATCTCGCTGGTGATGCCCTGGCGCAGATGGCTCTCGCCGTTGCCGTCGATGAGCAGGGTCGTGCCCGACTGTCCCTGCACGTCGATGAAGCCCGGACTCACGATCGCGGCCGGTCGCGTCGATCACCGTCGTGGCCGTGGCGGCCGACAGATCGCCGAGCGCCACGATGCGATCGCCCTTGACGCCGATGTCGGCCCGCACCCGCGGCGAGCCCCGGCCGTCGATGACCTCCCCGCCGCGCACGACAGATCGAAGGTCGGACCGGCCGGTCCGCACGCCGCCCACCCGCCAGCGCCGCGATGGTCGTCAGCACTCTCGCACTTCGCCGCACCTGCAGCATCGTCCTTGCTCCTCGGGCCCTCGCCCGCCACCCCGATATACTTGCCCCCACCTGCCACCATGCCGACCACCTTCCGGGCCACCCCTGCCCGCCGCGCCGACGGCGCCGGACTGTTCACCGACCAAGAGTATGCGCGCCAGCGCGCGTTCTTCACAACGCGCGTGCCGCCGACGCCGCTGGTCTCGTTGGCCGGACTGGCCTCGCGGCTGGGACTCGGCGCCCTGTGGGTGAAGGACGAGACGCGCCGCTTCGACCTGCCGGCCTTCAAGAGCCTGGGCGTCGAGTTCGCCGTGCACGAGATGGCAGGCCGCGGCGCGCTCGACGGCATCGACACGCTGGTGTGCGCCAGCGCCGGCAATCACGGCCGCGCCGTGGCCCGGGCGGCCCGTCATGCCGGTCTGCGCGCCCGCGTTTTTCTCGACCGCGAGGTGGCCCCGTCGCGCCTCGACGCCATCCGCTCGGAGGACGCCGAGGTGGTGCGCGTCGACGGCACCTATGACGACGCCGTGCGCCTGGCCGCCGAGGACGCGGCCCGCAGCGGCGCGCTCGTCGTCTCCGACACGTCGTGGCCCGGCTACGAGCAGATCCCGCGCGACATCATGCTCGGCTACACCCGCGTGATGGACGAATCCGCGGCCGCGTGGGCCGCCCTCGGCGGGCCGCCCGACCTGATGATCGTGCAGGCCGGAGTCGGCGGCCTGCTTGCGGCCGTGGCCAGCTGGTCGGCCCGGCACCTCGGGCCCGATCGCCCGGCACTCGTCGCCGTCGAACCGTCGTTGGCGGCATGCGTGCAGGCCTCGGCGCGCGCCGGCGCCCCTTCGACCGTGGATGGTCCGCTCACCACCATCATGGCGGGCCTGCGCTGCGGCGAGGTCTCGCCCCTGGCCTTCGACGTCGTGCCCGGCCTGGTGGACGGCTACATCGCGGTCGAGGACCGCTGGTGTCGCGCCGCCATGCACCTCTTCGCGCACCCGGAACCGGGCGACCCCGACCTGGCGGTCGGCACGTCAGGCGCCGCCGGCCTGGCCGCGCTGCTGGCGGCCACCGAATCGCCCGAGACCCGGGCCTTCTTCGCGGCGTGCGCGCCGCGCGCCGGCCAGCGGGTGCTGCTCATCGCCACCGAGGGCATCACCGAACCGGATCTGTGGCGCGACGTGACCGGGCGTGCGCCATCGCGCTGAAGGCGTTCACGACGGCTCGGCCTTCACGACACGGGGTCCGCCCGAGCGCTCCTCGGGCGGCGGCGTCCCACCGCGGGCCGGCGCGTCCCACTTCCGGACAGGTGGGCCGCGGGCAGGTGGAACTTCCCCGCCGGAACCCTCGTTGTATCAGTAAGTTCCGTTGTTCTCCAGCGTGGCACGGGGTTTGTGTAAGTCACGGACAGCACGTCTCGCCGGGCACCATCCTTTTGCCCGGACGAACCGTCTAAGGAGCGATTCGAGTTCATGGACATCCAGCGACCCGCATCGGTAGCGCGCCACAAAAAACTCCGCCGCATCTGGATTGGCGTGGCCGTGGTCCTCGCCCTCGGACTCGTGTCGATCGGGCTGTCGCGGTTGAAACCGGCGGCACCGACCGTGGAGCGCGCCACCGTCTGGGTCGACACCGTGAAGCGCGGATCGATGCTGCGCCAGGTGCGCGGCCTGGGCACGCTGGTCCCGGTCGACGAAGCGCGGCGCTGGCTGTCCTCGGCCACGCAGGGCCGGGTCGAGCGCATCGTCCTCCGTCCCGGCGCGCCGGTCACGCCCGACACGGTCATCCTGGAACTGGCCGACCCGCAGCTGCAGCAGCAGATGCTCGAAGCCGAAAGCCAGCTGCGCGCCGCGGAAGCCGACCTGGCCAGTCTGCGGGCGCGGCTCGACACCGAACGCCTCAATCAGCGCTCCGTCGCCGCCACCGTCGAAGCCGACTACGAGCAGGCCCGGCTCGAGCGCGAGGTCAACGAGGACCTGGCGAAAGACGGACTGGTGTCGAACCTGATTCTCAAGCAGTCCACCGTCCGCTCGGAGTCGCTGCGCACGCGATCGCAGCTCGAAAAGGAACGGGTAGCGGTGTCCGAGGAAAGCGTGCGGGCGCAGTTGCTTGCCCAGCAAGCCCGCGTCAACCAGTTGCGCACGCTGTTTGCGCTGCGCCAGCAGCAGGTCGACCAATTGCGCGTGCGGGCCGGCATGAACGGCGTGCTCGAACAAGTGCCGGTCGAAGTGGGCCAGCAGGTGGCGCCGGGCACCAACGTGGCCCGCGTTGCCGACCCGACCCGCCTCAAGGCGGAGTTGCGTATCGCCGAAACGCAGGCGCGGGATCTGACCATCGGCCAGCTGGCGCAGGTCGACACCCGCAACGGCGTGATCACCGGCAAGGTGGCGCGCATCGACCCGACGGCGCAGAACGGCACCGTCACCGTGGACATCGCGCTCGAGGGCGAGCTGCCGCGCGGCGCGCGTCCCGACCTGTCGGTCGATGGCACCGTGGAACTCGAGCGCCTCGACAACGTCTTGTACGTCGGACGGCCGGCCTTCGGCCAGGAGCACAGCGCCGTCGGCCTGTTCCTGGTCGGCCGGGACTCCGGTGAAGCCGCCCGCGTGCAGGTGCAACTGGGCCGCAGTTCCGTCAACACGATCGAGATCACGAACGGCGCCAAGGAAGGCGACCAGCTGGTGCTGTCGGACATGTCCGCTTGGGATGCGTTCGACCGCGTGCGGCTGCGCTAGCAGGATAGGGGCCGACGGGTGAGAGCCCCGGCCGTCCCCTCGACCACCCGAGCCCGCCGCCCGCGACCCGGGAGGCGGCCAGGAGAAGGAGCCACGATGTCCGAGTCCGCCCAGTCCCTCATTCGGCTCGACGGCATCAAGAAGGTGTTCTTCACCGACGAGGTCGAAACCCATGCCCTGTCCGGCATCCACATGGAGATCAAGCAGGGCGAGTACGTGGCCATCTCCGGGCCCTCGGGCTGCGGCAAGTCGACGCTCCTGTCCATCCTCGGGCCTGCTCGACACGCCCACCGACGGCAAGTACTGGCTGAACGGACAGGAGGTGGCCGACCTGCCGATGTCGCAGCGGGCCCGCGTCCGCAACCGCGAGATCGGCTTCATCTTCCAGAGCTTCAACCTGATTGGCGACCTGACGGTGTTCGAGAACGTCGAGCTGCCGCTCACCTACCGCGGCATGAAGGCGGCCGAGCGGCGCGAGCGGGTCAACGCCGCGCTCGAGCGCGTCGGCATGGCGCACCGCGCCAAGCACCTGCCCGTCGCAGCTCTCGGGCGGTCAGCAGCAGCGCGTCGCCGTGGCCCGCGCCGTCGGCGGCCAGCCGTCGATCCTGCTGGCCGACGAACCGACCGGCAACCTCGACTCGAAGAACGGCGAGGCGGTGATGGACCTGCTGCGCGAACTGCACCGCGGCGGCGCCACCATCTGCATGGTCACCCACGATCCGCGCTACGCCGCCCACGCCGACCGTGAAGTCCACCTGTTCGACGGCCGGGTCGTGGAAGACAACGTCGCGGCGCTGGCCTGATGATCCGGCTGTCCGCCATCGAGAAGTCCTACCGCCACGGCGTCAGCCAGACGTTCGTGCTGCGCCGCGTGACGGCCGACATCGCCCAGGGCGACTTCGTGTCGATCATGGGCCCGTCGGGCGCCGGCAAGAGCACGCTGCTGCACATCCTCGGCATGCACGACCGGCCTGGACCGGCGAGTACTGGCTGCACGACCAGCCGGTCCACGCCGCTGGCGCAGAAGGAGCGGCTGCGCTGCAGAAGCAGCACATCGGCTTCGTGTTCCAGAGCTATCACCTGCTCGACAACCTGACGGTCTACGAGAACATCGACCTGCCGCTCTCCTACCGCGACGTCAAGCGCGGCCGAACGGCAGGCCATGGTCGGCCGACATCCTCGACCGCTTCAACATCGTCGGCAAGAAGGACCTCTATCCCGAACCAGCTCTCGGGCGGCCAGCAGCAGCTGGTCGCCATCGCGCGCGCCGTCGTGGCCAATCCGTCGATCATCCTGGCCGACGAGCCGACCGGCAACCTGCACTCCGACCAGGGCCGCGAGATCATGGAGCTGTTCGCGCGGCTGAACGCCCAGGGCACGACCATCGTGCAGGTGACCCACTCCGAGGTCAACGCGGCCTTCGGCGAAGCGGGTGATTCAACTCAAGGACGGATGGATCGTCGATGGCGCCTGAGCTCGCCCTCGCGCGATCCTGCATCGCCGACGACCAGGCCGACGTGCTCGAGGCGCTGCGGCTGCTGCTCAAGCCCGAAGGCTACGTCATCGACACGGCGGCGCTCGCCGGCGCAGGTCGTGCGCGCGCTCGAGCTGAAGGACTACGACGTCGTCCTGATCGACCTGAACTACGCGCGCGACACCACCTCGGGCGACGAAGGGCTCGACCTGCTGCAGCCGCATCCGCGCTGGCCGACGAGTCGCTGCCGGTGGTGGTGATGACGGCGTGGGGCTCGGTCGACGTGGCGGTCGAGGCGATGCGCCGCGGCGCGCGCGACTTCATCCAGAAGCCGTGGGACAACGAGCGGCTCCTGGCGATCATCCGCACCCAGATCGAGCTCGGCCGGGCGCTGCGCCAGGGCCAGCGCCTCGAAGCGGCGAACCAGGCGCTGCATGGCCGACGGCCGCTCGCCGCTGATCGCCGAGTCGCCGGCGATGCGGCCGGTGCTGCAGCTGATCGCCCGGGTCGGTCCGTCCGACGCCAACGTGCTGATCACCGGCGAGAACGGCACCGGCAAGGGCCTGGTGGCGCAGGCGCTGCACGCCGTGTCGGCGCGCGCCAGCCGGCCGATGGTGACGGTCAACGCCGGCGGCATGGCCGAAGGCGTGTTCGAGAGCGAGCTGTTCGGCCACGTGCGCGGCGCCTTCACCGACGCCAAGGCCGACCGCGTCGGCCGCTTCGAGCTGGCCGACGGCGGCACGCTGTTCCTCGACGAGATCGCCAACGTGCCGATCGAGCCAGCAGGCCAAGCTGCTGCGCGTGATCGAGACCGGCGAGTTCGAGCGCGCTCGGCTCGTCGCGGACGCGCAAGGTGGACGTGCGCATCATCTCGGCCACCAACGCCGACCTCAACGCCGAGGTCGACGGCCGGCCGCTTCCGCCAGGATCTGCTCTTCCGCCTCAACACCATCGAGATCCACCTGCCGCCGCTGCGCGATCGCCGCGAAGACATCCCGCTGCTCGCCAGCCACTTCCTGCGCCAGCACGCGCAGCGCTATCGCAAGGCGCTCACCGGCTTCGACCCGGCGGCGATGCAGGTGCTGCTCGATCACCGCTGGCCGGGCAACGTCCGCGAGCTCGATCACGCCGATCGAGCGCGCCGTGCTGATGGCGCAGGGCGACGATCGTCGAGCCGCGCGACCTCGGCCTGCGGGTCGACGGCAGTGCCGGCCGGCCGCCTCGAGGACATGAGCCTCGAGGAGGTCGAGGCGCTTCCTGATCAAGAAGGCGATGGCCCGCTTACGGCAACGTCAGCCAGGCGGCCGGGCGCTCGGGCTTGTCGCGCAGCGCGCTCTACCGGCGGCTGGAGCGCTACAAGCTGTAAGCTAGCGACGCGCCGGCGGCGCCGCTCGGCGGTCCGGCTCGACGCCATCCTCCGCCATGAGCCGACTCCGCTTCGACCAGCACGCCGTGGCGCTGGCGCTCGCCGCCGCCCTGCCCGCGCTCGCCCTGCGCTGCTGCTGCTGTGGACCGGCGACTACTCCGCCGAAGGTGCAGTGGACGCTGCGACGCTCCTGGTCGTCGACCTCGGCTCGGCTTCGCGCCGGCGCTGCGCGACGCGCGTCGTCGCGCCGCTGCAGACGCTGGCGAACCTGCTGGCGGCGCTGCGCGAGGACGACTTCTCGATCCGCGGCCGCGGCGCCGCGGCGGCGATCCGCTGGGCGGCGTGATGATCGAGGTCAACGCGCTGGCCGAGACCCTGCGCGAGCAGCGCCTCGGCGCGCTCGAAGCCACCGCCCTGCTGCGCACGGTCATGGAGGAGATCGACGTCGCGGTCTTCGCCTTCGACCCGAGCAGCACCTGCGGCTCGTCAACCGCGCCGGCGAGCGGCTCCTCGGCGCGCCCGCCGAGCAGCTGCTCGGGCGGAGCGCCGACGCGCTGGCGCATCGACGCCTGGTTCGGCGACGCGCCCCGGGTCGTGGACCTGGACCTTCCCGGGCGGCACCGGCCGCTGGGAGGTGCGCCGCACCACGTTCCGGCAGGGCGGCCTGCCGCACGACCTGCTGGTGCTGTCGGACCTCAGCCGGCCGCTGCGCGAAGAGGAACGGCAGGCGTGGCAGCGGCTGATTCGCGTCATCGGCCACGAGCTGAACAACTCGCTCGGCCCGATCAAGTCGATCGCCGGCATCGCTCGACGACCTGCTGCTGCGCGATCCGCCGCCGGACGACTGGCAGCGACGACCTGCGGCGCGGCCTGCAGGTGATCGCGCTCGCGCGCCGACTCGCTGAGCCGCTTCACCGCGGCCTACGCGCGGCTGGCCCGGCTGCCGCCGCCGCGGCTGACCGCGGTCGGTGTTGAAGCCGCTGGTCCAGCGCGTCGCCGGCCTCGAGGCGCGCGTCCCGGTCACGGTCAAGCCGGGCCCCGACGTGACCGTCAACGCCGACGCCGATCAGCTCGAGCAGCTGCTGATCAACCTGCTGCGCAACGCCGTCGACGCCGCGCTCGAGACGGCGGCGGCGGCGTCGGTCGTGAGCTGGCAGCGCACGGCGCGCGGCCTCGAGATCTGTGGGTGGACGACGAGGGCCCGGGCCTGCCGAACACGGCCAACCTGTTCGTGCCGTTCTTCACGACCAAGCCCGGCGGGTCGGGCATCGGCCTGGTGCTGTGCCGGCAGATCGCCGAGGCGCACGGCGGCACGCTGACGCTCGAGCCGGGCCCGGACGGCGTCGGCTGCCGGGCCATGCTGACCATGCCGATCTGAGCTACACAGGCACGACCCGGCCTTCCGCGGCACGCCGCAGCCGGTCCCACACCGCGGCGCCCAGGCCGGTCACGTCCGGTCCCGACGCGACGATCACGTCCACCTCACGAGCGTCGAGCGCGCGCAGCGCAGCGAACAGCGCTCGCGCCGCCAGGTGCGGGTCGCGCCGCCGTCCGAGGCTGGCGGTCACGACCCGGCCGCGCGCGGCCGCGGCGGCCATCTCCGGCGCCAGCGCCAGCAGGTCTTCGTCCGGCGCCAGCACGCCGACGCGCGCGCCCTGGCCGACGTGCCTCCGGATCTCGCCGGCCAGGCGCGTCACGACCGCCGCGGGCAGGCCCGTGTAGACGGTAAGCCGCGCGGTCGGCGCGTAGTGCCGCAGCAACTGCCCGGGCGCGACCTGGGCGGTGGCGATGTCAGCCACGCTGTCGGCCACCCGCAGGTCCGGGACGACCTCGGCAAGCGCGTCGAAGGTCACGCCGCCAGCCCGGCGCACGACCGGCGGCGACACGGTGCAATCGACGATAGTCGACTCCACGCCGATGTCGGTCGGTCCGGCGTCGATCACCAGATCGACGCGGCCCTCGAGGTCGAGCAGCACATGCGCGGCGGTGGTCGGACTGGGCCGCGAGAAGCGATTGGCGCTGGGCGCCGCCACTGGCACCCCCGCGGCGATGAGCAAGGCCAGCGCCACGGGATGCGCGGGCACGCGTACGGCCACGCTGTCGAGTCCGGCGGTGACCGCGTCGGGCACGACGGCCCGCTTGGGCAACACCAGGGTGAGCGGTCCGGGCCAGAAGCGGTCCGCCAGCGCCTGCGCGTGGTCGGGCACCGAGCGCGCCAGTTCCGCCAGGGCGCTGCCGCTCGCGATGTGCACGATCAGCGGATCGGTGGACGGCCGGCCCTTGGCCGTGAAGATGTCGGCGACGGCGGCGGCATCGAGCGCGTGCGCTCCGAGGCCGTAGACCGTTTCGGTCGGGAAGACCACGAGCTGGCCCGCGCGCAACAACCGCGCGGCCTCGGCGATGACGGCGGCGTCCGGACGCGCCCGATCGACGACGCGGGTCACGGTGTGGCGCGGACGCATCGAGCTATTGTGGCACCGGCGGCGCCGGACCGGCGCCGCTGCCCGGCCGCCGCGACGCCCGCACCACCAGATCGACGACGCGGGAATAACTGACCACGCCCTCGTGCACGCCCTGCGACCGCAGGTAGCTGTCGTAGACGCGCCAGCCGACGCGCTGCACCACGTCGACCTGGTCGCGAGCCCGGGCGGCAATCGCCTCCAGGTCGCGGCGTGGCCCTGGCCCCAGCCGGGCGAGCGCGTCGCGACGCGTGTCACCCGGCACCTGGGCCGCCGCCTCCATCACCAGAAATAGCCAGCCGCTGTAACGGGCCCGGACCCACATGCCTCCTTCTTCCATCGTGGCCAACCACGCCACGAAGTTCGCGTCGGCCTCCGCCGCATAGCCGGCCAGGTGCGCCCACTCGTGCGCCAGTACGAAGGGGCGTTCGTAGTCGGTGAGGTCGGGGTTCAGCAGCGTTTCGAGGGCGGCCGGCGCCGTCAGCCCGTCCACGCCGGCCATGCGGAAGTAGGTGCCCAGCAGTGTCGCCTTCGGTCGGCCGGGCACGGTCGGCCGTGGCCGCCCGTGGCGGGCCTCGACCGCGTGCAGCTTCCGCGCGATGTCCCGCTCGGCGTCGTAGATCCCGAACTCGCTGTGCGCGTTCAGAGAGAGGTTGTTGGTTTCGTCCACGGCGCGGCTCAGCAGCTCTGCCACTTCCTCGGCCGTGGCCGGCGCCTCGGGCAGGCCGAGCCGTACGTCGAGCGGCGGCCGCGCGTAGTTCAGTCCCCAGATGGCCACGAACCACAGGTAGCCCGCCGCGACCGCCACCAGCGTGACGCGCGCGGCCACGACGAGCGGCCCGACGGCGCGGGCCCGCCGGGCGCGCACCCCAGCTCGCGCCCACAGCCAGATGCCGCCAGCAACCGCCACAACCACCACGACGTCGAAGATCGCGAAGGGCACGGCGTTCGACAGCCCGGTCACAAACGCTTGCAAGGCGGGATACAGGCGCGCGGCGTAGACGCGCTCTATCAGGGCCGCGGGACGCGGCGCCACCGCGACGCCAAGCGCCGCCAGCACCGTGATCAGTCCCGCCACTCGCGCCACCCGTGGGCGCCGTCGTCCTGCCATCGCCGCTACGCCCTCAGCTGGGCTGCGGGGCAGCGCCGGTGGCGACCGCCGCCGGCCGGCGCGCCACGCGGTTCGGGTCGAGCGGGAACCGCCGCTTCAACCGCGACGCCGGCACTTCGATGGCGTGCCAGATGAAGGCCCCGGCCAGGCTCGTCAGGATGAAGGCCAGCACGAACGAGACGGCGTACTGCACGCGCGCCGACCCGCCCACCATGTGCTGGATCCACGGGGCGAGATCCTTGTGGCACAGCACGATGAAGGTGAGATGCGTGAGGTACATCGGATAGCTGATCTGGCCGAAGTAGACAAACGGCTTCCAGTTCAGGAACCGCACCAGGCGCAGCTTCGGATCGGCCGCCCACAGGCCCCACATCGAGAGCCCGAGCAGCGGCGCGATGACCCCCAGGAACTGCGAGGTGCGCTGGTGGAAATACCCGTCGAAGTCGTACCGGTACTCGATGCTGATGAGCAGCAGCGTGGCCGCCACCGGCAGGTAGAGCGACCACCACGGCGACGGCTTGGCCGGCAGCGTGCCGGTCAGGTCGAGGTACGAGAAGAGCGCGCCCCAGGCGAAGTACTCGACGCAACTCGTGAGCAGGAACCCGTAGAACGACAGCGGGTAGTAGTGCATGAAGAAGGTGCGTGTGGTCAGGCCCAGCAGCACCGCCGCTACGAAGGCCTTGCTGTAGTGCCGCGCCGGCACCAGGAAGAAGACCCACGGGAAGAGCAGGTAGAACTGCTCTTCGACCGACATCGACCACAGGTGCAGGTCCTGGCGGTCCCAGTCGCTCCACCACGTGATGAATTCGGGCAGTTCCTGGTGGAGACTGACCAGGAACACCTTGATGTTGAGGTAGTAGAACACGTAGGCCGCGGGGTTCTGCAGGTGGTCGAAGATGAGCAGCAACGTCACCACGAAGGCGTAGGCCGGCACGATGCGGATGACGCGCCGCACGTAGAAGATCTTCAGCTTGCCCCAAAGCGTCTCGGCCTTGCACATCCACAGGACGCGGGTGATGAGGAAGCCGCTCATCACGAAGAAGGTCGAGAGCGAGTAGGTCAGGTACTCGACCTCTTCCAGTTCGTGATGCACCGTGAAGACACAGATGAACAGGAAGGCGCGCAGCCCGTCGAGCTGATCGCGGCGGGGCTCCTGGGTGTGCGGACTCCACAGCCACCGCTTCCGTGCCGGTGCTGTCGTGGGCGCGGGCGCAGCCGCCTCAGCGGACGGGGACGCCATAGACCAGATAGCCGATGAACATCTCGTCCCAGCTCTGGTTGCCGAACGGCACGGTCTTGGTCGGATCCGGATTGAGCGGGTTGTCGCTGGAGTTGTCGAAGGCGCCGCTGAAGTGCACGGTGGCGCCCTTGGGCACGCGCCTGGGCTCTGCCAGGTAGTAGATGTTCTGCCAGTTGAAGCGGTAGCGCGGCACCGACAGCAGCACCTCGCTGCCCTGCCCTGGAACATCAACCGTGTACTTGGCGCGGCTGCCGCGGTAGTGCATGTGCGGATAGAGCCCGTAGAGAACGATGTCTTCCTTTAGCGTGTGGCTGGCCGACACCGGATAATCGGCCACGCCGGGCGGGATGAGCAGGTCCGACGGGATGCCCATGGTGCGGAGACGATACGTGGGCGCGCCCTTGTGGAAGTAGATGCCGATGCGGATGGTGTTGGCGACCGGCTTGCCGGTGGTCGTGTAATGCACCTGCAAATAGACCGTGGACTTGGCCGGCAGCAGCAGCGCGGCGTCGCCGCGGCTGGAATCGGCGATGCCGCCCGAGGACATGTCGACACCGGGTGAGTAGACGCCGACCCAGTCGTCGGCCGTGAGTCCGGCCGGCCGGCAATCGTCGAACGGCTCGAGGAAGGCCAGCACGTGATGCGTCACCGCCTCGCTCGAGGGCAGCACCACCACGCGCCGCACCCAGGTGTCCGTGGTGAGGCCAGTCGGCACCGACGGATACAGGTAGTCGATGATGCCGGTGGCCGG
This sequence comes from uncultured Acidobacteriota bacterium, assembly GCA_963843885.1. Taxonomy (GTDB): domain Bacteria; phylum Acidobacteriota; class Vicinamibacteria; order Vicinamibacterales; family UBA2999; genus CADEFD01. The sequence continues at coordinate 576,419 of CAWJMJ010000016.1, forward strand.
CACCTGATAGGGCGGCAGTGACAGGATCAGATCGGGTGGCCCGTCGGGCCATTCGGGCGCCACGGCCAGCGGGGCCTCGAGCGGGTCGGGCCCCTCGCCGCGCGGGGCGCCGGCGTCGATCCAGCGCACCAGATTCCTCTTCTCGGAGCCGCTCAGCGAGCGGTCGAACGCGAAGTGGCCGATCTCCGGGTCGGCGTCGTGCGGCGGCATGCGGCCGCTGATGATGGTCTCTTTCGACATCGCCGCCCAGCGCTGCGCCAGCGCGTAGCTGGTGAAGGCAAACGGACCGGCGCCTTTCGGCCGGTGGCAGGTGACGCACTTCTCCCGGATCACTGGAGCAACGAGCGTGGCGTAGTGGTTGCTCGCCAGCGGCATCTCGGGCGGCAGCGGCGTCATCAGGCAGCCGAGCGACTCGGCCACCGGCACCGCCACGGGACGTCCGGCCACGAGCGCCTCGATGGCGTCGGCCAGGTAGTGCTTGGTGGCCTGCGGCTTCTGCGCTTCGTAGTTGGACTGGTCGTCGACGGCGCCCTGGAAGACGATGCGCCGGGTCGTGCTGTCGACCAGCGTGGCCACGCCCGAGCGCTCGACGCCGAGCTCGTTCAGCAGCAGCTGATCGGCGTCGCGCAGGATCGGCAGCTCGACGCCGTAGTCCTGGGCCCAGGCGCGGATCTCGTCGCGGCTTTCGCCGGCGCTGTTGTAGATCAGGAAGCGGATGCCCTGGGCCTCGAACCTGGCGCGTAAGGCGGCCAGCTTCGGCAGGTTGACGTTGACGATCGGGCAACCGGCGCGCTGCGAGTAGAGCACCAGCCCCTTGTCGGCCTTGTAGCGGAAGAGGCGATGGTGGTTGCCGTTCGCGTCGATCAGCGCGACGTCGGCCAAACGGCGCGTCGGCAGCGCCCCGTCCGGCAGCGCCGTCGCCACCACCTGCGCCGCCAGGAGCGCGGCACCGATGAGGCCGAGCGACGCGCGCAGCACAGAGGTCATGGCCGCGGGCCTAGGGCAAGGTGACGGCGACTTCGTTCGAGGGTGCGCTCGTGCCGCAGGCGTTGCGGGCGTAGGCGCGCACGTAGAACGTGCCGACGGCCCCCTGTCGTTCGGTGGACGTCGACGATCCCGGAACGATGAAGGTGCCGACGTCGTTCTTGTCGGGACCGGTGCCCGATTCGAGGACGTAGGAGGTTGGCATCTCGCCGCCCGTGGGCGGCTGCCACGACGCCTTGACCGACAGATTCGGCAGCTTGTCGACGACCAGTTGCCCCGGCGCGCTGGGCGCGGCCGCGCAGTCGAACTGGCGCGCGCCGGCGCGCTGCTGGCCGGTGCGCAGCACCCACATGCCGATGAGCAGCACCGCGGCCACCACGATGACCACCGACAGGATGCCGTTCTTGTTCATGGAGTGGGTCCGCCGTCTTGGAGTCGCGCGGCGTGGGGTCGCCGGCGACGGACACGATAGGGTTGGTCGGGATGCCGGGATTCGAACCCGGGACCTCCTGCACCCCAAGCAGGCGCGCTAGCCAGGCTGCGCTACATCCCGTTTGAGTCGTTGCTCCGCCGCCGCCGTGTCATCGCCGCGCCCGCCGGGCCGCCTTCGGCGCCGCCGCGGGCGGATCCGGGGTCGCCGCGACGAGCTCGAAGTGCGCGCCGGCCGCGGGCCGTTCCAGCAGCGCCAGCACGCCCTGCAGGCCGTCCCGCACCGAGCGCAGGCGCTGGCGCGTCTGTTCATCGACGAGCGAGTACTCCTCGCCCGACGATGCCGGCGTTTCGTCGACGGTCTCTTCCAGCCGGCGCCGCGCGCCGGCCAGCGTGAGCCCTTCGCCGTAGACCAGTTCCCGAATCCGCAGCACGCGCTCGACGTCCGCGCGGCCGTAGACCCGGGGGCCTCCCGCCGTTACCTGGCCAAGGTCCGCGAACTCCGCCTCCCAGGACCGCAGCACATAAGGCTGCACCTGGGCTATCTGGCATACGTCCGCGGCCTTGAGGCGCTCGAGTTTCGGAGCCGCCATACACGTCGCTCCGCTCAGTTGGCCCAACCGCGGCCAGCCAGCGAAAGTGTGGAGTATATCACGGCGATCATCGCGGGGCCGGGCCCTTTCGGGCCGCGCGCGCGCGCGGCCGCACGTGCAGGCGGATGGGCGAGCCGGCAAAGCCGTACTCGTCCCGCAAGCGATTGGTGAGATAGCGCAAATAGGAAAAATGGAGCTCGGCCTTGACGTTGGTGAACATGACGAAGGTCGGCGGGGCCACGCCGGTCTGCGCGGCGAAGAGCACCCGCACCGAGCGCTTGCCTTCGGCCACCGGCAGGTGCGCCTGGGTGACCTGGCTGATGAAATCGTTGAGGGCGTGGGTCGTCACCCGGCGACGGCGTTCGGTGGCCACCCGGTCCACGACCTCGACCAGCTTGGGCGTGCGGTCGCCGGTCTTGGCCGAGATGTGGACAATTGGCGCGTAGTCCATGAACGGCAGCCGGCGCCGCACCTCGGCGTCGGCCGCCTCGGCGCTTTCCTGGCTGTGGTCCTCGCGCAGGTCCCACTTGTTGAGGGCGATGACGATGCCGCGCCCGGCCGCATCGGCTTCGCCGACGATGGCCGCGTCCTGGTCGGTCACCCCGACCATCGCATCCACCACCAGGACGACCACGTCGGCGTCGGCAATCGCCCGCTTGGCCAGCAGCACGCTCAGCGACTCGACCGCGCCGCCGCGGGCCACCCGGCCGGCCTTGCGGATGCCGGCGGTATCGACGATGCGGATCGTCTTCCTGTGCCACAGGAAGATCGAATCGACCGGATCGCGCGTGGTGCCAGGCACGGGCGACACGATCATCCGGTCTTCCCGCAGCAGCTTGTTGACCAGCGACGACTTGCCGGCATTGGGGCGCCCGACGATGGCCACCGCCAGCTCCCCCGGCTTGTGCCGGCCGTGCTGCACTTCTTCGTCGGTCGACTCGTCGTCGTTGGTCGGCACCGCCGCCGGCAGCTGACGTTTGACCTCGTCGAGCAGATCGCCAACGCCGCGTCCGTGTTCGGCGCTGACCTCGACCACCGGATCGAAGCCCAGCCGGTAGAGTTCGAGGACGCCCGCCACCGACCGCTTGTCGTCGGTCTTGTTGATGGCCAGAACCACGGGTTTGCCGGTGCCGCGCACCGCCTGGGCGATGTCCTGGTCGCCCGACATCAGGCCTTCCCGGCCGTCCACGACGAAGATCACCAGGTCGGCCGTGGCCAAGGCACGCTGCCCCGCTTCGACCACCAACTCGTGCAGCGGGTCTTCACTGCGCCCGAACATGCCACCGGTGTCGGTGAGCAGGAACCCGCCGTCGGCCACCGGCACGGGGTGGCGCATGGCGTCGCGGGTGGTGCCGGCCATGGGCGTGACGATGGCCCGGCGCGTGCCAGTCATCCTGTTGAACAGCGTGGACTTGCCGACATTCGGCCGGCCGACGAGGACGACAGTGGGAAGCGCGCGGGGCACGTTCTGCTCAGTCTACGCGCATTACGGCGCGTTCTGGCGCGGCGGCTCTCGGCCCAGTCCTGGCGCGAGCCCCCCGTTGACAGTGTAAGTGACTCTATCTATGATAGTTACCGCGCTGCCGCAACCACCACCACTCGATGATCAAGGTCGACATCGTCAACGAGGTCTCGCGGCTGGCCGAGATCACCAAGGTCAAGGCCGAACTGGCGGTCGATGCCGTGTTCGACGCCATGCGCATTTCCATGCAGCGCGGTGAACGAATCGAGCTGCGCGGCTTTGGCGTCTTCCAGGTAAAGCCCCGCAAGCGAGGCATCGGCCGCAACCCGCGCACCGGGCGCGAAGTGAAAATCCCCCCCGGCCGCACCATTCGCTTCAAACCCGGCAAAGATCTGCAGAACATCACCTGACCCGCCCCCCTCCGGCCATGACCGCCGCACCTGACCCGCTGGCGTCGGCTTCGTATCCGCCGCCGGCAGCGCCGCCCAGACACGGAGGCGGCCTGCGCGTCCATCTGCTCTGCCTGGCTGCGACGTTCCTCGCCACCACCTACTTCGGCGGCTGGCACTACGTCGGCTTCCTGGCGGATTTCGGGCACGAACCGCCCGACGTGTCCACCTGGGAGTTCTGGCGCGGCGGCCTGTGGTTCAGCCTGTCGGTGCTCGCCATCCTCGGAGCCCACGAGTGGGGCCACTACCTGACCTGCCGGTGGTACCGGGTCGAGGCGTCGCTGCCCTACTTCCTGCCGGCGCCGCTGCCGCTCACCGGCACCTTCGGCGCCTTCATTCGTATCCGCAGCGCCATCCCGAACAAGCGGGCGCTGTTTGACATTGGCGCATCGGGCCCATTTGCCGGGTTCGTGGTGGCCGTGCCCGTACTGGCGCTGGGCCTGCACCTCTCCCGGGTCGTGCCGATGCCCACGGATGTAGACATGCTCTCGCTCGGGGAGCCGATCATCTACCAGGTCACGCAGTGGCTGTTCTGGGGCGCCCTGCCCGATGGCCACATTCTGCACCTGCACCCGATGGCCCAGGCCGCGTGGTTCGGACTGCTGGCCACGGCCCTCAATTTGTTCCCGCTGGCGCAGCTCGACGGCGGTCATCTGGCCTACGCCGTCTTCGGCCGCGGCGCCCGCTGGATCACGCTCGGTACGGCCGCGGTGGCCATCGGCCTGACATTCGTCTCGATCAGCTGGGTAGCGTGGGCGGTCCTGATGGGGGCGATGCTGGCGATCGCCGGGCCGCACCATCCACCCACCCTCGACGATCAGCTGCCGCTGGGCCGCCGGCGTGTGGCCGTGGCCGCGGCTGCGGCGGTGGTTTTCATCCTGTGCTTCACGCCGGCCCCGGTCGAGCCGATTGAGGGCACGGCGCCCGACCGGCCGCCGGTCGCCGACGGCCGCTGACGCGCCCTTACAGCATGCTCACCGGGTCGACGTCGACGGCGCTGCGCCGTGCCAGCCCCGGCTTGGCCGCCAGCGCGCCGCGCACGGCCTCTTTCATCAGCGCGCGGTCGCCGCCCTTGAGGAAGAACTGGGCGCGATGTTCGCCGCGCAGCTTGGCGATGGGCGCCGGGGCCGGCCCGAGCAGCACCACGCCGCCGTTGCCGATGGCCGCGCGCACGTGCGCCGCCAGCTCGCGCGCCGCGGTCAGCGCCTCGTCGAGCGACGGCCCGCGCACGACGACGTTGATCATGGCCGTGACCGGCGGGTAACGCAGGGCGGCACGGAACTCGAGTTCCTTGCTGACGAACCCGTCGTAGTCCTGCGCGCACCCGCTGCGCACGGCGTAGTGCGACGGGAAGAGCGTCTGCACGCACGCCTCGCCCAGCCGCTCGCCGCGCCCGGCCCGTCCCACCACCTGCGTGATCAACTGGAAGGTGCGCTCGGCGGCGCGGAAGTCGGGCAAGCCGAGGCCGACATCGGCCGACACCACGCCGACCAGCGTCACGAACGGGAAGTCGTGGCCCTTGGCGATCATCTGCGTGCCGACCAGCACGTCCAGTTCGCGCCGGCCGAATCGGGCGAGCAGCGCCGTCAGGCTGCCGCGCGCGCCCACCGTGTCGCGGTCGACGCGGCCGATGCGCGCCTCGGGGAAGCGGGCGCGCAGATCCAGTTCGAGCCGCTCGGTGCCGAAGCCGAGGTGCTCCAGGTAGGGGGCGGCGCACTTCGGGCAGACCGGCGGCACCGCGCACGCGTAGTCGCAGTAGTGGCAGCGGGCCCGCGCCCGGTGGCCAGAGCCGTGCACCGTCATCGACACACTGCAGTGCGGACACTCGACCGTGCTGCCGCATTGGCGACACAGCACCGCCGACGACACCCCGCGGCGGTTGAGCAACACCAGGGCCTGCTCGCCGGCGGCCAGCCGCGTGCTGATGCCGTCGAGCAGCCGGCGGCTGAGGATGACCTCGGCCCCCGCCTCGGCCCACTCCTCGCGCATGTTGACGACGTGCACCGCCGCCATCGGGCGATCGGCGACGCGCCGCGCCAGCGAGACCAGCGTGTAGCGCCCGCGCGAGGCGTTGTAGTACGACTCGAGCGACGGCGTGGCCGAGCCGAGCACGACCAGCGCGCCCTGTTGCTTGGCGCGCATCACGGCCACGTCGCGGCCGTGGTAGCGCGGCGTCTCGTCCTGCTTGTAGGACGTGTCGTGCTCCTCGTCCACCACCACCAGGCCGACTCGCTCGAGCGGCGAGAACACCGCCGAGCGCGTGCCGACGACCACGTCCACGCTGCCCTCGCGCACGCGATGCCACTGGTCGTGCCGCTCGCCGTCCGAGAGCCCGCTGTGCTGGATCGACACGCGATCGCCGAAGCGCGCGCGCACGCGCCCGGCCACCGCCGGCGTCAAGGCGATCTCCGGCACCAGGATGAGCGCCTGGCGGCCGCGCGCGCGCACGCGGTCGGCCAGGTGGAGGTAGATTTCGGTCTTGCCGCTGCCGGTGACGCCCTTGAGCAGCGCCGCCCGGTAGTCGCCGGCATCGGCCAGCGGCTCGAGCACGCCGAGCGCGGCGCGCTGCTCGTCGGTCAGCGTGAGGGCGCGGCCGTCGCCGTCGGGGGCGGTGGCGTGGGCGGCGAAGGGATCGCGCACCACCGTCTCGTGCGTGATGGCGACCCAGCCGGCCTGCACGAGCCGCGTGAGCGTGGCGGCGGCGATGCCGCGACCGGCCAGCACCGAGACGGGCAGTTCGCCCGGCACGCCGGCCAGGAGCACGAGCGCCTCGCGCTGTCGCGCGCCCAGACGCGCCATCGCCGGCTCGCCGTCGCCGGGCGGGGCGCAGCCGGGGCCGACGGCGGCGGCCGCCGCGGCCTGCCGTCCCGCCGCCGTCAACATCGCCAGGCGGCGGCGCTTGAACGTGCGGGCGTCGCCGGTGAGCACGCGCGGCGGCAAGGCCGACGCCAGCACGTCGCCGGGGCCGGCCACGTAGTAGTCGGCCACCCACAAGGCCAGCGCCGCCAGCGACGGCGGCACGAAGGCGGTGGTGTCGCGCACGGCCAGCACATCGCGCAGGCGCATGCCGGCTGGCGGATCGGGGCGGCGCCGGGTCGACGACGATGCCGGTGAGCCGTCGCGAACCGAGCGGCACATCGACCCGGGCACCCGCCACCGGCACCGGCCAGGCCTCGGGAACACGATAGGTCAGCACGTCCAGGGCCGGCACGGGCACGGCCACCGCCACGAATCGCGGCACGGCGCCTACGCCTGCAGGAGGTCGCGTACCTTCTTCATGTCTTCCCACACCTCGCGCTTGGCGGGGGGATTCCTGAGAAGGTAGGCCGGATGGAACGTGGGAATGAGCGAGGCGCCGCGCCACGTCGAAGACGCGGCCGCGCAACTTCGTGATTGGCTCGGTCGTGCGCAGGAGCGACTGCGACGCGAACTTGCCCAGGGCCACGACCACGCGCGGCTGGATGAGCGACAGCTGCTCGAACAGGAACGGCTCGCACGTCGCCACTTCATCGGGCTCGGGATTGCGATTGCCCGGCGGGCGGCACTTGATCACGTTGGCGATGTAGACCTGCTCGCGGGTCATGCCCATGGCCTCGATGATCTTGGTGAGCAACTGGCCGGCGCGGCCGACGAACGGCTCGCCCTGCTTGTCCTCGTCCTCGCCCGGCGCCTCGCCGACGAACATCAGGCGGGCCTGCGGGTTGCCGACGCCGAAGACCACCTGCCGGCGGCCGAGCGCGGCCAGCTTGCAGCGCGTGCAGCGCGGGCCGATGTGCTCGCGCAGCGCCTGCAGCCCCTCCGCAGCCGGCAGCGGCGCGGCTGATGTGGCGGCTGCGAGGGCGGCGGGCCCGGCGGCGTCATCGTCAGCGGCAGTGATGTCGGCGACGGCGGTGCCCACCGGGGCGCTGGCCGTCAGCGCGGTGCCGCGATCGGCGCGGTCGCGCCACCTGGGATCGCCGCTGATGCCATTGGCGCCGAGTTCGGCGAGGAACTCGAGATGCGCGGCCAGGACGTCGCGGTCCATCAGCGGCGCTCCGCCAGCGCCGCGACGCCGAGCAGGGCCGCCAGCCGGTCCAGGATACGCCCGGCCACCTCGGTCTTGGGCAGGAGCGGCATCGTCTCGGCGCCAGCGGCGTCGAGGAAGGTCACGGCGTTGGTGTTCACTTCGAAGCCGGCGCCCGGCTGCGTCACGTCGTTGGCCACGATCGAGATCCACGTTCTTCCGCCGGCGCTTGGCCTCGGCATGTGCCAACAGGTCGTGCGTCTCGGCGGCAAAGCCGACCAGCACCGGCCGCTGCGCCGCGCGCGAGGGCAGGCGTCCGAGGTCGGCCAGGATGTCGGTCGTGCGCTTGAGCGGCACCGTCCAGGCGCCGTCGCCCTTGGCGACCTTCCTGTCGGCCACGGTCTCGGGCGTGTAGTCGGCCACCGCCGCGGCCATGACCACGGCATCGACCTGCCCGGCCCGCGCCATCACGGCCGCGTGCATGTCGGCGGCACTGCGGACGCGCACCATCGTCACGCCGTCGCGGCGGCTCGAGGTGCGTTGGTCCGGTGACCAAGCGTGACGTCGGCGCCGCGCCGCGCCGCTTCGGCCGCCACCGCGTAGCCCATCCGCCCGCTCGAGCGGTTGCCGATGAAGCGCACCGGATCGAGATCCTCGAAGGTCGGCCCGGCCGTGACCATCACGGTCTTGCCGGCCAACGCACCGGGCGACGCCGTGATGGCGGCGGGCTCTGGCGCCGGCGCGGCCGTCGACTCGAGCAGGCGCGAGGCCGCCGCCACGATGTCCTCCGGTTCGGCCAGACGGCCCTTCCCCACCCAGCCGCAGGCCAGGTAGCCCTCGCCCGGTTCGACGAAGCGCACGCCGCGCGCGGGCCAACGTCTGCAGGTTCTCCTGCACCGCCGGGTGTTCGAGCATGTGGGTGTTCATCGCCGGCGCCAGCAGCACCGGCGCGGTCGTGGCCAGGAACAGCGAGCTGAGGAAGTCGTCGGCCAGGCCGTGCGCGAACTTGGCGATGGTGTTGGCGGTGGCCGGCGACGACGAGCAGCAGGTCCGAGGCCGTCGCCAGGGCGATGTGCTCGATGTCGGCATTCAGGCCCGGCGCCCACTGGCTGGTGACCACGCGGCGCTTGGTCATCGCTTCGAAGGTGAGCTCGCCCACGAAGCGGCGCGCGCTGCGGGTCATGACGACGGTGACGTCGTGGCCGCGCTTCTGCAGGCCGCGCACGACCTCGGCGGCCTTGTAGGCGCCGATGCCGCCGCTCACGCCGACGGTGATCCGTGCCATGGCAATCCTTCCGGCCTAGGGCCGGCTCCAGCCGACAAAGAAGGTCCGCACGATGGCGTCGGCCACTCGGTTCATGCGGTGCACGCGCGACCGCTCGGCGGCGATGATCTCCTGCAGCCGCACCACGGTCGATTCCAGGTCGTCGTTGACGACCAGGTAATCGTACTCCCGATAGCTCGACACCTCGGCCCGCGCCGTCTCGAGCCGTCGCTGCAGCGCCGCTTCCGGCTCGGTGCTGCGCCCGCGCAGGCGCCGTTCGAGCACCTGGTAGCCGGGCGGCATCACGAACACGGCGGTGTGATCGGCGCCGCGCTGGCGCACCTGCCGCGCGCCCTGCACGTCGATCACCAGCACCACGTCCTGGCCGCTGTCGAGCATGCGCTGGACATCGGCCGCCGCGGTGCCGTAGAGGTTGCCGAAGACATCGGCCCACTCCAGGAAGGCGTTGTCCGCGATCATCTCCTCGAACAGCGCGCGCGGTAATGAAATTATAGTCCACGCCTGTCGCGCTCGCCCGGCCGCGCATCGGCCGGGAGGTGTAGGAGCGCGACATCCGCAGGTTGCGGCAGGATCTGCACCAGCCGCTCGACGAGCGTCGTCTTGCCGGTGCCGGACGGCGCCGAGATGATGAACAGGAGGCCGCGCGGCTACTCGACATTCTGCACTTGCTCCCGCATCGTCTCGAGCTCGGCCTTGGCTTCGATGATGTGCTCGGAGACCTGCAGGCCGTCGGCCTTCGAGCCGATGGTGTTGACCTCGCGGTTCATCTCCTGCAGCAGGAAGTCCAGCTTGCGGCCGCACGGCTCGTCGCCGTCGGCCAGCGCGTCCCAGTGCGCGAGGTGGCCGCGGAAGCGCGTCGACCTCTTCGCTGATGTCCGAGCGCTGCGCCACGCGCACCACTTCCTGCGCCAGCGCCGCCTGGTCGATGGGCAGCGTCGGCGCTCAGTTCCCGCGCCCGCTCGAGCAACCGCCCTTCGACCCGCGGCGGCCCTGCGTCGGCGGCCGCGGCGATGCTGCCGATGAGCACCGCCGAGCGGCGCGCTTGCGCATGGCCGAGATCGGCTCGCAGGTGGCCGCCCTCGCGGCTGCGCATCTCGTCGAGGGCGGCGATGGCCCGCTCCACGGTGGCTTCGGTCGCGTCGGTCCACCACGTCGCCGGCCGCCGCCTCGCGGCACGCGCTCGCGAATGGTCAGGGCCTGCGGCAGCCGCAGCAGGTCGCCCGGGGTCAGCGGCCCTTGCACCAGGCCGCGCGTCGCGCGCGGCCTCGAGGGCGCCGGTCGAGCGCGCGCGACGAAGCCTTCGTTCAACTCGACCACCGGCGTCGGCCCGCCGCGCAGCTGCACCGACACGCTGCACCTCGACGCGGCCGCGCGCCAGCCGCTTCTGCAGCAGCGCCCGCACCCGCGGTTCGAGCGTCGGCGACGAGCGGCGGCAGGCGCAGCTGCAGGTCGAGGAACCGGTGATTCACGGCCCGCATCGTGACCGACAGCGAGCCGCGCTCGTCGTCGCGGGTCACTGACGCGAACCCGGTCATGCTCTTCATCATCGCTGGGCCGTCCTCCCTGTCGCCGCCGTCAGGCCTGCGGCACGCCGGTCGCGGCGCGACCAGCCCGTTCCCCTCGGCAAACTGCATCTGGTAGAGCCGCGCGTAGGCGACCGTCGGCCGGCCAGCAGTTCCTCGTGCCGCCCGACCTCGACGATGCCGGCCGCGCTCGAAGCACGAGGATGGCGTCGGCGCCGCCGCACGGTCGACAGCCGGTGGGCGATGACGAACGAGGTGCGGTTCAGCATCAGCTTCGCCAGCGCGTCCTGCACCAGCAGCTCGGACTCGGCGTCGAGCGCCGAGGTGGCCTCGTCGAGCACCAGGATCGGCGCATCTGCAGCAGGGCCCGGGCGATGGCCAGCCGCTGCCGCTGGCCGCCGGACAGCCGCTGCCCGCGCTCGCCGATGCGCGTCTGGTAGCCGGTCGCGCAGTCCGCTGGATGAAATCGTGGGCGTGCGCCGCCCGCGCCGCCGCTTCGATCTGCCGCCATGCGTCGCGTCGGGCGTGCCGTAGGCGATGTTGCCGGCGATCGGTGTCGTCGAACAGCACCGTCTCCTGCGTGACGATGCCGATCTGGCGGCGCAGCGAGGCCAGCGTCACGTCGCGCACGTCGAGGCCGTCGATCAGCGATCGCGCCGCTCGGTGACGTCGTAGAACCGCGGCAGCAGGTTGACCAGCGTGGTCTTGCCGGCGCCGCTGCGGCCGACGATGGCCACGATCTGCCCGGCCGGCACGGTAAACGACACGCCGCGCAGCACGTGTTCGCCGTGGCCGTCGTCGTAGCCGAAGGCGACGTCGCGGAACTCGATCGACCCGCGTGAAGGGCGGCAGCGCGAGCGCCCCGGGCCGCTCGACCACCTCGGTGTGCGTGTCGAGCATCTCGAAGATCGCGCTCGGCGGCGGCGATCGCCTGCTGCAGGTTGGCGTTGACGCGGCTCAGCTTCTTGACCGGCCCGTACATCAGCAACAGCGTGGCGATGAACGACGTGAACTCGCCCGTGCGTCAGCCGCCCGCGGCGATCTCGCGGCTGCCGTACCACAAGCGCGCCAGCCATGGCCGAGGCCGCCGAGCAACTCCATCAGCGGCGGCAGCAGCGACAGCACGCCGGTCACCTTCATGTTGGTGCGGAAGAGATCCGGCGAGGCGGCGCGCGAACTTGGCGGCTTCGCGACCCTCGGCGCCGAACGCCTTGACGATGCGGTGGCCGGTGAACGCTTCGGCGCTGACGTGCGACAGCGCGCTCGAGCGCCTCCTGGCTGCGCCGCGTCGACGTTGCGCACGCGCTGCCCGAGGCGGACCAGCGGATAGACGATGAGCGGCGCGGCGGTGAGGCAGACGAGCGCCAGCCGCGCGTCGTAGTAGAACAGCAAGCCCGCAAAGCCGACCAGCGTGAGCGACTCGCGCGCCAGGTCGCCGATCGTCTCGGACACCGCCTGCTGCACCTGGCCGACGTCGTTGTTGATGCGCGACATCAGCTGGCCGGTGGTGCGCCGCGCGAAGAACGCCGCCGACTGGCCGAGGATGTGCGCGAACAGCTGCGTTGCGCAGGTCCATGACCACGCGCTGCCCGACGTCGGCCATCAGGTAGCTGGACAGGTAGGAGCCGAGGCCCTTGAGCGAGGTAGACGGCCGAGGATCGCGCCAGGCGACCGAGCCAGAGCGACTCGCGTGCCGGCAGCACGTTGATCGAAGATCGGCTTGATCAGCGCACGCCAGGCCCGCCGACGCCGACCGCGTAGAGCGACCATCGCCGCGAACGCGCCCAGCCATGACGCGCCGATACGGGCGCGGCGTAGCGGAGCAGCCGGAGGAGTGGGTCGCATCAGCGTCACGGTGGCTCGGACCGGTACCCGTGCGGGTGGCGCTGCGTGCCACTGCCAGGCGTGCGGCACGATGGTCTCGAGGTCGGCGACACTGCGGCTGCCAGCCGAGCTCGGCCTGCGCGCGGTCGCTGGCCGCGTAGAGGACCGCGGGATCGCCCGGCGCGGCGCGGCGCCGGCGTCCACGGCACCGGTCGCGCCGACGACGCGCTCGACCGTGTCGATCACCTCGCTTGACCGAGTGCGGGCGGCCGGTGCCGAGGTTGTAGCGCGTTCGAGGGCGCGCCGGCCTCGAGCGCGCGTCGAGCGCCTTGACGTGCGCGTCGGCCAGATCGGCTGACGTGGATGTAGTCGCGCAGGCAGGTGCCGTCGGGCGTCGGATAGTCGTCGCCGAAGACCTGCAGGCCGCGTGCCGCCGCGTGGCGGCGTCGATGGCCGCGGGATGAGGTGGATTTCGGGTGCGTGGTCTTCGCCGAGTCTCGCCGTCGGGGTCGGCGCCGGCGGCGTTGAAGTAGCGCAGCGCGATCGACTTGATGCCGTGCGCCGCGCTCGAAGTGCGGCAGCGCCCGCTCGACCGCCAGCTTCGATCTCGCCGTAGGCGTTGATCGGCGCTGTCGGATGCGTCTCGCTGATCGGCAGTCTCGATCGGCTCGCCGTAGACCGCGCAGGTCGACGAGAAGACGAAGCCGCGTCGACGCCCTCGGCGCGCCATCGCCTCGAGCACGCCGAGCGCGCCGGTCGACGTTGTTGCGGTAGTACTCGCCGGATCGCGCACCGACTCGCCGACCGCGAGCCACGCGGCGAAGTGCATCACCGCGTCGATGCCGATGCTCGCGCAGCGCCGCGCGCACCGCCGCGACGATCGGTGATATCGCCGGCGCGCACCAGCGGCACGCCGTAGCGGCACCGCCTCGCGGTGGCCGGCCGACAGGTTGTCGAGCACCACGACGTCGTGGCCGGCCGCCGTGCAGCGCCTTGGCGGCGTGGCTGCCGATGTAGCCGGCGCCGCCGGTGACCAGGACCCGCGCCACGGTCTAGCGGCCAATGGAGTAGTAGGTGAAGCCGAGCGCCTGCATCTGCTCGGGCTGAGTAGATGTTGCGGCCGTCGAACACGACCGGCGTCTTCAGCAGCTGCTCGCATGCGCTGCGAAGTCGGGCTCGCGGAACTCGTTCCACTCGGTGACGATGGCCAGGGCGTCGGCGCCCTTCAGCGCGTCGTAGCTCTTCTCGCGGTAGGTGATCGCGGTCGCCGAAGATGCGCCTTGGCCGATCGTCATCGCCTCCGGATCGTAGGCCTGGACCTTGGCGCCCTTGCTCGAGCAGCGTCTCGATGATCGGGATGGCCGGCGCTTCGCGCATGTCGTCGGTCTTGCGGCTTGAAGGCCAGGCCCCACACGCGCGATGGTCTTGCCCTTCGAGTCGCCGAAGTGCGCCTCCATCTTGCTCGACCAGCACGCGCTTCTGCGGCTCGTTGACCGCCTCGACCGCCTTCAGGATCTTGAAGTCGTAGCCTCTTGTCGGCCGACGAACTTCATCAGCGCCTGGACGTCCTTGGGGAAGCAGCTGCCGCCGTAGCCGACGCCGGGGAAGAGGAACGACGGTGCCGATGCGCTGGTCGGAGCCGATCGCCTGGCGCACGCTGGTCGACGTCGGCGCCGACCAGCTCGCAGACGTTGGCGATCTCGTTCATGAACGAGATCTTGGTGGCCAGCATGGCGTTGGCGGCGTACTTCGCAAGCTCGGCGCTCGGCGCAGTCCATCACCATGATCGGCGCGCCGGTGCGCGTGAACGGCGCGTAGCAGCTCGAGCATCAGCTCGGCGGCGCTGCGGGTCGTCGGCGCCGATGACGACGCGGTCGGGCTTCATGAAGTCGTCGATGGCGGCGCCCTGCTTGAGGAACTCGGGGTTGCTGACGACGCTGAACGGGTGCGTGGTCTCGGCGCGCGATGACGTCGCGGACCTGCTTCGGCGGTGCCGACCGGCACGGTGCTCTTGTCGACGATGACCGTGTAGCCGTTCATCGCCCTGGCCGATCTCGCGCGGCCACGCCGAGCACGTGCTGCAGGTCGGCGGAGCCGTCTTCGCCCTGCGGCGTGCCGACGGCGATGAAGACGATCGTCGGACGGCCTGCACCGCCTTGGCCAGGTCGGTCGTGAACGACAGGCGCCCTTCGGCGTTGTTGCGCCGGACCAGCTCTTCGAGGCCGGGCTCGTAGATCGGCATCTTGCCCGCTTCGAGCATCGCGATCTTGGCCTCGTCCTTGTCGACGCAGATGACGTCGTTGCCGCTCTCGGCAAGACACGCCCCGACGACCAAGCCCGACATAGCCCGTACCGACGACTGCGATCTTCATGCGATCTCCCCGTGCTCGCGATCCGCGATGGTGCGTCCGCGCAAACACATCACGGTACCATCCGCTGCGGATTAGTGTCAACATACTGACCCACAAGGACTTGCCGTCGCCGTGGGGTCGTGGTACCGTTCCCGCGCGTGCACGTGGTCGTCGACTACCGCCCGGCGCTGCGGGCAAAAACCGGCATCGGTGAGTACGTGCATGAACTGGCGCGGGCCCTGGCCGCGACCGCCGGACCCGGCCGGACACTCACCCTGTTCTCGAGCTCCTGGGCCGACCGCGTCGACCGCGACGCCGCCGGCGGGATCGGCGCGGCCGCCATCGTCGACCGACGGGTGCCGGTCCGCGCGCTGACGTGGGGCTGGCATCGACTGGAGTGGCCGCCCATCGAATGGCTGGCCGGAGCGTGCGACGTGGCGCATTCGCCGACGCCGCTGCTCGTGCCGGCGCGGCGCGCCGCGCGGGTGGTCACGGTGTTCGACCTGCACTTCCTGCGGCATCCCGAACAGGTCGCCGGCGCCGTCCGCCGCGACTTCACGCCGATCGCCCGTCAGCACGTGGCCCGGGCCGACCACGTCATCGCCGGGTCGGCCTATGCCGCGCAACTGGTCATGCGCGAGCTGCACGTGCCGGCCGCGCAGGTCACGAGCACGCCGCTCGGCCCGCCGGCGTGGGCCGACGGCGTGCGCACGGCGCGGCGTGGCCAACGCGGCGATCGGTTCCTGTTCATCGGCACGCTCGAGCCGCGCAAGAACGTCGGCGTGCTGCTCGATGGCTACGCCGCGCTCCTCGCCCGCCGACCCGACGCGCCGCCACTGGTGCTGGCCGGGCATGTCACCCAGGCCGGCCAACCGTGGGCGGCCCGGGCCGCCGAGGCGCCGCTGGCCGGACACGTCACCGTCGCCGGTTACGTCGACGACGCCGCGCGCCGCGCCCTCTACACCCAGGCCCGCGCCGTGGTCGTGCCGTCGCTCGACGAGGGCTTCGGCCTGCCCGCGCTCGAAGCGATGGCTTGCGGCGTGCCCGTGGTCGTGGCGCCGGTGGGCGCCCTCCCCGAGGTCGTCGGCGACGCCGGGCTCTACGCCTCCCCCGATGCCCCCGCCGCCTGGGCCGACGCGTTGGAGGCGTGCCTGGACGACGCGCGCGCCGACGACCTGGCGGCGCGGGGGCCGGCCCGCGCCGACGGCTTCTCCTGGACGCGCGCGGCCGAGGCCACCTGGGGCGCTTACGACGCGGCCGTGCGCACGCGCCGGGAGCGCCGCTAGTGCGTCTGGCCATCGACGCGCGTGAGCTCACCGGCCACCAGACCGGCGTGGGCCGCTATCTCACGGAACTGCTGGTCGAATGGCACGCCGCCGGTGTGCGCCGGCGGCACGAGGTGACGCTCTACGCCCATTCAGCGGCGGCGCAGGTGCCCGAGGGCTGGCGGGACGCGCTGCAGGTCGTGCCCGGCGCCGGCGGCACCCGCTGGGAACAGTGGGATCTGGCGCGGGCGCTCGCCGCCAACCGCCCGGACGTGCTCTTTGCTCCCGGCTACACCGCGCCGCTCGCCTGCCCGGCGCCGATCGTCCTGGCGGTGCACGACGTCTCGTTCTTCGCCCATCCCGAGTGGTTCTCGCGGCGGGAAGGGCTGCGGCGACGCCAGCTCACGGCCTGGTCGGCCCGCCGCGCGCGGGTCGTGCTGGCGCCCTCGGCCTTTTCGGCGGCCGAGATCGCGCGCCACCTCGGCCTCGATGCCGGCCGCATCCACCTGGTCTACATCGCCGTGCGGGTCCCGGCGGTCACGCCGTCCATCACCCGTCAACCGGTGGTGCTGTTCGTGGGCTCGCTCTTCCAGCGCCGCCATGTCGACGTGCTCATCGACGCCTTCGCGGCGGTGGCCCGCACCCGGCCCGAGGCCCGGCTGGAGATCGTCGGCGAAAACCGGACGTCGCCGCACGTCGACTTCGCCGCGCTGATCGCCGCGCGCGGCCTGGACCAGCGAGCGCGTCTCCGCCACTGGGTCGACGACGCGACGCTCGACGCGCTCTATCACCAGGCGACGGTGTTCGTGTTCCTGTCTCGTTACGAGGGGTTCGGCTTGACGCCGCTCGAGGCGATGGCGCGGGGCGCCGTGCCGGTCGTGCTCGACACGCCGGTGGCGCGCGAGATCTACGGCGATGCGGCCGTGCGCGTGCCCGATACGCCGGCGCTCGCCGGCGAGGTGGCCGCGGCCATCGGCACGCTGCTCGACGACGCGGACGCCCGCGCCCGCCTGCGCGCCAACGCGCTGCCCGTGCTGGCGCGTTACCGGTGGGATTCGGCCGCGGCGCAGACGCTGGCGTGTCTGGAAGAGGCCGCCGGTGCCTGAGCCGTCGCTGGCCGTCGTCATCGTCAGCTACAACGTGCGCGCCGACCTCGAGCGCTGCCTGCGCAGCGTCGTCGGTCACACTGCGCCCTTCCCCACCACTGTCGTGGTCGTCGACAACCGCTCCAGCGACGGCACCCTCGAGATGCTGCGGCGCGACTGGCCGGCCGTGCAGGCCATCGACGCCGGCGACAACGTCGGCTTCTCGCGCGGCAACAACCTGGGCATCCGCGCCAGCGCCAGCGATCTCGTGCTGCTGCTCAATCCCGACACGGAAGTTCCGGACGGCCAGCTGCCGGCGCTCGTGCGCGCGCTGCAGGCCGACGCCGCGGCGGCCGCCGCCGGGCCGCGCCTCGTGGACGCGGAGGGCCGGCCCGAGCTGTCGTTCGGCCCGATGATCAGCCCCTGGGGCGAGTTCACGCAGCGTCGCCTGATGCGCGCCTACGAGGCGCGGGCGCCGTGGGCGGTGCGGCGCGTCGCCGCGCTGACCGCCCAGGGGGGACGTCGCGACTGGGTCAGCGGGGCCTGCCTGCTGGCCTGGCGCGCCGACCTCGACGCCGTCGGCCTGCTCGACGAGCGCTACTTCATGTACACCGAGGACGTGGACCTGTGCGCCGCGTTCCGGGCCCGGGGACGCCGTGTCCAGTTCGTGCCGACCGTAACTGTGCGCCACCTGCGTGGGCGGTCGGCTGCCGGCGCCCCGGCCGCCACCGAGGCGCGGCGCCGCCAGAGCCAGCTGGCCTTCTACCGCAAGCATCACCCCGGCTGGGCGCCGGTCCTGGCCTGGTGGCTGAAGCGCCGCGGCTGGGATGTCCGATAAACTGCCAGGGCCCATGCGGATTGTCCTCGATGCCCGGAAACTGCGCGACTTCGGCATCGGCACGTACATCCGCAACCTGGTCGCCGAACTGGGCGCCCTCGACCCGGACACCGACTACATCCTGCTGACCAAACCCGGCGACGACGCCGCGGCGGTCAGCACCGGTCCCAATCTGCGGGCGGTCATCGAGAAGGCCAAGCCCTACTCGATCGCCGAACAGTGGCGCGTGCCGCTGGCCGTGGCGCGGGCCCGCGCCGACCTGCTGCACGAGCCGCACTACGTGCTGCCGCCGCTCATCCGCTGCCGCACCGTCGTGACCATCCACGACTGCATCCACCTGCGCTTCCCGCGAGTACCTGCCCAGCCGCGCCGCGCTGGCCTACGCGCACACGATGATTCGCCTGGCGGCTCGCAAGGCCGACCGCGATCGTGACCGTGTCGGAGGCGTCGAAGCGCGACATCCTGCACTTCACGGGCGTGTCGCCCGACAAGGTGACCGTCATCTGCAACGGCCTGGACGCGCGCTTTGCCGCGGCTGCCGGAGGCCGCCGCCATCGACCGCGTGCAGCAACGCTTTCAACTCGACCACCCGTTCGTGCTGTATGTCGGCAACATCAAGCCGCACAAGAACCTCGAGCGGCTGATCGCGGCGTTCGCCGCGGCCCGGGCCGACGGCCCCGAGGGGCTGAAGCTGGTGGTCATCGGCGACGAGACCTCGAACTACCCGTCGGTCCGGCAGGCCGTCCATCGCCACCGGCTCGACAAGCACGTGCGCTTCTTCGGGTTCCAGTCGGCGGCCACGCTGGTGGTCTTCTACCGCCTCGCCCGCGCTTTCGTCTTCCCGTCGCTCTACGAGGGCTTCGGGCTGCCGCCGCTCGAGGCCATGGCCAACGGCACGCCGGTCGTGACCTCGAACGTCTCGTCGCTGCCCGAGGTCACCGGCGAGGCCGCGCTGCTCGTCGATCCCTACGACGTCGCCTCGATTGCCGACGGCATCCGCCGCGCGGTCTGTGACGAGCCGCTGCGCCAGGTGCTGATCGTGCGCGGCCTGGAGCGCGCCCGGCAGTTCTCGTGGACCAAGGCCGCGGCCGACACGCTGGCCGTCTACCGGCACGTGCTGGGAGCGGCCTAGTGCGCGTCGCGCTCGTGCACGACTGGCTCACCGGCATGCGCGGGGGCGAGAAGGCGCTGGAACGGCTGTGCGAGATCTTCCCGGACGCCGAGCTGTTCACCTTGTGCACGTGCCCGGGTCGGTGTCGCCGCTCATCGAGCGACCGGCCCATCCACACGGCCTTCACGCAGCACCTGCCGCTCGTCGCCGCGGGCCTACCGCCATTACCTGCCGCTCTTCCCGGCGGCGATCGAGCGGCTCGATTTCCGGCGGCTTCGATCTGGTGGTCAGCTGCAGCCACTGCGTGGCCAAGTCGGTGATCGTGCCCGAAGGCGTGCCGCACATCTGCTATTGCCTGACCCCGATGCGCTACGCCTGGGACCAGTTCGACGCCTACTTCGGGCCCCAGAAGGTCGGCGCGGCGGCCAGCGCCGTGCTGCGTCCGATCATGGCCCGCATGGCCCGCTGGGACCAGGCCACGGCCGGCCGGCCGAACCGCTATCTCGCTATTTCTCAGTATGTTGCCCGGCGGATCGGGCTGTACTATAATCGGCAGTCGTCGATCGTGTATCCGCCGGTCGACACCGGCTACTTCACGCCTGCCGCGGTCGTGCCGCAAGCGGCGTTCGTCATCGTGTCCGCCTTGGTTCCCTACAAACGTCTGGAGTTGGCCATCGACGCCGCTCACGCCGCGCACCTGCCGCTCGACATCATCGGCGACGGCCCGGAACGCGCCGGGCTGGAGTCGCGGGCGGCGCGTGGGCCGGGCGTCCGTCTACTCGGCCGTCTCGACGACGCGCAGGTCCGCGACCCGCTACCAGACCGCCGCCGCCGTGCTGCTGCCCGGCGAAGAGGACTTCGGCATCGTCCCGGTCGAGGCGCAGGCGTGCGGCCGGCCCGTGGTCGCCCTCGGCCGCGGCGGCGCCACCGAAACCGTCATCGACGGCGTCACCGGCCTGCTCGTGGCCGACGACACCGTGCCGGCCTGGCGCGACGCCTTGACCCGCGCGGCGGCCACCACCTGGCCCTCCGACCGCATCCGCGCCCATGCCGAGCGCTTCGGCCACGACCGGTTCCGCGCCGAGTTCCGTGCCGCCGTCGACGAGGTGCTCGCCGCGCCTCGAGGTCAGCGATGGTAAGGCGCTACAACCGCCTGCTCGTCGCCCTCCACGTGCTCACCGACGCCTCGATCGGCGCGGTGGCTTTCATGCTCGCCTACCTGATCCGCTTCGATTCAGGCCTGATCGCGGTGACCAAGGGCCAGCCGCCGCTTCGCGCAGTACCTCAACGTGCTGCCGTTCGTGGCGGTCGATCGTGCCGCTCGGCTTCCACCTCCAGGGCCTCTACCGCCTGCGCCGCGGCCGCTCGCGCATCGACGACTTCTTCAACGTGCTCGTCGGCAGCATCTTCGCGGTGGTCTTCGGCGTGGTCGCGCACCCTCTACTTCCAGGCCTATTACGTCCCCGACGCGGCGAAGAGCCGCGGCGCCTACGAGGTGTCGCAGCTGGTCTGGGCCATCTTCCTCGTGCTGCAACATCGTGCTCGGCTACTCGTCGCGCAAGTTCGTGCGCGAGCTGCTGGAACGGCGCTGGCGCGTCGGGCATCGGCCTGCGCCGCGATCCTCATCGCCGGCGCCGGCGACCTCGGCCGCATGGTCGCCGACCGCATCCTCGAGCACCGCGAGCTCGGCTACCAGGTGGTCGGCTTCGTCGACGACCGCGCCGGCGGCGACCACCTCGGCTACCGCGGCCTGCCGCTGCTCGGCACGCTCGCCGAGGCCGCCGAGATCGCCGTCCGCGAGCAGATCGACCACCTCTACGTCGCGCTGCCGCATGGAAGAGCACGTGCAAGATGCTCGACCTGGTCGAAGGCGCCAGCCGCGAGTGCGTCGACGTCAAGGTGGTGCCCGACCTGCTGCAGTTCATCGCCCTGCGCGCCCGCCTCGAGGACCTCGACGGCGTGCCCGGTCATCAACGTCAACGACGTCCCGCTGCAGGGCTTCAACGCCTTCATCAAGCGGGCCCTCGACATCGCCATCTCGGTCGTGCGCGCTGCCGATGCATGGCCATTCCGCGGCCTGATCATCGCCTGGCTCATCAAGCGCACCTCGCGCGGCCCGGTCTTCTATTCGCAGGAGCGCATGGGGCTCGACGGCAAGCCGTTCAGCGTCTACAAGTTCCGGATCGATGCCGACGACGCCGAGGACGACACCGGCCCGGTGTGGGCCGACGACGACGATCCGCGGGCGACCGCCGTCGGCCGCTGGCTGCGCCGCTCGACCTCGACGAGCTGCCGCAGTTCGTGGAACGTGCTGAAGGGCGACATGTCGATCGTCGGGCCGCGGCCCGAGCGGCCGCTACTTCGTCGAGCAGTTCAAGCACCGCATTCCGCAGTACATGCTGCGCCACAAGGTCAAGGCCGGCATCACCGGCTGGGCGCAGGTGAACGGCTGGCGCGGCAACACGTCGCTCGAGAAGCGCATCGAGTACGACCTGTACTACATCGAGAACTGGTCGGTCACGCTCGACCTCAAGATCATCTGGCTGACCGTGGTGCGCGGGATCTTCTCGCAGCGCACCGGCCTAGCTGACGGCTTCCGAAACGGCTCTCACATGCAGAAACGCGTCGTCATCACCGGCGCCGCCGGCTTCATCGGCTCCCACCTCTCGGAAACGCTGCTCGATCGCGGCTACTCGGTCGTCGGCATCGACAACCTGCTCACCGGCGACACTGGCCAACATCGCGCACCTGCGTGAACCGCGATTTCGAGTTCATCAAGCACGACGTCACCAACTACATCTACGTCGACGGCCCGGTCGACTACGTGCTGCACTGGGCCAGCCCGGCCAGCCCGATCGACTACCTGGAGCTGCCGATCCCGACGCTGAAGGTCGGCGCGCTCGGCACCCACAAGGCGCTCGGCCTGGCCAAGGCCAAGGGCGCGGCGCTTCGTCATCGCCTCGACCTCCGAGGTCTACGGCGACCCGCTCGAGCATCCGCAGAAGGAGACCTACTGGGGCAACGTCAACCCGGTCGGCCCGCGCGGCGTCTACGACGAGGCCAAGCGCTTCGCCGAGGCGATGACCATGGCCTACCACCGCTATCACGGCGTGGACACCAAGATCGTCCGCATCTTCAACACCTACGGACCGCGCATGCGCGTGCGACGACGGCCGCGCCGTGCCGGCGTTCATGTCGCAGGCGCTGCGCAACGAGGACGTGACCGTCTTCGGCGACGGCAGCCAGACGCGCAGCTTCTGCTACGTCAGCGACCTCGTGGACGGCATCATCAAGCTGATGCTGTCGAAGGAGAACGATGCCGATCAACATCGGCAATCCGCACCGAGATGACCATCAAGCAGATCGCCGAGACGATCATCGAGATGACCGGCTCGACCAGCAAGCTGATCTACCAGCCGCTGCCCGAGGACGACCCGAAGGTGCGCAAGCCCGACATCACCCGCGCCCGCACCCTGCTTGGGTGGGAGCCGAAGGTGGACCTGCGCGAAGGGCTGACCAAGACCATCGAGTACTTCCGCACCAAGGTGCTGTAGCGCCACGGCCTGGCGGCGGTCGGATCGCGGCGCCGCGAGGCTACGCGAGGTCGGCGCCGTGTTCGGTCAGCAGCGCGCGCAGCACCGAGCGGTGGCAGCGCGCGTCGTCTTCGCAGTAGCACCCCACGGAGAAGTCCGTGGTGTGCGACAGCGCGGCCAGCAGCGCGACGGCGTGGCTGGCGTCGGGCGCGGCCATCTCGGCGCGGTACTTCTTGACGAACGCCGCCCAGTGCGCCGGCGTCTCGGCCGCCTGACCGAGCTTCATCGTCTCAGCGCTCGGCGCCAGGGTGGGGAACCAGACGTCGTACCAGTTCCCTGACGAGAACGCCGCCTTCGGCACGCCGCGTGGCGGGCGCCGCACGGTGCCGATGCGCACACCCTCGTTGCCGTGACGCGGGGAGCCGAGACGGACGATGCGGATGGCCACCGAGGTCCTCCAGCGCTGAGCCGCTGCTACGCCCGCGGCGGGGTGTTCCGCTGCCGGGCCCTGCGCAGCAGGCCGCGCCAGCGTGAGACGGCAAACGTCCAGGCGGCGCCGACCTCCGCGTGGGGTGTTCAGGGACGACGCGACCGGGCGCGAGCGTCGCCGATCCACAGTGGGGCCCCGCGCTGCCGCCGACACTCGTCCCCGCAGGCGTGTGCCGGCCTGCGGAGCCGGGACCGGCAGAGGAGCACCCCGTCGCGGGCGTCCCTCCGCCGCCGAACTACTTGGGCGCGTCGGGCAGCGCCAGGCCGATGAGTTCGGCCGCCGCGCCCTGCCCCGACACCGCCACCACGACTGTACTGCTTGCCCTCGTGCAGGTAGGTCATGGGCGAGCCGGTCTGCGGGCCGGGCAGCGGCACCGCGCCCAGCTCCTTGCCGGTTCTCTTGTCGTAGGCGCGGAACATGCCGCCGCGACGGCCGTCGGCATGGGTGGACGAGCCGCCGTCGCCGGCCATCACCAGGGTCTTGGTCGTCAGCACGCCGACGCGCCCGGTGCGGCCGGTGCGCGGGATGGTCACGCCTTTCAACGCCGGATGGTTGGTCACGGCGTCGTCGGTCTCGCCGTGCACCGCCTGCCACAGGATCTCGCCCTTGTTCAGGTCGATGGCGCTGATCGTGCCCCAGGGGGGACGGATGATCGGCAGGTTGTCGATGGCCAGGCGGCGGCCGCCTTCGCCGCCGGCGCCGTTGATCCAGTCCATGTTGGAGCGTTTGGGGTCGCGCACCATCGACAGCGCCGTCGCCTCGTCCTTCGAGTAGATGTAGACGATGTTCGACTCGGGGTCGATCGAGCCGCCCTGCCAGTTCGGTCCCCCGGTCGAGCCGGGCAGTTGCAGCGTGCCCATCTTGCCGGCCTTCGGGTCCAGTTCCGAGGGCGGTTCCCACATGCTGCCCATGCGCCAGCCGGCCACGAACTCCTTGGCCTTGGCCCTGAGCTCGGGCGTGAAGTCGAGCAGGTCTTCTTCCCTGACCCCCTGACGGCCGAAGGCCGGGGGCTTCGACGGAATCGGTTGCGTCGGCGCGTACCATTCCTCGGGCAGGTCGCCTTTGGGCACCGGCGTCTCGACAATCGGCCACACCGGCGTGCCGTTGGTGCGATCGAACACGTAGAGGTAGTTCTGCTTGGTGGGCAGCGCCACGGCCTTGATGGCTTTCCCGTCGACGGTGATATCGGCGAGGATGGGCGCGCTCGGCATGTCCCAGTCCCAGATGTCGTGATGCGTCGTCTGGAACGCCCATTTCATTTTGCCGGTCTTGATGTCGAGGGCGACGATCGAACTGGAGTAGAGGTTGTTACCGGGGCGATGGCCGCCGTAGTAGTCGCCGGTTGGCGCCTCGACCGGCACGTAGACCAGGCCGAGGGCCTCGTCGGCCGACATCTGCGCCCACGAACCGGTGTTCCCGGTGTAGGTCCAGGACTCGCGCTCCCAGGTCTCGTTGCCCTTCTCGCCGTGGGCGGGAATGGCGCTGAAGCCCCACACCTTGCGGCCAGTGCGGGCGTCGAAGCCCATGATCACACCCTTGATGTGTTCCTTGGTCGGGGGCGCGCCGCCCGGCAGGTGCGCGGAGCCGACGATGACGATGCCGTTGGCCACAATCGGCGCCGAGTGCAGTCCGATCTCGGCCTTGTCGGCATCGTCGACCGGATACCCGAGCTGCTTGCGCATGTCGACGACGCCCTTGGCGCCGAAGGCGGGATCGAGCTGACCGGTCTGCGCGTCCATCGAGAGCAGCTGGTAACCAGGGGACACCAGGAAGACGCGCTTGGTCGCACCGCTCTCCCAATACGCCACGCCGCGGCCCGACAGACCGCGCGGGAACGTGCGCGGCCGCTCGTCGAAGCGCCGCGACCAGAGCAGCTCGCCGGTGGTCGGGTCGAGGCTGACGGCGGTGCGCCGCGTGCCGACCGCCGCGTAGAGCGCGCCGTTGGCGTAGAGCGGCGTGGCCTGTAGCGCGATCTCGGGGCGCTGGCCGAAGTTGTCGGTGCGGAAGCGCCAGGCGATGCGCAGCGCGCCGAAGTTCTCGGCCGTGATCTGGGCCAGCGGCGAATAGCGCGTGCTGGCCAGGTCGCCGCCGTAGGTCGGCCACTGCCCCGCCGCCGTGGACGGCGGACCGGCCGCCGGCTGCTGGCCGCGCGCCGCCACCCCTGCCACGATGGCTCCCGTGAGCACCAGCGCCACCCGGATCAAGTGCCGTCCGCCGCTACCGCTTGACATGGTTGAGTGTCCTTTCGACGGCCGTCTGAAGGCGCCGTGAGTGGCTAAGTATTGACGATCCTGGTGACCCGCCACACGTAGTCGATCGACGAGGCCACGGTGATGGCCAGAGCGGCCCAGACGAACCAGTCGACCAGCGGTGAGGTCGTCCCGAGATAGTTGAAGAACAGCACCACCACGCCGGTCAGGATGAAGAGCGCGGTGGCGGCCTTGCCGAGGGGCGAGGGCCGGAACGTGCGCGGCCCCACCGCCAGATTGACGATGGCGACGGTGAGCACGATCGCGATGTCCCGGCTGATGACCAGCACCGTGAGCCACAGCGGCACGCGGTTGGGCAGCCCGAGGTTGGGCAACGTGAGCACCACGAACATGCTCACGAGCAGCAGCTTGTCGGCGGCGGGATCGAGCCACGCGCCCAACGCCGTCCGCTGGTTCGCGCGCCGCGCCACCAGCCCGTCGAGGGCGTCGGTGAGGCCGGCCGCGGCAAAGACCACGAGCGCCCACCCGAAGCGGCCGTAGACGATCAACAGCACGAATGCGGGAATGAGCAGGAGCCGCATCAGCGTGAGCTGATTGGCGAACGTGAGCACCTGCTCGCTCACCGGCGGGCTCCGGCCAGCCCCGCCAGCCGGTTCACGGCTTCGAGCGCCTCGGCGCCAGTGACCGGCGCGAGCAGTTGGAACGCGCCGTCGCGCAGCGGCAACACGCCGGCCGCCACCGCCCGGCGCACCGCCGGGTAGGCGAGATGTCCAGATGGGACGTCCGACACCGTCACCGGCACGCGGTCCCAGGCCGCCGCCGCACTCGGGTCACCGGCGGCGACGAGCGCCAGCACGCGGCTCACCGCTTCGGCCAGATCCCGGCGCCGCAGGGGCGCGTTGGGCTGGAAGGTGTAGTTGGGATACACCTCCATCGCCCCGGTGCGGGTCACCGTCTCGATCCAGCGCGAGGCCCAGTGGCCGCGGGTGTCGGTGACCACGACCTGGCGTCTGGGCGCGCGGCTCAAGACCGCGTCGAGGCGCACGCCGAACAGCGCGGCGAGGTCGGCCCGCGAGACTTGCGGCCGGTCGCCGATGCCGCGGTACTCCGGCGGCAACGCGGCGTCACGCACGCGCTCGCGCAGTCGCGCGATGGCCGCGTCGATGGCTGGCGTCGGCTCCACCCTGGCCGCTTCGCCATACGCCGCCAGGGCGCCCTCGAGGTCGCCGCGCTCGGCCAGAATCTCTCCGACCATCAGGTGGCTGCGGGCGTCGTCGGGGTCGAGGGCGATGGTCGCGCGCGCCTCCGCCAGGGCTTCGTCCGCCCGACCGGCCCGGCGCTCCATGCGGGCCAGGTCGCGGTGCAGGAAGACCGAGTCGGGCGAAGCCGCGATGGCGGCGTGATAGGCCGTTCGCGCCTCGTCCCAGCGCCCTGCCGCTGCGGCGCGTTCCGCCCGGCCGACGCGGTCCAGGGCCAGACGCACCTTCAACGTCTCGATGCGACCGGGCAAGTCGGGCAGGGCCGGATCGACGGCGTGCGCCGCCTCGAAACTGGCGAGCGCCTCCTCGACGCGCCCCAGTTCCAGTTGTGCCAGGCCGCGGCCAACCAGCGCCGGCGCGTAGTTCTGCCCCGCCGGCAACGCCACCGCGAAGCGCGGCAACGCGTCACCCGGACGCCGGCGCGCCAGTTCCACGTAGCCGGCCCCGGCCGCGGCGGGCGCAAAGCCGCCCGCGGCTTTGAGCAACGCACCGAATTCACGCTCGGCCGCGGGGAGGTCGTTGGCCTGCAGCAGCCGCCAGCCGCGGGCCAGACGGTCGGCGGTCGCCTGGGGCGTGTTGGGGGGCGGTGCCGGATAGACGAAATCGGGATAGTGCGGCGCCGTGGGCACGATGACCGGGGCCACGGTCGGAGCGCAGCTGGCCGCCGTGACGCAGGTCGCCAGCAGCCACGCCAGCTTACGCACGGGTCCTCCGGGCGCGCTTGGCCGCCGCGCTGGCTGGCGGCGCGGCCGGGGCGCGGCCGTCGGCGCGTTGCAGGAGCTGAGCCGACAGACGGCGCGGCACCTCGGCGTCGATGCGGGTGCGGCGGCCGACGGTGACCTGCGACACGATCTTGCCGTGGCGGAAGACCCAGCGCAGCCGCTCGGCGTCGGCCGGGTCGTCGGGGTCGAGTTCCACGGTGACCCGCACCCGGTCGAGCGCCACGGCCGCAGCCATCGCTTCGATCAGCGCGGGCACCCCGTGCCCGGTCTTGGCCGAGATGCAGAAGCGGCCAGGATCGCCGCGCTCGATCGCCGCGCGCTCGTCGGCCGGCATCTGATTCGACCTTGTTGTAGACCTCGAAGCGCGGCACCTCGAGCGCGTCAACACTCTCCAGCACCCGCATCACCGCCGCGATCATCCGCTCGCGTTCGGGATGCGACGCGTCGATGACGTGCAGGATCAGGTCGGCTTCGGCGGCCTCCTCGAGCGTGGCGCGAAACGCGGCCACGAGGGCGTGCGGCAGCCGGTCGATGAACCCGACCGTGTCGGACACGAGCAGCTCCCGCTCGTCGGGCAGGCGCACCCGGCGCACCAGCGGATCGAGCGTGACGAAGAGGGCGTCGGACGCCACCGCGTCGGACTTCGTGAGGCGGTTGAAGAGCGTGGTCTTGCCGGCGTTGGTATAGCCGACGAGCGCCACGGTCGGCACGAGCGTCTTGTCG
The DNA here is from genome assembly GCA_963843885.1 of uncultured Acidobacteriota bacterium. Lineage (GTDB taxonomy): Bacteria > Acidobacteriota > Vicinamibacteria > Vicinamibacterales > UBA2999 > CADEFD01. The sequence continues at coordinate 604,558 of CAWJMJ010000016.1, forward strand.
CGCCGCTCGCGCAACTGGCCGCGGCGCCGCCGTACCTGGTCGATGTCGTCGCCGATGACCTTGATGCGCGTGCGGATGCTTGCGCCGATCCGTCTCGAGCTTGGTCTCGCCCGGCCCCTTGCTGCCGATGCCGCCGCCGAGACGCGACAGCGCGCTGCTGGCGCCCACCAGCCGCGGCAACAGGTACTGGAGCTGCGCCAGCTCGACCTGCAGCTTGCCTTCTCGGGTGCGCGCGCGCTTGGCGAAGATGTCGAGGATCAGCTGGGTGCGATCGACGACCTTGACGCCCACCACCTCCTGCAGTTCGCGCAACTGCGCCGGCGTGAGTTCGTTGTCGACGATGACCACATCGACTTTGGCTTCGGCAGCAGGCCAGGGCCAGAGCCTGGGCCTTGCCCCGGCCGATGAAGGTGGCCGAATCGGCGGTGGTGCGCTCCTGGAGAGCGCGCACGACCACGACGGCGCCGGCGGCCGCGGCAAGTCCGTCCAGTTCGTCGAGGGATTGTTCGGCGTCGGTGCGGCGCATCGCGCCGGTGACGAGTCCGACGAGTGCCGCACGCTCGGTCGCGGCGAGCCGTCGTTCGGTCATGTGTACGAATCCTGCCCGCGTATAATCGCACACTTGACCGCGAATCGGGGTCGCTGTCCGGACTGCGTCCCACACCCGGCCCCGATCTCGTCCAGGAGTTACGGCGCGCGCGGGCCCGCGCGAACGTCGCTCAGCCAGGAGAGGTTGGTTTCGTGATTCAGCTCCCCAGACCGCTCGCAGACTACCCTGCCGTCCCCGGCCAGGGGCTGCCCGAGCTGCTGGCCGACCGCCTGGCGGCCGAGCCCTTCAACGCCGTCGCCACCGCCATCTTCTTCCTGGCCATCATGCACACCTTCGCCGCGCCGCGTTTCGCGCGCTGGCGCACCGGTGCAGCATCGGCGCGACGCCGAGGCCCGGTCCGAGAGCCGTCCGCCCACGCCGCTCGTCGCCGCCGAGATGCTGCATTTCCTCGGCGAGGTGGAAGTCGTCTTCGGCCTCTGGGCGCGTGGTGCTGGTGGCGGCGTTCGACGCCTACGACGGCTGGCCCGCGGCCGCCGCATTACTTCAACGACAGGGTCAACTACACCGAGCCGCTGTTCGTCGTCGTGATCATGGCCCTGGCCTCGACCCGGCCGGTCGTCGCGCTTCGCCGAGGCGCGCCTGCGGCGCGTCGCCGGCGCTGGGCGGCCGGACGCCGGCCGCGTGGTGGATGTCGATCCTGATCATCGGCCCGGTGCTCGGTTCGTTCATCACCGAGCCGGCGGCGATGACCATCTGCGCGCTGCTGCTGGCGCGCCAGTTCTACGACCTCAAGCCGAGCGCGCGGCTGAGGTACGCGACGCTCGGTCTGCTCTTCGTCAACGTCTCGATTGGCGGCACGCTGACGCATTTTGCCGCGCCCCCCGTGCTGATGGTGGCGCGCCTCTGGGAGTGGGACACGCCGTTCATGCTCGGCCATTTCGGCTGGCGGGCCATTCGGCGCCATCGTCGCTGTCGACGCTCGGCTACTATCTCGTCTTCCGGCGCGAGTTCGCCGCGCTGGCCGCCAGCGCCGCCAGTGCCGGACGACGACCAGCCCGACGAAGACGCCCCGGGCGGACGCACTGCTGCCGGTCCCGGCGTGGGTCACCGCCGTGCACCTGGCCTTCATGGCGTGGACGGTGGTCAACGCGCACTATCCGGCGCTGTTTGTCGGCGGATTCCTGTTCTTCATCGGCTTCGCGCGGGCGACGGCGGTCTATCAGAGCCGGCTCGATCTGAAGACGCCGCTGCTCGTCGGCTTCTTCCTGGGCGGGCTGGTCATCCACGGCGGTCTGCAGGGATGGTGGATTGCGCCGGTGCTCGCCAGCCTGGCGCGAGCTGCCGCTGTTCCTGAGCGCGACGTTGCTGACGGCCTTCAACGACAACGCGCTCATCACCTACCTGGCGACGCTGGTGCCGAACCTGACCGACGCCCTGAAGATTGCGGTCGTCGAAGGCGCCGTCATCGGCGGGGGCCTGACGGTGATCGCCAACGCGCCGAACCCGGCGGGGCAAGCCCTGCTCGGCCGGTTCTTCGACGGCTCGGTGTCGCCCGTCGGCCTTCTGCTCGGCGCCTTGTGGCCGACGCTGGTCGCGGCCGCGGCCTTCCGGCTCCTGTAAACGAACGCGGCCCATCGCCGTCGCACGCGGCGCTGCCTCGCGCACGCCTGACCCGTGCACAGCGCGCACGCTCCGGCCCACGGCGGGCGGCTCCGCTACCGGACCCGGCGCGCGATTCAGGAGGCGGTCGTCGCGGGCGCCGCCGAGTTCCTGTCCAGGCTCGCCATCCACGTCCATACCGCCCCTGCCAGCAGGACGAGCAGCACGATGTCGGCCACGAAGACCACGCCCAACCCAGGCCCGCTGATGAAGCCGGCCACAATCGGACTGGCCGCCAGGCCGATGAGCGAGGCGGTCATCATCAGCCCGAAGCCGGTGGCGTGCGCGTCGGCCGGCAAGAGCGCGCCGCCGACGGTGTAGGCGGCGGTCATGCCCACGCCGATGGCGACGCCGGAGATGGCCAGGGCCACGCCGAAGGCCTGGATCGACGGCACCTGCACGAGCAGCCCGAGCCCGGCCGCCGTGGCCAGCGACGCGCCCGCGACCAGGCCGCGCGGCGACCAGCGGCGCAGGAGCGGCGCGGCCACGCGGTGGCCGAGGGCGGCAAAGGCCGCGGCAATCGAGAACAGCACGCCCGACACGAACGGCACCTGCGCCGTCGGCACGAGGCGCTCGACGTAGAGCGGCAGGATCGGCCCGAAGCTGCGATCGACGAGCTGCAGCCCCAGGATCACGACAAAGACCATCCAGAACCCCGGCGTGGCCGAGAGTTCGCGGAAGACCTCGCGCAGGCCGCGCTGGGCCGCCCGCGCCTGGCGCGTGCGCGGCTCGCGGTAGACGGCGGCGATGAGCAGCACCGAGACGAGGTAGAACGCGGCGGCGATGAAGAAGGTGTTGCGCAGTCCGACGAGCGGCGCCAGCAGGCCGCCGATGACCGGGCCGACGGCCGGACCGAGCCGCTGCGCCACCTGCACGGTGCCGATGGCCGAGGCCATGCGCTCGCGCGGCACCGACTCGGCCGCCATCGACGTGGTGAGCGCGCCGTAGCCGGCAAAGACGCCGAGCAGGGCGCGCAGCGCGAACAGCTGCCACGGCGCGGTGACCAGACCCATCGCCGCCTTGGTCACCACGAAGGCGCCGAGCGAGCGGATGACCAGGATCTTGCTGCCGTAGCGATCGCCGACGCGGCCCCACAGCGGCGCGCTGATGGCGGTGACCGCCGGCGTGGCCCCGAGCGTCAGGCCGGTCCACAAGGCGATGTCGGCGACGTCGCTGACCCCGAGTTCGCGGATGTAGAGCGGCAGGAACGGCATGACGAGCGTGAAGCCCGCAAAGCCGATCCCGTTGGCGGCCGCGGCCGCCAGCACGTTGCGGCGCGGCGAGAAGGACGCGGCGACGACGTCGTGGCCCGCGCTCACGTGCCGGCTGGCTAGAAGCGAATGCGGATCGACGGACCCGCGTAGACCTGGATGCTGTCGATGAAGCGGATGCGATGCGGGTTGTTCTGCATCACGATCGAGCTGGTGCGGATGCCGTCGCCGAAGAAGCGCACGCCCTTGAGCAAGCTGCCGTCGGTGACGCCGGTGGCGGCGAAGATGATGTTCTTGCCGCGACGCCAGGTCCGGCCGAGGTGTAGACGCGCTTGAGGTCGGTGATGCCCATGGCCTGGCAGCGCTCTTCGTCTTCGGGCTTGGCCACGACCAGGCGCGCGAAGATCTCGCCGTTCAGGCAGCGCATGGCGGCCGCGGTCAGCACGCCTTCGGGCGCGCCGCCGGTGCCCATCACCGCGTGCACGCCGCTGCCCGACACGGCCGCCGCGATGCCCGCCGACAGGTCGCCGTCGCCAATCAGGCGGATGCGCGCGCCGGTGGCGCGGATGTCGGCGATCAGCTTGTCGTGGCGCGGGCGGTCGAGCACGACGACGGTCAGCTCGTCGACCTGCCGGCCGAGGCTGCGGGCGATGGCCCGCAGGTTGTCGCGCACCGGCGCGTCGAGGTCGACCACGTGCTTGGAGCTCGGGGCCGACGACCAGCTTCTCCATGTAGAGGTCGGGCGCGTGCAGCAGGCCGCCCTCGTCGGAGGCCGCCAGCACGGCGATGGCGTTGGGCGCGCCGGTGGCGCACAGGTTCGTGCCCTCGAGCGGATCGACGGCGATGTCGACCTTGTCGTAGGCGCGCGTGTCCGTCGTGGTCCTTGCCGCGCCAGCCCGACCTTCTCGCCGATGAAGAGCATCGGCGCTTCGTCGCGCTCGCCTTCGCCGATGACGATCGTGCCGTCGATCGGCACGGTGTCGAGCTCGCGGCGCATCGCCTCGACGGCGACCTGGTCCGAGCCATGGCGGTCGCCCTGGCCCATGGTGTGGGCGCAGGCGATGGCCGCCTGTTCGACGACGCGGAGGAACTCGAGGGAGAGGTCTGATTCCATATCCGACTCAGGTCCGGACCACCGGGTCCGTGCCGACGCCGACACGGGCCAACCCCGTGTGGGACAAAGACTTACAGGAGACCGCAAATCGTATCACAGGGCGTGGCTGCGCGTGACCTCGACGGCACTGCCGGCGCCGGCTTCGAGGGCGGCGGCGGCGCTTCCGCCGCGCACGGCGATCTCGAGGTGATCGCCGCTGCCGAACAATGCACACAACACCCCGTCAGCAACGTCGCTGTAGGTGCCGACGACGTGCGGCACCGGGTGACCGTCGACGCGCACGGCGACCGGGCCGTCGCGCGAGAGGCGCTCGAACGCTCGCTCGCGGTCAGAGTTGGTGACGAGGTTGCCGAAGTGGTCGACGCGGACGACCTCGCCGGTCAGCCGGTCGGCCGATTCGGCCGGTGGCGTCCACGTGAGTCGCTCGTGCGTCGGCAGCGGCCGGCCGAGCGACGACAGCAACACCCCGTGTGCGAGCCACGCCGCCGCCGGCGCGAAGCGGTCGCGGCCTTCGAAGGTCCGGCTGATGCTGGGCCGCGCGTACTTGCGCTCGGTGAGCTCCACCACCGCCAGCGGCGGCCGCTCGTCGAACACGGCCGAGAGCAGGCCGTTGTCGGGGCCGACCAGGCGATAGTCGCCGACGTCGGCCGCCAGGCCGCGCCGCGACGAGCCCACGCCCGGATCGACGACGGCCAGGAACACCGTGCCGGCGGGGAATACGGAGTAACAGGCGGCCAGCAACTGCGCGCCGGCGCGCACGTCGTGGGCCGGCACGTCGTGCGTGATGTCCACCAGCGTGGCCTCGGGACACACCGACAGCATCACGCCCTTCATCGCGGCCACGTAATGGTCGCGCCAGCCGAAATCGGTGAGCAGCGCGATGACGGGACGGGCCATGGGCGGATGGACGCCGGCACCGACGGCGCCGGGGTGGACCTAGAGACCCGCCAGGTAGGCAGGTTTGCGGAAGATGATCTCGCGCATGTTGGTCTTCATCAGGAACGAGTCCGACACGCGCAGGCTTTCGAAGAGCTTGATGATGTCGCGATTCTGCAGGCTGCGCTGACGGATGCGCGTGCCCGGATAGGTCCGGTAGCGCAGGTTGCCCTGATCGACCACCAGATACTTGGTGTACTGCGCGCGCCCCTGATCGGAGGCGGTGCTGAAGAAGCCGAGCAACGCGCCCTCGTTCACCAGCAAGCGCGCCAGCGACGCGGCCAGCGCTGCCGCCGCGGCCTTCTCGAGATAGTCGAACACGTCCCAGCACAGGATGCCGTCGACCGTGCCCGGCGCGCTCTTGAAGCGCGTGCGGAAGAACTCCGGCAGCGAGTCGAGCGTGCCGTTGACGGCATGCCGCTCGATGTCGCCGAAGACATCCTCCACCCGGATGCGGCAACCCAGTTCCTCGCCGAAGAACGACACGTTGCCGCCCACGACCGGGCCGAGATCGAGCAGCGCCGGCGCCGGTTTGGCGGCCATGTTGGCCAGAAATTTCGGGAGGGCTTTGGTCGGATAGATGAGGTCGGGCTCGGACGCGGCGGCAGGCGCACCGGTTTCACCGGGCGCCTCGCCGCGCCGTCCACCGAGCCGCGAGAAGAGGTCGTTCAGTCCACCAGCCACATACTGCTCCAGGACGAGGGGGTGGGGCTCCCCTGCCTCGCCGTGTATGCGTTGGTTACGCGCCGGCCTTCTGAGTGACGGGCGCCGATGAGGTCGCCGGCGCGTCCTTCGCCGCCGGTTTGGCGGCCGGAGCGCCGGCTGGGACGCCCTTGCGCTGCATGTCGATGGCGCCGCGGAAGTGCGCGCCTTCCGCAATTGCCACGCGCGGCGACGTGACGTCGCCGTCGACCGAGCCGTTGTCGCGAATGTCGACCTTCTCGGTCGCGGTGACGTTGCCGGTCACCTCGCCCAGGACGATCACCTGCTTGGCGAACACCTCGGCCCGAATCTTCCCGTTGGGGCCAATCGTGAGGGTGTTCTCCTTGAGCTGGATGCTGCCCTCGACATTGCCCTCGATGGTGAGATCCTCGCTGCCGCTCAGCTCTCCCTTGATGAAGACCGACTTCCCGATGTTCACGTTGTCCCTCGCAATCTGGGGGCGATAATCGCCGCCACTAGGGACGGCAGGGCTGTGCGCCGACGCCGCTGGCGCGGGTGCCGGTGCCGATGTCGGTGTCGGTGTTGCTGCCGGCTTGGCCGACTCGTCACGCTTCCACATTGATGAAACCTCCCCAATCGGGCAGACGCCTGCCCTCGTTGCTCGCCGAGATCACCTGGGAGATGGGTTACGGCACGAAGCGCAGTCAGTATAGGCGTCGTGGGAAATAGGTGTCTAGCCCTTTTGTTGCTGAGGGTTAGGGCGAGTGCTACGATCGTCGTGCCGTGCCCCGCATCTATCTCGACTACAACGCCACCACGCCTCTGACCCCGGCGGCGCTGGCGCGCTTCACCGCGGTGGCGGCCGACACCTGGGGCAACGCCTCGAGCGTGCACCATTTCGGTCAGCAGGCCAAATCCGTGCTCGACGACGCGCGCGCCGCCGTCGCCGCGCTCATCGGCGCCGAGCCCTCCGAAGTGGTGTTCACGGCCGGCGGCACGGAAAGCGACAACGCCGCCGTCCGCGGCGCCGCCGAGGCGCTCGAGCCGAGCGGCCGGAACCACGTGATCGCCTCGAGCATCGAGCACGAAGCGGTGCTGCAGACGGTCAAGGCGCTGGCCAGGCGCGGCTGGGAGGTCACGCTGCTGCCGGTCGGTCAACGCGGCATCGTCGAGCCGGACGCCCTCGCCGCGGCCCTCACCGATCGCACGGCGGTCGTGTCGGTGATGCACGCCAACAACGAGATCGGCACCGTGCAGCCGGTCGCGGCGCTGGCCGCGCTGGCCCGAAGCCGGGGCGCGCTGTTCCACACCGACGCCGTCCAGACGGCCGGCAAACTGCCGGTCGACGTGCAGGCGCTCGGCGTCGATCTGCTGTCGATCTCGGCCCACAAGTTCGGCGGCCCCAAGGGCACGGGCGCCTTGTGGATACGCCGCGGCGTGCGTCTGGTGCCGTTTGCCACCGGCGGACGCCAGGAGCGCAACCGGCGCGCCGGCACCGAGAACGTGCCGGCCATTGCCGGCATGGGCGCAGCCGCCCATCATGCGCGTCACTCGGCAGCCGGAGCAGGCACCGCGCGTTGCCGCCCTGCGCGACCGCCTCGAGGACGGCGTCCTCGCGCAGGTGCCCGGCACGAGCGTGAACGGCGACCGCGCCCTGCGGGTGCCCAACACCACGAACATCAGCTTCGACCGCGTCGAATCGGAATCGCTGCTCATCGCCCTCGACCTCGAGGGCATCGCGGTGTCGTCGGGGTCGGCCTGTTCCTCGGGCACGCTGGAACCGTCGCACGTGCTCAAGGCGATGGGTTACCCGCACCAGCGCACGCTCAACTCCATCCGCTTCAGCCTCGGCAGCGGCACGACCGAGGCCGAGATCGACCACGTGGTCGAGGTGCTGCCGCGGCTGGTGACGAAGCTGCGGAGCCTGGCCGGCCGCTAGGCCGGGGCGCCGCCACCGGCATTCCCAGGAACGAACACGAGCTCATGCGAATCGTCGTTGCCATGTCGGGAGGCGTCGACTCGTCGGTCGCCGCGGCCCTGCTCGCCGAGCAGGGTCATGACGTGGTCGGCGTGTCGATGCAGCTCTACGACAACAGCAGCGGCTTCGGCACCTGCTGCACCATCGACGACCTCAACGACGCCCGTCGCGTCGCCGCGCGCCTCGGCATCCCCCACTACATCGTCAACTTCGAGTCGCACTTCCACGCGCACGTGCAGCGGAACTTCATCGACGAGTACGCGCGCGGGCGCACGCCCATCCCGTGTGCGCACTGCAACAGCGAGGTGAAGTTCAGCGAGTTGGCGGCCCGCGCCAGCGGCTACGGCGCCTCGCACCTGGCAACCGGCCATTACGCCCGGCTCGAGCGCGACGCCGACGGCCGGCAGCGCCTGCTGCGCGGCCGCGATGCCGGCAAGGACCAGAGCTACTTCCTGTTCTCGCTGACCCAGGCGCAGCTCGACATGGCGTGCTTCCCGGTCGGCGACCTGCCCAAGGACGAGGTCCGCGCGCATGCGCACCGCCTCGGGCTGGCCGTCGCCGACAAGCCCGACAGCCAGGAGATTCTGCTTCGTCCCCGACGGCGATTACGCGGCGTTCCTCGAACGTGAAGAACCGGCCCTGGCAACAACCGGCACGATCGTCGACGAGACCGGCCGGGCGCTCGGCACGCACGGCGGCGTGCACCGCTTCACCGTGGGTCAGCGCAAGGGCCTGGGACTGTCGGCGGGCGTGCCGCTCTACGTCGTGGCCATCGACGCCGGCACGCAGGCCGTCACCGTCGGGCCGCGCGCGGCCCTCGACCGCCGCACCCTGACCGCCTCGAACGTGAACTGGATTGCCGGCCCGGCTCCGGCCGGCTGGCTCGCGGTCACCGCCCAGATTCGCCACCGCCACCGGCCGGCGCCGGCGCGGCTGCGCGCCCTCGACGGCGACCGTGCCGAAGTCGAGTTCGACGCGCCGCAGACCGCCATCACGCCCGGCCAGGCCGTCGTGTTCTACGACGGCGAGGCGGTCGTGGGCGGAGGCTGGATCGACTGAGCGGCGGCCGGACGACCGTCAGTCGCCGAGGCCCGACAGGAAGCGTTCGGCGTCGATGGCGGCCATGCAGCCCGAGCCGGCCGCGGTGACGGCCTGCCGGTAGACGTGATCCTGCACGTCGCCGGCGGCGAACACGCCGGTCACGTTCGTGCGCGAGCCGTTGTGGGTCTGGATGTAGCCAGCCTCGTTCAGCGTGAGCTGACCGGCAAACAGCTTGGTGTTGGGGGTGTGGCCGATGCCGATGAAGAGCCCGTCGATGGGCAGTTCGGTCACCACGCCGGTGACCGTATCGGTCAGCACCAGGCCGGTGACCTCGCCCTTGGTGATGTCCTTGATATCGGTGACGGCCGTGTTCCACAGGAACGAGATCTTCGGGTCGTTGAAGGCCTTCTCCTGCATCACCTTCGAGGCGCGCAGGGTGTCGCGACGGTGAATGACGGTGACGTGCGCGGCCAGCTTCGCCAGGTAGATGGCCTCTTCCATGGCGGTGTCGCCGCCGCCGACCACGGCCACCTGCTTGCCCTTGAAGAAGTAACCGTCGCAGGTCGCGCACGTGGACACGCCGCGGCCCGAGAGCTGCTTGTCGACGCCCAGGTCGAGCCACTTGGCCGAGGCCCCGGTGGCGACGATGAGCGCGTCGGCCGTATAGGTCTTCGCGCCGACGGTCAGGGTGAACGGGCGCGACGACAGATCGACCGACCCGACGTCGCCCTGGACAATCTGCGAGCCGAACCGCTCGGCTTGGACGCGCAGTTCCGCCATCAGGTCGGGCCCGAGGATGCCGTCGCGGTAACCCGGCCAGTTCTCGACCATCGTAGTGAGCATCAGCTGACCGCCGGCCTCGATGCCTTCGATGACCAGCGGCGTCAACGCGGCCCGCGCGGCATACAGCGCGGCCGTGAGTCCGGCTGGCCCCGACCCGACGACGATCACCTGGCGATGTTCGGGGGAGGTGACCGGCGCGCTCACAGGTGCTTGTCGATCATCTTCGCCAAGTCGTCCTTGCCGGCCAGGCCCACCACGGTTTCTTTCAGGTCGCCGTTCTTGAACAGCAACAGCGTCGGGATGCCGCGCACCATGAACTTGCTCGGCGTGGCCGGATGCTCGTCGATGTTGACCTTGGCGACGGTCACGCGCCCGGCGTAGTCCTCGGCCAGCTGGTCCACGGTCGGCGCCAGACGCCGGCACGGGGCGCACCATTCCGCCCAGAAATCCACCAGCACCACGCCGTCTTTCACGGCCGCGTCGAAGTCTTTGTCGCCGAGCGTCTTGATCTTGTCCGAAGCCATAGGTTCCTCGATATTTGTGATGCCGCTCACCCGGCCTGGTTTCCGGCCTGGTCCGACGCGATCGGAGCGTCTCCACGCTTCGCGGCGATCACTCTTTTATACACCGTCACGTACTCCCGCGCGGCGCGGTCCCAGGAAAAGTCCGCCGCCATGCCGTTCTGCTGCAGGCGCGCCCACTGCTTGCGGTCAGCGAACACGCGCACGGCCTCGGCCAGCGCCGCCAGCATGGCGTCGCCGCTGTACTCGGCAAACAGAAAGCCAGTGCCCTGCGTGGCCACCGGGTCCCAGGGCTCGACCGAGTCCACCAGCCCACCGGTGGCGCGCACGACCGGCACGGTCCCATAGCGCAAGCTGTACATCTGGTTCAGGCCGCACGGTTCGTAGCGCGACGGCATCAGGAACATGTCGGCGCCGCCCTCGATGAGATGCGCGAGCGGCTCGTCGAACCCGATGCGCACGGCGAAGCGGTCCGGCCGGGTTCGGGCCAGCCGTCGCCACATCTCCTCGTAACGCGCCTCGCCGCTGCCGAGCACCACGAACGCGGGTCCGAGGTCGGCCAGCGAGTCGGCGACCTGGGCAACCAGGTCGAAACCCTTCTGGTCGGCCAGTCGCGACACCATACCGACGAGCGGACGGGCCATCCCCTGATCGCCGCCCGGCAGTCCGCAGGCCGCGAGCAGCGCGGCCTTGGCTGCCGCCTTGCCGCCGAGTGACGTGGCCGTATACGCCTGCGGCAGGTGCGGATCGCGCGCGGGATCCCAGGCCTCGACGTCGACGCCGTTCAGGATGCCGGTCAGCACGTCGCGCCGTGTGCGGATGATGCCGTCGAAGCCGAAGCCCTGTTCCGGCCGCTGAATCTCTTCGGCATAGGTCGGACTCACCGTGGTCAGCGCGTCGCTGAAAGTGAGCCCCGCTTTGAGCAGGCTCAGGCGGTCGAAATACTCGAGTCCCGCAGGCGTGAAGAGATCCCAGCCGAGGCCCAGGCGCGGCACCCAGGTCTTGTCGGCCAGGCCCTGATAGGCGAGGTTGTGGATGGTGAACACCGACGGCATCCGGCCCAGCACCGGGTGACCCGAGAAGTAGCGGCGCAGATACACCGGCGCCAGTCCGGCCTGCCAGTCGTGCGCGTGCACCACGTCCACCGGCCGTTCCTGCGTGGCTGCCCATTCGAGCGCGGCGATGACCAGGAAGGCAAAGCGCAGCGGGTTGTCCGGGTAGTCCACCTGCCCGGCGTTGTAGAGCCCGGCTCGGTGATAGAGCGGCGGGCAATCGACAAACAGCGCCCTGGCCCCGGGCCCCAGCGGTTCCTCGAACAGGCCGGCCGCCAGCGTCACGCCCCCGACCCCGGCCCGGACATCGGCCTGCCACTGCCCCGCCGTGATGCCCTGGTACCGGGGGGTGACGACGGTGACGTCATGGCCCGCCCCGGCCAGGGCCCGTGGCAGCGCCGCGGTCACGTCGGCCAAGCCGCCGGTCTTCGAGAACGGGGCCAACTCCGAGGCAATCATCAGGACCCGCAGAGGGGTGGAGGTGGGCGGCGGCGCGGCGCGCCGCGCCCTGGGCGCGGTGCGGGGGGCGGGGGCTGTCCCAGCGGCGGGAACGGGTGCGGCCGGGCGGGACGTCCGGGGGGCGGCGGGCGAACGGCGAGCCATGTCCTACGATACCGGACGGCCGCGCCCTGGGCGAAGCCGTTGTGTAGAATCACAGCCGTGTCCACTCCTCCCCGCGAGCGCGCGGATTCCCGCGAACTCGCCGCCCTGGCCGAACTGGCCGAGGCTCATCCTGAACTGGCGCCGGCGGTGGCCCTCGAGAAGGAGATCCTCGACGGCGAGCGCCGGCTGCAGCGCCGCATCGGGACGCCGTGGGTGGACGTGGCGGTCGAGCAGCTGATGGCCCGGCTCGAGCTCGGCCAGCGCCTCATCGACCTCGAACAACTGGGCATCGATTGGAGCGAGTTGCGCCTGCGGATCCGCCAGGTCGTGGACGTGCTTCGCCGCCACGACGTGCTCGAGGCGGCCGACGCCGCCCTCCTCCACGATGCGGGGCGCAGCCCCGCCTTGCCCGAGTTGGTGCGCCAGTGGTTCGACGGCGTGCCGGGCGCGTCAACGCCGGGAGTGCCGGTCGAGCCGCCGATGGCCGATGTGCTCGGGCTGGCCACCCGCCCGTTCCTGGTCCGCGCCTCGGAGGTGCTGCACCAGCGCGTCTCGGTCGATGCGTGGACGCGCGGCACCTGTCCGATGTGCGGGGCCGCGCCGACCTTTGCGGTGATACCCGCCCCGGGCGCGCGCCTGCTCGTCTGCGGACGCTGCCATTGCCGGTGGAACTTCGCCCCGCGCACCTGCCACCGCTGCCTCGACAGCGAGCATGTGCGGGTGTTCGCGGCGCACGACGGCGTGTACCAGATCGCAGGGTGCGGCACCTGCCGGCGCTACCTGAAGGCGATTGACGTGCGCAGGGCCGGACGGCCCTTGCTGATGGCGCTCGACACGGTCGCGACGCTGGCGCTGGACCGCGCCATCACGGCCCAGGGGTTCCAGGCCGACTGACGCGGCCGGCTCTACTGCTGCTGTTGCTGCTGCTGGACCACACCGGCGTCGGCCCCGGCCGCGCTCAGCGTGTGGCTGTTGACCCAGTTGTAGAGGTGCTTCGTCTCGGAGAAACGAGCTGCGTTCGAGCGCGCACCAAGCACGACCATGGCCAGCTGCCGGCCAGTCTGCGGCACGCGGATGAGCGTCGCCAGGCAGTACCCAGAGCTGCTGATGAAGCCGGTCTTGCCGCCGAGCACGTCGATCTCGCCCTGACGGACCAGGCGGTTGGTGCTCGAGACGTTGCGCTTGGCCGTCGTGAAGGCGAACTCTGACTTGCGCATGAGGCCGCCGATGCGGTCGTCGGCGGCGGCGTAGGCGATGAGCCGGGCCTGGTCGAAGGCCGACGAGACATTGCCCGAGAGCAGGCCGGACGGATCGTCGTAGTGCGTCTGCAGGAGGCCGAGTTCGCGGGCCTTCTCGTTCATGCGGGCGACGAAGCCTTCACTGCCGTGGGGCGAGACGCGCGCCAGGACGCGGGCGGCGGCGTTGTCGGAGCCGATGAGCAACAGGTGCAGGAGCTGGTCCACCGACACCGTGTAGCCAGCGCGCAGGTAGGTGGTCGAGGCGCGGGTCACGTCGGCGCGCTCGACGACGACCGGCCGCGACGGGTCGGACAGCGATTCCAGGAACACCAGCGCCGTCATCACCTTGGTGATGCTGGCAATCGACCGCAGGTCCTGGGCGTTCTCTTCGAACAGCACTTCGTTGGTTTCGGGATCGTAGATGATCGCGGCGGCGGCCCGCGGCGACGGCACTTCGCGACCGGTGCCGTCGACCTTGAACCTGGGCAAGGCCAGCTCGCGTGCTTCACGGGCACGGGCGGTGGCCTTGGCTCGTGCCACGGCCCGGCGTCGTGCCGAGGAGGTGGGACGCGCCGCGCTGGCCCGCTTGGGCGCGGTCGCCCGCGCCTTCGTCGCCCGGGTCGCCGTTCGTGTCGCCCGGGTCGCGGGTCGCGTCGCTCGGGTCGCGGTTCGGGTCGCGCGGGTCGGGGTTCGCGTGGCTCGGGCCGGAGGCCGGGTGGCGCGCGACCGGGTGACTTGGCGCGCCCCGGCGGTGGACTTGGCAGGCCGCTTGCTGGCAGCTTCTGCAGCCGGCGCGGCCGACATCATCGTCACGAGCGCGACGCACATCGCACTCACCACCCGGAGGCTCCGAAGGCTCACATATCTCATGGTTTCCAGGGGTTGCGCCGGGAGGCGCGGACAGAAGTCACGCTAACGAAAGTGTCGGCATTGTAACAAACGAACTTTAGCGCGCAAGCCTGAATGTGCAGCAACGACACAAAAATTACAGCTCGTTGCACATTAGTGGGACCAGTGCGTACGCGCCGGCTACAGCTGCGCCAGCGCGATGCCACGAGCAGCGCGCGCTGCGTGCCCTGCCATGAGTCGGTCGAGTCGAACGCCTCGTCGAGCGCGTGACCGCCGGTGCCACGTCCGCAGCCGTCGATGGTGATGGCCGGGATGCCCAGGCTCTGCGGGTAGTTCGCGTCGGTGGAGCTCGTCCAGGGTCACTGGCAGGCCGAGCGCCTTGGTGACCGACGGGGCGGCCTGGACGATGGCGGACGTGGCCGGCGCGCGGCCCGCCGGGCGATTGCCGAAGACCGCCTCGTCCACGGTGAGTGCGGCTGTTCCAGCGGGCGTTCCTGCGGCTCCGGCGTCGTCGACGGCCGCGTGGAACTTGGCATCGAGCGACGGCAGCGAGGCGGCGGCGGCCGGGCGCCTGTCACTTCCATCCCCCAATTACCCGGAGAGCCGGGATCCAGCCTGACGAATCTCGCTTACACTAGCCCGGGCTTCCGTCCACCTGCTGGACGGAAAGACGAGCATTTCCGGTAACCGCCGGCGGTGGCTGGCAGGTTTGGCCTGTCGAATTCACTGGCACTTCGTTTGCTCGCGTACCGCCGATCCTCGGGTCTGGCCTGAGTGACGGCGATGGCCTGAGGGGTTCGGCTTCAGTTTCGGAGCCGGCCGCAGTTGAACCGGGTATCAAAACCGGTGTTCTTGGAGGGATGTCCATGAGGGTGAGAACGACAGGTTTCGTCCTGTGTCTGGTGGGGGTGCTGTGCTGCGCCCTGCCGGTTTCGGCGCAGGATTTCCGAGGCCGTATCAACGGCACCGTGACGGACGACACCGGCGCGGTCCTGCCGGGAGTCACGGTCACGGCGACCAGCCCGGCCCTGATCCAGCCGCAGGTGCAGGTCAGCGGCGCCGACGGTTCGTACCGATTCCTGGCCCTGCCTCCCGGCGTCTACTCCGTCGACTTCGAACTCACCGGTTTCCAGGGCGTCAAGCGCGACGGCATCCGCGTGGTCATCAACACCACGCTCTCGGTCGACCAGCAGCTGAAGGTGGCGACGCTGCAGGAAACCATCACCGTCACGGGCGCCTCGCCGGTCGTCGACACGACCACGACCACGATGGGCACGAACTTCACCAAGGAACTGCTCACGGAAATCCCCAACGCCCGCGACGTGTGGGCGGCCATGGCGCAGGCGCCCGGCATGCAGATGACGTCCTACGACGTCGGCGGCTCGCGCACCGGCAACCAGACCGGCTACCGCACTTACGGCATGGACGACCAGAACCAGACCCGTCTCGAGGGCATCGACACCACCGAAGGCACCAACGCCAACGCCGGCTACTTCGACTTCGGCAGCTTCGAGGAATTCCAGGTGGGCGGCGCCGGTGCCGACGCCTCAGCCTTCGCTGGCGGCGCGGTGCTCAGCATCAGCGTCAAGTCGGGCAGCGACAAGCTGTCGGGCAACTGGTACAGCGACTACCAGAACGAGGACATGATCGCCAACAACGTCCCCGACGTTCCTGCAGACCGCCAACCAGCGCGACGACGACGGCTTCTTCACGCGCACGCCGCTCCAGCGCGGCAACCAGATCAAGAAGCAGTACGACCTGAACGGCAACATCGGCGGCCCGCTTGTGGAAGGGCCGGGCGTGGGCGTTCTACAGCTACCGCCTCAACAACCAGTACAGGTACACCACCGGTCTGCCGAGCAACATCGAGCAGTCGAAGCTCACCAACCCCTTCACTTTCAAGACCACCTTCCAGCTGACCCGCAACAACCAGTTGATCGGCTTCATCAACCGGCGCCAGAAGCTGCAGGACAAGCGCGGCATCAGCTTGACCACGCCGCTCTCGGCCGCCTACTACCAGTCGTCGGAAAACACCCCGATGAAGGCCGAATGGACCAGCGTCCTCGGCAGCCGCGCCTTCCTCGACGTCATCGCCGGCAACTGGTGGAACTTCTTCCCGCTGCGCCCGGTTCGCGACTTCGGCCTCTACGACGGTCCGTGGGGACCCGGCCGGGTCAACCTGGCCAACAGCCAGATCTTCGACGGCGGCGCCAACAACGGCTATCAGGACCAGAAGCGCTGGAAGCCCCAGGGTCTACGTCAGCCTGTCGTACTTCAAGGACGGCTGGGCCGGCGGCCACGACTTCAAGGTCGGCTACGACATCAAGCGCGACCGCCGCAGCCTCTTCCGTGACCAGCCGTTCGACATCTTCTACCGTGACAACGGCGCCGCGCTGTCGCAGGTCGACATCTACAACACCTCGGTCACCGGTATCAACGACGTGGTCAACCAGGCCGTGTGGCTGAACGACACCTGGAAGCTCACCCGCCGCCTCACGGTGAACCTGGGCCTCCGCTACGAGCACTACCTGGATCGCTGGCCCGATCAGGAATTCGCCCCCAACGGCATTCCCGCGCTGGCCAACTTCAACGACGCCCGCTACCAGGAATTCGTCGCGCCGCGCACCGTGGCCGCGCGCACGGTGGCCAACACCAAGGACCTCTCGCCCCGCGTCGGCTTCGCCTTCGACCTCACCGGCGACAACCGCACGGTGCTGAAGGCCTACTTCGGGCAGTCGCGCTGGAATTCGGCCGATGAACTGGCCGACAAGGAAAACCCGGTCGGCATCGCGCAGCTGCGCTACGCGCTTCCTCGACTGCACGCGCCACCCGCACGACGGGCTGCGACCTGAACGGCAACCGGCTGCTCGACAGCCCGGCCGAACTGGGCGCCTTCAACACCACCGTCGGCGGCGCCGGCTTCGTGCGCATCGACCGGAACATCATCCGCCCGATCAACAACGAGCTGTCGACCAACATCGAGCGCGAACTCGTGACCGGCCTGTCGGCCCGCGTGTCCTACGTCTACAAGAACATGCGCGACATCTGGGGCGAGGAC
The DNA here is from genome assembly GCA_963843885.1 of uncultured Acidobacteriota bacterium. Lineage (GTDB taxonomy): Bacteria > Acidobacteriota > Vicinamibacteria > Vicinamibacterales > UBA2999 > CADEFD01. The sequence goes on from CAWJMJ010000016.1 coordinate 621,814, forward strand.
GACACGCTGCGCAACGGCAGCTTCACCATCCCCTTCACGGTCAACGACCCCGGTCCCGACAACGTCGTCGGCACGGGCGACGACCAGACGTTCCAGACCTTCGACCGCCCGGCGGGAATCGGCCTGGACCGCGTCTACACCAACCCCGAGGGCTATGACGCCGACTTCAACACGGTGGAAGTGGCGCTCAACCGCCGCATGCTCGGCAAGTGGATGCTCCTGACCTCGGCCGGCATCACCTGGTCGAAGATGCAGCACGTCTCCACCGCCACCACGCCGGCCCCGACGGGCTACACGCGCGCCTACTCGTTCCGCCCCGTCGACCGCCTGTTCGGCGACGAGTTCGGCCGCGAGACCTCGAGCGTCTGGAACTACAAGGTCATCGGCCGCTACGAGATGCCCTGGGGCATCGGCAGCTCGGGTTCCTGGCGCGTGCAGAGCGGCCAGCAGTACGGCCGCACGGTCACGGTGGCCATGCCGGGCGACGGCACGCGCACCTTCCGCGTCGAGCCGATCACGGCCAACCGCTACCCCAACATCTCGATCTTCGACCTGCGTCTCGACAAGTCGGTGCGCCTGCCCGGCCCGGTCGGCAAGCTCACCTTCCAGGTCGACGGTTTCAACCTGGCCAACAGCGGGGCGGTCACCGCGTTCCGCCAGACCACGGTGAACTACCGCGAGGTCACCGAACTGCTTGCCCCGCGCATCTTCCGCGTGGGCGTGCGCTGGGACTTCTAGCCGGCGGCATTCACAATCCGGGGCGTCTCTCCCGGGTCTGATCCGCGGCTCGTGTCGACTGACGGGCGGCTCCCAAGCGGGGCCGCCCGTTTTCTTTTGGCACGCCGCGTCGGCGGCCACGACGCGGGTGGCCGCGGTGGGATGCTGTGTTAGTGTTGCCCGGCCCTCATCGATGAGACAACGCGCGTGGTTCCCCCACCTCGCGGCCGTGCTGGCCTATGTCTGTGTGGCGGTGGTCTACTCCTGGCCGCTCCTGCCCAATATCGCCACGCACCTGACCGGTGACCCCGGCGGGGATACCGGTGTGTACGTCTGGAATCAGTGGGTCTTCCAGCACGGTGCCGTCGTCGAGCGGCGCAATCCCCTCACCACCGAGCACATCTTCTCGTTGACGCAGCGGTCGGTCGACCTCAGCCAACACAACTACACGGTGTTCCTCAACGCGCTGGCGATGCCGCTCATCACCAGGCTCGGTCCGGTGGTGACGTTCAACGTGGTCTACCTGCTGGTGGTCGTCCTGACGGCGTGGATGACCTTCACGCTGGCCCGGCGCGTCACCGAGGGCGCCACCGTCGAAGCCTGGCTCGCCGGCGCGGCGTTTGCCTGGGCTCCGGTGCTCGTGGCCCGCTCGACCGGTCATTTCAGCCTGGTGGCGGCCGCGCCCCTGGCGGCGTTCATGTGGAGCCTCCACCGCATCGAACGTTCCGAGAGTCCGCGCGACGCGGTGCTGGCCGGGGCGGCGTTGGCGTGGGCTGCCTTCTGCGACCCGTATTACGCCGTCTACTGCGTGCTGATCGCCACCATCTACGCCGTATCGCGGCTGGTCCGCGTCGACTGGCGGCCATCGTGGCGGCACGGCGTGGGCACGTGGATGCTGGACCTGACGATCGTGCTGGCCGTGTCGCTGGTCCTGGGGCTGGCCTTCGGGCGCGGCCAGCGGGTGTCCATCGCCGGGCTGTCCATCAGCGTCCGCGGTCTCTACACGCCGATCCTGCTGGTCACGCTGCTGGTCACGGCGCGCGTCCTGGTCTATCTGCGGCCGCGGTTCGCGGGTTGGCGGCAGCCCAAGTTCACGTCGCTGCGGGCGGTGGCCATCGGCGTTGTGGCGGGCGCCGTCATCCTCTCGCCGGTGCTCTACGGCGCCTCCGTCAGGGTCCTCGACGGCACCTGGGTGTCACCGCCGGTCTACTGGCGCAGCAGCCCGAGCGGTGTCGACCTGCTGGCCTTCGTCACGCCCAACCCGTCGCACCCGGTGATGGTGAGGCTGTTCGGCAATCCTCAACTGGCGGCGCCCACGGTGTTCATCGAATACACCGCCAGCATCAGCCTGGTGGCCCTGGCTGTCGTGATCTTCGCGATCTGGAAGGCCGGTCTGCGCGCCCCGGCATGGATCGTGACCACCGCCATCTTCGTCGCGCTGGCGCTCGGGCCGTTCGTGCACGTCGCCGGGTTCAACACCTACGTGCCGGGCCCGTGGGCCCTGCTGCGCTACGTGCCGGTCGTCAACATGACGCGAATGCCGACGCGCTTTGCCATCGTCGCCGCGCTCGGCCTCAGTGTCCTCTTCGCCCTCGCCCTGGCGCACCTCGGCCAGCGTTTCCCGCGGCAGCGCCGCGCCATGCTGGCCATCGTCGGGGCGCTGCTGGCGTTCGAGCTGTGGGCCGGACCGCGGCCGCTCTACTCCGCCAGCATCTCGCCGGTCTACGACATCGTGCGGGCCGACCCCCGCCCCGTCCGATTACTCGAACTGCCCTTCGGCCTGCGCGACGGCGTCACCTCGGCCGGCGACTTCAGCGCGCGCTACCAGTTCAACCAGACCGTGCACGGCAAGCGCCTCCTGGGCGGCTACCTGTCGCGTGTGCCGGAGCGCCGCTTCAACGAGATGCGCCGCTTCCCGACGCTGGCCGCGTTGATCACCCTGAGCGAGGGGAAGACGCTGGACCCCGAGGAGGAGGCCGCGATCATCGAGGCCGCGCCGCAGTTTCTCGACCGGTCGGATCTCGGCTGGGTGGTGGTCCACCTCGCACGCACGCCCGCGGCGCTGCGCGACTTCGCGGTGCGGGCATTTGCGCTCGAGGAAGTCGCCGCCGACGGCGATGTCGTGCTCTACCGGCCGCGTGCCGCCACGCCCTAGCCGCGCGGCGGCCTCGTCGTCGGGTCTCGGCTCGCCACTGTCGATGCCGATCGAGGTGACCGGGTGCGCCGGCGCCCCGCCCCGTCCGGCACGCGCGCCGCCCGGACTGTTACACTCGACGCGATGGCTCCCCCGCGTTGGTTTCTCGCTGTCTACGCGCTGTCGGGCGCGGCTGCGCTCGTCTACGAAGTGGCCTGGACACGGCTGCTGACGCTCTATCTCGGACACGGCATCACCGCCGCCAGCACCGTGCTCGCCGCCTTCATGGGCGGCCTCGCCGTCGGGGCCGGTGTGGCGGGTCCGAAAAGCGACCACACGCCGCGCGACCGGGCCATGCGCACCTACGCCGTGCTCGAATTGGCGATTGCCGCCTTGGCCTTGGCCATGCCCCTCGGCATGAGCGTCTTTGCGCCGCTCCTGGCCGGCGCCTATGCCGACGGCGATGGCGGCGTCACGTTCGCGGTGTTGCGGCTGCTCGTCAGCATCGTGGCCGTGGCGTTGCCGGCCGTGGCCATGGGCGCCACCTTTCCTTACGTGGCCCGGTGGTACGTGCCCAATGCCGGCGCCGCCACGCGCGATGCCGGCGCCCTGTATGCCGCCAACACGATTGGCGCGGCGGCGGGCGCGCTCGTGACCGGCTTCGTGCTGCTGCCGGCGTTGGGCTTGCGCGCGACCACCTGGGTGGGCGTGGCCATGAACGTCGCGGTGGCGACCGCGGCGTGGACCCTGGCCAGCCGCGTAATCACGCCCGACGCGCCCCAGGTCGCCGTTCCGGGCAAGACACCCGTTCGAGCCGGACGAAAGGCGGCGAGCCCGGCGCCTGCACCCGTGCCGCGCCCGATGATCGCGGCGCTGGCCCTCGGCGTCTCCGGCTTCCTGTCGCTGGCGTTGCAGATTGTCTGGTCGCGGCTGCTGGCCCAGATCCTCGGGCCCACCACCTACGCCTTCAGCCTGGTCGTCGCTATCTTCATCACCGGCCTGGCGCTTGGCGCGCTGCTCGGAAGAAAGCTCGCCGAGCGCGCCACCCAACCGGCCGCCGGTCTGGCCGCCGTGCTCGCTGTCGCGGTGACCGCGGTGAGCGTGTCGGCCTGGACCGTAGATGGCGGCCTGCGGGCCATGGCCGCCGCCGTGGCCGCGCCGCAGGCCACGTTCGAATCGGTGCTGCTGCGCCAGGTGGTGCTGGTGGTCGGCTGGCTCCTGCCGCTCGCGGTGGCGCTCGGCTGCGCCTTCCCGTTCGCCATCAAGACCGGCGCCGGCCGCGACGAGTCGCTCGGGGCCGACCTCGGGCTCATCTACGCCGTCAACACCATCGGCGCCATCGCCGGCTCCTTCGCCGCCGGCTTCGTGCTGATTCCGGCGTGGGGCCTGCACGGCAGCCTGCGCGCCCTGGGCGTGACCGCGACGGTGGCGGCGTTGGCCCTGGTGGTGGCCGCGGGGGTCAGGGGCCGGGCGCGGCTGTGGACCCTGGCCGCCTGCGGGGTGGCCGCCGTCGCCGCCGCCCTGCTGCCCCAGTGGAGCCCGACCCTGATGTCGAGCGGCGCCTACAAGTACGCCGCGTCGATGACGCCGGAAGCGCTCGAGGTGTCGCTGGCTGCCGGCCGCTTGCTCTATTACAAGGAAGGCGCCGCCGCCACCGTGTCGGTGCGCGAAGCGGCGGGCACGACCTCGCTCGCCATCGACGGCAAGGTCGACGCTTCCAATGCCGGCGACATGCTGACGCAGCGGCTGCTGGCGCACGTGCCGATGCTGCTCCACCCGGCGCCACGCCGGGCGGCCATCCTCGGCCTGGGCAGCGGCGTCACGCTCGGGGCGGCGCTCCGTCATCCGGTCGAGCGCGTGGACGTGCTCGAGATTTCACCCGAAGTGGTCGAGGCGTCGCGCTTCTTCGAGCCCGAGAACGGGGCGGCGCTACGCGATCCGCGCACCCGGGTGATTGTCGGCGATGGCCGCACCCACGTCATGTTGGGGCGAGCCGCCTACGACGTGATCGTCTCGGAGCCTTCGAATCCGTGGATGGCCGGCATCGCGTCGCTCTTCACCCGCGAGTTCTTCGAGTCGGCGCGGGCCCGGCTGGCGCCCGGCGGCGTCCTCTGCCAGTGGGCCCACACCTACGACATCAGCGCCGCCGACCTGCGCTCCATCATCGGCACGTTCGCCTCGGTCTTCCCGGACGGCACGTTGTGGCTGGTGGGCGACGGCGACGTCCTGCTCGTGGGCTCGAACGTGCCGCTGGGCCCGCGCGTCGCGGCCCTGCCGGAAATGTGGGCAGCTCGCCCTGAAGTCGCCGCCGACCTGGCCGGCGTCGGCGCCAAGGGCCCGTTTGCGCTCCTGTCGCTGCTCGTGGCGGAAGGGCCGGCGTTGGCGCAGTTTGCCGGCACCACGCCGCTGCAGACCGACGACTACACCGGCGTGGAGTTCAGCGGCCCGCGCGCCGTGTTCTCCCGGGGCGGCGTCGACAACACCGCCGCCTTGCGGGCGCTCGGCGCCGAGCACCCGGTGGCCGCCGTGACGGCGGCGCGCGCGGCCGCCTCGGCCGCGCAATGGCGCGACCGCGGCTGGATGCTGCTCGACGCCAGCGCCCTGCGGCCGGCCTGGACCGACTTCGAGACCGCCGTGCGGCTCGATCCCACCGACGCGCGCGCCTTGGAAGGGCTGGTGCGGACCGGGGCCGCGACCGCGCAGCAGCCGCAGACGCTGGCCGTGCTGCGCGAGCTGGCGGCGCCGCCCGAGCGGGTCGAGGCGCGGCTGGCTCTGTCTCGTTTCCTGGCCTCGTCGGGCGCCGCCGGCGAAGCAGCCGGCGTGGCGTTTTCCGCGGTCGAGCGCGACCCCTCGCACATGGGCGCGTTGGAGCAGTTGGCCTCGGTGCTGGCCGATGTCGGCGACCGCGAACGCCTGCAGCCGGTGGTGGCGCGGATGCGCGCCGTGGCCCCCGACGCCGACGCGACGCGCTACTACAATGCCACGCTGCTCTTCATGGAGGGCCGCCCCGACGCGGCCGCCAACGAAGCTCGCGGCCTGACGCAGGCCAATCCGCGTCACGCCAAGGCGCACAACCTGCTCGGCGCGGCGCTGGCCACCCTGGGGCAGCGCGACCTGGCCCGCGAGGCGTTCCTCACCTCGCTCCGGATCGACCCGCGCGACCCGGCCACCTATACCAACCTCGCGCTGCTCGAACTCGAGGGCGGCAACCGCGCCGCCGGCCTCCAGCGGCTCGCCGAAGCGCTCACGCTCGATCCGGGGTCGGCGGCCGCGCGCGAAGCGTTCGACCGCGAACGCGCGCTGACTCCAGCCCGCTGACGCATCCAAATGCGCGGAGCGCGATCCACCCGGCCGTGTGGCCGTACTCGGGGATCGACGGCGGCCCGCCGGCAAGTGCCGTCGCCGCTGACGAATTCTGACCGGAATCGATACGGCATGGGGGCGACGCGTGCGAAACGTCGCACTCAATCAGTGGATGTAACGGGCACGGAACTTGCGAGGGGGTTCGCCGGGGGAAGCAAGCCATGAGCGTAGTGAAGCTCCTCGGGTTCGGTACCATGCCCTGCGGATGTGTGGTGGGCCGGTATCGCGATGTCGCCAGCACGCGGGAAGTGGTCTATGTTGAGGAGAAGGGCCCGCAGTGCGCGAGCGCTTCCCACCGGCAGAACCACACCATCACGCCGTTGCGGGACGGCCGCACGGCCGACGGATTCCAGCCCGCTCTCGCCGCCACCCGCGCCTCCTGAGGGCCGGTCCCCGCGCGTCACCGACTTCGCCCGGCCAGTCCGGCCCGGCGAAGACGGTACAATTCATTGGCGTGCCCACCCCTGCTCCCCTCCCGTATGCCACCGTCCGTGCTGGCCGGGCCACGATTCGGTTCTTTCTCGGTGACTGCACCGAGGTTCTGGCGGCGCTGCCCGAGCACAGCCTCGACGTGGTGGTCACGTCTCCGCCCTACAACCTGGGCATCGCCTACCGCACCTACGACGACGGGCGGCCGCGGGCCGACTATCTCGAGTGGACCGGCCACTGGGTGGCGGCGGTCACGCGCACGCTGGCCCCGGAAGGGTCGCTGTTCCTGAACGTCGGGGCCAAGCCAACCGACCCGTGGACCGCGCTCGACGTCGCCCAGGCCGTGCGGCCGCACCTGCACCTGCAGAACATCCTGCATTGGATCAAGTCGATCGCCATCGAACGCGATGCCGCCGGCGGACGCGCCGGTCTGACCGACGACCTGGCCGTGGGCCACTACAAGCCAATCAACTCGGCCCGGTTCCTGAACGACTGCCACGAGTTCCTGTTCCACTTCACGCCGCTCGGCACCACGCGGCTCGACCGTCTGGCCGTGGGCGTCAAATACCAGGACGCATCGAATGCCGCCCGGTGGCAGAACGGCTCGGGTGGCAAGCGCTGCCGTGGCAACACCTGGTTCGTGCCCTACGAGACCATCCAGAGCCGCGAGAAGGACCGGCCGCATCCGGCCACGTTTCCGCCGCGCCTGCCGGAGCACTGCGTGCGCCTTCATGGTCTCGATCGAGCGCGGCTGGTGGCCGATCCGTTCCTGGGCCTCGGGTCGACCACCGTGGCGTGCGCCCGGCTGGAGGTCGATGCGATCGGCATCGAACTGGACGAGCATTATCTGAAAGAAGCGATCGCGCGAACGCAGGCCGCGGCCGACGCCGGAGCGACGCGCGCCGTGGCGCGGTCTGCGATATAGTGCCGCCCATGTCACCACGCTCGTTGCTCTGGGCAACCGCGTTTGCCGTGCTGCTGGGAGCGTCGACCGACGCCGCTGCCCAGACGCCGGCGGCGCCGCCCCCGCCGCCCGTTCCTCCGCTGGTCAAAGTCGGACAGCCGATGCCCGACTTCACCCTGCCCTACCTCGAACCCGACCCCAATGGCGGGCGCCCGGCCAGCAAGACGGCCACGCTCTCCAGCTTCAAAGGCAAACAGTCGGTCGTCATCGCCTTCTACCCGGCGGCGTTCTCCCCGGGTTGAACGACCGAGATGTCCCGGTACCGGGACAACTACGCGCAATTTGGCGCCAACGACGCCGCCGTGTTCGGCATCAGCGTCGACAACACCTGGGCCAACGCGGCCTTCCGCACGCAGATGGGCGTGGATTTCCCGCTTCTCTCGGACTTCCGGCGTGAATATTCTCGTGAACTGGGCGTCCTCGACGAGAAGGCGCTCACGGCCCGGCGCATCACCTTCGTCGTCGACGAGGCCGGCATCGTGCGGCACATCGACATGGCGGCCGACGCGCTCGACCCGACGGGGGCGCTGGGCGTCTGCTCGCTGCTCAAGAAGAAGTAGCTCCGCTCGACGAAGGCTGGACCGTCAGTCCGGCCTTCGTCCTGTCCCGCCCGGTTCCCGCCCGGTCCCCGCCCCGCCCCGCCCCCACCAATCTGCGCCCCACCTCCAGGCCTGCCCCGGCCGCCGGCGGCGCCCCCGATCAGCCAGGTTCCGAGGTTGTCCGGCGGCAGCCAGGCATCCCTCGCGCATATCCCAACCATCCCCGTTTTCGCATGAACCGAGTTCGTCCATGTCGAGATGAGATATATACTGCTGCCCGGAGATTTTCCTAGTGGACCTACGTCAGCTCGAGATCATTCGCGCCATTGCCGAGACCGGATCGTTCACCGCGGCCGGCCACAAACTGCACGTGTCGCAGTCGGCCATCAGCCGCCAGATCCTGCTGCTCGAAGACGAACTCAAGACGCCCGTCTTCCTGCGCATCGGTCGCCGCATCCGCATCACGCCCGCCGGCGAGTCGCTGCTGCAGCTCAGCCACCGCATGTTCCAGGACCTGACCGACACCGTCGCCGGCATCTCCGACAGCCAGGAGACGCTGCGCGGCACGGTGCGCATCCTGGGCGGCATGACCGTCTGTCTCTACGTCTTCCCGACGCTGCTCTCGGAACTGACGCGCCAGCACCCCGGCATCGACGTCAAGATCGTCAACGGCAGCGCGGACCGCTGCCTGCACCACCTCCGGGCCGGCACGGGCGACGTGGCGCTACTCACGCTGCCGATCAAGGACGCCGACATGGTGACGGTTCCGGTGCTGCAAGAAGAGCTGCTGCTCGTCACCGCAGCCAAGCACCCGCTCAGCAAGAAGCGCAAGGTCGGCCCGCAGGACCTCGCCGATCAGCCGTTCGTGGCCTTCGAGCCGGGCTCGAACACGCGCCGTGTCGTGGACGAGTTCTTTACCGCCTCGCGCATCGAGCCGCGCATCGTGATGGAAACCGAAAACGTCGAGATCATCAAGGCGCTGGTGCGTTCGGGCCTGGGCGTCACCATCGTGTCGTACCAGTCGGTGGCGCGCGACGTCGCCAGCGGACACCTCTACTGCGCGCGCATCGAGGGCCGGCCGCTCATCCGCGAGACCGGTTGGGTCTACCCGAAGATGAGCCGCACGCCGCGCGCCGTCGAGGAAGTGGTGCGCGCCTTCGACAAGGTGCGCCCCCGCCTGCGGCTCGCCCCCTGAGACCCCGGGCGAGCGACGTCAGCGGACCGCGGCCGGCGCGGTGCGCGTCGCCTCGGCCAGCACCTTGCCCAGCACCGCCACGGCCTCCGCGATCTCGTCCGCCGACAGCGTGACGAAACTGAGGCGCATCGTGCGCACGTCGGGGTCGGCCGCATAGAAGGGCGCGCCGGGCACGAACGCGACGCCGGCCTCGACCGCGGTCTCGAGCAGCGGCAGCGTGTCGAAGCCTTCGGGCAGCCGCAGCCAGAAGAACATCCCGCCGTGCGGCTCCTGCCAGCTCGTGCCCTCGGGCATGTGCGTGCGCAACGCCGCGGCCATGGCATCGCGTTGCGCGCGGTAACGGGCACGGATGGTCGGCACGTGGGTGTCGAGGAAGCCGTTGCGGATCACTTCGTAGACGACGCGCTGGTTGAAGCCCGGGGTGTGCAGGTCGGCGGCCTGCTTTGCGGCGATGAGCTTGCCGTAGACGGCCGGCGGCGCCACCAGGAAGCCGAGACGGAAACCGGGCGTGAGCACCTTGGAGAACGAGCCCAGATAGAGCGTGCCCTCGGGCCAGCGCGAGGTGATCGAGGCCGGCGGCGGCTCGTCGAACCACAGGTCGCCGTAGGGATTGTCCTCGACGATCGGCGTGCCCGCGCTTTGCGCGGCCGCAACCAGCGCGTCGCGGCGGGCATGGCTGATCTGGCCGCCGGTGGGATTCTGGAAGTTCGGCAGCAGGTAGAGGAACCGCGTGCCCGGGGCGCGCGTGGGCAGCGAGCGCACCGCGTCGGGGGTCGGGCCTTCCCCGTCGCATTCCAGGTTGGCGAAGGTTGGCTCGTAGGGCATGAACGCCTGCAGCGCGCCCAGGTAGGTGGGCGCCTCGACGCCGACCGGACTGCCCGGATCGATGAGCGCCTTGCCGACCAGATCCAGGCCTTGCTGCGAGCCGGTCGTGATGATCACCTGGTCGGCCGAGACGTGGGCGCCGCCCTTGGCCAGGCTGGCCGCGACCCATTCCCGCAGCGGCGCGTAACCCTCGCTGGCGGCGTACTGGAGCGCCTCTTTCGGATGCTCCGACAGCACCGTCGCGCAGGCCTGGGCGATGGCCGCGACCGGGAAGGTCGCCGGCGACGGCAGCCCGCCGGCCATCGACCGCACGCCGGGCCGTTCGGCCACCTTCAGAATTTCGCGCAAGATCGAGGGATTCATCCGCGACGCGCGCCGGGCCAGGGTCCACACACTCATGTCGAGTTCCTCGCAGAAAGAGTTGCGACGATTATGCCCCGCCGCGCCCGCCGGCTCAATGGCAGGGCGGCCCTGCGGTGCATCGCGCAGACGCATCGACCAAATCCGATCATTCTATTTCGCGTGTGGATGAGGGACCGCTAGGATCGCCTGGTTCCTACTTCTGGAGGCGTCCCATGACACTAAACATCGACCGCGTCATCAGCATCGCCCTCAGCGACGAAGACTGGCGGGCATTCACCCAGGTGCAGCCCGAGCCCGTGTCGTGGCTCAAAGCCAGGATTCACGAGACCATCGAATCGTCGCGGGGCGCCAGCGCCGAGACGTCCGGCCCGTCGCTGATCCGCAACTGACCGGCAGCCACTGTCGTGTGCCCGCCGGCCGCCGCTACTTGGTAGGAGGCGCCGGCTGGCGCAGCGTGTACGACGTACGCGACCACACGTTGAGGCCGTCGCGTTTCACCTTGACCTCGATCTTGCGCGTGCGCTTCAGCGGGTCGGGATTGGTCGAGTAGTAGCCGAGCACGTAGTAGTCGCTCGTCTCGGCGTCGATGCGCTTCAGCGCCTTGTCGAAGTTGTTCTGGTTCACGACGGCGATGCCGCCGGTCTCGTCGGCCAGGACGCGCAGGCTGTCCTGGGTCTTGCGGACGTGCTCGCTGGAACTCGGCCGGGTCGAGCTGCTCGTCGAGGTCGGCACCAGCCACCAGCCCGCGCGGATCGATGGTGTAGAACGTGGCGTTGGCGCGGTTGGCGGTGCGCGTCAGGTCGGCGAGTTCGCGCGCCAGGTCGGCATCGGCGAATTGCGCCCCCTGGTTGAATTGCTGGTTGAACTCGCGCCCCTCGTCGCGCGTCTGGCCCATGCGGCCGCCGAAGGTCGGGTCTTCCCCGAGCCGCGATTCGGCAAACGGGTTGAAGTCGAAGCCGTTGCTGACCCAGATCACCGCCTTGCGGCGGTTGGTGATGCTTCTCGAGCTGCGTGACGCATGTCGCGGGCGGTCGAGAACGCGACGTGCGCGCGGTAGCGGACCTCGCTCGGGCCGTCGGGGCCGTCCTGCCCCTGAATCACATCCGAAGGCTTCAGGCCGTTGCCGGTAATCCTCTTGATCGACTCGTCGAGAATCTTGCGGTCGTAGGTGAGGTCGATGGCCAGCGACGACGGGCCGGTCGAGACGATGCCGAACATGTCGCCTTCGTGCACCAGGGTGCTGCGAGATGCGCTTGAACAGGTCGCGAATGCGCCCGGTGTTGCGGAAGTCGAGGTGCAGGTCGTCGACGATGATCAGGAAGATGCGGCCGGCCGCGTCGTTACGCGGGCCGTGAGATGGGCAGGATGATGCCTTCCTGCGGCGGCGGCGGCGGCGGAGCCTGCAAGTTGATGACGCGGCCGCCGTGCACCAGCGTCATCGAGGCGATGGTCTGCTTGACGCCGTCCTCGTAGACCTCGAACTCGTCCTTGCTCAGGTCGGCGATGAACTGATCGCTGGCGTCGCGCACGATCACGTCGGTCGTGACCAGAGTCGATGGCGACACGGAAGTCGGGACTGGCCGGCGCCTGCGCGGGAGTGGCGGGCGGTTGCGGCGGCTGGGCGGGCGCCTGCCGCGCCTCGGGCGCTGACGACGACAGCGTGACGCAGAGCGCGAGCCCGGCACCGGCGGCAGCAAGTCGGCGGATTCCCATGCGTCCCAGTATAGACGCTCCCGGCGCCGAAACCGCCCGGTGCGGCGGAGCTAGCCGCGCGCCGCGTCGATGGCCTCGTGCAGCGCCTCGGCGTCGGTTTCGACCGAGGCGATGCCGGCCATCACCTGCTCGGGCGTCGTCCAACCGTCGGGGTCGATGGCGGCGAGCCGCGCCTGCCACGCGGCCTTCACCTCGGGCGCCGCTGGCGAGGCCGCCAGCACCTCGGCCAGTTCGGCGTGGCGAGCCCGCAGGCTCGTGGCGATCCCGCGGCCGAGCAGTTCGCCGAGCAGGTCGAACCCACCGGCAGCGGCGGACGCGGGGGCGTCCGGCGCGTCGCCGGAGGGAAGCGCAGCGGGCGCCGCCGGCAGCGTGGAGGCGGCCTGGGGAGTGCGCGGGGCCGGCCGCGATTCGTCGGCGTCGTCGTCGTCATCGCGGCGCGGCTTGCGCTTCCGCACCGGCACCGGGGCTTCGACTTCGACGGGCGTCATCGACGCCATGTCGAGCAGGTACGGCCAGTCGAAGTCGATGTCCGGATACTGCTCTTCGAGCGTACGCATGGCGCCGTCGTCGAGCGCCGGCCGCCCCACCCGCAGGCTGGGGGCCGTGCGGTACCAATAGATCACCTTGGCGCGCTCGCCGGGCGCCGCCGAATGCAGCAGAAAGGTGTTCTCGTAGCCGCGTCGGTCCGCGGTCAGTCGTAGATGCGGCACGGGCGCCTACCGGCGTTTCGCGAGGACCGGACGGGCCGTCCCACGCGCCGACGCCACCGGCTTCTTCGCTGCCGCTTTGGCCACCGGTTTCACCGGCTTGGCCGCTCCTTTGGCGGCTGGTTTGGAGGCCGCCTTGGCGGCGGGTTTTGGAGCGGGCCGCGCCGCCGCTTTGCCATTCGGCTTGGCGCCATTCGGCTTGGCCGCCGGCGCCTTGGCCGCGACCGGCGCTTTGCCCGCGGGTTTCCCGTTCTTGTCGGCGGCGGCCGGGGCTGCCGCCTTCACGGTCGGCTTGCCCGGGACCTTCGCGGCGGCGGCCGGCGCCTTTGCCAGCGGCGCCGAGGACTTGGCCGGTGCCGGCGGTTTCACCGGCGCGGCTGGCGTGGTGGCGAGCTTGGCGCGGGCCGCGTCCTTGGCCGCATTGGTCCCATTGGCGTGACCGGCCGCATCGGCCGCGGCGGACGCGGGCGGGGGCGGCCCGTGCTTGGCTGCGGACGCTTTGGCCGCGGCCACGAACTTGCCGAGCGCGGCCTTCTGCGCCGCGGTGCGCACCGGCGCCTTCATCTCCGGCGACTTCAGCTGCGTCACCGGCGGCGGTGGCGGCGCCGGCGGAGGCGGCGGGGGGGGCGGCGGTGCCACCTTCAGCTTGGGCGTGCCCTGGATGCCGGCCTTCCGGGCCGCGGCCACGGCGGCATCGGGCGCCTTCTGCACGAGGGTGAAACGCACCTGGTCGAGATTGGTGTGGTAGGTCCACAGTTCGGCGACCGTCACGTTGTGGTCGCGGCAAAGGCGGCGCGCGGTGTCGAGCGACTGCGGCGGGATGTAGAGATGGAACGGCACGCGGAGGCGGCTGAACGGCGCCCACTGCGCCAGCGTCTCCAGCGAGTTGACCGACTCGCCCGTCTCCACTTCGACCACGCCCTCGAGCTTGCGGGCCTTGTCTTCGGTCAGCAGGATCAGGTCGGGCACGTACTCGTTGGTGCCGAGCACAATCGAGGTCGGCGGATCCCCGTTGATGTTGGCCACGGAGTCGTGCTTGCGCTGGTAGCGCACCTGAAGCAATCGGATGATGCGATCGTGCTCGAGCTGTTCGCGCACGGGCCGGACGAGGATGGGCACGATGCCTCCGCGCTAGGGGCTACCAGGGTAGCGGTTTAAACAAACCCCATAATATAGCATGTGAAATTTGCGGTGACGCAACATCCTGCGTCCGGGCCCGGCTACAATCACTCAGCGCATCAGCGCCGTCACATCATGAAACCAGCGCATCTGCTCGGCGTGCCTCTGGACCTCGGCGGCAACCGCCGAGGCGTCGACATGGGTCCTTCGGCCATCCGCATCTCGGGTCTGGCCGAACAACTGGCCGCCCTCGGCGTCCTGGTCGTCGACAAGGGCGACATCGCCACGCCCCTGCCCGAGACCAAGGGGCCGGGCGACCCGCACAAGCGATACATCAAGGACATCGCCAAGGTTTGCACCAAGCTCTACCAGGCGTCGCTGGCCTCGCTGCAGGAGGGCGCCCTGCCGATTGTCCTCGGCGGCGACCACTCCCTCGGGGCCGGGTCGATCGCGGCCACGGCCGGCTGGATGAAGACGCAAGGGCAGGCCCTGGGCGTGATCTGGGTCGACGCCCACGCCGACATCAATTCGCCCGGCACCTCGCCTTCCGGCAACGTGCACGGCATGCCGCTGGCGGCCTTGCTCGGGCGCGAACCGTTGGAATTGGCGCGCATCTCGGGGCCCGAGCCGGCGATCCGGCCCGAGCACACCGTGCTCGTCGGCATCCGCAACCTCGATGACCGCGAGAAGGAAATCGTGAAAGCCTCGGGCGTGCACGCCTTCACCATGAAGGACGTGGACCGGCTGGGCATCGCCGAAGTGATGGAGCGAGCCCTGGCCGCCGCCTCGAACGGCACCGGCGGCGTGCACGTGTCGTTCGATCTCGACGTGTGCGACCCGTCGATTGCGCCGGGCGTGGGCACGCCGGTCAAGGGCGGCCTGGACTATCGCGAGGCGCACTACGTGATGGAGGCGGTGGCCGAATCGGGGCGGCTGCTGGCGCTCGACCTGGTCGAGGTCAATCCCGCGCTCGACCTGCGCAACGCCACGGCCGAACTGGCCACGGATCTCGCGATGTCGGCCTTCGGCAAGCGCATCCTCTGACCAGCCGGCGCGCCGTCGGGCAACCAGAACCGCGATGCTATAGTCCAAACGATACCGGGTGGCGCCGCCGCGCCAGCCTGACTTTTCCTCAAATCAAGGAGTTCTCTGTGATCTACCGCCGTGCATTCGTGGCTTCGGCCCTCGCCGCCGTTCTTGCCGTGCCCGCGGCCGGCCTCGTCGCCGCCCAAGAGAAGCGCGCCAGTCCTCACGACACCGTCAAGGCCACCATCGACGGCGCCAACATCTCCGTCACCTACGGGCGCCCCTACGTCAAGGGCCGCAAAGTCTTCGGGGGGCTCGTGCCCTACGGGAAGGTGTGGCGCACCGGCGCCGACGAGGCGACCATTCTCGAGACCGACAAGGCGCTGATGTTCGGGCCGCTGCACGTGCCCCCGGGCAAGGTGTCGCTCTACTCGCTCATCGACGAGAAGTCGTGGAAGCTCGTGATCAACAAGCAAGTCGGTCAGTGGGGCACCGAATACGCCGCCGCCCAGGACCTGGGCCGCGTCGAGATGAAGACCGAGAAGCTGGCGACGCCGGTCGAGCAGCTCACCATGGCCATCGAGAAGAACCCGGCCGGCAAGGGCGGGCTGCTCGTGATCCAGTGGGAGAACACCAAGGCCACGCTGCCGTTCACCACGATGTAACACTCCGCTTCGGCGGTGGGCGCTCGCCGCGACGGTGAGCGCCCGCCCCTCCCGCCTTGCGCGCCGCCCCTCCCCGGGGCAAGATGACGCGCCCATGCTCACTCCCGTTTCCATCCTGCTTGCCGGCCTGGCCGCCGTGGTCGTGGCGTTCATCTACGCGTGGTGGCGCAGCGCCGCCGCCGGCCACCCGCACGGCGCACCCACCCCGTTACACCTGGCCATCGGCGCCGTCGGCTTGTTCTTCGACACGCTCGGCATCGGCAATTACGCGCCGACCACGGCGGCGTTCCGGTTCTTGAAGATGGTCAGGGACGAGCGCATTCCCGGCACGCTCAACGTCGGCTCCTCGGTGCCGGTGGCGGTCGAAGCCTTCGCGTTCGTGACCGCCATTGCCGTTGATCCCGTGACCCTGGCGCTGATGGTGCCGGTCGGCGCGCTGGGCGGCTACTTCGGCGCTGGCCTCGTCTCGCGGCTGCCGCGGCGGGGCGTGCAACTGGGCATGGCCGTGGCACTGGTTGTCGGCGCAACGTTCATGACGGTAACCAACCTGCAGTGGATTCCCGGCGGCGGCGACGCTGTCGGCTTCACCGGCGCCACGCTGATCGTCGCCACTCTCTTGAACTTCGCCTTCTGCGCCCTCAATGCCCTGGGCATCGGCAGCTACGCCCCGAGTCTCATCGTCTTCAGCCTGCTCGGGATGAGCCCGCGATCGGCCTTCCCGATCATGATGGGTTCGGCCGCCTACGGCCTGCCGCTGGCCGGCATCAAGTTCGCGCGGACCGGCAAGTACGACGGCACGGCCGCATTGGGCCTGGCCCTGGGCGGCATTCCCGGGGTGCTCGTGGCCGCGTATGTCGTCAAGTCGCTGCCGCTCGAGGCCATCCGCTGGCTGGTCGTGGTGGTCGTGCTTTACGCTGGCGTGTCGCTGCTGCGCACGGCGCTGACCGACAGACGCAGTGAGTAGTCGCGCCGAGCGAGGGGCGGGTGTGTGGTGTTTCTGGTGGGCCGCGTGGGGATCGAACCCACGACCACATGATTAAAAGTCACGTGCTCTACCACTGAGCTAGCGGCCCGCTGTGGCAATTCTACTCGGTCCTGAGCGCCGTCCGGGCGCGCCTGCTTTTTTCTTGACTGCCCCGATGCCGCCCGGATAATCGGTTCGGGACGGCGGTGGCGAGGGCGCCACCAGTGGAGTCCGGAAGCAGAGGCTGGAATGACGATGTTGGACGGTTGGGAGTTCGAGCGGTTGAAGGGACACGTCGACGGGATCATGAGCGAGGCTGACGCCAACCTGCACGGCCCGCTGGCGCTCGAACCGAACGATCCCTCCCGGGAGACGCAGGTCAACCAGTGGACCGAAGAGCTCCGCAAGGCCCGCGCGCTGCTCGCGAAGCTCGAGGGCCTCAAGCAGACCGACGGCCGCTCGGCGTAGCCGCGGTCTTCACATCGAGCAGGCGCCGGGTGGCCTCGTGCCGGGGGGCGGTGAGCACCGTGTGCGGGTCGCCCTGCTCCACCACCTCCCCGTCGGCCAGCACCACCACACGGGTGGCGAAATCGCGCACGAAGTCGTCGTCGTGGCTGGTCAGCAGCAGGCTGCGCCCGGTGGCGGCGAGCGCGCGCAGAGTGGTGCCCAACTCGCCCCGGCGCGCCGGATCGAGCGACGCCGTGGGCTCGTCCATCAGCAGCAGCCTGGGATCGGTGGCCAGCGCGCGGGCAATCGCCACCCGCTGCGCTTCCCCGCCCGAGAGCTCGCGCGGCAGGGCCTGCTCGCGGTGGGCCACTCCCAGGTTCGCCAGCAGCTCGCGGGCGCGGGCCAGTGCCGGCGCCGGCGCCACGCCGTAGACGTGCACGGGCGCCAGGCAGATGTTCTGCGCGGCCGAGAGGTGTTCCCACAGGGAGTGGAACTGGAACACCATGCCGACCTTGCGGTGCAGCGTGGCGTGGCCCGAGGCGTCGGGTGTCAGCTCGTAGCCGTCCACCTCGATGCGGCCGCCGCTGAACGGCTCGAGGCCGGCCACCGCCCGCAGGATGGTGGTCTTGCCCGAACCCGACAGGCCCATCAGCGCCACCAGTTCGCCCGCCGCCACGTCGAGCGTCACGCTGCGCAGGATCTCGCGCTGGCCGCGCGCCAAGCGCAATGCCTCGACGCGCAGGACACGCGTGCTCACGGCGTCGGCGCCGCCCAGCGCCGTTCGAGTCGTCCCGCCAGGCGCGCCAGCGGCCATGACATGGCCAGATACATGACCGCGCACAAGGCGCCGGGAACGGCCCACGTGCCCAGGTTGGCGGCGAAAATCTGTGTTTGCTTGGTGAGCTCCACCACCGTCAGCACCGACACCAGCGACGAGTCCTTGAGCAGCGCCACGAAGTCGTTGGTCATTGGCGCCAGCGCGTAGCGGAAAGCTTGCGGGCCGCGGATGAGGCGCAGCGTCTGCAGCGAGCCGAAGCCGAGCGTGCGCGCCGCTTCGAGCTGCCCCTTGGGCACGGCTTCGAGCGCCGCCCGGTAGATCTCGCTCTCGTAGGCCGCGTAGTTCAGGCCCAGGCCGAGCAGCGCCGCCAGGAACGGCGGCAGCCGCACCACCGACGCGACGCCGTAGTAAAGCACGAACAGCTGGAGCAGCACCGGCGTGCCGCGCACCACTTCCACGTAGATGGTCAGCGCCGCGCGCAGCCAGCGCGATCCGTAGACGCGGCCCACGGCAATGGCCCCGCCCAGGCTGACGGCCAGCAACATGGCCACGCACGACAGCACCAGCGTGATGCCGGCCGCGCGGCCGAGCGCGGGCAGGTAGCGGATGGTCAGCGCCCACGCGTCCGGCCGGGCTCGGCGCAGACCCTCCGCGCCCGCTTGGCTGTCCAGCAGCGAATCAGCGCCGGCCAGCACCGCCGCGTACATCCCGGGCTGATCCCCGTTCCACACCTGCCACTTGCGGAAGATCGCCTCGAGCCGGCCATCGCGCATGGCTGCGCGCAGGATCCCGTCGATCTGGTCGCGCAAGACGGTTTGGTCCCTGGCCATCAGAACGACGTAGTAGCCCGTGTCCACCGGCTCGGGTTGCGTCACCAGTCCGGCTTGGCGGCGCATGGCCCGGTCGGCCAGGACGTGGTCGAGCAGCACGGCATCGACCCGGCCGAGCCGCAGGTCGCTATACGGGTGGACGTCGTCGTCGTAGGCCACCGGCACGACGCCGTGATCGCGCTCGGCGGCACCGAGCAGTTCCCACGCCAGCGTGGCCCCGAGGGTGGCCACCTTGCGGCCGCGCAGGTCCGCG
Source organism: uncultured Acidobacteriota bacterium (assembly GCA_963843885.1). GTDB lineage: Bacteria > Acidobacteriota > Vicinamibacteria > Vicinamibacterales > UBA2999 > CADEFD01. The sequence goes on from CAWJMJ010000016.1 coordinate 640,845, forward strand.
AGCGACCGGAAACGATCGCGGTCCGCGTCACGCACGGTGAGCATCTCGCGAAAGGCGTAGTAGGGCACGCTCACGCCGAGTTCGGCGCGCTTGGCCGGCGAATCCTCCAGCCCGCTGACGGCGATGTCGAAGTCGCCGCGCTTCACCGACTGGTCGAGCGAGGTAAAGGCCGCCTGCACGAATTGCGGCGTGCGGCCCAGGCCCTGGGCCAGCAGTTCGACCACGTCCACATCGAAGCCGCGCACGATGGCGGGGTTGTCGGGGTCGGCCTCGACGAAGGGCGCGCCGCCCTCGGCATCAGCGCCCCACCGGAGCACCGCGGGCTGCGCCATGCCCGCCCCCGCGGCCAGGCACCACACGGTCGCGGCGAAGACGCAGACGCGAAACACGGGACGCAGTATACGGCCTGGGGCCGCGGCTAGTGGCCCGAGACCACCGCCGTCGTGCGCCGATACTTGACCGGACGCCCGTCTTTCAGCGCCGGCTGGTAGCGCCACTGCTTCACCGACTCGAGCAGCACCTTGTCGTAGACCCGCGTCACCGACAGCACGATGCGCGCCTCGGTCACCGCGCCGGTCTCGTCGACCACGACCTCGATGGTGCCGAGCTGCGAGCCGGCGGGCGGCTCGCCCATCGACCCCCACCACCCGCTGACCGGCTGCGATTCGGCCACCGGCGGCGTGACGTCGGCATCGCGCCAGTCGTAGATGAAGATGGTGATGGGCGCAAACGGGGGCGGCTCGACCGGCGGCGGAGTCGACGGGGCCACGGCCGGCGCGGGCCGCGTATCGACCGCAGCTAGCGAGGCCAGGATCGTGGCCTTCTCCGCGGCCCAGGCCGCCTTGGCCTCCTGGAACTCGCGATCCGCTCGTTCACGCTCGATGGCCGCCGCACTCACTTCCAGGAATCCGGTGGCGAGCAACCGCAAGTCTTCCGCCGACGGGTCGAGCGTGGCCACCGCCGGATCGGCCAGCAGCGCCGTCACCCGGGTGAATTCGTCGCGCGCCGCCGTGAACTCCCCGGCGTCGAAGGCGCGCTTCCCGTCGGCGTAACGGCGACGGACGAGACCGGGGAGCACGCGCGCCCGGGCGGCATCGAAGACGGCCCGCACGCGCGGCGACGCGTCGCCTGCCGTAAGGACGAACTCGGGACGCGCGTCGAGCAGCCCGGCCACGACGTCCTGGGCGGCGGCGGTCCGCCCCAGCGCCACCAGGCACAACAGACGATGGCGTTCGATGACGACGAGGTCGTCGCTCGAGGGCTGCGCCAGGCGCGCCTGGTCCAGCGCGGCGAGGGCCTCGTCGTACGACGCCGCGGCGTAGAGGTCCAGCGCACTGGCCAGCGACTGCGCCGACGCCGGCGCGGGCGCGGCGAGGGTCAGCACCCAGGTCAGACCGGCGGCCGTCACCAGGCGCGCCCACGACCTCACGGCGCCCTCCGCAGATCGGCGGTCACACGGTTCGGAGCGTTGAGACGCACGGTCACCGGCTGCACGCGCTCGCCTAGGTCCGGATGACGGAACACGAACTGGTGCGTGCCGATGGGCAGCATCAGGTTGGCCAGCGGCGTCTCGCCGAGCACGCGGCCATCGAGCAGCACTTCGGCCCACGGCTGCGCGTTGATCTGCACCGCGGTGCGCGGCGGCTCGACCACCAGCGTTGCGGTGCGGCCGGCGCCCACCACGACCGTCATCGTGGCGCGGTAACCAAGCGAGGCGTTGACTAGTTCGACCACGTGCGTCCCGGCCGCGACCAGTATACGGTCGCTGCCGCTCGCCCCCACGACCCGGCCCGCCTCCAGCACTTGCACGTCGAACGACGTCTGCACGCGCATCCATCCGGAGGCCGGAACGGCCGGGATGGCCGGCATCGCGGCGGGCGCGGCCGGCGCGTCGAGCACGAGCGACACCGTCTCGCCGCCGGCCAGTTCCACCCGACGCTCGACCACGCCGCCCTGGACGAACTTCACGCGCACGACGTGTCCGCCGGCGCCGAGGTCGGACAGCGCCAGCGGCGTGGGGCCCACGGCCTGGCCGTCGAGCCACACGGCCGCGCCGGGCGCGGTTGCGTCGATGCGCAACGCGGCGGTGGTTGCCGGCGTGGGCGCGAGTACCGACGTGACGCGTCCAGCCGGTGGCGGTCACCTCCGCCTCGAGCGTCTGCACAGCGCCGCTGGCGCCTCGCACCTCCACCTGGTGGGAGCCGACGGGCACGGTCGCCACTAACGGCGTCGTGCCCCGGTCCTGACCGTCGAGGAGCACCTGCGCGCCGGCCGGATGCGACGACAGGACCAGTTCGCCGGTGGGCGCGGCGTCGGCGCGCACTTCGTCGCTCAACGACAACGCGATGTAGAGCGCCTGACCGAGGATGATCACGAGGAAGAGCGCCAGCACACCGGCGCCGACGCGCGGTACGATCCGGGGGGACGCGTCCTCCGGAATCGCGCCGGCCGGCGCTGCGGGACTGTGGTCGAGCACCATCGAGGGCGGCACGAACGCGAGGGCGGCCGGTGGGCACGGGACCGCCGCCGGCCAAGGGGCCCGCGGTGTCGCCAGCGCCAAGGGCGTGGTGTCCTGTCGGGACGTCGCCGCTCGACGCGGTGCGGCGACCAGTCGTGCCACCGGCTCGGAAACACTCTTGTCGGCCTCATCGGCCCGGCCTTCGTTCGTGAGCGCCTCGCCGGCCCTGCCGACAATCTCGCCGGTCTCGTCCGCCCGGTCCGTGAAGGCATCCAGGCCGGGCAAGTCGTCGTCTGCCAGCCCGCTCACATCCAGCACGGCGGTCGGTTCATCGGCGGCCGTCGTCCCGAATCCCCAGGGGTCGAACTGGTCCGATTCAGCTACGAGCGAGGTTCGCGGCATGGGGTCCTTGGGTCCCCCGGGCCGCTCTTCACGTGGGCCCAGGACTATGGGATCAAGCGCCGTCGCCGGGGCAGCGCCCTCATGCCCTGGTGCGAGAGCGCAAGCGGTCCGTCGGCCGTGTTAGGATTAAGGGCTCGCACCGCAGCGTCCCCGTCGTCCAGAGGCCTAGGACGTGGCCCTTTCAAGGCTAAAACACGGGTTCGAATCCCGTCGGGGACGCCAACTCCAACTCATTGACTCCGTGTGACCTCTGGGCGCACCCGTACGGGAGTTCGAACCGTTGACGGGCCGCGCGCGGCGCCGACGCTCAGGCGGGCCGCTTCATCCGGCGTTTCGTTGCCTTGGCCTCGTTCAGCGCCGTCTGTAGATCGTAGTCAGCCTGCAGGTGCAGCCAGAAGCGTGCGGGCATCCTGAACCGACGTTCGAGACGGATGGCAGTGTCGGCGGTGACCGACCGCTTGCCCAGGATCAACTCGTTCAACCGATTCCGGCTGATGCCCAACTCGTCGGCAACAACGCTCTGCTGAAGGCCAAGCGGCCGCAGAAACTCTTCCAGCAACATCTCGCCAGGGTGAATCATCGGGCCGAGCACCGCGGAATCGCGCGGGAGGCTCGCCGGCTTAGTGGTAGTCCTCGCAGCAGACGTCGTAGGCATCGTGCCCCTCCCATCGGAACGTGACTCGGTACTGGTCATTCACCTTGATGGCATGCCGCCCGGCCTGATCGTCCTTCAAGGCGTGGAGATCGTTTCCCGGCGGAATCTTCAGGTCATCCAGCTTCGTGACCAGGTCGATCTGCTTCAACTTCCGCTGGGCGGCCTTCCACGCGGTGTTCGGGATGCGCCGCGCAGCCTTGCTGTTGACGTTGCCAAACACATCCCGGGTCGTGTCGTCCGCGAAAGACCGGATCACAGAGGCCAGAATACATAATACCCGTGTATCGTGTCAACGCCCCGGAACGTTTCGGAGGCCGGATGCCTCACCCGCACCCCGAAGGTCCATCCACTGCGCGCAGCCAGCCCCCGAGTTCGTTCCAACTCGCATCCTGGCGGGTAAGGCGCCGGTCATGCCGGAGATGGCCATTCGGTGCGGCAAGTGGGCCGGAGACGGACCGGCATCTCGTGGCTCGGGACGCAGCAGGCGTTCGACGTGTGGCACGCGGAGCAGGCGCTCGGAGCAGCGCTCGAACGCAGCCCGGGACGCGCCGCGTAGACACGCTGCCAGCGAGGGCGCTCGGGCACTTCGACTGCGACGCTCGGGCCGCCTGGTTGCGGCCCTCTGGGGCGACGTCGCGGCCCAGCCCTCTGACAGACCGCGCCGACCTGCACGCGTCTTTCGTCGACGGCCGCGATCATGCAAGACGACCTGCATGCCGTCTTTCGCCGCGCTCCCTTTGCAACTGTCGTCTCCTGGCCCGTCCCCGTCGGGGCGCCTGGCCACTTCACGCCCGGCGCGGCTCCTGGTCATCACCCTGTGCGCCTGCGTGATGACCGCGTGTGCCTCCCTTGGGGAACTCGGGCGCATGATCCAGCCGCCGCGCTTCGCCGAGGCGCGCAACCAGGGCGACGAGATTCGCCTGCTTCCGCCTTCGCGCGAGCGGCCGCTGGGCGGAGCCGCGCTGCGGGTGTGGACACGGGTCACCAACCCCAATCCGTTCGGGTTCACGCTGAGCACGCTTTCGGCGGACCTGTCACTCGAAGGCGCGCGCGCCGCCAGTGGCGAATTCCCGCTGGGGCTGCCGCTGCGCGCCGGTGAAGAGGTGGAGGTGCCATTGGACCTGACCCTGAGTTTCGCCGACCTGCCCCGACTCGCCGACGCGGTCCGCGGGGCCGCGTCAGGACGGGCCCTGGCCTACTCGGTGGCCGGAACGATCGGCGTCGACGCCGGGGCGCTGGGCCGCCCGACCTTCGGCCCGATGCATCTGTTCAGGGGCGAGGTGAAAGTCGGCGCACGGTGAAGATCGAGTCGCGCTGAGGCCATCCTTCGTCAAACCTTCGCGGTTGCGACACGTCTGGCCGGAGGCGCCGCCCGGGTCCACATCGGCGCTCAGGTGCGTATGATTGCACGAGCCGCCCGAGGGGCCCGTATACTCGTTACCGGCACGGGTGTTGCTCCCCACGTCCCGATATGACACCCAAAGCGCCGGGCCGTTCCGCGATTGGGCAAACGAGTCCTTTCCGCTGCGGAATGGTGGAACAGGTTTACGAACGGTGATGGATTCTTTGCACTCCCAGGTCGGGCCCGCGCCCCGCTCCGCCCGTCTCGGTCGGTGCGTGCTGTGGGTCGTGGCGATGTGTGCCGCCGCGATCGCGAGCGCGTGCGGATCCGACTCTGCCGTCACCACCAGCCCCACGCAGGTGAAGTGTCAGGTCACGCTGGCGGCCCCGGGATCGAGCATCGGCGCCGACGGCGGCATGGGTTCGGTCACCGTCACCACGTCTCCCGAGTGCCCTTGGGACGCCTCCACCGCCGCGACGTGGCTTTCCGAACTGTCGCCCGTCTCGGGGCAGGGCACCGGCACGGTGCAATTCCGGGCGGCGCCGAACCCGCAGGCGGCCACGCGCGAGGGCGACATCGTCGTCAATGGCACCCGCGTGCGCGTGTCGCAGGGGCCCGCGCCCTGCCGGGTCGAGTTCAAGACGGGCAGCCTCAACGTGGACGTCGACGGGGGCCCTCGACAAGTCGAGGTTTCAGCGGCCAGCGGCTGTTCCTGGGCGGTCGCGACCGACGCCAACTGGATTACGTTCACGACCCCGACCTCGGGAAGCGGCGACGGCACGGTGGGGTTCCGCATCACGCCGAATACCGGCAACGAGACCAGGACCGGCTCGCTCGCGCTCGGCGACCAGCGGCTCACCGTCTCGCAGGCCGGCGCGGTGGCGACGACCTGCAGCTACACGATTGGTCTGGCGTCGTCCATCTCGTTGGCGGCCAGCGGCGGGACCGGCACGGTGTCCGTGGCCACGGGCGCAGGGTGCGCGTGGACGGCGGCCAGCACCGTCCCTTGGATTACGGTCGTCTCAGGCAACAGCGGCACCGGCAGCGGCGCCGTCGCCTTCAGCGTGGCCAGCAACCAGGGCGGCCTTCGCTCGGGAACGGTCACGGTGGCCGGGCAGAGCTTCACGGTGACGCAGGCGGCCGCGGCCAACCCGTGCGCCTACGCGATCAGCCCGGTCGATTCTTCGCTGCCGGCCTCGGGCGGAACCGGGACGGTCGCCGTGGCCACCGCCGCTGGCTGCGGCTGGACGGCGACCAGCAACGCCGACTGGATCACGGTCACCTCCGGCGCCAGCGGCAGCGCGAACGGCGCCGTGGGTTTCAGGGTGGCCGACAACGCCGGCGCCGCCCGTAGCGGGACCATCGCCGTCGCGGACCAGACGTTCACCGTCCGTCAGGCGGCAGCCGCCACGCCCTGCACCTACGCGATCACACCCTCCACCGGCACGATGGGGGCATCCGGGGGGGCCGGAACAATCGACGTCGCCACGGCCAGCGGCTGCACCTGGACGGCAAGCAGCAGCGCGAGCTGGATCACGGTGACCTCCGGCGCCAGCGGCAGCGGGAACGGGCCGGTAGGGTTCAGCGTGGCCGCCAACACCGGCGCTGCCCGCACCGGTTCCCTCACGGTGGCGGGCCACACGTTCACCATGACCCAAGCGGCCGCCGCCACGGCGTGCACCTACACCATCAACCCGAGTAGCGGTTCGATCGGCGCGCCGGGCGGCACCGGCACGGTCGACGTGGCCACCGCCAGCGGTTGCACCTGGACGGCGAGCAGCAACGCCAACTGGATTGCCATCACGTCGGGTGGCAGCGGCAGCGGCAACGGCCCGGTGGCGTTCAGCGTGGCCGCCAACACCGGCGCGGCCCGCACCGGCACCCTCACGGTGGCGGGGCACACGTTCACGATGGCGCAGGCGGCGGCTGCCGCTCCGCCCTGCACATACGCCATCAGCCCGACCAGCGCGTCGCTGGGCGACACGGGCGGCACCGGCTCGATCGACGTGACGAGCGCCACCGGATGCGCCTGGACCGGCACCAGCAACGCCTCGTGGATCACGGTCACCTCGGGCGGCAGCGGCAGCGGCAACGGCCGCCTCGCGTTCAGCGTGTCGCGGAATACCGGCGCGGCGCGCACTGGCACCCTCACGGTGGCGGGCCAGACGTTCACGGTCACGCAGGCGGCCGCGCCCCCCGTTTGCGCCTACACCCTGAGCCCGAAAAGCGTGAACCTGTCGAACAAGGCGCAAGCCGACACCGTCGACGTGTCCACCGCCTCCGGCTGCGCCTGGACGGCCAAGAGCAACGACAGCTGGCTCGTGGTCGTGTCGGGTGCGACCGGCAGCGGCAAGGGCACCGTCACGTTCGGCGTGACCAAGAACAGCGGGAAGAACGATCGCGTCGGAACGCTGACCATTGCGGGCAACACCTTCACGGTCACGCAGAAGAACTGATCGCCCTTCATGAACCCACGTTTGCGAGGTACCTCATCGGCCTGCGCTACTGCTGTCAGTGGCCCTCCTGCTCGTCACGACCGCAGGACCGGCCTTCGCCCAGCCGTCGGTCACCGATGTACTGACGGTGCTCCTCACCAACCGCTGATCCCGACCGGCGATTTCGTGCGTGACGAGCAGGCGGCCATCGAGACGCGCGACATCCTCGCCAGGTTCCCTCGTTCTCGAGAGCGCCACCGTGCCGGTGTCGTCGTCGTCGGCGGATTCACGTATCGCCTCGACCCCACCCTGGGCACCGTCGTCGCGCTCGAGCGACAGCTTCGGGCCGTTCTTCACCGAACGTTCCTTGACGTCGGGCCGCGGCCAAGCCTCGTTCGGCGTCGGCTATCGGACCGCGACCTTCGACAACATCGACGGCCGCGATCTGCGGGGCGGCACCCTGGTGTCGACCGCCAGCATCCTGCGCGGCGACGCCGCCCGTTCGACATCGAGACGGTGGCGCTGAGGATTCGCACCGACACGATGACGGTGACCGGCAACTACGGCGTCACCGACCGCTTCGACATCGGCGGCGCCATCCCGTTCGTACGCGTCGATCTGGAGGGCCAGCGCCTCGACACCTACCGCGGCCGCCAACTCGTCCAGGCGAGCGGTTCGGCCTCGGCCACGGGCGTGGGCGACATCGTGGTGCGGGCGAAGTACAACCTGCTCCGCGACGGCGCCAGCGGCGTGGCGGTCGCCAGCGAAGTCAGGCTGCCCACCGGCCGCGAGGAGGACCTGATCGGCGCCGGGCGCGCCAGCCTCACCCCGCGCCTGATCGGCTCGTACGAAAAGGAGCGCGTCGGCGTTCACGGGGAACTCGGCTACTCGTTCCGCGAGTTGTCGAACACTCTGGGCTACGCCGTGGCCGTCACCGTCGTGGCCGTGCCCCGGGTGACCCTCATCGGCGAACTCTCGGGACTCAGGCTCGGCGGGCTCGGACACCTCGCCGACATCACGCAGGCACACCCGAGCCTGGTTGGCGTCGACACCATCCGGTTGCGCGGCGTCGAGCAGACCACCAACCGCGTCCTGGCCGTGGCCGGCCTGAAGTGGAACGTCGCCGACACCTGGCTGCTGACGGCCAACGTGCGCCGGCCGCTGACGGTCGTAGGCCTCAACGCCGGCTGGGTGCCGACCATCACGTTCGACTATGCGTTCGGGCGATGACATGAGCGCGCCAAAGCCCCTGGCCGAACCCACGAAGCCCGACCGGTCGGTCGAGTTGAGCGACGGGCTCGATCAATTCGACCCGAGCGCCCGCGCGCCCGACGCGGGGGCGCCCGCCGACCCGGCGTGGTTGGCCGACGAGGCCGACGACACCGACGACTTCGACGACTTCGCCGAGGCGGCGGTCCCGGGCGACGACCAAGTCGCACCGGCGCCGCTCGAAGACGCGCCGCCCGAGCTGGTGTGGTTGGCGGATACGAGCAACGCGCTCGGCGAGTTCGCGCCGCCGCCGCACACCGTCGCCGACCCGGCGCGGTTCGACTGGATGAAACGCGCCGGGCGGGCGGCCCTGGTCTGCGTCGTGCTGGCGGCGGCCGCCGATGGGCTCATCGGTCGGCGGGACCCGGCAGCGGGGCCCGACGCCGTCGAGCCGATAGCGGCCGATGCGGCCGAGCGTGACGACGCCGTGGGCGGCGACAGCCGAGTGGTGATGACCCGCGTGGCTCCGTCCGGCGCGGATTCAGCCGGCGTGGCTCCGTCCGGCGTGGATTCAGCGCGCGTGGCTCCGTCCGGCCTGGGTTCAGCCGGTCCAACCCCAGGCCGCGTACTTCCAGCGCCCGCGGCTGCGGATCGCAGGGCGATCGCGGGCGACCGGCCAAGGGTTCTCGTCGCGGAGGCAGACCTGCCGCGCCCGGGCCCGACGGGCCTGCGGACGCCGGAGCGCGTGACAGCGCGGGTCGAGCCACGCGACGCGCGCGCAACCGACGTCGGATCGTTCGTGCCGCGAGTGACAGCAACGTCAGGGTCGGTCGCCGCCCCTGCGTCGCCGGCGCCATCGCCGCGTCTCGCTGGGGCGCCGGTGGACGCGGCCGGAAGTCCGCGGCCAGCGCGAGCCGAGAACGTGGCGGCAGCCATTGTTCCTCGCTCGCTGCCGTCGGCGACGGTCGCCGTGCCCACGGCGACTCCTCTCTCGGTGTCGCCCCCCGCTGCCCTTCCCTCCGCCGCGGCGTCCGCTGGTGTGTCCGCGCCCGTGGCGACGCTGGCCCCGGCCGCTACGTCCGGCGGTGCCGCGCCTCCGGCTGCGGAGACGCCACGCGTCGGCGTGGAAGCGACGCCGTCGGCGGCAGCCTGGCCCCCCAATCGTGAACTGGAGACCAGCGCTATCGAGAACGTGCTCGGTCGCTACCGGACGGCGTTCAACCGGCTCGACGCCGGGGCGGCGTCGGCCGTGTGGCCCTCGGTCAACGAGAAGACCCTCGCCCGGGCCTTCGAACGCCTCGAAGGCCAGGATGTCTCGTTTGCAAACTGCAAGATCGAGGTCCGTGCCGTGCTCGCGGAAGCGGCCTGCAGCGGCACCGCGCGCTACACCCCGAAAGTCGGCGGCCGCACGCCCAGGGCCGAGCCTCGGCACTGGACGTTCAGCTTGCGCAAGGCCAACGACGCCTGGCTGATCGACAGCGTCGAAGCGCGTTGAGTGTCGCTGCGCGTGTAAACGACAGAAGCGGCCCGACGTCGAGGGAACGACGTCGAGCCGCAACCGTCAGGCGCGTGCCGGGCGTGCGACGTCGAGCGGCACTACTTCACGACCACCTTCACCTCGTTGCTGGCCGCGCTCGGGCCCTTCCCGTTCCACGCCCGCACACGGATGTAGTAGGTCCCGGGCTGCATCGGCCCGGCGGTGTAGCTCTTCCCCGTTACCGACACCGAGCCGAATTCAGTGCCACCCGGCTTCCCGCCCGCGTCCACGTAGAAGCCGTGGATCTCCGGGCCGGCATCTTCCGTGCGCCAGGTCAGGGAAATTTTTCGACCCCAGACCACGGTGGCCCTGAGCTCCTTTGGCGGAAGCGGCATGCCCACGACCACGCTGCCGCCGCCGCCGACGGTCACCTTCACTTCGTTCGACGCAGCGCTCGAGCCAGCCGAGTTGATGGCCCGCAGCCGCATGTAATAGGTGCCGACTGGCGCATTGGCCATCACGAACGGCCCGAACTTTCCGACGTCCGCGCCGGTGAACAGGTTGGAGGTGCCGCTGGCGGTGCCCACGTCGGCGACCACCGTGGTGACCGTCGAGTCGGTCGGGGCATCCCAGTTGAGCAGCAGGTTCGCGCCATTCGGCACGGCGGTGAAGTTGGCCGGCGCCACTGGCAGTTGCACGACGGCGCCGCCGATGACCACCTTGATTTCCGACGAGGAACCGCTGCTGCCGTTTGAATAGAGCGCCAGCAGCCGGAAGTAGTAGGTGCCGGAGAGGTTGGACTGAAGCGCGTAGCTGCGCGTCGCCGACGACAAGGACACGGCCCCGAAGTTGACGCCGCCGGGCGTCGTGCCGCCTTCGAGCCGGTAGCCGCTCAAGGTCAGGCCCTGGGTCGTCGCCGGCGGGGACCACACCAGCGATACGCCGTTGGCCGTCGTCTGGGCGGCGAAGCCCACCGGACCGGGCACGGGCGGCTGCACCGCCGCGTTGTTCACTTCGTAGACGTGCACGGTCGGGGTGCTGTCGCCGTTGTCGAGCGCCACGTACCAGCGGCGGGTCGCCGGGTCGTAGGCGGCGCTGCGCATCGACGCCCCGCCGTTGTTGCCGCCCATCTCGTTCAGGTCCCAGACCGCGTAGGGCACGACGTCCCAGGGTTGCTTGGTGCCTTGCTTCACGGCCAGCAGGTCGACGGCATCGTAAGCCCAGATCTGGTGCTTGTAGGGGTAGCCGTGCGAGCCCTTGGAACCATCGAACGGGTCGTAGCAGTAGACGTTGCCCTGGCCGTCGGGGGTGCCGGCCAGCTTCGAGTTGCCGGTGCCGGTGCCGTAGCAGAACGTGGTCCCGTGCCGACCGATGAAGAGCACCGACCGGGTGCCCGCCGGGAACGCCATGCCGCCGATGCGGGTCACGCCAGTGAAGTAGGGGTTCTGCACGTTCCACGACCCGAAGGTCTGGTGCTTCTCGGGGTAGCCAAGCAGTTGCGTGGCTGCCGCGGCCGTCGACTTCCCGACGTCGTCGGGATTGAAGACGCTGATCGAGGGGCCAAAACTGGAACGCGCGATCACCGCGATGCAGCACTGCCCGGTCAGGGCCGGCCCGCCCAGCAGCGTGCGCCATTCCTGGGGGATGACGCCCATGTAGCCGGCCACCATTCCCGGCAGGATGGCGGCGCCGACCCGGTAGGGACCGACCTGCGAGGCGACATTGCCTCCGACGAAGTGCGAGGCCAGCGCCGTGCCGCTGCCGTCGTAGTAGGAGTAGGCCGACACGGTCAGCCGCCCGTTCCACCACAACGACCCGCCCAGCTTCTTCGAATTGGGATCGCCCGGGTTGATGCCGGCCAGGTTGGCAATCGGCGCGCATGGCTCGACGACGGCGGCGCGGCCGCCGAGCGCCGGAATGGTGACGCGCGCCAGACTGGCGCCCCAGTCGTGACAGCCGAAATAGAGCGACTGGCCATCGGGCCCGAGGCCGAGGGCCGGTCCGCCGTACATGAGCGACCCGTCCGCGGTGCCACGGCCGGTGCCATCAGTGGACGGCAAGGTGAACTTGCCGAGATACACCAGGTTTCCTGGTTGAACGAGAAGCTGCTGCTGGGGTTGCGCGGAGGCGGGCGAAGTCGAGGTGACGGACAAGGCCGCGACAAGAGTACGGCGGCGTAACGCAACTGCATGAGAAATACTCCAGAGATACCGGAAGCAACTGCTGAGTGCAGGTACCCGGCCCACCCGTAGCAATTGGCACGCCGTCGCGCGCGCTAGAGGGCGTTTGGAGCAATTTCCTAATGCTTTTTCTACGTCCCGCAGCCCGTGTGTAATCTGGTCACTCACAGGCCCGCGTATTGAAATAACACAGCCGTCTCCGCTTCTTCACGGTGCGAGAGCCACCGCCGCGCGCCTGTTCGTGCCCGCATCAGCGCAGTTCGGACACGGCGAGCCGTCGCTCGATACACGGGCTGGATGCCAGCGTTCAGGGGGCGGTGCGCGCGACGCAGGTGGTGACGTCGCCGACGGTCGCGCAGGAGACGCCGGGCGCGCCGGGCGCAAGGGCTGCACCGGGAGGTCCAAGGGTATCAGCGTCCGGCATGGTCACCAGCAAGTCGAAGGCGCAGTTCGCGGCGGCCCCGGCCGCGTCGGTGATCGACACGCCCAGGCCCAGGTTCGTGAGCACGCCGGCGGACGACAGGGTGGTTTTGTTGCTGATCACCGCCGTGGCGCCTGGGCAGAAGACCGGGGTGGCGGCGGCGAGCCCGAACTGCACGGGAAAACCCCGCCCGGTCACATCGAACGTCACGCCGTAGCTGCCGGTGCCGAAGGTCGATGAGGTGAACGGCCCGGTAGACGACTTCGAGCCGTCGGCGTTCACCGATGCCTTCAGCACCTTCTCTCCCGCGATGGCCGCCCGCACGGCGGCGGTCGCCCCGTCGACATAGCCCTTGGTGGCGGCGTCCGTGGCTGCAACCGGCGGGGCGACGTTGATGATGGTGGCGCCGCCCCCCGACAGCCCGCCGGCAAACGAGACACGGGGCACCGGGCGAGCGCTCCCCCGGCGCCGACGCCCGCCGTGAGCACGAACAGCCCGGTCTCCCCCGCGCTGTCGCGCCACGTGCCGTGGCCGGAGGCCACGCTGACGGCCGCGTCGATGTGGAGCGGGATACCGCCGGGAGAAGTGACCAGCGTCATGCCCAGACCAAGGGTGCCGTCCGGATTGAGGAACGCAATGCCGACGACGGCGGCCTGGGTCGGCGCGCCGCACTGGTCGTCCACGCCGTCGAGCTGGTAGACCCCGTTGCTGTGGACGACGTTGACCGCAATGACATTGCAGTACGGCGCCTGCTGCCAGCGGAAGGTGCCCAGGGACTGCGCCGAAGTCACGCTGCCGCCGAGCGACGTGCACAGCACCACGGCGAGCGCGCTTACCCGAACGAGCATCTGTGGCCAGCTCCCGCAACAGCATAGCGCATGCGCCAGGGCTGGAGCGGCCCAGGCGCGCCTACTTCGGGCGGCCCTTGGTCGGCACCAGGGCCTCGAGCCGCGCCAGTCGCGCCAGCAGCTCGGCAATCACCGCCTGCTGTTCGCGGGCCTGCCGTTCGAGCGCCGCAATCGTCGTCACCTGCGCCTCGAGCGGCTGCCCCAAGGGGGCCGGCGACCAGCTCCCCGAGCCTTGCAGCACGGTGCCCAGACGTCCGTAGGCATCGATGAACACCGGCACGGCGCTGCCGTCCAACGTCGCGCCGTTGATGCCCGCAATGAAGGTCTGATCCTGCCCGGCGCCGGTGTCGAAGTCGTAGGCCAGCCCGATGCGGATGGTGTTGGTGTCGGTGGTGGCCCCGGTGACGTTGGCGCCGAGGTAGAGGTTGTACGACCCGGTGGCCGGGTAGTAGCCGGCGTTGACGCCGAGCGCGGTGTTGAAGTGACCGGTCGAGTTGTTCCGGAGGGCCAGGTTGCCGGTGGCCGTGTTGGAGGAGCCCGTGGTGTTGAGCGGCAGGGAGTTGGTGCCGGTGGCCGTGTTGTACCAGCCGGTGGTGTTGTTCCACAGGGCGGCGTAGCCGCTGGCCATGTTCAGCCCGCCGGTCCGGTTCAAGTAGAGGGCAAAGGCGCCAATGGCGGTATTGGCATCGCCCCCATACAAGCCGTTCGTGGCCAGGGCGTTGTAGCCAAGGGCGGTGGTGTAGGGGATGTCGGGATCTTCGACGAGCAAGGTCGACGGCCCGTCCTGCGAGACGACGTGGCCGGTCGCGGCGGCGGTCTGGGCTGCTCCACTCTGGGCCAGGCCCAGCACTGTCAATACCGCCAGTCCGAGCGGCCCGAGGAAAGTGCGCGTCATCTCTGGAGTCTCCCGTCAGGAGGCGCCGAGGCACCGTGCGATGGTGCTCTGTGCTCCCTGAACGGGACGATTCTGTCGTACCGCGCGCCGCCCCGAAGCGCGGCCGGTAAAGGTTGTGCGCAAAGCGTCGGACGAGCCCGGCGCGCTGACCTACGCGTCGGTGGGCACCGCCGCGGAGGTGCGGCCCATGCGCAAGGCCTCGAGCCCCTCGGCTTGATCGCGCGTGCCAAGCACCGCCAGCAGATCGCCGCGCTCCAGCACCGCGCTGCCGTCGGGATTCGAGATCAGCGCGCCGTCCGCGCACGATGGCCACGATCGACACCGCCGGTGGTGTTGCGCAGGCGCAGTTCGCCGAGCGTCTTGCCATCGAGCGGACTGTGGGCCGGGCACGCCGACCCAGGTCACGTCGAGGTGCCGCGCCACCTCGTTGAGCTGCGACATCATGGCCAACCCGGGCTGGTTGGCCTTGACGTAGCGCTCGTGACGGATGGCGCTGGCCACGCTCAAGACCTGGTGCGCCGGCACCTCGAAATACAGCAGCGCCTGACGGGTCATCTCGATGGCCGCCTCGAATTCGGGCGAGGTCACTTCCTGGATGCCCAGCGCGTAGAGCGCCGCCACCGAATCGGCGCTGTCGGCGCGCGCAATCACCGGCAGATCGGCGTGGAGCTGCCGGGCGGCCGCGACCAGGTTGCGCACATCGGGAAGCGCCGGGACGGTGACGAGCAGCGCCCGCGCGTGTGCCAGCCTGGCCGCGTCGAGCACCACGCGCTGCGTGGCGTCGCCGTAGATCGATCGGCTGGCCGGCAGCGCGGGCCTGCCGCACGCGCCGGTCGTCGGAGTCGACGAGCACGAACGGCAATCGCAACTGCGCCAACGCGTCGGCCACGGTGCGCCCGACGCGCCCGGCGCCGGCGATGACCACGTGATCGTGCAGGCCCTGCGCCGGAATGTTGCTGGCCTCGAACGCCTCGCGCGACACGCGCGGCCACAAGCGGCCGTAGATGGCCGGGACCCAGCCCGAGAGCACGGGGGTGAGCGCCATGGTGACCACGGCCACGTTCAACGACATCGAGTAGACCTCGGGCGTCAGCGCCCCACTCGCCTGCCCGACGCGCGCCAGCACGAAGGCGAACTCACCGACCTGGAACAGGGTCAGCCCAACCGCCAGCGGAATGACATTCCAGTAGCCGAAGGCCCGCACCACCGCCGCCAGGATGGCGCCCTTGCCGACGATGATCGCCGCGACCACCGCCGCCACTCCGCCCAGGTGCTCCCACACCATGGCGGGATCGAGCAGCATCCCGACCGACACGAAGAACAGCATCCCGAACAGGTCGCGCAGCGGCGCCACGTCGCTGAGCGCCTGGTGCGCGTAGTCGGATTCGCTCACCACCAGCCCGGCCACGAAGGCGCCAATGGCCATCGACAGACCGAAGCTGAACGCCACGTAGCCCACGCCCACCGCCAGGGCGATGCTGGCCAGGAAGAACAGCTCGCGCGAGTTCCAGCGGGCCACGAAGGCCATCAGCTTGGGCACGATCTGCGTCGAGAAGACGACGATCACGCCGAGCAGCAGCGCGGCGCGGCCGGCCGCGGTCGCCACCCGGGCAAAGCCGCCGCTGGGATCGCTCAGTTCGGGCAGCACGATCATCAGCGGCACGACGGCCAGATCCTGCACCACCAGGATCCCGATCATGACGCGGCTCGAGAGGGTGCCCAGCCGCCCCTGCGACTGGATGGTCTTCAGGGCCACCATCGTGCTCGACAGGGAGATGAGGCCGCCGAACCAGACCGCCTGGCGCCACTCCCAGCCGAGCGCCGAGCCCAGGGCCATGCCCAGAGCGATGGTCAGACACACCTGGATGGCGCCGCCGGCCAGCGCCACCGCCCGTACCGGGGCCAGTTCACGGAACGACACCTCGAGGCCGAGCGAGAACAGCAGCAGCACCACGCCGAGCTCGGCCAGCTGCTCGATGTCGTGCGCTACGGTCGGGCCGCCGGTGAACGGGCCGATGATGATGCCGGCCAGGATGTAGCCGACGATCAGCGGCTGACCGAGACGGTGCGCCAGGATGCCGCCCGAGAGGGCCGCAATCAAGATCAGCGCGAGATCGGCCATCAGGTCCATGTGAGGTCGTTACACTCCTGCATATCGGTGCTTCTGGCCTGGATATCCGCGCCGTGTTTTACGCTTGGGGCGGCCGCGCGCCCGGCTATCATGGTACTCAGATGCCCACAGCCTCTGCCGAGCTCGACGCGCCCGCGGTGGGGCGCGCCGGTGCCTGGCTCTCGCCGACTCGGCTGGCGCACACGCGCGACGTCCTCCGCGAGCTCATCTCCCGCGACGTGAAGCTGCGCTACCGGGGATCCTACTTCGGGATGCTCTGGACGCTGCTGAATCCGATCGCAGAGTTGGGCGTGCTGCTCTTCATCTTCGGGTCGGTGCTGCCGCTCGAGATCCCGAACTACGCCGCGTTCCTGTTTACCGGCCTGCTGGTCTACACCTGGTTCCAGACGTCGCTGTTCTTCGCCACCGTGGCCGTCGTCAACAACCGCGATTTGATCCGGCGCCCGAACGTGCCGCTGGCGGTGCTGCCGATTGTCAGCGTGGCCAGCACGCTGCTCCACTTCCTGCTGTCGTTGCCGGTGCTGTTCGTGCTGCTGGTCGGGACCGGGGTGCCCCTGCACCCGACGCTGCTGGCGCTGCCACTGCTCATCGCCGTGCAGTTCATCCTGATCCTGGGCCTGGCCTACCCGCTGGCCGCCGTCCACGTCTGGTTCCGCGACACTCAGTATTTTCTGAAGGTGATCCTGCAGCTGTTGTTCTTCATGACGCCCGTGTTCTACCAATCGAGCACCATTCCCGCACGCTTCCGTGGAATCTACGCCTTCAATCCGATGGTCGGCGTGGTCGATGGCTATCGCGACGTCATTATCAGAGGCGTGCTGCCGCCGTTGAGCACCTGGCTCACGCTTTTCGGCGTGTCGACCGTGCTGCTGCTGTTCGGCTTGGCCATCTTCAAATGGGCCAGTCCCAGCTTCGCCGACGAATTCTGATGACGTCTGCCATCGAGATCTCGAACGTCAGCAAGTCATTCCGCCGCTATCTACCCGACCGGCCCTTCACGTTGCAGGAAGTCCTGGCGCGCGGTTTCGGTGGGCTAAAGGCGAGCGAACGGTTCTGGGCGCTCCGCGACGTCAGCGTGTCGGTGCGACGCGGGAAAGCCACCGGCATCATCGGCACCAACGGCTCGGGCAAATCGACCCTGCTCCGGCTGGTAGGTGGAATCGGCACGGTCGATCGCGGCCACATCCACGTGGCCGGGCGCATCGGGGCGCTGCTCGACCTCGGCTCGGGCATCAATCCCGACTTGACCGGACGAGAGAACGTGATTGTCGCCGGCGTGCTCAGCGGGCTGACGCGCCGCGAGGTGTTGCGCCGTTTCGACGACATCGTCGCCTTCGCCGAGCTCGAGAAGTTCATCGACAACCCGATGCGCACCTACAGCAGCGGCATGCAGATGCGGTTGGCCTTCGCCATCAACGTGCACACCGATCCCGACGTGCTGCTGATCGACGAGGTGCTGGCGGTTGGTGACGCGTCGTTCCAGCACAAATGCCTGGAACGCATCAAGCAGTTCAAGGCCAACGGCTGCTCGCTGCTCCTCGTCTCGCACGGCCTGACGATTGTGCAGCAGCTGTGCGACGACGTCGTATGGCTGAACAAGGGACAGCTGATGGCGCACGGCGCGGTCAACGAGGTCGCCAAGCAATACCAGGCGCACGTCGGCCACGCCATGGAGCCCGAACCGACCGGCGCCCCCGCTCCGACGTTCGTGGACCTCGTGCCCGCCGCTTTCGCGGTCGCGGCCCCGCCCGACCCGTCGGCGGACGCCGCGACCAACGCGCTCTCCGGGCGCATTCTCCAAGTCTCACTCCTCGACGCCACCGGCCATCCGTTCACCACCTTCCCCACCGGCCAAGCCCTGCACGTCGCCATCGACTTCGATCAGCCAGCGCAGTCGCCGCCCGAGCCGATCGCGGTACGCATCGTCCGCGAAGACGGGCTGCTGTGCTGCGACGTCGTCAGCGATCAGGCGCATGGCCCGCCGTCGGCGCCGTGGGCCGGCGGTCCCGCGCGAATCACGTTCGTGTTCGACCGGCTCGACCTCAACAGCGGGCATTACAGCGTCGATGTGCGCATGGGCTCCGGCGCCGATGGCACGCCCGGTGTCTCCGCTCCGGGGTGCGCGCTGGTGGTCCAAGGCGAGGGCGCCCGCGACGCCGTTCTGGCGGTGCCGCACCGGTGGGAGTTGGACGCCTGACCGAAATGGCTCGCCCGTCGTCCTCGTGCGTTGCCGGTCCGGGTGCTAGACTTCCTGAAGATATCCGCCGACGATGACGCAATACATCACGCTGCGCTCCGGTCAGCCACTGAACCGGACGATTGCCGACTACGACGCCAGCCGCCCGGCGATCCGGAAGCGCAAGCTGCGGTCGGTGTGCTATGCCCCCTATCTCAGCATGGACTTCGATGCGACCGGGGCCATTCGCCTGTGCAACCACTCCCATTCGGAAGTGGCGCGTATGCACCCAGATCTGTCGGTGATCGACGTCTGGCGCGGCGAGGTCTACCGGCGGTATCGGGCCGAGATGAGCGCCTACACGATGGACGAGCACAACTGCCAGCACTGCGTCCGGCAGTGCACGGCCGGCTCGGGCAGCCACGTATTTGCCACCGAGCAGTTCGACGGCGGCGCCAACGACGACGCCACGCCGCTCTATCCCAAGCGCCTGATCTTCCGGCTGAACAGCACCTGCAATCTCGCCTGCGTGATGTGCGACGGCCTGACCTCGTCGCGCATCCGCCACGAACGCGACCAGGCGCCGCCCCGACCCTCGATGTACGGCGAACGATTCTTCAAGGACATGGAAGAGATCCTGCCGCACGTCGAACACCTGGAGTTCTACGGGGGCGAGCCGTTCCTGGTGAAGGAACATGTGCGGATCTTCGAGATCCTCTCGCGGGTCAACGCGCGGTGCACGATCTACGTCAATACCAACGCCGTCTCGCTCCATCCTCGAGCCCGCAAGTACCTGGAGACCCTGAACTTCACGACCATCGCCGTGTCGATGGACGCGGTGAATCCCGAACTGCATGCCGAAGTTCGCATCGGCCTGCGCAGCGACCTGTTCTTCGACAACTTCGATTACTTGCTGCAGCTTCGCCAGAAGCGCGGTCTGTCGGTCATGCTCAACGTCACCGAGCACCGCAAGAACTGGTTCGAGTTGCCGCAGGTCTTCCGGTTCGCCGAGAAGAAGCAGGTCTACCTGCATATCAACACCTGCATCCATCCGCACAACGTCACCCTGTACACCTTGCCGACAATCCAGTGCCAATACGTCCTGGATTATCTGGAGCAGCAGCGGGCCGAACTCCTGGCCGAGTTTCCTCGTCTGTCCAATCTGGCCAACTACGATTTCCTGCTCTCGCTGATTCGCAGCGAGATCGCGTCCCGCACTCCCGCTTGGACGCCCACGCTCACCAACCTGAACCTGGCGTCCGACGGGTTGCTGGCGGCGCCCCGCCCCGGGCTGGCGCCGTTCGACACGCCCGAGAGGGTCGTCGCCGAAGCGCGGAGGATGGTGCGGACGCTGGATCGGGATACCGCGGCGCGGATGATCCGCGACATGCTCGTCCGAATGCGGGCGCTGGCCGACTCGGATGCCTGGCGCGCGGCGGCGCGCGACACCGAGCGCCTGATGCCGGGTGCGCGCGTGGCGGCCGGCACGTAGCGGCCCGCTTGCGCAGACGGTCATGCCCGGCGGCACCCGCGCCATCCGCTTCATCTGCACCCTGCTGACCGTCACCAGCCTGATCGCGAGCGGCTGCCGCGGTGAGGATCCGCAGGCCGTGCGTGCCGCCAACGAGCAGCGTGGCGACGAACTGGTCGCGTCCGAGAAGTTCGGCCAGGCGGCTGACGCCTACGGGCGCGCCGTCGCCGCCGCCCCGAACGACGGCCCCCTGCGCGTGAAGCTGGCGAAGGTCCTCGAGCGCCTCGAACAATGGACGCCGGCGGCCAATCAGGCCATGCAGGCGGCCGACCTGTTGCCGAACGACTACGACGCGCAGTTCCTGGCGGCGCGCATGATTCTGGGGCAGAGCCGCTTCGACGATTCGTTGAGGATCACGACCGGGCTGCTGCGGCAGCGTCCGGACGATGCCGAACTGCTCGTGCTCTGGGGCACGGCCACGGCGCGTCTGATCAATCCCACCTGGGCACTCTTCAAACTGAGTGCGACCGGCGGCATCGGGCCCGACTACGAGGCCGGCTGCACCACTGTTCGCCCGCGCGTGGGACCCGAAGACGACCGGCTGGCGGAAGCGGCGCTGCGGAAAGCAGCCGCGGCGGCGCCGGATTCGGTGGACGTGCAGTTGGCGCTCATCAATTTCCTGTGGGCCGCCCGGCGCGCCGACGACAGCCGCGACGTGCTCAGGACGCTCGCGGAGAATCAGCCCGCTCACGGACTGGTCAACGAGATTGCCGGCTACTTCTATCTGGCCCGCCACGACGATGCGCTCGGTGAGAAGTACCTGACGCAGGCGGCCGACGCCACCGCCGCCTACAATCGGGCGCCGCGGCTGGCGCTGGCCGATCACTTCGCGGCGCGCGGGCACTACGCCGACGCCCTCGCGCACCTCGACAAGATGCGGCCCGAGGACGACCAGGGCGGCGCCATCGCGGCCCGCCACGCCGAGCTGCAGATGCGCCTGGGGCGCCATGATTTTGCGGCCCAGGAACTCGACGCGATCCTGGCCCGTTACCCAAAACACCGGCGCGGCCTGACGCTGAAGGCGATGCTGCTCATGAAGCAGCAGCGGACGGCCGAGGCCCTGGTCGTCGCGCGCGAGGCAGTGGCCGCCGACCTCACCTCGGCGGAACCGCGGGTGGTGCTGGCCGAGGCCCTGGAGGCCAGCGGCGATCGCGACGAGGCCTTCACCGAATACGGCGAGGCGCTGCGACTGGGACCGGCACTCACCCACCTGCTGCCGAAGCTGGCGCAGCTCGGCCTGGAAACCGGCCGGACCCGCGAGGCGCTGGTCTATGCCCGGCAGGCCATCGGCCTGTTTCCCGACGACCCGGCCCCGAAGGTGGCGGAGGTCACCGCGCACGTGCGCCTGCGTGACTACCCGGCCGCCGCCACCGCGCTCCAGCCCCTGCTGCGCCTGCGGCCCCGCCCGGCCGCCGTCAGCGTGCAACTCGGCCTGATGCAGGCCGGGCGCGGCAACGAGGCGGCGGCGCGCGCGGCTTTCGACAGCGCGCTCCAGGCCGATCCGACGTCGCTCGAGGCGCTGGCCGGACTGGTGGACCTCGATCTCGAACGGGGCCAGCTGGGCGCGGCGCGGCAACGCATCGACGCCGCCCTGGCGCGGCGTCCCGACGAGGCCGGCGTGCTCAAGATCGCCAGCCGGGTGTTCCGTGCGCAGCGCGATCTGCCAGGTGCCCAACGGGTGCTGCGACGGGCGCTCGAACTGCAGCCAGCCGATGTCGAAACCGCCCTGATGCTGGCCGACGGCCTCACCGCCCGCGCCAGCTACGACGACGCCAGGCGGCTGCTCGAACAGGTGCTGACCCGCCACCCGAATTCTCCGCAGGCCCTGACCGCCCTTGGCGCCGTGCTCGAGGGGCTGGGCCGCCCCAGCGAGGCCGAAGCGCGCTACCAGAGCGTGCTCGCGGCCCACCCGGGCAACGGTCCGGCCGCGGCGCGACTGGCGCTGCTGCACGCCGCGCGTGGCCAGAGCCTGGACGTGGCGCTCGGTCATCTCTCCGACGCCAAGCGCGCGTCCCCCGACGACCCCGCCGTCAGCGACGCCCTCGGCTGGGTCTACGTCCAGAAGAACCTGCGGCTGCTGGCGGTGGAGCATCTGGAAGACGCGGTGCGGCGCAGCCCGGCCAACCCGCAGTTCCAGTACCACCTGGGCGTGGCCTACGCGCGCGCCGGTTCGGTGGACAAGGCCCGCGCGGCCCTGAACAAGGCGCTGACGCTGGACGCCGGATACTCCGGCCGGCGCGAGGTCGAGACGGCGCTCGCCTCCCTCGGCTCCCGCTAGCGGCCCGGCCCGAGGCGGGCGGCCTTCGTCCGGTCGACCGACACCGTCCGGCGCGCACCGACACGTCGGCGGCGTGACGGCCGCTCAGGTCGTGGCGCCAGCCACGCCGTTTCGTGCACCCCCAGGCAGCGCATTCAAGCCCACCCCCCTGGCAGACGATTCCATGGCTGGCACGGAAGTTGGTCCTGCCTGGTCGAGGAGATACGCCATGTCCATCGTTTCCATCGGGTCGATTCGGGGTACGGTGGGCGCCGCCGAAGCCCAACCCTCGCTGAACACGCCACGGCTGAATATCCGGGGCCGGGAAGAGACCGCGCCCGACGGCGCCACCGCCACGTCGTCACCCAGCGGGAGCAGCTTCGCCGCGTCCAGCCCGCCCTGGGCGCCGTGGCCGCCCTACCTGCCGCCGCCGCCGCCCGAAGGGCCCAGAGCCGATGGGCGTCCCGTGGTGCAGCCGCTTCCCCTGCCCGCCCGACGGCGATGCCGCCGTCAACCTCGTGGTGGCGCCGCTGCCGCCACCGGTGCCGGAGGATGGCCCGACCGCGGACTTCCGCCCCGTCGTGCAACCGCTGCCGACGCCGCCCGATGAGGGCCGCCTCGCGGCCATCGTCGTGGCGCCGCTGCCACCGCCAGCGCCTGAGGGCCCCAAGGTGGGCGGCGGACGTCCGGTCGTCGGACCGCTGCCACCGCCGGACGGTCCGGCCAGAGCCGACGGCATCGTCGTCGCGCCGCTGCCCCCGCCGGACGGACCGGCCAAACCCAACGGCATCGTGGTGTCGCCGCTGCCGCTGCCGCCCGACCGTCCGGTCATCGGCACGCCCGCCCCGCTCGTGCCGTTCTGGCAGCACGTCGACCGCGACCGCTAGCCACGGCCGGCGCTACCACGGCCGGAGATTCCGGACCAGGGTGGCGTTGCGGCGTCGCCCCGTTTGCACTAGTGTGAAGTCGATGCCGCGGCGCATGCCAAGGGGGTAGACGTGCACGTCCGATCCGTCTCTGGTACTGTCGTGGCCCTGGCCTGCGCGGCCACCCTGGTGGCTTCGTGCGGCTCGTCGCCGCTCGAGCCGGGGCCCGTGGTCACGGCCAACCAGCCGGCTCCAACCATGCTGACCATCACACCGACCTCGGGCCCGGTGGGCACGCAAGTGACCGTCACCGGCACCGGCTTCCAGCCCCGCGGCAACCACTTGAAGTTCGGCACCGGCTACATCAAGGATCTCGGCCTCGGCCGACGGCGTCGTCCTGCGCTTCACGATCCCCGACGGCCTCGACTTGTGCGCGCCGAGCGGCGCCGGACCGTGTGCTGGTGGGTATCCGCAGGTCTTCCCCGGCGATTACGAAATCGCGGTGATGACCGGCGCCGAGGGCAGCCGTGCCGTGACGTTCACGGTCACGCGCCCCTGACGCCCCGCCGGCGCGGCTACGCGTCGTCGAGCGCGGCGCGGAACAGTTCGAGGTAGTGCCGGTACGCCGCTGGTGCGGTGTCGAGCATGGCGCGCATGACGTCGTCGGGCGCCGAGGTCACGCCCGTGGCGATGGTTTTGGCCACATGCCGGGGCTTGGGCCCGTGCCAGTGCACGAGGCTCGCCTCCGGATTGACCCCGAAGACCGGCCGCCAGTTCAAGATGTCCGGCAACCGCTCCCAATCGCCCAGTGGTATGGCCGTGTTGAGCGCGCCCTGGTCGTAGGTGGCCTGGGCGTGCGGGAACGCGTGGTAGCCGTCGCGTTCGAGCACCGCCACGATCTCGTCGAGCTTGGCCCGCATACCGGCGACATTCATCACCATCACGCCCGAGTTGAAGCCGCGCGCGCCGCTGCCGGGCGCCGGGCGCCGCAGGTCGAGCATCTCCGGCGCCGCCGCCAGCAGCGCCGGCCGAATCGGCGCGAGGTCGACCGGACCGGTGAACATCACGTCGCAATCGGTGAAGAGCACGTGCTCGGCGTCAGCCGCGGCCTCGGGCACGGCCAGGCACAAGTAGTAGCCCCGCGCCGCCACCGGGTCGTAGCCGGTGCCGACATTGCGCACCAGGATGTCCGGCGCCATCAGGCGATGCCGGACGGGTGCGGTCGCCGGCTCGATGACCACGCCCCGCCCGCGCAGCCACCGGGTCAAGTCGGTCTCGTCGTCGCCGTCGTAGAGGCAGTGGGGCTCGAGGTGCGGCGCGTGCGTCGCCGCCGTCGCCACCGCCACGCGGACCATGTCTTCGAACCACTTCGAGGCGTGCTCGTTGAAGCCGAAGTACCACTTCACGCGGCGCCGCCCGGCGTGGCTGCCGCCGAAGCCGCCATGCGCGCGCGCAGTTCGTCGAGCGGGTAGCAGGCGGCGAGGTCGTCGAATGGACGGCCCGGATAGAACGCCTCCCACTGGTCCCGCAGGTACCGGTCCCACTTCGCCTCGAACTCCGCGTCGAGGCGGTAATGATCCGCAATCCAGCCTTGCACCGTCGCAAACTCTGCGAAGAACTGCTCCACGCGGTTCTGCGCCAGCAGCTTCCCCACCACGCTTTCGTCGTGCCGGCGATGGTAGTTCAGCTTGCGGGGCGTGTAGGCGATGTCGCCGCCGGCGCCAGCATGAGCGTAGAACAACCAGTCTCCGGCAATGCGCATGGCCCGCAGTGCCGAGCGTGTGGCGGCGTCCAGCTCGAACTTTTTGAACAGCACGGCGCTGGCGCTGAGGATGGTGTTCTTCACGCCCAGGCCGTCGTTCATCTCCTGTGCGAACGACACCCGGTAGGGCTGCGCCCATTTGGTCGCCGACAGCGTCGTCAGGTAGGGGTTGCTGGTGTAATCCCCCACCACTTCGCTGCGCGCGTTCCACACGTGGGAGTTGGCATAGGCCAGCTTCACCTGCGGGTCGCGCAGCAACGGCAACAGCGTGGCCAGGAACTCCGGCGCGCAGCCGTCGTCGGACTCGGCCATCCAGATCACGTCCGCGCGCGCGGCGTCGATGCCGGTCAGCCACTGCGTGAAGGTCGAACCGGAATTCCGCTCGTTCCGGATCACGCGCACGTCGGCGTGGCCCTGATACTCGGCCACGACGGCAAGACTGTCGTCGGTCGAGGCGTCGTCGAGCACGATCACTTCGAAATCACGGAACGTCTGGGCGAAGATGCCGTCGAGACGCTCGCGCAGGTAGCGGCCGTGGTTGTAATTCGGCACGATCACCGACACGGCCGGCGGGCGGCCGGCCGCGCCGCGGCACACCGACAGCAGATGCGGAGCGGTGATGGCCGTGGTGAACCGTGTCAGCACTTTGTGCCGGGCGCGCGCGCCGAGCGCGGTGCGCCGCGCGTCGTCGGCACACAGCGCCGCCACTTCCTCCGCCATCGCTTCGACGTCAGCGAAGGGCACGACGGCGCCGGCGTCGGACTCCACCAACGCGGGCATGCCGCCGGCCTCGGCAAAGCACACGATGGGCACGCCGCACTGAGCCGCTTCGAGCGCCACGAGCGGGAAGGGATCCTCCCGCGAGGTGAGGAGGAAGACATCGGCGGCCTGAAGGTAAGGCGTGACGTCGTCCTGCACGCCGAGGAAAATGACCGGCAGGCGCTCGGCTTGCACCCGGGCTAGGTGCGCAGACCACGCTCCGTGCTCTTGATCGTGTTCGTCCGCGGGGAAAGCGCCGACCCAGCACAGGTGCGCGTCTGCCTCGCCGCGCTGCTGGAGACGGCGGGCCACGTCGATGAACAGATCCGCGCCCTTGCGGAACGGCATGCCGATGCCGCACCCCATCACCAGATGCGCCGCCGCGGGCAGCCCGAGGTGGCGACGCAGGGCCGCGCGGGCGTCGCTCGTCACGGGCGCACTGTCCGGCTGCTCGGTGATCGAGTCGTGCACGATCGTGACCAGCCGCGGCGCAATCCCGTAGGTCTGCACCAGATGGTCGCGCACCGGTCCGGAGCAGGCGATGAACCCGGCCGACTGCGTCAGCACGTCGTCGATCCACTCGCCGGCATAGCGGGCGATGCTGCTCTCGAGTTCGTGGACGTGGGTGACGATCGGGGCACCCAGCCGCTGCAGCGCGGGGTAGGCGCGTCCGGACGCGACGGTATTCGCGTAGATCACGGCCGGGGCGCCCCCGCAGAAGTCCAGCAGCTGGCCGGTCACATCAGGCTCGAGCGCGGCGGCGGCGCGGTCGACCAGATCCGACCACAACACGGTGGGCGCGAGGGCCGCAAACTGCGGCAGCCATTCGCCCCCGCCCAGGCACAACACCTTGACGCGGATGGCGGTGTGGCACACGAGCCACGCCAGGTACTCGAGCATCACGCGCTGGGCCCCGCCCCGGCACGCATCGTGGGACACGACCAGCATGGTCCAGTCGTGGTGCAGGCTCTCCACCGCCTTCCGCGTCGCCGCCAGGTAGGCGTAGCCGAAGCGCCGGTCGGGCTCGAGATGCGCTCCTTCCGCCCACTCGTTCCACGCGTTCACGAACACCAGCCGCTTGTCGGCGTCGGGTTCGCGGAGCGTCACGCGGCAGGCGGCCTCCAGCCACCGGCCGTAGGACTCAGGCGTGGAGAAGGCGTAGGTCGAGCCATTGCCCGGCCGCCGCGCCTCGTTGTCGAATCCCGGGCACACGCCTCGGAAGAACGGATAGGCCGGGGCCGGACGCTCGAGTCGCCCCCGCCACATGTCGTCGTAGCGGTAGACCGTGCCCGCGTAATTGGGATGGCCGGCGGTCAGGCTCGAGGTGATGTCCATCGGCAACGCCCGGCCGCCGGTGTTGGGCGGGAACTCCACCGCCGCGTCGAAGCCGATGATGGTCGGATCGACGCTGTCGAAGGCGTGCGTGGCCACCAGGTAGGGATTGCCCAGGCCGGCCCGCACGCAGTGCTCGCGCCAGCGCCCCGCCGTGGCCGCCGGATCGGGCAACAGCATCGGCCGGTAGACCAGCACCACCGGCCGCCCGTCGATGCGAATGTAGTTCCGGTGGCGCAGCACCGGCTCCAGATCGGCCATGAACCGGGCGTCGCCGTCGTGCCCGTGGTCCTGGGCCATGAGCACCTGGTCTTCGCGTCCGTCCCACCGCCGCGTCCAGTTCTCGTTGGCCCAACAGACGCAGAACGGGAAGTCGATGGCCGGGTCGGCCATGAACCGTTCGAGCGGCTGCTCGAGCAGGCGGGTGCCGCCGAACCAGTAGTAGTAGAAGCAGAAGCCGCTCCAGGCCGTAGTGGCGCGCCAGCTCCACCTGGCGGCGCTGCACCTCGGGCACGCGCAGGTCGTAGAAGCCCAGTTCACCGGGCAGATGCGGCTGGTAGTGCCCCACGAACTGCGGCACCGCCTTCGACACGTTGGTCCACTCGGTGAAGCCGCGGCCCCACCACGCGTCGTTCTCGGGAATGGGATGGTATTGCGGCAGGTAGAAGGCGATGAGCTTCACCAGGGCCTGCGCCGCTGCGTCCGGCCGCCCGTCGAACTCGACGTACTCGGGGCCGCGGGCTCCCGCCGCCGTGGCCACCAACGCGTGATACAAGTGCTGCGCTCCCGACGACGCGCTGCCCTCGAGCACCGGTGCATCCGCGTCCTGGGGCACCTCCGGCACGCTGGCGGGCCGGACGCGGCGAGTCACCCGCCCGGTCGGCGCTCCCTCGCGCCGCACGAACAGGCGCGCGCCGGTGACCTGCACCTGCTCGCGGTCCAGCGCGCGGTACGGTTCGGCGAAGCTCTCCCGCTCCGCCGCCGTCGGCGCGGGCTGGTTGCTCCACTCCTCCACGCGTTCCACGGTGAAGCCGTGCTGCGCGAACTTCGCGCGCCACTCGTGGGCACGCAGCCGGTTGCTGCCGTGCACCAGCGCGTCGGAGGGGGCTTCGGTCAGGAACGCAAACGGGCTCGTCACGGCGCCGGCGTAGAAGCGATGGTCGACCAGGTCGACGACATGCACGCCCAGCCCGCCGGGCTTGGTGATGCGCCGGAGAGCTTCCAACGCGTCGTCTGGCGGCAGGTGCTCGAGCAGCGACACCGAGAACACCAGGTCGGCCTCGCCGGCGCGCAGCGACAGGTCGGGTAGCGCCTCACGCTTGTGCAGCAGACGCGAGGTGGCCAGACCGGCCGGATCGCCGGCCGACAGGCGCGACAGGTCGAAGCCGTGCAGGTGCCGCACGACCGCCTCGGCGCTGACCAGCGCGCGGTCGAACAGGCGCTGCGGCTCGACCAGCATCCACCCGGCGGCGGTCGCGAGCGCGCGTGTGGCCGCGCGCATGTCGGCCACGGGCTCGGCATCGATCGCATAGGCACGTTCGGCGCCGAGCATGAGGAGCAGGAACGAAAAGGTGAAAGGATTGGCGGTGCCGCAGCCGAGATCCACGATGGTGGCGCCAGCCAGATCCTCGGGCGGCACCTGGGCCAGCACGGGCATCAACAGATCGCGGTAGCGCTGCGCCGCAAACGGGTTGGCATGGACGTCGGCCGCCGCTGCCAGGCGCTGACGCAGCGCCTCGGCCGCGGCCAGGTCGGTTGCGCCGTCGAAGCGTTCGCCGTGATGCAGTCGCGTGGCCAGGGCCGCGGACAACCCGGCCAACGAGTCGTCGCCTGGCGCCCGGCCCGCCGCCGGGTCTGGTCGATCCGGCTCCGGCGCGTCCTGCGACACGCCCGTTGTGCCTGGCTCGGACTCGGCCGGCAGACGGTGACCGAGCGCACTTCGGATCGCCGCTGTCAGCCCGCGCGTCTTCACGAGGCGCCTTTCATTCGCGGCTATTCTGTCGTACCTTTCGCGGGGCGTCACGATGGGCGGCGGGGTCGGCCTCGTGACCCAGCGTCGACGATCCCCGCGGTGAGACTCGCCCCTGTGACAACACCGGTTATCGCGACCAGATTCGTGCAGTTCGGCGCTGGTCTGGTCTTCGTGGCGTTTGCCGCCATCGCCTACGCTCACGCCTTCTCCGATGGCATCTGCTGTGCCGACGACTCGACCAACGCCATCGTCGCGAAGTACCTTCGCCGTCACTGGCGAGTACGCCAACCCGCTGCCGCTCGACGGCAGTCCGGGCCTCCGCTTCTTCGATTCCCGCATCACCAGCGGTCCGGTTCTCAACCTGCCGGCCGCCGCGCTGATGGCGGTCGTCGGCAATACGCCCTGGGTGCCCGGCGTCGCCACCGCCACCCTTGTGTTTGGCGTGATGCTGGTCACGTATGCCGGCCTCGTCGCACTGGCCGGCGCCACGCGGGCCGCCGCCTACTCCGTTCTGGTGCTGCTCTTCCTCTACGTCGAAACGGCTGGCGTCCACTTCGAACACTGGCACGCCCTGCTCGGTGAGGGACCGGCCACGGCGCTGTGTCTGGCGGGCGCGGTGCTGGCGGCCCGCGCGGTGAATAACCGTCGCGCCGTGTGGCCCGCGGCGCTGGTGTTCGGCCTGGCGCTTGCAACCAAGATGCTGGCGCTGCTCAGTGCCCTGCCCCTGGCGCTGTGGCTGGTCTGGCGGGTGGCCGTCGCGCCCGGCGACGCGCGGCGCGCCAGCGCGGTTGACGCTCTCGGTGCGGGCGCGGCCCTGGCCGCACCACTGGCGGCCTACCATGCCTGGCAGGTCCACGTGCTCGGCTGGAACACCTACGTGGAGCAGACCAGGGAGTTCCTGCGGTTCGTCCAGAGTCACGACGCGGTCACCGCCCTGCCCACCAGCGTGTCCGGCGCCTGGCCGCGGCTGCTCACGACCAGCGCAGCCAACGCGGCGTCGTTCCACGCGCATTTCGGCTACCCGCTGGTGCTCCTGGCGGCGCTGGCGATCGGCGCGGGAATCGCCTTGCATCGACGGTCCGTGGCACCCGAGGCCGGCGCGCTCTATGCGCTATTGATGGGCGCGGCCGCGGTCCATCTGACGTGGTGGGCCTGCTTGTCGAACGGCCAGCACCGCTATGCCCTGATCGGTCTGTTCCTGTACAGCGCGGCCATCTGTTGCGTCGTGTTCGTCCGCGGGCCCTGGTTGACCGCAGCGCTCGTCGCCCCCCTGGCCATCACCCTGATGGTGCAGCTGGCCGGGCCGCTCGCCATCCAGCCGGCCCGCTTCGCATGGAACCGGCGCGGCCGCTACACGCCGCGCGTCGTCAACATGGTGAAGACGGCGGCGTTCCTCGACACGTTGGCGCCACAGCGACCGTTCGTGATGGGCTGGTGGGCCACCGCCTCCGACCTGGAGTACGCCATGGCGACGTCCGGCAACTTCATCGGCAGCATGCATCTCGATCCGAATGCGCCCGGCCCGTCACGGATTCTCGTCAGGAACACGACCTGGGTGGCATGGGCCACGACCCCGGAGTTCGCGGCCTGGGAACAGCGGTGCGCCGAGGTGCTGCTCGCGGCCCCACCCTACCTGGTCTCGCGCTGCCCGAGCGTGCCGTAGCGGCCATGGCCTTCGATCACGACTCCACGTCACGCGCCGCTTTCCCGCCGATTGTCGCCGACGGCGCCGGACTGGCGATCCTGCGCTTGTTCCTGCCTGGCGCCACCGCTCCCGCCGACCTTCTGGCCGGCCTCGACCTCACCCGGTTCTCGGCCTATCACCCTGACGTCAGGGGGCACGGGCCGTTGACCGGGCTCGCGGGTGCGAAGATCAACGCCTCCGAGGCGTTCTTCGGCGAGGCGCTCGCCGCCATTCGCGCCCACGCCGTCGTCATCCCCGATCCCTTCGGCGCCGGCACCATTGCCACGACCGATGTCTTCGTCAGCCCGGGCACACCGTGGGACACGGTGCCGATCTACGTGTGCCGTTTCGCGGGAGTCGAGACGTTCTACTTCCTCAAGCGTGGACTGTCGTGGTGCACCGACCTGGGTCTGTTCTTCCCGCGGCGCCAGCTGCTGGTGTCGTTCCAGCGCGACGACCTGCGACTGACTCAGGACTGCGACGACCTGCGCGGCGCGTTCCGATTCCTGGCCGAGCACCGTCACGCCCCAGGATTGCTCCGTGACGCCGGGACACCTGCCGGACCGCCGTGCGTCGTTCTCACCTCCGGACACTTCGCCCATCACCTCTGGAACGAACTGAGCGTCGTCGAAGGGATCGTCGCTGACGGCCTGCAGGACGACGTGCGTTTGATCGTCAACCAGCAGCCGCTCGGCGACATCGCGACGCTCTTTCCCGAGATTCCGCGCGCTCACATCGTGAGCATTGACGGCGCCAGCCGCGCGGCCCTGCTCCACGCCATGACCAGCGGGCATCTCGTCGTGCCTGCCGGCCGCCGCTTCATCCCCCACACGCTGGTCGAGCGCGTGCTGGGCGGCGCCGCGGCAACGCATCCTGCGGACGCCCGTCAGGCGGCGGAGTTCCGCGCCGCTCACGAACTGGTGCTGTGGGTCACGGTGCGGGTCGACGCCCGCACCGCCGTCAATCTGGTGCCGGCGCTGGCACGCGCGCTTGGCGCCGTCCTGTCGTCGCAGCCGGGCAGCGTCGGGGTGGTGTTCGACGGCTACACGCTGTCCGCGCTCGAGTCCAGGAACGACTGGAACACGCGTCTCATCGCCCACGAACGTGAAGCGGTCGCGGCGATCGTGGACCAGGTGCCCATGCCTTTCGACCACGTGGTCCTGGCCGGCAGGCCCACGATGGCCGCCTTCCTGTGGACCCAGGCCGCAGACTACTACGTCACCCCCTACGGCACGGCGCAGCACAAGGTGGCGTGGCTGCACGTCCTGCCCGGCCTCGTCCACGCCGGCGAGAACAAGCGCGCGGTGGCCTGGCAGGACCCGGGGGTCTATGCCCGGCAGTCCGGTCCCCCGCCGCGGTTCGTCTTTGGCCAGGTGGCGCGCCACGACGTGATCGACGGCGATGCCAGGCAAGACCTGTTCAGCTACGAGCTCGACGTCGAGGCGTTGGCCGAGGCGGTGCGGGAGGACGTCGCGCGCCTCCTCGCCACGCGCCGGGCATGAAGGTCAACTTCGTCATTGCCGGCGCGCAGAAGGCCGGCACCACGGCGCTGGCCGCGTTTCTGGCCGAGCACCCCGAGATCTGCATGGCGCCGCAGAAGGAGGTGCATCTCTTCGATGCGCCTGACTACGTCGACTCGACGGCGTTCTGCGACGAGCGCTATCGTCAGGCCTTCCCGAACTACCACGGGCAGCCGCTGGTGGGTGAAGCTACGCCCATTTACATGTACCTGCCGGTGTGCGTCGCCAGAATCCAGCGCTACAACCCGGCGATGCGGCTGATCGTGCTCCTGCGTCATCCAGCCGAACGCGCCCTGTCGCACCATGCCATGGAGCGGTCGCGGCAGGCCGAGCCGTGGCCGCTGCTGGCGGCCCTGGCCGCCGAGCCGTTCCGGTTGTGGCGGGCGGCCGGCAGCCTCGAGTGGTCGTCCGCGGTCCGGACCCACTCGTATCTCGATCGGGGCTTCTACAGCCGGCAGATCGCAAACCTGCTGGAGCACTTCCCGCGCGAGCAGCTGCTGGTGTTACGCACGGAGGAACTGCTGGCCCACCACGCCGAGACGCTGCGCCGCGTCTATACGTTCCTCGGGGCTGAAGAGCCGGCCGTTCTTCCCGCCTCGCGACAGGTGCGGCCCGGCGCCGAGCTTGGTGCTGACGAGGCCCGCCCCACCCGTCCGGCCGCGGTCGCGTCTGCGCTCAAGTGGATCTACCGCTCCGAGCTCGCGCGCCTCGAGAAGCTGCTTGGCTGGCGGCTGGATTCCTGGAAATGAGCGGTACGATACCTGGAGACGGTCCGTCAGCCCTGGCCGCGCGGTGAGCCGCTGGCCGCAACCGTCCCCTCACACGATCTCACGCCACGTCTCTTCCGCCCCGCGCAGGATGGTCAGGAAGCGCTGCCGCTCCACGTCGATGCTGTGACGTGCCGCCATTGACCGCGCCGCGGCGTGGATCTGCGCCCTGCGCTCGGCGCTCAGCTGCAGGGCCTGCTCGGTGGCGGTGATGAGCGCGGCTTCGGTGTAGGCGGGGCGCAGGCAGTTCTCGTCGGGCAGACAGAAACTCCGGTTGCCGATGCAATCGGGGCAAACGACCACGGACCCCAGCGCCATCGCCTCCAGTGCCGGCAGGAAGAAGCCCTCCTCCCACGACGGCAGGAACGCGGTGACGCGCGCCTGACGCAGGACATCGAGAAAGGCCGGCCGCGCGACGGTCGTGTTGACCAGCTCGATGGCCGTGTTGGCCGGGACGGTCCCCTGGCTGCGCTGGCGCTCGAAGTGCTCGTAGACCCGCTGGCCCATCGCCGGCTGCTTGGAACCGACGATGGCGAGATCCAAGCGGCGCCCCTGATCGGGCAGCGGCTCGGGAAACGAGCGCCAGTCGAGCCCGTAGACGATGGTGTGGATCGGCCCCCGCACCGTGCCGAGCGCGCGCAAGGCCGAGGCAATTTCGTCGCTGGCGCAGATGCGGATCGCCGGGTGCGCCAGGAACGCGTGGCGCACGTCGCCCGGCCGGGCATGACGCACGCCCTGGATGAAGTTGATCACCGGACGGGGCGGGTGCTGACGCTGCCCTTCATCCATGACCAGCCAGTCGGTGCCGGCCAGGAACAGGATGTCGGCATCTTCGGCGCGCCAGTTCGGCAGCACCGTGGCGCGCTCCGCCACCCATGGGTTGCTGCTGTCCCACAGGCTGTCGTCGGAAAAAGCAATGGCCGCCTGGTGATCGCCGGACCCGCGTACGTGGTTGTAGTAGTCCCAGAACTTGAGATGGCCGCCAGTGAAGCCGTGGTACGCGCGGTGGAACAGAACGCGTTTCAATGTCATGTCGGGGACTCCTCCGTTCAGTCGACGCTCGTCGGCTCGGGGCCGGAGGACGCGGCCAGAAATGCAGAACGCCGGGAGGTTTCCCCCCCGGCGCCCTGAGATCGAACAGTGAACGGTCGTTACTGCTGGTCGAACCGGTTGAACCCGTTCATGTCACGGGCCCGGCCGAAGACGGTGTAGCTCGGAATGAACGCTCCGGCTGCATTCTTGATGGCGCCGCTGGCAATCCAGGCGTTGCCCACCGGTGCGTGCTTTCTTGCCCGCAGGTAGTCTCCGGAGCTGTTCACGCCCCAGTTCGAACCGGCGGCATACGTGATGTACAGCTCCCACCCGGGGGGCCGGGAGTTGTAGTCGTCGTCAATCCCGATCAGGCTGTAGGGATTCGCACCCGTAGCCACCGGGTTGAACTGGTAGAGCGACAGGCCGACCTGTTCGCGGTCGTTGGCCGCAGCCGCCGCGTACCAGAAGGTCACGGAGTTGCTCCAGATGAACTTGCGGAGGGTGTAGGCGATGGTGTCGGCAAAGAAGCCGGCCGACTCCACGTACGGCAGCGGGAATCCGTTACCCGCCTTGACGTTCCAGTAGAAGTCGATCTTGTCACCCGCCGCGCCGACGTTATTGGGCAACGGCGTGTTGTGCGAGAGCACGGCTCCGGTGATGCGGATGTCGGCGCGTAAACAGGGGTTGGCGCCGCCCGGCACCGGGCAACTGGCGTCGCGGTTGGTGAAGGTGTAGGGCGCGATCGTGCGATCGACGAAGCTGAGCACGGCGTCAGACTCGTAGATCCAGTAGACGCGGAACTGGTCGTTGAGGCCCGAGCTGGTGACGATCTGGTCGCCCATGTACATCACTTCGCGGGCGTTCTCGATCAGCGCCGGCGACCAGCCGGAGCTGAAGGTCCACCAGGTATAGGGGGTCGAACCGCACGCCGCCATCTCCGTAAGGCTGTAGCGAATCAGGAAATGGGTGACGTAGGCCCCGGCGTTGCTGAAGACGTTGGTGTTGACCCACAGGTAGTTGTCGCTCAGCGAGATGCGCGGGTAGTCGAACCACGTGTTCGCATAGGTGGCGCTGCCGGTGATGCTGGGACGCAGATCGTAGGAGCACAGGGTGGTCGCGCCGTTGTCGACGGTGATGACGTCGCGGTTCTCGGTGCCGCCCACGGGTGACACGAGGGCGCCCGAGAGGCCCTGCCGCAGCCAGAACATGCGGTCGCGGCCCTTGTCGTAGATCACGTCCTGGTCGCAGCAGAAATCGGACATGGTGTAGGGGTTGATGTAGGACCACGTGGCGCCGCCGTTCACCGACCGAGCGGCGCCCCAGTTCCAGGTTTCGAAGACGTACTTGCCGTTCTGGGCCACCGCCGGCTCGTTGATCGACGACGACGACAGGCCGCCGGCAGCAGGATTGAGCTGGGTCGAGCGGAAGTAGGTGGCGTCGCTGTCCGCGAGCGGCGCGGGCGACGACATCATGTTCGTCATGGTGCGCGCCACGGACTCGGTGTTCGCCGCCGGCGGCGCCACGTTGGTCCTCACGCGCGGGTCGACGGCGGGCAGGCTACGAACCCGAGCCGCCATGGCCTCTTTGGCCATCTCTTCCTGTCGCTCGATGGCTTCGCGAATTTGGGGGGTCGGCCCGGGGAACGGCGTCGCGCTTTCCGGAGCGCCGCCGAACGACGTCGGGCTGGCCATACCGCTGGTGCCGGCCAAGGTGCCAGCCGCCTGCGCCGTGACCTTCTGCACGCCGGTGTTCAACGGACCACCATTCTCACCATAGGACCCGAACATCAGGAATCCCATCACACCAAGAACACCAACGGCCATGAGCGGCCTTGACCACCGCGATCGAATCACTCGTCCCATCACTCCACCTCCGCTAAACAACGTCCGCCAACTGCCCGTCACTTCCGCTTTTGCGTGCTCCTCTGCTGATTCTTCTGTCGAAGTACTTGCGCCGCCGCGTTCTTCACCGACTCATCGGGGTCGCCGAGGGCGCGTCGTAGTTGGAACTCGGCCTCGGCCCCGGGCTGCTCTCCCAGGGCCATGGCCGCGGCGAATCGGACACCGGGGTCCTTGTGGTCCAGCAGATCGCGCAACTGCGCGATCGCTTCGGGACCCGGCGTGCCGATACTCATGGCCATATGGAGCGCTTCGCCGCGCACGAGCGGCTCCGGGTCTTCCAACGCGGCGATGATTGCCTGCACCCCAGCGGCGGAGTTCTGAATGGCCAGCGCTTGCAGAGCCCGCGCCCGGACCTCGGGGTCAGCCGCGTTGGCCAGCCCCAGCAGCGAGCCCTGGGAGGCGGCCGGACTGAACGCGCCATCCTCGGCGAGACGGGCGGCCTCGGCCTCGGCCGCACTGGGGCCGCGGGGAAAGGGCTCGGTGGTGTAGGTGGCGGTGGACGCCGCCCCATCGAACGACACGACGCCCGTGGCCCCTTCACCGCACGTAGCCCCGGGCTTCAGGCAGGCCGCGGCAATCACTTGGCCGGGCCGGAAGATCCACAACTTCACGCTGTCGGCCACCTGCGAGGCGGCCGCGGGGCGGTCCAGGTAGATGTAGTTCTTGTCGGCCAGCAACGTGCGCAGGGCATCGTGCAGCGTGACCTTGTCGAGGTCGATGGTGACCGGGTCCGACGCCTTCTCGAGTCCGACCACGGCCGATCCGGTGTGACGCGCGAGGTCGGTGAGAATCGCGGCCAGCGGCACATCGACAGCGGCGATGCTCACCCTGTTGCCGGACCATGCGAGCTGCAACGCCTGCGCGCTGGCGTCGACCGCGGCCGACAGCACCAACAGCGCGCCGAGCAATGCGCCGGCTGGAGAGGTAGAGAGCGACCGTGACCTGGCGATGGGCATGTGGTGAAGTCGGCGCGCGCCTGCAGCCTTCACGCGTATAGCTCCGTCTGTCGACCGAATCCCTCGCGCCGGGGGGACTGGGAGCCGTGCACCTGTAGTTCCAAGGCGCTGGCGTGCGTGACGGCGGTAGGAGCGAACGACATACGGTTGAGCCCGAAAACTATCGGGGATAGTAACTCACGTATGCCCTTTGTCTATCGCCATTTACAACAAATCGTCAAAAGTTTTAGTCTGGCTGACAGATGCCTTTTGTGGGTTTCGGGCTCGACTATCCCAACGGCTGCACGGGCTTGCGCGTGACGAACACGTCCAGGTACTCGCCGTCAAGGCCGAGGCCGCGGTCGCGAACGACGTACGAGACGGTGGGGGCGCCCGCCCAGCCCATGACGCGGGCTTCGACGTCGTCGCCGAAATCCCACGTGACCAGTTGGCGATCGGCCGCCAACGGGTCCCCGTGGTACTGCGGTTCGAGGAGGTGACGCACGTGTCCGCCGTCGAGTCGCGCCCGCTGCGTCGTCACCCGCAGCCCTCTGTGCTTGGGCGCGGTGAACACATGCGCTCCGCCGGGCTTGAGCACACGCATGATCTCGGGCAGCGCCAGTTCAGGCTGGAACAGGTGCTCCAGCAGATCTTGCGTGACCACGAGGTCGAAGGTCGCGTCGGCAAACGACAGGTGCGCGATCTGCTCGGCGGCCGCCTCCGCGGCGGCGGCATCCCCCTGCGCAACGGACGAACAACTGTAGTGCGCGGCATGCCGGCGTATGAAGTCGCCGGGGGGCGAGAACTCGTGCAGCGTTGCCTGCTCCCAGCCGGGAAAATACCTGTCGAGTGTGTGGTTCACGGCACGGAACCTCGGGATCGACCGGCACTGCTCGCACAGGAACTGATCGCGCAGCCACGGCCCCGTCTCGACGAACGTGGTGTGGCTGCGACAGCACGGGCACCAGCCGGAGGCACGATCGGCGGCGACCACGCCGGTCGTGACGACAGCGGCGGCGCGCTGCTGCCGTTCGCGTGACGCCGACGCCGCCGCGGCCCAGTCCCGCATGGCCATCTGCCGCTCGGTGGCCGCATCGGCGCCACAGGTCCACGGCACCGGCGGCCCGGCGGCCTCCGTTCGGAAGGCCTCGCGCTCCAGCCGGCCGTAGAGTTCGACGACCTCGGGATAGTGACGGTAGAGGAGTCGCGCCCGCTCGCGCGCCTCGGCCCCGTGCAACAACGTCGGCTCGACGATCGCCGCACGCGGCGGTCCGAGTGGCGTCCCGGTGCGCGCCGCCACCGTCGCCACCCACGCGGCCGGATCGGCGGCAATCGCGTCCACGTTGCTGAGCACGCACCGGCCCGGCGCGGCGCGCAGCAGTTCGAGCAGGCGCTGGTTGTAGTGGCGCCACACCTGCACGGCCAGGGCCGGATCGTCGGCAAAGGGCGCGTCGCCGCGGCGTAGGAGCGATTCCACCACTTCCCACGGCGCGCGATAGACCATGGCGAAGCGCGCCTCGGGCGCCAGTTGCGACCACAGCGGCAGCAGCAGGATCGTGCGCGGGTCCTTCCAGCCCCAGGGCCGTCCCGCCGCGTGCTTGCGCTCCAAGAGCGCGCGCGCGTGGGCGGCGAGCTGTGGCGGCACCGGAGGGGGCGCGGTCGCCACCCACCCGTCGGTGTTCACACCCAGTTCGCGCAGGATGGCGCGCTGGAGGTCGACGAAATCCTCGTCCTCGAAATGGCCGCGCGGATTCGAGGCGTTGGCGCCGAGGAGACGCTGCCCGACATCGAGACCCGCGCTCTCGAGCAGCGACGCGGCCAGCGAGGTGCCCGACCGGTGCATGCCAAGGACGATGAGCGGGCGCATGGGCGGCATTTTACGTTCAGGCGTGGGCTTTCACCGAGCGCGCGCGGCCACGCCCGGCCGCCGCGAAAGCGCCGCGGCCGCTGGGGTAAGATCGCGACGGCGCCGTGACTGACTCCCTGCTGGTGACTCCCGACAACTGGTTCGATCTCCCTCGCCGGGCTCGTCTCGCCACCACCCCGCCGCTGTCGCTGACTCTCACCGCCGATGACGGCTCCGTCCCGCTCGCCGCGCTTACGCTCGGCGAGCTGCGCGCGCTGCACCGCACCTTCGGCGCATGGTGGCCGGAGTTGGGCGCCGGTCCAGCGCTAGCGGGCCTCGTCGACGGCGCCTACGACCGCTTCCTGGCGGCCAGCGCCGCCCTGCTGCAGGGACGGGCGGAAGCCGTGCTGGCGGCGGCAGAGGCTGCGCCGCCCGCCGACGCCGCCACCGGGCCGGCGCCAGCGCTGCTGCGCTTTCCGGATCTCGCGCATCCGTGGCTGAGCGACACGCCTGGCGCGCTGACCTTCCTGACCCCGTTCCTATGCGTGCACGAGCCGTCGCTGCGCGCCTGGGCCGCCGCGCTGGCCGGTCGCGACGACGCCGCCGCCCTGGCGCGTCAGCACCCATGGCTGCGGGTGGTGTTGCAGAAGGTGGCGGCGGAAGATCGCGTGCCCGCGGCGCTGGCCTGCCTGCGTCAGCTCTATTGCGACGAGGACACGCGCCCGGCACTGCGTGCCGCCGACTGCGCCACGTTGGACCAGTGCGAGCTCGGCTGGCTGGCATGGACCGCGCGCACGCTCGGTCTCGACCGCCCGGCCCGCACCGGCGTGGCCATCGCCTCCGGCGAGCGGCGCGCGGCCGACGCCGTGCCGCCCGACGTCACCGTGCTCGTGCCGTCCTACCGCCACGCCAATTTCATCGAAGCCGCGCTCGAGAGCGTGCTGAGGCAGACCTATCCGGCGTTCCGCGTGCTGGTCGTCGACGACTGCTCTCCCGACGACACCGCGGCCCGGGCCCGGCGGTTCGACGACCCCCGCGTCCGCGTCGTCGTGAATGACGTCAACCTGGGCCTGGGCGACAGCGTGCTGCGGGCGCTCGACGCGGTCGACACGCCCTTTGTCGCGCTGCTCAACTCCGACGACGTCTTCCATCCGGCCCGTCTCGAGCGCTGCCGCGCCGCCTTCGAGCGCGCACCGCGCGCCGAGGTCGTGGCCACCGGCCTGGTCAACATCGACGCCGAGGGGCGCGAGCTCACGGTGGACACGGTGCGGCCGCTGTGCGACGGGCGCCACATCGCCGACTGGGTGCAGTGGCAGGCCGACACCGGCGCCGTCGACCCGGACGGCGACCTGGTTGCCGCCCTGCTCGAACGGAACTTCCTGATCACGAGCAGCAACGTCGTGGCCCGCACCGACTTCCTGCGCCGCCACGCCGAGAGCCTGCGCGGCCTGAAGTACTGCCTCGACTGGCAGGTGTTCCTCGATGCCGCGGCCGCCGACGCGCTGGTCGTAGTACCGGAGCCGCTGCTCGGCTACCGCCTGCACAGCGCCAACACGGTGTGGTTCGACGACGTGTCGCGCACGGCCTACAAGCTCGAGGTCAATCGCGTCATCGCCGAAGCCTTACGACAGCGCCGCGCCCGCGCCGCCGCGGGGCCCGACGACGACGGCGAGTTGGCGCACTGGATCGAGCAACTAGGCCATCACGCCGCACACCATTCCGACGCCAGCGGCGTGGCGATGTACACCCACGCGCTCGTCGGCAGCCGGCGGCTCGAGGATGGTCGCGCGCGGTCGGCCGCCCTGCACGAACAGGTGCGCGCTCTCGTGCAGGCCCCGGTGCCAGAGCGGGCGGCGCGGGCGGAGGCGGTAGTCCTCGCCGCTGGGACCCTCACCGACCTCCACCGCGAGGAGCAGCAGCGCTGGCAAGACGAGGCGCGCCGGCTGCGCGCCGAGCGCGACGAAGCCGCGGCGGTCGCGACCCGGATGACGGCCGAACTCGAGGCGGTGGCGGCCGCGGCAGCGCGGACGACGACCGCACTCGAGGCCGCGCGCGCCGAAGTCGCGCAGACCGCGACCGAACTCGAGTCCTCGCGCGCTGCCGCCGCCCAGCTCGCCGCCGACCGGGACCAGGCGCTGGCCGCGGCCCAGCAGGCCACGGCCGCGCGCGCCGATGAGATCGCGCGGTTGCGTTCGTCGCCTGAGTGGCTGCTCGGCGACCGCCTGTGGAATCGGGCCGGGGGCGCGCGCCTGGGCCAGCCGCTGGTCAACGCCCTCCACGAACTCCGCGATCGCCGGAACCGCTGGCGGCTCACGCTCGGGCGGCTCGCCCACCGCGTCGGCCTGGCCAGGCCTCAGGCGGTGGTGGCGGCCTGCTGGAGCTTCCCCATCCATTCCCAGACCTTCGTCTACCAGGAGATGCAGGCGCTGGCCTGGACCGGATTCTCGTGCCGGGTCTTCTGCTGCGACACCAACGCCAAGGACGAACTGCCGGCGGCGTTCAGCGGGCTCTGGGATCAGCGCCTGGTCATGCAGACCGACTGGGGCAAGAACCAGCGCGATCTCGAGCACTTCCAGCGGACGCGGCCGGCGCGCGTCGAGGCGCTGCTCGTCAAGCTGGCTGGCGCCACCGGGCTCAGCCGCGAGGCTCTGCTCAACGAGTCGATCGTGCGCACCGGGTTCACCTTTGCTCGCCACGTCGAGCTGGCCGGCGCTCCCTACCTGCATACCTACTTCTTCTACGACCAGTCGTTTCTCGGGCTGATCGCCGCCTACCTGCTCGAGATCCCGCGCGGCGTGACCGCCTATGCCGACCACATGCTCGGCGACTACCGCTTCAAATGCGTGCCGCTCCATCTCGAGCTGGCCGACATCGTGGTGGCGACCAGCCGGCGTATCAAGGCCGAACTGGGCGCCCTTGGCGGCGGGCGTTTCGACGACAAGATCATCGTCAAACCCAACGGCATCGACGTGGCGCGCTTCCCGTTCGTCGCCCCCGAGACGCGACTGGCGGCCGGCGACGTGCCGGAGCTCATCGCCGTCAACCGCATCGAGCCGAAGAAGGGCCTCATCCACCTCATCGACGCGATGGGCCTGTTGAAGGCGCGCGGCGTGGCGGCCCGCCTGAACCTGGTGGGCGGGGCCGACGTCCACACCCCATCCAGCGCCGACTGCTACCGCGAACTCGTCGCCCGCATCGAGACGTTGGACCTCGGCGACGCGGTGGTGCTGCACGGGGTCAAGCAGCAGCACGAGTTCGCGCCGCTGATGG
Organism: uncultured Acidobacteriota bacterium; assembly: GCA_963843885.1. Lineage (GTDB taxonomy): Bacteria > Acidobacteriota > Vicinamibacteria > Vicinamibacterales > UBA2999 > CADEFD01. Next base: position 682,908 of record CAWJMJ010000016.1, read on the forward strand.
CGCGGTCGCGGGCGTTCGTCGCGCCCTACGTCGAGGTGAACACCGGCGACAAGGACGGCATCCCGACGGCCGTGCTCGAAGCCCTGTCCACCGGGCTCCCGGTGATCGCGACCGACGCCGGCTCGATCCACGAAGCCGTGACCGATCAGATCGAGGGGCTCGCCGTGCCACAGCGCGATCCGGCGCGCCTGGCCGACGCCATCGAGCAGCTGCTCGGTGACCCGGCGCTGTTCGCGCGCCTGTCGCACGCCGCCCGGCAGCGCGCGCTTGGCGAGTTCGACATCCACGTCACCGAGCGGCGCCTGCACGAGCGCATTCGCGCTTGTCTCACGGCGTCTGGGGCGCGTTCGGTCGCGTCCTGATGCGCCGTCGCTGCTCCAGCCAGCCGCGCAGGCCGAAGGCGGGACGTTCGACGAGGTGATACGACGCGAAGGCCGCCGCGGCCGCGCACACCAGATTCACCGGGAAGCGCGCCACCCACGCGTTGGACATCGGATTCAGGAACAGTTGCTGCCATAAGTAGATGGAGTAGCTCATGAGGCCGATCCGGACCAGCGCGGGGTGGTTCAGAACCCGGCCGACGACGCCGGCCGGCCACGCCAGCGCCCAGGCCAGACAGGCGCCGATGCCCGCGTTCTGCACCGTGATGCCGGCTGCCAGGTTGACCAGCCACCGCTGGTCGGTCGAGGCCACGAGCAGCACGACCAGCGGCACCAACGCGAACCATCGAGACGCGAGCGCCCGCTGCCAGGCCGGGGCCGCCGTCAGCGCCTGGTGCCCGCCGGCCAGCAGCGCCCCCACCGCCAGCGCATCGACGACGGTCTCCAGTCGATAGCCCACTTCTTCCTCGATCAGGGCGGGCGCGAAGTAGAAGTAGCCGACGCGCAGGAGCGGCCCGACCACGAGCAGGATCCCGGCCAGGCTCAGGCCGCGCTGCCGGCCGAGCATCTGCAGGGCCGCCGGCCACAGCAGGTAGAACTGTTCCTCGACCGCCAGCGACCAGGCGTGGCCAAGGGCCCACGAGCGGGTGGGCTGATAGTTCACCGTGAAGGTGAGGGCATGGACCACGTCGGCGCTGCGCAGGGTCAACCACCCGGCAACCGCCATCGCGCCGGCGCCGGCAATCAGCGCGTAGTAGGGCAAGCCGATGCGCAAGGTCCGGCGCAGGTAGAAGCGCGCCAGGTCGATGCGGGCGTGGCTCGTGAGTTCGGTGAGCAGCAGGCGCGTAATCAGAAAGCCGGACAGCACGAAGAACACGCGGACGCCGAGCGGCGCCAGGCTGATGATCCGGTCGCGCAGCGGCCCGTCCGGGAACGGCGACCCGTTGGTCTGGACCAGATGCCCGGCCACGACCATGGCAATCGCCAGGGCGCGGATGCCGTCGAGCGACGGGATGCGGGGCGCGGCCGCGCTATTCACGCGTCCACTGGCTCAGGCGGCGCAGGAACTCGTCCCCATCCCAATCCTCGACGGTGACACGCGGCACCCGGAACGGATCCCCACCCGGCGGTACCGGCCCTGCCGCCGTCGTGCAGGCGCGGCGAAAGCCGGCCTCGCCGACCAGCCGGACCGTGTCGGGCGCAGCGGTGCCATAGGGGTAGGCAAAGCTCTCGACCTCGCGGTCGAGCAATTCCTCGAGCCACGCTTTGCTGGTCCGCACTTCGTTGCGCTGCACGCCCTCGGCCAAACCTTTCAGAATGGGATGGGTCACCGTGTGCGCGCCGATTTCAATCAGGCCCCCGGCCGCAAGCGTGTGCAGTTCGTCGACGGTCACCGCGCGATCGGGGGCGCGCCCGAGGGGCGCGGCGGCGGCCCACCCCCGCAGCACGTTCAGGAGGTAGTCCTGCCGGGCCCGCGAGGCGTGCTGCAGCAGGTGCCACAGCTCGGCGAAGAGCACGTGCCGGGCCGTCGGAGGATGATCGGGCGCGCGCCAGTCGCGATCGCGTTGCCACTCCGATGCGCCGTAGACTGCCGCCTCTCCGAGCTGCCACTGCTGGGTCACGCCGCAGGTCGCCAGGATCAACGTCGCGGGCAGTGTGCCCGGCAACAGCAGCAGGTCGGCCAGTTCGTCCCACCAGAACTGCCGGGCGCCGCCGACGAAGCCGGTGGCGACGAACACCGTGGCCGGTATGCCGACGCGCTCGAGCGCCGGCTTGGCCGCCTGGAGGTTGTCGACGTAGCCGTCGTCGAACGTCACCGCCACCGCCGGGCGCGCCGCGCTGGTCGGCGGCGGCCGTTCGAGGAGCCGGGCCAGCGGCACGACGTCAGCGCAGGCGCGCAGCGCCGCCACCTGCTCGGCAAAGTTGCTCGGCGACACGCACAGCTTCCACGGATCAATCGCCGGCGCGGCGACCCGGTGGTACATCAGGACGACCGCGCGGTTACCGAACGACGCGGTCACGGCTTCTGCGCCCGCACCGTCACGGTCACTGCATACCCGGGCTCGTGGTAGTCGAGTTCCTGCGGCGTCACCTCCGCCACCGACAGACCGTGGAGGAAGCACATGGCCGCCAGTACGTTGCCGAACGACTCGACCGCGATCTGCTCGGCGCCGAAGGCTTCGCCGAAGAGGCGAGACGCCGAGACGTCGGTGAAGCTCCAGCACCAGGTGAAGCCCCATTCCGTGTCGTAGGTCTGGCTGATGCCCGGGAACGTGGCGAGCACGACGCCCCCCGGCTTCAGGATCCGGTGCAGGGTCGCGACCGCGGCGCGCACGTCGTAGATCAGCTGCAGGGTCTGGGTCAGGATGATGCAGTCGAACGAGTCGGACGGGATGTGTTCGGCCGAGGCCAGGTCCGCGATGATGGTGGCCTCCGGGTCCCCGGGCACGACGTGCAGCACGTCGCTCACGGTGACGCGGTCGCCGCCGAAGCGCCGGGTGTAAGCGCGCTCGCCCACCTCCAGCACGCGGCCGCGGACGTCGTCGGCGTGGCGCTTGAGGAAGCCGTCGATGTAGTAGCGATCGATCGGACGCCCGCGTTCGTGTCCGAAGTCCTGACTGATTGGCGTGACGCGGCGGAACGACCCGAAGTCGACCTCGCCCGCCTGGATCTCGCGCTCGGCCGAGAGCGCCAGCGCCGGCGGCTGGCCGGCCCGGGGCGCCGGCAGGCTCTGACGCAGGATGCGGCCCTCGGTCAGGTTGCGCACCACGATCGACGACACCTCCACCGAGGCGGCGTGGGCTCCGGCATCGAAGTGGACGCGGGCGTTCTCTTCGCTGTCGGTCACCGTGAACTCGCGCTCGTGGCTCTGCCACGTCTCGGTCAGCGCGATTCGCTCGTAGAGCCCGAGGTTGCTCCACGGCGCCCGGCCACGCGCGAATCCGACCACGACGGTGCGGGGCTGCTCGGCCCGGGCCAGGAAACTCACCGACAGGCGATCCCCGGATCGCGCGACATAGCGCGGCAGACTCAGCTGGATGTCGTAGACCACGTCGTTGGCGCACGAGGCGATGTCGACCCGCACCAGATCGGGGTTGTCCGCGGGGAACACCAGGCGGGCGTCGTTCTCATCGGCGACCCGCAGCAGTCGGGTCGCTTTCTGCTCCTGCATGCTCTCGCGGACGTTGTCTTCGGACATTTCCAGCTTCCCTTCGACGATGGTCGGATTCAGCGCGCCGCACGGGCAGCGCGAACGGTGATGGTGACGGGATAGCCGGGATCGGCCTGGTCGAGCTCGGCCGGCGACAGCTCTTCGGCGGCGATGCCGTGCAGAAAGGCCACCGCCGCAAAGACGTTGCCGTGCGCGCCGATGGCGACGTCGCCGTCGAACGCCTCGCGAAACAGCCGCTCCGCCGACAGCGGCGTGAAGCTCCAGCACCAGACGCCGCCCCATTCGCCGTCCTGGATCTGGGTGATCCCGGGCATCGTGGCCAGGACCACCCCCGAGGGCGCCAGGATCCGCGCCAGGGTCGCCGCCGCCGCGCGGGCGTCGAAGATGAGTTGCAGCGTCTGGGTGAGGATGACGCAATCGAAGCTGGCCGACGGGATGTGCGCCGCGTCGGTGAGGTCGGCGATGATGGTGGCCTCGGGCGCGCCGGCACTCACGTGCAGCACGTCACTCGAGACCACGGCGGCGCCGCCGTAGCGGCGCGTGTAGGTGCGCTCCCCCACTTCGAGCACGCGCCCGCGGATGTCGGCGCTGTGCGCGGCGAGGAAGCGCTCGATGTAGTGGCGGTCGACCGGACGGCCGCGGTCGAAGCCGAAGTTGCGGCTGATCGGCGTCAGGCGGCGCAGCGAGCCGAAGTCCACCCCGCCGATGGCGATCGGTCGATCGCCGCCTTGGCTCCCCGGTCCAGCCGGCATCGCCTGCGCGGGCAGGACGGCGGTGCCCCGCTCCAGGTCGAACAGCGTGACTCCCGAGAATCTCCACCGACGCCTCGTGGCCGCCCAGATCGAAGTGGATCCGGGCATCGGCGTCGGTCGTGTCCGAGACGAACTGACACGCATAGCGGCGCCACACCGGCCCGAGCGACACGGCCTCGTAGAGCCCGGCGTTGGTCCACGGCTCGTGCGCCAGGGCCATGCCGACGAAGACGCCGCGATCGCGGTCGGCGCGGGCCAGGAAGCCGACTTCGTAGCGGCGGCCGGCGGTGAGCGGCAGGCCCGGCAAGTTCAACTGGATGTGGTGCGTCACCGCGGTCCGCGCCTTGGCGATGGCGACGCGCACTTTGTCGCCATCCTCCGGATCGGCCGTCAGCTCCGCGGCGTTGTCGTCGGCCACGCGGAACAGCCGCACCCACCGGGACGTCGCGGCCGCGGCGCCAGCATCGCCGTGGGTGGGGACCGCCCGGAGCGCCGCCTCTCTGACCGGCGCCTCGATGCTGTCACTGGTCGCGAGGTAGTGGGCCAGCCAATCGAAGTACTGCTGGCGGTAGCGCGCATAGGTGCCGGCATCGGCCACGACCGCGCTGCACGACGCGGCGTGGATACGGTAGCGATCGAGGCAGTCGTCGACGACCAGGACGGGGGTGTGGAGATAGATCTTGGTGAGGAACGCCTGATCCTCGTAGAAACCCGTGAAGGCCTCCTCGAAACCACCGACCCGGCGAATGACATCGAGGCGGGTGAGCAGGCTGCAGATGCACGGCGCCGGACGGTGGCCCACCGGATAGAGCAGCGTGAACAGCTCCGGCGGGTGGTAGACGCGACCCGCCACCAGGCCATGCTCGGGCACGTCGTCGGTGCCCTCGTCTTCGGCGCGTCCGCTCCAGCTGCGCCAGTATTCGGTCTTGCCGAGCAGCATGCCGGCGTCGGGATGCGCTTCCATCTGCGCCAGGTTGCGCGCGAACTTCTCAGGCCGCCAGACATCGTCGGCATCGAGCAGCGCGACATACACCCCGCGCGCGTTGGCGAAGCCGACATTCCGCGAGGCGCTCATGCCGCGATTGCGGTGGCCGTCGTGCTCGAAGTAGCGGACCCGGCCGGGGTGGCGCGCCGCCCAGCCGCGCGCCACTTCGGTGCTGCCGTCGGTCGAGCCGTCGTCGATTAGCAGCAGTTCCCAATCCTCGTAGGTCTGCGCAAAGACGCTGGCAATCGCCTCGTCGAGGTAGGGCTGGCCGTTGAGGAAGATGATGATGGCGGAGATCATTTGACTGGGGTTGTCCGTGCGGCCGTCACGACGGCAAGGGCGACGACGCCGGAGCCGCCGGGGGCGGCATGCCCGACGCCAGCGCGCCAATCCGCGCCTGGAGGTCGACGATGGCGGCCGCGGCCAGTCCGGGCGCGCCGGCGTGGCTCTCGAGATCTTCGAGGAAGGCCTGAATGCCCGGCTGGAGCTCCGGCCACAACCTGGCCCACCCGCTCGGGGTCTGACAGGTCGGCAGCGGCACCGACTCGAACAGGCACTGCGCGATGGCCGGCGGGTAGAGCGCGGGAAACGGCTCGCCGCTCGCGATGGCGAAGAGCGGGCGGGGGTCGTGGTCTTGGCCCAGGAGCAGGCCGGCGCACCAGGAGAGCAGGTAGAACTGCTGCGTGTGCACGGGTTCGGCGGTGCCGTCGGCGTGAGCCGGCAGAGGACGCCGGACCCGGGGAATCCGGCCCCTGTCCCCGCTGCAGGATGCGGAAGCCGTCGCTGAACAGCTGCACGGCTTCGAGCGAGCGGCCACGTGCGCTCATACGGTAGAAGGCCAGGACGTCGTCGATGCCACCGAAGTTGGCGCCCGTGCGCGCCACGCGCTGCCACAGGTCCCAATCCGCCGAGGTCTGGAACGACGGGTCGAAGAGCCCCACCTCGTGGACCAGCGCGCGCCGCACGACGCACGCGTGCACCGGGAAGGCGGCGCGCCGCGCCAGGATGGGGAAGAGATCGCCGGTCGGCGGACGGTAGGCGTCGACCACCGTCGAACCGTCGCCGGCGACGCGCGCGTAGCGGCACAGCACCGCATCGAGCGACGGGTCGGCGGCCAGCTGCGCGGTCATCGCCTCGACGTGGCCCGGCGCGATCCAGTCGTCGCTGTCGAGGAACAACAGCCACGGGTGGCGCGCGCGTTTCACGCCGCAGTTGCGCGCCGCCGCCTCGCCGCCGTTCGGTTGGTCGACCACGAGGATGCGCTGGTCGCGCGTGGCAAACGATCGGGCAATCGCCCCCGTGTCATCGGTGGAGCCGTCGTTGACGACCACGGCCTCCCAGTGGCCATCGGTCTGCTCGCGGACCGACTGCAGCGTCTCGGCGATGGTGGCTGCGGCGTTATAGGCAGGGATGACGACGGAAACGGGCATGTCGATCAGACCTGGGCGCTCGCACCAGCGATGATACCGCGGTACACCGTGACTGCCTGACGGGCCACGTGGGTGTGCGAATGGGCGGACACGACGCGCTCGCGCGCCGCCCGGCCGAGCCGGCTGCGCAACTCGGGATTGGCGATGAGACGCTCGAGTTCGGCCACGAAGGCCGCGGCATCCTCGGTGGCGGCGCGCAACCCGTTGACGCCGTGCTCGACCAGCTCGGGCATGCCGCCCTGATCGCTGCACACGATCGCCTTGCCCGCCGCCATCGCTTCCAGGCAGGAGTAAGGGCAGTTCTCCCAGGTGCTGGGCAGCAGGAAGATGTCGGCGGCATTGACCACCGCGCGCAAGTCGCCGAGCGGCAGGGCGCCCAGCCAGTGGATCGACCCCTTGAGCGTCCGGTTGGCCAGCGACGGCAGCAGCGTGCTCGCGACGTAGCCGAACAGATCCGCCCCGGCCAGCACCAGCGTGACGTCGAAGCGCTCGAGGATCGAGGCGGCGATCTCGGGCATCAGGTGAATGCCCTTACGCCGCTCCATGCGCCCGGTGAAGACGATGGTGAGGGGCCGGCGCGGCAGCCCGTACTTGGCGTGGACATCGACGCGCTCGGTGGTGCTGTCGAACCACGCCAGGTCGAGGCCGTTGGTGATGACGGCGATGGGCCGGGCCACGTGCATCCGGTCGCGCACGGCGGTGGCCAGGAACTGCGAACACGAGGTGATGGCCGTGGCCCCGTCGAGGCCGCGCCGTTCCACCGCCGAGCACCACCTGATGTCGGCCGGCCGCACGTCGTAGGCGCCCATGATGAGTTGCGCCGGCGAATGGAGCTTGACCACGCTGGGCACGCCCAGCAGCCGCGTGACCAGCGCGCCTTCGGCGCCGCACTCCGGCATCTCGACGACGTCGAAGTGGTGGATGCGGTGCAGCGCCTTGATGCCCTGGTACATGCTCCACGCGTTCTGCAGCCGCTGACGGGTCCACCACAAGCGGAAGTTGCCGAGCCGATCGAAGGCGCGCATGACCGGACCCGTGGCCCAGTAGCGATGCACGTGCACGCCGTCGACCTCCTGGCTGCGCAGCGCGGTTGGCTCGCACGCGCCGGCCAGGACATGCACCGTGTGGCCGAGCGTCGTGAGCGCCCGGGCATGGTGCCAGGTGTAGGTGCCGATCCCGCCGAAGCCGGTTTCGGGCGGGTACTCGAAGGACAGCAGCGCGATCGTCAGCCGGGGCCCGTCGGGCGGTGAGGGAAGTGCGGAGGGGCGGTTGGTCATCGTCAGTGGAGGGCTGCGATGGGCTCGACGCCGTGGAAGACGCGCGAGCTGAACGAAGGGAACGCCAGATCGATCGGGGGGGCCGGATCGAGTGGCAGGATGAACCGGTAGAGGTCGATGCGGGTCACGGGACGGCCCGTGACCGGAAAGGACCGCACCAGGACGAAGGCGGGTCCGTCAAGAGTCGTGCGTAGCAGGTGCTCCGAGGCCGACAGCAGGCCTTCCCCGCCGACTTCGACGGCAACCCAGCGGCAACCCGACCGGGTGCGCATCAGGCGCACCACCTCCTCGGGCGAGGTCACATGGGGCGTCTCGGTCCAGGTGAAGTCGACCGCCTGGCGGTACTCGTAGAGCAGCCGGCCCGAAAACACGACGCGGCGGGCGTAGCCGGGATCCATGGCGCGCACGTAGAAGCCGAACACGCCGTCGTAGATGCCGCTGTAGAGGACGGCGTCATCGGGGCCATGGTCGCGCAGGTAGCGGGCGACCTCGTCGATCCCCGACACGTGCATGACGCGGATGCGTAGCGCCGCCTCGACCGTCAGACCGAGCAGCACCACCAGCGCGGCGGCCGTCAGCGCGCCGGCGCGTCGGCCGGCCGCGGCGGCCGCCATCGCCAGGCCGACAAAGGCGGTCAAGACGATTAGCGGTCCGATGATCAGCGCGTAGCGCTCGTCGCGGGCCGGCAGCAGCGCCAGGCTGGTCAGCGCCGCGGCACAGCCAAGCACCAGACGGCTGGCAGAGGCGCGAAAGGCGCGCGACCACACGCCGGCCAGCGCGCCGGCGGCGGCCAGCAGGATCCACGCCAGGCCCACCATCGCCACGAGCTGGCGCCCGTAGAACACCCAGTTGAGGGAGCTCGTCAGCCTGGTCAGCGACGGCACCTGGCGCGCCAGGTGCGCGGGCATCGCCAGCCCCAGGGCCAGCACCACGACGCCGAGCAGCCCGGTCAGGACCACGAGGAACCGGCCCTGCCGGCGGCCCTTCGAGAACAGCAGCCAGGCCATGGCGATGGGCAGCACGATGGCGCCCGGGAGATACGTGAAGATGGCCGCGACGGTCCACACGATGAAGAGCGCGCGATCGCGACGCCGTCCGTCATCCAGCCAGGCGTGGAAGTGGTACAGGCCGGCCAGGCCGAAGGCCGCCGCCGGCACGTTCAGCAGCACGGCATTCGAATAGCGCATGTAGCCAGGCAAGAGCACCGTGCAGGCGCCGGCCCAGCCGGCCAGCGGCGCGATCGCCCGACGCCCCCAGGCCATCGCGTAGGCGCCCGTCAGGCCGGCACAGGCCAGGACGATTCCGCGCGCCACGTACGGCGACGGGCCGAGCAGACCGAACCCGACCGCCTCGGCGAGATGGAAGAGCGGCGGATACGCGCCGAGGACCAGCACCGGATAGCGGGCGTAGTAGCTGAGGGCGTACAACAACGGGTCGGCCGGCAGCGTGGTCAGGAGATCCCAGAGGAAGAGCCCGGTGGCCGCGTGCCGGGGAGCATCGCCCTGGAACCACAAGCCGTCGTTGCCCCAATGCCACGACCCGACCAGGAGCAGCGCTGCCAACAGCGCCACCGCCTGCACACGGGCGGCGTTGACCCACGCCAGCAGGCCCACTTCGCTTGCGGCCGACGCCGGCTGGAGCACGCTCAGCCGTCCTTCCGGTCGCCCCAGTGGCGCGCGTAGATGCGGTCGTAGGGGATGAGGGGTTCGGCGACGGCGAGATCCTCGATGCGGCCGTCACCCGGCAGCGAGGGCTGGGGCCCACGAGGCGTGACCAGCCGGCGGGCCAGCAAGCGCGCGACGTGAGGCGCTACCGTGATCATGAGGGACACCGGCCGCGCCCGCAGCGCCCACTTGCACGCGCCCAGGTAGTCGCCGGACCAGAACGACACGCCGGCCAGGTGCAGCGCGAACTGCCCTTGCGAACGGCGCAGGATCTCCGGCGGAATGGACGGCTCCCGCGCCGCCAAGGCCGTGAGGACTTCGACCTGCGACTGCCACATGGTCTCGCAACCGGCCGACATGCTGTCGCCGCGGCGGCGGTAGCCGACGAGCATGGCCGGCACCGCCACCACCTGGTAACGGCCGGCCACACGCATGGCCAGATCCCAGTCCTCGCAGCCCTGCGCGCCCTTGGCGCGCAGCGCCGCGTCGTAGCCGCCGACGGCTTCGAGACTGGCGCGCCGGAAGAGCGGCACGCTGGCGCTGCCGGTGAAGTTCACTTCGACCAGCCGGTCGAGCACCTGGCCCTCGATGCGCCAGTAGGGCGAGCGATCGAGCACGGTGCCGGCCACGTCGATCCACGCCCACCAGCAGTAGGCCATGCCCGTGCCGGGGCCGGCCGCTTCGAGCCGCGCCACCTGGCGCGCGATTTTGGTCGGGTCCCAGACGTCGTCGGCGTCGAGCGGCGCGATGTATTCGCCCGAAGCAGCGGCGATGGCGCGATTGCGCGCCGCCGCCACGCCGAAGTTCTGCTGCTGGATCAGGTGAATGCGCGGATCGGCGGCCGACAGCGCGGCGACGACGGCCGCGGTGTCGTCGGTGGAGCCGTCGTCCACCACGATGACCTCGAGGGCCTCGTAGGTCTGGCGCATCACCGACCGACACGTGTCCTCGATGAACGCCGCGGCGTTGTAGGCCGCGATGATCACCGAGACCAGCGGCGGTCGTTGGCCGCCACCGGAAGGCACGCTAGTTGGCTCTGCGTGCGGCATTCCGTCGCCCCTCGTCGTCAGCATCGCTCCGCGGCCCGGAGGACACCGCCGAAGGTGTCGGTATCACTCGCCACGCGCGCACCGCGCGCCCGGCCAGCCATCGCACCGAACGGCCTGGACTGCGCATGCCGTCGGCCACGAAGGCGCGCCGATCGGCCGGCGAGCAGGTGCGCAGCCACTGCAGGAGCGGTGTGTGCAGACGCTGCACCGCCCCGGCCATCGACGAGAAGCGCACCGGCGGGCCGCGCCGCCGGGACCGGGCCAGACCCGCCGCCATGGTGCCGAGCACGCGCGGCACGGTGACGGCGGCCCACCCGGCTTGCCCGGCTGCGTGCGCGGCGCGCCGCCGTGACGGCGCCGCGGCCGCCATCAGCGCCTCGACCCGCACCACGAGACAGGGCGAGGCGTGGTCGTCGTCCCACACGTGCGGACGCGCCGGATTGGGCGGCACATGCAGGACGTTCGCGGCGTCCGCTTCAGCGAGCCATCCAGAGACGACCCCGACCCGGGCGTCGCCGGCCAATACCGCCGCGCACGCGGCAAGACAACCCGGTTCGAGCGTCACGTCGCCGTCCACGAAGAGCACGCCGGCGGTGGCGCCGGCCGAGGCCGCCAGCGCCGCGCCGGTCGCCATCACCGCCTCTTCGAGCGGGCGGCCGTGGCAGGACACGACCGGCCACTCGTCGGTGGCGGGCGCCGGCAGCGGCGCGTCCTCGCCGGCACCGGACACGACCCGCACGGCCGTGGGCGCCAGGGTTTGTGCACGCAGGCTGGCCAGGCAGCGTCCGACCGCGGCCGCATCGGCCCCGCCGGCCACGACCACGGCTAGTCCGTCGAGCGCAGAGGGCGTGGCTCCCACACCCCGGGCTGGCGCTCGCTGATCGCACCTGGTCCAGCACCGGCAGCCAAGCGCGCCAAGCGCGATTTCACCTCGAGGTGACGCCGGACGATGGTGTCGTTGTCGCAGACACGCCGGATGGCCGCGGCGGCGGCCCTGCCCATCTCCTGACGCTCCGCCGCGGACGTGGCCAGGGCGCGCCGGAGCGCGTGCGCCAGCCCGCTCGGCGTGACCTCCGGCGCAATCCAGCCGGACTCGCCGTCGCGCAGCATCTCGCGCATGCCCCCGTTGGGCGAGGCGACGACCGGCAGCCCCGTGGACATCGCCTCGATGCAACTGTACGGAAAGTTCTCCCAGCGCGACGGCACGACCGCCACGCGCGCGCCGGCCAGGACTTCGAGAACGCCAGCGCGGTCGCGCGTGCCGTGGAAATGCACTTGCCCGCGCACGCGGCGCGGCAGGCGGGCCAGCATGGCGCGCCCCACCGTCGACCCGCCGGTGACGTGCACGGGTGTGTCGCCGCCGACGAAGTCGAAGCGGAGGTCCGGCTGGTCGGCCGCCACCATGGCGATTGCGTCGGCCCACTCCAGCACGCCCTTGCGCAACTCGAGCCGGCCGACATGACAAATCGACCCTGCGGCCCAGACCTGCGCTGATCGGGCCACGACCGGGACGTCGCCGCGAGGATAGGGCACGACCGTCACCAACGCTGGATCGAGGGCGTAACGGGCCACCGTCTCGTCGGCCACGAACCGGCTCGGTGCCAGCACCGCGTCGGCGGTGGTGATGCAGTATTCCTCGAGGGCCGCGGCCGGCGCATAGTCGGCGACGGCGGTGTCCCAGCCGTTGGCGGCGAAGATGCGCTCGCTGGGCGAGTGGATGTGCACCACGCACGGCGGCCGCCGGGCCGGTCCGAGGCCGAGCGCTCGGCGCAGCAGCAGGTAATAGAGGGGCGCCTCCCACTCCTGCGCCTCGATCACGTCGATGCCCTCGCTGACCGCCAGCGCCTCGGCCCGCAAGGCCGCCTGCCACGCGAATGCCTGGGCCGGGAACCGCGACGCCAGCAGCGCCACCGGGACACCGGCCGGAGCCGTGACCGGATCGGCCACGCCGGCGGGCGGCGCGTCGTCGAGGGCCACGCGGTGGAGGACCAGACGTCCGTCGAGGAACTCTTCGCGCGGAAGCGGCGCGCCCTCCCACCGGTGCGCGACGACATGGACGCGCTCGCCGGCCCGCGCCAGCAGGTCCGCGATGTGTCGGACGTAAGTCCCGATGCCACCCGGCGGGTATGCGGCCGGTGGGTACTCCCGGCAGATGAACAGATGCGTCAGAGCGGCATCCTCCCGATGGACGGGCGGCACGTGGATCGGAGGGCGGCACGGGCCGCACCTTGAAGGGAGCGCGAGGGGCCGCCGCTCGCTGGCATCGTCGAGCTTATCTTGCCATGAACCGCTGATTGTTGCCGCACGTTCCATGGCAATCACGGCGAGAACCCGCGACGCGTGCGCAGCGTGCGGCAGCGCCGCCGCAGGTCTTGCAGGCGTGTGAAGAACCGGTCGGACCGGGCGTTCCTACGTATAATTTCCTGGCATGTCACTGACGCCGGGGCGCTCGCTGGGACCGTACCAGATCGGTCCGCTGCTCGGGGCCGGAGGGATGGGCGCCGTCTACCGCGCCCGCGATTCACGGCTGCAGCGCGATGTCGCGCTCAAGGTGCTGAAAATCGACAGCGCCGACGCGCGGGCGCGCTTCGAACGCGAAGCCCTCACGGTTGCGTCGCTCAACCACCCCAACATCGTCACCATCTACTCGGTCGAGAACGTGGACGGCGTGCCCTTCCTGACCATGGAGCTCGTGATCGGCCACGCGCTGAGCGGCCTGGTTCCGCACGGAGGGCTGCCGCGCGAGCGCGTGCTCGAGTTCGCGACGCAGATGACCGAGGCCGTGGCGGCCGCGCATCGCAAAGGCATCATCCACCGCGACTTGAAACCGTCGAACGTGATGGTGTCAGGCGATGGCCACGTGAAGATCCTCGACTTCGGTCTGGCCAAGGCGCTGCCCGCGACTCGCCACGCCGCCGACGACGAGACCAAGGACGCGACCCGCGCCGGCATCGCGCTCGGCACCATCGCCTACATGTCGCCCGAACAGGCACGCGGCGAACCGCTCGACGCGCGCAGCGACATCTTCTCGCTGGGCCTGGTCATCTTCGAGATGGCCACCGGCCGCCGGCCATTTGCCGGGCCCAGCGACGTGGCCGCGCTGGCCGCCCTGCTCGACCGGCCCGCTCCGGCCATCGGCGACCCCTTCGCCGACCTCGACGTCGTGCTGTCGCGCGCGCTGGCCAAGCATCCGCAGACCCGCTATCCGCGCGCCGAAGAGATGCTCTACGACCTGAAGGCGCTCAAGGCCGGGTCGGGGTCGACCGTGACACGCCCGGTGACGCGGAAGGCCGGTCCGTCGGTGGCCGTGCTGCCCTTCGTCAACATGACCTCGGATCCGGACCAGGAGTACTTCTGCGACGGCATGGCCGAAGAGCTGATCAGCGCGTTGTCGCGCATCAAGGGCCTGGCCGTGGCGGCGCGCACCTCGTCGTTCCAGTTCAAAGGGCAGCCGTCCGACATCCGTCAGGTCGGCGAGCGGCTGCGCGTGCAGACCGTGCTCGAAGGCAGCGTGCGCAAGATCGGCAACCGCCTGCGCATCGCCGCGCAGCTGGTCAACGCGGCTGACGGCTACCAGCTCTGGTCGGAGCGCTACGACCGCACGCTCGACGACGTCTTCGCCATCCAGGACGACATCGCCTCGTCGATCACGCGCAATCTCGAGGTGGCGCTCGGCACCTCGCCCGCCAGCCACATCGTCAGGCCGCTCACCGAGAACCTCGAGGCCTACCACCTCTATCTGCGCGGGCGCTATCTGTCCTACCAGTTGGCCAACGTCGCCGAATCGCTGATGGCCGCGCTCGACTGCTACACGCGCGCCGCGGCGCTCGATCCCGAGTTCGCCGAAGCGCATGCCGGCATCGCCGACGCCAACATCATGCTCGGCTACTACACCATCCTGCCGTCGGCCCAAGCGGCACGTCAGGCGCTGGCTGCGGCCGAGCGCGCCGTGGCGCTCGACCCGTCGCTGCCCGAGGGCTACGCGGCGCTCGGCTGGGTCAAGACGTGCTACGGGCTCGACCTGACCACGGCCGAAGCCGACCTGCGGCGGGCTATCGACCTCGGGCCCAGTCATGTGCCGGCCCGCTGCTACCTCGGCGTCTACCTCTTCGCGGTCGGCCGCTTCGCCGAGTCGATTGCCGTGCTGCAGGACTGTCTGGCCCGCGACCCCTCGTTCCTGGTGGCGCGCTTCTCGCTCTGTCACGCCTACGTCGCCGCCCGCCGCTTCGACGAGGCCGTGCGCGAGATGGCGCGCGTCCAGGACCTGGCCCCCGACCTGCCGGGCATCCGCTGGTACCAGGCGCTGGCGCTGGCGGGACGCGGCGACTACGACGCGGCGGTGGCCGTGGCCGCCGAGGGCACGGCGCTGGCCCAGGGCGCGCCGCTCTTTGCCGGGCAGCTCGCGTTGATGCACGCGCTCGCCGGCCAGCGCGACGCCGCCGAAACGATTCTCGCCCAGCTCACGGCCTCGGGTTACGCCTCCGCCTACCTGCTCGCGCTCGTGCACGGTGCGTTGGGCCGGCTCGACGACGGCTTCGCGTTGCTCCATCGCGCCGTCGACGACCACAACGACAACGTCTCGCTCATGGCCGTGGACTGGCGCTTCGACATGTTCCGCCAGGATCCGCGCTTCCCTGCCCTGCTCGCCCGGCTGCACCTGCCGCAACCGACCGCCCATGCGTAGCGCCACGATCGCGGCGGCGCCGGTCGTGCCGCTGGCGCTCGGCACGCTCGCCCTCGGCATCCCGCTCGACGCCACCGGCCTGGCCTGGGCACAGCCGCTGGTCTCGGCCTGGGCGTGGGCGGCGCTGGCCTGGATCGTCGCCGGCGCCTCGCGCCGGCATCGCGTCGAACTGGTGGCCTGCGTCGGCCTGGCCACGGCCGGCGAACTCTTCCTGAAAGACGTGTGGGGCCTCTACGAATACCGGCTCGGCAACCTGCCGCTGTTCATCCCGGCCGGGCATGCGCTGGTCTTTGCCGCCGCCTCGCGCATGAGCGCCGCGGCGCCACGCTGGCTGCCGGCGGCGGTCGTGGCCGCCGCCGTGATGGCGGTCGGCTACGGGGCCGCCCGCGGTTACGACACCTTCGGCCCGATCTGGGGCCTGGCCTTCGTCGGCTTCGTCTGGCACAGCGCCAACCCGCGTCTGTGCGCCACGCTGTTCCTGTTCGCGCTGGTCATCGAGGTCTACGGCACCGCGCTCGGCGGCTGGCGCTACTACACCGTCGAGCCGTGGTTCGGGCTGACCACCACCAACCCGCCGGTGTGGATCGGCGCCGTCTACTGCACGCTCGAGACGTTGGTGCGCGTCGCGGCCGGGGGCACCGCCCGCGCCGCCCCCCTGCCGGCGACCTACCGGCGATCGGCGGCGAGCGCCGTCAGGCCTTCGCGCCTGAGCGCGCGGTAGATGGCCACGTGGACGATCACGAACAGCACCGTCCACAGCACCAGCATGCCGGTGAGCACCCGATCGGTGGACAGCCACGGCGAGGTGCCGGCCACCCACTGCTCGTAGGTGCCCAACGACAGCGTGCGATACGGCTGCAGGGCCATCCAGGCCACGCTGAACGTGATGGCCGCGCCGAAGATCGCCCACAGCTGCTTGATCGCGCCGCGGGCGGCCAGACGCGTGCCCAGGTGATAGCCGCCGACATTGGCGGCGAAGTAGACGACGATGAACGCCGACGGCAGCCACGGGTAGTCCATGACGCTGTCCCGGGTCCACCACATGTGCGAGGTCTCGACGCCGAAGTGCTTGACCATGAGGTAGATGGGAAACCACACGATGGCGAAGATCTGGAAGAGCAGGCTGGTGGCCAGGCCCTTGAAGTAGAAGTACGCGGCCTGCGTCGAGCGCAGCCCCGGCGCGCTGGCCGCTGCGAGCACCGTGCCCGAGGCGAACGCAATCGGCACATCGATCTGCATCATCACCAGCCTCCAGTTGCGTGCGTCAGCGCCCCAGGCGCAGTTCGGTCGTCACGCGACGCCCGATGACATCGCCGAACACATGGTGCTGCACCTGCCGGTCGAGCAGGTTGGTGCCCTTCACCACCCAGGTCACGCGCCCGGTCAGGCGGCGCCCCAGCGTGGCGCCCACGAGCAGGTAGCCCCTGGTCCAGCCCTGTACCGCGAGCACGTCGGTCCACTTGGCCCAATCGGTCGCCGCCAGCGACGTCTGGCCGAGCCACGGGCCGGCCGTCCACGTGAGCGCGGCGGAAGCGCGATGGCGCGGCGGGATGTTCACGAGCGGCGTCACGCCCGGATCGTCGCCGGTCACGTCGGGGCGGGACTGGAAGGTGTAGCTCGAAGCGAAGGTCACCTGCGGCGCCAGGCGCAGGTCGAGCGACGTCTCGAGACCGGCCTCGACGACATCACCGACGCGTCCCCACTGAATCAGCTTGGGCAGCGGTATCGCCGCCAGGGCCGCCGCCGGCAGCGGCCAGCCGGGCGGCGGATCGGCGGGCGTGTAGACGGCGATGACGCGCTGGGCCAGCAGCCCCTGCGTCCGGGTGCGATACGCCGAGACCGCCAGCGTGGCGCGGCGGCCGAGGGCGGCCGTGTAGCCGAGCTCGACGCCGTCGGCGGTCTGCGGCGCGAGGTCTTCGTCGCCGAGCACGCGGATGGCCGACTGGAACGGGCCGGTCGGCAGCAGCAGGTCCAGAGGACTGGCGAAGTCGATGTAGTTCTGCACCAGCGACGGCGCGATGTAGGCGCGGTTGTAGGTGGCCCGCAGCGTCTGCCCGACGACCGGATCGACGCGCACGCCGAGCCGCGGCGACAGCGACACCCCGGACGACTCGATCCAGTCGGCCCGCACTCCGGCGCTGACGCGGACCCGCGGTGAGAGATGGAGGTCGTCGCCGAGGTAGGCGCCGGCGTCGCGGCGCGCGCTCTTGCCGGGCACGAAGCTCAGGTCGAAGCGCGACGCGCGCGCGCTCGCCCCGTAGGTCAGCAGGTGCCGGGCCGCGATCACGCGCCGGTCACGCGCCTCGAGCTGGTAGGACTGGCTGTCGGCGGCGCTGCCGGTGGTCGTGAGCAGGCCGTCGTAGCGGGCCCGGTGGGCCGTGGCATACGCCGTGACCGAGGCCGTCCCGCGGGTGTAGATGGCGCTGCCGTAGGCCTGCCGCAGCACGCGCGCTTCGAAGGGGCCCGCCGAGGTGAGGAGCAAGCCGCCGCTCGACGCGCCGGCCAGGTCGAAGCGCCATCCCGACGTGGCCGACGTCGCCAGGTCGCCGCGCAGCGCCGCCTTGACCTGGGTGGTCCCGGCATTGCGGTAGGACGGCAACGGCGTGCCGTCGGGCGCGGCCGCGGGCCGGTCCCAGTTGTCTTGTGCGTGGTAGCCGCCGCTGGCCTTGTAACCGAGCCGCCCGCGCACCGCGGCGTGGGCGACGGCCGCGTCGCGCGTGCCGCGCTCGCCCGACCCCGACGCGCAGCCGCGTGCCGCGATCCTCGGCCGGCGTCTTGGTCACGAGATTGATCGTGCCCGAGAGCGCGTTGGCGCCCCACACCGCCGAACCCGGGCCGCGCGCCACCTCGATCTGCTTCAGGTCGTCGAAGTCGAGCGGCACCAGATCCCAGAGCACCATGCCAAAGTAGTCCTGATACACCGAGCGCCCGTCCACGAGCGCCAGCGTGCTGCTGGCGTTGGCGCCGGCCGCGGTGCGCGTCGTGACCTGCACGTCGCGCGCCGACACCTCGGTGACGTTGACCCCGGGCACCGGCCGCAGCAGGTCGCCGACGTGGGTGGCCGACGTGTGGGTCAGGTCGGGGCCGCCGAGCACGCTGACCGCGGCCGGTGCCGTGCGCAGCGACTCAGGCGCGCGACTGCCGGTCACGACCACGGTGTCGCCGTAGGGCGCCACCTCCAGCACGATGTCGAGGGACGTGGCCGCGCCCGCGCCAATGGCCACGGCCGATCGCCGGAACGGCGCGAAGCCAGGCAACTGCGCGGTCACGTCGTAGGCGCCCGGCCGCAGCGGCAACGCGTAGGTGCCGTCGCCGGTCGTGGTCGTGGTCTGCACCCGATCGCCCGCAACGACGGTGACGAGCACCCCGGGCAGCACGCCGCCGGAGCAATCGCGCACGGTGCCGGCCAGCGTGTGCTCGACCTGCCCGGCGGCCAGGGCCACGCCGCCGGGCCCGACGCAGGCGCACCACAGGACCACGGCGACCAGCCAGTGCGGCACTCCGCGGCCGTGGCTCAATGCCCCACCGCGCGCGGAACCGCCGGCGCCGGGGCGCGGTCGGGGAACCACCGCGCCAGGAACTCCGGCGGGATTTCGAAGGGCCGATGGCCGGGCAGATGGCCCATCCGGTCGAGCAGCTCCTTGTGGAACCGCTCCGAGGCCCACGCAAAAGGCCGCACGTGATGAAGCGCCGCCGCGGTCGAGACCAGCACCTTCCAGAGGCGCAGCAGGCACCACACGTAGAGATGCGACAGCCACGGCGCCCGGGCCACGCCGAGCATGTCGGCCGAGGCATCGCCGATGAGATCGCGAGTCAGCACCAGCGGCACGTGCTGCTGCGACCTCGGCATCAGCTGGGTGAGCAGGCCGAGCAGCGCCTGCGTCAGCGTCCGGCCGGCGTCCGACGGCCCCGACTGGTGCGCGCGGATGGCGTCGTAGAGCACCTGCGCGTTGGCCATGTCGTAGGGCAGCAGCTCCTCGCGGATGCCCATCAGGTAGCCAACCACGTTCCAGCAGTGGATGTAGGCGTCCTGTTCCTTCGTCGTCATGGGCACGCCGAGCGCGCGGAAGCCACGCACCCCGACATAAGCGAAGGTCATCAGCGTGAAGGCCAGGTCTTCCTGATTGATGGGCAGGCCGAAGGCCGGGTCGGCGGCCGGGGCGAGCACGCCGGGCGGGTGGCCGGCCGACTCCGCCAGCATGTGGCGGATGACGGCGTGCATCAGGCGGACCTTCTGCGTCGTGCGCACCCCGATGCGGCTGGCCGCGCCGTCCCTGGCCACCAGACCGCCGGGACACATCACCGCCATGATCATCTGCGCCGTCTCGCGAATGCGGCGGGCCGGGTCGAGTTGCAGGAATTTCGTGAAGCACAGCACCTCGGTGCCGTGTTTCATGGTGTAGCACTCGGGCAGGCTGGCGCAGGCCAGCAGGGTCGACGACGAGATCCCGTAGAGCAGGAAGAAGTCCTCGGCCTGGCGAATCGTCTCGGGCCGGGTCCATCCCGGCAGGACGTCGGAGTCCTTCAGGTATTGGCGCACGTCGTCGGCCAGCTGCGCCGATGGCTCGCCAGCCGCATTCCAGACCTGATGGGTGCGCACCAGGTTGGCAAATACCTCGTAGGCGTTGCCGTCGTGCATCAGCTTGGCGACGCGGTCGGCCTCCGGGTCGGCCTGCTGGCGCAGGCTGTCGAGGAAGGGGCGATCGAGGGTCGTGGTCGTGCCGAGGACGTTTCTCATCCGGCTCCGGATTCTAGTTCACGGCCGGGGACGCGTTCACGCGGTTTCGCCTTGCAGGCAAGCGGGACGCCGCGCTACTGTGATGCCGCTACCGGTCCCGTACCGACGAGTCCGTCCGGCCCGGGCCACCTTTCGAAAGGGATCGACACGATGAGCGAACAGCACACGCGGCGGAACATCCTGCGCACGGGCCTGGCGGCCGCCGGGGTCGGCCTCATGGGCGTGCCCGAGTGGGTGCTGCCGGCGCTGGCCCAGGGCGCCACGGTCGTGCCCTTCCTCGACTTCCCCGAGGCCTTCAACGCCAACCCCGCCCCCGACCGGCGCCTCTTCGACTCGCGCACGCTGACCTCGTTTGTCACGCCCAAGGATCAGTTCTTCACCACCCAGCATTACGGGCACCCGGTGCTCGACGCGGCCACCTACAAGCTGCAGGTGTCGGGTCTCGTCGGCACGCCCAAGGCCTTCACCCTCGACGACCTGAAGAAGATGCCGAAGGGCGAAGTGATGTTCGGCTTCGAGTGCTCGGGCAACCGCGCCCCGGTGCAGGGCCTGGCCAGCAACGGCAAGTGGACGGGCGTGCCGCTGGCCGCGGTGCTCAAGGCGGCAGGCCTCAAGCCCGACGCCCGCGAAATCGTCTTCCTCGGCGCCGACCACGGCGTGGAGGAGGTGGAGTGGCGCACCCAGAAGTACAGCCTCGACCAGCAGTTCGGCCGCAGCCTGCAGCGCGACCAGGCGCTCTCGCCCGAGCCACTCGTGGCCTACGCCTACAACGACGAGCCGCTCAGCCGGCACCAGGGCTTCCCCGTCCGCTTGATCGTGCCGGGGTGGTACGGCGTGGCCAACGTCAAGTGGCTGTCGGACATCATCGCCCAGCAGGAGCCCTACATGGGCAAGTACCAGGCCCGCTGGTACCGCACGGTGAAGGGCGAGATGGTCAACGGCGAGATGAAGTGGATGGAAAGCGCCGTCACGCGCCTGCAGCTCAAGTCGTACATCGCGCGAATCACCAAGGAAGCCGACACGCACAAGGTGGTGGGCGTGGTGCTGAACGACGGTTCGGCGCTCAAGTCGGTGGAAGTCAAGGTCGACGACGGCCCGTGGCAGGCGGCCACCTGGGACAAGCAGAACACCAAGTACTCGTGGAAGCTGTTCCACTACGACTGGAAGGGCGCCACGCCCGGCGAACACACCATCGTCTCGCGTGTGACCGACGCCAACGGCCTGGTTCAGCCCACCGAGAAGGACCTCGAGAACAAGAAGTCCTTCCTCGAGCACAACGCGCAGCATCCGCGGCGCGTGATGATCGCCTAGCCACCAGGCTCGCGACCACACCGGAGCCGCGCCCCCGACCCGGGCCGCGATGGGCACCTCGCCCGTTGCGGCCCGCGCCGTGTACGGGCTAGCGCGCCAGCGCCGTCGGCGTGAACGGCGCCGGCAGGTCGGACTTCGTGGCGCGCAGGATTTCAAGCACGGCACGCCGGTCGGCCGCCGTGAGGTGCGCGTACTTCCTGCCGGCCGGCGGCGCCGACAGCAGCTGCCACAGCCGGCGGTAGGTGGCCTGGCGCACGGCCGGCGGCATCCCCGCGAAGGCGCGCGAGTAGATGGTGTAGCTGAGTGGGTATCGCATCAGGCGCCCGGTCAGTTGCAGTTGGCGCAACGACCGGCCGGCCGGGTCCTTCGGCCCCTGGGCCGAGAACCACTCGGTGAAGCCCGACGTGCCTTGCACCGTCCCGAGCGGCACTTCGTCGACGAAGAGCAGGTAGTCGGCCAGCTCGTCGACCGCTTCCTGCACGCGCGGCGTCAGCAGCGGCTCCGCGGCGGCGTCCACGGCCGCGTCGGCCTGGGCCGCCGGAGTCACCAGCCGGTGTTCCCAGGCCGCCCGCGTCATCAGGTTCATGGCGTGCATCTGATGCTCGAGCACGAGCAGCGCGACGATGTCCGAATGGGGCGTGAGGTAGTCGCCCAACTCGCGGATGGCCGATGCATCGGCCATCGTCTGGAGCACTGGCGGCGGCGCCATCTTCTCCGGGCCGACGGCGTGCGGACCGATGAGCGGCACGTTCCCGACATGGCGCGGCGGCACCTTGGCGCCCGTGACGTACCAGCCGCCCCAGCGCCGGTCGAGCGGCTCGCGATGGTCGGTGATGCCGCCGTTGGCGTAGTCGCGGTCGGACTTGCGCGGGAAGGTGGACATCACGAACACGCCGGGCACGGCCCGGGTATCCCACGACAGGTGGCAGGACAGGCAGGTCTCGCTGCGATTGAAGCGCGGCGCCGCGCCGTCGACCTGTCCGAGCTGGTAGAACACCGTGCCCAGACGCGGGTCCTGCGACGCCACCTCGATGAGCGGCGCGCCGCGGATCCAGGCCACGGCCACGTCGTCGTTGAAGTAGATGGCGCGCGGGTTGGCGGCCGAGATGTAGGAGGCCTGCAGGCTGGTCTGCGAGTAGACCAGCGCCTGCGACGTGGGCGAGATGCCGAAGGCGTCGAGCACCGACTTCAGATAGCCGTGTGGGCCCGGCTCGAAGGTCAGCGTCAGCTCGCCCCGCGCGAGCTTGCCGTTGAGGCTGGCAACGGCGTCGTCGGGCGCCGTCTGGCTGTAGCGGATCGCGGGGTGGTGGCGCGAATCGGGAAACGCATCGCTGCGCTGCGCGTGAATGGTGACGGCGGTGAGCCAGAGGCCCGCAGCAGCGGCGAGGGCGAGGACGGCGCGTGGTACGTTCATTGGGCGGACCGGCGAAGGGCGGAGGCCGTGGCCCCCGCCCTTCTACTGTAACGCGTCCGCGCCGGGGCGGTTCCTGCCTGGGGTCCGCGGCTGATGTCGTCCCGTGTCCGCGACTGTCCGGTTCCCGGAGTGCCGTTCCCGGAGTGCCGGTCACCGGAGGGCGGGTTCCCGGACGGCCGGGTTCCCGAACTGCCGGGTTCCCGGACTGCCGGGTTCTCGGACTGCCGGGTTCGCGGACTAGAGCGGGTTATCCGGGAACATCATGGTGCGCCACATGTGCGCCGTCGGGCTGTTGTCGTTACCCAGCCCTTCCTTCGGCTGCTTGAACTGCCGGCCCATGATGTCGATGAACGGCTCGATCGACACCACCGCGTTCGGGTCGAAGGCATAAAGGTCGTTCACCGTCACCATGCGGGCCTCGAAGTACCACCGGTGGTTGCGCGCCTCTTCGTAGGCCGCCTTGATGTGCGGCTGCGGCTCGTAGTCCTTGCCGTAGATGCGGGTGTAGAGTTCCGGATACTCGTAGCCGTGCGCCGCGTCGGGGTAGAAGCGCAGGGCCTGGTGATACTTGATGGCCCAGGTGACCTTGGGCGAGACGTAGGGCTCGACCAGTTGCGCGCCCCACCACCCGTGATCGACCTTGACCAGGTTCTGCACCACGTCGTGGAGCAGGCAGGCCATGACGATTTCCTCGCTCATCCCCGTCTTCAACGCCCGCGTGGCGCTCTGGAGCACGTGGTTGGCCGGGGCGAAGCGCTTCTCGTAGAACTCGAGCAGCGTGGCCTTGCTCGACATCGGCGCCAGCGCCGGCATCTTGCGGTTGTCGGCCGGGCCGCTCGGCGCAAACAGGCTGCCGACGCCGCGCCGCACCGTCGCCTCGGGCGGCGCCGGCACCACCTGCTCGCCGCCGAGGGTCAGGCCGCTGGCCGCCGACTCGTCCAGCTTCTCGACCATGTAGTGCTCGAGCGCTTCGGCCCTGGCCTCGGAATCCATGGCCTCGACAGCCGCCAAGCCGCCGAGGCTCGCGATGAACGCGCGCCGATCGATCTCCATGATGCCTCCCAGAAACGGAAACCGGGCGTGGTCGCCCCGCTCAGGCGGCCGCCACTCGGGCCGGCGTCTTGAGCACCGTATCGAATACCTGCACGGCCTTCTGCATCTCGGCCATGGTGCCGACCGAGATGCGCACGTGCGTTTTCTCGTAGGGCGGGAAGTCGCGGGCCACGAGCACGCCCTCGCGCAGGCACGCCTCGCGGAACTCCTTCGACGGCCGCTTGATGTCGACGAACATGAAGTTGGTCTGCGAGTCGGTCGGAGTGTAGCCGCGCGCCGCGAACCACTGCTGGGTAAACGCGCGCGCCGCGGCATTGCGCTTCTGCTCGTCCTTCACCCACTGGTCGGGGACCGCTAAGGCCGCCTTGGCGCCCTGCAGGGCCATCACGCTGATGGCGTCGATGTCGTCCCAGGCCCGCATCCGGGCAATCGTGTCGGTGTGGCCGACGGCGTAGCCGATGCGGATGCCGGCCATGCCGAAGCACTTCGAGAAGGTGCGGGCGACGATCACGCGCGGGTTCTGGACGGCCAGCGGAATCATGGTTTCGTAGCCGGCCATCGTGCCGTACTCGAAGTAGGCCTCGTCGACCAGCACGGTGGTATCGGGCGACTGCTTCATCAGCGTCGTCAGGTAGGTCCGCGTGTCGCTCCCGGTCACGGCCGTGGCCACCGGGTTGTTGGGGTTGCAGAAGAACACCAGCCCCGAGCCGACCGAGGCCTGCTGCAGCGCGTCGAGGTCCATCTTCAGGTCGGGCGTGAGCTTCACGCCGGTGATCGGGCGGCCCATGAGGCGCGCGTAGTCGGCGCACTCTTCATAGGCCGGAATGGCCGCCACGAGGCCGGCCGTCTTGGTGGTGAAGACGTGCGTGGAGGTCCGCAGAATCTGGGTGGAGCCCGAGCCGAGCAGGACGTTCTCGGGCTTGACGCCGTGCTTCCTGGCGACCAGGCCGGTGACCTCGTCGGCGGTGGCGAAGGCGTAGCGCCCGGCTTCCGCCAGCGAGCCGCGCACGGCCGCCAGCACGTCGGCGTGGCAGCCCAACGGGTTTTCGTTACTCGACAGGATCACCGGCGGCGTGGCGCCTTGCGCCAGCAGCGAGCCCGGGCCGAAGAGCGAGCCCTCGCGCCCCCGCGCGCCGATCCAGAATCCCGCGGCGCCAGCGCCCACGGTGTGCACGAACGAACGTCGCGAGAACGACATGGCTGTGACCTCCTTGGTCCTCGACACGGTCAGCGCCCCACCGGCTGTCTGGACGTGGTCGGCGCGCCGCCGAGCACGGTCTTGAACACGGCCACCGCCCGCTGCATCTCGTCCATGGTGCCGAGCGAGATGCGGCAGTGATCCTTTTCAAACGGCGGGAAGTCGCGGCCGACGAGCACGCCCGCGGCGCGGCACGCGTCGCGGAAGCCGGCCGCGGGCCGGTTGATCTTCATGAACAGGAAGTTGGCCTGCGAATCGGCGCCGGTGATGCCGAGATCGGCGAACGCCTTCACGGTGAACGCCTTCACCTCGGTGTTGCGCTGGCGTTCGGCGTCGATGTGCGCCTGGTCGGCCAGCGCCACCACGGCCGCGCCGAGCGTGAGCGTGCCCAGGGCATACGGCGTCTTGTAGGCGGTGATGGCTTTGATGGTCGCGGCCTGGCCGATGGCGTAGCCGGCGCGCAGCCCGGCCATGCCGTAGGCCTTCGAGAAGGTGCGGGTCACGAACACGTTGGGCGTCGAGACCGCCAGCGGCACGGCCGACTCGTAGGAGGGGTCAGTGACGTAGTCGTGGTACGCCTCGTCGATGAGGATGACGGTATCGGGCGAGGCCGCGCGGATGGCCTTTACCGTGTCGGCGACCGCGGTCTTGCCGTGCACCGTCGAGGTCGGGTTGTTGGGGTTGCAGAAGAAGACCAGGCCGGCGCCCTTCGACGCATCGACGAGTTTGGCCAGGTCGATGCGCAGGGCGCTGTCGAAGCCCACTTCGCGGACCGGCGTGCCGATCTTCCGGGCGGTGTCGCGCGGTGCCTCGAACGAGGGCCAGGCGGTGACCAGCGGCTTGCCGGGGGAAGTGAAGGCGCGGACCGCGTGGGTGAGGATGTCGCCCGAGCCGGGGCCGAGCACGACCTGGTCCGGGGTGGCCGAGAAGCGCCGCGCCAGCGCCCCGATGAGGGCGCCTTCCGTCTGCGTGGCGTTGAAAGGATAGCGGGACGCTTCGGGGAACTTGCCGATGATGGCATCCACGACGTGCTGGCCGGGACCAAGCGGGTTCTCGTTGCTCGAGATGCGGATCATCTTCGGCCCGGGGGCGGCCATCTGGCCGTCGGTGTGGCCGGCCGTGAAGGCCTCGCGGCCGCGCGCCGCAATCCACTCGCTGCCCGACGGGGCCTCGAACATCCCGGTGAAGAGCCGCCGACGTGTCAGCGACATACCTGTCCTCCTCCGCCTGTGCGGCGTCGATGCTGGCTGTGGATGCGAACGATGCCGGGATTCTACAGGCTCCGGGCGGGCGACGTCAGCCTTTTCACGGCTGGGTTTCGGCGGCGACGAGAGCCAGCCAGCGCCCATCCGGCGAGACCGCCAGGCGGGTCAGCGCGCCGATGCCGGGGTCGGAGAGCAGCGTCCAGCCTTCCTGGCCGGGGCGCCACCAGTGCACTTCCCCGCCCTTGGTCATGAACAGGGTGCCGTCGGGTGCCCAGGCGGTGTCGCGTTCGGCGCTCCCTGGCAGTGCCGCGACAATCGTGCGGATTTCGTCGGTGGCCGGCAGCCACTCCTTCACCGTCCAGCCCTCGCCCTCGCGCTGCACGAACGAGATGGCGCCGGTCGGCCGGCGCTGCAGGGCGCGCCCGATGTCGCGGGCCACGACGCGGCTCGTGCCGGTGGCCACGTCGGCAATCTGCAGTGTGGCCGGGGTGCCGAGCACGAACACCGCCAGCCGGCCGGCGTCGATCCAGGCGTGATAGCCCACCGGCTTCACATCGCGCAGCACCGGCTTCACCGGCGCGCCGTCGCCGCCGAACTGCCACACCCGCTGGGTGCCGTCGGCTTCGACCCGGATGGCCGAAACGCCGGCGTCGTCGGGCATCACCGCCGGCGAATACTCGGAGTCGGGGGTGGCGGTGAGACGCCGGATCTGGCGCGTCTGCAACTCGATGAAATAGAGGTCGGTCTGCTGGCCGTCGCGGCTCGACGTGAACAGCATGGTGCGGGCGTCGTCGCCGAAGACGGGCTGGTTGTCGTAGCCCTTCGGATTCTCGGACGCGACCCGGGCCGGGCCCATGGTGGGCGCCGTGGGGCCGAGGCGAATCGGCGCCAGGAAGATCTCGGTGGCCGGCGGCGGCACGGCCTGCGCGGCCGCCGTCACGACCGTCATGGCCACGGCCGCGCCAGCCAGAAGCAGGGACGAAGTCCGCTCGAACATGGACGCCACTATACTAGGCGCTCGTGCCCGCTACTGACCTCTGGCCTCTGGCCGCCCTGTTTGCCGTCGGCCTCGTGGCAGGCGCCCTCAACGTCGTCGCTGGCGGCGGTTCCTTCATCACCCTGCCCATGCTCATCTTCCTGGGCTTGCCGGCGGGCGAAGCCAACGGCACCAACCGGGTCGGGGTGTTTGCCCAGAACCTCGCTGGCGTGTGGGGCTTCCACCGCTCGAGCGCGATGCGCTGGCGCTGGGGTCTGGCGGTCAGCGTGCCGGCGATGATCGGCGGCGTGCTCGGCGCCTGGATGGCGCTGCAGATGACCGACTTCGCCTTCCGTCGGCTGTTGTCGGTGGCCATGCTGGTCATGACGCTGTGGACCGTCACCCGGCCGCCGGCCCAGACCGGCCGCGAGAGCATCACCTCGCCGTGGCACCCCGGGATCATGCTGGCGTTCTTCGCCATCGGCATCTACGGCGGGCTGATCCAGGCCGGGGTCGGCTTCGCGGTGCTGGCGGCCACCAGCATGGCCGGCCTGGACCTGGTCAAGGGCAACGCGGTCAAGCTGCTGGCGGTGCTGCTGCTGACCATACTCTCGCTCGCCATCTTCGCGTCGGGCGGCGCGGTGAACTGGGCGTTTGGCCTGGCGCTGGGCGCCGGCAATATCCTGGGAGCCCTGGTCGGGGTGCGGCTGGCCGTGACCCAGGGCCATCAGTGGATCCAGCGCGTCGTCACGGCCACCGTGGTGCTCTTTGCCATCCTGCTGTGGTTCGACTTCTGACACGTCCCGGGGCGGACGCGATCTCCCCTGATTGCAACCATTTGCCCGGACGGTCGGGGGGCCGTCCAGCCCCATTTGGTATGCTGGACGCGCTCTTGCCATGGTGCGCGCCCACGCCTCGCCGATAATCGACATCACCTCCCTCAGCGATGACCCGGCCAAGCGGAAGGGCCGGCGCCGCAAGTCCACGGAAGGCGCGGCGCAGATTGCCGACTGGGCCTCGCTCTCGCCCGACGACCTGGGCAACGCCGCGCTCTACATCAACCGCGAACTGAGCTGGCTCGAGTTCAACCGGCGCGTGCTGGCGCAGGCCTCGGACCCGTCGCATCCGCTGCTCGAGCGCGTGAAGTTCCTGGCCATCTCGGCCACCAACCTCGACGAGTTCTTCATGGTGCGCGTGGCCACGCTGCTCAAGAAGTTCCGCGCCGGCATCGACGACGTCTCGATCGACGGCCTGAGCACCGATGCAGCAGCTGGCCGCGATCCGCGATCGCGCGCAACGAACAGATGGCCGAACAGGCGCGCTGCTGGAGCGAGCAGCTGCGGCCGCAGCTGGCCGCCGAAGGCATCCACTTCCTCGAGCCGGCCGATTACACGCCGGCCCTCGACGAGTGGCTCGACGCAGTACTTCGAGACCACAGTCTTCCCGGTGCTCACGCCGCTGGCGTTCGACCCGGGCCATCCGTTCCCGTTCATCTCGAACCTCAGCATGAACCTCGCGGTGCGCGTGCGCCACGGCGGCCGCACCAAGTTCGCGCGCGTCAAGGTGCCGGGCATGCTGCCCCGCTTCGTGCCGCTGCCGGCCGGACTGGCGCCGCAGGCCGGCACCAGCTTCGCTGTTCCTCGAAGACGTCATCCGCCGCAACATCAGCGCGCTGTTCCCGGGCACGAGGTGCGAAGGCGCGCACCTGTTCCGCGTCATCCGCGACACCGACATGGTGATCCAGGAGGACGAGGCCGACGACCTGCTCGAGATCGGTCGACCGCGGCTTGAAGCAGCTGCGCTACGGCGCCGCTGTCGCTGCTGCAGGTCGAGGCCGACATGCCGCGCCGCGTGCTCAACATCCTGATCGACAACTTCGAGGTCGACGACGACGTGGTCGTGCGCACCAGCGACGCGCATGGGTCTGGGCGACTGGAACGCAGCTGCTGGCGCTGCACCGGCCGGCGCTGAAGGATCCGGTCGTTCCATCCGCGCACGCTGTGGCCGCCCGACGAAGCCGACCTGGTCTTCGAACAGATTGCGCGACCAGGACTTCCTGGTGCACCACCCGTTCGACTCGTTCACCTCGGTCGAGACGTTCCTGCAAGGCGGCCATCGCCGATCCGCAAGTGGTCGCCATCAAGATCACGCTCTACCGGATCGGCGCCAACTCGCCGCTGGTCGACCTGCTGATCGAGGCGGCCGAGCAGGGCAAGCAGGTGGCGGTGCTGGTCGAGCTCAAGGCGCGCTTCGACGAGCGCAACAACATCGCCTGGGCGACGCGGCTGGAATCGGCCGGCATCCACGTCGTCTACGGCCTGGTCAACCTCAAGATGCACTGCAAGCTGTGCCTGGTCGTGCGCAAGGAGACCGGCGGCATCCGCCGCTACGCCCACCTCGCCACCGGCAACTACAACCGCACCACCTCGCAGCATCTACACCGACATCGGCCTGTTCACCGCCGACGAGGCCATCGTCGACGACGTCACGCGAGGTCTTCAACTACGCTGACCGGCTACTCGAACAAGCGCAGCTACCGCGCGCTGCTGGTGGCGCCGGTCGGGCCTGCGCGCCCGGCATCCGGGCGCTGGTCGAGCGCGAGGTCGAGCACGCCAAGGCCGGCCGGCCGGCGCGGCATCATCATCAAGAACAACGCGGTGGCCGACCCGGCGATGATCAAGATGCTCTACCGCGCCTCGCAGGCCGGCGTGCCGATCGACCTGATCGTGCGCGGCGTCTGCTGCCTGCGGCCGGGCGTGCCCGGCTTCAGCGAGAACATCCGCGTGCGCTCGATCGTCGGCCGCTTCCTCGAACATTCGCGCCTCTACTCGTTCGAGAACGGCGGCGAGCCCGAGCTCTACATCGGCAGCGCCGACCTGATGGAGCGCAACCTCGATCGGCGGGTCGAGGTGCTCGTGCCGGTCACCGACCCGGACCATCGCTCGCCACCTGCGCGACGTCGTGCTCGGCACGCTGCTCAAGGACACCGCGCGCGCGTGGCTGCTCCAGGCCAACGGTCGCTACGAGCGCGCCGAGCCGGGCCCCGAGCCGCTCGATTCCCAGCAGTGGCTGCTCGACTGGTACTCGGCCAGCGCCCGCGACGACGCGTAGTTCTAACGGGGCCGGTCACCGTTACCATTACGTCCAGCGGAAGAGCTTGAGCGCGAGCGCGAAGGACACGCCGCCCCAGACGGCCATGATCGCCAGCTCGTGCCAGATGGCGACGAGCGGTTCGCCGTCGTTCATCACGCCGCGCAGCGCGTCGTTGAGGGCCGTCAGCGGCAGCGCCTGCATGAACGGCTGCAGCGCGTCGGGAAAGTTCGACGACGCGAAGAACACGCCCGAGAACACCCACATCGGCACCATCACCAGGTTGATCAGGCCGGACACGCCCTCGACGGTCCTGGCCGCGGCTGGCGACGAGCAGGCGCGAGGCCGCCGAAAGCACAGCGCGCCGAGCAGCGACACGAGCGGCCAGCGGCCCACGACTGCCGTGCACGGCCACGCCGAAGGCCAGCCACGCCGAATGCGACGAGCACCGTCGGCTTCGAGCAGCAGGAACACGAGGCGGCTGCCGACCAGCGAGAGCAGGTAGTGCCGAACGCGGCATCGGCGTGGCGACCAGCCGCTTGAGCAGCTTGCGCGTCCGCGCCTGCACGATCGAGAAGCCGATGCCCCACATGCCGGTGCCCATGATGTTCATGCCGAGCAGGCCCGGCACGAGCCAGTCGATGTAGCGCGAGCCGACGGCGCGCACGGCGTCCTGGCGCGGCGTCGAAGCGATCGGTGCGGCCGGCCGCGCGCTGCAGCGCGGCGTCGACGGCCAGCCGCGCCAGCCGGCTCTCGGCCCGCGCCGGGTCGAAGCGGTAGGTCGGCGGCGTCGCCGGGCGCGACGACCACCTGCGACGCGGCCGTCGCGCAACGCGCGCGTCCGACCTCGGCCGGCGCGCACGCGCGGCACCGCGAAGCCGGCCGTCGCTGCGTCAGTGCCGCCGCCGACGCGCGCGCGTCGGCGCCGCCGCTCGATCACGCCGACGAGCACCGGCTCGTCGACCGCGCGTCCGGAAGGCGATGCCCAGCGCGCACGGTCATGATCACCGGGAAGGCGAACACCCAGAACACGGCTTCCGGCTCGCGCAGGAACTCGCGCACCCGCGCCAGCGGTGAGCTCGACGCAGCGCCGGCCAGAACGGCGCGCGGCTGGCACCTCAGCCATCGCGCAGCTGCCTCCCGGTGAGCGCCACGAACACGTCTTCGAGCGTGGCGCTGTGCGTGCGTCAGCTGCGCGCACGCGGCGCCGGCGCTCGGCCAGCGCGGCGAGCAGCGCCGGCATGGTCCGTGGATCGCGGAGCTGCCGAGCGTGACAGCGTCCGTCGCTCGCTGACGCGAGCGTCGCGCGACGCCCGGCAGCGCCGCGAGCTGCGCCGTCGGCCGGCGGCGCGGCGCCGTCGACCAGCGCGAACTCGATCGACGTGCTCGCGCGCCGAGCGACTGCGATCAGCTCGCGCGGCGTGCCGAGCGCGATGAGCCTTGCCCTGGTCGACGACGCCGACGCGGTCGCACAGCGTGCGGCCTCGTCCATGTAGTGCGTGGTGAGCAGGATCGTGCCGCCGCCGGCGCTTGAAGCGCTCGAGCACGTCCCACAGCTGCCGGCGCGACTGCGGATCGAGACCGGTCGTCGGCTCGTCGAGGAACAGCAGGTCGGGATCGCCGACCAGCGCGCACGCCACCGACAGCCGCTGCTTCTGCCCGCCCGACAGCTTGCCGACCCGCGCCGCGCGCCTTCGCCTCGAGCCCGACCAGCGCCAGCAGTTCCGGCACCGACGGGCCGCTCGGGTAGAAGCGAGCGGAACAGGCGCAGCGTCTCGTCGACCGACAGCTTCTCGGCGAGCTGCGTCTCCTGCAGCTGGATGCCGAGCCGCGGCCGCAGGTCGGCAGCCGCGTCGCGTCCCAGCGCTGGCCGAGCACCTCGACGTCGCCGGCGTCGGGCGCCAGCAGGCCCTCGAGGATCTCGATGGTCGTGGTCTTGCCGGCGCCGTTCGGCCCGAGCAGGCCGAAGCACTCGCCGCGTGCGACTTCGAGGTCGAGGCCGTCGACGGCGACGACCTCGCCGTAGCGCTTGACGACGGCGCGGCAGGCGAGCGCGACTGCGCGAGACACCTGCTCATTCTATGCGCATCGTTGCGCGGTCCCGAGGCGTGCCGTACACTGGGATGGTCGTGTCCGCGACTATTGTCGTCATCGGCCCGGAGCGCACGCTCCCCACGCTACGCGCCAGGTTCGAGACTGGCGGGCGCGTCCACAGCTTCACCGACAGCGAGGCCATCGAGGCCCTCGAGCACATCTTCCGTCACCGTCCGCGCATCGTCGCGATCGAGCGGGAGTTCTCGGGCACCTCGCGTGGCGCCGCGCTGATCGGCCGGGTCAAGGACGACCCGACGCTGGCCGAGTGCGAAGTGCGGGTGGTGGCGCACGACGCCGCCCCGCGGCCCTCGGGCGTGCGCCGCCCGGCGCCGCTCGAAGTGGAACGACCGCCCACGCCGATGCAGCAGGGGATGCGCCGGGCGCCGCGCGTGCGCATCACCGACGGCATCGAAGTGCTGGTCGACGGCGACCCGGTCCAGCTCATCGACCTGTCGATCCTCGGCGCGCAGGTGGTGGCGCCGTTCGCGCTCAAGCCCAATCAGCGCGTGCGCGTGTCGTTTGCCGACGCCCGCGGCGTCGTGCGCTGCCTGGGCTCGGTGGCGTGGGCGGCCTTCGAAATGCCCAAGAACATGCCCCGCGCTACCGCGCCGGCGATCGAGTTCAACGGCAGCAACGCCGAAGCGCTCTCGCTGTTCTGCGAGAAGCACCGCAAGGCATAAGCCGCGCCCGGGCTATTTCAACCACGCCGCCAGCGGCCGGTCGGTCCGGATGATGGTCTCGTCGCGGTCCGACCCCGTGGAGACCAGGCCGACCGGCACGCCGCTTACCTCTTCCAGGCGCGCGATGTAGCGCTGCGCCTCGTCGGCAAGGCGTCGTAGGTGGTCGCGCCCCGGGTCGGCGCGGTCCAGCCGGGCCACGACTCGTAGACCGGCACGACCGAGGCGTCGTTGGGCAGGGTCGCGGGGAACTCGCGCACCTCCTGGCCGTCGATGCGGTAGGCCACGGCCACCTGGATCTCTTCGAGGCCGTCGAGCACGTCGAGCTTGGTCAGCGCCAGCGCGTCGATGCCGTTGACGCGCGCCGCGTAACGCACCGCCACCGCGTCGTACCAGCCGCAGCGCCGCGGCCGGCCGGTCGACGCGCCGTATTCCTGGCCGGTCTCGCGCAGCCGCTCGCCGATCTGCGTCGAACAGTTCCGTGGGCGAACGGGCCCTCGCCCACGCGGGTGGCGTAGGCCTTGGCCACACCGAGGACGCCGCCGATGGCCTGCGGGCGGCACGCCGAGGCCGGTGCACACGCCGCCAATCGAGGCGTTCGACGAGGTGACGTAGGGATAGGTGCCGTGGTCGATGTCGAGCAGCGTGCCCTGCGCGCCCTCGAACAGCACGCGCCGGCCGGCGCGCATCGCCTGGTGCAGGAACAGCGAGCCGTCGATGGCCCAGCGGCTTCAGCCGCTCGCCGCTGCGTGAGCAGCGTGCTCGTAGCACCTGCCGCCAGTCGACGTGCGAGTCCTTGATATCTGGTTGCGGGCGTGGACGTTGTCGCGGATCTCGTCGGCCAGCGCGGCGGTGTCGGCGAGGTCGCGACAGGCGGACGCCGCGCCGGCCGATCTTGTCTTCGTAGGCCGGCCCGATGCCGCGCGAGGTCGTGCCGATCTTCCGCTCGCCGCGCCGCGCTTCGCTGAGGCACGTCGAGCTCGCGGTGATACGGCAGGATGAGATGGGCGCTGGTCGCTGATGAACAGCCGCCCCTCGACGTCGATGCCGAGGGCCGCCAGCTCGTCGATTTCCGCGAAGAGCGCCGCCGGATCGACCACGACGCCGTTGCCGATGAGGCACGACACGCCGTCGTGGAGAATGCCCGAAGGAATCAGGTGCAGCACGAACTTCTGTCCGCGCACGTAGACCGTATGGCCGGCGTTGTGGCCGCCTTGATAGCGGCCGACCACCGAGAAATGCGGCGTCAGCAGATCGACGATCTTGCCTTTGCCCTCGTCGCCCCACTGGGCGCCCAGCACTGCAATGTTCATTTGCACGAAGTCCGATCGCGGCCGTACTCGGACAGCACGCGCGCCGCCGAGCCGCCGGACACAACAGGATAGTGCAGGCCTTCGCCGAACGCCAGACGCGTTCGCAGCGCCGCTCGTGCGACGATCGCAGCACGCCTTGCGCCGGTCCGCGGCACGTCGCCGCGCACCATCCCCGAATGGTCACGTTGTCAACATTTATCCGCCGTAGTTTCACGTTGACAAGCCGGGCCCAGGTGCTTAGCTTCTACCTTCGCGCGGGCGAGTCCGCGTGCC
The DNA here is from genome assembly GCA_963843885.1 of uncultured Acidobacteriota bacterium. GTDB lineage: Bacteria > Acidobacteriota > Vicinamibacteria > Vicinamibacterales > UBA2999 > CADEFD01. Next base: position 717,643 of record CAWJMJ010000016.1, read on the forward strand.
GGCTCCTCCCCATGCCCACCGCTGCTCACGCCGCCACCACGCCCATGTCGATGCCTGTCTCTGCCACGCGCGGGCCTGCGGTGGGAGCGCGTTCATGATGGCGGCGCACGCCGGGTTGGAACGCCGGGTGCTGGCCTCGCTCGACGCGACCCCGTCGCGGGTGCCGGTGGTGCTCGGCGGCTGCGGCACGGGCCGCACCGCCCTGCTGCACGGCCTGGCCGATCGGCTCGGGCGCACCAGTTGTCAGTACGTCGACGTCGAACGGGCCGCGAGCACGCCCGAGCGCTTCTTCCAGGCCGTCGTCGCCAGCTCGCCGTTCGTCGATCCCGGTGTGGTCCCGGGCGAAGCCACGCTGCCGTCGAGCGCGCGCGATGCCTTCGACCGCATGCTCGCCTTCTTCCAACGGGCGCGCACGCCCGACGGCCAGCCGGCCACCTTCCTCCTCGACGAAGTCTTGGAGCTGCGCACCTTCGAGAACTTCCCCGGCCTGCGCCACGTGCTGCGCGAGCTGGTCGAGGCCATCGCCGACAGTCCCAACCGCTTCGTCTGCTCGAGCCGCTACGTCGCCCGCGCGCATCGCGTGCTGCGCGACGCGGCCGCGCGTTTCGAAGTCGTGCACCTGCCGCCGCTGACCGGTAGCGACGTCGCGGCAATGCTGCCGCCGGGCGAGTCGGTTTCGGCGGCCGACCGCGCCGAACTGGCCGCGGCCATCCACGCACTGGCCGACGGACGCGCCGCCTACGTGCGGGCCCTCGGCGAGATGGCCGCCGGGATGAGCCAGCGCGGCGGCGACCCGATCAGCGCCATGACGGCGCTGCTCACCTCCGACGGCGCGCTCACCGCCTGGTGCGGCTACCGCTACGAACTCCGCCTGCACCGGGCCCGCGGCTACGGCGCGCTCAAGGCCATCCTCGAGATCCTGGCCGAAGACGAGCCGCTGACCCTGACCGAGATCGCGCAGCGCCTGCGCCGCACGCCCGGGTCCACCAAGGACTACCTGTCGTGGCTCGAGGACGTCGACCTGGTCGTGGCCCGACAGAAACGCTACAGCTTCGCCGATCCGGTGTTGCGCCTGTGGGTCCGCCTGCACGCCCGGCCGATGCCGCCCGGCGTCGACGACGTGGCGCGCGAGGTGCAGGCCTATGCGCTGGCCCGCCTGCCCCAGGCCGAACCGACGATGGCCGCGGCCGGGGTGGCCGAGCGCAAGCCGTGGGGCATCATCGAGATCGACTGATCGCGCTGGCGCGGCAGGCTACCGGGCAAGGGCGCTGAGCGCCAGCCGCGCCGCTTCCTGTTCCGCTTCTTTCTTCGTCTTTCCCGATCCGGTGGCCAGCACGACGCCGTCCACCGCCGCGTCCACCTCGAAACGCTTGTCGTGGTCCGGGCCGGTTTCCGCGGCGACGCGGTAGACCGGCAGCGGCCGGCCCTGGGCCTGCAGCGTCTCCTGCAGCGCCGACTTGTGATCCCGGCCAAACGAACTCGAGGCGCGCACGTCGGCGACGAGCGGCCGGAGTTGCTGCTCGACGAAGGTGCGCGCCGCCTCGATGCCGCCGTCCAGATAGATGGCGGCCACGACGGCTTCGAAGACGTCGGCCAGCAACGCCGTCTTGGCCCGGCCGCCGGTCTTGGCTTCGCCCTTGCCGAGCAGCAGGTCGTCGCCCAGTCCGAGGCCGCGGCTCAATTCGGCGAGCGCCGTGGTCGAGACGAGCGCTGCCTTGGCCTTCGATTTCGGGCCCTCGGTCAGTTCCGGGAACTCGCGGATAGAGCAGATCCGCGACGACGAAGCCGAGCACGGCGTCGCCCAGGAACTCCAGCGACTCGTTGTCGGCGACACCGCCGCTCGGGTCCTCCGCCGCGCGCGACTTGTGGGTCAGCGCATGCTCGAGCAAGCCGCGATCCTTGAAGCGATAGCGCAGCCGCCCCTCGATGGCCGCGAACTGGCTGGCCAGCGGCACCACCAGCCCGCTGCCGCCGGCGTCGCCGTGGGTGAGCAGCACGCGGCGCGCCTCGTCGGCCTGCTCGGGCGGCACGGCGATGCGGATGACGCCGAGCGGCGTGACCGCGAAGGCGAAGACATTGGCTGGCGGACCCGATAGCCGCACGGCTTCGAGCCCCTGGCTGTGGAGCAGGCCGTGCACCACCGCGGCTTCGATTTCCGATCGGGTGCTGAACACCACGGCAAGTGCGTCGGTCACGCGTCCATCTCCGTCAGGCGCGCCGCCCTCGCCGCCAGCGGGCCGCCTGGCGGCACCGCCTCGACGCGCAGCAGCAGCATCGTCATGTCGTCGTGCTGGGCCGCGCCGGCGCCAAACGCGCGCACCTCCCGCACCAGGCGGTCGGCCAGCTCGTCGAGCGGCAGGTCGCGGTGGAGGCCGGCGATCTCGCCCAGGCGATCCTCGCCGAAGCAGTCGTGGGCCGGGTTCATCATCTCGCTCATGCCGTCGGTGAACAGCATGAACAGGTCGCCGGCCGCGAGCGGCACGGTCACTTCCTCGAGCAGCGAATCGAAGAGCGTGCCGTCGTCGATGGTCAGGCCGACGACCAGGCCGCTGGGCGCCAGCACCTTGATCGGCGGCTGCACCCCGCCGCGCGCGGCCGGGGCCACGATCATCGGGCAGTGGCCGGCGCGGGCGTAGGTCATGACCTGGCGGCGCAGGTCGACGACGACATAGCTCATGGTGATGAAGCTGCGGCCGTCGAGGTGATCGACGAGCACGCGGTTCACCGCCATCAGCAGATCGCGGGGCGAGCGATGCTGGCGCGCCAGCGACAGCACCAGGCCCTTGAGCTGCGCCATGTAGAGTCCGGCGCCGACGCCTTTGCCCGACACGTCGGCAATGAGGAAGCCGAACACGTCGTCGCCCACCGGGAAGCAGTCGTAGTAGTCGCCGCCGACTTCGCGCGCCGGTTCGCAGTAGGCCGACACGCCCAGCCCGGGCACGGTGAGCGGGCCCCGCGGCAGCAGCTTCATCTGGATCTCGCGGGCGGTCGCGAATTCCTGTTCGAGGCGCTCCTTCTGGGCCACGTCCTGCAGCAGTCGCGTGACCTCGCCGGTCATCAGGTTGAACGACTCGGCCAGCTCGCCGAACTGATCGCGGGCGCGCACCGGGATGACGTGCGTGAAGTCGCGGTTGCGCAGGTGCTCGGTGCCGGTGAAGAGATCGTGCACCGCGCCGGTGATCTGGCGCGCCAGGGCCAGGCCGAGCACCAGCGCCACGGCCTGGATGAGCAGGAACAGCGCGCCCACGACCAGCAGCACCAGCAGCAGCACGTTGCTCATGAAACCGCCGAGCGGCGACTTGGTGGCCAGGCGCTGGTAGATCTCGAGCAGGTGCAGCGACAGTTCCACGCTGACGTTGCCGGGCTTGCCCGAGTCCCAGTCGAGCGGCTCGATGAACACCGCCCAGCGCCGCAGCAGTTGATCGACCAGGCCCTGCGCCGGTGGCGGCGGCGGGCGGCTGTCGAGGGCGCGGCCGCGCGCCGTCACCGGCATCGCCTCGTCGGTCCGCACGTCGCGGATCAACCCGAGCTGGATCCCGGTTTCCTCCTGCAGTCGGCGCTCGACGACCGCCGAGATCGGCAGGTCGAGCACCACCGCCCACCCGGGCGATTGCGTGGCCGGCAGGGCCACCGCCCGGGCCACCAGACGCAGGTCGGTGCCGCCCTCCGGCCGGGAGCCCGCCGCATCGTAGGCGACGACCCGGTCGACGCCGTCGCACGTGATCCAGGCCGGCACGGCCGCCGGGGCGGGCAGATGCGCCCACGGCCCGGCCGCCGCGGGCAGTTCGATGGGCGGCGGGCGGCCGGCATCGGGCGCGCGCAGGGCCGGCGGACAGGTGATGTCGCGCACCGGCACGAGCGCAATCGACAGGTAGGGATAGCGCGCCTGGCCGTTGGCCTGGAGCCGCTCGAGCGTCTCGCGCACGGCCGCGGCGGTGCGCGAGCGCTGGACGTCGAGCAGGGCGGTCTGCGCCAGGAACCGCGCCTGCTCGGCGTGCCCGTCGAGCCGGGTCTGCACCAGATAGCTGGCCACGTTGCGGAACAGCAGCAAGCCGGCGAGCAGGAAGAAGACGACGATGAGCAGACTCGGAACGAGCCCGACGAAGACGTACGAGAGGATCAGCTTCCGGCGCACGCGCCAGAGCAGCCGCCGGCGCATCCACGCCAGCGCCCGGGCCCCGAGGTAGACGCCGCCGAGGATGAGCGCCACCGTGCCGACGCGCGTCGACGGCGTCGAGCAGGCGCCGGCCGCGGCACACCGGTGAGGGCGGTGCCGGCGGCTTCGAGGATCTTGAGCGCGACGCCGAAGAGCAGGACGCGGCCGGGCCACGCGGTGAGCAGCCACCGCCGCGCGGCGCCGATGGGCGTCAGCGTCGCACCTGGCAGGATCGGGCGGGCGGCGGGAGACTGAGGCATCAGAAGGAGCGCGGCACGACACGCGCGTCGCGCAACCGATTGCCTCGCGGATGATATCAGAGTAACGTGACCGGGCTGTGAAACTTCCCGACTCCGCTCGCTTCGCCACCATCTGCATCCACGCCGGCCAGGAGCCCGATCCCGCCGACGGGCGCCATCATCACGCCGATCTACCAGACCTCGACCTACGTCCAGGAGGGGCTCGGCCAGCACAAAGGCTACGAGTACGGACGCACGCAGAATCCCGACCCGATCGGCGCTCGAAGCCAACATCGCCGCCATCGAACACGGCGTCGCCGGCTTCGCCTTCGCCTCGGGCATGGCCGCCATCGACGCGGTGCTGACGCGCCTGCAGTCGGGCGACCACGTGCTGGTCAGCGACAACACCTACGGCGGCACCTATCCGGCTGTTCGAGAAGGTGCGCCGCAAGTTCGGCCTCGACTTCAGCTACGTCGACACCGCCGACCTCGACGCCATCGCCCCGGCCATCACCGAGCGGACCAAGTACCTGTTCCTCGAGTCGCCGACCAACCCGATGCTGTCGGTCACCGACATCGCCGCGGTCAGCGCGATCGCGCACGAGCGCGGCGTGCGCGTGGTCGTCGACAACACCTTCGCCAGCCCCTACGTGCAGCGCCCGCTCGACCTCGGCGCCGACATCGTGCTGCACAGCACCACCAAGTTCCTGAACGGCCACAGCGACAGCGTCGGCGGCGTCGTCGTCGTCAAGCACGACGACGACGTCGAGTGGATGCGCTTCGTGCAGAACGCCGCCGGCGCGATCCTCGGCCCGATGGATTCGTGGCTGGTGCTGCGCGGCACCAAGACGCTGCCGATCCGCATGGAGCGCACCAACGACAACGCGATGCGCATTGCCGAATACCTGACGGCGCATCCGCGGGTCACCCGCACCATCTACCCCGGGCTGCCGTCGCATCCGCACCACGCCCTGGCGGCGCGGCAGATGAAGGGCTTCGGCGGGCTGATCTCGTTCGACGTCGGCTCGCTCGAGCGCTCGCGACAGGTGCTCGGCCGCTTCCGGCTGATGGCGCTGGCCGAGAGCCTCGGCGGCGTCGAGACGCTGATCTCGCACCCGGCCATGATGACCCACGCGTCGGTGCCGCCCGAGCGGCGCGCCGCCCTCGGCATCACCGACGGCCTGATCCGCATCTCGGTCGGCATCGAGGACGTCGCAGGATCTCATCGACGACCTCGCCCAGGCGTTGGACTAGGGGCCGGCGGCGCCCGTCCGCGGTCACGCTCTCGCGAATCCACGCGGCATAAATGCCGCTGCTCCTCGGCGTTGCAGACGAGGAACTCCGCGACTTCATAGGGATGCAGGTCGTGGAGCTTCGCTTCAATCTCGGCGACGCGGTCGCGCGTGGTCTTGATCACCAGCTGACACTCGGCCGCTTCTTCGACCGCGCCCTGCCACCGGTAGGTCGAGCGCCCCGCGTCGAGGACGTGCACGCACGCGGCCAGTCGGCTCTCGACCAGCAGGCGGGCGAAGGGCGCGACCGGCGAAGCGACGGGCCAGGTCGTGAGCACCAGGCAGACGGGGGTCGTATTCTCCACTTGTACTCTCGAGAAAGTTCGTTGTACTTTTGCGTGCGACGCGATAGAACGCTCTTGGACCTGGCCGGCTGATTGGTTATTCTGACACCGACGACATGATCGAGAGCCCCACCAGCGACATCGCCAGCGCCCCGAAACCGGGTGCCAGCCCGCGCGGCCGCCGCGTCGTGGTCTATGTCCTGGCCGTGCTGACCTCGATCGTGCTGATCGATTCCATCGCCGGCGAAAAAGGGCTCCTGGCGCTCGTGCGCGCGCGTCACGAGCTCCAGGCGCTCGAGCAATCGGTGCAGGCGGCGCGTCTCGAGAACCAGCGGCTGCTCGAACAGGCCCGCCGCTACCGCGAAGACCCGGCCACCATCGAAGAGCTGGCCCGCCGCGACCTCGGCTTGATCAAGCCCGGCGAGAAGCTGTTCATCATCCGCGACCTCCCGCCCCCCTCCCCTGCCCCGCCGCGTCGTTGAGGCCTCGCGGCCCCGTGCTACGCTAGCCTTCCCGCGCGCCGCACGACTGATTTCGCGCGCGGTTTTCCAAGGAGCAGTGATGGCACGGACGGCGACGGCGGAATGGAAGGGCGATCCGATGGGCGGCAGCGGCCGCGTGGCGCTCGGCAGCGGCGCATACGAGGGCGACGTACTCATTCGCCACCCGGTTCGAAGACAAGTCGGGCGTCAACCCGGAAGAGCTGGTCGGCGCCGCCCTCGGCGCCTGTTTCTCGATGGCGCTGTCGAACATGCTGGCCAAGGCTGGCTTCGTGCCCACCTCCGTGAAGTCGGACGCCGCGGTGCACCTCGGCAAGGACGACAAGGGCTTCCTCATCACCCGCATCGATCTGGAGGTGGTCGGAATCGTGCCCGGCATCGACGAGGCGGCCTTCCAGACCCACGCCGAGGCGGCCCGCACCGGCTGCATCATCGCGCGGGCGCTGGCCGCCACCGAGATCACGGTCAAGGCCACCCTCGCCTCCTAGCGTAGCCGTGGCGCGCGTCCATCTGGTGCACTGGGACCACGAGGACGCGCGCGTCCGGGTCGCGGCGCTCGTGGCCCTCGGCCACGACGCCGTGTTCCTGCCGGGCGTGACTGGCACGCCCTTGCTGCGGGCCCTGCGCGCGGCGGCGCCCGATGCCTTCCTGATTGATTCTGTCGCGCCGTCCCTCGCACGGCCGCGAAGTGGCCGTGGCGCTGCGCCGCAGCCCGGCGACGCGGCACGTCCCGATCGTCTTCGCCGGCGGAGACGAGGCGGCCACCGCGCGCCTCCGGACGCTGCTGCCCGACGCCATTTTCACCACCTGGGGACGCGTCAAGGCGGCGTTGAGTCGCGCGGCGCGGGCGGCGCCATCGGCGCCCGTGTTGCCCGCGGTGCCGCCCGAGGCGTTCTATTCCGGCCGCACGCTGACGCAGAAGCTCGGCATCGCCGCCGGCGAACGGGTGGCGATCCTCGGCGCGCCGCCAGGTGTCGCCGCCCTGCTGGCCCCTCTGCCCCAAGACGTGCGGCTCACCGCCGATCCCGTGGGCGCGCAGCGTTACCTGTGGTTCGTGAACAGCCGGCGGGCGCTGCAGGTGGCCGTCGGCCAGCTGGCGGTCCTGGTGACGACGCAAGTGGCGTGGCTGGCGTGGCCCAAGAAGGCCTCTGGCGTGACCAGCGACCTCGACGGCAACGTCGTGCGCGAGGCCGGACTGGCCGCCGGCCTGGTCGACTTCAAGGTCTGCAGCATCGACGCCACCTGGTCGGGACTCGCCTTCAAGCGCTCGCGGCGGTAGCCGCGCGTCGCCGCCGCTTCACCGCTCGCCGGTCAGCGCCGCGCCGGCCCCGCCGCGGTGCCGGGCTTGGCCTCGACCACCGACCGCACCAGCGGCTCGAGCTCTTCCTGGGTCATCTTGCCGGGGCGATAGAGCCGGACGATGCCGCCGCGGTCGACGATCACCACGGTGGGCGTGGTGCTGGCCCCGTAGGCCTTGAAGTTCTCTTCGCTGACCGGCACGGCGTGGCGGGCCATCCACGGGTAGTTCTGATCGCGGATCTCGGGCGATGTAGGCCATCTCCTCGGCCGGAGGCGCGGTCTTGCGGGCGGCCACGTAGCCGTAGCGCTGCGTCGGCGCGACCACGGTGAGGCCCTGCGCGCCGTAGGTGGCCAGCATCTTCTCGAACACCGGCGACATCACCTTGCAGTCGGGGCACCAGTGCGCCCAGAAGAAGATGACGACCGGCTTGCCCTTGAGGGCGGCCAGCGTGGCCGGCTTGTTGCCCACGTCACTCCGCGACGTCGAGGGCCGGGGCGGCCTTACCTTCGAGCGACAGCAAGTTGATGTTCTTCTGAATGCGCGCGCGAATCGAGGTGGCGCGGAAGTTGTTCAGTTCCTGCTGCAGCAACTGCACGGCCTCGGAGCGGGCGCCGCGCTGCGCCAGCACATTGGCCTGCACTTCGATGGCGGCGCCGATGGCGATGGGCAGGCGCGGCTCGTCGTCCATCTTACGGGTCTTGAGCGCCGCGACCGACAGGTCGTAGGTGTCGAGCGCGTACTTCTCGGCCTGGTCCAGCCGCGTGGCGGCCAGCGCGCCGCGGCCCAGCCACGACATGGCTTCGAGCGCCTCCGGCGTCATGCCCTTGCTCGTGCGATAGGCGGCGAGAATCTGCTCGCCGGCGGCGAAGTCGTTCTTCGCGATAGCGGCCCGCACCTCGGCGATGACGTCGGCGGCCGCGGCCGCCGGGGCCTGAGAGGCCGACTGGGCCCGAGCCGCCGGGGCGCCCGCGACCAGCGCGAGCACGATCAGCCAACACGAGAATCTAGTCACGGGTGTCTCCCTGAGGCTGACGCACAGCGCGCTCGGACGGCGCACGCCGGGCCAGCGGATGCAGCGCTCATCTTACCGCTCGCCCGCCGGCCCGCCGACCAATTTTCCCGACGCGGCCCGATCGGCACGAATTCGCCGACGCCCGATGGCAAGATAGCAGGCAAACGAGGCGCGGCGCGCGTCCCGACCCGTCAGCGGCACGCGGTTTGCGGCGATTTTTCGGCGGCAGGGCGTCGCGCCGACGCTTGCGAGGAGTAGTGATCATGACCACGTTCATCCGGCGGCTTCTGGGCGCGCTCGCCTTCGACCCTGCGACCTACGAAGACGTCGAGCGGGATCGCACCGCCACGCGTCAGGCCATGATTGTCGTGGTGCTGGCCAGCATCGGCGCCGGCATCGGCAGCGCCGGGTTGGGCTCCGCGGCGTCGCTGACGATCGTCTATGTGACGGCCGCGTCGCTGGTGGGATGGGCGACGTGGGCGGGGCTGATCTACTACCTGGGCACGCGCGTCATGCCCGAACCCACCACCAGCGCCGATCTCGGTCAGCTCCTGCGCACGCTCGGTTTCGCGGCGGCGCCGGGGATGTTTCGCGCCTTCGAGGTCTTCGGCGGCACGCGCTGGTTCGTGCTGCCGCTCACCTCGATGTGGATGATCGTGGCCATGACCATCGGGGTGCGCCAGGCGCTCGATTACACCTCCACTGGACGCGCCGTGGCCCTGGCGCTGCTCGGTTGGGCCGTCTCGATTGGCGTCGCCGTGGTTATCGGCCTGCTGTTCTCCACGCCGGTGTCCTGACCGCGCCGGCCGGCGCACCTGCCGCCTCCCCGTTGCCGACGAGGCCATGGCGAGCGGCCGGGCGTGCCGGGGTCACGCCGCCGCCGGACGCACGTAGCGCCCCCCCTCGGTCTGGCAGAGATAGCCCGCCGCGACCAGGCGCGCCAACACCATCGTGCAGACGCGGGGCTCCAGCGCCCACAGACGTCGTGCCTGCCCAACGGTCAAGGTGAGCCCTGGCATCTCGTCGAACTCCCGCTTGACGGCCGCGATCACCTCGTTCATCCGCGTATCGCCCGGCCGCGAAGCCGGAATGGCGCGAGCCATGATTCCCCTCCCGTTGCTACCGGTGACAGCCTCGTACGAGCGAAAGGCGTGCCACCCGCTCCGCCCCGGTGCACGCAGGCAGTCGGTCCACGGAAGCCCGCGCGCCGCGCGGGATTTCCTGCCGTCAGCGGGTTATTCTTCGCTGCCGGAAGCGTGGGCGAGGGGCAGCTCGACGGTGACACGCGTGCCGGCGCCGGCTTCCGCCACGACGGAAAACGAGCCGCCGTGTTCGTCGACGATGCGCTTGGCGATGGGCAGGCCCAGGCCCGTGCCGCGCGTCTTGGTAGTGAAGAACGGCTCGAGGCAGCGCGACACGACGTCGGCCGGCATGCCTGGCCCCTGATCGGCGACCGTCAGCCGGTAGCGGTCGTGGTGCCGTTCGCCGGTGATGCCGACGACGCCGGTGTTGCGCATGGCGTGGGCGGCGTTGGTCATCAGGTTCAGGACGGCGCGGCCCATCTGGGCCGGGTCGAGGCGCAATTCCGCGTCGTCGCCGGTCACCTCGAAGCGCGCCGACCCGGCGCCACGATCGTTGGCGACGAGCGCCACGGTGTCGCGGACCAGCGTCAGCATGCTGGTGCGGCGGAATACCGGCGGCGTCGGCCGCGCGTAGACCAGCAGGTCGCTCACGAGGTGATCGAGTGAGTCGACGCGGATCAGCAGGTCGCCCAGGACCTGGCGATCGGGCGACTCCGCCGGGAAACGCGTCTGGATGACCTCGACCACGCCGCGAATCGCCGCCAGCGGGTTGCGCACTTCGTGGGCCACCACCGCGGCCAGCTCGCCGATGCGGGCCAGTGTCTGGCGCTCCTGCAGGCGGTGCTCGAGGCGCTTGGTGAGGGTCAGGTCGCGCACGATGCCGGTGAACTTGCGCGCGCCGTCGACGTGGGTCTCGCCCACCGCCACGTAGAGCGGGAACTCGCTGCCGTCACGGCGCCGCCCCACCACCTCCCGGCCGACGCCGATCACCTTGCGCTCGCCGGTGGCGAGATAGCGCGACAGATAGTCGTCGTGCTGCGCGGCGTCGGGCGCGGCCATGAACATCCGCACGTTGTGGCCCAGCACCTCGCTGGCGTCGTAGCCGAACATCCGCACGGCCGCGGCATTGGTCCATTCGATGCGCCCGCGCTGATCGATCACGATCAGGCCGTCGACGATGGTCTCGACCACCGCGCGGTGCAGGGCCTGCATCTCGACCAGCGCGCCGGCCTGCGCCGACAAACGGCTGGCCAGATCGTCGCGTGACTGGGTCAGCGCCGCCTCGACGCGGGTCCGTTCGGTCTCGGCGCGGCCCAGCGCCTCGACCTCGTCCTCCTTGACCCGCAATGCGGCCAGGGCTTCGAGCGCGACCGCGCGCGCCGCCGCTTCCGCCCGCTGCAGCCGCTGGTGTTCGACCAGCAGCGCGCACCGCGGCGCCACCAGCGCCACCAGCGCGCGATCCTCGTCCGAGAACGACGGCGCGGTGTCGCGCCCGAGTTCGAGGGTGCCGACGTGCCGCCGGCCGAGCGACAGGCTCACGACCAGCGTGTCGGCGAAGCGCTCCGGCACGAGCGCGCCCAGGACCGGGGTGCGTCCCGCCACGGTGGCCCCGGCGGTGGAAGCCGGGCAACCCACGGCGCCAGCCACCACCCCGTAGTCGGTGGCCCCGGCGATGAGCACGCCGTGCGTCGCCCGGACCAGCGCGCACAGCCGCGCCAGGAGCGCGTCGCCGCCGTGCGGCTCGGCGCCGTCGAGATCCGCGCCCGAGGCGAGGGCCACGGCGGCAGCCAGCCGGGCGGGGTCGAGTTGGCTGAGAGACGGCATGGTTGGGGCGCGCCGCCGCAGTCTACCTCTTGGCCTCCCGGAATCCGCAGGTCGGGGGCCTATACTGAGGCGGAATGTCTCCCGCCACCATCCTGGTCGTCGACGACGAGCAGTTGATCCGCTGGACCCTGAAGCAGCAACTCGACGCGCGCGGGTTCGAGGTGGTGGAGGCCGGCTCCGGCAGCGAAGCGCTGGCGGCCTTCGACGAGACCATCGACCTCGTGCTGCTCGACTTCCGCCTGCCCGACACCGACGGCCTGGCGGTGCTGCGGCAGCTCAAGGACCGGCAACCCACCGTGCCGGTCATCTTGCTGACCGCGTTTGCGTCCATCCAGAGCGCGGTCGAGGCCATCAGGCAGGGCGCCTACGACTACGCCCGGAAGCCGTTCGAGTTCGACGAGCTGCTGCTCACCATCGGCAAGGCGCTCGAAACCAGCCGGCTCCGGCGCGAGGTCAAGGCCCTGCGGGCGCGCGACAGCGAGCCGCACGCCTTCGATCGCATCATCGGCGAGTCGGCGGCGCTGACCGCCGTCAAGACCGTGATGGCGAAAGTGGCCGCCAGCCCGGCCTCGACCGTGCTGCTGCAGGGCGAAACCGGCACCGGCAAGGATCTGGCGGCCAAGGCCATCCACTACAACAGCGACCGGGCCGCACGTCCCTTCGTGAACATCACCTGCTCGGCTCTGCCGGAGCACCTGCTCGAGAGCGAACTCTTCGGCCACGAACGCGGCGCCTTCACCGACGCGCGCCAGCAGAAGCGCGGTTTGTTCGAGACGGCCGCCGGCGGCACCATCTTCCTCGACGAAATCGGCGAGATGAGCCCGGCGCTGCAGGCCAAGCTGCTGCGATTCCTCGAAGAGAAGACCTTCAAGCGCGTCGGCGGGCTGAGTGACCTCAAGGTCGACGTGCGGGTCATCGCCGCCACTCATCGCAACCTCGCCCAATGCGTCCGCGACGGCAAGTTCCGCGAGGACCTCTACTATCGCCTGGGCGTCATGCCCATCACCCTGCCGCCGCTCCGCGACCGCGCCGGCGACGTCCCGCTGCTGGCCGCGCACTTCGTCCAGCTGTTCAATCGCGAATTCAGGAAGAACGTCACCGGCATCGCCCCGGCGGCGCTGCGGGCGCTCGAGATCTACGCCTGGCCAGGCAACGTCCGCGAACTGCGCAACGCCGTCGAGCGAGCCATGCTGCTGGCCGAAAGCGACCAGCTCGGGCCGGAGCACTTCACCGTGCTCGCCGCCACCACGGCGGTCACCTCCGGCTTCTCGTTGCCGCCCGAAGGCGTCAATCTCGAACATCTGGAGCGCGACCTGCTCGTGCAGGCACTGCAGCGGGCGCAGGGCAACCAGACCCAGGCGGCGCAGTGGCTGGGCATGAACCGCGACCAGATCCGCTACCGCCTCGAGAAGTTCGGGCTCGACAAGATGGGCCGGCCGATGGCCGGCGCCACGCCCGAGTAACGGCCGGGCACCGGCCGGGCTGGAGATAATTCTGGTGCGTCGGAGGGGCGCCGTAGTGGTAATGATGACGGCTGCCGGGCACACGGCGCGGGCCACCCGGCGGGTCGTCGCACCGTCTGCGGTCGACCCCGGCACACCTCTCGGATCGGGACGCGTCGCCGCGGTCGTGGCGGCCGCCAAGGAGCTGGGACCATGCTGACCCTGAATCGCATCCTGTGCCCGACCGACTTCTCCGACATCTCGATGACCGCCGAAGCCTGCGCGACCGCGCTGGCTCACCATTTCGATGCCGGCCTGCACCTGCTGCACATCGACCCGCCAACGCCGATTCTGGCGCCTTACGGCGAGATCCCGGTGGACATCCGCCTCTTCGAGCAACAGCGCGAGCTGGCCGAGACCGAGTTGGCTGCGGCCCGCGATCGCGCCCGCGCGGCCGGCGTGGCCGCCGAGGTCTCGGTGCGCGGCGGCCATCCGGCCCGCGAGATTCTGGCGGTGGCCGAAGAAATCCAGGCCAACCTGATCGTGCTCGGCTCGCATGGCCGCGGCGGCTTCGAACACCTGCTGCTCGGCTCGGTGGCCGAGAGGGTCATGCGCAAGGCCGGCTGCCCCGTGATGGTCGTGCCCGCCGGCGCGGCCGGCACCGACCAGATGCGCTTCGCGCGCATCCTGTGTCCGGTGGACGGATCGCCCTCGGCCGCCGACGCCGTGAGCTACGCCGTGGCCCTGGCCCGCGAGACCGAGGGGCGCGTGATTCTGCTCTCGGTGGTCGAGCCCGTCCCCACGGGCGGCGAATTCGGCACACTCGACCCCGACGAGTACCTCCGCCTCGGCTCGGCGCACGCCCAGACGCTGCTACAGAAGGCCGTGCCGGCCGAGGTGCGCGAACAGTGCCACGTCGAAGACGTGATCGCCGTGGGCAAGGCCAGCGAGCGCATCCTGGCCACGGCCACCACCAAGCACGCGGACGTCATCGTGATGGGCGTGCGCGGTCGCGGCGCCATCGACCTCCTGGCCTTCGGCTCGACCACCAACGACGTCATCCGGCGCGCCACCTGCCCGGTCGTGGCCGTGCACCCGCACGCGAAGGAGCCCCGGGGCCTGGCCGCGCTGCCGGTGACCGTGACCCTGTAACGGCCCGCAGACGGAGACGCCGCCATGCGCGCCATCGCCCTCAACCACATCCTGGTGCCGACCGACTTCAGCGAGCCGTCGCAGGCGGCGCCGTGCGACGCCGTGGCGCTGGCGGATGACCACCTTCGAGGCGACGGCGCGCCGCGAACGCGACGCCGCGCTGGCCCGGATGCCGATCGAGGCCGAGCGCCACAAATACTGCGCGTGCCTGATCACCGGGGCGGGCCCGTCGTTCCTGAGCATCATCCAGTGCGCTCGGCGCGAGCCAATCGAGCTCAGGGTCATGGGGACGCATGGGCGCGGCGCCATCGCCCAGCTGCTCATCGGCAGCGTCGCCGAGAACGTAGTGCGCAAGGCGCCCTGTCCGGTGCTGACGGTGCGTCACCCCGAACACGAAGTCATCACGCCTTCGGTTGCCAATCCGACGTGCGTCGCCGTGGGTCCGGGGCGCGGTGCCCGGATCGTCCGGCGCGAGGCGAGCCATGAACAAGCCACTGACCATCGGCGATGTGATGACCGAGCACCTGTGGGTGATCGGCGAGGACGAGCCCTTGCGGCTGGCGCGGAATCTCATGGTCGAGCACGAGATCCACCACCTGCCGGTCGTGCAAGGCGGACGGTGTGTCGGCGTGCTCACCGACCGCGACGTGAAACGCGCGCTCGATCCCGACCTGGGCCTGCCCCCCGAGGACGAGTTATTCGTGCGCGACGCGTGCGTGTTCGACGTCTACGCCGTCGCGCCGGGTGAACTGCTCGAGCGCGTGCTGCGCGAGATGGCCCGCCGCCACATCGGGTCGGCGCTGGTCGTCGACGGCAGCCGCGTGCGTGGCATCCTGACCGCGACCGACGCTTGTCGCGTCTTCGCCGAGTTCCTGAAGGCCACCCAGGCGCCGGCGCACCCCGACGATTGGGGCACGCCGCCGTAAGTAGGCCCAGCCACGGTCGAACGACCCGGCGGGGCCGTGCCGCCGGCCCGCAGAGGCCGAACCTCAGCCCCATGGCCGTCGAGCCGTGGCCGTACTACCGCCGCCGCGGCCCGAGGCATTCCGAGACATCGGCCCGGCACGCGGCTGCTAAAATGACGCGATGGAGATGCCGAACCGTCGCCGCTTCCTGGCTACGCTGTGCGCGGGCACCGTCGCGCTGGCCGCCCGCCCTGCCCTCGCCGCCTCCGCGCGCGTGCCGGCGACCCGCGCGCTCCGCTTCCATCACCTGCACACCGGGGAGACGCTGACAGTGGAGTACTTCCAGTCAGGGCGGTATCAAGCCGACGCGTTGGCGGCGGTGAACCGCCTGCTACGCGATTTCCGCACCGGCGAGACCCACGACATCGACCCCGCTCTGCTCGACCTGCTCGTCGACCTGCGCGAGGCCGCCGGCGCGCGCCGCCCGGTCGAGGTGATCTCGGGCTACCGTTCGCCGCTCACCAACGCCGCGCTGAGGAAGAAGAGCGAAGGGGTGGCCGCGCACAGCCTGCACATGTCGGGACGGGCCATCGACCTGCGCATCAGCGACGTGCCGCTGGCGGCGTTGCACCGCTCGGCCGTGGCGCTCGGCCAGGGCGGCGTCGGCTTCTACCCCGCGTCGAACTTCGTGCACGTCGACACCGGCCGCGTGCGCACCTGGTAGCGCGTCGGCCGCCGCGTGCGCACCTGGTAACGCGTCGGCGCGTGCGCGCCTGGTAGCGCGCCGATCTTCCCGGCCGGGCACGCAGCCCGCGGCGGACACCACGCTGGCGATCGACTACTAGCGCGGCCCGGGCGTCGCCCGCGGCGTGCGGCCGGCCCGGAACGCCGCCACTCCAGCCAGCAGCCACATTCCGGCCACGGCCTGGGCCACGGGACTTGCTGCCACGAGGACCCAGCCGGTGACCACGACCCCGGCGCCCGGCACCAGCACGTGCGCGAGCCGCGGCTGGCCAATCCGACGCACGACGAAGTAGCCGACCACCGACGCGTGCAGCATGACGAACGCGCTCAACGCGCCGACGTCCACGATCGACACCAGCACCGCCAGGCCATCACTGCGCCGCGCCGCCCACACGCTCACCGCCAGCGTCGCCGCGGCCGTGGCCAGCAGCGCCGCGCGTGGCACGCCGCGCCGTGCGTCCACCTCGGCCAACGCCGCCGGCAGACGGCCGTCGCGGGCCATGCCGAAGAGCAACCTGGCCGCCGCCGCCTGCCCGGTCATGGCCGCGAACGCCGGCCCCACCGCCTTGGTCACCGCCAGCAGCGTGGCCATCCAGCCGCCGATGCCGGCCCGCGCGACCACGTAGAAGGCGGTGCCCTGGCGCGCCGGGTCGGCCGCCAGCGCCGCCGGCGTGTCGGGACTGAGCAGCGCCGCCAGCCACGTCTGCGCGACAAACGCCACGCCCGCTACGGCCAGGCACAAGCCTATCGCTTGACCGACGTGCCGGGCCTCGCCGGTGCTCTCCTCGGCAAACGAGGCGATGGCGTCGAAGCCCAGATACGAGAGCACCGCCACGGAGACGGCGCCGAGAATCATCGAGGAATCGATGGCCGCGACGCCGGTGAGCGGCGACCACCAGGGGCGGCTCGGCCCGTCGGTGGCCAGCACCACGCCGGCCGCCAGCAGGAACACCACCAGCACGATCAGCTCGAGAATCAGCACGACCAGGCCGGCGCGGGCCGCGACGCGCACGCCGGCCAGGTTGAGCAGCGTCGTCCCCGTGAACGCCGCCACCGTGAACACCCAGGCCGGCACCGCCGGCACCAGGGCGTGAAGGGCGATGCCCGAAAACAGATACGCCACCGACGGAATCAGCACGTAGTCGAGCATCGCCAGCCAGCCCGCAAAGAAGCCGGCCGCCGGGCCGAGGCCGCGGCTGGCGTAGGCGAACACCGAGCCGGCGTGGGGCACCTGACGTGACATCACGGCGTAGGACCACGCCGTGAAGCCCATGGCGAGGGTGGCGACGACATAGACCAGCGCCACCGCGCCCCCGGCGCGGCCGTCGAGCACGCCGTAAACGCCGACCGGGGCGAGCGGGCCGATGAACAGCAGACCGTAGACGATGAGATCCCAGCGCGACAAGCGGCGGGTCAGCGCCGGCGGGACGGTCATGTCGGCAGCCCCGGGAGCGGCGGCGCAACCCAGCCTCCGCACCCGCGTTCGATGGCCGCCGCGACGTCGAGCACGAGGTGCTCTTCGAAGGGCCGGCCGATGACCTGCACGCCGATCGGCACACCCTCGGGCGACCAGCCGGCCCGGACCACGGCCGCGGGCGTGCCGAGGATGTTGGCCCACTGCGTGTAGACCATGGCGTCGAGGTAGCCGACGACCCGGCCGGCGACGGTCCAGGCGCGCTCGCCGTGGCGGAACGCCGGCACCGCCGTCACCGGGCAGACGACGACGTCGTCGTCGCGCATCTCCTCGAGCAGGGCGGCGCGCACCAGGTCGCGCGCGATCCATGCCTGCACGACCGCCGACGCCGAGGGCGCCGGGCGTGGCCCGCGCTCGGCGTGCAGGGCCGCGATGATCGGCAGCTCGCGCTCACGCCCGGCCAGCGACTCGGCCAGGAGGAGCTCGCCGAGATCGCCGAAGAACAGATCCCAAAGCGGCGTCGCCTGATCGAAGGCCAGCGGCTGCCGCGCGCGGACCGCGTAGCCTTGCGCCTGCAGCGTCGCTGCCGCCGCGGTCACCGCTGCCGCGGTTTCCGGCGTGACCGGGGCCATTGGGTGCGTGTCGAACCAGGCGACGGCCGGAGTGCGCCAGTCCGCCGCCGGCATGGCCGGCAGCGGCGTGGCCAGCGGGTCGCTGCTGTCCCACCCCGCCACCGAGCGGTAGAGCAAGCCGACGTCTTCCACCGTGCGCGCCATCGGACCGACGACGCCGATGAGCGAGAACGGCCCGAGGCAGGGCGGCTGGTGGCCGGTCGAGGGCACGCGTCCGGGCGTCGGCTTCAACCCGCACAAGCCGGTGAAGTGCGCCGGCACGCGCACCGACCCGCCGCCGTCGCTGCCGATGCCGCCGGCCGAACAGCCGGAGGCAATCGCCGCGGCTTCGCCGCCGCTCGACCCGCCTGGCGTGCGGCCGGGGTCCCACGGGTTGTCGGTCCGTCCGTGCAGGGGGTTGTCGGTCTCGTAGCCCATCAGCATCTCGGCCACGTTGGTCGTGCCCAGCACGATCGCCCCGGCGGCCCGCAGGCGCCGCACGACCAGCGCGTCGCCGGTGGCCCGCTGGCCCCGGCGCGAGGCGCTGCCGGTTTCGCAGCGCAGGCCCGCAACCTCGAGGGCGCTCTTGACGGTGACGGGCACGCCGCCGAGCGGCCCGCGCGGCCGGCCCCGGGCCGCGCGCGCGTCCTGTTCACCGGCCTCGGCCAGCGCCGCTTCGGCCCGCACGTCCACGAAGGCGTGCAGCACCGGGTCGACGGCCGCGATCCGCTCGAGATGAGCTTCCACGACGTCAACCGCGCTGACCTCGCCTGCCGCCACACTGGCGGCGATACGCGCCGCCGTCCAACCGTTCAGGTCCGACATCGGCCGAAGTATGGCACCCGTCGACAGATGGCCGGCATGGGCATAAGATGCGCACGGAAGGATCACCCATGACCTCGATTGGACGCCGCGAGTTCCTGGCTGGCGCAAGCGCGCTGGCCCTGCCGTCGCTCCTGACCCGCGCCTACGCCGAGCAGGCCCCGGCCGCCCGTGCCGGCGCCGTCTTCCCAGGCACGGTCCGCGATGAGTTCCCGCTGGCGTCGCTCGAGACCTACATGAACGCCGCGGCCTTGCATCCGCTCGGCCGTTTCGCCGCCAAGGCGATCGAGGAGGGCGTCAACTTCCGCCTGCACGGGCCCGGGCCCGGCCGCGCCGACTTCACGGCCGCGCGGCAAGCCGATCTCAAGACACGCTTCGGCAAGATGATCGGGGCCTCGGCCAACGAGATCGCCTTCACGGCCAGCACTTCCGACGGCGAGAACATCGTCGTGATGGGGCTGGACCTTCCCCGCAAGAAGGGCAACATCGTCATCGACGAGCTGCACTTCACCACCTCGCTCTACATGTACAAGGAACTCGAGAAGCAGGGCGTCGAGCTGCGCATCGTCAAGCACCGCAATTGGGCCATCGACCCGGCCGACATGGACAAGGCCATCGACCGCGACACCCGGCTGGTGTCGCTCGCGCTCGTCTCGAACGTGAACGGCTTCATGCACGACTGCAAGGCGGTCAGCGCGTTGGCCCACGCCAAGGGCGCCTACGTGTTTGCCGACATCATCCAGGCCGTGGGCGCGGTGCCTGTGGACGTCAAGGCGCTCGGCATCGACTTCGCGTCGACCGGCACCTACAAGTGGATCATGGGCGAACGCGGCTTCGGCTTCCTCTACGTGAAGGAGGACCTGCAGGGCACGGTCCTGCCGACGACGCGCTACGGCCATCGCCAGGTCGCGAACTTCAACCGCGCCGAGCTGTCGTGGGAGCCGCTGCCCGGCGCGGCGCGCTACGAGACCGGCGGCATCGCGGTGCTGCTGGCGGCGGCCGTGTCGGAGGGCATCGACTACGTGAGCCGGCTCGGTCTCGACAAGATCCGCGCGCATGCCACGCAGCTCACCGAGCGGCTGCAGCACGAACTGCCGCCCCTCGGCTACCAGCCGCTCACGCCGCGCGGCAACCCCACGCCGATCGTGGCGTTTGCGCTCAAGGACGCCGCGGCCACCGCCAAGGCGCTCCACGACGGCAAGGTCACTGCGACGGTCGTGGCCAACGAGAGCCGGCTGCGTCTGTCGGTGTCGGTGTTCAACACGCACGGCGACATCGACCGCGTCGTCGAGGTGCTGGGCGGGCGCCGTCCGAGCCTGGCCCGCGGCTGAGCCCGCACCGCCGTCGTGGCGGGCGCGCCAAACGCCAGGTGCAGCCGCTGAGGGCGGCTGCTAAGATGCGCAGCCATGACGTGGTATTACCGCCGGCTCGACCACGGACTCACGGTGATGCACGCCCGGCCCGAACACGCCGGGCAGCTCGAAGCCCTGCAGCTTGCCTGCTTTCCGACCCTGGCCGACGAGGAGCGCTTCAAGGCGCGCCATTACCGCCGGCATCTCGAGATCTTCGACGAAGGCCAGTTCGTGGCGCTCGACGGCGACCGCGTGGTCGGGGCGACGGCCACGATCCGGCTGGACTTCGACTTCGCGCGCATCGACCACACCTTCGCCGACATCATCCAGGGCGGCTGGCTGACGTCCCACGAGCCGGACGGCGCGTGGCTCTACGGCGCCGACATCGGCGTCGATCCGGGCTACCGCGGCCGGGGACTGGCCACCGCCCTCTACGCGGCGCGCCAGGAACTGGTGTGGCGCCGCGGGCTGAAGGGCCAGGTCACCGCCGGCATGCTGGCCGGCTACGGCGCCGTCAAGCACGAGATATCGGCGCAGGATTATTACGCCGGGGTGGTCGCCGGCCGCATCAAGGACGCCACGCTGTCGATGCAGCTGGCGCTCGGCTTCGAGCCGCGGGCGCTGCTCGAGGACTACCTGAACGATCCGGTCTCGGACAACTACAGCGCCCTGATCGTGCTCGACGCCGCCACCGACGTCCCCGGCGCGTCGCGTGACCTGGCCCGGCGCTACGTGCGCCTGCACGGGCCCGTGCCCGGACCACGCGCCACGGCCCTGCTCGACCGCCGCGCTGCGGCGCTGCCCTCGGGGCTGGGCCGGGCCACCGACGTCGTGGTCGAGCGCGCGCACGACGCGCTGATCGTGGATGTCGACGGCAACACGTTCATCGACCTGGCCAGCGGCATCGGCGTGGCCGGCGTCGGCCACAGCCCGGCGGCGGTCGTCGCAGCCATCGCGACGCAAGCCGAGAAGTTCCTCCACACCTGTGCGCTGGTCACCACCTACGAGCCGATGGTCGCGCCTGGCCGAAGTGCTGAACGAGCTGACGCCGGGCACGTTCGCCAAGAAGACGATCTTCGCCAACAGCGGCGCCGAGGCGGTCGAGAACGCGGTCAAGTTCGCCCGCAAGGCCACCGGCCGCCCGGCCGTCATCTGCTTCGAGGGCGGCTATCACGGGCGCACCCTGCTCACGCTGACGCTGACCAGCAAGTACGGTCTGTTCAAGAGCGGCTTCGGTCCGTTCGCGCCCGAGATCGTGCGCCTGCCGCTGCCGCACGTCTACCGCACGCCGGCCGGCATGACCGAGGCGCAGTACCTGGACTTCGCCATCCGCCAGCTCGAACAGGCGTTCGTGGCGCAGGTCGATCCGGCGGCCGTCGCCGCCGTGATCATCGAGCCGGTGCAGGGCGAGGCCGGCTTCATTCCCGTGCCCGCCGCGCTTCCTGCAGCGCCTCCGCGAGCTGTGCACCCAGCACGGCATCGTGATGATCGCCGACGAGGTCCAGTGCGGCATGGGCCGCACCGGCCGCGTCTTCGCGTCCGAGCACTTCGACCTCGTGCCCGACCTGCTGGTCTCGGCCAAGTCGCTGGGCGGCGGCATGCCGATCGGCGCCGTCACCGGCCGCGCCGAGATCATGGATGCCGCCCATCCGGGCGGCGTCGGCGGCACCTACGGCGGCAACCCGGTGGCGTGCGCGGCGGCGCTCGCGGCCGTCGAGATCGATCCGCCAGCCGGCGTTCCTGGCGCACGCGCGATCACTCGGCGACGTGATGCGCGAGGTGATGAGCGGGTGGCAGCGCGAGTTCCCGATGGTCGGCGACGTGCGCGGGCTGGGCCCGATGATGCTGGTCGAGTTCGTGAAGGACCAGCACAGCAAGACGCCGGCGTCGCCCGAAGACACGCTGGCCGTCGTCAAGGGCGCCGTGGCCGGCGGCGTGGTGGTGATGCGCGCCGGCCTCTACAGCAACGGCGTGCGGCTGTTGCCGCCGCTGACCATGCCGGAGGACATGCTGCGCGAAGCCTTGGGCGTACTCGGCGCCGCCATCGGCCGCGTGTCGGCGCGGCTCGCGATCCACGCCGCCCCGGTCGGGCAGCCCTAGTGGCCGACCTGATCCTGGCCAACGCCGTGGTGCGGCCCGGACTTGGGGCGGCCCCGGCCTCGACGGTGGTGGTCCGCGACGGCGTCATCGCGGCCGTCGGCGACGCGCGCGTCGCAAGCGCGGCCCAGGCCGGCGCCCGCCGGCTCGACCTCGGCGGCCGCACCGTCGTGCCGGCCTTCAACGACGCGCACGCCCACGTCTGGAAGATCGGCCACCTGCTGACGACCATGCTCGATCTGCGCGGCGTCGAGAGCCTGGCGGCGCTGACCGCCCGGGTGGCGGCCTTCGCCCAACGGCTGCCCGACGATGCGTGGCTGCTCGGCCGCGGTTTCAACGAAGCGACCATGACCGACGGGCGCATCCCGACCCGCGCCGATCTCGACCGCGCCGCGCCCGAGCGGCCGGTGGTGCTGACCCGCACCTGCGGCCACATCTACGCCACCAACTCCGTCGCGCTGACCCGGGCCGGCATCACCGCCACCACCGCCCCGCCAATTGGCGGCGACATCGACCGCGACGCTGGCGGCGCGCCGACCGGGGTGTTGCGCGAGACGGCCATGGGTCTGGTGCTGCGCGTCATGCCGCCACCCAGCGACGACGACTACGAGCGGATGATCACGGCGGCGCTGACGCACCAGCTGTCGCTCGGCATCACCATGTCGTCGTGCTGCGGCGTGGCGCCGCCGCTGCTCGGCGTCTACCGGGCGATGGCCGCGGGCGGACGTCTGCCGGCGCGCATGAACGTCATGCCCTTCCGCCGCGTCGACGGCGTGGCCGCGCCGCTGCCGTTGCCCGACATGCACGTCTCGGACCGGTTGCGCGTGGACACGGTGAAGTTCCTCGCCGACGGCGGTCTGAGCGGGGCCACCGCGGCGCTCAGCGTGCCCTACCGTCATGCGCCGCATTCCGGCCTCCTGCGTTTCGCCCATGAGGAACTGACCGCGCTGTGCCGCGAGAGTCACGACGCCGGCTGGCGCATCGCCATCCACGCCATCGGCGACGTGGCCATCGAGCAGGTGCTCGACATCTACGAGGCGCTCGGCCCGCACCCACGCGGCCTCGCTCACCGCATCGAGCACCTGGGCCTGCCGAGCGGCGCGCAGTTGGCGCGGGCGGCCCGGCTCGGCGTCATCGCCGTGCCGCAGGCGATCTTCATCCGCGAGCTGGGCCGCAACTTCCGCGACTACCTGCCCGACACGCTCCTGCCGCGCTGCTACCCGCTGCGCGCCATGCTCGACGCCGGCGTGACGGTGGCGCTGTCGTCCGACGCGCCCGTCGTCGAGGACGACAATCCGCTGGCCGGCATGGCCGCGGCCATCACCCGGCGCGACCGCGAGGGCTACGCGATTGCCCCGGCCCAGGCCATCACCGCCGCCGAGGCGCTCGACGCCTACACCCACGGCGGGGCCGTCGCCGCCGGTCTTGCCGACCGGCTCGGCGCCATCGCTCCAGGCCGGTGGGCCGACCTGGCCGTCCTGTCCGGCGATCCGCTCACCACCCCGCCCGATGAGCTCACCAGTCTTTCCGTGGAGATGACGATGCTCGGGGGACGCATCGTCTACGAGCGCACATGACGCCATTCAAACAGCTCATCGACGGCACCTGGCAGGACGCCGTGGACGGCGGCACGTGGGACGTGCTGGACCCGGCCACCGAAGCGGTCGTGGAAACCGTGCCGTACGGCGCCGCCGCCGACTGCGACCTGGCCATCGCGGCGGCCGACCGGGCCTTCCGCGACTGGAGCCGGGCCACGCCCTACGAGCGGGGGGCGGTGCTGGCCCGGACAGCCGCCCTCATCCGCGCCGATGCGGCCGCCCTGGCGCACACGACCACCCGCGAAGCCGGCAAGCCGCTGGCGCAGGCGCGCGGCGAGTGGCTGGCCGCGGCCGATCTGTTCGACTGGTTCGCCGAGGAGGGCAAGCGCGCTTACGGCCGCATCATCCCATCGCGCACGCCGGCCAAGCGTCTGCTCGTGCTCAAGCAGCCGCTCGGCGTCGTCGGCCTCATCACCGCCTGGAACTTCCCCGCCTGGAACATCGCGCGCGCCGGCGGCGCCGCGCTGGCCGCCGGCTGCACGATCGTGATCCGCCCGTCCGAATACACGCCCATGAGCGGCATGCACGTGGCCCGGCTGCTCACCGAGGCGGGCGCGCCCAACGGGGTCGTGAATCTCGTCAACGGCGATCCCGGCCCGATGGGCCAGGCGATGCTGGCGCATCCGGCCGTCGCCAAGATTCATTTCACCGGCAGCACCCGCGTGGGCAAGCTGCTCATGGACGGCGCCTCGAAGACCGTCACCCGGCTCTCGCTCGAACTGGGCGGCAACGCGCCCGTGCTGGTCTTCCCCGACGTCGATCTCGACCAGGTGGTGGCCGGCGCCACGGCCGCGAAGTTCCGGAACAGCGGCCAGGTGTGCGTGTCGCCGCAGCGCTTCCTGGTGTCGAGCGCGGCGGCCCCTGAGTTCATCGAGCGTCTGGCCGCGGCCGCCGGCGCGCTGCGCGTGGGCGCGGGTCTGGACCCACAGACGCAGGTGGGGCCGCTCATCAATGCCCGGCAGCGCGACCGGGTCGAGGCGCTGGTCAGCGGCGCGCGCCAGGCCGGGGCGCGTGTGGCCGTGGGCGGCCAGCGTCCGGCCGGGCGCGACAAGGGCTACTTCTACCAGCCCACGGTGGTGGGCAATCTCTCGCCCGACGCGCCGCTCTACCACGAGGAGATCTTCGGACCGGTGCTGCCGGTCAGCACCTTCGAGGGCGTCGACCACGCCGTCGCCCTGGCCAACCGCACCCGCTACGGCCTGGCCGCCTACGTGTGGACCAACCACCTGCCGACCGCGCTGCACGTGGCCGAGCGGCTCGAGTTCGGCCTGGTCGGCGTCAACGAGTGGACGCCGCAGTCCACCGAGGCGCCGTTTGCCGGCTGGAAGGAAAGCGGCCTGGGCCGCGAGTCCGGCGCCGAGGGTCTCGACGAGTACCTGGAGACGAAGCTCGTGGCCATCGGCGGAGTGCCTCGGTGAGTCAGGACGGCGGCGCGCGCGTCGAACGGACGCTCGGCCGCCGCGACCTGGTCCTGCTCAAGATCGTCGCCATCGTCAATCTCAACAACGTGCCGGCCACCGCCGTCTACGGCTGGTTCGCGCTGGCGCTGTGGCTGCTCGCCTTTCTGGCCTTCATGGTGCCGGCCATCGTGGCGGTGCTCGTGCTCGGCCGCCGCTATCCCGGCGAGGGCGGCATCTACCTGTGGATCCGCCAGCACTTCGGCGAGGGGCACGGCTTCCTGGCCGGCTGGTCGGTACTGGGCCACCAACCTGTTCTACGTGCCGGTGCTGCTGGTCTACATGGCCGGGGTGTTCGCGTTTGCCGGCGGCGAGACCCGCGCCGAGGCCCTGGCCGGCTCGAAGGCGTTCGTGGCGGCGCTGGCCTTCGGCTGGCTGGTGTTCATGACCGTCGCCAACATCCGCGGCGCGGCCATCGGCAAGTGGATCCACAACATCGGCGGCATGAGCAATCTGGCCAGCGTGGCGCTGGTGCTGCTGGCGGCCGGCGCGGCCCTGGCGGCCGGCGTCCAGCCCGAGGTGCCCACGGTCGCCGGCGTGACCTGGGAAACGGCCACCAGCTTCGCGGTGATGTGCAATGCGCTCGTGGGCGTCGAGCTCGCCTCGACCATGGGCGACGAGATCCGCGACCCCCGCCGCGACCTCGGCCCGGCCATCGGCATCGCCGCCGTCATCTCGATCCTGTCCTACGTGCTGACCACGGCGGCCGTGTTGCTGCTCGTGCCGGTGACCCAGGTGGGCGTGCTGCAAGGCATCATGCAGGCCATCGGCATCGGCGCCGGCGCGGCCGGGGCGTCGTGGCTGGTGGCGCCGCTGGCTATCCTGATGGGTGTCGCCATCGGCGGCTCGGCCTCGGCCTGGTTTGCCGGCTCGGCGCGCATTCCGTTCGTGGCCGGCCTCACGAGCGCGTTGCCCGAGGCGCTGGGCCGCGTCCACCCCGCCTACAAGTCGCCCTACGTGGCGCTGCTCGTCGCCGCGTTCTTCTGCGCCCTGTTCACCGGCATCTCGTTTGTCGGCTCGTCGGTGAACGAGGCCTACCAGGTGCTGCTCAAGTCTGCCGTGGTCATCCAGATGATCCCGTTCACCTATCTGTTCCTGACGCTGGCGCAGACGCCGGGGATCTCAGTGTGGGCGCGAGTCGCGGGGCGGACCGGCCTCACGACCACGCTGTTCGGCCTGGTCGTCGCCTTCCTGCCCACCGCCGACGTGGCGAGCGTGTGGACGTTCGAGCTGAAGCTGGCGGCCGGCGTGCTGGGGCCGACCGCGCTCGGCTGGTTCCTGTTCCGGCGCTCGACCCGATCGCGCGTCTCCTGACGCCACGGATGACGAAGACGCGCGTCCCGGCCCACGCCGCCACTAGCGGGAGCCTACGGGCTGTCGGCGCCGCCCCGTCCGAGCGCGCGCAGCGCCGCAACCAGGTCGGCCAGCGCCCGGTCCAGCGTCTGCACGTGCATGTCGGCGTCGCTGAGCAGACCACGCCTGGCCTCGTCTTCCAGCGTCCGCGCCGCCTGATACGCCGGGCCAGTAGAAAACAAGCCGACCGCGCCCTTGATCGCGTGGGCGGCCCGCGCCACCTCGGCGCTCGTCCGCGCCGCCACGGCCGCGGCCACACGCGCCCGCTGCGCCGGCAGGTCGTCGAGGAACACGGCGATGGTCTCGTCGAGCAGCGCCCGGTCCTGTCCGAAGGCCTCGAGCAGCGGCGCCAGATCGACCAAGGCCCCGGGGCCAGATGGGGTCGGGGCCCCAGCCGACCCTGGCGCCCCGGCTGCAGGGGTCGGGGCACCGGCCGCGGCCACTGGCGCCGCAGGCGCCGGCGGAGCGTCGGACGCGGGCGCGTCAGCATCGACGTCGGCGGGCGCGTCGGCGGCGCTGGGCGCGTCGACTCCGGCGTCGGCGTCAGCATCGCTGGGCGCGTCAGTTCCGGCGTCGCCGTCCGCGGCGGGGGGCGCGTCCGGAACAGCGTCCTCGGCGGACTCGTCCGCACCGGCGTCGGCGGCGGCCGGCGCGACCACCGAGGCAATCGCCGCCAGCAAGGTGGCGGGCCGCACCGGCTTGGAGACGAAAGCGTTCATGCCCGCGGCCAGGCAACGGTCGCGGTCGCTCACCGTGGTGTGCGCGGTCAGCGCCACGATCGGGGTGAACGTGCCGGCGGCGCGCTCGTGCGCGCGAATGGCGGCGGTGGCTTCGAAGCCGTCCATGCCCGGCATCTGCACGTCCATGAGGATGACGTCGAAGGCCCGGCTCGCCGCCGCGTGCACCGCCTCCGGGCCGGTCGCCGCCGTGGTCACGCGGTGCCCGCGTTGGGCCAGCACGTGCGACACGACCTTCTGGTTGGTGGCGTTGTCTTCGACCACCAGCACATCGAGCGGCCGCCGGCGCGACGAGCGCCGGCTGGTCTCGCGCGGGCCACGCCTGGGCTCGCCGGGCAGGCGGGTCACGGTCACGAGGGCGTCGCGCAGTTCCGCCTGCTTGAGCGGCTTGCTCAACCGCGCGGCGATGGCCGGGTCGGCCTGGCGACGGAGCGGCCGCGCCGCCAGGCCCGCCGAGGTCAGCATGACGATCTTGGTCGCGGCCAGCGGCGGGTCGCTCAGGATCTGCCGGGCCAGGTCGACGCCGTCGACCCCGGGCATCTGCGCGTCGATGAGCGCCACCGCCCACGGGGTCCCGGCCGCGAGACCCTCGCGCAGCCGGGCCAGGGCGGCCTCGGCGGAGGCCGCGGTCGCGGTCTGAATCTGCCACCCGGCCAGTGTCTCCTCGAGCACCGCGCGCGCCGTCTGGTTGTCGTCCACGATCAGTGCGCGCACTCCGGGCATGGCCTCCGGCGCCGTCCATGCGTCCTCCGGCGGCGGCGCGGCAGGCAGGCGCAGCGCGAACGAGAAGCGGCTGCCCTGCCCCGCTTCGCTGGCCAACACGATGTGACCGCCCATCAGCTCGACCAGCTGCGCCGAGATGGTGAGGCCGAGCCCGGTGCCGCCGAAATGCCGTGTCGTCGAGGCATCGGCCTGCACGAACGGGCCGAAGATCTGCCACTGCTTCTCGGCGGCAACGCCGATCCCGGTATCCGACACGGTGAAGCGCAGCAGTGCGGGGGCGCTGGGGTCAGGCCCGGGCTCCTCGGCCACCACCTCCGCGACGACCTCGCCCCGTTCGGTGAACTTGATGGCGTTGCCGACCAGGTTGAGGAGCACCTGGCGCAGCCGGCCCGGATCGCCTACGACCCCGTCGGGCACGCCCGGTCCGATGCGACAGACCAGCTCCAGTGATTTCTCGTGGGCCTTGGGCGCCAGCAGCTTGACGGCGTCCTCGACGGTCTCGCGCAGGTTGAAGGGCACGCTGTCGAGTTCCATGCGGCCGGCCTCGACCTTCGAGACGTCGAGGATGTCGTTCAGGATCTCGAGCAGCGCTTCACCCGACTGATTGGCGGCGCGGATGTACTCCCGCTGCGGCGGGGTCAACGGCGTCTGCAGCGCCAGCGCGGTCATGCCAATCACGGCATTCATGGGCGTGCGGATCTCGTGGCTCATGTTGGCCAGGAACTGGCCTTTCGCTACCGTGGCGGCCTCGGCCCGGCGCTTGGCGACGTCGAGCTCGGCCACCATCTGGGCCAGCCGCTCGTTCGACACCGCCTGCAGCTCGTCGGCCCGTTTGCGGTCGCTGATGTCGCGCGCGGCGGCATACACCGCGCTCTCGTGCAGGTAGGGCATGGCCGTCCACTCCAGCCACCGGTAACTGCCGTCGCGCGCCCGGTAGCGATTCTCGAAGTCGATGACGCGTCCGCCCGAGGTCAAGGCGCCCAGGGCCGCGATCGTGGCGGCCCGATCGTCGGGGTGGACGAAGTCGAGGAACGGAGACGCGCACAGCTCGGCGTCCGAGTAGCCGAAGACGCGGCCCCACGCCCGGTTCAAGCGCAGGAAGTAGCCGTCGAGGTTGGCGACGCACAACAGATCGAGCGACAGATCGAAGAAGCGCTCGAGTTCGTCGGCGGCGCGCCGGCGCTCGACGTAGACGCCGATCTGCCGGCCGACCGCGCTCATGGTCGCCAAGTCAGGCTCGGTCATCGTCAGTTGCTGGCGGCTGAAATACTCCATCACGCCGAGCACGTCGCCGCCGCGCAGGACCGGCACGGCGAGCGCGCCATGCCAGCCCACCCGCTCGGCGGCACGGGCTCGCGGCAGGGACGGATCGAAGGCGATGCGCCCGGCGAAGACCGGCGCGCCGGCGGCCCACACGCGGCCGGGCAGGCCGATACCGGGCGCGAACGCCGCCCCCTGACTGATGGCCGCGAACTCGGCAAACGGCCCCGGCGGATCGGGCCACGTGCCCAGGCACTGCAGTGTCTTGCCGGCGCGGTCGACGCCCCAGAAGCCGCCGTACTCCCAGCCGAATGGCGCCCCTAGTTCGGCCAGCATGCGCGGCGCGGCGGCCGCGAGCGTAGGCGTCTCGGCCAGCACGCGGGCGATGGCATGCGCGATGGGCAGGTGCGCGCCGGCCACGACGGTCGGGCCAGGCGGCGGCCCCGGTCGATTCCCCGATGGGATATCCACGGAGCGACTACACTAACGCCGATCGACTCGTTTTGTCGTCAGGCGCTTTTTTCGTTGCGGAGGAGGCTCGGGATGACCGCTCCCGTCACGGCCCGGCACGTGCTCGTCGTCGACGACGACCGCGCCTTCCGCCACGCCATCGCCACGCTGCTGGAGAAGACCGGCTACACCACCACGCAGGCCGGCGACGGCGTCGATGCGCTGGCCCAGTTGCGGGACACGCGCGTCGATCTCGTGCTGCTCGACATCGGCCTGCCCGGCATCAACGGCCTCGAGGTGCTGGCCGAGGCCCGGCGGCTGCCGGCGCCGCCGCGGATCGTGATCATCACGAGCGACGACACCCCGGGGGCGCTGCTGGCCTCGTTCCGGGAACAGGCCGATCGCTTCGTGCGCAAGCCGATCACGCCGCAGCGGATCGTCTCGGTGGTCAAAGAGGTACTGGCGGTGTCGGCGGCCACCACGCTGCCGATCGCGGTCGTCTCGGCGACCCCGGAATGGGTGGAACTGGTGGCGCCCTGCTCGCTCGACGTGGCCGACCGCATCCAGGAGTTCGTCATGAATCTGGATGCCGACGTGCCCGAAGACACGCGCGAGTCGGTGGGCCAGGCCTTTCGCGAACTGCTGACCAACGCCATCGAATGGGGTGGCCGGCTCGACGCCACCCAGCAGGTGCGCATCGCCTGCCTGCGCACCAAGCGCATGCGCCTGTACCGCATCGCCGATCCCGGGGAGGGTTTCGACGTCGGCCGGCTGCCCCACGCGGCCGTGTCCAACTCTCCTGACGACCCGCTCGAGCACGCGCGCGTCCGCGAGGGCCTCGGCCTGCGCCCCGGCGGTCTCGGCCTGCTCATGACCCGCGCCCTGGTCGACGAGGTGATCTACAACGAGAAGCGCAACGAAGTGGTGCTGGTGAAATACCTGGACGAGGTGGACGATGCTGGCGATCACTGAGACCGCCGTCGGTGATGTCACGGTGCTGGAACTGGTCGGACGCCTGGTCGTCGAGGACGCCGAGACGCCGCTCGGCCCAACCATCGACGAGCTGCTGGCGCGGGGCCGCGTGAAACTGGTACTCGATCTGCGCCAGGTCGTCTACATCGACAGCGCCGGGCTCGGGCTGCTGGTGTCGCGCTACGTGCGCGCCCGCCGCCGTGGCGGCGATCTGCGCCTGGTCCAACTGACGGCGCGCAGCACGCACCTGATGTCGATCACCAATCTGATGGCCGTCTTCGCGGTTTTCGACTCGCAGGACGAGGCCATCCAGAGCTACGCCGCGCCGGCGTAGCGGCGCGGCGGCTCCCGACGCGGGTCGGGCGCCAGGACGGCGCGCCCGGCGCCACGCCCTAGTGCCAGAGGTCGGCGGCGTCGAATCCGGCGTCGTTCTTGGTGTGGGTCTTGACCGCCCCCCGCCGCCGTTCCGAGTGCGACTTCAGCCGCCGCCGCGCGATTTCGAAGGCGTCGTGAACCGCCTGATGCACGTCGGCGACCGGGCCGTGCTCGATCATGAGGCCCTTGCTGCGCGGCACCTTCAACTCGATGCGCACACGGAAGCGATCGCCGTGCTTCTGATGGCGATGCGGCAGATCGACCACGGCGCGGCAGTGCTGCAAGCGCGGATCGAAGCTCACGAGTTCCTGCGCCTTGGTTCGAATGCGCGCGTCGATCGCGTCGCTCCGTTGCATGTTTCGAAACACCACGTCCACGGGCAGCATCAAATGGCACCTCCGGCGCGGCCCCGCGCGGCAACCGGTGGCGCGTGCCGCCGGGGCCCGTTCACGTTGTTCATTCACGAGCCCGAACTCGCAGGCACGGGCGCGACGCTGCCCGAGCAATCGGCAGCAGCGCTGCGAACAGTATGCCGTGGTCTTCCCGGACGCTCGAGAGAATCGACCGCAGAGCCGGAGCAGCGCTGGCCACAGCCGCGCCGGCGGGGGCTTGATCGATGGTCGGGCGCGCCGACGATGCCGGTCACCTCCGCGGGCGGGCGCCGGCGGAAGGCATATGGCGTCAGGCCAGCGCGGGAGTAACATGCGCCTCCGTCATACTCACGGAGGCCCTGATGCGCCGAGTCCTCGCCGCCCTGTGTGTCGCCACGCTCCTGTCCGCCGTCGCGGACGCCCAGACGCACACCATCGTGGCCCTGAGCCACACCGACCACACGGCCTACGAGATCGATCCGGAATCGGGCCGCGTGCTCCACAGCTTCACGGCGGCCGAGCAGCCGCACGAAGGCGTGGCCTCGCCCGACGGGCGCACCTACTACGCGGCCATCCCCAACGGCCCGCACGTGGTCGTGCTCGACGCCACCACGTTCACGCAGAAGGCCCTGATCGAGTCGCCCTACTTCACCTCGTCGCGGCCCAACCGGTCGGCCTCCCCGCACGGCTCGGCCCTCACGAGCGACGGCCGCAAGCTCTACGTCGGGCTCGAGAACGCCGACATCCCGGCCATCGTGGTCATCGACACGAGCACCAACACGGTCGTGAAGAAGATCGACGTGATGTTGCGCGGCGGCCACTTCCTCGCCATCCAGCCGACCACCAACAAGCTCTACTACCCGATGCGCGAGGACCACCGCGTGCTGGTCATCGACACCCGGACCGACACGGTCACCAAGATCATCCCGATCGAGGGCGGCCCGGTCGGCGTCGGCTTCGCGCCCAACGGCGAGGTGTGGATCGCACAACGACGGCGACGGCGCGGTGCACGTCATCGACTCGGCCCGAGACGAGGTCGTCCACACGCTCAAGGGGCTCGGCACCGGTGCCGGCCGCATGGCCGTGTCGGCCGACGGCCGCTGGGCGGCGTCCACTCACGGCGGCTCACAGGACGTCGCGCTCATCGATGCCGTTACCAAGACGGTCGCGGCCACGATTCCGGTCGGCAAGGGCCCCGGCTTCCCGCTGTTCTCGCCCGACGGCTCGAAGTTGTACGTGATGAACTACGGCATGGGCGACATCGCGGTCATCGACACGGCCACCAGGACGGTGGTGGCGCGGCACAAGGCCGGCGCCACGCCCTTCGGGGGCAGCTTGCGCGTGGTGCCCTGACAACGGCCACGCCGATGCCCGGCCGGCGCCCGCGTCCTGGGCCGGGTCGGGCGATAATGGGGGCAAGACGAGGATTCATTCCGATGGTTACAGTAAATGTCAACGGCACCGACCGCAGCTTCGACGGCGATGACGAGATGCCCCTGCTGTGGTACCTCCGCGACGACCTGCGCCTGACCGGCACGCGCTTCGGCTGCGGCGCCGGCCTGTGCGGCGCCTGCACGGTGCATGTGAACGGCGCGGCGGTACGCTCCTGCCAGACGCCAATGGAGACGGTCGCCGGCAAGAAGGTCGTGACCATCGAGGGCCTGAGCGCCGACGGCACGCATCCCTTGCAACGCGCCTGGGCGCAGCACAACGTGGCCCAGTGCGGCTACTGCCAGAGCGGCCAGATCATGCAGGCCTCGGCCATGCTCGACAAGACGCCCACCCCAACCGACGCCGACATCGACCGGATCATGGCCGGCAACATCTGCCGCTGCGGCACCTACCAGCGCATCCGGGCCGCCATCAAGACGGCGGCGGCCAGCCCGAGGGGGACCCGCGCATGAGCACCACCGACTTCGCTCTGCTCCGTGACGCCGTGCGAAACGTCAGCCGGCGCCGCTTCCTCGAAGGGGTGGCCTCGGCCGGCGCGCTGGTCATCGCGTCGCAGGTCTTCCCCGAGTCCGTGTGGGCGCAGGACCCGGCGGTGCGCACGCACGCCCAGAGTTCCCCGCTCAATCCCAGCGTGTATCTGGGCATCGACGTGGACGGCACGGTCTACATCGTGACGCACCGTTCCGAGATGGGCACCGGCATCCGCACCACGCTGCCGCTGGTAGCCGCCGAGGAACTCGACGCCGATTGGAGCCGCTGCCGCATCGAGCAGGCCCTCGGCGACGAGAAGTACGGCGACCAGAACACCGACGGCTCGCGCTCGATCCGCGACTTCTACGACGCCTTCCGTCGGGCCGGCGCCTCGGCCCGCGCCATGCTCGTGACCGCCGCCGCCGCGCAGTGGGGCGTGCCGGTCAACGAGTGCACGACCGCCCATCACGAGGTGGTGCACCACACGTCGAACCGCCGGCTCGGCTACGGCACGCTCGTGCCGGCCGCCGCCAAGCTGCCCGCGCCCGACCAGGACGACCTGCACTTCAAACCCAGACGCGACTGGACCTTCGTGGGCAAGGAACGCGAGATCTACGATCTCGGCGACATCGTCACCGGCAAGGCCCAGTTCGGCCTCGACATCTTCCGCGACGGCATGGTTCACGCGTCGATCGAACACCCGCCGGTGCTCGGCGGCACGGTCAAGGCCATGAACGACGCCGACACCAGGACGGTGCGCGGCGTGCACCAGACGGTCACGCTCGACACCTTCAAGGCGCCGCACATGTTCCAGCCGCTCGGCGGCGTGGCGGTCATTGCCGACAGCACTTGGGCAGCGCTGCAGGGCCGCAAGCGCCTGAGCATCGAATGGAACGACGGGCCGCATGCGGCCTACGGCTCGGACGCGTTCACGCAGCAACTCGTCGCC
The DNA here is from genome assembly GCA_963843885.1 of uncultured Acidobacteriota bacterium. Taxonomy (GTDB): domain Bacteria; phylum Acidobacteriota; class Vicinamibacteria; order Vicinamibacterales; family UBA2999; genus CADEFD01. The sequence continues at coordinate 752,039 of CAWJMJ010000016.1, forward strand.
ACCGTGCAGAAACCCGCCAAGGTGTGCCGCGAACTGGGCAACGTCGAGACCGAGTTCGCCAAGGGCGGCAAGGTGATCGACGCCACCTACACCACGCCGATGGCGGCGCACGCCGCCATGGAGCCACCGGCGGCGGTGGCCGAGTTCGTGAACGGCAAGGTCACGGTGTGGGCGCCGACGCAGGATCCGCAGACCGTCCAGGCCACCGTAGCCGCGGCGACTGGCGTCGACAAGAAGGACGTCACCGTGCACGTGACGCTGCTCGGCGGCGGCTTCGGGCGCAAGTCGAAGCCCGATTACTGCGCCGAAGCGGCGGTGCTGGCCAAGAAGCTCGGCAAGCCGGTGAAGGTCGTGTGGACACGCGAGGACGACCTCCGGTTCGACTACTACCACGCGGCTGCCGCGGTGTATCACAAGGCCACCGTCGACGAGCGCGGCAAGCCCACGGCGTGGCTGTCCCGATCCGCCTTCCAGCCGATTCAGTCCACCTTCGAAGCGGGCGCCGTTTACCCCGATACCGGCGAGCTCGATCTCGGCTTCACCGACCTGCCCTACGACATCCCCAACATCCGGGCCGAGAACGGCCCGGCCGAAGCGCACGTGCGCATCGGCTGGTTCCGCGCCGTCACCAACAACTTCCACGTGTTCGCGTCGGGCAGCTTCGCCGACGAACTGGCCCACGCCGCGGGACGCGACCCGCTCGAGTTCCTGCTCGACATGCTGGGCCCCGGACACGTCCTGGATCTCAAGGCGCAGGGCACCAAGTACTCGAACTACGGGGCGCCGCTCGACAAATACCCGCTCGACACGACCCGCCTGCGCCGCGTTCTGGAAGTGGCGGGCGAGAAGGCCGCGTGGGGCAAGCGGAAGCCGGGCGCGGGCTGGGGGATGGGCATCACCGCCCACTACAGCTTCAACTCCTACGTGGCGTCGGCCGTGGAAGTGGAGATGGACGGCAAGGGCGGGTTCCGCGTCCCGCGCGTGCACCAGGTCATCGACTGCGGCGTGGTCATCAACCCGGACCGCGTGCGCGCGCAGATGGAAGGGGCCGCGGTGATGGGCGTGGGGCTGGCCCGCACCGGCGAGATCACGGCCGTGGGCGGGCGCATCCAACAGAACAACTTCCACCAGTTCCGCGTGCCGCGCATCAACGACGCGCCGGTGCAGGTCGACGTGCACTTCGTCGAGAGCGGGAACCTGCCGACCGGCGTCGGCGAGCCGGGCCAGCCGCCGGTCGTCGCCGCTCTCGGCAATGCCCTGTTTGCGGCCAGCGGCACGCGCGTGCGGGCACTGCCCATCGCGAAGACCAAACTGGCGTGACCGGCCCGCGGCGGCCGACCCGGCCGCCGCGGTCGGCGTGTGTCAGTAGGCGACGGCGTAGCAGTCGCGGCGCGGGTCGGCGCCGGCCAGGCGGCTCTTGGTCCTGGGATCGATCATCACCGTCGTGGCGCAGCCCGACATGCCAAAGACACGAATGCGGCTCACGTCGTGACCGCGGGCCTTCAGGTCTTCGAACACCGCCTCGGGAATGGCTGCTTCCAGGTTCAGTTTGTTGAAGCCGGCATCGTGCGGCCAGAACGAGCCGTGGAAGTGCAGCGTCTGGAAGCGCGGCCACTCGAGCGCGCTGTGGACGTTGGGATACCAGTTGTCCCAGAACTCGACGATGTTGAGGAACGCCTGCAGGATCGTCTGGTCCTGGTTGTCGCCGCCCGGCGTGCCCAGGGCCATGAGCGGCTGGCCGTCCTTGAACACCAGGCTGGGCGTGAGCGTGTAGCGCGGCCGGGCCCGCGGCCGGATCTGGTTGGCGCGCGTGGTATCGAGCCAGAACTGCTCGCCGCGCACGCTCATGCCGATGCCGGTGTCGCCGAGAATCACGGCGCCGGGCACCCACCCGCCGCTGGGGGTGGCGTCGAACACGTTGCCGGCCTTGTCGATGATCGCCATGTGCGTCGTGTCCTTCGACACGCCGCCCGAATCCAGCCCGCGCGACAGCGCCTCGCGCGCCGCCGTCGCGGCGAAGTCGCCGCTCGGGCGGGTCGTGCCGTCGGCGATGTCGTACCTGGCAAACGGCCACGTCTTGACCGTCGTGTCGAACGCCAGCGGATTGCCGGCAATGAACGACTTCGAGGCGTGGCGCGGGTCGATGAGCGCGGCCCGCTCCTTCGCGTAGGCCTTCGAGAGCAGCCCCTCGCCCGGCACCTGCACGAACGCCGTGTCGGCGTAGTAGGTGTCGCGGTCGGCGTAGGCCAGCTTCATGGCTTCGGTGACGGTGTGCACGTAGTCGGCGCTGTCGTGCTTCATCGCCGCCAGGTCGAACTGCTCCAGGATGTTCAGCGTCTGCAGCAGCACCGGCCCCTGGCTCGAGAAGCCATGCTTGTAGACCGTGTAGCCGCGATAGGTGGTCGACGCCGGCGCCTCGACCCGGGCGAAGTACTCCGCGAAGTCGCTCAGGTCGAACGGCGCCTGGTGCTGTTGCAGGAACGCCACCATCTCCTTGGCGATATCGCCTTTGTAGAAGCGGTCACGCGCGGCCGCCACCCCGGCGGCGCGGCCCTTGCCCCTGGCGGCGCGTTCGGCCTCGACCATGCGCGTGAGGGTGCGCGCCAGGGTGGGCATGGCGATGGTGTCGCCGGCCTCGTGCGGGGTGCCGTCGGCCTTGTACCAGAAGCGCTGGTTGCCCGGCCACTTGGCGAAGAACTCGCGCTGGCGCTTGACGCCGTCGGCGGTGCTCTGGCGCAGCGGGAAGCCGTCGCGCGCGTATTCGATGGCCCGCGCCGCCACGGTCTCGAAGCTCATCGTGCCCCACGTCTCGAGCACGGTCAGCGCCGCATGCAGCGCCCCCGGCACCACCGCCGGGTCGAGCCCCGCGCCTTCGAGCGACTTGCCCCGCGACAGATACCAGTTCACGTCCACGGCCTTGGGCGCCCAGCCCTGACCGACAATCGACGTGACCTTCTTGTCGCGCACTGGATAGACCAGCACGAGGGCTTCGCCGCCGAGGCTGTAGAGGTCCTGCTCGACCACCCCGCCGACCAGCAGCGACGCCACGCCCGCGTCGAACGCGTTGCCGCCCTGGTGCAGCACTTCGAGCGCCGCCGACGTCACCAGCGGATGGCCCGTCGAAACGCCGCCGTTCGGCCCGGCCACGAGCGGCCGCAGCGCCGAGGGCGGGGCGGCGCCGCGCGTCGGCGGCTCGGGGTCGGGGAGGCGCTGCTGACCGGAGGCCGCGACGCCCAGAGCCAGGACGGCGGCCAGCGCCATCACCTGCGGAGCCCGTGTCGTGCTCATGCCGCGCATTCTACCCCCGAGCCGACCCACCGCCGCTCGAGCTCTCCACGCCGCTGCGCGCCCTCGCTTATGCTGTTGCTCGCATGCCCATCAGCGAACGCGCCGCGCGCCTCCACCGCGACTCGATCATCATCGACCCGTGCGTCCAGTACCTGCTCCGCCGCACGGACCGCAGCGACCGCTCCGGCCTGACCGCCGTGGCCCTGACGATTCCGATGCCCAACGAAGACGCGGCGCAGACCTACCCGCGGGTCCGTGAGTTCCTCGAGGTCATCCACGCCGAGCCAGGCTTCTGCCTGGGCGACTCCCCCGCCGCCCTGCGCCGTGCCAAGGCCGAGGGCCGGCTGGCCCACATCTTCCTGTCGCAGGACTCGCTCTTCCTGGGCGCCGACCCGGCCAACCTGTTGCTCTGGAAGCAGCTCGGTCTGCGCATCTGCCAGCTCACCTACAACGAGAAGAACCTGCTGGGCGACGGCTGTCTGGAGCGCCACGACGGCGGGCTCAGCCAGCTCGGCCGGGTGATGGTGCGCGAGATGGAACGGGTCGGCATCACCATCGACCTGACCCACGCCGGCCGGCAGACGTTCCTGGACGCCTGCGCCGTGGCGACCCGGCCGCTCATCACCTCGCATTCCAATCCCCGGGCGGTCATCGACAACCCCCGCAACATCGACGACGAGCAGATCCGGGCGGTGGCCGCCCTCGGCGGGGTGATCTGCGTCACCACCTGGGCGCCGCTGATCTGGCGCGGCACCCCGGGGATGCCCACGCTCGACGACTGGCTGGCGTGCCTGGACCACGTCATCGACCTGGTCGGCATCGACCACGCCGGCGTCTCGACCGACTCGGTGGGCACCATGGGCGCGTATCCGAGACATGCCCGCAACCCCGACGCGTTGCCCTACGGCTCGGTCACCGACGCCTTCGACCGGCTGGCCCAGCCGCCCGACAACAACAACCGGCAGCCGTCGGACTTCAACGGCATCGAGGATTTCCCCGAATTGGTGGACCGGCTGTGCGCCCACGGCCTGTCGGACGACCACATCGCCCAAATCCTCGGCGGCAACCTGCTGCGGGTCTTCGACGCCACCTGGAAACCGGACTGGCTGAGGTGAGCCGGCCGGCGCCGTGCGACTGGATTCCGGGGCCTGCTGGCACCGGAGTGACTGCCCGTTGATGGCCCTTTCCTGCTACTATCACGCCCGTAACCTCTAGCACTACCCCTCTCTCGTCAGCGAGGAACGCAATGTCAGACATGGACATGGGCCAGACCGCACCAGTGACCCCGCGCGGCGGCGCGACCCGGCGCGATTTCATCAAGGGCGTCATCGCGGCCGGCGCCGCTGTTTCGACCAGCGCCTATCTGTTCCGCACCAACGGCTGGCCGGCCAGCTCGGCGCCGGCGCGATCGAACGGCTGATCACGCTGACCGTCAACGGCCAGGAGCGCCGCGTCGACGTGATGAAGCAGGAAACGCTGGCCATGACGCTGCGCTACAAGCTGGGGCTGACCGGCACCAAGCTGGGCTGCGACCGCGCCGAATGCGGCGCCTGCACGGTGCTGGTCGACGACGTGCCGCACTACTCGTGCTCGATGCTGACGCACACGCGTGCGCGGCAAGAAGATCACAGACCATCGAAGGCCTGGCCGCGCCCGACGGCACGCTGCACCCGGTGCAGCAGGGCGTGGTCGACGAGCAGGGCTTCCAGTGCGCCTTCTGCATGCCCGGCTTCGTGATGGCGACGGTCGGCTATCCTCAAGACCAACCCGAGCCCGACGCGGCAGGAACTGGCGCACGGGGTGTCGGGCAATCTGTGCCGCTGCCAGGACTACGACAAGATTCTCACCGCGCTGATGCACGGCGCTGAACATGTCGCGGAGGGCGTAACCGTGGCTGACCGACTACAAAACTGGTCGGCCAGAACTACACCACGCCCGACCTCGTGGCCAAGGTCACCGGCAAGGCGAAGTACGCCGAGGACTTCCGCGCCGACGGCATGCTGTTCATCAAGCTGCTGCTCAGCCCGATGCCGCACGCGCGCGTCGTCGCGCATCGACGCCAGCGCCGCGCTGCGATGCCCGGCGTGAAAGGCATCCTCACCGCCAGACGACCTGCCCGCCGCCGCCGGCGCCGCGCGCCGCGCCCCGGGCGAAGGCGCCGCGCCGCCCCCGCCGCTGCCGGCGGAAGTCGCGGCTCACCGATGAGCCGGTCTACCAGGGCGAGCCGATTCTGGCGGTCGCGGCGGTCGACGAATGACGGCGCCGCCGAGGCCATCGAGCCGATCATCGTCGACTACGAGCCGCTGCCGTTCGTCGTCGATCCGCTCGACAGCCTGCGGCCCGGCGGCCCGAACGCGCGCACCAGGGCAACGTCTGGATGCAGCCGGCGCCGCGCCGGCGACGGCTCGACACGCGCCGTCCGTCCCGAGATCGAGCTGAAGTGGACCGAGGCCGAGTTCGCCGACGCGGCCGACGGCCAGCTGCCGATGGGCAAGCCGACCGACGAGTGGACGTACGGCGACGTCGAGGCCGGCTTCAAGGACGCCGACGCTGGTCCTCGACGAGACCTTCTGACGCAGACGACCAGCCACCAGCCGCTCGAGACGCGGTCGGCGATGGCCTACTGGCAGAACGGCAAGCTGTACCTCCACGGCTCGACGCAGAGCACGGTGCAGACGGTCGCCGAACGTGGCCCGCTGGGTCGGCATCAAGGCCGACGACGTCGTGCTCATCAGCGAGTACACCGGCGGCGGCTTCGGCAGCAAGATTCCGGGCGCCATCGCGATGGCCATCCCGGCGCTGCTGTCGAAGAAGGCCAACGCGCCGGTGATGATGCGCATCACCCGCGAGGAAGAGCACTACATCGGCCGCGCCCGCGCCGGCATCCACGCGCGCGTCAAGGTCGGCTTCCGCAAGGACGGCCGCATCACCGCGCATCGACATGTTCATCGTCGAGCGACAACGGCCCGTACGACCAGCGCAGGGCGATCGACCGCTCGGCCGGCGACATGATCGTCGCTCGCCTACCAGCCCGAGAACATGCGCTGGCGCGGTGTGGCGGTGCTGACCAACACGCCGCCGCGCAGCTCGCAGCGCGCGCCCGGCGGCATGCAGGGGAACGCGCATCATGGAGCCGATCATCGCCAAGGCGGCCACGCAAGCTCGGCATCGATCAGGTGGAGATCCGTCGAAGATCAACGCGCCGGCCGGCAAGGCGCCGTTCGGCCCGACCGTGCCGGCCGCGGACGGCAGGCACTACGTCACCAGCGCCTTCGTGCGCGAAGCGCTCGACAAGGGCGCCGAGCTGTTCAACTGGGACGAGAGAAGGCGCGGCAGCGGCAAGCGGCGCGGCACCAAGGTGCGCGGCATCGGCGTGGCGGTCAGCGCCTACTACGGCCGGCTCGATCGGCTTCGACGGCCTGCTCATCATCCGGCCCGACGGCAAGCGTGCAGATCCAGTCCGGCATCGGCAACCTCGGCACCGACTCGGTCATCGACGTGCCAGCGCGTCGCCGCCGAGATGCTCGGCGTGCCGTGGGAGCAGTGCGAAGTGGTCTGGGGCAACACGACCAAGGGCCTGCCGTGGACCTGCGTCTCGGGCGGCAGCCAGACGACGCACGCGATGACGCGCGCGGCGCATGCCGCGGCCACCGACGCCAAGAAGAAGCTGCAGGAGGTGGCCGCCAAGGCGCTCGGCGGCAACCCCGACAGCCTACAAGGTGGCCAACGGCCGCGTCTTCAGCGGCGGCCGCAGCCTGACGCTTGCGCGCAGGCGGCGCAGAAGGCGATCGAGCTCGGCGGCAAGTACGACGGCCACGAGGTCGCCCGAGGACATCAACGCCTTCACCAAGACGTCGATGACCAGACGTGGCCGGCCAGGGCCTGATTGGCGTCGGCCAAGGACACCTACCCGCGCGACGGCAGACGCAGTCCTTCGTGGCCGGCTTCGCCGAAGTCGAAGTGGACGTCGAGACCGGCGCAGTACTCAGATCCTCGAGTTCGCGGCGGTGGCCGACGTCGGCACCGTGATCAACCCGCGCAGCCTCTGCGGCCAGACGTTCGGCGGGTCGATGCTCGGCATCGGCCACGCGCATCAGCGCAGAAGTGGGTCTACGACCAGCACTACGGCGTGCCGCTGGCGAAGCGCTTCCACCACAACAAGCCGCCGACGATCCTCGACGCGCCGGCGATCGTCAAGATCGACGCCGCTCGACATCCCCGATCCCGAGACGCCGGTCGGCGCCCGCGGCATCGGCGAACCGCCGGTCGGCGCCGGCTACGGCGCCGTGGCCGCACGCCCTCGGCGAATGCCGCGTCGGCGACGAGGCGTTCCGCCGCACGCCGGTGACGGCCAGACCTGACTGCTGACGTCGCTCGAATCCAGAGCACCTGGCAGCACGACGCCGCTCACGGCGCACATCTAAGGGAGCATCGAGATCATGGCTGTGATTCGCGACATGATGCCGGCGTTCGAGCTGTTCCAGCCGGCGAGCATCGACGACGCGCTGGCCCTGCTGGACCGGCACGGCGCCGACGCCTGGGTCATGGCCGGCGGCCTCGACACCTTCGACTGGCTGAAGGACCGCACCAAGCGGCCGAGCGTGGTGGTCGACCTGAGCCAGATCGAGGAGCTGCGCGGGATCAAGGAGGTCGAACGGCGGCGCTCGAGATCGGCGCGACGACGACGCTGACCGAGGTGGTGCACCACCCGGTGGTGCAGCGAGAAGTTCGGCCTGCTGCTCGAAGGCGGCGGAGACTGGTCGGCCTCGCCGCAGATCCGCAACCAGGGCACGCTCGGCGGCAACGTCTCGCAGGACACGCGCTGCTGGTACTACCGCAGCGGCTGGTCGTGCTACCGCGCCGGCGGCAACATCTGCTACGCCGACACGCCGACGGCCATCAACCGCGAGCACGCGATTCTCGACGCCGACCGCTGCGTGGCGGTGAACCCGTCGGACACGGCGCCGGCGCTGATCGCGCTCGACGCCAAGATGGTGATCCGGAGCGCCGAGCGGCGAGCGGGTGGTGAACGCGCGAGGACTACTTCATCGGCCCCGGCATCGACATCACGCGGATGACGGTGCTGCAGGCCGGGCGAGCTGCTGACGGCGATCCGGATTCCGGCGACGTGGGCCGGCGCGCAGTTCTACTTCGAGAAGGTCGCGCGACCGCAACGTGTGGGACTTCCCGCTGATGAACGTCGCCTCGGCGATGAAGCTGTCGGGCAACAACGATCGAGCGCATGCGGCTGGCGGTCGGCGCGGTGGCGGCGCGTCCGCTGCGGCTGACGGCGGTCGAAGCGGCGGTGGCCGGCAAGCCGCGCAACGAAGAGACGGCCAACGCGGCCGGCGAGCTGGCGGTCGACGGCGCGACGCCGCTGCGCTACAACGCCTACAAGATTCCGCTGATGCGCAACCTCGTGAAGCGCGCCATCCGCGGAGGGGACAACGGATGGGCATCGACTTCCTGACCAGGGGCCTCAGCCCCTGGGGCCAAACGATCTTCACCCACATCTCCTGGGACCTGCTGTGGGTGGCGTTCTTCGCCGGGGTGGTCTTCCTGGCCGCCCATTCGGTCTACATGCTGCTGTCGGCGCACACCAAGCGGCCGTCGGCGGAAGTGGACATGCTCGAGGCCCGATTGCCCGGACTGCCCGCCAAGATTCAGCGGCACGGCCTCGCGGCGCGGCTGTTCCACTGGGTCATGGCGGCGGCGATGTTCACGCTGCTCTTCACGGCGTTCCTGCCCATCGTCGGCGTGCAGTTCGCGTGGGTGCAGTGGCACTGGATGGCCGGTCTGGTGCTGGCCGCCTCGATTCTGTACCACATCATCCACGCCACGTTCTTCCTCGACTTCTGGTCGATCTGGGTCGGCCCGAAGGACATGCCCGAGTTCAAGGCCGAGATGATGCGTGAACTGGGCCGCGACACCGGCGGTCCGAAGCCGGCCAAGTATCCGCTCGGCAACCGGCTCTACCACATGGCCATCGTCGTGACCGGCCTGCTCGCCACCATCACCGGCGTGATCATGATGAAGAAGGTGCAGACGCCGTTCTTCACGCGCAACCCCTACATCCTGGCCGACGCCACCTGGGGCTGGATGTATGTCGGTCACGGCGCCGCCGGCGTCGCCCTGGTCGGCCTGACCATCGCCCACGTCTACTTCGCCATCCGCCCCGAGAAGCTGTGGCTGACCAAGTCGATGCTGTTCGGCACCATCACGCGGCGCCAGTACCTCGAGCACCACGATCCCGCGCGCTGGCGCGTGACCGGCTCCGACCCCGTCGGCGGCCGTCCTTCGGAATAGCGAGCCGCAATGCGAGAGCAGATGACCACTCGGTGCAACGACATCGAGGAGGCCTACGAGTTCATGCTGGCGTATGCCGCACAGGGCTTGACCACCGATGCCGGCTCCGGGGCCGGCGGCCAGGTGCGGGATTTCCTGGGACGGCTCGAGGCCGCGCTCGACGGACTCGGCAACGTGTTCCGTGAGGTGGCGGCCGCGGAACGCCCCGCCGGCGCCGCCGACTACGAGGCGTTCATTGCCGTGCTCGACCGCGACGCGCAAAGCGCCCGGGCAGCCGTGCGTCTGGTGCTGGCTCAGCCCGGCGTCAGCTCGCAGCTGGTCGACAACCTGAATGCCTCGATCCACCTGCGCGCGCTGCTTACCGACGTCTTCCTGGTCGACGAGGTGCTCAAGGGCACCGCCCCGGCGGCAACGCCGTCCGCACCGTAGCCCGGGGTCTCCGGACCCGCCCGCCGCAGGCGCGCAGCCGCTCGATCGTCGCCGCGACGCGCTGCGCGCACCGCTTGCTTGCCGCCGCGTCCTCCGCCAGCAGGCCGCCCGCGCGCTCCATCGACATGCCGATCCGGTGAGGCACGCGCGTCGGCTAGATCGCGGCCGACTTCTCGACCACGAACAGGTTGTTCTCGGTCTCCTGGATCAGCACTTCGATGCGGTAGGTCAGGCCGCGGCCGGGGTACTTGGCCGCGATCAGCTGCACGACGCGGTCGAAGACGTGGTGGGCGACGTTCTCGACGCTTGGTCCCCGGCCCTGCATCACCACGATGCCCTCGGGTTCGAACAGGGCGGGGTCGAGCAGCACCGCGTCGGACTCGACCACGAGCATCTTGTGGTCGAGGGCCTTCATGGTCTGCTTGATATCGCCGAAGTCGAGCGACATGTCGAGCTCGTCGCGCGGAAACGCCTCGGTGGCGATGGTGACCGTGCCGCGCCAGGTGTGGCCGTGCACGAACCGGCACACGCCGGGATACCCGAGCTGCCGGTGACCGGCGTGGAACTTGGCGTGGACGATGATCTTTTCCATGGACGATGCGGCCCGCCTCTCAGGCACCAGCCGCACCTCCCAGTATAGAGTCTCGTCCGGGCTGTCCTTACTGGCGCACGGTGCCAGTCGTGCCTTCGAGCGCCGCCAGCACGCGCGCCGGCCGGAACGGCACCCGGCGCAGGCGCACGCCGGTGGCGTCGAAGATGGCGTTGGCGACGGCCGCCAGCGTGCGGCTTGCACACCGTTTCGCCGGCGCCGTAGTGCGGCAGGTCGGGCCGCGCCGGCTGCGGGTCGCCGTTGACGATCACGATGTCGATGCGCTCGGGCGTGTCGGCGTGCGTCAGCGTCGGGTGCGAGACCCAGTCGACGCTGGTCACCTTCTCGCGTGTCGAAGCTGCACTTCCTCGTGCAGCGCGCGGCTGAGCGAGTGCAGCATGCCGCACTCGAGCGTGCGGCGCAGGCCCTCCGGATTGATCGACCAGGCCGCAGTCGTGCGCGCAGACCATGCCGCTTCGACCCACACGTGCCCGGTGCGCCGGTTCACCTCGACCTCGGCAATCTCGGCGACCACCGTCTGGCTGCGGAACGCGTAGGCGATGCCGCGCCCGGTCAGCGACGTCGCCGCGCCCGACCGGCCGCCGCGCGGCGCGGGCCGGCCTGGCGCGGCTCCCAGCCGTAGCCTCGGCCGGCCGCCTTCAGCACGGCGATCGAGCGCGCGCGCTTGAAGCCGCTGTCGTCGCCGGTGCCGCGCGTCGAGCAGCTCGAGCCGGAACGCGACCGGGTCGGCCTGCGGCGGCCGCCGCCAGCTCGTCGATGAACGACTCGGAGGCGAAGGTCACCTGCGGGCCGTCGGGGTCGCGCAGGTTGCCGGTGCGCAGCGGCGTCTCCCACACGAGCGGCAGGCTGACCACGTGGGTGGTCGTGCGCCGGTGCGGGATGGCGTACATGTCGGACGGCAGTCGAGGCGCGGCCGCGGCCGGCTGCCGTCTTCCGCCGTCCCATCAGCTGCGCGATCAGCACCGTGTCGGGCTCGTTGTAGCCGACGTGGTTGTAGTCGGCGGCGCGCGCGTCGTAGTCGAGCGGCGGTCAGCGTTGCCCTGCGGCATCGAGCGCGCCGCGCAGCTTGATGGCGTAGGCCGGGCCCTTGGTGTCCCAGGCCGTCTCCTCGTGCGCGCATCCACTGCACGCGCACCGGCCGGCCCAGTTCCTGCGCCAGGAACGCCGCCTCGAAGCCGGCGTCGTCGGCGGCCGTGCGGCCGTAGGCCTGCGGCCCCTCCATCCAGACGACGCGCACCCGGTCGCGCGGCAGCTCGAGGAACTGGGCGACGCCGTTCCGCAGGCCGTACGACTTCATGTCGTTCGAGTAGATCGTCAGCTGGCCGTTCGGACGGGTCGGCCATGGCGTGCGCCGGACCGAATGGCGGTGTGGCCCTGGAACGGCACGTCGTACTCGGCCTCGACCACGTGCGCGGCGCCGGCGAACGCCGCCGCCGGGTCGCCGGTCGACGACCGGCTGGCTGCTCGACGTGGGCGTGGCCGCGCGCATGAAGTCGAACAGATCGTCCGACGCCGGGAACGGCGCGGTGGCCGGCTTCCTCCAGTCGGCACCTTGAGCTGACGGGCCGCCCGCGATCGCCTGCTCCTCGCGCTCGCAGACCACCGCGACGTAGTTGCCCTTGCGCGACGACCTTGACGAAGCCCGGCAGGCCGCTGACCGACGACTCGTCGATCGCCGACGAGCTGTGGCGCCGGCCACCGGCGGCTTGACGTTGCGGGCGTGGACCATGCCCGGCACCTTCACGTCGACCGCCCACTTCAGCGAGCCGTCCACCTTGGCGCGGGATGTCGTAGCGCTGCGGCGACTGGCCGACGATCTTCAGCTCCTGCACCGGCTTCACCGCGGCCTGTGCCGGTGGTCGCGTCGACGTTGCGTGCCGGTCAGGGTGACGTTGAAGCGCTTGCCGCCGATCAGCTCGCCGTAGGTGACCCGCTTCGCCGGATCCGCCGCGCGGCGAGATCGACGCCGTCGCTGACCGCCAGCTGCGCCGACCGGCACGCCGAGGCGGGCCGCGGCCAGATCGAGCAGCACGCGCCGCGCTTCGGCGGCCACGCGCCGCATCGGCCAGCCGTCGGTCTGGATCGCGTCCGAGCCGCCGGAGCCGCCCTGGTCGACCGTGACGTCGGTGCTGCCCATGACGCAGGCTGGTCTGGTCGTAGGCGATGTCGAGCTCGTCGGCCATCATCTGCCGGAACGCCGTGCCGGTGCCCTGGCCGCAGGTCGGTCTTGCCGACGTAGAACGTGGCGGTGTTGTCGGCTGGATCGACGATCCACGAATCGAGCTGCCGGAAGTCGGGATCGGGATACGGGCCCGCGCCGGGCCTGCGCCGCCGGCGCTGCGCGGCGACGGGCCACGCGCTGAAGCTGACGACGAGCAGTGCCCGAGGCTTGAGGAAGTCGCGGCGCGAGCAGCGCTGCCGCTGGCCTGCTCCACGGCGGACGGAATGCCGCGTGAAGCGTGCTCATGCGACACCGCCCTGCGCCGCGCGCTTGATGGCCGCCTGCACGCGGTAGTAGGTCATGCAGCGGCACAGCGTGCCCGCCATGCCCTCGCGGATCTGCGCGTCGGTCGGATTCGGGTTCTTGTCGAGCAGCGCCTTGGCCGTCAGGATCTGGCCGTTCTGGCAGAAGCCGCACTGCGGCACCTGCTCGTCGATCCAGGCCTGCTGCAGCGGGTGCAAGCGCGCCGTCGCTGCGCCAGGCCCTCGAGCGTCGTGATCTCGACGTTCTCGACGGTGCGACGGTGGCGTGCACGCACGAGCGCACCGCCTCGCCGTCGATGATCACCGTGCAGGCGCCGCACTGTCCGAGGCCGCAGCCGAAGCGCGGGCCCTGCAGGCCGAGGTCGTTGCGCAGCACGTAGAGCAGCGGCGTGGCCGGCTCGACATCGACCGTGTGGGTCTGGCCGTTGACCTTGAGGGTGATGGCGCGCATCGCTGGAGTCTCACCCCCTGAGGCCACGAAATCAAGGGCTCTTGACCCCCAGGCGGTTAGCCGGCCAGGCGCGTGGCCACCTCTTCCAGCCGGTCGTAGCTGAGCGCGGCGCCCTTCTCCATGCCGGTCTGGAGCACCATGTCGCGCACCTCGCGCGAGGGATAACGCATGGTCGTCGTCAACCGCGTCATGCCCTGCTCGTCGCTGAGCTCCGCCGTGACGATCGACTCGGCCTCGGGGAACGCGTCGTAAATCTCGGTGAACACCAACCGGTCGGGCGGCGCGATCTCGCGATACACCCCGGAGAACACCGCCTCCCCGTCCGGATGGCGACTCACGAACTTCCACGACCCGCCGACGCGCAGGTCGACCTCGCACACGGGCACGGCATAGCCTTCGCCGAGGTTGCCCCACCACTGCCGGATGTAGTCGGGCTGGGTCATGGCCGCGTAGACCAGCGGCGGCGCCGCGTCGAACAGCCGGGTCATTCTGATTTCGTCGGCGGACGGCGTAGCGACGGCGAACGTCTCGCTGTTGGCGGCGCGGCGTGAGGGCATGTCGTGTCTCCTGGCGGCGAGAGCCTGCCGGCACGGCTCGCCGACGGGACGCTGCCGGCCGTCAGTGCACCGACTCCGACGTCGGCGCCGGGTCCTGCCGGCGCTTGCCGGTGAGGCCCTGAATCTGCAGCACCGGCACCGCCGGCTCCTTCAGCACATGCTGCCGGTAGAGCTGCGCCATCTGTTCGTCCCGCCGGGCCTGGTCCTGCGACTTCGCCTGCCGCCGCTCCTTGAGTTTCTCGTCGCGCGCGGTCTTGGCCACGCCCAACTGGTCGAGATCGGTCTGCGCGCCCTTGGCGACCGCCTCGGGGTCGAGCTGCAGGGAATGCGCGGTCGAGTCCAGCGGCACGGTGCGGTTGCCGGCGAAGATCTCGTGCCGGCCGTTGGCCTCGTACCACTGCGTGAGGGTGGCCGTCATGTGCATCTTCTCGATGATCTGCCGCCAGCCGATGCCGGTGTTGTAGGCGCAGAAGGAGATCTCGCCCTGCTGCGTGGCATACGGGATGATGCACATCTCGGTGCGGCGGAAGTCGTAGTTGAAGAGATCCTGAAACCACATCCCGGCGATCATCAGGAAGTTCCAGCGGTCGTCGCGACGCCGTTCGATGTCGGCCCGGGTCCGCGTCGCCTCGACGCTGCCGTAGGTGCGGTCGGCGTCCTTGGTGGCCCCGAAGGTCTTGTCGAACTTCCGGAGCAGGTCGACGATGCGGAAGTGCGTGGGCGACCTGAAGGGGTCGTAGTTGCGCATCAGCGCCAGGGCCATGCCGACCACCGAGTAGAGCCGTCCGCGGCCCGCGTCGGTGACCGCGGCCACGTCCTTGGCCAGTTGCTCGCCCTTCAGGAAGGCGGTGACCGGGACGGCCTCCTTGGTTTCCTTGTCGACCATCACGGCCATGCCGATGCCGCAGTTGGGATGGCAGCCGCAGGTCAGGTTGCCCCACTCGTGGTCGGGTCCGTGGACCTGGTCGGCCCAGTCGGTAAAGGTGCCCATGAACGAGATCGGGAACCAGTCGCGGGCCGGCTCGCCCATGCCCATCTGGTTCTTCACGTCGTGGGCCAGATGCGACAGCGTATAGCGCTGCGCCGCGCGCCGCTCGGGCGTGATCTCCTCGTCGCGGCCGGTGAAGCTGACCGGCTGGAACGAGAGGAAGTTGATCTTCTTGGGGTTGTCGAGCGCGAACTGGATGACCCGTCCGACCTGCTCGTTGTTGACCCCGTTGATGAGGGTGATCACCGGCACGATGTCGACCCCGGCCTCGTAGAGGTGCTCGATGGCCTGCAGCTTCACATCGAACAGGTTGCCGATGTGCCGGTGCGAGTTGGCGGCGTTGCCGATGCCGTCGAATTGCAAGTAGGCGTAGCGCAGCCCCGCGTCGGCCGCGGCCTTGGCAAACGCCGGGTTCTTGGCGAACTCGATGCCGTTGGTAGCCGCCTGCACCGAGGTGTAGCCGATCTTGCGGGCGTAGCGGACGGCATCGAGGAAGAACGGCGACAGCGTCGGCTCCCCCCCCGAGAACTGCACCGACATCTGCCGCTTCGGCTTGATGCTGATGGCGTTGTCGAGGACGGTGGTGATGTCCTCCCAGGTGAGTTCGTGGACGAAGCCGACCTGGTTGGCGTCCATGAAGCACGGGTCGCACATCATGTTGCAGCGGTTGGTCAGGTCCACGGTGAGGACCGAGCCGCGGCCGTACTTGATGGTGCTGCTGCCGTGATTGTGGAGCGCCGCGTCGTTGTGCGCGCGGATGTCACGGCCCGGGAACGAGCGCTCCAGGTGCTGGAAGAACTCCGTGTCCATGGCCATCACGTCTTCGAAGTGGCCGTGCACCGGGCAGTCCTTGACCATCAGGATCTTGCCGTCGCGCTCCAGGATGGTGGCCGGGATCTCGCCGACTTTCTCGTGGAGCAGCGAGTCCACCGGCACGCGGCCATCGAGAATGGCCTGGCGGGCTTCACGCACGCACACCGGACACAGCGAGTCGGTCTGGCGCGGCCACCCCAGGGGCGGCTTGCTCTTCTCGTGGGACTTCAACATCGGCAGGTCAGACCATGCCGGAGTGAAGGCGCGGCCTGGCTTGATCCGGTTCAGCCGAGAGAACACGGTCCACACACCGCCGGCGGCGAGCGTGAGGCTCTTCTCGACGTACTTCATTGGAGCGTGCATCGGGTCCCCTTCCATCGGGTTGCGACCGTGGCTACAGAGGAACGGCTCAGCGCGCTGCGGCCGCGATGGCGGGCGGGCCGTGGTCGGGCAACTGCCGGCTGTCTACGGTCGACGCCAATTGCGTCGTAGTGGAGACAGCGAGGAGTTCTCTCTTTTTACCAAAAGCGTGCCAGTCGGAACTCACGCCAGGGATGGCGTGCCGTGCCCGGCGCACCCAGCCTTTCTCTGCCGGTCCCGAAGTATTGGATAGCACCTTCGCAAATCCGTTGCAAGGGCCGTGAGTGGCGGCCGCCCGGCCCGATCGGCCGACCAGGACGGGCCCCTCCAGCCCGGGCGCTTTCGTGTTGCCGGCTGGGACGACGCCGGCGGTGGCCGGGGTACGATAGCGCCATGTATCCGTTGCGCTGTCTGCTGCAATCGCTGCTGGGCTCAGCCTTCCTCGCCCACGGCCTGGTGCTGCGGTTCCCGCCCGTCAGCGTCGCCACGCAGACGAACGCCATGCTCCCGCGCTGGTCCGGCCAGGGGGCGAGCGCCCGATGAACCCACTGGAAGCGATCCTGAAGCGCGAGGCGGCCAACGGCTTCGAAGGCCTGGCCGGGGCGCGGCTGCGCGCTACGGTGCCGTTGTCGCAGGTCGTGCTCAACGACGTCCTGCGACAGGTGCGGGGCGTGCCTCAGGGCTTCGCCCTCGACCTGCAGCCTGACCAGGTGCTGATGGTGCGTTACGGCCTGGTCCATGCCCGCGCGGTGCTCGACCCCGAGGTGCGGATGGGCGGGGGCGCCCCCACGATCACTCTTGAATTGGCCTCGACGGTCATTGCCTGGACACTGAGCCGGGCGCTACGGCTCGAGGGCGTGCGCTTTGCCGGCCGGCGCGTGACCATCGACCTGGGGGCGCTTGACGGCTTGCACGGGTATCGCGCGTACTGGCGACACCTCGACAGCGTGCGCCTGCAGACCACTGCCGGCTACCTGCACGCCGACCTCGCCGTGGCCGTGCGCTGAACCGCGCGGCAGGCTCTACGCGGAGCGGCGCCGACACAACGTATTTGGAGGGACGACATGCAGGACTTGCTTCAAGCGCACATCGCCAACGGCTTCGCGGCATTCACGGGAGCCGTGGTCACGGCGTCGATCCCCGTGAAGGACACGCTGCTCAACGAACTGATCGCGAGCTACCTCACGCAGGCGCGGTCCGGCTCTCCGGCCACGGGCGCGTCGTCGGCGTTCGATGTCCAGCAGGTCCTGCCCCTGGTGCGGACGGTGACCGTGCAGGCCGGACCCGGGGTGGTGACGCTACACGTGGAGTTGGCGGTGGAGGCGCGCGCCGACGGGCGCTGACGGGCGGGATGACCGCGAGACGAGGTGTCGCCGGCTGGCCGCGGGGCGTGGCGGCGCAGCGGACACGACGGCCAGCGAGTCGTCCTGGCGCCGTGAACGGCGCGGACGACCCGCTGGGCGCGGTTGGTCTGGGCGAAGGCGACGTTACTTCCGCTTGTGGTAGGTGACGTGGGTGACGCCGGTGATCTTGCCGTCCTTGTCCATGCGGATGTATTCGTTGTTGATGGTCTTGTTGTCGTCCGACAGCGTGTTGATGACCACCTGGTAGACCACGCCGTCGCGCTTGTTGAGGATGCGGATGCTCTTGGCGTTCCCGTTGATCAGTTCGACCGCCGTCTCGGAGCCGGGCTGGCCGGTGACGGGCCGGAACTTGCCGTCGAAGAGCGTGACGTAGCTCCACGAATCTTCGGGCTTGCTCGGGTTGCTCACGGTGAGCTTGCTGCCGCCCTTCTCGTAGGGTTCGTAGGTCATGACGTTGTTGGGGTTGGTCGAGTTGTCCCAGACCCCGAAACGCATTTCGCCCTGGGCCCAGCTCGGGCGGGGCGACGCCAGGACGGCGGTGACGAGAACGGCGCAGGCAAAGATATTCCGGAAACGCATTGGTTCAACTCCTGATTCGAGCAACGAAAACACGTGGAGTCGACAGCATAGCGAGTGGATAAGGTCCTCACAAGCCCGCTCAGCTTCCCCGGGACGTGGGACGCGATCCCCATCAACGCAAAACGGCCGCCGGTTGCCCGGCGGCCGCTGCTGAAGGTTGGTTGCGGGGGCGGGATTTGAACCCGCGACCTTTGGGTTATGAGCCCAACGAGCTACCGGACTGCTCCACCCCGCGACAGAAGAACTTGATTCTAGCACATAATCGCGCCGATGCCGCCGGCGCTGCCCCTGCTCGCGAGAAGTCGCATCATCGCAACGCCCGGCTACAACCGCTGGCTGGTGCCGCCCGCGGCCCTCGCCATCCATCTGTCGATCGGCATGGCCTATGGCTTCAGCGTGTTCTGGCTGCCGCTCAGCCGGGCCATCGGCATCACCGAACCGGCGGCAAACGACTGGAAAATCAGCACGTTAGGGTGGATGTACACCCTGTTCTTCGTGATGCTCGGCTCGTCGGCGGCGCTCTTTGGCGAATGGGTCGAGCGCGAGGGCCCGCGTAAGGCCGGGGTGGTGGCCGCCTGCTGCTGGGGCGGCGGGTTCTTCCTGTCGGCCCTGGGCGTCTACACCCATCAAGTGTGGATGCTGTGGCTGGGCTCCGGGGTGATTGGCGGCTGCGGGCTTGGCCTGGGCTACATCTCGCCGGTGTCCACGCTGATGAAGTGGTTCCCGGACCGGCGCGGCATGGCCACGGGGCTGGCCATCATGGGCTTCGGCGGCGGCGCCATGATCGGCACGCCGCTGGCCGACCAGTTGATGCGGCACTTCGCGACGCCGACGTCGGTGGGCGTGTGGCAGACCTTCGTGGTCATGGGCGCGCTTTATCTCACCGCGATGCTGGTGGGCGCGTTCGGCTATCGCCTGCCGCCGCCCGGGTGGACGCCCGCCGGCTGGACACCCCCACCCTCCGCGGACAGCGTCGCGCGCGCGCAGGGGCTGACAGCGGCGGCGGCGTGGACGACGCCGCAGTTCTGGCTGCTGTGGGCGGTGCTGTGCCTGAACGTGAGCGCCGGCATCGGCGTGCTGGGCATGGCCTCGCCAATGATCCAGGAGATGTTCCAGGGACGCGTCACCGCCTCGGCGGCCGCGGGCTTCACCGGGCTGCTCAGCCTGTTCAACATCGGCGGCCGCATCTTCTGGGCGTCGCTGTCGGATCGAATCGGGCGCAAGACCACCTACGCCGTGTTCTTCCTGCTCGGCGCGGCGCTCTACGCCAGCGTGCCGGCCATCGGCACGACCGGCAACCTTGGACTCTTCGTGGCCGTGTTCTGCGTCATCCTCACGATGTACGGCGGCGGCTTCGCCACCATCCCCGCCTACCTCGCCGATCTCTTCGGCATCGGCCACGTCAGCGCCATTCACGGACGGCTGCTCACCGCGTGGTCCACGGCCGGCATCCTGGGGCCGGTGCTCGTGAATTACATCCGCGAGGGCCAGATCGCGCGCGGCGTGCCGCCGGCGCAGGCCTACCAGGTCACGATGTACATCCTGGCCGGCTTCCTGGTAGTGGGATTCTTCTGCAATCTGGCTGTGCGCGCCGTGGCCGAACGGCAGTTCGAGCAGGACGCCGCGCGGACCCGCGCAATGGCCGCAGCTGGCGTGGCGAGCCGGGCGGAGACAGACGCTGCCACCGCTCTGGCCGCGCCGGCCGGCCACTGGTTCTCCGTGGCCGTGGCCTGGTTGCTGGTGACCGCGCCGCTCGCCTGGGGCGTCTACAACACGATGGCGCTGGCGCGCCGGCTGTTCAGCGCGTAGCGGCTCACGAAGCGCGGCGCTCAGCGCGTCGCGGCCCACGCGCGCGTGCGCGGCGCGCATGTCGATGGCGTCGTGTCCAGCAGGCGCTGCACATCCGACATGGTGTCCACGTCGTCGCCTGGATCGACACGCGCGACATCGAGACCCAAGGCGCGGGCCCGTGCCTCCGTATCCGCGAGCGCGGTGTCCGTGCTCCACGGCACGCCGGTAAACGCGTCCGGCCAGGCCGCCCGCCCCGCCACCAGGTAGAAGCCGCCGTCGCCGGCGGGTCCGAAGACCAGCCGCGTCTGGCCGCCGTCGGAGTCGAGCGCCGTCATCGCGTTGGTGATCGCAACGGCCGTCAGCGCCGGCACATCGGAGCCCACGAGCACGACCGCATCGTGACCGGCGTCCAGCGTCCGCGCCAGCGCATCGGCCATGCGCATTCCGAGATCGCCGTCGACCTGCGCATGCACACGACACTGCCCCACCTTCGCCGCCAGGTCCGGGTCGGCGGCGATGGCGTCGAGCACGAACTGCTGCTCCTCGGCCGGGGTCACGAACAAATGCAGCCGTAAGCCCGGACCGAGCGCGCCCGCCACCGTGTCGAGCAGCAGCGCGCGGCGCAGGGCCTGGGCCGCGTCGTCGGACAAGTGCGAGGTCAGGCGGGTCTTGCCGGCCCCGCGTGGGCTCCGCGTGAGCATCGCGACGCCCGGACGGGCCACGGCGCCCACCCGCGCGCCGTCGGCCGACATCAGGATTGCCGGGCCACGCGCGCCGCGGCGGTGGCCGTCGCCGCCTGCCGCTTGGCGATCGTCTTCCATACCCGCGCGGCCAGCAGCACGGCGATGATGAGCGCGTAGAGGACTGGGCTGGTGATGTCGAGCTTCACCTTCCAGAAGTAATGCAAGGCCCCGGCGGCGGCCGTCAGGTAGATCAGCCGGTGCAGCAGGTTCCACTTCCGACCGCCGAGGCGGCGAATCCAGCCCTGCGTGGAAGTCAAGGCCAGCGGAATCATCAGCACGAAGGCGGTAAAGCCGGCGGTGATGTAGGGCCGGTTGACCACGTCCTCCCACACGCCGTCGAAGGACAGCGAGTGGTCGAGCACGAAGTAGGTCATGAAGTGCAGGGTGCCGTAGAAGAACGCGAACAGGCCCGCCATCCTGCGGAAGAGGGCGAGCGGGTTGAAGCCGGTCAGCCAGCGCAGCGGCGTCAGCGCGATGGTGATGACGATGAACCGCAGGGTCCAGATACCCGTGTGGTTGGTGATGGTCTCGACCGGGTTCACGCCCAGGTCGCCCCAGAACGCGTTGTAGACCAGCCAGGCCGCCGGCAGCAACGCCGCCAGGAAGACGGCCGGTTTGACGACGCGGCGAATGAGTTGGGTTTGAGTCACGTGCAGATGTGGGGCGCGGATCGGCGCGTGTCCGACCCGCGCGCTGTGGCCTGGCTCAGTAGTGGCGCTTGAGGTCCATGCCGGCGTAGAGCGACGCCACCTGATCGCCGTAGCCGTTGAACGGCAGCGTCTTGCGGCGGAAGAACTCGCCGATGCGCCGTTCGCGACTTCTGCGTCCAGCGCGGATGGTCGACATCGGGATTGACGTTGGCGTAGAAGCCGTATTCCTCGGCGCGCGTCTGCTGCCAGGTGTTGAGCGGCTCCTTCTCGACGAACTTCACGCGAGACGATCGACTTGATGCCCTTGAAGCCGTACTTCCACGGCACGACCAGGCGGATCGGCGCGCCGTTCTGGTTGGGCAGCACCTCGCCGTAGAGGCCGACGGCCATCAGCGCCAGCGGGTGCAGCGCTTCGTCGAGCCGCAGCCCCTCGCGGTACGGCCACTGCAAGCGCTGGTTCGGACTGCCCCGGCATCTGCCGCAGGTCGACCAGCGTGCGCATCTCGACGTACTTGGCCTTGGAGGTCGGCTCGCATGCGCTTGACGAAGTCGGCCAGCGGGAAGCCGACCCACGGAATGACCATCGACCACGCTTCGACGCAGCGCATCCGGTAGATGCGCTCCTCGAGCGGGAACCACTTGAGGATGTCTTCGATGTTGTAGGTGCCCGGCTTGCCGCACTCGCCTTCGACCTTGATGGTCCACGGCTTGGGTTTGAGCGCATGGGCATTGCGGGCCGGGTCGCCCTTGTCGAGGCCGAACTCGTAGAAGTTGTTGTAGGTGGTGACGTCGCGGTAGGAGTTCAGCTTCTCGTCGGTGCTGAACGAGCTCTTCTTCAGGTTGCCGAGCTTCTCGGCCGAGGGGTTCTGGGCCAGGACCGAGCCTGGGGAGAGGACGCCCGTGGCCAGGGCCGCGGCGGTCACGCCAGCAGCGCCGATGAAATCCCGGCGGCGGAGGTACAGCTCGCGAGGGGTCACCTCGGACTCGCGGAGGTCAGGCGCCTGCTTGATCAACATGTGATGAGCCTTTGGAAGAAGTCGAGCCCCAATCATACCTTCGCGCCAGCCGCTCCGGCGACACTCCCAGGCCATACAGCCCGAGCGTCACCAGGTTGGCGGCGCTTTGCCGCAGCCAGCCCCGATGTTCCCAGCGCCGGGCCGAGGTGATCAGTCCCTGGCTGAGATGTGCGAGCCGCCCATGGCGTTTCAGCCGGCCGATGAACTCCACGTCTTCCATCAAGGGCATGGCGCGAAAGCCCTGCAAGGTCTGGAACACCGCGCGGCGCACGAATATTCCCTGGTCGCCGTAGGGCAGATTGAAGAGCCGCACGCGCAGCGCCACCCCGCGCTCCAGCCAGCGGGCCTGCCACGCGCGCGAATCGAGCTGGAAGGCGAAGCTGCCGCCCACGACGGTGCCGGCGGCCTCGAGGGTGGCAAACGCACCCCACCATCCGGACGGCAGGCGGCTGTCGGCGTGCACGAACCACAGCCAGACGCCGCGGGCCACGGCCGCGCCGGCGTTGAGCTGCGCCCCCCGCCCGGGCGCTGCATCCAGCCAGGCGACATCGGGTCGCGAGGCGCGGAGCCGCTGCTGCGCCGCGTCGACCGGCCCGGTGCTCGACACCACCAGTTCCAGGCCGTCGCGCGGCGGCAGCTGGGCCAGAAGGGCGGCCAGCGGAGCGGAGTCGCCTCGCACCGGCACCACGACGCTGACGAGAGGATCCGCGACTGACATGGACGGCCGCGCCATAGTAGCGTTTGCGCCATGGCCATGCGCGACGCGGCTGCCCTGCTGTCCCTGCTCGGTCACGAGCTACGCGCTCCCGCCGGGGTGATTGGTGGCTACCTGACCCTCATCGAACGGGGCGGCACCGAACTCAGCTCGGAACAGCGCCAGGCCCTGGCCGGAGCCCGGCGCGCGCAACAGCGCCTGGTCGAGATTCTCGACGACGCCAGCCGGCTGGTGACGACCTGGAAGACCGACGACGGCGTGGCGGCGGCGCTCGATCTCGCCGACGTGCTCGGCGACGTGGCGGCCACGGCCGCAGCGCACGGCCTGCCGTTCGAGTTCGGGGCGCGCGAGGCCCCGCCGGTGCGTCTCGCCGCCACGCGCGCGGCCCTGGCCGACGCCATCGCGGCGGTCGCCGGCGCCGTGTCGCGCGAGCACGGCGTCAACGCGCGGCTGACCGTGTCGCGGCCCGGACCCGGCGTCGTCAGCTGTCACGTGCGCGCGGCCGGCGGCAGCGACGAAGACACGCCAGGCACGGTGCGCGAACCCTTCCATCACCTTCGTTCCGGCCTGGGCCTGCGGCTGGTGGTGGCGGCGGCGGTACTGGCCGGCGCCGGGGCGCGCGTGGAGGAAGTGCTGGCGCACGGGAAACGCGTAGGCGTCGACATCGCGTTCACGACCGCGGACTGAACGCTCCGTGCGGGCCCGGGCGTGCGCGCTCGCCCACCCCGAGGGATTCGCGCGGGCCTGGCGCGCCTTCCGCCCTCGCCGTCAACGCACGTCGCGCCAAGCGCGGCCTTGCGCGATCTGACGCCGGAAGCACCGCTCGGCGCGCGCAAACGCCTCGCGTTCGGCGCCGCCCGAGACCGGCCGAAGCAACTCCGGATCGGCGGGGCAGACCGCGCTCTCGCCCACCGGACCGGCCACACCGTCGGGCGACGAGAAGACGATGGCCGCGCCGGTGCGCACCCACGCCGGACGCGAGCGCAGCGCGCCGTCGAGGACCACGCGCGCCACTTCCCGGCGCACCGTCGACTCCAGCATGCCGCGCCGGCGCAGTTCGGCCAACGGCAGGACGTCAATCTCGCGGCCCACGGTGGCGGCCGCACTCCACCACGGTTGCCCGGTCGCGCGTCCGAACGCCTCCATGCTCGGGTGCACCGTGAGGGTGATCGCAGTCGCCGGGTCGAGGCCCGCGCGGGCCGCGACCTCCGTACGCGTCCGCCGCACCAGGTCGAGCAGGGCATCGCGCTCGCCAGCGTCGCCCGGCGGCACCGTCAGGCGGATGCCGGAGACGGCGCTCGCCGCAGCGCCGCTCGACGCAGCCGTCGCCCCCGCCGGACCAGGAGGCGGCGTCACCGGGAGACCCGGCGGCGGCACGGCGCCGCTGCGCGGTCCGCCGGACGGCGCGCCCGCCCGGGTCAGCGTCGTCGCGCCGACCGTGCTCTGCGCGAGTTCGCCGAAGTAGGCGCGCAGGATCTCGGTAGCGGTCTCGCCCCGCTCGGCGCGCCGGCCCGCGCCGACTACGCACAGGCCCACGCCGTGGCCGTAGCCGACGCCGCTGAAGCGGTAGCCGGTGGCCGTGCGTTCCACGACGAACGACGTGCTGCGCAGGATCTGCCAGCCGAGCGTGCGTCCCACCGCCATGCGGAACTCGTAGGCCGAGAGCGTTGACGGCTCGAAGCCCTCGACGGTCAGGCGGCCAGCGCGATTGGAGGCGGTGCGGGCGGCGATGGTCAGCGACTCGAGCCGCCGTCCGCGCGCGCCGGTGGCGCGGAGGGCGCTTTGCACCTGGGCGGTCGTCAGCTCGTTCGACCAGCCAGGCAGGTCCGCGCACGCGTCGTCGTGCGCTTCGCCGGGTGGGTAGTCCACGGCCCCGGGCCAGACCTCCGAGGCCAGCGCCGGAATGCCGCCGCAGTGGGCCGAGTAGAAGACGAACGCCGGCTGGCCCCGGTCGAGCAAGACGCGGCCGGCGGTGGCCAGCGCCGCCTCGCGCGCCACCTGTAAGGCCGGCCGCATCACCTGACAGTGCGTGCTGTCGCACAGGTCGTAGCCTTCGGCGCGGTGCCGGAGGCGATTGGCGAGCGCGAACGTGCGGATGACGATGGCCAACGCCTCGTGCGCGGCGGCGCCGGCGCGCGGCTGTCCTTCGCCCGAGATGACGCGCGCCACGTATTCTTCGAGCGGCAGCGTCTCGACGCGCACCGAGCCGTTCGGCCGAGCGACACCGACGCGCACCACCTGCGTGCCGCTCAGCGCCCGCAGCGCCACATCCGTCGTGGGCGTGGACGGGCCCGCGGACGCGCCCGCAGACGCCGCGGATGACGCGGCTGGCAGCGCGGCTGCCGGCGGCAACGACTTCGCCGGCGACGTCGCGGACGCAGACGCCGGTGGCGGCGAGGCACCGCGCCCCGCGCCCGCCGTCAGCAACGTCGCCGCCACGGCGGCGGCATCGAAGCCGCGGCCGCTCGGAGCCGCCACCAGCACGGCGCGGGTCGGCGCGTCGGCCGGCGTGAAGGCCATCACCATGCCGAGTGCGCGGCCGCCGGGCAAGGGCGAGGTGCCCGACTTGACCAGCCCGGTGCGGCTTCGCCCGACCACGGCTCTGGCCGGGCCGTAGTCTGGAGCGCCGCGCAGGCCGGCGCGCACCAGCGCCCGCGCCGGGGCGCCGAGCGCGGCCGGCCTATCAGGGCCAATGCCGGCCACCCGCGCCACCGCACTCAGCAAGGCGCGCGGCGACGTCTCTGGTCCAGCCAGGCCGAGCACGGCCGAGACCCAAGGCACGTTGCCGGCAATCGGGTCGAGACCCACGCGCCCACGCACCTCGTTGAGCGACGCACGCGGCAGCCGCGCCGCCAGCTCGACGAAGTAGTCCGTGCACGCGTAGGCCAGCGCTTCGGCGGGCGTGAGCGGGCGTTTCAGGTCGGGATGCGTGCAGACGAACCGCCGCCCGTCAGCGGTGGCGACGCGCCGGCACAGGTGCGTGCTCGAGGGCGAAGCCAGACCCGACTCGGCGGCCGCCGCCAGGGCGAAGACATGCGCCGCGGCCCCCGGCAAGACCGGCGTGTCGAGGACTCCCGCTTCGCGCTCGACCACGACCCGGCGCGAGGGCCACTCCACCACGAGGGTGGCCACGCCGGCCGGCGCCACCGGGGCGGCGGGCTGGGCCAGCAACGCCGCCCACGACAGCGCGCACGAGACGACCCACGCCGTGGTCACGGCCGCGCCGCGAACCAATCGGCGGCTCAGAGCCTGGTCTTGCAGCCGGGCCGGCAGCGACATTGAATGGTCTTGTCGCCCTCGGTGTTGTAGTCGTAGGTCAACTCTTCACCGGGCTCGATGTGCTTGCCCGCGCGGATCCAGAATCTGCTTGTTCTTCACGTCCACGTAGCTGTAGCAGTTGGGCGTGCACGAGTGGTTGATGTAGCGGGCGTCGTTGCCGCCGACGTGGGCATCGCGGGACCAGGCGCGGTTGAGGCGGAAGACCCAGATGCAGCCCTGGTTGAGGTACTTGTCTTCGCGCTTGTTGCTCTCCTTGTTGGGAATGAGCTCGCCCGCGTATTCGATGATGAACTTGTTCTTGTTGATGGGTTCGCGCGCGAAGACCCCCAAACCGTGGAGTTTGGAGCGCTTGCGGACGATTTTCGGCAGTTGTCGCAACGACGGCATGGGCGCGGTCAGTGTAACGGATTCACCGGCGCTTCGGCTACGCGCGGGGTCGTGATGCGGGACATGAATCGTGGTGCGCGTGGCCGGGCGGCGTCGGCCTGAGGTAGAGTGAACGCCGCGCGGGCGTGAAGGCCCGGCTGAAGGAGGCGCACGTGCAACGACTGGTGGCGGCAGGACTCATCGGAATTCTCGGACTCGGAGGGAGCATGACCGCGCAGGTTCAGCGGATCGCGGGAGCGTCGGCGCTGCCCTTCAGCGCGGCCACGAAGGCCGACGGGCTGGTCTACGCGTCGGGCACGATCGTTCCCGACGGCGACATCCGCGCGCAGACCAAGGCCGTGCTCGAAAGCCTCGACGCGACCTTGAAGAAGGCCGGTTCCAGCCTCGCCAACGCGGCGTCGGTGCAGGTCTACATCAAGAACGCCGCGGACTTCGCGGCCATGAACGAGGTCTACCGCACGTTCTGGAAGGCCGACCCGCCGGCCCGCACCACCATCGTCGCCGACCTCGTCCTGCCCAACGGCCTGGTCGAGATGTCGGTGGTGGCCGTGCCCACCGGCGGCGAGCGCAAGGTGATTCACCCGGCCGACTGGATGACCTCGCCCAATCCCTACAGCTACGGCATCAAGAGCGGCAACACGCTGTTCCTGGCCGGGCTCGTCGCTCGGAACGGCAAGGACAACTCGGTCGTCGAAGGACCGATGGCCGTGCAGACCAAGGCCGTGCTCGACAACGGCGCCGAGATCCTGAAGGCCGCCGGCATGACCTTCGACAACGTCGTCAGCGCCAAGGTGTTCATCACCGACAACAGCAAGTTCCAGGAGATGAACGAGGTCTACCGCACCTACTTCACCAAGGAGCCGCCGGCCCGCGCCACCGTGGTGGCTCCGCTCATGGGCGCCGCCAACCTGGTGGAGATCGCGATGACGGCGGTCAGCGGCCCCAAGCAGGTGTTCGCCACGCCCGCCGCCGACGGCACGCCGGGCAAGCCGAGCCCGCTGCTGAGCAGCGCGGTGAAGGTCGGCAACCGGCTCTACGTGTCGGGCATCCTCGGCAACACGGCCGGCAACGCCACCGACATGGCAGCGCAGACGACCGAGATCCTGGCGCGCGTGGAACGGACCATGAAGGCGGCCGGCTTCAGCTTGAGCGACGTGGTCGACGGCGTCGTCTACATCACCGACGTGGCCAACTTCGACGCGATGAACAAGGCCTACGGCGCGGTCATCAGCAAGGATCTGCCGGCGCGCGCCACGGTGCGCACCGGACTCGTGAGCGCGGGCGGCCTCATCGAGATCATGTTCGTCGCCTCGAAGTAGCCGGCGAACGGCCTCACGGCGCGACCCGCCACACCGATGCGTCGTAACTCCACGCGGTAAAGGCCAGCCTGGTGCCGTCCGGCGACCAGGCTGGTTGACTCTTGTGCGACGGGTCGAACGTCAGCTGCGTCACCGGCCCGCCCGCCAACGCGCGCTGGAACAACTGATAGAAGCCGTCGCTGCCTGGCGCGACGAAGGTGAAGGCCGACCCGTCGGGCGTCACCGACAGCCCTGGGAAATCGTGTTCGGTGGTGAAACGGTGCAGCACCTGCGCCAGGCCGCCGCTGGCCGGCACGAGCAGCACCGCATGCTGCCCCGGCCCGGCTTTGGCGATGGCCACCACCTGCCGACCGTCGGGCAGCCACTCGCCGTGGGTGATCTCGAAACCGGCCGTGCCGATCTCGTGGAGTTCCGAGGTGACGGTGCCGGTGTCCTGGTCGAGGCCGAGGGTGTACAGCACCGACTCCCCCGCCTTGTTCGTGCCGTCGAGCAGCAAGGTCTTGCCGTCGGGCGCCCAGCGCGGCCACCCCACTTCCGCGCCACGGCCAAGCATGGTGATGCGCCGGTCGGGCTGGCTGCCGTCGGT
This sequence comes from uncultured Acidobacteriota bacterium, assembly GCA_963843885.1. Taxonomy (GTDB): domain Bacteria; phylum Acidobacteriota; class Vicinamibacteria; order Vicinamibacterales; family UBA2999; genus CADEFD01. The sequence goes on from CAWJMJ010000016.1 coordinate 780,754, forward strand.
GGGCCGCAGCCAGACGTCGTCGGACATCTCGCGGTGTGAGTGGAACGCGATCCAGTGGCCGTTGGGCGACCAGGCCATGCCCTGGTCCTCGGAGTCGGAGGCGGCAATCACCTGCGTCGGCCGGTCGGCCGGCAGCGGTCCGGCCAGGTCGATGACGCCCACCTCCTGCGCGATGTCGGGATAGCCGGCGTCGTCGAGCTGACGCCGCCACGTGCCGAAGGTCATCGACACCAGCGGCAAGGTGGGATGCCACCACGGCGTCTCGGCCTGGAACGTCGTGAGCGGGCGGACCACGCCGTCGCGCCATTCACCCAGGTGCGTGCGGTATTCCTGCGTCTTGTAGACCAGCGTGCCGTCGGTCGCCACCGAGGGCCCGTAGCTGTCACGGCCGGTGTGCGTCATCTGCACGGCGGCGCCGGTGGCGCGCGCCACGCGCCACAGGTCGACGAAGCCGCGGTCGTTGGCGGCGGCCGTGTAGATGGTGGCGGCGCCGGGCGCAAACGCGATTGGTCCGGACGCGTGCAATGACGGCGAGGTCACGAGCGGCGTCGCGCCGCACGGCACCGACAGGCCGGTGCCGGTGTCGGTCGTCAACAGGCATGCCATCTCGGTGGCCGACGTCCACGCCGGCCACGACGGACGCCCGGTCGTGATGGCCGTGCGCCACAGCTCCTGGCCGTCGAGGCGCACCCGCCACAACTCCGGCCCCTCGCGTCCCGCCACCATGCCCGCCAGCCAGGCGCCGTCGGGACTGGCGCTCAGCTGGCGCAGCGCGTTGGCCTCCAGGGTCACGCCGCTGGTGGCGCCCGAGCCCTCGAGCGTGGCCGCGGGCCACAACGGCCGGGTACCGACGCCGATCTCATGCAGCTGCCAACGCGCGGCCGCGCCGCCATCTTCGAACACCACCCGACGATCGTCGAGCCACGTCAGGTGGCGAACCTGGCCCTCACCGCGCGCGCCGGCCACGTCCACGCCGCCGCCCACCGGGGTGATGCGCAAGGCGCGCCCCTCCGAGTAGGCCACCAGCCGTCCGCCCGGCGCAATTGCCACCGCCGGATCGCGATAGCCGACGATCCCCTGCTGGTGCGCCGTCGTCACCCAGTGCGAGGTCGGCACGGAACTGGCGGACGCCGCAGACCCGTCGGATGCCCCCGGCAGTGGGGTGGTCCGGGTGCGTCCGGCCCACCACCAGCCGGCCGCGGCCAGCAGCACCACCCCCGCCAGCACCAGCACGCGTGTCGACATGGGCGGCATTCTAATCCGCGACGGCAACCGCAAGCTCACGCCCGCAGGGGCCGCTCGACGGTGGCCAGGACCTGACGGGCGCGCCGCCGCCACTCGCGCCTGCAGGTTGGGGGAGTCCGATCAGGTCCCGGACGGGGTGTCGAGCGGGAACGGGGCTGCGGGCTGCGACCGAGCGACGCGGTTGCGATAGAGCTGGCGCTCCACCGACCGCGTCATGGCGGCGGTGTCGAGGGAGCGGCCGAGGAAGCGCGCCACGCGGCGCGCCGCGGCTTCGGGCGCGTCGATGACCTCGTGGTAATGCACCGGCAGAACGCGAAAGCAGTCACGGCCGGCCATGAAGCGCTCGACCTGGGCCAGATGGCCGGCGTAGACCTGGCGCGAGCGGGCCGCGTCGTCGGGCGCCACTGGCTCGCCGCGAGCCCGCAGCATGGCCTGCTGCGACGCGATGATCTCGTCGGGATGGCGGTGCATGAAGATGACCGCGTAGTTGTGGTCCTCGGGCAGCCACGTCAGCAGGAACGAGATGATCTTCACGGCGTGGCCGCGGGCCGCCGGCAGCCACGACCGATTGCCGTCCTGGTCGAGGCCCTTGACCGGCTCGAACTCGAAGTAGCCGGTGGGGTTGCTGTTGTCGGCCGCGCGCACGCCGTCGGTCAGCGGCGGCACGCCGCCAGCATCGAGCATGCGCATCATCATCGACGTGCCCGACCGCGGCAGGCCGGAGACCACCACGATGGGACGGCCGTAGCGCAGCCGCCGAAGCCATTGACGCATCACTGGCCCGCAGCCGCGTCCCGCCGTCCGGGCAGTACAATACAGCCCGGACACATGCTCCCGTCGATACGCCGCATGGCCAGTCTTGTACCACACGCCGGCGCTGCCCTCGTGGCGGCGGCCGCCGTGGTGCTGACGCCGGCGCCCGCCGCCGCCTACATCGGCCCCGGCGCCGGCTTCGCGGTGATGTCGTCGTTCCTCGTGATCCTGGTCACCATGGTGGCGGTGGCGGCGTCGATTCTCGCCTGGCCGTTCCGGGCGCTGTGGCGGGTCATTCGCCGCACCGGGCCACCCCCGGCCGAAATCGACCGCTTGATCGTGCTCGGCTTCGACGGCCAGGACCCGGCCTTGACCGACCAGTTCATGAAGGAGGGGCGGCTGCCCAACTTCGCGGCGCTGGCGGCGCAGGGCACTTATCGCCGTCTGCAGACGACCTACCCCGCGCTCTCGCCGGTGGCCTGGTCGTCGTTCAGCACCGGCACGCACCCGGCGCGCCACAACATCTTCGACTTCCTCGACCGCGATCGCCGCACCTACCTGCCGATGCTGTCGTCGACGCGCATCGGCACCGTCGAGAAGTTCTTTTCAGTCGGGCAAGTACCTGATTCCGCGGCAGCGGCCAGCGCTGACCAACCTGCGCCGCTCGAAGCCGTTCTGGACCATCCTGGGCGAGCGCCGCATCTGGAGCACGATCCTGCGCGTGCCGATCACCTTCCCCCCGGACCGCTTCTACGGCGCCGAGCTGAGCGCCATGTGCGTGCCGGATCTGCTGGGCACGCAGGGCACCTTCATGCTCTTCACCACGCGCCCGGCCACCGGCCGCTTCAAGGAAGGCGGCCTGCGCGTGCCGGTGACGGTCCGCGACGACCGCGTCGACACCGTCATCACCGGCCCCGACAACGCCTTCGTCAAGGGGCATCCGCCGCTGACGACGGCGCTGCGCATCCACATCGATCGCGCGGCGGCGCGCGCCCGTCTCACGCTCGGCGAGACCACCGTGACGCTGGCGCCGGGCGAGCTCAGTGACTGGGTGCCGATGTCGTTCCAGGCGGCGCCCGGCGTGACCGTGTCGGGCATCGCGCGCTGCCAGGTGCTCGAACTGGGCGAGCACTTCTCGCTTTACGTCTCGCCCATCAATCTCGATCCGGAAGCGCCGGCCATGCCGATTTCGCATCCGTCCTTCTACGCCGGCTATCTGGCCAAGCGCCACGGGCCCTTTGCCACCCTCGGTCTGGCCGAGGACACCTGGGCGCTCAACGAGGGCGTGACCGACGACGCCACCTTCCTGAAGCAGGCCCACGACATCGACGACGAGCGCGCGCACCATGTTCCTGGGCGCCCTCGCCAAGCTGCGCTCGGGTGCGCTGGTGTGCGTGTTCGACGCCACCGACCGCATCCAGCACATGTTCTGGCGCTACCTCGACCCGGCCCATCCCGCGCATCGCGCCGACGCGGCGCCGGAGCACCGCCACGCCATCCGCGACCTCTACCAGAAGAACGACGCGCTGGTCGGCGAGGCGGTGCGGGCGCTGGGCCCGCGCGACGTCCTGATGGTCATCTCGGACCACGGCTTCAGTACCTTCCGCCGCGGCGTCAACCTCAACGCCTGGCTGCTGCGCCACGGCTACCTGGCGCTGCGAGACGGGCGCCGACGGCTCGACCGAGTGGCTGCGCGACGTGGACTGGACCAGGACGCGGGCCTACTGCCTCGGGCCTGAGCGGGATGTTCCTGAACCTGCGCGGCCGCGAACAGGGCGGCATCGTCGCTCCCGGCGCCGAGGCGGCGGCGCTCAAAGCGGAGATCGCGGCCAAGCTGCGCGGCCTGCCCGACGGCGACGGCGGCGATATCGGCGTGCGCGAGGCCTTCGATACCGCGGTGCATCTACGACGGCCCCTACCGCGAGAACGCGCCGGACCTGATCATCGGCTACAACGCCGGCTACCGCACGTCATGGGACTGCGCCACCGGCATGGTGTCGGGCCCGGTCTTCGAGGACAACACCAAGGCGTGGAGCGGCGACCACTGCATCGACCCGCGGCTGGTGCCGGGGATGATGTTCTGCAACCGCAAGGTCGAGGCCGACGGGGACCTGTCGATTGTAGACATCGCGCCCACGGCCCTCCGCCTCTTCGGCGTCCCGCCGCCGGCGCACATGGACGGCCGCCCGTGGGCCGTGGCCTCGTGAGCACCTCGCGCTCGGCGCGCATGCTGCGCGGCGCCGTGGCCGGCCTGGCGCTCGTCGCGGCGCTGACCTCCGCCTGCGGGCCCCGGCACACGGTGACCGGCCGGCGCGTGGTGGTGCTCGGCATCGACGGCTTCGACCATCACCTGGTGCGCGACCTGATGGCGCGCGGACGCCTGCCCCATCTGTCGGCGCTGGCCGCGACCGGCACGTTCCACGCGCTGGCCACCTCCACCCCGCCGCTCAGCCCCGTGGCCTGGTCCACGTTCATCACCGGCCTGGACCCGGGCGCGCACGGCATCTTCGACTTCATCCACCGCGAGCCGGCCACGATCGAGTCGTTCCTCTCCACCTCGCGAACCGTGGCACCGGGGCGGATGCTCACGATCGGGCCCTACCACTTCCCGCTGTCGGGCGGCCGGGTCGATCTGCTGCGCGGCGGCACCGCCTTCTGGGACGTGCTCGAGGCGCGCGGCATCGAGACCACGATCATGCGCATGCCGGCGAACTTCCCGCCGTCGGGCACGGCCACGCGCGAGCTGAGCGGCATGGGCACGCCGGACATGCTCGGCACCTACGGCATCTTCACGCTCTTCTCGTCGCGCCCGGAGGTGTTCGAGCGCAGCGACGTCTCGGGCGGCGTGGTCCAGCCGATCGACGTCATCGACGGCGTGGCGCGCGGCAGCATCGAGGGTCCGCCCCACCCCTACCTGGTGCAGGCCACGCCGCTCACCGTGCCCTTCGAGGCGCACGTCGACCGCGACCGGCAGGCGGTGAAGCTGGTCATCGGCGGCGAGACGCGGGTGCTGCGCGCCGGCGAGTGGAGCTCGTGGGTGCCGATCGGGCTGAAGCTCCTCCCCTTCTCCACGCTGGCCGGCGAAGTGCGCTTCCTGCTGAAGAGCGTCACGCCCTACTTCGAGCTCTACGTCAGCCCCATCAACCTCGACCCGATGGCGCCGGCGCTGCCCATCTCCACGCCCGCCGGCTACGCCGCCGAACTGGCCCGGGCCGGTGGCCGCTACTACACGCAGGGCATGCCCGAGGACACGCGCGCGCGCAATGCCGGCGCCCTCAGCGCCGACCAGTTGCTGGCTCAGGCCCGCCTCACCGCCGGCGAGAACATGCAGCAGTTCCGCTACGTGCTCGACCGCTTCACCGACGGCTTGCTCTTCTACTACTTCGGGCACGTCGACCAGGTCTCGCACGTGATGTGGCGCGCCATGGACCCCGAGCACCCCGCCTACACCGAGGCCGACGCGCCCTACCGCACCGTGGTCGAAGATCTCTACGTCGAGATGGACACCGTGGTGGGCAACACGGCGGCGCGGCTCGGCCCGAACGACCTGCTGGTGGTCATGTCCGACCACGGCTTCGCCTCGTGGCGCCGGGCCGTCAACATCAACAGCTGGCTGCGCGACGCCGGGTATCTCGTGGTGACGAGCGACCGGGCCGGCCTGACGCCGGGGCTGGCCGGCGTCGACTGGACCAGGACGCGGGCCTACGGCGTGGGCTTGAACGGCGTCTACGTGAACACGCAGGGCCGCGAGGGCCGAGGCATCGTGCCGGCGGCCGAGCGTGCCGCCCTGGCGGCCGAGATCGCCGCCAAGCTGCAGGCCGCCATCGATCCCGGCACCGGCCAGGCGGCCGTGACCACGGCGTTCGTGAGCGATCAGGCGTATACCGGCCGCGCCTACCCGCAACTCGCGCCGGACATCATCGTCGGCTATGCCCGCGGCACGCGCGTGGCCAGCGACTCGGCCCTCGGCATCGTCGCCGCCGAGGTCTTCAGCGACAACCGCGAGAACTGGAACGGCGACCACAGCATGGATCCGGCCCACGTGCCCGGCGTGCTCTTCACCAGCCGCGCGCTCACCCGGCCCGCGCCCAGCCTGCAGACGCTGGCGGCGGCCATCCTGGCCGAGTTCGGCATCGACGATTTCCCTGCACGGAGGACCCAGTGATCTTCGGCGGTAACGTCACCCTCGACAAGGCCCTGCTGGCCCGGGTCAAGCGCTACTCGGACCTGGCCGGCTATTCATCGGTGAACGAGTTCATCACCCATGCGCTCGAGAAGGAACTGCGGCTGCTCGAAGGTTCCGAGTCGGAAGAGGAGCTCAAGAAGAAGCTCAAGGGCCTCGGCTATCTCTCGTAGGCCATGACCTTGTTGAACGCCCTTCTGGGCCGCGCCGCCGATGCGGTGCTGCGTCCCGTGCAGGAGCTGCCGGCGGTGGCGGTGATGCTCGTCCTGGGGCTGGTCACGGCCCTCGTGGTCCTGGCCGTGATGAAGGTGTCGTCGAACCAGACCACGATGGCGGCCGCCAAGCGCCGGATCCACGCCGACCTGCTCGAGATGCGGCTCTACCACGACGACGTGCGGGCGCTGCTGCGCGCGCAAGGCGCGCTGGTGCGCGACAACGCCGCCTACATCTGGCTGTCGCTCGTGCCGCTGCTCATCACCGCGCTGCCGCTCACCCTGGCCATCGCGCAGGTGCAGAGCTGGTACGGCTACGCGGGGCTGCCGGCCGGCCAGCCGGCCCTCGTCACGATCGACCTGGGAAGCGGCGCGCTTGCCGCGTTGCCCGCCATCGAGGCGCCCGGGGTCGAGGTCGAGGGGGCGCCGCTCTACTTCCCGACGCTCGGTCAGGTGGTGTGGCGGATCACGCCGCGGGCGGCCGGCACGCACCTCGTGCGGGTGCGTCTGGCCGACGGCGCGACCTTCGACAAGACGCTGCACGTGGGCGACGGCATCGCCCGGCGATCGCCCGCGCGCACGGCGCCCGACCTGCTGACGCAGGTGCTCTATCCCTCGGAGCCGCCCTTGCCCGAGGGGTCGCCGGTAGCCGCCATCCGCGTCGACTACCCGGATCGCGCCCTGACCGTGTTCGGCTTCGACCTGCACTGGCTATGGCTCTACCTGCTGGCCACCTTCGCGTTCGTGCTGGCGCTGCGCAAGCCGCTGGGCGTGGTGATCTAGGGGCCCGTCGTTCCGCCGCTGGGTACAATGGGCCGATGTCCCAGTCGGGTGTCCCGGTGTCGGTCGGCAGGGTGGCGGCACTGATCGCGTGCCTGGTCGTCGCGGCGGCCTGCGGGCGGACCACACGCGCGCCCGCCAATGTCCTGGTCGTCACCCTGGATACGCTGCGGGCGGATCGCGTCGGCGCCTACGGGTATGCGGCGGCCCGCACCCCGGTGCTCGACGGCCTGGCCGCGCGCGGCGCGCGCTTCAGCGCGGCCACCACCACTACCCCGCTCACGCTCTCCGCGCATACCAGTCTCTTCACCGGCATGTGGCCCACCGCGCACGGGGTCCGCGACAACACCGGCTTCTACGTCGATGACGCGCTGACCACGCTGGCCGAGCAGCTCAAGGGCCACGGCTATCGCACCGGCGGGTTCGTGGGCGCGTTCGTGCTCGACGCGCGCTGGGGCATCGCCCAAGGCTTCGACCACTACTTCGACGAGTTCGACCTCAGCGAAGACGTCGGCCCCGGGCTCGACGCCATTCAGCGGCGTGGCGCCGAGGTGGTCGATGCCGCCATGGCGTGGCTGAAGCAACCGGACCCGAAGCCCTTCTTCGCCTGGGTGCACCTCTACGATCCCCACACGCCCTACGACGCCCCGGCCGAGTACGCCGCGCGTTTCCCGGCCACGCGCGACGGCGCCTACGACGCCGAAGTGGCCTACACCGACGCGCAGCTCGGGCGCTTGCTGGCGGCGCTCGAGGCCGACGGCCGTTTGGCCAACACCATCGTGGTGGTTCTGGCCGATCACGGCGAGCAGCTCGGCGAACACCGCGAGCAGTCGCACGGGTTCTTCATCTACGACGCCGCCGTGCAGGTGCCGCTCATCATCGCCGCGCCCGGCGTGGCGGCGCGCGTGGTGTCCGACCAGGTGCGCATCATCGACGTCATGCCGACGGTGCTGGAACTGGCCGGCGTGGACATTCCGGCCGCGGTGCAGGGGGCCTCGCTCAAGCCGGCGCTCGGCGGGGCCAGGCAGCCGCTGCTGGCCTACTCGGAATCATGGTATCCGCGCTTCCACTTCGGCTGGAGCGAGCTGCGAGCGGTGCGCGACGGACGCTACAAGTTCATCCAGGCGCCGCGGCGCGAACTCTACGACCTGGCCGCCGATCCGCGGGAGCTGAACAACCTGGCGGCGAGCGACCCGGCGCGAGCCGACGGCCTCGAACGCGCCTTGCGGGCCCTGGTGGCGCAGACCTCGCGGGCCGGCGCCAGCACGGGGCCGCAGCCGGTGGACGCCGCCGCCGAGCAGCGGCTGCGCGCGCTCGGCTACGTCGGCAGCACCAGCGCCAAGAACCTCGAGGAGCGCCCGCGCCGCGATCCCAAGGACGCGATCGAGCTCTACAACCTGCTGCACCTGGCCGGCAGCGACTCCGAGGCCGGACTCTACGACGAGGCCGCCGCCAAGGTGCGGCAGGCGCTGGCCGTCGACCCCGACATCATCGAAGCCCACTCGCGGCTCGGCAACATCTACAGCAAGGCCGGCCGGCACGCCGAGGCGGCCGCGGCCTACCAGCGCGCCCTCACGCTCGATCCCGAACACCTGCTCTCGACCTACAACCTGGCCCTGTCCTACCGCGCGCTGGGCAAGATCGACGAGGCCATTGTCGGCTTGGAACGCACCCAGCAACTCGACCCGCGCAGCGGCCGCGCCCACTTCCAGCTGGGCGACATCTACATGCAGCGCGGCGAGCCAGCCAAGGCGCTCGAGGTGCTGCAGCGCGGCTTGAAGCTGGACGTCGATCGCGCCCCCTTCCTGGTGAAGCTGGCCGAGGCGCACCTCGAGTTGAAGCAGCTGGACCAGGCCGAACGCGCGCTCACCGAGGCGTTGAAGTTGCGTCCAGACGTGCCGCGCGGCAGCTACAACCTGGCCCTCGTCCACGAGCAGCGCGGCCGCAGCGGCCAGGCGCGTGCCGCCTACGAAGCCGAGGCCGCCAACAATCCCAAGAACTACGGCGCGCAGTTCAACCTGGCCCGGCTGCTGCTCAAAGAGGGGCGCCTGCCCGAGGCCACGACCAGGTTCCGGGCCGCGGTCGCGGCGCGCCCCGAGTTCGCCGAGGGTTACCTGTATCTCGCCAAGGCGCTGCTCGACGGCGGCGATCTGCGCGGCGCCGAGCAGGCCGCCCAGGATGGCTTGGCGCGCCGGCCGCAGCCCGCGGTCGCCCCGCTCGGCCACTACGTGCTCGCCGACGTCTACTCGCGCCTGGGCCGGGAGAACGAGGCGGCGCGCCAGGTGGCGCTGGCCCGCCGGCTGGAGCAGGCGCAATGACGCGGGCGGCGCTTGCGCGGCTGGCCACCGTCGGCCTCGCGCTCTTGGCGGTCGCCTGCGGACGCAGCGGCGCCCCGGCGGCGCCGCCAGCCGCCACCCCGCCGCGTCACCTCGTGATCGTGACCATCGACACGCTGCGCCCCGATCGCCTGGGTGCCTACGGCAGCACCACCGTGCCGACGCCGCACTTCGATCGCATCGCGAAGGAAGGGGTGCGGGCGCTCGATGCCACGTCGCACGTGCCCATCACCCGGCCGTCGCACGCGACGCTCTTCACCGGGCGCTATCCGGCCGAGCACGGCGTGCGCGACAACATCTCGCTGCCGCTCAACAAGGACGTGCCGACGCTGGCCGAAACCTTGGCCGCCCAGGGTTTCGCCACCGCCGCCTTCGTCTCGACCTTCGTGCTGTCGTCGCCGTCGGGGCTGGATCGGGGCTTCCAGCACTACGACGACGCCTTCCAGGCGAACGATCAGGGCGACGAGGCGGTGTTCCTGAGCACCGTGCAGCGGCGCGGCGACGCCACGCTCGACGCGGTCGAGCAGTGGCTCGACGGCCGGCCGCCCGCCGAGCAGGCCAAGCGCACGGCGTTGTGGGTGCACCTCTACGACCCGCACGACCCCTACGAGCCGCCCGAGCCGTTTGCGACCCGCTTTGCCGAGCAGCCCTACGACGGCGAAGTGGCGTGGACCGACACGCTGCTCGGACGCCTGCGGGCGGCGCTCGAGAAGCACCAGCTGTGGAACGACGCGCTGGTCGTGGTCACGGCCGACCACGGCGAAGCGCTGGGCGAGCACGACGAGACCGGGCACGGGTTCTTCGCCTACCAGACCACCCTGCACGTGCCGTTCGTGATGCGCGGCCCGGGCGTGCCGGCCGGGCGCACCCTCGACGGCCCGCTGCGGCTGGTCGACGTGGCCCCGACCATCACCGAGCTGCTGCACGTCGCGCCGATGCCGCCGGGCATGACCGGCGAGAGCTTCGCCGCGCACCTGCCCGAGGGCGCGCCGCCGCTGGCGCGGCCGTCCTACGCCGAGTCGCTGACGCCGCTCGTGCACTACCAGTGGAGCGACCTGCGGGTCCTGCGCGAGGGGCCGTGGAAGTACATCCTGGCGCCCCGCCCCGAGCTCTACGACCTGACCGCCGACCCGGGCGAGCTGCGTGATCTCGCCGCCTCGACGCCGGCCACGGCGCGCCGGCTGCGGGCCGGCCTGGAGACGTTGCTCAAGGCCGAACGCGCCCGCGCCCTCGATCCGGCCACCGCCGCCCCGAGCCTGTCGGCCGAGACGCTGCAGAAGCTCGGCGCCCTTGGCTACGTCAGCCCGGGCGCGGCGGCCGGCACGGTGGCGCAAGGCGCCGATCCCAAGGACAAGATCCAGGAGTTCCGCACCCTCAGCAGCCTGATGCGCGACGGCCTGACGTTGCTGCACCAGAACCGCTTCGCCGAAAGCGCCGAGCGGTTCAACCGGCTGCGCGCCGAGGGCGCCGACAGCTTCCAGCTGCACTTCTATCTGGGCCGCGCTCTGGTCGGACTCGGCCGCAGCCGCGAGGCCGAGCAGAACTTCCTGCGGGCGGCCGCCATCCTGCCCAGCTTCACCCAGGCGCACCTCGGCGTCGCCGACGTCCGCATCGGCCGCAAGGACTATCGCGGCGCCCTGGCGGCGCTGACCCAGGGGCAGCACGACGCGCCCAACGAGCCGATCCTCTACGACCGCGAAGGTCAGGTCTGGCAGACGCTCGGCGACCTGGCCAAGGCGCGCGTGGCCTACGAACGCGTCGCCGCGCTGGCGCCCAACGACGCGCTCGTCCGCTGGCGGCTGGGCGAGATCGCGCTCACGAGCGGCGACTCCGACCGCGCGCTGACGCTCTTCCGCGACGCTACGACGCTCGATCCGGACGTGGCTGACTTCTGGAACTCGCTCGGCATGGCCCTCGGCGGCCGCGGCGCCAATGCCGACGCGGCGGCGGCCTTCCGCAAGGCCATCGCGCACGACAGCCGCAACGCGCGCTTTGCCTACAACCTGGGCCTGGTGTTGATGCGCGACGGCCAGGCCGAAGCGGCCGAGTGGTTCCGGACCGCGCTGTCGCTCGATCCGGCCTTCCGGCCGGCCCGCGAGCGGCTGGCGGAACTGACCCGATGAGGCTCGGGCGGACGCTCGCGGTCGCGGCGCTGGTCGCGGCTACGGCGGTCACGTTCTGGACGGTCCAGGCCAACGGCTTCGTCAATTGGGACGATCCCGACGTCCTCAGCGCCAATCCGCATCTGCGCCAGCCGCTGGCGTCGCTCGTGAGCTGGGCGTTCACTACGACCCACATGGGCCACTACCAGCCGCTCTCGTGGCTGGCGTTGGCAGGCCTGGCCGGGGCGGCGCCGGGGCAGGTGCATGCCGTCAGCCTGGCGCTGCACCTGCTCAACGTGGTCCTGCTCGTGTGGGTGGCGGCACGGGTGGCCTACGACGGCCAGGACGACGACAGCCACTGGTGGGGCGCGGCCGCTGCCACCGCCCTCTTTGCCGTGCATCCGCTGCGCGTCGAGCCGATTGCCTGGGCCAGCGCCCTGCCCTACCTGCTGTCGTTCGCGCCGCTGCTGGGGGCGGTGGGCTGCTGGGTGACGTGGTCGCGGGCCAAGCGCCGGCCGGGACTGTGGTGGGCGGCACTGGCGCTCTACGCCGTGTCGCAGCTCGCGCGCGTGACGGCGCCGTTCCTGCCGCTCGTGCTCTACCTGCTGACGCGCGCCGACGATCGGGCCCGGCCGCGCAGCCGTCGTGAGCTGGCGCAGGCGGCAGTGCCCCTGGCAGCCATCGCCGTGCCGCTGGCGCTGCTCGAGGCCAGCGCCCGGAACGTCGAGGCGCTGAGCTACATCGGCCTGGCGCCGCGCCTCACCTGGACGCTGCAGCATCCCGGGCAATATCTGTGGCGCACGCTCGCCCCGTTCGACGTGAGCCCGCTCGACGTGCTGCCGCGCGACCCGCAGCCCGACCTCGGCGTCGCGCTGCTCTATGCGCTCGGCGCCGCCGTGATCGTGGCGGTGACGCGGCACTTCACCTCGTGGCGCGCCGTCGCCGCCGTCTGGGGCAGCTACCTGCTGCTCCTCCTGCCGGTGCTGGGCCTGACCCCCTCGGGGATGCAGGTCACGGCCGATCGCTATGTCTACGGGCCGGCCATGGTGCTGACGGTGGCGCTGGCCGTGCTGTTCACGCGGATGCCGCCGAGCGGGCGACGGATTGGCCTGGTCGCCGCCGGCGCGGCCGCCGTGTTCTATGCCCAGTCAGCCGCCGCACAAACGGTGTATTGGCGCGACTCGGTCACGCTGTGGTCGCGGGCCGTGACGCTCGACGGCAACAACGACGTGGCCCTCTACAACCTGGCGCAGGCACTCACCGCGGCGCGACTGCCCGACGCTGCCGCCCTGCACTACGAGCGGTTGTTGACGCTCGTGCCCGATCACGAGCCCGGACGGCGGGCCCTGCAGGGGTTGCGCGCCGATCAGGCGCAGACCGGCGCCGATGCCGCCGCCCAGGCCGGACGGCTGGAGCAAGCCGTGCGCGGCTACGACCGCGTGCTGGCACTCGACCCCGGGCGTCTTCAGGCCCGGGTCAACCGGGGCATGGCGCTGGTGGCGTTGGGCGACGTGCGCCGCGGCGTGCCGGACCTGGAAGCCGCCGTGCGGGCCGGTAATCAGGACCCGGCCGTGGCCAACGCTCTGGCCTTCGGCTGGGTGGCGATGCAGCGTAGCGCCGAGGCCATCGCGCTGCTCACCAAGACGCAGACCGCCCATCCCAACGACATCGGCCTGGCCAACAACCTGGCGCGGCTGCTGCTGACGGCCGAGCCGCCGTCGCTGCGCGATCCGGGGAACGCGCTGGCCATCGCCGCGCAGTTGACCACGCTCACCGGCGGCCGCGACCCGCGCCTGCTCGACACGCTGGCCCTGGCCTTCGCCGCCGCGGGCCAGCCCGTGGACGCGCGTCAGGCCCTGGAGCGCGCGGTCGGCCTGGCGCGCGACGCCGGGGACGCGGCACTGGCCGGCGAACTCGAACGCCGCCTCGCCGCTCTTCCCCGTTAAGGCGCCTGCAGGGCGCCTCGGGCTTTCCTGACGGCGGCGGTGCAGCGGCGCCCGGTCACGGCGCCAGCGGGGAAATCACGACCGCACAAGACAAGGGGGCGACTCCGAAGAGCCGCCCCCTGCCGAGTCATGACCTGAGCCCGAGAGCAGTCTCGGGCGCCCGCCTCAGAAGCGGAACTTGGCGCCCAGCATCAGGCGGCGCGGCAGCACGAACCGCGACGGCACGCCGAAGTTGGTCGAGGTGAAGCGCCGGTCGAGCACGTTCTCGTAGGCGTCCGAGTTCAGCACGTTGAGGAAGTCGCCGAAGATCGCGCCTTCAGCGGTGCTGCCGAACTTGAGCGACTTCTCGAGGCGCATGTCGAGCTGGTTGTTGTCGGCCACGCGCCGATCGTCGTTGAGCGGCTCGTAGAGCACGCGGGTGGCGCCAGGCACGAGCCCGCTGAACCGCACCTCCCGGCCCCAGGGACGGCCCTTCTGGTATTGGTAGTTCCCCGAGACCATCAGGCCCCAGCCAATCTCGTAGACGATCTGGGTTTTCAGAATCACCGGCCGATCGCCGATGAGCAACCCCTCGGCGTTGACGTAGTCGTTCGGGTTCTGCCCGAATACCCCGGCCGTGCTGTTGGGATTGGAGATCGGCGTGCTGCGGGCGTTCTGCGATCCGTTGATGCCCTTGTTCTTCGACAAGGTCAGACCGAACGTGCCTTGCCACCGGTTCGCCATGCGCTTGTTCACCTGCAGGTTGAAGCCTCTGTAGGTGGTCGACAGGTTACCGGGGTTGGTGAGCTGGAAGACCCGGCTGGCCGCGCCGCTGGTCAACTGCTGGAGCTGGAAGTCCTTGCCTTCGGCGGTGCGCGTCACCGTCTGGTAGGTGCCGCCGATGTCGCGCCATCCGGACTGGTTGTCGCTCTTCTTGTAGACGCCACTCACGCTGAGGCCGATGCGGTCGGTGAGCTGGTGCTCGAAGGTGCCGATGAACTGGTTGGTGTAGGGGTTCTCGAACTCCGGGTCGATACGGAGGTTCGAGTTGTCGCTGACGAGCGAGAGCCCGAGGGGATTGCCGGCCGAGTCGTAGTTCCCCGAGAACTCGAAGCGGGGCGCAATCGACGGCGTGGCGTTGTCGAACTCGCCAGTGACGATGCCGCGGTAGTAGCGGCCCACGCTGGCCTTGAGCAGCGTCGTGCCAGCTTGGTTCAACTTGAGCGTGGCCCCCAGGCGCGGTGAGAACACGTTCCAGTCGAACAGCTTGTCGATGGCGGCGGAGGTGCCGATCTTGGCGGCGTTGCGATTGAGCAGGTCGAACGAGTTGAAGTAGCCCTTGCTCGAGTCGAAGCGCACGCCGGCGTTGACGGTGACGCGGCCGGCGCGGATGGTGTCGTCCACGTAGCCGCCCAGGGCGCGCATGCGGCCGCCGCGCCAGAACGGGTTCTGCGTGTAACCGTAGTCGGGCGTGCTGCCGTAGGTGTAGATGTAGTCGTTGTAGCCGTTCAGCGACTCGCCGCCGCCACTGTTGTACTGCACGCCCACCTTGAAGTCGTGCTGGGCGCCCAGGAAATTGTCGGCGTACTTGGTCACCTTGCCCGAGAAGGCAGTCTTGAACGATTTGCCCTCGTACCAGTAGGAGATGCCGCCGGTGACGTTACCGGTATCGAGATCCTGGAAGCGTTTGGCGATTTTTGGTCCGCCGTTCAGCGGCACCGTGTTGGACGTGCCGTAGAAGCCCGAGTAGCGCGCCTCGAACACCGTGGTCGGACTGAGCACCCCGGTGTAGACCACGCCGGGCGAGGGGTTGTGACCGCTGTTCAAAGCGATGGCGCTCGGCGCCGTTCGGGCGGTGGCGCGCTCGGGAATCTCGTAGAAGTCGTCGTGCGTCTGCACCTGCACGCGGTGGTTCTGGTTGAGGCTGTAGTTCAACTTCCAGAAGTAGCGCTTGGCGTTCGACTTGGCCGGGAATTCCTTGGGGGTGCCGGGCTGCGATTCCCAGTCGGCCTGATACTGGAACGATCCGAAGAACCACAGCCTGTCCTGGAGCAGCGGGCCGCCGAGCTGCGTCGTCGAGTCGCGGAAGCGGGCGCGGTTATACGGCTGGCCGCCGTTCTGCTCGGCGGTGGTGTTCGAGCCGGTGAGGCTCTGGTTCTGGTAGTAGAAGTTGCTGTCGCCGTGGAAGGTGTTGGAGCCCTGGCGGGTGACGATGTTGAAGACCGCACCGGCCACGTTCCCGTATTCGGCCGAGGCGCCGAGCGAGAGCACCTGGACTTCCTCGATGGCGTCGGTGTTGGGCCACGGCCAGGCCGCGCCCGAGAGCGGCGCCGTGAAGTCGGTGCCGTCGAGCAGATAAAGGTTCTCGTTGGCCGCCGAGCCGAAGGCCTGCGAGCGCGAGCTGGTGCTCGTGCTCGACGACACCCCGGGCGAGGCGTTGATCAGGTCGAAGAACGTGAAGCGGCGGACCGGCGCGTTCTCGACCCACTCGCGCGTGTAGTTGGTGGCGATTTCGGTGCTGGCCGAATCGACCACCGGCGCTTCGGCGACGACCGTGATCGTCTCTTGCTGCGTGCTCACCGCCATCTGCACGTCGACGGCGGCCGTGGCGCCGAGAGCGACGGTGATGCCGGTCTGCGTCCGGGTGGAGAACCCGGGCAGTTCGGCCGTCACCTCGTAGGTGCCGACCGGGAGATTCGGGAACCGGTAGACGCCGGATTCGTTGCTGACGGTGGTGGGCGTGCCGGCGACGCCCGGGCCGCGGAGCGTGACGGTCACGCCGGGCAGCACGGCCCCTGATTCGTCGGTCACCACGCCGCGGATGTCGCCCGTCGTGCGCTGGGCCCATCCATTGAGCGGCGCGGCCAGAAGTGCCGCTATCGCAAACATCCAAACCAAGCGAGATCGCATGTAGACCTCCGAATCGCCCGCTCTGGTTCGGCTCCACGTACGCCGACCTGAGCCCGGGCATTCATGAGCGCGCGGGCATTGTGCGATTGCGCTGGCGGCGTGTCAAGGACGATTCCGCCGAGTTTGTGCGCGAAACACGGGATGTTGGAGCGCCGGCACGGCGAAATGCACGCGCTCGCCATTCCCGGCACATGCCGCCCTCGCGGCGCCGAGCGCTATCCAACCGACTGGATTCACGAGCGCGACTCACGCCGCGTTCAGTGACGAGCGGCGGGACCGGCCGCGGGCGCGATCTCGCAGATCACTCCGGCCGGGTAGAGCCCGGCGGCGCGCGCCAGGTCGCCGGGCGCGAATCGCGCCGCCCGGAGTTACAATCGCCGCCCATGAGCACCAGACGCGACCGGGAACTGGGGATGTTCCGCGCGATCAGCCGGCGCGATTTCATCGGCGGCGTGGCCGTGGGCCTCGGGGCCACGTCCTGGATCTCCGGGTGCGCGCCTGGCGATCGGTCCGGCCCGGCGGAGCCAGGTCCAGAGCGCGTGGCCGGCTACTACCCGCCCGGCCTCACCGGCCTGCGCGGCGATCACGAGGGCTCCTTTGAAGTCGCGCACCGCATGCGCGACGGCGCCCTGCCGCTGGCCGACGCCATCGACACGCGCGAGACCTACGATCTCGTCGTCGTCGGCGGCGGCATCAGCGGGCTGGCCGCCGCCCACTACTTCCGCCAGATGGCCGGCCCCTCGGCCAGGGTGCTCGTGCTCGACAACCACGACGACTTCGGCGGCCACGCCAAGCGCAACGAGTTCGCGCACAACGGCCGCACCTACATCGGCTACGGCGGCACGCAGTCAATCGACAGCCCGGCGCCCTATTCCGCCAACGCCAAGGGTCTGATTGCCGACCTCGGCATCGACGTGTCGCGCTACCAGACGGCGCTCGACGGCGGCCTCTACAAGTCGCTGGGCCTGTCGCGCGGGACGTTCTTCGACCGGGAGACTTTCGGCGCCGACGCGCTCGTGGTCGGCTCGGGGGCCGCCTCCGGCCAGGACCTGGTGGCCTTCCTCGGCAAGACCCCCCTCTCCGCCGCCGTCCAGCGGCAGATCGTGCAGCTCAACACCGAGACGCGCGACATCTTCCCCGGCCTGTCGTCGGCCGAGAAGAAGGCGCGGCTGGCGCGCATGAGCTACACCGACTTCGTCACGAAGGAATGGCGGCTCGACCCCAAGGTGCTCGGCATCTACCAGACGCGTACCTACGGTCTGTTTGGCTTCGGCGTCGATGCCGTGCCGGCCCAGGACGCCTTCGCGCTCGGCCTGCCCGGCTTCCAGGGCATGAACCTGGACGAGGCGCCCAGCCCCGGGCAGAACCACGACTCGATTCGCAATCGCGAGGCGGAGGACTACTACTTCCACTTCCCCGACGGCAACGCCTCGGTGGCGCGCTTGCTGGTGCGGCGCCTGATCCCGGCGGCGGTGCCGGGCACGAGCGCCGACGACGTGGTGACGGCGACAATCGACTACGCCAGGCTGGACGACGCGTCGTCGCCGGCGCGCATCCGTTTGAACAGCACGGTGGTGCGCGTGGCGCACGACGGCCCGGCGGCCTCGGCCAGCGGCGTGACCGTGCACTACGTCCGTGGCGGCAAGGTCTACACGGTGCGCGGCAAGACGTCGGTCCTGGCCTGCTGGCACCATGTCATCCCGCACATCTGCCCCGAACTGCCCGAGGGCCAACTGACGGCGTTGCGTTACGCGAAGAAAGTGCCGCTCGTCTACACCAACGTGTTCCTGCGCCAGTGGACGGCGTTCGAGAAGCTGAAGGTCAACAGCGTGTCGGCGCCGGGCATGTGGCACGCCTCGGCCAACCTCGATTTTCCCGTCAGCCTGGGAAGCTACGCGCACACCAAGTCGCCGGCCGAGCCGATCGTGGTGCACATGACCAAGGCGGCGTGCCAGCCCGGCCTGCCGGGCCCGGCCCAGCACGTGGCCGGACGCGCCGAGCTGCTGCGCACGTCGTTCGAGACGATCGAGCGCGGCATCCGCGATCAGCTCGGGCGCATGCTCGGCGGCGGCGGCTTCGACCCGGCCGCCGACATCCTCGGCATCACGGTGAACCGCTGGCCGCACGGCTACGCCTACCAATACAACTCGCTGGCCGATCCGTTCTGGCTCGAGGGCGGCGAACAGCCGTGCGTGGCGGCGCGCCGGCCCTACGGCCGGATTGCCATCGCCAACTCGGACGCCGCCGCCTATGCCTACACGGATGCGGCCATCGACCAGGGTCGGCGCGCCATCGACGATCTGACCGGCACGATGAGCTGAGGTCGGCGGCGGCGGTGGCCGGCGCGCGAGGGCTGAACAGCCAGCGACGATCGACGCCGGGGAGCGATCAGCCGAGGAGGTCGCGAGGCGAGACGACGCAGCCGGGTAGCCGCTGTGGGGCGAACCTCTGGTCGGGCGGCACCGCGGTCACGCGACGATAGCGGCCCTCGACCGGCTCGGTGTGGCGAATGACCTCACCGCCGTTCAGGTCGACGATCCAGTATTCAGCGATGCCGCGCCGCGCATAGAGGCTGCTCTTGATGCCACGGTCGTAGGCCAGGGACGACTGTGCGACTTCGACGACGAGCAGGATGTCGGCTGGGCCAGCCGCGGCCGTGCCATAGACGTCGGCACGCGGCCGGAGCAGCGCGAGAATCCGGCTGCGGCTCGGAATACTCATCCAGCCGCACGGGCAGTTGCACCTGGACGATCGCGGCGTCGCCAACCAGGCCCATGAACAGGTGATTGAGCCGGTTGACCGCGCCGATGTGCAGCGGGCCACTCGGGCGCATCGCCAGGACCTCGCCGTCGATGAGCTCGACGTGGTCGGCGTCGCGCAGAATGCCGGCCCGCCCCATCTCCTGGTATTCGTCCGCAGTGAAACGTCGTCGGGTGACTGCCACGGCCATGGGCATGCCTCACCTGCATTCTATCCAAGACAGTTGGGGGGACCGGCGGCGGCGGCCGTCGCCCGGGCTAGTGGAAGTCGTGCGACTCGACGGCCATCGTGGCCAGCAAGCCTTCGATCCTCTCCATCCGCTCGGCCTTGACGGCGGTGACGCCCTCCTGCACCTGCAGCCACCCCTCCACGAGCAGGAACGGCGAATCCACCACGAGCGCGCGATCGCGCGCGTAGACGTCGGGCCGGATGATGATGTTGGCGATGCCGGTTTCGTCCTCGAGCGTGAGGAACACGAAGCCCTTGGCCGTGCCCGGCCGCTGCCGCGTGATGACCATCCCCGCCGTGCGCACGCGCCGGCCGCTCTTCACGAGCGGCAGGTCGATGGCCCGCAGCACGCCCTTCATCGACAGTTCGTGCCGCCGGAAGCGCATGGGATGCGGCCCCACCGTGAGCCCGGTGCCGGCATAGTCGGCCACGAGCCGCTCGCCCGCGCTCATTTCAGGAAGCGGGCTTCCGGCCCCGGCCTCGTGGTCCGCGGCCTCGTGCTCTGCGGCCTCGTGCTCTGCGGCCTCGTGGTCTGCGGCCTCGTGGTCCATGGGCGCCCGCCTCCAGCCGCCAGCCGTCAGCGGATCTGCCGGCTGTGGATCCACCAGCCGCTCCCCTTCTTCGATCGTGTCTTCCCCGGCAAACAGGGCGCCGGCCGGCCGGATGACCCGCTCCACCTGCCACAACGCGCTGCGCCGATCGTGGCCCAGGGAGTTGAGCGCGCCGACCTCGGCCAGCACGGTGACCTCGTCGCGGCGCAGCCCGGCCTGGTTGATGAGATCGGCGATTCGAGCGGAAGCGGCGGCCGCCGCCACTCTCGGCCCACTGATGCGAGCACACGTTGCAGAAGAGCCCGGACTCGAGGTTCGGGGCCGGGGCTCCGGGCACCCCCGGGGAGGCGGTCCCACTTCCCGTGCCGAACGAGGGCCGGGACTCGGCTACCCGGAGCGACGACAGACTGTGCCCGGTCGTGGTTTCGAGCATCGAGGGATCGTCGCAGCCGCACTTCGGGCACCGGAGTGGCGCACTCGACGCCGCCATGCTGGGACGCGCGCCGCCGAGGTCTTCGCGCGGCCGTGCCCCTGATCCCGTGCCCCCGGCCTCGAGCCCCGGCCGTGAAGCAATGGCGTGGCCGGCTTCGGCCCGCAGTCCGGCCACGAAGCGCAGGCCGAGACGAATCGTGCCGTCGGCGCCTACGGTGCAGTCCCACGCCGAGGTCTGCACGTCGATCGGCGCAAAGCGCACGCCGCGCCGCTGCGCGTCCTTCACGAGCGTGGCCGGATGATAGAAGCCCATCGGCTGGTTGTTCAGCAGCGCCGTGTAGAACGCCGCCGGGTAATGCGCCTTGAGATAGGCGCTGGCATAGGCGAGCAGCGCGAAGCTGGCGGCGTGCGACTCGGGAAAGCCGTAGAGCGCAAACGAGGTGATCGACAGCACGATGCGATCGGCCACCGCGCCCGGTGATGCCGTTGCGCCGCCATGCCCTCGCGCAGCTGCACCTCGATCTGCTTCATGCGCTGCTCGGAGCGCTTGAAGCCCATCGCCCGGCGCAGTTCTTCGGCCTGGCCGCCGGTGAAGCCGGCCACCACCATGGCCATGCGCAGCAGCTGCTCCTGGAACAGCGGCACGCCGAGCGTGCGCTTCAGCATCGGCTCGAGCAGCGGATGGTCGTAGGCCACCGGCTCGCGCCCGGCGCGGCGATTCGAGATACGGATGCACCATCTGCCCGACGATCGGGCCCGGGCCGGATGATCGCCACCTGCACCACGAGGTCGTAGAAGCTCGTCGGGCTTGAGCCGCGGCAGCGTCGCCATCTGCGCGCGCGACTCCACCTGGAACACGCCGATGGTGTCGGCGGCCTGCAGCATGCGCGTAGACCGCCGGATCGTCTGGGCGGCAGGCTGCGCCAGGTCGAGCGGCCGTGTTCGGCCGGACTCGGAGCTGGCGGCCGCAGGCTCGGCATTGATCAGCGTGAAGGCGTCCTGCAGGACCGCCATCATGCCCAGGCCCAGCAGATCGACCTTGATGATGCCCATGTCGGCGCAGTCTTCCTTGTCCCACTGCACCACCACGCGGCCGGGCATGCTGGCGTTCTCGAGCGGCACGACCGACGTCGAGCTGCGCCCTGGCAGATCACCATGCCGCCGGAGTGCTGGCCCAGATGGCGCGGCAGGTCCTGCATCTGCCGCCACAGCTCGGCGAAGTGCCGCACGCGCGGCTCGCTGCAGCATCGAGGCCGACGGTCGCGATGTTCGCGGCCAGCGTGTCGTCGGCATCGATGAACTCGAAGTTGTGCATCACCTTGGCGAGCCGATCGATCTGCGCCGGATCGAAGCCGAGCGCCTTGCCCACCTCGCGCGCGGCGCTGCTTGCCGCGGTAGGTGATGACGTTGGCGGTCATCGCCGCGCCGTGCTGGCCGTACTTCTCGTAGACGTGCTGGATCACGCGCTCGCGCCGGTCGCCGCTCGGCAGATCGAGATCGATGTCGGGCCACTCGCCGCGCTCTTCCGAGAGGAAGCGCTCGAACAGCAGCTCCATGCCGACCGGATCGACCGCGGTGATGCCGAGGCTGTAGCAGACGGCGCTGTTGGCGGCCGAGCCGCGGCCCTGCACCAGGATGTCGTGCTGCCGGCAGAAGTTCACGATGTCCCAGACGATCAGGAAGTAGCCGGCCAGCTCGAGCTTCTCGATCAGATCGAGCTCGCGCGGCGATCTGCGCGCGGGCGCTGGTCGTGATACGGCCGGTAGCGCTCGCGCGCGCCGACGTCGGCGATGCTGGCGCAGGAACGACGCCTCGGTCTCGCCCGGCGGGCACCGGGTAGGTCGGGAAGCGATAGCCGAGATCGGCCATGCGTGAACTCCAGGCGGTCGGCCAGTTCGCCGGTGCGCGTGACGGCGCTCGCGGCAGATCGCGCGAACAGCGCGCGCCATCTGCGCCGGCGACTTCAGGTAGCGCTCGGCATTGGCGCAGCAGGCGCCGGCCGGCCTGCGGCCAGCGTGGTGTGTTCGCGGATGCAGGTCAGCACGTCGAACAGCGGCCGCTCGGCCGGCGTGGCGAAGCGCACGCCGTTGGTGGCCAGGACGCGGCACGCGGAACGCCTCGGCCAGCGACACCAGCGTCTCGTTGTCGTGCTTCCTCGTCGCGCTGCAGGTGCCGCTGCAGTTCCACGTAGACGTGGCCGCGGCCGAAGATGCCGACGAGCCGATCGAGCAGCCCGCCGACGCCGTGCCGCTCCGACTGCGAGCAACGACCGGCCGGCCAGCGCGACCAGCCCGCTGGCGTGCCCGTCGAGCTCGTCGAGCGCCGAGCGCGCCCTCGCCTTTCGGCGCGCGCAGCTTCATGCGCGTGATCAGCCGGCAGAGGTTGCGGTAGCCCTCTTGGGAGGAGATGAGAAGAGGCAGATGCCAGCGGTGGGCGGCCGGCAGCGGGAGGCTGGAAGGGCTGGCGCGGCGGCTGGCGGACAGAGGCGCGCGGTTCGTGCGCGACCGCGCCGCCACTTCCGGGCGCGGATTCTCGATGGTGAGCTCGGCGCCGATGAGGGGACGCAGGCCGGCGGCTTTGGCCGCCTTATGGAAGCGCGGGGCGCCGTAAAGGCCGTCGCGGTCGAGCAGCGCGACCGCGGAGTAACCGAGCAGCGCCGCGCGCTCGATGAGCGGCTCGGGCAAGGTGGCCGCCCGGAGGAAGCTGAAGGCGGAAGAGGTGTGGAGTTCTATGTACACGGCGGGGGCTCGGGGGCAAGGGGCTTGGGATCCCGGGCTCGGGGTTACGAGTCCGGGGCAGAACTTCAGACGACGTGCGCTCGACCATCAGGTGGCTCCTCCACGAGAGCTGCCTAGTCGAACGTCCCCTCCACGAACCACTGCCCCACTTCCCGTTCGAGGAACACCCGGCACGAGACGCCATCGGCGAGCACCACATCCCATTCGTCGCGGTCCCACGGCGTGGCCCGCGACGCCGGGGCCGACGCGTCGCCGGCGGCCTCGTCCCACCAGTGACCGGAGGTGCGCCAGGGGCCGGCGCTGTCGATCACCGCTCCGCCGCTGATGCCGCGGCGATCGGGAATGAGGCGCACGGGACGGCCGTCCTGCAACGTGACCCGCGCCGGAACCGGCAGGCGATAACGGCGGAAGGCCAGGGAACAGGGACGGGGCCCACTGGGTGCGGGGCCCGGCTCGTTTGCATCCGGGCCCGGCGACCCGGTGAAGGGTTTCATCTCGAAGGCTCCGGGGCGCCAGGAGTCGACGAGCGCGGGCGAGCCGACGTGGGATTCCCCCATGAGCGCGCTGAGCCGGGCAATGAGGGTGGAGACCTGTTCGGCGGAGGGCTGCGCGCGTTCGAGCAGCGACCACTGCACGATGCGGCCCGGCGTAGGTTCGACGCGCACGACGACGCGGTCGATGGCGGCCGCCGGCGGATGTGATTCCAGATCCAGCAGTACCAGGGTGCGCAAGGTCTTCGGATCGCGCATGGGCGCGGGCAACTGCAGCGTGCGTGTGTGAGTGACGCGCGTGGTCAGGTGCAGTGCGGTGTGCAGCACGGCGGCGCCGCGGTCGGCGCGCTCGAGGCGGATGGCGAGTGGTTCCAGCACGCGGCCCAGCACGAACGAGAGCGGCTCGAGGCCTTCGACCGGCCACTCGAGTTCGAGCGACGCCTCGAACGGCTCGTCGTCCACGAGCGGCACGAGCGGCGCCAAATCTTCGCCGCGCGCGGCGTGCTGCCAGCGGGGGCCGAGCGGTCCCAGGCGGGTCGAGAGTTCCTCTGTGGGCAACGCCGCAAAGGCGCCCAGCGTGCGGATGCCCCAGCGGCGCAGCACGTCGAGGGCCTGCGTGGCGCGCCGCCGGACGGCGTCGTCGGCGCGACGCGAGCCGCGGGTCAACTGCACCTGGCCGCGCATCCGGCGCCGCGTCTGCGGGCCCTGATGGGTGTCGCGGGGATGCACCCATCCCGAGGACGGGACGGCGTCGGTCGTGCCCGGCGCCGCCTCGGAGGTATTTCCCCCGTCCCAGGCGGCCAGCGTGGCGACCGGCAGCGGCGCCAGCGCCCGGCCCGCCTCGGCGGAGGTCGCGACCACGCTCAGGCCTGGACGTCCCAAGGCGAGGAGCGAGGCGGCGGTGTGCGTGGGCGCCACGGCCACCCGCACGGCCCCGGCATCCACCAGGGCGCGGCGGATGTGGTCGGCGATGTCGCGGGCGCCGCCGAAGAGGCGTTCCACGCCGTGCAGATCGCACAGGACGAGCCGGCCGGTGACCTCGACTCGCGGGGAGAACGACTGGGCCACCCGCACCAGCGTGTCGACCGGTGCGGCTACCGAATAAAGCGCGGCGAACATGGCTGGTCCCTTTCAGGGAGCTAGCGCTCCGCCCAGAGACGGTCGGCCCGCGGCTCGGCGCTGAGCGGCACGCGTCCGGCCACCTGGCGGCGCGACGACGCCACGCGCACTTCGAAGCGCAGTCCATCGAACCGCCGGGCCCGCGGACCTTCGCCCTGCCACGCCGCCCGCGTCGTGACCTCCCCGCGCCGGGGCGACGCCAGGGCCGGCAGGCTCGACGCCGCCGGCTGGCCCGATGCCGTGAACGTGGAGAGAGCGGCCGGCGACGGCGACCCGGGCACGAGCGACACGCGGCCCGAGGCCTGCACGTTGAGCGTGACGCCACCGGCGCTGCGGGCCAGCGGCTCGGGCGCAATGAGCACGCACGTGGTGTCGCTGCCCTCGATGACGCGCTGGACGCGCAGCCACGTGGTGTAGGGGATGCGGCGCAGGGCTGCCGGCGGCACATCCGCCATGTCGAGCACCACCACCGGGCACACGCCCGACTGCAGCACCAGGTTCAGCGCCTTGAGCGCCCGGTCGAGCGTGCGTTCCACCATCGTGCCGGGGCCATCGACGGTGCGCACACCCGGCAGCCACCGCGGATCGACGGCACACGCCGTCTTCGAGATGGCCTGGCCGCGCACCCACAGCAGCCGCGTCAGGTCGATGCCGGCGGCCGTAGCCGAAGCCGGATCGAACCGGTCGAAGGTGTCGATGAGCGCCACCGTGTCGCCGCGCTGAGTGGCCGCCGCCATCCACTGCCAGACGAGCGTGGTGCGCCCCGACGAGGCCGGTCCCACCACTTCCGACAACTGCCCGGCCGGCAGCCCGCCGTGCAGATAGGTGTCGAGCGCCTGCACGTCGAACGGCACTCCGGGCGCGGGCGTTTCCAGGGGACGGGCCGTGGTAAGCGTGCGGTCGAGCTTGCGGTCGCGCAGCAGCGATTCCACGAGGGCGCGACCCGACAGGGACGAATCGTGTTGAACGGAGGCGGTGACTGGGCTCATGCGGTTTCGCCTTTTGTTTGCGTGAGGCCATGATAGCGAATCAAAAGCGAAAGTCAAGCGGGTGTAATCTGGCGCGCATGAAGAGCCCACTTGCCACCGGTTTGCTCGTCGTGACAGCGTTCGCGGCCGGCGCCATCACCCAGGGCACGCTGGCCGCGCAGCCGCCCGGACGCGTCTTCGAACTACGCACCTATACCGCCCCGGACGGCAAGCTCGGCGAGCTGCACGCGCGCTTCCGCCATCACACGCTGCGCCTGTTCGAGAAGCACGGCATGAGCAACGTCGTCTATCTGTCGCCCCTGGACCCGCCGGCGTCCGAGAACCAGCTCGTCTATCTGCTGGCCCACCAGAGCCGCGAGGCGGCCAAGGCCAGCTGGGAGGCCTTCATGAACGATCCCGAGTGGAAGAAGGTGTCGGCCGAGTCGCAGGTGAACGGCCGGATCGTGACCAGGGTCGATTCGCAGTTTCTCGCCGCCACCGACTACTCGCCCTTGAAATAGCCGTCGCCCGGTGGATTCCGCGGGCGCATGGCTGCGCCCGTCCCACCGCATCGAATAAGATCGCTGCGCTTGCAGGCTCACCTCTTTGCGGCGGCGCACCGCCTCGCCTCCGCCCTCACGCATCGCGATTTCCGCCTGCTGTGGCTCGGTGCGCTCGGGTCGACCATCGGCACCTGGATGCAGAAGGTGGCGCAGGCGTGGCTGATCGTCACGCTCACCGGCTCCGCCTCGGCCTTCTTCCTCGGCCTCGACTCGCTCATGGGCGAGCTGCCGATCCTGCTGTTCACGCTCGTCGGCGGGGTCATCGCCGACCGCAAGGATCGCCGGCAGCTGCTGCTGATGTCGCAGTACGTCGCAGATGACGACGGCCTTCGCCCTGGCCCTGCTGCGTCTACTTCGGAATGATCGAGGTCTGGCACGTGCTGCCGCTCTCGGCCGTCACCGGCGTGGCCCAGGCCTTCGGCGGGCCGGCCTACCAGTCGCTCATCCCGTCGCTCGTCGACAAGGAGAACCTGCCGAACGCCATCGCGCTCAACTCGATTCAGTTCAACCTGGCGCGCATCATCGGCCCGCTCTCGCCGGCGCGGCCCTGGCCGCCTTCGGCATGGTGGCCTGCTTCGGGCTGAACGGCGCTGTCGTTCCTGTTCGTGATCGCGGCCTTGTTGTCGCTGCACGTCAAGCACATCCCGCCGACCGGCGAAGAAGCCGATGCGCGACGAGATGAAGAGCGGGCTGCGCTACGTGCGCGCCGATGCCACGCTGGTGGCGCTGACGCTGCTCGGCTTCGGGCCGCGTTCCTGGGCCTGCCGCTGCTGACCTTCCTGCCGATCATCGTCAAGGAGGTCTATCAGGCAGGACGTCGGCCTCTATACGCAGATGATGGCGTTCTCCGGCGCCGGCGCGGTGGTCGGCGCGCTGACCGTGGCGTGGCTCGGCCGGTGCGGGCGATGGGCCGGGCGCTGCTCGGCGCGGGCTTGGCCTTCGGCTGCGTGATGATCGCGTTTGCCTTCTCGCGGCAGCTATGGCTGAGCGAGCTGCTGCTCTTCCTGGGCGGCGGCCTGCTCGTCTCCACCTTCTCGATGACCACCTCGCTCGTGCAGCTGATCGCGCCCAACGAGATGCGCGGCCGGGTGATGAGCATCTACATGGTGGCGTTCCGCGGCGCCTCGCCGCTCGGCAACTTCGTGAGCGGCAACGTCGCCACCGCGCTCTCGGTGCCGACTGCCATCGCCCTCAACGGCGGCCTCCTGATCATCGCCGCCACCATCTTCTGGTTCCGTGGGCGTGGCGTCCGCGAAACGTGAGACCAGCACGGGCCGGGGCCCGGGAATGACCATGTCGCTGCTCACCCGACGTCAATGGCTCGGCACGGCCGTCGCGGCCGGCGCCACCACGCTAAGCCTGGGGCTCTACGGGCGCTTGTGGGAATCGCACTGGCTCGAGTTCACGTTCCTCGACCTGCCGGTGCGCGGGCTGCCGGCCGATCTCATCGGCGCGCGCCTGGTGCAGCTCTCCGACATCCACGTCGGGCCGCGGGTCGACGACGCCTACATCGCCCATACCTTCGCGCGGGTCACGGCGCTGGCGCCCGACATCGTCGCCTACACCGGCGACTTCGTGAGCATCGAGGACACCGGCGGCGACGACGTCTATGCCCACGCCGAGCGGATGTACGCCGGCGCGCCGCGCGGCCGCCTGGCCACCGTCGGCATCACCGGCAATCACGAGTACGGCCGGCAGTGGGCCTATCCGGCCATCGCCGACCGCCTCTCCGGGATCTTCGCGGCCAACGGCATTCGCATGCTGCACAACCAGCTGGTCGACGTGGGCGGCCTGCAGATGATCGGCCTCGACGATCTGTGGGGCGCGCGCTTCGACGCCAAGACGGCGCTGGCCACGCTCGATCCCGGGCGCGCCGCGCTGGCGCTCAGCCACAACCCGGACACGGTCGATCTGCCGGTGTGGCGGAACTTCCGCGGCTGGATCCTGGCCGGCCACACGCACGGCGGCCAGGTGCGTCCGCCCTTTCTGCCGCCGCCCATCATGCCGGTGAAGAACCGCCGCTACACCGCCGGCGCCTTCGCGCTGCCGGCCGGGCGCACGCTTTATGTCAGCCGCGGCGTCGGGCACTTCTTCCAGCTCCGCATCAACGTGCGTCCCGAAGTGCCGGTCTTCACGCTGCAGCGCGCGTGATCGCCGCGCCGCCACGACTCGTCCGATGTCATCGCTGCGGCGCGAGTATGGCGGCGAGCTCGTTTGCGTTACACTTCCCGCGATGCTGACTTCGGGATGGTCGTTACTGCGCCGGGTCGGTGTGGCCTTGCTACTCACAGCCGCGCTTGGTGCGGCCCAGCCGGCGCTGGCCCGACCGGAATATCTGGTGAAGTTCCAGTCCGATCCGATGCGCCGCGCCGAGGTCGACGGCTGCGGCACCTGCCACGTCAAGCCCGAGGGCGGCGGCGCCCGCAACGACTTCGGCACCGCCTTCGACGCCGCCACGCGCGACATCACGCCGCTCCTGCGCGCCACCTTCCCCAAGTACTTCGACGTCGCCTCGGCCAAGCTGCCCGACGGCACCACGTTCTTCATGTCGGACCCGCAGAGCCGGTGGTGATCGTCGAACGGCAGAACCAGAAGGTCGCGGTGAACGTGGCCGATCTCGTCACGCCCAAGGCCGCGCCGCTGCCGCCGGCGCAGAACCGCATGACCTTCTTCGTCACGAGCGAGGGCCTCGGCCAGGGCGGGCACCTGGGCGGACTGGCCGGCGCCGATCGCCACTGCCAGACGCTGGCCAAGGCGGCCGGCGCGGGTGACCGCGTCTGGCATGCCTACCTGAGCACCAGCTTCCAGGGAAAGCCCGCGGTCGATGCCGGGGACCGCATCGGCAGCGGCCCGTGGTACAACGCCGCCGGCGTGTTGATTGCGCGCGGGCCGGTCGCCCTGCACGCGCGCGAGCGGCTGCAGCCCGGCGTGCTGCTGACGGAGAAGGGCGAGCCGGTGCCGGCCGCGGTCACGATCCTGACCGGCACGCTCGCCTCCGGCCGGGCGGCGCCTGACAAGACGTGCAGCAGCTGGACCAGCACCGCCGGCGAGGCTCTTGCCGGCGACCCGGCCGGCGCCTGGAACTCCGCGCGCGAGGTCAGCTGCGGCCCGTCCGCGGCCCCGACGCGGCTCTATTGTTTCGCCACCAGATAACCGGCTCCACAAGGAACACCCATGTACGTCCAGGTACGTCTCGGTCTCATCGCCCTCCTGATGGGGCTGGCCAGCCTCACGCCGGCTCTGGCACAAACCACCGGCAGCGTGTCGGGCACGGTCAAGGACAACTCCGGCGGCATCGTGCCGGGCGTGGCCATCACGGTCGAGAACGTCGAGACCAAGGCCACCCGCACGGCCGTGAGCGGCGACTCGGGCACCTATCAGGTCGCCCTGCTGCCGCCGGGCCGCTACCGCGTGCGCGCCGAACTGCAGGGCTTTCGCACCGAGGAGCGCGACCTCACTCTGGTCGTCAGCCAGAACGCCCGCTTCGACGTCACCATGAGCCTGGGCGCCCTCGAGGAAACCGTCACGGTCCAGGCCGCGGCCCCGCTCGTCGACACCCGCGATGCCGCCATGGGCCAGGTGGTCGACCAGACCAAGATCGTCGAGCTGCCGCTCAACGGCCGTAACTTCCGCGACCTCGGCCTGATCGCCCCCGGCGTGCAGCAGCAGACGCAGGCCTCGGGCCTGGCCACGCGCGGCGGCGGCCTCTACATCAACGGCGCCCGCATCTACGACAACAACTACCTGCTCGACGGCTTCGACAACAACGACACGACCACCGGCGAGATCCTCACCTTCCCGTCGCCCGATGCCATCCAGGAATTCAAGGTGCTCGGCGCCAGCTACGGCGCCGAGTACCGGCTTTGCCAGCGGCGGCATCATCAGCCTGATCAGCAAGTCGGGCGGGTCGTCGTATCGCGGCAACGTGTTCGGCTTCGTGCGCAACGACGCCATGGACGCGCGCAACTACTTCGCCACCACCGTGCCGAAGCTGGATCGCCGCCAGGGCGGCGGCACCATCGGCGGGCCGCTGTGGGGCAGCAAGACGTTCTTCTTCGGGTCTTACGAGAAGACCGACCTCACGCAGGGCCTGCCGTTCACGGCGGCCGTGCCGAGCGACGCGCAGCGCCGGGGCGCGTTCGGCGCCACCGTCGTGCGCGACCCGCTCACCGGCGCGGCCTTCCCCGACAACGTCATCCCGTCCTCGCGCTTCAGCCCGCGCGCGGTGGCCATGCTGGCGCTCTTCCCCACCGCCAACAATCCCGGTGACCCGGCCCGCAACTACGTCAGCGCGCCCAACCTGCTCGACGACCTGCACGTCGGCAGCGGCCGCCTCGACTACAATCTCTCACCCTCCAACCAGTTCACGGCGCGCTATTCGGTCTACTGGGACACGCAGTCCACGCCCGGCGCCGTGCCGGCGGTGGTGACCGCGGTGCGCAAGCACAACCAGTCGGTGGGCACGACCTGGACGCACGTCTTCGGCTCGAACACCGTGCAGGAGGTGCGGGCCGGCCTCGGCCACGTCTACAACGGCATGTACCGCGACGATTCGACGGCCACCGACTGGAGCAAGGAACTGGGCCTGACCGGCACCCTGCAGGCCACCACCCCGGATCGCCTCGGCCAGGGCCCGCCCGTGCTGACGCTGACCGGCTTCTCGCCCATCAACCCGAACAACAACCCGTTCATCCGCTCCCACAACCTGCGCCAGGTGTCGTACGTGCTGGCGCAGAACGCCGGCAGCCACTCGATCAAGGTCGGCGGCGAAGTGCGCACGCAGCAGATGGCTCTCGACGACTGGCGCAACCCGCAAGGCACCTTCACCTTCACCGGCCGCTACACCGGCAGCGCCATGGGCGACTACCTGCTCGGCTATCCGAGCCAGACCACGACCTTCACCGGGCTGGTGTTCATGGAGCAGGTGAACTGGCAGACCGCGCTCTTCGTGCAGGACGAGTGGCGGCTCTCGCCCCGCCTCACCGTGAACTACGGCATCCGCTACGAATACCAGGCGCCCGACCGCGAAGTCGAGAACCGTTGGGGCACCTTCGAGCCGGCGCTCGGACAAAGCGTGCAGGTCGGCACCAACGGCGTGCCCGAGACCATCCGCAGCGCCGAGAAGGACAACTTCGCGCCGCGCGTCGGCATGGTGTGGGACATCACCGGGGAAGGGACGCGCGCGCTGCGAGCCGGCTACGGCATCTACTACACGTCGTTCGTGCACAACATCGCCTTCTCGTCCTACGCCAACACGCCGCTCGGCGCCAACCGCGTCTTCGCCGCCTCGCCGACCACCCCCAACATCAGCCTGAGCGATCCCTTTCCCTCGTCGTTCGGCACCGACACGATCACCACGTCGGGCATGGAACGCAACTTCCCGCAGGGCAAGGTCCACCGCTGGAGCGTGGACCTGCAGCAGGAACTGGGCGGCGGCTCGATGGTCAGCCTGGGCTACGTCGGCTCACGGTCACTCGACCTGACGCGGCAGTACAACATCAACCAGCCGGTGCTCGGCCCCGGCAGCATCGCCAGCCGGCGGCCGTTCCCGAACCTCGGCGACATCACCTGGACCGACGGCACGGGCACCTCCACCTACAACTCGCTCGAGACCAAGTTCCAGCGGCGCATGCGCAAGGGCTTCGACCTGCTCGTCTCCTACACGCTGTCGAAGGCCATCGACGACGGCGTGGTCAGCGACGACGCCGGCAGCGGCGTGCTCAACTCCTACGCCCGCGACCGCGAGCGCGGGCTGTCGGCCTGGGACCGGCGCCACCGCTTCGTCACGAGCGGCAGCTACCTGTCGCCGTTTGCCAACGCGCTGGCGCGCGGCTGGCAGGTGAGCGCCATCTTCACGCGCACCAGCGGTTCGCCCTTCACGCCGGTGATGAGCTCCGACGTGGCCGGCATCGGCAACCTCGGCAACCAGCGCCCGAACCTGGTCGGCGACCCCGGGCTCGACGGCGGCGACCGCTCGGTGGACCGGTGGTTCAACACGGCCGCGTTCGCCGCGCCGGCCGCCGGCACGTTCGGCAACGCCGGGCGCAACATCCTCACCGGCCCGGGGCTCAACACCGTCGATACCGGCGTCTCGCGCCGCTTCATGTTGCCCAAGGACATGGACCTCCAGTTGCGGCTCGAGATGTTCAACGTGTTCAACCACGCCAACTTCCTCCTGCCCAACCGCACCGTGGACTCGCCGCTGTTCGGGACGATTTCCGGGGCGGGCCCGGCGCGGCAGGGGCAGATTGGCGTGAAGCTGGGCTGGTAGGCAGTGGTTGGCGATTGACGACACCAGGCCTTTAAGCGCAATAATAACAGGCAGTTAGCGACGTACTCGGTTCTCGGCCCCGGGGCGGTGCGACGTGCGCCGCGCTCGCAGGGAGGTTCGTTCATGACGTTCTCTCGCGTGATCTGCGGCCTGACGGTCGTCGTCGTCTCGCTCCTGGCCCGACCCGGCGCCACCGTGGCCCCGCCGCAAGCGCCAACCGCCAGCAGCGTCGCCACGGTCGACGGGCAGCGCGCCTTCGTGCAGCAGGTACTGCGTCGGGTGCCACAACGACCGCCTCAAGAGCGGCGGCTTCTCGTGGACGGAGCTCGACGTGGCCCGGCCCGATCACAACGCGCGCCGGGCCGAAGACGTGATCCGCAAGGTGCGCGCCGGCCTGATGCCGCCGGCCGGGGCGCGCCGTCCCGAGACCGCGGCGCTCGAAGCGTTCAGCACCTCGCTCGGCACGCGGCTCGACGAGATGGCCGCAGCGAACCCCATCTACAAAGCGCCCGAACTGCACCGCCTGAACCGCCGCGAGTACCGCGCCGCGGTGCGCGATCTGCTGGCCGTGGACGTGGATGTGGCCACGCTGCTGCCGCCCGACGCGCGCACCGGCTCGTTCGACAACATGGCCGACGCGCTGACCGTGAACCCGGCGCTGATGCAGGCGTACATCCGCGCCGCCGACAAGGTGGCACGCCAGGCACTGGGCGACCCGCAGGCGCCGCCGGTCATGGCCAAGTACGACGTGCCGAAGGTGGTCAACCAGATGCGCCACGTCGAGGGCGCGCCCTTCGGCTCGCGCGGCGGCACCGCGGTCGTGCACCAGTTCCCCGTCGACGGCACCTACACCTTCCAGAGCGAGCTCTACTTCTACTATCTGGGCGAACTCATCGGCGGCAATCTGCCCGAGGCCCTGCAAGGTCAGGAACTCGAGATCTCGATTGACGGCGCGCAGGTCGCCCGCTTCACCATCGACCCGCTCTACGAGGGCAACGCCGGCCCGCTCGTCAGCCCACCGGTGAAAGTGACGGCCGGGCCCCACCGCGTCGCCGCCGCCTTCGTGGCCAAGGCCGATGGCCCGGTCGAGGATTCCGTGCGCCTGGTCGAACAGACCATCATGGACGTCAGCGTCGGCCTCCATCCCGGCATGACCACGCTGCCCCACCTCCAGACGCTGACCATCGTCGGCCCGATGCAGGCCGGCGGCGTGTCCGACACGCCCAGCCGCCGGCACCTGCTCACGTGCCAGCCGCGCGACGCGTCGCAGGAAGCCGCCTGTGCCCGCAGCATCCTGACGCCGCTGGCGCGCCGCGCCTTCCGGCGCCCGCCCACCGCCGACGACCTGGCCTTGCTGATGCAGATGTACCGAGGTCGGCCGCGCCGACGGCGACTTCGAAGCCGGCATCCGCACTGCCGTGCAGGCGGCCATCTCCCGGCCCGAATTCATCTTCCGCTTCGAACAAGTGCCCGATGGCCTCGCGGCCGGCCAGCACTACCCGATCAACGACCTCGAACTGGCCGCGCGCCTGTCCTACTTCCTGTGGGGTTCGGGACCCGACGACGCGCTCATCGACGTGGCCAGCCAGGGCCAGCTGCGCACGCCGGCGGTCCTCGAGAAGCAGGTCAGGCGCATGCTCGCCGACCCGCGCGCCGAGAGCCTCTCGACCAACTTCGCGGCGCAGTGGTTGCGCCTCACCGGCCTGGCCGAAGTGCATCCGGAGCCCACCATCTTCCCCGATTTCACGCGCAACCTGGCGCAGTCGATGCGCCGGGAAGTGGAGCTGCTCTTCGACAGCATCGTGCGTGAAGATCGCAGCCTGCTCGACCTGCTCACCGCCGACTACACCTTCGTGAACGAGGTGCTGGCGCGGCACTACGGCATCCCGAACGTGGCCGGGCCGCAGTTCCGGCGCGTGGCCGTGACCGACCCCAACCGCTACGGGCTGCTCGGCCGCGGCGCCATCCTCACGCAGACCTCGCTGGCCAACCGCACCTCGCCGGTGGCACGCGGCAAGTTCGTCCTCGAAGTGCTGCTCGGCGCGCCGCCGCCGCTGCCGCCGCCCAATGTGCCGCCGCTGGCCGAGACGGTGAACAACGAAGCCGTGCTGCCGGTGCGTGAACGCATGGAGGCGCATCGCCAGAACGCGACGTGCGCCGGCTGCCACAAGATCATGGACCCGATCGGATTGGCGCTCGAGAACTTCGACGCCACCGGCCGCTGGCGCCGCAACGACGGCCTCGCCGAGGTCGACCCGCGGGGCGACATGTACGACGGCCACAAGCTCGATGGCCCGGCCAGCCTGCGCGCGGCCCTGCTCGATCTACGCCGACGCCTTCCGCGCCGGCTTCGCTGAAAGTCTGTTGAGCTACGCCCTCGGCCGCGTGCTCGACAGCTCCGACATGCCCACCGCTCGCGCCATCGTCCGGCAGAGCGCGCGGGACAAAGACAAGTTCTCGTCCTTCGTGATGGCCGTCGTCACGAGCGCACCGTTCCAGAATCGCACGCTGGCCCCGGCCACCGAATCGGCCGCCGGACGGGAAGACAAGGGAGCTCACTGATGTTCATCACCAAGCACGCGTTGTCCCGCCGCACCGTCCTCCGCGGCATGGGGGCCGCCGTGGCCCTGCCCCTGCTCGACGCCATGGTCCCGGCCATCGCCACCGCCCGCGAGCTGGCGCCGGTGCTGCCCAAAAGCCGCTTCACCGGCATCGAGATGGTGCACGGCTCGGCCGGCGCCACCGAATTCGGCACGCAGAACCACCTGTGGTCGCCGGCGCAGGTCGGCCGCGACTTCGAGTTCACCAAGACGCTGCAGCCGCTCGAGCCGTTCCGCGATTACCTCACGGTCGTCAGCCACACCGACTGCTCGGCGGCCGACCCGGTGTCGGCCGAAGAGGTCGGCGCCGATCACTTCCGCTCGAGCGCGGTGTTCCTCACGGCCGCGCACGCCAAGCAGACCGAAGGCTCGGACATCCGCAACGGCACGTCGATCGATCAGATGTATGCCCGCGGCCCACGGCCAGGACACGCCGCTGCCGTCGATCCAGCTGTGCATCGAGAACCTCGATTCATCGGGCACCTGCGGGTACAACTACAGCTGCGCCTACATGGACACGATCAGCTGGGCCGATCCCGACCACGCCCCTGCCCATGACGCGCGATCCGCGCATGGCCTTCGAGGAGCTGTTCGGCACGGGCGGCTCGTCGCCCGACCGCGCCAACCGCAACCGGGTCAATCGCAGCATCCTCGACGCCATCACCCGCGACATCGCCAAGCTGCAGCGGAACCTCGACACCAAGGACCGCGGCCGGCTCGACGACTACCTCGAGAACATCCGTGAGATCGAGCGCCGCATCCAGAAGATCGAGGCCTACAACAGCGCGCACGGCCCCGAACGCGAGCTGCCGGCCGCGCCGATCGGCGTGCCCGACTCGTGGGAAGAGCACGTCAAGTTGATGATGGACCTGCAGGTGCTGGCCTTCGCCGCCGAGGTGACGCGCGTCTCCACCTTCAAGCTGAGCCGCGACACCAGCAACCGGGTCTTTGCCGAAAGCGGCTGCTCCACGCCGTGGCATTCGGCCTCGCATCACGGCGAACGCGCCGAGACCATCGAGGACCAGGCCAAGATCAACCGCTACCACCTGTCGGTGCTGGCCTACTTCGCCGACAAGCTGAAGAACACGCCCGACGGCGACGGCAACCTGCTCGATCACACGCTGGTGCTCTACGGCAGCCCGATGGGCGACAGCAACGTCCACGGCCACCGCCGTGTGCCGCTGGTGCTGCTGGGCAAGGCCAACGGCGCGCTCCAGGGCAACCTGCACGTGCTCGAGAAGGACAAGACGCCGCAGGCCAACGTGCTGCTGACGGTCATGCAGAAGCTCGGCGTCGAGGTCGACCGCATCGGCGATTCCACCGGCACCGTCGCCATCTAGCAGCCACACGCCACTACGGGGGACGTCACGATGGTCAGGAATCTCTTCCTCGGGTGCTGTCTGGCGGTGCTCGGCACTGCCGGCGCCGCCCTGGCGGCTGACAGCGCACTGGCCGACGCGGCCATGCAGAACGACGCGCACAAGGTGCGCGCGCTGCTGGCGCAGAAGGCCGACGTCAACGCCGCCCAGGGCGACGGCACCACCGCCCTCCATTGGGCGGTCTATCACCACGACGCCAGTCTGGTGAAGGTCCTGCTCGCCGCCGGCGCCGACGTCAAGGCCAAGACGCGGCTGGGCGCGCTGACGCCGGTGATGATGGCGGCCCGGGCCGGCGACAGCGCCGTGCTCAGGCTGCTGCTCGACGCCAAGGGCGATGCCGTCACCCCGAACGCCAACGGCACCACGCCGCTGATGTTCGCGGCCGGCGCCGGCCAGCCCGACGCCGTCACCATGCTCATCGAGCGCGGCGCCGACGTGAACGCCACCGACGCCACCAACGGCCAGACGCCGCTGATGTTCGCCGCGGCGCAAGGCCGGGTCGAGGCCGTGAAGACGCTGCTGGCCCGCAAGGCCAATCCCAACGCCGCCACCAAGGTCAGCCCGATCATCTCGATGGGCGAGCGCTACAAGGCCAAGACCGAAGGCAAGGGCACGCGCGAGATCACCTCGGAAGGCGGCCGCAGCGACATCACCGCCATGGGCGGCCTCACCGCGCTGATGTTCGCGGCGCGCGAGGGGCACCTGGCGGTCGTGCGCGAGCTGATCCGGGGCGGCGCCGACGTCAACCAGGTCAGTGGCGCCGACAGCTTGAGCCCGCTCACGATGGCCATCGTCAACGGCCGGCTCGACATCGCGAAGCTGCTGCTCGATGAGGGCGCCGCGCCCAACTCGCTGAGCAAGAACGGCAGCGGCGCGCTGTGGGCGACGATCGACGCGCGCTGGCCCGAACGCACCTGGTATCCCCCGGCCAACATCACCGAAGAGCGGACCACCCACCTCGAACTGCTGCAGGCCCTGCTCGACAAGGGCGCCGATCCGAACGTCCGGATCGTGCGCAAGCCCTGGTACCGCACCTTCCACGGCGACTGGGCCAACCCCGTCGGCGCCACCCCGTTCTGGCTGGCGGCCAAGGCCAATGACGTCGAGGCCATGCGCCTGCTCATTGCCGGCGGCGCCAACCCCAGCATCCCGTCGACCGCCGGGGTGACGCCCCTACAGGTGGCGGCCGGTTACGGCATCGAGCCGCAGGTCACGAACTTCGCGCCCAACGCCCGGCTCGCCGCCGTGCGTTTCCTGGTCGAAGAGGTCGGCGCCGACGTGAACTCGCGCGACAGCCAGGGTTACACGCCGCTCCACGGGGCGGCGCTCAGCGCCAACCACGACGTGCTGCTCTACCTCGTCGCCATGGGCGCCGACATCAAGGCCCGCGCCGGCAACATCTTCGGCGGCGAAGGCCAGGCCGACAAGGACGCGGCCGCCGGCAAGGGCGACTCAGTGGCCGACATGGCCAACGGGCCGCGCGCGCACAACATGCAGTATCCAGAGACGGTCGACCTGCTGGTGGCGCTGGGCTCCGAGAACTCCAACAACTGCCGCTACGCCGCCTGCGTGGTGCCGACGGTGCCCTCGGCCGCCAAGAAGTAGCCAGCCGGCGGCGCCAGCGCCGCCCGGCCCGCTCACTGCCATGCCGATCTACCAGTACCCGCTGCCGCGCCTGCCAGCACGCCTTCGAAGCGCTGGTCCGCACCGGCGACACGCCGGCCTGCCCGTCGTGTGCCGCCTCCGACCTGGAACGCCAGATCTCGCTCTTCGCCGTGGACTCGGCCAGCACGCGCCAGACGGCGCACGACAAGTCGATGGGCCGGAGCGTGAAGCGGCAGCAGGACAAGGAAGTGGCCGACAGCGAGCTCTTCGAGCGGCATCACCACTAGCCGGCGCTGCGCCTGGCGGCGCGGACCTAGCGGACCGCGGCCCCTTTCGTCGCCGCTCGATTCACCGCCACGCCCTTCAGATACACCGCCGCGATCTTCCGCGTGTTGGTGATGTCGTCGAGCGGGTTGGCGTCGAGCACCAGCAGGTCGGCGTTCTTGCCCGCCGCAATCGTGCCGCTATCGCTCATGCGCAGGAACGCGGCCCCGTTCTTCGTGGCCGCGACGATGACCTGTGCTGGCGTCATGCCGGCCGCCACCATGTCGGCCATCTCGACGTGCGGCGCCCAGGCGGTGTTGCCGTCGGTGCCGACGGTGATGGTCATGCCGGCATCGGCCAGCTTCTTCAGGTTGCGGGCCTGGATACCCCAGGCTTTCTGCGCCTCGGGACGGTCGGTGGCGCCGGCCTGAACCTTGGCCAACTCGCCGTCGGGGATGCTGCCCTTCAACCAGCTGTAGTCCACCGCCACGCCGCGGTCGGGCATGTTGGGGATCAGCACGACGTTCTTGCGCGCCTTGATGAGCCCCACCACCTCGTCGTCGGCGTCGACATCCCGGATGCCGTGGGCGAAGGCGTCGATGCCGGCCTTGAGCAGGCCCTTCGCGTCCGACAGGTTGAAGATGTGGGCGGCGACGCGAAGCTTGTGCCGGTGCGCCTCGTCAATCACCGGCGTGTAGATTTCGGGCGGCATCTTCTGGTACTTCCCGTCACGGTCGTCGACCCAGATCTTGATCAGGTCGACCTTCAGGGCCGCCTGTTCCTGCACGGCCTTCCGCGCCTCCGCGGCGGTGGTCACCCAGTAGGGCACGTCGCTGCGGCCCGGCTCGGGCATGGTGATGCCGCGGCCGGCCAGGAAGTAGCGGGCCAGCCCGGCCGGCTGCTCGGCGCGCACCGTGAACGGATCGCCGGGCGGGTCGAGGCCCATGCTCAGGGCGGCGCTCACGCCGAAATAGGCGCGTTGCCGCAGGTCGGTCAGCAGCGCGTCGCGGGTGGTGCTGAGGTGCACGTGGGTGTCGACGATGGTGGGCATCACCGTCTTGCCCGCGAGGCTGACCCGGGCGGCGCCGGCCGGCACCGTCACGGCCGCGGCTGGTCCCACCTGGGTGATACGCCCGCCGCTCACCACGATGGTGGCGTTGTCGATGGCCGGCGAGCCGTCGCCGACGATCACGCGCGCGCCCTCGAAGGCGGTGGCGCCGCCCTGGGCCTGCCTGGCGCCGAGGTTGGCACCGGCCAGGCCGGCGGTGGCGACGAGCGCCAGCGCGAACAGCGACCCCGTAGTGAATGGCGTGTGACGCATCGCGGATCTCCTGTGGGAACGCTCAGCCTAGCGTGGCCGCCGGTGTGATTCAAGCCGTCGCGCCGGTGCGGCCCCCGCCCGCCGTCGATTTCACGCGGCGGCCGCCCTCCCCTCCCCGAGTGGGGCCCGCCCGTGTCATGATCGTCGGGATGCCACCCAGACGACGTCCCCAGCCTGAACCCATCGCCGCCGCCCCGGTTGCGCCGGTCGCCATCAACCACTTCCGCCCGCACCCGTGGCATGGCCTGGAGGTCGGCCCCGAGCCGCCGACGCTGCTCAACGCCTACATCGAGATCACGCCCTTCGACCTGATGAAGTACGAGGTCGACAAGGGCTCCGGCTACCTGCGCGTCGATCGCCCGCAGCGCTCGTCGGCGCAGCACCCGCGTTGTACGGCTTCGTGCCGCGCACCTACTGCGGCGACCGTGTGCGCAAGCTCGCGCCCGGCGCCACCAAGGGCGATGGCGATCCCCTCGACATCTGCGTGCTCAGCGAGCGGGCCATCACCCGCAACGAGATCATCGTGCGGGCGCGGGTCATCGGCGGCCTGCAGATGGTCGATCGCGGCGAGGCCGACGACAAGATCATCAGCGTGCTCGACAACGACTACGTGTGGGGCGAAGCCCGCGACCTGCGCGACCTGCCCAGCGTGCTGGTCGAGCGCCTGCAGCACTATTTCCTGACCTACCGGCTGGTGCCGGGCGAGAAACCGCTCGTCAGCATCGCCCGGGTCTACGGCCGGTCGCACGCGGTCAAGGTCGTGCAGGCGGCCAT
Source organism: uncultured Acidobacteriota bacterium (assembly GCA_963843885.1). Lineage (GTDB taxonomy): Bacteria > Acidobacteriota > Vicinamibacteria > Vicinamibacterales > UBA2999 > CADEFD01. Next base: position 821,264 of record CAWJMJ010000016.1, read on the forward strand.
GGACGACTACGTGGACATGTTCGCGCGCTAGCGGCGCGACCGGCGGCAGGCGCCGCGGGCGGCCGGCCCCGGCGCGGCCGGCGCCCTAGTAGAACCAGGTGAGCAGGGTGACCGCGACCACGCCGCAGATGACCGTGAGCGGCGCGCCGAAGCGCACGTAGTCGAGCGGCCGGTAACCGCCAGGGCCCTGCACCATCAGGTTGGTCTGGTAGCCGACCGAGGTCGTGAACTCGCACGAGGCGGCGATGGCGATGGCGATGGCGAACGGCTCGAACGACAGGCCGGCGGTGTGGACCGCGCGCAACGCCACGGGGAACACCAGCACCGCGGCGGCGCTGTTGCTGAGCACGCTCGTGAGCACCCAGGTCAGTCCGTAGACGCCGGCCAGGAGTATGGCCTGGCCGCCCTCGGCCGCCGAGCCGAGCACGACCCGCGCCAGCACGTCGGCCAGGCCGCTCAGTTCGACGGCCTTGCCGACGCCGATACCGGCGCCAATCACGATCAGCACCTGCCAGTCCACCGTTTCGCGGGCCAGCGGCGCGTCGGTGCAGCGGAACAGCACCATGCCGGCGGCCGCCAGCATGGCCGCCGTCAGCGTGTCGAGCCAGCCAAGGCTCGACGTCACCACGAAGGCCAGCAGCAGCACCAGCGCGATCCAGGCGCGCTCGTGGCGCGGCGCCGCGGCCCCATGATGCTCGGTGACCAGATGGAACGCCGTCGAGTTCTGATGACGCTTGGCGAACCCCGGCGGCGCTTCGATCAGCAGCGTGTCGCCCGGCCGCATGCGGATGTCGCCGATCTTGCCCTTGAGCCGCTCCCCGTGGCGGTGCACGGCCACGATGACCCCGCCGAAGCGGGTGCGGAAACCGCCGTCGCGGATGGTCTGGCCGACCAGCGGCGAGGAGGGGGAAATGACCGCTTCGATCAGGCGGTTGTCCTGGCGGTTGCCCCATCCGGCTTCCCAGGTCAGAGGCGTGAGCCCGCGGATCTGCTGCAGCTCGACGACCGAGTCCAGTACGCCCACGAAGACCAGCACGTCGCTCTCGCGCAGCACCTCGTCGGGTCCGACCGCGTGCTCGATTTCCTGTTGCCGCTCGATGTGGGCCAGGAACAGACCCGACAGGTTGCGCAAGCCGGCGGCCTCGAGGGTACGCCCGACAATCGGCGCGGCTGAGTCGACCCGCATGGCCACCGTGTAGTGCCGCCGTTCGTTCTCGTCCTCGAGCGGCGTCTGCCGGGCCGGCAGCAGCCGGCGGCCCGCAGCCAGCATGTAGGCGATGCCCGCCAGAGCCACGGGCACGCCAACCGGGGCCATCGAGAACATCGTGAACGGGGCGATGGGGACCGCGCCGGCGATGCGGTTGTTCTCGAGGATCAGGCCGTTGACGACCACGTTGGTGCTGGTGCCGATGAGCGTGCACACGCCGCCCAGGATGGCGGCATAGGACAGCGGCAGGAACAGGCGCGAGGGGGCGATGCCGTAGCGGCGCGCGAACCCGTCCAGCATCGGCAGGTAGACGGCCACGAGCGGCGTGTTGTTCATGAAGGCGCTCAGCGCCGCCACCGGCAGCACGACGCGCGCCTGAGCGTTCAGTTCCGACGACGGCCTGCCGAGCACCCGCGTGGTCAGCATGCTGACCACGCCGCTGTTGCGCATGCCGGCCACGACCACGAACAGGAACCCGACGGTCAACAGCCCTTCGTTGGCGAACCCGGCAAAGGCCTGGCTGGGAGTGACGATGCCGGCCACGAGCACCAGCGCCAGGGCCCCGAGCATGATCAGGTCGGCGCCGACGCGGTTGCTGGCCAGCGCGGCCATCATGCCGAGGATCACGGCCAGCGTGTAGCCGGCGTCGAAGGTCATCTGGGGTTACATGTAGCCGCCGCGCCGTAGCGACTCGAGGCCGCCATCGGCGGCATCCTGAGCGCGACCGGAGCGTTCGGCGATGTTCTTCAGCTTGCCGGTCTTCAGCTCGTCGATGATCTCGGCCACCGAGGTCGCCGTCGAGGGAATCGGCGAGGTGCACGGGGCGCAGCCGAGCGACCGGTAGCGGCTGCCCTGGCCCTGATCGAAGTAGAGCGAGACCACCGGGATCTGCTCGTGTTCGATGTACTCCCAGACGTTCAGTTCGGTCCAGTCGAGCAGCGGATGGATGCGCACATGGGTGCCGGGCGCGAACTCGGTCTTGTACTGGTTCCAGAATTCGGGCGGCTGCTCGGCCACATCCCAGGCGTTGTGTTTGCTGCGCGGCGAGAAGTAGCGCTCCTTCGAGCGGCTGCCCTCTTCGTCGGCGCGCGCGCCGACGATGACGCCGGTGTAGGCCTCGGTGTTCGGATCCGGCTCGTAGGCCTTCAGGCTGTGGTTGAAGCGGAAGCGCGGCCCCTCGCCGCTCAGCGTGTCCTTGAGCGCCTGCGTCTTGAGCAGCCCGCAGCAGGTCAGGCGATCGACAGCGCCCTGGGGGAAGGTGCGGCCCTCGCGCAGGGCCTCCTGGTTCTGGCCGTAGATCATGTTGAGGCCCCACTCGGCGACGAGCCGGTCCCGGTAGGCGATCATCTCGGGAATCTTGTAGGCCGTGTCGATGTGCACGAGCGGAAACGGCACGTGGCCGAAGAACGCCTTGCGGGCCAGCCACAGCAGCACCGTGCTGTCCTTGCCGATGGACCACAGCATGCAGAGCTGCTTGAAGCTGGCGTAGGCCTCGCGCAGGATGTGGACGCTGCTGGTGCTCCAGCTGGTCGAGATGGTTCATGTGCTTATTGCCCCGCCGGAGCCACGGCTCGCGGACGCTTGAGGTAGTCGATGATGCGGGCGGCCGCCACGGCGGCGGGCACGACGGTCGTGTCGATCACGATCTCGGCCTGCTCGGGCGTCTCGTAGGGGTCGTCGAGGCCGGTGAAGTGCGGCAGTTGTCCGGCCCGCGCCTTGGCATACAGGCCCTTGGTGTCGCGCTGCTCGCAGACGTCGAACGAGGTGGCGACGTGGACCTCGACGAACTCGCGGCACAAGCCGCGGACGAAGGCGCGGGAGTCGCGATAGGGCGAGACGAGCGAGGCCAGCACGATGACCCCGTGGGCCTCGAGCCGGCTGGCCAGGTAGCCCACGCGCCGGATGTGCGCGTCGCGCTCCGGCCGGGTGAAGCCGGTGGCCGGAAACACGTCGCGGATGGCGTCGCCGTCGAGCAGCTCGACTTCGGCCCCGGCCGCCTGCAGCTGTTGCTGGAGCTGCGCGGCAATCGTGCTCTTGCCGGCGCCGGACAGACCAGTGAACCACACCACCGCCGGCCGCGGCGGCAGGAAGCCGACGACGAAGCCGTCGTTGCGCAGCGCCGGCTTGTTGTAGGTGAGCGGCGACGGATGCGGCGTGCCGGTGCGCGTCGCCCAGCGGAAGACGCAGTCGCCCGCCGCCACGTCCCACTCCATGGTCGGGCCGAGGCGAATGTAGCAATCGGCCGTGCCGTCGGCCACCAGACAGAACTTGAGCGAGCTGCCGATGGTGATGCGCTCCTTGACCCGGAAGCCGGCCAGCACATCCTCGAGCCCCGGCGATCCGTGCGAGCGGCTCTCGGCCACGCGCAGGGCCGCCCCCGGCGCCGGCGGCTCCGCGAAGATGCGCACCGCGCCGCCGTGGCCGCGCATCCGCCAGCTGCCCTCGCCCGCCACCGCGTAGTAGGTGACGTCGTGCCCGGGCGCGTAGACCACGCCGAGCACCGGCTGGCCGTCGCGGATGAGCGCGATGTTCACCGTGTAATCGGGTGTGCCGGCCAGGAACTCCTTGGTGCCGTCGAGCGGGTCGACCAGCCAGAACTCGGTCCAGGCGGCGCGCGCCGCGCCCTCGGGCGCGTCGGCTTCCTCGCTGATCACCGGCACGCCCGGGCTGAGCGCCTTCAGGCCGGCCATGATGATCCGATGAGCCTCGCGGTCGGCCCGCGATACGGGACTGCCGTCGCTCTTGGTCTGCACGTCGCGCGGCTGCGCGCGCAGCGCCTCGATGACCGCGCCGGCGTCGTGGGCAAGCGCGAGGATGCCGGTCAGGAGCGACGCGGACGGCGTCGAACTCACCATGGCCGGAAGATGATGCCGCGGTCCTGGAGCATCGCCTCGACCGCGTCGACCGAGCCCGACTGCGCCCCGTCGGGCACGACCAGATCGGGAGCTACGTCGGCGGCCCCGGTGGCGCCCACCCAGACCGTGGTGATGCGTTCGGCCGGCACGCTGACCTTGACCGTTTCCAGATCCTCCTGGCGCAGCTCCGAGGCGCTGACGATCAGGATGACGCCGGCGTCGAGCATCAGGTTGGCGATCTCGCCGAGCCGGCGGAAGTGCTCCTGGCGGTTGGTGACCGAGCGGTCGATATCGGCGTCGACGCCGTAGAGCACGTTGGCCATGCCCAGGAAGTAGACGTTGCGGCCGGCCGAGAACAGGCGTTCCTCGAGTTCCTTGGCCAGGCCCTTGCGATCGTTCTCGCGTTCGCCGGTGACGATGAGCAGCGTGGGCAGCTGGCTGAAGCGCGAGGCCCGGCGCTGCGGCGCAATCAGGCTGTTCTCCCACTTCTTGTTGCGCAGCATCACCTTGCTCGCGCGCCCACTCCTCGCGATCGGGGAGCGCCTCCCGCACGATGCCGCCGCCGCGGATCTCGTAGTCGTCGATGACCACGAAGCGCCCGGTGCCACGGCAGGTCGGCGTGCAGGTCGAAGGCCACGGCGCGGCTCGAGCTTCAGCACGCAGTCGGCGACCTCGTTACGTTCGACCTGGGTGCGCGCGGCCGTCGACAGCTCGAGGCGTCGAGCACCTGCTCGATGCGCTCGACCCGCATCGGCACCTTGGCCGTGCCGAGCGAATCTGGTAGTCCGTCCTGCTCGACCAGCGGCGAACGGCCCAGCCAGAAGAGGTTGACGCGCAGGCGCGTCGACGACGAGCGGCGCCGGATCGCCGCTGCGCGCGGCCAGCTCGCCGCGCGTGGCGTAGATCTGCTCGTCGAGCGTGAAGCCGGTCGGCCTGGCCGGCTTCGGCCGAGGCCGGTCGGCCCGGTTGAAGCACTCGATCGAGCGCACGCGCGAGCGCTTGCCCGACGGGTAGAAGACCACCTCGTCGCCGTCGCGCAGCGTGCCGCTGTCGATCGGTGCCGGCCACGATGCGGCGGTCGTCGCCGAACTTCGTGAAGCGGTAGACGTCCTGCACCGGCATGCGGAACGGCTTCTCGGCCGGGGCGGCGGTGGCCTCGAAGCCGTCGAGCACGTCGAGCACGGTCGGACCGGTATACCACGGCGTCTCGGCACCGCGCGTCACCAGGTTGACGCCTTCACGGCCCGACACCGGCAGGAACGCCGCCGCGGTGACGCTGAGCCGCGCGAGGAACGTGCGTCATCTCGGCGGTCGATGGCGGTGAAGGCGCTCTCGGACCAGCCGACCAGGTCCATCTTGTTGACCAGCACCGCGACGTTCTGCGACGCCCAGCATCGACAGCATGGTGGCGTGGCGGCGCGAGTTCTCGCTGCACGCCCTCCCGCGCGTCGATGACCAGCAGCGCGGCATCGGCGCGCGCCGCGCCGGTGATCATGTTCTTCAGGAACTCGACGTGTCCGGGGGCATCGATGATGACGTAGTGGCGCCGGCGGCTCTTGAAGAAGACGCGTGCCGAGTCGATGGTGATGCCCTGGTCGCGCTCGTCTTTCAGCGCATCGAGGAGGAAGGCGTATTCAAAGGGTTTGGACGTCCGCGCGCACAGCTCCCGGACCTGCTCCAGCTTGCCTTCGGGCAACGATCCGGAATCCGCGAGCACCCGCCCGACGATGGTGCTCTTTCCGTGGTCCACGTGACCCACGACGACGATCGGCATCAAACTCACGACATTTTGAATGTTATCATGCGGCGTTGCCGGCGCGCGGGAGCGAACCCGCGCCAGAACGCGCACCGCGTGTCATATTGCGGCGGTGCGGGCCGGCCCCGCAGCGCAGATCCGACGACATGCCCACGACCCCCTCCTCGACGCCGTCGCCCATCGGCCATCCGAAGCGGCTCGTCCGGGACGGGCTGCACCAGCTGCTCGCCAGGCTGTTCACGCATCCCGAGGGCCGGGCCACGCTGTTCGACGCCGTGCGCGGATTCCGCTCCGCCCACGATCGCCTGCCGCCGCTGGCCGCCCCGCCCTACACCGATCTGCGGCACGCGCCGGCCGCTCCGGCCACGCCGCCGGTCTTCATCACCGCCCGCTTCCGCTCGGGTTCGACCTTGCTGTGGCAGCTGTTCCGCGCCCTGCCCACGGCGACCGCGTTCTACGAGCCTCACAACGAGCGGCGCTGGTTCGACCCGGCGAGCCGCGGCGGAAAGGTGGACGGGACGCATCTTGGGGTCGACGACTACTGGCGCGAGTACGACGGCATGAGCGCACTGGCGCGCTGGTACCGGGCCGAGTGGGCCGAGCGCCACTTTTACATGGGCGACGATTTTCCCGAGCACGACATGCGGGCCTACATCGCCTACATGATCGAACACGCGCCGCAGCGACCGGTGCTGCAGTTCAATCACGTGGACTTCCGCCTGCCGTGGCTGCGCCGGCAGTTCCCGGCCGCCCGCGTGCTCCATCTCTATCGTCACCCGCGCGACCAGTGGATCTCGAGTCTGATGCGCCCGCAGGACGTGCCGCGCGACGTGCCCACCACCGACTTCTGGCGCTACGACCGTTTCTACCTGCTGCGCTGGGCCGACGATCTCCGCTTCCAGTTCCCGTTCCTCGACCCGCGCCACCAGCCGCACCCGTATCGCCTGTTCTACCTGCTGTGGCGTCTGTCGCACCACTACGGGCGCAGCTTCGCGCATGCGTCGGTCGCGTTCGAAGATCTGGTGGCGCAGCCGCGCGTCGAGATGGCCCGGCTGCTCGAGGCGGCGCGGTGGCCGGGCCAGGATCTCGAGCCGCTGGTGGCGCTGGTGAAACCGGTGCGCAGCGGCACCTGGGCCAACTTCGCCCCGGCCGGGTGGTTTGCCGATCACGAAGCGGCGTGCGAAGAGATCCTCGCGCGCGAACTCGGTGCGCTGCCATCGCTCCCTGACCGCGCCGGCTCCTGACGAGGCCGGCGACCCGGGCGTCCCGGCCGTTGCAGCGGCGCCGGAGCGCGCGTGAAGACGATCGGCGACGTGATCGGGACGTCGCACCCCTGGTCGTGGCAGGCCTGGTCGCCGGGCCGTCCGGCCACGGTGCTGTGCGCCCCCCTAGGAGGCGCTGTTTCACCGTTTCACCGGGCCAGCGCGGGAGCCGGGCCGCCGCCGTCACGAGGCTGCCGCACTGCGACGGGGCCCGCGTTAGAATCGCCCCGATGAGTCGCCTTGCCGCCGTCGTCGCGGCCTGCTGGCTGCTGAGCCCAGGCCTGGCCGCGGCGCAAACCGGGTCGTCCTCCAGTCCACCGGCCACCCGCGCCGACGTGCTCGAGGCGCAACGCGCGGCTCGGGAGCAGTCGCTCGGTGTGGAACGGCGTCATTGGCTCGAACGCGCGCTCTTCTTCGTCGAGGAGAAGCACGTCATCGAGCGGCTCAATCCGCCCGAAGGCTTCTACCCGACCTTGGGGAGCATCACCAACGGCAGCGGCTTCGGCGTGGGCGCCGGCTACCGTCAGCGCCCCGCCCGAGGCCGCGTGCTGCTCGACACGTCGGGCGCGTGGACCCACCGGAACTACAAGACGGCCCAGGCGCGCGTGGCCGTGCTTCCGGTGCCCGGGCGCCCAGTGGAAGTGAGCACCGGGACCGTGTGGTACGACTTCACCCAGGAGGACTTCTTCGGAGTGGGACGCGCGACCAGTCCGGCCGACCGCGTCAGCTACCGGCTGGAAGGCGTGGACGTGTTCGCGCAGGCGCAGGCCCGCAAGGCCGGATGGCTGGTGATCCGCGGACGCGTCGGCCTGCACCGCATGGCCATCGACAGCGGCACCGACCAGCGCTTCCCCTCGGTGGAACAGTCCTTCACCGACCTGACCGCGCCCGGGCTGTCCGAGACGCCGCTCTTCACCTACGCCCAGGCCTCGGCCGGCGTCGACACGCGCGACCAGCCGAACAACACCCGCGCCGGCGGCCTCTACAACCTGACGTTCGCGCGGTTCCGTGACCAACGCGGCCACGATTTCGCCTTCAACCGTCTCGACCTCCGGGTCCTGCACGTCATCCCGATCTTCGACAAGAAGCGCGGTCTGGCCTTCCACGCGCTGGCCTCGCGCATCGACCCGGCGGGCAGCGGGCGCGTGCCGTTCTACCTGATGCCGACCGTCGGCGGCGCCGACTCGATTCGCGGCTACCGCGAGTTCCGCTACCGCGATGCGGCCGCCGTGACGGTCAGCGCCGAGTACCGCTGGGAAGCGTTCTCCGGTCTCGACCTGGCGCTGTTTGCCGATGCTGGCGACGTCGGCCCGACCTGGAACGCGCTGGTCGGCAAGGAGTTGAGAACGTCGTGGGGCGGCGGGTTCCGCTTCAACACCAACCGCCGCGTCTTCCTGCGCCTGGACGTCGCGCGCGGCCACGAAGGCACGCGCCTGTGGGCCAAGTTCGGCCCGGCCTTGGGACGATGACCAGCCGCCGCCATGTGCGCGCCGTCGCCCTCCTGCTGGCCTCGCTGGCCGGCGTGGGGCGGGCGGCCGCGCCGGCCTACTATCCCGACGACCCGCTGCTCGTCGACCCCGAGACGCGCGATGCCGCCGCGGTGCGCGAACGCGACCTCAACGACGCCTACGACTTCGTCGAGAACACCTTCCTCAAGCACGGCGACCGCACCAGCCAGCGCGCCCTCAACGTCAACACCATCGACGAAGTGCCGGACTCGAGCTGGTTCACCAACCGCGTGGTCGCGCAGCCGCTGACCACCGACGACGTCAGGGCGCGGCCCGAACGTGTCGGGTGCCCGGCGCCAGGACCGTGGACCGTGGTCTCGGGCAAGAGCGACGGCATCACGCCGGGCTTCACCGTCCGCGACGCCGCCGGCACGCTGTGGTTCATCAAGTTCGATCCGCTCACGAATCCCGAGATGGCCACCGGTGCCGAGATGATCTCGACCAAGCTGTTCTGGGCGCTCGGCTATCACGTGCCCGAGAACTACCTGGCCCGGCTCGACCCGGCCCAGCTCGTCGTCACCGGTCGGGCCACGATCCGCGACCGGCTTGGCCAACGGCGCACGCTGACCCGGGCGGATGTCGACGAGCTGCTGCGCCGGGGCGCGCGCCGCCCCGACGGCACGCTACCGCGTGCATTGCCAGCCGGGCGCTGGCGGGCACGCCCGGTGGGCCCGTTCAGGTACTACGGCACCCGCGCCGACGACCCGAACGACATCTTCCCGCACGAGCACCGGCGCGTGCTGCGCGGGCTCAGGGCGTTCGCGGCGTGGCTGAACCACGACGACTCGCGCTCGATCAACACGCTCGACACGCTGGTCGAGCGCGACGGCCGCACGCTCGTGCGCCATCACCTCATCGACTTCGGCTCGACGCTCGGCAGCGGCAGCGTCGCGGCCCAGAAGCCGACGCGGCCGGCAACGAGTACATCTGGGAGGCGCGGCCGACGCTGCTCACGATGCTGTCGTTCGGCTTCTGGGTGCGGCCCTGGATCAAGGTCGACTACCCCGACTTCCCCTCGATCGGCAATCTCGAGGCGGCCTACTTCCGGCCCGACGGTGGAAGCCCGAGTACCCCAACGTGGCGTTCGACAACGCCCGCCCCGACGACCTGTTCTGGGCGGCCCGGCGCGTGATGGCCGTGACCGACGCGCAGATCCGCGCGGCGGTGAAGAGCGCCGAGTACTCCGACCCTGGGGCCGAACAGTACATGGGCGACGTCATCATCGCGCGGCGCGACAAGGTCGGGCTCCAGTGGCTGACCGGCGTGAACCCGCTCGTCGACTTCGCGCTCGACTCGAGCGGCACGCTGTCGTTCACCAACGCCGCCACCGCCACCCGGCGCGCGACCGCGCCCGAGAGCTATCAGCTCGTGTGGGGCACGTTCGACAACGCCACCGGCGTGACCACCGACGTCGGCGCGCCCGAAACGACCACTACCGAACGCGGGTCGGCGCCGGGCGCGGCGCTGGCTGGTCAGTTCGTCGAAGTCGCCGTCCGCACCCTGCACCCGCGCTATCCAGAGTGGCGGCGCCCGATCGTGGCGCACTTCCGCCGGCAGACGGCCGGCTGGCGCCTGGTGGGCATACGACGCGATGGCCGGGACTGACTCATGCGGCGGCGGTAACGGCCGATGATCGAGGCATGGTGACCATCCGCCGCAAGGCCACGTGGGGCTAGCGCCGGCGTCGTAACCGGTCAGCGATATACTGCGAGCGCATGCCGCGCATCCTGGTGGCGGAAGACGATGCCGACATCGCCAGCCTGATCCGCTCTCTATCTCGACAAGGCCGGCTTTGCGGTCGACGTCACCCACACCGGCGCCGATGTGGCCGCGCGCCTGCGCGCCATGCCCACCGACCTGCTGGTGCTCGACCTGATGTTGCCCGGCATCGACGGCCTGGCGGTGTGCCGCGCCCTGCGCGCCGATCCCGCCACCGCCGCCATCCCGATCATCATGCTGACCGCCAAGGCCGAGGAGGCAGACCGCATCGCCGGCCTGGAGCTCGGCGCCGACGACTACATCACCAAGCCGTTCAGCCCGCGCGAGGTCGTGGCGCGGGTGCGCGCGCTGCTGCGCCGGACCGAGCGGCCGGCAGCGCCGCCGCCGACGACGCTTTCCTATGGGCCGGTCGCACATCGACATCGAGCGCCATCGCGTGGGGTGAACGACGTCGAGGTCCGGCTCACGGCCAAGGAATTCCTGCTGTGCGCTACCTCATGAGCACCGCGGCCGGGTGCTGTCGCGTGACCTGCTGCTGTCGGATGTGTGGGACTACTCCTACACCGGCGGCACCCGCACCGTGGACGTGCACGTCCGGCGTCTGCGCGAGAAGGTGCCCGTACATGGTGGACGCGCTCGTCACCATCAAGCAGTTCGGCTACCGGCTCCTCGACCCGCCCCCAGTGGCCGGCACCGGGCTGGCCGGGCCGGACGCCTGAGTCGCGCCGTGCGGCTCGACTACCGCCTGTCGCTGCTGCTCACGTCGGCCGGCGCTTTGCTGGTGGCGCTGGCCTTCGTGTCGGATTGCGCTCGACAGCGACGTCGTCCAGGGCCGCGCGCAGCCGCATGTCGCCATCGGGCTGGGCGCCGCCCTGGGACTGATCGTCGCGTTCATCACTTCGTCGGCCTTTGCCGCCCGCCATCACGCGCGCGCCGACGCCGTGGCCGAGGTCGGCCGGCGCTACGCGCTCGGCGACCTCGAGCCGGCCGGGTCCGACTACGGCGACGACCCGCTCGGCGTGGCCGCGCGCGCGCTCGACGACCGCCGTCCACGAGCAGGGCCGCCGCGTCGCCGAGCTGTCGCGCGATCGCGCACGCATGGAGGCCATCCTCGGCGGCATGGTCGAAGGCGTGCTGGTCGTCGACGACAGCGGCCGGCTCCAGCTCGTGAACGGGGCCGCGCGGCGCATGCTCCGCGTGGAGCGCGAGGCCGTCGGACGGCCCTACGTCGAGGCCATCCGCCATCCGGGCATCGTCGAGCACCTGGCGCGGGTGCTGGCGGGAGGCGCGCCGGAAGCGTTCGAGCTGGCAGTGAGCCGCGACGGCGCCCGCGATCTGGTCGCGCCGCCTGGCGCCGGTCGTGGCCGCCGGACGGGGCGCGGTACTGGTGCTGCACGACATCACCGACCTCAGGCGCGCCGACCAGATCCGCCGCGACTTCGTCGCCAACGTCTCGCACGAACTGCGCACGCCGCTGACCGCCATCCGCGGCTATGCCGAAGCGCTGCTCGACGAGGACGAGGACGCCGAGGCCCGCCGCCGGTTCCTCGAGATCATCCAGCGTCACTCGACGCGCATGGAACGCCTGGTCACGGATCTGCTGCGCCTGGCGCAGCTCGAGGCCGGGCAGGAACTGCTGGAATGCGCGCCGGCCGACGTGCCAGGGCTCGTCGCCGCCCTGGTCGAGGACATGGGCGAGGCCATTGCCGCCAAGCAACTCACCGTCACGGTGGACACGGCCGCCGAGACCCGCGGCCTGCGCGTCGACGCCGCCAAGGTGCATGACATCCTGCGTAATCTGATCGAGAACGCGGTGCACTACACCCAGCCGGCCGGCGCGGTCCACGTGTCGGCCATGGCCACCGGCGGGCAGCTCCTTTTGCAGGTGACCGACAACGGGCCGGGCATACCGCCGGAGGACGTGAGCCGCGTCTTCGAGCGCTTCTACCGCGTCGACAAGTCGCGCGGCCGCCCGGGGGGCACCGGCCTGGGACTGGCCATCGTGAAGCACCTCGCCGGGCTGCACGGCGGCACCGCCGCGGTGGAGAACCGCGTCTCGGGCGGAGCCAGATTCACCGTGCGGCTGCCGTCCCAGCCGCCCGACGCGACCCGCGCCGACCACTAGCAGCGGCGGGCAGCCGTCACTGACGGGCGGCGCCGGCCAGTGTGGCGGGCTGGTCAGCCGGGCCCATGGGGTTCTGGTGGCGGACCCGCGGCGGCGTTGGCGACGACGCCACCCGCCTCCGGCTCCGGCTCGGCACGAACGGCCGGATGCGCCGCATACGCGGCCAGCGCGTCGATCGTCGAGCGCATGACCTGCCCACGGATGCTGGCCAACGCGCTGCTGGCCGGACGCACCGCCGACCAACCCAGGTCGTGCGCCCGGGCCGGCTCGATCAGGTCGGGCCTTTCGCCACAGGCCACTGCGGCCGCGCGCGCGAACTCCCACCATGAGAAGCTGCCCTCGTTGCACAGATGCCAGATGCCGCGTTCACGGTCGTGCAAGAGATCGAGGGTGGCATGGACCAGGTCGGGCACGTAGGTCGGCGAGACGACCACGTCGGCCGCGGCGCGCCACGGCTGTCCGCGCCGGATCGAGGCCAGCGCGCGAGTCACGAAGTTGCTGACGTCCCACGGTCCGAAGAAGGCGCTCGTGCGGATGATCAGCGCGCTCGGCAGCAGCGTGGCGATGCGACGTTCCGCATCGGCCTTGCTGGCGCCGTAGACGCTGAGCGGGCGCGGGCGGTCGTCCTCGTGGTAGGGGCGGCCGAGGGCACCGTCGAACACGAGGTCCGAGGAGTAGGTGACCAGTGGCACCTGCAGGTCGCGGCAGGCGGCGGCGACATTGACGGCACCCGCGGTGTTGACCGCGTAGCAGGCCTCGCTGTCGTGCTCGGCGTCGTCGACGCGGACGTAGCCGGTGGCATTGACGACCGCCCACGGTTTCACGTGCGCCACCAGTTTTCGCACCGCTGACGGGTCCGACAACTCGAAGTCGCGACGGCTGGCAGAGACCGCCGTCAGCCCGCGGTCGGCCGCAATGCGTCTGAACGCCTGCCCCAGGGTTCCGGTCGCGCCGAGAATCAACAGCGGCCGCTCCTGGCCGCGTGGTGGGATGGTCGCGATCGGGCCGTAGAGAAGGCGCTCGGGCCGGCGCCACCACCCCTCGCCGGCGAGCGCGTCGTGGCTGGGGCGCTGCCCGTCCGCCAGGTGCTGAATCAGCGAAGCCAGCGCGGTCGGACGGGGCGACGGCGCGCGCACGTCGAAGGCTCCGGCCTCGTAGTGGCCGCGGGGCACGGTCACGAGCGAATCCCAGTCAGACAATCCGAGCAGCGCCCAGGGCGTGACCGCCACGACCTCGGCCCCGGCGGCGCGGGCGGCCAGCGCGCCGTGCCACGCCTCGTGCAGCCAGCGCATCTGCTCTTCCCTGGTGCAGGCAAGGTGCACTTGGGTGGCGTGGGCGAGCAACACGTACCCCGACGCCTCGGGGAGTGCGCGTGGAGCCGTGCG
>CAWJMJ010000017.1:0-21684 GCA_963843885.1 uncultured Acidobacteriota bacterium
CCGTGGAGGTCAGCGCGAGCGTTCCGTCTCGGCCAGCAGCGACGACGCGGCCCGGGAGGTCCTGGCGAAGATCGAGATGCGTGAGGAGGTCGGGCCCTGAGCGGGTGCGGATTGAGACCATCGCGCCGCGGCTGCGCCTCGGCGGCCACAAGGTCACCTACGTCGTGAAGGTGCCGGCCGGGGTCCATGTCGACCTGCGCACCGTCAACGGCGGGGTGCCTCGAGAACGTGAGCGGGGAGGTGCGGGCCACGTCCACCAATGGCGGCGTGCGCGGACGAATCGCCGGCGCCTCACTGATTGACGCGCGCACCACCAACGGCGGCGTCGACCTCGAATTTGACCGGCGCCCTCCTGCCCGACGGCAAGGTGATGCTGACCAGCGTCAACGGCGGCGTCCAGTTGAAAGTGCCGCACGATACCCAGGCCCAGGTGCGGGCGCGCTGCACCAACGGCCGGGTCAGCGTCGACGGCCTGCCCTTCTCGGTCGAGGGTGAACGGACCCGGCGCCGGGTGGACGGCACGCTCAACGGCGGGGGCGGGCGCATCGAGCTGCAAACCACCAACGGCGGTGTGTCCCTCGGCCCCTCCTAGCAGCCCCGGCGGCAGCCATCCGCCCGTTGCCGCCGTGGCGCCAGTGTCGTACGCTTTGCGGACGAACATGAGTCCGCCGTGAACGAGGACAAGTCCACCCGCTATCATCGGCGCCGCCGCCGCGCGGACTTCTCGGCACCTAACTGGTGGGGCTGTTCCTGGTGGTCCTGTCAATCTCCGGACTGGCGCTGCTCTTCCGCAGCGCCGCCGAGTGGCTCACCGCCTGGCTTCCGTCCATGCTCGAAACCGGCGCCAGCTCGGCGCTGTTCCTGGCCGGCTTGGCGGTGGCAGTGCAGGCGCTGGAACTGCCGTTCGCCTGGTATCAGAGCTTCTGGCTGGAACGCCGCTACGGGCTGTCCAGCCAGATCATGGCGCACTGGCTCGCGGACCACGTCAAAGCGGTGGCGGCCAGCAGCGCCGTGATGGTCGGGGGCGTGTGGGCCGTCTACTTCAGCATCCGGCACTGGCCCGAAGGCGTGGTGGCTCGTCTCCGCCAGCGCGTTCACGCTCGCCATGGTGGTCCTGGCACGCCTGGCGCCGATCCTGCTGCTGCCCATCTTCTATCGGGTCCGGCCGCTGCGCCGCGCCACCTTGACGGACCGGTTGGTCGGTCTCGCCGAGCGGGCCGGGGCGCCGGTCATCGGCGTTTACGAATGGGCCATCAGCGGGCACACGCGCAAGGCCAACGCCGCGCTGGCCGGCATCGGGCGGTCGCGCCGCATCCTGCTCTCGGACACCATGCTCGACGCCTATTCCGACGACGAGATTGAGGTGGTGCTGGCGCACGAGCTGTCCCATCACGTGCATCACGACCTGTGGATGAGCATGCTGTTCAGGACGGCGACGCTCTTTGCCGGTTTCTACGTGGCCGCGCGGGGCCTGGCGGCGGTCGCGCCGTGGCTTGGTCTGCGCGATCAGGCCGACGTGGCCGGGGCGCCGGTGCTGCTGCTCCTGGCCGGGGCGTGGTCGTTCCTGATGCTGCCGCTCGGCAACGCCCTGTCGCGAGCCCAGGAGCGGCGTGCCGACCAGTACGCCCTGCGGCTCACCGCCAACCCGGCGGCGTTTGTGACCGCGATGAAGCGTCTGGGCAGCAGAACCTGGCCGAGGACCGGCCGTCGGCGCTGGCCCGGTGGCTGTTTTATTCGCATCCGCCGCTGCGCGAACGCATCGCGGCGGCCGAGGCGTGGCCGGTGGCGGCGCCGTTACCGGCGCATGGCATCATCGCGGGCGACGACTGACGGAGCGGCGGGACGGGACTCAGCGCGCCGCGACCACCAGGGTGCCTTTCATGGTGCGGCACCGCTCGTCGCTCGACAGGCTGCAGTAGTAGCTCGAATCGTCCAACCTGGTCGGCGCGGAACTCGAAGGTGATCGTCTCGCCCGCGCCCGCCCGCTTCATCACCCGGTAGGCATCGATGGCGAAGCTGTGGGGACCACCCTCGCTGCGCAGCGTGATGGTCACGAGATCGTTCCTGGAGACCTCGAGCTGGTCGGGCTCGAAGCGCCCATCCTTGGCCACGACGGTGAACGCGCGTCGCGTCGGCGCCACTTCCTGCGCGGCGGCGCCGGCCAGCAGCGGTACGAGGACCAGCGCCGCCACGATCAACCGGTTGCCGTTCATGGACGGATTGTATCCCTGGAGCCGTGAAGCCGGATCCCGACGCTGATCGAGCCATGACTGCCGGTACATGCAGCGGGCCGGGAGACAACCTCCCGGCCCGTCTGCGTGTCGTCGATGTGGCCGTCGAGCGGCCGGTGGCAGCGGGACGTGCCCGCCGCCTCGTGGCCCGGCTGGACTCAACGGCTGGGGCGCCTACTCGCGGCGCGGACCACGGTCGCGGCGCGGGCCGCGGGGCCGGTCGCCGCCAGCGGCGTCGGCGCCGCCACTGGGCGCGTCGTTCTCGCTGCCCGGCTCGGCTGCGGGCGGACCACCCTCGGAGGGCAGCAGCGCCTTGCGGCTGAGGCGAATCTTGCCCGGTCGGGATCGATGTTGATGACCTTCACCAGGATCTGCTGGCCTTCCTTGAGCTCGTCGCGCACGTCCTTCACGCGGTGGTTCGCGATTTCCGAGACGTGCAGCAGGCCGTCGGTGCCGGCCATGATCTCGACGAACGCGCCGAAGTCGGTGATGCGCTGCACCTTGCCCAGGTAGGTCTTGTTCAGCTCCGGCGTGGCCGTGAGCTCCTGGATCATGCCGATCGCCTTGGCCGCCGCGGCTTCGTCGGACGAGGCCACGTTGACCTGGCCGTCTGTCCTCGACGTCGATCTTGACGCCGGTCTTCTCGATGATGCTGCGGATCATCTTGCCGCCGGGCCCGATGACGTCGCGGATCTTGTCGACCGGGATGCGGATGGTGACGATGCGCGGCGCGTAGGCGCGACATGTTGGTGCGGGTCGCCGGCAGGTGCTCCTCCATGATCCCGAGGATGTGCAGCCGGCCGGCCTTGGCCTGGGTGAGCGCCGCGCGCATCACGTCGGCCGAGATGCCGGTGACCTTGATGTCCATCTGCAGGGCGGTGATGCCGTCCTTGGTGCCGGCGACCTTGAAGTCCATGTCGCCGTAGTGGTCTTCGTCGCCGACGATGTCGGTGAGCACCGCGTACTTGCGGTCGCCTCGTCCATGACGAGGCCCATCGCGATGCCGGCGACCGGCGCCTTGATCGGCACGCCGGCGTCCATCATCGCCAGCGACGCCGCCGCACACCGAGGCCATCGACGAGCTGCCGTTCGACTCGAGGATGTCGGAGACGATGCGGACGGTGTACGGGAAGTCGGCTTCGGCGGCAGCATCGGCGCGAGCGCGCGCTCGGCCAGGGCGCCGTGGCCGATTTCGCGACGGCCGGGGCCGCGGATCGGCTTCGACTTCGCCGACCGAGAAGGGCGGGAAGTTGTAGTGCAGCATGAAGCGCTTCTAGCGTCTCGCCGTCGACCATCTCGACCTTCTGCTGGTCGTCGGCCGTGCCGAGCGTGGCGGTGACCAGCGCCTGCGTCTCGCCGCGCGTGAACACGCGCCGAGCCGTGGACGCGCGGGAGCACGCTGACCTCGATGGTGATCGGGCGGATCTCGTCGAACTTGCGGCCGTCGAGGCGGACGCTGCGGTCGAGGATCTCGCTCGCGCAGCACCTTCTCCTGCAGGTCGTGCAGGATGCCTTTGGCCTCGCCCTTGCGACGCAGCTGGTCCTCGGGCAGGCCGGCGATGGTCTCCTTCTCGACCTTGGCCACCGTGGCGTAGTTCTCGATCTTGCCCTTGATGCGCATGGCGGCGGTGAGCGGCGCCAGAGCCTTGTCTTCGACGAGCCTGCTGGAAGGCCGCGTCGGCCTTGACCGCCGGCTTGGCCAGCTTGGTGCGGCCGGCGTCCTTCGCCAGGCCGTCGATCAGGCCGCAGATGTCCTTGATGGCGGCGTGAGCCACTTCGAGCGCCTGGATGACCTCCTCTTCGGAGACCTCGTGCGCGCCCGCTTCGACCATCACGATGCCGTCCTTGCTGCCCGCGACGTCAGATCGAGGCGGCTCAGCTTGCGCTCCGGGAAGGTCGGGTTGACGATGAACTTGCCGTCGATGAGGCCGACGCGGACGCCGGCGATGGTCTTCTCGAGCGGCATCTCCGACAGCGCCAGCGCCGCCGATGCGCCGGTGAGCGCCAGCACGTCGGAGTCGTGATCGGTGTCGGCCGACAGCACGAACGCGATGACTTGGGTCTCGTAGTACCAGCCGGCCGGGAACAGCGGACGGATCGGCCGATCGATCAGGCGGCAGGTCAGCGTTTCCTTCTCGGTGGACTTGCCTTCGCGCTTGAAGAAGCCGCCGGGGATGCGTCCCGACGCGTAGGTGTTCTCGCGGTACTCGACCGTGAGCGGCAGGAAGTCGAGGCCCTCGCGCGGCGCTGGACGCATGGCAGGCGGTGACCAGCACCATCGTGTCGCCCATGCGGACGATGACGGCGCCGTCGGCCTGCTTGGCCAGTCTGCCCGTCTCGATGGAGAGGGTGTGCTGGCCGATCTGAATCTCGCGTTTGATCATTGGAAACCTCGATGCCAGGGTCACGTTCCCTGGGCTTGGCGGCGCGACGGCGCGGAGCTTTCGCATGGTGCGAAGCGCCCCGCCATCGCCGGTAGTGCGCGTGGGCGCGCCAGACGCGGACCGACCACCGGAGTGCCGGTGCGGCCGCGCCGGGACGAGCTTACTTGCGGATGCCGAGCCTCTTGATCAGCTCAGCGTACCGGTCGGAGTCCTTGCTCTTCAGGTAGTCGAGCAGGCGCCGGCGCTGGCCGACGAGTTTCAGGAGACCGCGGCGCGAGTGGTGATCCTTCGCGTGGCGTCTTGAAGTGCTCGGTGAGGTAGGTGATGCGTTCGCTCAGGATCGCCACCTGCACTTCAGGGGATCCGGTATCGGTGCCGTGCGTCCGGTACGAACCGATGACTTCCGTCTTCTTGTCTTTCGTCAGTGCCACGTCTGCCTCCACGTACGGCCCAGAGCGCGGCGTGCCGCCGCTCCATGCCGCCGTATATCTGCGGGTTCGTCCGCAGGATGACCGTTCATTCTAGCCCACTATCAAGATGGGCTGCAAAAGCGCCGGGCCCCCGCTGCCTGGGCCACCGGGCGAGGCGTCGGCCATACCGATGAGGTGGCCGCCCTCGTCCAGCAGCCGCACGGACCGGCCGCCGGCGCCGGCCGGCAACAGCGCCTGCACGGTTCGACCATGCCGGACCCGAGCCGCGTCTTCGGGTGGCAGCACGACGCTGGGGACGTCCGGGAGCAGACGGTCGATAGGCAGGACGGCCGCCCGGGCTGCACCGCCACCGCCCGCCAGCGCCTCCCAGCCGAGCGCCTCGCCCAGGCCGAAGGCCCCGGCCCGCGTGCGGCGGAGTGCCGAAAGGTGCGCGCCGGTGCCGAGGTGCACGCCCAGATCGTGCGCCAGCGAGCGCACGTAGAAGCCCGCCGAGACCTGCACCGAGAGGGTGGCCACGCCCTGCTCGTAACCGATGAGTTCCAGGGCGTGCACCGTCACCGCCACCGGGGCCGGCAGCACCGGCGTGTCCCGTCGCGCCAGCTTGTAGGCGGCTTCGCCGCCGATCTTCTTGGCCGAGTAGGCAGGGGGAGTCTGGACGATGGGGCCGGAAAAGGCCGCCAGCGCCGCCGCCAGGGTGTCCGGCTCGGGATGGCGCCCGGTGTCGAGGGTGGCGGCGCCCAGGGCGTCGTAGGTGTCGGTGGCGCGGCCGAAGGTGATCCGGGCCTCGTAGACCTTGACGTCGCCGGCCATGTAACGGGCCAGGCGGGTGGCGCGGCCGACGACCAGCACCAACACCCCGGTAGCCATGGGGTCGAGCGTGCCGGTGTGTCCCACCTTGGGCGTGCCGAGGGCGCGGCGGGCCACGCTCACGACGTCGTGCGAGGTCGGGCCCGTGGGCTTGTCGACGACCAGGACGCCGTCGACCGGCGCGCTCACGCGGAATCCGCGTCGGCGACGGCCCGCTCGAGCGCCTGCAGCAGATCGGTGCGCACCGCCTCGAGCGGCCCGCGCACCGCGCACGCGGCGGCGTTGCGATGGCCGCCGCCGCCGCGTTCCCGGGCAATCGCGCCGATGTCCACGGCGCCCTTCGAGCGCAGGCTGACCCGCCAGTGCTCCGGCGACTCGGCCTGCTTGAAGAAGGCCACGGCGCGCAGATCCTTCACCGACAGCGGGAAGTTGATGAGGCCCTCGGTGTCGTCGTAGGTGCCGCCGGCCGCGGCGGCCATGTCGGGGGTGACGGCCAGGAGCGCGATCCGGCCGGGCGCGTCCACGATCATGTCCGAGAGCACCCGGCCGAACAGGCGGACGCGGGCCATCCGGTTGCTGTCGTAGTGGGTGCTGGCAACCCACACCGGGTCGGCGCCCGCCGCCACGCACCGTCCGGCGACCTCGAAGGTGCGCGGCGTGAGGTGCGAGAAGTGGAACGAGCCGGTGTCGGTGAGAATGGCCAGGTAGAGGTGCGTGGCGATGTCGGCCGTGAGCGGAACTCCGAGCGCCACGATCAGGTCGTAGACCAGTTCGCCGCAGGCCGCCGCCGACTCGTCCACCCAGTTGACCACGCCGTAGCGCGTGTTCCCCGGGTGATGGTCGACGTTGAGCACGGGCGAGCGCTCGAGGCCGCGTACGCCGGTGCGCGACAGGTCGCTGCACTCCATGATCACGGCGGCGTCGAACGTCTCGGTGACGTCCTGCGCCACCCACACGCCGTCGACGGCGGGGAAGGGCTGCAGCGCCGGAGGGGGCGTGTCGCACATGACCAGCCGCGCCTCCTTGCCGAGCGCGCGCAGCGCCAGCACGAGCGCCATGCCCGAGCCGATGGCGTCGCCGTCGGGCCGCTCGTGCGACGACACCACGACCCGCGCGGCGGCGTGCAGCCGCGCCACGATCTCGGCCAGCTCGGGCGCCTCAGTTCTTGGGGTCGGGGTCATCGGGCACGGCGGTGGCGGGCGTAGCCGGGGTGGCGGTGTCGGCGGCCAGGGACTCTGCCTCGGCGGCGAGCGGGGCGGCCTCGCCGGGGATGGAGGGGGCCTCGCCCGGGGTCGAGGCGGCCTCGCCGGGGAGCGGAGCAGCCTCGCCTCGGGCCGCGTCGGCCTCGTGGATCTCGTGCAGGATCTCTTCGACCCGCTGGTGCGCGGCCAGCCCCTCGTCGTAGTGGAACGCCACCTCGGGCACGCGCCGCAGGGTGAGCCGCGTGGCCAGCACGTGGCGCACGAACGGCGCGGCCCGCTGCAGGGCCTTGGTGGTGCGCTTCTTCTCGGCGGCGTCGCCAATCAGCGTCCAGTAGACGCGGGCCAGCGACAGGTCCGGCGAGACCTTCACGCGGCTCACCGTGACCAGGCCCACGCCGGGGTCGGCGATGTCGGTCGCCAGGATCTGGCTGACCTCTTCGCGCAGTTGTTCCGCGATGCGCTCGATGCGATGGGTGAGGGGCATGTCTCTATTCTAGGCGTGTGGTCGCCTGGCCGCTCTAGGCGTATGGTCGCCTGGCCGCGCCGGGACCGGCCGTCAGGCCAGGTGCTCGATCTGGGTCCGGGTGATGAGGCCCGGCTCGGCGCGCTCGAGTTCTGCGGCGACGGCCTGCAGCTCGCGTTCGGCATGCACCCCATCGGCGGCGATGGTGACGACGCCCAACGTGGCCCGTTGCCACAGGTCGTGATGGGCGATCTCGGCGACGCCGACGTTGAACTTCTTCGCCCGATCCTTCAAGCCGCGCAGGATCATGCGCTTGTCCTTGAGCGACTGCGCGAAGGGCAAGTGAAGCTCGACCGTCAGCAGCACGACCGCCATCGCGTCCCGCCTGGGCCGGCGACCCGGCTAGGCCGGGGTCGCCACGCGCTCCATCTGGAAGACCTCGATGACGTCGCCGACCTTGACGTCGTTGTAGCCCTGAAGGCCGATGCCGCACTCGAAGCCGGCCTTGACCTCGCTGACGTCGTCCTTGAAGCGGCGCAGCGACGCGAGCTTCCCCTCCCAGACGACCACGCTGTCGCGCAGCAGGCGCACCTGGGCATCGCCCTTGCGGGTGATGGTGCCTTCGCTGACCATGCAGCCCGCGATGACCCCGGCCTTCGGCACCTTGAAGGTGTCGCGCACCTGGGCGGCCCCGATCCGCACTTCCTTGAACGTGGGATCGAGCAGCCCGGCCATCGCCTTTTCGATCTCTTCGGTGACCTTGTAGATCACCGTGTGATGGCGGATGTCGACCTTCTCGCGTTCGGCGATGTCGGTGGCGTTGCGGTCGGGCCGCACGTTGAAGCCGATGATGATGGCGTTGCTCGCCGTGGCCAGCAGCACGTCCGACTCGTTGATGGCGCCCACCGCCGAGTGGATGATCTTGACCTTGACCTTGTCGTCCGACAGCTTGTCGAGCGACGAGGCCAGCACTTCGGCCGAGCCCTGCACGTCGGACTTGATGATGATCGGCAGTTCCTTCATGCCGCCTTCGGCCATCTGCAACTGCAGGGACTCGAGGGTCAGCCGGCCGCCCTTGGCGACGAGCAGCTTCTCCTTGGCGCGGGCCTGGCGGAACATGGCGATCTGCCGGGCCTTGGCGGGGTCGGACACGGCCTGGAACGAGTCGCCAGGAGAGGGCAGGGTTTCCAGACCCAGCACCTCCACCGGCGTCGACGGACCGGCCGACTTGATGGGCCGCCCGCGGTCGTCGATGAGGGCGCGGACGCGGCCCACTACTGGTCCGGCGATGATGTTGTCGCCGACGCTGAGCGTGCCGTCCTGCACGAGCACCGTCGCCACGGGGCCACGGCCGCGATCGAGCTTGGTCTCGAGCACGGTGCCGGCGGCGGCCCGCTTCGGATTGGCCTTGAGTTCGCCAATTTCCGTGACCAGCAGAATCATCTCGAGCAGCGCTTCGAGGTTGGTCTTCTGCTTGGCCGACACCTCGACGAACACCGTGGTGCCGCCCCAGGCTTCCGGCATCAGACCCAGTTCCGACAGCTGGCGCTTCACCACTTCGGCATTGGCGCCCGGCTTGTCGATCTTGTTGACGGCGACGATGATCGGCACGTTCGCGGCCTTGGCGTGGTCGACCGCCTCCCGCGTCTGGGGCATGACGCCGTCGTCGGCCGCGACCACCAGGATGACCACGTCGGTCACCTTGGCGCCGCGGGCGCGCATCATGGTGAACGCGGCGTGACCGGGCGTGTCGAGGAAGACCACGCTCTTGTCTTTCTTCTCGCCGATGCCGCCTACCAGATAGGCGCCGATGTGCTGAGTGATGCCGCCGGCTTCGCGCTCGGCCACCCGCGTCGTGCGGATCGAGTCGAGCAGCGTCGTCTTGCCGTGGTCGACGTGACCCATGACGGTGACCACCGGGGCGCGGACCACGGTGTCCTTGTCGTCGACCGCTTCGGAGGCCACCTCGAGAAGCTCTTCCTCGAAACTGCGGGTCTCCACTTCGGCGCCGAAGTGCCGGGCGACGTCGCGGGCCGTGTCGATATCGACGGTGGTGTTGATGTTCATCATCAACCGGCGGTCGAGCAGCACTTTGAGCACGTCCTTGACGCGCACTTCGAGCTTGTCCGACAGGTCTTTCACGGTCATGCCCTCGGCCAGCGTGATGGTGCGGCTGATCGGCGGCAGGGCGACCGGCGGCGGCGCCGGCGATTGACGCACTCCGGAGTCGCGGCGCGGGCCGCTGCTCGAACGGCCGGCGGGCCGGAACGTGCTGCCGCCGGGACGCGCGCCCATCGGGGGCCGCGGCGGCATGCCAGGACGTTGCGGATAGGCACCGGGACGGGGCGGCAGGCCACCGGGACGAACCGGCTGTCCGGGCAGCGGGCGGGGACCGCCGAGGGGCGGGGCGCCGTAGGGCGGACGCGGCGACCCGGGCGGATACGACGACCGCGCCCCGACCGGCGGGCGCATGCCGGGGATGCCGGGCTGCCCTGGACGGGGCGGCGCGGGCGGCGCCACGATCCTGGCTGGCGGCTGCACTGGCGGACGCCGCACGGGCGTGACCGGCCGCGCCTGGGGCACGGCCTGACCGGGTTCTTCTATGCGCAGGCGCAGGCTCGAGGGCACGACGCGGCCGGGTGGCACGACCGCGCGCGCCGGCGGAGCTGCCGGCGGCGCAGCGGACGGAGCGACAGGCGCTTCGGCCACGGGTGCAGCGGCTGCGGCTTCGGAGACGGCCGGAGCCTCGGCCAGCGGCTGCGGCACGGGCGGTTCGGGGGCGGCGACCGGGGCCGGCGGTGGCGCCGGGGCCTCGACCGGCTCGACGACGGGCTCGACGTGCTCCACTTCCGCCGCGGCGTGAGCCTGGGGCGCGTGCTTCTCGCCGGGCGCCTCGCTGGGCGGCGCCTCGTCCTCCACGTGGGCCGGATCAGCCGCATACGCCTGCTGGTCGGCAGCCACCGCTTCGTCAGCGGCGCCCTCGTGCTCGGGAGCCGTCACGGTCGGTGGCTTGATCGTGCGGATCAGGCGCGGCGCGGGAAGCGGCGGACCGGCGGGTTTGGCCGGCTCAGACGCCTTCTTGCCCAGGCCGGGCTTGCCCTTCGACGGCTTGACCGCCGTTTCCGAGAAGATGTCGCCTTTGGGCAGCTCGATCGAACGCTGACGCGCCAGACGCTCCACGAATTGGCGCGCCACGATCTCCTCCACGGTGCTCGAGGCGCTCTTCAACTCGATCCCGTGGTTCTGCTTGAGCAGTTGGAGGACCTCCTGACTGGTCGTTCCCAACAGCTCTGCGACTTTGAAGATCCTGACAGTGGCCAACAGTCACCCCTGATAAACGCATTCCCGAGCTGGCATCCGCCGGACGACGTCCGGCAGTTCGATGCCGCTGTGCCGCTACTGTTCCCGCGTGCGCGCGGCGCCGTCCGGCGCCGCCGTCACCGCTTCGGCCTGATCCGGTGCCGGTTCGCCATCCGGCTGGGCCGCGTCGGCACCATCCGGCGTCTCGGCTTCAGCCGTCGCGCTGCTCTCGGCTGACGCCTGGCCCGCGGCTGAATTCTCGCCCTCGACCGGCCCCTCGCCTGCGCCTGCCACGCCCTCGGACAGGTCGTCGTCGCCGCCCGCGCCGGACTCGAGCGCGCCGAGTTCGGCCTCGACCTCGCGGCGCTTTTCTTCTTCGCTCTTGATGTCGATCTTCCAGCCGGTCAGCTTGGCGGCGAGCCGCACGTTCTGACCCTTCTTGCCGATGGCGAGGGAGAGCTGGCTGTCTTCCACCAGCACTTCCATCACCCGGTTCTCGTCGTCGGTGATCGAGACACGCTGGACCTTGGCCGGGCTGAGCGCGTTCATGACCAAGCCGATCGGATCGTCCGACCATTCGACGATGTCGATTTTCTCGCCGCGCAGTTCGCGGATGATCGCCTGCACGCGCGTGCCCTTCATGCCGACGCAGGCGCCGACCGGATCGATATCGCGTTCGCGCGAATACACGGCGACCTTGGCGCGATCGCCCGCTTCGCGGACCGCCCCGCGAATCATCACCGTGCCGTCGTAGATCTCGGGAACTTCCTGTTCGAAAAGCTTGATGAGCAGGGCCGGATCGGTGCGCGACAGCACCACCTGCGGCCCCTTGGCGCTCTTGCTCACGCCGCGGATGACCGCCCGGACGCGATCGCCCTGGTTGTAGCTTTCGGCGCGCGATTGTTCCTTGCGCGGCAGAATCGTTTCGATCCGGCCGACCTCCACGATCATGTCGCCCTGTTCGAAGCGCTTCACCACGCCGGTGACGACTTCCCCGACGCGCTGGTTGTACTCCTCGTAGACGTTCTCGCGCTCGGCTTCGCGGACCTTCTGGAAGATGACCTGCTTGGCAGTCTGCGCCGCGATGCGGCCCAGCACCTCGGTGCTCTTGGGGAACTCGATCTGATAGCCGACCTCGACGCCGGCGTCGGCGCCGTACATCTCGAGGGCCTCGGCCAGCGAGATCTCGGTGGCGGGATTGGTGACCTCGTCGACGATGGTCCTCACCGCGAAGAGCTCGATCTGACCGGTGTCGGTGTTGAGCTTCGCCTTCAGTTCCTCGCCGGCCTTGTAATACTTGCGCGAGGCCGTCAGCACGGCCTCTTCCATGGCGGCGATGACCACGTCGGGCTCGATGCCCTTTTCCTTGGCCAGTGCCTCGATGGTCTGCATCAACGGGTTGGTCGCCATGTTCCTCAAAACTCCACTTCGAGACGGGCCCGCCGAATCAGCCGCAGGGGCAGCCGGTGCAGCTTGCCTCCGACCGCCTCGAACAGCACATCATCGCCATCCATGCCGCGCAGGCGCCCAGCAAACGCCGTTTGCCTGGCCACCGGCTCGGCGGTGACGATTTTCGCAAACCGTCCCTCGAACCGCTCGTAGTCGCCTCGCGACCGGAGCGGCCTGTCCAGCCCCGGCGACGAAACTTCCAGCGTGTACTCGGCGGGCACGACGTCCTCGACGTCGAGCACCGCGCTCAACTCTTCACTTACCCGCGCGCACTGCTCGAGGCTCACGCTCTCCTCGGGCACGGCCGAGGGGCCGGGCCGATCGAGCACCACCCGCAACACGTTCCGTCCGCTTTCGCGGCCGTAGCTCACGTCGAACAAATCCAGCCCATAGGCCCCGGCAATACCGGCCGCAAGCTCCCGAATTCGTTCAAGTGACGTCACTGACTTACCCAGAAACGAAAAAGAGTGGGCTTCAGCCCACTCTGGATTCCCAGATCAGCACCGGACCCTTGAGTCTAGCATCCCGCCCGTCTACAGGTCCAGCGGCCGCGCCACGAGATCGTAGCCCTTTGCCCCGACGATTTCCACGTCGAGGAAGAGCCCGGGCCTCAGCAGCGACGGATCGGCCTCGGTCAGGTAGACCTGGGGGTCGATCTCGGGCGCCTGGCCGGAGAGACGGCCCGTGAAGACCCATTCGTGCTCGGGGGAGGGCCCATCCACGACCAGCCGGGCCGTGGTGCCAACCCGCGCCTTCTGGCGCGCCGCCACCAGCTTCTTCTGTGCCGGCCATGACCTGGCGCTGGCGCCGGTTCTTTTCGGCCGCCGGCACGTCATCGACCAACGCGAACGCCGAGGTGTCTTCCTCGTGGCTGTAGGTGAAGACCCCGACGTGGTCGAAGCCCACCGCCGTCGATGAACGCCAGCAGTTCCTCGACGTCGGCCGCGGTCTCGCCGGGGAAGCCGACGATGAAGGTGGTGCGCAAGGTGACGTCGGGCATCTTCGCGCGGATCTTGGTCAGCAGCCGCTCGTACGAGGCGCGGGTGCCGGGACGCTTCATGCGCTTCAGCACGGCGTCCGAGGCATGTTGCAGCGGCAGGTCGATATAGCGCACGACCTTGGTGCTGGCCGCGATGGCCGCGATGGTCGCGTCGGTGATGGTCGTGGGGTAGAGATACAGCAGCCGCACCCATTCGATGCCGTCCACCGCGTCGAGCGCACGAATCAGGCGCGGCAACGCGTCGCGCTCCTTGCGGTCGATCCCGTAGAACGTGGTGTCCTGCGAGACCAGCAGCAGCTCCTTCACGCCGCGGGCGGCCAGGGCGTGCGCCTCCTCGACCACCGACTCGATGCTGCGGCTGCGGTAATGCCCGCGCATCTTGGGGATGACGCAGAACGCGCACTTGTAGTCGCAGCCTTCGGCGATCTTCACGTAGGCGTAGTGCCCCGGCGTGGCCAGCCGGCGCGGAGTGGTCGCGTCGTAGAGGTAGGTGGGCAGGTCCACGCCGAACACCGGGGCGGCGGGTGGGACGTCCGCGCCGCTGCGCGCCTCTGCCCCGGCCGCGGCAGCGCCACCCGGAAGCGCCGGGACGCGACTCGCCGGCCCGGGATCGCGCTTGTAGAACGTCAAGGGGGCGGCGCCAGGAGTGCGCGCCATGGTCGAGCCCGGCTGGATCGCCTCGAGGATGTGCGGGACGTCGCCGGTGCCCAGGACGGCGTCGATCTCGGGAATCTCGGCCCGCAGGCTGTCGCGGTAGCGCTCGGCCAGGCAGCCGGTGACCAGCAGCCGTCCGCCGGTGGCCTTCTTGCGCTCGGCCATCTCGAGGATGGTGTCGATCGACTCCTGCTTGGCCCGGTCGATGAAGGCGCAAGTGTTGACGATGACCACGTCGGCGCCGTCGGCGTCGGTCGTGATGTCGTGGCCGGCCTGCTCGGCCATGCCCAGCATGACCTCGGAATCGACGAGGTTCTTGGGGCAGCCGAGGGAGACGAATCCAATTTTCACAGGTGGCGCTCGGGGCTCGCGTCGCGTCGCGCCGGGCCGGCAAGATGCCGGCGGACGGCCTCGTGGGACATCCCACCACTGTACACCGCCCAGCCTCGGGCGGGGCGCCCTGCCGCCGGTTACGGATACAAGCGATACAGCATTCGGGGGTAGGGAATCGTCTCGCGCAGGTGCTCGAGGCCGCAGATCCAGCTGACCACGCGCTCGATGCCCATCCCGAAGCCGCCATGGGGCACGGTGCCGTAGCGGCGCAGGTCCAGATACCACTCGAACGCTTCCTGGGGCAATTCGTGGTCCTTGATGCGCTGCACCAGCAGGTCGAGGTCGTCGAGGCGCTGGCCGCCGCCGATGATCTCTCCGTAGCCCTCGGGCGCCAGCACGTCCACACACAGCGCCTTGTCGGGCTGTTGCGGATCCGACTTCATGTAAAACGCTTTCACCGCGGCGGGATAGTGGGTGACGCACAGCGGCGCGTCGAACTGCTGCGACAGCACGGTCTCGTCGGTGCCGCCGAGGTCGGTCCCGTGCTGGAAGGGCAGGCCCTGGTCAGCCAGCACCTTGGCCGCGTCGTCGTAGGTCATGCGCGGAAAGGGGGTCTTGACCGCCTCGAGCTTCGCGGTGTCGCGTTCGAGCAGCTTCAGCTCCGCCGCCCGCCGGTCGAGCACGCGCGCCACGACGCGTCGTCACGAGACGCTCGGCCAGACTGATGACGTCGTCCAGATCGGCATAGGCCATCTCGGGCTCGACCATCCAGAACTCGGTGAGGTGACGGCGCGTCTTGCTCTTCTCGGCGCGGAAGGTCGGGCCGAAGCAGTAGACCTTGCCGAGGGCCATGGCGTTGGCTTCGTTGTAGAGCTGTCCGCTCTGCGTGAGGTAGGCGGTGACGTCGTCGAAGTACTGCACCGGGAAGAGCGTGGTCGTGCCTTCGCACGCGGCCGGCGTGAAGATCGGGGTGTCGGCCAGGATGAAGCCGTCGTCGTTGAAGAATTCGCGAACCGCGTTCACGACCTCGTGCCGCACCTTCAGGATGGAGGTCTGGCGTTCGGCGCGGATCCACAGGTGGCGGCGATCCAGCAGGAAGTCCACGCCGTGTTCCTTGGGCGTGATCGGGTAGTCGTGCGAGCGGCCCACCACCTCCAGACTCGAGGCGACGAGCTCGTAGCCGCTCTTGGCGCGGGCGTCGGCGCGCACGGTGCCGCGCACGATCAGCGAGGTTTCCTGCGACAGGTGGTCGGCTTCGTGGAAGGCCTCCTCGCCCACGTCGCTCTTGCCCATGACCACCTGAATGAAGCCCGTGCCGTCGCGGACCACCAGGAAGTGGATCTTGCCGCTCGATCGGCGGTTGTGGAGCCAGCCGGCGAGGGTGACGTCCTGGCCGACGTAGTCGCCGATCTTCGCGATGGGAACGTGAGGAATGCTCATTGGCTCGTCAACTCGTCATTGATACCGAGACTCTCTTCGAAGCGCCGGCGCGCCTGGACGGCCCTGGCCAAGGTGGCCACGACGGATGCCGTCGGCGCCAGTTCGAATGTCCAGGGGCCAGAGTAGCCCACCTTCTGGAAGGCCAGCAGCGTGCGGGCCCAGTCGATCGACCCGTCGTAGGGCACCAGGTGATCGTCGCGCGAGCCGTGGGTGTCGTGGACGTGGCTGGCCACGATGTGTCCCGAAGCCACTTCGATGGCGTCGACCGGATCGCCGAGCAGCCGGGCATGGCCGACGTCGAGACAGATGCCGGTCGGCGGCCAGTCGCGCGCGTCCTCGATCAGCGCCGCCAGCGCGTCGGGTGTGGACAGCGCGTTGGTTTGAATCTCGAGCGCCACCTGCACGCCGCGAGCGGCAGCATAGGGGATGAGGACGTCGAGGCTGCGCCGGGCCGCCGCGGGATCGTTGTCGTGCCGGGCGTCGACGTGGGCCGGCAGGCCGAGGTGCAGCACCAAAGTGCGAAAGGGCACCACCGCGGCAAGATCCAGGGTCCGCTGGATCTCGGCCACCGAATGCGCCCGCACGGCGGCGTCGCGCGAAGCCACCGAGATGTTCCCGGACCATGCGCCCGCGTCGAACCGATCGGCCGTCGGTGCGTGCACCGCGGTCAGTTGCAGACGCGTGTCGTCGAGCCACTCGGCCAGCTGCGCCGCGGCGTGGGCATCCCCGTAGTCGAAATGCGACCGCAAGGCGAACAGCTCCACCCCACCGAAGCCGTGCGCCGCGATGTGGACCAGGTGCTCGCGGTCGAGGCGGGACGGGTGGAACAGGAAGGTGGAAACAACGAAGCTGGCGTCACTCACGACTGGGCCGGATTGTAACGCAGCTCGTCGACCAGTCCGCCCAGCAGCTCGGCCAGCCGGCCGAAGCGCGGGTTACCCATGAGCGCACGGCGCACGTAGGCCAGGGTCCGCGGTATGTACTGCATGTAGACGGGGTTGGCGCGCGTCGTCGTCTGATAGCCGAAGGTGCCCAGGGCCTTCAGGTTCCGCTGCAGCGCCATCAGCTCGAAGCGGCGCCGGAACTCCACCTCCTCGGCGGCGGTGGCGGGGCCGCCGCGAGTGAGCGCGAAGAAGCCCGCGATGAGGTCGTCGACGGCCGCGTCGTCCAGGTCGACGTAGGAGTCGCGCAGCAACGACGCCAGGTCGTAGGTGTCCGGCCCCATGCGCGCGTCCTGGAAGTCGATGATATACAACGCGCCGTCATGCCACATCAGGTTGCGGCTGTGATAATCGCGATGGCAGAGCACGCGCGGCTCCGCCGCCAGTTCGTCGACGATTGCGGCCCACTCGGTGCGCAACGCCTCGCGCACCGGCGCCTCGGGACAGCGACGCCGCGGTAGGCGAGCAGGAAGTGCGGACGAAGAATTCGAGTTCCCAGGTCAGCTTCTCGCGCGTCGAACGCGATGCCGTAGGGCGGGAACTCGGGCGACGCCAGCGCGGCGCCGCGTTGCTGCAGCCGCGCGATGAGCGCCACCGCCTCGCGGTAGCGGCTGGCCCGGTCGGCGGCCGAGAGACCGCCGAGGTGCGCCTGCAGCGTGACGTCGCCCAGGTCCTGCAGTCCCAGCACCCCGAGCGCGTCGTCGTGATGGAGGATGGCCGGCACCGGCAGCGGCATGCGCGAGAACAGCTCCGCCACGCGGACGAACGGCGAGGTCGCGTCGAAGTCGATCGGACCGGCGTGCACGCTCAGCACGACCGAGGGCCGGCCGCGCAGCAGCACGCGCACATAACGCCGGTCGGAAGCGTCGCCGGTGAGCGGCACGATGCCTTGCACCTCGGATGTGAGGTGCTGCAACGCGAGATAGTCGACGACGCGCGGATCGAGTTCGGCGGACACCAACGGATTCTACCCGGCGGCAGCGGCGAAGGGCACGATCACGAGCTGGTCCAGCGTCAGGTCGCCCGCCACCGGCGTGCGCGTGCCGCGCTGGACGACGGTCGAGCGCGCCAGGCGGGTGCCGGGCGGCACCGTCACGCCGTCGGCGATCACGCACTCGCGGAGCGATGCGCCAGCGCCCACGCGCACGTGGTCCCACAGGACGGTTCCGCTGATCTCGGCGGACGCGTCCACCTGCGTGCCGACGCCGCGATCGAGCGGACGTCCGAGCCGGGCGGCGACGGCGTGCACGGTGCGAAGATACTCGGCCGGCGTGCCGACGTCGAAGAACGACGCCCCGCTGTGCCACACCCGCACCGATCCGGGCTGGCCGGTCCGCAGCTCGGGATACAGCCACTTGACGGTCTCGGCTGCCGCGCCGGCACGCCGGCGATTACGGCGCGGCGTTCCAGGACCTGGACGCCCATGAAGTGCACGGCTTCGAGGTCCCGGTCGTCTTCGCCGGGCGGGGCGCCGGCCTGCCGCACCCCCGCGAAACCGCCGGCCCGGTCGACCAGCAGCGCGTTGTAGCCGGGCCGGGCGGGTGACGACCGCCATCGTCACCAGCGGACGGCTGTCGCGTCGTGCGCGGCCAGCAGGGCGGACAGGTCGAGGTCGGTGAGCGTGTCGCCGTTGACGACGATCAGGCGCTCGTCGTCGACCAGGTTGAAGGCGCTGCGCGCGGCCCACCCGCCGACCCGAGGACCCGCGGCTCCCAGGAGTAGCGCACCGGCACGCCGAGGTCGTCGCCGTCGCCGAGCGCGGCGCGTGATCGGTGTCCGGGCAGGTGATGCAGGTTCACAACGACGCGGCGGACGCCGGCCGCCGCGCAGCCAGCGCAGGATGCGCGACGATGAGCGGCGTTCACCGGCCACGGGCAGGGCCGCCTTGGCGCGGATTGACGAGAGGGGCGGCAGCCGGGTGCCGAGGCCCGCGGTCAGAACCAGCGCGGCGCCGCGTCCGACTCGATCAGCGGGAGGCGCGCCGGCTCGCGGCGACATCGCGAACACTGTTGTCGTGCTCCGGCAGGCCGTGCGTCCGCAATCTCAGGAACAGGACGCGATACGAGTCGGTGATGTAGTCGGCCGGCGGCCGGCCCGAGGCGGCGCGCGACGGCGTGGATGGCGGCTTCGCCGCCTTCGATCTCGACGAAGACGCCGACCGGCGTTTCGTCCACCGCGATGACGACGTCGTCTGCCGCGAATTCCTCGCGGATACTTTTCGTAGCGGAACCAGACGTGCAGACCGAGCTCGTTCGAAAATGGTCTGCAGCACGTCGCCGTCGGCGACGACGGTCTCGTATTCTTCGCGCATCTTCACGACGCCCGGGCACGACGGGCCCCTTGAAGGTCAGCAGGCGACTTGCCGCCCTCGGCTCGGACGCGCAACGTCGATGCCGGCGCCAGCAGCCGTTCGTCGTCGCTATCGAGCAGGCAGTCTTCCTGCAGGCGGCGGCCGCGCAGCGGAGTGGCGCCGAGCGCGAGGATGCCGTTCGCGTGCCTCGTCGGCGCTCGGCGAAACGAAGCTTGATCTCGCGCTCGAGAGCCATGCTGCGCTGGTCCCAGACGTCTGCGTCTGCGCCTCTGCGGCCCTATTCCTTGCGGACGGTGAAGAACTGTTCCTGGCCGTTGCGCAGCACCAGCAGGAACGCGGTGCCACCCGAGGCCACCTGACCCAGCGCCACGCTGGCGTCCTGCGGCGAGCGTGACCGGCTGGCGGTTGACCCGCAGAATGACGTCGCCGCGCGCGAGGCCGCGCGCGCTGGCGCCGGGCTGCCCGTTCGACGTCGGTGACGAGCACGCCTTCGGTGCCGGCGGCAGCCGCAGCCGCGCGGCCATGTCGGGCGTGAGCGCGCCCAGGGTGATGCCAAAGCCCTGTCGCGCCTGCTCGTCCGGTCGCCGGCGCGCTCGGCGCGGGCGCGGCTGCTTCGGTCGTCGAGATCGAGCTCGTCGACGGTGACGCTGCAGCGTCTTCTCGCCTTGTCGCGCAGCACCTTCACCGGCACGGTGGTGCCGGGCTTGGTGTTGACGACACGTAGCCGACCAGTCGTCGCGGTTCTTGACCGGCTTGCCGTTGAACTCGATGATGACGTCGCCCGGCTCGATGCCGGCCTTGGCGGCCGGGCCGCCCGCGGCCACCGTCGACGACGAGCGCGCCGCGGCGATCTTCAGGCCGAAGTCCTCGAGCGCGTCGCGCGGGATCGGTCGCCGATCTGCACGCCGATGCACGCCGCGGGTGACCTTGCCGGTGCGCAGCTGCGGCAGCAGCTCGCGGACGGTGTTGATCGGCATCGCGAAGCCGATGCCGATGTTGCCCTGGCTGGCGCGAGTCGGTGAAGATCGCGGTGTTGATGCCGACGACCTCGCCGCGCAGGTTGAGCAGCGGCCCGCCCGAGTTGCCCGGGTTGATGGCGGCGTCGGTCTGGAGCATGTCGCTGGATGCGGCCGTCGGCGATGGGGAACGGGCGCGCGGTGGCGCTGATCACGCCGACGCTGACGGTGTGCGCGAGGCCGAACGGGTTGCCGATGGCCATGACCCAGTCGCCCGGCTGCCATCTGCGCCGAGTCGCCGAACTTGGCTTCGGGCAGCGCGTGCTTCGGCTTCTCGGTCAGCTGGATCAGCGCGCTGTCGGTGAGCGGGTCGCGGCCGACGAGCTTGGCCTCGTAGGTCGACGTCGCCGTCTTCGCCGAAGAGCGACACCTCGATCTTGGTCGCGTCCTCGACGACGTGGTTGTTGGTGAGGATGAAGCCGTCCTTGCTGATGATGAAGCCGGTGCCGGCCGCCACGGTCGCCTGCTCGCGCGGACGCTGCGGTTGCTGGCCGCCGCGCGCCCTGGCCGCCGCCGAAGAAGCGCTCGAGCAGATCGTCGCTGCCGCCGCCGACGCAGGCGTCCGGGCCGCGCCGCCGCCGCCGCCGAAGAAGTCGCGTCATGTCCTGCGCGCGTCTGCTTCGACTCGGTGCGGATGTTCACGACCGTCGGCGTCATCGCCTTGGCGATGTTACGGAACGTGCTGGCGTCGACCGGGCCGGTGAGCGGCGCGCTGTTCATCGGCGGCGCTGGCCAGCGTCTGCGCCGACGAGGCCGGCGACAGGTCGAGCCGCGACGCGATCACCATCCCGACGGCCAGCGAGGCCACCGCGATCAGCAGCGCGTAGAACAGCGTGGTTTTGCGAGTCGACATGAAGACTCCTGATTCCGTCCGACTGCGAGCGGGCCGTACCCGATGCCAATCGACAGAATATCTTTCTGCACGCGGACCGGTCACCTCTGGTCCGCTTCGGCCGTCCAGACCATGTTGATCTCGGTCCGGACGCCGAAGTCCGTCGAAATACACCCCCGGCTCGATGGTGAAGCCGGTGCCCGGCAGCAGCCGGCGGTCGTCGTGCGTCTCGTAGTCGTCCAGGTGCACGCCGTTGCCGTGCACCGTTTTCGCCGAGGCTGTGACCGGTGCGGTGCAGGATGTCGTCGCCGATAGCCGGCGTCGTCGAGCACCGTGCGCGCGGCGCGGTCGACTTCGCAGCCGCGCACCTCGCGTCCGGCCGCGGCCGGCATCCTGCACGAGCGCGACGGCCGCGTCGCGCGCGTCGCGATCGGCCGCGAAGGCCGCGGCCATCGGCTCCGGCACGCGTGGCGCCGGTGAAGCCGACCCAGGTGATGTCAGCAAAGACCGCGCCGGGCTCGGCGAGCTTGCCCCACAGGTCGAGCAGCACGAGCTCGTCCGCGCCGATCGGCGCGAGCTCGGCTGGCGGTCGGCAGGTAGTGCGGGTTGCCGGCGTTCTCCTGCGCCGACGACGATCGGCGGCCGAGTCGGTGATCAGGCCTTCGTCGCGCGAACCAGCCGACCATCAGCTGCTGGATGTCGTACTCGGTGGTGGGCACGCCGTCGCGCAGCGCGCGCGGCGACTGCCTCGAACGCCCGGTCCTTGATCGCGGTAGAGCTTTTCCGACGCCGCGCGGTGCGTCGCGATCGCCGGCGTCGTTCCAGACCGCCTCGAAGTGCTGGACGAGATCGCCCGACGACACCACGTCCACGCCCTGGAGCGCACGAGC
>CAWJMJ010000018.1:0-12403 GCA_963843885.1 uncultured Acidobacteriota bacterium
GCGACGCCCTGGTGCTATTCGGCGCCACCGGCGATCTCGCCTACCAGCAGATCTTCCCGGCGCTCGAGGCCATGACCCGCCGTGGACACCTCGACGTGCCGGTGATCGGCGTGGCCAAACCGGCGTGGACCGTCGACCAGCTGCGCGAGCGCGCGCGCCGCAGCGTGACGGCCGACGGCCAGGTCCACCCGGACGCGTTCCGTGCGCTGGCGGCCCGGCTTTCGTACGTGGCGGGCGACTATCTGAACCCGGCGACCTTCGAGGCGTTGCGGCAGGCGCTCGGCACCGCGACGCGCCCGGTGTTCTATCTGGCGATTCCGCCGAGTCTGTTCGGCACCGTGGCCGCAGGGCTGGCCCGGTGCGGCTACGGGGACGGCGCCCGTCTCGTCGTCGAAAAGCCCTTCGGCCGGGATCTGGCATCGGCACAGGCACTGAATGCCACGCTGCGCCAATCGTTCCCGGAGTCGGCGGTCTATCGCATCGACCACTTCCTGGGGAAAGAGCCGGTGCAGAACCTGCTCTACTTCCGCTTCGCCAACGCGTTTCTCGAGCCGATCTGGAACGCCGCGCACGTGGCGAGCGTGCAGATCACGATGGCGGAGTCGTTCGGAATCCGCGAGCGGGGTCACTTCTACGAGAGCGTCGGGGTGGTTCGCGACGTGTTCCAGAACCACCTCCTGCAGCTCCTCTCGCTGCTGACCATGGACGAGCCTGCCGCCAGTGACGGCGCCGCCATCGACGCCGCCAAGGTGGCGTTGTTGCAGGCGGTGCGTCCGCTTCGGCCTGGTGACGTGGTCCGCGGTCAATACCGCACCTACCGCACCGAAGCCGGCGTGGCGCCCGATTCGACCGTCGCCACCTACGTGGCGGCTCGCCTGGCCATCGAGAGCGACCGCTGGCGCGGCGTGCCCTTCCTCATCCGCAGCGGCAAGGGTCTGGCGGCCACCGTCACGGACGTGCACGTCACCTTCCGCGTCCCGGTGCGCACCATCTTCGATGCGCCGGCCATCGGTCCCGGCAACGACCTGTGCTTTCGCCTGGAGCCCGGCGTCGCCATTGCGCTGACGGCCCGCGCCAAGAAGCCCGGCGAGGCCATGGTGGGCGAGGATGTCCGCTTGTTCGCACGACGTCATCAGGGGGACGCGATGGCGCCCTACGAACGGCTGCTCGGCGACGCGCTGAACGGCGACCGCATGCTTTTCGGCAGCGAAGCGGGGGTCGAGGCGGCCTGGCGCATCGTCGACCCGATCCTGAGTCACGACCAGCCGCCGCACCAATACGACGTGGGCAGCTGGGGGCCGGCGGAGGCCGACGCCATCGCCGCCGACGCGGGAGGCTGGATCGAGCCCGGCCAGACCCTGTCGTGGCGCGACTGACCCGCCGTGATCAACTGCCCTGATGTCGTCGTGGTACCCGTGGAGGCGTGCGTGCGGCCGTGAGCGTCTTCGATATCGCCGCCATTCTCATCACCATTGCCGCGGTCAGCGGCTACGTGAACTACCGTTTGCTGCATCTGCCGGCCACCAGCGGCACGCTGCTCGTGGCGCTGGTCAGTTCGCTGGCGGTGGTCGCGCTTCAGCAGCTGATTCCGAGCGTCCATCTGCAAACCGACATCCAGCGCTTCCTGGGAGAGATCGACTTCGACCAGACGCTGATGCACGGGATGCTCTGCTTCCTGCTGTTTGCCGGCGCGTTGCACGTCGATCTCGGCGGACTGCTCGATCACCGCTGGACGATCGCCGCCCTCTCGACGGTCGGCGTGCTGCTGTCGGTGGCGGTGGTCGGCACGCTGACGTGGGTCACCCTCACGTTTCTGGGCCTGCATCAAAGCATGCTCGTGTGCTTCACGTTCGGGGCCTTGATCTCGCCCACCGACCCGGTGGCCGTGATGGGGCTGCTCAAGGAACTGCGCGCGCCGGCCAGCCTCGAAGCGCAGATCGCCGGCGAGTCGCTCTTCAACGACGGCATCGGGGTCGTGGTCTTCCTCGGCCTGGCCTCGATGGCGAATCTGTCGGGCGCGGGCGGGGCCGACATCCCGGGAACGAACTGGCAGGCCCTGGCGACCTTCGCGGTCCGTGAGGTGGCCGGCGGCGTGGGCCTGGGCCTGGCCCTGGGATTCCTCGGCTATCACGCGCTCAAGAGCATCGACGACCATCCGCTGGAACTGCTCATCACCCTGGCGCTCGTGATGTTCATCTACGCGGTGTCCTTCTGGATCCACGTCTCGGGCCCGATCGCCGTGGTCGTCGCCGGACTGCTCATCGGCAATCCCGGACGTCGCCTGGCCATGAGCGACCGCACGCGCGCCCATATCGACGCGTTCTGGTCGATGATCGACGAATTGCTCAACGCCGTGCTGTTCCTGCTGCTGGGACTGGAGGTGCTGGCGGTCGAACACTGGGGCAACGTCATCGTGCCGGCGCTCCTGGCGATTCCAATCTGCCTGGTGGCGCGGGCCCTGTCAGTAGCGGTACCGGTGACGGCAATGCGCGTGCGCGGCTCCCTGCAACGAGGGCTGGTGCCGGTCTTGACGTGGAGCGGGTTGCGCGGCGGCATCTCGGTGGCGCTGGTGCTGTCCTTGCCGCGCTTTCCGGGGAAGGAGATTCTGCTGGCCAGCACCTACGCCGTCGTGATCTTCTCCGTGCTGGTCCAGGGCCTGACCGTGCGGCGCGTGCTGGTCTATTACGGCGTCGGAGGAAACGCGGACGCGACGTAGCCGGACCGGAGACAGCGACGGCCGCGCTGCTCAGGTCAGGAAGAAGAACGCGAGCGCCAGCATGACGTAGACCGAGACCAGCTGGAGT
This sequence comes from uncultured Acidobacteriota bacterium, assembly GCA_963843885.1. GTDB lineage: Bacteria > Acidobacteriota > Vicinamibacteria > Vicinamibacterales > UBA2999 > CADEFD01. The sequence continues at coordinate 2,805 of CAWJMJ010000018.1, forward strand.
CCTTCCACCCAGTTCGACTGGCCGTCGAGCGCGATGTAGCTGGCGATGAAGACGCTGACCGCCACGGCCACGACCTCGAGCGGGGTGAAGACGAGGGTCAACGGGTGGCCGACCATCAGCCCGAAGAACACCAGCACCGGCACCGCGAAAAGCGCAATCTGCGTGGCCGAGCCAAGGCTGGTCAGCAGGCTGAAGTCCATCTGGTTCTTGTAGGCCAGGCTTACCCCCACCACGTGTTCGGCCAGGTTGCCGATGAGCGGGATGAGGATGATGCCGACGAACAGGCGACTGACGCCGAGCGCCTCGACTGTCGGCTCGAGGGTGTGCACGAGCACCTCACTGACGCCGGTGAGGGCGGCCGCCGAGGCGAGCAGCACCACGACCGCCGTCCGCGCGCTCCACTCCGCGGCCTCCTCGTGCGGGCGTCCGGCGGGTGCTTCCGGCGACCGCAGATAGTAGAACATGTGGGCACAGTAGGTGACGAGCAGCAGGCCGGCGACGCCGACCGTGAGTGCTTCCACGCGAAAGAAGCCGGTCTGGCCCGGCCCGGTCTCCGGATTGGCGCCGATCAGGTAGGCGAAGGTCGCCGGCACGATCAGGCCGATGGTGGCTAGAATGAGCGACGACGCGTTCATGCCGGTGACCTGGGCGTCGTACTGCTGCACGCCGTTCTTGAGGCCGCCGACAAACAGCGAGAGGCCGACCACCAGCAGCAGGTTGCCGATGATCGAGCCGGTAATCGAGGCGTGCACCACCTCGATCTCGCCGGCGTTGATCAGGAAACCGGCGATGATGATCTCGCCGATGTTCCCGACGGTGGCGTTCAGGATGCCGCCGATGCGCGGGCCCGCCGCGATGCCCAGCTGCTCGGTGGCGTGACCCAGCGTGAACGCCAGGCCGAGAATAGTGACGGCGCTGAGCCCGAACGTGACCATGGGCTCGGCATCGAACCAGCGGAGAGCGAGCACCACGACCGTGCCGATGATGCCGACGCCGTAGGCGGACTTCTTCAACGTCGACAGAATCGCACAACGGACGCCCGGGCACCAGCCGAGAGTGCACGGGGCCGGCGGCCACACGGGCGTGATGGTCGACTGGCCGACGCCCACGCCGCGCCCCGAGGTGCTACCGAGCGGCTACGACTTCTCGGACTCTCGATCTGTCTCGGTCGTCCAGTAGCCGGGCCGCCCGTAGTGTTCGTGGATCCCCGTCTCCTGCTGACGGTCCAGCGGCACGAGGCCGTCATAGGGCGGGGCGTCTTTGACCGCCTGCCTGGTCAGGTCCACCGAGACCTTGGCATCGGGCCAGCTCACGCTCGTGATCCACCGCGGCGCCACCACCACCTTGTGTCCCAACCACCAATTGCTGGTGTCCACGACGAGGTAGCGAATCGACCAGCTGTCGTCATCGAAGAGAAAGTCCTCCACATGACCGATCTCGCCATCGGTCGCTTCGATGTGATGGCCGGTCACAGCTGCGCAGCTGCGCAAATGGGAATCGACCCCCTGCGCCGCCTCCGCTGCCGCGGCTTGCGCGATCCGGTCCGCTTGCACGGCGTTCGCGGAAATCAGATGACCCGGATACGCACCCATCCCCCACGTACCCAGGCCACCCCAATAGTAGGGGTAGCCGTAGTAGCCGAAGTAGTCGGCTTCGTGCTGCCGTGAGACCGGCTTCTGCGTGTTGATATCAGGGCTGTTGCTCACCCGCTCTCTCGTCAGCGCCACCGGCAGCTTCTTCGCCGTCCAGTCGGGGCGCCCGAGCGAGATGGGAGAAATCAGCACCCGCCGGCCCGACAGCCACGTGCCGGTGTCCACGGCGAGATAGCGCACGGTCCACGCCTCGTCATCGAAATAGAGATCGTCCACCTGCCCGATGTCGCCGTCGCTGGCACCGATGGCGTAACCCTTCAGTTCTTTCGCGCTGCGCAGCATATTTCCTTCTTTCACTCGGGCCGAAAAGTCGCCACGCCGCATGTCGGTGCGGCGGGCCGGGCGTCGGACGCGGCGGGGCCGGCGTGCTGTTCTCTGAGGGACACGTGGCCCTCCGAGATTACGCGCCGGCCCGGCGCGCCCTGCCGTGCCGCTCCCGCTACTTCCGGTGCTCCGTTTGCGGGCAATCGGGTCCCGGGCGTCAACACCACCGCATCGCCTGCCATCTTGGTCGCGTCGGCCCGCTCTGCCGTGGGCAGCCCTCCCCCGCCTTTGAAACGGGGAATCAGCCGATCCTCGTAGGGCACCCCCCCGGGGTACAACTCGTAGACTTCAAAGAATCCCGGGGCAGCTTCACCCTGGCTCAGCCTGTCCGAGCCGCAGGCACACGCCGCTCTCATCGTGATGGTCAGGGGCTTGCTTGCGTCGAACACCGCCGTTACGTTGCCCCAGGACAGCTCCACGGTCTTGGTCGGCACCATCGCCGGGTGGAGGACAATCTGCGACGCCAGCGATCTGTCGTTGCCGTGCGGCGTGCCATTGGCGTCCTCGAACGTCCATTCGAATCTTGCATCACCGCTGACCATCAAGGTGCCGGCCGGAACGTCCATCCGGACCGACAGCGCGCTCGGATCCGCTTTCCTCGGTGCGGACCCCTTGATGCGGGCCACGTTGAACACGTAATAGAAATCGTCGGGGCTTCCAGGAGTCGCGGTGCTGACGGTCCTCTCGAGGGGGCCCGGTGACTGGGCTTTGCCGTCGATACCCAGCGTTATCGCTCCGCTGGCTCGGAACACGTCTTTGAGGGGCTGCGCCGGGTCAGGTTCTGAACCAGCCGTGGTCGCCCCGGTTTTAATCGCGGTCTTGTCGACGACGATTTCCCACTCGTGCTGGTACCTTCGACCCTGCCTTCGCTTTGACCAGCCCCACGGTCGCCGTGGCGCCAGTGCCCTCGCCGTCAAACAGCCACGCGAACCCGCCGGCGAAGTCAATCGTCACTTTCGCCACGATGCCTCCTTGTGAAATCCGCGCCGTCACGATCGGCGCGAGTTACCGCCGCCCCCAGCACCACGTAGGGCGCCCAGAACCTGGGTGCCCGCAGGCGGCCGTCGGCGCCGCGCAGCAACGAGAGCTGCGCGCTACGAAGCGCCACCCCCGCGTCGATACCGGCCGCCAGGTCGCGATGCAAGCGCGCGAACAGCGTCGCCGCACTGGCGTCGTCGACGTCCCACTGCGTGGCCACGACCTGCGGCGTGCCGAGCTCGAGGAAGGCCCGGGCGAGGCTCATGACCCCTTCGAGTCGAAACGGCGTCCCCTGGCTGGTCGAGCACGCGGCCAGCACGGCGATGGATGGCGCGCGCGCGACCGACCGCGCCAACTCCTCCACCGTGAGATTGTCGTCACGACCCTCGACCCCGGCAAACAGCAGCTCCGAGTCGGTCGGGTACTCTTCGTTGACGACGGTGTGGGTGCCGACGTGGACCACATCGGCCGTACCGAGCTCGTGCAAGAACCGCCGCTTGGTCGCCTGACCTCCAATCAAGACCGTGGCGTGTGCGTAATGACGTCCAATCTCCTGGACCTCACGCTCCGCCCCTGGCAGCGGCCGCAGATGAGGATACTTGTCCCGGGCAAACGTCGGATTGCCGACGGCGACCAGCCGCAGCCCCTCGACATTGGCCTTGCTGGCTGTCAACGCCAGGGTCCGTAACACCACGCTGGCACTGGGCGCGTACGAAATCGTGAACGCTTCGACCAGGCGCCGTCCGGGCGCGGGCGACAGCGCCGCAAACGGAATGGACGTGATGATCTGGTCGCCGACAACGACGAGCGCGTTGCCGGCCTCGAGATTTGCCGCCGCTGGCGCCAGCAGCTGACCGTGCAGCTTCACGGCGCCAGCGCTCTCGACGGCGCCGCCCGCGCGAAGCGTCTCGGCGTATCGGCGCGATTCGTCGACGAGGTCCGCTGATTGAACCGGCAACCGGTAGAAGCGCGTTCGCCCCCGTTGCACGAGCCACAGCAGCGTCTCGCGTTCCAACACCGCGTATTCCAGGATTGAGATACCGGCGGGCAGCGCGGCGGCAATCGCGGCGGCGCTCGGCTCCGTCGTCTGTCCGCCCATCGCGTCGAGCAGGCCGCGGGCTCGTCCGCGTTCGGCGAACACGAAGGCCGCGGCCGGATCGTGACTGTGAAGTGCCACCATCTCGGCAAACAGCTCCCAGCCGGTATCGAACAGCGACACCCGATCCCGGCGATGGGTGGTTCGCGCGCGCAGCGCTTCAAGCGCGGTGATGCCGGCGGTGAAGTCGGCGGCGGCCGCCAGCGGTTGCCCGCCGGCACGGTGCGCCCGTCCCCGCGCCAGGTACAACCCAGGCACATCCGCCGGCTCGGTCTCGCCAAAGACGTCCAGCGCCTGCGTCAGGTATTGGACGGCGCCAGCCGGGTTGGAGACGAGCTGCGTCCGGCCCGACACGGCGTTCAGGAGCCCGCTGTAGTAGCGCGCCCGGAGCGGCTCAGCGACGAGGCCGAGGGTCGTTCTCGCGGCGGCCAGATCGGCCGCCGCGTCGGCCGGCCGGTTGAGCCGATACGACAGCTCGGCTCGCCGCGTTCTTGCTTCCACGATCGCGCCGGGGACTGCCCGCGCCAGGGCCGTGTCCAGGGCGCCGTTCTGAAAGTGCAGCGCCGCGAAGAGACGCCCGTCGTGCTCCGCCAGCATCGACGCGTTGTACAGCACCATGAGGCGGCGGCGGGGATTGCCAATGCGATCGAGGTGCGGCAAGGCTCGAATCAGTGCGCGCCAGCCGCGCACCGAATCGCCGACCAGGCGAGCCGTGTTGGCCAGGCTGTAGAGGGCCGTCGACGCGAGTTCGGCGTCGACGGTCATGTCGGCGCGAGCCGCCGCGGCCACATAGGCCTCGTGGGAGTCGCGCAAGCGGCCGCGCTGCATCAGCACCGTGCCCGTGAGGGTCGTGGCTCGCACCTCGAGGCTGCGGTACTTGCGGGTTTCAGCGCGAGCGCGAGTGCGGTCCAAGACCGCCTGGGCACGGAGCAACCGGCGGGCCTGGTAGTCGATGGCCGCGAGCTGGAACTCCACCAGCCAGCGGAACGGCGTGCCCAGGTTGCGCGACAGGAGCAGGGCCCGCTTGAACTCCTGCTCTGCCTGGGTTTCCCGCGCCCCTTCGTAGTGGGCCCTCCCGCGCGCGTAGGCACGGAACAACTGCGCGTAGCGGCCAGCAGCCGGGTGGTCGATGTGTTCGGGGAGGCGGGCGACTGTCGCCCCCAGCAGAGCGTCATCGGCGAATTCTTCCAGACAGCTTCCGACGACGTCGAGGCGGCCCCTGAGTCTCCCGGCTTCCCGCGCGTCGTTACTCAACACGGACTCCGCCCACTGCCCGAGGAGCAGGTCTTCGGCGTAGACGCGAGCATCGCCCGGGTGCGCGGCACAAGAGGCGCTTACGTCACGGTCCGGTAGCAGCGACCATGCCGTCGATGAGGCGCCCGGCCCCGCTGCCGTGGCCGAGGCAGGGCGCTCCAGTGATTGCAGGCGAGCCGTCCCCTCGCGACCCCACGGCGACTCGCCCTCCAGCGACACGAACACCTGCCAGGCGGCCGCCGCGCCCAGGCCCACGCGCTCCCTGACGAGAGCCGCGTTGAACCACGCCTCCGGCAGGCGCGGCGCCAGGGTCACCGCGCGCTCCGAGGCATCGAGTGCGGGTATGAGCATTGCCACCGCACCAGATGCCAGTTGGTCGGCGCGATCGAGGTAGGCCACGGAGAGATTGGACCAACAGCTGGCGCAGTCGGGCTGGGCGCCGGTGGCGTTCAACAGGGCCTCGATCGCGCGGCCCGGCTCGCCCATCACGAGGCGGGCGATACCGGCGGCCTCGAACGTGCGCGCAGTGCGAACCTCGGTGAGACGTCGTTCGGCGCGCGCCGCCGCCATGGCGACGTCGGGCGCGACGGCCGGCGACACGCCTCTGGTCGTGGACGGTTCACCGTGCCTGAAGCCCCCGGTCAGCCGCCCGGCCGTCACTCGCCGGCTTCCGAGTGCGGCCACGAGAGACGACAGCTCGTCTGTCGGTTCAACCGCGGGTCTGCGCGCGAAGGCGAGAAGCGCCGCCGCCACTATCGCAGCGATCACAGCAATGCCGACAACCACTCGTGGCGCCGCCAAACGCGTAACCACGGGGCCAGTCACGGCCTGGCCTGCTCCAGTCGTTGCAGACGCGTCTCCACCTCGTGCCGCCAGCGCGGGTCGACCTGGAGGTCGAGAGCCGTCGCCCACGCGCGGCGCGCCGCCGGGATGTCTCCGCTTTGCTCCAGCGCCAGGGCGTAGTTGAAGGCCGCCACGGGGTTCCGAGCGGATGCCGCCGGCGCCAGGAGTGCCGCCGCGAAGCGCCCGCGCGCACGGGCATCCTGAACCGGAGACGTGTCCGACAGAGTTCCACCGGCAAGATATGCCGCCGCCAGGTCGATCGCGACCGCCTCGTCAGCCTCTTTCGCGAGAGCGGTCGTGAGTGTGGCCACGGCCAGATCCGGGTCGCCGAGGAGCAACTGCGCCACCCCCCACGCGTGCAGGTTCTCCGCGCTCGGATCCGTGTCCGCGGCCTGCTGCAACTCTTCGGCGGCGGCCAGCACCTGGAGATTCTGAACGGGCACATCGTTCGGCCCGCGCATCACCTGCCGCACTGGCCCGTACTCGAACCCGCCGGTGAGTCGCGGCTCGATGTAGCGTTCGTCCCCGACCGCGGCCACCAGCTTCGCGAATTTCGGGTCTGCCTGCGGCCCCCGCAGGCGCTGCCACCATTGGGGCTGCAGCTGCACCAGCAGCAGGGCCGACGCGGCAGCCGCCAGCAGCACCCCTGCGCCGCCCATCACACTCCGGCGCCGATAGAACGGCAGCACCGTCCCGGTGTCGTTGTGGCCGGCCTTCGGCCGCGGCACCCGGCCGGCCGCGTCCGACGGGTCCTCGGCCGCCCCGGCAATCGTGTCGTCGTCCACCGCGCCCACGGTGTTCGCCAGCCACTCGTAATGTTCGGGGTCGGCAGCGATCTCAGCATCCACCTTCGCCCGTTGGTCCGGAGGGAGCAGCCCGTCGACATACGCCGCAAGGGTTTCAGGATCGAGACGTCCGGCCCCGGGTTGATCAGGCATGCCCTCTCCCGGTGTCTGTTAGAGGTGACGGACGCAGCGGCTGACTTCCTGGCGGACCGAGGGAAGTATTCGCGGAACGCTCGGGCTCCACGTCGAAGCGCCCGGACAGTTCGGCTAGCGCCTGCCCGCTCAGGCCGTCGGCCTCGAGGCAGCGCCGCAGTTGCGTCACCATCCGATCGAATCGGCGATAGAGCGCCGCTTGGTTCTCGCCGGTCAGCGCCGCGATGCGCGCCACTGTATAGCCGCCCCAATACCGCAGCTGCAGCAGCGTGCGGTCGGCGGCGGGCAAGGTGCCGAGGGCGCGCCCCAGCGCTTCGCTCATGGCCGTGGCCGCGGTGCGCGATTCGTCGTCGTCCACGAGCGCGGTCGCAGACGACGGGCTCGGCAGCGAGGCCATGTCTTCCTCGTCCACGCGACGCCGGCGCGGGCGTCGTGGCAACTGCACCCACGCGCGTTCGCACTCGTCCGCCGAGGCCAGGCCCTTGGCCGTCAGCGTCTGCACCGCCTCGTTGTAGGCCAACTGATCGCGAAGCACGAGGCGCTCGAGCTCCACCGCGACCGGCCCCAGCCGTCGGGCGTCGGCCGAGGGTCGCCACTTGCCCCATTCCGCGTTCCGCCAGTCCAGATATAGGCGTTGCACGACGGTAATGAGAAAGGTGCGCAGCGTGCTGCGCCCTTCGAACTTCCGCAGGATGGCCTGGTTGTTGTCGATGAGGCGCAGCCGCGCCCACGATCGGAACTCGTCGGCCACTTCCGGCGCCAGCCGGTGCGCCCGGCAGGCGTGGGACAGCGCCGACTCGATGGTCTCGGCGTGCGCGGTGTACGGGTCGGGCGACGCGGCCACAGGGGGATCCGGACTACCGGGGATTATGGGGCGGCAGCTCAGCTAACTCAAGATGCGACGGAAAAGCGTTGGCTGGCGGGGGACGGAATTCACAGGCGTGGTCCGTCTTCTCGTCAAACCGGATTCGCCCACGACACCGCGCTGACCCACGCGGCAGCGACCGGACTTGGCGGCGCGGTAGCGCTGGGGTTTCTCGGTGACCGCACCAACAGCAGCCGGAGGTGTCTGTGTACAAGGCATGCGCGATAGTCCTCGCCATCGTCGTGATGAGTCTCGTGGGCGGTGAACGTGCCCTGGCTCAGACGCCCGCCATCACGAGGGCAGATGCCGACCTGAGCACGCTCGTGCTCACCGTCCAGGGCCAGAACCTGGGCACGAGTCCCCGTGTATTCGTGGGGTTGGCCAACGGCGCCTACCGGGAACTGACGGTCTTGGCGGGAGCCACCGCCAAACGCGTGCAGGCCCTCCTGCCGGCGGTGCCGCCTCCCGCCACGCACGTCGTGGTGGTGCAGGCCAGTCCCGGAAACGTGGCGACCATCGACGTGGCGTTCGGCGCGGTGGGACCGGAAGGCCCCGCCGGTCCCGCCGGCGCGACCGGGCCACCGGGGGCAACCGGCGATACCGGCCCCGCCGGGGCCCAAGGTCCTTCCGGGCCGGCCGGTCCGACGGGCCCCCCTGGCGTGTCGTTCGCGCTGCCCTTCTTCGGAGTCGATTCGAGCGGGAATCATGCCCTGCGCATCGAGAAGAGCGGGGCCGGCGCCGCGGCCTTTCTCAAGAACACCGATGCGAGTAACAAGAACCCGGCGCTGTTCGTCGTGACCAACGGCTCGGGATCGGGCACGCCGGCCGCGGCGTTCGTGAGCGAGAACCCGCTTGGCTCTACGGTGACCCTTGCCGCCAACAACTACGGCACCGGCGGCGCGGGCAGTTTCTCGATCGTCAACCCGGCGAGCACGGCGCCCGCGCTGTATGCGACCACGGCCGGCACCGGACCCGCCGCGCTCTTCCACGGCGACGTCGAGGTTTCCGGAACACTGACGCGCAACGGCCAGCCGGTCGGCCTGGAGGGTCCAGCCGGTCCTGCGGGTCCCGCCGGGGCGGACGGCCCAATCGGCCCCGTCGGCCCAGTGGGCCCGCCAGGCCCCGCTGGTCCAGGCGTGACCCTGCCCTACGCCAACACCGGCTCATTCTCGCAGCCCGCGTTCCAGGTCACGAACAACAGCGGCGCGGTGGCCGTCCGCGGCAACAGCCCCACGGGTTACGGCGTGCACGGCACCGGTGCGTCGGGCGTCATCGGCGAAGGCGCCGGCGGCAGCTCCGGCATCCTCGGCACCGGTTTCGCGGGCGTGGTGGCGACGGGAACTGCCGGTCAATACGGCGTGTCTGCGTCGGGTGGCAAAGCCGCTCTTCGAATCGTCCCGGCGGCAACCCTGGGGCCACCGGCCGGCGAACACCAAGCCGGAGAGATGGTTGTTGATTCGGCGGGCGCGCTCTACTACTCCACCGCCTACGGGAATCCTGCGACCTGGGCGCGGCTCGACGTGGGAGTTGCCGGCCCTCCCGGCCCAACTGGCCCGGCCGGACCGGCCGGACCGGCCGGCGCATCGGGACCGCCTGGGCCGCCGGGCGTAACCGGTGCGGCAGGTCCTCAGGGGCCCGCGGGGGTCTCT
>CAWJMJ010000019.1:0-287510 GCA_963843885.1 uncultured Acidobacteriota bacterium
TACTGTCCCGTACTGGTTCAGTTCTCGTATTGTTGGTCCTCGATTTCCTCGCGCGCCTTCACCATCCCGGGCACCAACCGGCCCCTTGAAGGTGAGATAGGCGAGCTCGCCGTCGGCGCGGACGCGCAACGCCGCGCCGGCCGCCAGCAGCCGGTATTGGCCGTGTCGAGCAGCGTGTCACGCTGCAGGCGCCGGGGCGGCGCCGCCGTCGCGCCGAGACCGAGGACGCGGTTGCGTGCGTCCTCGGCGTCGGGAAGCGCAGCTCGATCTCCGCGTTCGACGCCGTGGCCCAGCCGCCTTCTCCTTGCGGACGGTGATGAAGCTTTCCTGGCCGTTACGCAGCACCAGCAAGAAGGCGGTGGAACCCGAGGCCACCCGGCCCAGTTCACGCGCAAGCGTCGCTGACCGAGGTAACCGGCCGGCGGTTGACCTGCAGCAGCACGTCGCCGCGCGCGAGGCCGCCGCGCTGGGCCGGGCTGCCGCGCCTCGACGTCGGTGATGATGACGCCTTCGGTGCCGGCCGGCAGCCGCAGGCGGCGCGCCACCTCGGGCGTGAGCCCGCCGATGGTGATGCCGAAGCCTTCGCCGGCCTGTTCTTCCGGCGCCGGCGCGTCGGTGCGGGCGCGGTCGCTTTGTTCGGCCTCGAGATTCAGCTCGTTGACGGTGACGTTGCAGCCGCTTCTCGACCTTGTCGCGCAGCACCTTCAGCGGCACGGTGGCGGCCCGGGGGCGGTGCGGGTCACGTAGCCGACGAGATCGTCGCGGTTCTTCACCGGCTTGCCGTTGAACTCCACGATGACGTCGCCCGGCTCGACGCCGGCCTTCGCGGCCGGGCCGCCGGCCACCGACGAGACAGCGCGCCGGTGCGTTCCTTGAGGCCGAGCGCCTCGACCGCGTCGAGCGGAATGAGCGCCGACCGACACGCCGATCACGCCGCGGGTGACCTTGCCGCTGCGCAGCTGCGGCAGCAGCTCGCGGACGGTGTTGATCGGAATGGCGAAGCCGATGCCGATGTTGCCCTGGTTGCGCGAGTCGGTGTAGATGGCGGTGTTGATGCCGACGACTTCGCCGCGCACGTTCAGCAGCGGCCCGCCCGAGTTGCCGGGGTTGATCGCGGCGTCGGTCTGGAGCACGTCCTGGCTGCGGCCGTCGGTGATCGGGAAGGGTCGCTCGGTGGCGCTGACCACGCCGACGCTGACGGTGTGCGCGAGGCCGAACGGGTTGCCGATGGCCATCACCCAGTCGCCCGGCTGCATCTGCTCGGAGTCGCCGAACTTGACCTCGGTCAGCTCGCGCTTCGGCTTCTCGGTCAGCTCGATGAGCGCGCTGTCGGTGAGCGGGTCGCGGCCGACCACCTTGGCCAGGTAGCTCACGTCGGCGTCGTCGCCGTAGACACGACGACCTGGATCTTGGTGGCGTCCTCGACGACGTGGTTGTTGGTGAGGATGAGGCCGTCCTTGCTGATGATGAAGCCGGTGCCGGCCGCCTGGGTGACCTGCGGGCGCTCGGTCCTGCCGCCGCTGGCTCGGCCGCCGCTGCCGCCGCCGCCGAAGAAGCGCTCGAGCAGATCGTCGTCGCCGCCGAAGAACTGCGTCATCTGCGACGCGCTGCCGCGACTCGGTGCGGATGTTGACGACCGCCGGGCTCATCGACTTGGCGATGGTCCGGAAGGTGCGCGGCATCGACCGGGCCGCTGAGCGGCGCGCTGTTCGCCGGCGGCGCCGAGGTGACGGTCTGCGCCGAGCGAGGCGGGCGAGAGTCGAGGCGCGACGCGATGACCATGCCGACGGCCACCGAGGCGACGGCGATGAGCAGGGCATAGAACAGCGTGGTCTTGCGAGTCGACATCTAGTTCCTCCACTACACCACCGGCACGACGGCCGTCTGCCGCGGCCCTGTCACTTCGGGACCGCCGGCCGCCAGGCGATATTGATCTCGGTCCGAACGCCGAAGTCGTCGAAATACAGTCCCGGTTCGATGGTGAAGCCGGTGCCGGGCAGCAGCCGCCGCTCGTCGTGCGTCTCGTAGTCGTCGAGGTGGGCGCCGTTGCCGTGGACCTCTTCGCCGAGGCTGTGCCCGGTGCGATGCAGGATGGCGTCGCCGAACCCGGCCGCGTAGAGCACGGCGCGGGCCGCGTGGTCGGCTTCCCAGCCGCGGACCTCGCGTCCGGACGCGGCCGCCGGTCTCAATCAGCGCGACCGCGGCATCCCGTGCGTCGCGCGCGGCCGTGAAGGCGGCCGCCAGCGGCGCCGGCGGCGCTGGCGCCGGTGTAGCCCATCCAGCTGATGTCGGCGTAGACGGCGCCCGGGCGTCGGCAGCTTGCCCCACAGGTCGAGCAGGACGACCTCGATCTTTGCCGATCGGACGCGACCCGGTGGCCGGCGGCTGGTAGTGCGGGTTGCCGGCGTTCGCCTGCGGTGGCGACGATGGGCGGATGGTCGGTCGTCAGCCCTTCCTCGGCGAACCACTCCATCATCGCTGTCTGGACGTCGAATTCCGTGGTCGTCGACGCCGTCGCGCAGGCGCGCGGCGATGGTCGCGAAGGCCCGATCCTTGATGCGGTAGAGCCGATCGGCGGCCGCCCGGTGCGTGGCGAAGGCGTCGTCGCTCCAGACCGCCTCGAACTGCTGGATCGAGATCGCCCGACGACGCCACTGCACGCCCTGATCGCGCACCAGCTCGATGGTGCCGGCATCGACGCGTGAGACGTAGGGAATGGCGCTGCGCGGCGAGTACTCCATGGCGATCGTGCGCAGGCCCGCCAGCAGCGGCTTGCAGCCCGGCTTCGAGCTCGACCCGGCCGGCGTACTCCGTGGTATCGCCCGGCAGGTGCGCCAGGGTGGCACGCTCGATCTTGTGGACCAGCCCCTTCGGCGACCCGTCCGTCGGAATCAGGTAGAACCACCGCCGCGTGGTCATGTGACCGCTCGTGGCGAGGCCGGTGAGGCGACGGGCCACGGGGTTCGAGCCGTGGAAGTCGTAAAGCAGCCATCCGTCGAGCCCGGCCGCGCGCAGCGCCGCTTGTACGGCGGAAACGTCAAGAGGCATACGGAATTCGAGTATAGCTGGTTTGACAGGGGGCCGGCCCGGGCACTAGCGTCCACTGTCGGGCCACATCACTGAGGACGCGGGCCGGCCCCCGAAAGTTGTTGTGACGAGGAGCGACGCATGGGCACCGATTTCGACCACGGCCTCGACCGGCGGGCGCTGCTACAGATTCTGGCGGCGCTCGGGTTTGCCGGCGCCGCCGCCACCGACCTGGCGGCTCTGGCCCAGCCGACGGTGAGCGCCCAGACGCTCCGGGAGGCAGCCACGCTGCTCGGCGGTTCGTTCGACGCGACCCGTCTGGCTGTGGCCGAACGCGCCGTGCAGCGGAACCTCGAGCAGATCCAGGTCGTGCGCGAACTGGTGCTCGACGACGCCCTCGAACCGGCGCCGGTCTTCGCGCCGCTCCGGTAACGCCGATGCCGCTCAACACCGATGTCCTGTTCCTGTCCGCCCGCGAGCAAGGGGCGCTCATCCGCGCCGGCAAGCTCTCGCCGGTCGAGCTCACCGAGGCCTATCTCGCGCGCATCGCGGAGCTCAACCCCCGCACCAATGCGTTCATCACCGTCACTGCCGACCTGGCCAGACGCCAGGCGGCCGAGGCCGAACGCGAAATCGGGCGCGGGTTCTACCGGGGCCCGCTCCACGGCATCCCCTACGCCCCCAAGGACATCCTCGCCACCAAGGGGGTCAAGACGACCAACGGCTCGAAGGTGACGGCCACGGTCGTACCCGACTACGAGTCCACCATCACCGACCGGCTGGCCAAGGCCGGGGCGGTTCTGGCCGGCAAGCTCAACCTGCTCGAGTTCGCCATGGGCAGCGGGGTCGTGTCCGGCTTCGGACCGGCGCGGAACCCCTGGGATCTCACCCGGACGCCGAGCGGGTCATCGAGCGGCTCGGGCGCCGCGCTGGCGGCCGCGATGGTGCCGCTCTCGATCGGCACCGACACCGGGGGCTCGATTCGCGGGCCGGCCAACTTCTGCGGCATCGTCGGCCTCAAGCAGACTTACGGCCGGGTCAGCCGTCACGGCGTGACCACGCTGGCCTGGACCATGGACCACGCCGGGCCGATGACCCGCACCGTCGCCGATGCGGCGCTGATGCTGCAGGCCATCGCCGGACACGATCCGATGGACGTCTCGACCACCACCGACCCGGTGCCCGACTACACCACAGCGCTGAGCGGCGACATCCGCGCCCTGCGCATCGGCGTGCCCGTGCGCTTCCTGACCGACGGCCTGGCGGCGCCCATCGAAGCGGCCTACCGGGCCGCGCTCCAGACGTTGCAGGGGCTCGGCGCGACCCTCGTGGACGTCGACGTGCCCCACGCGCAGTACGCCACGTCGGCCGGGTGGGTGGTGGCCATGGCGGAGGCCGCGGCCTTCCACGAGCAGCGGCTGCGCGAGTCGCCCGAACTCTTCGATCCGGTCGTGCGCGAGCGCCTCGACGCCGCCCGTTTCTATTCGGCCACCGACTACATCAAGGCGCAGCGCATCCGGACCCTGCTGCAGCATGAGATGGCGACCGTCTTCACGCAGTGCGACGTGATGGCCGTGCCCGGGGGCGACGGCCTGCCCTCGCCGCTCGAGTCGCCGGACCTGGCCGGCACGGACGTGAAACCCGGTTCCAAGGGCTCGCGGTTCCGGGGCGGCACGACCTTCCTGGGCAACATGACCGGGTTGCCGGCCCTGATGCTGCCGTGCGGTTTCGCGGCCGGTCCGCCGGTCCTGCCGATCGGCTTGCAGCTCTACGGGCGCGCCTTCGACGAGCACACCCTGTTTCGTGTCGGCCACGCCTACGAACAGGCCACCGACTGGCACCGCCGCCGGCCGGCACTGACCTGACCCGACGGGCAGCGACGTCGACCGGACCCGACGGGCAGCGACGTCGACGGCCACCGGGCGCTGAGGGGCCGTCCTATAATCGAGAGGCCGCGCCCTCGCAGGACCGCCGTCCGCGATCCTGCCCGATGTCCGCCTGCCAGACAGGAATGATGCGCATGACCCGCATGAACCGGTTCCTCACGTCCGTCGCCCTCGTGGCGGGCGCCGCGCTCGCCTTCGCTCAGGAACCCCAGGCGCCCCCGACGCAGCCGCCCGTCACCTTCCGCGCCGAGGTGAACTACGTGGAGGTGGACGCGCGCGTCCTCGACGACCAGGGCGCCTTCGTCCCCGGGCTGACCGGTGCCGACTTCCAGGTGTTCGAGGACGGCAAGCCGCAGAAGGTCACGGCCTTCTCGCTCGTCAACATCCCGGTCGAGCGGCAGCCGCGGCCGCTGTTCGCGTCGTCGCCGATCGAGCCGGACGTGCAGAACAACCTCAATGGCTACGACGGGCGCATCTACGTGATCATGCTCGACGACCAGCATACGCACCCGCTGCGGGCGGCGCGGACCAAGGCGGCGGCCCGTCAGTTCATCCAGCGCTACATGGGCGCCAACGACACGGCCGCGGTCGTGTTCACGAGCGGCCGGTCCGACGCGGCGCAGGAGTTCACGAACAGCCAGCAGCGGCTGCTCGCCTCGGTGGACAAGTTCACGGGACGCAAGCTGCGCTCGTCGACGCTCGAACGGCTCGACGAAGAGGTGCGTACTCGCGACACGCGCCAGCAGGGCGACCGCATCGACGACATGCTCGACAACGAGCGCGGCCTGACCGCGCGCACGACCCTCGAGTCGATCCGGAACCTGGCCAACTACCTGGGCGGGATCAGCGGCCGGCGCAAGGCCATCGTCTACTTCAGCGAAGGCATCGACTACGACATCACCGACGTGTTCAACAACCGCAGCGCGTCGAGCGTCATGGACGCGACCCGCGAGGCCATCGCCGCGGCCACGCGCGCCAACGTCGCCATCTACGGCGTCGACCCGCGCGGGCTGGGCGCTGGTAGCGACGAGATGATCGAAGTCGGCGGGCTGCCCGAGGACAACTCGCTCAATCTCGGAAGCGGGTCGTTCGTCGAACGAAGCGCGCCTCGGGCAGGACAGCCTGCGCGTGCTGTCGCAGGAGACCGGCGGCTTTGCGGTCGTGAACCAGAACAACCTGGCCGCCAACTTCGAGCGCCTGGTCGTCGACAACAGCGCCTACTACCTGCTCGGCTACTACTCGACCAACGAACGCCGCGACGGCAAGTTCCGCAAGATCGAGGTGCGCGTGTCGCGTCCTGGTCTGACCGTCCGCGCCCGCAAGGGCTACGCGGCGGCGCGCGGCCGGGCCGAGACCGAGAAGGCCGACCCGAAAACGGCGCCCGAACTGCGGGCCGCGCTGGCCAGCCCGCTGCCGGCGTCGGGCTTGCCGCTGGCGCTGGCCGCGGCGGTGTTCAAGGGCGCCGATCAGCAAGGGCGCGGTGGTCATCTCGACGCTGGTGGGGGCGCGCGACCTGCCGCTCACCGAGAAGGACGGCACCTTCCACAACAACCTCGAGGTGGTGTTCACCGCCGCCGACTACGCCGGCAAGTCCTATCCCGGCGGATCGCGCCACGCTGGCGCTGAACCTCAAGCCCGACTCGGTGCCGCGCCTGCGCGCCGGCGGCTTCCGCATCCTCAATCAGATCGACCTGCCGCCGGGCCGCTACCAGTTGGAGGTCGCGGCGCGCGAGAGCAACACCAGCCGCGCCGGCTCGGTTACCTACGACCTCGACGTGCCCGACTTCTCCAAGGAGAAGCTCTCGATCAGCGGGCTGGCGCTGACCTCGGCGTCGAGCGGCCTCACGCCCACCGCCCGGCCGAAGGATCCGCTGGCCAAGATGCTGCCGGGGCCGATGACCACCTACCGCGAGTTCACCGCCGGCGACGAGCTGGCGCTGTTTGTCGAGGTCTACGACAACTCCGGCAAGCAGCCGCACAAGGTGGACATCGAGGCCCGCCTCCTGTCGGAAGGCGGCCAGGCGGTGTTCCAGACGCGCGAGGAGCGCGACAGCAGCGAGCTGGCCGGCGGCCCGGGCGGTTACGGCTTTTCCGCGCGTATCCCCCTCAAGGAGGTGCCGCCGGGCCTGTATGTGCTGCGCGTCACCGGCAAGACGCGCGTCGGCGATCAGGCCGAGGCGGCGCGTGAGACGATCGTCCGCGTGCTGGCGCCGCCGGGGAAGTGAGGCCCGCCGGGCGGGCCCCGCGGCGTGGCCGGCCGGCCGCGGCCTGACGTACAGACGAAAGCCCACGACGCCGGAAGCGTCGTGGGCTCGTCGCTGAGCTCTTGACCGTTGCCTACTTGACGGCGGAGGTCGTCGGCGGGGCGTCGATCTTGGCGACCACGTTGGCCTTGATCGTGCCGTTGGCGTGCGTGAACTGATACTTGTTCGAGTTCATGTTCGCGCTCTTCGGGGTGCGCAGCGTAATCGTCACCACCTCGCCCGACTTCAGAGGCTTGGCATGGCGGTAGCTGTCACCGGCCACCGGGTTGCCGGCCTTGTCGTACCAGTTCTCTTCCACCTTCAACCCGGCAATGGCGCCGGAAGTTGCGGGGTTGCGCACGGTGATCACCGTGACGACTTCGTTGCCCGCCACCTTGGTGGAAGGCTTGGTCATGTCGAGGGTGGCTTCGCCGCGGATGGGGGCGATGAGCTTGCGCTCCTGAGCGCCCGCTCCAGCAACGAAACCCACTACTGCGACGGCCGACAGGAATTGCCCGAGGCGCTTCATCAACTCTCCTCCGATCTCTCCGGCGGATCGCGTCCGCCAGCTGCTGAGCAGTATAGACCCTTACATCTCGCCGTTCCAGTCCTCCGGTTCAGCCGTTGCCGAGCGGAAGACCTCCAAGTGCCACTTCCCGCCGCCCCAGGGCTCGATGACCTCGGTGGCCACCACGTCGACGAGCAGCTCGGCGAACGTGCGGCCCTCGGGGTCGCCCTCCAGGTGGTAGGCCGGATCGTCCCACGCGAAGTTGGGATACAGGGTCATGGTGAGGAACAGGTCGTAGCCGTCGTCCACCACGATGAGCTGGCCGCAAGGCGGCTTCTGCGTGGAGTGATAGACGAGGTACTTCTCGGCGCTGTGGGCGCGGATGTAGCGCTTGAGCGCGAACTCGCGCGCCACGATTTCCTCGACCGCGATCTTCTTGTCCCAGCAGTCGCCGCAGTAGCGCTCCTCCCCCTTGGGTTCGGACACTTCCTTGGCGCCGCAGAGCGCGCAGTGCGCCTTGGTCGGCGTGGACTTTCGGGACATCAGTGCATTGTATCAATCCCCCGCCCCGGCGCCACCAGCGGGGCAGGGCGGCTAGCGCTGGCGCTCGATGGCCGGGGCGTAAAGTTTGCGCACGTATTCCTTGAGCATCCGGGTGGTCGAGAAGCGGGGCAGGTTGGTGCGCATGGCTTCACGCACCACCTTCATCCACGCCGTCGGCACGCCGGCCGCGTCGCGGTCGTAGAACGCCGGCACGACGTGGCTCTCGAGCAGGGTGTAGAGCGACTCCGCGTCGGCGGCGTCGGCCCCGTCAGGGTCGTCTTCGCCGACCCGGCCGTCGATCAGCCAGCCGTTGTCGCCGGTGTAGCCCTCGGCCCACCAGCCGTCGCCGATGCTCAAGTGCGGCACGCCGTTCAACGAGGCCTTCATGCCGCTCGTGCCGCTGGCTTCGAGCGGCTTGCGCGGGTTGTTCAGCCACACGTCGCAGCCCTGGACGAGCAGGTGGGCGACGTGCAGGTCGTAGTCGTCGATGAACGCGACGCGGCCGCCGAAGATCGGATCCAGGGCGCGGCGGAACACCCGCTGCAGGTGGTGTTTGGCCGGGTCGTCGGCGGGATGCGCCTTGCCGGCAAAGACGATCTGCACGGGCCGGCCCGGCGCGTTGAGCAGCCGAGCAAGGCGCTCGGCGTCGTGGAAGATCGAGCTCCGGGCGCTTGTAGGCGGCGAAGCGCCGCGCGTAGCCGATGGTCAGCGCGTCCGGGTCGAGCAGCGAGCCGTGCGTGAGCACCCGCGACGGCGCGACGTGCTCGACCGTCCAGCGTTGCCGGGCGCGCTCGCGGATGAACCCGAAGAGGTGCTCGCGCAGCGTCACCCGGACCTGCCAGATGTCGTCGTCGGGAATGGCGTCGAAATCCCGCCACGTCTCCGGGTCGTCCACCCGGTCGAATCCAGTCGCTGCCGAGGTGACGTGAGAGGAGGTCCCGCACGTCGGCCGCCACCCAGGTGGGCACGTGCACGCCGTTGGTGATGGCCTGCACCGGCACGCCGTCGACCGGCCGGTCGGGCCACATCGGCTGCCACATCTCGCGCGTGACGTGGCCGTGCAGCTCGCTCACGGCGTTGATGCCGCCGGCGGCGCGCATGGCCAGCGCGGTCATGTTGAACTGCGAGCCGTGCCCGTTGTCGTATTCGCCGAGCGCCAGGAAACGTGCGCGGTGCTGGCCGAGCTCGCCCCAGCAGCCGGCCAGGTGCTTCTCGACCAGATGGTAGGGGAAGGCGTCGTGTCCGGCGGGTACCGGCGTGTGCGTGGTGAAGACCGTGCTCTTGCGCACCATCTCGAGCGCGTCGTCGAACGACATGCCCGCGCTCGATGTGTTCGCGGATGCGCTGCAGCACGACGAACGCGGCGTGGCCCTCGTTGAGGTGCCACACGGCCGGCTCGATGCCCATCGCGCGCAGCACGCGCACGCCGCCGATGCCGAGGATCACTTCCTGCTGGATGCGCGTCTCGCGGTCGCCGCCGTAGAGGCGGGCCGACAGCTCGCGATCCCACGGCGCGTTCTCCTCGAGATCGGTGTCGAGCAGGTAGAGGCGCACGCGGCCGACGCGCACCCGCCACACCGCGGCCAGCACGGTGCGATCGCCGAGCGGCACGGCGGTGATGCACGGGCGGCCGTCGGGGGTGATGGCCGTCTCGATCGGCGGAGTCGGCCCAGTTGATGCGCTCGTAGCGCTCCTGCTGCCAGCCGTCGTTCGAAACGCGCTGGTGGAAATAGCCCTGGGGATACATGAAGCCGACGCCGACGAGCGGCAAGCCGAGGTCGCTGGCCTCCTTGCAGTGATCGCCGGCGAGCACGCCCAGGCCGCCGGCGTAGATCGGCAGCGACTGGTGCAGGGCGAACTCGGCCGAGAAGTAGGCAATCACCTTGCCCTGGACGTCGGGCCCGTCCGTGGAGAACCAGGACTGCGCGGGACGGCGCGCCGCGTCGAGCGCGATCGATGACCTCGTCGTAGAGGCGCACGAATTCCGGATCGTCCGCGGCCCGCTGCAGCGTGTCGGCGCCGACCGTGCGCAGCATCCGCGCGGGGTTGTGGGCGGTGCTCCGCCACACCGCCAGATCCAGGCTCCGGAACAGGGCTCGCGCGCCAGGCTGCCAGCTCCACCAGACGTCGGTGGCGAGTTCGCCGATGCGGTGGATGCGGGCGGGGAAGGGGATGGCGAAGCGTTCCATAAAGGCGGGACTCGAGTGGGGCCCGGCGGCCGGGCGGAATGGCATGGGCCCGACCGGATGGCCAGGCGACTTGTTCACAGTATCGGCCACTGGCCGTTCAGCATCAGTTCGTAGGGCACGCACCGACCAGCGCGGCGAACCGGGACAGATCGATATTCCCGCCCGACACCACGGCCACCACCTTGCCACCCCCGGCACGTCCGGAGAGGGCCGCGGCCACGGCGCACGCGGCCGCGCCTTCGACGATGACGTGAACCCGCTCGGCGGTGAGCCGCATGGCCGCGGCCGCCTCGTCGAGAGTGACGACCAGCGACTCGGCCACCGCCTCGTGCAGGAGCGGCCACATCGAGGGCAGCACGGAACGACCGCCGGCGCCGTCGACGAACGACGAGCGCCAGGCCTCGAAGCGCTGCGGCGCACCAGCCGCCAGCGACTGCGCCAGGGGCGACGCGGTTTCAGGTTCAGCGGCGAATACGCGCACGTCGGGCCGGCGGGCCGCGGTGACGGCCGCCGATCCCGGCGAGCAGTCCGCCGCCCCCGATGGCGGCGACCACGGCGGACACGTCGGGCAGATCTTCCAGGATCTCGAGCGCGGCGGTCGCATTGCCGGCGATGAACGCATCGTCGTCGAACGGGTGCACGAAATGGCCGTGCATGCGCTCCGACGCGTGAGTCTCGACGGTTCTCCAGCACTCGTCGTAGGTGGCGCGGACGATGGTGGCGCCGAGCCGCTCGATGGCGCGGACCTTGGTTTCGGGCGCGGTGTCCATCACCAGCACCGAGCAGGGGGCGCCCACGGCGCGCGCGGCAAAAGCCACGCCTTGCGCGGCATTGCCGGCGCTTACCGTCCATACGCCGCCCGCCAGTTCGTCGGCGCTCAGCTGGCGCACGGCGTTGTAGGCGCCACGGAGCTTGAACGAGCCGATCGGCTGCAGGCACTCGAGCTTGAGATAGACCTCGACGGCGGCGCCCTCGGGCGTGCGCACCGGGACATCGAGGCGCACGAGCGGAGTGCGTACGGCCGCGGCGTAGATGGCGGTGGCCGCCTCTTCCACGGCGCTGATTGGGATGTGGCGCATCGGTACGACCGCGGATCGTATCACGCGGATCGGCCGCGCCGGCCGCCGCAACACGTAGAATGCACAGTCATGATCCGCCCGCGCTGGCTCGGACTGTTGCTGATCGGTGGTGGTTGGAGCGCCGTCCTGTTGGGACAGGCGCCGGAGCCGCGCCCGCACGCCCGCGATCTCGGTGTGGCGCCGGGCGTCTTCGCGCCGGGGCCCGGCAACGCCATCACCGACGTCGCCGGCGTGCGGGTCGGCCACGTCACGCTGAACACCGGCGACGCCGTGCGCACGGGTGTCACCGCCGTCGTGCCGCACCGCGGCAACGTGTTCCAGCAGAAGGTGGCCGGCGCCGTGTTCGTCGGCAACGCCTTCGGCAAGCTGGCGGGCTCGACGCAGGTGGACGAACTCGGCACCATCGAGACGCCGATCGTGCTCACCAACACGCTCGGCGTCGGCGCCGGCGATGGAGGGCGTCGTGCGCTGGACGCTGACGCAACCGGGCAACGGCGACGTCGGCTCGGTCAACGCCCTGGTCGGCGAAACCAACGACAGCGGCCTGAACGACATCCGCGGCCTGCACGTGCGGCCGGAGCATGTCGTGCAGGCGATCGCCAACGCCCGCGGGGGTCCGGTGCCCGAGGGCAGCGTCGGCGCCGGCACCGGCACGCGGGCCTTCGGCTGGAAGGGCGGCATCGGGACGTCGTCGCGCCGTCTGCCGGCCGAACACGGCGGCTACACCGTCGGCGTGCTGGTGCAGAGCAACTTCGGCGGCGTGCTGACGATGGGCGGAGCGCCGGTGGGCAAGGAACTGGGCCGCTATGTCTACGCCCCGGGCGGCCCGCGACGCCGATGCCGGCGACGGCTCGTGCATGATCGTCGTCGCCACCGACGCGCCGCTCGACGCTCGCGACCTGAAGCGGCTGGCGGCGCGGGCCGTGTTTGGCTCTGGCCCGCACCGGTTCGTCGTACACCAACGGCAGCGGCGATTTCGCCATCGCCTTCTCGACGGACCTCTCGCAGCGTGTCGTCCATGGCGCCGCTGCCCCGGCTACCCGCACGGCGCTGCCGACCGATGGCCTCTCGCCCCTGTTCCAGGCCGCGCTCGAAGCCACCGAGGAGGCGGTCTACAACTCGTTGCTCACGGCCACGACGGTGACGGCCGGGGGGACCACCTTCGAGGCCATTCCCATCGATCGGGTCCGCGCCATCCTGCGGAAATACAACGTCGGCGGCCGCTGAGCGGCGCGGCGCTACGCGCGGTGGCCGGCGCCGGGGTAGCGCTTCTCGGCCGCGGTGGTCATCGACAGCCCTCCCGTGTGGATGAAAAGCACGCGGCTGCCGGGCCCGATCTCGCCGTGCGCGACCAGGCGTTGCAGACCGGCGAACGCCTTGGCGGTATAGACCGTGTCGAGGAAGTAGCCTTCGGCCGTCGCCATCAGGCGGATGGCATCGTCGCTGGCGCGATTGGGCACGCCGTAGCCGTCCTCGGCCAGTCCGTAGGTGATGTGGTGCGGGGGAATATCGGCGACGTCCAGGTCGAGTCCGAAATGGCGGACCGAGTCCATGAAGTGCGCGGCCGGCGGCGGCATCTTGAACGCCACCTCCACCGCCTCCCTGGTGCTGATCGCCACCGGATGCACGCGCGCGCCGAACCCGCCGAGCGCCAGCCCCAGCAGTATCCCGGTCGTGGTCGAGCCGGTGCCGTAGGCGACGACGACGTGGTCGAAGTCGAAGCGGCCGCGGCGCTGCTGGGCGATTTCGGCGATGCAGCGCATGTAGCCCGGCTCGGCCTGCGGCATCGTGCCGCCGGCCGGCACGAAGTAGCCCGAGGTGTCGGCCGTGACCTGCTCGCACAGCGCCTGCAGCCGGGCGCCGTCGGCGGCGCCAGGCTCGGCGAAGTTCATCGAGCTGAAATGCAGCCGCACGCCCAGGTAGTCGAGCAGCAGCAAATTGCCATGCCAGTCGGCCTCGTGCCCGGGGCGATCGCCAGCCACCACGCAGTGCACCTCCAGGCCAACCCGCCGGCAGGCCGTGGCCGTCATCATCGTGTGGTTCGACGTGACCGGGCCGACCGTGACGACGGTGTGCGCGCCGCGCTTCCGCACGTCGGCCAGGATGTACTCGAGTTTGCGGGTCTTGTTGCCCCCCATGGCCACGCCGGTGCATTCGTCACGCTTCATCCACAGGTCGATGCCGAGCGTGGCGCCGATCCGCTCGAGCGGCACGAGCGGGGTCGGGAACTCGCCGAGGCGCAGCCGCGGCACGCGAGCGACGAAATCCAGCAGGGAAGCGAGTGATTGCACGCCGCTATTCTACGGGGTGCCATGCTCGAGGTGTGGACAGCGACCGGGTAATTGCGATACAAATAGTGGTTCCTGCCCAACAGGTACGACCCTTCTGTGCGGAAGTGGCGGAATTGGCAGACGCGCTAGCCTCAGGAGCTAGTCCGGGCAACCGGGTGAAGGTTCGAGTCCTTTCTTCCGCACCACTCTCTCGGCTGCGCCTCGGTCGTGGCGCGCAAGAAATCCTCAGGCACTCGGCCTTCGCCCTGCGGGCTCGGCCTTCGGGCACGAGTCCTTCGCAGACGGCATTCGCCGCGGACGGCATTCCTCCGCTGACGGCATTCACCACGCGCGTCGCGTCTCACTGCTGGGCCTCGCGCTTTGCGCTCGGCCTGCGCTTGCTCGTGGCGCGCGGGACATCCTCAGGCGCTCGGCCTGCGCCATGCGGCCTTTGCCCTGCGGGCTCGGCCTTCGGGCACGAGTCCTTCGCAGACGGCATTCCTCGACGGCATTCACCACGCGCGTCGCGTCTCACTGCTGGGCCTCGCGCTTTGCGCTCGGCCTGCGCTTGCTCGTGGCGCGCGGGACATCCTCAGGCGCTCGGCCTGCGCCATGCGGCCTTCGCCCTGCGGGCTCGGCCTTCGGGCACGAGTCCTTCGCAGACGGCATTCCTCGACGGCGTTCACCACGCGCGTCGCGTCTCACTGCTGGGCCTCGCGCTTTGCGCTCGGCCTGCGCTTGCTCGTGGCGCGCGGGACATCCTCAGGCGCTCGGCCTGCGCCATGCGGCCTTCGCCCTGCGGGCTCGACCTTCGGGCACGAGTCCTTCGCAGACGGCATTCCTCGACGGCATTCACCACGCGCGTCGCGTCTCACTGCTGGGCCTCGCGCTTTGCGCTTGGCCTGCGCTTGCTCGTGACGCGCAAAACATCATCAGGCGCTAGGCCTGCGCCGGCCGGCTTCGACTACTTCTTCCAGTCCGGCAATCGGTCGTTGCCCGCGCCTTGCGTGAGGCGCGTCCACGCGCCGGTGCGCACGTCGACCACCGCCAGGTCCCAGTTCTCGCCCTCGTGATGCTGGGGGCTCACGGCGAAGGCCAGGCGAGTGCCGTCGGGAGACCATTCGGGGTAGTAGCTCCATAGCCCGGCGGCGGTAAGCACCTTCGTTGACTCCAGGCCCGGGCCGTCGCGTAACTCGAGGGCGGACGGCGCGTCCTTCGGCAGCAGGACGTGGGCCAGGCGCCGGCCGTCCGGCGACCAGTTGGGCCAGCACGAGCCGGCGGTCGCGGCCAGGGGCGTCGCGCCCTGCGCGGTCAGGACGTGCACCTGGAAATCCCAGAAAGCGCCAACCCGCAGGGTCTGCGCGGCAAAGGCGATGCGCGCGCCGTCAGCCGACACGGCCGGCATGATGGCGCGGCCCACGTAGTGATGGGTGAGCCTGGTGACCGCGCCGGTCGCCATGACCAGGCGGTAGAGGTCGCCACGACTGTCGCGATCGGAGGTGTAGACGACGCCCTGGCCGTCGGGCGTCCAGGCCGGGTCGCCTTCGTTGGCGGTGTCGCTCGTGAGTCGCGCCAGCCCGCTCCCGTCGGCGTTGATCACCCACAGGTCCAGGTCGGCCGTCCCGGACTCCGGCGACGCCCCGACGTAGTGGGCGCGATTGGAGCTGAATACGACCCGCGTCCCGTCGGGCGACCAGCGCGGGTTGATGCTCATGAAGCCTGGATCGCCCGTGAGGGGACGGACCACGCCGTCGGCCAAGGTCATGGTGTAGATTGCGGGCCGGCCGGCGACGTCGGATTGGAACACCAGGGTGCCGCTCAGGCCGGGAGGAAACGGCCGCACCGCTTCGGGCAGGCGCGGCGCATTCGCGCCGTGCCACGACGTTGCGGCGGGGGCGACTCCCGACAGTCCGGCAGCGAGGACCGCGACGACGAGGACCGGTAATACAGACATCTTCCCTGTATACCGTACCGGCGCGTAGGTGTGCCGAAACAGACCAGCTCGTCTACAACTTCGTCTCGTCGGTGGAGGCTAGTTCACAGTCCGCTGCCGGTCGATGGCCTCCACCTCGTCGAGCAGCCGGCGCAGCAGCATCGCCTGATCTTGCGTGCTCGGCGTGCGGAAAATCGCCCGCACCTCCCGCAGCCACAGGCGGACATCGCCCACGAATCCGTCGAGCTCTGGACGGTCGCGCGCGATGTCGGCGGCGGCGCGCTCGATGTGGTTCAGGAGCGAGACGGCCTCGAGCAGCTGCTCGTGGGTGAGGTCGACGGAGCCCAGTCTTCGTGCCATGGGCATGCCTGTCGCAAGTGACGTGCCAGTCCGACCGGCGCTTCGCGCGATCCTGTCTTCGCGCGTCGAGACGACGCGGTTCCGTTGCCGTCGCCGTCGCGCGTCAGCGCGGGTGCGCGTCTTCGTAGCGGCGAATGGCGTCGTCGTGCCGCAGGATGAGGGCGATGTCGTCCAAGCCCTCGAGCAGCCGCTGGCGCGCCCGGTCGTCGATGGCGAAGGGCGCCTCGAAGCTGGCGTCGTCGCGCACCGTCTTGGCCGACAGGTCGACGGTGAGCCGGTAGCCGGGCGTGGTCTCAGCCTTGGCCACGAGCGCGTCGAGCACGGCCTCGTCGATGCGCGCGGCCAGCAGGCCATTGGCCACGGCGTTGCTCGCGAAGATGTCGGCAAAGGACGGCGCGAGCACGACGCGGAAGCCGAAGTCGTGCAGCGCCCACACCGCGTGCTCCCGCGAGGAGCCGCAGCCGAAGTTGGCGCCGGCCAGCAGCACCGACGCGCCGGCGAAGCGCGGCTCGTTCAACACGAAGTCGGGCCGCGGCTGGCCCGAGCCGTCGGCGCGCCAGTCGAAGAAGAGGGCGTCGTCGAAGCCGGTCCGGCCGAGGCGCTTCAGGAACTGCTTGGGGATGATCTGGTCGGTGTCGACGTCGCGCTTGGGCAGCGGCGCCGCCAGTCCGGTGTGCGTGGTGAAGGGCTGCATCGAGGGCCTCAGCGGTACTGCCAGTCGCGGATGTCGGCGAAGTGGCCGCGAATGGCCGCTGCCGCCGCCATCGCCGGGCTCACCAGGTGGCGTGCGTCCGCCGCGCCCTTGCCGTCCTTCGAAGTTGCGGTTGCTGGTCGAGGCGCAGCGCTGTCCCGGCTGGAGCACGTCGTCGTTCATGCCCAGGCACATCGAGCAGCCCGGCTCACGCCATTCGAAGCCGGCGGCCATCAGCACCTCGTGCAGGCCCTCGGCCTCGGCGGCGCGCTTGACCGGTTGCGAGCCGGGCACGACCAGGGCGCGCACCGACGGGGCCACGTGATGGCCGCGGGCAACGCGGGCCGCCTGGCGCAGATCTTCGAGGCGGGCGTTGGTGCACGAGCCGATGAAGACGCGGTCCACGGGAATCGTGTCGATCGGCGTGCCGGGTTCGAGGCCCATGTAGGCCAGGGCTTGCTGGTGGCTCAGACGCGCGGCCGGCGAGGCTTGCGCCGCGGGATCGGGCACGCGCGCCGAGATCGGCGCCGACCATGTCCGGCCGCGTGCCCCAGGTGACGAGGGGCGGCACGGTGGCGGCATCGAGCGTAATCTCACGCGCGAACACCGCGCCCGGGTCGGACACGCAGTCGCGCCAGCGGGCCACGGCCGCCGTCCAGGCCTCGCCGCGCGGCGCGTGGGGGCGTCCGTCGAGATAGTCGATGGTCGTGTCGTCCACGGCCACCAGGCTCGAGCGCGCCCCGGCCTCGATGCTCATGTTGCACAGCGTCATCCGCTCTTCCATCGACAGCGCCCGCACGGCCTCGCCAGCAAACTCGATGGTGTAGCCCGTGCCGCCGGCGCAGGTGATCTCGCCGATCACCGCCAGGGCCAGATCCTTGGCGCCGACGCCCGGCGGGCGACGTGCCGGTGATGGTGACGCGCATGGCCTTGGGCCGCGACAGCACCAGGCACTGCGTGGCCAGCACGTGCTCGACCTCGGAGGTGCCGATGCCGAACGCGAGGGCCCCGAAGGCGCCGTGCGTGGTGGTGTGGCTGTCGCCGCAGACGATGGTCATGCCCGGCTGGGTCAGGCCCTGTTCCGGGCCGATGACGTGGACGATGCCCTGGGCCGGCGAGTCGAGGTCGTGCAAGGTGATGCCGTGAGCCGCGCAGTTGGCCCGGAGCGCGTCGAGCATCGCCACGGCGAGCCCGTCGGTCAGGGGCAGGTGACGCGGTCCCGTCGAGATGTTGTGATCGAGCGTGGCCACGGTGCGTTCGGGCCGGCGCACCGCGCGGCCGGCCAGCCGCAGCCCTTCGAAGGCTTGCGGGGTCGTGACCTCGTGAATGAGGTGCAGGTCGATGTAGATCAGGTCGCGGCCGCCCTCGAGGGGCGCGACCACGTGCGCGTCCCAGAGCTTGTCGACCAGCGTCCGCGGCGCACTAGACGCCATGGTAGGACCAGTGGCGTTCCAGCGCGTCGACCACGGCGCGTTCCACGGCCGCGCCGATGTCGGTCGTGCTGGCCGGCACCTCGCCGGGGCGGACCAGGTCGGCGGGGCGCAGGCCCAGGGCCAGCACCTCGCGGGTGGCGGCGTCGATGGCGTCGGCTTCGCGCGGCATGTGCGCGGTGTAGCGCAGCAACAGCGCGATGCAGCCGATGGCGCCGATCGGATTGGCGATGTCCTTGCCAGCGATGTCCGGGGCCGATCCGTGGACGGGTTCGTAGAGGGCGACGCTGCCGCCGAGCGTGGCCGAGGGCAGCAGCGCCGAGCGATCCGGAAATGACCGCCGCCTCATCGCTCAGGATGTCGCCGAAGAGGTTGTCGGTGAGGACCACGTCGAACTCGGTCGGGCTCGTGGCCAGGCGCATGGCGCAGGCGTCCACATACATGTGTCGCAGCGTGACGTCGGGGTAGTCTGCGGCCCACGCGAGTGACCACTTCGCGCCACAGACGCGAGGTCTCGAGCACGTTGGCCTTGTCCACCGAGGTGAGCAGCTTGCGGCGCGTGCCCGCGGCTTCGAAGGCCACGCGGGCCACGCGTTCGACTTCGGCCACGCTGTAGCGCAAGGTGTTGAAGGCGCTGCTGCCGTCCGCCTCGCGCCCGCGCGGCTCCGCGTAATAGAGCCCGCCGAGCAGCTCGCGCACGACCAGCACGTCGGCGCCGCGGACCCGTTCGGTCTTGAGCGGCGAGACGTCGAGCACCGGCTCGAACGCCACCGCCGGCCGCAGATTGGCGAAGCCGCCGAGGGCGGTGCGCAGGGCCAGCAGGCCGGCTTCGGGGCGCAGCGCCGGCGGATGCAGCTCGAAGGCGGGATCGCCGACCGCGCCCAGGAACACGGCGTCGGCCGCCCGACAGGCCGCGAGGGTGGATTCCGGCAACGGCACGCCGGAGTCGCGGATGGCCGCCGCCCCGACCAGGTGCTCGGAGATTTCCACTTTCAGACCGGTGACGGCGGCCACGGCGTGGAGCACGCGCATCGCCTGGCGCGTGACCTCCGGGCCGATGCCATCACCAGCGAGTGTGACGAGACGCAGTTTCATCGTGACTATTCTGCAGGGATACGGGAACGGTGTCGAATGCGGCGACGGCGGTGGACGCGTCGGGGTCGCGGAGGAGGGAGCCGAGGTCGCCGTCGTCGACCACCTTGGCGTAGTCGGTGATCTCGAGCATCTTCGTGTAGAGCTTGCGCAGGTCCTCGACCCGGAGGCGGTGACCGAGGGCGCGGCAGCGGGCGTCGAGGCCGCGCAGGCCCGAGTGTTGTCCCAGCACCAGCCTGGTCGCCGGGGCGCCGACCGCTTCGGGTCGCATGATCTCGTAGGTGAGCGGGTTCTTGACCATGCCGTCCTGGTGGATGCCGGCTTCGTGCGCGAAGGCGTTGTCCCCGACGATGGCCTTGTTGGGCTGGACCGGCACGCCGAGACGATGGCGCTCAGGGCGCGGCTGGTGCGGAAGAGTTCTTCGGTGTTGATGCCGGTGCGGCACGCCAGAGTGTCGCGCACGGACGTCGATGGCCATGACGATCTCCTCGAGCGCGGCATTGCCGGCCCGCTCGCCGATGCCGTTGACGGTGCACTCCACTTGACGCGCGCCGGCTTGCACGCGGCGATCGAGTTGGCGACCGCCAGGCCCGAGATCGTTGTGGCAGTGCGCCGACAAGACCAACCCTTCGCCCACGCGTGCCCTGACCGCCGCGAACATGCGCGTGATGTCGCCGGGCAACGCGAAGCCCACCGTATCGGGCAGGTTCACCGTGGTGGCGCCGGCCTCGACCACGGCGGCGGACACGCCGCACAGGAAGTCGAGGTCGCTGCGCGTCGCGTCCTCGGCCGAGAACTCCACGTCGGCGCACAGCGCGCGCGCCTGGCGCACGGCCGCGACGGCGCGCAGCAGGCATTCGTCGCGCGTGATGCGCAGCTTGGCCGACAGGTGCAGGTCGGAAGTGGCGAGGAACACGTGGATGCGCGGGCGGACGGCCTGCCGCACGGCGTCCCAGGCGGCGGCCACGTCTTCGGGCACGGCCCGGGCCAGGGCGGCCACCGCCGGCGCGCGAACGGCGCGCGCTACGGCCGCCACGCCCTCGAAGTCGGCGGCCGAGGCAATCGGGAAGCCGGCTTCGATGACGTCGACGCCGAGGCGCTCGAGCTGGCCGGCGAGCCTGACCTTGTCGGCCGGGCTCATGCTGAAACCGGGTGCCTGCTCGCCGTCGCGCAAGGTCGTGTCGAAGACGGTGATGTGCGGCCGCGCGTCCTTGACCATGCTGTGATCCAACTAGAACGGCTGAAATAAGTCAATGCTTCAAAAAATTACTAAACCATAAGTCTGACAAGCATATTGCCGGTACTTCGCACCTTCTCTAGAATTCATTGTTATGGACATCCACCAGCTCGAGACGTTTCTGGCGGTCGTCGATGAAGGCAGCTTCTCGGCTGCGGCCAAGGCGTTGGGCCGGACGCAGCCGGCGATCAGCCAGGTTATCGGCAGGCTCGAGGACGAGATCGGCCAGCGCCTGTTCGAGCGACCGGCCCGGCGCGGCGGACTGACCGACGCCGGGAAGGCCCTGCTCGAATACGCGCAACGGCTGATTACGGTGCGGCAACAGGCGCGGGTGGCGCTCGAAGACGTGCGGGCGCTGCGCGCCGGGCGACTGGCGGTGGCCGCCAACGAGCTGACGTGTCTCTACATGCTGCCGGTACTGGACGAATTCCGCCGCCTGTATCCCGGTGTGAGCGTGACCGTCCAGCGGTCGCTCGCCAGCCGGGTGCCGGCCAGCGTCCTCGATTACGGGGTGGATTTGGGAGTGGTTACCTACCAGCCGCTCGAACACGGCCTGAAATCGCTCGTCTTTTACCGCGACGAGCTGGTGTTCGTCGTGCCGCCGAGCCATCCGCTGGCGCGTCGCACCGAGGTCAGCATCTCGATGCTCGGCAGCGAGTCGTTCGTCGCCCATCACGTGGCCTCGCCCT
Organism: uncultured Acidobacteriota bacterium; assembly: GCA_963843885.1. Lineage (GTDB taxonomy): Bacteria > Acidobacteriota > Vicinamibacteria > Vicinamibacterales > UBA2999 > CADEFD01. The sequence continues at coordinate 21,178 of CAWJMJ010000019.1, forward strand.
ACCGCGGCCTGGTGCTCGAGGCGTTCCGCAAGCACCGGGTCACGCTCCACATGCCGGTGGAGATGCCGACCATCGACGCCATCAAGCGCTTCGTCGCGATGGGCCACGGCGTGGCCCTGCTGCCCGGCATCAGCGTCGAGGCCGAACTGCGGCGCGGTGAGCTGGTCCGCGTGCCCGTCCCCGAGCTGGCCCTCGAGCGGCGGCTGCGCCTGGTCATGCGGCGCCACGGCGAGCCGTCACAGGCGGTGCAGGCGTTCCTGGCGGTGGTCGAGCATCACGCGGCGGTGGCCCAGGGACTGTTCGAGTTCACGTGGGACGCCGATCCGGACCCGCCCCAGACGCCTCCGGCGCCCGGCGCCGGCCCGCAGCCGGCGGAGTAGAATGCCGCGCGGCCGCGATCGGGTGGCGGAGCATCATGAGGCGCCGTTCCGCGGCGGTTGGTCCCGATGTCGCGGTCAATTTTTTCGCCCGCCCGGCCGCAGGGCCGACGGCGGGCCCGGAGTCCGCTGCATGTTTCGATCGCCCGTCGTCTTCTCGATGGTGGTGGGGGCCCTGCTCGTGGCGACCCCGCGCGCCCAGATGCCGGCCGCGCCGGCCGCCGTCGACCCGGCGCTCTTCCGCGAATTGACCTGGCGGAACATCGGGCCGCATCGCGCCAGCCGCACCCGCGCCATCACCGGCGTGGTCCAGGAGCCGCACACCTTCTACATCGGCGTGTCAACGGCGGCGTGTGGAAGACGACCGACGCCGGGCGGACGTGGCAGCCGATCTTCGACGGCGCCAGCACCGGCTCGATCGGCGCGCTGGCGGTGGCGCCGTCGGATCCGCGCGTGCTCTATGTCGGCACCGGCGAGGCGCAGCAGCGTCCCGACCTCTCGGTCGGTGACGGCGTCTACAAGTCCACCGACGCCGGCAAGACCTGGACGCACCTGCCGCACTGCGCGACACGCAGCAGATTGGGGCGCTCGTCGTCGATCCCAAGGACCCGAACCGGTTGTTCGTCGCGGCGCTCGGGCATCCCTACGGGCCCAATGCGGAGCGCGGCATCTTCCGCTCGACCGACGGCGGCGCGACGTTCGAGCGCGTGCTCTTCAAGGACGAGAACACCGGCGGCGTGGACGTCGACCTCGATCCCGCCAACCCGGACACCCTCTACGCCGCCTTGTGGGAGGCGCGCCAGGGGCCCTGGGAGAACGGGGACTTCCGTGGACCGGGCAGCGGCCTCTTCAAGTCCATCGACGGCGGCACGACGTGGCGGCAGTTGACCAACGGGCTGCCGAACTGGGAACAGGGCCGGATCGGCCGCATCGGCGTGACGGTGGCGCCGACGCTCAGTCGCGCCTCTACGCGGTCGTCGAGGCGCGCGCCGGCGAGGGCATCTATCGCTCGGACGACGCCGGCGAAACGTGGCTGCGCGTCAACAGCGACCCGCGCGTCGTGGCGCGGCCGTCGGATGCCGCCGATATCAAGGTGCACCCGACCCGGCCCGACATCGTCTACGTCCCGACCGTGGTGGCGTGGAAGTCCACCGATGGCGGCGAGACCTTCACCGCGTTTCGCGGCGCGCCGGGCGGCGACGACTACCAGGACCTGCTGGATCAATCCCGACCATCCCGACATCATGGGCATGTCGTCCGACCAGGGCGCGATCATGACCCTCAACGGCGGCGACGACCTGGAGCAGCTGGTACAACCAGCCGACCGCCGCGCTCTATCACGTCACCACCGACAACGCCTTCCCCTACCGGGTGTGCAGCGGCCAGCAGGAAAGCGGCTCGGTGTGCATCGCGAGCCGCGGCGACGACGGCCAGATCACGTTCCGCGAGTGGCGGCCGGTCGGCGTCGAGGAGTACGGCTACGTCGCGCCCGATCCGCTCGATCCCGACATCGTCTACGGCGGCAAGGTGACCCGCTACGACCGCCGCACCGGGCAGGCGCAGCAGGTCGGCCCGCGGGCCGTTGCGGTCCGGCCGACTACCGCGCCGTGCGCACCGCGCCGCGTGCTGTTCTCGCCGGTCGATCCGCGGAAGCTGTACTTCGCCTCCAACGTGCTGTGGCAGACGGTCGACGGCGGGCATCACTGGAAGCAGATCAGCCCGGACCTGACGCGCAAGACGTGGGACGTGCCGGCGAACGTCGGCATCTACCGCGGCTCAGCCGAGGCGCACGCCCACTCGGCGCGGCGTCATCTACACCATCGCGCCGTCGCAGCTCGACGAGCGCACCGATCTGGGTCGGCACCGACGATGGGCTGATCCACGTGACCCGCGACGGCGGGATGACGTGGACGGAACGTGACGCCGCCGGCGCTCGGACCGTGGGCGAAGGTGTCGCTCATGGACGCCTCGCCACTTCGACGCGGACACCGCCTACGCGGCCGTCAACACGCTGCGGCTCGACGACCTGCGCCCGCACATCTATCGCACCCAGGACGGCGGCAAGACCTGGACGCGAGATCGTCGACCGGCATTCCCGACGGCGGCGCCATCAACGTGGTGCGCGAGGATCCGAAGCAGCGCGGCCTGCTCTTCGCCGGCTCCGAGCAGGCCGTCTACGTGTCGTTCGACGACGGCGATCACTGGCAGTCGCTGCGCCTCAACATGCCGGCGACGTCGATTCGCGATCTGGTGATCAAGGACGACGACCTGGTGGTCGGCACGCACGGCCGTTCGTTCTGGATCCTCGACGACATCACGCCGCTGCGGCAGATGGCCGCCGGCGCGCTGGCGCACGCCGTGCATCTGTTCACGCCGCAGCAGGCGTGGCGCGTGCGCTGGAACACGAACACCGACACGCCGCTGCCGCCCGACGAGCCGGCGGGGCAGAATCCGCCTGACGGCGCGGTGCTGCACTACCGGCTCGCGGCGCCAGCCTCGGACGTGACCCTCGAAATCCTCGACCGCGCCGGCGCGGTGGTCCGCCGCTATTCGAGCGGCGACCCGGCCGAGGCGCCGGTCGAGGGGCGCAACATCGCCCGACTACTGGATTCGGCGCGCCGCGGGCGCTGTCGGCGGCGGCCGGATTGCATCGCTTCGTATGGGACCTGCGTCACGCCCCGCCCGAGGTCCCGAGCTACTCCTACACCATGGCGGCGGTCGCCGGCGCGACGCCGCGCGTGCCGCAGGGCTCGCTCGTGCCGCCGGGCAGCTATACCGTGCGGCTGCGTGTGGACGGCGCCGCGTCGGCTGCACCGCTGGTCGTGCGCATGGACCCGCGCGTGAAGACGCCGGCGGCGGGACTGCAGTTGCAGTACACGACCGCGCGCGCCATCGACACGGCGCTGTCACGGGTGGCAGCGGCACTGCGCGACGTCCACGCCGCCGCCGCCGCGGGCACGCGCGCCGAGGCGGCCAAGGCCGCGGCCGAGGCCCTGACCCGGGCGCAAGGGCAGGCTACGCAACTGCTCGGACTGGTCGAAGGCGCGGACTTGCCGCCGACGCCCCAGATGCTGGCGGCCTGGAAGGCCACGGCGACGGCCATCGACGCCGCCCTCGCGACGTGGCAGCAGGGCCGATGACCGGACCGGGTCACCGTCCCCGCCGACGCGCGGTTCGCAGGTCGGACGAGCGGCTTACTGACCGGGGAAGGGCGTGGGCGCCGCGCCCGGCGCCGGGAAGCCCGGAGCGGCCGGCATCGGACCCATGACCTGCGTCAGCACGTCCTGCTTGATGTCGATCTTCAGCCCCGTCTTGGCCTTGGCCATGTAGGCGCTGAAGAACTGATTGCGGCGCTGGTTGACCAGCTCTTCGCTCAACGCGTCGCGGCCGCCCTCAATTTGCGCGTCGGTGACATCGACCCGCTCGGCCACGCGCGCAATCACGCTGCCGGTGGGGGTGGAGATGGCCCCGGTGACGCCGCCGACCGGCAACGCGAACACCGCCGCTTCCACGTCGGGATTGGCGCCGATGTCGGGGAGCGCCGCGCCGCGGGCGAGGAGCTCGGTGGGTTTCGCTTCGAAACCGGCCTTCTTGGCCGCGGCGGTGAAGTCCTTGGCGTTCAGGAGTTCGGCGGCGATGGTGCTGGCGCGCGCCTTGAGCAGTTCGGCGGCCTTGTCGCGCTTGGCGTCCTCGCGCACCCGGTCGGCCACCTCGGCCAGCGCCGGCACGTACGAGTCCTGCTTGCCGGCCGGCGTGACGAAGACCCAGCCGCGCGACACGCGCATGGCCGGCGACACTTCGCCGTCTTTCATGGTGAAGGCCCGGGCGGCAATCTCGGGGGCCGCGCCCAGCTCGCCAATCGGCTCGTCGCGCAAGAAGAAGGGCGACTCGACGACGGTGAGGCCGCGCTCCTTGGCCACCTTCTCGAGGTCGGCGGCGGTCTTGACCGACGATTCCATGGCCTTGGCCTGCTGCTCGGCGGCCTGCTGCGCCTTCTGCCACTTCAGCTGTTCGACAATCTCCGGCTTGCACCTCGGCCAGCGGCCGGCTGGTCTCGGGCTGGCTCTCGGTGACCTTGATGATGTGGAAGCCAAAGGTGGTCTTGACGAGATCGCTGATCTCGCCGGCCTTCATGCCAAAGGCGGCCTGTTCGAACTCCGGCACCATCTGGCCGCGACCGAACTCGTTGAGATCGCCGCCGTTGACGGCCGAGCCCTCGTCTTCGGAGTATGGCCTTGGCCAGCGCGGCGAAGTCGGCGCCCGGGGCCTTGGCCTGCGCCAGCAAGGCTTCGGCCTTGGCCTTGACCGCGGCTTCGTCCTTGCCGTCGGTCTTGAGCAGGATGTGGCTGGCGCGGACGCGCCCCGCGGTGGTGTATTGCGCCTTGTTCTGGTTGTAGAACGCTTCGACCTCGGCGTCGGGCACTGCGACCGTCTCGCGGACCTTGTCGACTTCGAGCAGCGCGTACTTGACCTTGCGCTTCTCGCCGATGCGGTAGCTTTCCTTGTTGGCCTCGAAGCGCTTGGTCAGGTCAGCATCGGTGACGGTGACCTTGTCCTTGAACGAGTCGGGCGTCAGCGGCACGAGTCGAGCTTCACCTTCTCGTTGCGGCGCCGGTATTCCTCGGCCACTTCGGCTTCTCGGGCACGGACATCCAGCCGGTCACGCGAGGTGCGCAGCTTCTCGGCCAGGATGGCGCGGCGCAGCTGGTCCTCGAATTCCGTGGTCGAGAGCGGCGGATTCTGGTGCTGAGCAACTGCCGGTAGCGCGTCTCGCCGATGAAGGTGCCGTTCTCCATGAAGGCCGGCAGCGACAGGATGCGCTGCCGCACCTCGACGTCGCTCACCGAGAACTTCTGGCGGCGCGCTTCCGCGACCATCGCCTGCTCGTCGACCAGCCCCTGCAGGATCTGCTGATCGATGCCCAGCTGCCGCAGCATCTGCTCGCTGATCTGGCCGCCGTAGGCGTTGCGGTACTGCTGCATCTGCAGGCTGTAGCGGCGCTGGAACTGCGCCACGGTGACGGTTTCGCCTTCGACATCCGCGATGACCTGGTCGGGTGACCCGGCCGTCATCGTGTTGTTGGTCGGAACGAAGAAGAACGCGAACGTGAGAATGACGAGCGCCAGGCTCCATTTCAGCCAGCCTCGGTGACGCCGCATCCGGTCGAGCATGGTCATTGGTGTGATCCTTGAACCCCACATCCTAACAAGGTTCCCGGTCGATTCCCAAACCGGTGGCGCGCCTCCGGGCACCCCGGTGCGTGGCGTGCAACGCCGGGTGGCGGCGGGGTTGACACGTGGTATAGTCGCGTCCTCTGAAGAATCGCCGGAACGGGCCAGTTTTTGCCTCCGACGCCCCCAGTCTCGGCTGAAGCCAATGCCACCCAGTCTCGGCTGAAGCCAATGCCACCTTCAGCGGCTGCCCGCCCCGACCTCGCCACTCGACTTCGTCACGCCCAGCGCTCGCTGCGAACGCGGCTGACCCGTCCCGATGTCCAACTTGCGCTCATGCGCTCGGCCCACGAGACCCTCGACCCCGAGGAGATTGGCGAGCTTGTCGCCACGCACGCCGCGCAGTGGCTCGGCGCCCCGTCGCTGGCCGTGTATGCCGCCGACATGGACGGGCAGATCGGCCTCATGGCGGCCCGCGGCATGACCGCCACCTTGTCGGCGCCGGCCGCCAGCGTGAGCCGGTGGGTGCTGTCCCACGGCCGCGAGTTCACGAGCCCCGACCTGCGTCACGACCTGCGCGTGCGCGGGACGGCCGGCGCCGTCTTCGCGGTGCCGTTGCGCTGCCGTGGCCGGGTGGTGGCGGCGCTGGTCCTCATCGACCGGGCCATGTCCAAGGCCGAGCCGCGCCTGGCGGCCGGCGCCGCCGATGCGCTGGCCGACATGCTCGAGGGCCCGGCCCTCGCGCTCGACAACGCCCTGGCCATCCGGCGGGCCGAGGCCCTCTCGGTGACCGACGATCTCACGCAGCTCTACAACTCCCGCTACCTGAATCAGGTGTTGCGCCGCGAGTCGAAACGCGCTTCCCGCAGCGGCCGGTCGCTGTCGCTCCTGTTCATCGACCTCGATGGCTTCAAGCGCGTCAACGATTCCTACGGGCATCTGGCCGGCAGCCGCGCCCTCGTCGAGGCGGCCGTCGTCATCCGCGCCTCGGCCCGCGAAACCGATGTCGTGGCCCGTTTCGGGGGCGACGAGTTCGCGATCGTGTTGCCCGAAACCGGATCGGAAGGCGCGCTCGGCGTCGCCGATCGTGTGCGTGACCGGGTCCGCGACTTCATATTCCTGGCCGGCGACGGCCTGGAGGTTCGCCTCACGGTGTCGGTGGGCGTTGCGACGCTGCCCGATGCTGCCAGTTCGGCCGAAGAGCTCGTGCGCGCGGCCGACGTCGCCATGTATCGCGTCAAGGAATCGGGGAAAGACGGCGTGGCCGTCGCCAACCCCTAGTCAGGAGCTCCCGCGTGGGACTTGGTTCGCTTTTCTCTGCGTTCTCGACCGACCTCGCCATCGACCTGGGCACCGCCAACACCTGCGTCTACGCGAAGGGCAAGGGCATCGTCGTCAACGAGCCGTCGATCGTCGCGGTCAACAAGGTGAACGGCCGCGTCGAGGCCGTGGGCCGCGAGGCCAAGGAGATGCTCGGCCGCACGCCCGGCAACATCGTCGCCATCAAGCCGATGAAGGACGGAGTCATCGCCGACTTCGACGTCACCGAGAAGATGCTGACCTACTTCATCAAGAAGGCCCACAACGGCACCGTCTGGGTGCGGCCGCGCATCGTCATCGGCGTGCCCTCCGAGATCACCCAGGTCGAGAAGCGCGCCGTCAAGGACAGCGCCTACCGGGCCAAGGCCAGCGAAGTGCACCTGGTCGAGGAGGCCATGGCTGCCGCCATCGGCGCCGGGCTGCCGATCGAGGAGCCCTCGGGCAACATGGTCGTGGACATCGGCGGCGGCACCACCGACATCGCCGTCATCTCGCTGGCGGGCATCGTCTACAGCAAGGCCGTCCGCGTCGCCGGCAACGAGATGGACGAGGCCATCATCCACTACATCAAGAAGGCCTACAACCTGCTCATCGGCGAGCGCACGGCCGAGGCCATCAAGATCGAAGTGGGCTCGGCGTTCCCGCTCGAAGAGACGGTCACCATGGAGATCAAGGGCCGTCACCTCATCGAGGGCGTGCCCAAGACCATCACCATCACCGACGAAGAGATCCGGCTGGCGCTGGCCGAGACGGTCAACGTGATCGTCGATGCCGTGCGGGTGGCGCTCGAGCGCACGCCGCCGGAGCTGTCGGCCGACATCGTCGACCGCGGCATCGTGCTCACCGGCGGCGGATCGATGCTGCGCAATCTCGACAAGCGGCTGCGCGAGGAGACCGGACTGCCGGTGACCAACGCCGAAGACCCGCTGTCGTCGGTGGTGCTCGGCGCCGGCAAGATGCTGTCGAACTTCGACCTCCTGCGGAAGATCGCGATCGACTAGGCGGCGGCCGCCGCGTCCCATGGCCATTGCCGACCTCCGTCAGCGCCCCGGTCTCATCCTCGCCGGCGCGATCGCGCTGCATGTCGTGCTGATTTCGTTACAGGTCACGACCGGCGCGGGCTCGACGCTGTTCCACACGGTCGCCTTCGGCAGCGTGTCGGAAGGGCAGCGCGTCGCGGGCGGCGCGGTCGGTGCCGTGCGCGACACCTGGCAGGGCTACCTGGCGCTGCGCCAGGTGCGCGCCGAGAACGAAGCGTTACGGGCTCAGCTCGGCGAGACGCAGATCCAGCTCCAGGTGGAGCGGGCGCGGGCCGAACGGGCCGATGCCTACCGGCGGCTGCTGGAGTTCCGGACGACCGTGCCGCTGGCCACGACCGGCGCCGACGTCATCGCCGGCAGCGCCATTCCCGAGTTCCGGACCGTCACCATCGACAAGGGGACCAACGACGGCGTGGTCCAGGACATGGCCGTGATCGCGCCGGCCGGGGTGGTCGGCCGCATCACGCGGACGAGCGGACGCGCCGCGCTCGTTCAGCTCATCGTCGATCGCAACGCCGCGGCCGGAGCCATCATCGAGCGCTCGCGGGTCCAGGGCATCGTCGTCGGCGCCGGCGACGGCACGCTGCGCATGGAGTTTGCCGCGGCCACCGGCGACGTGGTGGCCGGCGATGTCGTGGTCACGTCGGGCATCGACGGGCTCTACCCGGCGGGCTTCGCCGTCGGCACGGTCACGGCCGTCGATCGCGGCGACGGCCTCTACCACGACATCAGCGTGCGTCCGGCCGTCGATTTCTTCCGGCTCGAGGACGTGCTGATCGTGCTGGCGCCGCTTCCGGGCCGGGCCGAGGTCACGCCGTGAGGGGCGTCTGGCTGGTGGTCGCGCTGGCCGTGGCCGTGGTGCTGCAGACCACGCTGGCGGGCTTCGTCGGGCACACCGCCCTGACCGTGGACCTCGTGCTGGTGGTGGTGGTCTACGTCGCGCTCACCTCGGGCCCCGTGGCCGGCCTGCTCGCGGGCACGGCCGGCGGACTGGTGCAAGACGCCCTGTCCTCCGGTATCCTCGGGATGGGTGGGCTGACCAAGACCCTGGTCGGGTTCCTGGCGGGCCGTTTCGGCACGCAGTTCATCGTCACGGCGACGGTGCCGCGGTTCCTGGTGATCGCCGCGGCCAGCGCCGCGCACTCCGGGATGTTCATGGGGGCCTACACGCTGCTCGGGCTGCGCACCTTCCCCAACCCGTGGGCGGCCATCGCGCTGCAAGCCTTGGGCAACGGCCTGCTCGGTGTCGTGGGGTTCCGGGTGGCCGAGTGGGTGCCGCGGATACAGGAGCGGCGGCGGTCGGGGCGCGGGATGCGGGTGAAGCGATGAACGTGGGCCACGGATCAGGAGAACGGGCGTAACCGATGCGCATCGGAGCGATGGGCGCGCAGGACGATCGGCGACGGCTGCACACGCGCATCAGCACGCTGCAGGTGCTGATCTCGGTCGTGTTCGTGCTGCTCCTGGTCGGTTTCTGGTTCTTCCAGGTGTTCCAGCACGCCAAGTTCAAGGAGATGGCCGAGAACAACCACCAGCGCACACTGCCGCTGCGCGCGCCGCGCGGCGTGATCTTCGACCGGCACGGCGAGGTGCTGGTCGAGAACCGCGCCTCGTTCAACATCTCGATCATGCGCGAGCACACGCGCGACCTCGATCGCACCATCCGGCTGCTGGCGCAGGTGACCGGCGTCGACCCGGTCGAGATGCGGGCGACCGTCGAGCGCCACCGGCGCGAGCCCTCGTACCGCCCGATCGTGGTGGTCCAGGACGCCACCCTCGCGCAGGTGGCCGCCGTGACCGCGCGGCGGCTCGATTTCGAGCTGCCCGATATCGTCGTCCAGCAGGTGCCGACGCGCCGTTACCCGGCCCAGTCGCTCGGCGCGCACCTGCTCGGCTACGTCGGCGAGGCCAACGAGCAGCAGGTGACCGACGACAAGGTGGCGACCGGGACGGTGCTCGGCCAGTCGGGCCTCGAGCGCACCTACAACCGCGTGCTGATGGGCGAGGACGGCGCCCGCCGCGTCGTCGTCAACAGCGTCGGCCGCGAGATCCGCACCCTCGACGAGGTACCGCCGGTCGAGGGCCAGCGCGTGCAGCTCACGCTCGACGCCGCCATGCAGCGCGCGGCCGAGGAAGGCTTCCGCACCACCGGCTACTGGGGCTCGGCGGTCGTGCTCGATCCCCGCTCGGGCGACGTCCTGACGCTGGTCAGCCTGCCGGCCTACGACCCCAACGCCTTCGCCTCCGGCATCGACCGGGCTACCTGGCAGGCGCTCAACACCGACACGCTGCGCCCGCTCCAGAACCGGGCCATCCAGGGCCGTTACTCGCCGGGTTCGACCTTCAAGGTGGTGATGGCCACGGCGGCCCTCGAGGAGGGGGTCATCACGCCGGAGACCAAGGTCTTCTGCGCCGGCGGCGCCACCTTTTACGGCCGCTTCTTCCAGTGTCTCGGCCACCATGGCTGGATGGACGTGCGGCACGCGCTCGAAAAGTCGTGCAACACCTTCTTCTATACGGTCGGGAACCAGCTCGGGGTCGACAAGATTCACGAGTGGTCCGAGAAGCTGGGTCTGGCGACGAAGTCGGGCATCGACCTGCCGAACGAGATCGAGAGCATCGTCCCGTCCACCGCCTGGAAGAAGCAGCGCACCGGTGAGCGCTGGTATCCGGGTGAAACGATCTCGGTGTCGATTGGCCAAGGCCAGGTGTCGGTCACCCCGATGTCGATGGCGGTGATGATGGCCTCGGTCGCCCAAGGGGCGCGCGTCGTGCCGCGTCTCGTCAAGGCCACCTCGACGGGCGGCGAGTGGGAGCAGGTGAAGGCGCCCGCCGCCGCCGCGCCGGTCACCCTCAAGCCGGAAACGGTGTCGGCCGTGCACGACGGCTTGTGGCTGGCCGTCAACGGCGCCGGTACGGCGACGCGGGCGAGGATTGCCGGGAGGGACGTGGCGGGGAAAACCGGTACGGCGCAGGTCATCTCGCTGCAGGGCCGCCTGCGGGCGCGCGGCAGCGGCCGGGATCTGCGCGACCATGGCTGGTTCGTGTTCATGGTGCCGAAGGACAACCCGGAACTGGCCGGGGTGATCTTCGCCGAGCACTCCGAGCACGGCTACCTGGCTGCGCCCATCGCCAAGCACATCATCGAAACCTATTACGCGCGGAAGGAAGGGCGGCCGTTGCCGGTCATGCCGATCGTTCCCGGCACGCCGGGCGCCGCCTCGCCGCCGCCGGTCGCGCGTCCGACCGCCGCCGCCGCGGCGGGCGCGGACCTGACCGTCCGGGCCACGCCCGCGCCCGGTCCGGCCGCGGACCACAGGTAGACCCGTGTTCCAGCGTCGCCTGTCCACCCACCTCGACGTGCCGCTGCTCGTGGCCGTGCTGGTCCTCGTCGCCATCGGCATCGCCATGATCTACAGCGCCACGGGCGGGGCCAGTCGCGAATACACGACGCAGATCTACGCCGTGCTCCTGGGCCTCGCCGCCATGGTCGGGTGCATGGCGGTCGACTACCGCACCCTGGCCGACCGCGCCCAGTGGATCTACCTTCTGCTGGCGCTGGCCTTGCTCGCCGTGCTGCTCTTCGGCGAAGTGCGCGGCGGATCGCGACGCTGGCTCGACCTGGGGCCGTTCAACCTGCAGCCATCCGAATTCGCGAAGGCCGGCCTGGCCCTGATTCTCGCCAAACAGCTCGGCGAGGTGCGCCGGTCGGCGTTGTCGATGCAGGATCTGCTGCTGGCCATCGCCCTCACGGCCGGCCCGTTCCTGCTCATCGCCCGTCAACCCGACCTGGGCACGGCGGTGACGCTGCTGCCGGTGCTCGGGGCGGTGGTCTTCGCCGCCGGCCTGCCGCTGCGTTACCTGGGCATCGCCACCCTCATCGCCATCGTCGCGGCGCCGGTGGCGTGGGTGTTCGCGCTCGAGGACTACCAGAAGTCGCGCATCGTCACCTTCCTCGACCCGGAGCAGGACGCGCGCGGCGCCGGCTATCAGCAGATTCAGGCGCGCATCACCGTCGGCTCCGGCGGCGTGCTCGGGCAAAGGCTTCATGGGCGGCACGCAGGGCCAGCTCCGCTTCCTGCCGGTCGCCCACAACGACTTCATCTTCTCGGTGCTCGCCGAAGAGCAAGGCTTCGTCGGCGTCATCGTGGCTCTGGGGCTCTACTTCTTCGTCATTATCCGCTCGCTCGATGCGGCCCGGCTCTCCAAGGACCGCACCGGCGCTTATCTCGTGCTGGGCGTGCTCGCCAGCTTCACGTTCCAAGTCATCTACAACATCACCATGTCGGCGGGTCTGGCGCCGGTCAAAGGGCTGACGTTGCCGCTGATCAGCTACGGCGGGTCCTCCATGATCGCCACCCTCGCGGGCTTCGGCCTCATCCTCGGCGTGAGGATGCGACGGTTCACGAATTGAGCAACGCATGAACAAGGAAATGATCATCGCCTCGAACGGCCACGAGACGCGCGTGGCCATTCTCGAGGACGACCTGCTGGCCGAGGTCTTCATCGAGCGCGAGCGCAACCGCGGCGTGGTCGGCAACGTCTACAAGGGCCGCGTCTCGAAGGTGCTGCCCGGCATGCAGTCGGCGTTCGTGGACATCGGCCTCGAGCGCGACGGTTTCCTCTACGTCTCGGACGTCGTCAACACCATGGAGGAGTTCGAGCGGCTGAGCGGCGATGACGACGACGAGGAGCCGGCGGCGGTGCCGGCGGTGGTTGACGCGGCCCTCGGCAGCGGCGCGGCCGAAGTGGCCGGTGCCGTCCCCGTGGCCGGCGGCGGGCCGGGCGGGGGACGCGGCCGGGGCGGGCGCGGCGGCCGGGACCGGGGCGGCGATCGCGACAAGAACGCGCCCGAGCCGAAGATCGAGGACCTGGTCAAGGAAGGCCAGGACATCATCGTGCAGGTGGCCAAGGAGCCGCTCGGCACCAAGGGCGCGCGTCTGACCTCGCACGTCACCATGCCCGGACGCTTCCTGGTGTTCATGCCGACCGTGGACCACGTCGGCGTGTCGCGCAAGATCGCGACGCGCGAGGAACGCAACCGCCTGCGCGGCATCGTCAAGGAGTTCCGCGACCAGCACCATTTCGGCGGCGGCGTCATCATCCGCACCGCGGCCGAGGGGCGGCCCAAGGAAGACATCGTCTCGGACCTGCAGTACTTCCACCGCGTCTGGACCGAGATGCGCCAGAAGTCCGAGACCAGCCGCGCCCCGGCCACCGTGTTACCGCGAAGCGAGCCTCGTGGCCAAGCTGCTGCGCGACCTGCTGACCGACGACTACAGCGCCATCCGCATCGACGACGCGCGCGAGCACCAGCGCATCATCGAGCTGATCGACCGCATCATGCCGGCCATGCGCCCGCGCGTGAAGCTGCTACGACAAGCCCTATCCGATCTTCGAGGAGTACGGCGTCCAGGCCGAGCTCGACAAGGCGCTGAGGAGCAAGGTGTGGCTGAAGTCGGGCGGCTCGATCGTCATCAACCAGACCGAGGCGCTGGTGGCCATCGACGTCAACACCGGCCGCTACGTCGGCAAGAAGACGGCCGGGCCGGCTCGAGGACACGATCATCAAGACCAACCTCGAGGCGGCGAAGGAGATCGTCCGGCAGATCCGCCTGCGCGACCTGGGCGGCATCATCGTGCTCGACTTCATCGACATGGAAGAGAAGAAGAACCGCCAGAAGGTCTTCCAGGCGGTGGAGCAGGAGCTGCGCAAGCGACCGCTCGCCGTCGAAGGCGCTGCAGGTCTCGGACTTCGGCCTGGTCATCGTGACCCGCAAGCGCGTCAAGCAGAGCCTCGAGCGCATGCTCGACCGAGCCGTGCCCGTACTGCTCGGGCACCGGCACGATCAAGTCGAGCTCGACGGTGTGCTACGAGATCCTGGTCGAAGTGAAGAAGGTCGGACCCGACCTGGACGGGCTGGGCGTGCTGCTGCGGGTCAATCCGGACATCGCCCGCGCGCTCAAGGACGAGGAGCGCGGCGTGCTGCGCGACCTCAAGCAGATGCTCGGCAAGGACGTGATCGTGAAGGCCGACGTCCAGCTGCACCACGAGCAGTTCGACGTCATGTCGATCGGCGGGTGAGCGCGGCCGCCGTCCCGTCGGCTACCGCCGGGCGGAACCGGTCCAGCGCACGCGGGCGAAGTCGCGAATGCGGCGGGCGGTTACCTCGAGGCCCTCGGCGGCCAGCAGCGACCGCTTGAGAGCGAGCTGGCTGTAGCCGCCGAGCAGGCCGCCGGCCGCGATCACCCGGTGGTAGGGGACGCCGGGCCGGGTGCTGCGGGCCATCACGTTGCCGACGGCCCGGGCCGCTCCGGGCCGGCCGGCGAGGCGCGCGATATCGCCGTAGGTGGCGACCCGTCCCGGCGGAATGCGCGACACGACCGTCAGGACGCGCCGCGCGAACGCGTCAGCGGCCGATGACGAGCTTGAGGCGGAGGCTGGTGCCGCCAAGGTTGTCCTCGTCGAACGCCTTCGAGACGCCGCCATCGCCGAGGGCGCCGGCCACCGACGTCCAGACCACCTCGCCCGCCACGCCCACCCAGCGCGCCACGCGCACCTCGGTGCCGGCCAGGACATGGAAGCCGTTGAAGGACTGGCTGGTATCGTCGCCCGCGTCGGCGAAGTCGGCGCGCTCCTGGTACTCGAGGCGCGTGTAGCCGACGCCCAGGTGCGGTATGACGCGGCCGAACCGCGGCGGGAAGCGCCAGCCGGCGGTGACCTCGAGCGGCGTCATCGTGACCTTGGTCGGAATGCCCAGGGCAAACACCTGGCGGTCGTCGGTCACGAACACGCGGGTGCCGGTTTTCGCGAAACGGCGCGCGCCGATTTCCAGATAGCCCGGCCCCTGGGTGAGGTTGACCCCTCCGCCGAAGTCCTGGCCGGTGCTCGTGCCGAGTACCGGCCTTGAAGGAACTCGAGGCCGTGAACCAGGTCGTGCCGGCACTGCCAAACGCGCGAATCTGCAGACGGTTCGAGAACGGCGACACGCGGCGGGCCGGCGCGCGGCGCCGCGCCTGCTCCTCGAGCAGCGCCGACCCGGTCAGCCGGTGGGCGGGCGACGGTGGCGACGGCGCCGCCGCGGCGGGAGCCGGCGCCGTTTGCGCCAGGGCGATGGGCGAGGGCAGCACGGCCAGGCAGGCCAGGGTGGCGAGGGTGAGCAGACGCATGGTCGGTCCTCAGCGGGCCAGGCCGAGGCCGCGCAGCGTGGCCCTCGGGTTGATCAGTCCGGCGCCGTACTGGTCGTCGCGCCCGCTCGGCCCGCGGTCGGTGGCAAACCGCTTCATGGCCGCCTCGATCGCGGCGGGACTGGTGATCCCCTGCTGGCGCAGCAGGGCCGCGAACCCGGCCACGTGTGGAGTCGCCATCGAGGTGCCCTGCAGGAAGTAGAAGCGGAACGCGTCGATAGCGCGGCGCGCGGAAGAGCGCCGGCGAGAGCGTGTAGGTCGTGACCAGGTCCTGGTCGACCATCTGCTGCAGGACGCCGCCCTCGCCGCCGGAGAGCCGTTGGTCGCCGCCCGGGGCCGCGATCTCGACGAAGCTGCCGGTGGTCGAGTAGTAGGCGCGGTCGAGGCCCCGGCCGACGGCCGCCACGGCCACGGCGCCGTCGATGCGACTGGCAAACTCGGCATGGCGGTTCGGGCGGTTCTGGCCGTTGCCGTCGTTGCCGGCGGCGATGGCCACGAACACGCCCTTGGAGACGGCGTAGCGCACGGCGTCCTCGACGACCGTGGCCGGGCCGCCGCTCTCGCGGCCGATGCTCATGTTGATCACGTGCGCGCCGTTGTCGGCGGCGTAGCGGATGCCCTGAGCCACGACGTCGTCACTGCCGACGGCGTCGTTGCCGAAGATGAAGTCCCAGGTGTCGGAAATCACCTTGACCGGCATGATGCGGACGTTGAAGGCCATGCCGGCCACGCCGATGCCGTTGTTGGTGGCCTGGCCGATGGTCCCGGCCACGTGCGTGCCGTGGCCGTCGAGGTCGAGCGGCAGGTCGTCGTTCCAGATGAAGTCACGCGGCGCGACGAAGCGCGTCTGGTCGCCCAGGTCGGGCGCGGCCGCAAACGGCACGTCGACGAGTCCCAGGGCGGGATACACGGGGCCGCCTGGCTCGAGTCGAACGGCGCGTCCCCGGTAGCGGACTTCCGCATTCCGATAGGCGACGCCGCTGTCGAGCACGGCTACCGTGACGCTGGCGGTCGCGCCGGGATTGATGTCCCAGGCGCGCTCCATGTCGAGCGCCGGTCAGGTTCCACTGGAACGAGTAGAACTGGTCGTTCGGCGTGAACATCGCATGGTTGCGATAACGCGCCTGCGCGTACTCGACCTCGGGCCGGGCGGCGAGGGCTCGCGGCCACCGCTTCCGGGTCGGCCTCGTCGGCCAGCGTCATCAGCTCGAAGTCGGCCCAGGCCGGCTGTCTCAGCCCCCGGCCGCCCACGGCCCGCATCGCGCCGGCCCGCTGCGCCGTGTCGCCATCCTTGAACTTCACGATGACCACGCCCCGTTCGTAGAGCGTGGGCGGCTCGCCCGAGGGCTCGGCCATCCGGGCGCCACGCAGGCTGCGATCCACCGGATCGAGCGGCGGGTCGTAGCGGGCGAGGCCGCGGTCGATGCCGGGAAGGGCCGTGTCGTTGACGACCAGCTTGCCGGCGGCGCCGGCCGGGGCCTGGCGTTCCGCCGCGCCTGCCACCGTCAAGGCCAGGGCGCCCAGCGCGACCACTGCGGCGTTGGTCGCCCAACGCCTGAACGTATGTGTCATGTCACGAAACCTCGGAGAGCGAGCAGGCCTGTCGATTCTACTTCGGCCCATTGACCGGGAAGGTGGCCGCCGGAGCGGGTGAGCCGCGCGCGGGTGGGGTCCAGTCCCCGCCGGCAGCCATGCCACGTGGGCCGGGCGCGGATGACGGTCGAGCCGCGAGCTCCCGTCAAATCAGAGAAACGTCAGCGGGTCGATGGCGAAATCCTTGGGATCGACCGGCGCGGCGATGGCCTTCGGGCCGATTCGACTCGGCATCGACATCCCACAGGTTGACGTCGAACGGCCGCGACAGCCGGCCGCCACCCGGATCGATGATGACACGCACGCGTGGCCGTCGCGGGTCGGGCGCGAAGGTGCGCACGACGACGCCGATTTGGCCGGTGTCGAGACGGACCATGTTGCCGGGCGGGTAGAGGCCCATCAACTGCGAGAAGCGGCGTACGAGATGCTGGTCGAAGTGCACGCCGTCGCTGCGCTGGAGCACGGCCAGGATGCGGTCGGTGGGGTACGCGCCCTGGTAGGCGCGCTGGGAACGCATGGCGTCGTAGACATCCGAGATGCTGCACAGCATCGTGCCGAGGTTGAGCGACGTGCGTTTCACGCCGACCGGGTAGCCGGTGCCATCGAGACGCAAATGGTGCTCGAAGGCCACGACCGGCGCGAGCGCGGGCATCTCGGGCGTGCGGCGCAGGATCTCGGCGCCGTCGACGACGTGCATGCGCATGATGGCGAATTCGGCATCGGTGAGCTTGTCGGGCTTGTTCAGCACCTCGAGCGGGGTGCGCACCTTGCCGATGTCGTGCATCAGCGCCGCCAGCCCGAACTCGCGCAGCAGCGCCCCGTCGATGCCCAGGCTGCGCGCCTGCGCCATGACCAGGATCGACACGTTCACCATGTGGGTGAAGGTGTAGTTGTCGTAGTCCTTGAGGGCGGTGAGCGCCATCAGCGCCGTGCGGTTCTGGGCCACGGCCTGGGCCAGCGAGTCGACCACGGCCTTGGCCTGGTACGGGTCGGGTATGCCTTCGCGCTGGGTCATCTCCCACAGGGCGCGGGCAATCGAGACGCCGTCGGTGTAGAGGCGGCGGATGGTGGCGACATCGGCGGCCGGCGCTTCGACGCGCTCTTCGAGAGTGAGCCGGCCGACGCGCACCCGCGTCAGCGCCCCGAGCACGCCCAGCGGATCGGACACCTGACCGGCCTGGGTGACGCCGGCACGCTCCGGGTGAGCCAGCGTCTCCACCAGCACGCCCAACTCCGGCGCTGTCACGTCGCGGTCGAAGCTGATGCGCTCGATGCCGACCTGGCGCACGCGGCGGATCAACTCGCCGAAGGCGTCGCCGGCCTGCACGAGCGGGATCTCGCCGACCACCACCTCGTTGTCGATGAAGCCCACCGCCAGGCTCGTCTCCTCGGCCAGCATCTGCTCGGCCGATTCGGCCAGCGCCTTGAGCGCCCGGCCGGCCAACGGATGGGCGGGGGCATACAACTGGCTGGCGCGCACCGCAGCGGTCAGTCGCCGCACGAATTCGTCGGCCTGCCGGAGCTGTCGGGCGGCGTCGCTCACGAATCGGTCCTTTCGGGAGTGGCTGCTGGCTCCAGCGCCGCGGGGACGTCGGGTGATGGCGGCGCGGCCGGCTCGGGCCGGGCGACGCCCCCGAGGGCCGCGCCGGCGGCCGTCCGCGTGAAGCGCGGCCCGGATCGCGCGAGCGCCTCCAGTACGGCGCGAGCCTCGGTCGAGCCGATGGCGCGCAGGGCGCGGACGGCGGCGGCGCGCCGGCGGCGATTGCGGAGCGGGGCGTGCCACTCCCCTCGCCGCGCCGCGTCCTCGAGCGCCTCCAGCGCGGCCGCCGACGACGTGCGCAGCGAGCCGAGCAGGTCGATGCACGTGAGGTAGATCTTCTCGGCCGCTCCGCGGTAGTGGCCCTGGCGGACGATGAACGCAAACAGCGGCGCGGCCCGTTCGTCGCGCTGGGTGCTGAGCGACTGCGTGATGACGTCGCGGGTGCGCGGCGTCCCGGAGGTGAGCGCGTCGCGCAGTGCGGCGAAGCCCTCGTCGGTGCCCATCCGCACGATGGCGCGCAGGGCGTCACGCTGGACCTGGGAATCCTCGTCGTCGAGGAGCGTCATCAGCAGCCGCAGGGTGTCGCCGCCCCCGACCGCCCGCACCAGTTCCACGGCCGTGCGGCGCACGACCGGGTTCGGCGACGTGCACACCTCGGAGACGCGCGGCCGGGCGGCCGAGCCGAACGACATGAGCACGTCGCGCAGCCGGCGGATGGTGCGGGCGTTGTCCTCGGCGAGCAGGGCGTCGACGAGCGTGCCGGCCACGCTCTTGCCGAGCGACAGGCAGAAGCGCGTCGCCCGCGGCAGTTCGTCCTCGTCGGCGTCGCGGATGAAGATGAGCACGTGCGTCATCACGTCGCCCGCCGCCAGCTGCGCCAGTCCGGCCTGGGCCATGGGGGCGACCTTCGACGCCGGGTTGCGCGAGATGTGCAGGAGCGTGTCGAGGAGTTCCTGGGCCGACGCCAGATCGCCGGCGAGCACGAGCTGCTCCAGACGGGCAAGAGCCAGCCCGTGCACCTTCTTCCATTCCTCGAGCCGCGTTTCCACTGCCAGGAGGTCGGTCAGGACCATGTGGTCGAGGCGCCGCAGATGATCGTCCGACACGGTGGCCATCCACGCGGCGATGCGCTCCGGCGGGTCGTCGTTGATGCGGTCCATCGCCACGGCGTTGGTGCGCGATTGCGTCAGGTCGCTGGCGTACTCCTCGGAGATGAACATCGCGTCGGTGTACGAGGTGAGCATGTCGGCGGCCTGTTGCCACAGCGCGTCGAACTGCGTGTCCTGACCGAGCGGTCCCTGCTGTGCCACGCCCGCGGCCAGCTCGAGCACGCGGTTGCGCTGGCTCTCTTCGGGCACGAGCGCCTGGAACGCCTGGGCGAGGCGCGCCGAGGCGTGCCGATCACGGGCCACGGCCGCGGCTACGAACTTGGCGATCGAGATCCTCGTCGATCCGGGCCACCAGTTCGCCGGCCAGGTCGATGCCGTCGGGTTGGCCGTCGGCGTCGAGCGCCCGCGGTTCGTCGAGCACCGAGGTCAGCAGCTCCGGCGACATCCGGGGCACGCTGGCGGCAAGGTTGCTCAGCACCTTGTCGCGCTGGCTCGGCTCGGCCTTGGCCACGTAGGACGCGAGCGCGTGCAGCAGCTTGGCCAGTTGCGCCTGCTGCCGGCTCAGCCAGCCCTGCTCCTCGGCGGCGCGCTCGACCACCTTGTCGATGAAGGCAGCCAGACGGTCTGGCTCGCTGGCGATCTCGAGGAGCGCTTGGAACACGACGTCGTCGAGGTCGGTGTGCTCGCCCTGCAGATAGGCGGTGAGGATGTCCTCCCACTCGGCCGCGTCCCCCTCCGAACGCTCGCGCAGGACCTCGGCGTAGTCGATCTGGGTGACTTCGAGCGGGCCGCCGCCGGCCGCGGCCCAGGCGCTCGTGATGCCGCCTGCGTCGCGGACGTCGGCCGCCGATTGCGACAGCAGCACCAGGAAGGCATGCCAGGCGGCCGGCGCCAGCGCGCCGGTGATGTTCAACTCGCCGACGCTGTGCGCGTGCAGCATGGCCGCCAGCTCGCTTACCGCCACCTCGGGACGGGCGAGGGCGCGGCCGCCCACGAGCAGGGTCTCGGGCGTCACGGTGATCCGCATCGGGCCGTCGGCGGCGGCTTGGGCGCCGGCGACGGTGATGCGGTCGAGCGCGTCCCGGATGGCCGGGTGCGTCGGCGGGTACATCGACACCACGCGCGCCGCGGCTTTGCAGGCACGGGCCAGGTCCAGCAATTTGCTGCCCGCCAGGGCGGAAAGAGGCTCGGTCGCGTGGGACATGGACGCCGGGGAGTTGGTGGGGGCCGGCCACCGGCCGGGCGGCCCGCGTAGATTATAGACGCCAACCGGCTGCTATACTTCGGCCCGACCGCCACCCTCGTGGACGCCACCCCCGCCATCCCCGTGGACGCAATGCGCGCCGTTGACATCATCCGCGCCAAGCGCGACGGCGAGGCCCTGTCCCGCGAGGCCATCGCGGCGTTCGTGCGCGGGGTGCTCGACGGCAGCTGGGCCGACTATCAATCCTCGGCGCTGCTCATGGCCATCGTGCTGCGGGGCATGACGGCCGAGGAAACCGCCTGGCTCACCGACGCCATGGTGCGATCCGGCCGGCGGGTCGACCTGCGCCGCCTGCCCGGCGTCAAAGTCGGCAAACACAGCACCGGCGGCGTCGGCGACAAGGTGTCGATCGTGCTGGCGCCGCTGGTGGCGTCGTGCGGCGTGATTGTGCCCAAGATGTCCGGGCGCGGCCTGGGCCACACCGGTGGCACCCTCGACAAGCTCGAATCCATCCCCGGGTTCCGCACCGGCCTCTCGCACCAGGAGTTCGTGCACGTCCTGGCCACGGTCGGCTGCGCGCTGGTCGGTCAGACCGCCGACATCGCGCCGGTCGACAAGGTGCTCTACGGTCTGCGCGACGTCACGGCCACGATCGAGAGCGTCCCGCTCATCTCGGCCTCGGTGATGAGCAAGAAACTGGCCGAGGGCAGCGACGCGTTGGTGCTCGACGTCAAGTGCGGGCGCGGCGCGTTCATGAAGACCCTCGACGACGCGCTTGGGCTGGCTCGCTCGCTCGTGGCGATTGGCAGCGCGGCCGGCGTGCGCACCGAGGCGGTCGTGACGGCAATGGACGCGCCGCTGGGCCGCGCCGTGGGCAACGCGCTCGAGATTCGCGAATGCGTCGAGACGCTGCGCGGCGAGGGCGCGCCCGACCTGCTCGAGGTCGTCGACGCCGTGGCCTGCCGGATGCTGCAACTGGCCGGCAAGGCCGACACGCTCGACGAGGCGCGCGGCCTCGTAGGCCAGGCGCTTGCCTCGGGAGCGGCGCTGGCGAAGCTGCGCGACATGGTGGCCGCCCAGGGGGGCGACGTGACGGTCATCGACGACCCGGCCCGTCTGCCGCAGGCCGCCCACACGACGGTGGTGTCGGCCGCCAGCGACGGCGTCATCGCCGACCTCGATGCCTACCGGATTGGCCGCGCGGCAGTGTTGCTCGGCGCGGGCCGCGACCGCGCCGGTGACCCGGTCGATCACGGCGCCGGAGTGCTGGTGCGGGCGGCCGTCGGCGCGGCCGTGCGGGCTGGCGATGCGGTCCTGGAGCTGCATCACAACTCGCGCACGCCTCTCGACGACGCGCTCGCCGCCGCGACCGCCGCCGTCACCATTGGCCCGACCGGGACGCGCGCCCGGCTGGTGCGGGCCTGGGTGCACCGGGACGGAGAGACCGTGGAGCCATGACCTCAGCCGCGTCCGACCGACCGCTCCGCCTCGCGGCGGCCGCCGTGGCCGTCGGCGCGCCGCTCCTGGCCTGGCTGCTCGCCGACGCCGTCGGATTCCGTGGCCAGGCGGCCGCCGGCGCCCTGTGCTTCATCGCCATCTGCGCCCTTGCGTCGAGCAACCTGCGGGCGGTGAACTGGCGCACCGTCGGCTGGGGCATGGCCATCCAGCTCACGCTGGCCTTCCTGATCCTGAAGTTCGAGGTGGCCGGGGTTCGGCCGTTCTACGCCTTCTTCGCGACGGCGGCCGATGTCGTCAAACGCTTTCTCGAGTTCACGAATGCCGGCTCGCTCTTCGTCTTCGGGCCGCTGGCCAACCCCGAACTCCTCGGCCAGGCGTTCGGGCCGGGCAACGGCTTCATCTTCGCCTTCTCGGCGCTGCCGACCATCATCTTCATCTCGTCGTTCTTCACGGTGCTCTACTACTTCGGCGTGCTGCAGCTGGTCGTGTGGCTGATGGCCCGCGTCATGATGTACGCCATGCGCACGAGCGGCGCCGAGACGCTGGCGGCCGCGGCCAACGTCTTCATGGGCCAGACCGAAGCGCCGATCATCGTCAAGCCCTACGTGCCGGGCATGACCAATTCGGAGTTGCTGGCCATGATGGTCGGCGGCATGGCCACCATCTCGGGCGGCGTGATGGCGGTCTACATCGGCCTCGGCGCCGATCCCATCGCGATTCTCACCACCAGCGTGATGGCGGCGCCGTGCGGCCTCTATCTCTCCAAGCTGCTGATGCCCGAGACGGAGCCGTCAGCCACCGGGGGCAGGGTCTCGCTCACGGTCGAGCGGCACCACGTCAATCCCATCGACGCGGCGGCGGCCGGCGCCGCCGACGGCCTCACGCTGGCCCTGAACGTCGCCGCCATGCTCATCGCGTTCCTGGCCTTCCTCGCCTTGCTCGACGCGCTCCTCGGCTGGGCATGGACCGGGCTGACCATGGCGCGCATCTTCTCGGCCCTCTTCGCGCCGGTCGCCTTCCTGATGGGCGTGGCCCCTGGCGACGTGGCGCCGATGGCCGATCTGCTCGGCACCAAGCTGGTCGCCAACGAGTTCGTGGCGTTCGTGAAGCTCACCACCGAATACCAGGGGGTCCTGAGCGAGCGCGGCTTCATCCTGGCCACCTACGCGCTCACCGGCTTTGCCAACCTGAGTTCGATCGGCATCCAACTGGGCGGCATCGGCGGCATGGCGCCGAGCCGGCGCGGCGATCTGGCCCGCCTGGGCGGCCGCGCGCTGCTGGCGGGGTTCCTGGCCACGCTCGTGAATGCGTGCGTGGCGTCGATGCTGCTCTAATGGACGGGATGTCTGCCGTGACCGCCAGGATCGCCGATGCCACCAGCGCGTTACGCGCCCGCGGCGTCACCGGCGCCGATGCCGCCATCGTGCTCGGGTCGGGCCTGGGGGCGTTTGCCGACGCCTTGGCCGATCCCGTCCGGGTGCCCTACGCCGACATCCCGCACTGGCCGGCGGCGGCGGTCGTCGGCCACGCCGGCGTGCTCGTTTCCGGCACGGTGCGCGGCCGCCGGGTCATCGCGCTGGCGGGACGCGCGCATTTCTACGAAGGGCACCCGCTGGTGGACGTGACCTTCGCCATGCGTGTGATGGGCGCCCTCGGCGTCCCGCGCGTGATCCTGACCAACGCCGCGGGCGGCATCAACCCGCGCCTGGCCACCGGGGCACTGATGCTGATCGACGACCATCTCAACTTCCTGGGGAGCAATCCGCTCATCGGCCGTCACGACCCGGCCCTCGGGCCGCGCTTCCCGGACATGACGGAGATCTATTCGAAGCGCCTGCGGGCGCTCGCCACCGAGGCCGCGGCGGCCGCGGGCATTCCGCTCGAGCACGGCATCTACGTGGCGGTGCACGGACCCAGTTACGAGACGCCGGCCGAGATTCGCGCCTTCCGGACGCTCGGCGCCGACGCCGTGGGCATGTCGACGGCACCCGAAGCCATCGTCGCCCGGCAGATGGGGCTCGAGGTGCTCGGCATCTCGTGCATCTCCAACCCGGCGGCCGGCGTGGTCGACGCGCCGCTCAATCACGACGACGTGATGGCCGTGACGACCCGCGTCCGCGGTCAGTTCATCCAGTTGCTGGAGAGCGTCATTGCCCGGCTCTGAGACGCTGCTCGCCGCTGCGCGGGCGGCGCGTGAGCACGCCCGCGCCGATTACTCGGGGTTCAAGGTCGGGGCCGCGCTCGAGTGCGCCGACGGCACCATCGTGGCCGGCTGCAACATCGAGAACGCCACCTACGGACTCACCGTGTGCGCCGAGCGGGTGGCGCTCCTCAAAGCGCTGTCGGAAGGCCGGGACGCGTTCGTGCGCCTTGCCGTGGTCGCCGATAGCGCCGCCCCGACGCCGCCCTGTGGCCCGTGCCGGCAACTGCTGTGGGAGTACGCCGGCGACATCGAAGTGCTGCTGGCCGACCTCACCCAGGAGACCGGCCGGCACCAGCTGGCCGCGCTGTTTCCGTTGCCCTTCGACCGCTCCCTGTTGGGGACCTGACGCTAGCCGACGCGTGCCAGTAGCGCGGCTGGCCACCTTCGATCCAGTCCTCGGTCCGCAGCCCCTAGAATGTAGGCATGCTCCCCACCATCGCCTGGGACGGCGACGACATCGTCATGATCGACCAGCGCAAGTTGCCCGGTCGCGAGCTCTACGTGCGCTGCAGGACCGGCAAGGAGGTGGCCAAAGCCATCACCACCATGGTCATTCGCGGCGCCCCGGCCATCGGCGTGGCGGCGGCGATGGGACTGGCGCTCGGGGCGCACCGTAGCGCGGCCACCGGCACCAAGCAGTTCGCCATCGACTTCCAGCGCCTGGCCGACGTGCTGGCCGCCACCCGGCCGACGGCCGTGAACCTGTTCTGGGCCATCGAGCGCATGAAGCAGTCGCTGGCCGCGGGGGTCAGTGCTGGCGAAGGCGCCGACGAGCTGCGCCGGCGGCTGCGGCGCGAGGCCGATGCCATCCACGACGCCGACGTCGCAAGCTGTCAGGCCATCGGCCGGCACGGCGCGGCGGTGATCCCCGACGACGCCCGCATCCTCACGCACTGCAACGCCGGGGCCTTGGCCACCGCCGGCTACGGCACGGCGCTCGGCGTGGTCCGCGGCGCGGTCGCGGCGGGGAAGCGCGTCCAGGTCATGGCCGACGAAACCCGGCCATTTCTGCAGGGCGCACGCCTCACGGCCTGGGAACTGGTCAAGGACGGCATCCCGACCACCGTCATCACCGACAACATGACCGCGGCGATGATGGCGGGTGGACACGTCAACGTCGTGGTCGTCGGCGCCGACCGCATTGCCGCCAACGGCGACACGGCCAACAAGATCGGCACCTACGGCGTGGCCATCCTCGCGCACGCCCACGGCATCCCGTTCTACGTCGCCGCGCCGTGGTCGACCATCGACCTGCACACGCCGACCGGCGGCGACATCCCGATCGAAGAGCGGAATGGCAAGGAAGTGACGCACATGGCCGGCACGCAGGTGACGCCTGCGGGGGCGGCCGTGCGCAACCCGGCCTTCGACGTCACGCCCCATCGCTATATCGCCGGCATCGTCACCGAACGCGGCATCCTCTACCCGCCGTTCATCGAGACCCTGGCGAGCGCCGCATGCTGATTCTCGGCATCGAGACGTCGTGCGACGAGACGGCCGCGGCCGTGGTCGAGGCCGCGCCCGGCGGGGCGCCGCCGTGGCGCATGTGCTCCAGCATCGTCGCCTCGCAGGTGGCCATCCACCGGGAGTGGGGCGGGGTCGTGCCCGAACTCGCGTCCCGGCAGCACGTCCGCGACATCTGCGGCGTCGTCGAGCAGGCGCTGGCCGACGCCGCCGTCGGCTGGCGCGACCTGGCGGCCGTGGCGGTCACCGAAGGACCCGGGCTGGTCGGCTCGCTGCTCGTTGGCGTGTCGTTTGCCAAGACCGCCGCCTGGGCCCACGGGCTGCCCGTGGTGGCCGTGAACCACATCGCCGGGCACATCGAGTCGATTCTGGCTGGCGCACGGCGACGTGCCGGTGCCGGCGGTGGTGCTGGTCGTGTCGGGCGGCCACACCAGCCTGTACCTCGTCCCGGCGCCCGGCACCTACCGCCTGCTCGGCCGCACGCGGGACGATGCCGCAGGGGAGGCCTACGACAAGGTCGCCAAGCTGCTCGGGCTGGGCTATCCAGGCGGGCCGATCGTCGACCGGCTGGCGGCGCAGGGACGAGACGACGCGGTCGACCTGCCGTCGACCCGGCTGACGAGTCCGGATCGCAACGCGCCCGAGCGCGATGGCCGCTTCGACTTCAGCTTCAGCGGCGTGAAGACGGCGGTGTTGCGTCACGTCCGGCTGCGCCAGGCGGCGCTCGGCGTGGAGACCTTGCCCGACCCGGAGATCGCCGACATCTGCGCCAGCTTCCAGCGCACCGTCGTGGGCACGCTGACGGCCCGCGCCTTCGCCGCGGCCGAGGCGCACGGCGCCCGCGCCGTCGGGGTGGCGGGGGGGGTGTCGGCCAACCGCCGGCTGCGAGCGGGTTTCGCCGCGCGCGGCCGCACCGTCGGCCTGCCGGTGTTTGCCCCTCCGGTCGCGCTCTCGACCGACAACGCCGCGATGATTGCCGCCGCCGGACTGCGCCGCGTCGCCCGTGGCGAGTTTGCGACCGACCGCCTCAATGCCTCGCCGGGGCTCGTGCTCGCCTGA
The DNA here is from genome assembly GCA_963843885.1 of uncultured Acidobacteriota bacterium. Classification (GTDB taxonomy): domain Bacteria; phylum Acidobacteriota; class Vicinamibacteria; order Vicinamibacterales; family UBA2999; genus CADEFD01. The sequence goes on from CAWJMJ010000019.1 coordinate 47,904, forward strand.
GCCATGGCGCGCGAGTATCCCGACGCGCCGGTGGCGGCCGTGGGCGGCGTGGTGATTCGCGGTGACCACGTGCTGCTCGTGCGTCGCGCCTTTCCGCCCCGGGTGGGCGAGTGGTCGCTACCCGGCGGCCGCGTCGAGCTGGGCGAGTCGCTCGCCGACGCCGTGGGCCGGGAGGTGCGCGAGGAAACCGGCATCGACGTCGATGTCGGCCCGCTCGTCGAAGCCTTCGACCGGGTGCACCGCGACGACGCCGGCCGGGTCCGTTACCACTTCGTGATCGTGGACTTCCTGTGCCGGCCCCGTGGCGGGGTGCTGCGGGCCGGCGACGATGCCGCCGATGCGCGCGTGGGTGGCGCGTGACGACGTGGCGGCGCTCGGCGTCAACGCGCATGCCGCCGCGGTCATCGACAAGGGGTTTGCCGCGCACCGGGCGGGCCAAGCCGGGTAGGATGGGCGGCATGGACCTCTCCCGTGAGGCCGCGTGGCGGCTGCTGACCGAATGGACCGAGAGCGAGAGCCTGCGCAAGCACGCCCTGGCGGTGGAAGCCGCCGTGTGCGGCTACGCGCGCCAGGCCGGCGCCAACGAAGAGGAGTGGGGCGTCGTGGCGCTGCTCCACGACTTCGACTACGAGCGCTACCCGACCCTCGGCGACCATCCCAACAAGGGGTGCGAGCATCCTGCGCTCGCTCGGGTATCCCGAGTGGGTCATGCGCGCCATCCAGGCGCATGCCTGGGACTTCACCGGGGTGCAGCCCGAATCGCCCTTGGAACGCACGCTCGTGGCCTGCGACGAGATGGCCGGGTTCGTCACCGCTGCCTCGCTCGTGCGGCCGAGCAGGAGCGTCCTCGACCTGGAAGCCCCGTCGGTGCTCAAGCGGATGAAGGACAAGGCCTTCGCCCGCGCCGTCCCGCGCGAGCATCTGAAGCACGGCGCCGAGCTGCTCGGTGTGCCGCTCGAGCAGCACGTCGCCAACGTCATCGCCTTCATGCGCGAGCGCGCCGACGCCCTCGGCCTGCGGGGCACGCTCTAGCCGGCCTCGCGCCTCTCGCCGCGCGAACGCCGCCGTCCATTCCCTCGTATCTACAAGCGAATGACCGCTCCCGGCCCCGCCTCGCCCGACCCCGCCCCGGCCGATCAGCCGGTCGTCGACTTGCGTGGCGTCAGCGTGGTCTACGGCCGCCAGACGGCCCTCCGCGACGTCTCGGCGGTGTTCCCGCGCGGGGGCCGTGGGCCTGCTCGGACCGAACGGCGCCGGCAAGAGCACCATGCTCAAGGCGCTGCTCGGTTTCATCGTGCCGACCCAGGGGGCGATGCGCGTGCTGGGTCTCGACGTCACCACCTCGGCGCTCGAGATCCGGGCGCGGCTCGGCTACATGCCGGAGACCGACGCCCACATCCCCGGGATGTCGGCGGTGCAGTTTGTCGCCTATTGCGGCCAACTGGCGGGCCTGCCCGACGCCGACGCCATGCAGCGCGCCCACGAGGTGCTCTACTACGTCGGTCTCGGTGAGGCGCGCTATCGCAACCTGGAGACCTACTCGACCGGCATGAAGCAGCGCATCAAGCTGGCGCAGGCCCTGGTCCACGACCCCGATCTGCTCTTCCTCGACGAGCCGACCAACGGAATGGATCCCAAGGGCCGCGACGAGATGCTCGCGCTCATCCGCGACCTGGCGCACAACAAGGGGGTCAACCTGATCGTCTCGTCGCATCTGCTGCCCGACATCGAGTTCACGTGCGACCACGTCGTGGTCATGGACAAGGGCACGGTGGCCGCGCACGGCACCATCGAGGCGGTGAAGGGCCCGCAGATGCAGGTGTTCGAACTGCGGGTCAAGGCCGGCACCGAGCGCATGATCGCGGTGCTGCGGGCGGCCGGCTACGAGTGCCACGATACCGACGACGACGTGATGCGCGTGTTCCTCCCGGGCCATGCCGATGCCACCGCCATTTTCGCGCTGGCCGCGGCCAATGGCCTGCAGGTGCGCCATCTGCGCCAGAGCGTGCCCACCCTGGAAGACGCGTTTGCGCGCGTCATCGGAGGCGACTGACGTGCCCATCCACGACCAGGGCTACCAGCGCTACCAGGGTTCGCGGGCCCGCAGCGGCGCGGCCTGGCAGGTGATCGCCAAGGCCGGCATCCGCTCGGTGCTGGCCGAACGCAAGTTCCTCGGCCTGCTGCTCCTGGCGTGGGTGCCGTTCCTGGTCCGGGCGGTGCAGGTCTACATCGCCGCCAACTTCCAGCAGGCCTCGTTCCTCGCGCCCAAGGGCGAGACCTTCCGCGAGTTCCTGGAGACCCAGGGCATCTTCGTGTTCTTCATCACCATCTACGTCGGCGTCCGGCCTGATCGCCGCCGATCGACGGGCCAACGCGCTGCAGCTCTACCTGGCCAAGCCGCTCAGCCGGTGGGAATACATGGCCGGCAAGCTGGCCGTGCTGTTCACCTTCCTGGCCTTCGTCACCTTCGTGCCGGCCATCGCGCTGTTGCTCGTGCAGATTGGCTTTGCCGGCAGCCTGACGTTCGTCCGTCAGAATCTCTTCCTGCTGCCCGCCATCACGCTGTTCTCGCTGATCCAGGTGCTGCTCGCCTCGAGCACCATGCTGGCGCTGTCATCGCTCTCCAAGAGCAGCCGCTTCGTCGGCGTGATGTACGCGGGCCTCATGTTCTTCACCGCCGCGCTCTTCAATGCCGTGCGCGGCATCACGCGGCCGGACGTGGCTGGCCTGGCTGTCGCCGAGCGACGTGATGCAGCAACTCGGCGACGTCATCTTCCGGCTGCCGCCGCGTTTCGAAATGCCCGGCTGGGTGGCCGCGACGGTCGTGGTGGGGCTCATCGCCGCTTCCGCCTTCGTGCTCGACCGCCGGGTCCGCGCGGTCGAGGTGGTGAGCTGATGGTCAACGACACCACGTCGATGCCGACGGCGCCCGCGCCGCTCGACGATCGGGCCCCGGTCACCGAGCCGGGACCGGTCGTCGTGCAGGCCGACCACCTGTCGAAGTGGTATGGCCAGGTCAACGGCCTGAACGACGTCACCGTCGTCGATTCCAGCCGGCATCACCGGCCTGCTCGGACCGAACGGCGCCGGCAAGTCCACGTTCATGAAGCTGATGACCGGGGCAGCTCCAGCCGAGCCAGGGCTCCATCCGGGTCCTCGGCGACGTCGTCTGTGGGACACGCCCGGCGCGTTCGCGCGCATCGGCTTCTGCCCCGAGCAGGACGCCTTCTACGACCGCATGACCGGTCTCGAGTGGGTCACGGCGCTCGTGCGGCTCAACGGCTTCAGCGACGCCGAGGCGCGCGAGGCGGCCAGCCGCGCCATCGAGATGGTCGACCTCGCCGACGCCGCCGGCAAGAAGATCGGCGCCTACAGCAAGGGCATGCGCCAGCGCATCAAGCTGGCCCAGGCGCTGGTGCACGACCCGGAGATCCTCATCCTCGACGAGCCGCTCACCGGCATGGACCCGCTGCAGCGCCGCAAGACCATCCGGCTGATCAAGGACTGGGCGCGCCGCGGCCGGCACGTCATCGTGTCGAGCCACATCCTGCACGAGATCGAGGCGATGACCTCGAACATCCTGCTGATCACCAACGGCCGCATCCTGGCCGAAGGCAACGTCCACCAGATTCGCGATCTCATCGACACGCACCCGCACACCGTGCACATCCGCGCCGCGGATCCGCGCGCCCTGGCGCGCGCACTTGCTGCGCGACGAGGCCGTGACCCGCATCGCGTTCGAGGCCGACGCGTTGGTCGTCGAGACGCGGCAGCCCGACGCGTTCTATCGCCAGCTCACCGAACTGGCCGCCTCCGGCGACGGCCGGCGTGATTGCACGAGGTGACCTCGCCCGACGACAACCTGCAGGCCGTCTTCAAGTACCTGGTGAAGCCAATGAGTGCCTCTGCCGTCACCCCGCGGCCCGGCGCCGCCCTCGCTCGTTCGGCGCCGCCCGCCGGGTCTTCGAGCTGTCGTTCGGCGAGATGCTGTGGTCGCGCCGCACCATCTTCATGGCGCTGGTCGTCGGCGGGCCGGTGCTGCTGGCGGTGATCTTCCGGGTCGTCGAGTCGTGCGGCATGCCGGCGATGCGGGTCAACGGCGCGCCGCGTCGGCCGGCTCCAGCATCTTCGGCGTGATGATCTGGATGCTCTACGTGCGCTTCATCGTGCCGGTGCTGGGCGTGTTCTACGGCACGGCGCTGATGGCCGACGAGGTCGAGGACAAGACGCATCACCTACCTGTTCACGCGACCCATTCCGCGCGGCGCGGTGCTGCTGGGCAAATACCTGGCCTACCTGGCATGCACCTCGCTCGTGGTCCTGCCGTCGGTGATGCTGGTCTACTTCCTGGTCGTGCCCTTCGGGCAGGTGGCCGACCACCTTCACCTCGCTGGTGCTCGACCTGGGCATCCTGGGGCTCGGGCTGGCGGTCTACGGCGCGGTGTTCGCGTTCGTCGGCGCCCGGCTCAAGCGGCCGCTGGTCAGCGGCCTGATCTTCGCCTTCGGGTGGGAACAGCTGGCCTTGGCCCTGCCGGGCTACCTGCGGCAATTCACCGTGGCGCACTACCTCCAGTCGCTCGTGCCCCACGCCATGCCCAGCGACAGCGCTCTCAGCCTCGTCCAGGGGCTCTTCCGTCAGACCCCGGACGCGCCGGTGGCGCTGGCGTGGCTGACCGCGTTCCTGGTGGGGTTCCTGTGGCTGGCGATGCGGACCGTGGCCCGGCGGGAGTACCTGCTCGAGCAGTGAGGGCGCCTTCGGGCCCGGCCCGGCGGTCGCGTCCGGCCGGCACGCGGCTGGAGCGAACTTCATGCCAGGCCCCCCCGTATAATTCACTAGGGGGACACACCGCATGACCTCGAAGACGCGCTACTTCGTGCTCACCGCCTTTGGCATCCTCGCCCTTGGCCTCACCACCGGCCTGGTCGTCTCGCTGGCCGGGGGCCTTCCCGTAGCGCTCACGCAGGCAGCCGGTCCCGACGACCTCCGCTACGTTCCCCCTCAAGCCGTGGCCGTGGCCTACGCCAACGTCCGCGAAGTCATGTCCTCCGAGCTGCGCCAGCGGCTCAAGAAACTCGAACCCGACACCACGTCCCGCGACGACTTCGAGGCCAAGACCGGCGTCGACATCGAGCGTGACATCGACACGCTGGTGGCGGCGATGATGCCGGCCGCCGAGGGCGCCGCCGATCAGGAGGCGCGACCGCTCGTGATCGTGCGCGGCCGCTTCGATCCGGTCCGCATCGAGGGTTTGGCGCGTGACCACGGCGCCGCCATCGACGATTACCAGGGCGTGCGTGTCATCGCCCACGCCGGACGCGAGCATCCGATGGCGCTCGGCTTCATCGAACCCGGTGCGATCGCGGTCGGCAGCGTCGCCGGCGTGCGCGCCGCCATCGAGGCCAAGCGCAGCGGCCGCAACGTCCTCGGCAACACCGAGCTGATGCGCCTGGTCGGCGACCTCGACGCCAGCAACGCCTGGGTCGTCGGCCGGTTCGACCAGATGATGGCGGGGAAGGCCGGCCTGCCCGGCGAGCTCCAGAGCAAGGTGCCGGCGCTGTCGTGGTTCTCGGCCGCGGGTCATCTGAACGGCGGCATCACCGGCACGTTCAAGGCCGAAGCCAAGGACGAGGAAGCCGCCAACAACCTGCGCGATATGCTCCGCGGCGTGGTCGCGATGGCCAAGCTTCAGGCCGGCGATCAGCCGGGCATGCGGATGATGGTGGATTCGCTGCAGCTCGGCGGGGAAGGTAAGACCGTGGCGGTCGGGTTCTCGGTGCCGGCCGAGATGTTCGATGCGCTCGACGCCATGAAGCCGCGGCTGCGCCGGCCGGCTGAGGCCCGCTAGGCGCTGGAACTGCGGGGAACCGCGGCAGGCCTGGGGGCATCGCGCTGCTCCCGCAGCATCTCGATGAACGACGCTACCGCCTGTTCGACCGGCGCCGAGAGGTCTGCGAACTCGATGCCCGTGTGGTAGCTGACGCCGGCCGTGCCCACGGTGCTGATGTGCGAGTGCACCACCCGCGCCTTGACCACCACCGAACGGTCGCCGAGGCTGAGCCTGAAGTCGTGCAGGGAATCGAGCTGCAGCGGCACGCCGATCTCGATGAGCGCCCCGCCACGAGCCAGTTGGCGGATGTCCATCGAGTGGTAGATCTTCACCTCGCCAGAGACCGGTTCGGGCAAGTCGAGGCGCTCATGCGCGCGGCGGCGATCCTCGGTCATTTCGGCGCTCGACTATAGCATCAGTGCCGGGCCAGCCGGTTGGCCGACCGCCCCAGGCCGCGGCGGCGGCGGGGCGCGACGTCGTCGACGCCGGCCAGGGCCTGACCTTCGGACTCGGTGGTGTAGGTCAGCACCGGCAGGCTGCGCGTTGCCGCATCGAATTGCAGCATGCTCAGGAAGCCGAAGGACGCCGCGTCGTCGAGCCTGAGGCACACGATTAGCAGGTCGGGAGCGTCGTCGAGGATGCAGCCGTACGGCTCTTGGTCGATGCGCACGAACTCGACCTCGTAGGCGCCCGTGGGCAGCAGCGGCTCCACCCGCGGCAGCACGTCGGGCCCGCCGCCCACCACCATCACTCGAAGTCGTTGCAGGGGCTCAGGACTGGTTGGTGTCATCGTTCGTTCCTGTTTTTCTGGTATCAAGAACCGGGCCAAGCAGGGAATCGGCAACAGGCGACGAAAAGCACAGCAAAGTCTCGAGCGAGGTGTGCGGGGTGGCGGCGGTCAGACACTCTGCGTCATGAATTCTGGCAGCGATTGCGTACGGCGGCCGGCCGCCCGCAGGCCCGGCCGATGCAGGAAGCACGGCGGTGGGCCGTCAGGCCGGCCTCGCGATGGCGGTTCGCCGACCCCGGGTTTGAACACGCGTTTGCTATCATCGCGAGCGGATGAGGGCGCAGGATGTCGTGATTGTCGGGGCCGCACGCACGCCCATCGGGCGATACGGCGGCAGTCTGAAGGACGTGCACCCCGCCGAACTCGGAGCCGTCGCCGTACGCGCGGCGTTGCGGCAGGCGGGCGTCGACGCCGCGGAGGTCGAGGAAGTGCTCGTCGGCCAGGGCCGGCAGGCCGGCTCCGGTCCGAACCCCGCGCGCCAGGTCGGCCACCGCGCCGGCCTCCCTGTCGCGGCCCCGGCCCAGACCATCAACAAGGCCTGTGCCTCCGGTCTTCAAGCCATCGTGGCGGGCGCGCAAAGCATCCTGCTGGGCGAGTCCGCCGTGGTCGTGGCCGGCGGCATCGAGTCGATGAGCCGCATGCCCTACCTGGTCGACGCGGCTGACGCGCGCTGGGGGCACAAGATGGGCCACTTCGCCGTTCGTGGACGCGATGTATCGCGACGGCTTCCTCGACCCGTTGTCGGGGCTGATCATGGGCGAGACCGCGGAGCTCCTCGCCCGGAACTACGGCATCACGCGCGAGCAATCGGACCAGTTCGCGCTCGAGAGCCAGCACAAGGCGGAGCGCGCCAGGGCCGCCGGCCGATTTCGCCGCCGAGATCGCGCCGGTCGAGGTGACCGAGCGCGGCCAGACCAGGAGCATCGACGCCGACGAGCACCCGCGCGCCGGCGCCACGCTCGAAGGGCTCGCCCGGCTCCCGCTGACGTTCCCGGTGGTCGAGGGGCAGCCCGGCATCATCACCGCCGGCTCGGCCTCGGGCATCACCGACGGCGGCGCCGCGGTGGTGCTGACGTCGGCGGCGTGGGCCAAGGAGCGCCACCTGCGTCCCTTGGCGTGCCTGACCGGATGGGCGAGTGCCGGCGTGGACCCGCGCCTGATGGGCATCGGCCCGGTGCCGGCGTTGCAGAAGCTCGAAGCGCGCACCGGCGTGCGTGTCGCCGATGTCGACCTCGTGGAAGTGAACGAGGCGTTCGCGGCGCAAGTGCTGGCCGTGCTGCGCGACGTGCCCATCGCCGCGGACAAACTCAATGTCAACGGCGGCGCGGTGGCGCTCGGCCACCCGATCGGCTGCACCGGCACGCGTCTGGTCGTGACCCTCGTGCACGAACTGCGGCGGCGCGGCGCGGCCACGGGCATCGCCACGCTGTGCGTCAGTGGCGGCATGGGCATGGCCATGGGCATCGAGACCGTCTAGCGCCATGGTGGGGGCAGCGGTTGATCACGGCCGGGACCGGGCGCGATACCTCGCCTCCGGCCGGCGCACATCCACGGATACGGCGGGAGAGTCATGGACATCAAGACGGTAGGGGTAGTCGGTTGTGGGTTGATGGGCGCCGGCGTGGCGCAGGTGGCGGCGGCGGCCGGCTTCCGCACCATCGTGCTCGAAGTGAACGACGGGGTGTTGGCCAAAGGCTTGGCCCGCATCGACAAGTTCCTCGAAGGCGGCGTGTCCAAGGGCAAGATGAGCGCCGCCGACAAGGCCGGGATTCTCGAGCGCCTGAGCGGCACCACCACCTACGGCGATCTGGCTGGCTGCGACCTGGTGATCGAGGCGATCGTCGAGAACGTGGACGCGAAGCGCCAGGCCTATGCCGCGGTCGAGGCGGTGGTCGGCGACCACTGCCTGCTGGCCTCGAACACCTCGTCGTTGTCCGTCACCGAACTGGCCGCGGCAACCAAGCGCCCGGATCGCTTCGGCGGCCTGCATTTCTTCAATCCGGTGCCGCTGATGAAGCTGGTGGAGGTGATTCGCGCGCTCCCGACCAGCCAGGAGACCTTCGACGCGCTCTTCGCCTTTGCCGTGGCCCTGGGCAAGGAGCCGGTGACGGCGCCCGACCGCGGCGGCTTCATCGTCAACCGCCTGCTCGTGCCCTACCTGCTCGACGCCGTCCGCGGCCTCGAGGGCGGCGTCGGCACGGTCGAGGACATCGACAAGAGCATGACGCTCGGCTGCGGTCACCCGATGGGGCCGTTCACGCTGCTCGACTTCGTCGGCCTCGACACCATCTACTTCATCGCCAACATCATGTTCGACGAGTTCCGAGAGACGCGCTTCGCGCCGCCGCCGCTGCTCAAGCGGATGGTGCTGGCGGGCTATCTGGGCAAGAAGAGCGGACGCGGCTTCTACACCTACTGAGGGCCGAGCCGCTACTCACCCTCGGTGCGCTTCAGTTCAGGCACCGGCATGTCGGGGGTGAGGGGCGGCTGCCGCGTATGCCACTGGGTGGCGCGCTCGTAGGCCTGGGCGAGCGCCAGCACGCGTCCCTCGGAAAAACGCGGGCCGGCGATCATCAGCCCGATCGGCAGGCCGGTGGCCGTGAAGCCGCACGGCACCGAGATGGCCGGGATGCCGTAGGTGTTGAAGGCGCCCGTGTTCTCCAGTTCGGGATTGCGCGGCACATCTTTCTCTTCGCGCTCGAGCGCGGCCTCCACCGTGCGCGGGGTGTGGCGGCGGGTGGGCAGCACGACCACGTCGACATCAGCGAAGCTGTCGTCGATGGTGCGGCGCAACAGGTCGAGCGCCCAGCGGCCGCGGATGTAATCGCCGGCTTTGGCAGCCGCGCCGTTCTGCAGGTTGCGGCGGGTCGGGATCTGGTAGCGGCCGGCCATCCTGGCGAAGAGCGCCTCGTGGTAGGCGTACATCTCGCCGTCCACTCTGGCATCGCTGGTGGAGGGCAGCACTACGTCGGTCATGCTCGAAGTGAGCGTCCGCAAGGTCGTCAGCGCGGCTTCGAAGGCGGCCGCGACATCGGCATCCAGATGATCGACAAAGGGCACGCGCGCCACCCCGATGCGCAGTCCCTTCACCGGCGCGGCCAGGGCGGCCAGGTAGTCTTCGGCCGGGTGCTCGACGCTCGCGATGTCGAGCCGGTCGTAGCCGGCCAGCACCTGCAGCATGAGCGCCGCGTCGGCCACGGTGCGGGTCAGCGGACCGCAGTGGTCGAGCGAGACGACGAGCGGAATGATGCCGCGGATCGAGACCAGACCGTAGGTCGGCTTCAGCCCGACGATGCCGCAGTAGGAGGCCGGCGTGCGGATCGAACCGCCGGTGTCGGTGCCGAGCGCGGCGTAGCAGAGGTGCGCGGCCACCGCCGCGGCCGAGCCGCCCGACGAACCGCCGGGGTTGCGCTCGAGCGCCCAGGGGTTGCGCACCGGCCCGTAGTAGCTCGTCGCCGAGGTGCCGCCGTTGGCGAACTCGTGGAGGTTGGTCTTGCCGATGAGAATCGCCCCGGCGGCGCTCAGCCGGCGCGCCACCTCGGCGTCGACGACCGGCACGCGGTCGTCGAACACGCTGCTGGCGGCGGTGGTGCGGATGCCGGCGGTGTCGATGTTGTCCTTGAGGGCGACCGGGACGCCGTGCAGGAGGCCACGCACCTTGCCGGCCTTCAGGTCCGCGTCGAGCCCGCGCGCCTGGGTCAAGGCCTGCTCGCGGATGACGGTGATGAACGCGTTGAGCTTCGGATTGTAGGTGCCGATGCGCGCCAGACACGCCGTGGTCAGGTCGACCGCGGACACGCGCCGGGCGCGCACGAGCGCCGCCGCGTCGGTCAGCGAGAGGGTCGTGAGATCGTCGGGCACGACGCCAGGTTGCGCCCGGGCGAGGCGGCTACCGCCGGCGACGACCGCGCCTGCGACGAGGGAGGTGGTGAAGGCGCGCCTGGTCAGCGTCATGCCCGACACGATACTGCATCGACGGGCTGGTTGACACCACGCGCCGAAAGCAACATCCAGCCCGATCGGCACCCAACCCGTTCGGTGTATCAGACCCGGAGTAAAGTACCCTCCGACGCGTCGGATACCGGATCAGAGGGGGACGATTGCTGGACAACGGTTTTCATTCGAGGCGTTTGTCTGGAACGCTGTTCGTCATCTTTGCGCTGACTATCACGATCCGCCTGGGCTTGCTGTTCACCGCCTACCGGAGCGAGATCCCGTGGCGCGGTGAGGTGGAGCGGATTGCCGTGACGCTCGCGGACACCGGTGAGTTCGCGGACCCCTACATCCTGCCCACTGGCTCCACCGCGCACAACCCTCCGGCACTGCCGTTCCTCTTCAGCTTGATTTTTCGGGCGGTCGGTACCGGAACTCTTGGGTTTGCCGCGAAGTGTACCTTCATCATCCTGTGCTACGGAGTGTTGTACGCGCTTCTCCCGAGGATCGCCGTGGCCTTCGGATTGCCGCTCGAGGCCGGTCTCGCGGCGGCGTTCACGGCGGCCATCATTCCGTTCCGCCGCACCAGCGAACTCTACATGGCCTGGGACGAACCGATTACCGCCATGCTCTTTGCGGCTGCCGCCTTGCTGACGACGCGCTTCCTGGGCCCGGCGCGATTTCAGCCGGTGATGGCCGCGCTCTACGGCGCCCTTTGGGGTGTGATCTTCCATTTCTTCCCGGCCATGCTGCCCGTGTATCTGTTGCTGCTGCTGTTGGTCGTGTGGAGGCGGCAGCGCACCAATCGGCCGGTCCTTCTCGGCGCGGCCGTGTCGCTGATCGCCACCGCCGCCGTGATCCTGCCGTGGACGATCCGCAACCACGAGCAGATGGGCGCGTGGATGTTCATGCGCAGCAATTTCGGCCTCGAGTTGCGACTCTCCAACAACGACATCGCGGGCCCGACCACCAACGACAACAACGACATCTACCGCTACTTCCATCCCGGGTTCGGCGCCGGACCGGCCAGGGAGGTTCAGGCGATGGGCGAGGTGGCCTTCCACCGGCGCATGCAGCGCGAAGCCATCAGCTGGATCCGCGCACACCCGGGAAGGTTCGCCTCCCTGACCGCCCGGCGCTTCCTCTACTTCTGGACCGGGCCGCCAGAAACGATTGGGACGACCGTGCTCATCTCTCTGGTCACGCTGGCCGGGTTCATTGGCATGGGGTTGCTGTGGCGCGACGGGTATACGGATACCTGCCTCGTGTTCCTCCTGACCTGGATCAGCTTCCCGTTCGTTTACTACTTCATCCAGATCAATCAGCGCTATCGCGTGCCCATCGAGTGGACCGTCCTGCTGTGCGCCGGCTACGCCGCGTGGGTGGGCCTGAACCGCCCGGTCATCGCGTGGTTCCGTGAGGGGGAACGCGGCCGCCCGGCCGCCGTCGCCACCGGGATCTAGCGAACGCGTTGGACCGGGCCGCCCGGGGCGGCGTCGCTACTTCATCGTGGCGAGCAGCTGGCGCGCCCGCGCCTGGAAGCGCGTGTCCTCGGGCACCCAGTCCGGATCGACCGGCGCGGCGATGGCCGCCTGCAGCAGCGCGCGCGCCTCGGCGGGCCGCTCGAGGGCGGCCACGGTCTCGGCCAGGAAGAGCAGCGACATCACCGACTCCGGGTTGTAAGTGAGCGCCTTGCGCAAATGGACTTCCGACAGCTTGCGATCGCCGCCGAGCAGGCGCGGCACCTTGAAGTACCAGCGGCCCAGCGCCCGGTCGGGCGATCCGTCGAGGTAACCAGGCTCGGCCGCGAGCGCCGCCTCGAGTGACGCCTTGAGCGGCACCCGGTACTTCATGCCCTGCCGCAGGCCATGAGCCTCGGCCAGCGCGCCCATGTTGGCGGCCATCCAGAAGTGGCCGTCCGGCGCCGTCGGCCGGGCGGCGCGGGCCGGCCGCGCCGCCTCGATGCCGCGCTCCAGCAGCGGCTTGCTTGTCGGCGCCACTCCCGGCCCGTTGGTCCGCCGAGCCAGTAACGCGCGCGGGCCAGCTTCCAGGCCGACTCGAAGTCGCGCGGGATCGCTCAGCCAGCCGCGCCGCCCAGATCCGTTCGGCGCGACGGCACTGGCGGGATCGTCGCGGTCGCGGTAAAGGGCTTCGGGATCGTCGGCCGTGCAGCCGGCGCACGCGATGCTGCTGAGCAGGTCGGGCCGGCGGCGTGCACGGAGCGCCGCCGGGCAGCGTCGAAACCGCAAGGTAAGATAACAAGATGCAGGAACATCATCACGCGTCTGCTGACGGAGATGGGCGAAGACCCGCCGCGCGAAGGACTGGTGCGCACGCCGGAACGGGTGGCCCGGTCCTGCGAGTTCCTGACCAGCGGATATCGCACGAACGTGGACGAAGTGATCAACGGCGCCCTCTTCTCGGTCGACTACAACGAGATGGTGATCGTGCGCGATATCGACTTCTACAGTCTATGCGAGCATCACATGCTGCCGTTCTTCGGGAAGTGCCATGTCGGCCTACGTTCCGGACGGCCGGGTCATCGGGCTGAGCAAGATTCCGCGGCTGGTCGACATGTTCGCCCGCCGGCTCCAGGTGCAGGAGCGGATGACCAGCCAGATCGCCGAGACCATCCGCGATACCGTGCGGCCGCTCGGCGTTGGCGTGGTCTGCGAAGGGACGCACCTGTGCATGGCCATGCGCGGAGTGGAAAAGCAGCAATCGATCACGACCACGAGCGCGATGCTCGGGTCGTTCCGGGACGACGCGCGGACTCGCTCCGAGTTCCTGCAGCTGATCAGGCCGCGCTGACGGCCGGCTATCTCGTGGCGCCGCTCTTGGGCGCGAAATAGCCGCCGCTGCCGCGGACCGTTACGCCCGGCGTCCGGGCGCCGATAACTACCTGCCGCCAGCCGCCGTCGCGCACCGGGTTGGTGGAGGTGTAGCCGACGACGTAGCGCTGGCGCAGGGCGTCGATGACGCGCAGATACTCGGCCGCCAGTTCCGTGGCCTCGGCCGGGAACGAGGCCGAGCCCCCCGACAGCTGCGCGATGCGCTCGAGCGCCGGCCGGTCCACGTTGGCGCCCAGGCCGATGGCGTAGACCACCGTGTCGGTGTCGCGCACGAGCGCCAGCACGTCGGCCAGCGTGTGCTCGCTACCCGGCGCCGTGCCGGGATTGTTCTCGTCGCGGCCGTCCGATAGCAGCACGATCGCGCGCCGTCCGGTCCGCCGCCGCAGCACCTGCATCGAGTCGTGGAGCGCGTCCCACAGCGCCGTGCCGCCACCCGCCTGGAGCCGGTCGATGGCGGCCAGGGTCTCGGCGCGGCGGTCCGAGAACTCGTGTTCGAGCACCACCCGGTCCGAGAAGCGAACCAGGGCCAGCGGATCGGCGGGCCGGAGCGCCGTGACGAAGGCGCGGGCGGCGGCCTGCGCCACCGGCAGGGCGCGGCGCATGCTGCCGCTGGCGTCCACGACCATGGCAATCGGGATCGGCGCCACGGCCTCCTCGAACGACTCGACCTGTTGCACCGCGCCGTCCTCGACCACGACGAGGTCGCCAGCCGACAACGACACGGCGGTCCCGCTGGCGTGCACGACGCTGAATTCCAGCGTCGCCTTGACCGGCGGCGGCCGCGGCGCGAAATAACCCTCGCGCGCGCGGACCTTGTAGTGCGGATTGGGGGTCGTCAGCGAAATGGCGCGAAACGATCCGTCGGCGTCCTGCCGCAGCGGCGTGTAGCTGATCACGTAGCGGTGATAGGCATCGGCGGCGACGCTGGCGTGCACGTCGGGGAGTTCTTCCTGACGCATCGGGAAGAAGGCCCGGCCGCCCATCTGCGCCGCGATCTTGCGCAGCAGCGTTTCGCCCTTGAGCGAGATGCCGGCCACGCCGCCGATGCCGACGACGTAGACGGTGGCCTGGAGCTTCTGCAGGGCGGTCATGGCGTCGGCGTACGAGCGTGGTGCTCTGCTCGTCGTAGCCGTCGGTCAGCAGCACGATGACCTGTCGGCCCGCGACGTGGCCGAAGAGCTCGGGCAGCTGCGCGACGGCGTCGAGGATGGCGGTGCCGCCGCGCGCCTTGATGGCGCCGATGGCCTCGGTGATGGTGCGGCTGTCGTCGGTCGGGCCGGTGGTCGATTCGACCGTGGTCTTGAACGGCGCGACGATGACCTGGTCGCCCTTGCGCAGGCGCGACGCCAGGCGGCGGGCGGCCGCTTTCACCATGTCGATGCGCCGCGACAAGCTCTGGCTGCTGTCGATGAGCAGCGTGAAGGTGGTCGGGACCGACTGCAGCTGCACCAGGTCGAGCGGGTGCGGCACGTCGTCCTCGGTGAGCCGGAAGTCGGCGGCGCCGAGGGTCGAGACGTAGCGTCCCTCGGTCGTCGAGCACGTGGCTTCGATGAGCACCGACGACACGCTCGTCTCCTCGATGATCTCCAGGGCCGGCAGCTGCACGCGATCGCTGACGATGCCGGCGCGGCCATCGACGACATCGACGCGAATCTCGCGGGCCTCGTAGGGGTTGGCGTCCTCCCACTCGACCACGTAGGGGGGGCCATCGAGGTCCTCGCCGATGGGGACGCCGTCGACGAAGAAGCGGACCGGGCACGACCCCGTCGGCCCTCGAGGTCGTGACCTGGGCCACGACGCGAATGATGCCGGGCACGCCGGTCCGGCCGAGCGGCGAGGTGATGCGGACGCTGGTGCCTTGATCGGCCGTGGCGGCGGTCAGGCCAGCGAGCAGCAGGACGACGCGACGGCCAGAGCCAGCCGGCGCGTCGGCCTCATGGGTAGCGACGCCGGCTGGGCGTGCTGGTCGTCCAGGAAGTAGCTGGCGCACGCCTCGACCAGCAGGTCGGTCGTGAGCTGCCGCGGTGCGCCGGCGTAGTCGGCGAGGGCCAGCGCGTGGTCGATGAGGTCGCGCGGATGGCAGCCGCGCAAGGCGATGCCGCGGCGGCGGAAGAAGTCGGTGATCAGGTGGTCGACCAGCGCCTCGTCGTAGTGCAGCCGCCGGTCGTGGCAGCAGCGCTCGAAGATCTGCTTGAAGTCGGCGGCCGAGGGATTCTCGGCGAACACCTTGTAATGGATGCGGCGCAGGAACGCCTCGTCGACCAGGTCCGCCGGCTTGATGTTGGTGGCGAAGACCACCAGCACCATGAACGGCACCGGCATCTTCTGGCCCGACTGCAGCGTCAGGTAGTCGATGCGGCTTTCGAGCGGGTCGATCCAGCGGTTGAGCAGGTCCACGACCGAACAGCGCTGCCGCCCGAAGTCGTCGATGACCAGCACGCCGCCGTTGGCGAGCAGCTGGATCGGCGCGTGGTAGGAGCTGAGCGCCGGGTTGAACGACAGTTCGAGCGAGCCGAGCGTCAGTTCGCCGCCCACGGTGACGAGCGGACGCGTGCAGCGGAGCCAGCGGGTGTCGTCGAGCGGCGCCGCGGTCGATGCTCGCGGCGGTCGTCGTGCGGCAGCGGCTGGTGCACGGCCGGGTCGAAGACCTGGACGAGGTGCCCGTCGAAGTCGATGGCGTGGGGGATGCACACGTCGCCGGCGAGCAGGCCGCGCGATGGCCTGCGAGATCACCGTCTTGCCGTTGCCGGGCGGGCCGTAGACGAACAGCGAATGGCCGCCGTTGACGGCGGGGCCGAGCTGGTCGAGGACCCGGTCGCTCAGCACGAGGTGTGCGAACGCCTTGCGCACGCTGGCGCGGTCGACGGCCTTGGTGGCGCCGCGCATCGAAGCCTGCGCATGTAGCGCTCGTACTGCGCAAACGGGACCGGAGCCGCACCGACATAGCGGCTCTGTTCGAGGGCCATCATCGACCGGACCCGGCCGGCGTCGGTGAGGCGGTAGATGAACGACGGGCCGCCCATCGTCCCGCCGCCCCAGAAATCGCACAGCTGTTCGCGCTTCAAGTGCTGCAGCACGGGTTCGAGCACCGAGTGCACCAGTCCCAGCCGGAGGCCGAGTGCCGACGCGCTCAGCTCGCCGGCAAAGTGCAGCGTCTTCAACACCAGCTGCTCGACCCGGTCGAACGACAGGCCCGTGTCCTCGATGGTGAGGGGGGCGGGCGGCAGCAGTGGGCGGTCGGCTCGAGTGACCATGGCGCTACGACGGCGGCGGAACGGTCGGCGCCGGGGCGGCACTGGGGCACGCCTGGGATCGCGGATGGCCGAGGGCGGACGCGGCCTGGCACAGATTCAGCCGGGCGTAGTCGGCGGTCGGATCGAGCGCCACGGCCGCCGCGAATTCCCGCGCCGCCGCATCCCTGTCGGCCAGCGCCCACAGCACGGTGCCCAGCGTGTTGTGTGTGGCCGCTGACGCCGGGGCGTAGCGCACGGCCAGGTGCGCGTGTCGCAGAGCCCGGTCGGCCAACCCCCAGTCGCGCCACGTCCGGGCGACCGCGTCGTGGAGGGGCGCGGCGCGCGGGAAGCGGGTGAGGCCCTCGGCCAGATAGTCGAACGCGCGGTCGTCGACGCCGTGGGTCCGATACGCTGCCGCCACGGCCAGGAAGCCGGCCACGCTGGGCGACGCCCCGAGCGCGGCCAGCGCTTCACGCAGTCGAGGCGACATCGCCTCGAGCGTGCCCAGTCCGGACGAGGCCCGCGCCACTTGACGTGGCCCCTGCGTGGCGCCGGCGGCCCGAGGCGGAGGCGCTGGCCGGGGGCCGCCCAGGTCGACGGCCGGCGTGCCCGGCGTGACGAAGCGCGTGGCCAGCGTGGCGCCGCCGGTGGCGGTGCAGCCCGCGGACAGTGCTGCCGCCAGGACGAGCGCCATGGCCACTGATCCGGTCGCTCCGGCCTGGTTCATTCGTGCCGGCTGAGACGGTCGCTGCGCCGCTTGAAATAGCCCAGCAGCAGCACGGCGCCGACGACATACAAGATGATCTGCCAAGTCTCCACGGGATCTCCTCCACTTCCTGACGATGGTCGCCATGCGCACGGCGACGGCTATTTCGGGCCCAACTCCAACACGAACTGACGATAGATCTGCACCATCGAGGGGCCGAGCACGACGGTGAAGAACGCCGGAAAGAGACAGAAGACCAGCGGGAAGAGCAGCTTCACGCCCAGCTTGGCGGCGCGCTCCTCGGCGCGCTGCCGGCGCTTGGTCCGCGACGTGTCGGCGTGGGTACGGAGCGCCTGTCCCAGGCTCGTGCCGAACCGGTCGGTCTGGACGAGCATGGCGACGAGCGAGCGGACGTCGTCGACCTTGGTGCGTTCGGCGAAGTTCTTGAAGGCCTCCATCCGCTGCTTGCCGGCGCGGGTCTCGGAGCCGATCAGTTCCAGTTCGCGGGCCAGGGCCGGGTAGGCGATCTGCAGTTCGTCGGCGACCCGGGCCAGCGCCTGGTCGATGCCCGAGCCGGCTTCCAGGCAGACGATCAGCAGGTCGGTGGCGTCGGGCAGCCCATTGCGGATCTCGCGGCGCCGCGCGTCGATCTTGCCGCCCAGCCAGAACACCGGCAGGTAGTAGCTGAGGGCCGCGGCGATGGCGCCAAAGAGCACCGGTGAACCGAAACCAAACGTGCCGACGACGAACACGAAAGCCAGCACGGGGATGGCCAGCTGCACCGTGGCGAAGGTAATGGCCGCCCACTCGTTGTGGTAGCCGGCGCTCGCCAGCATGCGCTGGATGTGGTTCATGTTCCGCGGCGACTTGGGCACGAACGAGCGCACCCGCCGCGCCAGGCGGCTGGGCGTGTCGGTGATCACCGATTCGTGCGGCGCGACCGCGCGCTCGGCGCCGCCCATGACTTCCGAGAGCCGCCGGCGCGTGGTGTCGGGCTCGGTCACATACCACAACACGGCGGCCGACCCGGTCGCGACCGCCACGAAGATCAGCCGAGAGCAGGAGCAGGTCCATGGTCAGTACTCGACCTTCACGAGCCTGGCGATGATGAGCGTGCCGATGATCTGCAGGGTCACGCCAATGGCGACCAGCCGCACGCCGAGCGGGTCGTCGATCAGGATGCGGATGAACTGCGGCGAGACGACGAAGAGCACGGCCGCCAGTGCCGGGGGCAGACACGACAGCACCCACGCGGTGATGCGGCCGTGAGCCGAGACGACGCGGATCTGGCGCCGCACCTTGAAGCGGTCGCGCATGACGCTCGACAGGTTGTCGAGCACTTCGGCCAGGTTGCCGCCGGCCTCGCGCTGCGTCAGCACGGCGGTGACGAAGAACCGGGCGTCGAGCACGGGCACGCGGTGGGCCATGGCGCGCAGTGCGTCGGGCAGGGCCATGCCGAAGTTCTGCTCGTCGTAGACCCGGCGGAACTCGAGCCCCACGGGCGCCGGCACCTCTTCGGCGGCGATGCCGAGACCGGTCGTGAAGGCGTGGCCGGCGCGCAGCGAGCGGGCGATGAGGTCGATGGCTTCGGGAAACTGCTCTTCGAAGATGCGCAGGCGGCTGGCGCGCCGGCGCCGGGCGTAGAGGTACGGGATGCCCATGGTCAGCAGGCCCAGCGCGGCCCCGGCCGGACGGCCCGCCCAGAAGACGCCGAGGGCCGCCCCGACCGCGCCGACGCCGACCATCCGCAGCAGCAGGCCCGACGGCTTCCACGCCAAGCCCGCCTCGTGCAGCAGGCGCTGCACCTCGCGGGTGAGGCCGAGGTTCTGCGCCAGCACGGCGTCGAGCATGGTGGTGGCGGTGACCTGGGCCGTGACCGACGCGGCCTTGGGCTGCGACCCGGCCGGGTCGAGCCCTTCGACGCGGCGGATGAGCGCGCGCGACCGCTCGTCTTCGGGGCGCACGACGAAGGCCCAGTAGAGCCCCAGCATGATCGCCATGCAGATGAGGAAGGTGAGGATCGCCAGGGTCATGGCCGCCCGCCGCCGATGATGACGTGATGGTCGAACAGTTCGGGGGCCATCGCGAAGCCCGCGGTGGCCAGCGACGCGGCGCACTTGGGCCGGATGCCGGTGGCGCGGAACGGCCCCGGTGACGTGGCCCTCGGCGGTGATGCCGGTCCGCTCGAACAGGAAGATGTCCTGCATGGTGACGACGTCCTGCTCCATGCCGGTGATCTCGGTGATCGCCGTGACCTTGCGCGGTGCCGTCGGCGAAGCGCGACAACTGCACGACCAGGTTGATGGCCGAGGCGATCTGCTGGCGGACGGCGCTGCTCGGGGATGTTCAGGTTGGCCATCGCGACCATCGTGTCGAGCCGGTACAGCGCGTCGCGCGGGCTGTTGGCGTGGATGGTCGTCAAGCTGCCGTCGTGACCGGTGTTCATGGCCTGCAGCATGTCGAGCGCTTCCTCGCCACGCACCTCGCCGACGATGATGCGGTCGGGGCGCATGCGCAGCGCGTTGATGACCAGCTGCCGCTGGCGCGACCGCGCCCTTGCCCTTCGATGTTGGGCGGCCGCGTCTCGAGCCGCACGACGTGGCGCTGGCGCAGCATCAGCTCGGCCGCGTCCTCGATCGTGACGATGCGCTCGCGCTCGGAGATGAAGCTCGACAGCGCGTTCAGCAGCGTGGTCTTGCCGGCGCCGGTGCCGCCCGAGACGATGATGTTCAGGCGGGCGGCCACGGCCGCGCTGCAGGAAGTCGAGCATCGGCTGCGGTCAGGCGTCTGGCGATCGACCAGGTCCTGGGCGCCGAGGCGATCGGTGCGGAAGCGGCGGATCGACAGCACCGGGCCGTCGAGCGCCAGCGGCGGAATGATGGCGTTGACGCGCGAGCCGTCGGCCAGGCGGGCGTCGACCATCGGGCTCGACTCGTCGATGCGGCGGCCGACCGAGGCTGACGATGCGCTCGATGATGCGCAGCAGGTGCGCGTCGTCCTTGAAGACGACGGCGGTCTCGGCTCGAGCCGGCCCTCGCGCTCGACGTAGATCTGGTCGAAGCGGTTGACCAGGATGTCCGAGATCGTCGGATCGCTGCAGCAGCATCTCGAGCGGGCCGAGGCCGAACAGCTCGTTGAGGACGTCGGTGATGAGCGCCTCGCGCTCGAACAGGCTGAGCGGCGTCGTCGCGCTCTCGCGCATCGAGCAGCGCCGACGATCAGGCTGCGGATCTCGGGCTCGGCGTCCTCGCGGCTCGACCGCGGCAGGCGGTCGAGGTTCAGCCGGTTGAGCAGGGCCCGGTGGATCGCGCTCCTTGATCTCCTGGTAATGCGCCTGGCGGACGTCGACGTTGGCGCCGGGCGTGCGGGCCGATCAGCTCGCAAGGCCATGGCTCACAGCCCTCCTGGTCATCGCCGGCCAGCCGAGCCGCGCGAAGAAGCCGCCGCTTTTGCCGGGGTCGCGCGGCGTGGCCGGGCCGAGCCCCGCCAGGTCGCGCGCCACTTCGTCGAAGGTGGCGGCGAGCCGGGTCGTGGTTCTGCAGGACCAGCGGCTCGCCCTTGTTGAGCGGCGGCGACGCGCGGCCCGGTAGTCGCTCGGAAAGGTGTAGGCGACCGGTCCGCCCGAGCACGCGCTCGACGTCCTCGTGGCCGATCTCCGACTCGGTGTCGAAGCGGCTGAGGGCCAGCCGCACACGGTGCGGGCCGCAGCGCTGGCGCAAGCGTTGCGGCCAGCCGGCTGGCGCTGCGCAGCGTCGCCAGTTCCTGATTGGCCACGACGATCACGGCCGTGGCGCCGTCGAGGGCTTCCAGAGCGTGCCGTCGGTGCGCGGGCAGTCGAGCACTACCTAAGGATAGGTGGTGGTCTACGAACTCGATGAGCGCGCGCACGCGCAACGCGTCGATCGGCGCCGTGCTGTGGCCGGTTGGCGGCGGCCAGCAGATCGAGGCCGGACTTGGTCGGCGTGACCAGGCCCTTCATGTAGGCCTGGTCGAGGCGGTGGATGTTCTCGAGCGCGTCGAGCACCGAGAAGCGCGGCTCCACGCCCAGGAACACCGACGCGTCGCCGTGCGCCATGTGCAGGTCGATGAACAGCGTGGCTTCGCCGCTGGCCTTGTGCAAGCGCGGTGGCGAGGTTCACGGCCACCGTGGTCGAGCCGACGCCGCCCTTGCCGCCGAGGACCGCGAAGGCGCGGCCGGCCACCGTGCCGAGCACCGGACGGGCCACGCGACGGATGGCGGTTTCCAGCTCCTCGAGCGACACCGGCTCGGCGATCCATTCGCTGACGCCCATGCGCATGGCGTCGAGCATCGCGGTGGGGTCGAGTGTCTTGGCCAGGATGACCACGCCGGACTGCGGGTAGTGACGGCGCAGTCCGACAATCTCGCGCGGCAGCGACACGTGATTGCGGGTATCGACGACGAAGGCGTCGGGCCCCTTGGTCCCGGCGACGTGCGCGGCGATGGCCGAGGTCAGGTCGCCCTCCGTGACCAGGAAACCGCGGTCGCGCAGTGCCACCGCGAGGTCGCGTTCGACGGATCCGAGCAGGGTGACGATGGGCTGCACGACGGTCTACCTGACGAGAGTGGCGCTGATGACGAAGGACGACTGCGGAATCCGCGGTCATGGTGCGGCAGTCGTAGGGGACCGCCGCCATCTTGCAGCCGGGCTCGACCGGGTAGACCATCATCCGTCCGAGCATATGGCTGCCCTCCAGGTTCGAGACGAAAAAGCCGGCGACTCGCGTGACCTCGACGGAATCGATGTCGGCTCCGGCGGCATCCCACTGGTCGGGGTCGAAGACCGGCAGGGCGACAATCCGCGGACTGATGGTGCATCCGCCCGTGGACATGCAGCCGCCCGACACGCCGCCGCGGCCGCCGTTCATCGAGGGGTCCCACGTCGCGGCGGGATCTGCGGCGACGAGCGACCTGACCCACTGGGAGAAGTCGCCGGTCACGTTGCTGAAGTTCACGTCGAGCCGATCGCCGGGCGAGATGACCCGGGTCGAACACGAGGCCAGCTCGCTGGCAAATGAGCCACCGGGAACCACGTGCACCGGCACGAACGACGAGTTCCCGGCCCTCCCCGGCAGCACCGCTGGGGCGAACTCCAGGGTCGTGCCGTAATCGCTCACCCGCGCGTAGCCGGTGCCATTGGCGGCGGCGCCGTTCGGCGGGGCGTAGAAGTCGAGCGGCGGGGGCAGCAGCACGCGCCCACCGGGCCGCACGTAGCGTTCGAAGGTGTCGAGCTCATCCCAGCCGGCTGGGCCGACGTCGCCACGCAGCTCCTGCCACCGATCGGGGATGGCGATGGGCCGCACGCAATCGGTCGATGACCCGTAGAGCACTTGCGCGGTGGCGGTGGCGCGCACACCCTGGTCAAGGATGCCCACGAGCTTGGCGAAGATGGTCGGCAGCGGCGTGCTACCAGCCCGCTGATTGCGGAACACCGCCACCCGCACGCACACGCCGCCGCCCGCTGCGGGCACCGAGCCGACGGGGCAGGCCGGGAAGGTGACGTCGCCGTCGGTCATGTCCGCGACCGCCCCCCACACTCGGTTCTCACCGACGGCAACGAGGGCATTGGCCCGGGCCCGGCTCTGATCGCCAGGCGCGTCGAAGCCAAGCGAGATGGCGGCGGCGAGCGCCGCCGCATCGGCGGCGTTCTGCACCTGGCGGCGCGCCGTCCAGAGGACGCCGTAGTCGACGATGAAGGCCCCGAAGGCGGTCAGCCCGACCAGCATGAGCGCCGTCTGTACCAGAATCGCGCCGCGCTCCGCCCGGCGCGGGCGAGGACCCGGTCGCATGGCGTGCGGCGTCCGGTCGATGGCGCTTCCAGCGGTCATGATCAGCGGTCCTGCGGTGGTCCTGGCGGCCGCGTCCCCGGTGGCGGCGGCGGACGCTTGGCGGGGGGCGGCGGCGCATCGCGCAGCGGCGCCGACGGTTCGTCGGGCGCGTCGCCGGGCACGCCCTGGTTCTCTTCGTCCGACGGGTTGAGGAAGGCTCCGGGCCGCACCGGCATGGCCGGCACTTCATCCGGGTCCAGGGCCCGCACCAGGCGCGGCGTGACCAGCACCATCAGCTCGGTCTGATCGGCCCGCAGGGCCCGGCTCTTGAACAGCGTGCCGATGATCGGCAGGCGGCTCAGGATCGGCACCGCCTGGCGGTCGGTCTGGGTCAGGTTGTTGAGCAGGCCGGCAATGGCGAACGACTGGCCATCGCGCAGTTCCACGTCGGTTTCCGCGCGCCGCGTGTTGAGCGCCGGGATACGGAAGCCCGAGAGCACGATGCCGTTGGTGAAATCGAGCGTGCTGACTTCGGGCTTGAGCTTCAAGCGAATCACGTCGCCGGCGATGGTGGGCCGGAACGTGAGGCGGATGCCGAACTCCTTGAACAGCACCGACGTCTGGCCGAGCCCGGTGACGATGGGGATTGGAATCTCGCCGCCGGCCAGGAAGCTGGCCTCCTCGCCGTTGTAGGCGATGAGATTCGGCTCGGCCAGGCTCTGCAGGAAGCCGCGCGACTGCAGCGCCTTGAGCACGCCGCCGATGCCCTGTGTCCGCGAGAACAGGAAGATGTTGAGGAAGTCCGAGAATTCGAGCTCGTCGATGTCGGCCGCTTGCGACGTGAAGTTGGGCGCCGGGAACTGTTGCGTCGAGGTGCGGCCGGTGACCGATTGGCGGGTCGAGAACAGCGACAGGCCCGACTGCTGCAGGGCGTTGCGGTTGACTTCGGCGAAACGCACCTGGAGCATGACCTGCTTGCTCGGTGAGCCGCTCGGCAACTGCAGCATGTTGATGACGGCGTGCTTGGGCATGGCCGCTTTCGCCAGCTCCGCGCTGCGCAGCATCACCTCGTTGCTCGACACGGCGCCCGAGAGGATGACGGCGTCGTCAGTGACCGAGACGTTGATGTCCTCGCCGGCAAACAGTTGCTGGAAGTTCTGCTGCAGGTTGGTCACGCCCGGGTCGACGACCACGTCGTAGTGCTGGCGCTCGGTGGCGCCCCAGACAATCAGGCTGACCGTGCCGGCGCCCTTGCCGTCGACCAGCACCTCGCGCGGCTTGACCACGACGGCATCGGCAATCGCCGGATTGGTCACGGCCAAACGGGTGATGTCGAACTCGGTCGTGATCACGGTGGAACGGCCGGCCGTGAGCAGCACGCGCTGCGGCGGCTCCGTGACACCGGGCTGCCCGGCGTGCGCGCTCATCGGAACGTTCCAGAGCAGCAAGCCGGTTGCGGCTGCGCCGGCCAGCGACATCAGAGCCCTCACTTCACGACCTCCGAGGTGCGTTTCGCGGCACGGATGGTTTCGACGGTGTAGATCACGGCCGGGGCCGGCGGCGGTTCGGCCTCGGCTCGCCGGGCCGCGCGCGCCGTCGTGGGCCGGGGCGTGGACGGGGACGCGGGCGACGGCGCCGGCGCGCCGAGCAGGGCGGCCACGCGCGTGCCGCTGGTCTCACTCGTGCTGGCGTCGAGCGGGTGACGCAGCGTGAGCATGATCCGCCCGATCGACGAGGCCAGCGAAATGCGTTCGGCGTCGCCCGGGGTCACGAGCAAGGTCACGACCGCACTGGGCGTGACCTTGGCCTCGCTCGTCCGGGCCATCTCGGCCCGTGTGCCGGCCGCGAGCACCTGCACGTTGCTGACGACGACGCGGGACACGCTCTCGTCGCGCTGGCTGATGGTCACGACCACGTCCACATGCGCCCCGGGCTCGGCAAAGCCGGCCACCCCGACCACGTCGTCGACCTTGACCGAAATGGCGCGCATCCCGGCCGTGATCATCGGCGGCAGACCGGCGCCGGCGCCGGCGCCGGCCAGCTTGGCGGCGGAGAGCGGCTCGTTCTCGACCACCGCGGCCACGAGTCCCCGGCCGACCGCGTCCTCGATCCGGCTGAGGGCGCCCGCGATCGGATGGGAGGCGGGCCAGTCCACCAAGCGGACGTCGGCGGCGGTGAGCTCGGTCCCGACCGGCAGCGCGCGGGCCGCCACGGCCACCGGGATGGTGGGGGCCGCGGCGAGCGGCGCCGGCGCGCTACCCGCCGCCTGATAGACCAGCGCGCTGGCTCCGGCGGCCACCACCAACGACAGGAAGAACACCACGAATGTGCGTGTGCTGCGGTTCATGCAAGGGGCCTCGACATGCTCACGAGCCCAACTGACGGCGCACGGTGGACCGCGCAGTCAGCGTGACGGAACTGAATGACCCACTGAACAGCCCCGCGATGGGGCCGATGTAGGAGTAGTTGTAGACGTGTGTGACGGTCACCTGGACGCCCGGCCACGTGCCGCCGCCCGCGCCGGGCAGCGCCACCGGAGTGGCCACGGCAACGACGGCGCCGGGAACGCCGCCGGTGGCTGCGTAGGTGGTAGCGCGCGCCTGCGCGTCGCCCATCGAGTAGCCGGGCAACACCGCCACCCGGGCGCCTTCCATCGCGGCGTTGGTCAGGACGAGATAGCGTTGGAAGAGGAAGCCGAAGTCGACGATGCCGAGCACGGCGAGCAGCAGCACCGGCATGGCCAGGGCCAGTTCGATGAGCTCGGCCCCTCGTTGGCCAGCCCAGGCGCGCCGCCCGGTGATCGCTGTCAATGTCGCCATATGGTCAACATCACCCCTGCCAGGATCGGCACCGCGTAGGGCAGCCGCGGACCCCGGCCCTCCTCGAGCGTCAACGGCGGCAGCGGCCGCACCCCGGCGACGAGCCAGAACGTGCCCAGCGCCCGCAGGTTGGCAAACGCCTGTCGCAAGTACCCGTGCGCGAGACCCCAGACGAGCGCCATCACGCCGCCGGCAATCGCTGTATAGAGCGCCAGCCACACTGCCGGTCCCCATCCGAGCCAGGCGCCGAGCGCCGCCATCAGTTTGACGTCGCCGCCGCCCATACCGCCCAGCGCGAAGAACGGGAAGAACATCGCCAATCCGGTAACGGCGCCGCCAAGCGCCGCGCCCACGCCGTGGCCCGAGGGGAAAACGCTGTGAGCGATGAGCGCGGCGGCCAGGCTGGCCACGATGAGGGCGTTCGGGATGCGCGTCGTGCGGACGTCGATCGCGCACGCCACGGCGGCGCTGACGAGGGCGCCGAAGTCGAAAGCGGTCACGGTACGCCGCCCGGTGCGGGCGGGTCCCAGAGGTTCTGCGTGTTCGTATCGAGCGCGCGATAGGCCGTGCCAATCGCGCGCTCGAAGAGCGGCCAGGTGGCCGCGCCAGCGACGCCAATCGCCGCCGTCAACAGCGCGTACTCAATCAGGTCCTGGCCCCGTTCGTCGCTCAGGAGCCGCGCCATCAGTGCCCCCCACGGGCGCGTCGGCTCGGCGAGGTTCGCGACGGTCATGACTCGGACCGGGAGAACGCAGCGGCCCGCGCCGCTACGGAAGGATGCCGATCTGCGAACTGATGCGGCCGAACACGCCGCTGAGCGAGGTGCCCAGCGTGTTGATGATCGGAATGAGCAATACCGCGATACCCGCGGCCAGCAAGGCGTACTCCGATGATGTCCTGGCCGGAGTCGTCCCGGACAAGTGTGCGAAGCATTCGGACCATGATGCAGCTCCATCTAACCGTGGAGGAATTCGGGGTAACGCCACCATCGAGACAGTTTCGCCCGCCTCGACTGGTCGGCCATTATCTCCGAGATCTGACCGCGTATGACACGCTTCAGCACGCGTCACAGACAATTCAGAAATCGGCCCGAATGGTCTAGCTGGGGAATGACTAAAGTCCGCCTCAGGCACGACCGCGCATCGGACGTTTGCTCCCCGCGCGACGCGGGTTAGAAGTCGAACTGTCTGGCACGGACGATGTGGCCGGCGGCGAGCCCAAATTCAGCCGACCGGCCTGCGCACAGCTCGACGATAGCGAAGGCGCGCCACGAGAGCCTGATCCGCCAAGGCCGGACCACCGGCGCCACCGTGACGACCCGGCCGTCCCGGCCCACCCCAACGACGTCGATGGCGAAACGCATCCCGCAGGTGTGGATGCCCTGACACGGCGCCAGGATCAGGCGCTTGCCCGGCGGACAGGCCGTCGCGGCCGAGCAGTCCGACCCGGCGCGCCCGGGAATCGCCGGCGACGGTCACGTCCGTGGCCAGCCACGCGTCCGTGCCGTCGACGGTGAGGCCCCAGGGCCGGCGTCCAGCTGGTCGCCTCGGCAAGGAAGTGGGGCGCCGCCGGCCGGCGCGTCACGGCTCGAGCGGCACGCGCATGACGTAACGCACTGGGGCGCCGTTACGGCGGGCCGGCTCGAACTGCCAGGCCTTGGCCGCGGCCAGCAGCATGCGGTGGCGATAGAGGGTCTGGCCGGGCGCTGGTTGCTTGGCGCGCAGCCGCACCTGTTCGACCGAGCCGGCCCGATCGACGAGCAGTTCGAGATAGGGCCAGTCTTCGGGCACCTCTTCCGGTGGAATCGAAGAGCGGCGAGGGCAACTGTTGGCGTAAGAGGACTGGCGGCGTGACCTCGTTGTCGGAGGCCGAGTAGACAGTCGCGTACTCAGCGCGACTGGGCGCGGTCAGGGGCCGCGGCGTCACGGCCCGCCCTTCGGCCGGGC
This sequence comes from uncultured Acidobacteriota bacterium, assembly GCA_963843885.1. Lineage (GTDB taxonomy): Bacteria > Acidobacteriota > Vicinamibacteria > Vicinamibacterales > UBA2999 > CADEFD01. Next base: position 75,798 of record CAWJMJ010000019.1, read on the forward strand.
TCGCCGCGAGCGGCCTGGTGGCCGGTTCCGGCGCCGGCATCGTGACCGTGACGCCGGCTCGCGGCGGCGCCGCCGCGGCGGAAGGGCGGCGCTCGTTCGACGGAGTCGTGCTGGCCGCCGCTCCCACCGCCGTCACCGTCGCCGGTGTGGTCGGAAGCGTCATGTCGCTGCCGCCTGCGGAGGTACGCGGCGCAACGGCGGAGCGGACGGGCGGGGGCGGGGCTGCCGCCGAAACTGCGCTGCTGCCCCCCGCGGTGGCGCCGGCGGACTCCCGCAGCGCCGGCCGCGGCGGTGTGGACCGGCGCTCGACCGCCGGCTCGGGCACGGCCGGGCGGGACCCACGCTCACCGGTCCAGACCACCGAGACCACGGCCGCCGTGACCACGAACGCCGCGCCGAGGATGCGGGGATCGGGCGAGGCCGGACGCCACGTGATCACACCGGCCGCGCGGTTCACGGCCAGGCCGACCCGCGTCGACCAGCGGCTCCGGGTCTGCGCCCGGGCGACGCTCTTGGAGCGGAGCCGGCGCAACTCCGCGTCCGGGGCTCCAGTCGGGGCGGCGACCGGCGGCTCGGGTTGGGGGTGGGGTGGAACCGGCACGTCAGCGGCGCGAAACGGCGCCTGGCGGACGAACGGCACGATCACCGACGGCGCTGCGGCCGGCGCGCCGGCGGCGCTGGCCGAGGCCGCGACGTAGGGCGCCGGGGACAGGACCGGCGGCGTCCACGCCGGTGGCGGCGGAACCGCGGCAACGGGCGGCGGAGCGCGGCAACGGGTGGGGGAACCGCGGCAACGGGTGGGGGGGCCGCGGGGGTGGGTGGCGGAGCCGCGGCGGCGGGCGGATCGAGGCTCTGAGCGGAGGCGCCCGGCGCAGCCGCTACCGCCGGCGGCTCGAGGGTCTGCGACTGCAGCGCCAGCGCGCGCGTCGCCAGCTTGGCGATCTCGGCGCGGCGATTGACGACAGGGAACTGCTGCAGCGCGCCGCTCATGTCGCGCGTGGCGTGGCCGAACGCCAGCGTCTCCAGTGCGTCAGGAGCGTCGCGCCCCGCCAGCATCTCGCGGAGCAGCACGGCCACCGCATCGGGCGACTCGGCGTCGGTCATGACCGGCAACTCGGAATCGCCGGTGCGCGTGATGAAGCAGGTCTCGATGCTGACGAGCGAAGGCCGGCTGTTCATGGCCGCCAGCACGTCGCTCAACATGGCGGCTTCCTGAGTGACGGCCACGGCGTCCTGCCAGGTGAGGGGAACGTCCAGCGCGAGGACGCGCGCGATGGAGATGCGAGTGGTGTCCATGGTCCGGCGGGCCGGGGCGGCGCTCCGGCCTATGAGCCTACACGGATTCGCGGTGCGAGGAAATGCACCGGGGCGAGCCGGGGGGCGTCGAACCGTGCACGAACGGCGGAACTCAGCTAAGCTCGTTCCGCATGCGTCGCTTCATGATCGCGGTCGCGCTTGCGCTCTTGACCGTTCCGTCCCATGCGCAAACCAAGAAGGCTCCGGTCCGGCGGCCAGCTCCGGCCCGCAAGGCGCCGGCGCCTCGCGCAGCGCCGCCGCTGACGCGGGTACCGGCCGCGCTGGTGTGCCCGTCCGAGCTCGGCGACGGCCTCAAGACCAAGCGCCGGTTCTGCGACGTGCTGACCGGCCTCGAGGCGAAGAGCGGCATCGTCGTCACCATTCCGCCGCATACCGGCCAGGTCACGCTGTCCTTCGAACTGCACAACCGCCACACCTATTCGCCCGAGCTGGTGCAGCGGAAGCAAGCCTATCGCCACTACACCGCCACCGTCGGCGTGCTGTTGCCCGACATGACACTGGTCGACCGCGCCATCATCGACTCGGAATTCCGTACCGAAAAGGACCTCTACGACCGCATCGCCGGCGGGGCCGGGCCGGGCGGAATGAAGGCCGTGGCGCCGACCGGGGCCGAATTCGTGCAGATGACCCTGCCGCCAGGCACGACCGAGGTCAGCATCCTGGGCGAGAAGCTCACCGAGGTGCGGCCCGACGGCACGAGCTTGTTCACCTCGCCGGGCCGGCCGGTGGCCACGATCAGCAACGTGATGATCGAATATCGCCCCGGACCGGCGCCACGACCGCCGGCCAAGAAGAAGGGCTAAGGGCCCGTCGTCGCGTGTGCCCGCGCCGCGCGGTAGCAGCGCAGGATCGCGTCGGCCGAACGGTCGATGTCCATCTCGGTTGTCGACCAGTTCGACACCGAGATGCGCATGGCCTCGTGCCCCTGCCACGACGCGCCGCCGGCCCAGCAGGTGCCGTCGGCCTGCACCCGCGCGATCACCGCGGCGGTGGTCGCCGCCGTGCCGCCGTCGCCGCCGCCCGAGAATTCGACCAGCACCTGATTGAGCGCGATCTCGTTCAGGATGCGGACGCCCGGCTCGGTCGCCAGCCGCTCTGCCATGCGCCGCGCCAGCCGGCAGGTGCGCAGGATCAGGTCGCGCACGCCGTCGGCGCCGAGGGCGCGGATGAGCGCATACACCGGCACGACCCGCGAGCGCCGCGACGACTCCGGCACCCAGTCCATGCCGACCCGCTCCTCGTTGGCGCCGCGCTGCAGGTAGGAGGCGCGCAGGCTCATGGCCGCCCGGTGCGCGGCCGGGTGGGCGACCACGGCGAAGCCGGAATCGTAGGGCACGTTCAGCCACTTGTGCGCGTCGGTGGCCCACGAGTCGGCGCCGGCCACGCCAGCGACCTGAGCCGCCAGTTCGGGCACGGCCGCCGCCCACAGCCCGAAGGCGCCGTCGACGTGCACCCAGGCGCCGCGCGCGTGCGCGGCCGCCACGATTGCCTCCATCGGGTCCGAGGCGCCGGTGCTGACGTTGCCGGCCTGGACGCAGACGATGAGCGGCCCGTCGCGATCGGCGATCGTCGCCGCCAGCGCGTCGGCACGCATGCGGCCTTGACCGTCGACCGGGACGCGCACGAGTTCGCTGGTGCCGAAGCCCAGCATCCGCAGGCTGCCGACCGTCGAGATGTGCACTTCGTCGCCGACCACCACGGTGATGCGCGGTGCGCGCTGCAGGCCGTCGCGTTCCACGTCCCAGCCGGCGCGTCGCAGCACTTCGTGACGGGCGGCGGCCAGGCACGTGAAGTTGGCCATGTGACACCCGGTCACGAAGCCCACCGTGGCGGTATCGGGCAGGCCCAGGAGTTCGAGCACCCATTCGGCCACGATGTCTTCCATGACGGCCACCGCCGGCGCCAGCACGTAGAGTCCGGCGTTCTGATCCCAGGCCGAGGCCAACCACTCGGCGGCAACCGTGACCGGCACGGCGCCGCCAGTCACGAAGCCGAAGTAACGCGGCCCGGTCGTGGCCACGAGCCCGGCGTCGGCGTGACGCGCCAAGTCCGCGATGACCCGCTCGTCGGGCGTGGCGGCGGCGGGCAGCGGTCCGCCCAGTGCGGCACGCAGGCCGGCCTGGTCGCCGCTGGCGCCGACGTGACGGCTGGCCACGCCGTCCATATAACCAACGGCGCGCAGCGCGGCCGACAGGAGCAGTTCGCGGTGCGACATGCCGGCCATCGTATCGCGCGTCATCGCAGGCATACTAAGGGCACCGCGTGCCGTCCCTCGTCTCCGTCATCGTCCCCGTGTTCAACGAGTCGGCCACCGTTGCCGCCGTGATCGAGCGGCTGCTCGAGGTGACGCTGCCCGCCGACCGCGAGATTCTGGTGGTGAACGACGGCTCGACCGACGGCACGCGCCAGGTCCTCGACGGCCTGCCGGCCCATGCCGACGTGCGCGTCATCCACGCGTCGCGGAACGGCGGCAAAGGCAGCGCCATCCGGCTCGGATTGGCCCAGGCGCGCGGCTCCGTGATTGCCATCCAGGACGCCGACCTCGAACTCGATCCGGCGCAGCTGGCCGACCTGGTCGCGCCAATCCTCGCCGGTCAGGCCACGGTCGTCTACGGCTCGCGCTTCCTCGAACCGACCTCGCCGGCGCCGTGGCTCACCGTCGTCGCCAACCGCGTGCTCACCGGCGTGACCAACGTGCTCTACGGCTCGCGCATCACCGACATGGAGACCTGCTACAAGATCATGGACGCCGCCGTGGCGCGCAGCCTCGATCTGGAGTCGAACCGCTTCGACATCGAGCCCGAGATTACGGCCAAGCTGCTGCGCCGCGGCCACACCATCGTCGAGCGGCCGGTCAGGTTCGAGCCACGCAGCCGGGCCCAGGGCAAGAAGATCGGCTGGCAAGACGGCGTGCGGGCGCTGCAGGTGCTCGTCAAATACCGCTGGTGATGACCAGCGATCGCGCCGCCGCGGCCGCCGCGCTCGCCGTGGCCCTGACGCTCGGCGGCACCGCCTGGGTGTGGCGCACCGGCGCCGTGGGCGGCTCCGACTCGGCCTGTTACGCGCTCATGGCCAAGGTGTTCGCCGCCGGCCAGGTGCAGCCGGTCAGCCAGGTGGCGCTCGACGCGCCCTGGCCCGAGGCGACGCGCGTGGCGGCGCCAGCGGGGTTCCTGCCGTCGGCGTCCCGCCCCGGGGCGGCGGTGCCGGTGTGCGCGCCGGGCTACTCGCTGCTCCTCGCGCCGCTGGTGTGGCTGGCTGGCCCGGGCGCGGTGCACGCCGTGCCGCCGCTCGCGGCGGCGTCGCTGGTGTGGATGGCGTTCCTGCTGGCGCGGCGGCTTCACTCGCCCTGGGCCGGCGTGGGCGCGGCGGCGCTCGTCGCCGTCAATCCGGTGGTGCTGTTCCAGGCCGTGCAGCCGATGAACGACATCGCCACTGGCGCGTTGTGGCTGGCGGTCGCGGCGGCGGCCCTCGACGCCCGGCCGGGCACGGCCGGACTGCTCGTCGGACTCGGCGTGCTGGTGCGGCCCAACCTCGCCCCGGCCGGTGCGGTGGCCCTGCTCACGGTCGTGTGGATGGCGGCGCGGCCGTTCAGCACCGTCATCTGGCCGCGCGCCTGGCGTGCGGCCCTCGTGGCCGGACTGGCCGCGGTCCCTGGCGTGGTGACGGCACTGGCGCTGAACGCCGCGCTCTACGGCTCGCCGTTGCAATCGGGCTACGGCGATCTCGGCGTGCTCTTTGCCGCCGGCCACGTGCCGGTGAACGTGGCGCGCTACGGCCACACGTGGCTGATGACTTCGTCGCCACTGGTGCTGTTGGCGGTGGCGGCTCCGTGGTTGTTGCCGCGGGATCGCCGGGCCGCGGCCTGGGCGCTCGTGCTCCTGGCCGGCGCCCTGGCTGCCGTCTACCTTGCCTACCGGCCCTTCCCGGAATGGTGGTACCTCCGCTTCCTGCTGCCGGCCGTCGCCCTCTCCCTGGTGCTGGCCGCGGCCGCGGCCGCCGCGGCGCTGACGCCTCTGCGGCCGGTGGCGGCCGTGCCGCTGGCCTGTCTGCTGGTGGCCGGGGCCGCCGTCTGGGCGCTGCGCAGTTCCGAGGGACGCGACGCGTTCGGGCTGCAGGCCCTGGAATCACGGTTCCCGCTCACAGCCGGCGTGGTGGCGGACCGCTTGCCGCCGACCGCGGTCGCCATCACGCTCTGGCAGAGCGGCGGCCTGCGCTTCTGGCCAGGGCGCGAGGTCGTCGTGTGGGACGCGCTCGACCCGGCCTGGCTCGATGGCGCGATCGCGTGGCTGGCCGGGCACGGGCAGCCCCCGGTCATCGTCATCGAACAATGGGAGGAAGCGGGCTTCCGGCAGCGCTTCGCCGGCCAGACCTACGGCGCGCTCGACTGGCCGCCGCGCTACGCCGTCGACCGGCGGGTGCGCGTCTACCTGCCGGGGGACCGCGCGCGCTACCTCCGTGGCGAGGCCGTGCCGACCGACACGGTCTTCGCGCGTCGCCGATGAACCCAGGGACGGGCCGCGCCCCCGTCGCGCTTGGGTATAGTAGACGGGCGGAGCAGCGACGAGGTGCGCACATGAGCGGCACGTCCACGATCACGGTTCGCCCCGCCACGCGGGCCGACGCCAGCGCCATCGCTCGCATCTACAACGAAGGAATCCGGGGCCGCGGCGCGACCTTCGAGACCCGCGAACGCACTCCCGACGACATCGCCCTGTGGTTTGACGATCCGCGCTATCCGATCCTGGTGGCGGAAGAGTTCGGCGAGGTCGTAGCGTGGGCGGCGGCATCGAGCTACCGGGCCCGCGCCTGTTACGCCGGCATCGCGGAGTACTCAATCTACGTGGCGACGGCCCATCACGGCCGGGGCATCGGTCATGTGTTGATGCCGCCTTTCCTCGAGGCGCTGGAGCGGGCCGGCTTCTGGAAGGTGCTGTCGCGCCTGTTCCCCGAGAACGCCGCCTCGCGCGCGCTCTCGGCGCGGCACGGCTTCCGCGAAGTGGGCACCTACCGCAAACACGCCGAACTGGACGGCGCGTGGCGCGACGTGTTGATCGTCGAGCGCCTGCTGCGCCGGGCGGCGCGCCCCGCCGACGGTCTGCGCTGACGCGCGGCGGCGGTGCCGGCGCTAGCCCTCTTCGCCAAGGTGCAACTGCCGTTCGGTGGCCGCGAATTTCTGCGCCGCGGCGGCCTCGGGCGCCAGCAGCGAGACGACGATGCCGACCAGGAACGACAGCGGGATCGTCACGATGCCCGGGTTGCGCAGCGGGAACAGCGCCGTGGCGTGCTTCAGCAGGTCGACCTGGATGGTCGGCGACAGGTAGATCAGCAGCCAGCGCCGCGGCCGTGCCGACGACGCATGCTGGCGACCGCGCCGCGCGGTGGTGAACGGCTCCAGAACATCGACAGCAGCAGGGCGGGGAAGTTGGCGCTGGCGGCGATGGCGAAGGCGAGCCCGACCATGAAGGCGACGTTCTGGCCCTTGAAGACGATGCCGAGCGCGATCGCGACCAGCGCCAGCACGATCGTGGCGCCGCGCGCGACGCGCAGCTGCTCGCTGCTCGTCGGCCTGCCCGTCGCGCACGACGTGGACCCAGAGGTCGTGCGAGAGCGCCGCCGCGCCCGAGAGCGTGAGGCCGGCGACCACGGCGAGGATGGTGGCGAAGGCGACCGCGGAGATGAAGCCGAGGAACGCCTGGCCGCCCACGGCCTCGGCCAGCAGCGGCGCGGCCATGTTGCCGCCCGCGTCGATGGCCCTGATGGCATCGCTGGCCGACGAGGACCGCGGCGCCGAAGCCGAGGATGAACGTCATCAGGTAGAAGAAGCCGATGAGCCGCCGTGGCGTAGGAGACCGACGACGCGCGCCGTGCGCGCATCGGGCACGGTGTAGAAGCGCATCAGGATGTGCGGCAGGCCGGCGGTGCCGAACATCAGCGCGAGGCCGAGCGAGATGGCGCTCGAGCGGGATCCGACACGAGCTTGCCGGGCGCGAGCACGCCCGGCGCCGTAGCGCGCCGCCGCCTCCGCGAAGAGCGCCAGCGGGTTGAAGCGCGAAGCGCGCGAGCACGATCAGCGCCAGCAGCCGGCGCGCCGCCCAGCAGCAGCACCGCCTTGACGATCTGCACCCAGGTGGTCGCGATCATGCCGCCGAAGAGCACGTAGGCGAGCATCACGACGCCGACGATGAGCACCGCCGTCTCGTAGGGCAGGCCGAACAGCAGCTGGAGAGGTTGCCGGCGCCGACCATCTGCGCGATCAGGTAGAACGCGACCACGGTGAGCCCGCCGATCGCCGACGGCGATGCGCACCGGCGTCTGCCGCAGCCGGTAGGCGACGACGTCGGCGAAGGTGTACTTGCCGAGGTTGCGCAGCGGCTCGGCGATGAGGAACATCACCACCGGCCAGCCGACCAGGCAGCCGACCGAGTAGATCAGGCCGTCGAAGCCCGGAAAGCGCGACCAGGCCGGCGATGCCGAGGAAGCTCGCGGCGCTCATGTAGTCGCCGGCGAGCGCGAGGCCGTTCTGGAAGCCGGTGACCTGCGGCCGGCGGCGAAGAACTCGCTCGGTGGTCTTCGGTCCGGCGCGCCGCCCAGCCAGGTGATGCCGAGCGTGACGCGCGATGAAGACGAAGAAGACCGAGATCGCGATCAGGTTCGGTTCGCCGACGGCGCCGCTCATCGCACCCTCCCGTCCGGATGCCGCGCACCGCGGTGGTCGTAGTGCGGTTGGCCCAGCGCACGTAGATCAGGATCAGCGCCCAGGCGGCGACGATCACCAGCGCGCCGAGCACGATGCCGACGCTCAGGCCCGGAGCGATGACGGTGGCGAGCAGCTCCTTGTCATAGGCGATCAGCAGGATGAAGCCGACGTAGATGACGGTCATGGCGGCGGTCAGGCCGAGCCCGATCCGCCAGCGCGCGACAGCGCCAGCGCGGTCAGCGCCGCGTGGTTGGACGCCTGCGCAGTGTGACGAGTGGAGGTCAGGGTGTCTCGTGGTGATGACGGCGCGAATCGTGGCGATGGTACTCGGTTCCGACCGGCGGCGGCGCGGCATGATATTCCGCCCATGCACCATGCGCAACCCACGCATGACGCTGTGTTATAGTCCGCCGCGGTTCCGGCCCGCGACCCCCGGGATGATGGTCGCGCTGAGTCCGCAACGTTCGCGTTCGTGCACGGTATGCAGGATTTCCCCACTACCGGGGAAGGGGGCTCTATGCGCGTTCGTAGGTTCGGCCTCTTTGCCGCCGCCATGCTCTTGGCCGCGGCTACGGTCTCCGCTCAAGAGGCGACGATCATCGGCACGGTCAGCGACGAAACCAAAGGGGCCCTGCCCGGCGCGACCGTCACCGCGACGTCGCTCGACAACGGCCGCATCTTCACCGACGTGAGCAACGAGCGCGGCGACTACCGGCTGCGCGGGCTCGCTCCGGGCCGCTACAAGGTGCAGGCCGAGCTCTCCGGCTTTGCCGTCGTCGTCGTCCCCATGGTGGAGGTGCTGGTCGGCCAGAACCGCACGGTGCCGTTTGCCATGCAGGTGGCGTCGCTGCAGCGAGACCCTCACCGTCACCGGCGAGGCGCCACTCGTGGACGTCAGCTCCACGCAGGTGGCGGGCAACGTCGACCGCCGGCAGATGGAGGAGCTGCCGCTGCAGGGCCGCAACTGGCTGGAGCTGGCGCATGCAGGTCAAGGGCATCACCGCCAACGCCGTCGACAACAACGCCCGGCGTGCGCGACCGCGCCTTCCAGCTGAATCTCGACGGCCAGGAGATCACGCAGCAGGTCGCCGGCTCCGGCTTCGGCCAGCCGCAGCTTCAGCCGCGAAGCGATCGCCGAGTTCCAGATCATCACCAACCTGTTCGACATCACCCAGGGCCGCTCGCTCGGCATCCAGGTGCAGGCGATCTCGCGCTCGGGCACCAACGAACTGAACGGCGCCGTCTACGGCTACTTCCGCGACGACAAGCTGAACGCCAAGGACTTCATCGCCAATCGCGTGCTGCCCTACTCCAATCAGCAGATCGGCGCCGCCGTCGGCGGGCCGATCGTGCGCGGACAAGCTGCACTACTTCGTGTCGTACGAGCGCGAGAACGAGCCCAACACGATCCTGACGTCGCCGCCGGCGCTGGCCGGCCAGAGCTTCTCGTTCGACACCAAGCTGGTGCAGAACAGCTTCCTCGGACGCGCCGACTGGCAGGTGGCGCCGCGCGACCACATCACCTCGCGGGTGTCCTACTGGGACTGGGACAATCCCTTCACGCAGGTCGTCGGGCACCGACCATCCGTCGCAGGCCGCGGCTCGGTCCCGGCGTGCCTTCAACGTGTCGAACACCTGGTCGAAGGTGCTGACCGACACGCACCATCCAGGAAGTGCGGCTCAGCTACAGCCACTTCGACTGGAAGAACCAGCTGGCGGTGCCCGCCCTGGCCAACACCCCCAATTACGTCTTCCCCGGCCTGACCGTGGGGCAGCGCCGCAACTACCCGCAGGAGTTCTATCCAGAACACTTTCAGCGGCCGCTACGACCTGACCTCGAACCGCGGCGCGCACGACCTGAAGATGGGCGTCGAGTACCTGCGCTGGCACGACACCGGCTCGTGGCAACTGCTGTCCCGCGGTGAGTACATCTTCCTGTCGGCGCCGCCCGACCTGGCGCGGCGCTTCCCGGTGTGGGACGACCCGACGACGTGGGATCTGTCCGGTCTCGACGCGCGCGTGCAGCGCTTCGATCAGAACTTCGGCGACTGGACCATCGACATCCCGCGGCCGTCGTTGGCGCTGTGGGTGGGCGATACCTGGAAGATCAACAACGCGCTGACCCTGAACGGCGGGGTGCGCTGGGACGCCGACTTCGGCGCCCTCGACCCGCCTCACATCACGACCCAGGTGACCTTCAACCCGGCGGCCGGCGCCGTCTACCCCGACACCGCCCTCGAGCCCGGTGACCGGCTCTACCCCGGCGGCCTGCGCGACCTCAACAACATCGCGCCGCGCGGCGGCTTCACCTGGAACCTCGGCGGCGCCGGCACCACCGTGGTGCGCGGCGGGAGCGGCCTCTATTTCAGCATCCCCGACTCGAACACTACGTTCAGTCACCAGTCGTTCAACGGCGAGCGCATCCTGGTCAACTCGTTCAACAACGACGGCCTGCCCGGCTTCCTCGCCGACCCGACCCGCGGCCGCACCGCCGACGATTTCCTGAGCGGGCGTTTCCCCATCCCGCCGCAATCACCGCGCGTCATCGCCAGCGACTACAAGATGCCCTACACGTGGCAGAGCAGCATCGGCTTCCAGACGCAGTTCGGACCGCGCCTGGGCTTCGAGGCCGACCTCACCCACTGGAAGGGCTACAACTTCGCGCGCCAGCGCGATCCCAACCTGTTCTTCAACCCCGCCACCGGCTACAACCTCAACCCGAACGTGGCCCGTCCGAATCCGAAGTTCACGCGCATCCAGTGGCTCGAGTCGACCGGCAAGGCCGACTCCTCGTCGCTCCAGACCGGCATCAACAAACGCTACGCCGACAACTGGCAGGCGTCGCTGACCTACACCTACATGTTCTTCTTCAACGACAACACCACCAACTTCCAGTACCAAGGGCAACAACCCCTTCGACCCGGATGCCGAGTGGGCGCGGTCAACCGAGTTCCAGCGCCACACCCTGCGCCTGAACGGCTTGTGGCGCGGGCCCTGGGGCATCAACGCGTCGGGCGCGTACTTCTTCGGCTCGGGCAATTACTACGCCACCACCATCGCGGCCAATCCGTTCGGGCACACCGGCACGAACCGCTACGTCACGGCCCCGGTGACCGTGCCAGCCGACCTGCAGGACCGCTTCGACGGCCCGGCCTCGTTTGCCATCGGCGACGTGGTCCCGCGCAACGCGCTCAAGGGCACCGCCCTCCACCGCGTCGACACGCGGCTGTCCAAGGACATCCCGCTGCCCGGGGGGATGAACGTCACCGCCATCGCCGAAGTGTTCAACGTCTTCAACCACAAGAACTACGGCGCATTCCAGAGCGTGCTCAACCAGGCCGGGTTCGGCCAGCCGCGCCAGAACCTGCTCAACGCCTATCAGCCGCGCATCGCGCAGCTGGCGTTCCGCGTCAGCTTTCAGACGGGCCGGTCGCCCCGGCACTCGGACGCGACAGCCGCGGGCCCGGTCGACCGACCGGGCCCGTGGCCTGTACGGCCTCGGTCAGACGCGGACCGCGCTGATCGGCGAGGTCGTGCGCGTCGGCGAAGACGGTCCACTCCGCGCCGCTGCGCGTGGCCATCACCTGGTGGAGCGGGGCACCGAGGGGCAGGCCGAGCGCGTCGTAGAGCCTGGTGCGGAAGTGCGGCTCGAGCGCGGCCACGGCGACGTGACCGTCGCGGGAGCGATAGACGTTGTAGGCCGGGTCGGCGCCGCCCAAGGGGCCGCCGTCGACGGTGAGCCGGTGGTCGAGCGGCTGGCGGAGTGCTTCGGCCGCGTCGCGCAGGCCCACTTGGAGGACCGCGCCGGCGGCGCAACGGAGCGCGAGCAGCACCGCGGCCACGGTCCGTTCGGCGCCCACCAGGTCGGCGAGCAGGGTGACCGGCAGGCGGTCGCGAAGCAAGCCGGCTTCGGCCTGGTAGGTCACGTCGTGGCCGGCGCAATCGGGCACGGCCGTGTCGCCCACGATGGCGACGGTACGGAGGTCGGGAAAGCGCTCGGCCAGGCGGGCCGCGCCGAGACCGAGCCGAGCCAGGGCCGAGGGGCGCTGGCTGGTCAAGAGGACGTCGGTGCCGGCCAGCAGGCGGTCGCACTCGTCACGGCCAGGCGTGGACTTGAGGTCGAGGGTGACCACGGTCACGCCCGCGTGCAGCGCCTCGTACCACCCCCGGGAGTAGGCGGCGAGCGGGTCGCCGGACGGGGGCTCGATCTTGACCGCCGCCGCGCCCAGGGCGGCGAGCCGGGCCACGGCCACCGGCCCGGGCAGGTTGAGCGCGACGCTGAGCAACCGGACGCCGGCGAGGGGAGACACGGGGCCAGTCTACGCCGGAGCGGCGGCGCGATTCCCGGCCAGGGCCCGGCCGGCGCTGCTAGACTGCACGAAATGCGTCATCCGCTCGCGTCCCTCGGCCTGGCGGCCCTGCTCGCTTCGACCGCGGCCTGGAGCTCAGGAGCGCAGACCGCCGCGTTGCCGGCGCCGCCGCTCATGCTCGTGAACGCCGCCGTCGTGGACGTCACGAGCGGGACCGTGCGGCGCGACCAGGTGGTGGTGTTGCGCGACGGACGCATCGCGTCGATTGGCGCCGCCCTGCCGGCCGGCTCCTCGGCGCCGCGCCGTCTCGACGTGGGCGGACGCTACGTCGTGCCCGGCCTGATCGATGCGCACGTGCACATCGCGACCACGCCCGCCATGCGGGCCGCGCTGGAGAGCGGCGTCACCACCGTGCGCAGCGCCGGGGTGTCGAACTTCGCGGACGTCGGTTTGCGCGATCTGGTCAAGCGCGGCTACCTGCCCGGCCCCGACGTGCTCGCCGCCGGTTACCACGTGCGCCCACAGCCGGCGGCGGAGGCGTTTCTCGATGCGCCCGACCTCGGCGACCTGATGGCTGGCCTGGCCGGGCCCGACGCCTTGCGCCGCTTCGTGACGTTCAATCTGGGCCGCGGCGTCGACTGGATCAAGGTGCTCGCCAGCGAACGTGCCGGCACCGCGGACACCGATCCGCGCAAGCAGGTCTACAGCGAGGCCGAGCTGGCGCTGATCGTGTCCGAGGCCGCGGCTCGGGGCGTGCCCGTGATGGCCCACGCGCACGGCGCCGAGGGGGCCCTGGCGGCGGTGAAGGCTGGCGTGCGCAGCATCGAACACGGCACGTATCTCAGCGACGAGGCGCTGACGCTCATGGCGCAGAAGGGCGTGTTCTTCGATCCGACCATGGACGTGATGAACGACCTGGCCCTGCCGGGCGGCGATTACGACGACGCCGCGCTGCAGCGGCGCGGGCAGATGATGAAGCCGGTGCTGGTCGACGCCGTCATGCGCGCCCGGCGCCACGGCGTCAAGATCGCGGCCGGGTCCGACACCGGCTACGGCCCGTCGAGCATCGCCCGCATCGCGCGCGAGGTGATCGAACTGGTCGAGGCGGGCTTGCCGCCGCTCGCGGCGCTGCAATCGGCCACGACGGTCAACGCCGAGTTGTTGAAGCTCGATACCCACATCGGCCAGGTGCGGCAGGGCTTCGAGGCCGAACTGATCGTGGTCGACGCCAACCCCGTCGAGCAGCCGCGGACGCTGCTCGATCCGCTGCTGGTCATCAGCAACGGCCGGGTGGGTGTCGACCGGCTCTCGTTCGGCAAGTGAGCGGCAGCCGCGCGGTGCGGCTGCCCTGGTTTGGTCCACGTGACTGACGGCATTCAGGGGCGCGATCCGATCGCGCCCAGGAGAGACGGCATGAACAAGTACCTGTAAGGCGGCGGCGATGTGTCTGCTGAGCACGGCGGCGTTCGCGCAGCATGAGAACCACGGGGGCGGCCCGCTCTCGACCGAGCAGATCGGCACGGTGGACTTCAAGACCTCCTGCAGTCCGGCGGTGAAGGACGACTTCAACCACGCCGTGGCCTTGCTCCATTCCTTCTGGTTCCCCGAAGCGCGCCAGGAGTTCGAGGCGATCGCCGCCAAGGACCCCGGCTGCGCGATGGCCTACTGGGGGATCGCGCTGACGCACTGGGGCAACCCGTTCGGCGGCCTGCGCTCGCCGCAGGCGATCGCCGCCGGCAAGGCCGCGATCGACAAGGCGCAGACGACTGGCACGCCGACACCGCGCGAGAAGGGCTACATCGACGCCGTCGCCGGGCTGTTCTCCAGCCGACGACGCCCGCATCGCAGCGCGCCCGCATCGTCGCCTACGAGGCGGCGATGGAAACGGTCGCCGACGCCAACCCGAACGACATCGAAGCGCGCATCTTCTGGGCGCTGGCGGTCGCGCAGACGGCGCTGCCGACCGACAAGACCTACGCGCAGCAACCTGAAGGCCGCCGGCGATCCTCGAGCCGCTCTTCAAGCAGATGCCGAAGCACCCGGGGCTGGCGCACTACATCATCCACGCCTACGACGCGCCGGCGCTGGCGCCGACGCGGCGCTCGATGCGGCGCGCCGCTACGCCGACGATCGCGCCGGCGGTGCCGCACGCGCTGCACATGCCGTCGCACACCTTCACGCGCGTCGGCTACTGGAAGGAATCGGTCGAGACCAACATCGCCGGTCGGCCGAAGCGCGCGCAAGGACCGGCGGCGTCGGCCGAGGAGCTGCACGCGCTCGACTACCAGACCTATGCCTACCTGCAGATGGCGCAGGACGCGCCGGCCAAGGCGGCCGTCGACCACGCGATGCGGCGGCCGGGCGTCGGCATCGAGGCGCGGCGCCGGTGGGCGGCGCCAACGCGTTCGCGCTGGCGGCCATTCCCGCGCGCTACGCGCTCGAGCGCAGCGCGTGGGCCGAGGCGGCGGCGCTCCGGTGCGGCCGGCGCCGAACACGCCCTACACCGAGGCCATCACGCACTTCGCCCGCGCCATCGGCGCGGCGCGCAGCGGCAACCCGGCTGCGGCGGCGCGCCGACATCGACCGGCTCGCCGCGCATCCAGCGAGCGGCTGAGTCGATGACAAGGACGCGTACTGGGCCGAGCAGGTGGACATCCAGCGCCGCGTGCGCCGAAGCCTGGAAGGCGTTCGCCGAAGGGCGAGAAGGACGAGGGCATCACGCTGCTGCGCGGCCGCGGCCGACGCCGAGGACCTGACCGACAAGTCGGCGGTGACGCCGGGACCGCTTGCGCCGGCGCGCGAGCTGCTCGGCTTCATGCTGCTCGACGCCGGACGGGCCAAGGAGGCGCTCGCCGCGTTCCAGAAGACCATGGCAGAAGGAGCCGAGCCGCTTCCTCGGGACTCTACGGCGCGGCGCGCGCGGCTGAGGCCGACGGCAACAAGACGGCGGCGGTGGCGCTCTACAAGCAGCTGATCGAAATGGTGGGTGCGGATGCCACCGGGCGCGAGGCGCTGACGCACGCCAAGCAGATCTCGACGTCGCGCTAGCCCTCGCCCCTGCCCGGCTTCGACGACGTCGGCGGTCCGGGCGGCAGATCTCCGGCGGTGACGCCGCGCTACAGCGCGGCGGTCACCGCGGCCGTCATGTCGCGGGTCGTGGCGGTGCCGCCCAGGTCGGGCGTGCGGACGCGGCCCTCGGCGAGCACCCGTTCGATGGCCGTCACCATGGCGCGGCCGGCGTCGGGCTGGCCGAGGTGCTCGAGCATCAGCGCGCGCCGCCCAGATCGCGCCGATCGGATTGGCGATGCCCTTGCCGGCGATGTCGGGCGCCGAGCCGTGGATCGGCTCGAACATCGACGGGTGCTGCGCGCTCGGGATTGAGGTTGGCGCCGGGCGCGACGCCCAGGCTGCCCGAGACCGCGGCGCCGAGGTCGGTGAGGATGTCGCCGAACAGGTTCGACGCGACGATCACGTCGAGCGTCTGCGGATGCGGTGACCATGCGCGCGGCCAGCGCATCGACGTGGTACTTGCGGCATGCTCGACCGCGGGATAGTCCGGCCGCGACCTCGTCGACGACCTCGTCCCACAGCACCATCGAGTGCTGCAGCGCGTTCGACTTGGTGGCGCTGGCCAGGAGCCGGCGCGGCCGCGGCGACGCCAGCTCGAGCGCGTAGCGCACGACGCGCTCGATGCCGCGGCGCGTGAACACGCCGGTCTGCTCGGCCACCTCGTGCGGCGTGCCGGCGTGCATGCGCCCGCCGAGGCCGGCGTACTCGCCCTCGGAGTTCTCGCGCACGCACACCATGTCGATGTCGGCCGGGCGCGCGGTCGGCGAGCGGCCCGGCACGCCGGGCAGCAGCCGCATCGGCCGCAGGTTCACGTACTGGTCGAAGCGCTGGCGGATCGGCAGGATGAGCTCCCACACCGACACGTGGTCGGGCACGCGCGGGCGCGCCGATGGCGCCGAGGAAGATCGCGTCGAACTCGCGCAGCTGCTCGAGCGCCGTCGGCCGGCATCATGCGACCCGTGCGCAGGTAGTAGTCGCAGCCCCACGGGAACTCGCGCGAACTCGAGAACCCGTGCGCCCGCCGCCACCGCCTCGAGCAGCGGCAATGCCGCGGGCATGACTTCCTTGCCGATGCCGTCGCCGGCGATGACCGCGATGTCGTAGTGCGTCATGGCGAATCGGCTCACGCGTCGCTGTTCTGCTTACATCCCCGGAGGCGTGAAGCGGCCGTCGGCGGCCATCCAGCCGCCATCGGCGTAGAGGATCGTGCCGGTGACGTAGCTGGCGGCATCCGACAGCAGGAACACGGTGGGGCCGGCCATCTCGTCGGCTGCGCCCAGCGGTTCATCGGGTTCTTGGTCGGCATAGGCGTTGTACCACTCGGGGTTGGCCTTGATCGGCGCGGTGAGCGGCGTCTCGGTCACGCCGGGGCCGATGGCGTTCACGCGCACGCCCGACGCGGCCCATTCGGTAGCGGCTGATTTGCGCCAGCTGCAGGATGCCGGCCTTGGTCATCGAGTAGACCGACTGCCCGGGCTCGGTGACGATGGCGCGGATCGAGCTGAGAAGAGCACGATGCTGCCCGACTGCTGCGCCGTCATGACGCGGCCGGCGGCCGTGAGCACGTTGAAGTTGCCGCGCAGGTTCACCGCGACGACGCGGTCGAACTCCTCGCCCGAGTACTTCAGAATCGGCTTGCGGACGTTGATGGCCGGGGTGCACACCAGGCCGTCGAGGCGGCCGTGGCTCGAGACCAGCGCGTCGAGGGCCGCGGTCACGCCCGGTTCGTCGGTGATGTCGAGGACCGCGCTGTCGGCGCTGCCGCCAGCGGCGCGAATCGCCGCCGCCGTCGCTTCGGCCGCGTCGCGCTGCACGTCACAGCAGACGGTGTGCCCGCCCTGCACCCCGACCGCCGCTGCCACCGCCGCGCCGATGCCGCTGCCGGCGCCGATCACCGCTACCACCTTGCCGTCCAGCCGGAACAGGTCCGCCTTCACCGACGCACTCCTTGAGACGGGTTGGGTCACCGCGTCGAGGCAGCCGGCCGTCTCACCGCCGCCACGAGGAAGAAGGCCAGGGCCGCGGCCACGAGCCCGGCCAGACTGGGGTTGAACCAGATGCTGCTGGCCGTCCACGGCTGGGCGCGCAAGTAGAGCAGCGTGCCGATGCCGGCCGCCACCGAGGCCAGCGCCTCGGGCGTGCCGGCGCGTTTCACGTAGAGCCCGCCGACGATCGGGACGAACAAGCTGACGCCGAGCAGCGAGTAGAAGATCGACAGCGCCGCGATCACGTTGGGCAGGCGCACGGCCAGCAGCACGCCGGCCAGGCCGCCGAGGAGCGCCGCGCCGCGCGGCCACCGTCAGCACCTGCCGGTCGGTCGCCCGGGGATTGAGGAAGCGCTTGTAGAGATCCTGCGACAGCGACGTCGAGAGCATGAACAGGATGGCGTCGCAGGTGCTCACCTCGGCGCTGAACACCGCCGCCAGGGCCAGCGTGCCCAGGAACCACGGCAACGACTGGACCAGCAGCGTCGGCAGGACCAGGTCGCGGTCGAGGGCGCCCATGCCGGGGTGCAGGTGCCGGCGCCGCGACGCCGAGCAGCAGCGGCACGAAGGCGAAGAGCATCTGGGCCACGCCCGCCAGGCCGATGCCCACGCGCACGGCGCGGGCGTCGATGCGCGCCGTAGGCCTTCTGCACCAGGCCGGGCGAGATCACGAAGGCCGGCCCGAGCAGCGCCAGGAACGCGTAGCCGGACCCAGGGCCGCTCGAGAACATCGGGTCCCAGTAGGTCTCGGGCAGTCCGGGCGTGGCGGCGATAGCCGCCAGGCCGCCGGCCGCCGACAGCGCCAGCGGCACCGCCACGATCAGTCCGAACATCAACACGACCAGCTGCACGGCGTTGACCCAGGCCGAGCTGAGCAGGCCGCCGGCCGTGAAGTAGATGGTCATCGCCAGTGCCGCCGATGGCCGCGCCGAGCCGGCCGCGGGATGCCGGCCACGGCGGTCAGCACGGCGGCGCCGGCGATGAGCTGCCCGGCCAGGATGGCCAGCGTGCCCAGCCAGATCAGCGACGACAGCAGCGCCCGCACCAGGCCGCCGTAGCGGTGCTCGAGGTAGTCGCCGGCGGTGCAGGAAGCCGTTGTCGGACGGCCTGCCGCCACAGCTCGCGGCCCGACCCAGAACGCCAGCACGAGCGAGCCGAGGCCGGCGGCGCCGTTCCACCACCAGGCGCTCACGCCGTCGACGTAGGCCTGGCCGGCCGCGCCGATGGTGGTGCCGGCGCCGACGTTGGCCGCCAGCACGGTGGAGAAGATGAGCGGCGCCGTCAGCTTGCGGCCGGCGACGAAGAAGTCGCTGCTGCCGCGCACGCGGCGGCCGATCCACAGGCCGAAGACCGTGAGGCCGACCGAGTAGAGCAGGAGCAGGGCGAGTTGCATCGCGGGCCAGCGGGCGTGTGGCTAGCGCTTGGGCAGGTCGCGGACTGCCGGGATGTTCGGAAGACTGGTGGCCTCGGTGGCGGCGCGGACGATGGCGTCGGGCCATCACGTCGGCGGCGAGGGCGCCGATCGTGCGTGATGTTGGCTTGGCCGGTCCATTTGCCGGTGGCCAGCGAGAACACCGTGTCGCCGTCGCCCATGGTGTGCGACGGGAAGATGGCGCGCGCGAAGCCGTCGTCGGCCATCAAGCGCCATGCGGTGGACCTGCTGCCTTGGTCAGCCTGGCGTTGGTCGCGACCAGGCCGATGGTCGTGTTCTCGCCCGGCGCGCGGCTGCTGCGAGCGGCGCGCCGGTGCGCAGCAGGACGGCGCGCGTCGGCGAGGGTGCCGTCCGGCATTGCGCACGCCGGCGACGACCTCGCCGGTGTCGGGATCGATGATGTCGCCGACGGCGTTGACCGCCACGATTGCCGCCACGGTCAGGCCGTTCGGCAGGGTGATGGCGTAGCTGCCGAGCCCGCCCTTCATCGAGCGGTTGCCGCCGCCCGACTTGCCGACGGTGGCGCCGGCGCCGGCGCCGACCGAGCCCTCCACCACCTTGTCGCTCGTGGCCGCGGCCGCCGCCTGGTAGCCGCATTCGGCGGTGGGCCGGATCTTCGGCTTGTTGCCGACCGGCAGGTCGAACAGGATGGCCGCGGGCACGATCGGCACCTTGGCGATGCGCACGTCCCAGCCCGATGTCGTGTTCTTCGAGCCAGCGCACCGTGCCGCTGGCCGCGTCGAGGCCGAAGGCGCTGCCGCCCGACAGCACGATGGCGTTGACCTTGTCCACCATGTTGGCCGGATTGAGCAGGTCGGTCTCGCGCGTGCCGGGCGCGCCGCCGCGCTGCGCGACGCCGCCGACGGCGCCTTCGCCGTCGACGAGGATCACGGTGCAGCCGGTCGGCCGCTCGCTCAGCGTAATCGAGCCGACCTTGAGGCCTTCGACGGCGGTGAGTCCACGCGGGTCCGGGCCGGGCGCGCGGGCCATCAGGGTGACGCCGGCGCAGGTGGCGGCGGCGAGCACGGCGGCCGCCGGCAGCGCCACCCGGCGGGCGGGACGACAGCGGAAGCGGGCGATGGCGGGCATGGCAAGCATCCTCGGGCGCCGGGCCGACGGGGCGCGTCAGGATGTTACGGGATGTGGCGGCTGTGAACCAAGCGCCGTGTTGATCCAAGATGGTGCGCCGTGGCCCTCCATCCTTCCGTCATCGAGAAAGTGTCGGCCGCCGTCGACCAGCATGCCGAGGAGATCGTCGACTTCACCGCCGGGTTGATCCGCATCCCGACCGTGAATCCTCCGGGCGAGGAGTACGACGACCTGCGCCCGCTTCATCGGCGAGCGGCTGCGCGCTTGCGACTTCGAGGTGCACTACGTCACGGCCGACGGCCGGCCCGAGCACACCCGGGCGCATCCGCGCATCAACGTCATCGGCCGTCGCGGCCGGCGCCAGCGGCCATCCGCTCGTGCACCTGAACGGGCACTTCGACGTCGTGCCGGCCGGCGACGGCTGGACGGTCGATCCCTTCGGCGGCATGGTGCGCGACGGGCGCATCTACGGCCGCGGCGCCTGCGACATGAAGGCGGGCATCGCCGCCGCGGTCTACGCCGCCGAGGCGATCCGCGCGCGCCGGCGTCGCGCCTGCCCGGCACCATCGAAGTCAGCGGCACGGTCGACGAAGAGAGCGGCGGCTTCGCCGGCGTCGCACTACCTGGCCGAGCAGCGGTCGGCTCAGCCGCGACAAGCACCGACTACGTCATCATCCCCGAGCCGCTCGACGTCGACCGCATGTGCATCGGGCACCGCGGCGTCTACTGGTTCGAGGTCGAGGCGCGCGGCCGCATCGGCCATGGCAGCATGCCGTTTCTCGGCGCCAGCGCCATCGAGGGCATGGGTCGAGTTCCTGCACCTGGTGCGAGGCGCAGCTCAAGCCGCAGCTGGCGGCGCGGACGACGGCCGTGCCGGTCGTGCCGCCGGGCGCGCGTCACGCCACCATCAACACCAACGGCATCGCCGGCGGGCAACCGGTGGACGGCATGCAGACGCCGTGCGTGGCCGACCACTGCCGCGCCGTGTTCGACCGCCGCTTCCTGCATCGAGGAGGGGCTCGACGCGACGCGAGACGAGATCGCGGCGCTGGTCGACGCGCGCGCCGCCGGCTGGTGCCCGAGCATCCGCTTCGAGGTGCACGACCGGATGATCGTGCATCCCGACCCGCACGCCCGACGACTCGCCGATCATCGCGGCGCTCGACCGCGGCGATCCACGCGGTGCTGGGCCGGCCGGCGACGCTGGTGGCCAGCCCTGGCACCTACGATCACAAGCACGTCGCCCGCATGGCCGGAGTGCCGCACTGCGTGGCGTACGGCCCGGGCGAGCTGGTGCTGGCGCACCAGCCCGACGAGTACTGCGCGGTGGCCGATCTGGTCGCCGCCACCAAGGTCATCGCCCTGGCCACGCTGGAACTGATGGACGCTCGCGCCGCGCTCTAGCCGACGCCCCGGGCCGTCCCACGAGCCGTCGGGTCCCGCTACTTCGCGCTCTCGAGAAAGCGGGCCCAGGCATCGACGATCGGGCCGAGCGGACCCTTGGTCGCGGCGTAGGCGCGGGCCCAGCCACGCGCCGTGGCCGCGTCGGCGGCCAGGGCCGCCGCGTCCAGACCGCTGGCGTGACGCCGATACAACGCATACACGCCCACCGCCAGGGCCGGGCCGTCCGTGACGCCCGGACCGGCCAGGTAAACGGTGAGCCCGGGCAGCCCTTTGACCGGGTCTCCCGAGAGCGCGTAGGCCAGGGCCAGCGTCCGCGCGGCGCGCGCGTCGTGGGGCGCGGCCGCAGTCACCTGTTCGAGCGGGGCCACGGCGGCGGCCGGCTGGCCGGATTTGAATCCACGCTTCGCCGGCCAGGCGTCCGAGCGACGGCATCGTGCCGGCCGGGACGCTCATCAACAGGCCGGCGGCTTCCTGCTCCCGGTTGGCGATGAGCAGGCACGCGCCGAGCATGGCCCGGGCGGCAGCGAAGTCGCCCTGGATGCGCATCGCGGTCTGGAACTGCGTGGCCGCCTGATCGATCTTGGCCTGGGCGAGCAGGTCCATGCCGCGCACGAAGGCGGCCACCCCTTGATCGCCGGCCACGAGCGCGGCCAGGGCGCCGTCGCTCATCTGGCCCCCGCGAGCCGCCTTGATGGCGGCGAGCACGGCCGGGGCGCGGCCCGTTTCGGCCGCCGTCCACAGCGCCGCGAATCGTGGCCGGATCCAGCACGTCGTCCTTGGTCGCCCCCGGCAGCGACGCCATGACCGCGGCCAGCAACTGGGGCGGGGCCGCCGCCAACGCCGGCGGCGCCGCGGCGTCGGAGGTCAGGGCCGAGGGCACGACGCGGAACGGACGCACCAGGGCGCCACGGGCCACGCCGCCCTCGGTGAAGCTGACCCGCGCGATGTAGCTGCCGGGCGGCACCGCCGCCACGTTCACCCCGCCCTGGGCCACCCGGACTTCCGGCGACGACCCGGTCATGACCTGGAGCGGCGCCGAGACGAGCACGCGGCTGGCCTCGTCCTGCATCACGTCGAGGCGGGCGCCGATCTCGGCGGCCTGGCTGGCCGGCGGGGCGTAGACCTCTGCCAGCGCCACCAGCACGCCGTTGTGGACGCGTGGTTCGACAGCCGGCGTCAGGGCCGCACCCTCGGCCGGTTGCGGCGAGACGAGCAGGTCGCCCAGCGTGAGCGCCTCGCCGTTCAACTGCCACGCGGCCACCTCGCGCTCGATGCTGCCGGTGCGCTTCTCGGCATTGGCCAGGGCCACGCGCAGCCGGTAGGTGCCCGGGTCGAGCACGACCATGCCGCCGTAGTTGGCGAGGCTGTCGTCGCCCTCGACCGGCCGCAGCTCGCGCGGTTCCTCGGTGGCGGCGATGACCTTGCCCTCCTTGGTGGCCACCAGCAATCCGGCCGCGTAGTCCCACGACTCGTCGCTGCCGCGCTGCACCTCGGCGGCGACAATCAGGCGGACGCGCGAGCTGCCCGGCTCCTTGTAAGTCCACGTGGCCACGCGCAGCGGCAGGGTGGTGGCCGGCGTGGCCGAGCGCAGCGCGCGCTTCAACGCCTCGACGGGCGTGGCGGGAGGCGGCCCTTCCGGCGACAGGAAGGCGCGCCGGGCCTGCACCGAGAGGCCCTTGCGCGTCAGCTTCACGTCAATCTTGTGACGCTTGCCGTCGCGGTCGTTGGCGCCCGGCTCGACGCCCAGCAGGTAGTAGCCGGCCAGCGACTGCTCGATGCGGCGGAAGGCGGTGTCGGCCGACGGAATCACCTTGTGGAGGGTGCCCCGGGCCATGCCGGCGAGCATCTGCAGGCCTTCCTCCTGCAAGTGGCGATCGGCGCTGGCCGTCGTCGGCCGCTGTGACTGCGAGGCGTCGAACGAGGGCACGTCGAGCAGCAGCACGTCGAGCGAGGCGCGTACGTCGGCGGCCACCCCGGCCAGGTCGTCGACGTCGCCGCCGAGTCCTTCGAGCACCAGCCCTTCGGAGATGAGGACCACGGCCTTCTGGCCCTCCATCGCGCCCAGGCTGCGCAGCACCGCGCGGATGGCCGAGAGCGAGCGATCGGTCTGCTGCCGCTGGTCGCCGATGATCTCGCCGGCCTCCTGTTCCACGTCGCGTTCGCACCGCTCCAGATCGCCGACGCCCATGAGGCCGCCGCACTCGCGCACCATCACCTGCTGGATGAGCGTCGCGTCGTTCTGGCGATAGATGGCAAACGCCTCGGTGATGCTGACGTTGAAGCGGCGCCGCGACGGGGTCACCCGTCCGGTGACCCTCAGCAGCGCCTCGCGTACCTTGGCGTGGTCGGTGGTGAAATCGACGACCTCGCCGGGGCCGGGCACGGCCACCACCCCGATGCGGTCGTCGGGCTGCAGCCGGTCCACGAACCCCAGGGCGTTCTGCATCACCGAACGCGCCGCCCCGAAGCGGATATTCCCCTGGTCGATGAGCAGCAGCACGGCCCGGCCCGTGGATCCGCCACCGCTGTTGGTTGAAATCGCCGCGTCGGGCTCGGGGGTGCGGAACGGCTTGGGCACGGTGCGGGCGAGCGACGCGGCCACCGGATCGGTCAGCTTGATGTACTCGGCGGTCGCGATGCGGCGGGGCTTGCCGTCCACCTCAATCCGGAAGTCGGCGGCGGCCAAATCAGTGACCTGCCGTCCGTCGCCGTCGAGGACCACGACGTCGAGCGGCAGCACCTCGACCCCGGCGCGGAAGACCGGCGTCTGATCGCCCGTGGGCGTCTGGGTGGCTGGTGGAGCCGCCGGTGGTGTTTGCGGCGCCTGGGCGCCGAGCGGCGCCAGGGCCGCGACGGCGGCCATCAACGCGAACAGCAGGCGGCAGCGGCTCATGGCACTCCCAGTCATGCGCGGTCCTCCGTGCGGGCCCGGCCGCGGCGCCCGCAGCCGTCCCGGGCGCGGTGACGGCGGGCCAGCGGCGGGCCGGACGAGGTCGGCGGGGCCGACCTCGCATTATCACGCCATCGGCGCGTCTGCGCGCGGGCGGTCCGGTCCGTTATGATCGGGGTCTGTGGCTGTAAGAGATGTGTTGATTGTGGGTGCGGGACCGTCAGGACTGGCGACCGCCATCGCTTGCCGGCACCACGGCCTGGACTATCTGGTGGTGGAGCAGGGCGCGCTCGTCGACGGGATTGCCCGGTTCCCGGTGAACATGGTGTTCTTCACCACGCCCGAGCTGCTGGAGATCGGCGGGGTGCCCCTGACCACGCCCTACGACAAGCCGACGCGGGCCGAGGCGTTGAACTACTACCGCAAGGTGACCGACACCTTCCAACTGCAGGTAGCGCTTTTCGAGCGGGTCACGGCCGTGGAGCAGGACAGCTCCGGTGGCGAGCCCGTCTTTGCCGTCTCGACCCGGTCGCGGCTGGGCGCCGAGCGCGTCCGGGAAGCGCGCGCGGTCGTGCTCGCCATGGGCTATTACGGCCTGCCCAACCTGCTCGGCGTGCCCGGCGAAGACCTGCCGCACGTCACCCACTTCTACCGTGAGCCGCATCCCTACTACCGGCAGCGCGTGGTCGTCGTGGGCGGCAAGAACTCGGCGTGCGAGGCGGCGCTCGAGTTGTACCGCAACGGCGCCCACGTCACGCTCGTGCACCGCGGCCCGGCGCTCGGCGACTCGGTGAAGTACTGGGTGCGGCCCGACATGGAGAACCGCATCAAGGACGGGTCGGTCACGGCGCACTTCAACACGCAGGTGGTCGCCATCACGCCCACGACAGTCGTGGTTGAAAGCGACGGCGCGCGCCACGAGATCGCCGCCGACGGCGTGCTCCTGCTCACCGGATATCACGCCGACCCCGAGTTCCTGCGCGGCGCTGGCGTGACGCTGGACCCGGTCACGCAGGCGCCGCGCTACGACCCGTTGACCTACGAGACCAACGTGCCCAACCTGTTCGTGGCCGGCGGTCAAGTCGCCGGCACGCGCACGGGCACCGTGTTCATCGAGAACGGCCGGCTGCACGGAGAGCAAATCGGGCGCGTGCTGGCCGAGCGGCTGCGCGGCGGCGGCTGACCGTCGGCCCGGGGCCACGTCCCGTCGGGTCGTCAACAGGCGGAGCCGTCCGGGCGTCGCGGCGGACTCGGCCGGCGCGTGCCCGCACGCCCGCGACCGCTAGTGCACCGGCGCCACCACCACCACGCCCTCGAGCGCTCGGGTCGGAGCCGCGGCGACCGCGGCGCGCAGCGCCTCGTCGGTAGGGTAGGGCACGTCGGCAATCTCGCGCGCCTCGACCGCAAACGTGACGTCGAGCACGAACGGGCTGGGGGTGACATGCAGGTGGGCGCCGTCGAGACGGATGGTCCACGGACCGAGCGACTGGGGCGCGGTCGCGCGCATGCAGTAGGCCAGCGACACGAGGTCGCCCATGCGGACGTAAACGTAGTCGCGGACCAGCGCTTTCAGTTCGCCGCCGGCGCGCGCCAGGTGCTGGTCGCGCAGCGCCGTCATGGCGGGAAAGAAGCCGTGCCACTCGGGCTCGTGCCGGTAGCGGTCGTAGACGGTGACGGCATGGTGAGCGACGAGCGCGGCCGCCCACGGCGCAGCCGCCAGCCGCTCGACGCTGCGCGGCCACACCTGCTGCCGGATCGCGGCCGGCACGCCGATGAAATCCTGAATCCGGCCGGTGGCCGGTTCCACGGTCAGCGCGCCGTCCGGCTCGGCCCAGCCCCGGTCGTGGTGTTCGATGGCGGTCAGAATCTCGCGCCGCCTCACGGACTTGTGGAGCGAGGCCCAGTGCTCCATGATGCGCCGCGCCAGCGCCGCGTGATCGGCCTGGGCGATGAGGTGCAAAACGCCGTCCCCCGGCCGCACGATCATGACGACCAGGCCAGGGAGAGGAGCGCCGCGGCCGCGCGGGTGACGGGCATGCCCAGAGTCTAGCCGGTCCCAGCCGTTCCTGGCGGCCCGGCCGAGGGTCAGTGGAGCTTGCCGCTGTCCGGCTGGCGCTGCATCAGCAGCTTCATCTCGATCAGCTCGACGAGGGTGGCGCAGCGCGCCAGCACGCCGTTGCGTTCGAGCAGCGCCTGTTTCTCGACCGCTTCGAGATCGAGGTACTGCGAGAGCGCGTTGACCAGGTCGTCGTCGGCCATGTCGCGTGGCAGCCGGCTGCCCCCGTTCTCGCGCTCGAGCGAGGGCGCGAGCAGGATCTCGAGCCGCTGCCGCTCGCGGCCGAGCGGCTTGCGATCGTCGGGCGGCACCGTCTCGTCGAAGGGCGTCACGTGCGCAATCCGGTAGAGCACGCCGTCGGTGGGCGGTTCCTCCTGGTCGATCCGAAACTTGCTCAAGCCGCGCAGGATCAGGTTGAACGTGCCGTCGTTCTGCCGCTCGACGTGGGTGATGAGCCCGGCGCAGCCGGTCTCGAAGACCGGCGGACGTCCCTCGTAGGCCTCGTCGTGACCCGGCTTGAGCAGCGTCATTCCGATGATCCGATCGCCCTCGAGTGCCCGGGTCACCATCTGCTTGTAGCGCGGCTCGAAGATGTGGAGCGGCAGGAACACTCCAGGGAACAGGACGACCGAGGACAACGGAAAGAGCGGCAGCAGCGGCGGCAACATGGGCGGGCTAGTGGATGGTCCGGGTCTTCTTGTCCAGGTAGTCCATGAGCACGTACTGACCCAGGGACTGGGGCGTGGTGAAGTAGGCCTTGCCGCGGCACATCGACGCGACCCGGCGCACGAAGGCCACCAGGTCGTAGTCGCGCGCCAGCATGAAGGTGTTGATCAGGATGCCGGCCTTGGCGCAGGCCGACACCTCGCTGAAGGTTTCGCGGATGACGATCGGGTCGAGGCCGAAGGCGTTCTTGTAGACGCGCCCGTCGGGCTGCGTGATGGCCGAGGGCTTGCCGTCGGTGATCATGATGATCTGGCGCATGTCCTTGCGCTGCCGCTCGAGGATGCGCCGGGCCATCTTCAGCCCTTCGCGCGTGTTCGTGTAGTAGGGGCCGACCCGCACCCGGCCCAGCTCGCGCAGCGGAATCTCTTCGGCGCTGTCGTGGAAGAGCACGACGTGCAGGGTGTCGCCGGGGTACTGCGTGCGAATGAGCTGCGACAGCGCCATGGCCACGCGCTTGGCCGGCGTGAAGCGATCCTCGCCGTAGAGGATCATGCTGTGCGAGCAGTCGAGCATGATGACCGTGGCGCACGAACTCTGGTACTCGCCCTGCGCCACCATCAGGTCCTCGTAGGTGATCTCCACCTTGGCGCCGGTCGCGCCGGCGCGGTGGGCGCGCGTCACGGCGTTGAGCACGGTGCTGCTGGCGTCGAGGTTGAGCGTGTCGCCGAACTCGTAGGGCTTGGGCGCGCCGCTGGCGTCGATGCCGGTGGCCAGGTCGCGCGTGTCGTGGCGGCCGGCGCTGGCGTGGCCGAGCGAGCCGAGCAGATCGCGCAGCGCGCGGTAGCCGAGGAAGTCGAGCGCCTTGTCGGTCACCTCGAATCTGGTCTGGCCGGCTTCGCCGTCGCCCTCGCCGCCGCCGGCCTGCGCGCGCCGCTGGCGCTCGCTGTCGAGCTCCGGTGAGGGCGTGATGTACCCCGCCTCCTCCATGCGGTCCATGAGCTGCTCGATCAGCTCGTCGAGCTGCTGCTTGGCCGTTTCGGCCTGATCGCCGAACAGCTGCTCGAGCATGTCTTCGGGCAGCAGCCCGCCGTTCAGCAGCGCGTCGAGGATGGCGTCGTGCAGCGCCTGCATGGTGCGATCGCCGTCGAGCGAGCCGTCGCCGTAGGGCGACTGGAAGCCGCTCGACAACAGCATCTCGGACAGCGAGGCGACGAGCTCCTCCATGTCGAGCTCGTCGGCCAGGCTGGGCACGTACTTGCCATACTTGAACTTCATAGGCGGGTCCCGCTAGTTGTAATACTTCTTCTTCTTGCCCCGCACCGGCTCGGCGTCTTCTTCCTCGAGCGAGATGGCCGGAGCCTGGCGCACGCCGGGCGAGACGGGCCGGCGCACGGGCTCGGTGCCGACGTAACCGCCGGCGTCGCTCCGGCCGATGCGCTTCTGCGCGTAGAGGCCTTCGAGCACGAAGTCCACCGCCGCGGCCACGACCGGCGCCGGGGCGCCGGCCGGCAGGCCCGCGCGGCCCGCCAGGTCGATCAGTCCGGGCACCTTCGACGCTTCGACGACCAGGCTGGTCGCGGGCAGCCCGTCGCCGAGCAGCACCGAGCCGCCGCTGTCGAACCAGTTGACCGTGGCCGAGACATCGGCATCCACGAAGTAGCCGTCGAAGACCTGGGCCACGGCGTTGCGGATCAGCTCGCGGGCCACGGCGTCGGCGCCCTTCAATTCGCCTTCGTATTCGAGTTCGATCTTGCCGGTCATCGAGGGCAGGGCGCTGTAAACGTCGGTGACGCGCGGCGCCACCACCCCTTCACCGGCGGCCAGGGCCCGCCGTTCCGCATTCGAGACCACCGTCTCGAGCACGCTGATCGGCAGGCGCTGGCTGACGCCCGAGCGCCGGTCGATGCGGCGGTCCTGGCGCGCCTGGAAGGCGACTTCCTCCACCACCTCACGCACGTAGTTGGGCAGCTCGAGTTTCAGCCCGCGCTCGACCCAGGCCTCCTGCGCCGTGACGGTCATGGCGTCGGCGCGGGCGTGCAGGTAGTGCGTGCGGACTTCGGCGCCGATGCGGTCCTTGAGCGGCGTGATGATCTTGCCGCGGGCGGTGTAGTCCTCGGGGTTGGCCGTGAAGACGATCATGACGTCGAGCGGCAGCCGCACGGGGAAGCCTTTGATCTGGACGTCGCCCTCCTGCAGGATGTTGAACAGGCCGACCTGCACTTTGCCGGCCAGGTCGGGCAGTTCGTTGATGGCGAACAGCCCGCGGTTGGCGCGGGGCAGCAGGCCGAAGTGCATGGCCAGCTCCGAGCCGAGCTGCAGGCCCGACGAGGCCGCCTTGATGGGATCGATGTCGCCGATGAGGTCGGCGATGGTGACGTCGGGCGTGGCCAGCTTCTCGACGTAGCGGGCATCGCGGCCGCGCCATTCGATCGGCAGGTCGTCGCCCTCGGATGCCACCACGGCCTTGCCGTGGGCCGAAATCGGCGCCAGCGGATCGTCGTGGACCTCGCTGCCGGGGACGACCGGGATGGCCTCGTCGAGCAGGTCGACGAGCGCGCGGATGAGGCGCGTCTTGGCCTGGCCGCGCAGGCCGAGCAGGATGAAGTTGTGCTTGGCCAGGACGGCGTTGACGAGCTGCGGGATGACCGTGTCGTCGTAACCAACCACACCCGGGAAGAGGCGGTCCCCGGCGCGGAGCTTGACGATCAGGTTGTCGCGCACTTCGTCCTTCACCGAGCGGCGGCGAACGGCGCCACTGGCGATGGCGGTCTTGAGGGCGCCGAGGGTGGCGGGACGAGCAGGTGCTGGCATAGTGGCTATTATGACGCCGTGACTGCTCGTCGCGGTTTTTCGCCGCCGCCGGTGTTCGCCAGCGATCGCCCGCTGGTCTTCGGCCATCGCGGTGGCGCCAAGCTGGCGCCGGAGAACACGCTGCCGGCCTTTGCCCGGGGCCTGGCGGCCGGCGCTGATGGCTTCGAGTGCGACGTGCGGCTGTCGGCTGACGAGGTGCCGGTCGTAATCCACGACGCCACGCTCGACCGCACCACCGACCGTCGCGGCCCGGTTGGGGCCCTGACCGCCGCCGAGCTGGGCCGCCTCGACGCCACGTGCCGCTTCGTGCCCGCCGGTCCGGCGCAGGCGCTGAACGAAGTGGCGGGCGTGCCGAGGCTGCTCGACGTGTTGCAGCGGTTCCCCGCCGCCCGCGTGATCATCGAGCTGAAGGACACGCACGAGGCGCTGGCCCGGGCCGTGGTCCAGGCCGTTCGCCACTGCGGCGCCGAAGGGCGCGTATGCGTGGGCTCGTTCGATCGCCCGGTGCTCGAGCGCCTGCGCGCCCTGGCCCCCGAGATCGTGACCAGCGCCTCGCGGCGGGAAGCGCAGTGGACCCTGGCCCGATCGTGGCTGCGGTTCCCACGGCTCGGCCCGGCACCCTACCGCGCGTTCCAGGTTCCGGAGCGGTCGGGGCGCTTGCACGTGGTGCGGCCCGCCTTCGTGCGTCAGGCCCATCGTGAGGGCGCGGTGGTCCAGGTCTGGACCGTCGACCAGCCGGACGACGTCCAGCGCCTGCTGGCTGTCGGCGTCGACGGCATCATCTCGGACCGGCCCGACTGGACGGTGCCGAGCCGCGATGCCTGGGCGGCGGCTCGAGGCGCGGCCGTATAATCGCCCGGTCGCACGTCCGGACCGGGAGGCACCAGTGGCTGAACGACTCGTCGGCTCCGACTACACCACCCCCGACCTCGTGGCCAAGGTCACCGGCCGGGCCCGCTACGCCGAGGACTTCCGCGCCGAGGGGATGCTGTTCTGCAAGCTGCTCCTCAGTCCCATGCCGCACGGGCGGGTCCGGCGCCTGGGTCTCGACCGCGCGCTCGCCCTGCCCGGCGTGCGCGGCGTCATCACCGCCGACGATCTGCCGGACCTCGGCGGCGGCGAACGGGCCCTGACCAACGAGCCGCTCTACCAGGGCGAGCCGATCCTGGCGCTGGCGGCGGTCAGCGAAGACCTCGCCGCGCAGGCCGTCGAGCTCATCGACCTCGACATCGAGCCGCTGCCCTTCACCACTCGATCCGCTGGAGAGCCTGCGTCCTGGCGGGCCCGACGCGCGCGCCGAGGGCAACGTGTGGGGCGTGGCCCCGCCGGCCGCGGCCGGCCAGCCGCCGCCGCGCCCGGCGATCGAGCGGCTCAAGTGGACGCCAGACGATTTTGCCGCCGCCCCCGCCGGCGCCCTGCCCACGGGCAAGGCCATGGAGCAGTGGAGTTACGGCGACCTCGAGGCCGGCTTCGCTGGCGCCGCGCTCGTGCTCGACGAGACCTTCGTCGTCAACTCCACCGGGCACCACCCGATGGAGACGCGCAGCGCCATGGCCTACTGGCAGCACGACAAGTGCTTCCTGCACTGCTCGACGCAAAGCGTCGTGCGCACCGTGGACGGGGTGGCCCGCTGGGTCGGCATCGACCCGTCGCGGCTCGTGCTGATCTCCGAATACACGGGCGGCGGTTTCGGCAGCAAGGGGGCCGGCGCCGTCTCGATGGCCATTCCGTGCGTGCTCTCCAAGAAGGTCGGCGCGCCGGTGATGATGCGCGTCAGCCGCGAAGAGGAAAGCTACTTCGGCCGCGCCCGCACCAACATGACCGGCCGCGCCCGGATGGGGTTTGCGCGCGACGGCCGCATCACGGCGCTCGATCTCTTCATCGTGCAGGACAACGGGCCCTATGGGCCGATGGGGGATCACCGCTCGGCCGGCCTGGCGGCGTCGCTCGTGTATCAGGCTCCGGCCATGCGCTGGCGCGCGGTGAACGTGCTCACCAACACGCCGCCGCGCTCGCAGCAGCGCTCGCCCGGGCCGATGCAGGCCAACGGCATCATCGAAGGCGTCATCACCAAGGCGGCGATGCAACTGGGCGTCGATCAAGCTGGCCATCCGCCGGGTCAACTGCGCCCGAGGGCAAGGCGCCCTACGGGCCGGCCGGGCCCGACGGCGCGCGCCGCTACGTCACCGGCGCCTTCGTCAAGGACGCGCTCGACAAGGGCGCCGAACTGTTCGACTGGCCGGCGCGCGTGGCCCGATCGGGCCAGCGGCGCGGCACCAAGGTGCGCGGCGTCGGCGTCGGCGTCGGTCCGCACGGCGCCGGGTCGGTCGGCTACGACGGCCTGATGCTCATCCGGCCCGACGGCATGCTGCAGGTGCAGTCGGGCGTCGGCAACCTCGGCACGCACTCGGTGCATCGACCTGGCGCGCGTCGCCGCCGACGTCCTGGCCATGCCCTGGGAGCAGGGTCGAGGTGAGTGTGGGGCAACACCGCCAAGGGCCTGCCGTGGACGTGCATGTCGGTGGGCAGCCAGACCACCCACGCCATGACCCGCGCCAACCTGGCCGGGGCCGAGGACGCCGCGGCGCAAGCTGCAGCAGATTGCCGCGCAGGATCTCGGCGGCGCGCCCGAGGACTACGAGCTCGGCGGCGAGCGCGTCTACCGCGCGCGGCAACCCGGCGCGCGGCCTCACCTACGCCCAGGCGGCGGCGCGCGCCATCGCGCTCGGCGGCCGCTACGACGGCCACGAGCTGCCCGACGGACATCCACGCCGATGACCACGGCAGCCGCCACGGCGCTCGCCGGGCAGGGGCTGATGGGCGTGGCCAAGGACACGTATCCCCGCGACGGCGACACCTACGGCGTTCGTGGTCGGGTTCGCCGAGGTGGAAGTGGACGTCGAGACCGGCATGGTCACGCTCGTCGACTTCCTGTCGGTCGGCGACGTCGGCACGGTGGTGAATCCGCGCAGCCTGCATCGCCCAGTTGAACGGCGGCTGCTGCCTCGGCATCGCCCACGCGCTGTTCCAGAAGCTCGTCTACGACCCGCACTACGGCGTGTCGCTGGCCCGGCGCTTCCACCACAACAAGCCGCTGACGATCATGGACATCCCGCGCATGACAGGCCGTGGCGCTGGACCTGCCCGACCCGGAGACGCCGACCGGGGCCAAGGGCGTGGGCGAGCCGCCGGTCGGCGCGGGCTACGGCGCGGTGCTGAACGCCATTGCCGCGGCCATCGGCGTGGACGCGTTCCGGCGCGCGCCGGTCACGTCAGATGTCGTCCTCATGTCCCTGACCCATGGCCGACGCATGCATCCGCCGCTGCAGGCTCACGTGTAGCCCGCCGTCCCTTTACCACGGCGGATTTTTCGGGCAGCATTGGTAGCACGAAGGTGCCGGGCCGGCCAGTGCGTGAGCCCGGATGGTGCGCGGTCCCGGCTCGTGGAGGAGACAGCATGCGGCGGATGTTCAAGGTGGTGAGTGGTGTGGCGTTGGGGTTGGCCCTGATGACGCAGATGACCGCGGCGCGTGCCGAGCAGCCGCAGGATGCGGCGGCGATCGACAAGTCCATGAAGGCGATCGGTCCGGCTTTCGGGGCCGCCCGCAAGGCTGCCGAGGCGGGCGTGATGGCCGACGTCAAGGCCAGCGGCGCAACCTTGTCGAAGGCCTTCGGCGAGACGGAAGCGTTCTTCAAGAGCCACGACAAGGCCGACGGCGTCGAGATGGCTCAGGGAGCCAAAAAGGCGGCCGACGCGTTGGCCAACGCGGCCACCGCCGAGGCGGCCAAGACCGCCGCCGGCGAGTTGACCAAGACCTGCGCCGGCTGTCACGCCGTTTATCGGACGAAGGCGGCCGACGGCAGCGTATATCTACAAGCCGGGCCCGTAGGCGCGTCGCGCGTCCGAGCGCCCGGGTCTCGTGCGCTGGTGCTGGTGAGGGCGGGGCGATCACATCGCGCCGCCCTCGTCACGTACCGGCCGGCCGCGACCTTTGCTCCCGCCCCGGGCCGGCGCCTCGTCCAGGGCCCGGTGACCTTCGGCCTCGCGACCGGCTCGCCGGCCAGCCGTGACGCGAGCGCGAACACGTCGTCGTACATGGCGGGCGTGACCTTCCCCGTGTGGGTGTTCTGCCGCGACGGATGGAAGCAGCCGACGAGCGTCAGCCCCGCCGGTCCGCCCGTGCCCGGGGGCGCCAGCCGCGCGACCGCGCCGTGCGCGAAGACCGGGCGTGGGCGGGGCAGCGGGGTGCTCGTGCGGACGAACGCCAGCCAGGCGTCCCACGCCACTTTGCCCAGGGCCACGACCACCCGCAGGTGGGGCAGGGCCGCCACCTCCGCCGCCAAGTGGCCCCGGCACTGCTCGACCTCGTGAGGCAGCGGCTTGTTGTCCGGCGGCGCGCAACGCGCCGCCGCGGCGACGAACACGCCGCTCAAGGTCAGCCCGTCACCCGGGTGGTGGGAGGTGGCCCTGGAGGCCAGGCCGGCGCGGTGCAGGGCGCTCATCAGGAAAGTCGCCAAATCCGCCGGTGCCGTCGCCAGTGAAGATCCGGCCAGTGCGGTTGGCGCCGTGCGCGGCCGGGGCCAACCCCAGGATGAACAGGCGGGCATCGGGATCGCCGTAGCCGGGCACGGGCAGCCCCCAGTAGGCGTCGTTCCTATAGGACGCGCGCTTGGTGTGGGCCACCTCCAGGCAGTAGGCGCGCAGCCGCAGGCACCGGGTGCATGCGACGATGCGGCGCCGGGCGCGGACCAGGGCCGGCGGGCCGATGACCTGAACGGGAGGTTGCGGGGGCACGGTCGATCGTGCGCGGTTTGAGGCCTCACCGCGCGAGGAAGTGCCGATAGCCGGATTGTCAGATCGTGACGAAAGGTAATTGGAGACATGAGGAACACCGCCCACTCGGACGCGACGGAGCTCGAAGCGCTCGAAACCCGCGAATGGCTCGAGTCGCTGGAATACGTCCTGAAATCGGGAGGTCCGGCCCGGGTCGGACGCCTGCTCCGCGAACTCGGCCGTCTACGCCCAGCAGAGCGGCGTCAAGATCCCGTTCTCCGCCAACACCCCTTACATCAACACCATCCCCGCCGACGAGCAGGCGCCGCTACCCCGGCAACCGCGAGATCGAGCGCCGCATCAAGAGCCTCGTCCGCTGGAACGCGATGGCGATGGTGGTGCGGGCCAACAAGAGTCGACGACGGCATCGGCGGCCACATCTCGACGTTCGCCTCGGCGGCCACGCTGTACGAAGTGGCGTTCAACCATTTCTTCCGCGGCCGCGACGACGGCCACGCCGGCGACATGATCTACTTCCAGGGCCACGCCTCGCCCGGCATGTACGCGCGCGCGTTCCTCGAAGGCCGGCTCGACGAGGAGCAGCTCGAGCAACTTCCGCCGCGAGCTGCAAGCCGGGCGGCGGCCTGTCGTCGCTATCCGCACCCGTGGCTGATGCCCGACTTCTGGGAGTTCCCGACGGTGTCGATGGGCCTCGGCCCGATCATGGCGATCTACCAGGCGCGCTTCAATCCGCTACCTCGAGGATCGCGGCCTCAAGACCGAGTCCGACGCGAAGGTCTGGGCGTTCCTCGGCGACGGCGAAACCGACGAGCCCGAATCGCTCGGCGCCATCACGCTGGCCTCGCGCGAGAAGCTCGACAACCT
Source organism: uncultured Acidobacteriota bacterium (assembly GCA_963843885.1). GTDB lineage: Bacteria > Acidobacteriota > Vicinamibacteria > Vicinamibacterales > UBA2999 > CADEFD01. Next base: position 111,183 of record CAWJMJ010000019.1, read on the forward strand.
GATCTTCGTCATCAACTGCAACCTGCAGCGGCTCGACGGCCCGGTGCGCGGCAACGGCAAGATCATCCAGGAACTCGAGGCCGTCTTCCGCGGCGCCGGCTGGAACGTCATCAAGGTGCATCTGGGGCGGCGACTGGGACGCGCTGCTCGAGCAAGGACGACGACGGCCTGCTCGTCAAGCGCATGGGCGAAGTCGTCGACGGCGAGTACCAGAAGTACGCCGTCGAGACCGGGCGCCTACATCCGCGAGCACTTCTTCGGCACCTACCCGCGGCTGCTCGAGCTGGTCAAGCACCTGTCCGACGAGCAGCTGAAGAAGCTGACGCGCGGCGGCCACGATCCGGAGAAGGTCTACGCCGCCTACAAGGCGCGCCACCGAGACACAAGGGCAAGCCGACGGTCATCCTGGCCCACACCATCAAGGGCTACGGCCTCGGCGAAGCCGGCGAAGGCAAGAACATCACCCACCAGCAGAAGAAGCTGAACGAAGACGAGCTGCACGGCATTCCGCACCCGCTTCGGCATTCCGATCTCCGACGAGGAAGTCGCCAAGGCGCCGTTCTACCGTCCGGCCGACGACAGCGCCGGAGATGCAAGTACCTGCGCGAGCGCCGCGCAGGCGCTGGGCGGCTCCGTGCCGCAGCCGCAGCGTGCAAGGCCGAGCCGCTGCAGGCCGATCTGCGACGAGATCTTCGACGAGTTCTACGACGGGCACCGACGGCCGCAAGGCGTCGACCACGATGGTGTTCGTGCGCATGCTGTCGAAGCTGCTGCGCGACAAGGAGATCGGCAAGCTCATCGTGCCGATCGTGCCCGACGAAGCGCGCACCTTCGGCATGGAAGCGCTGTTCCGCCAGGTCGGCATCTACTCGCACGCCGGCCAGCTCTACGAGCCGGTCGACACGCGACACGCTGCTCTACTACAAGGAAGCGACAGACGGCCAGATTCTCGAAGAAGGCATCACCGAAGCCGGCTCGATGTCGTCGTTCATCGCCGCCGGCACCGCCTACGCGACGCACGGCGTCAACACGATCCCGTTCTACATCTACTACTCGATGTTCGGCTTCCAGCGCGTCGGCGACCTGATCTGGGCCGCCGCCGACATGCGCGACGCGCGGCTTCCTGCTCGGCGGCACCGCCGGCCGCACCACGCTCAACGGCGAAGGCCTGCAGCACCAGGACGGCCACAGCCACCTGCTGGCGCTGCCGGTGCCGAACTGCCTCGGCCTACGACCCGGCGTACGCCTACGAGCTCGCCGTCATCATCCAGGACGGCATCCGGCGCATGTATCGACGACGAGCGAGAGCATCTTCTACTACCTCACCGTGATGAACGAGCACTACGCGCATGCCGCCGATGCCGGAGGGCGTCGCAGGACGGCATCCTCAAGGGGCATGTACATGTTCAAGCCCACCGAGCAAGCCCAAGGCCAAGCTGCGCGCGCAGCTGTTCGGCAGCGGCGCCATCCTGAACGAGGTGCTCGAAGGCGCAGGAGATCCTCGAGAGAAGTACGACGTCGGCGCCGACGTGTGGAGCGTCACCAGCTACACCAAGCTCTACCGCGACGGCCATGCCTGCGAGCGCTGGAACCGGCTGCATCCCGGCGAGACGCCGCAGCGTGCCGTACGTCGACGCAGGTGACGGCAAGGACGCGCCGGGCGTGTTCGTCGCCGCCTCCGACTACGTGAAGGCGCTGCCCGACTCGATCGACCGCTGGCTGCCGCGGCCGCTGACGCGCTCGGCACCGACGGCTTCGGCCGCAGCGAGACGCCGCGCCGCGCTGCGCGACTTCTTCGAGGTCGACGCCGCGTTCATCGTCCTCGGCCACGCTGCACGCGCTGATGCAGCGACAAGAGATCGAGCGCCAAGGTGGTGCAGCACGCGATCAAGGACTCTCGGCATCAATCCCGAGAAGGCGAACCCGCCGATTTCCTAAGCGACGCGGCGCCCGCAGCGCAGGGCGCGCACCGACACGGTGTGTGCCGTGACTCGACTTCAAGCTCCCCGAGCTCGGCGAGAACGTCGCCGCGGGCGACGTGCTGCGCGTCCTCGTCAAGGCCGGCGACACGATCGCCGGTCGATCAGGCCGTCCTCGAACTCGAAACCGACAAGGCCACCATCGAAGTGCCCGTCGTCGGTCGCCGGGCACGGTGACCGAGAGTGAAGGTCAAGCCGGGCGACAAGGTCAAGGTCGGCCAGGTCATCCTCACCTCGACGAACGCGGCGCCGCCGGCGGACGAGCCGGCCCGGCGAAGCGGCAAGGGCGAGCCGGCCAAGGCTGCCGCGCGCCAAGAGCCGATGCCGCCGCGCCGGCCGAGGCCGACGTCGCCGAGGCCGACGGCCAGACCGCGAGCGACCGCGTCGGCTCGGCACCGGCGAACCCGGCCAGCCGACCGAGGCGTCGATGGCGCGGGCGCCGGGCGAGACCGAGCTCGACCGAGCCGGCCGATGAACGCGACCGGCGGCTGAGCGACGGCGCCGCAGCCGACCGCGGCGACAAGGTCGCCGGCCTTCGCACGCGGGCCAGCGCCAGGCGGCGCCGAGCGGCCTCCGACGGTCGCCGCCGCGCCGGCGGCGCCGTCGGTGCGGCGCCTGGCGCGCGAGCTGGGCGTGCGACATCGACCAGGTGCCGGGCACCGGCCCGAACGGCCGCATCACCAGGACGACGTGAAGGCGTTCACGCAAGCGCTGATGACCAGCATCGCGGCGGCGGCCGCGCGCGGCGGCCGCGGCGTCGGGCGTCCGCGGTGGCCGCTGCCCGACTTCTCGAAGTGGGGCGAGGTCGAGCGCAAGCCGATGACGCGGCATCCGCCGCAAGACCGCCGAGCACCTCAGCGCACGCCTGGACCGACGATTCCGCACGTCACGCAGCACGACAAGGCCGACATCACCGACCTCGAGGAGCTGCGCAAGCAGCTACCGCGGCGAGGTCGAGAAGGCCGGCGGCAAGCTGACCGTGACCGCGGTCGCCGTGAAGATGGTCGCCGCGCGCTGCAAGGTCTTCCCGCAGTTCAACTCGTCGATCGACGTGGCGCCGGCGAGATCGTCTACAAGAAGTACGTCCACATCGGCATCGCCGTCGACACCGAGCGCGGCCTGCTCGTGCCGGTCGATCCGCGACGTCGACCAGAAGAACATCACGCAGATCGCGGTCGGACATGGCACAGCTCGCCGAGAAGGCGCGCAGCCGGCAAGCTGTCGCTCGACGAGATGCAGGGCGGCTGCATTCACGCATCTCCAACCTCGGCGGCATCGGCGGCACCGCCTTCACGCCGATCGTCAACTGGCCCGAAGTGGCGATCCTCGGCATGTCGCGCGGCGCCATGCGAGCCGGTGTGGAACGGCACGGCCTTCGAGCCGCGGCAGATGCTGCCGCTGTCGCTGTCCTACGATCACCGCGTGATCGACGGCGCCGACGGCATCCGCTTCCTGCGCTGGGTCGTCGAGGCGCTCGAGCAGCCGTTCGTGCTGGCGCTCAGGGGCTAGACCGCGATCCTTCGCACTCGCTTACGGGATTCTCAAATGCCAGTCGTCATTGTCGTGGGCGCCGGCCCGGCGGCTACGCCGCGGCGTTCTATGCCGCCGACCTCGGCATGCAGGTCGCGCTCGTCGACGCGGAGAAGAACCCGGGCGGCGTCTGCCTCTATCGCGGCTGCATCCCCTCCAAGGCGCTGCTGCACGTCGCCAAGCTGCATCGACGAGGCGCAAGCACGCCAGCGCGTGGGGCGTCGACGTTCGGCGCGCCCGAGATCGACTCGACAAGCTGCGCGCCTTCAAGGACGGCGGTCGTCGAGCAAGCTGACCGGCGGCACCGGCCAGGTCGCGCAAGCTGCGCAAGGTCAACTACATCCAGGGCCGGGCGCACGCTGACCGGCCCGACGCTCGATGTCGCGTGAACGACGGCGAGCGACGCGAGGACGTCACGTTCGACCACGCGATGCTCGCCACCGGCTCGCAGCCCGACCAGATTCCGGCCTGTCAAGGTCGACAGCCCGCGCGTGATGGACTCGACCGGCGCGCTCGACCTGCCCGACATCCCGAAGACCCTGCTGGTCGTCGGCGGCGGCTACATCGGCCTCGAGCTCGGGTCGGTCTACGCCGCGCTCGGCACCAAGGTCACGGTCGTCGAGATGACGCCGACGGCCTGCTGCCCGGCGCCGACCGCGACCTGGTCGACGTCCTCGGCCAAGCGCATCGACAAGATGTTCGCCAAGGCGATGCTGCTCAACACCAAGGTCGTCGGCATGACGGCCGCCAAGAAGGGCGTCACGGTGACCTTCGAGGGCGAGGCGGGCGCCGGCGAAGCGAGACCTTCGACCGCGTGCTGGTGTCGATCGGCCGCCGGCCGAACTCGCAAGATCCCCGGCCTCGACAAGACCAGCGTCAAGGTCGACGCGCGGCTTCATCGAGGTCGACGAGCAGCGCCGCACCGCCGAGCCGACGATCTTCGCCATCGGCGACGTGGCCGGCGAGCCGATGCTGGCGCACAAGGCGTCGCACGAGGCGCGCGTCGCCGTCGAGGCGATCGCCGGCCAGAAGGTCGGCGTTCGAGCCGCCGGCGATTCCCGCCGTGGTCTTCACCGATCCGGAAATCGCCTGGGCCGGCCTGACCGAAGCCGAGGCGGAGAAGCAGGGCCGCAAGGTCGAGGTCGCGCAAGTTCCCGTGGGCGCGCGTCCGGCCGCGCCATCGCCATCGACCGCACCGACGGCATGACCAAGCTGATCATCGATCCCGAGACCGAGCGCATCCTCGGCGTCGGCATCGTCGGCTCCGGCGCCGGCGAGCTGATCGCCGAAGGCGTGCTGGCGATCGAGATGGGCGCGACCGCCGACGGACCTCAAGCTGACCATCCACCCGCACCCGACGCTGTCCGAGACGATGATGGAAGTCGGCCGAGGTGTTCTTCGGCCAGGCGACGCACGTCTACCGGCCGAAGAAGAAGTAGCGGCGCACGCCTGTTCGTGTGGCGGCCGGCCTGGTGTAGCCTGAGCGTTCCACTGTGTCGGGTCCGATGTCGCGCACGCCGCTTCTCGTCGTTGCGGCCCTTGCCATGCTTGCGTCGTCGTGCGAGCGCGGGCCGGCGCCGCCCGACCTGGCGTCGTTCGGCACGCTCGACCCGGCCGTGTCCGCCCTCGTCGCCGAACAGCTCGCCGTGGTGAAGGCGTCGCCGGAGGACGGGAATGCGTGGGGCCGCCTGGGCCTGGCGCTGGAGGCCAACGGCCTCACGGCGCAAGCCCGCGACACCTACGCCGTGGCCACCGCCAGGCCGGCCAGTCACGGCCGCTGGTGGTATCACCTGGCGCGGGCCCAGTCGCGCGAGGGCGACACCGACGCGGCGCTGGCGGCCTTCGACCACGCCATCGCACTGTCGCCCGACTACGTGCCGGCGCGCTGGCGGCGCGGCCAGCTGCTGCTCGACCGTGGCGATCTCGACGGCGCGGAAGCGGCCTTCCGCGTGGCCGTGAACCTGGCCCCGCGCGACTCGGCCGCCACCACCGGCCTGGCGCGCGTGCATCTCGCCAAAGGGCAGCCGCAGGAGGCGGCCGCCCGGCTCGAGGCGCTGCTCGACCGCACCCCCACCGATCGTTACGCCTACCAGGTGCTCTCCAGCGCCTATCGGGCGCTTGGCCGCGAGCGTGACGCGGGGGAGGCGGTGGCGGCCGGCGCTTCCGGCGAACCGCGCTGGGACGACCCCTGGCTCGACGAGATGGGGGCCTTCCGGCGGGGCTTCGCGGCGACGTTGAAGGAGGCGACGGCCCTCAGCGTGGAAGGCCGCTTCGGCGAATCGGTCGCCCTGCTCGAACGTCTCCGCGCCGAGCGGCCCGACGATCGCGAACTGCTCACCTACCTGGGCGGCGTCTATGCCACGGCCGGGCGCTTCGCCGACGCCAAGGCGATTCTCGACGGCGTGCTGGCAGCCACGCCCGACGACTTCGAGGCGACCATGCACCTGGCTGCCGCCCATCTCTTCGCCGGCACCTATGACGACGCCGACCAGCTGGTGCAACGCGCGCTGACGCTTCGTCCGGGCGACGCCGCCGCGATCCGTCTGCGCGGCGTGGTCGCCTGGCGCCGCCAGCGCCTCGACGAGGCCGAGCGCTGGCTGGCGGCGGCCGCCGCCGCCAACCCCGAGGACGCCAAGGCGGCCGGATGGCTGGGCATGGTGCGGCAGGAACGGGGCCGGACGGCTGACGCGCTGCTTGCGTTCCGCCAGGCGCTGTCGCGCGATCCGCTGCTTGCTGAAGCGCTCGTCGGCGGTGCCTCGGCGGCGATGGCCGCGGGCGAATGGGACCAGGCCGCGCGCTGGCTGGCGCGGGCCCGGCGCGTGTCGCCGTCGCAGCCGCAGCTGGCGGAGATGGAGCGCCGGCTGGCAGCGAAGCAGAAGTCGTGAAGGGCGGCGGGCTGATGACGCCAGCGACACCGGGCCACGCTCCAACGCTCGTGGCCCCGCTCGTCGCAGCGCTGCTGGCGCTGCTGGCGGCGTGCGGCCCGGCGGCCCCGCCCTCGGCGGGGACGGCCGTGACCCGACAGGATCACGCACCGGCACCCGCGGCCGCGCCGTGGTTCGAGGAAATCGCGCAGGCGTCGGGGCTGGAGTTCACGCACCGCTCGGGCCATGCCGGCGCGACTTTCCGGCTGCCCGAGATCATGGGCGGCGGCGCCGCGCTCTTCGACATGGACGGCGACGGCGACCTCGATGCCTTGCTCGTCCAGAGCGGCGTGCCCGGCGCGGTCGACACCGGCCCGCGCCACCGGCTGTTCCGCAACGACGGCCGGGGCCGCTTCACGGACGCGACGGCGGGCAGCGGCGTGGACGTGCCCGGCTACGGCATGGGCGTGGCCACCGGCGATTACGACGGCGACGGCGACCTCGACCTCTATCTCACGAATCTCGGCGGCAACGGCCTGCTGCGCAACGACGGCGGCGGGCGGTTCACCGACGTCACGGTGTCAGCGGGGGTGGGCGGCAGCGGCTGGAGCACGAGCGCCACGTTCTTCGACGCGGACGGCGACGGCGATTTGGATCTGTTCGTGACGCGGTACCTCGACTGGCAGCCGGCGCGCGAGCGCCAGTGCTTCAGCCTGACCGGGGTGGTGGACTATTGCAGCCCGAAGAACTACGACGCGCCGACGACCGACCTCTTCTTTCGGAACGACGGCCGCGGCCGCTTCACCGACGCCTCGGCGGCCGCCGGCCTGGGCGCCGCGCGGGGCAACGGCTTGGGCGTGATTGTCGATGATGTCAACGGCGATGGCCGCCCCGACGTCTTCGTGGCCAACGACGGCACGCCCAACCATCTGTGGATCAACGACGGCCACGGACGATTCGTCGAGTCGGCGCTCCGCTGGGGCGTGGCTATCGACCAGGACGGCGCCCCCAAGGCCGGCATGGGCGTGCACGCCGCCGACCCCGACGACGACGGCGACAACGACCTGCTCGTGATGAATCTCGACACCGAGTCGGACTCGTTCTTCCGCAACGACGGGACGTTCTTCGTGGACGCGACCAACGCCGTCGGGCTGCGCGTCGCCAGCCGCCGTTACACCCGCTTCGGCATGGCCATGGTGGACTTCGACAACGACGGGCGCCTCGATCTCTACGAAGCCAACGGCCGCGTCGGCCTCCAGGGCGAGACGTTCGCGGCCGACCCGTATGCCGAGCCCAATCTGCTCTTCCGCGGCGTGGCCGGACCGCGGTTCGAGGAACTATCGCCGCGCGGCGGCACCGTGAGACCACTCATCGCGACCAGCCGGGCCGCGGCCTTCGGCGACATCGACAACGACGGCGGTGTGGACGTGCTCGTGGCCAATCGCGACGGCGCCCCCTATCTGCTCCGCAATGTGGCGCCGTCACGTGGACATTGGGCGCTGCTGTCGGTCAGGAACCAGAAGGGCAGCGACGCGTTCGGCGCCGTCCTGACCGTTGCCGCCGGCGGGCGCACCTGGCGCCGCGACGTGCGTAGCGGCTACAGCTACCTGGCGGCCAACGACCCGCGCGTGCACATCGGGCTGGGCGGCGCGACGGTCATCGACCAGGTGGACGTGCGCTGGCCGGATGGGACGTCAGAGCGGTTCGGCCCGCTGGCCGTCGAATCGGATCCACGGCCTCGTCGCAGGCATGGGCCAGCCCGTCCCCGCCACCCCGCCGCCGGCCGGCGCGGCGGTGGGCCCGGCAAGCGCCCCTCGCTGAGTCCGCCTAACGCACCTCGGTGATCCCGGCGCCCTGCACTTCGGTGACGGTGGTGGTCTGGCCGAGGGGGAGCCCCGAGCGCGTCTGCACGGAACCGCTCGGCCAGGTGATGCGCACCGTGGCCGGGTTCTCGCCGGGAGCGAAGCCGAAGGTCAGCGTGCGTTCGCTCTGCGAGAGGTAGCCGCGCGTCGCCGACACGATGCGGCGGAGGGTGCGCGTGCCGGTCTCGATCTCGACGCGGGCGCCAATGGCGTCGTGCGTGCTGACCGTGCCAACCAGGTGGAGCCGCGCCCAGCGCGCGCCGCCGGCGTCGTTGCGCAGCAGCCGCACGGGTCCGGCCGTGGGAACGAGCAGCACGTCGAGATCGCCGTCGCCGTCGATGTCGGCGTAGGCGCCGCCGCGGCCGACCATCGGCGCGGCCAGGCCGCCGGTCTCGGCGACCGGGACGAACGTGGCTGGCGCGTCCGGTCCGGCGTTCCAAAACAGCTGCGCCGGTTGCGCATGCTGCTGGCTGGCCTGCACCATGGCGATCTCGATCTTCGACGTGGCCGTTGACGGTGAGCAGGTCGAGCCGGCCGTCGAGGTCGTAGTCGAAGAAGAGCACGCCGAAGGTCAGTGAGGCGCGGCTCGGCGCGCCGAGCCCGGACGGAATCGACTCGTCCACGAACTGCCTGGAGCCCGCTTGTCTTACGTACAGCGCGGTCATCTCGTTGGCGAAGTTGCCGATGGCCACCGCCGGCGCGCCGTCATCGCGCAGGTCGGCCACGTCGACGCCCATGCCCGAGCGGGCGTTGCCGTAGCTGTCGTAGGCCAGGCCGAGCGTGATGCCGACTTCTTCGAACGTGCCGTCGCAGCGGTTGCGGAACACGAAGTTGCGGACGGTGTCGTTGGCGACGACCAGGTCGACGCAGGCGTCGCCGTCGAGCGAGACCAGAGCCACCCCGAGCGATTTGGCGGCCGGCTGCTTGGTGGCCGGTTCGGTCACGACGAGACCGGCCGCCGCCGCGCGCTCGGCAAAGCGGCCGCCGCCCAGGTTCACGTAGAAGGCCGGCGCCGTGCCGGCGAAGTTGCGCGGGGGGCCGTAGGCGCGCCCGATGCCGGCCAGGCTGAAGTCCTGGGCCAGGTCGAGGGCGCGAGTCCAGCGCACGTAGCGGCACACGAACAGGTCGAGATCGCCGTCGTTGTCGGCGTCGAACCAGGTGGCGCACGTGCTCCAGTCGTCGGCGCCGCCGGCCACGCCGGCGCTGGCGGTGATGTCGTGAAAACGGCCGCCGACGTTCTTGAGCAGGGTGTTCCGCCCGACGGCGGTGACGTAGAGGTCGGTCCAGCCGTCGTTGTCGAAGTCGCCGGCGGCCACGCCCATGCCGTAGCTCTGCACCGCCAGGCCCAGGGCGGCCGTGGCCTCGGTGAAGTGTCCAGTGCCATCGTTGGTGAAGACCACGAGCGTGGAGGGCGGGCGGCCGGACCCTGCCGCGGCGGCGGCTCGTGCCCACGGCCAGGCGCGCCCGTTCACGAGCACGAGGTCGAGGTCGCCGTCATTGTCCAGGTCGACCAGGGCGCCGCCGCCGCCGGTGGTTTCGGGCAGCAGCTTCTCGCCGTCGGCGCCGTTGACGCGTGTGACGCCAGCCAGGCCCGCGTCGCTCGTGACATCGACGAAGTGCGCTGGGGGCGCCACGCCGCCGGCCCGCTCGCTGGCGGCCGGTCCGGAGCCGAGCGGCCGGTCGCCGGAGATCAGCCAGCGTGCACGGCCAAGCCGGCGACGAGCAGGACCACGGCGAGACCGGCGAGGCGGCGGATCGTGGTGCGGGCAGCGTCGGTCACGGGCGGACTCCGAAGGAGGGACGAGGAACGGTGGCGGCGGCGGCCGGGGCGCTCGCCGCGGGGCTGTCGGCCGGGCGCTGCAGGTCGTAGATCACCACCGATTGGGCCGCATGATTCGCGGCCGGGTGCGCGGCGCGATGGATGGCCATGACCCGGCTGCGGGACTGCTCGTCGGCGGTGTAGCGCAGGTGCGCCTCCCGGTGCGCCGTGGCGCGCGCCGCCTCGCCGAGTTCGCCGTAGATGAGGTTGAGCGCGTAGTGGGCGGTGACGTTCTCACTGTCGATGGCCAGCGTGCGCTCGAAGGCCGCCGCGGCCTCGCGCAACCGTGCCGTCCGGGCCTCGGCCCGGGCCGCGCCGCGTTCCTGCTTGGCGCGCTCGAAGAGCGTCTGGCCCAGCTCGTTGATGACCTCGTAGTCGCGGCTGAAGTCGAAGCCGCGCTCGACCAACGCCGGCGAGCGGGCGCCGAGCGCCGCCGTGAAGTTGGCGATGGCCTCGTCGAGATGGCCGTTCTCCTTGTTCACGAGGCCGTTCAGCCACGCGACCGTCCACGGCGCGGCACCGGCCGCCGCCGCCCGCCGCAGGGCCCGCGCCGCCTCGTCGAGCCGTCCCTCCTTGTGGTAGACGCGGGCCAGGTTGAGCGGGCCCTCGGGACGCCCGAGCCGCTCCACTTCGGTGAAGGCCGCCTCGGCCTGGCGCAGCTCGCCTTTGTCGCTGCCGCGTTGCCTTCGAGCAGCAGGCCGATGCCGTAATCGTTCCAGCGCTCCCACGCCGTCTGCGCCGGTGCGGGGACGCCACGCCCCGGCAGCGATTGGGTGGCGGCCGACAGCGTCGTCACCGGCAGGACCATGCGGTAGTCGTCGCCCTTCACGAACCGCATCATGGTGACGTCGAACTTGCGGTAGAGCAGCCGGGCCTCGAGCGTGATCGGCCCCGGCGCCCGTCCGGGCACGTCGAGCCCGAAGTGGACGACCTGGGCCGCGCCCGGCGGGATCTGCTTGTTGTAGAGCGGGACGAAGATGTCCTGCGGGTTGCGGCGGTCGATCCGTTGCGCCCTCGCGGTCGAGCATGTAGACGTTGATGAAGTGCGACCACGGGTCGACGCGGCCGTCCGGCGCCGATCCCGCCGCTGCGGCCGATCACGGTGTCGCCGGCCGTGACCGTGATCTCGACCCAGATCTCGTTCGAGTCGGCCGTGCCCTGGGTGAAGGGTGCCCGACCTGAGCGTGCGGACGCACCAGCCTCGACAAGATAGCGCTTGCCGGGCGTGAGCGCGGGACGTGCGGCCGTCGAGCGGGCCGAGCAGGCGTCCCGTCGATCGTGCCGCCCTCGCGCAGGCCGAAGAGGTCGAGCGTCGACCTTCTTGTCCAGGTACGCCTGCTGCGCCGCCACCGTCTCGAGGTCGCCGCGCAGGCTGGGACGGCGGTGTTGGCGCCGGGAAGGTGGTCGTGGATGCGCGAGCCGCCGCTGGCCGTCGAAGGTCTGCGCGCCGAAGTCGCTCGAGGCGCGCAGCGGCATGTGGCAGCCGGTGCAGCGGGCCTCGGCCTTCGGCGGGTAGTAGAAGCTGCGGGCGCCGCGTCCCGAGACGCCGGAGAGGAGGAAGGTGTCGTAGTGGTTCTGGCCGCGCAGGAAGTCCTTGTAGTGGTTCAGCGCGCCGGGATGTGGACCTTGTGGCAGGTGGAGCAGAACTCCGGGGTCCGGTGCAGCGGCTTCAGGAACGTCCTCTTGTGCATCTCCGGCTTGGCCTTGACCAGCTGCTGGTTGACCACTGCAGCGCGGGTTGGCGCTGAAGGCGAACGGGTAATGCCGCGGCTCCTCGATCGTGTAGTCGGCGTTGCCGCGCGTGCTGTTCACGTGCGTTCGATGGCGTGGCACGAGGTGCAGGTGATCCCGGCCTGCGCCGTCGGGTCCTGCACGGCGTCGAAGTCGGGGCGTCGAACTCGCCCGAGAAGAACGGCACCGGGTCGTGGCAGCCGGCGCACCAGCGGCTGGCGTCCACGTTGCCGTCGCGGGCCAGCAGCACCTGGCGCGTCTCCCTGACGCTGGCGGCGTAGGCCGGGTTGTTGAACGAGCTGAAGCGGTGCGCGCTCGACTGCCAGCCCTCGTGCGCGTCCTTGTGGCACCCGGCGCAGTAGGTGCGTCCATCAGGGCGTCCGGCGCGATGGGCCGGCCGGTGGCGGTGCGCGCCAGCGACGGCGCCAGCGTCTCCGGCGTTCCCGTGGCGTCTGGCGCCCGGCTGAGGCGAGCGTCGGCGGCGGCTGTCACCAGCACGACGACAGCGGTGGCGAGCGCCCAGCGACGCACGGCCCGTGGACTCAGCCGGCGGCCGCGCCGGCGATGCTGCAGGAACGCCCACGCCACCGCGAAGGGCACCAGCACGTGCAGCCAGTAGGCGGCCGCGCGGGCCGGCGGCTGGCGCAGCTCGACGCCGGCGACGCGCATCAGCGCCAGACCGGTCACGAGCACGACGACGCCTAGCGCGGCCAGCAGGTAGCCCATGCGGGCAGCGCGGCGATTCGGGTGCCGGCGCGCGGCCAGGGCATGTGCCGCCGCGAACAGCAGGAAGGGCGTGAGCACCAGCAGCCCCACGCCCAGGTGCGCCAGCACCACCCACTGATAAACGTAGCCTTGATAGCTGGCGCCGCTCGTCCACTCGGCCGCCGTGACGCCGCCGAGATACACGGCCGTGGCCGTAAGGGCCGCGACGCCGGCGTAGACCGCGTAGAGCAGCCACCGGGTGCCCGGGCCGATCACGGAGGGTCTGCCGCTCGGGAGCGTCATCGGCCGCTGGCGTACCGGGTATTGAGCGCGGGGTGCAGCCGCCGGCGGGCGGGCGTGTCGTGCCCGGGCAGCGGTTCCACCGTCTCGCCGTCCCTGGTGTAGAGGTCCATGTCCTTGCACCAGCCGTCGGACTCCAGCACCACGCGACGGGTCCACCCGGACCGGGGCGGGTCGGAGGGCGCGTCGAAGGTCAGCAGCACCTCCTCGCCCGGCCCGAAAATGGCGACGGCCGAATCAGCGGCGGTCACGAGCTGGTCGACGGCGCCGAAACGCGAGTACCAGCCGCGCGGGTGGCGCGTGTCCGCGAGCGGGGCGCGCCGTTCGTAGTCGTAGTGCGGGGTGCGCTGCGGCCCGGTGACGCGCGCGGCAAAGCCGCGGGCGCGCAGCGTCGCCGCGGCCAGCGGCAGCACGCGCCTGGCTGCGTCCGGGGCTGGCTCCGCGTAGATCACGCTCACGCGGTCCCAGTGAGATCTCCTGCGAGGTGCGCAGGCGCAGGGCGGTCGTGCCCAGGGGCAGGCGCGACAGCGGCAACGTCATGCGCCGGGGCATGCCGGCAGGGTAGCCGAAGTCGGGCGCCACCGTGTGCCAGCGGCCGTCGGCGCCGCGGGCGTCGAGCGAGGGGGCGGTGTAGGCCGCGCCGGCTTGCCACGCCGCAAAGACGGTCTGCGCGTAGGGATACTCTACCCAGCCGTCGAGCATCAGCACCGGGCGGCCCGGGCCGACGTCGAGCGCGCGGTCGAAGGTGAGCTCGAGCGTGTGCGGCGCGGTCAGGCCGATGAAGCGCGCGTCGGGCGCTCCCGGCGGCGCGGCCTCGAGGTCGGCGGTGGCGACCGCGGCGGTGACGTCCTGGCCGCGGTCGTTCCTGGCGCGCACCGGCCGGCGTTCCTCGCGGAAGAAGATCGGGTCGCTGGTGGGTGCCGGCCCGGTGATGGCCTTGCGTTCGTCGAGCGCCATCTGCCAGCCGGGCGGCAAATCGTAGGCAACGAGCGCGGCTCGGTCCAGGTAGGTGACTTCTTCCATCGGCTCGCCGATGACCAGCTCGTAGCGACCGTCGCGCGGCGCCAGGCTGCCTTCCGGGAAGAGCACGTGCTCGCGCGGCCACGGCTCGCTGTAGACGCCGGGTCGCTCGAAGAAGCCGATCCCGCCGACGCCGAGGATGTCGGTGACGAACGCCATCGTGGTGCCGTTGAAGGCAAAGAGCACGGGACAGCTCGAGAGCTGGCGCTGCGTTTCCTCGATCCGGTGGCGGCGACCGGCGTCCAGGCCGATCTCGGTTTGCAGCACGCCGTCGGGCCAGGTGAGCGCGACGAAGTCGGCGCGCGGCGCGCCGCCCAGGCCGACGGCAAATGGCTGCAGGCTCTGTCCGGGTCCCGACTGCGGCCGGGCCGTGTCGAAGGCGGTCCAGTGGGAGCCGGTCCGCACCGCCACGCGCGTGCCGATGCCCGACCCATTCGAGCGCGACTGGTCGCTCGTGCTGTCGCGCCCGGTGACGGTCAGGGTCACATAGGGATGGCGCCCCGGCCCGGGCGTCCATTCGGCCAGCCCATTGATGCTGGCGCCGATGATCGAGGGGCCGCGCCCGGGATCGAGGTACGCCACCGTCCAGCCGTTGACCACCACACCCGCGTCGAAAACGGCGCTGGCGGCGGTCTCGCCCTCGGCGGTGACGGCGAAAGTGGCCCAACTGCGCCCTTGCGTGGTCACGAGTTCGAGGGCGCCGTCGCCGTTGGTATCGGCCAGGGCGAGGCGGGCCGCTCGGCCGGCGAATGGACCGGCCAGCCGGAACGAGCGCCACACGCCGGTGGTGTCCGGGGTCCACCGCTCCAGGCCGCGCGGGCCGGTCGTGTAGAGCTCGGCCTGGCCGTCGGCGTTCAGATCGGCGCCGAGCACGGCGTCGAAGGACGCCGCCGCGAACTCGTCGAAGCCGGCGGCGCGCCGGTAGCGCCAGGCCCGGTCGTTGAGGAAGACGTCGTGAGGTGGGACGGCGTTGAGCACGACCAGGTCGTGGTCGCGGTCGTGGTCGAGATCGACGATGGCGACGCCGAGGGAGCCATGCCCGCCGCCGAGCCCGGCCGCCGCGGCGATCGGCCGGAACGTGCCGTCGCCGTCGTTGCTGAGCAACTCGTTTGCTCCAGCGGCGTTGACCAGCCAGATGTCGAGATCGCCGTCGTGATCGGCGTCGAAGAGCGCGCCGTCGACGCCGTCGAGGCGGCGCGTCGTGGCGCGGCTGCGCTCGGTGTCGTCACGCCACACGTTGGGGGCCGTCTGCCGCCACACGGCCGTGCGGCCGGCGCCGCGCACGAGCACCGCGTCGGTGCGGCCGTCGTTGTCGAGGTCGCCCCACAAGGCGGCGCGGACGTCGGTGACCGCCGCCAGCGGGTGCGCGAGATCGGCCCGCCAGCCGTCGGCATCGCCAAAGAACAGCGCGTTGGGGGCGCTGCCTTCGAGGACGTTGGCGGCGAAGATGTCGAGGCGGCCGTCGCCGTCGAGGTCGGCGACGGTGACCGACCGGGCTTCGGCCCCCGACGAACGCCACGGCACCGCGGCCTTGGCCGTGATGGTCACGGCCGGCAGGAAGCGCGGGCCCTCCGGCGCAGCGGCCGGTGCGGCATCCGGGACATCCACGGTGACGGTCATCGCCAGCGGCCCCATGCGTGTGTACTTGAACTCGGCCACGGCGGCGCGCGGGTCGCTCTCGAGCGCTTGGAACCGGGCCAGCATGGGTCGTGCCTGATCGGCCCGTCCGAGCCGCTGCAGCGCCTGGAAGGCGCCGTAGTAGGCGCTGCGCAACAGCGGATCGACCGCCTGCGCTTGAACGAACCAGGTCAGCGCCTCCGCCGGCGCCGTGGCGAGGCGGGCCTGGCCGGCGAAGTAGGCGGGGAAGGCGTCGCCCGGGGTGCGCGCGGCCACGTCGCTGAGCAGCGGGACGGCCTCCGCATCGCGGCCGCCGTAGAGCAGCAGGAGACCGAGGGTGTAGGCGGCGCGCCGGCCAACGGCCGGACTCGTGACGAGCGGCCGGAGCAGGCGTTCGGCCTCCGCCGCGTCGCCCTCACGCTGCCGGTTGACGAGGGCGATGGCCAGATCGAGCGTCGCTTCGTGGGACGTCGGGTGGGTGCGTGCGGCCTCGGCAAAGGCCGTGACCGCCGCCGTGAAGTCGTAGCGGCCCATGTGCGCGGTGCCCTGGTTGAGCGCCGCCACGAGCGCGGCCGGCGAGGGCTGGGGCGCCACGGGGGTCTCTCGCTGGCACGCCGGCAGCACCAACACCGGCACGCAGACGAGCAGGAGTTTCAGCGAGGAAGTCATCGGCACGCGGACGTGGCGCGGATTGTACCGCAGGCCCGCGCCGTGCCCCGGCGGCACGACGGTCCTGCGGGTGTCGTGACCGGGCGAACGAAGGGGCGTGCGGGCCGGACGACTAGCGCGCTGCCGCGAGCGACGCCGCGTCGGCCTGTTCGTGCGCGTGATACGAGCTGCGGACCAGCGGCCCCGCTTCGACGTGGGCGAAGCCGAGGTCGAGCGCGATGCGCTTCAGGTCGGCGAACTCGTCGGGGTGGTAGTAGCGCGTCATCGGCGCGTGATCGGGCGACGGGCGCAGGTACTGGCCGAGCGTGAGGATGGCCACGCCGACGTCGCGCAGGTCCGTGGAACACCTGCGACCAGTTCGTCGTGCTCCTCGCCGAGGCCGACCATCAGGCCGGTCTTGGTCGGGATGTGCGGGGCGTAGCGGCGCGCCCGGTCGAGCAGTTCGAGGCGTGCGCGAGTAGCTGCCGCCCGACCGCGCCATGCGGTAGAGCCGGGGCACCGTCTCGGTGTTGTGGTTCAGGACGTCGGGCCGCGCGTCGAGCACGGTGCGCAGCGACGACTCCTCGCCCTTGAAGTCGGGGATCAGCACCTCGATGCGGCAGTCGGGCACGCGCGCCTTGATCTCGCGGATCGTGCCGGCGAAGATGGCCGCGCCGCCGTCGGGCAGGTCGTCGCGGTCGACCGAGGTGATGACCGCGTAGCTGCAGGGCCATCGCCTCGCACCGCTTCGCCGACGCGGGCCGGTTCGTGCGAGGTCGAGCGCGTCGGGCCGGCCGTGCTCGACCGCGCAGTAGGCGCAGGCGCGGGTGCAGACGTCGCCGAGGATCATGAAGGTGGCCGTGCCGTGGTGCCAGCACTCGCCGATGTTCGGGCAGTGGGCGTCCTCGCACACCGTGTTGAGCTTCAGGTCGCGCATGATGCCCTTCAGCCGGAGGTAGTTCTCCGAGCCGGGGGCCCGGACCTTCAGCCAGTCGGGTTTGGGCTCACGCGGGCGGATGAAATGTAACGGCGCTTCCACTCTCCCTAGTGTAGACGACCCAGGGGACCGGGGCCACCCCGCGGCGTCCTCGCGGTGGCTATACTCCCGGTCATGACGACGGGCACGCTTGCCATCACCTGGCTAGGGCACAGCGCCTTCTCGATCCGCACGCCGGGCGGAAAAACCGTGCTCTTCGACCCGTGGTACACCGGCAACCCGAGCTTTCCGCCTGGCCGCGAGCCCACGGTGGCCGATTCTGATCCTGATCTCGCACGGCCACAGCGATCACATCGGCGACGCCGCGGCCGTGGCCCGGCGGACCGGGGCTACCGCGGTGGGCATCAACGAGCTCACCTCGTGGCTGGGCACCAAGGGGGTGCAGCACCTGGAGGCCATGAACAAGGGCGGCACCCTGGACACCCATGGCCTGCGCATCACCTTGACCGACGCCCGCCACAGCAGCAGCGTCGAGCACACCTGCCTGGGCGAGGCGGCCGGCTTCGTCGTGGGCCTGGAAAACGGCCAGACCCTCTACTTTGCCGGCGACACGTCGCTCTTCGGCGACATGAAGCTCATCGGCGAACTCTACCGGCCGGACATCGCGTTCCTCCCGATTGGCGGCCGGTTCACGATGGGGCCGGACACGGCGGCCATGGCGGCCAGATGGCTCGCCGTCAAGCAGGTCGTGCCGATGCACTGGGGCACCTTCCCGCAGCTCACCGGCACGCCGGCCATGCTGAAGGCGCACCTGGAAGGCAGCGGCATCGAGGTCCTGGAACTGCAACCCGGCGAGACGGCGGAGTAACCGCGAGCTTCGCGTCGCTGCGTCCCTGTCGCCCGCGTTGCCGTCTCCGCGGCTGTTGCCGGTTTGCCGGAGCTGTTGCCGGTCAGCGCGTCGCGGGCCGGCCGGCGCGCGTGAGGCCGCCGACCAAGTAGTCGGCAAACGCCGTGGCAATCTCGTCGGAACTCATCGCCCCGGCTGGGTCGAACCACTTCGTGATCCAGTTCACGGCGCCCATCACGGCAAACGCCACCATCTTCGGGTCGCCCGGCGTGAACAGCTGCTGGTCCATGCCGTCCTGGATGATGGCGCGCAGCCCGCGGTCGAACCCGTCGCGCCGCGCGATCACCTTATGCAGCAGCGGCGGCGACAGGGCTTCGAGATCGAGCGTGAGAGCCGTGCCTTGCAGCTCGTCCAGGATGAGGTGCACGACCGCCAGCACCAGCTTGCGCAGCTTCACGTCCGGCGCCGACGCCTCGGATTGCACTGTGGCCAGCAGGTCCAGCAGCACGTCCAGCGAGTACTCGTGACAGGCAAAGAGGATCTCTTCCTTGTTGCGGAAGTAGTAGTAGAGATTGCCCTTCGTCATGGCGAGGGCGCTGGCGATTTCGTCCACGCTGGCGCCGTGATAACCGCGTCGGCGGAAGGCCGCGGCCGCGCTCTTCAGGATGTCGATACGCCGGTCGGCGCTGGCCTGGGTGTTGGCGACGGGTGGCATGGGAGCGGGCGCGACGCGCCGAAGCCGTCACTCTAGCACAGCGTTGAACGGGTGTTCAAAGCCGGGCGCGGTCCGGCGCCGTCTCACCGGCCGCCTCTCGAGGTCTAATACGTGCGGGCCGAGGCGACGACTTTGCCCTCGCCCGGAAACGCAGGCAGGCATGGCACACCCCGACCGAACTCTGGCCGTGCTCGGCGCCGGCATCATGGGGCACGGCATCGCACACGCGGCGCTGACCGCCGGCTACAGCACCCGTCTCCACGACGTGTCAGCGGGGCAGTTGACCCGGGCCCGCGGCGCCATCGAGGCGATCGTGGCCAAGGGCGTGGAACTTGGCAAGGTGAGTTCGGTCGACGCCACCGCGCTGATGGCCCGGCTCACGGTGACCGGTTCGGTGACCGACGCGGTCGCCGGGGCCGGCGTGATCATCGAGGCGGCGCCCGAGCAGATCGACGTCAAGCTGGCGCTGCTGGCCGAGGTACAGGCGGCCGCGCCTGCCGAGGCCGTGATTGCCAGCAACACCTCGGCGCTGAGCATCACTGAGACTGGCCGCGGTGCTCGATCGGCCGGGCCGCATGGGCGGCATGCACTTCTTCAACCCGGTCCACAAGATGAAGCTGGTCGAGGTCGTGCGCGCGCTCGAGACGACCGACGAGACGGTGGCCGTGATGACCGCGGTGGCCGCGGCGATGAGCAAGGAGACGGTGCTCATCCGCGAGTCGCCCGGCTTCATCACCAGCCGCATCAACGCCATGATCGGCAACGAAGCCTTCTACATGCTCCAGGAGGGCGTGGCCTCGGCCCGCGACATCGACAAGGCGCTGAAGCTCGGGCTCAACCACCCGATGGGGCCGTTCGAACTGGTGGATTTGGTCGGGCTCGATACGCGCCTCAGCATCCTGCGCCATCTGCACCGCGCCCTCGGCGAGAAGTTCCGGCCCTGCCCGCTGCTCGAGCAGCACGTCAAGGCCGGACGCCTGGGACGCAAGACCGGCAGGGGCGTCTTCGACTACTGAGGTCCCGGCCGCGGCCGCACCGGCGGTGGTCCGCAGCCTGAGGCCGGGTCACTGAATCGTGATCGAGCCGATCAACCCCGCGTTGCTCGGCTCGTTGTGATCGTGGAAGCCGCAGCGCCGCACCGTGTTCAGGTTGCCGGTGGTGCGCGACTGCCCGGGCAGCAGGAAGCCGACCTGGTTGATCTCCGGGCAGTCCGTGTGTTCGGGATGGGCGTCGGAGCTCATGTCGTGCGGGCGGTTGTGGTTGTTCACGAACGTCACCCGGGCACCGGGACTCACCGTGATGTTGGCCGGGCTGACCCGGCCGTCGGCGCCGATGGTGATGGTGGTCGTGGCGGTGGGGCCGCCCCCGCCGCCGGTGCCTCCGCCACCGCTCCCCGAGCCGCCGCCGTCGCCGCTCGCCGAGGTCGGGCTGCCCCCGCCGCACGCGATGGCGCCGACCAGCGCCAGGGCCAGTCCGCCGGCCGGTAGTAGACGTCGCATGGTCATGCTCCTGGTTCGAAGTCGTCGGTCGGGTTCCCGCAGCGGCGACCAGCGCCGGGCGTCCCTTAGTAGAACTTACGCGTGATGTTGAAACCGAGGTACCAGTCGTCGTTGCCGCCGCGGGCCATCTGGGCGAAGGTGGTGCCGAAGGCGTTGCCGAAGTTGAGCTGGAAGCTGTGTCCGCCGGCGCGCTTCTCGACGGCGAACGCCACCTGGTGCTCGCCGGGATCGAAGCCAGCCACCCGTGGGGTGATTTCGAACACGCCGTAAACGGTGGACGACAGGCGGAGGCGGAGCCCCAGGCCGACCATGACCGAGTCGTTGTCGTCGGCCAGTTCACCGGGCAGGGGGTTGGTGTTGTTGACCCAGAACGGCTCGGCGTAAAGGGCAGCGCGGTCGCCGATTTCGCGCGACACGACCAGGCCGACGCCGGGGGAGTAGGTGTCGCGGAAGTTGTTGGTGCCCTCGGCGCTGCCGAGGAGGTCGATGGTCACCGGGAACGACGCGCTTTGCGCGGTGATCTCGCGCTGCAGCAGGAACTGGATGGTGCGGTTGTTGGTGCGGTGCACGACCAGCTGGGTGGCCTTGAACAGGCCGTAACGATATTCGAAGCCGATGACCGCGCCGCTGTCGAAGCCGAAGCCGTCCTGCAGCAGATCGCTGAAGGAGCCCTGGCCGAGCGGCCGGCCGAAGCGGTGCGAGATGCGGAACGCGCTCGAGTGCCGGGGCAGCCGCAGGGTCGTCGGCAGCCCCACCAGCGTGAAGTCGGGCTGCGCGCGGTTGATGTCCTTGTCCGGGTCGTCGTCCTGCGCGTCCCGGGCCGCCGCCGCATCCGCGGACGCGGCGGTCGCCGGCGCGCCGCCGGTGGGCGCCGGCGTCGGCGTGGCGGTCGAGGACGGGTCCCGCGGGCCGCTGAGCTGCGCCGTCGCTGCCAGCGGCACGCCGAGCGCCAGGGCGATCGCCAGGGCGGTGGTCGTAGCAAATGCTTTCACGGTGGGCTCCAGTGCATGGGTGATGAAGCGGGGCGCGCCTAGTTGCTGGCGGCGCCTTCCTTGATCCAGCGGCGGATGACCAGCATCTGCCCTTCGGTCAGGAACGGCCCGTTGTTGCGCGGCATGCGCAGCCCGTTTATGTTGGGCCCGCCCTCGAGCTTGCGCACGAGATAGCTATTGTCGGGATCGCCAGGGATCACCAGGGTTTCGCCCGGCCTCAACCGGCTCGGCCGGCCGACGAGCGCGGCGTACGACGAGCCCTCGGTGAGGAACAGGCCGGTGCCACTGGCGGCGCCGCCGGCGACGTGGCACGACGTGCAGGCCAGACGGCCCGACGAGTCCTGCGTATTGAAGATTTCCTTCTGGATGCTGGTGAAGGTGGGCCTCAGGTTCGGGGTCGGGCCGGTGAGGTCCGACAGCTTCTCGTCGCAGCCGGCCAGGAACGCGGTCAACGGCAGCACACACGCCAGGGCGCAAATATATCGCATGGTGTCTCGAGGCCCGGAAAGACTTACTTGGATGCAGCCGTCACGACGAGCGTGCCACGCATGTCCGCATGACCCTCGCCGCAGGCTTCTGAACAGACGATGGCGAAGGTGCCCGCCTCGGTAGCCGTGAACTCGACGGTCACCGGCTGGCCGCCGCGCGGCACGAGCTGATTGACTTTGAACTTGCGGATGCCGAGGCCGTGGACCCCATCGGCCGAGGTAATCACGAGGCGGACACGATCACCTTGCGTGACGTCGATGACCGCCGGATCGAACGAATAGCGCTGCGCCACGACCGCGAAGGTCTTCACCGGCTCGGGCCGAGGCGCGTATGCCGTGACGGGGTCCTTCCCCGCGTTGGCGTGTGCCAACGCTTCAGGGAGGAGCGCCATCCCCGCCACGGCAACGGTTACGAACGCCATCAGGGTTCGCATGGGTATCGGTGTCCTGGCGCCGGCCCTCCGACGCGACGGAACTGCCATTGGCCAGTGCAAGGGGGATGCCGTGCCACACGCCGCCGGCCGCCGCGGTTGGTCGAGCGATTCCGCCCGATGCGATGCGTCATCCAGTGCCCTGGATTACGTGGGCCGTAAGCGTTTACCCGGGCCGAAATTGCCGCAGGTCCCACTGCGAGCTGCGCGAGGCCGAGATCGACGCGCCCCGCTCGGGCGAACTCAGTCGATGCGGTACTTGGACAGGTAGTGGCTGAGCGCGCGCTGGCTGAGTCCCATCAGTTCGGCCGCGTCCTTCTTCACGCCGCGGGACTGTTCCAGCGCGCGGCGAATGGTTTCGCGCTCCACCCATTCGACGTTCTGATGCAGGCGCAGCGAGGGGAGCCCCGCCAGGGGCGCGGCGGTGGCGCCCATGACCCACACGGTGTCGGGCGTCAGCCGTGGCCCGGTCGTGAGCACGACGGCGCGCTCGATCGTGTTCTCGAGCTCGCGGACGTTGCCGGGCCAGTGGTAGCGACGCAGCTCCGCCATCGCCGTGTCGTCCACGCCGGTGATGCGCTTGCCCAGGCGCTGCGAGAACTTCTGCACGAAGTGATCGACGAGCGCCGGCAGGTCGTCGAGGCGCTGGCGCAGCGGCGGCAAGTCGATGGGAATGACGTGGAGGCGGTAGTAGAGATCCTCCTGGAAGCGGCCCTCGGTGGTCATGGCTCGCAGGTCGCGGTTGGTGGCCGCGATCACCCGCACGTCGACGCGCTCGGTTCGTTCGCTGCCGAGCGGCTCGAACTCACGTTCCTGCAGCACGCGCAGCAGTTTCGACTGCACCGCCGGGCCAAGCGTGGCAATCTCGTCGAGGAAGATGGTGCCGCCGTCGGCCAGCGCGAAGCGCCCCTTCTTGGCCGACAGCGCGCCGGTGAACGCGCCCCTGACGTGGCCGAAGAGCTCGGACTCGATCAGGGTCTCGGGAATGGCCGCGCAATTGACCTTGATGAGCGGGCGGTGGCGCTGCTGGCTGCGATCGTGGATGGCGCGGGCGACCAGTTCCTTGCCCGTGCCGGTTTCGCCGGTGAGCAGCACCGTGCTGCGCGACTGGGCCACCAGCTCGATGCGCTTCGAGATGTCGATCATCGCCTTGCTGCGGCCGATGATGCCGTAGTGACCGAAGTCGGCGTCGCGCTCGCTCCGCAGGTAGGTGAGCTCGGTGCGCGCGCGCTGGACGGCCAGGGCGCGGCGGGCGGTGAGCAGCAGTTCGTCCACCTCGAAGGGCTTCTGCAGGTAGTCCTGGGCACCGAGCTTCATGGCCTCGACGGCGCTCTCGACGCTGCCGTGCGCGGTCATCACGACGATGGCCGGGCGCTCGCTGTCGGGGGTCGTCGCGACCAGTTCCCTGACCACGTCCATGCCCGAACGGTCGGGCATGCGGTAATCGATGACGAGCAGGTCGAAGGAATGCTCGACGAGCAGGCGCTGGCCATCGCGGGCGTTCGCTGCCGTCGTCACGAGGTGGCCCTCGTCGCGCAAGGCGCGGCCCAGGGTCTTCAGGATCTTCTCCTCGTCGTCGACGAGGAGCACTCGGCCCACTGCTGTCATGGTCAGGCGCGCCCCAATGGAGAATCGGTCAGCACGACCCGGATCTCGGTGCCGACGCCGAGTTCGCTCGACACCGTGATGGTGCCGCCCAGCCCTTCGACCACGTTCTTGCTGATGGCCAGCCCGAGGCCGCTGCCGGTGCGGCGCGTGGTGAAGTATGGATCGAAGACGCGTCCCAGGTCGTCGCGGGAGATGCCGACGCCGCGGTCGCGAACCGTGAGGACCACGTGCGGGCCGGTCCGACGCGAGGCCAGGACGACCAGCGGCGCATCGCCGGCAGCCCGCCCGTCGACCGCGGCCCGGGCGTTGGTGAGCAGGTTGACGAGCACCGTGCGCACCCGCTCGGCGTCGGTCGTCAACTCGCCGCCATCGGCGTCGAGGTCGAGGCCGACGGCCGGGTCGGGCGCCGCGGCGACGACCGCGTCGCGGGCCGAGCGGCACACCTCGTTGATGGCCGCGGGAGCGCAGTCGAAACGGATCGGCCGGGCGAAGTCGAGCACCTCGTTCACCACCCGGTTGAGCCGATCGACCTCCTCGTCGATGTCGCCGGCGGCCTCGCGCCGGTCGGCCGGGGTGCCGTCCGGCCGTCCCAACTGGCGCAGCGCGCCCTTGATGATCATCAAGGGATTGCGGATCTCGTGCGCGATCACGGTCGAGAGCCGGCCCAGCGCGGACAGCCGTTCGCGTTGCGCCGCGTCGCGTTGCGCGGTCGTCACCGACTCGGTGAGCGCGTTGAAGGTCGCGGCCAGCAGCACGGCATCTTCGTCGTTCCACGAGGTGGCGGGCAAGGCGACCTTGCGGGTGAGGTCGCCGGTCGCGGCAACCTCGCGCATGTGGGCGGTGAGGGTGGCCAGGGGCTTGGTCACGGTGCGCGCCAGCGCGTAGCTGATGAGCGCCGCCAGGCCGAGGGTGGCCAGCGTCACGGCGGCGAGCGCGGCGCGGATGGTGTCGAGCGTGTGCATGCGCTCGGTGCGCGAGCGGAGCACGACGGCGTGCGGCACGGCCCCGGCGGCGGCCGCAGTGCCGGCTCGCACCAGCGGCCGCGTCAGGGCGGAGTACTGCTCGCGGCCGACCGGCACGACCGGCGCGTGCGGCTCGTTCGCGAACCACGCCGTCACCGCCGGCAGCAGGTCCACCGGGAAGGACGAGGCGCGCACGGCGCCGGCAAAGACGAAGGCCACGTCCGCGCCGGTCAGACCTTTCAGTTCGGCGGCCCGGCTCGAGTCGAGCAGGTAACCCATCGAGAGCGTGCCGAGCAGTTCCGGCCGATCCAGGTCGATGGTCACCGGCACGGTCACCACCTGGAGCACGCCGCTCGGCGAGGGCCAGAAGGCTTCGCCGGGCGGCGGCCCGGCGGGGATGCCGGAGTCGATGATCGCGCCCAGGTCATCGCGATGGGCCGGCGCGCTGACCGCGGCCAGCCGACGTCCGGCGCGATCGCTGACCACGACCAGGTCGGCGCCCACCTGTTCCAGGTAGTCGCGCGCGATCGGCTCGACGGTGGGCGGGTCGCGCGTTTCGAGCGCCGCCTTGAACTTCGGCAGGTCGGCAATCAGCGCCGCCGTGCGCGTCATGCTCTCGAACAGGGTCGCGCTCTGCTGATCGACCAGCCCGGCCGCCTCGGTGAGATCGCGCTGCAGTTCCGCCTCGACCTGCTGGGTCAGCAGCGCGCCGACGAAGTAGACGGCCGAGCCAATCGAGATGGTGGCCAGCAGCGTGCTGGCCAGGAAGATGCGGCTCCGCAGGGAGCCGAGCCCCGGGATCACGGCACCACCAGGTCGAGTTCGGTGGTCGCGCCGGCCGCGACGCTGATGGTGCGCTGCACCCGCGCCTCGCCCTCGTACCAGCCGACGATGGTGTAGGTGCCGGGCGGCACGTGGTCGATGCGGTAGCGGCCGTCGCCGTCGGTGACCCGGAAGTACGGGTGGTTGAACACGACCACGAAGGCCGACATGTGCGAGTGGATGTCGCAGAAGACCCGCACGATGCCGGGCCGATCGAAACGCACCGACTTCGACTTGCCGGCGGCATACCGGCCCAGGTCGAAGCGACGCGCGCGGGAGAGCGAGAACACGTTGTGGTAGGTGCGGTCGCTGTTCGGGAAATCGACCACGGTGCCGGTCGTGACGGCCAGAAGCCGCGGCACGAAGGTCTCGTTGCGCTGGTCCATGACGGCGCGGGCCGGGTCGCGATCGTCGAAGGCGCCGCGCGGCGCCGTGTCGAGATAGACGAGACCGCGGCGCACGTCGGGGACCCCCGCTGCCGCGCGGCCACCGAGGTCGCCGACGCCCGGTCGAGGGCGAGGCAGCGTGATGAGACGTCGGATGTCGAGCCGGCCGCGGATCTGGCCAGTGACCGCGGGCTGCGTGCCTCCGACGAGCGGCGCGACCCAGGCGGCGGTCAGCGTAGCGGCCACGGCGAGCGCGAGCCAGGGGCGGGACATGTCAGAACCACACACCGGCTTGAGCCACGACCAGGGTGTCGTGACGGATCTCGTCCCCCGAGCGGACGGCGGTTGCGCTGCGCGGCCATCTTCAACCGCAGATGCCTGATGGGCGACCACGCCACGCCCCCTTCGAGGCGCGAGACCGGCGCCTCCCACGGCTGACGGTCCCGCTCGGCGTCGATGTCCGAGAACCCGAGGCGCTCGGCCCGCGCGGCCACGTCGAGCCCGGGCAGCAGGCGCATGCGGCTCTCGACCCAGCCTGCCAGCGCGCGCACGCCGAGTCGCGGACCCGTGCCCAGCGGCACTGCCCACGCGCTGCGCACGATCTCGCCGCGCAGCTGCCAGCGCCCGGCCGCCACCGCCGCGTCGAGGCCAACCGCGTCTTGCCGGAAATCGTCCGCGGCCACGGCGACGCCGTGATCCGCCGACAACGTGCGCGACAGGTAGGCGCCGCGGGCGCCCGACACGCCGAGCGTCAGGGCCGGGGTCGGGCGGGCCACCAGCCGCGTCGCCACTCCGAGCCCGCCGTTGTCGTCACGCAGACGCGGACTGCCGAGCGCGCCCTTGGTGACGGCGCCGACCCACTCGAGCCGGCCGCGGACCAGCCGCGCCTGCACGCCCGTGTCCCAACTGTCGCCGTCCACGAGCGGCAGGCCGCGCGCCGCCACCGGGTTGCCGACCGGAAAGCTCGACAGCCACCCGCGGCCGCGCATGCGCAGCAGGTCGGCGGGCGCCGCCGGCAGGGCATCGCGGCGCAGCGATGTCAGGTAGCCATAGGCCAGCGGACGGCCGACGAGCGGGTTGTCGGCGCCGTAGCCGCTGCGGCCGAAGAGGCCGAAGGTGGTCGGCACACGACCGGCCTGCACGTCGAAGGTTCGCGCCGGCCACGGCCGCACGCGCAGGTAGAGCGGCGGTGAGCCGGGCCTGCGTGACGCCGTCGGTGCGCAGCTGGGCGAGGACCTCGACCCGGCGGGAGGCGCGCAGGGAGCCGTCGATGACCACGCGTACGTTGCGCATCGGCTCGTAGGCGTAGGTGGCGTAGTTGAAGAAGCCGGGGTCCTCGGAGCCGAAGGTCGCCGTCAGTTCGCCGGCCACGGCCACGCGATCGGCCAGGACGCTCCGTGGCGTCGCGTCAGGAGGCTGTGCGGCCACCGGACGGACGCTGGCGACGAGCAACAGGGCACAGAGCGCGCGCACCGGGACCACTCGGAAGCTGCGGAATCGACGGCCATTATAATGCCCGCCATGCGCCCCCCGCTGTGCGCGACCCGCCGCGCCGTCCTCGCGGCCGCGGCGGCCTGGCTGCTGGCGACCGGCGCGGTCCCGGCAGGGTCGAGCAACTGGGCCGTGGCCGACCGCCAGAGTCACACCTTCGCCCTGACCGAAGGCCAGCAGTGGTCGGTGACCGCCGACGTGGCCATCGTGCGCCTGGTGGGCGACCCGGCGCGCGTCGACGTTCGCATCGACCTCACCCGACACGCGGCCACGGCCGCCGATCTCGCGCGCGGCTGCCGGTCGTGGCGCGCGCGACGCCGGCCGGAGCCGAAGTGATCCTGCGCCAGGCCGACGGCGCGCGTCGACCCGGCGCTGCGTGCCGAGGTGACGATTGCCGCCCCGGCGCACTGGTTCGCGCGGGGTCATCGCCGTGCTCGAAGGCGGGCTCGAGGTTCGCGCCTACCACGGGCGCCTCGAAGCGGAAGTGCAGCGCGGGTCGATTGACGCCGCGGACGTGTCGGGCACGTTGCGGCTGGCCACCACCATTGGCGCCGTCGAGGTCACCAGGGCGCGCCTCGTGCCTGGGGGACTGCTGCGCCTGCGCACGTTCAATGGCGACGTGCGCCTCGGGTTCGCGTCGCCGCCGCGCGACGCGCGCGTCATGGCGCTGGCCTTGAACGGCACGATTCGATCGACGCTGCCGCTGGCGATGAAGGACGGGTGGGGACCGCGCTGGGGCGAGGCGACGTTCGGCACCGGCGCCGACGTGGTGTCGATCGACGTCGTGAGCGGCACCATTCGCATCGACAGCCCGAGACTGAAATGAGCGCCGCGAGCCGGCCACGCGTCGGGCCGGGGCCGGGGTGTGGTCCCGCTCAGCGCCGCGCCAGCTTGCGCTGCGCGTCCTGGTAGCGCTTCGAAGTGGCCGGCACCTGGGCATACGCCGCCTGGGCGCGCGGCTGGTCACGCAGACGCCGCTCGTACAGCTCGCCGAGCAGCCACCACGCGTCGTTCGGGTTGTCGGGATAGCGCGTGGCCAGATCCGTCCACGCCCGCGCGGCCAGTTCCCACTGATCGGCGTCCGCGTAGCCCGCGCCCATACGGTGCAGCGCCAGCATGCCGTGGGGGGAGTTCTGGAACTGGTCGGCCAGGACGCGCAGGGTGCCGAGGCTGGCCGGCACTTCTTTGCCGGTGGCCGACTCGCGCACCTTCAGCTTGCGCCGATCTTCGATGGCGATCTTGTTCTGCAGCGCGCGCAGCGCCGTGGCCGTGCCGGGCGCGCCCGCGGCGGCGTGGCCGAAGAGTTCGCGCGCGGCGTCGTCGCGGTCGGGCTGCCGTGATTTGACGGTGAGTTCGCCGAGCGCGAGCTGGCTGGCGGCCAAACGGGGCTCGTTCGGGAAGCGGTTGGCGAACTCGACATGGGCCGCCATCGCGTCCTCGGCGCGGCCCAGCCGCGCGTAGGTCTCCGCCATCAGATACGCGGCGTCGGCGGCGATGGGGCTGGCCGGGAAGTCGTTGACGATGGCGCGCAGATCGGCCATGCCCTGATCGGTCAGGGCCCTGTCGAGTTTGGCGCGGGCCACGTCGAGCCGGGTGGCGGCTTCCGTGGTAGCGGCCGGCGCGGAGGTGGGCGCGTTCCTGGCCGTGGTCGTCGCACCCGTGCCCGGAGCGGCCGCCGCTGCCGCGGCACCCGCTCGCGTACCGGCCTTCGCGATCGTGGCGAGCGGCTCGTCGCCGCGGGCCACGACGGGTGCGGACGGCGGGGGAGCGGCGCTGGCGGTCTCGGGATCGGCCGCGACGGCCGGCGCCGGTGCCGGCGCGGCGTTCGCCGCTCCCTCGGCCGGCGGAGCGGCCCCGGGGCGCATCAACGCCAGGCCCATCGCCGCCGCCACGACCAGCACCACGGCGCCGGCCAGGAGCGCCGACGACGAGCCCGATGGCGCGCGGGATGCGGGCGATGGCTCGTCCGTCCTCGTCACCGCCGTGGTGGGCGCGGCTGGTGACGCCACCTGAGTGGAGCGCGGCGCCGGCGGCGGCCCGACTGGCGGCGCCGACGTCGCGCCGGGCGTCGCTAGCGGCACGCCGCCTGCCGGAGCGAGCGTCACGACGGTGTCGGCGGCCGACGCATTCGTGGGCGCCGGCGCGAACGGACGGGAGCCGCTGGCGACGGCGATCGAGCGTGCTGGCGTCCCGGCGCAGACGCTGCAGGTCGGCGCGCATATCGGCGGCCGTCTGGTAGCGAAGCGTCCGGTCCTTTTCCAGCGCCTTGGCGATGATGCGGTCGAGGTCCGGCGCCACCAGCGGGTTGAGCATCGACGGCCGGGGCCGGATCGCGGTTGAGGATGCCGTCGAAGATCGACCGCGGTGGTGTTGCCGGGGAAGCTGACGCGCCCGGTCGCCATCTCGTAGAGCACGACGCCGAACGAGAACAGGTCGGTGCGGACGTCCAGGTCTTCGCCGCGCGCCTGCTCCGGCGACATGTAGGCGACGGTGCCGACGGTGGTGCCCACGACGCTCGTGAACATGGTCGGGGCGGCTGCCGTGGCCGCCGCGTCTGCGCCGGCGCGGCGCAGCGGCCCTTCGGCCAGCTTGGCCAGGCCGAAGTCGAGCACCTTGGCCTGGCCGCGTCGGGTCAGGAAGATGTTGGCCGGTTTGATGTCGCGATGCAGGATGCCGTTCGGTGTGCGCGGCCTCGAGCGCGTCGGCGACCTGCGCGGCGACATCGACGAGCTTGGCCGGCTCGAGCGGGCCCGTGACCAGCCGGCGATCGAGCGTCTCGCCCTCGAGCAGTTCCATGGCCAGATAACAGCGGCCGTCCTGCTCGTCGAAGCCGTAGATCGTGCAGATGTTCGGGTGGTTGAGGCTCGAGGCGGTGCGCGGCTTCGCGCCGGAACCGCTTGACCGCCTCGGGGTCCGACGACGAGGTGGCAGGCAATACCTTCAGCGCCACCATCCGGCCCAGAATCGTGTCCTGAGCGCGGTAGACGACGCCCATTCCGCCCGCGCCCAACGGCTCCAGAACGGTGTAATGCCCGAGTTGCTGTCCGGAGAGGATGGACACGACCAGCGACCATCGTAGGGGCGGCTCCGTGCGCAGTCAACGGCCTCCCGCCGACCTTGACCCCCAGGGCGGCCGAGGTTACAGTCTGAGAGTCTGCGGATCTGAAATTCGATTTCCATCTAGTGGAAAGCATCCCCTCCGACAGCGCCGGCCGCACCACGCCAGCCCCCACCTCGACCGACAAGGCCCTCGACGTGTGCGAGGCGCTCAGCCGGGCGCCGCGCGGCATGAGCGTGTCGGACGTGGCGCGGACGCTGCGCCTGCCGGTGTCGAGCGCCCACCGCATGCTGGCGGTGCTCGAAGCGCCGCGGCTACGTGCGGCAGGACGAGGACACGGCCCGCTACAGCCTCACGCTGAAGATGCTCGACATGATGTTCCGGGCGCTCGGCGGGTCGGAACTGCGGCTGCACGCGTACCCGCTGGTGCGTGACTACGTGTTGCGCACGCCGTATCGCGCCTTCATCGCCATTCCCTCGCGCGGCGAAGTGACCTACCTGTGGAGCACCGCGTCCGGACGAAGTGGCGATGCACACCGTCTACGGCACGCGAGATGCCGGGACACTGCGCGCTGTATTTCTCGCCGCGGCGCGTCACAGGCGACGCGCCGGCTGAGCTGCCTGCAAGCAGGCGCCCCCATCGACGCTGCGCCGGCCCGAAGACAGCCCTGGTGCGGCTCGGGCCGCGCGGCGACCTGCCGGACGGCGCCCAGCGCCTGGTGTGCACGTGCGCGCCGATCCGGGACTACACCGACCCAGGAAGTGGGCGCGCGTCGGCGCGTTCGCGCACGGCGCGGGCGAGGGGCCGCTGGTCACCCACGACCATCGCGGCATGTGGGAACTGGCCCGGAGCATCTCGGTCAGACTTGGGCTATCTCCCGTCGGCGTCCCTGGAGGCGTCGGCGTGACTGACGGCCGCCCGCGGCGGCCGTCGCATGTATTTCGAGGAGGACTCGGCGTGGCGTACATCATCAGGAACCCTGCATCGGCACCAAGGACTCGGCCTGCGTCGACGTGTGCCCGGTGGACTGCATCCACCCGCGCAAGGACGAAGGCGGATTTCGAGCCCGCGACGATGCTCTTCATCCACCCCGACGAGTGCATCGACTGCGGCGCCTGCGTGCCGGCCTGCCCGGTCGAGGCGATCTTCGCGCTCGACGAGGTGCCCGGAAAGTGGAAGAACTACATCGGCATCAACTCGGCCCACTATCAGAAGTAGACTAGGCCGCTGACGGAGCATCCGCCGGGCGCTCCGTCGCGGTTCGACAGCGCGCGCCAGCGCCGGCGCGCGCACGAGCATCCCGGCGACGAGTCGACGCTTGTCCGAGTGGAGGCCAGTATGCGGATGGTCGTACGCGGTGTTCTCGTCGCGGCGATGTGTGCCGCCGTGGGCATGGTGGTGCACGGGCGTCGGCGGGTCAGACGATGCCGAGCTTGCAGTTCCAGCTCGGCTCGCTGCTCTACGAAGAGACCCGCTTCGACGAGGCGCGCGATGCGTTCCGGCGCGCCGCCGACACCGACGATCCGGCGCTGCGGATGCGCGCGCGCATCGGCGTCGTGAAGACGGCGCTGCGTCGTCGGCGAGTTCGAGGAAGCGCAGCGCGAGGCCGCGAGCCTGCGCGCCGACTCGCCCGGCAACCCGGAAGCGATGGCCATCCACGCCGACGCGCTGTGGTCGGCCGGGATGTTCGACGAAGCCGAAAGCGAGTTCCGCGACGCGCTGTCGCTGGCCCCCGACATGTCGCGCGGCCGCCATGGCCTGGCCAAGGCGCTGGCTTCGCGATCGAAGCTCGACGAGGCGCTCAACGAAGTGCAGGCGGCGCTGCGCACCTCGCCGCGCGACGGCGAGATCCACCACACCACCGGCGCAATCTTCGAGCGCCTGCGCCGCTACGAGGAGGCGGCCGGCGCCTACGCCAACTACGTCAACCTCCTGCCCAACAAGGACAAGCAGCGACAAGGCGATGTGGTCGAGGGCGCAGATCCGGTTCCTGCAGGCGTTCAAGAGCCGGCGCGCCAACGACCTCGACGAGAGCTCGCGCGGCCGGCTCCACACCGTGCCCTTCAAGCTGGTGCAGGACAAGGTCATCGTCAAGGCCCGCGATCAACGGCGGGCGCTGGGTGGACTTCGTGCTCGACACCGGCTCCGAGCAGACGACCATCTCGCGCCAGGTCGGTCAGGCGCAACGGCGTCGTGCCGATCACCTACACGCTCAGCGCCGGCGTCGGCGAAGTGGGCCTGCGCGGCCTGCAGCTGGCCCGGCTCGACACGCTTCGAGGTCGGCACGCTGAAAGTGCGGGACGTGCCGGCCCTGATCAAGAACCCGGCGCTCAAGGGCATTCCCAAGCGCGAGATGGAGAGCTTCTCGCCGATGGCGCTGGGCCTGTCGATGACCATCGACTACGGCACCAAGCTGCTCACCATCGGCGAGCAGCTCACCGACGAGCCGGCCGACATCACGCTGCCGCTGCGCATGCACCGGCTGGTCATGGTGCGCGGCGTTGATCAACGCCGAGCGGCCGGCCTACTTCGTCGTCGACACCGGCGGCGAGGTGATCTCGATCAGCCGCGCCACCGCCGACGCGATCCGCCCGGGAGAGCCGTTCGGCCGTCGCATCGCGCTCAAGGTCTACGGCACCTCGGGCTGGGACCGCGACGCGTTCCTGATGCAGGGGCTCAACTTGCAGTTCCGCGACATCGAGTACCGCAACTTCTCGGTGGTGGTGCTGAACCTGCGCGCGCCGAGCGTGCTGCTCGGCTTCCAGCTGGGCGGGATCGTCGGACACAAGTTCCTGAGCCCGTATCGCGTCGCCATGGACCTGCGAGCGCAGCGAACTGCGCATGACGCGCGCCGGCGGCGAGCCGGTGCGGACCGTGTCCGGCGGCACCGCTCCGTTCGCGCCGTAACCGCCCGCGGGCGCGGGTGGCCGGCGCCTAGAAGTCGTAGCCGATCCACACCTGGAAGCGGGGCTTGCGGAAGACGGCGCTGCCGCCCTGCTGCGCGAAGCGGACGTCTTCCCATTCCTTGTTGAACAGCGTCTTCCAGCTCCAGTCGAAGTGCACCGGAAAGCCCAGAGCGAAGGTCTGCAGGCCAATGCCGTAGGCGGCGCGCGCGTCGATCAGGCGGAAGCCCTGGACGACCACCGGGCTGCCGTAGACCGGCACGTCGACGCCATTGGGATTGGTCGGGTTGGGCGCGTAGCTGACAATCGGCCGCTCGATGGTCGCGTCGCGCTCGAACGCCTTGAACGGCGTGTTGGCCCAGCTGGCGCCGCCGACGTTGGCAAAGAGCGTGCCCCGCACCCCGCCGAGCACGCCGATCGGCGTAGCCATCGCGTGGATGAGCGGGATGCGCAGTTCGGCGTTGAGGTGGCCGGCATTCTGGCCGACGAACTGGAGATAGTCGTAGCCGCGCATCTCCGAGTTGCCGCCGAAGAAGTAATAGCCGGGATTGCTGCCCCAGCTCTTGAAGCCCTTGGCGCGCAGCGCCAGCAGGCCGGAGCCGCCGAGCCGGAAGTACTTGCGCGCGTCGAGCGTCGACGGTCTGGCGCGATAGCGTGCTGCCCATCGCCGGCGCGACTTCGTAGGACAGACGCACGGTGTTGCCGGCCAGCGGCCCGAACTCACGGAAGATGGTGGTCTCCTGGACGAACGCCAGTCCGAACGGCACCATCGTGCCGTTGTTGAGGAGCTGCCGGCCGAACTGCTGCTGCTGGTACTGCTGCGAGTACTGCTGCAGGCCGACGTCCTCGAAGCGCTCGCTGCTGTGCACCACGCCGCCCGAGACTTCGACGCGGCGATAGCGATTGAAGGGCTAGATGCCGAAGGCGGTGGCGCCGCGCACCGTGCGTCGTGGCCACGGCCAGATCGCGGTCGATGATGCCGCTGAACGACGGGTCGTAGAAGACGCCCTGCGAGCTGGCCGTAGAAGAACTGCGTCTGCGAGTAGCCCTGCAGGGCGTACTGGAAGCGGCGCTCGAGGTTGATGTACGAGCCCGAGAACGAGCGGTACTGCGACACCGAGGTGGCGTAGAGCGTGAACTGCTGGTCGCCGAGCACGTCGGTGAAGGTGACGGCGGTGCCGCCGAAGAAGTCGCCGCCGCTGGTGACGCCGACGTTCACCGGCGGCCGGCCTTCGAGGTAACAGCTTCTCGAACTTGCCCTTCCGCTTCTGATTGGCTGTCGACCAGGGTGTGGGTCAGCGGCGCCTGGAAGTCGACGATGGGGCCGGGCGAGCCGAAGTCCTCGGTGGTGACCGGCGCGCCGAGCGGTTCCTTCCGGTCGAGGATGTGCACGCTGTAATCGCCCTTGTAGTAGCTGACGAAGCCGACGCGCGCGCCGTCGCTGCGGCCGTTGAGGACCACGGGCGAGAAGTTGCCGCCGACCGCGTCGGTGTAGCGCCGCAGCTCGCCGCTCTTCAGGTCGAGCGTCCAGAGGTTGTAGATGGCGCCGTTCTTGCGCCACCTCGGGATCCATCGTCTCGTTCGGGTCGACGGCGGTCGACGAGAAGACCAGCGTGTTGGCGTCGAGGAACTGCGCTGCCGCGTCGTCGTGCGTGCCGAAGGTGAGCTGGGTGCGCGCGCCGGTGGCCGGGTCGATGCGGAACAGCTTCTCGTTGCCGCTCACGCGCGTCAGCACGATGAGGCCCGTGCCGTCGGGCGGTCCAGGTCGGCGCGTAATCGGCAAACGCGTCCTTGGTGATGTTGGTGATGACCTTGGTCTCGAGGTCGATCGTGAAGACGTCGGCGACGCCGCCGCGCAGCCCCGAGAAGGCCACGCGCCGGCCGTCGGGCGAGAAGTCGGGCGACTCGGGCGAATCGATGTCGTTCAGCGGCAGGCGCTGCACGATGCTGCCGCGAGATCACGTTCTCGATGAACAGCGAGCGGTCTTTCTCGGTGCGGACGAAGAAGGCCAGCCGGTCGCCCGAGGCCGACCACGACATCCACGGCACCGTGTTCCACCGCCCGCCCGGCTGCACGATGTGACTCGAAGCCGCGCGACTGGTCGAAACCCGGGGTCAGGTTGCGGATCACCTGCCCGTCCTTGGCCGAGAGCAGCACGATGTCGAGTTCGCGGTCGCCCGAGTTGCCGGTCATGGCGGCGATCAGGTCGCCCGACGGCGACGGCTCGATCGAGTAGGCCTGCGAATAGCGGGTCTTGTCGGCGGACGGGGCGAGGTTGCGCCCGTAATCGGCCGGCCGCTCCTTGTCGCGGAACGGCTTGAACCGTTCCTTGAGATAGCGGTCGAACTCGTTGTCCCACTCGTCGGCCGAAATCTGGAAGGCTTCCTGATAGGCGTCGTCGCCGCCGCCGATGATGCTCTTGCGCAGCGCGAAGACGTACTGGCGAACGCCTTCCTTGCCCCACTTGGCTTCCATGAACTCGAAGGCCGCGTGGCCGAGGTTGTAGATGCCGCGCGGGTTGCCGAGGTCGCCGTAGCCCTGCAGGTTGCTCATCTTCGGGATGATGTCGGCGATGGCCGCGTCGCGCACCATCATGATGTCGAGCGGACGCCACACGCCGGTCATGTAGTCGGACATGCCCTCGTTGACCCACAACGGTGTGGAGTTGCGGATCAGCGAGGTGGGAATGATGTCGAACTGGAAGATGTGCGTGAGCTCGTGGACCATCAGCCGGTAGAGCAGGTCGGGCGGGCTCGTCGATCGGCATCAGGATGCGGTAGCGGCTGGGCTCGGCAAACGCGCCCACGCCTTCCTGCGCCGCCCCGGGAATGACGTTCTGCTGGTAGAACTCGGCGCTCGTCTGGAACAGGATGAGCGGGACCTTGGCGGCCAGGTCGTGCTTGAGTTCGGAACTGATGTGCTGGTAGGCGCTTTCGGCGTATCCGGCCATGCGCTCGAGATGCGGCTCGATCTCGGGGTAGTAATAGATCTCGAAGTGGTCGGTCTGGTAGGTGTGCCAGCGGAAGTTGTCGTAGCGGATGGCGTTCTTGCCGAAGTAGGGCGCAAACTGCGTCTGGGCCGAAGCCGGGACGGCGCCGGCCGATACCGCGAGCACGAGCGCGATCGACAGGGCCCGCAGAAGGGGCCGGGCCGGCATGAAGGTTCGCATACGAAGAACTCCTCGAGGGTCCTGTGGACGTCGCGGTGCCAGAGCCGCCCGCCAGCGCTTCGGAATCTTACCCCGGAGCGTTGGGACGCGCCGCGTCTGCTACTTCTGACGCCAGCCAAGCAAGAAGTGGTCCCCGCTTTCGTGTCCTATACTTGGGACGTCAGATAGGCCCAGATGCCGGGAATAGCCTCTGCCCCCGTGGGGTTACCCCTCACATCACGCGTCGGAGGTTCCGGTGTCTGAACGCCAGAAGCCGTCCGGCCGCGAAGACGGCGCACTACTGATGGATCAGGCACTCGAGTTCATGCACGGCTTGTACGGCACGGCCGTCAGGCTGACCCGCGACGGCGACGCCGCCCGGGATCTGGTGCAGGACACCTATCTCAAGGCACTGCGGGCCCACGCGCAGTTCCAGCCGGGCACCAATCTCAAGGCCTGGCTCTACACCATCCTCCACAACACGTGGCGCAATCGGCGCCGCGACCACGCCCGCGCCCGCGTGTCGTTCGACAGCGACACCGTCGATGCCGCCGTCGATGCCGGCCAGGCCGGCGCGGTCGAGCAGACCACGCCGGAAACGATGCTCCTGCGCCGCGCGCAGGACGCCGACATCAGGGCCGCCGTCGACGCGCTGCCCGAGGCCTTCCGCGAGGCCGTCTGGCTGCGCGACGTGGAGGATTTGGCTTATCAGGAAATCGCCGACGCGCTGGGGGTGCCGATCGGCACCGTCATGTCGCGCATCTCGCGCGGACGGAAGCTCCTGTTTGCCGCCCTCAGCGCCGGGCCCGGCGCCACTCCGGCGGCGCGCACAGGAACGGAAGGGCAGTCATGACCGTGCAGTTCCCCTCGTCACCGCTCGACTGTCGCCGGATTGAGGCGCTGTTGCCCCCGTTCGTGGACGGCGAGGCAGACGGCCGTGAGGCGGGGGTGGTGGAGGCCCATTTGACGCGCTGCGCCGCCTGCCGCCAGCTCGTGGCAGAGCAGCGCGAAGTGCGGACGCTGCTCACGAGCCGCCGCGCCTCGCTGCGCGAACCGGCGCCAGTTGGGCTCGAAGCGCGCCTGCGGAGCCAGGTTGTACCGGGCGCGGCCCCCACCGGCTCATGGTGGCGCCGCCTGTCGCCGCTGGCGGCCGCCGCCGCCGTGGTGCTGGCCGTGGCCGGGGGTCTCTACTGGGGTACCGGCCAGTCGTCGGTGCTGCTGGCCGCCCAGCTCACGCTCGACCACATCAAGTGTTTCATGATCGACGGCGACGAGCACGCCCGGGCCATGACCGCGGGCGAAGCGCAAGCGCAGCTCCACCAGTCCTACGGAATGGACGTGGCGGTGCCGTCGCCGCACGAGGATCAGGGCGCCCGGCTCGTCGGCGTCCGCAGTTGCCTGTACGGCGAAGGGTGGGTGGCACACGTGCTCTACCGCGTCCAAAGCGAGCCGGTGTCGATGTTCGTCCTGGCGGGGCATGCGGCGTCGGCCGTCGATGTCGCGGCGTTCGGCCGCCATGCTCGGGTCATCACGCGGCACGGCACGACCTACGTGTTGGTCGCGCCCGCTCAGCTGGCCGACGTAGCCGCTGCCGTGGGACTTGAGGGAGAATAAGGACATGGAACAGCAGCCGATCGCCACCCAGCAGCGCAGCCTCCGCGGCGTCGCCATTGCCGGCACCGTTGCCGCCCTCCTGGGATTGAGCGTGCCCTTTACCTGGGGCGACCACGAGGATCCGGGCGCGGAGCCGATGACGGCCGCGTTCGTCGAGCCGGTGGCCGCCCACGAGTCGACCGTGGAAGACGGCCAGGCCGGCGCCGCCGGCGCCGCGTGCATGGCCGACGCCAAGCCGGCCAGCGACTTCACGTTGCCGTCGCTCGACGGCAAACCGGTGACGTTGAGTTCCTTCCGGGGCAAGGTGGTGCTGCTGAACTTCTGGGCCACGTGGTGTGGACCGTGCAAGGCGGAGATTCCGGCCTTCGTCGAGCTGCAGCAGCAGTACAAGAACGATCTGGTCGTGGTCGGTCTTTCGGTCGACGATCCCGCCGACAAGGCCAAGGCCTTCGCCGACCAGTACAAAGTGAACTACCCGATAGTGCTCGGGCTGGGTCACGACGACATCCAAGACGCTTACGGACCGATCTACGGTATCCCGGCGTCTTTCCTGATCAGCCGCGACGGCAAGGTCTGCAAGCGGCATCTCGGATTGGCACCGAAGACGCAGTTCGAACGCGAGATCAAGGCCCTGCTCTGAACGACGCGTGTAGTATGATCCTGGCAGTTCGATGCTGAAGGGATTCACACACGCCAACCTCGCCTGCGGGTGCCGTCTCGGATTCCGAGAAGGCTCCGGCGGCAGCCCCGTCACCGTCATCGTCGAGGCGAAGTCACCAGCGTGTTCGAACTCGATGCACGTGCGCGACGTGCCCATCTACGATCATCGGGAAGCGCTGCGTCCAGCGACGCGGCCCTTGCCGATCGAAGAGGGCTTCGAGGAAGAGAGCTAGCCGCCGCCACGGTGTTCTGGGGCGTGCAGGCGTCGTCCCTGCTCGTCTTCGCCGTTCCCTTCACGTGGACGCTGCTCGGCGTCTGGGCCGTCTCGCACTTCCTCCGGGCCATCGGCCTCACCTTGGCATTTCATCGCTACTTCGCGCACCGCGCGTTCGAGTTGTCGCGCCCGGCGCGCTTCTTCTGGGCGTTGGCCGGGACGGCCGCGATGCAGAAAGGGCCGATCTGGTGGGCCGGGCACCACATCGCCCATCACAAGCACGCCGATCGCGAGGGCGATCCGCACAGCCCGGCGGTGAGCGGCTTCTACCACGCGCACGTCGGATGGTTCCTGCACGACGCGCGCAACGACGAGTTGCCCGCATCGAACCCGGTGGTGCGCGACTTCGGCCGCGTGCCTGAGATCGCCTGGCTGGAGCGTCATTACATGGTGCCGCCGCTGCTCTACGCGGGAGCGCTTTACGCGCTCGGCGGATTCCCCTGGCTGGTTTGGGGTTTCGCTCTGGCCACGACCACCCTGGCCCACGCCACCTTCGCCATCAACACCGTCAACCATCTGTGGGGCAGCCGCCGCTTCGACACGCCGGATGACTCGCGCAACAACGCGCTGACCGCGTTCTTCGCCGCCGGCGAAGGCTGGCACAACAACCACCACCGCTACCAGCGCGCCGCGCGCAACGGCTTCTACTGGTGGGAGTTCGATCCGACCTACTACGTGGTCGCGCTGATGTCGTGGCTGGGGCTGGCCTGGAACCTGCAGCCGGTACCGGCGCGCATTTACGACGAAGCCCGCCGCGGCGCCACCGCGGCCGCGCCCGATTCTTCAGGGGCGGACGGATGACGGCCCGCCGGTGGGCAGCCTACGCGTGGGCCGCGCCCACATCGCTGATCGGTCTGCTGGCGCTGGCGCTTACCGCCCCACACGTCCGGGTCGTGGCCGGCGTCCTCGAGGCGCACGGGCCGCGCCTGGCCCGGCTCCTCGACCTGGTCTCACCGCACCTGCCGGTACGGGCCATGACGCTCGGCCACGTGGTCATCGCCCGCGACGCCGCGGCGCTCGACGACACGCGCGCCCACGAGCGCGTGCACGTGCGCCAGGCCGAGTGCTGGGGGCCGCTGTTCGTGCCGGCCTATCTCGCCGCCAGCGGCATCGCCTGGGCGTGCGGGGGCCAGGCTTACGCCGACAACGCGTTCGAGCGTGACGCGTGGGCCGCGGCCCCCGTCGAACCGCGCTCGACGCCCGGCGCGGCCGACGCCTGAGCCACGTCGCTGTCGTCGCCCGGCGTCATGCACACGCACGCGGCTGCGGATTGCAGGCGTATGCCCGGCTCAGCGGTCCAGCCGCCACTTGATGCGCGTGTAGGCGATCCTGAAGCCGCGCCGCTCGGCATTCCGTTGCGACGCGCTGCCGGGACGGGCGCACATCATGGCCAGATCGCAGCCGTCGTCATGGGCCCGTCGCAGGCGGGCGGCGAGCAGCGCGCTCTGGGCCCCGCGACGGCGAAAGCCGGGCCGGGTGCTGGCCCCGGCCAGCACGGCCACGCCGTCGTGGATGGCCAGCACGCCGGCGGCCGCCATGACGCCGTCGACCTCGACGGCAAAGCAGTGCGACCCCGCCGTCTGCGTGTAGACCGCGCCGAGGTCCCGCACGAAGGGCACGACCGCTGGCGACTCGCTCCAGCCGTCCGCGCTCACCTCTGCCCAGTGACGGCCTTCTTCGGCCGCGATGAGACGGGTCATGAGTGGGCCTGACGCGGCGTTGTCGACCTCGGCCGCGCCGGCGGCGGCCGGACGGACCATGACGCTGGTGAGCTCGACCGGCACGTAGCCGCGGCCCGAGAGCAACGACAGGGGTTCTCCGAGGGCCAACGGGCTCACCTCATGTTCCACGGCCGCCCCGCGCTCCTGGAAGAAGGCCTCGAGCGTCGTGAGCGTCGCGGCGTCCAGGGCGTCGCTCAGGCCCAGTCCGAAGGTCTGCGTGAGCGGCGAATCGACGCCGTCGAACATCGCCCACGTGCCCTGGACGTCGCGCCAGCATGCGCCCCGGGCCGGGTCGACGCGGGCGCGAGCTTCAACGAACCGCGCGTTGGCGGCACCTTCGGCCCGCTCCAGACGGCGGGCCAGGCCGAGGTCGGCAGTCGGATACGGCATGCGCCGATGATCCCGTACCGGCGCCCCCGAGCCACGGGAATAGCGCCGCGGCTTGTGGGTTTACCCTGGTGGTTTGCGGATCGCAGTCATCGGCGGCGGCGTGTCGGGACTCACGGCGGCGTGGCTGCTCTCCCGGGGGCACGACGTGCAGCTCTACGAGCGCGACGGGCGTCTGGGCGGCCATGCCCACACCCATGACGTCACGGTGGGCGGGCAGACCGTCGCCGTGGACACGGGCTTCATGGTCTTCAACCAGCGCACCTATCCCCACTTCGTGGCGATGCTGGACGCCCTCGGCGTGGCCAGCCGGCCGAGCGACATGTCGTTCAGCGTGCGTTGCGACCGCTGCGACCTGGCCTACTCCAGCGTCGGACTGCGCGGCTTGTTCGCGCATCGGCGGGCGTTCACGGCCGAGCACCTGTCGATGCTCGCCGAGATCCTCCGCTTCTTTCGCGTCGGCCGGCGCGCGCTCCAGGACGGCTCGGCCGCGGCCATCACCCTGGGGCAGTTCCTCGACGCTCATCGCTTCGGCGAGTCGCTCGTGCGTCACTTCGTGTTGCCGATGGGAGCCGCGATCTGGTCGGCGCCCTCGGGCGCCGTGCGCGCGTTTCCAGCCGCGTCGTATCTGCGGTTCCTCGACAACCATGGCCTGCTGGCCGTTGCCGGCCAGCCGGTGTGGCGCACGGTCGTCGGCGGCAGCCGCTCCTACGTGGACCGCATCGCGGCCAGCTTGGGCCGCGGCGTGCGGATCGGCCGTCCGGTGCGCTCGGTCACGCGCACCGAGGGGGGCCCGCGTCTGGACATCGAAGGGGAGCCGCCGCGCACCGTCGACGCGGTCGTCATCGCCACCCATGCCGACCAGGCGCTGGCCCTTCTCGCCGATCCGTCGCCACGTGAAGCCGACGCGCTCGGCGCGTTTGGCTACTCGGTCAATCCCACCGTCCTGCACGGCGACGACGCGTATCTGCCAGAGCGGGCGGCCGCTCGCGCGTCGTGGAACGTGCGGATGAGCGACTGCCGGGCCGAGGACGCGCCGGTATCCATCACCTACGACCTGGCGCGGCTGCAGGGACTGAACGGGGTCGGGCCGCTGCTGTGCACGCTCAACAGCGAGGGCGAGCCCCGGCACGTGCACGCGCGGATGCGCTACGCCCATCCGGTGCTGGACCAGCGCGCCGCCGAGGGGCAGCGCCGGATCGCGCTGCTCAACGGCGACCGGCGCACGTATTTTTGCGGGGCGCACCTCGGCTACGGCTTCCACGAGGACGGCGCTCGCTCGGCCGTGACCGTGGCCCGCTTGCTCGGGGTGCACGCATGAGCGGCGCGCCGCCAGCGGCGCGGGCCGGACTGCTCGTCGGGCGGGTTGCGCACAGCCGTCTTGCACCGCGGCCGCACGCGTTCGCGTACCGCTTGTTCATGCTGCGCTTCGATCTCGAGGCGGTGCCGGCCCTCGACCGGGCGCTGTGGCTGTTCGGCGTGCGCTGGTGGAAACCCGTGCGCTTCGACGCCGCTGACTTCCTCGACGTGCCGCGCGCGCCTGGTGCACCCGAAGTCAGGGTGGCGGCGTTACGCGCGGCGGTGCTCCGCGCGCTGACCGCGCACGGTGTCACCGCGTCGGTCGGGCGTATCGAGCTGGTGGCCCACGGCCGGATCTTCGGCTACGTCTTCAACCCGGTCAGTTTCTTCCTCTGTTACGGCCGCGACGGCGACAGCGCCCCGGTGGCGGTGGTGGCCGACGTCCACAACACGTTCGGCGAGCGCCATGCCTACGTCCTGCCGGCGGCGCAGGCGCAGCACGGCGGGCGTGTGGCAGGCCAAGAAGGTGTTCCACGTCTCCCCCTTCTTCACCCTCGACGGCACCTACCGGTTCGAGTTGTCGTTTGCCGACGGCGGGGCCGACGTGCGCATCGATCTGCACGACGGCGGCCGCCCGGTGTTCGTCTCGCACCTGCGCCTGACTCGCCAGCCCCTCAGCGACGGCGGCCTGGCCGCCGCCCTGGCCCGGTTTCCGTTCATGACCGCGCGGGTCGTCGCCGCCATCCACTGGGAAGCCCTGCGTCTGTGGCGCAAGGGCCTGT
This sequence comes from uncultured Acidobacteriota bacterium, assembly GCA_963843885.1. Lineage (GTDB taxonomy): Bacteria > Acidobacteriota > Vicinamibacteria > Vicinamibacterales > UBA2999 > CADEFD01. The sequence continues at coordinate 154,284 of CAWJMJ010000019.1, forward strand.
CGTATCACCCCAAACCCGCCTACGACCCGGCGCGTGCCCGCCGCACGCGGCCGTAGAAGGCGCCAGGAGATCACATGCTTGCCTCGCCCGGCTCCCGAGTTGCCCGCTCGCTGCCCGCACCGTCCGCGCCTGCCGCGGCGGCGTGGGTCGATCGCCGCATCGGATCGCTGGCCCGACGTCGGGTCCTCGAGGGGCTGGCGGGTTGGCGCGAGGGGCGCCTCACCGTCACCATGCCCGACGGCAGCGCCGTGGTGCTGGGTGCGCCGGAGGCGGAGCCGCACGCCTCGGTGTGGATCGAGAACGATCGCTTTTTCCGCCGCGTGCTCCTGCACGGCGACATGGGCGTCGGCGATGCCTACATCGACGGTGACTGGCGCGCCGACGATCTGGCGCTGGTGGTGGCGCTGGCCTTCCGCAACCAGCAGCACGCTCCGCTCGACTCGTTCCTGACGCGCCTGACCAACCTGGCCGACACCTGGCGTCACCGCCGGCGCAGGAACACGACCGCCGGCAGCCGGCGCAACATCTACGCCCACTACGACCTCGGCAACGACTTCTTCTCGCTCTTCCTCGACCCGACCATGGCCTACTCGAGCGCCGTGTTCCAGAGCCCCGGCGACACGCTCGAGACGGCGCAACGCGAGAAGTTCCGGCGCTGGGGCGAGCGGCTGGCGCCGCGTGCCTCGGATCACGTGCTTGAAATCGGCTCGGGCTGGGGGGGGCTGGCGATGCACCTGGCAGGCACCTACGGCTGCCGCGTCACCAGCATCACCGTGTCGGAAGAGCAGCGCGCGCTGGCGACCGCGCGGGTTGCGGCCGCGGGCCTCGCGCACCTCGTGCGCATCGAACTGCGCGACTACCGGCACATCGAGGGGCAGTATTCGCGCATCGTGTCGGTCGAGATGATCGAGGCCGTCGGCCGCGAGTTCTGGCCCGACTTCTTTCGGGCCCTCGACCGCGCCCTGGCGCCCGGCGGACGCGTGGGCATCCAGGCCATCACCATGCCCGACGGCCGCTTCGACGGCTACGTGCGCCGCTCCGATTGGATCCAGAAGCACATCTTCCCGGGCGGACTGCTGCCGTGCCTGCGCGAGATGTGCGCGGTCAGCGCCGCGCACACGCACTTGACCGTGACGCAGGTAGAGGATCGGCCCCTCGACTACGCGCACACCCTGCACGCCTGGCGCACCGCCTTCATGGCGCGCACCGACGAGGTGCGGCGTCTCGGCTTCGACGACCGCTTCATCCGCACCTGGGAGTACTATTTCGCCAGTTGCGAGGCGGGGTTCCGCACCCGGAACCTCGGCCTGATGGACGTGATGCTGGCGCGCCCCGGCGAGGCCCTGGCCTGAGCGACGCCTGCTAGTACGACACCTTCAGGTCGGCCACGAGCGGCAGGTGGTCGGAGGCCATGAGCGCCTGCCGCGTCCGCAGCAGTTCGACGTGCGTCACCTCGACGTGACCGCGGTAGTAGATGTGATCGAGGTGCAGCAGCGGGAACCAGCCCGGATAGGTGCGTCTGCCGCGTGAGGTGCTTGCGTCAGGTCCACGCTCTGCAGCCGCTTCTGAGCAGGATGTCGGTGGCCAGCCCGCGCGTCCACTCGTTGAAGTCGCCGAGCACGATGCTTCGGACCGTGCGACGCGCCGCGTCGTGCACGGATCGTCGCCAGCGCGGCCGCCTGGTACGCGCCGCTCGAGGAGCGCGGTGCCGAGATGCACGTTGTAGACGTGCAGCAGACGGTCGCCGTCGACGGCCACGTCGACGCGCTGCGCGCCGCGCGGCTCGCACGTCTTCCACGACAGGTCGTGCTGGACGTGTGCTGGCGATCGGCAGGCGGCTCAGCACGACGTTGCCGAACAGCGCGCCGCGCAGGTGCCGGGTCGGGGCCATCACCCAGCCCATGCCGAGCGCGGCGCCGATCTCCTCGGCGTGTCCCGGCCGCTCGGGCCGGCGCCAATCACCTCCTGCAGCGCGATGACGTCGGCGTCGACGTGGCGCAGCACCTCGGCGATGCGCTGCGGGTGGGTGCGGCGTCCATGCCGCGGCAGCGGTGGATGTTGTAGGTGACGATCCGCACCGAACGGTGGCGGCGCAGGTGTTGCTCATCTTGCGGCATCAGGTCTCACCCCATTACTCTTGAGCACAGACGGGGCTTGCCGCAAGTGCCCCAGCCCCGGAGGGACCATGGCCATCCTGGAAAGCGAACGGGAAATGACGTGTCCGTGCTGTGGAGCGACGCTGGTCGTCGACCTCAACCTCGGCCGTGTCGTGTCGCATCACGAGGCGCCGAACCCCCACGCCCCGGCCCTGGACAACGCGCAGCGCATCCTGCAGGAGCAGGAGCGGCGCCGCGAGGCGATCTTCGAGCAGTCGATGCACTCCGAGCGCGGCCGCGACGACGCGCTGTCGCGCCGCTTCGAGGAGGCGCTGGAAAAGGCCAGGGACGAACCGATCACCAAGCCGATTCGCGGTTTCGATCTCGACTAGCCGGGCGCCGCGAATTCGGCCGGCAGCGGCATCCAGCGCTCGCGCCCCCGGTAGTAGAGCGGTTTGACGCCGTGGGCCTTGCGGAACGCGGTATAGCGCCGCTTCAGTTGCCGGTAACGCGTCTCCGAGGTGCGGATCCGGTGATGCGGCCAGTCGATGAGGAGCCGCTCGACGGCCCACACGTTGCCCGTGGCGAAGCGCCAGTCGTAGCTCCCCATGGCTGCCAGATGCACGACCGCGTAGCCGCGCACGCGGCCGCTGTAATCCACATATGGATCGACGTAGCTGAGGGCCAGCGCCCGCGGCGACGTGAAGACCGGGCGGCGCCCGTGCAGTCCGGGGTCGCGCGATCGGGCAATCGAGCCCCAGCCCCGCCGCCCGCGATAGAGATAAATCACGTGGTCCAGGCGGTCGACCGACTCGAAGCTCAGGAGCAGCGGCGGATGGCCGTGCTGCTCGAGCGTGACGGCGGCAAAGAGCGCGGCTTCGAGGCAGTGGGCCGTGCCGCGCGCGACCACGCCGCGGAACGTCCGCAACGACTCGCCGCCCTGCTCGTCGTTGTAGGGCAGCGCGTTCAGCCAGGCCTGCACCGCGGCCGGCGTGCGCAAGCGGGCCAGCAACTCCCGCTCGGGCCGGGTGAAGCGCTCCGGGAGCGGCGGCGCGGTGCCGGGGGCCAGCGCGGCCCGGAGTGACTGCGGCCGGGCCGGAACGCGGGAGCTCATCGCGGCGGCGGCGCGCTGGCCAGGGCGCGGCGCACATCGTCGATGAGCGCGGCGGCCGTCCAGTCGTTGCCGGAATAGGCGGCGACCACCCGGCCGTCGGGCCCGATGACCGCCGTGCGCAGGTTGTGGGTGATGGTCCCGTCGGCCTCGCGGATGACGTTGACGCCGAATTCGGCGGCGAAGCAATCGACCGTGGCGGCCGGGGCCGTGGCGAAGCGCCAGTCGCGACCCGCGCCGACGCGGGCCGCGTGTTCGGCCAGCACCGCCGGCGTGTCGACCTCCGGATCGAAGCTCACCGAGAGCAGCCGCACCCGCCCCTTCAACGCCGGGTCAGCCGCCGCGACGCTCTGGATCTCGGCGAAGCGCCGGTCCATCAGCGGACAGAAGTCGGGCAGTGGGCACCGCGTGTAGATGAAGGTCACGACGCCCGCGCTCCCGGCCCAGCTCGTCAGCGAGAAGGGCCGGGCGGTGTGGTCGGTCAGTGCGGTGGCCGGCACGGCATCGCCGGGCCCGAGGATGTGCACGCCCTCCGCCACCGGCAGCGCCGTGGCCGACGCCGGCAGGGGCGCGGTCCCGGTCAACTGCACGTTCTCGAGGTAATAGCGGGTCGGCTCGACGACCAGCGTGGCCGTCACCAGGTCGCCGGGGCGGCGCTCGCGAATCGACGCCCGGTCCTCGACCGGAAAGGGCATGGTCATGGCCGTCATGTAGCCCACGACCTCGCCGTGCTTGAGCACCACCTGGCCGGTGTCGAGCTGGACGCCCAGGAGCTGGCCTGCGATGGGGTAGCGGTCGGCCGTGGGCGGGGGAGGGGGCGGCGCGCACGACGCCAGAACGGTCGCGAGCAGGACGGTGGCGGCCAGGCAGCGCATCGGGATCGAATGTACCACGAGGGTGCGCCGGCTCCGGGATCCACACTGCCGCTTGACACCGGGTCTGCTATACTTCGCGCACTTTAACGTCCCTGAGGGAGCTCTGCTCGTGCCGGTCGGTGAGACTACGTTTCCCCCGCCTGCTGATTGAGCTGGTCGCGGGGAAGCACCGGCGTGTCGCGCGCGTCGGGCTGATCGACCGAAGCGCGGCAGGAGCGAGTGACCGATGGGCCGTAGACTCTACGTAGGCAATCTTCCCTACAGTGCAACCGACGAAGACCTGACCGAGCTGTTCGGTCGCGCTGGCGACGTCGCCAACGTCCACGTGATGCGCGACCAGGCCACGGGCCGGGCTCGCGGCTTCGCGTTTGTCGAAATGGCGAGCGACGAAGGGGCACAGAAGGCCATCGACGAACTCCACGAGTTCCAGATGGACGGTCGCGCGCTGGTCGTCAATGAAGCCCGGCCCAAGCCCAGTGGCGGCGGTGGCTTCGGCGGTGGTGGCGGTGGCGGCATGGGTCGCGGCGGCGGCGGCAGCAGCCGCGGCGGCGGCGGTGGTGGCGGCGGCCGGCGCGAACCGCGCTGGTAGGCCTGGACGACGTTCCCGGGGACCCCTGTGATCCTCGTAGGCACGTCCGGCTATAACTATCCGGAGTGGAAGGGCGCGTTCTATCCGCAGGATCTCCCTGCGGCCAGGATGCTGCCCTTCTACGCCGAACGGTTCCCCTCGGTCGAGATCAACGCGACGTTCTACCGGATGCCCACGTCCAAGTCCGTCGCCGGCTGGGCCGCCCAGGTGCCGCCGTCCTTCCGCTTCACCCTCAAAGCCAATCGCCGCATCACCCACGACCGGCGTCTCAAGGACGTGGGCGACTCGGTCGAGTTCTTCGTGACCACCGCGCGCGAGCTCGGCCCGCAGTTGGGCGCCCTGCTCTTCCAGACCCCGCCCAATCTGAGGTGCGACCTCGAGCGCTTCGACGCCTTCCTGGCCACGGTGCCCGAGGGCGTGCCGGCGGCGTTCGAGTTCCGCCACGACTCGTGGCTCGACGACGAGGTCTACGCGCGCCTGCGGGCGCGCAACTTCGCCCTGTGCGTGGCCGACACCGAAGCGCGCTCGGTGCCCATCGTCCACACCGCCGATTTCGCTTACCTGCGGCTGCGGGACGAGGGTTACGACGACGAGGCCATCCGCACGTGGACGGCGCGGGCGCAGGACCTGTCGACCCGTTGCCGGGACGTGTTCGTCTACTTCAAGCACGAGGACGCCGGCAAGGGCGCGGTCTTCGGGCAGCGCATGATCGAACTGCTCGGCCAGGCGTGAGCCGGGGCCGGCGCACCGCCGTTCAGCGTCTCGCCTGTCCGCGCGCCGCCGCGTCCGCCGCGGCGATGAAGTCCATCACCCGCGTTTCGGCCCAGTACCCGTCGTCGCCCGGCCCGGCCGGCCGGCCGATGAACCCGCAGTGCCCACCGTATCGGGTCACCACGCGGGTCAGGCCCGGTACCTCGGCAAGTGCCGGATCGCGTGCCGCATCGGGCGGCACGAACGGGTCGTCGGCCGCGGTGAGGAGCAGCGCCGGCACCGCCAGCTGCGTCAGGACACGGCGCGCGCTGGCGCGGTGGTAGTAGTCGGCGGCCCCGGCAAAGCCGTTGTGCGGCGCGGTGTAAGCGTCGTCGAAAGCGCGCACGCTGCGGACGCGGGCGAGCAGGCCGAGATCGTAGACGCCTGGGTAGAGGCGCGCCTTGCGTTTCATGCGCCCGCGCAAGCCCACGAGGAAGTTCAGGTGGTAGGCGAGGTTGGCCGGCCGCTCCAGGGCGTCCACGCAGCGCGCCAGCTCAATCGGCGGCGACACCGCCGTGACGGCCACCACCCGGGCGGCGTCGGCCGGCGACAGCTCGCCAGCGAGCTTGAGCGCGATGTTGCCGCCGAGCGAGTAGCCGGCAAAGGCAAAGCGCTCGAGGCCATGGCTGGCGGCAAGCGCATGCATGACGGCCAGCGGGTCGGCGGTGAGGCCCGAGTGGTAGAGCCCGCGCGAGAGGTGCTCGGTGCCGCCGCAGTTGCGCTGGTTGAGCCGCACCACGTTGTAGCCGCGCGCCCACGCCTTGTCGGCCATGCCGCGCATGTAGTGGCCGTCACTCGATCCCTCGAGCCCGTGCAGACAGATCACCGTCAGGCGCGAGGCGCGCGCCGCCTGCCAGTGGCAGTGGCCGAGCACCCGTGAGTCGGGGGCCACTTCGAACAGACAGGATTCCGCCGGCGGCAGACCGGGGAATCGCCGCGTGCGCGCCCAGGCGGCCAGCGTCATGCGGTGCCCGCCGGCCAGCGCCGGATGGGGAACGAACGGATCGGGCGAGGTGGTCACGGCGCTGCCCTCGATATTACCGGCTGCGCTGGACGCCGGCGCGGGGGATACACTGGCCTGTCTTCTTCCCGGAGTTGCCGCCCGCATGAACGTCCGTCATCTCGCACTTGCACTGGCCGTCGTGGCGCCCGTGGCCTGCACGGCCGCGTCGGACCAGCCGGCTCCCGCTGCCGTGACCCCCGCCGCCACGGCTCCAGTCGCGCCGGCGGTCGACGTGGTCGAACTGAGCGCCGCCGAGGCGCAGGCGCGCATGACCGCGGGCACGCTCACGGCGCGCGCCCTGACCGACGCCTACCTGGCGCGCATCGCGGCCATCGACAAGGCTGGGCCGACGCTCAATTCGGTGATCGAGCTCAGCGCCACGGCCGTGGCCGACGCGGCGGCGCTCGACGCCGAGCGCGCGGCCGGCCGGGTGCGCGGGCCGATGCACGGCATCCCCGTGCTGCTCAAGGACAACATCGACGTCGTGGGCATGGTCAACTCGGCCGGCTCGCTGGCGCTGGCCGACAACAAGCCGGCCCGGGACGCGTTCGTGGCGGCGCGGCTGCGGGCGGCGGGCGCGGTGATCATCGGCAAGACCAACCTGAGCGAGTGGGCCAACTTCCGCTCGACGCGGTCGAGTTCGGGTTGGAGCTCGCGTGGCGGCCAGACCAGGCACGCCTACGTGCTCGACCGGAACCCGTGCGGGTCGAGCGCCGGCACGGGCACGGCCATCACCGCCAGTCTCGCGGCCGTGGGCGTGGGCACCGAGACCGACGGCAGCATCCTGTGCCCGGCGTCGGTCAGCGGTCTGGTCGGGCTGAAGCCCACCGTCGGGGTGGTGAGCCGCACTGGCATCATCCCCATCTCGGTGTCTCAGGACACGGCCGGGCCGATGGCGCGCACGGTGACCGACGCGGCCATGCTGCTCGGCGCCATGGCCGGTGTGGACGCGGCCGATCCGGCCGCCGCCGGCGCCACCGACCGGATCGCCGCCGACTACACCACCATGCTGAAGAGCGACGCGCTGGCCGGCAAGCGGCTCGGGGTGGTGCGCCAGGCCATGGGCTATCACCCGGACGTGGACGCGGCCATGGAGAAGGCCATCGCGACCCTGAGCAGCGCCGGCGCCACCGTCGTGGACGTGCGCATCCCCACCTACAACCGCTGGAGCGATCCCGAGTTCGAAGTGCTGCTCTACGAGTTCAAGGATGGCGTGAACGCCTACCTCCAGCAGAGCGCGTCGCCGCACAAGTCGCTGGCGGCGCTGATTGCCTGGAACCGGGCCCACGCCGCGCAGGCCATGCCCTTCTTCGGGCAGGAGATCTTCGAGCAGGCCGAAGCCAAGGGCCCCCTGACCGAGCCGGCCTACCTGCGCGCCAAGGCCGACGCCCGGGCGCTGGCCGGCCGCGACGGCCTGAGGGCGGCGCTGGACGGTGACAGCCTCGACGCGTTGATTGCGCCGAGCGTCTCACCGACGTGGCCGACCGACCACGTGCTCGGCGATCACTTCGTCGGCGCCGGCTACGGCATGGCGGCGGTGGCCGGCACGCCGAGCCTGACCGTGCCCATGGGCGAAACCCACGGCCTGCCGCTGGGTCTGGCGTTCATGGGCCGCGCCTATGCCGAAGGCGACCTGCTCGCGTTGGGCTACGCCTTCGAACAGAAGGTCAAGGCCAGACGGGTACCGGAGGACCGGGCCACGCTTGCCCCGTAGGCACGGCGGTCCCGACCGTCCGCTCACGACCCGGTCTGCATTTCTGGTCGAACCCATGCGCCCGGGACCAGTACAATTCGAGGGCACTCCCCGCCGTCGCGCGAACGCGGCCGCCCGGGCGCATGCTGGAGGAACGGCACGATGAATCGCACTCGCCCCATTGGAATCTCGCTCGTAGCGCTCGCCTTCTCGGCGACCTCCGTCCTGGCGCAGGCCCCGGCGCGCCCGGCCCAGCCTTCCACGGCCAAGCCCGCCACGGCCACGCCGGCGGTCAGCGCCGACGACGCCAACCTCGCCGGCCTCAAGCGCGGCGTCGCCGAGCACGTCGACGGCCTGGCCAAGCTGGCCCAGGAAGATGGTCGACTCGGTCTTCAGCTTCGGCGAGCTCGGCTTCCAGGAAGTCGAGACGTCGAAGTACCTGACCGGCGTGCTCGAGAAGAACGGCTTCACGATCACCCGCGGCCAGTCGGGCATCCCGACCGCGTGGGTGGCGACGTTGGGGCAGCGGCAAGCCGGTGATCGCGCTCGGCTCGGACATCGACGGCATCCCGCAGTCGTCGCAGAAGCCCGGCGTGGCCTACACGGATCCGATCATCGAAGGCGCGCCCGGCCACGGCGAAGGCCACAACACCGGGCATGCCGCTGAACATCGTCGCGGCGATCGCGGTGAAGAAGATCATGGAGCGCGAGAAGCTGCCCGGCACGCTCATGCTGTGGCCCGGCGTCGCCGAGGAACTGGTCGGCCACCAAGGCCTGGTTCGTGCGCGACGGCATGTTCAAGGACGTCGACGTCGACGCTGTTCACGCACGTCGGCAGCAACCTCGACGTGTCGTGGGGCGACGGCGGCGGCAACGGCCTGGTCTCGGTCGAGTACACGTTCGAGGGCGAGACCGCGCACAGCGCCGGCGCGCCGTGGCGCGGACGCTCGGCCGCTCGACGCGGTCGAGCTGATGAACATCGGCTGGAACTACCGCCGCGAGCACCTGCGCCTGTCGCAGCGCTCGCACTCGGTCATCACCAACGGCGGCGACCAGCCCAACGTCGTGCCGCGCAACGCCAGCATCTGGTTCTACTTCCGCGAGACCGACCAGCCGCACATCAAGGAGCTGTGGGACATCGGCGACAAGATGGCCGAGGGCGCGGCGCTGATGACCGACACCACGTGGACCTCGCGCATCCTCGGCACGGCCTGGCCGCAGCACTTCAACAAGCCGATCGCCGAGACGATGTACGCCAACATCCAGACGGTCGGCCTGCCGACCTGGAGCGAGGCGGACCAGACGCTGGCCAAGGCGCTGCAGAAGGAACTTGGCAACGCCACGCAGCCCGGGCTCGCCGACCAAGCTCGGCCGAGATGGGCGTGCCGGTGCAGAACGAGGACAACAGCGGCGGCGGCTCGGACGACATCGGCGACATCTCGTGGAACGTGCCGACCGTCACGCTGCGCTACCCGTCGAACATCCCCGGCCTGCCCGGCCACAACTGGTCGAGCGCCATCGCCAGGGCCACGCCCGATCGCCCACAAGGGCGTCGTGGCCGGCGCCAAGGTGCAGGCGATGACGATCCTCGACCTGCTGACCAAGCCCGAGCTGATCACGCAGGCGTGGGACTACTTCAACAACGTGCAGACCAAGGACGTGAAGTACATCCCCTTCATCAAGAAGGACACGCCCGCGCCCACGTTCCTGAACAAGGGCATCCTCGACAAGTACCGCGAGCAGATGAAGAAGTTCTACTACGACCCGACGAAGTATCCGACCTACCTGGATCAGCTCGGCATCAAGTACCCGACCGTGCGCACCACGCCGGCCACGCCGCAACCGCAGCAGTAGGCGTGACTCCTGCAGCATTCGCCCGGGAACTCGCCGCCGCGCTGGCGGCGAGTCTCCCCGAGGGCTTCACCGCCAGCGCCGACGGCGAGACGATCGTCATCGAAACCGCCGACGGCACCGCCGTCTCGACGTCGCTCGACCTCGATCCCGACGACGGCGGTGACGCGGAGGTCTATGCCGACGAGGCCGAGGGCGTGCTCAGCCTGGCGCAGGACGTGGTGTGCGAAGCCCTCGACGCCACCTGGCCCGCGGCCGGCGACGGCACGGTGGACCTGCCCGTTCCCGGCGCGCGCGCCGACGACGGCATGGTCCACCTGTGGTTCGGCGACGAAGAGGCGCCGGTGCTGCGGTTGAAACCGATCGCGCTCGTTTCGTAAGGGCGGAGCGCGCCGCCACGATGCGCGTGGCACGGGCGACGGACCGCGCGGCTAGACGCCGCTCTTCAGATACCTGCTCAGCGCCGACACGAGCCGGTCCACTTCCGCCGGGCTGTTGTAGAAATGCGGCGACACGCGCAGTCCGGGACGGTCCTGGCCGCCGCGCGTGGTGATGCCGATCTTGTCGTTGGCATAGAGCGCGGCCGCGAGCTTGTTCGCATCGAGCGCGCCGGGCACGAACGACACGACGGCCACGCGACGCTCTGCCACGGGCGAGGTCCAGTTCACGATGCCGGGCAGCGTCTTGAGGCCGTCCATCAATTGCGTCGTCAGCGCGCGCGAGCGGGCCTCGATGGCCGGGCGCCCGACCTGCGTCTGGAATTTGAGCGCCTCGTGCAGGGCGATCATGGTGGCCTCGTCGCGCTGGCCGAAGCTCTCGAACGTTTTGGAGAAGCCGACCGCGCCGGGATAGGCGCTGTAGACGCTCGGCCACAGCTTCGCCTGCGCCGTCTTGTTGACGTAGAGCACGCCGCACTCGCGCGCGCCGCACGGCCACTTGTGGGCGCTGCCCGAATAGAAGTCGGGCTGGATGGCGGCGAGGTCGACGTCGAGCAGCCCGAAGCTCTGCGCGCCGTCGAGCAGGAACAGCACGCCGCGCGCGCGGGCCAGCGCCGCCAGTTCCTTGGCCGGCATCAGGTCGCCCACCGTGCTCGACAAGTGCGTCACCGACATCACCCGGGTCCTGGGGGTGATGGCCTTGGCGAAGGCGTCCACGTAGTAGTCGATGCCGGGGTGCGGGTTCTTCTGGGGCACGACCACCACCGAGAAGCCGAAGCGCTTGGCCTTCTCCTTCCACGCGGTGAGGTTGCTCGGGTGGTTGTCCTCGTGCAGCAGGACCTCGTCGCCCGCCTTCAGGTCCAGCCCGTTCGACACCATGTTGTTCGACTCGCTGGTGTTGCGCGTGATGATGATCTCGTCGGGCGTCACGCGCAGGAACTCGGCCAGGGCCACCCGCGTCTTCTCCTTCTCGGGCATGAGCCGGGCGCGATTGGTCGGCGACGGATCGAGGTCCACGCTGCGGGACTCGCGGGCCAGGCACTCGGCGGCGGGCCGCGACGCCGGGCACAGGTTGGCGGCGTTCATCACCGCCAGCTCCGGGGGCATGACGAACTGCTCGCGCACGCTCGTCCAGAAGGGCTCGCCGGCCGCCGGTCCCGCCGGCAGGAGGTCGCGGGCGGCGGGCAGCGTGCGCGCGAACGCCGGATCAGCCAGCAGGGCGGCCGAGCCGCCCAGGGCGAAGAGCCGGGCGAACGAACGGCGCGAGACGGTGGCGGTGGTCGACATCGGGGCTCCCTCCCGCCGGGCGTGGCCGGCGAACGGGCGGAGTATAGCAGCGCGCGCTGGCCGGGTTTCGGACAAGATGGCGGGACAGGAGACGCCCGTGATTCGTGTCGAACCTCTCGTTCTGGAAGGCCACGGCCTGCGCCTCGAGCCGCTGGCCCACGACCACCACGACGGCCTCGAGGCGGCGGCGGCCGACGGCCGCCTGTGGGAGCTGTGGTACACCAGCGTGCCCGCCCCTGGAGAAACGGCGGCCTATGTCGACGCCGCGCTCAAAGGGGCGGCGGACGGACAGCGGATGGCCTGGGCGGTGCGCGACCTCAGGAGCGGGCGGATCGCCGGCTCGACCAGCTATCACGACATCGTCGCCGCCATCGACCGCGTGGAGATCGGCTACACCTGGTACGGCCGGTCGTGGCAGCGCAGTCATGTCAACACGGCGTGCAAGCTGCTCCTGCTCGGGCATGCCTTTGAGACGCTGGCGTGCCAGGTGGTGGGCCTGCGCACCGACGCCTTCAACTTCCGGTCGCAGCGGGCCATCGAGGCGCTCGGCGCCAGGAGGGAGGGCGTGCTGCGGCGCTTCCAGGCCCGTCGCGATGGCACCGCCCGCGACAGCGTGCACTACAGCATCCTGGCCGAGGAGTGGCGCGACGTGCGCCGGCACCTCGAGACACGGCTCGCGCGCCTCAGCGCGTAGCGCCGCCGTCTGCGGCGAGGTCGTAGACGGTAATCGAGCCGCTGCGGTGGAGCACCGGCAGGTCCAGCCGGCGCGGGCTGACGAGCACCGTCAGCCCCTCGCGGCCGGCCAGGGCGCGCAGCGCCGCCGGCGTCCAGTCGGCAAAGCCCTGGGTCGCGGCGATGCGGCCGGCGATGCGATGCGCGGCCTCGCGCGGGTACATCGCCATGGCCACGTCCTTGGTTTCTTCCAGGAACACGTCGCGGGCGGCGCCGATACGCACGGCCGTGCCCATCTTCCAGGCGTGCCCGGGATCGGCCAGCACGTAGGTGTCGGCCGGCGTCTGCGCGCGGACCCAGCGCAAGGCCGCGGCCCAGTCGTCGTGAGGCAGGCCGAACGCGAACGTCTCGCGGCCGGGGCTCTCGATGAAGCCGACGTAGATGGCCCGTGACAGGCTCACGGCGATGAGCAGGGCGGCGATCAGGCGCGGCGTCGCGGCCTGGGCGTTGACGCGCGCCGGCCGATCGACCAGCCACCAGACCAGATACAGGATGGCCACGGTCTCGACCGGCCAGAACACGCGCGACGTCTGCAACTGCACGGCCAGCGGCACGCCGGCCGCTACCAGCGGCAGCGACAGCAGGAAACCGGTGACGAGCGCGAGGCAGCCGCCCAGCAGGCCCAGCTCGCGCGCGGTGAGCTGACCAGCGCGCGCGCGCGCCGCGCCGGCGGCCAGGATCACGATCGGACCAGCCAGGTTCGTGGCCCAGGTGCCGAACGACCACTCGGTGGGGAACGTGTAGTCCTTGCTGGCGACGAGCGCGCGCCAGGTGGCGTCCATGGGCGTGACATCGAAGGGCGTCCACCCAGCCATTGCTGCCACGGCGGCGAGAACCCCCGCGGCCGTGCCGGCCGACAGCACGGGACGCCGCAGCCGCCGGTCGCTCACGGCCAAGGCCACGAGCACGATTCCCAGGAACAGCGCCGCCGTCGTCGGATGCAACGCCGCACTGGCAAGCGTCAGCACGACCGGCCGCCAGCGGCGTCCCCGGAGCAGATCGGCGAGCGCCACCATGCCGATCGCGAAGACCAGCACGCGGGGGTGGAAATAGCCCTCGAGCGTGTTCGCGCCGGTCCTGGCGATGCGGTGCCGCAAGGTGAGCGCCGCCAGCCACGCGGTCAGCGCCCACGGCGTCGTCACGACCTGGCGGCCGAGCGCACAGGCGCCGTAGTAGAACACGCCCAGCGTCGTCACCTGCGCCAGCGCGAACCACACCGGCAGTGCCCAGCCGCTCCCGCGCACCAGCGTGGCGAAGATCTCGTCCACGAAGAAGAACCGGCCCTGCGCCCCGAGCATCGCCCAGTCGCGCGGAAAGAGGCTCGGATCGAGTTGATGGAGGACGGCGGGGATGTAGAACGCCTGGTCGGCGGCGCCGTAGCGATAGCCGCCGGCGTTGAGGGTCGCCGCCGCGGCGAAGGCCGCCGCTCCCAGGACCAGCAGGAGGCGCGAGACCGGCGCTGCGCTAGAAGGGCTGTTCGTCGGCACTCGGACCGTAGATCGACGGCAGCGGCACGTCGAGCTGCCGCAGGTACACGGTGAGCTGCCCGCGGTGATGGATCAGGTGATTCATGACGAAGGTGCGCCAGCACGACGCCTTCGGCATGGTGAAGAACTCCTGGGCGCCGCGGCGCAGCGTCCACGGGGCCATCAGCTCGTCGTCGCTCTTGCCGACCAGCGCCGCTCGCGCTGCCGCCATCTTCGCATCGAAGACCGCGAGGATGGCCGCGCGCGTCGCCGGCGGCACGTAGTCGGAGGGGCGGGTCATGGTCTCGAGATCGACGGCGGGAGAGTTGAGCGTCTCCTGGCCCCAGTAGCCGAGCTCACTCAGGTGGGTGGCCAGGGTGCCGAGCGACATGCTGCGGGGATGAGGCTGCCAGTCGAGCTTTCCGTCGGGCAGCCGATCGAGAAGCCGTCGCGTGGCCGCCACCTCGTGATCGAATTCCGGGAGCAGAGCGTCGACCAGGGGCATGCGCGCCTCCATGCGGCAAAAGGAAACGGCCGTTATGCTATCACCATGCCCCCCGGCGATCCGGCGCCCGGCGTCACCACCACCCTGCGCGACGGCGCCGTGGTGGCGCTCCGCCCGATCGGCCCCGACGACGAACGGCTGATGGTGGGCTTCCATCAGCAGGTGTCGCCCCGATCGGTGTATCAGCGCTACTTCCACCTGAGCACGGTCGAGCAGCGCGTCGAACAGTCGTTGCTGGCGCTGACCTGCAAGGTCGACCCCACCGCCGGTCTGGCCATCGTGGCCGAGCATGCGGCTGGCAACGGCGGGCGCGCCGTGGTGGGACTGGGTCGCCTGACCCGCGCCGACCCGCCGGACGCGGCGGAGGTCGGGCTCCTGGTCGTGGACTCCTGGCATGGCCTGGGCCTGGGCACGGCGATGATGCACGAACTCGTCGTGGCGGCGCGGACGCTGGGTCTGCGCCGGCTCTACGGCGACATGCTGGCCGACAACGACGCGATGCGTGCCGTCGTCCGTCACGCCGGCTTCGTCATCCGCACCGTGCCTGGCGACGCTCAGGTGCTGCGCGCCGAGCTCAGGCTCGCCTAGGGTTCTGACGCTAGGCCGGCGGCCGCGGCGTCCGGGGCAGGCGCGGCGGCGCCGGCGGCGTCGCCGGCGTGGGCGGGCTGGGCACGAGCGGCGCGACCGGGCCGACCTGCGCACCGGCCCAGTCCCGCAGCCCCTCGAGCTCTTGACGCCAGGTGCCGCCCAGCTCGCGCTCGAGGGTCTGCTCGACCTCGCGCAGCCACTGGCGCGTCACCTCGCGGTCGAGGGCGCCAGCGACCTCCTGGCGGCCCTCGTCACCGGCCGCACGGCCAAACTCTCGTCCCCTCTCGAGGGCGGGCTGTTGGTCGAACGTGCCGCCATGATCGAACTCCGCCGCGTGGCGCCGCGCGGCGCCGCGTTTGCGCCCCCGCTGCGGCTCGCGGCCGCGCAGCGGCCCCTTGGCCACGTGGATATCGCCTTGGAACGATTGCAGCTCGACCCGGGCGCTGCCGGCGCCGAGCGTGAAGTTGAAGCGCTTGTTGCCGTCGCGGTTGCTCATGCTTTCGGGCAGGGTGACGGGGAAGTCGCTGGTGAAATCGCCGCCGAAGGTGCGCACGAACACCGTGGCGTTGGCCTGCGCGCCGAGACTGACGCGGATGTCGCCGTTGTGGGTGTTGATGCGGTAGGCGCCGCGCTCGGCGGTCGGTCCCTCGAAGCGGACGTCGCCGTTCACGGTCGACACCTCGAGGCTCGAGGCCTTGGAGTCCGTGACCGTGACGTCGCCGTTGGTGGTCTCGGCGACGATGTCGCCCGACACGCCCCGCAGCGTGATGGAGTCGTTCACGGTCGTGGCCTGCACCTTCCCCGACGAGCCGTCCACGGTGATTTCGCCTTCGATCGAGCGCAGGGTGACGGCGCCGGAGCCGCCCTTCAGCGACAGGTCGCCGCCGACGGTTTCCACGTTCACTTCGGCGCTCGTGCCCTCGATGGTCGCGGCCAGGTAGGTGCCCGACAGGTTCACGGCCATCCAGCGCGGCACGGTCAGGACGAAGTCGACCAGCCCGGGGGCGCCGCGCGACGAACGGGCGCGCACGCGCAGGGTGCTGTCGGCGGTCTGGACATCGATGCGCTCGCGGGCACTGTGGCTGGCCTGGACGCGCACGGCATCGCGGTCCCAGGCGCGCACGGTCACCTCGCCGGCCTGATTCGAGAGCACCAGCCGCGTGCCCTTGGCGACATCGACCGTCTGATCCGTCTGCGGTGTCTGCGACTCGGGCCCGCCCGGACGGGCCTGCACGGGCGGTTGCGGAGTGTGCGCCGGCTGAGGTCGCGCCGCCGGGGCGGGCCGCGGCGCCGGTGCGGGTTGTGCGACGGCGGGAGCGGCGGCGCCGGCCGCGACCAGCGCGGCGAGCAGCAAGGGGCGAGCGGACATGGGGGTCAGTCTCCTTCGGTGATGAGCGCGGCCTTGCGCAGCAACTGCAGCTTGCGGCGGCGGACGTCGGCGAGTTGGGCGTTGAGCATCGGGTTGGCCGGGTCGTCGTTCAGGGCCGCGCGCGCTTCGCGCACAGCCCCGTCGATGATGCGCAGGTTGCGTTCGAGTACCAGCACCGTGCGCGGGTTCAGGTGCTGACGTTGTGCCTGCAGCACGCGCTCGAGGTCGAGGATGGCCGCGTCGAACTGCGCGTCGGCGAAGCTCACGCTGGCGACGCTGGCATCGGGCGCACCGAACGGCTCCATCTGGGCGATGATCGGCGTGAGCCCTGCAGCCGGCGCCACCAGCGGTCCCGTGGCCGGCGTGCCACTGGGTGCGGTCTCGGACGCGGCCCCGCGCTGATACAGCAGCGCTCCGCCGAGGGCGGCGACCAGAGTTGCGGCCAGCGCCAGTTCGGCCAGGCCGAGCGACACGCGGCGCCGGTACCAGGCGATGTGGGCCACCGGAACACGGGATGGCGTTCCGGTGGCCCGCGCCTGCGGGGCCTCTGGTGGTGAGAGGCGCGCGGCGATGGCCGGCCACAGATCGGCCGACGGCGTGGCGGTGTCGGTGGCCGCGGCGCGGGCGGTCGTGCGCACCAGCTCCAGTTCCTCCAACACCACGCGGCACTGAGCGCAGGCCGCCAGGTGGGTGGCGACGGCGCCGGCTTCGGCGGCCTCGAGATCGCCGTCGAGATATGCGGAGAGCGCGTCGCCGGGATGCGCCGAGCCACTCATGCGCGCACCTCGTGGGTGAGGTAACCGCGCAGCGTCATGCGGGCGCGGTGCAGTTGCGATTTCGAGGTGCCGACCGACACACCCAGCAGGGTGCCGATCTCCTCGTGCTTGTAGCCTTCCACGTCGTGGAGCACGAAGACCGCCCGGGCGCCGGGCGGCAGCCGGCTCACGGCCAGGTGCAGGTCCAAGCCGGCATCCCAGCCGCGCTGTGCCTCGGTCGGCGCCGGCATCCTGGTGATGGCCTCGTCGCCGTCGGCCAGGAAGCGGTCGCGCGCCGTGCCGAGCGTGCGGAAACGCTCGACGATGACGTTGACGGCCAGGCGGTGCAGCCAGGTTGCCAGCAACGACTCGCCGCGGAACAGGCCGAGCTTCTGCCAGGCCCGGACGAAGACGTCCTGAGCAAGTTCGTCGGCGCTGTCGGCGCCGGCCATGCGACGGGCGAGGGCGAGGATGCGTGGCACGTGGGCTCTGTAGAGGCGCTCGAACGCCGCCGCGTCACCCGCCACTGCGCGGGCCACGTCGTCGGCCTCCGTATCGGGCCGGGAGTGAGGTTGGTCGATCACACCGCGGTCCAGACGCTTCGGCTCCCTTACCCCGTTTGATGGCGGGGCGTGCCGCAGGGTTGGAACGGCCTACTGGCCGGATTTCGGCTTCGAGAAGTCCACCTTCGGCACCTCGCGCGCCTCGGGCGGCGCTTCGAAGAGCGGGTAGTCCTTGAAGCGGAAAATAGCGTTGGTGACGTTGGCGGGGAACTGTCGGCGCGAGGTGTTGTAGATCTGCACCCGCTCGTTGTAACGCATCCGCTCGGTGGCGATGCGGTTCTCGGTGCCCGCCAGCTCATCGGAGAGGCGCGCGAACAACTCGCTGGAGCGCAGCTCCGGGTAGTTCTCGACCACGACCAGCAGGCGCGACAGCGCCGACGACTGCTCGTTGGCCGCCTGCATCGTCTCCTCCGGGGTCCGCGCCCCAGCCAGTTTGGCCCGCGAATCGGCGATGGCCTGGAACACGTCGCGTTCCTGCTGGGCGAAGCCCTTGGTGGTCTCGACCAGGTTCGGAATCAGGTCGTTGCGGCGCTTGAGCTGGTTCTCGACTTGCGCCCACTGCGCCTTCACGGCTTCTTCCTGGCTGACGAACGTGTTGTACGAACAGCCGCTGGCCGCTGTCGCCGTCGCCAGGATCACAACCGCCATCACTACCTGTCGCATGATTCCTCCTCCACCCGCGCGCGGCGTGTTCACGCCCCGCCTACCACGATGCGCCGCCGCCGCCGCCGCCACTGCGGCCGCCGCCGAACCCGCCGAACCCGCCCGACGACCCGCCCCAGGACCCGCCGCCGCCCCAAGACCCTCCATAGTAGCCCCCGCCCCACGGTCCGACCCCGCCGCGCCACGAGCGGCGCCGGCCGCCTCGGCCGCGTCGGTTGAAGAGCGGCAGAATGACGAAGAGGAGCACGAACAGCAGGAGCACGATGTTCGGCGACAGCGGATCGTTCGTGCCGCGCGGCGCGTCGCGCACCTGCACGCCGTCCACCGTCACCTGCCGGTCGGCGGCGATGCGCGAGATGACGCGCGAAGTGCCGGCCAGCAGGCCCGGGCCGTACTCGCCCTGACGGAAGTAGGGTGTCATCACCTGGCGGCTGGTCTCGCCGGCAAAGCCATCGGTGATCACGCCCTCGAGGTCGTAGCCAACCTCCATCCACACCTGGCGTTCGTCGAGCGCCAGCACCACCAGCAGGCCGTTGTCCTTGCCCTTCTGGCCGATGCCGCGGCCGCCGTTCTCGAACATCCGGGTGGCGTAGCTCTGCACGTCGGGCCACGGTTGATAGGTCTTGACCGTGGCGACCACGACCACGTCGCCACTGGCCGCCTCGAGCCCCCGGATCAGCCGCTCGAGCTCCGCCGCCGATGCGGCGTCGACCACCTGGGCGAAGTCGTTGACCGGGCCGGTGAGCGCCGGCGGCGGGTCCTGGGCGACGAGCGGCGCCGCCAGCGTCAGCCACAGGAACGCCACCGCGAGGACCGCGGCGGGGCGTCGCACCGCCCGCATGGTCATCGCTCCGGCCACTCGTCGACGTAGCGGGAGAGCTGCTCGATGACGGCGAGATAGGCGGGGAAGAGGCGTCCGGCATCGACGCCGCTCCGATCGGCGTCGTGGGCGATGTGCAGCGCGTCGGACACCACCTTCGCGTCGAGTTGCAGCCGCTCCGCGGCCCAGACAGCGATCTGGTGCTGGTCGAGGCGCTGGCCGTCGAGCCGTGCCAGCAGGTTCAGCAGGGCGCGGAATTCGGCCGCCGATTCGACCACCACGCGAGCCACCTCGCGCGTCGCGCCGGCGGTTTCCATGTAGTCCTCGCGCACGTGCAGCAGCAAGCTGCGCACCTGACCTTCGCACGCGCGCCGCAGATCGCCGGCGGCGACGGCCAGTCCGGCAAACGGGTCGTCGCCGAAATGCGTTTCGTGATTGGCGATGATCTCGCCGAACTCCAGGGGGAAGACATCGAGCGAGCGCGCGAATTCCTGACTGGTGAGCAGCACCGGCGTGGCCGCGCCGGCCTCCTGCCAGCGTTTGACGCGGGCCGCGCACGCCGTGAGGTCGGCCATGTCGAGCGACCGCACGAGCCCCAGGCTGGGCCGCGGCGACACCGACGGCGCGTAGGTGACGAACGCTTCCAGGCGAGCCCCGAAGATGGCTTGCAGGTCGGCAAGCACGAGCGAAGCCACGGTCGACGAAACAGCCGCCATAACGCCAGTCTACACGGTCCTGCGCAGACGTCCGGCCGTGCCGCCGGCCGCATGGTGCCACCGCGGCGGCGGCAGGAGGCGCCGGATAGAATGGTCGAGATGCGATTGCGTCAGCTCAACATCGGCTGCTTCGGCGGCGGCACGGGTCTCCCCAGCCTGCTCGGCGGCCTGAAGCGCAATCCGTGGTTGCGGCTGAACGCCATCGTCACCACCTTCGACAGCGGCGGCAGCTCCGGCCAGCTGCGCGACGAACTCGGCGTGCTGCCGCCTGGGGACGTGCTGCGCTGCGCCTTGGCCCTGTCGCGCAACGAGGGCGAGGCCCGCCGCGTGCTGCTGTCGCGGCTGCCCACCCTGTTCGAGCACAAGAAGCTCGGCGGCCACACCGGCGGCAACCTGCTGCTCTCGATGATGGAGCAATACAGTGGCGACTTCCTGGCCGCCGTCGACGGCTTGCGGGCGCTGCTCGGCTGCCAGGGGCGGGTATGGCCGGTGAGCGTCTCGCGGTCCTCGCTCTGTGCCGAGCACGCCGACGGCGTCATCACCCGCGGTGAAGTGGAAGTGGACGCATGGCAGGACGCCGGGCATGCCATCAAGCGCATCTGGCTCGACCCTCCGGCCGCGATTCACCCGGCCGTGGCCGATGCCATCGGCACGTTCGACGCGGTCATCATCGGGCCGGGCAGTTTCTTCACCAGCCTGATGCCGACGCTGCTCGTGGACGGCGTGCGCGACGCGCTGCACGGCATGCCGGGACCGATCGTGTTCGTCAGCAACCTGCTCACCGAAGGTTTGGGGATGCGCGACTTCACGGCCGGCGACGCCGTGGCCTGGCTGGAGCGCACGATCGAGCGGCCGGTGGACCTGATCGTGTTCAATACGGCGCGGCTGCCGCCGGCGCTGCTCACCAACTACGCCAGGGAGCACAAGCAACCGCTGGCCCTGGGCACGCTGCCGGCACATACCACGCTGGTCGAAGCGCCGCTGTGGACGCGCGAGATCGCGCGCCACGACCGGCGTCGGTTGTCTCATGCGGTGTGGAGCGTGCTCAGCACGAGCGTGCTCTGAGAACTTCGCCTACACTACGCGACTGGCCACGCGGCGGCCGCCGCGCGACGACCGCAAGTCACGCCGCGCTCGGAACTGTGGCCAGCGGCCCGCTCCGCGTCTCTCTGGAGGAACCGTGATCACATCCCTTCGCACCGGTGGCCTGGTCGTCGTCCTCGCCCTGCTGGCGGCCGTGCCGGCCATGGCGCAGACGCGGGTCTACAAAATTCTCGCGACCAACAAGACCTCGACAATGGAGAAGGAGCTGAAGGAGGCCGGGGGGCTGGGCTACCGGTTCCTGGCCGTGATGGGCGGAGAAACGGGCTTCGGCGGGAGCGAGGCGGTGGTTCTGCTCGAGAAGGTGCCCGGCGACGCGAACACCTACAACTACCGGCTGCTGGCCACCAACCGCACGTCGACGCTGCAGAAGGAACTGCAGGAGGCCGGCGAGGCCGGCTATCACGCGGTGGGGCAGACCGTGTTCGAGAGCATGTTCGGCGGCAAGGAGACCGTCGCCATCGTGCAGAAGAGCTCCGACCAGTCCAACGCCGTGCGCTACGAATACAAGCTGGTCGCGACCAGCCGGACCTCGACCCTCGAGAAGGAACTGCGCGACGTCGCCGAGGCCGGCTTCGAAGCCATCGGCCTGACCGTGGGCAAGACGGCGATCGGCGGCAGCGAACTCGTCGTCATCACCCGCCGCGCCGCGAAGCCGTAGCGGCCGCCCCGGTCCGACGCGTCAGTCGCGCGGCGCCTTGGCCCTGCTGGAGCGCCCGGCCCGACTGGTGGCCTTCGCCGCCCGCGGCGCACGTGCCGCCGCGGCCTTCGGGGCGTGGCCGCGGGGCGTGGCCGCCTTCTGGGGCGTGGCGCTCTTCCGCGGCGTGCGAGCCGCGCGCTTGGTCTTGGCCGCGGGCGCGTCGTCGGTCTTGCCCAGCCCGTCGAGCTTCGCGGCTGCCGCTGCGGCCGACATCAGCCGCGTCGGCGCGTCGGCGTGCTTGTGCGCGCGCAGTTCCAGGGCCGTGGCGATGATGCGCTGGTAGAGCTTGCCGGTATCGCCGGTCTTGGCCGGCGGGTTGCTGTGCCAGATGTCCGGCGTGTCCGACGCGAGGATGTCGGCCAGGTCGGCTTCTGGGGTCTTCACGCTCAGCGGCGCGAACTCGGTGATGTCGACCGGCCCGGCCCACTCGTCCTTGTGCTTGATGAGCAGCCAGCTCGGCTTGCTGCTGCCGCCGTAACCGCGCGTGCGCACCAAGCGCCCACGAGCCCTTCAGCTTGAAGCCGTCGAGCCGGAATTTCAGCTCGCCCTTCTTCAGGGCCGCGCCGACGTCGGGCGATTCGGACGTCCACGTCCCCGTGTCCCACAGCATCACCACCCCGGCGCCGTAGCCTTCCGGGATGACGCCTTCGAACGTGCCGTACTCCACGGGATGGTCTTCGACCTGCATGGCCAGGCGTTTGTCGCGCGGGTCGAGCGACGGCCCCTTGGGCACGGCCCACGACAGCAACACGCCGTCGTGTTCCAGCCGCAGGTCGTAGTGCAGGTGGCTGGCCAGGTGCTTCTGCACGCAGAAGAACCGCTCCGTGCCGTCGCCGGCGCCGGCGTCGGAATCCCCCGCCGGTTCGGGGCTCTTGGTGAAATCGCGCTTCTTGCGGTACTCGTCGAGGGGCATGAGGGCACCTGTCGCGAGGATACAATACGCCCAGCCTATGGCCAACCCGGCTTCGTCCGACACGGCATTCTTCGGCCACCCGCGCGGGCTCTCCACGCTCTTCTTCACCGAGATGTGGGAACGATTCAGTTACTACGGCATGCGCGCGCTGCTGTTGCTCTACATGACCGCGCCGCTGGCCGCCGGGGGCCTGGGCTTCGACGCCGCGCAGGGTGGCGCCATCTACGGTCTCTACACGTCGATGGCCTACATGGCCGCGCTGCCCGGCGGGTGGGTGGCCGACCGGCTCATCGGACAACGCCGCGCCGTGCTCTACGGCGGCATCATCATCTCGAGCGGTCACTTCAGCATGGCCGTTCCGTCGCTCGTCACCTTCTACCTCGGCCTCGTCCTGATCGTGATCGGCACGGGCCTGCTCAAGGGCAACGTCAGCGTGATCGTCGGTCAGCTCTACACGCCCGAGGATCAGCGGCGCGACGCCGGCTTCTCGATTTTCTACATGGGCATCAACTTGGGCGCGTTCCTGGCGCCGCTCGTGTGCGGCTACCTCGGGCAGCGCGTGAGCTGGCACATGGGCTTTGCGGCCGCCGGGGTCGGGATGGCCATCGGCGTCGTGCAATACGTGCTCGGCGGGAGGCATCTCGGCGACAAGGGGCTGGACCCGGTGCCGGCGGCCTCGCCGCAGGCGGCCGCGGCACTGCAATCCACGGCGCTGCTGTGGGGCGCGCTGTTCGTGGCACTGCTGGCGGTGGTGGGCGTGGGCGGCTATACCGGCCTGCTGCCGGTGACTGCCGTGGGCGTGGCCGACGCCGCCGGAGTGCTGCTGCTGGTCTCGACCGTGATCTTCTTCGGGTGGCTGTTCACGAGCGGCGACTGGACGCCAGTAGAGCGCAAGCGCCTGATCGTCATTGCCGTGCTCTTCCTGGCATCGGCGCTGTTCTGGTCGGTGTTCGAGCAGGCCGGCTCGACGCTGAATCTGTTTGCCGATCGCAGCACGCAGAACGAACTGTTCGGCGTGCCCTTTCCGAGCAGCTGGTTCCAGTCGCTGAACTCGCTGTTCATCTTCACGCTGGCGCCGGTCTTTGCCTGGATCTGGATTGCGCTGGCCAAGCGCGGCCAGGAACCGTCGAGCCCGGCCAAGTTCGTGTTCGCGCTGGTCTTCGTCGGCCTCGGCTTCGTCGTGCTGGTGCCGGCCGCCGGATTCGCCGAGGCGGGCGCGAAAGTCAGCCCGCTGTGGCTGACGGCCACCTACCTGTTGCACACCATCGGCGAGCTGTCGCTGAGCCCGGTCGGCTTGAGCGCGATGACGCGGCTCGCGCCAGCGCGGATCGCCGGGCTGGTCATGGGCGTCTGGTTCCTGGGCACGTCGGTCGGCAACTTCATCGGCGGCCGCGCCGCCGGCTTCTACGAATCGATGGCGCTGCCCACGCTGTTCGGCACGGTCGGCGGCTTTGCCATCGCCGCCGGCCTGGTCCTGCTGGTGTTCGTCGTGCCGATGCGCAAACTCATTGGCGCCGAGCCGGCGCGCGAGGCGTAACTGGTACTGCTGCTGTCGACCTACGACCTGGGGCGTCAGCCGGTCGGCCTGGCGTTGCCGGCCGCGTGGCTCCGTCACGCCGGGGTCGACGTGCGCGCGCACGACCTCGCCGTCGATCGGCTGCCGCCCGACGCGCTACACGGCGTCTCGCTCGTGGCGCTGTCCTTGCCGATGCACACGGCCACTCGGCTGGCGCTGCCGGTCATCGCGGAACTGCGCCGCCGCCTGCCCGGGGTAGCGATTTGCGCCTACGGCCTCTACGCGCCGCTCAACGAGGCGCGGCTCCGCGAGGCCGGCGCCACCCACGTCTTCGCGCCGGAGTGCGAGCCTGAGCTGGTGGCCCTGGCGCAGCGTGCGGAACTCGGCCGGCTCGATCCCGCCGAGGCCGGAGCAGGGCGCGCCGGCGGCGCGCCGTCGCTCGCGGCCAGGTCGCCGGTTCACGCCGGCCGCTCGATGACCGTGCCGGATCGCCAGGGCCTGCCCACGCTCGATCGCTACGCGCAGCTCGTGTGGCCGGACGGTCACGCCAGCATCGTCGGTGCCGTCGAAGCAACGCGTGGCTGCAAGCATGTGTGCCGTCATTGCCCGGTCGTGCCGATCTACCAAGGCCGCTTCCACGCCGTGCCGATCGAGGTGGTGCTGGCCGACCTGGGCGCGCAAGTAGCGGCCGGCGCCACCCACATCACCTTCGTCGACCCCGACTTCCTGAACGGCCCGACGCACGCCGCCCGCATCGTCGACGCCTTGCACCGTCACTGGCCAGCGCTCACCTACGACGTGACCATCAAGGTGGAGCACTTGCGGAAGCACGACGCCATGCTGCCGCGGTTGCGCGATACCGGATGCGCCTTCGTCACCACGGCGGTCGAGTCGCTCGACGACGGCGTGCTCGTGGCGCTCGACAAGGGGCACACGCGTGCCGACGTGGCGGCTGTGGCGGCGCGGTGTCAGGAGCTGGGCCTGGTCCTCTCGCCGACCTTCGTGGCCTTCACGCCGTGGACGACCGCCGACGGCTACCTGGCGTTTCTCGACGACGTCGATGCGCTCGGGCTCGTCGATCATGTAGCCCCGGTGCAATGGACCTTGCGGCTGCTCGTCACCCAGGACTCGGGGCTGCTGGCCCTCGACGACATCCGCGCCGTCGCCGGCCCCTACAACCCCGCGACGCTGACGCACCCGTGGGCCCATGCCGACGCCCGTGTCGATGCGCTGCAGCGCGATCTGATGCACCTGGCGGGCGTGGCCCAAGGGCGGCCGCGTCGCGAGACCTTCGAGGCCATCCGGGCACGAGCCGCGGCCGAGGTCGCGGGCGCGCCTGGACCACGCCCGGTATCCTCTCGCGCGCGGCGATTCCCTACCTGACCGAGCCCTGGTACTGTTGAGCGGAACCGACCGGAGAGCAGGTGGCTCTCTTGTAACCGACATCGGGACCGGGTGCGGATCTCGAACCGCGGCGCGCGACGGAGCGCCCGCGACGGCGTCACCGCGAAGGAGCACGAAGGCGCAGATGAGCGACGACACCGCCAAGCCGCGCGTCCTGCTGTGCGCGACCACGACCGGCTACCAGACGCGCATGTTCGACGAGGCGGCGGCGCGCCTCGGCGTCGACCTGGTGCTGGCCACCGACCGGTGCGACCGGCTCGATGACCCGTGGCGCGATCGGGCCATCGCCGTGCGCTTCCACCACGAGACGGCCTCGCTGACGATGTTGCTCGACACGCTCCACGGCCGGCGTCTCGACGGCGTGCTGGCGGTCGGTGACCGGCCGGTGCCGCTGGCCGCTCTGGTGGCCGCCGCGCGCGGCCTGCCGTGGCACTCGGTGGCGGGCGCCCGGGCCAGTCGCGACAAGCGCGCCTTCCGGGCCCGGCAGGGCGCCGCCGGCCTGCCCGCGCCGTGGTCGATGACCGTGCCGGTGGGCGAGACCACGCCGCCGCCCGGCGTCAGCTACCCATGTGTCGTGAAGCCGCTCGTGCTGTCTGGCAGCCGCGGCGTGATCCGCGCCGACGATGCGGCGGCGCTCTCGGCCGCGCTGGCGCGCGTGTCCGCGCTGCTGGCGGCCCCGGACGTGCGCGAGCTGCGCGACGAGGCCGCGACGCAAATTCAGGTGGAGGGCTACATCGACGGCGCCGAGTTCGCGCTCGAGGGCCTCCTGGACCACGGCCGTCTCCACGTCCTCGCCCTCTTCGACAAGCCGGAGCCGCTGGCCGGGCCGTTCTTCGAAGAGACGATCTACCTGACGCCCACCGCCCGCACCCACGCCGGCGGATTGGCCATCATCCCGGCCGTGGCGCGGGCCGCGCACGCCGCCGGCCTGTGGCACGGCCCGGTCCACGCGGAGTGCCGGGTGGCGCCGGACGGGGAGGTCGTGGTCCTGGAGGTGGCGGCGCGGCCCATTGGCGGTCTGTGCGCCCGCGCGCTCACCTTCGATGGGCCGGCGGGGCGCAGCGTGCCCCTCGAGGAGGTGCTGCTCGGGCACGCGGCCGGGCTGGCGGTGCCGCACTGGCGCCTGACGCGACCCGCCCTCGGCGTGATGATGGTGCCGATTCCCCGCTCGGGGGTGCTGCGCGGCGTGGCCGGCGAGGACGCCGCCCGCGCCGTGCCGGGTGTCACCGAGGTGATCGTGACCGCCAAGATCGATCAGCGCCTGATTGCGTTGCCCGAAGGGGCCAGCTACCTGGGATTCATCTTCGCGGACGGCGACGACGCGGTCGCCGTCCACTCGGCGCTTCGCGCCGCGCACGCGCAGCTCGCGTTCCGGATCGAGGCGGTGATCGACGTGCGGGCCGCGCGCCCCTGAGGGCGGATTACTTCGACTGCGGTGGCACGTAGCCGGGCGGCAGGGCAGCGCCCTCGCTGAAGAAGAACTCCTCCATCTGCTTCAGGATGAGCTCCTGGCCCTCTTTCTGCCAAGGCATCACGCGGTACTCGTTGAGGATCATCTTCTGGCGTTCCTCCCAGAGTTTCCATGCCTTGACCGACACCTGTTCGTAGATGCGCTGGCCGATTTCACCGGGCCAGGGCGGGGCATCGAGCCCGGGCAGTTCTTCTTGAAGTTTGACGCACCTCACCATGCGGGTCCCGCTGCCGGGGGCGTGGTGATGACGCGAAGGATCGGAATGGTCGCCGCTCATAGCCGCGATTGTACCCATGAACCTTGGCCGGTGCTCGTCGTATCATGCACTCCACGCCCGTGAACCCAGAGGACCGCCACTGCGTGTGCTGGTACAGCCGCCGCACTCCCGACATCCCTTCCGGGCTCGGTGTACACACCATCATCGACGGGCAGCTCTTGTACTGCGCCCACCCCATGCTCTGGCCGGTGGTCGGATACGACTTCGACGTCACCAACTGCACCGACTGCGATTACTTCCGACAGGCCCGCTCGCACCCGCGGCGGTAGAGACGGGCCGGAGCGGTCATGACGCCGATCGCATCGATTTGATTCACTTGAATCATTAAGTGAATCAAATCAATTCATTTTTCAATTGCGCCTGAGTTGGGACATGCGCCCTAACGCGCTATCTGGCAACGACATACGGGCAACTGCCGAGTCGCCTAACTCTGGTACATCGATTGCCCAGTTAATACCTCGACGAGAGGTGTTTCCATGACCGAAAACAAGCCAAAAGCACGCCGTGGGTTCGCATCGATGTCGGCCGAAAAGCAAAGGGAGATCGCCAGCAAGGGAGGGCGGGCGGCACACGCCAAGGGGACCGCGCACGAGTGGTCGTCGGGCGAAGCGCGTGACGCCGGCCGCAAAGGCGGTATGGTGAGCCGCGGCGGACGCGGCAAGCTGCCGCCGACGACCAACGAGACGCTCGCCTAGCGCGCCGTCAGCCGCGCCACCTGCACGCGCGCGTCGTTGAAGCACGCACCGGCGCCCAAGTCGGTCAGCGTGTCGGGTACGAGGGCGTTGGACGTGAGGCGATTCGCCGTGTGTCGCCGCCACACCCCTTTGGGGAACGCCACCGTGCCCGGACGAACGAGGCCCGTGATCTTGACGCGGCACTCGAGCACGCCCAGGTCGTTGTAGACGCGCACCTCATCGCCATCTTCGATGCCGCGCGGGGCGGCGTCGTCTGGATGGAGTTCCAGTCGGACGGTCGGCCGGTCCAGCTCGCCCAGCGTGGAGCTGATCGTCCGGTCGGACGCCGGTGAGATGAGCGCCAGCGGAAACTGCTCGGTGGCCGGATCGTCGATATAGCCGTAGAGGCCGTTCGGCGCCTCGGCCGCCAGCGCGTCCGACCACAGGTGGACTTTCGCGTCGCCGGTGAGCGGGAAGACATCGACGAACTGAATCGGCCGTCCGTCATGCGGCGGCGGCGCCGTGCCGACGTCGGCAACGGCCGCGCCGACGTCTGGCGGCAGGCCGGCAATCACGCCCAGCATCTGATCGAGTTCGCCGTCGGGGTCGCCCGCCTCGGCGAGGTCCATGCGCACGGCCAAATCGCCGAAGACGTCGGCGTTGGGCCGCGATTCGGCGACCGCTTCGATGACCGGGCGCCCGAGTTGCAGGGTGATCGGCCCGTAACCCTTGGCGAAGTCGTAGTGCTCGAGGAAGGTCGTGGCGGGCAGGACGACGTCGGCGTAGACGGCCGTGTCCGTGAGGACCTGGTCGAAGACCACGGTGAAGAGATCCTCGCGCGCCAGCCCGGCGAGCACGCGCTGCTGATCGGGCAGCGTGGCCGCGGGATTGCAGTTGTAGACGAACAGGCCCGCGATGGGCGTGCCGGTCGGCTCGAGCAGCTCGCGGCCCACTCGATTCATGTTGACGACGCGGGTCGCCGCCTCCGGCGCGGTCAGCCACGTGCGCGTGATGTCCCACGACGACGAGTTGCTCATCGAGTAGCCGCCGCCGCGCACCCCGAACTTGCCGCCCACCGCCGGCAGCGCCATCACCGCCATGGCGGCGTTTCCGCCGTTGCGGTTGCGCTCCAGGCCCCAGCCGCACTTGACGAGCGCCGGCGAGCTGGCGGCGTAGAGACGCGCGACCTGCTCGATCTGCGCGGCCGGCACGCCACTCACCTCGGCGGCGCGCGCGAACGTCCACGCCTGCGCCCGCTCCCGCAGGCGCGCGGCGCCGGTGCTGTGCGCGGCGAGGAACGCGTCGTCGGCCGCGCCGCTCTCGAACAGATGGCGATGGAGGGCGAGGGCCACGGCCACGTCGGTGCCGGGCTTGAGCATCATGTGGATGTCCGCCTGACGGGCCACGGTGGTGGCGCGCGGATCGACGACCACGATGGTGGCGCCACGGTCGCGCGCTTCCTTCAGATAGGGCATCAGATGGATGCCCGAGGTCGACGGGTTCGCGCCCCAGATCAGGATCAGCTTCGCGTCGGGGTAGTCCTGATAGGTGACCGACGGCATCTTCCCGTAGAGCGTGTCGTTGGCCACGCCGGTCGGCGCGGCACACACGGTGCGCGCCAGCCGCGCGGCGCCGAGCCGGCGGAAGAAGGTGGCGTCGGCGGCATCATGCGTGAGGAAGCCGTTCGAGCCGCCGTAAGACAGCGGCAGGATGGCCTCGCCGCCCGATTCGGTCCGGATGGCCGTCAGCCGCGCGGCAATCAAGTCCAGCGCGTCGTTCCAGCTGACGCGGCGGAAACGGCCTTCGCCCTTCGGACCCACCCGCATCGCCGGGAAGTGCAGACGGTCTTCGCCGTAGATGCGCCGGTCGAAGCGCCGGACCTTGGCGCAGATATAGCCGTTGGTGACCGGATTGGTCGTGCCGCCCTCGATGGCGGTGATCCGGCCGCCCTTCAGCGTGACGCTCAGGGTGCAGGCATCGGGGCAATCCAGAGGGCAGGCCGTCTCGACGGTGGCTTCAGGCGGGGCGACGGCGGGACGAATGGCCATCCCGCCATCTTATCGCGCCCGCCGGCGCGGGCTAGGAGGGCTTCCGGATCTCGACCCGCGCGCCGTCGGCGAGTTCACGCAGCGCCTGGAAGGGACCGGACACGACCGTCGTGCCCTCGGGCACCCCGTCGACCTCGATCGACAACCCGCCGATGATGCCGGTCTTGACCTTGGTAAACCTGGCCGTGCCGTCGACCATGGCAAAGACGCCCGTGTCCTCGCCGCGCTGGACGACCGCCTGCAGCGGCACGGTGATGACATTGGCGCGTTCGGCGACCAGGATCTCGGCGTCGCAGGTCAGCCCAGGGCGCAGGATCGCGGTGTCGCCTTCGAGGCGGACCTTCACCCGGAACTCGCGGGCGGCTGCTTGCGTGCCCACCTGCGCCAACGCGCTTGCGCCGATTTCGACGACGCGACCCGGAAAGGTGCGGCCATCGGCGGCGTCGATGGTGATGGTGGCGCGGTTGTCGAGTGCCAGGCGCAGCACGTCGGCCTCAGCCACTTTCACTTCGGCGTTGATGGCGCTCAGGTCCGACACGGTCATGAGGATGGTACCGGGCTGATTCTGCACGCCGATGACCACCATCTCGCCCTCTTCGACGTTGAGGCGCGTCACCACGCCGTCGATCGGCGCGGTGATTTCGGTCTTGTCCAGGAGGTCGCGGGCGCGCGTTTGTTCAGCTCGCCCCTGCGTGGCCCGCCGCTCGGCCGCGCTCGTGACCTGGGCGGCGCGCGCGATGGCGGCGGTGGCCGAGGCCACCTGTGCCACGGCACTGGCGGCGTTGGCGGTGGCGCTGTCGAGGTCGGCCATCGGGATGAGCCCGGCGCTGTGCAAGTCCCTGGCGCGCGCCAACGCCTTGTCGGCTTCCGACGCCCTGGCCGTGGCGACGGCGAGCTCGGCCTGGGCGGCGCGGGCCTGATCGGCCGCGCCTCGCGCGTCGGCTTCGAGCGCGCCCAGACCGGCGGCGGCCGCCGCCGCGGAAGTGGCCGCCTGCACGCGGTCGATGCGCGCCAGCACCTGTCCGGCCTTCACCCGGTCGCCTTCCTTCACGCTGAGGGCCACCAGCCGGCCCATGGCGCTCGAGCCGAGGTCGGCGTAACGCGTCGCCACGACTTCTCCGGAGGCGGTCACGAACGACTGCAGCAGGGCAGTGCGGTTCACGGTGGCGACGTCGACCTCGCGGGCCTCGGGCCCGCGCTGGCGGGACACGTAGACGACGGCGGCAATGACGACGAGCAGCAGGAGGAGCAGGATTCGACGCGATGGCATCAGGCTAAGTGTATGCTTCGGACGCACCACGGGCCGCCCAGGGTCCCACCGGATCGAGGGGGCCGGAGGCCGCCGATCCGCGTCCAAGGTGTGACGTCATGCCTGCCCCGTCCCGACTGCGCATTCTCATCGACGCGGCCAGCCAGGGGGCGAGCGCCGTGGCGGCTCATCGGCTGCGTTCGACCTTGGGCGCGCTGGCGATTGCCGCGGCGGTGGCCACCATCGTCGTGGTCGTCGCCGCCCTCGACGGGGTGGCGACCTACGCCCGCGTCACCACGGCGCGGTCGTTCGGCTCCGACAC
The DNA here is from genome assembly GCA_963843885.1 of uncultured Acidobacteriota bacterium. Lineage (GTDB taxonomy): Bacteria > Acidobacteriota > Vicinamibacteria > Vicinamibacterales > UBA2999 > CADEFD01. Next base: position 185,828 of record CAWJMJ010000019.1, read on the forward strand.
GTTCCTGATCGCGCAGGTGGCGTCGCCGGGCCGGGTCAGCCGGCGTGAGCTGCAGCAGCAACTCCAGCGCAACCCGCCGATCCGCCGCTTCGAACTGGCGGCGGTCGAACGGCTCGCCGGCGGCCTCGTCGAATACGCCCCCAACGCGCAGACGACGGCCGAAGTGGCCGCGGGCGGCCGGATCTACGAGAACGCGGCCATCACCGGCACGACCGCGTCGCTGTCCAATCTGCGCGACCTGGCGATCGTCCGCGGCCGATTCTTCCGGCCCGACGAGGATCGGCGGGGCGCCCAGGTCGCGGTCATCGGCAGCGAGATCGCCGACGCGTTATACCCCTCCCAGGACCCGCTCGGCCAGGCGATTCGCGTGGCCGGCCGCCGCTTCGAGATCATCGGCCTCCAGGATCAGCTCGGGAATTCGGGCGGGGCCTCGCTCGACCGCTATGTGTGGATGCCGATTGCCGCCTACGAACGAGCGTTCGGCGCCCCCCGCAGCCTGCAGATCTTCGCCCGGGCCCTGGGCGATCGGCCGTCGGTCGACGGCGAGGATCGGGCCCGCATCTCGTTCCGGGCCGTGCGCCGGCTGGGGCCGGGGGTCGAAGACACGTTCGACCTGCTGACGCCGGACGCCGCCCGCGGCTTCGTTCTCAACCTGTCGCAGCGCATCGGCGCCGCCGCTTTTCCCATCTCGGCCATGGCGTTGCTGGCGGCCATCATCGTGGTCACCAATACGGTGCTCGTGTCGGTGACGACCCGCACGCGCGAGATCGGCGTGCGCCGCGCGCTCGGCGCGACGCGCCGTCAGATCATGACCGAGGTGCTGGCCGAAGCCGTGGTGGTGGCCATCATCGGCGGCGTTCTGGGCGCGGCGGTCGCCGCCGGTCTGATTGCCCTTCTGTCGTCGGCACTGGGCGTGCCCGTGGCGGTGCGGCCCGACACCGTCGCCGTGGGCGTTACGGCCTCGGCGCTGAGCGGCATCCTCGCCGGCTGGTATCCCGCGCGGCGCGCCACCCGGCTCGACGTCATCACCGCGCTGCGGTCGGAGTAAGGCGTGATGCCGGTGCCGCTTCCCACCCCCAGCTACCTCGCCCGCCTGGGCGCCTCCGTGCGCGAGGCCGCGCGCCTGGCGTGGGATTCGCTGCGGTCGCAGCCGGCGCGGTCGGGTCTGGCCATCGGCGGGGTGGTCATCGGCATCGTCACGGTCGTGCTCGTCGCCTCGGTGCTGGTCGGCCTGCGCAACAGCGTGGCGCAGCTCTTTCGTGAACTCGGCACCGACAACATCTTCGCCTTCCACCGCAACGGCGATCCCTACAGCGCCGCCACCGGCCGCGACGCGCTGCGCCGCCCGCTCGCGCCGGCCAATGCCGCAGCGATCGAGCGGCTGGCCACGGCGGTGCGCGACGTCGGCGTGCAGGTGCTCGTGCCGGCCGTGACCGCCACGCGGAGCCTGACCGCGCGCGCCGGCGGCAACGAGTCCGACGCCGTGCTCATCGAGGGCGTGTCGGCCAACTTCTTCGACGTGACCGGGGCCGAGTTCGCCGCCGGCCGGCCGTTCACCGAGGTCGAGAACCGGGTGACCGCGCCGGTCGCGGTGATTGGCGCCAATGTGGCCACGGCGCTCTTCGGGGGCCGCGACGCGGTCGGGGCGCCGTTCCTGCTCGGCGGGGAGCGCTACTTCGTAGTCGGCGTGCTGGCCAAGCGCAAGGGCACGTTCTTCGGCGAGAACCGCAACGACAACGTCGTGTCGCTCCCGGTCGCCACTGCCGGCCGCCGCTTTCCCGAAGCCGAGAACACGGTGCTCTACGTGCGCGCCCGGCCCGGCATGCGCGACACGGCGCGGGCCGAGGCCGAGACCATCCTGCGGCTGCTGCGCCGCGTACGGGACGACCAGGACAGCGACTTCAACCTGTCGACCTCCGACCAGATCATCGCGCAGTTCGACAAGCTGGGCGCCCAGATCTTCCTGGCGACGCTCGGACTGGCCGCCGTGAGCCTGGTCATCGGCGGCATCGGCATCGCCAACGTGATGGTGATGAGCGTCACCGAGCGGACGCGCGAAATCGGCGTGCGGCTGGCCATCGGCGCGCAGCGTCGCGAGGTGCTGCGCCAGTTCCTGTTCGAGGCGGCGATGCTGTCGGGCGCCGGGGGAGTGGCCGGCGTAGTGACCGCCTTCCTGCTCGGCCTGGTGGCCACGGCGGTGGCGCCGGCGTTCCCGGCGGTGCCGCCGTTGTGGGCGGTGGCCTCGGGCCTGGGCACCTCGGTCGCCGTGGGCGTGCTGGCCGGCTACTGGCCGGCCCGCCGGGCCGCCGCTCTCGATCCCGTCGAGGCATTGCGCTACGAATGAGCGCCACGGTTCCGCGGGTCGTCGTCATCGGCGGCGGATTTGCCGGCCTGGCCGCGGCCCGCGGTCTGCGTGGCGCGGCGGTCGAGGTGACGGTGGTCGATCGCCACAACCACCACGTCTTCCAGCCGTTGCTCTACCAGGTGGCCACGGCCGGATTGTCGCCCGCCGAGATCGCCGCGCCGATCCGCTGGGTGTTGCGCCGCCAAGCCAACGTCCGGGTCCTGCTCGGCGCCGTGGTCGGGATCGACACGGTTCGGCGCCGCGTCCTGCTGGAGGGTGACAGCGGCCTGGCGCTCGACTACGACTTCCTGGTGGTCGCGACCGGGGTGACCCACGCCTACTTCGGTCATGACGAGTGGGCGGCCAACGCTCCCGGCCTGAAGACGCTCGACGACGCCGTGGCCATCCGCCGGCGGGTGCTGCTGGCCTTCGAGCGGGCCGAGCGCGAAACCGACGTGGCCAGGCAGCGCGACCTGCTGACCTTCGTCGTCATCGGCGGCGGGCCGACAGGGGTGGAGATGGCCGGTGCCATCGCCGAGATCGCGCGCCAGTCGCTGCGCGACGAGTACGACGCGATCGCGCCGCACAGCGCGCGCGTCTTGCTGCTCGAGGGCGGGCCCACCATCCTGTCCACCTACGTCGAGCCGTTGCGCGCCTCGGCGCGCCACGCCCTGAGCGGTCTCGGCGTGGAGGTGCGGGAGCACGCCACGGTCACGCACGTGGACGAGGGCGAGGTGCGGCTCGGCGACGAGCGGATCGCCGCCGGCACGATCGTGTGGGCGGCCGGCGTGCAGGCCTCGCCGGTCGGCCGGATGCTGGGCGCGCCCGTCGACCGCTTGGGCCGGGTGCAGGTGACGGCCGACCTGTCGCTGCCTGGGCATCCGGAAGTGTTCGTGGCCGGCGACCTCATGCATGTCCTCGGCGCCGACGGCCAGCCGGTGCCGGGCGTGGCGCAGGCGGCCATGCAGGCGGGGAAGCAGGCGGCGCGGAACATCGAGCGCCATCTCGCCGGCACCGTCACCGAGCCCTACCGCTACCGGGACCTGGGCGCCATGGCCACCATTGGCCGCGCCCGGGCGATTGCCGACCTCGGCTGGATCCGCCTCACCGGGTATCCCGCGTGGCTGGCGTGGCTGTTCCTCCACCTGGTGTTCCTGATCGGGTTCAAGAACCGCCTGGTGGTGCTCGTCCAGTGGCTCGTCGCTTACGTGACGCGCCAACGCGGCGTCCGCTTGATCACCGGCGGGAAGACTTGACGGCCAGCGCCGCTGAGGCGGCGACTGGCTGAGGGCCGCTACCGTTCGAGGCGCAGGACGCGGCCCGGCAACCCCTCGGCGAACTGCGTGCGCGCGCGGGCCACCTTGCCGTTGACGATGATTGTGTCGAAGCCTTCGGAGAGCCGGTGCGGATTGTCGTAGGTGGCCGTCTCCTTGACCGTGGCCAGATCGAACATCAGCAGGTCGGCGAAGGCGCCTGCCCTCGATCGCGCCGCGGTCCTTGAAGCCGAAGACCTCGGCGGCCAGCGAGGTCATCGAGCGGACCGCAAATGGCAGGTCGACGACGCCGCGCTCGCGCACGTAGCGTTCGAGCTTGCGCGCGAAGGCGCCGTAGGCGCGCGGATGGGGCATGCCTTCGCCCATACGGCTGCAGGTCGCCGTCGGTGCAGGTCATGGTCCACGGCTGGCGCATGATGCGCTCGATGTCGTCCTCGGACATGTTGAACGAGACCAGGCTCGGCATCGCCTTTCTCGAGCAGCGTGCAGCGCGTACTCCTCGGGCGCGACGCCGGCCGGCCGTGGCGAGAACGGACAGGCGCTGACCTTCGAACGCGGGATTCGGCTGGTACCGGCTGACATCAGACGTCTCGGCGCCGCCGCGCCGGCGCAGATGTTCGTCTTCACCTGCTCGCGGATCTTGCGCGCGCAGTTCGCCGGTGAGGCGCTTCATCATCGCGTCGCGTCCGCCGACCTGCGCCGAGCGCGGCATCAGCGCGCCGACGATGCCGGTGCCGCTGGCCTCGTAGGGATACTGATCGGCAAACACCTGCACGCCGCGCGTGCGCGCCGCCTCGATGTTGGCGATCAGCGTCTTCGACAGGCCCCAGCTGGCCGGCCCCAGCGCTTTCATGTGCGAGACGACGCCGATGACGCCGGCCTTGCTCGGCGATGTCGATCACTTCCTGCACCGCGGCCACGACGCCGATGGTGTAGTCGGCCTCGTCGCGGATGTGGCTGCTGTAGACGCCGCCAAACGGCGCCGTCGCCTTGGCCATGGCGATCACTTCGGCGGTCTTCGAATAGTGCCGGGCGCGTAGTAGAGACCGCTCGACAGCCCGAAGCCGCCGTCGCCGCATGCCCTTGCGCGACCAGCGTCGACCATCGCGCCAGCTCGGCGGCGCTGGGATCGCGGTCGCTCATCGCCATCACGTCGCGCCGGATCGAGCCGTGCGGCACCATCAGGCCGACGTTGGGGCCGATGATGCTGCTGCTGGTAGGCGGCCCGCTGCGCCACGCAGGTCGACCGGGCCGCCGCCGTCAGGATTGATGAACACCGTCGTGATGCCCTGCGCCAGCAGCGGCCGGCCGTGCTTCAGGTCGTCGGTGGCGAGGCCGGGACCGGCGTGCGAGTGGACGTCGATGAATCCCGGCGTGACGTAGCGTCGGCGGCATCGAGGACCGTGGTCGCGGTGGCGTGGCCAGTCGCCCACGGCGCGGATGCGATCGCCGGTGATGCCGACATCGGCCCGGTGCCAGGGATTGCCGATGCCGTCGAGGACCCGGCCGCCCGGATGAGGATATCGAAGGCGGCGTCTGAGCCAGCGGACCCGGCCCGACGCGGTGAGCAACGCCGCGGCAACCACGCCAGCGGTCAACGGCCATAGTCTGCGACATGCGGTGGGTCGTTCCTCAGCGCAGAGCTCACGGTCGCGCCGGCGCCGAAAGCCTGCGCTCGTGGCAGTGCACGCCGCCCGGGCGCGGCGGCCGCAGGGCGACCAGGGGCGCGGGGCTGCAGTCCCGGCGCGTCGGCGACCGATACCGGGGAGCAGCGCCGACCGCGCCGGATTCCCGCGGCGGCCGGTGCCAGCATCATGTCCGACAGGTGCGCTGCGGCCGCCACGTTGAAGCGCGACATCGTCACCAGATGTGCCCTGCCGGCCGGACCCCATCGAGCGGTGGCGGCGACGTCTCGGCCGACCAGGCCGGCGGCTTTGCCCCCGTGGCCGAGACGCGAGATGCCCGACACTCCGGACTTGGACGACGAGCGCGGCTACGGCTTCGGCGATGTCAGCAGCCGGTCACGACGCCGAAGCGGTTGGGCTCGCTCCTGCTGCCGGGTTTGAGCTGAGTGCTAGTGCTTGCGGGCGTAGGTGCGGTCGACGTAGTCGTCGACCAGGTGCTGGAACGCCGCGCGCCAGCTCCTCGTAGGTGCCGCGCAGCGTGGCGCAGTGCTCGCCGTCGATGAAGACCGGGCAGTTCGGCGCTTCGCCGGTGCCGGGCAGGCAGATGCCGATGTTGGCGGCCTTCGATTCGCCGGGGCCGTTGACGACGCAGCCCATGACCGCCAGCGTCAGCGTCTCGACGCCGTCGTAGCGTCGTCTTCCACTCCGGCATCTGCTCGCGGATGTAGTCCTGCACGCGCTCGGCCAGTTCCTGGAACGTGTGCTGGTCGTGCGGCCGCAGCCGGGGCAGGCGGTCACGCTCGGCGCGAACGTGCGCAGGCCGAGCGCCTGCAGCAGCTCGCACGCCGCGTAGACCTCTTCGCGGCGGTCGCCGCCGGGGCGCGGCGTCAGCGACACGCGAATGGTGTCGCCGATGCCCTCGTTGCAGCAGCACGCCCATCGCCGCCGCCGACCAGACCAGGCCCTTGGTGCCCATGCCGGCTTCGGTCAGGCCGAGGTGCAGCGGCTGCTCGGTCTGCTTGCGCGAGCGCGCGGTAGACCGTCGATCAGGTCGCGCGGCCGCGAGATCTTGCACGAGATGATGATCTGGTCCTTGCGCAGCCCGCTCTCGAGCGCCAGCGCGGTCGACTGCGATCGCCGAGAGCACCATGCACTCGTTGATGATGTCCTCGGATGTCTTGCCCGAGGTTGCGGTCGGTGTTCTCCTGCATCCTGCGCCATGACCAGCTCCTGGTTGAGCGAGCCGCCGTTGACGCCGATGCGCACCGGCTTGCCGTGGTCGACGGCCACCTGGCAGATGGTGGCGAACTGCTCGTCGCGCCGCTTGCCGGTGCCGACGTTGCCGGGATTGATGCGGTACTTGTCGAGCGCCGCGGCGCAGTCCGGGATAGCGGCGTCAGCAGCAGGTGGCCGTTGTAGTGGAAGTCGCCGATCAGCGGCGCCGGTGCAGCCGGCATCGAGCATGCGCTGCTTGATCTCGGGCACGGCCGCGGCGGCTTCGGGCATGTTGACGGTGACGCGCACCATCTCCGAGCCGGCTTCGCCGAGCTCGATGCACTGCCGCGCCGTCGCCGGCCGCGTCGGCGGTGTCGGTCATGGTCATCGACTGCACGACGACCGGCGCGCCGCCGCCGACCGTGACGTTGCCGACCTTGACGCGGCACCGTGCGATGACGCCCTCTGAGCTGAATCATCGCCTGGCCACTAGTTCTCTTCCCGCCAGCCGTCGCCGAGCAGCGAGAATCTTGATGTCGTCGGCGCGGTACAGCGCCACGTCGAGGCCGTCGAAGTTCTCGGCCCGGTCCATGACGTCGTTCACGAACACGGTCAACGTGCTCTGCGGGTCGCCGGGAATGATCACCGCGCGGGCGTGCTCGCCCGCCGGGCTCCACAGCCGCCACAGCACCGTGGGACTCGAAATGTCCATGTCCCGGATCATACCTTGCGGCCCGCGCCGGCCTGGCCGGTCACGGCGTGGGCGAGGAGCGGAGCGCGTCGGTGAAGGCAGCCGACTGGCCGCGGGCAATCGACAGCGTGGTCCAGGCCGGGCCGCGCAGGTGCTTGGCGAGCAGAACCATCTGGAAGGCGTGGCCGCAGTAGTGGCCGAGCTGACGAGCCAGGGCGCCGAGCACCGTGTGCGCTTCGCCGCGAATGGTGACGGTGCGCGCCAGGTCGTCGTCGGTGAGCGTGGCCAGCGCCGCGAAGAGCACCGCCCAGCCATCTTCCCACGACGCCAGCAGCGCATCGCGCGTCAACCCTTGCGGTTCGAACTCCGCGTCGCGGTTGCGCCACGGCTTCTCGCCGTCGGTGGTGAGGAAGTCGGTCCAGCGCGAGCGCATGTTGCCGGCCATGTGCTGCATCAGCATGGCCACGCTGTTGGCGTCGTCGTCGAGCCGCGCCTGCAACTGCTCGTCGTCGAGCTGGGCCACGGCGCGGTCGGCGAGTTGCTTGGTCTTGTGGAACTCGCGGACGAACGTGGAGACCACCATCGAGGCCTCCACGCGTCAGTCCTTGTCCTGGTCCTCGGCCACGTCCTTGTCGAGGTCTCGATTGAGGTCCTTGTCGACATCGGCGCCTTCGGCTTCGGCCTTCATGAAATCCGGCAAGGAGTCGTCGTCGGCACCGGCCGCGTCGGCCTGATCGTCGAGCCCGTAGACCCGGCCGGTGAACTTGGTCGGAATCGGACCCTTGGGACCACGTTCCTTCTGCGCGAAGCCGGGCTTGGGGCCCTTCTTGCCCTTGGGAGGGGCGGGCGGCCCGAAGTTGCGCGAGCGCGCGATGGCCGCTTCGGTGAGCGGCGGGTCGCCGGGGTTGGGGCGGAAGCCACCGGGCCGGGGGGCGTAACCGCCGCCGGCCGGGGGCCCGGAACTGAAACCGCCCGGTCGCGGCGCGCCCATGCCCGGGCCTCCGGGACGCGGACCGCTGAAGCCACCGGGGCGCGGCGGCATCGGGCTGCGGTCGTCGCGGGCGCGGGCTTCGCTGACGGCCAGGGGGCGGCCCATGAAGAGCTGTCCGTCGAACCGCTTGATGGCCTCTTCGGCCATCGGGCGTTCGCCGGACTCGACGAATGCGAAGCCCCGGGCCCGGCCCGTTTCGCGATCGAGCGGCCGCACGATTTGCGTGGGCAGGCCCACGGACGCAAAGTGCGAGCGGATGTCGTCTTCAGTGGCGTTGTAGGGCAGGTTTCCGATGAACAGTCGAACGGCTGGCACGGCTGGTTACTCTTGGAAGGCCGGGAAGGGACTCATGGGTTGACGATGCGTCGATGTCTCCACGCTCATGTCGTGTTGGGGCGACGTGATGGCGGCGTAGGGATGCGTCAGATGAGTGGGACGCGGGGAACAATCGCGCTCGCAGAGCGGTCCTCGGCGTCAGGGAGCATAGCAGGAAGGAAGAATGGGCGCAATGCAGGAGGTCAAGGCCGTCGAGTCACGCGCGCTCACCGCCCTGCGGCGCGGCCAGGGCGGCCAGCATCTCCTCGAGCGCGGCCATCCGCTGCCGCAGCATGTCGCGGTGCACCGGACGGCAGGCGGCCTGCAACTGAGCCGTCAGATCGGCGAGCGCCAGGGCAATCGAGTCGGCCTTCTGGCGCCGCTCGAGGTCGGCGGGCGAGGGGGCGGGTCCGGCCGACGTCCTGGCGCGGGCATCGTCCTGCTGCGATTCAATCGCCTTGCTCTCCCAGCCGCGGGCCATGTCCCAGCATACCGCCATTGGGCGAGCCGCCGGCCCGCCAGATTCGCTGCTGTAGACTGCACCTTCTGCCTGCGCCGGATGCTCGCACCGGAGGGGTTGAACGTAGCGCGAGCACATGTGAGGCCGCTCGTGACTGACACCGACGCCCCCGACCAAACCGTGCGCCGCGTCCACGGCGACGAGGCCGCGGCCTTGCTCGCCGCCGGCGGTATGACCGTGCTCGACGTCCGGACGCCGGGCGAACACGCCCGTCTGGGCCACCTGCCGGGAGCCCTGTTGCTGCCGGTCGATCTCGTGATGGCGGCGCCGGCCATCCTCCCCGAGGCCGGCCGGCCATTGCTCGTCTACTGCGAGCACGGCGTGCGCAGCGCCCACGCGGCGCGGGGTGCTCGCGGCGGCCGGATTCGGTCCGGTCTACGATCTGGCTGGCGGGATGGCGGCATGGCGGGGCGCGCGCGAATTCGGCCCGGCGCCGATCGATGGCCCAGCCGGCTGGCTGCTCGACAACCTGGACGTGCTGCGCCGCGACATGCGGGTGCTGGACGTGGCGGCGGGGCGCGGGACGGCACGCGCTGTTACTGGCCGGCGCCGGCCTGACGGTCACGGCCATCGATCGCGACGAGACGCGCATGGCCCGGCTTACGGCAGTCGCGGCGCGGCTGGGTTTGCCGATCGAGACGCAGGTCCGCGATCTGGAAGCGGGGCCGGTCGACCTGGGCGACGGGGTCTACGACTTCGTGATTGTGACCAACTACCTGCATCGCCCCCTGCTGCCGGCCATCGTGCGGGCGGTCGCGCCGGGCGGCGTCCTGCTCTACGAGACGTTCACCGTGGCCCAGGCGGCCCGCGGCAAACCCACCAACCCGGCGTTCCTGCTCGAGCCCGATGAGCTGCCGCGACTGGTCGCGCCGCTGACGGTGACGCGACGGCGCGAGGGGGAGGTCGACGGGCGGATGGTGGCGAGCGTGGTCGCGGTCAGACCGTCGGCGCCGGCGTGAACGTGCCGGCGGCCTGTTCCCAGGCGGCCGTGATGCGCTCGGCCATGACGCCGTTGTGCGACGAGTGCCACGTGACCGCGCCGCGGGCCACCACGAACACCTGCGGCGACTCGTGGCGCACGCCGAACAGCGACGCGATCCGGTTCGACACGCCCCGCTGGCGTTGCACCGACACCTCGTGGACGGCGGCCGGCAGAGGGCTGTCCACCAGCCGTTCGCGCACCATGAGGCTCACGCCGCACGTTTCGCTATGCTTGAGGATGATGACGGGGGCGACGTGGGAGGCGGCCAGAACGGCGTCGAGGTCGCTGTCTGAATTCAGGGCGCGGATGCTGCTCACCTCGTTATTCTACCGTGCTGGAATGGCGGGGCTGGCCATCGCCCTGGTGGCCGTCCCGGCCCAGGCCCGTCAGGATCTCGTGACGCGCGGCGTCACCGAATGGTCGGCCAGCGTGGCGGTGGCGCGCGGCCTCGATCTGCTGCAGTCGAGTGGCGGCCAGCGCTACGCCATGCCGACGCTGTCGTGGGGCCGGGTGCTGACCGACGAGCGCGGTCCGGCCTGGTTGCGTGGCCGGTTCGAATGGGCGGTGGAGGTCACGCCGCTCTTTGCGGAGTGGTCGTCGGGACGGGCGCGCGGCTTCGGCGTGGCGCCGCTGCAGTGGCGCTGGAATCTGGCCGCGCACGGCTCCGTTCACCCCTTCGCCGAAGTGGGCGGCGGCGCGCTGTGGACGAGCGGGGCCCTGCCCGCCGGCACGACCGGCAGCAACTTCATGACGCACGGCGGGGTGGGCCTGCGGCTCCTTGCCGGGCGAGGGCGCGGACTGGTCGCAGGGTATCGGCTGCACCACATCTCGAACGGCAATCGTCTGCAGCGTAATCCCGGCGTGAATGCCCACATGCTGACGCTCGGCTACACCTGGATGGACCAGCCCTGACGCGCGTGCAACTCGCTCTGCCGCTTCTGCCCGACGAGCCGGCCCGCCCTTCGGCGCTGCTGGTGTCGATGCCTGCTGCCGCCGGTCGCCGACCCGCCCTCGGCGCCGGCGATGGTGTTCGTGCGGCGGCGCGGCGCGCGCCGCTACATCCTGCGCGTGCTCGATGACGGCACGCTGCGCGTCACCGTCCCGTGGTGGGGCAGCAAGCGCGAGGCCCGTCAGTTCGCCGAGTCGCAGCACGCGTGGGTGGCGCACCAGCGCGCCAAGCGCGCGGCGCGCGCGGCCGCGACCTGGCGCGTCGGCGCGACCGTGCTCGTCGACGGCGTGGCTCACGTCATCGCCGGCCTGGGGGCGGGCCGGGTTGCGATCGACGGCGTGGTGCTGCCGGGCCAGGTGACAGCCGGCGGCGATGCCGGCGCGGTCGTGCGGGCGTGGTTGCGCGGGCGCGCCCTGGCGCAGTTGCCGGGCGAGCTGGCCGCGCTGGCCGCGCGCCACGATATTCCGGTGACGCGGGTGTCGATTCGCAACCAGCAATCGCGCTGGGGCTCGTGTTCCCGGCGCGGTATCATCTCGCTCAACTGGCGGCTGGTGCAGACGCCGCCGTTCGTGCGCGAGTACGTCCTGCTGCACGAGCTGATGCACCGTCGCGAGTTGAATCACTCGGCGCGCTTCTGGCGGCTGGTGGCGGCGGCCTCTCCGCGCTACGTCGAGGCGCGGAAATGGCTGCGCCAGCAGGGCGCGAGCCTCTTCTGACCCTACGCGCCGCCCGAGTACAATGGATGAGCTTGTAGTGGCGAATGTGCTGGCCGCGTCCCGGCCGGCGAGCGATGATGAGGCGCAGAGGCTGAACATGCATCGACCGATTCGGCTGGGCATCATCATCGTGGGCTGCATGGCCCTGTGGATGCACGGCGGCGACCCGTCGCGCTCGGAGGCGCAGTCGCTCCCCACCGACCCCATGCAGTTGCCGCTGCTTCAGGGCGGCGATCTCCGTTACCTGGGCCGCTTCAACGCACCCGACCGCGATGGCACGGGCCGTTCCGAGGAACGCGACTCGCTCATCTGGGGCGGCTTCGCCATTGGCACCGGCCCCGACGGCAAGTCGTTGTACTTCGGCTGCCACGACTGGCATTCGCAACTGGCGCGCATCACCATCCCCGACATGGACGGGACGGCCGAAATTCTCCAGCCGTGTGCGGCCATCCCGAATCTGCAGGCGATCAATCCCGGCGACCCCAACAAGAAGGTGTTGGGCGGCTCGATGGCGTGGAAGGGCAAGGTCGTCGTCTCGGCCTATTCCTATTACGACGGCGGCGGCACGGCCCGCGCCTCGCATTTCGTCTCTGGCCCGGATCTGGCGTCGTTCCAGGGACCGTTTCGGGTCGGCAAAGAGAATCCCGGCATGATCGGCGGCTACATGGGCGTCGTGCCGGCGGCGTGGCAAGCGCTCATCGGCGGCGCCGGCGCTGACCGGCCAGTGCTGCATCGCCGTCGTCGGCCGCACCAGCTTCGGCCCGTCAATCAGCGTCTTCAATCCCGACACGCTCGGGCAGGGCAGCTCGGTCCCGGGCAAGCTGCTCGTCGGCTATCCCGAAATCATCAGGCCCTCGGCCCCTGGGACCAGACGAGCCAGACCTTCAACGGCTCCACCAAGATTGGCGGCGTGGCGTTCCCCCCGGGCACCCGGTCGGTGCTGTTCGTCGGCCGCCACGGCACGACGTTCTGCTATGGCACCGGCACCTCGGTGGCATCGCAGCACGGCCGTCCCGATGGCCAGGGCAACAACTTCTGCTTCGACCCGACCGACGGCTCGAAGGGCGGCCACGGCTTTCCCTATCGGCATCAGATCTGGGCCTACGACGCCAAGGATCTGGCCGACGTGAATGCCGGCCGCAAGGACCCGTGGAACCTGAAACCGTATTCGGTGTGGACGCTCACCGAGATGGATGGGGGGCAGGGCACCGCCAACATCACCAGCGCCACCTTCGATCCGGCGACCCAGCGGCTCTACGTGGCCACCGGCGGCACGCGGGTGCACGTCTACGAGGTCAGCCGCGGCGCCGGGCCCTCGGTGCCGGTGCCGCCCCCGCCGGACGAAGTTCCGCTCCCGCCTCCACCACCACCGTCGGACTCACCCCAGCCGCCGGCCGAAATCTGCGGCGACGGCCTCGACAACGACGGCGACGGACTAGTCGACGAGGACTGCGGCAACGCCGGACCGGACACGTCCGGCTGGACCGCGCCGCAGGCGCTCTCGGGCAGCGGCGTGAGCCCCGCCACGATGGCCGCGTGCGGCGCTTCGGTGCACGTGGCGCACGGCAACGGCGCCGTCTACTATCGCCGCTCGACCAGCGAGGGCGCGGACTGGAACGACTGGCAGCAACTCGGCGACGGCGCCATTCCCTCGCGCCGCGGCTTGGCGTGCGACGGCGCCACCGTGGTGCTCACCGCGCAGCGCGGCCTGCGCGAGGTGCGCGACTGGCAGGGGCCGCAGCAGGTCGGCGACCTGTGGACCTGGGTAAGCGACGATGCCGGCGCGACCTGGCGCGAGCCGGTGAAGCTGTCGAGCGGCGCGGCCTCCGGCGCGGCGGCCACGGCGATTGCCGACCGGCGCGTGGTGACGGCGTGGATGCAGTTCCGCGGTCAGTCGCCCGGCACGTGGGACGTGCACTACCGCGAGTCTGGTGACGGCGGGCACACGTGGAGCGACGACACCACGCTGGCGGCCGGCGGCACGGCGGCGGGCGCGGCCTGGCCGACCGTGGCCATGGCCGGCGGGACGACGTTGGTGGCCTGGACCGACACGCGCAGCACGGACACGGGGTGCGCGCGGGTGGCCGCGGCCGGCGGCTGCGCGGCCGTGACGGTGCGGCGCCTGACGAGCGGCGGGTGGTCGTCGGACGACCGGATCGTCGGCGCCTGATCCCGGGGCCGGCGGCCCGAGCGCCGGCCTGCGCGGGAGCGCCGCGGCGCTGATCTTCGCCGGTCTGCCCGAAGGCCCCAGGCGTCTGATGGTGGCCCACTCCGCCAATCAGGGGGCGACCTGGCGTGACCTCGACGCGCTGGCCACGCGCGAAGCCGGCGCCGCGCAGGCAGGTACTCACGGTCACGCCGTCGTCGCTGATGGCCGTGGCCTGGCAGGTGCCCCGTGCCGGTCGTCTACAGAGTGTCGTCTACCTGTCCGCCGACGGCGCCGACTGGGGCGCCGAGGAAGTCCCGATGGCCGACGGCGCCGGCGCCCCGAGCGTGGCCGTCTCGCAGCATTTCATCCACGTGGTTGCCACCGGGGTGGACGACGGCGCGTTGCGCTATGTGCGTCGCGGCCTGCCGAGCGGCGCCTAGCAGTGCCTGATGACGCTGCGGTGAGGCCATCCAGCCCGCGGTCCAGCGCGCTGTACGCCGCGCGTCGAGTCCAGTGAACCCGATTCTCGTCACTGGGCCGCCGCGCTCTGGATCGACGTGGGTGGGGCGGATGATCGCCAGTCATCCGGAAATCTGCTACATCGACGAGCCGCTCAACCTGCACGACGGCGGGCCAGCGAAGTTCTCGTTCGAATACGTGCACGGCGCCAACGAGCGGGCCTTTGCCGACTACGTGAACCAGGCGATGACGCGGTGCGCGCCCCGTCGCCCGCTGGTCAAGGACCCAATCGCGTTGATGTCAGCGGAGTGGCTGGCGCGCACCTTTGGCATGAAGGTGGTCGTGCTCATCCGCCACCCGGCCGCGTTTGCCAGCAGCTACAAGGTGCTCGACTGGCGCCACGACTGGAATGACTTTCTCGTCCAGCCGCTGCTGATGGAAACACGTCTCCGCGAATTCGCGCCGGAGATGCGCGCGCTGGCGCACACCCCGGCCGGCCTGATCGAGGACGCGAATCTGCTGTGGCGGGTCTGCCATCGGGTCATCCGGCAATACCAAGCTGAACATCCCGACTGGATATTCGCGCGCCACGAGGACCTGTCTCGCGACCCGGCGTCGGGTTTCGCCACGCTGTTCGCGGCGCTCGATGTCGACTTCACCGACCAGTGCCGCGCCAGCATCGACGAGAACACGCTGGCTGCGCCCACCGCGACCGACGTCACCAGAACGGGAGACCCGTATTCGGTGCGACGGCATTCCGCGACCAACCTGTGGCACTGGAAAGAGCGTCTGACCGAAGACGAACTGACGCGCCTGCGTCCCCACCTGGATGACTTCGCCCACTTCTATCCAGAGCCCGAATGGCAGTTCTGACCCGGCGCCACGAGGAAGGGCGCGGGCCAAGGCACGTCTGGCACGGCCCGCTGAGGGATGACTGAAGAAAGTGGTGCCGGCGGAGGGAATCGAACCCACACGCCCCGTTAGGAGCACAGGATTTTGAGTCCCGCGCGTCTGCCAGTTCCGCCACGCCGGCACGTGGAACGAGTAGCTTACTACGGGCGCTACTCGGGAACCCACACCAGGGCGACGAGCTGCACCTGGACGCCGCCGCGCGTCGGCTTGACGACGACCGTCTCGAAGGTCTCGGCGTCGTCGTGCCATTGTTCCTGGACCGCCCGCAGTTCTTCCTCGAGTCGAGCCGCCAGCTCCTGACGCTGCGCCACGGTAGCCTCCGCGCCAGCCTTGGCGCGGGCGACGTCGCCGGCCTCGCGGCCGATGCGGCTCACGCTCCGGGCGGCGGTGGTGGCGCGGCCGAGATTGCCGATGCTGGCCACCTTGCGGCCGAAGAGCGCCCCCAGCACCGACGCCCCGACCGACACCATGGTCGACAGCTTCTGTTCCGACGCCTGCTGCTCTTCCTTTTCCACGGAGGCGTGGGCCTTGCGGATACGTTCGTCGAGCGCCGCCAGCTTGGGGGCGTACTTGTCGCGCAGCTTGGTCACGGCCTGGTCGCGCGCCTCGCGCCGGGCATGGGCCACGCGCGCCCTGAAGTCACCCTCGCGTTGGCCGGGATGCGCGACCACGCCCGTGCTGGGCGAGCGCAGCAACTCCACGCTCTGCGAGCGGCCCGCCCACGACGCAAACGCCTTGCTCCACGCGGCGTAGTTGCGGGCTTTGGCCGCCGGCGGCGGCAGCGCCGCGAAGGTGCCGCCACCCGCCGGTTCGCGGCGCAGGTCGCCGACCGCGAAGGGGGCGGGCTCAGCCAGTTCCCAGTCGACCGGAAGCGGCCCGTCGGTGAGCGGCGTCCACACCACGACGTCGCTCGTCTCGTCGAGCCCGAGCTTGCGGTCGGCATACGAGATTCGCGCGGCGCCAAGCAGCATGGGCACCCATGAGTGGCCACGGCCCGGCGCGAAGTACTGCGGCACGTCGGGCGGCAGGATCGGCCGCGAGGAAGCGGCCGGCGCAGCGGCGTCGGCCACGGCCCCTGGGGCCGAAGCGACGGCAGGTGCGGCGGGTGCTGCGCTTCTGCCCGCGGGCGGCAGGTTGGCCGTCGTGGCCCCGGTGGCGGCCGCCGTGCTGGCGGCCTGCGCCTCGGCGGCGGCCTTCTGCGGCGCCATCAACGCGCGGATCTCGTCGCGGCCCATCGGCCCGCGCAGGTAGGACATCGTCCAGCGCGTCTGCAGCAGCAGCGGCGCCGAATCGTGGACGTTGTGCAGCAGGAACACGCGCTTGTCGAGGCCCGAGAGCAGCCGGTCGATTTCGCCGCGGTCGAAGCCCTGACCCGAGCTGGAGGCCACGCCTTCGAGCCCGTCGAGCACGCGCGCCTTGTCGCGCTCGGTCTGCAGGCGGCCGAGGAACCAGGTGCCGGCGTTCGACAGCGCCTTGTAGTCGAGGTCGACCGGGTTCTGCGTGGCCAGCACGCAGCCCAGGCCGAAGGCGCGCGCCTGCTTCAGCAGCGTCAGCAGCGGCGTCTTGCTCGGCGGGTTCGCGGTCGGCGGCAGGAAGCCGAAGAGCTCGTCCATGTAGAGCACCGCGCGCAGCGAGGTCGTGCCGCGCTGGCTGCGCATCCAGGCGAGCACTTGCTCGAGCAGCAGCGACACGAAGAACATGCGCTCCTGGTCGCTCGAGGTGCGCGATCGAGAGGACGGCAATGCGCGGCTTGCCGGTGGGGCCGAAGAGCAGCCGGCCGACGTCGAGCGGCTCGCCTTCGAGCCAGGTGGCGAAGCCGGGCGCCGCGAGCACGTTGTTGAGCCGCATCGCCAGCGCGAAGCGATCGTTGGCCGGATAGAACGACTCGAGGTCGAGCACGCCGACCTTGGTGAAGGGCGGTGCCTGGACCTGGGTGATGAGCGTCGGCAGGTCGAGGTCGCGCCCGGCGCGCCACGCCTCTTGCAGCAGCATCGAGAGGAGCATGTGCTCGCGGCTCGTGGTCGCCTCGCTCGTGACGCCGGCCAGCGCGAGCAGGCTGGTGGCCACCGACTGGACGCGCGCGGCCAGCAGCTCGGGCTCGTCGGCCACGGCCGGGGGCGGGGCGTTGAGCGACTCGAGCATCGAGAGCGGCAAGCCGGCGCGGCTGCCCGGCGTGTAGATCGAGACGTCGGCGGCGGCCTGCAGGCGGCGGATGCGCTCGCCGCTCTGGTCCCAGTCCGCCAGGCCAGCCTTCCAGCGCGCCGCCTCCCTGGCGGCGAATTCGTCCACCGGAAGCTGCTGCGCGCGCGCCTCATCGGGATTGACCCAGGGCGCGAAGTCCCGCGCGCTGAGGCTGGGGAAGGTGAGCAGCAGGTTGGCCAGGTCGCCCTTGGGGTCGATGGCGAGGACGGGCATGCCGTCGATGGCCGCTTCCTCGATGAGCGCGATGCCGAGCCCGGTCTTGCCGCTGCCGGTCATGCCGATGCAAACGGCGTGCGTGAGCAGGTCCGACGAGTCGTAGAGCACCGGGTCGGCGGTGCGCTGGCGGGTGACGGGATCGTAGCGGCGTCCGAGGTAGAAGAGCCCGAGCTGTTCGTAGTCCATCGCGTCGGTCATTCTAAGCGGCTTCACACGTCGAGACCCACCGATCGCATCAGGGCGATGGCGTTGCTCGTGCCGACGACGCCGGGCCGCAGGTGGTAGTCGAATTCGAGTCCGCCTTGTTCGAAGCGATCGGCGAAGTGCATGTTGGCGGCGCGCCGGCCGAAGCCCGTGGCGAGATCGGTCAGGGCCAGATCGTGGGTCGTCGCCATGCCGATGGCGCCGAGGTCCATCAGCCCGCGCAGCACCCCTTCCGCCCCCTGCCGGCGATCGTGCGAGTTGGTCCCGGCCAGCAGTTCGTCGATGAGGAAGAGCGTGGCGTGACCGCCGGGACGGACGCCGCGCGCCAGCTCCACGATGCGGCGCAGCTTGGTGATCTCGGCAAAGAAGCGCGAGCGTCCGGACTGCAGCGAGTCCTGCACGCGCAGCGTGCCGGCGGGCATCAGCGGCGTCAGCGACATCTCGGTCGCGCACACCGGCGCCCCGGCGTGGGCCAGCACGACGTTCACGCCCACCGCCCGCAGCCACGTGCTCTTGCCCGACATGTTCGAGCCGCTGACGATGACCAGGTGGGGGGCCTCGCCGCCCAGCGCGAAGTCGTTGCCGACGGCGCTGCCGGGCGGGAGCAAGGGATGCGTGAGCGCGCGCGCGGCCAGCCGCGGCGCGCCCTCCACGAACGTGGGGAAGCTGGCGTCGGGATGCTCGGCGGCGTAGGTGCCGAGCGCGGCCAGCGCTTCCAGCTCGCCGAGGGCGGCAATCCATTCGGGCACCGCGGCGCCAGCGCGCTGGCGCCAGCGGTCGACGGCCCACGCCAGCTGCGTGGCCCAGAAAAGCACCATCGAGACCGGACCGAAGAGCTGATTCTGCCGCGACGTGAGCAACTCCACCAGCCGTGTCAGCCGGCCGATCTCGGCCGAGGCCGGCCGGCCCGTGGCGGCGAGCCGTTGCTGCACGGCCAGGAGCGCCGGGGCCGTGAACGACTCGGCCTCGATGCGGGCGATGAGCGCGGCGGTGACGGCCAGGTCGCGAGCCCGCGGTTCGACTTCGTGAATGACGCGGACGACGTGGCGCCTGAGTCCCCAGCCGATGACGGCCTGGGCGGCCAGAACCGCGCCCATCCACGGCGGCGGCTCGCCGGAGGCAATCCACAACGCCAGGCCGCTCACCGTAGCCGCCGAGAGCAATCCCAGGACTACGGGCGCCCAGGCCGGCACCGGGCGGGTCGCGGCCCGCGCCCACGCGCTCAGCGCCTCGGTGGCGGCCGCCTGCGGCAGGTCGGGTCCGAGCACGGCGAGGTCCTGGCGCAGCGCGTCCCGTCCGGACAGATCGAGCGCCGCCTGTTGACGCGCGCGCGCCTCGCCGGCACTGCCGGGCGTGAGGAGCCATTGCGCCAGCGTGGCTTCGCCGGCCAGCGTCCGGGGCGTGGCGATCAGGTCGAAGACGCTGCCGTGGCCGAAGAGGTCGAGGTCGTCGGCGTAGGGATGGTCGGCCGGCAGATGCTCGGTGCTGGTCACGCCGCGGCCCGGCCAGCGCCCGTCGAGCCGCGCCAGCCCGTCGTCCACCCAGGCGATGACCCGCCGCACGCGGACGCGGTCGGCGAGCAGCCGGCCGTGCAACACCGCCAGCGCGGCGAAGCCCACGAGCGGCAGGAACAGCCACAGCCCCGATACGCGGCCGGCCCCGAAAGCCAGCCACGCGGCCAGGGCGGTCAAGCCTGCCAGCGCCAGGCGCCCGGAGGCAAACCGGTGGTGACGCGCGTCGAGTGCGGCCTCGTCGGCCGCCAGCGCCGCGCGCCGTTCGGCGTAGGCGGCGGCTATGGCCGCACGATGCCGTCGGCCGTCCACAGGTAGAGCGTGCGGCGGTGGTTGGCGGAGTCGGTGAACGAGTCCACCTTCTCCGGCGCCCAATCGCCGAATCCGAAGTTGTGCGCGACGATGCGCGTGCCGGGCTTCAGCGCCCGTGTGAGGATCGGCCGCAGTCGGAGGTTCGACGCGGTCAGCAGATAGGTGGTCACCACGGTGGCCGACGAGACGTCGGTCGTGAGGGCGTTCTCCAGCTTGAAGGTCACGAGATGCGCGACGCCCTCGCGGGCGGCGTTGGCATTGGCTTCCGCGATGCGCTGCGGATCGATGTCCACGCCGATGCCGCGCGCGCCATAGACCTTGGCGGCGGTGATGGGGATGCGGCCGTCGCCGCAGCCCAGGTCGATGACCACGTCGGCCTTGGTGACCTTGGCCAACGCCAGCATCCGATCGACCACTTCCTGAGGGGTCGGCACGTAGGGCGCGAGGTTGGGCGCATCGGGCCGCTTGGCGGCCGGCGTCACCTGCAGGTTTCCCAACACGGTCGAGCTGGCGGCACCCAAGCTCAACAAGACGGCAAACGTGATGGCGGCGCGACCCATGGCGCAAGCATAGCGACTTTTCACCCGGCGGCGGCTGGATGCGGCAAGATAACCCTTGCCGCTGTCACCATTTAGGGCAAAAGGCCGGTGCAACGCCGCGCACCCCGAAAACCTGCGTTTTTCGGGCGTTTTCCGTAGGCACGGAGCCTCGCCTCGGCTATAATGAACAGGTCCTCGAGGGCAAGTTTCCGCCCTTTCGACTACCCATCCTGGAACGGGGGCCACGTGTCATTTTCGGTCGGCGACAAGGTCATCTACCCCAATCACGGTCTCGGCGTCGTGGAGAAGGTCGAGGAGAAAACCATCCTCGGCACCACGTGCGGCTTCTTCCACCTGCGAATTCTGTCGAACGACACGACAGTGCTCGTCCCGGTGGCCAACGTCGACAACGTCGGACTGCGTCGGGCCATTGACGACGAAGAAGTCGAGCGCCTCTTCGGCAAGCTCGGCGACGGCAAAATCGACAACCACGCAAACTGGAAGGGCCGCTTCAAGGACAACTCCGACAAGATGCGGAGCGGTTCCATTGCCGACATGGCCGACGTGCTCAAGAGCCTCACGTTCCTGGCCAAGTCGAAGAGCCTTTCGTTCCGCGAGAAGCGGATGCTCGATCGCGCCAAGTCCCTCATCGTCTCGGAAGTGTCCGAAGTGATGCGCGTGACCCCCGGCGAGATCGAAGAGCGCGTCGAGAAGGCGCTCGATCGCTGCTTCACGACCAAGGCCCGCAACGCGCAGCGTGCCGAAACGCGCGCCACCGCGAAGGTGGCGCCGGTCAAGGCCGCGGTGCCGGTCCCGGCTCCGGTGGCTGTGCCCGCCGCCAAGGCCCGTCAGGCGCGCGCCTCGTAAAGCGCCGCGCGTCGCTACGTTAGAATGCCCGGTCCGGACCACGTCCGCGCCGGGCATTCGTGTGTTTGGGGAGGCCCGTCGGCGGGGCCGGGCGGGAGGCCTGTGTCGGAACTGGTGTCTACGGGAATCGCGGCGGTCCGCTCGGTCTGCGCGTATGTGCTCGCGGCGGCCTATGTGGCGGTGGCCGGCACGCTGGGCCTGCTGGTGGCCTTGCCGCTCAAATGGAAAGGGCTGCTCTACGTGCTCGGCCACGGCGGCGTGTGGCTGGCGCTCGGAGCCGCCGGCATCCGCTACCGCGTTGCCGGCCGCCGCCACATCCCGCCGGGCCGGGCCGTGGTCTTTTGCGCCAACCACCAGAGCAACGTCGACCCGCCGGTGCTCTACCGGGCGCTGCACCCGCGGCTGCACATCCTGTTCAAGGCGGAACTGCGCAAGCTGCCGGTGCTCGGCCTGGTCATGGAAACCGGCGGCTTCGTCCCGGTCGAGCGCGGCCGCCGCGACGAGGCGCTCGCTTCGATCGACATTGCCGCCGCCTCCATCCGGAGCGGCAACTCGTTCCTGATTTTTCCCGAAGGCACGCGCAGCCGCGACGACCAGCTCCTGCCCTTCAAGAAGGGCGGCTTCATCATGGCCATCAAGGCCCAGGCGCCGATTCTTCCGGTGGCCATCATGGGCGGCCGCGAGGCGATGCGGAAGGGGAGCGCCATCGTGCGCCCGGTCACCGTGTCGGTGCGCATCGGCGCGCCCATTGACACGGCCGGCCGGCCCCTGGCCGACCGGGATGCGGTGATCGCGGAAGTGCGCGAAGCCATCGCGGCGCTGCTGGCCGAAGGCCCGGTCGAGACGGAGGACTGAGACATGGACCTGCTGGTCACCGCCGGACGGACCCTCGGGTTCTCGCTGGCCGCCGGAGTCAACCTCTATGCCACCGTGGCCATCCTCGGGCTCGCGACCAGGTTCGGCCTGGTGGCGCTGCCGCCGCAGTATGCGGTGTTCGACAATCCGTGGATCATCGGGGTCGCGCTGGCGCTCTACGTCGTGGAGTTCGTGGCCGACAAGCTCCCGTGGGTCGACACCGTGTGGGACACCGCGCACACCATCGTGCGGCCGCTCGGGGGCGCGCTGATCGCGGTATCGACCGTGGGCGAGGCGGCGCCGTGGCTGCAGGCGCTCACGGCGGTGGCGGGCGGCACGCTGGCCGCCGGCGGGCACTTCACCAAAGCCGGCACGCGCGCGGCAGTGAACATCAGCCCGGAGCCGTTCACCAACTGGGGCCTCAGCCTGGCCGAGGACGCCTTCGTGCTCGGGCTGGCCGTGCTGGCCTTGAAGTATCCGCTCGTGGCGCTGGGCGTGACCGCCGCGTGCCTGCTGACCATCGTGCTGTTGGCGCGCTGGCTGATCGGCCGAATCCGGCGCGCGGCTGCGCGCCCGGCCCCGGGTTCCCCGAACGCCGCCGCCTAGCGTCTCGAGTCAGCGAGGCAGCAGCTTGTTGTAGACCGTGGCGATCGTCCGTCCGGCGCCGTAGCCGAGCACGAACGCGTAGACGAAGCCAATGAACGAACCCACGATGCTGACGCTGTAGCCGGGCAGGTAGACGCTGAGCAGGCCGAGATGTTCACCGACGTTCATGCCGCCGCGCAGCACGAGCCAGATGGTGGCGACAAACAGCCCGAGGCCGGAGACCGCGCCGAAGGCCAGACCCCAGCCCTGCTCGCTGAATCGCACCAGCGACTTCTTGATCTGTTGGATTTCGTCGGGTTTCAGACTGTCGGCCATGGTGGGCGGATCCAGACTAGATGTGATCGAGGAAGTTGCGGGAGAACTGGGCGCGGGTCCGCACGAAGAAGATCCAGACGGCGGTCACGAAGTTCCGGACGAAGGCCACGAACCAGCCGGCCACGAAGCCGACGCCGAAGGCCCAGCAGAAGCCGATGGCCGCACCGCTCCAGGTGACGCGGTAGCCGTAGAAGTAGTGGGCCAGCAGATCGAGCCGCGGCTCCGGCTGCGGCTGCACGATCACGATGAAGGCCGTGGCGAAGAAGACGATCAGCCCGCAAACCAGGCCGGCAGCCACGCCGAGCGCCATCTTGTGGATGGGCGCGATGGCCATCTGCAGTGTCTCGTCGAGACTGTCGCCTGCTGCCGGATTGGATGACACGCGAACCTCCGGGTTCATCATAGGCCCTTCGCGGCCCTTCGGCCACCCCTGAGGGACAGCGACGCAAGCCCGTGGCGTAGTGCTCGCAACGACCGGCGCACCGTCACGCGGCGACGGAATGCCGCCGAGCCCCAGCCGCGCAAGGCGTCCGGAGCCTGGAAGTAGAACATGTCGAGCCGCGGCACCAGGTGGCGCGCGTCGCCGGCCCGGCACTCGCGATGCTCGGTGGTGCACGCAACGTCGAACATCGACTCGGCGACCGCGGCCACGCCGGACGAGACCGCACCGTAAGGATAGGCGAAGGTGGTGACGGGGATGCCGAGGCGGTTGCACAGATCTTGCCGTCCGCCGTGCATCTCGTCGCGCGCTGCGGCCAGGGGCAGATCCGGCAGGTGCGGATGGGTGCGCGAGTGCGCCCCGATCTCGGCGCCGCCGGCGGCGCACGCGGCGGCCTCGTGCCACGACATCAGTGGCAGTGCCGGGATGCCGCGCACCGGCCGTCCGCCCCAGACATTGGTGCCGCCCATGTGGCCGCTCACGAGGAACACGGTCGCGGGCAGCCCCGCGTCGCGCAGGCGCGGCCAGGCCCACGAGGCGAAATTGGCGAAGCCGTCGTCGAAGGTGAGCGCCACGCGCGGCCGCGGGTCGTCGTCGGTGGGCTCAGCCTCCGCCAGCGCCTGCAGGCGCGACACCACGACCTGGCCGCTCGTGAGCCAGGCCAGGTGCCGCGTGAACGCCTCGGGCGCCACCGAAATGGGCGAGCCGGACGGGTCGATCGAGTGATAGGTCAGCACCGCGCGCACGTTCAGCGGCCTCCGCCGCCGCCGGCGCCTTTGCGCGCGAGCTCGCGCTCGATCACGGCGACGAGTTCGCCGGTCACCCTCTCGGGATTGAAGCGCGCGCGCGCCACCACCCGGCCGCGTTCGCCGCGCGCCCGGCTGGCGGCCGGGTCGCGCGCGTAGTCGGCGACGTGGGCGCGCAGCTCGTCGAGGGTGGCGAAGGTATCGCCGCCGCCGGTCTGTTCGATCAGCTCCGGTAACGGGCCGATGCGTCGGGCGATGACCGGCGTGCCCTGCGCCAGCGCCTCGATGGCGACCATGCCGAAAGTCTCGAAGCCCTTGGAGGGCACGAGCGACGCGACCGCGTGACGGTAATACGGCGCCAGCAGATCGGTCGCCACGCGGCCCAGAAAATGGACGCGGGGCCGGCCCTGCGCGCGGGCGCGGAGTTCGGCATCGAGGGTGCCGGCGCCCGCAATCACGAGGTCCGGACCGGACGGGCCGTCGAAGGCGTCGATGAGGTCATCCACGCCCTTGATGGGCTCGAGCCGGCCGGCAAAGAAGAAGTAGGGCCGCGGATGCGGCGAGGGGCCGTCATAGGGCGCGTCGGGCATCGGCACGCCGTATGGCACGATGTCCATCGCGCGCGGAAATCCAAACGCCTCGTGCTGGTCGCGGCTGAAGACACTGCGGGCGACGAACGCGTCCACCTGCCCGAGAGCCCGCGACAGCATGCCGGTGTAGCGCCACAGTTGCGGCGGGCGGCCGTGGGCGACGACGCAGCGCAGGCATTGGCGGCCCGTGCACGCCTCGCGGTTGTGGCGCCACAGGACGTGCGATTCGCACACCAGCCAGTGCTCGTGGGCCACGTAGATGCGGACCGCATCGCGCCCGAAATGGAGCAGGCCCGGTCCGCCGATCAGCGACATGTTGTTGAACAGCACGACGTCGAACTGTTGTTCCCGGTCGAGCCGCCGCAGCCGCGCGCGATGAAGCGTCGGCCGGCCCAGCTGGTGGGTCAGCAGCGTGGACAGGCGCGGCAAGCGGCTGCGCAGCGACACCACGGTCACGTTCGGATCGGCGGGCACGGCCACGGGCTCGGTGCCGGTCAGGCTCATGTAGGTGTCGGTGTCGTGGATCACCGTCACCTCGTGGCCCATGCCGGCGAGCACCCGCGCCGTCCGCTGCACGTCGATGCCGTCGCCGCCGAAGTTGTAGGGCGGATAGAACGTGGTCAACGAGGCGATGCGCAGCCGGGCGCTCATCCGGCTGCCTCGGCCAGGGCGGCCATCGCCTGCGTGGCGCAGGCGCGCCACGACAGGGCCGACGCGCGGGCCAGCGCCGCCGCGCCCATGGTCCGCTGGGCGGCGCTGTCGGTGGTGAACTGCCACAGCGCGTCGCTGAGGCCGTCGACGTCGGTCGGGGCGATAAACCGGCCGCCCCCGGCCAGCAATTGCGGCAGGGGACTGGCGGTGGTGGCCACGACCGGGCTGCCGCAGGCCGCCGCTTCGACCGCGGGCAGCCCGAAGCCCTCGTTCATCGAGGGCAGGGCCAGGCAGACCGAGCCGCTGTGCAGTTCGCGCAGGTCTTCGTCGGAGACGAAGCCGGGCCACAGCACCCGCCCGGCCGTGCCGGCCCGGTCGATGGCGGCGCGGATCTGCTGCTGGGCGCCGTGGAACGGATCGCCCGAGAGCTTGCCGACCAGCACCAGCCAGGGCGCGGCGTCGCCGAGACGCGCGCACAGACGGCCGTGCGCCTCGGCCAGCAGGTGCACGTTCTTGTGCGGGCTGAAGCCGCCGACATACATGATCCAGCGCGCTCCGGCCGGCACGCCCACCCGCGCCGCGACGGCGGCAATCGCCTGTGGCGATTGGCTCGGCCGATAGATCGGCGACGGCGCTTCGATGGCCACCCGTAGCCGCGCCCGCGGCACGCCGAGCACCTCGGCAATCTCGTCGGCGGCGAAGTCCGACACCGTCAGCACGGTGGTCGCCTGCCACAGCGCCAATGCCACCTTGGCCTTCCAGAACAGTCGCGCCCGGGGGCTGGGCAGGGTCAGTGCGGGGAAGCGCTCGGCGATGGCATCGTGCACGGTGACCACCGAGCGGATGCGCGGCGGCAGCGGGAAGTAGGTGTAGACCGAGGGCGACAGGAAGACGTCGGAGGGATGCGCCGCCACCGCGCGCGTCAAGCGCAGCATGTCGATGGGGGAGCGATTCCCGTCGGCCGCGGCCGCTGTGGTCGGCGACACGGCCTGGTAGACCTCGATGCATTCCACGTTGGCCGCGTCGAGCGCGAAACTGGCGCGGGCGCGCGCGTCCACGAAGCAGCGGAAGCGCCAGTCCGGCGCGTGCACCACCATGGCGGCGAGCAACTCGCGCGTGAAGCGCCCGTAACCGCGTTCGTTGGCCCAGCACGTGGCGTCTACGCCCACGAGCACGATCAGCCTCCCGTCGCGCCGGATCCTGCAGTTTCGATTTTCTGCTCTTCGTGGTACTCGAAGTCGGTGTTCACCTCCCAGATGTCGTGCGCCGCGCCCTGCATGTTCATCGACGGCCATCATGGCGGTGAGCATCGAGTGGTCCTGGTTGTTGTACTTGTGCATGCCGTTGCGGCCGACGGTGTGCAGGTTCGGGATCGGATCGATGTAGCGCGCGCACGCCGTCGAGGTGCGCGCGGTACTCGTCGTCGTAGACCGGGTAGGCCTTGGGCATGCGGACGACGGCGCCGTCCACCACGTCGGCGGCCTTGGCCAGGCCCAGCTGCTCGAGCTCGCGCGCCGCCAGGGCGACCAGGTCGGCGTCCGAGCTGTCCCACAAGCCGTCGCCCTCGAAGCAGAAGTACTCCATGCCGAGGCAGGTCGTGCCGGGCTCGGGCACCATCGCCGCGCTCCAGTTGTTGAAGTTCTGGATGCGGCCGACCTTGCACGCCGGGCGTGTGGATGTAGATCCAGTTGTCGGGGAACAGATCTTCGCGGTCGAGCATCAGCGCGACGACCAGGAAGTCGCGGTAGCGCAGCCCTTCGGCGCCGTCGCATCACGGCGCGGGGCACGCGCGGTTCGAGAGCTCGGACCAGCGATCGCGAAGGGCATGGTCGAGATGACGTGCTCGGCCTCGAAGCGGCGCTCGCCGTCGGGCGTTTCGGCGCGAACCGCCGTGACGCGGCCGTGCTCGTGCTCGATGCCGGTGACGTCGTGCTTCATCAGCACCTTGCCGCCCATGCCCTCGATGCCTGGTCGCGGCACGTCTCCCACATCTGACCCGGGCCGAGGCGCGGATACTGGAACTCGTTGATCAGCGATCTTGATGTCGGTCGAGCGGCGGTTGAGCGACGGTCGGCGTTGAGGATCGCCTTGGCCAGCGACAGCCCCTGGATGCGCTGGGCCGCCCACTCGGCGCGGATCTCGGTGCAGGGAATGCCCCAGACCTTCTCGGTGTAGGTCTTGAAGAAGATCTCGATAGAGCCGCTTGCCGAAGCGGTTGGTGACCCACTGCTCGAAGTTTTCTTCGACCGGGTAGGGGCGGTAGTGCCACCACAGGTAGCTGAGCACGATGCGTACGGCGTTGACCGGGCCGAGGCCGGCCAGGGCGTTGCCGGCCTTGAGCGGATAGTCGAAGAACCTGCCGTTGTAGTGGATGCGCGAGAGCCGGGGCACCGAGATGAACTCGTCGCCGAGGATCTCGTGCCAGAGCGCCTCGACCGGCGCGATCTTGGTGAAGAAGCGGTGGCCGCCGATGTCGAAGCGGTAGCCCTTGTAGTGCGCGGTGCGCGAGATGCCGCCGAGGATGTCGTCGGCTTCGAGCACCGTCACCGGCCATCCCATCTTGGCAGCAGGTAGGCCGCAGTGAGGCCGGCCGGACCGCCGCCGATGACGACGATGCGGTCTCCCGGCGCGTACTGTGCGACGGCGCGCGCTGCCATTCCTGTTCCCCTCACGGTCCGACGATCCGGTCGGCCGAGGTGGCCCTCCGTGCCGGTGCGCGACGCTCTCGCCTCGCGCGGCTGTGTACTTCCTCGAGCTGCTCTGTTCGGCCTGGCGCCGGACTGCTAACTGAAGCGGCCACGAAGTGGTCCTGCCGCCCAGGATTTGCATCAAGCACTTCACGTGCCACGTTGGTTTCGCCTCTGTCCGCCCAGAGTCTATCTGAAGAGCGACATTAGTGCGCCGGTCGCCTGATTGCCGACATCGGAAAGAGCGGGGCGGGCGGGTCCTCGCGCCTGGCAAGGGGGGCAACCCCCACGGCCGGCGGTGCCGGAGGGTAGGATTTCTCAATTCGGCTCGGCCGGCATGACGAGTGACCGCCGATCAGTCGATAATGCCGGTCGCGAGTCTTCGAGTGTCCGTCAGCACCACCGTCATCGTCCCATTCCACCGCAACGTCTCCATGCTGAGGCGAGTGCTGGCGCCGTTCCGCGACCGCTCGGCCACGACCGAACTACTGGTAGCCGCCGACGGCGCCATCGAGGACTGGGTGCCGGTGGCTGACGAATTCGGGGCCACCGGTATCGGCTGGCCGACAGCGGCCGGGCCAGCTACCGCCCGCAACCGGGCCGCGAGCGTGGCCCGCGGCCGCTATCTGTTGTTCGTGGACGGCGACGTCATCGCCGCGCCTGGCGTGGTCGAGCGGGTCGAGCGCTTCTTCGCCGAATGTCCCGACGCGAGCGCCGTGTTCGGCGCCTACGACGACCATCCCGAGGCGCCGCCCTTCATCTCCCAGGACCCGCAACCTCCAGCATCGCTGGGTGCACTGCGCCCATCCAGGCGAGGCGCGGACCTTCTGGGCGGGCCTCGGCGCGGTCAGGAGCGAGGCCTTCCAGGCGGTGGGCGGCTACGACGAGCGCTTTCGCCGCCCCTCGGTGGAGGACATCGACTTGGGCTACCGCCTGCACGCGTCGGGCGCCCGCATCCGCATCGATCCGGCCCTGAACGGCACGCACCTGAAGCGCTGGACGTTCTGGTCGAGCATCGTCTCGGACGTGCGCGATCGGGGCGTGCCGTGGACGCAGCTGCTCCGCCGTTACGGCGGCCTGACCGAGGACCTGAATCTCCAGTGGCGCCTCCGGTTGTCGGTGCTGTGCGCCTACCTCGTGGTGTTGCTGCTGGCCGGTGCCGTCGGGGCGCCGCGCCTGTTGTGGGCCGTGCCCGCGCCCATGGCTCTGTTGCTGGTGCTGAATCGCACCTACTACGGCTATTTCTGGCGCACCCGTGGGCCGTGGTTCGCCGCGCGCGTCGTAGCGGCGCACTTCGTGCACCACCTGTGCAACGGCCTGTCGTTCGTCGTGGGCACCGCGCTCTGTCATCTGCAGCGCGCCGGGGTCCGCACCGCGTGGACGTTGCCACCGGACCCTCCCGCCCGCGCGCCCATTCGTCCGTGGCGGCCGGACCAGGCGACCGGAACATGACCGGACCCATCGACAGCGGCGCCGGCGCGGCGTCCCACCGCGGCCGGTCCTGGCTACTGCTGGCGGCCAGCGTGGCGTTGGCGCTGCTGCTGGGCGGCGTGGGCTTTGGCGACGAGGCCTACGTGTCGCTCCAGGGTGACATGCCGCGCCACTTGATGAACGGCGTGTTCTTCCGTGACGCCATCTTCGACTTCCCGTTCGGATCCGTCAGCGAAGCGGCCGAGTACGCCCGGGACCACTACGCCCGCTATCCGGCGCTCTCGATCGGCCATCACCCGTTGCTCATCCCCCTGGCCGACGCCCCGTTCTACGCCCTGTTCGGCGTGTCGGTGACGACCGCCCGGGCCGTGTCCCTGGCGTTCTTCGTCCTGGGCGTCGTCTACCTCTTCAAGCTGGTGTCGGAGTTGTTAGACCCGTGGGCGGCCGTCGCCGCCGCCGCCGTGCTGGCGTCGAGCATGACGCTCGTCGACCTGGCGCAGGCGGTGATGACCGAGACAGCGGCGGTCGCCCTGCTCGTCGTCGCCACTTACTACTGTCATCGCTTCACCGTCACCGGACGCTCCGGCGCGATCGTGGCGGCGACGCTGCTGGCCGCCGGCAGCGTGTGGGCGAAGCAACTGGCGATCGTGGCGCTGCCCGCCCTGATCGTCCACGTGGCCTGGCGGGTCGGCTGGCGCCGTCTGCTGCGCCGCGATGTCATCGGCGCCACCCTCCTGTCGGCGGTCGTCGTGGCGCCGCTCGTGCCGCTCACGTTGATGCTCTCGCCCTTCAACGTCGGCCACGCGGTCGGCGCCGCCATGACCTTCGGCGAGGCGGGGCGCCTGACCGACGCGGTCGTCATGCTGTCCGCGGCGTTCCGGGCGCATTTCACCGTGCCGGTGCTGTTGGTTGCCGCGGCCGGCTTCGTCGGGCTCCTCGTCCGTCGCCACCCGCTGGCGCTGACGGCCTTCGTGTGGGTGCTGACGACCGCCGTCTTCATCGGGGTCGTCGGCAACCAGGATCCGGCGCGCTACAGCATCTACTGGGTGCCCATCCTGGCCGTGTGCGTCGGCGCCTTGGGCTCGCGGGCCGTCGGATTGCCGCCGGTCCTGGTCGGGCTGGTGCTGGCCGCGGCCATCGCCACGCAGGTGGTGGCGTCATCCCGCATCCGTCAGCCCGGGGCGCACGGGTATGAGCAGGCGGCCCAATACGTCGTCGCCAACCCGCGCGGCTCGACCGTGATGTTCGCCGGCGACGTCGACACCGGCTACTTCACCTTCTTCGTGCGCAAACACGACCCGGCCCGGACGGCCATCGTCCTGCGCGCCGACAAACTGCTCACGACCTCGATGATGGACCGCGTGGCGGCTGAGGACCGGATCTCGGATCCCGCCCAGATCGCCGGGATCATGCGCCAGTTCGGCGTCGGCTACGTCGTCGTCGAAGACCGCCGCAGTTCGTCGACCGTGCAGAACTGGCTGCTCGACGATCTCTCGTCGGCCCGTTACGTGGAGCGGCTGCGCCTGCCCACTAACTCCACCGACCCACGGCTGCGGACGACCAGCGTGGTCGTCTACGAGGTGGTCGGGGCCACGGCGGCCGCAGCGGACGCCCGGCTCGACATCAAGCTGCCGCTCGTCTCGCAGCAGATCGACATCCCGCTGTCGGCCCTCATCGCCCGCAAATACCTGCGCTGACCACCGCCGCGCGCTACTATGCGGGCAAGGAGCCCCGCGTGGTCCGTCCATCCCTGCAACTCCTGGTCGGCCCGCTCCTCGTGCTGCTGGCCACCGCGCCGGCGGCGCGCCAGGCGCCGAGCCAGGAACCGCGCTTCCGCGGCGGCGCCAACCTGGTCCGGCTCGACGTCTACGCGTCCACTGACGGCGTGGCCGTGACCGATCTGACCGCGGCCGACTTCGAGGTGCGCGAAGACAACGCGCCGCAGGCCGTGACCTCGTTCGAGTTCGTCCGGGCCCGCGGCGCCGCGCCCGACTCGGCCCGGATTCGAACCGGCCACCGTGGCGGAAACGCGCGCGCGAGCGGCGCGCGCCGAGGCTCGCGTCTTCGTGCTGTTCCTCGACACCCCGCACGTGCAGGTCGAAGGCTCGTATCGCGCCCGCAATCCGGTCTCGGCCCTGCTCGACCGGGTGGTCGGCGAGGACGACCTCGTCGGCGTGATGACGCCGGACATGTCGGCGCGCAACATCACGTTCTCGCCGCGCACGTCCTCGATTGGCGGCCTGCTGCGTGCCAACTGGAACTGGGGCGAACGCGGGGCCCTCAACCCGAGTGACCCGCGCGATCAGCAACTGCGGCTGTGCT
This sequence comes from uncultured Acidobacteriota bacterium, assembly GCA_963843885.1. Lineage (GTDB taxonomy): Bacteria > Acidobacteriota > Vicinamibacteria > Vicinamibacterales > UBA2999 > CADEFD01. The sequence continues at coordinate 217,463 of CAWJMJ010000019.1, forward strand.
ATCCCGACGCCGAGGGGACGGCCGGCATCGCCACGGCGCTGATCGAGCGGCGTCACGAGCTGCGTACCCTCGAGGCCCTGGGCGACCTGCTCGATCAGCTCGAAGCGCAACGCGAAGAGCGCAGCTTCGTGCTTCTCCTGACCGAAGGCTGGACGCTGCCCGGTCCGGACGAACGGCTGGCCCGGACGTTGACGATGCCAGGTGGTGGCCGCCAGGTGCCGGGTGGCCCCGAGCCGATCGGCACGACGCCCGATGGACGACTGGCGGTGGGGAGCGCGCCCGACGGTCCGGGGCGCAGTCGTGCGAGCGCGAGCGGTCGCTACTGGCGCTGGCCGATCTGCGGACGCAGTTCCGGTTGCTGACCCAGCGCGCCAACCGCGCCAACGTCAGCTTCTACCCGGTCGACCCGCGCGGGCTGGTGGCCTTCGACGAGCCCATCGGCCCGCTGCGTCCGGCGTCACCCTCGGCCGACGCGATGCGCATGACCCAGCGCCAGGACGCGCTGCGCACGCTCGCCGAAGAGACCGATGGCACGGTGGTGTTGAACACGAACATCGACAAGGCGTTGCCGCGGCTGCTGGCCGACGTCGGCTCCTACTACCTGCTCGGTTACGTCTCCACCAACCAGAAACTCGACGGCCGTTACCGCACGCTGACCGTGCAGGTGACGCGTCCCGGCGTCCAGGTGCGAGCCCGGCCCGGCTATCTCGCGCCCACGCTTGCCGACGTGGCCGTTCCGCCCACCCCGGCCACGACCCGGGCGTCGTCGGGGGTCACCCAGGCGCTGTCGCGTCTTCCGGCCGGTCGCCGGCCGGCGGCCATCTACCTGCAGGCCACCGGCGGCGACGGCTACGTGCAGCTCACGCTGGAACTGGACCGCGCTGCGGCCGCGACGCCCGAGTGGCGCCAGGGCGCGCTGCTGCGTGTGGAAGTCGAACCAGCCGACGGCGGTGCCGGCTCGCCGCGACGCACCGAGACGTTCACGCTGGGACCCGGCGACCGCGTCCACACGCTGCGGCATCCCGAGTCCGACCCTCTGCCGCCGGGCCGCTATCAGATTCGCGTGCAGGGGACGCCGGCCGGCGGCGCCGGCCAGGTGCCGGTGATGGCCGCCGACGTCGTGGCGGTGCCGGGGCCGTCCGCTCTGCTCGGCTCCGCCGCGCTGGCCGCCCGCCGGGGACCGGGGACGGGCCGACGCTACGAGCCGACCGCCGATGCGCGGTTTCGCCGCACCGAGCGGATCACCCTCGAAACACCACTCCTGGCGCCGCGGGCCACGGTGACGGCCCGGCTGCTGAACCGCCTTGGCCAACCCATGGCGGTGCCGGTGACCCTCAGCAGGCGCGTCGACGAGGCGCTGCAGACCACGGTGGCAGTGGCCGAGGTGGGCCTGGCGCCGCTCGCCCCTGGCGAATACGTGGTGGAAATCGCCGCCCACGACGGCGCCGCCGTCGAAACCGTCAGCTACGCCGTGCGCATCGTGCCGTGACGGCGTCGCCCCATTTGTAACGGGGCCTGTCACGGTTACATCTTTTCGCGTTGCAGGATTTGCACCCTGGCGGGGCCGCTCAGCGCGGCCACGGCTGCTAGTCGATCCTCCGCTGCGCAGCGCGGAACAGGATGACGCCGAGGGCCAGGAACAGGGCGACGCCGAACATCTGGCCGAGCGCGTTCTCGCCGTGCAGGAACGGCAGCGCATCCCCGATGGCAGTGAGCGGCGCAATCGAGCCGGTGCCGACCAGCACGGCGTAGAGGATGCCGGCAGACGAGCCGCCGGCGATGAGGCCCGAGCTGAACAGCGTGCCGGAGCTGAGGTCCGACTCGCTCGTTCACGCCGGTCTTGCGCTCCACCCACCAGCGCACCAGGCCGCCGACGAAGATCGGCGCCGTGGTGGCAATCGGCAGGTAGGAGCCGACCGCGAACGACAGCGAGTGGATGCCGCACAGCTCCAGCGTCACCGAGATGAACACGCCGACCAGCACCAGGCCCCACGGCAGGTTCTGCGATCAGCAGGCCCTTGATGATCGTCGCCATCAGCGTCGCCTGCGGCGCCGGCAACCGCGTCCGAGCCGATGCCGAACACCTGGTGCAGGTAGAGCATGGTGCAGCCGATGACGAGCGCCGACGTCGATCACGCCGATGACCAGGCCGATCTGCTGGTAGATCGGCGTCGCGCCGACGATGTAGCCGGTCTTCAGGTCCTGCGAGGTGTTGCCGGCGTTGGCGGCCGCGATGCAGACGATGGCGCCGACCGACAGAGGCCACCGGGCGCATAGATGTCGCCGGTCCAGCCGAGCGCCACGAAGATCAGGCAGGTGAGGATCAGCGTGGCGATGGTCATGCCCGAGATCGGGTTCGACGACGAGCCGATGAGCCCGGTGATGCGCGACGACACGGTGGCGAAGAAGAAGCCGAAGACCACGATCAGCAGCGCCGCGAGGACGTTGCCCTGCGTCGGCAGCCGCGGCGCGACGGCCAGGAAGAGCGCCAGCAGCAGCGAGCCGACGAGCACGACCGATCATCGGCATGTCGCGCTCGGTGCGCAGCGGCGCGCCGCCGGCCGCCGGCGCCGAAGCCCTTGAGGCCGTCGCGCGCCGACGAGACGATGGTCGGGATGGTGCGCGCCAGCGTGATCAGGCCGGCCGCCAGCACCGCGCCGGCGCCGATGTAGCGGATGTAGGCGCTCCAGATCTGGCCGGGCGTCATCTCGGAGATGAGGAACGGCAGCCCGGTCGCCGGGTTGTTGGCGAAGTTCGGATGGATCGGCGGGAACGGCGTCGGTGATGTGCCGCGCCCAGGATCGACAGCAGCGGCAGCAGCACCAGCCACGACAGCACGCCGCCGGCGAACATCGTGCCGGCGATGCGCGGGCCGATGACGTAGCCGACGCCCAGGTACTCGGGCGAGATGTCGACGTTGAGCGTGGCGTTCGGGAACTGGCTGGTGCGCGCGAGCGAGTAGCCGACTTCCGGTGCGGAAGAGGTTGAAGATCCACGACAGCGACTTCCACAGCGCGCCGATGCCGAGGCCGCTGAACACCAGCGCCGGCCAGCTTGCCGCCGCGTTCGCCGGCGACCAGCACTTCGGCGCAGGCGGTGCCTTCGGGGTAGGGCAGCACGCCGTGCTCCTTGACGATCAGCGCGCGCCGCAGCGGCACCATCATCAGCACGCCGAGGATGCCGCCGGCGAAGCGCCAGCATCGTGATCTGGAAGTAGTTGAAGTAGCCCGGGCCGTCGAGGCACAGGAAGATCAGCGCCGGGACGGTGAAGACGACGCCGCCGGCCACCGACTCGCCGGCCGACCCGATCGTCTGGACGATGTTGTTCTCGAGGATGGTCGAGCCGCCGAGCCGCTTCAGCACCGAGATGGCGAGCACCGCGATCGGGATCGAGGCGCTGACGGTCAGGCCGGCGCGCAGGCCGAGATAGACGGTGGAGGCGCCGAAGAGCAGGCCGAAGAGCGACGCCGAGGACGATGGCCTTGAGCGTGAACTCCGCCGGCGACTGGCTGGCGGGCACGTAGGGCTGAAAGCCTGGCGGGGCGTCGGACGGCCGTGCCGGACGGAGCGATGCGAGCCGAAGTGGCCATGGTAGCCGGATATTAGCAGCGGCGTTCTGCTACAATCTGGCCGCGCTTGTGAAATCACGGAACAAACCCGTGAGTTCGGTGCACCAAGTCCGACAGACGCTCGAGCAGGTCTCGGAGCTGACGACCAACCGCCTGTCGGTCTACCTGCGCTGCCTCAACGAGCTCGAGGCGCGCGGCGTCGCAGACGATCTCGTCGCAGGCGCTGGCCGAGCAGTTCCACCTGAACGCCGCCCAGATCCGCAAGGACCTCGCCTACTTCGGCGAGTTCGGCGTGCGCGGCGTCGGCTATTACGTCAAGGACCTCAAGCGCCACCTGCGCCAGATCCTCGGCCTCGATCGCAAGCTGCGCGTCGCCATCATGGGCGCCGGCAACCTCGGGCTCGCGCTGGCCGACTACCCGGGCTTCCGGCAGGAGGGCTTCGAGATCGCGGCGCTGTTCGACAGCGCCGACGCGCAAGATCGGCCAGCGAGTCGCGCGGCGGCGTGCCGATCCTCGACATCCAGCGAACTGCAGCAAGGTCGTCGCGCCGCGACCGCGTCAGACATCGCCGTGCATCGCCGTGCCGGCCGCGTCGGCGCAGCAGGTCGCTCGACCAGGTGGTGGCCGTCGGGCATCAAGGCGGTCCTCAATTTCTCGCCCGGCACGCTGCAGGTGCCGGACGGCGTGAAGCTGAAGAGCGTCGACCTGACGGTGTCGCTCGAAAGCCTGTCGTTCTTCCTGGCGCAGGGCGAGCAGCACGCCGTAGACCGCCATTCCCGAAGGCAGGGCGCATGCCCAGACCGGCACGCTTGTCGCACGTCGACGCCGACGGCCGCATCAAGATGGTGGACGTGGGGGACAAGGCGGTGACCGCGCGCGAGGCGGTCGCCGCGGGTCGATCCGCATGTCGGCGCGGCCCGGACCGCAGATCCGCGCCGGGCGCGATCAAGAAGGGCGACCCGCTGCAGGCGGCGCGCCTGGCCGGCATCATGGCGGCCAAGCAGACGGCGGCGCTGATTCCGCTCTGCCATCCGCTGCCGCTCAGCGGCATCGAAGTGGAACTCGTGCCGACGCGCCACCGGCTACGCCATCGAGGCGCGCGTGCGGACGGCCGGGCAGACCGGCGTCGAGATGGAAGCGCTCACGGCCGTCGCCGTCGCCGCGCTCACGATCTACGACATGGTCAAGGCGGTGGACAAGACCATGGTCATCGAACGGGTGCGGCTCGAGGAGAAGCTGGGCGGCCGCTCCGGCCATTACCGGCGGGCCCCGGCGGCCCGGTCGCGCCGCGCGGCGGCTCAGGCCCGGTGACCGTCCTCGTCTCGATCCAGCAGCCGGTCGCGGCCTGGCAGATTCCGGGCGAACAGGTCACCCGGCTGCGCCAGGCGTATCCGCAGCACAGCTTCGTCCACGCCACGACCGCCGCCGAACGGGCCGCCGGCCTGGCTGCCTGCGACATCGCCTACACGTGGATCCTCTCGCCGGAGGAACTGGCCGCGGCCCCGCGGCTGGCGTGGGTGCACACTTCAGCGGTGGCTGCCGGCACGCTTTGTCTCGACGCCCTGGCCGCACGCGGCGTGGCCGTCACCAACACCCGCGGGGTGCAGGGCGGCCCGATCGCCGAACACGTGTTCGCGACGCTTCTGGCGCTCACTCATCGCCTGCCGTTTGCGCTGGACCGTCAGCAGGCCGGTGTCTGGGCGCAGAACGAGTTCGCAGGCGACCGCCTGCCGGTGCCCCTGGCCGGGCTGTGCCTCGGGGTGGTCGGCCTCGGCTCGATTGGCGGGGAAGTGGGCCGGCTCGGCGCGGCCTTCGGGATGCGGGTCATCGGGGTGCGGCGCCATCCGGAACGCGGCGCGCCCGAAGGCGTGCACGAGGTGTGGGGGCCGGATTGGCTCGACGACCTGGCCGCGACGGCCGACGTGCTCGTGCTGGCCGCGCCGCTGACGAGCGAGACCGACGCCTTGCTCGATGCCCGGCGCATCGGGCTGATGAAGCGCGGCGCGTGGCTGGTCAACGTCGCGCGCGGTCAGCTCGTGGATGGCGCGGCGCTGGCGGCGGCGCTCGACCGGGGGGCGCTGTCCGGGGCCGCGCTCGATGTCTTCGCCACCGAACCGCTGCCGGCCGGCTCGCCGCTGTGGCGCGCCCCGAATCTGCTCATCACGCCGCACACCTCGGGCTTCCGCCAGGGCCACTGGGACGACACGGTCGACGTGTTCATCGACAACCTCCGTCGCTGGGAGGGCGGCGAGCCGCTGCGCTGGCCGGTCGACGCCGCGCGTGGCTACTGAGCAGGTCGCCGCGCCGCGCCATTACTCGCCGCAGCTCGACGGCCTGCGCGCGGTGGCGGTCGCCGCCGTCGCTTACTCGCACTGGCTTCCAGCCTGGCAGTTCGGCGTCCCCTTCGGCGCCGGCGTCCACCTGTTCTTCGTCCTGAGCGGTTTCCTCATCACGCGCATCCTGCTGGGCATCCGCGACACCGCCCGGCGCGGGCCGGCGATGGCGCGTTTCTACGCGCGTCGCGGGTTGCGTCTCTTCCCGGCCTTCTACCTGGTCCTCGGCCTGGCGTGGCTGGCCGGCGTGCCGCTCGTGCGCGAGACTTGGGCCTGGCATGCCGGCTATCTGTCCAACTTGTACATCGCGGCCAACGCGCAGTGGCAGGGGCACGTGAGTCACTTCTGGTCGCTGGCCGTCGAGGAGCAGTTCTACCTGGTCTGGCCGTGGCTGGTCGTGTGGTGCCCGCGCCCGTGGCTCGGTCCACTGCTCGGCCTGGCGGTGCTGGCCGGACCGCTGTCCCGATTCACGGCCGCCTCGCTCGGCCTGACCGAACCCTTCTGGGCGCTGGTGCCGGCTGGCAGCGCCGACTCCCTCGCGCTCGGCGCGCTGGTGGCCTGGGCCTCGTGGCGCCGCGGCGCGACACCCGCCGGCGCCGGCATGCCGTGGCCGGACGGGCGGCTGGCGATGGCGGCGCTGCTGGCGTGGCTGGCGTTGGCCGCGCTCGACGGCGCCGTCCGATCCGTGACGGCGCTCGCGGTGTGGCGTCAGCTCCTGCAAGGCGTGGTGTTTGCGTGGGTAGTCGGGCGCGCCGTCGCGGGCTTCGGCGGCGTGGCCGGCCGGGTGTTGGCGCATCCGTGGACCGTCTACGTCGGCCGCATCAGCTACGGCGTCTACCTCGTTCACGCGTTCGCGCCGCTGGCGGTCGAGTCGGCCTTGCGCGCGGTCGCCCTCGAGGGCTTGATCCCGCGGCATCCCGGGGTGCGCGCGCTGGTCGCCGCGGCGGCGACGCTGGCCCTTGCGTCGGCCATGTGGCGCGTCGTGGAGCAGCCGTTCCAGCGCCTCAAGGCGCGGCTGGACGCGGGACGTTAGCGCGTCGAGCCGGCGACCGCCCCGGTGTCGGTCGTGCACACCACGACGTCGCCGCCGCCGAGCGTGCCCGGGAACCGCTGCACGTCGTGACAGTCGTGCGCCAGTGTCTCAATCAGCGCCGGATCGTCCCAGAACTCGATGAGCGTATGGACGCCGAGCACCGGCCCGCCAGCCGTCTCGCGGCGCCACGCCTCGTCGGTGATGACGCAGGGCCACGGGCGATGGAAGTAGCCGTCGAGGGCCAGGCAGATGGTGCCGGCGCCGACCACGCGCTCGCCGCGCGCGCTGGCGGCATCGAGCAGCGCGAGCGCGCCAGCGAAGTCCTGCTTCGGCACGACGGCGTTGCGCCTGATGGCCGTCGCCGCGCCGGGCGCCAGCGGCAGCAGCAGCACGGCCAGAGCGGCGGTCCGGACCGCCGGGGAGGTCCAGCGCGCGCGTGCGGTGACAGCGCGCGCTACGACCGCCGCGCCAGCGGCGACAAAGAGCGCGGCCGCGCCCGAGAGATTGAAGAGGAAGCGCGGACGCAGGGGCTGGCCGAGCAGCGCCGTGGTGCCGAGCGTGACGATGGCCGGCGACACGAGCAGCCACACGACCAGCGGCTGCGCCGAGAGCAGCGCCAGTCCGCCGGTGGCGGCCAGGACGACGACCGTGAGCAGGCCGGCGAGGCCGAAGCCGTCGGTGACGCCGCGCAAAAGATCGCCGGCCGCTCGGCCGGCGGTGGCCACCTTGGCGGCCTTGGGGGGCGCCTTCTCGGTGAAGGTGTGGAGCAAGTCGGGCACATACGGCGCGTAGGTGACGCCGATGAGGGCGATGACCACCGCCCACATCAGCACGATGCGCCGCACGTCGAACTGCCGGGCCAGTGGTACGCCGAGCGCCCAACTCACGCCCACCGTGAGCACGTGGGCGACCAGCACGAAGGCCATGGTCAGGTGCGTGTAGACGCCGGCCGCCGCGGCGACGGTGTAGATCACGTAGTGGCGGCGCTCGCCGGAGGCGGCAATGCGCAGCAGCGCCACGGTCGTGATCAAGGTGCACGACGCCAGCAGGGTGTAACCGCGCGCGTTCTGTGAGAACCAGATGTGATGGCTCGACGTCGCCACCAGCGCCGCCGCGGCCAGGGCTTCGGCTCGCGTAAGGAAGGCCCGTCCCGCGTCCCACACCGTCCACACGGCGACCACGCCGAAGATCATCGCCGGCAGCCGCACGACCCACGGCGACTCACCCAGCGCGGCGACGGCGCCGTGCGCGAGGACGCTGTAGAACGGGTGCTGGTTGACGCCCGGGAACTCGGTGAGGATGGTCATGAGCGGCTGGCGGATCGACACCACCAGCGTGGCGATTTCGTCGAACCAGAGCTGCGCGTCGAGGCCTGGCACCCGCAGCGCGGCCGCCAGCACCAGCACGGCACCGGCGGCAAGCGTCCATGGCAGCGGCGTCGGCTCAGTCCTCGACGACATTCGTTTCGAAGCCACGCCGGGCCGCGGCCCACCTCTCGCGGTCGAGCCCCCCCGACGGTTGCAGGCAGTCGGCCAGCGCGTAGGCCATGGCCATGGTGTGGTGGGTGTTGTCGTGCACGAACAGCCCCTGGCGTCCGAAGGTCACCAGCCCCTCGATCGTGCCGGACCAGTGGTCGAGAGCGTCGAAGGCCTGGCGATAGCCCTCGGTGTAGAGCGGATAGGCCTGGGGGATGCGCTCGACGTGCACCCGCGCCACCGGCGGCAGCGGCCCGAGCCCGGCGCGCGTGACGTCCCCGCGGAAGAGTTCGAGCAGCTGCGCGTCGCTCATCGACCATTCCTCGCCGCCCACCGCACACGGCAGCTCGGCGCACAGCACGGTGCGGCCTGGCCGGTCGGTGAGGCTGTAGTTCTTCGGCTCGGACATCCGCGACTGATGCGCAGGTGCGCTCGGGGAAGTAGTGCGCGTCGTACTCGGTGAACTGGTCGGCGTCGAGCACCAGCGTAGATCAGCACCATGCCGCGAAAGCGGAGCCCGGCCGCCGCGGCGAGCTGGCGGCGGCGTGACGGCGCCCGACACCAGGCGCGCCAGCACCGTGAGCGGGATCGTCGAGAGCACGAGGCGCGCCGGCATAGTGCTGACGCGCGCCGGCGATGGTCACGTCCACGCCGGTGACGCGCGCGCCCTCGATCGTCGACGGCGTCGACCTGGGCGTTCAGCGCCACGCGCGCGCCGGCGGCGGCGGCCGCCCCGGCAAACGCGTCGGCGATCTGGCCGAAGCCGCGCTTGCGGGTAGAAGAACCGTCCCGCGCCGGGCGGCTTCATCCCCGGCACCGCGTTCAACACGCGCCGCACCATCTTGCCGAGCGAGGAGTTGGCGACGCGCCGCCGCGCCTGTTCGGCGTCGAGGGCTTCGGGCGTCGAGGCCCCAGAGCTTCCGTGCGTAGGGGAAGTAGAAGTTCGCGGCAGATGGTCTTGCCGAGGCCCTTCTCGAGCAGCGACGGCGAAGGTCGGCGGCTCGACCTCGGGCGCGAAGCGCTTGGTCAAGGCGTCGCCGACGAGCAGCCCAGGCGCGAAGGCGGCGGCAGGCGCAGGGCCAGCGTCGACGCGGCTTGAGTGGGAAGTGCACCCAGCGGCCCTGCAGGCGGATGCGGCCGTGGCGCGGGCGGCAAGCAGGTCGTCGCCAAGCAGCGCCCGGATGTCGGCCATCAGCGCTCGGCGACGTGCCGGGTGGAAGCCGGTGCGTGCCGTAAGTCCACCGGGATGCCGTCGAGCACGAAGCTGCCGGCGTTGCCGCCGGCGCGGGGGCCCGCTCGAGCAGGTGACATCGCGCCGCCCGCGCCGCGCCAGCTGGTAGGCAGCGGCGAGACCGGCGGGGCCGCCGCCGAGGATGGCGATCTGGGTCGGTCAGGGGTCGCGTCATGAAGGCGGGACCGGAGCAGAGGAAACGGAAGACCGGGCGCGGCCCGAGGACGGCGCCGACGGCCAGCCCCAGCAGGCCGCTGCCGCGATGAGCGACGCCTTGCCACAGCAGGCCCGATGCGAACACGACGGTCGCCGGGGCGCCGTAGGGCGCCAGCAGCGACACGAGCGCGGCCTCGCGGACGCCGATGCCCGCCCAGGCTAATCGGCAGGATCGAGATGATCTTCGACAGCGGCCAGGCCATGAACCACGGCGCGATGCCGATATCCAGGCCGAGGGCGCCGGCCATCCACACGTTGCTCAGGACGAATGCCGACTGCACGACCGTCGTGACGGCAGCGGCGGTGACGATGGCCCCACGGCGCGCCCGGACGGCGGCGAGCAGGTCGCCGGCCATGCCGGCGCCGCCGCCGCGGCGGCGCTTGACCAGCACGTAGGCCGCTACGGCGCCGACGGCGACGACCGCGGCCACGATCATCGGCCAGCGGATGCCGATGGTGGTCGCGTCGAGGCCCGGCGGCCGGCCGGCGATGAGCATGCCCGCGCCCGCCAGGACGAGCAAGGTCAGGGTGTCGACCAGGCGATCGATCACGCTGGCGACCGTGGCGGCTTTCGGCCGCACGCCGTGCGGCAGCAGATAGGTGGCGCGTACGACGTCGCCGCCGGCGACACCGGGCAGTCCGAGGTTAGCGACCAGGCCGGCGAAGTGCGCGCGCAGGCACAAGGACAGCGACGCCTGCGGATCCTGCAGCAGACGCTGGTACTTCCAGGCGTTCATGGCGTGACCGGTGAGAAAGACCCCCAGGGTGGCCAGCCACACCGAGGCGCGCACCTGGCTGAAGGCCTCGCGGATGCCCTCGGTCGAGGCCACCGTGACCAGGACGACGACGACCGCCGTCGAGACGACGGCCCGCAGGATCCACTGCAGCATCGCGCTGCTCAGACCTGGGGGCCGCGGCCGGAGTGCAGCCGCGTAATCATGTCCGCCAGCAGGCCGACCGACCACACGACGATGGCCGACAGGAAGGCCATCACCGCCGTTTCCGAGAGGTTCATGCGGTAGATGTCCTGAATCAGCTTGCCGACGCCGATCGCGAAGAGGATCGCGCCGGCCGGCAGGAAGACCTTGAGCGGGTTGAACAGCACGATGGCGCGCACGACGAGCAGGATGAAGTTGCCGAAGTCCTGCGGGCGGATCTTCGATTGGCCAGTCCGCACGGCGTACTCGATCGGCTCGTAGGCCACGGCGTAGCCGTTGGCCAGCATGGCCATGGTGATGGTGCTCGTGAACGAGAACCCCATGGGCAGGAGCGGCAGGAAGTTGAGGACCACCGACCGGCGCATGATGCGCTGGCCCGAATTGAGGTCGGGGATGTGCTGGCCGACGAGGTAACTGGCGAGCTTGTTGAGGAACCACTTGGCCGGACGGCGCGTCCAGGTGATGCCGCTCGACGTGATGGGCCGCGCCCCGACCGCCATGTCGTAGACATCCATCTTCGCCCACAGGCGCGGGATGGCCTCGGGCGGGTAGGTGCAGTCGGCGTCGATGATCAGGATGTTGTGGGCCCTGGTGCCGACGATGCCGGTCTTGAGCGCCGCGCCGTAGCCCTTGTTGTGCGGGTGGGCGATGATGCGGGCGCCGGCCGCCCTGGCTTCGGCCGCGGTGCCGTCCGACGAGCCGTCGTCGATGACCACCAGTTCACTGCGGCAGGCCATGCCGGCCAGTACGGCCTGGACTCTCTCCACGGTGAGGCCGATGCCGCCTTCCTCGTTGAAGGCCGGGATGATGACCGCGAGGTCGTTGGCTGGTGCCTCGAGCGCCCCGATCCCGTCCCGGGGGCTCAGTGCCGGGTCGGCCGCAGGGACTGCGAGGTCGTTGACCGCGTCGATTGTGCCCATGGAGGTCTGTGAGTGAGCGCGAATCGTACCACACGGGCTCGTGCAGTCGTGGCCACCTGCCCGCCCGCTTTCACAGCGAAGCACAGGTCCTGCCAGCCCGCCATGCGCGGGCGACGATACGGCGCGCACGGGATTGGTGATAGCGTCTCGCGGCGGAGGCGCGTATGGATCGTCGACAGGTGCTACAGGCGGGAGCGGCGGCGTTGGCTGGCGCGGTAGTCGGAGGGGAGGCGGCGCTGATGGCGCAGGCGGCGGGCCAGGCCCGCCCGGGCACGACCTCGAAGGCGCTCGGCGCGCATCCGCTCGGCGCGGCGTTCGCGGGCTGGCAGGGCACGATGCTGGAGGTCACCTATCCGCCTGGTGTCTCTTCGGCGGCGCATCAGCACCCCGGGCCGACCTTCGGCTACGTCGTGCGCGGGGCGATTCGCTGGGCCATCGACGGCCAGCCAGGACGCACGCTGACCGCCGGGGAGTCGTTCTTCGAGCCGATGGGATCGGTGCACAGCACGTCGGCCAACGCCAGCGACAGCGAAGCGGCGGTCATCTCGGTGGTCATCCTGGGCAAGCCGGGAGAGCCGCTGTCCAAGCCCGCTGCCGCGAAGGCCGGCGACGGCCACCGCGGTTAGCGCCGCGCGGGCGAGGCGAGACCGCACCGGGCGGAGCCGCGCGGCGCGGCTCCGGCTCGGCGCGGGTCGCGGCCGAAGAGCTATTCGGACCGGGTACCGAAGGACAGACCGCCGCAGGCGGCGTACTCGTCGAGCACGGCCGGCAGCATCGTCGACGCGTTGGCGTCGTGCAACTGCACGTTGCCGGCCCCGGGCCGCGCCGTGCCGAGGGCGCGGGGCGACACCTGGTAGATCTGGGCGAAGCCGCCGTAGCCATCGGCCTTCGAGAGCTTGAGCCCGAACTGGTCCAGGCCGCCGGGCTCGCCGTTGTCCATCAGCCGCGCGCGGAAGAAGACCTGATCGCCGTCGGCGGGATTGTTGGTGTTGGCGATGCCGCACACGTCGCGCACCGGCGAGGTGACGCCGAACGGCGCGATGTAGGCGGTCACTTCCACGCTGTTCACGTGGTAGCCGGTGGCGTGGTCGACGTAGTTCAGATGGCCCCAGAACTCACCCTTCTTGCAGCCGCCGTGCACGCCGAAATTGGCTTTCTTGCCGGCGTCGGTAATCACGTAGCCGCCGCTCGTCGTGAAATCGCACGGGTCGGGCACCGGTTGGGCCTGGACCGCCACGGGATCGGCGACAGGCAGGGCCAGCGGCGAAAACACCAGCGCCACGGTGGCAGCCAGACCCAGGTTGCGCAGGCGGGCCCGCCACATGCTCGCGTTGCCGGTCGTCGTGGGATCCATCTGTTTGATCATCGTCTGCCTCTGAAGCTGTCGGCGCAGGCGTGTATCGCCGGCCTTCGCAGACGCGTTGCGGATTCGGTGCCGACGCACCAACCCGCGCACCGTCGTGCACATCGGGCTGGCGACGAGCAGCCACCGAACCGCACGGAGTACGCCTTCCGTCAGCAGACCGACGAAAGCGTCGGGGGCGACGGCCGGACGCCGTCACCCGCGTCTAGACGCGGTGATCGGGCGGCGGCTCGATGTGGATGACGGCGTCCTTGATCTGCGGAAAGCGCGCCATGACCTGATCCTTCACGACGTGCGACAGCGCGTGGGCCTCGACCAGAGGCAAGGCGCCGGCCATCCAGACATGCAGATCCAGGAACACGTGATCGGCCGAACCGCGCGTGCGAATCTGATGGCAGCCGAGGACCCCTGGCACCGCGCACACGACCTCGCGGACGTCGTCGCCGGCAATCACGATGCGGTCGCCGAGGATGCGTGAGGTCTCCGTGAAGATGCCCCAGCAGGCGTAGCCGATGAAGACGGCGACGACCAGCGCGGCCAGGGCGTCGGCTTGCGGATATCCGGCCCGGACGCCGGCCAGGGCGACGATGACCGTCATTGAGGTCAGGATGTCGCTGGTCGTGTGGCGCGCGTCGGCCAGCAGCACGTCGCTGACCAGCGCGCGGCCGGCCCGCCGCTCGTAGCGGACGACGCCGGCGTTCACGAGCAACGTCACGATCATCACGACGAAGCTGGCCGCGGTCACCTGCGGCGCACCGCCGTCGCGCAGGCGCTCGGCCGCCGCCATCAGCACCTGCACCATCGCAAGCAGCAGGAAGAGCAGGATGCCGACCGAGGCGAGCGTCTCGAACTTGCGATGGCCGTAGGGGTGGTCGTCGTCGGGCGGGCGGCTGGCCAGGCGCACGCCCACCAGCGCCACGACGTTGGCGGCCGAGTCGGTGAAGGAGTGCAGCCCGTCGGACAGGATCGAGATGGAGCCGCTCGACCAGCCGAAGGCCACCTTGGCCGCGGCCACCCCGAGATTCAGGACGAGGACGCGGCGGAGAACACTCGAGACCTGGTGGTAGCGGGTCACGAGTCGGTGGGGCGCGGACGCGGGAACACGTGCCGGATCAGAACACGCGGGCCTGCGGCACCGGCCACCAGCGGACCTGCACCTTGCCGATGATGTATTTCTTCGGCACCATGCCCCAGTGGCGGCTGTCGGAGCTGTTGTTCCGGTGGTCGCCCATCACGAAATAGTAGCCCTCGGGAATGACCTGCGGACCCCAGTCGTCGTGGCTGCGGTATTCCTCGGGCACGTAGTCGTCGGGCAGGGGCACGTCGTTCACGTAGACGCGGCCGTCGACGATCCGCACCTGGTCGCCTTCCTCGGCGATGACCCGCTTGACGAACGACTTGTCGGGGTTGAGCGGGTAGTAGAGCATCACGATGTCGCTGCGCCGCGGCGACGACATCCGATACACGAGCTTGTTGACAATCAGCCGGTCCTGGTCGCCGAGCGTGGGGGCCATGCTCAGCCCCTCGACCCGCGCGACCTGGAAGCCGAAGGTGACGATCAGGGTGGCATACACGGCGGCCGAGGCCAGCGTCTTCACCCAGGCCCAGAACTCGTCGTGCCAGGCCTGCAGCCGCTCGGCGGTCGTGGGTTTGGCGGGCACGGCCGAGAAGCCGTGAGCGGCGGGCGGCGCCTGGGCCGGGTCGAACCCCATGAGCGGCACGGCGGCGTGCGTGGCCGGCGAAGCCGTGGCTGGCTCGGCTGGCTCGGCTGGCGCGGCGAGGGGCAGCGGGGCGGCCGCCGCCTCCGGTTCCGCTGGCGCCTCGAGCGGCCCCGGTGCCGCTGGGTCCTCGAGCGGCACCAGGGGCGGCGGGAAGAGGTCCGGGGCGGCGTCGTGTTCGCGCTGATCCAAGGTGCGGTCTCCTCGATCCCTGTATACGGCGGCCCGCGGGGAAGCGTTTCGTGCCGGCTGCCGTCCTTATGGTAGCCCGAAGCCCCGACGGGGACCGTGGCCATCTCGAACCTGCACGCCGGGTGTTACAATTACGAGGTTCTGGGGCACGTCCTGGCCCTGGCAGGGGAGCGGCATGATTCGTCCGTTGATGAACGGCTTTGCGTTGACGTTCAAGCACTTGTTCCGGAAGCCCATCACGGTGGACTACCCGAACCAGAAGGTGCCGATGTTCCCCCGCTACCGCGGCAAGCAGGTGCTGATGCGCGACGAGTTCGGGATGGAGAAGTGCGTCGCCTGCGGCCTGTGCTCGGTGGCCTGCCCGGCCGACGCCATCTACCTCGAGGCGGCCGAGAACGACGGCACGGTCATGGCCGGCCCGCGCTACGCCGCCGTCTATCAGATCCACAAGACGCGCTGCATCTTCTGCGGCTACTGCGAGGAGGCGTGTCCCGTCTCCGCCATCTTCATGGGCAAGGACTACGAATTGGCCGTCTACAGCAAAGACGACTTCGTATGGGACAAGACGGAGCTGCTCGTGCCGCCGCCGGCAGGCGTCACGGCCCCGCAGTCGGACCGCTGAGCCGTCTTCCCTTCCTCGACGCCCTGCAGGCCCGCGTGCTCGTGTGTGACGGCGCGATGGGCACGATGCTGTACGGCAAGGGCGTCTTCATCAACCGCTGCTTCGAGTCGCTCAATCTCTCGCAGCCGGCCCTGGTCGCCGACGTCCATCGTGAATACCTCGCGGCCGGCGCCGACGTCATCGAAACCAACACCTTCGGCGCCTCGCGGCTCAAGCTGCGCGCCTTCGGTCTGGGCGACCAGGTCCACGCAATAAACCTGGCCGGCGCCCAGCTGGCCCGTCAGGCCGCCGGCGAGAGCCGTTACGTGGCCGGGGCGATCGGGCCGCTCGGGGTGCGCATCGAGCCGTGGGGCAAGACCGGCGTCGACGAGGCGCGGGAAGTCTTTCGCGAGCAGGCCGCCGCGCTGGTCGAGGGCGGCGTGGACCTGTTGATGCTCGAGACCTTCCGCGACTGGAACGAGGCCGCCGCCGCCGTGGACGCCGTGCGCGCCGTCTGCGAGCTGCCGATCGTGGCCCTGGTCACGACCGAGGAAGACGGCAACAGCCTCGACGGCACGCCGCCGGAGCAGTTCGGCCCGGCCCTGGTGGCCCGCGGCGCCGACGTCGTGGGCGTCAACTGCAGCGTCGGCCCGGCGCCGATGCTCGAGACCATCGAACGCCTCGCCGCGGCGTGCGGCGTGCCCCTGTCGGCGCAGCCCAACGCCGGCAAGCCGCGCGACATCGAGGGCCGGAACATCTACCTGTGTTCGCCCGAGTACATGGCGTCGTACGCGCGCCGCTTCATCGCCGGCGGCGTGCGCCTGGTCGGGGGCTGCTGCGGCACGACACCCGAACACATCCGTCAGATCGCGCTGGCCGTGAAACAGCTCGCGCCCGACGTCGCGCGGGCCGGGGCCGGCGGCGCTGACGCACAGTTGCACCTCCGGGCCATCACGACGGAAACGCCCATGGCGCGGACGCCGATGGCCATCGGGGCGAAGTCCCGGTTCGGGGCCAAGCTCGCCGCCGGCACTTTCGTCACCGGCGTGGAGCTCATCCCGCCCCGTGGCCACAGCACGGCCGATGCCATTGCGGCCGCTCACCGCCTGGCCGAGCGGCACGTCGATCTGGCGCTCGTGTCCGACGCCCCGCGCGGCGGCGCGCGGGTCGGCGCCCTGGCCCTGGCCGCGCTGATCCGCCAGCAGACCGGCATCGAGCCGCTGCTCCAGGTACTCGTGCCGCGACCGCAACCTGCTCGGCATCCAGTCGGACCTGCTCGGGGCCCACGCCATGGGCGTGCGCAACCTGCTCGGCATCACCGGCGACGTCAGGAAGATCGGCGACTACCCGGATGCCACGGCGGTCTTCGACGTCGACTCGATTGGCCTCACGCACGTCATGAGCCGGCTGAACCACGGCCTCGACGTGGCCGGACAGCCGATCGGCGAGCCCACGGCCCTGCTGGCCGGGGTCATGGTCAACCCGGCGGCGCGCGATCTCGACCGCGAGCTGAGGCGCTTCGAATACAAGGTGGAGGCCGGCGCCCAGTTCGTCGTCACCCGCCCGATCTTCGACGTCGCCGCCTTCGAGCGGTTCCTGGTGAAGATCGCCCATCTCCGCATCCCGGTCGTGGCCGGGTTGTGGCCGTTCGAGTCGGCCTTGAACGCCGAGTTCATGGCCAACGAAGTCCCGGACGTGGTCGTGCCGGCTTCCCTGGTCGAGCGCATGCGCGCGACCGGCAGCGCCGAGGCGGCCTGGGCCGAGGGCGCCAGGATCGCGAAAGAATTGCTGGCCGAACTGCGTCCCATGACCGCCGGCGCGGTCGTCTCGACCCCCTCGGGACACGTCGAGCGGGCCCTGGATGTGCTCGATCCGGCCGCGGAGCCGTGATCCCGCAAGCCCAAGTTATCCGTAACCTATCTGGTATAGTGCCCACTTTGCCCCGGGGGAGGTTCCCGAATGGCCCTGTTCAGCGAGCGCCCGACAGACAAGATCATCGGCGGCGATGCCGCCACGCGGGCGCTGTCGTCGACACCGGTCGAGAACGCGTTTGTCGAACGCGTCTACGAAAAGCTGTCGAGCGTCTACGACATCACCTTCGGTCCGACGCTTCACCCCGGACGTCTGCAGGCGCTGGAGACGATGGCCATCGGTCCCGGCAATTCAGTGCTCGAAGTGGGTGTCGGCACCGGCATCAACCTGAAGCTCTACCCGCGCACCTGCCAGATCACCGGCATCGACCTCTCGGCGCATATGCTCGAGAAGGCGCAGGAGCGAATCGTCAAGAACGGCTTGCGCAACTGCCGCGTCATGGAGATGGACGCCGCCAAGCTCACCTTTCCCGATGACTCGTTCGACATCGTCTACGCCCCCTACCTGATCAGCGTCGTGCCCGATCCGGTGGCCGTGGTGCGCGAGATGCGCCGGGTGTGCAAGCCGGGCGGCCGCATCGTCATCCTGAACCACTTCAAGAGCGACAACCCGGTGCTGTCGCGCATCGAGACGGCCATCTCGCCCCTGACGGTGCACATCGGCTTCGTGTCCGACCTCGACCTGCCCGGCTTCCTCCACCAGGCCGACCTCAAGCCCGTCTCGATCCAGAAGGTCAATCTGCTGTCGATGTGGTCGCTCGTCACCTGCGTGAAGGACGAGTAGAGCGCCTCCGCGGTCCGTCCGAGCACCGGTATCTCGCTCTGCGGCCGTTCGCTATCGCGTACAGAGCACGTCCGCTTCCGTGAGACACCTGTACTCGAACGTCCCGCCCGTAGGCGTCCACGTCGCTCCGGCCATTCCTGTCGCCCTGCTCGGGTTCCTTCCAGACCGCCCGAACGTGGCGGTCTGGCGGAAGCGGACGTGCCCGACCACGCGATAGCGCCCGGCCGCGGAGCGGGACGACCGCGTTCGGCCGTCTCACGGACTACGAGGTCGCGAACGGCGTCTCGAGCGAGCGGCTCTGCGGCGTCATCAGCTCCGCGCCGTTCTCGGTGATGTACATGTCGTCCTCGAGGCGCACGCCGAATTCCCCGGGGATGTAGATCCCGGGCTCGTCGCTGAACACCATCCCGGGCGCCAGCGGCAGCTTGTTGCCCTTCACGAGATACGGCCACTCATGGCCGTCCATGCCCATGCCGTGACCGACGCGGTGGGTGAAGAACTTATAGCCCGGGCCGTAGCCGCCGTCCTCGATGACCTTGCGGGCGGCCGCGTCCACCGCTTCGCAGGGCACGCCCGGCCGGGCCGCCGCGAGCGCCGCGGACTGGGCCGCGAACTCGAGGTCGAACACCTTTTTCATCTTGTCGGTCGGCTTGCCGATCACGAACGTGCGGCTGATGTCCGACTGGTAGCCTTCCACCGCGCAGCCGCCGTCGATCAGGATGATCGAGCCTTCGCCGATGACCTGCGGCGTGATCGAGCCGTGGGGCAGGGCCGAAAACTTGTCGGTCTGGACGCTGGCGCCGCCGGGATAGCCGAGCTTGGCGTGAGCCGCCGCGATCAGGCCCTGGAACTCGTTCTGCGTCATGCCCGGCTTCAGTCCCTGCCACGCCGCTTCGTAGGCCTTGAGCGTCACCGCGCAGGCCATCTTCATCAGCGCCAGTTCGTGCGCGTCCTTGATGGTGCGGCAGCCGGCGGTGACAGGCGTGCCGCTGACGACCGAGAGGCCGGGCGCGGCCTGAGCCACCCCGTCGACGAACATGTGGCGCACGGTTTCCTCGATGCCGATCCGCCCGGTCGCGACGCCGCGGTCCTTGAGGCCCTGCACCAGGCGCTGGTAGGGGCTCTCGTGTTCCTCCCAGACGCGCACGTCGGCCGTGCCGGTGAAGGGGCTGGTGGCGAACTGTTCGCGGGCGCGGTCTTCCTCGAAGGCGGGGCAGACCACGAAGGGCTGGCCGGCCTTGGGAATGACCAGGGAGAAGAGGCGCTCGCTGAGGCCCCACTGAATGCCGCTGAAGTAGACGAGCGACGTGCCGCCGGTGAGCATGAGCGCGTCGATCTTGTGCTCGGCCATCAGCCGGCGCGCCTTTTCGACCCGGCCCTGACGCTCCTCGCGGGTGATGGGCGTGGCCTGACCGCGCATCGAGGTCAGCGCCGCGATCGAGGCCGGCGGGGCGGCCTGTCCGGCGTCGGCCGCGCCGCGGCCCAGGGACGAGCCAATCGCGCCGGCGGCCAGCGCGCCGGAGGTGAGCAGAGTGCGGCGGGAAATCATGGAAGAGACGCTCCTTGGAGCCCGAGTATAGCGCCAGCGTGCAGCGCACGGCGTTTGGCCCCGGCCGGCCGCGGCCGAGCCGGCGCTGATCAGCGGGCGTCGGCGGCAGCCAGGATCCAGCGCGCGGCCACGGCGGCGCCGTCGACCGGCGGATGTTCCGGAGCCGGCGGCGCGTCGCTCAGCGCGTCGAGCGCGGCCTGCCAGTGGCCGCGCAGCAGTTCCGCCTGCGGCATGTAGGCGCAGCGCACGTAGCGCGGCATCTCGCGCACGAGCACGTCGTATTCGATGAAGTGCCCGCGGTCGGTGTAGAGCAGCGCCGTGTCGTTGGCGAGGCACTCGCTGATGATGCCGTAGCCGGGCTTGGTCACCACCACGTCCACGGCCGCGACCACGTCCTCGTAGCGCACGCCGGTGGCATACATGGCCGGCTCGTCGAGGGGATGGAGGGCGCCGCGCGTGGCCACCTGCGCCAGCGGCACCTGGTCGGGACCGAACGGCACGCTGGCACTCACGAGCAGCGTCCAGCCGGTGGTGCGGCTGAGCGCCGCGAGGTCGATCCCCGACACGCCGTAGCCGCCAAACGACACGAGCGCCAGGCGGCCGGCCGGCAGCCCGAGCCGGGCGCGCGTCTCCCGCGGCGCGAAGGTGGCGCGCCGGGCGATGAACGGCAGGTCCATCACGTCGGGGATGGTGTCGAAGCCGCCGGAAAGCGGCAGCCGGAACGCGCGGCCGGCGCGGCGATAGACCTCGCCCAGCGCCTCGGCCGGTGCCGCGCCGCCGGGATAGTCGCGGAAGATCCAGTCCCAGGTGAAGTTGCCGATGGCGATGGCCGGGACGCCAGCCAGGCGCGCCGCCTCCAGCGCCAGCGGCGGGATGTCGGCCACGACGAAGGCGGCATCGAGCGCGCGCAGCGCCGTGGCCTCAGCGGCGGCAAGCGCCGGCAAGGCGGCGGCATAGCGCTGGGCGCGACGCACCGTTTCGGCGGCATCGAGGCTCAGGCTGTCGCGCTGCACCACGCCGGGATCCGTGTCGAGCGCGGTATAGGTGAATGGTCCGCGCACGGTGAGGTCGAACAGCCAGCGCGGCGCCGCCGTGCGGATGTGCACCGGCAGGCCGGGACGCGCCGCGCTCAGCGCGTTGATCACCTCGATCGAACGCGAGGCGTGGCCGAACCCGTGACCGGAGATGTAATAGACGACCGGGCGCACTACGCGTCGACGTCCTGCGGACCGTGCGCCGCGACCGTCGCGGACTCCGGCGCCGGCGTGAGCGCCACGGCCAGCACGTCCTCGAGGGTCTTGGCGAACACGAAGCGCATGTCGCGCCGCAGTTCCTCGGGGATGTCGATGAGGTCGGCTTCGTTGAGCGCCGGGAGAATCACGGTGCGCAGCCCCATGCGCCGCGCCGCCAGCGCCTTCTCGCGGATGCCGCCCACCGGCAAGACCATGCCGCTCAGCGTGATCTCGCCGGTCATCGCCACGTCCTCGCGCACCGGCCGTCCCGGTGGCGGCCGAGAGGATGGCGGTGGCCATGGTGACGCCCGCCGACGGGCCGTCCTTGGGAATGGCGCCGGCCGGCACGTGCACGTGCAGGTCGTTCTGGTGCGAGGAAGGCCGGGTCGACGCCGAGCGCCGCGGCTTGCGAGCGGATGTGGCTGACGGCGGCGCGCGCCGACTCCTGCATGACGTTGCCGAGCTGGCCGGTCAGGATGATCTGGCGGTGCCGCCGGGCAGCATCGACGCCTCGATGAAGAGCACGTCGCCGCCGGCCTCGGTCCAGGCCAGGCCGGTGGCCACGCCGGGCGCGGAGGTGCGGAAGGCGACTTCCTTCTTGAACCGCGCCGGGCCGAGATAGTCATCGACGTCATCGGCGCCGACGACGGTCGGCGCGATGGAATCGGTCGGCGCCCGACGCCGACCGCCTTGGCCGCGACCTTGCGCGCGATCGTGCCGATCTGCCGCTCCAGGCTGCGCACGCCGGCTTCGCGCGTGTACTCGCTGATCACGGTCTGCAGGCGCCGCGTCGCTCGATGACCAGCGGCGTCGGCGGGCAGGCCGTGTTCGGCCAGCTGGCGCGGCAGGAGGATAGCGGCGCGCGATGTGGATCTTGTCCTCCTCGGTGTAGCCCGACAGGGAAATGATCTCCATGCGGTCGAGCAGCGCCGGGTGCACGGTGCCGAGCTGGTTCGGCGGTGGCGATGAACAGCACCTTCGACAGGTCGACCGGAATCTCGAGGTAGTGATCGCGGAAGGCTGTGGTTCTGCGCCGGGTCGAGCACCTCGAGCAGCGCCGCCGCCGGATCGCCCTGGAAGCCGACGGCGAGCTTGTCGATCTCGTCGAGCATGAACACCGGGTTCGATCGATCCGGCCTGCTTCAGCGCCTGCACGATGCGGCCCGGCATGGCCCCGATGTAGGTGCGGCGGTGGCCGCGGATCTCGGCTTCGTCACGGACGCCGCCGAGCGAGATGCGCACGAACTTGCGCTGCATGGCCTTGGCGATCGACTGGCCGAGCGAGGTCTTGCCGACGCCGGGCGGGCCGACGAAGCAGAGGATCGGGCCCTTCATGTCGCCCTTGAGCTTGCGCACCGCCAGGTACTCGACGATGCGTTCCTTGACCTTGTCGAGGTCGTAGTGGTCCTCGTCGAGCACCGCGCCGCGCCGCGACCGGATCGATGCGATCCTCGGTGGTCACCGACCACGGCACCTCGAGCACCCAGTCGAGGTAGGTGCGGATCATCTGCGCTTCGCCGCTGCCGCTGCCGCCCATGCGTCCCAGGCGGTCGATCTCGCGCGACACGGCAACGCGCACCGGCTCGGGCAGGTTGGCCTTGTCGACCTTCTCGCGCAGCTCGGTCACTTCGCCGGCTTCGCCCTCGCCGAGCTGTTCCTGAATGGCCTTGAGCTGCTGGCGCAGGTAGTACTGGCGCTGCGACTCCGACATCTCTGCCTGCGCCTGCGATTCGATCTTGCCCTTGAGCTCGAGCACCGACACTTCGCGCGAAAGCAGCGAGTGCACCAGCTCGAGCTTCGCCAGCAACGGGTCGGCGGCGAGGATGGCCTGCTTCTCGGCGGCCGATCCGTCGAGCATGGAGCCCAGCAGGTAGGTGAGCCGCACCGGGTCCTCGATCCCGAGGACGAGCTGGCGGACCTCGGCCGAGGCGCCGGCAGCGAGCGTGACCGCGCGCTCGGCCAGTTCGCGAATGCGCCGCTCGTAGGCCTCGGTCTCGACCCCCTGCTCGGCCTGCTCGGGCATCGGCTCGACGACGGCATGCATGGTCGTGCCGGTCTTGCTGACGGAGACCACCCGCACCCGGGCCACGCCCTCGAAGATGATGTTCAGGCCGTGATCGGCCCGGGCCATCTGGCGCACGATGCAGATCGTGCCCACCGCTTCGAGCTGGTCGGGGTCCGGCTCCTCCGAGTCGCTTTTCTGCAGCACGAGCAGCAGCATCCGGTCGGTGGTGAGCGCGGTGTTGACCGACTCGATCGAGGCGAGGCGGTTGACGGCCAGCGGCTGCAAGGTCAGCGGGAACGCCACCGTGCGGCGCAAGGGCAGCACCGGGAGCGACGTGGGCAGCGGCGGGGTCGGGGATGCAGTCTGGGGTTCAGCCATGTGTTGGCGCCGGGTGACGGCGGTACCTGGGACGATCATACGCGCCCGGCGCGTTCAGGCGTAACATCTAGCCATGGCCCTGGACGAGCGCGCCTTCTTCAACGAGAAACCCGAGCAGCGCAACGGCCGCTACACCTGCCCCCGCTGCAAGCGCACCGGCGACTACCAGCTGCGCTGGGTGCGGCGCACGCGCAAGGAGCGGCCGCCCGGCAACGCCGACGAAACCGATCGGGCCAAGTTCGCCAAGCTGCGCAATCACCTCATCCGCGTCGACGACGAACTCACCTGTAAGACGTGCGGGAAGCGCTTCGAGATCCCCTCGATGCACTCGCTGGTGTTCGTCGACGACCTGGTCGGGTTGCCCAAGATGGACGACGAGGACGACGACCAGGAGGCCGCGGCTAATACACCCCCGGCACCATCCGCCACCGCACCTGCCGCTGATACGCCGAGTACCGCCGGCCCCGCGGCAGCGGAAAGGCTACGCTCCTCCCAAGGTATGGCGATGACCAGGTAGAAGGTGCTCACGACCGCCCATACCAGGCGGTCGAGGGTCATGGTCGGCGGGCCGAAGACGAAGAGCGCCCACCCCAGGTAGATCGGATGCCGCACGATGGTGAACGGCCACACGATGCGGATCTCGGCGGGGGCGTCGGCACCGGGCGGGCGGATGCCGGCCAGGGCCAGGCCGTCGAGCACGCGCGCCCCGGCCACCGTCACGATGACCCCGGCGCCCTGCGCCGCGTAGCCGAGCCACGAGAGCGGGGCGGTCAGCCGGTAGACCATGCCCGGCACGCGCTGCCACAGCAGGCATACGGCGATGAGCAGGACCGACGCAACCCACACGTAGGCCGTGCGTTCCAGAACCGCCGGCAGCCTGCGCCGCAGCCACGCCTTGGCGCCGGTGCGCGCCATCAGGCTGTGGTGCGCGGCAAACAGCGTGAAGATGGCGACGTTCCACGACGTGGCGGCGGCGACGTGCACGTGATCCGGCCCGGGCGTGCCCAGGATCACGAAGAAGCGCAGGTAGATGGCCAGCGCGGCCACGAACAGCCCTCCGCCCATCCAGGCGCAGGCGCGAATCGCGAGGTTCGTGGCGTGAGTTTCGCTCATCAGGTGTCCGGCCACGGCCCCGTGGGCCGCAGCCGCACGTATTATAGGGATCCGCCCGGACCTCCGTGGCCCAGTTCCTTTGAGCACCTCCCGAATCGTCATCTCCGGTCTCGGCGCCGTCTCGCCCTTCGGGGTTGGCGCCGGGCGCTACTGGGACCACGTCGCGCGCGGCGTCAGTGGCACGCGCGCCATTACCGCCTTCGACGCGTCCTCGTACTCCTGTCAGGTGGCCGCGCCGGTGCCGCCCGTGGACATCACGGCTGCCCTGCGGCTCGACGGGGAAGGCGATGAGGGCTGGGAATCGCGCGCCGATCCTGAAGCGGTATTCGCGCGCCGCGCTGTTCGGGGTCATTGCCGCCCGTGAAGCGTGGCGCGACGCCGGACTGCGTGTCGGCGAACCGGGAGCCGGGGTGATCATCGGCAGCGGCGGCGGCGGGATCGACGTCGGCGAACGGCAGTATCAGGACTTCTTCACGAACGGCGGCCGGGCCGTGACGCCCTACGCCATCGCCGTCGGCATCTGCGGCATGGTGTCGAGCGAGATCTCGATTTCGCTCGGGCTGCGCGGCATCAGCCACGTGCTCTCGACCGGCTGCACCTCGTCCACCGATGCCATCGGCTACGCGCTGGCGCTGCTGCGCGCCGGCGAGGCCGACGTGCTGCTGTCGGGCGGCGCCGACGGCTGCGTGCTGCCCGGCATGATCTTCGGCTTCACCCGCATGCGCGCCGTCTCGACGCACTACAACGACCGGCCGGACCAGGCCTCGCGGCCGTTCGACAAGGGCCGTGACGGCTTCGTGCTCGGCGAGGGCGCGTGGATGATGGTGCTGGAGCGCGAGGACCGGGCGCGGGCGCGCGGCGCGCACATCTACGCCGTGGTCGAAGGCTACGCCTCGACCTGCGATGCCTACCACCGCGTGCAGATGGCGCCCGACGGCGACGAGATCGTGCGCTGCATGCAGACGGCCATCGCCAAAGCGGGCCGCGACCCCCGACGAGATCGGCTACGTCAACTACCACGGCACCTCGACACAGCTCAACGACGCGGTCGAGGCGCGCTGCACGCGCCGTGCCTTCGGGGCGCTCGCCGAGCGCCTGCCCGGCTCGTCCACCAAGTCGATGATCGGCCATCCCCAGGGGGCCAGCGGCGCGGCCGGCGTGGTCGCCACCGCGCTGGCGCTCGATCGCGGATTCCTGCCGCCGACCATCAACCTGACCGACCCGGACCCGGCCTGCGACCTCGACTTCCTGCCCAACACCGGGCGCGCCACGCAGGTCGAGGCGGCGCTGTGCAACTGTCTCGGCTTCGGATCGAAGAACAGCGCGCTGGTCCTGGGCCACGCGGGATGACCGCGCCAGACGACGTCGTGATCGTGGGCGGCGGCCCGGCCGGGGCGATGGCGGCGCTGGTGCTGGCGCGTGACGGCGCGCGCGTGCGTCTCGTCGACCGCGCCTCGTTCCCGCGGCCGAAGCTGTGCGGCGACTCACTCAATCCCGGCGCGCTGGCGGTGCTCGCGGCCCATGTGGACTGCGCCGGGTTGCTGGCGCTCGGACAACCGATCCACGGCATCCGTCTGTCGGGCCCCGGCGGCGCCGCCGTCTGCGGCCGGTATCCGGACGGCGTCACCGGGCTGTCGGTCGTCCGCGCGCGGCTCGATGCGTGGCTTCTGACCCAGGCGGCTCGGGCCGGCGCGGTCGTCGAGGAGGGCGTGCTGGTGCGTGCCGTGAGCACCGACGCGGGTGGCGTCACCGGCGTCGTCGTCGCCACGCCCGCAGGCGATCGCACCCACCGGGCGCGGCTCGTCATCGCCGCCGACGGACGCGGCTCGGTCGTGGCGCGGCAGTTCGGCCTGGCGCACGCGCCCGCGCGGCCCCGGCGCTGGGCGCTCGGCGCCTACGCCGACGGGGTCACCGGCGTCGACCCCACGCTGGGCGAGATGCACGTGCGCGCCGGCTGCTATCTCGGCATCGCGCCGGCAGCCGATGGTCGGACCAACGTCTGCCTGGTCGTGCCCTACGCCCGCGCGCAACGCGACGTGCGCACGCCGTGGGCTTCGATCCTGGCGGCCGCGGCTGGCGACGCCGCGCTGGCGCCGCGCTTCGCGCGGGCCACGCTCGCCTCCACGCCGATGGTCCTCGGCCCGATGGCGGTCGACGTGACGGCGCCCGGCTGCCCGGGCGTGTTCCTGGCTGGCGACGCCGCCGGATTCATCGATCCCATGACCGGCGACGGCATGCGCCTGGCCCTGGGCGGCGGCGTCCTGGCCGCGGGCGCGGCCAGCGCGGTCCTGGCCGGACGCTCCGGCCGCGAGCAGGCGGTGGCGGAGCTGGCGGCGCAGCGGCAGGCGGCCTTCGCCGCCAAATGGCGCTTCAACCGCGGGCTGCGTGCCCTGGTCGCCGTCGACCCGGCGGTGCGCGTGGCCACGCTGGCGGCCCGGGCGTGGGCGGCGCCGTTCCAGGCCATGGTCCGCTATGCTGCCGACATCCACGCTGCCTGAGTCCGCCGCATGAGCATCGCCGCCATCATCGCCCTCGGCACGGTCGTCGCGGCCATTGCCGTCATGGCCGGCGAAGCCGTGCTCTCGGCTCACAATGCCGCGGGGCTGCGGGCCCGCGGCGCCGTCGAGTCCGCCCGACGACCCCTACCAGATGATGCGGGTGGCGTATCCGCTGACGTTCATCGTCATGGGCATCGAAGGGCGCCATGCGTGGCCCGGCGCCCGCGGCGCTGCTCGCTACCGGCCTGATCGTGTTCGGCGCTGGCCAAGGCCCTCAAGGCCTGGGCCATCTCGTCGCTCGGCGTCGCGGTGGTCGTTCCGGGTGCTGGTGCCGCCGGGCGAGCCGCCGGTCGTGCGCGGTCCGTATGCCTTCATGCGTCACCCGAACTACCTGGCGGTGTGCGGCGAGATCATCGGCGTGGCGCTCATCGTCGGCGCGGCGGTCACCGGGGTGGCGGCGTTCCTCGGCTTCGGCTGGCTGATGCTGCGCCGCATCGCCGTCGAAGATCGCGCCCTCGGGCGGCGCTAGGGGTGCGGATGGTCCAGACGGCGCGCCGGGCTCCCGCTGACGCCTTTGTCCCGCATCGCCCCGCTGGCCGCCTGGGCCGACGGCGCGGTCGCAGTCCTGTTGCTG
This sequence comes from uncultured Acidobacteriota bacterium, assembly GCA_963843885.1. Lineage (GTDB taxonomy): Bacteria > Acidobacteriota > Vicinamibacteria > Vicinamibacterales > UBA2999 > CADEFD01. The sequence goes on from CAWJMJ010000019.1 coordinate 245,117, forward strand.
CTGGCCCTCTCGGCGCTGATCACCGGCGGCTTCCGGGCCGACGCGTTCGGGCGTACGCGTGTCGGTGACGTCGTGGTGGCGCGTGGCGCTGTTGGCTGCCGGGTTGACGGCGCTGCGACACTGGTGGCAGCCGGCGCCGTCGCTGGTCACGCGCGCTCGTGCACGGCGTCGGCGCGTGGCGCGCCGATGCGGTCACCCGCGCGACCTGGCCGCTCGTTGCGGCCACGCGCATTGGCGTGCTGCTCGTCGGACTGATGGCGGTCTACGCCATCGGCTATCCCAACGGCCGGCCGCCCATTCGCGTGGCCGAAGGGGAAGTAGGCAATCTGCCGGCGCGCTTCGACGCCGGCTGGTACCTGTCGATTGCCACGACCGGCTACGAGTACCTGCCCAACCGCTTCGACCGCCAGCAGAACCTCGTGTTCTTCCCGGCGTTCCCGGCGCTCATGCACATGGCCTCGCTGCTGGTCGCCCGTCAGGTGCTCTGGGCCGGCACGCTGGTCTCGATGCTGGCGTTCGCCTGGGCGGCCCGCTACCTCTTCCGCCTGGCCCGCGAGTCGATGGACGAGGACCGCGCCGCGGTGGCCGTGGCCCTGCTGGCCACCTACCCCTTCGCGATCTTCTTCAGCGCTCCCTATACCGAGTCGCTCTTCCTGCTGGCGATGCTGGGCGCGTGGTATCACCTGCGCCACGACCAGCGCTGGCGGGCCTTTGCCTGGGGCCTGCTGGCTGGATTGACGCGGCCCAACGGCTGCCTGCTGTCGATTCCGCTGGCGCTGCTGGTGCTGGCCCCGCTGTGGCACCACGGCCGCTTGCGGCGGCCACCCGGCGGCTGGGCCAGCGTGGCCGACCGGATGGTGGTGGCGGCTGCGCCCGGCCTCGGGATGCTGCTGTATTCGGCCTACGTCTACGAGGTCACCGGCGATCCGCTGATGTGGATCCGGCTCCAGGCGGCCTGGGGCCGCCAGAACCTCGGCGTGGCCGCCTTCCTGGCGGCGGAGTGGCGATCGATTGCCGAGCAAGGTGCCTATCAGTACGCCACCAGCAACGTCCCCGACTTCCTGAACATCCTGGCGGCCGCGCTCGTCACCACCGCGTTCGTGCCGGTCTGGCGCCGCTTCGGCGCGGCGCCGGCGCTGCTGCTGGTCGTGAATCTGCTGCCGTCGATTGCCAGCGGCGGCTGGCTGTCGGTGGGCCGTGCCACCGCCGTGCTGTTCCCGGTGTTCCTGTGGCTGGCCGACGTGGTACCCGTGCGCCACCGCATGGCCGCGGTGGCCGCCTTTGCCGGCGTGCAGGCCTTCGCGGCCATCCTGTTCTTCACCTGGCGGCCGCTGTTCTGAGGTCACGCGAAAGGCCAGGCGGCCCGGCCAGAACGGTCGCGCCGCCGTCTGTATAGGCAGGTGGGACGAGGCCGTATACTGAGCCCGTCAGGTCAATTCATGAGGCTCAACCTCCGCTCCTGCTCAGGTCGACGCGTGCCGGCGGTTCTGGTCGCGTGGTTGGCGCTGGCGTCGGTGGCCCCGGCGGCGTGGGCGCAGGCGCCGGGTGATGCCCGCGTGGCCGCGTCCCGGGCGCTCGATCGCGGCCGCTACGACGAGGTCCACACGCTCGTCGCGAACCTCGAGGCCGACCCCGCCGCGGCCGTGCTGCGCGCCCGCGCCTACGTCGCGGTCGGCCGTTACGGCGACGCCGAGAAGGCGCTGCAGGCGGCCTACTTCGAAAATCCGATCGGCGATGCCGCCGTGGAACTGGGCGTGCTCCAGCGGATGCTGGGGCGACGCGAGGCGCTGCGCACCCTGACCTTGGTGCTGTCGCGCGACGTCGTCGCCGGCGCGCTATCCGATTACGTGCGCGCCGGCCGCGCAGCGCAGGCGCTCGGCCGCTTTCAGCAGGCCAACGACTACTTTCGCGAGGCCATCGCCCGGTCGCCCACCGACGTGACGGCCAACGTCGCCTGGGGCGAGCTGTTCCTCGAGAAGCACAACCGCACCGACGCCGCCCGAGTCGTTCCAGGCGGCCCTGCGCACCGACGCCGAGAATCCGGCGGCGCTCATGGGCCTGGCGCGCACCATGGCCGACGAGAACCCGCCGCTGGCGCGCAAGCTGGCGCAACAGGTGCTGGGCATCAATCCGCAAGCCACCGCCGCGCGCGGTGTTGCTGGCCGAGCTGTGGCTCGACGACACCAAGCGGCCCGAGGCCAAGGCCGAAATCGACAAGGCGCTGGCGGTCAATCCCAATCACTTCGCCGCGCTCTCGCTCTCGGCCGCGGTGGCCTGGCTCGAGAAACGCACGGCCGACTACGAGGCGACGACCAAGGCGCTGTTGACCCTCAACCCGACCTACGGCGAGGTCTTCCGCGTCGTCGGCGCGCAGGCCGCGCGCAACTACCGCTTCGAGGAAGCGGCGGAGCTGACGCGCCAGGCCATCACCGTCGACCGCGAGAACACGCGGGCCTTCGCCGATCTCGGCGCGCACCTGATGCGCACCGGCGACGAACGGGGCGCCCGCCGCGCGCTCGAAACGGCCTTCCGCGTCGATCCCTACGACGTCGTCACCTACAACCTGCTCGGCCTGCTCGACACGCTCGACGGCTTCGTGACCATCCGCGAAGGCGACATGGTCATCCGCCTCCATCCCGACGAGGCGGGGGTGATGGGGGAATACGTGCCGGCGCTGGCGCGCGAGGCCATGGCGGCCCTGTCCAAGCGCTGGGACTTCACGCCCACCGGCCCGATCCTGATCGAGATGTTCCCCCGGCACGACGATTTCGCCGTGCGCAACGTCGGCCTGCCCGGCATGATCGGCGCGCTCGGCGCCTGCTTCGGCAAGGTCGTGACGCTCGACTCACCCAAAGCGCGGCCGCCGGGCGAGTTCAACTGGGGCGCGACGCTGTGGCACGAGCTGGCCCACGTCATCACCATCCAGCTCTCGAACCAGCGCGTGCCGCGCTGGCTCACCGAAGGCATCTCGGTGTGGGAAGAGACCCGGGCGCGGGCCGAGTGGGGCCGCGAGATGGAGGTCACCTTCGCCGGAGCCATCAACCGCGGCCAGGTCATGAAGCTGCGCGACCTGAATGCCGGCTTCAGCAACCCCGAGACCATCTCGCTCGCCTACTATCAGGCGTCGCTGCTCGTCGAGCACATCGCGCGGCGCTTCTCCGAAGCCTCGCTGCGCGAACTGGTGCGCGTGTTCGCCGAAGACGTCGATACCGCGACCGCCATCACGCGCGTCCTCAAGGTCGACATCGACGACCTCCAGACGAGCTTCGACGGATTCCTCGACGAGCGCTTCGGCTCGCTGCGCCGGGCGCTGGCCACGCCCGAGGGCTTCGCCCCCGACCTGCCGCTCGAGCGGCTGCGGGCCCTGGCCGAGGCCAATCCCGGCAGCTTCCCCGTGCAGGTCGCGTTGGGCCGGGCCCTCGAAGCCGGCGACGCCGCCGCGGCGCTGGCCGTGTATCGGAAGGCGGCCGCGCTCGTGCCGGTGGCCACCGGCGACGCCAGCCCGCAGGCGCGCATCGCCGAGTTGCTCGCGGCCTCGGGCGACAAGGCCGCGGCGGCGCGCGCGCTCGAAGCGCTGACCACCGCCGACCACACGGCCGTGGCCGCGGCGCGGCAGCTCGTGACGCTCCTCGACCCCGCGACCGACGGACCGCGCCGCCAGTCGGCGCTGGCCAAGGTGGTGGCCATCGACCCGTTCGATGCCGCCGCCCACACCGAGTTGGGCCGCTACGCCCTGGCCGCCGGCCGCCTGCCCGAGGCGGTCCGTTCGTTCCGCGTGGCCGTGGCCGCTGGCGCCACCGACCGGGCCGGGGCGCACGCCGACCTGGGCGAGGCGCTGGAGAAGTCGGGCGCCACCGCCGACGCCAAGCGCGAGGCGCTGCGCGCCCTCGAGGTGGCACCCACCTACGCGCGAGCCCAGGACCTGCTGCTGCGCCTGGTGGAGCCGCCGCGGTGACCCGGCCGGCGTCGCGCGGCTGGCGCGCGCGAATGCGATGCGGGCCGATGCTCGGCGCGGCGGTCGGCCTGGTCTTGTGCCTGGGGCCGGCCGTGTCGTCGCTCGCGCGGGAGGCGGCGGCGCAATCGGCGGTGTTCAAGGAAGAACGCCTGGCCGGCCTGCAGTGGACCTTCGTGCGCTTGAAGTACACGCCCACCACCGGCGACCTGGCGATGCGCACCCGCTTCGGCTTCTGGGACGATCCCGTGGGCCATCGACGGTCCGGCCGCCGAACAGAACCTGTCGCGGCGCGTCCAGACGGCCACGGCCATCGAGGTAGGCGAGCCGCTGGTGCTGGCCATCGACGACCCGCGGCTGTTCCAGTATCCGTGGGTGTATCTGGTCGAGCCGAGCAACGCCGTCTTCAGCGACGCCGAAGCGGCCACCCTGCGCGAGTTCCTGCTGCGCGGCGGCACGCTCACCATGGACGACTTCCACGGCTCGTTCGAGTGGGAGCTGACCGCGCGCCAGGTGGCCAAGATTTTTCCGGACCGCGAGATCGTCGAGATCCGCCCGCCGCACCCGATCTACTCGACGCTTCTACCAGATCGAACGCTACCCGCAGGTGCCGGGCCTGGGCTCGTTCTTCAACGGCCGCACCTGGGAGAAGGGCGGCTACACCGCGCACCTGCGCGGCGTCCTCGACGACACCGGCCGGCCAATGGTGCTGCTCAACTGGAACACCGACATGGGCGACGGGTGGGAGTGGTCGAACGCCGAGGAATACCCCGGATATATGAAGTGGACGGCGGTCGCGTATCAGATGATGATCAACGAGATCGTCTACACCCTCACGCACTAGCCGGGTCGCCGGTCAGCGAACCTGCGATTCCGGACACGACGACAGAGACCGGGGACCCGGGCCGGGGACCAGGCAGACAGGGGCGGCATGAATCGGACGGCAGAAGCACACGGCGAAGACCTGGCGTCGCGGGTGGCCGCGGGCCGCACCAGGATTCTCGAACAACTGCGCCTGGTGATCGTCGGCCAGGACGACGTCGTCGACGAGGTGCTGATCGCGCTCTTCACCGGCGGACATTGCCTGCTCACGGGCGTGCCGGGCCTGGCCAAGACGCTGCTCATCAAGACGCTGGCCGGCATCCTCGATCTCAGCTTCAAGCGCATCCAGTTCACTCCTGACCTGATGCCGGCCGACATCACCGGCACCGAGATCCTCGACGAGGCCGACGGCGTGCGCGCCCTGCGGTTCGTGCGCGGCCCGGTCTTCGCGCAGATCCTGCTGGCCGACGAGATCAACCGCACACCGCCCAAGACCCAGGCGGCGCTGCTCGAGGCCATGCAGGAATTCCACGTCACCGCCGCTGGCCGCACCTACGAACTCGACCGCCCCTTCTTCGTGCTGGCCACGCAGAATCCCATCGAACTCGAGGGCACCTATCCGCTGCCCGAGGCGCAGCTCGATCGCTTCATGTTCAACATCACCATGGGCTACCTCTCGGAGGACGACGAGGTGAAGGTGGTCACGCAGACGACCGGCACCAGCCGGCCGAAGCCCGAACGCGTGCTCACCGGCGACGACATCATGGCGTTCCACGGCTACGTGCGGCAGGTCGTGGTTGCCGACGAGGTCGCGCGCTACGCCGTGCGGCTGGTGGACGCCTCGCGGCCGGGCCGCGGCCCGAAGCTCGACTTCGTGGAGAAGTTCGTGAAGTGGGGCGCCGGACTGCGCGCCTCACAGGCGCTCATCCTGGGCAGCAAGGCCCGGGCCCTCATCCATGGCCGCTATCACGTGTCGGTCAAGGACATCCAGGCCCTGGCCAAACCCATCCTGCGGCACCGCGTCATCCCGAACTTCTACGGCGAGGCGGAAGGGCTGACCGCCGACCTGATCGTCGACCGGCTGATTGCCGCCGTGCCGGTGCCTGCCAGCGGGCTGTGACCTCGACATGACAGCCCCGTCACGCTACCTCGACCCCGCGGTGCTGGCGCGGCTCGGCACGCTCGATCTCAGGGCCAAGATCGTGGTCGACGGCGTGCTCACCGGCTTGCACCGCAGCCCGCGCCGCGGCTTCAGCGTCGAGTTCGCCGAGTACCGCCAGTACCTGCCGGGCGACGCGCTGTCCACCATCGACTGGAAGGTCTACGCCCGCACCGACCGTCACGTCGTCAAGAAGTTCGAAGAAGACACCAACCTGACTTGCCAGCTGCTGCTCGACGTGAGCGCGTCGATGCAGTTCGGCTCGCGCGGCGTCAGCAAAGGCGAATACGGCTGCATGCTGGCCGCGTCGCTGGCCTATCTGATGCACCGTCAGCGCGATGCCGTCGGGCTCATCGCCTTCGACGAGACCATCGTCCACCGCGTGGCGCCGAGCGCGCGCGCCGGGCACCTGCGGGCCGTGCTGCTGGCGCTCGAACGCCTCCCGGCCGGGCACCGCACCAACGTGGCCAAGCCGCTCGCCGACCTGGCCAAGGTGCTGTCGAAGCGCGGCCTGGTCGTGGTCATCTCGGACCTGCTCGACGACCCGGCCCGGGTCATCGAGGGGCTGCGCCACTTCCGTCAGCGCGGCACCGACGTGGTCGTCTTCCACCTGCTCGACGCGCAGGAACTGCAGTTCACTTTCGCCGACGTCGCCCGTTTCCGCGACACCGAAACGGCCACCGAGGTGTTGGCCGATCCCACGGCCGTGCGCGGCGACTACCTGCGGGCCATGCAGGGCTTCATCGACAGCTATCGCCGCGAGCTGGGCGGGGCCGGCATCGACTATCACCTGCTCGATACGTCGCAGCCGCTCGACCTGGCGCTGCGGACGTATTTGACCATCCGCGGGCGGAGCTGACGTGTTCGGGCTGGGCTTTCTCGCGCCCGCGTTCCTGGCCGGCGCGCTTGCCGTGGCCGTGCCGATCCTGCTGCATCTCTACCGCCGCCGGTCCGATCGCGTGATCGACTTCCCGGCGGTGCAGATGCTGGCTCAGGCGCCGGTGCGGCAGCAGCAGCGGCGCAGCCTCCGCGACCTGCTGCTGCTGGCGTTGCGCGTGGCCGCGCTCGTGCTGCTGGCCGTCTCGTTTGCGCGGCCCTATGTCATGCATGGCGCCGACGCGCTCAGGCCGCCGACCACGATCGTGGCCATCGACACGTCGCTCAGCATGTCGGCACCGGGCTCGTGGACCGAGGCCAGGCGCCTGGCCCTGGCCGCCGTCGACGGCGCGCCAGCGGCCGACCTGGTGGGCGTCGTGACGTTCGACGATCGGGCGGCGCTCGGCGTCGTGCCGACGGCCGACCGCACCGAGGCGCGGGCCTTCATCGATCTGCTCGGACCGGGGACCGGCGGCACCCGCTACGCCGCGGCGGTCGGAGCCGCCGTGGCGGCCCTCGGCCCGTCGGGCGGGCGCATCGTCGTCGTCACCGACCTCCAGCAGCACGGCCTGGCCGGCGGCGATGGCGCCAGCGTGCCCGACGGCGTGGACGTGTCGGTGGCGACCGTGCCGCCCGCCCCCCCAACTTGGCGGTCACCGCCTTCAGCCGCGATGGCGACGGGGCCATGGCGGTGGTGCAGAGTTATGCGCCAGGCCCGCGCGTGGTCACGGCACGGCTGCGCGTCGACGGCGCCGACGTGACGCGCGCCCGCGCGGAGCTGGCGGCGTTTGCCTCGACCGACCTGCGGTTTCCCGGGCCGCTGCCGTCGTCGGGCGTCGCCGAGGTGGTCATCGACGACGCCGGAGGCCTGAGCGGCGACAATCAGCGTTACCTGTCGCTGGCGGCCGAGCGGCCGCGACCGTTCGTGGTGCTGACGGCGGATCCGCCCGAGTCGGCCCGCACCGGCCTCTACGTGCAGCGCGCGCTCGAAGCCGCCGACGATCCCTCCACCCGCGTGACGGTGATCGACGGGCGGCGCTTCAACGAGGCGGCCACCGACGAAACGCCGGCGGCCGTCTTCGTCGATCGGCACGCGCACGCTCGACCGCTCCGGCCGGACGCGTCTGGCCGGATATCTGCGCGACGGCGGCCGTGTGTTCCTCACGCTCGGCCCCGACGTCGATCTGCCCAGCCTTGCCGAGGTGCTCGGGGTGCCGCTGCGCCTGGCACCCGAGCCGGTAACGGCAGCCGGCGACGACGCCGTGATCGTGGCGGCCGACGGGAGGCATCCGGTGCTGCGGCGCCTGGCCGGACCGGCGGCGTCCCCCGGCCATGTCTCGGTGGAGCAGTACCGCCGCGTGCTCGACGAGTCGGACTGGAACGTGCTGGCGCGGTTCGCCGGCGGTGCCCTGGCCATCGGCGAGCGCGCGATTGGCCGTGGCACGCTGATGTTGTTCGCCTCCGACCTCGACAATCGCTGGAACCGCTTCCCGGTGCAACCGAGTTTCGCGCCGTTCCTGGTCGAGACCTCGCGTTACCTCACCCGCGACACGGTCACGCCCTCGTCCTTCGTGTTGCCCACCGTTCCGCCGGGCGTCCCGCCGACGCCCGGGGCCCACCGGCTGGCCGCTGCCGACGGCCGTCCCGAACGGACGGTGGTGGTGAATGTCGATCCCGCCGAAAGCGACCCGGCGGCGGTCTCGCCCGAAAGCTTCACCGCCAGTCTGACGCGGGTCGCGAACCCGCGCGGCACGCCGGCAGTGGAAGAGGCGCGCGCGCAGGAGGCGCAGCAACGGCTGTGGCAGATCGGGCTGCTCGTGATGCTCGCCGTGCTCGTGATCGAAAGCCTGGTGGGACGCGTGACGCGGCCCGCCCGGGCTGCTGAACCCAGGGTAGGATAACGAGAGCGGGACCCATGGCCGATGAGCTCACGACGCTCCGGGCATTCCTTGCCGACATCGCCCGTCGGCGGGCGACGCTTGCCTGGCGCCGCGCCTGGACCACGGGGGCGCTGGCCGCCGCCGCGGGGCTGGCCGGGACGCGCGGCCTGCTGGCCCTCGGTCACCCGTCAGGGCTGGCGTTCGTCCTGATCGTCGTGCTGGGCGCGACCGTGGCGGCAGCGGCGCTGGTCGTGGCGCTGCGCGCCACGCGCGGCCGGTCCACGCCGCTGCAGGTGGCCCGCCTCGTCGAAGAACGCTGCGGCGGGCTCGACGACGTGGTGGTGACGGCCGTGGACTATGCCGGCCGCGCCGACCACTCACCGCTCATGGCCGATCGCCTGGCGTCCTCGGCGTTGGCTGCGGTGGCGGCTGATGGCGCCGACCGGGTCGTGGCCCGGGCCGACCTCGCCTATGCGGGGCGCACCGCTTTCGGGGCCGCCGTGGCACTGGCGCTGGCCGTGGCGTTCTTCATCGGGCCGATGACCGAAGCCGCGCGCGTCGCGGCGGCCTACGTCGTGCCCTCGCGCTTCCAGATCCGGGTGGATCCCGGCGACGTACGGGTGCGCGCCGGCGGCTCGGTGACGATCGTCGCACGCGTCCTCGGCGGCGCCGCCGCGCTCACGCCCGAGTTCGTGGCCGGCGACGGCGCCGACACGCAGCCGCTGGCGATGACCGCTGGCGAAGGCGGCGCCTTTACCGTCACGGTGCCCGAGGTATCGGCCTCGTTCACCTACCGGGTGCGCGCCGGCGGGCTTCGCTCGAGCGACTACACCGTCACCGTCGTGCATCCCGCCAAGGTGGAGCGCATCGATCTCGACTACGCCTACCCGCCGGCACTCGAACTCGACCCACGCCGGGAAGAAGACGGCGGCGACATCTACGCGCCCGAGGGCACCAACGTCCGCCTGACCGTGACCGCCGACCGGCCGGTGAAGGCCAGCGCGATCGTCCTGGCCGACGGCACGCGCGTGCCCCTGGGCGTCGCGGGCAGCGTCGCATCGGGCGGGCTCACGGTGCTGGCCGATGGCTCCTACCGCGTGATGCTGGTCGAGGACGACGGCATCGAAACCGCCGACGACACCGAGTACTTCATCCGCACGCTGCTCGACCGTCCGCCCGACGTGCGCGTGATCCGGCCGGCCGGCGATCGCCAGGTCACACCGCTCGAAGAAGTGCTGATCGAGGCCCGCGCCGACGACGACTTCGGCGTCCGCAGCTTCGACCTGGTGCTGCAGAAACCCGGCCAGGCCGAGGTCGTCGTGCCGTTCCCCGGCCCGCGCCTCGGGCTCACCGCCAACGGCCGGCACATGGTCTACCTCGAGGACCTCGAGGTCGCGCCCGGCGATTTCGTGACCTATTACGTGCGCGCGCGCGATGTCGGCCGCGGCAAGCCGTCGTCGGAATCGCGCAGCGACATCTACTTCCTGGAAGTGAAGGCCTTCAACGACGAGTTCGTGGCGGCGCAGAGCCAGGCCATGGCTGCCGGCGCGCAGGCGCAGGGCGTCCAGGATCTGGCCGCCGCGCAGAAGGAGATCGTCGTCGCCACCTGGAAGCTCGACAGCCGCGGGCGGCGCGCCAGCCGCGCCGGGTCGGCCACCGACATCAAGGCGCTGGCGGCCGCCCAGCGGGCGGTCGAGCAGCGCGCCGCCAAGGAGGCCGGCAACCAGTTGCAGGCCGGCGGCGGGCCGCCGCGCCGTCGCCGCGGACCCGCGCGGCTCAACGAAGTCAGCGACGATCCCATGGGGTTGGCCATCGAGGCCATGCGGCGGGCCGCCACGCAACTCGACAAGCTCCAGCCGGCCACCGCGCTTGCCGCACGAGATGGAGGCGCTCAACCAGTTGCTCCGCGCCGAGTCCGACGTGCAGCGCCGTCAGGTCGCGCGCCAGCAGGCGGGCGGCGGGGGCGGCGGCAACCGCAACACGCCCGACATGTCGTCGCTCTTCGACCAGGAACTGCGCAAGCAGCAGCAGACCAACTACGAAACGCCGGCCTCGTCGGAGACGCGTCAGGACGAACGGCCGGACGACGACCCGCTGGCCAAGCTGCGCGAACTGGCGCGCCGTCAAGAGGCGCTCAGCCGCGAGCAGCAGGACCTGGCCCGCAACCAGGAAGCGCTCGAAGCCGAGGCGCTCAAGCGCCGGCTGGAGCGCCTCTCGCGCGACCAGGACGACCTGCGCCGGCAACTCGAGCAGCTGGCGCGCGAGCTCCCCGAGCGCGGCGAGGCCAACGGCGAGCGGCGGGATCAGCGTCGGTCGCCGGCCGCCGGTGCGCGCGACGGGCAGCAGGCCGGAACTCAACAGGGCCAGCAAGCGCAGCAAGGGCAGCAGGGTCAGCAAGGGCAGCAGACGCAGCAGAGTCAGCAGGGTCGGCAGGGCAGGCAGCCGGGGCAACAGGCTGGCCAGGCTGGCCAGAGTGGTCAGCAGGCGGGTGGCCAGTCGTCGGGCGGCGGATCGCCGCAGACCTCGGAACAGCAGGCGATGCGTGAGGCTGCCGACGCCATGAAGGCGGCGGCCTCGGGCCTGCAACAGCAGGACCCGGCCAAGGCCAGCGAGAGCGCCGGCCGCGCCCTGGAACGGATGCGCCGGGCCGAGGAGGCGCTGCGCGGTTCCACCGCCGACGACCTGCAGCGCCGTCTCGGCGATCTGCAGCTCGAGGCGCGACAGCTCGCCGACGCCGAGCGCCGTCTCTCGAGCGAGCTGCAGCGCATGGAGCGCGGCGGCGAGGCCGCCAGCAGCGGCCGTCAGGTGGCGGCCGAGCAGGAGCGTCTGGCGTCCCGCGCCGATCGTCTGGGCCAGCAGGTACGCGACCTGTCGCGCCAGGCCCGCGGCGCCGAGGGCCGGGCGGCCCTCGACCAGGCTGGCCGCGAACTGGCATCGGGCAAGGTCGCCGAGCGCATGCGCGAAGCGGCCCGCACGCTCACGCAGGGCGGCGCGGCCGCGGAGAGGCCCCAGACCGCGACGGCCGCGTCCATCGGCACCGAGGTGGCCCGCACCCTCGACCGCGTCGCCGAGCGGCTCGACGCCGGGCGGACCGGCAATCCGGCGGCGGCCGGACGGCTCTCGGACACCCTGTCGCAGGCCAAGCAGCTGCGCGAGCAGCTCGACGGCGTGGCCCGCTCGCTCGACGAGTTGAACGCGCGTGGCCAGGGCGCCCGTGGCGGTCGCGACGAGAACGGCCCGCCCCGCCCGCCGCAGGACGGCGAGCCGGGCGAGCGTGGGACGGACGCCGCGGCCAACGCCGAGGTGGCGCGTCTGCAGCGGCAGGTCGCCGAGCAGATGCGGGCGGCGCGCGAACAGGTGGAGTCGATGGGGCGGGCGGCGCCCGACATGCGCGGGCCAGCCACGCCCGAGGAGTGGCAGCCGAGCGTGTCCGCGCCCGGCACCGAGGCCTTCAAGCAGGACTTCGCGCGCTGGGAGTCGCTCAAGCAGAATCTGCTGCTCGCGCTCGAGAAAGTCGAACGCAGCTTGTCGGACGAATTGCGCCAGCAGGAGACGAAGCACCGCCTCAACGCCGGGGCGTCGGAGGCCGTGCCCGACGACTATCGTCGGCTGGTCGAAAAGTACTACCGGTCGCTGGCCGCGCCGCGGCGGCCGGGGCGGTAAGCGCTGATGCGTTTTGCAGTTGCACTGCCGTGGTGGGGCTACGCGCTCGTGACGGCGAGCGCCGTCGCGCTGGCGGTGTTCACCTACGGCGGCCGGCGGCTGCCGCCCGGGTCCCGTGCCGGCCTGACGGCGCTGCGCGCGCTCACGCTGCTGCTGCTCATCGCCGCGGTGCTCCGGCCGGTCCGGGTGGTGCCGCCCGCGGCGGCCCGCAATCGCGTCGTGCCGGTGCTCGTCGATGTCTCGCGCAGCATGCGGGTGGCCGACGGCGAGGGCCCGGCCCGGATGCAGCGCGCACGCAGCGCCGCGGCCGCCGTGGTGAGCGCGCTCGAGTCGTCGTTCCGCACCGAGGTGTGGGCGTTCGGCGACGGCGTCGCGCGCGCCGAGCTGGCCGACCTGCAGGCCTCGGCCGGCCGCTCGGATCTGACCGGGGCGTTGCGGGCCGTGACCGACCACTACCGCGGCCGTGCCTTGGGCGGCATCGTCGTCGTCTCTGACGGCGGCGACACCTCCTCGCGCGATGCCGCCGCCGACCTCGCCACGCCGGTATTCACGATAGGCGTGGGACAGCCGCGCCTCACGCGCGACCGCGAAGTGGTGGCCATGTCGGCGGGCGAACCCCGCCTGGCCGATTCCACCGTGGACGTCCAGGTGTCGGCGCTCAGTACCGGCTTCGGCACGCAGCCGCTCGAACTGACCTTGACGGCCAACGGCAGGCCAGTGGACGTGCGCCGCCTGGCGGTGACCGACGGCGCCCCGGTGAGCACCGTGTTCACGGTCTCGCCCGATCCCGGAGCACCGACCGTCTACCGCGTCGAGGTCCCGGTCACGCCCGGGGAAGTGGCCGCCGAGAACAACACCCGTAGCGTGCTCGTCGAGCCGCCCGGGCGGCGCCGCCGGCTGCTCATCGTGGAGGGCGCGCCGGGCTACGAACACACGTTCCTGAAGCGGGCCCTGGCCAAGGACAGCAGCCTCGACGTGGACTCGGTCATCAGGAAGGGCCAGACCGACGACGGCCAGCCGACCTTCTTCGTGCAGGCGGCGGCGTCGCGCGCGCCAGCCCTGGCGGCCGGCTATCCTCACAAGCGCGCCGATCTTTTCGCCTACGACGCCGTCGTCTTCGGCAACGTCGAAGCCGCCTTCTTCACCCGCGAGCAACTCGAGGCCACGGCCGCCTTCGTGTCGGCGCGAGGCGGCGGGCTGCTCGTGCTCGGCGGCCGGTCGTTCGAGCGCGAAGGCCTGGCCGGGACGGCGCTCGACGAGGTGCTGCCGGTCGACATGGCCGATCGGCGGACGACCGTGGCCCGGGCCAGCGGCGACCCGCCGGTGGCCGCGGCGTCGGCGGCGCTGACGGGCGACGGGGCGGAGCATCCGGCCACGCGCCTCGGCGCGTCGGCCGACGAGGCGAAGCGGCGCTGGGCGTCGCTGCCGCCGCTGGCTTCGATTTCCCTGGTGGGCGGACCGCGCCCGGGCGCCCTGGTGCTGGCCACCACCGCCGGCACCGGCGGCGACGTGCGGCCGCTCGTCGCCGTGCAGCGTTACGGTCAGGGCCGGGCCATGGTCTTTGCCGGCGAGGCCTCGTGGCGGTGGCGCATGATGCTGCCGGCCGCCGACCTGACCTACGACACCATCTGGCGCCAGCTGGCGCGCTGGCTGACGCGCGGCACGCTCGACGCGGTCTCGATTGCGCCCATCGGCAGCCCGTCACCGGGCACGGCCGAAGCCCTGTCGGTGCTCGTGCGCGACGCGGATTTCATGCCCATCCGCGATGCCGAAGTGCAGATTCGCGTGGCCTGGCCCGGGGGCGACGAGCGGCGCCTCACGGCGGTGCTGACCGATGCCGCCGATGGCCGCTACACCGCCAGCGTGCCGTTCGGAGACGCCGGGGTCTACCGCGTCACCGCCGAGGCCCGGCGCGGCGGGGCGGCGCTCGGGACGGCGGAACGCGCCATCCTGGCCGGCGGCGCCGATCCCGAGATGGCCGATCCACGGCTCAACGAGCCGGTGCTGCAGCGCCTGGCGGAACAGAGCGGCGGGCTCTACCTGCGGCCGGATCAGGTGGCGGGCATCGCCCCCAGGCTGCAACGCGCCAGTGTCGTGGACGGTCCGCCCGAGTTCCGCGACTTGTGGCACGGAGCCTGGAGCCTGCTTGCGGTCATCGCGCTGCTTGCGGCAGAGTGGGTATGGCGGCGACGCGTGGGGTTGGCATGACGAGGGCGCAACGACTAATCGTGATGTGCGGGCTGCTGGCCGGCATGGCGGCCGCGGCCGCCGCGCAGCCGCCGGCTCCCACTGCCGCGCCGCCGCCGGCTCCCACCGCCGCGCAGCCAGCGGCGCCGGCGGCCGCCTCAGGTCGTGACGGCCGCTGGGCGCTGATCGTCAGCGGCGCGTCGGGGGGCGCCGACTACGCCGCGCAACTGGCCGGGTGGCGCCAGGACATCTCCTCCGCGCTGGTGAGCCGTTTCGGCTTCCGCCCCGACGCAGATCGTGCAGCTCGTCGACGAGACCGCGCGAGAGTCCGGCACGCCGGCCACCGCCGAGAACGTGCGCAAGGCCTTCACGACGCTGAAGGGACAGGTGGGGAAGGACGACCTGGTCCTGGTCGTGCTGCTCGGCCACGGCACGTTCGACGGGGCGCAAGCCAAGTTCAATCTGGTCGGGCCGGATCTCACCGCCGCCGATTGGAGCGTGATGCTCAACGCCATCCCGAGCCGGATGGTGGTGGTCAACACCACCGAGGCAAGCGCGCCGTTCGTCGAGGCGCTGGCCGCCAAGGGCCGGGTCGTCATCACCGCCACCGAGACGGCGGCCCAACACTACGCGACGGTGTTTCCCGAATATTTCGCCAAGGCCCTGGCCGACGCGACCTCGGACCTCGACAAGAACGGCCGTACCTCGATCTGGGAACTGTTCGCCGCCACCAGCAGCGGCGTGGCCCGTCATTACACCGAGCGCGCGCAGCTCACCACCGAGCGGGCCATCCTGAGCGACACGGGCGAGAAGTCCGGCGTGCAGGCCACGGCCACCGGGCCGCAGGGGACCATGGCGCGCTCGCTTTATCTCGACCGCGACACCGCGTCGGAGAGCGCCGACCCGGCGGTGCGTGAACTGATCGGGCGCCGCCGCGCCCTGGAAGCCGACGCCGAAGCGCTGATCCAGAAGAAGCCCGGCGCCGACCCGGGCGCGTGGGCGGCGGAGTTCGAGCGGCTCATGATCGAACTGGCGCGGGTCTCGCGCGAGATTCGCCAGCGCTCATAAGGCCCGGCGGCTGGCGGGGACGGCCGCTCCTAGCGTTTCACACCTGCGGGCCGCCCCACCACTCCACGCGCGCCCGCTCGGGGCGACGGAACAGGAAGATCAGCAGCACCCCGGCAGCGAAGCCGGCGATATGCGCCCAGAAGGCCACGCCCCCGGCCAGCTGGCCCTCGGCCGGCGGCGCCAGCGAGCCGAGGCCGCTCACGAACTGCACCAGGAACCACAGCCCGAGCAGGTAGACGGCCGGGATTTCAATGAGCGTGAGCGGGAAGAGGAAGAACGTGAGCACGCGCGACTTGCGGGTAGAGCACGAAGTAGGCGCCCATCACGCCGGCGATGGCGCCGCTGACGCGCCGACCATGGGCACGAGCGAGTCGGGCGAGACCATCGTCTGGGCCAGGGCGGCGGCCATGCCGCACGCCAGGTAGAACACCAGGAAGCGGCCGTGGCCCATGCGGTCCTCGACGTTGTCGCCGAAGATCCACAGGTAGAGCATGTTGCCGACGGCGTGCATCAGCCCGCCGTGCACGAACATCGACGAGAACACGTTCAGCCACGCGAAGTTCGCCGGCACCAGGCCGAAGCGGCGGACGAAGGCCTCGAACTCGCGTTCGCCCTGGCCCACCGTGGTGACGTAGACGAGCACGTTGAGCGCGAGCAGGGTCACGGTGACGCCCGGCCAGGTGCGGGAAGGAATGACGTCGCGGAGGGGAATCATCGGCGTGAGTGGCCCTGCCGAGTAGTATTGCGTATGCTGGGACGCCGGTCCTAACGACCCGCTGTGCTGAACATGCGCTGCCGATTCTGCGACACCGAAATAGCCGCCAAGGCCCTGATCTGTTACCGCTGTGGCAAGCCCACGATCGACGCCAAGGTGGCGCCGGTGCCGCTGCGCAGCGGCGGCCCATCCGGCGTGGTGGCCACCGCCGTCGTGGTCGTGAGCGGCGCCGCCGCGGCCTACCTGCCGGAAGTGGCCGGCGGCAGCGTCTTGTATGCCGCGTGGGCCGGCCTCACGGCCGTGGCCGGAGCCGTCGCGGGCGCCTGGTGGCGCGGCCGACGCTGACCGCATCCGCTCGGGTCGGCTGGCGCGGGCTGCGGCAACTCGGCTATGATCGGGCAGTTTCCCTATGGCTGAACCTCGTCTCGAAGTCAACGACGGCCTCGGCCGCCGCGTCATTCCAATCGACAAAGCCACTGCTGTGCATCGGCCGCCGCACCGAGAGCGACGTGCGCATGGTCGGCAGCGACGTGTCGCGCGAGCACGCCGAGATCGTCCAGGAGGACGGCGACTGCTGCTACTCAAGGATCGCGGCTCGCGCTACGGCACCTTCGTCAACGGCGAGGCCATCACCGTGCACGTCTCAGCACGGCGATCGGGTGCAGCTGGGCCGCACCGGCGGCGCCGAGGTCGTGTTCCTGACCGGCGACGGCCTCCGAGTCGTCGGGCACGTCGGTGGCAGGCCACGCGGTCGGCGACATCCGCCAGATGGCGGCGTTGCTCGAAGGGCTGCGCGCGCTCGGTTCCGGCCGGGTGCTCGACGAAGTGCTGGCGCTGGTGCTCGATGCCGCCATCGAGGTGACCGGCGCCGAACGCGGCTTCATCATGCTGCGCCGAGCGACGACGGCACGCGCTCGAGATGAAGCTGGCGCGGGCGCGCGGGCCGCGTCACGCTGCCCGGCAACCGCTTCGACACCAGCCGCAAGATTCCCGAGCAGGTGTTCGCCACCGGCGAACTCGAAGGTGGTCGCCGACCTGCTCGACGGCGATCTCGCCGAGCGACCATCGCGGCACCGTCGCGGCTCGGCATCCGCCACGTCGTCTGCACGCCGCTGCGCCTGGTGCGCTATCTCGACCGGGCGGACAGCGCGCCGGAAGCGCGCGCCATCGGCGTGCTGTATCTCGACAGCCGCGAGAAGGGCCAGCTGCTCTCGCCGGCGACGCGCAGCGCCGCTCGATACGCTCGCCGACGAAGCCGGCGTGGCCATCGAAAACGCGCGGCTCTACCGCGAGACGCTCGAGAAGGCCAAGCATCGAGCACGAACTGAAGATCGCCGCCGAAATCCAGCGCTCGCTGCTGCCGGAGGGCCGCCGCGAGCGGCGCTTTCTTCGAAGCCATGCGGCGCGTCGCGTGCCATGCGCGCTCGATCGGCGGCGACTTCTTCGAATACACCGACATGGACGACGGCGCCATTCGGCTTCGTGCTCGGCGACGTGGCCGGCAAGGGGCCGGCGGCGGCGCTGCTCACGGCGAAGATTCAGGGGCTGTTCTCGGCCCAGGTCGGCGGCGATCAGCCCGGCGCACGGCCATGAAGCTCGTCAACACCGGTGCTGCTCGAACGCCAGATCGACGCGCGCTACGCGACGGTGTTCTTTGCCACGCTCGACCCCCGAGGGGGTCCTGACCTACTGCAACGCCGGGCACAATCCGCCCATCGTGGTCGGCCCATCCGGCGTGCGCTCGCTCGAGTCGGGCAGCGTGCCCGTGGGCCTCTTCGGCAGCGCCACCTACACCGACTCGGTGACCACCCTCGACCGGGGCGAAGTGCTGATCCTCTACAGCGACGGCGTGACCGAAGCGCTGAACACCGCCGGCGAGGAGTTCAGCGACGAGCGCCTGGCCGAACAGGCGGTCGCGCACCGCACGGCCCCGCTCGGCGATCTGCTGCAGAGCATCATCACCGCGGTGCAGACGTTCGCCCGCGGCGCCCAGCAGAGCGATGACGTCACCGTGCTGGTGGCCCGCTATCTGGGTCCGGGCGGAGGCGTCGCCACCAAGGCGTAAGCGGCGGCCGGTCAGGCGCCGACCCCGGCGGCGCGAGCTGCTCCCGCGCGCGAGTATCACCAGCTAAGGAAAAAGGCGGCTCCCAGAGGAACCGCCTTTGACAGAGACGAAGTCGTCGTGCCCGCGGATGCTACTTGCGCGCCGCGGTCTCGACGTAGTCGCGGCTCGGGGTAGCCGGTGTAGATCTGGCGCGGCCGCGCGATCTTCTGGTCGGGGTCGAGCAGCATCTCTTCCCACTGCGCGACCCAGCCGACGGTGCGCGGGATGGCGAACAGCACCGGGAACATCGTCCGTCGGGAAGCCCATCGCCTGGTAGATCAGGCCCGAGTAGAAGTCGACGTTCGGATAGAGCTTGCGCGTGACGAAGTAGTCGTCCTGCGAGGGCGATGCGCTCGAGCTCGAGGGCGATGTCGAGCAGCGGGTTCTTGCCCGTGACCTCGAACACCTCGTCGGCGGTCTGCTTGATGATCTTGGCGCGCGGGTCGTACGACTTGTAGACGCGGTGGCCGAAGCCCATCAGGCGGCCTTCGCCGGCCTTGACGCTTCTTGATGAAGGCCGGGATGTTGTCGACCGAGCCGATCTCGTTCAGCATCCGCAGCACGGCTTCGTTGGCGCCGCCGTGCAGCGGGCCGTAGAGCGCCGCCGCCGCGCCGGCCATCGCCGAGTACGGGTCGACGTGCGAGCTGCCGATGCCGCGCATCGCGCTGGTGCTGCAGTTCTGCTCGTGGTCGGCGTGCAGGATGAAGAGCACGTCGAGCGCCCGCTCGAGCACCGGGTTCGGCGTTGTACTTCACCTCGGTCATCTTGAACAGCATGTTCAGGAAGTTGCCGGTGAAGCTGAGGTCGTTGTCGGGGTAGACGTAGGGGCGGCCGATGCTGTGGCGGTAGGCGTAGGCGGCGATGGTCGGCACCTTGGCGATCAGCCGGTGGATCTGCTTGCGTGCGCGACTCGGCGTCGAAGATCTGCTTGGCGTCGGGGTAGAACGTGGAGAGCGCGCCGACGGTGCTGAGGAACACGCCCATCGGATGGGCGTCGTAGCGGAACCCTTCCATGAACTTCTTGATGTTCTCGTGCAGCATCGTGTGCATGCGTGATCTCGTCGCGTCCACGCCGCCAGCTGGCTCGTCGGTCGGCAGCTCGCCGAACAGGATCAGGTAGGCCGTCTCGAGATAGGTGCTGTTCTCGGCCAGCTGCTCGATCGGGTAGCCGCGGTACATCAGGATGCCCTTGTCGCCGTCGATGTAGGTGATCTTGCTGCGGCACGCCGCCGTGTTCATGAACGCCGGGTCGTAGGTGCATCAGCCCGAAGTCGTCCTCGCCGCGCCTTGATCTGCCGCAGGTCCAGTGGCGCGGATGGTGCCGTCCGTGATCGGCACTTCGTACGGTCTTGCCGGTGCGGTTGTCGGTGATCGTCAGCGTGTCGGCCATAGCTACTGGGACTCGGGCTCGAGGCGTCGGGGGCCAGGGCGGACTGGGGCGGCCAGACGACCCGGCGCGCCGCGTGCTAGACGGAGTCGTCGTCGTCGTCGGATTGCTCGTCTCGGTCGACCGGCGGCCCCGGCACTCGATAGGTGCCGTCGGCCCACCGCGCCAGATCTGGCAGCTGGCAGCGCTCGCTGCAGAACGGCCGCCAGCTCGGTCCACCGGATGGCGCCGGCACACGGCGCATACCGGTGGTCCATCCATCCGGTTCATTGTATGCCAGTCTGGAATCGGCGAGGCGGCCAGGCCGGTGCGGCGGCCGGCCGCGGCGCCGTCGGCATGACCGATCGCGATTGATGCCATGCACCTGGCGCGGCCTGCATCAGCTGAGCTGCGAGCTGCCGCGAGCCGAGGTGGCGGACGTCCTCGCGCCGAGACCATGAAGATGACGTCCTCGGCGACGTTGGTGGCGTGGTCGCCGATCCGTTCGAGGTGCCGCGAGATCAGGATCAGGTCGAGCGCCGGCTCGATGGTCGCCGGGTCCTGCAGCATGTAGGTGAGCAGCTCGCGGAAAATCTGCGTCTTGAGCGCGTCGAGCTCGTCGTCGGCGTCGAGCACCGGCCTCGGCCAGCGCCGTGTCGCGGCGCACGAACGCGTCGAGCGCATCGCGCAGCATCGTCTGGGCGATGTCGCCCATGCGCGGGATGTCGATCAGCTTCTTGACCGGCGGGTGCTGCAGGTAGCGCTTGGCCGCCTCGGCGATGTTGACGGCCAGGTCGCCGACCCGTTCGAGGTCGGTGTTGATCTTGACCGCCGCGACGATGGCGCGCAGGTCGGCGGCCATCGGCTGGTGCAGCGCCAGCAGCTTGAAGCAGCGGTCGTCGACCTCGATGTGCAGGTCGTTGATCGGCTCGTCGCCGTCGAGCACGCGGTCGACCAGCGGTCAGGTCGCGCGTCGACCAGGCCGTGCACCGCCTCGCGGACGCGCTCCTCGGCAAGCCCGCCCATCGCCAGCAGCCGCGCCTTCAGCGCGTCCAGTTCTTCCTGGAAGTGTCGAACGACGCGTTCCACCGATGCTCCCTTAGCCGAACCGTCCCGTGACGTAGTCTTCGGTCAGCTTCTCGGCCGGCGCCGTGAAGATCCGGTCGGTGCGTTCGTACTCCACCAGCCGCCCGAGCCAGAAGAACGCCGTGTGAGTCCGAGACGCGCGCCGCCTGCTGCATGTTGTGCGTGACGATGACGATCGTGTAGGTCTTCTTCAGGTCGTAGATCAGCTCCTCGATGCGCTGCGTGGCGATCGGGTCGAGCGCCGAGGCCGGCTCGTCCATCAGCAGGATCTCGGGCCGGACCGCCAGCGCGCGCGCGATGCACAGGCGCTGCTGCTGGCCGCCGGAGAGCGCCAGCGCCGAGTCGTGCAGCCGGTCCTTGACCTCGTCCCAGAGCGCCGCCTGCCGCAGGCTCTCTTCGACGCTGCTCGGCCAGTTCCGCCTTGCTGCGCGCCAGGCCGTTGATGCGCAGCCCGTAGGCGACGTTCTCGAAGATCGACTTCGGGAAACGGGTTCGACTTCTGGAACACCATGCCGACCTGGCGCCGCAGCGACACGACGTCGACCCCGGGGCGTAGATGTCGTCGCCGTCGATGCAGCACCTTGCCCTCGACGCGCGCGCCCGGGATGATGTCGTTCATCCGGTTGAGCGTGCGCAGGAACGTGGACTTGCCGCAGCCCGACGGCCCGATGAAGGCGGTGACCCGGTTGGCGTGGATCTTCATGGAGATGCCGTCGAGCGCGCGCTTCTCGCCGTAGTAGAAGTTGAGCTGCTCGACGTCGATCTTCACCGGCGCCGATTCGGCGGCCGGGCGGCGGGCGCACCAGGCTCGACAGGCGAGCGGCGGCTTGGGACGGATCTCGGTCGGTCATGCACCGGCTCTTTCGCTGGTAGCGATCGCGCAGCACGATGGCGATGGCGTTCATGGTCAGCAGCAGGGCCAGCAGCACGAGGATGCCCGCAGCCGCGTTCTCCTTGAAGCCACCTGCGGCCGCGACACCCAGTTGAAGATCTGGATCGGCAGCGCGGTGAACGGCGACCAGATGCTGTCGGGCACGAACGGGATGTAGGTGAGCGCGCCGACGGCGATGAGCGGCGCGGTCTCGCCGATGGCGCGCGACAGCGCCAGGATCGCGCCGGTCAGGATGCCGGGCAGCGCCATCGGCAGCACCTGGTGCCGGATCGTCTGCCAGTTGGTGGCGCCGAGCGCATAGGAGCCCTCGCGCATCGACAGCGGCACGGTGCGCAGCGCTTCGCGCGTGGACAGGATCACGACCGGCAGCGCGAGCAGCGCCAGCGTGGCGGCGCCGGCGAGCACGCTGCGCCCCATGCCCATGAGCCGCACGAACAGGCCGAGGCCGAGCAGGCCGTAGATGATCGACGGCACGCCGGCGAGGTTCGCGATGTTGAGCTCGATGAGGCGCGCGAGGCGGCTGCGCGCTGCCGTACTCCTCGAGGTAGATCGCCGCGCCGACGCCGAGCGGCAGCGCGATCAGCCGCGGTCAGCGCCGATCAGGTAGAAGCTGCCCGACGAGCGCGTGGTAGATGCCGGCGTCGGCGGCGCTGCGCGACGGGAAGCTGGTGAGGAAGCCCCAGTCGAGCCGGCTGGCGCCGTCGCCGCCAGCACGTGGCGACGAGCACGGCCAGCGCCGCCAGGGCCAGCACCAGCACCAGCAGCGCGAGCGGCCTGAACAGCGGTCGACGCGGCGCCGTCCGCGCTGCGACGGCGACGCGGTCAGGCGTGCTGCCATCACGCGTATTCCTCGCGGAAGCGCTCGCGCAGCCAGGTGCTGACGAGGTTCAGCGCGAACGTCATCAGGAAGAGCAGCATGCCGACGGCGAAGATGGTGCGGTACTCGAGCGTGCCCTGCGGCGTGTCGCCCAGGCTGACCTGCACGATGTAGGCGGTCATCGTCTCGATCGGCACGGCGGGTTGGCGGTGAAGCGCGGCTGCTGGCCGGCGGCGATCGCCACGATCATCGTCTCGCCGATCGCGCGCGAGGCCGCCAGGATCACCGCCGCCGTGATGCCCCGAGAACGCCGCCGGCACGACCACCTGCACGGCGGTCTGCATGCGGGTGGCGCCGAGCGCGTACGCGCCTTCGCGCAGGCCGCGTCGGCACCGCGTGCATGCGCGTCCTCCGAGAGCGACGCGACCATCGGCAGGATCATGATGCCCATCACGATGCCGGGGCTGAGCGCGTTGAAGCCGGCCAGGCCGGGCACCAGCTGTCTGCAGCAGCGGCGTGACGAACACCAGCGCGAAGTAGCCGTAGACGATCGTCGGGTACGCCGGCGAGGATCTCGAGCGGGGCTTGACGACGCGCCGGAGCGCCATCGGGCGCGTACTCGCTCAGATAGATCGCGCGCGAGCAGCCCGAGCGGCAGCGCGACGGCGATCGCGATGGCCGAGATCAGCATCGTGCCGGCGACCAGCGGCAGCATGCCGAAGTGCTTGTCGGCGAACAGCGGCGTCCACTCGGTGCCGGTCAGGAACTCCAGCAGCGGCACGTCGCGCAGGAACGCGAAGGTCTCGATCGCGAGCACCACGATGATGCCCGGCCGTGGTCAGCACCGATGAGCAGCTGCGCACAGGAACGAGCACGCCGCTCGATGACCCGCTCGCCGCGACGGCAGCGCTCCGTGCATCGCCGCGACGCTGTACTTGCTCTGCGTGCAGCTGGATGCGTCACTCGCGCCAGGATGGTCGACGGTCACGCCGACCTGCGAGCCGCGTCGCTCGAAGACCGAGCCGGCGTGCGCGCTTGTCGAAGCGCGCCTGCGACCAGCGTGTAGCCGCGTCGCCGAGCGCCACGTAGCCCACTTCCTTCACCAGCGCGCCGCCCTTCTTCAGGTAGAAGTCGACGAACTGCTGCACCTCCGGGCGCCCGGCGCGGCTTTGTCGACACGTAGATGAAGATCGGGCGCGACAGCGGCTGGTAGGTGCCGTCCTTCACGGTCGTCGACGCTCGGCGCGATCGGGCCGTTGCCGTTGTCGTCCTTGCCGTCGTCGACCGGCACCAGCTTCAGCTTGTCCTGGTTCTCGTCGTAGTAGGCGAGGCCGAAGAAGCCGAGGCGCCAGTCGTCGCTGCGAGACGCCCTGCACGAGCACGTTGTCGTCTTCGCTCGAGGTGAAGTCGCCGCGGCTGGCCTTGTGCTCTTGCCGACGATCGCCTCCGTGAAGTAGTCGTAGGTGCCCGAGTCGACGCCGGCGCCGAACAGGTGCAGCTCGCGGTCCGGGCCAGCCCGGGCGGACCTGGCTCCAGCTGCATGACCTTGCCCTGCGCCTCGGGCGCCCAGATCGTCTTCAGCTCCGCGACGGTGAGGTGGTCGACCCAGGTCGTTCTTCGGGTTCACCACGACCGCGAGGCCGTCGTAGGCGACCGGCAGCTCGATGTACGTCGACGCCGCTGGCCGCGCACGCCTGCGATCTTCGGTGGCTTGATCGGCCGCGAGGCGCCGCTGATGTCGGTCTCGCCGCGGCAGAACTTCTTGAAGCCGCCGCCGGTGCCCGAGATGCCGACGGTGACGCGCACGCCGGCGTTCGGCCTTCTGGAACTCCTCGGCCACGGCCTCGCTGATGGGGAAGACCGTGCTCGAGCCGTCGAGGGTGACCGTGGCGCTGCCGCCTGGCCGGCCGGCCCCTTGGCTCTGGCCGCCGCCACCGCAGCCTACCGTCGTCACCGCGCCGAGCACCGCCAGGATTCGGAGAAGTTGCATGACGTCAGGCTACTGCCGGCCGATTTCGCCGCAGTTACCTTCATGTAAATTTGACGTTACAACACCGCCTCGCCGCTCCCAGGGGAGGACGGCGCGCAGGCGGGAGCCGCGTCACCGATTGGCTGTCTTGCGGCGTGTGCGGAGCGCGGCCAGCACGAGCTCGGCCACGGCTTCCGAGGATCCCGGGTTCTGACCGGTAATGAGATGGCCGTCCTGGCGCGTGTACGACTCCCAGTCGCCGGCTTTCGAGTAGTTGGCACCGCGGGCAATCATCGTGTCCTCCAAAAGGAGGGGCACGACCGAGGTCAGACCAGACGCCTCCTCCTCGGAATTCGTGAAGCCCGTTACTTCCCGTCCCTTGACGAGGTAGTCGCCATCCTGGGTCTTGGCGTTGACGAGGGCAATCGGCGCATGGCACACGGCGGCGACCACTTTGTTGGCAGCCCAGAAATCCTCGATCAACCGGATCGAGGCGTCGTCGTCGACGAGGTCCCACATCGGGCCGTGCCCGCCGGGGTAGAACACCGCGTCGAAGTCTTGGGCCGACAGCGAATCCAGCGTGACGGTGGCAGCCAGTTGGGCGTTCGCGGCCGCATCCGCCTTGAATCGGCGGGTCGCCGCCGTCTGTGCTTCCGGGGCGTCGCTCTTGGGGTCGAGCGGCGGCTGCCCGCCCTTTGGAGAAGCCATCGTCAGCTCCGCGCCTCCGTCCTTGAACACGTAGTAGGGCGCGGCAAGCTCTTCCAGCCAGAATCCCGTGGCGCGGCCGGTGTCGCCGAGCCGACCGTGCGAAGTGAGGACAATGAGAATCTTGGACATGTCTGCTCCCCTGGAGTGTGGCGCCGCCGCCGGGCGGACATCACTGCCAACGACGATGCGAAAGCGCTAGGCGCGAAGGCTCGTCAGCCAGCGTCCGTGCACGAGGGCCATCAGGAGACAAGTATCCCTGAGATTGCTCGATTGGCCACGGCTCCCGACGGGCAAGGTAGCTGGCGCTAACCTGGCGTGC
Organism: uncultured Acidobacteriota bacterium; assembly: GCA_963843885.1. Taxonomy (GTDB): domain Bacteria; phylum Acidobacteriota; class Vicinamibacteria; order Vicinamibacterales; family UBA2999; genus CADEFD01. The sequence continues at coordinate 270,701 of CAWJMJ010000019.1, forward strand.
CGCCGGACCGGGCACGGCCATGCCGGGGCGATACGGCCGCGCCGCCGCTCGGGCCGAGGGTGGGCCCGGGCGCCTCGGTGTCGTCGACGGTTCGTATCTGCATGCGCAGCGGCCGGTCGAGCACGCGCTCGAGCGGTCCCAACTGCTTGGTCGCCGCCCACACTTCCAGTTCGGCATCGCCCCGGCCGTCGAGTTCCAGGGCGATGGTATCGGCGCCGGTATTGACGGTGAGCCCGCCAATCATCGAATGGCGGCTGCGGTCGAGCGACTCGGACAGGCGCAGGATGGCGCCGAGCACACGCACGGTCCTCCGCAGACCGCCCGGCAGGTCGCCGTAGCCTTGATGGCCGCGGCGCGGCTCGGCGCGGCGGTGATAACGCGCGACGAGCGCGATGGTCTCGATTTCAGCCGGTTCGAAGCCGCGCAGATCGCCGTTCTTGATCAGGTAATAGGAGTGACGGTGGTGCTTCTCGTAGCTGATGTGGTTGCCGACGTCGTGGAGCAGGGCGGCGTATTCCAGCCACTCGCGTTCGCGATCGCCGAGCCCGTGCACTCCGCGCAGGCCGTCGAAGAGCGCCAGCGCCAGGCGCGCCACCTGCTGGGAGTGGTCCATTTCCCAGCCGCTCCGTTCGGCCAGTTCGAGGGCCGAGCGGCGGCGCACGTCGGGAACTTCGTCCACCTGACGGATGTGCTTGCGGTTGCGGTGGATGAAGTCGAGCACCAGGCCCTCGCGCAGGGCCAGGTCGCAGAGCGTGATGTCCTTGGCGCCGAGGCGCTTGAGCAGCGCGTCGAGCAGCACCGCCCCGGCCACCACGAGGTCGGCGCGCCGCGGGTCGAGCGCGGGAATGTGCAGGCGGCGTTCCAGGGGCAGGCCGCACACCAGCTTCCGGACCTTGCGGATGGCCTTGGCGGGGACGCGCAGGTTGCGCACTTCGGCCGGGATGGTGCCCGTGTCGAGGGCCGTGGCTACCGCGCCGAGCGACAGGATGGTGCCCGAGGTGCCGATGACGCGGTCGAACCCGGCGTTGACGATGTGGCCGAGGTAGCGGTCGGTCTGCTCGGCGATGTGGGCCTGGAGCTTGCGTTCCTCGCGGCGGCTGAGCGGGTCGGTGCTGACGAACTGCTCGGAGAGGCGGATCACCCCGAGCTTGAAACTGCGCAGGAATTTCACGTCGGCGCCGGCGCCGAGCGTCACCTCGACGCTGCCTCCGCCGATGTCGATGACCACCGCCGGCGTCGGCGTGTCCACGCCGTAGACGGCGGCCAGGTGAATGAGACGCGCCTCTTCGGTCCCGGTGATGATGCGCGGGCGGATGCCGGTCTGGGTCTCGATGGCGGCCAGCAAATCGCCGCCGTTCTCGGCCTCGCGGGTGGCGCTCGTGGCGGCCGCCAGGATCTCGTCGACCTGGTGGGATTTGGCCAGCCGCTCGAACTTGCCGAGCGCCAGGAGGGCGGCACTCATGGCCTCGCGCGTGAGCTTGCGTCCGCCCAGGCCGCCGGCCCCGAGGCGCACCATCTCCTTCTCGCGGTCGATCACTTCGAACGAGAAATCGGGCCGCACGCGGACCACAATCATGTGAACCGAGTTGGTGCCGATGTCGATGGCGGCAAGGCGCATGGGCGGGGGCGGCTATAATGGGCGCCTTCCGACGCCGGCACGGCCGATGCCGCCCAGTATGGCACGACGGACACCCATCGACACGTTGCTCGCCCCACGCGTAGCCTCCCTCACCAGCGTGCTCCCGGCCGCCTTGGCCGGTGAGCCCGAGGCCGTGCACCAGTCACGCGTGGCCTCGCGCCGGTTGCGCGAGGTCCTGCCGGTGTTCATCGCCGTCGACACGCGTCACGGCCGCGCGGTAGCCACGGCCGTCCGGCGCGTCACCCGCGCCCTCGGGCCGGTCCGTGAGCTCGACGTGGCCCTCGGCCTGTTCGACGCGGCAGTGGCCAGCCATGGCCTCCGGCCGGTGGCGCAGACGGCGGCGCGGCGGGCCATGCACAGCGCGCGGACGGCGGCCTTGCGTAAAGCCAGGGCCACCTTCACGCCGCGTCGCCAGGCGCGGCTGCGCGCGCATCTCGACACGCTGACGTCGGTCACGGCCGCCGACGCCGATCCGCTGGCGGTCAGGCGCGCCGTGCAGGCGCGCGTCGTGCGCGCGGCCCGGCGGGTGCGCAAGGCCCTCAGGCACGTGACCACGCTCTATTCACCGAACCGGCTGCACGAGGTGCGGATTGCGGTCAAGCGCCTGCGCTACGCCCTCGAGGCTGCCAGCACGGCGGGCGGCGCGCGGAGCGCCGCCAGCCGGGTGCGGCGGCTGCGCGTCGTCCAGGACTTGCTCGGGCGGGCGCACGACCTGCACGTGCTCGGCGAGTTCCTGCAAGGCGTGGAGCGGCGCGTGGTGACGCGTTCGCGGACCACGGCGCGCGATCTGGCCGGGCTGGAGCGTGCCCTCGAGCTCGAGTGCCGCCAGCTCCATGCCGCCTTCCTCGCCCGCCGCGCCGCGCTGCTGGCGCTGGCGACGGCGCTTGATTCCGGCGCGCCCGCCGCCCCTGTCCGGTCGGTGGCATGACTGCCGCGGTGCCCACGGCGCTGGAGCTCTACCTGGTGCGCCACGCCGTGGCCGCCGAGCGCGGCCCCGACTATCCCGACGACGACCTGCGGCCGCTCACGCCCGAGGGCATCGAGCGGTGGCGGACGGCGGTGGCCGGGCTGCGCCAGTTCGGATTGCGCGTGGACGTCGTGCTGAGCAGCCCGCTCGTGCGCGCCCGCGACACCGCCGACCTCCTGGCGGCGGGACTGAAGCCGAAACCGCGTGTGGTCACGGTCGAGGCGCTCGCACCCGGCGCCCGGGTCAGCGACGTGGTGGCGGCGGTGACCGCCTACGCCGGTGCCCGGCGAGCCTCCCGCCTGGCCCTGGTGGGCCACGAGCCGGACCTTGGCGAATTGGCGGCCAAGCTGCTCGGCGCGCGCCACGCCGTCGAATTCAAGAAGGGCGCGGTGTGCCGCATCGACGTCACGCGCGCGCTGCCGGGCGGACCCGGCATGCTGCGCTGGTTGTTGCCGCCGCGGGCGCTGCGGGGCCTGGCCCGGTGAGGCGGGCGCTGGTCGTCATCAACCCGATCTCCGGCGTGCGGGCTCACCCCGGGGGACACGCCGAGATGGCACTGGCCGAGCGGGTGCTGGGTGCGGCCGGGTTCGTCACGCAGGTCGTCGTCACCACCGGCCCGGGGCATGCCACCGAACTGGCGCGGGAGGCGACCAGCCACGGCGTGGAACTGGTCATCGCCTGGGGCGGCGATGGCACCATGAACGAAGTCGCCCGGGCGCTGGCGTTCGGGTCGATGGCGTTGGCGCTCGTGCCGGCCGGCTCCGGGAACGGTCTGGCCCGGGACCTGGGCGTGCCACTCGAGGCCGAGGCGGCGCTGGCCCTGGCCGGGCGCGGCCAACGCCGGCGCATCGACGCCGGAGAAATCAACGGCCAGCTGTTCTTCAACGTCGCCGGCGTGGGCCTCGACGCGCGCGTGGCGCGGCTGTTCGCCGAGAGCAAGGGCCGGCGCGGGTTGACGCGCTACGCCCGGATTGGCGCGCAGGAGCTGCTCCGCTACCGGGCCAGGGACTACGAGTTGTCGTGGGACGGCGGCGCCGCCGCCGGGCGCAAACTGTTCATCGCCCTGGCCAACTCGCGACAATACGGCAGCCACGGCTGCATCGCGCCGGCGGCGCGGCTCGACGACGGCCGCTTCGACCTGGTGATCGTCGACGACCAGGCGTGGTGGCGCATCCTGGCGCGGGTGCCGGGGTTTTTCGCGGGCACGCTCGAAGGCGGTCCGGGGGTGCACATGACCACGTTCGGGCACGCGCGCATTGCCTCGCCGGCGCCGCTCGAAGTGCACCTCGACGGGGAGCCGGCCACCCTGGCCGGGCCCCTCGATATTCGCGTCCACCCGGCCGCGCTGACCATCGTCGGCCCCTGAGCCGGCGTGGCCACGTGCGTGGCGGGCCCGCGCGTGCCGCCACCGCTCGAGGCGGCTCGCGCCGCTGTTTACCGCGAATTTACAGTGCCGTCACCGGCGCTGAGGGACGATTGAGCACCTGATGCGTTGCGAGTTCCGCCCATGATGAGCTTCACGAAGACCCTGCACAAAGACGCCCACACCCGCCGCTACGCCATCCGGTTCGAGGCGGCCGGCTGGCGGGTCGAGGAACACGCCGACAGCCAGGTCGTGCGCGCCGTGGTCTACACCGACTGGCACCGAGTGGAGCGGGCCCGCCGGGCCATCGACGTCGAGATGTCGAGCCTGCGCAGCGAAGGCTGGAGCGAGCGGGGCTGATCGCGCGGGCTATTCGGCGAAGCGGTAGCCGAGGCCCACGACGGTCTCGATGTGACGGCCGGCGGCCCCCAGCTTCGCCCGCAACCGCCCGACATGCACGTCCACCGACCGCGTCTCGATGACGTGCGCGTAGCCCCACACCCGTTCGAGCAGACGGTCGCGCGACAGCACCCGGTTGCGGTTGTCGACGAGATAACGCAGCAGTTCGAACTCGCGCCGCGTCAGCTTTACCGCCGCGCCGTCCACGGCGATGGCCACGGCATCGAAGTCAGCCACCAGGTGCGCGCCCCGATAGACGGCCGCCGTAGGAACGCCTTCAGCCCGTCCCCGACGTAGCGCCGCCCGCACCCGCGCCGCCAGCTCGCGGGCGCTGAAGGGCTTGGTCACGTAGTCGTCGGCGCCGGAATCGAGGCCGACGACGCGGTCGCCTTCGCTCGTGCGCGCCGTCAGCATGATGATCGGCACGGTGGCGGTGGCCGGCCGCTGCCGCAGGATGCGGCACACCTCCAGGCCGTTGAGCACCGGCAACGTCAGGTCGAGCACGATCAGGTCTGGCGGCTGGGCCGCGGCCGCGGTCAGCGCCGTGTCGCCGCTGGCGGCCATCTCCACGTCGATGCCGCCGCCCCGTTCGAGGGTGTGCTTGATGAGGTCGGCGATGTCGCGCTCGTCGTCCACGACCAGCACGCGCTTGCGCCCGGCCGGGGAGTGTGTCATCGCGGTCGGCTGGAACTCCATGTGAACACCCTACGAGGATCACGTGTCCAGACGGTGACGGCCCGGTTAATTGTGGGTTACGTCGCCGCTACACCACCGTGCCCGGCGCGATGACGCGCGCCCTTGGGCACGATCACGATCCCTTCGCGGATGTAGTAGTTGTCCCCGTCGGCCTCGCGCACGCCGTGGACGTTGACCAGGCGCGAGCCCTCGCCGATGCGCGCGTTCTTGTCGACGATGACGCGGTCCAGTTCGACGCCAGGCCCGATGCCCATGGCCACGCCGCTGGCATGCCCGTGCGCCGGCGCGTCGTAGGCATCGGCGCCGAGCAGCACCGAGCGGCGGACCGTGGCGCCGGCCCCGATGGTGGTGCGGATGCCGACCACCGAGTCGGCCACGACGGCGCGGTCCACGTAGCAGCCCTCGGCAATCAGCGCCCGTTCCAGGCTCGATCCGTTGACCCGCGACGGCGGCAGGAAGCGCGCGTGCGTGAAGATCGGGCGGCGGTGGTCGTAGAAGCTGAACGGCGCTCCCGGCGCGGTCAGCATGATGTTGGCGTCGTAGAACGACTCGACCGTGCCGACGTCGGCCCAATAGTCGTTGTGCAGGTGAGCGACGACGCGGTACTTCTCGAGCGCCGCGGGTATCAGTTCGCGGCCGAAGTCCACGCCGGCCTGTTGCTCGAGCAGTTCGAACAGCACCTCACGGGTGAAGACGTAGATGCCCATCGACGCCACGAACGGCTTCTCGTCGGTGAGCGGCATGAAGGCGGCGTCGGCCGGCGCGCTGCGGCCGATGGCGGCGAGGCGCTCGAGGTTCGGCTTCTCCTCGAAGTGCTGGATGGCGCCGCGCCGATCGAAGGTGAAGATGCCCATGCCGGTGGCGTCGTGGGCGTTGACGGGCAGGGCGGTCAGGGTGACGTCGGCGCGCCGGTCGACGTGCGCCTCGAGCAGCGCCGCGTAGTCCATCCGGTAGAGGTGATCGCCGGCCAGGATCAGGTAGTAGTCGGCGTCGTACTGCGGCGAAGTGGCGCGTCGCCTTGCGCACGGCATCGGCCGTGCCCTGGAACCAGGCGGTGCTATCGGGGGTCTGCTCGGCGGCCAGGATCTCGACAAAGCCGCTGGAGAACGTGTCCATGCGGTAGGAGCTCGAGACGTGGCGGTTGAGCGACGCGGAGTTGAACTGGGTCAGCACGAAGATGCGGCGAAGATCGGCGTGCAGGCAGTTGCTGATCGGCACGTCGATCAAGCGGTACTTGCCGCCGATCGGCACGGCCGGTTTGGAACGAAGCTGCGTCAGCGGGAAAAGACGGCTGCCCTGGCCGCCGCCGAGAATCAACGCCAGAGTGTCGCGCATCACGACGGCAGTGTAGTGCGGTCCCGCGATCGTGCCAACCCGCGGCGTGCGGCGCGAGCCGGGCCCCCGACGGCAGCCGTTACCAGAAGCCGAGCACGCGCCACCAGGCCAGCCCGACGACCAGCCAGATGGCCAGGTTCACGGCCCCGACAATCGCCCCGGTGCGCCACCAGTCGGCCAGGCTCACGTAACCCTGGCTGAACAGGATCGGGCCGGTGGTGGTGCCGTAGTGGGTCAACCCCGCTGGCAGGTTGGCCAGGCACATCAGGCTGTAGACGGCCAGCTTGGGCGGCACGCCGACGCCGATGAGCAGCGTGACGAAGGGCGGGAACAGCGCGAGCATGTGCGTCGTGATGCTGGCAAAGAAGTAATGCGTCACGAAGTAAAGCAGCAGCACCACGATCAGCACGCTGAACCAGCCGATGCCGCCGAGCAGGCCGCCGACCGCCGCGGCGAAGACCGAGGTGACGCCGGTGGCGTTCAGCAGTTCGCCCATCTTGAGCAGGCCGCCGTACCAGATGAAGACGTCCCAGGCCGAGCGTTCGGCGATGATGTTCTCCCACCGCAGCACGCCGCTCACGAGCATCACCGACAGGCCGCTCAGGGCAACGAAGGTCACGTCGAGGCGGTGCCATCCGGTCGTCAGCCAGAGCAGGCCCACGCTGGCGAAGACCGCCAGCGTGATGCCCTCGGCGCGGCCCATCGGCCCGAGCGCCGCCAGTTCGGAGGCGGCAAAGGCCGCCGCTTCCGGCGTGCGCGTCACCTCGGGCGGCACCACGCGGTAGACCACCCAGGGCACGGCCAGGCACGACACCAGGCCCGGCACGCACGCGGCCACGAACCAGCCCGCCCAGGTGACGTCGACCTGGGCCAGCTTCTGCGCCAACCCGGCGGCCAGGACGTTGCTGGCCTGGCCGGTGAGGAACATCGCGCACGCCACGGCCGAGCCCTGGTACATCGCGGCTATGAGATAACGGCCGAGGCGCGGCGCGGTGGGTCCCGGCAGGGAGCCGAAGAGTTCGGCGATGCTGCGCCCGACCGGCAGGATCATGCCGGCCGAGCGGGCGGTAATCGAGGGCACGCCGGTGGCCAGGGTGACGTCGGTCATGACCAGCGCGTAGGCGATACCGAGCGAGCTCTGGCCGAAGCGCCGGATGAAGAGCAGCGCCAGCCGGCGCGCCAGCCCTGAATCGAGCAGCCCGCGCGCCATCAGCATGGCGGCCAGTACCAGCCACACCGAGGGCTCGGCGAAGCCGCCGAGGGCTTCCCGCATCGGGATGCCGTTGGCCACCATGGCCGTCAGGCCGATGACGACCAGCGCCGCGCCCGGCATCGGCTGGACCGCCATGCCGGCGATGACGCTGACGAAGATGCCGAACGTGCGCCAGCCCTGCGGCGTGACCGCCTCGGGCCGCGGCACGAGCAGGGTCAGCGCGAGGAAGAGCAGCACCAGCGCCGCCAGGCGGCCACTACGTATGGGAGAAGCGCCGGCCGACATGTGGGCGACATTGTAGCTGCGGCCCTCGCGCCGGCGTCACCGACTGTCTCCGCGGTCTCCCCGGCGCGGCCGCGCCCTCAGACGACGGGGGCGGCGCCGCTCACGCGCGCCAGCCGCGCCCGATCGCGCGCCGTGCTGTCGGCGTGTCCGAGCGCGTGGAGGGCGGCGTCGAACACCGGCGCGACCACCGGATCGCGCGGGCGCACGATGCGGTAGTGCATCCACACGCCCTCGCGCCGCGCTTCCACCAGGCCGGCCTTGCGCAGATAGGCGAGGTGGCGCGAGGCGGTCGGCTGCGACACGCCAAGGCTGTCATGGATGTGACACACGCACAGCTCGCCGCCGGGCCCGTCGGGGGGATGCTGCGCCAGAATTGCCAGGATGCGGAGACGGGTGGCATCGGCCAGCGCCTGGTAGAGCCCGGTCAGGGCGGCGGCACTGCGTACCCGGGGCGCCGGCGAGTTGCTGCAGCAGGACGACATATTCGCGTTGACAAATATAGCACGGGGTCATATATTCGCTCAAGCAAATGTCTGCGACAGGGCGCTGGCCTGCATAGCCGGCCGAGGAGACCACGATGAACAACCCCATCGACATCAAAGCCACGGTGAAAGAGAAGTACGGCGAAGCCGCCACCCGCGCCGCCACCGGCGGGCTGGCCATCGGCTGTTGCGGCAGCCCGGCGGATTCGGGCTGCGGTGATCCGATCACGTCCAACCTCTACGACCTGGCGGAGCAGTCAGGCCTGCCGGCCGAGGCGGTGGCGGCGTCGCTCGGCTGCGGCAATCCGACCGCGCTGGCCGAACTGAAGGCGGGCGAGGTGGTGCTCGACCTGGGCTCGGGCGGCGGCATCGACGTGCTGCTCTCGGCCAGGCGCGTCGGCCCGACGGGGAAGGCCTACGGCCTCGACATGACCGACGAGATGCTGGCGCTGGCCAACGAGAACAAGGCGCGGGCCGGCGTCGAGAACGTCGAGTTCCTGAAGGGCGAGATCGAGGACATCCCGCTGCCCGACAACTCGGTCGACGTGATCATCTCGAACTGCGTGATCAACCTGTCGGGCGACAAGGCGCGCGTGCTGCGCGAGGCGTTCCGCGTGCTCAAGCCGGGCGGCCGCTTCGCGGTCTCGGACGTGGTGGTGAGGGGCGACGTGCCGAACGACATCCGCAAGAGCATGGAGCTGTGGATCGGCTGCGTGGCCGGGGCACTGGAGGAAGCCGAGTACAAGCAGCTCCTGGCCGGCGCCGGGTTCGGTGCCATCGACGTCGAGCCGACGCGCATCTACCAGGCGGCCGACGCCAAGACGTTCCTGGCTGACGCCGGCCTCGACCGGCCGGGCCTGGCCGAATCGCTCGACGGGCGCTTCATGAGCGCGTTCGTGCGCGCCACCAAGCCGGGCGGTGAGACGCGGGCCTGCGGCTGCGCGCCAGGCTGCTGCGCGTAGACACATCGCCGCGGGGGGCCGGGCCGCGCCGCCATCGTCGCGATGTTCGTGCGAGCCTGCCGGGATTCGTGCGAGCCTACAGGGGAAGGGCCAGACGTCGTCGTCTGGCCCTTCCCTTTCCCGGACGATGCGGTCCGCGGAAACCCCGCACCGGCGGCCGGCCGGTGATCAGAACGTATAGCGAAGCGACAATTGCACCTGGCGCGGGGTGCCGAGACCGACGGTGCGATTGAGCGGACCGAGCATGTAGCCGAACGTGCCGGCCTGCGCCTCGGTGAAGGGCACCCCTGGCGTGCCGTTGGGCAGGTTGATGGCGGGGTTCTCGTAGTTCAGGCGGTTGGCGATGTTGAACATCTCGGCGCGTACCTGAATACCCTGGCGGCTGGCGAACCGGAAGTCCTTGGACAGCACCACGTCGGCCTGCCAGAAGTTCGGCCCGCGCAGGAAGTTCCGCGGCAAGTTGCCGAACGAGCCCGGCTGCGGGGTCGTGAACGCGGCTGGATTCAGGTAGCGCACGCCGTTGCCGCCGAGATACGGATTCACGCCGGGAACGAGGTCGGGACGCTGCGTGCCGCGGCTGTTGCCGCCCGGGATGTTGGTCACCGTCACGCCGTTCACCGTGAGGTTGTCGGGACGGCTGATGGTGACGTTCAGCGGCACGCCGGTGCGGGCGTTGACGATCGTCCCGATGCGCCAGCCGCCCTTCCACAGCCCGTCGAACGGCAGTTCGTAGGTCAGCGAGCCGTTGAAGGTGTGGGGGATGTCCTGCGGGTTGATGCCCTGCTCGCTGGCGAAGTCGAAGGTGTTCTGCGCCGTGGCGGCTTCGTTCGAGCCCTGGGTGGTGCCGCGGTTGCGCGAGAACTGATACTGCAGACCGCCGCTCAGACCCGAGCGGAAGCGGCGCGAGGCGCTCAGCTGCAGGGCATCGTAGCTGGCCGTGCCGCAGCCGTTCAGCGCGTAGACCCCGCCCAGCACGAGGTCGTCGACGCAACCGGCCGTCTTGAAATCGACCTGGCCGTAGCTGGGCACCAGGCGCACCCGTGTCACCGGGTCGAGGACGTTGCCGACGCCGCGCAGGAACATGTCCCGGCCCTGGCTGCCGGTGTAGCCGATGGTGACGTTGACCTCTCCGGGCAGTTCCCGTGAAAGGCTCGCCCCGTACTGGATGTTGTATTCGTTGGGGTAGTCGTGGGTGTAGCCGCGCAGCGAGAGCAGGTCGCGCAGTTGCGTGGCGGCCACCGGATACTGCAACCCGTTGCCGGCGACGTCGGCCGCCTGCACCCGCGCCCGGGCGATGTAGTTCTCGATCGGCTGGATGCGGTCTTCGAACTGGCCGGGGCCGTAGAAGAGCCCGAAGCCGGCCCGCAGCGCGGTCTTCTCGTTGATCTGATACGCGGCCGAGAGGCGCGGCGAGAAGTTGTTCGTGTCGGCGTCGTAGAAGCCGTCGCCCACGGCGCCGAAGGCGTTCTCCTCGACGAAGAACGGCCTGGCCAGGTCGTCCTTCTCCTTCACGACCGAGTAGTAGTCGTAGCGCAGGCCGAGTTCGAGGGTGAGCCGGTCGGTGACGCGCCAGGAGTCCTGCACGAAGCCGATGGCGTACCACTGCTGCGGCGGTGAACACCGGCGAGTCCTGGTTCACGGCGACCTGCGCGGGCCGGTTGTCGATGAAGTCGTTGATGCCGTTGTAGGTGATCTCGGTGGAGCCCAGGAACTGGAACTGCGAGCTGATGCGGCGGTACTCGCCGCCCAGCTTCAGCGTGTGCGCGCCGGCCGTCCAGGTGGTGGCGTTGTTGAACGAGAGCGACATCGGGTCGAAGAGCGAACCGGTCGTCGACGACGCGCTGGTGGCGCGAATCAGCAGCCCGCTGCGGGCGATGCCGGTGTTCCCGCGGGCGTCGATGGACGACGAGGTGAAGGTGCCCGACAGCGACACCCCGACCGGGTCGTAGCCCGGCGGACCCGAAGGCCGTGGCGCTGGTCTTCGGCTTGTTGACGCCGACCTTGAACTCGTTCACCACGCCGTTCCGAAGATCCGCTGCAGGCTGGCCACGAAGTTGGCCGGAGTCTGCCTGGCCAGGACGCGGCGCGGCGTCACGGTGCGGTCGGGGGTGTCGACGCGGCCCGCGCTGTAGTTGTAGCGCACGTAGGCCGAGTGTCGTCGGTGAAGCGATGGTCGATGCCGGAGCGAGAACGTGTTTCCCTCTGGTCGGCCTGCGACGCGAGCGTCGCCAGGTCCACGAGCGGATTCGATGTGGCGACTTGGCCGGCGGGGAAGCCGGCCGAGCAGCGGCGCCACCGCCCGGGTCCGGTCGGCGCTCTGCCCGGCGCCGGTGCCGATGGGCTCGCCGGCCAGGATGCGGCGGCGTGCCTCGGCACTGGGCACGGCCTCGGTGAAACTCAGGCCGGTCGTCTGGCGCAGGCCCTCGTAGCTGCCGAAGAAGAACGTCTTGCTGCGCAGGAGCGGGCCGCCGAACGACCCGCCGAACTGGTCGACCTGCAGCTTCTGCTTGCGTGTCGTCGTACTTGCTGGCCGCAGTCGAGCGCGTCATCGCGCTTGTACTCGAAGACCGAGCCCTTGAAGCGGTTGCTGCCGCTCTTGCTGACCACCGTGATGTTGCCGCCGGCGCCGAGGCCGCTCTCGGCCGGGGCCAGGCCCGAGTTGACCCGGAACTCGGCCACCGACTCCATCGACGTCTGCAGGCGGAACTGCGAGCCGGTGGCATTCAGGTAGCCGGGGCTGGCGTCCCAGACGTAGGTGCCGTCGACGCCATCGTAGTTCAGGTAGTTCTGCTGGTTCGACTTGCCGTTGAACCGCACGCTGGCCCAGCCGCCGTTGCCGTCCGAGGTGGCGCCGGTGGCCAGGGTCATCAGGTTGGCGAAGTTGCGGCCGTTGACCGGCAGGTTCTCGACTTCATCGGGCGACACGTTCACGCCGATCCTGGCGGAGACGGTGTCGAGCACCGGCGAAGCACCCTGCACCGTCGACCGTCTCGGTCAAGGAGGCGACGCCAAGCGACAGCGACTGGCTGACGACCTGGCCGACGCCGACGACCACGGTTCGGGTCGTCGCTGGAAGCCGTCGAGCTCCGCCCGGATGTCGTAGGCGCCCGGGCCGAGGTTGGTCACCGTGAAAGCGCCGTCGCCGCCCGCGACGTCGGTGCGCACGGCGCCCGTGTCGCGGGACACGATGGCGATGGTGGCGCCCGGTAGGGCGGCGCCGCTCTGATCGAGAATCCGACCGACGATGCGTGACTCGGTCTGCTGGGCCGAGGCCGGCAGGGTGGAGAAACTGAACACGAGGATCAACGCCAGCCGCGTGGCGTTGCGCAGGAACGACAGCATCGGGTCGACCTCCAGGAAGCATGTGGGTGTATGGCACGACCACAGCATCGGGCCCGGGCATCTCCGGGGAGTGTCGACCCGGTAAATTCGTTGTGAATTGCCCGGGGCGGCGGGCAGCGGCGTCACTTGTAACGTCGATGTAACGCAGTTGTGGCACACTCTTGCTGCCTGCCGAGACGGACCGGCGGGGCGTCAGGAGCAGCCGTGGCCGCGTTTCGCTTGATCCCGAAGGAAGAAAAGTTCTACGCGCACTTCACGGCCCTGGCCGACCGCATCGTTTCGGGCGCCACCCTGCTCGACAAGATGCTGGCTACCGATCCGCCGGCCTTCGAGATGGCCATCGAGATCAAGCAGGTCGAAGAGGCCTGCGACGCGTTGACCCACGAGATCATCCAGCGCCTGAACAGCACCTTCGTCACGCCCATCGACCGCGAGGACATCTACGCGCTGGCCAAGTCGCTCGATGACGTGATGGACGCCATCGACGCCGCCGCGGCCGTCGTGCGCCGCTACCGGATTGCCGTCCTGCCCGAGGGCGCGCGCGAACTGGCCTCGCTCATCTGGCGTTCGACGATGCAGGTCAAGGTCGCCGTCGAGGCCCTCGAAAAGAAGGCCGGCGTGCACGACCGCACCGTCGAAATCAACCGGCTCGAAAACGCCGCCGACGTGGTCCACGACGAAGCGCTGCGCCGCCTGTTCGAGCACGAGAAGGACGCCATCACCATCTGATCAAGTGCAAGGAGATGCTCGACCTGCTCGAGCTGGCCACCGATGCGCTGCGAGGACGTCGCCAACGTGCTCGAGAGCGTCGTCGTCAAGCACGGATAGTCAGTGGAGCTCTCGCTCGTCGTCATCGTCGTGGCCGTGGCGCTGGTCTTCGACTACATCAACGGCTTCCACGACGCCGCCAATTCCATCGCCACGGTCGTGTCGACCCGGGTCCTGTCGCCCGGCAAGGCGGTCCTGTGGGCGGCCTTCTTCAACTTCGCGGCCGCGTTCATCTTCGGCACGGCCGTGGCCAAGACCATCGGCTCCGGGATGATCGACATCGAGGTCGTCACCGGCTCGGTCATCCTCGGCGGCCTCATCGGCGCCATCGTCTGGGACCTCATCACCTGGTACTACGGCCTGCCGACCAGCTCGTCGCACGCGCTCATCGGCGGCTATGCGGGCGCGGCGATTGCCAAGGCCGGCCTCCCGGCCATCGTCGTGGCCGGCTGGACCAAGACGCTCATGTTCATCGTGCTGGCGCCGCTCATCGGCCTGGTCGCTCGGGCTGGTCTTCATGACCGCCATCATGTGGATCTGCCGCGCGTTCGGCGCCCTCCAGAGTCGACCAGCGGTTCCGCAAGCTGCAGCTGGTGTCGGCGGCGCTCTACAGCCTGGGTCACGGCTCGAACGACGCGCAGAAGACCATGGGCATCATCGCCGGCGCGCTCTACGCCGGCGGCTACCTCGACGACGTTCGAGATTCCCACCTGGGTGATCTTTGCGGCCTACGCCGCGATCTCGCCGGCACGCTATCGGGCGGCTGGCGCATCATCCACACGATGGGCTCGAAGATCACGCGGCTGCAGCCGGTCGGCGGCTTCGCCGCTGAAACAGCCGGCGCGGTGTCGCTCTTCACTCGCCTCGTCGTTGGGCATGCCCGTGAGCACCACCCACACCATCACCGGCGCCATCGTCGGCGTCGGGTCGGTGCGCCGCCTGTCGGCGGTCCGCTGGGGGATCGCCGGACAGATCGTGTGGGCCTGGGTGCTGACGATTCCCGCCGCGGCCATCATCGCCGCCGCTACGTACTACATGCTGGCGGCCGGGGGCTTGCACTAAGCCACCGCCGGGCCGTTCCCGCCGGCCTTGGACCGGCGATCGCTCGAACCTCCCCGACCGCCGCCCCGGACGCGGCAGCGCCAGACGCGCGCGACTGTCGCCCGAGCCGCCCCGCCCTCGGGTCCGCGGCCAGATCATGAGCGGGCCCCACGACCACCGGACGACGGGGAAGTCACGTACCCAAGTGTCTCTGATATGGCAACGCCCGGAGCACTTACGGCAGCACGTGCCTCAATGCGCCGCCACAGCCGAGGTATTTCGGCACCGGCCTGGCCTCGATTTGGCCGAAAACGTGGCCGCAATTTTGCAATCGACAGGGCGGTAGTGCTTTCACTCGAGAGACATCGTTCGGTCTTGGTTCACGCACTTCACATTCAATCGTAGCCATGACCGCTGTCGCGTCACAACGCCCGCACAGCGAGTCGACTCGGGACGTGCGGTGTGCCCGCGCCGTCCTCGAACGGAGTGGTGCCGCCACCAGTCCGAGGTTCACATGTCGCGTTGATGAGTGGATCTGCGTAGATCCCATTCCGCGATCTCACGCGAGCGGACCGTAGTCGCCGCGTGAGTCGCCATCGCCAGGAAGCTATGTCGTTCTACCTCCGTCCAGAGCCGCGCGCGCCAGAGCTGCGCCCCGAGTCCGATCTGATCTGCTTCAGCCACTTGCGTTGGAACTTCGTCTTTCAACGGCCCCAGCATCTGATGAGTCGTTACGCGCGGGTCCAGCGCGTGTTCTTCGTCGAGGAGCCGGTGTTCGAGGACGTGGCGGAGCCGGAACTGTCGGTCGAGGCGCACGACGGCGTCTCCGTGGTCGTGCCTCGTCTGCCATGCTGGCTGGTCGCGCGAGCAGGCAGTCGCCGGTGCAGCGGCTGTTGCTCGACCGGCTGATGGCCTCGCGCCACATCTCGTCGTACATCCTGTGGTACTACACGCCGCTGGCGCTGGCGTTCTCGTCGCATCTCCGGCCGGCGGCCACGGTCTACGACTGCATGGACGAACTGTCCGCGTTCAAGGGCGCGCCGGCGGAACTGCCGACGCAGGAACGAGTGCTGCTGCGGCGGGCCGATGTGGTGTTCACCGGCGGGCAGTCGCTCTACGAGGCCAAGCAGCACCAGCACGGCAACATCCATGCGATCCCGAGCAGCGTCGACGTGCGCGCACTTCGCCGCGCGCGCGCCAGCTCGGCGCGACGTCCAGCCGGACCAGCGCCGATCTGCCGCGCCCGCGCCTCGGCTTCTTCGGCGTGATCGACGAGCGGCTGGATATCGAGCTGCTGGCGGCGCTCGCCGACGCGCGGCCGGACTGGCAGCTGGTGATGGTGGGCCCGGTGGTCAAGATCGATCCCGACACGCCTGCCCCGGCGCCACAACATCCACTATCTGGGCGCCAAGGCGCTACGCCGAGCTGCCGGCCTACATCGCCGGCTGGGACGTGGCGCTGCTGCTGTTTGCGCGGAACGACGCGACCCGCTTCATCAGCCCGACCAAGACGCCGGAGTACCTGGCGGCCGGCAAGCCGGTGGTGTCGACGTCGATCCGCGACGTGGTCACGCCCTACGGCGATCTCGGGCTGGTGCGCATCGCCGACACGCCCGCAGGAGTTCGTCGCGGCGTGCGAGCAGGCGCTGGCGGAGCCGCGCGGCGCCGCGCATCGCGACGGCCGACGTGTTCCTGCGCGAGCATGTCGTGGGATCGCACCTGGACGAAGACCGCGCGCTCGTGGCCGCGGCCGTGCGACACCACTGGTGCCCGCGTCACGCCGCAGCGCCGCCGGTGGCCGGAGCGCGTTCGCGCGTCTTCGTAGGAGCTCGCGCGATGTTCGACTACCTGATCGTCGGCGCCGGCTTCGCCGGCGCGACCATCGCCGAGCGTCTGGCCGGCCACGGCGGCAAGCGCGTGCTGATCTGCGACAAGCGGCCGCACATCGGCGGCAACGCCTACGACTACCACGACGACGCACGGCATCCTGATCCACAAGTACGGCCCGCACATCTTCCACACCAACTCGGCGGAGGTGTTCGGCTACCTGTCGCGGTTCACCGCGTGGCGGCCCTATCAGCACGCGTCAAGGCATCGGTCGACGGCCAGCTGGTGCCGATTCCCATCAACCTCGACACCATCAATCAGCTCTACGGCACGCGGCTGACGTCGCTGGAGCTCGAAGCGTTCTTCGCCTCGGTGGCCGAGCCGCGCTCGCCGCTCAAGACGTCCGAGGACGTGATCGTCAATCGCGTCGGCCGCGAGCTCTACGAGAAGTTCTTCCGCAACTACACCCGCAAGCAGTGGGGCATGGACCCA